>NZ_CP025034.2:0-4826853 GCF_002952735.2 Enterobacter sp. SGAir0187 | reverse complement strand
CGCTGTTAGGCTCGACCTGGCTGTGATGAAAAGCGAAAACGCATTGCAGCAGCGAATGCGTGCGGTGTCGAAAACCCTGTTACTCGTGCTACTGGCGTTTATTGCGGCGATCAGCCTCTGGACACCGCTGGCGCAACCGGCCATCGCCGCGCGCTGGTTTACGCTGCCGAACCTGTTTTATCTGCTGCCCGTCCCTGCTCTGGTAGTGATTTTTAGCCTGTACCAGTGGCGCTGCCTGAATAATCCCGACAGCCATAGCCGTCCGTTTATCCTGACGCTGGGGCTAATCTTCCTCGGCTTTAGCGGGCTTGGGATCAGCATCTGGCCGCATATTATTCCACCGTCGATCACCTGTGGCAGGCCGCCGCACCGACGCAAAGCCAGGGCTTTATGCTGGTCGGCGCGCTGTTGATCATTCCCGTAATTCTGGTCTACACCTTCTGGAGTTACTACGTTTTCCGCGGCAAAGTTCAGCATGGGGAGGGTTATCACTGATGCAACAACCGGTCTGGAAAAGATTGCTGTGGCTGGCCATTATCTGGGGCGGCAGCGTACTGGCGCTGGCTGCGGTCAGTATGCTCTTTCGTATGCTGATGACGGCAGCAGGGTTTAAATCGCATTAACTCATCCCGGGCAACCGCAGCGTTGCCCGTCTCCTTCCCCCGCACTTTCAGATAAACCCCATTAACGCACGGCAGAGTATCGTTACACTGGAAAAAGATTCACAGTATTTATAGTTTGAGAAGAAAAATGAAAAAGCTCATTGCGTTAAGTGTTATCAGTCTTGTCCTTACCGGGTGCGTTAATCCGGGTAAAGCCTCCGTTCAGCCGGAGCAACTTCAGAACCACCGCTTTGTGCTGGAAAATGTGAACGGTAAGGCCGTTAAGACCGCGACAACGCAACCTGAGATCAGTTTTAGTGCCCTGCCTGATATCAGCCTGGTGAATAACATCAGCGTTTCTGGCCAGATGTGTAACCGCTTCAACGGACAGGGGAAATTGTCCGAAGGCGAGCTTAAGGTGAAAACGCTGGCCATGACGCGCAAGCTCTGTACTGAACCACAGCTGAATGAGCTGGATCAGGCCATCGGCGACATGCTGCGCAAAGGGGCGCAGGTCGACCTGACGGAAGACCAGTTAACGCTGGCGACAGCCGATAAAACGCTGATGTTTAAGCGTGTAGAATAATCAGTAGTTACCGCAGCTTCCACGGCAAGCGACTGTTCACTACAGCGTTTGCCGTTTTGGCAAGGCGCACATCCCAATCGCAGAACCATCAAGCTGGGGCAACCGACAGCGAGCCGCCAATCATCGCGCAGTTAGCCTGACCCGAGCTGGACATCGCCGCCTTCATTCCCGGCGCCACGTGGGCTGCCGTTGCCTGCTGAACGGGTTCACTGCTACATGCCGACAACAATAATGCGGCACACCCTACCCAAAATGCTGAGCGCATGCTCTCTCCCCATGAATAATGCGAAACTTATGCATAATAGGCATCCCATCCCGTGTCGTCGAGAGCGGAAGTGCGTATTTATGCGCTCCAGAAACAATTTCTCGCAATTTTTTTCGCCAAAAGTTTGATCTACTCATTGATGGCGAGAATACGAGGACACAAAAGCGAAAATCGTAAAAATCCCCGTTTGCTAGAATACACAGATAATATTCAGGTTTGTCGTCGTTATACAGACCCCTATTTTTTGCGCAATGTAAGGGTGTTGTCCTATGCAAACTATTGACGGTAATGGTGCAGTTGCCTCAGTCGCGTTTCGCACCAGTGAAGTTATCGCCATCTACCCGATTACGCCAAGTTCGACCATGGCTGAGCAGGCAGACGCCTGGGCGGTAACGGGTTAAAAAACGTTTGGGGCGATGTCCGAGAGTGGTTGAGATGCAGTCTGAAGCCGGTGCGATTGCCACGGTGCACGGCGCGCTTCAGACCGGCGCGCTTTCCACGTCGTTTACCTCTTCTCAGGGATTGTTGTTAATGATCCCGACGCTGTACAAACTCGCCGGGCAACTGACCCCCTTCGTTCTGCACGTCGCGGCGCGCACCGTGGCCACCCACGCGCTCTCTATCTTTGGCGATCACTCAGACGTGATGGCCGTACGCCAGACCGGCTGCGCGATGCTGTGCGCCAGCAGCGTTCAGGAAGCCAGGACTTTGCCTTAATTTCGCATATCGCCACGCTCAAAAGCCGGGTGCCGTTTATTCATTTCTTTGATGGTTTCCGCACCTCTCACGAAATTAACAAAATCGTCCGCTGGCTGACGAGACAATCCTGAATCTCCTCCCGCAGGCGGATATCGACGCGCATCGCGCCCGCGCCCTGAATCCGGAACACCCGGTGATTCGCGGCACGTCGGCGAACCCGGATACCTATTTCCAGTCCCGCGAGGCCACGAACCCATGGTACAACGCGGTTTACGACCATGTTGAACAGGCGATGAATGACTTTGCCGCCGCGACCGGTCGGGAATACAAACCCTTTGAGTATTACGGCATCCGCAGGCGGAACGGGTCATTGTGTTGATGGCTCTGCATTGGCACCTGCGAGGAAGTTGTTGACGAGCTGCTGACGCGCGGCGAAAAGGTTGGTGTGCTTAAGTGCGCCTCTTTCGGCCGTTCTCGGCGAAACACCTGCTCTCAGCACTGCCGCAGAGCGCGCGTACCGTTGCGGTGCTCGATCGCACCAAAGAGCCGGGGGCGCAGGCGGAACCACTGTATCTGGATGTGATGACGGCTCTGGCCGAGGCCTTTAATCATGGCGAACGTGAAACGCTGCCGCGCGTGATCGGAGGGCGGTATGGTTTGTCTCCAAAGAGTTCGGACCGGACTGCGTGCTGGCGGTATTCAACGAGCTCAGCGAAGGGAAGCCCAAGCCGCGCTTTACCGTCGGCATTTATGATGATGTGACGAATCTGTCCCTGTCGTTGCCGGAAAACACCCTGCCCTCAACCGCCAAGCTCGAGGCGCTGTTCTATGGTCTGGGCAGTGACGGCAGCGTCTCTGCGACCAAAAACAATATCAAATCATCGGTAACTCCACGCCGTGGTACGCGCAGGGGTACTTCGTCTATGACTCCAAGAAAGCGGGTGGCCTGACCGTTTCCCACCTGCGGGTGAGCGAACAGCCCATCCGCTCTGCGTATCTTATTTCTCAGGCTGATTTTGTTGGCTGTCACCAGTTGCAGTTCATTGATAAGTACAGATGGCCGAGCGCCTGAAGCCTGGCGGTATTTTCCTCCTGAATACGCCATACAGCGCAGATGAGGTCTGGTCCGCCTGCCGCAGGAAGTGCAGGCGGTGCTGAACCAGAAAAAAGCCCGTTTCTTTGTAGTGAACGCGGCGAAAATTGCCCGCGAATGTGGCCTTGCCGCGCGTATCAATACCGTTATGCAGATGGCCTTCTTCCATCTGACGAATATCCTGCCGGGCGACAGCGCGCTGGCGGAACTGCAGGGCGCGATTGCCAAAAGCTATAGCAGCAAGGGCCAGGAGCTGGTCGAGCGTAACTGGCAGGCGCTGGCGCTGGCGCGCGAGTCGCTGTTCGAGGTGCCGCTGCAGGCGGTCAATGCCGCAAGCCCGAACCGCCCTCCAGTCGTGTCCGATGCGGCGCCTGATTTCGTGAAGACCGTGACGGCGGCGATGCTGGCCGGGCTGGGTGATGCCCTGCCCGTCTCTGCGCTGCCGCCCGATGGCACCTGGCAATGGGCACCACCCGCTGGGAAAAACGAAACATCGCCGAGGCGATCCCCATCTGGAAGGAAGAGCTGTGTACCCAGTGCAACCACTGCGTGGCGGCCTGCCGCACTCTGCCATTCGCGCCAAAGTGGTGTCACCGGAAGAGATGGAGGCCGCGCCGGCCAGCCTGCATTCGCTGGATGTGAAATCCCGCGATATGCGCGGACAGAAATACGTTCTGCAGGTCGCGCCGGAAGATTGCACCGGCTGTAACCTGTGCGTCGAGGTCTGTCGGCGAAAGACAGGCAGAACACGGAGATCAAAGCCATCAATATGATGTCGCGTCTGGAGCATGTTGAAGAGGAGAAGGTTAATTATGACTTCTTCCTGAATCTGCCGGAAATCGATCGCAGCAAACTGGAACGCATTGATATTCGCACTTCACAGCTGATCACGCCGCTGTTTGAATACTCCGGCGCCTGTTCAGGCTGCGGTGAAACGCCGTATATCAAGCTGCTTACCCAGCTGTACGGTGACAGGATGCTGATTGCCAACGCTACCGGCTGCTCATCTATCTATGGCGGTAACCTGCCTCCACGCCGTACACCACTGATGCCAACGGTCGCGGTCCGGCGTGGGCAAACTCGCTGTTTGAGGATAACGCCGAATTCGGCCTGGGATTCCGCCTGACCGTCGACCAGCATCGCGCACGCGTGATGCGTCTGCTGGAGCAGTTTGCCGGGCAGATCACTGCTGAGCTCAATGACGCCCTTCACACGGATGCAACGCCAGAAGAACGTCGTGAGCAGGTTGCTGAGCTACGTCAGGCGCTGCAGGGCGTAGCGGGCGCTGAACAGCTGCTGACCGACGCGGACGCGCTGGTTGAAAAATCAATCTGGCTGATTGGCGGTGACGGCTGGGCTTACGATATCGGCTTCGGTGGACTGGATCACGTGTTGAGCCTGACCGAAAACGTCAATATCCTGGTTCTGGATACGCAGTGTTATTCCAACACCGGTGGTCAGGCGTCGAAAGCGACGCCGCTTGGCGCAGTCACGAAATTCGGTGAACACGGGAAACGCAAGGCACGTAAAGATCTCGGCGTGAGCATGATGATGTACGGTCACGTTTACGTCGCACAAATCTCGCTGGGTGCCCAGCTTAACCAGACGGTGAAGGCTATCCAGGAAGCGGAAGCGTATCCAGGCCCGTCGCTGATCATTGCCTACAGCCCGTGTGAAGAGCATGGCTACGACCTGGCACTCAGCCACGATCAAATGCGACAGCTGACCGCGACCGGCTTTTGGCCGCTGTACCGGTTCGACCCGCGCCGTGCGGACGAAGGTAAGTTACCGCTGGCGTTGGACTCTCGTCCACCGTCAGATGCCCTGGCCGAGACGTTAATGCAGGAACAGCGCTTCCGTCGCCTTAACGCGCAGCAACCGGAAGTGGCCGAACAGCTATGGAAAGACGCCGCGGCCGATCTGCAAAAACGGTATGACTTCCTGGCGCAGCTAGCGGGTAAAGCCGAAAAATCGACCAGCGACTAGTTTCTCAGCCCGGCGTGTCCGGGCTTTTTTTTGCCATAAAAAAAACCCGGTGTATTCACACCGGGCGAATCCAGATAATCATTAAATATCTATTTAGTCTCCTAAATAATATTCACGCGAATTATGGATAAATAATCTTAAAGGCATATAACGCCGCCAAGAATAGCTTACTTAACGCCTGATTAATAATTTTAATTTCATATACTTTGCATTAAGACATTCATCAAACCAATGACTATTACCGTTGATTTATTCGGTTTAGATTTTACTTAGTTCGTAACAATTATAATTTATTACTCTTACTCAGGAGTGATTTAGCATGAGACAACTTTCTCATTCAGGAAGTTCAACAGGTAATTAAATAAAAACAACCGCAAAGGAATATCATAATGCAAAGAAAAGTACTGGCCCTGATGATTCCGGCTCTGTTAATGGCTGGCGCAACTCATGCAGCAGAGATTTATAATAAAGACGGTAACAAATTAGATCTGTACGGAAAAGTAGATGGTCTGCACTATTTCTCCGACGATAAAGGCGCTGACGGGGATCAAACCTACATGCGTCTGGGCTTCAAAGGCGAAACCCAGATCAACGACATGATGACCGGCTACGCGCAGTGGGAATACAACATTCAGGCTAATAACACCGAAGGGTCTGATAACCAGTCCTGGACGCGTCTGGCCTTCGCCGGTATCAAAGTGGGTGATTATGGCTCCTTCGATTACGGTCGTAACTACGGTGTTCTGTACGACGTAGAAGGCTGGACCGATATGCTGCCTGAGTTCGGCGGGGACTCCTACACCAAAGCCGACAACTTCATGACCGGCCGTGCCAACGGCGTGGCCACCTACCGTAACACCGACTTCTATGGTCTGGTGCAGGGTCTGAACTTTGCGCTGCAGTATCAGGGCAAAAATGAAGATGCCAGCAACAATCAGGAAGGCACCAACAACGGTCGCGACACGCGTCACGAGAACGGTGACGGCTTCGGTATTTCTACCACCTATGACTTCGGCATGGGGATTACCGCAGGTGCAGCCTATACCTCTTCTGACCGTACCAACGAGCAAGTGATGAATACCACTGCGGGCGGCGATAAAGCGGATGCATGGACTGCGGGCCTGAAATATGACGCCAATAACATCTATCTGGCAGCCATGTACTCTGAAACCCGCAATATGACGCCTTACGGTGATAACACCGACGCCGTGGCCAACAAAACCCAAAACTTCGAAGTGACCGCACAGTACCAGTTCGACTTCGGCCTGCGTCCGTCCCTTTCCTACCTGCAGTCTAAAGGTAAGGACCTCGGTAACGGCCAGGGCGACCAGGATCTGGTTAAATACGCTGACATCGGCGCGACCTACTACTTCAACAAAAACATGTCCACCTACGTTGATTACAAAATCAACCTGCTGGATGAAGATGACAGCTTCTACAAAAACAACGGCATCGGCACGGATGATGTCGTGGCACTGGGCCTGGTTTACCAGTTCTGATTGCCAGAGCCCGCATGATGGTGCGGGCTCACCCCCTTTTTTGAAGCTCGTCACAAAAAACAGGTTCTGGAATCGTGTGGTTGAGGGTAAGTTGAGGGAAAGCTGGTTAAACTCAGACGATAACCTTTTCATCACAAGGGATAACAGCGTTGTTTGGTCGTGTATCCGTTGCCGTACTTACTCTTTTAGCGCTCATCTGGATGGCGTTAATTTTTGATTTTGCTGATATTGTCGGTCATCTCGGCGCTGTGTTGAACCACCTCGATGGTGGTTAATATTGCTCCCGCGGAAATTAAAAGCCACCAGCAGTGCCGGTGGCGGGTAAACGCGCAGTTCGCGTTATTTTTTCACGGGTTGAGGCTTTTTATCACCTGATTCAGGGGCCTCACGCGGATCGTCTTTTTCAACACAAAGCATAGTTTGTCCTGTTTCAGATAACCACCCTCCACTATAGCCAGGCTGATTACAGAGTGGCCAGGCGGCAATTACGCCTCAACTGTCCCTTTCTTGCGAAAAGAGAGGTAGCCAAACACCCCGCTGTCTCCATCCGCGGGATGGTTAACCCCGTCCATCACCGTCACTTCAGGGAAATCGAACGGTGAGACGTTTTCGAAGCAGGCAACGTTCACGCCGTATTCGTTTGGATTGGAACGCCGCTGATGGAACGTGTAGATCCCGCACACCGAGCAGAAGAAGTGCCGTGCCGTCCCCGTGTTAAAGCGATACTCCGTAAGCTTATCCTCACCTTTGGTCACGCTAATCCCTGACAGCGGCGCAGAGACGACGACCGCGCCCCGCATGCGACAAAAGGAACAGCTGCAGCGCCGCGCGGTATTCAGGCCATCCGTGAGCGCAACGGTAAAGGCCACCGCACCGCAATGGCACTGCGCATTACGACATTCAGCCATAGGCTATACCCCTTTTCTCACCAGCTCGGCGGCTTTGACGAAAACCTCGTCTTCTACACCATCGCCTTTTTGCCTGCCGAGCCTGACCAGTTCATCGACAATACTGTTGCGATGGATCGGTTTCTGCGCTGAAACCAGCCCAATGACGGCGGCCCCAATCGCCAGCCCACTAAACCTGTTTGTTCGTCTTTGTTCATCATGCTCATGCTCCTGATACAACAGACAAGCGTAGCAGGAATCCGGTAAAACGGAATGAGGACACTCGCTTTGTGAATATAATTTACGTAGTTCAGACAGGTACGACTTCTAAAATCGACAGATACGAACGAGTGTCTATTATACTGTTTAGCTTCAGACTGGTCTTTTCAAACAAGGTCTGATACTCAGACTCCGTTCTTGCCCGCCCTCCATCAAAGCTTGTTAAAAGAAGAAGGTCAATTTCAAATCGTCCCTGCTCATTATTTTCTTTTTTTATAAGTGGTTCAAAAATTAATAATCGGGAATTTTCTTGCATTGCATTTCTACACGATTGAAGTATCTGAACCGCTTTCTCATCAGGCCAGTCCATCAAAATATATTTAAGCAGGTAAATGTCCGCTACAGGACAGGCTTCAAAAAAGCTCCCCTCAACGGTCTTCCATCGACGATTATCCTTTAACAGGTGCAGTCGATTCCGCTCAAGCACGTCTTTTTGATCGAAGAGGATCCCCGTTAAGGTCGGATTTCGACGTAAAACGGCCAACAATAAGTTACCCAGCCCACCGGCGATATCGGCAACGACTGCGTTTTGAGGGAACGAATAGCTATCTGCGATGACTTCATTCTCTACGGATGACATAGAGGCCATACCCGCATGAAAAATGTTGCTGTCAGTCATCGTGTCATCATGCTGCCAGTACTCGTAAAAAGGCTTGCCAAACAAATCATTAAAAACAGGTTTGCCTTGCAATATTTCATCCATTTTAGCCGCTGGCTGCCAGAATGTTGGGTCTGTCAGCATGAGCACCGCCGCACGCAAGGAAAATTCATGCTCAGAACAGAGGAATTGTGCTGAATGGCTAAGACTGTATTCAGCTTCAGATAATTCGTTGAACACCCCGCGAGAGGACAATAAGCGCATGATCCGATGAAGATAGTCGCCATCGACACTAAGCTCCTCCGCCAGTTGCGTAACGGATTTTTTTCCTTCAACCAGACGATCTGCGACCCCTAATACCGCGACCGCCCGAAGTGCTGCCTGCCAGACAAAACCCATGCTTTGCTCTAACAAACACATTCCTTCTTTACGGCTTAGCAAATCCAGACTATTAGGATGTGACATTTTCTACTCCTTACCAATAAAGATGTGCTGAACAACTAAAACGCCGTTAGCAAGCGTAAGTCTGGTAGCGAGCTTTATCCATAATGTCAGTAAGGATTATTTGTGCGGTTTCGTACCGTTTAGCATACAGTCCATTTCAATACGTAAAAAAACAGGGCCACTTACTCCATATTTTGATTAATAACACCATGACACTATTATTTCATAAATGATTACCATGATAGAAATAATACCTGTCGTGAGACAGACATTTCATCGTCAGAATCTCGGCGTCAGCCCGTATTTTGGTGTTTTGATATTTGCCGCCCAAATTTTGATATCGTTTTGCAGGAGAATAGTGAAATCAGATTTTAAATGCGTCACAATGCCATTGACGCTGTCCGCATCCACAACTGAAAAATGTTCAATTCTGTTTTTCCCTATCTGAACACAATGATATTTTGCGGGAAGCACTTTACCATTCACATTGAGTGGCAGCTTATTCTCACCACAGCGCCCTTCCGTAATATATGAGACCAGCAAATTAGCGGATTTCCTCCCAGGCTGGGATACGCTCACCATGACGGGATAACCTTCCGAGGTCTGCGTCATATCATAAAGCACCGCATTTTTCATATACCAGGTATTATATTCCCGCTCCTGAAAAGCGGACCAGGCAGGCGCAGAAAAAAGCGCCAGCACTGCCAGCGTAATAGAGACTATTTTCATGGGATGTTATCGTCCGTGGTGTTGCACGTATTATTCAGATTGTGCAAAAAACAGCAACAACTTAAGAATAATCCTACTACTATTGGCAGTGATGGAGGATCAATTAACGACGCGCGACGCGGTCTGTTTCCTGTTGCTAACGTATCTTCGCTTTATTTATTCCGACTGGCCGTTCGGATCGCTTCCAGACCGACGCGCTGTCCGAATGACAGCTCTAACGTATTTCCATCGGGATCGGCAAAAAAGACATAGTAGCCGACGGGATCGCCTACATTCTCAGGTGCCTTCCTTAGCACGCCTTCAGCGGTGGCCATCGCGGTTTTTCTGTCAATTTCTTCGCGGGTCGCGCAGGCAATTCCCAGATGCCCGAAACTGCCCAGCGGCGTATCGGTCACGGTATCGGCCTGTACAAGAACCAGTGCAAAAGGACGGGTATGGTCGCTAAGCCATGCGACTTTTCTTGCATCAGGGATGTCGGGTTCACGCAAATGAATGACCTCCATACCGGCATAGCGACGATAGAAGGCAATACTCTTTTCCAGGTCCCTGACCATAAACGCGACATGAGTGAAACCTACATCAATGTCTTTCATTTTAAGATGTTACTCCTTTATCAACGTGGTGCTGACATCTTAAAAGCTCAAGTTAACTTGAGGTCAATACGCTCATAACGAAGAAACAGGAGAGAAATGGTAAACCGCCGCCATCACGGCGATGCTGACGACAATGCTCAAGAAAAAGTAGGTTTTGAAAGGCTGCTTTTGTGTTTTATGGCGAAAGAACTGCTGGCCCACAATCGCGCCAGGCCAGCCGCCGGTTACGCCAAATACCAGCAGCGTGGCTTCCGGCACTCTTCTCATCCCCTTCCGCGCCGCCATTTTATCGGCACCATATATCACCACTGTCAGCACATTGATCAGCAGAAACCACACGACCACAGGATTCGATGATAAAAGGCTGCCGAATGCAGCGAATATCAGGAGTGAGTAACAAAAGCGATTGAGAGTCATTGAATGCGTCACTGGATTGTTGAGCGGTTTGGAAGACGCATTATACGTTATCTTCGTCATGTTTCGGGAGAAACACTTATAGCTGTATAAACCCTCATTCCACCGTCACTTTAACTTTAGGCTTCGACAAAAGGACTTTGACCAGTTCCTTGAAAGCAAGAGGTCTGTAGAAGAAGAATCCCTGTAAAAACCGGATGTCATTACGGATGAGATAATCAAGTTGCTCTTGCGTTTCAACACCTTCCGCCACAATGCTAATTGAGAGTTTTTTTGCTAATTCCAGTACCGAATCAAGGATCAGGGTTGAGTCCTCATTGGCGTTAACCCTGGCCACAAAGCTTTGGTCGATTTTGATGTAATCAATATGCAGATCCTGCAGGTAGGACAGGCCAGAATATCCCGTTCCAAAATCATCCAGCGCGATTGCAAATCCGTTGTTATGCAGCTCATTCAGGGTCTTAACGAGATGTTCATCTACGTGGAGGGGTTCGCGCTCGGTCACCTCAACGACAAGGTTCAGATCCTGTTGCACAAAGCTGCGCTTGTAATTCAGACACTCTTCAAAAAAAGTAGAAGCCACGATATGAGACGCACTGAAGTTAATTCCTACATGGAATCCTTCCGGCAGCAGCGTAGAAATTGAATTCATCTGCATTGCAACCTGACGCATTAAGCTTTGGGTTAATGGAATAATTAACCCTGATTTTTCAGCAAGAGGAATAAACGACGCGGGAGAAATAAACCCTGATTGCGGATGCTTCCATCTGGCCAGCACCTCGACACCGCGCAAGGTGCCCTCTTTTCCGCTCACGACGGGTTGGTAATAGGGAATAATTTCATTTCTGTAGATGGCGGTGCGCAGTGAATCTTCAGGCGAAATATCCTTAGAGAGATAGCGTTGCAAAAGATAAGCAGGAAGAGAGGAAATGAGCAGCAGAAATAACAACACCCCACCGGCCTGGTCGAATAATCTCGTCAGGCTAAAAAGAGGCGGAGCGTTAAATTGAATCGCGAAGGGATAATCAGCGTCTTTTACCGTCAGTACATCTTTGTTTGCATGGGGTGCCGTCAACACATCGCCGGATTGGCCTAAACGACGATTGCCGACTTGCAGTGAATACGCCACGCCACGTAATGGCATATTCAGCGCATCCCGGATATGGCTGTCGCTGATGCTCACCATGATTCGGCTTCCGGCATGGTTTGTCTGGTATAAAAGAACCGGCAGGCCGTTGACCGTACTTTTCGATGGAACAAGGAGCAATGATGCCTGAGGCAGCGCTGAGCCGTTAACCAGCAACACGCGATTTCCCGGTAAAGAGGAGCACCAGACCGCATCTTGTTTCAGAATAACGATCGTTCTCAGATGGGGTTGTAATGCCGCTTCAGTACCGAGCCGATACTGCCCTTCAGCATCACACTCATTCTCAGCAAGCTGCATTGCTATCTGGGTCGCATGACGGGCTTCTTTAAGAATGACGTTCATGTTTCGCACGACATAGTGCGCCCCTGCAAGGCTGTCAGCCCGTGCAGAATACCAAACCTGTAAATTGATGATAAAAACGCCCAGCATAAAAATTGCCGTGGCTGCAGCTAAGGAGATAGGTGCATGGCGCATTCAGGGTTCTCGACTCGAGTGACGTTGCCGCTTCGGTGATGCTGAAGTGATTGAATTGTCTTCGTCTTAAGCATGGTTGATAAAGAAAGAAATACCATGTCAGGCGTCAGAAATTTTCCCGCAAACCAGCCTCCATCTTTTTACGTTCTCAAAGGGGAAAATAAAAAGGCCGCCGAACGGCAGCCCTGGTTGATACGAGCTTATTAGTACTGCTTTATGGTCTTGACCGGCGTTCTTTCTGACCAGTCAGGCCGCTCGCCAGCCATGATTGCACGCTGTTGTGATGGCGTCACAGACTGCGTTATTTCAGGCATCGACTTATATTCAGGTTGTTTAGGTGGGCTGAGAACCAGATCGGCGCTACAGCCTGACAGTAGCAACGCCACCAGTAGCGATGAATTAAGCTTGAACACGTTAACCCCTTCCAATGGGATAAAAGTTACAGAAAAAGCGTGGTGGAGGATCTATCCCGGTGACTTTTCTTTGTTATACAACGTCACGCGCCTGGCTACCGGCCATGGATTCACCACGCAGATAACTCCGCAAGGATATATTTACTTGAGCAATAAGCGCAACGCTTTGTTTTCCTGCCCACCAGTGAAAAAAGGTGTCAGTAAAGCAGAGTACGCTTCTGGTATCGACGATGTTTATGCTAAAACCGCTGGTATGTTTCTTTTGATAAAAGTTATGAGGGAAGTTGAATGGTGACGGTTGAGGAATTAAAAATGAAATACCCGTGCGCACAGGCCTGGCAAATGGGTGACAGCCCGGCACTGGCGAACGAACTAGCGGACCTGATTAAAAAAGGGCTCAAAACGGCCACCTGCGGATCTTTTGCCTCGTACTCGCAGGATGTGTCTGCTCCACGGATAGGAAGCTACAACATAATCCTTGATGGTCAGAATGTCCCGGTCTGTGTGATCCGGCTGGTTTCCATGCGACTGGTGCGTTTTTGCGATGTTAATGAGGAATTCGCTCGTAAAGAGGGTGAAGGTGATTTAAGCCTTGAATACTGGCAGACAGAGCATCAGCGATTTTTCTTCCGCGAAGGCCATTTTTCTGAAGATATGGAACTGGTCGCAGAAGAATTTGAATTGGTTGAGGTGCTGTAAGCGGAGATAAAGTGGCAGAGGTGTATCTGTTACTTAGCTACCCTTTATCACGTATCGGCGCCAGATTTCACGCAGCAGTAAAACGTGCTGGCATTCGCCGCCGGAATCCGTACCATACGCGGCATACAATTTTTGCCCCTGCTGGCTCCGAAGGTAGTACTCAATGCAAGAGAATCAAGAGATTAACAAAAAAGAGCAATACAATCTTAATAAGCTACGCTGATTTTCCCAACCCATTGATATCATTCATTTTATCATTTAATTCAATTAGTTATAGCATTATAACTTCTCCCTGAAGCTACCCAGAACTACATTTTTTGTGCCCTTGTTTTGCCCCTATTTCGCATTTTTGCCCCTAAATTTGCCCCTAACTTTAGCCAGTGCGCCCCCCTTCTTCTCCCTGCCCTATACTTTAAGTCTGACATCTGGTTCGAGGTTTCTATGTGTGGACGCTTTGCACAAGCTCAAACGCGTGAAGAATATCTGGCTTACCTGGCCGATGAAGCCGATCGCGACATCGCATACGACCCTGAACCTATTGGACGTTACAACGTGGCGCCAGGTACCAAAGTTCTGTTGCTGAGCGAACGTGACGAGCAGTTGCATCTCGATCCAGTGTTCTGGGGCTATGCGCCCGGGTGGTGGGATAAGCCGCCACTGATTAACGCGCGCGTCGAAACTGCGGCCACGAGTCGAATGTTTAAATCTTTGTGGCAGCATGGCCGGGCGATCTGCTTTGCAGATGGGTGGTTCGAATGGAAGAAGGAAGGCGACAAGAAACAGCCGTTTTTCATCCACCGTGCCGATGGACAACCGATATTTATGGCTGCGATCGGCAGTACGCCGTTCGAACGCGGCGATGAAGCAGAAGGTTTTCTGATAGTGACGTCTGCAGCTGATAAAGGCCTGGTTGATATTCACGACCGCCGCCCCTTGGTTCTGTCTGCAGAAGCGGCACGTGAGTGGATGCGTCAGGACCTAGGCGGTAAAGAAGCTGAGGAGATAGCAGCCGACGGCGCTGTGCCAGCCGACAAGTTTATCTGGCACGCCGTGACGCGTGCCGTGGGGAATGTGAAAAATCAAAATCCAATAGTTTTAGTTAATATTTTTAATTCTTGATCAGCTTTTCTATTAATTATATTATAAATATCATTAATAGAACTCCCTATTCCCGAGGCATTTTATGGAAAACTCAATCTCATCCTTTGTCACAAAACTAATACCTTTAATTGAAATAGACCGAGACGGTTTATTATTTATTGATGGTGCTTGGGGTACTGGAAAGACGCATTTTATCAAAACCAGGCTTAAGGATTTATATGATAAAAACACATACTTTTATATTTCTCTCTTGGGGATTTCTTCGCTAGAAGATTTTAAATCAAAGATTATTGAATGTTACTATCTTGCCGACACTGAAAACATCACACATCAGATTAATTCAATAGCTGATAGTGCCAGCTTACTCCGCGGAAGTCCTGATGACTCTGGCGTCATAAAATCTTTATTTAACTCCATAGGGGCTAGCATCAAAGGAAAAGTATTATCAAGCCTTTCTGGAATATTTATTTTAGATGATATTGAGCGCGTCGACAAAGAAGAAGTCACATCATTAATCCTTAATTACTGTCATACACTCTATTCTCAGAAAGAGAACCGAGAATTAGATTTTATAGTAGTTGGGAACACATCTAAAGAAGCCAACTTTGAAATAACTCATAAAGAAAAGTTAATTTCTGACACTATATCTTTCACACCAAATTTTGAAGAGCTTTGTGATATTATCCTCCCTAGGTTATCACCACTTCCAGAAACTGATAAACAAGCTTTTTTGAACATAATCAAAAATCAAGACATAGTTAATATTCGTATTATTAATAGATGTATCGATAAAATCCTTCCTTTATATGAATACATTAATAGCAATCCTGACAAAGAATGGAATGTTCGCTCAAGTGACGTTATTGGTTGTATAACCTCATCAATTATCCTCCACCATAGCCACAATAAAAGCATAGAAATACTGCATAAGCACTCACCAAAAAATTACCTCATAAATCAAGACGACAACGACTCATATTCTGAAAAAGAATTGTGGACATTATATAGAAAATATGCAATCCCCGATATTGTTAGAGATTACAGCATGGGGCTGGAATCTTCACAATCAACACAAGAAGTGATATTTTCAACCCCAAAAAAAATGTCTCTCGAAGATATAGCCATTGCAGATCAACCTCATATCCATAATGTTGATGAAATTTCATTATCCCAATGTTTCCATGACATAATTACAAAGAAAAGGATTGTGCCAATATACTCATGGATGTTAATGGTACGGAATTACATCTTCCTCACTGAAAATGAATATTTACCGACGAATCCGTTATTAAGCAAAGATTACATTGAACAAATGGCAAATGACTTTAGCCTTGAAGAAATCTCTGATTTCATTGATAAGAAAGGTGGCTTTGATCACCTGCGACGCTACGGTTTATCATCGATGAACCAAGATCCTTACATGAATATTTTTCTGAAAAAATATGAAAGCCACATTACCGCAGCTACAATTAAATCACTACGCCATGCAGTAGAATATGATGGATGGTACAGCATTGATACCACTAAAAGCATTGATAGCCTTGATGATTATTCAAGGTTCAGACCTTTGCAGATTATTGGCAGCTCGTTTTTGTTAAAGCACCTATTATTATCCTGGAAACCTATAGATATCGAATCGTTTGATTCCTACTTAGCTAACCTATATGCCTTTAGCAATATCAGAGAATATTTAAGTGAAGAAAAACCACATTTAATACGACTCGAAATACATACATATATTTATTTACGATCTAAAAAACCAAATTTCAAATATGGCGCAATAAAACGATTAAACGGTACGTTAAATGAAATATTAACAAGACTTTAAAATATCATATGCTGGTTAAAATAAATGTGACCTTATTTTACGCAAATAAGGTCACAATATCTTGTTGTATATCGTGGCGAAAGCATTTCACGCTTCATCTGCCACTGCTGCTGAATGCCCTGTCCGGCAAAGTAGAGTGTTCCTTTTCCGTTTTTTGCGTTCAGGTGATCGAGCACTTCCATCAACCTTTCGCTACCAGCGCGCGGCGCGTTCTCATCGAAAAGGTTCAGCTGCGCCACCCCTTGGCTGAAAAAATCTCCCAGCATGATTCCTGCCTTTTGATAGCGGTGCCCGTCCTTCCAGATTTTGTCCAGGCACTTTACCGCGGCGTTGATAATGTCGCGGGAATCCTGAGTGGGTGTAAGAAGCTTCATAGATGCACTGTTACCGTAATACGGCTCGTTAAGCGCAAAGGGAGAGGTTTTCACGAACGCAGAGATAAAGCGGCAGTACTGATGCTCACCACGCAATTTTTCAGCACCACGGGCGGCATAGCTGCAGATAGCCTGGCGCATCTGCTCATACTCAGTCACGCGTTCGCCGAATGACCGACTGCAGACGATTTCCTGCTTAGCCGGTGCAAACTCCTCCAGATCCAGACAAGGCTCGCCGCGCAACTCCCGGACCGTTCGCTCGAGTACCACGTTAAAGTGTTTACGGATAATCCACGTACTCTGCTCTGAGAGGTCCAGAGCCGTTTTAATACCCATGGCGTTAAGCTTCTTACTGATGCGGCGGCCAACGCCCCATACGTCCTCAACCGGCACAATAGACAACAACCGACGCTGGCGATCGATATTGGACAAATCAACCACTCCGCCCGTCTGCCTCTGCCATTTCTTGGCGGCGTGATTTGCCAGCTTGGCGAGGGTTTTCGTCTGCGCGATGCCAACCCCGACAGTCAGGTGCGTACGCTTCAGAACCGTAGCGCGGATCTCTTTGCCGAACTCCGCCAGGTCCCGGCAGTTCCTAACGCCCGTCAGGTCACAAAATGCTTCATCGATACTGTAAATTTCAACGCGGGGGCTCATTTCTTCAAGCGTCGTCATTACCCGGTTCGACATATCAGCATACAGCTCATAGTTGCTGCTGAAGCAAACAACGCCAGCGCGACGGAAAAGCTCCTTTTGCTTGAAAAATGGCTCCCCCATGGTAATTCCAGCGGCCTTGGCCTCGGCGCTTCGTGCGATTACGCAACCATCATTGTTCGACAGAACGACCACTGGCCGCCCCCTCAGATCAGGTCTAAACACCGTCTCGCATGATGCGTAGAACGAATTCACATCACAGAGTGCAAACATGCTCAGCTCGCAGATTTAACGATGAAAGTCACAACACCGAAGACATCGAGCGTGTCCTCGCTACCGACTATGATCGGTGAGTACGCGCTGTTCATTGGAATGAGCTGCACTGTCGGGCGCAGCTGCAGGCGTTTAACAGTGAATTCCCCTTCCACCGCGGCGATGACAATGTCTCCATGTTCAGCTGTGCGCGAACTGTCCACCACTAGTAGATCACCGTCACTAATCCCAGCTTCGATCATTGAATCACCTGCGGCTTTGACGAAATAGGTGGAGCTCGGATGAGCGACAAGTAACTCATTGAGATCGATACGCTGTTCAACGTAATCAGCTGCGGGACTTGGGAAACCACACTGAACTAAGTCACTGAAAAGCGGGAGAGCGATAATTTCTCGCAGTTCTGTTGGCCTGATGAATTCCATTGCATACACCTCAAATACTGTTTTTATATACAGTAGTTTCATTTTTATGGGTACGCAATACACCGGCTCACATGTGGTTGTTCAAAGCTTCACCGCTTCGTTTCTAAGTTTCTATGTCGCTTCGAATTATGGTTTTTGTAAATTTTATGCCCGTAACCCTTTGTGCGCAGATTTAAGCCGCTTTTGAAACGGGGAATTTTTTATACAGTGTGCACACAGCCACATCGTAGATGATCGCCACCTGCTTTCTGTCCACGCCGTTCGCAATCAGCCGGCCCGCCTGGTCCCATTGTTCCTGGGTAAGCTTCGGACGCCTGCCGCCGATTCGTCCTTTCTCACGAGCGGCAGCCAGACCTGCCCGGGTGCGCTCCACAATCAACTCCCTCTCCATTTCCGCTAGAGCAGACATGATATGAAAGATGAAGCGGCCCATCGGGCTTGATGTGTCGATGCTGTCAGTGAGGCTCTTAAAGTGAATGCCGCGCTGCCGGAGTTCGTCCACCAGCAGCACCAGATTCCGCATGCTGCGCCCAAGGCGATCCAGCTTCCAAACCACCAGCGTATCCCCCTCATTCAGCGCCTTAAGAAGCTTTTTCAACGCTGGCCGGTTCGCCACTGTTCCGCTCATTTTTTCTTCGAAAATCTGCTCACATCCTGCGCGTTCGAGTGCTTGTCGCTGAAGATCCGTATTTTGGTCATTTGTTGACACCCTTACATAGCCAATTTGCATATTTTTCACCCAATAAATTCTGCAAAAAAATCAGGTGAAGTTATCGGCCTGGCCACTCAAGAGCAATCTATTAAACGTCGGTTTGGGAAGTAGCGCGACGAAGGACGTGGGAACGGCTGCCGGAACCGTGGCGGCCGGGGATGATTCGCGCCTGGGTACGGTAAACGGGAAGACCGGGGGCACGATTTCGTCTGCTGTGACAATCAATGGTGTTGGTGGCGGAGCAACTGACTGGCATACAAATGCCGGCGGTGGTTTAGGTGTTAGGAAAGGAAATGGAGGTGACAATTCCATTGAGATGAACAATACGACAACGGATTCATCTCAGGGGAATTATGTTAATCAGATAGTCGGTAAGTGGTATAGCGGTTCATGGGCGTTTGGTGCAATACGTAGCGGCTCTACCCCACTTGATCGTGTTCAGTTAAATGTGGTGGCAGAATCAGGAGGGGCAGCAGCATCATTTATGTTTTACCCAGATGGGCGTGGCACAGGTGGTCAATGGGTATCACTCTCTGATGCGCGTATAAAAAAAGACATCATGCGCATATCTGATCCACTCGTAAAGATGAGAACCATTAAGGGCTGCTGTTGGGAGCGTATAGACAATGAAACAACGGGTTACGGCTTTATTGCTCAGGACGTTGAGCAAGTGTTTCCCGAAGCTGTTAAAGGTGGCTATGACATTACTCTTAAGGACGGAACAGTGATTCCTGATGTGAAAACTGTCGATACTTACGGGGTTGCTGCAGCTCTCCACCATGAAGCAATTTTAGCCATGCTTGAGCGTATAGAGTCCCTGGAAAAAAAGGTCGCCCGTGAAGATTAATGGTTTCGTTTTAAAATAGCTGAATCATGAAGTCTGAACATTCATCCACAGCCCGATACGGCATATGACGGGCTGCATTTTTCAGAGGCCTTACTCTTTTACAGGAGCTCTCGTTATATCTTTCTGTCGTTGATTCCAGATGCTGTCCGCGGGCATTTCCACTCGAATACTGACAAACTGGTCACGCGGAATATCGACCGGTTCGCCATCATTAACATCCAGTAATTCATTTCTGGCGAATGCTGGCGCGTCTGGATGCGTGCGGTGATAGGTTTTCACTAACACTGAACCGTCAGCATTAACCTCATAATCCAGCCAGATCAGGGGCTGTTTGTTCCAGTCTGTGGGGATATCAAAACCACCATCAATGCCGCCCCATGCGGCGTCCGAGTTTAGCCCTTCACAACCTTCCACCAGATATTCACCTGTGGCCAGACGGGTTACAGTACAGCCCTCTGATTCATCGTTGGTCAGGTATCTGCCATCGGAAAAAAGTTTAATCACAGGCGAGGCAGCTTTCAGTGTCCCATCACTGGACTTTGTGGTATTGCCGTTATGATATACCTCTAGCCACCCAGAATTAACCCCATCAGCCATTGTCATCCATGTGAATCTTTTTCCTCCCATCGAGAATGCAGAAAATGATTGCTGGGAAACATCATTTGGACCATTTCCCCAACTGCGCTCAGATATTCTAATACCCATAGAGTAATATTGTGGCCCGCCTGAAGTTGATGGAGACATCATAATAAACCTGCTGCCTAATGATTTATCCCACACGTCAGTAATTACCTGCGCTGCACTATTCCCCAGGCCAAACGCGCCCACCTGCATTACGTTTCCTACAGCTGTTCCCACGTCCTTCGTCGCGCTACTTCCCAAACCGAGGTTTGCGCGAGCGCCTGATGCAGTAGCCGAACCGGTACCGCCCTGGGTAACAGATAGCGCAGTAGTGAGCCCTTTCAGCTCTGTTATATCGCTGTTGACCCCCCTTCTGGCAAGTGCGCCAATACTTGGAATATTGACGGAGGTTCCATTGATGGTAACGGTGATGGTCTGGTTTGCTGAGGTAGTGGCGAACGTCTCCCACGCGCCAATGTTCTCGTCATACTCTTTGATGAGCTGCGACATCGCCTGTGCCAGTCCGTCGACAGAGATGTTGTCGGACACCAGTATTCCATACTTCTGGCCGTTCAGCGCCGGGGAAGCAGCAGGCGTAACCGTCATTGACGTGGCGCTGTTCACAGATGAAATCTGGAACATCTGCACCGGGTTAGACATGACGATGATCGTCTGGCCAGCACGGACCTGGCTGGCTGGCGCAGTCCAGTTCGTACCCGTTCCGGTGGCTGTATTTCCGTTGATAGCAATAGTGCCAGTGTTATAAAGCATGAACTACCTCACGATAATAACGATCGTTTAAAGCGATCAATAAAGTAAAATTGATCGCTCTTATCAATCTGACTAATTTTTAAACTCGAATAAAATGGATATTCCCGCAGATACAGGAATGTAGAAATGAAACGATTATTTGCCGTGGCACTTTTGCTGGCGGCTGGCTGTGCCAATAAAGACAGAGACTATGCCTTTAAAATGGATTACCCGGTGGATGCGGCGCGCTTATCTCTGGGGGGAGATATTCACGTAAATATCGACTGCGCCACGAGGGAAGTTAACGTAATTTCAGACAGCAGCAATGGCATTTTCAGCCGACATATAAATAAGCGGCTAAGCAATATCTGTTATAAGAAAACGGATAAGCTTGATGTCGTATACCGCTTCGAACCTGCAAAAGGTGTGAAGCAAAACATGATCGCTACTCAATACCCGCGCGTCCCGCCCGTATCAAATTCCGACAAACTGAGCGATGGGAATTCGTAGCCCTCGCCCCTGAAGTGTCTGGCTCCAGTTGCGCTGATTTTTTGTGATGTACCTCCCCTGCAGCTGTGAGCCTGTCCATTTGAGTACGATTCCTGAATAACCAACGACAGTTCCGTCGTCGCTGAGGTTGCCTGGGCAGTTGTTAACCAGAATCCACGGATTAAAACCCAGGTTTATCGCAAAGGTATTGTTCTGCAGATCGTAATTGGTAGGCACGTCGAAAAAGCCCACCACGCGCGGCATTTTCGATGCCGAGGCGGCGCTCCAGATAAGATTCCCCGCGCTGTCGAAGACATCCAGATATCCGCTCTGCATTCCAACGTTTCTGGACGTGCGTATCATGCTGCCCGCATTGTCTTCCAGAAGGTCAGCTCCTGGTAAGCCATACTTATTAGTATCCAGCTGCAGCCAGCGCAAATTCCCATCATTCCAGAATTGCGGCTGGGTAATACCCAGAGTGCTTCCGTTTCCGAAAGGGCTATCCACGCGGTAATAACCTTTGTCAGTCACTGCACCGAGCGCACGCTGATCATAAAAAAGTGTCGACCTGTTTTGTGAATCAACCAGCAATTTTCCAGCGCTGTTATAAACTTCGAATCCACTCATTGAAAGTTATAAACCTCCATATTAAGAGTTATCGAAATACTGCCGCCGCTCGGTAAATAAAAAACGGTAAAGCCACCATTAAAAGCCCGGCAATAATATTCATTTATTACTCCTGCCGAACTCGCCGATACGATTGATATAAATGACCCGTCCTGCGTTACCCCGGAAAAGGAAACGTCCTTAGCCGTTTCCCCCGCCGCAAATGTTACGGACGTGCTTCCAATATACCGGATAGCATAATCACTTAAATCAACGGCAATACGCCCGGCGCCGTCCCAGCATTGCAAACCCTGTGGCATTACCATAACCCCATTCTGACGCGCAGCACGTTGTTGCTGTCGTAGATTTGAATGAGAGTGCTAGATATCAGCATCCTACCGCCCCCGGCCACTCCGTTAATTTCGAACGTTCCTCCCTTATCAAGCTTCCAGCCTGCAGATCCAACCACATAATTATTCGACTGGATATAGTTGCCGATTTTGGCGTTCTCAATGGTACCATCCTGGATGAAGCTGGCCCTGATGAACGTCTGCCCGTTCTGGATCACAAATGGCAACGCCACGCTGTTTCCGGCAGCAGTGGTAACGGCAAAACGATCAGCAAGGAAAATAACCTGTGACTGCATGCCGGATGGCGTATTCTCCACCCCGATCCCCATGCCTGCGGCGTAATACTGGCCATTACTCGTTACCCCAACCTTGATGTTGTACATCGCGCTGAGTTGGCCGTTTACGTTCGCAATGGCCTGGGCGTTCGTTGTTATCGCCGCCGTATTACCGTTTATGGTCGCAGTGATGGCGTTTATCTGCGTCGCCGTGGCCTGCTGATAATTCGAAACCGTCTGGCTCAGACTGTTGATGGATGCCGTATTGCCGTTGACGTTCGTCTGCAGGCTCAGCAATGCGCGTGCCGTTGCCTCCCTGTCAGTGACGATCACCTCATCGATGCGGTCCAGCTGCGCGCTGTTACCGGCAACCGAAGCCGACAGGGTTTTACGCGTGGCCACTTGGGCGAGATTGGCCTGGATTATCGCAATTGCCGAGTTCTTCACACCTCCTGTCATGCCGTCCATCGAGACAGAAATCTCGTCTATCTTCACTTCGGCCTGTGCCAGCCCGTCAGCGCTCTCCTGGATGTCTTTCGCCTGCTGCTCGAGTTCGTCAGCATGGTTTTTGATTTCGTCAGCCATGCCAGCAATTTTTTCGTTGCTGTCCACCGCGTTCTCGATCAGGTCCTTGAAGGTATCCGAGTCTTTAATTTCCTCCAGTATCACATCGGTGATGTCGGAAACATCAATACTGGCCTGTCCTCGCACCCATTCTGTGTACCCTGATTCGTTGCCGCTGCGGTCCACCAACTGCGCGCGGTACCAGAAAATCTGCCCAGCCTTAAGGCCCATCTGCTGATATTTGCGCTGCGGGTAAGGCACATCGGCCAGCAGCATCGCATCTTCTTCGGTCCCGGTGAGGCTGTACTGAATTTCCGTCTTCAGCGTGTCGTCGGTATTCGCCGGGAATCCCCAGTTGAGCTCGATACCGAACACCACGCTTTCAGAAGCGATGAAGCCAACCGGCTTCGGTGGATTGCCCACTTTACCCGTCAGCGTTTTCTCTTCTGAATATCCCCATCCTGAGGAAATTTCAGCGGCATTGATTGCACGCACGCGCACCAGGTAGCGCCCGGCATAAATCCCCGGGACGTCGAATGATGTGGTGGAGCTGCGCGGCACGTTAACCCAGTTCCCGTCGTTGCGGCGCCATTGCGCCTCATAGGCGATGGCATTTTGTGCCTGGTCCCAGCTTACGCGCATGGTTTCGACGCTGATATTTTGCTGAATCACCGAAAACGAGCTGATCGCGATATTGGCTGGCTGCAACTGGTTACCTGGAGGAATGATACTCACCGGCCGCTGATCAATGATGGCACCCGTATCGATTCGGGCATATTTATCCGGATTATGATTTGCCCCCGCGATGGTATATGTCCCGTCATTGTTATCGGTGACACTAATTACCCTGTACTGCTGCGCATAAAGTTCGTCAGATTCAATAACCCATACAGCCTCAGCCTGCGGAAGTTCACTAAAGGCGGTTGTCACGGTAACGATTTCACCGGACAGGGACTGTATCGTTCGGGATTGGGTGATACCCGACGGCAGGTTTACCATTATCCTGTCACCGGCCTTAGCACTTGGAACCCGGTCAAGTTTGAGTACACGACGATTAACCGCGGATAATCGACCGCCTAAATCTCTTCCTGAAAGATTTCGGTCAGAAACAGCAATAATGTAGCCAGGCTGAGGGATATTGCCGTCCAGACCAACGTCAAACGTTACAATCCTATCTTTATTGTTGGTCAGGATCCCCCAGCGCCCTTTTCTGTTAGCCTCTGACTGCCGGGTGCAACCGATGGCGGTAATCTCAAGCTGGTTGAAACCATAGCGCGCCACCAAAGCCTGCTCGAAGACGGGCTCCATTGCATCAGCATACCCATTTGCCGGATCAGACCAGGATACAAGAGCGTTTGTATAGCGACTTATGGTTGTGCTGCTGGAATATACGAATTTGCCGTCGACAACGTTAGCATGCGTGTAGGTAAAATCGACATCTCTGGGCATGTCTGCAAGGGCAACAATCTGGTCGTCTCCCCAGTAGGTCATGCCTCGAAAAATGGCGGCGAAGTCACGCAGGACGGTGTAAGCGTCATTCCGATCCTGAATGTATACGTTGCAGATGTAACGAGGTTCAGTTCCGCTACCCCCCTTACCATCCGGTACCGGTTGATCACAATATTGAGCGACCTGATAAAGCGTCCATTTGTCGATATTGGCTGCCGTTAGCCGATTACCAAGGCCGAAGCGGTCAGTGACCACCAGATCGTAAAATATCCACGCAGGGTTGTCCGTCCATGCCCACTTAAATGCGCCCGTCCAGGTGCCGTTGTACGTTCGTGTTTCGGGGTCATAGTTATCGGGCACACGAATAACACGCCCGCGGGGCTCGCAGGAAATTTGCGGAATTGAGCCATTGAACTGGCTCGAGTCAAATTCAATGTACAATAGCGCAGTGTTCGGATATCGCAGTTTGGCGTCAATTACTTCTGTAAAGCTTTGCAGCGTCATCGTGTCGCCAATCTTCGCGCTATTGGCATCGGCTGTAATTTTTCGCAGCCTGATGGTCCAGGTGCTGCCCGCCTGAGGTAAATCAATACGGTGGCTGCGTTCATAACCAGAGGTGGTTTTCCCGGTCACGCTGGTATTTAGCACCGTCTGCCAGGTGCCGCCATCTGTCTGCAGGTCAATTGCGTAGTTGACCGAATAGCCAACCAGATCGCCATCGTCCTCCTGTTTGAAGAGAGAAGGCCATTTTAGACGCAGGCGAACAGCTGAAAGCTGCGTATTGGTGAACGTGCGCGTCCACGCTGAAGAGCTGGAAACTTCGGTACCTACATTGATTTCGTTTTCAGTACCTGGGATCCCTTGAATGTATTTTTGCGCCTGAGTTCCAGAACGAAACTCCCAAGCCACACCGCTGAAGTTCTGTGAACCATCTGAATTCTCAAGTGCGGTGCCATCGAGATAAATATCGCGCGCAGTGAGGCCACCAGCAAACTCCCCTCTCCCAGCGCGAGAAGGATTTTTGCCTTGGCTACTGACTGCAGATCGTCTGGCTGTTCTGTAGGAGTTCTTGAGCTTGAACTGCCGCCCTTGCGGCCTTTAATAGCGGTTGCTATAGCCATATTGCGCCCATAAAAAAAGCCACCCGGAGGTGGCTTATTGAAATGTATTTAATCTAGTAGAATTCAACTTTCGTATTCGCTGTCATTAGTACTGGCTTCGGCACAGGATTCCCTGCGCTCTGCATTGTTACTTTACATATTTCAGGGACAAGCTTTTCACTATAATGACAAGTATTCGTTGCTGTATAACCTTCCGAGTAAACTGATGTGTTTATGATTTTATAATCAAGAGGCTTCCTGTCCTTATCAACATAAGATATTTCGTTTTTAGAGAGAATCTTTCCAGAACCATAAAACTCAGAACGTATCAAATTAGAACTATCATCATAAAAATGCTCAGATATTTTCTTACCCAAATAATAAGTATCTTTAATTAATCCATTCGAGTAAAGACTATATCGCAACTCGTCACCATTTTCATTTTTACTCAAAATATTACATTTTTCATCGAGCTGTATAGAGAAAGGTTTACCATCTCTCTGTCCAACAAGACTTCCATTGCTATTTTTTAGATTTGTTTCATGACCAGACGAAACGTTGTCAAGATCTAAGCTTTCGACACAACCATTCTTAGCCAGTCTGATGGCGATTTTATAAGTGACCTTACCATTTTCTTCAACATCAGTATCTAATGATTTGACAGCTCCTTTAACGGGATTGAAATCAAACATAGTAGATAAATTATAGAGGAGAGGTATGTAATGGTTATCAGCTAAAGCCATGCCTGAAAATAAGGAAGTACAAAGGAAAAGAGTAGATATTTTTTTCATTTTTGAATCTATGCTCAAGTTACCCCATATTAAGTAAGCCCATTACAGCATGCTTATTGCTGATCTTCAACATAGATACCGGCGGAGATGATCGCGCCACCTATACGGCGCCGACCATACAAGAGTGGTACCGGATTGCCCTGAGCTGTCGTATTTGTTACTCCACCAAAGGCATAACTGGCCTTGTTGTCTGCCGATTGCTTGCTGGCTAGCCCTGTTGTCTGTGGAGATAGCATTTGTACGGCACCGCCAAGGGCCATCGCAGCGCCAAATTGCATTAGAGGAACGCCAACAGCACCACCGCCAAAGTATGACGCCACAGCACCAACTGCGACCAAAGCCACACCTAAGATGGTCTGGAATATTCCACCACGTTTACTCCCGAGGATAACCGGCGCGATACGGATATCAGCGGTACTCAGATCCATAGAGAGTTCATCATCGTTCAGGTTACGCTTTCCACTGAATACAGCGTAAGTAAGCCCGCGCTGCTTACTGGTATTCAAAAAACGCTCGAAGCCTGGCACGATAACGCACAATGCGCGGATGGCTTCTTTTGGTGAGGCTACCGAAAGTTGGAATTCGCGGCCAAACGTACTACCAAGAACACCGTACAGGCGAACAGTACGGACGGATTCGCACATTATCCCTCCTGCATGATTAGGCTTTTATGCCTGACAATTTTCATGGTTCTCTCCATCCAGTAACCTCCATATGGCACACGTTGACTGAGGTGACCATAAAGATGATGGAGAAGCATGTTCCCCTCCAGCAAGATCCCTGAATGGTTCCACTTATTCGATTCCACCTGCATGATGATCAAATCGCCCGGCATTGGTGATCCACTGAATTCTCGGAACCCACATTCGTACCAGCAATCCTGATAGAAATTATCCGAATAGGAGTCCTCCCACCACGGATAATCAACACGGTAATCCTGAAGTTCGACATCATGCTCCTGTCGGAAATAGCTCATCACCAGCCCCCAACAGTCGTAGTGTCCGAGCACAAACGGGCGCCCGAGCAACGGCAATTCACCTCGGGGAGTAATGGTACGAAAGTCTCCTTCAGGCCAACTGACAATATGCCAGGGCAGCAACGTTGCATCGCATTGAGCCTTGTCCAGTTCGCTTGGTTGGGTCGTCGCGTCAGGGTGACTATGTACGATTCCCGTTATCGTCCCCCAGTCTTCAGCAGCGGCGTAATCCTCTGGTGAAAGGTGAAACTGTTCCGTTGGTTCAGCAGCCAGATTACGGCATGGGAAATAGCGTTCCACCCGGCTTTTCTGCGCTATCACGCCGCAGCATTCGTGGGGATAGTCTTTCGCAGCATGCGCCAGGATGTCCTGAATTGTTTTCTGACGCATGTTAACTCCTGATCAAAGATGTTCCTGGAAAACCACCGAAAGGAAGTTCATTGTGTTCACCAAACCGAAGCTTGCATGCGGTGAGCGTGCCGTTGCATTCATCCAATGAGGGATCGCTTACCGGATTGTTGTTTCTGTCGAAGTAAAGCGTGCCGGCATAATCGCACCCATCGCCGGTGCGGTACCTATTCCGAATGCACCATGTGCAAAGGGAATGCAGCTGTCTGGTCGGAATCATCAATCCCTGCAGATCCATCGGGCTGGTAAGAACAAACTCGATACTTTCACCGGGAAGCTCGCTATTTTTACCGTCGATATAGAAAACCCGCTTTCTCACCTGCAAGGGATCTGCTGTTGGATTTCCATCAGGGAAATTGCGCTCATCCAGGTAATGCGCAAAAGTGTCATGAATCGTAACTTTGGCCTGCAGCATATCGTCATAGGCCAGACAGAGCGCAGTGATAGAGCTGTCAATGTTGGCAACGGTGAGCGTCGGCTGGGCGCTGCTGCCATCGGTTGAAGCTTCCAGTCCCTCGAGCTTATATGGCCAGGCACCATACTCTTCGCCCTGCCACCAGATACTCTTCGCCTTTAACTTTGATTCGTCGCCACCAGCAGCCGCAATCTCTTCTTCAGTATGCGGGAGGTTATAAGCGTGAAAGCGCAGAACGTCGTCCAGACCAAACGCAGAACCGTCTACCTCAAGAAGACGTATTTTTTCACCAGGTTCGAGGCGTTGATAATCTTCAGTAATCATGGTGCGTATGCCTGTTTGAAGATTGCTTTTATGGTCATCACTTTGCTGGATAGCGGCTGGACTTTAATGGAATCAGCTTCAATCCGGTATAAACCGGTTTCGCCAACAGGAGACGTCCAGATAAAGGATTTTGTAATGTGCTTGCGGCAAAACCTCAGCGCATCGAGCATCTCAGTTTTTTTTCCCGTTAAGGTCATCGGCCATGACTGTTTTTCAGGGTTAATGCCTTCACCGGCGATCTGTTCAAAGCCGTCTCCAAAGGAAGCAGAGCGCGTTACGTAAATAAACTCCCCTTCCATGCCCGCCTGAATCTGGGTTCGCCAGATAAATGTTTCGATCGCCAACTTTCCTCCGGGTATAAAAAAACCCGCCGAAGCGGGTTAAGTAGATACGTCAGCTCAAAGGTATCTTTTCTTTAGATCTTCAAGCCTGCTGTTTTCTTGCTCTGTAAAGCCAGAAGCATCAAACATCGCTTCTTTATTTGCACCATTTACTCTCGTTACTGTAACTGTGAAGACCGCATCAGCTGGAGCATCAACCTGCCCCCATTCAGAAAACTTATTCGGAGCCAATGCCCAAGTAGCTTCTTCACCCGGTTCAAGCCCGCCAGCAATTTCGTAGTTAAAATCTTTTTCCAGCCATGGAACTGAACGTCCATCGCTGGCTATCACTCCATTGAAGTACACACGGGAAATAGCTTTATCAGTATTGTTTTTCACAACAAGGCGAATAATAGGTTGTGGCTTCCCATACTCTTCAGGTTCCAGGCTAAATCGAGATGATAGAATCTGTACTTTTTTGAGTTCTTCTTTGGCCTTCTCAGAGTCAGCTTTTTTCTGTTCAAGCTCTTTGATTTCCTGAATAGCCTGCTCTTTCTGCTTAAGTTCCCTCTCGGCAGTTACTTGCTGAGCATAAGAGATGATTTCCTCTCCAGTTTTGCCAGACAGGGGCTCGCGCATCTTCTTGCTTAGATCTTCTTTGTCACTTTCTGACGATGCTCGCATTAGGTCAGCCATATTAATGTTACTGAACGCTACGACCTTTAAAGCGCTATCAAATTCTTCCCGTTTATTTTCCGGAAGAGATTCTCTGACCTTGGCTATAGATGATTTCATTGCGTCATCAGTTGATGAGTCAATTTTAGGTTTATCGCACCCGGCTAATAAGAAGGAAAGAAATAACACACCTACAATTTTTTTTCATGTCCCTATTCCATCAGTAAAAATTGAGATTAATCCTATCAGGAATTGGCATAACGGCAAAATCTGCGGAGGCACTTTATCTTGATTTCGTTGCATTCCAGATGAGACCTCCAGGCTGGAGCTGTTTGGCTATACCTGCGCGTACTGACTGATCAATGGTCTGCTTGTAAGCCCGAGAAATGGCGTCACTGTCATCAGAAGCCTGCTGCTGAGTGTTCTGGTTATGAACGATCACGGACGTTTGAACGGTTACGCCGCCAGTTGCCGAAGATTGCAGCCCATACATCGGGGCGCGGCCAACATAACCGCCGTTTGCATACCCCTGAGCTCCACGCATAAGCGCATACAGATTGCCGACACCCAGTGCACGGGTCGCTTCCTTCGTAAATACAAACTCACCGCCGTGTACAACGCCTTTCGGTTGGTATTTACCGCCATCTCCCGTGTAGCCGCCTCCATCAAAACCTGGGACCAAACCACCACCTGAGAAACCAAAGAACGCGCCGATACCGGTTCCACCAAACGCTGACTTCATTCCATTAACCAGAGCCAGTTGGGTCAGCATCTGGGCGATGCCCTTGAGGAAAGTGGAAAGGAAATCTGAGAAGTTAGATTTACCTGTTGTGAAGAAATCAGTCAGGGTGCTGGCCATCCCGGTGAACGCGTTACTAGTAACCGTCTGCACCTGGGAGTAAACATTGGTCGCGCTGTCTTCGAAATCAGCCCATCCCTTTTTCGCGCCGGTCAGCCAGTCACCGCGTAGCTGATCCTCAGCATCATAGTAATCGTTAGCTGCCTTAAGCTGTTTCTGATATCCCTCTTCATCAAGCGAACCACCAGTATTTTTCCAGCCGGCGGCGAGCTGACTTTTTGCCAGCTCACGCTGCGCCTGGCGGTCACTCATCCCCGCGCCACCCAGTAATGCGGCCTGTTTCTCAGCCATCTGCGTGACGTATTTCTGCGAGGTATCTATGCGCTTATTAAGCAGTTCCTGCACGGAAATCTGATCACCCAACAGGGCTTTCTGCCGTGCCAACTGAAGCACCTGGTCTTTACTCGCCAGCAGGGATTGCTCCTGCTTTGTCAGTGAACGTGAACGCGAGGCCTCCTCCAGCACCTGAAATTTCGCTTCAGTCGTCCACAGTTCTTTGCGCTGCTGGCTGATAGTGTCGTTCAGCCCTTTATGCTGCTGTAGCGCGCGTAACTGTGCCTGAAGCGCCAGCAGCTCGGCCTGGGCAGCATCCGTTCTGCGATCGCCAGCCGAGAAAGTGCTCTGCTTTCCGGTTTTCGTCTTTTTGCCAAAAGAAGCGACTCCTTCCCGATCCTTCTGGGTGGTTGCGGTACTTATCTTTCTGGTCGTATCGAGGTATTTACCTGCGCTCATATCAGCCGCATCCCAGTCTTTTTTCAGCTGAGAAACACTGTCGCCATAAGCGCTGGCCATTTGTTCGTTATAGTCCTGCCATCCCTGCAAAGTATCCGTTTTCGCCCAGTCAGGAATGAGATTAATCGCAGCCGCGATAGAGGAAGAAATGATCTGGTTCAGCTTCTGGAAAACGATCGCAACGCTGTAATAAATTGCGTTGAATTCCTTCAGAGTGTTTGATGCCAGCTCAGCTACCCACTGACCGATACTCTGCATAGCCCCAGACGCCCAGCCCTTGATATCCAGCCACAGTCGTCCAAACGGTGTCAGCGAGTCGTAAGCCTGCTCTCCACGTTCTGCCATCGTATCGCCAAACAGGTCCATAGCCTGCGTAACGGCCGCTGTCTGGTCCTTTTGCTTCACCAGCTCATCAATGTGCTTAAGCTGCGAAACGGTCAGGAAATTATATTGTTCGTTGAGACTCTGCAGCGCTTTAACAGGATCTTTTTCGATGTCCTTATAGGCTTTGGTGATGTCCTGCGCTGAGACTATACCGGTCTGAACCGCCAGCGCCGTAGAGCCCGCTGCTTTTTCAAGTTGCTGCTGTGTCAGCGATCCCATGCCAACCAGCTCAGTCATCAAACTCTGAACGGTACCTACAGTAGCGCCAGTAGAGGCAGCAATAGACTGAGAGGAAGCCATAATCTGGAGCGCTGACGTGCCGGCAATATTGCCAGTCCTGATAATGGCCTTGTTGATTTCGTCGTAGGCGGTGAAGTAGTCCGCTCCCGCTTTTGCAGCAATCAGAACAGCACCGGCCAGGCCACCAATGGCCACTCGGGCAGGAGTCACCATCGACAACATCGCTTTCAGAGCATTGCCTACACCTCCAAACGAATCGCGCAGCTGGCCGCCCTGCTGAATGGCTACCATATAAACCGGCATACCAGACGCCAATGAAGTTACGATGTCGGTCATTTGCATTGGTAGATAACGCATCGCGTTGCGGTATTGCCCCGCGCTGATCGCTCCTGAATTCCACGCTTCCTCCTGCTCTTTCAGTCGGGCGATCATCGGTGCAGCACGATCGGACACGCCAAGTTGGGCTGCTTTTAGCTCTAATAGTTCTGCGCGCGTTTTTCCGATTGCTGTGACCTGCTCTTCCAGCGAATCGATAAAGGTTTTGCCCGCCGCAGCTGCACGCTGTGCTGCCTGTGCCTGTTCAATGCGAGCCCGCCCCTCTGCGGTCTCACACTCCATGACCTGCGCCAGTTTAGCTCGGGTCGTCTCAAGCACGCTGTTGTAGCGAGTAAAGTCTTCATCCCCTACCAGCCCTTTACCGCGAAACTTCGCCAGGCTCTCCTGGATCGTGTCCAGTTCATCCAGCGCCTTGTTTACCGGGCTAATTTTATTCAGCAGGTTCTGCAACTCCTGGCGCTGTTGCTTCAGACTTTCGCTGTTTTTCTTTTGGTTATCGATACCGGTGCGGAACGTACTGTTCAGGTCATCAGCTTTACCTGCCGCGGCGGTCGCGGTTTCCTGAAAGCGATCCAGTGCCTGATTACCGCGCTCCAGCTCACTGGTATTTACACGCAGGGAAATCGTGGCGATATCGTTACTCATTCCGCCCTCTCTTTATGCATAATTTTTAGCGCAGCACTTTCCATCACCCGGATGTCCGAAAGCGCGGTTGCCTCGTCGTCGACGTTGTGCAAACGCATCACCCAGGGCAAAACGTTATAGTCGAGCCCGGACGCGCCCCCCATTCCCGTTCGCCATTGCGTACTGACAGTCTGAAACACCAGGAATGAAGTCCATACATCTGGCCAGACGTCGATGTATTGATCGTCGTAATCATCCGGCGTAAGCCCGTATGGTGCTAGGTCTGCCGCTGTGGGTTCAGGCGTATAGAACGCAGAGGCAACCGCTATCAGTTTTTTTCGCGCTGCCCCATCAGCTCGCGGTAGTAGGTTTCCGGGATGGCCTTCATCGCCGCCGGATAGTTTTCCAGCAGCACCGACAGGTTTTCCGCGTTGAATGCATCCGGAAGTGCCCAGCCAGCAATGATTTCCATCAGAAAATCAGTGGCGGTTTTACCTTCGAGTTTTTCGAGGTCAGCCAGTTCTTTAAGTGGCTTGTGGTTGAACGTGAACGTCAACACGCCATCCTCAGCGCCAGCTCGGGGGATCGAGACATTGGCCTTGAATGTAGGTTTTGGCTGAAGGGAGAATTTGGTCGCCATCGATACCTCTTAACGAAAAAAGCCTCCATTATGGGAGGCATGGAATAGTGAAAGCTCTGACGGGTCAGGCGGCAGCGTCAGTTACCTTGTAGAACGTCATCGCCGGTGACTGCAGGTTCAGCACCACACTTACTGTCTCTACCTCGTTAACCGCAGTAGTTGGCGTATCGTCAAAGGACGCCGTGGCCGCCCAGTAACGGTTTTCCTTCGCCTTCGGCACGTACATGTAAGCCGCAACCGTCTCTTCGTCTTCGTCCAGTTGGCGCAGCAACGGATATACCGGGAGAGTTGAGTCGTGAGCGATCGAGTAGGTCTGAGAGACAGCGGATTTATAAGTATTCAGGTTGCGCTGGCGATCATCGCTCAGGAACTGAATCTGTGTGGTGTTCTGATCGCCACCAGATTTCGACACCTCAGTAATTTGCGGCAGCTCGGTCCATTCAAGCACCTTGCGGATCGAACCGGTACCGCCACCAGCGGCATATTTGTTTTTGTTGGTGGTATTGATATTGCGAAGAGTTACGGCGCTTTCGGCAATCGCATCAATTTTTGCAATGACGTTATCAACACCGGACCAGTTGCAGTTCACATGAACAATATCACCCACCTTGAGTGCGTCCGCTTCACTCACGGTGATCACCATATTTTCGGCGTTCGTCGCCCCGGTGAAAGTAATGGCTGGGCCATAACCCGATGCCAGATAGACGTGAGCGCCGTTAGGCAATGCAAAGCCCATATTGGTTACTCCTTTAGAAACGGGAAAACCGGCAAAGTGCCGGTCAGTTTTAGAAGGTTGCAAGGATTAGCTGGAGATATCAGCTCGATAATTGAGACTAACGGGAATGGTATAAGAGACAGATGTAGTGATCCCGCGGAAAACACCAGGCGTTTGATCTATCCAGCATGTAAAACCCCTGCCTTCAATCTCCTGCCCCTCGGGGAACAATTCAGCCACGCGATCAGCCAGGGCCACAACATCGGTACGGCCTGTGCCGGCTGGGGCCACAACGTTAATCTGGTATACACCTGAATAAATGCGGCAGCGCAATCCAAGGTCTACCGTACGCGGCGTGGCGGGCATGTCATGGACAGCAAGATAGAGCCCATCAGATGGCGGTGTGAAAGGCACGTTTTCCCAGGCAACTGGGATCCCTTCAGCATCAGCCCACTCGCCGAGCCTGGCGGCCAGCGCCGCCGCGATATCGGGAATCATTTAGTCACCTCCCCTACTGCATCCTCAAAAAATCGCTGAAACTCAGCAGCAGTAATGCGTACCATCCCTCCCGGAGCCTGGGAAGAGTGCCCCATCTCCAGTCGATACGCGTAAGGGACGTTGTTGCAGAAATAAATAGCCTTCATCCCGACTTTGAACAGCGACAGCGTGTAATTTCCTGCGGCTTTTGTCAGATTTCCGGTTTTATCGACACGTCCCGTTTCATCTGTGGTCGGTGCATCAAAAGACACCTGCCAGTTGCCCCGAAACCGTCCACCGGTATATCCGGGCGGCGCTTTGATATCCATCCCATCCACCAGTCGAGCCTTCTTCTTAAGTCGCCCGGTTTTAGTCAGATTATTAGGGTTCGATTTTTGCGCTTCGTTATGGTCGTATACCGCCTGATTGTAAGAGGCTGCCGTCTGGTTGATGCCCCAGAGTTCGGGGTTGCCGACAGGTGACATAATCACCAGTTGATTAAGGATCCGAATGCCGACAGCACGTACGACCGCTTCCTGATTCGCTTTGGCTTTGTCCACGAACGCGGTGATGGCAGCCGTGAACGCCTTATTATCGTCCATGTTATGCCCTCAACTGAGCTTTGTAGCAGAGCACCACAGCGCCCGGTTTCACGGGGTTTGGTTTAACTACGCGGTGGCTTACGCCGTCCACGTCGATCAGATCGCCGGTTTTAATGTCCTTCTCAGCACTGAAGACAATCCGTACATCACCGTTTTCAATGACGGTTCCATCAATTTCGCCTGGCGCGTAATCCGTCTTCACTCCTGTGGCGGTGAATTGGATATCCTCGGAACGATGCTCCACACCACCGATGACGATTAACGTGCCCTTACGCGTGACGTTGTATGCAATGCCGTTCTGCTTGAGCATACGAGTCGTTGTCGCCTGCATTCGCTGATAGTTGATGGCCATTACGCGCGCTCCGCGAAAGTATTGATTGCATATCCACGCCCACCAGCCAGGTTGCCGAGAATAGCCATTACCGCCGGGTAAGTTGGCGTAAACACCTCACCGTCGGCAACCGCATAAGTCATGGTTACGGCGCCTTCGACACGTTCGGTTTTAACCGCGGCCTCACGAACGCTTGAAAGCAAATCGCCATCAATCGCCTCGATAGCCAGCATGCATTGTGCGGTGATAACCTGCCGCGGCACCTGGTCGGGTGGGAAGTCGTGTCCATCCAGAATGACATTTGCGCGTGGCCAGGCCAGCGGCTGTCGAGGGTCTGCTTTGGAACCTACCCAATCAAGACCTTCCAGGTAGTCCATCGCCTTAATCAGTAATGGTGTGAGCTTTTCAGGCACCTCAACTCCTCTCAGCGTGGCAAATGACGCCAGTTCATCTTCGCTGGCGTAACTGTTAACGTCAGCGGCGGTGATATCAGTAATAATCATCTGAGCATCCGTTGAATGGGGCTTACGCCCCATCGGTTAGCCTGCAGCAGGTGCGATGAAGGTGATTTCCTCACTCGATTTAGCAACACCATCAACAGTACCAGTGACTGTTAAAGTACCTGCTGTATCAGAGGTAAGTTTGACCGTGGCCCCACCAGCAGAGCCGGTTTGAGAACTGGCAGTGCTGAGCGTGCCGCCGGTTGAATTCCAGGCAACGGTTTTGCCGGAAACACCTGCGCCGTTTAGCGTGTACTTCAGGGAAATGGTGACCGCATCGGTGCTGTCAGCGGTTGCGGAGGTTTTATCCACTGACAGCGTTACTCCCCCGCTGCGGATCCCAGTTTAATTAGTACACCAGCCGTCGATTTGTTGCTGGTGAAGTGCTTCTTCCAGTTACCTGCAGTGCCGATTTTGGTCAGGTCCGGGTTGTCGCCTTTGGAGGTATCCCAGCTGTAACCCAGCAAATCGACATTAACAACGCCTTCAGCACGGTAGCCGATCGCCAGGTTTTCCTGATCGTTGATGTCGTAGGAACGGAACCCCGGCGCCTGCGACTCGGTGACGGTAACCGCTCCGGCTACCAGCCCAAGGATCGCATCAGCGTCCATGGTGTCGGTCACAAGCACAGGTTTACCCAACGTACCCGGCTGCCCGCCGTAAACTACCACGCCAGCTTCTTCGTAGATTTTGTTGGCGATCGCCTCATCCACGATGTCGAAGTAAGTAGCGGAGTGCATAACGAAGAGCACGACACGGTTGAACTTGTCGCCGTACTTACGCAGGCCGCGCGTTAGAGTCTTCTTACCATCTGTTTCGATATCGGCGGTAACCACCATATCCGCGTTGGCGCCGATAGCTGCCGTAAGCGCCTTCAGGCCGTATTTCACGTAGCCTTCCAGCGTCGCGTCAGCCACATCAGTGCCGATCACTTCGGAGAACTCGTCAACCGAGCGGCCGCGCCGTTTAAACGCTTCTTCGGTAGTTTCGTATGGACCGTATTTCCACGGCGCTTTGACCGATACGGCTTCACCGGCGCCAATCTTCTTACCCGTCACCTTTTCGGTGGAGTTAACGTCACGCGATTCGATTGAGCCGCCCACTTTGTAGAAGGCACGCTTGCGGAAGTCGCCTTCAATCAGTTCGTTATCCAGCAGGATCGCGCCGTTGGAGGACGCGTTGAAAATTGCCAGGTTGTCCTGGCGACGCTCGAGGAAAGCGGTCTGCGCCAGATCGTCATAAATGATCAGGTCACTATTAACAGTGGTAGACATGGGTTAATCCCTTATTTCGGAAGTTTGAGGAAGGTCTGCTGGCCATGCTTGCGGATGTAGTCCGCTTTGTCGCTGGCGCTCATTTCGGAACGTTTCAGGCTGCCAACGCCGTTTGGTTTGTGTCCGCCCGCGCCGGTGCCTTCTGCGCGTGGGAACAGATGCGGAGCCGTCTCCTTAAGAGACTCCGCCCACTCAAGCGGGCTTAGTGGGGTTTTGCCGTCTTTACCGAACAGAACATCGCCATTTGCATCAACTGCTACGGCCTCGCCTTCGTCGTTGAGCTGGAATGTGCCTTTGGCACGCAGAATCAGATCGTCGGATGCTTCCGGCAGCGCGCCAGCTTTTGAGGCTGCTGCACGGATTGCATCGCCCAGAACTCGATCCCGGAATTTGTTGGAGAACGCTTCGGCTTTGTCCGCGCGTTCATTTGCGGCTTTAATCTGCTTATCAACGTCAGCACGCAGACGCTCGGTGCGCTTATCGAGCACCTCATCGATTTTTCCGGCGGCAATCAGCTTTGCCTCTTCGTCGTCGGAAAAACGCTGGAGAATGCCGCGCACAGCATCAGGATCGATACCATCGAAGCGTGACAAGGTTTCTTTTTGCTGCTTGATGGTACCCAGCAGCTCAGAGTTTTTCGATTTCAGGCCCGTGACTTCGCTGGTCACACGCTCATCAATCAGCTTCTGGATTTCTGGGGTGATTTCGATACCACCGCCACCGCTGCCCTCGCCGCCGCTTTCAGGTGCGTAATATTTCAGAAGCATGTTTCGAATTAACATAATTTCCCCTCGGGATTTTGCCGGGCCTCGCCCATAAAAAAGCCCCGGCGGATGCCAGGGCGTGGAGTAAGATGTGATTGTTAGTTGTCTGTGCCTGAGAACTGCTTCAGCCGTTCCAGGCTGATCCACTCGCCTTTGTCAGTGAACATATCAGCCAGGTCGATTTCACCCGCGCGGAACAGACGTCCACGCTCGGCACCCAGAACCTGATCCTGGCGTTGTGCCGACTGGCGCGCGAGCCATTCCAGATACGAGGTTTTAGCTGGCACCTGGCCATCCATGCTGGCACGAGTGCCCTCGTCCATCTCATCAATATCAATGCCGAGTTCGCGCCAAGACTTGAGAATCAGAGTTTCAGTAGAACGGCAGCAGAAATGAATCTTCCCGGGTCCCTGCAGGTAAGGCACCTTATGCCCGACCGGTTTGTTATCCAGGGTGTAACGCAGCAGGTCACGAATAATGCAGTCGTGGCTGGTTTTATTGTCCAGCGTAGACAGCCACTGTTTGCCTTTCACGATATCGCTGTTGGCACTGGTGAAGCTGTTGCGCGCTGTGGCAGCCAGATGATTCACAGCTGTTTTAGCGATGCTGGCGGCGTTTGCCCTGCTCATCTGCAGCGCCCCGTCGCGATAGTCTTTGTTGGCGTGGCCACGAACATTGCACGCGATAGTTTCTACCGTGTCGCCAGCAAGATACCCCCTGCGGACGGCGTTCACGATACGCGCCAGCCTGTCCGATTCCAGATTCTCCGCCCACTCACTCAGCAGCCGCCCCTGAAAGGGTTGCGCCATCGCCGCGGCATACACCATATCGGCGGTGATGCCCTGCAACGGATAGTGAGACAGGACCTGTGATGGCAGAAGGGAATCGAACAGGTTCAGCTGATAACTGGCTTCGTTCTTTGCCAGCGCCACCAGCTCACTCTCGAGCCCTGCCTGCATGGTGGCTACGGCCTGATGGTTAAGATCGCGCACGCTGCCCAGTAAACTCTGCAGGCGATTAACTGTGAAGCTCTCCGGCGGCAATCTGTCCAGCGCATCCAGCAGGCGTGCCGACAGTTCTGCGTCCGTCTCGCTGAGCAACTTCACCATCCGGTTTGCCACTCCAGTGGCGTAGCGGCTTAACCAAACGGAATGCGCGATAGATTCATCACGCAGGCTTTCGTTAATGGTGGGCATATCAGCCTCCCGTCAACGTTGGTGCCTGATTGCGAAGCGCATCAATAACCTCGTCCGGGCTGTCTGCCGGGTCAATGAGATCGAGCTTCTGCAGCGAGCGAATCATATCGCTATCGCGCAGCGCACCGGACTGCCAAGCGTTGACGATTGCCGTCACCATGCCAGACTCGGCAACCTTCGCTATGAATTCCTGATTGATGGTGTAACTCGTCGTTTCTCCCTTGATGCCGAGGTATTTCGCGCACCAGCCAAGTGCCAGCGTATAGGCCTCGGAAACGTTCGAGACGCAGATACCGAGCACCGACGTTGAGGATGTTTGCTCACCGCTCGCCTGGGTTGCCGTCTTCGCCGTGGCGTTCTGCTCAATCAGTCGGGCGCCCAGCTGCACCATGTAATCGCGTTTGCTGTCCATGGCCTCTTTAGCCAGCATGTTCGGCTGTGCCTGGGCATAACCAAACGAGCCCTCCTTGGGAAGCAAAAGCGGTGATCGGGAACCAATTTTCACGCCCTTCTTCTCGAGGTGATCGCGCCAGCCGGTATCGAGCCCAGTCATGTAGGGCTGCACCTGGCCACAGAACCAAACGCTGTCCTCATAGTCAGCGCTGTTTCGGTAATGACCGTGGTTTATCTCCACCAGCGCAGCCAGCGGTGAATCATCAATGGTAGGATCGTTGTTCTGGGCCCCGACGAATGTGAACGGGATTTCATCCCAGTAGTCCTTTCCTTTCGGCTTAGGGTGGTACTCACTGTCAACGGTGTAGGTTCCGCTTGCAGTGCCACCAGCCCGGCGCCATACCCGACAGATGAACCGCCCTTCTTCCAGCGCCAGCTCTCGGTACTGGATTTCATCCTTGTAAGCGTAACCATCCGGCTCTTCTACGCATTCACGAAGGACCACCAGCACCAGTTGATCGCGCCCATTGATACGCTTTGTTCGCCAGTTAGTGATGTTCTCTGCCGGATAGCGGAGGATGATCGCCTCATCGGAGGCTTCTGCGTAATCGACATAAAGCCCCTCTCGCGCAACTTCCAACACGTTCTCGGCCACCAACTGCGACTGCTGATAGATGCTGGTGCCGGCCCCGTCAGCATTGTCCAGCAGGTATTTCAGCTTTTCAGGACCGTTAAACGTGGGGTCCTTGCGATAAGCCATCCCAAGCATGCCGATCTTCGTATTGCCGGCAATGGCATAGAACACCGCGCGACTCAGATAGTCTTCGTTGCGTTTGCGGTTACGCGTGGATTTATCGGTTGGGTCGAGATACGGCAGATATTTATTACCCGCTGCCTTTACAGCCTCAGCTCCTTTGCAGAAGTCCCTGTATTTCCTCCAGGCAGCAGAAGCCGCCCGGTGTTCTGGTCGCACCCAGGTGATGTCGTGGTTTGCCATATCAGAAAGTGATGTCCATGGTGATTGAGTATGCCGGTTTCACGATCGGGTAATCCTTCACGATGAAGTATCCACCAGCATCATTGGGGTGATCGTTATCTGCTGATTTATCCGGTTCGCCATTTGCCGCCCAGATTTGCTGCTCGAGGCTTTCGGTGTAAACCGGGCAGTTCTGAACGTTCACCAGATAGCGGCGTTCGCCGTTGGCGTTGCAGAACATGGCATTCATCGAGTTGATGCGGTCTTTAACCGGCGGGTTGGCATCATCAACAATGACGCTAAATCCAGCATCGTTGAGCTGGGCAATATCGGTCTTGCTGGCGTTCTGGGACTTGCGGGAGTCGCCAGAAGCATCCGGATAGATGTAAATCTCCCGGTTCTTTACATAACGACCATCCTCATATCGCCAGAACTCTTCTTGAATGCGCTTGATCATCGCCGGAGTATCGTAAACCTTCACCAGTTCACGTACCGCACGCGGCAGGCCATTACGCTTTACGTGAACAATCGCGGCCATTTTCCCCACGTTGAAGTCCATGCCGATAAACAGCGGATCCCCATCCTGAACCTCATCAGAACAGTTATTCAGCTTACGGTTAAACGTGTGGTAAATGGTCCCGCTGTTGAGGTTGGTGAACTTCCCTCGCAGGTATGCCTGAATCAGTTCGTCAGGGTAAGTACTCAGAAGCGATGGGATGTAATCAGGCGGTAGATTCTTCGCATTGTCGAACGTGCTGGCCTGAATCAGTCCATACAGGGCCGCCAGTTGGGGCTTTTCCCGTACCGCCTTCACGAACTGCTGATAGACGAATTTGAAACCTTCCGGTGTGGTCGTAACATCAATGCCGTTACGTAACCCATCAACGTTATAACGCATACGGGCGATGATTTTTCGCCAGGCCTGCTGCGCTTTGGCAGCCGCCATGACGTCTAGCTCATCCACCATCGCATTACCGATTTTGAAACCGACTATCGAGCCGGGCTTCTCCATCGAGCGGCAGATGGTTGTCCCGCGGTAGCGCCGCCCCTCGTAGAAGTGAACCTCTTTGTTCCCCTCGTTGATTTTGACGTTTAAGCCCCAGTCAAAGGCCACCTCTTCAATCGTCGGGTAGAAGATGTCACGAATCTGCGGGTACGTCGGCGCGAAATAACCCTGGTTGATTTTAGGGTGCTCCCACATCCCTTTACAGATGCCGCCACAACCCACCCACGTCTTACCGGAACCGAACCCGGCAACATAGGCTTTGAATTTGTGCTGCATCGCGAGGAAGCGCGCCTGAGGAATGTTAAGTGTCGGGCTGATCCCCATCTTCCACCCTCGCGTCCACTACGTTGATATTGATCTGCACTGGGGTTGGTTCATCGTCCTCACCATCACCGGCCAGCTCTTTACGGAGTTTCTCGACCTCCAGCTGCCGGCGTTCGATTTCAATCTCCTGCAGGCGCTGCGCGAATTCGCTATCGGCCAGGCCCAGGCGTTTCATTACCGCTTCGTACATGCGTTCGCGGCTGATTGCCGTTATCTCGACACCATTCTTTCCCAGCTTGACGCCGGAATAAGCCAGAGCAGCGTCAGGGGAGAGCTTCCTGGTGTCAGCGAAGTAAGGCTGGCCTATTCCGTCACCATTGCAGCGCGGGCAGACAGGGTTAGGCTCACGAGTGTGGTCATATCCATAGCCGCCCACATCAACTGGCTCACGCTTGTCGCGTTCTTTAGCTTCCAGCTGCTTCTCTTTAAACTCCACGGCATCCCGCCACTGGTAGTGATGGCCAAAGCCCCAGCAATAACGACAAGCGCCGCGGCGATACTGCGAAAGCTGGTTTGCATCGAAGGTGGCGAGCTGCCACATCTGCGCGAGGACTTCATCGGCACTGCCAAGCGTGCGTGCAATGGACGCTTTTTGCTGCTGCGCAATAGCCTGCGCAACGTTAGGATTCGCTATGAGCTGACGACCGTAGTTTGGGTCACTATAACCAGCACGCGCAGCGGCGGCCGTGGCGTTATTGTCCTTCAGGTATTCAGCAATAAAGCGCTTTACCTTCGCGCTTAGCATTGTGTCCACCAGCTCTTCTGCGCATTTATCTTTCTGCGCAGTGCGTGCTATCTTTCGCGCGTAAATTTTTGTATTTTGCGCAGTAGCTTTCTTGATATAGCGGCGAGCAGTTACATAATTAAGATTATGTGTCTCGCACCATTCCTTAGGGGATATGCCAGTAGCAGCGTGATCAGACAGGAACCGCTTCTGCAGCTCGCCCCAGTCCGGCTTAGCCATTGTTACCTCTAAATTGAATGAATTTTAGACGTCACTCACAGCTTCATTATTTGAAGCAACGAAGTATTTTTCTCAAATAAATCTTGAAATGAGGATTTAAGCTCATGAAATATGTATAACTACGATGACGTACAGAAAATCAAGGCCAATCTCGAGTGGATAGTGCATCAAGCCTCTGCACGGACTCATCTGCACACTGAGCATGACCAAATAGTCATTTCCGATCTAATGGAGCTCATCCAGACATATGAAACTCTTCTGGACCTTGTAAGCCAATTTGGTGCTTCCGTCTTAAATTCGGAAATCATAGCGGGTCTATCAATCACAGAAGAATTCATTGCTAAAGTTAAGCGGAATGAGGGTGCGATGTGAGCGACCTACACACTGTGAGGCGATTGAGTCGTGTATTGAAGCTTCAAACTGGTGGGTTACAGTTTGAAGCATGGGTTATTTAATTGCCGTACAGCCGATTGAAAAGCGCATTTTTCATCGAATCAGAATCAATCGGATCCACGTTTAACCAAGTCAATATCTCACGATTCTTTTCTGCATTGAAATCAGAAAACACACCATGGATATCACCGTTATCAGGTGAGTAGAGAACAGCAATATTCTGTTCTGGACAGCTGTGTGGTTTACATCCTGACAGCGCAATATACTTTTTGCCCGCAACTGTTACTTCGGTTGATGGCGTGCTCGTGCCACCACTTTTTACCCATGCAGGTAGTTTGTTTTTACTAATCAGCTGGGAGTAGCTTTTAGACGTGCTTTTTGCACTGGCGAAGTCAGAAAGATACTGCCCCTCGTAGGCAAGAGCACTGAACGAAACCAAAGCCATAGCAGCGATAATCACTTTACCTTTCATGTTAATCCTCATTCCATAAAGACACATCAACTCTATACCTTTGCAGTGGCTATGTCAGCCCTATGGATAATCAGAGCATTTTAAGCTACTGCCCGGCCCAAATGATCAGGTAAGGATTATCTTAATCACTAGCGCTTATGCTTGTTGATTAATGCCTGACTGCCAAACTGTTCAGGACTCTGATGTGGAGAATGCCAACTCCAGGGAAACATCGATAAAAAGAGCAAGTAAAACTGAGACTCCGGTTGCCCTCCTGATGAGGGCTTTTTTTGATTTGCCACTTCTAGTTGTTAAATCTCATGTGTTTTCTAAAATTTAAAGGAGGCTTTGCTATGTCAGGTAAAGCCGTCGTTCAGAAATACCCGTGTGCTCAAGGATGAGCCATATCCCTAGTTCTTTCTTTCCTGCTCGATCTGCCTTATGCCAGCGAAATTATTGTTGCCCTTCTCAATTACGGCCAGTAGCGGCTTAATCCACAAGACTGCCTGACAGTACGTCATTGATCTGGCGGCAGCGGAACGATCATCGGCTGTGTCAGGTCTGTAGGTATCGGTGCGCAAGGCGCTGGCACGTAAACGGTGCGCGTATTTGAGCAACCCACCAGCGATGTCAGCAGGAACAGGCAGATCACAGGTTTTTTCACGGCGGAGAATCTCCCGGTATTCGATTACGGTTTCTTCGGTGCTTGTATCAATCAGGGAGTTAAGCCTATTGGCATGTTCTGCAACCTGATTGAATCGATTGAAGTTGAATGCCTGGGTAGCGATCACCTGCCCCTGCAGAGAATTGTCACTTCGCAGAACGTCGTTTTCGCTTTGAAGATTACTGGCCTCCGAGCAGCTCTTAACGAGGGCAACCGAAAGGCCAGCAATAATGAAAACGCCGATAAGACCCGGATCAATTTTCACTGGTCGATCCCCCAGCACGCCAGCGCACTTTCCTGGTCTCGCCGTTCTACCTGACCGTAGCAGCCGTTCTTCTGGCCTTTAGTCAGGCGGCAGTCGCGGCCACCGTCTCTAATCCACCAGCGAATTGCCTCGCATGCCCCGTGGCGGTCACCGGCATTGATGCGCTTATAGAACGTGGACGGGAAGCACTTACCCGGCCCGATGTTGTACGGGCAGAAAGAAGCGATCCCAACTTTCTGAGGTTCGGTAAGCGGTACCGTAATATTGCGGTCAACCCACGCCAGAACCCTATTGCGTTCGATGGCGTTCACCTGATTGCATTTAGCCTGAGTCAATTTCATGCCCTGCACAACCGGTTTACCATCAACCATCGTTGCGCCGCGGCAAATAGTCCAGATACCGCCGCCATCTTTGTAGGCCGTGAGGCTGTTACCCTCTTTCTCATTCAGAAACTGGTCAAGGATTACGGATGCAGGAGCACCAGCCAGTATCAGCCCTAGAACTGCGGTACTCAACTTTGCTCTGGATCCCATCACTCACCTTCCTTTTGTAATGCCTCAACGACCACGCTTGCAGCAGCGGGACGCTCGTGGAGGGGTTTATCACCAACGCCTTTCAGGTAGTCATTGACCATTTTTGTTCGCTTCTCATCCTCTCTACGCCTGCGGTTTGCATCTACCCGCCCGTTAATGTACGAGGCTAGCGAGATAAGCAGACCAGCAGCGCCAAAGAACATGAACACCAGATCCTGAGTGGTAAATCCAATGGCTGACGCCAGAGCTGCTACCCACGCGAAGAACTGCGTGAAGATGTTCCCTGAATCATTCATTTTCATGGTCTCTCACCTCGCTAAGTGCGGGTGCTGTTGATAAAAATAAAAAAGGCTGCCATACGGCAGCCTGATGATGATTGATACTCTTCGGCGCTTCTTTCTCCCTTAGGAAAGCAATAGATTAAACAATCCTTAAGGAGAGTCATTTAAACAAAAAAATAATTAACTGCCCACATAGTTTAAAGATGTTATTATTTACATTAAGTCATGACTTTAGCTTTTGTGGATAAAAGAAAGACAATCGGGCAGAAGATGGAATTATTATTGCGGAGAGGAGTGATGTCGTTCTCCGCGCTTTTTTGTCTCAGACGAGTTTGTAATGTTTCGAGGATCGTTTTGCTAAAACACGTACTGAGGTTTAACACCCTTTCTTAGCTCTGAGGTCTCTTACAAAACACAAGGGAGAAATAAAAAAAAACCTGCTCGGACAAGCAGGCATAAATAGCTAAGTTGGCAATAACTGAGGGAGTGGTGCCGGGTGCCTCCCGGTGGAAATGATCACAGCATTCATTTCCGCGCGCTGGTTGGACACTCTGGAGAAATGTCCTGCTGAACCGCCCCTCCGCTTAGGGGGATCCACCACAAAAACGCTTTCAGAAACATCCATTCCGCAGGATGCTTAAGAAGCATATGTGCAGTATGAAGAATCTGCCACATAATCAGATGAATATATTCATCTAAATGGTAGAGGGAGAGGGCCTTCAATCACCTCAGCTTCTCCGTTGTCGCAGATGTCGTCACCCTGTGTCAGATGCCAAATACCATTAAAAGTAAGTCCCGTCTCAAGGTCTTCAGTAACGCCATTGCTGAAGTAAGCAACCTGAATCCTGCCGTTGTGCTGAATCCAGTAGAAACCTTCTTCCATATTCCCTCCTGCGTTGTTGGGGAAATTATAAGTCACCGCAGGGGTGAATGGTTTTAGATATTCTTAAGTCGCTATTAAGCAAAAAGCCCCACGGAGTTAACCGCAGGGCTTTAAACGAAGGCAATAACCCATCGTTGGAGCAAAATTACCACAGATTCGGGAAAAGTAAATAGTTCACGATAAATTCACGCCCTATTTTGTTATCTGCTTCAGCTGCGCATCAGCCCAGGCCTCTTCGATGTCAAACCTGGTGATGAGCTGATCGTAGAATGGCTTAACAGATTTCTTCCATGTATCGAGGCTGATTGCATCCGTTATCTCCCTTAAAGCTGCGTAAGCCTCCGTTGATGGAATTCGCTCAAACCCCCGCCCACTGCAGCGCTTGCAATCAGCCAGTACCGGAACGCCCTGCTGCTCTGTAAGAGCCTGATTAACAGCTCTCCCGCGGCCATGACAATCTCTACAGGCACAACTAACAACCTTCTTCCCCTTACACTGAGGGCAGAGAACGCGTGCTACCTCCCTGACCTGCCTCCGTACCTCATACTCAGAAGGTCGAATATTTTCGACACCCATACTCAGCGACATCTTCACGAATTTCTTCTCTTTTGCCGGAGTGTGGGACTTCATGCTGAAAACCTCAGCGTCAATAAACCCTTCCCCATTGCAGCCATCGCACTGCTTCACACTGGCGGCGCTGCGGGAATAGTCCTCGAACGCGAAGGTGGCCAGTTGGTGCATTACCAGTGGTTTAACCACTGCATCAAGCTTTCGTAATGCCGCAACCCGATCGCACTTAGTCAACGCGTACTGGGCCAGCAGTTCGATCGCCCTCTCCCGGTCATTATTGCTGATACCCATCTTCCCGAGAAAGGCGCTGTAACCCAAGGCTGCCCGCTCCTGCGTCATGCCCATAGCAGCCATGATATCCGTTCCGGTTAATGAGTCTGACGCCGTAGCGCGCGGAGAGTCGCTAATCATTGTCGATTTGGCGAAGTGATATTTGAGGGTGTTTTCAAGATTCATGCGGTCTCCAACTCGGTAATGGTGAGTTCTAATTTCCCGCCCTTAACGACAGGCATTTTCACAACGCGATAGTCGACTACCTGGCAGTCATCCAGCCAGAATTCCGCCTTGGTTAAAGCGTCAAAAGCTGCCTTCTGCAGGTTATCCAGATCACGGCGCCGGCAGTCGGGCATGTGACATTCAATTCGGATTTTTAGTGGTGCGGCCGTGCGGATATTAAGCCGGGCGCTTCGAATGACACTGGCGACCGCATAGCGATACGCTACGCCATCAGCGCTAATGTGAGTGCGCCCGCGGTTGTGCCGGTAATACCGGTTATTGCTCGGCGGCCAGGGCAAAGTGATTTGATATGTCTTCACGTTCACCCCCACATCCGGTTTCGCCAGCGACTGTTCGGGCGCGCTGGTGTGTTAGATGTCGGAAGGAACGCACTGACAGTCCAGGTCACGTAATCCTGATTAAGGCTGCGCTCTACTCGCACGCTGCGCGCTTTGTATCGCTTAACCAATTCGTCGGCCTGTTCGGTGCTGCAATCGGTGTGGTGGAACCAGGAATACTTCATTCCATCACCCCGCAAAGCCAAGCAGCTGCGCGGCGACGTTTTCGGCCTCGTCACGGCTGCGGAATGAACTGGACAGGACCCAGCGCCAAAGTACATCGAGCGCAGCTTTATAGAGCTGCTGGAACTCGAACTCGTCCATGTTGGCGAATGAGATGCTACGAGGATGTTTTTTTAGTGTTCCGTCAGGTAGCTGAATGGCATCAAAGTGCCCTGCCTCAACGATCACCCATGAGCGGTAAGCATCGAAGGATTTGCACAGGCTAATGCCATTCGTGACACGCCGATAAGCAACCTGTTCCAGGTACTGTTCGGCAGCATCGATCAGAGCCCCCTCGTTCCCGCCATATGAAGCCAGGTACTTGGCGTAGCCGGTAATCAGCTTCCGCTCGTTGCTAGAGATAGCCCCGCCGGTTGGTTCCCAGTATTCAAAACCGAGATTGAGAAGCGCGAAAAAGCGCCGATGGAACGCCGGGTTACGTACCCGCCTGAACTCGGCAACAAGAACATCGCCGAGCCGAGTATTTGATTGCAGGATATCGCTGGTCTCGGGCGTAGCCGGGATCAGTATTCCTGAGTGGTGTTTGATAAGTTGTAATTCTAGCGCCATGGTTCTCTCCGTGGCGCATCAGGTATAGGGTGTTCAGGCCTATGAAAGAATAATATCAGACGGTGGTGTAACTCGGTACCCCAGTCGTTTTGCAAATTGCATGAACCCGTTGAGAGTGAATATTTCTTCCTCTTCAAGTAACGGTCGTAACGAAACTATTCCATTTACTCGATAAACCAGATATCTGCCCTCAGCCGGGAAGCTATAGATAACTGCTTTATCGGCCCTTCTGACCACGTCGTACCATTGATCATCTGCATTAAAGGCATCTGCACTACACACTATTTCCCCCATAGCGACTAATTGACGCGGTAAACAGTAATCGGGAACAGCCAGGGGAACGCAAACAGCGATACTCTTTGAAACTGCTCCAGTGAAATTCAAGCGATTAATAAAACCACTCGTCCGCGCTTTCCCAGGTCTCCTGCACGATATGTTCGATCTCTTTTTTGTCGCCTCCGAAAACAGTCAGCCCATCATTGCTGGCACGCTTGATCGTTAGCTGACAATTATCAAACTGCTTGCTGAGCCTTTTGAGCAGTTCAGACTCGAGTGCAGGTATAGCTCCATCAGGAAGTTTCTTCATGCGATCAATGGTTAACTCGATTTTCATTTTTCCCTCCGCAATGAATTACTGTATGCATGTACAGTACATTTATAAACTTATGTTGCGGATTTTGCAACGTTTTAGGAGCACGCTATGCAGAAGAGCTGGCTAAAGCGGCTAGCTGGACACTAAGTAACAGCTATTACAATACGTTAAACTTACGAGCTACCGAGTTAGTTCCCTAATCTAATCGCCACGATTTTAATAGAAAAAAGGCCTGCACTAACCGGTGGCAGACCTAATCAAAACTTTTCGAGGCGAGTATTTAAAATTGATAACTGTAGTTCAGGCTGGCAAACCAAAGATAAGGATTATCATAGCTACCTTTGAATTGCTCCGGTGACTGGACCCGAGAAGACTGCATATTTAGGTATGATACTGCAAAACCAATATTACTTTGTGGTGTAATTTGATATTGCGCACCTGTTGCAAATCGCCATTCATCACCTGTAGGTAAGGAAAGTGCCACGTCATTCTGGGATTTATAGACTGTGCTGTCAAAAGCCACACCGGCGTTAATGCGCCATAATTCGGTAGGGCGATACTGTAACCCCAGCGCGGTATGCCAGGAATCTTTGAGACGGTTTTTCCGATTTGCATCTTGCCCGGCGACAGAAACCTGCGGACTGCCAAACTGACTCCAGTCCTGCCATCCAAGGTCACCCATAATTGACCATGTCTTATTGAAATCATGCACCAGACTCAACATTATCTGCTGAGGTGCCCTGACCTGCGCTAAAACAGGAATTTCATATTCAACGTTGGGTAAGTTTGGGAAGCGAGCTTTAGCATCTATATTAAAGTCATAGTCTGTTTTGCTAGTCCAGGAGATTCCCGCCCGAGTTTTATCGGTGAGCTCCATTAATAAGCCCAGACGATAACTCAGCGCCCAGTCATGATCATTCTGCTTTTCATCTTCATTGTCGACATTACGTGTGAGAGAAAGGAATCCGTAATTGACATTGACTGAACCACCAACTGATACTCGTTCGCTTAATTTATAGGCTAAAGACGGACTTAAAGTCATTGCAACCATGGTGCTCTTTTTTATGAGACGGTCGCCAGCCCAGTTACCAAAATCAATCCCCAGCCCGTAATTGCCATATAACCCTAGCCCGGCATACAGTGCATCATTGAGTTTCTGTGTATAAAAGGCGCTAGCATTTGGAAAAAACCGCATGATATCGCCAGGATTTTTACGTCCACTATCATCATCAAGGTGATAGGAAATATCTCCATCCATTGCCTGTAATCCGCCTGTAAACATATGATCAGGTAGCCGCGTCATTCCTGCCGGGTTAGTCACTATGGTAGAGGCGTCCTGCGCGCGCGCAGCTTGGCCAGCACCTGCAAGCGCAGTATCTTCAGTCCCAATTTCGTAAAAATAGAGTGCGCTGGCCTGTGTCGCTGGAGAAAGAAAAGCAAGTAGAGAAAATAACGTCGATTTTTTCATATGCCATCTGCCTGTCTTTAATGGTCAGTATTATTTGTCGCGTTCTGGTGCAACAGCGGGGGCGGGATACCAGTTATCTTTTGCGACCACGACGCTTCCTTCAGGCTGCATGACAAAGTTGGGCGACATGATCTGCACATTGAATTCGTTGAATACATCCTGGATATTACTGAACAATGCGTTTCGCGCGATGGCCAGTGACACATCGTTTTTTAGCCTGACCTGAAGCTCATAGGCTATATACCAGTCCATCAGAGCCAACTGGCGCACCAGCGGCGCGGTCGTAAGATCCACGAATTCTGTTCGCTTGGCTGCCAATTCAAGCATGGCATGAACCTGCCGCCATGGGGTGTCGTACCCGATGGTGACGCTTACGGTTAAGTTGACACTGCCGTCATTATTTTGGGCACTGAGGTTCGTTATCTTGCCACTCACTACGACAGCATTAGGTACTGTCACTACATAGTTTTCGCGAGTTATAATTTTTGTTGCGAGCATGCCAATTTCACTCACCTTTCCTTCGTTATCCGCAACACGAATAACATCTCCTTTGCGCAAGGCGCGTGAGTAAATCAGCACCAGGCCACTCATAGCGTGATTCATCACCCCAGCAGACCCCAGCGTCAGCATGAGACCAAAGAAGACACTTATACCCTTAAAGGCCAGTGAATTTGCGCCAGGAAGAAACGGATAGGCTGCTGAGAGAGCAAATAACCACACCACGACCGAGAGGAGTTTCCTGGTCGCCCCGACGGTTTCAGGATGCAGACCGGGGAACTGTAAGCGTCCCACCTCGACCTGGTTGAGTGTCATTTTCAATAACTTAAGAATAAAAGCGGTGATGATGAAAATTATCAAAACAATCATCAACCCCGGCAAAGCTGAGACAATGGATAAGAAAATCTGACGAACAACACGCAGGGACCAGTCTCCCAACGATGTTGCCCAAACCCGGGTCCACGGGAAAAGACTAAACGCCCAGCTAAGCCAGACATAAAAACCAATGATTCCCAAGAAAATCATCAGCAAGGCATATAAACGAGCTTCAACAGCCCCTATGAAACGCCGCCAGGATTTGGGGATCCATCCACGATTTTCTGCAATCCGACGACGAAAGTAGTTCTTGACCCTGCGCCATGAGCGCCACGCCACCCAGGAAAGCAGTAAATAACCCGCCAACCCCACAGTGGTTTTCAATGTGGAAAGTGCAAGCCAACCGGAATCGTATTGATCGTGAAGGGAGATGCGTTGCGCCTCCATTCGCGCCAGCACGCGTTGCGCGGCTTGATCCAGAGTCAGGTCATCACCCTCATCAAGGTCTGCCTGCGTCAGCAACATTAGCGGCTTGCCATTCATTAAGAACAGTCTCCCCTGCTGGTTATAACGGGTGACGGGGACAATTTTTATTGGCTCACGGACATCCGCCTGGGTGAAATTACGCAGAGTATTGTGGATGCGTAAAACTCGTTCTTCCGGCGTTGTCTGACCAAACTTGGCCTGCAGCATGACGATAGGAGTGTGGAAGATATAAAGCGTGCGTGCTCGATCCTGCTCCGTCGGTTCCTGACGGGGCTCAGCAGCGAAAGTTAAACTGACGGCGAAAAAGAGAAAACATATCAGCAGAGCGAACCTTATCCCGTTCATATTTACCTGTGATTTGTGAATGAGCAATTTTCACCGAGCAGTTAAATAGCAGCATGACTAATGCTAACTACTGGAATAAATTCCCCTGCGAGAGAGACCTCCCGCAGGGGAAAGTTTTAAGGCGTAACGATATTGAACCAGAAATCAAATTTATCCATATACCCGAGCATAGCGTCGAGTTTCGCCCCATCACCTGAAATTTTCACATCACCGCTGTCCTGGGCCTGCTTGAGCGTGACCTCTTTCAGGATAATTTTGTTAAGCGTGTCGCGGTTAAGAGTGATGGTGGCGTCGGCATCTTTAGCTTCGGCGTTGGCTGTGTGGTTCAGCACCCCGTTCTCCAGCTCGAGCTTGTACTTGCCACCATCGTTGCCCAGATCGATGTTAAACACCGATTTGGCATCCCCTGCTTTTTGACCGTTGATGTGTACGGCAAGGTAGTCGAAGAACATCTCTGGCGTCATGGCGCGAACAGTATCCGGGCTGGCGGTATTCGGCGTTGGACCTTTCACCACGCCGTTACGCAACTCCTGCGCACCAGTCAGGTAGAAGTTACGCCACGGACCAGATTCAGCCTGATAGCCAAGCTGTTCCAGCGCATCAGCTTCCAGGTTGCGTGCCGCCTGGTTGTTTGGATCGGCAAAGACCACTTTGCTCACCACCTGCGCCACCCAGCGGTAGTTCCCCTGGTCGAAGTCGGTTTTCGCCTTGTTCAGGATTGCATCCGCGCCGCCCATATACTCTACGAATTTTTTCGCGCCTTCTTCAGGTGGCAGCTCATCAAGTGTCGCCGGGTTGCCGTCGAACCAGCCCAGATACAGCACATAGGTAGCTTTTACGTCGTGGCTGACTGAACCGTAATACCCGCGGTTTGCCCAGGTATGCGCCAGTGAGTCCGGAAGCTTGAAGTTGGCCGCAATTTCATCACGGGTTAGCCCTTCATTCGCCATTCGCAGCGTCTGGTCGTTGATATAGCGATAGAGGTCACGCTGACTTTTCAGCAGTTTGACAACGTTTTCGTTGCCCCAGGTCGGCCAGTGGTGCTGTGCCATGATGATTTCAGCTTTGTCACCCCAGCGCACAATTGCCTGGTTGATGTATTTCGACCACGGCAGCGGCTCGCGGATTTTGGCTCCACGCAGCGAGTAGGTGTTGTGCAAAGTGTGGGTAACGTCCTCAGCTGATTCGATGAGTTTTTTCTCTTCGATATACCAGAGCATTTCTGAAGGCGCTTCAGACCCCGGCGCGAGCATAAAGTCGTAGGTCAGGCCGTCGATAACTTCTTTCTGGCCATCTTTCTCGATAATATTGGTCGGAGCAATCAGCGTCACTGTCCCTGCAGAGGTGGTGGTCCCAAGACCGGCCCCCACCTGACCTTTAGCATCTGGCTTAAGCAGGTTGCCATACATATAGCTGGCTCGGCGGCTCATTACGTTACCCGCCATAATATTCTCGGCAACGGCCGCTTCCATAAATCCGGCGGGCGCATAGACCTTCACTTTACCGGCTTTAACATCAGCTTCATCCACCACGCCGCGCACACCGCCATAGTGGTCAACGTGGCTATGGGTATAAATAATGGCCACAACAGGTTTCTTGCCGCGATTTTTAAAATAGAGATCCATCCCGACCTTCGCCGTTTCTGCCGAAACCAGCGGGTCAACAACGGTGATGCCTTCTTTACCTTCGATGATTGTCATATTCGACAGGTCAAGATTTCGGATCTGATAAACACCTTCAGTGACCTCAAAGAGACCGCTAATATTAATCAGCTGTGATTGACGCCATAAACTGGGGTTGACTGTGTCGGGGGCTTTATCGCCTTCTTTAATAAAGGAATATTGTTGCGGGTTCCAGATTACATTTCCTTGCTCCCCCTTGATGACTTCCTGAGGAAGTGGAGCGATAAACCCTTTATGGGCATTGGTGAAATCAGTGTTATCGGAGAAAGGAAGTTGATTATATAAGGCATTGTTAGCTTGTTGCGTAGGTGCTGTTGCGTCTTTCGATGACTCAGCAGCCAAAAGAGGCAAACTAACTGAGCCCAGAATACCTGCCAAGGCAAGGCTCCTCACTATCATGTTCAATTTCATCAAAACCTCTCGACGTTCTGCTGCATATGTTGGGGTTTGTAAAAAAATGATTTAATGAAAGAAATCATGAATAAATATAATTCGCGTTGCATTATCAGCAAGTTTCAAACCGCACTATAAAAAGTTGAATTATCTCTGAAATAAGCTACGCACAATCATAAAGCAAGTAAATAATTCGCAACCGCCTGTTATTTAATGATTTCCATTCGTAAAAACTGCGCAATTTTAATCGAATACATGTTTGAAGGTCTCGCTTTCAACCATTCGCACTACATTTAATTTAAATTTTATTAATTAAAAATGTGACTAAACACATGTTTTTGTGTCGAAAAAAAGAGACAGAAAGGATGGAGTGCTGGATTTCGGATTCTCAGATGTATGTATGTGAGGAGTGTATTTGTAATCATTCTTATTCAAAAAAATCTAAGCCTGCATCCCCTTCCCCCTTGCCAGGTTAATTCTGTCAACGCATTCCCTTAATGCATTTACTTGCTCAGAGGAGAGTTCAGATTCATCAATTGTGGCCAACAGAGCGTTGAGGGAGCGCTCAATATCGTTTTTAGTCAATCGTAAACAGATAACCTTAACCCAACGTGGAGAGAACTTGCTGAGGCCGATTGCTCTTGTGATACGTAGTTTCATGAAATGCCTCTTTACTGCCAGTGGTGGCGATTTGTAACTCGGTTGTAACACACAGTGGAGGAGACTTATGTGATTATTTCGCCATAAAAATTTCTAAGGGGCGTTTAGCCTGGGCAATCAGGCTTTCAGCAAGTATCGAAGTTGGTATTCCAGCATGTCACACAAGCGCCTCGTCATAACCCGAAGCGGCTAAATCATGTGAAGGTGCTTTTACAGTCATAAATAGGCTGGGATGCCAGCTTTGCGCTAGAAGCGGACAAAGCGAATTCGTCATTGCACTGGGTTAGCAGGTTTACTTCAACGGCCTACTATGCAGGCACTGCTCCTGCCCAAGAGGTATATGAGACCACCTCATCCCCGTCGGGGATAAACTTATTGAAGCTCCCATTGAAAATAACTTATTCTTTTCCGTCAATGAAATGCAGGAGACGAGTCATGACTGGCGAAATTCGCAGACGAGGAAGGCCACGAAAAACAGAAAGTACCTATGCAGATACCCGTAATGACCTGATCCGCAGTGGACTTGAACTGCTCACGCAGAATGGTTTTCTTTCGACGGGAGTCGATGCCATTGTCAAAAATGCCAGTGTCCCTAAAGGCTCATTTTATTACTATTTTAAGAGCAAAGAGGAATATGCCCAGACAGTTCTGAACGCCTATGACAGTTTCTTTGTGCACAAACTCAAAAAACACCTTCATGGATCATCCAGCCCACCAATGGTACGTCTGGAAAATTTCATCAACGATGCCTGCGACGGCATTAAAAAGTACAATTTCACCCGGGGCTGCCTGGTTGGCAATATGATGCAGGAGAGCCCGGGGCTTCCACTATCCTTTATTAAACAGCTTCAGGATATACTTGAACGCTGGCAGGCAATTGTGGCGTCCTGTCTTTCCGATGCGTTATCCTCTGGCGATATCTGTTCCGATATGAACGATACACAACTGGCGGCCATTTTCTGGAGCAGTTGGGAGGGTGCCGTGATGCGTGCCAAACTTTATTGTTCAACCCAGCCTGTGTACGATTTTTGGAGCTATTTCAAAACGTCAGTACGCTATCAACCCTCTAAGGATACGACGGTTAAACAGTAAAAAAGGGGCCGCGGCCCCTAATTGTAATTATCCCCCCCCAGGCCGAGCCTGGCTTCCATCTCATTAGCTACATTGAATTACTGCCCGGCCACGAATTCCTCCACTCAGAAGTTTTTCAGCCACATTTATAGCGTCACTGAGCGGGTAAATGGAGGTAAGGCTATCCAGTCTGGACTCTGGTAAATACTGTACCGCTTGTTGCCAGATCGCTGTTCTTTTCTCTTTCGCGAACATGACACTGTCAATCCCTTTCAGCGTGACAGCACGCAGAATAAACGGAGCCACATTGCCCATCAATTCCATCCCCTGAGCCATGCCGCAGGCTGCAACAATACTGCCATACCGCACCCCGGCGCAGGCATTGCAGAGTGTGTGGCTACCGACTGTATCAATGGCGGCAGCCCAGCGTTCTTTTTGTAACGGTTTTCCAGGGGAGGCAAGCTCGGAACGATTAATAATCTCCTCTACACCGACCGTTTTATAAAGCCAGGCAGCTTCTTCAGGTCGACCAGTAGACGCGGTCACGCGGTAATCCATCGACGCCAGGATCATGGCCGCAATGCTCCCGACACCTCCACTGGCACCAGTAACTAGTACCTGACCATCTTCAGGCTTAATACCATGATTCAGTAGCGCGTCGACACACAGCATCGCGGTAAAACCTGCTGTTCCGATTGCCATTACGTGTTTGCTGTTTGAGCCAGCCGGCAGCGGCGTCAGCCAGTCTCCTTTTACCCGTGCTTTTTCAGACAGTCCACCCCAGTGTTTTTCCCCTACACCCCAGCCTGTCAGGAGAACCTTATCTCCGGGCTGATATTCCGGATGTGAACTGGCGGACACCGTACCGGCAAAGTCAATGCCTGGCACCATTGGGAAGTGCCGGACGATTGGGCCACGGCCCGTAATGGCCAGCGCGTCTTTGTAGTTGATGGAGGAATATTCAATATTTACCTCAACATCCCCCTGCGGCAGCTCACTTTCAGCAATTTCAACAAGTTGCGCACTATAGCGTTCATCTGCTTTGTTTATTAATAAAGATTTAAACACTTTCACCTCGTCTTTTTGGCGTTTACCGTTCAGTTATTAAGTCATGTACAAATAATATTGACCGATCGTCTAATAATCAACACTACTATCCTGATGTTTTGCCAGCAATCAAGAATTATTATTTATTTCATGAACATAAAACGGTCTATCTTGATCAGCATCAAGCTGGATTCAGATTGATCTGGTACAGATGGGAAAATGAGCATCTCTTAAATATACACAGCTAATGCTTCAGGAGACGGCTGATGATGAGATAAAGCAACTGAGCTTCAATGAGTTTGCCCACACCGGACCTTCCGTCTGTCAGAAGACCGTTTCGTGCCAAAAGCTGAACTTATCTCTCAGGATCCACCTGTCCATCCATTAGTATGTACTGCGCTGCTTTACGCGCGTGTTGATCAATCAAAGGAACAAGCCGAGTGAAATGCTCACTGGCGCAATGTGCATCGAGTGCCGCCCGGTCAGGCCATTCCTCAATGAAAATAAAATGCCCCGGATCCTTTTCATCTCGATACAAATCATAAGCAATACATAGAGGCTCTCGTTTCGTTGTCGCAATGAGCTCACGGTATAAAGGGAGGACGGTTTCAACGCATTCGGGTTTGATAAAATCTTCGGCAATGACCTTTAGCATGCGAATTCCTTTAGAAAAAATGGCTAGGGTTTTGATGGATAATGCCAGCATGAAGGGCTATTTCAAAAAGAATGTTCGCTCCTCGCTCATAACGAACCATTTCCTCACTATGCCCTGCCATCGGCTTTCATCCGCTGATATTTAGCTTTCAAAAGCTCTGCCGGTGTCGGCCCCTTCGGCGATACCGGCGCGGCCAACGCCCGCCGTACAGGCGGAATCGGCTTACCGGCCAGCACGCGCTTTTCCCACATATCCAGAATATCGCTGGCTTCACGCTCGAGTTCTTTATGGCTTAGTTGGCCATCGGTTCCGCGGCGCCTCAGTTCGAGACAAATGTGGTAGTAAATCGGCTTAGGCCACGGATACTGCTCACTGCTCGGGTACCGAAACACCAGCTTACGCCACTTCCAGTATTCAGCCATCACGTCAGCAGTGGTGATCCCCAGCACGCATCGCCCTTCCCTGCACCACTTGATGAACTGGCCAGGCGACGGCAGGAACGGACGCTCCTGACGGCGTACCATGCGCATACCGGCCTCAACCTGCTCCAGAGTGGTGATCCCGTTTTCATTGAATGCCAGCACCCACTGGCGGCGGATTTCGTCAACGTCGTCTTGGCTCCGATTAAACAAGCTTGCAGGGAAAGCGGCGGCCAGCTGTACGAACAGCCCGTTGATAATCTTGGCTACCTGTTCAGTTTGCTCACGCTCGGTGTACTGCTCAGGCAGGTTGTGCGCCACACGGCGTGCCTGTTCCCGGTCAAAACTGCGAATGCTCTCTGCAAGATTTTTCATTCCAGCACCCCGTCAATCCAGTCGGTGTTATGCAGGTCGATACCGCCCCGGGAAGGTTTTACCGCTCCGGTTGCGCGCAGCCGTTTGGTGGTGAGCTGATCCCACTGCTTGCGCAGACTTGAAGGGCTCAGGATGTTGTCTTTCCAGAACTCGTCCCGGTTAGCCCACTGGAACAGGTCACAAATTTCGTAGTGCGTGCGCTTGTCCTGGACACGCATCAGCCTGATGGTGTTTGCCCATTCAGCCCAGTTTGGTTCGGATAGCGATGCGTTGACAGTGAGAAGCCTGTCGTAAATCCAGCGTGCTGCCTTGAGGTCGTCAGCGGATCCCCATGATTTACCTGCCGGTGTGTATATCCCGGCGGCAGCTTCTGGATGGCGTGAGAGAAACTTTTGAGTTTTCTGGTTTCGGGATTCGTCAGAATTCCGAGACGAGGATATTTTAATATTGTTCTTGTTATAGTCTTGGGTGTCTACCGTTTCCGGGAAGGTTTTTCCCGTTTTCGGTAACACTTTTCCCGATTTCGGGAAGACTTTTCCCGTTTTCGGTTTGTCTAAAACCCAGGCAGAAAGATCAGTATTTATACCGACAGTTTTCATCACGCCCTGCTTCTGACTGAAGATAATTTTGCGTTCTGCGAGCGATTTGAGCGCATCCGAAACGTGGGAATCACTCAGCCCCGTAAGCTCAGCGATAACCGTGTTCGTAACGCGGTCCTGTTTCTTGTTCCAGCCGTAGGTAAGCCAGATCACCGCCTCAAAACACTGCCACTCCCGGCCTGACATTCTCAGACGCGGCTTAAGCTGCTGAATCTCGTTAGCGACCTTGGTATACCCGTTCGACAGGTCGGCCATACGACCTCCCGGTTGTTCGATTTTGTGGGGGAAATTGAAAATTTCAGCTGTGTTTGACATACTTAGCTCCGCAATTACACTCCGTTTTTGCACCTGAAAGCCGTTGGTGTTCGAGCACCGCGGCTTTCGCCTTTTCTGAAGTCTTCACATTGCCCCCAACATGGTTGTCACCATCGCCAGCAGCGGCGCCGTAAGGTCCGGATCGACACGGAACAATTCAAAAATCCCCTCGCCTAACTCCTTTAGCTTTTCCTTCTTCGGTGCATCGAGCATCAGAGCTTGCTTAGCCTCACTCACTTCTTTTTCCAACCTGGCCATCCGGTAGGCAAACGAGTCGTTCTTTACGACACGGTCGCGGTACCGAAGTGGTAATACAGACATGATCGCGGGCACCAGCTGTTCGACGTTCTTTCGATACGAAGCGGAGTCTTCTTTGTTGTCGAGCCAGCGGAACAGCTTCACGTTCCAGACATCGGCCTGGCCTGAGAAATCCACTCCATCAAGTTGAAATTCTTCCGCCGCTTCCTGGATTTGAAGTGCAACAGCTATGCGCCCTTCTGCTGCAGCCCAAGCTCGTACCGCTGAGCAGATATCGCGATGATCGATATCATTCACTGCCGATTCGCTTTGATGACACTGGAATATCAGTGAATTAGAGGAAGCTCTGCTACTCTGTTGAAATGAAACAGTTTGCATTGTTAAGGCTCCTGTTTAGGTAAACCATCAGTGGGGTTCGGGTAGAGATCAGGACGCAACTCATGGGGAGTTACTCCGGTCATTTTGAAAATAGAGAAGATGTAGTTTGGAGGGACGATCCCATGGTCACGATTCTTCCAATGACTTACGGACATACTCGTCACACCAAGCGCGATGCTGAGCTTTCTGGCTGAGCCAGCGGCTTTTATAGCTTTATCGAGTGCGGACATTTGCTTCTCCTGCTTATAGATAGCAAAAGTAAACCATAGATTTATATTTCATGCAAACTTTGGATTTATTGTGTGTATAAACCAAGTATTTACAATGGCGATATGAGAAAAGAAGAACCCAACCTCGTATTGGTGAACCGCCTAACTGAGATCACAGATCGTGGTGTTACCAAAGCAGACATGGCACGAATAGCTGGAGTCACCCCTCAGGCCGTAAACGGCTGGTTCAAAAAAGGAGTGATCAGTAAGAAATCGGCACTGGCTATAGCCGATGCTGTCGGCATTTCTGTCGCCTGGCTACTCGGTGAAGATGTGGGTGAAAAAGATGGGCTTAAACCGGACGAACAGCGCCTGCTGGAACTCTACCGCCAACTCCCGGAAGAAGAACAACAGAACATGCTCCGCATCTTTGCTCTACGCCTGAAAGAGTTGGATGATCTGTATGAGAAGTACATGAAGGGACGCATCAAGCCACAAGGTGAATAAGACCTCTGGTCGGCGCATATCTGGTTAGGGGTGTGACCTTAAAGAATTGAAAATCATTTTATAGGGCTGGCTAGCTTCCATGGCTATCACCACCTATTCGGTTAAAATTAATCAATCTTACGGTGATAAAATTGAGCAATATTGACGATACTATTGAAGGGTTTATTTCTTTCAAGATTAATGATTTTAAAAATGATCACTTCCCAAACTCTGATGTCATTGTCTATTACGGAGGGATCACCGAGTGGGCAAAAAATATTTATCAACCAGTTCTTGAAGGCATAGGGCATGCTGCAATCAAGAAGGGTGGAAAATCACTTGTCGTAATCCTATCAACAGGCGGTGGTTCAGTTGAATCTGTTGAAAAAATGGTTGAAATTACGAGACATTTTTATAAGGAAGTATACTTTTTTGTTCCTGATTATGCCATGTCTGCAGGAACAATATGGTGTATGTCTGGGGATCGTATTTATATGGACTACGCATCATCCCTTGGTCCTATCGACCCTCAAGTCCAATCATCAGAAGGCAAATGGGTCCCTGCTTTAGGATATCTTGATAAAGTAGAAGAGATCATTAATAAATCACGCCTTGGTCAAGTTACTCAAGCAGAGCTAATGATGTTGAACAACTTAGACCTAGCCCAGTTAAGACGCTATGAGCAAGCAAGAGAGTTATCTAAAGATTTATTAAAAAAATGGCTTGTTGAATACAAGTTTCGGAACTGGAATATAAAAGAAACAACTCAAACTCCAGTAACTCCTGAGGACAAAATCAACCGTGCTGAAGAAATTGCCATAGCGCTTAGTGATAACAGGAAGTGGCATTCACATGGACGATCCATTGGTATTGGAACGCTCAGGGATCTGAACCTACAAATTGAGGACTATACTCATAACAGTCAGCTTACTGAGGATATCAGGGAGTTGGACAAGATGATTACGGAGTTCAGATTCAAAGTTCAGAAAGAAATCATTGTTATGTCATCTTATCCTGATGACAGTGAGGATGAAGAATGATAGTTTGTCATCCACTTTACGAGGGGGATAGCATAATGTCCAAACCAACCTTAGCCGAACAAGTAGCAACCTTAACAACACAGGTATGCTCTGAACGACAAAAAGCAATGATAGAAGATTTAAAAAACAATGGCTTATTACCACAGCCAACATTTAATCTTGCTTACGGACCGGTTTCGTTTCTAAACACCCAAGACAGACAATAGAAAAAACCGGCCAACGTGCCGGTTTTTTTTTACCATCACTTAGCTATTTCGCCTACCTAACTCCCCAAACCCGATCCTAGCATCGGGATTATTTTGCCTTCTGTTTGTCAGCCACTTCACAAAATCCAGCCCTATAAACCGCAGATTTACACTCAACATCAATCTTTAATTGACACAACTATAAACCAGTGATTTAATCTGTATCACCAAGACGCACTACGTTCCACCAAGGCATGGAGCCCACGGAGTAACCGCCGACGGCATATGAAGAGTCGGATGAGGTGGAGAGATTAACGCGCATCAGGTGTAAACGTTCCGCTGGCCGGCGATAAGGCAAACGAGGGTGAGAATGATTGATTTCGCACGCAAACCAGGACGGCAGCAGGCCGTAAAGCTGAACTTCTTCGAGGTGATTATTCGCCGCCTGTGCTACCTGTTGGCGCAAAAGGGGAATCCAGATGTGTAAGCCAACGAAATGCGGGTACTGCGGCAAGCCGGTTGAACCGGAGAAAGTAGTCAAAAGTACCCTTCTCTATCGCAACGGCGCACAGCTGGCGCGCAAAGAAAAAGAATACTGCTCTGAACGTTGTGCTTCGTACGACCAGATGGCCCACGAGGCATAACGTAAAAGCCGCGCAAGGCGGCCCGTACGTCCGGTGCTCCCGACCAAAGTTACACCGGAAAACTACTTAAAAAACCAAAGTTCACCCAATGGGCGCTATCTCTGGCCCGGGGATCTTACATCCAAAAAAGAGGATCTCACATGGAATTTTTCTATGTAGTTAAGGCTACGCAGAAATCTGGCAAAGAAGACGCGGTGATTTGGTTCACTGCGAAATCTGAAGTCCGAGCCAACCTGCAGCTCGATGTCGAGCTGGAAGATGCTGGTATTGAAACCGGCCGCGGTAAGGATTACGCCAAACCGGTTCGCACCGATTTCCCTGTTTACAACGACCTGCCGGAAGAAAGCACCGTGGATTACACCTGGTGCAAACGCTACGAACTCCAGGACGATGGACGCACCTGGCTACCAAAGGCTGGCGCTGAGTCTACTGAAGCCATTGACAACATTGCCGCACCGGAACCGACTGTTAAAGTCGAAACTATCGTCGAGAGTGTCCCGCTTGAAAACCGCACTCCAGCGGTTCGTTTTGCCGTCCACCTGGCCAGCGACAAATACCAGTCACACATCACTAAAGAGCAGCAGCTGGCTGCCAGCGAAATGTCACTGGATGAAGGCAACACCTATCTCCAGAACCTGCTGCTGGCGAAGAACGACATCCCTGAAATTGCCGAACTCAGCCTGAACGCTGAGTGGAAACTCGTTCAGGCGATAAAGCAGGTCTTCGCGCAAGATGAAACGCACGAAGCTGAAGTTATCGCTGCATTCATGGCTGACTGGGCGAGAGCAGATGTCAGCGATCGCAATCAGTTAATTGAAGAGTGGAGAAGCGGAAAGCTTTCTCTTCTCAAATCAGAAAGCACCAGCGACACCGATGTTACAGCCGTTCAGGTTCCAGAACCTGAAAACGGTATTCAGATTGACGAGAATGATGACGAAACCACTCGTTATCCAGTCGTTCGTATGCCCTTCCGCAAGCAGCTACTCGCCCAGTTCACCGCCGACGAACTGCGCCACCACTTAACCCGCGAAGAATACGAAGGTATCTGCGCGCTGGAGATGGACACTGACAACAGCTATGTCCAGAACCTGTTGCTGGCGGCAGAAAACTGCGAAGTGGTTAAGGGTTACGATACCAAAGACCTGTGGCGCTACACCGACGCCATTCGCAAGGTGTTCAGCCAGAAGAAGCGGCATGAACTCGCTTTGGTTCTCCGATTCACCCGAATCTGGGCAGCGACTGATTATATTGACCGCGGAATTCTTGTTCGCGAGTGGGCAGCCGGTAATCGCATCAGTAATGTTCAGCGCACCGATTCTGGTACCAATGCCGACGGTGGGTATGTAACGGATCGCGGCGAAGGCGCGCATCACACTCTGGACACTCTCGATCTTGAGATCGCATGTGCCCTACTGTCTATGGACTTCCACCACTTCGAAATTCCTTCGAGCGTGTTACGACGTGCCAAAGAAATCGTGGCGAAGAAAGAAGAACCATGGAAATCATGGAGCGCCATCCTGCGTAATCAGCCCGGCATACTGGCGGTGAACCGTGCGGCAATCTTCAATCTGATCCGCATCGCACCAGAGAACATTCATCACACGCCAGCGGCTCATCTTGAATTTGTGAATAAAACCATGACGGCTGAGTTTAACTCTGCTGTGGAGTTACTGCCGCTGTCTACTCCGGTTGTTGAGACCGAAGCTCCAGTTTCACAGCCGCAGATTGAAAATCTCGGCAGCGGCATGTTCTCCATCGATGGTCTTATGGGTGGAAATACCGATCCGGTCATCAACACCACCTCAAATGAAGTCGAAAAAACGGAAAACACACCGGAGACCACCAACGATGTGCAGATGGAAACGGCTAAGCCAGAGAAAGACGAAGATGTTGGTTCGGTACCACCGAGCGAAAGCACTGATGCAGCTAATTCGCAGACAGATTCCGTAGCGTTGGAAGAACAGCAGTCAGAGCCAGTAATTGAATACCCGGCTTACTTCGAGCCTGGCCGATACGAAGGTCTGCCGAATGAGGTATATCACGCAGCAAACGGTATTAGCTCAACCCAGGTGAAAGATGCCCGCGTCAGCCTGATGTACTTCAACGCGCGCCATGTGGCTAAAACCATCCCGCGCACAACATCCAAAGTGCTGGATATGGGAAATCTGGTGCACGCCCTTGCACTGCAGCCAGAAAACCTCGAAGAAGAGTTCAGCGTAGAACCTGAGATCCCTGAGGGTGCTTTCACCACCACCGCAACTCTGCGTGAGTTCATCGACGCGTACAACGCCAGCCTGCCGGCACTGCTGAGCGCTGACGAGATTAAAGCGTTGCTTGAAGAATATAACGCATCCCTTCCCGCTTCAGTGCCGCTTGGAGCCAGCCTGGAAGAAACGGCTCAAAGCTATATGGCTCTCCCTGCTGAGTACCAGCGTATTGAAGAAGGCCAGAAGCAAACGGCAACGGCAATGAAGGCATGCATTAAAGAGTACAACGCCACCCTGCCCGTGCCGGTTAAAACCAGCGGCAGCCGCGATGCGCTACTCGAGCAATTAGCGATCATCAATCCTGATTTGGTGGCACAGGAAGCGCAGAAACCGACGCCGCTGAAAGTCTCCGGCAGCAAAGCAGACATGATCCAGGCAGTTAAGTCGGTTAAGCCCGATGCCATATTTGCCGACGAACTGCTGGATGCCTGGCGCGACAACACTGGCGAAAAGATTCTGGTTACCCGCCAGCAATTGGCCACAGCGCGGGCAATTCAGTTTGCACTCCTGTCGCACCCGACCGCCGGCATGCTGCTGACACATCCAAACCGCGCCGTTGAAGTGAGCTACTTCGGTTTTGACGACGAAACAGGTTTAGAAGTGCGTGTACGCCCTGACCTCGAGATTGAACTGGACGGCGTGCGTATCGGTGCTGACCTGAAAACCATCAGCATGTGGAATGTGAAGCAAGAAAGCCTGCGCGCCAGGCTGCATCGGGAAATCATTGACCGGGACTACCACCTCAGTGCGGCTATGTATTGCGAGACCGCGGCGCTGGACCAGTTCTTCTGGATTTTCGTCAACAAAGACGAGAACTACCACTGGATTGCCATCATTGAGGCATCCACTGAACTGCTGGAGCTGGGCATGCTCGAGTACCGCAAAACAATGCGCGCCATAGCAACCGGATTCGACACGGGCGAATGGCCAGCGCCGATCACTACCGATTACACCGATGAACTGAACGACTTCGACCTGCGCCGCCTCGAAGCGCTGCGCGCTCAGGCTTAAGGGGGATTTATGCATAACACTAACGTTACCGTTACTGACCAGAACACCGTTATTAACTCGAACGTGGCTTTGTTTGATTCCCAGTATCTGAACGCCATCAGCACGTTCGCGCAGATCATGGCGCAGGGCACTGCTACCGTTCCTAAACACCTGCAGGGCAACCAGGCCGACTGCATGGCTGTAGCGATGCAAGCGGCACAGTGGCAGATGAATCCCTTTGCCGTGGCGCAGAAGACGCACCTGATTAACGGTGTGCTCGGGTATGAAGCGCAGCTGGTTAATGCCGTCATTTCACGCAGCGGCGTGCTGGCCAGCCGGTTTGAATATGAATGGTACGGACCATGGGAAAAGGTTGTTGGGAAATTCCATATCCGTAAAGGCGACAAAGGCGAGTACCGCGTCCCGGGCTGGACCCTGGCTGACGAAGCCGGGATCGGCATTATTATCCGCGCAACCCTGAAAGGTGAAGATCAGCCAAGGGAACTCGATTTGCTGCTGGCTCAGGCTCGAACCCGAAACTCTACCCTGTGGGCTGACGACCCACGACAGCAGCTGGCATATCTGGCTGTCAAACGCTGGGCCAGACTGTTCTGCCCGGATGTGATTCTGGGCGTTTACACCCCGGATGAGCTCGATGATCGTCGTGAAGAACGAGAGGTAAACCCGGCACCGGCTCAGCACGTTAGCCTTGCAGACATTTCAGGTGACAACGTCACTACGACTCAAACGGCTCAGGAATCAGCTCAAAACATCGATGCACTTGCTGATGATTTCCGTGATCGCATCGAGGCGGCTCAGGATGTGGATAGCGCTAAAGCTCTGCGCGCAGATATTGAAACAGTCAAAGTAACGCTGGGTTCTGCCCTGTTCACTGAACTGAAGAACAAAGCTGTGAAGCGTTATTACCTGGTGGACGCACGCAACAAGGTGGAAGCGGCAATCAACTCCCTGCCATCTCCAGATGAACCCGGTGCAGCTGCGCGGTTCGCAGAGGTAGAGCGCGTTCTTGCATCGTCGAAACGCCATCTGGGCGACGAACTGCATGGTCAGTTCAGCATCACCCTGGCGGATATGAAACCGGAATACGTGGACTAACGAGATCGGGAGGGGAAACCCTCCCTCAAGGAGAAGAAATGCGACTGATTAATCGAGGCAGTAAGCAATCCCCTTTGGCTCGCCAGGCATGTGAAATCGCACTCGCAGCCCACCAGCAAAGATACGGTGACTATGGGCGCAGCAAGATGAAAGAGACTTATACGGTGAGAGTGGAAGGCGTGAAGGTCTGGGTTGAAGTGGTCAACTGCAAGGCAAGCTACGTGGCCACAGCAATGACCGGCATGCGCCGACTGCGTTCCCTGCCCGGCCAGGCAAACTGAAACTGAAATATCAACGACTACAGACCGGCATATCTATACTCATGCCGGTTACCTGAGGTGAACCATGTCGCAGGTAATTTTTAACGAAGAATGGGTTGTTGGCGCAAGGCTCACAGAAAAAACAGGCCTGACCGAACGACAGATTGAGAAGTATCGCCAGGGCTGTTGGGTGGAAGGTGTCCATTTTAAACGAGTATCTCCTTCTGGAGAAAAAACCTTGCGTGGCACAACTTGGTATAACTATCCGAGAATTAATCAGTTAATAAGGGATGCGTAAGATGTCAGCTTTGCCTACGGGTGTCGAAATCAGAAACAATAAGATTTGTATCTGGTTTATGTACCGGGGAAAGCGTTGCCGAGAAATTCTAAAAGGTTGGATCAACACCCCGGCGAACATCAAAAAAGCCGGGAATCTTCGGGCTGTGATCGTTAGTGAGATCAACCTTGGAGAGTTTGATTACCACCAGCGCTTTCCTTCATCGTCCAGAGCAAAAAAAACCGTAACCACTGTTTCAGTTCAAACCTTTTCAGAGCTGTGTGAACTGTGGACGAGCATTAAAGAAACCGAAATTAGCGCGAATACCATGCGTAAGACGCGCTCACAACTCGGTACGTTAATGCACATCATTAACGGAGATACGCCTGTTTCAACTATACGCCACAGCGACATTCTGAAATACAGAAAGGAGCTGTTGAACGGTGAGACACTTTACCTGGCAAATCCCAGAAGTAACAAACAGGGACGCACTGTGCTTACCGTGAACAATTATATATCGCTTCTGTGCTCCCTTCTTCGGTTTGCACACAAATCTGGCTTTATCAGTGGCAAACCCTTTGAAGGGATCAAGAAACTACACAAAGGGAAAGTAAAACCGGATCCTTTAACGAAGCAGGAGTTTAGTTTGCTTGCGGAATCCGAGCGTGGCCAAAGCCTCAATATGTGGACGTTCGCAGTTTATACTGGTGTCCGTCATGGAGAGCTTGCAGCTCTTGCCTGGGAAGATATCGACTGGGAAAAAGGTACGGCTCATATACAGCGCAACCTTAATGCGCTAGGAATGTTCGTCCCACCAAAAACCGATGCAGGTGATCGAGTTATCACGCTATTAGAGCCAGCACTAGAGGCCTTGAAGGCACAGCGTACGCTGACTTCGTTACAGCCCAAAACCGAGATTGTTTTCCATCACCGCGAGTATGGTGCGATGGAATATCAAAACCTGCGATTTGTTTTCATGCCCAGGATGCGCAAGGGCAAACAGAAAGCCTACTACTCTTTATCGAGTATCGGCTCCAGATTTAACGCAGCTGTAAAACGTGCTGGTATTCGCCGCCGGAATCCGTACCATACGCGGCATACTTTTGCCTGCTGGCTTTTATCTGCCGGCGCTAACCCGTCTTTCATAGCCAGCCAGATGGGGCATGAAAACGCGCAAATGGTTTATGAAGTCTACGGTGCGTGGATTGAAGAAATGAATGGCGAACAGGTGCTTATGCTTAACGATAAGCTGGCACGCTGAAAAATTTTTGCCCCTATTATGCCCCTACTGGCTCCGAAGGTAGTAATAAATGCAAGAAAATCAATCAAATACAAAGAAAGAGCAATACAATCTTAACAAACTGCAAAAGCGACTGCGCCGTAACGTGGGCGAAGCCATTGCAGATTTCAATATGATTGAAGAAGGCGACCGCATCATGGTTTGCCTGTCAGGGGGTAAAGACAGCTATACCATGCTGGAGATCCTGCGTAATCTTCAGCAAAGTGCGCCGGTGAAATTTTCTCTGGTGGCGGTCAACCTTGACCAGAAACAGCCGGGCTTCCCGGAACATATTCTGCCGGAATACCTCGAGAAGCTGGGCGTTGAGTACAAAATCGTCGAAGAAAATACCTACGGTATTGTGAAAGAGAAGATCCCGGAAGGGAAAACCACCTGCTCTCTGTGCTCTCGTCTGCGCCGCGGCATTCTGTATCGTACCGCGACGGAGCTGGGCGCAACCAAAATTGCCCTGGGCCATCACCGCGACGATATTCTGCAAACGCTGTTCCTCAACATGTTCTACGGCGGCAAGATGAAAGGCATGCCGCCTAAGCTGATGAGTGATGACGGCAAACACATTGTGATCCGCCCGCTTGCCTACTGCCGTGAAAAAGACATTGAGCGTTTCTCTCAGGCGAAAGGGTTCCCGATCATTCCATGTAACCTCTGCGGCTCTCAGCCGAACCTGCAGCGTCAGGTGATTGGCGACATGCTGCGCGACTGGGATAAGCGCTATCCGGGTCGTATCGAAACCATGTTCAGTGCCATGCAGAACGTCGTCCCTTCCCATCTCGCGGATGTGGAGTTGTTCGACTTTAAAGGCATCAACCATGACTCAGACGTGGTGAATGGCGGCGATCTGGCGTTTGACCGGGAAGAGATCCCGATGCAGCCAGCAGGCTGGCAGCCGGAAGATGATGACAATCAGTTTGAAGAGTTGCGTCTGAACGTGCTTGAAGTGAAGTAAGCGATTAGCGTCTCAGAAACACCTTCTGAGACGCTTGATTCTTTATTTCAGCAGACGTACGCGGCAGGTTTTACCCTTAATTTTCCCATTTTGCAGCTGCTTCCATGCCTTATGGGCAACCGCCTGGCGAACCGCGACGTAGACATGCGCCGGATGGACAGCAATCTTACCGATATCGGCCCCGTCCAGACCCACATCCCCGGTCAACGCCCCTAATACGTCACCAGGACGCATCTTGGCTTTTTTACCGCCATCAATGCACAGGGTCGCCATTTCGGCCTCCAGCGGCACAAGGCTGACGCCGGCTGGGGGATTCATCCAGTTCAGCTTAATCTGCAGCATCTCAGAGAGAATATTGGCGCGCTGCGCCTCTTCAGGTGCGCAGAAGCTGATCGCCAGACCGCTGTTTCCTGCGCGCGCGGTACGACCGATACGGTGCACGTGTACTTCCGGATCCCATGCCAGCTCAAAGTTCACCACCAGCTCAAGCGATTTAATATCCAGACCGCGCGCAGCAACGTCGGTCGCAACCAGCACGCGGGCGCTGCCGTTCGCGAAACGGACCAGCGTCTGATCGCGATCGCGCTGTTCCAGATCGCCATGCAGCGACAGCGCGCTCTGCCCGGCGGCATTCAGGGCATCACAAACCGACTGACAGTCTTTTTTGGTATTACAGAACACCACGCAGGAGGCAGGCTGATGCTGGCTCAGCAATTTCTGCAGGAGCGGTATCTTCCCCTGCTGCGAGGTTTCAAAGAACTGCTGTTCGATCGCAGGCAGCGCATCTACGCTGTCAATTTCAATGGTAAGCGGATTTTTCTGCACGCGGCCGCTGATGGCGGCAATGGCTTCCGGCCAGGTTGCGGAGAACAGCAGCGTCTGGCGATCGGCCGGTGCGAAACAGATCACTTCGTCAATGGCCTCGCTGAAGCCCATATCCAGCATCCGATCGGCCTCATCCATCACCAGCGTTTGTAGCGCATCCAGCGAGACCGTGCCTTTTTGCAGGTGATCGAGCAGACGGCCAGGCGTCGCGACAATAATGTGCGGGGCATGCTGGAGTGAATCGCGCTGGGCGCCGAACGGCTGCCCGCCGCAGAGGGTTAAGATCTTGGTATTGGGCAGGAAACGCGCCAGGCGACGCAATTCACCTGCGACCTGGTCTGCCAGTTCGCGGGTCGGACACAGCACCAGAGACTGGGTCTGAAAAAGCGCCGCATCGATATGCTTCAACAGGCCAAGGCCAAATGCCGCCGTTTTTCCACTGCCCGTTTTCGCCTGCACGCGCACGTCACGGCCCTCGAGAATGGCAGGTAAGGCGGCCGCCTGAACAGGCGTCATCGTGAGGTATCCCAACTCGTTGAGGTTATCGAGTTGGGCGGCGGGCAGAATATTCAGGGTAGAAAAAGCGGTCACTGTAGTCTCTCGTGGTGATCTTTGCAGTCAGATGGCGCGTATCCTCGCAGATCTCGCGGTTCGATGCGACAATTTAATCGGTTCTTCATCGGGCGGCGGGTCCGGCATCGGCTGCGGACGCGGGATGGGATCGGGCATGGGTACCGGATCGCTGGGGACAGGATCGGACTGACGCGATTGTGGCAGTAGCAGAGCGTTAAGGATGCTCATCATTCCCTCCAGAATTTGCTGTCGTCCCTTTTAGGGTAGACGCTGAGAATCAGGAGGCAAAAAAAAGCCGACTATGAAGTCGGCGTCGTACGAATCAATTGTGCTATGCAGTAATTCAAAAAAGGAAGTAAGACAATATGGAGCGCAACGCCCATCGCTTGACGTTGCATTCACCTGCGGGAGTAATATTGCACCTTACGGGGTAGATGTTTATTGACTTCGCTCAATTAAAAGAGCGTTTTAATCCCGGAAAAAGACGAAAAAAGCGTAAATTTACAGCCATTTACTACGATGCAACCACCATGCAACACCCCCAATCAAAACAACTAACATCACGCAAAACGCCGTAAAGCCGTAGCGATAAGCGCCCCCGGGAATTCCCCCCAGATTGACGCCAAACAGCCCGGTCAGAAACGTGCTGGGTAAAAACACCATCGCCATCAGAGACATCGTATAGGTTCTTCGCGCCAGCGACTCCTGCATAACCTGTGCGATTTCGTCCGCCATCACCGCCGTTCTGGCAATACAGGAATCAATTTCATCCAGCCCGCGGCCCAGCCTGTCGGCAATATCCTGCATTCTGCGTCGATGGTCGTCGTTCATCCAGGCGAGCCTTTCGCTGGCCAGCCGCGCATACACGTCGCGCTGCGGTGTCATGTAGCGGCGCATCACAATCAACTGCTTACGCAACAAGGCCAGAAAACCGCGCGGCGGGATCTGCTGATCGAGCAGGTTATCTTCCAGGTCGATGATTTTGTCGTGCAGTTCTTCGATAAACTCACTGGCGTGATCGGTAAGCGCGTCACAGACGTCCACCAGCCAGCTGCCGCAGTCGATCGGTCCGGTGCCCTCTTTCAGATCGTTGACGATGTCATCCAACGCCAGGACTTTACGCTGTCGGGTGGAGACAATCAGCCCATCGTCCATATAGACCCGCATCGCCACCAGCTGATCCGGACGTTCATCCGTGCTGCCGTTAATGCAGCGCAGGGTAATCAGCGTCCCGTCCCCCATTCGGCTCACGCGGGGCCGCAGGCTTTCGCCCGCCAGCGCATCGCGCACGTTGTTAGGCAAGAGCGGGGTCGACGCCAGCCAGTCAGCGCTGTCCGGGTGGGTGTAGTTCAGATGTAGCCAGCAGGGATGCGCGCTGTCGATCACATCATTGTCTTCCAGCGGCCGGGCACCGCCGCGACCGTCCAGCACCCACGCAAAAACTGCGTCAGGAACGTTAAGTTCAGATCCTTTAATGCTTTCCACAGCACCTCCGCCTTTTTAACTCTTTCGGTGTCAGTCTAGCTTTCATGAGGGGTTAAGCAACAACTATGTATGCCATCGCGCTGAAATCGCTCGGGAATTGAGTTGGGTGGGCAGATGTATGAAAAAAGCCTGGCATGCCAGGCTTCGTATCGCTTTCAGAGAGAGTGCTCTGGCTGCTGGAGGAAGGAGGGTGAGCCGGTCGGTAATGGGGACGAAGACCCGTGATCCAGTCTGAAATTCCGCGTGCGGGCCTGGAGTTCAATCACCTGATTGCGCAGTACATCCGAGGAGCCGTTGAGTTCCTCCGCCATCGCCACGTTGCTTTGCGTGACCCGCTCCAGCTCCGATAGCGCCAGCGTGATCTGGGAAATACCTTTCTCCTGCTCAGAGGTCGACGCGGAAATTTCATCCATCAAGCGGCTGACGTTCCCCGACCCCGTCACGATTTCATGCATATTCTTCTCTGCCTGCGAAACAACGGTAGCGCCCTGCGTGACGTTACTGCTGGTGACTTCAATCAGCGCTTTGATATTCTTCGCGGCCTCTGCGCTGCGGTGTGCCAGGTTTCTGACCTCTTCCGCAACGACAGAAAAGCCTTTTCCGTGGTCGCCTGCCCTTGCCGCCTCAACGGCCGCGTTGAGCGCCAGAATATTGGTCTGGAACGCAATGCCGTCAATCAATGAAATAATCTCCGTCATCTGCTGGGCGCATTCGGTAATGGACTGCATATTGTTGGCGACCTGCCCCATCAGCTCCCCGCCCTTGCGCGCCTGCAGCGTCGCCACATTCGCCTGTTCGCTCGCCAGGCGGGTGTTATCGGCATTGTTTTTGGTGCTCGCCGCCATTTGCTCCATGCTGGCTGCGGTTTGCACTAAAGACGCAGACTGCTGTTCGGTTTTCACCGAGAGCTGAGCGCTACGGGCCGAGAGCTGATCCGATAAGGTCATGGCGGTTTGCGACGACGCCCTGATCTCGCGCACCAGCGTCGCAATGTTACCGGACAGGCTATTGATCCCAGGAATAAGTCGACCCGCGCAGTTATTGCCAAACTCCGGGATAGAAACCCCAAGGTTGCCTGCTGTCACCTCTTCAATACTTCTCTTTACCGTATTGATCGGCGTCACAAGATAGCGGGTCATATAGACCCAAAGCAAAAATAGCGCAACGAAATTGATAACGTTAAGGGAAATAAAGAGAGAGGACTTGCTGGAAATTAGAACAACGACACCTGCGTTTACCAAAAATAGCGATAAAAGGAACCCGATAATAAAGGTCCTGACACTAATATTTCTTAGCATGATGATACCCACGTTTTATATTTTGGTCGGCATCTAGACTTATAGCATTGGCTCAGACGTTTTTCCTCGCAAACTTCACGGGATTGTTTTTTCGCCGTTAGCAACCTTGGATTTAGCTTAAGTCAGATAAAAAGAGCGTATTAGTGAAAATGTTCTTCGCAGCGTGCTGTGATACTGGTCTGCCGCCACGTTAAGCGATACCATCCGCTGCGGCGCACTGATACAATCGCCGTTATATTTAAGGAGCTTTGCTACTTTTATTCGCTCTTGTTTAGCAATGCTTAATACGTTAACAATGAGAATATATTTTATATTCTTAATACGTTTTAGAGTATTAATATGACTGGTCATTTTACACGATAAAAAACTAATATTGTTTGAATGCGCATGTTCGTTGCCAGATAAAGATGTGCCCGGCAGGCGAAATCGGTAACCCTCTCAGGCGTGGGATTGCATAATGCTCAATATATCGTGGGACCCTGTGTTAATCGCTATCTCTTATCTGGTAGCGTTTATCGCCTCCTTTGTGGCGCTGGACAGTGCCGGAAAGATCCCCCTTTCCAGCCGAAAGGCTGCCCTGTTCTGGCGTATGGCCGGCGGCATCTCGCTCGGCATAGGCATCTGGTCGATGCACTTTATCGGCATGCTGTCGATGCAAATGCCCATGATGATGCGCTATGACCTCTGGTTAACACTTGCATCGCTGGGCGTCGCGGTTATTGCGTCGACCACGGCCCTTGATATTGCCGTCGCGGGAAAAAAACGGTCTCTCTTTCGCCCCATCGTTGCCACCGCAATCCTGAGCGCAGGCGTGGTATCCATGCACTATATCGGTATGGCGGCCCTGATGCTGGATGGCAGCATCATCTGGGATCGCCGTATTGTGGGGTTGTCCGTGGTCATTGCCGTGGTGGCTTCCGGCACTGCGCTGTGGCTGGCTTTCCGCCTGCGAGACAAAGGGGTTTTTATTGAGCGCCTTCTCGCGGCCCTGGTCATGGCCGCCGCCATTTGTGCGATGCACTATACCGGCATGAGTGCCGCGCATTACCCGGAAATGTCGCATACCCTTCCCGGTGGGATCGGCGAGCTCGGGTTATCCATCTGGGTTTCGGTCACCACGCTCTGCCTGCTTGGCGTGATGTTAATTATTTCCCTTGTCGACTCTCACCGGCGTACCGGCCGGCTGACGGACAATCTGCGGCAGCTCAATCGGCAGCTTGAGCTGCAGGCGCGCTTTGATGCGCTCACCGGACTCGCGAATCGCCATCAGATGGACATCCGCATGCAGGACTGCCTGCGCAGCGCGTTGCTGAGTAACAGGCAATTTGCCGTCATTTTCCTGAACGTCGATCATTTCAAACGCGTCAACGATACCTGGGGTCACAGCGTCGGCGATGAGTTATTGATCACCGTTGCACAGCGCATCACTTCCCGTCTCACGCGTGAGATGACTCTGGCAAGGCTGGGAGGTGACGCCTTTATCCTGCTGGTACCGGAATGTGACGACGACAAACTCAACGCCCTGCTCGCGTCGTTGCTCGAGGATGTGCGACGTCCTCTTTCGATCTGTGGTCATACGCTAAGCACGACAATCAGTGCGGGCGTTAGCCTCTATCCTCAGGATGGCGAAACGCTGCATGAGCTAAAGCTCAAGGCGGATGCAGCCCTGCATCACGTCAAAGACGACGGCCGGAACGGCTGGGCGCACTACCGATCCGAGATGTCGACAGCAATCCCGGCAAAACCCGGTTTTCTGCAGGAACTCTCTCAGGCGCTTGAGCGCGATCAGTTTGAACTGTGGTACCAGCCAACCTGGTATGCACAAGAGAAGACTATCCATGGTTTTGAAGCCCTGCTGCGCTGGCGGCACCCTGAGCAAGGCGTTGTTCTGCCGGGCCTGTTTATCCCCTCGCTGGAACAAACCGGCTTAATTATTCCGGTGGGCAACTGGGCCATTGAAGCGGCATGTCGACAACTGCATTTCTGGACTGAACAAGGGTTCAGCCAGTGGACGCTGTCGCTCAACCTGTCCCCCGTCCAGTTCGAACAGCCGGACATTTTCCACATCATATCGTCGATGCTGGAAAAATATAGCTTGTCCCCGTCCAGGCTGATCATTGAGGTTACGGAAAGCACCGCGCTGAAAAATCTCGACCGCAGCATTGAGTTACTCAACGCGTTTAATCATGCGGGGATCACCGTCTCGATTGATGATTTCGGTACGGGCTACTCGAACCTGCTGATGCTGAGCGTGCTGCCGGCAAAAGAGCTCAAGATCGACAAAAGCTTTGTGACGTCGATGCTGGAAAATGAAAAAAGCTACAAGCTGGTTGAAACCATCATGAGTATCGCCCGAACCATGGAGATGAACGTGGTGGCTGAAGGGATTGAAACGCAAGAGCAGCAGGAGGTTCTCACCCGTCTCGGCTGCGACTACCTGCAGGGTTATCTTTTCTCCCGTCCCTTACCTGCCGAACAGGTGCCGTGGCTGCTTCTGCAGATAAACTCCGACAGGCAAATTATACCCATTAATAAAATTCAAACGGACCCCGCATTTATTTCGCAAAAAAACCATGCCTGACGGGGTTGAGTAGAGTATGTTTCAAAGCAGTAGACACTCCTCACGTCTGTCATCATTGTCAGGCGCATTGAGCCGATGAACAGGAAATGCCTATGTCGCAAAACGGTTTTGAAGCGCTGAACGTCATTAAAACACCCGTGTGGCTGATTTCCCCCGCTTCGGAAGCGATCGTTTTTGCGAATGTGACCGCAACGCAGCTTATGGGAGAGAAGACGCTGGACCAGCTGCGTAAAGGCCTCTATTCCGCGAATGCACAGCACCTCCTGTCGATGTATGTACCTGAACTGAAAACCGGGCAGGAGATCGTCGAAATCTGGACAATAAGCCGGGATGGACAGGATACGCCGCTAAGCTGTCGTCTCTCGCTTGCCCATTATGCCCCCTGGGGAGATGTGATTGTTTTCGAGGGCATCGCCCAGCACATTCTCTCTGGGCTAAAGGCCAGCCGCTCCGCAACCTACCGGCGAAAAAAACAGGGGTTTTACGCCCGTTTTTTTCAGACCAACAGCGCGCCGATGCTGTTAATCGATCCGGCCCGCGATGGCCAGATTGTTGATGCTAACCTGGCCGCGCTCAATTTTTATGGTTACTCACATGATGACATGTGCAGTAAACATACCTGGGAAATCAATACTCTCGGGCGAGACGTCTTGCCCATTATGACTGCGATTGCCGCGCTGCCCGGCGGCCATAAGCCGCTCAACTTTGTTCACCGCCTTGCCGATGGCTCTACCCGCCACGTTCAGACGTATGCCGGCCCCATTGAGATCTACGGTGACAAGCTGATGCTGTGCATCATCCACGATATCACCGAGCAAAAAAGACTGGAGCAAGAGCTGGAACATGCCGCGTTACGTGACTCCATGACCGGGCTACTCAACCGGCGGCAATTCTATGCCATTACCGATCAAAACAACCTCAATTATCTTCCCGCGCAACAGCAATTTAGCCTGCTGCTGGTGGATACCGACCATTTCAAAAATATTAACGATCTGTTCGGTCATCTGAAAGGCGATGAGGTGCTAATCGCCCTCTCGCGAACGCTCGAAGCCTGTAGTCGGGAGGGCGACATGGTGTTCCGCTGGGGTGGCGAAGAGTTCGTAATTCTGCTGCCGCGCACTTCTCTCGACATCGCGTTGCAGATTGCCGAGTCGATCCGTGCAGCCGTAGCCCGCATTACGATCCCGGGCTTACCGCGGTTTACCGTTAGCATTGGCGTGGCGCGACATAACCAGGGCGAGACGATTGATGAGCTGTTTAAACGGGTAGACGACGCGCTGTATCGCGCTAAAAATGACGGACGCAATAAAGTCCTTGCTGCATGAAACTGGAGTATACGGGAAAGCCCCGCTACAATGCCTGCCTCGACTCAATTAACTTCAGGTGGGTGAAATCTGCAATGGGAAAAACAGAAATAATACTCACCTTAATTATTTTGCTCCTTATTATATTTGGCTTATGGTTTATTTTTAGCGGTGAGATCTGGTATCTCGTCGAATTTCTCGAAAATAGTCTTTATCCGACCTTCGATGCACCATAACGCACGTTTAATATCTTGTTTCACCTACCGAATTTGTCAGGTATCTGCAATCCTGACAGCCGCGTAAGATACGCGCCGTTATCCTCCAACTACGTTGATAACGAATCACTTATTCATTTGCTTATGTTGCCCGTGCTCTGACGGGCTTTTTTATTTCAGGCATTTCAGCCACGCCAGGCTATATCTTAATCATCTTTTATGACAAGGGAGAGGAATGATGAGCAAGAAGATCCTGATGCTGGTGGGCGATTATGCCGAAGATTACGAAACCATGGTGCCTTTTCAGGCTTTGCAGATGATTGGCCATCAGGTGGATGCAGTCTGCCCCGACAAACCAAAAGGCGACTACATCATGACGGCAATCCATGATTTCGACGGCGCCCAGACCTATAGCGAAAAACCCGGTCACCGCTTTACTCTCAACGCTGACTTTTCCGCCGTAAAGGAGCAGGACTACGACGCGCTGCTCATCCCCGGCGGCAGAGCGCCCGAGTATCTGCGGCTAAATGAGGATGTGTTAAAGCTGGTACAGGCATTTGACGCCGCGCGTAAGCCGATTGCTGCAGTGTGCCACGGCCCGCAGTTGCTCGCTGCCGCAGGTATCCTGAAAGGACGAACCTGTAGCGCCTACCCGGCCTGTGCACCTGAGGTACGCCTCGCGGGTGGACACTACGCCACGATCGGCATCGATCAGGCCCATGTCGACGGCAACCTGGTGACGGCTCCCGCCTGGCCCGCCCATCCGCAGTGGCTGGCGAAGTTTAGTGCGTTATTAGCACAATAGCGCGCCGGTTTTAGCCCGGGCGGATACCGCGCGGATGGAGCGGAGCCATGTTTTCAGGACTGACGCGAGAATGCGTCAGTTCTCGTTTTAACCGTTGGCACATCCCGCTTTCTCTCCGAAAAGCGCTGTGATATTAGCCCATCAACACCTGCAGGGCAGCCTGCCGATTGGCCTTAATAGAAAAAATACGATCCATCCTGGTCAGCTTAAAGAGATCGTGTGTATTTTTTTTATTACTTTTTTCAATCACCTCCAGCACCTGCTGCTTAAAGGTCTGCTCGACAGAAGCATCCAGCCTGCGAACCAGCGGAACGACAATCTGTACGTCATTTTCACTCTGTATTTCAAAGTTCATAATCACCCTCACACCAGGCGTAACGTGTTCCCGAATGAAAATCATAGTGCACCGACATCGCTCCCGGAAGGCAACCGGAAGCATGACCATCAGCAATTTATTCCCCAAATATCCCTTGCATAGCCCTGAATGGTTCTGTCACTCGAAAACTCTCCCATTCGGCTAATATTTAGTAACGCTTTTCGATGCCACTGGCGGGGATGTTCAAAATCCGCCATTGCCTGACGTTGGGTTTGACTGTAGCTATCAAAATCCAGCAGATGACAATAATGATCGGCTGTTGTCAACATATGGTGTAGCGGTGCAAAAATTTCACGATCGGCGGTAAATTCGCCAGAAATAAGCGTATCCACTATACGCATCATTCGAGGATCGCTCTGGCGATAGAAACGATTATTATCGCCATTAGAACGCATTTCATTGATTTCTTCAGCCGTCGCGCCGAAAAGATAGAAGTTTTCTGCCCCAACAGCATCAAGAATTTCAATGTTGGCACCATCATACGTACCCATTGTTAACGCACCATTCAGCGCGAACTTCATATTACTGGTTCCCGATGCCTCCGTACCTGATGTGGATATTTGTTCAGACTAATGCCGCGGACATGATCGATCACCCCCGTATCATCCGCATGTTTCTCCAGCTGTCGAAGCATATGTAAATCCGTCGGCCATCGGGTACCCAATTGCTGATTCAGAAACGCGGCAAGATTTGGGTTAGCCTGCTGCAACCATCTGCGCGGTGTTATGCCGTTGGTCTGATTAATGAATTTATCTGGCGTAATAAAATAAAAATCGGGAACCAGGTGCGTTTTGATAAGCTCGGAATGGAGCATTGCCACCCCATTAACACAGTGACTTCCGACGATGGCCAGATTTGCCATCCTGATACTTTTCTCGTTGTCCCCCGAAAACAGTGACAAGGAGGCCAATAAGTGCGGTTTGTCTGGCCATCGGGAGGCGACATCCGCAAGAAAACGGTGGTTAATCTCAAAAATAATCTGCAAGTGTCGCGGCAACAGTTTTTCGAACAACGCCACTGGCCAGGTCTCCAGAGCCTCAGGCATCAACGTATGGTTGGTGTATGCACAGGTTCTTTGGGTGATATCCCAGGCCTGGTGACAGGGAAGGCTGTATTCGTCGACAAGTATTCGCATCAACTCGACAACAGCCAGCGCGGGATGCGTATCATTTAGCTGGATGGCGACATGCCGCGGCAGTAACGCAATGTCAGTTTCAATCTCAGCGTATTCGCGAAAAATATCTCGCAAGGTACATGCTACAAGAAAATACTCCTGCGTCAGTCGCAGCTCCTTGCCCGAGAGGATCTCATCAGAAGGATAGAGTATTTTTGAAATATTCTCGGAGGCGATTTTCTCACTGACCGCTTTGATGTAATCGCCATGGTTGAAAATATGAATATCAAAAGAGTTAGAGGCTACGGCACTGTATAAACGAAGCTTATTCGTGGTGCTACCTCTGTATCCAGAAATGAAATAGTCATTTGGGATACCAACGATGGTATTCCACCCCAACCACATTGGATTATAATTTCCGTCAGCATCATCTGCATGCTCGATATATCCACCAATTGGGATCAGCATTGCCTGGCTATGGTGTTCAACCAGCCAGGGGGAATGCATGGAATGCCAGTCGTCCGGATGTTCGATTTGCTGACCATTCTGAAAAGACTGCCTGAATAAACCATATTCGTATTCAAGATATTATTTTGTTCAAGTGTAGACGGCGATATTCAACTCATGCAATTTTTACCCACCATTGCGTATGGTGTTGTTTTTGCATCGCCTGAGAAATATCAGCAGTGAGTATCGTCAGGAAAGTGCGACTTTCTGCTGTGGCGGGAGAGAATCAGAAGGAACAACTGGCGCTAAACTCCGCGCCAGTTCTGGATTTTGTAGCCGCGAACCCCTGGGCGTCCGTGCTTGGTTATGTACTCACCCTGTAACAGCATGTCTGATAATGACTTTTTCTTATCCGTCAAAACCAGTACCGTCATTTTGACCGTCTGTGAAAAAGTTTTCTGTTTTATGATCCAGTAGCGTTTTTATCAGCATGATGAATGCCTTTTATTTTTACCGTATTCCGGGCAAGCTTAAATACGCATCCCTCCCGAAACTTCAATACGCTGAGCATTGACCCAACGATTTTCATCAGAAAGCAATGCAGCGATCATCGGGCCGATATCGTCCGGCTGACCGGGGCGGCCCAGTGCCGTCATGCCAGAAATGGCCTTCGCCACGTCCGGGTTATCACGCACCACCCCGCCGCTGAAATCGGTGGCAATCGCGCCCGGCGCCACGCAGTTTACCGCAATACCACGGCTGCCTAATTCAAAAGCCATATATTTGGTCATGGTTTCCACAGCTGATTTCATGATCGCATAGGGGGCGCGATTGGCCATGATGATACGGGTAAGCCCGGAGGAAATATTGACGATCCGCCCGCCTTCCGCCATTAACGGTACCAGTTTCTGCGTAAGGAAGAAGACCCCTTTCACATGGATGTTATACAGCGCGTCGAATTCCGCCTCGGTGGCATTGAGAAAGCTCATGCCGCTGGAATTCCCCGCGTTATTCACCAGATAATGGAATTTATCCGCGCCGAGCGTCTTCAGCGCCGCCTTAAATTGTGCGATGAAGGCGTCGAAGGTGTCCGTTTCCCCGGCGCTGAGTTGCAGCGCAATCGCCGTCGCGCCGAGGGATTTTGCCCGTTCCACCACCTTGCTGGCTTCAGCGTCATTCTCTTTCCAGGTAAAGATGCTGTTAACGCCCCGACGAGCCAGCGCCTCTACTGTAGAACGTCCCAGCCCGCGACTGCCGCCGGTGACCAGTGCGATTGTTGCGTTATTGCTCATAGATATCTCCAGGGTTATTGCTGCTATTCTATTCAGAAGAAGAATAGATGGAGCCATGATGAAAATCCTGAATATACTCACCCGGCGTTGCATCATGATTGACAGATTTGAAGAGACGGTTTCATTTTATGAAAGCGTTATCGGTCAGAAAGCAAGGCTACGTTTCGACTATCCGCAGTACGATCTCAAACTGGCTCAGGTGGGTTCAGTGCTTTTAATTGGTGGAAGCGAGCAAAGCCTGGCCCCTTTCCGCGCCACCCACGCCACGTTTCTGGTCAGCGATATTGCCGCCTGGGAGCAAACGCTGCCGTTAATGGGGGCAACAATTATCAATCCTGTGAAAACTGTGCCCACCGGCTGGAACATGCTGGTTCGCCATCCTGACGGTATGATTACCGAATACGTGGAGCATCAAAGCAAAAACCCGGCGGATGAAATTTTCTGATTTTATTGTTCGGATATGGCTGACATCTCGTCATGGTCAACAACAGAAAGCACGATTTTCCCGCGAATATGACCCCGCGCTGCCCGCTCATGGGCCTGCTGCGCCTGCGTCAGCGGGAACGTGCTGTCGATGGCAACCTGAATCACGCCAGCATCAAGCAGGCTCGCAAGCTGAGCCAATTGCTCGCCACTTGAGCGCACCTGAGTGGTCGAAATGCTCACGCCCAGTTTTGCAGCCTCTTCGGCCCCGGAAAATCCCAGCGGGAAAATCGGAAACAGCGCGCCGCCGGGCCGCAGCGTGCGCAGGAAGCGCCCCGTTGTGGGGCCGCCAACGGCATCAATCACCAGATCGACGTTGCGCACAACCTCCTCAGCGGCGGTTTTCGTATAATCGATAAATTCATCCGCGCCCAGACCACGCAAAAACGCTTCGTGGCCGCCGGAACCCACCGCGATGACCTGAGCGCCCTGCCATTTCGCCAGCTGTACGGCAAAATGCCCCACGCCGCCCGCCGCACCGTTGATCAGCACCGTCTTCCCCGCCAGCGGTACCGGTTGATGGCGGTGAGGCTGAAGCGGGTTGGCGACATCATGCCCCTGCTCAATCATAAACTGCCATGCGGTGAGCAGTGACATAGGCGCACCGGCGGCATGAATGTGAGAGAGATGGCGTGGCTTACGCGCCGCCTCTGTAGCAGGCACGCTGACATACTCGGCATACGCCCGGCTACCGCCCGCCGCCCCTTGCGGAAAGCGCACCATCGCATACACTTCATCGCCAACGGCGAAACCCTGCACGTCATCAGCCACCGCCACAATCACGCCCGAAATATCCGTCCCCAGGATCAGCGGAAACGCGATTTCGGGCTGCCACTCCGGCGGCAGCATGCGGTAGCCATCACGCAGATACCCGTCAGGTGGATTCAGCCCGACGGCATGAACGCGAACCAACACCTCGCCCGGCTGCATTTCCGGCATCGGTGCCTCTTCATAGCGCAGCACCTCCGGCCCGCCAAGGTTATGTTGCAAAACGGCCTTCATTACGTTTATCGACATGACTTTCTCCTCGAGCGAAAATGCGTTACATTTAACGGAACACTGCTCCGAATATATGGAGCAGTGTTCCGCTTGTCAAGGAGACCGCATGCGCGCCGATGCCAGAAAAAATTACGATCACCTGATTACCGTCGCCCGCGATGTCTTTCGCGAGCAGGGAGCCGAAGCGTCGTTACGCGACATCGCCCGCCGCGCTGAAGTGGGGCTGGGGACGCTCTATCGCCACTTTCCCAGCCGTGAGGCATTGCTTGAAGTCCTGCTGCGTTCAGGCTTTGACACACTAACAGCGCACGCGAAAGCGCTGCTAACGGCTGACGACGCCGCCGACGCCTTAATTCAGTGGTTACAGGAAACCATTACCTTTACCCACGCTCATCGCGGCGTCATTACCCCGATGATGAGCGCCATTGACGCCCCCGATTCCGCTCTACATGCGTCATGCGTGACGCTGCGGGCGGCCGGAGCGACGCTCCTTGCCCGCGCACAGGCCGAGGGCAAGGCACGAGCCGATCTGGATGGCGCTGAGCTGTTTGATCTTATAGCCGCCCTCGCCTGGCTACGCGAGCAACCTTCACACGCTCCCCGCGCGGATCGTCTGTTACAGGTGATTACAGAGGCTATTTTGCGTTAATAAAGATCCCACGATGAAAGAGAACGGCCGCGAGGCGGTTGGCATGCAGGAAGACATCGCCGATCCGGCCAGCCTGCTGGACGACTTGCAGAAGATGGATTACGCGCCACTATTATCGCCCCGTTAGTTCCCCTACCCGGCTCCGCTGTTGTGGAGCGGGATGCAAACGCTATACGTCCGCCTCCTGCCAGCGAAAGTTCCCTTTCTCATCCGCCTCCAGCCAGCCGCACGAATGTCCGGCGAAATGAGAGCTAAACCACAGCGCATGGTGTTCCTCGCACCATGCCATCGACCGTCGCCGTGAGGCTTCCGCCTGCGCATGGTCGCCACAGAACACCGAGTTCCATTCCGGGTGGGTAAACTGCAAAGGCGAATGCACGATATCCCCGGCAAAAAAGGCATATTCGCTGGCGGAGGAAAGTATCAGTGATGCATGATCCGGGCTATGTCCGGGCGTTGGTGTATAGCTTATCCTGCCGCCAAACACGGGCTGCGCGGCGACATCCACCGTATCAAGCAAGCCTGCCCCGATAACCGGCAACAGGCTATCCAGCCACAGGTTGCGGTAGCGCTCGCTGTTTTGTACCCGAATCAGTTCTTTCTCAGAGCAGATATAGCGAGCATTAGGGAATAGCGGCACCCAGCGGCCATCCTGCCAGACCGTATTCCAGCCGACATGATCGGTGTGCAGATGGGTCAGCAATACCAGCGTCACCTCTTCCGGCTTAATGCCGGAGGCGAGAAAATTCTCCAGATAAGGCGTATTGAGCTGGTGATATAACGGATTATTGCCGCGATCGCGGTCGTTGCCGGTACCCGTATCAATCACAATGATATCGTCGGGGGTGCGCACGACCCAGCTATGGATTGACAGCGCAACTGGCTGGCGGGCCACTGCGGAATCTTTTGGCCGGAGAGAGTCAGGGTACAAGTCTGCCGCCGGAAGCTGAATTTCACGTTCCGACACTTTAAAAATAACGCTGTCACCTATCTGATAATGTTGCATACCGCCTCCGCACAGGTTGCTTTCTCGGGATGAGATTCACTATGCTTCGGAGATAAATAACATTCAAATTGATTATTATGATGAAGAAAATCATCGAAAATGATATTACCCGCATTGATTTGAATCTGCTGACGGTGTTTACGGTGCTATACCGTGAGGCCAGCGTCACCCGTACCGCAGAGGTGCTGCATTTAGGGCAACCCGCCATTAGCGGTGCGCTGAAAAGGCTGCGCGACATGTTTCACGATCCGCTGTTTGTGCGCGGCGCCAAAGGAATGTTGCCCACGCCGCGTGCCGACGCGCTGATGGCCGATATACACCCGCTGATGGAGAGCCTGCACGCGGCAATTTTTGGTGGGCAGGCCTTTTCGCCCGCGACGGCTAAACGCACCTTCCGGCTGGGAATGAGCGACTGGAGCGAGTACTGGCTGATGTCGAGCCTGTTACCCGCCATCATGCAGGAAGCGCCCGGCGTGGATGTGCAGCTTATCGACGCGGATCCTTTTCAGGTGCGTCGGTTGCTGGAAGAAAACAGCGTGGATATTGCCGTTTCGCTGAATAAACAGAGCAGCGGGGAAATCCTCAGCGAGCCGGTAACAACAATGGGCGTTGCTACGCTCTGGTCGCCACGGCAGATCCCGTGCAGCGGGCCATTGTCGGTCGGTGATTTTATCGCGTATGAGCATCTCCTTGTCTCCTATCGCGGTGCAAACCACGGCGTCATTGACCAACAGCTCGCCCGTCAGGGATTGCAGCGGCGGGTGCGCTACGCCACACCGTATTTTTCGACCTTTCCCCTGATGCTGGCCGCAATGCCGCTCTTCTCCACAGTGCCGCAGGGGCTGGCCCAGCGCTGGCAGCAGCATTTTGACTTACGTGCCAGCGCGACGCCTGTGGATTACCCCACCTTTACGCTGTGCGTTTTGCGCCACAAGCGCCGGGCGCAGGATCCCGCGCTGGACTGGCTGGAAGAAAAGTTAAGACAGGCTATGCGGAGCCAGGAAGGATAAGGTTCGCAATGACATCAGGCTGGCCCAGCGCCCTCCGGCACCAGACATAAAATGCGCGCACCGCAGGCGGAAGATACGAGTTTTGCGGATAAACTAACGAAAGCGGTAATTCGTATGTGAAGTTATCCATGCAGGTGACCAGCGCCCCGCTGTGCACATAGGGCGCGACGAAATAGCTGGCGACGCGAATTAACCCCATCCCCTGAATTCCGGCCTGAATATAGGCGTCCGTATCATCAACAATCAGCGTCTCCTGCATCCGCAGCGTGTAATCCTCACCTTCCCGCGTAAAAAGCCAGTCGGTGGTTCGCCCGGCGCGGTGGTTCTGGTAGCCGACCGCATGGTGTTTTTGTAGATCATCGACACTTTCAGGCTTGCCGTAGCGCTCAATGTAACCGGGCGATGCCGCAATCACCCAGCTAAAACTGGCTAGCGGACGGGCAACCAGCGTGGTGGAATCGTCGATCCTGCCAGCGCGAATCACGCAGTCATACCCTTGCTGGATAATATCCTCCACGCTATCGCTGGAACAGAGTACCAACTCCAGCTCCGGATACTGGCGCAGAAAGGCCGGGAGCGTGGGAATAATGCAATGTCGGGCGAGAGATTGCGGCATCCCCACTTTAAAACGACCTTTGGGCTGCGCCGCTTTGCCGGGAAAGGACGATTCAATCATGGCGATATCGGCCAGCACCCTTTTGCACTCCTGGTAGTAGCGCCGCCCCTCTGTGGTCACGCTAAGTTTGCGGGTCGTGCGTTGCAGAAGCTGAATACCCAACAGGGATTCCAGTTCTTTAACAACCCGCGATACTGTCGAGCGTGGCACGCCCAGCACTTCGGCGGCTCTGATAAAGCTCTGGTTCTCCACCACGCAAACATAGACCTGCATCGCGTCCAGCTTGTCCATTTCGCCCCCACTCATTATCCCATTTATACGAACAGTCTAACCCGTCTTTTGCATCTTATCGAAAGCAGATCGTTGACGTACGCTCTATCTAAAGGCGAATTAACACAGAGAGGTGCAAATGAACCAAACTAATAATCATATGGGTGAGAAAGTATTGGTGCTGGGTGCGGGACAACTGGGAGCATCAGTGCTGGAGTCGCTGGTTCCGGCGGTCACACAGCGCAATGGTTCCGTTTGCGTTATTGTGTCAGCGCGATCCTGGGATAAACAGGGCAAACTGCGTTCCCGCATTCATCAACGGCTGGCGGATGCCGGTGCGCAGTTTATCGCGGTCGACATCGCAGACAGTCCGCTTGAAACGTTAAAAGCGCACTTCCACGATTTTGATACGGTCATCAATTGCATGGGCTTTGTCGCCGGAGCCGGAACGCAGATAAAAATTACCCGCGCGGTACTGGAGGCGGGCGTTAAGCGCTATTTCCCCTGGCAGTTTGGCGTGAATTACGATGTGGTCGGCAAAGGCAGCGGCCAGCCAGTGTGGGACGAGCAGTATGACGTCAGGGCGCTGCTGCGCCAACAGAACACCACGCAATGGGTGATTGTTTCAACCGGGATATTTACCTCTTTTCTCTTCGAACCGGCCTTTGATGTGGTCAATTTAGACAAAAAAACCATCAATGCCCTCGGAGGGTGGGAAACGCAGGTCACCGTCACGTCGCCTGCGGATATTGGTCGCCTGACCACTGAAATTTATCTGCATCAGCCGCGTATCATTGATGAAGTGGTCTTTGTCGCCGGGGAAACGACCTCTTACGCAAAACTGGCGGACACGGTTGAACGCGTGACACAACAAACCTTCACCCGAAGCGTATTGACGCTGCCTGATTTACAAGAGCAGCTCCGTTTAAATCCGCACGACCCAATGCTGCGCTATCGCGTTGCTTTCGCCCGCGGCGACGGCATGTGGTGGCCGATGAGTGACACCTGGAATGCGCAACAGTATCTGCCAACGCAGGATATTGCCGCCTGGTTGAAAACGAACAGATAAGAACTGTTGCCTCAGGCGCTCACTTTTACCCTGCGGACATCGCGTCCCGGCGGCGTGCCGTACATCCGGGCATATTCGCGGGTGAACTGCGACACGCTGGCATAACCAACCGTATACGCCGCCTGCGCAATTCCCGCCCCTTCTGCCAGCATCAGGCGGCGAGCGTGGATCAGCCGCAACTGCTTTTGAAACTGTAGCGGCGAAATAGTGGTGATCGCCCGGAAATGCTGATGGAACACAGAAACGCTCATCCCCGCCACGCCAGCTAACGCTTCAACGCTTATCGGCTGCATAAATTCTTTGCGCAGAATCGCCACCGCGCGGCTGATTCGCCCGGCGTGGCTGTCCACAGCGCCAAGGGCGCGGATCGCGGGGCCATGCACGCTGCGTAACAGCCAGTAATGCAGCTCCCGCCGCAGCCCTTCTCCCAGCACCGCCATTGCCCCTGGTTGCTCAAACAATCTTGCCAGACGGTAAGCGGCGTCCGTCACATCGCCCTGCATCGGTTCAATGCCGATGCAGGGCGTCTCCCCTACCGCCACGGGCAGCGCCTCCTGAAGCTCACGCAGGATAGCGGTATCGAACTCCAGCACCAGAGAATAATAGGGATGCCGCAGGCTTGCCTGGGTGATCTGGCTGGTCGTCGGGACGTCGGCGGCAATCACCATCGCCTCGCCGGCGCCATATTCAAAACTTTCACTCCCGGTGGTGACCCGTTTGCGCCCCTGCAACAGCATCGCAATCAGCGGTCGGTTAATCGCCGCAGGTAATTCGCCGGGGTGTAACGCGCGAATAAGGGTCAAACCCGGAACCGGCGTCACGGCAATTCCGTGACGGTCAGCATGCGTATCGGCATACCGACGGCAAAGGTCGAACAAGGCAGCGTGCATATGAGCCATCCTTTCAGGCAAGTTTTAAGCAATAGTATGCGGTAACTGGCGCTAAAATGATCCAGTAAAAGAGAAATGGGCAAAAAATAACAAGAATCAGGCAATGCGGGCAGGTGCGTTCCCCCTATTGTAAGGACACAACCCAACAGAGAGGATCGACCATGAGTAAAATCGCACTTGTCACCGGCGCTAACCGGGGTCTTGGCCGCAACACCGCGCTTTCCATCGCACGCCAGGGGGGCGATGTGATTGTCGCTTACAGAGAAAACGCGGACCAGGCGCAAGCCGTGGTGGCAGAGATCCGCACGCTTGGCCGCCAGGCTGTCGCGCTCCGGCTTGATATGGCGCAGACGGCGAGCTTTCCGGCATTCGCCGCCACGCTACGCGAACAGCTTGCCGAAGTCTGGGGACGCGACACGTTTGATCACCTGATTAACAACGCCGGTCACGGTGAATTTGCCACCGTTGATGATACGACCGAGGCGCAGTTCGACGGGCTGTTCAGCGTGCATGTTAAAGGGGTCTTTTTCCTGGTGCAGGCGCTTTTGCCGTTACTGGCTGACGGCGGGCGGATCGTCAACTTTTCGTCCGGCCTGACCCGCGTCTCCTACCCCGGATTTTCCGCTTACGCGGCAGCCAAAGCGGCCGTTGAAATGCTGAGCGTTTACATGGCGCGTGAACTGGGCTGGCGCGGCATTACCGTCAATACCATTGCCCCCGGCGCGATTGAAACCGATTTTGGCGGCGGACTGGTCCGTGACAATGCCGATGTCAACGCGCAATTTGCCGCGATGACCGCGCTCGGGCGCGTCGGTGTTCCCGACGATATCGGCCCGATGGTCGCCAGCCTGCTGCGTGATGACAACCGCTGGGTGACCGCACAGCGTATCGAGGTTTCGGGCGGACAAACCATCTGACAGATGCCTCCAGGGTCTGGCATTAATGTGGAGGTCACTGTTCCAGTGCCAGACCCGTCTTCCAGTAAGCTTCGCGATGTGTCGTGTGAACGAAGCGCGCTTTGCGCACTCCGAGTTTCCCATACGCAGGATGAGCTGTCTGCTATCGGTTTGCAGCATCAACACCTTGCCATTAATGGCGTGCTGTCGCCGTTTGCGGGTGAAAATGCTCCACTGACACAAAGTATTCTGGCTCGGGAAGAAAAAGCGCTACTGGCTATGCCAGAGAATCTGGCCAACCTCCCCCGCTCACAGTTGTATCTGAAGCCATTTAATCTGGTCGGTCTGGAAGCCCTGCGGGAGCTATTCACAGAGAGTAATGCCTCACTGCCCCCCACGACAACGCAGAACACTCTGGATTTACCGAAACTTTCCTCTCTGGAGGAGGAACTCAGCCTGACAGGAAAAGGGCTGGTAATGACGATGGGTAAAGGTGGCGTGGGCAAAACGACCGTTGCGGTATCGGTGGCGGTATCGCTGGCAAAAATGGCGGGCTAATCAATGGGGCTGCGGCCCCATTCCCTGCAGCCAAACTTTTGCTTATACAGGTTATAAGTTTAAACACTTCCCCCGCTGTCGCGAATTCCGGTAGTTTATAAAACACCGTTACTGGAGTAATACAATGCACATTATTAATGCTGAAGAACAGCACATTACCGCGATACGCAATATCTATGCTCACCATGTCCTGCATGGTACGGGTAGCTTCGAAACCGCCCCCCCGGATACGCAGGAAATGCTTAACCGGCTGACGAGCATTCAGTCTCGGGGATTCCCATGGTATGTCGCCCTGCAGGGCGATACGGTCATCGGCTACTGTTATATTTCCCGTTACCGCGAACGCCATGCCTATCGGTTTACGGTTGAAAATTCGATATATATTGATCCGGCTTATCAGCGACAGGGCGTCGGAAAAGCACTGCTCGATCATGCATTAAAATGGGCCGAGTCACAGGGCTATCGTCAGATGATTGCTGTCGTGGGTGACAGTGCTAACGTCGCTTCTGTCGCGCTGCATATTCGTGCAGGATTTACTGAAATAGGCACATTAAAGGACATTGGTTTCAAACATGGTCGCTGGCTTGACACGGTTTTGCTGCAACTGAAACTTGGTGAGGGGAATAGTACTCTGCCAGAAGACTCAGAGCTTATGCTCTGAGTTTTTCAATACCGGCTGGCTCAGATGCCAGTACCGGAACAAGTGCGATACGACTGGCGTGCTGGTGTTTAACAGCCTCAATCTGAGGCTGTTCCTGTCGGGCGCGCTGGCAAAGCAACGGAGAACGCGTATCCGCAATGGAAAGGCAGTTATTGATAATCCAGCCCCACGGATGGATTCCCGCACGTTCTACGCTGGTTTGAACACCGCCTCGCCATTCCAGGTGACGCTGGCTTTTGCGCCCGTGTTTTTGATACCGGCCCTGATGGTGTATTGCGTCGTACCATCATAGTTACAGTTCTGGTAGGCCACCCCTTCGTTTGACATCAGCCAGTCGCTGATGGGCTGCCCCACCACCGCGTCCCGCTGGACCACCACCGTGCCGGGACTGATTGAAAAACTTCCCGTCACCGAGCAAAACGCCCACGAGGCCTGGCAGAACGCCATGCCCGCCAGCAGGATAATTACGCGCCATACCGTCATTTCACTGCCTCCTGGCATTCCTGTGTCACCGTCATTACCGGCGACGGGTTTTGCTGTTCCGCCAGGCGGTAATGCACCACGCACTGCTGCGCCCCGTTCCAGCTCACCGCAATGTCCCCTTCCTCCGGCACGCCGGTGAGGTAGACCTGCCCATCGTCACCGACAATCCCGCTACCGCCTTCTTTCAGCTTCGCCTGCGCGCCGAACGGTACCGGCAGCCCGCGGTAAAGCAGCGTCATCAGCACGCGCCGCCCAACGCGGGTGTTGAAGTCCGCCATGACCACCGCGCCCTGCGTTGGCGTCACGGTCTGCACGGCGGTGTCGATACCTTAAGTTAACTGGAAACCAGTACTGATTAGTGCTTCTCAATATACATCGTCCGGCTATACGCCACGTCTTCCGGGTTATTAATCGGGTACCCTTTCACCCACGGCTTAATCAGTCGACCGTTGGTGTACTGGTAAATAGGCGCGATGGGTGCTTTCTCCATGAGGATTTTCTCCGCCATGTTGTAGTCCGTGTTACGCGCTTTCGCCGTGGTTTCGAGCGTCGCCTGGTGGATAATTTTATCGTAAGCCGGGTCGTTGAAACGCGAGATATTGCCGCTGTGGGTTGAGGTCAGCAGGGACAGGAAGGTCGAGGGCTCGTTGTAATCCCCCACCCATGACGCGCGGATCACATCAAAATTGCCGGTGTTGCGGCTGTCGATGTAGGTTTTCCACTCCTGATTTTGCAGCTTGACATCCACACCGAGATTTTTCTTCCACATGGACGCCACCGCAATGGCGATTTTCTGGTGGTTTTCCGACGTGTTGTACAGCAGGTTCAGCTTCAGCGGACGCTGAGGGCCGTAGCCTGCGGCCTGGAGCAAGGTTTTGGCCTGAGCGTTCAGCTCCTGCTGGGACATCTGCTCGAACGGCGAAGGTTCAGGCGTGAAGCCCGCCGTCACGTCAGGAGTAAAATGCCAGGCCGGTTTTTCGCCGGTACCCAGTACCTTTTCCGCCATAATGCGGCGATCGATAGTCATACTCAGGGCAAGACGAACCCGGGCATCGGCCGTCGGCCCCTTTTGCGTATTAAACGCGTAGTAGTAGGTCCCGAGCTGAGGCGGCGTATACACCTGCCCCGGAATGTCCTTCAGGAGCTTCTGATACATGTTTTTCGGGAACGATTCGGTAATATCGATATCCCCTGCCAGATAACGTTTCGTGGCGGACGATTCCTGGTTAATCGGAATAAAGGTCACTTTTTGCAGGACAGTTTTCGCATTGTCCCAATAGTGGGTGTTCGGCACGACAACCAGTTTTTCATTCACCACGCGGTCGTTCAGGACGTAGGCGCCATTACCGACCAGCGCTCCCGGACGCGTCCACTCTTTCCCGCTTTCAACGTTCGCTTTTTGCACCGGATAGAAGGCGAAGTTTGCCGTCAGGTTACTAAACCACGGTAGCGGTTTATCCAGCTGGACGCGCAGCGTCCTGGCATCCACCGCCGTCACGCCCAGGGTATCAGGTGCTGCCTTACCGTCGATGATAGCCTGCGCATTGTTGATACCTGCCAGCGCTGCAAACCAGGCAAACGGAGAGGTCGTTTTTGGGTCAACCAGACGCTGCCAGCTGTAGACAAAATCCTGCGCGGTGACCGGCGTACCGTCAGACCATTTTGCGTTATCACGCAGGGTGAACGTCCAGATACGGTTATCGTTGCTCTGCCAGCGCGTCGCCACGCCCGGAGTGAGCTCTCCTTTCTCGTTCTGATTCACCAGCCCTTCGAAAAGATCGCGAATCACCTGAATCTCGGGCAACCCCACCGCTTTTGCCGGATCGAGCGAAGCCGGTTCATCTTTAATATGCCTGACCAGCTCCTGTTTTTGCGCCAGCACCGTGCCCTGCGGCACATCAGCAGCGTATGAGAGTGTAGAGAGCCCGCACAGGCACAGTGCGGTGAAAAGACGCGAAACAGGATGCTTCATAAGATCCCCTTTAAAAAATTCAGGTAACAAGCAGATGCGTAATTATTTGTTTCGACAATAAGAAATGCAAATAACTTACGCCTGAATAGTGATTTAAGGCAATTCTCAGCCGCTACGGAAACTATTTGATTAACAGCGGCTTTTGCACAACACTGCCAGTAGAGACTTCTTTATCAGGATTTCGTATGGCAACCACCCGACCCCGCGCGGAACGCGGCGCCTTCCCTCCGGGCGCTGAACAATATGGCCGCTCATTTTTAGGCGCATCGCTGATCTGGTTCCCGGCACCCGATGCCGATCGCGACAGCGGTTTGATTATTGCCGGCACACACGGTGATGAAAACTCCTCTGTCGTCACGCTCTCGTGCGCGCTGCGGACATTGACCCCTTCATTACGACGTCATCACGTGATTCTTGCCGTCAATCCGGATGGCTGTCAGCTTGGATTGCGGGCGAATGCGCGGGGCGTCGACCTGAACCGTAATTTCCCGGCAGCAAACTGGCGCGCTGGCGAAACGGTTTATCGCTGGAACAGCTCCGCCGAGGAGCGAGACGTGGTGCTGCTGACGGGCGACAACCCTGGCTCAGAGCCGGAAACGCAGGCGCTGTGCCAGCTTATCCATAAGATCCACCCCGCCTGGGTTGTCTCCTTCCACGACCCGCTGGCCTGCATTGAAGATCCGCGCCACTCTGACCTGGGCGCGTGGCTGGCCCGGGCGTTCGACCTGCCGCTCGTCACCAGCGTGGGGTATGAAACACCCGGCTCATTCGGAAGCTGGTGTGCCGACTTAAGCCTGCCCTGCATCACCGCTGAATTCCCGGCGATCTCCTCCGACGAAGCCAGCGAAAAATACTTAAAAGCCATGATGGAGCTTCTGCGCTGGCAACCTCAGAGATGAAGCACGCCGCTGGTAAATTTCAGGGCCGGTGAAACGTCAACCGCCAGCCACGTCGGGCCATCCAGATCGGCGAAACGAACCTGATTGACCAGCGGCAGCGCCGCGCCGATCGCCCGGGAGGTGCAAAGCATGCATCCCAGCATCAGGGCGAACCCCTGCGCCCGGGCGTCCGCCGCCAGAGCCAGGGCTTCAGTCAGTCCGCCTGCCTTGTCGAGCTTGATATTGACCATGTCATAGCGGCCCTTAAGCTCGCTCAAATTCTCGCGGGTATGGCAGCTTTCATCCGCGCACACGGGCAACGGATGGATAAAATTCTTCAGCGCCGCATCCTCTTTTACCGGCAGAGGCTGTTCCAGCATCGCCACCCCCAGGTCAGCCAGCAGCTGGCATCGCGCTGCCAGCCCTTCGGGATGCCACGACTCGTTGGCGTCCACAATCAGCGTGGCTGAGGGCACCGCCGAGCGAATAGCGACCATCCGCTCGCTGATCAGACGATCGTCTAGCTTCACTTTTAACAGCGTGGCTCCGGCGTCATAGAGCGCTTTCGCACTGGCGGCCATCTGCTCCGGCTCACCAATCACGACCGTTTGCGCGGTCACGATCGATTCGGGCACGACCACGCCCAGCAATGACGTCAGCGATTTTTGCTGCTGAGCGGCTTCAAGGCTCCAGAGCGCACAGTCGATGGCGTTGCGCGCCGCCCCGGCGGGTAAACGCTGCTGTAATGCCTCGCGCGTGAGCCCTTTTTGCAGGTCAGGTACCAGGGTCATGATCTGCGCCATCACAGATGCAAGGCTTTCCCCATAGCGCGGATAAGGCGTACATTCTCCGACGCCTTTCACCCCCTCTTCTTCAATTTCAACCACGACCACGCTGGCTTCACTTCGGCTGCCACGAGAGATCACAAACGGGGTATGCAATGGCCAGGCTTCTTCATAGACCTTAACGCTTCTCATCACTGACTCCTTGCGGCCCGGAAAGGCGAAAAATTTGGTTTGCCGTGTTATCTGCTGATGGCATACACTAGCCACGACGTTAACTATATGTAAACAGGAAGATATCTATGTCACAACTCGTTCATTTCCAGGGCAACCCGGTTGCTGTAGCAGGTTCCATTCCGCAGGCTGGCAGCAAAGCGCAGGCATTTACCCTGGTGGCTAAAGATCTGTCTGACGTCACACTGGCTCAGTTTGCGGGCAAACGCAAAGTACTGAACATTTTCCCAAGCATTGATACTGGTGTTTGTGCCGCATCCGTGCGTAAATTCAACCAGCTGGCGACTGAAATGGACAACACCGTTGTGCTGTGCATTTCCGCTGACCTGCCATTTGCCCAGTCCCGTTTCTGCGGTGCCGAAGGCCTGAGCAACGTTATTACCCTTTCCACCCTGCGCAGCGCAGATTTCCTCGAGAAATACGGCGTTAGCATTGCGGAAGGCCCACTGAAAGGTCTGGCAGCACGTGCTGTACTGGTTCTGGACGAAAACGACACTGTCGTCTTCAGCGAACTGGTTAACGAAATCACCACCGAGCCGGACTACACTGCCGCGCTGGACGTGCTGAAAGCATAATAAGTCCTTAGCATTCTATACAACTTATTCTCAACCTCGCTTCGGCGGGGTTTTTTATTATTTCAAAGCTGAATCGTTAAAGCTTAAACGCTCGTATGTCACATTAATCCTGCAATAATAAGAGCAACATGTAACATGATCGTGATCAACAACGCATAATAATCGTTAAAATCCCCTATTTTCATCCCGAGTGAAGCCCATCACATTTCCCTTTTTGTCTAAACATTAGATTTGCTTACGAAAGAAAATAATCGTTTCAGCAAAAAGGATAAAATATGAAGATCAAATTCGCTTTTACGCTCCTTGCGGTTCTGGTTTCTGGCCATGCCGCGGCTAAAACCTGGGTGCTGACAAGTGCTGAAAGCAGCGTAGAGAAAGGAAACTGGAAGATTTCCAGTGATGAGCTGAAAGTTAAAGATCAGACGTTCAGCATTGAGCAAAAAATCTTACACGGCGGCAAGCAGGAAGGCAGTAAAGTCATCATTATTAGCAGTAAAGATGGCCTGACGATTACCCTAAGCCCGACACGCGGCATGAACCTTCTGCACGTTGAAGGGTTTGGCACCCGGCTGGGATGGAATTCACCCGTCAAAGAGGTCGTCAATCCTGCCTATATCAATCTTGAAAGCCGAAACGGTCTCGGCTGGCTGGATGGTTTCAACGAGATGATGGTGCGCTGTGGCTACGAGTGGACAGGTCATCCGGTCACCGCAGATGGACAAATTTATACCCTTCACGGCAGGGCCGGAAATACACCGGTATCGCAGGTGGAAGTTGAGGTGGCGGATACCGCCCCGCATGAGATCCGCGTTCGGGGTTTGATCAAAGAGAGCACGTTCAAAAAAGCGGATCTGCAAACCATGACCGAACTGCGCTACGTTCCCGGAACTAACCACTTCAGCCTGCATGATGTTCTGACCAACCATGCCGATTACCCTCACGATTATCAAATCATCTATCACAGCAACTTCGGGACACCGATCCTCGAAGAAGGCGCACGTTTCCTTGCGCCAGCGGCGAGCGTGAGCCCATTCAATGACTACGCCAAAGCGGGCGTTAACGACTGGCAAACCTACGCCGGGCCGACAAAAGGCTTTGATGAGATGGTCTTTAACATTCAGCCGCTCGCCGACAACAACCATGAAACGCTCGCGGCAGTGGTCAATAAAGCCGGCGATAAAGGCGCATCCATCCAGTTTGATACGCGCCAGCTGCCCGTGCTGACCTTATGGAAAAACACCGACACGCTGAAGCAGGGTTATGTCACGGGCATTGAACCGGGCACCAGCTACGCCTACCCCGTCACGATTGAACGCGAACAGAAGCGGGTTAAGCAACTGGAGCCAGGCGCCAGCGCGCAGTTTGATCTGACCTATACCCTGCTGCACAGCCCGCAGCAGGTGAAAGAGGTCGAAAACAGGATTGCGTCGATACAGGGAGAGACAAAAACAGAAATCGTTAACACGCCGATGGCGAAGGAATAAACGTAAAGTAAAAAGCCTCTTTGCAGAGGCTTTTTTGTTATTCGTCACCTTTCTTATGATTCAAACCGTACTCACGCAGCTTATTCGCGATCGCGGTGTGCGAGACGCCAAGACGTTTTGCCAGCTTGCGGGTGCTGGGATAGCTGCGGTACAGCTGCGTCAGTACAGAGCGCTCGAAACGGCTGGTGATATCATCCAGCGACCCTTCCATCGCCTCTTCGCCTACGGATACCGTCCCGGCGTCGTAATCTGGCAACAGGATATCCTGCGGACGCAGCTCATACCCTTCAAGCTGGGTCAGCGCGCGATAAACGGCGTTTTTAAGCTGACGAATGTTGCCCGGCCAGCCGTAGCGCATGAGCACCGTGCCCAGATCGGCAGACAGCTTCGGACGCGGCACACCCTGCTCGTCGGCAAAGCGGGCGACGAACAGCTCCGTAAGCGGCATGATGTCCTGCGGGCAATCGCGCAGCGGCGGAATGTTCAGCGTCAGGACGTTAAGGCGGTAATAGAGATCCTCGCGGAAGATCCCCTTTTGCACCAGTTCCACCAGATTCTTCTGGGTGGCGCAAATGACGCGCACGTCCACATGTACTTCGTGATCCTCACCGACGCGGCGGAACGTGCCGTCATTCAGGAAACGCAGCAGCTTAGCCTGCATACGCGGCGACATTTCGCCGATCTCATCCAGCAGCACGGAGCCGCCGTTAGCCTGCTCGAAGAACCCTTTCTTGCCCTCCGGCGCGTGACCAAACAACTCGCTTTCAACGGCATCTTCCGGAATCGAGGCGCAGTTAAGTGCCAGATAAGGCTTGGCCGCACGCGGGCTCGCCAGATGCACGGCGTGAGCCAGCAGGTCTTTCCCGGTGCCGGTATCCCCGGTAATCAACAGCGGCGCGGTCAGGCTTGCGAGCTTACGCGCCTGATCAACCACATGACGCATTTTCGGGCTGACGGCAATAATCTGGCTGAACGCGCCAAGGTCCTGACTGGAGAGGTTTTGCAGCTGACGACCCATGCGTAGCGTCGAGCGCAGCATGATCACCGCCCCGGTCAACACGCGGGTATTCCCTTCCCCTTTCAGATAGACCGGCGTGATCTCCATCAGGAAATTCTGCCCGTTAATCACCACATGCTCGCTGTGCGTGTTCTGCGGATTGCTGTCCAGCCAGCGCTGGAAGTTAAAACCGGGGATCAGCTGCGCGGCGTGATGATTGCTCAGCTTCTCCTGACTCTGTGCGAAAAGCTGGCAGCTCGCGTGGTTAACGCGCTCAACTTTGCTTTTCAAATCCAGGGAGAGGAACGGCTCAGGCATGGCTTCCAGCAGCGCGCTCAGCGCCAGATGCTCACGCTCGGACGGCATCCAGGGAATGGTGCGCACATCCGTAACGCCAGCGATACGGCGGATTTCCGCCATCAGGCTGCTGAAGGTATTAAATTCAATTTCGGCAAAATTGAGGTAAATTCGCCCGACAGGATCGATCTCAATGCCACGTAAATCAATGCTACGTAAAACAAGAAGATCGAGTAATTCGCGGGTCAGACCGAGACGGTCTTCACAGAAGACTTCAAGACGCATGGGAAATTCACCGTTTTAAGCCAATAACAGTAAAATGATATGTCAGAACACGGTGATCCGGAAGATGGCTGTCAACAAATATTGACAGCCAGCACGATTAGTGAACAAAACCTCACGGAGCAGGTTTTTTATTGAGCGTCTCTTTGAGCTGGCCGATCAGTTCACGCCTGAAATCCCCCAGCCGGGGCTTATCGCCGTCAATCCAGGGCAGCGGACGGCAGACTTCCATCGCTTTAATCCCCAGGCGTGCGGTTAATAATCCCGCACCGATGCCCTGAGCCGCACGGGCAGAGAGACGCGCCGCCAGATCCTGCGACATCCAGTCCATTCCCACTTCGCGCACCAGCTCACTCGCCCCGGCAAACGCGATATTGAGCAGGACCAGCTTAAACAGTCTGAGCCGACTGTAGTAACCCAGCTCTATACCGTAAAGGTTCGCAATACGGTTGATCAGACGCAGGTTACGCCATGCGATAAAGGCCATATCGACCAGCGCCAGCGGGCTGACGGCAATCATCAGGGTGGATTCCGCCGCAGACCGGCTGATTTCGCGCCGCGCCTGAGCATCCAGCACCGGCTGAACCATGTGGGAATAGAGCGTCACCACTTCCCGGTCATTCTGGGTCTCGTGGATGGCGGCGTACCAGCGCTGAAGCGCCGGGTGCGACTGATCGATTCCCGCCTGACTGGCCAGCTTTTCACAGAATGCGCGACCTTTCCCGGTGCCGTGGCTGTGGAGCAGATCCCGCGCTTCATCACGCTCGTGCGCGCGCTGGCGCAAACGCCACAGCCGACGCCACTCGGTGGCAACCGACCCGACGCCCGCCCCCACAATCAGCGCGCCCGCGGCGCATCCGCCCAGCACGACCCAGTCCTGAGTTTGCCAGGCATTCATCGTCCACTGCACGCCCTGAGCCACCACGCTTACGCCAAACAGCCCCAGACCGGCGGTAACCATCCTGCGCCACAGGCTGCGTTTTGGACGCAGCGCGGCGTCCACGACCGCCTCCGCCGGACCGTCCTCAACAGCGGGCTCGTCCTGCAGCGCCGGGGCAAAGTTATCGGCCTGGGTTCCGCTGAACGTCTGCGCCGTTTTGAACGCCTCCTGAGCGTCCTGCTCAAGCGTTCCGGTAAAGTCAATGCGCGGTTTTAACGGTTCCGTCATCGCAATTTATCTCCAATCAAAAACTCCAGCGCCGCATCCAGACGGATGTGCGGTAATGGCCTGTCGACGCTCATTGTCTGCGGGCGGAAGGCTTCAAACTGGAAGCCCTGATTCTGCCAGAAGGCCTGACCCGGCAGCCGCGCAGGCACTTCGCCCGGATACACGGTAAGCGGTTCACCGTCGCTGAGTCGGTTCCCGCGTAATGCCGGTATTTTCTCGCCGTTAAGGTCAATCAGCCCACTTTGCGTCGCCTGCACCGATGCGAGCCCAAGGCAATCCATGCTGATCCCTTCGAAGGCGGCGTTTTGCCAGGCGTCCTGCACCAGCTGCTGCAGCAGCGACATCATATTGGCATGCTGATCGACCGTGACGTGATCGGCTTTTGTGGCCGCAAAGAGCAGTTTGTCGATCACCGGTGAGAAAAGACGGCGGAACAGCGTCCGCTGCCCGTAGTGAAAACTTTGCATCAGCTGCGTCAGGGCAAGGCGCATATCGTTGAATGCCTGTGGCCCGCTGTTGAGCGGCTGCAGACAATCCACCAGCACAATCTGACGGTCAAATCGTAAAAAGTGGTTCTTATAAAATCCCTTAACCACTTTTTCACAGTAGTAATGGTAACGCTCGCGCAGCATCCCGGCGTTAGTGTGCTTATCAGCCTGCGCCAGCGTCGACTCGCCAACCCCGTCCACATCTGGCCAGGGGAAAAACTGAAGCGCAGGCGCGCCTGCTAAATCACCCGGCAGAACAAAGCGCCCCGGCTGAATGAAGTGTAACCCTTCCTGTTTACACTGGTGTAAATACGCCGTCCAGGCGTCGGCAATGGCCGCCAGGCGGTTTTCATCTGCTGGGGCAAGCGGATCCAGCCCTTCACACAGCTGGCGCCATTTGGCTGACCACCCGGCGCGCTGCCCCTGCAGCAATCCCGTCATCTGGCGTGACCAGCTGAGGTAATCCTGCGCCAGCATTGGCAGGTCGAGCAGCCATTCGCCGGGGTAATCGACGATTTCAAGGTATAGCGTGGAGGTATCCTTGAAATGGCGCATCAGGGATTCATTCGAGCGGAAACGCAACGCAAGACGAATTTCACTGACCCCTCGCGTCGGCGTCGGCCACGCGGGCGGATCGCCATAAAGCTGCGCCAGCCCTTCGTCATAGGTAAAACGGGGAATACCAAAATCGCGCTGAGGGACGCGCTTAACGCCCAGCAAACGCTCTTCCCGCACCGCGCCAAGCAACGGCAGACGCGCCCCGGCGTGCAGGTTCAGGAGCTGGTTCACCATCGCGGTGATAAACGCCGTCTTACCGCTGCGGCTCAATCCTGTCACCGCCAGTCGCAGATGACGGTCAACGCCGCGGTTTACCAGTGAATTGATTTCGTTTTTAAGTCGCTTCATCGCCGTCCTTCGTTGCCTGGAAGCCTTGAATGCATGGCTTCAGAATACAATAAATGGGGGCAGATCGTTGATTATCAATTCTTATTTATTGCTATTGCCGTTTTTTCTCCAGTAAGATGAACGACATTGCTGTCAGTTCTGAGTGAGTAAGGTGTATGTCACCCACCATTTATGATATCGCACGGGTTGCGGGCGTATCGAAATCAACCGTTTCCCGCGTTCTGAATAAACAAACGAATATTTCTCCCGAAGCACGTGACAAAGTGCTGAAGGCGATTGATGAATTAAATTATCAGCCCAACAAACTGGCTCGCGCCCTGACCTCTTCAGGATTCGATGCCATTATGGTTATTTCGACCCGTTCAACCAAAACCACTGCCGGCAACCCTTTTTTCTCCGATGTTCTTCATGCCATTACGGCAAAAGCGGAAGAAGAAGGATTCGATGTTATTTTACAAACCTCAAAAAGCAGTGAAGACGATCTGCTGAAATGCGTGAGTAAAATAAAACAGAAGATGATCAAAGGGATCATCATGCTGAGTTCGCCCGCAAATGAATCCTTTTTCACCACGCTGGATGCGTATGGCGTACCGGTAGTGGTTATCGGTAAAGTGGAAGGTGAGTATCAGAATATTTACTCCGTCGACACGGATAATTTTCATGACAGCGCCACGCTGACGGAAACCTTTATTAAAAACGGCCGCAAGAAAATTGCCTGTCTGCATGCGCCGCTTGATTATCATGTTTCGATCGATCGCCTGGCGGGTTATAAAGCCAGTCTGGAAAAGCACCATATTGCCATTAACCCGGACTGGATCATGGACGGCGGTTATACCCATGAGAGTGCGCTTAAAGCGGCTCTGGAATTGCTCTCATCACCCACGCCGCCTGATGCCGTATTTGCTACCGACAGCATGAAATTACTCGGCCTTTATCGCGCGGCGGATGAGTTGAATCTGATGATTCCGGAACAGGTGGTGATAGCCGGATACAGCGACCCGATGCTGTCTCTCATTTTAACGCCCGCCCCTGGCGGCTTTGATATCCCTACCCGAAAACTCGGGGAAGAGAGCTGCGATCTTCTCTTCAGGCGTATCGCGGGCCATCCCGCCCCGCAAAAAGTGCTTGTCGATACCCATTTTTTACTGGCGGCCTCGCTGCGCTAAAACCAGGGGCTTGTAGCCCCTGGAAGCCCCTTGGTCAGAACGCGTAATTTACCCCAACGCCCGCATAGTGGAAGCGGTCGTTTTCGCCCTCGTCATGGTTTTCCCATTCATAGGCGTATTCAAGCGTCATGGATAAACCGTTGTTGAAGTCATAGGCGTACTGCATACCCAGGCGGTTGAAATCATGTCCTTCCCGCTCAGGATCGTCCTGCCAGTCCCAGTTCGACCAGCGATCGAGCCCCAGTCGCGTGTAAGGCGTTAAGGTCGTCTGGCCCAACGAAATAGGGAGATAGGCGCGAATTTCCTGGGTGGAGAACTCGCCGTTATTACGTGAACCGTCCATATTGAAACCGCGCTCTAAATAGTAATTTACTTTAGCGGCAAAGGTTTCATTAATGGTCCAGGTAAAGCCCGTTTCGGTTTCGACGCGGCTGTCTGAATAGCCGGTTTTTTCCAGATCGTTGGCAAATTGATACATGGCAAACCAGCCGCCAAAACGCCAGTCGTCGGTTAATTTTATATCCCAGTCAGGCTGAATTTTATAGCGCTGCATATTTGCGCTGCCGTCTCTGGCACCGTGTTCATCTTTAAAGTGATAACCATAATTACGGAAGCCGCCGGTCAGACCAAACGTAAAATCATCGGTTCCGATAAAGCGATAGCGTAATTCAAATTCAGGACGGTCAAAATAAGTTCCACGGGTCATACTGCTGTAATCAACCGGCCCTTCCTGATACATTGCCAGCGAAATAGTCCAGGCATCCCAGGTTGCATTAAACCACACGGAAGGTTCATATAACCCGTCTTTATCCTCCCCCTGGCCTTCGACGTTTTCTATTTCATACATCGCGCCAATATTAAATTCCCACTGTTTAGCCGTTTCTGTTGCATGTGCACAGCTAACCCCTGCGCACAGCACGAGCGCAGCACTTTTTAGTAGAGTACTCATCAAATATTCCCTTTATAAGTAACAAACAAAAAAACCGGAAATGGGTATTTCCGGCGAACACCTTTCTTATCTAATAGCCGCTTCGGTTTCAGCGTCGAAGAAATGGCACTTATTCATATCGAACTGGATGCCGATATTATCCCCAGCGGCATAATCATTCGCGGCTCCCGCGCGAACAACCAGTTCATGGCCGCCAACGGTGGCGTAGAGCATGAACTCTGCACCAGTCAGTTCGGCCACGCTGACTTTTGCCGCGATATTTTCATCGCTACTGTGCTGGGTGAGAATATCTTCCGGGCGGATCCCAAAGACCACGGCTTTACGCTGATACCCTGCGGCATGCAGTGACGCGAGCTTGTCTTCGGGGATCGCCAGGCGCAGCGTTTCCGTGACGAAATAGCGGTCGTCGATGGCGCCGCGAACAAAGTTCATGGCTGGCGAGCCAATGAACCCCGCAACAAACATGTTTGCCGGCTCGTTGTATACCTGCTTCGGTGCACCAACCTGCTGAATAATGCCGTCTTTTAAGATCACAATGCGGGTCGCCATCGTCATGGCTTCCGTCTGATCGTGGGTCACGTAAATCATCGTCGTATTGAGCTTCTGATGGAGCTTGCTGATTTCAGCCCGCATCTGCACACGAAGCTTGGCATCGAGGTTGGAGAGCGGTTCATCCATCAGGAAAACGCCCGCTTCCCGAACTATCGCCCTGCCCAACGCCACGCGCTGACGCTGGCCACCGGACAGCGCGCCGGGTTTACGCTTGAGGTACTCCCGTAAGCCGAGGATCTGTGCCGCCCAGTTAACGCGCTCTTCGATAACCGCCGGGGCGATTTTCTGCATCTTCAGGCCAAACGCCATGTTGTCGTAGACCGTCATATGCGGGTAAAGCGCATAGTTCTGGAACACCATGGCGATGTCGCGTGACTTGGCGGGCACGTCGTTCATGCAAACGCCGTCGATGACCAGTTCGCCGGCGGAGATCTCCTCCAGCCCGGCAATCATGCGCAGCGTTGTCGATTTACCGCAGCCAGACGGACCGACAAAAACGATAAACTCCTTGTCCTCGATTTCGAGATTAAAATCCTTCACCACGTGGACCTGGTTATCGTAAATTTTCTGAATATGTTTCAGTGACAGTTGTGCCATTTTTAATTCCTTATCAATACGCCCGGGAGGCCCAGAAATTGGTCAGGCATTTCCAGGTCAGTTCCTGCGTTGAGTGAAGCTGTAATCCCGCATGGGTCAGGCCTGAGCCAATCCCGACCGACAGCATGCCCGCCGCGTTGATCGCCGCCACGCCTGCGGGTGCATCTTCGACCCCGATGGCCGCACCAGGGCGGACGTTCAGGCCAGCACACGCGGCGAGGAAGATCTCCGGATCCGGTTTTGAACAGACAATGCGGGAGGCATCAGCGCAAAAATCAAAGGCGTCATGAATACCCAGGGCATGCAGTATTCCAGGTGCATTGAGGGAAACGGAGGCGAGCCCAATTTTGACCTCTGCCGTCCGAATGTCCGCCAGCACCTCCCGGATACCCGGCAGCAGCGACGCCTCGGTCAATGACGACAGCGATGCGACGTAGAGCGCATTTTTCTTCCCCGCCAGCGCCAGACACTGTTTATCATCAAACACCCCCTCTTTCCCACCGTGTCGCAGGATCCGCTGCAGGGATTCCATGCGGCTAATTCCCTTCAGCTCCTCGTTAAACACCTCATCGATAGTGATGCCGATCTCCTGCGCGACCGAACGCCAGGCGAGAAAGTGCAGATGTGCGGTATCGGTGATAACCCCATCAAGATCGAATACAACGGCTTCAGGCTTCATCGCCGGCCTCCGTGGTAGCGGTCCCATTAAAAGATGTAAGAAATTCCCTGCGAGAGAATGCCTGCCGCTCCGATACGCAAACCGTTTTTCCCCACAGCGTTAACGTGACGGGCTCGGAGGTATCGAGGGTTAAAACGTCATTTTCAAACGTGAAGCGCAGGCGAGCGTTCTGCCAGCGCAGCGGGAAGGTAAGTTTTCGCCAGTGAGCGGGGAGCTTCGGCGCAAGGTGCAGCTCGCCCTCAACAATCTGCATGCCGGCAAACCCCTGAATGACGCCGGACCAGATGGCTCCCGTGGCCGCGGCATGAATGCCGTCATCACTGCTGTGCGGATCGTCGCCCAGATCGATAGCCACGCCAGCGCGCCAGAAGGCGTAAGCTCCTTCCGTATCACCATAGCGGGCGGCCACAATGCCGTGAATAGCCTTGCTCAGCGAAGAGTCATGGATCGTCCGCGGCTCGTAAAACGCCAGGTTGGCCGCGCACTGGGAGGGGGTAAATTTCTCCGGCAACAGGTAGTTAAGCATCACCACGTCAGCCTGCTTGAGGATTTGCATCTCGTTAACTTCCGCGCGAGAGTAATCCAGCAGGATGGTCTGCTTACCCGCTTTGGCTTTATAGCGGCTTAAATCGATGGCGGATTTCGCCATGAACGAATCGTCCTGCGGGATCACTCCCCCGGCGTCGGCTTCCGGCAGCCACAAGCGGGCCAGGAAGGTGGTCGCCTTCTCCATGAAGCAGGCCTCTTCACGCTCAAACATCGACATAAACCGGCATGCGCTGGCCACGTTGTGCCAGGCCAGATAGTTGGTGTAGGCGTTGTTATTCACATGCTCGGTGTATTCGTCCGGCCCAATCACATCATGAATTTCCAGGCGCCCGTTGACCTCCGTGGCGCGGCCCATCCAGAACGTTGCCGTCTCCACCAGCAGGGTCAGCCCTTCATTACGCATAAACGCGTCATCGCGCGTGGCCTGCCAGTAGGTCACAACGGCCCAGGCAATGTCCGCCACAATGTGGTGTTCGGCCTGGGCGGAGGCCACTTTCTGCCGCATGCCCGTACGGATGTTGATAGCCGCAAACTCCGGCGTCTCCTCTTTGCCGCTCGCGGCGCTCTCCCACGGGAACAGCGCGCCCGGCCAGCCGTTGCGGCGGGCTTTTTCCCGGGCCCCGGCCAGGTTCAGCCAGCGATAGCGCAGCAGACTGCGGGCCACCTGCGGACGAGTGAAAAGATGGAAAGGCAGCAGGAATATTTCAGTGTCCCAGAAGACATGGCCTTTATACCCCTCGCCGGTCAAGCCCTTAGCGGCAATGCTGCTCCGCTCATCATGGGCTGGCGTCATGGTGGTCAGATGCCAGACGGCATAGTCCAGCACCATCTGATCGTCAGGTGATGCAGAAGCCACTTCCACGCGGGCATCACGCCATACGTCTTCCCATGCGCAGGCTGAACTTTCCAGCAGCGAGGCATAACCCCTTGCTGCACAAACCTTGAGATCCGCCAGCGCGCCGCGCGCGAAAGATTCCTGCGACAGGGCTTTATCGCTGCGATGGACCACCCAGACAAACTTATCCATCGTGACAGTGTCACCCTGCGGTATCGTCAGGGAATAGTGGGCAGAGAGCCGACGATTTTTAGCGGTAAAGCAGCTTTCGCTGCCGGCTGATAGCTGACAAAAGGCTGAGATGACAACATCAGCGGCCCGGTCCTGCGTTTCATACACACCCTGCATATAGTGCTGGTCGAACACCCTGACGGAAATTTCATCCAGATGTTGCCGGCCCGTATTGGTTTGTGTCGCATCAATGCCGGTTTTCATCACCACCTGCGAGGCATCATCAAGCGGGGTGATCGCAAGCTGCATGGCCACAAGCGGCAGTTGATCCAGTGAGACAAAACGACGACTTTCCAGGCGATAACGCTTTCCGTTAGGCGAACGCCAGACGACGCGGCGATGCAGTTCGCCGTTGGCAAACGCCAGCTCGCGCTGCCACTCAAGAATGTCCCCGGCCAGAAGGGTGTAATTCACCCCGTCCAGCTCAACCTCGATACCGGTGATATCGGGCAAATTGATCAGCTCAGTGGTCTCGTTACGTCCCGCCTGATGATAGAGGCCCGCAAGATACATCCCTCGGGTTTGCTGGGTGTAATCTTCTTCATGCGCAGCGCGAATGCCCATGTAGCCGTTACCGCATGCCATAATGGACGCGTACTTATTCAGACTGTGCGGACAAAAGCCCGGATCGGTTAATACAGACACGCTCAGCATAATGTTACGCTTTCCCCTGTTTCTGCCGATTGATAAAGCGCCGCGACAAGCTGCTGAATCACCAGCCCCTGTTCAGCATCTGCAATCATTACGGGCTCTCCCTGCAGGTGGCGGACAAAGGCCTCCATGCTGCGTAAATGGCGCTGGTCGTCAGCCTCTTCACGCTGAACCAGGGTTTGTAACGCCCCGGCGTCATCCTGATAAACGTGGGCCGGAAAAAGCGTCGCCCCCGCCTTTTCACCGCAAAAGGCGACATTCATGATCGACTGCTCGCGGATATTCAGCGCGAACGAGGTGTCCAGACGCAAAATGCCGCCGTTGCAGAATTCGATAGTGCCAAACAGGGCATCTTCCACCGTAAACTGTGCGGGATCCCACGCGCCGAACTGGCCGCTGCTTTTTTGGGTTCCCAGCCTCTGGAAGCCGTGCGCCGTGACCCTTTTGACCGCCGGGAAACCCAGTACGTACATCGCGGCATCCAGCATGTGAATGCCAATGTCAATCAGCGGCCCACCGCCCTGCAGTGCTTTGTTTGTGAAGACGCCCCAGCCCGGCACGCCACAGCGCCGCAGCGCCTGCGCCGAGGTGAAGTAGATTTCGCCCAGCGTTCCGTTCATCACGGCCTCGCGCAGCAGCTGCGTGTCGAGCGCGAAGCGGTGATGAAAATCATATGCCAGCACCTTCCCCGCCTTGCGGGCAGCTATCCGCATCTCATCGGCCTCTTGTGGCGTCATGGCGGGCGGTTTTTCGCACATCACATGACAGCCAGCCTCCAGCGCCGCCATCACATGCTCAAAATGAAATCGGTTTGGCGAACAAACGCTCACCACGTCCGGCTTAACCGCCTCCAGCATGGCGCACGCATCCTGCCACACCGACGGTATGGCATGACGCTCCGCAAAAGCCTGTGCCTGTTCGAGGCGGCTGTCCATGACAGCCACCATCTGAACATCACTGCGCGTGGCGTAATACGAGGCATGCACTTTGTCCGCAACCTGCCCGGCGCCAATGATGGCGACGCGCAGTGGCGACGTTGTTGAAGCACTCATCACGCTCGTCATCCTTAGCATTCACGTAAATAAGTGAGGGAATCCCGATAAGCCTGAGCGGGATCTTCAGCACGTACGCGGCACTCGTATACCACATAGCCCTGGTAATTATCCGCACGCAGCTGATCGAACAGGCTGGCAAAATCGAGGCTACCGCTTCCCGGCTGGTAACGATGGTTATCAGCGATGTGCACGTGGCCCAGCAGATCGCGATGCTGATGCAGCGCCTCCGTCAGCGAATCTTCTTCAATGTTCATATGATAGAAATCACCGATGATCTGCACGTGTTTGAGGCCGTTCTCTTCGATATAGCGTCGTGCGTCAGCCAGGGTGTTGATCATGTGATCCTGGTAGCGGTTCAGCGGCTCCAGATAGACGGTGGTTCCGGTGCGCGCTGCCACCTCATCCAGCCAGCGCAGCGAAGCACTTACCGCTTTGCGGTCGCCTTCGAGGCTGCGTGGTGAAGTCATTGGCGGTAAACGGAAGGTGAACATGCCCCAGGCTGCAGGCACGATAATGCCCTTGCCGCCCACTTCGGCCAGCGCTTCCAGAATGCGTTCAATCTGCGCTATGCCGTTCAGACGACGCTCTTCGATAAAGTCACCAATCCAGCCATCGTATCCGCCGCAGGCGGTCGTGACCGGCAGGCCGGTGGCCTTAATCGCCGCTTTCACCTCGGCGAGGTTTTCCACCAGCAGTTTGCCGTCAATTTCATAGCCATCAAAACCCATCGCTTTGATGTACTCGAATTTCTCCAGGATATTGCCCGGGAAAAAGGCCTGATTTTGTGTTGCGATTTTCATGAGTTGCTTTCCTTAGCTTAAAAAGTGACGCCCATTTTGATGCTCAGTTCCGGATGCTGATCCACATATTTCATGTAGCTTTCAGCGCTGCTGGTGAAGGTCACGACCGGGTCGATCAGATCTTCACAATTCAGATAACCGTTCATCAGCAGTTCCCAGCAGGTCTCTTCAATACGCTTGCGGCTCCAGCGCGGGTAATCCGGGTTTGGCTCACTGCAGGCGCGGGAGAAGACAATCTTAGCGTTGTTGAAATGCGCTTCACGCCCCAGGTTAAAGCCTGCTGAGAACGGTTTAGCGAAGGCAACGTAGGAGATGGTGCCGCCGTAGGCGAGGCCGCGCAGCGCGGACTGCAGCGCATCGGCAAAGCCGCTGGTCTCGATGATCACGTCCGCGCCCTGCTTCCCGGTCAGCTTTTTAATTTCCAGACCAACGTCTGTGCCGATTGGGTTGAGGCAATGGTCCGCGCCATGACGGCGGGCAATGTCGCAACGGTGTCCGATAGGATCCACGCCGATGACGACTGACGCGCCGGCTTTTTTCGCCAGTTGGATCGCAATCTGCCCAATCGCGCCGAGGCCTACCACCACGACAAAATCCCCGACCCGCACGTTGGCATCACGCACGCCGCTCATGGCAAACTGTGCCGGATCGTAGCAGACGGCATTCTTCCAGGATGCACCCTGCGGCATTTTGCGCAGCTTGTAGTTGTTGACGGCATTCACAATGACCGTCTCCTGGAGCGGCCCGTAACAGCAGACGCGATCGCCCGTCTGGTATTCCGTGACGTCAGCGCCGCATTCGATAATGTCACCAACAATCATATTGCCCAGCTGGAACTTACCGAATTCGATCCCGCGGGCCGCCCCCTCTTCACGCGGGGTAAACATCTGCCACTCCGCATTGAACTCTTCATCGATAAACGGACTGGCGGCGCGAAAATCCACCACTTCGGTACCGTGTTTCGGCGCGCCAAAGCGGGCGCGAATTTTCACTTCATGTGCTTCCACAGCACGATCTTCATATTCCACCAGCGCCGCCACGCGTGGCGCTGTCGCAACTAATTTTTTCATGATTGACTCCTTGTTAAAATTGGCCGCCTCAGCCCTTCACGCCACCGGCGGTCAAACCACTTTTAATAAAACGTTCAGACAGGGCGTACATGATGACCACCGGAAGCGCCGTCACCAGCGATGCCGCCATCATGCGACCCCAGATATAATCGGGTGTGCTAAAGAGCGTGTTCAGCCCGACCGGCAAGGTGAAGTTGCTGGCGCTGGACAGGAAAATGGACGCAAACAGATAGTCGTTCCACGCCACCATGAAGCAGTAGACAAACACCGACACGAGCCCGGATATCGCCAGCGGCACGGTAATACGGAAGATGATTTGCAGGCGGTTAAGGCCGTCCATCATTGCGGCTTCTTCTATTTCGTCCGGAATGGTGTCGAAGTAGCTGCGCAGCATGAACACCGCCGTCGGTAACGTCTGCGTCACCATGGTGATAATCAGCGCCAGCTCGGTGTCGTAGATCCCAAGGGCAGTGATGATTTTGAACAGCGGCACCACCAGCAATATTCCGGAGAACATGTAGACGGTGTAAAAACTCGCATTGATCGTCGTGCGGCCCTTAAAACGCAGTTTGGACAAGGCGTAAGCGCCCAGCGTACCGAGAAACACGGCAATCACCGATGAGGTCAGCGACACCACCATGCTGTTTCTGAAGTAATCCACAAACGGGAAGATCAGCGGGTTAAAGATGTCGATGTAATGCTGCAGCGTCCACGCCTGCGGCAGAATGGTCGGATGGAGCGAGATCGCCTCTTTGGCGCTCTTGAATGACGTCATCAGCATCACGAAGAACGGGAAAAGCGTGATGATCAGAAATACCGCCAGCCCCAGATAAAAACCAATACGGCTCAGTACGCGTTTATTTGTTGCCATTGAGGTTCACCCTTTTTCTGGTCAGCAGAATCACAGCGAAGATGATCACGAACAGCACCACAGAGATCGCCGCTGCTTTACCCAAATCGTTGAAAGCGAATGCGGTTTTGTAGAGATAGACGCCCAAAATATCGACCTTCGTGGTCAACAGATAGACGTCAGCAAACATGTAGAACATCCAGATGGTGCGAAGCGTGACCACCGTGGCCAGCACCGGCATAATCGCGGGCAGCGTGACGATACGAAAACGCTGCCAGGCATTTGCGCCGTCCATTTCCGCCGCTTCATACAGGGATTTATCAATGGTCTGTAAAATCGCCAGGAATGAGATAAATGCGTACGGGAAGTAACGCCAGATCGCGAACAGCACCACCAGTACGAAGCTGCTGTTCGGGTTGTCAAACCACAGCGGCGCCTGGTCATACAGGTGCAACAGGTCTACGCCCAGATAGTTCACGATGCCGTAGCCGTTGTTGAACATGTATTTCCAGGCAAACACCAGCGAAATAGACGGCGTGACGTAGGATAAAATCACCAGTGAACGTGCCGTCTTGCGCAGGCGAAACTCGCGATTAAAGAAGATGGCGACGGCAAGGCCCAGCACCGTGCTGCCAATCACGACCAGCGCCGTGTACCAGAAGGTCATCCACAGCGAGTGCCAGAAAGCGGCATCGCTGAGAATGCGAATGTAATTGTCCAGTCCGACAAACACGGCGCTAATGCGCGGATTGAGCGGCAAGCGTAAAAAACTGATTTCAATATTGGAAATCATTGGCCAGGCCACCAGGCCCCCCAGCAGAATCAGGCTGGGGGCCAACAGCAGCATGGCGAAAGGCATATCTGAACGACCAGAAAACAACGTCTTCATAATTTCCTTCCGCAGAGCGCTCCTATCGTTGTGTAATGAGATCAGTCAGTCGCTTCTGGCTGCTGCTTAACGTTGTGTTAAGGTCCTTCTGCCCCACCGTGACGTTATGCACCATAGAACTGATAATGCCGGAGCCCGTCACGTCGCCCATGCGGGTGAAGTTTTTATCCCCCACGGCGCCAAACACCTGTACGTTCGGGAACTGCGCAATCAGCTCATAAGGCAACTGCCCAAACGCTTTAATCACGTCGTTGTTTTTCCAGGTCTCCGTGCCCACCACCAGTTTGTTTACCGGCAGCGCCGCGCCCGGCGACATCATGACCCAGTCGGTTGCGTTTTGAGCCTGTTCCATCCAGGTAACAAACTTCTCGGCCGCTTTGGTCTCCGCTTCGGTTTGTCCGGTGGTGATCGTGAGCGAGGTGATCATGCCGTACACCGCCGATGACGTTTCAGTCGGGACAACGAAGCCCAGATTAGAAGGGTTTCCGTCCTTGTAGACGGCAGGCAGGATGTAGGTGGAGTAAACCGCCATCGGCGCAGAACCGTTCATGAAGGCGTCTTTGATCTCCATGACATCGTTCGAACCCGGCATGGTGGTCGCCGCCAGCGCTTTATAAAACGCCAGCGCTTTTGCCATTTCCGGGGTATCGATATCGACATTGCCTTTTGCATCAAACACGTTCGCGCCACCGGAAAGGGCAAACTGGGAGAATGACTGCTCGGTCATCACGCTTTCCGCCGTCGGCAGCGCGATGCCGTAATGCTTTTTAGCCGGGTCGTTCAGGCGCTGGCTGGCTTTTAGTAGCTGTTCCCAGTTATGCGGCTCCTCAATGCCCGCCGCGGCCAGCGCATCTTTGTGATACCAGACGCCGGATAGCCAGGCACTGACTGGCACGCCCGTCCAGGCTGCGCCATCTTCCGTGCGAACTACGCGTAAGATTCCGTCATAGAAGGTGTTTTCCCCCACCGCCTTAACGGCTTCAGCGATAGCGTCACGATCCAGAAGCTGTTCTTTATCCATGACTTTTGCGTAGTCATGGCTCACCTCAATCACTTCAGGCAGCGCGCCGGTTCTTGCCAGCGTTATCACTTTGGTGTTGTAGGCATCCTCTTCCACCGGTACCTGTTTTATCGTGATGTCAGGGTTCTCTTTCTCGAATTTTTCGATCAGTTTCGTAATAACGGCCTGACGCTCCTGCTCTACCGACGAGTGCATAAACTCAATGGTGACAGAGGACGCTTTGTCATCCTTACAGCCTGATAACAGGGCGCACGAAACCAGTGCTGATATCAGCACAATTCTGGGTGTTTTCATGTTTAAGGTCCTTTTTAGTTTTCTTTAATCCACAAAACCTGCCATGGATTTAGGGTCAGAGTCGTATCGGTAATATCTTCTTCGCTTATCAATTCCCTTCCTGCGTGAATATCAGATTCAACCGTTTGAGGAGCATCACTAAAATTAAATAGCGCTGTTATTTTTTCACCACAATCCGCCACGCGAACAATTTTTAAAACATGCTCACCTGACGTACTAAAATAAGCCTGGCTTTCAGGGTGGAATGATTTTTCCGCACGACGCATCACGATTAACTGGCTTAACGCACAATAGACCTGATAACGCAGACTGCTTTTATCTTCAAGCACGCTATCAATTTGTCCTGCGGTATATTTTTCGCGATTTATCGCACGGTTATATCCCAGGCGCTCTACGCCGCCATAATCATTACGGGAGCCGAGAATACTCTGAATATAAATCGCAGGCACACCGGGAAAGCTTAAAAGGACGGCATGGGCCAGAATAAACCGGGCAATGCGATCGCTATCATGGCTTTCTCGCGTACTTAATGCATCCAGATAGGTCACATTAATTTCATAAGGGCTTCGTGTGCCATCCGGGTTATTTTTCCAGTTAACCAACGCACCTTCAGACTGAAGCTTCTCTACAAGCGAGAGGATCTCCGACTCAGGTAATATTCCGCGTAATGGGTTAAGACCGATGCCATCATGCGAGGCCAGGAAGTTAAACCAGGTGGTTTTCGTCGAAGGCAGCGTCAGAGATGCTGCCCACTGGCTCAGCGTGCGCACATCCTGACAATGCACCGCATGCAGCACCAGCGGGGGCAAAGAGAACTGATAAACCATCTGCGCTTCATTTTCGCCGTCACCGAAGTAAGCGACGTTATCTTTATGCGGAACGTTCGTCTCGGTGATTATCACCGTGCCGGGGGCAACCGCCTCGGTAATGGCGCGGAAAAGCTGGATGAGCTGGTGGGTTTGCTCAAGGTGAATGCAGGTCGTTCCCGGTATTTTCCACATGAAGCCCACAGCATCCAGACGAATATATCGCGCCCCTTCAATAAGGTAATGCAGCAGCACGTCGACCATCGCAATCAGCACCTGCGGAGAGGCGAAGTTGAGATCAACCTGGTCCTCACTGAAGGTGGTCCACAGGTGTCGTACGCTGCCATCATGAAACGTGAAAGGCGTAAGAAGCGGTAAGGCACGAGGACGCGTCACCGCGGATAAATCTGTTTCAGGATCGACAGAAATAAAGAAATCATCATACCCTGGCATTTGCTTCAGGTAATTAGCAAACCAGGCACTTTTGGCCGACATATGATTGCAGACGAAATCAAACATCAGGCTGGCTGACTGTTTTAATTCAGCAACATCTCGCCATGTTCCGGTTTCAGGCGCAACTTCATGATAATCAATGACAGAAAAGCCGTCGTCCGAGGACCACGGATAAAAAGGCAAAAGATGGACATGAGAAAAAGAACGCGAAAGCCATTTGTTATAAAAACGTGTAAAAACAGGGAGTGCTTTCTCCCCTTTCGCTGAAAACTGGTCGGCATAGGTTATCAGAACGACATCTTTTTCATCCCAGCCCATTTTACGCTTTTCTGTAATAACAGAGGCGGCCTTTACAATATTTTCCAGCAGCACATGAAGATGTGCTTCAGAAAACGTTTTTCCATAAACAAGATCAATGAGTGCTTTAATTTTTTCGTTCACTTTATTTTCCATGGTAGCGGTCCCACGGAGTGGCAATCTACTCCCATGAAAAATATCTGTCAACGGACCGGGCAGGAGAAAAACACGATTGCAAAGCAGCTCAGAACAATATTGTGAGCTGCCGCAAAGAAAGCAGGGTAAACGAGGAAGTGCGGTTAATCATCGCCAGCCCCCCTCCTGGAAGAGTAAGGGCTAACGCGTGAGGGAATTATTGGGACAAGTAGCGGCGCGACAGCCGTTTTGCCACCTTTTGCAACAGCGGTTCGAGCGCCACGGCCAGCACCATTCTGACCGGCTTGCGGGCAACGGATTTTATCGCCCACCCCGCCACGCCTGCCGGGCCGAAACGTAACGCGGTCAGCAGGACCAGTTTACCTGCGATTTTCAGGCCGGGTTTAACCTTCTGACCGGCCTGTTGCCAGTGTTGTTTCATCTCTTCTCTCTCTTAAAGCTGACGAAAACGACTTCTCAGCGTAAAGGTATCCGACGTGACATAGCGTTCCATTTCCCGTAACCGCTTCTCCCCGGCAGCGAGTTGTTCATCAACAGCATTAAGGAGATCGCTGCTGGTGGGTGCGCCTTCCGCCGCCAGTTCTCCTTCCGGCATCGGGTCAAGAACAAACGACAGCACGATGTACGCGACCAGGGTAATAAATGCCAGACCAAAGAAGATCGACAACACCGTCACCACGCGTACCAGCTTAACCGGGACGTCAAGATAATGAGCTAGCCCGGCACAGACGCCGCGTACCATGCCCTGCTGTGGAATTCGCCACAGCTTTTTGTTCAGATTCAGTCCAGACATTAACGGTCCCTCCAGTTTGGATGTTCAGCATCCAGGATGGCTTCCAGCGCCTGAATGCGTTCGCGCATTTTGTTCGCCTCGTCGGAGAGCTGTACCAGACGCTGTTGTTCACTCTGGGAGAGTTCGCCCCGTGAGGAACGGTTGCTGTAGTGCAGCCATAGCCAAATCGGCAAAACGAACAGCACGAAAATAGTCAGGGGAATAGCCAGAAAAAGCGCGCTCATGTGTACTCCTTGTCTTACGATGCGGCACGTTCAGGTGCCGCACGAATTATTATTGGTTATCTTGCTTCATTTTGGCTTTCAGTGCCGCCAGCTGCTCGCTGATTTCATCATCGGCCTTGAGGTCAGCAAACTGCTGATCCAGCGACTTCTGCTTACCGATACCGTGACTTTCAGCTTCCGCTTCCATCTGGTCGATACGACGCTCAAACGACTCAAAACGGGCCATCGCTTCATCCAGCTTACCGCTGTCAAGCTGGCGACGCACGTCACGGGAAGAGCTTGCCGCCTGATGACGCAGGGTCAGCGCCTGCTGACGCGCGCGGGTTTCGCTCAGCTTGTTTTCCAGCTCGCCAATCTCTTTCTTCATGCGGGTGAGCGTGTCATCCACCAGCGTCACTTCATGCTCGAGCGTCGCGACCATGTCTGCCAGCTTCTGTTTTTCGATCAGCGCCGCACGGGCCAGATCCTCTTTATCTTTGCGCAGCGCAACTTCCGCTTTTTCCTGCCATTCGTTCAGCTGAGCGGTAGCTTGTTCAATACGACGCGTAAGCTGTTTTTTCTCCGCCAGCGCACGGGCGGAGGTAGAACGCACTTCAACCAGCGTGTCTTCCATCTCCTGAATCATCAGGCGAACTAGCTTCTGCGGATCTTCCGCCTTCTCAAGCAGTGAGTTGATGTTGGCGTTCACGATGTCGGCAAAACGAGAAAAAATACCCATAATCAAATCCTCATAGTTCTGTTATCGGGCTATGCCCTGCTGTACAGATAATACAAACATCATGCCAACTTTTATCTTATTGATTTCACTGAGACTGATTGATTTTCATGCAGTAAAGATCTATTCTTTCCTGGTGAATATCGCTAAGGAGTGGTTAATTTCATCATGCCTGGATATAAAGACAATTTAGTCGGCGAAGCAAACAATTTTCTGGAAGTGCTGGAACAGGTTTCTCGCCTGGCGCCGCTCAACAAACCGGTACTGATCATCGGTGAACGCGGAACGGGGAAGGAATTGATAGCTAACCGTCTGCACTATTTATCCGGGCGCTGGGACGGCCCCTTCATTTCCCTTAACTGCGCGGCGCTGAATGAAAACCTGCTCGACACCGAGCTTTTCGGCCATGAAGCGGGCGCGTTTACCGGTGCCCAGAAGCGCCATCCCGGACGCTTTGAGCGCGCCGACGGCGGTACGCTGTTTCTTGATGAGCTGGCCACCGCGCCCATGCTGGTGCAGGAGAAACTGCTGCGCGTGATTGAATACGGCGAGCTGGAGCGCGTCGGCGGTAGCCAGCCGCTGCAGGTCAACGTGCGCCTGGTGTGCGCCACTAACGCCAACCTGCCGGAGAGGGTGGCGGAGGAGACATTCCGTGCCGACCTGCTTGACCGCCTGGCCTTTGACGTCGTTCAGCTTCCTCCGCTGCGCGAGCGTAAAAGCGACATCATGCTGCTGGCAGACCAGTTTGCGATTCAGATGTGCCGCGAGCTCGGACTGCCGCTGTTCCCCGGCTTCAGCGATTATGCACAGGAGACGCTGCTTGCTTACCACTGGCCGGGCAATATCCGCGAGCTGAAAAACGTCGTGGAGCGTTCCGTCTATCGCCACGGCAGCAGCGAGACGGAGCTGGACAACATCATTATCGATCCTTTTCAGCGCAGCGCCCCGCCCTTGCCCGCACCAGCATCTCCAGGCGACGCCCCTGCTCTTCCCCTTGATTTGCGCCAGTTCCAGCACGACCAGGAGAAACAGCTGCTGGAGCAAAGCCTGAAGATGGCGAAATACAACCAGAAACGGGCGGCTGAACTGCTGGGTTTGACCTACCATCAGTTAAGGGCATTGCTTAAAAAGCATCAAATGCGCTAACAATATCAGCATTTAACAGCAGACATTTTACAAAACCAAGCCTGGATAACTGCTCTACTCCTCAGGACAACAAACAATGCCATTCAATAATAAAAACCTATTTATTACTCTCCTATCCCTCTGCTCATTTCAGACTTATGCAGCACAATGCACAGCGGAAACTTTCGCTAAAAACAAACTGAACAACTTCATCCTCCTGAACCAGCAGACAAGAACCGAAATCCCTAAGTCAGTCGAAATCACTGTTGATAGCCCTGATGGGTATATCCGCGCATCGGCTCAAAGCAACTTTGATCAATGCGGTGCTCTGACTGGCAGCACTGTTAAAGAGGTCAAAACCTCACCGGGACCGAAAAATGTTTTCACGACTACCAATGAAATTCAGTTAAACAGAACGGAATTTGGCTGGCGCATTCAGTTGGATGCGAACGGCGTAATAGTCGATAACAACAGTCAGAAGGCCACACAATTATATCGGCAGACGCTGGAGGGGATGTACCAGCTGAACAACAATGGACTTATCAGCCACGTGGTTAATCGTTCGATTATTGCGGCCACAAAACCAGGAGATAAAGATAAAACCACAGTGGGCACAATAGACTACGTATTCAATTCATCAGGGTTGCTGGCAAGGGTGGTAAGCAAAGGAAGTTTGGCGATAGATAACTATACAACTGTATACAGCTATGATGACAATGATCGCCTGATCAAAACCAAGTCCCCCTCAACCATAGAAGAGTATACCTACGATAACGAGGGCCGTGATCTGTCCCTGAGCAAGACCCAGACGTATTTCACCATTGAAAAAAACCTGACAACGTGTGAGGAGTGGAACTCGCATGGAGAATGCATACGCGCCAATATGGATACCACGATTGTCCCAGCCGATCGGACGGGTAAACAGTATGTGGAAAAACATAAGGCCGTAATGACGACGAAATATGAATACTGGAACTGACCCTTCAACCCGCCAAATAGGGTAGCCAAAATGGTATTGGAATCGAAATTGATGTTCGTGGTGTACCTGACTTCAGTAAATGTGGTGTGAAATGAAAATCATAATATTCGTTGTTTTACTTATTGCCAGTTTTATCCTCGTCCCGGACAGCTGGATTAATGATGTTTTCATGCAACATATCCAGATATCAGGCGATGGTGAAGAAGCCATGAATAACTATGATTTCACAGTAATCCTGATCAATTTTGGCCTGTCTGCAATGATAGCGTTTGTACTGATGATGCTTATGAAAGTGCTGAAAAAATGAACCAGGGTGGCAGGTACGCACGTAACAACAAAGTGAGCATTTTTACTCTATGCTATTTAGACTGTTCGTATGCCCTTGCCTTACCCGTACTTGATCTGCTCTCAGATCTGGTGATAAACGGCCGCATTTTACCGGCTATTTTTCTTCAGAAAGTATAATCCCAGATCTGAGCGACAACATGTCTTCCTGTCATTCACGGCATACATTCACAAGCTTGATGCTATCCGCCGGAGCGAATCCTTCGTTTATAGCGAGTCAGATGCGCCACGAAAATGCTAAGATAGTCCATGAGGTATATTCAAAGTGGATTGCAGGTATGAACGTGCATCGGGTTGTGACGCTGAGTGACCGACTGCAAACGTTACTGCCCCCATTATGCCCTCAGGCTTAAACGACACTGGATAATGTCGTTTAAAATTAGTAGGATAGCCACTTCATATATAATACCTTAAAAATTATGCGTCTGGTTTTATCGTCCTTTTTTGCACTTGGTCTGTTTAGCAGCCAGGCCTTTGCCGCGCCCGGGCAAACGCCTCAGCCTGACATTCGTGACAGCGGCTTCGTCTATTGCGTAAGCGGCCAGGTGGATACCTTCAACCCGCAAAAAGCGGGCAGCGGCCTGATTGTGGATACCCTTGCCGCACAGCTTTACGATCGTCTGCTGGATGTTGACCCGTACACCTACCGTCTCGTGCCCGAGCTTGCGGAAAGCTGGGAAGTGCTGGATAACGGCGCAACCTACCGTTTTCACCTGCGCGATGATGTCGCGTTTCAGCGTACGCCGTGGTTTACCCCCTCGCGCAAGCTGAACGCGGATGACGTAGTCTTCACCTTCCAGCGTATCTTCAACCGCAACCATCCGTGGCATAACGTTAACGGCAGCAATTTCCCCTATTTCGACAGCCTGCAGTTTGCCGACACCGTGAAAAGCGTACGTAAGCTGGACAACCGCACGGTTGAATTCACGCTGACGCGCCCGGATGCCTCCTTCCTCTGGCACCTGGCAACACACTATGCGTCCGTCATGTCGGCCGAATACGCGGCTCAGCTGACGAAAAAAGATCGTCAGGAACTGCTTGACCGCCAGCCGGTCGGCACCGGTCCGTTCCAGCTGGCCGAATATCGCGCCGGGCAATATATTCGTCTGCAGCGCCATGAACACTTCTGGCGCGGTACGCCGCTGATGCCGCAGGTGGTGGTCGATCTCGGCTCTGGCGGAACGGGACGGCTCTCGAAACTGCTCACCGGGGAATGTGACGTGCTTGCCTGGCCCGCGGCCAGCCAGCTCACGATTTTGCGCGACGATCCGCGCCTGCGTCTGACGCTACGCCCGGGGATGAATATCGCGTATCTGGCCTTTAACACAGATAAACCGCCGTTGAATAACCCTGCCGTTCGGCACGCTCTGGCGCTGGCCATTAACAACCAGCGTCTGATGCAGTCGATCTATTACGGCACGGCGGAAACCGCCGCCTCAATTTTACCGCGCGCCTCGTGGGCCTACGACGGTGAGGCTAAAATTACGGAATACAATCCGGCAAAAGCGCGTGAACAGCTGAAAGCGCTGGGGGCAGAAAACCTCACGCTGCAGCTTTGGGTGCCCACCAGCTCCCAGGCGTGGAACCCCAGCCCGCTCAAGACCGCCGAACTGCTGCAGGCAGATATGGCGCAGGTGGGCGTCAAAGTGATCATCGTACCGGTAGAGGGCCGTTTCCAGGAGGCGCGCCTGATGGATATGAATCATGATTTAACCCTCACCGGTTGGGCCACCGACAGCAACGACCCGGACAGCTTCTTCCGGCCGCTGCTGAGCTGTGCGGCGATCAACTCGCAGACCAACTATGCGCACTGGTGTAACCGGGAGTTTGACGCCGTGCTGCAAAAAGCGCTGGCTTCCCAACAACTGGCCTCGCGCATCGACGCCTATGATGAAGCGCAGAAGATCCTTGCTCAGGAACTGCCGGTGCTGCCGCTGGCCTCTTCCCTGCGCCTTCAGGCGTATCGCTATGATATTAAAGGCCTGGTGCTGAGCCCGTTTGGCAACGCCTCGTTCGCCGGCGTGTCGCGTGAAAAAGAACAAGAGGTGAAAAAACCATGATTATTTTTACCTTGCGTCGGCTTCTTTTGCTGCTGGTGACGCTCTTTTTCCTGAACTTTGTCGGCTTTAGCCTGAGCTATTTCACGCCCCACGCCCCGCTCCAGGGCTCGTCGCTGTGGGATGCCTGGCTCTTCTGGTTTAACGGGCTGCTTCACTGGGATTTCGGCGTATCCAGCATTAACGGACAGCTGATTTCCGAGCAGTTGAAAGAGGTTTTCCCGGCCACGATGGAGCTGTGCATTCTGGCCTTCGGTTTTGCCCTGATGGTCGGCATCCCCGTGGGCATGCTGGCCGGGATCTATCGCAACAAATGGCAGGATAAGTTTATCAGCGCCCTCGCCCTGCTCGGCTTCTCCATTCCGGTCTTCTGGCTGGCGCTACTGCTGACGCTTTTCTTCTCGCTAACGATGGGCTGGCTCCCGGTTTCGGGACGTTTTGACCTGCTCTATACGGTTAAATCGGTGACGGGCTTTGCCATTATCGACGCGTGGCTGTCCGATTCGGTGTGGCGGCATGAGATGATCGTCAGCGCCCTGCGCCATATGGTGCTGCCGGTACTGACGCTGGCGGTTGCGCCAACAACTGAAGTGATCCGCCTGATGCGCCTGAGCACCATTGAGGTGTTTGACCAGAACTATGTCAAAGCCGCCGCCACGCGCGGACTGTCGCGCCTGACCATCCTGCGCCGCAACGTCCTGCACAACGCGCTGCCGCCGGTTATTCCGCGTCTGGGATTACAGTTTTCCACCATGCTCACCCTGGCCATGATCACCGAGATGGTCTTTAGCTGGCCTGGTCTTGGACGGTGGCTGATTAACGCTATCCGCCAGCAGGACTACGCTGCAATTTCCGCAGGCGTGATGGTGATTGGTTCGCTGGTGATTATTGTCAACGTGTTGTCCGATATTCTGGGTGCCATGGCCAACCCATTGAAGCATAAGGAATGGTATGCCTTACGATAGCGTATACAGTGAAAAGCGCACGCCCGGTGTGCTGCGTACCGTGTGGCGTAAATTCTATGGCGATACCACGGCAATGATTGGCCTTTATGGCTGTGCCGGTCTGGTGTTGCTGTGCGTCTTTGGCTCCTGGTTTGCGCCGTATGGCATTGACCAGCAGTTCCTTGGCTATCAGCTGCTGCCGCCGTCCTGGTCCCGCTACGGGGAAGTCTCTTTCTTCCTGGGAACGGACGACCTCGGACGCGACGTATTGAGCCGCCTGCTGAGCGGTGCGGCCCCGACGGTGGGCGGCGCGTTTGTGGTGACGCTCGCGGCCACGATCTGCGGGCTGGCGCTGGGTATTTTTGCGGGATCCACGCATGGCCTGCGCTCGGCGGTGCTTAACCACATTCTGGATACGTTGCTGTCGATTCCGTCTCTGCTGCTGGCGATCATTGTGGTTGCCTTTGCCGGTCCGCACCTGTCGCATGCCATGTTCGCCGTCTGGCTGGCTATCCTGCCCCGCATCGTGCGCTCGGTTTACAGCATGGTGCATGACGAGCTTGAAAAAGAGTATGTCGTCGCTGCGCGTCTGGACGGCGCGACCACCTTCAACATTCTATGGTTTGCCGTGCTGCCTAACATCGCGTCTGGTCTGGTCACCGAGATCACCCGCGCCCTGTCGATGGCGATTCTGGACATCGCAGCGCTCGGCTTCCTCGACCTCGGCGCGCAGCTGCCGTCGCCTGAATGGGGTGCGATGCTCGGTGACGCGCTGGAGTTAATTTACGTGGCGCCGTGGACGGTTATGCTGCCGGGTGCGGCCATTATGGTGAGCGTGCTGCTGATCAACCTGCTGGGCGACGGTATTCGCCGTGCAATTAACGCGGGGGTGCAATAATGCCGCTTCTTGATATTCGCAACCTCACCATTGAATTCAAAACCGGTGAAGGTTGGGTTAAAGCCGTCGATCGCATCAGTATCACCCTCGCGGAAGGTGAAATCCGCGGGCTGGTGGGGGAATCCGGCTCAGGCAAAAGCCTGATCGCCAAAGCCATCTGCGGCGTGGCGAAAGATAACTGGCGCGTGACCGCCGACCGTATGCGGTTTGATGATATCGACCTGCTGCGCCTCTCTCCCCGCGAGCGGCGTAAGCTGGTCGGTCATAACGTCTCGATGATTTTCCAGGAGCCGCAGTCCTGTCTCGACCCGTCCGAACGCGTGGGCAAACAGTTGATGCAGAACATCCCCGGCTGGACCTATAAAGGCCGCTGGTGGCAGCGCGTTGGCTGGCGCAAGCGTCGTGCCATTGAGCTTTTACACCGCGTCGGGATCAAAGATCACAAAGATGCGATGCGCAGCTTCCCGTACGAGCTGACCGACGGTGAATGTCAGAAAGTGATGATTGCCATCGCGCTGGCTAATCAGCCGCGTTTGCTGATTGCGGATGAACCGACGAACGCGATGGAACCCACCACGCAGGCGCAAATCTTCCGCCTGCTGTCGCGTCTCAACCAGAACAACAACACCACCATTTTGCTGATCAGCCATGACCTGCAAATGCTCAGCAAATGGGCGGATAAAATTGACGTGATGTACTGCGGACAAACGGTCGAAACCGCGCCGAGTGAAGACCTGATCACCGCGCCGCACCACCCGTATACACAGGCGCTAATCCGCGCTATTCCCGATTTTGGCAGCGCCATGCCGCATAAGAGCCGCCTGAATACCCTGCCCGGGGCGATTCCGCTGCTGGAATCGTTGCCGATAGGCTGTCGTCTGGGGCCGCGTTGTCCGTATGCGCAGCGTAAATGTATCGAGACGCCACGCCTGACCGGGGCCAAAAATCATCTTTACGCCTGTCATTTCCCGCTGAACATGGAGAGAGAGTGAAATGGTCGAAACCTTGCTGGAAGTCCGCAACCTGAGTAAGACCTTTCGCTACCGCACGGGGCTGTTTCATCGTCAAACTGTCGACGCGGTAAAACCACTCAGCTTTACCCTGCGTGAAAAACAGACCCTGGCGATCATCGGCGAGAACGGTTCCGGGAAATCGACCCTGGCGAAAATGCTTGCCGGCATGGTTGAACCCACGGCTGGTGAAGTATTGATTGACGATCACCCTCTGACGTTCGGGGATTACTCTTTCCGCAGCCAGCGCATCCGCATGATCTTCCAGGATCCGTCGACCTCACTCAATCCGCGCCAGCGCATTTCGCAGATCCTCGATTTTCCGCTGCGTCTGAACACCGACCTGGAGCCCGAGGCGCGCCGCAAGCGTATCTTCGAAACCCTGCGCATGGTTGGGCTGTTACCGGACCACGAAAGCTACTACCCGCACATGCTGGCCCCCGGCCAGAAACAGCGTCTGGGTCTGGCACGCGCGTTGATTTTACGCCCGAAAGTGATCATTGCTGACGAAGCGCTTGCCTCGCTGGATATGTCGATGCGTTCGCAACTGATTAACCTGATGCTGGAGCTGCAGGAAAAACAGGGCATCTCGTATATCTACGTCACCCAACATCTGGGGATGATGAAACACATCAGCGATCAGGTGATGGTTATGCACCAGGGTGAAGTGGTCGAACGCGGCAGCACGGCGGATGTGATGGCCTCCCCGCTTCACGAGCTGACAAAACGGCTGATAGCCGGTCATTTCGGTGAAGCACTGACAGCCGATGCGTGGCGCAAAGACCGGTAAACAAACGTTGCACCGCTTAATAAGGATTAAATAGCCTTAATACGCTGTTTAATCCTTAACTTTTTCATCTCCATTGCTGCTCCATACTCTCAGCAAAATACATCAACAGTTCTTCTCCAGAATATCCGGACATTACGGAGGAGAAGAAATGAACACCGCCACTTACATTCTCAAATATACCGAGTATCTCATCAGAAAATGTCGTTCATTTTTAATGACAGACCTGTACTTTCATACTGTGAGGCTCAAGAAAAAATCGGGGAAGCATCCTGACATTAAATCCCCCACGACGTTGAGTGAAAAAATATGTCATCGTCTGGTTTATGACCACAATAACGTCTATACCCTGCTTGCCGATAAACTCGCCGTTCGGGAATACGTAATCTCCAGAACAACGCGAGTCAAAACGGTGCCATTACTCGGCGTCTACAGTAAGGTGTCCCAGATTGATTTTTCGACGCTCCCTGAAAAATTCGTCCTTAAGTGCAACCATGACAGTGGCAGCACAATAATATGTACAAACAAAGCGCAATTTAACGTCAGGGAAGCGTGTAAAAAACTCAGTCTCGCGTTAAAGAAAAATATGTACTACACCACGCGCGAATGGCAGTACAAAAACATTACGCCAAAAATACTTTGCGAACCGTTTGTCGATCTCTTTGATGATGCAGACAGGAACACAGCCCCCGAAATGCTGAGGATCCATTGCTTTCATGGCGTTGCCCACTATGTTGAAGCGGATTTTACGGATGACAGCGGAAAAGGTTTCATCAACGTTTACGACAGGTACTGGAACTTACAACCCTTTCAGATGGAATATCCGAATACACCGTTGGCGCCAGGCGAACCGGCCTTGTTCCGACAAGCGTTGCTGGCATCCCAGGAGCTGGCGGATGGCATTGACTACTGCCGCGTTGACCTCATGCTAAAAAATGATGAAATCTATTTCAGTGAAATAACCTTAAGCCCGAGACGCGGTAAACTGTCGATTACCCCGCAGGAATGGGATGCTAAGCTAGGAAAAATATGGCATTTACCGCCGGCAGGCACATTTGACCTGTCGCTGACGCTCACGAGTCGGGCCAGGTGAGTTTAAATATCGAGTGGTTTTGCGTGGATAAGGTATAGGTAACATCGCCACCATGCGCCAGCATGATGGCTTTTACCACCGACAAGCCCAAACCACAGCCTTCCGGGTTCAGCTGTCTGGCGCCGTTATCGCGCTGAAAGGGCTGAAACAGGAAGTCATGAAACTCCCTGGGAATACCCGGTCCCCCATCCTGAATCAGGATAAAATTGCCTTTATCCGAAACACCATTTTTTACCGTGAGCTTGCGCGAAGTTGAATAGTGTAAGGCATTGTCAAATAAAACGGTCAGACACTGATTGATGCGTAAGGGATCGAATACGCACTGCTGCTCCCTCAGTTCAGTATGGACGGTAAATGCCTTACGGTTGAACTCGGGCATGAAGGTATCGAGCGCGTCCTGTATTGTCCCTTTCAGATCCGTTCTGGCCTGGTATAACGTGTATCCTGCCCCGCCATCCGAACTGATAACCCGGAGATCTTCAATCAGACGGGTTAATCCTTCCGTCTGTTTGAGGAGGTTAGTAAACAGCACCGGGTCCGGGGTAAACACCCCGTCAACCAGCCCCTGAAGCCTTCCGCGTAAAATGGTGACCGGGGTTCTGAGTTCATGCGCAATCGCAGCATTCCAGGATTTCCGCTGGATATCCAGCGTTTGCAGCTTTTCTGCCATTTCATTGAAATCCGTAACCAGGTGATTGATCTCTCCCAGCCGGGAGCTGGCACAGAATGCCCTGGCGTCCAGATCGCCCTGAGAAATTTTTTTCAGGCTAGACGCGACCGCGTTTAGCGGGGTGAGTATTCGCGATGAAAGTTTGACCGTAAAGAATACGGCAATGATCAGGCTGATCGTTGTCGCGGTCCCAATCCATACCCAGTCCCACATCGTCATCTGCTCGTCATCGCCCGCAGCAGGGCCGCCCGGGAGGTGATCCAGAATAAAGGAGTAAAAAAACCAGGAGCCGAGTATGGCGATGGCAATGATCGTAAACGTGAGCAATAGCATATACGTTAAGATCTGACGACTCAGGACAGAATCTTTATTCATTTCTTTTCCCCAAGCCGGTAACCCATGCCCCTGATGCTCTCGGGAACGCCATAAAGACCGGCCAGCTCCAGTTTTTTTCGCAGCTTGCTCATATGGCTGTCGACGGTTCTGTCGAGCGTATCGCCTTCCGGCAAACACGCGTTGAGCAACTCTTCACGGGAACAGACCTTGCGCGGATACCGCACCAGGTAAGAAAGCAACTTAAATTCGGTCGTCGTTAAGACCGGGGAGATAACCTCGGGCCCCGCAGTAACCTCCACGTAGAAATCATCCGGATAGACCGTAATGAATGGCGTTCTGAGCGGCAGGGCCCCCGCCTGCTGAAGCGAAGGCTTTGTTCTACGCAGCACCGCCTCAACCCGTGCGACAACTTCCGAAGGGTTGAAGGGTTTGATGACGTAATCATCCGCGCCGAGCCTCAGACCCATAAGTTTATCGACGTCCTGATCGAGAGCGGAAACCATAATGACGGGGACAGCACTTTCATGGCGAAGTGTGGTAAGCACACTCCAGCCGTCACACACGGGCAGGTGAATGTCCAGCAAGATGAGATCCGGTTTATGGAGGCGATTGAGCGTTATCGCCTGCTCGCCCTGCCTGGCCCTGAGCGTTTTCATTCCCGAACGCTCTAAGTAGCTCATCAGTATATCGGCGATTTCGTCTTCATCTTCAACAACAAGGATCAGCGTATTTTTGTTCATATTATCTCCGCGGGTGAAATCCCTTTAAGCACGCTATCAGATATCTTGAGCACAATAAGACACAGCCTCCGGGAAAAAGTGCCGTAGTCACGAAAATTTCCCGGTTGATTTAAATGCCCGGTTATTTCTCCACACAGCCTACACATTCAGTCAATAAAGACTCGACAATGTCCGTTCAAAATCGCTAATGAGGCATAACGCGTTGTGCATTGCGCGCTGCAAATTACCACTGTTTCTTAAAGATTTTATGAAGTTGGCTGAAGTAATGAACATGGAACTTTCTAAATATTTTTCTCCTAAAAAACTGGGTATATATTCCCTGTTTCTGCTGCTGTCATGGGGATTACTTTATACCTGGCTGGTGCTGGTACACAGAATGGATGAGAAAGTCGCCTCGACGCTGCTCTCTTCACCCCTTATCTATGGCTGCATCGCATTGTCAGTGATTTTTCTGGTCATACAAAATAAAGCCGGCGCGTTCATTGAGCTACTTATCATCGCCTTCTGGCTGATGGTGATTTTTGTTTATCTCATTATTACGTTCACCGTGCTGTTAAACGCGATACCCGATATTGAGGACCTGATCTTTTACTATGAATGTTATTTGATCATTTTTTTTGGTGGAGCACCGCTGTACCTCATTATGAGAATGATCTGAGCCCTTGCTCCACACGGCCTCCATAAACCGCCCACTTCCGCTAAACAGGTGCGCGGTAGAGTCTCTGCCTCACTCTTTTGCACAAAAATAACCCAATGCCTCATTTTTTTATCGAACGTCCCATTTTCGCCTGGGTTGTGGCGCTGTTTATCGTCCTGACGGGTCTCCTGTCTATTCCTCGTTTGCCGGTGGCGCAGTATCCGGCGGTGGCTCCGCCAGGCATCATTATTTCCGTCAGTTACCCGGGGGCCAGCCCCGATATCATGAATACGTCGGTAGTATCGTTAATCGAGCGCGAAATCTCTGGCGTAGACAATTTGCTCTACTTCGAATCATCCAGCGACACAACTGGGTCGGCATCGATTACCGTCACGTTTAAACCCGGCACGGACATCAAGCTGGCGCAGATGGATCTGCAAAATCAGATTAAGATCGTCGAGCCTCGCCTACCTCAGGCGGTAAGGCAAAACGGGATTAACGTCGAGGCCGCTAACTCTGGCTTTTTAATGATGGTGGGGCTGAAGTCCGCGACTGGTCAATTTGAGGAAGCCGATTTAAGCGACTATTTTGCCAGAAACGTCAGTGACGAGCTTCGTCGCGTGCCCGGCGTAGGGAAAGTTCAGCTGTTTGGCGGCGAAAAAGCGCTGCGTATCTGGCTGGATCCGATGAAGCTCCACAGCTACGGCCTTTCGGTGAGCGATGTGCTTACTGCTGTTGGCCAGCAAAATGCCCTGGTTTCGCCCGGCAAAACGGGAGATGAGCCAGCATCTGCGGGACAAGGCGTAACATATCCCATCACCGTGAAGGGGCAACTCACTTCGGTAGAGGCGTTCAGAAACATTACCCTGAAATCAGATGCATCGGGCGCGAGGCTGAAACTGTCCGACGTCGCGCGCATTGAGTCCGGCCTGCAAAGTTACGCTTTCGGTATCCGCGAAAATGGCGTGCCCGCAACGGCTGCGGCAATCCAGCTCTCGCCGGGTGCCAACGCAATGAGTACGGCTTCAGGCGTACGCGCGCGCATCTACGAGCTTTCCCAGGTATTACCGGAAGGAATGGCGTTTACGGTTCCCTTCGACACCGCGCCGTTTGTGAAACTTTCTATCATGAAGGTTGTTCAGACATTTGTGGAAGCGATGGTCCTCGTCTTCCTGGTTATGCTGCTGTTTCTGCACAAAATTCGCTGTACGCTTATCCCGGCGATTGTTGCTCCCGTCGCCCTTCTTGGCACCTTCACGGTGATGCTGTTGAGCGGCTACTCCATCAATATTCTGACGATGTTCGGCATGGTGCTGGCGATAGGCATTATCGTTGATGATGCCATCGTGGTCGTGGAAAACGTTGAACGTCTTATGGAGGAAAAAAGCCTGTCCCCGCGTGACGCCACGCGGCAAGCCATGCAGGAAATCACCCCGGCGATTATTGGCATCACGCTGGTGCTGACCGCCGTCTTTATCCCCATGGGGTTTGCGGAAGGATCCGTCGGGATTATCTACCGACAATTTTGTATTTCCATGGCGGTCTCCATACTGCTGTCCGCGTTTCTTGCCCTGACGCTGACGCCTGCCCTGTGCGCAACGCTACTCAAGCCGCACAAGGCAGGAAAGAGCGGAGGCGGAAGGTTCGCGGTCGGGTTTAACGCGCGCTTTCATTCGCTCACCGCCAGTTACGAAGCCGGGCTGGGTGCCGTTCTGAAGCGAACCGGGCGTATGCTGCTCCTGTACGCTGCGCTTTGTGCTGCGCTGTTTCTGGGATTGTCTTCGCTACCGTCGTCTTTTCTGCCGGATGAAGATCAGGGCTACTTTATGTCCTCAATCCAGCTGCCTTCTGATGCCACGATGCAGCGCACCCTCAACGTAGTTAAAAAATTTGAAGAGGAAATTGCGGCCCGGCCGGATATTGAAAGCAACATTATGATCCTGGGCTTTGGATTTTCAGGTTCAGGACCAAACTCGGCTATGGCCTTCACCACGCTGAAGGACTGGAAAGATCGGCAGGGCTCGACGGCCCAGGGGGAAGCCGACCGGATACAGGCCAGCATCGCAAACGTCTCTGATGCCGTCACGATGAGCCTGCTCCCGCCCGCCATTTCGGATATGGGCTCCTCGTCGGGCTTCACCTGGTACGTGCAGGACAGAGCGGGACTGGGCTACAAGGCGTTAAAGCGCGCTGCCGACGCGCTGGTACTGCAGGCCAACCAGCGCCCTGAACTGAGTGACGTTTATATAGACGGGCTTCCGGAAGGAACAAGCCTTGCGCTCCAGGTGGACAGAGAAAAGGCGGAAGCAATGGGCGTCTCATTTGATGAAATCAACCAGACGCTCTCCGTCACCCTGGGCTCAAATTACGTCAATGACTATACGAACAACGGCCGCGTTCAGCAGGTGATTATTCAGGCCGATGCGCCCTACCGAATGCAGCCTGAGCAGATACTGACATTATCAGTGAAAAACCGGATGGGACAGATGGTGGCGGTATCGACGTTTGCCACGCTTTCCTGGCACGTTGCGCCGCAGCAGTTGACGCGTTATCAGGGATATTCGGCTATTCGCATTACCGGAAATGCGGCGCCGGGAGAGTCCAGCGGCACCGCAATGAAGGTTATGGAGAGTTTGTCCAGAGATTTACCTCAGGGCATGGCTGGCGAGTGGGCCGGGAGCTCATTGCAGGAGAGAAAATCGGAATCTCAGCTTCCAGGCCTTATCGTCCTGTCGATACTGGTCGTGTTTATGGTGCTGGCCGCCCTGTATGAGAGCTGGTCTATTCCATTTGCGGTCATGCTGGTCGTTCCGCTGGGTCTTATTGGCGCGGTGATCGCGGTGTCCGTTGCCGGCATGACAAATGACGTTTTCTTCAAGGTCGGCCTGATTACGCTTATCGGCCTGTCGGCCAAGAACGCCATCCTGATTGTGGAGTTTGCCAGGCAACTGCATCGCGAAGGGCAACCCCTGCTGGCGGCGACCATTCATGCCGCCAGTCAGCGCCTGCGCCCCATTCTGATGACATCGTTAGCCTTTACCTTAGGGGTTGTTCCTCTGATGCTGGCCAGTGGTGCAAGCGACAGTACGCAGCATGCCATCGGTACCGGCGTATTTGGCGGCATGATTAGCGGTACGCTTCTCGCGATCTTCTTCGTACCGGTTTTCTTTATCGTTATTGCGCGCTTCATCGGCAACATCAGGAAAGCGTGAACACCCTTGCGGGATCGCGCCTCCTCGCTGGTTGGATGAGGCGAAGCTGTTGCCGGGTGATATACTGGACGAATGCTGAAATTTCGCGCCCCCGCGTGTCCGCGACGCATTCTTCGGGGCATACGACTTCGGAGAAGTGCGAGAAATATCGTGACACAAGGGGCTGTGAGTGGGCTATAATTTCGAGCTAATTTCGAATGATTTTGAAATACTGCCTGTAACGCTATGAATTACAAGGCAAAATAAGCAATGAATATAAGGATTAAAGCTATGGGTTTTCTTTCCGGTAAGCGCATTCTGGTGACTGGCGTTGCCAGCAAACTGTCCATCGCATACGGCATCGCACAGGCAATGCATCGCGAAGGCGCTGAGCTGGCGTTCACCTACCAGAACGACAAGCTGAAAGGCCGTGTTGAAGAGTTTGCCGCGCAACTGGGTTCCAGCATTGTTCTGGAATGTGACGTTGCACAAGACGAAAGCATCGACGGCATGTTTGCTGAACTGGCAAAAGCATGGCCGAAATTCGACGGTTTCGTTCACTCCATCGGCTTCGCGCCTGGTGACCAGCTGGACGGCGACTACGTGAACGCGGTAACCCGTGATGGCTTCAAAATCGCGCACGACATCAGCTCCTACAGCTTCGTTGCGATGGCGAAATCCTGCCGCGCGATGCTGAACCCGGGCGCAGCCCTGCTGACCCTGTCCTACCTGGGCGCAGAACGTGCGATCCCTAACTACAACGTAATGGGTCTGGCTAAAGCGTCTCTGGAAGCGAACGTACGCTACATGGCGAACGCAATGGGTCCTGAAGGCGTGCGCGTTAACGCCATCTCTGCGGGTCCTATCCGCACCCTGGCCGCTTCCGGTATTAAAGATTTCCGTAAAATGCTGGCACACTGCGAAGCGGTTACCCCGATTCGTCGTACTGTTACCATTGAAGATGTGGGTAACTCTGCAGCATTCCTGTGCTCTGACCTTTCCGCGGGTATCTCCGGCGAAGTGGTTCACGTTGACGGCGGCTTCAACATCGCTGCAATGAACGAGCTGGAAATTAAATAAGCTGTGACTCTCTTCCCGCCCGGGAAGAGAGTATTCCCCCCCCCCCCGCGTCCCCCCTTCGTTATTCCGTTCTGCTATTTGTTATCACCTAACAATATTTTTCCCTTTATCTGCCTTACGCCAGGATATTGATCGCCATTTTGAGATCAAGGAACGCACATGGAACAACGCCGTTTTTCCGGCAAAGGCCACTGGTATCACGAAACCCAGTCAAACCACGCGCAGACGGATGTTCTGCCCCTGGTGCCCGAAGCCGCTAACGTCGACGATCGTTTTTTGCTCGATTTAGCCTTGCCTGATGAGATTTTCGCCGCCTGTTCTGGCTGGCTTACCCCTGCCAGAGCCTTATGCCACCAGCTGTTTCCGCTCTCAATTCCCGTGAACCGCCTGCATACGCTCAGCGCTTACGATCGGCTCAGTACCGCGCTAACGGTCGCACAGGCCTGCGGCGTTCAGCGGCTCTGTAATCACTACGCCGCCCTCCTCGCCCCGCTTCCCGGCCCGGACTCCTCGCGCGAAAGCAACCGCCGCCTGGCACAGATCACCCAGTATGCCCGCCAGCTCGCCAGTTCGCCTGATGTCATTGATGATAAAGCCCGGAACCAGCTTGATGAGGTGGGCCTGTCCACGTACGACATCGTGGTGATTAACCAGATTATCGGCTTTATCGGTTTTCAGGCGCGCGTGGTCGCGATTTTCCAGGCCCTGTTGGGACATCCTGTTCGCTGGTTGCCGGGGCATCATATTCAGCCGCACACGATCCCCGTGAGCCACGATGCGTGGATGCCGCTTTTACCCGTCGTCGAGCTGCGCTACGCGAATGCGCATCAGCTGGAGTCCCTGTCCCGCTGGCAGGCCGAACCCGCGCTCGAGGCGTTGACGCCGGTGCTTTGTCATGAGCCGACGCTGCTCGACCTGACCGGAGAGATCCTGTTAAACAGCCGCGCAGAGATCCCGCAGACGTCCCCCGCGCTTTCGGCGGCGGTCGAACTGCTGACCCGCTCTCCGGACCGCTTCAGCGCCGCGCAGTTTACCCCGCTCATGGATCAAGGACTCCAGGGCGAATATGCCATCACGCTGCTTACCCAAAGTGCGTTTGATGGCTGGCTCAATCGCCTGAAAGTGGCGTTTGGTAAAGAGGAATAACCACACTCATTACCCAAAGACCGCTTGCTGAGACAGTGAGAATCGCGTAAAACTGTCAGCCGCTCAATGGCTACGAAAATAGAACATTATGTTTCAGGACAACCCGCTGCTAGCGCAGCTTAAACAGCAACTGCATTCCCAGACGCCGCGTGCAGAAGGGGTCGTAAAAGCCACGGAAAAGGGCTTTGGCTTCCTTGAAGTTGACGCGCAGAAAAGCTACTTCATTCCGCCACCGCAGATGAAGAAAGTGATGCATGGCGATCGCGTCATGGCCGTCATTCATACCGAGAAGGATCGCGAGTCCGCCGAACCGGAAGAACTGATCGAACCGTTCCTGACCCGTTTTGTGGGTAAGGTGCAGCGAAAAGACGATCGTCTTTCTATTGTGCCGGATCATCCTCTGCTGAAAGATGCCATTCCCTGCCGCGCCGCCCGTGGTGTTGAGCATGATTTTAAAGAAGGTGACTGGGCCGTAGCAGAAATGCGCCGTCATCCTCTGAAAGGCGATCGCGGTTTTTATGCGGAACTGACCCAGTTCATTACCTTTGGCGCCGATCATTTCGTGCCATGGTGGGTCACGCTGGCACGCCACAATCTTGAAAAGGAAGCGCCGAACGGCGTGGCAACCGAGATGCAGGACGAAGGTCTGACGCGTCGCGATCTTACCGCGCTGGAGTTTGTCACCATCGACAGCGCCAGCACCGAAGATATGGACGATGCGCTGTACGCTGAAGAGAGTGCCGACGGCAAACTGCACCTGACCGTTGCCATTGCCGATCCCACCGCCTGGATTGTTGAAGGCAGCAAGCTTGACGAAACGGCGAAAATCCGTGCGTTCACGAACTACCTGCCGGGCTTCAACATCCCAATGCTGCCGCGTGAACTGTCAGACGATCTCTGCTCGCTGCGTCCGAATGAAGTGCGTCCGGTCCTTGCCTGCCGCATGACCATTGCTGCGGATGGCGCGATTGAAGACGATATCGAGTTCTTTGCCGCCACCATCGAGTCGAAAGCCAAACTGGCCTACGATAACGTCTCCGACTGGCTGGAAAATACCGGTAGCTGGAAACCTGAATCAGACGCCATTGCCGCGCAGATCCGTCTGCTGCATCGCATCTGTCTGAACCGCGGCGAGTGGCGTCAAACCCATGCGCTGGTGTTCAAAGATCGCCCGGATTATCGCTTTGTTCTGGGTGAGAAAGGCGAAGTGCTGGATATCGTGGCCGAACCGCGACGCATTGCGAACCGCATCGTTGAAGAGGCGATGATCTCCGCCAACATCTGTGCCGCACGCGTGCTGCGAGACAAGCTGGGCTTTGGCATTTACAACGTTCATACCGGCTTTGATCCGGCGAATACCGAAGCGCTGGCAGCCCTGCTGAAGAATCACGACGTGCACGTCGATCCGGAAGAAGTGTTGACCCTGCCGGGCTTCTGCAAGCTTCGCCGCGAACTGGACGCGCAGCCATCGGGCTTCCTGGACAGCCGCATTCGTCGCTTCCAGTCCTTCGCAGAAATCAGCACCGAGCCTGGCCCGCACTTTGGTCTCGGCCTCGAAGCCTACGCGACCTGGACGTCACCGATCCGCAAGTATGGCGATATGGTTAACCACCGTTTGCTGAAAGCGATTATCAAAGGCGAAACCGTTGCCCGTCCTCAGGAGGACACTACGCTGCAGATGGCCGATCGCCGTCGTCTGAACCGCATGGCGGAACGTGACGTTGGCGACTGGCTGTACGCACGCTTCCTGCAGGATAAAGCCGGTACGGATACCCGTTTCGCCGCAGAAATCATCGATATCAGCCGCGGGGGGATGCGCGTCCGTCTGGTCGATAACGGTGCTGTCGCGTTTATTCCTGCGCCATTCCTGCATGCTGTGCGCGATGAAATGGTCTGTAGTCAGGAAAACGGTACGGTGCAAATTAAAGGTGAAACAGTTTACAAAGTCACCGACGTGATTGACGTCACCATTGCTGAAGTCCGTATGGAAACCCGCAGTATTATCGCGCGTCCTGTCGCCTGATAACCTGTTCAATTGTCGGTCATTTCCTTTCCGGAAGGGCCGACAATTTTTCTTTTTACCTCCGCCACAAAGGCATTATTTTTTCTTCCTATTTTCAGTCTCCCTTCGCCCAAATTCGCCATAATTATCTACAGTAAAAGAGTGTTGTTATATTCGGTTACGTGAATTTTTATACGCTCAGTATCCTTTTTAACCTGACTCGTTTTATTATCATAAATCAGGGAAAAACAATAAGTTCACTTCGGTTTTACCGCTGTTTCTCAACGGAAAAGTCGACTGCAAATGAATAATTTGTGCGCTAATGAACAGCTGCGGGAGAAAACATGATGGACGATCTGGAGCAGAATTTGCTGTTTCGCTACATGGGGACTCACAGCCCATGGTGGCGTTTGTCAGCTGACAGCAATGCTCTGCACCTTGCCGCCAGTGAAAATGCCGATGTCACTCAGGTGATTGCGCTGGACGACGATCAGGCCGATCTTATCCGTCACTTAACCGTGATTACCTCCAGCATTTCCATGACGCTCTCGTTATTCGGGGAAGACCTCCCGGTTCACCTTGTTGGGCGGAAAATTACCCGTAACGAGTGGGCTGGTACCGCTTCCGCCTGGCATGATACCCCCTCCGTGGCGCGCGATCTGGCGCAAGGGCTCTCGTTCGCGGAACAGGTCGTTTCAGAGGCTAACTCCGTCATTGTTATCCTCGATCAGAACGGCAATATTCAGCGCTTTAACCGACTGAGCGAAGAGTATACCGGCCTGAAAGAGCAGGAAGTGATTGGTCAGAACGTGTTTAAGCTGTTTATGAGCCGCAGTGAAGCGGCAGCCTCAAAGCGCAATATTACCGGTTTCTTCCGCAACGGCAGTTCCTATGAAGTCGAGCGCTGGATCAAAACGCGTAAAGGGCAACGACTGTTTCTGTTCAGAAACAAATTCGTTCACAGCGGCAGCGGTAAAAATGAAATTTTCCTTATCTGTTCCGGTACCGATATTACCGAGGAACGCCGTGCTCAGGAGCGACTGCGCGTGCTGGCCAATACCGATACCATCACCGGCCTGCCAAACCGCAATGCGATCCACGACCTGATTTCTGACGCCATCGACAACCGCGGCGACACGCAGGTGGGCGTGGTGTATCTCGATCTGGATAACTTTAAAAAGGTCAATGACGCTTACGGGCATATGTTTGGCGACCAGCTGTTACAGTCTGTAGCGCTCGCCATTTTGAGCTGTCTGGATGAGAATCAGGTGCTGGCGCGACTTGGTGGTGATGAGTTTATCGTCATGGCCACCAATACCTCTCAGGGCTCTCTGGAAGCGATGGCGTCGCGCATTTTAACCCGCCTGCGCCAGCCGTTCCGAATCGGTCTGATTGAAATTTACACCGGCTGTTCCCTGGGCATCGCCCTCGCCCCGCAGCATGGCAACGACCGGGAAAGCGTCATTCGTAACGCCGATACCGCCATGTACACCGCCAAAGAGAACGGTCGAGGCAAGTTCTGCGTCTTCTCGCCCGAGATGAACCAACGCGTGTTTGAGTATCTCTGGCTGGATACCAACCTGCGTAAAGCGCTGGATAACGATCAGCTCCTGATCCACTACCAGCCCAAAATCACCTGGCGCGGCGAGGTCAGAAGCCTGGAAGCGCTGGTCCGCTGGCAATCACCCGAACGCGGTTTGATCCCACCGCTGGAGTTTATCTCTTATGCCGAGGAGTCGGGGTTGATCGTGCCGCTGGGTCGCTGGGTGATGCTCGATGTGGTTCGCCAGGTGGCAAAATGGCGCGATAAGGGAATAAACCTGCGCGTGGCCGTGAACGTCTCTGCGCGTCAGTTGGCCGACCAGACTATCTTTAGTGACTTAAAGCAGGCGCTGAAGGATCTAAACTTTGAATACTGCCCGGTGGACGTCGAATTAACCGAAAGCTGTCTTATCGAGAACGAAGAGCTAGCGCTCTCCGTGATCCAGCAGTTCAGCAGGCTGGGGGCGCAAATTCATCTCGACGATTTTGGTACCGGCTACTCCTCCCTTTCGCAGTTGGCCCGCTTCCCTATTGACGCCATAAAACTCGATCAATCGTTTGTCAGGGATATTCATAAGCAGTCCATCTCCCAGTCACTGGTGCGCGCCATCGTCGCGGTGGCGCAGGCGTTAAACCTGCAGGTGATTGCCGAAGGGGTCGAAAATGCAAAAGAAGACGCCTTTCTGACCAAGAACGGCGTCAACGAACGGCAGGGTTTTCTGTTTGCTAAGCCGATGCCCGCTGCCGCATTCGAGCGATGGCTAAAACGCTATCAGGCGCGAAAACAGCATTAACTGGCTTTACGCAAGCCCGCCGCGTGATGGCGGTTTTGCAGCATCACCAGACGCTCCATATAGGCGATATCTTTCGGTTCAAGGCAGAAAGCCGCGTCTACCCAGTCCTCCGTGATGTCCATCAGTTCACTGCGCGGCAATTGCAGAACGCGTGTCCGGGCGCGCAGCATCGCCCTCACGCCATTCAGTTTTGGCCGTAGCGTGTCGATGAAGGTTCGGGTGGAGACATAGCTTTGTCCGGGTTCAAACAGGAGATCCACCAGGCCGTGCTGTTCGTACCATTCCGCCGTATGGGATTCCCCTTTGTAGATGAGCTCCTCTGCCAGTTTCATGCCTGAACGGCGTGCAACCAGGGAATATCCCCCCATGCCCGGAAACAGGTTAAAGGCAATTTCGGGGAAACCTAAGCGGGCGTCGCGCTGAGCCAGAACGAAATGGTGCGCAAGAGCGGCCTCAAACCCACCCCCTAACGCGCTGCCTTCGACCATGGCCAGAGAGATGGCCCCCGTATCAAATCCCCGCGAGGCCGCATGCACGCAATCAACGCAGGCGCGCGCATAGGCCCGTAACGCTTCACGTCGACCGTGCTGAATGCACTCAACGAAGAACTGCAGGTCACCGCCCGCGTTATACATTTCGGGAACCAGCGATCCGGTCACCCAAAAATCAACCGCAAAACCAGACTGGCGGACGAGCCATGAAAAATTCATGATCTCCTCTATCAACGCATGGTTGAAGCAAGGCCGTGGCTGAGCCCGTAACATCATCCAGACGGTATGTCGCTCCGCCTCGTAATACCCTGACAGCTGGGTGAACCGTTCAGTATCGGTAAACAGTGTACAGGTAGGCTGATTGATAACTGTCATAGTCTACTTCCTCCTATAAAAAAGCGCGTTGCGCGCAGTTTTAGACTAATCCACTCAATAAGCCCGCTGTATGAGGGGGAATAATTTTATCACTTCCGTTTATGTAATTTAGTTATTGCATTTTTTCCCTTCTCTTTTGAACCCAATTTCTGCATCATTGAAAATATTAACTTTTCGCGCCTGGGGTGAGATCATGTCTACTATTGACGCACAAGCTGTAGCACAACGAATTGATACCGTGCTGGATATCCTGGTGGCGGGCGATTATCACTCTGCTATCCGTAATCTTGAGATCCTGAAGTCTGAACTTCTTGCTCAGCATGGCGCTGACGCTGCGCCCGAAAACAGACAGCCAAAAGCGCCGTGGGAAGTTTAACGCCCACCGTTTCCGACCTCGTTTCGCTTTATTAAATGGATGCTATGAATTCCCGACAACAACTCATTTTGCAGATGGTCATCGATCAGGGACGCGTAAGCGTAGTCGATCTCGCGAAAACCACTGGCGTTTCTGAAGTCACCATCCGTCAGGATCTTAACCTGCTGGAAAAACAGAGCTACCTGCGTCGCGCGCACGGCTATGCGGTCCCGCTGGACAGTGATGACGTTGAGACGCGCATGATGAACAACTACGCGCTCAAACGTGAACTGGCGGAATTTGCTGCCTCCCTGGTGAACAACGGCGAGACCGTCTTTATTGAGAACGGCAGCAGTAATGCCCTGCTGGCGCGCACGCTCGCCGATCAAAAGGACGTTACTATCATCACCGTCAGCAGCTATATCGCGCATTTGCTCAAAGAGACGCGCTGCGAGGTGATTCTGCTGGGCGGTATTTATCAGAAAAAAAGCGAAAGCATGGTTGGCCCGCTGACCCGTCAGTACGTCCAGCAGGTTCATTTCAGCAAGGCCTTTATCGGGATTGATGGCTGGCAACCGGAGACAGGTTTTACCGGCCGGGATATGATGCGCTCTGACGTGGTGAATGCCGTACTGGAAAAAGAGTGTGAAGCCATTGTGCTCACCGACAGCTCTAAATTTGGTGCCGTTCATCCTTACACGATGGGTCCCGCTTCACGCTTTAGCCGTGTGATTACCGATGACCGTTTGAGCGAAGCACATCGCAATAAACTCGAAGAGAGCGGTCTGATCGTCAATATTATTGAAACCAGCGCCTGATTTCCCTCCGCGCCCGAATTTCGGGCGCGCATGTTTTTTCTCTGAGATGATTCTTAGCCCTGCTTTAAGAGTTTTTACCTGTTTAACCTGCCCTAAAGTCGTAAAATTACTGTTAGCGATATAACAGGAAGTGACTATCACCTGCGTGATGAAGTAACGCCTGCGCGACCAGCTTTCACGGGGAAAAGAATTAAGTATTCGATTCGTCTATACTTAACGTGTACATCTTTCCGTGAATCGATAATTCAGGAGAAAGTATTATGACCTTAACCAGCAAAAAATTAGCCGCCGCTGTTCTGGCAATCACTGTAGCAATGTCCCTGAGCGCATGCTCTAACTGGTCTAAACGTGACCGTAACACCGCGATTGGTGCCGGTGCCGGTGCTCTCGGTGGTGCAGTATTAACGGATGGTAGTACGCTGGGTACATTAGGTGGCGCTGCTGTCGGTGGTATTATCGGTCACCAGGTTGGCAAATAATTATTATCTAAGCCTTCCTCGATATTGCGATATTTAAACGCATTTCAGGTCTGACATACGCACGTATATAACACGAGCCACGGCATTTGCCGTGGCTCATTTATTTTAACCGCCTGCCAGTTTAACTTTCATGCCTTTGGCTTCCAGCAGTGATTTTATTAAATCACGTTTATCACCCTGGATTTCAATAACCCCGTCCTTTACGGCACCGCCGCAGCCACATTTCTTTTTCAGCTCGGCCGCAAGCGCTGACAGTTCTGCATCATTCAGATCAATGCCGGAGATAAGGCAGACCCCTTTCCCCTTACGTCCGCTGGTTTGACGCTGAATCCGAACGATACCGTCTCCCTTTGGACGCTCCACTTTGGCTTTCGGTTCGTCTATCCGCCCGGAATCGGTTGAGTAGACCAGACGGCTGTTGGAATCGGTCATTACGCCCCCTTCTTCAGCGATGCATTGATAGCCTTAAGCGTCTCAGCCGGGTTTGCAGACTGCGTCACCGGACGCCCGATAACCATATAGTCTACGCCCGCCGCCAGCGCCTGCTCAGGCGTCATAATGCGGCGCTGATCGCCCACGTCGCTGCCCGCAGGGCGAATCCCTGGCGTGACGAGTTTAAAATCCTGGCCCAGTGCTGATTTGAAACGTACCGCTTCCTGCGCGGAGCAGACAACACCATCCAGGCCGCACTGCTGCGTCAGACGCGCGAGACGTTCAGCATGTTCCGCAGGTGACAACGTCACGCCGAGGTCGCGTAAATCACTTTCGTCCATACTGGTCAGCACGGTGACGGCGATCAGCAACGGCGCGTCCTTACCGAACGGCAGGAGCGCCTCACGGGCGGCGGTCATCATTCTTGCCCCACCCGACGCATGGACGTTGACCATCCATACACCCAGCTCTGCGGCTGCAGCAACGGCGTGGGCCGTGGTATTCGGAATATCATGGAATTTGAGGTCGAGGAAAACGTCAAAGCCGCGCTGTTGCAGATCGCGAACGATTTGCGGTCCAAACAGCGTGAACATCTCTTTGCCAACTTTCAGACGGCAGTCGCGAGGGTCGATACCGTCGACAAACGCCAGTGCAGCGTCACGCTTATTGTAATCAAGCGCAACAACAACAGGAGAATCCGTAATTACACGGGAAGTGGAGGATGTAACAGACGTCATGACCAGCCCTTTTCGTCTATGGGCGCGCAGCGGCGCGGAACAGATAAACGGCCAGCATTCTACCTGCCGCCGCCGCAAATTGACAGGATCCATTTACGCGCCTGCCAGGCCGGCAAACCGCACGGTGTTGAGACACTGCTAAAAGTCTTAAGTATGTTGTAACTAAAATGAAGGCTTTTAAAAAATCACTGCCCGTCAAGGCCGCGGATTGGCTTGATGGTTGACCAGGCCCGGCATGAAGGACAATGCCAGTAGAGGGTATAGGCGGTAAAACCACACTTCTGGCAACGGTAGCGCGGCTTGCTGCGCACCTGTTCGCCAACCATGTCGCGCAGCACCATCAGGCTCTCTTTGGCGCGCCCTTCTTCCGCGTCGTTCAGGTGGTAATCCATCAGCTTATGGAAGACCCGCATCGTCGGATGACGCTGAAGCTGTCGGGTGATATAGACCTGCGCGGTGTCGCCCCCCTCATACTGCTCAACAACGTCAGCGAGCATCAGTTCCGCGGTTGCGCCGGTATTCTCTTCCACGCAGCGACGCAGGAACGCCACCCACTCTTCCCGCTTGTCCAGCTGTTGATAGCAGGTTTGCAGCATTTCCAGCGTTTCACTGACCAGCTCTTTGTCCTGGTCGATAACCCGCAGCAGGCTTTCAACGGCTTTGGCGTAGTCGCCATTCGCCATAAAGACGCGCCCCATCATGATGGAGATTCGCGCGCTGTTACGATCCGCGGCGGCACCTTTCTTCAGCAACGCCATGGCTTTGTCCATGTCGTCATTGCCCATCTGCTGAAGGGCAAGCTCACAGTAGAAATGGGCTATCTCAACGCGCTGCTTATCTTTACCCAGCTTCACCAGCCGTTCAGCCGTATCAATGGCTTTTTGCCAGTCGCTGGTGGCCTGATAAATCTGCAGGAGCTGCTGCAACGCGCCGATGCGGAAATCTGTTTCATCCACCAGCTGAGCGAACATATCTTCCGCGCGATCGTACAACCCCGCAGCCATGTAATCTCGTCCCAACTGCTGTACGGCCAGCAGTCGTTGATCGTAGGTCAGCGAGGCGCTTTCCATCAGGGTCTGGTGAATACGAATGGCGCGGTCAACCTCGCCGCGCGAGCGGAACAGGTTACCCAGGGTAAGATGCGCTTCAACGGTCCCCGAATCCTCTTTCAGCATGTCGAGGAACAGGTCAACCGCTTTGTCCTGCTGATTGCTCAGGAGGAAGTTGACCCCCGCAACGTAGTCGCGGGTAAGTCGGTTGGCCTCATCCTGTTTTGTTTGTTGCGCACTTCTGCGGCCCATATACCAGCCATAGGCTGCGGCGACAGGCAAAAGCAGAAACAACAACTCCAGCATCGTCGATTATTCCTTCACGACCGGCACGGCAGAGCTTTCCGGCATGTCGGACGCAGGCGCAATGTGATGTTCGAGTCGTTTGATTTTACGTTCAGCGCGCGCAAGCGAAACACGGACTTTTAACCAGAACAAACCGCAAACCAGCCAGCCAATGGCAAAGCCTGCAGCAAATAAGACCGCGAGCAGGCTCGACACACGGTATTCACCCTGAGCCAGCAGATAGTTAAACGTCACCTGCTGATCGTTTTGTGCACCCAATGTGACTGAAATGACAAAAATCGCCAATACCAGTAAGAAAATGAGTAAATATTTCACATTACTTCCCGTTATGTGGTTCAAGCGAATAAAGTGTGTTCAACTTACCGCAATCAGCCTTATAAACTACCATTTTAGTGACGGGCGCGAAACGGAAAAAGTGACGCGCACGTCATGGATCTATGGGCAAAATGCGCAATATCAACCGTCAGGCGTCCGTTTGGTCCCTTTCGGCTATTTCTTCTTTCTCTTCCGGCGGTGGCGTTAGCGGGCCGCAGAATCGTTCAGCCAGCCAGGTCGCCAGCATTACCAGCAGCCACGAGATGAGCGTAGCGACGACCAGATCCCGTGGCCAGTGCATCCCCAGCAGTAAGCGGCTGCCCATGACCGCCGTCGCCCAGACCAACAGAATCACGATAGTGACCGTACGGCGTCTTGGCCAAAGCAGGCCAACCCCCAGCAGCGCCCAGCTGGCGGCAAACATGGTATGGCCAGAAGGAAACGCGAACCCGGTCTCTTTCTGCCAGTGTTTTCGCAAGAATTTCGGGATATCCTGCTGTTCCGCAAGCTGTTCTTTGACCAGCGCGCCGCGATCTTTACGCTTTAAAGTGTAGAACTCATCCACCGGAACATGGTGCGTTTTTTCCAGCCAGACGACAAAAGGACGCGGTTCCTGGACGCGATCTTTAACCCAGGACTTCACGCCCTGACCGACAAGGATAGCGCCACCGAGGATAGTAAAGAGCACCAGCGCCGCGCGCAGACGAAAGCGCAGGCACCACAGAAACCAGGCGCACAGGAGAACGTGGGTAATAATTCCCCAGGGCTGGGTCACCGTTTCCGTAATCCAGTATAACGTTTTCAACCACGTGGCGTTCTGTCCGGGCTGCCACATCCACCCGGAAAGCCATACGGCCAAAGGCATAATCAGTAAAATGGCCGCACCTGCTGCCGTACGTCTGGCGATTGAATGCATGTCTTCTCCTTTTTCGCTAAGCGTCACAATCATAACTGAAATTTATTCACCTGGTGGAGATGTCGGATCGTGCGTTTAACGTTCATATAGCATGGTGCCCATTAGGCGAACATGCTGAGCTTGTGGCAAAATAAACTGATACAGAAAGCAAAACAGGGCACAGGCACGAAACGTGTCAGCCTACTCTGGAGAATCACATGCAGCTTAAACGTGTGGCAGAAGCCAAACTGCCAACCCCATGGGGCGATTTCCTGATGGTGGGTTTTGAAGAACTGGCAACCGGACAGGATCATGTCGCACTGGTGTATGGCGACATTTCAGGGCAGACACCGGTGCTGTCCCGCGTCCATTCAGAGTGTCTCACCGGCGATGCGCTGTTCAGCCTGCGCTGTGATTGCGGTTTCCAGCTGGAAGCAGCCCTTTCTCATATTGCTGAAGAAGGCCGCGGCGTGCTGCTTTATCACCGTCAGGAAGGGCGTAATATTGGTTTGCTGAATAAAATTCGCGCCTACGCGCTTCAGGACCAGGGCTACGATACGGTTGAAGCCAACCATCAGCTCGGTTTTGCCGCTGACGAACGTGACTTCACCCTGTGCGCCGATATGTTCAAGCTGCTGGGCGTGGACGAAGTACGTCTGTTGACCAATAACCCGAAGAAAGTGGAGATCCTGACCGAAGCCGGGATCAACATCGTTGAACGTGTACCGCTTATTGTCGGACGTAACCCGAAAAATGCTCATTACCTGGATACCAAAGCCGCCAAAATGGGCCATCTGCTGAAAGAGTAATATAAAAAGCCCGGCACGCCTGCCGGGCTCGTTCATCAATCCAGCATCTTACGAATCACGTAATGTAAAATGCCGTCGTTCTGGTAGTAGGTCAGCTCGGTTGCCGTATCAATACGGCATCGGCAATCCAGCACCTCGGTTTTCCCGTCTGCCCGCGTTAACGTTACCGGCACCGTTTTACCCGGCTGCAGGTTTTGCAGGCCGCTAATGTCAATCTGCTCTTCCCCGGTCAGGCCCAGCGTTTTACGCGTTACGCCCTGCGGGTATTCAAGCGGCAGGATCCCCATACCAATCAGATTCGAACGGTGAATACGTTCGAACGATTCGGCGATGACCACCCGAACGCCAAGCAGGCGCGGACCTTTCGCCGCCCAGTCGCGGCTGGAGCCGGAACCGTACTCTTTACCGGCAATCACCGCCAGCGGCGTCCCTTCCTGTTGGTATTTAACGGCCGCATCATAGATCGACACGACTTCCGTTCCAGGCAGATGACGCGTCATGCCCCCTTCCACACCCGGCACCATTTCGTTACGAATGCGGATGTTGGCAAAGGTCCCGCGCATCATGACTTCATGGTTACCGCGGCGCGAGCCGTAAGAGTTAAAATCGCGGCGTTCGACGCCCCGGCTTTGCAGATAACGACCCGCCGGGCTATCGGCTTTGATACTCCCCGCCGGAGAGATGTGGTCAGTTGTGACAGAATCCCCCAGCATCGCCAGGATACGCGCTCCGTGGATATCCTTAAGTGGCGCGGGCTCGGCCTGCATCTCATCAAAGAACGGCGACAGACGAATATAGGTCGAGTCATCCTGCCAGCCATAGGTATCCGAACTTGCAACATTGATGGCTTTCCATTCCGGCGTGCCTTCAAAGACTTCCGCGTACTCTTTGCGGAACATTTCGGTAGAGACCTTCTCAACGGCCAGCGCGATTTCTCGCGAGGATGGCCAGATATCTTTCAGATAGACAGGGTCATTCTTGCGATCGTGACCAATCGGATCGGTCACCAGGTTGATATTCATGTTCCCCGCGAGAGCGTACGCCACCACCAGCGGCGGCGAAGCAAGCCAGTTGGTTTTCACCAGCGGGTGAATGCGCCCTTCGAAGTTTCGGTTACCGGAAAGAACGGCGCCTACCGTCAGGTCACCCTGCTTGATCGCCGTTTCGATGGGTTCAGGCAATGGCCCGGAGTTACCAATACAGGTCGTACAGCCGTAGCCCACGAGGTTAAAGCCCAGCTCGTCCAGGTACGGCGTCAGTTTGGCCTGAGCCAGGTAATCCGACACCACTTTGGATCCCGGCGCCAGCGAGGCCTTAACCCACGGCTGAGGTTTTAACCCAAGCTCGACCGCCTTTTTCGCCAGCAGACCGGCTGCCATTAATACGCTGGGGTTGGACGTGTTGGTGCAGGAGGTAATGGCGGCAATAACAACCGCGCCATCCGGAAGCTGATACTGATGCCCGTTCAGAACATAATCGACGGGACGATGGTCTTTCTGCGCCACGTTCACTTCCAGGGCATTGCTGGCGGCAAACGCTTTCGGCACGTCAGACAACGCAACCCGATCCTGCGGACGTTTCGGCCCCGCGAGGCTCGCTTCGACGCTTCCCATATCGAGTTCAAGCGTGCTGGTGAAAACAGGCTCATCGCCCGGATTGCGCCACATGCCCTGCGCTTTGGTGTACGCTTCCACCAGCGCGACCTGCTCTTCGCTGCGGCCACTAAGGCGCATGTACTCCAGCGTGACGTCGTCAATGGGGAAAAAGCCGCAGGTGGCACCGTATTCCGGCGCCATATTGGCAATGGTGGCGCGGTCAGCCAGCGGCAGCGAATCCAGACCGTCACCGTAGAATTCAACAAACTTGCCCACCACGCCATGCTTACGCAGCATCTGGGTGACGGTCAGTACCAGATCGGTGGCAGTGATGCCTTCAGAAAGCTTTCCGGTCAGCTTGAAGCCCACCACATCCGGAATAAGCATGGATACCGGCTGGCCGAGCATGGCGGCTTCCGCTTCAATACCGCCGACGCCCCAGCCCAGCACGCCCAGACCGTTGATCATGGTGGTATGCGAATCCGTGCCCACCAGCGTGTCCGGATAAGCGACCCACTCTTTATCCTGCAATTCGCTCCAGACGGCTTTACCCAGATATTCAAGGTTCACCTGGTGGCAAATGCCGGTGCCTGGCGGGACCACGCTAAACCGGCTGAACGCCTGCTGTCCCCACTTCAGAAATACGTAGCGCTCGTGGTTACGCTCCATCTCCAGACGCACGTTTTCGCCAAAGGCGTCATCATCACCGAAGTGGTCAACGGTGACGGAGTGGTCAATGACGAGGTCAACCGGGGAAAGCGGGTTAACTTTTGCCGTATCCCCGCCCAGACGCTTAACGGCTTCGCGCATCGCGGCCAAATCCACCACGGCCGGAACACCGGTAAAGTCCTGCATCAGCACCCTTGCCGGGCGGTAGGCTATTTCTCTGTCGGCATGGGCATTTTCAAGCCACCCTGCCAGCGCCTGGATATCATCGAGGGTGACAGAGTCACCGTCCTGCCAGCGCAATAAATTTTCCAGTAAAACTTTCAATGACTTGGGTAAACGCGAAATGTCCCCAAGCGTTCTGGCAGCCAGCGGCAGGCTGTAGTAATGCCAGGTTTTATTTTCTGCCTGTAATGTGTCCTTACTGGCTTCGCGTAGGGTTAACGACATAAGCTCCTCCTTAATCACAGAGATGCCCTGACAATCATCAGGGCCGTAATTAAAGATAACACAAAGATGTCGTAACGTTTTGATAACAACCCAAATTGATAAATTTAGGATTGGTCCAGTGCGGGGAAACAAAAAACCCCGCCGTAGCGAGGTTTTACAATTTAGTGGAGCGCCAGCCAGATGAGCTGACTCCAGAACAGAATCGACACGGTAAAAACGCCGATCCACGACCAGTATTTGTGAGACGTCATGTTATTCATCATAGGGACACCAGGCATTATTTATAAAAATTCCGAGGTCGTTCCTCAGTGCTATATTGCTGATGTGTATTTATTAAAGAGTACAAAAGCGCAGAGTCGATATTCAGACTATTTGCATCATTACGCAATAAACTAAATTATTGTTTTTTGGGTTCGTCTTCTGCGAACACATCAATAAAAGCCTGCTGCTGCGGCGTCAGTTTCCAGGACGCAGGTACAACAGTTGCAGGTGCTTTACGCCCTCTGTGGCCGTTGTCACGATGCTGACACATCTGTTTTACCGAAGCGGTACGTACCGTCACTGCCATATTTAACCCCAATATCTCCAGGCCAGGAGAGCAACAGCCACCCAAAACAAGGCGGAGACGAGAAAGACCGCCAGCCAGGCTTTACGCTTGAGCGCAGGATCCCTTTGCGGTTCTTCACTTCCTGAAGGCATTGCTAACCTCATACAATCGACATCGCTTATCATTTAGGACCAAACAATTGGTACGATTAATCATCTGTTGAGATAAATCCTAAAGAAACTTTAGCCGAAAAGCCAGTGAATTTACGCACCGGGAGGTATGAAATATTCAATCTTTTGACCAGAAATAAATAATTGAAAAGAAAAATTTGCGAAGGCGTAAATTAGTTTCTACTTTTGTCGCCAATTCACGACATTATAACCTTACGCATTAAATGGATAATGACATTATATGGCAGGGGACGCGCAGATGATGATAATTCTAATTTAGCTTTGAGGCGTTATTTCGGTATCTTTCCCTAAGGGAAAGATACCGGGTGTGATTATTTTTCGGGGAGTTTGATGTCTTTAAACATCTCTTCAATATCTTCATTTGAGCGTAATGCCACGGCGGTATCAACCACATCACGCGTTAAATGAGGGGCAAAGCGCTGAATAAAATCATACATATAGCTGCGCAGGAAGGTGCTGCGGCGAAAACCAATTTTTGTGGTGCTATGGCTGAAAACGTCGTGCGCATCAAGACGCACCAGGTCAGGGTCTGACACCGGATCCACCGCCATGCTGGCAATGACGCCCACCCCCAATCCAAGCCGGACATAGGTCTTAATGACGTCGGCGTCCGTCGCAGTAAAGACAATACGCGGCGTTAATCCTGCCCGGTTAAAGGCCGTATCAAGCTCAGAACGCCCGGTAAAGCCAAAGGTATACGTCACCAGAGGATACTGGGCCAGCTCTTCGATAGTGACCGACCCTTTACCCGCCAGGGGGTGATCGGGGGTCACCACAATAGAACGGTTCCAGTGGTAGCACGGGAGCATGACCAGATCGTCATAGAGATGAAGCGCTTCGGTGGCGATGGCAAAGTCTGCATTCCCCTTGGAAACGGCTTCAGCGATTTGCGTTGGCGAGCCCTGGTGCATATGCAACGAGACGCGAGGATAACGCTCGATAAAGCCCTTGATCACGCCGGGCAGCGCATAGCGCGCCTGCGTATGCGTGGTGGCAATATACAGCGAGCCTTTATCCGGCCAGGTATGCTCCCCTGCCACAGACTTAATCGCATCGACTTTGGAGAGCACTTCCCGCGCAATGCGGATGATTTCCTGCCCCGCCGGCGTCACCTGGGTAAGATGCTTACCGCTGCGGGCGAAGATCTGAATGCCTAACTCATCCTCCAGCATACGAACTTGTTTGCTGATGCCCGGTTGCGAGGTATACAACCCCTCGGCGGTAGAAGAGACGTTAAGGTTATGATTCACCACCTCAACGATATAACGAAGCTGCTGTAATTTCATGCCAGACCATCCGATTTAGCGCATGCGGTCAATCGCTTAAGACGATTTAATAATAAAAAACAGGTTAACTATAACCACTATATCATTTATAGCCTGACTGTATAGTACGGAACAAAAAATAATAACAAGGTAATAAAAAAGGGCCGGAAATCCGGCCCTTTCACAGGTAAGTTACGGTTAGGGAAGATTATTTCTTGCCTTCAACCCATTTGCCATCGACAAAGAAGGCTGACCATCCGGTCGCTTTACCCTCTTTCTCTGCCGCAACGTACTGCTGCTTAGTTTTACGGCTAAACCGCACCACGGTTTTGTTGCCTTCCGGATCCTGCTGTGGCGCATCGGCCAGATAACGCAGTTTCTCCGGCAGACGATCGCGGAAGCGATGCAGCTCTTCCACCAGCGGCGCGCGGGTTTCACGCGATTTCGGGAAGGTGTTGGCGGCCAGGAAGACACCTGCCGCGCCGTCACGCAGCACGAAGAACGCGTCGGATTTCTCACACGGCAGCTCTGGCAGCGGAACCGGATCTTCCTTCGGCGGAGCCACTTCACCGTTACGCAGAATTTTGCGCGTGTTTTTACATTCGTCGTTGGTGCAGGCCATGTACTTACCGAAACGCCCCATTTTCAGGTGCATTTCAGAACCACACTTCTCGCACTCCACAATCGGGCCGTCATAGCCTTTAATGCGGAACTCGCCCTCTTCGATCTCATACCCGTCACACGTTGGGTTATTACCACACACGTGCAGCTTGCGTTTTGGATCGATCAGGTAGCTGTCCATTGCCGTGCCGCATTTTTTGCAGCGGCGCTTGGCACGCAGAGCGTTAGTTTCCGCATCATCACCTTCCAGCACGTTGAGAACTTCATTCTCCGGCACCAGGTTGATGGTGGTTTTGCAGCGCTCTTTTGGCGACAGCGCATAGCCGGAGCAGCCCAGGAACACGCCCGTGGTGGCAGTACGGATCCCCATCTTGCGGCCACAGGTTGGGCAGTCGATGCTGGTCAGTACCATCTGGTTAGGCAGCATGCCGCCTTCTTCAGGGTCTTTCTCCGCTTTTTCAAGCTGGTCGGTGAAATCGCTGAAGAAGCTGTCGAGGACCTTTTTCCATTCCGCCTGGTGGCTGGCGACCTGGTCGAGACTGTCTTCCATTTGCGCGGTGAAATCGTAGTTCATCAGCTCGCGGAAGTTGGCTTCCAGGCGATCGGTGACGATCTCACCCATTTTTTCCGCATAGAAACGACGGTTTTCAACACGGACGTAACCGCGATCCTGAATCGTCGAGATAATTGACGCGTAGGTCGACGGACGGCCAATACCGCGTTTTTCCAGCTCTTTTACCAGAGATGCTTCACTGAAGCGTGCAGGTGGCTTGGTGAAGTGCTGGGCTGGCACGAGGTCAACCAGCGAGAGCTCATCCCCTTTGTTCACTGCCGGCAGCGTTCGGTCTTCATCACCTTTACGCAGCGCAGGCATTACTTTCGTCCAGCCGTCGAAACGCAGAATACGACCGCGCGCCTTGAGACGGAAATCACCCGCGCCGACGGTCAGCGTGGTGGAATCATACTGTGCTGGTGTCATCTGACATGCCACGAACTGCCGCCAGATAAGCTGATACAGCTTCTGGGCATCGGCTTCCATATCTTTCAGCGATTCAGCGAGCACAGAGACATCAGAAGGACGAATCGCTTCGTGCGCTTCCTGAGAATTCTCTTTGCTGGCAAACTGGTTAGCGCTTTCCGGCAGGTATTTTTTACCGAAGTTGTCGCTGATGTAGCCACGCACCATGTTGACCGCGTCCTGACTCAGGTTGGTGGAGTCGGTACGCATGTAAGTGATGTAGCCCGCTTCATACAGGCGCTGGGCCATCATCATGGTCTTCTTCACGCCATACCCCAGACGGGTGCTCGCCGCCTGTTGCAGGGTGGAGGTGATAAACGGCGCACCAGGCTTGCTGCTGGTCGGTTTGTCTTCACGTTCCAGCACCTGATAGCGAGCCTTTTCCAGCAGCGCCACGGCGGCCATGGTCTGGTCGCGGTTTTCCGGACGGAAAGGCTTATCGTTCTGATGGCTTACCTGCAGCGGCAGAGCGTCACCGCCCGGCGTGGTTACATTGGCATCGACTTCCCAGAACTCTTCCGGCACGAAGGCTTTAATTTCGCGCTCACGCTCAACGACCAGACGCACGGCAACGGATTGCACACGCCCTGCGGACAGGCCACGGGCAATCTTCTTCCACAGCAGTGGAGAAACCATGTAGCCCACAACGCGGTCCATAAAGCGACGTGCCTGCTGGGCGTTTACACGGTCAATATTCAGTTCGCCCGGCTTCTCAAACGCCTGACGAATCGCATTCTTCGTAATTTCGTTAAACACTACACGACTGTAGCGTTTGTCATCACCACCAATCACTTCCCGCAGGTGCCACGCAATGGCTTCCCCTTCGCGGTCAAGGTCGGTTGCGAGATAGATGTGGTCTGCTTTTTCAGCCAGCTGCTTGAGCTCGTTAACGACTTTTTCTTTCCCGGGCAGCACTTCATATTGTGCGTCCCAGTTATGCCATGGGTTAACACCCATGCGGTTGACAAGCGCGCTACGTTCATCCTTTTTAGGCTTTTTAGCCCCTTTGGTGGAGGTAGAGTCTGCGCTCTTTTTGCTGGCTGAGCCACTGGTCGGCAAATCGCGGATATGACCCACGCTGGACTTAACCACGTAGTCATTACCCAGATACTTATTGATCGTTTTGGCTTTTGCCGGGGACTCAACGATGACGAGAGCTTTACCCATATTCACCTTTACCTAATTTAATTCTTCCAGGAATACGCCGCACGTTGATTTCCCTTCCGCTGACGACGAGCCAATGATATTGCGACTGCGTCAGGAGATATCAACCCCTTTGTCTTACCGGGCGTTAAAGAAAAGATGCCCAGGTGATTGAGTTCTCGGGTATTTTTCTCACATCTCGTGTAATTCGTGACGAATTCCCGGTTGAATGTCAAGCAATTCTGTTGCCAGAATGACGAAAGCGCACACTCTACCTGATAAAATTCGTTACGCAACTTTATTAGCATGCAAAAGCAAATCCTGCCAGCCAGGCCCCTGCACCTTATCCCCTCTCATTACAGGGAAAATTTGCCCCCAAAGCGCCCTCGGCGTAGACTATTGTCACTGTTTAAGGAGTGGATTATGCAGAATACGACCCAACCTATTGACCGAGCCTCTCTGCTTATCGAAGCAAACAAGCTTATTCGTGACCATGAAGATACGCTGGCAGGCATTGAAGCCACCGGTGTAGAGCAGCGAAATGGCGTGCTGGTTTTCAGCGGCGAATACTTCCTTGATGAACAGGGTTTGCCGACCCCGAAAAGCACCGCCGTGTTTAACATGTTTAAATACCTGGCGCACACGCTTTCCGAGAAATATCACCTGGTCGATTAACGCAAAACGCGAGGCATAAGCCTCGCGTTTTGGTTTACAGCAACGGTTTTTGTCCGCGCTGTAGCCAGCGGAGCAGCAGGCGGTCCGCGCTTTCTGCGGCACTGTTGGTAAAGCGGTCAAGGAGTCGCTTGCGCTGGGCAAAGCGGACGCCCACCAGTTCCCGGCCTTCCATCAGGTTGAGCAGCAGATCGTCACTGGTTCCGACTTCATCCACCAGCCCTTTCTCCTGCGCCTGAACGCCGTACCAGTGCTCACCCGTTGCGACCTGCTCAATGTCCAGCGTCGGGCGCATACGGTGCACAAAGTCTTTAAAGAGATGATGCGTTTCGTTGAGATCCTCACGGAATTTTTGGCGCCCTTCTTCCGTGTTTTCCCCCAGCAGCGTCAGGGTACGTTTGTACTGACCCGCTGTGTGAAGCTCGATATCAATCTCTTTATTTTTCAGGAAGCGGTTAAAGTTCGGGATCTGTGCGACCACCCCGATCGAGCCAATAATCGAGAACGGTGCGGCCACAATTTTGTCCGCCACGCAGGCCATCATGTAGCCACCGCTCGCAGCCACTTTATCTACGGCCACGGTCAGCGGGATCTGTTTTTCACGCAGGCGCTGCAGCTGAGAGGCCGCCAGGCCGTAGCCGTGCACTACGCCCCCCGGGCTTTCAAGGCGTACAACGACCTGGTCCTGGGGCGTCGCCACGGCCAGCACGGCAGTGACCTCTTCGCGCAAAGACGCGACTTCATGCGCATCCATGCTGCCCTTAAAATCGAGCACGTAGACGCGGGGCGTGACCTTATCCTGTGGTGTATTGAGCTTCGCCTTTGCCTTTGCCGCTTTGGCTTCCTGTTTATGCTTTTTCTTCTGCGCGTTGAGCCACAGTTTCTGTTGATGACTGTCAAGCAGCGCCAGAGACATCTCTTCCTGCATCTCTTTATACTGCTCGCTCAGGCGGGTGATGCGTAACTCCCCACGCTGACGCTTGCGCTGCGTCAGGTTGACAATCAGAACGGCAAACACCGCAATGGCAATCACCACCGTCGCGATTTTCGCCAAAAACAACCCATATTGAGAAAGTAATTCCACGCGTTCCACCTTGATTTAACCACGAATCTTTCACGGCAGTGTACAACAGCCCTGCCCATGCGTCTCGCTCGTGACATTACCTCTGCGAGGCGCCTTCAGGAATCCCCGGTCTGGCGTTTAAATATTTGCAAATTGTTAATTTTACAGCAATGCGTCCTGTAGACTGATTGAATTATCAGGCGAATTCGGGCATAAAGCCGAAAAGTCACAAAAGAAGGCGTCTTTGAGTCACCGTGCGCCGAGGAGTCACCTTGCATTATCAACCGCAAAAAAATCTGCTGCAGAACCGCATCATTCTTGTCACTGGAGCCAGCGACGGGATTGGCCGTGAAGCGGCGCTGACCTACGCTGAGTATGGCGCGAGCGTCATCCTGACCGGCCGCAACGAAGAAAAACTTAAAGGAGTGGCGCAGGAGATTGAAGCCGCAGGTGGGATTCCTGCTCGCTGGTACACGCTCGATCTGCTCACCTGCACGCCCGCGTCATGTCAGGAGCTTGCTCACCGCATCAGCACCCATTATCCGCGTCTCGACGGCGTGCTGCACAATGCCGGCTTGCTTGGCGAAGTTCGCCCGATGGATGAACAAGATCCTGAGATCTGGCAGGAGGTCATGCAGGTCAATGTCAACGGGACGTTTTTCCTGACCCAGGCACTGCTTCCTTTATTACTCAAATCGGATTCGGGTTCACTGGTGTTCACCTCCTCCAGCGTAGGCCGTGAGGGGCGTGCAAACTGGGGTGCCTATGCCGTATCAAAATTCGCGACCGAAGGCATGATGCAGGTGCTGGCAGAGGAGTACCAAAGCCGCCATCTGCGCGTAAACTGCATTAACCCGGGCGGTACGCGCACCAAAATGCGCGCCAGCGCCTTCCCTACGGAAGATCCGCAGAAGCTGAAAACGCCGGCAGACATTATGCCGCTCTATCTCTGGCTAATGGGCGACGACAGCCGCCGCAAAACCGGGATGACCTTTGACGCCCAGCCAGGCCGTAAACCAGGAATATCGCAATGAGTGAAGAACGTCACCAGCAGCGCCAGCAGCGTCTGAAGGAACAGGTCGATGCGCGCGTCGCGGCCGCTCAGGATGAGCGCGGGATCGTGATCGTCTTTACCGGCAACGGCAAAGGGAAAACCACGGCCGCATTCGGCACGGCGACACGCGCCGTCGGCCACGGGCAGAGGGTCGGCGTTATCCAGTTTATTAAAGGTGAGTGGCCTAACGGCGAGCGTAATCTGCTTGAGCCCCACGGCGTTGAGTTCCAGGTGATGGCGACTGGATTTACGTGGGACACCCAGAACCGCGAAACCGATACCGCAGCCTGTCTGGCCGTCTGGGAGCACGCTAAAAGAATGCTGGCCGACCCTTCACTCAATATGGTTCTGCTGGATGAGATCACGTATATGGTCGCCTACGACTATTTGCCGCTGAAAGACGTGCTTAATGCACTGAAAAACCGTCCCGCCCATCAGACGGTTATCATCACGGGCCGCGGGTGTCATCGGGATATTCTGGAGCTGGCAGATACCGTCAGCGAGCTGCGTCCGGTTAAACATGCGTTTGATGCGGGCATCAAAGCGCAAATAGGGATTGATTACTAAAGAAAAAAGCCCGATGTCTTCACCGGGCTTTTACATTAACCGTTGTTATTACGGCTGCCAGAGCGGCGGTTGCTGCTCACCTGGCTGTGACGCTTCACCGCACGGCGAATCTGGTTCGCCTTCATGCGGCGACGATCTTTCTCCACCGCCACTTTAGAGGTGGTTTCCGGCGTCAGGCCGACCAGCTCGCGCAGGTAGTTGGTCTGGGTCAGATCCAGTTCGGTATAGCCCCCACGCGGCAGGCCTTTCGGCAGCAGGATGTCGCCGTAACGCACACGGATCAGGCGGCTAACCTGCACGCCTACCGCTTCCCAGAGACGACGCACTTCGCGGTTGCGGCCTTCGGTCAGGGTCACGTTGTACCACTGGTTGATGCCTTCCCCACCGGTAAATTTGATGGTTTTGAACGCCGCAGGACCGTCTTCCAGCTGAACGCCACGCGACAGGTCGCGCAGTTTATTCTCGTCAACCTGGCCGAACACACGCACGGCGTATTCACGTTCCACTTCACGGCTTGGGTGCATCAGACGGTTTGCCAGTTCACCATCGGTGGTAAACAGCAGCAGACCGCAGGTATTCACGTCCAGACGGCCAACGGCAATCCAGCGAGCGCCACGCAGTTTAGGCAGACGGTCAAACACCGTCGGGCGACCTTCTGGGTCATTGCGGGTACACAGCTCGCCTTCCGGCTTGTAGTAAGCCAGCACGCGGCAGATTTGTTCAGCAGACTCTTTCACGGAGATAAGATGACCGTCGATACGGATCTTCAGCCCCGGTACGATTTCTACGCGGTCACCCAGCGTGGCGATTTTACCGTCCACACTCACGCGGCCCGCTTCAATAATGGCTTCGATTTCACGGCGTGAACCGTGGCCGGCACGCGCCAGCACTTTCTGTAACTTCTCGCTCATTGAGCTTCCTCAGGTGTCGCCTTCACAGGCGTCTGGTGTACTTTCTAAAACAACGAGTTAACGCTAAAATTAGACTAACTCGCTGATCTGCAACTATTTCATGGTACACAGCATGGCAAACGACGTGTCACACAAGCTGTCACACACAATGATTCGTGGGCGCACATACTACACGAATTTTTGACTAAATGATTCAACAAGTTTTGTGCGTCTGAATCTTGGTACTGACAGTCAAAAACAAGCCGAAGTGGTCATGAATCAGATCCGCCCATACATTCCTCTCGTTCAGAATGGGACAATGGGTAGTGAAGAGTTTAAGCGGAAGATTCAAAGCTACCGAGCCGCCACTAAGCAGGACTTTGATAGCTATCTACTACGTGCCCTTGAAAGAGATGTTGCCGAAGTGGAGCGCCTCCCAGAGTTGGGCCAACAGTGCTTCCACTACTCCTCGGTGCTCTACCGTACATCCTCCCCGTCGGATATTTGGGGATTGTCGGGGTAAAAACCGGGAGAGCCTCAAAATTCGCGCTTAATAGCTCATGCAATGGCGAAGAGCATCACCCCCTTGCCTCGGTAAACACTACATTCCCCCGCTCATCTCTTCTACGTGACCGTAATCACGGCCCGGATTGATCCTAAGCAGCTAAACAAGATAGGTTTTTAACTACTCTTTTTGGGAAAACTTGCAGTGCATACATGACCAATTATTGGTCGGCTTAATCCCGTATCCTGGTACACCGTCATGAATGACAGAACGCAGGTGATGCTTCTTATTGTCCCCTTCGTAGCATCTCGGACAGAAAGGAGTTTCATCACCTTCTCTCCAGTACAACGGCGGCTTAAATACGAACGTTGATTTATCTACCAACTGTTCTTCAAGGTGCTTGTTTTTTTGCTCAGCATCGAAAAGCAAAGTCTGGGTAGTTAGCGCTTCGATTTTGGCATTAGCAAGTTCAACCATCAGATTAGCCAACTCAAGTTTGAGCGTTGCCTTATCCAGTTCATCACTGTTATTCGCCAGTTTCTGGGTGATGCTCACCGCTTTATCAAGGATTCCAACCGTTGCCGCCGTACCTGCCAAAATGCCTGCCATAGCGTCCCTTGTCTGATATTTGTTGAAGATTAATGCCCACCACTTTACCGGATAACCTTCTGTTACGAAACGAAGTTTCACTTAGGCATAATACTTATTGCGCATGTGGTTATTGTTTGTAAAATGACCTCTGTGATTATTTCTATAACAAGTAGAGGGACTTATGAAACAGTACAACAACTATCTTACCCCTGAAATCATCGCATCTTTAGATGCTCCTCGTTATACCGACAACCAACTGTCCGAAATGAATGAAGAATCCCGCCAACTCGTTATCGAGCAGCAAGAGTACGCTGAACACCATCCAGTTACAGCTATCTATCGTACAGCCGTTGCCGGAAGCCGCACTCTTCGGGGCGGCGTTGTCGATGAGCCTAATCCAGATCCGAGCCAGGGTATGAAAGTCCAACTCGATAGCGGTGAATGGGCCAGCATTGTCACAGAAGGTGCAACCGTCACTTATCCAGACGGAACGAAAGCTGTCATCATCACCAGCGCCGGGCAGTTAAGCGAATGGGAAGGTAAAGGGATCGCGCTGGTTGGTAGTTTACTTGATAACGGAGATCAAATTATCAGCACCCCTGATTATGGATTGGTGTTCTCTTTCCGCGAGGGTGAATCAATGCCAGATGATTTCCTGACTGTTGCAAAGGTGGCATAAATGGGGGGAATGCGTCCAAACGTTTTAGGGCGGGGAATGGCGTTGTTTGGTGATCAAACCACAACTGGCGCAAAACTCATCCCCTCACTTTCTTGCGGTAACATTCTTGGTCGTCGTCCGATTGTTCTGGGTGACAAGACCACCGCTTGCCCGAAATGCGGCAAAGAAGGAAAAGTTGTTGAAGGTGAGTCACACCGCACAATTCACCAGATCCCTGTAGCAGTGGACAGGGGCGTCGTTTTATGTGGTTGCCCCTCTGGATCTAACCGTATAATAGCCCCTTTGGGATGGATCGGCCCAGGTGAATCCCCCTCTCAGGCAACAGCAAGGTATCTGGCAGAAGCGGCAACCGCAGCAGCCGCTCTTGCTGCATCTCAACAGCCGCAAGCAGAACCAGAACAACACGCCCAGACAGCGAAAAAGAAAACAGGCATCGACGCAGGTTTTGCCGTTATCCCCTACGGCGGCACCACAGAAGCCTGGCAACGTCTGCTATTCACAGGCACCCCGCCAGCAGGAGCAAAGGAGCTATTCTCTACGCTGAACGGCCCGGATGAAAGATACAAAGCTGGTTCGATTATGCTTCTGGTTGATCCAGAGAAACAGGACGACGAGCAGATCGCCCACATGAAAGCCGCGAAAGCGCGAGTCGATGCGGTGTTAGAACCGCTGACAATCCAGGAAGCTAACTTCCTGCATAAGAACAAAGACACCATTGATCTGTTTACTTCCCGCGCCAGTACGACAACAGGGATTGCCTCAGAAGCTGCGGGAAAATACTTTGAGAAGATCGAGAGTGTTCTGACCAGGATTCAGCAAGCATACAAAAATCAGTACATAACCAGTGGGTCACTGATCAGCGAGCAATTTTATGTTCAGAGACGGCAACTGTTCGGTGAACTCGATAGCATTCTAACGGATTTCACGCGTCACAAACTGGCATTGCAGGACTACCCAGACATTAAACGAGCGTTGGGACTTTCAACCAGTTCGATCACACATCGCTGGAATCAAACCGGGGTTGCAGACATCGAGGGCTACGCCACCTTCATCGAGAAAGCTGCAAAGTATGTGAAAATGATGAAAACAACGGGCTATGTCGGAATCGCTCTTGATGGCGTGAACAGGCTGGATAAGATTTACGAAGCCTGCACAGTCGGGTCTGACTGCGAAAAAACGGCGTATACCGAGGTTGGAAGTTTTGGTATGAGCATCGGAGGCGGTGTATTTGCAGGTTCACTCGCATCAGGGGGAGCCTCTGCAACCGTTTGTTCTTTTGTCTTGGGCGCATTAACTATTGAAGCCGCTGGTGCGGGAATGTTGGCTTGCGGTGTAATCTTCACTGGCGCGGCTGGTTATGCCGGGGGAGAAATGGGAGGAAAACTCGGCGAAACATTAGGTGAAAAAGTTTATGAGGTAACAAAATGACCGTTACCGCATCTGATGCTCTGCTTTTCATCATTTCAGGAGCAATGATGATCGCTTTAGTTTCGATGGTTATCATCTCCATTCTGAACAAAAAGCGATTCCTTGAGGTCTGCCGTTTGTATGAAGTCAAGTTTGGAACTTTGCCCCTTGCCGCCGCAGTATTGAAAGATGCTAACGTTATTGGATTTACAGCAGGGTACACAACCAAAATGGACTTCATCATTCATCCGTTGATCTATGGAAAAAAATCCATCCATAGCAAGAACGATGATGTTGCATTCATCAGAGACTTACCAGCAAAAATCAGATACTGGTTTATTGCGGAATTTGTTTGCTCAGTGATTGGTTTGGTTGCATTGCTTCTCGGTGGTGTGTGGCTTTGGGTCAACAAATGACCAACTTACCATCAGATCTAATCATCTGCGGATTTGGAGGGTTAAGCCTTGTCTGCGGTATCGCCGTCGCGTTGCTCTCATTTATCAACAAAAAGCGCTTCTCCGCGATCTGTACACTGTATAAAGAAAAGTTTGGTTTTCTCCCGGCAGGGGCTATTATTTTCGACAAAGCGGACTCGACAGGATTTAGCTCAGGTTATGCCGCAAAGATCAATTTTATCGTAAACCCGTTAATCTTCGGTAAAAGCTCAGTAGACAGTACCAATGATGATGTTACGTTCATCAGAGGCTTGCCACCTCACCTCAAAAATGGGTTTATCGTCGAGTACGCTTTCTCTGTTTTAGGATTGCTATCAATCATTATCGCCGGGTCTGTTCTGTACTTCCGATAAACTCCCAAAGCCAAGCCAGCAATCATGCTGGCTTGCAATTAGCACATAGCGATCCCTCATTTCAACCAGCCTCTCCCCCAGCCCCCGAATCAAAGAAGTCCGTTGGTGATACCAGCTTATTGGCGCAGGCGTTGAAGCCTGCCAGAGAATAGCAAACGGTGTGCATAAAGGATGAGAGTCAAAGTGCTACTAAAGCTGTCACACAAAGCGATGATCACCATTCACGAGCTCGAAATAACCCATTGATTAATTATAAGTTATTATTTCGCTTGCGCGCCTTCACAGGCGTCGAATCAGGTCAAAAGAGGGCTGAGCCCTGCTTTGATGGCCGCGTAGTATATCTGCTTATACCTTTACAAGAAAGGCTTTACATCACCCACGCCTTCACGAATCACTTCCGGTGCATCTTCGGTTAAGTCGACCACGGTGGTCGGCTGCTGGCCGAGATAGCCGCCGTGAATAATCAGCTCGACCACCTTCTCCAGACGATCCTTGATCTCTTCCGGATCGGACTCGGTAAATTCACTTCCCGGCAGCATCAGCGAGGTAGACAGCATCGGCTCGCCGAGGGTTTCCAGCAGCGCCTGCGCAATCGGGTTCGACGGCACGCGCATGCCGATAGTCTTACGCTTTTCCTGCAGCAGGCGGCGCGGCACCTCTTTCGTCCCTTTAAGGATGAAGGTGTAGTTGCCCGGCGTGTTGTTCTTGATCAGGCGAAACGCCACGTTATCCACATAAGCATAGGTGGACAGCTCAGAGAGATCGCGGCACATCAGGGTAAAGTTATGCCCGTCCGGCAACTGGCGAATGCGACAAATGCGTTCCATCGCCCCTTTATCTTCAATTTTGCAGCCCAGCGCGTAGCCTGAATCGGTCGGATAGACAATCACGCCGCCTTTGCGGACGATCTCCACGGCCTGGTTAATCAGACGTGGCTGCGGGTTATCCGGATGGATATAGAAAAACTGACTCATACTTCCCTCTCTTCAATTTGCTGCGGCTGTTCCCAGAGCTGCCAGACCGGCTCAACGCCAGCGGGCAGCCAGAGTTTACGCCCCAGTTCGATCCAGGCGCAGGGCTGATGGAAATCAGAACCCTGTGAGCCAAGCAGACCGTACTGTCGGGCATAGGTCGCGAGCTGCGCGCGCTCATTGGGCGCCTGCTGACACTGGGCGACTTCCATCGCCTCACCACCGTTTTCGGCAAAGTGCGCCAGCAGCCTTTTCAGCCATTTAGCAGAAAGATTATACCGCCCCGGATGGGCCAGCACGGCCTTACCGCCAGAATGATGAATCACATCAATAGCTTGTTTTATTGTACACCACTGTGGCGGAACGTATCCGGTTTTCCCGCGCGCCAGATACTTTTTAAAGACATCCGCCATCGTCGTGGCTTTACCCGCCTCTACCAGAAAACGGGCGAAATGACCGCGCGTGACCGCCCCGCCGTTCGCCAGCTTTTGGGCACCTTCCAGCGCGCCCGGAATATGCGCCTTTTCCAGACGTTCGCCGATCATCTCTGCGCGCTGGTTGCGGCGCGTTTTTTGTTCTTGCAAAAAAGCAATAAGTGCCGGATGGTCTATATCGATGTTCAGGCCAACGATATGAATCTCATGGTTTTCCCAGACGGTCGAAATTTCGACACCGGACACCAGATTAAGCGCCAGCCCGCTGCGGGCGATCTCGGCGCGCGCCGCCGGAATGGCATCCGTCGTATCGTGATCGGTTATCGCCAGCGTACCGACGCGCATTTCAACGGCACGATGAACCAGGGCTTCGGGTGTCAGCAGGCCATCAGAGGCCTGAGTATGGCTGTGTAAATCATAAATAATAGCGTAGGTGGTATCGCTCAAAGCACTTCCCATAACAGGTTGGAGACATCCGAAACCATCATGATACCGACTTATATCGAAATTCTGAAATCAAGGGTTGACAACACGCCATCGAACTAGTTAACTAGTACGCAAGTTCACACGAGAAAGGTATCTGAAAATGACAGCACATTTCACTCTGCACGGTTGGTGGCGTACTTCCTGATCATCGGGCAGTGTCACGCGTCTGCGAAATGCAAACAGATACCCGCCCGCTACCCAGCGGGCTTTTTTTTTGAACAGAATAAATGAGAACACCAACATGCAAACAGCCAAACCCCATCTCGAATTGCTGACCTGCGAGGCGGCCTATCGCCACAACCCGACCGCGCTGTTTCATCAGGTGTGCGGGGCTCGCCCGGCAACGCTGCTGCTGGAATCTGCGGACATCGACAGCAAGGACGATCTCAAGAGCCTGTTGCTGGTCGACAGCGCGCTGCGCATTACCGCTCTAGGTGACACCGTCACAATTAAGGCCTTGTCAGACAACGGCGCATCGCTGCTGCCGCTGCTGGATGCCGCCCTGCCTTCAGGCATCGAAAACGAACGTCATCCAGAAATGCGCATTCTGCATTTCCCGCCGGTTAGCCAGTTGCTGGATGAAGACGCGCGCCTGTGCTCCCTTTCCGTCTTTGATGCCTTCCGCCTGCTGCAGAACCTGGTCACCGTTCCGCACGATGAGCGTGAAGCGATGTTCTTTGGCGGGCTGTTTGCCTACGACCTGGTCGCCGGATTTGAAGATTTACCGGAAACCGAGCAGGGCAATCGCTGCCCGGACTATTGCTTCTATCTGGCCGAAACCCTGCTGGTGATCGACCATCAGAAACAATACACCCGTATCCAGGCCAGCCTGTTCACGCCTTCGACCGCTGAGAAAAACCGTCTTGAGCACCGCATCGCTCAGCTTCAGCAGCAGATGACGGAAGCGCCACCTGCACTGCCGGTACAGCGCGTGGAAAAAATGACCTGCGATGTGAACCAGACCGACGATCAGTACGGTGCCGTGGTTCGCCAGATGCAAAAAGCGATTCGCGCCGGGGAAATTTTCCAGGTTGTACCGTCCCGTCGCTTCTCTCTGCCCTGCCCGTCTCCGCTGGCCGCTTACGACGTGCTGAAAAAGAGCAACCCAAGCCCGTACATGTTCTTTATGCAGGACAACGACTTCACGCTGTTCGGCGCCTCGCCGGAAAGCTCGCTGAAATATGACGCCACCAGCCGCCAGATTGAGATCTACCCGATCGCCGGAACCCGTCCACGCGGACGTCGCGCCGATGGCTCCCTGGATCGCGATCTCGACAGCCGCATCGAGCTGGAAATGCGTACCGACCACAAAGAGCTCTCCGAGCATCTGATGCTGGTTGACCTGGCGCGTAACGACCTGGCACGCATTTGCACCCCGGGCAGCCGCTACGTCGCCGACCTGACTAAAGTTGACCGCTATTCGTTCGTGATGCACCTGGTCTCTCGCGTGGTCGGTGAGCTGCGCCATGACCTCGACGTGCTGCACGCCTACCGCGCCTGCATGAACATGGGCACCCTGAGCGGTGCGCCGAAAGTGCGCGCTATGCAGCTGATTGCCGCCGCCGAAGGACGCCGTCGCGGAAGCTACGGCGGCGCGGTGGGCTATTTTACGGCCCACGGTGACCTCGATACCTGCATCGTAATCCGCTCCGCCTATGTTGAAGACGGTATTGCCACTGTCCAGGCGGGTGCCGGGATTGTCCTTGATTCTGTTCCGCAGTCTGAAGCTGACGAAACGCGCAGTAAAGCCCGTGCGGTCCTTCGCGCCATTGCTACCGCACACCATGCACAGGAGATTTTCTGATGGCTGACATTCTGCTGCTCGATAATATCGACTCCTTTACCTACAACCTGGCAGATCAGCTGCGTGCGAATGGCCATAACGTCGTTATCTATCGCAACCACGTACCGGCGCAGACCCTGATTGACCGTCTGGCCACCATGCAAAACCCGGTGCTGATGCTCTCCCCCGGGCCAGGCGCACCGAGCGAAGCAGGCTGTATGCCGGAGCTGCTGACCCGCATGCGCGGCAAGCTGCCGATTATCGGCATCTGCCTCGGCCATCAGGCAATTGTGGAAGCCTACGGCGGCTACGTCGGCCAGGCGGGTGAGATCCTGCACGGTAAAGCGTCCAGCATTGAACATGACGGCCAGGCAATGTTTGCCGGGCTGCCGAACCCGCTTCCGGTCGCGCGCTACCACTCGCTGGTCGGCAGCAACATTCCCGCCGGGCTGACCATTAACGCCTCGTTTGAAGGGATGGTGATGGCGGTACGTCACGATGCGGATCGCGTCTGCGGCCTGCAGTTCCATCCGGAATCGATCCTGACCTCCCACGGCGCCCGCCTGCTGGAGCAGACGCTCGACTGGGCGTTACAGAAGCTGGAGCAGACCAATACCCTGCAGCCGATTCTGGAAAAACTGTACCAGGCGCAGACCCTGAGCCAGCAGGAGAGCCACCAGCTCTTCTCCGCCGTGGTTCGCGGCGAGCTGAAGCCTGAGCAGCTGGCGGCCGCGCTGGTGAGCATGAAAGTCCGCGGCGAAAGTCCGCAGGAGATCGCCGGTGCCGCTACGGCCCTGCTGGAAAATGCCGCCCCGTTCCCGCGCCCGGACTATCAGTTTGCCGATATTGTTGGCACCGGGGGAGACGGCAGTAACAGCATCAATATCTCCACTGCCAGCGCCTTCGTGGCGGCGGCGTGTGGTTTAAAGGTCGCAAAACACGGTAACCGCAGCGTTTCCAGCCGGTCTGGTTCTTCCGATTTGCTCGCCGCATTCGGTATTAATCTCGATATGAACGCCGAGCGTTCCCGTGAAGCGCTGGATGACCTGGGCGTCTGCTTCCTGTTTGCGCCGAAGTATCACACCGGTTTCCGCCACGCGATGCCGGTTCGTCAGCAGCTTAAAACCCGCACGCTGTTTAACGTGCTCGGCCCGCTGATCAACCCGGCGCACCCGCCGCTGGCGCTGATCGGTGTCTACAGTCCGGAACTGGTACTGCCGATTGCCGAGACGCTGCGCGTGCTGGGTTACCAGCGTGCCGCCGTGGTGCACAGCGGTGGAATGGACGAAGTGTCACTGCATGCGCCGACGCTGGTAGCCGAACTGCGCGACGGTGAAATCCTGAGCTACCAGCTGGAAGCCGCTGACTTTGGTTTAACCCCGTATCACCAGGAAGCGCTGGCCGGCGGTACGCCGGAAGAAAACCGTGACATTCTGACGCGCTTATTACAAGGTAGGGGAGAGGTTGCCCATGAGGCCGCCGTTGCTGCCAACGTCGCTATGCTGATGCGTTTGCACGGTGAGGAAGACCTGAAGGCCAACGTTCAAAAAGTTCTGGATGTACTGCGCTCCGGTGCAGCTTACGATCGCGTTACCGCACTTGCGGCAAGAGGGTAAAGAATGCAGACCGTTTTAGCGAAAATCGTTGCCGATAAGGCCATCTGGGTGGAAGCCCGCAAGCAACAGCAGCCGCTTGCCAGTTTTCAGAATGACGTCGTACCAAGCCAACGTCGTTTCTATGATGCCCTGCAGGGTGCGCGCACCGCGTTTATTCTTGAGTGCAAAAAAGCGTCCCCCTCTAAAGGCGTTATCCGTGACGATTTCGACCCGGCACGTATTGCCGGCATTTATAAGCATCATGCGTCAGCTATCTCCGTGCTGACGGATGAGAAATATTTCCAGGGCAGCTTCGATTTTCTGCCGATCGTCAGCGGCATCGCGCCGCAGCCGATCCTGTGCAAAGACTTTATCATTGACCCGTATCAGATCTGGCTGGCGCGCTTTTACCAGGCTGACGCCTGCCTGCTGATGCTCTCGGTGCTTGACGACGAGCAGTACCGCCAGCTTTCCGCCGTGGCGCACAGCCTGAACATGGGCGTGTTGACCGAAGTGAGTAATGAAGAGGAGCTGGAGCGCGCGATTGCGCTGGAAGCCAAAGTGGTAGGCATTAATAACCGCGATCTGCGTGACCTGTCCATTGACCTGAACCGCACGCGCCAGCTGGCGCCGCGTCTGGGCGCTGGCGTCACGGTGATCAGCGAATCCGGCATTAACAGCTACGCCCAGGTGCGCGAGCTGAGCCACTTCGCCAACGGTTTCCTGATTGGCTCCGCCATGATGGAACATGACGATCTCAATGCGGCAGTACGTCGCGTGCTGCTGGGTGAAAACAAAGTCTGCGGCTTAACCCGCGAACAGGACGCCCAGGCCGCGTATGAAGCCGGAGCGATTTATGGCGGGTTGATTTTTGTGGATTCCTCCCCTCGCGCGGTCAGCGAAGAGCAGGCGCGTAAGGTCATCGCCGCGGCACCACTCAGCTATGTTGGTGTGTTCCGCAACGCAGATATTGCAGACGTTGCGGTAAAAGCCGACGCGTTATCCCTCAGCGCGGTGCAGCTCCACGGTGATGAAGACCAGGCCTATATCGGTGCCCTGCGTGCCACGCTGGCACCGCAGGTACAGATCTGGAAAGCGCAACGCGTTGACGATACGTTGCCCCCGCGTAACCTGAACCACGTGGATAAATACGTCCTCGATAACGGCCAGGGCGGAACCGGCCAGCGTTTTGACTGGTCTTTGCTGAACGGCGAAAAGCTGGACAACGTCCTGCTGGCGGGCGGATTAAGCCCGGATAACTGCGTAGAAGCCGCGAAAACCGGCTGCGCAGGCCTCGATTTCAATTCAGGCGTAGAGTCCCAGCCGGGTATTAAAGATGCCAGCAAACTGGCCTCGGTTTTTAAAACTCTGCGTGCATATTAAGGAAGAGAAGATGACGACATTACTTAACCCGTATTTTGGTGAGTTCGGCGGGATGTACGTCCCGCAAATCCTGATGCCCGCGCTGCGCCAGCTGGAAGAAGCGTTTGTGAGCGCGCAGAAGGATCCGGCGTTTCAGGCTGAATTTACCGACCTGCTGAAAAACTATGCAGGCCGCCCAACGGCCCTGACCAAATGCCGCAATCTGACAGAAGGCACGAAAACCACGCTGTATCTTAAGCGTGAAGACCTGCTGCACGGCGGCGCGCACAAGACTAACCAGGTGCTGGGCCAGGCGCTGCTTGCGAAGCGTATGGGCAAAACCGAAATCATCGCCGAAACCGGCGCAGGCCAGCACGGCGTGGCCTCGGCGCTCGCCAGCGCCCTGCTCGGTCTGAAATGCCGCATCTATATGGGAGCGAAAGACGTTGAGCGTCAGTCTCCGAACGTCTTCCGCATGCGTCTGATGGGTGCGGAAGTGATCCCGGTGCACAGTGGCTCCGCGACGCTGAAGGATGCCTGTAACGAAGCGCTGCGCGACTGGTCTGGCAGCTACGAAACCGCGCACTATATGCTCGGTACCGCGGCGGGCCCGCACCCGTTCCCGACTATCGTGCGCGAATTCCAGCGCATGATCGGTGAAGAGACCAAAGCGCAGATCCTCGAAAAAGAAGGTCGCCTGCCGGATGCGGTGATCGCCTGCGTTGGCGGCGGATCTAACGCTATCGGCATGTTCGCGGACTTTATCGACGAAACCCGCGTGGGTCTGATTGGCGTCGAGCCTGCGGGTCACGGCATTGAATCGGGTGAACACGGCGCGCCGCTGAAGCATGGCCGCGTGGGGATCTACTTCGGTATGAAATCCCCGATGATGCAGACCGATGAAGGCCAGATAGAAGAATCCTACTCTATCTCTGCTGGCCTCGACTTCCCGTCCGTGGGACCGCAGCACGCCTATCTGAACAGCACCGGTCGTGCGGACTATGTCTCCATTACCGATGACGAAGCGCTGGAAGCGTTTAAAACGCTGTGCCGCAGCGAAGGGATTATCCCGGCGCTGGAGTCATCACACGCCCTGGCGCACGCGCTGAAAATGATGAAAGAGAACCCGGAAAAAGAGCAGCTGCTGGTGGTGAACCTTTCCGGCCGCGGTGACAAAGATATCTTCACCGTTCACGATATTCTGAAAGCACGAGGGGAAATCTGATGGAACGCTACGATAACGTATTTGCAGAACTGAAAACCCGCCAGGAAGGCGCGTTCGTTCCCTTCGTCACCCTGGGCGATCCGGGCCCGGAGCAGTCGCTGAAGATTATCGACACCCTGATTGAAGCCGGTGCCGACGCGCTGGAGCTGGGGATCCCGTTCTCTGACCCGCTGGCGGATGGCCCGACCATCCAGAATGCGACGCTGCGCGCGTTTGCCTCAGGCGTCACACCGACCCAGTGCTTCGAGATGCTGGCGGCGATACGTCAGAAGCACCCCACTATCCCGATTGGCCTGCTTATGTACGCCAACCTCGTGTTCAACCGCGGTATCGATGAATTTTACGCCGAGTGCGCCCGCGTGGGTGTCGACTCCGTTCTGGTCGCCGACGTGCCGGTTGAAGAGTCCGCGCCGTTCCGCCAGGCTGCGATGCGTCACAATGTCGCCCCGATTTTCATCTGCCCGCCAAACGCGGACGATGAGCTGCTGCGCCAGATTGCCTCTTACGGGCGCGGTTACACCTACCTGCTCTCCCGCGCAGGCGTGACCGGTGCCGAGAATAAAGCCGCATTGCCGCTGCATCATTTGGTGGAAAAGCTGGCCGAGTACCATGCCGCACCGCCGCTGCAGGGCTTCGGGATCTCCTCTCCGGATCAAGTCACCGCGGCGATTGACGCGAAGGCTGCGGGTGCCATTTCCGGCTCTGCGATTGTGAAGATCATCGAGAAGAACGTGGACAAGCCCGAGCAGATGCTGGCCGAGCTGAAGGCGTTTGTAACTGCCATGAAGGCGGCGACGCGTAAATCCTGACCCCTCCACCGTCTGGCATCCCTGCCAGACGGTTACCCTCTTTTTTACACTTCTTTTTGATTTTACAGCGTTCCACTCCAATGAAATAAACGGAACATAAATACTGAATTGCACTTATCAACAGATTAGCCAGAAAAAAGCTGACGACATAGCGTCATACGGTGCCGCGGGGTAAAGAAATCAACCAATTTTCAGGGGATTAAATGAGATACATCATCTCGACGAAAATAAGAAGCAATGCTAGAATGGCATCGAGGTCAGGTAAAGCCTTCCAATTATTTCTATACAAATATCCGTAAGGTTTGAAGATGGATTTATACTTTTCGATTTACTTAGTTTTCACATGCTTAGCCTTGGCAATTGTGATTTTTAGTCTACCGCTATTCAAATTTATAGATGAAGATACTGAACCGACAAGGTCAAATAGTATAGATGGTATGAGATACGTCCTTGCCTCATTTGTCATATTTCATCATATGGATTGTGCTTTCACATTTATTAAAAAAGGCAATTGGGCTCCGACATCAGACTTGTTGCTCTATTTTGGGAGATACGGGGTTGCTTTATTTTTTATGATTACAGCTTTTTTGTTTTGGGGAAAAATCAGAAAAGAAAATGAAGTGGATTGGATTGAATTATATAAAAAACGCATTTACAGAATTGCACCGCTATCCGTATTTTGCTCCATAGCGGCTCTATCTTTACTTTTCTTATTAACTGAACAAAATGAATTTTCTCTTAGTGTAATAAACAACGCGCTTTCTTGGTTTGATTTGGGACTCTGGAATGACAAACCGCCGGTCACTACTTTCCAGTATCCTTTTATGGCTCTGGCTGGGGTGACGTGGACACTGCGCTGGGAATGGATTTTCTATTTTTCTCTTCCGTTGTTATATATGTTCAAAAAATGGTCCTTTGAATTAACCATTTTCCTTTTTGCCTTCTCCATATATTTTCTTCCAGCCTTTACGAACGATTCATCTTTGTGGTCTTATTTTTTCACCGGAATGTTATGCCGGGAAATCAAAGACAGAATAGTCATAACAAAAAAACTGGCCAATGCTGCTTTGATTTGCACGATTCTTATAACCCTTTTAGCGCAACCAACACTTTACGGTCCGTCCGAGAAACTATTTCTCTGCGCGATATTCTTTTCTGTAGTTTCAGGCGCGAATCTTTTTGGTTTTTTAATTACCAAAGCAGCCATTCGCCTCGGTGCAATAAGCTACAGTTTATATTTGACGCAAGGGTTGATTTTATTCCCTTTAATCCTTCACTTCAAAACAAACAATGAACCAGAGTTGAATGTTCATACTTTTGCGATCTTAGTTTTATGCTACGTGGCAATATGCCTTCTCTCTTCCATTACTTACCACTTTATTGAAAGACCTTTCATAAAGAAAATGAGCATTATTAGCATAAAGAAAGTATACGAAAAATAATCATCTCCGGCGCGCAGGCGCCGGAAGTTAAAGTCATTATTATATGATTCATTGGTTTTATTTTTATGATATACCATGGCAGGTGTTTCTAACCCCTGAGATTTAAGTCCCCCTCTCAGGCGTTAGACTCACTTTGTTACACCACGCCATCCAACGGTTATCTTCTGGAGCAAGCTTGAAAGTAAATGTTGAGAATATACGGTTTACAGTGAGTTGCAAGTTTCGATGACGGAGGTCATAAAAGGTGTAAGTAATTGGAAAATCTCTGTTGACAACTTTTAGATATTTAGAAAAAGAGATATATTCCAGTCCGCTTAATTCACTAACACCTTCTGAGTTCAGAGGTTTATTCATGTCATGGCAATCCTTCAAACAGGCTTACCTGGTTAAGTTCTGGTCACCCGTTCCGGCCGTTATCGCGGCAGGCATTCTCTCTACTTATTATTTTGGCATTACCGGTACCTTCTGGGCCGTGACCGGCGAGTTTACCCGCTGGGGTGGACAGCTGCTCCAGCTCGCAGGCGTGCACGCCGAAGAGTGGGGATACTTTAAGCTCATCCACCTCGACGGTACGCCGCTCACCCGTATTGACGGGATGATGATCATCGGCATGTTCGGCGGCTGCTTCGCTGCCGCGCTGTGGGCAAACAACGTTAAGTTGCGTATGCCCAAAAGCCGAATCCGCATTTTGCAGGCGGTTATCGGCGGCATGATTGCCGGATTCGGCGCGCGTCTGGCGATGGGGTGTAACCTTGCCGCCTTCTTTACCGGGATCCCGCAGTTTTCGCTTCACGCCTGGTTCTTTGCTGTTGCCACGGCCATCGGCTCTTACTTTGGCGCAAAATTCACCCTGCTGCCGCTGTTTCGTATTCCAGTGAAAATGACAAAAGTCAGCGCAGCGTCTCCGTTAACCCAGAAGCCCTCTCAGGCCCGCCGCCGTTTCCGCCTCGGAATGCTGGTCTTTTTCGCCATGGTGGCATGGGCGCTCTGCACCGCCCTGAATCAGCCTAAGCTCGGTCTGGCGATGCTGTTCGGTGTGTGTTTTGGTCTGCTCATTGAACGTGCGCAGATCTGCTTCACCTCCGCGTTTCGCGATATGTGGATCACCGGGCGCACGATGATGGCGAAGGCGATTATCGCCGGGATGGCGGTCAGCGCCATCGGCATCTTCAGCTATGTTCAACTGGGCGTCGAACCGAAAATCATGTGGGCCGGTCCTAACGCGGTCATTGGCGGCCTGCTGTTCGGCTTCGGGATCGTGCTGGCTGGCGGATGTGAAACCGGCTGGATGTATCGCGCCGTCGAAGGCCAGGTGCACTACTGGTGGGTGGGTCTGGGAAATGTGATTGGCTCGACGATCCTGGCGTACTACTGGGATGACGTGTCTCCCGTCCTGGCCACCCGCTGGGACAAGGTCAACCTGCTGAATACCTTCGGGCCTCTCGGCGGCCTGCTCGTCACCTACGCCCTGTTGTTGCTCGCTTTTTTACTGGTTGTCGCACAGGAGAGACGTTTCTTCCGCCGTGCGAGCGTTAAAACAGAAACGCAGGAGAATGCAGCATGAAAGAGATTGTGCCTGATTATCGTCTGGATATGGTTGGCGAGCCCTGTCCATATCCGGCGGTGGCTACGCTTGAAGCGCTACCGCAGCTTAAAAAAGGTGAAATTCTGGAGGTGGTCAGCGACTGCCCGCAGTCCATCAACAACATACCTCTGGATGCGAAAAACCACGGTTATACGGTGCTGGATATCCAGCAGGATGGCCCAACCATTCGCTATCTGATTCAAAAATGATCGTTAAGGGCCTCGTCAGGGGCCTTTATCGTATTGAATTATAAGACATCTTGATCCACGGCAAAAACGCGATTTTTGACTTAAGTAAAATCTCATTTCCCTTTTGAAGGAGGTTTTCGCGGTTTGATGTATTTACGAGCTTTACTGGTTTTCGCCTTATTGATTCCCTTCCATGCGCTGTCCCTGAATTTCTCTTCTACCTTCCTGCGCCTTAATTGTCCGCAAAGAGGACTTGTCGAGGTTATTCTTCACGTTTATGACCATACCCAGGAACGGTGGCACGATCATTTTGAAACCGGCGCGGGACACAAACGTGCGGGTGATACCGAAATTATCCCGTTTGCCAACGGCGATATTCTCTTCCATTCCCTGTCCAGCGACGCTTTCAGCTATTTATATGATGGGGAAACGATCCTGAGGCACTGTGTAAAGCTTGATGAGCGGCCAGTTTATCCGTCGTTTTGATGTGAGCAAAGCAAACTGGCCACCCTGTGGCCAGTTTGACGGGGGATCAGAAACGATAACCCGCAGAGAACATAAACACCCACGGATCCAGGCGAGTATTGATACTTTGCTGCTGACCGCCCGCCTTGAAGCGTACGTCCGTATCAATATCCATATACCAGACCGAGGCGTTGATCAGCCAGTCGCGGTTAATCAGGTAATCCAGACCGACCTGTCCCGCCATGCCCCAAGAATCTTTCAGGCTGAGATCCGTCAGACCCGCCTCTTTACCGGTATCGTTAAATTTCTCATCAAAGAAGGTGGTGTAGTTCACACCGGCGCCAATATAAGGACGCACCTTGCTGCTTGAGTCGCCAAAGTACCATTGCGCCATCAGCGTTGGCGGTAAATGGTGGACCGTGGCGATATCACCGGTTGGTCCTAAACCGACGCGATGACGGAACGGCGTTGCGGCCAGAAGCTCAACACCAACATTATCCGTCGCCATCCAGGTGAACGTTAAACCTAACTGGGTGTTATTACTGACGCTAAAACCGCCCATACCCAGCACGTTATCCGATCCTTCAGTTGGGCGAACCGTAGCCGAACCGGCACGAATAAAGAATTCGCCTGCTTCATGCGCATACGCGCCGCCAGAGAGACTGCTTAATACAAGGGCTGCCACCGCTAATTTTTTCATATCCGCTCCATCGTTGTGGTTTTAATCGCGGATGAGAATATACTCACAAAAGAGTAATAAGTGATCTGCCACAGATCACATTAAAACCAGTAACTTAACATTCATTGATCTGGATTAATTTTTTGTTACGCATCCAAAACCAATAAGTTGTTTCCATGTCAATTTTTGGCATTTCACGGTTACAAAATTTTCCCTTTTCCCCCTCTTGCTCTTCCTCTGGCGGCTGGATAATTTATCGCTCTCACAAGTTGATTTGATGCGTTCTTCTTTTGCAGGTGTGCCATGAGTGATATTAACCCGTGCATGACGTGCGGAGCCTGTTGTGCGTATTTTCGAGTCTCTTTCTACTGGGCCGAAGCCAGCGATGGCGGCGGTACCGTTCCGGTTCATCTTACTGAGCCGTTAACTCCCTTTCTGCGCTGCATGAGCGGCACGAACCAAAAGCAGGCCCGTTGTGTGGCGCTACAGGGTGAACCTGGGGTCGCGACCCGCTGTTCCATCTATGAGGATCGCCCCAGCCCGTGCCGGGAATTTGCCATGTCGGGGGAAGATGGGCAGGTCAACGAAGCCTGTAACCGCGCCCGCGCCCGTGTTGGATTACCGCCGCTTTACAAAGATATGCTTTTCCATACAAGCCTTGATGCTGCCACAGCAGGTGCATCCGGTGTACAATTGCCGGCTAATTAACACCTGCAATACTCAAGGAGAGTGCATGTCTATCACGGCGAAGTCTGTCTACCGTGACACGGGAAACTTTTTCCGCAATCAGTTCATTACCTTTTTACTGATCGCGTTGCTTTGCGCCTTTATCACGGTGGTGCTGGGTCATGCGTTCTCACCGAGTGAAGAACAGATTGCCAGCCTGAGCCAGGGCGACCATCTTGCGGGTAGCGTGGGGTTGTTTGAACTGGTGCAAAACATGACGCCGGAGCAGCAGCAAATTCTGCTGCGCGCTTCTGCCGCGTCCACGTTCTCAGGCCTGATCGGTAATGCGGTTCTGGCGGGCGGCGTTTTGCTGATGATTCAGCTGGTATCAGCGGGGCAACGGGTCAGCGCCTTACGGGCGATTGGTGCCAGCGCGCCGGTCTTACCTAAGCTGTTTATCCTGATCTTTTTGACCACCCTGCTGGTGCAGATGGGGATTATGCTGGTCGTGGTGCCGGGGGTATTACTGGCTATCGTGCTCTCATTTGCCCCGGTGATGGTCGTGCAGGATAAGATGGGTATTTTTACCGCGATGCGCAACAGCATCAGACTGGCATGGGCTAATATGCGTCTGGTGGCGCCCGCCGTGATCGGCTGGCTGCTGGCCAAAACGCTGCTGTTATTGTTTGCGCCGAATTTTGCGGTTTTAACGCCTAATGTTGGCGCCGTGGTGGCGAATACGCTGAGCAATCTCATTTCAGCGGTACTGCTCGTCTATCTGTTCCGCCTGTATATGTTAATTCGTCAGTAATCCCGAGGCGGGGGGCATCGCTGTCTCCCGCCCCGCTCAGAAGATGGAATCACAGAATGAAGCAGTTTCTTGATTTTTTACCGCTCGTGGTCTTTTTTGCTTTTTATAAGCTGTACGATATTTATGCCGCCACCACTGCGCTGATCGTTGCAACCGCCGTCGTACTGATCTACAGCTGGGTTCGCTATCGTAAAGTCGAAAAAATGGCGCTGGTTACCTTCGTCCTGGTCGCCGTATTCGGCGGGCTTACCCTGTTCTTCCACAATGATGAATTTATTAAGTGGAAAGTGACCGTCATTTACGCGCTGTTTGCGGGTGCATTGTTAATCAGTCAGTGGGTGATGAAAAAGCCGCTGATCCAGCGCATGCTGGGCAAAGAGCTTACACTGCCTCAACACGTCTGGTCCCGTCTGAATATCGCCTGGGCGGTCTTCTTTATTCTCTGCGGTCTCGCTAACATCTATATTGCTTTCTGGCTGCCGCAGAATATCTGGGTCAACTTTAAGGTCTTTGGCCTGACTGCGCTGACGCTTATCTTCACGCTGTTAAGCGGCGTATATATTTATCGACACATGCCGCAGGACGACAAGCACTGATTAATGACTGACCAGAACGTCAACGACAGGCGTTCTGGTCTATTCTCTCCGCTGTGAAATCATAGTAGCATCCCGCCTGAAGTCTTCCGTTACGAGTTAAAACAATGACAACAACTAACGCCCCTCAGGGCGAACTGGTTTTACGCACACTGGCAATGCCCGCTGACACCAATGCCAATGGCGATATTTTTGGCGGCTGGCTGATGTCGCAGATGGATATGGGCGGCGCAATTCTGGCAAAAGAGATCGCCCACGGGCGCGTGGTCACCGTGAGAGTGGACGGCATGACCTTCCTGCGCCCGGTTGCGGTGGGAGATGTGGTTTGCTGCTACGCGCGCTGCGTGAAACGCGGTAATACTTCCATTTCCATCAACATCGAAGTCTGGGTGAAGAAAGTCTCTTCTGAGCCGATTGGACAACGTTATAAGGCCACTGAAGCGCTGTTTATTTATGTCGCCGTGGACAGCGAGGGTAAACCGCGTCAACTTCCACAGGCCTGATCGACAGGCAAAAAAAAGCCTCCTTTCGGAGGCTTTTTTTATTCCATCTGCGCCCCGCCGTTCAGGCGGAAAACAATATTGACGATCAATCCGCTGCCCGGCTTGCCTGGCTCATAACGCCATCTGCGCATGGCAGATTTCACTTCGCGCTCAAACATATTAGAAGGTTGCGCAGACAAGATTTCCACATTATCCACGCGGCCATCCGCAGTGACATCAAATTTCACCCGTACGCGGCCTTCAATACGCAAGGCCTGAGCTCGCGCCGGATACTGAGGCTGATTGCGGCTTACGGCTCGCGGGCCCGCTGGCGCGGTAACCGTTGGCTTTGACGTCGTTGCCGTATTGTTCATCACCGAACGTGAAGGCGCTGCATTTTCGACTGGCTGGGCCGCGCGCGGTTCAACCGGACGTTCCTCGCGTTTCGGACGCTCCTCAACCTTCTTCACCGGCTTCGGCTTCGGCTTAGGTTTTGGCTTCGGTTCAGGTTTGTGGATCACCACCGGGGCTTCCTTCGGTGGCTCCGGAACGGGCTCGGGTTCTGGCTCCGGTTCAGCCACCGGCTGTGGCGGCGGAGGGGCAACCTGCGGCGGTTCGAGATCCGCTGGCGATACCATCGTCACGGAAATCGGCTGCGCGGGCGCGGGCATTTCAATAACCTGATGAACCGAGGTATACAGCAGACCCGCCACAACGGCACCGTGAATCACGACAGAAAGCAGCGTCGGCCAGGGAAAGCGGCGAGGTAAATCAAGGGTCATCGAAGTCATAGTCATCAACGTTAAAAAACCGAACCCTGATTTTAAATGCAAATAGCAATCATATTCAATAAGACACTTTGCTCTGGCGCAACTTTAGCGCCTGAGAGGCCAAAAAAGGCGCATTCAGATCAGGGTATTAACATTGTTTTTATTTTACATTGCAGTCGTTTGCCCTTTCACATAACGTAACTGACACTTTTACCGGTTAAGGAGCTTCGCCGTGTTTTACGTGATTTACTCTGAAGATGTTGCTGATTCGCTCGAAAAACGCCAGTCTGTGCGCCCTGCGCATCTGGCACGTTTGCAGTTGCTTCAGGATGAAGGCCGATTACTGACCGCTGGCCCCATGCCCGCAGTAGACAGCAACGATCCGGGTGCTGCCGGTTTTGCCGGCTCCACGATTATTGCTGAATTTGAATCCCAGGAAGCCGCTCAGGCCTGGGCTGACGCAGACCCGTACGTTGCAGCGGGTGTATATGCGAAGGTAACGGTCAGACCGTATAAGAAAGTGTTTTGATACCAAAGCGGCTCCGAAAGGAGCCTTTTTTATGGCGGCGATTACACGCCTCTGTACCGGGTAAACTGCTGCTCTGTAATCAGGCTCCCCCACTGGTCGCCTTCCCACTCTTTTACCAGCGTAAACCCAAACGACTCGTACAGACGCCGGGCGGCGGTCAGCTTATTGAACGTCCAGAGGTGCACGGCAGAAAACCCGACACTGTCGCAGAACCGCATCGCTTCATTCAGCAGTTTTTTCCCCACGCCGTGTCCCCGGCAGCCATCATCAAGAATAAACCAGCGAAGATGGGCTTCACCCGTCGCCAGATCCTCGCCATCGATTGCCACCGAGCCGACAATTTTGTCGTTGAGTACAGTCAGCCAAATCTGGTTACAGGGCTTCTCCAGTCTTTCACTGAACTCGGCCAGCCCAGAAGCCACTTTGGCCTCGAAGAAGCGACCAAAGTTATGCTCCCGCGAATAATAGCTGCCATGCATCTCCGCAATACGGCCAATCATGCCGGGGATATATCCCTGCACTATCTTCAGCTCGTCGGGCTGCATATCGTTGCCCGCCTCGCGGCATGCCAGCAGCGCGTTGGCATAAAGGGAGAGCCCCTCAGAGATGGTCTGCTGCTGGGCAGGAGCAAGACGCTTTATTGCTGTGACCACGCGCTCATTGCTGAAGGCATTAATTTTGCTGACCGTCTCGTGACCTTTCGCGGTCAGCCTGAGGCTCTTTGCTCTCGCATCCTCAACAGAAATGACTTCCTCGAGTTCGCCTGCGGCAATCAGGCGAGCCAGCATCCGGCTGACGCTGGACTTTTCCAGGCCCAGCAGTTGCACCAGCTGACTCGCCGTCATCTGTTTGCGTAAGGCGATTTCGACCAGGGTATGGACGGCCGAAGGTGAGTAGCTCGTTGAGGCCAGGGTAGAACCCATAAAACCTAACTCTCGCACCATGAGGCGCGAGGAACGTCGAATAACGCTGACTACCGGGGTTTCGCTGTGCATGTTCTGTCCTCACCATTTAGTTGCACTATACAACTAAGTGATGAGGCGTTGTCAAACATAATTAGAAAGGCTCCCGCAGGAGCCTTTCATTCATCAATGCAGCGACGCCAACCTCGCCGCAAACCCGACGAACAGCAGCCCTATCAGCCCGTTCCCCAGCTTTGCCAGTTTCTTTTTGGTTTTCAGATAACGCGTGACAAACGCACCGGAGAAGATCAGGAAGCTCATGTACATGAAGCTGATTAACTCAAGCGTCGTCGCGAGGATAAGGAAAGAGGTGCCGGTGCTCTGTGCGTTCACGTCAATGAACTGAACGAAGAACGATACGTAGAACAGAATCGCTTTTGGATTCGTCAGGCTCAATACCAGCGAACGTTTCATGATCGTGCTGGCAGGCTCGGTACCGCTCTCATGAGCGTGATTCTGCCGGGTAATGACCGACCAGAGCATTTTGCCGCCCAGCCACAGCAGATAGAAGGCGCCGAGATAGCGCACGATATTAAACAGTACCGGCGTGGTCTGAATTAATGCCGCGACGCCCGCCCAGGCCAGAAACATCAGTACCGCATCGCCGATAAATACGCCCGACGCGGCAAGATACCCTTTTTTAACGCCGTGTCCAATTCCGGTTTTGAGGACAAACAGGGTATTCGGCCCCGGTACGAGCACGATAAAAAACGCGCCAACAACATACGTCCAGAAATTCAGTACGCCAAACTCCGCAAACACTTCTTCTCCCTCCTTTTGCTCAATACAGCAGGAGTAGCGCTGCAAATACGCTACTCCTAAAAATCAGACTCTATAAAATCATTGGGCACCATTACGGTGCCCTCATGGTACTCAGATATCCTGGACTGCGAACAGCAACGCGTTGCGATGCCGGGTCATTCCACATTTTCTGATGGCGTGAATACGCATATTGCGGCGGGATTGTGCTTCCAGCCAACGAGCCTTGCGACGACTCACCTGTCGCAACATGCGCCAGCGCCCTACTTCTGTTCTACTGCGCTTCATGTCTACAACTCTTTCTCTAACACTTTTTCTCTAAAAGAAAGGCCATTATAAACCCAACCCTGCGGCAAACCAGCGCTTTTACCTGGCGTTTTTATTTGCCAGATGAATCCTGATGCGTACACTCATAACAATACGCTTTCAAAAGGATTTTTTTACCTATGACAACCTTCTACACCGTGGTGAGTTGGCTGGTCATTTTAGGATACTGGCTGTTAATCGCGGGTGTGACGTTACGCATCCTGATGAAGCGCAGAGCCGTACCCTCTGCCATGGCCTGGCTTCTGATCATCTACATCCTGCCGCTGGTGGGAATTATTGCCTATCTCTCTTTCGGTGAGCTTCATCTCGGCAAACGCCGCGCCGAGCGGGCCCGCGCCATGTGGCCCTCAACCGCAAAGTGGCTAAACGATCTTAAAGCCTGCAAGCATATCTTTGCCGAGGAGAACAGCAGTGTCGCCTCGTCACTGTTTAAGCTGTGCGAGCGCCGTCAGGGGATTGGTGGTGTTAAAGGCAATCAACTGCAGCTGCTGACCTCGTCCGACGACGTCATGCAGGCATTAATCCGCGATATCCAGCTGGCGCGTCATAATATCGAGATGGTTTTTTATATCTGGCAACCCGGCGGGATGGCTGACCAGGTCGCTGAATCGCTGATGGCCGCGGCGCGACGCGGCATTCACTGCCGTCTGATGCTTGACTCCGCAGGCAGCGTGGCATTTTTCCGTAGCCCCTGGGCAGGCATGATGCGCAATGCCGGTATCGAAGTGGTTGAAGCGCTGAAGGTCAATCTCCTGCGCGTGTTTCTGCGCCGGATGGATCTCCGTCAGCATCGTAAAATGATCATGATCGATAACTATATTGCCTACACCGGCAGCATGAACATGGTTGACCCGCGCTTCTTCAAGCAGGACTCGGGCGTGGGCCAGTGGGTGGATTTGATGGCGCGAATGGAGGGGCCAATTGCCACCTCGATGGGCATCGTTTACTCCTGCGACTGGGAGATAGAAACCGGCAAACGCATCCTGCCGCCACCGCCGGACGGCAATATTATGCCGTTTGAAGAGGCCAGCGGTCACACCATTCATACCATTGCTTCCGGGCCAGGCTTCCCGGAGGATTTGATCCATCAGGCGCTGCTGACGGCGACCTACTCGGCGCGTGAATACCTGATCATGACGACGCCCTACTTTGTTCCCAGCGATGATCTCCTGCACGCGATCTGTACCGCGGCGCAGCGCGGCGTCGATGTGAGCATTATTTTGCCACGCAAAAATGACTCTCTTCTGGTGGGCTGGGCCAGCCGGGCATTCTTTAGCGAACTGCTGGCTGCAGGGGTGAAGATCTACCAGTTCGAAGGCGGATTGCTCCACACCAAAAGCGTGCTTGTCGACGGCGAGTTAAGCCTGGTGGGGACAGTGAACCTGGATATGCGCAGCCTGTGGCTCAACTTTGAAATCACGCTGGTTATTGATGATGCCGGCTTTGGCGGCGATCTCGCGGCGGTGCAGGATGATTATATCTCCCGCTCGCGGCTGCTGGATGCCAGACTGTGGGTAAAACGTCCGCTGTGGCAGAGAATTGCCGAACGACTGTTTTACTTCTTTAGTCCGTTGCTGTAAAACGTGCCCAACGATGTTAAACAGGTAGTCATCATGGAAATGGATCTGAACAATCGCCTGACCGAAGACGAAACGCTCGAGCAGGCCTATGACATTTTTCTCGAACTGGCGGTTGATAACCTCGATCCCGCAGACGTGATCCTCTTTAATCTGCAGTTCGAAGAGCGCGGCGGTGCCGAACTGTTTGACCCTTCAGAAGACTGGGCTGAGCATGTGGATTTCGATCTGAATCCTGACTTCTTTGCCGAAGTGGTCATCGGGCTGGCCGATGAAGACGGTGGCGAGATTAACGATATTTTCGCCCGCGTCCTGCTCTGTCGAGAGAAAGACCACAAGCTGTGCCATATTCTCTGGCGCGAATAATAAAAAAGGCTGCGATTGCAGCCTTTTTTATTTACTCCGGCAACGCACTTCCGCAGCGGTTACAAAACCGCGCGTTAAGGTCATGTTCACCCTGGTGACATGCCGGACATTTGCGCTGCTGCTTGCGGCTCTGAAATGCGCTGCTCATGTGCGTGGTAATAAGCCCTGTCGGAATAGCAATGACCGAATAGCCAATCAAAATCAGCACTGAGGCCACAATGCGGCCCAGCGGCGTATGGGGCGTGATATCACCGTACCCGACGGTCGTCACGGTCACTATCGCCCAATAGACGGACGCATTGAGCGTCGTGAAACCATATTTCGGCCCCTCTATCAGATACATCAGCGCGCCAAAAACGATCATGACGATGGCAATAAACGAGTAGAAGAGAATAAGCTGATGACGCGCGCTGACGATTGCGCTCCAGAACACGCGCAGTGAGGGCATAAAGCGCAGTAATTTCAGAATACGTAATACGCGAATAACGCGCATCGCTCGCCAGGCAAAGACATAGCTCAGGCTGATTTCCGGCCACAGCCACATGACGTAGAGCGGCAGAATGGTGGCTAAATCGATAAATCCCCAGAAGCTGAAAACATATCGGCCCGGGTTAGGCCAGGCAATCACTCGGAGGAGATATTCAGCGGTAAAAACCAGGGTAATCGCCAGCTCAAGCCAGACAAAGACATGCCATTCGTCAAACGTCAGGTGGTATTGCGTCCCGGCGCCTGACTCGATAAAGATGACCACCACGCTGAGGAGCGCAAATAAACCGCAAAGACCTTCGAAGCGTCGCCCGGATACCGTTTCAGGATCGAATAAAACATGATAAAGCCGCCGACGGGCTGACGTGAATAAACGCGACACATTGACCTCGCAAAATATAAGGGCTGACATCATGTCAGCCCTTGCGATTATAACGGGTCTACTTTCAGGCAGGAAACCGCATGTCGGAAACTGCCTTCCAGAACCGGCCGCGTTTTCGCACATTCCGGCCCGGCCATAGGGCAGCGCGTGCGGAAGACGCAGCCCGACGGCGGGTTAATCGGTGAAGGCAATTCCCCTTCCAGAAGCTGGATGGTCTTATTCTTTTCCAGATCGGGATCGGGGATCGGCACCGCCGACATCAGCGCTTTGGTGTAAGGGTGCAGCGGATTGTGGTACACCTCGTCATAGGTGCCCAGCTCCACGGCGTGCCCCAAATACATCACCAGCACGCGGTCAGAGATGTGTTTCACCACGGCCAGGTCATGCGCGATGAAGATCAGCGACAGCCCCATTTCGCGCTGCAGCTTCTGCAGCAGGTTAACCACCTGCGCCTGAATGGAGACGTCGAGCGCGGAAACTGGTTCATCACAGATAATCAGCTTCGGTTCGAGGATCAGGGCGCGCGCAATACCAATACGCTGACACTGGCCGCCGGAAAACTCGTGCGGATAGCGGTTGATGAGGTTAGGCAACAGCCCGACTTTCAGCATCATCGCCTTAACGCGATCGCGCACTTCCTGACGGGACATCTTCGGATGATAGGTCCGCAGCGGCTCGGCAATAATCTCACCGATGGTCATACGCGGGTTTAACGACGCCAGCGGATCCTGGAAAATCATCTGGATATCGCTGCGCACGTCGCGCCACTCATCGGGTTTCATGCCCAGCAGATCTTTACCCAGCCAGGCCACTTTGCCGTCGGTGGCTTTCACCAGACCGATAATGGCGCGCGCAAAGGTCGATTTACCGCAGCCGGACTCGCCCACCACGCCCAGGGTCTCCCCCTCATACAGGCGCAGGGTGACGCCGTCCACCGCTTTCAGGGTCTTCGACGGCTGCCAGAACCACTGTTTGCCGTCTTTGATGTCGAAATGCACCTTAAGGTCAGCAATCTCGAGCAGCACGTTGCGTTTTTCATCTAATGCGTTCATACCAGCTCCTCCTGCGGCTTAAAGCAGGCGCGCAGGCGGCCTGGTGCAAACTCTTCCAGCGGCGGTGCGCTGTTGCAGATTTCCATCGCGTGCGGGCAGCGCGGCTGGAACGGACAGCCTTTCGGCAGGCGCAGCAGGTTTGGCGGGTTGCCTGGAATGGTGAGCAGGGACTCCCCTTCCGCATCGAGACGCGGTACCGCGTTCAGCAGGCCAATCGAGTAAGGATGCGCTGGCTGATAGAATACGTCACGCGCTTTGCCGTATTCCATGGTACGGCCGGCATACATCACCAGCACTTTGTCACAGATGCCCGCCACCACGCCCAGGTCGTGGGTGATCATGATAATCGCCGTGTTGAACTCACGCTTCAGCTCGTTCAACAAGGTCATGATTTGTGCCTGAACGGTAACGTCCAGCGCGGTGGTCGGTTCGTCGGCAATCAGCAGTTTTGGCCGGCACAGCAGCGCCATCGCAATCATCACGCGCTGACGCATACCGCCAGAGAACTCGTGCGGGAACATGCGCATGCGCTTACGCGCTTCCGGCATTTTCACCGCATCGAGCATTTTGACCGACTCTTCAAAGGCTTCGGCTTTGCCCAGACCTTTGTGCAGCATCAGGACTTCCATCAGCTGCTCACCGACGCGCATGTACGGGTTCAGCGAGGTCATCGGATCCTGGAAAATCATCGAGATCTGCTCGGCGCGCAGCTTGTTCAGCTCGTGCTCCGGCAGGTTGAGGATTTCGCGACCGTTGAATTTAGCGGAACCACCAATCACACCGTTAGCGGCCAGCAGGCCCATTAGCGCAAAGGCGGTCTGGGATTTCCCGGATCCGGATTCACCCACGATGCCGAGCGTTTCGCCCGCGCGCAGGTTGAAGTTGAGATCGTTCACGGCGGTCACATCCCCGTCCGGGGTCTTAAAGGTGACGCGAAGATCTTTTACGTCCAGCAGAAGGTCGCTCCGCTGCTGCGCCTGTGGCGCGGTTGCCGTTTCAATCATTGTCATGACGGCGCTCCTTAACGGTCTTTCGGGTCGAGGGCATCACGCAGGCCATCGCCGATAAAGTTAAAACAAAACAGGGTAACGACCAGGAAACCCGCCGGGTATAACAGCAGCCACGGTGACACTTCCATTGAGTTTGCACCGTCACTCAGCAGCGCGCCCCAGCTGCTCAGCGGCTCTTGCGTACCCAGACCGAGGAAGCTCAGGAAGGATTCAAACAGGATCATGCTTGGCACCAGCAGTGAGGCATAGACCACCACCACGCCCAGCACGTTAGGAACGATATGGCGAACCACGATATTCCCGGTAGAGACACCGCCGACCTGTGCGGCTTCGATAAACTCTTTGCGTTTGAGGCTCAGCGTCTGGCCGCGGACAATACGCGCCATATCCAGCCAGGAAACCATCCCGATGGCCACGAAGATCAACAGGATATTCTGACCGAAAAAGGTCACCAGCAGGATGACGAAGAACATAAACGGGAAGGAGTTCAGGATTTCCAGCAGACGCATCATCACCGAGTCCACTTTGCCGCCAAGGTAGCCGGACAGTGAGCCGTAGAGCGTCCCCACGATCACCGCCACCAGCGCGGCAGCAATCCCGACCATCAGCGAGATACGCCCCCCGATAGCGACACGCACCAGCAGATCGCGTCCGGAAGAGTCCGTGCCGAAATAGTGGCCAGACTCCATATCAGGCGCGCTGGACATCATGCCCCAGTCGGTGTCGAAATAGGTAAATTGCGACAGCATCGGGGCAAGGGTCACAAACAGCGCGATGATCACCAGAACCACCAGACTCGCCACCGCCGCGCGGTTGTGCATAAAGCGACGACGCGCGTCCTGCCAGAGGCTACGACCTTCCACTTCCAGTTTTTCACTGAAGTTTTCCAGCGCCTCGCTGTTTTTCTTACTCAACATCATGGCGTGCTCCAGTTAGTAACGGATTTTCGGGTCGATGACGGCGTACAGAACATCGACGATTGCGTTAAAGAGAATGGTCAGCGCACCGACGAGAATGGTCAGGCTCAGTACCAGCGAATAGTCGCGGTTGAGCGCGCCGTTCACAAACAGCTGGCCAATGCCCGGCAGGCCGTAAATGGTTTCGATAACCATCGAGCCAGTGATGATCCCGACGAATGCCGGTCCCATGTAGGAGAGCACGGGCAACAGCGCCGGTTTAAGCGCGTGGCGGAAGATAATCCGACGCATCGGCAGCCCTTTCGCGCGCGCGGTACGAATGAAGTTCGAGTGCAGCACTTCGATCATTGAACCACGGGTGATACGCGCGATACTGGCGATGTACGCCAGAGATAATGCCACCATCGGCAAAATCATGAACTTGAGTGCCCCGCCGTTCCAGCCGCCGCCAGGCAGCCACTTCAGCGTAATGGCAAATATCATCACCAGTAATGGCGCGACAACGAAGCTGGGTATAACTACCCCGGTCATCGCCACCCCCATTACGGCATAATCCCATTTGGTATTTTGTCTGAGCGCGGCGATGACGCCAGCGGTGACACCGAAAACGATCGCCAGAATGAATGCCGCAGCACCCAATTTCGCCGACACCGGGAAGCTGGACGCCACCAGGTCGTTAACGGAATAGTCTTTATATTTAAATGACGGTCCAAAATCACCGTGCGCCAGCTGCTTCAGGTAGTTGAAGTACTGGGTCGAGATAGGATCGTTTAAGTGGTATTTCGCTTCGATATTCGCCATGACTTCTGGCGGCAGCGTACGCTCACCGGTAAATGGACTTCCCGGCGCAAGGCGCATCATGAAGAAGGAAATCGTGATGAGAATAAATAGCGTTGGAATCGCTTCCAGACAGCGACGTAGGATAAATTTCAACATTGCCCGTACCTTCTGGCGTGTGCCTATATAATGTGACGTTGGTTAGACACCGTGGGGCGAGCACGCCCGCCCCACTCATTGCCATTAATGCTTGATAATATACAAGTTTTTAACGTAGATATTATCCATCGGGTCTTTACCGGTGTACCCACCTACCCACGGTTTCACCAGACGGGCGTTAACGTAGTAGTAAACCGGAACGATCGCGGAATCTTTATCCAGCTGCTGCTCAGCTTTAGAGTACAGTTCAGTACGCTGTGCTTCGTCAGTGGTTTTCAGCGTGTCGGCGATCAGCTTGTCAAACGCCGGGCTCTTATAGTGCGCGGTGTTGTTTGAGCTGTCACTCAGCATGGTGTTCAGGAAGGAGGTCGGTTCGTTATAGTCCGCACACCAGCCAGCACGCGCAACGTCAAAGGTGCCCTGATGACGGCTGTCGAGGAAGGTCTTCCACTCCTGATTCTCCAGCTTCACGTTCGCGCCCAGGTTTTTCTTCCAGATCGAAGCGACGGCGATAGCCAGTTTTTTGTGCAGATCGGACGTGTTGTACAACAGGCTGAAGGTCAGCGGCTTATCTGCGGTATAGCCCGCTTCGGCCAGCAGTTTCTTCGCTTCTGCGTTACGCTGTTCCTGCGTCTGTTTGAACCAGTCTGGCTCGGTCAGTTTTGCACCATCGGTGTATGGAGGGGTATAGCTGTATGCCGGCAGATCGCCCTGGTTTTTCACTTTGTTTACGATGATATCGCGATCCAGAGCCAGCTTCAGCGCGGTACGAACGCGTACGTCGGTGAACGGTGCTTTCTGGTTGTTGATTTCATAGTAGTAGGTGCACAGGTACGGGTCGACGTGAACTTCTTTAGGGATCTCTTTCTTCAGTTTCTGGAACAGTTCAATCGGCATGTTGTTATAGGTCATGTCGATTTCGCCGCTGCGGTAGCGGTTGACGTCAGTCACTTCGGACGAAATTGGCAGGTAGGTAACCTGATTAATCACGGTTTTAGCGTTGTCCCAGTATTGCGGGTTACGCTCAAGCACCATACGCTCGTTGACCACCCAGTCTTTCAGCTTGTAGGCACCGTTGGTCACGATATTGGCAGGCTGGGTCCATTTTTCACCAAATTTTTCCACGGCGGATTTTGGTACCGGGGAGACGGACGGGTGAACCAGCAGCTTATAGAAGTACGGAACAGGTTCGCTCAACGTGACTTCAAAGGTATTGGCATCGATCGCCTTAACGCCCAGGTCGGTGATCGGTTTTTTGCCCGCGATGATGTCATCAATATTGGCAATATGGCCATATTGCAGGTAGCTCGCATACGGAGAGGCGGTCGTTGGATTCGCCAGACGCTGCCAGCTATAAACGAAATCTTCAGCCGTCACCGGCGTACCGTCGGACCATTTCGCATCTTTACGCAGATGGAAGGTCCAGACTTTGAAATCTTTGTTTTCCCATTTTTCTGCCACGCCCGGTGCCGGGTGGCCATCTACGTCCGTTACCAGCAGACCTTCGAACAGGTCGCGGTTGACGTTAGACTCAGGAACACCTTCAATTTTGTGCGGGTCGAGAGACTGAACTTCCGCACCGTTGTTACGCACCAGCGTCTGCTTCTCCGCCAGCTGAACACCTGCAGGAACGTCCGCAGCCATTGCAGCGTTTCCCGCGATTAGCGCAGTTAAAATCCCCGCCGCTACCAGATTTTTTTTTGTGATGATGGACATTGTGTTGGTACTCCACTCATTATAATGACTGGCCTTCGCCAGCTGTGTAATCCCCTGTTGGGGCCTGTACAGCGCAGGAGTTTTTTTTGCTGCTGTCAGGTTCTTCTTTTACTACTTGCTATCACCGACTTTTTTATTACTGACCGCTCGTATGGCCGTCTTGCGTCGATTCTTTACAGGCCTCCCCTGTTTGAGGCCTGCGCTGGATATCTGAGAAGAGAACTATATGAAAATAATTCTCATCTGATTGTTTTATGCTGCAAAATATTAGGCCGGAAAGTATCAAATGGCGTAATCGTGCGCCAATACATTTTGCAAATTTGTTAAGCAATTCTCTTTTACGGTGAGTACCGTATCGTTGAGGGCAGCCCTGCCAGACATCGAATATCAGTAAAACAACATGATATTCAACAGGATAGAGAAAATTTTCTCTACAAGCGCGTCGCTGCGCTATCATCGAGTGAATTTGTACAAAAATTTAACAACTGGTTATTATTTAGCACATTCGTCTAGGGGAATGTTGAAATTACTAATATCATTTCGGTTATCTCTCAGCAAGCCCAAGAGTATCATGTGAGTAAAATAACAGAGCGATCGAAGATTTTCTGTGCAGGCGGGTTGATGCGGAATTAATAACCTATTGAAATACAAGCAATGAACATTATTAGTAGAATTTATTATGATATGTGAGCATTTCAACTTTAGTTATATGATTTGCTGATAATCACGTAAAAAAACGGAGCCGTCGCTCCGTCCTTTCATATGAAGTATTAATGCAATAATCCGGGGAAAATGCTTTTAATCCCCGTGACGATGAATTCGATCCCTAACGCCATCAGCAACAGGCCCATGATACGCGTAATGACGTTGATGCCCGTTTGACCCAGCAAGCGCACCAGCCAGGGTGCCATGCGGAACACACCCCAACAGCAGAGCGCAAAAATGGCAATAGCCACTGAAAAGCCAATCAGGTGCATCAGGCTATGGTAACGCGTCCCCCAGACGATGGTTGAACTGATGGCCCCCGGACCGGCCATCAACGGTAAGGCCAGCGGCACTACGCCAATGCTTTCGCGGATAGCGGTTTCTGACTTCTCTTGTTTGTTCTGCTTATCCTCGCCCAGCTTACCGCTGATCATGGACATGGCGATGGTTACCACCAGGATCCCGCCGGCAATACGGAAAGAATCAATGGAAATCCCGAACAGCTGAAGAATCGTGTCGCCGAGAAAAAGAGAGGTCAACAATATGATCGCTACCGACAGGTTAGCGGTGAGGTTGGTTTTGTTCCTGGCCGCCGCTGTCTGGTAACTCGTCATACTAATGAAGACAGGAATGATCCCCACCGGGTTGACCAGGGCAAACAAACCAATAAAAAATTTAAAATAAGTTGGAAAATCAAAGAGCGTTTGGATCACGTTTTGCTCCGCTTATACACATGCCCTGGATTGACAATTTGTCGTGAGAAATCGCGCTGAAGATACCCTTTTTATCAGCATACTTCACTTGAAATCTGTACCAAAACGTTATCATTTCAGGATGTTAAACATATGTTGAATCATTGATGCCACCACTTCCAATAGTTACTTAATTAATTAACAGTGGAAAAATATCCATGAAATAACCCTGCTGAAAGGTATCAGCTTGGGGAGAAATTGACGCAGATCATGATTTCCGTACTCAGAAGTGAGTAATCTTGATTACGCCCCCAGGAAGGTCACCTGTCAAAAAGGGATGATGCTAAGGTAAGGCTCTTTTAGTAAATTAGTGTGCTGGAGCATAAAGTAACCCATTGTTTTACTTTATGTAACGCAAGTCGTATTGGCACTGTCTATACTGTCTGACGTATCGAGCGCTGGTTTACTAAAAGAGTTTAAACATTATCAGGAGAGCATTATGGCTGTTACTAATATCGCTGAACTGAACGCCCTCGTCGAGCGCGTTAAAAAAGCCCAGCGTGAATATGCCAATTTCACCCAAGAACAGGTTGATAAAATCTTCCGCGCGGCCGCACTGGCTGCTGCAGATGCTCGAATCCCTCTCGCTAAAATGGCCGTTGCCGAATCCGGCATGGGTATCGTGGAAGATAAAGTGATTAAAAACCACTTCGCTTCCGAGTATATCTACAACGCCTATAAAGATGAGAAAACCTGTGGCGTGCTGTCCGAAGACGACACCTTCGGTACCATCACCATCGCTGAACCTATCGGCATCATCTGCGGTATTGTTCCGACCACTAACCCAACGTCTACTGCAATCTTCAAATCACTGATTAGCCTGAAAACCCGTAACGCAATCATCTTCTCTCCACACCCACGTGCGAAAGACGCGACTAACAAAGCTGCAGATATCGTCCTGCAAGCGGCTATCGCTGCGGGTGCACCAAAAGACCTGATCGGCTGGATCGACCAACCTTCTGTTGAGCTCTCCAACGCGCTGATGCATCACCCGGACATTAACCTGATTCTGGCGACCGGTGGTCCCGGCATGGTTAAAGCCGCATACAGCTCCGGTAAACCTGCTATCGGCGTGGGCGCGGGTAACACCCCTGTTGTTATCGATGAAACCGCTGATATCAAACGTGCTGTCGCGTCTGTGCTGATGTCTAAAACCTTCGATAACGGCGTGATCTGCGCATCTGAACAGTCTGTTGTGGTCGTGGATTCCGTATATGACGCGGTTCGCGAACGTTTCGCCAGCCACGGCGGCTACCTGCTGCAGGGCAAAGAGCTGAAAGCGGTTCAGGACATCATCCTGAAAAATGGCGCGCTGAACGCCGCTATCGTGGGTCAGCCAGCCTACAAAATTGCTGAACTCGCAGGCTTTACCGTTCCGGCAACAACCAAAATCCTGATCGGTGAAGTAAAAGTCGTTGACGAAAGCGAGCCGTTTGCTCACGAAAAACTGTCTCCGACGCTTGCCATGTACCGTGCGAAAGATTTCGAAGATGCGGTTGAGAAAGCAGAGAAGCTGGTTGCCATGGGCGGTATCGGTCACACCTCTTGTCTGTACACTGACCAGGACAACCAGCCAGAGCGTGTTGCTCACTTCGGTCAGATGATGAAAACTGCACGTATCCTGATCAACACCCCTGCTTCTCAGGGTGGTATCGGTGACCTGTACAACTTTAAACTCGCACCTTCCCTGACTCTGGGTTGTGGTTCCTGGGGTGGTAACTCCATCTCTGAAAACGTTGGTCCAAAACACCTGATCAACAAGAAAACCGTTGCTAAGCGAGCTGAAAACATGTTGTGGCACAAACTTCCGAAATCTATCTACTTCCGCCGTGGCTCTCTGCCAATCGCGCTGGATGAAGTGATTACTGATGGCCACAAACGTGCGCTCATCGTGACTGACCGTTTCCTGTTTAACAACGGCTACGCTGACCAGATCACCTCCGTGCTGAAAGCGGCTGGCGTCGAAACTGAAGTATTCTTCGAAGTTGAAGCTGACCCAACCCTGAGCGTTGTACGTAAAGGTGCTGAACTGGCTAACTCCTTCAAACCAGATGTGATTATCGCACTGGGTGGTGGTTCCCCAATGGACGCCGCGAAAATCATGTGGGTTATGTACGAGCATCCAGAAACGCACTTCGAAGAACTGGCGCTGCGCTTTATGGACATCCGTAAACGTATCTACAAGTTCCCGAAAATGGGCGTAAAAGCGAAAATGATCGCGGTCACCACCACTTCCGGTACCGGTTCAGAAGTTACGCCATTCGCGGTAGTAACCGACGATGCAACAGGTCAGAAATACCCACTGGCTGACTATGCGCTGACGCCAGACATGGCTATCGTTGATGCGAACCTGGTCATGGAGATGCCGAAGTCACTGTGTGCGTTTGGTGGTCTGGATGCGGTGACTCACGCCCTGGAAGCTTACGTTTCTGTGCTGGCGTCTGAGTTCTCAGACGGTCAGGCCCTGCAGGCTCTGAAACTGCTGAAAGAAAACCTGCCAGCGTCTTACAACGAAGGCTCTAAAAACCCTGTAGCACGTGAACGCGTTCACAGTGCAGCAACCATCGCCGGTATCGCGTTTGCCAACGCCTTCCTGGGTGTTTGCCACTCAATGGCGCACAAACTGGGCTCACAGTTCCACATTCCTCACGGTCTGGCGAACGCCCTGTTGATCAGCAACGTTATCCGTTATAACGCTAACGACAACCCAACCAAGCAGACGGCTTTCAGCCAGTACGACCGTCCACAAGCACGTCGTCGTTATGCTGAAATCGCTGACCACCTTGGTCTGAGCGCACCGGGCGACCGCACTGCTGCGAAGATTGAGAAACTGCTGGCATGGCTGGAAAGCCTGAAGGCTGAACTGGGTATTCCTAAGTCAATCCGTGAAGCGGGCGTACAGGAAGCTGACTTCCTCGCTCACGTAGACAAACTGTCTGAAGATGCATTCGATGACCAGTGTACTGGTGCTAACCCGCGCTACCCACTGATCTCCGAGCTGAAACAGATTCTGCTGGATACCTACTACGGTCGTGAGTTCAAAGAAGGTGACGTTGCCGCTGTGAAAACAGAAGCACCTGTCATCAAAGCTGACAAGAAAGCGAAGAAAAGCGCTTAATTGACATCAGTAGATGAAAAACCCGCCTTTATGGCGGGTTTTTTTATATCTGAATAATAAGCCAGACGTTATTTTCTGTTGTCGTGCTGAATCGCCGTCAGCGAGCCTACAGACAACGCTTCTTTATAATGCTTACGGCAGACCGAAACATAGCGTTCATTGCCGCCTATCACCACCTGCTCGCCATCTGCATAAGGTTTTCCGGCCTGGTCGAGACGAAGCACCATGCTGGCTTTACGACCGCAGAAGCAGATCGTTTTCAGTTCGACAAGTTTATCCGACCAGGCGAGCAAATACTGGCTTCCTTCAAAAAGCTCCCCGCGGAAATCCGTACGCAGGCCGTAACACAGCACGGGGATATCAAGCTCATCAACTACCTCTGACAGGGCATGGACCTGTTCACGCGTCAGAAACTGGCTCTCATCGACCAGTACGCAGTGAATGGGCTGTGCCGCATGTTCTGCACGAATGTCTTCAAACAGATCGGTTTTCGGGTTAAACAGCCTGGCAGGCGACGAGAGCCCTATTCTGGAGCTCACCTTCCCTGCGCCAAAGCGATCGTCAATTTCAGCCGTATAAACAACGGTACGCATCCCGCGCTCCTGGTAATTGTACGAGGATTGCAGCAGCGCGGTGGATTTCCCGGCATTCATTGCCGAATAGTAGAAATAAAGTTGTGCCATTGGCCGTAAAACCCTAATCAATGTGTAATATTCCCGATGAGTCATTGTACCATATTTTGTCCGGTCATCAGCGATGCAGCGCACAGAGGATACGGTTCAGTGCCGCGTTCAGTACCTTCTGTTTCTGAAAATAACCCGCTAAAACATGAAGTAAACCCATTCAGCCACGCCAATATGCTATAAGTTAAGCCAAACATAACACTTCTTTTTATAGTGGAATCCCTGCTCTTTAAAATTCACTATTTATTAACTATTTCAGGCTTAACACCAGGGGTGAGAACTAATACAAAAGGCTGATATTTCTCCGCCGCAACTATAATTCCTGCGGGAAATGTCACAAAAAAAAGACGCCATCGACCGGGTTAAGCAGGTTCCGGTGATAACAACCGAGACAGCTGGGTGGTGGAATTTAAGTTAGCGTAATTAATAATAGCGGCATTATTTAGTATTTTTTGAATTCCTTACATTCCTGGCTATTGCACATCTGAATTTATGGCTCTATTATTAGGTCAACAAACCACCCCCCATTATAAGTTTGAGATTACTACAATGAGCGAAGCACTTAAAATTCTGAACAACATCCGTACTCTTCGTGCGCAGGCAAGAGAATGCACCCTCGAAACGCTTGAAGAAATGCTGGAAAAATTAGAAGTTGTAGTTAATGAACGTCGCGAAGAAGAAAGCGCTGCTGCGGCTGAAATCGAAGAACGTACTCGTAAACTGCAGCAATATCGTGAAATGCTGATTGCTGATGGTATCGATCCAAATGAATTGCTGAACAGCATGGCTGCCGCTAAAACCGGTACTAAAGCTAAGCGTGCTGCCCGTCCTGCTAAATATAGCTACGTTGATGAGAACGGCGAAACTAAAACCTGGACTGGCCAGGGTCGTACTCCTGCTGTTATCAAGAAAGCAATGGATGAGCAGGGTAAACAGCTGGACGACTTCCTGATCAAGGATTAATCGAGCCTCATTCAGAAAAATCCCGCATATTGCGGGATTTTTTTTAACCTAAATTTGTCACATACATCCTCTTACACTTTGTCATAAAGCATTATTTAGCAATTTCATCGACTGTACTTTCAGACAGGTTTTCGAGAGTGTTATGGGCATAAAAAAACCGGTGGGCAGCGCCTCACCGGTTTCGAACATTTACAGCCGTGGCTTATTTCTTAATACCTACGCTCTCTTTGAGCCAGGTTTTAAATTCTTCGCCAAGGGTATTGTGGCGGATACCATATTCAACAAACGCCTGCATATAACCGAGCTTATTACCGCAGTCATGGCTCTTACCTTTCATATGGTAGGCCTCAACGGTCTCTTTCTCGATCAGCATATCTATGGCATCTGTCAGCTGGATCTCATCACCCGCTCCTGGAGGCGTTTTAGCCAGCAGAGGCCAGATTTCAGCACTCAGGACATAGCGACCTACAACAGCAAGGTTTGAAGGCGCGACATCGGCTTTAGGCTTCTCTACGACGCCAACCATTGGCACACTCTCACCCGGCTCCAGGTTAACGCCTTTGCAGTCAACCACACCGTATGCCGTTACGTCTTCAACAGGCTCAACCATAATCTGGCTGCTGCCGGTTTCGTCGAAACGTTTGATCATTTCAGCCAGGTTATCCTGAGAAAGATCGGATTCGTATTCGTCCAGAATAACGTCAGGCAGAATTACCGCTACAGGCTCATCACCCACGACAGGGTGCGCGCACATAACAGCGTGGCCCAGACCTTTAGCCAGCCCCTGACGAACCTGCATAATGGTGACGTGTGGAGGGCAAATAGACTGAACTTCTTCTAACAGCTGACGCTTAACACGCTTTTCCAGCATGGCTTCAAGTTCAAAGCTTGTATCGAAATGGTTTTCGATAGAGTTTTTAGATGAATGCGTAACCAGCACAATTTCAGTGATGCCGGCTGCGATACATTCATTCACGACATACTGGATTAATGGCTTATCAACCAGAGGCAGCATCTCTTTAGGAATCGCCTTGGTTGCTGGTAACATCCTGGTCCCCAATCCCGCTACCGGGATAACGGCCTTTCTGACTTTCGAATTTAGGGCAGCCATTCAAATTCTCCTGAGCTGTTCAAGTTTTGAACTTTTATGCAATAAATAACGCGTTGAGTATATCAGCCTCATCCCGCAGTCCGGGTCTGAAAAGAACGCGTTGCCGATCAATTAGGATAAATACGCATGAAACCGGGCAGCGATAGTAGCACTCCCCGTAAAACACAGGTAAAGCAATCTTAAAATGACGATCCAATTGCTTATTCCGTGGACAACATTAAGCGTAACCGTCCCCCGGCCCCCCAAATTTGGCACTGCCACGAGGAACAGCGGTGGCTAATTTGATTAAGATACGCCGTTCCCAACGTCCCAAGCGGTACACCGTTACTCACCTGAATATGGTGTTCACCGGTATTCAGTGATGCATTGAGACCGGCTGAAACGAGGATCAGATTTTTTAAACCACTATGGTAATAGCCAACCAATAGCGGGAACTGTCCAGGCAGATTGGCCTGACGAAAAAGCTGGTTTACCTGTTTGAGTAAACTGCCTAACTCAGGCAACCGTTGTCCCTGATGGGATAACTGTTCCTGCAACAAACCATTAAATAGCGCACGAAGAAGTAACGCCGCTAATACACCGTTATCCCCCGCCCGGGTGACATCCAGAGAATAAAACGCAAGATCGGAATCTGACAGTGGCGCAATATCCAGCACCAGTCCTGGCTGGTCAGCGGCCACAAGCTGCCGATAATTTACGCGACAGTGTGAAATAGTTTGCTGGACGGGTGGCTGGAGTTCTTGCAACAGTTTCGCCGCGGCAGGCGGATTACTCACCAGAGCGTCCCAGTCCTGGAAAAGACGCTCCTCTTCCTCTACCCGGGAATTAAACATATTCGGATAAAGGCACGCCAGGACCGTTTCTCGCAACCGATGCAAATCCTTGACCGGCTTAAGCAGAATATCCTGTACCCCAAGACGTAATGCTTTTGCGATGTCCGCCATGTTCTCGGTGGCAGAGATCACCAGAATCGGCGTCTGATTGCCTTCGTTACGCAGATGTTCAACCAGCTTCAGTCCATTCATACGCGGCATCGCAATGTCGCAAATCATCAAATCGGGCATAATGCTGATCATTTTTTCCAGGGCCTCGATGCCATCTTCAGCCAGTGACGTCATTGCGCCCAGCGAGGATAACCACGAATCCAGTAGCGATCGGAAAACGGGCTCGTCTTCAACAATCAAAATGTGTTTTCCGGCCAATGGCTGCGTCATGGTTCCTCCCCTGGCTGACAGTAACTAAATAGTGGCATGCGATCGGCACTATCGCCTGTCAGATTTTGCTGAAGTAGTCAAAAAAAGGTGCTTAACGTGCGGTCTGCACAAAAGGCAACAATTCGTCCATTTTCTTTTCGACGGCTAACGAGCCCGCTGCGATGGCGGCCTCAGCCCGATGGAAATCAAGGGTAGAGATTTGCGGACAGTACGGCTGAATAAGAATATCCGGAGGATCGCCTGCCATACGGTTACGTTTAAGGCGGTTCTCGAGAACCTGAATTGACGTGGTCATGATTTCTATCGCCGTCGGTGCGGCAACCGAACGACGCGCGGCCAGACGCCCGATTCTTCCGCGCAGGCGTTCATGCCAGGCCAGTTTCTCGCCCTCAGCATCTTCGCTCTGGAGATTGACCGGCATGAGATCCTGTTGCATCAGGTGAGCATCGTGCTGCAAGTCGACGGCAATCACAATGTCCGCCCCCATAGCACGCGTCAGTGAGATAGGAACCGGGTTAACGACGCCACCATCGACAAGCCAGTAACCGTTGTGTGGGACAGGCGCCATGAGTCCCGGCATACTGCAGGAGGCACGCACGGCAAGATGGATATCGCCTTCGGTGAGCCAGAGCTCGCGTCCTGTGCTGAGGTTTGTCGCGACGGCGCCGAAAGGCATCTGACAATCAGTGAAGTCTTCGAGAGGCATGACCTGGCGGAACTGGTTAAAGACGCGTTCGCCGCGCAACAGTCCACCACGCTGCCAGGAGAGGTCCATCAGACGCAGCACGTCCCAGTAGCTGAAGGAGCGCACCCACGTCTCGAGTTCCGGAAGCTTCCCGCACGCATAAGCGGAGCCGACAAGCGATCCGATTGAACACCCTGCAACAATATCGACGGTAATGCCCATCTGATTTAAGGCATTAATCACGCCGATGTGCGACCATCCCCGGGCGGCACCTGAACCCAGCGCCAGCCCAATTTTAACCTTTCTCATTAGTCCTGTTTTACGTCCCCTGGATTCCTGACATGGCATCAACGCAACGCCTCAGTTAACATAGTGCTACCCGAAGCGTTTAACGCCTTTATATTTTGTTCCAGGAAGAGAATCGTGTCTCAACTCTGCCCTTGTGGTAGCGCTCTGGAGTATAGCCTATGTTGCCAGCGATATCTTTCTGGCGATCAGGTTGCACCAGACCCGTCACACCTTATGCGTTCACGGTACACTGCTTTTGTGATCAAAGACGCAGACTATCTGATTAAAACCTGGCATCCATCCTGCCGCGCAGCCGATTTCAAGCAGGACATCGAAACCGGGTTTGCGAACACGCAGTGGCTCGGCCTCACCGTCTATGAATCCTCTCCAGGCAGTCATGAGGATGAAGGTTACGTCAGCTTTGTTGCCCGTTTTACCGAGAATAATAAACCGGGTGCCATTATCGAGCGTTCCCGGTTCTTAAAGGAAAGCGGGCAATGGTATTATATTGACGGAACGCGCCCACAGTTTGGTCGTAACGATCCCTGCCCTTGTGGTTCAGGTAAAAAATTTAAAAAGTGTTGCGGGCAGTAATGCCTGACAATCCAGACTTCGCAAATACAAACAGGATTTCCCGGCGATGCAATCATTACAACGTAAAGTTCTGCGCACCATCTGTCCCGATCAAAAAGGGCTGATCGCACGAATTACCAACATTTGCTACAAACATGAACTGAATATCGTGCAGAACAACGAGTTCGTTGACCACCGTACCGGCCGCTTCTTCATGCGTACCGAACTGGAAGGTATTTTCAACGACACCACGCTGCTGGCCGATCTGGATAGCGCGCTTCCGGAAGGCTCCGTACGTGAGCTGACCCCAGCGGGCCGACGCCGCATCGTGATCCTGGTGACCAAAGAAGCACATTGCCTGGGTGACCTGCTGATGAAGGCCAACTACGGCGGTCTGGACGTTGAAATTGCTGCCGTGATTGGCAACCACGAGACGCTGCGTACGCTGGTCGAGCGCTTTGATATTCCGTTCGAGCTGGTCAGCCATGAAGGTCATACCCGCGAAGAGCACGACGATCTGATGGCGCAGGCCATTGAAGCGCATAACCCGGACTATGTGGTGCTGGCGAAATACATGCGCGTGTTAACGCCATCTTTCGTGGCGCGTTTCCCGAACAAGATCATCAACATCCACCACTCGTTCCTGCCGGCCTTTATTGGCGCGCGTCCATACCACCAGGCCTACGAGCGCGGCGTGAAGATCATCGGCGCGACCGCACACTACGTGAATGACAACCTGGACGAAGGTCCCATCATCATGCAGGACGTGATTCATGTGGATCACACCTACACGGCTGAAGACATGATGCGCGCAGGCCGTGATGTTGAGAAGAATGTGTTAAGCCGCGCGCTGTATCAGGTGCTGGCCCAGCGTGTCTTCGTTTACGGTAACAGAACCATCATTCTTTAATCTTTCGGAAAATGAATTGATTAGCTTTGCGCCTTTACGGATAAAAAGCAGGCAAACAACTTCGTTTCCCTAAAGGAAAGCTTTACAGGGGCGTCTCATTTGATATGATGCGCCCCGCTTCCAGCAGGAAGCAGGCCAGTAAAAAGCATTACCCCGTGGTGGGGTTCCCGAGCGGCCAAAGGGAGCAGACTGTAAATCTGCCGTCATCGACTTCGAAGGTTCGAATCCTTCCCCCACCACCATCTCTCAGCACGACCTCAAAATTTGAATTACCCCTGGTGGGGTTCCCGAGCGGCCAAAGGGAGCAGACTGTAAATCTGCCGTCATCGACTTCGAAGGTTCGAATCCTTCCCCCACCACCATCACTTCCCCAGCATAAAAAAACCAAGTCCGCCTTTGTAGGCCGGGTAAGGCGCAGCCGCCACCCGGCGAAAAATGGCTACATCGGCGGCAAACGACGCCTGACAGGCGAACTCTTCACAATCGACGTATTACACTGAGCATGCTCTGCCAGACCGTCCAGCAGCGCATCCAGCTGCTCTATCGATCGCACCACCAGCCTAATCACAAAGCAATCTTCCCCGGTCACTTTGTCGCTCTCAATACACTCCGGCATGGCCTGAATGTACTTATCCACCTTATGCAACAGACCCGGTAAGGGGCGAACCCTTACCAGCGCCTGCAGCGTATACCCCAGCGCCGCCAGATTCACCCGCGCACCATAACCCTGGATCACACCGCGCTCTTCCAGCCTCTTCAGGCGTTCTGCCGTGCTGGGGGACGTCAGACCGATGCGGCCGCTGAGCACCTTCAACGACATGCGCGCATCCTCAACCAGACAGGCTAAAATTTGTCGGTCGATATCATCGATAAGGCATTCCATTCTTTTCACCTAATTTTAAAAAGTCATTTACCTTTTCAACCTTATATCCCCCCTGTAAAACCCGACAGCGATTTTCGACAATAGCGTCATTAATCAGGAGGTGGATGATGCGTGATTTACATAAAGGCGTCTGGCAAATGAGCCTGGCGATGTTAATTTCCGGCTCTATCGGCGCGTTTGTTTTGCTCTCCGGTCTGCCGGTGACGGAAGTGGTGTTCTGGCGCTGTCTTATCGGAGCTATAGCGCTTTTTATTTTTATCCGGGTCAGTCAAAAGCCCTTTAATCCCCTCACCCGCACCACGCTGCTGTTCGCTATTCTCGGCGGCGTGGCGCTCGTGGTGAACTGGCTGCTGCTCTTCGCGGCCTATGAGCGGATCTCGATTGGTCTTTCGACCGTGGTGTATAACACCCAGCCGTTTATGCTGGTCTTGATGGGGATGTTTTTAGGGGAACGCGTCAGCCTGGTGAAATGGGGCTGGCTGTTTCTCGCCTTTGGCGGCGTGGTGATCCTGCTCTCCAGCGAGCTCGCCGGCGCGCATGGCAGTGAATGGCTCACCGGAATGGGTTTGGCAATGGCCGCGGCCTTCTTCTACGCGCTGACGGCAATCATTGCGCGCAAACTGAAAACAATCGCACCGCAGCATATTGCCTTTATCCAGGTGCTGACCGGCGTCGTGATGCTTTTGCCGTTTGCCAGCCTGCCGTCATTTTCTGGTGATTTCCCCTGGCCGATGCTGCTGACGCTCGGCATTGTCCATACCGGCATTATGTACCAGCTGCTCTACAGCGCGATTCAGAAGCTGCCGACGCCCATTACCGGCTCCCTGTCGTTTATCTATCCGGTGGTAGCAATTGTGGTTGATAATCTGCTTTTCGGACACGCGCTGAGCCTGACGCAACTGGCAGGCGGCGCGCTGATCCTGTTTGCTGCCGCAGGCAACAACCTGGGCTGGGGCGAAAAAAAACCCCGCGAGTGCGGGGTTGGTATCAAAACGGCAAATTAGCGACGGGCGCGTACTATCTGATATTTGCGCGTCAGGTACTCCACCGGCGCGCTCCAGATATGCACCAGGCGGGAGAACGGGAACAGCACAAACAGCGTCATCCCCAGCACCAGGTGGACACGGAAGATAAACGCTACGCCGTCCAGGTGCGCAGACGCTCCGCCGTGGAAGGTCACCACGGACTGCGCCCAGCCCACCAGCTTCATCATTTCGCTCCCGTCCATATGCTGCGCCGAGAACGGAATGGTCAACAGACCCAGCGCGCACTGCACCATCAGCAGGGAGAGGATCAGGATGTCCGCAGCGGTCGTGGTAGCACGCACGCGTGGGCTGAACAGACGACGTTTCAGCAGCAGCAGGCCACCGACTAAGGTCATCACCCCGCAGGCACCGCCGGCGATCATCGCCATCTTCTGCTTCACCTCAATCGGTAGCCACGCTTCATACATCCAGTGCGGCGTCAGCATCCCGAGGAAGTGACCGGCAAAAATGCCCAGAATACCGATGTGGAACAGGTTAGAGCCCACATGCATCCCTTTGCGATCCAGCATCTGGCTGGAGGCGGCACGCCAGGTGTACTGGCCGTAGTCGTAACGCAGCCAGCTTCCCACCAGGAACACGGTTCCCGCGATATACGGGTAAATGTCAAAGAAGAACATATTCAGGAAGTGCATTAGTGCCGTCCTCCGTTAGAGATATTCAGATATTGCGGGGCAACCGCGCCGGCAAAACGACGCTGGTGAGCGGCGATTTCAGACTCGCCGCAGTTCTGGTCAGCAAAGAATTTCACCTGCTCTTCTTCCCATACCGCATCCAGCGCCTGTGGCGTATCGTCACGGGCTTCATCGGCGATTTTCTCCGCCACTTTTTCACTGTCGACCGCGGCGTTGGCCAGCTTCACCAGCAGATCGAACAGCACCGCATAGCGGCTCTCGCGCTGCTGAAGACGCGCGCCGAGCAGCGCCAGGATCGGCGCGATGTCCTGCAGACCGCCCAGCGCCTCCTCTTTCGGCAACTGCGCCAGATATTCCAGATAGAGCGGCAGATGGTCCGGCAGCTCGCGGCTGTCGAGCTGCAGGCCGTGCTGTTCGTACTGGGCCATCAGATCCACCATCGCCTGACCGCGGTCGCGGGATTCACCGTGAACGTGTTCGAACAGCAGCAGCGAGGTCGCACGCCCCCGATCAAACAGCTGACTGTAGTCCGCCTGCGCATCAAGAAGATCGCGCGCCAGCAGGTCACGGAGGAAAACGCCCAACTTCTGAGCATCTTCTTTATCCAGGTTTTCAGATGCCGTAAGCGCATCAAAAAGTTCCTGCTGATGCTGCGCAAGCGCCGCATCCGGGTACTCAAGCAGACGCGAAACAATGACGAGTTCAATCATGAGTGCGGCTCCGTTTTACTGGTCACATCCATGGCGTCGATGCGGCGGCTGTTGAACAGGTTGAATTTGCTGTCTGACCCGTGGCAACCATCGCCAAAGCTAAAGCCACAGCCATTTTTTTCAGGGAAGGCTTCGCGGGCCAGCTCACGGTGGCTGCTCGGCACCACGAAACGGTCTTCGTAGTTGGCAATCGCGAGATAGCGGTACATCTCCTGCGCCTGCGCTTCGGTCAGACCAACCTCTTCCAGCGCGCGGGTATCGGTCACGCCGTCCACGGTTTCCGCACGTTTGAAGTGACGCATCGCCAGCATACGCTTCAGCGCCAGCAGTACGGGCTGGGTATCCCCGGCGGTCAGCAGGTTGGCCAGGTACTGAACCGGAATACGCAGGCTCTCCACGTCCGGCAGAATGCCGTTGCTGCCCAGCTCGCCCGCGTCAGCGGCAGACTGAATCGGCGACAGCGGCGGCACGTACCAGACCATCGGCAGCGTGCGGTATTCCGGATGCAGCGGCAGGGCCAGCTTCCAGTCCATCGCCATCTTGTACACCGGAGACTGCTGCGCGGCGTCAATCACGCTCTGCGGAATGCCGTCCTTCAGCGCCTGCTCAATCACCTTCGGATCGTTCGGATCGAGGAACACGTCCAGCTGAAGCTGATAAAGATCCTTCTCGTTCTCGGTGCTCGCGGCGTTTTCAATCGCGTCCGCGTCGTACAACAGCACGCCGAGGTAGCGAATACGGCCTACGCAGCTTTCGGAACAGACGGTCGGCATACCGGCTTCGATACGCGGGTAGCAGAAGATGCACTTCTCAGACTTGCCGCTCTTCCAGTTGAAGTAGATCTTTTTGTACGGGCAGCCGGTGATGCACATACGCCAGCCGCGGCACTTGTCCTGGTCGATCAGCACGATGCCATCTTCTTCACGCTTGTAGATGGCGCCGCTCGGACAGGTCGCCACGCATGCCGGGTTAAGACAGTGCTCGCACAGGCGCGGCAGATACATCATGAAGGTGTTTTCGAACTGGCCGTACATCGCCTTCTGCATGTTCTCGAAGTTCTGGTCTTTGGCGCGTTTCTCGAACTCGCCGCCCAGAATCTCTTCCCAGTTTGGACCGCTGGTAATTTTGTCCATGCGCTGACCGGTGATCAGCGAGCGAGGACGGGCGATCGGCTGGTGTTTGCCTTCCGGCGCGTTGTGCAGGTTCTGGTAGTCGTAATCAAACGGCTCGTAGTAATCCTCGATGCCCGGCAGATGCGGGTTAGCGAAGATTTTTCCCAGAAGCCAAGCGCGGTTACCCATGCGCGGCTGCAGCTTGCCGTTGATTTTACGGATCCAGCCGCCCTTCCACTTCTCCTGGTTTTCCCAGTCGGTCGGGAAGCCGGTGCCCGGCTTGCTTTCCACGTTGTTGAACCAGGCGTACTCCATACCTTCACGGCTGGTCCAGACGTTTTTACAGGTGACTGAGCAGGTATGACAGCCGATGCATTTATCCAGATTCAGCACCATGCCGACTTGTGAACGAATTTTCATTTTACGCTCTCCTGTACCTGGTCATTACCTTCGCCATCTAACCAGTTAATATTCTTCATCTTACGTACCACCACGAACTCATCGCGGTTCGATCCTACGGTGCCGTAGTAGTTAAAGCCGTAGGCCAGTTGGGCATAACCACCGATCATGTGGGTCGGCTTCGGCGTAATGCGGGTCACGGAGTTGTGGATCCCGCCGCGCTGCTCGGTGATCTCAGATCCCGGCAGGTTAACGATACGTTCCTGCGCGTGGTACATCATGGTCATCCCGGCCGGTACGCGCTGGCTCACCACCGCACGTGCCGTCAGGGCGCCGTTACTGTTGAACACTTCGATCCAGTCGTTATCTTCGATACCCAGATCTTTGGCGTCCGCTTCGCTCATCCAGACAATCGGACCGCCGCGCGACAGGGTCAGCATCAGCAGGTTGTCGCTGTAGGTGGAGTGAATACCCCACTTCTGGTGCGGCGTCAGGAAGTTCAGCGCCTTCTCAGGGTTGCCGTTCGATTTCGCGCCCATCACGGCTTTCACGGAGCGTGTGTCGATTGGCGGACGGTAAACCAGCAGGCTTTCACCGAAGTCACGCATCCACTGGTGATCCTGATACAGCGACTGGCGACCGGACAGGGTGCGCCATGGGATCAGCTCGTGAACGTTGGTGTAGCCCGCGTTATAGGACACATGCTCGTCTTCCAGGCCTGACCAGGTCGGGCTGGAGATAATCTTGCGCGGCTGGGCCTGAATATCGCGGAAGCGGATTTTCTCTTCCTCTTTATTCGTCGCCAGGTGGGTATGGTCGCGACCGGTGAACTCGCTCAGGGCCGCCCAGGCCTTCACCGCCACGTGGCCGTTGGTTTCCGGTGCCAGGGTCAGGATCATCTCCGCCGCATCAATTGCCGTGTTCAGCATTGGCTGGCCTTTGGCCGGGCCGTCCGCTTTGGTGTAATTGAGCTTGCGCAGCAGATCCATTTCGCTCTGGGTGTTCCAGGCGATGCCTTTGCCGCCGTTACCGATTTTCTCCATCAGCGGGCCGATGGAGGTAAAGCGCTCGTAGGTTGCCGGGTAGTCACGTTCAACCGGAATGATGTGCGGTGCGGTCACGCCCGGGATCAGGTCGCATTCGCCTTTTTTCCAGTCCTTAACGTCCAGCGGCTGCGCCAGTTCGGCGGCAGAGTCGTGCTGGATGGGCAGCGTCACCACGTCGGTCTCTTTGCCGAGGTGCCCCACGCAGACTTCGGAGAATGTCTTCGCGATGTCTTTGTAGATCTCCCAGTCGCTTTTCGATTCCCACGCCGGGTCAACGGCCGCAGACAGCGGATGAATAAACGGATGCATATCCGAGGTATTCATATCGTCTTTTTCGTACCAGGTCGCGGTTGGCAGCACGATGTCGGAGTACAGGCAGGTGCTGGACAGGCGGAAGTCGAGGGTGACCACCAGATCCAGCTTGCCGTCGAGACCGTTGTCTTTCCACTCCACCTCTTCCGGCTTCACGCCGCCCTGTTTGCCGAGATCTTTACCCTGGATACCGTTTTCGGTACCGAGCAGGTATTTCAGCATGTACTCGTGGCCTTTACCGGACGAGCCCAGCAGGTTGGATCGCCAGATGAACAGGTTACGCGGATGGTTTTTACCGTTCTCCGGCTGTTCCGCCGCGAAGCGGATTGAGCCATCCTTCAGCGATTTCACGGTGTAATCCACCGGTGACATGCCCGCCTGCTTTGCCGCTTCCGCGATGCGCAGCGGGTTAGTGCCCAGCTGCGGCGCAGACGGCAGCCAGCCCATGCGCTCGGCGCGCACGTTGAAGTCAATCAGGTGGCCACTGTAGCGGGATTTATCCGCCATCGGCGACAGCAGCTCCTGCGCGGTGACCGTCTCGTAGCGCCACTGGCTGGAGTGGTTATAGAAGTAAGAGGTGCTGTTCATGTGGCGTGCCGGACGCTGCCAGTCGAGGGCAAACGCCAGCGGCTGCCAGCCGGTCTGCGGACGCAGTTTTTCCTGGCCCACGTAGTGCGCCCAGCCGCCGCCGCTCTGACCGACGCAGCCGCAGAAGATCAGCATGTTGATCAGGCCGCGATAGTTCATATCGAGGTGATACCAGTGGTTCAGACCCGCACCGACGATGATCATTGAGCGACCATGGGTTTTGTCGGCATTTTCCGCGAACTCGCGGGCGATACGCACGATCTGCGCGCGTGGAACGCCGGTGATCTGCTCTGCCCATGCTGGGGTGTAGGCTTTCACGTCGTCATAGCCGGTAGCGCAGTTTTCATCGCCCAGGCCGCGTTCAAGGCCGTAGTTCGCCATGGTCAGGTCATAAACGGTGGTGACCAGCGCGGTAGACCCGTCGGCCAGTTGCAGGCGTTTTACCGGCAGCTTGTGCATCAGTACGTTTTTCAGTTCAACCTTGTTGAAGTGCTCGGAACCTTCACCGCCGAAGTATGGGAAGCCCACCTCGGCGATCTCGTCCTGGCTACCCAGCATGCTCAGGCGCAGTTCCGTCTCTTCACCGGTCGTGCCGTTACGCTGCTCAAGGTTCCACTTGCCCTTCTCGCCCCAGCGGAAGCCGATAGAGCCGTTTGGCGCCACCAGTTCGCCGTTGCTGTTATAGGCAACGGTTTTCCACTCTGGGTTATTTTCCTGGCCCAGCGCGTCCACCAGATCGGCTGCACGCAGCGTGCGGCCTGCGGCATAGTACCCGTCACGCGCTTCCAGCATGACCAGCATCGGCATGTCGGTGTAGCGACGGACGTAGTCGGTGAAGTACTGGCTTGGTTTATCCAGATGGAACTCGCGCAGCATGACGTGGCCCATTGCCATCGCCATCGCCGCATCGGTACCCTGTTTCGGTGCCAGCCACAGATCGCACAGCTTGGCGATTTCGGCGTAGTCCGGGGTCACCGCCACGGTTTTGGTGCCTTTGTAACGCACTTCGGTAAAGAAGTGCGCGTCCGGCGTACGGGTCTGCGGCACGTTTGAGCCCCAGGCGATGATGTAGCTGGAGTTGTACCAGTCTGCGGATTCCGGCACGTCGGTCTGTTCGCCCCAGGTCTGCGGAGACGCCGGCGGCAGGTCGCAGTACCAGTCGTAGAAGCTCAGACAGGTACCGCCGATTAAGGAGAGATAGCGCGCGCCGGAAGCGTAAGAGACCATCGACATCGCCGGGATTGGCGAGAAGCCCGCCACGCGGTCAGGACCGTAGGTTTTCACGGTGTAGACGTTGGAGGCGGCAATCAGCTCGTTCACCTCTTTCCAGGAAGAGCGAACGAAACCACCTCGGCCGCGAGCCTGCTTGAAGCTTTTCGCTTTATCCGCGTCTTCAATGATAGAGGCCCAGGCATCCACCGGATCGCTGTGTTGCACTTTCGCTTCACGCCACATTTTCATCAGGCGCTTGCGCATCAGGGGGTATTTCAGACGGTTCGCGCTGTAGAGATACCAGGAGTAGCTGGCGCCACGCGGGCAGCCGCGCGGTTCGTGGTTCGGCATATCCGGGCGGGTGCGCGGGTAGTCGGTCTGCTGCATTTCCCAGGTCACCAGACCGTTTTTAACGAAAATTTTCCAGCTACATGAGCCAGTGCAGTTCACGCCGTGGGTCGAACGGACGACTTTGTCATGCTGCCAGCGCTGGCGGTAACCGTCTTCCCAGTCCCGGTTGGTATCCAGAACCTGGCCGTGCCCATCGGCAAACGTTTCGCCCTTCTGCTTGAAGTAGCGAAACCGGTCCAAAAATTTGCTCATCGGGTATCTCCTGTGTGGAGCCTGTGGCTCTCTAAATCGACATTGCTGATTTGCAGCGAAGGTAACGCCCTGAAAGAGGGGGAGAATTGATAACGATCAAGACGACGAGGGACTTTCAGGGGAGGGGTTACACCGAATACCACCAAAGCGGTATCATTTAAAATTCCATATCCATATGAAATATATCGTTATTTTTAATTTATCGTACAAACCGCCAGGCAAAATTTAACATCTCAGGTATTAAGGGGTAGAGCGCCCTGTAAAGCGATGGCGATCACAGTGCTGCCTGCGGATTTCCTCTGCATGGCAACCAGTATGTTGTAACTATTTTGACGCAAAAAAAACGCGGCCCGAAGGCCGCGTAAACGGATAATCACACTTACTTATTTTTCTTGGTATTACGGCCATATACCAGCCACGTAATCACGACGCAGGCGATATAGAAGACGAGGAAGACTTTCATGGCACCGGCCGGAGAGCCGGTCAGGTCCAGAGAGATACCGAACGCTTTCGGGATAAAGAAGCCGCCAATCGCGCCGATGGCGGAGATAAAGCCCAGCGCCGCAGCCGTATCCGTCGCCGCTTCGCGCATGGCCTGCTCTTCGCTTCCGCCCTGCGCTTTTACGCGGTCCATGGTCAGCTTACGGAAGATCACAGAGATCATCTGGAAGGTGGACGCGCTCCCCAGCCCGGCCGTCAGGAACAGCACCATAAACACGCCGAAGAAGGCGATGAAGTTACCGCCCTGTCCGTCGGCTGGCAGCGTGAGGAACAGCAGCGCACAGAAGACCGCCATCACGACAAAGTTAACCAGCGTCACGCGGGTACCGCCCAGGCGGTCAGACACCATGCCGCCCAGCGAACGTGCCAGGGCGCCAATAAACGGCCCGAAGAAGGCAAAGTGCAGGATCTGAATCTCGGGGAACTGCGTTTTCGACAGCATCGCGAAGCCCGCAGAGAAGCCGATAAACGAACCGAAGGTGGCCAGATACAGCAACGCCATCACCCAGAGGTGTCCACGCTTCAGCACCGGCAGCTGTTCGCTCAGCGACGCCTTCGACGCGGACAGGTCATTCATAAAGAACCAGGCTGCGAGGGTGAATACCACGAGGAACGGTACCCAGATCCAGGCTGCGTTTTGCAGATAGAGGGAAGAACCGTCCGCCTGCTCAACGCCACCGCCACCAAAGGCTGCAAAAATGGAGACCGAGATCGCCAGGGGAGCGATCAGCTGCATCACGCTCACACCCATATTGCCCAGACCGCCGTTAATCCCCAGCGCGCCACCCTGCTTCGCTTTCGGGAAGAAGAAGCTGATGTTGGCCATACTGGAGGCGAAGTTCGCCCCGGCAAAACCGCACAGCAGGGAGATAATCACGAACACGCTGAACGGCGTGGAGGTATCCTGCACCGCGAAGCCCAGCCACACGCAGGGGACGATCATGATGCCCGTACTGAACGCCGTCCAGCGACGGCCGCCAAAGACCGGCACCATAAACGCGTAAGGGACGCGCAGCAGCGCGCCTGACAGCGACGGCAGCGCGGTCAGCATAAACAGCTGATCGGTCGTGAACGTAAAGCCGACTTTAGGCAGGTTTACCGCCACCGCGCTAAACAACATCCATACGCAAAACGCTAATAATAAACACGGCACGGAAATCCACAGATTTCGGCTTGCTACACGATGGCCGCGCTGTTGCCAGAACGCCGGATCCTCTGGACGCCAGTCAGTAATAACGGCACCATTTTCCCTTTCGGGAGCGGATGAGTGACTCATAGACACCTCTGATTCTCGAATGATGCTGCAAACATTAGGGTTTTAGGGCGGCGGTAAGTTGATATAAATCAAAGGAAAAGTGGGAGGATTTGCGGCACAAAAAAAGGTGTTATCCTTAGTGAGTAGGCTAATTCGGTAAAAAAGACGTGGTTTTTCACGGCACTGACGATTCCCTGCAACGCCCACCTCTTGCCCCCTACTCCGTTGGCAATTTAGGGGTAATCCTTTATTGGTATGGGTATACTCCAGGGTATGCACCAGAATAGCGCCATTCCTGCAAGCAGGCCACGTCAGGAGCACGCCCACTCAATGTTAAAAAGATGCTTATCTCCGTTAACGCTCGTGAATCAGCTCGCCCTGATTGTTTTGCTGTCTACCGCCATCGGCGTGACCGGCATGGCGATCTCCGGCTGGCTGGTACAAGGGGTACAGGGTAATGCGCATGCCATCAACGAGGCAGGCTCACTACGCATGCAGAGTTATCGCCTGCTGGCGGCGGTTCCCCTGACGCAGGACGATCGGCCTTTAATCGATGAAATGGAGCGCACGGCGTTCAGCCCCGAACTGGAAAACGCCGCCATCCGCGCAGGCCAGCAGTCCCAGCTTAAGGCCCTTCAGGGGTACTGGCACACCCAGCTACAGCCGGGCCTGAAACAGGCGCGCAGTACAGAAGCCGTTGCCCAGGACGTGGCGGGGTTTGTCTCCCGCATTGACGCGCTGGTCTCCGCGTTCGACCAGACGACCGAATTACGCATCGACCGGGTGGTGATGGTGCACCGGGCCATGGCGCTGTTTATGGGTCTGCTGCTGATCTTCACCATCGTCTGGCTCCGCGCGCGTCTGCTGAATCCCTGGAAACAGCTGCTGGCAATGGCCCGCGCGGTCACCGCACGCGATTTTACCCAGCGCACGCACATCAGCGGGCGCAACGAGATGGCCATGCTTGGCCAGGCACTCAATACCATGTCGGCAGAGCTCTCCGAGAGCTACGCGGTGCTGGAACAGCGCGTACAGGAAAAAACGGCCGGGCTGGAGCAGAAAAACGAGATCCTCTCCTTCCTCTGGCAGGCCAACCGTCGGCTGCACATGCAGGTGCCGTTGTGTGAACGTCTTTCGCCGGTGCTGAACGGCCTGCAAAATCTGACCCTGCTGCGTGACCTGGAGCTACGGGTCTACGATGTGGAAGACGAAGAGAACCACCAGGAATTTACCTGTCAGTCCGATATGTCCTGCGATGACAAAGGCTGCCATCTTTGCCCTCGTGGCCTGCCGCCGCTGACCTCCGGCGGCACGACCCTGAAGTGGCGCCTGACGGACAGCCACACCCAGTACGGCATTCTGCTGGCCACCCTGCCAACCGGACGCCACCTGAGCCACGACCAGCAGCAGCTGGTGGACACCCTGGTTGAACAGCTAACGGCCACGCTGGCGCTCGACAGGCATCAGGAAAAACAACAGCAGCTTATCGTCATGGAAGAGCGCGCGACCATCGCCCGTGAGCTGCACGACTCCATCGCCCAGTCGCTCTCCTGTATGAAGATGCAGGTGAGCTGCCTGCAGATGCAGGATGCGGAGATGCCCGACAGCAACAAGCAACTGCTCAGCCAGATCCGCAACGAGCTGAACACCTCCTGGGTACAGTTGCGAGAGCTGCTGACCACTTTCCGCCTGCAGCTGACCGAGCCGGGCCTGCGCCCGGCGCTGGAATCAAGCTGTCACGAATTTAGCGCCCGGCTGGGGTTCCCGGTGAAGCTGGATTATCAGCTGCCGCCGCGGTTTGTCCCCTCCCATCAGGCCATCCATCTACTGCAGATCGCCCGCGAAGCGCTGAGCAACGTGCTTAAACACGCTGAAGCAACGGCGGTCACGGTCACCGTCAGCCAGCACGACAATCAGGTGAAACTGACGGTTCACGATAACGGCCGCGGCGTGCCGGAAAATGCCGAACGCACTAACCACTATGGTTTAATCATTATGCGAGACCGCGCTCAAAGCCTGCGCGGTGATTGCCAGGTTCGCCGGAGAGAAACGGGCGGCACGGAAGTTGTCGTCACCTTTATTCCCGAGAAACCGCTCACAACTGCTCAAGGAGAAACCCATGACTAATCAGGAACCGGCATCCATCCTGTTGATCGACGACCATCCGATGCTGCGTACTGGCGTGAAACAGCTGGTCAGCATGGCACCCGATATCACCGTGGTGGGCGAAGCCAGTAACGGTGAACAGGGTATTGAGCTTGCCGAGTCCCTCGATCCCGATCTGATCCTGCTCGATCTGAATATGCCGGGCATGAACGGTCTGGAAACCCTCGACAAGCTGCGGGAAAAATCGCTTTCCGGACGCATCGTCGTCTTTAGCGTGTCGAACCATGAAGAGGATGTGGTCACGGCGCTGAAGCGCGGGGCGGATGGCTATCTGCTGAAAGACATGGAGCCGGAAGATCTGCTTAAGGCGCTGCAGCAGGCGGCGGCGGGCGAGATGGTATTGAGCGAAGCCTTAACGCCGGTGCTGGCCGCCAGCCTGCGCGCTAACCGCGCCACCTCTGACCGTGACGTCAGCCAGCTCACGCCGCGCGAGCGCGATATTCTCAAACTGATTGCCCAGGGCCTGCCGAACAAAATGATCGCTCGCCGCCTGGACATCACCGAAAGCACGGTCAAAGTGCACGTGAAGCATATGCTGAAGAAAATGAAGCTAAAATCCCGCGTTGAAGCCGCCGTGTGGGTGCATCAGGAACGTATTTTCTAAGGATTACTCCTCCGGCAGCAGCTTCCAGCGGGGATCGTCGTCAGGCAGTGCGACCAGCGGCTGCACCACGGCAAGCGTGATCTCATTGGACGAGACGCGCTGGCCTTTCTCATCTTCTACCACCGCCGACAGGTGCCAGCGGTTTGTCGCCCCTTCCCGATCGTCCCAGGCAGGGATAATCACGCTCCAGCCGTCGCTGCTGTTGCTTTTCGCCGGCGACGTCAGGCTCAGTGCCTGCGTATCGCCCTGCCAGTGGATCTGGCGGATGCCGTGCGTGCTGCGAACCTGAAGCTTCAGCATCACGGTCTCGCCCCCTTTCAGATCCCACGGCGGCGTGGCCAGCCAGACGGACAGCGTTTTACGCTGGCGGAACTCGATCACCGGCAGGCTGGTGCGCTCCGGTGAGTCGTAGCGGCTGCCGCGCAGGGAGCGCGTGGCGGCGACCTCATCGGCGGATAGCTGCTTTGCCAGTGGCACGCCAAAGCGATAGTTGAGCTTCAGCCCGAGGTTATTCTGGCTCGCGCCGCTTTCGCCCTGCTTATGCCCGGCGGTCAGCGTCACCAGCGGAACGGGGGTATAGTTAAGCCCCAGATTCACCGCCACAGGATTGTGATAGCCGGTGCCGCTGTTGAACAGGTCGACGTTATCGCCAAAATATTGCTCAAAGCTGACGCTGGTATTCAGATGATGGAACCACGGCAGCCAGGCTTTAGCGGTCACGTCATATCCGCGCGCCATGCGCTGCTCCTGAACGTCAGATCGCGCGCGCCATCCGGCAAAGGGCTGATAATAGTTCGCTGACAGGCGCAGATTTTCCCCCCACGCTTCCGCCCCCAGCCCGGCACGCTGCAGGTTTTCATCCAGAAGATTATCGTAAAAGGTGTTGTAGCCCAGCAGCCACTTCCCGGCGACCCAGCGCTGACCGATTCCGGCATTGCTGACCAGGCCATCCGTCTGCTGCGTCAGGCCAAGCTGGCTCCAGCTCAGGTAGCGGTTAGTATCATTCCACGGGATAAACCAGCTCCCGCTGCTACCGTTAAATTTGCCATCGTTATCGACCAGCAAATTGACGCTGGCATTCCCCCAGGGTGACAGCCAGGATTCAATCTGCTGGTTCACTTCCCCGCTTACCGCGTCGCGCACCTGACCAAAGGCAAACTGACGCGCCTGCTCGCCGGTCGTCAGGCCATTGTCGGTCATGCTGGCCTCACCGAAGGCTTTCGCCATTTCGGCAAGGTGTTTTTCCCCTTCGCCAGTGGGCGCCGCCATGCCGAGATCGGGCAGACTATCCCCATTATTATCAAAGGGGTGCTGCGCCTGATGCATAAAGGAATTCGGCGCACCGTGAACGGCTCCGGCCGTAAGAAGGGGGAGTAAAAACAGCAAACGAATGCGGGACGATACAGCCATCAACGTCGTCAATAAGAACCTGTGTTTATGAATAAACTCTTATTATGTTAACGCGATAAGCCCTGAAATGCAGTCCGGGCGGACATTTCAGGATTATCCTGAAACAGCCCTTTCAGCTCCGGCACGCAGGAACCACAGTTCGTACCACAGCGCAGCTTCGCCCCCAGCGCGGTGACGGAATCACATCCTCCGGCAATCGCCTCCCGTATCGCCTCTTCCCCGACGCTGAAACAGCTGCAGATAATGCGTCCCGGATCCGTCGCCCTCCCGACGCTCTGCCCGTTCAACAGGGCGTGGCGTTCTGCGGGCAGCACGGGTGGTGAATGAAAAGCAGCTTCAATCACCGTATGCGCCAGCGCCGGTAACGCGGTACCTTCCCAGAAACCCAACATCAACTGGCCTTCATGCCAGGCCAGCACGCTGCTGCGTTCACCGGTCTGCGCAACCTGCAGCTGCCAGCCCCGGCCACTGGCGTATTCCATTACCCAAGACAGCAGCGGTTTATCGCACGCCACCGTCAGGCGTGCAGCTTTACGCCACCAGTAAACTGAAGAGGGCATTTCCAGCCCTTCGCGGGCATAGAGTTCTCCCTGCCAGGCGGGCTGCCAGGGCAGGATTCTGACGGCGGTTTGTTTACTCTCCGGCTGCCCCGAAACCGGATCGCAGCGCCCTTCCACCAGCGCATTCACCTTTCCCTGGCGGGCAAACTCAGCGTTCCAGTGCATCGGGGCAAAAGCGTCCCCTTCACGCTGGGCGTCGCTGATGCGCACTCTTGCTACCATGACGCCGCGCGGCGAACTGATGCGCGCCAGCTGGCCGTCGCACAGGGAAAACCGAACGGCGTCTGCGGGGCAAACCTCAACAAAGGGTTCGGCGATATGCTGCATCAGTCTGGCCACATATCCTGTTCGCGTCATGGTATGCCACTGATCGCGGATGCGCCCGGAGTTGAGAATCAGCGGGTACAACGCGCTGACCGTCGCACCGTGCGACTGTGGGTCAACGGGAACAATGTTTCGGCGCGGAAAATCCCCCCCAGGCCACTGCCAGGGCTCAAGCCACTCCCACTCTTCGCGGGTTAACGTAGCCAGGTCGTGAAGGTTTAAGGCCCGCGCGCCGTCATTTTCAAAGGCCGTCAGCGCTGCATGCTCGCAAAAAATCTCGTGGGGATGCTGCCAGGCAAAGGCGTCGCCGTGCCCCAGCCGTTTCGCCACCTGCGCGACGATCCACCAGTCCGGCTTTGCCTCACCGGGCGCGGGCAGAAACGCGCGCTGGCGCGAAATGCGTCGCTCGGAATTGGTTACCGTGCCGTCCTTCTCTCCCCAGGCCAGCGCCGGAAAGCGAATATGGGCAAACCGGCTGGTGTCGGTATCATTCATCACCTCAGAGACAATGACCAGCGGGCAGTGCCCCAGCGCCTGACACACCGCGTGGCTGTCCGGCAGCGACACGGCAGGATTGGTGCCCATGATCCACACCGCCTTCACCTCGCCGCGGGCGATGGCGTCAAACAGCTCCACCGCCATCAGCCCCGGCGTCTGCGCCAGCCGTTCCGTTCCCCAGAAACGCGCCACCCGCGAGAGATCGTCCGGCTCAAAGTTCATGTGCGCCGCCAGCTGATTTGCCAGCCCGCCCACCTCCCTTCCGCCCATCGCGTTTGGCTGTCCGGTCAGCGAAAACGGGCCGCAGCCCGGACGGTTAAATTTCCCGCTGGCAAGGTGCACATTAATGATGGCGCTGCATTTGTCGCTGCCGCTGGAGGACTGGTTGATTCCCATGGTGTAGAGCGTGATGGCCCGGGGCGCCGTCATAAACCAGTCGTAAAACGTACCAATATCCTGCGGCGAAAGGCCGCAAAACGCCGCCACGCGGGATATCGGCCACGCGCCCATTCCCTGAATCACATTAAGCAGACCGACGAACAGCCCGGCATCGCTGCCGGGAGTGAGCGCCAGATGAAGGTCAGCAATATCACAGGAGGCGGTTCGGCGCGGATCGATGACCACCACTTTCATCTCCGGATTGTTGTGCTTTGCCTGCACCAGCCGCTGATACAGCACCGGATGCGTCCAGGCCGCGTTTGAGCCCACCAGCACCACCAGATCGCTGTTTTCCACATCCTCGTAGCTGCATGGCACGACATCTTCACCGAAGGCGCGCTTGTAGCCAACAACCGCCGATGACATGCAGAGCCGGGAGTTGGTATCAATGTTCGCCGCGCCGATAAACCCTTTCATCAGCTTATTGGCGGCGTAATAATCCTCGGTAAGCAATTGCCCGGACGCGTAAAACGCCACCGCCTGCGGCCCCCACTTGTCGATAATGTCCTGGAGGCGCTCGCCTGCCGCCCCCAGCGCCCGCGCCCAGTCCACCTCAGCACCGTCAACAACGGGGCGCAGCAATCGCCCCTGTAACCCCATTGTTTCCCCCAGGGCCGAGCCTTTCACGCACAAGCGGCCAAAGTTCGCAGGATGGGTTTCATCCCCCCGAACGCTGACCGTTTCACCTTCCACGCGGGCGACCACGCCGCAGCCGACTCCGCAGTAGGGACACGTTGTCCGGGTTTCCGTCATGAGGCCTCCGCACGCATTACCAGAGCATCATTTCCGACCCACACCTTGCCGTTCTCAATTTTGACCGGCCAGGCGCGCACCGCGGGTTCGCCGTTCTCCACCTGACAGCCGTCGCGCAGGCGAATACGCTGCTTGTAGAGCGGGGAGATCACCACCGGCTCCCCCGCCGCATCGCCAAGAATACCGCGGGAAAGCACGTTCGCGCTGCTGCCAGGCTCCCGGTCATCAAGGGCGTAAACGGTTTTGCCAAAGCGGAAGAGCGCAATCGGCTTACGTCCAAGCCGCGCGCCGATGCCCGCCTGCTCGGGGATATCGTCGATGCCGCAGATTTCCTGCCAGCGTTTACCTTGATCCGCTGTGATGTCGTTCACCGTCGTGCGGAACAGCGCCAGACGGTTCGGATCGTTAAGCGTGGTTTGCCATTCGCACTGATAGGTTTCCACCACCCGGGCCATCTCCTGCTCCAGCTCGTGGGCGATGCCCAGGCTGTCGTTGAGGATCACCTCCCGCAGATAGTCGAGACCGCCTTCCAGGTTGTCCATCCAGGTGCTGGTGCGCTGCAGGCGATCCGCCGTGCGGATGTAGAACATCAGGAAGCGATCGACGGTGCGGATTAACGTTTCGTCGTTCAGATCGCTGGCGAAGAGATCCGCATGGCGCGGCTTCATGCCGCCGTTGCCGCACAGGTAGAGGTTCCACCCCTTATCGGTGGCAATCACCCCCACGTCTTTACTCTGCGCCTCGGCGCATTCGCGGGTACACCCTGAGACCGCCATTTTGATTTTGTGCGGCGCGCGCAGGCCTTTGTAACGGTGCTCGAGCCTGACCGCGAGGCCGGTGGAGTCCTGCACGCCGTAGCGACACCAGGTCGACCCGACGCAGGATTTCACCGTGCGCAGGGATTTGCCGTAGGCGTGCCCGGTTTCAAATCCGGCTTCCACCAGCGCCTGCCAGATCTCCGGCAGCTGTTCGAGCGTAGCGCCAAACAGGTCGATACGCTGGCCACCGGTGATTTTGCTGTACAGTCTGTAGCGTTTCGCAATCTGGCCGATGGCGATCAGCCCGTCGGCGGTCACTTCCCCCGCAGGCATGCGCGGCACAATGGAGTAGGTACCGTCCTTCTGGATATTGGCGAAGTAGCGGTCGTTGGTGTCCTGCAGCGGCAGGTGTGACGGTTTCAGCAGATACTCGTTCCAGCAGGAGGCGAGCACTGACCCCACCAGTGGCTTACAAATTTCGCACCCGTGTCCCTGACCGTAGCGGCTAATGAGCTGGTCAAAGGTGCGGATATGGTTGACGCGCACGAGGTGGTAAATCTCCTGACGCGAGTACGGGAAGTGTTCGCAGATGTCCTTTTTCACCTCCACGCCCTGCGCCGCCAGCTGGAACTCCATCACCTGCTTCACCAGTGCGCTACATCCTCCGCAGCCGGTCGCCGCTTTGGTGCACTGCTTAATCGCGCCGATATCTGTTGCGCCCGCACTCACCGCCTGACAGATATCGCCTTTGCTGACGTTATGACACGAACAGATTTGTGCGCTTTCCGGCAGCGCTGCCACGCCGAGCGCTTTTGGCGCACTGCCTGAAGACGCGGGTAAGATCAGCGTTTCCGGCTCTTTTGGCAGGGCTATCCCGTTGAGCATCATCTGTACCAGCGTGGCGTATTCACTGGCATCACCCACCAGCACGCCGCCGAGCAGCGTTTTGCCGTCGTGGCTGACCACGATTTTCTTGTAGATTTGCTGCGGGCCGTGCGTCCACTGGTAACTCAGCGCCCCCGGCGTGCGACCGTGAGCATCGCCGAACGAGGCCACGTCCACGCCCAGCAGCTTGAGTTTGGTGCTCATATCCGCGCCGGCGAAGATGTTCTCCTCTCCCGCCAGCGCGGCGGCGGCCACCCGCGCCATCTGGTAGCCGGGCGCAACCAGCCCGAAGATTTTTCCTTCCCACAGGGCGCATTCACCAATGGCCAGCACGTCCGGATCGGAGGTCTGACAGCGGTCGTCAATGCCGATCCCGCCGCGTTCGCCGATAGCCAGCCCGCTGCTGCGCGCCAGCGCGTCTTGCGGACGAATGCCTGCAGAAAAGACCACCATGTCTGTTTCCAGCTGTTCTCCATCGGCAAAGCGCAGCACCAGCCCGCCGTCCGCGGCGGCGATCTCCGTCGTTGCTTTACTGGTATGCACACCGACGCCCAGCGCCTCGATTTTCTTGCGCAGCATCGCCGCGCCGTCGTTGTCGAGCTGGACCGCCATCAGGTTAGGCGCAAATTCCACCACGTGGGTTTCCAGCCCGAGCTGCTTCAGGGCATTCGCCGCCTCCAGCCCGAGCAGGCCGCCGCCAATCACGACACCGCGGCGCGAGCCCGCCGCGTGCGCCGCAATCTTGTCCAGATCGTCAAGCGTGCGATAAACAAAACAGCCCGGCAGATCGTTTCCCGGCACGGGCGGCACGAACGGGTATGAGCCGGTCGCCAGCACCAGCTTGTCCCAGTGGGTTTCGTGCCCGCTGGCGGTACGCACCACGCGCGCGTCGCGATCGATAGCGACAATCTGCTGCGACAGGCGCAGCTCAATACCGTTGTCGGCAAAGAAATCCCCTTCCACCAGCGAAAGCGACGCCGCGCTACGGCCGCCAAAATATTCCGACAGATGCACGCGGTCGTAGGCGGCATAGCGCTCCTCACCAAAGACAACGATCTGATACTGCTGATGCAGATTGCGGTTTACGCAATCTTCGAGGAAATGATGGCCGACCATACCGTGCCCAACCACCACCAGAGTAGGTTTTGTCATAGCGTTCTGTCCTGCAACCTGCGGTTGCGTAGTGAAACGATCGAACAGCCAGTCCGCGTGCGCGGGCGCAGCCGTTGCCAGTAAATCGATAAATGTCGCCGCGCTGCGGCAGTCCCCCATCAGCAGCACGCCAGCCAGCGCCCCCTGATGGATCAGTAAACGACGATAGTGACGGGTGAGCGGATCCCATGCGCTCCAGACCACATCGCCCTTCTGCTCTGCCGCGCGACCAAGGCTGAACAACTCCACGCCGGTCACCTTGAGGCGCATGCCGTTGTCGGTCAGGGGAAATGGCGCGGTGACGTCTCCGGCCAGCCGTGCGGCGAGGATATCCGCCTGCGCCAGACAGGGGGCGACCAGGCCAAACGTCTGGCCGTCAATTTCACAGCATTCGCCAATGGCGTAGACGTCCGGCACGGAGGTTTGCATCTGGTGATCCACCACGATGCCGCGAGCGCAGCGAATGCCGCTGGCCTGCGCCAGCACGACGTTAGGCTGCACGCCGGTCGCCAGCACCACGCGCGCGGCGGTGACGCTGCGTCCGCTGTGCAGCGTCACGCTATTCCCGTCAATCGCCGCGATGCCAGAGGCGAGCTCACAGCGCACGCCCCGCGCCGCCAGCGCCTCTTCCAGCAGCACGCCCGCCTGCTCATCCAACTGCTGCTCCATCAGCCACGGACCGCGATGAACAAGGGTGACGTTGTCCCCTGAGCGCGCCAGTGCTGCCGCCGTCTCAACCCCAAGCACGCCGCCGCCCAGCACTACCGCCGGACCGGCGATCGCCCCTATGGCCCGGATATCCTCCAGGGTACGGAACGTGAAGACATGCGGTGCATCGCAGCCGGGAATTGGCGGAACAAAGGGCGTTGATCCGGTGGCAAACACCAGCGCATCCCAGCCCAGCGTGCGGGCGGTAGTTTGCACTTCCCGCGTGTCCACATTCACGGCGAGCGCCTTTTCGCCCCGCAGCACCGTCACGCCCCGTTCCTGGTACCAGTCGTCATTCTGAAGACTGATGCCCGCCGCTGTTTTTTCACCGCCCAGCACCGGCGAAAGCTGGATGCGGTTATAGGCATGCTCCGGCTCGTCACCGATGACGGTAATTGCGAAACGATCGGCAGCACGCCCGGTGAGCGAGGCAATCAGCCGCGTGGCCGCCATGCCATTTCCGATAATGACCAGTCGCATCAACGCCCCCTCGCTACGCCGCTTTCGGCTGCTTTTCATAGAGGAAATGCAGGATCTGCTGGCGCATGTGGTGATAGCGGCTGTCGTCAGCCAGCTGCACCCGGTTACGCGGGCGCGGCAGGTCAACGTGCAGGATCTCCCCGACGGTCGCCGCCGGGCCGTTGGTCATCATCAGCACGCGATCGGAGAGCAGCACCGCCTCGTCCATGTCGTGGGTAATCAGCACGATGGTGGTGTTCAGCGCCTGCTGGATCTGCATTACCGAGTCCTGCAGATGGGCGCGCGTCAGCGCATCCAGCGCGCCGAAGGGTTCATCCATCAGCAGGACTTTCGGCTTCATCGCCAGCGCGCGGGCAATCCCGACGCGCTGCTTCATGCCGCCGGAGATCTCCCCCGGGCGCTTGTGCAGGGCGTGCCCCATCTGCACGCGGTCGAGGTTGTGCTCAATCCACTCCCGGCGCTCCGCCCTGCTCATGCTGTGGCGAAACACGTGATCTACCGCCAGGGCCACGTTGTCGAAGCAGGTGAGCCACGGCAGCAGCGAATGGTTCTGGAATACCACCGCGCGCTCCGGACCTGGCCCGGCAATTTCGCGGTTGTCGCAAATCAGCCCGCCTTCCGTCGGCAGCGTGATCCCAGCGATAAGGTTAAGCAGCGTCGATTTACCGCAGCCGGAGTGCCCAATCAGGCTGACGGTTTCGCCCTCATGGATATCAAAGGAGACGTTCTGCAGCGCCAGAAATTCGCCGCTGGCGGTGGAAAAACGCTGGCTCACGGCCTGGACCTGGATTAATGGTTTCATGTTCGCTCCTTATTTTTCCTGCCAGCTAAAGCGACGGGCGATTAGCATCAGCCCCTGCTCCAGCAGCAACCCGACCACGCCAATGATGACGATGGCGATGAGAATGTTTTCGACGTTGAGGTTGTTCCACTCGTTCCAGATCCAGAAACCGATCCCTAAACCGCCGGTCAGCATTTCGGCGGCGACAATCACCAGCCAGGCGATGCCAATGGAGAGGCGCACCCCGGTCAGCACCGCGGGCAGCACCGCCGGGAAGAGAATGCGGCGCAGGATGGTCCACTCTGAAAGCTGCAGCACCCGGGCGACGTTAAGGTAGTCCTGCGGAATACGGCGCACGCCTTCGGCCGTGTTGATCACCATCGGCCAGATGGAGCAGATAAAAATGGTCCAGCTCGACGCGGGCTCCGCTTTCTGGAACAGCAGCAGGCCGATGGGCAGCCAGGCCAGCGGGCTAACCGGGCGCAACAGCGCGATCAGCGGGCCGAACATGCGCGAAAAAAAGGTGAAGCGACCAATCAGGAAACCAAGCGGGATCCCGGCGAACGCGGCCAGGCCAAACCCCACCGCCACGCGCTGTAATGAGGCGAGCACGTTCCAGCCGATGCCCATGTCGTTTGGCCCGTCGCGATAAAACGGATCGGCAAACAGGGTAATAGCGGAATCGAGCGTGCTGAGCGGCGTCGGAAAACCTTTGCTGTTAATTGCCGCCAGCTGCCAGAGCACCACCAGCAGTCCCAGCCCCAGAAAGGCCGGAATGATGCGCTGAAGGATCGCGTTAATCCGACACGCAAACGTCGGCGTACGGCGGCGAACCTGCACCGGAGGCAGGACAATCACCTCTCCACTCTCCGGCGTCTCGTGTGATTTTGTCTTTTGCAGATGCTGCATAATCAGGCCCCTTTACGGTGAATGGCGAAACGGCTGGCGTATCCTTCCGGGTCGGTACCGTTCCAGACGGTGCCGTCCATCAATGTGCTGCTGCGTAGTGGTGAAGTCGGTGTGGTAATACCCCCCACCGCCGTGGCGGCATCCTGCCAGACCGCCGTCTGGTTAATGCGTTGTGCGATGCCCGCATAGTCCGGGGCGGCTTTGAGCAAGCCCCAGCGGCGGAACTGGGTTAAGAACCACATGCCGTCGGAGTGATACGGGTAGCTGACGGCCCCCTCGTTGAAGAAGCGGATCGGGTGCGCGTCCTGCCAACGCTGGCCCAGGCCATTGTCGTACTCGCCGAGCATGCGTCCGGTGAGATACTGCTCTTTGCAGTTGAGCCACGCCCGGCGGGAGAGGATCTGCGCGGTTTCGCGTTTGTTTTCCGGGGAGGCCTCAATCCAGCGCGCCGCCTCCAGCACCGCGCTCACCAGCGCCCGGGCGGTGTGCGGGTTTTTCTCCACCCAGTCGCGACGCGTCCCGAGGATTTTTTCCGGATGGTCGGCCCAGATAGACTGCGACGTGGCGGCGGTAAAACCGATGCGGTCGTTGATGGCACGCGCGTTCCACGGCTCGCCGACGCAAAAGCCGACCATGTTGCCAATGCGCATGTTCATCACCATCTGCGGCGGCGGCACCACCACCGTACGCACGTCGTCAAAGGGGTGAATGCCCGCGCTGGCCAGCCAGTAGTAGAGCCACATGGCGTGCGTCCCGGTCGGGAAGGTGTGCGCAAAGGTCAAGGTTCCCGGCGCCTGCTGCCCAATCAGCTTTTTCAGCCCGTCAAGGTCATGAACGCCCTTCTCTGCCAGATCGCTGGAGAGCGTTATCGCCTGGCCGTTCTGGTTGAGGGTCATCAGGTTAGCCATCTGCTGTGGCTTGCCGGCGATGCCCAGTTCCAGTCCGTACAGCAGGCCGTAAAGAATGTGCGCGGCATCGAGTTCGCCCGCCACCAGCTTGTCGCGCACCGCCGCCCAGCTCGCCTCTTTGGTGGGCAGGATGGTAATACCGTATTTTTTATCAAACCCTTTCAGCGCAGCGATAACCACCGGGGCACAGTCGGTCAGCGGGATAAACCCGATGCGCACTGTTTCCTGCTCCGGTTTATCCGAGCCTGCCGCCCATGCGGCCTGCATGACACCCGGCAACAGCATTGCACCACTCGCCAGCATGCTGGCCTGCAAAAAACGCCGTCTCGACAAATCCGCCATGACCACTCCTGAAAAAAAAACCAAAAAAAAGCGCCCACGGTGCCGAAGCACCAGTGGACGCCTTTATCCCGAAGACGGATGCACCGCCGTTGGCGCATCGTCAAAAATGGTTAATCTGATAATGCAAAGTGAATGCCAGGTTTTAACACACTGTTTCTTGCGGTGCTTACCGTTCTTCCCTCGCCTTTACGCACCGCAAACAGGCATAAAATGCCCACTGACCGTGCAGCTACTCCTTTGGTGTTACCTGCCATACATCCTTCACCATGAGCAGCGCGCGGGCGATATCCACCATCCTTTGGTTCTTGTCCATCGCCATTTTGCGCAGCGCCGTCCAGGCCTGTTCCTCACTCATATTCTGGTGGGTCATCAGCACGCTCTTCGCTTTATCAATGATTTTGCGCTCTTCAAGCGTATCGCGCAGCGACGCAAGCTGACGTGAGAGCTGCTCTATCTCGCGCGCCTGCTGGCGAACCAGGGTAAGCAACGGTTTTTCCGGATAGCGGATCGGCGGATCATCCTGTTCATCGCCGGGGAGCGCGTACTCATCGTCACGGTGAATGCATTCGTCCACCGCGACCATCAGATCGGCGATGATCGTCTCCTCCAGCGTGCGCAGATGCTCAAGGCGCGCGGTTTGCAGAGCAAACCAGGCCAGTGCGGTAAGGCCGTTATCGGCGGCAGGCTGGCGGGTACAGGCCACGCGCCGGAGTTGCTCCGTTTCACGATCGGGCTGACAGTGCATTGAAAAGGTGGTCTGAACGTCAGCGGAGCTGTGAGAGAGAAAGATCTCAAAGCAGGCCTGCTGCCCATCGATGCGGTCAACCAGCCTCTGGCGAGTCACATCATCGAAAAAACCCTGCGTGAAGCCAATCGCCCCCAGCGCCCGCTCCTGTCCTGCCAGCTCTTTGCCCTGCATCAGGCTATAAAGCGCGACAAAACGTCCTGCGATTTGCGGATCGTCAATGCTGTCATTAAGCTGCGGCACGATACTGAGCAGATGGCGAAGCATACGTGAGTAGTGTTCCATCGCCTGGGGTGCCGTTACCGTCTGCTGAATAACACCGTCACGCAGAGCGGGAAGCGTCTCCAGGCTCAGGAGCGCGCCGCCGATGCGTTCACAGACGGCACTTCCCGGGATCGGCGACTGTGTTTCAAGAATGCCGTAAAGGGCAACGAGGTTTTCATCCACCAGCGCCCGGCTGGCTTTGCATTCGGGGGCGTACAGCTTGCCCTGTGAGCAGAGCCAGACGTTGGACGCCCCGCGCTCACACTGTAACATGTGCACCAGTTGGCTAATGCCGTGCACAAGCACGCCCAGCTGTGCCAGCTTGCTGAACTGCTCCTGGCGCATCATCTTTGCGCGCGTGAGCCATTCGGCAGCGCCTGGCGAAATGCCTGCCATTAATGTCATGCTTACTCTCCCGGACAGCGAAACTCCGGGGAAATTAAGCAATATTCGTGCCTTTATAAGAACAGGAGTCAACATGCAGAAGATTGTGATCGTTGCCAACGGTGCGGCCTACGGCAGCGAATCCCTTTTCAACAGCCTGCGCCTGGCGATTGCGCTGCGTGAAAAAGAGAGCGACCTGGCGTTATGCCTCTTTTTAATGTCGGACGCGGTTACTGCGGGGCTGAAGGGTCAAAAACCGGCAGAGGGTTATAACATTCAGCAGATGCTGGAGATCCTGACCGCGCAAAACGTGCCGGTGAAATTGTGCAAGACCTGCACCGACGGCCGCGGTATTACCGGTCTGCCGCTGATTGATGGCGTAGAGATTGGTACGCTGGTTGAGCTGGCCGAGTGGACGCTGTCCGCCGATAAAGTATTAACTTTTTAATAATAAACACGTAAAAATATTATTTTCTTATGGACGCGGTTTCAGCATCAAGTTTACCTGCGGGGTTGCCGATAGGCATGGAAACAACACAGCAGGTATTTCACTTATGTTCAGATCGATTCGTGCACGCATCATCGCGGCGACGGCAGGCTGTCTGGTCGTCGCCCTTCTCCTCAATACCGTTATTAACTTCCAGGTCACACGCCAGGATAACCAGCAGTCACAGCGCGATATCCTGACCAGCACCAGCGCCAGCCATAACATGGCGATCGCCGACTGGGTCAAAAGCAAGATGACGGTGATTGCCTCTGCCCAGACCATTGCACTGAGTGACGATCCGGTTCCGGTGTTTAAACAGCTTGCGCAGGCGGGTGGATTCACCAACGTTTATGTGGGCTACGCCAGCAAAACGGCGAAATTCTCTGAGCCCGCGGGTGTTCCTGCGGATTATGACCCGACGATTCGCCCCTGGTATCAGCAGGTGGTCAGCACGGACGGCCCGGTCGTCACCGCGCCTTACGTTGATGCGGGTACCGGTAAACTGGTGGTGACCTTCGCAGTGCCGGTGAAAGAGAATGGCGCCCTGAAAGCGGTGGTGGCGGGCGATGTGGCCATGGACAGCGTGGTGGCGAACGTGCGCGGGATCCATCCAACCCCGTCCAGCAGCGGGTTGCTTCTGAACAGTGACGGCAGCGTGATAGCGGCTAACGATCCGGCGCTGACGCTTAAACCGTTTGCTGAGACCATCAAAGGCATCGATTTTGCTGCGCTGAAAAGCGGTAACCCGGTTGACGGAACGCTGAACGATGCTGAAAAAACCTTCGTGGCGACAGCCGTGCCGGGCACAAACTGGCTGCTAGTCGTCGCCCTCGACAACGGCGACGCCACCTCCGGCATGCGTTCCCTGCTCAAGGCATCGGCGATTTCGCTGGTGATCCTGGCGCTGCTGAGCGCGGCCATTGTCCACTTCCTTATTGCCCGTCTGCTGAAGCGCCTGTCTGACATTCGCGACGCGATGCACAACATTGCCAACGGGACTAACGATCTGTCGCAGCGTCTGCCGGACAGCGGCGAGGACGAGGTGGCGCAGATTGCCCAGGCCTTTAACGCCTTCAGCGATAAGCTGTCGGTGGTGATGGTGCAGCTCCGTGATGCCAGTGAGTCGGTGAAAAACGCCGCCCAGGAGATTGCGGCGGGTAACCAGGATCTCTCCGGACGTACCGAGCAGGCGGCATCCAGCCTGCGCGAGACGGCCAGCGCCGTGGAGCAGATCACCGCCTCCGTGACGCAGTCGAACGAGTCGGCGGCAGAAGCGAACGACCAGGCAAGCAAGGCCTCTGCGGCGGCGGCGCGCGGCGGCGAAGTGGTTTCGCAGGCCATCAGTACCATGCAGTCCATCGAAGTGGCGTCCGCTAAGATTGGTGATATCACCAGCGTGATTGACGGTATCGCGTTCCAGACCAACATTCTGGCGCTGAACGCCTCCGTCGAGGCAGCGCGTGCCGGTGAGCAGGGCCGCGGGTTCGCCGTGGTTGCCGGTGAAGTGCGTAACCTCGCCAGCCGCAGCGCCCAGGCGGCGAAAGAGATCAAATCGCTTATCGACTCCACCACCGACAGCGTGGCCACCGGCTCGCGCTACGTGCATCTGGCCGGGGAAAGCATGGACGAGATCCGCTCCAGTATCGGCAGCGTCTCCGGCATCATGCGCGAAATCTCCATCGCCACCAGCGAGCAGATGAAGGGTATTCATGAGATCAACCACGCGGTGACCCATCTCGACCGCATGGTCCAGCAGAACGCCGAGTTGGTGGTGCAATCCGCCGCCGCTGCGGGCGCCCTGCAGAGCCAGGCGGGCGACCTTGCTGAAACCGCCGGCCATTTCCGCATTTAATTTTCTACTGGCTCGCGTTTAGCGGGTAAAACGCGTGCCAGCGGAAATTTTGAGGGATTTTGTCATTTTTGTTTAATCGTTATGCCTTTTTTTGATCAAAATCAGCATCCCACCCCCTCCCCTTTGGTGTTATGCCATGAGTGAATTGTGAACAACATCACGCTCGGATATGGCAGCAGGGAGAGCGTTGTTTAAGACTACGGGGTAAAAAATGGCACTGGTAAAAACAAGTTTGAAGCTGTTTGGCGGGGATACGGTTGTGGTGCGTTGCTCAGAGCGCTGCCGTATTCATCTCATGAGTGCGAAAGCACAAAAACAATCCCAGGCGGATATTCTGACCGTGCAGGACGATAAGGCCTGGCTTACCGTGCCATATACCGGCACGTGGGATGTGCTGATCGACAGCCACAGCCAGTCGCTGGAGCATTCCGTCAGTTACGTAGCAGCATAACGTCAAACGCCCGGCAAGCCGGGCGTATTTTCAGGCAAAACCCGGTCGCAGCGTGCCGTTGAGCGGGTTCCCTTCCAGCAGTGCCTTCACCTTCGCCACCAGCTCATTCAGACAATCGTCCTGCATGCCGAGGCGGGTCAGCTCCTGATCGAGAGAGAAGAGATACTGCGCGTTGGTACCCAGCGGTCCGCTGGCGGCAGCAATCAACGGGGCGATGACCTGCGTGCGAGTGTCCGCTTCATACAGCGGATGGCGCGGGTCCATGATAAACACCAGCGCATTGACGGTGCGTCCGTCGTCCAGCTCCAGCTTGCACCAGCTCGGCATATAGCAGCCGGTGATCATCTCACGCTTCCAGAGCAGCGTAAGCTCCTCTTCCAGCGTGGCATCCGGGAGGCGATACGCCACGCCCGTGGTGCGCCCGCCCTCTTTCAGTGCAAGCATACGCCCGGGCTGGCACGCGCTGCCGCGTCCGGCCGTCAGACGCAGGCAAAATGCGCGGTGCCAGCCGGGCAACGTGCCCGTTGCCGATTCGACAAATTCGAGCGCCGGGTTCCACATCAGGGAACCGTAGCCAAAAATCCATACCGGGCCATCATCCGGGCGGCAGGCAAGCGTGGCAGCAAGTGACGCCGCACGTTGTTCAGCTGACCAGAGAAGCGATTCCTCAATAGCACCAAATGCCGTCTTACAATCTGCCTTCATTAAGAAATCACGCGTTAACACTTTCCACCTCCGCCACTGCATGCTTCCTTGCGACATCTGTAATTCGCCTTCCGGGCCTTAGGTGCTGGTCATTTTGCCAGCAGTTAAATAACGATAAGCAATTAGCGGACCAGTTGCAATACAACGGCAGTTCAACCGCCTGAAAAGTCAAAATGAAGGCAGCGAATTATTTCATGGCTATTTCTTTTTGTGCCATTTATCGTCGTCTCCTTTTTCATATTCATGTTTTACGGCGGCCCAGGCGACTTTGTGTGCCGTCTCTTCACGGCTGGCATCATCCCGGCGATCGTCCTTATCTTTGTACTGATCCCAGGCACTGTTAAACGCCTCTTTGTAGATATCCTGCGCATGAGCGGGCAGCACGTTTTGCACGTTATCGGGTAATTCGCGTTTCGTTTTATATGGCATCACTCACCTCTCTTTTGCTTAAAGAGATAAGTGTGGACGACGATATGCCAGCGTGCCACCCGGTCTTAATTTATGGATTAACATTATCTTTAACTAATTGTTATTTAATAAATATTATGTGAAAACCGTCAATTACAGGAGTCATATATTAAATTCATGACAAAGGGTAAAATTAAGTAAAAAATTAAGGGTATTTAACAGAGATCTGTTAATTTAATGCCCTTAAAAATCTATCTATAATTACAAGCACCTGCATTGATGGAGAAACACATGACAGCAACACACGAGGCGGTAAAAACCCGCCACAAGGAGACGTCTCTCATTTTCCCGGTTCTGGCACTGGCTGTGCTGCTCTTCTGGGGAAGCAGTCAGTCACTGCCAGTGGTGGTTGGTATCAATATTCTTGCCCTGGTCGGTATTTTAACCAGCGCCTTTAGCGTCGTTCGCCATGCGGACGTACTGGCCCACCGTCTGGGCGAGCCCTACGGATCGTTAATTCTCAGCCTTTCCGTCGTTATTCTCGAAGTCAGCCTGATTTCCGCGCTCATGGCGACCGGCGATGCCGCGCCGACGCTGATGCGCGACACGCTTTACTCGATCATTATGATTGTGACGGGCGGCCTGGTGGGCTTTTCTCTGCTGCTGGGCGGGCGTAAATTCGCGACCCAATATATGAACCTGTTCGGCATTAAACAGTATCTTATTGCCCTCTTCCCGCTGGCGATTATCGTGCTGGTCTTCCCAATGGCGCTGCCGGGTGCAAACTTCTCCACCGGTCAGGCGCTGCTGGTCGCGCTGATTTCCGCAGCCATGTACGGCGTGTTCCTGTTGATTCAGACCAAAACGCACCAGAGCCTGTTTGTGTATGAGCATGAAGACGACAGCGACGACGATGACCCGCACCACGGTAAGCCGTCGGCCCACAGCAGCGCGTGGCATACGGTTTGGCTGATCGTGCATCTGATTGCGGTGATTGCCGTCACCAAGATGAACGCCAACCCGCTGGAAACGCTGTTAACCGAGCTGAACGCGCCGGTCGCGTTTACCGGTTTCCTGGTGGCGCTGCTGATCCTGTCTCCTGAAGGGCTGGGTGCGCTGAAAGCCGTCTTAAACAATCAGGTACAGCGCGCAATGAACCTGTTCTTCGGCTCCGTGCTGGCGACCATTTCACTCACCGTGCCTGTGGTGACGCTGATTGCCTTTATGACCGGTAACGAGTTGCAGTTTGCGCTGGGCGCGCCGGAGATGATTGTGATGGTAGCCTCATTGCTGCTGTGTCAGATTTCGTTCTCAACCGGGCGCACCAACGTGCTTAACGGGGCAGCGCATATGGCGCTGTTTGTGGCCTATTTGATGACGATTTTTGCCTGAGAGTGATCCGGTGCGGCCTGATCCCCTCACCCCAACCCTCTCCCACAGGGAGAGGGAGACAACATAAAAAAACCCGCCGAAGCGGGTTTTTTATTATTTGCTGGTATCCAGCTCGTCGAAGCTCTTCACCAGATCGTCAATCGCTTTGATCTGTTTCAGGAAAGGCTCCAGCTTATCCAGCGGCAGCGCGGATGGGCCGTCGCATTTTGCGTTATCCGGATCCGGGTGCGCTTCAATGAACAGACCCGCCAGACCGGTTGCCATACCGGCGCGCGCCAGTTCGGTTACCTGAGCACGACGGCCACCGGACGCGGCGCCAAACGGGTCGCGGCACTGCAGCGCGTGGGTCACGTCGAAAATCACCGGAGACTGGTTAGAGACGTTTTTCATCACGCTGAAGCCCAGCATATCCACCACCAGGTTGTCGTAACCGAAGTTAGCGCCACGGTCGCACAGGATCACCTGATCGTTACCGCCTTCGATAAACTTATCGACGATGTTGCCCATCTGACCCGGGCTCACGAACTGTGGTTTTTTCACGTTGATCACGGCACCGGTTTTCGCCATCGCGGCAACCAGGTCGGTCTGGCGAGCGAGGAATGCCGGGAGCTGAATCACGTCAACCACGTCTGCCACCGGCTGCGCCTGAGAGGCTTCATGCACGTCGGTGATCACTTTCACGCCAAAGGTCTGCTTCAGCTCCTGGAAAATCTTCATCCCTTCTTCCAGGCCCGGGCCACGGTAAGAGTTGATAGAGGAGCGGTTGGCTTTGTCAAAAGAGGCTTTAAACACGTACGGGATGCCCAGCTTCTGGGTCACGGTCACGTAGTGCTCGCAGATACGCATGGCGAGGTCGCGGGATTCCAGCACGTTCATGCCGCCAAACAGCACGAAAGGCAGGTCGTTTGCTACCTTGATATCACCAATGCTAACCACTTTTTGTTTCATAGGATCGCCTTATTCAGGTGTGAATCGGAATTAAGATTAATGCAGTGTAATTTGCTTGTGCGAGATCGCGTTGATCTGCGCACGAATCATTTCGCTAATGGGGTCTTCCGGACACTGCTCAACGAAATAGCTCAGATCGTTTAGCGCCACGTGTTCGCAGTCGAGTTGGGCATAGATTAGCCCGCGGTCGCGAATTTCGTACGGGTCTTCCGGATTAAACTGCAGCAGCACTTCGCTGGCGCGCAGGGCCAACTCCATCTGACGCTCTTCCATTAACGCTGACTTCAGCGTATCGAGCAGCTTGCGGATCACTTCTGCGTTATCCGCCTCGTCGAGATCTTCGTTGAAGAGCTCAGCCACCGGGCTGATGTTGCCTTTCAGCCACACGTCCAGCGTATGTTCATCAAGCGTGTCGCCGTTGAAGGGATTAATGAGCCACATCTCACCGTCCAGCCACTCCGCACGCAGGATCATCTGCGTCGGAAAAATGACCGGCACCAGTGGAATATCCAGGCGATGCGCAACCCACAGCAAAATAGAACCCAGCGCAACAGCACTCCCCTGACGATTTTTTAAGACCTGGTCCAGCCATAATGCGTCAGACAGGCGATACACGCCCCGCGTGTCGCAGAAACCCCATTCGCCGTAGAAAAGCTCCAGTAGCTTCTCTAATTGCCAGTCCTGCGGGCGCGCCTGATTGATCTCTTCACGCGCCAGGCTGACCAGATTCTCCAGCTCATCGTAGACGTACTGCGATGTAAAATCATCGCGGATCATCTCAGAAATCAGGATCATGCCATCGCAAAGCGGCACTTTATTAAATTCGAAATCGGCTAAGGACCTCATGACTTACCCCAGTAACGCCCGAGCGCACAGCGACGCCCGGGCGAGATAAAACTCAAAACGATGTAGATGATAACGCCAAACCGCCTTTCAGTCAGCCTTACGCCTTTATCAGTACCTGCGCTCATAACCATTGCCCCAGCGTCAGGCGTTCGTTACCGCCGTAATCGCGGCAGGTTTTGACATCGGCGTAGCCCGCCTGGGTAAAGAGCGCCCGCACGGCTTCCCCCTGCGTCCAGCCATGCTCCACAAGAAGCCAGCCGCCGGAAAGTAAATGTTTTCGTGACGTTGTCACAATGTGATCAAGGTCGGCTAAACCTTCCCTGCCGGCGACCAGCGCCGTCAGCGGTTCGAAGCGCACATCACCCTGCGCAAGGTGCGGGTCATGCTCGTCAATATAGGGCGGGTTACTGACAATGATGCCGAACGTCTGGTTTTCCAGCGCGCTAAACCAGCTGCTTTGCAACACCGTTACGTTGGTCAGGCCAAGACGTTCCACGTTGCGCTGCGCCAACGCCACTGCGTCGGGCATCACATCCACCGCCGTGACCGCGCAGTCGGGTCGTTCACTGGCGAGCGCCAGCGCGATGGCCCCGGTGCCCGTACCGAGATCGAGAATGCGGCAGGCCGCCGCCGGTAAACGCGCCAGCGCCTGTTCGACCAGACATTCGGTATCGGGACGCGGGATCAGCGTCGCCGCCGAGACGTAAAGCGGTAACGACCAGAACTCGCGCTCACCGACAAGGTGCGCCACCGGCTCGCCGTGCTTACGACGGGCAAGCAGCGTGGCGAGCCGTGCTTCCTGCTCAGCGGTCAGTTCGGTTTCACCGAAGGCCAGCAGGTACGTGCGGGCTTTGCCCGTCACATGTTCAAGTAAAATTTCGGCATCGCGTTTCGGGCTTTCGCTTTCGGAAAGCTCACCGGCAGCCTCACGTAACCAGCGCTGAAAATCCATTATTCCTGCTCGGACAGTGCCGCCAGCTGGTCGGCCTGGTATTCCTGCACGATAGGCTCAATCAGCATATCCAGCTTGCCTTCCATCACTTCATCCAGACGATACAGCGTCAGGTTGATACGGTGGTCGGTCACGCGCCCCTGCGGGAAGTTATAGGTGCGGTTACGGTCGCTGCGATCGCCGCTCCCCAGCAGGTTACGACGCGTAGACGCTTCCGCCTGCTGGCGTTTTGCCATTTCGGCCGCGTGGATACGCGCACCCAGCACGGACAGCGCTTTGGCTTTGTTTTTATGCTGGGAACGCTCGTCCTGACACTCCACCACGATACCGGTTGGCAGGTGGGTAATACGGATGGCGGAGTCGGTGGTGTTAACGTGCTGACCACCCGCGCCAGAGGAGCGGAAGGTATCAATACGCAGGTCCGCCGGGTTGATGTCTGGGAGCTCCGCTTCCGGCAGCTCCGGCATCACCGCCACCGTACAGGCGGAGGTATGGATTCGGCCCTGAGATTCGGTGGCCGGAACGCGCTGCACGCGGTGACCGCCGGATTCAAACTTGAGACGACCGTATACGCCGTCGCCGCTGATCTTGGCGATAACCTCTTTGTAGCCACCGTGTTCGCCTTCGTTGGCGCTCATGATCTCCACGCGCCAGCGACGCGACTCGGCGTAGCGGCTGTACATGCGGAACAGATCCCCGGCAAACAGTGCCGCTTCGTCACCGCCGGTTCCGGCGCGGACTTCCACGAACGCGTTACGCTCGTCGTCCGGATCTTTTGGCAGCAGCAGCACCTGAAGCTGCTGCTCCATCTCCTCAGAACGCGCTTTCGCATCCTGCAGCTCTTCCTGCGCCATCTCGCGCATTTCAGGATCGTCGAGCATCATCTGCGCGGTTTCGATATCTTCCTGAACCTGTCGCCAGTCGGTAAAGCATTTAGAAACATCACTTAACTGCGCGTATTCACGTGAGAGCGCGCGAAAACGCTCCTGGTCCGCAATGGTCCCGGCATCGCCGAGCAGCGCCTGGACTTCTTCATGGCGCTCGTGCAGAGCTTCCAGTTTAGCGACGATAGAAGGCTTCATAGGCGTAAGTGCACCTTGTCTTAGAAAATGGGTATAGGGCGCTATTCCAGCCCGAGGCTGTTGCGCAGAATAGTCAGGCGTTCATCATCCCCGTCACGGGCTGCCTGCTGAAGAGATTTGGTTGGCGCATGGATCAGGCGGTTGGTCAGTTTCCACGCCAGATCCTGCATAATAGCCTGCGCGTCGCCGCCCTGCTCCAGGGCCGCTAACGCTTTGGCAGTCAGGTCATCACGCACCTGCTCCGCCTGCCCGCGGTACTCGCGGATGGTCTCACTGACGCTTTGCGCGCGCAGCCAGGCCATAAACTCACTGGTTTCCTGCTCAACAATGGTTTCCGCCTGCACCGCCGCCGCTTTACGCTGGGCGAGGTTGTGCGAAATGATGCTTTGCAGGTCATCCACGCTGTAAAGATAGGCGTTAGCCACCTTGCCCACTTCTGGCTCAACATCGCGCGGGACGGCGATATCCACCAGCAGCATAGGCTGATTACGGCGGGACTTCAGCGCACGCTCCACCATCCCTTTGCCGATAATCGGCAGCGGGCTGGCGGTCGAGCTGATAATAATGTCCGCCTCTTTCAGACGTTCATCGATGTCGCTCAGGGCAACCACCTCTGCCCCCACTTCATCCGCCAGCACCTGCGCGCGTTCGCGAGTGCGGTTAGCGATAATCATCTTTTTCACTTTATGCTCGCGCAGATGGCGCGCCACAAGTTCGATGGTTTCGCCCGCGCCCACCAGCATCACGGTGACGGTGGAGAGGGATTCAAAGATTTGGCGCGCAAGGGTGCAGGCCGCGAAAGCAACGGAAACCGCACTGGCACCAATGTCGGTTTCGGTTCGCACACGCTTCGCCACGGAGAATGACTTCTGGAACATGCGCTCCAGCTCGCTGGCCTTCAGATGCCCTTTTTGCGAATCCGCAAAGGCTTTTTTCACCTGACCCAGAATTTGCGGCTCGCCGAGCACCAGCGAATCCAGCCCGCTGGCCACGCGCATCAGATGGCTGACGGCATCGTTGTCCTGATGCCAGTACAGGCTGTTGCGCAGCTCGTCTTCATTGAGATTGTGGTAGTCGCATAACCAGCGGATCAGCGCTTCGTGCAGGTTATCCTGCTCTTCCACGCTTAAATAGAGCTCGGTACGGTTGCACGTCGAGAGCACCACGCCACCCTGCACCATCGGCTGTGCAAGCAGGCTGTCCAGCGCCAGGTCGAGCGTATCTGGCGAAAACGTTACGCGTTCTCGCAGCGAAACCGGGGCTGTTTTGTGGTTGATACCGAGTGCTAATAGGGTCATGTTGAGCGGGAGTAGTACCAGCGTTAATAAGGTTAGCAGAACGCATCATACAGGATGCGCGAGATCAATAAAAGAGACAGCCCCCTTTCGGAGTAATAGGTTATACCCGTCATACTTCAAGCTGCATGCGCGTTGGCTGCGCTCGTTCACCCCAATCACATAGTTATCTATGCTCCTGGGGATTCACTCTCTTGCCGCCTTCATACAGCTTGAATTATTTAGGGTAGATACAACGCTTTGAGATAATTTGAACGTAGACGGTAGCCCCCTTCGACGCTAGCATTAACAGTTATAACTGCAACGTATCTCAAGGATTTGTCCTCATTATGACCCGACTGATTCGCCTGCTGCCCCTGGCGGCACTGGTTCTGACCGCGTGTACCGTCACTCAACCAAAAGGCCCGGGCAAAAGCCCTGACTCGCCACAGTGGCGTCAGCACCAGCAGGACGTCCGTAATTTGAACCAGTACCAGACCCGCGGCGCCTTCGCCTATCTCTCGGATGAGCAAAAAGTGTATGCACGCTTCTTCTGGCAACAAACGGGTCAGGACAACTATCGCCTGCTGCTGCTGAACCCGCTGGGCAGTACCGAGCTGGAGCTTATCGCGAAACCGGGCGAAGCGCAGATCACCGATAACAAAGGCCAGCACTACACCGCAACCGATGCCGAAGAGATGATTGGCAAGCTGACCGGAATGCCTATCCCGCTCAACAGCCTGCGCCAGTGGATCCTCGGCCTGCCGGGTGACGCCACCGACTACACCCTGGATGATCAATATCGTCTGAGCCAGGTGAACTACACCCAGAACGGCAAAACCTGGAAAGTGGTGTACAGCGACTATGACAGCAAGAGTAAACCGTCGCTGCCATCGAATATGGAAATGACCCAGGGCAGCCAGCGCATCAAGCTGAAAATGGACAACTGGATCGTTAAATGATGACCCACTGGCCCTCTCCGGCAAAACTGAATCTGTTTTTATACATTACCGGCCAGCGCGCTGACGGCTATCACACCCTGCAGACGCTGTTTCAGTTTATTGACTATGGCGATACGATCTCCATTGAACTGCGCCAGGACGGGCAGATTTGTCTCCTGACGCCGGTCGATGGCGTGGCGCATGAGGACAACCTGATTGTGCGCGCCGCGCGTCTGCTGATGAACGCCGCAGCGGAATCAGGTCGTCTGCCTGCGAGAAGCGGTGCGGATATTCGTATCGAGAAACGTCTGCCGATGGGCGGCGGTCTGGGCGGTGGCTCATCTAACGCCGCCACGGTGCTGGTTGCCCTGAACCACCTCTGGGGCTGCGGGCTGTCGCAGGACGAACTGGCAGGCCTGGGCTTGACGCTGGGCGCGGATGTTCCGGTGTTTGTTCGCGGTCATGCGGCCTTTGCCGAGGGCGTGGGAGAAATCCTCTCCCCGGTCAACCCGCCGGAAAAATGGTATCTGGTTGCTCACCCCGGCGTGAGCATTCCGACCCCGGTCATCTTTAAAGATCCTGACCTGAAAAGAAATACCCCGATTCGGTCAATAGAAACGTTATTAAATTGTGAATTCAGCAACGATTGCGAGGATATCGCAAGAAAACGTTTTCGCGAGGTTGATGCGGTGCTTTCCTGGCTGTTAGAATACGCGCCGTCGCGCCTGACTGGTACAGGGGCCTGTGTCTTTGCTGAATTTGACACCGAATCCGCCGCTCGTCAGGTGCTTGAGCAAGCGCCGGTTTGGCTGCATGGTTTTGTAGCGCGTGGGATGAACATTTCCCCCCTACAGCAGGCCATTCTGGCGCAGACTGAGTTTCGGTGACAACGTCACCCTGTTCCAGACGTTGCATCGCGCTCTTTAATACACCGCCTGGATAGCCTTCGCCTGACCCGCACAGTTTGCGGCGAACGCTATCCACCACTGGACGCATGCCTGAGGTTCTTCTCGTGCCTGATATGAAGCTTTTTGCTGGTAACGCCACCCCGGAACTAGCACAACGTATTGCCAACCGCCTGTACACTTCCCTCGGCGACGCCGCCGTAGGTCGCTTTAGCGACGGCGAAGTCAGCGTACAAATCAACGAAAATGTACGCGGTGGTGATATTTTCATCATCCAGTCCACCTGTGCTCCAACGAACGACAACCTGATGGAACTGGTTGTTATGGTCGACGCCCTGCGTCGCGCTTCCGCAGGCCGTATCACTGCTGTAATCCCTTACTTCGGCTATGCCCGCCAGGACCGTCGCGTCCGTTCCGCGCGTGTGCCAATTACCGCGAAAGTTGTCGCTGACTTCCTGTCCAGCGTTGGCGTTGACCGCGTACTGACCGTTGACCTGCACGCAGAGCAGATCCAGGGCTTCTTCGACGTCCCGGTTGATAACGTATTCGGCAGCCCAATCCTGCTGGAAGACATGCTGCAGCTGAACCTGGATAACCCAATCGTGGTTTCTCCGGACATCGGCGGCGTGGTACGTGCCCGTGCTATCGCTAAGCTGCTGAACGATACCGACATGGCGATCATCGACAAACGTCGTCCGCGCGCTAACGTTTCTCAGGTGATGCACATCATCGGTGACGTGGCTGGCCGCGACTGCGTGCTGGTTGACGACATGATCGATACCGGCGGTACGCTGTGTAAAGCGGCTGAAGCGCTGAAAGAGCGCGGTGCCAAGCGCGTATTCGCTTACGCCACTCACCCGATCTTCTCCGGTAATGCCGTAAACAACCTGCGCAACTCCGTCATTGACGAAGTTGTAGTATGCGATACCATCCCACTGAGCGACGAGATCAAGGCACTGCCAAACGTGCGTACCCTGACCCTGTCCGGGATGCTGGCCGAAGCGATTCGTCGTATCAGCAACGAAGAATCCATCTCTGCAATGTTCGAACACTGATCGAGCACGGCCGAAAAACCCGCTGCGGCGGGTTTTTTTGTCTCTGGGTTTTATTTGTATGATTAATGCCTCCTTCACCTGCCATTGATATGACAGATGATGCGCATACGGATGATAGATAATTGTGAAAAACGTAGCCTCCTCACATGTTCTGCCCTTTCGCGCCCTCATCGACGCCTGCTGGAAAGAGAAGTACACCTCCTCACGCTTTGTGCGTGACCTGATTGCCGGGATCACCGTCGGCATTATCGCCATCCCGCTGGCGATGGCGCTGGCCATTGGCAGCGGCGTTGCGCCACAGTACGGTCTGTATACCTCAGCCGTGGCCGGGATCGTCATTGCCCTGACCGGCGGCTCGCGCTTCAGCGTCTCCGGCCCGACCGCCGCCTTTGTGGTGATCCTCTACCCTGTTTCGCAGCAGTTTGGTCTGGCAGGCCTGCTGGTCGCCACCCTGATGTCCGGCGTCTTTTTGATTCTGTTTGGCCTGGCCCGCTTTGGGCGGCTGATTGAGTACATCCCCCTTTCCGTCACGCTGGGGTTCACCTCGGGGATTGGGATCACCATCGGAACCATGCAGATAAAGGATTTCCTCGGCCTGCAAATGGCTCACGTCCCTGAACACTATCTGCAGAAAGTGGGCGCGCTGTTTATGGCGCTGCCGACTGCGAACCTCGGCGACGCCGCCATCGGGATGGTGACGCTGGGCACGCTGATCGTCTGGCCTCGTCTGGGGATCCGTCTGCCGGGCCACCTGCCCGCGCTGCTGCTGGGCTGCGCGGTGATGGCTATCGTCAATATGTTCGGTGGTCATGTCGCGACTATCGGCTCACAGTTCCACTATGTTCTGGCGGACGGTTCACAGGGCAGCGGCATTCCGCAGCTGTTGCCGCAGCTGGTGTTGCCGTGGGATATGCCCGGCTCCAGCTTCACCCTAAGCTGGGATTCCCTGCGCGCCCTGCTTCCCGCCGCGTTCTCGATGGCGATGCTGGGGGCGATTGAATCCCTGCTCTGCGCCGTCGTTCTGGACGGCATGACCGGCACCAAGCACAAAGCCAACAGCGAACTGGTTGGTCAGGGGTTAGGCAACCTCGTCGCGCCGTTCTTTGGCGGTATTACCGCAACGGCAGCCATCGCCCGTTCTGCGGCAAACGTGCGCGCAGGTGCGACCTCCCCCGTTTCAGCGGTTATCCACTCCCTGCTGGTGATTCTGGCGCTGCTGATCCTTGCCCCGCTACTCTCCTGGCTGCCGCTTTCCGCCATGGCCGCCCTGCTGCTGATGGTGGCCTGGAACATGAGTGAGGCGCACAAGGTGGTGAACCTGCTGCGTCGCGCGCCGAAAGACGACATCATCGTGATGCTAATCTGCATGTCGCTGACCGTGCTGTTCGATATGGTTATCGCCATCAGCGTCGGGATCGTGCTCGCGTCCCTGCTGTTTATGCGCCGTATCGCGCAGATGACGCGCCTCTCCCCGGTCAACGTAGAGGTGCCTGACGATGTGCTGGTGCTGCGCGTGATTGGCCCGCTATTCTTCGCCGCTGCGGAAGGTCTGTTCAGCGATCTGGAATCCCGCATCGCGGGCAAACGGGTTGTGGTATTAAAATGGGATGCCGTACCGGTGCTGGATGCTGGCGGGCTGGATGCCTTCCAGCGCTTTGTTGCGCGTCTGCCGGAAGGCTGTGAACTGCGGGTGAGTAACCTCGAATTCCAGCCCCTGCGCACCATGGCGCGTGCGGGCGTGCAGCCGATCCCTGGCCGCCTTGCCTTTTATCCTAACCGTGAAGCCGCGTTAGCGGATCTGTGAGTTACCTGATGCAGAGAAACGTCTCTGCATCATCACCCCGATCGCCTGCTGGAGCCATGCAAGCACGGCAGGCGTCATCCAGGTTCCCTTCATCAGATGCGGCTCCTGCTGCATGGCCGTGCGAAACTTTTGCTGGGTCTCCGGGCTGGTGCCTGCATAGGACTGGAATAACGCCAGCCAGTTTTCAGCCAGCTTTTGCGCCTCCTCCGAGGCAGGATCGAGATTTTCCCGCTGCGCCTGATGCAGTTTTGCCACCAGCGGCGGCCACTCCATCATGCGGTCAAAGTAGTGTGCCCGGGTAAAGGCCATCTCTTCGGCAGTGAGATAGTTCTCCCATATGCTGAGCTTAGACTCAGCAAATGCGCGCGTGATGTAATCCGTCATCTCCGGCGTGATGCCTGTCTGCACCTGCATCTGCGTTTCAACGCTGTGCATCTCGTTCAGCCGGGTGAGAAACTCCGGCTTGCCCGCCGTGTCCTGCTCCAGGCGTTCCATCCAGCGCGTCGCCAGGTCCATCGCCCGCGCGTCCGTAACGGATATATGGTGCTCCAGCAGCGTGTTGGCCTCTGCAACCAGTCCTGACCAGATAGCCGCCAGCGCATCCTTCTGCACCGCGAACGGCAGCTGCTGTAACTCTTCTTTGCTAAACCAGCGATCGTACATATTCATCAACTCCAGAGTCTGTAGCCAGGATTCCAGATCTGGCGTCGCATCGTCGAGCAGCCCGGTACGCAGTTCCACCAGCCGGTCGCGCAGCGTATGTATGCTGCGCAGCTGTTTATCCAGCAGCGTGATTTGCGCATCGAGTAACTCGGTTAACGACAGCGACTCCTGTTCCAGAAAATCCCTGATTTCGGCAAGTTCCAGCCCCGCTTTTGCCAGCGCCTGGATCATGTGCAGACGCTGGACATCCGCCAGGTTGTAAAGCCGGTAACCTGCCGCGCTTCTGGCAGAAGGCAGCAACAGCCCTGTTTGCTCGTAGTGATGCAATGTCCGCACGGTGATACCGGCTCGTTTCGCCAGCTCACCCACCTGAATCAACATAACTGCTCCTTTTTACTTTGCCAGTACCACCACTCTGGAGCCTTACGTTACGTGAGGGTCAATATGCTATGCAAAAAAACGACTCCGGATGGAGTCGTTTCGATGTTCTTAATCAGGCACTAGCTGTGCTTATGCTGGTCACGACGACAGCGTTTGTCGTAGTGGCGCACCCACCAGTATTTATCGCAGACTTCCTCATGTCCGCTTACGCGCGCCCCGGCGAGCCACAATACTGCACCGAGGAAGATGCTCAATACCGCGCCATGCGCGAAGTATTGTGGGAGATCAAGCTGCGGCAGTTGGTTTAAAATGGAATAACCTACGCCGACTACCATCACGAACAGTCCCAACCCCATTAGCACGTTACCGAGCATCGAAGCGTTTTTGCGTTTCATATGTCACCTCCGGAACTTTGGGTTGTCAGGGGAAAAGCCCCTAATCCTTGTGTGTAAAGTATAGACAACGCCCCTTTTATGAGTTGCGTGAATGATCACAATTACAGATAAGTCACAAACAAAAGTTTACAAATAAGGCTTTGAACAGCTTGAAATTCTAATTGTTCAAAACAGAAATTATTCGTATTTCGCTGAGAAGATCGCAGAATTTTGTCAAGCGGCGCGCCAGACAGTAAACTACGCGCCAGATCTGGAACCCATTAGGAATTGAATCGTGACGATTAAACTGATTGTCGGCCTCGCCAACCCGGGCGCAGAATATGCGGCTACCCGCCATAACGCCGGGGCATGGTACGTCGATCTGCTGGCCGAGCGGTTACGTGCTCCCCTGCGTGAAGAACCTAAATTCTTCGGGTATACCTCACGTATCAACCTTGCAGGCGCGGATGTTCGTTTACTGGTGCCAACCACCTTTATGAACCTGAGCGGTAAAGCCGTGGCGGCGATGGCAACGTTTTATCGCATCAATCCGGATGAAATTCTGGTGGCCCACGATGAGCTGGATCTTCCCCCTGGCGTGGCTAAATTCAAGCTGGGCGGCGGGCACGGTGGTCACAACGGTCTTAAAGACATCATCAGCAAGCTGGGCAATAACCCGAATTTCCACCGTTTGCGCGTCGGAATCGGCCATCCGGGCGATAAAAACAAAGTTGTCGGTTTCGTGCTCGGTAAGCCACCGGTTTCTGAGCAGAAACTGATTGACGAGGCGGTAGACGAAGCGGCACGCTGCACGGAAATTTGGCTTAAAGACGGCTTAACCAAGGCAACAAACCGCTTGCACGCTTTTAAAGCGCAATAATCCGCCCGATACGGCTTTTTTACCGCGCGTCATGCGGGTTACGTGTATAATAGGCGTAGTTATTTACTTTTCATCAATCGGTTATCGTTAACGGATTGATTATCAAGATATTAAGGTGATTTAGAAATGGGATTCAAATGCGGTATCGTCGGTCTGCCAAACGTGGGCAAATCCACCCTGTTTAACGCGCTTACCAAAGCGGGTATCGAAGCGGCGAACTTCCCGTTCTGTACCATCGAACCTAATACCGGCGTTGTGCCAATGCCTGATCCGCGTCTGGACCAGCTCGCGGAAATCGTTAAGCCGCAGCGCATTCTGCCCACCACCATGGAGTTCGTGGACATCGCGGGCCTGGTAAAAGGCGCATCCAAAGGCGAAGGTCTGGGTAACCAGTTCCTGACCAACATTCGTGAAACCGAAGCGATCGGCCACGTTGTGCGCTGCTTCGAGAACGACAACATCATCCACGTTAACAACAAAGTGGATCCGGCTGACGACATCGACGTCATCAACACCGAGCTGGCGCTCTCTGACCTCGACACCTGCGAACGTGCGATTCACCGCGTGCAGAAGAAAGCCAAAGGCGGCGACAAAGACGCGAAAGCGGAACTGGCTGCGCTGGAAAAATGTCTGCCACAGCTGGAAAACGCCGGCATGCTGCGCGCGCTGAAAAACCTGACTGACGAAGACAAAGCGGCGATCAAATACCTGAGCTTCCTGACCCTGAAGCCGACCATGTACATCGCCAACGTTAACGAAGACGGTTTCGAGAACAACCCGTACCTGGACAAAGTGCGTGAAATCGCCGCGGCGGAAGGTTCTGTGGTTGTTGCCGTCTGCGCGGCCGTTGAATCCGACATCGCTGAGCTGGACGACGCCGACCGTGAAGAGTTCATGGCCGAGCTGGGTCTGGAAGAGCCGGGCCTGAACCGCGTAATTCGTGCAGGCTATGAGCTGCTGAACCTGCAGACCTACTTCACCGCTGGCGTGAAAGAAGTGCGTGCGTGGACGATTCCTGTGGGTGCGACTGCGCCTCAGGCGGCCGGTAAGATCCACACCGACTTCGAAAAGGGCTTCATTCGTGCGCAGACTATCGCGTTTGAAGACTTTATCACCTACAAGGGTGAGCAAGGCGCGAAAGAAGCAGGCAAGATGCGTGCGGAAGGGAAAGATTACATCGTTAAAGATGGCGACGTGATGAACTTCTTGTTTAACGTTTGATTTGTTTTGAATGAAAAAAATCCACGCTTTGGCGTGGATTTTTTTTAAGTTAACGAACTTAAGCCCTCTTGCGTAGATAGAACTCAAGATATTTTTTAGGTCTATCCTGAAACGCACGCTCTTTGCCGTAGTTATAAGCATCGTTAAAATATTTGTACGCTTCATCGAATTGATTCAGCTCGTAACAGACCATACCCAGGTCGATTAACGGTGCAGTGTCTATATCCGATCCACGTGTCCGTAATGTCGTCTCTCCCCATTTCTTTGCCTCAGCGTAATCGGCAAGATCAAAATATGCGCTGTACATGCATGCAGAGATCCAGTTGGCGAGCTCCCATTCAAGCTTTGGCTCAGGGAGAGCTTTCCAAGCTTTTTGGTATTGCTCTAAAGCCTCGGCGTATTTTTTTTCATCGTGAAACTCATTTCCTTTTTCAACAAAGGAGTTAATTTTGGATTCAATTTTTGGGTCTTCAAGATCTTTCATGGAACAATGCTCCTTCATTGGAAATATTGGGACTTTTCCTTTGGGCCAATAAAATCAAGGGAATCTTTATATCTATCCGGTAGCACTGCTCCCTGAGACCGATTGTGCCATAATATTCAAGCTCATACTTCCTGGAATCTCTCATAAAGGCTCTGACCTCACGAGATTTAGGACCATAGTAGCCACCCTTCTGATTCCAGTATTTAACTGCATCTTTTAAATGAGCCATGTCCGCATCCTGAATACGGTACCATTTACCATCAGTTGAGCTTTTAAATTGCATCCTATCGCCCGTACCATGAATACGTCTTTCTCCTCGCATTCGTGCAATTACTTCACGTCAAGTTTTACTGTTTTTTCCCGGGGGTCTTCCCATAAATTTCTGACATTGCAGGTAAAGACGTCCCGGCGATGCCATCGCCCAAGGCGGTCTTACTCGCTACGGGGATCAGCCGCCACTGGGGGCTTTACTCAGGGTAGAGTTGTTCGTCGCGAGTATACTGACAGCTTATTGAACACAAGGGTAAGCAAGGCGCGAAAAAAGCAAGCAAGATGCGTTCAGAAGGAAAAAAGAATAGTGTTAAAAATGGCCACGTAGTGAACTAATTAATTATTTAACATTTTTTTGGATGAAAAAATCCACGCCAGGGCGTGGATTTTCATTCAGAGGTAAACACCCTCTTCTAATGAGTTTTCAGTAAACGTTGCTTTTGTAAAGGAAATTAGCACATCTGAACCATGCTTTTTATATTTAACCTCGTAACTACCTGGTTCTAAAGTAATAAACTCGCCTGAAATAGCATCTGAATCATCTGGCTCCAGATCTCCTCCAGTGACATCCTCTCCCGCCCCTATGAAAACCTTTCCAGTAGGTACGTTTAAAAATAACGATCCGGTATATTCACCAATGTCACTTTTAATATCAACTTTATAGTTACCATCATCTCCAAGATTGAGAAATAATACATTCCCTTTATTTATTTCTTCAACTTCATCTTCTGGAAGACTCCACCAATCTGCATCATCATTAATCCTATGCTTTAATGACATCAAATCATAAATCACTAATGTGGCAGTATCCGTCTGTATATTAATAGATTTATTCATTTTACCCCCTATTGAAATATTATTTCACTGATGGCATCTCCGGGCTGAAGCCCCGCCTTTCTGCCTGCATTTTTCAAAGAACTACCTACACTTTTATTAATAGTTTCATTCAGCATTTGTAATCTTTGTGTAGGCGAACCTCCAACAATTAAATCAACAGGATGATCAGCGTTTAACTTACTTAGATCAGGTGCTGAACCAAACATTTTTTCAAAACGTGCAGAAACAGCCTGCCTGTAAGAACTTTGCAAAGATGAAATCCTAACCTCATGGGTGCCAGGAGACCAAACTAACTCTCCTCTTTGAGCCGCTCGGTTTAAAGCATTCATTTTTTTCATAAACTGTCTTTCGAGGAATTTTCTCTCAGTTGATGACAGCTTTGTGCTGCTTAAAATCTTCGGTTTATTGACAGTTAAGCGGGTACCTCCAGAACACCTACTCAACCCCCACGGATCCACCCACCCCAGCGCATTCGGCGCATACTGGTAAAGGCTTATCCCCCCCGCCAGCCCTATCGGGTCCTGCTGCGTAAACCTTCCGCAATCCGGGTCGTAATACCGGAACAGATTGTAGTGCAGCCCTGTCTCACGGTCCAGGTATTGCCCCTGCATGCGCAGGTTCTGAGAATATCCTGATATCTGCGTCTCGCTTTCCCGCAGCAGCTTGCCCCAGGCGCTGTTCACACCTTCCCAGCGTACCTGTCCTTCGATATCCGTCATCCGCTCCGGCGTGCCGTTGGGCTGGCAGTGGAACCAGAAGATTTCCGGGTCATCAACGCCGTCAATACGCGCCAGCGGATCGTAGCTCTCCTGATCGCTGTAAACGTAGGTCAGCGGCACATCCCCGTGCACTTCCTGCAGCAGCCGGAACCCTTCCCAGACAAACCGGGTGGTAACCGGCTTACCGGTTGGCTGTCCGCCCAGCATCTGGCGGCGCGTTTTGCTGATGCGGCGACCGAGCGGATCGTAGCGGAAGCTGACCTGCGTCTGCGGCTTGTTGCGATCCCGCGGCTGGCTGATGACTTCCGTCAGGCGATGTTCGCCGTCGTAGCGGTAGTGCCAGCGGGTCTGGCCGTTATCCTTCTCCACGGTGCGGCCGTGGATGTCATAACGCCAGCGAATGCCGTTCAGCTGCGTCAGGCGGTTGTGTGTGACCTTCTCAGCAGATCCTTCGAGCGGGTTACCGGCAGCATCCCAGCGCCACTGCTCCTGGCCAGGCAGCGTGCCGTCCTGAACCAGCAGGCGCCCGGCGCTGTCGTACTGCCAGCGGTACCAGCTGAACGGATTATCGTCCCGCTCTTCGCGCACCAGATTATTGCGGTAGTCGTAATCCCAGCGGCGGGACCAGCGGCGCGGCGACGGGCGCTGGGCATTGCCGGTAAAGACGTCCCGGCGGTGCAGTCGACCGAGGCGGTCGTACTCGCTGCGGGTGGTCAACAGCCCCTGGGTGCGGCTGGTCTCACGGTGGAGTTCGTCGCGAGTAAAATCGGAGACCGACAGCTTGTCGAGAGCAATGCTAAGCAGATGCCCGCTGCCGTAGTAGAACTGCTTCAGCTCGCGGCCATCGGGCAGCGTGACGGAGGTGCGGTTGCCCAGCGCGTCATACTCCCACGCCAGCTCACCGTGCTCGCCCGCTTCGCGCGTCACGCGACCGAGCGCGTCATACTCAAAGGCAAGCTCCTGCTCTGCCTCGGTGGTCCACGCGTCGGCTGAAAGCGCAGGATGCAGACCAATCCGGCTTAATAGCCCGGACGGCGTGTAATGGTAGCGGGTCTGTCCTTCCGGCGTGGTGCGGGCAACCAGCTGGCCGCTCGCGCTCCAGGCGAAGGCGTGGGTGATAGCCTCAGGATGACCGGCGGCAAAGGTGCGCGCAATCGTGCGCCCGCAGGCATCATAGCGATACTGCGAGGCTACGCCATCGAGCCCCACCTCTTCCAGCAGCAGCGAGTCTGGCCCCCAGCGGAACTGATACGCTTCGCCGTTCTCGTTTTCAAGAGCAATCAGACGCCCGCGACTGTCCCAGCGGCGGCGCACCTCTTCACCCTGCGTATTACGGGTGGCGGTTAAGCGCCCCGCCTCATCGTATCTGAACTCGCTTTCTTTACCATCAGCGCCAGCATGCTTCACCGGCAGACCGCGTTCGTTCCATTTGAGCGATTCCGTCCAGCCTTCCGGGCGATCGAGCTGCACCGGGCGCCCTGCGGCGTCGTAGCGGTAGCGCGTCTCTTCACCGTCGGCGCCAGTCTCAGCCACCAGCCAGCCCAGCGGGTGATAGCGATAGCGGGTAATACGCCCGGAACAGTCCGTCGAACGGACAATCTGCCCGGCCTCGTTGTACTCCTGGTAGCGGCTGTTGCCAGCGGCATCGACCTCTTCCACGACCTGACCGAACGCGTCCCGGCGCAGCTGCGTCGTCTGCCCCATCGGATCCACCACGCGCTTGAGCCCGTGATGTTCGTCGTACCAGAACCGGGTGGCGCTGCCGTCGGCTTCAATAATGGCCGCAGGAAGCGCGCGGTGCTCCAGCCAGGTGGTGGTGCGAGTATTGCCGTCGGCATCGGTCTCCTGCACCCGGTTGCCCATCTCGTCGTAGACGAAGGTGACGGCGTTGCCGAGCGGATCGATGCGACGCGTCAGAAGCTCGTTATCATCCCACTCGTAGCGCCAGTTTTCACCGCGCTCGTCGACGTAGCGCACAATCAGATTCTGCGCGTTCCAGTAGTGGCGGCGCGTCTGACCATCGTAGTGCTCGACGGTCGTCAGCCCGGCGGCTAAATCATAGCTAAAGCGGCAGCCGTCGCCGGTGCTGGTGCGGTTTTCCACCACGCGCCAGTGGTCGAATTTTTGCCAACGGTATTCGCTCTCCAGCCCACCCGGCATCCGGTGCCAGACCATCAGGCCGTGGTCGTTGTAACGGTATTCACGCGTCACCACGCCGGAGGCATCCGTCGCGCTCGCCAACTGGCCGCGCGCATCGTAGCACCACTGCATCAGCGGCCAGGTTTGGTTGCCGTCGAAATGGCTGGCTGCGGTCACGCGCAGCGGGAAGCGCTCATCTTCATAGCGCAGGGTGACGTCGATGGCCCGCGGCTCATCATGGATACCAATCAGCCTGCCGTGCTCGTCCCACGCCGTCAGCAGCGCGTTGCCGTATTCATCGCTAAGGGAGGCCAGACGCAGGATAGAAGGATTCACGCGGGTCGGTTTGTACAGACGCCACACCGCGCCGTCATCGTCAGCAATCGCCACGTCGCCGCTCTCATTGCGGCGGATAATGATGCCTTCGCTGATGCTGTAAAACGCGCGGTCGACAGGCGGCAGTTCAAAGCTCAGCTCGCGCCCGGTTTCATCGAACCAGGTCGCATGGTTATCTTCCAGCGCCAGATAGCTGTCAAAGATCGTTGCCCAGCCCAGACCAAACAGCCCTTCGCGGGTGGTCAGGCTGTTGTAGCTGCGCTGCCAGCGAAGCGGGAAGCGCCCCGGCAGCGAGAAGTCGAGCTCATCGTCGTCGTTCAGCACCTTCACGCCAGTGGCGGCGTGGACCGGGTGCGAGGAGCCAAACACGGCGTTGACCGCCATATCCGCCAGCATCCCGCCGCCGGCCGCGGCCAGCGCGCAGGGCATGTTTTTCAGGATCTTGCCCGGACGCCCGCGCAGCAGGGAGAGCGCAATCATCCCCAGCGCCAGACCCGGCGTTTTACCGCTTTTGATGTCACGGACCGTGAGCGTGTCGCCGCCGATGATCACGTTCGGGGAGACGTCGTCGGAAACGGTGCCTTCGCAGGTGGTGCGATCTTTCGCGCGCACCGCAGGCTGGCCGTTGATGAAGACGCTTTTGGAGCCTTCCGCCAGATACTGGGGCCCGGAGTGCTTTTCACACGCCACCTTATCCTCTTCCAGCGGCGAGGTCCCCGCGGCGGCAGAGGCGACACTCGGCTGCCACATTTCGCTGCCAAACTGTCCGGCGGCGGAAAGCAGCATGCCCGCGTAATCGGCAAAGCTGCCCGGCGACTGCGGCTCAGGGGACGGTGTATCGGCGGGCGTCAGCGTGCCTGCCGCGCGTGCGGCGGGGATTGCGTTGGTCAGTACGTTGTTCGAACCGGTGGTAATTTTACCCGCAGGCGACGGCGGGAAGAGCGCATTGCCTAACCCCTCAGCAGCGTTGCTGATATCGTCCGTGATCCCCGCGACGTTCGCCAGCACGCCGCCAATGATGCCGCTTAAGAGACAACTGGATCCAATTGCGGCCACGCCTGCTGCTGCTGCCCCCGCCCCCAGTAATGGCGCCGCTACGGTTGCTGCTGCGCCTACCGCCGCGCCGATCACCGCATAGGCGGCACCTTCCGCCACAATGCTTGTGATATCAGCAAAAATGCTGGAGTGAATAATCTCATCGCCCTTACGGGCCGCGTTGTTATCGCCCATGCCTTACACATTCCGGTTGTCGTTTAGCGTCAGACTCTGCTTAAGCGCGCTCCAGCGCACCTCGTCTTCTTCGGTAAAGGCTCTGAGTGCCGAGAGGGTAAAAATCATCAATACCGGTTTGCCCGGCGTCTGCACGGCCAGCTGTTTTTGCCACAGGCGTTGCCCGTTACGGTCAAACGTGGTTTCAACTTCCAGCCCGTTAATGTTTCCATCTGGCCCGGCTTTCACCTGCTGGAACTCGCTCTGGGCAATCTCACCCATCTGAGGACGCAGCACATCCCACTGGCGGTGAAACTCTTGTTCGTAGTCGCTGCCATCGGGGATCACGCCGCGGCTGACCACCACGGACAGCCCGCTTTCGTCATCGCGAATGATGTTCATGCTGTTATCCTGCCAGGCAGCAGGAAATAGGGAAAATGAACCTTCCTGGAGGGTGTATTTCATAAGTGAACTCGGGATGATTAATATCAAGAAAAGTGAAGGCAAAAATAAAGGCCAGAGAACACTGACCCTTTAGTAATAAATTCTACTTATTAATCCATTGACCTGACTGATCAACTAAAATATCACCACCCTTACTGACTACCAATTTCAATGGGTTATAGGTAACCGCATAGGTAATTTCGCCATTTTTAAATAAGGAGCCAATTACTTTTCCTGTCGCATCGTTTAAAGTCTTCCCATTTAAAGAAATTGTACTATTGTCACTTTTTCTAATTCCAAGATAAAACATATCATTGCAGTCGCTTTCAAACGAACCACATTTATTTACTATAGTAATATTGAATTTATCGGTTTCAAAAATTCTTTTTTCGGACACCGGCGCCTTTAACACTTTTGTTAGTTTATAATTCTGCGGAGCATAATATTCACCTTTCTGTGGCGGTGTAATTAAAGTCCAGATCATTTTATCACCAACAACTTCCAGTTTCGCATGTCCCTTTTCACCACCAAATGAAGAGTTAAATTCCACATTTGCTCGATTTTCAGCAATAACACCCTTTAGATTATTCTCATCATCTGGGGGACAGTCAATGCGGTTACCGTTTTGCGTAACATAACAATAACTACCATTCACATTTTGACCAACTTGAGTTAATCGTAAAGTCAGTGTTGACTCATTTTTTTGTTCTCCGCTCCACTGACCAGAAAACAAATCTTTAGCTATTACATGACCACTATTAAAACCTGCAACCATTAATAGCATTACTAATTTTATATTCATTACAAAGCCACCTGTGCACACCGATCAACTCGATTTAACCAACCTGTCAAAAACTTAGCATTTTTTGAGTTATTTACCACAAGATTTTCATAATATTCTTTACGAATGTCCGCTATTCTGGAGGTAAGCTTCGCTGAGTCGCTTACGCTGTTCATTGCGTCTATAGTCTTAGGCCCTATTTTCCCATCTGCAATCAACTGCTGGCCAAACTCATTGTTCAGCAATTTTTGGATTTGTTTACCGGCTCCGCCGGAGGTTATGGTCCAATCATAAGACATTAATGCGAGTTTAGGATCATTAAGATTGTTAAACCCAGACGGCTCCCAGTAACGTTTACGGTAAATTGTCTCAGCTTGTTCATTGGTTAAATTTTTTAGGTTATCCAATGTGGGTTCAACACCAAGATCTTCCTTGGCATATTTCTGCCATGTTTTCCACGCAATTCCTTTATTGGTAGCACCCCCAGCGTCGTTAGGGTCATTAACGTATCCGCCTTCATTTTGGAAGATAATAGGTGAGATCTTTGAAAACTTGTCCTCACTTTGAGTCGGTGTTGCTGAAGTGGCATTACTTACTGTGGCTTGAGGTGCTGGTTTCGTTGCAGACTGTGATGGCACAGGAGACGCTACTGCCCCTTTCTTGCTTTGTTCCGGCGAAAACTTCGCCTGCACCGCCGCATCAATATCCCCTTTATGCCCTGCCCCCGGCGCCATTGTGCCCGGCTTAGTGCCAGAGGTATTCAGATGCAGCTTACCCCCCGTGGTGATATACCCATCCCCTTCCACGAAGAAGTTAAACTCTTTGCCGATGAGGTTAATCTTGCCGTTAGCATTCAGCTCAATGGCACTCTCACCGGAGACCAGCCGCAGCTTCGTCCCGGAAGCAATAACATACTGCTCCACCGCCGCATCCAGCTTGCCTTTTCCCGTAAGGATCTCGGTGCCACCTTTCACGGCCTGAGTCTGATTCGCTTCCACGCGATGCAGTTCATTTTTCTTCACGTAATGGCTGCGCTCACCGCCGACGCTGTGCGTTTCATCATTTTTAACGCTGGTGTCCATGTTGCGCTCGGCCTGGATCCACACCTGCTCTGCACCCGCTTTATCCTCAAAGCGCAGGGCGTTGGCGTTGTCCACGGAACCGTCTTTCGTGCGGCTCATAAAGCCCATCTGCGTCGCCGCAGCCGGCAGCGCCCACGGCGGCATGCTCGCGTCGTTGTACACGCGACCGGTAATGATCGGACGGTCCGGGTCGCCGTTGATAAAGTCCACCACCACCTCATCGCCCACGCGCGGGATTTGCACCCCGCCGTAGCCCTGACCCGCCCACGCGCTCGACACGCGCACCCAGCAGGAGCTGGTGTCATCGCCCTTCGCCAGACGGTCCCAGTGGAACTTCACCTTCACCCGGCCGTATTTGTCCGTCCAGATACTCTCGCCCTTCGGCCCCACCACTTTCGCCGTCTGCGGGCCGTAGGTGCGCGGCCACGCCGTGGACTGCGCCGGACGGTAGGCCACTGACGCAGGAATGACCGTGAAATCGGTGCGGTGAATGGTCTCCCCCTCGCCGCTGGCATAGCGGTTCTCTTCGAGGTGGTAACCCGCGGCAGTGACCAGATACTCTCCGTTGTCGCTGAAGAACGGCGCGTTGGTTAAGGTGAAGGTGTGTCCGGGCGCAATCCCCGCCGCCGTGGCGGTGGCCTGAATCTGCTGGTGCTCCACCTGCCAGCGCTCCTGACGGATACGGGCATAGAACTCCCCGTGCCCCTTGTCCACAAAGCGCCCCGGCCAGTCGTACACGTCAATGCTGCCCGGTGTCGGCGACGCCGGGTTCTGCTGGGCCTGGAACAGCCACGCGTTCGGCTTGCGGAAGTCATAGTCGTCGAGGCTGTAAATCCCCGGCGTCACGCTGTCCTCCAGCGCCCACTGGCTGATGCCCTCTTCGTCCGTACTGCCGCCGGACGGCGTCTGATGGTAAGGAATCACCTCATAGCCACTGAACGGCTGGTACTGCGTGGCGGCGTCGGTGAGCACCAGGGTGTGCTTGTCCGCCTCATGGCGGAAGTGATACGCAATCCCCTCCAGCTCCATCAGGCGGCTGATGAAGTCCAGGCTCGACTCCTGATACTGCACGCAGTAGTCCCACACCCGGTAGCTGCCGGTGAGTTTGTCCTCAACGTTGACCTGATGCTCACCCAGCAGGGTTTTCACAATCTGCGGCACCGTCTGCCCCTGGAAGATACGCAGGTTACGGTCGCGCTTCATCGGCCACAGGTCCGGCTCCACCGTAAGCTGGTACATCGCATAGCGGGTGCCCGTCAGCTCAACGGCGCTCACCGCCACGCGGGTAATCTTGCCGTTAATATAGCGGGACGTCAGCAGGTTCTGCGTCGGGATAGTCACCGTGACCGGCTGGCCCAGCAGCTTACTGCGGTCAATGCGTGCGTCCGTGCCGAGCACGGTCAGCGTCAGCGCAAACGACTCGGACATCGCCTCGCGGCCCGTCAGTTTCCAGAACAGAAGCCCCTCCACCGGGAGCTGAACGGTAATTCGGTTGAGCATAATCTTTATTCCATCTAGCTTATGCGATTCAGAAAAGAGGTTCGCATCAGTAACTGAGCGTCATTCTACGGATTCACCAGCCAGGTACCCGGCTTGCCGATATCCAGCGTCTGGCCACGCGTTCTTCCGTTGCCCTGCAGTTCAATCTTCGCCTCACCGGCCGGCAGCTTGAGCGATGCATAGCCGTTGGTTCCTGGGCGCAGCGCTTTTGGCTCGCCGTTCACTTTCAGCGTTTCGCCGTCGAGGATGCGGATATAGACCAACGCAACAGGGCTCGCGGCAGGCGGTGGCGTCTGCTGTGCCGTCGCCGGTTCGCTCACCTTCGCCGTTTCTGGCTTCTCGTCTGGGGCGTTCGCGGCGGTTTCGGCTGGACGCGTCTCTGCCGGTGCCTGCGCAGCCTGCTCTGGCGCATCTTTGCCGCCGCTGAACAGCATCGCGCCAGCGACAACGCCGACCAGCACGCCTGCAGCAACCATGCCCGGGATCCTGTAGCGACGCCAGTCGAGCAGCGATGCCGGCTGTTCTTCCTCCACCGGTACCAGCATGGTGCCGGGCTTTTTCGCGGTCAGCACATCGTTGATACCCGCGACCGGCATCTCAATCAGCGCGGCAAACTCGTCGATGGACTGCGGACGGTCCTCCATGTGCAGCGCCAGCGCGCGGTCAATGGCCTGCAGCAGCGGAATGGAATAGCCCTGCGGCATGATTTCCACCAGCGGTTTGCAGGTATCCTGAATCGAGCGCACCACGCTGACCGGCGGCGGAGAACCCACAATCAGGGTACGCAGCACGGCGCCGAGGGCGTAAATGTCCGTCCACGGGCCCTGCTCGCTTTCGTTGTCGTCGGTGTACTGCTCAATCGGCGCAAAGCCCGGACGCAGCATGGTTTCCGTTTCGTCGGAGAGGTTACCAATCGTGCGGCGCGCGGAGCCGAAATCGAGCAGCACCGGCAGGCCGTTATCCTGGATCTGGATGTTATCCAGAGAGATGTCGCGGTGCAGGTAGCCTTCGTCGTGGATGGTCTTGATCGCACCGAACAGCATCGGCAGCGTGCGGCGGATCCAGGCTTCGTTGATCAGCTCCGGCTTTTCTTCACGCAGGCGTGACAGCGTGGTGCCGCTGTAAAACAGCGTCCCCATATAGGCCGTGTCGTTTTGCACCCAGAAGCGCAGGACGTGCAGCAGGTTCGGGTGGTTAAAGCGCGCCAGCAGACGCGCTTCCTGAATGAAGCTGTTCAGGCCCGCGGAGAACGCTTTGCCAAAGCGCTCGCTGCGCAGCACCAGGGTCATGTCGTCGCCGCGTACGGCGAGCGAGGAAGGCATAAATTCTTTGATAGCGATAGTGCGTTCGAGCTGGTGATCCCACGCGCGATAGACAATGCCAAACCCGCCGCCGCCGATCACCTCTTTGATTTCAAACTCGTTGAAGCGGTACCCGACCGGGAGCGCGTTTGGGACAGTCCGATTGTTATCATTATCCGTCATCTTTTACAGTTCTCTTGATGATTATTACGCGGCAAACTGACAGTGAAACTCGCCCTGCTCGCAGGTGACATGCAGACGTCGGTACTGTTCGTCGCTGCGGCTGGCGGTAAGTAAGATCTGGCTCATCTGGGGCAGCAGAGTGTTGGTCAGAATAGCATCCACCATGCGTCCCCCCGACTCCACCTCGGTACAGCGCTGAACAATCTGTTCCACCACGCTGTCGTCAAACTCAGAAATAATGCTGTGATTCTCTTCCAGACGACGCTGAATGCGCCTGAGTTGCAGGCGAACAATCTGCCCCAGCATCTCGTCGCTGAGCGGGTAGTACGGCACCACCAGCAGACGGCCCAGCAGTGCTGGCGGGAACACCTCCAGCAGCGGCTGGCGCAGGGCACCGCTTAAGGCCTCAGGCTCCGGCACCAGTTCCGGATCGGCGCACATGGCGCTAATCAGCTCGGTGCCGACGTTGGACGTCAGAATAATAATGGTGTTGCGGAAATCAATGTGGCGCCCCTCGCCGTCCTCCATCCAGCCTCTATCAAAGACCTGGAAGAAGATTTCGTGGACGTCCGGGTGCGCTTTCTCAATTTCGTCCAGCAGCACGACACTGTATGGACGGCGGCGGACGGCCTCGGTTAATACCCCGCCTTCACCATACCCTACGTACCCCGGAGGCGCACCTTTTAAGGTGGACACGGTGTGCGCTTCCTGGAACTCGCTCATGTTGATGGTGATGACGTTCTGCTCGCCGCCGTACAGGGATTCGGCGAGCGCCAGCGCGGTTTCGGTTTTACCGACCCCGGACGGGCCGCACAGCATAAAGACGCCCACCGGTTTGTTGGGGTCGTCCAGCTTCGCCCGCGAGGTTTTCACGCGGCGGGCAATCAGATCCAGACCGTGACGCTGGCCGATAACGCGCTGGTTCAGCGTGTCGGCGAGGTTGAGTACCGCGTCGATCTCGTTTTTCACCATCCGGCCCAGCGGGATCCCGGTCCAGTCAGAGACGACCGCGGCGACCACGTTTTCATCCACCGCGGCAAACAGCAGCGGTTCATCACCCTGTAAGGCGTTCAGCGCCAGCTGCTGTTCCGCCAGCTGGCCGCGCAGCTCGGCGGTATCTTCCTCGCCCGCCGCGAACAGCGCGGCGCGCAGGCGGATAATCTCCTGCACCAGACTGCGCTCTTCTTCCCAGCGCCGGGACAGGGCTTCGCGTTTTGTCTCATACGCGTCGCGTTCGGCGCGTAATGCCGAGACGCGATCGGCATCACCGGCCCCCACGCGCGCTTCGCGTTCGGCAATCTCAATTTCAACGTCCAGCGCGGCAATATGGCGCAGGCAATCTTCCAGCTGCGCCGGCGGCGCGCTCTGGCTGACCGCGACGCGGGCGCAGGCGGTGTCGAGCAGGGCCACGGCTTTGTCCGGCAGCTGACGCGCCGGAATGTAGCGATGAGACAGCTTCACCGCCGCGCTGACCGCTTCGTCGAGCAGCAGGACCTGGTGATGCGTCTCCAGCGGCGACACGGTGCTGCGCAGCATCAGAATGGCTTTCGCTTCGTCCGGCTCGTGGACCTGCACCGTCTGGAAACGACGGGTCAGCGCCGGGTCTTTCTCAATGTACTTTTTGTATTCTGCCCAGGTGGTGGCGCCGATGGTGCGCAGCTGGCCGCGCGCCAGGGCTGGCTTCAGCAGGTTCGCCGCATCGCCGGTCCCTTGCTGGCCGCCTGCGCCAATCAGGGTGTGGATCTCATCGATAAACAGAATAATCGGCGTGGCGCTGGACTGGACTTCGTTAATGAGCGCCTGCAGACGGGCTTCAAACTCGCCTTTCATGCCTGCACCGGCCTGCAGCATGCCGATATCCAGCAGCCACAGCTGAATGTTCTGCAGCGGCTCCGGCACGTCGCCGTCGGCGATTCGCAGCGCCAGGCCTTCCACCACCGCCGTTTTCCCGACCCCGGCTTCCCCGGTCAGCAACGGATTGTTCTGGCGACGACGCATCAGGATATCGACCATCTGGCGGATCTCCTCGTCGCGCCCGACAACCGGGTCAATCTTCCCGTCGCGGGCGCGGGCGGTCAGGTCCTGGCCGTACTGGGCCAGCGTCCCCTGCGCAGCCGGTACCGCACCCGCCGGTGCATCGACGGCAGCAGCGGCCTGCTGCGTCTCTTTGCTGTTGGCGCAAATAGCGTCGAACTGCTCAATCAGCACCTCGACGTTAAGGCGGGTGAACTGCGACGAGATGCTTTTCAGCACGTTGGCCAGATTCCAGGTTTTCAGCATGCCGATCAGCAAATGGCCGCCGCGAATGCGGCTGACGCCAAACTTCAGTGAGCCAAAGACCCATGCGCGCTCCACGGCACTGTCGATATGCTCGGAGAGATCGGAAACGGAACTCGCCCCGCGCGGAAGGACATCCAGCGCCGCAACGATATCGCGCGTCAGCTGCTGTTCATCAAGGGCAAAGTGGCGGATGACCTGCTGCAGATCGCCATCCTGCTGCTGCATCAGCTGATGCAGCCAGTGCACCAGCTCAACATAGGGGTTGCCGCGCAGCTTGCAGAACGCAGTGGCGCTTTCCAGAGAGGTAAATAACAGCGTATCCAGTTTGCCGAAAAGCACGGCACGGCTTATTTCTGACATGTTCGGTTCCATTGATAACAATGCGTTAGAAAAATTATCGCTCTGCGCAATACACCAGATCGCCACGCGGGACAGGCCGCGGCTGAAGGCCCAGCCAGGTGTTGTAGCCTAATCGCCCGGCACCGCCGAGCGTGGTGCCCTGCACCGCATCTTCACGCAGGATCACCCGCGTTTCCCATTCAAACTCCACTCCGGCGTACTGACGCACCCAGTCGCGCAGCTCGGTGACCCACGCTTCGCCCGGCAGAAAGCGGTTGTACTCCTCCGCGCTCAGCGGGCCAATCTCGATGCGAAACTTATGCTGCACGTCGCGGACGGCGATGCCGAGAAAGGCGGACTCACCCATGCGCGGCATGCGGCGTCCTGCTCCCAGTTGCGCCTGCTCGCGCGTGGAGAGCGGCATCCACTGCGGCACGTTGCTGACCAGTTTGACCGGCGCCTTAAAATAGCTGCGCAGGATCTTCTCCAGCCCCTCCGGATCCCGCCCGTGACGGGTCAGGTGCCCGGCGTGGGTGAAGCGCGCGTGCGAGCTCAGGCTGCCTTTGTTCATCTGACCCGGCTGCCCCATGCCAATCAGCGACGCCAGATAGCCCTCAAAGCGCTTGTTATCGGCGCGGTCCAGCGAGACGGTGGGCTGCGCATCCGCCCAGGCGCGGTAAAACAGCAGCGCCAGACGATGATGGAAAAGATCGGCAAACGCGCTCAGGCTGGTGTCCTGATGATGATAAATACGCTCGCGGGCGTATTCGGTCATGTGGACCGGCAGCGGGCCGTTCGGGCCAAACAGGCCGAAGCTGAGGATAGACACCTCATGCAACCCGCCTTCTTTCCGCTGACGGACCTGAGCCACCGTCGACGGGGCAAAACTCATCGACGGCTGCTGGCCGATGCGCAGCGGTTCAAATTTTGGCAGCGGCGCGCGGCCCAGCGGGTAGCGCTCGCCACCCTGGGCATCAATGCGCCTTAACAGCTGAAACAGATCGTAGCGCCAGGGCGTCTCACGGACCCCGTGCCAGAACGCGTCCGGCAGCTTCGTCAGGCGATGCACGCGCAGCGGTACAGTGGCGGCGTCACTCATATCAGCGCCCTTTTACCCATGCGCGGCGCCCAGTAGCCAATCTCGCCGCGCTGCTGACTCTTCAGGGTGAACTCGGTGAAGCTGTTGATAGAGACCAGACGGGCAAAAAGACGCTCCATCACGCTGCCGAAGAGCCACGGACTGGCCCCCGAAAAGGCTCGCTCATCCACCGTCAGGGTAATGCCGATCCCGCGGGCGAACACCACCGGGCCGGGTTCAGGCACGCGGCGGTGAACCGGCTCCAGCACGCAGTGGCGAACGCCTTCTACCTGACGCGCCACGGGCGTTTCGGCCAGGTTGGCGTACAGCCCTAACAGCTGGCGCAGCGCGGCAGCCCCCTCCTCATTGTCACTGTCCATCAGGCTGAGGTAGTTCATCTGCAGCTGGCTGATAAGCCGCCAGGTGCTGAACCCTTCCGCCAGCGCCGGACGCGGCGGTGTCGGCCCTTTACGCAGCGTGAGGGATTTCACCGGCATGGAGTCCGCCATAATGAACTGCCCGAGCTCCTGCTGCAGCATCAGCGGCAGGTCGCGGCTGGTGCAGAGCACCTCGGCAGAGATATAGCGCAGGTTTTCCTGCCAGGGGGCATGCTGTTCATCCACCAGCGAGACAAAGACCTCCGAGCCGATATAGCCGGTACGCGTACCGTAGCGCAGGGCGTGTTCGGACAGCACGCGCTGTTCGCGGCGCAGGGAAAAATAGGCTCCGTAGTTGCCCGCATCGCCGCTCCAGGTACTCCAGAACGGACGAAACGTCTGGTCATCGCGCTGACCATCCGCGCTGCCATAGATTTTTTTGACCGCGTAAATCTCATAATCCAGCGGACGGATGTTATCGACCACCAGATGGTATTCATGCTGGCCTTCATTCAGCTTCTGACGCGCCGCGACCTTTGGGAACAGGTTGATGACCGGGGTGCAGTGCAGCGCCAGGTGGCTGGCATCGACCACGCGCTCCAGCTGTTCATCCGACTTATCCAGCAGGATGAAGATGTCGAAGGCTTTTTCGCCTTCACAGCGCTGGATCAGCGTGCTCAGGCCGCTGAGGCTAATGAAGCGGAAACGGGCCGGAAACGCGAAATACTCCTGCAGCAGGCGATAGCCGTCAAAGTTGCGCAGATCGTCCGGAAGCAGCGCCTGGTCAGGCTCAAAACCCTCCTGGCGCAGCGCATCCGACGCCAGCAGCTGTCGCTGCGGCTGCGGGCTGACCGTCTGACAGACGATCCCGGCGTGGTGCTCCATCACCAGCTCCAGCAGCTTCAGCGCTTCAATGTCCGGACCGCCGAGGAAAAATTCCAGACGGTCGAAATCCAGGTGTCCGAGATTTTGCGGGCCGTCGCAGGCGATGCGGATCCGCAGGGCGCTGCCGATCCCCCGCTGACTCAGACCCAGCTGTGCGAGCGGCAAATCGGCGGGGACACCGCCCAGCTCGACCTTGTCGATTTTCAGCGGCAGCAGGTTGACCTCGTGCGCCGTGGTATAGCTGCAGGTCACGCCGGTTTTTTTCAGCGCCAGGCTGTCCATCATGGTACCGCGCGGCACGATAAAGCCCTTGCTCAGGTCGCCCCGGCTGCTGTCGGGCTGAATCTCCGCAATCGCCATCGACGGCGTGGGTGCAAGATAGTTCGGCGCAATCATCTCCAGCAGACGCTGGGAGAAGCGCGGAAACTCCGCGTCCATTTTCATCTGCACGCGGGAGGTCAGGAAGGCGAACCCTTCCATCAGACGTTCGGTATACGGGTCCGCCACCTCGATGCCGCGCATGCCCAGCCGCCCGGCGACCTTAGGATAGCGTTCGGCAAACTCGGCCCCCATTTCGCGCAGGTAGGCCAGCTCACGGTTGTAGTATTCGAGCAGTTTACTTTCCATGATTACCCCGCATCTTTCAGTTCAAAATGGCCGTTTTCCAGATCGACATCGGTACGAAACAGAAACTCCAGCGGGTACGGCACACACCATAAACGCCCTTTGATCTCGATGGAGAGCACGTTGTGCAGATCCAGCGAGGAGGTATCCGACACGCAGCGGACCTGCAGCCCCTGCGGCAAAATGCGTGGTTCAAAATTGATGATGGCCTCGGTGAGCTTGCGCTGAATGTCGTGCCATTCGATGTCCGACATTCTTTTCCCGGCCAGCGGCGCGACGCCGAAGTTAACCACTGAGCGGCTCACGTGCGGTAACGCGCTCAAATCACCGGAGGCATCGTGGTTGATGGTATTAAACAGCCACTGCAGATCGCGCAGCACATTGCGGCGCAGGGCGGCGTGGGTGATCAGATTGCTGTTGGCCGACTCGCGTTTTTTTTCCGGGTCGTTATCGGTAAGGCGATCGAGCAGCGAAGGCTGCATTTTATCGCGCGCCCCCACCTTCTCCTGCTTGCTGCGGGCTTGCCAGCCGCTGCGCAGCAGATCGCCTTCGCCAGCGGGATTACTCATCGGCTCCATCCGTCGCAAACGTCACGAGGCTCAAGGACAGCAGCGGGCTTTCGCTTTGCTCGCTCAGCCAGGCCTTCTGGCCCTGGCCTTCATACAGCGTGCCGTCAGTATTGAGCGGGTGCCAGTCGGTGGTGCGGCCCAGTTTGACCGCATCAGAGGCGTCATTTGCAAACGGGTAACGCGCCGGGATCTGACACACTTGTTCCGTTCCGTCGGTCAGGCGCACCAGCGCGTGACGCCAGACCAGATCGGTCACGCTGGCAGGCGCCTGGAAACGGATCTCCGCGATAGCGTTAAACGGCAGCCAGAAATAACGGCCGTTGACGATGGTTTCGCACACCGGGCCGAGACGGGTATCGCCGTCCATCAGCCAGTCAAAGGCCTGCGTCTCCTCGTTTTCAAGGGTGACACTACCAGGGTTTGCCTGCGCCTGTTCAAGGGCTTCCAGACGCAGCGCCTGCGCGCGCTCGCCCTCCTCGCTCAGCGCCGCGGCAAGGGTGGTCAGCCACGGCCACTGGGTTTCAGGCATCGCCGGACGTGCCTGTCCCGCCATCACCTGCGCGCGCTGCAGCTCGCCCTGAATGGACTGCTCCAGCAGCGTGACGGTGGGCTTCGCCTGCGGCTTCAGCGCCAGCCAGCTTTTTAGCTGGGTCAGGGCACGCGTCCAGTTGCCGCTAAGGGTTAAAAACTGCACGAACGCGGCGCGGAGATCGGCGTCCGCCGGACGGGCTTTGATTTCTGCTTCCAGACGCGCGAGCGCGTCGTTAAGCGACTCACCCGCCAGATGTTGATAGAGCGTATTCATTGCCATTCCTTAATTTGCCGCGCGCCATGCGCCGACGGCCGGATCGCGCAGCTGAGGACGCAGGGTGTCAATCAGCACGATATTCAGCGGGGTGCCGGGTGCCACCCAGGCGCTCCAGGTTTTTTTCACCGCCGCGATACGCGCCTGCAGTTTTGCATCATCGCTGGCGGTTTCACGGGAAATCTCCACCGCGACCGTGCCGTTGCTCTTCCAGCTGTTCAGGGCGTTGTCGTAAGGCAGGATCATCCAGCTCTGGTCGCTGTCTGGCGTGCTGAATACCATGCGCTCTTTGTTGACGGAGGTGATCAGCGCGTTTTCCGGGTCGGCGCTCTGATTCAGCCCGGTGACCGGGAAGCCATGAATGTAGGTCACCGCCATCTCTTTCTGCCCGCCGTTGCGGGACTGCGACACAACGGCGTGTCCGCTCAGCCAGCTGCCGTTCCCGCAGCGGGTGGTGTCAGAATCCGGAATAAAGAGCGCCGGTGCAGAAGCGCCCCCTTCCCAGAAGGTGCGCAGGTGGCAGCCGTCCTGAAGCGTAAACTCCTGCCACGGCGTGCGGTCGGCCGCGACAGTGCGGGAAGCCACGTTCTGGTCTGGCGGCAGTAACGCGCCGCTGGCTGGGGTGGCGGTGATAGTCGCAGCAGGCGCGGCCTGCTCCTGTTTCACCACCAGCGCCCACTCCTGCGCTTTGCCAGCCGTGCCCTGCGCCAGCGTGGTACCCGCCGGATCGTTGAGCGTCCAGCTGAGTTTATTCACTTTGCTGCACTGGTGTTCCAGCAGTGAGCCAAGACGCGGCACAAAGTTCTCCAGCACGGAGACGTCTTTCTTGCCGTTCGCCACAATACGCAGCGCCACCTCAGGCTTACACCAGCTCTGCGGCGTGTTGTCTTTGATGTTGTCGATCCAGATATCCAGCTTCTGCGCAGGAGACTGCACGATGCGGAAATTTTCAGCCTGCGCGGTGGAGGTCGCCGCCAGAAGTGCCAAACCCGATAGCCAAAGTTTCATATCGTTCCTTGTGTGTCTAATCAGTTCCGCAGGGAAGAAATTGTGCTGCGTCAGAGAGGGTGTGCAGCAAAGTGGTGTCCTGAGGGTTGCCCATCCATACCGCCAGGGCAGTATAGTTATCCTGAGCATTCCCCTCCTGTTCGCCATTCTTTTGAATGATTTGGTTCATTAAGGTCAGCCACTCCTGCGGCGTATTCACCATATGCAGCGACTGCTTCATTTGCTCTTCGCTGACGCCGTGCCAGAATCCGTCGGTGCAGAGTAAAAAGGCATCGCCGTCTTCAACCTGCACCACGTCGCTGTAGCTCGCTTCCGGCCCGCCGTTTTCAATCCCGAGCGCCAGATAGAGCAGGTTGCTGTTCAGGTTGTCGGTCTGGTGCCCGGCATCTTTCATCTGCTGCACCAGGCTGTGGTCGGTGGTTACATGCCACAGCCATCCGCGGCGGAACAGGTACAGGCGGCTGTCTCCGGCATGCGCCCAGTAGGCCAGCCCGTAATCACGGTCAATGAACAGGCTGACCAGCGTCGTGCCCATCCGGCGATAGTCCTGTATGGCCTGCTGTTCGCTGAGGATCGTGCGGTTCGCCGTCTGAACGTAGTCGCGGATGTGCTGCGCATTAAGATGTTTGTCGCCATCGAAGCGGGAGATAATGCTGTTGCGGGCCAGCGCTGCGGCCACATCGCCGCCCGGCAGCCCTGCGATGCCGTCGCAGACGACAAAGCAGGCTGAACGTTCCCCTATGGTTTCTCCCGTCTGATCCTGGTTGCTGGCGCGCGTCCCCTGGCGGGAGAGAGAAGCCGTTGCGATATTCATTTGTCTTCCGATCCGCTCTGTGAGTCTTTGTACTGATTGACCTCCATGTCATAGGCATGAAGGAAGGCTTCGCCGAACAGGGTGTGGAAGTCGTCCTCAATCTCGCCCGCCGTCTCGCCATAGCTGCGAACAAAGTAGTCCCACAGGGCGGCTTTGCGGCTGCCCGGCAGCGCCAGACGGGAGGTCATGCCGTTCTGTTTCGCCTGCTCTTCCAGCTGCTCCGGGTTAAAGGACTGTAGCATCGCAGCAATGATGGCGCGGATGCCGGAGATCATACCCAGCTGGTGCGCCTGCAGATCGATCAGCGCATCGCGCACGGATTTGGTCGGTGGCATAAAGCCCGGCATCGGGGTGCCGAACATTTGGATTAACACGGTTTTGCCGGTCGGCAACAGCTTGAACGGGTTGTTGGCATCGTCCAGCACCATGGTCATGTCGGCTTTTACGCCGCGCTTGAGGATAGAGCGCGAGGAGAGCAGCGCCACGGTCCCCTGAGAGAACATACCGAGGATCTGCCCCAGCTGACGCATATTTTCACGGTCAAACTGAGGAACGGGCTGCATTTCACTGAGCCCCATCCCCTCCAGCAGCGCTTCCAGCAACTCGCCCTGCAGCACTTCGCCCTTCTCACCGCTGTTTGCCGTGGCGGCTGGCGAGGCGGCGTTATTGACCGGGTCGATGCGCAGTCGGCCCTTCGGGGCCTGCGCGCTGCTGCGCGCAACGGCCTGTGGCGTTGGCATGGTGAAGCCAGCGTAATCCGGTCGCGCGGGTTCCTCTTCAGCACGCGGTTCTTCCTGTGGCTCAGGGGCGAACAGCGGAGAATCGGCCAGGACGTCCTCTTCCTGCTCAGGTTCCGGCACGGGGGCAGGCTTCTCGCTGATAATGTCATCCGGATGGGTTAACGGCGCGCCGCCCATCAGCCCGAGCGGGTCGTCATTACGCGCGGCTGGCGCGCTGGCCTTACCGCCAAACAGGGCCAGCGGATCGAGCTCATCCGTCGCCTCGTCTTCTGGCTTAGCGGGGCTATTTTCGCCCGGCGGCACCAGCGTTGACGGGGTGACGTCGTCAAAAATACTCTCTTTCTTGAACAACGCTTCGTCGCTGAACAGCGTTTCCGGGTCAACGTTCTTACGCTCAAGCTTTGGATCGCTGTCGTTGAACATCGCCAGCGGATCTTCAGCGTTACGCTCCGGGGCCGCTGGCTGGGAGAATGGATCGTGCGATGCAGCTGGCTGCGGTTTTGTACGGTTGCTGGAGATGCTGTCGGAGATGGAGAACTCCTGCATCAGGCTATCCCAGATTTCCGTTGGCACGGCGGTCGGCTCGGCCTTCCCGCGCGGTGCGGCACTCGCCGGCTTCGGTTGCGGAGCGGGTGCGGACGCGGCTGCCGGACGCGCCTGCTGATGCATGCTGGCCGCCATACGGCTTACGGGCTGGGTATCGTGGATCAGTTCGGTCACTTCAATACGGTAGTCATCAATACCGAGAATGTCGCCATCCTGCAGCTCAACCTGACGTCCCCGCTCCAGCGGAATGTCATTTAATACCACGCGGGTAACGCTGCCGCGGTTGGTCACGCGGCATTCGCCCTGGGCGTCAACGTGAACAATGGCCTGCAGACGAGAGATGGTGCGGTCATTATCCGGCAACACCAGATTGTTATCCGTACCGCGCCCAATGGTGCCGCCCGGGGCGTAAAAATCACAGCTGCTTTGCGGCGGCTGATGACCGGGTTTTGTAGAAATAATCGTGAATCGCATGGCGTATTCCTGCTGGTATGATTAGCGCTCAAACGCTGCCGCTCTCGGAGCGAGAACGGCGGCGTTTGAGAAATTGAATATCAAAAACTATTTAATGAAGATGATAAAATATAATCCAACAATGAGCCATAGAGTGAATATTAACGCCTGTAACTTATAACGGCGATGTAACTTTAGTATCCAACCAATTCTTTCTTCAGGTAACGACTGTACATATTTGTAAGCATCTTCCTGAACAAGCCTTTCACGCGTAAATTTCATTTTAACGCCTTTATAAAGGCGAACAAACCAGATTATTTTTTGATAATTGGCCAGCGAACCAAAAAAAGAAGCATAGTCGGTTACAAGATCCAGATCATATCCCTTGCGCCGATAGTCTGAAAGTAACTGATTATAATCAGCCTCGTGCTTTTTGAAATAACGAGAACTGAACAAATCCATAATTACAACAACCAGCAATAAAACCACGATAAGAAATAATGATAAATTCTCTGTATTCACCATATTTTATCCATCATATACTCAGTCGCTCCGCCCGCTATCTCGCCACCAACGTATCCTCCTGCAGCAGCCCCGACAATGGAGCAGGCGAGCAGTCCTACACCCCCCGTCGCAACACCAAGCGCAACGCATACACCAGCACCTGCCATTGCTCCGTATTTACCACCGTAAATACCCCCTGCCAGGCTTGCACCAAAGCTGCTGTATTTTTTCACAGCGACTTTAGAGCAACTCTGCTCTCGTCCTACGGTGCAGGCATTGTAAACTTCATTAGTGGTATTTGCACCTGCAAAACCTATTGCAAGCCACCCTCCCGCTTTAAGAAAACGAGCGGCCTTAGAGGCATTATCGATATAAGTTGAATAACCACGAATAGAAGCGACTCCGGCTGTACTCCATTCATGTACAATGGATCTGCTTGACAACCCTAATGCATGTTTCAATTCGTCATAGGGTTTCATCTTCAACGTCAACCTGGACAATTTATTTAATAATCCATCTAACTCAGAAAAGAGGCGCTGACGCTCAACAAAAAATTGCTGGCTTATTAATGTTCCTTGTGTCCTGTACTGATTCTGGTAAGCCAGTTCAATGGATTTAAGTTTTCTTTCTATGTCGCTGAAATATTTTTCGCCTGCATCAGCAACGACACCAAGGGACTTATCCATAAAATTAGTAACTGCGGCTATTGTGCTAAAATGTTGATTAAAGAAATTCGCCTCTCCAGAGTTAAGATCGGCCAGAGCACCATTAACTTTCTTTTTTGCAATTTGTAATTGCTTAAGTTGCACAGAATTATTACTTCCCGGTGCATCAAGAATCAACATCTGTCCAGGTTTTGACCACTGAGCATCGCTATTAACTTGCATGAAATAACGAGCAGCATCGCTATTTGGATTGTTGAATAAAAGTCTTGCCTGGAAATCCAAGGTTCCGGGCTGCTGAACAATACAGTATCCCGGATTAATTAATGATTGACTAGCCATATTCATTCCCTTTGCTTTTCACAAATAAGCACTCACATTCAAGTAAAATGGAGTTGAACTAGTATCCAAACGTTGACACTTTCTTAAAATCGGCAACGTTTGAAAACTCACCTATTCTGTTTTAGCTAGCGATAACTCGCCTTTAGCATTTACACTGATAATAAATCGAGCCGCATATCGAAGATCCGTATTATGAGTTCTCGACTTTAATACCACATCATACTCTCCTGACTGCCAGTCCACTTTATCCCAGAGCAGACACTCTTCAGATTTTAAAATGTGGCTGGGAGGAAATGCCCCTGGAGAGAAAATTGTTTCCCATTCGTTACCTACACGTCGGGATATAGAAGGCTCGTAAACTAACACAGGCTCACTGATCCTAGTGCTATTCGAAACTCCAAAACAGGGTGCATTTTTTTCCACCTTAACAGTTAAACTCTGAAACTGAGCAGGGTGGGATATGCAGGCGCTACATGATAATACAATGGGTATAACCGTTAACGCTCTTTCCATCGCAAATACACGCCGAATAGTGAACCAATCATAAAGACCGGGGAAAACTCCCCGGCCACATACGCAATTACGCTTCTTTGTTTTCTTTGATGTTCCAGCCAGCGCTGCTTTCAGCGCCTTTACCACCAGACGTGGTCTGCTCCCAGTACTGCTGTTTCACTTTCGCAGCCTGGAATGCATAGGTCACACCAACGGTATCGCCGTTGTCAGCACCGGTGTACTGAACAGAAGTGACCAGCACATCTTCCAGCGTGATGCGGGAGTATTCCACCTGCTGGCCGCCGGCTTTACAGACGGACAGCTCAACTTTAGTCAGGTGTTTACCGCTGGCGCAGTGTTTCAGGATAGCGGTGGTGGATTTGTCGATAAGCGCGTTAACGTGCAGGTCGTTGAAGTTAACTTTACCGGCACCGCCGCCACCGCCAACGCTCATATTACCTGGCTGGGAAGCACCCCAGGAGAAGGAGGTAATATCAGTCCAGCCGGTGTGGTTAGAATCTTTAGATTCGCCCGTAACACCCTCGACCTTCAGAAACATATCAATAGCCATAATATCTACTCTTCGTGGATGAACAATATTGCTTTCGAAAAAGCACTTATATGGCAAACAGGAAAGCATGGGGCTGAATAAAACCGTCCATATTTTACCTCTGCCTCATATCAAATGACCCGTGTCATTTGACAGTCTTACATTCCTTCGAAATAACGGAAGGAATGTGAAGTCATTATTACCGTGCGTTATTCTGGAACCGAATAAGCCCGGCATTACCGGGGATTAATTTTTGAATTCTTACGGACAGTGATGTTTGAGGAAAATTGAATAACCACCGCAGCGGTATTTTCCCCCTCACCCCCGCCCTCTCCCTCAAGGGAGAGGGCGCATCCGTGTCTTCATCACGCGTCTTTCGTCTTCAGCGACGGCAGTTTAGATACCAGACGCAGGGAAACGGTCAGACCTTCCAGCTGGTAGTGAGGACGCAGGAAGAACTTCGCAGCGTAGTAGCCCGGGTTGTCTTCAATCTCCTGCACCTGCACTTCTGCAGCCGCCAGCGGTTTACGGGACTTGGTCTCCTGGGAGGAGTTAGCCGGGTCACCGTCGACGTAGTTCATGACCCAGTCGTTCAGCCAGCGTTCCATCTCTTCGCGTTCGCGGAAGGAGCCGATTTTGTCGCGCACGATGCACTTCAGGTAGTGGGCAAAACGGCAGCAGGCGAACAGGTACGGCAGGCGTGATGCCAGGCGCGCGTTGGCGGTGGCATCCGGGTCGTGGTACTCGGCCGGTTTTTGCAGGGACTGTGCGCCGATAAAGGCGGCAAAGTCGGAGTTTTTACGGTGAACCAGCGGCATAAAGCCGTTTTTCGCCAGCTCGGCTTCACGACGATCGCTGATGGCAATCTCGGTCGGGCATTTCATGTCCACGCCGCCGTCATCGCTCGGGAAGGTGTGACATGGCAGGTTTTCCACCGCCCCGCCGGACTCCACGCCGCGAATCGAGGTGCACCAGCCGTACTCTTTGAAGGAGCGGTTGATGTTGGCGGCCATCGCGTACGCGGCGTTCGCCCAGGAGTAGCTGTTGTGGTTCGCGCCGTCGGTCTGCTCTTCAAAGTCAAAGCTGTCCACCGGGTTGGTGCGAATACCGTACGGCAGGCGCGACAGGAAGCGCGGCATCACCAGGCCCAGATAGCGGGCATCTTCGGATTCACGCAGCGAACGCCAGGCGGCGTATTCGGTGTTCTGGAAGATCTTGGTCAGATCGCGCGGGTTAGCCAGCTCCTGCCAGGACTCCATCTGCATCACGCCCGGTGCGGTACCGGTAATGAACGGACAGTGCGCCGCAGAACCGATGCGCGCCATTTCCCCCAGCAGCTCAACATCCTGCGGGCTGTGGTCGAAGTAGTAGTCGCCGACGATGCAGCCAAACGGCTCGCCGCCGAACTGACCGTACTCCTGCTCGTAAATTTTCTTGAAGATCGGGCTCTGGTCCCAGCCCACGCCCTTGTAGCGCTTCAGGGTACGGCCCAGCTCCTGCTTGGAGATGCTCATAAAGCGGATCTTCAGCATCTCGTCCGTTTCAGTGTTGTTCACCAGGTAGCTCAGACCGCGCCAGGCGCTCTCCAGCTTCTGAAATTCTTCGTGGTGAATGATCTGGTTCACCTGCTGCGACAGCTGCTCGTCAATACCGGCAATCAGGTTCTGAATAGTGCGGTAGGTATCGTTCGAGAAGGTGACGGTATTTTCCAGCGCCTGCTGTGCCAGGGTTTTGACCGCGCTTTCGACGGCGGAACGCGCCTGGTCGGTTTTCGGGCGGAACTCTTTGTTCAGCAGCGCGCTGAATTCATCCTGGCTGAACGCCTGACCCGCCTGCTGCTCGTGTTGTTGAGTCTGGTTGCTCATCGATTATTCCTCGCTACCTTTCGCATTTTCGTCATTTTTCGGCAACTGGCTCAGGGATTTGAGCAGCGTCGGATCCTGCAGAATTTTTGCGATCAGCTCTTCCGCACCGTTTTTGCCGTCCATATAGGTCAGCAGGTTGGAGAGCTGGGTGCGCGCCTCCAGCAGCTTGTTCAGCGGCTCGACCTTGCGGGCCACCGCATCCGGCAGGAAGTCGTCCATGCTGTCGAAGGTCAGATCCACGTTGAGCTTACCTTCGCCGGTCAGGGTGTTATCCACCTGGAACGCCACGCGCGGCTTCAGCGCCTTCATGCGTTCGTCAAAGTTGTCGATGTCAATTTCGAGGAATTTACGCTCGTCGACGGCCGGCAGGTTTTCCACCGGTTTGCCGACCAAATCGGCCATAACGCCCATCACAAACGGCAGCTGAATTTTACGTTCTGCACCGTAGATCTCTACGTCATACTCGATCTGCACGCGGGGGGCACGGTTACGTGCGATGAATTTCTGCCCACTGTTACTCATTGCCATGATGTTCTCCATCAAAGATGCGCGGTGAAGGTGAAACGGCAGGCTCCATGCCTGACGTCATAATGCCTGGACGCGCTATTCGCGGCGCCCAAAGATGTTTTCCAGTTGGTTAACGCCGTCTGGCGCCAGGTCGCGAATAATGTCCATAAAGTTAAGTTCTGACAGCCGCTGCACCCGTTCAATCATCAGCGGCGCAGGGTGGCTCGGTTCGTACTGCGCAAAATACTGCTTCGCTTTTTCCAGCATCAGCTGGGCGTCGGCGCGGCTGGTGACCTGCACGCTGCGCCAGTCGGTCACCGGCTGAACGGGTTGCGCTGCCGCAGGCTGCGGCTCGGCGTGCTGTTCAGCCTGCGCCTCCCGGTTCGGCAGCAGCTTGCTGATGTCGGTCACCTGACAGGCGCTGGCGACCAGCCCCACGGTTTTCAGCAGCTGCTCCATCTCGGGCACGCCGCTTTCACCGAGATGCCCGGTGAGCAGCTCGCGAATCGCCAGCAGCCGTTCGTTGATGACGATAACCGCTGCGGTCCCCGGCTGGTCGCCGCGGGCCAGTTCGTCAATCAGCCGTGGACGGCCGCCGGGATAGTCGGGACACTCCGTCTTACTGCCGTCCAGTAGGGCCTGGGCATCCCGCAGCGAAATTTCATCGCCGTTTGAACGCAGCAGCGAGGCGTTACGCACGGCGACGGTGAGGTCAGATTTATCGCTCAGCCCTGCCAGGGCGTTAATGCGGTAGAACGGATCGGTTTCGCCATACTCTTCCAGCAGCGGATAGAGCGGCTCCCAGTAGCGGGCGATCGCCTCCTGCACCAGCAGCAATCCGTCCGCGTAGCCTGCCAGCCCGCGACGGCGGGTCCAGGCATGGGTTAACGCCAGCAGGACGCGAAGATCTTTGGTGCGGGTCAGCAGGCTGGTGGCGTATTTTTCGACCGTGTTCCAGTCAGCAGGCTCCGCCGGAATAATGGTGTCACCAAACTGCTGTTCCGCTTTCCCAAGGCTTGCCTGGTTCATTGCCTGGAAGTCGGCGTCGTATTCCAGGTTTTCGCCGCAGGGTTTGTCGGCGCTAATCGGCGCGAGAAATTCTTCGATATTCATGTGATCCCTGCTTATTCAAACATAGGCGGATAGAGACCGTGACGGCCCGGACGGGCCCCCCCTGCTGGATCGAACAGCAGGGTGAAAAGCTGCCCGGTGAAGTTACCGCTGTGAACGTGGGTGTACAGCGGGTAACCGTCGCAGCGGTTGGTCCACCAGTAGCTGGTCTGACGCAGAGGATCAAAGCACTCTGCCGCCTGCGGCCAGCCCAGCGTGCTCTGACCGTCCTCGTCATAGCCAATCACATCCAGGATGTCAGAGCGCTTCTGCGGCTCGACCGGCTGCGGCGCCGGAATGGTCATCAGCATCTCATCCAGCTGCGAGGCGGAAAAACTGTTGCGCACCGCGTGCAGCCCCAGGCGCCCAATCTGCTGATACCAGCTTTCGGCCTGGCTGAGCAGGCTGGTCGACCATTCTGACGGCGCGAAGCTCAGCTGAAGGCAAACCGGGTATTGTCGGCCAACGCTGTCGCGGCCGGGCAGCAGACAGCCCATCTGGATCATCTGGCTGCCCAGCATGGGCGGTACCACAAAATTCCAGACTGGCGCTTTCTGAAACGGGCGCTCGCCACTGCGCTGCTCTTCCTGCTGCCAGGCCAGCAGACCGACCTGGAACCAGTGCGACCACTGGCGCTGTAAGGTGTCAGGAAAGCGACGCTGCAAAAAATCTCCGGCGCTGGGTAACTTGCCATACCAGCTGTAGCGGTTCATCGCAGGGGTATTCGTCATACGGCTGTCCTTGCGGTTATGGGCATGAGAAACGGGGAAGCTGGAACGGGTTACGAATGCTGTTCGGCGCAAACTCCAGCGTGACCTGATGTCCGTCGACGTTGAAGGTGGCCTGACGGCTCAGGCTACCCGTACCCGGGCTGGTGCTCGCTTTATCGAAAAAGCGGTTCAGCGCCCAGGCGCCGTTGGTGACCAGCGTCGCCGTACTGCCGTTCGCCAGCCCCAGCTGCATGCGTACCTGGTTGGTGCCGCCCGGCCCCGGCCAGTTCATGATCTGCACGGCCTGTGGGCCGTGGCTGTAGCGCAGCAGCTGGCCGTCAACGTCCAGGGTCAGGTTCAGAATGGTGTTATCCATTCGCACGGTGCGAACCGTCACCTTGAAAGACGGCGTGGTTGCGCCGTTAGCAAAGAAGGCGTCGCGAATCGACTGGGCCTGCTGGAACGGTCTCAGCAGCCCTTCACTTCCCGGCAGCGTTTTCCCGTCAATGCCCGGCATAAAGCGCCAGTTGGCCTGCGTGGTATCCACCTTGTTGGTCAGATTGTCGCGGAAGAAGGCGTCCATCAGCCCGGTTCCCGGCGCAAACATGCGCGCGAGATCGTCCGGCGTCACCTCGGTGCTGGCGCTGCGCACCAGCGGGTAGCGACCGGCTATTGCCTGGCGGCAAAATCCGCCCACTTCGACGTTAATTCGCTTACGTACGTTTTCCAGGTCACGGCGCTGGGTGTCGCTGCTGGCGCCTACCGCCATGTTGCTGAACATGGTTTGCAGCCCGCCTGGCAGACGACCGGCGCTGGCCTGCAGACGGCTGATCGCCTCCCCGCCCGGCGCAGGCATGCCGCTGTTGGCCGCATCCTGAACGGCGGTCAGGTAGCGATAGAGTTCATCCACCTGCTTGAGAAAATCATCAAACACGATGGTCTTCCCGCCCTTCTCCAGCGGCTGCGCCAGCTCAATCATCGGCGCATAGTGGTCGGTCACCAGCTGTTCCGGTGCCTGCGTGACCACCGCGGCCTGCGTCGGTGCAGCGTCGTTGTTGCTGAACAGGGCTTCCAGCGTACGGGTGGCGCGGTTGCTTTGATCCTGCGCTTTACCCGCATCTTCCGGCGCTGGCGCATTGCGTGATAGCGTCAGGACCTGGCTCAGGTTCTGCACCAGACGGCGCAGCGGCGAGTTGGCGCCGGAGAGCAGGCGCGCGGTGTTGATGCGCTGGGAAAGGTCGGCGCTGTTATTGAGCTGGATGTCGGCGAGGAAGCGATCCCAGTTGGCGATAAAGTCGCGCATATAGAGCTGGCGCACGGCGTTATCGATCTGCTGTTTATCTTCCTGCGCCGTGGCGGCCCCCAGCACCCAGGCGTCGTCCTCGTGCAGCGCCGTAGTGACGCTGTCAATCTGGCCGTTAAAGCTTTTCCAGTAGCCGTCCGGCGTATAGAGACCCGGTACGCCCTCGCTCACCGGCTTGCCGCTTTTGCGCGAAAACACCAGCTCGCTCTGCGGTCCGCCGAGGTCGGAAAGGGAAACCGGCTTCAGGTTGTCATCATGTTCCAGCAGGCGCTTGAGGCGGCCATAGACGCGCGTGGAAAGCGGCTGCTGGTTGATCATCGCTCTTTCGCGCGCGACCAGGGATTCATCCTGCGCGTACGGCGAGGCCTGAATTTTCGGTTCCAGCAGCTGCGTCAGATGCCATTCAAGCTGCTGCAGCTGCGCCTTCGTGACGTTCTGCGGCAGGTTACGCTGCAGGTTGAGCATTACCCATGAATGCAGGAATTTGCCATCATAGTGTTTCGGCTGATACAGCATCTGATAGGCTTTCAGCGCTTCATAGCTGTATTCCACATCGCTGCCGTTGTCGTTGCGCAGCCAGGTGGTGATGTGCATGGCGACGGCAGGCAGCAGCATCTGATCCAGCGCCTTCTGGTACAGGGACTGGGAGGCGTCGCTGACGTCATCCCCGCGATAAAGCCCCATGCGGCGGGAGATCGGCGGATCGTTCACATCAAAGGCGTCGCTTTTCGGCAGATCCACCAGGCTATTCAGCAGCGGCAGCAGTTCGAACAGGTCACGCTGAGTCTGGTTCTGTAGGGCTTTGCCCTGCTGGTCGAGCAGCGGAACCTTCGCATCCACCTCTTCCAGGTAGGCCTTGTTTTTGGCATAGCTGGTGAGCCACAGCCCGCCCAGGATCGCGAGCAGAGCCAACAGCGCCGCATAGCCTGACCAGATCACCGCCCGGTTGCGCAGCTCCCACCAGCGGTTTTCCCCTGCGATCCCGGCTTCCTGGAAGATGACGTTTTGCAACAGGTTCTTGATGAAGAAACTCTGGCCTTTTGCGCCCGGGATTGGCGCTTCTTTGCTGACCGAATCCCAGTTATCGCTCTCTGCCCCTTCCGGCAGCGACAGGGCGCGGTTCAGTTCGCCCATCACGCGGTCGAACGGCATGCCTTCCTGCGTCCCGCTGGCGAAATAGATCCCGCGCGGGGAGAATTCGGTTTCGAAGTTGGAGCGGGCGAAGACCGTGCTCAGGTAATCCGCCAGCAGCGGACGCAGCGCGGCGAACTCCTGCGGGAAGAGATACGCTTCGGCGCGGGTTTTCGCGTCATGCTCTTTGAGCATGGTTTCCGGCAGCCCGGCGTCGAGGCGCTGCTGCAGCAGCGAAAACTCCTGCTGGAAGTTGCCCATCAGGTCGTAATCGGCGTGTTTGGTTTGTTCCCACGGCAGCGTAAAGCCCCAGATCTGGTCGCGCTGCGCTTTGTCGTAGTCGGCAAACCAGGCGCGGAAGCCTTTAAGCAGGTCGGCCTTGGTCACCATCACGTAGACCGGGAAGCGAATCCCCAGTTGTTCATGCAGCTCGGACAGACGCTGACGCAGGTTTACCGCCTGCTGGCGGGACGCCTCGGCTGACTGGGTGAGCAGGTCAGAAATGCTGATGGTAACGATCACGCCGTTGATCGGCTGGCGGCGGCGATACTTACGCAGTAACCCCATAAACTGCAGCCATTCCCCGGCGTCCTGCACCTGCTCGCTCTCCTGGGTGGTATAGCGACCCGCGGTGTCCAGCAGCACGGCCTCGTTTGTGAACCACCAGTCGCAGTTACGCGTGCCGCCAATACCCCGCAGGGCGGTCTTACCGAAACGGTCGGCCAGCGGGAACTGCAGCCCGGAGTTGACCAGCGCCGTGGTTTTACCGGATCCCGGCGCGCCGATAATGACGTACCACGGCAGCTGATAGAGGTACTGCGTGCTGAAGCGCTGCGTCCACTGGGCGCCCTGTCCCGCCTTGCTGAAGTGCGCTTTTTTCAGCATCTGCGCGGCTTCATCAAAACGGCTGGCGAGGATCTGCTCCTCGCTGTTCAGTCGCTTCTGCGGATCCGCCGCTTCCGGGCTGGCGGTATTCTCTTTGAGCTTGTCCATCAGCTTGCGGTTCAGCCAGGCGTTGTACAGGCGCGGCAGAATATGGCCCTGCGCCCAGAGCAGGTAGACCACGGCGATGCTGATGATGCGGTTCTGTTCCGATTCAAGCGGTCGGGTGTCCACGATGGACAGCAGCGGGCCAATCATCCAGATCACCGCCGCCAGCGCCGTGACGCCGAGGAAGCTCCACAGAATGCGGTTAGTCAGTATGGAAAGAAGAGTCGTCAGCATTCCTTAGTTTCCTTGCGGCAATCCGTTCAGCTCGGCCTGGGTATTTTCAGGCGACACCAGCAGAGTAATTTCCACACGGCGGTTACGGGCGCGGTTTTCAGGCGTCGTGTTCGGCGCCACCGGGTTAATCTCGCCCCGCCCTTCCGCTTTCACGCGGTCAGGCTGAGAGAGGCTTCCCTGCAGCATTTTCTGTACCGAGCGAGCGCGTTCCAGAGAGAGTTCATAGTTAGAGGCAAAGCGCGCGCTGCGAATCGGCACGTTGTCGCTATAGCCCACCACCAGAATTTTGCCGCTGACGTTATTCATTGCCTGCGCGATGCGCTGGATGACCGGTTCATAACGGTCACGCACGACGGTCGAGGCAGAGGCAAACAGCCCGTCGCCTTTCAGGATAACCACGCTGCGATCCGCTTCGTCTTTCACCGCGACGAGGCCAGCCTCGATCTCCGGTTTCAGGAAGCCGCGCAGGTTTAGCACCGCCGGAAGCTGACGCGCCGGCTGCTGAATAGTGGTTTCCGGCAGCTGGGACTGGTAAATCTTCGCCAGCACCGGGTTGGTGCTGTCGCCAAGACGCCAGTTGAGCACGATATAAAACAGACAGGCGATAAACCCGGCCAGCGCCACGCAGGCCCAGAGGGGCACCATCGGCCGCCAGAGCTTGCGCAGCACCGGGCGATCTTCCGGATGGGGAGAAAGCGGCGGCGGATAGCTGCCGCGCACGCCGCGGATCATCTGCCACAGTCGCTGCTTGATGGTCTCAAGCTGGGTGCGGCCATTGTCCAGCACCCGATAGCGTCCTTCGAAGCCGAGCAGCAGGCAGTAGTTGATCATCTCCAGCAGCAGAATGTGTTCGCGCGGGTTTTGCGACAGGCGCGCCAGCAGCTGGAAGAACTTCTCGCCGCCCCAGGTTTCGTTATGGAACGTCACCAGCAGGCCATTGCTTGACCAGACCCCGCTGCTGCCCCAGGGGGTGAGCGCGGCAGCCTCATCGAGCGCCGTACACAGGCAGTAGCGTGCCCCGACGATCACTTCGTAGGGCAGCCCCGCCTGCTGGCAGCGGACTTCGAAACGGCGAATTTCATCGATCAGGCGCTGGCGTAGCGCCACCTGATCGTCATGCGATACCGAATGACGGATCTGCGGAATCGCATTGAGCAGCGGATTGGCGGCCGCCACCAGCTGATTGTTGCTACTGGCCCCGGTGAACGCGGCATCGCTGCCGGTATCCTGTCGTTCCTGCATATTAAGCGCTCGCTTTATTATTCTGTCGGGCTACGGATGGCCCAAAACTCCATATCCAGCCCCGGGAACTCCCCTGCAAGGTGCAGGGCGAATGCGCCGGACTTATCCATCTCGTGCCACAGCTCGCTGCCCTTCTCGAGCTCGAAGTAGCTGTAGCCGGCATGCCACGGGATCTGCGGCGGTGCGACCGGCATGGCGCGCAGCATAATGCCCGGCAGCTGAAGCTGAACCAGATCGCGGATTTTCGACACCGGTGCGACCTTCATCTGCGCCGGGAAATGGGTTTGCAGGTGTTCGCCCGGCACGTTGGCTTTGACCGCCAGCACGAAGCCGAACTCACGCACCATGCTGGTTTCAGGCACCGTGGCGATGTTCAGGCCGTGAGAGCGTTCGTTAAGCGGCAGCTGAATCGCGTGGTCTTCCATCACCAGCGACAGCCCCTGACGCAGCATCAGCATCAGCTTGCTGAAGCAGTTTGCCAGATCGTCATGATCGTAAATCGGCAGCACGCTTTCAGCGGTTCGCTGCGACGTCCAGGTGGCGAGCTCGGTCGCAAACGGCAGCCAGCTGCGCCAGAGCGTTTCCGGGTGCAGCAGCGGAAGGGTTTTTAAATGAGACACCTCGCCCAGATGACGGTTAACCAGCGACAGCAGCGTGAACTCAATCAGTTCAGAGGTATTAAAGCGACCGGGCTGGCGCAAACGGCCGCCAATTTGCTGGCTGCGCTGCACCAGCAAGCCGTGCAGATCGTTGATCATGCTGTAGATCTGCGGGCTGTTATTGGCATTCAGCATCGGCGGGATGTAGCTGTTGTCGAGCCGCACGTGGTTGTCATTACGCTTCTCGGTCACAAACGCCACGCCAATGGCGGTCCACTCCGCCGTGAGGTCTTTTTCGAGCATCAGGGTCAGACGCAGGCGGCCAAACTGGACGGTAGCATCCCCCACCGACATGGCGTTATCGTCTTCCACCTCTTGCTCGAACGCGATAAAGCGCGCCAGCGAGGATGGCTCTTCGCTGAAAATTACCTCTTCTCTCTCGCCACGACGAACCGGCAGTGCGAGCACCACCTTTTCGTTGGTGAGATTGTCAGGAATTTTCAGCGGTACTGGACCGTTGCGCCCGTTACGCACCTGGAAAAAGGTGCCGTCCGGCAACAAACCGCTGCAGTAGCTCAGGGCTATGCATCCCTGACGAAGCATCGCTTCATCCAGTTCAACGTCGAGAAAGCCCCAGAGATACGATCGCTGCAGCGCGCCCCATTCACGAACATGGTTGAGCAGATAGCTTTCAGTCCGCTGAAAATGGTGTGGACGCAGGAACATGCCTTCGGTCCAGACGACCTTTTCTGCTTTCGTCATGATGATGTGTTTCCTGTTTTAAAGCGCGTTACTGGCTGATGACCCGAATACCGTTCACGTCGAGAAAAACGTTGGCCTGAAGTTCATCTGCGGACCACTTCCAGAACTGGTAGATATGATTTTCGCCAGGCACGGGCAGAGGGAGTGAAACGCGCCATTTTTTGCCATCCAGCACCTGATACTCCGCCATCACGCCGATATAGCGAGCCTCCGACGAGCTTTGCCCGCTGAGGGTTTTTGACAGCTGTCCCGGCATCAGGAAGAACACATCGCTGTTCAGCAGATTCGCGCCAAGCGTAGCTGACGCGTTGTTCTGCAGGGAGTAGAAGTCGCTGGACATGAAATCCGCATCGGATTTCAGCAACAGTACCCGGACCTTAAGCGGCGCAGATTCATTGATTTGTGGATGAGCCTGAAACTGCAGATTGTAGCGGGAGGGGTCGCTGTGTGAAGACGACGTACAACCACTGACCAGCGCGAAAATCATCGCGTAAAAGGGTAACCACAGCTTATGAAAATTTTTATTATTCATAAAAATGCGCTCATGAAAGCCGTTTAGTTCAGGATCCAGGTACCGTTAGCGCTGTCTTTGCAGGCTTTGCTGTTACCGTCGACATCAACACAGGTCGCTTTTTTACGCGCCTTTTGACGAATAGCCTGTTTACGCACGGTGGCTTCGTACTGGTCAGCCTTGATCACGGCGCGCATCGGAACGTAACCAATCAGCTGTTCGTTACCTTCATCGGCAAGCGCCATCCAGTAGTGTTCAACCTGCCCCAGCACCACGTACGTTTTTCCGGTCTCGAGAGTGCGGATAACTTTACCGCCAAAGTCAGGACGGCTCATCAGGGAGGCTGGATACATGGCACGATACGGCTCGTTAACCGGGTTGAACTCCGTCGGCGCCGTCACAGCGTGACGGTGGGTTAAGGTGACGCCGTTGACCTGGCTGGTCTCGATCGTATCGTCGTTGATCACAGGTTTCTGCGGTGCTTTACAGCCCGCCACCGCCATTACAAACAGAAGTGAAAACAGTACGCGCATTTTCATATGCTTTTCCGTAGCGATATTTCGATGATGGAGATAAGGGGATGAAGTTTGACTTAAGTGCTATTGTTAAAATAGCCAGGATATTTTCGGGGCGTTACTACTTTAAGGGCATAGCTACCGCACGAGCCTTTCAGAATAAGGCCCAGTGTCTTCCTGACATATTTTGACAAACGGTAAACAAGTTTACATGAGCTTCGTATCAATTCAATATTTACCGCCGCGTAACTGTTGGTAAATGAAGCAGTCGGAAAATTATAGGATTAATCCTATGATAAAAAACGACATGGCCCACCCTTTCTTATTTCTTCACCACAAAACGACATAACTTTATGTTTTATATATTAAAAAACACAAAGAAGAACCACTTTCATTAACGCAATCACGCTATTATCGCCACTACCATAATTAGTAGAATTCGCGTTTTTTTGATGTCAAAGGAATATATCTCTGATGAATTATTTGTTGCACTAACAGGGTATCTTTAATATTGAAGACGCTTCATCCTCTGGGTGAGAATATTTCACTTATGCAGCAAGATGTTAATTTCATGCCGCAAAAAAAGCGTATATTTTCGGCCGTAATAATTCCACTGTCAGGTATACCTTATATCTATTATTCATTAAGCGTGAGTAAACCTTCCTGCCATTCTCTCAATTGGAAAATGCCTCCAGCAGCCCACCAGACGAGAATCGCGGCGATATCTCCAGCGCATCAGCTTCATTCGAAGTTTTACTGGCGCTACATATTTTCCTGTTCACCGCCATCTATCTCGCCTACCGGACGATAGATAAGATTTATTATTAAAATGATAAAAATTCGTTATAATTTCTTTAAATATTTAAACACCAGACCAGATAAATTACTGTAATAAAAAGAGTTTGCGTTAAGGCACTTTTCCGTTCCGTATGTGCGTTGCCATTCGGTCGTCATTGCTTTCACCTATTGCTCTCGTCAGTGATTTTTTGAGCTCAGGCGTTGTGTGATCGAACAAATCAGGAGTGGGTATGAACAAGAAAAGACGCTCGGTGCCAGGCATCAGACACTATGACGGCCCTGCTGGCGGCTGGGGCGCATTGAAAGCAACGGCCATTGCGGTACGCACCCAAATGGATACCCTTGACGCCCCCGCGACGCTGCTGCGCACCAACCAACCTGACGGCTTCGACTGCCCGGGCTGCGCGTGGCCTGATAAAGAACACAAATCGACGTTCCAGTTCTGTGAGAACGGCGCCAAAGCGGTGACCTGGGAAGCGACCAGCAAACGCGTCACCCCCGCGTTTCTGGCCGAAAACAGCGTCTCCTCGCTGCTGGCAAAATCGGACTTTGAGCTGGAAGGCTACGGTCGACTCACGCACCCCCTGCGCTATGATCGGGCGAGCGACACCTTCCGCCCCGTCGAGTGGGACGCGGCGTTTCAACGCATCGGCGAAGTATTGCGCGGGCTCGAGCCGGACCAGGTCGAGTTCTATACCTCCGGACGCGCCTCTAACGAAGCGGCTTATCTGTTCCAGCTGTTTGCTCGCGAATACGGCACCAACAACTTCCCCGACTGCTCGAATATGTGTCACGAGGCCACCAGCGTCGGTTTGCCCCGTTCGATCGGGATTGGGAAAGGGACCGTCTCGCTGGATGACTTTGATAAGACTGAACTGGTGATCTCCATCGGCCATAACCCCGGCACTAACCATCCGCGCATGATGGGGACCCTCCACGAGCTGGCCCGCCGCAACGTGCCGATTATCGTCTTTAACCCGCTGCGCGAGCGCGCCCTGGAACGGTTTGCGGATCCGCAGAGCGTGATTGAAATGGCGACCTACAGCTCCACGGATATCGCCTCGACCTATTTCCAGGTGAAGGCCGGAGGCGATGCCGCCGCGCTGAAAGGGATTGCCAAACACCTGCTGGAAATGGAGGCCGAACGCGGGGACGTGCTCGATCGCGCGTTTATTGCCGAACACACCCAGGGCTTTGAGGACTTTGCCGACGATATTGCACAAACCCGCTGGGACGACATTGAGCGCGAGTCGGGTCTGAGCCAGGCGGCACTCAAACAGGTGGCTGAGGCCTATGCGAAATCGAATGCCACCATCATTACCTACGGGATGGGCATTACCCAGCACAATAAAGGGACGGCCAACGTCCGCCTGATCGCTGACGTGCTGCTGATGCGCGGGAATATCGGCAAGCCCGGCGCGGGAATATGCCCGCTGCGCGGCCACTCAAACGTGCAGGGGAACCGTACCGTCGGGATTAGCGAGAAACCCACGCCGTCCTTCCTGAACAGTCTGAAGGATGTGTTCGGCTTTGAGCCACCGTCTCACCACGGCCATGACGCGGTGCAGGCCACGCAGGCGATGATCGACGGCCGCGCAAAAGCGCTCATTTGTCTCGGCGGTAATTTTGCGGTGGCGATGCCCGATCATGAACGCGGCTTTCCGGCCATGGGCTCCCTCGATTTGAGCGTTCACGTCGGGACCAAGCTGAACCGTACCCATTTGCTGGTAGGCAAAGAGACCTTTATTTTCCCGTGTCTTGGCCGTACCGAGCTGGATGTTCAGGCCACCGGCCGTCAGTCCATTACCGTCGAAGACTCGATGTCGATGGTCCATGCCTCATCCGGCAAGCTAAAACCCGCCTCGCCGTTGCTTCGGTCAGAACCCGCTATCGTCGCAGGCATGGCGAAAGCCACCCTGCCGGACACCCGCGTGGACTGGCTGACGCTGGTTGAGGATTACGACCGGATCCGCGATCTGATCGAGCAGACCATTCCTGGCTTTGAGAACTACAACGCGCGGATCCGCGTTCCCGGCGGCTTCCGTATGCCGCTGCCGCCAACGCAACGTCTCTGGCCAACGGCGACGGGAAAAGCGATGTTCTCGGTCTTCGACGGCGTACATGAGAACGCCAGCGGTGAAGGTGAGCATGTTCTGCGCCTGATCACGCTGCGCAGCCACGACCAGTACAACACCACTATTTACGCGCTGGATGACCGCTACCGTGGCGTGTTTGGCCGTCGCGACGTGCTGTTTATGAACGAAGACGATATGGCGCAGTCAGGGCTGGAACACGGCGACCGCGTGGATATCGAAACCGCCCTGCCCGGCAACGGACAGCGTCTGGAAGACATTACCGTGGTGGCGTACAACATCGCGCCGGGGACCGTCGGGGCCTATTATCCGGAGGCCAACGTGCTGGTACCGCTTGATTATCTGGATAAGGACAGCGGTACGCCGTCGTATAAATCCGTTCCGGTTCGCATCACCCTGCGCTCAAAAGAGATCCGCATGCTGTAAGGCTGTTCGCGCAAAGAAAAAGATGGATATTAAACAGTTAAAATATTTAATCGCGCTCGACGAGACGCGCCATTTTGGCAAGGCGGCCTCTCAGTGCAACATCACCCAGCCGACCCTCTCCATGCGCATCCGCAGCCTGGAAGAGGAGCTGGGGCTTGTGCTGATTGTGCGCGGGCAACGCTTTGAAGGGTTTACGCCGGAGGGTGAACGCATCCTCGCATGGGCCCGCGCGCTGCTGGCCGCGCATGACGGGCTACAGGCGGAAGCCGCGCTGTGCAAAGGCCAGGTGGTGGGTGAACTCCGTCTGGGGATGGTGCCGCTGGCGAGTGTGGATCCGATGATGTTTATTCGCCTGCTGACGCAAAAATACCCGGAGCTGACCTATAGCCTCTATTCCATGTCCTCCGCGCAGATTGCCGACGGCGTCAGCCGCAATCAGCTTGAGCTGGGGATTTGCTATCTCAACAGCATCGACACCAGCCAGTTCGATATTATCCAGCTTCCCAAAACGAAGATGGGCCTGCTGCACGACGTCCGCCATTTCCAGCTCGGCCAGGAGAGATTGACCTGGCGCGACCTGACGGATTTTCCGCTGGGGTTCCTGACCAAAGGGATGCATTACCGGGCACATATGGAGGCCAGCTTTCAGTCTGCTGGCATTGAACCGAGGTCCGTTTTCGAGAGCGACTCCACGTTCCAGATCATTCAGGCGGTGCAAAGCGGCGTATGCTGCGCCGTGATGCCGCTGAACAACGGACTGGAAGATCTGAACAGCCATTTCAGGATTGTCCCCATCGCCGATGCGAACATTGAGGCCCCTGTCGGCCTGATTATGCGCCGGCAAAAACCGGTCTCCTCGCTGGCGCTGCGCTGTTTTACCGACGCGCAGGAGATCTATCACGCCAGCAATGAGGCGTAGGCCTGACGCGTCACGACGCTAAACCCCTCAATCAGCACCGCGTCGCAAACGGCCCGGTGCTCCGGCGAACTCACCAGCGCGTGGAGCGCATCGCGAAGGGCGTTCAGGGACTCAGGCGAAGTGTGGGGCGAGGTAATGAGCGGCAGCCCTTGCGTCAGCGGGGTACGGTCAATGACCGCCAGGCCCGTCAGGCTTTCCGGTTCGTGACGCTGCAGCAGTGCCCAGGTGACACAGTCGATGGCCGCGATATCCCCTGCTCCGCGTTTGACATCAATCAGCGACTGGCGATGGCTGCCGCTAAAGGACGTTTGCGCGAAAAACGGACCGTCCGCCGCCAGAGGCGCTATTTTTTTTCGCAGCGCATTGTAGCCGGACTGCGAGTCCGCAGAGTTACAGACCGCTCGGCGGCCGCGAAAATCCGCCAGCGTGAGATGCCGATCCGCCTCGCGCACCACCAGAAAGCTGCGGTACTGGATCCCTTCGCAGCCCGGGGCCGCGTAGTGAAAACAGCCGACAACCTGCACGTCCGGAAGCTGCGTGACCAGCGGGTAACCGCAGGTCTGGCTGAGGATAAGCCCGGGCTGTTGCCAGTGCGTGAGCAGATCGGACTCCGGCCCGTCGGGGAGATCATCGACGGGCACACCGCGTGCGGCCAGCAGCCCCTTTACCGCCAGCCAGAGCGCGCGGGTGTCGGCACGATCCACCGCATACATGGGAAACGCCAGCAGGTTACTCATACCCTTCTCCCTGTTGCTTTCCGGGATGAACGGTGACGTCGACGGGACTGACCCAGAACCGGCGCAGCCATTCACCGTAGCCCCTGACCAGAAAACCGCGGTTTCGCTGCTGGTACGCCCCCCGGTTTTGCTGGTAGATCGCCTTCAGTCCGTACCACGGCACGCCCGGTAGATCATGATGTACTGAATGATAGTTGAGATTCAAAAACAGTATCCGCCAGAACAACCCGGCCTCGTTAATGACGGAGCGCGCCAGCGGATCGTCCGCCGCACGATGTTCGAAAAACGATCGTACCTTGGTCAGCGCCAGCGCCGGATAACTGACCGCCAGCACAAACCAGACGGGTGAAAAACCAACGTGCGTCATCCAGGTGAAGATTGCCGCCAGCAGCGTGATGTGAACCAGCCACATCGTCATCGCCCGCAAGTGAAGATGACGAAACGCCGCCACGGCGCTGCCCAGCGTCTGGACGATATCCAGCAGCGGCGCCAGCAGAAGCCGTCCGGCAAAGGTATTTCGGGCCCGGATCAGGCGCTTCTGCCAGGGGGAAAAGCGCGCCCAGCTCGTCTCGGTAAAATAGTACGACTCCGGGTCATCCACCGGATGGGTCAGGCTATCGTACCGATGGTGGGCCAGATGGGAATCCCGGTACAGGCCGTACGGGTACCACACCGCCAGCGGGAGCGTGCCGAACAGCTGGTTAAGCCAGGCAAAACGGGTGGGATGCCCGTGGATCAGCTCATGCTGCAACGACATATACCAGGCAGTAAACCCGATGAGCAGCAGCGTGGCGGGCAGCAGGCCGAGCGTTTGCCAGAACGCCAGCGTGGCAAACCAGCCCGCATAAATCGTGAACATTAACAGCCAGGTGGGCAGTTCGCTTCGCCACAGGAAACCCGATGCAAGATGGCGGATTTGTTCGCGTTGTTGCGGATGTAAATAGAGGGTGCTTCGTTGACTCATTCCTTCAGACGCCGTTTCGCCAGAGACAGAGCCCTGACGATCGGGGATTACGCCTGAAATCACAAACAACTTAAATCGCTTTGCTTTGCCAGAAACGTGAAGTGCGGGCACTCTTGACTTATTCTGTATTAAAGGTACTTTTCAGGACATGAAGAAGATCCTGATTATTGTTCCCGACGGCGGCATGCTGTTTGAAGCCGCCGGTATCGCCGACATTCTGATGCAGGCCAACCGGCTGCATCCGGAAGGGCTTGCGCAGCCGCGCTACCGAATTATCATCGCCACCACGCAACCTCACCAGGTGATCCACGGCCAGTCTGGCCTGAACCTGCTGGCGGACTATCGTCTGCCTGAGCTGGATCCGCGCGAACCGCTGGACACCATTATCATCACCGGACGCGGTATGAACGAGCAGGAGAGCACCGCCGTAGTCGACTGGCTGCACCTCGCTGCGCCGCACGCCCGGCGGATCGCCTCTATCTGCGGCGGCGCGATGCTGCTGGCCCAGACCGGCTTGCTGAACGGTCGTCGCGCCACCACCCACTGGCGGCTGCTGGAGACCATGCAAGCCCAGTACCCGTCAATCCAGGTTGAAGGCGGCCCACTTTACATTCAGGACGGCCCCATCTGGACCTCCGGCGGCGTGAGTTCCGGGTTCGACCTGACCCTGGCGCTGGTGGAGGACGACTACGGATTTACCCTCGCCCGCGACGTGGCGCAGGATATGGTGATGTATCTGCGACGTCCCGGCGGACAGCTGCAGTTCAGCCGCTACAGCCTGCAGCAGCCCGGCACAGCAGGACCGATAGGCGAGGTGCAAAGCTGGATCCTGCAGAACCTCACCGCCGATCTGTGCGTGGAGAACCTGGCCGAGAAAGCGGCGATGAGCCCGCGTAACTTCACCCGCGTGTTTACCCGCGAGGCCGGGGTCTCGCCTGCCCGCTACGTGACCGAAGCGCGCCTGGCCGCCGCCCGCCAGCTGCTTGAACAGACCCGCGATCCCCTTGAGCGCGTTGCTGAGCAAAGCGGGTTTGGTACCAGCATTAACTTGCGCCGCATCTTTGAGAAACAGCTTCACCTCACGCCCGGCGAATACCGCCAGCGCTTTCACTGCCGCAAGATGGCGTAAACTGATCCTTTTTTGTCGTTTACGCCAACCGGCCCGACGCCTACAGTGACTCCAGACAACAGAGATAAGGAGTACACCATGGTTAAGGTCGGTATTAACGGTTTCGGCCGTATCGGACGTAATGTCCTGCGCGCGGCGCTGGGCAACCCGGCGCTTCAGATTGTGGCCATCAACGATCTGACAGACAGTAAAACCCTCGCCCATCTGCTGAAACATGATTCCCTTCTGGGCAAGCTGCCCGCGTCCGTTGAAGCGGCTGACGGTGCGCTGCAGGTAGACGGCCAGCGGATCGCCGTATTTAGTGAACGCGATCCGGCGAATATCCCGTGGCGGGATGCCGGGGTAGACGTGGTGATTGAGGCCACCGGCTTCTTCACTGAACGGGAGAAAGCGGCGGTGCATATTACCCACGGCGGCGCTAAGCGCGTCATCATTTCCGCTCCCGCGAAAAACGACGACCTGACGATTGTGATGGGCGTCAACCAGGATCAGTACGATCCCGCCCGGCACGCGGTGGTAAGCAACGGGAGTTGCACCACGAACGGTCTGGCGCCGGCCGCTCAGGTGTTGCACCAGCAGTTCGGGATTGAGCATGGCCTGATGAACACGACGCACGCCTATACCAACAGCCAGGCGCTGCACGATCAGCCGGAAAAAGATCTGCGCGGTGCACGCGCGGCGGCGCTGTCGATTGTGCCCTACTCCAGCGGCGCGGCGAAAGCGCTGGGGAAAGTCATCCCCTCCCTGGACGGCAAGCTGACCGGGTACTCCCTGCGCGTGCCGGTGCCGGTGGTGTCGATTGTCGATTTAACCGTGACGCTGAGCCGCAACGTGACCGCCGAAGAGGTGAATGACGCGTTCCGCAACGCGGCCGCCAGCGGCCCCCTGAAAGATATCCTGGGTTATAGCGATGAACCGCTGGTGTCCAGCGATTACCAGGGCGACCCGCGATCGTCAATTATCGACGGGCTTTCCACGCTGGTCATTGGCGGGAACATGGTGAAGATCCTGGCGTGGTATGACAACGAGTGGGGCTTCTCTAACCGCCTGGTGGATCTGGCGGTGCTGATGGATAAGAAAGGGCTGTAAACCTGAGGCCGGGTGGCGCGAACGCTCACCCGGCTAAAAAATCACTCCGCTTTCACTTTCACACCCATAAACACAATCACCATCGCCGTCACCAGCAGGAAACCGCTGCCCGCGAACACGCCGCTGGCACCGTTAAGATCAAATACCGCCCCACCTCCGGCCGCACCGGCGCTTATCGCCAGCTGGATTGAGGCCACCAGCAGCCCCCCTGCACTTTCGGCTTCATCCGGAACGGTGGTCGCAAGCCAGGTTGACCAGCCCACCGGAACCAGACCAAATGCAAAGCCCCACAGCGCGACCAGCAGCCCGTCCAGCATCGCCAGATGACCAAAGGCGACCATCATGAGCGCGAGAACGCCCATCGCAAACGGCACCAGCGCCAGCGTCAGGCGCAGATTACGTGCCAGCAGATGCCCGGCCACGGAGGTGCCCACAAAGTTGGCGATACCAAAGCCCAGCAGGATCAGTGAAATGGTCTCCACGCTCGCCTGGCCCACCGTCTCCAGGAACGGACGCAGGTAGGTAAAGAAAGCGAAATGGCCGCTGAAGATCAGGATGGTTGCCAGCATGCCGCCGATCATCCCCGGACGGCGCAGCACGCGGAACAGCGTACTGAGGCTACCGCTGCTCTCCGGCTTCATGGACGGCAGCACCCAGAGCTGCCACAGCAGCGCCAGCATGCTCGGCAGAATGCAGAGTACAAAGACGTTGCGCCAGCCGATCAGGCTGCCCAGATAGCTGCCCAGCGGCGCCGCGACTACCGTGGCAATCGATACGCTGGAGAAGATCACCGCCAGCGCTTTCGGCACTTTATCTGCCGGAACCAGACGCATCGTCGTGGCCGTCGACATTGCCCAGAATCCCCCGATGGCTATCCCCAGAAGCAGGCGCCCCATCAGCAGGACGTGCAGGTTAGGCGCAAAGGCCACCAGCAGGCTGGAGATAATTTGCAGCACAGAGAAAAACATCAGTACCCAACGACGGTCGATACTTTTGGTTGCCGGGGTGATCAGCAATCCGGTGACCAGCGCCACCAGCGCGGTGGCGGTGACAGCTTGTCCAGCCATCCCCTCGGTCACGCCCAGGCTCGCGGCCATTGGCGTTAACAAACTGGCGGGCAGAAATTCGGCCGTAATCAAACCAAATACCCCCAGCCCCAGTGAATAAACGGCCCGCCAGGCGGGTTTTGCAGGCGCTATCGCCTCGCTCGCCGCGACACATGAACTCATCTGTTGATCTCCCGTTATAAAAATGTGACTAGTGTCGCAAAAGAATAGAAGGTTCACCCTGGACGATCTATGACATATAATCTCCACTTATTGATTATTCGTCCGGAGTTACGCCATGACCGTACAGTCACCCGATTTGATCAGCGAACTTTTACGCGGCATGCGCCTGTCAGGCGTGAAATACCGGCGGATTGAAGCCAGCGCGCCATTTGGCGTCGCGTTTCATCAGGCTCCCGGCAGGGCGCAGTTTCATTTTGTGAGCCACGGTAGCGCCCTGTTGCGCATGGAGAGCGGTGCAACGTTCGAACTGAGCGGTGGCGACGCCCTCTTTATTCCCGGCGGGAATTCCCATGCCCTGCTCTCTGACGAACAGGCCACCCTTACCCCTGTCAACGCCTTTCCGAGCGAGCCTATCTGCGGCTCGGTCTGTGCTATCACCTGCGAGCCCTGCCCGGAGAGCGAGAAAACCCTTATCTTTAGCGGATGCATGGATTTTGAACTGGGCGGCATGCAGCCGCTGATCAAGGCGATGCCGGAAGTGATGATGGTCAGCCGGCTGATGTCTACCTGGCCGGAAATTCATCCGCTGCTGGCGGCAATGGATCGGGAATCCGCGGCGCGTCAGGCCGGGTATGCCGGGATCCTTGCGCGGCTGGCGGATGTGGTGGCGGCGTTAATTGTGCGGGGCTGGGTTGAAGGCGGCTGTGGCAAAGCCACCGGCTGGGTGCAGGTGCTACGCGACCCGCGCCTGAGCCGGGCCATTTACGCTATGCACCAGCAGCCAGGTCTGAACTGGAGCGTCGCCGAACTGGCAAAAGAAGCCGGGACTTCCCGATCCGTTTTCGCGGAACGGTTTCTCGCGGCGACGGGAACGACTCCGGCAAAATATCTCAGCGAGCTGAGAATGCGTCTGGCCATTCAGTATATTCGTCATGAAAACCAGCCGATCGAAACCGTCGCGCTGCGGCTGGGTTACGGATCGCTGGCGGCTTTTAGCCGGGCATTTAAGCGCATCATTGGCCATGCGCCGGGCACGCTGCGGGAAGCCAGCCAGACTCCGGAAGAAGCCTGACTGGCGTATGGCATCAGAAATAGTATTTAAAGCGTACGCGTCCGCCGTAGCGATCGTCGTTTTTATTGTCACCCTCTTTTGGAGAGGCGTTGACCCAGGACGCATACGCGCCCAGATAGATGTTGAAGTTTTTCATCTTCATGACGTTTGGAATGAGGTACGACGTATGGATGGTATGAATGTCGTACTCGCCCGGGTCGCTGATCCAGCAGTCGTTTTCACACTCCGCGTCAAAGGTTGAGGTATTAAACTCGTCGATTTCGTTATGAGCATAGATATAGCCCAGCTCAAAATTACGCCAGAGGGCATTGATGCCTGAGGTAAAGTCGGTTTCGCCCGTCGCGTCCAGGTAAGCCGTGTTGAAGTTCATGACCACCCCGTTCTCCGGATCGGTTTTAAGTCCGTCCCAGGTCATAGTAAATCCGTAGCCGGTCCGGTCTGACTGATCGACCCAGCGCCCGGCATCGTCACGATAGCCGTAAGCGTTGTTCACCAGGTTGGTCTCCATAGCGAACGCGGTTGAAAACGGTCCGCTCTGCAAGGAGATCACCGGGCGCACGTAGGCGACGTTTTTATCGTTCTCAAGCTCTGCGCCGTGATAGCGCTGGTCGACGTACAGATCGCTGCCGTCCTTAAACAGGGTATTCAGTTCGAAATACCAGTTTTCCAGCGTTTTGCTCACCAGGAAGTTACCGCCGCTGTCGGTTCGGCCACGCCCCTCTTTCAGCATATAGATATAGCCGTAGCCGTCACTGTACAGGTCGTCTGCCGTATTGCCCGAGTATTCCACAAAGGTATCCTGATTGAGCGGAAACATATCATACGCTTCGAAGCGGCCAACCTTAATTTCCCAGTCTTTTTCAGAGCCGAAGAAAAATACGGCGTCATCCAGATACATTTGCCCAGCGAGATCGCCGAGCGGCTGAACGGAGAAGCCGGCAAAATTGCCGTTATCCATTTTACGATAACCATCATAACCCAGCAGAATACGTCCATTAATATCCCAGCGTTCTTTATCCCCGGGTGCCCAGTCGTTATTAGCGCTTTGCTTAACAGACGTCAGACTGCCTGTTTTACTGGCGGCATCCATATTAAATTCAACGTCGCCATAAAATTTAATATCACCGAATCCAGAGAGCGTCAGCTTTGGCGGTGCCGTTTTGCTCACCGGTTCTTCTGACTGCACGACAACGGCCGGCGCTACCGGCTTCGCAGCCGCCTGCTGCTGTTTAAGCTCCTGAATTTGCGCTTCCAGTTGCGCCAGTTTTTCTTCCACGCTTGTCGAGGGCTGGGCAGCAAAAAGCGCACCGGAATAGAGCGCGCTCATCATAATTACCGTTTTTTTTAATTTCATAGAATCCATCCTGATTATAAAAGTGAATAGCCGAATATTGAGCCTCGCCATTTCGACTAAATACCCCAGAAGGTGCCATTATGTTTTTTGATAAGTTAATTATGAATTTTAACTTGTGTGATCGGCACTGAAAAAACGTTTCACAATAAACAGAAAAAAGACAACCCACTTCACACTCTTACGCTATTAACCGCATTTATATTTTAACGTGAAATATATATCATTATTTAAAGACATAATTCTTTTAATTCCATTTGTACAACTAATTTTTCTACCCGGTCCTGGCGGGCGAAGCGGTAAATTGTCTGGTTCTGTGAAAAATGGGATATTCAACACGCGAAGCGGCCAATATTCGTCTAAGGTTTTCAGGTGATTGATAACAGCGGTCATGCTGCACAGGAATACAGGAGACGAACCGATGATAAGACCTCGTACTTTACGCCCTGCTTTTTTGCACCTCGCGCTGGGAGGCGCGCTACTCGGTGTGGCAACGCTGGGTTATGCTGACGAACAGCCAGCCTACCAGAAAAATTCCCCCGATATTCTGCTTGGCCCTCTGTTTAATGATGTGCAGAGCGCCAAACTGTTTCCCGATCAAAAAACCTTTGCCGATGCCGTTCCAAAGAGCGACCCGCTGATGATTCTGGCGGATTATCGGATGCAGCACACCCAGACAAGCTTTGACCTGCGCCATTTTGTGGAGATGAACTTCACGCTGCCGGCGGAAGGCGAAAAATATGTACCGCCTGCCGGACAAAGTTTACGCGAACACATCGACGACCTCTGGCCTGTACTGACGCGCACAACGGACAAAGCCAGCAACAAGTGGGATTCCCTTCTGCCGTTACCGAAGCCTTACGTTGTGCCCGGCGGTCGTTTCCGCGAGGTCTACTACTGGGACAGCTATTTCACCATGCTGGGCCTGGCCGAAAGCGGCCACTGGGACAAAATCAGCGATATGGTGGATAACTTTGCTTATGAGATCGACACCTTTGGTCATATCCCCAACGGTAACCGCAGCTACTACCTGAGCCGCTCCCAGCCGCCGTTCTTCTCCCTGATGGTGGAACTGCTGGCGACGCATGACAAAGACGCGCTGAAAAAATACCGTCCACAGATGGAGAAAGAGTATACCTACTGGATGGAGGGTGTTGATGGCCTGCAGCCGGGGCAGGCTAACCAGCGCGTGGTGAAGCTGGATGACGGTTCAGTGCTTAACCGCTACTGGGACGATCGCGATACCCCACGTCCGGAGTCATGGCTTGACGATATCACCACGGCGAAAAGCAATCCTAACCGTCCTGCAACGGAGATTTACCGTGATTTGCGCTCCGCCGCGGCTTCGGGCTGGGACTTCAGCTCCCGCTGGATGGACGATCCGCAAAAGCTTGGTACGATCCGCACCACCAGTATTGTGCCCGTCGATCTGAACGCCCTGATGTTTAAAATGGAAAAGCTGCTCGCGCGAGCGGGACAGGAGGCTGGCGACAGCGCGGCGGCGAGTCGATACGAGGCGCTGGCCACCGCGCGTCAGAAAGCCATTGAGAACCACCTGTGGAACGATAAAGAGGGCTGGTACGCCGATTACGATCTCAAGAGCAAGAAGGTGCGCAACCAGCTTACGGCAGCCGCCCTCTTCCCGCTGTATGTGAAGGCGGCAACGCAGGATCGGGCCGATAAAGTGGCTGCGGCCACCTCAGCGCGTCTGTTGAAACCGGGCGGGATCACCACCACCACCATCAACAGCGGCCAGCAGTGGGATGCGCCAAACGGCTGGGCACCGCTGCAGTGGGTGGCAACGGAAGGGTTGCAGAACTATGGGCAGAACAAGGTGGCGATGGACGTGACCTGGCGCTTCCTGAAGAATGTTCAGCATACTTACGACCGCGAGAAGAAGCTGGTGGAGAAGTATGATGTCTCATCTACCGGTACCGGCGGTGGCGGCGGTGAATATCCGCTGCAGGACGGCTTCGGCTGGAGCAACGGCGTGACGCTGAAGATGCTGGATCGGGTATGTCCGAAAGAGAAACCGTGTGACAGCGTGCCGGAAAATCAGCCTGCGGCGAACGATGAGGTGGCACCAGTGAAAGCGACGGCGCAGTAAGTGAGTATTGCCGGGTGGCGGCTACGCCTTACCCGGCCTACTTTTTAAACTCACAGGGCTTAGCTTAGAAACTGTAACTCGCCCCTAGCTGATACGTTCTGTCGCGCCCAATCCAGCAGTTGGTCGCGTCGTAGCAGGTCAGCGTCTCTTTGTTGGTGATGTTCTGCGCGCTGGCCTTAAGCGTCAGCCCTGCCAGCGAAGGCAGGATTTCGCCCATCCGGTAAGATGCCGCCAGATCGTACTGGGTGGTACCGCCCAGCTTACCCGCATCGTTAGCGGGTGAGATTTCCATCGGGCCGGTATAGCGCGCCCCCACCCCCAGCATCAGCCCTTTCAGCGGCGTGTTCTCAAAGGTGTAATCCCCCCAGAGATTGAAGGCATTCTCCGGCACCTGCGTTGGACGTTTCCCTTTGTACTTATCATCTTCCGTATTGATCGCGTGGGTGTAGGCATAGTTAGCAATCAGCGTCAGGTTGTCCGTCGGGCGGCTGATGGCAGACAGCTCAGCCCCTTTGGATTCCACCTCCCCGGTCTGACGATAGTTCAGGAAGCCCGGATCGGAGGTAACGACATTTTTCTGACGGATGTTAAACACCGAGGCGGTAAAGGTGGTGGCGTAATCCGCCAGCAGATATTTTACCCCGCCTTCCACCTGCTTGCTGGTGGTCGGTTTGACGTCTTTCGCCACGAGCGTGCCCTGCGGCGATACCGGCGCAAAGCCTTCGGAATAGCTGATAAACGGCGAAATCCCGTTATCAAAGGCGTAAAGCGCGCCCAGACGTTTGGTGACGCGATCCTGCGATACCCAGGCCTTATCACCGTTTTGCAGATAATTGGTGGTGACGGAGCGATAATCATCGTAACGCAGGCTGGCCAGCAGATTTAAGCCGCCAAACTCCACCTGATCCTGCAAGTAATAGCCGTTCTGCTGATAGCTCAGGCGGTTTTTCTGGGCGGTATACAGCCCTAATGCGCTTTCGCTGATTTGCGAATAGTCAGGATTGCGCATATCCATGCCCGGCGTGGTCGACGCGTAACGGTAGTGGAAATGGGAGTTCAGCTTCTGATAGTCAAACCCGGCCAGCAGATGGTGTTGCCAGTCGCCCAGCGCCACGGTTTTAGTCACCTGGTTATCGATGTTGAAGCTCTGCAGATCTTCATCGGTGGTGTAGGCAAAGCGGTTGAGCTGATAGACCTCGCTTCCCGTACCCGTTGCATAGACGCTGCGCTGATGCGTATCGACGTCGAAATAACGCGCCTTCTGGTTAAAGCCCCAGCCGCTGTCAAACTCATGCTCAAAGCTGTAGCCCAGCATCCACTGACGCTGCTTAAACCCGCTCCACTCGTCACCGGCGTAATCGCGCTTGCCCGCGTATTTCGAGCGCAGGTAGGCGATCGGAAGCGGGTTAGACGGCGTCAGGCTCGGGGAGTTCTGCGCCAGCGCATCCAGGGTGAGGCGGGTTTTGCTGTCGGGTTGCCAGGTGACGGACGGGGCAACCAGGTAGTTTTCATACCGGGTGGTGTGCGGCTGATCGTCATTTTCCGTCGCTTTACCCAGCAGGCGATAGTTCCAGTCGCTGTTGGCAATCTGCCCGGTTGAGTCGAGATAGCCCTCTTTCAGGTTGCGGTTGCCGGTGTTAAAACCGATTTCGGTTCGCGCTTCCCGCTGCGGCTTTTTACTCTGGATATTCACCAGCCCGCCCGGCGAGCCGCCGCCGTAGAGAACCGATGAGGGGCCTTTCAGGATATCAACGCTGTCAATCAACAGCGGATCGATGCGCGCTTTGGTATTGCCGGTAACGTTATAGGGTAACTGCAGCCCGTTGTAGAACTCCTGGTCGACGGTAAAGCCACGAATTTTATATTCGCTCATGTAGGAGGTATTTCCCCGCACCTCGGTTGAGACCCCTGGCGCATAGCGCAAGATTTCATTCACGGAATTCGCATGGCGCTTGTCAATTTCCGGCGCAGAGACGGTCGTGATAACCTGCGGCGTTTTACTTTCAGCAACGGCCGATTTCGTGGCGCTGTTCGTCCAGGCCGGCAGCGCGCTGCCCTGCTCTGCGCCGGTGACGACGATAGTGGATTCTTCGGCGAATGCCGGAACGTGCAGTGCGAGCGAGACGGCGCCGGCCAGGGCGCATAGCGTAAAGCGTGAAGGAGTCATAATGTCGTCTTGTTGTTAGATGAGATACGGAACGACAATTATTATCATTTAGATTAACAAATCAATATGCAGGCAAAAAAACGGCCCTCCGCAGAGAGCCGTTTACGTTATCTTATGCTCGTCGCAGTAACCTGAATATGCCCAGCACCACAATGGCGCCCACGACAGCGACCAGAAAACTGTGCAGGTCAAAACCACTTATGTTGCCTCCGAAGCCAAACATCGTCGCCAGCCAGCCGCCCACAACCGCACCAACGACCCCGAGTACACAGGTCAAAATAAAGCCGCCGCCATCGTTTCCCGGCATGATCAATTTCGCGATAGCGCCAGCAATAAGACCAAAGATAATCCAGGCGATGATACCCATAGCGATGCCCTCTTGCAGGTTTAACGCATGTGCAGAAAACCTTCTGCACAGCTAATATAAGTATAGGTCATCGCCGGAAAATCATTTTCTTGTCACCGACTTATCTTTTCCTGAACAGGCAAAAAAAACTCACCGGTTTGTATTAAGTTTCATTGCAGATTGCCGATAACGCTAAGACAGTCTGTCATCTATCAAGGAGCCATCCGGCGTGAGTCATTACAGTGAGCAGTTCCTCAAGCAAAATCCGCTGGCTGTATTAGGGGTATTACGCGACCTGCAAAAAGGTGAAGTGCCGCTGCGCATCAGCTGGTCGAATAATCAGTTCATCAGTAAGATCCTTGACGCCTCACAGGAGCGGCTGGTGATTGATTTAGGCAGTCAGGAGTATGAAAACCGCGCGGCGCTGAAGGCGGAGAATATCGCCGTGATGGCCGAAACGCAGGGCGCCAAAGTGGAGTTTGTCCTGTCGCGACTGGAACTGAGCGAATACCAGGGGCTTCCGGCCTTTGTGACCCCGCTTCCCACTAATCTTTGGTTTGTCCAGCGTCGCGAATATTTCCGCATCAACGCCCCGCTTCACCCCGCTTACTTCTGCAAGGCCAAAATGCCGGACAAAAAAGAGATCCGCTTCCGTCTCTTCGATCTGTCGCTGGGCGGTATGGGCGCGCTGATGGATACGCCGAAGCCTGACGGACTGGTAGAGGGCATGCGGTTCACGCAAATCGAGCTGGATATGGGGGGCTGGGGGCGCTTTTATTTCGATGCACAGCTGATTGCCATCAGCGACCGCACCGTCGTGGACAGCAAAAATGAAACCATCACCACGCCGCGTCTGAGCTTCCGTTTCCTGAACGTCGGGCCCGGCGCAGAGCGCGAGCTGCAGCGCATTATCTACTCCCTGGAGCGCGAGGCGCGGGAACGCGCAAATAAAGTGCTGTAAGGAACATCGGGCAGCGTGACCGCCGCCCGTCTGCGGCATTACATGGCATCCATCGCTTTCTGTACTTTCCAGATATAACGAGGCGCCTGTGGTGCCGGGTGATTTTTCGCCACATGCTCAAAGAATTCGTCTTTGTCCATGCCGTTAATCTCTTCTATCGCCTCTTTGCGGTCAGAGGAGAAGGTTCTGAGCAACGCGCCGGCACCGTTAACATAAGAGACCACCAGCGCGTACTGCATCACCTCCGGATCCTTAATGCCCTTCAGCACGCCGTGCTCCATGATGCTCAGATAAGCCGTGCCCATTGAAATGTTGCGCTCCGGGTTCTTCAGCTCGCTGGTCGACGGCTGACCGCTCCAGCCCATATAGCGGTAAACTTCTTTCCCCGCCGTTGACGCTTTAAGCTGCATCAGCCCCACCGCGTTGGATTTGCTGACAAGCGTGGGGTTACCGCCGGACTCCACCGCAATGATCGCCGTGATAAGACGCGGACTGACGCCCCAGGCCTTCCCGGCTTGTTCACTGATCGGCATCCACTGCATGGCCCGTTTCACCGGCACTTCCGGGTTCCAGGGCGGGTTTTGATAATCATGTTTTGAACTACAGCCAGCAAGCAACACAATCAAAAAAGCAAACCATCTCAATTTCACGTCATCTATCCTTATAGCCGGTCATCGCGGTGCGCCGCTCTTGAAGCAGGCGGCGTATACGCGGCATGATATAGACAATTAGTTTCTCATTCAGCAAGGAATTGCCATGTCTCAGTTTCATCTCATCGCGCCGTCGGGCTACTGCATTAACCAGGACGCGGCGCTGCGTGGCGTTCAGCGTTTGCTGGAGTCGGGCCACCAGGTAGAAAATCAGACGATTATCCCCCGCCGCCAGCAGCGTTTTGCCGGTACCGAAGCGCAGCGGCTGAATGATATTAACAGCCTGGTTAACCTGAAGGGTGAAAACAGCATAGTGCTGGCGGTGCGCGGCGGATATGGCGCGAGCAGGCTGCTGGAGAGCATTGACTGGCAGGGTCTGGCGCAGCGTCAGCAGCAGGATCCGCTGCTGATCTGCGGCCACAGCGATTTCACCGTCATCCAGCTTGGGCTGCTGGCGCTGCATAACGTTATCACCTTCAGCGGCCCGATGCTGGCCGGTAATTTCGGCGCCCCGGAGCTGAATGCGTTCACCGTGGAACACTTCTGGCGCGCGCTGCGCAATCCCACCTACAGCGTGGAGTGGCGGGGCTTTGGACCGCACTGGGAATGTGAAGGCCAGCTCTGGGGCGGCAACCTGGCGATGCTGGTTTCGCTTATCGGCACGCCGTGGATGCCGCACATCGAGGACGGCATTCTGGTGCTGGAAGATATCAACGAACATCCATTCCGCGTCGAGCGCATGCTGTTGCAGCTCTATCATGCCGGTATTCTTGAGCGCCAGTCCGCGATCGTGCTGGGCAGCTTCAGCGGCGCTGCCCCGAATGACTATGACGCGGGTTACTCCCTGGAAACCATGATTGAGTTCATTCGCTCGCGACTGGATATTCCGGTGATCGCCGGTCTCGATTTCGGCCATGAGCAGCAAACCGTGACCCTGGCGCTGGGGGCGCACGCCTCCCTGCTCCATAATGATTCCGGCTCCCGGCTCACCATCAGCGGCCATCCTGTCATAAAGGCATAAAAAAGCCGTTATACCCCCTTAATAAAACGCTGTTGCCGTCGTTAATATGTTAGGGTTTTAGTAACAGCGTTAACATTGAGGTGGGAGTAAGAGAACATTGGATGCCGCAGCGATAATCAGCCTTTTCATTCTGGGTTCGGTCCTTGTAACCAGCAGTATTTTATTAAGTTCATTTTCATCGCGTCTCGGCATACCTATTCTTGTTATTTTCCTCGCCATCGGCATGCTGGCCGGCATTGATGGCATTGGCGGTATCCCATTCGATAACTATCCTTTCGCCTACATGGTGAGTAACCTGGCGCTGGCGGTGATCCTGCTGGACGGCGGCATGCGCACCCAGGCAAGTTCCTTCCGCGTGGCCTTAGGGCCTGCGCTGTCTCTCGCGACGGTTGGCGTGTTGATTACCTCCGGTCTGACCGGGATGATGGCCGCGTGGCTTTTCCATCTCAATATCATGGAAGGGTTGCTGATTGGCGCGATTGTTGGCTCAACCGATGCGGCAGCGGTGTTCTCCCTGCTTGGTGGAAAAGGGCTCAACGAACGCGTGGGCTCAACGCTTGAGATTGAATCCGGCAGCAACGATCCGATGGCGGTGTTTCTCACCATTACGCTTATCGAGATGATTCAGCAGCACGAAAGCGGGCTGAGCTGGACGTTTGCGTGGCATATCCTGCAGCAGTTTGGCCTGGGGATTGTTATCGGCCTGGCGGGCGGCTATCTGCTTCAGCAGACAATCAACCGCATATCGCTGCCGTTGGGGCTTTACCCGTTGCTGGCGCTGAGCGGCGGCATCCTCATTTTTGCCGTTACCACGGCGCTGGACGGCAGCGGCATTCTCGCCGTCTACCTCTGCGGGTTCCTGATGGGCAATCGCCCTATTCGCAACCGCCATGCCATTTTGCAGAACTTCGATGGTCTGGCCTGGCTGGCGCAGATCGGCATGTTCCTGGTGCTGGGGCTTCTGGTCACCCCCTCAGACCTGCTGCCCATCGCGGTTCCGGCGCTGCTGCTGTCCGCGTGGATGATCTTCTTCGCCCGTCCGCTGTCGGTATTTGCAGGCCTGCTGCCGTTTCGCGGCTTCAACCTGCGCGAGCGGATATTCATCAGCTGGGTGGGCCTGCGCGGCGCGGTGCCGATTATCCTTGCGGTGTTCCCGATGATGGCCGGTCTGGATAACGCCCGGCTGTTCTTTAACGTGGCGTTCTTCGTGGTACTGATTTCGCTGCTGTTCCAGGGAACGTCGCTCGGGTGGGCGGCAAAAAAAGCCAAAGTCGTGGTCCCTCCCGTGGGCTGGCCGGTCTCCCGCGTGGGGCTCGACATTCATCCGGAGAACCCGTGGGAACAGTTTGTTTATCAGCTAAGCGCCGACAAATGGTGCGTGGGAGCCTCGCTGCGCGATTTGCACATGCCGGCCGAAACGCGCATTGCCGCCCTGTTCCGCGACAATGTTCTGCTGCACCCTACCGGCAGCACCCGCCTGCGCGAAGGGGACATTCTGTGCGTGATTGGCCGCGAGCGCGACCTGCCCGCGCTGGGCAAACTGTTCAGCCAGTCGCCTCCGGTGGCGCTGGACCAGCGTTTCTTCGGTGATTTCATTCTGGAAGCCAGCGCCAGGTTTGCCGATGTCGCGCTGATATACGGACTGGATGAAGGTGCTGAAGACGGAGATAGCCAGCAAACGCTGGGTGAAATTATCCAGCAGCGGCTTGGCGCTGCCCCGGTCGTGGGCGATCAGGTCGAGTTTGCCGGGATGATCTGGACGGTAGCAGAGAAAGAAGATAACGCTGTGAGGAAAGTCGGTTTGAGGCCGATGGAAGAGGAAGCGGAGTAGCGGTTTTTTGCCGGGTGGCGCTAACGCTTACCCGGCCTACACTCGAGGGTTTTGTAGGTCGGGTAAGGCGAAGCCGCCACCCGACACAAACATTTGTTACACCGTCACAACCGGCACCCTTGGTGCCAGAGCACACATCAGTTCATACCCCACCGTGCCCGCCGCGGCAGCAACGTCATCAATTTTGATTTCGTTCCCCCACAGCTCGACCGGCGAACCGATACCCGCCTGCGGGCAGGGCGTCAGGTCAACGGCCAGCATATCCATTGATACGGTGCCTACCGTCCCCGTGCGGACACCATCGACCCACACAGGCGTGCCGGTCGGCGCAATCCGCGGGTAGCCGTCGGCATAGCCGCCCGCCACGATACCAATCCGCTGCTCGCCCTTTGCCCGGTAGCGGCTGCCGTAGCCCACCGTGTCGCCGGCCTTCAGGGTTTGCACACCAATGATTTCACTGCGCAGGGTCATGACCGGCTTCAGGCCGCTGTTGGCGATATCCTGCCACTGGCCCGAGGGCGACGCGCCGTACAGAACGATCCCCGGACGCACCCAGTTGTAGTGCGCCTCGGGATGCCAGAGCGTGGCCGCCGAGTTGGACAGCGAGCGCGGACAGTCCAGCCCTTCTGCCGCCTGCTCAATGCGGACCATGGCATCGGCAATGCCGTCCGGTTTTTCCGCGTCGGCAAAATGCGCCATCAGCGTCATTTCACCTACGTTCTTCAGCGCACGCAGCTGCTGCCAGACCGTATGCACCCGCTCAGGCTGGAAGCCCAGGCGGTTCATGCCGCTGTTCACCTTGAGATAGATATCCAGCGGCGCGTGGAGCTTCGCATCCTGAATCGCTTTGATCTGCCAGTTGCTGTGAACGCTGGTGGTCAGCCGGTACTTATCCAGCAGCGGCAGATCGTCGGCGTGGAAGAAGCCCTCGAGCAGCAGTATGGGCCCTTTCCAGCCGCGCTCGCGCAGCAGAATAGCCTCTTCCAGATTAAGTAACGCAAAGCCATCGGTGGCGCTCAGCGCGCTCCAGATACGGTCAATGCCGTGGCCGTAGGCATTCGCTTTCACCACCGACCACACGCGTGCGCCAGGTGCCGCCCGGCGAACAATCTGCAGGTTATCCTTCAGGGCCTGCAGGTTCAGCTGAGCCAGAACAGGACGGGACATGACAACTCCTTAGTTATGCGCGCCGTGCAGGTGCTGTGGACGCGACGGCGTAAACCCCGATTGATAGCGCGCGGCGCTTAAATCGTCAAAAGGAATGGCTGGCGTGCGTCCGGAAATCAGGTCGCTCAGCAGCTGGCCGGAGCCACAGGCCATCGTCCAGCCAAGCGTGCCGTGTCCGGTATTGGTCCACAGGTTTTTGAACGGCGTGCGCCCCACAATCGGCGTACCGTCCGGCGTCATTGGACGCAGGCCGGTCCAGAACGTCGCCTGCTCGACAAAGCCACCGCGCGGGAAGAGATCCCCAACCACCATCTCCAGCGTTTCACGACGCGGTTTCAGCAGCTCGGTATTGAAGCCGACGATCTCCGCCATGCCGCCTACGCGGATGCGGTTATCGAAGCGGGTAATGGCGATTTTGTAGGTTTCATCCAGAATGGTAGAAACCGGTGCGCCGCTCTCCTCTTTTACCGGAATGGTCAGCGAGTAGCCTTTTAGCGGGTAGACCGGAATATCGAGAATGCCCTTCAGCATGGCGGTGGAGTACGAGCCAAACGCCATGACGTAAGCATCCGCTTTGATCACCTCTTCGCCACACTTCACGCCGTAAATTTTTTCCCCTTCCGACAGCAGCTTGTCGACAGCGGTGTTAAAGCGGAACTTCACCCCCGCCTGCTCGCACATCTGCGCCAGACGCTGCGTAAAGAGCTGGCAGTCGCCGGTTTCGTCGTTTGGCAGGCGCAGGCCGCCCGTCAGCTTATGCGCCACTTCCGCCAGCGCCGGTTCAACCTGACCAAGCTGGCTGGCTTCCAGCAGCTGGTACGGTACGCCGGCATCTTCCAGCACGGCGATATCGCGGGTGGCATTTTCGTACTGCTGCGCCGTGCGGAACAGCTGCAGCGTTCCGCCCTGACGGCCTTCGTACTCAATCCCCGTCGACGCGCGCAGCGCTTTCAGGCAGTCGCGGCTGTATTCCGCCAGGCGCACCATGCGCCCTTTATTCTCCATGTAGTGGCGGGTGTCGCAGTTGCGCAGCATCTGCCACATCCACTTCAGCTGGAACTGCGTGCCGTCAAGGCTGATGGCCAGCGGCGCGTGGCGCTGGAACATCCATTTAATCGCTTTCAGCGGAACGCCCGGCGCTGCCCACGGTGCCGCATAGCCGGGAGAGATTTGCCCGGCGTTCGCCGCGCTGGTTTCCAGCGCAGGGCCTGACTCACGATCGATAACGGTGACGTCATGTCCCGCCTGACTTAAATACCAGGCGCTGGTTACCCCAACGACACCACTTCCCAGTATGACAACACGCATAGCCACTCCATTATGTGCAAAAGAACAATCTTCTAATTACAGATTGATAACCTAGTTGAAAATATTATTCAACATACGACTTTTTTATGGTGACTTACCTCACACATCCCCCAGCATCAGGGGATAGTGCTAATTTGGGATCTCCTGCTGCGCGTTATTTTTAACCAGCATAATATGCTGATGGACGCCCTTTTTTTGCCGTATCAAAAACGCGAAATCGCAAAGAAAAAATTTCTGCCTCAGCACGCTTTTTAACACGTTGATCTATGCTTGAAAGGAGGCTCTCCAGACAGAGAGAGCACCCACAACGAGGGCGCGCTAATGGCTACTATTGATTCCCTGAACAAGGACAACACACGTCTGAGCGATGGACCCGACTGGACCTTCGAGCTGCTGGATGTTTACCTCGCCGAGATCGACCGGGTCGCAAAACTGTATCGCCTGGATACCTACCCCCATCAGATTGAAGTCATTACGTCCGAACAGATGATGGACGCCTACTCCAGCGTCGGGATGCCGATCAACTATCCGCACTGGTCGTTTGGTAAGAAATTTATTGAAACGGAGCGGCTTTATAAGCACGGCCAGCAGGGTCTGGCGTATGAAATCGTCATCAACTCCAATCCGTGTATCGCCTATTTAATGGAAGAGAACACCATTACCATGCAGGCGCTGGTGATGGCGCATGCCTGCTACGGGCATAACTCTTTTTTCAAGAATAACTATCTGTTCCGGAGCTGGACGGATGCCAGCTCCATCGTCGATTACCTGATCTTCGCCCGTAAATACATTACCGACTGCGAAGAGCGCTACGGCGTGGACGAAGTGGAAAAACTGCTGGACTCCTGCCACGCGCTGATGAACTACGGCGTAGACCGCTATAAACGTCCGCAGAAAATCTCCCTGCAGGAGGAGAAAGCGCGGCAGAAAAGCCGCGAAGAGTATCTGCAAAGCCAGGTGAACATGCTGTGGCGTACCCTGCCGAAGCGTGAGGAGGAAAAAACGATCGCCGAAGCGCGTCGCTATCCGTCCGAGCCGCAGGAAAACCTGCTCTATTTTATGGAGAAGAACGCCCCGCTGCTGGAACCGTGGCAGCGTGAGATCCTGCGCATCGTGCGCAAGGTGAGCCAGTATTTCTATCCGCAAAAGCAGACGCAGGTGATGAACGAAGGCTGGGCGACATTCTGGCACTACACCATCCTCAATCACCTGTATGACGAGGGGAAAGTGACCGAGCGGTTCATGATGGAGTTTCTCCACAGCCATACCAACGTGGTGTTCCAGCCGCCCTACAACAGCCCGTGGTACAGCGGCATTAACCCGTATGCGCTTGGCTTTGCCATGTTCCAGGACATCAAGCGTATCTGCCAGTCGCCGACGGAAGAAGACAAGTACTGGTTCCCGGATATCGCCGGCTCTGACTGGCTGGAAACGCTGCACTTTGCGATGCGCGACTTCAAGGATGAGAGCTTCATCAGCCAGTTTATGTCGCCGAAGATCATGCGTGACTTCCGCTTCTTCACCGTGCTGGACGATGACCGCAACAACTATCTGGAGATCTCCGCAATCCACAACGAGGAGGGATACCGTGAGATCCGCTCTCGACTCTCTTCCCAGTACAACCTGAGCAATCTTGAACCCAACATTCAGGTGTGGAACGTGGATTTACGCGGTGACCGCTCCCTGACGCTGCGCTATATCCCACACAATCGCGCGCCGCTGGATAAAGGGCGTAAAGAGGTGCTGAAGCACGTGCATCGCCTGTGGGGCTTTGATGTGCAGCTGGAGCAGCAGAATGAAGACGGGAGCGTCGAGCTGCTGGAACGCTGCCCGGCGCGGTTGAATACGCTGTAGTTTTTTGCCGGGTGGCGGCTACGGGTTTTGTAGGCCCGGTAAGCGAAGCGCCACCGGGCGAAAAAAAACCTCTCACACGAGAGGTTTTTTATTTCAGCGGCTCTGAATCGCCAAATCACCCGGCAGCGTTTTTTGCATACGGTGCCAGATTTCACCGGAATCGTGACCGTAGCGGCGCACCGTCTCATACACCTGATCGTGCAGACCTTCGGAGCACAGCTTGCTCAGCTTATGGTAGAAGCCCAGCGCCAGGCTACGGGCTTCGGGATTGGCAAAGTAGTGGCGACCAATGCGGGTGTAGAGCCCTTTCATGCCGTTGAGGATCAGACCGTACACCGGGTTGCCGGAGGCAAACGCCAGCCCACGGAAGATGTTGTAATCGAGGGTGGCGAACGCGTCGGCATGATCTTCCACCTCGTTGGCACTTGCCAGCACCGCAAGCGCATCTTCCGGATGCTGGCGGAAAGCCGTACGAATAAAGATCGTCGCGATGTTGGTGCGAACGGAGAGCAGATTATCAATGAGCTGTGGCACGCTTTCATGATCGAGACGCGCCAGCGTTTCAAGAATGTTCAGCCCGGAGGTTTCCCAGAAGTTGTTCACTTTTGTTGGCTTGCCGTGCTGGATCGTCAACCAGCCATCGCGCGCCAGTCGCTGAAGCACTTCACGCAGCGTGGTGCGAGTGACGCCAATCAGTTCAGAGAGTTCGCGTTCAGCCGGAAGAATGGACCCCGCAGGGAAACGATTATTCCAGATGCTTTCAATGATGTACTCTTCCGCGAAACCCGCCGGGCTCTGCGCCTTAATGACCATAGTGAGATTTCCATTACACAGCTTTAGCAAATTGGACTCATCATACCAGAGGCATGCAGTGGCAGGTAGCGCGGCAAAGAGAGAAAAGAGGGATCGCCGTTTCATTTTTGTGAAATTTACACTGCAGCGTTATCCGCCTCCGGCCCGCGATTTTTGCGTATACTGATGTTTTGTCTTACTTGACGGGGAAGGACGTCTGTCGTGGAAATTTCATTTGGGCGCGCGCTGTGGCGCAATTTTTTAGGCCAGTCTCCTGACTGGTACAAACTGATACTGCTGGTGTTCCTGGTCGTAAACCCTCTCCTCTTTAGCGTGAACCCGTTTATGGCCGGGTGGCTGCTGGTGGCGGAATTTATCTTCACCCTGGCAATGGCGCTGAAATGTTATCCCCTTATGCCGGGCGGACTGCTGGCGTTTGAGGCGGTGGTGATTGGCATGACCTCTGCCGAGCATGTCAAAGCAGAGCTGGCTTCAAACCTTGAAGTGCTTCTGCTGCTGATGTTTATGGTGGCGGGCATCTACTTTATGAAACAGCTGCTGCTGTTTATCTTTACGCGCCTGCTGCTCAGCATTCCGTCGAAAACGGTTCTCTCGCTGGCGTTTTGCCTTGCGGCGGCCTTCCTGTCAGCCTTCCTGGATGCGCTGACGGTCGTCGCGGTGGTGATAAGCGTCGCGGTGGGGTTTTACGGTATTTATCACCGCGTGGCCTCCTCTCGTCCGGGTGAGGATCTGCAGGATGACAGCCACGTCGATGCGCATAACCGTGAGGTACTGGAACAGTTTCGCGCCTTCCTGCGCAGCCTGATGATGCATGCCGGCGTCGGTACCGCTCTGGGAGGCGTGATGACGATGGTGGGCGAGCCGCAAAACCTGATCATTGCCAAAGCGGCGGGCTGGCACTTCGGTGATTTCTTCCTGAGAATGGCCCCGGTGAGCGTGCCGGTGCTGATCTGCGGTCTGGCGACCTGTCTGCTGGTGGAGAAGTTTCGCCTCTTTGGGTATGGAGCACAACTTCCGGAGCCGGTGCGTCAGGAGCTGCATAAATTCGATCTGCAGAGCCGACGCCAGCGGACGCGCCAGGAGACGCTGCGTCTGATTGCCCAGGGGATCATCGGCGTCTGGCTGATCGCCGCGCTGGCGTTCCATCTGGCCGAAGTCGGGCTGATTGGCCTGTCGGTCATTATTCTCGCCACCACCTTTACCGGCGTGACGGATGAGCATGCCATCGGTAAGGCGTTTACCGAAGCCCTGCCGTTTACCGCCCTGCTGGCGGTGTTCTTTGCCGTCGTGGCGGTGATTATCGACCAGCATCTGTTCGCGCCGATTATTGCCTTTGTCTTAAAGGCATCGCCGGATGCTCAACTGTCGCTGTTTTATCTGTTTAATGGCCTGCTCTCGTCGATCTCAGATAACGTCTTTGTCGGGACGGTCTACATCAACGAGGCCAAAGCGGCCATGGAGCAAGGCGTGATCAGCCCCGGACAGTTTGAGCTGCTGGCCGTGGCGATCAATACCGGCACCAACCTGCCGTCGGTGGCGACACCCAATGGCCAGGCAGCCTTCCTGTTCCTGCTGACCTCCGCCCTTGCGCCACTCATACGTCTTTCTTATGGCCGGATGGTGTGGATGGCGCTGCCCTACACGCTGGTGCTCACGATCGTGGGATTGCTTTGCGTCAAAATTACCCTCATTCCCTGTACGCAATGGTTGATACAAGCGGGTATACTTGCGGCGCAGTAAACACTGCAACTCGGGCAGTTCGCTGCCCGTTTGCCTTTTCGCACGATAAACATCCAATTACGTTTTATTTCGCCAGGTACAGGTGGCGAGAAAAACGAATTCGTTTACACTGCGATTTCTAAGCATGTTCCAGGGAAATGATTATGTTGAGATTTTTAAACCAGTGCTCCCGCGGTCGCGGAGCGTGGTTGTTAATGGCCCTGACCGCCTTTGCGCTGGAAATGGTGGCGCTATGGTTCCAGCACGTAATGGGACTCAAACCTTGCGTGCTCTGTATTTACGAACGCTGCGCCCTGTTCGGCATTATGGGTGCGGGCCTGGTGGGCGCAATTGCGCCGAAATCGCCGCTTCGCTATGCCGGTATTGCCATCTGGATCTACAGCGCCTGGAAAGGGATTGAACTCTCCTGGCAGCACACCATGATGCAGCTGCATCCGTCACCGTTTATGACCTGCGATTTTGCCGCCCGCTTCCCGAGCTGGCTGCCGCTGGATAAATGGCTGCCGCAGGTGTTTGTTGCATCCGGTGACTGCTCCGTTCGCCAGTGGGAATTCCTGACCCTTGAGATGCCGCAGTGGCTGGTGGGCATTTTTGCCGCCTACTTCGTCGTGGCGCTGCTGGTACTGATTGCCCAGCCGTTCAAACCGAAGAAACGCGATTTGTTCGGAAGGTAAAAGCAAAACGGCAACCTCGGTTGCCGTTTTTAGTGTTTGCGCCCTCTCCCGTGGGAGAGGGTTGGGGTGAGGGCATCAGGCCGCACAAACATAATAAAAAACCCGCCTCGGCGGTTTTTTTAATCTCAACGGGTCGGGTGATTCATGATGTGATCTTCCCAATCACGCACCTCGGACTCTTTCACCGCAATATGGCGCACGGAGATACGCTCGCCGTGCATCGCCGCTTTTGAACCGGTCAGCAGCGGATGCCAGGCCGGCAGATCTTTCCCTTCCGCCAGCAGGCGATACGCGCAGGTATGCGGCAGCCATTCGAAGGTGGGCAGATTATCCCGGGTTAACTTGATGCAGTCCGGCTCAAACTCAAAGCGGCGCTCATAGTTGCGGCACTGGCAGGTCTTAATGTTGAGCTGCTTGCAGGCAACGTTGGTGAAGTAGATTTCGTCCGTGTCTTCATCCATTAGCTTGTGCAGGCAGCACTGACCGCAGCCGTCGCATAAGGATTCCCATTCCGCGTCGGTCATGTCGTCGAGAGTTTTGCTTTGCCAGAAAGGGATGTCGTTCATCAGGATGTCCACACGTCAAAAGAAAGCGCACCTTATAACGAGTCTGGCACGTCGTTGCAAGTTTTGCCGCCCTTTTCAGGCGGCAAGAGGAAGTTACAGCACGCGGGTTTTCAGCGACAGGCCGTTAAAACCAACCTCCAGTTCATCACCGCTCACGAGCGGACCAACGCCTTCCGGCGTGCCGGTCAGGATCACATCACCCGGCTTAAGGGTAAAGAAGCGGCTCATGTAGGCGATCAGCGGCACAATCTTATGGATCATGTCTGCCGTGGTGCCCTGCTGGCGGATCTCGCCGTTAACCTTCAGGCTGAGCGGGGTATCCTGCGGATCGCCGGTAAATTCGCTCACCGGCACAAACGCCGAAATCGGGCAGGAATTATCAAACCCTTTGGCTTTTTCCCACGGCTGTCCGGCTTTCTTCATTTTACCCTGCACGTCGCGTAGTGTCAGATCCAGCGCCACGCCGTATCCGGCAATCGCTTTCTGAACATGCTCTTCGGAAGCCTGACGCAGCGTCGCGCCGATCAGCACGGCGAGCTCAACCTCGTGATGCACCGAGCCGAGCCCCTGCGGCAGGGCCAGCGGCTGGCGGATATCGCAAAGCGCCGTTTCAGGCTTAATAAACAGAACCGGCTCTTCTGGCGTCGCACTGCCCATCTCCTGAATATGTTTTGCATAGTTGCTGCCCACGCAAACCACTTTGCTGACGGGATAATCCAGTAATGCACCTTGCCAGTTATGATGTTGATACATGGTCGCCCCCTAAACGGTTGATGTGTTGTGCTCAAAAACAGTTGAGACTATTTTTTTCCGTTCGCCTCAAGATGCTGTTTTAATAAATTCTCCGGTGGCGGCGGAAGCTGTAAATAATAGCCCTGCTCGGCTAATGCCGTTTTCACTTTCTCCAGATCGGCATTCACCAGTTTCTTGCGACCATCAAGCGGCAGCAGCATCGCCATCTGCGGTCGGCCAAAGCTCTTCATTAATTCTTCAGGCACGCGTGAAAAATCGTCTTTCTTTTCGACATAAAGATAGGTCTGGTCACGGGTTGTACTTCTGTAGATCACACAAAACATGTTTTTACTCTGAATTAATGGGTGGTTGCTTGCCTCAATATACTCCTGACTATAACATGCCTGATACTCTTCGGAATATCGCAGCGAGTGGTTGCGGTTAATAGCAAATTGAGTAAGGCCAGGATGTCAAACACGCCCATCGAGCTTAAAGGCAGTAGCTTCACCTTATCAGTGGTACATTTGCATGATGCAAAACCCGAGGTTATTCGTAAGGCGTTAGAAGACAAAATCGCCCAGGCTCCCGCCTTTCTGAAGCACGCCCCTGTTGTGATCAACGTCAGCGGTCTTGAGGCGCCGGTTAACTGGAAACTTCTCCAGCAGGCCGTCTCTTCCACCGGACTGCGTATTGTCGGCATCAGCGGCTGCAAAGATACTGAACTGAAAGCGGAAATCGATCGTGCGGGGCTGCCGCTTCTGAATGAAGGCAAAGAAAAAGCCCCCCGTGCGGCACCCGTTGCCGTCGAAACGCCCCCTCCTGCGGCGCAAAACGTTACAACCATCACAAAAACGCGAATGATTGATGTGCCGGTTCGTTCCGGTCAGCGCATTTATGCACCAAACTGTGATCTGATTGTTACAAGCCACGTCAGCGCTGGCGCTGAGCTGATTGCAGATGGCAATATTCACGTATACGGTATGATGCGTGGACGTGCGCTCGCAGGTGCAAGTGGCGATCGAGATGCGCAAATATTTTGTACTCACCTGACGGCGGAACTGGTGTCCATCGCAGGTGAATATTGGCTGAGCGACAAGATCCCAGCCGAATTTTATGGCAAAGCGGCTCGCCTGCTTCTGGCAGACGACGCGTTGACCGTTCAACCGTTGAATTGATCCCTTTTTAACAAGGAATTTCTATGGCACGCATTATTGTTGTTACTTCGGGTAAAGGAGGCGTTGGCAAGACCACCTCCAGCGCGGCCATCGCTACTGGTTTGGCCCAGAAGGGAAAGAAAACCGTCGTTATCGACTTCGATATCGGCCTGCGTAACCTCGACCTCATCATGGGATGTGAGCGTCGCGTCGTGTATGACTTCGTGAACGTCATTCAGGGCGATGCCACGCTGAACCAGGCGATGATTAAAGACAAGCGCACCGAGAACCTCTACATTCTCCCGGCCTCTCAGACGCGTGACAAAGACGCCCTGACCCGTGAAGGGGTAGAAAAGGTGCTCGACGAGCTGAAAAAAATGGAGTTCGACTTCATCGTCTGTGACTCCCCTGCCGGCATCGAAACCGGTGCTCTGATGGCGCTCTACTTCGCTGATGAAGCGATCATCACCACCAACCCTGAAGTTTCATCCGTGCGTGACTCAGACCGTATTCTCGGGATCCTCGCCTCTAAATCCCGTCGTGCGGAAAATGGCGAAGACCCGATTAAAGAACACCTGCTGCTCACCCGCTACAACCCGGGCCGCGTGAACAAAGGTGACATGCTGAGCATGGAAGACGTACTGGAGATCCTGCGCATTAAGCTGGTGGGCGTTATCCCGGAAGATCAGTCCGTGTTACGCGCCTCTAACCAGGGCGAGCCAGTGATCCTGGATACAATGGCAGATGCAGGTAAAGCTTACGCCGATACCGTTGACCGTCTGCTGGGAGAAGAACGTCCTTTCCGCTTCATTGAAGAAGAGAAGAAAGGTTTCCTCAAACGCCTGTTCGGAGGATAAGTTATGGCATTACTGGACTTTTTTCTCTCGCGGAAAAAGAACACCGCCAACATCGCAAAAGAACGTCTGCAAATTATCGTTGCGGAGCGTCGTCGTAGCGACGCCGAGCCTCACTACCTGCCGCAGCTGCGTAAGGACATCCTGGAAGTGATCTGTAAGTACGTGCAGATTGACCCGGAGATGGTGACGGTGCAGCTGGAACAAAAAGACGGGGATATTTCGATTCTGGAGCTGAACGTGACGCTCCCGGAAGCGGAAGAGTCGCGTCCGTAGGTTAGTGATGTCGTAGCCCCGGTAAGCGCAGCGCCACCGGGGGAATATGCCGGGTTATCCCCCGGCATATTTGTTATCGCGGATAACCTTCCAGCAACGTATTCAGACGATCGGCCATCAATTCCCCGCGCCATCCCGCCATCATTTCCGGTACGCCATTTTGCGGCTTCAGCTTCCAGTGCCAGTTCAGCAGCTGATTAATCTGACGGCGTGAGGCGAGCAGTTCCGCGCTCAGCTTGCTTTCCGTTGCCACCGTCTGCACCAGCGCTTTGATATCTTTAAACGCTTTGCGATAGCCCGGCATATCCATCAGGTTCAGCAGCGGTTCCGGCAGCGCGTCGTCGGATAATTCCTGCGCTTTTGCGACCAGCGCCAGCAGGGTTTTGCCGTGGAAACGGATCTCACTGCCAGAAAGTCCAATGCTGTCCAGCTCGCCGAGGCTGCCCGGCATATAGCGCGCCACCGCCCAGAGATGCTCTTCCCGGACGACAAAGTTAACGGCCAGATCGCGCTCGCGCGCTTTACGCAAGCGCCAGTCTGCCAGCAGCTGCAGGCATGCCAGCTGACGCGTGCGCAGCTGCCAGGCGTTGCTGATGTCGCGCCAGGCCTCTTTAGGATCCACCACTTCCTGACGACGCTGCTGGGTCATACGGCACTCGTCCAGCGCGGCAGGGAGCCATCCGGAGGCTTCGGCCTCTTTCATCAGTTGTCCGGCGATCGGCAGCAGGTAAAACACGTCAGCCGCCGCATACTCCAGCTGGCGTGCGGTAAGCGGACGCGCCAGCCAGTCGGTACGGGATTCGCTTTTATCCAGGGTCAGGCCCGTATACTCCTCCACCATGGCGGCAAAGCCCCATGAGAGTGGGCGACCGCTGAACGCCGCGAGGATCTGCGTATCAATCAGCGGCTGGGGCATGATGCCAAAGGTATTCAGAAAGACTTCCAGATCTTCACTGCCTGCGTGCAGGTATTTCGTGACAGCGGTATCGAGCAGCAGATCGCGCATCGGCGTCCAGTCGGTAATGCCGAGAGGGTCGATCAGCGACACGTGTTTACCGTCGTACATCTGAATCAACCCCAGTTGCGGATAGTACGTCCGGGTACGGACAAACTCGGTATCCAGGACAATGGCAGGAAAGTCGCGCGTCACTTCGCACAGCGAAGCCAGCTCGTCGTTGGTCGTGATCATCTGGTAATTCAAATCGGATTCTCTTTTGTTTGCGCCCATAAAAAACGCCGGCTTAACCGGCGTCTGGGCGATTAACGTGAAGCTCAGGCCTTATTGTCTACTTTGCCACGGGCTTCGTCACGTAATTCTCGTCGTAATATTTTCCCGACGTTGGATTTCGGCAGCTCGTCGCGGAATTCCACCAGCTTCGGCACTTTATAGCCCGTCAGCTGACGACGACAAAACGTTATCAGCGCTTCCTCGGTGAGAGAAGGATCTTTCTTGACCACAAATATCTTCACCGCTTCACCGCTGCTGCCGGAAGGCACGCCGACCGCTGCCACTTCGAGTACGCCGCTGTGCTGCATGACCACGTCTTCGATCTCATTCGGATAGACGTTGAAGCCGGAGACCAGGATCATATCTTTCTTGCGATCGACAATGCGCAGGAAGCCCTCGTCATCCATCACCGCGATGTCACCGGTATGTAGCCAGCCGTCTTTGATGATTTCGTCAGTCGCGTCGGGACGCTGCCAGTAGCCCAGCATGACCTGTGGACCTTTGACGCACAGCTCACCCGGCTCACCCGGCGCGACTTCGTTATCGTTATCATCGACCAGTTTCGCTTCAGTGGAAGGAACGGGCAGTCCAATGCTTCCGCTGTGGTAATCGATGTCATGCGGGTTAACGCTGACCAGCGGCGCGCACTCCGTCAGGCCATAGCCCTCCAGCAGATACTGACCGGTGAGCTTCACCCAGCGCTCGGCCACCGCCTGCTGAACCGGCATACCGCCGCCCGCAGAGAGGTGCAGCGTGGAGAAGTCCAGCTGCTGGAACTCTTTGTTATTGAGCAGCGCGTTAAACAGGGTGTTTACCCCTGTCATGGCGGTGAACGGGTATTTCGCCAGCTCTTTCACCAGGCCCGGGATATCGCGCGGGTTGGTGATGAGGATGTTCTGACCACCCAGTTCAATAAACAGCAGGCAGTTCATGGTCAACGCAAAGATGTGATACAGCGGAAGCGCGGTGATCACCACCTCTTTGCCCGGATGCAGCAGCGGCCCATAGGTGGCGTTCACCTGTTCAAGATTTGCCAGCATATTGCGGTGGGTAAGCATGGCCCCTTTGGCGACGCCGGTGGTCCCACCTGTGTATTGCAGAAACGCAAGATCTTCCGCGACCACTTCGGGTTTCACATACTGCATACGATAGCCCGCATGCAGCGCGCGGCGGAAGGAGATAGCGTCCGGCAGATGGTATTTTGGCACCAGACGTTTGACGTATTTGACGACAAAGTTAACCAGCGTGCCTTTGGCGGTGGAGAGCTGGTCCCCCATGCGCGTCAGGATGACGTGTTTCACCTGGGTCTTGTCGACCACTTTTTCCAGCGTATGGGCAAAGTTGGACACAATGACAATCGCAACCGCGCCGCTGTCGTTCAGCTGATGCTCCAGCTCGCGCGGGGTATACAGCGGGTTGACGTTGACGACGATCATCCCGGCACGCAGGATACCGAACAGCGCCACCGGGTATTGCAGCAGGTTCGGCATCATTAGCGCGACGCGATCCCCTTTTTGCAGCCCCAGCCCTTCCTGCAGATACGCCGCAAACGCCCGGCTGCGCTCCTCCAGCTTACGGAACGTCATCACCTCGCCCATATTCACAAATGCGGGCTGGTCCGCGTAGCGCCTTACCGAGTGTTCAAATAATTCCACCAGGGATTGATAACGGTCAGGATTGATCTCAGCAGGAACATCTGCGGGATAACGGTTAAGCCAAACCTTCTTCAATGCATCACCTCTGAAATGAGTGTTCGTCGTCATCACAACCCCGATAATAAACAGTTTGTTAACATTATATTAACTCAGCGTACCAGTTTATTAATTGTTCAGATTTAAGGTTGCGAAGCGCGTCACTCTTTTTTTTCGTTTTATCCGTAAAAAAACAGAGACAGCGGCTGAGCCGCTGTCTCTTTTCTAGCGATAACAGTAAGTTACTCAGTAACGATCGTCTGTACCTGTGCAGGTCCCGGGTTATACCAGCCCCAGCCCGGGTAGCCGTAGCGATAAGGATGCGGACCCCACATCCACGGATCGATCGGCTGAGGCGGCATGATCACCTGCTGGGCCAGCCGCCAGCGCTTGTATCCGTTGACCTGCATGGTCATAAATTTATACGGCGTGTTGCCGATTTTGCCCTGCACGGCGCCGGTAATCGGCCCGACGACGGTCACCAGCTGTCCGCGAAAATCGACCGGGTCCAGGAACCCACTGACGTCCGCATAGATACGTCCCCGGGAGGCCTCGCCCAGTACAGGCCGCGCGCCGCTGTCCAGCGGAACGGTGGCGATCTCCAGGCGGGTTTTCCCCTGCTGATTTTGTACATCGATGACCTTACCGCCAAAGCGCGCTTCCTGGCCCACGTATAGCTCAGGCGCATTCATCACCCGAACCAGATCCTGCTGTGGCGTCGGGCTGCTGCCCTTAATCGCATCAGGAACGGAAACGCATCCGCTCAGTGCTATGGCAACTGCGCCTGCCATAATAAGGCGTACTACTGTAGTATGAACCGCCATGATGCGACTCCTTTTTCTCAGTTCCTGTTACTGAGATTCACTCGCGGCCCGGAAGTTTCTTCCACGCGACGGTGTTTCGCAAATAAACCGGTTCCGCCTGTTCAACAGCCACGGTTTTGCCTGCTGCGAGCAGCTGGCTGGCAATCGGAAGCATATCTTCCGCAGCCGGCAGAAGCATGTTGCCGTCCACCAGCGTCAACCCGGTGTCGTTCGCCATCTCAGGCCATGCTGGCCAGCCCGTGCCGACGGTCGCCCACTCGCCGGACAGCTGCTTCAGTCGTTCTGTCACCGCTTCTGGCTTAAGCACGGCCTCCGTCTCTTCACCGTGCCACACGCCCTGCTCGTCACGGGTGTATTCGGCCCAGTAGACTTCGCCCATGCGGGCATCAATCGCTGCCAGAACGCGCGTTGCCCCGGTCATGCGCCATGCGCCCTGCGCCATGGTGGCGAGGGTAGAAACGCCGATCATCGGCAGTTCGGCGCCCAGCGCCAGCCCCTGCGCAATGCCAATCCCGATACGTACGCCCGTAAAGCTGCCGGGGCCGCGGCCAAAGGCCAGCGCGTCGAGGTCGGTTAAGGAGGTGTTGCCCTGGGTTAAAATGGCTTTTACCAGGGGCAGAATGCGTTGGGTGTGTTCCCGGGGGCACTCTTCGAAATGGGCAGAAACAGCACCGTCGTTCAACAGGGCAACAGAGCAAGCCTCTGTCGCAGTATCAATAGCCAGAATTCGCATCGGTCGTCGCGCTCTCGCAAGGGTCAGTCACAAAATGGCGCGCATCTTAGCACACTCCGGGGTAAATTACTCCGCCGTTGGGTTTGCCAGAAAACGCACCGCGCGTTTTATGTCCCGCGTCCGCGGCGCGGGCGGCAGGCTTGCAAGGAAAGTCGCCCCGTAAGGACGCATCACCAGCCGGTTATCGCAGATGACCAGCACGCCGCGGTCGGTGACGTCACGGATTAAGCGCCCTACCCCTTGCTTAAGCGTGATGACCGCATCCGGCAGCTGTACCTCGTCAAACGGATCGCCACCGCGCAGGCGGCAGTCTTCCATCCGCGCCTTCAGCAGCGGATCGTCCGGAGAGGTAAACGGCAGCTTATCAATGATCACCAGCGAAAGCGTGTCGCCGCGCACGTCCACCCCTTCCCAGAAGCTGCTGGTTGCCACCAGCAGGGCATTACCGGCGCTGACAAACTGCTGTAACAGCTGGCCTTTGCTGGTTTCGCCCTGCAGCAGCACCGGTAGCGTCATCGTGGCGCGGAACTGCTCGGCGAGATCGCGCATCATGGCGTGGGATGTGCAGAGCATAAAGCAGCGGCCGTTGTTGGCCTCGATCATCGGTTTTAACATTGCAGCCAGATGGCGCGCCGCACCCGGCTGGTTCGGCAGCGGCAGATTACGGGGCACGCAGAGCAGCGCTTGTTTTTCGTAGTCGAACGGACTGGGCAGGAGCAGCGATTCCGCCTGCTCAATGCCGAGGCGCTCGGTGAAGTGGTGCAGATCGTCATTCACCGACAGGGTTGCCGACGTAAAGATCCAACTGCCCGGCTTCTGCGCCATCACCTCTTTAAATTTATCCGCCACCGTCAGCGGCGTCAGCGCCAGGGTAAAGTGGCGCGAGGTGCACTCGTACCAGTAGCTGTAACCCGGCTGGTTAATCTCTTTCAGCCGTTTGAGCCGCCCGCGATAGAGCGTGGCGCGCTCGAAGGCCGCATCCAGCATCGCGGAGCGGCCGAGCGACAGTTTCGCCACGTCGTAGCAGAGCTCAAGCGCATCATCGAGCAGCAGCAGCGCGCGCTGGATGTTTTTGTCCGCCAGCAGCTCGCGCAGGTTACCACGATAGCCCGGCTCGCCGAGCTGTAAACGGAAATCCTGTGCGCTCTGCGCCAGACGGTCGGCGCACTTCTGCAGCTGCTGGGTATCTTTGAGTTCGGTCCGGTAAGCAATGGTGAAATCTTTCGCCAGATCCTGCAGCTGACGGCTGGAGAGCGACTGGCCAAAGTACTGGCTGGCGATATCCGGCAGCTGGTGGGCTTCGTCGAAAATCATCACGTCCGCTTCCGGGATCAGCTCACCAAAGCCGCTGTCCTTAACCACCATATCCGCGAGGAACAGATGGTGGTTCACCACCACCACATCCGCATCCATTGCCGTTTTGCGCGCTTTCACCACAAAGCAGTCTTTATACAGCGGGCAGTCGCTGCCGAGGCAGTTGTCGTTGGTGCTGGTCACCAGCGGCCAGGCGGGAGAGTCTTCCGGCACGCTCGCGCAGGTGCTGATATCGCCCTCTTCGGTCTGGTTCGCCCAGGCGCGAAGGATAATGACGTCGCTCAGGGTTTGCACCGGCAGGTCGCCGCCCGCCAGCGCCTGCTGTTCAAGGCGTTCCAGGCAGAGATAGTTGGAGCGCCCCTTCAGCAGGGCCAGACGGCCTTTATATTTCAGCGCTTTTGCCACGGTGGGCAAATCACGGCTGTAGAGCTGATCCTGGAGCGCCTTCGAACCGGTGGAGATAATCACCTTTTTTTTCGCCCGCAGCGCCGGCGCAAGGTAAGCATAGGTTTTACCCGTGCCGGTACCGGCTTCGACCACCAGCGGCTGAGCCTTATCGATGGCGCGTGCAACGGCGTGCGCCATCTGTCGCTGAGGCTCACGGGGTTTGAAGCCGGGGATAGCCTGCGCTAATTGACCTTCAGGGGAAAAATCGTCTGCCACGGTGCTCTCTCACTGTATTTTTGCACAGGGATTATGTCAGCCCATCCACTCATGTGCCACCCCAAATAGTGACGACAGATGAACAATATGGCAGTCTTGCCGCCTGACGACGAAAAATAACGAGGAAACGTTTATGACAATTGTGCGCATTGATGCCGAAGCCCGCTGGTCTGATGTGGTGATCCATAACCAGACGCTCTACTACACCGGCGTCCCGGCTAACCTGGATGCGGATGCGTTCGAGCAGACGGCCAATACTCTGGCGCAGATTGACGCGGTGCTGGAAAAACAGGGCAGCGACAAATCCCGCATTCTGGATGCGACGATTTTCCTGGCAAACAAAGAAGACTTCGCGGCAATGAACAAAGCCTGGGACGCGTGGGTGGTGGCGGGTCACGCGCCTGTACGTTGCACCGTACAGGCCACGCTGATGAAGCCGGAATACAAGGTCGAGATTAAGATTATCGCGGCGGTTTAAGCCCGATCACTCTTCATCTTCATCCTCGAAACGCGCCACGATCCGCTCGCCGGTATGCGTGGCGCGCAGTTCTTCCGCCACCTGGGAAATCGCCTGTCCGCTGCTCATCCCCTGGGACATCAGTTCCTGAATTCGCTCAACCGCTTTCTGCTGCTGTTCATGGCTCAGAGAAGGTAAACCTGCAAACATCGTCAACTCCTGCTAAATTATTCGCGCTAATTATTTCACGCTGCCCGGTAGTATGCCACACATGAACATGCGCTTCCCCACTGTTATTACCCTGCCCTGGCGGACAGACGCCGCTGAATACTGGTTTGCCCGTCTGAGCCATCTTCCGTTTGCGATGCTGCTGCACTCCGGCCATGCGGATCATCCCTTTAGTCGCTTTGATATTCTGGTCGCCGATCCGCTGAAGACGCTGACCACCGACGACCTGTCCCTGACGGACGATCCGCTGGCGCAGCTTCAGCATGCCATTCACGCGCTGGGCTTATCTGCCCCCCCCAACCCGGACCTTCCTTTTCAGGGGGGCGCGCTGGGCCTGTTTGGTTACGATTTGGGTCGCCGTTTCGAAACGCTGCCCGAGCATGCGCAGGCTGATATTCCCCTGCCCGACATGGCCGTGGGGCTGTATGACTGGGCGTTAATTGTCGATCACCAGAAAAAAACGGTTTCCCTGCTGAGCCATCGTGACGTGCAGGCGCGTCTGGCCTGGCTTGAGGCGCAACAGGCTGCACCCGCAGAGACGTTCACGCTGACCTCCGGCTGGCGCTCGAACATGAGCGCCGCGGAATATGCCGAAAAATTCTCGCGCGTTCAGGCGTATCTGCAAAGCGGTGACTGCTATCAGGTTAACCTCGCCCAGCGCTTCGAGGCGACCTATCGGGGAGATGAGTGGCAGGCGTTTACCCGTCTTAATGCCAGCAATAAGGCACCGTTCAGCGCCTTTGTGCGTCTGGAACAGGGGGCGATCCTCAGCCTGTCGCCCGAGCGCTTTATTCATCTGGCCGAGGGCACGATTCAAACCCGCCCGATTAAGGGCACGCTTCCACGCCTTGCCGATCCCGACGCCGACCGTCAGCAGGCGGAAAAACTGGCCGCCTCGCCAAAAGACCGCGCCGAAAACCTGATGATTGTCGATCTGATGCGTAACGACATTGGCCGGGTGGCCGTGCCGGGCAGCGTCCGCGTGCCGGAACTGTTTGTCGTCGAGCCTTTCCCTGCGGTGCATCATCTGGTCAGCACCATTACCGCGCAGTTGCCAGACTCGCGCACGGCCTGCGACCTGCTGCGCGCCGCGTTCCCGGGCGGCTCCATCACCGGCGCGCCGAAGGTGCGGGCAATGGAGATCATTGATGAGCTGGAGCCCCACCGCCGCAATGCCTGGTGCGGCAGCATCGGCTATATCAGCCTGTGCGGCACCATGGATACCAGCATTACCATTCGTACGCTGACGGCCTGCGACGGAAACCTTTACTGCTCGGCCGGGGGCGGGATTGTTGCCGATAGTCATGTCGATGCGGAATATCAGGAAACCTTTGATAAAGTTAACCGTATCCTGAAACTACTGGAGTAATCACGGGTGGAAAAAGAGAACCTGACGCTGGATGACTTTTTATCGCGTTTTCAGCTATTAAGACCGCAGGTCAACCGCGAGGCGCTGAATCAGCGTCAGGCGGCCGTGCTGATCCCGGTCGTGCGTCGCGCGCAGCCGGGCCTGCTGCTCACCCAGCGTTCCGCCCATTTACGCAAGCACGCGGGTCAGGTCGCTTTTCCGGGGGGCGCGGTAGACAGCTCCGACGCCTCGCTGATTGCCGCCGCGCTGCGCGAAGCGCAGGAAGAGGTTGCCATTCCGCCGGAGGCCGTTGAGGTCATCGGCGTGCTGCCGCCCGTCGACAGCGTCACCGGTTTTCAGGTCACGCCGGTGGTCGGCATTATCCCGCCGGGCCTGCAGTATCACGCCAGCGTCGATGAAGTCTCCGCGGTGTTTGAAATGCCACTGGATGAAGCCCTCCGACTGAGTCGTTATCACCCGCTGGATATTCAGCGTCGTGGGCATGACCATCGGGTCTGGTTGTCCTGGTATCAGCATTATTTTGTCTGGGGCATGACGGCGGGCATTATTCGTGAGCTGGCGTTGCAAATCGGCCTGAAGCCTTGACTATACTTTACATTCCGCCCTCTTCTGCCAGGTTTGCGATCTGCGTCGCGCTATTAGCAAAACCCATCGTTAACCATTAGTTTAATTCATGTGAATAGTTAAGCCGAGGTCGGTGTTCCCTCTTACACTATGCGCAGTTATAACATCGTTACTGGAACCCCGGTAACCCTGTCAGGAGTGTGAAAGTGATTAGTATATTCGACATGTTCAAAGTGGGAATTGGCCCTTCGTCTTCCCATACTGTTGGCCCGATGAAGGCCGGTAAACAGTTCGTCGATGATCTGGTCGAAAAAGGATTACTGGAAAGCGTTACCCGTGTCGCCGTGGATGTTTACGGCTCGCTGTCATTAACGGGTAAAGGCCACCACACCGATATCGCCATTATAATGGGTCTGGCAGGCAATATGCCGGATACCGTTGATATTGATGCCATCCCGGCATTCATCCGCGACGTGGAAACACGCGGCCGCCTGCTGCTGGCAAACGGCCAGCAGGAAGTCGATTTCCCGCAGGATGACGGCATGCGTTTTCGCAGCGACAACCTGCCGCTGCATGAAAACGGCATGACCATTCACGCTTATAGCGGTGAAAAAGAGATCTACAGCAAAACGTACTACTCCATCGGCGGTGGTTTCATCGTGGATGAAGAGCATTTTGGCAAAGACAGCGTCGGCGACGTCAGCGTACCGTACCCGTTCAAATCGGCGACCGAGATGCTGGGTTACTGCAAACAGACCGGTCTTTCCCTGTCCGGCATGGTGATGCAGAACGAACTGGCGCTGCACAGTAAACAAGAGATTGAAGACTATTTTGCCAACGTCTGGCAAACCATGCGCGCCTGTATCGATCGCGGGATGAACACCGAAGGGGTTCTGCCGGGTCCGCTGCGCGTGCCGCGTCGTGCCTCTGCTCTGCGCCGTATGCTGGTGACCACGGACAAATTCTCCAACGACCCGATGAACGTGGTCGACTGGGTGAATATGTTTGCACTTGCGGTTAACGAAGAGAACGCCGCCGGTGGCCGCGTCGTGACGGCGCCAACCAACGGCGCGTGCGGCATTGTTCCTGCGGTGCTGGCGTATTACGACCACTTTATTGAGCCCGTGACGCCAGACATCTATATCCGTTATTTCCTGGCAGCAGGTGCCATCGGCGCGCTGTACAAGATGAATGCCTCCATTTCCGGTGCGGAAGTGGGCTGTCAGGGTGAAGTCGGCGTGGCCTGCTCCATGGCGGCGGCAGGTCTGGCAGAGCTGTTGGGTGCAAGCCCTGAGCAGGTCTGCGTGGCGGCTGAAATCGGTATGGAACATAACCTCGGTCTGACCTGCGATCCGGTCGCGGGCCAGGTGCAGGTGCCGTGCATTGAGCGTAACGCGATTGCCTCGGTGAAAGCCATCAACGCCTCACGTATGGCGATGCGCCGTACCAGCGAACCTCGCGTATCGCTGGATAAGGTGATTGAAACCATGTACGAAACGGGCAAAGACATGAACGCGAAATACCGCGAGACGTCCCGTGGTGGCCTGGCCATTAAGGTGCAGTGCGACTAATACTGCCTTTCGCCCATCTGCAACGGATGGGCGAATTTCCCTCTTCTTCCTCGTCTCCTTCTGCTTTCCCCACTACACTTTCACTGTTGCGTCCGGCTTTTGTGGCTGGTGGCTTATCAGGCGACCGTTCATGCAAACTGCACAAACGATCATTAAAAACTATCGCCGAAAACGCGTTATCGTCTGTGTGACGGTTGCGCTCCTCACGCTCATCCTGACGCTGGGCATTCGCTTTATTTCCCAGCGCAACGTTAACCAACAGCGGATCCTCGATTTTACCAGCCATACCGTTCGCGCCCTTGATAACGTTCTACTTTCGCTGGAAAACCACCGCAACGTGCTGCAGCCGCTGGTGGGACAGCCCTGCCCGCAGGTGCAGCTGGCGCTGCGACAGCAGGCAGCCATTTTGCAGACGGTACGTTCTATCGCCCTGATTAAAGACGGTATCCTGTATTGTTCGAGTATTTTCGGCAGCCGCAGCGAGCCTGTTCGTGACGTCCTTCAGGAACTCCCCGCCAGCACGGCAAAGCTGATTTTATCGACCGACCAGTGGCTGCTTAAGGGCAGCCCTGTTTTGATCCAGTGGTATCCCGTCTCCCGGGACGGTGAAGAAGGCGTCGTCGAGATTATTAATATCGACCTGATCGCCAGAATGATCCTCGAGCCCCAGCGTCCGCTCATCAATGACGTGGTGCTGACAGTCGGCGATCGTTTTTTACGCTACGGTCAACGCGTCACCGACAGCCTGACGTTTGATGAAAAGAGCGCCCTTTTCCAGCAATCTTCAACCCGAAATCCTTTCACCATTACGGTCAGCGGACCTGGCCCCGGTGAGTTAGCCTTAAAAAGCCTGCCCGCCCAGCTGCCGCTGGGGCTGATGCTCAGCCTGCTGCTGGGCTATCTCGCCTGGCTGGCGACGGCAAACCGGATGAGCTTTACGTGGGAGATCGATATGGGCATTGCGGCGCGGGAATTTGAGCTTTTCTGCCAGCCGCTGGTGAATGCCCGCACCCAGGCGTGCACGGGCGTTGAGATCCTGCTGCGCTGGAATAATCCCCGTCAGGGTTGGATCACCCCGGAGGTGTTTATCCCTCTGGCAGAAGAACATAACCAGATTGTCCCCCTGACCCGCTATGTCATCGCCGAAACGGTGCGCCAGATAGGCTACTTCCCGTCCAGCGCCGGTTTCCATATCGGCATTAACGTTGCCGCCAGCCATTTCCGTCACGCTGTACTGGTACATGACCTGAACCGTCTCTGGTTCAGCGCCAATCCGCGACAGCAGCTGGTGATTGAACTCACGGAACGGGATGCGCTGCTGGACGCGGATTATCGCATCGTGCGCGAACTGCATCGCAAAGGCGTGAAGCTCGCTATCGACGATTTTGGCACCGGGAACAGCTCCCTCTCCTGGCTTGAGAAGCTGCATCCGGACGTCCTGAAAATCGACCAGTCCTTTACCACCGCCATTGGCACGGATGCCGTGAATTCAACGGTGACGGACATGATCATTGCGCTGGGCCAGCGGCTGAATATCGAGCTGGTTGCGGAAGGGGTCGAAACGGAAGAGCAGGCGCGCTATTTACGCCGTCACGGCGTTCCAGTCCTGCAGGGCTTTTTCTATGCGCGGCCGATGCCGCTACGGGATTTTCCAGACTGGCTGGCGGGAAGTGCTCCCCCGCCAGCGCGTCATAACGGGCACATCGTGCCCTTAATGCCGCTGCGTTAAGCAGACTTACTCATCTTCGTCGTGGGCAGATTGTTCTTTAACAATACGGACCATATCAACGCGATAGTCATTGGCTTCGACAATGGTAATGTGCAGCGGCGGCAGCTCGATCACATCGCCAACACGCGGGATCTGGCCATTTACGGCGATAACCAGACCGGCAACGGTCGCGATGTCTTCTTCATCGTTGACCACGTTTTCCAGCCCCAGCGTGTGCGAGAGCGCGTGCAGGTCGGTGGTACCTTTAACCAGCCAGCCTTCGCCATCGGCAACAATTTCCGGCGTTTCGTCTTCATCCGGGAATTCACCGGCGATCGCTTCCAGCACGTCCAGCGGCGTCACCAGCCCCTGCACCACGCCAAACTCGTTGGTGACAATAACAAAGCTACCGCGAGCGCGGCGAAGCACCCCGAGCAGGTTGATCGGATCCAGCGTTTCCGGCACCACAATCGCAGGCGATGCAGCAGCAACGGCTTCGACGTTAACGCCCTCTTCCAGGGCGACCAGCATCTCTTTCGCCCGCACCACGCCGATGATTTCATCCAGTTCACCACGACATACCGGGAACAGGCTGTGCGGTGAAGAGAGCAGCTGCTGGCGAATTTCATCAACGCTCAGGTTAGCATCGACCCAGCTGATCTCCCCGCGCGGCGTCATGATGCCGCGCAGCGAACGGGAGGCCAGAGAGAGCACGCCGTTAATCATGTAGCGTTCCTGTTCCACAAATGCCCCTTCCGGGACCGGAACCGGGTTATGGTTTTCGGAATCAGACTGGACGTTCACCTGACGACGACCGCCCATCAGGCGCAGAATGGCATCTGCGGTACGGGCGCGCAGCGGCTGATTCGACTGCTGCTTGATAAAGTTACGGCGCGCAATCTGGTTGAACAGCTCGATCAGGATCGAGAAGCCAATCGCGGCGTACAGGTAGCCTTTCGGAATATGGAAGCCAAAGCCTTCCGCCACCAGGCTCAGACCAATCATCAGCAGGAAGCTCAGACACAGTACCACCACCGTTGGATGCTGGTTCACAAAACGCGTCAGCGGTTTCGACGCCAGCAGCATGACCGCCATCGCAATAACCACCGCTGCCATCATGACCGGCAGATGGTTCACCATGCCGACCGCCGTGATCACCGCATCCAGCGAGAAGACCGCATCCAGCACCACGATCTGCAGCACCACCACCCAGAAACTGGCATAGCCTTTACCGTGCCCATCATCGTGCTGACGGTTTTCCAGCCGCTCATGAAGTTCTGTCGTCGCTTTGAAGAGCAGGAATATCCCCCCGATCAGCATGATTAAATCACGCCCGGAGAAGGTGTAATCCATGACGGAGAACAGCGGTTTGGTCAGCGTGACCATCCACGAGATGACGGAGAGCAGCCCCAGTCGCATGACCAGCGCCAGCGAGAGTCCAATCAGACGCGCTTTATCACGCTGTTTTGGCGGCAGCTTATCCGCAAGGATGGCGATAAACACCAGGTTATCAATGCCGAGAACGATCTCCAGCACCACCAGCGTGAGCAATCCCACCCAGATTGACGGGTCCATTAAGAATTCCATGACAAGCTCCTGCTAAAGGAATGACGAAACGGTGCCCCACTCAATGTGGGCAAAACAGAGGTAAACAGAGTCGATACGTGGCGAAGATCGCCGGTGAAAAAGGCGCGGAATGGCCTGAAAGATGACTGACGTCGGTGACGGTCCATATAGTGGGCTGGAGCCCTATACTCCTGAACAATTAAACGGAGGCTAAACATATCAGAGAGACTGTGTTTTTAGCAAAGATTTACGTTCCTTTGCAAAGTTCTGTAACACAGCGGCTTTACGCTACAGATAATTCTGCAACGCGTGGCTAAATTACGGATCTTCATCACATAAATTATTTTTTCACTATCTAAAATAATTCGCGGAAGTCTTAGTTTTTTGAACTCTAACCCTTATCTGAATCGATTCGGTTCGCCAATACGATTCTCAGTACGACTGCCTGGCAGGCGTATTAATGATAATAAAAGGAGGTAGCAAGTGACCATTGCTATTGTCATAGGCACACATGGTTGGGCTGCTGAGCAGCTACTCAAAACGGCAGAGATGCTGTTGGGCGAGCAGGAAAACGTCGGCTGGATCGATTTCGTTCCCGGTGAAAACGCCGAGACGCTGATAGAGAAGTACAACGCTCAGCTCGAGAAGCTGGATACCAGCAAAGGCGTGCTGTTTCTCGTTGATACATGGGGCGGCAGCCCGTTCAATGCTGCCAGCCGCATTGTCGTCGATAAAGAGCACTATGAAGTTGTCGCCGGGGTCAATATTCCCATGCTGGTGGAAACCCTTATGGCGCGCGACGACAATCCGTCCTTCGATGAGCTGGTTGCACTGGCCGTTGAAACCGGCCGTGAAGGGGTTAAGGCCCTGAAGGCACAGCCGGTTGAAAAACCTGCCCCTGCGCCTGCAGCGGCACCGAAAGCGGCGGCACCGGCAAAACCAATGGGCCCGAATGATTACATGGTGATCGGCCTTGCGCGTATTGATGACCGCTTAATCCACGGTCAGGTTGCCACGCGCTGGACCAAAGAGACCAACGTTCGACGCATTATCGTGGTCAGCGACGAAGTGGCCGCTGATACCGTACGTAAAACCCTTCTGACTCAGGTTGCTCCTCCTGGCGTTACCGCGCACGTTGTGGATGTCGCCAAGATGATTCGCGTTTACAACAACCCGAAATATGCGGGCGAACGCGTGATGCTCCTGTTCACTAACCCAACAGACGTTGAGCGCATTGTTGAAGGCGGCGTGAAAATCACCTCCGTTAACATTGGTGGTATGGCATTCCGTCAGGGCAAAACGCAGGTCAACAACGCCATTTCAGTCGATGCGAAAGATATCGAAGCATTCAACAAGCTGAATGCACGCGGTATTGAGCTGGAAGCCCGTAAGGTTTCCACGGACCAGAAACTGAAAATGATGGATTTGATCGGCAAAGTTGGGAAATAAGCCCGCGCCGGTTTTTCACATAATGCTTATGTAATAGGAGAAGTACAATGGAGATTACCACTCTTCAGATTGTGCTGGTGTTCGTGGTCGCATGTATTGCGGGTATGGAATCCGTACTTGATGAATTTCAGTTCCACCGTCCTCTGGTGGCCTGTACGCTGATTGGGGCCGTTCTGGGTGACATGAAAACCGGTATCATCATCGGTGGTACCCTGGAAATGATCGCCCTGGGCTGGATGAACATCGGTGCGGCAGTTGCGCCCGATGCCGCGCTGGCCTCTATCATTTCGACCGTTCTGGTTATTGCCGGTCACCAGAGTATTGGTGCAGGTATCGCCCTGGCGATCCCGCTGGCAGCCGCAGGCCAGGTTCTGACCATCATCGTTCGTACTATCACCGTTGCCTTCCAGCACGCGGCGGATAAGGCGGCCGACAACGGCAACCTCACGGCCCTGTCATGGATCCACGTTTCATCCCTGTTCCTGCAGGCGATGCGTATCGCAATCCCGGCGGTTATCGTCGCGATCTCTGTGGGTACCAGTGAAGTCCAGAGCATGCTGAACGCCATTCCTGAAGTGGTCACCGGCGGCCTGAACATCGCGGGCGGTATGATCGTGGTCGTTGGTTATGCGATGGTCATCAACATGATGCGCGCAGGCTACCTGATGCCGTTCTTCTACCTCGGCTTCGTGACCGCGGCCTTCACCAACTTCAACCTGGTTGCACTGGGTGTGATCGGTGCGGTGATGGCGATTCTCTACATCCAGCTCAGCCCGAAATATAACCGCGTTGCGGGTGCCCCAGCGCAGGCTGCTGGTAACAACGATCTCGATAACGAACTGGACTAACAGGTGAGCGAAATGGTTGATATGACAAAAACTACCACCGAGAAAAAACTCACTCCGGGTGATATTCGTGGCGTGTTCATCCGTTCTAACCTGTTTCAGGGTTCATGGAACTTCGAACGTATGCAGGCACTGGGTTTCTGCTTCTCCATGGTACCGGCGATCAAACGCCTGTACCCGGAAAACAACGAAGCACGCCGTCAGGCCATCAAGCGTCACCTGGAATTCTTTAACACCCATCCTTACGTTGCGGCCCCCGTTCTGGGCGTAACGCTGGCGATGGAAGAGCAGCGTGCAAACGGCGCAGAGATTGACGATGGTGCCATCAACGGTATCAAAGTCGGTCTGATGGGTCCGCTGGCCGGTGTCGGTGACCCTATCTTCTGGGGTACCGTGCGTCCGGTCTTCGCGGCACTGGGTGCCGGTATCGCGATGAGCGGCAGCCTGCTTGGCCCGCTGCTGTTCTTCATCCTGTTCAACGCCGTGCGTCTTCTGACCCGTTACTACGGCGTGGCCTACGGCTACCGTAAAGGGGTGGACATCGTTAAGGACATGGGCGGCGGCTTCCTGCAGAAACTGACTGAGGGGGCGTCAATCCTCGGCCTGTTTGTCATGGGCGCGCTGGTAAACAAGTGGACGCACGTGAACATCCCGCTGGTGGTATCGACCATCACCGGACAGGATGGTCAGACCCGCGTCACCACCGTGCAGACGATTCTGGATCAGCTGATGCCGGGCCTGGTCCCGCTGCTGTTGACCTTCGCCTGTATGTGGCTGCTGCGTAAGAAAGTGAACCCGCTGTGGATCATCGTTGGCTTCTTCGTCATCGGTATTGCGGGCTACGCCGTCGGCCTGCTGGGTCTGTAAGTATCAATGCTATAGGCCGGGGGCTTGCCCCCGGTTTTTTTTATCTGGAGGATGAATGACTGTCACGGACATCGTACTGGTTTTGTTTGTTGTTGCTCTTCTGACTTACGCGATCTATGACGAGTTCATTATGCCCCGCCGTCACGGCGAGACGCTGCTCTCCCTTCCCCTGCTACGACGCGGGCGCGTGGATGCCTTTATCTTCGTGGGTCTCATCGCCATTCTTATTTACAATAACGTCACCAGCCATGGTGCATTATTAACCACATGGTTATTATGTGCGCTGGCATTAATGGCGATTTATCTGTTCTGGATCCGCACACCAAAAATCATTTTTAAATCCCACGGATTCTTCTTCGCCAATGTATGGATAGAATATAACCGTATTAAAGAGATGAATTTATCCGAAGACGGCGTGCTGGTGATGCAATTAGAACAACGCCGCCTGCTTATTCGGGTGAAGAATATTGATGACCTGGAAAAGATATACAAGTTACTCGTTAAAACTCAATGAGTTAGATATATAGCAACGGCTATATCCTGTGTTTATTTTGCGCAAGAAATATAGCCGAAGCTATATCCCAGGGCTAATTGATACGCTATTTGTTAACGATATTTTCACGATTAAAGACAAATGAAAATCGTTATCAACAAACGTTTTAAATAATGCCTTTTCATTGTTGTTTTATATTCTCAAAATATGTTAAGGTTGCGCCCGTCGTTGGGGAGTAGCCGATTTCCTGTTCGCAGGAAATGTACGTGTCAACATACTCGTTGAAAAACGTGGCACGTACGGATCGCTTACCGCACATCTTAAGTGCATTGCGATCAGGCGAGACCATAGATACATCAACTGCTGTTTACTGGGGGCAGTGATGTGTCATATGGATATCCCCGGTCTGGACGCTGTTATGAATATCTCCGCTACGATCCTTCTCGCTTTTGGCATGTCCATGGACGCCTTCGCTGCTTCCATCGGAAAAGGCGCCACGCTACACAAACCTAAATTCTCAGAAGCCCTTCGTACCGGCCTGATTTTTGGCGCTATCGAAACGCTGACCCCGCTTATCGGCTGGGGACTTGGCATGCTCGCCAGCCAGTTCGTGCTGGAGTGGAACCACTGGATTGCCTTCGTCCTGCTGGTGTTCCTCGGAGGCCGAATGGTCATTGAAGGTTTTCGCGGCGGCGATGATGAACACGAGGAGCCGCAGCACCGCCACGGCTTCTGGCTGCTGGTCACCACGGCCATTGCCACCAGCCTTGACGCGATGGCCGTTGGTGTGGGTCTGGCCTTTCTGCAGGTCAATATTATCGCCACCGCGCTGGCTATTGGCTGTGCAACCCTGATTATGTCCACGCTGGGCATGATGGTAGGACGGTTTATCGGCCCGCTGCTGGGTAAACGCGCCGAGATCCTCGGGGGGATTGTGCTGATTGGCATTGGCGCCCAGATCCTCTGGGCACACTTCGCCGGCTAATCTTCGCGCTGCCAGATGTGGATGCTGAAGTCCGTCTGGCAGCGAAATGTTGAATGTGCCGCCAGCGTTTCCCACACCTCCGGTTTTGCCCGCCACGCGAACGGCGTCATTTGCAATAACGCGACGGCCTCTTCCCCTTTCAGCGTCATTTCGTACGCCACCGATTCCGCCTGCTTCAGGGTAAAACCGCCCAGTTGCTCTGAATGCGGGGCATGCAGACGCACTTCGTCGTAGATCAGCCCTTTCAGCTCCATCAGATGACGCGGGCCTGGGGTCACGGTGACCACCCATCCGCCCGGCTTCACCACGCGCGCCAGCTCCTCTGCCTTACACGGCGCGTAGATGCGAATAACCGCGTCCATGCTGGCATCGTTAAACGGCAGCCGGTGGCTGGAGGCCACGCAGAACGTCACGTCGGTATAACGCTTCGCCGCCGCGCGAATGGCCACTTTCGACACGTCCAGACCGAATGTGTTTGCGCCCTTCTCACGGGCAACCTCCGCAAACCGTGCGGTGTAGTACCCTTCCCCACAGCCGATATCGAGCATGGCGGTGGCTGAAGCAGGCAGAATATCATTGAGCATCTGCGTGACGGCCTCACGCAGCGGCAGATAGTGTCCGGCATCGAGAAACGCGCGGCGCGCCCGCATCATCTCAGCACTGTCGCCAGGATCGCGGGAACGCTTATGCTGCACCGGCAGAAGATTCACGTAGCCTTCTTTTGCCCGGTCAAACTGATGCCCCTGCGGACAGGTATACCGTTTATCTGAGTGCGTCAGGGGGGCGTGGCAAAGGGGACAGCTGAAGGACATGGCAACTCCGGAGCATAATCAAAGGGCGAAGTGTACCGCTATTCGCCCCTGTTATAAACGCCCGGTTAGCGCATGACGATAAGGTGATCGGACCCTGCCGGTAACCCGTCAGGTTTGATATTCTCCAGACGCAGCACGTTACCCATAATCTCACTGAAGACAGGGGCAGAGACGGCCCCGCCGTAGTAAGCCCCGTTTTGCGGATCGTTAATCACCACCACCAGGGCAAAACGCGGATTGCTGGCAGGGGCAACCCCCGCCGTGTAGGCGACATATTTATCGACATACTTCCCGCTATCGTCAATTTTCTTCGCCGTACCGGTTTTCACCGCCACCCGGTAATCACGTACGGCAGCCTTAACGCCTCCGCCGCCCGGCAGCGCAACGCTCTCCATCATGTGCTCCACTTCATGGGCAATCTCTTTCGGCATGACGCGATGCCCGATAACGGGGGGATCGATGCGGGTGATCGAGAGCGGACGCTCAAGCCCGTACCCGCCAATCGTGGCGTAGACGTGGGCCAGCTGGAGCGGCGTAACCATCAGCCCGTAGCCGAAGGCAAAGGTCGCGCGATCGAGCTGGCTCCAGTATTTACGCTGTGGCAACAGCCCCGAGCTTTCCCCCGTTAAGCCAAGCCCCGTATTGGTGCCAAAACCAAAGTTTCGATAGGTATCGATGAGATGCTGGACAGGCATCGCCAGCGAAAGTCGGGAAACGCCGGTGTCGCTCGATTTTTGCAGGATCCCGGTCATCGTCAGCTCAGGGTAAAAGCCCACGTCGCGAATGCGATGTCCATCAAGGGTATACGGGTGGGTGTCAATCACGCTGTCCGGCTGGACCAGCCCCTGCTGCAGGGCCGTCATCAGCACCAGCGGCTTGACGGTCGAACCGGGTTCGAACGTATCGCTGATTGCGCGGTTGCGAAAATCGTTTATCGTCGCCCCTTCACGATTATTGGGGTTAAAATCCGGGTAGCTCGCCATGGCGAGGATTTCCCCGGTTGGGATATTAATCAGCACCGACGCCCCCGACTCGGCCTTGTTCCAGGCCACGGCATTGTCGAGTGCATCTTCGGTGATGGTTTGCAGCCGCTCGTCAATACTTAACTGGATGTTATGCGCCGGTGCGGGCGCAATTTCGGTCAGGTTTTCAACCACGCGTCCATAGCGGTCTTCCCTTACCTGACGCACACCCGGCTTGCCGGTGAGTTGCGCGTTGAAGCTCTTTTCCACACCTTCGATGCCCTGCCCGTCAATATTGGTGAAACCAATCAGGTTCGCTGCCACATGGCCAGCAGGATAAAAACGGCGGGACTCATCGCGCAAATTGATGCCGGGCAGATTCAGTTTGTCGATCCACTTTGCCTGCGCAGGATCGACCTGACGGGCAAGGTAAATAAAACGCCCCTGTGGGTTGGCGTTGATGCGTGCCGAGAGTGTGCCGAGGGAGAGATGCAGCGCGCTGGCCAGCGCCTGCCAGCGCTCATCAAGGCCGACGCCCCCTTTTGCCAGCACCGTTTTAGGATCGGCCCAAACGGCCTGGACAGGCACGCTCACCGCCAGGGGGCGACCCTCACGATCCATTATCATGCCGCGCGGCGCATCAATCGCCAGCTGGCGGAGGGATCGCATATCCTCCTGCTTCACCAGATTGTCAGGCTTGATGATTTGCAGCCAGGCAACGCGGCCCAGCAGAAAAGCCAGACTACAAAAAATAGCTAAACAGAGCAGCGCAAAACGCGCTGGCGTGAAATTGCCAGCGGTCATTATCAATTTCTTCTTCACCTGAACCCCAGGGCTGTAAAACAACGCCCTGATTTAACGGGAAAAGACGGCGAGAAGGTGGCGAAACAATGCTACTAACCTCGTAACTTTGCAACAAGTTACTAACATGACCGCGGATGGTAATATTTTGAAAGATAAGGGACATAAAAAAGCCCCGCGACAGGCGAGGCTTTATGTCTGAGAGTGAAGTGCCGGGCACTTCAGTCAGCAGCGGTTCGATCAGATAGCAGTTACGTTAACTGCAGCTGGGCCTTTCTGGCCGTCCTGAATTTCGAACTCAACGTTCTGGCCTTCAGCCAGAGTTTTGAAGCCGTTACCCTGGATTGCAGAGAAGTGTACGAACACGTCTTTGCTGCCGTCAGCAGGAGTAATGAAACCAAAACCTTTAGACTCGTTGAACCACTTAACTTGACCTTTAATCTTTGCCATTTTGCAAAATTCCTTAGAGTGTTTTCTTAGCCCGCAGGCATTAACTGAGATAAAACTGAGACATTACTGCATGAGGCACTAATATAAGGTTCGGCAGAGAAGCGGTATTCAACGACAACGTGTTTACTCAGGACTTCTTTACTGAAAATGCCACACATAAACAGAACTGTACCTCGTTTGACCCAAAACGTGTTATCACACACTATGTTTAATATGGCAAGCCATTTTTAAACATGTCTCGATCCGCCGCACAAATTCGAACAGTGCCTGTCAGGTTTTGCACAATTATGCGCATCACGAACAGACAGCCCTGCTGCGTAACAAAGACCCAGCGTTGCTTTCACAACCGCTGTAATCTAAGACTTTTTTAACATAGCTCAATCATTACGAACCGTCCAGCAAACAGGAAAAGAAATCTTACGTCTTGATTGAGTTAGAACAATTTGTGAAAACTTATGCTTAAATCATTGTAACGCGACCAAATTGTTTCAGAGAAAAAACAGTGTTAATAACCGGCGCCCAGTTGTATTAAAATGCACCAGCGAATAAACAGCGTTATGCACCAAAATAATGAAATTTTTATGACTGTGCATCAAAAGAAGGCAAGCAAAACGTTTCGATAAAAATAAAACATTCCTGCGCGCGTTTACATCAACAATATATGCAACAATTTATCGCTTCGTTTGTAAGGATAAATATTCACCAATTTTCAGTATCCTGAAAGAATGGTTAACTGGTGCTAAATTATCGAGTGCGTGAGTTAACTCCTGCACAGGTTCATCTAAGGCCTCATCTGCCAGTTCAAACACGCCCCAGTGAATAGGGAACGCCAGAGGTGAGCCCAGCTGCTGCCACAATGCCACCGCAGATTGCGGATCCATATGATGGACAGCCATGAACCATCGTGGGGCATAGGCACCAATCGGTAACGCGGCGGCATCTATCTGGCCCAGGCGTTCAGGAATTAACAGCAGCTCAGGTGAATAACCGGTATCACCGCTAAACCAGAAACGGTGATGCCGTCCTTCCATCACCCAGCCGCACCATAAGGAACGATTGCGGTTCCATGGCGTGCGCATGCTCCAGTGCTGTGCCGGTACGGCGGACAGCGTCATCCCCTGCCAGGTGAAACTCTGCCACCAGTCGAGTTCCACCACGTGTTTTGCTCCCCGGCGACGAAACCAGTCGGCGAGGCCCAAAGGAACAAAAATACTGACGTCGGGAAAGCGTTTGAGGATTCGGCGAATGGTTGCGTCATCAAGATGATCGTAATGATTATGGGAAATGACGACCGCATCCAGCTGATGAAGTTGCTCGACAGACAGTACGGGGGGAGTCTTACGCTGGGGTCCCAGGAAAGGCAGCGGAGAAGCGCGTCGAGAAAACACCGGATCGGTAAGGATGATATTGCCGTCCAGCTGTAGCAACACGCTCGCGTGTCCGAGCCACCATACCCCATCTTCCTGAGGTTGCGTAAGCTCAACCGGTTGCCACCACTGGCGGATAAAGTCTTCATAACCCAGCGCGGGCGGCTTCGGTAATCCGGCCTCTTTACGCGCTTTACGCCAACGGTCAAGGTCGCCGGGTTGATGTCCGACAGGATCGGTATTACAAAAACCGTTTGGGGTGTGATGTTTCAGGGAGGGGTCATACCAGGGATTTTTCCAGACCACAGCCACCTCCCAGGACAAAAAGATTAACGCTCGGCCACCAGGCGGATAAAGTCGTCTTCGTCTTTGTTATCTTCAGCGACCGCGTCTTTCGGCGCGTCTTTCTCTTCCGGTTCGTTAGCCTCACACAGACGGCGTAGCAGCGCATTCTGACGTTTTTGCTGATCGAGCAGCGCTTCCAGCAGTTCGATCTGCTCGTTAGTACGGGAACTGGCGCGGTTCACGAAAAACCAGATGACCAGCCCTACAAGCAGTACCACCAAAGAAATCATCAGGGATGCTATATTCAGCAGCCCTGAATTCAGTAACTCACCCATTTCACCACCTCAATAAAAACATCTATTTTACCACTGGCGCGAAAGAAGGAAATCACGTTGAGAAAAAATGTCTATTACCACGGAATAAACTTGTTTATTGCGCAAACGCCGCTAAAAAACTGTACATCCTGATCGCACATCACATTGATCGTCTGCGTCCATAAAACCACACACGCTATCAGCACGATAATCAGAATTACCCAGCGTATTTTTTTCACTCCACACTCCGTCTAAGGACCTGATGTAACGAGATTATCACGCTTATCTTAAACAAGGACTAACTGTGCCTCCATCGCGCCTTTTTCAGAATCCTGCACTTGTTTCATCGCGTAAACGCTTTACGCTAGCATTACGATAACAACGATAAAAGAGGTAATGATGCGATTCATCATTCGAACAATTATTGCACTGGCCCTTGTCTGGATTGGCCTTCTGTTAACGGGCTATGGCGTGCTCGTGGGGAGCACCGAAAACGCAGCCGGGCTAGGCATTCAGTGTAAATATCTAACAGCACAGGGAACGAGCATTGCCCAGTATCTGCATACTGACAGCGGGATCGTTGGCTTAACCCACTGCCCTGTACTGCGTAAAACATCCGTCGTGATTGATAATGGCTAATCAGCCTGGTGAATGACACACAAAAAACGCCGCATCAAATGCGGCGTTTTTTTCTACCTGCAGGAATTAAAACGGATAGTCGTGATACCCCATCTGTTCAGAAATTTTCCGTGCCGCAGTGTGCAGAATAGCCACATACTCATGCAGACGCTCTTCGGAGAAGCGTAAGGTTGGGAAGGAGATACTCAAGCCCGCGATCACCACGCCAAAGCGGTCAAATACCGGAACACCGATGCAGCGCAGCCCCTCTTCCTGCTCTTCGTTATCTTCGCCATATCCCTGCTCGCGCACGCGGTCGAGCACCGTCAGCAGCGCATCCGTGCTGGTAATGGTTCGTGAGGTACTTTGCTTGTATTCCACGCCTTCAAGGATCTGCTTCACTTCCTCGCGATCGCGCCACGCCAGCAGAACTTTACCAATGGCGGTACTGTAGAGCGGGTTGCGGCGACCAATGCGCGAATACATGCGCAGATTGTACATGGAGTCGATTTTATGGATGTAAACGATGCTGTCTTCATCCAGCGCACCGAGATGAATGGTCTCTTTGGTCAGGCGAGAGATTTCACGCATCTGAATGTCAGCGCTGCGGATCAGGTCAACATTTTGTAGCGCACGCGCACCCAATTCAAACAGCTTCAGCGTCAGAGAATACTTTTCAGATTCGCCTTCCTGCGCAACGTAACCCAGTGACTTCATGGTTTGCAAAAAGCGATAAACGGTGCTTTTTGACATCATCACGCGCTGCGACAGCTCTGTAATACCTATTTCACGCTCTTCTCCAAGCGCCTGCAAGATGCCAAACACCTTCAGCACGGAAGAAACAGAATCTGGCTGTTTATCCAAATCCGCAATAGCCATTTACCACCTCATAGCGAGTGTTTTATAAAAATCAGAACCGGTTTTTATTATAAGTTCCCGTCATGTCACCTGCAATCAATCCGCGTTTACTTCGTTACAAATCTGCGACATATCGCGGCTGTAACAATGCTAAAATAGTTACCCTGAGAATAATTTCACGCTGAGCTTTTTACTCCTGATGGAAAAGAATCTTTCTGATGGCCTGCCATTACCCCAGCGGTATGGCGCAATAGCGACCATCATTATCGGTATCTCAATGGCCGTCCTTGACGGCGCGATTGCAAACGTTGCCCTGCCAACCATCGCCAGCGACCTGCATGCCTCACCCGCCAGTTCGATTTGGATTGTTAACGCCTACCAGATTGCGATTGTGGTGTCACTGCTCTCGTTCTCTTTCCTCGGCGATATGTTCGGCTACCGCCGGGTATATCAGTGCGGCCTGGTGGTTTTCACTTTTACCTCCCTGCTCTGTGCCCTTTCAGATTCACTGCATACCCTGACGCTTGCGCGTATTGCGCAGGGTTTTGGCGGCGCGGCGCTCATGAGCGTAAACACGGCGCTGATCCGCTTGATTTATCCGCAGCGTCATCTGGGGCGCGGAATGGGGATAAACTCGTTTATTGTCGCCGTCTCTTCTGCCGCCGGGCCAACCATTGCGGCGGCGATCCTCTCCGTTGCGTCATGGCAATGGCTGTTCGCCATTAACGTGCCACTGGGTATCGTCGCCATCTTTTTTGCTCTGCGCTTTCTTCCCGCTAACGGCTCCAAAAGCAGCATGCCGCGCTTCGACGTGGCAAGTGCGGTGATGAATGCTCTGACCTTCGGCCTGCTGATTACGGCGCTGAGCGGCTTTGCCCAGGGACAATCTCTGGTGCTTACCGCCGCGGAGCTCATCGCCCTGCTGGCGATCGGCTTCTTCTTTGTACGCCGCCAGCTCACCCTGCCAGTTCCTTTGCTGCCCGTTGACCTGCTGCGTATTCCCCTCTTTTCGCTCTCCATCTGCACGTCTGTCTGCTCGTTCTGCGCCCAGATGCTGGCTCTGGTCTCCCTGCCCTTCTTTCTGCAGAGCGTAGTTGGCCGCTCAGAAGTGGAAACCGGGCTGCTGCTCACCCCCTGGCCGCTGGCGACGATGGTGATGGCACCGCTGGCAGGTTATTTAATTGAACGTGTTCATGCCGGTTTATTGGGCGCTTTGGGGCTGGCGGTGATGGCGACAGTCCTTTTCGCGTTAGCATTGTTGCCCTCGTCGCCTTCGGATCTGGACATCATCTGGCGCATGATCCTCTGCGGCGCAGGGTTTGGCCTGTTCCAGTCCCCCAATAATCACACCATTATCACCTCAGCACCACGGCATCGCAGCGGTGGGGCAAGCGGTATGCTGGGAACCGCGCGTCTGCTGGGCCAAAGCAGCGGTGCGGCACTGGTCGCCCTGATGTTTAACCTTGCCGGACAAAACGGTAACCACCTTGCGCTCCTCACCGCAGGCGCCCTTGCCACCCTAGCGGCGGTCGTCAGTGGCCTGCGGGTGACCCAGCCCAGGGTTCAGGCATAAAAAAAACCGGGCGGAGTGTTCTCCCGCCCGGCTTTTTGTGTTTTGTTGCGTTACTTCAGGTATTCCCCACTGCGCAGCGCTTCAATACGCTTATCCAGCGGCGGGTGAGACATAAACAGCTCGCTCAGCGATTTGGATTTACCGTTAATGCAGAAGGCCATCATGCTGTTCGCTTCCTGCGGCTCGTAGGAGGTTTTGAGACGCTGCAGCGCGGCAATCATCTTCTCACGACCAACCAGCTTCGCAGAGCCGGCATCCGCGTGGAATTCACGGTGACGAGAGAACCACATGGTGATGATGCTCGCCAGAATACCGAATACCAGTTCCAGAACCATCGACACAGCAAAATAGATCAGCGGGTTGCCGTTGCTCTCTTCGCCTTCGTCGCGGTTGCCGCCCATGAAGCCCGCGGCAATCTGCGCCAGAATACGGGAGATAAAGATCACGAAGGTGTTTACCACGCCCTGAATCAGGGTCATGGTCACCATGTCACCGTTAGCGATATGGCTAATTTCGTGGGCGATAACCGCTTCGGCTTCGTCACGGCTCATGTTCTGCAGCAGTCCGGTGCTGACAGCAACCAGTGACGCATCGCGACGGGCCCCCGTGGCGAACGCGTTGATATCCGGAGCATGGTAAATGGCCACCTGCGGCATGGCGATCCCGGCCTGACGGGACTGCTGAGCCACCGTATTCATCAGCCACTGTTCCATATCGTTACGGGGTTGCTCAATGACCTCCCCCCCTACCGATTTCAGTGCCATCCACTTTGACATCAGCAGGGAGATGAACGAGCCACCAAAACCAAACAGCAGCGCCATAATCAACAGACCCTGAACGCTGCTCGACTGAATTCCTGTCAGGCTTAGCACGAGCCCGAAAACCACCATCACCGCCAGGTTGGTGAGCAGGAAGAGCGCGATTCGCATCATAATTTTCTTTTTACCTCAGTTTAACAAAACGCACTATGCGATTACCCACATCGTATGGGTATTGCGGCTATTTTCAAGCATCCGGCGGGCGTAAGTCACCAGAAAGACACAACTTTACACAATTGAAAATCTGGCTGACGGAAGGATAAAGTACAAAAAGAAACAGGCACAATGTCTTGTGCCTGTTGGGAGGTTATTTTGCCGGAGCGGGCTGTACGGCAGGTTTCTCTTTTTCCTGATTCGCCAGGTCGAGAGCGATATGCACCGTCTCGTCGAGATACGGATCCGGCTCCTGGTAATCTTTTGGCAGATCGTCCAGTTTCTTGAGCAGAGGCTTGCCTTCACGCTTGAAGCGATCGTTGATACGCGCCAGGCGGGTTGCATCGTCTTCGTTGTTCTCTTTTTCACGCTGAGCGTAGTTCAGAGAAACAATATTCCGCTTATCCTTCAGAGCATTGAATCGTGCAATGTCCTTCATGATGTACTGGAACTCCGGATCTTTCGCGATGCGGTCGTTATGCGCCTTCAGCAACTCAGGGCCAAACTGCGTCATATCACCCGCTTTCACGTAGGTCGCGGCATTGATGCTGTCCCACGGCAACGCGTTATCTTCAAACTTCTCGCCGGTTTCCGTCTCCTGGGTGCCAGTCGGCATGATGATGTCCGGCGTGACGCCCTTACGCTGCGTACTGCCGCCGTTTACGCGGTAGAATTTCTGAATGGTGTACTGAACCGAGCCCAGCGCAGGCCATTCAGGACGCAGCATCTGATCGTAAATACGATTCAGAGAGCGGTACTGCTGAACAGTGCCTTTCCCGAAGGTTGGCTCACCGACGATCAGCGCGCGGCCGTAGTCCTGCATGGCTGCGGCAAAGATCTCAGACGCGGAAGCGCTGAAGCGGTCAACGAGAACAACCAGCGGACCTTTGTAGTAGACCACACCGTCATTGTCCGCATCTTCGCGCACTTTACCGTTGTTATCGCGCACCTGAACCACCGGGCCAGATGGGATGAACAGGCCAGAGAGAGAAACCGCTTCCGTCAGCGCCCCGCCGCCGTTACTGCGCAGGTCGATGATGATGCTGCTGACGTTCTGCTTTTCAAGCTTCTGCAGCTGAACTTTCACATCGTCAGTCAGCCCGACGTAGAAGCCAGGAATATCCAGGACGCCCACCTTCTCTTTACCCACGGTTTTCACCGACATTTTCACCGCGCGGTCTTCCAGACGGATACGCTCACGGGTCAGGGTAACGATACGGGTTTTGGTGCCTTTTCCGGCTGGCAGAATTTCCAGACGAACCTTGCTGCCTTTCGGACCTTTGATCAGCGCAACCACGTCATCAAGACGCCAGCCGATCACGTCGACCATGTTCTGGCCGGTTTGTCCCACACCCACAATACGATCGCCAACGCTAATCGCTTTGCTTTTAGATGCCGGGCCACCCGCGACCATCGAATTGATCACCGTGTAATCATCGTCCATCTGCAGCACCGCGCCGATACCTTCCAGAGACAGGCTCATTTCGGTATTGAACTGTTCGGTGTTGCGTGGTGAGAGATAGTTGGTGTGCGGATCGATTTCGTGCGCAAAGGCCGTCATGGCCAGCGAGAAGACATCCTCACTGTTGGTCTGGGCCAGGCGACGAATGGCAAATTTGTAACGACGCGTCAGCGTGTCACGGATCTCTTTTTCGTCTTTGCCGGTGAGCTTAAGGCTCAGTTCGTCGTATTTAACTTTGCCGTCCCACAGCGCATTCAGCTCGGCTTCATCTTTTGGCCAGGGCGCTTTGCTGCGGTCCAGATTGAAGGTGTCGTTGCCGGTGAAGTCCATTGGACGTTCCAGCACTTTCAGCGCGTACTGATAACGTTCGAAGCGGCGCTTTTGCGACAAGTTGTAGAGATCGTAGAACAGATCCAGCTTGCCTGAACGCAACTCGTCACCCACCTCGGATTTTCTCTTAGCGAACTGCTCGACATCGCTGGCGAGCAAAACGTTATGGCTGTAATCCAGCAAGTTCAGATAGCGGTCAAAGATTTTGGCCGAGAAGGCCTGATCGAGATCGAACTGACGATAGTGCGAACGCGTGAAACGTGAGGTCACGCGCTCGCTCACCGTCGCGTGCTGCGTCTCTTCCTTGAGTACCGGAATTTGATCAACACGCGTGATATCGTCCACTGCAAAAGCGTGACCTGTTATAGCAAACAGACCCGCCAGCGCGGTGAGCTTAAAAAAAGTGTTCATGCCAGGCTTGGCCTCCGTTTCAGAACAACAAGTGTTCTGCGCGTACAATCATTGACATACCAGAAGTCAGCTGTACACGAACGCCATCTTTGGTGATTTCCAGTACGGTGGCGTCCATAGCATTGTTACCCGCTTTTACCTTCAGTGCCTGACCGACGCTCAGGGCGTTAATGTCAGAAACCGGCGTATGGCGCGGCTCTTCACGAGGCGCACGCGGGGCTTTTGCTGCTGGTTTGTCTGCACGCGGTTTGCGATCGTTATTATCGTGACGACGCGGCGCAGGGCGTGGTTTACGCTCGCGACGAGGCGCTTCTTCCTGGCCATTTGCCGCGGCGGCTTCGCGTTTTTTCGCTTGCTGTTCTGCACGTTGTGCCTGAACGCGTGCTTTGGCTTCTTCCAGCTGCTTGCGCGCATGCTCAACGTGCTGCTCGTCCAGCTCACCGCAAGGGTTGCCGTCGAGATCCACGCGAGTCGCGCCAGGTTTGATACCGTACAGGTAACGCCAGCTCGAAGTATAAAGACGTAAGGCGGAACGCAGCTGAGTTTTGCTGAGGTTCATTTCCCCTTCAACACGTGCCACCAGATCCTGAAAAATACCGACTTTCAGGGGACGAGCTTCACCTTCCGCGCTGAAGCACTGCGGGAAACGCTCGGCCAGAAATGCGATAACTTCTTTACTGCTATTCAACTTAGGTTGATTTTCCATGAAATTTCCTGATTACAACGGACGTTGCCAACAAGCGCAGGCATGAACAGGCGTCATTATAATGACGCTATCAGTAAATGCTACGTTATCCGTTGATTATCCTGCGACGCTCGCAAAGAATTTTTGATAATCGGTTGCAGCGAGTACGTTTTCCAGATTCGCCACCAGCTCGCGCAGCCCCTGTTCGTCCTCGGTTGTAAAGCGACTGAAGACCGTACTGTCGATGTCCAGAACGCCAATAATCTGATTTTTGACCACCAGCGGCAGAACGATTTCAGAATTGCTGGCAGCATCACAGGCAATGTGTCCGTCAAACGCATGAACGTCTTCCACACGCTGGACCTGATTCTCGGCCACCGCCGTGCCACATACGCCACGCCCAACCGGGATACGCACGCAGGCCAGTTTGCCCTGGAACGGACCGAGCACCAGCGTTTCACCTTCCAGAAGGTAAAAGCCCGCCCAGTTTACGTCAGAGAGACGTTCAAACAGCAATGCGCTAGTATTTGCCAGAGTGGCTAAGAAGCTGGTCTCACCCGCCATCAATGCCTTAAAATCGCGGTTCAGATCCGCGTAGAATTCTGTTTTGTTCATTATTCAATCACTTAGTTGTCTTACAAAATTACCGCAGAGCCTATTAAAATAAGCATTAAATGCGCTCATGCTCAAGATGAATCCGTTCATGAGTTATTATAACTTTCAACAATACTTATTTGTGCGCAGCTGATGGCCTTAAAAACAACCAAAATTACGCCGACGAGAAAGATAACTGTCCATACGGTAAGCGAAGCTTTGCCTCATGCACATTATCAGCGTTGCCCCCAGTGCGATACGCTTTTTATGTTGCCGAAGATGAAATCGCACCAAAGTGCCTTCTGTCCCCGCTGCGACGCCAAAATTCGCGATGGCCGCGACTGGTCGTTGACCCGCCTCGCCGCCATGGCCGTCACCATGCTGCTGCTGATGCCCTTCGCCTGGAGCGAACCACTGCTGAAGCTCTACCTGCTTGGCGTGCGCATTGATGCCAACGTGCTGCAGGGTATCTGGCAGATGACCCGTCAGGGCGATCCCATCACCGCCGCGATGGTGCTGTTCTGCACCGTCGGCGCACCGCTGGTGCTGGTTGCCGCCATTGCCTATCTCTGGTTTGGCAATATTCTTGGCATGAACCTTCGCCCGGTGCTGCTGATGCTGGATAAGCTCAAAGAGTGGGTCATGCTGGATATTTATCTGGTCGGCGTGGGCGTTGCGTCCATAAAAGTCCAGGACTACGCGTTTTTACAGCCCGGCATTGGACTCTTTGCCTTCATCTGTCTGGTATTGCTGAGCATCCTGACGCTGATCCACCTGAACGTTGAGCAGCTCTGGGAGCGATTTTACCCGCAGCGCCCCGCCACCCGTCCCGATGAAAATCTGCGCGTCTGTCTGGGTTGCCACTATACCGGGTTGCCCGACGCGCGCGGACGCTGCCCGCGGTGCCACATTCCGTTGAGACTGCGACGCAATAACAGCCTGCAAAAATGCTGGGCCGCGCTGATCGCCTCCCTGGTGTTCCTGATCCCCGCCAATATGCTGCCGATTTCCATCATTTACGTGAATGGCGGACGTCAGGAGGATACTATCCTCTCCGGGATTATCTCCCTTGCGCACAGTAATGTTGGGGTGGCGGCGATCGTCTTTATCGCCAGTATCCTGGTTCCCTTTACCAAAGTGGTAGTGATGATTACCCTGCTCATCAGCATTCACTTAAAGTGTGAACAAGGTTTACGGACCCGCATTCTGCTTCTGCGATTCGTCACCTGGATTGGCCGCTGGTCAATGTTAGATTTGTTCGTGATTTCGCTGATGATGTCGCTCATCAATCGCGATCAGTTACTTGCTTTTACAATGGGACCCGCGGCTTTTTATTTCGGCTCTGCGGTGATATTGACTATTCTTGCTGTGGAATGGCTGGATAGCCGCTTACTTTGGGATGCACATGAGTCAGGAAACCCCCGCTTCGCCGACTGAAGCGAGAATTAAAACAAAACGCCGCATTTCGCCATTCTGGTTGCTGCCCGTCATCGCCCTGATGATTGCAGGCTGGCTTATCTGGACAAGCTATGAAGATCGCGGGAGTACGGTCACGATTGATTTCCAGACCGCCGACGGCATCGTCGCCGGACGAACGCCCGTTCGCTTCCAGGGGGTTGAGGTCGGTACGGTTCAGGATATCTCCCTTGGAAAAGGGCTGAACAAGATTCAGGTGCGGGTCAGTATCAAATCTGACATGCAGGATGCCCTGCGCAGCGAAACGCAGTTCTGGCTGGTGACGCCCAAAGCCTCTCTGGCCGGTGTCTCCGGGCTGGATGCGCTCGTGGGCGGCAACTATATCGGCATGATGCCGGGCAAAGGCGAGCCGCAGGATCACTTTGTTGCGCTGGATACGCAGCCCAAATACCGCCTGAATAACGGCGATTTGATGATTCATCTCCAGGCGCCGGACCTCGGTTCCCTGAACAGCGGTTCACTGGTCTATTTCCGTAAGATCCCGGTGGGCCGGGTGTACGATTACGCAATTAACCCGAACAAACAGGGCGTCACCATTGATGTGCTGATCGAGCGTCGCTTCACCAATCTGGTGAAAAAAGGCAGCCGCTTCTGGAACGTCTCCGGCGTGGATGCCGACCTCAGCCTGAGCGGTGCGAAAGTGAAGCTGGAAAGTCTGGCCGCCCTGGTGAACGGCGCCATTGCCTTTGACTCCCCGGAAAACTCGAGCCCTGCCACCGCTGATGACACGTTCGGATTGTACGCCGACCTGGCGCACAGCCAGCGCGGCGTGATCGTCAAACTTGCCCTGCCCGATGCTAAGGGGCTAAAAGCGGGCTCAACGCCGCTGATGTATCAGGGTCTGCAGGTCGGCCAGCTCACCAAAATGACGCTCAACCCGGGCGGGTCGGTCACCGGCGAAATGACGGTTGATCCGAGCGTGGTCGATCTCCTGCGCGAGAAAACGCGCATCGAAATGCGCAGTCCAAAGATTTCCCTGAACGATACCAGCCTCAGCACGCTGTTGACCGGCAATACCTTTGAGCTGATCCCGGGTGAAGGTCAGCCCAGCAACAGCTTCGTGATTGCCCCGGCGGATAAAGCTCTGTTGCAAAAACCGGGCGTGGTGACGGTTACCCTGAATGCGCCTGAAAGCTATGGGATTGAAGCCGGTCAGCCGTTGATTTTACACGGCGTGCAGGTGGGACAGGTGCTGGAGCGCAAGCTCTCCGCGGATGGAGTGCAATTCTCCGTCGCCATCGACCCGCAATACAGAGACCTGGTGCACGGTGACAGTAAATTCGTGGTGAACAGCCGCGTCGACGTGAAGGTGGGTCTGGACGGCGTGGAGTTTCTCGGCGCCAGCGCCAGCGAATGGGTCAACGGCGGTATCCGCATTTTACCTGGGGATAAAGGCCCCGTGCGCGACAGCTACCCGCTGTATGCCAACCTGGAGAAAGCGATTGAAAACAGCCTGAGCGATCTTCCGACCACCACGCTGACGTTAAGCGCCGAGACCCTGCCGGACGTTCAGGCGGGCTCCGTGGTGCTGTATCGCAAGTTTGAAGTCGGGGAAGTGATTACCGTACGCCCGCGTGCCGATGCCTTTGATATCGAACTGCACATCAAGCCGGAGTACCGCAAGCTGCTGACGCCGAACAGCGTCTTCTGGGCCGAAGGCGGTGCGAAAGTTCAGCTTAACGGTAACGGACTGACCGTGCAGGCCTCTCCGCTGTCACGCGCGCTGCGGGGGGCGATTAGCTTCGATAACCTCAGCGGTGCGGGCGCGAATCTGCGCAAGGGCGATAAACGTATTCTCTTCCCGTCCGAGACCGCCGCCCGCGCCGTGGGGGGGCAGATTACCCTGCACGCGTTTGACGCCGGTAAGCTGGCTGAAGGTATGCCTATCCGCTATCTGGGTATTGATATCGGGCAGATCCAGAAGCTGACGCTGATCACCTCGCGTAACGAGGTGCAGGCCACCGCCGTACTTTACCCGGAATATGTGCAAACCTTTGCCCGTACGGGTACGCGCTTCTCGGTGGTCACGCCGCAGATCTCGGCCGCAGGCGTTGAGCATCTCGACACCATTTTGCAGCCGTACATCAATGTGGAGCCAGGCCAGGGCAATGCCCGTCGTGATTTCGAGCTACAAGAAGCCACGATCACCGATTCGCGCTACCTTGGCGGCCTGAGCATCGTGGTGGAAGTGCCGGAAGCGGGCTCGCTGAGCATCGGCACCCCGGTACTGTTCCGCGGTATTGAAGTAGGTACGGTCACGGGCCTGACGCTCGGTACGCTCTCCGACCGCGTGATGGTGGCGTTACGCATCAGCGAACGCTACCAGCACCTGGTTCGAAATAACTCGGTCTTCTGGCTGGCATCCGGCTATTCGCTGGACTTTGGCCTGACGGGAGGCGTGGTGAAAACCGGCACCTTCAACCAGTTCATTCGCGGTGGCATTGCTTTCGCCACGCCGCCGGGAACGCCGCTGGCACCGAAAGCGCAGCCGGGTAAACACTTCCTACTGCTCGAAAGCGAACCGAAAGAGTGGCGCGAATGGGGAACCGCCCTGCCGCGTTAATCTCCAAGGCTCCGGTGTCAACGCACCGGAGCCTTTATGCTACACTGCGCACCTGAACTTTTCCCTGTGGTGTGCCCGTGGCTCAAAACTCCGTATTTCTTCCTGAACAATTCCTGGCGCAGATGCGCGAGGCGCTTCCTTCTCACCTGTCGTTAGACGATTTTATCGCCGCCTGCCAGCGTCCGTTACGCCGAAGTATTCGCGTCAATACGCTGAAAATCAGCGTCGAAGATTTTCTGGCGCTGGTCTCGCCGTACCGCTGGCAGCTTACGCCGGTACCGTGGTGTGCAGAGGGGTTCTGGATCGAGCGCGATGACGAAGACGCCGTGCCGCTGGGAAGCACTGCGGAACATCTGAGCGGCCTGTTCTATATCCAGGAAGCCAGCTCGATGCTGCCGGTGGCTGCTCTATTTGCAGAGGGTAACGCGCCCGCTCGCGTGATGGATGTGGCTGCGGCGCCAGGCTCAAAAACCACGCAAATTGCCGCCCGCATGGGTAACCGCGGTGCGATCCTTGCCAACGAGTTTTCCGCCAGCCGCGTGAAGGTGTTGCATGCCAACATCAGCCGCTGCGGTATTCATAATGTTGCCCTGACGCACTTCGACGGACGCGTGTTTGGCGCCGCCTTGCCGGAAGCCTTCGATGCCATTCTGCTGGACGCCCCCTGCTCGGGCGAAGGGGTGGTGCGTAAAGATCCCGATGCGTTAAAGAACTGGTCCGTGGAAAGCAACCTGGAGATCGCCGCCACGCAGCGGGAGCTGATAGTGAGCGCATTCCATGCCCTGCGCCCTGGCGGCACGCTGGTCTATTCAACGTGCACCTTAAACCGCGATGAAAACGAAGACGTCTGTTTGTGGCTGAAAGCGCAATACCCGGATGCGGTCGAGTTCCTGCCGCTCGACGATCTGTTTGCCTCAGCACAGGAGGCGGTCACCCCTGAGGGTTTCCTTCATGTGTTCCCACAGATTTACGACTGCGAAGGCTTCTTTGTGGCGCGTCTGCGTAAAACACAGGCGGTTGCTCCCCTGCCCGCACCTAAATTCAAGGTCGGCAACTTCCCGTTTGCCCCCCTCAAAGGGCGCGATGCAGCACAGCTTATCGCCGCCGCCGAAAAAATTGGCCTGGTCTGGGATGAGAGCCTGCACCTCTGGATCCGTGATAAAGAGGTATGGCTGTTCCCGGCTGAGATCGAACCGCTCATCGGAAAGGTCCGTTTTTCCCGAATCGGGATCCGCCTGGCGGAAGTGCATAATAAAGGCTATCGCTGGCAGCATGAGGCCGTCATCGCCCTTGCCGGACGCGAGAATACCTTTGCCCTGACGCATCAGGAAGCCGAAGAGTGGTACCGTGGTCGCGATGTCTATCCGGACAGCACGCCATCAGGCGATGAAATGATCGTGACGTATCAGGGATACCCGCTCGGGCTGGCTAAAAAAGTCGGCTCACGACTGAAAAACAGCTATCCGCGCGAGCTGGTTCGCGATGGACGGCTGTTTACCGGTAACGATCGCACGGCCTGAAAAAAAGCGCATTTTTTTACTGGCGATTTTGCTCTCCTTGTCTACGATCAAAAATGGGTGGCCGCACTGGTCATACCAGATTTTGACAACCGACCCGGAGAGCACTATGACGAAAACCAGCGTGCGTATTGGCGCTTTTGAAATCGACGACGCAGAGCTGCGCGGCGAAGCACAAGGCGATCGAACGTTAAGTATTCCCTGCAAATCCGACCCGGATTTGTGCATGCAGCTCGATGCATGGGATGCAGACACCAGCGTCCCGGCAATACTTGATGGCGAACACTCAGTCCTTTACCGTGAGCATTACGATAGTAAAACCGATGCCTGGGTCATGCGTCTTGCCTGACCTAAAGAGAACCCGCCCGAAGGCGGGTTATTTATTACTGCAGCTGCGCCAGCGTAAAGTAACCGTCAAATACGGCGCCCGTATCAATGTAGTGAAGATTGTCAAAATCATACCTTCTGTCGACAGGCGTATGTCCGAACCAGAAATGATCCGCACCGCTGATGCCCTGCCCTTTGCCCACCATAAACCCCATCAACCGATCGCGGTCCCATAAAACGCGATGGGTATTGACCGGTTTTTGCCAGCGGTATTCCGCTGCCGGATAATCCGCATGGGCAATCACGTTCAGCCCGTTAGCACAGGTTATCTCAATGATATGCGGTAAATCGCGACAGGCCTCGAGCAACGACAGCGCAAGCTGTTGCTGGTCGCGTTCAAGCTGCGCAAACCACATTCCGCCATTCATCATCCAGAGAGAAAAATCGTTATTATCCAGACCGTCGAGCGCCATTTGCTCATGGTTGCCCCGGACGGCACGAAACCATTTTTCATGAATTAACTGCAGGCATTTCACACTATCAGGCCCACGATCGATCATATCCCCAACGGAAATAAGCAAATCCTCATACGGGTTAAAATGGCGGCGTTTAAGCTCATCCATAAGCCGCTGATAACAGCCATGTATATCGCTGACAACCCAGACGTGACGCCACTTTCGACCATCTATTCGCTCATACATAGAACCTCCCACAAGAGAGTGTAGCTGCAGCTAGCATATGCGCAGGGAAGCTCCGCTGGAGCGCTTTTCATAAAGTTAAACAAACAGTAAACTGAGGATAAATAAATGTTTCACCAGTATTAATACTCTTTTGCATGCCCCCTAAAATATGCATTGCATAAACTTTGAGGTTTTCCCGTGTCAAATACGCGCCTGCAAAACGATGCGCCACAATCGCATCGTACCCATATCATTTCCGAACTGGTGAAAGGCAAACTCGTTCCAGGCCCTATCTGGCAAAAACGCGAGTACCGTCTTAAATTTCTGTTACGTTCATTGCTGTTTTGGTCTTCTACGCATCGCATGCTCGATGCGCTGGCTCGCCGCGACGATTTTGATCAGTTACTGGCTTCGCAGATCACCCTGCCGAGCAAAACACATCGCCAGTATCTGATGCGTGGCATGAACGCCAATGCGCGTGCTGATGCCATCGTCAGCCATTATCAGTGGATTGACTCCCTGAAAGACGTCGACCTGGTCAGGGCCTTAACCGGACCGCAAGAGCAATCCATTGTTGAGTTTCATGCCAAAGATGGCGTGAGCTATAACGTCAACGCCATGAATGCCAGTAAAGCAGAGCGTGAGGGTGAATGTACGCTGTGGCTGCGTGATAACGAAAATACCCTGCTTGCCAGTGTGACATTTTGCGTTGCTCGCGAAAACGGAGAATATGTTCTGGTGATTGGCGGTCTTCAGGGCCCGCGACGCAGCGTATCCCGTGATGTGATCAAACAGGCAACCCGAGCCTGCCATGGTCTTTTCCCGAAACGCGTGTTGATGGAAGTGCTTTTCCAATTGGCCACACTTTCCGGCATCAAAGCCATTTATGCGGTCAGCGATGAAGGTCATATCTTCCGTGCACTGCGTTATCGACTGAGTAAAGGTCGCCATTTCCACGCCAGCTACGATGAGTTTTGGGCCTCTATCGACGGTCAAAAACGTTCAGCCTTCAGTTGGCAGTTGCCATTGCAGATGGAGCGCAAATCCCTTGAGGAGATAGCCAGTAAAAAGCGTGCCGAATACCGCCGTCGCTTTGAACTGCTTGATGAAATTGAGGCATCCGTTAAATCCCGCTTTTAAACACGGTTCTGGCTTTTACTGATTGCACACGAAAATTTAACAAAACAGGCAAAAAGGTCTGGACTTCCGCATGCTCTGTTGTGTTATGTTTTAAGCAGTCGTACAGGACGTACGCACTGTATGAGAAAGAAATATTGGGATTACTCGTTTACTTTCATACAGATAAAAAGAGACCGAATACGATTCCTGTATTCGGTCCAGGGAAATGGCTCTTGGGAGAGAGCCGTGCGCTAAAAGTTGGCATTAATGCAGGCTAAGTCGCCTTGCCTTTTAAGAATAGATGACGACGCCAGGTTTTCCAGTCCACAGCTAAAGCGGTCGGAAAAAAAGCGCCAGAGCATCATAAAATGTGAAAAACCGCAGTGCTTTCGCAAGCATCTGCGGTTTTTTATTGGAAACCTGAACGTTAGCAGAGCTTGTCGGCGCGCTCGATAAACGGGGCCAGACTCATTTTCTGGCCCGGATTCGCCGGGTCATCGATCTGAATAATGCTGATCGGCTGGCCGCTGCTCTTTCCGCTGGCCACCTGCTGCTCGGCGGTTTCATTTAACGGGTATTGCACCAGCGTGCTCGGGTTGATGGCATACAGCGCATGGCCCGGACGGCAGGTCAGCATCACCTCTTCGCGGTTGAACGCCCATTTATCCTTACCCACTTCAAAACGGCTGACGGTGATAACCTGCGGTGCGGCTAACGCGCTCCCCGTGCAGGCCAGCAATATGAGAGAAAGTACTGTCTTTTTCATATGATATTTAACCTTGTCAGAAGGGTTCCCAGGTGGCGAACAGACTGACCGTTGCCAGTACCAGCGCCCCCAGCACCACTTCTGCCTTTGTCATCCTGATAAAAATTTGTTGTGCTCGCCCGGTCTCCGGACGAAACCGTGGCACCAGAAAATACCGATTTGCCAGCGCAATTACCACCATCAAGGCCACCAGCGCACATTTGAACAGCAAAAACTGCACGTAGTCAGCCTGCCAGGGAATATGGACGCCCAGTATCATGAGCGCATTGATCGCTCCGCTGAGCAGCACGCCCGCGACCGCATAATGGCCCACGCGCGAGAAGCGCATCATGGTATAGATGGCGGCATTCTGCCAGCGCCCTTTCGCCAGACGCATGCAGAATAGCAGGGGCAGTAATCCGCCCAGCCAGGCTGCGGCACAGATCAGGTGAAACGCGTGATTAAGGCGCTGCAACGCCCCCATCGGACCGTCGTTCATCGCCGCGTGCCCTACCCCCGCCAGCAGGATAAGCTGGCCCATGGCGAGCAGCAGCAGCCGCGAACCTTTCAGCGGCGCGAGCCATGCTGCAGCGACCGTCATCGCAGCGAGAATCATTTGCCACAGCCAGACGCCGCCAAACTGTGTCCTCATCACGCCGGACCAGACCTGCGGGGCAAACACATCTCCCCAGCCGTTACCCATCAAACCGCCCTGAAGCATAAACATCAGGAGTGCAGCCGTCAGGCTCACTACGGCCGCCACTTTCTGCTGCAGCTGGAAACGCCGGGACATCAGCCGCTGGAGAGAGGAAGGCGCAAACCAGACGCTGTAAAGCGCGTTGCCAAAAACCAGCATCAGCGCCCCGAAATGGATAAAGCGCAACCCGATATAACACAGCGCCAGCATGCTATTTCACGCTAAAGTGATAGCTGCCTTTAGTTTTATGACCGTCTACAGAGACGACATGCCAGTCTACCTGGTACGTCCCTGACGTCAGCGTTTGTTCCAGCGGAACGGTGAGTTGCGCCTTGTTCTTTTCGTCTCGCGTAGCGGTACCCGTTTTGATGACCTGCTTTTGTGCGTCCGTCACCACCACACCGCTAAATCCCGGTTCGATGCCTTCCGAAAAATGCAGTGTAAGTGCCTGCGGAGCGCTCACCACGCTGTCCGCTGCCGGGATCGGCTGCTTAAGGTGCGCATGCGCCAGCGCGGAGGAGGTCATCATTGTAGAGGTCAGAAAAACCAGTGCGCATACCGCGCGGGAAGCGGAGAAACCCATCGCAATCATTCCTTTTTGTTATGTCTGTATGCTAAAGAATAACGCTGTATAATAAACGAGTCGAGGAACATCCTGCCTCCGCTTGTCATCTTCGTGCAATCGCGGTAACGTTGCCGCCGCAGAAAAAGGAGAAGGTAATGAAGATCAATCTGGCCGCCCTTCCACAGGACGAGATGGATAAAGTGAATGTCGATCTCGCTGCCGCTGGCGTCGCGTTCAAAGAGCGTTATAACATGCCTGTCGTGGCTGAAGTCGTTGAACGAGAACAGCCCGCCCATCTGCGCGACTGGTTTCGCGAAAGACTCATCGCCCACCGTCTCGCCTCGGTTAACCTCTCCCGTTTACCGTACGAACCTAAAGTTAAATAAGCTTAACGAGCCGTTACACTTCCTTACGCGGAATCTGGCAGGATAAGAAAACCCTGATAAATTTAGGTGTATTCTTAAATCTCTGCGACTCAGTGTATAAGGAAGTCACGATGTCACATTGGAATATAGCGGCAGCCCAGTATGGTGGGCAGCATCAGAGTGTCGATGACCATATCACGCACCACCTGCGCTTCATCGCCGAAGCAGCACGGCAGCGGTGCGATCTGCTGGTGTTCCCTGAACTCTCATTAACAGGCTCGGGTAAGACGACGCTACCTCCCCCACCTGATGACGCGCAACTGAAACCGCTACTGGACGCGGCGCATTTTTACCGGATTACCGTGATTGCCGGGCTCCCCCTGGAACGGAACGGCCAACGTCAGAAAGGTCTCGCGCTCTTCACGCCCGCCCGTCACCGCATCCTGCGCTACCCGCAAGGTAGCGGTGCCAGCCTGGTGCCGGGGGAGAAACAGCTCAGCATTATTGATGCGCATGCCGATTCCCCCAATCTCGATCCCAGAGCGTCGCTGTTTACCAGCAGCCAGTCCGTGGAGGATCACCGCTGGCGGCAGTCCATCAGTACCCTGCAGCGCTTCGCGCATAAATATGCCATTGCGGTGCTGATGGCGAACGCCTGCGGCGGTAGCGCACTGTGGGATGAAAAAGGCCAGCTGATCGTCCGCGCCGATCGGGGCGAGCTGCTGTTAACCGGCACGCTCGGCGGAGAGGGTTGGCAAGGCGATATCATTCCTTTAGGCTAGGCGTTTTAAGCTCAGGAGTGTTCAATGCTGCGCGTCATCGATACCGAAACTTGCGATCTTCAGGGCGGAATTGTGGAAGTGGCCTCTGTCGACGTGGTTGATGGTAAAATCGTCAACCCTATGAGCCATCTGGTGCGTCCCGACCGCCCCATCAGCCCTCAGGCGATGGCTATCCATCGCATTACCGAATCGATGGTGGCGGACAAACCGTGGATCGAAGAGATCATTCCCCACTATTACGGTAGCCCGTGGTACGTCGCGCATAACGCCAGTTTTGACCGCCGGGTGCTACCTGAGATGCCGGGGGAATGGATTTGTACCATGAAGCTGGCGCGTCGCCTCTGGCCTGGCATTAAATACAGCAACATGGCGCTGTACAAGTCCCGCAAGCTCAGCGTCCGCACGCCTGAAGGGCTTCACCATCACCGGGCCCTGTATGACTGCTATATCACCGCCGCGTTACTGATAGATATTATGAATATCTCTGGCTGGACGCCGGATGATATGGCGACCATCACCGGCCGTCCTGCACTTCTGACCACATTTACCTTTGGGAAATATCGCGGGAAGCCGGTGTCCGAGGTGGCGGATAAAGACCCGGGCTATTTACGCTGGCTGTATAACAACCTCGACAAAATGAGCCCGGAGCTGCGCTTAACGCTGAAGCACTATCTGGGCGAAGCTTAACGCTCCGCACGGCCTGGCAGCGTCTCCTGCGCCAGGCCAATCAGGAAGGCATATTCCAGAGCAACCCCTTCGTAGGATTTAAATCGACCCGATTTCCCGCCGTGACCGGAGTCCATATCGGTACACAGCAGCAGCAGGTTGTCGTCGGTTTTCAGCTCCCGCAGTTTCGCCACCCATTTTGCCGGCTCCCAGTACTGCACCTGAGAATCATGCAGACCGGTGGTGACCAGCATGTGGGGATAGGCTTTCGCTTCCACGTTATCGTACGGGCTGTACGTTTTCATATAGCGGTAGTAAATCTCATCCTGCGGATTGCCCCACTCTTCAAACTCCCCTGTTGTAAGCGGGATGGATTCATCGAGCATAGTCGTCACCACATCGACAAACGGTACCTGCGCGACAATTCCCTTAAAGCGCTCGGGTCGCTGGTTGATCACCGCCCCCATCAGCATGCCGCCCGCGCTGCCGCCCATGCCAAAGCAGAGCTTCGGATCGCCATAGCCCTGATCAATCAGCGCATCGCAGACGTCGAGGTAGTCATTAAAGGTGTTTTTCTTTTTCAGGAATTTCCCGTCCTCGTACCAGTGCTGCCCCAGCTCACCGCCGCCGCGAATATGGGCGATGGCGAAAACAAAGCCGCGATCGAGCAGGCTTAATCGGCTGCTGCTGAAATCGGCATCCATGCTTGAGCCGTAGGAGCCGTAGCCGTACACCAGGATCGGGTTTTTGCCTTTCTGGAAGTGGGCTTTGTGATACACGAGCGAGACGGGGACCTCGACGCCATCCCGGGCGATGACCCACAGGTGCTCGCTGCGGTAGTTTTCAGACTCAAACCCTTTGACCTCGGTCTGTTTAATCACCTGGCGCTGCCCGGTATCCATGTCCAGCTCAAACAGGGTGTCTGGTGTGGTCATCGATGAGTAGCCGTAGCGCAGCCGCGAGGATTCGGGTTCCGGGTTGAAACCAATCCACGTCACATAGGCCGGGTCGTCGAACGCGATGCCTACCACTTCTCGCGTTTTACGGTTGATTTGCCGGATGCTGGTCAGCCCGCGCTGACGCTCCTCCACCACCAGCCAGTCGGTGAACAGGGTGAACCCTTCCAGCATCACCTGATCCCGCGCGGGAATAAGCACTTCCCACTTGCGCTCATCGCGAACTTTGGTTTTATAGAGACCAAAGTTTTTACCCTCGCGATTCGAGCGCAGATAAAAGCTGTGCTGGAAGTGATCCAGGCTGTACTCATGATCCTTCCGGCGCGGCAGGAAACAGAGCGGCTGGGCATCGGGCAGTTCGGCATCCAGCAGCAGGACTTCCGACGTCGTGGCGCTGGCCAGGAAGATAATCACATAATGGCGCGAGGAGGTTTTATGCAGGCTGACATAGAACGTTTCGTCTTTCTCTTCATAAACCAGCTCGTCGTCAGCGGAGTCCGTACCGACGGTATGCCGCCATACCTGATAAGGCAGCAGCGTCGAGGCGTGCTTTTTGACGTAGTAAACCGTCTCGGAATCATTCGCCCAGACAAAATCCGGGGAGACGTTTTCCAGCATTTCAGGATACCAGTTGCCGGTGTCCAGATTGCGAAAACGCAGGCCGTACTGGCGACGCGAGAGATAATCCTCCGCCAGCGCCATTACCGCGTTATCCGGTGAAATGGACATGCCGCCCAGAGTATAAAACTCGCTGTGGGCGGCGCGCTGGTTGGCATCCAGCAGAATATCCCACGCATCCCATTCGGCGCTGAGCACCGACTGACGCTGGTAGATGGGATACTCGTTGCCGGGCTCGTAAATATGGCGGTAGCGATAGCCGTTTTTGGTCCAGGGCGCCGAGATATCGCGCTGAGGAATGCGCTGCACCATCTCATTCAGCAGTTGGTCCTGAAGCGTCTGCTGGCTGGACATGACCTTGCGGCCGTAGTCATTTTCCTCGTGCAGATAGTCGAGCACCTCTGGCCGGGAGCGCGAATCGTCCCGTAGCCAGTAATAGTTGTCTATACGCGTATCGCCATGCGTGGTGATCGCATAAGGTATACGTCGGGCTTTCGGTGGCATGTCATCATTCTTTTTAGTTTTACACCCTATAAGGTTGGCAAAACCCACGCATGATGCAAGCGAAACCGGATCGCAACGGCGAGCACTAGCCCTGTAACGCCTGTTTTTGTTCCCGGATATCCCGCTCAATGCCCTCACGCACGTCCTGGGGGATCTTCAGCGCGTCTCCAAGCGCATTCAGGTAGCTGCGCTCCATAAAGTGATCGATATCGATGGCGGCACAGCTGAGGAAATAGAGTTCAAGCGCCTCTTCCTCATTTTTCACGCTTTGCGCCAGACGCTGTGGCTCCAGAGGCTGTTCGATGGCCTGCGCCACCAGCGCTCTGCCCTTCTCTTCAACGCCGGCCTCACGCAGCTGCTGTTCGATTGCAAGTCGTTCCTTATCGTCAATATGCCCGTCACTTTTCGCGGCAAAAACCAGCGCCAGGATCAGCCGTTCAGTACGCAGATCCAGCGGCGAGGTATGCTCGCCATAATGCGGTTCGTCATTGTGCGCGGTCCGTACCCTGTCCTTGTATTTATTCCACAGGACGGTGCCCGCAATGGCGCCGCCGCCGGCCAGCAGCGCGCCTGTCCCGTACTTTGCCAGCAGCTTGCGCGAGGATTTATTCGCGACCAGCAGGCCGGCCAGGCCGCCGAGCGCCCCGGGCACCAGCAGTTTACTGAGCTCCCGCTCGCCGGAAGACGATGTTTTCTGTCCTAACAGTGATTGCAATTGATTTAGCCAGCCAGACATGGTTTCCCTCACTTAACGGTGAATATGTTCCACAGCGTAAGCGAGCAGGCGTCAGGAAATGTCTGGCCGGGCTAAAGAAGCGCAAATTTCTTCCTCCCGCGCTTAGCGGTGCACAAGACAGACGCAAACGTTTTCGTTTATACTGCCCGCAACTTTTTCAGGGGGATTGTTATGATTCGTTTAGGAACCGCGCTGCGACCTGCGGCGACGCGAGTGATGCTGTTGGGATCGGGCGAGCTGGGAAAAGAGGTCGCCATTGAGTGCCAGCGTTTAGGCGTGGAAGTCATTGCCGTAGACCGTTACGCCGATGCGCCCGCCATGCACGTCGCCCATCGTTCTTATGTGATTAACATGCTGGATGGCGATGCCCTACGCGAGCTGATTACGCGCGAGAAACCCGATTTCGTTGTACCGGAAATTGAAGCCATCGCCACCGATACGCTGATTGCGCTTGAGCAGGAAGGCCAGCGCGTGGTGCCCTGCGCGAAAGCCGCAAAGCTGACCATGAACCGCGAAGGCATTCGTCGCCTGGCGGCGGAAGAGCTGGAATTGCCCACCTCGAGCTATCGTTTTGCTGGCGATAAAGCCGCATTCCTGCAGGCCGTAGAGGAGATTGGTTACCCGTGCATCGTTAAGCCGGTGATGAGCTCCTCCGGTAAAGGACAGAGCTTCATTCGCGACAGCAGCATGCTCGATAAGGCGTGGGATTACGCCCAGCAGGGTGGCCGCGCCGGTGCTGGTCGCGTCATCGTCGAAGGCGTAGTGAAGTTTGATTTCGAGATCACGCTGCTGACCGTCAGCGCCGTTGACGGCGTCCATTTCTGCGACCCGATTGGCCACCGCCAGGAGGATGGCGATTACCGCGAATCCTGGCAGCCGCAGCAGATGAGCGCTCTGGCGCTGGAACGTGCGCAGGCGATCGCCCGTAAAACCGTCCTGGCGCTGGGCGGCTATGGCCTGTTCGGCGTGGAGCTGTTTGTGTGCGGTGATGAGGTGATTTTCAGCGAGGTGTCCCCGCGCCCGCATGACACCGGCATGGTCACGCTGATTTCGCAGGATCTTTCCGAGTTCGCTCTGCACGTGCGTGCCTTCCTCGGCCTGCCCGTCGGCGGTATCCGTCAGTACGGCCCGGCCGCCTCGGCGGTGATCCTGCCGCAGTTAACCAGCCAGAACGTGACGTTTGATAACGTCGACGCGGCGGTGGGTGCCGGGTTGCAGGTACGTTTGTTCGGTAAGCCGGAGATCGACGGTACTCGTCGTCTTGGCGTGGCATTAGCTACCGGGGATAACGTTGACGACGCCGTGGCGAGAGCGAAAGCGGCCGCAGCAAGCGTTAAGGTAGAGGGATAAAAAAAACGGGCCGAAAGGCCCGTTTTTTATGCGACGAATGACTTACTGCTTCGCGCCTTCCACCGCTTCGCGAGCCAGTTTTGTGATGCGATCCCAGTCGCCCGCTTCCAGCGCATCCGCCGGAACCAGCCATGAGCCACCGATGCACAGCACGCTTTTCAGCGCCAGGTAGTCCCGGTAGTTGGCAGGAGAAATACCGCCCGTCGGGCAGAAGCGTACCTGGGAGAAAGGACCCGCAATCGCCTGCAGCGCTTTGGTGCCGCCGTTCGCTTCCGCCGGGAAGAATTTAAACTCTTTCAGACCGTAGTCCATGCCCAGCATCAGTTCAGAAACGGTGCTGATACCCGGGATCAGCGGAATAGTGCCTTCGGTCGCGGCCTTCAGCAGCGATTCGGTCAGGCCCGGGCTGATGGCAAACTGTGCGCCCGCTTCGGTCACTTCAGCCAGCTGTCTTGCGTTCGTCACGGTACCCGCACCGATAATGGCGTCCGGCACTTCTTTAGCAATGGCGCGAATAGCATCCATCGCGCAGGCGGTACGCAGGGTCACTTCCAGAACGCGAACGCCGCCCTCAACCAGCGCTTTCGCCATCGGTACAGCGTGCTCCAGCTTGTTTACCACGATAACCGGCACGACAGGGCCCGTGGTCAGGATTGCTTCTGCACTTGTTTTCCAGTTTTTCATCAGAGTTTTCTCTCGCCAGATCGTTAAAATCAAGTCGTCTTAAAACGTAATACAGGTTGCGCCCTGCTCAGCACCGGAGAGTTTCTCACGCAGCGCGCCAAACATTTCGCGTCCTGTTCCCACGCGCGACGCGCTCAGGTCAGGAATATGGGGCTGACGTGCCGCCAGTTCGGCATCATCCACCAGCAGGGTTAACTCGCCTGTCTGACCGTTAACGCGGATCATGTCACCGTCACGCACTTTCGCCAGCAGGCCACCGTCGTACGCTTCCGGCGTCACGTGGATGGCTGAAGGCACTTTACCTGAGGCGCCAGAGAGGCGTCCATCGGTCACCAGTGCAATTTTGAAACGGCGGTCCAATAATACACCAAGTGGCGGCATAAGTTTATGTAATTCTGGCATCCCGTTGGCTTTAGGCCCCTGATGACGCACCACCACCACGCAGTCTTTATCGAGCAGACCGGCGTCAAAGGCAGGTAATACGTCGTGCTGGCTTTCAAATACCACCGCCGGCGCTTCGATAATCTGGTTCTCTTCCGGTACGGCAGAGGTCTTCATCACCGCGCGACCGAGGTTACCGCTGAGCACTTTGGTGCCACCGTGAGGAGAGAACGGTTTGTCAATGGTGGCGATAACCTGCGCATCAAGAGACGCGCTCGCCCCATCACGCCAGTCCAGCTCGCCGTTGTTCAGCCATGGCTCCTGGGTGTAGCGCTGCAGGCCAAAGCCCGCCACGGTGTTGACATCTTCATGCAGCAGACCGCCTTTCAGCAGCTCGCGCATCAGCAGCGGTACGCCGCCCGCGGCCTGGAAGTGGTTAATGTCCGCCGGGCCATTTGGGTACAGGCGTGCCATCAACGGCACCACGGAAGAGATCTCGGAAAAGTCATCCCAGTTAATCAGAATACCCGCAGCACGCGCCATGGCCACCAGGTGCATGGTGTGGTTGGTTGACCCACCGGTTGCCAGCAGCGCGACAATCCCGTTGACGATGACCTTTTCGTCGACCATTTTGCCCATCGGCATCCATTCGTTGCCGTTTCCGGTCAGACGCGTGACCTGACGGGCCGCGGCCTCGGTCAGCGCTTTGCGCAGCGGCGCGTCCGGCTGGATAAAGGATGAGCCTGGAAGCTGCATCCCCATAAACTCCACCACCATCTGGTTCGTGTTTGCGGTACCGTAGAACGTACAGGTGCCCGGCGCATGGTAGGACGCGGCTTCCGCCTCCAGCAGCGCCTGACGATCTGCTTTTCCTTCCGCGTACAGCTGGCGAATGCGCACTTTTTCTTTGTTCGGCAGGCCGCTTGCCATTGGGCCCGAGGGCACGAAGATCGCAGGCAGATGACCAAACGACAGCGCGGCCATCACCAGGCCCGGAACAATCTTGTCGCACACGCCGAGATAGAGCGCGCCATCAAACATGTTGTGTGACAGGCCCACCGCCGCGGACATGGCGATCACTTCGCGGCTCAGCAGGGAGAGCTCCATACCGTCCTGACCCTGCGTTACGCCGTCGCACATGGCGGGTACCCCACCCGCCACCTGGCCGACCGCATTCACGCTGTGCAGCGCTTTACGGATGATATCCGGGTAAACCTCATAGGGCTGATGCGCGGAGAGCATATCGTTATAGGCGGTAATGATGGCGATATTGTTACGCAACATGCTTTTCAGCGACGCTTTATCGTCAGGCTGGCAGGCGGCGAAGCCGTGCGCCAGGTTACCGCAGGCCAGCTGGGAGCGGTGAACGGTGTTGCTCTTCGCCTGCTCAATCCGGGCGAGGTAGGCCGAACGGGTCTCTTTCGAGCGCTCAATAATGCGTTGTGTTACGCGTAACAATGTCGGATTCATAAAAGCTCCTCTCATTTATCTGTCCGGGCTCGGGAGTTTACAAAGTCGCTGGCAGTTGTTAACAACGCTGAAACGCTTGCTGTCCGGAGCTCAGGGGCAAAATCACTTCCGGCAGTGTAATAAAAAAAGCTCCGCGGGTGAATCCACGCGGAGCTTAAAAGTTGAAAATTGTGCCACGAGCTGTGTTAGATCATGTTACCGGTAAAATAACACTTTCGGGCTAGCGGATTATCTTACTCAAACTCATTCCAGGAGCGGCCATCGCGGGTGATCATCGCCACCGACGCGACAGGTCCCCAGGTACCCGCCTGATACGGTTTTGGCGCATCCTGATCGGCAGCCCAGGCTTCGGTGATGGAGTCGACCCATTTCCACGCCTCTTCCACTTCATCGCGGCGCACGAACAACGCCTGAATGCCGCGCATGGTTTCCAGCAGCAGACGCTCGTACGCATCGGCCAGGTGCGTCTGGTTGAAGGTTTCGGAGTAGCTCAGATCCAGCTTGGTGGTCTGCAGGTTGTGTTTATGATCCAGGCCCGGCACTTTGTTCAGGATCTGGATATCCACGCCCTCGTCCGGCTGCAGACGAATGGTCAGCTTGTTCTGCGGCAGCTCCTGCCAGGACTCTTTGAACAGGTTCAGTTCCGGGTTTTTGAAGTAGACCACTACCTCGGAGCACTTCGCAGGCAGACGCTTACCGGTGCGCAGGTAGAACGGAACACCCGCCCAGCGCCAGTCGTCGATATCCACGCGGATCGCCACGAACGTCTCGGTGTTGCTGGACTTGTTCGCGCCCTCTTCTTCCAGGTAGCCCGGCACTTTTTTACCCTGTGCAAACCCGGCGGTGTACTGGCCGCGAACGGTCTTCTCACGCACGTTGGAGCGGTCGATGCGGCGCAGCGATTTCAGCACTTTCACTTTTGCGTCACGAATGCTGTCCGCCGTCAGGTCAGACGGTGGAGACATGGCAATCATGCACAGAATCTGCAGCAGGTGGTTCTGGATCATGTCGCGCATCTGGCCGGCCTGGTCAAAGTAACCCCAGCGGCCTTCAATACCCACCTCTTCTGCCACGGTGATTTCCACGTGGTCGATAGTGCGGTTGTCCCAGTTATTCACAAACAGGGAGTTAGCGAAACGCAGGGCCAGCAGGTTCAGTACCGTCTCTTTACCGAGATAGTGGTCGATACGGTAGACCTGGCACTCTTCAAAGAACTCGCCCACCTGGTCGTTGATTTCACGCGAGGTTGCCAGCGACGTACCCAGCGGCTTCTCCATCACGACGCGCGCCGGTTTGGCGTTCAGTTTGGCTTCGCCCAGGCCTTTGCAGATGGCGCCGAAGGTGCTTGGCGGCATGGCGAAATAGTTAATCGTGACACGGTTTTTCTGATCCAGCATCGCGCCTAAGCGGGTAAACGCGCTGACGTCATTTACGTCCAGGTTGCAGAAATCGAGACGTCCACTCAGGGTATCCCACAAACTTTCATCAATTTTTTCCTTCATGAAAGTTTCGAGCGCCTCGCGGACGACTTTGGTATAAGCGTCCTTGTCCCAGTCGGCGCGCCCTACACCCAGGATACGGGTATCCGGATGAATTTGGCCCGCTTTCTCCAGTTGATACAGGGAAGGCAGCAATTTTCGGCGTGCAAGATCGCCTTTCGCGCCGAAAATGACCAGGTCACATGCCTGGGCTGTTTGCGTTACCGCCATGTCATTCTCCTCAGTTGGATCACCTGGTACTTCTGCCAGGTATCGTTGTAATTTTATTACAATGCACTGTACTGCTTTTACGTCATTCCCGAAACCATTAGCGCTTATCGTCGCGTGCGATACCGCGATTTTTCACCCTTCGGATGATTTCGACGGCTTAATGACGCAACAACCGTCGTTTCTTTGCGCAACAGGGTCATAGCAAAACCCGACACCGATCAAGTAATGAAAAAAAACAACAACATTATCTTGTCGATTGTTACCCTTAATGGAAGCCACAAGGGTAATATCGGCTAAATCGAATCACGATTTCATCAATTTATGAAATCGTTTACACCCATGAGCATCCTGTTAACATGAACATGCTGGAAAAAATCCAGTTTCAACTGGAACACCTTAGCAAATCCGAGCGAAAAGTGGCCGAGGTCATTCTCGCCTCTCCCGCTCAGGCGATTCATTCAAGCATCGCCGCTCTGGCACAGGAAGCGGGTGTTAGCGAACCCACGGTCAATCGCTTTTGCCGCAGCCTGGAAACGCGCGGCTTTCCTGATTTTAAACTGCATCTGGCGCAAAGTCTGGCTAACGGCACCCCTTATGTTAATCGTAATGTGGATGAAGACGACAGCGTTGATGCCTATACCGCGAAAATTTTTGAATCGGCCATGGCTTCGCTCGACCACGTCCGTCAGTCTCTGGACATGAGCTCCGTCAATCGCGCGGTGGATTTACTCACCCAGGCCAAGCGAATTGCGTTCTTTGGGCTCGGGTCGTCGGCGGCCGTGGCGCATGACGCGATGAACAAATTTTTCCGCTTTAACGTCCCGGTGATTTATTCCGATGACATTGTCCTGCAACGCATGAGCTGTATGAATTGCAGTGAAGATGACGTCGTGGTACTGATTTCGCATACCGGCCGCACCAAGAGTCAGGTTGAACTGGCGCAACTGGCCCGTGAAAACGATGCCATGGTGATTGCGCTGACCACGGCGGGCACACCGCTGGCCCGTGAGGCAACGCTGGCGATCACCCTCGACGTGCCGGAAGACACCGACATTTATATGCCGATGGTCTCCCGCCTGGCCCAGCTCACCGTGATTGACGTGCTCGCGACCGGTTTTACCTTACGTCGAGGGGCAAAATTCCGGGATAACTTGAAGCGGGTCAAGGAAGCGCTGAAGGAATCGCGTTTTGATAAAGAATTGCTTATAAAGAGCGATGTTCCCTGATAGTTGATAACGAAGACGTCACGAATAATGACGATGTAACGATTTACGGCATTCGGTCCCCTCGCCGCTGCCTTGCAGCAGATGAAGGCCGATTCAATGTTCACGCAACACCAAAGTTGTTTCAGTCAACGGAGTATTACATGTCCAGAAGGCTTCGCAGAACCAAGATCGTAACCACCTTAGGCCCGGCCACCGATCGCGATAATAATCTCGAAAAAATTATCGCCGCCGGTGCCAACGTGGTGCGTATGAACTTCTCTCACGGTACGCCAGAAGACCATAAATTACGTGCCGATAAAGTGCGTGAAATCGCAGCAAAACTGGGCCGCCACGTGGCTATCCTCGGCGATTTGCAGGGTCCAAAAATTCGTGTTTCCACCTTTAAAGAGGGGAAAGTTTTCCTCAATATCGGCGACAAATTTCTGCTGGATGCCAACCTGGGCAAAGGCGAAGGCGATAAAGAAAAAGTCGGTATCGACTATAAAGGCCTCCCGGCTGACGTCGTACCTGGCGATATCCTGCTGCTTGATGACGGCCGCGTACAGCTGAAAGTGCTGGAAGTTCAGGGCATGAAAGTGTTCACCGAAGTTACCGTCGGCGGCCCGCTCTCCAACAATAAAGGCATCAACAAACTGGGCGGCGGCCTCTCAGCAGAGGCGCTTACCGATAAAGACAAAGCGGACATCGTGACGGCTGCGCTGATCGGCGTTGATTACCTGGCTGTCTCCTTCCCGCGCTGCGGCGAAGATCTGAACTATGCGCGGCGCCTGGCGCGTGATGCAGGCTGCGATGCCAAAATCGTCGCCAAAGTTGAGCGCGCGGAAGCCGTTTGCGATCAGGATGCCATGGACGATGTGATCCTCGCGTCTGACGTGGTGATGGTTGCGCGCGGCGACCTGGGTGTGGAAATCGGCGACCCTGAGCTGGTGGGTATTCAGAAAGCCCTGATTCGTCGCGCACGTCAGCTGAACCGCGCGGTGATCACCGCGACTCAGATGATGGAATCGATGATCACCAACCCAATGCCAACCCGTGCAGAAGTCATGGACGTGGCGAACGCCGTGCTGGACGGTACCGATGCGGTGATGCTCTCTGCCGAAACCGCTGCGGGCCAATATCCGGCAGAAACCGTGGCCGCTATGGCACGTGTTTGCCTGGGTGCTGAAAAGATCCCAAGCATCAACGTCTCTAAACACCGTCTGGACGTGCAGTTCGATAACGTGGAAGAAGCGATTGCGATGTCGGCGATGTATGCGGCAAACCATCTGAAGGGCGTTACTGCGATCATCACCATGACCGAATCTGGCCGTACCGCGCTGATGACCTCGCGTATCAGCTCGGGTCTGCCGATCTTCGCCATGTCCCGTCACGAACGTACGCTGAACCTGACGGCGCTGTACCGCGGCGTGACGCCGGTACACTTCGACAGCACCAATGACGGCGTGGCCGCTGCGCACGATGCCGTAAACCTGCTGCGTGACAAAGGCTATCTGGTCTCTGGTGATATCGTCATTGTGACCCAGGGCGATGTGATGAGCACCATCGGATCAACCAACACCACGCGCGTTCTGACCGTCGAGTAATAACGTCTCTGTTAAAAAGCCCTCTCCAGCTGGAGAGGGCTTTTTTTATTTCGTTGGATACAGCTCTTTACGTTTATACGGCTCTTTTTCACCCGGCTTACGCGTTTTAAGCAGCTTCAGGATCCACGTGTACTGCTCGGCATGTGGCCCTACCAGGATCTCCACCTCTTCGTTCATCCGACGGGCAATGGTGTAATCATCGGCGGTGAGCAGATCGTCCATCGGCGGACGAACCTCAATACTCAGGCGATGCGTTTTACCGTCGTAGACCGGGAACAGCGGGATCACGCGGGCACGACAAACTTTCATCAGGCGACCAATCGCGGGGAGCGTCGCTTTATAGGTCGCAAAGAAATCGACAAACTCGCTGTGCTCGGGGCCATGGTCCTGATCCGGCAGATAGTAGCCCCAGTACCCCTGACGTACCGACTGAATGAAGGGCTTAATGCCATCGTTGCGCGCATGCAGGCGTCCGCCAAAACGACGACGCACCGTATTCCAGACAAAATCGAAGATTTTATTGCCCTGGTTATGGAACATAGCCGCCATCTTCTGGCCCTGAGAGGCCATCAGCATCGCCGGAATATCAACGCCCCAGCCGTGGGGGACAAGGAAAATGACTTTCTCGTCATTGCGACGCATCTCCTCGATGATATCCAGCCCTTTCCAGTCAACGCGATCGACAATTTTATCCGGCCCTTTCAGCGCCAGCTCCGCCATCATCGCCATGGCCTGCGGTGCGGTGGTATACATCTCATCAATGATTGCCTCGCGCTCGGCGTCACTCTTTTCCGGAAAACAGTAATAGAGATTGATCTGCGCGCGACGACGGGCGCTTTTGCCTAAACGCCCGGCCAGACGGCCAATTTTACCCAGGACAGGATCTCGCAGTGCGGCAGGCAGCAACGCCATCCCCGCAAAGGCGTAGACGCCGAGCCAGGCGCCCCAGTTGCGCGGATGGCGGAAGGATTTTTCAAACTCAGGAATGTATTCAATATTGTTTTTTTGGGTTTCCATGCTAGATCCAGGGTCTGATGACGCAAAAATTTATTCAGATAGTGTAGCGAGGCAGTCGTCCGCGCACAAAAGAAAAAGCCGGCGTCAGTGTGCGCCGGCTTTTTTAACAAAAACAGAGGGCTTAGTCTAAGCTCAGCTGCGGCAACACCTCTTTCACCTGCGCCAGATAATCAGTACGATCTTTACCTGTCAGGCCTTCGGTGCGCGGCAGTTTCGCCGTCAGCGGGTTCACTGCCTGTTGGTTAATCCACACTTCATAGTGCAGATGCGGGCCGGTAGAGCGTCCGGTATTGCCGGAGATCGCGATACGGTCACCACGCTTCACCTTCTGACCCGGTTTAACCAGCAGCTTACGCAGGTGCATGTAGCGGGTCGTATACGTACGGCCATGACGTACCGCGACGTAATACCCGGCTGCACCGCTACGTTTGGCCACCACCACTTCACCATCCCCTACCGCCAGAACCGGTGTGCCCTGCGGCATGGCAAAGTCAACGCCACGGTGCGGTGCGACACGCCCGGTTACCGGGTTCAGACGACGCGGGTTAAAGTTCGAGGAGACGCGGAACTGTTTAGCCGTTGGGAAGCGCAGGAAGCCTTTTGCAAGGCCCGTACCGCTGCGGTCGTAGAACTTACCGTCTTCGGCACGGATCGCGTAGTAATCTTTGCCCTCGGAGCGCAGACGTACGCCCAGCAGCTGGCTTTGCTCGCGCTTGCCGTCCAGCATTTCGCGGGACATCAGGACGGAGAACTCATCGCCCTTCTTCAGCTTGCGAAAATCCATCTGCCACTGCATGGCTTTGATCACCGAGCTGATTTCAGCGCTGGTCAAGCCTGCATCTCGCGCGCTGGAGACAAAGCTCGCGCCCACGGTGCCTTTCAGAACGCTGTTAACCCAGTCGCCCTTCTGCATTTCGCTGGTCATTTTAAAGCCCGTCGCCGTGCGATCGTAGGTGCGGGTTTCGCGGCGGGACATTTCCCAGGTCAGACGCTGGAGATCGCCATCGGCCGTTAACGTCCAGGAGAGCTGCTGCCCAATTTTCAGGTTGCGAAGATCTTTATCTGCCGCCGCCAGCTGGCTGATATTCCCCATGTCGATGCCGTACTGGTTCAGTACGCTGCTCAGCGTATCCCCGGTAGAGACAACATATTCATGAATACCCGCTTCGTTCTCGGTTTTATCGTCCAGTTCATCCTGTGGAATAGCTTCATCTTCCTGAGCCGACTGGTCGATAGGCTCACTGGCTTCAGGCAGCAAAGAACGAATTTCGCTCTTTTCAAGCTCGATGGTTTTGATGATAGGGACAGAACTCGGGTGGTAAACATAGGGCCGCCAGACGGCGACCGCTAGGGTGAGTACTGTAAGCGACCCCAGCATGACGCGGTGGGGTCGAGGCAGATTGTTAAATGCCAGGGCGACAGAGCGGGCTATCTGTTGCACGTATTCACTTCCTCGTTAATCTCCTTTCAGGCAGCTCGCATACTGGTTCGCCAGTTGGCTGAGGAACTGCGAATAGCTCGCTTTGCTCAACTGGATATTCGTTCCTAGCGGGTCAAGGGTCCCCATGCGCACGGATGTCCCCCTGGCCACGGCTTCTACGACCGCTGGCCTGAACTGTGGCTCAGCAAAAACGCATGTCGCTTTTTGCTCAACCAGCTGTGTTCTGATTTCATGTAAACGCTGCGCACCAGGCTGAATTTCAGGGTTGACGGTAAAATGACCCAGCGGGGTCAAACCGTAGTGTTTTTCGTAATAGCCGTAGGCGTCATGAAAAACGAAATACCCTTTTCCTTTCAACGGTGCGAGCTCATTACCAACCTGCTTATCGGTTGCGGCTAATTGTGCCTCAAAATCCTTCAGGTTGGCGTCTAGTTTGGCTCGACTTTGCGGCATAAGTTCCACTAATTTGTCATGGATTGCAACCGCTGAAAGCCGCGCTATCTCTGGGGATAACCAAAGATGCATGTTGTACTCGCCGTGATGGTGATCTCCATCACCTTTTTCACCGTCGGCAGCATGATGGTCATGTTCGTCGCCGTCGTCATCCGCCCCTTTCATGAGTAACGGTTTCACGCCGGGGAGGTCGGCAATCGCGACCTGTTTTTCACCCGCCACCTGTTTTGCTGACTTCTGCATAAACGCTTCCATTTCCGGACCGTTCCAGACAACTAAGTCCGCGTTTTGTAAGCGTTTTACATCGGAAGGGCGCAGGGAATAATCATGCTCCGATGCACCATCCGGGAGCAGAACCTGGGTTTCTGTTACCCCGTCAGCAATGGCTGACGCGATGAACCCGAGCGGTTTAAGCGAAGCGACAACCGCAGCGTTAACATCTTGTGCGGTTGTACCCCAAAGGGCAGCGGATAATGCTGCGAAAAGAAGCGTATTTTTATGTAACATAATGCGACTAATCATCGTAGTGAATGCGTGGAATGTGATATTATAACATTCGTTGACTTCTTCAAGCTTAAAATGACATGACGACATTGGTTTCCCTTGAAAATATTTCGGTCTCATTTGGCCAGCGCCGCGTCCTCTCTGACGTGTCGCTCGATCTGAAGCCCGGCAAAATTCTGACGCTGCTCGGCCCCAATGGCGCAGGCAAATCCACTCTGGTGCGCGTGGTGCTGGGTCTGGTCGCACCCGATGAAGGCGTGATCACGCGCGAGGAAAAATTGCGCATCGGCTATGTGCCGCAAAAACTGCACCTCGACGCCACACTGCCGCTGACGGTGAGCCGTTTCCTGCGCCTGCGTCCCGGCACACGTAAAGCCGATATTCTCCCGGCGCTGAAGCGCGTGCAGGCGGGCCATCTTGTCGATGCGCCGCTGCAAAAACTGTCCGGTGGAGAAACGCAGCGCGTTTTACTTGCCCGCGCGTTGCTCAGCAGCCCGCAGCTGCTGGTACTGGATGAGCCGACGCAGGGTGTGGATGTGAATGGTCAGGTTGCGCTTTATGATTTGATCGACCAGCTACGTCGAGAGCTTGATTGCGCAGTGCTGATGGTGTCTCACGATCTCCATCTGGTGATGGCAAAGACTGACGAAGTGCTGTGTCTCAACCACCATATCTGCTGCTCCGGCACGCCAGAAGTGGTCTCCATGCATCCGGAATTTATTTCCATGTTCGGCCCTCGCGGCGCTGAACAGCTGGGCATCTATCGCCATCATCATAATCATCGCCATGATTTACAGGGACGAATCGTTCTGCGTCGGGGAAATGGACACTCATGATTGAACTGTTACTGCCCGGCTGGCTGGCCGGGATTATGCTTGCCTGCGCCGCGGGCCCGCTCGGCTCGTTTGTGGTGTGGCGCAGAATGTCTTACTTCGGTGATACCCTGGCGCACGCGTCCCTGCTGGGCGTTGCCTTTGGTCTGCTGCTGGATGTAAACCCCTTCTACGCGGTGATTGTGGTCACGCTGCTGCTGGCGGCCGGTCTGGTCTGGCTGGAAAAGCGCCCTCACCTCGCCATCGATACCCTGCTTGGCATCATGGCGCACAGTGCCCTGTCGCTGGGCCTGGTGGTGGTCAGCCTGATGTCGAATATCCGTGTGGATCTGATGGCTTACCTGTTCGGTGACCTGCTGGCCGTCACGCCAGACGATCTCATCGCAATCGCGATTGGCGTTGTGGTGGTGCTCGGCATTCTGCTCTGGCAGTGGCGTAACCTGCTGGCCATGACCGTCAGCCCGGACCTGGCGTTTGTCGACGGCGTGAAGCTGCAGCGCGTTAAGCTGCTGCTGATGCTGGTAACGGCGTTAACCATTGGCGTGGCGATGAAGTTTGTCGGGGCGCTGATTATTACGTCACTGCTGATCATCCCTGCGGCTACGGCGCGTCGTTTTGCCCGTACGCCGGAGCAGATGGCCGGTGTGGCCGTGATTGTCGGAATGATTGCGGTAACGGGTGGACTCACCTTCTCGGCGTTCTATGACACGCCTGCAGGGCCGTCCGTGGTGCTGAGTGCGGCGGTGCTGTTTATCTTCAGTATGATGAAGAAGACCGCAAATTAACATCGAGGGCGCTGATGCCCTCACCCTGGCCCTCTCCCACAGGGAGAGGGAACAATGCATTACGGCATTGCCGGTGGCGTAATGCCGAAATGATTCCACGCCCGCACCGTCGCCATGCGGCCACGCGGTGTGCGCTGCAGGAAGCCCTGCTGGATCAGATACGGTTCAAGCACATCCTCAATGGTTTCACGCTCCTCCCCGATTGCCGCCGCCAGGTTATCCAGCCCGACCGGGCCACCAAAGAACTTGTCCAGCACCGCCAGCAGCAACTTGCGGTCCATGTAGTCAAAACCTTCGGCATCGACGTTCAGCATATCCAGCGCCTGCGCAGCGATCTCTGCGGAGATCGAACCGTTGTGCTTCACCTCAGCAAAGTCACGCACGCGGCGCAGCAGGCGGTTGGCAATACGCGGCGTACCGCGGGAACGCTTCGCCACTTCAAACGCCCCCTCTTCGCTCATCTCCAGCCCCATATAGCGGGCGCTGCGGCCAACGATGTGCTGGAGGTCGGCCACCTGGTAAAACTCCAGACGCTGCACGATACCGAAGCGGTCGCGCAGTGGAGAGGTCAACGACCCGGCTCGCGTCGTTGCGCCTATCAGGGTAAACGGCGGCAGATCGATTTTGATGGAGCGCGCAGCCGGACCTTCACCAATCATGATATCCAGCTGATAATCTTCCATCGCCGGATAGAGCACCTCTTCCACCACCGGTGACAGACGGTGGATCTCATCGATAAACAGTACGTCATGCGGCTCGAGGTTGGTCAGCATAGCCGCCAAATCGCCCGCCTTCTCCAGCACCGGGCCGGAGGTGGTGCGCAGGTTAACGCCCATTTCATTAGCGACGATATTCGCCAGCGTGGTTTTGCCCAACCCCGGAGGGCCAAAAATCAGCAGGTGATCGAGCGCATCGCCGCGCAGTTTTGCCGCCTGGATAAAAATCTCCATCTGGGAACGAACCTGTGGCTGGCCAATGTACTCATCAAGCAGTTTTGGGCGAATCGCGCGATCCACCACATCCTCTGCCTGAACAGTGCCTGCCGAAACCAGGCGGTCTGCTTCAATCATCCTTTACCTCACAATGCAGCGCGCAGCGCTTCACGAATCAGGGTTTCACTGCTGGCATCCGGTTTGGCAATTTTACTTACCATGCGGCTGGCCTCCTGAGGTTTATAGCCCAGCGCCACCAGCGCGGCAACCGCTTCCTGCTCGGCGTCATCATCCGTCGCAGGCGCGCCTGGGGAGGTCAGCACCAGATCGGCCGCCGGCGTGAAGAGATCGCCATGCAGGCCTTTGAAGCGGTCTTTCATCTCGACAATCAGGCGCTCTGCCGTTTTCTTACCAATACCAGGAAGCTTAATCAGCGCCGCAGGATCTTCACGCTCAACGGCATTCACAAACTGTGACGCTGACATGCCGGATAAGATCGCCAGCGCCAGCTTTGGCCCGACGCCGTTGGTTTTAATCAGCTCGCGGAACAGCGTGCGTTCCTGTTTGTTGTTGAAGCCGTACAGCAGCTGAGCATCTTCACGCACCACAAACTGAGTAAAGACGATCGCCTCTTTGCCCGCGTCCGGCAGCTCGTAGAAGCAGGTCATCGGCATATGGACTTCATAGCCCACGCCACCCACTTCCAGCAGCACTAACGGGGGTTGTTTTTCAATGATGATGCCTCTGAGTCTGCCTATCACGTGACGCTCCTGCGTTCTGGAAGAAATTAACTGCCGACATAATAAAAAAAGGCTGGATAAACATCCAGCCTGATTTGTCATTATCGTAACCTGCCTCGCGCCAGATTGAGCCGCGACTCGCTCATTTGCATCGCGTTCTGGCTGACATGACAGTGGGTAATCGCAATCGCCAGCGCATCCGCGGCGTCAGCCTGCGGGTTTGCAGGGAGCTTCAGCAGGGTACGCACCATGTGCTGCACCTGACTTTTCTCCGCGCTACCGATGCCCACCACCGTCTGCTTGACCTGACGTGCCGCGTATTCAAATACCGGCAAATCCTGGTTTACCGCAGCCACGATGGCCACTCCGCGCGCCTGACCGAGCTTTAGCGCCGAATCGGCGTTTTTCGCCATAAAGACCTGCTCGATAGCGAAATAGTCCGGCTGAAACTGGGTGATAATCTCCGACACGCCCGCATAAATGAGCTTCAGGCGCGACGGCAGATCATCCACTTTGGTGCGAATACAGCCGCTGCCGAGGTAGGTTAACTGGCGTCCCACCTGGCGGATAACGCCATACCCGGTGACGCGTGAGCCTGGGTCAATCCCGAGAATAATCGACATCACGCGTCTCCTGTAACGGATCTACACGCTCTCATCAGAGAGTCGCTGCAACCTCATCAGAGATTTCACCGTTGTGGTACACTTCCTGCACGTCGTCGCAGTCTTCGAGCATGTCGATCAGACGCAGCAGTTTTGGTGCAGTTTCCGCATCCATGTCCGCTTTGGTGGACGGGATCATGGAGACTTCAGCGTTGTCCGCTTTCAGGCCAGCCGCTTCCAGCGCATCGCGCACGGCACCCATCTCTTCCCACGCGGTGTAAACGTCGATAGCACCGTCGTCAAAGGTCACCACGTCTTCCGCACCGGCTTCGAGCGCTGCTTCCATGATCGCATCTTCGTCGCCTTTCTCGAAAGAGATGACGCCTTTTTTGCTGAACAGGTACGCAACGGAACCGTCAGTGCCCAGGTTGCCACCGGTTTTGGTGAACGCGTGGCGCACTTCCGCAACGGTACGGTTACGGTTGTCGGACAGGCACTCAACCATTACCGCCGTACCGCCAGGACCGTAACCTTCATAGATGATGGTTTCCATGTTCGCGTCTTCATCGCCGCCCACGCCACGTGCGATAGCACGGTTCAGGGTGTCACGCGTCATGTTGTTGGACAGCGCTTTATCCACCGCCGCGCGCAGACGCGGGTTAGAAGCCGGGTCACCGCCGCCCAGACGCGCTGCCGTCACCAGCTCGCGAATGATTTTGGTAAAGATCTTACCGCGCTTGGCATCCTGTGCCGCTTTGCGGTGTTTGGTGTTGGCCCACTTACTATGACCTGCCATAAAAAGTTCTCCAAAAATCGCGCCTTTTCAGGCTGCGTTAATTACAAATTCTTCAATCGCCTGCCGGTTGCTCCACGACTTGGTCAGTGCGGCGGCATCCGCCGCATTCACCCAGCGGTAGGTCAGGTGTTCGGTAAACACGATCTCCCGTTCATGGGGGAGCGCGAGACAGAACCACGATTCCGTATTGCGCTCGGTACCCGGCGCGTAGCGATGACGTAAATGGCTAAAAATTTCAAACTCCACCGTGCGCTGACAGTCCTTCAGGGTCAGTTGCTCGCGGGCAACGTCAATGGCGACCTCTTCCTTTACTTCGCGCGCGGCGGCCTGCAACGCGGTTTCCCCCTCTTCCAGACTGCCGGTAACTGACTGCCAGAATTCAGGGTCATCGCGCCGCTGCAACATCAGCACCCGCTTCGTGTCTTCTGCATAAATGACCACCAGGACCGAAACGGGGAGCTTATATGTCATATCAGTTTTTCTCTTCCTTCTTCACCACCTCAATGCCCAGCTCAGCCAGTGCGGCCGGGTTGGCAAAGCTTGGCGCTTCGGTCATCAGACACGCGGCGGCAGTGGTTTTCGGGAAGGCGATCACATCACGGATGTTATCGGTGCCGGTCAGCAGCATGGTCAGACGGTCAAGACCGAAAGCCAGACCCGCGTGCGGAGGCGTACCGTATTTCAGCGCGTCCAGCAGGAAGCCGAACTTCTCGCGCTGCTCCTGCTCGTTGATGCCCAGGATGCCGAACACGGTCTGCTGCATTTCACCGCTGTGAATACGCACGGAACCGCCGCCCACTTCGTAGCCGTTAATGACCATATCGTAGGCGTTGGCGACCGCCTCTTCCGGTGCCGCTTTCAGCTCTGCCGCCGTCATCTCTTTAGGCGAGGTGAACGGGTGGTGCATCGCGGTCAGGCCACCTTCACCGTCGTCTTCAAACATTGGGAAGTCGATAACCCACAGCGGCGCCCATTTGCTCTCGTCGGTCAGATTCAGGTCTTTGCCGAGCTTCAGACGCAGCGCACCCATCGCATCCGCAACGACTTTCTTGTTGTCTGCACCGAAGAAGATCATGTCGCCGTCCTGCGCGCCGGTGCGCTCCAGGATCGCTTCCACGATGTCTGCGTTCAGGAATTTCGCGACCGGGCTGGTGATCCCTTCAAGACCTTTCGCACGCTCGGTCACTTTAATATAGGCCAGACCTTTCGCGCCGTAGATCTTGATGAAGCTACCGTAGTCGTCGATCTGCTTACGGCTCAGAGCCGCGCCGCCCGGTACACGCAGCGCTGCTACGCGGCCTTTGGCGTCGTTAGCCGGGCCCGCGAATACCGCGAACTCCACGTTTTTAACCAGATCCGCTACGTCCACCAGCTCCATTGGGTTACGCAGGTCTGGTTTGTCAGAGCCATAGCGACGCTCGGCTTCCGCGAAGGTCATGATTGGGAAATCGCCCAGCTCAACGCCTTTCACGTCATTCCACAGGCTACGCACCAGGGCTTCCATCACTTCACGCACCTGCTCGGCGGTCATGAAGGAGGTTTCCACATCGATCTGGGTAAATTCAGGCTGGCGGTCAGCACGCAGGTCTTCGTCGCGGAAGCATTTCACGATCTGATAGTAGCGATCGAATCCGGACATCATCAGCAGCTGTTTGAACAGCTGTGGAGACTGCGGCAGCGCGTAGAATTTGCCTTTATGAACGCGGGATGGCACCAGGTAATCGCGCGCGCCTTCCGGCGTGGCTTTGGTCAGCATCGGGGTTTCGATATCCAGGAAACCGTGGTCATCCATAAAGCGACGCACCAGGCTGGTGATTTTCGCGCGGGTTTTCAGGCGCTGAGCCATTTCCGGGCGACGCAGATCCAGGTAGCGGTATTTCAGACGCGCTTCTTCGGTGTTGACGTGGTTGGAGTCCAGCGGCAGCGCTTCAGCACGGTTGATGATCGTCAGATCGGACGCCAGTACTTCAATGGCACCCGTCGCCATGTCGGCGTTAACGTTTTTCTCGTCACGCGCACGTACGGTGCCGGTGACCTGAATGCAGAACTCATTACGCAGCTCAGAGGCCAGCTTCAACGCATCTGCGCGATCCGGATCGAAGAACACCTGAACGATACCTTCGCGGTCGCGCATATCGATGAAGATAAGGCTACCAAGATCACGACGACGATTGACCCAACCACACAGGGTGACCTGCTGTCCGACGTGGGACTGACGCAGCTGCCCGCAATATTCTGTACGCATGAGATATCCCTTAATTAGCCGCAGGCTAAATGTCGCCTGGTATGCAGGCTACTATGTCGCAGCTTTCTGTATGTCACAACTGGATGAAAAAAGGCGGCTATTATACTGGAAATTCCGCCGGACGATAAGAGCGAACCACGGCCAGGCGGTCGTTTGCTGCACTCTTATTGCGCATTCTCACAAAAATTAACAAAATTATGCGACCAATAACAGGCCATCACGTCGTATGGTGTCTGGAAGTGATTCATTTAACGGGAGTAACGATGTTAACCCTTGATGCCAGAAAAACCGCGCTTGTAGTCATTGATTTACAGGAAGGCATTTTGCCCTTCGCCGGTGGCCCGCATACCGCGGACGATGTAGTCAGCCGCGCCGCCCGCCTGGCGGAAAAATGCCGCGCCAGCGGTGCCCCGGTCGTCATGGTGCGCGTCGGCTGGTCTGCGGATTACGCCGAAGCGTTAAAACAGCCTGTTGATGCGCAGGCACCCGCCCGTGCCCTGCCGGAAAACTGGTGGACGTACCCGGTCTCGCTTGGCAAACGCGACAGCGACATCGAAGTCACCAAACTCCAGTGGGGTGCCTTCTACGGCACCGATCTTGAGCTGCAGCTCCGCCGTCGCGGCATTGACACCATTATCCTGTGCGGTATTTCCACCAACATCGGCGTGGAGTCGACTGCCCGCAACGCGTGGGAGCTCGGTTTTAATCTGGTGATCGCCGAAGATGCCTGCAGCGCGGCCTCCGCGGAACAGCACCAGGGCAGCATGACCCACATCTTCCCGCGCATCGGCCGCGTGCGCAGCACGGATGAGATTGTCAGCGCGCTATGATGTATGTCGGTTTACCCCAGTGGTCGCACCCGAAATGGGTGCGCCTTGGTATCACCAGCCTTGAAGAGTATGCCCGACACTTCAACTGCGTCGAGGGTAACACTACCCTCTATGCGCTCCCGAAAGCCGAGATTGTTGCGCGCTGGCGGGAACAAACGACCGACGACTTCCGCTTCTGCTTCAAGTTTCCGGCGACCATTTCTCACCAGGCCGCGCTGCGAAACTGCGGTGAGTTGACCGACGAATTCTTTGCCCGGATGGCGCCTCTGGCAAACCGCATTGGCCAGTACTGGCTACAGCTTCCGGCCGTCTTTGGCCCGCGCGACCTGCCCGCACTGTGGACGTTTCTGGACGCCCTGCCCCGGGAGTTTACTTACGGCGTGGAAGTTCGACACCAGGACTTCTTTGCGAAGGGCGAAGCAGAAAAAGCGCTCAACCGCGGCCTTCTCGAGCGTTCCGTTAACCGGGTGATCCTCGATAGCCGTCCGGTGCACAGCGCGATACCGCACAGTGAGGCCATCATTGAGGCGCAGCGTAAAAAGCCAAAAGTGCCCGTTCATGCTGTGGTGACCGCGCAGAACCCCATGGTCAGGTTTATCGGCAGCGATAACATGCCGCAAAACGAGGCGCTGTTCGCCGTCTGGCTGGAAAAACTGGCCTCGTGGGAACACACCACCACGCCGTATCTCTTTTTGCACACGCCGGATATTGCCCAGGCTCCCGAACTGGTCGATGCTCTGTGGCAGGCCTTGCAAACTGCGGTGCCGTCCGTGGGCAGCGCCCCTTCCATCCCACAACAATCTTCTCTTTTCTGATATCACCCCCTATCATAGTGAAGTGCCATCTGCCAAAAACAGGGAGTTTGTATGGTCAGCGCGCTGTATGCGGTGTTGGGTGCATTACTGCTGATTAAATTTTCATTTGATGTTGTGCGCCTCAGAACGCTCTACCGCGTCTCCTACGGTGACGGCGGATTTTCCGAGCTGCAAAGCGCAATCCGCATTCACGGCAATGCGGTCGAATACATCCCCGCGGCCTTAATCCTGCTGCTGTTTATGGAGATGAATGGCGCAGAAACCTGGATGGTGCACCTCTGTGGCCTGCTTCTTATTGCTGGCCGCCTGATGCACTATTACGGTTTTCACCACCGCTTAATCCGCTGGCGTCGTTCCGGCATGAGTGCGACCTGGTGTTCGCTTTTGCTGATGGTGCTGGCTAACCTGTGGTATATGCCGTGGGAGTTGGTTTTCTCCCTCCATTAGCGCACAATACGCCACTTTATTTTTCCCGGATTTTTACGTTATGTCAGATCGCGACACGCTTTTTTCCGCGCCTATCGCCAGCCTGGGCGACTGGACCTTCGATGAACGGGTAGCCGAAGTCTTCCCGGATATGATCCAGCGCTCTGTTCCCGGTTATTCCAATATTATCTCTATGATCGGCATGCTGGCTGAGCGCTTCGTTCAACCCGGCACGCAGGTCTATGACCTGGGCTGCTCGCTCGGCGCGGCAACGCTGTCGGTTCGTCGTAACGTTCACCACGAAGGCTGCCGAATCATAGCCGTCGATAACTCCCCGGCCATGGTTGAACGCTGCCGTCGCCATATTGACGCCTACAAAGCCCCTGTGCCAGTGGACGTGGTGGAAGGTGATATCCGCAATATTGAGATCACTAACGCCTCGATGGTGGTGCTGAATTTCACGCTGCAGTTCCTGGTGCCGGAAGACCGCCAGCTGCTGCTGGACAAAATTTATAAAGGGCTGAATCCTGGCGGCGCGCTGGTGCTCTCAGAGAAATTCAGCTTTGAAGATGCCGAGGTTGGCGAGCTGCTGTTCAATATGCACCACGATTTCAAGCGTGCGAACGGCTACAGCGAGCTGGAGATCAGCCAGAAGCGCAGCATGCTCGAAAACGTGATGCTGACGGACTCCGTAGAAACCCACAAGGCGCGCCTGCGTCAGGCCGGATTTGAGCATAGCGAACTGTGGTTCCAGTGCTTCAACTTTGGTTCGCTGGTGGCGCTAAAAGCGGGGAAACCGGCATGATCGAGTTCAGTAACTTCTATCAGTTGATTGCCAAAAATCAGCTCTCACACTGGCTTGAGACGCTACCTGCGCAGATTGCCGCCTGGCAGCGGGACCAGCAGCACGGTCTGTTAAAGCAGTGGGCGAATGCGGTGGAGTTTCTGCCCGAGCTGACCCCGCATCGTCTGGATCTCCTGCACAGCGTCACCGCAGAGAGTGAAGAACCGCTTCCGCCAGGACAGATCAACCGTATTGAAACGCTGATGCGCAACCTGATGCCGTGGCGCAAAGGGCCGTTCTCGCTGTACGGCGTGAATATCAATACCGAATGGCGCTCAGACTGGAAATGGGATCGCGTTCTGCCCCACCTTTCCGACCTGACCGGGCGCACCATTCTGGACGTGGGCTGCGGCAGCGGTTACCACATGTGGCGCATGATTGGCGCGGGCGCGCATCTGGCGGTGGGTATTGACCCGATGCAGCTGTTCCTGTGCCAGTTTGAAGCGGTACGTAAGCTGCTGGGTAACGACCAGCGCGCCCACCTGCTGCCGCTGGGTATTGAACAACTGCCCGCTCTGAAAGCGTTTGATACCGTGTTCTCCATGGGCGTGCTGTACCACCGCCGTTCCCCGCTGGAGCACCTGTGGCAACTGAAAGATCAGCTGGTCAGCGGCGGCGAGCTGGTGCTGGAAACACTGGTCATCAAAGGCGATGAACATGCCGTTCTGGTGCCGGGCGATCGCTACGCGCAGATGCGCAACGTTTACTTTATCCCTTCCGCGCTGGCACTGAAGAACTGGCTGGAAAAGTGCGGGTTTGTGGATGTGCGGATAGCCGATGTCAGCGTGACCTCTCTCGAGGAACAGCGCCGCACCGACTGGATGATCACCGAATCGCTGGAGCAGTTCCTCGACCCGGCCGACCACAGCAAAACCATCGAAGGCTATCCGGCCCCGATGCGTGCGGTGCTGATTGCGACCAAGCCGTAGTTTTTCCCTCTCCCCCGTGGGGTGGGGGGATAAAAAAAGGCCCCTGTTGAAATTGCAGGGGCCTGGTACAAGCAAGCATCATATTGGGCGACATGATGCGCGGTAAAAATCGGTACGTTGCTACACGTGATGGCGCTCAATCAGCGACTTCATTTCCGCAACCGACTCTCCCTCGACACCGTAGCGTGAATACTCATCCGCTTCAGCATCCGTCGACATAGACAATCCTGTATTGCGATAACGCATGGGTGACGGCATCCATTTGCCTGCCGAGCTGTGCAGCTCTTTTACCCCGGCGTTTAAAAACAGTTCCAGATTGCTGGCACGGACTCCCGCCCCCGCCATTATTATTGGAACACCGGAATGTGCTTTTAGTTCCGTAATTAATTGCAGTCCTTTTTCAGCGGACGACTGTTGACCCGATGTCAGAATGCGCGCCACGCCAAGTTCTCCAAGCGTTTCAAAGGCCTGAAGCGGATCTTTACACATATCAAATGCCCGATGAAAAGTGACGGCGAGCCCCTGCGCAGCGCTCATGACCTGACGCATGCGCGGGAGGTCAATATTGCCGTCTTCATCCAGCAGGCCGGTGACCAGTCCCGGGAACCCCAGGTCACGTACGAGGGCGATATCATCAAGCATGGCACCGAACTCGCCCGCCGTGTAACAAAAATCACCGCCGCGCGGACGAATAATTGGGTGAACGGGAATCGTGACGGCCTGACGGGCGGCCTTCAGCACGCCGTAAGAAGGCGTCAGCCCGCCCTCTTTGGGTGCCGCGCACAGTTCAATGCGGTCAGCCCCGTAACTTTGCGCGGTGACGGCGCACTCCACGCTGTAACAGCAAATCTCCAGCAGCGCCATTTAATCCTCCTTTACTCCCACCAAACGGGCCATCATGACATGCCGTCCGCTTTCAGTCCCGGCGTGAACTCACATCTCTTGCGCTTCACTGGCAACGATCTGCTCAATGGTCCAGGGATGAAACTTCACCGTGACCTTTCCGTCCGTGACGGCCAGCGTCGGATTGGGTAATCGCTCGCGCTCACCTTTGGGTGAACTGGTCTTCACAAAAATCCCTGGCTGGCTTAAGCCTTCGTCAGCTAACAGGGCCAGCGCACGCGCGTTCAATGTCTCCGGCTCACCCGGCAGGACAATCTCAATGTGCTCCCACCCTTCGTGCGGATAGCGCTTCTCGCCCGGCCACGGCAGTTCAACCACGGTGAATTGCCAGTGGGCCACGTTCACCGGCTCACGCAGCCTGAACAGGCAAATAGGCCGACCGTTAATGATGTTCTCGGACAGTAACTCGCCGCACTGTTCGAACCCACGACGCCAGCGTTCTGCGGTCGCATTCTGATGGCAGCGCAAAGAGATGTGATCGGCCTCAAGCGGCGCGATATCCAGGCCGAGACGGGTGGCAAGTTCTGTGAACGCCTGGGTGAAGCGCGGTAAATCTGCGGAAATATCATGCAGTTCGTCAATGGATTGCCAGTTCGCCATAATTCACTCTCTTTTCGTGTCGCAAAGCCGCTAATTTACTCTGTTGCCCTGTTTTGACCAACCGCAGAATCCCGCTTTTTATGACTGCATGTTTATGCACACCTTCTTAGCCTGGATTCTGAGCAATCTTCAGGCCCCGCGATGCTGACGGCAGAAGGCATTTGCAGTATACTCCCGCCCTAAATTCTCTAACTGGCGCGGGTGGTTGTGAGCCCGCATCAAAAAAGTAAGGTATCCAGGTGAATATTCAGGCTCTTCTCTCCGAAAAAGTCAGTCAGGCACTGATTGCCGCAGGCGCGCCTGCGGATTGCGAACCGCAGGTTCGTCAGTCAGCAAAAGTACAGTTTGGCGACTATCAGGCTAATGGCGTGATGGCAGTGGCTAAAAAACTGGGCATGCCGCCGCGACAGCTCGCTGAGCAGGTACTGACGCATCTGGATCTCGCCGGTATTGCCAGCAAAACCGAAATCGCCGGCCCGGGCTTTATCAACATCTTCCTTGAGCCTGCCTTCCTGGCAAGCCACGTTGACGCGGCGCTGAAATCCGATCGTCTGGGTGTGTCCCAGCCGGAAGCGCAGACCGTCGTGATCGACTACTCTGCCCCGAACGTGGCGAAAGAGATGCACGTTGGCCACCTGCGCTCCACCATCATCGGTGATGCCGCGGTGCGTACCCTTGAGTTCCTCGGCCACAAGGTGATCCGCGCGAACCACGTGGGCGACTGGGGTACCCAGTTCGGGATGCTGATTGCTTACCTGGAAAAACAGCAGCAGGAAAACGCGGGTGAAATGGCGCTGGCGGACCTGGAAGGGTTCTATCGCGAAGCCAAAAAACACTACGACGAAGACGAAGCCTTTGCCGAGCGCGCGCGCAGCTACGTGGTAAAACTGCAGGGCGGCGATCAATACTTCCTCGAGATGTGGCGCAAGCTGGTTGACATCACCATGTCTCAGAACCAGCTGACCTATAACCGTCTGAACGTCACCCTGACCCGTGACGACGTGATGGGTGAAAGCCTGTATAACCCAATGCTGCCCGGCATTGTGGCTGACCTGAAAGCGAAAAACCTGGCGGTTGAGAGCGAAGGCGCAACGGTTGTGTTCCTTGATGAGTACAAAAACAAGGAAGGCGAACCGATGGGCGTGATCATCCAGAAAAAGGATGGCGGCTACCTCTACACCACGACCGACATCGCCTGTGCGAAATACCGTTACGAAACGCTGCATGCCGACCGCGTGCTGTACTACATCGACTCCCGTCAGCACCAGCACCTGATGCAGGCGTGGACCATCGTGCGTAAAGCCGGTTACGTGCCGGATAGCGTTCCGCTGGAACACCACATGTTCGGCATGATGCTGGGTAAAGACGGCAAGCCGTTCAAAACCCGTGCGGGCGGGACCGTGAAGCTGTCCGACCTGCTGGACGAAGCGCTGGAACGCGCCCGTCGTCTGGTGGCTGAGAAGAATCCGGACATGCCGGCCGACGAGCTGGAAAAACTGGCCAACGCCGTGGGTATCGGTGCGGTGAAATACGCGGATCTCTCCAAGAACCGTACCACCGACTACATCTTCGACTGGGATAACATGCTGGCGTTTGAAGGCAACACCGCGCCATACATGCAGTACGCTTACACCCGCGTGCTGTCGGTCTTCCGCAAAGCCAATATCGACGAAAGCGTGCTGGCGAATGCCACCGTGACCATCACGGAAGATCGTGAAGCACAGCTGGCAGCGCGTCTGCTGCAGTTCGAAGAGACGCTGACCGTGGTCGCACGTGACGGCACGCCGCACGTGATGTGCGCTTACCTGTACGATCTGGCGGGTCTGTTCTCCGGCTTCTACGAGCACTGCCCTATTCTCTCCGCGGAGAATGAATCGGTCCGCAACAGCCGCCTGAAGCTGGCGCAACTGACGGCGAAGACCCTGAAGCTGGGACTGGATACCCTGGGTATCGAAACCGTAGAACGTATGTAATGCAAAAAACCCGGCGCAAGCCGGGTTTTGTTTTGTAGCCCCGGTAAACGCAGCGCCACCGGGGATATCCACAGGTTCAGAAGTATTTCCGCAAATACTCCGTCAGACACAGTATCGCCATCGCCTGCCCATACGGCATTGAGGTCAGCGGAATCTGACGATAAAACTCAAGATCGCTCCCCATGCCCGTGCCGAACGACGTTTGCAACAGCTCGCCTTCCGGCGAGATATTCCTGACGATACCGCGAATTGCTTTTTCTGCCACTTCGGCATACTCCGCGCCAACATAGCGCTTGCGCACGGCTTTCAGAATGCCGTAGGCAAACCCTGCCGTGGCGGATGCCTCAAGATAAGAATGTGGATCGTCAAGCAGCGTGTGCCACAGACCACTCCCGTCCTGACACTTCGCCAGCGCGGCAATCTGCGCGTTCAATACCTGCACCAGGTAGCGGCGCATAGCGTTGTTTTCCGGCAGATCCACCAGTTCGAGGAAGTCCGGGATCACGATGGTGAGCCAGCTGTTGCCGCGCGCCCAGCGGGCACGGGCAAAGTTATGATTACCGTCATAGCTCCAGCCGTGGAACCACAGTCCGGTCTCCCGGTCCATCAGATTCTGCACGTGCAGCAGGAACTGATACACCGCCTCTTCAACGTACTCCGGTTTGTTGAGCAGCTTACCGATTTTCGCCAGCGGCAGCACCGTCATCATTAGCGTGTCGTCCCACATCTGCTGATGGTTCTCTTCCGCCAGGGTGATGTGCTGCATCCCGCCGTGTTCAGTGCGCGGCATCTCCGCCATCGCCCATTCCGCCCAGCTTTCCAGCCACGGCAGCCAGGCCTGATTTTGGGTCTCTTCGTAACGATAAGCGAGCGTCAGGAACGGCGACATGGTATTCACGTTTTTGGTGGTTGCGCCTTCCGCAAAACGGTCGGCAAACCAGCTGTCGATGATGTCGCGCATACCTTCGTCGCCGGTCTGGCAGTAATACTGCCAGATACCATACAGGCCGACGCCGTGCGTCCACTCCCATCCGGCCCAGCCTTTGGTGTCGATCACGCGCCCGTCGTCCAGCCGCAGCAAAAATTCACCCGTTTTGTCGCGGATATTGACCAGATTATGCGTCACCTTTTGAATCAGCGATTTCAGCTCATCCCGGGCAATAAAGCGCTCTGGCTGACGTAATAACGGGCTATGTTTGACAGGCCAAACTTTCATCATCTTAACCTCTGTTGTATGTCGAATTCAGTACCGCGCGATCCTTGAGAGAAGGTGCCGCTGGCTTATTGCGATTCAGATAACCGATATTGTTATTGCCCCACAGTGACTCATAAGGCATACCGGCCAGCATCTCGACGGTGGCGCGGGCGTGTGGCGTCGCTGACTCAGGCATCGCATGACCACTCTCACGCATTTTCGCGGTCTCCTCGCGCAGCGTGCTGTGGGTTTGCAAGTTGAGTTTGAAGCGCAGGGAAACAAGGAAGCCGCAGAACAGCACCAGGATGGTGCCCACGCTCAGAATCATCAAAATGGTGTGGCTCACTTCCGCAGGCTGCACTTTCTGACCGCTGACAAAGCCGGACATCTGCATCACGATGCCCACCAGCATCACCGCACCGGCCTGCGACGCCTTGCGGGTCAGGGTCATGATGCCCGCGAAAATCCCTTCGCGGCGCTGGCCGGTGATCACTTCATCCACGTCAGCGATGTAGGTGTAGGTATTCCATGGCACGTAATTGATACCGCCACGACCCAGCCCTGCTACCGCAGAGATCAGCAACAGCAGAGCGTAGACGTCGCTCAGGCCAGCATAATAGAGTACGGCGTATGAGAGAGACGCCAGGCCAAACAGCACCACAACCATGCGGTAGGACGGTGCAGGCCCGAAGCGGATACACAGCGGGATCATGGCAATAACCGCAAGGAACTGGAAGATAGCCATCGTGCCCAGCAGACTGGACGCCATTGACGCTTCCTGCATCAGCACGAACACCACGTAGTAGGTGAATACCGCATTAAACACGTCCTGCGCGATATAGCCGCCGAGGTACATGCCCAGATGCTGACGGAAAATCTTGATGCGCAGCGTGGAGCTTAACTCAACGAGCAGCCGGTTGAGGCTCTGCCCCAGCGTCAGTTTCTTCTTCTCTTCTTCAGCACGCAGCGCCGCTTCAGACCACTCTTCGCGCGGGCGCTCCCAGGTGAAGCACCAGACGAAGGTCAACATCAGTGCGCAGAGCACAGAGAAGACCAGGCTTGCGTAGAAGAAAGAAACCGCGTTGTCTTTCCCGAAGTGGGTCAACAGGATCCCCGGCAGGAAGGAGGCCAGAATGGCGGACATCTGCGCCATAGAGATGCGCGCACCGGAGAACTTCGTTTTCTGTTTGAAGTCGTCAGTCATTTCCGGCACCAGCGTTTCGTACGGCACCAGAATCATGGTGTAGACAATATCAAACACCAGATAGGTCAGCAGGTAATACCAGAAGCTCATGTCCCCAACCCACATCAGCGAGTAGCTGAACACGCACGGAATACCCAGCAGGATAAAGAACTTACGGCGGCCAAAGCGCTTACCGAGCCAGGTCGTACCAAAGTTATCGGTTAAAAAGCCCATTAACGGGCTAACTACGGCATCCAGCACCCTTGCCGCAGCAAAGATGAACGTTGCTTCGATCGGTGAGAGCCCGCAGAAGGTGGTATAAAAATATAAAAGCCAGGCCGCCGTCAGGGCGGTGGTACCCGCCCCAAGGAAATCGCCTGATCCGTACGCAAGATAATTCGCGAGTCCAATTTTACGTGTTTTCATTGCCGTCAACCCTAATCAGTTTTGGGAGACTCCCTGCAAGCAAGCCTCGTCCGGGAGCTTTAATACGGCTACAGTAATTGCATCGGCTTGTTGATACCTTTCTGTTTCTGCCATTGCAAAGAGGGGGAATGGCAAAAATACAAAGAGTATGGTTACGCGCGTCACTGATTTATAAAACAGCGTTTCTTTTTGATCAAAAGGCGAGGTCAGTTTTGAGAGCCAGCCATCAAAATTGCCTGATGGCTGGTGAAAAGGCAGGGTGTTAGCGGTAGTTCACGATGACAGAATTGCTCTGCACCTTCAGCGCCGGGATCAAACGTCCTCCGCCCGGCACTTCCCAGATGAAACGCAAAGGCTCAATAGCTGGCACGCCGTTGAACGCCTGCGTTGTTCCATTTTCGCCGTCGATTTCGGTACAGCGCGTCTGAGAGCAGAGGCGCACCCGCAAGCCCGCTGGCGTAGGGCCAATCAGCCGGTAGTTCCAGACCACAAGGCCCATCTGACCGGAAACCTCTTCCGAAGGCGACAGCGGGTTAGACGACATGGCAACACCGCGGTTGCTGAGGGTCACCCCCATGCTGCTCGCCTGCCAGGTACCTTCCCCGGCAGCCTGCGCCGCCAGCGGGAAGAACAGCATCCAAAGCCATTTACGCATTATTTTCCTCCAATCGTCGCGGTCATGCGGATATGGCGGTTATCCGACAGCTCCAGATTCGACAGCACGACCAGCTGGTTCAGGCTGCGACGCAGGAAGCGCGACAGCAGCGGACGCAGCGCGTGGTTCACCAGCAGCACCGGCGGCGCCCCCAGCATCTCCTGACGCGCCAGCGCCTCCTGGGTTTGCGCCAGCAGACGGTCCGCCAGGCCCGGCTCCAGGCCGCCCCCGCCCTGCAGAGCCTGCAGCAGCAGACGCTCAAGCGGCGTATCGAGGCCGATCACCTGCACTTCCCCGGTTCCCGGGAACCACTGCTGGGTGATCGCCCGTCCCAGCGCCACGCGCACCACCGCCGTCAGCTCGTGCGGATCGCTTTGTATCGGCGCATGCTCGGCAAGGGTTTCAAGAATGGTGCGCATATCGCGGATCGGCACCTTCTCGTCGAGCAGGTTTTGCAGCACCTTATGCAGCGTGGTTAAGGTCAGCACGCCCGGAACCAGATCTTCCGTCAGCTTCGGCATCTCCTGCGTGACGCGGTCCAGCAGCTGCTGCGCTTCCTGACGGCCAAACAGCTCCGCCGAGAATTGCCCAATCAGGTGATTAAGATGGGTCGCCACCACGGTACTGGCTTCCACAACCGTATAACCCTGGATCTGCGCCTGCTCTTTCAGCGCGCTTTCAATCCAGATCGCGGCCAGACCAAAGGCCGGGTCGATAGTTTGCTCACCCGGCAGCGTGCCTGCGGCGGTGCCGGGGTTAATCGCCAGCCAGCGGCCCGGATAGGCATCGCCGCTGCCGATTTCAACGCCTTTCATCAGGATGCGATAGCGCGCGGGCGGCAGGTCCATATTGTCGCGGATGTGTACCACCGGCGGCAGGAAGCCCATGTCCTGGGCGAATTTTTTACGGATACTGCGGATACGGCCGAGCAGCTCGCCGTCCTGCTGGAAATCGACCATCGGGATCAGGCGATACCCGACTTCCATTCCCAGGGAATCTTCGAGCTGAACGTCGTTCCAGGTCGCTTCAACGGCCTGGTTATTCTCCGGCATTTTGACCGGAACAGGTTCCGCTGCCGGTTTGGTTTCACGGCCACGCATCCACCAGGCAAGACCCAGCAGCGCCGCCGTAAACAGCAGGAAAACGAGGTTTGGCATACCCGGCACCAGGCCGAGCAACCCGAGAACCGCCGCGGCCAGCAGCATCACGCGCGGGTTACTGAACAGCTGGCCCACCATCTGCTCGCCAACGTCCTGATCGGTGCTCACGCGGGTCACGATGACACCCGCCGCAGTGGAAATCACCAGCGCCGGGATCTGCGCGACCAGGCCGTCACCGATGGTCAGCAGCGTATAGCTTTCCGCCGCGTGGCCCATGTCCATCCCGTGTTGCAACACGCCCACCAGCAGGCCGCCAACCACGTTAATCACCATGATCAGAATGCCCGCGATGGCGTCACCGCGGACAAACTTACTCGCACCATCCATGGAGCCGTAGAAGTCCGCCTCCTGCGTCACTTCCGCACGGCGCTTTTTGGCTTCATCTTCAGCGATAAGACCGGCGTTCAGATCGGCGTCGATCGCCATCTGCTTGCCGGGCATCCCGTCGAGCACAAAGCGCGCGCCCACTTCCGCAATACGCCCTGCACCTTTGGTGATGACCATAAAGTTGATGATCACGAGGATGACAAACACCACGATACCGATAGCGAAATTACCGCCCACCAGGAAGTGGCCGAACGCTTCCACCACTTTACCTGCCGCTGCCGCCCCGGTGTGACCTTCCATCAGGATGATACGCGTGGACGCCACGTTCAGCGCCAGGCGCAGCAGGGTGGTAAACAGCAGAATGGTCGGGAACGCGGCGAACTCCAGGGTACGCTGGGTGAACATCGCCACCAGCAGCACCATAATGGACAGCGCGATATTGAAAGTGAAAAGCAGGTCGAGGATGAACGCCGGGAGCGGCAGTACCATCATCGACAGAATTAGCAGGATCAGAATCGGCCCGGCCAGGATCTGCCATTGGGTCGATTTCAGGTTGCCGGGCAGGCGCAACATTGCCACCAGATTAGCCATCAGTGTCCTTCTCGTTCATAAAATCCAGCGCGGCAGGCACCGGAAGGTTCTCAGGTTTCACAGGCCGTTGACCGCCGGCCAGACGCCAGCGCTTCAATTGCCACACCCAGGCCAGCACTTCCGCCACGGCGGCGTAGAGTTGTCCCGGGATCTGTTGTCCAATATCCGCATGGCGGTACAGGGCACGCGCCAGCGGAGGCGCTTCCAGGATCGGCACGCGGTGTTCCGTGCCAATTTCCCGGATACGCAAAGCGATCAGCCCCGCCCCTTTCGCCACCACTTTCGGCGCGCTCATTTTGTTTTCGTCATAGCGCAGCGCAACGGAATAGTGTGTCGGGTTGGTGACGATAACATCGGCCTTCGGCACATCTTCCATCATGCGGCGACGGGCGGCAGCACGCTGCATCTGGCGGATGCGCCCCTTCACGTGCGGGTCGCCTTCCATCTGCTTGTATTCGTCACGGATATCCTGACGCGACATCCGCAGCTTTTTGAAGTGGGAATAGAGCTGGAAGATCACGTCAAAACCCACCATCGGGATAATGCTGAGCACCACCAGCAGCGCGCAGAGTCCGACCAGATTCAGGGCATTGCTCATCGCGGTGAGAGGCGATTCGCTGATGAGACGCATCATTTCCGGCCAGTGGTACCAGAGGTAAAACCCCGCGGAGCTGCCCATCAGCACCGATTTGAGAATGGCTTTGAGTAGCTCGGCCCCGGTCTGGGCAGAGAACATTTTCGCAATGCCCGCCAGCGGATTCAGTTTGGAAAATTTCGGCTGCAGCGATTTGGCGCTGAAGACCAGACCGCCGAGCATCACCGGCGAGACCAGCGCGACCAGCACAACCCCGGTAATCAGGGGCAGCAGCGCAACCATGGCCCCTTTAATCAGCTGAATAATCTGTATGAGGATCAGATTCGGATCGTTGACCATACTGTGGTCAAAACGTAAGCCGGTTGAGAGCATGCCCGCCAGCTTGCGGGCGAGCGACTCCCCGCCCCACCAGATAATGCACACCCCTACGATAAGGATCAGCAGGGAGGTCAATTCTCGGGATCGGGGGATTTGCCCTTCCTCACGCGCCTTTTCAAGTCGGTGGGGTGTGGGGGCTTCCGTTTTGTCGTCGTTCTCTTCTGCCACAGTGCATGCCCGGCCTGTTAAGTCACGGATATCATGCCACGGCGCCACATCGCCAATGGGCAGATAAGACCCTATAAGCGGGCCTTTTTAATCACTTTAGAGACCACGTACGCAGGTAACGGCGGAGAGAACCGTTTAAATATTGCTCAATTTGGTTTTGGCCAGCCATTTCAGAGATGAAAAATTATTAAAAATGGATTAAGCAAAAATAAATAGCAAATCTGTCAGCGCGACTTTCGGTGAGTTTATTTAAAAAATCACGCGTTTTTTGCATTTATTAGTTATCTGAAATGAGAAAAAAATGTAAATATTATAAAGCAACGGCATTAAATGCTAAGTTTAGTCCCGCATCATCCCTTCCTGAAAGATTACAATATTTAATATCAATACGGGAACGCCCTTACCTGAATAAAATTAATCGTTATAATTCCGCATGAGCATCAATTGATGCCTGAATGTAAGATTAGATGCCCAGCTTATTTTCAAACTAAGGAGTTTTTGCAGATGGATTTTAAAAAACACATTTTAGCAGGCACTGCGCTAGCGGCCATTTCTATGGGCAGCTTTGCCGCCGAAATGAATGCAGGGACGGTCCACTTCACCGGTGAAATAATTGAACCCAGTTGCACTATTGAGGGCGACAGCGGCACGGATAGCACTGTCCCACTGGGTACTTATCCCAAATCTTACTTTACAGAAGTCGGAATGGAAACCGCACTCACACCGTTTTCTATTGTTCTGGCCAACTGTCCATTGAAGAGCGATGGGTTGCCGGCAGTGCAGCTAACGTTCAACGGTCCAACGACCTTAACCGGGACAAATAACCTGCTGGATGTCAGTAAAATCACCACGACAGGTGATACGGCAGCCACCGGTATCGGTGTGGCCGTCAGTCTGTCAGGAAATGATTCTCAGCTCATCACCATGGATGGTGCCGAAGAGCAGGTTTATATTGAGCTGGCGACAAAGACGACTGATACTATTCAGGCTAACTTTAACGCCCGCTATAAATCATTCGCCGCCGAGGTTACGGCAGGCCCTGCCGATGCTGACATGACGGTCAATATTTTATACCGCTAATAGCGGCTCACCTGATATTCAGCAAGCATATATTTATATGCCCTGATAGCGAAGGTGCCATGCTCAGATAATGGTCCGGATTCGGACTATTATCATTTTCTTTACCTGCTTCATTAAGGGTTCATCATGCGGACAGCAGTGAAATTGTTATTATGCCTTCCCGTAATGGCGAGCACGATTTGCCATGCGGCAGGAATACAGATCGGCCGCACACGCATTATTTACGAAGCGGCAAAAAAGGAAGTTGCCCTGCCGCTGAAAAATAGTGAAAGCGAGCTTCCCTGGTTAATACAGTCCTGGACGGATACTGGTGATGGCAAAACGCGTGGGCCGTTTATCGTCACGCCACCTCTCTTTCGCCTCGATCCGCAAAAAGAGCAAAGCCTGCGAATAACCTGGAACGGCCAGCCGCTGGCTGATGACAGAGAGACACTCTTCTATCTCAATGTACGTACCGTGCCAGCCACTCCCGATGATGAGGCCGACAAAAACGTGCTGCGTCTTATCTATAAAACGCGCCTGAAATTGTTCTGGCGTCCTGTCGGACTCAGCGGCACGCCAGCCGAGTCCTGTAAAAATTTGCGCTTCGTTCGCCACGGCCAGCAACTTACCGTTATCAACGACGGCGCGTATTACAGCATATTTGACTCGCTGACGTTGGGTACGCGAAAGGTCGAGAAAGCCGACATGGTAGAGCCCAAATCCAACGTCGTTATCCCCCTTCCCGCCAATGCACAGGGGATAAACGTCAGTTGGCGCTGCATCACGGATTACGGTAACGCCTCCGAAAAATATACTTCCAACCTGGCTCAGGAATAAAAGTTCGCAATGATTACAGGACGTAACTCTTCGCCAGGCCGGCCGATCTTTCGACTGAATCCGCTTACCCGGTGCCTTGGGGGGATACTGATTATGTTAAGCTGCTCCGCAAATGCCCGGGAATATCGCTTTTCCCCCTCCTCACTGGAAGGGGACATGTTGGCCCGGCAGGATATCGATCTTTCACTCTTTTCAAAATCTAACGCCCAGTTGCCAGGCACCTATCCTTCTCGCGTAATGATAAACAAGCGCAGGATTAAGGATGCCAGTATCGCCTACATCAGCACGCCTGAAGGAGCCCTGACGCCACAGCTGACGCCTGAAATGCTGCGCGCCTGGGGGATCAATATCGATCGCTATCCCGAGCTGGTTAAACTGCCCGCCAACGAGCCGTTGCCAAAAACGCTGGACAGCTACATCGAGCTGGCCTCTGCAAAGCTTGATTTCTCGACGATGACGCTGACGCTGAGCATTCCCCAGGCTGCGTTAAATGGAAGTGGCCGCGATTATATCGATCCTTCCCGCTGGGACGACGGCGTGCCCGTCTTGTTCAGTGATTATTCCTTTTCAGGATCACAAAACAAAGACAGCAGCGACAACAACACCACCAACCAGTATCTGAACTTACGCACCGGGGTGAACCTTGGCGGGTGGCGGGTGCGCAACTACTCAACGTGGAATAAATCGGAAGATGATGACCAGTGGGATACCATCAATACGTTCCTGCAACACGATATCGACATCTTAAGGGCTCAGTTCACAGCGGGTGAAAGCAGCACCCGGGGCGAAGTGTTTGATAGCCTGCAGTATCGGGGTGTGAACCTGGCCACAGATGAAGAGATGCTGCCCTATAGCCAGCGTGGTTATGCCCCCGTGATTCGCGGTATCGCCAGTTCAAATGCGGAAGTCTCTGTACGCCAGAACGGGTATCTCATCTATCAACAAAACGTCGCGCCCGGTGCGTTTGAGATCAATGACCTCTACTCCACCACCAACAGCGGCGATCTGGAAGTGACGGTGAAAGAGGCTGACGGAACCGAGCATCACTTTACCCAGCCCTACTCCAGCATCGCGATTATGCAGCGCCCGGGGCATATGAAGTACGAATTAACGGCCGGTCAGTATCGCGCCGACAGCGGCAGCGCTCAAAAGGAACCCGATTTTCTCCAGGGGAGCATTATCTACGGTTTAAGCAATCTGCTCACCGGGTTTGGCGGACTCACACTCTCGAAAGATTATAACGCCGTTAACAGCGGTGTCGGCGTCGCGCTGGGGCCGCTGGGCTCGCTGTCTGCAGACGTCACCGTTGCGGATACCAAACTTGACGATGACAGTAAGCATACCGGTCAGTCATGGCGCGTGCTTTACTCCGGTAAAATTGACACAACCGATACCAACTTCACCCTGGGCAGCTATCGCTACTCAAGCCGCGGGTATTACAGCTTTGCTGACGCTAACCAGCAATGGGACGGGCACGAAGATGACCTGCTGTTTCACTATAATAAACGCAACCGTATTCAGGCCAGTATCAGTCAGTCACTGTCTGGCCTGAGTCTGTACCTTAACGGCTATCAGCAGGATTACTGGGGAACGTCGAAAAAAGAACGTAGCCTGTCGTTAGGCTTTAATACCGTACTCTCCGGGGTGAGCTACCACATGGCTTACACCTACAGTAAAACGAACGGTGAAGAGTCTGACCGGATGGTCTCCTTCGGCTTTAGCGTCCCGCTCACCCGCTGGCTGCCCCGTGCCTGGAGCAGCTATAACATCAGCAATACCAGACAGGGCTATACGCGGCAAAACCTCGGTTTCAACGGCACGCTGCTGGACGATCAGCGGCTGAGCTACTCGCTGCAGCAGAGCCATTCAAATCACGATGGGGAAGATACCAGCAGTGTGTATGGCACCTACCGTTCACGGTACGCCAACCTGAACGCCGGGTATTACGCCTCCTCTGACCATACTGAGCAGTTTAGCTACGGTATCAGCGGCGGGATTGTTGCCCACCCGCATGGCGTCACGCTGGCACAGCCCTTAGGCAGCCAGTTTGCCATTGTGAATGCCAACGACGCCGCCGGAGTTCGCTTCAAGAACCAGCGAGGGATCCAGACAGACTGGCTGGGTAATGCTGTCATTCCATCCCTGACGCCGTATCAGGAAAACGCCATTCGTATTGATACGACCAGCCTGCCTGAAAACGTTGACAGCAGCGATACCACCGCCACGGTAATCCCTTCCCGCAACGCCGCTGTCGTGGCACGGTTTAATGCGCACGTCGGCTATCGGATGCTGATAACACTGACGCGGCCAAACGGAGATCGCGTTCCCTTTGGTGCGGTTGCAACCAGTGCCAGCCCGGTTATGAGCGGCATCGTGGACGATACGGGCACCGTATACCTTGCAGGCGTCGGCGACACCACACAGCTCAACGTGAAATGGGGTAACGCGCGGGATCAGCAGTGCACCGCCCGCATTCTTCAGCAGACAGATCAACAAGCTGAAAGCCCTAACGGTATCCGCTCGGTTAACGCGCTTTGTCAGCAGGAATCATCAAATGCGCAATAAAATGAAAAGACTTATCACCACGGCCACACTGGCTATGACATTAAGCCTGGCATCAATCAATTCTTGCCGGGCCTCCACGGTACTCAAGAACTGTTTCGGTGGCCCTCAAACGTATACCGTTTCATACGACCATGAGTTCACCTCAAGCGAAAACGCCGCTAATTATGATTACGACATTCCGGATCATCTGGTGGGCGCAGGGGGTGAAATGGATGCTAACTGCTCGTGTCCGGGAAACGTGTTTTCCTCCACGGTCATCTATGAAAAAACCCTGGCCGGTAGCCCACTTAATCCAGGCGCAAACGGCTATGGCTATCTCACCGATAAAATTGATGCTGATATCACCGGCTACGCTGACGCGATCAACTCGCCGGACGGTAACTCCCTCACCCCTGTTCCCATAAATGAGTACCCGACTTCACGGGCAAATATGCAATCGGTTCTGGAGGCGCATTTATCCTGGCCATTGAATGAAAAAAACGTTTGTAGCAGTGAGACGCAACCGGAAGGTGCGGCCGCTATAAAGCGTCAATTCCGCTGGAACGTTGTTGCTGTCATTTTGCGCATTAAAAAACCGATCCTGGGTGAAGAGGTGATCCCGCCGACGATTATCGCCCAGAACTATGCCTGCCTCTATTTTGGCTCCGGCGGAAGCTGCGATGCCACTGAGGCAGAGCAGGTCTCTGATATCTGGTTTAGCGGTACGCTATCAGCGCCGCTAAGCTGTACTATCAACGCGGGCAGTACGATTGAGGTGGAGTTCGGCAGTCTTGTCAGTAAGCAATTCGTCAGCAAGGGACAGCCCCCAGGAGGTTATGCGCTTAAAAACGTCGATATTGCCTATCACTGCGACAATAATGCCGTCGGAAACACGGATCGGATAAAGCTCACGCTCACAGCCGATCAGGGCGTGGCGGATAGCAGTACACCGTATATTGCGAAGCTTCTGGCAAGAGACGATCTCGGTGTGCGTGTGTACGATGAAAACAACCAGAACGTTGCCCTGGATGGCACCTACGCGTTTCCGGTGACGATGGACGAACAGGGAAATGGCGTCATCAAAATTCAGGCCGCACCGGTCAGCACAACGGATGCCACCCCTGCACCGGGTAGCTTTGAAGGTAACGTGACGGTGAAAATGGATCTTCGCTAACCGAAAAACCCTCAGGTTGGCACTGCAACCTGAGGGTAATGACGGCCATCAGAAGCCGAGGCTGTCCAGCAGGTCGTCCACCTGATCCTGGCTTGCCACCACGCCCGCCTTGCTGGCGTCGAGCTGTGGACCATTGAGCAGGCTTTCGTTCTCGCGTTTTGGACGGGCAGCCGGTTCCGGGATGTTCTCCAGCAGCACCATCAGCAGCTGGCGCTCAATCTCCTGAATCACATCCATCATGCGTTTGATAACCTGACCGGTCAGGTCCTGGAAATCCTGCGCCATCATGATGTCCAGCAGTTGGGCATTGGTGAAGCTGGTGTGACCCGGCACATCCCCCAGGAACTGACGGGTATCGGTCACCAGTTCGCGGGCATCCGCCAGCTCGATAGGGTTCTCAAACCACTCATCCCAGCGTTTGGTCAGCGCTTTCGCCCCCTTTTCCATCGCATCCTGGTGTGGCTGTGACGCTTCAACGCTGTTCAGCGCACGTTCCGCGGCCTGAGCGGTCATCTGCACAACATAGTCCAGACGATCGCGGGCATCAGGAATCGCTTCCGCGGCTTCGGCAATCGCCTGATCCAGACCCAGCTCGCGCAGGCTGTCACGCAGCATGCGCGTCAGGCTGCCGATGCGGACGATGATATCGCTCGGCGAGTGTTCTTCAACGGGTTTCATAGCAGGTTGCAACATTTCCATCACCTCACATGCCGAGTTTCTCGAAGATCTTACCGAGCTTCTCTTCCAGGGTTGCCGCGGTGAATGGCTTCACCACATAGCCGCTTGCGCCCGCCTGTGCAGCGGCAATGATGTTCTCTTTTTTCGCTTCTGCCGTGACCATCAGAACCGGCATAGACGCCATTCCCGCATCAGCACGAATAGTTTTTAACAGTTCCAGACCGTCCATGTTTGGCATGTTCCAGTCGGAGATCACAAAACCAAACCCGCCAGCCTGCAGTTTGTTCAGCGCATCAACGCCGTCTTCTGCTTCTTCAACGTTGTTGAAGCCCAGCTCTTTCAGCAGGTTGCGCACGATGCGACGCATGGTGGAAAAGTCATCCACAACCAAAAACTTAAGCTCTTTATCCGCCATAAAATAATACTCCTGAGTCAAATACGTATTGCCTGTCCGGCACTGATTTTCGCCAGCATCTGCTGGCTTACCTGGCTAAGATCGACCACTTCGCTCACGCCACCCATATTGATGGCCTCGCGCGGCATGCCGAACACCACACAACTTGCTTCATTCTGCGCAATCGTCCAGGCGCCAGCCTGGTGCATTGCAAGCATTCCGGCGGCACCGTCGTTGCCCATCCCCGTCAGGATCACCCCCACGGCGTTGCGCCCCGCATGTTTCGCCACCGAATGAAACAGCACATCCACCGACGGACGGTGCCGGTTGACCGGCGGTCCGTCATGAATTTTGATTTGATAGTTAGCGCCGCTGCGCGCCAGCTCCATATGCTTGTCGCCCGGCGCGATATAGGCATGCCCCGGGAGCACGCGCTCGCCATCTTCCGCCTCTTTCACGCTGATCTGGCACAGCTTGTTCAGGCGCTCGGCGAACGAACGGGTAAAGCCTGGCGGCATATGCTGAGTGATCAGAATACCCGGACTTGAAAGCGGCAATGGCTGGAGTACATGACGAATTGCCTCTGTTCCTCCGGTTGACGCCCCAATGACCAGCAGTTTTTCCGAGCTGAGTAAGGGACCGGCCTTCAGGGTCGCCGGCGCGGCCATCGGCGTGTGGGCGGCAAGCTTCGCCCGCGACGCGGTGCGGATCTTCTCGGCGATCATCTCGCTGTACGCCAGCATCCCTTCACGGATGCCGAGCTGCGGCTTGGTGACAAAATCCACCGCCCCCAGCTCCAGCGCGCGCAGGGTGATTTCCGATCCTTTCCCGGTCAGGGAGGAGACCATCACCACCGGCATGGGCCGCAGCCGCATTAATTTTTCGAGGAAATCTATGCCATCCATGCGCGGCATCTCGACATCCAGCGTTAGCACGTCGGGGTTATATTTTTTAATTAAATCCCGCGCTACCAGCGGATCGGGCGCGGTTGCCACCATCTCCATGTCGCTGTGGCTATTGATAATTTCAGTCATGATCTGACGCATCAGCGCTGAATCATCGACAGACAATACCCTGATTTTACTCATGCTTTTTCCTTACTCAGCGCATATACCGTTTGCCCACGCAGGCTAAACTCACGCACGAGGTTGCTGAAGTTTTCCGAGTGCCCGGCAAACAGTAAACCGTCAGGCTTGAGCAACGGAACAAACCGACGCAAAATGTCCTGTTGCGTCGTTTTATCAAAATAGATCATGACGTTACGGCAAAAAATGGCGTCGAAAGGCCCCGGCACGTTGTACTGCTTATCCAGCAGGTTAACGGGCGCGAATTCGACGCAGTTCGCCAGCTCCTGGCGTACGCGTACCAGGCCTTCATGCGGGCCCGTCCCGCGCATGAAATAACGCTGCAACTGCTGCGGCGACAGCGTTTTCAGTTCATCCTGGCGATAAACGCCGTTACGCGCCTTCTCCAGCACTTCGGTATCGATATCGCTGGCGTAGACCTTCCAGCGTCCGGGCGCCATCCCCAGCGTATCGGCAAGGGTGATCGCCAGCGAGTACGGCTCTTCACCCGTCGAGGCGGCCGCACTCCATACGCGATACTCCCCGGTGCGACGGCGCGCATGCTCGGCCAGAACCGGGAAGTGGTGAGCCTCGCGGAAAAACGCCGTCAGGTTGGTGGTTAACGAGTTAATAAAAGCCTGCCACTCTGCGCTGTTCTGGTTCGCCTCGAGCATGCTCAGATAGCGGCCAAAATCATCCAGCCCCAGCGTACGCAAGCGCCGCACCAGACGGTTGTAGACCATGTCCCGCTTATGATCCGCAAGCACAATCCCCGCACGCTGGTAGATTAACTGACATATCCGACGAAAATGCGCGTCGGACAGCGCGAGGCGCTGTGTCATCTGCAACAATAATGACGTTTGCCCAGGGGGCATTGGTGATGTCATAGCGCCTTCTTAATTACATTCAGGATACAACTGGCACGGCCTGCGACCGCCCGACTTCTGTTACTGCTTCAACGTGCTCTTTCACATTAAATACCGCGACCAGCCCGGTCAGACGATCCGCCTGGCTGGCCAGCTGATCGGTTGCCGCTGCCGCTTCCTCAACTAACGAGGCGTTCTGTTGCGTCACCTGATCCATCTGGCTCACCGCCTGGGCAACCTGCTCAATACCGCGACGCTGTTCATCCGACGCCGAGGCAATCTCGCCCATGATGTCGTTCACCCGCGTCACGGAGGTGACGATTTCGTGCATAGTTTTCGCCGCAGTATCCACAAGCGTTGAGCCCTGTTGAACGCGTGAGACCGATTCTTCGATCAGCACCTTAATCTCTTTCGCCGCGTTGGCGCTGCGGCTCGCCAGGTTACGCACTTCCCCTGCCACCACCGCAAACCCGCGCCCCTGCTCCCCGGCACGCGCGGCTTCAACGGCGGCATTCAGCGCCAGAATGTTGGTCTGGAACGCGATACCGTCAATCACGCTGATGATGTCACCAATTTTCTGTGAACTGGTGGCGATCTCCTGCATGGTGCTGGCGACATGAGATGCCTGGTCGCCGCCCTTCTTCGCCGTCATCGCCGCCTGTTTTGACAGGTCAGACGCCTGACGCGCGTTATCGGCGTTCTGGCTTACCGTCGCGGTCAGCTGCTCCATACTGGCTGCCGTCTGCGCCAGCGAGGCCGCCTGCTGCTCGGTGCGGGACGAGAGATCGTTGTTACCCACCGCAATCTCTGAGATCCCGGTGTGCATGGCATAACTGCCCTGCCGCACGTCGCTCACCGTTTCCCGCAGCGATCCCTGCATCGCCTTCAGGCTGGCAAAAATTGCCGAAATTTCGTTCTTGCCGAACACCGCCACCGGACGCGCCAGGTCGCCTTTCGCAATACTGTCGAAGTGGCTGCTGATAATCGCCAGCGGCTGCACAATCATTTTGCGCGACCAGAGCAGCGCGGCACCGGTCAGCAACCCTGCCAGAATCACCACCACGGCAAAGATGACGCCCGACATGTGATAGCTTTGACGGCTCTGTTCACCAGCACGCTGTACAGACTGGTTAATATCCTGCTGCCACGCGTTAAAGCTGCCGTCAAACGCGGCCTGCGAGGCCTGAACCGGCGCGGTCATAAAGTCCGACAGCTGGTTGTTCTCCAGCCACGTCGCCTGATGGTCCAGATCGCTGTACCACTGCTCAAAGTGGGTCTTCATGGCGGCCTTCAGCGCTTTCTCTTTCTCGCTGCCGGTGGCCTGTGCCGTAAACGCCTTAAACTGTGCGTCAGCCTGTTTCAGGCTGTCGCGCGCGGTGGCCATCAGCGCCTTAATGTCATCCGGCGGATAACTGAGCGCGGTTAAGGTTCCCGCCTTGTTCAGCGCAGTGCTTGCCTGCAACAGCACGGCACGGGTTTGTGCCAGTGCGGAGCGCTGCTGATTACTCGCCTCAACGTCCTGCAAATTCTGATAGCCATCGCGAAACGCCCAAAAAGACAACCCGTTACTGCCAACCTGCAACACACCGCAAAGGATCAGAATCAAAAACAGTGTGGTCGAGATACGAATACGATTTAACATCCACGCTCCCATCAAGCGGCAAGCAGCCGCGGTTTAATTGTCAGTCAAAATGTTTCCCAGTTTTCATCTTGTCCGGTCGCCGCGGTACGCGTACGGTTTGCAGCAGGTTCAGCGGCTGGCGTGCGGTACGTCGCCTGCGGGGTGACCGTGTTTCCAGCGAGTGAAGCGAGACGAAACGCCGAGACCGCCATCTTCAGACGGCTTGCCTGGTCTTCCAGCGCAGCGGCCGCCGCAGCGGACTCCTGCACCAGCGCGGCGTTTTGCTGTGTCACGCGATCCATTTCCGATACCGCCAGGGCAACCTGGTCGATACCACGACTCTGCTCATCAGACGCAGAGGCGATTTCACCCATGATGTCCGTCACGCGGGTGACGGCATTCACGATGTCATTCATGGTCTCCCCGGCGCTTTCCACCAGCACGGAGCCGGTATCGACGCGGGAGACGGAATCTTCAATCAGCGACTTGATCTCTTTTGCCGCGTTGGCGCTGCGGCTGGCCAGGTTGCGCACTTCCCCGGCCACCACGGCAAACCCGCGTCCCTGCTCGCCCGCACGCGCCGCTTCCACGGCGGCGTTCAGCGCCAGAATGTTGGTCTGGAAGGCAATACCGTCGATGACGCTGATGATGTCGGCGATTTTCTTCGAGCTCTCGGCAATGTCGTGCATGGTTTTCACCACACCATCCACCACGCGACCGCCGCGCTGTGCCGTCTCGGAGGCGCTTTCCGCCAGCTGAGAGGCCTGGCGGGCGTTATCGGCGTTCTGCTTCACGGTCGAGGTGAGCTGCTCCATGCTGGCCGCCGTCTCTTCCAGGGCGGACGCCTGCTGTTCGGTGCGCGAAGAGAGATCGTTATTGCCCATCGCAATTTCGCTGGTGCCGGTATAGATGGCATCCGTGCCGCTACGCACGTTGGCGACGGTATCGATAAGCGAACGCTGCATATGGTCAACGCTGTTTGCCAGTTCGGTGATCTCATTGCGCCCGGACACGGTCAGCGTTTTGGTCAGGTCACCGCCGGCAATGTTACGAATGTGGGCAATGACGCGGCCGAGAGGGTTCAGCAGGATATGGCGAATGCCGTACCAGACAGCAACCAGCACAATGACCAGCGCCAGCGCCATCACCGCCATCTGCCATTTCGCAAAGCGGTAGTCATTCTGGCTTTCAGCAAACGCGGAGTGATACAGATCGCCACTGACCTTCGCGTACTCCCCCAGCGCCGCGCCGAGGGCGTTTTGCATCCCCTGCGTCGGCTGCGCGAAATAGGCGTCCATGTTGCCGTTCTCAAGGAACTGAATCAGCTCTGCCAGACCGGCATGGTAGGCGTTGTATTTTTCGTCAATGTTCTGGCTCACCTGCTCCATCGCAGGCTGCGGGGTAATCTTTTTAAAGGCGTCGTAATGTTTTGCGGCGTCAGCGAGGGTGGCACGGGCATTTTTCAACAGATCGGTTTTCGCGCTGCTCTGCTGATTGTTGGGATCCATCATCATGCGCGCGGACGAACGGCTCAGGTTAATACGCGTTTGCAGCATCAGATCCCACGTTGAGGTGAGCTCACTCTGCTGCAGGCGGAGATCGTTCGAGGCCGCAAAGCTATCCTGGTTCTGTTTTAATGACGAGAAAAAAAGCCCGCCGGAGATAAGCTGAAGTAGTGCGAAAATGACCAGCACCATCATGAGCATTGTGACAACGCGGATACGGTTCAACATACAACACCTTCTCATAGATTTATTAACGGTGTTATCGGCACAGCCAACAGGAACTTTACATTTGAGAAAGGGAAAAGCGCGGGGTTAGAAAGCCACGTCGACAATCAGCGTATCGGTGTAGGTTCCGGCGGGTGGCGTGGCCTGATTAGTCAGCACTTTCGCGGTGTAGTTGTAGGTACGCAGGAGACCGTCGGTACTGACCTGCGACGACGTCGCGCTGGTCCAGCGTTCGCTGCCGCTGCCGCCCCAGCGGTTACCCGTGGCTTCTTTATAGATGTCATAACTGAGGTAATTACTGCCGCTTACCATCCGGCGCACGTTATTCAGCGCGTTAGCACCGTTGTTAATGCCGATGGTATACGTACTGCCTTTGGTACAGGTGACGGCAATGGCCTGCGAGACGGTGGGGAAACTTTGTACCAGCGGCGCGCTGTTGAAGTTGACGTCCGGCGTGGTCATGGCGCTGCAGTCGTTGGTGACGGTCATATTAAGGAGAATACTGGTTGTTGCGGTTCCCGACTGGGGGGATGTGCAAAGGCTTCCAACTCCGAAGGCACAGACGTTGTAGTTAATACTGAAGGTCAGCAGCACCTGATAAGGCCCGGCAGTGACGTTTTGCCCGGCGACGGTGCGAAAATAGAGCGGAATGTTGTACTGCTTTGACCCGAGCAATCCCAGCAGCGTGTTGCCGCTCCAGGTATAGGCTTTGCTTATCTGCACCTCGCTGCTGCTCGCGCACCCGGATAATCCGCACAGCCGGGTGGGGATCACGTCCGTGATGGCCGCGTTGTCCGTGCGTTTCATGGTGGCCCGACTGCTGCCCGAGACCGATGCCGAGGTGTAATTCAGCGTCACCGAGTCGCTGGTCAGTACATTGAGCACGGTGTCACACGCCACCACCAGCGTGCCGGTGGTTTCCACCTCCCCGGTTCCACTGAGCGCAAACGACGTGACGCTGCCAAACGAGGCGTTGACCGTACTGACGGTACACGCCGCCCAGCCGCCGCCGGAAAACAGCAGCAGTATCAACAGCAGCAGGCGCTTCATGGCGCCTCCCGGCACACCAGCGGACCGTAGGTTTGCAGCTTGTGCTCCGGGTTGGCTCCCACGGTCAGGGTGACCTTGCAGCGTTTTCCATCAGGCGCGATCACCTCCAGCGGGTTCACATCGCTAAGATTCTCCAGCCAGGCGATGCCGTCATACCCCACCACCGCATTGCTGCGCGAGGCGCGTCGGACCTGGCTTCCCACCGGCAGTGCCTGGCCGCGCGCATCGTGTAGAATGACGCTTGCCACCCGCTCCTGCTCCATTGGGAAATCAACCAGATAGCCGCTGTGACGGCGGATCGCGATCCGCCGCTCGGTCTCTTTCAGACGGGTATCCGCCGGCAGGTTCAGGGTATCAATGCGGTAGCTGGCCGGATAATACGCCGACACCCCGCTGACCAGCAGGTAACCGTTGTTATTCGTTTTACCAACGGGCTGGTTCTCATAGCTGACGGGCACGTCCGGATGACCGTCGGTACTGATGACCACAAACGCATCGTTGATCTTATTCGCGGCAAACAGCTCGCCGTCCATCAGAACAATTGCGCCCATCGCCTCGCCCCACCAGGTCATCATGTCTCTTTCGCCGTAGCCGCCGCCCTGCAGTTCAATATTGTTATTACGCCAGCCCAGCGTGCCCTGTTGATAGTCACTGGATTTTGACTGGTTGGCCCAGGCCATGTTCCAGCTAAAGCCGCCGTCAGACGGCATGGAATGGTTGTAGTTAATGCGCTGGGTGTTGCCCGCATCCGGGGTGTTTTCGACGGTGAACGCGGCGCTGTCACGTGCCCCCAGCGGCACCTGTAGCGACAGCGCGACCGTCCAGTCTCCCCGCTGCTGGTCCCGGCTCCCTGCCAGGTAAATACTGCTCGCGCCCCACAAATTACGGCTCCATGAGAGATTAAGCAGCTCGGTTTTTTGACTGTCAAAACTCTCCACGCCAATCCAGGCCGCACCGATGTTGCCGTACTGTCCCAGGTTGAAGGTCAGAGAATACTGGTCCGTATTACGGCTGAAGCTGGCGATGGGTTTATCGTTCTCGTCATACACCGTAGGCTGGTCGTACAGGGCCAGATTGCCAAAGCCGCGGTCCCGACGCGTGTGCTGGGTGGCGACGCTGAACTCGCTGGTGCTGTACTGGTAACCCCAGTTGATTTGCCCGCCCGCATCCCCGCGCATGCGGCTTTGCGAGTAAGAGGTATTCACCACGCCAAACTGGCCGAGTTTAATAACCGTCCCAGCCCCGCCCAGTGCCAGCGACTCCGCCCCTTCGGCATGGCCCTCCAGGGTCAGCCAGTCCGTCACCCCGTAGCGATACGAGCCGCTGCCTGCCGCCGGGCCGTAATCAAAATTCCTGATACCGTAATTGCGCCGCAGGCTGCCCAGCGTCACGGCACCGTCGCTCAGCCCTTTTTTGAGCAGGTCGCTGGAGACGTAAAACGGCAGCGTGGTGCTGACCTGGCGCCCCAGCGCATCCGTCGTGACCAGCACCGCATCCCCGGCGCCGTTGATATAGGGCAAATTGGTCAGGGTGAAGGGGCCCGGCTGAAGCTGGGTTGAGCCGGACCGATAGCCGTTGATAAAGAGATCCACCGAGGTGGGCACCGCCGCTTCCCCCGCGAATTCGGGCAGCGGCCACGTCACCAGGTCAGGGCGCAGGGAGAAATCTCGCCCGACACTGATCCCTCCCATCCGCACACTGGAACTCCAGCTCAGGGCATCGCTGATCACGTCCCCGACGCTCCAGCTCATCGCGTCATCCTCATTGGTGAACAGCAGGGTCGTGTCATAGCGGACATACCCCTCCTGCTGACCCTCGTTGCCGGTGAAATTATCACGGGCATAGCCGGTGGAGGAAAACGAGCCGTTCTCGTTAAAGTAGCGGAACTCATGCCAGAGAGACGCCTGTCCGCCGATGTGCTCCGTGTGGTTGGTGTAAAGATCGTAATTGAGCAGCGCACCGCGCCCGAAGTGCGGTTTAGCCTGCGTCGCTTGCGCGCTGAACGGCGTCACACGGGACGCGACCCAGTCGCGGGGAACGGTCAGCAGCAGGCGCTGCGCTGCGCTGTCGTACTCGACCCGAACCTGAGAAAGCGAAGAGAGATTTACCTCCCCGGCAGGAACATGTTCCGGTGGCAGCCCCGCGCGCAGCAGGTCGGCGCTGGAGATAAAGAAAGCGCCTTTGCGCTGCGTCACGGGCACGACCAGACCGGTGTCGTAGTGGTTGAGCACGAGGGCAAGCTGGAAGACCGCTTCATCATGTATCGCCTGTGCCTGGGGCGGCGGCGGAAGACTGTCGTCGCCGGGCTCAGCCCAGGTCGCGGAACTGACGCAAAGCAGTATCATCATCGCCGGCTTCAGTTGACGGGGGGCGACTGCCATTGTTCGTCCCTGGCATTAATCTGCGCGCTCATCGTGTCTGGCTGACGAACGCCAGCGGGTATCGGCCAGCTGCGGGTACTGCCCGGAAGGACGTAGCCCAGTAATCCTTCCGCGACGGTGCGTTTTTGCCCTCCCTGCGCCAGTGTCACCTGGCTCAGCCTGACGTGCACATCACCCCGATTCCGAACCTCCAGTGCCGGCTGCCCCTCCGTTCGCGTCACCCGCCAGCTCAGGTTCCGGGTCTCGGCCAGCGCGTGATGCGCCCCCTCTTTTATTGTCGGGATCCCCTGGCCATACACAAACAGCGGAATGGAGTAACGCATCTGCAATTTGAGGCCGATGGTGGGTTCTGCTTTGGCATCAGGCTGAGGAATTTCATCCACGATAATGCGGTAGGCTTGTTCGATGCCCGCGGGAACGGGCGCCTGCTTAATAAGGCGGATAAGCTGCTTGCTGCCTGTGCCAATCGTGACGATGGGCGGGCTGGCGACCACATCCTGCTGTGCGGTGTAGCGCTCGTGTCCGTCCTCCTGTTTCCAGCGCACAATGCGCACCTGCATCGTTGTGGCGCTGTTTCCCTGGTTCTGGATCCACAGTTCCGTGGCGTTGGCGTCTGCCGCAAGCCACGGGTCGATCGGCCAGAGCAGAATGGTGGCTGCCGCCTGCGCCTGACCGGTTGCCACAGCCATTCCCAACGCGCCCGCCAGACAAACAGGTCTGAAAACTGGCTTCATCAACACTCTCCCTTTATTACCATGACAAGGTCACGGTGAGCTGATCGGAATACGTTCCTGCCGGGCTAAATCCGGTCAGTAGCGCCACGCCAAAAAGCGGCAGCGCGATGTTATTGCTGTTGCTATAGGTCACCGGTATCGCCTGGTTGACGCCAATCTCGCTGTTCGCGGCCAGCGAGCTGCTGCTGTAAAGCCGGTATCCCACGACGTCGGCGCCGTTCGAGCGCTTCATGCGGCGAACGGTTGAATAATTCTGGCCGCCATTAATGCTCATGCTCAGCGCCACGCCTGGCGTGCAGGCGATAGATAAGGCCCCGTTTGGCACAAAACTGGTGCTGACCGGTGCGCTCTCGACGCCGTTATGGGTGCCAAAATCCAGCGTCCCGAGAAGCCCTCCGCTGCCGGTGGTCACTACACATCCCGGGACGATGGTCGCGCTGACCTTAAAGGACTGTGATGTCACCGCCTCCGCCGCGGGCGTCATCAGCAATCCGACGATCAGCGCGAAAAAAGGCTGCACGTGTCCCTCTGCGCATATGCGCAGACCAGTAAGAGTTGCCTTCATGGCGGTGCAGGACTAATAGGTGACGCTGACGTTAATCGTGTCGGTGTAGGTGCCCGGGACGACCGTCACGCTGTTACCGCCGCCGGTAATACGTCCATAGAGGGTGTAACTGTCCACCCCTCCGGCCGTAGAGGCGGCCTGCAACGCGGTGTTATTGGCAATCACGCTGTTAAACCCGCTGTCGCTGTACAGGCTGTACGCCACACCCTGTGCCGCATTGGCGGTGTTAACCAGATAGCGCGCAGGTGTTCCCGGAGTGCCGACAACGGTACCGGGGGCTGTGGAGTTGGTGTTGCCGGTGATCGCCACCGTATAGCTGGCGGTCGTGCACTGAATGGTGAAGGTGTTTCCGCCGCTGGCACCGGTGAGTTGCGTGGTCAGAGTAGAAAACGTTGCGGGATGGGTGCCGAAATCCAGCGTCCCGAAGTTAATGCCGTTTTGCGTGGGCGATCCGTTTATCAGGCAGCCATTCGTCAGTGTCAGCGTCGCGCCGATGGTGCCGCTACTGGTGACGGCCAGTGCCTGATGGACCGTTGTCGCAGTCAGTAAGGTGCCTGCGCAGATCAAAAGGAGTTTTCTTTTCATTTACCACCCTCCAGAAGACGTCTCCGTTCCCTTGCCACATTTTATTTATTTCGTTCAAGATGTTAGCCCCGCTTAATGTTCCTCTGAGGGGGGTTATTGAGAATTTAGTTTACGGATATCGCTTCGACCACCTGCCCCTTAACGCATAAGCACTTTGTCTTATTGACTTCTTATTTCCTTAAATAACATGCAGTTAAAATCATTTTTCCCGCTTTTTTAATTTATTCCCTGAGAATATATCCATTAAAATGTGATACAGATCACAATATATCGTCATAGCAATAACAACAAAATTAATAAAACTTAAAAAGGAGTTGTATCCCCCTACGCTTTGCGTCAATTTATGTGCCGAATAATTTCCCGCGTCGTAATAAAAAATTTATATGTATCGCCGCGGGCTACATCTGAAGCGCATAGAGGGTCTTTTTTCGTGGCAAGTGCAAACAAACTCACACTCTTCATCGTGATATTCATGCTGGCGGGTATTCTTTCAGGGGCAGCAATTCATGAATATGCATCTGCGGATGCCATCAAAGCCTGGTCGGATAATATTACCCTTCTGACCGATATTTTCCTGCGACTGATCAAAATGGTCATTGCACCGCTGGTCTTCAGTACGCTCACCGTCGGCATTATGAAACTGGGCGAAACCTCCACCATTGGCCGCGTGGGCGGCAAAGCGATGGTATGGTTTATCAGCTCATCCGTGCTCTCAATTCTGGTCGGCCTTTTTATCGTCACGCTGGAGCATCCGGGCAGCGGACTGAACCTGACCGTCCCGACCGAAGCGGTGGATACCGGTCTGGCCGTGGGGGGCATGACGCTAAAAGCGTTCCTGTCACACACCATTCCAACCAGCATCGCGGGGGCGATGTCGAACAATGAGATCCTGCAGATTGTGGTGTTCTCCATGTTCTTCGGCATTGGCGGCGCGTCGCTGGGGCAGAAATTCAATGCCCCACTGGTGGCTGCGCTGGACGTGGTTTCCCATATCATGCTGAAGGTCACGGGTTATGTGATGTACGTTGCGCCGCTGGCCATTTTCGCGGCAATCTCATCCGTTATCGCCACGCAGGGTCTGGGCATTCTGTTGAACTATGCCTCCTTTATTGGCGGCTACTATGTTGCCATTCTTCTCACCTGCATGGTGCTGCTGGCCGTGGGTTACATGGTGCTGAAAAAAGAGGTGTTCCGCCTGGTCAGCATGCTGAAAGATCCAGTTCTGGTGGCGTTTACCACCAGCAGTTCTGAAGCGGCCTACCCTAAAACGCTGGAGCAGCTGGAGCGTTTTGGCTGCTCGCGCAACATCGCCTCTTTCGTGCTGCCGATTGGCTATTCCTTCAACCTGGTGGGGTCGATGGTGTACTGCTCTTTCGCCTCGATGTTTATCGCTCAGGCGTACAACATTCACCTGAGCTTCTCTGAAGTGACGGTGCTGATGCTGACCCTGATGCTGGCCTCAAAAGGGATTGCGGGCGTACCGCGCTCCTCGCTGGTGGTGCTGGCCGCGACGATCCCAAGTTTCAACATCCCGGTCGCCGGAATTTTGCTGCTGATGGGGATCGACCACTTCCTGGATATGGGCCGTTCCGCGATTAACGTGTTGGGGAATGGTATTGCGACCGCGATGCTGTCACAGAATGAAGGTGCGCGGGAAGTGGACGCTGAGCTGGTAAAGCAGGAAGCGTAAGGGTATGAAAAAAGGGTGAGGCCTGATGCCCTCACCCCAACCCTCTCCCACAGGGAGAGGGAGCAAACACAAAAAACGGCAACCTGGGTTGCCGTTTTGCATTTACCTACGCTACGTGACTCGCGGCGATATCCAGCAGCGCCATCTCATCGCTGTTCAGCAGCTTCTCAATGTTCACCAGAATCAGCATACGCTCGCCGAGCGCGCCCAGACCGGTCAGATATTCGGTCGACAGCGTGACCGCAAACTCCGGCGCAGGACGAATCTGGTCAGAGGTCAGGGAAAGCACGTCAGACACGCCATCCACCACGATACCCACCACGCGCTGCCCCAGGTTCAGAACGATCACCACTGTGTTGTCGTTGTAGTCAACGTCGCCCTGGCTGAACTTCACGCGCAGGTCCACGATGGGCACAATGACGCCACGCAGGTTGGTAACACCTTTAATAAACGCAGGCGTGTTAGCGATGCGGGTAACCTGGTCGTAACCACGGATTTCCTGCACTTTCAGGATATCGATGCCATACTCTTCATCGCCTAAAGTGAATACCAGAAATTCCTGTCCTGATGGCTCGCCCGCCAGTTTCGTTACATTACTCATACCGGTCATGTTATTACCTTCTACTTAATCAGGCGGCTGTGTACGCCACACGTTGTTCACGATTTAATCCCTGAAGCGCCGACACGTCGACGATCAGCGCCACGCTACCATCACCCAGAATGGTGGCGGCAGAAATACCCGGCACTTTGCGGTAGTTGCTTTCGAGGTTCTTCACCACCACCTGGTGCTGGCCAATCAGCTGATCGACCAGCAGCGCATAGCGGCGGCCCGCGCTTTGCAGGATCACCACGATACCCTGCGTGGCCTCGGTCTTTGCCCCGTCCACTTCGAACACTTTCCACAGTTCCACCAGCGGCAGGTACTCACCGCGAACCTCGAGCACGCGCTCGCCGCCCGCCAGCGGATGCAGATCTTCCTCACGCGGCTGCAGGGATTCCATCACCGCGTTCAGCGGCAGGATAAAGACTTCGTCCGCCACCTTGACGGACATGCCGTCGAGGATCGCCAGCGTCAGCGGCAGCAGGATGCGAATGGTGGTGCCGGAACCCTGTTTAGACTGGATTTCAACGTGGCCGCCCATCTCCTGGATGTTACGTTTCACCACGTCCATGCCCACGCCGCGCCCGGAGACGTCGGTCACCTGCTCTGCGGTAGAGAAGCCCGGCGCGAAGATCAGCATGCCCACTTCTTCGTCGGTCATGTTTTCATTGACCGCCATCCCCTGCGAAATCGCTTTTGCGAGGATGCGCTCGCGGTTCAGACCTGCGCCGTCATCGGTCACTTCGATACAAATGTTCCCGCCCTGGTGTTCCGCAGAGAGAATCAGGTTGCCGACCGGCGATTTCCCGGCGGCAATGCGGTTTTCCGGCAGTTCGATGCCGTGGTCGAGACTGTTACGCACCAGGTGCGTTAACGGGTCAATGATGCGCTCGATCAGGCTCTTATCCAGTTCGGTTGAGCTGCCCATCAGGGTCAGTTCAATCTGTTTATTCAGCTTGCTGGCAAGGTCGCGGACCAGACGCGGGAAGCGGCTGAAGACATATTCCATCGGCATCATACGGATGGACATCACCGATTCCTGCAGGTCGCGGGCGTTACGCTGCAGCTGACCCATGCTGGTGATCAAATCCCCGTGGGTGACCGGGTCGAGTTCGTTTGAACGTTGCGCCAGCATCGACTGGGTGATCACCAGTTCGCCCACCAGGTTAATCAACTGGTCAACCTTCTCAACGGCAACACGGATGCTGGTCGACTCGCTGGAGCGCGCGGCAGGTTTTTCACCACGGCCCGGTGCAGCAGCTTCTTTTGGCACCGCCTTCAGCGCCGGGGCCGCAGGGGCCACAGCCGGTGCGGCGGCCTGGGCGACAACAGCCACCTCTTCCGCAGCCGCAGGGGCGTCAACTGCGACAGTTTCGGTTTCGAAGGCGATTTGATCGGCTTCAATCACAAAGCACAGCACCGCCACGATATCGTCCTGGCCAATACCGTCATCAAGCGTCGCGGCCAGGCTGTCTTTGCCTTTTACTACGTTGCTTAATTTCGCCAGGTTACCCAGCTCTTCTTCCAGCAGGTTAACTTCATTCTCTTTCAGGCGAGACAGCACAACGCGCAGTTTGCTCGCTTGTGCAGCGGCTGGCGCAGCCTCGTCGGCAGCAACCGCATCGACAACGCTCAGTTTCGCCGCAGGGACAACGGCTGTAACGACCTCACCTTTTGCTTCCAGGGCGAGCTGGCGCAGCGCATTGCAGATGTATTCAAAGCTGGCGGCATCAGGCTCTGCCGAACTTTTATAGGCGTCGAGCTGTTCCTGCATAATATCTTTGGTTTCCAAAAACAGGTTGATAATGTCGGTATTGAGCTGCATCTCACCGCGTCGTGCTTCATCAAGCAGGTTTTCCATTAAATGGGTCGTTTCCTGCAGGATGGTAAATCCAAACGTTCCGGCTCCGCCTTTAATGGAATGCGCCGCACGGAAGATGGCATTGAGCTGCTCAGAATCCGGTGCTTCGGGCACCAAATCGAGCAAGTGTTGCTCCATATCGGCCAACAATTCGTCGGCTTCATCAAAGAATGTCTGGTAAAAATCGCTAATATCCATGCTCACGCTATCACCTCGGATTGGCTGGTGGCGATGTTGGAACGGCAGCCGAAGGAACGGCCCCAGGCTGTTTTAAATCGTCCAGTGACTCATTCTGACTTTCGGCGTTTTCATGCAGGATGGCCTGCTCCGCCTGCTGGTTCAGCACTAAAAGACTGATACGACGGTTGATGGCATCATCCGGCCCGCGGTCGGAAACGCGCATGGTTGCGGCCATGCCGACTACGCGCAGTACCTTGCCATCATCAAGCCCACCTGCCACCAGCTCGCGGCGCGAGGCGTTGGCACGGTCGGCAGAAAGTTCCCAGTTGCTGTATCCCTTCTCCCCACTGGCGTACGGGAAATCATCCGTGTGGCCTGACAGGCTGATTCGGTTAGGAATGCCGTTCAGCACCGGTGCAATGGCACGGAGAATATCGCGCATGTACGGTTCGACTTCCGCACTCCCGGTTTTAAACATCGGGCGGTTCTGGCTGTCGATAATCTGGATACGCAGCCCTTCCTGCACCAGGTCAATCTTCAGATGCGGTCGCAGCGCGCGCAGCTTCGGATCCGCTTCAATCAGCTGATCGAGATCGCCACGCAGTTTTTTCAGGCGCGCCTGTTCCATCTTTCGTTTCAGCTCGTCGATGTTCGGCTCTTTTTTCACCTCACCCTTCTGCTGGGTGTAATCATCGCCGCCGCCCGGGATCGGGCTTTCGCTGTTAGAGATACGCGGTCCGCCAGCCACCGCCGTTGCCAGCGGCGTTCGGAAATATTCGGCAATCTGGATCAGTTCTTTTGGGCTGGAGATGGAGATCAGCCACATCACCAGAAAGAACGCCATCATTGCGGTCATAAAATCGGCGTACGCGATTTTCCACGAGCCGTGCGCGCCATGCCCACCGCCCTTGTGCTTGCGTTTTTTTACGATGACGATCGGATGGGACTGGTTTTTCATGCGTCCTCAGTTGTCGTCTGTTGGTTTGGGTTTTTCACCGCACGCACGTGTTCTTCAAGCTCGATAAACGACGGACGCTCGCTGGAGTAAAGCGTTTTACGGCCAAACTCAACCGCGATCGGTGGCGCATAACCGTTGAGGTTAGAGAGCAGCGTGATCTTCACGCACTGCATCATTTTGGTGGTTTCCGCGCTCTTCTGGCGCAGTACGCTGGCCAGCGGAGAGATAAAGCCATACGCCAGCAAAATACCGAGGAAGGTTCCCACCATCGCATGGGCAATCAGCGCACCGAGCTCCGCTGCCGGACGGTCTGCTGAGGCCAGCGCGTGAACCACCCCCATGACCGCGGCAACGATACCGAATGCCGGAAGCGAGTCGCCGACCAGCGCCAGGCTGTTGGCCGGTACTTCCGATTCGCTTTCATGGGTTTCAATTTCTTCATCCATCAGCGCTTCGATTTCGAAGGTATTCATGTTGCCGCTGATGATAAGGCGCAGATAGTCGACGATGAAATCCAGCATCATGGCATCAGCAAGAATGCGCGGATAGCTGGCAAAAATTTCGCTCTCTTTCGGGTTTTCAATATCCCGCTCAAGCGAGAACATGCCCTGCTGACGCGACTTCGCCATCAGGCGATAGAGCAGTGCCAGCAGATCCATATACATGCTTTTGGTGTATTTCGAGCGACGGAACAGCAATGGAATTGCTTTCAGCGTGCCCTTGATCGATTTACCGTTGTTACCAACGATAAAAGCCCCTACCCCTGCGCCGCCGATGATAATAAGTTCAGCCGGTTGATAGAGTGCTCCAAGGTGCCCGCCGGTCATCATGTAACCGCCGAAAACTGTACCGAGAACTACCAGGTAACCTAATAAGATAAGCACGACATCATCCTTCCGCTAGTGACTATGGCAAGGACGTCCAGCTCGCAGCGTTGACCGTTTACGGGGTAAAAAAAAGCAGCGGTAATCGCTTACCGCTGCTGGAATCTTTCCCACACGTTCGGGTTAAACAGCTTGTTCGATCTGTTCATCCAGCAGTTGTGGAATAATATCGGCAGCATCCCGGGAAAGTTTACGTCTTTTTACTGCGCGGGATGGAGGCTGACATAAACTACAGGCGAAGCTGCCTGCAGGCTGATGAGCATGGGTAATAAAATTGCCGTTGCAGCAGTTGCAGCGCGACAGCTCAAGCATTCCGCTCTCAACAAAACGCACCAGCGTCCATGCGCGGGTCAGCGCCAGCAGAGGGCCTTCTTCCTGCTGTGGGCATTGTTCAAGGTAAAGTTTGTAGGCTTTGATCACGGCGTCAACGCCGCTACACAAACCGGTTTTGAGAAGATACTGCCAGGCATTACAGAACATGGAAGCATGAATATTCTGCTCCCACGTCATAAACCAGTCGGTAGAAAACGGCAGCATGCCTTTCGGCGGGGGACTACCACGTAACTCTTTGTACAGTTTGATCAGACGGCCACGGCTCAACTGCGTCTCGCTTTCCAGCATTTGTAAACGAGCACCCAGTGTAATCAACTCCATGGCCAACTGTATGTCACGCGCTTCCTGAACAATGCTTTTCTCGCTCATTGCTAGGCCCTTTTCTTACGGGCTACGTCATCAGGCTGGCTGATTTCGTTAAGCAAGCGAGTGGAAAGAAGAATACCGGTATGGATCTGTTGAAGATCGTCTACACGGGACTCCTGCGTCAGACGCGTTATAGTCTGAGAGTCATCGAAACGGAACTGGCAAACCAGTTGATTCGTTTCAGCCAGTTTAACCATCTGCGGGAGGGTTAAACCACCCAGCATGGTTGCCATTTCTTCGTTAATACCCAGACGAAACATCGCGGACGCCTTGTCCTGACTAATCAAACGCTGCGCGAGCAGTAAATACGACAAATTGATGTCATAGATATGTTTTAGCAACTCGGATGTATGCATTGTTCCCATCCCGAATAACCAACTATTATTTTTATGCGGAAAGACCGCACCCCGTGATGTCGCCGGGAAATCACCCGGTATAAAAAAGAAAAGGCTAAATGCATAGTTGAATTTAGGTTTGTATTCATCGAAACGCGTAAGAGAGGAAACGCAAATGCGTCTCTTACATGTTTTATCATTTCTTACAAATAACTAAGATTTTTCCTAATTCGACGCAAACTCTACTCGTCAGTTTTGACACATACAATCCAGCCATCCTCAAATTTAAAAAAAATGTGATCTACGTCACACAATTTAAGTGAATATGACCCATAAATCCATCAGTATGACTTGTAATTTGTTCATTTATTAACCAATCGACACTGTTTTGTATTCTTAATTGACGAATACTCATGCAGAAGGGGGATCAGAACTGGCATGCAATGTGCTTTTCCATCGGGGAGCGTGGCGCGGAAACATTTACATCAATTACCCCTTTGGGAAACATTTTTCTTACTGTGAAAAAACATAGAGTTATGCAGGCAGCCCAAAAAAGATGTTTCAGGGCGTGATCATTCGAAATGATTTTGTAACGTATCAAAACGATTCAACAGTCAAGGCATAAAATTGTGTGATTTACGTTAAGTTGTTAATTTTTTTCATTTAGGCGCATTTTTCAGTTATTCTTCTTATAAGAATAATTAATGAATAATTATGATAAGCTTCACACTAATGTCGTAATCAGCCCTTGCAGAACCCGGAAAATCGCGGTAAAGGTGATCAAACGCTGTCAGTCAGACACTCAAGGAGTGCGCCATGAGTTACTCCCATCTACTTGTTTCTGTTGCCGTTTCCCCAGAAAGCCATCAACTCGTCGCCCGGGCGGTGTCCATTGCCAGACCCCACAATGCCCGCATCAGCCTCATCACGCTTGCGGCCGAACCGGAGATGTATAATCAGCTGGCTGCCCCTATGCTGGAGGATATTCGTGAGGTACTTCAGGAGGAAACGCAGCAATTCCTGCACGAACTGGTAGAAAAGGCACATTATCCTGTTTATGAGACCGTTATTGCGACCGGGGAGCTGAACGCCCATATTCTCGACATGTGTCGTAAACAGAATATTGATTTAGTAATATGCGGAAATCACAACCACAGCTTTTTCTCACGCGCAGCCTGCGCGGCGAAATCTATTGTCGCGTCAAGCCAGGTTGATGTGCTGTTAGTGCCGTTTGGGGGGCGTTAAGCCCCCCCAGGGAAATATCAGGCAAGTTTAGGGAAGGTTGCGATCTTTTTTTGTAAATCGCCTTCATGGCTTTGTGGGGCGATATCGCGGAGATCCTGAATAAAACGCGCCTGCCAGTGGTTAATATCGTTTTTCCGGATCGTCTCCATCATTTCAGCATGGCGGGAAATACGCTCCGTGAGCGGCATGGTCAGCGCGCGGTTCAGGGCGTTAGCCACGTCATCGCGATCGTAAGGGTTCACAATCAGCGCCGAGGTAAGCTCATTTGCGGCCCCGGCAAACTGGGAGAGCACCAGCACACCCGGATCGGCGGGGTCCTGCGCCGCCACGTATTCTTTCGCGACCAGGTTCATCCCGTCGCGCAGCGGCGTCACCAGGCCGACGTCCGCGTAGCGGAAGACCTTCATCAGGATCTTACGGTCGAAGTGCTGGTTCAGATAAAACAGCGGCGTCCAGCCCAGCTGCCCGTAGCGTCCATTAATCCGCCCTGCTTCTGTCTCCAGCTGATGGCGAATGTCCTGATAGGCCTGAACCTCACCGCGCGACGTCGGCGCAATCTGGGTATAACGGATTTTACCGTGATGCTCCGGATATTTATCCAGCAGCGTTTCATATGCCAGGAAGCGCTCCGGCAGCCCTTTTGAATAATCAAGACGCTCGACTGAGAAAATATTTTTCACGTGCTTGAGTTCATTCTTAAGCTGCGCCAGCTTTGGCGGCAGCGGACCAGAGGCCTGCTCCGCGATTTCGTCAGGTTCAATCCCTATTGGATACACTTCGGTGTGGAACGTTTTTCCCCACGCCGTATGGGTTTTCCCGCCTTTGGTCACCAGACGCGCTTTCCCTGATACGGAGTCAAGGAATGCCAGTCGGTCATTTTCCGTCTGGAAGCCCAGCAAATCGTAGTCGCACAGCGCCTCCAGCAGCTCTTCATGCGGCGGCAGCGCGGTAAAAATTTCCGGCGTCGGGAACGGGATGTGCAGGAAGAAGCCAATCCGGTTATTTACTCCCCTCTTTCGCAGTTCTCTGGCGAACGGCAGCAGGTGATAATCGTGGATCCATAAAATATCGTCTTCTTCTATTAAAGGCAGCAGTTTATCCGCCAGCAGCGCATTCACGCGCGCGTAGCCTTCGAAGGATTCACGCTGGAATTTGACCAGGTCAAGACGATAGTGAAACGCCGGCCACAGGACGGCATTCGAGAACTGCGAGTAATACTCGTCGTAGTCTTTCTCTTTCAGCGCAAACGATGCCCACGTGATGTTCCCGCGCGTCACTTTTTTGAGCGGTTTCTCTTCTTCACTGATTTCTCCGCTCCAGCCAAACCACAGCCCGCCAGCGGCTTTCAAGGCACCTAACACCCCTACCGCCAGGCCACCCGCACTGGCTTTTTTATCATCAGGCGGTGCGATTCGGTTAGAGACGACGACTAAGCGACCCATAATGGTTTCCCCCTTTGTTTTGCGCTATTTGTTGTTGTTGCTGGTTAGCGATATCAGATACCCACTGCCAGACGCTGGCGACATCCGCCAGCCGCCATTCGGCGACAGTGTCACCAGGCCCTACCTTAACGGCGATCCCTCGGGCCTGATTAACCACACGGAACCCGGCCTCGTCGGTCAGGTCATCCCCAAAGAAAACAGGCGTCCGGCCCTTAAAAGGTGCCTCCGCCATAAATGCGGCGATGGCTGCGCCTTTATTAATCCCCTTTGGTTTTAACTCCACCACGCATTTGCCCGGCTGCAGCGCCAGCTGTGGATGGGCATCCGCAACCGCCTGCGCAAGCGCAAGCACGGCAGCTTCATGCTGCGGCGCCTGGCGATAATGCAGGGCAAAGGCCATGCCTTTGGCTTCCAGCTCGGTGCCGGGCAGGTCTGTCAGCGCAGCAGAGAGCTGCTTCTGGAGCGTTTGCGTGAGTGCGTCGGGGAGTGAAACGATATGCGTTTGATCATGGATGTCGCGGCGCTCCGCTCCGTGTACACCGGCCAGCGGAAAGTGGTATGGACTGGCGAGCAGATCCAGCTCGGCCATTGAGCGCCCTGATATCAATGCCAGTGCTCCCTCATTCATGAGCGAGAGCTGATGCAAATCCTGTAACACCGCCTCCGGAATAGACACCTGATCGGGGTGCGGTTTTATCCCGGCGAGCGTGCCGTCGAGATCAAAAAAGAAAGCATAGTGTCCGGGCAGTACAGGCGGTGCGGTTAACAAGTCAGCCACCCTTTTCCTCCTTACGGTTGACGAGAGGCAAACGCCTTTACCTCTTTCATAGCCATGTAAGTATAGACAGTGTGACGTCGCTCGCCATTTGACAACCGCCCCGCCAGTAAAACTGGCGGGGCGGTTAAGGGGTCAACTATGGTTATAAGTTGAGCAATAAAAGAGGTGCCAAACGGTTACACGGTACGCTTCGCTTTTTGCTTGTAACGGTCGAAAATCACCGCTGCCAGCAGGATCAGACCACGTACCACGTACTGCGAGAACGGCGAAATATTCAGCAGGTTCATGGCGTTCTCTACCGTCCCTAAAATCAGGATACCGGCCACCACATATGAGATTTTTCCGATGCCGCCCTTGAGGGAAACGCCCCCTAACACGCAGGCCGAAATGACGATCAGCTCATAACCGATAGAGGTCATTGGCTGGCCGCTGGTCATACGAGACGCCAGAATAATCCCCGCCGCGGCAGAAACCAGTCCTGAAAGCACAAAGATAATAATCTTGGTGCGCACCACCGGTACCCCAGCCAGCCGTGCGGCCTCTTCATTACCGCCAATCGCCAGCGTATTACGGCCAAAGGTGGTCCGGTTAAGCAGGAAGCCGAACAGGATCAGGCAGGCCACCGTCAGCCAGATAGGCGCGGGCAGACCCAGCCAGTTAGCGTACCCCAGCGTGAAGAAGCGTTCGTCTTCAATCCCCACCGCTTTACCGTCGGAGATGATATAGGCCAGCCCGCGGACAATTTGCATTGTCGCAAGCGTCGTGATCAGGGCGTTAATCTTCAGGCGCGCGATGACAAAACCGTTCACCAGACCGCTGATGACGCCGAGTAACAGACCGGCAAGGACGCCAATCCACAGGCTCTCCGTCATGTTGATCACTACGGCCGTCGTGACGCCTGCGCAGGCAATCACCGACGCTACCGACAGGTCAAAATCGCCGGAGGCCAGGCAGAATAGCATCCCGCAGGCCACCATCCCGGACATGGAGATGGCGAGACCCAGCCCCTTCATATTGATGAAGGTGGCAAAATTGGGAACAAAGATCGCGCAGGCGACGAACAGTGCGGCAAAGACCACCAGCATGCCGTACTGATCCCAGATACGCCCAACGCTCAACGCCGACTTCGACTTCGGCACTCCGGATGTAGTAACAGAGGACATCATTAACTCCTTACTCAGGCGACGGCCTGGCTAACTTTAGGCATGGCGAGGTTCAACGCCTGTTGTTCATTCGCCTGTTCATGAAGTAATTCGCCGGCAATTTCGCCTTCACGCATCACCACAATGCGGTCGGCCACGCCAAGCACCTCCGGCAGATCGCTGGAGGCGAAAAGCACCGCCACGCCGCGTTTTGCCAGCTCATAGATCACGTTATAAATCTCGTGTTTTGCCCCCACGTCGATACCGCGCGTCGGCTCATCCAGTAAGATGACCTTCATATCCTCTGACAGCCAGCGGCCCAGAATAGCCTTCTGCTGGTTTCCGCCTGACAGATTCATGATCAGCTGTTCCGGACCCGGCGTTTTGATATTCAGCGAGCGAATATGGTGATCGGCATTACTCGACTCCCAGCTATCGTTTATCAGGTAACCGGCGCGAATAAACTTACGCCGGGCGGAAATATTGATATTGTCGCGCACCGAGTGCACCGGAATAATGCCCTCCGCTTTCCGGTCTTCCGGACAGAGCATCATCCCCGCCCTGATCGCGTGGGCCGGTTTCTGAATATCTATCCGCTCGCCGTCAATGGAGACCTGCCCATCGGTAATACGGGTACCGCCGAACAGACCTTTCATCAACTCGCTACGCCCCGCGCCTACCAGACCAAACAGGCCGACGATTTCACCGCTGCGTACGGATAACGAAATCGGCGTTCTGACGCCCGGCGCTTTTACGCTATCCAGGCGCAGGCGTTCCGGGCCGTACTGGCGCGGCTGCCAGTGATAGATATCACCCAGATCGCGTCCGACCATCGCCTGGACAAGCTGGTCATGGTTCACCTGCGCCATGTCGGTAAAGGTGCGCACATAGCGTCCATCTTTAAACACGGTGATGGCATCGCTCAGGGCAAATATCTCTTCCATGCGGTGCGAAACGTACAGAATCGTACGACCTTCCTGACGCAATTCGCGGATCACGCGGAACAGATTTTCGATTTCGCGCTTCGAGAGCGAACTGGTGGGTTCATCGAAGGCAATTATTCTGGCGTTACGCGCCAGCGCCTTGGCAATTTCAACCATCTGCCACTGGCCGATGGAGAGATATTTCAGCGGCGTCTGGGGATCGACATCCAGACCCAGGTGTTTAAGCTGCAGCCCCGCTTCATAATTAAGTAGCGAACGATTCACCACGCCGCCTTTGTGCGGGAGCTGTCCTAGATAGATGTTTTCCGCCACGGTCATCTCAGGGATGAGGTGTAGCTCCTGATAGATAATGGCTACCCCGGCATTGAGCGCCGCAGTGGTATCGGCAAAAGCGACCTCTTCGCCGCGGATCGCCAGCGTGCCGGTCGTGGGCGAGTAGTTGCCGCTGAGGATTTTCAGCAGCGTCGATTTTCCCGCACCGTTTTCCCCCATCAGGGCGTGGACCTGGCCGGCATAGCAGTCGAAACTGATATCCGTCAGCGCGTTAACACCGGGGAAGGTTTTCCCGATGCCGCGAAAAGAGAGATACGGATCAGACTGTCGCATAACGTCTCCGTGATTCCTGTAGTGTGTACGTCAGGCCCCTCACGATGCGTGAGGGGCACAATCACCGCGTATTACTTCCCGCCCAGTCCTTTTTTCGCCAGCTCCTCTTTGAAGTTGTCGCGGGTAATCAGCACCACGTCGGTCACTTCGGTAAATTTGGGCGGCTCAGCCCCTTTGGTGACCCAGTTGTAGAGCATCTCGCTGGATTTGTAGCCGTGAACGTCCGGGCTTGGCAGCAGTGAGCCGTAGAAGCCGGTTGCCTGCGCTTTGGAGAGCTCGCTGACGGCGTCAACGCCGTTGATGCCAATCCCGATCACGTCAGGCGCTTTGAAGCCCTGACCTTCCGTCGCGCGCACCCCGCCCAGCACGGTGTTGTCGTTCATGCCGACCACCAGCCAGTGTTTGACTTCTGGATGCTGCACCAGCATTGAGTTCGCGGCGTCGAATGCGCCCGGGATATCGTTGGATTTGGTTGGGACTTTATAGATCTGTTTTTCCGGGAAGCCGGCTGCTTTCAGCGCGTCCATTGACCCGGTCGTACGACGACGTGCCGTGTCCAGCTCATCCGCAGTGATGGCCATTACCGCGGTCTCTTTGACATCCCAGCCGCGTTTTTGCATCTCTTTATAGAGTTCCTGGCCCTGACGCTCACCGATTTTGGTGGCCGCCATCATCACCAGCGGAACGCTGTCCATCGGTTTGCCTTTGGCGTTAACGAACTGATCGTCAACGGCGATGACCTTCATGTCATAGCCCCGGGCCTTGGCCGCGATGGCCGAGCCCAGCTTTGGATCCGGCGTGCAGATCACAAAACCTTTCGCGCCGCTGGCCGCCAGGCTGTCGATGGCGTTCAGGGTTTTCTCACCGTCAGGCACGGCGATTTTAATCACTTCAAAACCTAAGTCTTTCCCGGCCTTATCGGCGAATTTCCACTCCGTCTGGAACCAGGGCTCTTCAGGCTGTTTTACCAAAAAGCCGAGTTTTAAATTCTCAGCAATAGCGGATTGTGACATAACGGCAGCCAGACCGATGGCCGCCAGCGCTTTAGTAAATTTGTGCATGGTAAACTCCAGCTTTAGCGTTCTTTTCTGTAGGGAATATATGCGTGCTTCTTATTTAATCGGACTTAAAACAAGGCATTAGCGCTTACCTCGTCATAAGCGTTATTGCTGGTGATAGTTTTAGCGGGAAATTAATCATCCATAAGAGAGCCCCATCACACCGCAGAATTACAGTAATTGCGTACATAAATTCAGCGAAAAATGACATAAAAAAGGCAGTATTTGTCAGACAAATGAAATGAAGGTAAGCAGGATTATCCATAAGATTAGCTAAGATATCCCTGATGCCTTTTAACAGGCGTGAGGACGCCAGACGTCAGAACGCTGCAGCATGTTTTTCATCAAAAACGCAGCACGTCCGGAGCGTTATTTATTTCGTAGAATTTGATTTAGCGCAATTTTATTAATGCATCATATATTAGAAATAATTAACCCGTAATTCACTCTTTTACGGAGCATTATTCCGGCTTAATATCCCCAAAAGAGTAACAGTATATCTCTTCGTTAAAAATCATTAATTATCAATGGATTAATGAGAGGGAAATTGATGGCGAGCTAATTGTATTTCTGTACTATATTAAAGTTTGTAATGTATGGTAAACACAGCCTATTTAAGAGTTTTCTTAGACCACAGACAAGGGTATGCTTATTTATATCGAACACAGGAAGTGAATTTCGGTCGACTTCGTTTACTGCAGAAAGCGTATTTCTGCTCTTTTCTTCGTATTTGCCTGGCGCTCAGGTTAAGCAACGGACATCACGTCCCACCGTCAATAAGGATATGAGTATGGCTACCCAAACGATGATGCAAAAACTTAACGCGCAGATGAACCTTGAGTTCTATGCCTCCAACCTGCACCTGCACTTAAGTGCGTGGTGCGCTGAGAACAGTCTCACGGGGTCTGCCACCTTCTTTCGCTCTCAGGCGCAAAGTAACGTCACCCATATGATGCGGGTCTTTAACTTCCTGAAGGCCTCAGGGGCAAATCCCGTCGTTAAAGCCCTTGATGGGATCAACGAGAGCTATTCTTGCCTGGAAGAACTGTTTCAGAAGACGCTTGAAGAGTATGAACAGCGCTGCAGCACCCTCAGCAAACTGGCTGATGAAGCCAAAGCGCAGCAGGATATTACGACGCTCAGATTCTTACGCGATATGGACAAAGAGCAGCAGCAGGATGGCCTGCTGCTGAAGACGCTGGCGGATGAGATCCATAATGCGCAGCAGGCAGGTTTATGTCCTGAGCAGACCGACCGTCACCTGCTCGACATTGTAGCGGTGCAGCACCACTGAGTTTTTGGCCTGCTTCCGTCCCGGGGAGCAGGTCCCCTTCCCCTCTCCAACCTTCTGCTTTTGCTGAAATTTAACAAATCAGATCTGGCTCCCAATGATTAACCACACAACGTGTGATGATTTATTTAATTACATAATCATTGACGAGGGAGCATCATGATCACCATTGAGTTTGTTGTCATTCTCCTCTGCCTGCTGACGGGTACGCGTTTCGGCGGGATGGGGCTTGGGTTAATCAGCGGTATTGGTCTTTTTATTTTATGTTTCGTCTTTGGTCTTCAGCCGGGTAAACCCCCGGTTGACGTCATGCTGACCATTCTCGCGGTGATTGGTTGTGCCGCTACTCTGCAAACGGCGGGGGGCCTCAACGTCATGATGCAGTTTGCGGAACGCCTGCTGCGCAAACACCCGCAGCACATCACCCTGCTCGCTCCGTTTACCACCTGGATGCTGACCTTTCTGTGCGGCACCGGCCATGTGGTCTACACCATGTTCCCCATCATTGCGGATATCGCCCTGAAAAAAGGGATCCGCCCGGAGCGCCCCATGGCCGTGGCATCGGTAGCATCGCAGATGGCGATTACGGCCTCCCCCGTTTCGGTTGCCGTCGTGTCGTTGGTGTCCATCCTGGCGGCCCAGCATGGGATCGGTCACGGGTGGGGGATCCTGGAAATACTTGCCGTGTCGGTTCCCGCTTCGCTTTTCGGCGTGGCCATTGCGGCCCTGTGGAGTTTACGCCGTGGGAAAGATTTGACCGACGACACGGAGTTCCAGGCAAAGCTGAACGATCCTAAACAACGTGAATTTATCTATGGCGGAACGGAGACGTTAATGAATCAGCGTTTCCCAAAACAGGCCTACTGGTCCACGTGGATTTTCTTTGCCGGTATTGCCGTGGTCGTTCTGCTGGGGGCCTTTCCTGAGCTGCGTCCGGCCTTTGAACTGAAAGGCAAAATGACGGCCCTGTCGATGAACCTTGTCATCCAGATGATGATGTTAATTGCGGGTGCCGTGATGCTGATGGTCTGTAAGGTCAATGCCTCCACGATTTCTAACGGCGCGGTGTTCAAGGCCGGTATGGTCGCGATCTTCTCGGTCTTTGGCGTGGCGTGGATGAGCGATACTTTTTTCCAGGCGCATCTCGACGAGTTAAAGCTGGCGCTGGAGGGCGTGGTGAAAAGCCACCCGTGGACGTATGCCATTGTTCTGTTTCTGGTGTCAAAACTGGTGAACAGCCAGGCGGCGGCACTGACGGCGGTTGCGCCGATGGGGCTGATGCTGGGCATCGATCCGAAAATGCTGATCGCCTTTTTCCCGGCATCATACGGTTATTTTGTCCTGCCGACCTATCCCAGCGATTTGGCCTGCATCGGCTTTGACCGGTCAGGCACGACCCGCATCGGGAAATTTATCATCAACCACAGCTTCATTTTGCCAGGGCTGATTGGGGTGAGCTGCGCCTGTGCGGCGAGCTACCTGCTGGTTCAGACGTTCTTCTGACAACATCAAAGGGCGACACATGCCGTCGCCCATTTCCCTGCTTTAGTGAGATTCACCCTGTGGCGTGAATCGCAGCTCGATCAGCGCGATGGCTTTCTGGATCGCACGAAGCGTTACCGGGTCAGCGGCAGCAGGATGGCTGGCGAAGTCGATGTTTTTCAGCTGCGTAGACATCTTCTCGCGCACTTCAACCGGCGCAATCACGTCCAGAACATCAAGGATTTGTTTGATAACCAGCTGGCAGGCGACAACGTCAGAGACCAGTTCCTGATCGGCGCTCAGGTTTTGTGACATGGGGGCTTTCTCCTTATTTAAAGGCCGCCATAGTACCAAAACACGCCCCCTGACATCTTCCCTTCATCGCCTGCAGGTACAAAAAAACCCGCCGAAGCAGGTTTTTTTATCAGAACATGGCGCCCGGCGGCACGTCTTTGAAGGTGCGGCAGTAATTGGCCCACATACTTTTCAGGATTTTGCGCAGTTTCACGATGATGCTCCATTAACTTGTTATATAACTTTATTGTCAACGTGCCTATAATATGACCACCATCACAAAAATCAATACTTTTGTGACAAACATCACAATTTAATCAGCAAGTGTCCTGATGGCGTTCACCTCTGACCCGTTGCGAAGAGTGAGGGCAGATTGTCCGGCTATTCCAGCCATTGCGGCGGGCATCTGCGGGTACGATAACGTATTTCCATCCACTCAGAGCGAACCATGAAAAGAGTCATTGTAGCCGGCACACTCCTGCTGCTCGCGGGGTGCAGTATTAACCGCCAGGCTGAAGTCAGCAGCCTCGACGCGCCGAATGGCATCGTCCGCCTCGACTACGGCCAGGCAGCGCTGCAAAATGCGTATTCCGATGAGTATGTGAACAACGGCACGGCGGTAAAAGCCTGTCAAAATATGGGGTATGCCACTGCCTCGGCCTATGGTCAGCCCATCAAAACCTGCACCCTCATTAGCGGCTCGTTGTGTCTGAACGAGAGCGTGACTATCCAGTATAAATGCCTGGGTTACGCCGTGAACCCTAAGTCAAATAATCCGTGGTATTAATCCAGACTGCCAGCCTGTGCTGGCAGTTTATTTCATTACGAACAAAAACAATTCTCATTAATAAATAATAAATCGCCAATGCGTTTTATTCCCATTCGTATTTTTAATAAATAAAATAAAGATTTTACGTTTTGCAAATAATTAAATAACAAATTATAGTGTCGCTCATTGTGAACCAGAAATAATAACCCGGAGCGTCACCATGCTGAAAACTGAAATGATCGACAAGCTCAACGCGCAAATGAACCTTGAGCTGTTTTCGTCCCTGCTCTACCAGCAGATGAGCGCCTGGTGCAGCTACCACAGTTTCGAAGGCGCGGCCGCGTTTCTGCGTCGTCACGCGCAGGAAGAGATGACCCATATGCAGCGTCTGTTTGATTATCTGACGGATACCGGCAGCCTGCCGCGCATTGAAACCGTGGCTTCCCCTTTTGCTGAATATAATTCTCTCGATGAACTGTTCCGCGCCACCTACGAGCACGAGCAGCTGATCACGCAGAAAATTAACGAACTGGTTCATGCCGCGATGACCAGCCAGGATTATCCAACCTTTAATTTCCTGCAGTGGTATGTAGCCGAACAGCATGAAGAAGAGAAGCTGTTTAAATCCGTGCTGGATAAATTATCGCTGGTGGGTAAATCCGGTGAAGGTCTTTACTTTATTGATAAAGAACTTTCCACGCTTGATACGCAGAATTAATTTCAGCGCGGTGCCGGTTTCCGGTACCGCGTTAATTTACATACACCCGGCACAACTGGTACAGCGCCAGTCTTGGGGATTCACGGCCTGGTAAAAATAGCGGTAGCTGGACGTCTCCAGCGGAATACCCCTCTCGTAGAACATATCCGTCAACCAGTCGACATTCTCGATAATCCACTCATCTTCCTGTAAGCCTTGTGCAAAGGTCTCATCTTCAGGATCTATAACCGAATAGATCCCCCAGGTACCCATATCCTTTTCGCGGCGGGACTCGGGAAGGTTCAGGGGCTGATTCTGCCAACTGATTATCCAGTGGCCATGGCACAACAGGTTACCACCCCGGCTCCATGCCGCGGTAAAGGGATTTTCCCCCGCCATAAGACCCTCACTTAATTTGATAATTTATATTTATTGTTTACGTTACGCCGGAATGTCGCGCAGCAGTATTGCCCTTATGAGGTAGGCATAGGCCTGGGCCATTAATACGTAAATAATTTTTTACACCACTTGTAACGGTGATTTGACGAGTAACGGCTTTTCCCTTACTCTGCGCCGCAGATTTTGTCGCGGTTAAGAAGCGTTGTAGAGGAAAGCGTGAAAAACAGAACTCTGGGAAGTATTTTTATCGTCGCCGGAACGACAATTGGCGCAGGAATGCTGGCAATGCCTCTGGCAGCCGCGGGCGTGGGATTTGGCATGACCCTGCTGCTGCTGGGCACGCTCTGGGCGCTGATGTGTTACACCGCCCTGTTGCTGCTTGAGGTTTACCAGCACGTACCCGCCGACACCGGTCTGGGTTCGCTTGCGGCACGCTATCTCGGACGCTACGGCCAGTGGCTAACCGGCTTTAGCATGATGTTCCTGATGTACGCCCTGACCGCCGCCTATATCAGCGGCGCCGGGGAATTGATCGCCTCCAGCGTTAACGACTGGTTTGGCTCTGACATTACCCCTGCGACGGGCGCCATCTTCTTTGCGCTCATCGGCGGCAGCGTGGTCTGCGTCGGGACGTCGCTGGTTGATCTGTTTAACCGTTTTCTGTTCAGCGCCAAAATTCTTTTCCTGATTGTCATGCTGGTGCTGCTGGCGCCGCACGTGCATAAGGTCAACCTGCTGACGTTGCCGCTGGAAAAAGGGCTGGCGCTTTCCGCGATCCCGGTCATTTTCACCTCGTTTGGCTTCCACGGCAGCGTGCCGAGCATCGTCAGCTATATGAACGGCGATATTCGCAAGCTGCGCCGCGTCTTTGTGATCGGCAGCGCGATCCCGCTGATCGCCTATATTTTCTGGCAGCTGGTGACGCTGGGCAGCATTGACTCTTCAACCTTTATTGGGCTGATGGCGCAACACGCTGGACTGAACGGTTTTCTGCTGGCACTGCGTGAGGTTGTCACCTCGCCGCACGTGGAGCTGGCGGTACACCTGTTTGCCGACCTGGCGCTGGCAACCTCGTTCCTGGGCGTGGCGCTTGGCCTGTTTGATTATCTGGCCGACCTGTTCCAGCGTCGCAATACTGCCGCAGGACGGTTACAGACGGGGGCGATCACCTTCCTGCCGCCGCTGGCGTTCGCGCTGTTTTATCCACGCGGGTTTGTGATGGCGCTGGGCTACGCGGGAGTGGCGCTCTCGATCCTTGCCCTCCTCCTCCCTTCCCTGCTGGCATGGAAAAGCCGTCAGCAACATCCTCAGCAAGGGTATCGCGTGGCGGGGGGGAAACCGCTGCTGTGCGTTGTGTTTGGCTGCGGGGTGGTGATTATTCTGGTGCAGGTGTTGATTGCAGCCGGGATGCTGCCGGAAGTGGGTTGAAATGTATATCTCAATGGCAAGTCCATTTTCTATGTAATCGCAGGGGATAATTCCGTTCACTAATATTCTTCTGCTACCTGTTTTGTCCGCTGCGGTGAACGTGTTAAGGGGGCTATCGCCGCGCATCCATGCGCGTCGCCCGGGCCTCCAGGAAACGATTCGGCGATTTTAGCCGGACTCCCGCTCCCTCCATCATCGTCTGCATGGGGCACGGGTGTTGCATCCCCGCTAAAATCGGCGAACCGGAGTCCGGGGGACAAGGGCTGGACGCCATGGATGGCGGCCAGAGGCGAAGCGAGACAGGATGTCGAGTTGAGCCGACCGCAGGCAAACGGTCGTGAGGTGAGCGCAGTGCGAAGCACCGATTTTCCGCGGGGCCGCGGGGATCGATAAGGGGGCCGCGGTGGCCCCCTTATCTCGTTCACAGGTTAAGATCGTATTATTTTCTACTGACTGGAGGTGAACGAAACAAATCCACCTAAGTTAATAAAAAATTGATCAGTGCAAACAGCAGCTCTTAAATTTCTTGCCACTGCCGCAAGGACACGGATCGTTACGCCCGACCTTCGTGCCGTTCACAATCGGCTTCTTCGCTTCCGGCTGCTGCGGGTTGTTCGCCCAGTAGTTATACAGGCGCAGCGCCGCAGGCTGGATGCTCTTGATGCTGGCGATGTACTCCTCTTCGGACAGTTCATCCAGCTTGTCGCTGTTCTCTTCCGTCCCGTGTAGCGCAATCGTATCAAGATCGGCCTTCAGGGCTTCCGGCAAGGCAGACCAGTCCGTCAGCGCCACGCCGCGCATATAGCCGTAGCACCACTCTTCCACCACGGTATAACTCTCACCGTCCACGTCGTTATAGCCAAACATCGGTTCGAACTGATCCGGGTATTCGCTCAGGCGCTCGGCAATATCGTTCATGTGCTTAAAGCAGAGATCGATAAAACGGTTCATCTCACGATCGTTTTTCCAGCGCGGGATATATTTCTCGCCGCCCCACACCGCCACCAGCCAGGCATCTGGCTCAACGACAACAGGGCCGGAAAGCACTGCGGTAAGCATGCCGTCCAGTTCGGACACGTCAATCACGGACGCGTCATCATGACCGTAAGACATTAACGTCTCTTCAAGCCACGCCATTTCGCTTTCATTCAATGGGCCTTCAGTCATCGCTGATACTCCTGAAAAAAAGGAAACGATCCTAACACATCTCTCACGCCTCTCCGGGCTGAAGTTTAGGTCTTTATTGCTGCAAAAACGTGCAAACCGTGACCTTTGCACAACTTATGGGCTTTATTGTTAACGATATGTGATCTCCGCTGTAATTTCTTCTCCTCCCGCAAGGCGGCATAACGCGGCGCTCTATACTCAAACATGTCACAAGCCCGTCAATGGGTTAACCATTCTGGCAACGTTTTTGCTTAATGTTCTTCGCGCGACGCTGCGCAGGGATACCTCGCCGTATATGCAGGATGCCGTCTGTATTTTGTTCGTTTAGTGCATTTTGTTCTTGCTCGTGTTTCGGATTGGCTGCGCCGTCGGGCGTTCGGGTTTACGCCGTGGTGCAAAAACCTCTTTGCTAAGGAACATAATAATGTCGCTGAAATTTATCAGAACTCCTCTTTCTCTTGTGCTGGCCGGTTGTCTGGTGACGGCGTTTTCCGCCCGGGCAGATATTGTGATTGGCGTGGCCGGGCCATTCACGGGACCGAACGCCACCTATGGCGATCAATACTGGCACGGCGCAACGCAGGCTGCTGAAGACATTAATGCCGCCGGTGGCATTAATGGTGAGAAGATCAAACTGGTTCAGGGAGATGACGCCTGCGAGCCTAAGCAGGCCGTTGCCGTCGCCAACCGTTTAGTTGACCAGGATAAAGTCAACGCCGTGGTCGGCCATTTCTGCTCCTCTTCCACCATGCCCGCCTCCGAGGTGTATAGCGATGCGGGGATCATCGCCATTACCCCCGGTTCAACCAACCCGCTGATTACCGAACGCGGCATGAGCGATATGTTCCGCATGTGCGGCCGCGACGACCAGCAGGGTCAGGTTGCCAGCGACTTCATTATCGACAAGCTGAAAGCCAAACGCGTGGTGATCATTCACGACAAAGACACCTATGGTCAGGGTCTGGCTGACGCCACCAAAGCGGCGCTGGCGAAACGCGGAGTTCAGGATGTGATGTACGAGGGGTTATCCCGCGGTGAAAAAGACTTTAACGCGCTGGTCACCAAGATCGGCGCGCAAAAACCGGACGTCGTGTTCTTCGGTGGCTGTCACCCGGAAGCCGGTCCGCTGGTTCGCCAGATGCGTGAGCAGGGCGTACAGGCGAAATTCTTCTCCGGGGACTGCATCGTCAACGAGGAGATGGTGACCGCGGCGGGCGGCCCGCAGTATACCAATGGCATTTACATGACCTTCGGTAAAGACCCGCGCCTGATCCCGGACGGCAAAGCGGTTATCGAGAAATTCCGCGCCGGTAAATTCGAGCCGGAAGGTTACACCCTCTACTCCTATGCCTCCGTACAAGCCATTGCCGCGGCCTTCAAGGCCACCGGCGGCAAGGATTCTGCCAAAGCCAGCGAGTGGCTGAAAGCCAATTCCGTCGACACGGTGATGGGCAAAAAAGCCTGGGACAGCAAAGGCGATCTGAAGGTCTCTGACTACGTGGTTTACCAGTGGGACGACAAAGGAAAATATAAGGAAGTGCAGTAACGGGACGGAGTCACGCTCAACGTCGACGGGCTCGCCCGTCGGCGCGTAATAAACATCAGGCTGCGCGGCTCGCGCAGCCTATAAAACGAGCGCGCTAAGATGAGTACATTCTTCCTGCAACAGTTAATCAATGGTTTAACGCTGGGTTCCGTCTATGGCCTGATCGCCATCGGCTACACCATGGTGTATGGCATTATCGGCATGATTAATTTCGCCCACGGCGAAGTGTATATGATTTCCGCCTATCTCTGCGCTATTGGCCTGGCGCTGCTCTCGTTCTTCGGCCTGCAGTCGTTCCCGCTGCTGATCCTCGGCACGCTGGTGTTCACCATTGTGGTTACCGGGGTGTACGGCTGGACTATCGAGCGTATCGCCTACAAACCGCTACGCAACTCCACGCGCCTGGCGCCGCTGATCTCCGCCATCGGGATGTCGCTTATCCTGCAGAATTACGCGCAGCTCAGCCAGGGCCCGCGCCAGCAAGGGGTACCGACCATGCTGGACGGCGTCATTCGCCTGCATCTGGGCGAAGGGTTCGTGCAGATAACCTACACCAAAGTGTTTATCCTGGTTGCCTCGTTTGCCGGCATGCTGGTGCTCACCTGGATAATCAACCGTACCCGGCTGGGGCGGATGTGCCGCGCGGTCCAGCAGGATCGCAAAATGGCCTCCATTCTGGGAATTAATACCGACCGGATTATTTCGCTGGTCTTTGTCATCGGCGCGGCGATGGCGGGCCTGGCGGGGGTGCTGATCACCATGAACTACGGCACCTTTGATTTCTACGTCGGGTTTGTGATCGGTATTAAAGCCTTCACGGCGGCGGTACTTGGCGGCATCGGCTCGCTTCCCGGCGCCATGCTTGGTGGCCTTATCCTGGGCGTGGCGGAAGCGCAGTTCTCGGGCATGGTGAACTCGGACTATAAAGACGTCTTCTCGTTCGGCCTGCTGGTCATGATCCTTATTTTCCGTCCCCAGGGACTGCTCGGGCGCCCAATAGTGGCCAAAGTGTGAGGGAGAGAACGATGACATCACACGGTTTTTCACTTAAACGCTGCATTCTGGACGCGGTTTTCTCCGGGCTGATTGCGCTGATTATCTTCGGCCCCATAGCCGGCGTGGTGCTGGACGGGTACAGCTTTACCTTCGCCGGGCAGCGACTGGCCTGGATGGTGGGCATCGTCATGTTCGGGCGTTTTCTGCTAAGCACCTTTTTAGGTACCGCTGCGGGCGCCCGTTTCCAGGCGCGCTTCGAAGCCGATAGCGCGGGCGTATATGTCCGACCGCCGGAATACAAAAGCCGCATGCGCTGGATTATTCCTCTGGTGATAACCCTTGCGATTTGCTTTCCGTTTGTCGCCACCAAGTATGTGCTGACCGTCGCCATTCTCGGGCTGATCTACGTGCTTCTCGGCCTGGGTCTGAATATCGTCGTGGGTCTGGCCGGTCTGCTGGATCTGGGGTATGTCGCGTTCTATGCGATTGGTGCGTACGGCCTGGCGCTGGGATACCAGTATCTCGGCCTGGGCTTCTGGAGCATGCTGCCGCTCGCGGCAATCATGGCCGCCGCCGCAGGCGCCCTGCTCGGCTTCCCGGTACTGCGCATGCACGGTGACTATCTGGCCATCGTCACCCTCGGATTCGGGGAGATCATTCGCCTGATACTGAACAACTGGCTGACCTTCACCGGCGGCCCCAACGGCGTGTCTGCCCCACCCCCGACTTTTTTCGGTCTGGAATTTGGACGACGGGCAAAAGAAGGCGGCGTGCCCTTCCACGAGTTTTTCCACCTGACCTACAACCCGAACATGAAGTTTATCTTTATCTACGCGGTGCTCTTTCTGGTGGTGATGCTGGTGCTCTACATCAAGCACCGCCTGACGCGCATGCCGATTGGTCGGGCGTGGGAAGCCCTGCGCGAAGACGAAATTGCCTGCCGCTCAATGGGGTTGAATCATGTTCTGGTTAAGCTTTCCGCCTTTACGCTGGGCGCGTCCACCGCAGGCATTGCCGGGGTGTTCTTCGCCACCTATCAGGGGTTCGTGAATCCGACCTCCTTTACCTTCTTTGAATCGGCGCTGATCCTCGCCATTGTGGTGCTGGGCGGGATGGGCTCGACGCTGGGCGTGGTGCTGGCCGCCTTCGTGCTCACGGTCACGCCGGAACTGCTGCGCAGTTTTGCCGAGTACCGCGTCCTGCTGTTCGGCATGCTGATGGTGGTCATGATGATCTGGCGTCCACGCGGTTTGATCCGCATTAACCGCAGCGGGTTTGCCGTGCGTAAGGGCGTCGCGCCATGAACGAAACAATATTACGCGTTGAGCATCTGATGATGCATTTTGGCGGGATTAAGGCGCTAAATGACGTTAACCTGGACGTGCAGCGCGGCTCCATTACCGCCCTGATTGGGCCCAACGGGGCGGGAAAAACAACCGTGTTTAACTGCCTGACGGGCTTCTACAGGGCCTCCGGCGGCAACATTTTGTTTAACACCCGCAATAAAACGACCAACGTGATTCAGGTCCTTGGACAAAAATTCCAGCCGGGTGACTGGATTAACCCCGCGCAGTTCGGGCAACGTCTGTTCTACAAAATGTTTGGCGGAACCCACCTGGTCAACCGTGCCGGGCTGGCGCGCACGTTTCAAAATATCCGTCTTTTTCGCGAGATGTCGGTCGTGGAAAACCTGCTGGTCGCGCAGCATATGCGCGTCAACCGCAATCTGCTCGCCGGGATCCTGAATACGCCGGCATACCGACGGGCGGAAAGCGACGCCCTGGACAGAGCCTTCTACTGGCTTTAAGTGGTGGATCTGGTGGAGTGCGCCAATCGCCTGGCGGGAGAAATGTCCTACGGCCAGCAGCGGCGACTGGAAATCGCCCGGGCAATGTGTACCGGGCCGGAAATGATCTGTCTGGATGAACCCGCCGCGGGGCTGAACCCGGTTGAAACGCACAAGCTGAGCGGGATTATTCGCTTTCTGCGGGATCATCATGACATCACGGTATTACTGATTGAGCATGATATGGGAATGGTGATGGAAATTTCGGACGACATTATCGTGCTCGACCACGGCGATGTGATTGCCAGGGGGAAGCCCGAGCAGATCCAGCATGATGAAAAGGTCATTGCCGCCTACCTGGGCACGGATGAAAGCGAGGTCTCCCTATGAGCGAACCGCTGCTGGCCTTTCGCGAGGTGGATGTGTTTTACGGCGTCATTCAGGCGCTGAAGCAGGTCTCTCTTGAGGTGAATAAGGGGGAAACCGTGGCGCTGATTGGCGCAAACGGCGCGGGTAAATCGACATTGCTGATGTCCATCTTTGGTCAACCCCGTATCCGCAGCGGACAGATCCTGTTCTGTGGTGAAGACATCAGCCATCAATCCACCCACTACGTCGCGTCCGGCGGCATTGCGCAGGCACCGGAAGGCAGACGAATCTTCCCGGATATGACCGTTGAAGAGAATCTGCTGATGGGAACCATTCCCATCGGCAATCAGTTTGCGGTTGAAGATATGCAAACCATGTTTGAGCTTTTCCCTCGCCTTAAAGAGCGACGTAAACAGCGCGCGATGACCATGTCCGGCGGGGAGCAGCAGATGCTGGCGATCGCCCGGGCGCTGATGAGCCGTCCGAAGCTGCTGCTGCTGGATGAGCCCAGCCTGGGCTTAGCCCCGATTGTGGTGAAGCAGATCTTCCAGACGCTGCGAGAGCTGGCCCGCAGCGGTATGACCATTTTTCTGGTGGAGCAGAATGCGCACCATGCGTTGAAGCTGTCTGACCGGGGGTATGTGATGGTGAACGGACAGATCCGGCTGAGCGGCAGCGGTGAGGAATTGCTGGGAAATCAGGACGTGAGGAAGGCGTATTTGGGCGGGGTGTGATGTGATACCTAAGGAACCATTAGAAATATTTTTATATAAATAACAATAAGATATTCACGAAAAGTATAGCACGCAATGCCTTGAGAAGGCCTGAGTTTGTTGATTTATTAGTCTTTGACAATCACGTCAAACTCACTGAAAAGGAGCGTTCAGAATGGCTATACCCGCATATTTATGGCTCAAAGATGACGGAGGTGCGAATATTACAGGTTCTGTAGATGTTCAGCACCGTGAAGGTAGCATTGAGGTTTTATCGTTTGGCCATGGTTTACACATTCCAACCGATGGCAATACAGGGAAACTAACCGGTACCCGCGTCCACTCCCCACTAACAATCGAAAAAGAGTTTGATTCATCCTCGCCTTACCTTTACCGGGCTGTAGCAACTGGCCAGACCCTAAAGTCAGCTGAAATCAAATGGTACCGTATCAACGATGCAGGGCAGGAAGTTGAGTATTTCAACATGCTTTTAGAAAATGTGAAAATCGTAGGGATAACGCCTGTAATGCATAACGTAAAAAATCCCTCAATGGAAAAACACAATCACCTTGAGGCGATAGAACTGCGTTATGAGAGAATCACATGGAAGCACTGCGACGGGAATATCCAGTTTACTGACGGGTGGAATATTCGGGTTACAGCATGATTATTGCTCGCTATGCATTGAATGGCTTATCGTCATCTATTCTTACCGTTCCGGGTATAGGAAACTTTCCGGCATTCTCAGGCCAGCTCTATGGCAGAAACAATCCGACTATGGCAAGCAAACCAGAAATCGGACCAATCCCGCCAGGACGTTACTTCATTGTGAACCGACAGAGCGGAGGCAGGCTCGGAGGACTAAGTGATTTTGCCCTGAAAAATATTTATGGCACCGATCGCTCAAAATGGTTTGCCTTATACAAAGATGACTGGCAGATAGATGATCAAGTATTTGTTGAAGGTGTCCGGCGTGGCCATTTCCGCCTTCATCCGATAGGACCAAGAGGGTTAAGCGAAGGCTGTATAACCCTTCTTCATCTGAGTGACTTTGATTACTTGTACGAAGCTCTTATGAAAACAACTATGATGCCGGTACCTTGCACGAGCTTTAAAGCTTACGGGACAATAACAGTAACATGAGGACTTTTATAGAAATCACCTTCAGCCTTGCAATCGGTCTTATCAGTTTTCTTTTATATACGCGCTGGCTTTTTATTTTGATACCTGTCGAATGGGCTTATGCCGTGATGGACCATTTCGGGACATACGGGATAGAAGAACTGGAGGATACGTTAGTCGATATCGCCTCTTTGTTTGGATTGCTTCCGGCCTTTCTTACAGGTTTGTTAGTAAGAAAAGCAGTAAAAAGAATGTGATTTATGAGCCTTCAGGCTTAGCCTCAAAGGCTTTTTTGCCCCGGAAACGCAAAACCCCTAATCGCTGGACACCCAACTTTCGGGGTTCACTTCATTTCGGTGGTTACACGATAACGTCGTTAAATAAAACTGTCGTCGTCATTGCTGTAGTCGTCATCTACATCGTCGTTCTGCCAGGCGTCGTTATTACTGCCGAAAGGATCGTTCTGATTGAGGAAACGGGTGTCAGAGACGTTATTAACGTCACCGTATTGATTACCGACAAACGGTTCACCACCGACGGGCATTGTCGGTTCTTCGATGATGTTCACGATCTCTTCCGGCCGCGACTGATGGAACATGCTGGTAAGCATCTCGGCAAGCGCGATGCCACCGGCCACGCCAGCGGCTGTCTGGAGCGCGCCAGCCATAAAACCACCGCCGCGAGTAGCTGGCGCTGGCGCCCGAGAGTAATCCTGCGCCGGTGGCTGTTGCGGCTGGGCATTCCAGCTGTTGTCAGGCTGCGGGTTACTTTTCCCGCCACCAAACAGGCCGCCAAGGAAACTGCCGCCCGTCGAGGGTTTGCTTTTTTGCGCGGCTAATTCGCTTTCAAGCTCCTGAATCCGGGCCTGCAGGCGTTTCAGCGCCGCTTCCTGAATCAAAATCGACTGCGCCATATAGTAGGGGGCCGCAGGCTGCTGTCTGACAAATTCAGCGATCTGACGCTCTGCATCTGCATCCCGTTGGCTGTTTTGTTGTCCGGCCTGTTTAAGACGCTCGAAAAGGCCGTTGATAAGCTGCTGTTCTTCATATTGCATGACAATAACCTTCCGCTCTCCAGGGTGGATGCCAACGAGTTTATCAGCGGCGGCAACCTGTGTCTGGCAAGTGAAATGTTTGTTTAAGATTGGTTGCAGGTTAGCTAAAAATCGCCTTGCTTTCTGGGCTTGATAGTGGAGCGTTAGGCTTAACACTCTGGTATGGCAAGAAATTCCCGGGGACAGCACGACCGTGATTATGATGAGATACGCTCACTTCGCGCTAAACTGGAGGCACAAAAAAACCACCTTTCGGTGGTTTCACGACACTGCTTATTGCTTTGATTATTCTTTGTTTCCCATGGTAGCCGGAGTGGGACTTGAACCCACACAGCGCGAACGCCGAGGGATTTTAAATTCTACGCAGGCTCAATGAGCTACATATCAGTGCATTGCAAAACTTTGCTAAAATTGATTACTAGTTTTGCTGTAATCGGCAGAAAATAGATAATCATGGATAGCGTTGAGCACAAAAAAAGCTAAGGTGATTAAATGCCCGCCGATTTTATTGACATAGTTGAAAATGAAGGTGAAACGATTCTCGTTATTCTATCTGATAATCAGTTGCTTGAACTGGTTGACAACTGTTGTATGGGGCTGGTCTCCGACAATGACTCCGGTAGTACCCGTTTTTTTTCGAAATGAGTGCTCAAACCGATGTATATAATGAAATATATTTAAAATTGTGTATTATTAAAAGATAACCTTGGGATATCGGGACACTCTTAGTATTTTTCTTGTGGAAATATTGAACAGTGAATCAAAGAAACTGGAATATCTGTTCAAATCCCTGGATTGTATTATTCACTTTGACTGGCGAAACTTTTAATAGAGAAATTATTTATGATAGATGAACATGGAAAACTTAATTTTACATTCAATTTATTAAAGAAATTCAGACCTAACTATATATTTGAAGATGAAGATGTTAGTTTTACCAATACTAAGTGTCCTCATTGCAATAGTGTTATTATTTTTTCAGAGGCACACTTACAGCCTGTAGAGCTAGATAATGGGTCATCTGTCCCTTTCAGTGACGAAGAAGGTGTAATGATTGGAAAATGTAATAATTGTACTGAAACATTCGGGATAAATGTTATCAACCCTGACTTTTCAGGATGTAAGAGTGGTGCTAGTAAGGTTGACTATTACTTTAATAAAGATGGTAAAGATATTAACGATACACACAAAGCACATTTATATGTAAACATTTTATTCATTGAGGATAAAGTAGAGCGTGATGCAGATTTAGAACACTATTCACTCCCTTACACCTGCGATGATTACCCTCTCTATATTTGCTCGAATTGCGGTAAAAACATTGAGAAAGAGTCATTTAAAAAATTAAAGGATGTATTTCCTCGACTCCTTGGCGAACATTCTCGCTATGTTGAGTGGACGCTAAAAAATTCATATGGTAAAGGCCCAGAATATGTGATAGTGAAACTAAAATTCAATTGTTCCTGCGGGCAAGAATGTGAAAGTTTTTTCTTTAAAAAATATATTGAGACTGTAAACATTAAGATCAGCGATTTCTCAATCTGCAATGTAATTGGCTCACGCTTGATAGAGAAAAGAATCATTCCTGGTGTTTATTCGAAAACAAACATCATATCTTGGCTATATAAATTAATCCCGCGATGGACAATTTTATTTGACAAAATTTACATTATCACTCCCTTTATTGGGCATCAGCATTTGAGGCCAGCCGAACTTACCGAAATATGGATTGAGTTAATAAACAGACTCGATCATAAAAAAACAAAAATCTGGACTAAAAATGGTGAATTAACTAAATTCAAGAATGCTTATTCGGAGGTGAATAATATTGCATACGATAAACTTAATGAGTTTGAACTTGGATCCAGTTTATTATCCGAACTTCACCAAAATAAAGATTTCCATGCAAAAATTTACTGCGGCATTAGTCAAGGAAAATGTGAGGTTTTTAGTGGATCAGCTAATTTGGTTAGAGGGCCATCAGTAGAAGTTATGCATTTTGATATATTTAATAATTTTAGTTCTGTTTATGAAGCATTTTTAGAACCAATAGGAATCAAAGAAGAGTTCAGTTCAATTAGAGACACTTACTCTTTGTTGTTTGATTCAAGCAAAGATTTTAAAGCTGGTATGGATGGATTTGAAATACGCTCAGAGCACTACAGTAAAGTAATTTTACCTGATAGATAATATCACTAACTTGGCAACCTCGTGATTTTAGCATACTTATGTTTTTCTTTGGAGGTTAGGGGCATACTAGCTCCATATGATGGACCAGGGCGAAAATGGTATCCATGACGCCATTAAGTCCAAGAATTACGAGGTTAAATTTTATCAATACCCCGAAAGGTTCTGGAGCGATTCAATGGCTCCTGGTGATTGGTCTGGTTCAGGAGCCGTATTACGAGAGATGAAGTTATTATTATACAATAAACTCGTTTCCAGGTTCAGAGCTCAGATTATTTACTATATAAGAATCTATTCTCTGATCATTAAATCGCCAGCAGTCAATGGCAAGATCCATCAGCAGGCGTTGCCTTGCGGTGATATTTTCTGCGGACCAGAATTGATATTCATAACCATATTTCTGCTTAAAGCGATTTAATGCGGTGTTCTCACCAATTGAGTACTGAGAGTGGAGTAATCGAGTCATGATGATTTCAGAGTTTAAATATTCTGTTTGTTTTTTCAAAAACCAGTCTTCACTCAAATCATTGCAGTTATTGACGGACTGGTTAATTGTACCCTCTAATAATGTTACATTCCCAAGCTTGTAGAGATAACTTGTTCGATTTGCATCGGAGAACTCCCCATCTTCAGGGACGTTCCGTACGGTCTGAGGAAGAATATGCTCAATTTGCATCTGCTGAATAGCCTGCTGGCTCTTTTCCGGAAAACCGCAAAGATGGCGGATATGATTCTCTAATCTACCCAATACATAACGTTGGCGATACTGAGGGGTAAAATTATAGTCATTAATAATTGAGAATCGTTCTTTAAATTCATCTAAACGCTCCACAACAAAAGGTATAAGTGTTACTGAAACAACATTTGCAATCTCTGCTTTCGTTTTCACATCCCGAAGCTTTACAGCCCATTGAGTAAAGCGTTGCTCATATGTCTTCGATTGAATAGCCATTGTATTTGTAAAGAATAAAAAGCTCTCAAGTTGAGCACCTAAGAAATCCATCACATCATCAGAACAACTAGTGTCCAATGCCATTAGTAAAACCAAATGCTGACGTGAGCGATATTTATTAATATATCCAATGTTACTTACATTTGGAAAACGGGCATTTTCACGCCAGTAGGCTGCTTCATTTGTTGCATTGACCAAGTTAGCGTATCGTTCTGATAATTTTTCCAATTCTTTGACGAGAGCCAGAGGGTGTGTCTTATACTGCAACGACAGTTCCCCCTCAGATGAAATGATCCATTTATATATATCATCTTCACGCAAAATCCCGTGATGATATCGTGCCATCAGAAAGTAACGTAAAAAACGAAGCGGGTTATCACTTTCGCCGCAAGATTCAAGATTATTAGTGATGGATTTCCATGTTGTCTTTATTGCCGAAAACTGTTCTTCTTTTATCTGACTGAAAATCAAATTTTTAACAAGATCCATAGCATTAAGGCTGGCACCACGCTGATTGATCGTTTCGAAGATCTTTAATGCGCTACTTAAGTTCTCTGATTCAATGACAACCAGCTCAACTTTTGTTAAAAAAAACCGAGCGAAGGAGATTAATCCATTCAAGCTATCTTGCAATTGGTATTTAAGATAATCACGAATGTGATCGTACGCGTCAGCCATTTTTTTTACTGAGGCTGTTTCCGCAAAGGTATTGGTTTGCCCTTCAATTAACCGCGAAACAAACCCTCGACTTTCTTCATATTGAAGGTCTAGTCTAATTAGATTTTCCTCACTATTAATATCATAACTAGAGAGCCATTCCTCAATAGTTTTCAGATATTCCAGCCCTTTTTTGTCAAGTGTATCCATTCTATCTTTTAATAGATCCCGTAAGGCACACATAGTGATGACAATAGTGGTCAACCGCTGCTGTCCGTCAATAACATCATGCTTTTCCCCATTCTTTACGATAATAACAGAACCGAGAAAATAACCATTTTGATCTTTCTGCTCTGGTTGGTATTCATTGTCTAAATCCATGATAAACTGTTCAACCTGATCATCAACCTTCCATACATACTCACGTTGATAATCGGGAACTAAAAAATAATAATCGCTTAATTTTGATATATTTTTTACATCAGCTTCTATTTTCATTTTATATCCTTACATAGCTGGATGAACACCACAGATCATACTGATCCCAGATCCAATTCACAAACGAACAGTAGAGTAGACCCCTTCTACATTACAGCTATCTCCGTCATCAAAAATCAACTCTCCTGCACTATAACCATCCATGGACAAAATAGCCTTTTCATTGAGAGCCAGACTAAGGCACATTGATGTTTTTATCATATTATCTGTGCCATAAATCTCATACCAGTTATCTTCTTTTTTAGAAACCTCTACCTCATACTTTCCTGAGCCAATATTAACCATGCTAAATACATTATCTACATCACATGAATCCTTGCTATCTGTAAAAATTATTTTTTTATCATAGCCATCAACCCTGAGATATGCGTCTTCAGAATAAGCATAAACATAACAATACTTCGTATTAACAAAAGCATCCTTCCCAGTAATTTGATATAAATTACTATCCTTTCTTGTGACATTTATTTCCCACGTATTGGCATGAACATAACCTGGAGCCAAAAACAGGGTTAATAATAACAGTCCAATCTTGGCTTTAAAGTTTCTAACAATTTTGAAAAACATAAAACCCCTTCTTATATAGTTCTGTAATATTTTAGCTGAGCTCTTACTACATATCAGCCAACAACATCCCCGCCATTCCGTCGAGCCGTTTCTTAACCTTTTCCCACCCCGGCATAACCTGCCCCATCAGACGGTAAAACTCCTCGCTGTGGTTGTGTTCAGCAACATGGCATAACTCATGCAATAAGACATAATCGATGCATTCTGAAGATGCCTTAATCAGCCATGGATTCAAGGTCAGACAGCCTTTTGCAGAACAGTTACCCCATTGGGTTTGCATCGCCCGCAAACGTATCGGCGGACGCTCACTAACCCAAAGGGTCTGTGGTATCAATAAAGCTAGCCTGCGTTGGAAGACATCTCTGGCACGCTCACGATACCATTCAGCCAGCAATGCTTTAACTTTTTCAGCCGATTTGTGTCTGACCGTCACTTCCAGACGCCCACGCAACATTTTCACTCGTTGCGGTGCAGTAGCGTCTTCTGTCACTTTCAACTGATATTGCTTGCCAAGATAGTAATGACTTTCGCCACTGACATACTGACGCGGAACAATATGCGTCTGTTGCTCCCTGAAATCACGCAGTTGCTGGTATATCCAGCGACTTCTTTTTTTCAGCGCAGACAACACCTCGTGCTCAGCTGTTTCTGGCGGTACAGAGGCAACAACACGGCAGTCCGGATGCACCTTGATGAGCACCCTGCCCTTAACGACCTGACGCGGAACACACTGTACGACGATGGCTTCATCACCATAGACAATGCGTAACGCTTTCATTGCTGGCGACTCATTTTCACTCATGATTTCATCAAACCAACGCGCAGTATCTGGATGATAGTTTCCACAATACGGTTTACCTGGTTCATTCCGGCACCTATTTCCCGGCAGGTCGTAAACAGTAGCGGTAAGAGATTTGTCTTGACTGCTTTCTCGACATCCTGAGGGTTTAGGGAGTTTTCTGCCACTGCTTTGACGATGATACTGTCCACCTCAAATGCCAGCTTCGTCCACTTCTCCTGCACCTGAACGTCGTTGACCGCAAAAACCTCAGGCAGCTCTTTTTTAAATACGCCGTAATATGCCTGAGCATGTTTGTTTACCGCCAGCGCATCCGGGATATCACTGAGCTTACGGGCTTCAACCTGCTCTTCAAACTCACGGAATAAGAGGTACTGCTTCAGTGGATGGTCGAACAGTTTTTCAGCCTCTTCGATTGCCATACGCAGGAGTCTGGAAAAGGCCTCCTGAGCATACGGGTCATCACGCAGCTCCTGCTCAATCATCTTCGTCACGCGGGTTTTAATGATGTCGGTTTCATTGCGGGTTTTATTGTTGTCCCACTCTTCGGGCTTTTCACTCTTGCCCATTTTACCGACTTCATACACGCCATCCGGTTCACGAACCTCAACGCCGGTGACATGCTTATCCAGCAGTTTTTTCACCTGCTCAGCGTAGTCGTCATAATTGACCTGCTCTCCACTTACCTGCATCGCCCACTGGCGAAGGCTGGACATCTGTTTTACGGTTTCTTTATAAAGACTTCGGTCTTGTTCCGTAAAGCTCTTGTCGGTGAAGAAGGTGGCGGACTGCAGTGCCACTTTCAGGCATCCGGCAAAGGCTGTTAACGCCTCGAAGAAATCATCACGGATTTTCTGATGGATATCGACCATCTCTCCGTCACGTTCTTCCATTTTTGGCACCAGAACCGCGCGTAACTGTTCAGTATCATTCTTGTTTTTGACACCGGCAAATATGGCCCACAGCTGGTTATACAGATGCGGCAGCCGCTTGTATTCAGAACTCATCGCGCTGTACAGCCCGTCAATATCCTTGATGTCGTATCCTCCCTGCGTTCGGGAGGCGAGATCCTGATATTTACCGATAGTGGTGTCCAGCTCAGCCAGAATGCCGCGATAATCAATCAGCAGGCCAAACTTTTTCAGTGGATGCAGTCGGTTCACCCTGGCAATCGCCTGGATAAGGTTGTGGGACTTAAGCGGCTTGTCTATATACAGCACGGTATTTTTCGGTTCATCAAACCCGGTGAGCAGTTTATCAACGACGATCAGTAATTTGAGCTTATCATCAGTATCGAAACGACTGATGATATTGCGGGTATACGCGGACTCATCCTGCGTGCCGACATTATCCTTCCACCATTTCGTCACTTCCGGCAGTTTGCTTTCATCCACCTCGGTATTCCCTTCCCGGGTATCCGGCGGGCTGATCACCACCGCTGATTCAAACAACCCTGCTTCATCAAGGTACTTTTTATATTTGATGGCGGAAATCTTGCTGTCACAGGCAAGTTGCCCTTTCAGCCCCTCATCAATGTTTTTCGAGAAGTGGGTGGCTATATCGAGCGCGATCAGGCGGATGCGGTCATCTGCACTGTACACCTCACCTTTACGGGCATATTTACGCTTAAGGTCGGCTCTTTGCGCTTCGCTTAACCCATCGGTAATACGGTCAAACCAGGCATCTATTGCCCGATCGTTAACCTCAAGATCGGGAATACGTTCTTCATATAGCAAAGGTGTAACGGCCTGATCTTCTACCGCCCGCTGCATGGTATAAGCGTGGACAATCGGCCCGAATTTATTGGTGGTCTTATCTTCTTTCAGCAACGGCGTGCCGGTGAATGCGACAAAGGCGGCATTCGGCAGGGCCAGTTTCATTCGCACATGGTTCTCGCCACCCTGGCTACGGTGTCCTTCATCTATCAGAACGATGATGTCGGGGCTGGTATTGACGCATTCAGGCAATTTTGTCGCTGAGTTAAATTTCTGGATAAGGGTAAAAATTATACGTTCTTTACCAGAGCCAATCTGCTGTGCCAGCTTCTGACCTGAGGTCGCCATCGCTTTGGCCTTATCATCCTTCCCGGCCAGTTCTCCACCAGAAGCGAAAGTGCCGCTGAGCTGCCCTTCAAGGTCCACACGGTCCGTCACCACCACAATACGACACTGCTTCAGGCTGTCATGAAGGATCAGCGCCTTGCTGAGGAACACCATGGTGTACGATTTACCGGACCCTGTGGTATGCCAGATAACACCACCTTCCCTGCCCCCGTCCGGTCTGCGGGTACTGATGCGTTCCAGCAGTCTTTTGATCCCGAACACCTGCTGATAGCGGGCGACAATTTTTCCGGTCTTTTTATCAAACAGGGTGAAGAAGCGGGTCATCTCCAGCAGACGTTCCGGCGAAAGCAGGCTGATAAGCAGCTTATCCTGCCTGCTGACGGCCAGTTCACCAGCGGCGATTAACTGCTGGTACCAGTCGAGATCGGCTGAAGGGCGATGATCAAACAATGCATGAATTTGTTCCGTCGATAACTGATGGTTGCGCAGCGCATACATCTGCGCGTCAGTAATATCTTCTTCACGCCATGCCGCCCAGAATTTCATTGGCGTATGGCAGGTACCGTAGCGCCCGTCATACCCGTTAATCGACAGTAATACCTGGCTGTAGGCAAACAGCTGCGGGATTTCATCGTTGAGCTGATTGCGGATACTCTGAGATATCCCCTCGTCAATGGTTGGACCTTTCTTACCGTGACCTGCCGGGCTTTTCGCTTCAATGACGGCCAGCGGGATACCATTCACAAAACAGACAATATCCGGTCTGCGGGTATCGACACCGCCTGACCGCAATACCGTAAACTCTTCGGTAAAATGGAACTGATTATTTTCCGGGTGTTCCCAGTCAATCAGCGCAATCGTGGGGTTCACCTTCTTACCGTCGACAAACTCCGTGACGGCGATACCGTAGAGCAGATGGTTATACATACGCTCATTGGCTTTCAGCAGCCCTTCATTCAGTGCCGGTGAACAGACCTGCGATATCAGGTTATCCAGTGCCTTTTCCGATAACTGGCAAGTTTTACCGCTCGCCATAAAGGAACGCTTCGACAACGCCTCACGTAGAACCGGACGCAGCACCACCTCATCCTGTTTATAGCCCCGATAATCCATAATCTGTTTTGGGGATAAAAACGTCCAGCCGAGGCTGGTGAGTAACGTCAGTGCCGGTATTTTGGCACTGTATTCTTCCTGGAACTTTGGCGTGTACGTCTGGTTCATTAGCTTTCCTTGTTCTTCGCGTTAAGCGCTCACGGCTTCTTCAGCTTCTACTTTGACACGACGCTTTCCGGTCAGTAATTGCTGCATCAGGGCTTTTTTCTCGTCTTTCAGGCAAGCGAGTTTTTTCTCCAGCGTGGAGATTTCGGCGTCAGCAGCGGACAAGACGGCGGCGATCTTTTGTTGTTCTTCAAAGCTAGGAACCGGAACTTTTAATGAAAAAAAGTCCGAAGGTTTCACATTTAGCAAGCCATGAGCCCGACCACCTTCATGAGCGATTTGAGACAAACTGTTATTCAAAAGGCCTGACTCAAAATAATGCTCCCAATAGTCACCGAATGATTCTTTGGGTGTAGAAAGTTCAAAACATATATACAGAGTTGTTACTACTCCCTCTGGGTATCGATTTAATCGTTTTATTGCTCCCATCGGATAACCATTAGAGTAACTTTTATTATATGCAAACTGTCCTTTTTTTAATAAGAAATATCCATCAAGGGTATCTGATGCCACTGTTTTCTTGAAAAAAACCTCCTGCTTAATCAAACCATGTTGTCCGGAAATGGTTACAACATTAGTGCTCTTTCCATTGTTTTTGGTCGTAACTCTCTGAAATAATTTCGATAAGGCATACAATCCCCAAATTTCAGAAAACCTTGTACCATTATCATCCAGCAAGCGCTTCTTCCCGGTAAGTAATTGCTGCATCAGGGCTTTTTTTTGCTGTTGGCTGTTGGTGAGAAGCTTTTCCGTCACCGAAATCGCCTTATCCCAGGCGGACAGGATTTGGGCGATTTTCTTTTGTTCGTCAAAAGGAGGAACAGCTATTCTTAATTTCTTAAAATATGGAAGACCAATTGTTTTAATTGTAGAGCCAACAGCCTGCCTTTCGAACTCTTCTTTATTTAATTGCAACCAATTATAAAGATACCAACTATGAAGCTTTTCTTTATTATCACATTTCCAGGCAATAAAGTGCTGACTCACAGCCATTGGCGTAGCCATAACACCACTCTTGCCAACACCTGCGTCGCGCGATAATACAACAGTTTCCGCCGGATGTACTTCAGCTGAACTATTTTTGATGCCCTCTAGAGATATTTCTTTATCGGTTTCATAAACGTACCCTTTATCAAGGCGACATGAATCAGCGAGGGAAATCCATTTAATGCCACCATTCCAATATTCCGGGAATGATTTACTCGGTGTATGGCCACTGCATCTTTCAGCAATATTATCCAATAAATTGTAGCTCCACCCTACAGGCAGCTTTTGCAATATTATTTCACGAGCCATAACCAAGCTCCTTCAGATAACCCGCCATCTCCGTTTCCAGTTTCGCCAGCTCCACCTTTAGTTGCTCACGTTCCTTATGCACCACCAGCAAATCGATCTCGTCTTCTTCCTCAAAGGTATCGACATAGCGTGGGATGTTGAGATTGTAATCGTTATCCTGAATATCTTTCAGGCTGGCAAGGTAGGCGTATTTATCGACATTATCGCCATCACGATAGGTCTTGACGATTTTCTCGATGTTTTCTGCGCTAAGCTGGTTCTGGTTTTTACCCGCCTTAAATTCACGGCTGGCATCGATAAACAGCACCTTGTCATCCACTTTCTGTTTTTTGAAAATCAGAATTGCAGCAGGAATCCCCGTACCGTAGAACAGTTTTTCCGGCAGACCAATTACCGCATCCAGCAGGTTTTCGTCGATCAGTTTCTGACGAATTTTACCTTCGCTGGAACCCCGGAACAGCACACCGTGTGGCACCACCACGCCCATCCGTCCTGTTCCCGGTTTCAGGGTTTCGATCATATGAAGAATAAAGGCATAATCGCCTTTGGTCTTCGGCGGTACACCACGACGGAAACGACCAAACTTATCGTTCTCCCCCTCGTCATGGCCCCACTTATCCAGGCTGAACGGTGGGTTGGCAGTCACGATATCAAACAGCATCAGGTCGCCGTTTTTATCGAGCAGCTTAGGGTTACGAATGGTATCGCCCCACTCGATTTTGTGGTTGTCTTCGCCGTGCAGGAACATGTTCATTTTCGCCAGCGACCACGTGGAGCCAATGGCCTCCTGACCGAACAACGCATAGTTCCGGCTATCATGTCCTGAGACAACTTTACGTCCGCACTTCATCAATAACGAACCAGAGCCGCAGGCCGGATCGCAGATGGTATCACCCGGTTGCGGGTCAAGCAGTTCAGCAATCAGGTCCGAAACTTCCGGCGGAGTATAGAACTCGCCTGCTTTCTGCCCACCGCTGGCAGCAAAGTTTTTAATCAGATATTCGTAGGCATTATCGATAACGTCCAGCGTACCGACACGGCTCGGCTTCAGGTTGAGATCTTCACCGGCAAAGTCTTCCAGCAGCTGACGCAGGATGGTGTTCTTCTGTTTTTCTTCGCCCAGTCGATCGGTGTTAAACGAAATATCCTAGAAGACACTTTTCCCGGCGTCTTTCAGTTTGGTGCCGTTGGCTTCTTCAATCGCATGCAGCGCCTGATCGATGCGCTCACCGTTGCCCGGTTCATGACGGCGCTCATACAGCGCATAGAAACTGGCGCTTTTCGGCAGCACAAAACGCTCGTTCGCCATCATCGCTTCAATCAGTTCCGGCGCATCGCCATACTGTTCTTTGTATTCGTCATAGTGATCCTGCCAGACATCCGAAATGTACTTGAGGAACAGCATGGTAAGGATAAAGTCTTTATAGGTATCAGCACTGATGGTGCCACGGAACGTATCACACGCGGCCCACAGGGCTTTGTTGATCGTATCCTGACTAATTTTATCGTTCATGAATCATCCTGGTATGAGAATGCCAGCCCGGAGAGCCGGGAAATACGTAAATGAATAGAGTGAGATAATACCCCAGAACATAGAGTCAGACACGTTAAGTCATTATGTTTTGAACCAATACGCGCTCGTAAACGGAATTAATTAGATTGAGGTCTTTTGGGGGGATGTAGAGTTATCACATGGATTTCAGGCACAAAAAAACCACCTTTCGGTGGTTTCACGACACTGCTTATTGCTTTGATTATTCTTTGTTTCCCATGGTAGCCGGAGTGGGACTTGAACCCACACAGCGCGAACGCCGAGGGATTTTAAATCCCTTGTGTCTACCGATTCCACCATCCGGCCAGGGAAGAAAGTGGAGGCGCGTTCCGGAGTCGAACCGGACTAGACGGATTTGCAATCCGCTACATAACCGCTTTGCTAACGCGCCGTAAAACTTTTTAAACTGACACCCGCTATTGCGCATGTCTTTAATCTGGAGCGGGAAACGAGACTCGAACTCGCGACCCCGACCTTGGCAAGGTCGTGCTCTACCAACTGAGCTATTCCCGCATGTCATCAAGTAAATGTCTAACCACTTGATTTCATTATCGTCCGGCTTGCTGTGCCGCCGTTCGATGCGTTGCATTCTACTGATATGACGTTATGAGTCAACGTTATTTTTTGCATCCCCGGATCGTTTGCTGAAAATTACGGCGAAACGATCACTGATCAAGCAAATCCCCGCGCGCAGCGTTCAAATATTGCAGCATTGACCACAGCGTGAGCACTGCCGCCACCCACAGGAGGCCAATCCCCGCCCACTCAACCCAGGCGTTCGGACGCCAGAGCATCCAGACCAGCGCCGCCATCTGCGCCGTCGTTTTCACTTTGCCGATCCAGGAGACCGCCACGCTGCTGCGTTTTCCCAGCTCCGCCATCCACTCGCGCAACGCGGAGATGATAATCTCACGGCCAATCATGGTTGCCGCAGGCAGCGTTACCCACCAGGTATGATAGTGCTCAGCCACCAGCACCATCGCAATCGCGACCATCACTTTATCCGCCACCGGATCGAGGAAGGCGCCAAAACGGGTGCTTTGATTCCAGCGGCGCGCCAGGTAGCCATCAAACCAGTCTGTTACCGCTGCAATAAGGAAGATCAATGCGCAGGCAAAGGGTGCCCAGACAACCGGCAGGTAAAACGCCAGCACAAAGAACGGGATGAGTACGACACGAAAAAGAGTGAGCAACGTAGGGATGTTATATTGCATAGTGACGGTAACTATTTGTTGTCAGTAAAATTTAGCTCTATGTTGCTACAGAGCCCTCAATGTTTCAACGAGTAGTAGATCTTTTCTGCCAGCCCTTGCGAAATACCCGGCACTTTTGCAATTTCCTCCATGCTGGCGTTGAGTAATCCTTGCAATCCGCCCATATACTTCAGCAGCATCTGGCGACGTTTTGGCCCCACGCCTTCGATCGTCTCGAGTGAGCTGGTGTTTTTCACCTTCGCCCTTTTTTTGCGGTGACCGCTGATGGCGTGATCGTGCGATTCATCGCGAATATGCTGAATGACGTGCAGCGCCGGAGAGTCCGGCGGCAGGCTGAAGCCCTCACCTTCCGGCTCGAAGAACAGTGTCTCCAGACCGGCCTTACGATCGGCCCCTTTTGCGACGCCCAGCAGCAGCGGATGGTTTTTATCCCAGCTGACATCAAGCGATTCAAATACCGCTTTCGCCTGACCGAGCTGCCCTTTCCCGCCGTCAATCAGGATCACATCCGGGATCTTGCTCTCTTCTATGGCTTTACCATAGCGACGACGCAGCACCTGATTCATCGCCGCATAGTCATCGCCCGGCGTGATGCCGGTGATGTTATAGCGGCGATACTCGGCGCGCAGAGGGCCGTTAGCATCAAACACTACGCAGGATGCGACCGTCTGTTCCCCCATCGTATGGCTGATGTCGAAACACTCCATCCGTTTTACTTCCGGTAGCTTCAGCAGCGCCGCCAGGGCCGTTAAACGCTGGTGTACCGTCGACTGCTGCGACAGCTTCGTGCTCAGCGCCGTTGCCGCGTTGGTCCGCGCCAGCTTCAGATAGCGCGCACGATCGCCGCGCGGTTTGGTTTGTACATTGACCCGGCGCCCCGCCAGTTCAGAGAGCGAATCGGCCAGCAGGGTTTTATCGTCAAGATTAAAATCGAGCAGGATCTCAGAAGGCAGCGTGCGCATCTGGCTCCCCTGCAGATAGAACTGGCCAACAAAGGTTTCCACCACTTCGCCCAGTTCGGTACCGCCAGGCACTTTCGGGAAATAGCTGCGGCTGCCGAGCACTTTGCCCTGGCGTATGAACAGCACATGCACGCAGGCCATCCCGGCGTCAAAGGCCACGCCGATCACATCGAGATCGTCACCGGTATTTGAGACAAACTGTTTCTCCGTGACTCTGCGCACCGCCTGAATCTGGTCGCGGATCCGCGCGGCCTCTTCGAACTCGAGTGCGGCGCTGGCTTTTTCCATCCGCGCGATCAGCTGCGTTAACACCTGATCGTCTTTACCGGCCAGGAACAGGCGCACGTACTCCACCTGCTGGGCATACTCTTCTTCACTCACCAGCCCGGCCACGCACGGCCCCAGGCAGCGTCCAATCTGGTACTGCAGGCACGGGCGCGAGCGGTTACGGTAAACGCTGTTTTCACACTGGCGGATCGGGAAGATTTTTTGCAGCAGCGCCAGCGTTTCACGCACGGCATAGCCGTTGGGGAACGGCCCGAAATATTCACCCTTCGCATGTTTTGCACCACGGTGCATGGCGAGGCGCGGATGGGTGTCGCCGCTCAGAAAGATAAACGGATAGGATTTATCATCGCGCAACAGAACGTTATAGCGCGGCTGGTACAGCTTAATATAGTTGTGCTCAAGCAGCAGCGCTTCTGTCTCCGTGTGCGTGACGGTGACATCAATATTCTGGATGAGTGAGACCAGCGCTTCGGTCTTACGGGAGGCCAGGTTGCTGCGAAAATAGCTGGAAAGGCGTTTTTTAAGATCTTTTGCCTTCCCTACATAGATAACCGTACCGCCAGCGTCATACATGCGATAGACGCCAGGCTGGCTGGTTACGGTTTTCAGAAATGCTTTTGAATCGAACACATCACTCACTGACTTAACAACGTCTCCGCATTACACAAACCATGTCGGATGGCCAGATGCGTCAGTTCGACGTCACCATGAATGTTCAGTTTACTGAACATCCGATAACGATAGCTGTTTACCGTTTTCGGGCTGAGATTAAGCTGTTCCGAGATCTCATTCACCTTCTGACCTTTGGTGATCATCAGCATAATCTGCAATTCACGCTCGGACAAACTGGCAAACGGTGATTCGGTTTTCTCGGGCTCAATCTGACTCAGCGCCATCTGCTGAGCGATGTCGGACGCAATATAACGCTGTCCGGCAAACACGGAACGGATAGCATTGACGACTTCCTGCGGTGCAGCACCTTTACTCAGGTAACCCGCGGCCCCCGCCTGCATTACTTTCGCAGGCAGTGGATTTTCGGTATGCACGGTCAGCATGATGACTTTGGTGTCTACAAAGGTACGCGCGATTTTGCGTGTTGCCTCAAGACCACCGATACCGGGCATGTTCATATCCATCAGCACCACATCGGCGGAGTTAGTACGGCACCATTTTACCGCATCTTCACCACAGCATGCCTCACCGGCAACTTTAATACCTTTAATATCTTCAAGAATGCGTCGTATCCCTGCGCGCACCAGTTCGTGGTCATCAACAAGAAGGACGTTGATCAAAGGAAATGTCTCCAGAATAGGGATAACGCTACTGAGTGATAATTTGGTTTATATTAACGGTTTTCATGACAAGATTAAAACGTTAAAAAACCGGCTATTCGATTTTGCTCTCGTTTTTGGAAATTAGGCTGTACAGGCGGTGGAAAGAGAGTCCGTGTTTTTAGGGCTCTTGCGGCTTTTTTTAACCATCTGTATTCAAAAAGTTACAAAAAAATCGTGCTGGCTTAACCTGCACAAAAACAGAGATCAACTTTTTGTAACAATAATTAACGGCATGCGGACCCAACCTAAACAATTAATAGTCATTAACCCGGTTGAGTTTACCGGTACGTTCTGTTTACGCAATTAAACACCCGCGTAAAAGTACGAAAAACAACCGCTGCATTTTTTGCGTTAGCTTGTGGTATACTCCGCCGCCTTGACTTTCGTCGTCGCGCTCTAGCGCCGTTTAATAATGAGGAAAATAAATGAGCACACCTGAATTTGCCACTGCGGAGAATAACCAGGAACTGGCACAGGAAGTAAACTGCCTGAAGGCACTGCTGACGCTGATGCTGCAGGCGATGGGCCAGGCTGATGCCGGCCGTGTGATCATTAAAATGGAAAAACAAATCGCGGAGATGGAAGACCAGGCTGAATCAGCGGTATTTGCTAACACCGTTAAGCAAATCAAGCAAGCCTACCGCCAGTAACAAAAAACGGCTGGATGCAGTGCATTCAGCCGTTCGCTCGCCTGTCACGCAGAACGTTTTACGGAGTCAGATCAGTCCCGTTGCCGCCGCATAGCATGCGATCTGGGTCTTATTAGGTGCGTTAAATTTCTTCTGCATATTCTTCTGATGGAAGTTAACGGTATTCTCTGAGATCGAGAGAATGATCGCTATTTCCGCTGACGTCTTCCCTTCCGCAGTCCATTTCAGAATTTCACGCTCGCGCTTGCTGAATTTCATTTCGGGCGGCATGACCATCTCATGGTCAAAACGCATCAGGGAGGTTAAAGCCATTTGCACCAGCATTTGCAACCGCAGTTCTATTTCTTCATGGGCTAATGGCCCTTCCTGTACACGCGTACGAGAGACTGACAGGAAACCAAGCGCATGATTTGGCAGCATCAGGCACTGCGTTATTCCCGAGCGTAAACCGTGATCCTGGGCGCTGTGCCATAATTCCTGCGCCTCAGCGAATAATGCATCTGTCCAGGGGAGATGGCCCTGAATGAAATTCTCCGGTTTTAAAACCGGATCGATCGCGAAATAGTTCGCGGATTGATATTGCGCCATCCACAGCTTTGGGTAAGTGGTTTGCAGGGAGATCTTAGGGCGGGTAAATGGCACGGGATGGCGCACGCAGAGCGCGTAATAATCAAATTCCAGCGCCTGAGTTTGTCGCTCCAGCTCCTGATATACCTCGGCGGCACAGGTCAATTCCTGAAACCGGAGGGAGCAATCCCGTCGCCAGGTGAAAAAGTCTAAATCCTTCATACTTACTAAATGAAGCCTCTGAACAGATAATCATTATTATGGTGAATATAAGCTAACACAGAAAACTTTTTTCTAGCCACAAAATATCGGCAATAGCACAATTAACTTTACTATCGATAAGGTTTATCCGATCTGGATGGAATAAAAAAACAGAAGCCCTCGCGCAGAGGGAGAATAATTTGCTCCAGGGGTAATTTCTGGAGCAAATGCGTGCAAAAATGCTACTGCATAAGGAATTTTTCAAGGAATTGACGGGTTCGCGGCTGTTGAGGGTTAGCGAACAGGCTTTTCGCTGGCCCCTGCTCCACAATCCGTCCCTGATCCATAAAGATGGCTCTGTCAGCGACATCGCGCGCAAAGCTCATTTCATGGGTCACGATCACCATTGTACGTTTCTCCTGTGCCAGCTGGCGAATGGTGTTCAGCACCTCGCCCACCAGTTCCGGATCGAGCGCAGAGGTCGGTTCATCAAACAGGATCACATCAGGGCGCATCGCCAGCGCGCGCGCAATCGCCACGCGCTGCTGCTGCCCGCCCGACAGGCGACGCGGATAGCTGGTCTCTTTCCCCGCCAGCCCTACTTTGGCGAGCAGTTCGCGAGCCCGCGCCGTCGCTTCCTCTTTAGGCTCACCTTTGACGATCACCGGCCCTTCGATGATGTTCTCCAGCACAGTACGATGCGGGAAAAGGTTGAAGTTCTGGAAAACAAAGCCGACATGCTGGCGCAGGCGGCGAATCAACCCTTTTTGCTGGCTAATGGATTTCCCGGTATCAATCGTGATCTCCCCGACGCGGATGGTGCCGCCTTCCGGCTGTTCAAGCAGGTTAATGCTGCGCAGCAGCGTTGTCTTTCCCGAACCGCTCGGTCCGATAATCGCCACCACTTCGCCCTGCTCGACCTCCAGATCGATCCCATGGAGCACCGTTTGACCGTGGAATTTTTTCACCAGGTTTTTGACGTCAATTGCACTCATTTTGGATCACGCTCCTGGCGGTTAAGCTGGTTTTCGAAATAGTTTTGCAGAGCAGAGAGCACTGTCGCCATCACCCAGTAAATCAGCGAGGCGGCCAGATACATGGTAAAGACCTCAAGCGTACGGGAGGTGATGAGCTGTGCCTGACGGAAAAGCTCCGGAACCTGAATCGTTGCCGCCAGGGAGGTATCTTTCACCAGGCTGATAAAGCTGTTGCTGAGCGGCGGAAGCGCCACGCGCGCCGCCTGCGGCAGAATGGCGCGGCGCAGCGTCTGCCAGGGCGTCATCCCGATACTGGCCGCCGCTTCCCACTGCCCTTTGTCAATGGATGAGATGGCCGCACGCAGGGTTTCGGAGGTGTACGCCGCGGTATTGAGCGACAGGCCAATCATTGCTGCCGGGATCGGATCCAGCTCAATACCAAACTGGGGTAAGCCGTAGTAAATCATAAAGAGCTGCGCGATAAGCGGCGTACCGCGAAACACGGAGATATAAAAGCGCGCCAGCCAGCGCACCGGCAGGATGGGCGACATGCGCATCAAGGCCAGCACAAATCCCAGAACCAGCCCAAAGAACATCCCGCCGATACTAAGCTGTAACGTAAATACCGCACCTTTCAGCAGATACGGCAGAGAATCAATAACCAGTTGAATACTTTCTTGCATTATTATTTTTCGACCTGATTTTTAGACATGAGGATGGTAGGCAAACAGCGCAGGCGCTCCGCCGGTATGGACAAATAAAATCGGCCCTTCATCCTTAAAGCGTTTTTGCGCAATGCCGTCGATCAGTCCGGCCATCGCTTTGCCGGTATAGACCGGATCGAGCAGTATGCCCTCGAGGCGCGCCAGCAGTTTCACCGCTTCCATTCCCTCTTCGTTCGGCGTGCCGTAACCCGGCGCAAAATAGTCATCCCAGAGCAGAATATCGGCCTTGGCCTTCAGCTCCAGCTGCTCTGCGACCGCCTGCTGTAATGTAACCACTTTTGGCTTCTGATCCGCCACGCTGCGGGACACCGTCACGCCAATCAGTTCGACCTCGGGAAGCAGTTGCTCCAGCCCCACCGCCAGCCCGGCATGGGTGCCCGCACTGCCGGACGCGACCACCACGGAGGAGAGACTTACCGCGCCCTCACACTGCTGCGCGATTTCCAGCGCGCTTTCCACGTACCCCAGCGCGCCCAGCGCATTCGAACCGCCGACGGGGATAACGTAGGGGCGAAAACCCTGCGCTTCCAGACGCGTCGCCAGCTCATCGAGCTGGGGGCTCGGGTCGGTCAGCGCGTCAACCATCTCAACCTGCACGTTAAACAGGTCTAACAGCAGGCGGTTACCGTTGGTGAGATAGTTTTCAGCCCGCGTGCTAATCGGGTTTTCCAGCAATGCCACGCAGTGAAGCCCAAGTTTTGCCGCCACGGCCGCCGTCTGGCGAACGTGGTTGGACTGGATGGCCCCGGCAGTGATGAGCGTATCCGCGCCTTCACGCAGGGCGTCCGCCGCCAGAAACTCCAGCTTGCGCAGCTTGTTGCCCCCCATCGCCATGGGCGTCACGTCATCACGCTTAATAAAAATATCGCGCCCTAAATAATCAGAAAATCGCGGCAGATACTCCAGCGGCGTCGGTGCGCCGATGAACTCCAGACGGGGAAAGCGCGTTAAATTCTGTAGTGACATGGATGCTCCGGTAACTCAGACAAAATGTGATATTTTTCATTATGCACGCAGACGCGTAAGAAATAAAAAAGGCGCTTTTAAAAGCGCCTTTTTTTTACGTCCGAAACTTATTTGGTGACGTCAGCGCCGAACCACTTCTCGGAGAGCGCCTTCAGGCTGCCGTCTTTTTGCATGTCAGCAATTGCGGAGTCGATCGCCTTAACCAGATCTTCGTTGCCTTTACGTACTGCTACACCGGATTCCTGACGAGAGAACGCATCACCTGCGACCGCCAGGGTGTTGTTGGTTTTCTTCACCAGATCCAGTGCGGCCAGGCGGTCAACCAGAATGGCGTCGATACGGCCCACGCGCAGATCCTGGTACTTCGTCGGGTCATCATCATAGGTACGGATATCTACGCCCTGCACGTTCTGGCGCAGCCACTCTTCGTAGTTGGTTCCCAGACCGACACCGACTTTCTTCCCTTTCAGGTCAGCGGCGGTTTTAATCCCACCTTCGTTGCCTTTCTTCACCAGCGCCTGAATACCGGATACGGTATACGGGGTGGAGAAGTCATACTTCTTCTTACGCTCGTCAGAAATGGTGACCTGGTTGATGACCACATCAATACGTTTCGAATCCAGCGACGCCAGCATACCGTCCCATTTGGTCGGTTTCAGGGACGCTTTCACGCCGAGGTGTTTCGCCAGCTCTTCAGCAAACTCCACTTCAAAACCGGTCAGCTTACCGTCATCGCCCTGGAAGCTGAACGGAGGATAGGTTCCTTCCAGCCCGACCAGCAGCGTACCGCGCTCTTTCACTTTATTCAGCAGGTTTTCTGCGGCGAACGTTTTCACGCTCATGCCTGCAACCAGCGCAACGGCCATAACACCCATCAGCGCCTGACGACCCAGAAGTGCAAATTTCATAAATACCCCGATATAGTGGAATTTTTACGTAGTGTAGAGAAATCGCCTGCAACGTCAAAGGCGACTGCGCTACATCTTATTCTTTTTTAATATATATCAGAAGTTGTTCCGGCGTGGGCTTTCTGCTTTATGGCACCCGGCATTTGTACCTTATATTGTGCATACTTGCGCAGCGCAATGCGGTAGTTGTTGGTGCTGGTCGCAGGCAGCCACGGCTCCAGGTTCTCGTCCAGATAACCGGTTTTCAGCAGATCGCGAGAAATATTGTTCACGGTCAGATGTTGCCCGAGGCGACGCAGGCGAACCACATATTCGCGAACGGTGCCGTGGCTCATCTCCGTTTGTTCAAACAGGAATTGCTTGAAGCCGATAATGTCGAAGAAGTCGCTTTGCTCTTTGCAGTGGAGATCGCCACAGAAACGGCAAAGCGCCACCCACTCTTTTTGCTCTTCGAGCCATGCTGCTTCGTCCATCAACGTGTCGAGGCGCGAAATCGCGATCTTATTGACGATTTCGCCACGGCGAACCAGCGTGATACGATCGAGTAACTTGTTACAGTGGGCGCAATGCGTCTGGCTGTGTTTAAAGTCTTTCAGGTAGCGGCTTAAAGGCCGTCTTTTAGGTTGCTGCACCGTCATGATAACTCCTGGTTGTCAATACGTTGTGCGGCATTTTAAGGTGAATCAATCACCTATAACTTACCCAGCTTGGTTCGTAAGCGTTTAATGGCCTGGCTGTGCAGCTGGCTCACCCGCGACTCTCCCACCTCCAGAACAGCGCCAATCTCTTTGAGGTTAAGCTCTTCCTGGTAATAAAGGGTCAATACCAGCTGTTCGCGTTCAGGCAGAGCTTCAATAGCTTCCATGACGCGCTGGCGTAAATTCCCTTCCATTAAATGGTGTAACGGGTTTTCTTGCTGGTGCTCATCCGTCACCAGCTCGATGCTATCGCCATGCTCTTCTCGCCACTCGTCATAAGAGAAGAGTTGGCTATTATTGGTATCGAGCAACATCTGACGATACTCTTCAACAGCAATGCCAAGACGATCCGCCACTTCAGTTTCCGTTGCGTTGCGTCCCAGTTCCTGTTCCAGCTGCCCCATCGCATGCGCCACTTCGCGCGCGTTGCGGCGAACACTGCGCGGCACCCAGTCACGGCTGCGCAGCTCGTCCAGCATCGCACCACGAATACGCTGAACTGCGTAAGTCGTAAATGCCGTTCCTTGCAGAGCGTCGTATCGGTCAACTGCATTCAATAACCCGATACCGCCCGCCTGTAGCAGATCGTCGAGTTCCACGCTCGCCGGCAAGCGCACCTGGAGGCGCAATGCTTCGTGACGCACCAGCGGGACATAACGCTGCCACAGCGAGTGTTTATCCATTACACCTTCAGCGGTATAGAGTGAATTCACGATAAACAGCCCTGCGTTAGTTGAGTTATCGGCATGATTATCCGATTCTGCAGAGGTTTTAATCGGGTGAATAGTGGGTGAAATGAGGGGTTATTTCTGCCTTACTCCCTCCCCGGTCCAAATTAACGGGATTAAGACGGACCGGACACTCTACTTTTTCGCACCATCATGAGCGTATCCTGTTCAGAAGAAGAGATGATAAAGCCATGTTTTGAATACAATCTAATAGCCTTTTCTCTGATGCTTAGCACTTCAAGGGCTATCTGTTCAACACCCGCCTCTTCAAGATAAAGAATACTGTTTCGCAATAACTCATCCCCGATGCCACATGATTGCCAACCAGGTAGTACAGAAACATTAGTAATAAATCCGGTCCGTTTTTCCTTATTCAGATATGCCGCAACAAGGCCAATTAACTGGTTATCGCTCCACACTTCAAAGGTAAAGCCATATTTTTTAATTTTAGCAGCATAACGTTCAATATTAACCTGCCGCATGAGATGCTCGACAAAATCGGATTCGCCAAGGTGAAGATGCCCTGCAATCTGCATGGCAGTGGCGGTGTTGACGCGTGATATCATCACATGCTCCTTAACCACTCACAGTCCAGCCATGACGACAAAGGTTGATAACCTCATTTTTACTATTAAACATCATGACATCGATAATTGAGAGCCAAGGGACAAACTCAGCACCAAACTGTGGATAACATATATTCTTCGGTTGGATAAACTGTAAGTTGACACCTTGCTGCTGAAAGCTTTCGCTGTCATAAAGCGCGCGACCACCAGGAAGGTTGATATATGTATGAGCCCCCAGAGTCGAGCAAATGGACAATATTTTGTCCTGAGCACGCAATTTATGATCAATGGCAATATCAGACGAGAGCATAATTTCACACTCCAGAGATAATACCTGACGCAATACCATCAATGAGTTACCAAGATAGTCTGACAAATTATTGCAAGAACAATTAACAATCTTTTCTACAAGCGGAAATACTGTATGAAAGTAAGGTGCATGACGATAGGCATCAAGAAATTGATTGAGCAAATCCTCACGAATAAAATTATCTGACAAGTGACGACTGTTGATTGCGAGAAAGCGCGAATCCTTCGCTAATGGAAGAGTAACAATGCCGGGTTGATTATGTTGCAAAATACGATTGCGATTGATCCAGCCCTGCCTGACGTACTGCACGTTGTCAAATAGAACAAAGCGGTCAACCGCTGACATCAGTTGAAAATAACCAATATAGGGTAGAAAGTAAGGTTGCATTACTGCAATTTTCACAACTGACAATCCTTATTTATAACGCACTAGTTGCGACGCACTGTGCATTTTTATGCGGAGAATATGTCTTACTAATAATTTCCACGATCCGGATCTGATTTTCATATGTCAGGCCAGGATAAATAGGTAGACAGAGAATACCTCGAGAAATCGACCACGCTACAGGAAGATGTCGGGCATCAGCTGTTGCAAATTGACGATACATCTGAAACTCACTAATTAGAGGATAGAAATAGCGTCGTGCAAAAATCCCCTGCTGCCGTAAGGCACTGTAAACTTCATCGCGCGCGCTTAGAATGTTACCCTCAAAGAGAACGGGGAAATAGGCGAAATTCCATTCAATCGAGCAAGAAGGTGTTATATAGCTAAGTTCCGGCAGCCATTCATCCAGCAGCTTTACATACCGCTCATAAATCGCTTTGCGTTCCGCCAGAGCCGCGTCAATATGCTGCAACTGAAGCAACCCCATTGCCGCCTGGACTTCATTCATTTTGCCATTAATACCTGGGGCCATGATGGTGACCTCATCAGCAAAACCAAAATTTTTCAGATAGTCAATTCGCTGTTTGGTTTTAATGTCATGACAAATAATCGCACCACCTTCAAAGGTATTAAATACTTTGGTAGCATGGAAACTCACGACCGAAAGATCGCCGTGGTTCAGGACACTGGTATTATTCTCTTTTACTCCAAAACAATGGGCAGCGTCGTAAATAACCTTTAGGCCGTATGTATCGGCGATCTGTTGAATACGTACGGTATCACAAGGAATACCGTAACAATGCACCGGTAATATTGCTGACGTTTGCGGCGTGATGAGTGATTCAATTTTCTCAGGGTCAATATTAAACGTATCGGGATCAATATCCGCAAAGACCGGAGTTAGTCCATTCCAAAGCAAACTATGAGAGGTTGCAACAAAGGAGTACGGGGTGGTGATCACCTCGCCACGGATCCGCAGCGTCTGCATAGCCGTCAACAGGGCAAGCGTACCATTTGAGAATAAACTCACGTACTTTACGCCAAGATAACGCGCCAGAGCCTGTTCAAGCTGTTGGTGAAACTCGCCGCCGTTTGTCAGGATCCGGTTTTGCCAAATTTTTTCCAGATAAGGAATAAACTCCTCGAGGGGAGGCAAAAGCGGGCTGGTAACATAGACGTTATCACTCATATGAGAACCTGTGGACTAAGGGGTGGTGTCCTATCATAGCGATGAGCACACAGTTGCTATCGGTAAAACAAGACACCTTTCAGGACTCAATTACCCAAACGGCTTAGCTTTCCGGGTAAAAAACGCCCCGGAAAGCATCCTTTGTTACATAAACAGCTCGCGAATCACCTCAGGGATTGACTCCCGATCGTAAATGAAGGTGCTAATCTCCTGCGGACTAACCACGTTGCTGTCGGCATTTGCGATTTCGTTCTGCCAGACCTGAGGGTCAGCTTTAAGGCGCCGGAAGGGGAGATTGTTGTGCAATGAAGGAACATCGCTAGCCACAATCGCTATCCCACAGGCTGCGAGCTGAACCGCCTGATAGTCATCTTTAAAACGGTTGTGGTCGCTGTTCAGCCTGAAAATAATGGCTATGTCGGCTTGCACCTGATGTAGCTGTTCAGGTGACATCCGTTCCCCGTGCCAGCGAACCGTTTCTGCGACCATCGGCAGCCACGCCGCGGGCCAGGCCCCCAAAATGATCCAATCCACCCAGGCGTGCGTGGCGGCGATAACCCGGCTAATGAATTCTTGCTCTTTTACGGATAACGCTTCAGGTATACACAAAACGCGTCTGCGTTCGGACGAAGCCGGCCTCGCCTGCGAGACCCATTCACGCCCCAGCAACACCGGCAGACACGACACCGGCCTTTTTCGTTTGCTTAACTGCGCTTCACGCTCTGCAGACCAGGTTAGCCACTGCGTCACCACACTTCCCTGCTCCTGACCGTTATTACCTGAACCGGCTGAATCCGCCAGCGCATAAATTCGCAAAGGGATAATCCGACTCACCGCCGCAAGACGTGCAGATAGCGACTTATCCGGGGCATGGGTAAGCACCACAATATTCGGTACGAGACGCAATATTTCTGGCACGGACAGATCGGAAGAATCACGTATCAGGCAGATCGCGTTATCTGTCGACAGATTCTGCAGCAAGTCGGCGATACGTTTCGAGTATTCGCAGTCCTCACCATTTTTAAGCAACAGAACCTTTGCGCGCGCCAAGGAGAGATCTTCAGGCCCATTGGTCGTAACAGGCCCATGGCGGAACAATGGACGTTGTAGACTGAGATAGCGGTTATAGGCCGGATCGTCAGTGAAAACCTCTGGCATCTCGGCGAGTAATGTCTGGCGCTGGGAGTTCTCGCTGACGCACACCGTTTCAAGAAGCCGTGTATTGTCCGATACCACAACGCTGAACGGCGACCAGACGGCAAGATAACCAGCCCGCTTTAGCTTCAGAGGCAGAATAATATCAATGACGTGCTGGTCGTCATATTCAACCGACAGCCCGCCGACACGCTGCCATGCTTCACGCTTGACCAGCAGGCAGTTGCTGCTCAAAATGGAATAGTTTTGCTCGCACTGGTAGCGTGACAGTTCGCCTTCTGTTTGCCAGGGTTCCCCTTGACCTACATGCCCGACCCAACCATCGGCCCCAGCGATCATACCCGCACTCAGCAACCGTTGGTCAGTGGTGATAAATTTTGGCCCTGCGCTTCCTACTTCAGGGCGAATCACATGGCTCAGCAATGTCGTCAGCCAGTTTTTCAGGACAAAAAGCGTATGGAGATCCAGAAGTAAAATAAAATCACCTGTCACATTTTGCGCCAGGCAGTTCATGCGACTTGCGTAGTTTTGCTCAGCGCCACAGACGATCGCCGTTAATGGCATCACCTCCTGCATCTGCTTGATGAGATCAATCATCTCTGCATTGGCGTTTTCAGCCACCGCCAGCAAAATCTCTTTGTTCTGCCACTCGGTATTCTTCATCAGACTCTCAACGCAGCGGATCAGTCGCGCCGGTTCATCACCCGCATCAAGCAGAATGCTGACTTTTTCACGTTCTGGCTGTGGGTAGCTAATACGCCACGTCAGATTTTTTTGCTGTACGGCGCTGGCCTGAGAAAATCCACGATGCTGCAGATAACGCTGGAGAATCTGTGCTTCTTCGAGCGGAGATGGGAAATCAAATACGGAGGCAGGCACCAGGGTAATAATATCCGTAATATGCCCAATACAGCCCGTTCCCCATTGCAGCAGATAATCGATCAACGCGTCAAATTCGAAAGACTGACTAAATTCAGGGTTAAATTTACCCGCCGCCAGCCAACTCTCGCGCCGGAACCAGACGCGACGTAAATAACGGTGAGGCGAAGCGAGGAAAAGATCGAGATTAAAATCCGGTTTACGTACCGGAGTGATTTCACCACCCTCAGCGCGTAACGCCTCATCCGTATAAATTGCCTGACATTCCCCGGCCTGCGAGAGCATATTACGCATTAACCCAATGCTTGCCGCAGTGTATTCAACACCCGCATCGATGCAGTGCAGCCAGTCGAAGTCCTCAGTTTCAGCCAGTTGCCTGACAGCACTAACCCAGCTATCTACCGTAACCGCGCGAATATCCATGGTCGTAGCGCGATATCCAGGTTCTGGCGCAACGAGAAGAATCGTGCGTGAATCCACACCCTGACGGGTAAGTGAGGCGACGGATGCCTCGATAGCGCTCACCTGCGCATTCAGGCAAAGGATAACGTGCAGCAGACGGGTTTCTGCTGTAACCGTGGTCGGCAGAGTGCGGTGAGAAATCCAGTGGCTGAACGAGTTGCGCTCCTTAACATCATCGTGCTGCTGTGCTTTTGCCTGGGTTAGAGACAGGAAGCGATCAAACTGGGTTTCCAGAAGTCGCCTTTTGGCCAAAACAACGTCGCGGACAATCGGTAGACCAGCCCGAATGTCGTCCAGTGCTTCCGGAGAATCGGAGTAACCGAAACCGGCACCACCGATATCCTGTAATGATTGCTCGTTCAACGCATAATGCTCATAGCCCGGAACAGACAATGATACGACCGGGCAGCCACATAGCATGGCTAGCAGACAGGTTCCTGACGACTCATAGGTGTAAAGCACGCGCCCACGTTTCAGAAGCATCGCCAGCTCGCGTAATGACAAAGGGTTGCGCATCGACAAAATAGTGATGTTTTCTGGCAACCTCGATAAATCAAGCGCGGATTCAGGGATCCTGTTCAGGTAGAGAAAGTCTTTATCTTTAACCGGCTGGTCATCCTGAAAGAGTGAGAGGTCATAACATTCAATCCCCAGAATATTCGGATCGGGTTCTTTGTCTGCAAACTCAGGGCGATACCAGAAAAAGAGATCGTCAGCACCGGCCTCAATGGCGTTTTGCATGATGACCCCTTCCCTGTTTAGCATGTAGCGGACAGTTACCGGCGCAGAAAAAGGATTTCCCGTAGTGACCTCCGGATAAACAGCAATCCAGGACCTGCCGCTGGAGATGATCTGTTCATAGGCTTCTTGCGTCAGCGCTGGCGCATTCCATTCGGGGTTGATGGTACAACCAACCATCCAGGCACGACCACCACGCTCATTGATCATATGGCATAATCGATGAAGTACCTGAATGCCCAACGACGATTCACGGTAGTCAGGTGCAGCAATCAGGTAGGGAGAATGAAGATCTATATGCATAGTCATTGTGCCAACCAACCTTGTTGCCAGTCATTGAGTCCATTTTCGCGCAGATACCAGTTGCGCTGTACGGCATTCCGTAGTTTATCCCCCTGGCGGATACGGTAATCCGCATCATTGAGGTAAGACTGAATGGCTTTCATCCAGTCTTTATAACGGTTTTCAACCAGGGTCACCGGTAGCCCACAACGGTACGGAGCAATATCCGTGGCAACGATCGGTACTCCACATGTACCAATTTCCAGCAGCCGTAAATTACTCTTGCATTCATTGAACTGATTGATTTCCAGTGGAACCAGTGCCAGATCGAGATTCAGGCTGGCCAGCTTTTCGGGGTACATCTCGAAAGGAACGCCAGGGTGGAACTCACAATGGACATTACGCGGCTTCATTCCCATAAAGACCCATTCAACGTCATTCTCCAGCGCCTTAATCAGAGGTAGCAGGATTTGCAGATCCCCTGCATGGGTACTTCCCCCCGCCCAACCAATGCGTAATTTTTTACCCACCCCCCGTTGACTCAGCAAATGCCCCCATTGGTCGGGAGCAAGGCGGTTTTGCGCAATCCGAATATCATGATGGAAACGGCTATAAGCTTCAGCAAGCGGCGCCGTTGAGACAACAATTCTGTCTGCGCTTTCGAGTATTTTGCGGAAGCTCTTCACCATGCGTTGCGGATAGTTATCACGATTACCATTTTTCAACGGCACGTTAAGTAAGAAATCATCGTACTCAATGATAACTTTAGCATTACAGACTTCACGCAGCTGCTTAATAATGTTCGGGAAACGGCTCCCGGTGAGTGACTCAAGTACAATCACATCTGGCTGAAGTTGCGCGGCTTCCATGACGGAAGGGATGCTGTTCATCATCCCCCCCTCCAGCATATGATGACGCTCCATTGCTTTAAAGGGCTGCATAACCCGGTGATGTCCGCAGCCATTCCAGTCAACATGATGCGCAAGCACAACGGGTAAAGGACGTCCAGGCAAAGGGGTATGCAGACGCGCACTGTTTTCACTCAGAGTGAAAAGCGCGCCGGATTTTTGCATAAGTGGATGATAAGAAGGATCTATGAGCAGCTCTGACTTCCACTCGTTACGCAACTGTGCGTAGTGTTCCAGCATCGGTCGTTCGGGAACATGGTACTTATCGGCCAGAAGGCGTGTCGCTCCGCCCATATGTTGAACGCGCGAACAGGGCGTCCAGACGTTTAAATAGCCCTGCTTTTGCAGCCTTATTCCTAGATCAACATCGGCAAAATAGACGGGATAACGTTCTTGCGTAAATCCGTTAAGCGCGAAAAACACCTCTTTTCGCAGCATCATACAAGAACCGCTCACTGCCGTTACATTATGCGGGACGCAAAGATAGTCCTGAAAACCTGAGTCAGCCCCTCCCGCTCCTGCAAACGCAACCTCCACACCGTTTTGAACGCCAGTCAGATAGCCACCATGCTGGACCCGGCCATCCTTAAACTCCAGGCGAGCCCCTACCACGCCCACCTCCGGGCGTAATGCATGTTCCAGTAACGCTTCCAGCCACGCGCCATCAATGATTTCACAATCGTTATCAAGGAAAACGAGCACGTCTCCCCTCGCCTGCTGCGCGGCAGCGTTGCCCATTTCAGCAAAATTGAATGGGGCGTCATATCGCAATATCCGCACCTGCTCCAGCCCAAGATTCGCTAGATCGTTCAGGAACTGACAGGCATCGCTCTCTACTGACTGGTTATCAACGATCATTAGCTCGTAGCGCGCGTAGTGGGTCTTTTCCATCAGGCTTTCAATGCAGTTCTTTAGTAAAGCAAACCGATCGCGCGTGGGGATTATAATTGAGACCATCGGCTGGGCATCCCAGTGATAGCGAAGGCGCGGTAGAGCTTTAACGGCTCCCGGCTCATAGGAGGCAGAGATACCAAGTCGTGTAAGGTGTGCCAGTACGCCGTTTCGATGCTGTTCCATAAGACCTGGCTGTTCAGTCCAGCGTTGCGCAGGTTCAGAATTGCAGAGCAGCACTTCAGGCACATGCGTTAAGACACTGATGCCCTGCAGCTCGACCAGACGCCAGAGCAAATCGGTAAATGGCGTATAAGCAAAGAGAGGGTTTAGCCCTCCTGCGACCTTTGCCGCATGGCAATCAATGAGCAGCGCCTGTCCAATGTAAGGCTTGCTGCGCAGGAGATCGATATTAACCTCAGGGCGCAAGGTGACAACAGGTTCATCGTTTTCGGCAACCATCATTTCATCACAATAGGCGACACTTGCCTCTGGATGATGAATTCGATGCTCAGCGAACCGCAGCAGCGCGTCATCTAACAGGGTGTAGCCCGCAGGGAGCATCAGCAGCGCCTGAGCAGGGCTGTTTTCCAGTAACGCATTAATATCGGAAACAGAATGCGCCACCTCTACAGAGATCGGCACTAGCGATTGAGCGAGCGCCGATGCATGGGTTATCTGGCACTCTTCAGTCGTTTTATTCTGCGCGAGGATAATAACACCCAGTCTGGCGCGGTCCGGAAAGGCATCAGCACAGGCACGCAAAGCCTCACGACGCGCATTCGTGATATTTCGATCCTTTATCCAGCGGGTAATAGAGTAGTTTTCGCTCTGCTGGAGCAGCAGCGCTTTGCTGTGGAATGCCAGCGCATGGCGATCTTTTTCAGAAAGCGTGTAAGGCCTTTGCGAAACAGGAAAAACCAGCGCAGCGAGAATATTCTGCTCAAGGCTCCAGCGTGATACGAACGTCTGATGATTATTCTGCACCCATTTATTGGCATCGTTATAACCATCGGTCAGCAGTTGAATCCACTCGTCTGCACCCGGGCAAAAACGCAAATTCACCCCAGAGAAATAGTTGGCTTCATAGTGCGCAAAATTTGTATCGTTCAAATACCCTTCAACATAGTTTCCGTGGGCTAAAAAGACCGGTACGCCGAGAACAAGCGCTTTAGGAACATACTGTTCATCCGTGATAACAACGTCATAACCCGCGAGCCACTCCGGTTCAATACGCCCGGATTGAGCACTTAAATCGAGCCATTCAATGCGTATCTGCGACTGGGCTGCGCGCTGCTGCACTTCATACATTTCAGCGGACATTTTATCTGCGATATAGAGAATCCGACGCAACGCTTGCACCTCACGATTAGCGTAAACGTCGCAGTAAGCGTCCGGCACGAGCCACGGCATCAGATGTAGCTTGTCTTCCTGGATCCCCGTCTGTAGCAGGATGGTCTGCGTAAACGCCGACAGGCCAAGCACTCGCGTTGCCAGAGCATTCTCAAGCCCGGCGCCCCATGGAATATAAAGATCGTTGTAATCACTGTAATGGCGGAAGATAAAAGATCCCGCCGTTTTCTGCTCATGTAGCGCTGTAAGCAGTTTCTCGCTAAAAAAGCCTTTGACGACCCATATAACGTCATAGCGTGCGGCCAGTTCTCCCGCATTCTCTGTAACAATCGTCAGGGCTCCAGTTGCCTGCAGTCTGGCCACTTCTGGCTGAAGACGCTTCCCGATAAACGAGGTACAGAGAATCACATGCCATTCCCGTCTTAGCAGGGCATCAGCTATGTCGAGCACTTCCGTGCAGGAAGCAGACCATGCGTCCAGTTTGTCCACACTTATCAGAATTTCAGGCATTTTTATCCCCAACGCCGCCACAAGGACGCCTACAGTTCTATTTTCAGTAATGCAATATTGTGAGGGATAGAAGACGGTTTAAGAGGAAAAATAGGTTGGATAATTGGGCTTAAATCTGGCGATTGGGAAATAAAAAGGCATCCGAAGATGCCTTTTTAGCGTTATCAAAATTAACGCAGCAGGGACAGCATGGTCTGCGGAACCTGGTTGGCCTGGGCCAGTACGGAAGAGCCAGCCTGCTGCAGGATCTGTGCGCGGGACATGTTGGACACTTCAGTCGCGTAGTCGGAATCCTGAATACGGCTGCGGGCAGCGGACAGGTTGTTCACAGTGTTGTTCAGGTTGGTGATAGTGGACTCGAAACGGTTCTGAGAGGCACCCAGCAGGCTGCGCTGGTTGTCTACAGATTTGATTGCCGCATCGATGTCTGCCAGCGGGTTACCATCGGTAGTACCACCGGAAGTCACGGTACCGCTCAGAACGTCGAAACCTTCTGCAGCAGTAGAACGTGCATTACCATTGATAGTCTGACCAGTGGTAACAGAGGTTGCGCCGGTGGCATTGAACAGGTTGTAGGCGTTAGAGCTGCTCAGGCTAATAGAAATGGTTTCTTGATCCTTAGAACCTACCTGGAAGCTGTAGCTGCTGGAGCCAGTGCCAGTGTTCAGCACTTTAATACCATTGAAGTCAGTCTGAGTCGTCACGCGGTTTACTTCTTCCATACGCTGGTTAACTTCAGCCTGGATGGAGTCGATATCGGAAGCAGAGTTAGAGCTGTTCTGCGCCTGAACGGTCAGATCACGGATACGCTGCAGGTTGTTGTTGATTTCGCTCAGTGCGCCTTCAGCAGTCTGCGCCAGAGAGATACCGTCGTTGGCGTTACGTGCAGCAACGGTCAGACCATTGATGTTAGAGGTGAAACGGTTAGCGATTGCCTGACCAGCAGCATCGTCTTTTGCGCTGTTGATGCGCAGACCGGAGGACAGACGCTCGATCGCGGTGCCCAGAGAAGACTGAGATTTGCTCAGGTTGTTCTGAGTCATCAGCGACAGAGTGTTAGTATTAATCACTGCCATGATAAGTATCCTTTAATTGATTATGAGTTCCGGCTAGCTGCCAGGGGCTTCATCGCCTTCATAAAGGTTATCGACAGGGCATTTACAAACTTTAGATCTTTTGATGTTTTTTTCTTGCTTTATTTCACTTTGATTTTAAACGAAAAAAAGCGCCGACATGCGGCGCTTTTTGTCTGTCATAACGGCGATTAACGCAGCAGGGACAGCATGGTCTGCGGAACCTGGTTGGCCTGAGCCAGTACGGAAGAGCCAGCCTGCTGCAGGATCTGCGCGCGGGACATGTTGGACACTTCAGTCGCGTAGTCGGAATCCTGAATACGGCTGCGGGCAGCGGACAGGTTGTTCACGGTGTTGTTCAGGTTGGTGATAGTGGACTCGAAACGGTTCTGAGAGGCACCCAGCAGGCTGCGCTGGTTGTCTACAGATTTGATTGCCTTATCGATGTCTGCCAGTGGGGTAGAACCTGCTGCGGTACCACCTGTACCACCGGTTACCGCACCGTGCAGAACGTCGAAACCTTCTGCTGCAGTCGTACGTTGGTTACCGTTAACAACATCACCAGAAGTCATCGCTTTGGTGTTCAGCGTCGCGCCGGTGTTGCCAGCAGCTGCCAGGTTGAAGCTATCGCTAGAACTCAGAGTGATACCGATAGTTTCATTATCTTTAGAGCCAACCTGGAAGTTGTAGGTGCTTGAACCTGTACCGGTATCCAGAACTTTGATACCGTTGAAGTCGGTCTGCTTGGTCACACGGTTCACTTCTTCCATACGCTGGTTAACTTCAGCCTGGATGGAGTCGATATCGGAAGCAGAGTTAGAGCTGTTCTGTGCCTGAACGGTCAGATCACGGATACGCTGCAGGTTGTTGTTGATTTCGCTCAGTGCGCCTTCTGCCGTCTGCGCCAGAGAGATACCGTCGTTGGCGTTACGTGCAGCAACGGTCAGACCGTTGATGTTAGAGGTGAAACGGTTGGCGATTGCCTGACCAGCAGCATCATCCTTCGCGCTGTTGATGCGCAGACCGGAGGACAGACGCTCGATCGCGGTGCCCAGAGAAGACTGAGATTTGCTCAGGTTGTTCTGAGTCATCAGAGACAGGGTGTTAGTATTAATAACAGCCATGATGTATTCCTTTGAAAAAGTTATCAGATTTAGGCATCTGCCTACGGCTTTCTCACCGTCAATGAGGTTATCGACCGCCCTTTCTCAAGCTTTAGGGAAAAAAATCATTTTTTTAAACCTGTAAACTGCCCGAATTTCTCCCTCTTTATTTACGCATTGTTTTTTTTAAATAACGCTAATCTTTTTCTCGTTTCTGCCGATAGACCATCCAGCGATTGTCTCAATAAAGGATGAAAAAATGGCAAGTATTAGTTCACTCGGCGCAGGTACTTCACTGGACCTCAATACGTTGTATGACAATTTACAGACAGCTGAGCAAACCAAGCTAAAGCCTATCACTACCCAGCAAACGTCATATAAAGCCAAGCTGACAGCATGGGGGGTGGTGCAGACAGCACTCACTAAATTACAGACTGCTTCAGATGCATTAAAAAATACCTCTGCTATTGCACAATCAAAGGTTTCCAGCACTAACACAGCGTTTAGTGCGACGCTTGCCAGCAGTGCAGCGGCGGGATCTTATTCCGTTGAAGTGACGCAACTGGCAGCAGCGCAGTCTCTGTTAAGTCCTAAAGTCGGCAGCAAGGATACCGAACTCGGCGACAGCAGCATGAGCACGCGCACCCTCACAATTACTCAGCCGGGGCAGAAAGATCCGTTAACGATCACCCTGGCGAGCGATAAGACCAGCCTTGCCGATGTGCGTGACGCTATTAACGCCAAGCAGGGAAGCGTAAGCGCCAGCATCATCAAAGCGGATGATAACAGTTATTACTTAGCGCTGACTTCCCGTGATACCGGTACAGCAAACGAGATGACCATTACGACGGATGATAGCCAACTGGCGAAATACGTCAGCTACAACCCATCCAGCGCCACCAACGTGATGAGTGAACAGGTTCCGGCCGCCGACGCTAAAGTCAATATCAACGGTATCGAGATCGTTCGTAGCAGTAATGCCATCACGGATGCGCCAGAGGGCGTTACCCTAAACCTGACGAAGACCAATAAAGGCAGTCCGGAGACATTGTCAATTGTCAAAGACAACCAGCCAATGACCGATGCCATTCAGGCTTTTGTGGATGCGTATAACTCTCTGCAGACCACTATTGCCAATCAGACGAAATATACGGCGGTCGATCAGGGAAGCACCAACCAGGACAGCAGCAACGGCGATCTGTTGGGCGACGGAACGCTGCGTAATATTCAGACCCGTCTGCGCTCGATGATTTCGGCCAGTCAGGGCTCAGGCGATCTGGCCACTTTATCCCAGATTGGCATTACGCAGGATATCACCGGTAAGCTGACGGTGGACAGTACCAAACTTAACAAGGCACTGAACGAAAAATCGGCTGACGTCGTCGCGTTCCTTTCCGGCGATGGAAAAACCACCGGGTTTGCCACCCAGACCAGCAGTCTGCTGAAAGACATGCTCGGAACTGACGGTTCCGTTCAGAATGCCACTGCGGGCATCAACAAGACGCTGAAAAAACTGTCGGACGAATACGATCGCGTAAACGCACAGATTACCGCCACCATGGCACGTTATAAAACGCAATTTACCAGTCTGAGCCAGCTTGTCTCAAAGATGGATCAGACCGGAAGCTATCTGACCCAACAGTTCAACGCCATGAACCGTTAATAAATGATGAATTGAGGTTTTACCATGTATACAAAATCGGGAATTCAGGCATATGCTCAGGTCGGCGTTGAATCGGCCGTTCTGAGTGCCAGCCCACATCAACTGGTTGTGCTTCTTTTTGATGGCGCATTAAGCGCCATGAAAAAAGCCATCATTTTGATTGAACAAGGTGATATTCCCGGTAAAGGGCAGGCCATAAGTAAAGCAATCAATATCATCAGCAACGGTTTGCAGTCAGGTCTAAACCATGAGGTCGGTGGCGACCTGGCGGCAAATCTCGATAGTCTTTATGACTATATGACCATGCGTCTTTTACAGGCTAATCTTCATAACGACATCAATGCCATCAATGAAGTAGTGGAGTTACTCAATAACATTGCTGATGCCTGGAAAGAGATAGGCCCTCATTCTCAAAACATGCGGGACAATTACTAATGGACGTCCATCTCGGCTTGCTCCAACATTATCAGCAGTTATTAACAACCAGTAACACTATGCTTGTTCTCACTCAGGCGGGGCGTTGGGATGAGCTTATCGCTTACGAAGTTGACTACCTGACATCAGTTGAAAAACTGACTATGTTTCAGGATGCCAGCGAAATTCCGCCTCATATTCAGGCTCAAATACGCCCTATTCTGAAAAAAATACTCGATAATGAAATCGAGTTGAAAACCTTGTTGCACCAGCGTATGGAAGAGCTGAAAGCATTAGTTGGACAGACGTCGAGACAGCATAATCTGAACTCAACATATGGACGTTTATCAGGAAATGTTCTCTTTCCATCAGATCTCTAGTCTGAATATGGTATTTTGCGGATGAATAATATTTTGTTATTTCATCCGCGTTTTATTCTCATTTCACCCATACTCACTGTGTTCTCAATATGGAGCACGGACGATGAAAAACCCCACCCTGTTACAATGTTTTCACTGGTACTACCCTGCTGGCGGTGAATTGTGGCGAGAGGTCACGGCGTTAGCACCCAATCTTAACGAAATCGGCATTAACATGATCTGGCTACCGCCCGCCTATAAAGGCGCGTCAGGCGGGTATTCTGTCGGCTATGACTCCTATGACCTGTTCGATCTGGGCGAGTTTGACCAGAAAGGCAGTATCGCCACCAAATACGGTGACAAAGCGCAGCTGCTGGAGGCCATCGACGCCCTCAAGCGCAACGACATTGCCGTGCTGCTGGACGTGGTGGTCAACCACAAAATGGGCGCCGATGAAAAAGAGCCAGTGCGCGTGCAGCGCGTGAACGCGCAGGATCGCACGCAAATCGATGATGAGGTCATTGAGTGTGAAGCCTGGACCCGCTATACCTTCCCTGCCCGCGCCGGGCAATATTCCCAGTTCATCTGGGACTACAAATGCTTCAGCGGCGTCGACCACATTGAAAACCCCGATGAAGACGGCATTTTTAAAATCGTCAACGACTACACCGGCGAAGGCTGGAACGATCAGGTTGATGATGAGATGGGTAACTTCGACTATCTGATGGGCGAAAATATCGACTTTCGCAATCACGCCGTCACCGAGGAGATCAAATACTGGGCCCGATGGGTTATGGAACAGACGGGCTGCGACGGTTTTCGTCTGGACGCCGTCAAGCATATTCCCGCCTGGTTCTACAAAGAGTGGATTGAGCACGTCCAGGAGGTCGCCGACCAGCCGCTGTTTATCGTGGCGGAATACTGGTCCCATGAGGTGGATAAACTTCAGGCCTATATCGACCAGGTTGAAGGCAAAACCATGCTGTTTGATGCCCCGCTGCAGATGAAATTCCACGAGGCGTCGCGTCAGGGCCGGGATTACGACATGAGCCAAATCTTCACCGGCACGCTGGTGGAAGCCGATCCGTTTCATGCGGTGACTCTTGTCGCGAACCATGACACCCAGCCTTTGCAGGCGCTGGAAGCCCCGGTCGAAGCCTGGTTTAAACCGCTGGCGTATGCGCTGATCCTGCTGCGGGAAAACGGCGTGCCGAGCGTCTTTTATCCGGACCTCTTTGGCGCCAGCTATGACGATACGGGGGGAGACGGAGAAACGTACCATATTGATATGCCTGTGATTGAGCAGCTCCACGAACTGATCCTTGCGCGCCAGCGTTTTGCCCACGGCGTACAGACGCTGTTTTTTGATCATCCTAACTGCATCGCCTTCAGCCGCAGCGGCACAGAAGACGATCCCGGCTGCGTGGTGGTGATGTCGAACGGTGACGACGGCGAGAAGGTAATTTGCCTGGGGGAAAACTACGGCAACAAAACGTGGCGTGATTTTCTCGGCAATCGCGAAGAAACGGTCACCACGGCGGCGGATGGCGAAGGAACGTTTACCTGCAAAGGCGGAAGCGTCAGCGTGTGGGTGATTGAGGATGCGTTGTAGAACGGGAAACGTGCGGCCTGATGCCCTCACCCCGTCCCTCTCCCACAGGGAGAGGGCGCAAACACCAAAAACGGCAACGATGTTGCCGTTTTGCTTTTACCCTTAGGGCAGCTTACTCTCCAGCGGATTCTTGCTCAGGTAATCGGCACACTCAACCGTTGGGCGATCGACCTTCTGCAGCTCCAGCCCGTCGTACTCAAGCGTCGAGCCATCGCGCTCCAGCGGATAGATATCCAGCTTGCGGGTCACGTTGTAATAACTGTCTGAACGCAGCATGATTTTACCCGGCACGGCGATCACGCGCTGCCACTGACGGCAGTCCAGCGTATCACCCTCTTCCGTCACCACCAGCGTGGCAATCGCTTCAGGGCTGACCATGTTGCTCTGCGGCCCTTTCGACTGCCAGTATCCCGCCAGCTGCGACGGGACAGGATGCTTGATCACCTCTTTATAATTATCGACCTGAACGCACCCGGTCAGTGCCAGCAGCGCGCCAGCAATTGCTATTTTTTTCATCATCTTTCCTGCATTCGAAGAAAAAAATATTGTGGCATTAAAGCGCTGCGGCTGCCAGCGAAGATCGACAGGTCTTAGACCTGCATCCCCATCACTTCCTGATAGGCCGACACCAGCTTGTTACGCACCTGGATCCCCATCTGCAGAGAAACCGAGGCTTTTTGCAAATCGGTCATCACATCATTCAGCGCCACGCCCGGCTCGCCGAGGGTGAACTTCTCAGCCTGAGTGCGCGCTGCGGTCTGGGTATCACTGATACGGTCAAGAGCGGCATGCAGTTGCCCTGCAAAGCTGATGCTCGGCTGCTGATCTGCCACATTCTGATTACGGGCCGTCATCGCCGTTGCCTGCAACTGACTGATTACCCCTTCAATGCCCTGTATAGCCATGACTCTCCCCTGGATGGTTTTTTACGCGGTCAAGACTAACAGCTTGTCAATAAGATAATGGCGGTAAATAGCATGAAAAAACCAGGTTATTTGACGCATAGAAAATCACGAATCATCAAATAATGGCTGGGCCATCAATATGGAACTTTTGTCGTGTTTGCCGACCCGGGAGTCAGTTTTGTTTCTCTACACGAATAACGTAAACCACCAGGATTTTAGAGGTGCGCAATGAGTGCAACAGCATCGACAGCGCCGCAGAATAAATCACTCGAGTGGATGAACCGCCTTCGCGCGAATCCTAAAATCCCGTTGATCGTGGCAGGCGCTGCCGCAATTGCGATCCTTGTAGCGATGGTCCTGTGGGCGAAAAGCCCTGATTACCGGACGCTCTACAGTAACCTTTCCGATCAGGATGGCGGCGCCATCGTCACCCAGCTGACCCAGATGAACATCCCTTATCGCTTTGCCGATAATGGCGGTGCGCTGGAGGTCCCGGCAGATAAGGTGCACGAACTGCGTCTGCGCCTGGCCCAGCAGGGGCTGCCGAAAGGCGGCGCGGTAGGCTTTGAGCTGTTGGATCAGGAAAAATTCGGTATCAGCCAGTTCAGCGAGCAGGTGAACTACCAGCGTGCGCTGGAAGGTGAACTGGCCCGCACCATTGAAACATTAGGCCCGGTGAAGAGCGCCCGCGTGCACCTGGCGATGCCTAAACCGTCCTTATTTGTCCGCGAACAGAAATCACCTTCGGCTTCCGTGACCGTGAACCTTGAGCCTGGCCGCGCGCTGGACGAAGGGCAAATCAGCGCGGTGACGCATCTTGTCTCCAGCGCCGTCGCCGGCCTGCCGCCGGGTAACGTGACGCTGGTCGACCAGAGCGGTCACCTGCTGACGCAATCCAACACTGCCGGTCGTGACCTGAACGACGCGCAGCTGAAATATGCCGCCGATGTCGAAAGCCGTCTCCAGCGTCGTATCGAAGCGATCCTCGGCCCGGTTGTGGGCAACAGCAACGTGCACGCGCAGGTCACCGCGCAGATCGACTTCTCGAATAAAGAACAAACCGAAGAGCAGTACAGCCCGAACGGCGATGCGGCTCAAGCGGTCATGCGTTCGCGTCAAATCAACTCCAGCGAGCAGATTGGCGGTGCCTACCCGGGCGGCGTGCCGGGCGCGCTGTCTAACCAGCCTGCCCCGGCAAACGCGGCGCCGATCTCTACGCCGCCGGCCAATCAGCAGAACGGTCAGCAAAATAATCAGCAGACCACCTCTACGGCGAATAACAGCGGCCCACGAAACAGCAGTCGTAACGAAACCACGAACTACGAAGTGGATAGAACGATTCGTCACACTAAACTGAACGTGGGCGATATTCAGCGTCTCTCCGTTGCGGTAGTGGTGAACTACAAAACGCTGGCGGATGGCAAACCGTTGCCGTTGACCGCCGAGCAGATGAAGCAGATTGAAAACCTGACCCGTGAAGCGATGGGTTACTCCGAGAAGCGCGGCGATACCCTCAACGTGGTGAACTCACCGTTCAACTCGGTTGAAGAGACTGGCGGTGAACTGCCGTTCTGGCAACAGCAGGCGTTTATCGACCAGCTGATGTCCGCAGGACGCTGGCTGCTGGTGCTGATTGTCGCGTGGCTGCTGTGGCGTAAGGGCGTTCGTCCACAGCTCCAGCGCCGTGCTGAAGCTGAAAAAGCGGCTCGCGAGCAGATGAATGCGCGTCAGGAAACGGAAGAAGCGGTTGAAGTGCGCCTCAGTAAAGATGAACAGATGCAGCAGCGCCGTGCTAACCAGCGCATGGGTGCCGAGGTGATGAGCCAGCGCATTCGCGAAATGTCAGATAACGATCCGCGCGTCGTGGCGCTGGTCATCCGCCAGTGGATGGGTAACGAACATGAGTAATACGCTTACGGGCACCGATAAAAGCGTCATCCTGCTGATGACCATTGGCGAAGATCGCGCGGCAGAGGTGTTTAAACACCTCTCCCAGCGAGAGGTACAGATTCTCAGTGCGGCCATGGCCAACGTGCGTCAAATCTCCAACAAACAGCTGACCGAAGTGCTGTCGGAGTTTGAGCAGGAAGCCGAACAGTTTGCCGCGCTGAACGTCAACGCCAACGACTACCTGCGTTCCGTGCTGGTCAAGGCGCTGGGCGAAGAGCGCGCCGCCAGCCTGCTGGAAGATATTCTGGAAACGCGCGATACCGCCAGCGGTATCGAAACGCTCAACTTTATGGAACCGCAAAGTGCCGCCGACCTTATTCGCGACGAGCACCCGCAGATTATCGCCACCATTCTCGTCCACCTCAAACGTGGTCAGGCGGCCGATATTCTGGCGCTGTTCGAAGAGCGCCTGCGTCACGATGTGATGCTGCGTATCGCCACCTTCGGCGGCGTCCAGCCAGCCGCGCTGGCGGAGCTGACCGAGGTGCTGAACAACCTGCTCGACGGCCAGAACCTCAAGCGCAGCAAAATGGGCGGCGTGAGAACGGCGGCGGAAATCATCAACCTGATGAAAACGCAGCAGGAAGAGGCCGTCATTACGGCGGTTCGCGAATTCGACGGCGAGCTGGCACAGAAAATCATCGACGAGATGTTCCTGTTCGAAAACCTCGTCGAAGTGGACGACCGCAGCATCCAGCGCCTGCTCCAGGAAGTGGATTCCGAGTCGCTGCTTATCGCCCTCAAAGGCGCCGAGCAGCCGCTGCGCGAGAAGTTCCTGCGCAACATGTCTCAGCGTGCGGCCGATATCCTGCGCGACGACCTTGCCAACCGCGGCCCGGTTCGTCTGTCTCAGGTGGAAAACGAACAGAAAGCCATTCTGCTTATTGTTCGTCGTCTGGCGGAAACCGGCGAGATGGTGATTGGCAGCGGAGACGACACCTATGTCTAATGAGCTGCCGTGGAAGCGCTGGACGCCAGACGATCTGGCCCCTCCCCTCTCCGAGTTCACGCCAGCCGTGATCCCGACCGAGGCGCTTGACCCGGACGTCGAACAGCCTGAGCTAAGCGAAGAAGAGCAGCAAGCACAGATGCTGGCTCAGCTGCAAATGCAGGCGCACGAGCAGGGCTACAATGCCGGTCTGAACGAAGGCCGGCAGAAAGGCCACGAGCAGGGGTATCAGGAAGGCCTGGCGAAAGGGTTAGAGCAGGGGATTGAACAGGCGCGCCAGCAGCAGGCGCCTCTTCATGCTCGTATGCAGCAGTTGGTCAGCGAGTTCCAGCACACGCTGGACGCGCTGGACAGCGTGATTGCCTCGCGTCTGATGCAGATGGCGCTGGAAGCCGCGCGTCAGGTGATCGGCCAGACGCCCGTGGTGGATAACACGGCGCTGATCAAACAAATTCAGGGCCTGCTGCTGCAGGAGCCGTTGTTCAGTGGTAAGCCGCAGCTGCGCGTCCATCCGGACGACCTGCAGCGCGTGGAAGAGAGCCTGGGCGCGACGCTAAACCTGCACGGCTGGCGTCTGCGCGGCGATCCGTCGTTACATCACGGCGGCTGCAAAGTCTCAGCCGATGAAGGCGATCTGGATGCCAGCGTCGCCACCCGCTGGCAGGAACTGTGCCGCCTGGCGGCACCGGGAGTCGTCTGATGACCGCACGCCTCACCCGCTGGCTCACCACGCTCGACAATTTTGAGACGAAGATGGCGCAATTGCCATCCGTTCGTCGTTATGGGCGACTGACGCGCGCCACCGGTCTGGTACTGGAGGCCACCGGCCTGCAACTACCGCTGGGCGCGACGTGCGTGATCGAGCGTCAGGACGGTCTGGAAACGCGTGAAGTGGAAAGCGAAGTGGTCGGGTTTAACGGCCAGCGCCTGTTCCTGATGCCGCTTGAAGAGGTAGAAGGCATTCTGCCCGGCGCGCGCGTGTATGCCAAAAACACGTCTGGCGATGGGCTGCAAAGCGGGAAACAGCTGCCGCTTGGTCCTGCCCTGCTGGGTCGCGTGCTGGACGGCAGCGGGAAGCCGCTCGACGGGCTGCCCTCACCGGACACCACTGAAACCGGCGCATTAATCACCCAGCCGTTTAACCCCCTGCAGCGAACCCCTATTGAGCATGTGCTCGATACCGGCGTACGCCCGATTAACGCCCTGCTGACCGTGGGACGCGGGCAACGTATGGGCCTCTTCGCCGGGTCAGGCGTGGGTAAATCCGTTCTGCTCGGCATGATGGCGCGCTATACCCAGGCGGATGTTATCGTTGTGGGCCTGATCGGCGAACGCGGTCGCGAAGTTAAAGATTTCATTGAAAACATTCTGGGTGCGGAAGGCCGTGCCCGCTCGGTGGTCATTGCCGCACCGGCGGACGTGTCGCCGTTACTGCGTATGCAGGGGGCAGCGTATGCCACCCGCATCGCCGAAGATTTTCGTGACCGCGGCAAACACGTGCTGCTGATCATGGATTCGCTGACCCGCTACGCGATGGCGCAGCGTGAAATCGCGCTGGCTATCGGTGAGCCACCGGCGACCAAAGGCTACCCGCCTTCGGTCTTCGCCAAACTCCCTGCCCTGGTGGAACGTGCGGGGAACGGCATCAGCGGCGGCGGCTCCATCACCGCGTTCTATACGGTGCTGACCGAAGGCGATGACCAGCAGGATCCGATTGCCGACTCCGCGCGCGCGATCCTTGACGGCCATATTGTGCTGTCGCGTCGTCTGGCCGAAGCCGGACACTATCCGGCCATTGATATTGAAGCCTCTATCAGCCGCGCGATGACGGCGCTGATAACCGAGAAGCACTACGCCCGCGTGCGTAACTTTAAACAACTGCTTTCCAGCTTCCAGCGCAACCGCGATCTGGTCAGCGTGGGGGCGTATGCCAAAGGCAGCGACCCGATGCTCGACAAGGCAATTAGCCTGTGGCCGCAGCTGGAGGCATTTTTGCAACAAGGCATTTTTGAACGCGCCGACTGGGAAGATTCAATTCAGGCACTGGAGCTGATTTTCCCGCAGGTGTAACACAGGTGGAGGGCGAAGGTCATGGCGCAAAACAGCGCGTTATCAACGCTGAAAGATCTGGCTGAAAAAGAAGTTGATGATGCCGCATTGCAGCTTGGCGCAATGCGACGCGGGTGCCAGCAGGCTGAAGAACAGTTGAAGATGTTAATCGACTATCAGCATGAATATCGCACCAACCTCAATACCGATATGACACAGGGCATTGGAAGCCAGCGCTGGATTAACTATCAGCAGTTTATCCAGACGCTGGAGAAGGCGATAGATCAGCATCGCCAGCAGCTTCAACAGTGGACCCAGAAAGTCGATACCGCGCTGAATTTCTGGCGCGAGAAGAAGCAGCGACTGCAGGCCTGGCAGACCTTACAGGACCGACAGATTGCGGCAACGACCCTGGCGGAAAACCGTCTGGATCAGAAAAAAATGGATGAGTTTGCCCAGCGCGCATCAATGAGGAAACCGGAATGATCACACTGCAACAACTGCTGATGAGCGACAGCGACCTGTCAGGCGGTACGCAGACAGGAAAAGGCACCGACGGTGCACAGGACTTTCTCGCGCTGCTCGCGGGCGCCCTGTCGGACGCGACGGGCAAGGGCAAAGATGCGCCCCTGACTCTGGCTGACCTGAAAGCCGCCGGCAGCAAGTTGTCCCACGTTGCTCAGGACGCCAAAGGGGATACCCCCCTTCAGGCCAAAATTGCCGACCTGCTCTCGCGCCAAACCGCGCTGAATGGCGACGAAACGTCGCCCGTCACCTCGCTTGATACGCTGGTTTCCGGGCTGGTACCGCTGCCTAAAGGTGACGCACTGAAGACGATCAATGCCGCGAACAGCAAAGATGACGGTAAAAGCGAGCTGAGCGAAGAAGAGCTGGCCGGATTGAGCGCCCTGATGGCGATGCTGCCGCACCAGCAAACTACCGCCTCTCGCGTAGCTGGCAGTGACGGCGTTTCCGCCACCGCAACGCTGAGTACAGCGGGGCTTGCGCAAAACGGCGCGGGCCAACCGTCGCTGAACGCGCTTCCGGGAAGCCATGATAAAGCGCAGAGTGCTGCGCCTTATCAGAGCCAGGCGAAAAACAGCGACCCTACCCTGTCGGGCAACGCGCCGGCCACGCCTGTCGTGGCCGCAACCGCAGAGAAGCAGGAGCTCGCCAGCGCCTCCTCCTCATCATCGCCGACAGCTACCCTGGCACCAATTATGTCCAGCCATGTAACCAGTCAGACGGCCGCCACCGTTGCTCCCGCGCCGGTGTTAAGCCAGCCTCTGGGCACGCATGAATGGCAGCAGTCCCTGAGCCAGCACATCACCCTGTTCACCAAACAGGGCCAGCAGACGGCCGAGCTGCGTCTGCACCCGGAAGATCTGGGTCAGGTGCAAATTTCGCTTAAGCTGGATGATAACCAGGCGCAGTTGCAGATGGTCTCTGCGCACAGCCATGTCCGTGCGGCGCTGGAAGCCGCGCTGCCGGTACTGCGAACCTCACTGGCAGAAAACGGCATTCAGCTTGCGCAGAGCAGCGTCAGCAGCGAGAGCTTTGCCGGGCAGCAGCAGTCCTCATCCCAGCAGCAGCACCAGGCTTCGCGTTCCGGCAACACCGGCGGTTTTAATGAAGAGAGCGATGAACTACTGCCCGTTCCTGCCGCCCTGCAATCCGCCGCGCGCGGTAACAGTGCCGTAGACATCTTCGCCTAAACGCCAGAGGTAGCGTGATTATCCCCGTCTTTTCCACGCTTTGACGACAGCAGGACACGGGATAATCCCCTTATTAAGCTGTACCGAAACAGGAAGCTCGTATCAGATGACTGACTCCGCTATCACCAAAAAAAGTAAGCGTTCCATCTGGATCCCGCTGCTGGTGTTGATCACGCTCGCCGCCTGCGCTACCGCGGGCTATAGTTACTGGCGTATGCAGCAGGAACCTTCGACCGCTGCGGCCAAAGCCGAACCTGCACCGCCACCGGCGCCGGTATTTTTCCCTCTGGACACCTTCACCGTGAATCTCGGTGACGCGGATCGTGTGCTGTACGTCGGTATTACGCTGCGCCTGAAGGATGAAGCCACGCGCGCGCGTCTGAATGATTATCTTCCGGAGGTGCGTAGCCGCCTTCTGCTGCTGTTCTCTCGTCAGGACGCTTCGGCGCTGGCCACCGATGTGGGTAAGCAAAAGCTGGTCGACGCCATTAAACAAACGCTGGCGACCCCGCTGGTAAACGGCCAACCTAAGCAGGAAGTCACTGACGTTCTGTATACAGCCTTCATTCTGCGGTAACGACATGGGCGACAGTATTCTTTCTCAGGCAGAAATCGATGCGCTGCTCAACGGCGACAGCGATAAAAGTGATGATCCGCAACCGGGTATCGGCGGCGATAGCGATATTCGTCCCTATGACCCGAATACCCAGCGTCGCGTGGTACGTGAACGTCTGCAGGCGCTGGAGATCATTAACGAACGTTTTGCACGTCAGTTCCGTATGGGGCTATTTAACCTGCTGCGTCGTAGCCCGGATATCACGGTCGGTGCGATCCGCATTCAGCCGTATCATGAGTTTGCCCGCAACCTGCCGGTGCCAACCAACCTTAACCTGATTCATCTGAAGCCGCTGCGCGGCACCGGTCTGGTGGTGTTTTCCCCAAGCCTGGTGTTCATTGCGGTGGATAACCTGTTCGGCGGCGACGGGCGCTTCCCGACCAAAGTAGAAGGTCGTGAATTCACCCACACCGAACAGCGCGTCATTAACCGCATGCTGAAGCTGGCGCTGGAGTCTTACAGCGACGCGTGGAAAGCGATTAACCCGCTGGAAGTGGAGTACGTCCGTTCTGAGATGCAGGTGAAATTTACCAATATCACCACCTCCCCGAACGATATCGTCGTGAACACCCCGTTCCACGTGGAGATCGGTAACCTGACCGGTGAGTTCAACATCTGCCTGCCGTTCAGCATGATCGAACCGCTGCGCGAGCTGCTGGTCAACCCGCCGCTGGAGAACTCCCGCAACGAAGACCAGAACTGGCGTGAAAACCTGGTCCGCCAGGTCCAGCATTCGCAGCTTGAGCTGGTGGCGAGCTTCGCCGATATCCCGCTGCGGTTATCTCAGATCCTGAAATTACAACCCGGTGATGTTTTGCCGATAGAAAAACCCGACCGCATTATTGCCCATGTGGATGGTGTCCCCGTGCTGACTAGCCAGTACGGCACGATTAACGGTCAGTATGCGTTACGCGTTGAGCACTTGATCAACCCGATTTTGAATTCGCTGAATGAGGAACAGCCCAAATGAGTGACATGAACAATCCGTCCGATGAAAACAGCGGAGCACTGGACGATCTGTGGGCTGACGCGTTAAACGAGCAAAAAGCGACCCCGGCCAAAAGCGCAGCGGATGCCGTATTCCAGCAGCTCGGCGGCGGTGACGTCAGCGGCACGCTGCAGGACATCGACCTGATTATGGATATCCCGGTTAAGCTGACCGTTGAGCTGGGACGCACCCGTATGACCATTAAAGAGCTGCTGCGCCTGACGCAGGGTTCCGTGGTGGCCCTTGACGGCCTGGCCGGTGAGCCGCTGGATATTCTGATCAACGGCTATCTGATTGCTCAGGGTGAAGTGGTGGTGGTAGCCGATAAATACGGCGTACGCATCACCGACATCATTACCCCGTCTGAACGTATGCGTCGTCTGAGCCGTTAAGCATGAAAACCCAGGCAACACTATCGCAACCTTCTGCCGTTCCCGGCTCACCTCTGCTCCAGGTGAGCGGGGCGTTGTTCGGTATTATTGCCTTTATTCTTATCGCCGCCTGGCTGGCGAAGCGCTTTGGCCTGGCGGGGAAAACCGCCGGCGCCCGCGGGCTAAAGGTCAGCGCCAGCACCACGCTGGGGCCGCGTGAACGCGTGGTCATCGTCGAGGTGGACGATGCGCGCCTGGTCCTGGGCGTCACGGCGTCGAACATCAGCGTATTACATAAGCTGCCGCCCGCCCCTGCTGTGGTGGACGAGCGTGCAGAGGCCCCTGCGGATTTCCAGTCCGTGATGAAGAGTTTGCTTAAGCGTTCCGGGAGATCCTGATGCGCCGTTTGTTATCCCTGACGCTTGCGGGCGTTGGCCTGTTTGCTCCCGCGGTCTATGCGCAACTGCCCGGTCTGGTGTCAACCCCTCTCGCAGGCGGCGGCCAAAGCTGGTCGCTTCCGGTGCAGACGCTGGTGTTCATCACCTCGCTGACGTTTATTCCGGCTATCCTGCTGATGATGACCAGCTTCACCCGCATCATCATCGTTTTTGGTCTGCTGCGAAACGCGCTCGGCACCCCTTCCGCTCCGCCAAACCAGGTTCTGCTCGGGCTGGCGCTGTTTTTGACCTTTTTCATTATGTCGCCGGTGATCGATAAGATTTACACCGATGCCTACCAGCCGTTCAGCGAAGATAAAATCTCCATGCAGGAAGCGCTGGATAAAGGCGCGCAGCCGCTGCGGGAATTTATGCTGCGCCAGACGCGCGAAGCGGATCTGGCCCTCTTTGCCCGCCTGTCCAACACCGGCGAGCTGCAGGGACCGGAAGCGGTGCCCATGCGTATTCTGCTGCCCGCCTATGTGACCAGCGAGCTGAAAACCGCGTTCCAGATCGGCTTTACCATCTTTATTCCGTTCCTGATTATCGACCTGGTGATCGCCAGCGTCCTGATGGCGCTCGGGATGATGATGGTGCCGCCCGCGACCATCGCCCTGCCCTTTAAGATCATGCTTTTTGTACTGGTCGACGGCTGGCAGCTTTTGGTCAGCTCGCTGGCGCAGAGTTTCTACAGTTAAGGAACGGCAATGACACCCGAATCGGTCATGATGATGGGCACGGAGGCGATGAAAATCGCGATTGCCGTTGCCGCGCCGCTGCTGCTTGTCGCGCTGGTTACCGGTCTGATTATCAGTATTCTCCAGGCCGCCACGCAAATTAACGAAATGACGCTGTCATTCATCCCGAAAATCATCGCCGTGTTCGTGGCGATTATCGTGGCCGGGCCGTGGATGCTGAACCTGCTGCTGGACTATATGCGCAACCTGTTTACCAACCTGCCGTACATCATCGGCTGACCTGACGATGCTGCACTTCACCAGCGACCAGTGGGTTCAGTGGCTCGGCGTCTACTTCTGGCCGATGCTGCGCATCATGGCGCTGATCTCCACCGCCCCCATTCTCAGCGAGAAATCGATACCCAAGCGTGTCAAAGTGGGGCTGGGAATTATCATCTCCATTATCGTCGCACCGTCTCTTCCTCCCGTGGATATTCCGATCTTCTCGGCGAATGCGGTGTGGGTCGCCCTGCAGCAGGTGATGATTGGCGTCGCCGTCGGCTTTACCATGCAGCTCGCTTTTGCCGCCGTACGTACCGCGGGGGAACTGATTGGCCTGCAGATGGGGTTATCGTTCGCCACGTTTGTTGATCCCGGCAGTCATCTCAACATGCCCGTGCTGGCGCGCATTATCGATCTGCTCGCCATGCTGCTGTTCCTGTCGTTCAATGGCCATCTGTGGCTTATCTCCATGCTGGTGGATACGTTCCATACGCTGCCGATTGGCGAAAATCCGGTGAACAGCAACGCTTTCCTGGCGCTCACCCGCGCCGCGGGGCTGATCTTCCTGAACGGGCTGATGCTGGCGCTGCCGATCATCACCCTGCTGCTGACCGTCAACCTGGCATTAGGTTTACTCAACCGAATGGCGCCGCAGCTTTCGGTGTTTGTCATTGGTTTTCCGCTGACGCTGACGGTCGGCATTTTATTAATGTCATTACTGATGCCACTAATCGCTCCCTTCTGTGAACATTTATTCGGCGAGATATTCAACCTGTTAGCGGATATTGTCAGCGAACTGCCTCGTAAATAATAGACCGTACTGTTGCTACTGTCTTTCTGAGGATATTCCTAAAATAAAATGCGAAAAACATCTTCCAGGATATATCTGACGCGGTTTAATTGTTTCTAACCACCTCACAATACTTAATATTTACTTTACTTTAAGAAGATTCCTGGCAAATTATACGTAACTTTACGGGATAGTGAGTCCGCCTGAAAGTCTTTGTCATGCTCACAGGTTTATTATTTTTTTCCATCCCGTATGGCTGTTTTGAGCTCTCAGGCAGATGGTGAATTATCGTTACGCATTGAGTGAGGGTATGCCATGTCAACGATCATTATGGATTTATGCAGCTACACCCGGCTAGGGTTAACCGGGTACCTGGCAAGCAGAGGGGTAAGAAAGAGAGACATCAACGATGCACACACCGTTGAGGAACTCGCAGCCGCTTGTGACGAACTAAAACCAGGCGTGGTGTTTATTAATGAGGACTGTTTCATTCACGATCCAGCCAACAGTCAGCACATTAAGCAAATCATTAATCAGCATCCAAAAACCCTGTTTATTGTTTTTATGGCGATCGCGAATATCCATTTCGATGAGTATTTGTTGGTCCGTAAAAATTTATTGATCAGTTCTAAATCGATTAAACCCGAGTCGCTGGATGACATTTTGGGTGATTATTTGAATAAAGAAGTTAAAAATGTAGGAGCGGTTAACTTACCCACCCTATCATTAAGCAGGACTGAATCAAGTATGCTGCGAATGTGGATGGCGGGACAAGGAACTATTCAGATCTCCGACCAGATGAATATTAAAGCGAAAACCGTTTCATCACACAAAGGAAATATTAAACGGAAAATTAAAACGCATAATAAGCAAGTGATCTACCACGTGGTACGCCTGACCGATAATGTGACGAACGGGATTTTCGTCAACATGCGTTAGTCGCTTAAGACCCTGTGCACCCTACCTTTGATCTCTGGCCTGGCCAGAGATTTTTGCTTCTGCAGAGGGTGTCGGGCACGCGATATGCTACCCGACGCCGTGTTAGTCTGCTTTCTCAACAAAAATACCGTCCGGATGCCCCAGTTCGTTAAAAAACCAAATGCCGAGCGGGTAGTCTTCCAGTGATACCAGGTACATTGTCCCTTCGCTAAACTCTTCAATTGCCAGCACCACACCCGGGCGGCGCGGCCCACCGTCCGTTTTAACGGTTACCCGATCGTTGACCTTCATACATTCCTCCTCTGGTTTTGAGCCAGTGTAGAACAAAACGCAAAATCGCACATCGCCGCCCGGTGTGAATGGCGTTTTTATCTACAGTCTATACTTAGCGATGGACCCGGCTGAATGAGGAACCCGCAATGAAGACCGATAAAGCGTACAGCGACACCATCAAGCGCGAAGTTGAGGTGGATGTCGATGCCCTGCTGGCCGCCATCAATGAGATTAGCGAGTCAGAAGTCCGCAGGACGGACGACAATTCGGACCGCGTCATTGTTAACGGAAGGGATTATCACACCTATCGTGAGCTGGCGGAGGCCTTCGAGCTCGATATTCACGACTTTAGCGTGTCGGAAGCCAATCGTTAGGGCGAAAAAAATCCCGGTCATGGGGATGACCGGGATCAAAACTTGCTTATGCAAGAAGCACTTGAAAATTCGTTACACCAGGAAATCTGATGTACAAGCCACACTATCCCCAACGAATTTGTCTGACAAGCATATATTCTTATGATGAATATAATATTTTTAACATAATGCTTTTCGTTATGAGCAATAACTTACGCCGAATGCGGGTTTGCCAGGGATTGTTCCCATTTCATCTGTTAACAATTCGGCCATTTTTTAGGAATTTTCTTAGAACGAAACGCAACCGTCATCGGGAGTCACTATGCCTTCACTGCGGGATACCTTGCTGATTTTTTCTGACCTGGATGGCGCGTTGCTGGATATTCATACCTATGACTGGCAACCCGCCATGCCCTGGCTGGACAGGCTGCAGGATAACCAGATTCCGATCATTCTCTGCAGCAGCAAAACCGCGGCAGAGATGCTGGATATTCAGCAGGATCTGGGGCTGGAAGGCTTGCCGTTTATTGCCGAGAACGGCGCGGTCATTCAGCCTGACGTGCGCTGGGACAAGGTCCAGCGTCAGATCCGGGGGATGACGCACCGGGATATTCGCCCGCGAATCGAGCAGATTCGCCTGCAGACGGGCTTTAAATTCACCACCTTTGACGATGTGGATGAGTACATTATCAGCGAGTGGACCGGACTGACGCGCTACCGTTCGACGCTTGCCCGCAAGCATGACGCCTCCGTCACGCTCATCTGGCGCGATACCGACGAGAAATTGGTCCAGTTTGAAGAGCAGTTGGCGCACATCGGCCTCAAGTGTGTGCAGGGGGCGCGCTTCTGGCATATTCTCGACGCCCGCTGCGGTAAAGACGTGGCGGTTAACTGGCTGATTGAACAGTATCGCGAGCAGGACGAGATCGAGCCCACCACGCTGGGGCTCGGCGACGGCCCTAACGATGCGCCGCTGCTCGACAGCATGGACTTCGCGGTGGTCATCAAGGGGATTAATCGCCAGGGCATCACGCTACGGGACGATAATCCTGAGCGGGTCTATCACACCCAACAGCCCGGCCCCGCGGGCTGGCAGGAGGGGCTGGATCATTTTTTGTCATGATCGTTCCAGACAACACGGTTACGCCCGCCCTGCTTCGCTTTGTATAACCGGGCGTCTGCAACCGACTGCTGCTGCTCAAAATCGTAGTTTTCCTTCTCCCCCGCGCTGCTGACACCGAGTGAAGCGCTGATGCGCAGGGTCGTGCTCTTTTTCACCAGTATTTCCTTACTGTTAATTCGGCATCGAATACGGTCCGCAACCACTCTGGCCTCCTCAAGGCCTATCCCCGGCAGGACGACACAAAACTCTTCTCCCCCCACGCGCCCGGCCACGTCGTTTTTACGCAACACGCTGGCAATCAGTCCGGCCGTGTGGGAGAGCACTTTATCACCGGCCTGATGGCCGTATTGGTCATTGACGCTTTTAAAATGGTCGAGGTCTAACTGGATGACCGAGAACGGCAGCGACTGCTGATGACACTTCTCTGCCAGTAATTTTGCGCGCTCGAACAGCGCGCCGCGATTATTCAAACGGGTAAGCGGGTCATGCCAGGCCTGCCACTGGAGCGAGTGTTGAAGCGTGTACATATTGCTGACCATTCGGCGTATTACCAGCCAAGAAATCAGCAGCATGGCGGTAAAGAGCGCCCACAGCAGCGCCAGCACGATGCTGATGCTGCCAAAATCGTCCTGCACCCCTTCATGCAGGGTGTGGATCCGCAGGACGACGCCATCGAAGTGATCGAGCCGCTCCCAGCTAATAAAGCGGCTTCCGAGGCGGATACCGCCACCGGTATCATGCTCAATCGCCTGGGCAATCTGCGCCGTCTCGCGTTCGTCAAAATGGTTAACCGCGTTTTCCGCAAGAGCTGAGGTAGCAATCATATTGAGCCGGGTATCGTACAGCTGATACTCCCCCTCCGTACGGTCTTCCGTCGCCTCTGCCAACAATTGCTGCATCGTGCTCAATGTGAAATCCATCGCCACGACGCCATACCAGTAGTGATCGAGATAGATGGGCACGCTGGCGGTGATCGTACGTTCATCCTGGGTCCAGGATGAACGGGTAGAGATAAACCAGCGCACCGCGCGCGCGCGATTGTGACGCTCTGACTGCTGGGTAAACCAGGGCTGCGTCACCAGATTGTAATAGCGGGCGGTAATATTACCCGCCTGGTCTGGCGTATCCGTGGAAAGAAAAAAACCGGCGCGAGAAACGTAGATCACCCGCGCTTCCGTTTGCGCTCTCGACGAGGCCAGCCTGAGCAGATACCCTACTTCGAGTGCGGCAGAAATTTCATGACTGATGCGCTCAGCGTCCCGGTTCAGAAGCGTGGTTTTCTCCACGAATGCATCCGAGACCCCGTTAAGGGGAAGCGTACGCTTTTTATCAACGGCAAGCTGCCAGGTGGGGAGCATGCGGACGGTATTAAAGCGGGTTACCGCATCCTGTAAGACATCAAAGGCCAGCGGCGTCTCGATTGCATCATGCATGCCCTGGCGAAACAACAGCAGCCTGTCGACGCTGTTCTGTAACTGCCTGTCCAGCGAACTGGCCACCGTATCCAGATGGTTGCGCTGGCTGGAGATGTACGCCTCTTCCAGCACCACCACCTCACGCCAGGTCAGGAGCGTGGAAAACACCAGAACGATCAGAAAACAGAGATTAACAATCCGCCCCGGATTGCTACGCTTATGCAGCCATTGCAAAAAAGTTTGTCTTACAACAAAGGTATCGCGCTGCACACACACTCCCTGATTACTGCTCTTTACCCGAAACCTGAGATAAAAACGCCCGGCAAAGCCGGGCGTTATGTGATTAAGCCTTGTCCCGCTGGTGCTGCCCGTCACCCGGCTGAAGCTCATCTTCACGGAATGCTTCCCGTTTGATGCTATAGCCATCGTGCCACCGACATTCCACCATTCCGCTGGAATACCCGGTGACGATCATACGTGGGCCGCCCTTCTTAGGCTTAACTTCATCACTGACCAAAAAGACCATACCTGCCTCCTGTATCAGGGTGAAACTGTTTCAATTTAGACGAGGAATGGTCTTTTTGCATCCTGCCGACGGTAACAATTAGTGCGACGTGCCGCGAATTTTCTCAACCAGCTTCACCGCCGCGACGACGATAGCGCCAATGATAAAGCCCAGCACCAGATTCAGCAGCGTAGGCAGAATCGCCGCGATAACGGCCCCCTGTGTGGAGGAGAAATGTTCGATGGCATGGTGCAGCGGCGCAATGCCGTGAACCACAATTCCGCCGCCCACGAGGAACATCGCCAGCGTACCCACCACCGACAAACTCTTCATCAGCCACGGGGCCAGCACCAGCAGGCTTTTGCCGATGCCTCTTGCTACCGCGCTCGATTTTTCCTCCAGCCAGTAGCCAATATCGTCCAGCTTGACAATCAGCCCCACCAGACCGTACACGCCCACGGTGACCAGAATCGCGATGCCTGAGAGGATCAGGACCTGATTCAGAAGCGGCGCGTCAGAGACAATGCCCAGCGTAATCGCGACGATTTCCGCAGACAGGATAAAGTCGGTCCGTATGGCGCCTTTGACCTTATCGCGCTCGAAGGTTTTCGGATCCTGCGCGGCCAGCGCTTCAAGACGCTGCTGGCGCACCTCCGGCGTATCGCTCTGCTTGCGCACGCTAAAGGAGTGCAGCACCTTCTCCACGCCCTCGAAGCAGAGAAATGCCCCGCCAATCATCAGTAACGGCGTGATGGCCCAGGGAATAAACGCGCTGATCAGCAGCGCCAGCGGCACCAGAATCACCTTGTTCAGGAACGAGCCTTTCGCCACGCCCCACACCACCGGCAGTTCACGGTTTGCCCGCACCCCACTCACCTGCTGGGCGTTAAGCGATAAATCATCGCCCAGCACGCCTGCGGTTTTCTTCGCCGCCAGTTTACCCATCACTGAAATGTCGTCCAGTAAAGTGGCAATATCATCCAGCAATGTTAATAAGCTACTTCCTGCCAAAATCTTAATCCTTCATTTTTTGGTAATTAAGTGAATAGTATGGAGCAAAAGCGCCAACCCGGAAACAGGCACCTTACGTCAACAAAAAATTCACATCTGCCACACAATTAAAGGGCTCGCCAGCGCGATAGTTTTCGCGTTTACTATCAGCGAACTTTTTATTTCGTCGTGAGGGATTATGCGTTTCCGGCAATTGCTACCGCTCATCGGGGCACTCTTTTCGCTGTACATCATCTGGGGCTCAACCTACTTTGTCATTCGCATCGGCGTGGAGAGCTGGCCGCCGCTGATGATGGCGGGCATCCGCTTCCTCTCGGCGGGTATCCTGCTGCTGGCCTTCCTGCTCCTGCGCGGGCATAAGCTTCCCCCGCTACGCCCGATGCTGAATGCCGCCCTGATCGGCCTGCTGCTGCTGGCGGTGGGTAACGGGTTTGTGACGATTGCCGAGCACCAGAACGTCCCGTCCGGGATCGCCGCCGTGGTCGTTGCCACCGTACCGCTGTTTACCCTCTGCTTTAGCCGCCTTTTCGGCATCCGCACCCGCAAACTGGAATGGCTGGGGATTGGGATTGGCCTGGCCGGCATTGTTCTGCTCAACAGCGGCGGCAACCTGAGCGGGAATCCGTGGGGCGCGGTGATTATCCTGATCGGCTCGATGAGCTGGGCGTTCGGCTCCGTCTACGGGTCGCGTATCGAACTGCCGACCGGCATGATGGCCGGTGCGATTGAGATGCTCGCCGCGGGGATTGTCCTGCTTCTGGCCTCCACCCTGACGGGAGAAAAGCTGACCGCGCTGCCGGACCTGTCGGGCTTTCTCGCGGTAGGCTACCTGGCGCTGTTTGGCTCTATCATCGCCATTAACGCCTATATGTTCCTGATCCGCAACGTCTCTCCGGCGGTCGCCACCAGCTACGCCTACGTTAACCCGGTCGTGGCCGTGCTGCTCGGGACAGGACTGGGAGGAGAAACGCTCTCGCCTGTGGAATGGATTGCTTTAGGGATCATCGTGTTTGCCGTCGTGCTGGTCACGCTGGGCAAATATCTGCTGCCGGCAAAACCGGTGGTCACGCCTTGTGAGGTGGAGAAACCGTAAGCAGGTGAATACCCTGCGTGTCGATCTGCGCGGCCTGACCGCCGCCGCAGATCCACTCTTCCAGCCGTTCGCGCAGATCGGTATCGTTCAGCTTTAATCGGCCTCTCAGTGCACACTCCCAGACGATCAGCACCCGCCAGCCCTGCGCCAGCAGCGTGGTCAGATCCCGATTGTCGCGCTCGACGTTCTTGCCAATCTTATCCAGCCAGAAATCGGTACGCGTCGCCGGGACTTTAAACAGGTAGCAGTCGTGATGGTGCCAGAAACAGCCGTGGGTAAAGATGATGCACTGCCAGGCGTCGATGACGAAATCCGGGCGTCCCGCCAGGGTGGGATCCTGCACGCGGAAGTCAAACCCCGCCTGCGTCAGCAGCGCGGCCAGGCGCTTTTCAATGGCGGTGTCACGCGTGCCGATGGCACGCATGTTTTTACTGCGCGTCGCCTTATCGTGAACATCCGTCATTGACGGCCTCACCCTGACGAAGTGCCACCGCTTGTCGGATGCGCGAGGCCAGCAGCTTTGCGACAGCCGCGAACGCGGGAACCACCACCGAGTTACCAAACTGGCGGTACGCCTGGGTGTCCGACACCGGGATGCGGAAGCGATAGCCCTGCGGCGTCTCAAAGCCCATCAGCCGGGCGCATTCGCGCGGCGTTAAGCGCCGTGGGCGATGGCGTTGGTTGTGCGGATCGTCGAAATCTTTTTCACCCAGCGCCTTGTCCCAGCCTCTGTCGATCAGGATTTCCGCGCCGTCTTTATAGTAGCGAGCAGACAGCGTGCGGGTGACGCTGTACGGATCGTTCGGGTTGACCATCCCAAAGCCGAAGCCGTTGCCTTTCGCCTGGTGCTTCTTGGCATAGCGGTAGAGGTATTTCCACAGCACCGGGGTCAGGATAAATTTCGTGTCGACGACCGGTTCCAGCAGATCGGCCACGGTGGGGCGGCGCTCGGGATACAGAGAAGGAATATCCCGCAGGGTGAAATCGCCTTTCAGATTGAGATCGCGGCGGAAGCCCACCAGCACGATGCGTTCGCGATGCTGGGGCAGGAAATATTTCCCATCAATAATTTTAGGATCGTCCGCGCCCATGTCCTCTGAATCGGCCACGTCATAACCCAGCTCATCCAGCGTTTGCATGATAATGCGGAAGGTTTTCCCGCCGTCGTGGCTTTTTAAGTTTTTGACGTTTTCCAGTACAAAAATGGCCGGACGACGGGCGTCAATAATGCGCGCCACGTCAAAAAACAGCGTTCCCTGCGTATCGCAGGCAAAACCGTGGGCGCGTCCAAGGGCATTCTTTTTGGAGACGCCGGCCAGCGAGAAAGGCTGACACGGGAAGCCTGCCAGCAGCACGTCATGCGACGGGATCGTCTGACGAATGTGCTCGGCGGCCTGTTCATCGCTCACGCCGCTTTTATGGCTCAGGGTCACATCGCGGATATCCGCGTTGAAATGATGCTCGTGCGGATCGCAGTACCAGTTTGCCTTGTAGGTACGCACGGCGTGCTTGTTCCACTCGCTGGTAAACACGCACTGTCCACCGATGGCTTCAAAACCGTGACGAATGCCGCCGATACCGGCAAACAGATCGATAAACCGGAAGGCATAGTTCGGGTGCGCGGCAGAAGGACGCGGAAGCAGGTTTTGCAGATAACGAAACTCGCTTTCGCTCAGGCGACGCCCTGCTCGCTCGCTGGTCAGCAGACGTTTAAGGATCGCCGGGCTCCAGTGGCTCTCGCCGTGCGCCACCAGCAGGCTTGCCAGCGTTTTAGCATCATAGATATCCAACAGCTGGCGCAGTAAGGCCTGCACCGTTGCCGTTGATTTCTCACCCTGCGCGGGCGCGGGCTCTGTCACTGATCGATTTTCCTGCATTCTTTTAACCGGAGAGTAAAGACTGGGAACAGATTACCACAGTTCAGTTGCGCAAACTGCGACGGAAGCGGCTCAGCACCTGGCTATCCAGCCCGAGGCAGTCGCCGTGTAATTCGGCGCTGAGTTTCGCCATAAACTGGATCAGGAAATCGGCATTGTGACGTGCCAGTTCGCGGCCCATGTCCGTTTGCATTGTATCAGGCAAACGCAGCAGCTTGGTCTGAAAATGGTCGAGGGCAAACGCGCGGTCGTCGAGGGGACGCGCATCGGCAAAGGGATCGTCCGCGTCAAATAGCGGCACGCCCAGTGCGCCCGAGACGGCAAAAACGCGCGCCAGGCCAATCGCGCCCAGCGCCTCCAGGCGGTCTGCATCCTGCACAATTTTGGCTTCTATACTTTGAGGCGCAATCCCGGCGCTAAAGCTGTGCGCCTCAATCGCGTGCGCGACGGCGGCAATATGCTCGGGCGGAAAGTCCGGGAAGTCGCGGCGCAGTAAATCGCTCGTCTTGCGAGCAGCGAGCCGTGACGACTGGCTGCGTTCAGGATGGTTCTTCGGCAGGCTGACAATATCGTGAAAATAGCAGGCGGTCAGAATCACCCGCGGTTCGGCCGTGTGGTGAACCATGATTTTTTGCGCCGTCATCCAGACCCGTCGAAAATGCGAAATATCATGTGCGGTATCGTCGGTGCTGTGGTTTTCCTCGAGCCAGCGCTCAAATATGTGCTGCCACCGGGTAAGTTCCATCGTCATGTCCTGTTTGTTCAATGAGAATAAAATATAAAATAGCCGAATTAAAACAATTTAAAAATAGAATTTCGAAATACTTAATAATAATTACATCATATAAATTCAATGAATTAATTCACTGGAATAATAATGAGACCAATAGAAATATTTAGCAATATTTCATCGAATTTAATTACATTTATTCTTGAAACTAAATCACAAGCCATAGAATAGTATCGATTCTGTAATTACGGAGAGTGATTACATATATTCATATAAATTATCTTTTAAGGGAATATATAATGAAAAGAAAAGTTCTGGCAATTCTGGTACCCGCGTTATTAATGGCAGGCGCAGCAAATGCGGCTGAGATGTACAACAAAAACGGCAACAAAGTTGACCTGTACGGTAAGGTTGATGCCCGTCACACCTTCTCTGACTACGCTAGCGACGACGGCGATGAAACCTATGTGCAGATTGGCTTCAAAGGCGAAACGCAGATTACCAACGATCTGATCGGCTACGGCCAGTGGGAATACAAAACCTACGCGAACGATACCGAAGGCGCGGGGGATAAATCCTTTAACCGTCTGGCATACGCTGGCCTGAAATATGGCGAATACGGTTCATTTGATTATGGCCGTAATTACGGCGTCGTGTACGACGTTGAAGCCTGGACCGATATGCTGCCTGTATTTGGCGGTGACTCTTACACCTGGACCGATAACTTTATGAATGGCCGTGCTAACGGTCTGGCAACCTACCGTAATAGCGATTTCTTCGGTCTGGTTGAGGGTCTGAATTTCGCGCTGCAGTATCAGGGTGCGAATGAAGGTCAGGATCTTACAGAAGATCAGGAAGGTACTAAAAACGGTCATAAAGACGTACGCTTCCAGAACGGCGACGGCTTCGGCATGTCTACCTCTTATGACTTCTCTGGCGATCTCTCCGGCCTGAGCCTGGGTGCGGCGTACTCATCTTCTGACCGCACTAACGAGCAGGTTGCTTATGGCAAAGCCGCGGAAGGCATTGGCTATGCGGGTGGCGAAAAAGCTGAAGCCTGGACCGTTGGCGCAAAATACGATGCTAACAGCGTCTACCTGGCGATGATGTATGCGGAAACCCGCAACATGACGCCAATCGGCAACTCTGGTATCGCCAACCAGACCCAGAACTTTGAAGCGGTTGCTCAGTACCAGTTCGACTTCGGTCTGCGCCCTTCCCTGGCATGGGTCTACTCAAAAGGTAAAGACCTGGACGGTAAAGGATTCAATCAGGATCTGGTTAACTACATCGACCTGGGCATGACCTACAGCTTCAACAAAAACTTCTCCACCTATGTTGATTACAAAATCAACATGCTGGACAACGATGAAGCGCTGTATGACGCATACGGTATTTCCACCGACGACATCGTTGGCGTCGGCATGACCTACCAGTTCTAATCCAAAAAAGATCAAAGGCCGCATCTGCGGCCTTTTTTATTTCTTCGCGGTCTGTATTACGGCGCTTCCTGCAGCGCCACGCGGATGAACCCGTTATTCTGCGCCAGCAGTTCATGGGCTTTCCATGCATCCAGCCCTGTCAGCACCATCAATACCGCCGTTTTACAGTGATGGTTACAGCTCTCCAGCGCGGCTTTTGCCTCCGCCCGGGAGCATCCCCCTGCTTCCATCACAATGGCGATTTGGCGTTCGGCCCATTTGGTACTGCTTGCCTCGAGATCCACCCTCAGGTTGCTGTAAACGCGCCCGGTTCGAACGGCCAGCCCGGTAGCGATCATCGAGAGGATCATTTTCTGCGCAATCCCCGCTTTGGTGTTGAGATAGCCTGCCACCACATCGGCACCCAGTTCGGGAGCAATAACCATACTCGCCAGCTGCGCGGCTTCACTTTGCGCATCACCGGTAATGACGGCGACCGGCGAACCCAGCGACCATGCATGGCGCATTGCCCCCCAGACCCACGGCGTTTTTCCGCTGACGGTCACGGCCAGCATCATATCGTGTTCACCAAACTTAATGGCCTGCAGATCGGCAACGCCGCGCTCGTAGCTCCCTTCCCCTTCTTGTGCCGTAACGGCCACCACAGGGGTTTTGCCCGGCGCATAGTTATCGGCAACCTGTTGCGCGACCCGACCAGACGGCCCCGCCCCGACAATCACCAGACGGCCACCGTGATTGAGGGTCGCGGCAGCGTTATCCACCGCGCGGGCAATCACAGGTAAACAAGGGGTGAGTGCAGAAGAAATGAGTGCATCATCCTGGTGAATGACTTTCAGCATGTCCAGCGTGGACAATCGATCGATATTCATCGTGCTGGCGTGCCGTCTTTCCTTGACCGAACCGGTAAGCAGAATGCTCATAAACAGCCTCCTTATTATGAGTACCCACACACTATAAAGTGTTTTATATAGATGACCTGCGAGGAGGGTCACGAAAAGAGGACCAAATCCACGCCTTTACATGGCTTTAAGAAAAGCGCGTCATCGGCGATAATTACCTCCTTACTTAATCATCGCGGAGTATTGATGAGCGATTTGCAGCCTTTCCTTCCGACGCGCAAGCGCCCCATGAAACTCAATACGCTGGTCACGCTGATGGTATGCGCGATTATCGGCTCAGTGCTGCTGGTGGTCTTTGCGCTCTATTCGGTGCAGATCACCCGCGCCACACGCGATGATGTCAAAGACACCGCGCTCGGCATTGCCCGCACCCTCGCCGATAGCCCCGAGATACAGCGCGGCCTGATGCAGGCGCCGCAGGAGAATATTATTCAGCCCATCGCCCAGGCGGTGACGAAACGAAACGATCTGCTGTTCACCGTGGTCACCGATATGCGCGGGATCCGCTATTCTCACCCGAACGAGGCGCTGCTGGGGCTGCATTTTATCGGCGACGATTTAACGCCCGCGCTGGAAGGCAAAGAGAACGTATCGGTTAACCGGGGCGCGCTCGCCGAAGCGCTGCGCGTATTTACCCCCGTCTACGACGGCCAGCACGAGCAGATTGGCGTGGTGGTGGTCGGTATCTCCCTGAATAAGGTTGAAGAGCAGATTACCCGCGGGCGGCTAAACGCCGTCTGGACCATTTTGTTCAGCATTTTTATGAGTTCGATGGCGATTTGGGGTCTGGTGCGTGTCCTGAAACGCATCCTGTTCGGACTCGAACCCTACGAAATTTCCGCCCTGTTCGAACAACGCCAGGCGATGCTGCAGTCGCTTCGTGAGGGAGTGCTGGCCGTTGATATTCACGGGCGCGTGACGATGATTAATCAGACCGCCAGAGAAATATTGCTTCTCCCCTCCGGCAAGCAGACCGAAAACACCAGCGCCCCCCTGCTGGCCAGCCTGCGTGACGTCTCGAAGACGGGCGTCGCGCGCCAGGATCAGGAGATCAGCTGCAACGGCCGACTATTGCTGTGCAACATGGTCCCGGTGAAAAGTCAGGATCGGGTGATCGGCGCCATCACCACCTTCCGTGATAAAACAGAAATCAGCCAGCTGATGCAGCGTATTGATGGCATGGTGAATTACGTCGATGCCCTGCGCGCCCATACACATGAGTTTATGAATAAACTGCATGTGATCCTGGGCCTGCTGCACATGAAGCGCTACGACAAGCTGGAAGAGTACATCCTGCAGACGGCGCATCATTACCAGACGGATATCGGTACGATACAGAGCAAGGTAAAATCCCCGGTGGTAGCCGGGTTCCTGCTGGGTAAAATCAACCGGGCGAAAGAAGCGGGCGTCACCCTGACACTGGCGGATGAAAGCCAGATACCGGATACCGCAAGTGAAGAGCAGGTCGCGGTGCTGATCACCGCGCTGGGCAACCTCATTGAAAACGCGCTCGACGCGATGGAAGGACAGCAGGAAGGTGAGATTGGCCTGCTGCTGCATTATCAGAATGGCTGGCTCAGCTGTGAAGTCAGCGACGATGGCCCCGGCATTGATCCCACTCAGCTGGAGTCTATTTTTACAAAGGGCTTCTCAACAAAAGGCGACAACCGCGGCGTTGGGCTGTTCCTTGCTCGCCAGCAGATTCAGAACCTTGGCGGCGATATCACCGTCGAGTCTGAGCCCGGCGTATTTACCCAATTTTTTGTTCACATCCCCTGGGATAGCGAGAGGAATATCGCGTGATAAATGTGTTAATTGTCGATGATGACGCCATGGTGGCCGACCTCAACCGTCTGTACGTCAACCGTGTTGAAGGCTTTACCTGCTGTGGCGTCGCCTCCACGCTAAACCAGGCCGAGGCCATCATTAATGACCCCAGCCATCCTGTCGATCTGGTGCTACTGGATGTCTATATGCAGCAGGATAACGGGCTGGATCTCCTGCCCGTCATTCGCGCATCCGGCCGCCGAATCGACGTGATCATGATCACCTCGGCCGCCGACGCCGCCACGATCCAGACCTCCATACATTATGGCGTGGTGGATTATCTGATAAAGCCTTTCCAGTTCCCACGCTTTGAAGAGGCGCTGAACGGCTGGAAGGCAAAGCACAGCCTGATGGGGTCGCATCAATATTACGAGCAGGCGGACGTCGACCGTCTGATCCACGGCGGGGCACCGGAACTGGCAGACAGCAAAAAGCTGCCGAAAGGGTTAACGCCGCAAACGCTGCGCACGATTTGCCAGTGGATTGACGCACACCCGGAGACGGAGTTTTCTACCGATGACCTGGCAAACGCGGTCAATATTTCCCGCGTGTCCTGCCGCAAATATCTGATCTGGCTGGCGCAAATCAATATTCTCTTCACCAGCATTCACTACGGCGCCACCGGGCGTCCGGTGTATCGCTACCGTCTCCAGCCGGAGCAGACGGGCCTGCTCAAGCAATACTGCCAGTAACGCGGTAGGTATCGTCCAGCAGGGTAAAGCGGAAGTGGTGTGCTGAAGAGAACACCACTTCTTTTGTTTTGGTCACAAAGATCGCTTCTATGTCTGGACGCGCACGCAGCGCGGCGCAGCCCTTCTCCACGCCCATGCCGTACATCAGCGTGGTCCAGATATCGCCGTCGATGGAATCTTTTGAAATGATGGTCACGCTGTCCAGTTCGTTGTCCAGCGGATATCCGGTGCGCGGATCGAGAATGTGGTGATAGCGTTTGCCGTTGTGTTCAAAGTAGCGCTCGTACGTTCCCGACGTCACGACGGAGAGGTTCTCGACGACCATCGTGCCGATCAGCGCATCCCCGGCGAACGGTTTTTTCAGCCCAACGCTCCAGCCCCCTTCCGGGGAGCCTAAGGTCTGAATGTTTCCGCCAAGGTTAATCAGCCCCCGCTCAGCGCCCTCTTTACGCAGGTAATCCCGCACCCTGTCGGCGATATAGCCTTTGGCAATCGCCCCCAGATCGATCTCCATCCCCGCCCGGGTCAGAAACACGCTGCTGCTGGCCTCATCAAGGAGGACATCTTCAGGACGGGTTATCGCCAGCAGCGACGCGATTTCATCGGCAGGCGGAACGCTGTCCCCCTGAAAACCAATCTTCCAGCGCTTCACCAGCGGACCGATTGCCAGATTAAAGGCGCTGTCCTTGAACAGGCTTGCCGCTTTTGCACAGCGGATCAGATCAAACACTGGCCGACTGACGGTGACCGGATGCTGGCCGGCCGCATGGTTGATGTCCATCACCTGGGAGTGCGCGCGGTTGACGGTGAGCAGGTTTTCATACTGTTTGATCAGGCGAAACACGCGGGACGCGAGGGCTTCGTCATGGGAGAAGAGCTTCAGGAGGATGGGTGAGCCCATCAGGACGGCGGAGTAACTGTAAACGCGATGGCTATCAGGCATGGCAAGAGTCCTCAGCTGTAGCCCCGGCTGGCACCGCGCCGCCGGGGGAAATGCCGGATAACGTTGGGCGTATCCGGCCTGGGAAGCAGGAGCCTTACCTCTTTTTCGAACGCAGAGCCGCCTGATGTCCTGCAAGGGTACCAAAAATAATGATATCTGCCACCGCGTTACCGCCGATACGGTTGGCACCGTGGATCCCGCCGACCACTTCACCGGCTGCAAACGCGCCTGGCAGCACGTTGTGGTTGTTGTCCAGCACGCAGGTTTCGGTGTTGATGGTCACGCCGCCCATGGTGTGGTGCACGCCCGGCGCAATCTGAATGGCGTAGAATGGCCCTTCATTGATGGGCGCACGCAGCGCGGTGGTACGACCAAAGTCGTCATCATGCTGTTTTTCAACGAAACCGTTGTAACGTTCCAGGGTCGCCAGGAAAGCGTGGTAATCCATGCCGAGCGCTTCCGCCAGGGCTTTCGGCGAGCTGGCGCTGGTCACGAAGCCTTTGGCAATGTACTCATCCGCGGCTTTGTTTTTGGCGCGTACGTGCTCGTCAAAGACGATGTAAGCGTATTTCTCCGGCAGGGCGATGATTGACGCCGAGACTTTATCGCGGGTCGACATTTCGTTGTAGAAGCGTTCCCCTTTCTGATTGACCAGAATCGCCCCGCCCCCGCGGATGGATTCGGAAATCAGGTACGACGTTTTCTGCTCTACGGTCGGGTGAATTTGAATTTCGCCCATATCGACAGTGCCTGCACCGATGCGCTCCAGCAGCGCGATACCGCCACCGGTCGCCCCCTTATGGTTGGTGGTGACGAAACCTTCCAGATCCGGACGGTATTTCACGACCATCTGGCTGTTGGCGCTGAAGCCGCCGGTTGCCACAATCACGCTTTTCGCTGCCACGGTGAGGGTTTCATTCTCTTCGGTGGTCAGGCGCACGCCGGTGACTTCACCGTTTTCGAAGAGAATGTCGCTGACGGAAGTATCCAGCATCACCTCGATGTTGCGTTTGTTGACGTTACGCACCAGGCCGCTAATCAGGTAACCGCCCACCGCAGAACCGTCTTTTGGACGGTGAGTACGGTCGATGCTCATCCCGCCAGTGGTAGTGATGTCGTTCAGCATGATGCCGCGGGTTGCCAGCCACTCAATTGCCTGCGGTGCGTTCTCGACGAAGCGGCGCAGCAGTTCAGGGTTGTTCTTGTTGCCGCCACCTTTCAGGCTTTCCTGGTAGAACAGCTCTTTGCTGTCCTGAATGCCCTTCACGCGCTGGAAGCGGGTTTCGGCGGCATTCATACCGGCAGAGGCTTTGATGGTGTTCCCGCCGATGGTGGGCATTTTCTCAACAATCAGCACGCTCGCGCCTTCGTCGTGCGCCTGAATAGCCGCCGCCAGACCGGCGCCGCCGCTGCCGACAACCACCACGTCCACGCTGCGGGTTTCGTTCGGGTCAACGCCCTCTTCCGCGGCCAGCGCTTTGCTGGATTTCAGCATCGCTTTAGAGACCGCTTTCTTCACCGCCTCGCTCTGGCTGGTGGCGCCAGTGATGGCATCCACGTGCGGGGTATTGGCATCCAGAATGCGGGTGCGGATCTCTTCAAAGCTGGTGACGAACTCAACGTCTTCGCTCGGGCCAGACGCCAGCTCGATGTCCGCAATGCGGTCAGTCTCCAGGCTGACGTTAATCACCAGCTCGTTCACGTCGTCCTGCACCTTCTCGGTGAACATGCCCGGTTTGAATTTCGATTCGCCCATGCTCATGTCGCGGATCATCGCTTCCACCAGCGAGAAGCGCCACAGCGGCTCAGGGATGTTCAGCGCCTCGCGCTGGGTGCTGTCCATAAACAGCTCCAGGCTTTCGCCAGCCGTGATGCGGTCGGTCCAGTCCGGGTAAGCGATAGTCGCGCGGCCAACGGCAATCAGATCGTAACCGTGTTCCAGCGCTTCATTGGCATCGGCGGCATTCACCACGCCACCCACACCCATGACCGGAACCTGCGCCAGCGTTTCAGAACGCATCGCGCAGTATTTTTCGATAAGCGGCGTTGGGTCCTGGGTGTCGACAATGGAAGGACGCAGGGTCGCGCCAACGGAGAAGTGCAGGTAATCCACGCCACGCGCCGCCAGTTTTTCCAGCAGGTACATGGTGTCTTCAAAGCGGATGCCCGGCACTTCCAGCTCTTCAGGAGAGAAGCGATATCCAATAATAAAGGCGTCGTCCGCGTACTGGCGCACCATTTTGTGGGTAATGTCCAGCACCGCCAGCGGGAACTTCGCGCGGTTATCGCGGCTGCCGCCCCACTCGTCGTCACGCTGGTTAGAGTTTGGCGAATAAAATTGCTGAATCAGATAGGTGTTTGCCCCGTGGATTTCCACGCCGTCGAAGCCGGCCTGGATGGCGCGGCGCACCGCTTCACCAAACTTGCCGATCATGCCTTCGACTTCTTCGCCAGTCAGTGCCACTGGCGTTGCTGCACCCTCACGCGGCGCGGCAACGGCGCTTGGGCCAACCGGCGTACGGCCACCGATCAGTTTCGGGTCAACCATGCGGCCGCCGTGGTAGATCTGCAGCAGAGCCTTAGACCCTTTGGACTTAATGGCCTCTGCGATTTTCGCCAGCCCGGCAATTTTCTCGTCATTATCAATCCCGATCGCGCCCGGGAAGGCGAGACCGAGATCGTCGACGAAGCAGCACTCCACGATGATGGTACCGATGCTGCCGGAACGGGCCCGATAGTACTCCACCAGCTCGCTGGTGACGGTACCGTCAAAATAGCCGGTACAGGTTGTCATAGGGGCCATTAACAAACGGTTTTTCAGTTCAGTACCATTCGGTAATGTGAAGGGGCTAAGAATACGTTCGTTAGTGCTCATAATTGAAACTCCAAACTTTTAAAAAATTAAGAATTCGTTATCGGATTAGTTTTTAGTTCGTCGTTATTTGCCGATGTCATAATATTAATATAATGATTTTTTTAGTTTCTAAAGTTATTACGTTAGTTAAAAAACTATTTAATCCCTGCAATAACACAAATAACACATTGGTGTTAGCGAATGTAATTCAGTCATTCACAATAATTTAAAATTCGTTAAATAAAAATTGGTAAAACCAATTTTCATCACGCATGCAAAACCATTAAAAACAACAAGATACAAAACAAATAAAAAATAGATGTTACAAAAATGATAAAACAAACCAATAAAACAGGTAATACCCACATACGCCTGAGTGGTTATTAATAAAAGCATAAAAATAACGCTGAGATTCTGTTTTTTTGATCGCGATCAATAGTTATGGCATCCAAAAGCGCAATATAAAAACATCATCATTTTTTAATTTAGCGCCACCATAAAAGCGTTGAATTGCTATTACTGAAAATACAAAACCGCACCTTTAATAACTAAAAAAAGCAAAGAAACTTAAGAAAGTGATTTTGTTTTTTCAGTACGACCGAATCTTTGACAACTTAAGACGTGAAACTATGAATACAAAAACTGCTGTAACGCCCCCTGTGGCGAACCAGGCATCAAATGGAAACGCAAAACGTCTGCTGATGATGGCACTGCCCATCGTCGTCGCCGTACTGCTGCTGTTTGTTCCGGTACCGGAAGGTCTGCCTCCTTACGCATGGCACTACTTCGCCATTTTCGTCGGCGTGATCGTGGGTTTGATCTTCGAACCGCTGCCGGGCGCGGTGATCGGTCTGACCGGCGTGGTCGCCATTGCCCTGTGCAGCCAGTGGGTGCTGTTCAGTCCTGAACAGCTGGCTGATCCGAAATTCAAGCTGGCAGGCGCCTCCTTTAAGTGGGCGGTGAGCGGGTTTGGTAACTCGACCGTCTGGCTGATCTTCGGTGCCTTTATGTTCGCCGCAGGCTATGACAAAACCCGCTTCGGCCGCCGTCTGGCGCTGATTCTGGTGAAATACCTCGGCCGTCGCAGCCTGACGCTCGGTTACGCCATTACGTTTGCGGACCTGCTGCTGGCACCGTTCACCCCGTCCAACACCGCGCGCAGCGGCGGGACCATCTACCCGATTATCGCTAACCTGCCGCCGCTGTATGGTTCTAAACCGAACGACCCAAGCGCGCGTAAAATTGGTTCGTACCTGATGTGGGTGGCGATCACCGCGGCCTGTATCACCAGTTCAATGTTCCTCTCTGCCCTCGCGCCGAACCTGCTGGCGCTGGCGCTGGTGAAAAGTACAGTTGGGATCGATATCTCCTGGGGCACCTGGTTCCTCGCCTTCCTGCCGCTGGGTATCCTGCTGATTCTGACCATGCCGCTGCTGGCCTACTGGTTCTACCCGCCAGAAGTGAAAGTGAACAACGAAGTGCCGCTGTGGGCGACCCGTGAACTGGAAAAACTGGGCAAACTGTCCCGCAATGAAATCCTGCTGCTGGTGTTCGTGTGCTGTGCGCTGCTGATGTGGATCTTCGCTGCCGCATGGATTGAGCCTGCCATGGCGGCCCTGCTCATCGTTGGTCTGATGCTGTGGACCGGCGTGCTGGAGTGGAACGATATCACCGGTAACAAAGCTGCATGGAATACCTTCGTCTGGTTCGCCACCCTGGTAGCACTGGCGGATGGCCTCTCCTCTACCGGCTTCATCAGCTGGCTGGGTAAAGAAGGTGGTCTGTTAATGAGCGGTATCTCTCCAGGCGTGGCGACCATCGTCCTGCTGCTGGCGTTCTACCTACTGCACTACCTGTTTGCCAGCACCACCGCGCACACCACGGCGCTGCTGCCAGCGATGCTGACCATCGCCTCCACCATTCCGGGCATGAATATGGAAGTGTTTGTTCTGCTGATGGTGACCTCGCTGGGCGTGATGGGGATTATCACCCCGTACGGTACTGGCCCAAGCCCGATTTACTACGGTAGCGGCTACCTGCCAACCAAAGACTACTGGCGCCTCGGCACCATCTTCGGTGCCATCTTCCTGGCGGCCCTGCTGCTGATTGGCTATCCGTGGATGTCCATGATGTTCTGATTTCTGACCGCCGGGGCCTTCCTCCGGCGGTTTTATTTTTGTGGAGCAAGCTATGTCAAACAAACCGTTTATCTACCAGAACCCCTTCCCTCTTTCGCATGACGACACCGAATACTACCTGCTGACCAAAGAGCACGTCTCCGTTGCCGAGTTCGAAGGCCAGGAAATCCTGAAAGTGGAGCCGGAAGCGCTGACCCTGCTGGCGCAGCAGGCCTTCCACGACGCCGCATTTATGCTGCGTCCTTCCCACCAGCAGCAGGTTGCCGCCATCCTTAACGACCCGGAATCCAGCCAGAACGATAAGTACGTTGCCCTGCAGTTCCTGCGCAACTCCGAAATCGCGGCCAAAGGCGTGCTGCCGACCTGCCAGGATACCGGCACCGCGATCATCATGGGTAAAAAAGGCCAGCGCGTCTGGACCGGCGGCGGTGACGAAGCGGCCCTGAGCCAGGGCGTGTATAACACCTACATTGAAGACAACCTGCGCTACTCCCAGAATGCGGCGCTGGATATGTATAAAGAGGTGAATACCGGTACCAACCTGCCCGCGCAGATCGATCTCTACAGCGTGGACGGCGATGAATACAAATTCCTGTGCATGGCGAAAGGCGGCGGCTCTGCCAACAAAACCTATCTCTACCAGGAAACCAAAGCGCTGATCACCCCGGCTAAGCTGAAAAATTACCTGGTTGAGAAGATGCGCACCCTCGGCACCGCGGCGTGCCCGCCGTACCATATCGCGTTTGTTATCGGCGGAACCTCGGCGGAAGCCACGCTGAAAACCGTGAAGCTGGCTTCCACGCGCTACTACGACGCGCTGCCAACGGAAGGCAACGAACACGGCCAGGCGTTCCGCGATGTTCAGCTGGAACAGGAGCTGCTCCAGGAAGCACAGAACCTCGGCCTCGGCGCGCAGTTTGGCGGTAAATACTTCGCCCACGACATCCGCGTGATCCGCCTGCCGCGCCACGGCGCGTCCTGCCCTATTGGTATGGGGGTTTCCTGCTCCGCGGACCGCAATATCAAAGCGAAAATCAACCGCGACGGGATCTGGATTGAGAAGCTGGAGCACAACCCGGGCCAGTATATTCCTGAATCGCTGCGCCAGCAGGGCGAAGGCGACGTGGTCAGCATCAACCTGAACAAGCCGATGAATGAGATCCTGGCGCAGCTTTCCGCGCACCCGGTCTCCACCCGCCTGTCGCTGAACGGCACCATCATCGTGGCGCGCGATATCGCCCACGCGAAGCTGAAAGAACTGCTCGACAACGGGGAAGAACTGCCGCAGTACGTTAAAGATCACCCGATTTACTACGCAGGCCCGGCAAAAACGCCGGAAGGTTACGCGTCTGGCTCACTCGGCCCGACCACCGCAGGGCGCATGGATTCGTATGTGGACTTACTGCAGTCCCACGGTGCGAGCATGATCATGCTGGCAAAAGGCAACCGCAGCCAGCAGGTGACGGACGCCTGCCATAAGCACGGCGGCTTCTACCTGGGCAGCATCGGCGGCCCGGCGGCGGTGCTGGCGCAAAACAGCATTAAGAGCCTGGAGTGCGTCGCGTATCCTGAGCTGGGCATGGAAGCCATCTGGAAAATTGAAGTCGAGAACTTCCCGGCGTTTATCCTGGTGGATGACAAAGGCAACGATTTCTTCCAGCAGATCCAGAACCAGCAGTGTAAAGGCTGTTCACAGCGCTGAGTGCTTCCATACGTCCGGCAAGAGCGACAGCGTTTCAGCGATCGTGCTGCGCTTGTCGCTTCCCGGCTTCCAGATGGTGACCATCGTCTGACCAATCCCCTGGCTGCCCACTTCGGTGTGCAGCCTTTTTACGTTTTGCCACTGCCCGGCGTGAAAATGCGTCGGTAAGAATCCCCAGCCGCAGCCGCGCTCCAGCAAACCGCGCAGCATCTCCGGTTCATTGGTAAAGAGGGTATGCCCGGAAATCTGCAGGCGGCGCGCCACCGGCTCGTCCGAGGCGGGGTGCATGACGACCTGGGGCACCAGGGAGAGATCGAGCAGCGACAGAGGCGAAGAACGGTCAGCAAACAGCCCGCTGGCGGCATAAAAATCCATATCGATGGCACCCAGGGCGCGCCACTCCATATCATTGCCCACGCTGCGGTTGCGTGCCTGGCAGATGGCGAGATCCGCGTCGTTGTTCGCCAGCAGCCGTTCTGATTCTTCCCGCGAGGCGCAAATAAGGCTCAGGCGGATTTTTCGCACCGCCATTTCAGCAATCACCCCGTGCAGAAAGGCTCTGGGCGTAAAAGGATCGTAGACCAGCGTCAGGTCCTGCGTGGCACCGTGCGGCACCTCTCTGGCAAACGCCTCAAAGGCTTTTACCTGCCGCATCAGCAGGTGCGCCTGGCGCTGAAGCTGCTCCCCTTCGGGCGTGAGCCGCAGGGTGCGGCCGTCGCGAATAAACAGCGCGTAGCCTAACCCATCCTCAAGAAAATCAACCAGATCGCGAAGCGTCGTTCGGTCCTTCTTCAGCGCCACCGCGGCTTTACTCAGGCTCCCGTTCTCGGCCACAGCGGTAAATGCCTCGAGCTGTGCAAAAGAGTAAATCAGTCCCGCCACGCTACGCTCCTTCTGTTTTTTGGGGGGATTTTCCCCCGCTACGCGTTTTTTATTATAGCCCCGGGGTTTTTAAACTAAAGCCGTTCCTAACCTGTAAGAGACGGATATGAAAAACAGAAAAGTAAACCATGCCCTGCTGGCGGGCCTTGTCTTCAGCACCCTGATCTCCCCTGCGGCAGTGGCGGCCTGTAAAGGCACCGACCTCAGCGCCTGTCCAGCCCCCTTCGACACCACGCTGCCTGACCCCCATAAGATGCTCACCTGGAGTCAGGCCGAACGCGTGGTGGGCTTTCGCAATGACTATCGCAACTACGCCGGGGATCGTTTCCGCCACGGAAACGCCGTGCCGCTGCAAATGTCGGACAAGCCGCTCACGGACGCACACTATCAGGTCAACGGCAGGCGCTATGGCCTTCAGGAGTACCTCCAGCGCCAGAACGTCAGCGGCATGCTGGTGCTGAAGGACGGCAAAATCGCCTGGAAGTATCTTGGAGAGGGCAATACCGACTCGACGCTCTGGACCTCGCGCTCGGTTGGGAAATCGGTGGTATCGGCGCTGGTGGGCGTGGCCCTCAAAGAGGGAAAGATCCACTCGCTTGACGATCGGATCACGCGGTATGAACCCGACCTGAAAGGCACCGCGTGGGACGGCGTGACGCTCAGACAGCTGATCACCCATACCTCCGGCGTGGCCTGGAACGAGGATTACACCAACCCCCACTCCGACTTTGCGCAGCTCACCGAGTGCGAGGCGAAACCGGGTACCTATGACTGCGTGCGCAAGCTGGTGAAGGGGCTGCGCAGAGCGCATCCGGCCGGAGAGAACTGGTCTTACTCTTCGGGTGGCGCCTGGCTGCTGGGTGACGTGCTGGAGCGGGCCACCGGCATGACGCTCGCAGCTTATCTGGAGAAAAGCATCTGGCAGCCTTACGGCATGGCGAGCGACGGCGTGTGGCATGCCTACAGCAAAGGCCAGCACGACGTCGGCGCGCACGGCTTTAACGCCACGCTGGAGGACTGGGGACGCTTCGGGCAATTTATCCTGAACAACGGTACGCTGCCGAACGGTAAGACCATCCTGCCGGAAAACTGGATCCAGCAGTCGTCAGACTGGACGAAGGCCAAAGGCTCGGTATCAGACGCCCATCCCGAGGGGCTGTACGGCTATCAGTGGTGGAACAATGAAGTGCCCGCGAACGCCACGGGCGTAGAGCCGACGGCACAGGATTCACTGAAAGGTTCGCTCTGGGCGCTGGGCATTTTCGGGCAGATGATCGTGGTGAACCCGAAGGAAAATCTGGTCATCGTCCAGTGGTCTACCTGGCCGCAGGCGGAGCCGTCCTTCAGCGCCCAGCCGCTGGAAGCTTCTCTGATGTTTAGTGCGATTGCCAGGGCGCTGCGCTAAATGGCCTCCGCCGGGTAATGACGCGGTTACCCGGCGCATTCTGAAACGCGCCTCTGCGCCACATCACAAAATCGCAATATCAGAGACTTACAGATTATTGGTGAATAAAAAGCCAACGGTTTGTTAAGTTATTGTTGCCACTAATTGTATTTATTAGCCGAATTATATTCATGCAAGAAATGCATCAGTCGATGCGGCATTTGCGCTTATCTAATTCCTCATCCTGATCCAGTTTTCAGAAACAGACGCGTAAAACGTCAACAATAAACTGGAGATAACCATGTTTTCCTCAACCTCACCTGCAACCGTACGGTCGAAAGCGGGCGCGATACTTCGCGTCACGTCCGGCAACTTTCTTGAGCAATTCGATTTCTTTCTGTTCGGCTTCTATGCCACCTACATCGCCCACACGTTCTTCCCGGCGAGCAGTGAATTTGCGTCGCTGATGATGACCTTCGCCGTCTTCGGCGCGGGCTTTTTGATGCGTCCAATCGGGGCCATTGTGCTTGGCGCGTATATCGACAAGGTGGGGCGCAGAAAGGGGCTGATTGTCACGCTGTCCATCATGGCGGCGGGGACCTTCCTGATCGTGCTTATTCCGTCTTATCAAAGCATCGGTCTGTGGGCACCGCTGCTGGTGCTGACGGGCCGTCTGCTGCAGGGTTTTTCCGCCGGCGCGGAGCTTGGGGGCGTGTCGGTCTATCTGGCTGAAATCGCCACGCCGGGCCGCAAGGGTTTTTACACCAGCTGGCAGTCCGGTAGCCAGCAGGTCGCCATTATGGTCGCCGCCGCAATGGGCTTTGCGCTGAACGCGATGCTGGAAGAGAACGCCATCCGCGAATGGGGCTGGCGCATCCCGTTCCTGTTCGGCTGTTTAATCGTGCCGTTTATCTTCTTCCTGCGCCGCAAGCTGGAAGAGACGGAAGAGTTCAGCGCGCGTCGCCATCATCTGGAGATGCGTCAGGTCTTTAAAACGCTGCTCGCGAACTGGCAGGTGGTGGTCGCGGGCATGCTGATGGTGGCAATGACCACCACGGCCTTTTATCTGATTACCGTTTATGCGCCCACCTTTGGCAAAAAGGTGCTGATGCTGAGCGCGTCAGACAGCCTGCTGGTCACGCTGCTGGTGGCGATCTCTAACTTCATCTGGCTGCCGGTGGGCGGTGCCCTGTCGGATCGCTTCGGGCGCAAGCCGGTACTGATTGCCATGACTCTGCTGGCGCTGGCGACCAGCTACCCGGCCCTTACACTGCTGGCGAACGCGCCCAGCTTCTCGATGATGCTAAGCGTGCTGCTGTGGCTCTCCTTCCTCTACGGCCTCTATAACGGCGCAATGATCCCGGCGCTGACGGAAATTATGCCTGCTGAAGTGCGCGTGGCGGGGTTCTCGCTGGCTTACAGCCTGGCAACGGCGGTATTCGGTGGCTTTACCCCGGTCATGTCCACCGCGCTGATTGAATACACCGGTGACAAAGCCTCGCCGGGCTACTGGATGAGCTTCGCCGCGGTGTGTGCCCTGCTGGCGACGCTCTACCTCTACCGCCGCCGCGCGGTATCGCTGCAAAACACCGTCAAGTCACAGGGGGCAGTATGAAACGCACTTATCGCTTTACCGCCAGCGCGCTGGTGCTGACGCTCCTGAGCGTTAATGCCTGTGCCCAGGACGTGAAGGTCATGATCTCAGGCGGTTTTAAAGCCGCCCTTGAAAAGCTGGCCCCGGACTATGAACGCCGGACCGGGGATAAAATTGTGGTCATCCCCGGCCCCTCAATGGGCAATACGCCGCAGGCGATCCCAAACCGACTCGCGCGCGGCGAGAAGGCCGACGTGGTGATTATGGTGGGTGATGCCCTGGAAAAGCTCGAAAAGGCCAGCCAGACCCAGCCGGGTTCGCGAACGGAACTCGCGGATTCTCCCGTTGGCATGGTGGTAAAAAAAGGAGCGAAAGTACCGGATATCAGCAGCGACGCGAAACTGCGTGAAACGCTGCTGCAGGCCAGCTCCATCGCCTACTCTGACAGCGCCAGCGGCAGGTACGTCAGCGAGGCATTATTCAAAAAGCTGGGAATAGAAAAAGAGGTGGCGGGTAAAGCGACAAAGGTCGAGCGTATTCCGGTCGCCTCAGAAGTGGCCAAAGGAAAATACACCCTCGGTTTCCAGCAGGTTAGCGAGCTGTTGCCGGTTCAGGGCGTCACCTTTGTCGGGAAAATCCCTGACAATGTGCAATACATCACGCGCTTCGCGGGTGCGGTTACCCGCCATGCCGAACATCCCGCGGAGGGAAAAGCGCTGTTGACCTATCTCGCCTCACCGCCCTCAAGGGCCGTCATTACGGAGACGGGGATGATCCCCGTTACGTCCGGCGATACTGCTCGGTGATCTGCTTTTCCAGTTCAGCCGCAATATAAGACTGGATGCGCCCCCGGCGACGGATAAGCCCCACGGTGCGTTTCACTTCCGGCGCCATCAGCGGCAGATGCGTCAACAGCGTGTGCTCTGAGGTCGGCATTGACATGGCGGGAACGGCAGCGATGCCGATCCCCGCCTCAACCATACCGAGCATCGTGGTAACGTGACGTGTTTCGCAGACGCTCGGGCGTTCGGGAACGATATCTCCCAGCATGCGATCGAGCAGATTGCGGTTGCCTGACGTTTTATCGAGGGAGATATAATCCTGCTGGTAAAACGTCTTCCACGTCAGGTGATGCTTCTGCGCCAGAGGATGATCCTTTCTGCACGCCGCAACGTAGACATCCTCCACCAGCGGGAAAAATTCGATTTCAGACGGCAGGTTTCCTACAAAGCAGATACCAAAATCCGCCTGGCTGCGGGCCACGGCGTCAATCACATTGCCCGCGCTGCTGTCGATGAGCTTAATGCGAACGCGCGGATAGCGAGACTGAAAACGCCGGATCACGTCAGGCATAAAGTAACAGGCTGCGGAAGGTACCGTGGCAACCGTGATCAGCCCCGTCCGCTCTTCACTGGCCTTATCGACATCCGCGAGCATTGACTCAACGCTGTCGAGCAACTGTGCGGAGCGCTCGGCAAAGTTTTGTCCGTAGAGCGTCAGCGCCACGCGGCGGGTGGTGCGATCGAACAGCCTGTTTCCCAGCGCGGCTTCCAGCTTTTCAATCCTGCGGCTCAGCGCCGACTGGGATAAACAGATAGATTCAGCGGCGACACGGAAGTTACCGTATTCCACTAACGCTCTGAAAGCATAAAGATCGTTAAGGTCAAAATTCACGGGCATAGCGTCTGGATGTCCTGTCAGGGAATACGCAACAAAGTCAAAAATAATAGCGTCTTATTGACCTGCCGCAACCGCCCAGGCGTTGAAATACCGATCAGAGGTCGTTGAGATGCAGGCGGACGTACCCGGCGCGGTCCGCAATGGCCTGCCGATCCTCTTCCGTCATGTCCGCTAGCTGTTTAAAGACAATGCCCAGGCGGGGATTGTTACCGAGACGCGCCTGATTGCGCGCAAAGAAGTCCCAGTAAAGGGCATTGAAGGGGCACGCCTGCTCGCCGGTACGCTGGTTGTGTTGATACCGGCACCCCTGACAGTAATTACTCATTTTATGAATATATGACGCGCTCGAGACGTAGGGTTTACTCGCCAGTAACCCGCCATCGCCAAACTGGCTCATGCCGAGGGTGTTGGGCAGCTCCACCCACTCGAAGGCATCAATATACACTCCCAGATACCATTCATGGACCGCCTGCGGAGACAGGCCGCTGAGCAGGCTAAAGTTGCCGATGACCATCAGGCGCTGGATATGGTGGGCGTAAGCCTCGGTGAGCGACTGCCCAACGACATGCGCCAGGCAGCGCATCTGCGTCTTGCCCGTCCAGAACCAGTCCGGCAGCGGGGCGTGCTGGTCTAAGGCATTCAGCTCCCGATAGCCCGGCATTTGCGACCAGTAGATCCCACGCACGTACTCCCGCCAGCCGAGAATTTGTCGGATAAACCCTTCAACGGCGGGCAGCGGCGCATGGCCCGAACGCCATGCCTGCTGGGCGGCTGCGACCACTTCCCGCGGATTAAGCATTTTAGCGTTCAGCGCGAATGAAATTAACGAGTGGAAAAGAAAAGGTTCCTCCGCGTGCATCGCGTCCTGCCAGTTTCCAAACTGCGGGAGCGTGTGCGCGATAAAATCATCCAGCCTGGCTTTGGCTTCCGCACGGTTGAGCGGCCAGCGAAAATTGTCGGCCTGCGGTTCACCGAAGGTCTTTACGCCACAGCGTTGGATCTCCGCCCATAAGGCTGAATAATCGTGGCAAGGACGCGCGTCCACCGGCGCGGGAGGCTCGCCGGACCAGCGCTTGCGGTTTTCAGCATCGAAATTCCATTTCCCCCCTTCCGGCTCGCCTTCAGAGGTTAACAGGACGCCGTGCTGGCGACGCATTTCCCGATAAAAGTACTCCATTCGCCAGCTTTTGCGTGACGCAAAGAACGCGCTAACCTGTTCCCGAGTGGTGAAAAAATGCTCGCTGCTGACGCAGGCCGTTTCAACGGAGACCGTCTTCGCCCACGCCTGCAGTTGCGTATCAAGACGCCATTCGTCGGGCTCCTGCCATATCACCCTATCCGCGCCGTAATGCGCGACAAGCGCGTTGAGATTGTCTTCCAGCGTGCCGCGGTTTGAGCCATCGGAGAGTCGGACATACCTCACCCGATGCCCCTTCTCCTTTAACGCAGAGGCAAACGCGCGCATGGCGGCGAAGATAGCGATAACTTTCTGTGCGTGATGAAGCACATAGGCGGTTTCTGCCCGGAGTTCCAGCATCACGTAAATGACGTTCGGACTGCAGGTATCAAACCAGCAGTGATGCGGATTAAGCTGATCGCCCAGGATCAGACGCAGCTCGGTCAACGGTGGCTCCTGCGGCAACGCTCAGAACAGTATTTAACCTCATTCCAGCATTTCGCCCATTTCTTGCGCCACGTCATGGGCCGCTGGCAGTGCACACACAGTCGACTGGGCAGGTCCTGCTTGTTACCTTTGAAATCGCTCATCTTTTCAATACCGCACTGATTAATTCACCCCACCTGCGGATAAAGGCCACGACAGACTTCACAAAATGAAGGTGATGCCCGCAAACCGCTACCCACCGCTACGTACGAAATGATAGTTTATTCAGGCTGGATTTGTCGCAGTGAGCGATTTTCTGGCATCTTAACCGAACCTGACTTTCCCATTTTTGTTCAAGTGACGAGTTTGCGAGCAAAGCGATGATAAAGTGGCCCTGGAAAACGAATGAGGCTGGCCGGGAAGTGGCGCTGCCATGGGATGACGCGCTGACGATCCCTGTTCTGGCTAACCTAAACCCGGATGAACAATCGAAGCTGGTTCAGCTGGCGGATCGTTTTTTGCAGCAAAAACGCCTGGTGCCGCTGCAGGGGTTTGAACTCGATCCCCTGAAAAACGCCCGCATCGCCCTGCTGTTCTGTCTGCCGGTGCTTGCACTCGGCATTGAGTGGCTGGACGGTTTCCACGAAGTGCTTATCTATCCCGCGCCGTTCGTGGTGGATGACGAATGGCAGGACGACATTGGGCTGGTGCATAACCAGCGCGTGGTGCAGTCCGGACAAAGCTGGCAGCAAGGGCCGATAATCCTCAACTGGCTCGATATTCAGGACTCGTTCGACGCCTCCGGTTTTAATCTGATTATCCATGAGGTGGCGCACAAGCTGGATACCCGCAACGGCGATCGCGCCAGCGGCGTTCCGCTGATCCCGCTTCGCGAGGTCGCGGGATGGGAGCACGACCTGCACGCGGCGATGGATAACATCCAGGATGAAATAGACCTTGTGGGCGAGAGCGCAGCCAGCATTGACGCCTATGCGGCAACCGACCCGGCTGAGTGCTTTGCGGTGCTCTCCGAGTACTTCTTCAGCGCGCCCGAGCTCTTCGCGCCCCGTTTCCCGGCCCTCTGGCAACGTTTCTGCCAGTTTTATCAGCAGGATCCGCTCCAGCGCCTGCGGCAGAATGAGGGGTCTGGCGGGCATTCGTCCCGCCAGGTTCATTAAGCTTTTTCAGCAGGGGTACGCTCAGTTGACCATACCCCTATGCTCAGGGCTAAAAACAGCAGCGCCATTCCCCATGCGGCCACCGTTAAAGCCTGCTCCCCGCAAAAGCGCGTCACGACCGGCACCAGCAGTGCGCTGACGCCGTAGCCTAACGTGTGGCTGGTGGCGATGACGCCCGCGCCTTTCCCCGTGGTCAGCCGATCGTTCAGCAGCAGCTGGTAGCCCGGCGTGGCCATCGCCGCCCCGAGTGACGTGATAACAATCCCCACGTAGAACAACATTAAACCGGCAACAGACATCAGCCCAAGCCCTGCTACCATCAGCACCGCCGCGATGCAGAGCAATGTCACCGGGCTGAAATGCTGCGGGCGGACCACCAGAAACTGTGCCGCGAGCGTGGCCAGCGCGGCCAGGCTCAGCAGGAGCGCGACATGATGGCTGATCTCCCGGGCGTTACCGTCCAGCAATGGGCTAAGATGTGGTGACAGGCCAATCTGCATCAGGCTCACCAGCGCCGCCAGCAGCAGCGCCAGCAGCAGGAACGGCATCATGGAAGCCTGCAGGCGGGTTGCCTGGTGGGCTACCGGCGGCAGCGGCGGGTCAGCGACTTCGCGAAGCACCAGCAGCAGAGCGATAAGCGGCGCAACCGCCATCAGCCAGAGCGGTGCTACCGGATTAACGCTGAGCATCAGCGCCGCCAGCGGTGGGCCGAGCAAACGCCCGCAGCTGAGGCCGGAGCTTATCGTCGCCAGCGCCGCCATTCTTTTCTCCAGTCCCGCACGCTGAATCGCCCACGTCTGGGCCGCAGGCACCAGCCCCGAGACCGTCAGTCCGTAGAGCAGGCGCGAGAATATAAGCCCCGCCAGCCCCCAGACCGTATCCAGCCTTCCGGCCGCCATCGCCCAGACCACCAGCGCCATCACAACAAAACTGGCCAGATAGCCGCTTAGCGAGGCCAGCATGACGGACTTACACCCCTTCCGCTCGCTCTGACGCCCCCACCAGGGGGATGCCGGTAAAAAGAGCATGGATCCAAACATCAACAGCCCGGCCCAGACCGAGAGTGACAGCCCGGTCAGGGTGACCAGCTGCGGGAGCATCACCAGCAAACCGTTTTGCCCGATGCCGAGTAACCCCGCAGATAGCGCCAGGGGCCAGTTAGCTTTTGAGGTGACGTTTTCCGTCAAGGTTTCAGAGTCAGCGCGCATGAGAATGTGAACATAGTGTCAATAAATGTGCGGAAATTATGAAGTTTATGAAAACAAATATTGCAAAAATGGTTGCGACTGTAAACAGAATGAATATCATAACGAGAATTATTATCAATCATGGAATGAGGTACATCTATGCGTGCTCTGCTCCGCGCCGCCGGTACAGACGTTGCAGCCCAGTGTTTTTTAAACGCCCTGTTGCGCGAAACGAAGGACTGGCGCTATCACTCCGCTACCGATGCGGATGCGCTATCTGAGATCCATATCCCGCTTTCCCAAACCCAGGCGCTTCGGGTGCCGGTACGCTATTTCTCTCCCACCCAGCATCATCAGTACCGTTTCCCGGCAACGCTTATTCAGAGCAACAGCGACCGCAGTAACGCCGTCACATTCTCTCAACTGGTTGATTTAATTCTTGAAAAACCGTCCGTAAAAGGCTCGCTGGATGCCGATACGCTGGCGCGTTTTAAGCAGCGCGTTCTCGAGAGCCATGTCCACACCTGGCAGGCGATTGATTTACGCCACGGCTGGGCAACCCTGCGCGATAAGCCGCTGACGTTTGCCGACGCGGAACAGGCACTGCTGGTCGGCCATGCGTTTCATCCGGCACCGAAGTCGCACGAGCCGTTCAACGAAACCGAGGCGCGTCGCTACCTGCCTGATTTCGCCTCCCGCTTCCCGCTGCGCTGGTTTGCCGTTGAGAGCACGCTCGTTGCCGGCGACAGCCTGAACGTCTCCCTGCGTGAACGTCTGCTGCGCTTTGCGGCCCAGAGCGCGCCCGAGCTGCTCGGCCACTTCACCGACACCCGCTGGCTGCTGCCGATGCACCCGTGGCAAGCCGACTATCTGCTGGAGCAGGACTGGTGCCAGCGTCTGGCGGAAAACGGTTCACTGCAGGATCTGGGTGAAGCGGGCGCACAGTGGCTGCCCACCAGCTCCTCCCGCTCGCTGTACAGCGAGACCAACAGCGACATGATTAAGTTCTCCCTCAGCGTGCGCCTGACCAACTCCGTGCGCACGCTGTCGGTGAAAGAGGTGAAGCGCGGCATGCGCCTGGCGCGTCTGGCAAAAACGGAACGCTGGCAGGAATTACAGGCGCGCTACCCGACCATGCGCGTGATGCAGGAAGACGGCTGGGCGGGACTGCGCGATGGCAGCGGCGTCATTCAGGAAGAGAGCCTGATGGCACTGCGCGTTAATCTGCTGTTCGATAGGCCAGACACCCAGACCAACGTGCTGGTGAGCCTGACGCAGGCCGCGCCGGACGGCGGTGACAGCCTGCTCGCTGCGGCGGTGCGCCGTCTGAGCCAGCGTCTTGATTTACCGCTCGCCCAGGCCGCCCGCTGCTGGCTGGACGCCTACTGCGACCGCGTATTGCTTCCGCTGTTCAGCGCCGAGGCGGACTACGGTCTGGTCCTGCTGGCGCACCAGCAAAATATCCTCGTTGAGATGCAGCAGGATTTCCCGGTCGGGCTGATCTATCGCGACTGCCAGGGTAGCGCGTGGTCCGAAAGCGCCGACGCGTGGCTGAAAGAAGCTGGCGAAACTGAGGTGGAAAACCGCTTTGGCGAGAGCCAGCTGCTGCGCTACTTCCCTTACTACCTGCTGCTGAACTCTACCCTTGCCGTTACCGCCGCCCTTGCTGCCGCCGGTTTTGACAGCGAGGAGAGCCTGATGTCCCGGGTGCGCGACGCGCTGGCGGAACTGCGCCGCACGGCGAAGCAGACCCGCTGCCTCGACTACGTGCTCGGCAGCCCGACCTGGAACTGCAAAGGCAACTTCTTCTGCTACCTGCACGATCGCAATGAAAACACCATCGCCGATCCGGCGGTGATCTATTTCGACTTTAGCAACCCGTTCTACAAGGAGAATGCGTGATGGCTATCGCGAATATCGTCCATTCCGGCTATGGCTTTCGCTGCACCGCAACGGATCGCGCGCTGCCGCTGGCGTTGGGTCTCGACGGCAGCGCGGTGCTGGAGCGTCTGAAGGGGATCCCGGACGGCTGGCTGGTGGAAGCCCTGGATCAGCTGTTTGTGGCCGCCCCCGCGCTGACCGGCATTACGTTGCCGTGGGCGGACTGGCAGGATGAACCCCAGGCGCAGGCGCTGTTTGGCCTGGCCCACGGTGATTATCTGGCGCGCAATGCCTTCTGGCAGTTGCCGCTTTGGCTGAAAGGCGAACGGCATCAGGCGAGCGGCGGAATGCAGTTTGACGAGAGCCGTCAACTGTACTTCCCGCTGCGCCCTCGCCGCCCGCAGGGTGAGGTGTATCGCCGTTACGATCCGCAAATTAAGCGCACCCTCAGCTTCCGCGTGGCCGACGTGGCGCTGGACGGCGAACGTTTTACCCGCTGGATGAACAACCCGCGCGTGAATGCCTTCTGGGAGATGGCAGGCCCGCAGGCCGAGCAGGAAAACTACCTGCGCCGTCAGCTCGACTCGACCTACTGCTACCCGGTTATCGGCTGCTTCGACGACCAGCCGTTCGGCTATTTTGAACTCTACTGGGCGGCGGAAGACCGCATTGGCCGCCACTACCGCTGGCAGCCATTTGACCGCGGGCTGCACATGCTGGTGGGCGAAGAAAACTGGCGCGGTGCGCAGCATATCCGCAGCTGGCTGCGCGGTCTGAGCCACTATCTGTATCTGGATGAACCGCGTACCACGCGGATTGTTGCCGAGCCACGCTTCGACAACCAGCGCCTGTTCCGCCATCTGGACTCTGCCGGTTTCGACACGGTGAAAGAGTTCGACTTCCCGCATAAACGCTCGCGTCTGATTATGAGCCAGCGTCACCGCTTCTTCAGCGAGGTGGGCCTGTGAACGCGCTCTGGGAAAAAGTGAACCGCGAGATGGTGGCGAAGATCCTCGCCGAGCTGGAGTATGAACGCACCCTGCGCGCCGAGCCGCTTGCGTCTGACGCCTGGCGTATCACCATGGGCAACGAGTCCTGGCAGTTTTGCGCCACGCGCGGGATCTGGGGCTGGTTGCATATCGACCCGGACAGCCTGACCACCGCCAGCGGTGCCGCCGTGGAGGCGGAGAGCGCGCTGCTGCAGCTGGCAAAGGTCCTGGAGATGAGCGACGCCCAGACGGCGGAGCACATGGAAGATCTCTACGCCACGCTGCGCGGCGACATACAGCTGCTGCAGGCGCGTGACGCGCTGGACGCGGACGCGCTGATCCACCTCGACCCGGACGAATTACAGTGCCTGATGCGCGGTCATCCGAAGTTTATTTTCAACAAAGGTCGCCGCGGCTGGGGTCTGGACGCGCTGCGTCAGTACGCGCCTGAGTATCGCGGACGTTTTCGTCTGCACTGGGTTGCCGTTCAGCGGGAGCATCTGGTCTGGAGCAGCGACGTCGATTGCGATATCAGCGCCCTGCTGGCCAGCGCCATGGACAACGCTGAGCGCGCCCGCTTTGACGCCCGCTGGCAGGCGCTGGGTCTCGACGAGAGCTGGCTGCCGGTGCCGCTGCACCCGTGGCAGTGGCAGCAGAAAATCGCCATTCATTTCCTGCCTCAGCTGGCGCGCGGTGAGATGGTTGAGCTGGGCGAGTTTGGCGATGAGTATCTTGCCCAGCAGTCCCTGCGCACGCTCACCAACGCCAGCCGTCGCGCGCCGTATGACATCAAGCTCCCGCTGACGATCTACAACACCTCCTGCTATCGCGGTATTCCGGGCAAATACATTGCCGCCGGGCCGCTGGCCTCGCGCTGGCTGCAGCAGCAGTTCGCCAGCGACGCCACGCTTGCCCGCTCTGGCGCGCAGGTGCTGGGTGAGCCCGCTGCTGGATACCTGTCGCACCCGGGCTATGCGGCGCTGCCGAAAGCACCCTATCGCTATCAGGAGATGCTGGGCGTGATCTGGCGCGAGAACCCGTCCTGCTATCTGCAGGACGGCGAACAGGCGCTGCTCCTGGCTGCGCTAATGGAAACCGACAACGCCGGGCGTCCGCTGATCGACGCGTGGATCAGCCGCTCCGGGTTAAGCGCCGACGCATGGCTGGAAAAACTGTTTGAGGCATCGGTGATCCCGTTCTATCACCTGCTCTGCCGCTACGGCGTGGCGCTGATCGCCCACGGCCAGAACGTGACGCTGGTGATGAAGGACTACGTCCCGCAGCGCATCCTGCTGAAGGATTTCCAGGGCGATATGCGCCTGGTGGACGAGGATTTCCCGCAGGCGCAGAGCCTGCCGGAGCAGGTAAAAGCAGTGACGGCGCGCCTGAGCGCGGATTACATCATCCACGACCTGCAAACCGGCAACTTTGTGACGGTGCTGCGCTTTATCTCACGCCTCACGCTGCAAAGCGGCGTCAGCGAAACGCGCTTCTATCAGATCCTCGCCGGGGTGCTGCACCGCTATATGGCCGCGCACCCCGAGCTTGCAAAACGCTTCGCCAAATTCGATCTGTTTAAGCCGCAGATTATTCGCGTGATCCTTAACCCGGTCAAACTGACCTTCTCCAAACACGACGGCGGCAGCCGCATGCTGCCGAACTACGTCACCGATCTTGATAACCCTCTTTTTCTGGCCTCCCGGGAGTCCGCGCAATGAAAACCTATGATTTCATCGGCATTGGTATCGGCCCGTTTAACCTCAGCATCGCCGCGCTGGCGGAAGGGCTGGACGGCTTTAGCTCGCTGTTTCTTGAGCGTAAACCGCACTTTTCCTGGCACCCGGGGATGATGGTGCCGGACTGCCACATGCAGACCAGCTTCCTGAAGGATCTGGTCAGCGCCGTAGAGCCCACCAACCGCCACAGCTTCCTGAACTACCTGGTGCAGCGCAAAAAGTTCTATCGCTTCCTGACCACCGAGCAGCGCACCGTCTCCCGCGAGGAGTTTGCGGACTACCTGTGCTGGGCGGCGGACAACCTCACCAACCTCGCCTTCAGCCAGCAGGTACAGCAGGTGAGCTTTGATGAGAAAAGCGGCCTGTTTGAGGTGGTGACCCAACGCGACCGCTTCCTGGCGCGCCACGTCTGCGTAGGGATCGGTAAGCAGATCAACCTGCCTGACTGCGTCACCGTGCAGGACGATACCTGCTTCCATGCCAGCGAGATGATGCTGCGTACGCCGGATCTCGCGGGCAAGCGCGTCACCGTCGTCGGCGGCGGCCAGAGCGGCGCCGACCTGTTCCTGAATATTTTCCGTGGCGAATGGGGCCAGCCGCTGAGCCTGAACTGGGTCTCGCGCCGCAACAACTACAACGCGCTGGATGAAGCCGCCTTTGCTAACGAGTATTTCACGCCGGAGTATGTGGACAGCTTCTCCACGCTCGGTGAAGAGGCGCGTCGTCAGATGCTGCACGAGCAGAAGATGACCTCCGACGGCATCACCACCGAGTCCCTGCTGGCGATTTACCGCGCCATGTATCACCGCTTCGAAGTGCTGCGTGAAAAACCCTGGGCGCACCTGATGCCGTCCCGCTCGGTGACGGCCCTGACGCGTCAGGAAACCGGACATCGCCTGAGCATTCAGCATCACCTCGACGGCGGCCACGAGCAGCTGGAGAGCGACGTGGTGATTTTCGCCACCGGCTACCGCGCCGTGCAACCCGCGTTCCTCGCGCCGCTGTCTCACCGCCTGCATCTGGATGCGGACGAAGCGTTCTGCATTAACAACGATTTCACCCTCAAATGGGACGGCCCACAGAGCAACCGCCTGTTCGCCGTGAACGCCGGGATGCACCGTCTCGGCATTGCCGAACCCCAGCTCAGCCTGATGGCCTGGCGCGCGGCGCGCATTCTGAATCGCGCACATGCCGACGAGCCGTTTGAGCTGGCCACCACCCCTGGCGTTATCCACTGGCGAAGCACCACCAGCCCGGAGAACAGTCAGGTTTTTAAATCATTAGCAAAAACCACCGAGTACTGACACACACAATCAGGGTCAACATAACAATGAAACGTTCTCATCTTTGGGTTTTAAATCCTTGCTTGCTTGCAATGCTTTCTACCTCTGCGTGGGCGGAAGAACAAAAGGAAGAAAATATCGTGGTCTCCGCCAGCCGTGCGCACCGCAGCGTGGCGGAGATGGCGCAGACCACCTGGGTCATTGAGCGGGCTGAAATTGAGCAGCAGGTTCAGGGCGGGAAAGAGATTAAAGAAGTGCTGGCGCAGCTGATCCCGGGTATGGACGTCAGCAGCCAGGGACGTACCAACTACGGCATGAACCTGCGCGGCCGCTCCATGATGGTGATGGTGGACGGCGTGCGCCTGAACTCGTCCCGCAGCGACAGCCGCCAGCTCGACTCTATCGATCCGTTCAACATTGACCGTATCGAAGTGATCTCTGGCGCCACCTCGCTCTACGGCGGCGGCAGCACCGGCGGCCTGGTGAACATCGTCACCAAAAAGGGCCAGCCTGAGACCGAAGTCGAGTTCCAGACGGGTGCTAAAAGCGGGTTTAACAGCCACAACGACCATGATGAGAACGTATCGGCAGCGGTCAGCGGCGGCAACGATAACGCTTCCGGTCGTCTGTCGGTGTCGTATCAGCGCTACGGCGGCTGGTATGATGGCAACGGCGACGAGGTGATCATTGATAACACCCAGACCGGCTTACAGTATTCCGACCGTATCGATGTGATGGGCACAGGCACCCTCAATATTGACGATCACCAGCAGTTGCAACTGACCACTCAGTACTACAAGAGCGAGTCCGACGGCAAGCATGGTCTCTATCTCGGGAAGAACTTCTCGGCGGTCACGGGGGATGCGACCGCGTACAACAAAGGTAACCTCGATTCTGACCGCGTGCCGGGTACCGAGCGCCATCTGATCAACCTGCAATACTCCAATACCGACTTCTGGGGCCAGGATCTGGTCGCGCAGATTTACTATCGCGACGAGAGCCTGACCTACTATCCGTTCCCGACCCTGACCAAAGGCGTGGTCAGCAGCATCGGCGCGTCGCAGCAGAAAACCGATTTTTACGGCGGCAAGCTGACGCTGAACAGCAAGCCGGTGGACGATTTAACGCTGACCTGGGGTATGGATGCCGACCACGAAACCTTCGACGCCAACCAGCAGTTCTTTAACCTGAGCAAAGCTGCAGCGAGCGGCGGCATGGAGCTGGATAACGCCTACAACGTGGGCCGCTACCCGGGCTACAGCATCACCAACCTCGCCCCGTTCCTGCAGGCCAGCTACGATATTGACGCCATCACCCTGAGCGGCGGCGTGCGCTACCAGTACACCGAGAACAAGGTAGACGATTTTGTCGGTTACACCCAGCAGCAGGCCATCGCTACCGGGAAAGCCACCTCCGCCGACGCGGTGCCGGGTGGGAAAACCGATTACAACAACTTCCTGTTTAACGCCGGGATCCTTGGTCGCCTGACCGAACAGCAGCAGGTGTGGTTTAACTTCTCTCAGGGCTTCGAAATTCCGGACCTGGCGAAGTACTACGGCTCCGGGACCTATCAGCTCAGCAACGGTCACTATCGCCTGCTGAACAGCGTCAACGTGAACGACTCGAAGCTGGACGGTATCAAGGTCAACGCTTATGAGCTGGGCTGGCGCTACACCGGGGATAACCTACGCACGCAGGTTGCGGCGTATTACTCGCTCTCGGATAAAACCATCACCATCAACAAGACGGACATGACCATCAACCTGGAAGACGACAAGCGTCGTATCTACGGGGTAGAAGGTCAGGTGGACTATTTCTTCACCAACAGCGACTGGAGCACGGGCGCGAACTTTAACGCCATTAAGTCTGAAACCCGCGAAAACGGGAAATGGGAGAAGCTGACGGTCGACAGCGCCAGCCCGTCGAAAGCCAGCGCGTGGGTCAACTGGGCGCCGGGCGACTGGACCCTGCGCGTACAGAGCACCCAGACCTTTGACGTCTCTGACGCCGACGGCAAGAAGATCGATGGCTACAACACGGTCGACTTCCTGGGCAGCTACGCCCTGCCGGTGGGTAAAGTCAGCTTCAGCGTGGAAAACCTGCTGGACAAAGACTACAGCACCGCCTGGGGCCAGCGCGCGCCGGGGCTGTATAGCCCAACCTACGGTGCACCGGGTCTGTATACCTACAAAGGCCGCGGACGGACGTTTGGTCTGAACTACTCCGTTCTGTTCTAATCCTGCGCGCCGCCTGCGGGCGGCGCATTTTGCTGTGTAATTTCGAAGCGAATTTACTATAAAATCAGCGATTTGCTGAAATTGTCGGCAAACGAACGAAAAGTGCGTTTTCACCCTTTGACAAGGCGTAGTGAGGTCGCTACTATGCGCCTCGTTCACACGATTCCTCTGTAGTTCAGTCGGTAGAACGGCGGACTGTTAATCCGTATGTCACTGGTTCGAGTCCAGTCAGAGGAGCCAAATTTGAAAAGCCTGCTTTTAGAGCAGGCTTTTTGCTTTTCTGCGTCTCTGATGTTAACTCAGAATCGCATCCAGCCTGGCAATCACCTTAATCTCAAACTTAAATCCGTACAGCCACGTCACGCCGATCCCGGTCAACGTAGGGTAAGGCGCTTCACCCCAATATTCTGGCAGGATACGCCAGATAGCGTCGAGGTTTGACTCAGGATCGACGACGAAGAGGGTAACGTCAACCACGTCACCGAACGTGCAGCCCGCAGCCGTGAGAACAGCATTAAGGTTATCGAAGGCCAGCCGGACCTGCACGTTGAGATCCTCTTCAGGCGACCCATCCTCCCGGCTACCCACCTGCCCCGAAACAAACAGGAAGCCGTTAGATTTGATGGCGGGTGAATACCGATTGCGCTCATAGAGCGCCTGCCGTCCGAACGGAAAAACGGCTTCGCGTGTAGTCATGTTTGTACCTTTGTAATGGGGCGAAATCTGCCTTGTGAACATAAAGACACTTTACAGGTGCCATCTCGGGCGGATAAACAAGCGACTTTGTCCATCATTGTTTGTAATATCCAAACAATCGGCGAAAAGAGAGGACAAGGGATGGATCGTTTCGATGCGATGCGCGCCTTTGCTCGCGTGGTAGAAGCAGGCAGTTTCACAAAGGCTGCCCAGACGCTTCATATGAGCAAAACCACGGTGACACAGCTTATTCAGCAACTGGAAGCGCGCCTGCGCGTCAGGCTGCTTCATCGCACCACCCGCAGGCTCGGCGTCACGCCTGATGGCGCGGTCTACTACGAGCGCGTCATTCGCCTGCTGGCGGACATGGAAGATGCTGAAAACAGCCTGTCCAGTTCGGCGATGACGCCCAAGGGACGGCTACGGATAGATGTGCCCACTCCTCTCGCTCGCCTGGTGCTGGTACCCGCGCTACCGGCTTTTCACGCACGCTACCCTGATATCCAGTTCGACATGGGCGTCAGTGACCGGGTGGTGGATCTGATTGGCGACAACGTGGATTGCGTCCTGCGCGGTGGCGAAATCAACGACCAGTCCCTGATCGCGCGCCATGTCGGCGATTTGCAAATCGGTGTTTACGTCGCACCGAGCTATGTGGAACGCCTTGGCGCCCCTGCGCATCCGCGTGAGCTGGAAAACACCGACCATCGCATAGTGGGATTCTTATCCTCACGCACCGGTAAGATTGATCCTCTGGTACTGCACAGCGAGAGTGAACATATTGAAATCACGGGCAGCTATGTCCTTGCCGTGGATGATGGCAATGCTTACCTCGAAGCTGGGTTAGCGGGATTAGGCGTAATTGCGCTACCCGTCTATATGGCAGAGGCGCATCAGGCTTGTGGTTCCTTGATTCGGCTGTTCGAACATTGGCGTATTAAGCCAATGCCCCTGTACCTGGCATTTCCGCCTAACCGCCATGTCAACGCCAGACTGCGCGTTTTTATTGATTGGATCGTTGAATTGATGCAGCAGCATGTCCCAAATTCCAATAATAAGTCGCTATATCCCAACCTCTGATTCGCTCATCTGAGTATTGATTTATCTCCAGCCGTAACCAAAATTAAAAATCACCTCCCCGCTCTGCCACCGGAGCGAAATCATCTCGGGTAAGACCACGAACGCTGGAGGCCAGAGCGTCACGGTTACAGCATACTTTCTTTACTGAATCCGTTAATTATCGCGCTACCGGAATATGCCCTCTCCTACTGGTTCCTCTTATGTATTCCACTGCTAAATATAATGATCAATATCAATAACACATAACTATCATTTAGCATTAATTGATCGACAAAATCTATTAATTACATTCCGTGTGACATTCATCACAAAACAGGGTCGCTCAACGTTTATTATTTACTCCATAGCAAAGCATATAGTTAAGTTACAAAAGAAAACCTATCAACTGGTAATTTTTATAACGTAATACAATCTTTGGAGGGAATTGTTTTGCCATGGAAAGATCCATCATCAAATGCATTTTTTAGCTGGATTTACATAATATTATTCGGCGCATGGGGAGGACTTGTTAGATATCTCCTTGACGTTAAGTCTGGCCAGTCAGGAAGAAGTTTATTTTCGGCAATAGCACAAATTATTGTGTCAGGATTCACTGGTGTGCTTGCCGGATTGATGTCACAAAGCCTTGGAACGGTATTTCACACTTCGCTTGCCGTCAGCGGTATATCAGGTGCCATGGGCGTTGTTGCCCTTAATTATTACTGGAAAAAAATCTCTGGAGACAACAATGAACAATCATGAATTTAGCAAAACGACTGAAAAGAACCTTAAAGGCGTACATAAGGATCTTGTTGATGTGATGAGAAAAGCGTTGAAATTATCACCTGTTGATTTCGGTATTTCAGAAGGGTTAAGAAATCAAAAGCGACAGCTTGAGCTGCTGGCAGCAGGAAAATCATTAACGTCGAAAAGCAGGCACTTAACGGGACACGCCGTTGATGTATTCGCTGTCATAAACGGCACAGCATCCTGGGAGTTTAAACATTACCAGACCATTGCCACGGCTGTGTTTCAGGCCGCAAAAGAGTTATCTGTTGATGTTGAGTGGGGCGGTAACTGGACGGAAATAAAGGATGGCGTCCATTTTCAGCTCTCACGAAAAAGGTATCCTGAATAGGAACTAAATATTTACCAGGTCTATTCTCGCAGAGAATACGGCACACCAGTATTTACTGTATTATTAACCACACCATGCTTATTCAGTTATTTTACAAGAGGAGAATTACAATACAAAACTGCTTTTAATTACCACAGCACTACATTATTCGTCAGGTGTTTATTGGCTCGCTATTTTTATTGGCGATGCTTTATTACGCTGACTAAAAACATATTTCATTGAACGTTACAAAAAGGAATACAATCATGACTATTACTTATGTTAAAACTGAACTTGCACCGTCCGACAACCAGCTCGCTGCATATCTTTATTTTACCTCAGATACGCCAGTAAGCTACTCTTACACTGTATCTAAACGGACGACCAGCCCAACCAGCGTAGATTTTAACTATACATCGGACCTGATTTATGGTGCTTCTCAAACCATAAAAATCCCTGTTATTGGCCTTTACGCGCAATATGCAAACAGCGTCCAGGTCGTGTTTAAGGATGAAACCGGAGCTGAAGTTTTCAATCAAGCATTCACCGTTAGCACGCTGGATCAGGTTTATGATACATCCGTTATTTTCCATCTCGATATTGAACAAACCAATCCTGCACTATTTACCTCTGTATGGGGAAACAGCCTGTTAATGGAATCAACAGGCCGTGGTTATGACCGAAATGGTGATCTACGTTTTAACTTTGTATCGGTTTATCATCTCCAGCCTTTGCGAATTCACAATGGCTACCTCTATACCGGTAGCGATGAAGATATGTCGTGGTACGGTCGTCGCTTTTTCAAAATTGACATTATGGGTAATGTCGTCCTGGAATTCGACCTGCGTGATGCAGATGGCAATCACTATGCAAATACTCACGATGTAGTCTGGGATTCAGCGGGTGACATTTATATGTTTGGTACCGATAGCCCTAACCGGCTCAGCAATACGATGGCACAAGATGCTCTGGTGCTAAAATTCAACGATCAGACAGGGAAAATGATTTGGGCGAAAAACTATACCAGTGAATATAGTGGCTCTCAAATCTTGAATAACAATACCTCTAATGATGTTCATTTTAACTCTCTCACATGGATTGCAAGCAGCCCAAATAACGAAGAAGCCGTTATTGTCCACTCTCGCACAACGAGTACTACTTTTGGCATCTCTATTGTTGATGGTAGTATTTTGTGGACAATCAACACAGGTAATTTCAACCCTCAATTCCCGGCAATTCAAGAGACTATTCATATTGATAACTCGGGTATTACTCACTATGAAAATGGTGCACATACGGTGTGCATCACTAATAACAGCGCATTTTCAGAATATATCGATCCTGGCGTAGGGAAATTTGTCTTATCAGTATTTGATAATAGATCTTGCCTTGATACAGATGGAAACCCTGTTATACGCCCGATGAATGACGCGCCAACAACCGATCCCTATGTAACAGATCCCGCTCGCATTCTATTCTATGCTGTAGATCTGGCAGCCAAAACCGCTGTGGAAATTCACGCTCCTATTGAATTACCAACAACCCCTATCGTCCAATGGACTGATTTTATGGGAAGTGTGTTTGATCACGATGACTACTTCGTTATTTTTACCTGCCACGCTCGTTCATTCTTTATCAGCGATGTGGACGGTAATATGATTGCCACTATCTACGATGTGATTTCTTTACCTGATGGTGCGCCTCAATTCCCTGGGGAGGCCTATCGTGCAAGATTGTTTAACGAAACGGAGCTTACTGACGTAATCACTACGGCATCCATTCATGCAAACTTATAAAAAGATGTAATTATAATATACAAACGCAAGTGATCATCAGGCTTTAATAAGCAATTGATCTCTCTGTATATGTAAAAGACCACCTTCTTAGAAGGTGGCTTTTGAGAATGCCCCCTGTAAGGGGGGCTATTGTCTCTTTCTCCTTACTACTCTAGCAATTCCATCTGCTGTTCGTGGGTTTGTTCCGTTTTCTCCTGATGCCGCACGTATCTTCTGATAATTTCCTCGTTCACCCCGACCGTATCCACAAAGTAGCCACGCGACCAAAAACGGTTGCCCCATAACTTCTTTCTTATGTGTGGAAAACGGTTGTACAGCCTGATGGCGCTGCGCCCTTTCAGGTGCCCCATCAGAGTTGATATCGAGATTTTCGGTGGGACGATAACTACAAGATGTACATGATCTGGCTGAACATTTAACTCCAGTACCTCACACTCTTTTATTCCGTAGAGAATGTAAATTGTTCTGTAAAGTTCCTTGGCCAGCTTGTCCTTCAGGATCCTGAAACGGTACTTTGGCGTCCACACGATGTGGTATTTGCAACGCCAATATATATGTGATGAACTTCTGTAAAGCCCCATGTCGGTTTGTCTCCTTTTACTTGTGGTGAGTAAGCAGAGATATTCCGGCATGGGCATTCTTCAGGCTATAGCCTTACAGGATCAATCACCACCTCCCTAGGAGGTGGTTTAGGGGTGACAATTAAAAGGGTTCATGTATCTACATGAACCCTTAACGATATAGACGACGTATTTAGAACCTATCTCGCAATTTTATCGTTATAGTCATGCGTCAGAGAAAGAAGAACCTGCGTTACACGCCCAGCAGAGAGTTTGGCACTATGGGTAAAATTCGTTTGTTTGTATAGCCAATGGATAAAGTGCCTGCTGGCCGTTAAAGAGAGCATTTTTGCATTATTGATATCACCACCGGTTAACGGGCAAACCATCTTGAAATTTTTGCCCTGCCCCCAAAGCTGCCACTGCGTTTGCCACCAGCCGTGCTGTGTTGTTCTCTGAAAATTCCAGGGAATATCGCTCTCACCCTCATTGATTTCCTCTTCTATAAACCAAAGCTCACCTTGCCGCTCGCGAAACAGATCTGCCCAGGCGGTAATGACGGCTCCCCGAAGAAAGCATTCGTGTGAAATAACGTGCATTTTTACCTCAGGAAAAAGGATGTTCAGCACGCGAAAATGTCCGTGAGCGGCAATAACGGGACGCAGTATCGCACCTCTGGCATTACGTTTGAGTGCCGCACTGCCATACTGAATTTCATCAAACTGGCTCCGATGTAGAAATTGCATTTCACGCATATCAACACGACTGACAATATCATGATGATGCAGATCGGGTTCACGCTTTCCGCGCCAGCAATACCGCAGGCTTTCACCAATATCATGCTGAGTAAAATTTGTGGAAAGATGAACAATATGACCTCGGTCAGCATCGAAGCTAAGCAGAACATACAGTTTCTGTTCAGCACGACTTCCCTGGAACGGGACAATGAGTGGAACCGTTTCAATGCGCTCTGGAGGTACTCTTTCTCTTTGTTTTTGCTGTTTGGGTGTCCAGACTTTCCTGCAAGTTCGGCACTGAACGCGCTGTGTCCCCTGTGGGTTATAACCATAGCAAATAGTTTCCAGGCTATAACATTCAGGACAAAAATAACCGTTTTCTGAAGCATAGACACTTAAGTGCGCAGACAGCCATTCATTAAACTGTTGCTCATCAAAAAGCGGAGGATAACTCCCGCACGCCCGACAGTGCAAGGCCGGAAACCCCAGCCTGTAGTCTGGCCAGCTGTAATCTGCAGAGGCTGATATAGGTAGCCCTAAATTTCGGCAACCAAACGATTTGCAGGTATTAATTGTGAACAGAGCCAATATAATTCACCAACGATTTTAAGAGGTCGCTAATTTTGCCTCATAACTGTGGATTGATTGTGTGAGCAGACTCGCATAAAAAATGCTTTCAGAACGTAAAGTAACGCATCTTTATATAACTGAAAGGAACGGGTTATGAATATAAAAGCGGTTACCGCAGGTATTTTTTTGGCATTACCATTTTGGGCCAGCGCCAAGGATGTCACGCTTATTTACACCAACGATCTCCACGCGCATGTGGAACCTTATAAAGTTCCCTGGATTGCTGACGGGAAACGCGATGTTGGGGGTTGGGCTAATATCACCACTCTGGTGAAAGAGGAAAAAGCCAAAAGTAAAGCAACATGGTTTTTTGATGCGGGTGACTATTTTACGGGCCCTTATATTAGTAGTTTAACGAAGGGAAAGGCTATTATTGACATTATGAATACCATGTCGTTTGATGCTGTCACGATGGGTAATCATGAATTTGATCACGGCTGGGATAATACATTATTACAGCTTAGCCAGGCGAAATTCCCTATTGTACAGGGCAACATATTCTATCAGAACAGCAACAAATTATTCTGGGATAAGCCTTATACCATCATCGAAAAAGATGGCGTGAAAATTGGCGTCATTGGTTTACACGGCGTGTTTGCTTTCAATGATACCGTTTCTGCGGCAACGCGCGTAGGTATTGAAGCTAGGGATGAAATTAAGTGGCTGCAGAGCTATCTCGATGAACTGAAAGGAAAAGTCGACCTGACCGTATTGCTGGTCCATGAAGGCACGCCGGCGCGTCAGTCCAGTATGGGAGGGACAGACGTACGCCGTGCCCTGGATAAAGATATTCAAACGGCAAGCCAGGTGAAAGGTCTGGACATTCTGATTACGGGACATGCGCATGTCGGTACGCCGGAACCGATTAAAGTCGGCAAGACGCTGATCCTCTCGACCGACAGCGGCGGTATTGATGTGGGTAAACTGGTACTGGACTACACGAAGCCGCATCAGTTTACGATGAAAAAATTTGAGCTTAAAACCATTTATGCAGATGAGTGGAAGCCCGACCCGCAGACGAAACGGGTAATCGACGGCTGGAATAAGAAACTTGATGAAGAGGTTCAAAAAACGGTGGCGCAGTCGCCGGTTGAATTGACGCGTGCGTATGGTGAATCAGCCTCGCTGGGAAATCTGGCTGCGGATGCTTTGCTGGTGGCTGCGGGTAAAAATACACAGCTCGCCTTAACCAACTCGGGGGGGATTCGCAATGAGATCCCGTCTGGTGCGATTTCAATAGGCGCTGTGATCAGTACGTTCCCCTTCCCTAACGAACTGGCCACGATGGATCTCACGGGTAAACAGTTGCGTACGTTGATGGAACATGCCGCAGGCCTAACTAATGGCGTTTTGCAGGTATCAAAAGGCGTGGAGATGAAGTATGACAGCAGTAAACCCATCGGCCAGCGGGTCGTCGCATTTACCCTTGATGGTAAACCGATTGAGGATGCGACAGTCTATCACATTGCCACCCAGAGCTTCCTTGCCGACGGCGGAGATGGTTTTACCACATTTACCGAGGGTAAAGCACGTAATACAACAGGCGGTTACTACGTTTCTAACGCGGTGATCGATTACTTCAAAGCGGGCAATATCATTACGGATGAACAGATCAACGGCATGCGCGTTGTTGATGTGAAAAAATAATAGTTTATTCCACCGTACATCTTAAAAGGGTTCATACATCTTCATGAACCCTTATTCAAGCTATTACCTTTTTTCAAAGGATCTGATTATGAATGAAAATACAAAGCTTAGTCTGATGACATTGTGCCTGTCAGCAATGCTAACCGCATCAGCTATTGCTAAGGATGTGACAATTTATTATACCAATGATCTACATGCCCACGTCTCTCCTGGAAAAATTCCAGCCGTCGATAAAGAACGTGCAGTGGGCGGTTTTGCTAATATCGCGACCATCGTTAACGATGCTAAGAAAAAAAATAAAGATGTCTTTTTCTTTGATGCGGGTGATTACTTTACCGGCCCCTATATAAGCACACTGACCAAAGGTGAAGCCATTATTGACATAATGAACGCTATGCCTTTCGATGCTGTATCAGTGGGGAACCATGAATTTGACCATGGCGTTGATAATATGGTTAAGCAATTGTCAAAAGCAACGTTTCCCGTTTTGCTGGGTAATGTTTTTTATACTAACAGTGATAAACCTGTCTGGAATAATCCCTGGACGATTGTGGAAAAAGATGGCATTAAAATTGGCGTCATTGGGGTGCATCAAAAATTTGCCTTTTATGACACTGTTGCGACAAAGGCTTACGCTGGCTCAGAGGCGCGTGATGAGGCACCTTATATTCAAAAAGGTCTTGATGCGTTAAAAGGCAAAGTGGATATCATCGTGCTACTGGTTCATGAAGGTACGCCCGCGCGTCAATCAAGTTACGGGAATAAAGATGTAGCCAGAATGCTGCAAGCTGATATCGATACCGCAAAGAAATTTAAGGGTATTGATGTATTAATCACTGGGCATGCTCATGTAGGTACACCAGAGCCCATTAAAGTTAATGACACGCTTGTTGTTTCAACAGATGCGTATGGTACTGATATTGGTAAATTAGTCCTGGATTTTAACCCTCAAACTAAAAAAATTGAGGGCTATAGCGGTAAATTAATCACTGTATTTGCCGACGAATACAAGCCAGATCCTAACGTTCAGGCCAGGATTGATGAGTGGAATGCTAAGCTGAAAAGTATCACTGACCAGATTATTGGGTCGACAACGGCCCCCTTCACTCGCTCTTATGGTGAATCATCACCTGTTGGTAATTTAGTCATTGACGCCATGATGACCAAAGCGCCTGACGCCGTCGTGGGATTACAAAACAGCGGAGGATTGCGTGCTGATTTCCCACAAGGAAATTTACGATATGGTGATGTCATTACTACCTTCCCATTTAATAACGAACTGGTTGAAATGGATCTCACCGGAAAAGATCTCACTGACTTGATGACTCATGCAACGAATCTTACCAATGGCGTGTTGCAAGTATCTAAAAGCGTTCATGTTGAATACGACAGCAAAAAACCGCTGGGTAAGCGGATCGTTAAATTCACGATTAATAATCAACCGGTAGATCCAACCAAAACATATCGGGTTGCTACACACTCGTTTTGTGCGACGGGTGGGGATGGATTCGAGGCATTCTTAAAAGGCACGAATGTCAAAACGATCAACAGCACTACCTCTGCCGAGTCGATTATTGAGTATGTCAAGGCGCATAGCCCATTGAAACCCGATCTTGAAAAGAGAGTGGTCGATGTAAGCGCAGCTAAGTAGTTTCAATAACATAAAAAGTCTTAATTAACAAATCTCTGTGGAAGGAACCCCTACGTATGAAAAAAATAAAACATATATTGTCAGGCGCTTTTATGCTTTTACCCACGGTAGCATTGGCAGACACCGGTAATAATGAATACCTGTCAGACTGGTGGCATCAAAGTATTAATATCGTAGGCAGCAACTCAACTCGTTTTGGGCCATTAAAAAGAGCGGACTTATATCCAGAGTATCGTGCATGGGCGCATGTCGATTGGTTTGATTTCTATGGCTATGCAGACTTACCTAAGTTTTTTGGTATAGGCAATGATAATGATATCGGTATTTGGGATAATGGCTCTCCCTTTTTTATGGAGATAGAACCGCGTTTTAGCATCGACAAGTTGACGGGGCTCGACCTAAGTTTTGGTCCATTCAAAGAATGGTATTTTGCCCACAACTATATCTATGATGCAGGAACGAATGCAGGACAGCGCCAGAGCACATGGTATATGGGGATAGGAACCGATATTGATACGGGGCTACCGATGACGTTATCTGCAAACATCTATGCCAAGTATCAAGGAAACAACTACAATGCAGCCAACGAAAACGAGTGGGATGGGTATCGCTTCAAAGTCAAATATGTCATCCCTATTACAACACTATTTGGTGGGAAACTCAATTACGTCGGCTTTACCAATTTTGATTTTGGTTCAGACCTTAAAGAAGAGTCAGGCGGCGAGCAGCAATTCTACTCCCGGACCAATAGCTCTATTGTTTCCACCAATGTACTCAGTTTAGTTTATACCCACTGGAACTATGGCGCCACCCTTCGTTATTTCTATCATGGTGGGCAATTTGACGAAGGGAGTAAAGCATTTAGCAGCGACGGAGACATCACCACTATAGATTCAACGGGGTGGGCATACTATTTAACTGTGGGTTACGCTTTTTAAATATCACTGCAAGGGATTAACCATGAAGATAAAAACAATTGCCGCAGGTATTCTGTTAACGTTGCCATTCTGGTCCTGCGCCAAAGATGTCACTATCATTTATACCAATGATCTCCATGCTCATGTTGATACTTACAAACTCCCGTATGTCGCAGACGGTAAACGAGCAATTGGAGGATTCGCTAATATCACCACTTTAGTCAAACAGGAAAAATCCAAAAATAAAGCCACATTCTATTTTGATGCAGGCGACTATTTTACCGGGCCATATATCAGTACTCTGACTAAGGGTCAGGCGATTATTGATATTATGAATACCATGCCCTTTGATGCGGTATCAATTGGTAATCATGAGTTTGACCATGGCTGGGATAATCTCTTGCGACAATTGAGCAAGGCAAACTTCCCGGTACTGTTGGGGAATGTGTTCCATAAGGACAGCGAGAGACCTTTCTGGAACAAACCGTACACTATCCTGGAAAAGGATGGCGTTAAAATTGGCGTTATTGGGCTGCACGGCGTGTATGCGTTTAATGACACCATCTCAGAGCTCTCGATCCAGGGGCTCGATAATGATAAAAACAACCGCTTTGATAAATCAGCCGCAGCCCTCAAAAATCAGGGAATTGAAGCTCGCGATGAGGTGAAATATCTGCAGCATTACCTGGATGAGTTACGGGGTAAAGTTGACGTCACCGTTGCGCTCGTGCATGAAGGTGTTCCGGCACGTCAGTCCAGTATTGGGAGTACAGATGTCAGGCGTGCACTGGATAAAGATATTCAGACCGCCAGTCAGGTCAAAGGTCTTGATATTCTCATCACCGGACACGCTCATGTTGGCACACAGGAACCGATCAAGGTGGGGAATACGCTAATCCTGTCTACTGACAGCGGTGGTATCGATGTCGGTAAGTTGATACTTGACGTTGAACCTGGGGCGAAAACCAAAAAAGTAAAAAGCTTTGAACTGAAAACACTTTATGCCGATGAATGGAAGCCCGATCCAACAACACAGAAAGTTATCGATGGCTGGAATAAAAAACTCGCGGATATTGTGCGTCAGCCAGTGGGTGAATCGCCGATCATGCTGACCCGCGCTTATGGCGAATCATCACAACTGGGCAACGTGTTTACGGATGCAATGCTTGTCGCCGCGCCGAATGCACAGATTGCGCTGATTAATTCCGGTAGCTTACGGGCCGATCTCAACGCGGGCCCGATTACCTTTGGCGACATTACCAGTATATTCCCCTTCAAGAATGAGCTTACAGAGATGGATCTCAGCGGTAAGGATCTGCGTAATCTGGTGGAGCATGGAGCATCGCTCACGAATGGCATACTGCAAATGTCAAAGGGGGCTGAAATGCATTATATGCCGCAGAAACCGGCCGGTAAGCGCGTAGTATCTTTCACAATTAACGGCAAAGAGATTGCCGATACGGAGACGTACCATGTTGCTACGACAACATTCCTTGCTTTAGGAGGCGATGGTTTTCTGGCATTTAAAGAAGGGAAAAATGTTCAAGTCCGTGCCGGACACAATATGTCCGATGTGGTCATTGACTATCTGAAGTCAGGGCACAAAATTATTCCTGCACAAGTTAATGAAATGCGGGTTGAAGCCAGTAAGTAAAAAATTAATGATGCCATTCATTTATGTTTATGGATGGCATCAATTTTATATAAAGATGGAAAATTGCCCTATGACGGAAAAACACTTAACTGCACTCTGTAATTTACACTGTGCACATTGCTCCCATCTCCATAAAACGCGACTACCTCCGGAATACCAAACGTGTTCAATGGACGAAACGACGCTTAAGCAATATATTCGTCAGAAAATTGATGCATGGAAAACTGACGATGTGCATTTTTCCTGGCAGGATAGTACATCACCTTCTTATAGTTTACGTTTTTTTAAACGCATCATTAACTTACAACAGCGATTTGCACAAGGCAAAAATATTATTAATACATTGCTTATCAATGCTACTACATTAGATGATGACTGGTGTGAATTCTTCAAAAAGAATGATTTTCTTATTTGCATTTCGGTAGATGGTGATAGTCAGTCATGCGACGGGTTCAGCAAAACGATGTTTGAAAGCCCAGTAACTAATATGATTGAAACAAACGTGAGGTTACTGCAAAAACACAATATTACATTCGATACGCTTACCGTCATTAATAACATAAATAGCCAGCAACCGCTGCGAATCTATCATTATTTGAAGCATCTTGGCAGTCGTCATATGCGGTTTATTCCCTTCCTTAAACCGCTTGAACAAGGTGGTGTGGATGCGCAAAGCCTTGACCCCGCCGCACTGGGCACTTTTTTGAAAACGATTTTTTATACCTGGATACGTCTTGACATTGGAACAATTCACGTACCCATGTTTGAACGTGCATTTGCTTCGTGGTGTGGGTTATCTGTGCCGACCTGTGTTTACGCCTCATATGAGGATGGCGAGTCAGCGCTGAAAATAAACGAGGATATTTATCAATGCGATCGTTTTGTTAATCTGACACTGGCAGAAGAATGTACGCGGTGCAAAATGGAATTCGCCTGCCATGGCGGTTGCACACAAGATCGCATAGCACTTTCCCGGAGTGGGGTTCCGCAGCTTAATTATTTTTGCGAAAGTTATCAGGCTTTTTTTACTTATGTTGAACCCTATATGTTGATGATGAGGGCTTTGTGGGAACAAAACTATGCGCCTTCCGATATTCGTCAGTATTTGGCCTGATATAGTTCTTAAGTTGCAGAGAGAAGGATATTGCAGCCCGGTAGACGCAGCGCCACCGGGCAAAACCGCACCTAAATCTGATAATCAATCGCCACTTCTTCCGGCTCCATGACCTGACGTTTAATCTCATCAACGGACAGCCCGGCGTTGCAAAGTTCGATAAAGCGCCACACATAGTTACGCTGCAGCTGTCCACGCTTCAGGCCAAGCCATACGGTATTGGCGTCAAACAGGTGACGCGTATCAAGACGCACCAGGTTCCCGTCTTCGCGTTCTCCGCTGGACTGTTCCGCCACCAGACCAATGCCCAGCCCCAGCTCGACGTAGGTTTTGATCACGTCAGAATCCTGCGCGCTCAGCACGATGTCCGGCGTTAACCCTTTACGGTTGAAGGCTTCATCAATACGCGAGCGTCCGGTGATCCCCTGGCGGTAGGTAATGAGTGGCCATTTCGCAATGTCTTCCAGCGTCAGGGGAGAAACCTGATTCAGCGGATGATCGACCGGAAGTAATAAGCTGTGGTACCAGCGGAACCAGGGGAAAGCCACCAGCAGCGGGTCGTTGCTCAGGCGTTCGCTGGCAATGCCGATATCCGCCCCACCGTTTTGCAGCAGCACTTCAATTTCCTGCGGCGTGCCCTGGATAAGCTCCAGACGGACGTCAGGGAAAAGTTCGCGGAACGCTTTAATCACCGGCGGCAGGCTGTAGCGCGCCTGGGTGTGGGTGGTGGCGATGGTGAGCACGCCCGAGGCGTCATTGGTGAAGAGATCCGCCAGGCGACGCACGTTGCTGGCCTCGTTGAGGATCCGCTCAGCGATGGTGAGCAAAGCCTTACCCGGCTCCGTCATGCCGAGCAGCCGCTTGCCGCGACGGATAAAGATCTCTATACCCAGTTCCTCTTCCAGCTCGCGGATATGGCGGCTGACGCCGGACTGGGAGGTATAAAGCATATTGGCGACCTCGGTCAGGTTGTAGTCCCGCCTGGCCGCCTCACGGATAATTTTAAGTTGCTGGAAATTCACGATTCACTCCGGCGCATCTGACATAGCTCTATTGTTAGAGTCAGCCGAGCTGCAGAACAAATAATAAAAACCAGCATCTTATGCTTTTATGGAATATCAGCTCACGAGCTGGAGTTCACGGTTCTCAAGCGATGGCTTGCTGACCAGTGACATCAAAATCTCTTTTACCGCCTGCGCCTGTGGCGACAGCGAACCGCGTGCGGACATGTTCAGCGACAGCGGCAGGCTCATGGAAGGCGTGGTGATCCGCGCCATCCAGCCGTTTGCCGCACTGCACAGCGAGCGTGCTGCGGATTCCGGCAGAACGGTGACCCCCATGCCGCTGGCAATGGCTGCGGTCAGCGTGGAGATCGAGTCGATTTCACCGATAATTTTGGCCGTCAGGCGGCGAAGGGAGAACGCTTCGTCCACGCGCACGCGCACGGCGCTGTAGTCGCGCGGCAGATAGAGGTTCATTTCTGCCACGGCGGTAAGGTCGACGCTCTGGCCCGGGCAGTCGCGGGTGCCCACGAGGTAGAGATCTTCTTTCAGCAGCGGCTGGCTGGTGATCCCGGCAACCGGAGAGCGATCGTAAAGGACCGCCATGTCCAGCTGGCCGTTGAGCAGTTTGTCATTCAGTACGGACCCGCTGTTTTCGTGCAGATAGACCAGCACTTCAGGCAGCTCAGCGCGGACGGCCTGCAGAAGCGGCATGGTAATGGACGATGCCGCCGTACCCGGCGCCAGCCCGATGGACACGTGTCCGCTCAGGGTCTGGCCCACGTTATTCACCGCCAGCTGCGCCTGTTCACACTGGCGAAGAATGGTGCGCGCATGGGTATACAGGATCTTACCGGCTTCCGTTGGCGTGACGCCGCGTTTGGTGCGGATCAACAGCTGCTGATCCATCTCGCCTTCCAGAGTAGCCACCTGCTGGCTCAGCGCAGGCTGCGCGATATGCAGCACTTCTGCCGCTTGAGTCAGGCTGCCGATATCGACGATTTTTACGAAGTATTTCAGTCGTCTTAAGTTCATTTTGCCCCCTGTTCAAAATGCTGTGCCGGAACCGGCTGTCGTTGTTGAACAGGTTTTGCAATATGAATGCCACTTTTACCAGGCGGTCTGAATTGGGCGCTAAGCGCCTGAAAATAAGGAAACCTAATCATGGAGGGGGGTTTTATTACCGAAACAGCAGTTTATGATCTGCCCCATTAGAGGTATACCCGCACCAAAGCGGTGCATTCCGCTGTCAAAAACATCACTTTGCCGATTTTGTCAGCAAACGATCAAAAGGCGGCGATCCACCCTTTGACAAGGTGAACGCAGGTCGATAATATGCGCCCCGTTCACACGATTCCTCTGTAGTTCAGTCGGTAGAACGGCGGACTGTTAATCCGTATGTCACTGGTTCGAGTCCAGTCAGAGGAGCCAAATTTGAAAAGCCTGCTTTTAAAGCAGGCTTTTTGCTTTTCTGCCCAAGGTAAATGCAAAACGGCAACCTGGTTGCCGTTTTTAGTGTTTGCTCCCTCTCCCGTGGGAGAGGGATGGGGTGAGGGCACCAGCCCGCACTAAGGCTTCACATGCCGATTTTAACCGGCATCCCTGACCGCCGTTCCAGTTCGGCTCCCGCCCCCTCGTTTACCAACTGCGTCCGCTGCGCGGCTGACATTGGCAGAGGCACTTTCCGGGTCGATTCAAACTCCGCACGGTTACGTGATAATGGCTCGTGAACCTCCACCCAGCGGCTGCCGTCCGGTTCCGTGGTGACTTTAACGGGCCGATCGATAAGCTGTACGCGGGTTCCAACGGGGACATTATCGAAAAGGTATTTGATGTCGTTATTGCGCAGACGAATACAGCCCTGGCTCACCCGCAGTCCGATGCCGAAATTCGAGTTTGTGCCGTGTATGGCATACAGCCTGCCAATATAGATGGCATACAGACCCATCGGGTTATCCGGTCCGGCGGGCACGAAGGCAGGCAGCGTTTTCCCCTCTGCCGCATAGGCACGGCGCGTATTCGGCGTCGGAGACCAGGTTGGCCCCACCTGTTTACGCTCAACGGCCGTCACCCAGTTACGCGGAGTTTCACGCCCGGCCTGACCGATGCCGATGGGCAGCACTTCAACGGTGTTGCCGCCTGGCGGGTAGTAGTAAAGGCGCATTTCTGCCGCGTTAACGATAATGCCCTCGCGGACGGTGTCAGGCAGAATCAGTTGCTGAGGTATTACCAGCCGGGTGCCGGATTTGGGTAAAAAAGGATCCACGCCCGGGTTTGCTTCCAGCAGGTTGCTCAGCCCCTGACCGTAGCGCGCGGCAAAGGCTTCCAGAGGCAGCGTATTGTGCTCGGGAACGGTGATGATAATCGGGGCTCCCACCAGACGACTGCCTTCCGGCGGTAGCGTATAGGTTACGGCAAACGCACCGGGGGCAACGGCACACAGCGTAAGGACGAACCAGGTAAGTCTAATCATAGTTTCCTATGCTCAAAAAAGAGAAAGCCCGGTCTCAGGCAGGCTTTCTCAGTTTACGCTATCACGCCTCGGTTTTGCGCCACCGGCGCGTCAGCACTTTCTCCGCCTCGACAATAAGGAACATCACAAAACCAATCAGCAAGGTGATGACCCAGTAGCGGAACTGCAGCGCTTCTGTGCCAAACAGCATCTGCATGAACGGTGCGTAAATGATAAGAAGCTGTAGCGCCAGCAGCACGCCGCTGACGATCCAAATCCCTTTGTTCGCCAGCAGGCCTTTGCTCAGCGAGAAGCCGTCATTAACGCGGCAGTTAAGCATGTAAAACCACTGCGCGGTCACCAGGGTTTGCAGCAGCACGGTGCGGATAAATTCCGCCGAGTAACCGCGCGGCTGTAGCCAGGCTTCCAACACGAAAGCGCTGATGGCAATCATCAGACCGACAAACACCACGCGCCAGATGGCATAGCCGTCCATCACATGCAGATTCGCCTTACGCGGTGGCCGGTTCATGATATCCTTCTCACCCGCTTCAAACGCCAGGCCAAACGACAGCGTTGCCGACGTCGCCATGTTCATCCACAGGATCAGGACCGGCGTCAGCGGGATCAGGTTCCCCGCCAGCAGCGCGATGATGATTAGCAGGGCCTGCGCAATGTTGCTCGGGATAACGAAGAGAATCGTTTTTTTCAGGTTATCGTAAACACGACGTCCCTCGTGCACCGCACTGGCAATGGTGGCAAAGTTGTCATCCGTTAACACCATGTCGGCGGCTTCCTTGGTAACTTCAGTCCCCTTAATCCCCATGGCGATACCCACATCCGCCCGCTTTAGCGCCGGGGCATCATTTACGCCATCCCCGGTCATACCCACCACTTCCTGTTTACTTTGCAGGGCCTGCACAAGGCGGAACTTATCCTCCGGGCTGGTACGGGCGAAAATGTCGTACTGCTGGGCGGCGTCGCTCAGCTGACGATCGTCCATCGCCTCCAGCTCACGCCCGGTGATAGCGCTTGCGGCGTTACCAATCCCCAACATTTGCCCAATGCTCATTGCCGTTTGCGGATGGTCGCCGGTAATCATTTTCACGCGGATCCCGGCCTGCAGACAGTCGGCGATCGCAGTAATGGCCTCCGGACGCGGCGGATCCATCATTCCCGCAATACCCAGCAGGATCACGCCATCACGCAGGTCCGGGTGATCCAGCTCGCGCTGTCCCTCGCGGGCAGGTTTCCAGGCCGCAGCCACCATACGCAACCCTTCCCGGGCATACACTTCAATCTTACCTTCCCAGTAAGGTTGATCGAAAGGCTGCAGTCCGTCATTTGTCTGCTGGTACTGGCAGAGGCGGAACAGGACGTCCGGCGCGCCGGTGATTAAAATCACCTCTTCATCGCCCAGCCGGTTCAGCGTGGACATGTATTTATACTGCGAATCAAACGGGATTTTACTGCGCATTTCGGTATCGAGTGGAGGGAGAGGGATTTTCGCCGCCAGCACCTTCAGCGCGCCCTCGGTTGGTCCCCCGGTGATCTTCCACAGCCCCTGCTCGTCTTTGATCAGCTGGCTGTCATTACAGAGGTCAATGGTGCGCAGGTAGCGCTCCAGCAGGGAACCCTGCGTCACGCTGAGGGGCGTCGGGTCATCTACGGGGTGAATATTCCCCACAGGTTCGTAGCTGTCGCCCTCCACGCGATAGGTCGTCTCAGCGGTAATCACCGCTTTGACCGTCATTTCATTCATCGTCAGGGTGCCGGTTTTATCCGAGCAGATGACCGTCATTGCGCCCAGGGTTTCCACCGTGGGCAACTTACGAATGATGGCCTTGCGACGTGCCATGGCCTGTACGCCAAGCGAAAGGATGATGGAAATGATGGCCGGCAGGCCTTCAGGCACGGCGGCAACGGCGAGGCTGATAAGCGACAGCACCAGTTCAGAAACCGGCATATCCCGGAACAAGAGGCTGAAAACAAACAGCGCTACCATCATGACCAGGATAGTCATGAAGATGGTTTTACCGAGCTTATCCATCTGCACCATCAGCGGCGTGCGGTGCTTTTCAATGTCGGACATCATCTGATTAATGTGGCCAAGCTCGGTCTCGCCCCCGGTTGCCACCACCACGCCTTTACCGCCGCCGGAGCTGACGGTGGTGCCTGAATAAAGCAGATTATACCGGTCACCTAAAGGCAGTTCCCCGCTCAACGCATCGCTGTTTTTTTCAACAACGGTGGATTCGCCGGTCAGGATGGCCTCCTCCACGCGGAGGTTATGCGCTTCAATCACACGCAGGTCCGCAGGAATACGATCCCCGGCGCGGATCACCACGATATCACCCGGAACCAGCGACGTGGTGGGGATCGTTTCATGATTCCCCTGTCGTACCACCACGGCTTCGCTGGAGAGCATATTGCGAATACTCTGCAATGATTTTTCAGCATTGCTCTCCTGGATATGGCCAATCAGCGCGTTAATGATGGCAACCCCAAGGATCACAAACATGTCTACCCAGTGGCCCATAAAGAGCTTAAGCAACGCGGCCACCAGCAGAACGTAAATTAATACATCGTTAAAATGCGCCAGGAAGCGCAGCCAGGCGGGTTTGCCCTTTTTTTGCGGTAATGCATTCTCACCATGCTGCTGAAGTCGGGCTGATGCCTCAGTGCCGCTAAGTCCTTCCAGAGTGGAGTGGATATTCGACAGGGTTTCGTCAACGGTTTGTTGATAATACGGACGTTCAGGTTTTCCTGTTTTCATCGTTCCTTCCTCAGGTTCTATTCAGAAATCACCTTGCTTTCATGTAATTAACGAATAACGAAAACAGGAACATGGGCGTAACGGACAATACTTGCCGCCTCCGAACCTAACAAATGGGTTTGAATATTTGGATTTCGAGAGCCGACAATAATCGCGCCAGCAGCAAGTTCATCCGCCAGCTTAATAACCTCATCACGAACATTTCCGCTACGAACATGGAGATGAACCCGCTCTTCTGGCAGATTCAATTTTTTGACCAGGTCAGACAGTTTTTCTTTCGAATTATTAATCATATATTCATCCATCTTGCGCGCATCTGAAATAAAACCGCGCGTCAGTTCGGCTGAAAATTTGGGCATGACGTGCAGCAAATGAATGTCACCTGATGCGCTTTGCGCCAGAAACTGTGCATGTTGCAACGCTTTATCCGCCAGGCTTGTCTCGTAGACGTCCACCGGAACGAGAATGTTTTTATACATATCGAGCATCCTTTTTATAACCAACATGAGAGTGAATGAAGCATAAAAACGCATTAAATGCAGGGGGTTGCCCTTAATGCCAGTTACGGTAAAAAGAGATGAATAATATTAAACGTAGCACAGGAATATCAGGTTTAGCGCTTCCCCACTGCTAATGGTTATTTAACATTTATGTTTTCGCCGACTATGCTCATAGTTAGCCACCGCTTCCGGCTCATGGAGGAATGTATGTATGGTATAAGCCTGATCCGACTGGGTATGTTTATTGCGCTTGCCATTATCGCCAGCACGGCGATTGGTTTATTTACCTATATGGTCGTCACTGTTCTGGCAGAATAGTGTCACCCCTGTCCAGGTTATGGAATAAATAAAACAGTTATTTATTAGGGGAATACAGTGAACCGCTACTTCTCTCTTTTACCGTTCGTTTTGTTAACGCTCACGGCGTGCGATCCTAAACCTGAACAAGCCTCCCCCCTGCCCAGAATGGTTAAAGTGGCGGAGGTGACGGTTCCCGGTCACGCCCAGCAGCGCGTTTTTCCCGCCCGCATTGAATCGGGCGATGCCACAGACCTTTCCTTCAAGCGCGCTGGTCAAATTGAAGCGCTCGATGTGCGTCAGGGCGCAGCCATCAAGCAGGGCCAACAGCTTGCAAGATTGAACGCCCGTGAAGCCCAGCAGCGGGTTAACGACAGGCAGACGGCGGCGACGCTGGCCCAGAGGCAGTTCGATCGCTTCCAGACGCTGGCGGGCCGCCAGGCGATTTCGAAAGCCGAAATGGACGTGCAGCGTGCGAACCGCGATTCGGCGAATGCGGCGCTACAGATCGCCCGAGAAGAGTTGAATCAAATGACGCTTGTCGCCCCTTTCAGCGGGACGGCGGCCAGCGTACATGTCCGAAACCATCAGGTGGTGTCTGCCGGTCAGCCCATCGCGACGTTAACCCGCACCGATCTGCTTGACGTGGTGTTCAGCATCCCTGAAAACCTGTTTAAGACCTTTGATATTCGCAACGCGCAGTATCGCCCGGTAGTGAGAATTAACGCCATTCCGGATCGGGAATTTACCGCCGTTTATAAAGAACACTCGGGCAGCAGCGACAGTAATACCCTGACCTGGCAGGTAATACTAACCATGCCGCGGCCAGATGATTTTCCCGCCGTCGGTGGCGTAAGCGGTACGGTTACCATTAATTTAACCAACCTCCCGGCTGGCACGGGCACTCAGGCGCTGGTCGTACCGGTTGAGGCAGTCTTTAACCCGGACAACAGCCCGCGCAATGAGCCGCACGTCTGGGTTGTAGCGGGAGAAGGCGACACGCTCCATCTTGAAGACCGCAAGGTCAGCGTGGGGCAAGTGATTACCGAAGGCGTGGTGATCACCAGCGGGCTTAAGGCGGGTGAGCGCGTGGTAGCCGCAGGCGTTGGGGAGCTGCATGCCAACCAGCCGGTGCGTATCTGGACGCGTGAACGGGGACTGTAATGGATATCTCTCGTCAATTTATTAATAACCCTGTTCGCGTCTGGCTAACGATTCTGCTGCTGGGCATTGGGGGTATTTTCGCGCTGTTGAATATCGGCAGGCTGGAAGATCCCGCCTTTACCATCAAAACCGCAGTGGTTGTCACCCTCTACCCCGGCGCATCCGCTCAGCAGGTCGAAGAAGAGGTGACGCTGCCGCTGGAGAATGCCCTTCAGCAGCTGCCTTATCTGGACAACGTGAGCTCCATCTCTTCAAACGGTTTGTCGCAAATCACCGTTAACATCGCGTCACGCCATCACTCAAACGAACTGCCGCAGATTTGGGATGAACTGCGCCGCCGCGTGGGCGACGCCTCGCGTCAGTTCCCGCCCGGCGTCGTCACGCCCTTTGTGAACGACGATTTCGGCGACGTGTTCGGCTTCTTCTTCGCCATTTCCGGGGATGAATTCAGTAATCCTGAACTGGTGAGATACGCGGAGCAGCTGCGCCGCGAGTTGATTCTGGTCCCCGGGGTCGCGAAGGTTGCCATCGGTGGAGCGATTAGCCAACAGGTCAATATCGATATTTCCCTGACCAAAATGGCCGCGCGCGGCATTACCCTGAACCAGCTTTCCGCCCTGCTCAGCAGGCTTAACGTCGTTTCCAGCGCCGGAGAAATCACCTCCGGCAGCGAATCCATTCGTCTGCACCCGACCGGTGAGTTCGAGAATCTGGATGAATTGGCGGATCTCATCATCACGCCTTCCGGCACCGGGGCGGCGACGCGTCTGCGGGATATCGCCACGCTGTCGCGCGGGCTGAACGAATCGCCAGCCAGTATCTACCATGCCAACGGCAAAAAAGCCGTCACCATGGGCGTCTCGTTTATTCGCGGCGTGAACGTGATCGACGTGGGCCACGCACTGGAGGCGAAGCTAAACCAGATGTCGGCGGAAAAACCGGCAGGCATACAGATAGATCTGTTTTACGATCAGGCAGGCGAAGTGGGCCACTCTGTTAACGGTTTTATTATTAACTTCCTGATGGCGCTGGCGATCGTCATCGGCGTGCTGCTGATCTTTATGGGCGTACGCAGCGGGATCATCATCGCGTTTTCCCTCGCGCTTAACGTGCTGGGCACGCTGCTGATTATGTATCTCTGGGGCATTGAGCTACAGCGCATCTCGCTTGGGGCGCTGATTATCGCCCTCAGCATGCTGGTGGATAACGCCATCGTAATTGTCGAAGGGGTGTTGATTGCCCGACAGCAGGGCTCCCCGCTATTAACCGCCGTTAACACTATCATCCGTCGCTCCGCCCTGCCGCTGCTGGGGGCGACGGTGATCGCTATCCTTGCGTTTGCGCCTATCGGGCTGTCGCAGGATTCCACCGGGGAATACTGTAAATCCCTCTTCCAGGTGCTGCTGATTTCCCTGATGCTGAGCTGGTTCTCGGCGCTCACCCTCACCCCGGTGATGATTAAGTGGTGGTTGTTTAAAAACGACAGCGCGCCGGGCACCACTGACGAGTCAGATCCTTACGACAAACGTCTCTACCGCCTCTATCAGCACCTGCTTAACACGCTGCTGCACCATAAGGCACCGACGCTGGTAGTGATGGCCGCCCTGCTGGCCGCGTCTGTCTGGGGGTTTGGCGCGGTGCGGCAAAACTTTTTCCCGTCGTCCAATACGCCGATTTTCTTTGTCGACCTGTGGTTACCCTACGGGACCGATATCAAATGGACCGAGAAAATGACCGGTGATATTGAGAAAACCATCAAGGGCCAGCCCGGCGTGGAAACCACCGTCTCTACCATCGGTCAGGGGAGCATGCGGTTTATTCTGACCTACAGCGGACAACGGCAGTACAGCAACTATGCGCAGATCATGGTGCGCATGGATGACCAGCGTAACATTTCCCCCTTGACCCGCCACGTTGACGAGTACATCGCGCGAAACTACCCGCAGGTGAACGCCAGCACGAAACGGGTGATGTTTGGCCCTTCCGGCGACAGCGCCATTGAAGTGCGCATTAAAGGCCCGGATCCTGACAGGCTGCGTCTGATTGCCAGCCAGGTGGACGATATTCTGGCGCGCGATCCGGCTACGGGGAGCGTCCGAAACGACTGGCAAAACCGCAGCAAAGTGATCCGCCCGCAGTACGTCGCCGCGCTGGGACGCGAGCTTGGCGTGGATAAACAGGACGTCGACAACGCGCTGGAGATGAATTTCTCCGGCAGCCGGGCGGGGTTGTATCGGGAAGGCAGCGACCTGCTGCCCGTGGTGGTGAGGCCCCCGGAAAGCGAAAGGCTGGATGCCAGCCACCTGAACAACGTGCTGGTGTGGAGCCAGGCGCGGCAGCAGTATATCCCGCTCAGTAACGTCGTCAGTCGCTTCTCTCTGGAGTGGGAAGATCCGCTCATTCTTCGACGCGACCGCTCGCGGGTACTGACGGTTCAGACGGACCCTGACCCGCTGACCCAGCAAACTTCCGGCGATATTCTCGCCCGCGTGAAGCCGCAGGTTGATGCCCTTCCCCTGCCACACGGCTACAGCATCGAGTGGGGGGGCGATGCGGAAAACTCCAGTGAAGCGCAGCAAGGGCTGTTCACAACGCTGCCTCTCGGGTATCTGGTGATGTTTGTCATTACGGTGCTGATGTTCAGCTCGGTAAAAAATGCCGTCGCAATCTGGCTGACCGTACCGCTGGCGTTGATTGGCGTCACACCAGGATTTTTAATTACCGGCATTCCCTTTGGCTTTATGGCGCTGATTGGTCTGCTGAGCCTGAGCGGAATGCTCATCCGCAACGGCATCGTGCTGGTGGAAGAGATCGAACAGCAGAAAACGCAAAAGGATCAGCACAGCGCGATCGTTTATGCCGCCACCTCGCGCCTGCGCCCTATCCTGCTCACCGCGTTCACGACCGTACTTGGCCTGGCTCCGCTACTGCTGGATGTTTTCTTCCAGAGCATGGCCGTTGTGATTATGTTTGGACTGGGGTTTGCTACAATCCTGACGCTACTGGTACTCCCCGTGATCTATGCGTGTTTCCATCGTAAGGACGAAGCCAAACAACAATGAATGCGACAGGGCTGAACATTATCAAGACGCTGGGCTGCATGACGGCGGTTACCTTCTTCACCATCTACAATACCTGGGATCATTATGATTATGACTATCACTGGATCCTGGGGTTTTTAACCTTTATCTCGACGATCGCTACACCGCTGTTTTTTGTGGTGTCGGGCTATCTCGACGGACAATCCCGGCACGGCACGCGCTGGCAGCTGGGTAAAATTAAAAGTCTTGTGATTGTTTTTCTGTTCTGGATAACGATCTACTACCTGTGGGAGCCTTATCAGCGCGGGTATTTAATCCAGCCCTGGTTCGTGTTCGCCTTTGTCGTGATTTACACCTTCCACCCGGCGATAGAGTGGCTTAGCCAGCGGAGATCGCTGTTCTGCGGCGCGATTGCTGCCCTGCTGTTCTTTTCCTACGGATACGATCTGTTATCGGCGCTTTATCCTGAAACGCACGCCCTTTCTCTTTCACCGCAGTATCGGCTGTGGACGTGGCTGCTGTTTTATCTGACGGGACAACTCTTCTGCGATCCTAAAATCGCCGAGTGGATAAGCCGCAAAAATGTAGTCCGGGCGGCGCTTATCGCCATCCCGTTTATCTATCTCTTCACCTGGTTTTACGAGCGCCACTTCTTTTTTGCCCTGTTTAAGGCCGACAGAAACGCCTTTATCCTCACCGGCTCGCAGATCTACATCCTGATAATTGCCCTGGTGATTGCGGCGAACGGCGTGCGCTTTCGCCGCAATGCTGAATTTAAGGAGTCCATACTGGCCGCCATCAGCAAAACGATGACTGGCGTATATATTGTGCACTACTCGGTGTTTCATCTGCTGACGGCGCTGATACCGGTGACGTCGCTCGGTATGAAGCTGGCGCTGATTGTGCTCACGTTCGTCACCTCGGTTCTCCTCTCCATGCTGGTATTGTCTAACGCCGTGGCAAAAAAGGTGATCACCCTTTAAAAGCCTAAGCGCAGCCAGGCAAAGAGCACGTTGCCGTTGTTATACGTCCCGGGAATATAGGTGAACTGGACGGTAACGCGCTGATAGCTGGCCGAAAAAAGGGGGAAGATGAACGGTAGCGGGACATAGTTCGCAAAATCATCTCGCGCCGTGATGCCCGCGGCGGCACCGAGCCCAAGGCGGAAATCTCTGGCATTATCCAGATACCAGCCCTTCTCCCAGCCATAGCCCATCGCGGGCTGCCATTCGTTGTGCGAGTCCTTGAACATCATCGCGAAAAGCGCGCTCCAGTTACCCTCTTCGTTATAGCGGGAAACGCCCAGCCCGCCTCCCCACGGCATTTCGTTGTACTTGTCGGTTTTTTCTTTGTCGTACATAAAGCGAGCGTGCCAGCTCAGAAACGGCAGGTACAGATCGTAACGCTGAGGCTGCGCCCAGGTTTGCGAAATGTCTTCCGTCAACGCATTCCACCAGCCGCTGATGCGTTGCTCGCCATAGACGTTGGGCTCCGCCTGAAGCGGTGCGACGAATAAAAAAAGAATCATCCAGAATGCCGAAAAGGTGCGTTGCATCGTTATTCCCTCAGCTTAACTCACGCGGCGGTCACTATTACTGTAATCCATTCAGCACTAACCGGAGCCAAACAGACTGATTTATCTCAAGGCAGGGGAAGATGAAATTTATTTATTCAGCACCTTCCGGAAAGATAAAAACGTTTTCTCAGGCGTTTTGTCGCGGTAGTCTCATAGGTTCCGTTTATATGACGGGCGCAATGTGAGTGACCTTTTCTTATACCAATAATTAAAAAATCAGTACGGACAGGACAACTATGGACTCCACCCTCATCTCCGATCGTCCCAACGAGGAGACACCTTCGCTCAATCGCGCCCGCCGCGCCGCACTCGGCAGCTTCGCGGGTGCCGTCGTCGACTGGTATGATTTTCTGCTTTACGGCATTACCGCCGCGCTGGTGTTTAACCGCGAATTCTTCCCCCAAATCAGCCCTGCGATGGGTACGCTTGCCGCGTTTGCCACCTTCGGCGTCGGCTTTCTGTTTCGCCCGCTGGGCGGGGTGATCTTCGGCCACTTCGGCGACCGCCTGGGCCGCAAGCGCATGCTGATGCTCACCGTCTGGATGATGGGGATCGCCACCGCGCTGATTGGCATTCTCCCGTCGTTTTCCGCCATTGGCTGGTGGGCCCCGGTATTGCTGGTGACATTACGCGCCATTCAGGGCTTCGCCGTGGGCGGCGAATGGGGCGGCGCGGCGCTGCTATCCGTTGAGAGCGCGCCAAAAAATAAGAAAGCGTTTTACAGCAGCGGCGTGCAGGTCGGGTACGGCGTAGGGCTGCTGCTTTCTACCGGGCTGGTATCGCTAATCAGCCAGCTTACCACCGACGAGCAGTTCCTGAGCTGGGGCTGGCGCATTCCGTTCATCTTCAGCATCGTGCTGGTCATTGCCGCACTGTGGATCCGTAACGGCATGGAGGAGTCCGCTGAATTCGAACAGCAGCAGCAGCAGGAAAAACCGGCCGTCAAAAAGCGGCTGCCGGTGATGGAAGCCCTGATTCGGCACCCTGGCGCTTTTCTGAAAATTATCGCCCTGCGCCTGTGCGAGCTGCTGACGATGTATATCGTCACCGCCTTTGCGCTGAACTACTCGACGCAGAATCTCGGCCTGCCGCGTGAATTGTTCCTGAATATCGGCCTGCTGGTCGGCGGAATCAGCTGTCTGACGATACCCTGCTTCGCCTGGCTGGCGGACCGCTTTGGCCGCCGTCGCGTCTATATCACCGGGGCGCTGATTGGCAGCCTCAGCGCCTGGCCATTCTTTATGGCGCTGGAGGCGCAGTCGATCTTCTGGATTGTCTTTTTTGCCATCATGCTCGCGAACATCGCTCACGATATGGTGGTCTGCGTGCAGCAGCCGATGTTTACCGAACTGTTCGGCGCCAGCTACCGCTACAGCGGCGCGGGCGTGGGTTACCAGGTCGCAAGCGTGGTCGGCGGCGGGTTTACGCCGTTTATTGCCGCCGCGCTGGTGACCTTCTCCGGCGGTAACTGGCACAGCGTGGCGGTTTATCTGCTGGCCGGTTGCCTGCTGTCGGCGGCAACGGCGCTATTGATGAAAGAGACGAGCCACCGCTGATCTCACTTTTGTTTCACAGGCGTGTGACATACTATCGGGTAGAGTCGCACACCTGTGGAACAAGGAGACAGAGATGAATAATAAGGGCTCCAGCCTGACCCCGGCTCAGGCGCTGGAAAAACTCGACGCGCTGTACGAACAGTCCGTCAACGCGCTGCGCAGCGCCATCAGCGAATATATCGAAACAGGGAAACTTCCCGACGAAAAGGCCAGAACCGAGGGCCTTTTTGTTTATCCATCGCTCTCTGTGACCTGGGACGGCAGCGCCAGCACAACACCGAAAACCCGTGCCTACGCTCGTTTTACCCACTCCGGCTGCTACAGCACCACCGTCACCCGCCCGGCCCTGTTCCGCCCGTACCTCGAAGAACAACTTACGCTGCTGTATCAGGATTACGGCGCGCACATTCACGTTGAGCCCTCGCAGCATGAAATTCCATACCCCTACGTGATTGACGGTTCGGCGCTAACGCTGGATCGCTCAATGAGCGCGGGGCTGACCCGCCACTTCCCGACGACGGAGCTTTCACAGATTGGCGATGAGACGGCCGATGGGATCTATCACCCGGCAGAATTTTCTCCCCTGTCGCACTTTGATGCTCGCCGGGTCGATTTCTCCCTGGCGCGACTGCGCCACTACACCGGCACGCCCGTCGAACATTTCCAGCCGTTCGTCCTCTTTACCAACTACACCCGCTACGTTGACGAGTTTGTCCGCTGGGGCTGCAGCCAGATCCTCGACCCGGAAAGCCCGTATATCGCCCTCTCCTGTGCGGGAGGGATCTGGATCACTGCGGAGACCGAAGCGCCCGAGCAGGCCATTTCCGACCTGGCGTGGAAAAAACATCAGATGCCCGCCTGGCACCTGATCACCGCCGACGGCCAGGGCATTACGCTGATTAACATTGGCGTGGGCCCGTCAAATGCCAAGACCATCTGCGACCATCTGGCGGTGCTGCGTCCGGACGTGTGGCTGATGATCGGCCACTGCGGCGGCCTGCGTGAAAGCCAGCTGATAGGCGACTACGTGCTCGCCCACGCCTATCTGCGTGATGACCACGTGCTGGATGCGGTGCTGCCGCCGGATATCCCAATCCCGAGCATCGCCGAAGTGCAGCGCGCGCTGTACGACGCCACCAAAGAGGTCAGCGGCATGCCGGGTGAAGAAGTTAAGCAGCGCCTGCGCACCGGTACGGTCGTCACGACGGATGACCGGAACTGGGAGCTGCGTTACTCCGCCTCCGCGCTGCGGTTCAACCTGAGCCGCGCGGTGGCCATTGATATGGAGAGCGCCACCATCGCCGCGCAGGGGTATCGCTTCCGCGTCCCTTACGGCACGCTGCTGTGCGTCTCCGATAAGCCACTGCACGGCGAGATTAAGCTGCCCGGCCAGGCCAACCGTTTCTATGAAGGTGCGATATCCGAACATCTGCAAATCGGCATTCGCGCCATTGACCTGCTGCGGGCAGAAGGTGACCGGCTCCATTCCCGCAAGCTGCGCACCTTCAACGAGCCGCCGTTCCGCTAATAACGATAAGGAATAATCATGTCCAGCACATCTCCGCTCTCTGCACTGCGCCACTGGCTTGAGGCCAGCCATCTCGACGGGATGATCGTCCCGCGTGCGGATGCATGGCAGAGCGAATACTGCGCGCCCTACGACGAAAAGCTGGCCTGGCTGACGGGCTTTGACGGTTCGGCCGGCGTGGCGCTGGTGCTGAAAAACAACGCGCTGCTGTTCGTCGATGGGCGCTATCAGGTTCAGGCTCGCGTTCAGGTCAATACGGATGAGGTAGAGATCCGCCACCTGCACAACGAGCCGCTGGCTGAATGGCTGACGGAAAACGCTGAGGCCGGGACGCGCATCGGTTTTGACCCACTGCTGATGACCCATTCAGAGTTTGAGCAACTGTCTGCCACGCCTTGCGAGCTGGTCCCGCTGAAAGCCTCGCCGTTTGACACCCTATGGACTGACCGCCCTGCCGCACCGGCGGGGCTTATCCGGGAAATGCCGGTTGAATACAGCGGTGAAAGCAGTGCTGATAAACGTCAGCGCGTCGCCGCCGTGCTGGCTGCAAGCAATGCCGATTATCTCGCCGTTACCCTGCCGGATAATATCGCCTGGCTGTTAAACGTCCGTGGCGCGGATATCCCTTACAGCCCGGTACCGCTCTCTTTTGCTCTTCTGGGCCGTGACGGCCACGTTGAGTGGTTTGTTAACGACAACAAGCTCGGCGCCCTGCCGGAAGACGTGCGCAATGCGTTTACCATTGCGCCACAGGACGCCTTTGTCGAACGCTGCCAGCAGATTGCCGCAGGAAAACGGGTGATGGTTGATGCCGATTCCGCGCCGGTCGCCCTGCGCTTTGCCATCGAACCCAAGGGAGAGATTGTCTGGCGGACCGATCCCATCACCCTGATGAAAGCCACCAAAAACCCGGTTGAGCTGGCCGGTTATCGCGCGTGTCATCACCAGGACGGCGCCGCCTGGGTCAACTTCCTGGCCTGGCTGAGCCGCGAAGTGCCGCTGCGCGAGGCGGCAGGAAATCCGCTCACCGAGCTGGAAGTGCAGGCGCAGCAGCTGGCGTTCCGTCAACAGCAGCCCGGGTTTATCGAGCAGAGTTTTGCGACCATCTCCGCCTCTTCGAGCAATGCGGCGATGTGCCACTATCATTCGAGCGAGGCCAGCAACAAGCCCATCGGTCATGACCATTTTTACCTGAACGATTCCGGCGGTCAGTACGTTAATGGCACGACCGACGCCACGCGCACGCTGGCATGGGGTAAGGTCGACCCGCAGCAGCGCCTGCACTACACCGCCGTGCTGAGAGGCTTCCTGTCGCTGATTACCCTGCAGTTCCCTTCCGGGACTCAGGGGCATCAGCTGGATGCCTTTGCGCGTCGTCCGCTGTGGGAGATGGGACTGGATTACGATCACGGCACGGGGCATGGCGTGGGTCATCAGCTTCTTATCCATGAGAACCCGCATCGCATTGCCAAAAAGGTCAACCCGTGGCCGCTGGTGGCGGGCAATATCATGACGATTGAACCGGGATACTATCTGGGCGATAGCCACGGTATTCGTATTGAAAACCAGGTGGAGATTGTGGAGAGCCGTCCAGGGTTCTGCAGGTTTGCCTCGCTGACGCTGATCCCGATCGACTTAAGCCAGGTTGAGCTACATTTGCTGAGCGAGCAGGAAAAGCAGTGGCTGGATGCGTATCACCAGCAGGTACGCGAGGCGCTGTCACCGCTGGTGAACAGCGATGCGCGTCCGTGGCTGGAAGCGGCGACGGCACCGGTTCGTTTGTAATTTCGTGCGGTCTGGTGCCCTCACCCCAACCCTCTCCCACGGGAGAGGGTGCACACACTAAAAACGGCAACAAGGTTGCCGTTTTGCATTTACCTTGCGCAGAAAAGCAAAAAGCCTGCTTTAAAAGCAGGCTTTTTAAATTTGGCTCCTCTGACTGGACTCGAACCAGTGACATACGGATTAACAGTCCGCCGTTCTACCGACTGAACTACAGAGGAATCGTGTGAACGGGGCGCATATTATCGATGCGCTCCCGGGATGTCAAAGGCAGAATGCATATTTCCGATCGTTTGACGATTTATTCTCCACTTCGCGCAATTGTCAGGCATTTTGTCGCGGATATTTCCACAGCCAGCGCCCGCTGACCATACGCCAGTAGAACAGCACGCCCCGCACGGCCCAGTCCAGGAACATCCCCAGCCAGACGCCGATCACACCCCATCCGAGCATTACCCCAAGCGTATACCCCGCCACGACGCGACATCCCCACATGCCAAGCATCGACACCCACATCGCAAAGCGGGCGTCGCGCGCGCCCTTTAGCCCGGCGGGCAGTACCCATGAGGCCGCCCAGATAGGCATAAAAGCCGCATTGAGCCATATGAGGACTTTTACAACCTCTTTAACGTCGTCTTCATGGGTATAGAACGAGGCCATCAGCCCGGCAAACGGCGCGGTTCCCCAGGCAATCAAGGTCAGTCCGATGGTCGACAGCCAGAAAACGTGGCGCAGCTGTCGCTCCGCCTGGCCGATTTGCCCTTTCCCGAGCCGTTTCCCGGTAATAATGGTCGATGCAGAGCCCAGCGCGTTACCCGGCAGGTTAATCAGCGAGGCAATGGAGAAGGCGATGAAGTTACCGGCGATCACGTCGGTGCCCATCCCGGCGACAAACATCTGCGTCAGCAATTTCCCGCCGTTAAACAGCACTGATTCAATGCTTGCGGGAATGCCGATCCCCATCACTTCCCAGATAATGGCGAAATTAAAGGGGCGGAAATAGCTCTTCAGCGTGAGGCGCAGCGAGGGGGTGATCCCCGCCATCAGCACGCCGATAATCGCCGCTGCACCGATATAGCGTGAAATGGTTAGTCCCAGTCCTGCACCGACAAAGCCCAGCCCGTCCCACGAGAAGACGCCGTAGATCAGCACGCTGCTGATGATAATATTCAGGATATTCATTCCGCCGTTGATCAGCAGCGGAATTTTAGTGTTCCCTGCCCCGCGCAGCGCGCCGCTGCCAATCAGGGCGATGGCCGCCGCCGGATAGCTGATGACGGTCATCTCCAGATAGGTCAGCGCCAGGTCTTTAACCTCGTTCGTGGCCTCCCCGGCGACAAAATCGATGATCTCTTTGCCGAAATAGTGGATCACCGCCGCCAGAACGGCCGAAAAGACAGTCATGATCATCAGCGACTGGCGTGCCGCCTCGCGCGCACGTTTGGGATCCAGCTTGCCGAGGCTAAAGGCCACCACCACCGTCGTGCCGAGGTCAATGGCGGCAAAGAACGAGATCACCACCATGTTAAAGCTGTCCGCCAGACCTACACCCGCCATCGCCTCTTTTCCCAGCCAGCTCACCAGGAAGGTGCTCAGTACCCCCATCAGCAGAACGCAGGTATTTTCCAGGAAAATAGGCACGGCAAGAGGGGTGATTTCACGCCAGAAGAGAACCCGATAGCTTTTACGTTTTGCATACCATGGCGTGCGCGCGATCGCCTGGCGTAAGGAGGCAGTGACGTTCAAAATGGACCTTAGCGAGAAAAGTTGAAACTCCATTTCAAATAATGGGGGAGAAATGCTCATCCTGCAAAGTATTTTCCGGAAAAAGATGTGTGGATTTACAACAAACTGACGACAGAATCAGCAATCAATCGATTTTCCCTAAGATCAGGTTTGACAAAACTTTTTTCGCCGCTAAGATAAGCCTCCACAACGATTCCTCTGTAGTTCAGTCGGTAGAACGGCGGACTGTTAATCCGTATGTCACTGGTTCGAGTCCAGTCAGAGGAGCCAAATTTAAAAAGCCTGCTTTTAAAGCAGGCTTTTTGCTTTGCGGATGAGGGAAAATGAACGCTCTGTTTGTCTACGGCACGCTGCGCCCGGGCCACTCAAATGCGCATATTCTTGAAAACATTGGCGGCGAATGGCTGGCCGGTTTCGTCTCCGGTACGTTTTACGAACGCGGCTGGGGCGCTGCGGCGGACTTTCCGGGGATCGTGCTCCACCCCGATGGCCCCCGCGTCGAAGGCTATCTGTTTATCTCTGATCGCCTTGCCGCACACTGGTCAATGCTGGATGAGTTTGAAGACGGCTACGATCGGGTTGAGGTCACGGTGACCACCTCTGAAGGCGAGCAGGTTCAAGCCTGGATTTACCAGCTACAGCCGCGTTCTGAGCCATAAAAAAAGCTCTCTGTCACCAGAGAGCCTTTTTCACTATTCGCTGCGATTACTCGCTTTTTGCTTCACCGTTTTTGATTTCGCCCATCACTTTCAGCTTTTTAGAGATGTCACGACGCTCTTTGGACAGCTCAGCATTTTTGATGATGTAGTCATCAACACGGTCTTCATAGTCGCTCTTCATGCTGGCGATGATGCCCTGAATAGCTTCAACGCTCATGCCTGGCTTGATGTAGTCGCTCAGGTTGTCGAGCAGCAGAACACGTTTCTGGTTGTCACGGATCTTCTTCTCAACGTCCTGGATTTCACGCTGCAGTTTGTTTTTGCGGCGGAACAGGCGGACGAATTCCAGAACATCCTGGAACGAAGGCTTGGTAGTTTCCATTTTTACACCCCTGATAATGTGAGATTCGGATTCGTTAAAGCAACCGTTGTAACAATAACCTTACTGACAGCGGCTGCGAATGGCAATGAGTATACCCGTCATACTTCAAGTTGCCTGTGCTTGGCTTCCTCGCTCACCTCAGTCACGTACTGATGTACGCTCCTGAGGATTCACTGCGTCGCCGCCTTCACGCAACTCGAATTATTTAGGGTATATATCGTTTAAAGCTATCATAACCCCAATTGCTGCTGAATCGAAGCAGCAGGCGTCACATACGCCTTTTATTTGCGCAGCGCCCGGCAAATCAGGTGCGATAACAGCTCAAGCTGCCGCGCCAGTTCCATGCTCAGCCAGACGTAGCCATGAATAGGTGTTTCCGCCACGTTATCGCTCTGGCGCTCATTGATTAACTGCTTCAGTTCCGCGACGATCTCGTTCAGTCGCTCGCTGTTGGCCAGGATCGGCTGCGGGTTACCTTCGTAGAGCGCATGGGCGATGGTAAACAGCGTTTGCTGCGTCATCTGCTGGGTCTCTTTGAGAGTCTGCGCGTTAAGCATCAACAGATGGCTGGGTCGCGTGGCCCAGTGTGCGTTGATTTGCAGTTCAAGCATGCAGACCAGATTGCGGCTCACCGTCTGAATAGCTTCGAAAATTGATTTCTGAATATGGGTTTCTTTGCTGGCTGGCGTGATCAAGCCGCGCATTTTGACCACGTCGTTTAGGATGGTCTGCAGGTGCTTTTCCAGGCGCGGGCGCTCAACCAGATTCGGGGAAAAACCGGCCTGATAGACGCGGTTAAACGCGGTGACGTAGCTGGCCATCTGAATACGCCAGTGCAGAAAAGCGCGCTGCGGCCAGATACCGGTGAAGAGCATCGCCAGCAGTGAACCCAGGATGACATCCCCGCTTCGCCACAGCGCCGTGGTCATATCCCCGGCGGGTGCACCGACCACCACCGCGAGCGTAATACCTATCAGCAGCGCCTGATAAGGCTTTTTACCCAACGCCAGCCAGCCGCACAGGAACATAGCGGCACCGCACCATATCAGCATGACCGGGAACGAGATAAGCTCCAGCTTCAGGGCAATTAGCCCCAGGGCCGAACCTAACACGGTCCCGCCAATACGCTCCAGGGCGCGCGGGACAACGTTCCCCCAAAACGAGATGGGCCCCATCACCACCACCAGCGTGATCAGCGGCCACGTCCCTTCCGGAACCTCCAGCAAACGCACCAGGACAAACGTTAATACGAACGCCAGCGCAATGCGACACCCGTGCACCACGCGGTAGTGTTTGTACAACCGAATTTCAAAAGGGGTTAATGATTTGTCGGGACGCACACCCGCTCTCCAGCTACACGGCAAAGCACAATTGTACTGTGTTTTCAGCCGGGTGGATCGCTCCCGGCTGAAAAACCCTTCATTTAGCAGGCTTAAAACCTTTTGTGCTCGACGGCGATATACATTTCGATATCCCAGTAGCCGTCCGCATTGCCGTCATTGAGATAGCGCTCAAAGCAGGGTTTGAGCGCCATCTGGTACTTATTGTCCTGTAGCAGGGAATTGAAGAACTGATACCACGGCGTGGCGAAGTCGTAGTTTTCCACGCGCGCCGTCGCCACGGCATAATCCCCGGCCGCGATTTCCGTCATCATGACGCCTTCGCTGTTTTCCGGGATGACGAAATCATCCGGTACCGTCACGGCCGTATCACAGCGTAGTTTTTCTGCCGGGACTTCATCCGGGTTATCGTAATAGACCGCCACCCACTCCAGCGGCTCAATGTGACGCCCGTCGACCCACATGACCAGTTGTTCAAAGCCCTGCTTTACCGTGTGTTCCCACGGGCCGACCAAATGAAAACCGGCAATCTTACGTTTCTGTTGCTGCGTAATGCTGTAGTCCATGCTGCCTCCGTTTATCACTGTATATTTATACACTATAAAACTGGGTTATCATTATCAGCAAACGAGGAGTGTTTATTATGTGAGCAGACTCGCAACCCTGCCAGTCTGCTCAGCAGCGGTTAAAGCGTGTGATGCAGATAATCGCTCAGACGAGAGAGCAGGCCGCCTTTATCAACAGCTTCCAGCGTGACCAGCGGCCAGTGGGCTACCACCTTGTCGCGGTCATAGAGCTGAATCTCCCCGACCCGCTGATGCGCAGCAATCGGCGCTTCCAGCTCTTTTTTATCCAGAACGTACCTGGCTTTGATGTTGGGAACCTCCGCTTTCGGCAAGGCCAGCCAGAAGTCCTGATCGGTGCCCAGTTTCACCTGCTCCTTATCGCCGTACCAGATGCGCTCCGTCCCTACTTTTTTACCGCTATGCAGGATCTGCACCGTATCGAAATTCTGCTGCCCCCAGTGCAGCAGTTTCCGGGCCTGGTCTTCGCGCCCTTTCGGGCTGTCCGCCCCCATCACCACCGCGATTAAACGGCGCTGGCCGTCTACGGCAGACGCAATCAGGTTAAAACCCGCCCCCGAAGTATGCCCCGTTTTCAACCCGTCCACGTTCATGGTCTTATCCCACAGCAGGCCGTTACGGTTTTGCTGGGTGATTCCGTTCCAGGTCAGGCTCTTTTCGCTGTACATATGATAAAACTCTGGCTCACCGTGGATGATGGCGCGGGAGAGTACGGCCAGGTCATAGGCCGAGCTGTGCTGGCCCGGCGCGTCCAGCCCGTGGACGGTTTCAAAATGCGTATCGCGCAGGTTCAGCTTCTGCACGTAGTCGTTCATCATCTTCACGAACTGCGGCTGCCCGCCCGCCACGTGATCGGCCAGCGCTACGCAGGCGTCGTTGCCGGAATCGACAATCAGACCGCGGCTTAAGTCACGCACGGAGACGCGATCGCCCTCTTTCAGGAACATGAGCGACGAGCCGTCAAAAACCGGGTTGCCTTTTGCCCAGGCATCACGTCCTACGGTAACAATGTCGTCCGGCGTAATGCGGTGGCTATCAATGGCCCGATCCACCACATAGCCCGTCATCAGCTTGGTCAGGCTCGCCGGATTACGTTGTTGATGTTCGTTGCCCGCCGTTAAAATCTGACCAGTCGTGTAATCCATCAGCACCCAGGAGCCAGCCTGAATGGCCGGAGGCTGCGGCGAAAAATCCAGTGGTTCGGCCGCAAAAGCAGATGAGACACTCGAAGCGAGTAAAGAAACAGCAATAAACAGACGGCGTTTCAACGGTATATCCTCAGGTCATTAAAAATCGATGACCTTTTTACGGGAGTTCTGATGTCGTTACCTGGCTTAATTGCAAAAAAATGTGACAGAACGCAGATTTTTCTCTGAAGCTGGCGCGCAAATTTGCGACGCGGCGGTGCTTTTTATTCGGTCTGACCCGCACGATCGTTTACCATAGTGACGTCATTTTTTAACAGGATGGTATTACTGGTGTCTGACTCTGCCGCTCGCCCGACTTTTTTATTTCATGACTACGAAACCTTTGGCACGCACCCGGCGCTGGACCGACCGGCGCAGTTTGCCGCCATCCGTACCGACGACGAATTCAACATCATAGGCGAGCCCGAGGTCTTTTACTGCAAGCCTGCGGATGACTACCTGCCGCAGCCCGGCGCGGTCATGGTCACCGGGATCACCCCTCAGGAAGCGCGGGAAAAAGGCGTTAACGAGGCAGAATTCGCCCGACGCATCCACGACTTGTTTACCGTCCCCAACACCTGCGTGGTCGGTTACAACAACATCCGCTTCGATGACGAAGTGACGCGCAACATCTTCTATCGTAACTTCTACGATCCCTATGCCTGGAGCTGGCAGAACCGCAATTCGCGCTGGGATTTGCTCGACATCATGCGCGCCTGCTACGCCCTGCGTCCTGAAGGCATTAACTGGCCGGAAAATGAGGAAGGGCTGACCAGCTTCCGGCTGGAACACCTGACGCGCGCCAACGGTATCGAACACAGCAATGCCCACGACGCGATGGCGGACGTCTATGCCACCATTGCCATGGCAAAGCTGGTGAAAAGCGCACAGCCCCGGCTGTTTGAGTATCTGCTGAGCCATCGCAGCAAGCAGAAGCTTATGACCCTTATCGACGTACCGCAGATGAAACCCCTTGTGCATATTTCCGGCATGTTTGGCGCCTGGCGCGGCAATACAAGCTGGGTTGCGCCGCTGGCCTGGCATCCGGACAACCGTAATGCGGTTATCATGGTGGACCTGGCGGGCGATATTTCACCGCTGCTGGAGCTCGACAGCGATACCCTGCGCGAACGGCTTTTTACCCCGAAAAACGAGCTCGGCGATCTGCCGGCGGTGCCGGTCAAACTGGTGCATATCAATAAATGTCCGGTCCTGGCGCAGGCGAATACGCTGCGCCCGGAAGATGCTGACAGGCTGGGCATTAACCGCCAGCACTGCCTCGATAATCTGAAAGTGCTGCGTGAAAATCCGCAGGTGCGCGAGAAAGTCGTGGCCATTTTTGCCGAAGCCGAGCCATTCGTGCCGTCTGAGAACGTGGACGCCCAACTTTATAACGGTTTCTTCAGCGATGCCGATCGCGCGGCCATGAATATCGTTCTGCAAACCGAGCCGCGCAACTTACCGGCGCTGGATATCACCTTCGCCGATAAGCGCATCGAAAAACTGATGTTTAATTACCGCGCGCGTAATTACCCCGGCACGCTGGATGAAGCCGAGCAGGAACGCTGGCTGCAGCATCGTCGCAACGTGTTTACGCCAGAGTACCTGCACAGCTATGCACAGGAGCTGGAGATGCTTTACGGCCAGTATGAAGGGAATGCTGAGAAACAGGCGCTGCTGAAATCCCTGTTCCAGTACGCGCAAGAGATAGTTTGAACGATGGATATAAAAAAGCCGGAGGCGATGTCTCCGGCTTTTTTTTGCCCGCTTGGGTTTTGTAGGTCGGGTAAGGCGTAGCCGCCACCCGACACAGTCTTACGCGACGTCTTCGTACTGAGGAACCGGGTTACGGAAGCTCTTCGTAACGCAGGCCAGGTAAACCAGGCCGATACCCGCCCAAATCAGGCCAAGCACCATCGAGCTCTCTTCCAGGTTAACCCACAGCGCGCCCACGGTCAGAGCACCACACATCGGCAGGAACAGATACTGGAAGTGATCTTTCAGCGTCTTGTTACGCTTTTCACGGATCCAGAACTGAGAGATAACCGACAGGTTAACAAAGGTGAACGCCACCAGTGCACCGAAGTTAATCAGCGCCGTTGCCATCACCAGGTCAAAGTTAATCGCCAGAAGCGCGATCGCACCGACCAGGATAATGTTCATCGCCGGGGTACGCCAGGTTGGATGCACGTAGCCGAAGAAGCTTTTCGGGAATACGCCATCGCGGCCCATTACGTACATCAGACGCGCAACGCCTGCATGCGCGGCCATACCGGACGCCAGTACGGTGATGGTGGAGAAGATCAGCGCGCCGACCTGGAACGCTTTACCCGCCACATACAGCATGATTTCCGGCTGAGATGCATCCGGATCCTTGAAGCGAGAGATATCCGGGAAGTACAGCTGCAGGAAATAGGTCGAGAAAATAAAGATCAGACCACCAATTAGCGCCGTCAGGAAGATGGCACGCGGAATCACGCGCTCTGCATCTTTCGTTTCTTCAGACAGGTTGCTGATCCCGTCAAAACCGGTAAAGGAGAAGCACAGAATGGTTGCCCCGGTAATCATCGGGATCACATGCGCATCACCAGACCAGAACGGCTTGCTGCTCGCCAGGGTGCCCGCGCCTTCGCCGTGGAATACGCCGTAAATCACCATGCCAAGAATAACCGCAATCAGCACAACCTGAAGCACAACGATAACGGAGTTAAAGTTGGCAACGGACTTGATGCTGCGCAGGTTAAAGGCCGTCATAAAGGCCACCAGCGCCACAACGAACATCCATGATGGAATCGACGGCACCAGTGCTTCAAAATAGATTTTTGCCAGCAGAATGTTGATCATCGGCGCGAACAGATAGTCGAGCAGCGAAGACCAGCCCACCATAAAGCCAACCGTCGGGCTGATGGATTTCTGGGCATAGGTGTAGGCGGAACCCGCAGACGGATAGCGACGCACCAGTTTACCGTAGCTCAACGCGGTAAAGAGGATCGCAATCAGCGCGAAGCCATATGCCGTTGGCACATGACCGTCGGTGAGGCCTGATACGATACCGAATGTATCGAACAGCGTCATCGGTTGCATATAGGCCAGGCCCATCATAACAACCGGAATCAACGTAAGCGTTTTACGTAATTCCACGCGAGAGGTGTTTGGAGTTGCGTTATGCGACATAGTTAATCTCCTTTACGGTGATAACCGCCACGTAAGCGAAAAATTGCCCCATTTCTTTCTTCCTCAGCGACAACAACTGTCGGATTTTAGTAAATATCTATCCGGTACGAAGCCCGGCCTCTTGGTTTTTAGTTTCGTTTCGTACATGCAAAAAAAAATAACCGACGCCTTTTATATCGTCGATTATTCATTTGGTTGCAGCGGCCGCATTTTGCCCCACATCGGATACAAAAGGCAATACTTTGCAACGCACCGGGTCATTTTCTTTTGGCTAACTGGCTGATTTCTCGACGCTGCCCTGAGCGTATACAGCAGCGATAGCACTATTTGCTAAAATTTCGTCCCGCCACCAGGCGCTGGCGAGCCCGGCGGTCTGTTCATTCCAGCCCACCCATACCGATTCATGGCTGTTTTGAGCAAGTACCTGTTTTTCAACAAGCGCACCGCTGTCAATGTACCGCTGTGCCAGATAGCGGGGTAAATAGCCGCAGCCCAGACCGCTGATTTGCAGCTCCAGCTTGGTTTTAAAGTCGAAAACGGTGATGGCCTCCTGCTCGTCGAGCAACTGCGAGGAAACCGCACATTCCGGGCGAGAGCTGTCCCCGACCACGATGGCGCGGTAGCCTTTAATCACGCGGCGGTTAAGCGGCTCAGCTTCCTGAGCCAGCGGATGATGGGGCGCTACGGCAAACACCTGCTCCAGCACGCCCAGACGCGCAAAGCCAAACTCACTCAACTGGGGAGGCTCGTGGAGTGCACCGACAAAAATATCCGCCCTGCCCTGGGTTAGGGCGTCCCAGGAGCCCCCCAGCACGCCGTTGATAAAGATCAGCCGCGTCACGCTGTGGTGTTGATAGAAGGCCTCAATCAGCGGCGTCAGGAGAGAAAACGGGAAAGTGTCATCCACGCCAATCACCAGCTCGTTTTCCCATCCCTGGTGAAGTTTGACGGCCTGCTTTTCGAGTTCACGCACGGTATGGAGGACTTCACGGCCTTTTTCCAGCAGCATCTGTCCGGTGCGGGTAAAACGGGCGCGATGCCCGGAGCGATCGAGGATCTGGATATTGAGGTCGCTTTCCAGTTTTTGGACGGTATAGCTCAGGGCCGAAGGGGTTTTGTAGAGCTTGGCCGACGCAGCGGCAAAGCTCCCCTCTTTTTCCAGTGCATCCAGAATAATAAGAACATCCAGCAGCGGTTTCATGCTCGCCCCCTTTCGGTGTGCGACGGTCTCCGCTGCGGGATTTATTCCATGGGCATCACCAGCGGATCGGGATACTGATACTCAAACCCCAGCTCATGACAAATGCGATTGCCATCAACAATTTTGCCTTTACTGCCATCCTTTGCCTCACCAAAGACCGGCGCAGACAGGCCCAGCTGACGTGCCATCAGCGGGTAAAACGTGCTGCGCGCCGGATGAGACGGTGCACATATATTATAGATGTGTCCGCCTTTCGGAGCCTGTAAGAGTAGCTCAATCGCGCCAACCACATCATCAAGATGCACAAGATTGACAACATGTTGGCCATCTGGCGCCGACTTCCCGGCAAAAAAGCGTCCCGGATGACGACCCGGGCCTACCAGCCCCGCCAGACGTACGATATCAACCTGGGTGCCGGGAAGATGATGCAGCCAGTCTTCCAGCTCTTTCAGAACCTGACCGCTCGCCGTAACGGGACGGCGCTCGGAAGTCTCTTTTACGACGCCCTCAACCTCACCATAGACCGACGTCGAACTGGTAAAAATAATGCGCGGAACATGATGCGCCAGCGCGCTGTCGACAATCTCCTGCATCGCCTGCAGGTAAAATGATTCGCCCGGGCCGCTGCGCCGCGCGGGTAGCGTAATCACCAGCGCATCGACGTTCATCAGGGTGTCCAGATCGTCCGCATCACACACCAGTTCCGGCTCCAGACGCAGTTCAACGCCATCAATACCGCACATGCGCGCCGCTTCGACCCCATCTCGGGTGGTCTTGCTCCCGGTCACCTGCCAGCCTTTCGCGGCTAATGACATCGCCAGCGGCATTCCCAGCCATCCTAAACCGACAATCGCGACCTTTTTCATGCGAATTCTCCTGACTCTTACTCGTCTTTCATAAGGCTACGCCAGCCCGGCAGAACACACAATTCATAGCATCAATATGAAATGAATTAATGATCAAAAAAAGCCCTTGCAATATGTCGCACAACTGGTTTAGGTTAAAAGACATCAAATGAATAAGCATTCATCGAGAATTTATATGACACGCGTTCAATTTAAACACCACCATCATCACCATCATCCTGACTAGTCTTTCAGGCGATGTGTGCTGGAAGACGTTTGGATCTTCCAGTGGTGCATGAACGCATGAAAAAGCCCCCGGAAGATCTTCTTCCGGGGGCTTTTTTTTGGACCGAATTCAGACAGGTTAAAACAGGTTAACGAGGAATAAAGAATGTTAGATAACTCACGTTTACGCATAGCTATTCAAAAATCAGGCCGTTTGAGTGACGATTCACGCGAACTGCTGGCCCGCTGCGGGATTAAAATTAACCTGCACACCCAGCGCCTGATTGCTCTGGCTGAAAACATGCCCATCGACATTCTGCGCGTGCGTGATGACGATATTCCCGGCCTGGTCATGGATGGCGTCGTTGACCTCGGCATCATCGGCGAAAACGTACTGGAAGAAGAGCTGCTGACCCGCCGCGCGCAGGGCGAAGACCCGCGTTACTTCACCCTGCGCCGTCTGGACTTCGGCGGCTGCCGCCTGTCGCTGGCAACGCCGGTTGATGAAGCGTGGGACGGTCCGGCGGCGCTGAACGGCAAACGTATCGCCACCTCCTACCCTCACCTGTTAAAGCGCTATCTGGATCAGAAAGGCGTGCAGTTTAAATCCTGTCTGCTGAACGGTTCTGTTGAAGTGGCGCCGCGTGCGGGTCTGGCGGATGCCATCTGTGACCTGGTCTCTACCGGCGCGACGCTGGAAGCGAACGGTCTGCGCGAAGTAGAAGTGATCTACCGCTCCAAAGCGTGCCTGATTCAGCGTGACGGCGAGATGGCCGACGCTAAGCAGCAGTTGATCGACAAACTGCTGACCCGTATTCAGGGTGTCATTCAGGCACGTGAATCCAAATACATCATGATGCACGCCCCGACCGAGCGTCTGGATGAAGTGATTGCCCTGCTTCCGGGTGCCGAGCGCCCAACCATCCTGCCGCTGGCAGGCGATCAGCAGCGCGTGGCGATGCACATGGTGAGCAGCGAAACCCTGTTCTGGGAAACCATGGAAAAACTGAAGGCGCTGGGCGCAAGCTCCATCCTGGTGCTGCCAATTGAGAAGATGATGGAGTAATGGCCATGAGCTTTAACACAATCATCGACTGGAATACCTGTAGCGACGCACAGCAGCGTGAGCTGCTAATGCGCCCGGCGATTTCCGCCTCTGAAAGCATCTCGCGCACCGTGGCGGAGATCCTGGATAACGTCAAAGCCCGTGGCGATGACGCCCTGCGTGAATACAGTGCAAAGTTTGATAAGACGGAAGTCGGCGTATTGCAGGTTACGGAGCAGGAAATCATTGATGCCAGTAATCGTCTGGGTGACGACATCAAGCAGGCGATGGCCGTCGCGGTGAAAAATATTGATACCTTCCACACCGCGCAGAAGCTGCAGACCGTGGATGTCGAAACCCTGCCCGGCGTGCGTTGCCAGCAGGTGACCCGCCCGGTTGCCTCCGTCGGCCTCTATATTCCTGGCGGCTCTGCCCCGCTTTTCTCCACCGTACTGATGCTGGCGACTCCCGCACGCATTGCCGGGTGTCAGAAAGTGGTGCTGTGCTCACCGCCACCGATTGCCGACGAGATCCTGTACGCGGCGAAGCTGTGCGGCGTGCAGGCGGTCTATAAAGTGGGTGGCGCGCAGGCGATTTCAGCCCTGGCTTTCGGCACGGAATCCATTCCCAAGGTCGACAAAATCTTTGGCCCGGGCAATGCGTATGTGACCGAGGCTAAGCGTCAGGTCAGCCAGCGTCTCGACGGCGCGGCCATCGATATGCCTGCCGGCCCGTCTGAAGTGCTGGTCATTGCCGACAGCGGTGCAACGCCGGACTTCGTGGCCTCCGACCTGCTTTCACAGGCGGAACACGGCCCGGACTCGCAGGTCATCCTGCTGACGCCGGATGCCGATATGGCGAAACGCGTGGGCGAAGCCGTGGAGCGTCAGCTTGCCGACCTGCCCCGCGCCGACACGGTACGCCTGGCGTTAGCGGCCAGCCGTCTGATTGTCGCGCGCGATCTCGAGCAGTGCATTGCCATTTCTAACCAGTACGGTCCGGAGCACCTGATTATTCAGACCCGCAACGCGCGCGATCTGGTCGACAGCATTACCAGCGCGGGCTCGGTGTTCCTCGGCGACTGGTCCCCGGAGTCCGCAGGCGATTACGCCTCCGGCACCAACCACGTGCTGCCAACGTATGGCTATACCTCAACCTGTTCCAGCCTGGGACTGGCGGATTTCCAGAAACGCATGACCGTGCAGGAACTCTCCCGCGAAGGGTTTGCCTCACTGGCGTCCACCATTGAAACCCTGGCCGCCGCCGAGCGCCTGACCGCCCACAAAAATGCCGTTACGCTGCGCGTTGCAGCCCTGAAGGAGCAAGCATGAACATTGAAGAATTAGCCCGCGAAAATGTCCGTCGCCTGACGCCCTATCAGTCTGCGCGTCGTCTGGGCGGTAAAGGGGATGTCTGGCTGAACGCCAACGAATATCCAACGGCGGTGCAGTTTGAGCTGTCGCAGCAAACGCTGAACCGTTATCCGGAGTGTCAGCCGAAGGCGGTAATCGAAAACTACGCGCAGTATGCTGGCGTGAAGCCAGAGCAGGTACTGGTCAGTCGCGGCGCGGATGAGGGCATTGAGCTGCTGATCCGCGCGTTCTGCGAGCCCGGCAAAGACGCCGTCATGTACTGCCAGCCGACCTACGGCATGTACAGCGTCAGCGCGGAAACCTTTGGGGTGGCGTGCCGCAACGTGCTCTCACTGGAGAACTGGCAGCTGGATCTGCAGGGCATTGCCGACAATCTTGACGGCGTAAAAGTCGTCTTTGTCTGTAGCCCGAACAACCCGACCGGGCAGATTATTAACCCGCAGGATATCCGAACCCTGCTGGAGATGACGCGCGGAAAAGCGCTGGTGGTGGCCGACGAAGCCTATATCGAGTTCTGCCCGCAGGCGACGCTGGCAGGCTGGCTGGAAGAGTATCCGCACCTGGTGGTGCTGCGTACGCTGTCGAAGGCTTTCGCCCTCGCGGGTCTGCGCTGCGGATTCACCCTGGCGAATAAAGAGGTCATCGACCTGCTGCTGAAGGTGATCGCTCCGTACCCGCTCTCGACGCCGGTTGCCGATATTGCGGCACAGGCGCTGACGCCTCAGGGGATTAACGCGATGCGCGAGCGCGTGGCGCAAATCCTGGAGGAACGTCAGTACCTGGTGACCGCCCTGAAGGATATCCCGTGCGTGGAGCAGGTATTCGACTCGGAAACCAACTACATCCTGGTGCGCTTTACCGCCTCCAGCGCCGTATTTAAATCTTTGTGGGATCAGGGCATTATCTTACGAGACCAGAATAAACAACCTTCTCTGAGTGGCTGCCTGCGCATTACCGTCGGCACCCGTGCAGAGAGCCAGCGCGTGATTGACGCCCTGAAAGCGGAGAAAGTATGACCCAGAAGATCCTTTTCATCGATCGTGACGGCACCCTTATTTCGGAGCCACCAGCTGATTTTCAGGTCGACCGATTCGACAAGCTGGCGTTTGAACCTGACGTGATCCCGGTGCTGCTCAAGCTGCAAAAAGCCGGATACAAGCTGGTGATGATCACCAACCAGGACGGTCTGGGTACCGACAGCTTCCCGCAGGCAGACTTTGACGGCCCGCATAATTTAATGATGCAGGTGCTGACCTCGCAGGGCGTGGTGTTTGATGACGTGCTGATTTGCCCGCACATGCCAGCCGATGAGTGTGACTGCCGTAAGCCAAAGGTGAAGCTGGTCGAGCGCTATCTGGCAGAGGATGTGCTGGATAAGGCTAACAGCTATGTCATCGGCGATCGCATCACTGATGTTACGCTCGCGGAAAACATGGGCATCGCGGGGCTTCGCTACGACCGCAACAACCTTAACTGGGCGATGATTGGCGAACAGCTGACAAAACGTGACCGCTACTCGCACGTTGAACGTAACACCAAAGAGACGCAGATTGATGTGAAGGTCTGGCTCGACCGCGAAGGCGGCAGCAAGATCCACACCGGCGTGGGTTTCTTCGACCACATGCTGGACCAGATTGCCACCCACGGCGGTTTCCGCATGGAGATCACGGTAAAAGGCGATCTTTATATTGACGATCACCACACCGTGGAAGATACCGGCCTGGCGCTGGGTGAAGCCCTCAAGCTGGCGCTCGGTGATAAACGCGGCATCAACCGTTTTGGCTTTGTCCTGCCGATGGACGAGTGTCTGGCGCGCTGTGCGATGGATATCTCCGGTCGCCCGCACCTGGAATATAAAGCAGACTTCAATTACCAGCGCGTGGGCGATCTGAGCACCGAAATGGTGGAGCACTTCTTCCGTTCATTGTCCTACACCATGGGCCTGACGCTGCACCTGAAGACCAAAGGCAAGAACGACCACCACCGCGTAGAGAGTCTCTTCAAGGCCTTCGGCCGCACGCTGCGCCAGGCAATCCGCGTGGAAGGTGACGCCCTGCCCTCATCAAAAGGAGTGCTGTAATGAACGTGGTGATTCTGGATACTGGATGCGCCAACCTGAACTCCGTAAAGTCGGCCATTGCTCGCCACGGCTATGAGCCGGCGGTGAGCCGTGACCCGGACGTGGTGCTGCGTGCCGACAAGTTATTCCTGCCGGGCGTGGGCACTGCGCAGGCGGCGATGGATCAGATCCACGCGCGCGAACTGGTCGATCTGATCAAGGCCTGTACCCAGCCGGTGCTGGGGATTTGCCTGGGCATGCAGATTCTTGGCCGCCGCAGCGAAGAGAATAACGGCGTTGACCTGCTGGGCATTATCGACGAAGACGTGCCGAAGATGACCGACCACGGTCTGCCTCTGCCGCATATGGGCTGGAACCGCGTGTACGCCAAAGCGGGCGACAGGCTTTTTCGCGGCATTGAAGACGGCGCGTATTTTTACTTCGTACACAGCTACGCTATGCCGGTGAACGCGAATACGATCGCCCAGTGCACCTACGGCGAGGCGTTTACCGCAGCCGTGCAGAAAGACAATTTCTTCGGCGTACAGTTTCACCCGGAGCGCTCTGGCGCCGCGGGCGCGCAGTTGCTGAAAAACTTCCTGGAGATGTGATGATTATTCCCGCATTAGATTTAATTGACGGTACGGTTGTCCGTCTGCATCAGGGTGATTACGGCCAGCAGCGCGACTACGGAAACGATCCGCTGCCGCGTCTGCAGGATTATGCCGCCCAGGGGGCTCAGGTGCTGCATCTGGTCGATTTAACGGGTGCGAAAGACCCGGCAAAACGCCAGATCCCTCTGCTTAAAAATCTGGTTGCCGGAGTTGATGTGCCGGTACAGGTGGGCGGCGGCGTACGTACAGAAGACGACGTTGCGGCACTGCTGGACGCGGGCGTAGCGCGCGTGGTGGTCGGTTCAACCGCGGTGAAAGAGCCTGAGATCGTAAAAGGCTGGTTCCGCCGCTTTGGCGCCGACGCGCTGGTACTGGCGCTGGACGTGCGCATTGATGAACAAGGTAATAAGCAGGTGGCGGTCAGCGGCTGGCAGGAAAACTCCGGCGTGACGCTGGAGGCGCTGGTCGAGATGTATCTCCCCGTTGGCCTGAAGCACGTGCTGTGCACGGATATCTCCCGTGACGGCACGCTGGCGGGCTCCAACGTCTCGCTGTATGAAGAAATCTGCGCGCGTTATCCGCAGGTGGCATTCCAGTCTTCGGGCGGAATTGGTGATTTAAACGATATTGCCGCGCTGCGCGGAACGGGCGTACAGGGCGTGATTGTGGGCCGGGCCCTGCTGGAAGGTAAATTTACGGTGACGGAGGCGATTCAATGCTGGCAAAACGGATAATCCCTTGCCTGGACGTACGTGACGGCCAGGTCGTGAAAGGCGTGCAGTTCCGCAACCACGAGATCATTGGCGACATCGTTCCGCTGGCAAAACGCTATGCTGATGAAGGCGCAGACGAGCTGGTGTTCTATGATATTACCGCGTCCAGCGATGGCCGCGTAGTCGACAAAAGCTGGGTCGCTCGCGTGGCGGAAGTGATCGATATTCCGTTCTGCGTGGCGGGCGGGATTAAATCCGCCGACGATGCGGCCCAAATTCTCTCGTTTGGTGCCGACAAGATTTCCATCAACTCCCCTGCCCTGGCCGACCCGGAGTTGATTACTCGCCTCGCCGATCGTTTTGGCGTGCAGTGTATTGTGGTTGGGATCGACACCTGGTATGACGCCGCAACGGGCAAGTACCACGTCAATCAATATACGGGTGACGAAAGCCGCACGCGCGTAACGCAGTGGGAAACGCTCGACTGGGTGCAGGAAGTGCAGAAACGTGGCGCGGGCGAGATTGTCCTCAACATGATGAACCAGGATGGCGTGCGTAACGGGTATGACCTCGAGCAGCTGAAAAAAGTCCGTGCAGTCTGCCACGTCCCGCTGATTGCCTCCGGCGGCGCGGGCACCATGGAACACTTCCTGGAAGCCTTCCGCGATGCGAACGTGGACGGCGCGCTGGCCGCTTCCGTGTTCCACAAACAGATTATTAATATTGGTGAGTTAAAAACGTACCTGGCCGACCAGGGCGTGGAGATCAGGGTATGTTAACAGAGCAACAACAGGCGCAGCTGGACTGGAAAAAAACGGACGGATTACTGCCGGTAGTTGTCCAGCATGCCGTCTCAGGCGAAGTGCTGATGCTGGGGTATATGAACCAGGACGCGCTGGCGAAAACGATTGACAGCGGCAAAGTGGCCTTTTTCTCGCGCACGAAACAGCGCCTGTGGACCAAAGGGGAAACCTCGGGTCATTTCCTGAACGTGGTCAGCATAACGCCTGACTGCGATAACGATACCCTGCTGGTGCTGGCAAACCCAATCGGTCCGACCTGCCATAAGGGCACCAGCAGCTGCTTTGGTGAGACGAGCCACCAGTGGTTGTTCCTGTATCAACTGGAACAGCTGCTGGCGGAGCGTAAAACGGCGGATCCGGAGAGTTCTTATACCGCGAAGCTGTACGCCAGCGGAACCAAGCGTATCGCACAGAAGGTGGGTGAAGAAGGCGTTGAGACCGCGCTGGCCGCGACCGTGCATGACCGCGAGGAGCTGACGAACGAAGCGTCGGATTTGATGTATCACCTGCTGGTGCTGCTGCAGGATCAGGAGCTGGATTTAACGGCGGTGATAGAAAATCTTCGTAAGCGGCATAAATAAAAAAACCGGGGATAATCCCCGGTTTTTTAATCTGCAAATCAGGCTTTTGGTTTGTAGTTTCGTAAGGCGTTACGGCCAAGCACCACACCTGAACCAATCATGCCACCGAGCAGCACGGCAAGAATCAGCACAATGGCTTTTTTCGGGCTGTCACGACGAACGGGCAGATCCGGCTTCATGACGTAACGGTAGACGTGTATTGTGTCCGGCTTTACGTTCAGGTTTTGGATGTCAAGCAGGTTTTGCCTAGTCTGATAGTATGCAGCAGAAAAGACCAAGGGACGAGAGGCTTCGTTTTCAATCATCGATTTCAGCCCTACGCTTCCCAGCAGGAACATTGTTTCCTGGGTCACATCCTGAGTTTGTTGAATCTGTGGCGAGGAGATTTTCGCCGCCTCAGCGTTTTTCAGCGCTTCGGTAATTTGTTTAATACGCAGGTCTTTCTGCTCCTGAGCGACCTTCTCCTGGTTTACCAGAGAATCGTTCAGGGTTTTAATCTGCTCTTTGATGCTGTTTTGCAGGTCAACCGTGAGCTCTTTGGAAGTTTGCTCATCAACCTGCTGGATATATTGCGCAAGCTGCTTCTGCGCCGCTTCTGCGGAAGTACTGGTATAGGAAACACTCAACGGGAGCGATTCCCCTTTAACAGCAGGCTCGATTGTCAGTTTTTCAGGTTCGTCCTGATTTTCCAGTGCCTGTGCCAATGCAGAGAAGGAAGAATTGAAACGACCAATAGCGCGTGTTTGAACATCAAGCATTGAGGGTGCAGCGCTACCGTAGAGGATATTCAACGCATTAGAGTATGTTGCAATTTGAGCTACATCAGGTTGCGCAATAATTGCGCTTGAGGTCCACTTTTCTTTCGCGAAAGTAAGATAACCGACAGCAAGTGCAATAAAAACAACAACAAACGTTGCTATCATCCACTTCCCACGCCACAGCTGCAGCACTAAATCAAGTAAATCAATTTGCTCAGGGTCATTGCTTCGACTGACCTGGCTATTGTTGTTTTGTGTCATACAATCCCTAACAGATGAAAAAGGGCAAACAGAATGATGTCTGCTTAGTTTATCTGTTACTGGCGATTTTTCTATAAGAATCCGATGAGTTAAATCGGAAAGATGGGTTATGTAACTTCGACCCTTCGCGCTATCATAGACACCATGTGATGCGCTATGGCATCTGTAAGAAAAAGGTTTATGAGGGAAGCTATGAAATTTTTGGTCACGGGCGCTGCAGGTTTTATCGGTGCGAATGTCAGCAAACGCCTCCTTGAGGCCGGTCATCAGGTTGTTGGTATCGATAACCTCAATGAATACTACGATGTTAACCTGAAGCTGGCACGCCTGGAACTGTTAAAATCTGAGGATTTCACCTTCCACAAGCTGGAATTAGCTGACCGCGAAGGTATGGCCAAGCTTTTCGCCGGTGAGAAGTTTGATCGTGTGATTCATCTGGCCGCTCAAGCGGGTGTGCGCTACTCCCTTGAAAACCCTCACGCGTACGCAGACGCCAATCTTATCGGCCATCTCAACGTGCTGGAAGGCTGCCGCCATAACAACGTTCAGCATCTGCTTTATGCCTCATCCAGCTCCGTATATGGTCTCAACCGCAAGATGCCCTTCTCTACTGACGATTCCGTGGATCACCCGGTCTCACTCTATGCCGCGACCAAAAAAGCCAATGAGCTGATGTCGCATACTTATTCGCATCTTTACAATCTGCCAACCACCGGCCTGCGTTTCTTCACCGTGTACGGCCCATGGGGACGCCCTGACATGGCCCTGTTTAAGTTTACCAAGGCGATGATTGAAGGCAAAAGCATCGATGTCTATAACTACGGTAAGATGAAGCGCGACTTCACGTATATTGATGACATCGCTGAAGCAATTATTCGTCTGCAGAATGTTATTCCTCAGGCAGACCCGAACTGGACCGTTGAGGCCGGCTCACCTGCGACCAGCTCAGCGCCTTATCGGGTTTATAACATCGGCAACAGTTCGCCAGTAGAGCTGATGGACTACATCACCGCTCTGGAAGAGGCCCTGGGTAAAAAAGCGGAGAAAAATATGATGCCACTCCAGGCCGGGGATGTTCTGGAAACCAGCGCCGATACCCAGCCACTTTATGACGCGATCGGATTTAAACCACAAACCTCGGTTAAAGATGGGGTGAAGAACTTCGTTGACTGGTATCGCGATTTCTACAAAGTCTGAAAATAAAAAACCCGGCCACTCAGCCGGGTTTTTTACAGGATAAAGCAGAGAATCAGTCGCTACCAAACAGATCGCGGGTGTAAACCTTATCCGCCACGTCGGCCAGCTCTTCCGCCATGCGGTTTGAAATGATGACATCGGCTTCTTTCTTAAAGGCGTCCAGATCGCGGATCACCCGTGAATTGAAGAACTGATCGTCCGGCATAGCAGGCTCATAGATCACAACCTCAACCCCTTTCGCCTTAATGCGCTTCATGATTCCCTGAATGGAAGAGGCACGGAAGTTATCGGAGCCACTCTTCATGATCAGACGGTATACGCCGACGACTTTCGGTTGACGCGCAAGAATGGAATCGGAGATAAAATCTTTACGTGTACGGTTAGCATCAACAATCGCCGATATCAGGTTGTTTGGCACAGCCTGGTAGTTTGCCAGCAGTTGCTTGGTGTCTTTTGGCAGACAGTAACCACCGTAGCCAAATGAAGGGTTGTTGTAGTGATTACCAATGCGCGGATCCAGACACACCCCTTCAATAATCTGACGGGTATTCAGCCCAAGACTCTCTGCATAGCTGTCGAGCTCATTGAAATAAGCCACTCGCATTGCCAGATAGGTATTCGCGAAGAGCTTAATCGCCTCAGCTTCAGTGGAGTCGGTAAACAACACTTGAATATCTTTCTTCAGGGCCCCTTCCTGAAGCAGCGCGGCAAAGCGCTCAGCACGCTCAGAGCGTTCGCCAATAACAATACGCGAAGGATGCAGGTTATCGTAAAGTGCTCTCCCCTCGCGCAGGAACTCCGGCGAGAAGAAGATATTATCAATCCCAAACTTCTCTTTGATAGATTTCGTGAAACCAACAGGAATCGTTGACTTAATGACCATCACCGCACGAGGGTTGATCGCGATAACGTCTTTGATCACCGCTTCGACGGTTGAGGTGTTGAAGTAGTTAGTTTTTGGATCGTAGTCAGTAGGCGTTGCAATGATGACGTAATCCGCATCGCGGTATGCATCTTCTTTGTCAGTCGTGGCGCGGAAATTGAGCGGCTTATTGCTGAGATAGTCCTGGATTTCTTTGTCGACAATCGGCGATTTTTTTTGATTAAGCATGTCCACTTTGGCCTGCACGATATCCAGTGCAACCACTTCGTGGTTTTGAGCAATCAGAATGCCGTTAGAGAGACCGACATACCCTGTTCCGGAAATTGTTATTTTCATTCGCTAATGACTTCTGTGAGTTAACTGTACTGATGGCCACCTGACCATCGCGATAAACATAACTGTTGGGCTTTGTACCTCCTGGCAAACAGAACTGTCAAGGCAAACCAGGAGTAATCACTTCGAGTGGGATGAGATTCAGACTACTTCGAATATAAGGCAGCAGTTTTTGCATAAAAAAACCCGGAGACGAGCTCCGGGTTGCGATGACAGCGAGTGCGTTAACTCATTCCATCCATTCGGTATGGAATACGCCTTCTTTATCGGTACGCTTGTAAGTATGCGCACCGAAGTAGTCACGCTGTGCCTGAATCAGGTTAGCAGGCAGAACTGCCGCACGGTAGCTGTCGTAGTAGGCTACTGCAGCAGAGAAGGTTGGAACCGGAATACCGTTCTGGACAGCATAAGCAACTACATCACGCAGCGCCTGCTGGTATTCGTCCGCAATCTTCTTGAAGTACGGTGCCAGCAGCAGGTTGGCGATACCTGCGTTTTCAGCATAGGCATCGGTGATTTTCTGCAGGAACTGCGCACGAATGATGCAACCCGCGCGGAAGATCTTCGCGATCTCGCCGTAGTTCAGGTCCCAGTTATTCTCATCAGACGCCGCACGCAGCTGAGAGAAGCCCTGCGCGTAAGAAACGATTTTACCCAGATACAGGGCACGACGCACTTTTTCAACAAATTCGGCTTTATCACCTGCTGGTTTAGCCTGTGGGCCAGACAGCACTTTAGACGCCGCAACGCGTTGCTCTTTCAGTGAAGAGATGTAACGCGCGAAAACAGATTCGGTGATCAGAGAAAGCGGTTCACCCAGATCCAGGGAGCTCTGGCTGGTCCATTTACCGGTACCTTTGTTCGCTGCTTCATCCAGAATCACATCAACCAGGTATTTACCCTCTTCATCTTTTTTCGTAAAGATATCTTTGGTGATGTCGATCAGATAGCTGTTCAACTCGCCTTTGTTCCACTCGGTAAAGGTTTCAGCCAGCTCTTCGTTAGAGAGGTTCAGACCGCCTTTCAGCAGGGAATAAGCTTCAGCGATCAGCTGCATGTCGCCATATTCGATACCGTTGTGCACCATTTTCACATAGTGACCAGCACCGTCTGCACCGATATAGGTTACGCAAGGCTCACCATCTTCAGCCACGGCTGCGATTTTGGTCAGGATAGGTGCAACCAGTTCGTATGCATCTTTCTGGCCGCCAGGCATGATGGATGGGCCTTTCAGCGCGCCCTCTTCACCCCCGGAAACACCGGTACCGATGAAGTTGAAGCCTTCTGCGGACAGCTCACGGTTACGACGAATGGTGTCCTGGAAGAAGGTGTTACCGCCATCAATGATGATGTCACCTTTTTCGAGGTAAGGCTTCAGGGAGTCGATAGCTGCATCGGTACCTGCGCCCGCTTTCACCATTAACAGGATACGACGAGGCGTTTCCAAAGACTCAACGAACTCTTTCACCGTATAAAAAGGAACCAGTTTCTTGCCTGGATTCTCGGCAATCACTTCTTCGGTCTTATCACGGGAGCGGTTGAAAACGGAGACGGTATAACCACGGCTTTCGATGTTGAGCGCCAGGTTGCGCCCCATCACTGCCATACCGACAACGCCGATCTGTTGCTTGGACATTACATACTCCTGTCAGGTGTGGTCACTGTCGGGTAACCCCGACAGATATAATTTGTAAGAATCTTAACTCATAAATCAGGGACAGAGGTAGGCATTTGTGGCCTTGATCACGCAAGACGACACAAAACGGGAGATATTAAATCCTTATAAACCATGTAGGTATATTCCATGTATAAATTAACTAAATCACAACATATAATAAATTCTATTATTTATTATGTTTTTTATTAATTGCTTTTTGATAAAGTTCAATCGTTTTATTATACATTGCGTTGAATGAGAAGTTTTCAATGAAAAATTCATTCCCTGACTTGCCTAATTCAACACGTAAAGCATTATCATTAATTAAGTCAGCGAGTCTTTTTTCGATAGCATCAATATCTGCACGAGGAACGAGATATCCCGTTTTGCCATCTATGACAGATTCAGAAACGCCACCAACGTCTGATGCTAAAACAGGCAAGCCTGCACGCATAGCCTCGAGAATACTGATAGGAAAACCTTCCCAGTTAGAAATTAACAGGAAAATATCACTGTCTGCCAGCAAGGCATCAACGTCTAAACGTTCGCCTGTAAACAGTACATTTTCGCTAATTCCAAGATCCTGTGAAAGCTGTTTCATCTCATCTAACCTGGGGCCTTTTCCTACCAGCGTCAACACCCAGTTTCTTTTTTCTAATCGACTCAACGCTTTCAATAAGCTTTCATGATCTTTTTGTTCTGAAAAACGAGCTACCGAAATCAACTTCACTACGTCATGAGTATGGTAAACATGAGGAGCAGCACTTTTTAACGGCACGCCATTATGGATCACCGTTTGCTGACTGGCAGACGCAACGTTATGTTCGATTGCAAGTTGTTTATCTTGAGCAGAGACTGTGATTATTTCATCAGTAATTTTACTGAATAATCGTTCAATAACAATGTACAAGCGACGTTTCTTATCATGAACACCATTTGCGAATGACCAACCGTGTACGGTGAAAACAACAGGAATTTTCAGGAAAAGAGCTGCCAACCTCCCTACAATTCCAGCTTTAGAAGAATGAAGGGCAATAACATCCGGAGAAAATTCTTTTATAATCTTGCGTATAATTAAAGCGCATTTAATATCTTTATAAGGCGATATTTCCCTTACCAGCTCAGGGATAATATGAACTTTCACATTTAATGCGCGAACTTCATCAACCAGAGCGCCTTGCTCTCCAACGATTAACTCAACTTGATGACCATCCTTTACTAAACCAGATGTCATATCACGCAAATGAGTCTGAGCCCCACCGATTTCATTCGCCCGTGTAATTATATAAAGAATTTTCATAGTTTTTGAAACAGTCCGATAAGTATATCGTTACTAACGCTCATTAACTTGCAACGAGACAGCTACACTTGGTATCAATGTCTTTTGAATGGTCCAAATCGTCCAGAAAGACCATCAGAAATACCGTAAAAGATCATCATCAACGTTTTCTTTTTTTCTTTATTAAGAATTAAAGATATTGCAGCACGAGCAAAATTAAGGAAAACCTCACGAATCTTATAACCCATTGGAATATATGACTTTCTGATCATAAAGAAGCTATTTCTAACCAAAAAGTAACGTCGCATCGGGCTATGAACAGATATTTTACGTCCTAACAGATTCAGCCTTGAATCACCAATCGTGTGAGCCATTGACGCCTGATTAGTCATTGCAACGCGATACCCTAATTTTTTAGCACGCAGGGCCCACTCCACATCAATATAATCCACGAACAATGCTTCTTCCATTTTACCAACTTTCTCGTAAACTTCAGAAGAAAAGAAAGAGCCAGATGCAATAACGTAGGTGACATCTGTTATTTCTTCTATTGGCGTTCGTTTAATAAATGGACCGATGTAATTAGTGCCCCAATAGAATTCGTTTGTGTGCGGATCATAAAAAGAAGGACCCAGGATACCAACATTGTACTGAGTATACATCTTACTCATGACGCTGATGAAATTAGCACCTAATACACTGTCTTGATCAAGAAGTAATAAGTATTCGGCACCGCGAGATATAGCATTTTCGATACCAATGTTTTGCGCATGCGAAAGACCCATATTCTCGGGCAAACTGATCAGGACGAAATTAAATTTCTCTGCTAAATCTTTTATCTCTTCGTAATTTCGAGAGCCGTTATCTATTAAAATAGCACTGTCTATTTGGCCTTGCAAAGAAAGAAATTGCTTTTCTAAGCAAAGTATATCAGGGTTGAATGTTACAGTTACAGAACTAATCACGACCTATCACCTATTAATATTTTTTGTATTTTTCAACAGTATCTTTTACTGCATTCAAATAACCATATCCATTTTTTTTATCCGGCTCAAGATACGTACCCTCAGCCCATTCATTCCATGCATTTATGAATAAAAATGGAACATTAGCAGCAATAGATTTTTTATAAAGCTTATCGAAATTATTCTTAAATACCTGAGGATTACTTCCTTTCATCACGAGTGATTTAGTTTTTTTCCTTGGCGTATTATCCCAATCAACGAATGCACCTGAATAATGTGTTTCACTAAAATCCTTTTCAAGGATTTTATCCCAAATTGATTGATAAGATAATATCTGCTCAACGTAATTTGTTTTTAATTTTTCATTAGAAATACGTTTTATTCTTCCGATCACTTTTCGCAATATCGGTTTAAGTTTCCCCATATTGTGTTCAAAAGTACACATTGGTTCAAAATTTAACTCGGCATCAAAATCTAGCTTACGATGATCTTGAGCGAATGAGGTAAGTGTTGACACAAAATGTATATCACCGAAAGACGTTTCTTTTGCCAGTTTCCGCCAATACTGAATCCACTCATTACATTTTTCAAAGCTAGCAGAACGATATAACAGAAATACAGGCTTACCATTATGTTTAATGTATCTTTCGTCTTCGAAAAATGGCTTGAGATAGTTAAAGTGATTTAGCCAGTCTGATTCGTCACCATAACTTTGGGGCATGATAACATCTCGATGACTACCATCCCAACTACGCGTCCATGGCTCGTTAGCCCATGAAAAAAGGAACGGGAGATGTATATCTTTGTTCTCCAGTAAAAGCTCAGCTGGTTTGTCCAGTAAACGCTTACCATTAAACCAGTAATGATAAAAACAAAAACCATCAATATTATGCTTTTTTGCAAGTTCCGATTGCCATTTTAATGTTTCTACATCGAGCAAATTATAATAATAATTGTTCAGAGGTTCTCTGGGCTGGTTATGATTTTTAAAAAGAGGCGTAGCCTTTTTAACATTGACCCATTCGGTAAAACCTTCTCCCCACCATTTATTATTTTCTTCAATCTCATGAAATTGCGGAAGATAAAATGCTAACGTTTTCAAAAATTGCTCCTTATATTTCTATAACAAACTACAAACAAATGAACTGATAACGAAATCAGGAAATAATCCCAAAAGAAGGATAACTGCACCGGCAAAAACTGATGAGAAAAGAAAATAACAATCAAAGCAAACAGGGAGTTGAAGTTAAGGAATGAGTTCTTATTAATAAAGGAATTGTGATTTCTCGATACAATATATCCAAACAACATACTGAGTACAACAACCCCTATACTACCGAAATACAGAAAGGGTAATAACAAGGATGTATAAAAGGCATTAAAATAACCAGCACTGCCTAGCAGAACGAAATCTTGTACTTTTGTGAAGAAAGCGCTTTGGTCGTAAAACTTAGCGCCAAGTATACCTAAGAATGAAAATGGACTAGAAAGCTCATACAAGATATCAGTATCACCGCTATCAATTGCATGAGTAAAAAGTGAGTAACCTGCAATCGCATAATTGCGAGTATTAATAAGGCTTTGACTTAAGTCGCTATCACCTCTAAAAGTGAATATGGCTAATAACAAAATCAAAAATACAGCTAGAGAAAAAATAACTTTCTTCAGAGTCATTTTGCTATCATAGCAATATAATATTAATATTGCTGCCAGCACCGGAGCAAAAACATAGTATCTTGAAATCAAGATACTTTCTTTTCCTACCAACATTAAAAATGAGAAGAATAATATTGCAGATTTATTTTTATTAATCTTCAAATACAAACCATAACTAATGCCAAAAAGCGGTACCAAGGTTGCAAATACAAATAAATAAGCTGCAAATGCTCCATAGTATTCTTTTATTGATTGATCTTTAAATAAACTTTCTCTGTATTCTGCGAACGAAATACCACTCGTCACTATATTTTTAAACAGGAACGCCAGATAAATCAATATGAAGAAGTTGATTGCAAGTGAAATTTTTACCTGCAAGGAAATATTAAAGAGCGATTGATTATTTATTAGATTATCTTTCTGATGAAATCTTGTTGTTTTATTACCTATATAGCATCCTAAGAAAAAATATAAATAAGAAACAATTAGGATCATCAAACCAGAATCAAATGTGATGTAGAGGCTACTTTGTGAAACCCATAATACTAATGCAAAGACAACATACAGGCATAAATAAAAAGATGGATTTCTAGGTCTTCGTTTAATCATCTTGAATTCTTTTCGCTATTAAAACTCACCAGGACAAAAATAGCCGAAACAATTATTTCTGTAATAATCACGCTAATTGTCACGCCATATGTTGGAGTCAGATGCATTAATAGTATAGAAACTATAATATGCATAAAACTCACAGCAAGATATGTTTTCCTGACAACTTTTGTGAAATGATTAGGTATTAACCACCATTGTCCATATACAACGCCCACTGAAACGATAAATGGCAAAGGAGACATCATCAACAATATCATCGACGATATTCGATATTCTTCACTGTAATAATAAAGTGATACAGGGTATCCTATGACAGCCATTGCTACCGATATTAACAATCCGAACGCAATAAACTTCTTACCATACAAGTGCCAGATTTCATTGAGTATTTTTCCTTCACTAATCAATGAACTGACTCTTGGGAACATCGCTTGCTGAACAGGACTCATCAAACCTTGCGCTGCAGTTCGGATTTTATCTGCTGCTGAGAAATAACCTGCCAGCGTCGGGCCACCAAAATATCCTATAATTAATATATTTAAAGTCGTATAAAAACTTATAGTTATATTAGATACAAAAAGGTCAAATCCCTTAGATAAAACCGAATAGATTTCTTTTATTGAAACTCTTGTAAATTTGGCCAATTTTTGTTTTTTTATAAAGAAACAAGCCAAAATACCTGAGATAAACATCCCTGATGATTGGCTTATAACGGCCATATTCATATCTTCAGGCGTTTTTACTAAAAGGAAAATCAGAATAAGGGAGACGAATTTTGCAATGGTTGTACATATTGCAATACCCTGCATTTTTTCAATCCCTTGAAATAACCATACAGGGAATAAAACTGTACCTATTACGGATATCATCCCTAACAGGATCAGATAAGAGTATATACTCGTACCATTAATAATTACATATAAAGCAAAAATACATGAAACTATCAGTAATAACGCTAACTTGGCAGCAGTTACTGCTGTATAAATAGAATCAATTTTGGATTGATTATTCTTATTAACTGAAACCAGTAACGTCGCACTAAAGTTAAAGCCATAATCAACAAAAATTATAATGTATTGTAGCCACGCCTGGACCATAGCTACAATTCCAAAATTTTCAGCCCCTAACACTCGCATTAAATATGGGAGGGTTAACAAAGGGAATAAATAGTTTGAAGCCTGAACAAAAAATAGCAGTATAATGTTTTTTTTCACTGGTATGATACACTCAGTAATGTGAAAAAAGCCTGTATGCTATTTACAGGCCTGAGTAGAAATTAATAGTCTGAATCTTTAAAAGCTTTACCAGCAAGATCTTTCGAAGACAAACTCGGTGAACAATCGTGGCTGACAGGCCATGCAATGTTCAGTTCGCTGTCTGACCATAAGATTGAACGCTCATGTTCAGGAGAATAATAATTAGTTGTTTTATACACAAATTCTGCTGTATCGCTCAGAACATAAAATCCATGAGCAAATCCCTCAGGGATCCATAATTGTTTTTTATTTTCTGCAGATAAATGTACGCCAACCCATTTCCCATAATAGGGTGAGTCTTTACGAATATCGACAGCGACATCGAAAACTTCACCAACGACACAACGGACTAATTTACCTTGAGCATAGGGCTGTAGTTGGTAGTGCAAACCACGAAGTACATTTTTGCTGGATTTAGAGTGATTATCCTGAATAAAATTCACTTCTTTACCAACGGCTTCGTTGAAAATTCGCTGATTGAAACTTTCCATAAAGAAACCACGATCATCACCAAAAACTTTCGGCTCAAAAATTAGCACATCGGGTATTTCTGTTTTAATGATATTCATTAATTAATAACCTTTGATCATTTTCAGTAAATATTGTCCGTATTGGTTTTTTGACAACGGAGCAGCGAGTTTTTTAACCTGCTCATCATCAATAAATCCTTTGCGGTAAGCAATTTCTTCAGGACAAGCCACTTTCAGCCCCTGGCGCTCTTCAATAGTTGCAATGAAGTTACTCGCTTCAATCAGGCTCTGGTGAGTCCCTGTATCAAGCCAGGCAAAGCCACGGCCCATCATAGCCACGGAAAGCTTTCCTTGCTCCATGTAAATACGGTTAATATCCGTGATTTCCAGTTCACCACGTGCTGACGGTTTTAAATTCTTCGCCATCTCAACGACACTGTTATCGTAGAAATAAAGCCCCGTCACTGCGTAATTACTCTTCGGTTCCAGCGGTTTTTCTTCGAGGCTGATGGCGGTACCATTTTTATCAAACTCGACAACACCGTAACGCTCAGGATCGTTCACGTGATAGGCAAAAACCGTTGCACCATTTTCTTTATTAACCGCGGCATCCATCAATTTAGGAAGGTCGTGACCATAGAAAATGTTATCCCCCAACACTAGGGCGCAATCATCGTTACCAATGAATTCTTCGCCAATAATGAAAGCCTGTGCCAGACCATCCGGGCTTGGCTGGACTTTATATTGCAGATTCAGCCCCCACTGGCTTCCATCACCCAGAAGTTGTTCAAAACGCGGTGTATCCTGCGGAGTACTTATAATTAAAATATCTCGAATACCAGCCAGCATCAGCGTTGAAAGCGGATAGTAAATCATCGGCTTATCATAAATAGGCAATAATTGTTTACTAACAGCCATTGTCACTGGATACAGACGAGTACCAGAGCCACCCGCCAAAATAATACCTTTACGCGTTTTCATTTCATCATCTCTATAGTCATAAGATGCCCACTCCCAGGCATCCCGATCATTATTAAATCGCTGTCGCTGTAAACCACTCAGTCAGCATACGCTTAACCCCCACGTCCCACTGAGGCAGTACGAGGTTGAAATTCTGCTGGAACTTTAACGTATTGAGGCGCGAGTTTGCCGGACGTTTTGCAGGCGTAGGGTACGCACTGGTCGGTACGCCATGAAGTTGCTTTAATACCAGTTCAATTCCTGCTTTGCGCGCTTCATCAAATACCAGAGAGGCATAGTCGTACCAGGTTGTTGTACCACTGGCAACCAGATGATAAGTCCCTGCCACTTCAGGTTTATTCAGGGCAACCCGAATAGCATGAGCCGTACAGTCTGCTAATAATTCAGCACCCGTAGGGGCCCCGAATTGGTCGTTAATAACAGACAGCTCAGAACGCTCTTTTGCCAGTCGCAGCATGGTACGCGCAAAATTATTCCCTTTACCGGCATAAACCCAGCTAGTCCGGAAGATCAAATGGCGTGAGCAATTTTCACTTAAGCCTTTTTCACCCGCAAGTTTGGTCTCGCCATACACATTAAGCGGCGCTGTGGCGTCCGTCTCAAGCCACGGCGTATCGCCATTACCCGGGAATACGTAATCAGTAGAGTAGTGAACAACCCAGGCCCCCAATATTTGGGCCTCTTTGGCAATCGCCTCGACACTCGTGGCATTCAACAGCTGAGCAAATTCAGGTTCTGACTCGGCCTTATCAACGGCGGTATGCGCAGCCGCGTTGACGATGACATCAGGCTTAATGCGGCGCACCGTTTCTGCAATGCCTTCAGGGTTGCTGAAATCACCGCAATACTCCTGCGAATGGACGTCAACCGCAATCAAATTGCCCAGCGGTGCCAGAGCACGCTGTAGCTCCCAACCCACCTGACCGGTTTTACCGAACAGAAGAATATTCATCAGGCGCGATCTCCATAGTTTTCTTCAATCCAGGACTTGTAGCTGCCGCTTTTCACGTTCTCTACCCATTTTGTATTCGCAAGGTACCATTCTACGGTTTTACGAATGCCACTTTCGAAAGTTTCCTGAGGCTTCCAGCCCAACTCCTGACCAATTTTCTCTGCATCAATCGCGTAGCGGCGATCGTGACCCGGGCGGTCAGCCACATACGTTATCTGGTCACGATAGGAACCTTCCTTCGGCACGATTTCATCCAGCAATGAGCAGATGGTATTTACCACATCAAGGTTCTGCTTCTCATTGTGGCCGCCGATGTTATAGGTTTCGCCAATCTTGCCCAGGGTTACCACGGTGTATAACGCACGGGCGTGATCTTCTACGTACAGCCAGTCGCGGATTTGGTCTCCTTTACCGTAAACAGGCAGGGCTTTACCCTCCAACGCATTGAGAATGACCAGCGGGATAAGTTTTTCCGGGAAGTGATATGGACCGTAATTGTTAGAACAGTTAGTCACAATTGTAGGGAAACCATAGGTACGCAGCCAGGCACGGACCAAATGATCGCTGGACGCTTTAGAAGCAGAATAGGGACTGCTTGGGGCATAGGCCGTTTTTTCAGTAAACAGCGGCAGTTCAGCTCCCTTGGCCATTTCATCCGGATGCGGAAGATCGCCATAGACTTCATCTGTTGAGATATGGTGGAAACGGAAAGACGCTTTTTTATCAGCATCTAACGCTGACCAGTATTGGCGGCTTGCTTCCAGCAGTACATAGGTACCAACAATGTTAGTCTCAATAAAGGCTGCCGGGCCGGTGATCGAGCGATCAACGTGGCTTTCGGCCGCCAGGTGCATCACCGCATCCGGCTGGTGCTCTGCAAAAATACGCGCCATGGCATTGCTGTCGCAGATATCGGCATGTTCAAAATGATAGCGTTCGCTGTGCGAAACTTCGGCCAGCGATTCAAGATTCCCTGCATAAGTCAGTTTATCGACGTTAATAACAGAATCTTGCGTATCATTAATAATGTGTCGTACCACCGCAGACCCAATAAAGCCTGCTCCACCAGTGACCAGAATTTTCACGTTTATTTCGCTCTTAATGTTATCAGAAACAATTAATTAGTTGCTGTCGCCCAGGTAACAATTGATAAGCTTCCAGGGCGGAGAAACTGACAATCTGCTATTTTAACTTACCTTTACATTCCAAAGTAAATCGCAGATACCGTCGGTTGGATTAAATGCTGCAGGTGCCTGTAAAAGTATCTCTCGCACGCGCTCGTATTCGAACTGACAGCAGGCGTTGTCGAGGTCACGGAGAATAATGTTCATCTCACTCCACGGCAACATCACCTCGTTAGCAGTCCTGATACGCGGGTGCTGCGTAACGGATACATTGTCGCCGATAAGCAACTCTTCATACAGTTTCTCACCAGGCCGCAGACCCGTTGTTTTTATCGCGATATCACCATAAGGGTTTTTATCATCGCGAACGGTAAGCCCTTGCAACGTAATCATGCGGTGCGCAAGGTCGATGATCTTGACGGGTTCCCCCATATCCAGAACAAAAACATCGCCGCCCGTGCCCATGGCTCCCGCCTGGATAACCAATTGAGCCGCTTCGGGAATAGTCATAAAGTAACGCGTGATATCTTCGTGAGTCAGCGTCACCGGTCCACCTGCAGCAATCTGTTTTTCAAATAACGGCACAACTGAGCCTGATGAGCCTAACACGTTGCCGAAACGAACCATACTGAAGCAGGTTTTACTGGATTCCTTCGCCAGCGCTTGCAGCACCAGCTCCGCCATGCGCTTGGTCGCCCCCATGGTGTTGGTAGGGCGAACGGCTTTATCAGTCGAAATCAAGACAAAGTTTTCAACACCGCAACTTGCCGCGGCCTGAGCGCAACTCAACGTACCAAAGATATTATTGCGCACGCCATCAAGTACGTTGAACTCGACAAGCGGTACATGCTTGTACGCCGCAGCATGATAAATTGTGTCGACGTTAAATGCTCTGATTAACCTTTCGAGATGCTCTTTATCCTGAACGTTTCCGAGGATCGGATAGATTTTAACCTTAAAATCCTGACCCAGATTCAGGTTACGCAGTTCGGAATCAATGGAATAGAGGGAGAATTCGGAAAGTTCGAACAGAATAAGCTGGTTTGGCTTATTTTTAATTATCTGTCGGCATAGTTCAGACCCTATAGACCCCCCTGCCCCGGTAACCATCACTGTTTTCCCGTTGATATTACGGGATATCAGTTCCGGAATGGGTGAGACAGGATCGCGGCCCAGCAGGTCTGTAATAACGACTTTCCGCAAGGAATCAATACTTGCCTTCCCCTCCACCAGATCGACCATTCCCGGGATCGAGAGCACTTCGCACGGCAGACCTTCCAGGGTTTTAATGACTTCGTTTTTTCTGGCCCGGCTTGCGCTTGGCATGGCCAGCAGAATTTTCTTCGCTTCGTATTTCTCAACCAGCCAGGGCAGTTTTTCTGGTGCGAAGACGCTTACTCCGTGAATCACCTGACCTTGCAGGGCGCGATTATCGTCGACAAAAGCAACGGGGTAATATTCGTCCATCTGGCTCAGCGCAGGCAGTAATTGACGACCCGAAGCACCTGCACCATAAATAACGACCCGAGTGCCCAGATTCAACCCACGATTCACCAACATCCTCATTCCAAGCCGTGATCCGGCAATAAGCAGCAGACCGAATGAGAAATAGATAAAAGGAATCGTTCTCGGCAAATAGAGGTTGGTATAGAACGCTGCGATAATAAGCAAAATGGACGATATGACCATCCCCATCGTTACTACTAATAATATCTTGGCAGTAATATAACGGATTACAGCCCGATACAGCCCTAATTTAACAAATATTGCCAGAGTAACTAAAATTATTGAGAAAATAAAAAGCCAATGCTCCGTACTATATATCGGAGTCATTGAATCAATACGCACCCAAAATGCAAACCAAAAAGCGCATAAGAGCAGTATAACATCTATGAAGAGAGTAATAATTCGCTTAATTGGTCTGGGTAAAGATATTAAATAATTTAGCATACTAAAAACTGGTCGCCTCACTAAAGCTTGCATTCAGTTTATAAAATAGTACCAGCAGGACACACTGAGTAATCATCTACTTTAGTATTATAACCGCCCACTGTCCCCGCCTGGAGAAACGCTGATTTCCCGATCACAGCGCTGCCCGCAAGATGGACACCAACACCTAAATGAGCGAAATCACCAAGAATGGCATCGTGATCTATTGTCGAGTGGCTATTCACAATCGTCGCCAAACCTAATTTTGCGTTGGCACCCACTACAGCTCCCGCTAACACAACAGTTCCCTCAGCAAGGGTCGCCGATGGACTGACAAATGCAAAGGGGTGTATAAGCGTTACAGGATGAAAATCTAAGTCGAGCAGTTGCTGATAGAGCTGCTCTCTGACTTTATTGTTTCCGATACCAATAGCGACATGACTGACCTTACCAATATGTAACTGTAGTTCGGAAATTTTTCCAATAATCAGCTGGTTAATTACCTGGCAGGCTGAGGTATTATCGTCGAGGAAAACGATATCCTTATATCCCAGCAGTCTCGCTGTCTCGTACAGCGTACGGCCATGACCACCCGCGCCCAAAATCAATAAGTCATGCATTGACGTTGCTCTCTTTGTCTTTAACGCCTGCACCACATTTCAGTGCAACAACGAGAAGCGGGAACCAGGCGATGAGCAGCCCCACAACACCATCAATTTTGCCTGACGCAATAAAAAAGGCGAAGGGGAAAAGCCACAGCAGATTGACGGCAATTGCCAATGATGTCACCCGAACGTGGCTGCCATATTTTCTTGCGAGGATTTGGTAGCCATGGCTGGCATGTGCTTCATAGACCTTTTTACCTGCTACGAGCCTCCTCAATAGCGTTGTCGTGGCATCGACAATAAATACGCCCAGCAAGCATAATTCTGCAATAAAGAAGTGCGAGTCAACTTTCGCAATATGCAGGATCATCAGTCCGATTATTATCCCAAGAAAACCACTTCCGGCATCGCCCATGAAGATTTTCGCGACCGGGAAGTTCCAGACAAGAAAGCCGGCTCCGGCACCAATAAGGGCAAGCGTGAGAGGATAAAGAGTGCCTGGCGCGTCTGTATACGGGTTGATAGCCATCAATACCGCACTACATGCAGCAAAGGTGATGGCCTCCGAGCTAGCTAAGCCATTAATCCCATCCATAAAATTATATAAGTTAAGCATCCAGACCAGATAAACGCAGCCCAGAATCATACCAACCCAGGATAAGGAAACGTCATAACCAAACAGCGTAATGACAGGGAAAGAACCTAAGAAATAGATGCCGATTACTGCCGCAAGGAAATGCATCAACAGACGCCAGCGTGCCGCGATATGGCCGTGATCGTCAAGGAAACCGATGATGGCAACAATCAATCCTGGAATAAATAAACCCAGGAAACTATCCAGCGTCAGAGCGCGGCTGAAATAAAACCAGACTAACGCCGCCAGGAGCGTCAGAACGATAGCCACTCCGCCCCCTCGTGGGGTTGGTACCGAATGCGAACTTCGCTGGTTTGGACGGTCAATAACGTTATGCTTAATGGCATAACCACGAAGCCCCCAGGTCAGCGCGCATGATACTAAAAAAGCGAATATCACAATCCCAAAACTCATCATTATTTATTACCTTCGATATAATATTTCGCCGTTTTTTTCATCGTTTCAAAAAGGGTAATCGGGGGCGTCCAGTTTAAATGTTTCCGGGATTTAGAGGCATCGACTTCCAGATCGCCAAACAGCTGATCGTAAATACTTCGTTTACCAACTGAAGAAAGCAATAACCTGAAGATACCCGTTGGAAATGAGACCAGTTTCGCTTTAATGCCCATTCCTGAGGCAAAGGCATTAATCATATCTTCGGTTGAAGGACGTTCTGCATCGGCGAGTAAATAGAGTTGATTTTTGGATTTCTCATTTACCACGCATTCGCTGATGAAACTGACGACATTATCCAGAGACACAAGCGCTCGCTTGTTCCTGACATTTTTAAATGGCAACGGTAGGTTTTTAGAAACCAGTTTTAAAAGGCGCTGTATATTACCCGGTGCATTTTCACCACAAATCAATGCCGGGCGAACAATGGTGATCGCCATATCGCTTTCTGCAAATTGATTAAGCAGACTCTGCTCGGCTTCTCGCTTGGAAATGGCGTAATCAGAGGTGGGTTGTGGCTCCGAGGCCTCAGTAAATGGGATCCCTGAGGTGGCATTCCCGTTAACGCCGATTGAGCTTACAAAGATAAAATGTTTAACTCCGCTGGTCGCAGCATCGCTCGCTAATTTCATCGTTGCGTCGTGATTGACACGGCGAAATTCCGCTAAAGCGTCCTGAGCATTATCATCAAGGATATGCGCCCTTCCTGCGGTATGAATGACAGTGTCGCATCCTTGCAGGAGATTTAACCAGTTGGTATTGGCTGAGATATCACCCAAGTTGTAAATGCCCTGTTCAGGGTTCTCCTGCTTGCGCGTTGTTAATATCACCTCATGTCCTGATGATTTCAACGTTTGGACTAAAGCAGTACCAAGAAACCCGGTTCCGCCCGTCACCAATACTTTCATTGCCATCCCCTATCTACTCAATCTGATGTTTTTCCCCGCGAAGCCAACAGAAACACGAGAAACTGTATAGGTCACGACTGTTCGTTCAATATTCAATTGTGAATACCAGGCACGCTACCGCCCCTGGCTTAACAGCTACCAGTGCACTGAGCGATGTCTGATTAAATGATTTTTCATGTCTTGATACAGACAAAAACTGGCGTCAATTGTCGTCCTAAACGACCTCAGAAACAAGCACAAATCGTTACAAAACGGTCCAGATTTAAATCAGATAACTCTATGTAATCATTTAATTTATAAAAAAAAACGGCAGTCATCATTTTGGTTAGATATCAACACACCAAAATAATGACTGCCGCTTGTTCAGGTCGAGGCTGTAATATCAGTCGTTAGCGAGTAATTTCTCAATCCGGGTTCTGAACTTCGCCCCTTCCTTCAGGTTGCGCAGCCCATAGTTCACAAACGCCTGCATATAGCCCAGCTTCTTACCGCAGTCGTAGCTCTCACCGGTCATCAGCATCGCGTCAACAGACTGTTTTTTCGCCAGTTCAGCAATCGCGTCGGTCAACTGAATACGGTCCCAGGCACCTGGCTCGGTTTTTTCAAGTTCCGCCCAGATGTCAGCGTTCAGAACATAGCGTCCCACGGCCATCAGGTCCGAGTCCAGCGTCTGTGGCTGATCCGGTTTTTCGATGAACTCAACGATGCGGCTCACCTGCCCTTCCGTCTCCAGCGGCTCTTTCGTCTGAATTACGGAATACTCAGAGAGGTCGCCTTTCATGCGTTTTGCCAGCACCTGGCTACGACCCGTTTCATTGAAACGAGCCACCATTGCCGCCAGGTTATAGCGCAGCGGATCGGCAGACGCGGTATCGATAATGATATCCGGAAGAACAACGATAAACGGATTGTCACCCACAACCGGACGGGCACACAGAATAGAGTGGCCCAGGCCTAGCGGCTGCGCCTGACGCACGTTCATGATGGTCACACCAGGCGGACAAATAGACTGCACTTCAGCCAGCAGCTGACGCTTAACGCGCTGCTCAAGCAACGCTTCGAGTTCGTAAGAGGTGTCGAAGTGGTTTTCTACCGCATTCTTGGACGAGTGCGTAACCAGGACGATTTCTTTGATCCCTGCAGCAACAATTTCGTCGACAATGTACTGAATCATTGGCTTATCGACGATCGGCAGCATCTCTTTAGGAATGGCTTTTGTGGCGGGCAGCATATGCATGCCCAGGCCTGCTACCGGAATGACTGCTTTCAAATTAATCATTATTTCTTCCACCTTAAAATGGTTGACGAATTATAGCTCTTAAACCTGTTTTCGCCAGCATGATTTGCCGTAATCCTCAGGTAATGTTACGCCTTAGCCCTACAAATTTCTGTAGTTGTAATCTGATTCGATCTCGCTTTTAAGCCAGGAATCGTCTTAAAAGAGATTATTGTCGATTATCTGTGCGGAAGCGCAAAGTTCAGCCTTTCCACATTTATTACCTGCTGGTCGACCCGGTCAATATCCACCGAACTCTGCCCCTTCTCATTTACAGCTTTTATGTTCGCCAGCGACAGCAACGTCTCGTCTTTCGCCATAAACTTGCCCCGCACATCCTTGCGCAGGTCGAAGTTGATCTTCAGGGCAGGACCCACGGCGGCTTCCTGCATCACATTGATATTTCGTAAGAAAAGATGCTGCGGTTTGTTGTGCAGTTCCAGCGTTGCACGCTGCATTTCCACATTGGTTATCGCCACAAACGAGGTAGCGTTACCGGATGAAATCTGTATTCCGCGCAATTTATATGCAAGCTGGCGGTTATCGAGGTGAATATTATTGAGCTTGAAGTTCTGCGGGATGGACAAATAATCGCCTTTTATTACCCCATAGCCGATCAACATTCCTGCACTGTTAACCATGTCGACATTATCAATAATGAAATTATCACAGCCATAAATGGCCACAGTGGCGTTGTCTATTCCCGCTTTTTTACTGAAGTCGGGAGTAATATTTTTGGCTTTGATATTACGAATAACAAAATGCTTACCGTTTTCAACGTGCACCAGCTGGCGACAGTTGCTGCCGGTGATGTTTGCCACCACGAAGTTCTTAACGGTTTGTTTTTCCGGGTAATCGTTGTCGTAGGTGCTGCCGGCGAGGCCAATGCCGATGCCCCAGTTGATTTTGCCGTTGGTGCAGTTGATGTTGTCGATAACATGGTCGGAGATCAGGATATTGCGATCGTTGATGGCGACGTTCCACTCGATCGCATCGCCCTGCAGATGGCTAAATTTGCTGTTGGTGATGCGGGCGCCATCCACCTGGTTATGGAAACCCTGGCGCAGAATGGCGTAGTTGGCCTGGCTCACGCTAATGTTATCAATCAGCAGATTGCGCATCACGCTGGGTTTCTTGCCGCCGATATAGATCTGCGTCACAGGCCCAAACCCGCTCATGGCCAGCCCTTTAATTACGCAGTCGGAGCCACGTACATCGAGAGTGATATTCTCTGTACGGCCAGCGCCTTCGCCTATCACCTTGCTGCCTTCCTGCAGCACAAAGCGGCCGCGCCCGTTACCGGTTAACGCGCCGCGGATCAGCAGCGTTTTACCGTCGGGAATGAAAATACCCGTGTTGATGTTTTCACAGGTGAGCCCGGCAGGGACCACAACCGTGTCCCCGTCATTAAACGCCTGCTTAAAGGCCGCGATCCAGTCGTTATTATTGTACTGTTTAACAGAGACCGTTTTTCCAGCAGCCGCTCGCGCAATGCGGGACGACAGCAGCGGCGTGGCCGCCAGAACGGACAGAGACGAGACAAAGGTGCGTCGGGTAATCTTTTTCAGCATACATCCTCGGCGTTACAACGTTTGCAGCAGGCTGGCTAACTGACGGTTAATCACCTGCTGGTTAAAATCGGCTTCAACTTTTTGTCGGGCATTCTGCAGCACGGGCTCCAGCGCCTGCTGGTCGATGTCGCTGAAAGCAGCTAACCGATCGGCGAGCGCCATGGCGTTATTCTCGGGCACCAGCCAGCCGGAATGGTCAGACTTAATCAGCTCCGGGATCCCGCTGTGCAGGGTCGATACCACCGGTATACCCACGGCCATCGCCTCCATCAGCGCCACCGGAATGCCTTCCATATCACCATCGGCACCCGTTACGGAGGGCAGCAGAAACACATCTGCCTCATCAAGCATGGCCTTGACCTCGTGGCTCGGCTTGAAGCCCGGCATCTCTATGACATCTTCCAGCTGATACTGTTCGATAAGCGTGCGCAGACGACGCTCCCACGGCCCAATCCCGAGAATGCGGTAGTGGAAATCCACCCCACGCGCTTTCAGCTGGCGGCAGGCTTCAATCGCCACATGCAGCCCTTTCTTCTCGGTCAGACGCGCGACGGAGATGATCTGAAGCGGTTTGCCCGGCACCTTCACCGGACGGCGGGTAAAGCGCGTTAAATCCACGCCCATGCGCGAAACGGCAATTTTCTCTCCCGGGCAGCCCATGTTTTTCAGGCGTCTGGCCCACAGTTCGCTGATCGGCAGCATCATGTCGCCACGCCGGAAAAGCTGCTGGTATTCCGGGGTGTAGTGGTTCAGCACTTCGCGGCTGGAGATGTCGATACCGTGGAAAATGGTCGCAATTTTACCGTCAATTACGCCCAGTTCGCGCAGCTTCGCGGCGGTGACGCCTGCCGGGCCAAAGTGGGCGATAAACACATCGGCACGATACGGCTGCGCCGTTTGCCCGCAGATGGCCGACAGGATCAGATTGCGTGATTCTGATCCATAGCGGGAGACATTCAGCGCCCGCCACGTCGACGCGCGATGGATCCCACGTAAGGTCTGGCTGGCGCGGTGGCGCAGCTTACTCAGCTTCCCGGACGGCTCATCCTGCAGCCAGCGGGTTTTTGCCTCCAGCCCATACTGGGTATACGCCGCATGGGTGTTTTGGGTATCGCCCTTTTGCAGGGCGATAATCTCCACGTCATATCCCATATCGATAAACGCGGTGATTTGGTTCAGAACAAACGTTTCGGACGACAGGGGAAATTTCAGTAAGAAGAAACCGACCTTCATTTCCCCTCCCGTACGCGATCGAGTACCGATTTCACCATCCCAATGCCCTTCTCGCGCTCGGCTTTCACCGCAACCGCCAGACGTTCATTGATCGCAGGCAGTTGGCCAAGCGTGTCCCCCACCATCGCACCGAGCGATCCGTCCAGCAGATAACGAATATCCACCGCCATTTCCGGCATACCGAGCTGCTGCATAATCCCGGCGGACTTGTGCTCATAGTTAATGGCAATGGCCGGCGTGCCAAAGTTCATGGAGATAATGGCCGAGTGCAGTCGGGTGCCCACCGTCAGATCGCAGGCGGAGAGCAACTTGCCCATCTCCAGGTCGTTCAGTTCATCCATCACCACGTGATAGCGGGACGGATCGTTCACAAGATTGCGCAGGTTTAGCGCCACCATACGGTCGTCTTTGTTGTAACTGTCGATACCGGTGCAGGTTGAGAGCGCCAGCACCTGGTAGCCGCTGTCCAGCACGCGGTTCACCACGTCGGCGAAGGCTTTCTCATACGCCGCCTGGGTAGTGCCAAGACGTTTATCAAATGGCGCGAGTTCGCGCAGGGTGATGGCGACGGTTTTCTGTTTCGCCGCCACGTCGAGCCAGTGCTGTACCGCGTAGCTCGGCTGGAAATTATCGACCTGGTGATCCACCAGCCAGGCGGTGTCCACGCCGTGCTCAACTTTTGACGTGTCAATCTCGCTGCGCTTCATCATCTCAAGGCTGACCGACTCGCGCAGGATCAGCGCGTCGCAATGACCAAACACGTAATTCGCCAGCTGGTTAAACTGCGGATCCTGGAATGGCCCCACGCTGTGGCCAATCATAAACAGCGGCTTTTTCGCCATGAACGTGCAGAGCGCATGCTCAAACTGCGGCACGCCGTAGAGATCGACGAAGAACGAACCGCCGACCTGGATAATGGCGTCATAGCCGGACAGAAGACGAACAAAGTCGGTGAAGCCCTGCGCGATGGCGATGTTGCGCAGCTTGCCGGTATCGGTCACACGGGAAAGCAGCACCTGATGCTGGTAGCGACGACGCAGCACTTTTTTCACGCGCCCCATTACGCCCGCGGCGTTGTTGTGCTGTTTCATCTGGCTGTAGAGCGGGTCGCCCATCACCGGGCGGTTCAGTAACCAGGATGAGCTGACCGGATAACGGCTCATCACGTCCACTTCGGTCTCAGGCTTAAGGGTGTTAATTGCATCCAGTAAACCGCGCAGGATGGCGCTGTCGCCACGGTTGCCGCAGGTATGGTTGCCAAGAATTAATAATTTCATAATGGCCTCTTAAATAACTAGCCTGCGCGAAGCAGCGTTTTCATTTTTTCGTTACGGCAAAACTGGCGCTTCATCTCAACGACCAGCGCATTGCGCGACAGCACAATCATCACGCCAAATGCCAGCGCCCCCGCGGCAACCTGCACCGCCAGCAGCGCGGCCAGCGGCAGATGCCCGCTGAGGATAATGCCCAGGCCGTAGCTCACCGCCAGGGTTGGCAATGAGAGATAGAACGGCAGCCACAGGCTCAGGATGTACTGACGGTAGCTGGAGCCCAGCACCGGCTTGATCATGATGAAGTAGCTCAGAACGGTATTGACGATCTGCACCAGCAGGAAGCCCAGCGTCACGCCAATGGCGCCCGCCATGTGCCCGCCGACGATAATTGCCGGAATAAACAGGAAGGTTTTGAACACGTTGAACTTAAAGCTGATGTCCACGCGCGCTTTTGCCATCAGCAGGGAGCCAATCGGGTTCCCCACGGAGCGCAGCAGCCCCACCACGCACAGCAGCTGCAGGATCGGGATGATGCCGTTCCATTTCTCACCAAACACCAGCGGTACGAAGTTGCTGGACACCACCATCAGCCCCAGCAGCACCGGGAAGTTGATGATTCCCACCACCGAAAGCAGCTTGTAAAAGTTAATGCGCAGCTTTTCGGTGTCGTCCTGAATCTTGGCAAACGCCGGGAACAGCACGCGGGTGATGATCGGGTTCAGCTTCATCGGCGGGACCACCGCAACGTTGTAGGCCAGGTTGTAGCCCCCCGCCACGCTCGCGCCAAGAATACGTGCCAGCACCAGCGTCGAGAGGTTGGTGTTCACGTAGTTGATAATGCTGTCCGCCGTCAGCCACGCGCCAAAGCGCAGGTTGGACGAGACGGACGCAAGAGAGAAATGCAGCCCCGGGCGGTAAATTTTACGCCCAAAGTAGCCGAACAGCAGCGTACGTACGGCAGAGTTAACCAGGTATCCCAGAATAGCGGTCATCGCCAGCGGCCAGAAATGGGCGCTCACCACGGTGAAGGTAAAGCCCGCCAGAACGGCGCTGGTCTCAATCATGCCTATCTTGTTGAACTCCAGCTCTTTCTGCATCAGCGCGCGGAACTGCTGTCCGTGCGGGATCACCACGAAAGCAAACGACAGCGTGCGCATCAGCGGAGCGAGATCCGGGTTGTGCAGCACGCTGGCGATGGTATCGCTCAGCAGGAACACCAGTACAAACACGAAAATCCCCAGCCCTACGTTCAGCCAGTAGAGCGTGGTCAGCTCCAGATGGCTAATCTCTTTGCGCTGGATAATCGAGTTGGCAATACCAAAGTCAGACAGCGTATCGGCCAGCGCAATGATCACCAGCGAGACGGTCAGCAGGCCGAACTGGTGATTATCGATAATGCGCGCCAGCACCGTCATCTGCACCAGACCGAGGCCAATGATGACGATGGTCGCCATCGCTGACCACTTGGCGCCGCTGATGGTTTTTTCACGTAAGCTCATCTTAGTACGCCGCTTTGTTCACGAAACCTTTGAAGATGGTCAGAAAAACAATCTTGATATCGAACCAGAGGCTCCACTCGCGGATGTACTCCAGATCGAACTCGATGCGTTTTTCCATTTTTTCCAGCGTGTCGGTTTCGCCGCGCCAGCCGTTGATTTGCGCCCAGCCGGTGATGCCCGGCTTCACCTTATGGCGCAACATGTAGCCTTCAATCAGCGAGCGGTACTGCTCGTTATGCGCCACCGCGTGCGGACGCGGGCCAACAATAGACATGCCGCCGGTAAAGACGTTGATAAACTGCGGCAGTTCATCCAGCGAGGTGCGGCGCAGGAAGTTCCCGACGCGGGTGACGCGCGGATCGTTCTGCGTGGCCTGGGTCACGACCTTGTCGTTCTCCATCACCTTCATGGAGCGGAATTTCCACACCATAATCGGCTTACCGTCCATGCCGTAGCGGGTCTGACGGAAGATAACCGGTCCTGGTGAGCTCAGCTTCACCGCGAGGGCAATGCAGCACAGCACCGGGGAGATGAGCAGCAAAATCAGCGAAGAGAGCACGATATCTTCCAGACGCTTCAGCACGCGGTTAATACCGGACAGCGGCGTGTCGTACAGCGGTACGACCGGCACCCCGTTCACCTCTTCAATACGCGAATGAAGGATGTTGAAGGTAAACACGTCCGGGATCAGGATCACTGAACAGGTGGTATCCGCCAGCTCGCGCATCAGCTGCTTAATGCGGGATTCGTCTTTCATCTGCATGGCGATGTAGACGTTGTGAATTTTGCCGGCCTTGGCATCGTCAATCAGCTGATCGTAGTTGCCCGCCCAGTCGGCAGGCACGCCGCCAGGCTTTGCGTCGTGATAAATCCCGACCACTTCAAAGCCTAACCACGGTTCTTTACGGAAGCTGTCGAGCAGCACCCTGCCGACGGGCAGATCGCCTGCTACCGCCACGAAGCGACGATTATAGCCACGGTTGCGCAGCCAGCCTGCGCCAAAGCGGATCAGGGAGCGGCACACCACCATGCCGACGCTGCTCAACAGATACCAGCAGAGATAGGTCACGAGGCGATTGTCAAAATCATGGCTGAACGCCACCAGGCCTGCGCTGAAGATCAGGCTCAGGGTCCAGTTCTGCAGCAGCAGCATCAGTTCGGTGGTCATTTTGACGCCGCGCCACGAGCGGTAGAAATCGGTCATACCGCCGATCATTTGAAACACGACCAGCGCAATCAGGGCCATCAGCAGATGCATATATAAGAACGGCAGCCCGCTGATCCGACACACCGCCCACAATCCACCGACCATGATGGTGATATCAGAAAAACGCTGCACCATAGAGATTAACGATGCATTCGTTCTCGCTCGTTCGCGTTTTTTTAGATTCGTCATCGTTGTTCCTGTATTCGGTTCCCCCTCCCACCGGGAGGGGCAGTTATTACTGATTCAACAGCGCCAGAATGTCCTTCGTTCGGGCTTCCATGAGCGCGGTGTCAGCGCGGGACTCCACGTTCAGGCGCACCACCGGCTCGGTATTGGATGAGCGCAGGTTAAAACGCCACTGCGGGAACGCCATGCTGATGCCGTCGGTACGGTCAATTTCCAGCGCGTGAATCGCAAAGTGCTGCTCCACGCGGGCAATGGCCTCGGCCGGCTGCGCCAGCTTGCTGTTGATCTCCCCGCTCGCCGGGAACGCCGCCATGCGGTCGCGCACCAGCTCGCCCAGCGTCTGCCCCTTCAGGCACAGCAGCTCGGTGACCAGCAGCCACGGGATCATCCCGCTGTCGCAGTAGGCAAAATCACGGAAGTAGTGGTGGGCGCTCATCTCGCCGCCGTAGATGGCGTCTTCTTCGCGCATGCGCTCTTTGATGAAGGCGTGGCCGGTTTTGGACATCACCGGCGTGCCGCCCGCCGCGGACACCACGTCGACGGTGTTCCAGGAAAGGCGCGGGTCATGAATGATTTTCGCGCCCGGGTTTTTCTCGAGGAACGCTTCCGCCAGCAGGCCGACAATGTAGTAGCCCTCGATGAACTGCCCTTTCTCGTCGAACAGGAAGCAGCGGTCGAAATCGCCGTCAAAGGCGATACCCATATCCGCACCGTGCTCAATCACCGCGTTGCGGGTGTCGTCGCGGCACTCCGGCAGCAGCGGGTTAGGAATGCCGTTCGGGAAGTTGCCGTCCGGGGTGTTGTGCACTTTCACGAAGGTCACCGGCACGTTCAGTGCCTTAAAGCGGGCTTCCAGCGCATCCACCACCGGGCCAGCCGCGCCGTTACCGGAGTTGATCACCAGCTTCAGCGGCTTGAGGTTCGCCACGTTAATGTAGCCCAGCAGGTGGTCGATGTACTCTTTCTGCAGGTTGATTTTTTTGTAGCTACCGCGCTTCGCGTCGTTCACCGGCGGGAAGTCGTTGGCTTCCGCCAGACGCTGCACGTCGCGCAGGCCGGTGTCGCCGCTGATAGGGCGTGCGCCCTTGCGCACCAGCTTCATGCCGTTGTAGTCCATCGGGTTGTGGCTGGCCGTCACTTCGATACCGCCGTCCACGCCCAGGTGGAAGGTGGCAAAGTAAATCTCTTCGGTGCCGGAAAGACCGATGTCCAGCACGTCCACGCCCGCGTCCTGCAGCCCTTTCGCCAGCGCCAGCTTCAGGGATTCACTGGTCAGGCGCACGTCGCCGCCCAGCACGATGGTCTGCGGTTTTAAATATTCGCCGTACGCGCGGCCAATGCGCCACGCAATGTCTTCATTCAGCTCTTCGCCCAGCTTGCCGCGAATATCGTAGGCTTTAAAACAGGTTAATTTTTCCATGATGACCCCTTTTTCAGGCAACAGTCGGCCCTGACCACTAAATGGCCAAATTAATTTTTTTGTCATTCGTAGGCCCGGTAAGCGCAGCGCCACCAGGCATAATGCAGAGTGCTACACCCGCCCGTAGCGGTCCTGGAAGCGCACGATATCGTCCTCTTCCAGATACGAGCCGGAACGCACCTCAATTAAGTCGAGAGGAATTTTCCCTGGGTTCTCCAGACAGTGCGTCGCCCCCAGCGGAATATAAATGGACTCGTTTTCACCCAGCAGTTTGACTTCACCGTCGATAGTGACTTTGGCGGTACCCGCCACCACCACCCAGTGCTCGGCGCGGTGATGGTGCATCTGCACCGACAGCCCCTCGCCCGGCTTCACGGTGATGCGTTTCACCTGATAGCGGTCACCGGAATCAATGGAGTCATATTTCCCCCACGGACGGTACACTTCGCGGTGGATATGGTGCTCGTGGCGACCATCCGCCTTGATCTTCTCCACCACTTTTTTAACGTCCTGCACGGCGTTACGGTCGGCAATCAGCACGGCGTCTTTGGTCTGGACCACAACAAGATCTTTCACCCCGACCGTAGTGACCAGGCCAGACTCGGCGTAGACGTAGCTGTTTTCCGTTTTGTGGCTAATGACATCACCGTGATGGACGTTACCCTCCGGGGTATGGGCGCTGATCTCCCACAGGGAGGACCAGGAGCCGACATCGCTCCAGCCCGCATCCATCGGCACCACAACGGCATCTGCCGTACGCTCCATCACCGCATAGTCAATGGACTCTTCCGGACAGGCGAGGAAGGCCTCTTCATCCACGCGGATGAAGTCGAGATCCGGGTCCACCACCGCCATCGCTTTCTCGCAGGCGCTCAGAATATCCGGGCGATATTTGCGCAGCTCTTCCAGATAGCGTCCGGCGCGGAACAGGAACATCCCGCTGTTCCAGTAATACTCCCCACTGGCGACATACGCCTGCGCGGTTTCCAGATTCGGTTTTTCAACGAACTGCGCCACGTCAAACGCCACGCTGTCGCCTTCACCCGGCGTCACGTTGCCGCGACGGATGTAGCCGTAGCCGGTTTCCGGCAGATCCGGCACGATACCGAAGGTCACCAGCTTGCCGCTCTCAGCGTAAGGAATGGCCGCACGCACCGCGTCGCGGAAGGCCTCTTCCTGCTGGATCACATGGTCTGCCGCCAGCACCAGCATCAGCGGGTCACAGTCCGGGCTGCTGCGTTTCGCCGCCAGCGCCGCCAGGGCGATAGCCGGTGCGGTATTGCGTCCGGCAGGCTCCAGGATGATATTTTCTGTGAGTTTGTTCAGCTGGCGCAGCTGTTCGGCAACAATAAAGCGGTGCTGTTCGTTACAGATCACCACCGGGCTTTCACACTCCACGCCGTGGAGACGGTTTACCGTCGTCTGCAGCATGGTGAGATCCCCTTTCAGGCAGAGGAACTGCTTTGGATAGAGCACGCGGGACAGCGGCCACAACCGGCTACCAGAGCCACCAGCCATCACAACCGGATACAAAGTGGTTTGACTCATGATTTATCCCCGTATATCTGCAATAAATTGGCTCAGCACGTTCTCTTTCTCGAGCGTGCGTTCGGCATATTCACGTGCCACCGTGTTCACTTTTGGCATGGCAAGTGCCTGTTCAATGCCGGTGACCAGCGCCGGAACCGATTCCGGCTCTACGCACACGGCAATCCCCGTATAGCTGTCACACAGCTGGCCTAATTCTGTTTCGGCTTCGGCCGTAATCACCGCGTTACCGCCCACTGCCAGAATGTTGGTCAGCTTGGACGGCAGCACCGCATCCGCCGCGCCGCGCTTTTGCACCACCAGATGGCAGTCGCCCATCTTCAGCAGCGCAGGCAATACCTCGTAAGACTGAAGCGGGAAGAATTTCACGTTGGTCAGGCCGCGTTCGCTGACCATTTTTTCCAGCCGCGCTTTTCCACCACCCTGCCCGACAATCACAAACATCCATGGATGTTCGTTCAGCAGTTGAGCCGCTTCGATCACGCTCTCCAGCCCCTGCTTTTCGCCGATGTTGCCTGAGTAAAGAATGATTTTTTGATCTTCAGGCAAACCGAGCTGCGCGCGCAGCGCCTGAGCGTCTTGCTCTGTCACGTCGCGAAAACGCGCCACTTCGGACCAGTTCGGGAAGAAGATCACCTTCTCCGCCGGGACGCCTTTCTCCTGCGCCTTGTTCATCATCGAGCGCGAGATCGTTGAGACGTAATCCACGTTGTGTAAGCCACTGCGCTCAAACGCGCTGGCGAGCTTCGCCACCTTGCCGCCTTTGCTTTTGCCTGCCATCCCCAGGCCCAGCATGGCGTCAACTTCATAATCCTGAATGTGCAGCAGGGTGCGCGCGCCGGAGAGTTTGCCCAGCAGGCGCATGCCCGGCGTGCAAAACAGCGTTGGCACCACGCCGATGATGCGATCCGGCTTCCAGCGGCGCTGCGCCATCAGCGGGAAGAAACTGCTCAGGGCAAAGCTGCCGAGATGAATCAACCGTTTCAGCGTCGAGGGCTGCTTAGGCACATACAGCGGGCAGCGCCAGACGGTCGCTGCACCCTCTTCGCGACGGTAGCGCCAGCTTGAGTAGCGCTCCCCCACTTTCCATTCCGGGTAGTACGGCGGCGCGGTAATGACCCGCACGTCATGTCCCTGGCTCGCCATCCACTCGACCATCTCGCCGGTGTATTTCCCGATGCCGGTCAGCTCCGGCGAGTAGTTGATTCCGTATACAAGGATCTTCATAAGCCCGGCACCCCGGACTGACGTTCAGCGAGGAAATAGGCACGGCTGTTGTCGTGCACATTGTCGCTGTCCAGCAGCGCCTCTGGCGTCTGCCAGCGGTAGTCGTCATGCTGAGAATCAGGCAGACGCAGGTCTGCCTCACTCACCTTCAGGCGGAACCCCAGCACGATGTAGTGCGTGGTGAACCCGGTGCCTGAAAAGTTATCGTCATAGAAGTGCTGCCAGACCCCGTAAAACTGGCCCGCTGCCATCGGCAGTTGCAGACCCAGTTCCGCCAGAGTGAGACGCTCAAACGCATCGGTAAGCGTCTCATCCTTCTGCACGCGCCCGCCGGGCACGAACCAGAAGCCCTGCGCAGGACGGTTGGTTCGTTTCCCCAGCAAGAACTCGCCGCGTTCGTTCTCCACGATCAAGTCAATCGAGATGAGCGGAGTGGAACGCACTACCGTGGCAAAATCTTCCTGACTTAAAAACATCATTACCCCCGGAAGCGGTGCTGGTTTTCCAGGAACCACTGATAGGTGCTTGCCAGCCCCTGCTCCAGTGACACCTCGTGATACCAACCCAGCTGATGCAGACGGGTCACGTCCAGCAGTTTGCGCGGCGTGCCGTCCGGTTTCGTGGCGTCAAACACCACGCGACCTTTGTAGCCCACCACCTGCGCGATGGTCTGCGCCAGCTCGCGAATGGTGCAGTCCACGCCGGTGCCCACGTTGATGTGCGACAGCATCGGCTCGGTGTTCTCCTGCCACACCTCGCGATCCAGCTCCATCACGTGAATGCTGGCCGCAGCCATGTCGTCCACGTGCAGGAATTCACGCATCGGCGTACCGCTGCCCCACACCACCACGTCCGGTGCGTTCTCGGCGGTCGCCTCGTGGAAGCGGCGCAGCAGCGCCGGGATCACGTGCGAGTTGCTCGGATGGAAGTTGTCGTGCGGCCCATACAGGTTGGTCGGCATCACCGAACGATAGTCGCGGTTATACTGACGGTTGTAGGACTCGCACAGCTTGATCCCGGCAATTTTGGCAATCGCGTACGGCTCGTTGGTTGCTTCAAGCGTGCCCTGCAGCAGCTCGCTTTCGGCGATCGGCTGTTTCGCCATTTTCGGGTAAATACAGGATGAGCCGAGGAACAGCAGCTTGTTCACGTTGTGCAGATGCGCCGCGTGAATGATGTTGCTCTCAATCATCATGTTTTCGTAGATGAAATCCGCCGGGTAGGTGTTGTTGGCAACAATGCCGCCCACCTTCGCCGCCGCCAGATACACCTGGTCAATGCGTTCGTTAGCAAAGAAGTCCTGTACCGCACGGCTGTCGAGCAGGTTAAGCTCGTCGCGCGTGCGGACAACCACCTCTACGTCACCGCGCTGTTCGAGCTGGCGAACAATCGCGGAACCCACCATTCCGCGATGACCGGCGACAAAAATACGTTGTTTTGTCATTCTCAGGACTCCAGCGCGATGGCAACCTCGTAGCCATGAGACTTGAGCAGGGAGTGTTTTTTCGCTGCTTCAAGATCTTTGGCTACCATCTCGGAAACCATCTCCTGCAGAGTGGTTTCTGGTTTCCAGCCCAGCTTCTCGTGCGCTTTGGTTGGGTCGCCCAGCAGGGTTTCCACTTCAGCAGGACGGAAGTAGCGCGGGTCAACCTGCACAATCACGTCGCCTGGCTTCACGCCCGGTGCGTCATGGCCGGTCACGGAAACCACGATACCTTTCTCTTCCACGCCGGTACCTTCAAAGCGCAGTTTGATGCCCAGCTGCGCAGCAGCCATTTCAACGAACTGACGAACGGAGTACTGCACGCCGGTGGCGATCACGAAGTCTTCTGGCTGTTCCTGCTGCAGCATCATCCACTGCATTTTCACGTAGTCTTTGGCATGGCCCCAGTCACGCAGGGAGTCCATGTTGCCGAGGTGCAGGCACGATTCCAGACCCTGCGCGATGTTGGCGATAGCGCGGGTGATTTTGCGGGTCACGAAGGTTTCGCCGCGACGTGGAGATTCGTGGTTGAACAGAATGCCGTTACAGGCGTACATACCGTAGGATTCACGGTAGTTCACGGTGATCCAGTAGGCGTACAGTTTTGCTACCGCATACGGAGAGCGCGGGTAGAACGGCGTGGTCTCTTTCTGTGGGATTTCCTGCACCAGACCGTACAGCTCAGAGGTGGATGCCTGGTAGAAGCGAGTTTTCTTCTCAAGGCCGAGGAAGCGAATCGCTTCCAGCAGACGCAGGGTACCCATGGCGTCCACGTCAGCGGTGTATTCCGGAGACTCGAAGGAGACCGCAACGTGGCTCATCGCGCCCAGGTTGTACACTTCATCCGGCTGCACTTCCTGCAGGATACGGGTCAGGTTGGAGGTATCGGTCAGGTCGCCGTAGTGCAGGTGGAATTTCGGGTTCGCCGCGTGAGGATCCTGATAAATATGATCAACACGTTCGGTGTTAAATGAAGACGCACGACGTTTAATACCGTGTACTTCATAACCTTTTTCCAGCAGTAACTCTGCCAGGTAAGAACCATCCTGCCCGGTAACGCCGGTGATGAGAGCGACTTTAGACATGTTTATATTCCTCTACTTATGAATTTAATCAGTTTCAACGCGTTCGCGTATCACCACTGCGGGGTTGCCACGGCAAACTTTATTTGCCGGTAGCGATTTAAAAACGCTGCTGCGGGCACCAACGACCGTGCCATCGCCAACAGAAACACCCGGTGCAACAAAAACATCCGTTGCCAGCCAGCATTTTTCACCAATCACAATAGGCGAAGCGGTAATATCAAAATGCTGACTCATAAAGTCGTGGCTGCCGGTGCACAAATAACATTTCTGTGAAACCACCGAATTCGCCCCAATCGTAATCTCGCCCAGGGTATATAACACCGCGTCATCCCCTACCCAGGCGTAATCCCCAAGCGTTAATTTCCAGGGATAGGTAATTTTCACCGAAGGACGAATGACTACGTTTTTTCCTATTTTTGCGCCAAACAGACGCAATAAAAATGCTCGCCAGCGGTACAGTATTTGCGGTGACCAGGCAAATAAGGTGGCCTGAACCGCCCACCACAGCTGCACTTTAATACCGCCCGCGCCCCGAAAACCTTTCGGTACGGAGAAACCGTTCAGATCCTGCATTACGTTTCCTTATATTCAGGCTTTGTTATATAAGGCTTTCGTTTTACCCGTGGTGCGCACGCGTAATAAATAAGACAATTCCGCCCAGAATGCCGGCACGCGTAATATTTTACGCTGTACGTTTTTGGCATCCTGGCACAATTCCAGATTATTAGACGTTGACACGCCGCCCATTGAGAATTCAGATACCAGCCCTTTAATTCGACGGAACGGGTAACCTGATTTATACAGGCTGGCAGCCAGTGCATAATCGGATGACACTTTATACTGCAAATCGTAAGGCTGTTTTTTCAGGCCTTTTACCGGGAAGAAAATGGCCTGATGGCTGGCCGGTAAGCTATGGTAGATATACCAGCCCGGCTTCGCGCTGCGGCACACTTTATGTCCGTCGCCAAAATCAAGCAGCGCATCGCCAATATACATGGCGTCCTCTTTCTGGCGCGCCAGCTGACGGGCAAACAGCGCCACGTCGTCATGGAAAATATCGCCCGAATTCAGGAAGATGGCATAACGGCCTTGCGCCATGTTAATGCCTTTGTTCATTGCATCGTAGATGCCTTTATCTTTCTCGCTGATGTAGCGTAAGTTGAACTCACCGTTGAGTTTTTCCAGAAACTCTACCGTGCCATCGTTCGAGCCGCCGTCGACCACAATCCACTCAAAGGTGAGGCTTGGATCGCGCGCCAGATTGCGCAGCGAGCGCCAGGTTTTTACCACCCCTTCGTAATTACGAAAAGCGACAGTAATGACGCTAAGAAACATAAATCACCTCATTTCGTCATACGTGCGTAATATTAAGCGCTTTGCGCAGAATAAACGGACAGACAATCAAGAAAGCATATTCCGGGCTAAATATTGACCCGGTAAAAAACAGCGACACCGGCGTAAACAGATAAAGCTGCACGCGAAAGTTCTGGTTATCACCAAACGCGTTAATCATCATTTTGAAAACTTTAAACAGATACCACAGCGTCAACAGTACGGCGAACCACGAAAAATAAATAATTAATAGATACAGACCATTGTCTATGGTTTTACCGACATCCGCACCGTTAAAGATTCCGAATGATGCAACATATTCGTAAAGTGAGCCGAATCTTACTACCCCATCAATATGGGTTAAGGAATAACCCACCATCACCAGTGGTCCAATGATGCGATAATAGGACGAGGATCCTTCCGTTCCCAAATCACCCAGACGTTCTGAGATGTACGGGAAGGCAAATATCACGCCCACCATAAATACCGTCAGGGAGATAATCGCCAGCGGCAGTTTTTTCTTAATCGCATCTTTGTTCAGGTACTGAAACGCCCATTCCAGCAGGTAAAACAGGATAAATGTCATTACCCCTGAGAACGATCCAGACAGAACGATTCCTGCAAGAATCATAGCATCGGTCTTAGGTGTTTTGATACCAAACTGTTTGATACTGAGCCAAATTGAGATTAACGCCAAAGCGAAAAACGCCGGTTCAAAATAGAGGGCCGTGGTACGCTTCCCACCGAACTTGATGAAGTTCAATACATAGCTGTTGCTGTAAATGAGATATTTCGAAATTATCTCCATCAGGCTGCTGCCACCGGTGAGAATAATTTGCGCCATCTCCATAGCAGCAAGCATAACAATTAACGCAACGGCAATATAAAAGAACCTGAGGATTTTCCGATAATTGTGCGGAGAAATCGTTTTGAAGCGAATACTCCAGACCATTCCGATAATAATAACGATATAAACAAACAGCATGGTCGAGGTGACGTATTTACTGGCATCCAGCGACTGGCCAAAGATGTAGTTAAACAGCGTCAGGCCCGTGCCCAACCCTAAGGCAATCATCAGCTTCTTCAGGTTGATTTTATCGACATACAGCAGAAGCAGAACGGGCAAGAAGGTGACGATGGTTATCGGGAAGCTTTCGCCGAGCTGGGCAATTTTGACGTTGACCAGCAGATAGATCAGCGGAAGCAGCAGATAACTACAGATTCTGATAGAACGAGACATACTCCTCCAGCATCTGTTGTCCACTGTAGGCCTTGCGGCTGCGGTTGCGGAACGATTCCAGGTCAGTGCCAAAAACGGCCTGAGCGATCTGCGCCTTCGGCAGCTGCACCAGCGGCAGGACTTCCTGCTCCGCAAAAGTTTTCCCACCCGATTTTTCCAGCACTTCGCGTGCCGCATCGCTGTGGGTGGCAATCACCGGCACGCCGATGGAGAGCGCTTCACAGAGGATCAGCGGGTAGTTATCCACGCGGGAGCTGAATACCAGCGCATCCATTTCATTCAGCGCGCTCATCAGCTTGCGCTTATCGGTTTCAAACCCGTGGTTCACTACGTTAGCCCCTTCGAACGGTGAAAATTTGCCGAAGGTGTGAAGCTCAATTTTGTCACCCAGCGCCATCATGTCGCGCACCAGCTGCTGGTTGGTTTTCCCGTCGTAACGCAGGTCATGCGCAACAATAGCGATTTTCGGTTTGCCCACGGTTTCTGCCACCGGCGTCAGCTCGGCGAGAATGGCTTCCGTCGCCACGTCGATGCCGTTGTTAATAATCTGGCAGCGCCCTGCCCCGTACAGACTGTTGAAGGCATCGGCCACGTGCTGGCTCGGGGAGATAAACGTACAGCCGAGCGAGAGCATGTCGCGGAAAAGCTGGCGCTTGCCAGTCACCAGCGTGTGCGCGCGATCCACCTTCACCGGCGGATAGTTGCTCAGCGTCGGGCATTTCTGGCAATTGTTTTTCCAGCCTTCACAGCCGTCGGTAAACGCGCAACGGCCGGTTACGCTCCAGTGATCGTGCAGCGTCCAGACGAAGCGGGTGTCGGGCTTGTGGGCCTGCACCTTCTCACAAAACGCCACCACCTCTTCCAGATTCAGCCAATAGCTGTGCAACACGTGAAAATGCAGCACAACCGGGCCAGTAGTGCGTGTCACCGTGCGATAAAGCGTATTCAGGTTGCCAAACAGATCGCGGTTAAACAGACGGAACAACGCAATGTTGGCAATCGATGTCAGGCGCGGCGTGTGCTTATGCACCTGCGGGAAGTTATCGTGACTGACGCTTTTCTTGCCGCCCTTGCCATAACCATAAATAAAACGAGACTGAAGTCCTTTTTGCAGCGCGCGCTGGTGCAGATCCAGCGCCACCCCTGCCGCTCCGCCTTCTGCGAGGCGTACGTTAAATTGCAGAATGTTCATTTAATCACCTTCACGCGGGCTTTTTCTCCCACCACCAGCGCGTTATCCGGAATGGTGTCCAGCACCACGCTGCCCGCACCAATCGTGACGTTGTTACCAATCGTAATGTCACCAATGATCACCACGTTCGCGCCCAGCTCGACGTTATTGCCAATGACCGGGCAGGCCAGGCTGTCTGGCCCACGGTTGCCAATGGTCACCCCATGGCGGATGGTGAAATCATCCCCGGCGACCACGAACTTGTTGATCACCACCGCATAGCCGTGATGAATGGTAAAGCGGCGACCAATGGTGGCAGCGGCCTGAATTTCATAGCCAAAAAAGCATTCGGTAATGATGCGGTACAGCACCAGTACGGGGGCCGCCCAGATGTTGTTCAGGATATTTTTCTTACGCCACACCGAGCAAAAATGCGCGATGCGGTACGCCAGAACCATGCAGCACGGACGCAGGCTCCAGCTGTTAGCGCGGCAATCTTCCAGAAACATTATTTCCCCCGAAGTCCATCAGCCAGGCGCTTGCCGTTACGTATGGACAACAGCGTCAGCAGCGTGCGCCAGTTCATGCGCTTATTGCGGATCTGATAGAGGGTAAAGAGCTGATATTTACGGCTGGCACGGTCAAACTTGTCCTTGTGCTTGCGGTAAAAATGGAAGTAGCCCGAGAACTTTTTCGGCGAGGAGGTGATTTGCATCTCCCCGTGGTTGATATGCAGGATCTGCGTGGCCTCTTCCACTTTCCACGGCTCGCCATACTCCACCACCATCCGCAGGAAGATGTCGTAATCCTGCGCGGCCTTGAGTTCGGTATCGAACAGGCACTCTTTAAAACGCCACGCCCAGGTAAAGACCTGGTTACCAATAATGTTGCGCTTGTAGAACAGGCGGCGAGAGTACGGTGATTTCGGATAGAGCGGCAGGCTGGCAGGCTGCGAGTACACCTCGCCCTGACAAACATAGTCGTTGGCATACAGGAACGCGTGCGTGACCAGCTGCTCTTTATGCGACAGGAAGACAGACAGGCGGTTCGGCGTCCATTCGTCGTCGTCGTCGATGCCGGTCAGATACTGCCCTTTGGCCTGCATAATCGCCTGGTTACGCACAGCGCATGCGCCGGAATTAATGGCGTTATGCGTATAGACCACCCGCGGGTCGTTGAGGTCAGTCACAAACTTTTGCAGCTGTTCATACGAGGAAGAGCAGTCATCCACGATGATCAGCTCCCAGTTATCGTAATCCTGACGTAACACCGACTTGATTGCGCGGATCGCCAGCTGCTGACGATTCCATGTCGGCATATAGATTGAAACTAAAGGGCGTTGTGTGGTCATGGTCTTCCCCTTATCCCTCACCCCGCCCCTCTCCCGGGGGGAGAGGAAGAAAGCTGCTCTCCCCTCTGGGAGAGGGTTAGGGTGAGGGGGATTTTTATTTGCTGTCAGATTTATATTCGTACTCGTAATAGCCATAATCCTGGTACCCGGTCGCGCGGCGGAAGATGGAGTTCAGGATCACCCCTTTCACCTCGATCCCGTTTTGCTCGAAGCGGCTCAGGCTGGTTTCCACCTCTTTCAGGGTGTTGACCGCGTAACGCGCCACCATCAGCGTTGTACCCGCATGGCGGCCAACAACGGCCGCGTCGGTCACGGCCAGAATTGGCGGCGTATCGATCAGCACCAGGTCGTAATTTTTGCTCGCCCACTCCACCAGCTCGGTAAAGCGTTCGCTCATCAGCAGCTCGGACGGGTTAGGCGGCACCTGACCGCGTGGGATCAGGTCAAATTTCGGCACCGTTGTAGGTTTCGCGCTCTGGCTAATGTCGCCTTTGCCGAGCAGGATTTCCGACAGACCGTTAACGTTGTTGGTACCCAGTAGTTCGTGGGTATAGCCCTTGCGCATATCGCAGTCGATAAGCAGCACACGCTTGTTGGTCTGGCTGACCACCGCCGCCAGGTTGGCGCAGACGAAGGTTTTACCGATTGACGGGCTAACACCAGTTAACATCAGGACGTTGTTTTTGGCCTGCATCATGGCAAAGTGCAGACTGGTACGCAGGCTGCGGATCGCTTCGATAGCGAGGTCGGTTGGGTTACCCACCGCCAGCAGCTGGCTCTGTTTGTAACGCTTGACGCCTTTGATGGTTTTGACGCTGTCACGGGATTTTTGCCACTCAGACAGCGGAATGCTGGCATAGACGTTGATGCCGCTCTCTTCCAGCACCTGCGGGCTTTCGATACCACGGTTGAACAGCGAACGCAGCAGCACGCCAACGATGGAGAGCATCAGGCCGAGAATAATGCTGCCGAGAATGATCAGCGCTTTCTTCGGCTTCAGCACGCCAGGCTGGGTAATGGCCGGGTCGACGATGCGCACGTCACCCACGGTGCTTGCCTCGGTGATTTTCAGCTCCTGCTGCTTGTTCAGCAGCTGCATATAAACCTGCTGTCCGGACTCCACGTCGCGGGTCAGACGCACGATCTCCTGCTGCGTTTTTGGCATCGCTGTCACGCGGTCATTGAGCTTCGCTTTCTCTTCTTCCAGCGTACGGCGTTTCTCCAGCAGCGTGCGGTAGGCCGGGTGACGTTTGGTATAAAGCTTGGAAATCTCCGCCTCTTTGAAGGTCAACTCGTTAAGCTGCGCATCAATGTTGACCATCGAATCGAGGACCGATTTTGCCTCCAGCGGCAGGTCAACGGAGTCTTTATCCTGACGGTAGGCGTTCAGCTTGTTCTCGGCATCATCCAGACGGCCGCGTACTTCCGGGAGCTGTTTCGCGAGGAAGGCCAGGCTTTTCGCCGCTTCAGCCGACTTACGCTCGACGTTCTGCTCAAGATAGTTGCGGGTAATGCTGTTCAGGATGTCGCGGATCTGATCCTTATCTTCACCGGTAAAGGTCATGCTCAGCACGCCGGTATCCTTACCGTTTTCGGTGACGGTCAGGTTGTTTTGCAGATTGTTGATCATCCCCAGCGTCGAGAATTTCGTGACGGTGAATTCACCGCCCTCCTGGGCATTGATCGCGCTGACCATCATGCTGACGCCATCTTTGGTGAGCATCTGCCCAACTTCACCGCGCGCGCTAAAGCCCGCGTCGCTGGTCAGCTGGTACTGTTTCGGGCCAAGCACCGTCAGGGTAAAGGTCTGATCGGCGGCCCCTTTTGGCAGCACAAAGTCAGTGACCTTGACCGTGTCGTTGTTTCTGCCCATCAACCGATCCCAGCCCGCACCAAAGATCGGGAAGGTATTTTTGGTGACGGAGATATCAAGCCCAAGATCATGAACCGTTTTACCCAGCACCAGACGCGACTGGATCAGCTGAATTTCGGCGTCGGAGGCCGGCGGCTTGTTCGCCAGCGCGGAGCCGATATCCTGCACCAGCGAGTTGCCGGTATTCTGTTCAATCTGCACCAACGCGTCAGCACTGTAGATAGGCGTCGCAAAAAGCGTGTAGACGACGGCCGCCGCGGCGAACACGGCAGTAATGCCCAGCACCCACCACTTTGCTTCGATAACTGTGCCGACCAGGCGACCAATATCAATTTCATCACTGCCCGAAGTCGGGGCGGCAGAAGGTCTTGTTTTTTCTGTCATTGTTATCCCTGCTGAGCTTTCAGTGCCTGCGCCCACTGTTGGGCAGACTGATCAAGTAAGGTGTAAACCGCCTCGAAGGCCTCATGGCTTTTGCGATACGGATCGGGGATTTCGCGTTCATTGTCCCAGTGACCAAACAGCATCACCTTGCCGCGCATCTCCGGAGCGATATCGCACAGCGCATGAATATGGCGTTTTTCCATCGCCAGGATCAGGTCATACTCGCGGCACATGCGGCCAGTGACCTGGCGGGCGACATGCCCGTCGAGAGAGAGGTGATGATCCCGCGCCACGCTGATTGCGCGCTCATCGGCTCCTTTGCCCACCAGCGCCCCCAGCCCTGCGGACTCGACCGTTAACTCAGGCTGGTACTGTTTCAACAGCCGTTCAGCCGTGGGGGAACGGCAAATGTTCCCCACGCATACCACCAGAATTTTGTTAAACATCGCGGATTACCAGGTATGAATGTCGCGCGCCGTATCCGTCATGTAGCGAACGCCACTGATGGTTGGCAGCAACTGGTTGATCAGACGGTTCCAGCGGGCAACCGGTGCGGTGGTGACATACACCACATCGTAAGGCTGGAGACGGAACTCCGTTGCCATCACCAGAGAGGTCGCATCGGACATATCCAGCTGGTAGATGTTGGCAATCTTGCCCTTCGCACTGCCCTCCCCTTTCAGCGGACGGATCACGAAGATGCCGGTTGCGTTAGAGGTCGTCAGATCGATACCTTCAGCATTGCCCAGTGCTTCGGTCAGGGTCATACCGCTGAAGTCCATCTTGAGGGTGCTCTGTTTCTTCACTTCACCCATCACGAAGACTTTCAGATCGTCATTGCGCGGCACGTAGAGAATGTCGCCCGGGTAAAGCAGGCGGTTCTGGGTCAGATCGCCGTTTTGCATCAGCGCCTGCAGCGAAATACGCTGCTCCTTCCCGTTGTGGGTCAGTACCACGTTGCGCCAGTCGGCGCCGTCGGTTAACCCGCCCGCGGCGTTAATGGCATCCAGCACGGTCAGAGGAACGTTGGTGATGGCCTGCTGACCGGATTTGTTCACCTGGCCGGAGATGTAGGCTTTTTGCGAGCGGAATGCGGCGATATTAACGTCCACCTGCGGGTCGGCGATGTACTGCGCTAAGCGGCCGGTAATATCACTACGGATCTCAGCAAGCGTTTTCCCTGCCACATGGACTTTACCAATGTAGGGATAGAACATGGTGCCATCTGACTGCACCCAGTTACCGGTGTCGCTTGAGCTACGGTACTGGCCCGCTGGCGTGGTCAGTTCGGGGTGGTCCCAGACGGTCACGTTAATGACGTCTCCTGGCCCTACGCGATACTGGTAGGACGCAATTTCCTGGTCCAGTGACATATTCGGCTGGGCAACGTTTGGACGTGGGCGTAATTGTTCGACCAGACGAGGCGTAAGTGGATAAACATTCACCATTTTGTCGAGATCAAAATCGGCATCCTGTTGCTTGATCACATCCTTGCCCATTGTTGACATATTGCTGCCGGGAAAGACAGTGCAACCGCTCATCAAGGTCACAGACACCAATAATGGCATCAATTTCATTTTGGAGTTCATCATTGATTATTTATCACTTTGGCAGAGTAATTATCCTGTGCAATTTAAATACGTGTGAATCTAAAATGCATTAAGAATGTAGCTAATTAAATAAAAATATAACTAGCATCATTCCTAAAAAAAACGTTATTTGGCCAGTCACTGTTGACAACGGAATCATGGCTCATCCACACACATCCAGGCACGCTACCGCCCTTGGCTTCCAGCTACCAATACGCTATAACACGATGAATTGCAGGCGAAAAATCGCCAGATTTTTTTGCATTTGAAATAAATGGAGCATTCATAATACGCAGGCACTATTTCGTTAGTCGCTCAAAAAAAAACAACAACTAGTTACAGAAGATATCCTTTTTCAGGCTATTAATCTTGTAACAGCTAATCTCAAAACAGGCAAGAAAACGGGTTCCGAACACCAAATTTTAAGAATTTGTTTAGAAAAGCAGTTTATTTTTAAGAATTTCTTTATATTGACAGCGTTATCATTGAACATCTTTTAATGCGATATTTCTTAATTTTGTTATTTCGGATAAATACAGACTTTCTTGATGAATTAGACTTATTATTCCCGGTATTATTAATTTAATGATTATTGAGATAAATCTCATACTGACATTGCAATTTCCCCCAGCTTTATCCATGATCGAATTGTGTCATTCGTCATGTTACAGAAGGTATTGCTACTACTATGGAATGGATTGCCGATCCCTCAATCTGGGCCGGGCTGGTTACGCTGGTCGTCATCGAGTTAGTGCTCGGGATTGATAATCTGGTTTTTATCGCCATCCTCGCTGAAAAACTGCCCCCTTCCCAGCGCGACCGTGCGCGCGTGACGGGTCTGCTGCTGGCGATGGTGATGCGGTTACTGCTGCTGGCCTCTATCTCCTGGCTGGTCACGCTCACTCAGCCACTGTTCTCCATTCACGGTCTGAGCTTTAGCGCCCGCGATCTGATCATGCTCTTCGGCGGCCTGTTCCTGCTGTTCAAAGCCACCGTGGAACTCAACGAGCGGCTGGAAGGCAAAGACAGCGAGAACCCGACCCAGCGCCGCGAGGCAAAATTCTGGCCGGTGGTCGCGCAAATCGTGGTGCTGGATGCGGTCTTCTCCCTGGACTCGGTGATCACCGCCGTCGGGATGGTGGACCATCTTGCGGTGATGATGGCCGCGGTCATTATTGCCATCACGCTGATGGTCATGGCCAGTAAGGCGCTCACACGGTTTGTGAACAGTCACCCCACTATCGTGATCCTCTGTCTGAGCTTCCTGCTGATGATTGGCTTTAGCCTGGTGGCCGACGGTTTTGGCTTCCATATTCCGAAAGGCTACCTGTATGCCGCCATCGGGTTCTCCGTCATGATTGAAGCGCTTAACCAGCTGGCGATATTCAACCGCCGCCGCTTCCTGTCCGCAAATCAGACGCTGCGTCAGCGTACGGCAGAAACGGTCATGCGCCTGTTAAGCGGTAAGAAAGAGGATGCGGAGCTGGACGCCGAATCCTCCGCCATGCTGGCCGACCACAGTGACGGGCAGATCTTTGACCCGCAGGAACGACGAATGATTGAGCGGGTGCTCAATCTTAACCAGCGAACGGTCAGCAGCATTATGACGTCGCGGCATGATATAGAGCATATTGACCTGACGGCCCCGGAAGCGCACATTCGCGCCCTGCTGGATAAAAACCAGCACACACGCGTGGTGGTGACCGGCGGGGAAGCGGAAGAGGAGCTGCTGGGCGTGGTGCACGTCATTGATCTGCTCCAGCAGCAGCTTCACGGCGAGCCGCTCAATCTCCGCGTTCTGGTTCGCCAGCCGCTGGTCTTCCCTGAGGGGCTACCGCTGCTTTCCGCCCTTGAGCAGTTCCGTAACGCGCGCACGCACTTTGCCTTTGTGGTGGATGAGTTTGGGTCGGTGGAAGGACTGGTCACGCTCAGCGACGTGATGGAAACCATTGCCGGCAACCTGCCAAACGAGGTGGATGAGATTGATGCCCGCCACGACATTCAGAAAAACGCCGACGGCTCGTGGACGGCAAACGGCCATATGCCGCTGGAAGATCTGGTGCAATATGTCCCGCTGCCGCTGGATGAAAAGCGGGAATATCACACCATTGCCGGTCTGCTGATGGAGTATCTGCAGCGTATCCCGCAGCCGGGAGAAGAGGTTCAGGTAGGCGACTATCTGCTTAAAACGCTACAAATTGAAAACCATCGCGTTCAGAAGGTTCAGCTGATACCGCTGCGGGATGAGGAAGAACTGGATTTTGAGGTATAAAAAAGCCGGGTGGCGCAACGGCGTCAGGCTTTGTAGGCCGGGTAAGGCGAAGCCACCACCCGGCGCAACAGGCATCACAGCTTATCCAGCAGCTTCTTCACATCCTTGCCGTCCTGCGAATCTTTATTACGATCCGCCCAGCCGCTCAGCCGACGTTTCGCTTCATCCTGCAGATGCTTGCGCAGGATCTGATCCACCTGAAGGCTATAATTCAGAGCCTGCCATTTGCCGTATACGCTCAATGGGACCGGCGTCTCTTTCAGGAAGTCGATGAGCTTACTTTCTCCCTGCCAGCCGGAAAGTACCCGCACGTTAAAGCGCGTGTCCGCCGTCTCTTTGACCAGATCCAGCTTACCCTCGCCCGTTAATGATAAGAGTGAAGAGGTACCCTGCATTCCGTCGAGAGAGAGTTGTCCGTTGTCCAGCGTCAGGTCCGTGGTGAAGCTGTCGAGTCGCGTGGCGCTGTCATAGTTATCCTGCGCTTTCACATCGCTGCTGCGCTCCACCGCCTGCTGCACCAGCTGCTGGAAGTTGAGCCCTTCCATACGGGAGTTTTTCAGATCAAGATGCGCCTGCCCCTGCCACTCGCGACGGAAGGCGTCGGCATCAATTTTAGTGCCCGAAAAGTCACCGGCCAGCGTCAACTGCCCCGTCAGGGATATCGGGTAGTTAAACGCGGTCAGGATGGTCCCTATCTCAACGTTATCGAGACGCGGCTGGAATTCGGCGCTGGCAACGTCTTTACGGACATCCAGCGTGCCGGGCAGCGAGAGGTTCCCTGCGCCCATCTTACCGCTCAGTTCGGAGATCACCAGCAGACCATTATGGTTAAACATCTGGCTGCTCACGTCGGTAAAATCAATACCGCGCCAGCGCAGGCTATTGGCTTTCAGCAGAATATCTGCCGTGAATCCGCGCAGGGCGTTATAGTCAGGCTGATCGAGATTCGACGAAATAACCGGGCGTGATACCGCTGCCTGGCTTTGCCCCGTCTGCGTGGCATCGCTGTCCGTGGCGCTGGCTGGCAGAGGCGGCAAAAGATTTTCCAGGTTGAGCTTGTCAAACTGCAGATTCAGTACCCACTTCGGCTTTTCTTCGAGCGTGACGCTGGCCTGCCCTTTCAGACTACTGTCATTTGCCTGCAGGTTGAGGTTATCCAGCTCAATCTGCTTTTGTTCCTCGCGCCAAACGGCCTGCAGCGTTCCCTGTCCCGTAATACCCTGCGCAGGAAGATCGGCCCCCGTCAGCTGCCAGTTCAGCTGCTGGATGTCGGCCGTTAGCTGGTGCGGATAGTCAGACGCATTGACGCTGGCATTCAGCGACAGGGTCAGATCGCGCTGATCGCGGTTCACGCGCCCGCTGAACTCCACCGACGCAAGATGGTGCGCATCCTGTTCCATCTGCAGGTTAATGTTGCGAACGGTGACCTGCTCTTCGTGCTCATGCTGGAAAACCAGTACGCTATCGGCGACTTTCAGTTTGCCAATATCAAAGGACCAGCCTGTATCAGACGGTTCATCAGGCAGGGTATTTTCGCGCGGTGCCACCGGCGCGTTAGCATCACGCACGGCCTCGGTTTGCGGGGTGAGCTGAATCACCGCGCCTTTCAGCATCACCTGATTCACCTGCAGCTGATGGGAAATGAGCGGGATGAGCGCCACATCAAGGCGCATGTTGTCTGCGGAAACCAGCGGCTGGGATGCCCCCGGCGCCGTGAGCGACATGCGGCCAGAGAGAATACTGAGCTGCGGCCAGACGTGCCAGCGCAGCGGCCCGTCAAGCTTCAGTTGATAACCACTGCGTGCCTCGACCTGCCGAACCATGTAAGCGCGGAAGTCATTGGGGTTAACCAGCAGAACCAACGCCGAAAGGCCAGCCACCAGCACCACCAGCAAAATCATCAGCGTTGTCAGAACTCTTCTCATGGCATCCTCAATGGACTAACGATCAGTCTTTATCAATACGGCTGGCAACCGCACCCTGCTGGTCGCGATATTTTGCGTCCTGGCGGCGGTTATACGGCCTGTCTGCCGGGCCTGACAGCGGTTCAAAACTCAACGCGCCGATCATCATGCCCGGACGAAGCGCCAGCGGCAATTTACCGGCATTGAAGAATTCCAGCACGATACGTCCTGACCAGCCTGGATCGATACGGTGCGCGGTCACGTGGACCATCAGCCCCAGTCGCGCCAGCGAAGAGCGGCCATCAAGCCAGCCGACGAGGTCCGCAGGCAGGGTGACGGATTCAAATGTGACCGCCAGCGCCAGTTCACCCGGATGCAGATAAAAGGCTTCGCCGTCGTCGATAACGATTTCATCACTCATCACGCGATCGAGCGCGGCGCTGACTTCGTCCTTCGGACCGCTGAGGTCGATGAACGGTGCGGTATGGCCGCTAAAGGTGCGGAATTTATTCCCCAACCGGACATCAACGGTCACCCCATTGATACGTTCAACAGGTGGACGCGGGGTAATAGACAAACGGCCTTCATCCAGCCAGGCTTCTATATCGCGATCACAAAGACGCACGCCTCTTTCTCCTTTCATGCAACGTACCCTGAGTCGGTAAGCGCTCAGGGTAAAACCAGGTTATCTCTGAACGGTACACAATTCACGCGGCTTATTCAAAAAACTGGCTGATTTTCGCTTTTAAGATATCGATCGCAATGCGGTTTTTACCCCCGCGCGGCACGATAATATCGGCGTATTGTTTGGAGGGTTCAATAAACTGCAGGAACATTGGGCGGACCGTTTTCTGGTATTGCGCCATCACGGAGTCCATTGAACGGCCGCGTTCATTAACGTCACGCTTGATGCGGCGCATCAGGCAAATATCCAGCGGGGTATCGACGAAAATCGAGAAGTTCATGGATTCACGCAGGCGGGCATCGGTCAACAGCAGGATGCCTTCAAGGATAATGACCTTTTTCGGCTCGATGCGGATCGTTTCCTGGGTGCGGGTATGTTCGACATAACTGTAAACGGGCAGTTCGATCGCCTGGCCGCTCTTAAGCGCTTCTAAATGCTGGAACAGCAGGCTGTGATCCATTGCATTGGGGTGGTCATAGTTCGTTTTAACGCGCTCTTCCATCGACAGATGGGATTGATCTTTGTAATAGCTGTCTTCGGGAATGACGCCGATATGCTCATCACCTACTTGTTCACGCAGTTCGCGATAAAGCGTACTGGCAATTAGACTTTTACCTGAAGCCGATGCGCCGGCGATGCCTATAATGACGCACTGATGAGACTTATCAGTCATAAATTTAGCGACCTGATTAACCTGGATGTTAAGGAAGGACGACGCCGGAGCGTCAAACGCGGCAATTATAGGGATTTCGCGGGCGTGATACCAGTCGAATGCACAGGTTCTGCGAGACTGGCCGAAAAGTGACAACTTATTCCCTGAATGAAATTTAAATGACCACTTTTTCACCGTTTCACCGTTTTTTTTAACGGAGTAAGTATTTAATAAGTCTGTGGTGTCAAATTCTGAGCGGTCACCATATGAATTGTAAATTGTTTGTACTAGCATAAACCAAATTATCAAATTCACGCGTTCGGACATCTTCCCTGACGGCATGGCGTCTCTGGATAAAGCGGTAATGAATAAACAATACCAGCGGGTTTTGGTGACCACCCCACATCCTTTAACACGACTTGTCTGTCTGGGCCTGGTCACCTTTATCTTTACCTTATTTTCGCTGGAACTCACCCGCTTCGGCACCCTGCTGGCCCCGCTCTGGTTCCCCACCGCCATTATGATGGTGGCGTTTTATCGTCATGCTGGAAAAATGTGGCCGGGCATTGCCCTGGCCTGTTCGTTCGGCAATATTCTGGCCTCGTGGATGCTGTTCTCCTGGGGATCGGTCAGCCTCCTCTACCCTTCTGTTAACATCATTGAGGCCGTTATCGGCGCGCTGTTATTGCGCAGATTGCTCCCGTGGTACAACCCGCTGCAGAATCTGAACGACTGGCTCCGCGTGGCCATCGGCAGCGCGCTGGTGCCGCCGCTGGTAGGCGGTATTCTGGTGACCCTGCTGGCCCCCGGCCCAGAGCCACTGCGTAATTTCTTCGTCTGGGTGTTGTCAGAAGCGATTGGCGCGCTGGCGCTGGTGCCGCTAGGGCTGTTGTTTAAGCCGCATTATCTGCTGCGCCACCGCGATCCGCGATTGCTGCTGGAAACGCTGACCACGCTGGCCGTGACGTTAGCCCTCAGTTGGGCAGCCATCACCTGGCTGCCGTGGCCCTTCACCTGCGTGATCGTTCTGCTGATGTGGAGCGCCGTGCGCCTGCCGCGGATGGAAGCGTTCATGGTGTTTCTGGTCACCGTGATGGTTGTGTCGCTGATGATTGCCCGCAACCCTCTGGCGCTGACCACCCAGCACGCCGGGCCGATGCTGAACGCCCCCTGGCTGCCGTTCCTGATGCTGCTCCTGCCCGCTAACGTGATGACCATGGTGATGTACGCCTTCCGCGCCGAGCGCAAACACATCACCGAAAGCGAAGAGCGTTTTCGTAACGCAATGGAATACTCTGCCATCGGTATGGCGCTGGTCAGCATCGAAGGGAAATGGCTTCAGGCGAACAAGGCGCTGTGCAATTTCCTCGGCTACAGCCAGACGGAGCTCCAGTCGCTGACCTTCCAGCAGCTTACCTGGCCGGAAGATCTGAATACCGACCTGGAGCAGCTCGAACAGCTCATTAACGGCGACATCAATACCTATACCCTCGAAAAGCGCTATTACACGCGCGATGGGGAAGTGGTCTGGGCGCTTCTTGCCGTCTCCGTGGTGCGCCATGCCGACGGCTCGCCGCTCTATTTTATCGCCCAGATTGAAGACATTAACGACCTGAAGCAGACAGAGTGGGTCAATAAACGCCTGATGGAGCGCATCACCCTGGCAAACGAAGCAGGGGGCATCGGCATCTGGGAGTGGGATCTGGAACCCGACGTTATTAGCTGGGATAAGCGGATGTTTGAGCTGTATGAAATTCCGCCGCACATCAAGCCCACCTGGCAGCTATGGCACGACACGATGCTGCCGGAAGATCGCGCCCACGCAGAGAAGGTGCTGCGGGACTCTCTGATTTCCCGTCTGCCGTTTAAGCTGGAATTCCGCATTCGCGTGAAGGAAGGCGTGCGTCATATTCGCTCCCTGGCGAACCGGGTGCTCAATAAGCAGGGGGAAGTCGAACGGCTGCTCGGCATCAACATGGACATGACCGAGGTTAAGCAGCTTAACGAGGCGCTTTTCCAGGAAAAAGAGCGTCTGCACATTACCCTTGACTCCATCGGTGAAGCGGTGCTGTGCACCGATATCAACATGAACGTCACCTTTATGAACCCTGTCGCCGAGAAAATGAGCGGCTGGCTGCAGACCGAAGCTATTGGTCAGCCGATCCTGAAGGTGTTACACATCACCTTTGGTGAAAAAGGGCCGCTGATGGAGAATATTCACAGTGGCGATATGTCCCGTTCCGATATCGATCAGGACGTGGTGCTGAACTGCCGTACCGGCGGCAATTTTGATATCCACTACAGCATTACGCCGCTCAGCACGCTGGATGGACAGAATATCGGCTCGGTGATCGTGATTCAGGACGTGACCGAGTCGCGCAAAATGCTGCGCCAGCTCAGCTACAGCGCCTCCCACGATGCCCTGACCCATCTGGCTAACCGGGTTAGCTTCGAAAACCATCTCAAACGGCTCCTGCAGACCGTTCGCGAAACACGCCAGCGCCATGCCCTGGTGTTTATCGACCTCGATCGCTTCAAAGCCGTCAACGATACGGCAGGCCACGCGGCGGGCGATGCCCTGCTGCGGGAACTGGCTTCCCTGATGTTGACCATGCTTCGCTCCAGCGACGTGCTGGCGCGTCTGGGCGGGGACGAGTTCGGCTTACTGTTGCCGGACTGCAACCTGGAAAGCGCGCGCTATATCGCCGGTCGCCTGATTCATGCCATCAACGACTATCACTTTATGTGGGAAGGCCGCCTGCACCGGATCGGCGCCAGCGCCGGCATCACGCTGATTGATGAAAATAACCATCAGGCCTCGGAGATCATGTCGCAAGCGGACATTGCCTGTTATGCCTCAAAAAACAGCGGGCGCGGCATGGTGACGGTTTACGAACCCCAGCAGGAGCGGGATCACCACACGCGCAGCATGATGTCGCTTGATGAACAGTGGCACATGATTAAAGACAATCATCTGATGATGATTGCCCGCAGCGTCGCCTCACCGCGCATCCCTGAGAGCAGTAATTTCTGGCTGCTGTCGTTACGCCTGTGGACCAGCCAGGGCGAAGTTCAGGAAGAGCATGCCTTCCGCTCGGGCCTGGCCGAGCCAGAGCTTCTTCATGCCCTCGACAGGCGGATCTTTAGCGAGTTTTTCCGCACCTCAGCCGCCCAGATCGCCAGTAAAGGCATGGGTGTGGCGCTGCCGCTCTCAGAGGCCGGTTTAGCCAGCGTGACGCTGGTCGATGAACTGCTCGACCTGCTGGATAAAAGCCCGATGCCGGGCCGTCTGCTGCATCTGGTTATCTCTGCCGATGTGGTGTGCAATCCGGATAAGAACCTGCATCGGGGTCTGCAAAAGCTTCGTCAGGCGGGCTGCCGCGTGATCTTTAGCCAGGTGGGACGCGATATGAACGTCTTTACCCACCTGACCGCGAACATGGCCGACTATCTGATGCTGGATGCGGAGGTAGTAACCAACGTGTACGGCAATCTGATGGATGAGATGATGGTGACCATTGTTCAGGGCCACGCCCAGCGTCTGGGAATGAAAACCATTGCAGGCCCCTGTAACCAGCCCATCATGATGGATACGCTCTCCGGTATCGGCATCGATTTTATCTTTGGTGACACCATCGCCGAGCCGAAGCCATTAGATCTTCTTCTCAACACCAGTTATTTCGCGATCAACTGACGGTGCCCAGCCGTCGGTATACCAGATATGCAGCAGTGCGTAGGAGCGCCACGGCTTCCAGCGTTCGGCATGACGACGAATTTGCGCGGGCGTCATTCCGGCGAAGCGCTGTTTAATCAGGTAATCATCCGGCAGAAACACATCTTTCGCCTGCCAGCCGCGCAGGGCCAGATAATTTGCCGTCCAGCGCCCTATCCCCGGCCGCTGCTGTAACGCCTTCATCCCCTCTTCCATATTCGCGGGCGGGAAAAGCGGAAACGTTCCGTCGATAACCGACTGCGCCAGATGAATCAGCGACTCCGCGCGCTTTACCGGCATGCCCAACGCTTTCAGCGCCAGCGGGTCCACTGCCGCCAGCGCTTCCGGCGTGGGAAAGCAGAGATAGCCAGGGCAATCCGCAACGGGTTCACCGCACAGCGCCACCACGCGCGACGCCAGCTTCGCCGCCATCGCCACGCTCACCAGCTGTCCGAGAATTGCCCGGACGCCCTGCTCGTACGCGTCCATCGCTCCCGGCAAACGCAAGCCCGGCCTTGCAGCACCGAGTTCGCCCAGCGTTTCTGCTATTTGCTGCGGGTTACAGTGGAGATCGAACAGGCGTTCGATGCGCTCAAGGCACGGCTGTGCCACCGGAATTAACCCCGGGCTGAGGGTCACGGTCAGCGTGTGTGTTGCGATATCCGGCGTCACGCGGAAAATCCCCTGATGCCCCTCGTAGGCAAAACTGCGCTCATAGTAATCGTTGGTGACGGTTTCAATGCCCGTTACCGCGCGCGCGCCAAGAAAACCAAACATCCACTGCCAGTCATAAGGGGGAAGCCAGGTGAGGGTATACATCATTGCTCCTTTTTTAGTGTTATCAGCATAAACGTAAAGACCCTGTTTTGCCTTGCTTTCATATTCCTGTTGTCGCCATGCAGACATTTCGTTAAAGTCTCGCCCCTTCTCACCGGCATGGGGATTCATCGTGTTTATTGGATTTGACTACGGTACGGCAAACTGCTCGGTTGCGATTATGCAAAACGGGCAGCCACGGCTCCTGAAAATGGAAAAAGAGAGCACGCTACTGCCGTCAATGCTCTGCGCACCGACGCGTGAAGCGGTGAGCGAATGGCTGTTTCGCCACCATCAGGTTCCGGCCATGGCGGCGGAGACCCAGGCGCTGCTGCGTCGGGCGGTCAGTTTTAACCGCGAGGAAGATATCGACGTTACGCCGTCCAGCGTGCAGTTCGGCCTCTCCTCGCTCGGACACTACATTGAAGATCCCGAAGAGGTCTATTTCGTTAAGTCGCCAAAATCCTTCCTCGGCGCCAGCGGCCTGAAGCCGCAGCAGGTCGCGCTGTTCGAAGACCTGGTGTGTGCGATGATGCTGCACATCCGCAACCAGGCGCAGACGCAGGTCCCAGAGGCGATTACCCAGGCGGTGATTGGCCGTCCGATCAACTTCCAGGGGCTGGGCGGCGACGAGGCCAACCAACAGGCGCAGGGGATCCTGGAACGCGCGGCGCACCGCGCAGGCTTTCGCGACGTGGTATTCCAGTATGAGCCCGTTGCCGCAGGGCTGGACTTCGAAGCCACCCTGACGGAAGAAAAGCGCGTGCTGGTCGTCGACATCGGCGGGGGCACGACGGACTGCTCGCTGCTGCTGATGGGGCCGCAGTGGCATAACCGTCGCGATCGTGAAAACAGCCTGCTCGGGCACAGCGGCTGCCGCGTGGGCGGTAACGATCTGGATATCGCCCTGGCCTTCAAGAGCCTGATGCCGCTGCTCGGCATGGGGGGGCAAACCGAAAAAGGCATCGCCCTGCCGATCCTGCCGTGGTGGAACGCGATTGCCATCAACGATGTGCCTGCGCAGAGTGATTTTTACAGCACCGCGAACGGCCGCTTCCTTAACGATCTGGTGCGTGACGCGCAGGACGCCGAAAAAGTCGCCCTGCTGTATAAAGTGTGGCGTCAGCGCCTGAGCTACCGCGTGGTGCGTACGGCTGAAGAGAGCAAAATAGCCCTTTCCGATCGTACCGAGCATGCGGTCTCCTTGCCGTTTATCAGCGACGATCTGGCCACCGCGATTTCGCAGGACGGGCTGGAGACGGCGCTCGCGCAGCCGCTGCAGCGTATTCTGGAGCAGGTGCAGCTGGCGCTGGAGAACGGCAACGAGAAGCCGGACGTGATTTACCTGACCGGCGGTAGCGCCCGTTCGCCGCTGATCAAGAAAGCGCTGGCGGAACAGCTGCCGGGCATTCCGATTGCGGGTGGTGATGACTTCGGCTCCGTTACCGCAGGGCTGGCGCGCTGGGCGCAGGTGATGTTTAGCTAGTGCGGTTGTGCCGGGTGTCGGCTTCGCCTTTCCCGGCCTACAAAACCCTGGAAAGTAGGCCGGGTAAGCGAAGCGCCTCCCGGCAACACTCAGACAATTCCCGACAGTCTTCCATATTTCCTCCATTTTTCCGCTGTGTTAGCTGCCTAAACTAGTATCATTCCCCGAAGTATTCAGGATGAGAACGTATAACGATGAAAGGCAGTAACAAATCCCGCTGGGCAATCGCCGCTGGCATCATTGTGGTGGCCCTTGCCGCCGCCTGGTACTGGCACAGCCAATCCGCGAATTCCGCCGCACCCGCTGGTGCTACCAGCCAGGCACAGCGCCCGGCAGGCGGAGGGCGCCACGGCATGCGCGGCAGCGCGCTGGCGCCGGTCCAGGCGGCGACGGCGGTGAATAAAACCGTTCCTCGCTATCTCACAGGTCTCGGGACCATTACCGCCGCCAACACCGCCACGGTGCGCAGCCGCGTCGACGGCCAGCTCATCGCGATCCACTTCCAGGAAGGTCAGCAGGTGAAAGCGGGCGACCTGCTGGCGGAAATCGACCCGAGCCAGTTTAAGGTCACCCTCGCCCAGGCGCAGGGTCAGCTCGCGAAAGATAAAGCCACGCTCGCCAATGCCCAGCGTGATTTAGCGCGCTATCAGCAACTGGTGAAAACCAACCTCGTTTCGCGTCAGGAACTGGACACCCAGCAGTCGCTGGTGAGCGAAACGCAGGGCACTATCAAAGCCGACGAAGCCGCGGTGGCCAGCGCCCAGCTGCAGCTGGACTGGAGCCGCATCACCGCGCCGATTGACGGCCGCGTTGGCCTGAAGCAGGTCGATATCGGCAACCAGATCTCCAGCGGCGACACCACGGGCATCGTGGTGATCACCCAAACCCACCCGATTGATTTAGTCTTTACCCTGCCGGAAAGCGATATCGCGACCGTCATGCAGGCGCAAAAAGCCGGTAAAGGCCTGGTCGTGGAAGCCTGGGACCGCACCAACAAGCTGAAGCTGAGCGAAGGTTCGCTGCTCAGTCTGGACAACCAGATCGACACCACCACCGGCACCATCAAGCTGAAGGCGCGCTTTAATAACCAGGACGATGCCCTCTTCCCGAACCAGTTCGTCAATGCGCGCATGCTGGTAGCGACCGAAGAGAACGCGGTGGTGATCCCCACCGCTGCGCTGCAGATGGGCAACGAAGGTAACTTCGTCTGGGTGCTGAACAACGACAATAAGGTCAGCAAGCACCTGGTGAAAACCGGTATTCAGGACAGCCAGACGGTGGTCATCAGCGCAGGCCTTTCCGCAGGCGACCGCGTGGTCACCGACGGCATTGACCGTCTGACCGAAGGGGCCAAAGTGGAAGTGGTTGAACCTGCGAAACAGGGAGAGAAATCCTGATGCAGGTTATGCCCCCAGGCTCTACAGGTGGGCCGTCACGCCTGTTTATCCTCCGTCCTGTCGCCACCACGCTGCTGATGGTGGCGATCCTGCTCGCCGGGATTATCGGCTACCGATTCCTGCCCGTGTCGGCGCTGCCGGAGGTGGATTACCCCACCATTCAGGTGGTGACGCTGTATCCGGGCGCCAGCCCGGACGTGGTGACCTCCGCCATTACCGCCCCGCTGGAGCGCCAGTTCGGCCAGATGTCGGGGCTAAAACAGATGTCCTCCCAGAGTTCTGGCGGGGCATCCGTCGTGACGCTGCAGTTCCAGCTGACGCTGTCGCTGGACGTCGCCGAGCAGGAGGTGCAGGCCGCCATCAACGCCGCTACCAACCTGCTGCCGTCAGACCTGCCTAACCCACCGGTCTACAGCAAGGTGAACCCGGCGGATCCGCCGATCATGACGCTTGCCGTCACCTCCTCCGCCATGCCGATGACCCAGGTCGAAGACATGGTCGAAACGCGCGTGGCGCAGAAAATTTCTCAGGTGTCCGGCGTTGGCCTCGTCACCCTCGCGGGCGGCCAGCGCCCGGCGGTGCGCGTCAAGCTGAACGCGCAGGCCATTGCCGCGCTGGGGCTCACCAGCGAAACCATCCGCAGCGCCATCAGCAATGCCAACGTCAACTCGGCGAAGGGCTCGCTGGACGGCCCAACCCGCGCCGTGACGCTCTCCGCCAACGACCAGATGCAGTCCGCCGACGAATATCGTCAGCTAATTATCGCCTACCAGAACGGCGCGCCAGTGCGTCTGGGCGACGTGGCGACCGTAGAACAAGGCGCGGAGAACAGCTGGCTGGGGGCATGGGCCAACAAGCAGCAGGCGATCGTGATGAACGTGCAGCGCCAGCCGGGTGCCAACATCATCGAAACCGCCGACAGCATCCGCACCATGCTGCCGCAGCTGATCGAAAGCCTGCCGAAATCGGTCAGCGTGAAGGTGCTTTCCGACCGTACCACGAACATTCGCGCGTCGGTCACCGACACCCAGTTCGAGCTGATGCTGGCGATTGCGCTGGTGGTGATGATTATCTATCTGTTCCTGCGTAACGTCCCGGCGACCATCATCCCCGCCGTCGCCGTACCGCTCTCGCTGGTCGGCACCTTTGCGGTGATGGTGTTCATCGATTTTTCGATCAACAACCTGACGCTGATGGCGCTCACCATCGCCACCGGGTTCGTGGTGGATGACGCTATCGTCGTCATCGAGAACATCTCGCGCTATATCGAGAAAGGTGAGAAACCGCTGGCCGCCGCGCTGAAAGGCGCAGGAGAAATCGGCTTTACCATTATCTCGCTGACCTTCTCGCTGATTGCGGTGCTGATCCCGCTGCTGTTTATGGGCGATATCGTCGGGCGTCTTTTCCGCGAGTTTGCCGTGACGCTTGCGGTCGCCATTCTGATCTCCGCCGTGGTGTCGCTGACCCTGACGCCGATGATGTGCGCCCGCATGCTGAGCCATGCGTCACTGCGCAAGCAAAACCGCTTCTCGCGCGCCTCCGAGCGCATGTTCGAGCGCATTATTGCCGCCTACGGTCGCGTGCTGGCGAAAGTCCTCAACCACCCGTGGGCCACGCTCGGCGTGGCGCTCGGCACGCTGGCGCTCAGCGTGATGCTGTGGATTTTCATTCCGAAAGGCTTCTTCCCGATCCAGGACAACGGCATTATTCAGGGCACGCTTCAGGCCCCACAGTCGGTCTCCTTCGCCAATATGGCGCAGCGCCAGCAGCAGGTGTCTGACATCATCATGAAGGATCCGGCGGTCGAGAGCCTGACCGCCTACGTCGGCGTGGACGGTACCAACCCGTCGCTGAACAGCGCGCGTCTGCAGATCAACCTCAAGCCGCTGGATGAGCGTGACGATCGCGTCAACGCCGTCATTGAGCGGCTGCAAAACGCCGTGGCCCGCGTGCCGGGCGTTGAGCTTTACCTGCAGCCGATTCAGGATTTGACCATCGATACCCAGGTCAGCCGCACGCAGTACCAGTTCACGCTGCAGGCCACCACGCTGGATGCCCTCAGCACCTGGGTACCGCAGCTGGTGAATAAGCTTAACACGCTGCCGCAGCTCGCCGACGTCAGCAGCGACTGGCAGGACAAAGGGCTGGCGGCGTATGTGAACGTCAACCGCGATACCGCGAGCCGTCTGGGCATTACCATGTCGGATGTGGACAACGCCCTGTACAACGCCTTCGGTCAGCGCCTGATCTCCACCATCTATACCCAGGCCAACCAGTATCGCGTGGTGCTGGAGCACAACACCGAGAACACGCCCGGCCTGGCGGGGCTGGACTCGGTGCGCCTGACAAGCAAAGACGGCGGCATTGTGCCGCTGAGCGCTATCGCCACGGTGGAAGAACGCTATACCCCGCTGTCGATTAACCATCTGGATCAGTTCCCGTCCACCACCATCTCCTTTAACGTGCCGGACAATTACTCTCTGGGTGAAGCGGTGGAGGCCATTCAGGCGGCTGAAAAAGAGCTCAGCTTCCCGTCCGACATTCAGACCCAGTTCCAGGGCAGCACCCTGGCGTTTCAGGCCGCGCTGGGCAACACCATCTGGTTGATCGTGGCGGCGGTCGTGGCGATGTACATCGTGCTCGGCGTGCTGTATGAAAGCTTTATCCACCCAATCACCATCCTTTCTACCCTGCCGACGGCGGGCGTGGGGGCACTGCTGGCATTAATGCTGGCGGGCAGCGAGCTGGACGTGATTGCCATCATCGGCATCATCCTGCTTATCGGCATCGTGAAGAAAAACGCCATCATGATGATCGACTTTGCCCTGGCCGCCGAGCGCGAGCAGGGCATGTCGCCGCGCGATGCGATTTTCCAGGCCTGCCTGCTGCGTTTTCGTCCGATCCTGATGACCACGCTGGCCGCCCTGCTGGGTGCGCTGCCGCTGATGCTGAGCACTGGCGTCGGCGCGGAGCTGCGCCGTCCGCTGGGTATCGGCATGGTCGGCGGTCTGCTGGTGAGCCAGGTGCTGACGCTGTTCACCACGCCGGTGATCTACCTGCTGTTTGACCGCCTGGCGCTGTGGACCAAAAGCCGCTTCCCGAAACGTGAAGAGGAGGCATAAGTGAAGTTTTTCGCCCTCTTCATTTATCGCCCGGTGGCGACGATTTTAATCTCGCTCGCCATTACCCTCTGCGGCGTTCTGGGCTTCCGGCTGCTGCCGGTGGCGCCGCTGCCGCAGGTGGATTTCCCGGTGATCATGGTCAGCGCCTCGCTGCCGGGCGCCTCGCCGGAAACCATGGCCTCGTCCGTTGCCACGCCGCTGGAGCGTTCGCTCGGGCGGATTGCGGGGGTCAACGAGATGACCTCCAGCAGCTCGCTGGGCAGCACGCGCATCATTCTGGAGTTCAGCTTCGACCGGGATATCAACGGCGCGGCGCGCGACGTGCAGGCGGCCATCAACGCCGCACAGAGCCTGCTGCCGAGCGGGATGCCGAGCCGTCCTACCTACCGCAAGGCCAACCCGTCCGACGCGCCGATCATGATCCTGACGCTGACCTCGGATACGTACTCGCAGGGGCAGCTTTACGACTTTGCGTCTACCCAACTGGCGCAGACAATCTCACAAATTAACGGCGTCGGCGACGTGAGCGTCGGCGGGAGTTCCCTGCCCGCCGTGCGCGTGGGGTTAAACCCGCAGGCGTTATTCAACCAGGGCGTGTCGCTGGACGACGTGCGCTCCGCCATCAGCAACGCCAACGTGCGTAAACCGCAGGGGGCGATTGAGGACAACAGCCACCGCTGGCAGATCCACACCAACGACGAGCTGAAAACCGCGGCGGAATATCAACCGCTCATCATTCACTATAACAACGGCGCGGCGGTGCGCTTAAGCGACGTGGCCAGCGTCACCGACTCGGTGCAGGACGTGCGCAACGCCGGGATGACCAACGCCAAACCGGCGATTCTGCTGATGATCCGCAAGCTGCCGGAGGCCAACATTATTGAGACGGTGAACAGCATTCGCGCCCGTCTTCCGGACCTGCAGGAGACCATTCCGGCAGCAATCGATCTGCAAATTGCCCAGGATCGCTCCCCGACCATTCGCGCCTCGCTGGAAGAGGTGGAGCAAACGCTGGTGATCTCCGTCGCGCTGGTGATCCTGGTGGTCTTCCTGTTCCTGCGCTCTGGCCGCGCGACGCTGATCCCGGCGGTGGCCGTGCCGGTCTCGCTGATCGGTACCTTTGCCGCCATGTATCTGTGCGGGTTTAGCCTCAACAACCTGTCGCTGATGGCCCTGACGATTGCGACGGGCTTCGTAGTGGATGACGCCATCGTGGTGCTGGAGAACATTTCCCGCCATCTGGAAGCGGGCGTGAAGCCGCTGCAGGCTGCGTTGCAGGGCACGCGCGAGGTGGGGTTTACGGTGCTCTCCATGAGCCTGTCGCTGGTGGCGGTGTTCCTGCCGCTGCTGCTGATGGGCGGGCTGCCGGGCCGGTTGCTGCGCGAGTTTGCCGTCACCCTCTCCGTCGCGATCGGCATTTCGCTGGCGATCTCCCTAACGCTGACGCCAATGATGTGCGGCTGGATGCTCAAGCGCAGCAAACCGCACTCGCAGCCGCGGCGCAAAGGCTTTGGCCGTTTCCTGATGGCAATGCAGGAAGGCTACGGTAAATCGCTGAAGTGGGTGCTGAACCATACCCGACTGGTCGGCCTGGTGCTGATAGGCACCATCGTGCTCAACGTGTGGATGTATATCACCATCCCGAAAACTTTCTTCCCGGAGCAGGACACCGGCGTGCTGATGGGCGGCATTCAGGCGGACCAGAGCATTTCATTCCAGGCCATGCGCGGCAAGCTGCAGGACTTTATGAAGATCATTCGTGAAGACAAAGCCGTGGATAACGTGACCGGCTTTACCGGCGGGTCGCGCGTCAACAGCGGGATGATGTTTATTACCCTCAAACCGCGCGGCGAGCGCAACGAAACCGCCCAGCAGGTGATAGACCGCCTGCGGGTGAAGCTCGCCAAAGAGCCGGGGGCCAACCTGTTTTTGATGGCCGTTCAGGATATCCGCGTCGGCGGGCGACAGGCGAACGCCAGCTATCAGTACACGTTGCTCTCGGACGACTTAGCCGCCCTGCGCGAGTGGGAGCCGAAGATCCGCAAGGCGCTGGCCGCCCTTCCCCAACTGGCGGACGTGAACTCCGATCAGCAGGACAACGGCGCCGAGATGGCCCTGACCTACGACCGCGAAACCATGTCGCGTCTGGGCATTAACGTTGAAGCCGCCAATAGCCTGCTGAACAACGCCTTCGGCCAGCGCGAGATCTCCACCATCTACCAGCCGATGAACCAGTATAAGGTGGTGATGGAAGTTGACCCGCGCTACACCCAGGACATCAGCGCCCTGGACAAAATGTTTGTGATTAACAACGACGGCAAGGCGATTCCGCTCTCGTACTTTGCCAGCTGGCAGCCTGCCAACGCGCCGCTGTCGGTGAACCATCAGGGGCTTTCGGCGGCGTCGACCATCTCCTTTAACCTGCCCGCCGGTTCGTCACTGTCTGAGGCCAGCGATGCAATCAATCGCGCGATGACCCAGCTTGGCGTGCCGTCCACCGTGCGCGGCAGCTTCGCCGGGACCGCGCAGGTATTCCAGGAGACAATGAACTCGCAGGTGATTTTGATTCTGGCCGCCATCGCCACGGTCTATATTGTGCTGGGCGTACTGTATGAGAGCTACGTGCACCCGCTGACCATCCTCTCGACGCTGCCGTCGGCGGGCGTGGGGGCGCTGCTGGCGCTGGAGCTGTTCGGCGCGCCGTTCAGCCTTATCGCGCTTATCGGGATCATGCTATTAATCGGCATCGTGAAGAAAAACGCCATCATGATGGTGGACTTCGCGCTGGACGCCCAGCGCAACGGCAACCTCTCGCCGGAAGAGGCCATCTTCCAGGCCTGCCTGCTGCGCTTCCGTCCGATCATGATGACCACCCTGGCGGCGCTGTTTGGCGCGCTGCCGCTGGTGATCTCGGGCGGCGACGGCTCAGAGCTGCGCCAGCCGCTGGGGATCACCATTGTCGGGGGCCTGGTGATGAGCCAGCTGCTGACGCTGTACACCACGCCGGTGGTCTATCTGTTCTTCGACCGCCTGCGGCTGCGCTTTTCGCGTAAAAACAGAACCACGGTGACTGAGTAGATGACAGATCTCCCCGCTAACGTTCGCTGGCAATTATGGATAGTCGCCTTCGGCTTTTTTATGCAGTCGCTGGATACGACCATCGTCAACACCGCCCTCCCCTCCATGGCGAAAAGTCTGGGGGAGAGCCCGCTGCATATGCACATGGTGATTGTCTCCTACGTGCTGACGGTTGCCGTGATGCTGCCCGCCAGCGGCTGGCTGGCCGATAAGGTCGGCGTGCGGAATATCTTTTTTACCGCCATCGTGCTGTTTACCATCGGCTCGCTGTTTTGCGCGCAGGCCAATACCCTCGACCAGCTGGTCATGGCGCGCGTGCTGCAGGGCATCGGCGGGGCGATGATGGTGCCCGTCGGGCGGTTAACGGTGATGAAGATTGTGCCGCGCGAGCAGTACATGGCGGCGATGACCTTTGTCACCCTGCCCGGTCAGGTGGGGCCGCTGCTGGGTCCGGCGCTGGGCGGTATGCTGGTGGAGTACGCCTCCTGGCACTGGATCTTCTTAATCAACCTCCCGGTAGGCATCATCGGCGCGATTGCTACCCTGGCGCTGATGCCGAACTACAAAATGCAGACCCGGCGCTTTGATTTCTTTGGCTTTATCCTGCTGGCGGCGGGTATGGCCACGCTTACCCTGGCGCTCGACGGGCAAAAAGGACTGGGGATTTCGCCCCTGACGCTCGGGCTCCTAATCGCGCTCGGTGTTACCGCCATACTGTGGTATCTGTGGCACGCCAGAGGAAACGACAAGGCGCTGTTCAGCCTGGCGTTGTTTAAAAACCCCACTTACCGTCTGGGCCTGTCTGGCAGCTTCGCCGGACGCATCGGCAGCGGGATGCTGCCGTTTATGACGCCCGTTTTTCTGCAAATTGGCATGGGTTTTTCACCATTCCACGCGGGCCTGATGATGATCCCGATGGTGCTCGGCAGCATGGGAATGAAGCGCATTGTGGTGCAGGTGGTGAACCGCTTTGGCTATCGACGCGTGCTGGTGGCCGCCACGCTAGGGCTGGCGCTGGTGAGCCTGCTGTTTATGGCCGTGGCGCTGATGGGCTGGTACTACGTCCTGCCGCTGGTGCTGTTCTGCCAGGGGATCATCAACTCCATGCGCTTCTCGTCGATGAATACCCTGACCCTGAAAGACCTGCCGGACGATCTGGCGAGCAGCGGCAACAGCCTGCTGTCGATGGTGATGCAGCTCTCCATGAGCGTGGGCGTGACTATTGCGGGGTTACTGCTCGGGATGTACGGTCAGCACCACCTCAGCGTCGACACGCCGGTGGCGCATCAGGTCTTTATGTATACCTACCTCAGCATGGCGATCATCATCGCCCTGCCCGCTTTCATCTTCGCCAGAGTGCCGGATGATACCAGCAAGAACGTCGTGATTAGGCGCGGCAAAAGGAGTGGCTCATGAAATTCTGGCGTCCGGGTATTACCGGCAAGCTCTTTGTAGCGATCTTCGCCACCTGTATCGTCCTGCTGATCACCATGCACTGGGCGGTGCGGGTCAGCTTCGAGCGCGGCTTTATTGATTACATCAAGCATGGCAATGAGCAGCGTTTGCAGGGCCTGAGCGATGCGCTGAGTGAACAGTACGCCCAGCACGGCAACTGGCGTTTTCTGCGCAACAATGATCGCTTTATTTTCCAGATCCTGCGCTCGCTGGAGCACGATACCGGCGACGATCGTCCGGGCCCGGGCATGCCGCCGCACGGCTGGCGCACCCAGTTCTGGGTAATCGACCAGGATATGCGCCCCCTGGTTGGGCCGCGCGCGCCGATACCGCCGGACGGTACCCGGCGGGCGATTAAAGTGAATAACGCCACCGTTGGCTGGGTGATCGCCTCCCCGGTGGAGCGCCTGACGCGCAACACCGACATCAACTTTGACCGCCAGCAGCGTCGCACAAGCTGGCTGATTGTCGCGCTCTCCACGCTGCTCGCCGCGCTCGCCACCTTCCCGCTGGCGCGCGGTCTGCTCGCCCCGGTGAAACGCCTGGTGGAAGGCACGCACAAGCTCGCCGCCGGGGATTTCACCACCCGCGTCGATACCCGCAGCCAGGACGAGCTGGGCAAGCTGGCGCAGGACTTTAACCAGCTCGCCAGCACGCTTGAGAAAAACCAGCAGATGCGCCGCGACTTTATGGCCGATATTTCACACGAGCTGCGTACGCCGCTGGCGGTGCTGCGCGGCGAGCTCGAGGCCATTCAGGACGGCGTGCGCCAGTTTACGCCCGAATCGGTGGCTTCCCTGCAGGCGGAGGTGGGCACGCTCACCAAGCTGGTGGACGATCTCCACCAGCTCTCCATGTCCGACGAAGGCGCGCTGGCCTACCAGAAGGCGCCCGTAGACGTCATTAACGTGCTGGAAGTAGCGAGCGGCGCCTTCCGCGAACGCTTTGCCAGTCGCAACCTGAAAATCGACCTCTCCCTGCCGGACAGTGCGGTGGTGTTTGGCGACAAAGATCGGCTGATGCAGCTGTTCAACAACCTGCTGGAAAACAGCCTGCGCTACACTGACAGCGGCGGCGGGCTGCTGATTTCCGGCAGACAGGAAAACGGGCGCTTTGCCCTTACCTTCGCGGATTCCGCACCCGGCGTGCAGGACGCGCAGCTGGAAAAACTGTTTGAACGTTTTTACCGTACCGAAGGCTCCCGCAATCGCGCCAGTGGCGGATCCGGTCTGGGGCTGGCGATTTGCGTTAACATCGTCGAGGCGCATAATGGCACGATCCGCGCCGCCCATTCGCCTTTTGGCGGGGTAAGCATTACAGTAGAGTTACCTCTGGAACGGGATTTATCGAGAGAAGTATGACCGAGTTACCGATTGACGAAAACACGCCGCGCATTTTGATCGTCGAAGACGAACCCAAGCTGGGACAGCTGCTGATCGACTATTTACGCGCGGCCAGCTATGCCCCGTCACTGATAAGCCACGGCGACCAGGTGCTGCCTTACGTGCGCCAGACCCCGCCGGACCTGATCCTGCTGGATCTGATGCTTCCCGGGACCGATGGCCTGACCCTGTGCCGGGAAATTCGCCGCTTCTCCGACGTCCCGATCGTCATGGTCACCGCCAAAATTGAAGAGATTGACCGCCTGCTGGGGCTCGAAATCGGCGCGGACGACTATATCTGCAAGCCCTACAGTCCGCGCGAGGTGGTTGCCCGCGTGAAAACCATTCTGCGCCGCTGCAGGCCGCAGCGCGAGCTTCAGGTGCTGGACGCTGAAAGCCCGCTGATTGTGGATGAAAGCCGCTTCCAGGCAAGCTGGCGCGGCAAGCTGCTGGACCTGACCCCTGCGGAGTTCCGCCTGCTGAAAACCCTCTCCCACGAGCCGGGCAAAGTCTTCTCCCGCGAACAGCTGCTGAACCACCTGTATGACGATTACCGCGTGGTGACCGATCGCACCATCGACAGCCATATCAAAAACCTGCGCCGCAAGCTGGAGGCGCTGGACGCCGAGCAGTCGTTTATCCGCGCGGTGTATGGCGTGGGGTATCGCTGGGAAGCGGATGCGTGCAGGATTGCCTAGTCATCCGCGGGTCAATCCAGGCCGGGTAAGGCGAAGCCGCCACCCGGCACAATAACTTTACCTCCCTGCCCCGCGGCGCTACAATGCCCGCCCTTAAAGTGGGGGATCTCCCCTTACCGCTGCACCTGGTGCACGCGGATCTGACCTGTCATCAGAACGAGAACAAACATGTTTAAACCGGAACTCCTTTCCCCGGCGGGAACGCTGCAAAATATGCGTTACGCTTTCGCCTATGGCGCCGACGCCGTGTATGCGGGCCAGCCGCGCTACTCGCTGCGCGTACGTAACAACGAATTCAACCACGAGAACCTGCAGCTCGGCATCAACGAGGCGCACGCTCTGGGTAAAAAATTCTACGTGGTGGTCAACATCGCGCCGCACAACGCCAAGCTGAAAACGTTCATCCGTGACCTGAAGCCGGTGGTCGATATGGGGCCGGACGCGCTGATCATGTCGGACCCGGGTTTAATCATGCTGGTTCGGGAGAACTTCCCGGAGATGGATATCCACCTCTCCGTACAGGCTAACGCCGTCAACTGGGCAACGGTGAAGTTCTGGAAGCAGATGGGGCTGACCCGCGTCATCCTGTCTCGCGAGCTTTCGCTGGAAGAGATCGAAGAGATCCGCACCCAGGTGCCGGATATGGAAATCGAAATCTTCGTTCACGGCGCGCTGTGCATGGCCTATTCCGGCCGCTGCCTGCTTTCTGGCTACATCAACAAACGCGACCCGAACCAGGGCACCTGCACCAACGCCTGCCGCTGGGAATATAACGTTCAGGAAGGCAAAGAGGATGACATCGGCAACATCGTCCACAAGCATGAGCCGATCCCGGTAACCAACGTTGAGCCAACGCTGGGCATCGGCGCGCCAACCGACAGCGTGTTTATGATTGAAGAAGCCAAACGTCCGGGCGAGTACATGACCGCCTTTGAAGACGAGCACGGCACCTACATCATGAACTCGAAAGATCTGCGTGCCATCGCCCACGTCGAGCGCCTGACCCAGATGGGCGTGCACTCCCTGAAGATTGAAGGTCGCACCAAATCCTATTACTACTGCGCGCGTACCGCGCAGGTGTACCGCAAAGCCATCGACGATGCGGCCGCCGGTAAACCGTTCGATACCAGCCTTCTGGAAACTCTGGAAGGCCTGGCGCATCGCGGCTATACCGAAGGCTTTCTGCGCCGTCATACCCACGACGACTACCAGAACTACGAGCACGGCTACTCCGTATCCGAGCGCCAGCAGTTTGTCGGTGACTTCACCGGCGAGCGCAAAGGCGCGCTGGCGGCCGTCGCGGTGAAAAACAAGTTCACCAAAGGCGACAGCCTGGAGCTGATGACCCCGCAGGGCAACATGAACTTTACGCTGGAGCATCTGGAAAACGGTAAAGGCGAAGCGATTGAGGTCGCGCCGGGTGACGGGCATACCGTCTGGCTGCCGGTTCCTGAAGAGGTGGAGCTGAAGTTCGCGCTGCTGATGCGTAACTTCAACGGTGAAAGCACCCGTAACCCACACGGCAAATAGTCAATCAGGGAAATTTTTTCGCGCTGGGATAATTCTTAGAATCGGATCACATACCGCTTCGTTCAATACGGGTATTATCCCCCCGCTGAAAAACATAACCCATAAATGCTAGCTGTACCAGGAACCACCTCCTTAGCCTGCGTAATCTCCCTTACGCGGGCTTATTTTTTGCCTTTCATCCTGTTCTTACCCGCTTTTTTCCGCTCTGCTATACACTCTTACTAACGCTAAAAAAGGGAGCAGCGCGGATGGCAACCTATCCAGACAGTTTATTGATTCTCAATGGCAAAAGTGCGGGCAACGATCTACTGCGTCAGGCCATTCAGGATTTGCGTGACGACGGCGCGCGCATCCACGTCAGGGTAACCTGGGAAAAAGGCGATGCCGCAAGGTATATCAATGAAGCCCTCGGGCTTGGCGTCAATACCATCATTTCTGGCGGCGGCGATGGCACCATCAATGAGATCGCGTCAGCGCTGATCGACCTGCCCCCGGCAAACCGCCCGGTGATGGGTATTTTACCACTCGGCACCGCCAATGATTTTGCCACCAGCGCCGGGATCCCGGAGGCGTTAGAAAAAGCGCTCCAGCTGGCGATCCTCGGTAAAGCCACCGCGGTAGATATTGCGCAGGTGAATGACAAAACCTGCTTTATCAATATGGCTACCGGCGGGTTCGGCACGCGCATCACCAGCGAAACGCCGGAAAAACTGAAGGCGGCGCTGGGCGGCGTGTCATATCTGATCCACGGTCTGATGCGCATGGATACCCTCAAGCCTGACCGCTGCGAAATTCGCGGCGAGGAGTTTCAGTGGCAGGGTGACGCGCTGGTCATTGGCATTGGCAATGGTCGACAGGCAGGCGGCGGCCAGCAGCTGTGCCCGGAGGCGCTGATCAATGACGGCCAGCTACAGCTGCGGATTTTCACGGGCGATGGCCTGCTGCCCGCGCTGTTTACCACGCTGACGCAGCCGGAAGAGAGTCCGAATATCATTGACGGGAAATCCGCATGGTTTGAGGTCAATGCCCCGCACGGGATGACGTTTAACCTCGACGGAGAGCCGCTGAGCGGAACACAGTTCCGCATTGAGGTGTTGCCCGGCGCGCTGCAGTGTCGGTTGCCGCCGGACTGTGTGCTTTTGCGCTGATGGTCTTGCCGGGTGGCGGCTACGCCTTACCCGGCCTACGCTTCGCCCTCAGGTCAGGCAATTGTGACTTTACTGTCCAGATAGACGTCCTGCACTGCATTGATCAGCTTCACGCCGTCGGCCATCGATTTCTTAAACGCCTTACGGCCCAGGATCAGTCCCATGCCGCCCGCGCGTTTGTTAATAACCGCCGTACGTACCGCGTCTGACAGGTCAGTATCGCCGCCCGCCGCGCCGCCGGAGTTAATCAGCCCTGCACGGCCCATATAGCAGTTCGCCAGCTGGTAGCGCACCAGGTCGATCGGGTTATCGCTGGTCAGCTTGCTGTAAACGCGGTCATCGGTATAACCAAAGTTCACCGCTTTATAGCCGCCGTTATTCTCGGCCATTTTCTGCTTCACGATGTCTGCGCCAATGGTCGCCGCCAGATGGTTCGCCTGGCCGGTCAGGTCAGCCGACACGTGGTAATCCACGCCGTCTTTTTTGAACGCCGTGTTACGCAGATACGCCCACAGCACGGTTACCATACCCAGCTCGTGTGCGCGCTCAAACGCCGCAGAGATCTCTTCAATCTGACGACGGGACTGTTCAGAGCCAAAGTAAATCGTCGCCCCAACGGCAACCGCCCCCATATTGAACGCCTGCTCGACGCTGGCGTAGAGCGTCTGGTCATATTCGGTGGGGTAGCTCAGGGTTTCATTGTGGTTCAGCTTCACGAGGAACGGAATGCGGTGGGCATAGCGACGCGAGACGGAGGCCAGCACGCCGTAGGTGGAGGCCACGCAGTTACAGCCCGCTTCAATCGCCAGCTCAACAATGTTCTTCGGATCGAAATAGAGCGGATTCGCCGCGAAGGAGGCGCCCGCCGAGTGCTCAACGCCCTGGTCTACCGGCAGAATAGAAAGATATCCGGTGCCACCGAGCCGCCCGGTGTTGTAGAGCGTCTGCATGTTTCGCAAAACCGCAGGCGGACGGTTGTTATCGACCATCACGCGGTCGACGTAGTCGTGACCCGGCAAATAGAGCTGGTCGGCTGGAATGGTCATACAACGATGCTGTAAAAGGCTGTCGGCGTCTTTGCCAAGCAACTGCGCAATATCAGTCATGTGATACTCCCGTAAGTCCGACGTCGTGTCGGTGTGTGTTTATCCAGTCCCATTATTTATGGGCAGACTAAGCCTGGTACCGACTTAACAGATTTTCCACCTTTTGCATTTTTTTTCAGCACAATCTGCTGGCTCGATTCGTGTACAACAAAACTGTTACATTGATCAAACAATCGCCACAAAGGTATTTAAAAGGTATTATAGAATGGTATGTTAAAGGCGTACCCTCTCTGACATGCAGGATTAAAAAATGAAAACGAAAGTCCAACTGTCATTCATGATGTTTGTTGAATGGTTTATCTGGGGCGCGTGGTTTGTGCCGCTGTGGCTGTGGCTGAGCAAAAGCGGTTTTACCGCCGGGGAAATCGGCTGGTCTTATGCCTGTACCGCCATTGCCGCTATCCTCTCCCCCATTCTGGTCGGATCGCTGACGGACCGCTTCTTCGCCGCGCAGAAAGTACTGGCGGTGCTGATGTTTGCCGGCGCGATTCTGATGTACTTCGCCGCACAGCAAACCCAGTTCAGCACCTTCTTCCCGCTGCTGCTGGTTTACTCCCTGACCTATATGCCCACCATCGCGCTGACCAACAGTATTGCCTTCGCGAACGTGGATGACGTCGAGGCCGATTTCCCGCGTATCCGCGTGATGGGCACTATCGGCTGGATCGCCTCCGGGCTGGCGTGCGGCTTCCTGCCGCAGATGCTGGGCTATAGCGATATTTCCGATACCAATATTCCGCTGCTGATGACCGCAGCCAGCTCCGCCCTGCTCGGCGTGTTTGCCCTCTTCCTGCCGAACACACCGCCGAAAAGTACCGGCAAGCTGGACTTCAAAGTAATGCTGGGGCTGGACGCGCTGATCCTGCTGCGCGACAAAAATTTCCTCGTGTTCTTCTTCTGCTCGTTTCTGTTCGCCATGCCACTGGCCTTCTATTACATCTTCGCCAACGGCTATCTCACCGAAGTGGGAATGAAAAACGCCACCGGCTGGATGACGCTCGGCCAGTTCTCTGAAATCTTCTTTATGCTGGCGCTGCCGTTCTTTACCAAACGCTTTGGTATTAAGAAGGTCTTACTGCTGGGTCTGATCACGGCCGCCATCCGCTACGGGTTCTTCGTTTACGGCGGTGCGGAACAGTACTTCACCTACGCCCTGCTGTTCCTCGGCATTCTGCTGCACGGCGTGAGCTACGACTTCTACTACGTTACCGCGTACATCTACGTGGATAAAAAAGCGCCGGTGCACATGCGTACCGCCGCGCAAGGCCTGATTACGCTGTGCTGCCAGGGCTTTGGTAGCCTGCTGGGTTACCGCCTGGGCGGCGTGATGATGGAAAAAATGTTCGCATATAAAGAGCCGGTGAATGGGCTGACCTTCAACTGGGCCGGAATGTGGGCATTTGGCGCAATCATGATTGCCGTGATTGCCGTGCTGTTTATGCTGTTTTTCCGCGAATCGGACAAAGAGATCACTGCTATTGAGGTGGTTGATGGCGATACCGCGCTGACACAAGGGGAAGTTAAATGAAACAAGAACGTGTTCTCGGTGCCCTTTACGGGCAGGCGTTAGGGGATGCGATGGGCATGCCGTCGGAGCTGTGGCCGAGAAAGCGCGTCAAAGCGCACTTCGGCTGGATCGACCGCTTTTTACCCGGCCCGGCAGAAAATAACGCGGCCTGCTATTTCGGGCAGGCAGAGTTCACCGACGATACCTCAATGGCGCTGTGCCTCGCCGATGCGATCATTGAGTGCGACGGGGAGATTAACGCAGACGTTATCGGCAAGCATATCCTGAACTGGGCGCTGGATTTCGACGCGTTCAACAAGAATGTGCTCGGCCCGACCTCAAAAATCGCGCTTAATGCGATTCGTGACGGGAAACCGGTCAGCGAACTGGAAAACAACGGCGTGACGAACGGGGCGGCGATGCGCGCCTCCCCGCTGGGCTGCCTGCTCCCGGCGACGCGGCTGGAACACTTTGTTGAACAGGTGGCGCTGGCCTCCAGCCCGACCCATAAATCGGACCTCGCCATTGCCGGCGCGGTGGTGATTGCCTGGGCGGTTTCCCGCGCCATCGACGGCGAAAGCTGGCAGAACATCGTTGATGCCCTGCCGGGGATCGCCCGCTATGCGCAGGAGATGAAAACCACCACCTTCAGCGCGTCGCTGGCGGCGCGTATTGAGCTGGCGGTTAAGACCGTGCGGGAAGCCAACGGTATTGACTCCGCCAGCGAGCAGGTTTATCAGCTGATTGGCGCGGGAACCAGCACAATCGAGTCCGTTCCGGCGGCCATTGCGATGGTGGAACTGGCGGGAACCGACCCGAACCGCTGCGCCATTTTATGCGCCAATCTGGGCGGCGATACCGACACCATTGGCGCGATGGCGACGGCCATCTGCGGTGCGCTCCACGGCGTGCAGGCGATTGACCCGGCGCTCAAAGCCGAACTCGATGCCGTCAACCAGCTCAACTTCGGCCATTATTGCGAGAAACTGCTGCACTTCAGGGAGCAAAGGGAGGGCGTATGAATGCATTTGCCCAACGTCTCGACAATCTGCACGCCACGCGCCCGGTGACGGTGTTGGGCGCAGCGGTGATTGACGTCATCGCCGACGCCTACGCCCTGCCCTGGCGCGGGTGCGATATCGAGCTCAAACAGCAGGGCGTGAATATCGGCGGCTGCGCGCTGAACATTGCCATCGCCCTGAAACGGCTCGGCATTACGGCGCAAAACGCTTTACCCGTCGGGCACGGCGTGTGGGCGGACATCATTCGCAACGCCATGGCGAAGCAGGATCTGCACAGCGCCGTGGAGGCCGATACGGGCGATAACGGCTGGTGCCTGGCGCTGGTGGAGCCTGACGGAGAACGCACCTTTATGTCCTTTAGCGGCGTGGAGAACCAGTGGCAGCAGCGCTGGCTTGATGTGCTTAATATCCCGTCGAACAGCCTGGTCTATTTGTCCGGCTATCAGTTGGCCTCACCGTGCGGTGAACTGCTGACAGGCTGGCTGGAGGGATTACAGGACGTGACGGCCTTTATCGATTTCGGCCCACGCATCGCGGATGTTCCTGATGCGCTGATGGAGAGAATCATGGCCTGCAGGCCAATCGTGTCGCTCAATCGTCAGGAAGCGGGGCTCGCGGCTGAAAGACTGAGTATGGAGGCTGAAAACCTCGGTGCGGATTGGCAGCAGCGCTTCGGCACCGCGCTGATTGTGCGTCATGATAAAGACGGCGCCGCGTGGTATGACGGTAATACCTCGGGCATTGTTCCGGCGTTTCCGGCTACGGTTGTGGACACCATTGGCGCTGGCGACAGCCACGCGGGCGGCACGCTTGCCGGGCTGGCGGCGGGATGGTCACTGGCAGACGCCGTTCTGCTGGGGAATGCCGTGGCGTCCTGGGTAGTCAGCCACCGCGGCGGGGACTGCGCCCCAACTCGCGACGAATTACTCCTCGCACACAAAGACGTATAGATCGCTACGACAGTAGCTGATGCTGTACTCAATCGGCCGGTGCTGCTGGTCAAGCGCAACCTGCTTGATCACCAGCACCGGTATTTTTTCATCCATCTTAATGTGCGCCTGAAACTCGCTGTCCGGCATGCGGGCGCTCACCCTTGAGCGGGTGCGCTGCGGGAAGATATTCTGGCTGCGGAAGTAGTCGTAGAGCGAAATGCCAATCGCATCCGGGTCGGGAATTAACCCGACCGGGACCCAGGACTCTTCAATCGACACCGCATCGTCATCCACATAGCGAATGCGCTTGAGCAAAAAGACCTCGCTGTCCGGGGAGATCGACAGATGGTTCGCCACCTCTTCCGGGCATTTCACCACTCGCTTGTTAACCCAGAGCGTATTTGGCGTTTGGCCGCGCAGCACCACCTGCTGTGAGAAGCCGCGCGCCTCTTTCAGCGAATATTCGAAGATATTGTTGATTTGCGTCCCGTAGCCACGGACGCGCGTCACCACGCCCTCTTCCTCCAGCGCCTGCATCGCTTTACGCACGGTGATGCGCGACACGCCGGTTAACTGGCTCAGATCGCGCTCGCCGGGCAAAATATTCCCGTGCTCCAGCACCCCGCTGCGCACCGCATTTTTTACCGTTTCGGCAAACTTCAGGTACAGCGGCGTGTTATCGGGCGCGGCGATCCGTTCATTCAGTTGAGCGATTAACCGGGTATGCGCTTGTTCCATCTCTGTTTTCTCAGGCGTGGTGTTTCCTGCCAGTATACTGGCTTACCACCATGCATGAAAATGATGAACCGGCCCAATACCGTGACCGACTTCCAGAGTATCGGCTTTTGCCAGCGCCGCCGAGAGCCAGATTTTCGCCTCGCGCACCGTATCGGCCCAGCTGTCATGCCGTGGACGCAGCGCCGCCAGCGCGGCCGAAAGCGTACAGCCCGTACCGTGGGTGTTTTTGGTCTGCACGCGCGGCGCGGTAAAACGTACTTCGCCATCGCGGGTAAAGAGCCAGTCCGGACTTTCGGCATCATCCAGGTGCCCGCCTTTCATCAGTACCGCGCCGCAGCCCATTGCCAGCAGCGCGTTTCCCTGCGCTTTCATCTCGCGTTCCGTTTGCGCTTGCGATGTGCCTAACAGCGCGGCGGCTTCCGGCAGATTGGGCGTGATCAGCGCTACCTGCGGCAACAGCTTATTGCGCAGCGTCTCGACGGCGGAAGCGGAGAGCAGCGGGTCACCGCTTTTTGCCAGCATGACGGTATCCAGCACCACATTTTGCACCTGATAGCGTTTAAGCCGCTCAGCCACCGCTTCAACGATATCCGTCTCAGCCAGCATGCCGATTTTAGTGGTATCAATGCGCACGTCGCTGAATACCGAATCCAACTGCGCGGCGACAAAATCAGGCTCGATACGGTAGACCGACTGCACGCCACGCGTGTTTTGCGCCACCAGCGCGGTAATGACCGAGCAGCCGTACGCGCCAAGGGCCGAGAAGGTTTTCAGGTCAGCCTGGATCCCCGCGCCGCCGCTGGGATCGGTGCCTGCAATGGTCAGGGCGTTAATCCGCTTCATGCCTGCTCCTCCAGCGTGTAGAGCGCGTCGAGGAACGCGCTGGCAAAACTGCCCGGGCCACGCGACTGCGCAGCGGCGACCGTTCCGGCTCGTTTCAGCCATCCGCAGGCGGCAGCGATGTTATCCAGCCGGTCACCCGGCAGCGAGCAGCTTGCCGCCACAACGGCAGAAAGTGCGCATCCGGTTCCCACTACGCGCGTCATCAGCGGATCGCCGCCCGTAACCGTGCGGGTGCGTTGCCCGTCAGTGATGTAATCCACCTCACCGGTGACGACCACAACGGCATGGGTCTGGCGAGCCAGCGCCTGGGCAGCAGGCACCGCGCTGGCGGCGGTATCGGTCGTATCAACGCCACGCCCGCCGGCGCTCATCCCGGCAAGAGCAAGGATTTCAGAGGCATTGCCGCGAATGGCGGCCGGTTTCAGGGCAAGAATTTGATGGCAAAAGCGGGTGCGGAACGTCAGGGCGCCGACGGCAACCGGGTCCAGCGTCCAGGGCTTGCCTGCCGCCACCGTGCTTTCAATGGCACGACGCATCGCCTGGGCGCGCGGCGAGGTCAGCGTGCCAACGTTAATCAGCAGCGCATCGGCTACCGCGGCAAACTGTTCAGCCTCTTCGGCCTCAATCACCATCGCGGGTGATGCGCCAAGCGCCAACAAAACGTTGGCCGTAAAGGTCTGTACGACATCGTTGGTCATACAGTGGGTTAACGGAGAACAGGTTCGGAAGTGGTGTAAAACGTGTAAATCGAGCAGGTCAGGCTGCATGGGTTCGCTCCTGCCTTGCGTGAAGAAGCGATGACCGGGAAGGCATCTGACTTCCCTACGCTGGCATTATCCAGATCAGGTAATACGGGTATTTCTCAGCCTTCAACGAAGAAGGGCACCCCGAGTCATTTGGTAAGCATTAGCTTACTTTTTGCCAGATTAGGGGAAGTTGCTTGCTGACGCAAGCACGCCCTTCGGATGTTGATTCTTCATGCAAGGCAGGGGCGAAAGCAAAGGTCAGCAGCGCTGAATTTAAATTCTTCAGAATCAACTGAAACGCTCAAGAGGAGTAATATTACACAATCACGTTACAAGCAGAGCAAAACCCACCTTAATTATGTGGCCATTATACCCCTATTCCCGACTTCCCATTTCGTATAACAATCCTTTTACTTAATTATATAAAATTATGCCTATATACATTTCGCTTGAATTTTCAACATAAATATTTTTAGTAAAAAACTACAGGATTTTTGTCAGGCTCAACATTACTTTCATTCAAAGCATAAGAAGGGTTCAATAGCAAAACAGAGAGATATATACATTAACTTACATTAACTATTTCGCATATTTCGTACCTTTTTCGCCCTCTATACTTTAGATAGCTTAATGTATTTTTATTTCACACCTGTCACACAGCCAAATCAACTAAAAACCTATCCTATTGATTAAGTTAATGAAATTATATTTTTTCCCAAAAAACAAAATTAGCTATTAATGCGATACATGATTTAGATCAATAATCATAATTGCACATTCGCAGATAGTTACTACACGTTACGAAATAAGTTATCAAATCAAATTTCCCAGATTATCCAGATATAACAAGAGGTTGTATCTTCCTGCCAGGATAGCACTCTAACTTTAATTTTTTCTTGCATTGATGATGAGAGTTTTCAAATGAAATCTTTAAGTAAATCAGCTATCGTTTTTTTTGTATTTGGTGCTTTCTTTGCCTCGACCGTTAAAGCTGCCCCTGCTGCTTACGATCAATCATGGGGAGAGAGCGTAGAAACAACCGCTGATAGTGCAAAAAATCAAGCGTTATATGCTACTGATAAAGCTATTGATGCTCAGAATCAGGCTGCTCAAAATAGTCAGGATATTACCATCATTGAAGGTGGTTTAATGAATCTTGATACTACCGTGACTAACAATCAAAATGATATTGCTCAATTAAAGGGTAATGCGCAACAAACTTTTAATGAAATCAACGATATCAATAATAAGAACGATCAGCAGGATCAGGAAATTAATCAGCTCTCCGGCGGTATACAGCAAAACTATCAAAATATTCAGGGTTTAACCGATCGTCTGAATAACCTTCCTACGCCTAAAGATGGTGTAGATGGTAAGGATGGCAAAGACGGCGTTAACGGCAAAGATGGAGCTACAGGTGCAACGGGGGCTACCGGAGCGCAAGGTGTACAGGGCTTAGCTGGTGCTGCGGGTAAAGATGGCGCTAACGGCAAAGATGGTAGTAATGGTAAGAACGGTTCAGACGGTGTTACAACCACAATCACGAAAGTAGAAGTAGATCAGGCAACACAAAAGGCTGTAGCAGGTTTACAGCAACAGCAAGCTAAACAGGCTAATGCTTTCAAATCACTGAAAGATACCGTTGATAGTAATCATAAACAGGCTAATGCTGGTATTAGTGGCGCTATGGCTATGGCGGGGCTTCCTCAAGTGCAAACTAATCAGCGTGTAATGTTCTCTGCTGGCGGTGCTACATACAACGGTGAAAGCGCATTAGCTGTAGGTGGCTCTGTTAACTTTAACTCTCATGTAGTCGGTAAAGTGAGCTTCTCTGATGACACAGCAAATAATATGGGGGCTTCAGTCGGCGTGGGGATTGGCTTTTAATAAATAACCAGTATGACAAAATACATTGTTATCTCTGTAATAGTGTACCTGATGCTTATTATCGTTGGCGCATGGTTAGGTATTATGTATCAGGCTTATTATATTTGCGGCCATTAAACCTTCTTCTATAGAATATATTTCACCAAAGGTATCATCGTAATGATAAAGTTACTCTTAGCGGTATTAATAGCTGGTGCTGCCATCCTGCTTTCTGCGTGTACTTCAACTGCTCAGCGCATGGCCGAATGTGAGCGCCAGGGCATTAGCAAAGATACCTGCTACCTGGCTGAGCAAAATCGCCAGAATGCTTATAATGAAGCCGCACAAAATGCAGCATGGGCGAACGCGCGTGATGCCGCATCGGGAACGGGTATCTGGGCTAAAAAAGACGCGAAACAACATGCTCAGGCGGCCAAAGCGGTACACGCCTTTAAATGGGGAGGAATGAAGATCACAATTAAAGGCGAGATCCTGGATGTCGATGGCGTATTGGGCGCGCTGGATGAAAATGAGCCTCAGGCAAAAGTTTATTCACAAGGGCTATACACCTTCATTTACTATCCTGCTAAAGGCAAATTAGCGGTGAGTAAAGAAGGAAAGTTTGAAGGCTACGCAACAAAGATTAAATAGAAAACAGAGGCGACACCTGTCGCCTTTTTAATTTTCAGGCCTTAACGTATTACTCTAGCTGCCACGCCCCGGCCTCAATAAGCGATGCGGTTCCCGTCCAGGCAAACATTGCCAGTTCGCGCGCCCCTTCATCAGGATAAATGCGGCTGCTCAGGCACGCCTCCCCTTCATTGACAAACACTTCCACTGACGAGCTGTCAACGAACAGGCGCAGGCTTAGCGTGTCGTTCAGGTTCAGCGCGACGCTTCGGGTACCGCACAGGCCATACTGTGGATAGTGACGCTCCAGCACCAGGCGCTGCATCTGGGCATCAACATAGAGGCGTAGCCCGTCGCCGAGACGAATGCCGTATTGCTCCGCGCTGCTGTTCGTGCATTCCCATTGCAGAATGACCTCCATCGCATCGCAGCTTTCCACCTGAACGATCTGCTGATTGTTGAGCGTGCTCACCGGCCAGGGGAACCACGCTCCCCGCAAGCTTTCCACTTCTCTGGCTGGCCGCATCTGCAGGCGGTTATCCGCACTCAGCGTCAGCTCGCGCGGTAAAGAAAGCATACCCGCCCAGCCATCCTCCTGTTCCGGCAGCGGGGATTCCCACATGTCCAGCCAGCCGATGACGATGCGTCGGCCATCCGGCGTCAGGAAACTTTGCGGCGCATAGAAATCATGCCCGCGATCCATCTCCACAAATTCCCCTTCAGGCACGAAAGGTTGTCCGGGCTGCCATTCACCTACCAGATAGCCGCTCTGGAAAAGATTGCGATGTTTAAATCCGTCTGCGGTGAGTCCCTGAGGCGAAAACATCAGCACGCGTTTCCCACCGAGAGTGAAGAAGTCCGGGCATTCCCACATATAACCCATCTCTTTTTCAGCCACCGCGAGCACGCCCCTTTCCTGCCACTCGCGCAGATCCGCAGACCGGTACGCACGCACCTGGCCCGTATCACCCTCTCGCGCGCCAACGACCATGTACCACCACTCCCCTTCACGCCATACTTTCGGATCGCGGAAGTGATGCAGTCCAGCCGGTGTGTCAATGACGGTCCCATGCCGGACAAAGTGGATGCCGTCACGGCTGGTTGCCAGGCACTGAACCTGGTAGAGATTAGCTTCATCGCCAGGATCGCCGTGGAATTTGTGGCCGGTGTAGATCAGCGCCAGCGTGTCGCCATCCACCACGGCTGAGCCAGAAAAACAGCCGTCCTTGTCGTCTGGTCCTTCCGGTGCCAGCGCAACCGGGAGGTGCTCCCAGTGAACTAAATCTTTGCTGCGCGCATGGCCCCAGTGCATCGGACCCCATTGGGTCGAATAGGGATGATGTTGATAAAAGGCGTGATACCAGCCGTCAAACCAGACCAGGCCATTCGGGTCGTTCATCCAGCCAGCACGCGCAGCGAGGTGGTAACGGGGATACCAGCGCAGGTTGAGCCCTTCGCGTCTGGACTGAATTTCCTGTTCTGCTTTCGTAATGGAATACGTCATTTCTCTACTCTTTGATCAGATGGTGGAAGGTTGCGGCATAAGCGGGTCAGAAGAGGACTTACCCGAGCGCAACAGGAAGATGGAGATAAACGTGGTGCTGAAGACCAGTAGCCCCATGATGAGATAGGACTGGGCAAAGCCGTATTTCTCATAGCTGTAACCTGCCAGCGGCGACAGCACCGAGGCAATCACCGAGCTTGTACAGGCAAAGCCCACCAGATAGAGGGTGGAAGAGAGTCGCTTATCAAAATGCAGGCTGTTGTATTTGAAGATGGAGACCAGCAAAACGGGCAGCTCAACCGCATGCAATAGCTTGGTAATGGAGATCAATACCGGCCCCTCAACCAGACCCGATGCCACCATACGCATCGCCATCACCATTCCGGCGAAAATCAGGCCGTTTTTCGCACCGAGGCGATTCACCAGCCACGGGGCGCAAAACATGCCCGCCGCCTCCAGGAAAACCTGGAAGGAGTTGAGATAGCCATACATGGCGTTTCCTTCCTGCAGCGTCGGAAACTGTGAGGAGAAAAAGACCGGGAACTGCTGGTCATAAACGCCATAAATACAGGTTCCGATGACGAAAAACACCAGCGCCCAGAAGCGCGGCAGCGTCAGCAGGCGCAATGCATCCTCCAGCGTGACCTTACCGCCGGATACCGCTTCCTGCATGGCGTGCGGGGCGGAAGAGACCCTGAGGCGCGCCAGCAACACAAAAAACACCAGCCCGGCGCAGCTCGCCACCGCGAAGTTCAGCTTCGGATTAATGTTAAACAGGAGCCCCGCAAAAAAGGTTGCCGCCGCCCAGCCCAGCGATCCCCACATCCTCGCCCTGCCAAACTCGAACTGGCTCTGGCGGGCCACGCGCTCGGTGTAGGACTCCAGAACCCCTATTCCGCCGTTAAACGTCAGCCCGATATAAACCCCGCCGAAAATACTGCCGAGTAATACGTTAATTTGCAGCAGATAACCAAACAGCAGGAAGGCCGGACCGGAAAGAATGAGCAGACTGGTCAGAAACCAGAGCAGGTTTTTGCGCAGACCGAGCTTGTCCTGAATAAATCCGTAGCAGATTTGAGCAAAAAGCGCGGAGACGGAAAGCACGGCATAGATAACGCCGGTATCCCCCGCTTTTAAGCCCACTTCCTGATGAAGCCAGATGGAGAGTAACGAGCCGGAAGATGACCAGGTGACAAAAAAGAAAAACAGTAATGCGCTCAGTAAAGGGTAGCTGTGAGAGCGATGCGTTTTCATCATGACATTCTCATATTGGAGTAATGACACAATGGTAACGTTAACATAATTTCTTTCTCATGCTGTTTGGTGAAGATTTAAGATGTTAATCACGAAAGTTAACGTTAACATTAAGAGAGTGAGATCGCGATCAAATATTCATCACTGAGGTAAGCCTGACCTGGCCTGTGCATCAGCCTTCCTTTTACATCAGCGACTTAGTTGTATACCCTTTCACACAGAGCATTAACGGAGTAAAAAAATGGCTTCCCTGAAGGACGTCGCAAAGCTGGCTAACGTATCGCTGATGACGGTCTCCCGTGCGCTGAACAGCCCGGAGCGCCTTAAGCCGGAAACGCTGGCGCGCGTTCAGCGGGCTATTGAGCAGACCAGCTACGTGCCCGATCTTTCCGCCAAGAAAATTCGCGGCGCGCATGCCTCGCCTAAAACCATAGGCGTACTGGCGCTCGATACGGTGACGACGCCTTTCTCGGTGGAGATCACGCTGTCGATTGAAGAGACGGCCAGAATGCACGGCTGGAACAGCTTCGTGATGAATATGTTTACCGATGACAACCCGGACGCCATTGTCGACCTTCTCCTTTCTCATCGGCCTGACGGGATTATCTACACCACCATGGGGTTACGTCAGGTTCCTCTTCCGGCCAAATTACTCACCCTTCCCTGCGTGCTGGCCAACTGCGAAAGTGACGGCGAAAAGGTCGCCAGCTATATTCCCGATGATGAACAGGGGCAATATACCGCCGTGCGGGCGTTACTCGCGGAGGGTTATCGACGCCCTCTCTGCCTGCATTTGCCTGAGGGGCATCTGGCCACAACCCGACGTCGTCAGGGGCTGGAACGTGCATGCCGTGAAGCGGGGCTCGATCCGGACGGCCTGGCGCACAGCTATATGGCGTTCGGAGACGAGCACTATCGTGATATCCCGTCAGTGTTGCTGGCGCACGTGCAGAATGGCATTCCCCGGTTCGACTCCGTTATCTGCGGCAACGACCGTATCGCGTTTATGGTGTACCAGACGCTGCTGGCGCAAGGGCTTCGCATACCGGAAGATGTCGCCGTTATCGGCTATGACAATATGGTGGGCATTGGGGAGTTGTTCCTGCCTCCTCTCTCGACGGTTCAACTGCCGCACTATGAAATTGGTCGCCTGAGCGCCCTGCATATTATTAACGGTGAAGAACATCAGGAAACCACGCGCGTAGAAAGTCCTTTTTTACCGCGTGATTCCGTTGCGCATGCAACGTAACCGCCGTTTTTTGCCCAAGACGCAGAAACGGGAAGCGTCCCCCTCCTTTTATGCCGTGCGATGGCACGATTTGTCACACTCTTTTCTGTGACTTTACACACCGGGTAAACGGCCTGTAACGCGCTGTTTTTATTTGGCATAAAATGCAATTTTCATTTTAAAAATGGGGATATTTCCTCGTTACAGCCCCGTGTCACAAAACAGTAAACAAATTAACCATTGAGCCCCGTGGCAAAAGGCTCTATATTGGCGGCGTTTTTTTCAGGCCCCCATCTGTTTTTTAACTTTTTATTCAATCGTGGCTCATAACGAAGCGGCGGTTGTAGGAGTGATATGATGACGGATAAAGTCCGTATTGACACCGTAGATGCCCACAAAAGCAACGAAACCTATCTGGCCCGTCAGGCCGAGTTTGAATCTAACGTCAGGAGTTATCCGCGCAAACTGCCTTTAGCCATCACTAAAGCAGAAGGCGTGTGGATCACCGATGCAGATAATAAAGAATACCTTGACTGTTTAGCAGGCGCAGGGACCCTTGCGCTTGGCCATAACCATCCTGATGTGCTGAAAAGCATCCAAAATGTCATTACCAGCGGCTTGCCGTTACATACTCTGGATCTGACGACGCCTCTGAAAGACGCGTTTTCCGAATACCTGCTCTCTCTGCTGCCTGGTCAGGGCAAAGAGTACTGCCTGCAGTTCACCGGTCCATCCGGTGCTGACGCCGTTGAAGCGGCGCTGAAGCTGGCGAAAAAAGTGACCGGTCGTAGCGGTATCATCAGCTTCTCTGGTGGTTACCACGGTATGACCCACGGCGCACTGTCCGTGACCGGTAACCTGTCTCCGAAAGAAGCGGTTGACGGTATGATGCCAGAAGTCCAGTTCATGCCTTACCCGCACGAATACCGCTGCCCGCTGGGTATCGGTGGTGAAGCGGGCGTGAAAGCGCTGACGTACTACTTCGATAACCTGATCAACGACGTTGAAAGCGGCGTGCGCAAGCCTGCTGCGGTGATCCTGGAAGCGGTTCAGGGCGAAGGCGGCGTGAACCCGGCTCCGGCTGAGTGGCTGCAGCGCATCCGTAAAGTAACTCAGGAACACGGCATTCTGCTGATCCTCGACGAAGTTCAGGCTGGCTTTGCACGTACCGGTAAATTCTTCGCCTTCGAACACGCTGGCATTGAGCCAGACATCATCGTGATGTCTAAAGCCGTCGGTGGCGGTCTGCCGCTGGCCGTACTCGGTATCAAAAAGCAGTTCGATGCATGGGCACCAGGTCACCACACCGGTACCTTCCGCGGCAACCAGCTGGCAATGGCAACCGGTCTGACGACGCTGAAAATCCTGAAAGACCAGAACATCGCAGGCAAAGTGGCTGCACAGGGCGAATGGCTGAAAGGCCAGCTGAAAGAGATGGCGAAACGTTATCCGGTTATCGGTCACGTTCGCGGTCTGGGCATGATGATCGGTATTGAGATCGTTAAGCCGCACGAAGCCGCTGACCACATGGGCTGCTTCCCGGGCGACGGCGAGCTGTCTGCACTGATTCAGAAGAAGTGCTTCGAAGCCGGTCTGATTCTGGAGCGCGGTGGTCGTAACGGTATCGTTCTGCGTCTGCTGCCTTCTCTGCTGATCAGCGATGAAGAGCTGAAGATCTTCCTGGATAAATTTGAGCAGGCACTGCTTGCTGCGGGCGTTCGCCCGGCGTAACCGGAGTTGTTGATTACGATGTCTGATTCAAACCCAATTTTGTTCTCCTCTGCGCAGAGCATTGAAGCTTACCAGCTGGCGATTGAACAAAGCACTCAGGCTGTGATGCAGTGGCTGAAGCAGCCTGAGATGTACCAGGGCAAAACGGTCGCGGAACTGCGCGACCGTATTAAGCTGGATTTCACCCCGAAAGGGCTGGGCAACGAAGCGGCGATTGAACGCGCTGTCGAGTTCTTCCTGAAAGACAGCCTGTCCGTTCATCACCCGCAGTGTGTGGCGCACCTGCACTGCCCAAGCCTGGTCGTAAGCCAGGCGGCGGAAGTGCTGATCAACGCCACTAACCAGAGTATGGACTCCTGGGATCAAAGCCCGTCCGCAACCATCATTGAGATCAAACTGATCGAGTGGCTGCGTACCCGCGTGGGTTATCAGGCCGGCGACGCAGGTGTTTTCACCAGCGGCGGGACTCAGAGCAACCTGATGGGCCTGATGCTGGCGCGCGATGCGTTCTTTGCGCGTCAGGGTCACTCCGTTCAGCAGGACGGTCTGGTGGGCGATCTGCGTAAGATCCGCGTACTGTGCTCCGAAAACGCGCACTTCTCCGTGCAGAAAAACATGGCGCTGATGGGCCTGGGCTACCAGTCCGTGGTGCAGGTGAAAACGGACGACTTCTCCCGCATGGATCTGACCGATCTGGCGGCGAAAATTGAGCAGTGCAATGCGAACGGCGAGCAGATTCTGGCGATCGTCGCGACGGCAGGTACCACCGATGCCGGTGCTATCGACCCGCTGCGTGCGATTGCTGAGCTGGCGGCGAAGCAGAACATCTGGGTACACGTTGATGCGGCCTGGGGCGGCGCGCTGCTGATGTCTGAGCAGTATCGTCACTACCTGGACGGCATTGAGCTGGTGGATTCCGTCACTCTGGACTTCCACAAGCAGTTCTTCCAGACCATCAGCTGCGGCGCGTTCCTGCTAAAAGAAGCGCGCCACTATGAGCTGATGCGCTATCAGGCGGCTTACCTGAACTCTGAGTTCGACGAAGAAGCAGGCGTGCCTAACCTGGTCTCCAAATCTCTGCAGACTACCCGTCGTTTCGACGCGCTGAAGCTGTGGATGAGCCTGGAAGCGCTGGGTCAGGAGCAATATGCGGCGATCATCGATCACGGCGTGACCCTGGCACAGCAGGTTGCGGCGTACGTGAAAGCGCAGCCTGCGCTGGAACTGGTAATGCAGCCGCAGCTGGCAAGCGTTCTGTTCCGCTTCCGCGGACAGGTGCAGACGGATGAAGCGGGTATCGCCCTGCTGAACCAGAAAATTGGTGACGCGCTGCTGGAATCCGGCCGTGCAAACGTCGGCGTGACCGAGCATAACGGCGTGACCTGCCTGAAGCTGACGCTGCTGAACCCAACCGTGACGCTGGAAGATATTAAAATCCTGCTGTCTCTGGTTGAGCGCACCGCGCAGGAAGTTCTGGCTAAGTAATACAACACCCCTCTTCCGCCGGGAGAGGGGTTATTTTTATACGCCTGCCCACCACATCCTTAATTTTAATCCCCAGTAGCTCGTCCAGCCCGTTGTGGTACTGACCACGTTCCCCTTCGACACAACCACCAGCGTTGGCGTGACGCTCACCTGCCACTGCTGCGACAAAGCACCGTTTGCATCGTTAATGACCGGCATTTTCAGCTGTTTCTTATCAACCCAGCGCTCAAGCTTTGCGTTGTCACCGGAACGCATAGCGATACTCACCACGTTCCCGCCCTCTTCTGCCAGTTGATTAACCGCAGGCGTCGTGTAGCGGCATATGCTGCACCAGGTCGCCCAGACGTAGATCAGCAGCGGACGATCCTGGCTGAGTGCCGCGATATCGTGGATGTTGCCATCGATGCTCTGCATCGGAGTTGCACTAAAACTGGCGGGAAGTGTCGGTTTTCGGTATTGATCCACACCCCAGACGATCGCCAGCGTCAGTAAAAAGAGTATGACGCCTTCCCGCGCCCAGCGGCGCAGGCGACTGACTTTGCGGTTATCCATTGTGACCTCCTGTTTTAATGGAGGTCATCTTAGCGGGCCGCGCGCCGCCGCGCTGTAAAGAAGTGTCGCGCTATCGGGTGCGTAAGGTGTCAACCATCAGCGTAAAGCAGGATTCAATGAGCGGGGGAAGCGCCTGCGGTGCACGCATCAGCGCCACCGTGCGGGACAGTGCCGGCTGCTGAAGATGAACCACCTTAAGCTGCGGATCCTGCAGATGGGTAGTATAGAGCAGAGGCAATATCGCCACGGCCAGTTTCGAACGCACCAGGCCGTAGAGCGTCTCGATATAGTCCAGCTGATAGCGTGTCTGCAGCGAGAGACAATGGCTTTCAGCAAGCGCATTGACCAGCCGCTGGATATTGCCTTTGGAGAAGACGGCAATATCCCGGCCCACCAGCTGTTTCCATGGAACGTGCGCCGACGCGGCCAGCGGATCGTCGCAGTGGAACACCGCCACAAACGGATCCTCCTGCAGCGGGAACACGTCCAGCTCTTCGGGAACAGAGCTATCCAGCGCCCCGATACCAAAATCAATCTGCCGTTTCAGAAGCTGCGCCACCAGCGCGTCATTGGTTTGATCGTGAAACTCTACACGGAGGCGTGGAAAGGCCTGCGCAAGCGTCTGCGGCAGCAACGGAAAAAGCAGCGAGCTGACGGAAGGCACCAGGCCGATACGCACCGTACCGTCGCCGCCGGCCTGCACAATCTGCTGCATATCATCAAACGCTAGCTGCGCCACGCTGAGCACCCGCTGCGCGTGTGGCAAAATGGCGTTCCCCAGCTCGGTCAGCGTCACTGCCGACGCGGTACGGTTGACCAGCTTGCCGCCGAGTACCGTTTCGATTTGCCGCAGGGCGCTGCTGAGAGCAGGCTGGCTGATGGCCAGTTTACTGGCTGTATCCGTAAAATGACGCAGCTGCGCCAGGGTGACAAAATACTGTAGCTGTCGAAGGGAGAGCGCAGGCAAGCGCTGCCAGGGTTCCGTCATGATTATCCATACGCGCGTCAAAGAATAACCCGGAGTTATCGGGTGATAAATTTTATCAGCTGGGCAAACGTTTGCTGAGTGCATAGAGTAACGTCAATATTTCAATGCTGGAACAGTTAATTGCATGACTGCCGAAACCCGACGCCGCGCCATTCAGGCCGCACGAGGCGAAACGCCGTTTGACCTGCTGCTTACCCATACCCGAATTGTCGATATGGCAACCGGTGAGATCCGCGAGGCGGATGTGGGTATCGTCGGCTCGCTTATCGCCAGCGTCCACCCGCGCGGCGGCCGTGACGATGCGCTTCAGACACACGATCTGAACAACCAGTTCCTCTCTCCGGGCCTTATGGATACGCACGTTCACCTTGAAAGCTCGCACCTGCTGCCCGCGCGCTACGCGGAGATCGTGCTGGCCCAGGGCACCACGGCGGTCTTCTGGGATCCACACGAGCTGGCAAACGTGCTCGGGATGAATGGCGTCCGTTTCGCGATTGAGGCCAGCCGCAACCTTCCCCTGCAGGTGATGATCGCGGCGCCCTCAAGCGTACCATCCACTCCGGGGCTGGAGATGTCCGGCGCGGATTTTGCGGGCGAAGAAATGAATACTCTGCTCGGCTGGCCAGAAGTGCGCGGCGTGGCGGAGGTGATGGACATGCACGGGGTGCTGAACGGCAGCCAGCGTATGCTGGAGATCCTGCAGGCGGGCCTGGAAAGCGGGAAGCTCATCGAAGGCCACGCGCGTGGACTCAGCGGCGCCGATTTACAGGCGTATCTGGCGGCGGGCGTCACTTCTGACCATGAGCTCACCTCGGCTGATGACGCGCTGGAAAAGTTGCGCGCCGGGCTGACGCTGGAGATCCGCGGTTCGCATCCCTACCTGCTGCCCGAGATTGTCAGCGCCCTAAAAACGCTACCGCATCTCTCGTCACAAATCACGGTTTGCACCGATGACGTTCCGCCTGACGTGCTGCTGGAAAAAGGCGGTATTATCGCCCTGCTCAACCTCCTGATAGAACACGGTCTTCCGGCGACGGATGCGCTGCGGTTTGCCACCCTGAATGCCTCCCTTCGCCTGCAGCGCAACGATCTTGGGCTGATTGCCGCAGGTCGACGCGCGGACCTGGTGGTGTTCGACTCTCTGGAAAAACTGACGGCTCGCCGGGTGTACGTCGCCGGTAAATGCATTGCCCGCGACGGGGAGATGATCGAGCCGATCGTTGATACGCCGCTGGCGCTGCCGCGTGATACCGTACGCCTGTCGCCCCTGGCCGCCAGAGATTTTTCCATGCGAATCGATAACGCGAAACACGGCGTTGCGCGCCTGCGCCATATCAGCGGCGCACGTTTTACCCGCTGGGGCGAAACTGACGCCCGGGTTCGTCATGGACGCGTTGAAATACCGGCTGGCTTTAGCCTCATCTGGGTTCAGCACCGCCACGCGCGCCATGCGGCAACTCCGCAAATCGCGCTGCTGGAAGGCTGGGGAGAGCTGCGGGGAGCCATAGCCACCAGCTACTCTCACGACTCGCACAATCTGGTGGTGCTGGGTCGCGATCCCGACGATATGGCGCTGGCCGCCAACACGCTGCTCGAGAGCGGCGGCGGCATGGCGCTGGTCCAAAACGGTAGCGTCATCGCACATGTTGAGATGCCGATCGCGGGTATGCTGTCAGAACGTCCCCCTGCCGAGCTGGCCCGCCAGTTCAGGGAATTACGCGAACGCAGCAACCAGATTGCCGACTGGGAGCCGCCGTACCGTGTCTTTAAAGCCATTGAAGGAACCTGCCTTGCGTGTAACGCCGGGCCGCATCTGACCGATCTTGGACTGACCGACGGCAGCACGCGTCAGATTGTCAATCCGCTGATTTCTTACCGGGAAACCCCGGACACCACACAATGATACCGAAGGAGAGCCGGATAATGGCCGACAACACCGTGAATTCCCCAGCGCCAGGGAGCTGGATTGAACGTCGTTTTGCAATGCATACGCGCGGCAGTACCGTGCGTATCGAGTGTCTGGCAGGTCTTACCGGTTTTCTTGCCGCCGCCTACTTGCTGGTGGTCATCCCGGGGCTGCTGGCCGTGGGCGGGATGGATAAAGGGGCGGCGACCACGGGCACGATTTTAGTGTTTGTGGCCGGTACGCTGCTGATGGCGTTTTACGCCAACCTTCCGTTTATCGTCGGGCCGGGTATTGGTGGCTCGGTACTGGTCGGGGTGACGCTGGCCGGGAGTGAAGGCGTCGGCTGGCAAATCGGCCTGGGCATTGCCTGCTGGTCGGGGATTTTGTTCTTCCTTCTCACCCGCTTCGGCATGCGTGAAGTCGTGACCCGGTCCGTGCCGCAGTCCATCAAGCTAGGGCTCACCGCCTCTATCGGTCTGTTCGTCGCCATACTCGGCTTCCGCAATGCCGGGCTGGTGCTGGCCAACGCGAAAACCAACGCGCTGATGCTGGGGGATTTCCTGTCCCCCGGCGCCCTGGTGGCGCTCGCCGGACTGTTCCTGGCCATTGCCCTGCAGGCACGCCGTATTCCGGGTGCCATTTTGTGGGCCATTTTGTTTGCCACCCTCGTGGGCATTCCGATGGGGGTAACAAAACTTCCCGCCAGCTTCATCGATATGCCCCACTCGCTCACGCCGGTGCTGGGCCACATCGACATGCTGGGCGCATTGAATATTGCCTTCCTGCCGTTCCTGTTTGTCTTCTTTGCCTCGGAGTTTTTCTCCACTATGGGCACCACGCTGGCGGTAGGCGGTGAAGCCGGACTGCTGGATGAAGAGGGTAATATGGCCAATATCAATCGTCCGTTTATGGTGGACTCCATTGCCGCCGCGCTCGGCCCGTGGGTCGGCATTCCTGCCGCCACTGCGCTGATTGAATCCTCGGCGGCCGCTGAAGCGGGAGGGAAAACCGGCATGACGGCGCTGGCTGCCGCGTTCATGTTCCTGCTGATGCTGCTGTTTACCCCCGTTGCGCTGATGATCCCGAAAGAAGCCACTGCGCCCGCTCTGATCCTAATCGGCCTGAACATGTTCAGCGGCCTGCGTAAGGTGGATCTGGCGAACTTCACCGACGGGCTGCCAGTGTTGATGATGGTGATGATTACGCTTATTGCCAACAGCTTCGGGACAGGTATTGCAGGGGGACTGCTGTTTTACGTTGTGATTAAAGCAATTGCAGGAAAATGGCGAGAAATCCCTGTTGGGCTTTGGATCCTCGCCATCCCGCTGGTCTATTACTTTGCAACGCTGGTAAAGCATTAATCCTTACGCTGTTACCGTTTAGGGCTTTGACCATACTCGTAATGGCCATAGCCCATACGGTAATAAAGCGCAGCCGATTTCACCACGTCATTCAGCACGATACCGTTGATGCGCGCCCCAGTTTGTTGCAGACGCTTGATGCTGTTTTCCATCTCTTTCAGGCTGGTCTTATCAAAACGGGCAACCAGTATTACGGTTGCCGCCACCCGTGCGGCCACTGCGGAATCGGTAACGGCAAGCACCGGTGGCGTATCAAGGATCACGAGGTCATACTGTTCATCCGCCCATGCCATTACCGCTCTGAAGCGTTCGCTCATCAGCAGTTCTGCAGGCCTCTGCGGAACCGGCCCACAGGTCATTACATCAATATTGCCTTTTTCATAGCGCTGAATGGCCTCCTGACACTCGCACTGTCCCTCAAGTACGCCGGACAGTCCGGTGTGGTTCTTCAGGCCAAACACGTTGTGGACATAACCCTTGCGCATATCTGCATCAATAAACAACACCCGCTGTCCGGCCTGCGCCACAATCGACGCCAGCGAAGAACTCACCAGCGTCTTTCCGCAGTCCTGCGTGGGGCCAGACACCACGACAACCCGGTTTGTGGTATTCATCATGGTAAAATGTAGCCTGGTGCGCAGCCCGCGTATCCCCTCGACAAACGTATCAGTCGGGCACTCAATGGGCAGAAAAGGCACGTTGGTTATCTTGTGCTTCCAGCGGGAAGTAAGCTGGTTTCGCCTGCGCAGCTGCGTTTTTTTCCATAACCATGCCGAGCGCGGAAGCGTCGCCAGCAGCGGCATTCCGAGCTCTTCCAGCTGTTCAGACGACGTAATGCCCCGCTTAAAGGCTGAACGCACTAAAACCGTTCCGGTAGAAAGTATCAACCCCATCAGCATACCAAACACGATAACGAGTGCTTTACGCGGTTCAACCGGAGCAAGCTGCGTCATGGCCTGGTCAATAATCCGCACGTTCCCGATCGCGCTGGAGCGCGAGATGCTCAGCTCTTGCTGACGCGTCAGCAACTGCATGTATACGGTACGCCCGGATTCAACGTCACGACTCAGACGTAATATTTCCTGCTGCGTGGAAGGCATGGATGACACGCGGCTATTCAGACGTGCGCGCTCCCGTTCAAGGGTTTGTTTCTTCTCCCGTAAAGCACGGTAGGTCGGATGCTCTTTTTTGAACAGCTGAGAGACTTCTGCTTCGCGAAATATAAGCTCGTTAAGCTGATTTTCCACGTTAACCACCTGATCAAGCATCGACTTTGCCTCAAGAGATAAATCGACCGAATCGCGCTGCTCTCGGTAAGCATTCAGTCGTGCCTCGGCTTCATTCAGTTCGAGACTGATTTTAGGTAACTGATCCTGTAAGAACGCGAGGCTGCGGGAATCTCTAGCCTCCTGGCGCGCAATGTTCTGGCTGAGAAAATGTTCAGCAATCGAATTAAGTATCGTGGCGGTCTTGTCGGGATCGTCGCCCGTTAGCGTTAAGGCGATCATACCGCTCTGTTTCGCCGACTCTGCAATCGTAAGTCTGCTCTGAAGGGCGTTGATCGCGTCAAGCCTGGTCACGGTGTTGAGGGTAAATTGCGTTCCCGGTACCGCACTGAGGGATGTCACCAGAAGCAATACGCCCTCTTTAACCAGCGCTTTCCCGACAACGCCCTCTGCCTCAAGCGTTTTCCCCTCAAGATGATATCGCCCCTGCTCCTGAACGGTGAGTAAAAGCGTTTGCGGCTCACCTTCCACAAGAGGAATATTCAGCGAGCCAATCGTGATTTCCGCCGGTTTGCGGCCCTGCACGTGCTGCCAAAGCGCCCCGATAACGGGGAACATGCGCTGGCTAACCTCGTAGGTCAACCCTAATTGATCAACGGTCTCGCCGAGGACCATCCGTGACTTGAGGAGTAAAAGTTCTGGGGCAACATCGGGTGAAAGATCGGGCCTGAACGACGTCAGGTTCTTGAGCAGCGCGTTGCCCTGCTTCGCTTCGACCTGCACCAGGGCATCAGCCTGATAAACTGGCGTGGCGCTGAATGCGTAGATCCCCGCACACACCGTAAACAGAAGTGTCGCACACGCGATCGTTACCCAGTGATCGAACATCTCAGCAAGCAGCTGAATAAGATCCATTTCGTTATTCTGCGGCGTCGCAGCACGATAGTTGTCTGATTGAGAAGACGACATTACGGCTTCATTCCTTGTTAACTCAAACGGCAGGTCCATTCCTGACGGGCTTTTCCTGATTGCCCGAAAATAGCCGATCACCAAACGGTGAGCGGCACATATTGCCGGTGCAGACCACTAAGATTGAAGGGAACATTACTGCGGCCACGCTCTGATGTTGCGAACGGTTTCGGTCAGGTCATGTACGCCGCTGATGGTGGGTACCAGCTGGGAGATCACGCGATTCCAGCGTGATAGCGGTGCCGTGGTGACGTAGACAATGTCATACGGCTCAAGCTGAAATTCCGTACCCAGCACCATGGCTGACGCATCTTCCGCATTCAGCTGATAGATATTGGCGATTTTGTCGGTGTCGCCTTTTTTCGATACCTGCCGAATAACAAAAATGCCGGTTGCATCGGCCATATTTTGGTTAAGTCCCCCGGCATTCCCCAGGGCCTCGGCCAGCGTCATGCCGCTACGATCCATCTTAAGCGTGCTCTGTTTAATCACTTCCCCCATCACGAACACCTTCAGCGCGTCGTTCCGGGGCACAAACAGGATATCGCCAGGATAAAGCAGCTTATTTTGAGTCAAATCGCCATGCTGCATCAGGGCATAGAGGGAAAGGTGCGCGTCCTGTCCATTATGTGTGAGCACGACGTTCCGCCAGTCGGCATCCGCCGAGAGCCCACCCGCAGCGTTAACCGCGTCCATCACCGTCAACGGAATATTGGTTATCGGTTGTTGCCCTGATTTTTCCACCTCACCGGTGACGTAGGCTTTTTGTGAACGGAAGGCGGCAATGCTGACGTCCACCTGCGGGCTCTCAATAACGTTATCCAGCCGAGCGGTAATCTCTTCACGTACCTGTGAAACCGTTTTACCCGCCACCCGCAGCTTACCGACGTAGGGATAAAAGAGCGTACCATCGGCGTTGACCCAGTTGCCGGCATCGCTCGCACTACGATACTGTCCCGCGGGCGTCGTTAATTCAGGGTGATCCCAGACGGTGACTGTCAGGATGTCACCTGTGCCAATACGGTATTCCCAGTTTTTGATCTGCTCATCCAGATTAGGATTTGCCTGAGATTTCGATACGGGCGGACGCAGTTTTTCAATCAATTCCGGCGTCAGGGGAAAAATTTCCACGCGCTTTTCGAGCTGATAATTTGCCTCTTCCGGCGAAATAACGTTCTTCCCGGACACAGTTAAGTCCAGGCCTGGTGAAAACATACACCCCGTTAACTGACTCATACTCAGAAATAAGAGCGAAAATGCAGTTGTACTTTTCATTAATATAAATATTTCTTTTCAACGTTGCGTTTATCGTCAAGCCTGTAAAAAGACTTTAGCTAACATCATGAAATTTAATAGATTACCCTTTCCTGGAGTGAAATTGCTGGCATTATAAAACGCACTCCACCCGCTTTCTAAAAAGCAGAGCCTTTGCCTGGTCTTGTTAAAAAATGGAGGTAAGCACGCTGCACTCGAAGGCGATATTAAATGCTCTTCAGGCGGAAAGCATTCGCATCGCTTTCTAACTTTGATATGAAAAGTTATTTTCAGAATTAATAAATGAAATGATAAATATTAAAAATATAAGACACTGGCAATATTCCCGACACTGATAAACATCATGCAATTGGGCTACACAAAACCGTCCACTTTTGTTACATTTTTTTTCAAACATACCCTGCGTTGATACTTAAAATGGACTGTCTGCTTCGCTTTGCACGACCCGCAGACGAAAAGTATCTGTAACGATATCACTGGAGAAAAAATGGCTAAGCGTAAACTGCTGCTTCTGGGTGTATTACTGTCTCTGGCGGGATCTGCATTCTCTGCCCCGCAAACGGCCGCTGCACCCTCCGGCATCAAGGCCTATGAAGAACAAGAGTTCATCGCTGACTTCACGAAATTCAAGATTGGCGACACGGCGCCGGCGCAGTATCAAACGCCGGAGTACACCATCAAACAGTACCAGTTGCGTAATCTGCCGGCGCCGGATGCCGGAACCCACTGGACCTACATGGGCGAGAATTACGTGTTGATTGGCGATGCGGATGGCAAAATCTACAAAGCCTATAATGGAGATATTTTCTATCACCGCTAATACCATCCTGATCCGCCCCTGGCAGGAAAGCGATCGCCCTTTCCTGCGCACGCTCTTCCTCCACGCCCGGCGTGAAGCCTGGCCATGGCTGGACAGTTCAGACTGGCAGCTTGAAGACTTTGACGCGGCCACCCGTGACGAAGTGATTTGGGTTGCCACGCAGAACGGCCATCGCCTGGGTTTTGCCTCCGTCTGGACGAACGATAATTTTCTGCACAACCTCTTTGTTGACCCGCAGTATCAAAGCCACGGCGTCGGGAAAATGCTCCTGGAACAGGTGCAGAAGACGTTTACCAGTACGGGTTCGCTTAAGTGTCTGGTGAAGAATGCGCGGGCTGTCGCGTTTTACCAGCGGCACGGCTGGCACATTGAGGCGACGGGGGATTCTCCGGAGGGAGAGTATTATTTGATGCACTATCGGTTGGGTTAAAGTCGGGTGGCGGCTTCGCCTTACCCGACCTACGTGATAGTGCCAGTTGTAGGCCGGGTAAGCGAAGCGCCACCCGGCAATTCAACGCGAAGGCGTTACACCGCGCGGAACGCGATTTCGCCGGGGATCACTTCGCCCTGCCAGTAAAGCTGCGCCGCAACGCGACCCGCCAGTTGACGATACATCTCTGCAAATTCGCTGTCCGGACGGCTGACCACCGTCGGCTTACCGCTATCCAGATCTTCGCGCAGGGTAATGTGCAGCGGCATCTGTCCCAGCAGTTGGGTGTGATACTTCGCGGCCAGTTTTTCTGCGCCCCCCGTACCGAAGATAGGTTCGTGGTGACCGCAGTTGCTGCAGATGTGCATGCTCATGTTCTCCACGATACCGAGCACCGGCACTTCCACCTTCTCGAACATTACGATGCCTTTTTTGGCGTCGATCAGCGCGATATCCTGCGGCGTGGTCACCACAACGGCTCCCGTCACCGGAATGTTTTGCGCCAGCGTGAGCTGAATATCACCGGTGCCCGGCGGCATGTCCAGAACCAGATAATCCAGATCCGGCCACATCGTCTCCTGCAGCATCTGCAGCAGCGCTTTGCTGGCCATCGGGCCGCGCCAGACCATGGCGTTATCGTCAGTCACCAGGTAACCGATGGAGTTGGTCGCCAGACCGTGCGCCATGATTGGCGCCATGTGGGTGCCGTCCGGTGAGGTTGGACGCTGGTTTTCCGCACCTAACATATTTGGAATAGACGGACCGTAGATGTCGGCATCCAGAATACCGACCTTTGCCCCTTCCGCTGCCAGCGCCAGCGCCAGGTTTACGGCGGTAGAGGATTTTCCCACCCCGCCTTTGCCCGAGCTCACGGCAATGATGTTTTTCACGCCGTTCACGCCAGGCTGGTTTTTCACGCGTTTCAGCGTGGCAATGCTGTGGCTCAGCTTCCAGTCGATCGCCTTCGCGCCGGTCATGCGCAGCAGCTCAGAGCTGGTCTGCTCTTTCAGCGCGTCAAAGGCGCTGGTCCAGACGAACGGCATCTGCAGCTCAATGTGCAGCGTATCATCCAGCCAGGCAACGTGGTGTAACGCTTTCAGCGTAGTGAGATTATGCTTCAGGGTTGGATGCTGAAAGTTAGCCAGCGTCCCGGCGACCATTGCTCGTAAGGCTTCCGGTGATTTGGCCTGGGATTGAGAACTCATCCCGACTCCTTTGTTCTTGTGAATAAGACCTTAGATGAACAAGTTTACCTGAAAGGCCGTGGTTTGTGCTTACTTAATAATGCCCCTTTTGGTAATATCAAAAACCCTTTTCACAGTTAAAAGAAGTAATGCCTACTATGACTCAAGTCGCGAAGAAAATTCTGGTAACGTGCGCACTGCCGTACGCCAACGGCTCAATCCACCTCGGCCACATGCTGGAGCATATCCAGGCTGATGTCTGGGTCCGTTACCAGCGAATGCGCGGCCACGAGGTTAACTTCATCTGTGCGGACGATGCCCACGGCACGCCGATCATGCTGAAAGCGCAGCAGCTGGGGATCTCCCCAGAGCAGATGATTGCCGAAATGAGTCAGGAGCATCAGACCGATTTTGCTGGCTTTGACATCAGCTATGACAACTATCACTCCACGCACAGCGACGAAAACCGCGAGCTGTCGGAGCTGATCTACACCCGTCTGAAAGAGAACGGTTTTATTAAAAACCGCACCATCTCGCAGCTGTACGATCCGGAAAAAGGCATGTTCCTGCCGGACCGTTTCGTCAAAGGCACCTGTCCGAAATGTAAATCCCCGGATCAGTACGGCGATAACTGCGAAGTGTGCGGCGCAACCTACAGCCCGACCGAGCTTATCGAGCCGAAATCCGTGGTTTCCGGCGCCACGCCTGTGATGCGTGACTCCGAGCACTTCTTCTTCGACCTGCCGTCCTTCAGCGAAATGCTGCAGGCGTGGACCCGCAGCGGCGCGCTGCAGGAGCAGGTGGCGAACAAGATGCAGGAGTGGTTCGAATCCGGTCTGCAGCAGTGGGATATCTCCCGCGATGCGCCGTATTTCGGCTTCGAAATCCCGAACGCACCGGGTAAATACTTCTACGTCTGGCTGGACGCGCCAATCGGCTATATGGGCTCCTTTAAGAACCTGTGCGACAAGCGTGGCGATACCGTAAGCTTCGACGATTACTGGAAGAAAGATTCCACTGCCGAGCTGTACCACTTCATCGGTAAAGACATCGTTTACTTCCACAGCCTGTTCTGGCCGGCCATGCTGGAAGGCAGCAACTTCCGCAAGCCAACCAACCTGTTTGTTCACGGCTACGTGACGGTGAACGGCGCCAAGATGTCCAAGTCCCGCGGGACGTTCATCAAGGCCAGCACCTGGCTGAACCACTTCGACGCGGACAGCCTGCGCTATTACTACACCGCGAAGCTCTCTTCCCGCATCGACGATATCGACCTGAACCTGGAAGATTTCGTGCAGCGCGTGAATGCGGACATCGTCAACAAGGTGGTGAACCTGGCGTCCCGTAACGCGGGCTTTATTGCCAAGCGTTTTGACGGCGTGCTTTCTGCCGAACTGGCCGATCCCGAGCTGTATAAAACCTTCACCGATGCCGCCGCTGCGGTTGGCGAAGCCTGGGAAAGCCGTGAATTCGGTAAAGCGATTCGCGAAATCATGGCGCTGGCCGATGTTGCCAACCGCTATGTCGACGAGCAGGCCCCGTGGGTGGTCGCGAAACAGGAAGGCCGTGACGCCGACCTGCAGGCGATCTGCACCATGGGTCTGAACATGTTCCGCGTGCTGATGACCTGGCTGAAGCCGGTTCTGCCACAGCTGGCAGCCCGTGCTGAAGCGTTCCTGAACACCGAACTGACCTGGGATGCTATCCAGCAGCCGCTGCTCGGCCACAAGGTCAACACTTTCAAAGCGCTGTACAACCGCATCGAGATGAAGCAGGTTGAAGCCCTGGTGGAAGCCTCTAAAGAAGAGGTGAAGGCAGCAGCGGCACCGGTCACCGGCCCGCTGGCAGACGACCCGATTCAGGAAACCATTACCTTCGATGATTTCGCCAAAGTCGACCTGCGCGTAGCGCTGATTGAAAACGCGGAGTTCGTGGAAGGCTCTGACAAGCTGCTGCGCCTGACGCTGGATCTGGGCGGTGAGAAGCGCAACGTCTTCTCCGGGATCCGCTCTGCTTACCCGGATCCGCAGGTGCTGATCGGCCGTCAAACCGTGATGGTCGCCAACCTGGCGCCGCGTAAAATGCGCTTCGGCATCTCTGAGGGGATGGTGATGGCTGCAGGCCCTGGCGGGAAAGATATCTTCCTGTTAAGCCCTGACGAAGGCGCGAAGCCGGGTCAGCAGGTGAAATAACAAAAAAGCCGGAGATAATCTCCGGCTTTTTTTTGCCCGGCGGCGCTACGCTTGCACGGGCCTACGGGTTTTGTAGGCCGGGTAAGGCGAAGCCGCCACCCGGCTAAACATCACGCCTTCGGGTGATGCACCCGGTGGGTCAGCCCGCGCAGGAAATTACGCAGGAACTGGTCGCCGCACTCGCGGTAGTTTTTATGATCCGGCGCGCGCATCATGGCGGTCACTTCCGGCACAGATACACGGAATTTTTGCTCGGTCATGATCGCCACGATATCGTCCGTTTTCAGCGAAAACGCGATACGCAGCTTTTTCAGCACCGTGTTGTTGTTCACGCGACGCTCCAGCGCCAGCTCTGGCGCGGCCGGATCTTTGCCACGCTTATCGTAAATCAGGCCGTTCAGGAAACCCGACAGAATAATGTCAGGGCAGCGGACAAACCCCTCTTCGTCTTCTTTGGTCATCCACGTGTCAAAACTCGCAGACGTGGATTCCATATCGGACAGCGCAAGAATGCGCACCATGTCGTTATTGTTCGCTTTCAGGGTGTAGCGCAGGCTACGAAGAATATCGTTACTTAGCATAGAGCCTTCGAATGTCGATGATGCAATGGCGCGCAGTGTACCAGCTTTACAGCCCAATCGCCTCTTTCAAGCTCTTCAGATAGCGACGGCTGACGGGTACCGTTTGCCCGGCGCGCAGCACCAGCTCGGCCTGGCCGTTATCTTCCAGGCGGATCTCCTTCAAATGCGCCATATTCACCAGGTACTGACGGTGACAACGAATCAGCGGCGTGCGGCTCTCCAGCGTGCGCAGAGTCAGCTCGGTAAACCCTTCGTTGCCTTCCGCGCTGGTGACAAACACCCCACTCAGACGGCTGCTGACAAAGGCCACATCATCCATCTGCAGAAGATAAATCCGGCTGTGTCCGGTACAGGGGATAAACTTCAGCGGCTGCTGGTTTTCCGGCAGCAGCGTGACGTCCTGGACCGTGCGCTCCTGGCGTAAACGGGTGAGCGTTTTTTCCAGCCGCTTCTCCTCAATCGGCTTGAGCAGATAGTCAAACGCGTGCTCCTCAAAGGCCTTAACGGCATATTCATCAAACGCCGTCAGAAACACGATGTAGGGACGATGTTCCGGGTCGAGCATGCCGACCATCTCCAGCCCGCTGATGCGGGGCATCTGAATATCGAGGAACAGCACGTCCGGGCGCAGTTTGTGCACCGCGCCGATGGCCTCAATGGCGTTCGCGCACTCCCCCACAATCTCAATATCCGGCTGCTCCTGCAGCAGAACGCGCAGGTTTTCCCGTGCCAGCGGCTCGTCATCCACAATCAGCACTCTTAACATGCGTTTTCCTCCAGCGGCAGTCGTACGGTAATACGGGTAAATCGGTCGGGCTCGCAGGCGACGGTAATGCCACAGTCATCGCCAAAATGGGCGCGCAGGCGTTTATCCACCAGGCTCATCCCTAAACCGCCGGAGGCGGAAGGCTGGTAAAGCCCGGCGTTGTCTTCAATATCCAGCACCAGGTGGTGGTTGAATCGGCTGGCGGCAATGGTTATTTCCCCCGTTCCCAGCAGCTGTGATGTACCGTGCTTAATGGCGTTTTCCACAATCGGCTGCAGGGTAAAGGCCGGAAGATGCTGATACGCCAGCTCATCCGGTACGGAGAGCGACACCTGCAAACGAGACTGGAAACGCGCCTGTTCAATCTGCAGATAGGCATTCACGTGCTCAATCTCATCGGCGAGGGTGACGATCTCAGACGGTCGCTTCAGGTTTTTGCGAAAGAAGGTCGACAGAAACTGCACCAGCTGGGCGGCCTGATCGCTGTCGCGGCGGATCACCGCTTTAAGCGTATTGAGGGCGTTGAACAGGAAATGCGGATTGACCTGGGCATGCAGCAGTTTGATCTCAGACTGCGTCAGCAGGGCTTTCTGCCGCTCATACTGTCCGGCGAGGATTTGCGCGGACAGCAGTTGGGCGATCCCCTCCCCCAGCGTGCGGTTGATCGAGCTGAACAGACGGTTTTTCGCCTCATACAGCTTGATGGTGCCCATCACCCGCTGATTCTCGCCGCGCAGCGGAATCACCAGCGTGGAGCCCAGCTTGCACTGCGGATGCAGCGAACAGCGATAAGGCACTTCGTTGCCGTCAGCATACACCACCTCGCCGGTTTCAATGGCGCGCAGCGTATAGGCTGAGGAGATGGGTTTACCCGGCAGATGGTGATCGTCCCCGGTGCCGGTAAAGGCCAGCAGCCGCTCGCGGTCGGTGATGGCCACCGCGCCGATATCCAGCTCCTTGTAGAGCACCTGCGCCACCTTCATGCTGTTCTCTTCGTTAAACCCCTGGCGCAGGATCCCTTCGGTCGAGGCGGCGACCTTCAGCGCCGTGGCGGAAAACGCCGAGGTGTACTTCTCAAACATGGCGCGCTTGTCGAGCAGAATGCGCATAAACAGCGCCGCGCCCACGGTATTGGTCACCATCATCGGAGCAGCAATGCTGCTGACCAGGTGCAGCGCATCTTCAAACGGACGGGCAATGAGCAGAATGATCGCCATCTGCGCCATTTCGGCCACAAAGGTAATGGCACCGGCGGTGAGCGGGCTGAAGACTTTATCCGGGCGGCCGCGTTTAATCATGTAGCTGTGCACCAGGCCGCCAAGCAGACCTTCCACAATCGTGGAGATCATACAGCTCAGCGCCGTCATCCCACCCATGGAATAGCGATGCAGCCCCCCGGTTAAGCCGACAAGGCCACCGACGACGGGACCGCCCAGCAGCCCCCCCATCACCGCGCCAATCGCGCGCGTGTTGGCAATAGAGTCTTCGATATGGAGACCAAAATAAGTGCCCATGATGCAGAAAATAGAGAAGGTGACGTAGCAGAGCAGCTTATGCGGCAGACGTACGGTGACCTGCATCAGCGGGATAAACAGGCGCGTTTTACTCATCAGCCAGGCAATGACCAGAAACACGCACATCTGCTGAAGCAACAGCAGCACCAGATTAAACTCGTACATACTCAAAACCGCACACGCTAAAAACGCGTAACATACACGGATGCGGCTTAACTTTCTTTGAAGCATCCCATAAAAGCGCAAAATCGTGTCCGTTATCACACCTTTTTCTGAATATCGCGCATGCTTCGCATTGTTTGTTCAAAAATCAATCAATCCTTCCTGGTTCGGAAAAGTGGGTCTACAGTTAAGCTGGGGACGCGTAAGCCAGGGGGCGAATATGGCGCTTTACACGATAGGTGAAGTGGCACTCCTTTGTGATATCAATCCCGTTACCCTACGGGCGTGGCAGCGACGGTATGGATTACTCAAACCGCAGAGAACGGACGGTGGTCATCGCCTTTTCAATGAGGCCGATATCGACCGCATCCGCGAGATTAAGAGCTGGATCGACAACGGCGTGCAGGTCGGCAAAGTGAAGTCCCTTCTGAGCCACGACGACCCGGATACGCACCAACTCTGGCGCGAACAACAGGAAACCCTGCTGCGGCTCCTGCAGGCGGGCAACCTGCAGCGCCTGCGCGCATGGATAAAAGAGCAGGGCCGCGATTACCCGGCACAGACGCTGATCTCCCATCTTTTCATTCCGCTCCGTCGACGCCTGCAGTGCCAGCAGTCTACCCTGCAGGCGCTGCTCAGCATGCTCGACGGGGTGCTAATCAACTACATTGCCGTCTGCCTTGCCTCAGCGAAGAACAAAGCCGGAAAAGATGCGCTGGTTGTCGGCTGGAACGTACACGATACCACCCGCCTGTGGCTGGAAGCGTGGATTGCCACCCAGAAGGGCTGGCGCGTGGATGTCCTGGCGCACTCGCTGGCGCAGCTCAGACCTGAGTTTTTCGACGGCCAGACCCTGCTGGTCTGGTGTGGCGAAGTGCCGTCCGCCACGCAGCAACAGCTGCTGACGGAATGGCGTGAGAATGGTTACCCGGTTTATTCCCTTGGCCCGGATGAGCCATAACGGCATTTAATGGTTCATTAACAGCTGCGCTTCACCGTATAATTGTTCCGTTAACAACAGGAGCACATGATGAAGGCAACCAAACTGGCCATTATTACCCTTTTTGTCCTGATGGCCGTAAGCGGTATCGGCGGCGTGATGCTGGCAGGGTACTCGTTTATTGTTCGCGGCGGTGTCGGCTGAGGTACAGCGCGAGCCGCTCAAAAGCGCGATCGACGACGATTGCCGCCAGCGCGACCAGCACCGCTCCCTGCACAATATAAGCCGTATTAAACCCGCTTAAGCCGATAATGATCGGCGTTCCCAGCGTATTAGCACCGACCGTCGACGCAATGGTCGCCGTCCCGATGTTAATGATGACCGACGTGCGGATCCCGGCAATGATAACCGGTGCCGCAAGCGGCAGTTCAACCTTACGCAGCCGCTGGCCGCGACTCATCCCCACCCCTTCCGCCACGCTCAGCACGGACGCAGGTACCGCCGCGATGCCCGCCAGCGTGCCCTGCAGAACCGGCAGTACGCCGTATAATATCAGCGCAATGATGGCAGGCTGTTGGCCAAAGCCCATCACCGGAACCGCTATCGCCAGCACCGCCACGGGCGGAAACGTCTGTCCGATGGCCGCAATTGTCTCCACCAGCGGACGAAACTCCCGCCCCGCAGGCCGCGTGACCGCGATGCCCGCCCCCACGCCCAGCACAACCGCGATGGCGCTTGAGAGCGCCACCAGCCAGAGATGCGCCAGGGCGAGATTAATGAAGCTCTCCTGCTGATACACCGGCCGCGGCAGTCCGGGAAAGAGGCTGTTAAACAGCGCCGCGCTGTGGGGCATCAGAAACAGTAAAGCGACAAAGAGCGCTACCAGCCAGAGGAGCGGATCACGCAGTGCCTTCACGCGTCACCTCCCCGGCCAGCAGATCGCGAAAATGTAAGGTTCCGCACGGCGTCCCGCGAGCGTCCGAGACGGGCAATACCTCGCACTGGCGCGCGACAAACGCGGAGAGCGCATCCCGCAGGTTCATCTGCGCCTGCAGCGGTTCGCCGCTCACCGACACCGCATCCCGACGCATATAGTCGCTGACCGTTCGCAGGGAGAGCAGCCTGACGCCCAGCTCGCTGCGGCCAAAAAACTCGCGCACAAAGTCGTTCTTCGGCCAGGTTAACAGCTCAAGCGGCGAGCCCTGCTGCACCACTTCGCCATGATCCATCAGCACCAGATGGTCAGCCAGGCGCAGGGCTTCATCAATATCGTGCGTCACGAGTACGATCGTGCGTCCGAGAATGCGGTGAATGCGGGTCATCTCCGCCTGCAGCGCCCCGCGCGTAACCGGATCCAGCGCGCCAAAGGGTTCGTCCATCAGCAACACCTGCGGGTTGGCCGCCAGCGCGCGCGCCACGCCCACGCGCTGCTGCTGCCCGCCGGAAAGCTGGTGCGGATAGCGATCGCGCAGCGCGGGCTCTAACCCCAGCAGAGACATCAGCTCATCAACACGATCGGCGATTTTCACCCGCGACCATTTTTCCAGCTGCAGCACGGTGGCGATGTTCTGCGCCACCGTCCAGTGCGGAAACAGGCCGATAGATTGTATGGCATAGCCCATCCGACGGCGCAGCTCCAGCACCGGCAGACTGCGGATCTCTTCCCCGGCAAAGCGAATCAGCCCGCTGTCATGCTCAACCAGCCGGTTGATCATCTTCAGCGTGGTGGACTTGCCCGACCCCGAGGTGCCTATCAGTACGGAAAACGCCCCCTCGGCAAAGTTCAGGTTCAGGTGGCTCGCCGCCGGGCGACCGGCAAAGGTTTTACTGACATCATGAAATTCAATCATTGGCTCTTCTCCCGAGCAGCGCGAGCCATAAGGCAAACAATGCGTCGACGACCACCGCCAGCGCAATCGTGGGCACCACGCCCAATAACACCAGATCCAGAGCACTGCTCAGCAGCCCCTGGAACACCAGTGCGCCAAAACCACCCGCGCCAATGAGCGCCGCAATCACCGCCATGCCGACGGTCTGGACCGCCACCACCCGCAGGCTGCGCAGCAGCAGGGGCAGCGCCAGCGGGAGCTGAATTTTCCAGAAACACTGCCGCGCGCTCATTCCCATCGCATGGGCGCTTTCCAGCACGTCAGGTGCGACCTGGCCTAAACCTGCGACCACGCCGCGCACCAGCGGCAGCAGGGCATACAGCACCAGCGCGATAAGGGCGGGCGTTAGCCCCGTCCCGGCAACACCGAGCGTTCCGAGCACCGGGAATGACTTCACCAGCCCGGCCAGCGGCGCAATCAGCAGGCCAAACAGCGCAACGGAAGGAATGGTCTGGATCACGTTGAGCACGGCAAAAACCCCGCCCTGGCGTGAAGGATGGCGATAGCACCACATGCCAAGGGGGATCCCAACCAGCAGCGCCGGAACGAGCGTACCGAAGAGGATCGTCAGGTGCTGCGCGAGGGCATCATCAAACACCTCCTGACGGTTGGCGTACTCTTTTAACAGCGAGAGGTTGTTCAGTTCCCCGCTGAACAGCAGGAGTAAAGGAATACACCATATCTGCGCATTGAGCACCCAGCGCCAGACGGCGCTGGCGATGAGTCGACGAATGGCATCGCTGCAGGCCAGCAGGCAGAGCGCCAGCCACAGCCACAGGCCGCTGCCGATAGTGGTTCTCGCCAGCGGACTTTCCGCCGAGGCCATATGCGTCGCCGCCAGCCCGGCGCTCCAGAACAGGAGGATAAACAACCCTTCAGAGAGGAACAGCGTCAGCCACTGCGCTGGGCGTCCCTGCCAGAGCGACAGGATCACCCACGCGCCCAGCGATGCCACAAGCCACCCGGGCGTAAACGACCAGACCTGCCAGAGCGCTTTGCCCTCCCCCGACATCAGACGGTTTGGGGCAACATTGACAAACGGTAACGCGACCGCCGCGATGGCCACACAGGCCAGCAGCAGCAGGACGCGGTTATGACATTTTATTGGCACAGCCTTTTCCCGTTACTTCACAAGCCCTTGTTGCTTCAGGAAGTCGGCGGCCACTTTTTTGGCATCCAGTCCCTCGACGGCAATGCTGGCATTCAGCTGCTGCAGCGTTTTTTCATCCAGCTTTTCGAAGACCGGTTTGAGCCAGTCGGCAATCTCCGGATAGGCTTTCAGCACCGCCTCACGCACGACCGGGGTCGGGGCGTAAATCGGCTGTACGCCTTTAGGATCGGTCAGGGTTTGCAGGCCGAGCGCCGCCACCGGGCCGTCGGTGCCGTAGGCCATTGCCGCGTTAACGCCGGAGGTTTGCTGTGCCGCCGCTTTGATGGTCACCGCGGTATCCCCGCCCGCCAGCGAGAGCAGCTGCGCCTGGTCGAGCTTGAAGTCGTAGGCTTTTTCGAACGCCGGGAGCGCATCAGGACGCTCGATAAACTCCGCGGACGCCGCCAGCTTAAAGTCACCCTTCTCTTCCAGGTAGCGGCTGAGATCCGCCAGGGTGGTCAGCTTCCCTTTCTCCGCCACGTCCTTGCGCACGGCGATAGTCCAGGTATTGTTGGCCGGCGCCGGGGTCAGCCAGACCAGTTTGTTCTGTTCCGCGTCGAGTTTTTTGACTTTCTCATACCCGGCTTTGGCGTTTTTCCAGGCCGGATCGTTTTCATCTTTAAAGAAGAATGCGCCGTTGCCGGTGTATTCCGGGTAGATATCCAGCTCGCCGGAGGTAATCGCGCCGCGCACAACGGGCGTGGTGCCGAGCTGGACTTTATTGACCGTTTTCACGCCGTGGCTTTCCAGCACCTGCAAAATAATATTGCCGAGCAGCGCGCCTTCGGTATCGATCTTTGAGCCCACCTTTACCGGCTCCGCCGCCTGTAACGGCAGGCTCAGCGCCGCCAGTAACACCGCAGATCCCAACATCCCCTTTGCAATCGTCATTCCGCTATCCTCATTTTTTTGCTGCCTTTTTCAGAGGCTTGAGAGAAAAGCGTAGCTTAAAACGGCGGAATTAACCGTCAAAATGCCTTTTTAGCATAAGGTAAGACGCCTCCCCCGCAGGACGGGGGGAGGCAAAGGAGGGAAAGGTTACAGCAGCTCGAACTCGCCTTTATTCACGCGGGCGGAGTCCACACCGATAAAGACGTTAAATTTGCCCGGTTCCGCATCATATTTCATCTGCTGGTTCCAGAACTTCAGCGCATCTACGTCGATCGGGAAGCTGATGGTTTTGGTTTCCCCCGGCTTCAGGTTGACCTTCTCAAAACCGCGCAGCTGTTTCACCGGACGGCTCATCGACGCGGTGACATCCTGAACGTACATCTGAATCACTGTTGCCCCTTCACGCTTGCCGGTGTTGGTCACCTCAACGCTGGCGGTGACGTTGCCGTCACGCTTCAGGCTCGGCGACGACATTTTGACGTCAGAAACCTTGAAGGTGGTGTAGCTCAGGCCGTAACCAAACGGATACAGCGGGCCGTTAGCTTCGTCGAAGTAGCGAGAGGTGTACTTGTTCGGCTTGTCGGCGTTGTACGGGCGACCGGTATTCAGGTGGCTGTAGTAGACCGGGATCTGCCCAACGGAGCGCGGGAAGGACATCGGCAGCTTGCCCGACGGGTTGTAATCGCCAAACAGCACGTCGGCGATGGCGTTACCGCCTTCGGTACCGGCGAACCAGGTTTCCAGGATGGCGTCAGCCTGCTGGTCTTCTTTCACCAGCGCCAGCGGACGACCGTTCATCAGCACCAGCACCAGCGGCTTGCCGGTGGCTTTCAGGGCGGCGATCAGATCGCGCTGGCTCTGTGGAATGGTGATATCGGTCCGGCTGGAGGCCTCGTGTGCCATACCCTGCGCTTCCCCCACGACCGCGACAACGACGTCAGACTGCTTCGCGGCGTTCACCGCCTCGTCAATCATCTCCTTCGGCGTGCGCGGATCGACCTTGACCGCTTCCTCATACTGGTTGAGGAAGGTCACGATGTCTTTATCGTTGGTAACGTTCGCCCCTTTGGCGTAAACCACTTTGGCGTTTTCACCGACGGCACTCTTGATACCGGTCAGCACGGTCACCGACTGGTCCGCCACGCCCGCGGCAGACCAGCTGCCCATCACGTCGCGCTTGCTGTCGGCCAGCGGCCCCACCACGGCAATGGTGCCGGATTTTTTCAGCGGCAGCGTGTCGAGGCGGTTTTTCAGCAGCACCAGGCTTTCGCGCGCCACGTCACGCGCTTCTTTGCGGTGCAGGCGGCTTTCAGCATTGGTATCTGCCGGGTCAGACTCTTTCGGCCCCAGGTGGCTGTACGGATCGTTAAACAGCCCCATGTCGTATTTGACGTTCAGCACGTGACGGGTGGCATCGTCCAGCTCCGCCATCGTCACCTTGCCGCTCTTCACCAGCCCCGGCAGGTATTTGCTGTAATACTCGTCGCTCATGCTCATGTTGATGCCGGACTTGAGCGCGACGCGCACCGCGTCTTCCGGGTCGGAGGCGGTACCGTGTTTGATCAGCTCTTTAATCGCGCCGTGGTCGGAAACGGTGATGCCCTTAAAGCCCCACTGGTCGCGCAGCACGTCTTTCAGCAGCCAGGAATCAGAGGTCGCAGGCGTGCCGTTCAGCGAGTTCAGCGCTACCATCACCGCGCCGCTGCCCGCATCCAGACCGGCCTTGTACGGCGGCATGTAGTCGTTGAACAGGCGCTGCGGGCTCATGTCGACGGTGTTGTACTCTTTACCGCCCTCCACCGCGCCGTAGGCCGCAAAGTGCTTGACGCTGGTCATCACCGAGTAGCGGTCCGCCGGGCTTTTGCCCTGCATCGCTTCCACCATGGTTTTACCCATCGTGGAGGTTAAATACGTATCTTCACCAAAGCCTTCCGAGCCGCGGCCCCAGCGCGGATCGCGCGAGACGTCCACCATAGGCGCCCAGGTCATGTTCAGGCCGTCGTCCGCCGCTTCATAAGCCGACACGCGCCCGACGGTTTTCACCGCGTCGAGGTTAAAGGAGGAGGCTAAGCCGAGGCTGATGGGGAAGACGGTACGCTGGCCGTGCACCACGTCATAGGCAAAGAACAACGGAATTTTCAGGCGGCTGAGATCCATCACCTGGTCCTGCATCTTGCGGATATCCTGACGGGTGACGGTATTAAAGATGGCCCCTACCTGGCCGTCTTTGATCATCTCGCGGATGGCCTCTTTCGGGTTATCCGGGCCGACGCTGATCAGACGCAGCTGGCCGATTTTCTCATCGACCGTCATTTTCTTGAGCAATTCCGTGACAAACGCATCCCGCGCTTCAGGCGTGAGCGGGTGATTGCCAAACAAATCCTCTGCCAGCGCAGGTTGCAGCGCCAGGCTGACGGCGACACCTACAGAACATAGCCATTTCATGTCGTTTTACTCTCTCATCAATAACCGCCGGACGATCTCGGCCATACCGTGCGAAAAGCGCAGTGTGCCACAAACCCTCCGATCGTTGCAGGGTTATTCTCTGATTTTTCTCGTGAATACTCGACCGCTTAACAGTTAATCGCGCTATGCTTTACAGCGAGAAATTTGCCCCACCACAAGGAGTGGAAGATGTCTTCTGTTCGAACTGACGATAACAAAACATTTATTAACGAACTGTCGCGCCTGGTTGGCTCCTCTCACCTGCTTACCGACCCGGCTAAAACCGCCCGCTACCGCAAGGGCTTCCGCTCCGGTCAGGGCGAGGCGCTGGCAGTGGTCTTCCCCGGTACGCTGCTGGAGCTGTGGCGCGTGCTGAGCGCCTGCGTCGCCGCCGACAAGATTATTTTAATGCAGGCCGCCAATACCGGCCTGACCGAAGGCTCCACGCCGAACGGCAACGATTACGATCGCGACATCGTGATTATCAGCACCCTGCGCCTCGACAAGCTGCACCTGCTGGACAAAGGCGAGCAGGTGCTCGCGTTCCCCGGCACCACGCTTTACTCCCTCGAAAAAGCGCTTAAGCCGCTGGGTCGTGAGCCGCACTCTGTGATTGGCTCCTCCTGTATTGGCGCCTCGGTGGTCGGCGGGATCTGCAATAACTCCGGCGGCTCGCTGGTGCAGCGCGGCCCCGCCTACACCGAGATGTCGCTGTTTGCCCGTATTGACGAAAACGGCAAGCTGACGCTGGTGAACCATCTGGGGATCGATCTCGGCGTGACGCCGGAACAGATCCTCAGCAAGCTCGACGACGATCGCGTGAAGGACGAAGACGTTCAGCACGACGGCCGCCATGCGCACGACCATGACTACGTGACCCGGGTGCGGGATATCAACGCTGACACCCCGGCGCGCTATAACGCCGACCCGGATCGCCTGTTTGAATCCTCCGGCTGCGCGGGCAAGCTGGCCGTTTTTGCGGTGCGTCTCGACACGTTCCCGGCAGAGAAAAAGCAGCAGGTATTTTACATCGGCACCAACCAGCCTGAGGTTCTGACGGAGATCCGTCGTCATATTCTGGGCGAATTCACTCATCTGCCGGTGGCGGGCGAGTACATGCACCGGGACATTTACGACATCGCCGAGCGCTACGGCAAAGACACGTTCCTGATGATCGACAAGCTGGGCACCGACAAAATGCCGTTCTTCTTTACCATGAAGGGCCGCACCGACGCGATGCTGGAGAAAGTGTCGCTGTTCAAACCCCACTTCACCGACCGCTTTATGCAGAAGCTGGGCAACGTTTTCCCGGCGCATTTACCGGAGAGGATGAAAACCTGGCGCGACAAGTACGAGCATCACCTGCTGCTGAAAATGGCCGGAGACGGGATCGCCGAAGCGCAGGCCTGGCTGAGCGAGTTCTTCAAAACCGCCGAAGGGGATTTCTTTGCCTGTACGCCTGAAGAGGGCAGCAAAGCGTTTCTGCACCGCTTTGCCGCCGCTGGTGCCGCCATCCGATATCAGGCGGTGCATTCCGAAGAGGTGGAAGATATTCTGGCGCTGGATATCGCCCTGCGGCGTAACGACACCGAGTGGTTTGAACACCTGCCGCCGGAAATCGACAGCAAGCTGGTGCACAAGCTCTATTACGGCCACTTTATGTGCTATGTCTTCCATCAGGATTACATCGTCAAGAAAGGGGTCGATGCACACGAACTGAAAGAGCAGATGCTCGCCCTTCTGCGTGAACGTGGCGCACAATATCCTGCGGAACACAACGTCGGACATCTTTATAAAGCCCCTGACGCACTTAAGCAGTTTTATCGCAAGAATGACCCTACAAACAGCATGAATCCCGGTATCGGTAAAACAACGCGGAAGAAATACTGGAAAGAGAGCGCAGACGCGGAGCAGCGCATAACGCAAACGTCTGATTAATTCCTACAGCCAAATTTGAGAGATTGTTAAGCGCTCCTTAATCGTAATAGAGTAAATGCTCATCGCCGGAGAAACGTTTCTCCGGCATTCGATAACGAGGAGCAGGCACATCATGTCGGCTATTGATGTTTTATCCGAGACCGAGCTGGAAGTGCGCGATGCCCTTCCCGATGATGTGCATGCCATTGCCGCGATCTATGCCTGGCATGTACTTCACGGGCGCGCGTCATTTGAAGAAGTCCCCCCGACCATTGACGAAATGCGCCAACGTATGAAAAACGTGGCTGAGAACGGTTTACCGTGGCTTATCGCGCTGTATCGCGGCATCGTGGTGGGCTACTGCTATGCCACCCCTTACCGACCGCGACATGCCTACCGCTATACCCTGGAAGAGTCGATTTACGTGGATGCCAGCATCACTGGGCGCGGTTTTGGCACGGCACTGATGGATGCGCTGATTGAACGCTGCGAGCAAGGGCCGTGGCGGCAGATGATTGCCGTAGTGGGAGATGGCAATAACAATGCCGGTTCGTTACGCCTGCATAAAAAACATGGTTTCGTGATTGTCGGTCAGCTGCGCAGCGTAGGCTATAAGAAAGGAGACTGGCGGGATACGGTGATTATGCAGCGCCCGCTCAACGACGGTGACTGGACGCTGCCGGAATAAACGCAGTGCGGTCTGGTGCCCTCACCCCGGCCCTCTCCCACAGGGAGAGGGAGAAAACATAAAAAACGGTAACATGCGTTACCGTTTTGCTTTTACCTAATCGTTCTGCGCCGTCGCCATCTGCTCGGCTTTCTGCTTTTTATACGTCAATGCGGCGGCCGGAACGGGCTGCACTTTTCCTGTTTCAATCCAGGTACGCAGGCGGCTCGCATCCGCAAAGTGCGTGTATTTGCCGAAGGCATCCATCACCACCAGCGCCACCGGCTTACCGTTAAACACCGTGCGCATCACCAGACAGTGTCCTGCCGCGTTGGTAAAACCGGTTTTCGTTAACTGAATATTCCAGTTATCGCGGTAAACCAGATGGTTAGTATTGCGGAACGGCAGCGTATAGGCTGGGTTCGCAAAGGTCGCCATCTCTTCACGGGTGGTACTGAGCTGACCAATCAGCGGGTACTGTTTGCTGGCAATCAGCAGTTTCGTCAGATCGCGCGCCGTGGAGACGTTGTTGATCGACAGCCCCGTCGGTTCAACATAGTGCGTATTGTTCATCCCCAGCGCTTTGGCTTTGGCGTTCATCGCGCGGATAAAGGCGTCGTAGCCGCCAGGATAGTGGTGCGCCAGGCTCGCCGCCGCGCGGTTTTCAGACGACATCAGCGCCAGCAGCAGCATATTCTTACGGCTGATCTCACTGTTCAGGCGCACGCGGGAGTAGATCCCCTTCATCTCCGGCGTGTGGCTGATATCCACTTTCAGTTTTTCGTCCAGCGGCAGATGGGCATCAAGCACCACCATCGCGGTCATTAATTTGGTAATTGAGGCGATCGGTCGCACCAGATCCGGATGGCTGGCGTAAATCACCTTATTGGTGTTGAGATCGACAATCATCGCGCTGCCGGAAGCAATTTGCGGCTGAGCAGCGGTAGCAGTCACCGCGGGCGTTTTGGCGACGGCCGGCACGGCAGCGGACGCACCCAGCAACAGCGCCAGGCTAAGTAAAGAGACTCGGAATTTCAGCATGGTGAGACTTCTGATAATTATTCACGCACGTCATGACGTACACCGCCTGGGTCGACGGATAAACTCAGGCTGGCTTCGGCATCATAGCCGTCAGCGGGCGTTGTCGCCAGAGGATAATCGTGAACAGATGCTGCATTGCTGGCATTTACGCCAGCAATGCAGTGTGTTTAGAAGAGACGGTATCCATAACCCCAAAGAATCACCGTCAGCGCCAGTAGCGCCTCCAGCACCAGCACCCCGATGGCAAGCGTTGAACTGGAGAAGCTCAGGCCCTCTTCTTTATTGATATTCAGGAAGGTTGGAACCCCCAGATACAGCAGATAACCGGTGTAAAAGAGGGCAATAGTACCGATCAGCGCGCACAGCCAGACCAGTGGATAGAGCGCAACAATACCGCTTAAGAACAGCGGGGTTGCGACATACCCGGCAAAGACCATACAGTGCGCCAGCGATGGACGTTGCGGATAGTTACGCGCCATCCAGTGAATGACCCGCCCCATGACCGCCACGCCCGCCAGCATCAGGCCATAAAAGACGATGGCCAGATAGAGTCCGGTAAACCAGGAAAGCTGAACCACAGTGCCGTCACCGAAGTTCCAGCCGATTTGTGTCGTTCCGATAAAAGCGCATATTACCGGCACCGCAGCCATCAGCAGCACGTGGTGCGTGTAATGATGCGAGACCGTTTCGTTCTCACTTTTAATGACATGCATTTCACGATCGGGATGGGAGAAAAGTCCCCAGACATGGTTCATAGCGCCCCCTTGTTGTCGGCCCGTCAGCGATACCTTAAGTATAATGCAGGCTTTAGATTATTTTATGTACAGTGGGAAATTTCCGTTGATTTCCCCGCCGTTGATTCAAGGGGTATATGATTAAACGAGGCACGCAGAGGGAGAAAACCGTTACGTAATGGATATTAACGCACTCATTGAGCAATATGGCTATGCCGCGCTGGTGATCGGTAGCGTGGCAGAAGGTGAAACCATCACGCTGTTAGGGGGCGTCGCCGCGCATCAGGGGTTACTGAAGTTCCCGCTGGTTGTTGCCGCGGTCGCGCTGGGCGGGATGATAGGCGATCAGCTGCTCTACTTTCTGGGGCTGCGCTTTGGACCAACGCTGCTTAAGCGTTTCGCAAAGCATCAGAAGAAAATCCGCCGCGCTCAGCGGCTCATTCAACGTCATCCCTATCTGTTCGTCATTGGCACGCGCTTTATGTATGGCTTTCGCATTATCGGGCCGATACTGATTGGCGCAAGCCATCTGCCGCCCAAAATTTTTCTGCCGCTCAATATTGTGGGCGCGATTGCCTGGGCGCTGATCTTTACGACGCTCGGTTATGTAGGGGGCGAAGTGATTGCGCCCTGGCTGCATAATCTCGACCAGCACCTGAAGCACTGGGCATGGTTGATTCTGGTGGTCGTGGCGGTGATTGCGGTCAGGCTGTGGCTGAAGCATCGGGAAAAGACGCGGGATGAGGAGTAGCCGGGTGCGGCCTGATGCCCTCACCCTAACCCTCTCCCACAGGGAGAGGGAACTAAAAACACCCTCTCTCACAGGGAGAGGGGAACCTACCCCTCCGGCTTAAACTGCGGGTTCGCCAGCATAAAGCCCTCGTCGACGATAAACGATTGCCCCGTTGTATAGCTGGCGTCACTGTCACACAGCCACGCCACCAGGCTGGCAATCTCTTTCGTATGGCCCGGCCTTGCCAGCGGGATTTCCGGCATTGAACCCTCCTTCACTTCGCTGTCGTCCATGTCGTTCATCGGCGTGGCAATGGCACCCGGCGCGACGGCGTTCACCAGAATGTTGTGCTTCACCAGCTCCATCGCCATGGATTTGGTTAACCCGCCGAGCGCGTGTTTCGCCGCCGTATAGGCGCTGGCCTCCGGCAGGGGAGTGTGTTCATGTACCGAGGTGATGTTCACAATCCGCCCCCCTTCCCCCTGCTTCACCATCTGCCTTGCGGCTATCTGTGAACAGAGAAACGCCCCGTCCACGTCGACGGTGAAAATGTTTCGCCAGTCGTCAAACGGCATCTCGAGGAACGGCGCTTTGGTCATCGCCCCTGCATTATTAACCAGCACGTCCAGCCGGCCAAAACGCGCAATCAGCGTCTCTATTGCCTCAGCGCCTTCCGGCAGGGTGCTTAAATCAAGATGGACAGCCTCCGCGCGCTGCCCCTGCGCTTCGACTTCACGGCAGGTTTCCAGCGCCCCTTTCTCATCCGAGTGCCAGGTGACGCCAATATCAAACCCGCGCTCAGCCAGCATCAGGGCCGTGGTTTTCCCAATCCCGGAATCCGATGCGGTCACAATCGCTACTCTGGTCATACTCACCTCCTGAAAAACTGCAAAGAGGTAAGTATAGTTAATGACCTTTTTTAGCCATGATGATAGCCACCGCCCAGCGCCGAGGTCAGCTGCAGGGTAGCGTCGACATATTGCCCCTTCAGCAGCACGCCTTCGAGGTGCTCTTTGAGGGCCGGTATTCTGGCTTCACTGACCCGGGAGCCCGCAATAATCCCCGCGCTGAAACGCGCCTGAGCCAGCGCCACGACCCGTGCCGCATCTTTTTCAACCTGCTGCTGATGGCGGTTCTTCGCCATTAGCGTTTCGACTTCGCTGGCCGTGCGTGCCACCTGATTGACGGCCTCCACTACCGCTTTGTTGTAGTTGGCAACCGAGAGATTGTTCTGCGCCTGGGCGATATCCAGGCTGGCGTTCAGCCTGCCGCTGTCAAAAATTGGCAGCGTCAACCCGGCGGTCACGCCCATCTGCTGCGCGGATGAACGGAACAGATCGCTCAGGTGGAGGGCATCCTGCTGTAAGAACGCCATCAGGTTCACGTCAGGATAGAACGCTGCTCTGGCGGCCTCCACCTCGCTCATGGAGGCGTCGATATACCAGTGCGCCTCCTGAAGATCCGGGCGGCGTGCCAGCAGTTCATAGCCGAGCGTCGACGGTAACGAGGCTTCCACCGTCGGCAAGGCGTGCCGCGTCAGCTTCACGGAGGGGGCGTTGGTCAGCGCGACCAGGCGTGCCTCTATGGCTTTCATCTTCCCGTTGACCCCGGCCAACTGCTCTTCGGTTTTGCTGGCGTTGATGTCCGTTTCGACGCCCTCCACGGAGGAGGTGATGCCGTGTTGATAGAGCTCGCGGTCGGCGCCGATAATATTGTCCTGCTCATGTTTGATCTGCGCGAGGACCTCCCCCACGGCGGCCTGCGTTTGCCATTCCCAGTAAAGCCGCGCCACGCTGCTGGCCAGCAGCTGACGGGTCTGCTCCAGCTCCGCTTTTTGCGCATTCACTTTGCCTATCCGGGCTTCGACCTGCGCGCGATTTTTTCCCCACAGATCGAGATCCCAGCCTGCGGTCAGGCCAAAGGTGCCGTTGGTGTACCACGGCCCGGTGGTCCCTGCCGCCGGGTCGGTAATGGCAAAGGGCCCCATCAGCCCTTCGGCGGACATTTTTTGGCGTTCAGCATCCGCTGAAAAATCGATCTGTGGACCGTCGGCAGCCATAGCCGCTTTGGCCTGGGCTTCAGCGAGCGTAATGCGCTGACGGGCAATCTGCATATCCGGCGCATCGCTTAATGCTTTCGCAATAAGCCCGTTAAGTTCCGGATCGTTATATGCTTTCCACCACTCATTTTTCGGCCAGTCCTGATGAGCCAGAACCGTATTTACCGACGCCGCCGTGGTTTGCGTTTTAATGGGAGATACCGTGGCATGTTCAGGCGCGCAGGCAGCCAGAATAAATGCAAAGGGAACACTCAGAGATAAAATAAAAGAACGTTTCATTACGCCATACACTCAAAAAATAAAGGCGCAAATTACGCTTGATTCTCTTTATTTTTTTAGTAATGCGTGGCAATGCGTAAATTGTTATACATTTACATAATCAGAAAATTATTCACCAAATGAATAAATTACTTTGACTGAATAACCCGGGCAATATCAGCCGACGTCTGTAAAGTACGAATCTCCTGAAATAACTCCAGCGCTTCATCGTACTCTTTGCGTAAATAACTCAGCCACTGCTTAATTCGCGCGACGTGATACAAACCGGTGTCGCCCTGCTTTTCCAGACGGCTGTATTTTTGCAGCAGCGTGACGACGTCTGCCCACGGCATCCGCGGTTCGTTATATTTCACCACCCGGCTGAGGTTCGGCACATTCAGCGCGCCGCGGCCGATCATTACCGCATCGCAGCCGGTGGCCTGCAGACAGGCCTGCGCGCTATCGTAGTCCCAGATTTCGCCGTTGGCGATCACCGGAATGGTGAGGCGTTTGCGGATCTCACCGATCGCCTGCCAGTTAATGCGATCGGCTTTGTAGCCATCTTCTTTGGTACGGCCATGCACCACCAGCTCGGTGGCTCCGGCCTGCTGCACCGCATCGGCGATCTCGAACTGGCGGGCATCGCTGTCCCATCCCAGGCGAACCTTAACCGTCACCGGCAAATGCGAAGGCACGGCCTCGCGCATGGCTTTCGCGCCGCGATAAATCAGCTCAGGATCCTTCAGCAACGTCGCTCCGCCGCCGCTGCCGTTCACCAGCTTAGACGGACAGCCGCAGTTGAGATCTACCCCGTAAGAGCCCAGATCAACCGCGCGGGCGGCGTTTTCCGCCAGCCATTCCGGATACTGGCCGAGGAGCTGAATACGCACCAGCGTGCCGGAAGAGGTGCGGCTCTGGTTGTGCAGCTCGGGGCAAAGCCGGAAGAAGGATTTTACCGGCAACAGCATATCGACCACGCGCAGGAACTCCGTCACGCAGAGATCGTAGTCGTTCACCTCGGTCAGAAGCTCGCGCACGAGGGAGTCGAGCACGCCTTCCATTGGGGCCAGTAAAACACGCATAGCAGTACCTGTAAAAAAAGACGCGCTATAGTATCTGCTCTGTCTGTGTGTGGAAAGCACGACGTTCCATTCCGGAATGTCTGGTATGCTCAAAATTCATGATGTGATCCGTGGCACATTTTTAGGTTTAATTGTATGATGAATGCGTTTCAGTAAGGACTATCACCATGAGCAAATCATTGAACATTATCTGGCAATATCTGCGCGCATTCGTCCTGATTTACGCCTGCCTGTATGCCGGGATTTTCATCGCGTCGCTGCTGCCCATCACCATTCCCGGCAGCATTATCGGCATGCTGATCCTCTTCGTGCTGCTGGCGCTGCAAATCCTGCCTGCAAAGTGGGTCAATCCCGGCTGCTTCGTCCTCATTCGCTATATGGCGCTGCTTTTCGTGCCTATCGGCGTGGGTGTCATGCAGTATTTTGATTTGCTCAAAGCCCAGTTCGGCCCGATTGTTGTCTCCTGCGCGGTGAGTACGCTGGTGGTTTTCCTGGTGGTGAGCTGGAGTTCACATCTGGTGCATGGCGAACGTAACGTGATTGGGGAGAAAACAAAAAAATGATGGCCAATATCTGGTGGTCCCTGCCGCTCACCCTGGCAGTGTTCTTCGCCGCACGCAAGCTTGCCGCGCGTTTCAAAATGCCCTTGCTGAACCCCCTGCTGGTGGCAATGGTGGTCATTATTCCGTTCCTGCTGCTCACCGGCATTCCTTACGAACGCTACTTTGCCGGCAGCAAAATCTTAAACGACCTGCTGCAGCCCGCCGTTGTGGCGCTTGCCTTTCCTTTATACGAGCAGCTGCACCAGATCCGCGCCCGCTGGAAATCCATCATTACCATCTGCTTTGTCGGCAGCCTGGTGGCAATGATCACCGGCACGTCGGTGGCGCTGCTGATGGGGGCCTCGCCGCAAATTGCCGCCTCTATTTTGCCTAAATCGGTGACCACGCCTATCGCGATGGCTGTTGGGGGCAGCCTCGGCGGCATTCCGGCCATCAGCGCGATGTGCGTCATTTTCGTCGGTATTCTCGGCGCGGTGTTTGGCCACACCCTGCTGAACGCGATGCGTATTCATACTAAAGCGGCACGCGGGCTGTCGATGGGCACCGCCTCGCACGCGCTGGGCACGGCCCGCTGCGCGGAGCTGGATTATCAGGAAGGAGCGTTTAGCTCCCTGGCGCTGGTGATCTGCGGGATTATCACCTCCCTGCTGGCCCCGTTCATTTTCCCGCTGATTCTGGCAGTGATGGGCTGAAATTTGCGATGCGTCGCGCAAATTTCATTTTGATTTCATAAGTTGCATACATAATGAGAAGTGGATCACATATAAAGCCCTGACGGCTCCGTAAACTACCGATCCATTAACCTTTATGAGGCAAACGCCATGCACCCACGTTTTCAAGCTGCTTTCGCCCAGCTTGCAGAGAATTTGCAGTCAGCCCTTGCTCCCGTTCTGGCAGATGCGCACTTCCCCGCCCTGCTGACCGCGGAGCAGGTCACGATGCTGAAACAGGCAACGGGACTGGACGAAGACGCGCTGGCTTTCGCACTGCTTCCTCTGGCTGCCGCCTGCGCGCGGGCCGATCTCTCCCACTTCAACGTCGGGGCCATTGCACGCGGCGTCAGCGGCACCTGGTACTTCGGCGGCAACATGGAGTTCCTGGGCGCAACCATGCAGCAAACCGTGCACGCCGAGCAGAGCGCCATCAGTCACGCCTGGCTGCGCGGTGAAAAAGCGCTGAGCGCGATTACCGTTAACTACACTCCGTGCGGCCACTGCCGTCAGTTTATGAACGAGCTGAACAGCGGGCTGCAGCTGCGCATCAATCTGCCAGGCCGCGCGCCGCACACGCTGGCAGATTACTTGCCTGACGCGTTTGGCCCAAAAGATCTGGAGATCAAAACCCTGCTGATGGACGAGCAGAACCACGGTTTCGCCCTGTCCGGCGATGACCTGAGCCAGGCGGCGATTGCCGCCGCCAACAAGAGCCACACGCCGTACAGCAAGTCCCCGAGCGGCGTGGCGCTGCAGTGCCGCGATGGCCGAATCTTCACCGGCAGCTATGCGGAAAACGCCGCGTTTAACCCAACGCTGCCGCCGTTGCAGGGCGCACTCAACCTGCTGAGCCTGAACGGCTATGATTATCCTGACATTCAGCGCGCCATTCTGGCTGAAATTGCCGATGCGCCGCTGATTCAGTGGGATGCCACTGCCGCAACGCTCAAAGCGCTGGGCTGTACGACGATTGACCGCGTACTGCTGGCGTGATCCTTCCGGCGGGCAGAAATGCCCGCCAGTTTGCTGAAAAACCCCTCAGTTGAGTCGCTGTTTCTTGCGCTAACCAGGCGGGTAAAGTAGCCTGAGTTAAATTTCACCTTCGGTACGAGCCATCTGCATGTTAAAGCGCGTTTTTTACAGCCTGTCTGTCCTGGTCGGCATACTGCTGTTGATCGTGCTCGGTCTCGACCGCTGGATGAGCTGGAAAACCGCCCCCTACATCTTTGATGACCTGCAGGACCTGCCCTATCGTCAGGTTGGCGTGGTGCTCGGCACCGCCAAGTATTACCGCACCGGCGTCATCAACCAGTATTACCGTTACCGCATCCAGGGCGCGCTGAACGCCTACAACAGCGGCAAGGTGAACTATCTGCTGCTGAGCGGCGATAACGCGCTGCAAAGCTACAATGAACCGGTGACGATGCGTAAGGACCTGATTGCCGCGGGCGTGGATCCTGCCGATATCGTGCTCGACTACGCCGGGTTCCGCACCCTGGACTCCATCGTCCGCACGCGCAAAGTCTTCGACACCAACGACTTCATCATCATCACCCAGCGCTTCCACTGCGAGCGCGCGCTGTTTATTGCCCTGCATATGGGTATTCAGGCGCAGTGTTACGCGGTGCCGTCGCCAAAAGATATGCTGAGCGTGCGCGTGCGCGAGTTCGGCGCCCGCTTTGGTGCCCTGGCCGATCTGTATATCTTTAAGCGCGAACCGCGCTTTTTAGGCCCGCTGGTGCCGATTCCGGCGATGCACGAAGTGCCGGAAGACGCGCAGGGTTACCCGGCCGTCACGCCCGAGCAGCTGCTGGATATGCAGAAAAAAGAGAAATAACAGGGCCGCCTTTATACTTTCTTTACGCCGGGCCTGATGCTTTTTATCTCCCCTTTACGTCGGCTCTTTTAAGCTGAGTTCATTGCCGCTACGGCTTCATTGAAGAATGACTATGAACTCGATAATGAATGCGTTTTTCCTCAAAAGTCTCCGCCCATACTTTAACTTTCCCGGCTTATCACTCCCTGGCGCACTTAATTCTGGTCTCTGGCTGGATGAAAAAATTGACGCCCTGCAGCACAACGTTGCCGTGGAAGTGGCCGATTATCTGGAACGTTACCCGCAAACGAAACATGTAGACGTTTACCTGAACGATATCAACGGCACGATGCGCGGCAAGCGCCTCTCGGTAGAGAGCATGCTGAGCCTGGAAAAAGGCTGTTATTTTCCGCTTTCAGTCTACTCAATGGATCAGAAGGGAAACATCGCCGCCCCGCTTTATGATGAACCCGATCGACTGTGCGTCCCGGTCGCCGGCTCTTTGCGCCCCTGTCCGCAGGATCCGGAGCACAACGCGCAGATCCTGCTGACGATGAAAGACAGCGACGGTTACCCCTGCCCGCTTGAGCCGCGCGTGATACTGCAGAACGTCGTGGCCCGCTTCCACCAGCACGGTCTTTTCCCGGTCATTGCCCCGGAAATTGAGTTCTATCTGACGGGACAGGGCGAACGCGATCCGCAAAATCAGGGCTGTTTTCACATGGATACCTCGTCGGCGCATGCGGCGCTGTTTGACGAGCTGGAACAGCTGGCGCACCTGCAGCGCATCCCGCTGTCAGGGGTCGTAGCGGAAGCCGAGTCCGGTCAGTATGAATTAAACCTGAAGCACAGCCAGCGCGTCGTTGAGGTGTGCGATAACGTGCTGGCGCTGCGTCGCCTGACCCGCTATGTCGCTGAAAAGCACGGTCTTCAGGCCAACTTTATGGCTAAGCCTTTCAGCCAGCTGTCCGGCAGCGGTTTGCACATCCATTTCAGCCTGAACAACAGCCGTGGCGAAAACGTTTTTGCCTCGCCGGTGAACGCGCTGAGCAGCATGATGCGTTTGTGCATCGCGGGCCAGCTGGCGCTAATGCCCGCCTCCGTCGCCATTCTTGCGCCGGGGGTCAACGCGTTTCGTCGCCTGCGTAAAAACCTGACGGAACCCGTCTTTAACTCCTGGGGCTATAACACCCGCTCCGCCGCCTTGCGTATTCCCTGCTCGGATGAGAGTAACCGTCGTATCGAGTACCGGCTGGCCGGGGCCGATGCGAATCCGTATCTGGTGGCGGCCACTATCCTGACAGGCATGCTGTACGGGCTGGAACATATCGACGAGGGGGATCTCCCTGAGCCGCAGCACGACCAACCCGAACTGCCGCTGTTCCAGCAGGAGGCGATTGAGGCCTTTGCCCGCTGTCAGTATCTCACCGACAGCCTGGGCGATGCGTTTTCCGAACAGTGGGTCGCCTGCAAGCTTTCTGAACTCGACTGGTTTGAGCGCATTGTGACGCAGGAGGAGTCCCATCTGGCATAGGGCATAAAAAAGCCCGCTCGGTGAGCGGGCCGGGTATGGCGAGTAACGATTACTTCTTACGGGCGTACTTCAGTGAATCCAGCGCAACCGCGAAGATAATGATGGCGCCCTTGATGATGTACTGCCAGTACGGGTTCACGCCGATGTAGGTCAACCCGTAGTTGATGACGGTGAAGATAATCACACCGGTCACCACACCGAGCACCGTCCCCACACCGCCGCTGAAGGAGACGCCGCCCACCACGCAGGCTGCGATCGCATCCAGCTCGTACATGAAGCCAAGGTTGTTCGTTGCAGAGCCGATACGGCCCGCTTCCAGCATCCCGCCGAAGGCGTAGAACACCCCGGACAGGGCATAGATGATGAGCAGGTTCAGGGCAACGTTTACACCGGAGACTTTCGCCGCTTCCGGGTTACCGCCGATAGCGAAGATGTTTTTGCCAAAGCGCGTTTTGTTCCACAGGATCCATACGAAGGCGACCGCAATCAGCGCATAGAAGGTGATATACGACAGGCGGAAGCTGCCCAGCGCGATAAACCCTTGCGTAAAGGTCGAGAAGCCGCTGTCAAAGCCCGAGATGGGCGAAGCACCGACGAAGTCGTAGTACAGGGAGTTGATACCGTAAACGATGATCATCGTACCCAGGGTGGTGATAAATGGCGTCACGTTCAGGTAGGCGATGATGATACCGTTGATCAGACCAATCACCGCACCGATGGCGCAGACAATCAGGATCACCACGAAAATCGGCATGGTGGCCATTTCCGGGAAGACCTTGTTGGCGTTTTCCATCGACTGCAGCAGGGTTGCCGCGATAACCGCCGCCAGACCTACCTGACGCCCCGCGGAGAGGTCCGTCCCCTGGGTCACGATCAGGCCCGCCACGCCCAGCGCAATGATAATACGCACGGAGGACTGGGTCAGAATGTTACTCAGGTTCAGCAGGCTTAAGAACGTAGGGTCCTGGAAAATGATGATTGCCAGCAAGACTAAAAGAACAACGTAAATACCGCCTTCTTTCAGGTAAGTGAGAAAACTTTTTTTATTTAACGCACTCATGAGGAGCCCCTGATCTTAAAGGTGCAAAGACGCAAGACGCAAAATTTCATTTTGCGTTGTCGTTTTGGTGTCAACAATACCGGCGACGAGACCATTGCTCATAACCAGAATACGGTCCGTGATCCCTAACAATTCCGGCATTTCGGAAGAAATAATAATGATCCCTTTATTCTTTTTCGCCAGCTCGGCAATCAGCTGATAAATTTCAAACTTCGCGCCGACGTCAATACCGCGGGTCGGCTCATCCAGCATCAGAATTTCTGGCTGTGTTAATAACCAACGGCCAATAATGACTTTCTGCTGGTTACCGCCTGACAGCGAACCAATCTGGGTGCGGTGACCTGGCGTTTTCACGCGCATGGAGTCTATTACCCATTGGGTATCGCTCTTCATGCGGGAGTTATCCAGCAGCCCGACTTTGTTTTTGTAATTGCGAATGTTAGAAATTAACGAGTTAAAGTTAATATCCAGATAAGCATAAATACCGGTCGAACGACGTTCTTCCGTCACCAGCGCAAAACCGTTATTAATGGCTTCGTTGGCATTATGGTTGTTAATTTTCTTCCCGTGCAGCGTGATCGTGCCGTCGGCCTTCTCGCGAATGCCAAACAGGGTTTCTACGATGTCGGTACGCTTTGCCCCTACCAGGCCAGCAATGCCAAGAATTTCGCCTTTGTGAAGGTCGAAAGAAACATCGCGGATGGACGGCTGGCGCAGCGAGGTCAGATTGCGCACTTCCAGGATGACTTCACCCGGCTTGTTTTCTTTGTCCGGGAAGCGCTGGTTCAGGGAACGACCGACCATCATGGCGATGATCTTGTCCATGTCCAGCCCTTCCAGCGGCTGCGTGGCAATCCACTGGCCGTCGCGCAGGATGGTGATCTCATCGCACAGCTGGAAGATCTCTTCCATTTTGTGGGAGATGTACACAATGCCGCAGCCGCGTTCTTTCAGCTTACGAATAATGGTAAAAAGGTGGTTAACCTCTTTTTCCGTTAATGACGATGTCGGTTCGTCCATGATGACGATTTTCGCATCATAGGAGAACGCTTTGGCAATTTCGATCATCTGCATCTGGGAGACGGATAATGTTCCCACGCGGGCGCGCGGATCGATATCAATATCCAGCTCGTCGAAAATCGCCTTGGTGTCGCGATACATTTTATCCTGATCGACAAAGACACCTTTGGTGGGATAACGCCCCAACCACATGTTATCCATGACTGAACGCTGCAGCACCAGGTTTAATTCCTGGTGAACCATCGAGATACCGTTTTCCAGTGCTTCTTTCGCTGAATGGAAATCGATCTCTTTCCCCTGAAAAAGAATGCTGCCAGAATCTTTTTGATAGATCCCAAAAAGACATTTTAATAATGTTGATTTACCCGCACCGTTCTCCCCCATTAAGGCATGAATAGAGTGAGGACGCACTTTTAAATTAACATTATCGAGTGCCTTAACGCCGGGAAATGACTTGTTGATACCGCTCATTTCCAACAGGTATTCACCGGATGACTGAGTTGTTGTGCTGACCATAATTATACCTTGTTGGCCTCGCATATCGCGTTATAAAAGGGCGCAACGAATTGCGCCCAGTGGAGACAGTACCGCTTACTTATTTACCGATAAACTCAGCCAGGTTGGACTGGTCTACGCCCACGTAAGGTACGCGAACAATTTTGTTGTCAATTTTCCAGTTGGTGCCATCTGCCGCACCTTTGCCATCGGCCAGGTTTTTCGCCAGATCGAAGGTGGCTTTCGCCTGGTTGTTGGCATCGTTCAGCACGGTACCGGCCATCGCACCGGATTTAACCAGCGCCAGCGCTTCTGGCAGCGCATCCACACCGAATACCGGGATAGAGGATTTGTTGTGTGCTTTCAGCGCTTCTACCGCACCCATTGCCATCGCATCGTTGTTGGCGATAACCACTTCGATTTTGTTGGCGTTAGGGCCGGACAGCCACGCGTCCATCTTATCTTTCGCCTGAGCGGTATCCCACATCGCGGTATCTAACGCCAGCTGCTGGGTTTTCAGGCCCTTGTCGTTCAGCTCTTTGATAACGTAGGTGGTACGCGCTTCAGCATCCGGGTGGCCAGGTTCGCCTTTCAGCAGCACGAACTGAATCTGACCGTCTTTGTTCAGGTCCCAGTTCGGGTTCGCCGCCCAGTGTTTCGCGATCAGATCGCCCTGAATAATGCCGGACTCTTTGGAGTCGGTACCGACGTAATACGCTTTGTCATAGCTGTCCAGCGCTTTACGGGAAGGTTCTTTGTTGAAGAAGACGATTGGCACGTTCTGGCCGCGCGCTTTCTCAATAACCGTGCCTGCTGCAGCCGGGTCAACCAGGTTGATCGCCAGGGCCTTAACGCCTTTCGCCAGCAGAACGTCGATCTGGTCGTTCTGTTTGGACTGGTCATTCTGGGAGTCGTTCATCAGCAGCTGAACGTCTGGCGCTGCTTTCGCATCTTTCTCAATCGCTTTACGCACAACAGACATGAAGTTGTCGTCGTATTTATAGATGGTCACACCAATACGGGTATCCGCAGCGTGCGCTGCTGCACCAAAAAGCATGCTTGCCATTACAGCAGACAGGGTCAACACCTTCTTATTCATGGTATCTCCGGTTTTTTTTATGCAGGGTAGTTCTTGTGAATAACGAGCGGCGGGCAGATGTTAATAAAACGTTACTGACAGCCGAGGTTCACTTATAAAATTTCTCTCTTCCGTGTTCGGTAACGCTCCAGAAATGCGTTTTATTCGTTGTTTGCGGCACATTGGCTATAGTGAAAGTGAATAATCACTGTTACATAGCGTTTCAGCCCCTAAAACGCTGACATCATAGTCAGCGCCTTGTTAAGATACTGTGAATTTACTCACAGATTGAAAACGGTTACATCACCACATGTAATCAGTTAGTGATCGGAACCACAGTTTGCCGTGCCGCGACGGAGTGGCGACGCACTAAAGTCGGCATGAAACAGTGTGTTGCCCCCGGATCCAGCATGCCAGCAGCCCCCTGTAACGCCAGCTCAGTCGCCAGTTTCGCCATAGAGGCAATGGGGTAACGCACGGTTGTCAGCTGCGGGTCGGTGTAACGGGCAATCGGGATATCATCAAAACCAATGAGTGATAAATGCTGTGGCACCGCAATGCCGTTATCCTTCAGCGCCGTCAGGGCGCCTGCCGCCATGCTGTCGTTATAGGCAAACACCGCAGACAGCTGCAGATTGCGGCCCAGCAGCTCCACCATCGCCGCTTCACCGCCCTGCATGTCCGGCGTGCCGGTGCCCACCCAGCTTTCGGATGGCGTAATGCCGTGCTCTTTCAGGGCATTTTGCCACCCCTCGCGCCGCAGTTCGTCATCTTCAATCTGATGGCTGGAGGCCAGATAACCGATCCGCTGATGCCCGTTGTTGATGAGCATTTTCGTGGCCATCATGGCGCCGCTAACGTTATCCAGCCCGACGCAGCGGTGGGCATAGCCGGGGACGATGCGGTTGATCAGCACCATGCCCGGGATCTGCTCCATCAATCCGGTTAGCTCTTCATCGCTTAAGGCTTTTGAATGGACAATCAAGGCGTTACAGCGCTGGCGGATCAGCACTTCAATGGCATGACGTTCTTTTTCCGCCTCATGATAGCTATTGCCGATCAGGACATATTTCTGATGCTGCTGGGCGACCATATCGACCGCTTTCACCAGTGCGCCAAAAAAGGCATCTGAGACATCCATCACCACCACGCCGATGGTGTCGCTGACCTGCGTCGCAAGCGCCTGGGCATTGGCATTTGGCCGGTAACCGAGTTGGGTCACGGCCTTCATTACGGTTTCACGGGTTTCAGGGCTGACCAGCGCGCTATTGTTGAGCACGCGTGAGACGGTAGCCACAGAAACGCCCGCCTGACGGGCGACGTCACGAATGGTGATCATATTCACCATCCTTCAAAGGATTGCAGCAACTCACAGACACCCCCTGTGTTTAGCAAGGTGGCTATTTTGGCAGCGAGAGAAAGGGGACTACGTGAAGAAGCTCACAGTCATGAAAACGCTTACATCCGTTTTGTTAATGATTGTGATCCAGATCGTTATCTGGATGTATTTTTCAATGATATCCCTGAAGCACGTGCAGTTAACTGACGCCATACCCACTCCAGTGGTCCCTGGCGGAAATAGCGTAGCCAGAGCACAGAAAACGCCAGGTTTACTGCCCAGACCGGAATAACAAACGCCAGCAGCGTAAGGCGGTCGAATTTCATAAACAGGCCAAAGCGATAGAAAAGCGTGGTGCAGAGAAGCGTTTGCAGGAGGTAATTGCTTAACGCCATGCGGCCCACGCAGGCGATAGCGCTGACGATCCACAGGCGGGAAAGCGTTGGCCAGAAGCCATAGATCAGCGCCGCGTAGCCGATGGTCTGGAACGGTGCGCTCAGTTCGCGCGGCACCTGGAGCAGGAACGCGCACCAGCGGTAATCCCAGTGGATGTGCCACTGCGTAATGACCGCCGGGAGGTTAATCAACACGCCGAGCAGCACCAGCCCCACACCCGTTCGCCGATAGTGACGCAGGCTGAACTCCCCTTTCAGCCAGCCGGTGCGCATCAGTGACGCGCCCATCAGCATCATACCCGCCAGCTGCCAGCCGTATTGCGCGCCCAGCGCAAGGAGGTTGTCCCCCAGCATATCCGCGCGGTTGCTTATCGCTTCCGTACCGCCTTTTAGCTTCCAGAACTGCTCGTACTGCAGGTTAGCAGCATCCGGGATCCAGGCACGGTTTGTCGTCTCGCCGGAGATCATCCCCAGCAGCAACAGCACTACAAGCCCCATGACATAGAGCATCACCCCGGTGTTGAACAGGCTTTTAACGCTGTGCGCATCGCGAATGAGGCGCCAGCAGATGAGCCCGACTAACCCATAGGCAAGAAGAATATCGCCGTCCCAGAAGAACAGGCCATGGATAAAGCCGAGGATAACCAGCAGCGTCAGGCGCGACTGGATCCAGCGCGTGCCGCGTTTGAGGAGAAGCTGCAGGCCTGCGCCAAACAGCAGGGCAAAGAGCGTGAGGAATTTGACCTGCGCAAAGAGATCGAGGATTGCCCAGGTCCAGGCATCACTGCGGGTGATGTCGCCATACCACGCGGGATTGAGATACGCCGCCTTCGGCAAACCGAAGGCGGCGATATTAAGCAGCAGGATACCGAGAATGGCGACGCCGCGAACAAAATCGAGCGTGACGTTTCGCTCCATGGTCCCTGCCCTGTAAGACTTAGTTGTGGTGACGTACGGCGCGCAGGAACTCCTGGCGGGTATTCTGGCTCGATTTAAACAGACCGCCCAGCGAGGTTGTGGTGGTCGCACTGGTGGCATCGCGCACGCCGCGCGCTTTCACGCAGTAGTGAACCGCGTCGATAGAGACGGCCACGTTATTGGTGCCCAGCAGCGTTTGCAGCGCGGTCAGGATCTGCTGGGTCAGGCGCTCCTGCACCTGCGGACGCTGAGCGAAGAACTGCACGATGCGGTTGATCTTCGACAGGCCAATCACCGTGTCTTTAGGGATATACGCCACGGTCGCTTTACCGTCGATGGTCACGAAATGGTGTTCGCAGGTGCTGGTCAGCGTGATATCGCGAACCGTCACCATCTCATCCACTTTCATCTTGTTTTCAATGACGGTGATTTTCGGGAAGTTGGCGTAATCCAGACCCGAGAAAATTTCGTCGACGTACATTTTCGCGATGCGGTGCGGCGTCTCCATCAGACTGTCGTCACTCAGATCGAGATTCAGCAGCTCCATGATGTCGGTCATATGACCGGCAATCAGACGCTTGCGGGTTTCATTGTCCAAGTCCTGTACGGGCGGACGCAGTGGCGTTTCAAGACCGCGCGCAACCAGGGCTTCGTGGACCAGGGCAGCTTCTTTACTGAGTGATGACATTTTGTTCTCCTGCAGGTGTGGCGTCTTTTGCCCTCGTTGTGGCAAAAGTATGCGTTCATTGTGCGTGAGGCGGCGCACATAATCCAGTATTCACGACGATAATTATTGCAATTGCTGTTGCCTTTCAGCGTGACGATTCCAGACCAGGGCTCCTCCAACGAACAGCGCCACGCCCGCCAGCCCCAGCGCCGGCTCCAGCCGGTGGGTAAGCCAGGTTGATAACGCCGAGGTGACGGGGCCAATCAACTGCCCAATCGCATACCCGGTGGTGAGCAGGCCCGCCATATAGCGCGTGTGGTTTGGCGCCAGCTCGCGACCGTATAAAAGAGAGAGCTGCACGGCACACAAAAAGCCACCGCCCACCAGCAGCCCGCCCGTCAGCAACCCGCCAATCCCCGGCAGCAGCCAGGCCGCCAGCACGCCCGCCCCCTGTAACCACAGTACGATAGCCAGCCTGCGATTAGCCGTTGAGGTATGGCGTAACAGAATACTGAGCGCAATCCCCACCACCGCGGAGAGACCAAAAATCGGCCAGACAAACTGGGCAAACAGGCTGCCGGGAAAACGCACGGCCGCAATTTGCGACAGGAAGGTCGCCGGGAGGATATAGCCAAACCCGGCCAGGCTGTAGCTCCAGACCAGACGCGTTAAATCCGCCGTCAGCACCAGCGGCTCCGGCGCGGTGCCGGGTCGATGGAGCTGCCCGGATCGCGGCAGGTAGCGCGCCACCAGGGCAATCAACACCAGCGCCAGCACGCCGTAGATTTGCCATGCCGCCCCGGCCGACAGGGACTTCGCCTGAATATAGACGGCGAGCAGCCCGCTCAGGGCAATACCCGCCCCCGGTCCGGCAAACACCGCAGCGCTCAGGCCCGGTTTACCCAGCTGTCCCAGCCGTTCGTTAGTCCAGGCGGCAATGAGTACCATCGACCAGCCGCTCATGCAGCCGATGACAAAACGCAGCAGGCCGTGCACGACGGCGTTCTCCGCCGCCGCGGAGAGCAGCGTCAGCGCCACCGCGCCGGTAATGCCAAGCCAGAGGCGCGTTTCAACGAAGCGGTGCGCACGCATCGCATCCCACGCGCCCACCAGATAGCCCAGATAGTTCATCGCCGCCACCAGACCCGCGCTGGTCAGCGTAAGCTGTCCGGCAGCAATCATCAGCGGCACCTGGGGCGTAAAGGCAAAGCGCCCTATCCCCATCGCCACCACCAGCACGACAAACCCACTGAGCGCAATACGCAGCGCCATGACCGCTCCAATTGTTAAAGAAAAGTAAATTTATGATGCAGCATCTCGACGTCTGGCGAAAGTGAAAGTTACTCACAGGTCAATGAAAAGGCTGTATTATGGTCGTTATGAATACGCATTCTCATTAAGGAGCCCTGCATGGAACTGCTCGAAGAGCACCGTTGTTTTGAAGGTCGACAGCAGCGCTGGCGGCACGACTCCACCACCCTGAACTGTGCAATGACGTTCAGCATTTTCCTGCCGCCGACGGAAAATCCACCGGTTCTGTTCTGGCTTTCCGGCCTGACCTGCAACGACGAAAACTTCACCACCAAAGCGGGCGCGCAGCGTATTGCCGCCGAGCTGGGCATTGCGCTGGTGATGCCAGACACCAGCCCGCGTGGCGACGATGTGGCCGACGATGCCGGATACGACCTGGGCAAAGGCGCCGGGTTTTATCTCAATGCGACCGAGCAGCCCTGGGCGCGCCACTACCGCATGTATGATTACCTTCGCGATGAACTTCCTGCGCTGGTGCAGTCGCAGTTTGTGGTCGGCGAGCGCTGCGCAATCAGCGGCCACTCAATGGGCGGACACGGGGCGCTCATCATGGCGCTGAAAAATCCGGAGAAATACGTCAGCGTGTCGGCATTTGCACCGATTGTGAACCCAACACAGGTGCCGTGGGGGCAGAAAGCCTTCACACACTATCTGGGTGAGGATGCGGAAAAATGGCAGGCATGGGACAGCTGCGCGCTGATGCTGGCCAGCAAAGCTGAAGAGGCCATTCCCACCCTTATCGATCAGGGTGATGCGGACCAGTTCCTCGCCGGACAGCTGCAGCCTGCGGTGCTGGCAGAAGCGGCACGCCAGAAGGACTGGCCGCTGACGCTGCGCATTCAGCCGGGATACGATCACAGCTATTACTTCATTGCGTCCTTTATTGAGGATCATCTCCGCTTCCATGCGGAGCATTTGTTCGGATAAGTGCGGCCGATTGCCGGGTGGCGGCTTCGCCTTACCCGGCCTACATTCGCGGATTTTGTAGGCCCGGTAAGCGAAGCGCCACCGGGCATAAAGGTTACATCAGAACTTATAATCCACACCGACAAAGTAGCGACGGCCATCTTCCGTGTAGCTGTAATCGTCGCGGCTCAGATCTTTGTCCAGCAGGTTCTGCACGCCCGCACGCAGCTTCACGCTTTTCGTCGCCTGCCACGCGGCCCCGGTATTCCAGATGACATAGCCCCCCGGCGTTGGGTCGCTGCTGGTCAGCGCGCGTTTCTCACCGGTGTAGTTGCCCTGAACATAGAACGACCAGTCCTGCGTTGCCTTCCAGTCAACGGTCCCGTTGGCGGTGTGGAACGGCAGATCGGACAGCGGCTTGTTGCCGCCGTTGCTGATATCACGACCGTCGTTGTAGGTGTAGTTCAGCGTCACTTTCCAGTCGTCCGCCAGCGGGAATTTCAGCTCGGTCTCCACCCCGCGGATGCGCGCCTTGTTGACGTTGTAGTAGCGGAATATCGGTTCACCGTCCGCATTCAGGCCAACGTAGTTAGGGTAGCTCTGCGCCTGCTTCGCATTGGCCGTACGGCTGATGCTGATGCGGTCATCGACGTTATTCTGGAAGGTGGTGACGCTGGCCTGCACGCCCTCTAACCAGCCCTCTTCCCCGCTGTAGTACAGACCGAACTCGAAGCTCTCGCTGGTCTCCGGTTTCAGATCCGGGTTACCGACAATCTCACAGGCACCGCGGCACGAGCCGGTGACCCAGTCCGGGCTCAGCTGCAGCAGTGACGGCGCTTTAAACGCGGTCGCCCAGCCCCCTTTCACCGTGACGGTATCGGTCGCGTTGTAGACCAGATAGGCGCGCGGGCTCCAGTGGTCGCCGTAGGTATCATGGTCGTCCATACGGATGCCGGTGGTCAGCGCCAGAGGTTCAACAATACGCCACTCGTCCTCCAGGAACAGGGCATACTGGCTTGTCGACGTACTGCTGCTTGAACCGCCCGTCAGGTTGACCGGATCCTTCAGCTTATCGTGACGCCATTCGCCGCCGAAGGTCATCAGCTGGTTGATGTCGCCCAGCGGCAGCACGTATTTTCCGTCCACCGCGTTGCTCTCGGAGGTGATCGTATTGCTGTTGCCCGGGTTTTTGTTATCCACCTTCTCGCCGTACACCTTCAGCTCGCTGTTGCCGACGCCCCAGCGGCCGTTGTGGCTGAGAGAGTAGTTCTGACGCTCAAGGCGGTTTTTGTCGAGGGAATCCGAGTCACGATCCTGACGGTCGAAACCGTAGCCCGCCGTAAAGTCATGATTTTCAGACGGCGTCCAGGCGAACTCCACATTCGCATCGCGGCTGGTGAAGCCTTCAATACGCGGCGTTTCACCGCTCGTCGTGGTAGAGGACTTCTGCTGACCGTCTTTCTCACGCTTAGCGAGGCTACCGTAGGCTTTCAGCCCCAGCAGACCGTCCACCAGCGGACCACTGGTATAGAATTGACCGTTGTAGGTGTCTCCACGGTCGCGATGTTCCTGAATTGTGGAATCGGCGCTCAGGGTACCCGTCCATTTCTGGCCGATTTTTTTGGTGATAATGTTTACCACGCCGCCCAGCGCATCGGAGCCGTAAAGAGAAGACATCGGCCCACGCACCACTTCAATTCGTTCGATGGCGTCAACCGGCACCCAGTTGAGGTCGAAATCATTATGGCGGAACACCGCGTTACGGGAATTGACGCGCTTGCCGTCGATCAGGATCAGCGTGTAGCTGCTGTCCAGTCCGCGAATACTTACCCCTTTACGGTTGTCCCCTTCGCTCGTGAGCTGCACGCCCGGCACATCCCGTAACACATCTTTCAGGTTCTGAACGGGTTTGCGCTGCAAATCTTCCTGGGTGATGACGCTGATGCTTGCCGGTGCGTCTTTCAGGTTTTGCTCGGTCGCGGAAGCCGTGACAACCATTGTGTCGCCGGATTCCGCTGCGATAACAGGCAGGGCCAGGGACATTGCGGACGCGCAAAGTCCTCCCCTGACGAAGGGATTCAACCTAAACATTCCATATCTCCATGAGGTAAATACAACTCAATCAAATCATCATTGCTCACAGCGTCTTCCTGGCCGCCCACATCTCCGGTGGGTCGGTGACACGCTTGTTTTTTGATAACGATAAAGCAAACGATAATTATTATCAATTAAATTGTTAAGAAATATATCTTTGTTTCAGGATGCGGGCATAAAAAAACCCGCTCGAATGAGCGGGTTAAAAGAGAGGAAGTGCGGTTATTGTTTAAATCGTTCCGGGAATTCCATTTCACTGTAGCGAACGAAGTGTGTTCCTTTCGTCAACTTGTAACCAAACCAGATGACGAGGAACAGCGGAATGCCAATGTAGGTTGCCGTGACGGCGCCCCAGTCAATGGTGTCCGCCAGGAACGCTTCATAGTTCTGTCCCAGCGTAATGATCAGGCACAGAATAAAGGCGAAAATGGGCCCCAGCGGGAAGAAGCCGGAGCGATACGGCAGTTGGTTAACGTCATAACCCTGTTTGACGTAGCCACGGCGGAAACGATAGTGGCTAATGGCAATCCCCAGCCAGGCAATAAAGCCCGTCATCCCGGAGGTGTTAAGCAGCCACAGGTACACCGTCTGGTTGCCAAACATAGAAGTCAGGAAGCACAGACCGGCGATCACCGTAGTGGCGTACAGCGCGTTACGCGGTACGCCACCACGGGACAGCTTCGCGAAAATACGCGGTGCTTTACCGTCGCATGCCAGCGTGTAGAGCATACGGGTGGACGCGTACATCCCGGAGTTCCCGGCTGACAGCACGGCGGTCAGTATAACGGCGTTCATCACTGCTGCGGCAGAAAGCAGACCGGCGTGCTGGAAGACCAGCGTGAACGGGCTAACGCTAATGTCTTTCACGTCATTACGCAGCAGGCTTGGATCGGTGTACGGAATGATCAGGCTGATAATCAGGATCGCGAACACATAGAACAGCAGGATACGCCAGAAGACCTGACGAACCGCGCGCGGAATATTCTTCTCCGGGTTCTCTGACTCACCGGCAGCAATGCCAATCAGCTCGGTTCCCTGGAAGGAGAAGCCGACAATCATTGCCACGCCAATCATTGCCGACAGTCCACCGGCAAACGGCGCATCGCCTGTTGTCCAGTTACTCCAGCCCGCAGGTTCTGCGCCTTTGAAAATACCAACGATCATCGCCACACCGACGACGATAAAGATGATGACGGTTGCCACTTTGATCAAAGAGAACCAGTATTCCGCTTCGCCGAAACCGCGCACGGAGATGTAGTTCAGCAGGAAGATGACGGCCAGGAACAGGGCGCTCCAGATCCAGCCCGGCGTATCCGGGAACCACCAGTTCATCACCAGCTGCGCGGCGACAAGGTCAACGGCGATAGTGACCGCCCAGTTGTACCAGTAGTTCCAGCCCAGCGCGAAGCCGAAGCCTTCTTCAACGTATTTTTGACCGTAGGTCGAGAACGAACCGGATACCGGCATGTACGCGGCCAGTTCGCCGAGACTGGTCATCAGGAAGTACACCATCAGGCCAATCAGGATATAAGAGAAAAGTGCCCCACCCGGGCCGGCTGCCGAAATCGTTGCGCCAGAGGCAACGAAAAGACCTGTACCGATTGAGCCGCCAATGGCGATCATCGTCAGGTGACGCGCCTTGAGTTCACGACGTAGCGTGGGCGCTTCTGTGGTTTTAATTTCTGAAACCATATGAAAATGCTGTCCATTTAATAAATGAGGCGCGATTGTAGCAGACGATCCGCGTTCCTTCCGGCAGAAATACTCAGTTATAAGAGAGCTTCATGACGCGGCCAGGATTATAAGTAAAGCATAATTTTTCCCTCTCCCCTTTGGGGTGAGGGACGCTGTCAGATTTCGCAATAGCGCAGAAAACGCTGCAGCGAGCTGGAAAGGTGTTTCTGACGATGATGAATGCACCACAGCGTGCGCACCAGCTTCGGCAGCGGGATGGGGATTTCCACCAGCGATCCGGTTTCCAGCTGTTCGGCAATAACGCGCCGGGAAAGACAGCTGATACCCAGCCCGTGGCGCACCGCGTGCTTAATCGCCTCTGAGTTCCCCAATTCCATCCCCAGCTGGAAATGCGGCAGATGGGAAAGCAGCAGATAATCGACAATTTCACGCGTGCCGGAGCCCTGCTCGCGCAGGATCCACTGCGCCTGCGCCAGCCGTTCCAGCGTCACCTCTCCCTGCAATAACGACGAGGCCGGGGACGCAAACACCACCAGCTCGTCTTCCAGCCAGGGCTCGGCAATGATATCGACGTTATGGCAGGGACCTTCGATGAGGCCGATATCCACGCGGAAGTCGATCACTGCGTTGATGACGTCCTGGCTATTGCCCACGCTCATCTCCAGCGGCAGGCTCGGGAAATCCCGGCGGTAGCGGGCAATCACTTCCGGCAGAATGTAGTTCCCAATGGTGCTGCTGGCGTAAACGCGGATCGCACCGTTGTCTTCGCGGAACAGCTGCTCGATTTCGATTGCCTGCTCGAGCAGCGCCAGCGCGCGCGGATAAAGAAGACGACCGTGCTCGTTGACCACCAGACGCTTCCCTACCCTGTCAAAAAGCTGAACGCCCAGCTGTCCTTCAAGATCGGTTAACGCCGCGCTGACCGCAGACTGTGAGAGCGCCAGCATTTGTGACGCCTGGGTCGTCGAGCCGCTTTTCAGCACCTCGGCAAACACTTCCAGCTGACGCAGAGTAATGTGCATGGTTGCTTACCACTTATATAGATTGATTATAAGTATATAATCAATTTTATTTTTAAGCCAGAGCGCCGTAACCTTTAGCCAGACAAAGGAGAAGGTTATGTCAGAAATCACCTTACAACATCATCGTACAGTGTGGCACTTCGTGCCGGGTCTTGCGCTCAGCGCTGCAGTCACCGCCGTAGCACTATGGGGCGGCAGCATCCCGGCCATCGCAGGCGCAGGTTTCAGCGCGCTGACGCTCGCCATTTTGCTCGGCATGGTCGTGGGTAACACCGTTTACCCGCATATCTGGAAATCCTGCGACGGCGGCGTGATCTTCGCCAAGCAGCATCTGCTGCGTCTTGGGATCATTCTTTACGGATTCCGTCTCACCTTTTCGCAGATTGCGGATGTGGGCGTGAGCGGGATCGCCATCGACGTTCTGACCCTGACCAGCACCTTTTTGCTGGCCTGCTTTATCGGCCAGAAAGTGTTTGGCCTGGACAGGCAAACCAGCTGGCTGATCGGTGCCGGGAGCAGTATCTGTGGCGCAGCGGCGGTGCTGGCCTCAGAACCCGTCGTGAAGGCCGAAGCCAACAAGGTAACGGTGGCGGTAGCGACGGTGGTGATCTTCGGTACGCTGGCGATTTTCCTCTACCCGGCCATGTATCCGCTGGTTGCCCACTGGTTTAGCCCGGAAACCTACGGCATCTATATCGGCTCGACCATGCACGAAGTGGCCCAGGTGGTCGCAGCAGGACACGCCATTAACCCTGACGCTGAAAACGCAGCGGTGATTGCCAAAATGCTGCGCGTGATGATGCTGGCGCCGTTCCTGATTTTCCTGGCCGCACGGGTTAAACAACTGGCTCCGGCGGGCGGCAGCGAGAAAAGTAAAATCACCATTCCGTGGTTTGCGATCCTGTTCATCGTGGTCGCTATCTTTAACTCCTTCCACCTGCTGCCGAAAGCGGTGGTGGAGATGCTGGTGACGCTGGATACGGTGCTGCTGGCGATGGCGATGGCGGCGCTGGGGGTGACCACGCACGTCAGCGCGCTGAAAAAAGCCGGTGCGAAGCCGCTGCTGATGGCGCTGGTGCTCTTCATCTGGCTGATTGTCGGCGGCGGTGCGATTAACCTCGCCGTGCACAGCCTGATGGCATAAACCACTACGTCCTTCTCCTGTTAACCCGCTATCATAAGCGTTTCGGGTTAACAGGAGTTTTTTTATGAAATACGTTGGAGCGCATGTCAGCGCTGCAGGTGGCCTTGCGAATGCCGCCATTCGTGCCGCCGAAATTGAGGCGACCGCTTTCGCCCTGTTCACCAAAAATCAGCGCCAGTGGCGTGCCGCACCGCTCACCGCTGAGGTGATTGATGATTTCAAAGCCGCCTGTGAGAAATACCACTACGGGCCCGGCCAGATCCTCCCCCACGACAGCTACCTGATCAACCTCGGTCACCCGGTTGAAGAGGCGCTGGAAAAATCCCGCGAGGCGTTTCTTGATGAAGTACAGCGCTGCGAACAGCTGGGGCTGACGCTGCTGAACTTCCATCCGGGCAGCCATCTGATGCAGATCGACGAAGATGCCTGCCTGGCGCGTATTGCCGAGTCCATCAACATCACGCTGGACAAGACCAAAGGCGTCACCGCGGTGATTGAGAATACCGCCGGTCAGGGCAGCAACCTCGGCTTTAAGTTCGAACATCTGGCAGCGATTATCGACGGCGTGGAGGACAAATCCCGCGTCGGCGTGTGCATTGATACCTGCCACGCGTTTGCCGCCGGTTATGACCTGCGCACCACCGAGGCAACGAAAAACACGTTTGATGAGTTCGAGCGCATTGTGGGCTTTAAGTACCTGCGCGGAATGCACTTAAACGATGCGAAAAGCGCCTTTGGCAGCCGCGTTGACCGCCACCACAGCCTGGGCGAAGGCAACATTGGCCACGATGCGTTTCGCTTTATCATGCAGGACGCTCGCTTCGACGGTATTCCGATGGTGCTGGAAACCATTAATCCAGATATCTGGGCAGAAGAGATTGCCTGGCTGAAGGCTCAACAAACCGCTGAACAGGCGGCATAAAAAAAGCCGGGTTGCATTAGCACCCGGCTTTTTTATTGCTTACCGCTTACGCTGCTTTCGCCACCACTTCCGCTTCCGGACGTTTCAGCACCGCGTAAGAGAGGCCCGCCACCAGCGTACCGGCAACAATCGCCAGCAGATAGCCCAGTACCGGGGTGATGGCGCCAGGGATCAGCAGCACGAACAGACCGCCGTGTGGTGCCATCAGCTTCGCGCCAATCGCCATGGAGATCGCCCCCGTTACCGCACCACCCACGATACAGCACGGCAGCACACGCATTGGGTCACGCGCCGCGAACGGAATCGCCCCTTCGGTAATGAAGCACAGACCCAGCACCAGCGCGGCTTTACCGCCTTCCTGCTGCGCTTTATCGAACTTACGACGGGCAATAATCGTCGCCAGGCCGAGCGCCAGCGGAGGCACCATTCCAGCTGCCATGATCGCCGCCATCGGCGCGTAAGTCTGGGTACTCAGCAGGCCCACACCAAAGGCGTACGCCGCTTTGTTCACCGGACCACCCATGTCGGTACACATCATGCCGCCGAGGATTGCACCCAGCAGAACCGCATTCGCGGTACCCATGGTTTGCAGCCAGTGGGTCAGACCCGCCAGGATGCCCGCTACCGGCTTACCAATCAGGTAAATCATCGCCAGACCGACCACCAGGCTGGAAATCAGCGGGATGATCAGAATCGGCTTCAGCGCTTCCATACTCTGCGGCAGCTTCAGCTTCGAGCTAATCAGCTTCGCGACGTAACCGGCGAGGAAGCCCGCAATAATACCGCCGATAAAGCCGGAACCGGTGCTCACGGCCAGCATACCGCCGATAAGACCCGGGGTCAGACCCGGACGGTCAGCAATGGAGAAGGCAATAAAGCCCGCCAGTACCGGCACCATCAGAGCGAAGGCTGAGCCACCGCCGATCTGCATTAGCGCAGCCGCCAGCGTGCCTTGTTCTTTAAACGCCGTGATACCAAACGCGAACGAGAGCGCGATACACAGACCGCCCGCGACCACCATCGGCAGCATGTAAGACACACCGGTCAGCAGGTGGCGATAGGCGCCTGCGGACTCTTTCTTCCCTTCCGTCGCGGTCTGACGCGCGCCGGTTGCCTGATACGGCTTAGCTTCTACCAGCGCTTTATCAAACTCCTGCGCGGTCTTTTTCAGCGCCAGGCCGGTGGAGGTACGGTACATTGGCTTACCGGCAAATTTCGCGAGGTCCACTTCGATATCCGCCGCCACAATCACCAGATCGGCCTCCGCCACTTCATCAGGGGTGATCGCGTTGCCGGCACCGACGGAGCCGCGCGTTTCAACTTTTACCCACCAGCCGCGTTTTTTCGCTTCGGTTTCAATAGCTTCAGCCGCCATAAAGGTGTGAGCCACCCCCGTCGGGCAGGCCGTCACCGCCACAATGCGTTTTGGCCCCGTGGCCGCAGCCTGTGCCGTCGCGACAGGCGCGCTGTAGACAGACGCGTGACCTTTCGCTTCGCTCAGGAACAGTTCCGGGTGCGCCACCGCGCGATTAATATCGCCCAGCCACACTTTTTTACCGTTCAGCGCACTGTCAGCCGGGATTTTGTCACCCAGGACAATGGCCAGTTCTGCATCACCTGGATTATCGATAATCTCCAGATGTGCTTTTTGTGCCGCCGCGCCCAGCAAGGTCTTCGCCATATAGGCGCGAGCCTGTCCGAGACCGGAGTCAATGATCAGCAGCGTTTTCATTATTCCTCTCCTGCTGTTAGTTAAAAGGTTTTAAGTCAACGCGCGCCATCATCGCGGCTAACTGGGTACGATCGGTAATACCGACATTGCTCTGGCTGACGGCCAGGGCAGCAACGGCAGTGGCAAGACGTAAGGTATGTTCACTGGATTCCCGCATCAGCAGACCATAAATCAGGCCGCCAACCATGGAATCCCCTGCGCCAACGGTACTCACAACTTCCATTGACGGCGGTTTGGCGATCCATTCGCCAGACGCGTTAACCCACAACGCGCCTTCTGCACCAAGCGAGATCACCACGTGAGCGATACCCTGCTCGCGCAGCGCATGGGCAGCGTCAATCACATCTTTTAATTCTGGCAGCTTACGGCCCGCCCAGATCTCCAGCTCGCGGCGATTCGGCTTCACCAGCCACGGTGAGGCTTTCAGGCCCGCAACCAGCGCGTCACGGCTGCTGTCAAAAATAATGCATGGGCACTGGCTGCGCAGGCGCGTCATCCAGTCGGTAAACGCCTCTGGGCTGACGCCGGACGGCAGGCTGCCGCTGACGCAGACCATGTCAAACTGCCCCAGCCAGGTCAGCGAGTCGTTGACAAAGCGTTCCCAGTCTGACGGCGTCACTTCGAAGCCCGAGAAGTTCAGATCGGTTACTTCACCGTCTTTCTCCGTCAGCTTAACGTTGATACGAGTACGGCCCTGAACAACCTGAAAACGGTTGGCAATGCCCAGCTCGCTGAACAACTGCTGGAACCCATCCTGGTTGTCTTTACCGAGGAATCCGCCCACGGTGACATCAATACCGAGATCCTTGAGCACTTTCGCGACGTTAATCCCTTTGCCCGCAGCATGCAGGCCGGTGGTACGCACGAGGTTGACTTCGCCGCGCTCAATTTCCGGGCAAAATCCTACCAGGTCATAAGCCGGGTTCAGCGTAATAGTCGCAACACGTCTGCTCATTATGCGCCCTCCCCCAGACCCGCCGCGATGGCATCGCCAATCGCTTTCAGTGCCTGTTCAGCATCGGTACCCTGCGCGGTGAAACGCAGACGGTGGCCTTTCTTCACGCCCAGCGCGACCACTTTCATCAGACTACGGCCGTTGGCCGGTTTGCCCGTGCCGTCAAGATTCGCCACGGTAATCTCGCTCTCGAATTGTTTAATGGTATTCACCAACATGGTGCCCGGACGGGCATGCAGGCCGTGTTCGTTACGCACCACGAACTCCGCGGTTTGCACGTCATCCGTCAGCGCATCATCACTGGTCAGCAGTGCCAGTACGGTGGAGGCATCAGCGTTCAGCAGCTTTTCAGCTTTGTTGTTCAGTAGCAGGTCGCCCAGACGCTTCAGCACGGAAACAGGCTGTTCATTAGCCATCGCCACGGTCACCAGCATGGCCGCGCGTTCGCCTTCTACGTCAAATGCATTGGCCGCACGGCTCACGGCAATCGCACTGCGCAGGTTGCCTTCAGCACTGTCGTTCAGCCAGATGCCCTGACCCAGATTCAACGGCTTATCGTTAATCACGCGCGTCACAAAGGTGGCATCCGCCGCGCCGGCTTCTTTCAGGCGGCCCGCGTTCAGCGCCTGCAGCGTCACCAGATCGGAGGCAACCACATCCAGCGTCAGCGTTTCATTATCCAGTTTCAGCGCTTCGCTCTGTTTTTCGCCCATCAGCAACGCACGCAGCTCTTCCGCGGTGGTGGCGGATTTAAGCTGTTCAGCCACCGCGTCATCGCTCAGGACATGCGTCAGCTGACGCAGCAGACCTAAGTGTTCGTCACTGCTGGCCGCGATACCGATGGCCACATAAGCCACCTGACCGTCTCCCCAGAGCACGCCCTGCGGGAACTGGTAAACCTTAACGCCGGTTTTCAACACCTGATCGCGGGTGTCGGTGGTGCCGTGCGGAATGGCGATCCCATTGCCGAGGAAGGTTGAGGTCTGCTGCTCGCGCGCCAGCATGCCGTTGACATAGCCGTCCGCGACGTTACCCGCCTGCACAAGCGCAGCGGCAACCTGGCGAATAGCCTCTTCTTTATCCCCGGCCTGAGCGCCCGGGTGGATATCCTGAACAGATAACTGGAACATGGTTCTCCACTCCTGCTGAACTTGAATCGTTTCAGCTTTAATGAGAAAAAATGCGCTAGCCTGCTCCGTTTGTTAAAACAAGATAGCGCTGAAACGTTTCAAAAAGTCTTGCGCTTTCTGCAATGCCTTGCAAGAAAACTCGTATTTCAGATTGCAGAATTTAGAGATACAGCACATTTCTTCTTCGTTCAGCTGAATTTTGCTGAAGTTCAGCAAGTCAGTTTCAGCTAAGGTCAGCCGATGTGGATGCAAGATGAAATGCCATTTTGATTTTTCGTGGCATCATTGACCGCACCCACTGTTTATTTTTTAGCTGACGGCGTACACTCCGCCCCTCTCTGTTACTCGTTAATTATAAAACATGCATAACACCTCTGCGGCTGCCTCGCCGAAGCCCTTTGATTTGACCTCAGCGGCCTTTCTGATTGTTGCCTTCTTCACAGGCATTGCCGGTGCGTTACAGACGCCGACGCTGAGCTTATTTTTGACCAATGAAGTTCATGTTCGTCCGGCGCTGGTTGGCTTCTTTTTTACCGGAAGCGCCATCATCGGCATCCTGGTCAGTCAGTTCCTGGCGGGGCGATCCGACAGAAAAGGCGATCGTAAAAGCCTGATCGTTTTCTGCTGCCTGCTGGGGGTTTTGGCCTGCGTTCTGTTTGCCTGGAACCGCAACTACTTCATTCTGCTTTTCGTCGGGGTATTCCTGAGCAGCTTTGGTTCGACGGCGAACCCACAGCTGTTCGCGCTTGCCCGCGAACACGCCGACCATACTGGACGTGAAGCGGTGATGTTCAGCTCTGTCCTGCGTGCACAGGTGTCGCTGGCGTGGGTGATTGGCCCGCCGCTGGCTTACGCGCTGGCGATGGGTTTTGGCTTTACGGTGATGTACCTGAGCGCGGCGGTCGCGTTTGTGGCGTGCGGCGCGCTGGTGTGGTTCTTCCTGCCGTCCATGCGCAAAGAGCCCAAAGTGGCAACGGGCGTGCTGGAAGCGCCGCGCCGTAACCGCCGCGATGCCCTGCTCCTGTTCGCGATCTGCACGCTGATGTGGGGCACCAATAGCCTGTATATCATCAATATGCCGCTGTTTATTATTAATGAACTGCACCTGTCGGAGAAGCTGGCGGGCATCATGATGGGTACCGCAGCCGGGCTTGAGATCCCGACCATGCTTATCGCAGGCTATTACGCGAAGCGCTTCGGGAAACGTTTTTTAATGCGCATCGCCGCCGTCGCCGGTCTGCTGTTCTATCTCGGCATGCTGACGGTACATACGCCTGAGCTATTGCTGGCGTTACAGCTGCTGAACGCCATCTATATTGGCATTCTCGCCGGGATAGGCATGCTCTATTTCCAGGACCTGATGCCGGGCCAGGCAGGCTCTGCCACCACCCTTTATACTAATACCACCCGTGTGGGCTGGATTATTGCCGGCTCAATGGCCGGTGTTGTGGCCGAAATCTGGAACTATCACACGGTGTTCTGGATTGCGCTGGCGATGTGTACGCTGACGATGGGCTGCCTGGCGAAGATTAAAGACGTTTAAGGTGCGGTGAGCGATTCAAGCTCAAGAAGGTACGTCATCGCCTGCTCGCGCGTGCTGCCACACATTTCGGCCGTGGGCTGAAGCCCGGAGCAGACCTTCGGACGCAGCGGTGAGCCAAAGATCATGCACAGGTTGGTTTCCGAGAGCTGAACGCAGCGGGTATTGGCAGGCTTGCCCTCGGGCATTCCTGGAATGGGGCTTGAAATGGACGGTGCAGTACAGCACGCGCCACAATCGGGACGGCAATCCATAAATGCTCTCTTTCGCTGGCGGATGCCCGTACAGTCGGGCATCGCGCGCACAGTAACACCTTTTGTGTATTGATAGCAAAAGCCACGAATTCCTCTTGCCTGAAAGGCCGCGCGCGAGTAATTTGGCGCGATATTTTTTACCTCCCGTAAACAGGATTACTGCAATGCCAAGAGCGAACGAAATTAAGAAAGGTATGGTACTGAATTACAACGGCAAACTGCTGATTGTGAAAGATATCGATATTCAGGCACCAAGCGCCCGTGGTGCAGCTACGCTGTACAAAATGCGTTTCGCCGATGTGCGTACCGGCCTGAAGGTGGAAGAGCGCTTTAAAGGTGACGATATCGTCGATACCGTCACCCTGACCCGTCGCTATGTTGATTTCTCCTATATCGACGGCAACGAATATGTGTTCATGGACAAAGAAGATTACACCCCGTACATCTTCACCAAAGATCAGATTGAAGAAGAGCTGCTGTTCATCCCGGAAGGCGGTATGCCAGACATGCAGGTTCTGACCTGGGACGGCGTGCTGCTGGCGCTGGAACTGCCTCAGACGGTCGATCTGGAAATCGTTGAAACGGCACCTGGCATCAAAGGCGCATCCGCAAGTGCCCGCAACAAACCGGCGACCCTGACGACCGGCCTGGTTGTGCAGGTACCGGAATACCTCTCTGCTGGCGAGAAGATCCGCATCCATATCGAAGAAAAACGCTATATGGGCCGCGCTGACTGATTGCGGCATTTGTCGGGTGGCGCTACGCTTACCCGACCCACGAAAAAACCGGCCCTGAAGCCGGTTTTTGTGTTTTCGTAGGCTGGGTAAGGCGAAGCCGCCACCCGGCAATGCCGGTTACAGCAGCTCCGGATACTTCGTCATCTTCAGCGCCAGCTCAACGCCGCGCACTTCCGCCATCCCTTTAAGACGGCCAATCGCCGAATAACCCGGGTTAGTTTTCTTACGCAGATCATCCAGCATCTGATGGCCGTGGTCAGGACGGAACGGAATAGGACGCACATCGCCAATCTGCTTGCGACGCGCCTCTTCCGCCAGAATGGCGTCTACCACCGCCACCATATTCACATCACCGCCCAGGTGCGCCGCCTCATGGAAGGTTTTTGGATTCTCTTCACGGCAGGTCGCACGCAGATGCGTGAAGTGGATACGATCGCCGAAGGTTTCAATCATCCGCACCAGGTCGTTATCCGCCCGCACACCGTAGGAGCCGGTACACATGGTGAAGCCGTTATAGATGCTGTCGACCGTCTCTTTCAGCCACTGCATATCTTCAATCGTGGACACGATACGCGGCAGGCCGAGGATTGGACGCGGTGGATCGTCCGGATGTACGGCCAGGCGAACCCCTACCTCTTCCGCAACCGGCACGATAGCGCGCAGGAAATACGCCATGTTTTCACGCAGCTGCTGCTTATCAATATCGCCGTATTCCGCCAGGCGGGCGCGGAACTGATCCAGCGTATACCCTTCTTCAGCCCCAGGCAGGCCCGCAATAATATTACGGGTCAGCTTTTCGATATCTGCGTCACAGGCGGCGTTAAACCACGCGAGCGCCTGCTGCTGCTCATCCGCGGTGTAATCCGCTTCTGCGCCAGGGCGTTTCAGAATGTGCAGTTCGAATGCCGCAAAGGCAATCTGATCGAAGCGCAGCGCTTTCGAGCCGTCCGGCATCTGATATTCAAGGTCGGTTCGTGTCCAGTCCAGGATAGGCATAAAGTTGTAGCAAACCGTATCAATGCCGCAGGCCGCAAGGTTACGGATGCTCTGCTGGTAGTTAGCAATCCAGGTCTGGTACTCCCCTGAATGGGTTTTGATGTCTTCGTGAACCGGAATGCTTTCTACCACAGACCAGGTTAATCCCTTCTCCGCCAACAGCGCCTGACGCGTCTGTATTTCCTCTACCGGCCAGACCTGACCGTTAGGAATATGATGCAGCGCCGTGACGACACCCGTTGCGCCAGCCTGACGCACATCATCAAGAGAAACCGGATCGTTCGGCCCGTACCACCGCCAGGTTTGTTCCATTGCCTCACCCTCTTAAGTTGTTATACCAATATGTGCTACTGCAATGACGACTACCATACATGTTTGCCGTGAAGGGTCAATACACCGCCACACATTGATTGATCAAACTCACATAACGGGGATATTTACGGCTCACCAATTTAATTTGCTGTCATATAACTTTACACTGACATTGTTAATTAATAGTTAATCAGGTGTGTATCTCATGAAGACAATTGCCTCCACCGCCCTTCCTGCCCAGGTTCAGCAACCTCGCTACGATCGCCAGTCATTACGCTCCCGCATCGTCCACTTTGGCTTTGGCGCGTTTCACCGTGCGCACCAGGCATTGTTAACAAATCGGGTGCTGAATGAAAAAGGCGGCGACTGGGGGATTTGTGAGATTAGCCTTTTCAGCGGCGATGTGCTGATGAGCCAGCTGCGCGCGCAGGATCATCTGTTCACCGTGCTGGAAAAAGGGGCTGAAGGAAATGAGGCCATTATCGTCGGTGCTGTCCATGAATGCCTGAACGCAAAGCTGGACTCCCTGCCCGCCATTATTGAGAAATTTTGCGAGCCTCAGGTTGCGATTGTCTCGCTCACCATCACGGAAAAAGGCTATTGCATCGATCCCGCGACCGGAAAACTCGATCTGAATAACCCCCGGATCGTCCACGACCTTGAAAACCCCTCCGAGCCACATTCGGCCCCTGGCATCCTGGTCGAAGCCCTCCACCGCCGCCGCGAGCGCGGCCTGCCTGCGTTTACCGTGCTGTCCTGCGACAATATCCCTGACAACGGGCACGTGGTGAAAAACGCGGTGCTGGGCATGGCGCAAAAACGTTCCGCCGGGTTATCTGAATGGATTGATAGCCACGTGAGTTTCCCGGGGACGATGGTCGACAGGATTGTGCCCGCCGCGACGGAGGCCTCGCTGGCGGAAATCACCAACGCGCTCGGCGTGGAAGATCCGTGCGCCATCAGCTGCGAGCCGTTCATTCAGTGGGTCATAGAAGATAATTTTGTCGCCGGGCGTCCCGAGTGGGAAGTGGCGGGTGTCCAGATGGTGCAGGATGTGCTGCCGTGGGAGCAGATGAAATTACGCATGCTTAACGGCAGCCACTCTTTCCTGGCGTATCTGGGGTACCTCGCGGGCTACGCTCATATAAATGAATGCATGGAGGACGCGGCATTCCGTGAAGCCGCCCGTCGGCTGATGCTGGACGAACAGGCCCCCACGTTGCGCATTAAGGATGTCGACCTCACCGCATACGCCGATAGCCTGATCGAACGCTTTGCCAACCCGGCCCTCCAGCATCGGACCTGGCAAATCGCGATGGACGGTAGCCAGAAGCTGCCCCAGAGAATGCTGGACGGGATCCGCGTTCATCTTGAGCGAAATACGCCGTGGTCGCTGCTGGCGCTGGGCGTGGCCGGCTGGATACGCTACGTCAGCGGTACCGACGAACGCGGAAACGCGATTGACGTTCGCGATCCCCTCAGCGATAAAATCCGCGCCATCGTCAACGCCAGCAGCGACGCTGACCGCGTCCACGCGCTGCTGGGGCTGAGTGAGGTCTTCGGTCACGATCTTGCGCGTAATCGCGTTTTTGTGGAGGCTGTCAGCCAGGCCTATGAGCGCATTACCCGCCACGGCGCGCGTCAGGCTGTTATCGAAACGTTAAATCTTTAACGATTATTGCGCTTAATGCGAACGGATGAGGCCTCCGTTCGCCCTTCCCCTTCTCACGGGGCCCGTTTTTCGCCAGGATAGAGAACAGTGTTATCGCATCACAATTCTCATCCGGAGCGCACGTGACCAAAACCAACCTCATCACCGGTTTTCTCGGCAGCGGTAAAACGACCTCAATTCTCCACCTGCTGGCGAATAAAGATCCGGCCGAGAAGTGGGCCGTGCTGGTCAATGAATTTGGCGAGGTGGGCATTGACGGCGCGTTGCTGTCATCCAGCGGTGCGATGATTAAAGAGATCCCTGGCGGATGCATGTGCTGCGTTAATGGCCTGCCGATGCAGGTCGGGCTCAATACCCTGCTGCGTCAGGGCAAACCTGACCGCCTGCTGATTGAACCCACCGGGCTGGGTCACCCGAAGCAGATCCTCGATTTATTGACCGCCCCGGTTTACGAGCCGTGGATCGATCTGCGCGCCACCCTGTGCCTGCTCGATCCGCGTCAGCTTCTGGATGACAAGGCGTTGGCCAACGAGAACTTCCGCGATCAGCTCGCCTCGGCGGACGTTATCGTCGCCAACAAGGAAGATCGCGCCACGCCAGAAAGCCAGGCCGCGCTGGAGGCGTGGTGGCACCATTTTGGCGGCAATCGCACGCGGGTGCAGGCCACCCAGGGGAATATTGATAGCGCCCTGCTTGACCTGCCTCGTCTGAATCTCACCGAGCTGCCCGCCAGCGCGGAGCATGCGCACAGTCATCCGGTTAAGCAGGGGCTGGCAGCCCTGAGTCTGCCGGAGCACCAGCGCTGGCGTCGTAATCTGAACAGCGGTCAGGGATATCAGGCCTGCGGATGGATTTTTGATGCTGAAACCGTTTTCGACACCATTGGGATCCTGGAGTGGGCCCGCCTTGCGCCCGTCGATCGCGTGAAAGGGATCATGCGTACGCCGGACGGACTGGTGCGGATCAACCGCCAGGGCGACGATTTCTTTATTGAAACGCAAAACGTGGCGCCGCCCGACAGCCGAATAGAGTTAATTAGTGCGGTTAACGCCGACTGGAATGCCCTCCAGTCCAGCCTGTTGAGGATTCGTTTAAGTTCGGGCGGCTAACGTTGCCCCAGTTTTCACTCAATGCAGAACGTTATGACAACTCGATTTCCCCTGATATTACTGCTTAATGTCGCCGGTCTGGCGCTTTTCTTCTCCTGGTATATCCCGGTGAATCATGGTTTCTGGTTCCCACTGGATTCTGCCCTCTTCCACTTCTTCAACCAGGAGCTGGTAAAGAGCAATGCGTTCCTGTGGCTGGTGGCCATCACCAACAACCGCGCCTTTGACGGCTTCTCGCTGCTGGCGATGGGCTGCCTGATGCTCTCTTTCTGGCTGAAAGAAGATAAAGCAGGACGCCGACGTATTCTGATTATCGGTCTGGTGATGCTGCTGTTTGCTGTCATCATTAACCAGCTGGCCACCGCGATTATTCCGGTTAAGCGTTCCAGCCCAACGCTCTTTTTCACCGATATTTATCGCGTCAGTGAGCTGCTGCATATTCCAACAAAAGACGCGTCGAAGGAGAGTTTCCCTGGCGATCACGGCATGATGCTGCTTATTTTTTCCGCAATTATGCTTCGCTATTTCGGCAGAAAAGCGTTTGCCATAGCCCTGATTATTTTTGTGGTTTTTGCCTTCCCGCGCGTAATGATTGGCGCTCACTGGTTCACCGATATTGCCGTCGGTTCGCTCTCCGTTGCGCTGATTGCGCTGCCGTGGTGTTTGATGACCCCACTGAGCGACAGGATAATAGCGCTGTTCGATCGCTACCTTCCCGATAAAGCGCAACAATAATTGAACAAATAACTAACCTAAATTAACGTGAGCTATCAGGGATCGACATGATCCCCGATAGCCTTCCCGCCACGATCTTTTCCCAGTGTCATATTCTTGTCATCACATTCATGATAAAAATGAAGCAATTGCGCGATAAAGCCTCGGATCTGACCGCATTTTAAGCAATTACGGATTTTTACTTTCTGTATCACATTTTCTTATAAAAAAAAGGCTTTTTTTACTCGCAATACCCCTGGCAATCGGTTAATCTCGAACTCGTTTTGCCCCATAGGGATAATTATTTCGATGGTGAATAATTTTGTGCGCTATGCCACAAATGTGACCAGAAAGAATTGTCTCGATGTGAACAGATAATTAGTCTCGTCACGTTTGGCATTTTTATAACGATATTTGTCGTTAAGGACTTCAAGGGAAAATAAACAAAATGGTCAAATCTCAACCGTTTCTGAGATATATCTTACGGGGGATCCCGGCGATAGCAGTCGCGGTACTGTTATCTGCATGTAGTACATCGAACACCGCGAAGAATATGCATCCTGAGACGCGTGTTGTGGGAATGGAAGATTCCTCTTCACTGCAAGCCTCTCAGGATGAATTTGAAAATATGGTACGTAATCTGGACGTGAAGTCCCGCATTATGGACCAGTATGCTGACTGGAAAGGCGTGCGTTATCGTCTTGGCGGCAGCACGAAAACAGGTATTGATTGTTCCGGTTTTGTACAGCGTACGTTCCGCGAGCAATTTGGGTTAGATCTTCCGCGTTCGACCTATGAACAGCAGGAGATGGGCAAGTCGATTTCACGTACCAAACTGCGCACCGGTGATTTAGTTCTGTTCCGTGCCGGTTCGACAGGTCGACATGTTGGCATCTACATTGGTAATGACCAGTTTGTACATGCCTCCACCAGCAGCGGTGTGACCATTTCCAGCATGAACGAACCGTACTGGAAGAAGCGTTATAACGAAGCGCGCCGCGTACTGACCCGCAGTTAATATGATGATTGTATCGCTGGTTATCCCTTGGCTGGCGATACAATAAAAAAAAAGCACTGCTTCGGCGGTGTTTTTTTTTGCCCGTTACACTGAATACATCCAGCGGCATTTCAGGAATCACGACGTTTATGCTTACCCGCTACTTCTCCAGTCAAAGAAAGATACTGATCCTCAGCATTATTACTGGCCTGGTCACAGCCCTTCTCCTGGGTTCATTGCAGTTTTTCTGGAGCTACCACAAGCGGGAAGTCCGGTTCGATACGCTGATTAAGGACGTGCGCATCTACATGGAGAACTATTTCGAGGAGCTGAAAACCTCTATCGATGTGCTCCAGCCGCTCACGCTAAATAATTGCCAGGACGTTAACGCGGAGCTTACCTCGCGTGCAGCCTTCAGCATCAACGTGCGCGCCTTCCTGCTGGTCAGAAACAAACTGGCCTTCTGCTCGTCAGCCACAGGGCCAATGAATACCCCGATGGAGGAGCTGATACCCGAACTGCACATCAACAAGCCGCTTGATATCGCACTTCTGCCCGGCACGCCCATGTTGCCCCATAGACCTGCCATTGCCATCTGGTATCGTAATCCTTTAGTAAAAGACGGCGGCGTGTTCACCTCTGTGAATCTCAACCTGACGCCGTACCTGCTTTATACCGCACGCCAGGACGAGTTTGCCGGCATCGCGATTATCATCGGCGACAAGGCATTATCCACCTCGTCGAGCAACATTGTCAGGGCGAGTGATTTACATCAAACGCCAGCGCGAACCGCGACGATCAAAGAAGTCCCTCTGACCATCAAACTGTACGCCAGGGAGTGGACAAGCGCGGAGATCCTTTTTGCCCTGTTCTTCGGGCTATTATGCGGCATTGCGGCTGGGTCGCTTAACTTCTATATCCTCACCCTGCGTCTCAACCCGGGTAAAGAAATTTTAAGCGCCATCAAGCGCGGTCAGTTTTATGTGGTTTATCAGCCCGTCGTCGATGCCAAATCGCTCAGGATGACCGGGCTTGAAGTCCTGATGCGCTGGAAACATCCGACAATGGGAGAAATTCCGCCGGACGCGTTTATTAATTTTGCCGAAGCGCAGAAGCTGATTGTCCCGCTGACGCTGCATCTCTTTGATCTTATCATTCACGACGCTCCCGTATTACAAACGCTGTTACCTCCGGGCGCAAAGGTGGGCATCAACATTGCGCCGGGTCATCTGCATGCGGAAAGCTTTAAAGACGATATGCGCACCTTCAAAGCGTTATTGCCGCCGGATTATTTCCAGATCGTGCTGGAAATTACCGAGCGCGATATGCTTAACCATCGGGAAGCCAACAGCCTCTTCGAATGGCTGCATAACGAAGGGTTTGAAATCGCCATCGATGATTTTGGAACCGGCCACAGCGCGCTGATTTACCTTGAGCATTTCACCATGGACTACCTCAAAATCGACCGTGGTTTTGTGAATGCGATCGGCACTGAGACCGTGACGTCGCCGGTGCTGGATGCCGTTCTGACGCTGGCAAGACGACTGAATATGTCGACCGTCGCCGAAGGGGTAGAGACGCCGGAACAGGCGGCCTGGCTGCGCGAACACGGCGTTAACTTCCTGCAGGGATACTGGATTAGCCGTCCGATGCCGCTGGCGCAGTTCCGCGAATGGCGGCCTGATATTTCGCCCGAGGGCGATTAATTTCACATTGTCCGCGACGTCACTTATTATTCAGCTTAACCGAGCCGGTCTGTAAAAGAGGGAGCTGCCGCGAGATGCTTATGCGCTTTATGTTGCTGATGTTGGCATTCACGAGCCTGTCCAGCCAGGCGCAAGCCATCAAAGAAAATATCGCCTTCGCGGTGATTGGCGAGCCGAAATACGCGGTCAATTTTACGCACTTTGATTACGTCAACCCTGCCGCGCCGAAGGGCGGTAAGGTCACGCTTTCCGCCACGGGAACCTTCGACAACTTCAACCGCTACGCCCTGCGCGGCGTGGCGGCCGCGCGGACGGAATCCCTTTACGATACGCTCTTTGTCACCTCCGATGACGAACCTGGCAGCTATTATCCGCTGATTGCCGAGAACGTGCGCTACGCCGATAACTTTGCCTGGGCGGAAATCTCGCTGAACCCGCGAGCACGTTTTCACGATGGCACGCCGGTTAAGGCCAGCGACGTTGCGTTCACCTTCCATAAATTCATGACCGAAGGCGTGCCCCAGTTCCGCATCGTGTATAAAGGCGCATCGGTCAGAGTCATTGCGCCGCTCACCGTGCGCATCGAACTGAGCGACCCCAACAAAGAGAACATGCTGAGCCTGTTCTCGCTGCCGGTGATGCCGGAATCGTTCTGGAAAGATCATAAGCTGAGCGACCCGCTCTCAACGCCACCACTGGCTGGCGGCCCCTACCGCATCACCGACTGGCGCATGGGGCAATATCTCGTCTATTCCCGCGTCAAAGATTACTGGGCGGCCAATCTGCCGGTAAACCGCGGGCGCTGGAACTTCGACACCCTTCGTTATGATTACTACCTCGACGATAACGTGGCGTTTGAGGCGTTCAAAGCCGGGGCATTCGATTTGCGCGTCGAGAATAGCGCCAAAAACTGGGCGACCCGCTACATCGGCAAAAATTTTGCTAAAGGCTATATCGTCAAAGACGAGCACAAAAATGCGTCTGCGCAAGACACGCGCTGGCTGGCGTTTAATATTCAACGTCCGGTATTTAATGACCGCCGGGTGCGGGAAGCCATCTCCCTGGCCTTTGATTTTGAGTGGATGAACAAAGCGCTGTTTTACGGTGCCTACAGCCGCGCCAACAGCTATTTTCAGAATACCGAATACGCCGCGCGCGATTATCCGAAAGCCGACGAACTGGTTCTGCTGGCGCCGCTAAAAGCGGAGGTTCCGCCACAGGTGTTCACCACCGTATTTCAGCCGCCCGCATCGAAGGGTGACGGCTACGACCGTGACAACCTGCTGAAGGCCAGCAAGCTGCTGGATGACGCGGGCTGGCACCTCAAGAATCAAAAACGTGTGGATGCCAAAACGGGCAAGCCGCTCAGCTTTGAGCTGCTGCTCTCATCCGGAGGCAACGATCAGTGGGTGCTGCCGTTTAAGCACAATCTTGAGCGGCTGGGCGTGACCATGAACATTCGCCAGGTGGATAACGCGCAGATCACCAGCCGCATGCGCAGCCGTGATTACGACATGATGCAGCGCCTGTGGCCCGCCCAACCGTGGCCCAGCTCGGACCTGCAAATCTCCTGGGCCTCCAGCTACATCGACTCCTCCTACAATGCGCCGGGGGTAAAAAGCCCGGCGATTGATGCGCTGATTGCGAAAATCGTGGCGGCGCAGGGGGATAAAGAAAAGCTCCTGCCGCTCGGGCGCGCCCTCGACAGGGTCTTAACCTGGAACTACTACATGCTGCCAATGTGGTATATGGGCGAAGATCGCCTTGCGCGCTGGGATAAGTTCTCCGTGCCTGCCGTGCGCCCTGTCTACTCCCTGGGCTTTGATACCTGGTGGTATGACGTTAACAAAGCCGCCAGACTTCCTGCTGAGCGGCGATAAGGAATTATCATGGGTGCCTATCTTCTCCGCCGTCTGCTGCTGGTCATCCCTACCCTGTGGGCCATCATCACGATTAACTTTTTTATCGTGCAAATCGCCCCCGGTGGGCCGGTCGATCAGGCCATTGCCGCCATTGAATTTGGCAACAGCGGCGGCATGCCCGGCGGCGGCGGTGAAGGGATGGGTGCCAGCCATGCGCGAACCGGCGTAGGGAATATCAGTGAAAGCCACTACCGCGGCGGACGCGGGCTGGATCCGGAAGTGATCGCCGAGATCACCCACCGCTACGGCTTTGACAAACCGATTCACGAGCGCTATTTCAAAATGCTCTGGGATTACATCCGCTTTGATTTTGGCGATAGCCTGTTTCGCAGTGCGTCAGTGCTGACGCTGATCAAGCAAAGCCTGCCGGTTTCGATCACGCTGGGGCTGTGGGGTACGCTTATCATCTATCTGGTCTCTATTCCGCTCGGGATCCGCAAAGCGGTGTACAACGGCAGCCGGTTCGATATCTGGAGCAGCACGTTCATCATTATCGGCTATGCCATCCCGGCGTTTCTGTTCGCCGTTCTGCTGATCGTCTTTTTTGCCGGGGGCAGTTATTTTGATCTCTTCCCGCTGCGAGGGCTCGTCTCCGCCGATTTCAGTTCCCTGCCCTGGTACCAGAAAATTACCGACTATCTCTGGCATATTACGCTGCCGGTTCTGGCAACGGTCATTGGCGGGTTTGCGGCCCTCACCATGTTGACCAAAAACGCCTTTCTCGATGAAATTCGTAAACAGTACGTCGTCACGGCCCGCGCCAAGGGCGTGAGCGAGAAGCAGATCATGTGGAAACACGTGTTCCGCAACGCCATGCTGCTGGTGATCGCCGGGTTTCCGGCCACGTTCATCAGTATGTTTTTTACCGGCTCGCTGCTGATAGAGGTGATGTTCTCGCTCAACGGTCTGGGACTGCTGGGCTATGAGGCCACGGTGTCGCGCGATTATCCGGTAATGTTTGGCACACTCTATATATTTACCCTGATTGGCCTGCTGCTGAATATCATCAGCGATATCAGCTATACGCTGGTCGATCCCCGAATCGATTTTGAGGGCCGATGATGCCGCGTTTAAGCCCCGTCAACCAGGCCCGCTGGGCCCGCTTTCGCCACAACCGCCGCGGCTATTGGTCGCTGTGGATTTTTGCCGTGCTGTTTGTCTTAAGTCTGTTTTCAGAACTGATCGCCAACGACAAACCGTTGCTGGTACATTTTAACGATCGCTGGTACGTGCCGGTCATCGCCAATTACAGCGAAAGCGACTTTGGCGGCCCGTTTGCGACACCGGCGGAGTATCAGGATCCGTGGCTTCGCCAGCAGATTGAGCAGCACGGCTGGGCGCTCTGGGCGCCGGTACGTTTTGGCGCAAACAGCATTAACTTCGCCACCACAAGCCCCTTCCCTTCCCCGCCCTCCGCGCAAAACTGGCTGGGAACGGATGCTAACGGTGGCGACGTGCTGGCACGCATCCTGTACGGCACGCGAATCTCGCTTCTCTTTGGACTGATGCTGACGCTCTTCTCAAGCGTGATGGGCGTCGTGGCGGGCGCCGTTCAGGGTTACTACGGCGGGAAGATTGACCTGTGGTGTCAGCGGATTATTGAAGTCTGGTCAGGCATGCCGACGCTGTTTCTTATCATCCTGCTTTCCAGCGTCGTACAGCCCAACTTCTGGTGGCTATTAGGCATCACCGTCCTGTTCGGCTGGATGGCGCTGGTCGGCGTGGTAAGGGCCGAGTTTCTGCGCACCCGTAATTTCGACTATATTCGCGCCGCGCAGGCGCTTGGCGTGAGCGACCGCGGGATCATTTTCCGCCATATGTTGCCCAACGCCGTGGTGGCAACGCTCACCTTCCTGCCGTTTATTCTGTGTAGCTCCATCACCACCCTCACCTCACTGGATTTTCTCGGTTTCGGGTTACCGTTGGGTTCCCCATCGCTTGGTGAACTGCTGCTGCAGGGCAAGAACAACCTGCAGGCGCCGTGGTTAGGCATCGCCGCCTTTCTTTCCGTGGCCGTGCTGCTGTCGCTGCTGATTTTTATTGGCGAAGCCGTGCGCGATGCCTTTGATCCGAACAAGGCGGTATAAGATGACCCAGCCCCTGCTCAGTATTGATAACCTGTCGATTGCCTTTTCCAAACAGGACGAGACGCGCACCGTGGTCAGCGATCTGACGCTGCAGATCCAGCGCGGTGAAACGCTGGCCCTGGTGGGTGAATCGGGTTCAGGCAAGAGCGTTTCGGCGCTCTCCATCCTGCGGCTGCTACCCTCTCCGCCAGTGAGCTACCCGCAAGGGGATATTCTCTTTCACGGCCGTTCGCTGCTGCACGCCGACGAACAGACCCTGCGCGGCATTCGCGGCAACAAAATCGCGATGATCTTCCAGGAGCCCATGGTGTCGCTTAACCCGCTGCACAACCTGGAAAAACAGCTCTATGAAGTGCTCTCCCTGCACCGTGGGATGCGCAAAGAGGCCGCGCGGGGAGAAATTCTGGATTGTCTTGAACGCACAGGCATACGCAATGCGGCTAAACGACTGAATGATTTTCCGCATCAGCTCTCCGGCGGCGAACGCCAGCGCGTGATGATCGCCATGGCCCTGCTCACGCGCCCCGAACTGCTGATAGCCGACGAGCCCACAACGGCGCTGGACGTGACGGTACAGGCGCAAATACTGACGCTGCTGCGGGAACTGCGTGACGAGCTGAACATGAGCCTGCTGTTTATCACGCACAACCTGAGCATTGTCAGAAAGCTGGCCGACAGCGTGGCGGTGATGCAGAACGGGCGCTGTGTTGAACAGAATACGGCATCAACACTGCTGAGCGCGCCGCAGCACCCCTATACGCAGCGCCTGCTTGATAGCGAACCCTCCGGCGACCCGGTTCCTCTCGATGCGGACAGCACGCCGCTGCTGCGCGTTGAGGATCTGTCCGTCTCGTTCCCGATCCGCAAAGGTATTCTACGACGCATTGTCGATCGCAATCCGGTGCTGAAAAACCTCCGCTTCTCGCTGCGCCCGGGGGAATCCCTGGGGCTGGTGGGCGAATCCGGCTCGGGTAAAAGCACCACCGGTCTGGCGCTGCTGCGCTTAATTGCCTCCCAGGGCGAGATCCTGTTTGACGATATGCCGCTGCACCGCTGGAACCGCCGCCAGATGCTGCCCGTGCGTCCCCGCATGCAGGTGGTGTTTCAGGATCCCAACTCCTCACTTAACCCACGGCTCAGCGTGTTACAGATTATCGAAGAGGGTCTGCGCGTCCATCAGCCCGGCCTGAGCGCGCAGCAACGCGAGCAGGAGGTCATGCGGGTCATGACCGAAGTGGGCCTGGATCCCGAGACCCGCCACCGTTATTCGGCTGAATTCTCCGGCGGCCAGCGCCAGCGTATTGCCATCGCCCGCGCGCTGATCCTGAAACCGGAGCTGATTATTCTGGATGAACCCACGTCGTCGCTGGACAGGACCGTTCAGGCGCAGATCCTGGCGCTACTGAAAGGGCTTCAGGAAAAGCACCGGCTGGCCTATATCTTTATCAGCCATGATTTACAGGTGGTGCGGGCGCTATGCCATCAGGTGATTGTGTTGCGTCAGGGAGAGGTGGTCGAGCAGGGTGATTGCCAGCGCGTATTTAGCGCGCCAACGCAGCGCTACACGCGCCAGCTGTTGTCGTCAGACTAGCGCTCAGAACGGGTACTGGCCGGAGAAAGGCTCGGCAATGGCAACGCCAAAATTTTTCAGACGGCAGGTGGCAGCAAACTCGTCCTGGCTTTTCACAAACAGGCACGGCTCACCTTCGCACTCCAGTACGGAGCTGTCCACTTCGATATCTGTCAGGGCCTGACTGAGACGCTCCATCACCCGCCAGGCATTTTCGTCACTCGGGCTTAACAGCTTGAGCGCCACCAGGCAGTTTTCACAGCCCGCGACGTTTTGCGGAATCGGTTCAACTTTCGAACCAGCAAAACCCGCCGACCAGCGATAGCTCTGGGGCAAGCGATGGACAATAGAAAGTTGTAATGTATTCACGTTCGTTCCCCGGAAGCAAAATTTACTTCACAATTTATTTACATTTATAGTAACACATCATCGTCAGCCTGCACTATTCAGCACTTTTTTATCGGTATTCAGGCTCGCGTCGGCGCTATATGTACCCGTTTCTGCGATCTAACTCAACCTTTTTGAATACAATGATGTGACTTTTTACACAAATAGATTTTACATAAAATAAACAAACACAGCATAAACGAACGGGGTTTGGTTGATATGCATCAACAAAAAAGGCCCTGCCGGGCCCTCCAGACTGCTGGCAATGTCTCCTGGCTGAAAAGTCAGTCTAAAGCTGACGTGAATTTGCGCATGCGCAAATCACTAACCTTTCTCTCCGGTTTCTGACACGCTGCTTTTATACCGACTAATCACTATTGCCCCGCAAGTAGTTTTATCTCCCTGCAGAACGCGACGTTGACCATTAACAGTGACATGGCTCGACCCAATTAACATGGCCTCTTTACCGCATTGAGGGCAATCGAACTTATGGCCGGTAACGACCATTGGAGCACGGTCAACGGTGTGCGTGTAAATGCCCTGTACAATTGAACCGCCGTGCGTCGTGGTATCTCCCACTAAAATAAATCGCTGATTCATTCGTATCCGTCCTTGAATGAAATGTCTTTAAGTACAGTTAAAATTATGATGAAGCATATTTATACAGATAACCATTCAAAATCAATGGTCTTAGGTTGTATAGTTTGCAACCTATCGTGAACTTAATGCAAATTCACGATTGCTGAAAGATCAGTCATGTGACTGTAAAGGACACCTATGAATGGACGCGAAATACGGTTATCTACTGAACCGGTGGTATTCAATCCAGAAGAAAGTCTGAATAAATACCTCCTGAACATCAGCCGTTCTGACTTGATTGCCGATGTGGAATCATTCACCGGCGAAGAAGCACTGAGTACCCCCTATCGTTACACCATCCGTTTTACCTCAACCACAGCTGATGCTGAAGCCTTTCATATCGTGCAGAAAGAAGCATCATTTATTCTTCGAGCCAACAACCCTGCCTGGTCGACCTATTTTCCCGATCGCGGGAAATGGGTGGCTTTGCGTAAAATCCCTGGTGTCATAACCGAGATCAGCAGGATCAGTAGCAGCGCTGACGAAACGCTGTACGAAGCCGTGCTGGAACATCCTCTGGCACTACTAAACGCCCGGTATCGCAGCGCTATCTATCAGAATGTCTCTGTACCCGAACTGGTTAAGCGCATCCTCAAAGAACACTACTTTGAGGGGTACGAAATCAATTTTGACCTGCTTCACTGGGAATATCCGCAGCGGGAGATGATCGTTCAGTGGAAGGAGAGCGATCTGGCGTTCATCCAACGCTTGCTGTCTGAAGTGGGAATATGGTTCCGGTTCGAACTGCATCCCGACCATGACAATATTGTTGTTATCGTGTTCGGAGATTCCGGGGCGCACTATGTGCACAACCACAAGATCGCGGCAATCAACCCGGCAGGAACCACAGGCAATAGCTACAGCCTGCGAAAAATGACAACCAGGCATGCCATCGTACCCGGCTCGGTCGACGTGCGTAACTACAACTATCGGGAGAGTCGACGTTTCAGGACACTCGAAACCCAGGCCGATAAATCCCGACAGCCAGAACTGGTTTACGGTGGCGAATATCACTACGCGGATAATCATCTGGTATCCGGCGATCGTTACGCGACAGGCAAAGGCCAACAGGCCGAAACCAGTTGGCACTTTGCCCGAATTCGTCATGAATGCCTGCTTAGCAATATGATTACGCTGGAAGCCGTAGCCGACGATCCCGCTATTGTGCCGGGCTTCGATCTCGATATCACCGGCACCAAACCAGCCGCCTTTGACAAAGGGATGGTTGTTACCAGCATTCGCTCTACAGGGTCACGAAAGAGCAGTTTTCAAAGTGAAATTAAAGGGGTTCCCTACAGCGAGATCTGGTGCTATCGCCCTGAGCGTCTGCCACGCCCAATCATCGCAGGCACAATCCCGGCGAGAGTATCAGGGATAAGTCTTAACGATCGGCTTTCGCGAATTGATAATCATGGCCGTTATCGGGTGCACTTTAACTTTGACCAGGCTGAATGGAAAAAGGGGCTGGAGAGTATGCCTGTCAGGTTAGGGAGACAATACGCCGGTGATACTTATGGGATACATTTCCCGCTCCTCGATAATACGGAAGTTGGCATTGCGTTTGAAAATGGCGACCCGGAACGTCCGTTCATAGCGCATGCCTTCCATGATGATATTAATCCTGATTTAGTCACTGACCGAAACAGCACGCGAAACATCATCAGGACGCCACGAAATAACAAACTTCGGATGGAGGATAAGAAAGGCCAGGAACACATCAAAGTTGCGACGGAGTACGGTAAGTCACAACTGAACCTGGGCCACCTGGTAGACGCATCTGGCAAGCCGCGAGGCGAAGGCGTTGAGTTACGTACAGACAAGCAGGCTTCATTGCGTTCTGCTGAAGGTTTTCACATCACCACAGAAGCACAATCAAAAGCGACCGGCCATCAAAATGACATGGCCGCGACCATAGCGCAGCTTGAATCTGCGTTACAACTGGCCCGCTCGCTTCAGGCGAGTTCGGAAATAGCTGACACGCCAGCCGCCGATCTGTCGCCGGTGACTGAACTTCGGCAGCGAGTCGCAAAACCAGAAGATGCCACGCTCTCCCTGCATGGTGAAACCGGCATAGCGCTCACCTCTCCTCAATCAGTCTTGCTGCATGCCGGAGAGAACATGATCACAACGGCCAGGCAGGACATGAATGCCAACGCCTTCCGTCGCATGACTCTGGCCGCAGGGGAAGTTTTCTCCGTATTCGTTCGCAAAGCAGGTATGGTGCTTACCGCTGCAAAAGGGTCGATTCGCCTGACTGCTCAGAAGGGGGAAATTAACGCCGTTGCGAATCAGAACATTAATCTGACCAGTTCACAGGGCAAAATTGTCCTGAATGCGAAGGATGAATTGTTGTTGATGTGCGCAGGCGCGGGCATTCGTCTTAAGCAGGGTGAAATCGAATTTATTGCCCCGCATTACGTCCGTTTTAAAGCTCCTGCCGTCGATTACATGGCGAAGGCAAGTCTCGACCATCTGAAACCTACCTTTGCTGAAGGTGAGTTGGCTCAGCAGTTCCGGCTACATGCTCCTGACGACCCGGATCATATTCTCAAAGGTCAACGTTTCAGGCTCCATAAAAAGGGCGAAGTCATTGAGGGGATCACCGATGATAACGGTGAATCGCCGCTCCTGAACACGTCTGAACTTGAAACCAGGTCACTCGAATTAGTCCATGAGTCAGAAGCCCCGGAGGGAACCGTATGAGTGAGTCAACTGATGCGCAGAACGCCAACCCATTTGATGAGGCCCCAGAGTCTCACGATCCGCAAAGTTACGGCGCACATAACAAGCGTTTCCTGGCGCAGCAGTGTATCGGTGTTCCGGTAAATGCGGGTAAATCAATGTACACCACGAACTGCCCCGTTCACCGTCCAATGCCAGGCATTGTGATCCTGGTTCATGGTGTGAATGACGTGGGGGAAGCCTATCAGAACCAGGAGCGCGGCATCATCGAAGGGCTGAAAAAGCGGCTTGGCCGCGATGATTTATGGCCGCATGAGTGGGAAGAAAAAACCTACAAAATCCGTAACGCAGAAGGAGTAATGGAGGATTGTACCGATACACAGAAAAAACAAATGGTCTGCTCCAGTACTCCCGTGCGTTCGCCGGTGATCCCGTTTTATTGGGGCTATCGCCCTGTTGATAAGGCTATGTGGGAGGATGACCAGCGCCAGTACCGCGAAGCCATGCGCAAGAGCGGTAATAGCTCAGAAACCCCCTTACCCTATGATGCTTATCGTGAAAACGACCCGGCGATCTTAAAACGATTCGGCGGTAAGTATGCGATGGACTGCTTTCACAATACTCTGGACTTGAATGGCGTCTGGGGAGGTGGAACGTTCGCCAATGCCACGACCAGCATCCCTGATATGCTTGGGCCGGGAGCTGGTGGCACAGCGCTGGGCGCGGTGGGCTTTTTGAGCCGGAGTGAACTGGCAAATGGCGGTGACTTTACCCATCCGGTATACGGCAACCCACACCGTATTTATCAGTTTTATGCCGCGCAGCGGCTGGCAAATCTGATAATAACAATTCGGCGAACCCCGGCAACGCGCAACGACACGATTAACATTGTTGCGCACAGCCAGGGAACTATTATCACGATGTTGGCAAACATGCTGGTCAAGCAAGCAGAACTGGCCCCAGTTGATTGCGTTATCCTCAATCACTCTCCGTATTCTCTTGAAAATCGCTGGCTGGAGAACGGTCAGCCAGGCCACCACCAGACTGACGCCGCCCGTCAGCAAACCTTTGAGAATTTCTGCCGTCTGATGGCAACGAATGAAAAATATGCGACCAGCGGCGACGGCCTGATGACTGCCGCAGATCAACAAACGCTGCTCGACACAATGGCCCTCCCGCGCAAGGAGTTCAGCCGTAACTGGTATGATTCGCCTTTAAATCAGCGTAATAACTTCGGCAAAGTCTATAACTATTTCTGCCCGAATGATGGAACCGTATCACTGCTTCCCATTCAGGGTTTCGGCTGGCGCGGGGTACCACAAAAGCTGGCCGACACCATCCCCAATTTACGCCAGCGCGTTTTTTTCCAGAACAGCAGTGTTGGTCTTGCGCCTGATGGAAAACCGTTCCGTAAGCCTGCTGCGGGAAAAGGTGATTTCTCCTATTCAGCACTGACAAACGCAACCTGGGATTACAGCGATGTGGTGCCTAACGGCGAAGCCCTGCCTGAGCCGTTTATTTTCACGCTGATGGGGCAACTAAACCCGCTCGATACCAATGCTGATAAAGATAACGCCTACAAAGCCCCTGTCGGGGGGAATGACGTTATGGTTTCGTATAACGCCAAAGCAGGAGCAACCAGCAACTTCCGACGAACAAAGGAGGAGGTTTTTGACTGCCCCCCGTATGAACCGTTCAAACATCTACGGCCCGGTCATGTACTGACGAAAAACGAAATCAGCACGCTCAAGTATTGGCGCAATATCGATATCGTCAGCGGTGAAGTTATCGGCGTTAACGATGCCAACAAAAAAATCGTTGTACGCCGGAATTTGACCGAAGCCGAGCTGCACAAGCTATTCAGTTCTTCAGATGATGTGATGTTCAGCCAGCATTCATCTATCGTCATGTCGCCTAAAGTGCCTGAACTGGCGATGGCCTATGACCTGGCAATTGGCCCCTGTAAGTCGTTTGATTTTGAGCATGGTGCATTTTGGCGGGAATTAATCGCATTGGCCGACTGGCGCAGTTGGTCAACAGACAGTTATGCAAGGAATTATTATCGAACGGGTGAGCTACGATTTGAAACAACCAAAAAGTATATGAATAAACCGGATTCAGTCTTACCTACCGGCGAGTATGGGGTGGTGAACCAGTTTATGAATGCAACACGTGTGATTCCTGCTCGCTATCCGGAAGTTCATAACCGTGAAGTGGCAAATCTTCAATGGCCAATGCCTCCCGTTGAAGGATTTAACACAGTCCCCTCTGAACCGAAAAGGAAAGTCGGATGATGAATAAAACAGCTGCTCATGCAATGCTGGCCGGGCTGATGCTATTGTCGGGATGCACACAGGCGCAGGACGCGCCGACGCAGGTTATTTACCGCTTTGACGACCATCGTTACCTGGAACTGAAGGGATGGAACTGTGAGGGCGCGTTGTACTACGTTGACCCGGTGCGCGGTATCCGTTCTGAAGTCGCCAGCCAGTTTTACCGGGCATTTGCTGACAAGTATGTGCATCCCTCCGAGCGTTATATTGCCATTCCTGGGTGGGAAACCGATGCCTTCCTTGTTTCAAAAAACTACGGTGAGACATGGCAAGTTGCGCCATTTAACACCGGTTTTCATACGATCGAACCGGACGGCTCAAACAGCCCATCCAGAGAAAACATGCTCTCGTTCACGGTCGTTAACGATCAGGGCTTTCTCTTAACCCGCCAGGGCAATCTCTACATGAGCTCAAAGCCCTTCGATGACCCGCGGATTTTGCCCGGTGGTCCGGGTATTGATTATGTCGATGAAGACGGTGATAAGCATCACCTTCGACCGGGTTTTGCCGGACCAAAATGGGGGCTGACATATATTCCACCCAAAACAATCGACCTACTAACTGACCAGTTTCTGACGAACTGGCAGGACTTGCCGACCCGCGTACCAGAGGTGCGTAACTATAAGGGCTGGGATCATATGCAGTGCAACCCGGATAAAGGGCTTGAGCGGTGAGCGCCCTGATTCGGGCACGCCTCCCGTTAAAGGATTTAGCAAAATCTCCCCTGCGCCGAGAAGGAAAGCCGGATGATGAATAAACGAGTGGGCCTGGCAATGTTGGCCGGGCTGATGTTGATGGCGGGATGCACACTGGCGCAGGACGCGCCTACGCAGGTGATATACCGCTTTGACGATTATCGTTACCTTGAACTGAAAGGATGGAACTGCCAGGGCGCGTTGTACTACGTTGACCCGGTGCGTGGTATCCGCTCTGAAGTCGCCAGCCAGTTCTACCGGGCATTTGCTGGCAAATATGTGCATCCTTCCGAGCGCTACATTGCCATTCCGTCCTGGGATACGGATGCCTTTGCAGTTTCAAAAGATTACGGAAAAACCTGGAAATCAGCACCGTTTAACACTGGTTTTCATACGGTCGAACCGGACGGCTCAAACAGCCCATCCAGAGAAAACATGCTCTCGTTCACGGTCGTTAACGATCAGGGCTTTCTCTTAACCCGCCAGGGCAATCTCTACATGAGTTCAAAACCCTTCGATGACCCGCGGATTTTGCCCGGTGGTACGGGTATTGATTATGTCGATGAAGACGGTGATAAGCATCACCTTCGACCGGGTTTTGCCGGACCAAAATGGGGGCTGTCATATATTCCACCCAAAACAATCGACCTACTAACTGACCAGTTTCTGACGAACTGGCAGGACTTGCCGACCCGCGTACCAGAGGTGCGTAACTATAAGGGCTGGGATCATATGCAGTGCAACCCGGATAAAGGGCTTGAGCGGTGAGCGCCCTGATTCGGGCACGCCTCCCGTTAAAGGATTTAGCAAAATCTCCCCTGCGCCGAGAAGGAAAGCCGGATGATGAATAAACGAGTGGGCCTGGCAATGTTGGCCGGGCTGATGTTGATGGCGGGATGCACACTGGCGCAGGACGCGCCTACGCAGGTTATTTACCGCTTTGACGACCATCGTTACCTGGAACTGAAGGGATGGAACTGTGAAGGGGCATTATTCTACATTGACCCGCAGCGCGGTATACGTTCAGAAGTTTCCAGCCAGTTCTACCGGGCATTTGCTGGCAAATATGTGCATCCTTCCGAGCGCTACATTGCCATTCCGTCCTGGGATACGGATGCCTTCGCTGTTTCAAAAGATTACGGAAAAACCTGGCAATCAGCACCATTTAACACCGGTTTTCATACGGTCGAACCGGACGGCTCAAACAGCCCATCCAGAGAAAACATGCTCTCGTTCACGGTCGTTAACGATCAGGGCTTTCTCTTAACCCGCCAGGGCAATCTCTACATGAGTTCAAAACCCTTCGATGACCCGCGGATTTTGCCCGGTGGTACGGGTATTGATTATGTCGATGAAGACGGTGATAAGCATCACCTTCGACCGGGATTTGCCGGAGCAGCCTGGGGGCTATCGTACATTCCTCCGAAGTCTCTTAAATACCTAACGGCTTCTGAGTTGTCATACTGGAAGGACTTGCCGACCCGCGTACCAGAGGTGCGTAACTATAAGGGCTGGGATCATATGCAGTGCAACCCGGAGAAAGGGTTTGAGCCATGAGTTACTGATGCGGGCCTTCAGACTGTTGATAAAGTGCATTTAGTGAGTTTCGCCCGGCGGCGCTACGCTTGCACGGGCCTACGATGAATGATGCAATTTATTGATATTGTTGAGATATGTATGCCTGGCAAGCGCAGCATCACCCGGCAAGAAACCAGCAGCATAATGAATAGCGGGGTTTGTCATCAATCTGAAGGCCCTGACGGGCCTTCTCTGTGTTTCAGTGAGCCGCTTTTCGCGGTCGACTGGCGTAAAGATAGAAGAGTATCGAGCTGGTTGCGCAAAAAGCCATCGCCCACAGCATCGGCCATGCCGTCGTAAAGGTGGCCATCGAAAGCAACGCCCCAACGATAGCGCCGATGCCGAAGCGAAACGTCCCCGCCAGGGAGGATGCGGTTCCCGCCATATGCGGGAACTCATCCAGGATCACCGCCATCGCATTGGATGACACCATCGACACGCAGCCGACAAAGGCCGCCACGCCAACCACCAGCGCCCAGAAGCCCACGCCCAGAAACGCGCTCACCACCAGCCAGATCGCCATCACAAACTGGATCCACAGCCCGGCGCGGAACATGTTCAGCGCCCCCACCCGTCGGACAAAGCGGCTGTTGATGATGGTCATGATGAACAGGAAGACGATGTTAAGCGCAAAGTAATAGCCGAAGTGCTGCGGCGACACGTGGTTAAGCTCGATGTAGACAAACGGCCCGGCGCTCAGGAAGGAGAACATCCCGGCGAAGCTGAACCCGCTTGCCAACATATAGCTCAGCACCCGCTTGTGGCGAAACAGCGAGGCAAAGTTACCGATGGTGGTTCGGATGTGAAACTTCTGGCGGCGCTCGACGGGAAGCGTTTCATCAATAAAGAAGAAGATCATCGCGGAGGCCAGCAGCGCGGCCAGGGCCAGGATCCAGAAAATCACATGCCAGCTGAACCACACCAGCACCGCACCACCGGCCATCGGGGCCACCAGCGGTGCAATCGTCGTCACCAGCATGACAAACGACATCATGCGGGAGAACTCTTCTTTCGGGTAGATATCGCGCATCAGGGCGTTAATCACCACGCTTGCCGCTGCCGCCGCCAGACCGTGGAAGAAACGCATGATAATCAGATGATCGATGGTCTGCGCCAGCGCGCAGGCAACCGCTGCGGCCGCAAAGACCAGCGTCCCGCCCAGAATGACCGGCTTGCGTCCAAGGCTGTCCGCCATCGGGCCATAAAACAGCTGGCCGAGGGCAAAGCCGAGAATATAGGTGCTGAGCGTCATCTGCGCGCTGCCCGCCGGGACGCCAAACTGTGCAGAAATCACCGGCAGCGCGGGCAGGTACATATCAATAGACAGCGGCATCAGCATGGCCAGCAGGCCAAGAATGAAGACGATTTTGAACGACGAGTGTGGCCTGGTGGTCACAGAGTTCTCCTGAAATTAGTGCGAAGGCAGACCGACGCTGGCGATCTCTTCTTCCGTTAACGGGCGATATTCGCCAGGCGCCAGGTCGGGATCGAGTTCAATCGCACCAATCCGTTCGCGATGCAGGCCAACAACGTGGTTCCCCACCGCGGCAAACATACGTTTCACCTGATGATAGCGCCCTTCGCTGATGGTCAGGCGGACCTCGGTCGGGGTGATGACTTCGAGCACCGCCGGTTTGGTCAGATCTTTTTCATTATGCAGCTGAACGCCTTTCGCGAAGTGCTCTGCCGTGTCATCCGACACCGGTGACTCCAGCGTCACGAGATAGGTTTTCTCGCAGTGGTGGCGTGGAGAGGTGATGCGGTGCGACCACTGACCGTCGTCGGTCATCAGCACCAGCCCGGTGGTGTCGATATCGAGTCGACCTGCGGCGTGCAGCTTGTGCGCCACCGGCTCGTCGAGGAAATAGAGCACCGTCGGGTGATCCGGATCGTCCGTTGAGCAGACGTAGCCTTCCGGCTTATTGAGCATGAAGTAGCGAGGACCGTGCTGCTGGGTCAGCGGATTGCCGTCATACTCCACCTGATGGTCAGGTTGCAGTTTGAACGCGCTGTCTCTCACAATGTCGCCGTCCACGGTAACGCGGCTGGCGCGAATTTCGCGCCCGGCAATAGCGCGGCTTACGCCGAGTTGCTGAGCGATAAACTTATCAAGTCGCATGAAATCTTTTTAGCCTTAATGGTGCAGGAAGTCGGACAACAGGTCCGAAAAAAGAAGCAGTCTGGAACGGTTCAGTATAATGGTCTGGTTGCGCCACTCAAGGGAAAAAGTTTCGTGGCATACTATATGCGGATTAACGAAACCGAGACCCCATGACTTTTACACTTCGTCCCTATCAGCAGGAAGCCGTTGACGCCACCCTCGCCTGGTTCCGTAAACATCGCGAGCCGGCGGCGATTGTGCTCCCGACCGGTGCAGGCAAAAGCCTGGTCATTGCCGAACTGGCGCGTCTGGCCCGCGGCCGCGTGCTGGTGCTGGCGCACGTTAAAGAGCTCGTCGCGCAAAACCACGCCAAGTATTGTGCGCTTCGACTGGAAGCCGACATTTTCGCCGCCGGTCTAAAGCGTAAAGAGAGCCACGGCAAGGTGGTGTTTGGCAGCGTGCAGTCGGTGGCCCGCAATCTGGATCTGTTTCGCAGCGAGTTTTCGCTGCTGATTGTCGACGAGTGTCACCGCATCAGCGATGACGACGACAGCCAGTATCAGCAAATCCTGTCCCACCTGAAAGAGGTGAATCCTCACCTGCGCCTGTTGGGCCTGACGGCGACCCCGTTTCGTCTGGGGAAAGGCTGGATCTATCGCTACCATTATCACGGCATGGTGCGCGGCGATGACAAGGCCCTGTTTAGCGACTGCATCTACGAGCTTCCGCTGCGCTATATGATTAAACATGGCTACCTGACGCCGCCTGAACGACTGGATATGCCGGTGGTGCAGTACGATTTCAGCCGCCTGCAGGCGCAGAGCAACGGGTTATTCAGCGAAGCGGATCTTAACCAGGAGCTGAAAAAGCAAAAGCGCATTACGCCGCATATCATCAGCCAGATTGAGGAGTTCGCCGCGACGCGCAAAGGGGTGATGATCTTTGCCGCCACCGTTGAGCACGCCCGCGAAATCACCGGGTTACTGCCCTCCGGCGACGCGGCGCTCATCACCGGCGAGACGCCCGGCCCGGAGCGCGACCGCCTGATTGAGGCCTTTAAAGCCCAGCAGTTCCGCTATCTGGTTAACGTATCGGTATTGACCACCGGCTTCGATGCCCCGCACGTCGATCTGATCGCCATTTTGCGCCCTACCGAATCGGTCAGTCTGTATCAGCAAATTGTGGGCCGCGGCCTGCGTCTGGCGCCGGGGAAAACCGACTGCCTGATTCTGGATTATGCCGGTAACCCGCACGATCTCTATACGCCTGAGGTCGGCGCACCAAAAGGGAAAAGCGACAACGTGCCCGTGCAGGTCTTTTGCCCTGCCTGCGGGTTTGCCAACACCTTCTGGGGCAAAACCACCGCCGACGGCACGCTGATCGAACATTTTGGCCGCCGCTGTCAGGGCTGGTTTGAAGATGATGACGGGCATCGCGAGCAGTGCGATTTTCGTTTCCGCTTTAAAAACTGCCCGCAGTGCAACGCCGAAAATGACATTGCCGCTCGCCGCTGTCGGGAGTGCGACACGGTGCTGGTTGACCCGGACGACATGCTGAAAGCGGCGCTAAAGCTGAAAGATGCGCTGGTGCTGCGCTGTTCCGGCATGGCGTTGCAGCCCGGCGCCGATGAAAAAGGCGAATGGTTGAAAATCACCTATTACGATGAAGACGGGGCGGACGTCAGCGAGCGCTTCAGGCTTCAGACGCCAGCTCAGCGAACGGCCTTCGAACAGCTGTTTATCCGCCCGCACACCCGCACTCCGGGCGTGCCCCTGCGCTGGATCACCGTGGCCGATATCGTGCGCCAGCAGGTGCTATTGCGCCATCCGGATTTTGTCGTCGCCCGCAAAAAAGGCCAGTTCTGGCAGGTGCGCGAAAAACTCTTCGACTACGAAGGTCGCTTCCGTCGCGCCAACGAATTGCGCGGGTAGCGGGACTTTTCATTGATGTGAGGGGCATTTGAGTATAAAATGCCGCCCGCTTCACATCCGTGAGGCAGAACACTCACCTGCTGCTGGGTCGCCTGTAGTAGGGTTTTAAATACAGAGAGAAATCAATGTTTACTATCGAAGCAGAAGTACGTAACGTGCAGGGTAAGGGTGCGAGCCGCCGCCTGCGTACCGCTAACAAGTTCCCGGCTATCGTTTACGGTGGCGAAGCTGCTCCAGTTGCAATCGAACTGGATCACGACAAACTGTGGAACCTGCAGACCAAAGCTGAATTCTACAGCGAAGTTCTGACCATCGTTGTTGGCGGTAAAGAAGAAAAAGTGAAAGTTCAGGCTGTTCAGCGTCACGCGTTCAAGCCAAAACTGACTCACATCGACTTCGTTCGCGCGTAATCGCAAACCTGTCGAAAAAAACCCCGCTTCTGCGGGGTTTTTTGTGCCTGCTATTTACCGCCCGAGGTGCGGCGCTGAAGCTGATCGCGCAGATTCGGCGGCGTCCCCTTAATGGTCAGCGTATCAGTGGCCGGATCCCAGAAGATACGTTCCCCCAGCAGCATCGCATCAAAGTTGATGGTTAACCCACCGCCGCTGCCAGCAAACTTGGTTAACTGACGTAGCGTGCTGCGATCCGCCGGGAAGCTCTCTTCAAGCTCATAGCCCTTCTCTGCGGTAAATTCCTGGAAGCTGACTTCGCTGACGCCCGCCAACTCTTTTGACAGCGACTCCAGCTCAATCTCTTCCCCAGCCTGCAGCTGTTCGTTGCAGTAGCTGTAAACCTGCTGGCGCACCGTCTGGCGCTCAGATTTATCGAGCTGCGCTTCGGCTGTGAAATCGTCCACCGCCTGGAGCAGCCCTTTGTTCTGCGCTTTGGCGTTAAGCCCTTCACTGGCACCGAGGAAGTCCATGAAGAAATCCGCCACTTTGCGGCCCACGCGCCCCTTCAGGAAAGTCAGGTAGCGGGTCGATTCCGGGTTGGTTTCCCACTCGGTCAAATCAATACGCGCCACGATATCCGCATGGTTAATGTCCAGATAGTGCGTCGAGCTGATATCCAGCTGCTCGTTCACGCGCATGCTGCTTAAGTTATTCAGCACGGTAACCAGCAGATACTCGACCGCCAGGTAGCGGTAGTGGCAGAACAGCACGATCCCACCGTCCGCGAACGGATATTTCGCCAGCTCGTCGCGCAGACGCCCGGTTGCCGCACGGCTAAACGCCAGGAAATCCTCTTCACCCTTGCGCTGCAGGCGCAGGCTATCGGCCAGTTCACTCTCTTCGCTGAACAGCCCATAGGCTTTATTTTTGGCGCTGTAGACGCGATGCAGCTCTGCCATCATCTCCACAACGGTCGCCGTAGGTTCCAGTAACGAATCGCGTAGCACCACTTCAAGGGTTTGCTCATCGCGCTTGATAAGCTGGTGCAAGGCAATCTGGTTGATTTCCAGACTCATGATAAACTCTCCTTTTAGACCGGGCGGTATTCAACCACCACCAGGACATGTGTGCAACAACAGATAAAAAAGGGGAAAAAAAGCTGTTGCTACGGTAATATGTTGCCCTTTCATCAACAAACTGATTTTGATTTATGCCACAACATTCCCGCTACAGTGATGAACACGTTGAACAACTGCTCAGTGAGCTGGTCAACGTACTGGAAAAACATAAAACGCCGACCGATCTCTCCCTGATGGTTTTGGGAAATATGGTCACCAACCTGATTAACACCAGCGTTGCTCCGGCTCAGCGTCAGGCGATCGCAAAATCTTTCGCCCAGGCTTTACAGTCGTCCGTCAGCAACGACCCGGCCCATTAAGGGATACGAACAACAGTTTATGGTGACGAATCGTCAGCGCTACCGTGAAAAAGTCTCCCAGATGGTCAGCTGGGGGCACTGGTTTGCCCTGTTCAACATTCTGTTGGCGACGGTCATTGGCTGTCGTTATCTGTTTGTCGCAGACTGGCCAACAACGCTCACCGGGCGTATCTACTCCTGGATAAGCGTTGTCGGTCACTTTAGCTTTTTGGTTTTCGCCACCTATCTGCTGATCCTGTTCCCCTTGACGTTTATCGTCATGTCGCAGCGTCTGATGCGATTTTTGTCCGCCATCCTTGCAACGGTGGGGATGACGCTGCTGCTTATCGACAGTGAAGTGTTCACCCGCTTTCACCTGCATCTCAACCCCATCGTCTGGGAACTGGTGATTAACCCCGACCAGAACGAAACGGCCCGTGACTGGCAGCTGATGTTTATCAGCGTCCCGGTGATCCTGTTGATTGAGATGCTGTTCGCCACCTGGAGCTGGCAAAAACTGCGTAGCCTGACCCGGCGACGTCATTACGCGAAGCCCGTCGCCGCGCTCTTCTTCGTCTCCTTTATCAGTTCGCACATCATGTATATCTGGGCGGATGCGAACTTCTATCGCCCTATTACCATGCAGCGCGCTAACCTGCCGCTCTCGTACCCGATGACGGCCCGTCGCTTCCTCGAGAAACATGGCCTGCTTGATGCGCAGGAGTACCAGCGCCGTCTTATCGAGCAGGGTAACCCGGAAGCCGTCAGCGTGCAGTATCCGCTGAGCGACCTCCGCTATCGAGATATGGGCCGCGGGCAAAACGTCCTGCTGATCACCGTCGATGGCCTGAACTATTCCCGTTACGAGAAGCAGATGCCTGCGCTGGCCGATTTCGCGAGTCAAAACGTCACGTTTACTCAGCATATGAGCTCCGGTAACACAACCGACGCGGGCATCTTTGGCCTGTTCTATGGCATTTCTGCCGGATACATGGACGGCGTGCTGTCTGCGCGCATTCCTGCGGCGCTGATCACCGGGCTTAATCAGCAGGGCTATCAGTTAGGGTTGTTCTCATCCGATGGCTTTAACAGCCCGCTCTACCGCCAGGCGCTACTGTCCGATTTTTCACTGCCAGCGGCACAAAATCAGTCCGATGCGCAGACCGCCAGCCAATGGATAAACTGGCTGCAGCGCTATGCCCAGGAAGATAACCGCTGGTTCTCATGGGTTTCCTTTAACGGCACTACGCTTGCTAACAGCAATAAGAGTGATTTCGCGCGCCGCTACGGCCGCGCGGCGGGTGAAGTTGATGCACAGATTGGCCGCGTGCTTGACGCGCTACGTGAGTCCGGCAAGCTGGATAACACCGTGGTGATCGTGACCGCAGGCCATGGCGTCCCGTTAGGTGACGAGACGAAGAGCATGAGCTGGTCACGCCCGAACCTGCAGGTTCCGCTGGTCATCCACTGGCCGGGTACGCCGGCGCAGCGCATCAATATGCTTACCGAGCATAAAGATGTGATGACCACCCTGATGCAACGCCTGCTGCATGTCAGCACGCCAGCCAACGAGTATTCTCAGGGGCAGGATCTCTTCAGCGCCGCGCGCCGCCATAACTGGGTCACGGCTGCGGGGAATAATACGCTGGTGGTGACTACGCCGAAGCTGACGCTGGTGCTGAACAACAATGGGAATTATCAGACGTATAACCTGCAGGGTGAACGGCTTAAAGACCAGAAACCGCAGCTGAGCCTGCTGCTGCAGGTCCTGACGGATGAGAAGCGCTTCGTCGCTAACTGATTAATAATAAACCAGTTAGCGACGGATTCCCTTGCATTCGAAACGGAATCGAGTAGTATTCTTTCTATGCGTCGGCACGTAGCGCAGCCTGGTAGCGCACCGTCATGGGGTGTCGGGGGTCGGAGGTTCAAATCCTCTCGTGCCGACCAAAAACACATTGAAAACCAGCCTTTTATGGCTGGTTTTTTTATTTCGCCTCGTCCGGCGTTTTGCGCAGGTACACCAGCGTAACCAGGCAAATTACCGCTCCGGCATAGAACGTATATTCTGCGCCAAACGTTTCCCAGATGACCCCGGCGCCCAGGCTGGCGACTAACAATCCCACGCCGCTGACCAGACTAAAAATGCCGTAGGCGGTACCGCGCAGATCCGCAGGCGCCGTTTTCGCAATCATTGCCGCCAGCAGCCCCTGCGTCATCCCCATATGCACTCCCCAAAGCGCAACGCCCAGAAGCATTCCAGCCCAGTGGGTGCTCAGCGCCAGCACGACATCTGCCCCAATCAGCATCACCAGCCCCCACTGCAGTAATCGGGTGTGGCTCATCCCGTCCGATAACTTGCCAAACGGATAGGCAGAGAGGAAATAGAGCAGATTCATGGCTACCATCACCAGCGGGATCAGCGCTAGCGGCACACCCGACTGCTGAGCGCGAAGCACAAGAAATGCCTCACTGAATCGTGCGAGCGTGAAGATGGCCCCCAGACCAATAACCCACCAGCAGCCTTTCCCGAGGCGCCTGAGGTTCTCTTTTTTGATGGGGTTCGTGCGTTGATGTTCGACGGGCGTTTTCGGCTCATGCAGGCCGAAGAAAAGCAGCGCCACGGCGAGCACGCCGGGGATCACCGCGATCCAGAAAATGGTACGAAAATCATCGTTCTACAGCAGCATTAATCCTACGGCCAGCAGCGGCCCGAGAAATGCGCCGACGGTGTCCATCGACTGACGCAGCCCAAAGGCCGCGCCGCGAAGTTCCGGCGGCGTAACGTCAGCAACCAGCGCATCGCGCGGCGCACCCCGGATCCCCTTCCCTACCCGGTCGATTAAGCGCGCCCCAAGGATCATGCCGGAGGAAGAGGCAATAGCAAACAGCGGTTTACTCAACGCGCCAAGACCGTAGCCCAGCACCGCCAGTCCTTTACGTTTGCCCAGATAGTCACTGATGGCGCCGGAAAACACCTTGATAAACAGCGCCGTAGCCTCAGCCAGGCCTTCAATCAAACCAATGAAAATCACGCTGGCGCCCAGCGTCGTCACCATAAACAACGGCAGCAGGCTATGAATGATCTCCGAAGAGATATCCATCAGCATACTGACGCCACCCACCACCCAGACGCCTTTCGGGATCCGGCTGAGCGTTGCAAACCGGGATAACATTGCGCATCTCCTGCTTCATGTTGAACTGTCTTGTTCGAAACAGAATATCCTGGAAATGCGAATAAAAATTATTAGACATAAAAAAAGCCACCCCGCAGGATGGCTTCGATATCGCAAATCGGCGTCTAGTGTTTATCACGTCCGCCCAGGAAGAAAATGCCCAGCGGGATGGCCAGCAGAACGGTGAACACCAGGCTGTAGACAAAGATCATCGCCGATTGCAGGACATACATGCTGGTTGTCCAGGCTGAGAGTGGAATGTTGTACTGTTCGATGACGCCAACAATGGTGGCCCGCCCCACGCACGCGGCAGCAATCATAAACACAACCAGCAGCGCCAGGAGGAATTTGCGGCCTTCAGGCGTTTTCATTTTTGCACGAACCATCTCTCTTCCCTTTTACAGATGAATAACATTATAGAGGGTCTAAAATAACACAAACGCCAGCCGGACTCCATGTCAGTACAAACACCTACAAAAATGGTAAATATGTGGTTTATTATGCTATTTACATTAAAAATGTAAGTAAATAACACCAACCATTTATAGTTGATATGTTAACCTGTACAGGATCGTTTTGACATAAAGGAATGACAATGAAAAACGCACCTAAATTTGCCCTCGCACTCATCGCCGCCGCGTGTGTCAGCACCAGTGCTTTCGCCAGCGAAACCCCTAAAGAGCAGCCGCTGGAAAAAGTCGCGCCGTATCCGAAAGCGGATAAAGGGATGAAGCGTCAGGTGATCCAGCTGCCGGCACAGCAGGATGAAGCGAATTTCAAAGTAGAGCTGTTAATTGGCAAGACGCTGGAAGTGGATTGCAACCAGCATCGCCTGGGTGGCCAGCTGGAGAGCAAAACCCTGGAAGGCTGGGGTTACGACTACTACGTCTTTGATAAAGTGACCTCGCCGGTCTCCACCATGATGGCCTGCCCGGATGGCAAGAAAAAGAAGAAATTTGTGACAGCGTATTTGGGCGACAATAGCCTGCTGCGCTACAACAGCAAGTTGCCGATCGTGGTTTATACGCCTGAAAACGTGGAAGTGAAGTATCGCGTGTGGAAGGCGGACGAGAACGTTGGACAAGCGGTAGTACGTTAAAAATAAGTCGGGTGGCGGCTTCGCCTTACCCGACCTTCAAAATAACATCGAACATAGGCCAGGTGGGCGTCAGCGCCACCCGGCTTTTTTACATTACAGCGCGATATCCGCAACCGGTTTGTTTTCCTGCTGAGGCTTCAGCTCCGCTTTTGGCGCAGCATCCGCAGCCTGCGGTTTGATGTACTGCAGCTGCAGTACGCGGCTGGTGTATTCCAGCTCCTGCTCCGTCGCGCTCACGTTACCGTTCAGCTTCGTGCCGTAGGATGGAATAATGGTCTTCAGCTTCGCCTGCCATTCCGGGCTGGCGACTTTATCTTTAAACACTTTTTCCATCAGGTGCAGCATGATTGGCGCAGCGGTAGATGCACCCGGTGACGCACCCAGCAGCGCGGCGATGGTGCCGTCCTTATCGCTCACCACTTCGGTGCCCAGACGCAGCACGCCACCCTCTTTCGGATCGCGCTTGATGATCTGTACACGCTGACCCGCCTGCCACAGACGCCAGTCTTCTTTCTTCGCCTGTGGATAGTACTCTTTCAGCGCCTCGAAACGGTCGTCGTCAGAGAGCATCACCTGGCTAATCAGGTATTTCACCAGATCGAAGTTATCCAGCCCCACGTCCATCATCGGCTTGACGTTAGAGGTAGTAGTTGCGCTCAGCAGATCCCACAGGGAGCCGTTTTTCAGGAACTTCGTGGAGAAGGTCGCGAACGGTCCAAACAGCACCACGCGTTTGCCGTCGAGCATACGGGTGTCGATGTGCGGAACAGACATTGGCGGCGCGCCCACGGAAGCCTGACCGTACACTTTTGCCAGATGACGGTTCACCACTTCCGGGTTATCGGACACCAGGAACTGACCGCCCACCGGGAAGCCCGCGTAGTCGTCCGCTTCCGGAATACCGGACTCCTGCAGCAGCTTCAGCGCCGCGCCGCCCGCACCGATAAAGACAAACTTGGCCTTGATGACGTGCTCGGCTTCGTTGTTTTTCAGATCGGCAACGGTCACGCTCCAGCTGTTATCCGCGTTACGCTTGAAACCGCGCACTTCGGTGCTGAGCTGCAGGTTGAAGTTCTCTTTTTTCTTCAGAGACGTCACCAGCTGACGGGTAATTTCACCGTAGTTAACGTCGGTACCAATTTCGGTACGGGTCGCCGCCACTTTCTGGTTCGGGTCACGACCTTCCATGACCAGCGGAGCCCACTCTTTAATCTGCGCGTGATCTTCAGAGTATTTCATCCCGCGGAACAGCGTGCTCTGCTGCAGTGCGGCGTAGCGCGCGCGCAGGAAGTTGACGTTCTGCTCGCCCCACACAAAGCTCATGTGCGGTACGGTATTGATAAAGGAGTGCGGGTCGTGCAGCACGCCGCTGTTGACCTGGTGAGACCAGAACTGACGAGAAACCTGGAACGCCTCGTTGATCTCTACCGCTTTCTCGATACTAATGGAACCGTCCTTTTTCTGCGGCGTATAGTTCAGTTCCATGAGTGCCGAATGGCCGGTACCGGCGTTGTTCCAGCCGTTCGAACTCTCCTGCGCCACGCCATCAAGGCGCTCGACCATGGTCATTGACCAGTCCGGCTGCAGTTCTTGCAGATAGGTTCCCAGCGTGGCGCTCATGATACCACCACCGATTAAAAGGACGTCCGTTTCCTGCTCTTTTGGTGCGTCAGCTTTCGCCGCCATGGAGACGGTATTAAGCCCCACGGCCAGAGAAAAGAGCATGGCAGTCATTTTTTTCATAATTTATGCCTTAGTGTAAAAGTGCTTGATGCGTGGAAATTGCAGGTGAAAAAAGCTGCGGGGGCACGGTAACAACTTTTAAATATTGTTTAAAGGTTACGAAATTATTGTAATTGTGAAATTTAATGATGGATTGTTTGTGAGGAATTATCGATGCGTCTGGTAAAGCGCGGTTTTACTGGCTAGTATGTTGCGTTTTGTGATCGCGCGCACGGAAGCCTGCCCTAACCAGCGAACTGTTATGTCCTTACCCCATTCTGATGTATCCCCCGAAGACCGCGTAGCCAACGTACTGCGTTCCCCTAAGCAGCTGACGCGTGAAACGCTGGCGGGCGTAATTACCGCCCTGGCGCTGATCCCCGAGGTCATCTCATTTTCCGTGGTGGCGGGCGTTGACCCGAAGGTCAGCCTGATCGCTTCCGTGGTGCTCTGTCTCGCCCTGTCTGTACTGGGCGGCCGCCCGGCGATGGTCACGGCCGCGGCCGGTTCCGTGGCGCTGGTTATTGGGCCCATGGTGCATCAGCACGGCGTACAGTACATTCTTCCCGCCGTGCTCATGGCTGGCGTAATTCAGATTCTGTTTGGCGTGCTGGGCATGGCAAGGCTGATGCGCTTTATTCCCCAGTCGGTCATGACCGGGTTTGTTAACGCCCTCGGGATATTGATTTTCTTTGCGCAGGTTCCCCATTTCTGGAGCCGAAGCCCGCTGATTGTGGGCCTGTTCGTGCTGACGGTACTGATCGTGCTGTGGGTGCCGCGCTATATCAAAAGCATCCCTTCCCCACTGATTGCGATTGTGCTGTTAACCTTGTTTACCGTTTCAACCGGGCAAAGCCTGCCGACCGTGGGCGATGAAGGCGCCATGAGCGGCGGCTTGCCGGGCCTTAGCGAACTTCTGGTCCCTCTCAATCTCCAGACGCTGAGCATAATCTGGCCGTGCGCGTTGAGCATCGCGTTTGTCGGCCTGCTGGAATCCCTGCTGACGGCAAAGCTGGTGGATGAGCTGACCGCGACACCGTCAAGTAAACGCCGCGAAAGCATTGGATTAGGCGTCGGCAATATCCTGGCCGGATTTTACGGTGGTATTGCGGGCTGCGCGATGATCGGACAAACCATCGTTAACGTGGAGATGGGGAAAGGCCGAAGCCGCATTTCAACCTTCGCTGCGGGCATCGTGCTGCTAATACTGGTGACGGCACTCAGCGACGTGATGGCCAACATTCCGATGGCGGTGCTGGCGGGGATTATGGCGATCGTCGCCGTCAAAACCTTCAGCTGGCACAGCCTTCAGCCGGCCACGCTGAAAACGGCGCCGATTGCAGAAGCGGTCGTCATGCTGGTGACCGTTGCCGCCACGGTATCCACCGGCAATCTGGCGATTGGCGTGCTGGGCGGGATTATCGTCATGGTGCTGCTTCCCGCCCGCATTAAGCGTCGGCTTAAAGCAGAAAAATCGTCGCCAGCCCAAGAAAAATAAAGAAACCGCCGGTATCGGTGATGGCGGTGATCATCACGCTCGACCCCACCGCGGGGTCGCGACCCAGTTTGGTCATGGTCAACGGGATAATAACGCCCATCATCGATGCCACCAGCAGATTCAGCACCATCGCCAGCATCATCACCCCACCCAGCGCCATATCGTCATACAACCACCAGGTGATGCCCCCCATAATCCCGCCCCAGACCAGGCCGTTGATCAGCGCCACCCCCATCTCTCTGAAGATCAGAAAGGCGAAGTTGCCGGGCTGAATATTCTCCAGCGCCAGCGCGCGAACAATCATCGTGATAGTCTGATTGCCGGTATTACCGCCAATCCCGGCCACAATCGGCATCAGCGAGGCCAGCGCCACCAGCTGCGAAATGGTGTGTTCAAAACCGTCAATCACGCGGGAGGCGATAAACGCGGTACAGAGGTTAATGGCCAGCCACGCCCAGCGCGTTTTCACCGCCTTGCCGACGGAGGCATGGACGTCATCTCCCGCACTGATCCCCCCCAGCGCGCGCAGGTCGTTATCGGTCTCTTCATAAACCACGTCAACGATTTCATCGATGGTCAGACGGCCCATCAGCTTGCCAACGGAGTCTACGACCGCCGCACTCACAAGGTCATCACGTTCAAAGGTACGCGCCGCTTTTTCCGCATCGTCTTCCGGGGAGAAGACCATCGGCTCGTTTTCCATCACCTCACTCACCCGCTGCTGGGCGCTGTTGAGCAGGATGGTTTTCAGCTCCAGCTCGCCGAGCAGGGTTTTATCCCGCGAGGTGACAAACAGCTTATCGGTGTTGTCAGGCATTTTGCCCAGACGGCGCAGGTAGCGCTGCACGGTACCGAGCGTGACGTCCGGACGTACCGTGATAACGCCGAACTCCATGATCGCGCCGACGCTGTTTTTCTCGTAGTGCATCACCTGACGCACGCGCGCACGTTCATCGGCAGGCAGAGAGGCCAACAGGCGGCCGGTCAGGTTACGCGGCAGATGCTGTACAAGGTAAATCTGCTCGTCGATATCCAGGGTTTGCAGAGCGTCGAGAATGTCCCGGTCGCTCATCTCGTCGATCAGGTCGTCCCAGACGTTTTCGGAGGCCTCAAGCAGCACCTGCCCGCGCTCGTGATCCTGCACCAGGCGCCACAGGGCGTGACGTTCTTCCGAGGGAAGCGCTTCCAGGGTATCCGCCAGATCCGGCGGCGGTAAATGAGCAACCAGCGCACCTACCTCAGCAATATCGTCGGCCAAGGTGCCGACATCATATTGCTCAGCCAGGGTCAGTTTGCCTAATAGCGTAGACGTGACCGCTTTATCGGTCGTGAGAAGCCAGATCAGTCGCGCACGTTCCTGGTCACGCTGTCTGGCGCTGTTTTTCTTTAATACCGACATCAATCATAAATCCATGAAATAAGTTGGTATTAAGCATAGCGCGAGGATATGTAAATAAGAATAAACAACGGGGCGGGATGGAGAAAAAAGCGGCATTACGGCCACGATTATCCCCTCTCCCTGTGGGAGAGGGTTAGGGTGAGGGCATCAGGCCGTACGCGCCACCGCGTCACGCGAGGCTGCATCGCGCTCTTCACCGGTCAGCTCGCTCAGCCTGCCGTCGCGCATCTCCAGCAGACGGTCGGCATGAATAAAGTAATGATCGTCGTGGCTGATGGCGAAAATGGTTTTACCCATCTGCTGCATCAGCGGCAGCAGCACCTGATAAAACTCGCGGCGGAAGTGCGGGTCCTGATCCGCCGCCCACTCATCCAGCAGAATGATGTCACGCTCTTCCGCCAGCGCCAGCAGCAGCGCCACGCGCTTTTTCTGCCCTTTGGAAAGCTTCAGATTGAGAATTTTACCGTCCTGAAGTTCCAGCTTGTGGGACATCTGTAGCTGCGTCAGCCATTTTTCCACCAGTGCAGGATTGGCCTGCTGCCCTTCCGGACCCAGCAGTTGCTCAAACAGCCAGACGTCGGTGAACACCGCCGAGAAAAGCTTGCGGTAATCCTCGGGCTTCTCCGCGCTCAGCGCTCTGCCATCCAGTAAAATCTCGCCCGACTGCGGCTGATAAAGCCCGGTGAGCAGCATCGCCAGCGTCGATTTACCGCTACCGTTGCCGCCAATCAGGAACAGCAGCTCGCCGCGGCGGATCGTCAGGTTGACCGGCCCCACGGAGAAGGCGCTGTCCTGATAGCGGAACGTGACGTTACGCAGCTCCAGCGTCTGCCAGTCAGGGAAGGCTTGCGGGCGTGGGAATTCGGCTTTAAACGGCGCGAGATCGAATTTGTTGAGCTTATTAAAGGCCACCTGCGCACTCAGTAAGGTGGGCAACGCGCCGACCGCCGAGAGCAGCGGCGTGCGCAAAAACAGCAGCGTCAGCGAGTAGGTTGCCGCGACGTTGGTGTCCGCCCAGCCCAGACTGTTCGCCATCCAGAATACCAGGCCAATGGCGCCCAGCATCATAATGTTTGACCAGTTCACCGCGCTCAGGTGGAAGGTATCGGCGCGAATGATGTGATGCCGGTACTCGCGTGCGTCCGGAATATAGAGATGGTTAAAGATGTACTCGGCGCGCTCGCGGTTCAGGGTGAGTTCTTTGCGCCCTTCCAGTACCGTCTGATAGTCGTTATAGAGCTTGTCTTCGGTTTCACGCAGCACCGCCATGTGTTTGTAAACGCGCGACACCAGCACAAAACCGCCCCAGATGGTGATGGCGATCCACAGCGCAGTCACCGCCAGCATTTTGCTGGAGAGCCAGGCGAGATAGGCCGCCGAGCCAAAGGTCAGAATGATCCCCTGCACCAGCTCGGGCAGACGAACGAACGCGATGGTAATGGCGCGTACGTCGCTGGTCAGCCCCGCCAGCAGGGAGGCGCTGCCGAGCTGCTCAACGCGCTCGACCTGGGTGTCCAGGATCCGCTTGATAAACTCACTGCGCAAACGAAAAACGAAATGGTGGCCGAGCGCGGTCAGCGCCAGCTGGGAGCCGAGCGTCACCGCCATCAGCAGCAGCAGCAGGCCAAGAAACTCCGGCAATACGGAGAGCGAGGTGTCGACCATTTCAATCAACCGCACGTTGATAAACGCGATCAGGCCAATACCCAATGCGGCGCTGGCAAGGCTTAACGCCATAACGGCGACGAAGGGCCAGCGGTACTGACGCCAGACGAGGAGAAGTAGTTGCATGCAGGCAATCCGGACAATAAAAATCAGCGAGCAGTGTAAACTGCCCTGCGCGGACATCAAGAATAATTCTTATTTTAGTTTACGCATCCCCGCCTGACGGAAGGTCAGATTAAAGCGGTACTCCCCCGTGAGGGGGTGGACGCCGGGTTTCAGCGGCTGAATGCCGTGATAATAAAGCCGCGATTCCCTGCCCCACACCACCACATCGCCATGTTCCAGCATGATGCGTTTGAGCGGATCGTTGCGGCGTAATCCCCCAAACTGAAAGACGGCGGGCAGACCTAACGATACCGAAACGATAGGCGCGCGCAGATCGGGCTCATCCTTGTCCTGATGCAGCGAGAGCTTCGCACCGACGGCGTAGCGGTTAATAAGACAGGCATCAGGACGAAAATCCGGATAATCCGCCGCCACGGCAGCCTCGTGACAAAGTGCCTGAAAAACAGCAGGCATGGGAGGCCACGGCCGGTCGGTCGTGGGATCGTTTGGAGCATACACATATCCACGTTCGTTTGTCGCCCAGCCCAGTTCGCCGCAGTTGGCCATGGCCACCGACATGGTGTAGCCGCCCGGCGTCACCATATGGCGAAACGGTGAAACCGCCGTGACCTCTTCAATACCGGCAAGCAACGCCGCTGCACGGGAGAGTGCAAAGCGGCGGAGGATCACCGCCCCTGGCGCAAGCGGTTCCTGCCAGGGTTCAGCATCCGCAAAAAAATCGAGCATTATTCCTCCCGGTGTTTCGCCTCACGTTTCAGTAATAGCGCTTTTCGCGCCGTCCCCCAGCGATAGCCCGACAGCGCACCGTCGTTGCGAACCACGCGATGACAGGGGATCACAATTGCGAGCGTGTTTGCCGCACAGGCGCCTGCTACGGCGCGTACCGCACTGGGTTGGCCAATCGCCTGCGCCACCTGCTGGTAGCTTGCCGTTTCGCCGCAGGGAATAGTGCGAAGGGCCTGCCAGACGCGCTGCTGGAACGCGGTACCGCGAATATCCAGCGGCAGCGCAAGCGGTACGTCGCGGTTATCAATACTGGCAATGACCTGATGGATCCGCTGCACAAAGGCGTCGTCCAGCGGCGCGTGCGTAGCTTTTGGAAACTGTGTGGCAAGCTCTGCGGTGACTTCCGCATCGGTGTCACCCAGCAGAATCGCGCAGATCCCCCGCTCGCTTTCGGCGACCAGACAGCGTCCTAACGAACAGTCATCAATGGCATACCGCACGGCCACTTCTCCTTTACGGTACTGCTTCGCCGTCATGCCCAGCGCATCGTTGGCTTTACGATAATAGCTGCTGCTGTCGGGAAATCCCGCCGCCAGCACGGCATCGGTAATTTTGTCTCCCTGCGCAAGCGCGGTGCGCAGACGCTGACCCCGCGCCGCCTGCTGCCAGGCTTTTGGCGTCATGCCGGTCACCGACTTAAACAGGCGGTGGAAATGGAAAGGACTCATGGCAACCTGCTCCGCCAGCCTCTCCAGGGTTAACGCGGGATCCTGCTCCAGAAGCCGGCAGGCATGTTCCACTTTTGCCAGCTTCTGCGCCTGCGGATCGCGTTTGTCCGGCATGCAGCGCTTGCACGGACGAAAACCTGCCTGAGCGGCATGCCGGGCATCAGGATAAAAACGGACATTTTTACGCAGCGCGTGGCGGGCACGGCATGACGGGCGGCAGAAAATACCCGTCGTCTGCACGGCGAAGACAAACTGATCGTCAGCGAGCGGATCGCGGGCCAGCACGGCCTGCCAGCGATCCTCATCGGTCATTAAGGTTGGGTTTTTCATGATCGGCTCCTCGTATAAGCATACATAGAGCGTGCCTGAGCGCCACTGATAAAAAACCCGCAACCTTGCTTTTTAATTTTTGTCGCTGACCAGGAAACTGTTGAACTGCGGCGAGCTCCAGGTTTTGAACCCGTCGCCCTCTTTGGTGATCATATAAACCGCCAGCCCTTCCTGACGGACCACCTCTTTGGCTTTTTCCGGGCCGAGAACCATTAATCCGGTATCCCAGGCATCCGCTTCCAGCGCGGTGGGGGCAATGACCGTTACCGAGACCAGGTTATGCGTGATGGGGCGTCCGGTCTGCGGATCAATCACGTGCGAAATACGCTTCCCGTCAAGCTCGTAATAGTTGCGATAGCTTCCGGAGGTGCTGATGCCATGTCCGTTGATATCCACTATCGCCTGCACGGCATTTTGCCGATCGGTTGGTTTTTGAATCGCTACGCGCCACGGCTTATCGCTGGCGTTCATACCCCGGCTGACCAACGCGCCGCCCACCGAGACCAGATAACGGGAAATTCCTTCCTGCGCCATCAGTGCAGCAAGATGATCCGCCGCATAGCCTTCCCCGACCGTCGACAGATCGACAAACAGATCGGGGATATCTTTTTGCAGGTACTGCTGCCCGTACTGGTTGATCACGGTCAGATGCTGTAGCCCTGTCCGGGCGCGGGCGTCATCAATGGCCGCCTGTTCGGGCGTGGTCACCGGCTGTTTATTCGGGCCAAATCCCCAGAGGTTCACCAGAGGACCGACGGTCACATCCATCGCCCCGTTGGTTTTATAACCCACGCGCATTGCCTCGGTCACGATATCGGCCATCGCCTCGCTCACCGGCCACAGAGAGGTGCTGGTTGAAAGGTTAAAGCGCATCAGCGCAGAGTCATTTTTATAGGTCGACAGCAGCTGATCGTCGGCGTCCAGCTGCGACTGGATTTTGCCGCGAAGTTCATCCGTGCGTGTTTTATCGAGGTTCATCACGCTGACGCGCCAGAAGGTCCCCATCGTTTTGCCTTCGAGCACCGTCGCGGCGGGTGCGTCGGTTTTCGCCACGGGTGTGGGATCGTTACACGCGGTCAGGAAAAAAAGCATAGCCAGAAAGCTGGCGCGTAAAAAAGTCATGTCCATTCATTATTATCCTCATGCCAGGGCGGCAAGAGTACACCAAAACAGGAGCGTTGTGAGAATCTGAGAAGCACAAAAAAAAGGGGCCATCAGGCCCCTTACGTCACACGATGACGCGATTAGAACTGGTAAACCAGGCCCAGCGCGACGATATCGTCAGTACCGATACCCGCCTGACGGGTGAAGTCATTTTCATCAACCAGGTTGATTTTGTAATCCACGTAGGTGGACATGTTTTTGTTGAAGTAGTAAGTCGCACCTACATCAACATATTTCAGCAGATCCTGATCGCCGTAACCTTCGATGTCTTTGCCTTTAGACTGCAGGTAAGCCACGGATGGACGCAGGCCGAAGTCGAACTGGTACTGAGCAACCACTTCGAAGTTCTGCGCTTTGTTGGCCCAACCCAGATCGCCTGCGCGAGTCGCGTTGTAGGTCTGAGTATACTGCGCAGCCAGGTAGATGTTGTTCGCGTCGTATTTCAGACCGCCGGTGTAGGTTTCAGCACGGTCGCCAGTACCGAAGCCCATGTCGTTCTGGGAACTGGTGCGCTTAGAGCTGGACACGGCAGTACCAATACCGAAGCCTTCGCCCAGGTTATAAGTGATAGAACCGCCAACGCCATCACCGTTCTGACGCAGTGCTTCACGACCGTTGTTGGTCTGGTCCTCACCGCTTACGCTACCGTTTTTACCTTGATACTGAACAGCGAAGTTCAGGCCATCAACCAGGCCGAAGAAATCGCTGTTACGGTAGGTCGCAAAGCCGTTACCACGCTGCTGCATGAAGTTGTCAGAACCGTAGGTGTCACCGCCGAATTCTGGCAGAACGTCGGTCCAGGAAGTTACATCGTAAACTACGCCGTAGTTACGACCATAGTCGAAAGAACCCGCGTCACCAAATTTCAGACCGGCAAACGCCACACGGGTCCAGGCGTTGTTTTCATTCTCACCTGAGTTACCCTGAATCTGGTATTCCCACTGGCCGTAACCGGTCAGTTGATCGTTAACCTGGGTTTCGCCTTTGAAGCCAAGACGCATGTAGGTCTGGTCGCCATCAGCGCTGTCGTCATCGGAGAAATAGTGCAGACCATCAACTTTACCGTACAGATCTAATTTGTTGCCATCTTTGTTATAAATTTCGGCCGCATTTGCTGCGCCTGCCACCAGGAGTGCTGGTACCAGGAGGGACAGTACTTTAACTTTCATTTTATTAACCCTCTGTTATATGCCTTATAATTGCCACTGCTTACTGGTTAACCCTCATTAACCAGTCGGCAATTTCATTCTCCGCAAAATTACAGAATAATCCAACGCGAATATGATACGAAAACTTTGAAGATGTTTCATTTATCCGTCAACATGTTTCAAAATGTAAATATCAAGGAACTTTTACAAAGCACAAATAGCTTAGAAATTTAGCACTTATAATCAAAAGAAAAATCATACCCACACAAATCAATAACTTATAATAAAAATCGTTACAGCACTGAATGACAAAACAAGATCGCACCTAATCTCTAAAATATCTCTCGCTATCATCATTAACTTTATTTATTACCGTCATTCAGTTTTGAATGTCTGTTTATCCCTAATTGAGCCGGATGCTTCGCATTCGGTTTTTTTTTTACCTTTCTTTACGTAACTTCTCATTTTTTGTGCTACCGCGCCGAAATTGTAACGACTATTAACTAAATTCTCACCGGCGTTCGTTCGCTAACACACAATTGATGTAAAACTTAATTTCTTGTTAATTCGTGCTATTTTCTGACCAGGCGCACTTTTTATTTGTACGCGCGGGACGCGGTTGTACATGTTTACCGCGCCACCCGCCGCCGATATTGTCCGTTGAAAAAGTCGCCTGTTCCCGGACGGTGGCGCTGGAAATTCAGTTATTACCCTTTATACTGCCCTATCGCCACAGAGCATGACCATGACGGGTTAAAGATATCAATGAGTCAGACTGAAACCACCGCCCCGAGCAAATTCTCCCTCCTCCCCGGGAGCATCACCCGTTTCTTTCTTCTTTTGATCGTTGTGCTGTTAGTGACCATGGGGGTGATGGTACAAAGCGCGGTTAATGCCTGGCTGAAGGACAAGAGCTATCAGGTCGTCGATATCACCCACGCCGTGCATAAGCGCATCGATACCTGGCGCTACGCCACCTGGCAGATTTACGACAATATTGCAGCTGCACCGGCCTCCTCATCCGGAGATGGGCTTCAGGAGACACGGCTTAAGCAGGATGTCTATTACCTCGAAAAACCGCAGCGTAAGACTGAGGCGCTTATTTTTGGCTCTCACGACAGCGCGACCCTTGAGATGACGCAGCGTATTTCGACCTATCTGGATACCCTCTGGGGTGCCGAAACGGTGCCATGGTCGATGTACTATCTGAACGGTCAGGACAACAGCATGATCCTGATCTCAACGCTGCCGTTAAAAGATCTCTCTTCCGGGTTTAAAGAGACCACCGTGGGCAGCATCGTCGATTCCCGCCGGGCAGAGATGTTGCAGCAGGCAAATGCCCTTGATGAACGTGAGAGCTTCTCTTCCCTGCGTCGTCTGGCCTGGCAAAACGGTCATTATTTTACTCTGCGCACCACCTTCAACCAGCCAGGACATCTGGCGACGGTGGTCGCCTTCGATTTACCCATTAATGATTTAATCCCGCCTGACATGCCGCTCGATAGCTTCCGTCTGGAGCCCGACAGCAGCACCCAGAACATGCGTGCGGCGTCTGACAAAGAGGCCGCAGAGAGCGTATCGATCTCCTTTAACGGTTCAAAAATCGAAATTGCCTCATCCCTGAACTCGACCGGTATGCGTCTGGTGTGGCAGGTGCCGTTTGGCACGCTGTTACTCGACACGCTGCAAAATATCCTGCTGCCTCTACTGCTGAATATCGGTCTGCTGGCGCTGGCGCTGTTTGGCTACAGCACCTTCCGCTTCCAGTCGGGACGTCAGAGCGACGCCGCGGCGGTCCCGGCCGGTACCAGCAATGAGCTGCGCGTATTACGTGCATTGAATGAAGAGATTGTTTCCGTGCTGCCGCTTGGGGTCTTAGTTCACGATCAGGAAGCAAATCGTACGGTAATGAGCAATAAAATTGCCGATCATCTGCTGCCGCATCTTAACCTGCAGAACATCACCACTATGGCGGATCAGCACCAGGGGGTGATTCAGGCCACCATCAACAATGAACTGTACGAGATCCGCCAGTTCCGCAGCCAGGTGGCTTCACGTACGCAAATCTTCATCATCCGCGATCAGGATCGCGAAGTGCTGGTGAATAAAAAGCTCAAGCAGGCGCAAAGACTGTATGAGAAAAACCAGCAGGGGCGCGCCGCCTTTATGCAGAACATTGGCGATGCCTTCAAGCAGCCGTTAAAAACGCTGGCGACCCAGGCGGCGGCGTTAAATACGTCAGAAAGCCACCAGCTTGCCTGTCAGGCCGACTCGCTGGTCAGAATGGTTGATGAGATCCAGCTGGCGAACATGCTGGAGAATGATTTCTGGAAGGGAACTCCCACTCTCTTCTCCATTCAGGATCTGATCGATGAAGTGGTTCCGGAAGTTCTGCCCGTGATTAAGCGCAAAGGGCTGCAGTTGCTGATCAATAACAATCTCCCGGCAAATGACGAGCGCCACGGCGATCGTGAAGCGCTGCGCCGCATATTGTTGATGATTATTCAGTACGCGGTGACCACCACGCAGATCGGCAAGATCACCCTCGAAGTCAGTACGGAGGAGTCGGCAGAAGACCGCCTGACGTTCCGCATCCTGGACACCGGGGAGGGCGTCACCACGAGTGAAATTGATAATCTGCACTTCCCGTTCCTGAATGACACGCAAAGCGATCGCTACGGCAAGGCAAATGCCCTCACCTTCTGGCTGTGCGATCAGCTGGCGCGTAAGCTCGGCGGCCATCTCAATATCAAGGCCCGTGAATCTCTCGGCACCCGCTATTCTCTGCACGTGAAAATGGCGGCCAATCCGCAGGAAGAAGATGAAGAGCGTCTGCTGGATGATGTCGTGGTGATGGTCGATGTTACGTCGAACGAGATCCGCAATATTGTCGTTCGTCAGTTAGAAAACTGGGGTGCGGCCTGCATCACGCCGGATGAAAGACTTGCAAGTCAAGAATTTGATCTGTTTTTAACTGATAATCCGTCTAATCTTACTGCCTCCGGCTTGCTTTTAAGCGATGATGAGTCAGGCGTGCGGAAAATCGGCCCTGGCCAGCTGCGCGTCAACTTTAATATAAGCAATGCGATGCAGGAAGCTGTACTACAACTAATAGAAGAGCAGCTGGCGCAGGAAGAGATAGCGGAATCACCGTTAGGCGGTAATGAAAATGCCGAGCTTCACGCCAGCGGATACTATTCACTCTTTGTTGATACAGTACCAGATGATGTTAAGCGGTTGTATACTGAGTCCGCTGCGAATGATTTTGCAGCGCTGGCACAGACAGCACACCGGCTTAAAGGGGTGTTTGCCATGCTTAATCTGGTTCCCGGCAAGCAGTTATGTGAAACGCTGGAACATCTAATTCGTGAGAAAGATGCCTCTGGCATTGAAAAATACATCAGCGACATTGACGCCTACGTCAAAAGCTTGCTGTAGCAAGGTAGCCTTATACATGAACAATATGAACGTAATTATTGCCGATGACCATCCGATTGTACTGTTCGGTATTCGCAAATCACTTGAACAGATCGAGTGGGTGAATGTAGTCGGTGAATTTGAAGACTCTACAGCACTGATCAATAACCTCCCAAAGCTTGATGCACACGTGCTCATTACCGATCTCTCCATGCCTGGAGACAAATACGGTGATGGGATCACGCTCATCAAATATATTAAACGTCACTTCCCGGATATCTCGATCATTGTTCTGACCATGAACAACAACCCGGCGATCCTGAGCGCGGTACTGGATCTGGACATCGAAGGGATTGTGCTGAAACAAGGCGCACCGACCGATCTGCCTAAAGCGCTTGCGGCGCTGCAGAAAGGCAAGAAGTTCACGCCTGAAAGCGTTTCTCGTCTGCTGGAAAAAATCAGCGCGGGTGGCTACGGTGACAAACGCCTGTCGCCGAAAGAGAGTGAAGTTCTGCGCCTGTTCGCAGAAGGTTTCCTGGTGACCGAGATTGCCAAGAAGCTGAACCGCAGTATTAAAACCATAAGCAGCCAGAAGAAATCAGCGATGATGAAGCTGGGCGTGGATAACGATATTGCTCTGCTGAACTATCTCTCCTCCGTCACGCTGAGCGCAACCGACAAGGATTGATCTCCGCTGTAAACGCCGGGTGGCGCTCGCGCTTACCCGGCCTGCAGAACCCGTAGGCCCGCGCAAGCGCAGTGCCGCCGGGCAAATAAAAAAGGCCCTTGCGGGCCTTTTTTATATCCGCGTTTTTCTCACGCGCTCCGCGTAAATCGACAATGTCTGCTTCAGCACGTCCAGCGTCACCGGTTTCGACAGACAGCTGTCCATGCCTGACTCCAGACAGCGCTGTTTCTCTTCCGCCAACGCGTTCGCCGTTACGCCCACCACCGGCAGCGTCAGGCCAAGCTGTCGGATGCGCTGCGTCAGACGGTAGCCGTCCATGTTAGGCATGTTGACATCGCTCAGCACGATATCAATATGATTTTTACTCAGCACGTTCAGCGCATCCACGCCGTCGTTGGCGGTTTTGCACTGGTAACCCAGCGATCCAAGCTGGTCAGCCAGCAGGCGACGGTTAATCGGATGGTCATCCACCACCAGAATCATCATATCGTCATTCACCGACGCCAGAGACTCCGGTGACGGCAGTCCGCCCGCGCCGTCGCTCTCTTCCAGTTCCACTTTGTAGATGCGTGCCAGCAGGCTCAACAGCTCGTGCGGGGTGGCGACACTGTGTACCCACTCTCCTGGCGCACGCTCAACCGGGATACCGATGTGGCGACGGCAGAAGAGCACTGACCCTCTCCCCTGCCACGGCTGTTCCGGCATCTCGTCGGCGATCAGCACATCGTCCACGTCCGGTGTTTGACCTTCATAGCGGCACACCCTCACGCCGCTATGGGTAAGCAGCGCCGTCAGATAGTCATTCAGCGAGGCGTTATGCACCGCCAGCCAGCAGCGCTTATCGCTCAGCCCGTCTACCGTGGCTTTTGCCGGATACTGCGCCGAATAGAGCGGAATGCGGATGGTGAACTGGCTGCCCATGCCGGGCTCGGTATCCACGGAGATATCGCCATCCATCATGCTGACGAGCTTCTCACAAATCGCCAGCCCCAGTCCGGTGCCCTGGAAGTTACGCTGCACGCCGGTACCGACCTGGAAGAACGGGTCGAACAGACGAACCACCTCCTTCGCCGGGATGCCGACGCCCGTATCGCGCACGCGGATGCTCAGGTAATCCCCCGCCCGACAGACGTGCAGCACAATACAGCCGGTATCGGTGAATTTAATGGCGTTGCTGAGCAGGTTAGAGATGACCTGCTGCAGGCGCATCGGATCGCCATGCAGCGTCAGCGGCACGTCCGGCTCAATAAAGCAGTAGAGCCCCAGCTGTTTACGCACCACCAGCGGGAGATAGTTGGCGCTGATATGGTTCATGACCTCGCGCGGCGAAAACTCGCGCGGCTCGATTTTCAGCTGCTCGGACTCGATTTTAGAGAAGTCGAGAATATCGCTGATGATCTTCAGCAGCAGGCTGGAGGAGTTGTTCATCGCCGTCACCAGCCGGTCGACGCCTTTCGGCAATTCCTTGGTCTGCAGCAGATCGAGGTTACCGATAATCCCGTACAGCGGCGTGCGCAGCTCGTGGCTGACGGTGGCAAGGAACATGGACTTCGACTGGCTGGCCTGCTCTGCCGCCTGCGCCATCTCCTGCAACGACTCTTCCATTTTCACGCGCGCGGAGACATCCACCAGCACGCAAATCGCCACGTTTTCATTGCGATAGCGGGAATGCACAAAGCTAATCTGCAGGTTGGTGTGCGTGCTGGTGAGCACGTCGACAAAGTTAACCTGCTGACCGCAGATAATTTGCGTCAGCCTTTGCCGGTCCTCATGCGTCAGCATGTTCAGGTAGTTATGTGCCAGTTCGTTACTCAGGATATTGGTCCCGTCCTGAGTACGCAGAATACAGATCCCCACCGGCGCCGAGGCAACAATCTTGCGGTTAAACTGCTCGTGTTCCTCCAGTCGCTGGGCGTCGCTTTCGGCAGGAATAAAGATTTTCCGCTCATACATGCGCGCCAGCGTAAACAGCGCGCCCCCCGCCAGCAGGTTGAGCAGAATCGCATTCATGATAAGAATGCGTATCCGCTCAAGCACCATATCCACCGGCAGCGAATAGACGATACTGAGCGACGAAGGCGGCAGGCTCTTCTTCAGCACCAGCTCGCGGAAACCTGAGGTATAGCCAAACCACGACCGCTCCTGCATCCAGTGCGGTTCGACGTTTAGACGGTTATCAGGCCCGGCAAGCGAGATCAGCTGATGACCGTTTTCATCCAGAATGGTCACGCCCATGGGCAGGCTGCCCGGGGTGAAGAAGTTTTCCATGCGAATGGTCTGCTCAATCCCCAGCAGCGCCTGCAGGCGATTGCCCAGATAAACCGGCGTCAGCGCGTAGAAATAGCCCACGCCCGGACGCGGGCCCTGGCTCACCCAGAAGATGTTATTCCCGCGCTCGTCCTGCGGTGCATTGCGATATTTCACAATACGTTCATGCAGGCTTTTCAGCGCATCGTCACGCTCAACGGGTACGTCGCGCAGGCCAAAGTCAGCCATGCAGAGATTCTCGCTGCCAATCAGGAAGACGCGGTTCAGGTCATAGGCGGCGGAGAAATTGTCGCGCCAGTAGCGCATAAACCAGGCGAGCGATTCCAGAGAGCCGCGCCAGGTATTGCTCATGGTGGAACAATCGGAATCCGGGAACAGCGGCTGGAAATCCGGGACTTCGGTTTTGTCATCACGCCCGCGAAGCGCAAGGATACCGTTTTCCGCCGTCAGACGATTTTCGGCAATATACTTCAGCTCCTTCATCACGTCAGACGTTCGCTGAATGTAGCGCTGGGCCTGATCGGAGCTTAAGTTAAACTCCTGGCGGATCTCCGCTTCTTTCTGGTGCAGGGCGTTAACGATGTAAAACACCGAGAACAGGGCCACCAGCAGCCAAAGCAGGAGCGCCAGCGCCCGAAACAGATAGCGAGAGACTTTCAGCGTAGTACGAAAGGAGACGAGGTATTTCAAGGGGGCGAGGCTCCGCCGTCGGGGTCAAAAGAATGTGGTTAAGGTAGCGGTAAACGCGCCAGGTCGCAACGTTGACTTATCTGCTTGTGCAAAAGAAAAGGGCCGGAATCCGGCCCTTTTTTGCATCAGGAGACATTACTCGTCAGCGTCGTCCGCTACGTCATCGTCAGTGTCGGCTTCCGGCGCGATATCCTCATCGCCTTCCGCGACGCTACCGTCGATGGAGTCGAGCTCTTCGTCATCCACCGGCTCGGCAACGCGCTGCAGACCCACCACGTTTTCATCTTCCGCTGTACGGATGAGGATCACGCCCTGGGTGTTACGACCCACCACGCTGATCTCAGACACGCGGGTACGCACCAGCGTACCGGCATCGGTGATCATCATGATCTGGTCGGCATCGTCTACCTGCACCGCGCCGACAACGGAACCGTTGCGCTCGGTCACCTTGATGGAGATTACGCCCTGCGTGCCGCGAGACTTGGTTGGGTATTCCCCTTCCGCCGTACGTTTACCGTAACCATTCTGCGTGACGGTCAGGATAGCCCCTTCACCGCGCGGAATAATCAGAGAAACAACGCTGTCTTCGCCAGCCAGTTTGATACCACGAACGCCCGTCGCGGTACGGCCCATTGCACGGACGGCGTCTTCTTTGAAGCGCACCACTTTACCGGCCGCAGAGAAGAGCATGACTTCATCAGAGCCCGAGGTCAGATCCACGCCAATCAGCTCGTCGCCTTCGTTCAGGTTCACGGCGATAATACCGGCAGAACGCGGACGGCTGAATTCGGTCAGCGCGGTTTTCTTCACGGTACCGCTGGCGGTCGCCATAAAGACGTTCACACCCTCTTCATACTCGCGTACCGGCAGGATAGCGGTGATACGTTCGTTCGCTTCCAGCGGCAGCAGGTTAACGATTGGACGACCACGCGCGCCACGGCTTGCTTCCGGCAGCTGATAGACTTTCATCCAGTACAGACGACCGCGGCTGGAGAAGCAGAGGATCGTGTCATGGGTGTTCGCCACCAGCAGGCGGTCAATGAAGTCTTCTTCTTTAATACGTGCTGCAGACTTACCTTTACCGCCACGACGCTGTGCTTCGTAGTCGGTTAACGGCTGATACTTCACATAGCCCTGGTGCGACAGGGTCACAACAACGTCTTCCTGGTTGATCAGGTCTTCGATGTTGATGTCCGCGCTGTTGGCGGTGATTTCAGTGCGGCGCTCGTCGCCAAACTGATCGCGGACCAGCTCCAGCTCTTCGCGGATCACTTCCATCAGGCGCTCTGCGCTGCCCAGAATGTGCAGCAGCTCAGCAATCTGTTCCAGCAGCTCTTTGTATTCGTCGAGCAGTTTTTCATGCTCAAGGCCGGTCAGTTTCTGCAGACGCAGATCCAGAATCGCCTGAGCCTGCTGTTCCGTCAGGTAGTACTGACCGTCACGCACGCCGAACTCAGGTTCCAGCCACTCAGGACGCGCCGCGTCATCGCCCGCACGTTCCAGCATCGCGGCAACGTTGCCCAAATCCCACGGACGGGAAATCAGCGCAGTTTTCGCTTCTGCCGGGGTTGGTGCACGACGGATCAGTTCGATGATCGGGTCGATGTTGGCCAGCGCAACCGCCAGCGCTTCAAGGATGTGCGCACGGTCGCGCGCTTTGCGCAGTTCGAAGATAGTACGACGGGTCACCACTTCACGGCGGTGACGGACGAACGCACTCAGGATCTCTTTCAGGTTCATGATCTTCGGCTGACCATGGTGCAGTGCAACCATGTTGATACCGAAGGAGACCTGAAGCTGCGTCTGGGAGTACAGGTTGTTCAGGACAACCTCACCCACTGCATCGCGTTTGATCTCAATCACGATGCGCATACCGTCTTTGTCAGACTCGTCACGCAGCGCGCTGATGCCTTCAACACGTTTTTCTTTTACCAGCTCGGCGATTTTTTCAATCAGACGCGCTTTGTTCACCTGATACGGGATCTCGTGAACAATGATGGTTTCACGGCCGGTTTTGGCGTCCGCTTCCACTTCGGCGCGGGCACGGATATAAATCTTGCCGCGGCCGGTACGGTACGCTTCTTCAATACCGCGACGACCGTTGATGATCGCCGCCGTCGGGAAGTCCGGGCCCGGAATGTGTGTCATCAGCCCTTCAATGCTGATGTCTTCATCATCGATATAGGCCAGACAGCCGTTGATCACCTCGGTGATATTGTGCGGCGGAATGTTGGTTGCCATACCGACCGCGATGCCGGACGAACCGTTCACTAACAGGTTCGGGATCTTGGTGGGCATCACATCTGGGATGCGCTCGGTGCCGTCGTAGTTATCGACGAAATCAACGGTCTCTTTTTCCAGGTCGGCCATCAGCTCATGAGCGATTTTCGACATACGGATTTCCGTATAACGCATCGCCGCAGCGGAGTCGCCGTCGACTGAACCAAAGTTACCCTGGCCATCTACCAGCATGTAGCGCAAGGAGAATGGCTGCGCCATACGAACGATGGTGTCATAAACGGCGGTATCACCATGCGGGTGATATTTACCGATGACGTCACCGACGACGCGGGCAGATTTTTTATAGGCTTTATTCCAGTCATTGCCCAATACGTTCATGGCGTATAGTACGCGACGGTGTACCGGCTTCAGGCCATCGCGGACGTCCGGCAGCGCACGGCCAACAATGACCGACATCGCATAGTCCAGATAGGAGCTCTTCAGCTCTTCCTCGATGTTAACCGGTGTAATTTCTCTCGCAAGGTCGCTCATCTAACCGCTATCCCTCTACTGTATCCCGGATTCAAAGGTCGCAAATTATAACACAGCCGAGGTGATTGAGGTAAACCTATACGCTTTATTCACAGGGATTGCCTGATATACTCATTCGTCTTGCTAAATAAGGAGTAAAAGCGCCCATGAATGCCGAAAAATCCCCGGTGGCTCACAACGTTGACCACGAAGAGATTGCCAAATTTGAAGCGGTGGCGTCCCGCTGGTGGGATCTCGAAGGTGAGTTCAAACCGCTGCACCGTATTAACCCGCTGCGTCTGGGCTATATCGCGGAGCGTTCCGGCGGTCTGTTCGGTAAAAAAGTGCTCGATGTCGGCTGCGGCGGCGGTATCCTGGCGGAAAGCATGGCGCGCGAAGGGGCGAACGTCACGGGCCTGGATATGGGTTTTGAACCGCTGCAGGTTGCCCGTCTTCACGCACTGGAGTCTGGCATACAGGTAGACTACGTGCAGGAAACCGTGGAAGAACACGCGGCAAAACATGCCCATCAGTACGATGTGGTGACCTGCATGGAGATGCTGGAGCACGTTCCCGATCCGCAGTCCGTGGTGCACGCCTGTGCAAAACTGGTGAAACCGGGCGGCCAGGTCTTCTTCTCAACCCTCAACCGCAACGCTAAAGCCTGGCTGATGGCCGTTGTCGGCGCGGAGTATGTGCTGCGCATGGTGCCGAAAGGCACGCACGACGTGAAGAAATTCATCAAGCCGGCGGAGCTGTTAAGCTGGGTTGACCAGACGTGGCTCAAGGAGCAGCACATCACCGGCCTGCACTACAATCCGCTGACCAATAAATTCAAACTCGCACCGGGGGTTGATGTTAACTATATGTTGCACACAACCGCCAAAAACGACTAACGTCATTCGTTATTCTTATAAAGATTGCGCGACATCATGTTGCGCAATTCTGACCTCCCGTTGAAGAAATCAGCACTCGATCAAATTTTGAATTTTTTTTCTTAATTATTGACATGTCTTCCAGGCCTTACGGTACGAGGACTTAGCCTTTTTTACCCTTTCACAACCTCAATTTAACGTCAAAATCAACTCTTGTGCTGAAAAGATTCGATACTAGAATACTCACCATATAGCGTTTTTCTTATCGCAAACCCCCTATATGTAGTATTTATCCACAGAGTTAGTCACAAGACGGTTCTGTGGATAAGCGGGGGATATTTTTTATTTCACGGACAGGTAAACCCCACATGAATCAGAGTCTGCTGGTGACAAAGCGCGACGGTACTACCGAGCGTATCAATCTGGACAAAATCCATCGAGTTCTCGACTGGGCAGCAGAAGGACTGAACAACGTATCTATCTCCCAGGTTGAACTGCGTTCTCATATTCAGTTCTACGACGGCATCAAAACGTCTGATATCCACGAAACCATCATCAAAGCGGCGGCGGACCTGATCTCCCGCGAAGCACCGGATTATCAGTACCTGGCTGCACGTCTGGCGATTTTCCACCTGCGTAAAAAAGCCTACGGCCAGTTTGAGCCGCCGAAGCTTTACGATCACGTGGTAAAAATGGTTGAGCTGGGCAAATACGACACGCATCTGCTGGAAGACTATACGGAAGAAGAGTTCGAGCAGATGAACGGGTTTATCGATCACTGGCGCGACATGAACTTCTCCTACGCGGCGGTGAAGCAGCTCGAAGGCAAATACCTGGTTCAGAACCGTGTAACCGGTGAGATCTACGAAAGCGCCCAGTTCCTTTACATTCTGGTGGCCGCCTGCCTGTTCTCAAACTACCCGCGTGATACCCGTCTGGATTACGTGAAGCGTTTCTACGATGCGGTATCGACGTTCAAGATTTCTCTGCCTACGCCAATCATGTCTGGCGTGCGCACCCCTACCCGTCAGTTCAGCTCCTGCGTGCTGATCGAGTGTGGTGACAGCCTGGATTCCATCAACGCCACCTCCAGCGCCATTGTGAAATACGTTTCCCAGCGCGCCGGTATCGGCATCAACGCCGGCCGCATCCGTGCGCTGGGCAGCCCGATTCGCGGCGGTGAAGCGTTCCACACCGGCTGTATCCCGTTCTATAAGCACTTCCAGACGGCCGTAAAATCCTGCTCTCAGGGCGGCGTACGCGGCGGTGCTGCGACCCTGTTCTACCCAATGTGGCACCTGGAAGTGGAAAGCCTGCTGGTTCTGAAAAACAACCGTGGTGTCGAAGGCAACCGCGTGCGTCACATGGACTACGGCGTGCAGATCAACAAGCTGATGTACACCCGTCTGCTGAAAGGTGAAGACATCACCCTGTTCAGCCCGTCCGACGTTCCAGGCCTGTATGACGCGTTCTTCGCCGATCAGGACGAGTTCGAGCGTCTGTACACCAAATATGAAAAAGACGACAGCATCCGCAAGCAGCGCGTGAAGGCGGTCGATCTGTTCTCCCTGATGATGCAGGAACGTGCCTCTACGGGCCGTATCTACATCCAGAACGTTGACCACTGCAACACCCACAGCCCATTCGATCCGGTCGTTGCGCCAGTGCGCCAGTCTAACCTGTGCCTGGAGATCGCCCTGCCGACCAAACCGCTGGAAGACGTGAACGACGAAAACGGTGAAATCGCGCTGTGTACGCTGTCCGCATTCAACCTGGGCGCGATTAAGAGCCTGGACGAGCTGGAAGAGCTGGCCGTGCTGGCGGTTCGTGCCCTCGACGCCCTGCTGGACTACCAGGATTACCCAATCCCGGCAGCGAAACGCGGTGCGATGGGCCGCCGTACCCTGGGTATCGGCGTGATCAACTTCGCCTACTGGCTGGCGAAAAACGGCAAGCGTTACTCTGACGGCAGCGCGAATAACCTGACGCACCAGACGTTCGAAGCCATTCAGTACTACCTGATGAAAGCGTCCAACGAGCTGGCGAAAGAGCAAGGCGCGTGCCCGTGGTTCAACGAAACCACCTACGCAAAAGGCATTCTGCCGATCGACACCTACAAGAAAGACCTGGATGCGATCGTCAGTGAGCCGCTGCATCTCGACTGGGAAGGCCTGCGCGAGTCCATTAAAACGCACGGCCTGCGTAACTCCACGCTCTCTGCCCTGATGCCGTCTGAGACCTCTTCGCAGATCTCTAACGCCACCAACGGTATTGAGCCACCGCGCGGCCACGTCAGCATCAAAGCGTCGAAAGACGGCGTGCTGCGTCAGGTGGTACCGGATTACGAGACGCTGGGTGACAACTACGAGCTGCTCTGGGAAATGCCAAACAACGACGGCTACCTGCAGCTGGTGGGTATCATGCAGAAGTTTATCGACCAGTCGATCTCTGCCAATACAAACTATGACCCGACGCGCTTCCCGTCAGGCAAGGTCCCGATGCAGCAGCTGCTGAAAGACCTGCTCACCGCCTACAAATTTGGCGTGAAAACGCTGTACTATCACAACACCCGTGATGGTGCGGAAGACGCGCAGGACGACCTGGTTCCGTCAATTCAGGACGATGGCTGCGAAAGCGGCGCATGTAAGATCTAAGCACTTCGCCGGGTGGCGCTACGCTTACCCGGCCTACGGTTTTGTAGGCCCGGCAAACGCAGTGCCGCCGGGCAATAAAATCTCAACAGGACTCACCGCAATGGCATATACCACCTTTTCACAGACGAAAAACGACCAGCTCAAAGAGCCGATGTTCTTCGGCCAGCCGGTCAACGTGGCACGCTACGATCAGCAAAAATATGACATCTTCGAAAAGCTGATTGAAAAGCAACTCTCCTTCTTCTGGCGTCCCGAAGAAGTGGACGTCTCCCGCGACCGTATTGATTACCAGTCGCTGCCGGATCACGAAAAACATATCTTCATCAGCAACCTGAAGTACCAGACGCTGCTGGACTCCATCCAGGGCCGTAGCCCGAACGTGGCGCTGCTGCCGCTGATCTCGATTCCAGAGCTGGAAACCTGGGTGGAAACCTGGGCGTTCTCCGAGACGATCCACTCCCGCTCTTATACCCACATTATCCGCAACATCGTGAACGATCCGGCGGTAGTGTTTGACGATATCGTCACCAACGAGCAGATCCAGAAGCGCGCGGAAGGCATTGCCCATTACTACGACGAGCTGATCGAGATGACCAGCTACTGGCATCTGCTGGGCGAAGGCACCCACCACGTGGATGGCAAAACCATCACCGTGAACCTGCGTGCGCTGAAAAAGCAGCTGTATCTGTGCCTGATGAGCGTTAACGCGCTGGAAGCGATCCGCTTCTATGTGAGCTTCGCCTGCTCCTTCGCCTTTGCCGAGCGTAAGCTGATGGAAGGCAACGCCAAGATCATCCGTCTGATTGCCCGTGATGAAGCCCTGCACCTGACCGGTACCCAGCACATGCTGAACCTGCTGCGCAGCGGTACGGACGATCCTGAGATGGCGGCAATCGCCGAAGAGTGCAAGCAGGAGTGCTACGACCTGTTCGTGCTGGCGGCCCAGCAGGAGAAAGAGTGGGCAGACTACCTGTTCCGCGACGGCTCCATGATTGGCCTGAACAAAGACATCCTGTGCCAGTACGTGGAGTACATCACCAACATCCGCATGCAGGCGGTCGGTCTCGACCTGCCGTTCCAGACGCGCTCTAACCCTATCCCGTGGATCAACACCTGGCTGGTATCCGATAACGTGCAGGTCGCGCCGCAGGAAGTGGAAGTGAGTTCTTATCTGGTCGGTCAGATTGATTCTGAAGTCAACACCGACGACCTGAGCGATTTCCAGCTCTGATGACGCGCGTCACGCTGAGCCTTTCGGGTACAGAAGTGCTGTGCCAGGAAGAGCACCCTTCCCTGCTGGTGGCGCTTGAAGCGCATCAGGTGGAGGTCGAGTACCAGTGTCGTGAAGGCTATTGCGGCTCGTGCCGCTGCCGTCTGGTCGCCGGCCAGGTGGACTGGCTGACCGAACCGCTGGCCTTTATCAACGAAGGGGAAATTTTGCCCTGCTGCTGCCGGGCAAAAGGCGATATCGAGATCGAGATGTGAATGTGTCGGGTGGCGCTTCGCTTACCCGACCTACAAAACCGCAGTTCGTAGGCCGGGTAAGGCGCAGCCGCCACCCGGCAATTTCAGCGTTAATCCTTCAAAAAGCTCACCGCTTTATCCGGGAAATCCGTAAACAGTCCGTCCACGCCCGCCTGGTTATATAACACCTCATAAAGCTGATTCACGTCCGTGGCATACGGCGGCAGCTGGTCAGCACGCACCGTGTACGGGTGCACCTGCATCTTGCTGGCATGCGCCTCTTTCACCATCGCCGTCAGCTTCACGTGACCCGGCGTTGAGCCTTCCGCCACCAGCATATGGTAATCCGGCCCAATGCCGTCGGCATACTGCGCAATCTGCTTCATCGCGCCCGGCTTAAACATCCAGTCGTAGCTGTAGTTCACCCACGTCCCGTCCGGCTGTTTCTCCTGAGTTTCATTCCAGTCAGTGTAGGCAATCAGCTGCACAAGGTTGAGGTTCATGCCCATCTTCGGCTCCAGCTCGGTTTTGATGCGCTTCAGCTCGGCGGCATCAAAACACTGCAGGTAGACCTTGTCCTTCTTGCTGGTGTAGCCGTACTGTTTCAGCACCTCCAGCGTCTTCGCAGCAATGTCCTTCCCTTCCTGATGATGGAACCACGGCGCTTTGATCTCCGGGTAGATACCGATATTTTTACCGGTGGAGTGGTTCAGCCCCTGAACAAACTCAATCTCTTCCTGGAAGGTATGGATCCGGAAGTCAGATTTGCCCATCGGGAAACGTCCCGGATAGACCTGCACCTTCTTGCCGTTTTCAATCTCGAAGCCTTCGGTAAACTTCAGGGAGCGGATCTCCGCCAGCGTGAAGTCGATGGCATAGAAGCGGCCATCTTTACGGGCGCGGTCCGGGAAGCGCTCCGCCACGTCCGTCACGCGGTCAAGATAGTGATCGTGCAGGACGACCAGCTGGTCGTCCTTCGTCATCACCAGATCCTGCTCCAGGTAATCCGCACCCTGCGCATAGGCCATCGCTTTCGCCGGCAGCGTATGCTCCGGCAGATAGCCGCTCGCGCCGCGGTGGGCAATAACGATTTTATCCGCCGCCAGCGCGGACCCGGTCATCAGGCCCGCCAGCAGCAGGCCTGTCGCTAACTGAGTTAATTTCATCGCAAAGCTCCTTATTGACGACGTGCCAGCACTTCAGCGTGGTGACGTTTTTCCCCGATCATCACAACAATCAGCAGCAGTACCGCCAGCACGCTACCGCCGATCATCACCATAAAGCCGCCGTCCCAGCCGAAGAAGTCAACGGTGTAGCCCACAATGGCGCTCGCCGCAACCGAACCGCCAAGGTAGCCGAACAGGCCGGTAAAGCCCGCCGCCGTGCCCGCCGCTTTTTTCGGCGCCAGCTCCAGCGCGTGCAGACCGATCAGCATTACCGGACCATAAATCAGGAAGCCGATGACGATCATGCAGGCCATATCTACTGATGGGTTACCCGGCGGATTGAGCCAGTACACCACGGTCGCAATGGTCACCAGCGTCATAAAGAACACGCCCGTCGCACCGCGGTTACCTTTAAACACTTTGTCCGACATCCAGCCGCAAAGCAGCGTGCCCGGGATCCCGGCGTATTCATACAGGAAGTACGCCCAGGAAGATTTATCCAGCGCGAAGTGCTTCACCTCTTTCAGGTAGGTTGGCGACCAGTCGAGGATGCCGTAGCGCAGCAGGTAAACGAACACGTTCGCGACCGCGATGTACCACAGCAGCTTGTTCGGCAGCACGTACTTCATGAAGATCTGTTTTGCGGTCAGCTCTTCTTCATGCTCCTTGCTGTAATCATCCGGATAGTCGTTTTTGTACTCTTCAATCGGCGGCAGGCCGCAGGACTGCGGCGTATCGCGCATCAGGGCGAAGGCAATAATCGCCACCAGAATGGCGCCAAAGGCAGGCATGTAGAGCGCCGCGTGCCAGTCGTTGAACCAGGCCATCCCCAGCAGGAACAGCAGCGGCGGAATACCGCCGCCCACGTTATGGGCGCAGTTCCACACCGACACGATGCCACCGCGCTCTTTCTGCGACCACCAGTGCACCATGGTACGCCCGCACGGTGGCCACCCCATCCCCTGGAACCAGCCGCAGAGGAACAGCAGCACGAACATGATGGCAATGCTGGAGGTTGCCCACGGCACAAAGCCCATGAACAGCATCACCGCGGCCGCCAGGATCAGACCGGCAGGCAGGAACACGCGCGGATTCGAGCGATCCGACACGGAGCCCATGATGAATTTGGAAAAACCGTAGGCGATAGAGATCCCCGACAGCGCGAACCCCAGATCGCCGCGGGAAAAGCCCTGCTCCACAAGATACGGCATGGCGAGCGCGAAGTTTTTACGTACAAGGTAGTACGCCGCGTACCCGAAGAAGATCCCCAGGAAGATTTGCCAACGCAGACGGCGATAGAGCGGATCTATTTCTGCCTCTGGCAGACGCGTCCGGTGGGGCGCAGGTTTGAAGATACTGAGCATAACAGCCTCCGTGGCCTTGAAATGAATGAGCAGGTGGCTCGCACCTGAATTCCAGAGGCGGGGATGTTAAGAAATCACGGTGATTGTTACTGTGAATCAACGCACAGATTGTTACAGAAATATGACAGAATGCGCAAAAAAGCGCATGGAATCACGTTTCACTTTCGAATTCCGCGCGTTTATGTTCGAAATCAAACAAACCACAAAATTAATATGGCTAAATGATAAAAAACGAACATAGAGGGTAAACAATGACCAGTCACGATCCTCGTTATAGTGATGTGATAATCATTGGTGGTGGCGCAACCGGCGCCGGGATCGCACGCGATTGCGCCCTTCGCGGCTTAAGCGTCACGCTTCTGGAACGCCATGATATCGCCACGGGCGCAACCGGGCGTAACCACGGCCTGCTGCATAGCGGCGCCCGGTATGCGGTCACCGACGCGGAATCCGCACGCGAATGTATTGCTGAAAACCAGATCCTCAAGCGTATCGCCCGACACTGCATTGAGCCGACCGACGGCCTCTTTATTACCCTTCCTGAAGATGAGCTCGCCTTTCAGGACACCTTTATTACCGCCTGCAGCGCCGCGGGCATTCAGGCTGAAGCCATGGATCCGGCGCTGGCGCGGCGGCTGGAACCGTCGGTTAACCCGGCGCTTATCGGCGCGGTGAAAGTCCCTGACGGCACCGTCGATCCGTTCCGCCTGACCGCCGCCAACATGCTGGACGCGCGTGAGCATGGCGCACATATCCTCACCGGGCACGAAGTGACCGGCCTTATCCGCGAAGGCCATCGCATCTGCGGCGTGCGGCTTTTTAATGCGCAATACAATGAACACAGCCAGCTGTATGCCACCGTGGTGGTCAACGCGGCGGGGATCTGGGGGCAGCGGATTGCAGAATACGCTGACCTGTCGGTACGCATGTTCCCGGCGAAAGGCTCGCTGCTGATCCTCGACCACCGCATCAATAACCACGTGATCAACCGCTGCCGCAAACCGTCCGACGCCGATATCCTCGTCCCGGGCGACACCATTTCGTTAATCGGTACCACTTCAACCCACGTCGACTACAGCGAAATTGACTATAACCGCGTTACCGCTGAAGAGGTGGATATCCTGCTGCGCGAAGGGGAAAAACTGGCCCCGGTGATGGCGCAGACGCGCATTCTGCGCGCCTACGCGGGCGTGCGTCCGCTGGTCGCCAGCGACAACGATCCGAGCGGACGTAACGTCAGCCGGGGCATCGTGCTGCTCGATCACGCCGCGCGCGACGGCATGGACGGGTTTATCACCATCACCGGCGGCAAGCTGATGACCTACCGCCTGATGGCCGAGTGGGCGACCGATGCCGTCTGCCGCAAGCTCGGAAATACCGAGCCGTGCGTCACGGCAGAACAGCCGCTGCCGGGATCGCGGCAGTCCACCGAAAAAACGCTGCAGAAAATCATCTCCCTGCCCGCGCCGCTGCGCGGGTCCGCGGTATACCGCCACGGCGACAGAACGCCACCGTGGCTTGGTGAAGGAAGATTGAGCCGCAGCCTGGTGTGCGAGTGCGAAGCCGTGACGGCCGGTGAAGTGCAGTACGCGGTGGAGAACCTGACGGTCACCAGCCTGCTCGATCTTCGCCGCCGCACCCGCGTCGGAATGGGGACCTGCCAGGGCGAATTGTGCGCCTGTCGCGCCGCCGGGCTGTTACAGCGTTTTCACACCACCACCGCTACCCAGTCGCTCGATCAGCTCAGCGCGTTTTTAAACGAGCGCTGGAAAGGTATTCAGCCTGTCGCCTGGGGCGATGCCCTGCGTGAAAGTGAATTTACCCGCTGGGTCTACCAGGGGCTTTGCGGTCTTGAGAAGGAGCAACACGATGAAATTTGATACCGTGATTGTCGGCGGCGGGCTGGCGGGCCTGCTCTGCGGCATTAAGCTCACGAAGCAGGGGCTGCGCTGCGCCATTATCACCCGGGGCCAGAGCGCTCTGCACTTCTCGTCGGGCTCGCTGGATCTGGTGGACGAAGCGTACCGCGATAAGCTGCCGCCGGAGCACCCGTATCACCTGATTGGCGCGCAGCATATTGACCGCTTTGCGCTGGAGACCGAAGCGCTGCTGGCGGACTGCGGAGCACGTCTGCAGGGCAGCGCCCGGCTCAATCATCAGCGCGTCACGCCGCTCGGCACCCTGCGTTCCGCGTGGCTCAGCCCGGAGGAGGTGCCCGTTGCCCCCATTCGCGCGGAACGCGTGCGGGTGGTAGGGATTAGCGGCTTTCTGGATTTCCAGCCCCATCTCGCGGCGGCGTCGCTCTGTCGCCAGGGCGTTAACGCCGAAACGGCAGAGATAGAACTGCCTGAGCTTGATGTCCTGCGCGATAACCCGAGCGAGTTTCGCGCGGTGAATATCGCCCGTTTTCTGGATAACGAAGAGAAATGGCCGCTGCTGTATGACGCCCTCAGGCCGCTTAGCAACAACTGTGACGCCCTGCTGATGCCCGCCTGCTTCGGTTTACGCGACAACCGGCTCTGGCGCTGGCTCTCGGATCGTCTGCCCTGCTCGCTCGGCCTGCTGCCAACGCTGCCCCCTTCTGTACCCGGCATTCGCCTGCATACCCAGCTCCAGCGTCAGTTTGTCGCGCAGGGCGGCGTGTGGATGGCGGGTGATGAGGTGAAAAAAATCACCCTGACCGACAGCGCGGTAAGCGAAATCTGGACGCGAAACCACGAGGATATTCCGCTTCGCGCCCGCTATACGGTGCTGGCAAGCGGCAGTTTCTTCAGCAACGGGCTGCTGAGCAACCGGGAAGGCATTCGGGAAGCCATTATGGGGCTGGATGTTCGCCAGCATGCCTCACGCGCGGACTGGTATCAGAGTGATTTCTTCTCGCCGCAGCCCTGGCAACAGTTCGGCGTGATTGTCGATAACCAGCTGCATCCGCAGCTTTCCGGTAAACCCGTCAGGAATCTCTTTGCCATCGGCTCGCTGCTGGGCGGGTACGATCCTATTGCCCAGGGATGCGGTGGCGGGGTCTGCGCCGTCACGGCGCTGTATGTGGCAGAGCAGATTAGCCAGCGCACGGAGGCTGAACAATGAACGACACCCGTTTTGAAAGCTGCATCAAATGCACGGTGTGTACCACCGTCTGCCCGGTCAGCGGCGTTAACCCACGCTATCCCGGACCAAAGCAGGCCGGGCCGGACGGCGAGCGCCTGCGCCTGAAGGACGGCAAGCTGTACGATGAAGCGCTGAAATACTGCATTAACTGCAAACGCTGCGAAGTCGCCTGCCCGTCGGATGTGAAAATCGGCGATATCATTCAGCGCGCCCGGGCGCGCTACAGCACGCAAAAGCCGACGCTGCGGGACACGATCCTGAGCCACACCGATCTGATGGGCAGCGTCTCGACGCCGTTTGCTCCGCTGGTGAATGCCGCGACCTCGCTCAAACCAGTGCGTCAGTTGCTGGATGCCACGCTGAAGATAGACCATCACCGCAGCCTGCCGAAATATTCTCACGGCACCTTCCGCCGCTGGTACAAATCCGTCGCGGCGCAACAGGCGAAGTACGCCGACCAGGTGGCCTTTTTCCACGGCTGCTATGTGAACTACAACCACCCACAGCTGGGTAAAGATCTGCTGAAGGTGCTGAACGCCATGGGCACGGGCGTTCAGTTACTGAACAAAGAGAAGTGCTGCGGCGTACCGCTGATTGCCAACGGATTTACCGATAAAGCGCGCAGGCAGGCTCAAAGCAATGTCACCTCCCTGCGCGAAGCCATCGTCGACAAGGGCATAGCGGTGCTGGCGACCTCGTCCACCTGTACCTTCACCCTGCGCGATGAGTATCCGCATCTGCTGGACGTGGACAACACCGGCCTGAGAGAGCATATCGAGCTGGCAACACGCTTCCTGTGGCGCAAGCTGGACAGCGGGCAGACGTTGCCGCTGGGGAAATTGCCGCTGAAAGTGGTGTATCACACGCCGTGTCATATGGAGAAGATGGGCTGGTCGCTCTATACGCTGGAGCTGCTGCGGTTAATCCCGGGGCTGGAGCTGACGGTGCTGGACTCGCGCTGCTGCGGGATTGCGGGAACCTACGGCTTTAAGCGAGAAAACTACGAAACGTCGCAGGCGATCGGCGCCCCGCTGTTCCGTCAGATTGAGGAGAGCGGCGCGGATATCGTGGTGACGGACTGCGAAACCTGCAAGTGGCAGATTGAGATGTCCACCAGCAAGCGCTGCGAGCATCCGATTACGCTGCTGGCAAAGGCGCTCGGGTGAACATGGCCGGGGCGAAAGGCCCCGGCACAGGCGTTACTCCACGAACAGCGACTCAACCACGTTAATCCAGCCGTGCTCGCTGGCCACCTCTTTGCCATTCAGCCAGCGGCGCAACATGTTCAGCGCCATCATAGCGCACACCTCCTGACGCACCGCCAGACTGTGGCGGGTAATGCTCATTTTTACCCGCAGGGCGTGGGTGCCCTCGGGCGTCGCCAGCGCGAAGTTGAGGTGTTCTTCATCCAGCCCGCCGACAAACAGCGCCAGACCGGCAAAATGCTTCACCCTTCTCTCGGACGCCCAGCGGGCGGTCTGCGCCAGGGTCTCCTGCTGGAACGGCACCACTTCGCTCGCCAGCAGCGGCGCGTTGACGCGCGACAGCTGAAGTGCCAGCAGGCCACCGGTGAACTGCTCGCTTAAGGTCACGCTCAGTTGACGCGCCTGCAGCTGCTTCGCAATCTGCGCGGGCAACCCTTCCGTACCTTCAAAGATCAGGCTTTCGCCCGCCACGCGCTGCACCTCGGGCCACAACGCCAGCATCGCCTCTTTCTGTGCGGCCGGGCCTGTCAGCTTAAGTTCAATGATCGGCATGGAGGAGCGATAGCCCATGGACACGCCCGGCGGCAGCTGAAGGTGATCGAGGCTCTGGGCCAGATCGCTTTCCGAGCGGCCAAAGGTGGTCAGACGCAGGCACAGCGGCGGTTCCGGCAGGGTAAAACGATCGCGAAGGCGCGGCAGGATCTGCTGCTCGACCATCACTTTAAATTCTGAGGGCACGCCCGGCGTGAAGAACATCAGACAGCGGTTCAGCTGCATGGCAAACCCACACGCGGTACCAACCGGGTTATCGACCAGTTCAGCACTGGCGGGAATTTCAGCCTGTTTGCGGTTGCTGGGGGCCATGACGCGGCCACGTTCGGAGAAAAAACGCGCCATCTGCGAGAGCCACGCCTCATGCAGCACCAGCCCTTCGCCTTTTGCGGTCGCGGCGGCCAGGGCACTGAGATCGTCACTGGTGGGGCCGAGCCCGCCGTTCACAATCAGCACGTCGCACTGTTCACTGCGCTCGCGCAGAACAGCGACCAGTGACTCAAGATTGTCGCCCACCGTATTGCGGCGCGTTAACGGTAATCCTTGCTCAAAGAAAAGATCGGCCAGCCAGGCAGCATTGGTATCAATAATTTGTCCATGCAGCACTTCGTCGCCGGTGGATAACATCTCCACATTAATCATTGTGTTCTCCCGCTTATTTGGTCAAAACACTATAGCGCAAACGCGGGGTGGAGCAGAGAGAAACTGGCGCGACAGCATGCCGCGCCGGAGAGATTAGAAGCCTGCGCTGACGCCCACGTACGGGCCGTCGGCCAGCGCGTTATCGCGGTTACCGTCTTTGCCGGCCAGGTTCAGGTAGCGATAGCCTGCTTCGATGGTGATTGGACGCATGATGGTCCAGCGTGCGCCAGCGTTGGCCTCTTCATAGCTGTCGATACCGCTTGAGAGGGAGTCTGGAGAGTAGTAGTACTCACCAAACAGGCCAAAGCTGTCGCCAATTTTCCACTGCAGACCGCCGCCCACTGCCGCCGCGTACCCTTCATCACCGTCATTTGGGTTGGTATAGATACCTTTACCACCGACGGTCGCCAGGAACGGGCCAAGAGGAACGTTGAGACCCAGGCCGAGGCTGGCCGCGTCGCCGTCGTCATCGTTATGCGTCCAGCCGCCGGTCATCGCCAGACCGGATGTCTCGGTACCCATGCCAAAGCCCAAGTGGGTATAATCCTGACCCGCCGAGCCGTTAATGCTAATGGCGTTCGCCGCCGCAGATACAACCATCAGGCCGAAGCCCAGTAATGCCACTTTTTTCATTGTCGTGATCCCGCACAATTTTTATAGAGAAGTCCCAAAACCGCGAGATTTTAACCTGGGTCTTCCGGGGATCAAGCACTCTGCGTGCGGCCGGTCAGTAGATTGTAACTATTTGAAACGGCTATTATCCCTTCAGCGTTGCGTTAACCCACTCCTGCAGCGCGCGGCGCGAAACTTTAATGCCGCCATTTTTGAGTTCGGTCGGCAGCAGCAGCCAGCGGACGGGTTGCTCAAAACGCGCCACCTTGTCCCTGACCCAGTCGGGTAAGCAGGTGATATCCGTTCCCGGCTCGCACTCCACTACCGCCACCGGACGTTGCCCGAATTCAGCGTCGTCCAGCGGAACGATAAACACCTGGTTAACCTGCGGGTGCGTGGCGATAACGCGCTCCAGCGATTCCGGCTGGATCCCTTCTCCGCCGCTAAAAAAGAGGTTGTCCATGCGGCCAAGGATCGTCAGACGGCCGTCATGCCATTCGCCGCGATCGCGTGTGGCGAACCATCCCTGCGCGTTGGTCAGCGGAATCAGTTCGCCATCCCGCCAGTAGCCTGAGGCCATGCTTTGCGCCCGGATCCAGACTTCACCGTTAACGACCTGCACCTCTCTGCCCGGCAGCGCACAGCCCACGTCCGGTTCGCCGTCCGCCTCTTTCGCACAGACGGTAGAGGCAAACTCGGTCAGACCATAGCCGCAGAAGGTGCGTATATCCTGCTCTCGCGCCTGTTCGGTCAATTCAACAGGGATGGCCGCCCCACCCAGCAGCACCGCTTTCAGTGCGACAGGCTGGTGCGCATTCAGCAGACGCCAGAGCTGGGTTGGCACCAGCGAGGCGTGGGTGCAGCCGCGCAACGCCTGCTCAAGAGGCTGTTTCTCGCGTACGGTTAACCGCGCGCCGGCCTGCAGCCAGCGCCATAAAATCCCCTGGCCGGAAACGTGAAACAGCGGCAGCGAAAGCAGCCAGTCGTCGTCTTCACCGTAGGGCATCAGCGACAAAACGCCGCGCGCGCTGGCGAGATGCGCCTCGCACGTATGCACCGCTGCCTTAGGCAGCCCGGTGGAGCCGGAGGTCAGCGTCATGGAGGCCAGCCGTGCCGGTTGCCACGCAGCGCAATACGCATCGGCTGTCTTGTGTATGCGCAGGGCAGGAAGAGCGTCGTAGCTGCCGTCCAGCACCAGCGCAAAGCGCAGCGTCATCTGCGGGAGCAGCACGTCCAGCAGCGGGCGCGGCAGCTGCGGATTAACGGGAAGAATACGCGCCCCGCACTGGAGCAGCGCCAGCCACGCCAGCAGGGTGTGCGGATGATTATGGGCCTGCAGCAGCACGCCGCAGCCCTCCTCCACGCCCTGCCGGTGAAAGCCTGCCGCAAGGCTGTCGATGCGCGCGCACAGCTGTTGCCAGCTGAGCACCTCGTCGTTCAGCCTCAGGGCCGGTTTATCGGCAAACAGCGCGCTCCAGTGTCGCCACGGCCAGTCGGTAAAACTCATCGCAACGGCTCCAGCGCCTCGGAGCCCAGGCACGGCAGCGCGCTGTCCGGCCACGGGCGGAGAAGCTGAGCCTGCATCAGGTTCAGCGTGTCGAGGCCAGGAACCGTATCCGGCGTTAGCCAGGCGGCAATACGCGCCAGCTGGGTTAGCCCAAGGCTGGACTCAATCGACGAACTGATGACCGCCGTCAGCCCCAGGGCATGCGCTGCTGCGACCTGCTCGCGCACCTTCGCCAGACTGCCGGTCAGCGTCGGTTTAATCACCACCGCGCTGACGCCGGGCTCGGCGAAAAATTCAAAATCGGCCTCGCGCAGGCTTTCATCCCAGGCGATGGCAATCCCGGTTTCGCGGGCAAACGCGCGGGAATCGTCACGGGTTTTGCACGGCTCTTCCAGGAAGGCAATGCGGCTGCGGTAGGCCGGGTTGACGTACTTCGCAAACTGCTGCGCCTTGAGCGGCGTCCAGGCGCGGTTGGCGTCCAGACGCAGATGCAGATCGGGGATCGCCTCCAGCAGCAGGTTGGCGACCATGCCGTCACGCACCGCTTCATAGAGCCCAACTTTGATTTTCGCGACTTTCTCGCCCGGCATGGCGGAGAGCAGTGCGAACAGCTCGTCCGGATCGCCCGTGCAGAGCGGCGCTGCGCGGTAATTCCCCGCTTCCGGCAGACTGCCATCCAGCTCGGCCAGTGCGCAGCTGATACCAAAGGCCGCGGAAGGCACCTCCGGCAGCACCGGATCCGCCCCCCCGCGCCACGCGTCCGCCCACGCCAGCAAGGCCGTCTGCGCGTCATCCAGCGACTCCAGGCTAAAGCCCGGCAGAGGCGCAATCTCGCCCCAGCCTTCCCGCTCGCCCTGCTGCAGATGCACGAAGAAGCCGTCACGGGTTTTTAACCGCCGTTCACGCAGCACCACGCCCGCGTCCATCGGTATCTGCCAGCGGTAAACCTGCGCGCGACGCATTACGGATTCCGTTTGTATTTGCTGAAGTCTGGCTGGCGTTTTTCGTTAAACGCGTTGCGCCCTTCCTGACCCTCTTCGGTCATGTAGAACAGCATGGTGGCATTGCCCGCCAGCTCCTGCAGACCCGCCTGGCCGTCGCAGTCGGCATTGAGCGCGGCCTTCAGACAGCGCAGCGCCATCGGGCTGTTTTGCAGCATTTCACGGCACCAGCGTACGGTCTCTTTTTCGAGCTCGGCAAGCGGCACCACCGTGTTCACCAGGCCCATATCCAGCGCTTCCTGCGCGTTGTACTGACGGCACAGGAACCAGATTTCGCGGGCTTTTTTCTGCCCGACGATGCGCGCCATGTAAGAGGCACCCCAGCCGCCGTCGAAGGAGCCCACTTTCGGGCCGGTCTGGCCGAAGATGGCGTTTTCAGCAGCGATGGTCAGGTCGCACATCATGTGCAGCACGTGGCCGCCGCCGATGGAGTAGCCCGCCACCATCGCCACCACCGGTTTCGGGCAGGTGCGGATCTGACGCTGGAAATCGAGGACGTTCAGGTGATGCGTGCCCGCGTCATCCTGGTATCCGCCGTAGTCACCGCGCACTTTCTGATCGCCACCGGAGCAGAACGCTTTCTCGCCTTCGCCGGTCAGGACAATCACACCAATGTTGTCGTCATAGCGCGCATCCGCCAGGGCCTGAATCATCTCTTTCACGGTCAGCGGACGGAAAGCGTTACGCACCTGCGGGCGGTTGATGGTGATTTTGGCAATGCCGTCGGTGGATTTGTGGTAACGAATGTCGGTGTAGCCTTCGGAGCAGTCCTGCCATTCAACCGGGGCGTAAAGCATGTTTTCATCAGGGTAGATCATAGAGTGTCCTTTATTCGAAGACGCAGTATCTGAGCCAGACTTGCCGCAACCGCATCGGGATTTTCCCGGTGGGCGTTGTGTCCGGCGTTGGGAATTGCATGGCGAACGGCGTTCACTTCCGCGGCAAGGGCCGCGAACTTCTCGTCACGTTCGCCATAGAGATAATCAAAAGAGAAATCGCGCGCGCTCAGGGCAGCACGCAGGTCGGGCTGCACGGCCAGCGACGTTGCCTCGAGCATCATCGCCAGCGCCGCGCCGCTGTTCTGGCTGCGCAGGGTAATCAGCGCCTCGCGCTGGGCGTCCATGAGGGAGGAAAACACGGGCTGTTGATACCAGTCAGCGAACACCTTCTCCAGCGGTTCGCTGCGAAAACGCGTTGCCCAACGACGGTCGGATGCCAGCCGCGCCTGTCGCGCATCGGCATCCTGCAGGCCCGGATGTCCTCCCTCCACTATCACGCCCTGCAGCCCCTTTACCTGCTGGCAGGCATGGAACATCGCAATGCGGCCGCCGAGGGAGTACCCGATGAGCCAGAAATTCAGTATGTTGTAACTAATAAGAGTTTGGGTGAGTAGCCTGCTCATCTCGTCAAAGCCCGCGACGCCCAGATTCCGGGATCCACCGTGCCCCGGCAGATCCAGATACAGCCGGGGGTAGTCACGGAGTCGCTCACCAACAACCTGCCACTCGCGGCAATCTCCGGAAAAACCGTGCAAAAAGACCAGCCAGGGATAGCCTGGTTTTCCGACCTGCTGCACGCCCGAGAGGATCACAGCTGGCTCACCTGCGCCAGCAGGCTTTGCAGGGTCTGCGCACCGTCAGCATCGTTTACCACCAGCTCAATCAGTGTCGCACCCGGCTGCTTCCAGGCGCTGCTTAACGCCGCGTCCAGCTGTTCCCAGCTTTCCGGGCGATGATATTTCAGGCTGAACATAGCCGCGGCGTGTTCGAACTGCACGTTCTGCGGCATCAGATAGAAGCGCTCGCGCTCGCTCTGCGGCGTAGGCAGCAGGGAGAAAATCTGCCCGCCGTTGTTGTTGACCACAATCAGCACAAACGGGGCTGACGCCTGACGCAGCAGCGCCAGCGCGTTGAGATCGTAGAGCGCGGAGAGATCGCCCACTATCGCCAGCGTTGATTTCGCGCTGGCGCGCTGCACGCCCGCCGCCGTGGAGATCAGCCCGTCGATACCGCTGGCGCCACGGTTGCTGTACACCGGGTAGCCCGCGGGCAGCTTCGAAAAAGCGTCAATCAGCCGCACGACCAGGCTGTTGCCGACAAACAATTGCCCCTGTTCAGGCAGGCACTGGCGAATACGGTGCGCCAGCCCGGCCTCGCTAAACGCCTCACAGTGCGCTTTGGTCAGTTCCCACGCCTGGCGCGAAAGGTCCGGGATGGCCACCGCCCAGGGCTTGCGTTTTTCAGCCGGATGGAGCGCCAGCCAGGCGTCGATACGGCTGACCAGACGACGACCGCGATGGTGCGCAGGGTCAAGACGCCCCTCCAGCGCGTCCACCAGCCAGTATTCGTCCGGTGTGCAGGTGGCCTGCCACTGCAGTAACCGTTTGCCGGTTAAACTCGATCCAAGCTGGACCACAATCTGCGCCTGCGACAGCTCGGTGACCGCTTTGGCATTACCCAGCCAAAGGTCGGCGCACGGCAGCGGCTGACCGGTCTGGGAAAGCACGTCGCCTATCAGCGGCCAGCCCAGGGTTTGCGCCCATTCGGCAACCAGCTTGCCTTCGGCGGCGCTCATGCGCCCGGCAATCACCACGCCGCGCTTCTGCCGCCAGAAGAACCAGTCGCGCTGTTTCGCGCTCTCAAGGTGCGTCTGCTCGCGCAGCCACGGTTTCTCACTCTGCCACCAGTCGCCGAGGGTCTGCTGCCAGTCAAGACCCGTATCGTCCAGCTCGCCGTACAGCGGCTCGGCAAACGGGCAGTTAATATGCAGCGCCCCGCTGCGCAGCGTCTCCATGGCATGATCGACGGTGGAGACCAGCCAGCTTGCCGGAATATCCTGGGTGGGACGGGGCAGCGAAATCGTCTGCGAAGGGTGCGAAGAAAAGAGTCCCGGCTGACGGATGGCCTGATTGGCGCCGCAGTCGATAAGCTCAGGGGGACGATCGGCCGTCAGCAGAATCAGCTTTTCACCGGTTAACCCGGCTTCAATCAGAGCCGGATAGAGGTTCGCCACGGCAGTACCGGAAGTGACAATCACCGCCACGGGTTCTTTGCTGACCTTCGCCAGACCCAGCGCGAGATGCCCGAGGCCACGCTCATCAAAGTGGGTGTGATGAATCAACGCCCGGTTTTCGGCGGCCGCCAGCGTCAGCGGCGTTGAGCGAGAACCCGGTGCAATACACACGTGCCTGACGCCGTGGCGCGTCAGGGCTTCAAGGATCACCGCCGCCCAGCGTCGGTTAAAAGAACTTACTGACATGAGATTGTCCGGTATCAAGAATGCGACACAGTATAAATAATAGAAAAAATTGGAATTTTGATATGAATCGGGATTGCGCGAATCAGTATTAATCCCTAAGGAGCAGAGAGCGCAACCCGGCCGCTTTGTTTTCGATCTCCTGCCACTCCTGTTCCGGGTCAGACCCGCTGACAATGCCGGCCCCGGCGTAGAGCCGCAGGGAGTCATCCTGGACGCGGGCGGAGCGCAACGCCACGCAAAATTCACTCTGGTCAGGCGATAAATACCCGGCAGAACCGGCGTACCACTCGCGGTTAAAGGGCTCAACCTTCTGAATAAATTCGCGCGCAGGCTGTCGCGGCAAACCGGCAACGGCCGCCGTCGGCTGTAGCATATGCAGGCACTGCTCGTCGTCGGCCTGTTTGAGTTCGGTCCAGATACAGCGGCGCAAATGCTGCACTTTACGCAGGCGCACCACCTGGGGGGGCAGTACCTCAAGCGTCTGCGTGTAGTGCTGAAGACGCTGGCAAATATCTTCCACGACCAGCATATTTTCACGCTGGTTTTTATCGTCGTTCAGCAGCCACTCGCCGAGACGCTGCGCCTCGCCATCATCGGCATGGCTGGCGACGGTGCCCGCCAGCGCTTCGGTGCGCAGCAGCGTGCCGCGCCGCCGCCAGAGACGCTCGGGCGTCGAGCCGAGAAACGCATTGCTGGCGTCGAAAATCATGCAGAAATGGTAGCAATGTAAATTCAGGGCGCGGCTGGCCGCCATCAGCGCGACAGGGTTAACGCGCTGTGTAAACCGGATATCGGTTGCCCGGGCGAGAACCACCTTTTCGAAATCACCGCGCGCGATGGTCTCTGTCGCTCTGCGGATAAGCGTCAGCCATTCGGCCTGCTGCGGCTGATGGGTTTCATGCTCAACCTGAACGGACAGCGGACGGATAGATCTCGCAGGACGGAGTTGCTGTAAAAAATCCCGCGCGGCGAGGGCATCTTCCTGAAGTGAATAATCACTCCACAGCTGCAGACGCAGCGTCGCGGTGCCGGCGGTACGTCGCCAGAGCAGCCGCGGTAAAAAGAGGCTGCCCTGCTCCGGAGTAAAAGCGTTCAGGCCACAGATACGGGTATCACCTGCCGCGTTTTGCTCGCGCAAAAACTGCGTGGCTAACGCCAGAGAGGAAAAGGGGATCACCGCCCCCAGCGCAGCCAGCTCTTCATCGCCGTTACGCTGCTGCCAGTAAAACTGAGGATAGCACTGCTGCGCCCCAAGCCAGGCGAGAGGGTCGAAGGCGTCGTTTAACGGGAAAGAGACGTCGAAATGACGTATGCCGGGTGTTGCGGGTAACGCTTGCGAAAGCTGGGTACGCAATTGCTCCAGCGCGAGGAAAATCGAATTCACGCGAACCTCTCCCTGTTAAAACCTCGTATTATACGGGGTACTGGCAATAAATAGCAGTACCCACGTATAGGGAGTGGTTAAGCGGCTTAACGACGGGCCAACAGCAGCCCCAGTACCAGCCCGACGGCAGCACCGACTCCAATACCCTGCCACGGTTTTTCATGCACGTAATCATCGGCACGGTACACCGCTTTTTTGGCGCGGTAGTAGTAGGTATCAGACGCATGGCTGACGCGATTTTTCACTTCATGCAGCGCCTGCTCGGCGCGGGCTTTTAGCTCAATATATTTCTGATCGGCAGGGTCGCCCGAGGAACGTAACACCTCTTCCAGCGTTTCGCTCAGTAAGGCCAGGTCGTCGTCGATACGGGTATCCCAGGATTGAAATGACATATTTTTCTCCATGTTAGTACACCAGTCCGCTAACTATAGCCAACGACTCGTCATTACGCCTGCTTCGCTTCCCGCGCCATGCCGATGTGGGGAATGCCGTCTTCATCGTACACCTCGGTGACCGGCGCGAAACCAAAGTGGCCGTAGAAGGACTGCAGGTGCGCCTGCGCGCCCAGGTATAACGCCTTGTTCGGCCACTGTTTCTGGCATGCCTCCAGCGTTTTCTCCATCAGCTGATAGCCCAGTTTTTCACCGCGCACTTTGCCGCTGATGATGACGCGGCCAATGACGACAGGCTCAAAATCGTCTTCGCTTTTCAGAATCCTCGCATACGCCACCAGCTCGTTATCCCGCCAGCCGAGGATATGGCGGTTCTCGCCGACGAGATCGTCGCCGTCGATGTCCTGATACGGGCAGGTCTGTTCAACCACAAACACTTCACAGCGCAGCTTCAGCAGGGCGTAAAGTGAACGAACGGTGAGGTCACTATGGTGTAAATCTTGCCACTGGATCATGTCAGTCTCCTTCCTGGGGTTCATCACGTTATACTAAACCCCTCCCCGTTCGGCAAAGGGCTGATTGCGTTATGGAACTGATTTTTCTGGGTACGTCCGCTGGCGTGCCAACCCGCTCACGAAATGTGACGGCGATTCTGCTGGATCTTAAACACCCCACCCGCGGCGGGCTGTGGCTGTTCGACTGTGGTGAAGGGACGCAGCATCAGCTGTTACACACCGCTTATCACCCCGGCAAGCTGGATAAAATTTTTATCACCCATCTGCATGGCGACCATCTGTTTGGCCTTCCCGGCCTGCTGTGCAGCCGCTCGATGGCCGGTAACGCCAACCCGCTGACGATTTACGGGCCTGCGGGTATTCGTGAATTTGTTGAAACTACGCTGCGCCTGAGCGGGTCGTGGACGGATTATCCGCTGGAGGTCGTTGAGATTAGCGAAGGCCTGGTTTTCGATGACGGCGATTATAAGGTGAGCGCTCAGCCGCTCAATCACCCTGTCGAGTGCTATGGCTATCGCATTGACGCGCATGACAAACCCGGCGCGCTGGACGCCGCCGCGCTAATGGCCGCTGGCGTAAAACCCGGACCGCTGTTCCAGCGCCTGAAGCACGGTGAGACCGTCACGCTGGAGGACGGGCGCGTCATCAACGGCCAGGATTATCTCGCCGCACCGCAGCCCGGCAAGAAGCTGGCGATTTTTGGCGACACGGCCCCGTGCCGGGCGGCGCTCACGCTGGCCCAGGGCGTGGACGTGATGGTACATGAAGCGACCCTCGAAACAGCGATGGAAGAGAAAGCCAACAGCCGGGGCCACAGCTCCACGCGACAGGCGGCGCAGCTTGCCCGTGATGCGGGCGTCGGGAGGCTCATCGTCACCCACGTCAGCTCGCGCTACGACGCGCGGGGCTGTGAAAAGCTGCTGGCAGAGTGTCGCGCGCTGTTCCCGGAATGTGAGCTGGCCGAAGATTTCGCTAAGGTCAGCGTTTAGCCCTTCATTTTTCTCTCAGAATGCCGATAACGATTAAAAGGTCAGCATTTCTCTCGAGGGTAAAATGGATAATTTCCAGAAAGATATTGATGACAGGGCGAATCTGACCCTGTCGAACCGTTTTGAACTGTTGCTGTTCCGTCTTGGCACCTCTCTTAACGAAAATAAATCCGAGCTGTTTGGCATTAACGTCTTTAAGCTGCGTGAAATTGTGCCGATGCCGGAGTTCACGAAACCCGCCGGGATGAAATCACCGCTGATGGGAATGGTGAATATTCGCGATCAGGTGATCCCGGTGATCGACCTGGCCGCCGTGGCGGGCTGTAAGCCCACCACCGGGCTGAATATCCTGCTGATCACCGAATACGCGCGCAGCGTGCAGGCGTTTGCCGTGGAGTCGGTTGAGAACATCATGCGTCTGGACTGGAAGCAGGTGCACGCGGCGGAAACCGCCGTCAGCGGTCGCTACATCACCAGCATTGCGTGTCTTGACGAGAAGAGCGATACCAACGATCTGGCGATGGTGCTGGACGTTGAGCAGATCCTGTATGACATCACCCCGGCCAATCACGATCTGCACGCCACCAATCTGAAAACCACCAAATTCCATATCAAGCCGGGCGCGGTCGCCATCGTCGCGGAAGACTCCAAAGTGGCGCGCTCGATGCTGGAGAAAGGCCTGCAGGCAATGGAGATCCCGGCCCAGCTGCATATCACCGGCAAAGAGGCGTGGGAGAAAATTGGCGTGCTGGCGGCACAGGCCCAGGCTGAAGGGGTTCCCATCACCGATAAGATCGCGCTGGTGCTGACCGACCTCGAAATGCCAGAAATGGACGGCTTTACGCTGACGCGCAAAATCAAAACCGACCCGGTATTGAAAGATATTCCGGTGGTGATCCACTCTTCCCTTTCCGGCAACGCCAACGAAGACCATATTCGTAAGGTGAAAGCGGATGGCTACGTCGCGAAGTTTGAGCTGAACGAGCTGTCGTCAGTGATTGAGGAAGTGCTGGACCGCTCTATGAAGAAGATTGACGGGCCGTTGATTAGCCGGAAGCAGCTGGCTTAAGCCCTGTGCGGGCTGGTGCCCTCACCCCGGCCCTCTCCCACGGGGAGAGGGAGAAAACCATAAAAAAACCCGCCGAGGCGGGTTTTTTGTTTTTACATTAATGGCATCGCTCGCTGCACGATATCAATCAGCGGTTGCGGATAGATACCGAAGATCAGCACCAGCAGCGCGGAGATAAGCACCACGATACCACCGGCGCTGTACTGCCAGTTGGATGGCGCATCGCGGTTGAGCTGCTGAGGTGCGTTCAGGTACAGGCTCACGGCCACGCGCAGGTAGTAGTAGAGACCAATCGCGGAGCCGATCACCACGCCCGCAGTCAGCCACCACAGGTGCGCCTGCACACCGACAGCCAGCACGTAGAACTTACCGATAAAGCCGAGCGTCATCGGAATACCTGCCAGAGAGAGCATCATCACGGTCATTACCGCGGACAGGATCGGACGGTGCCAGAACAGACCACGGTAGGAGAACAGTGAATCGGCGTCCGGGCCACGGTACGGGCTGGACATCAGGCTCACCACGCCGAAGGCGCCGAGGCTGCTGAACAGGTAGCCGGCCAGATACACGCCCACGGCTTCCATTGACATCTCACCGCTCTGTAGCGCAATCAGCGCCACCATCAGGTAGCCCAGATGAGAGATAGACGAGTAGCCCAGCAGACGCTTGATGTTGGTCTGGCTCAGCGCCATCAGGTTACCGAAGATGATGGAGACGAACGCGATGATGCCCAGCACCACGCGAACCGCTTCGCTGTCACCTACCGGTGCGTACAGGAACAGACGCATGACCACACCAAAGATAGCGATTTTACTCGCCGTCGCCAGGAAGGTCGACACCGGAGCCGGAGCGCCCTGGTATACGTCTGGCGTCCACAGGTGGAACGGCACCAGAGAGAGTTTAAAGCCGAGACCAACGATCATCATGCCCAGACCCGCCAGCAGCAGCGGCTCATGCAGCATGCCGTCACCAAGGCTCTTGCCGAGCGCCATAAAGGAGAGGTTACCGGACTGTGCGTACACCAGCGCAATACCAAACAGCAGGAACGAGGACGCCGCCGCAGACAGGATGGTGTACTTGATGCTTGCTTCCAGGGAGCGCTTCTGGCGGAAGGCGTAACCAATCAGACCGAACAGCGGCAGAGAGATCAGCTCAATGCCGAGGAACAGCGCGGCCAGGTGGTTCGCATTCGCCAGCAGAATGCCGCCCAGCGCGGCAATCAGAACCAGCAGGTAAAACTCTTCTTTGTTGTCGTTGTAGCCTTCGAGCCACGGGTACGCAAAGGTACAGGTTGCCAGGCTCGCCAGCAGCACCAGACCGGTATACAGCATGGCGTAACCGTCAACGCGCATCAGCGGCGTGACGTCCATCGCCCCACCCTGGCCAACAAACCAGAGAGAGACTAACGCGGCGTTCAGGCCGATGACCGACAGCGTGGCATTCAGGAAGTGATTGCGTCGCCACGCAATGGAGAGCATCACAACCACCACCGTCAATCCGACGATCAGCAGCGGTAGCAGCGCGATCAGTTGTTGTGGAGTTATTGTCATGGCGAATTACGGCCTTGTAGTAGAAACAGAATTAACAAACCACTGCTGGATATTGCCCATCGCGCTGTGCGAGGTATCCAGAATCGGCTGCGGGAAGAAGCCCAGCAGCACCAGCAGTACGACCAGCAGCAGGATGATGAACAGCTCACGCAGCGACATCCCCGGCAGTTCTTGTGCAGCAATTTCGCTCTTCGCTTTACCGAAGTACGCGCGGTGCAGCATCGCCAGCGAGTAGACGGAAGCGAACACCAGACCAAAAGTGGAGATCACGGTAATCACCGGTACCACTTTGAAGCTGCCGAACAGAATCATAAATTCGCCGACGAAGTTACCGGTGCCCGGCATCCCCAGAGTCGCCACCGCGAAGAACATGGAGAGCGCTGGCAGCCACTTAATTTTGCTCCACAGACCGCCCATCATACGCATGTCGCGAGTGTGCAGACGTTCATACAGCTGGCCGCACAGGATGAAGAGGCCGGCTGCGGACAGACCGTGCGCAATCATCTGGATCACCGCGCCCTGGTACGCCAGCTGGCTGCCGGTATAAATAGCAATCAGAACGAAGCCCATGTGGGAAACGGAGGTGTAGGCAATCAGACGCTTGATGTCGTACTGGGTGAAGGCCATCCAGGCACCGTAGAAGATACCGATCACACCCAGCCACATGGCAATCGGTGCGAACTCTGCGGAGGCATTCGGGAACAGCGGCAGTGCGAAACGCAGCAGACCGTAGGCCGCGGTTTTCAGCAAGATGCCCGCCAGGTCAACGGAACCCGCCGTTGGTGCCTGAGAGTGCGCGTCTGGCAGCCAGCCGTGCAGCGGAACCACCGGCATTTTCACCGCAAACGCGATGAAGAAGCCCAGCATCAGCAGGTATTCCACGCCGTGGGACATTGGGGTCTTCAGCAGGTCTTCGTAGTTGAAGGTCCAGGTTCCGGTCGCGTTGTGGTGAACAAACACCAGCGCCAGAATGGCAATCAACATCACCAGACCACTCGCCTGGGTATAGATGAAGAACTTGGTTGCCGCCGTGATACGCGTTTTACCGTCGGACGCCTTGTGGCCCCACAGCGCGATCAGGAAGTACATCGGCACCAGCATCATCTCCCAGAAGAAGAAGAACAGGAACATGTCGATAGCAAGGAACACGCCGATCACGCCGCCCAGGATCCACATCAGGTTCAGGTGGAAAAAGCCCTGGTATTTTTCGATTTCACGCCAGGAGCAGAGTACCGCCAGAACGCCGAGCAGACCGGTCAGCACCACCATCAGCAGTGAGAGACCGTCAATCGCCAGGTGGATCGTAATGCCGAAACGTGGGATCCACGGCAGGATGAACTCAGACTGCCACTGCGGAATGCCCGCAGACTGGGTCAGTGAGTAACCGCCCTGCAACCACAGTTGCAGGCCAAGCGCGAGCGTCAATCCCATGGTGATCAGCGCGATCCAGCGCGGCATCTTCACGCCAAAGCGTTCAGTCTGCCAGCACAGGAAGCCGCCGATGAAGGGAATTAATATTAGCCAGGGTAGTAACATGGCGATTTACATTCCTTTTTAAGGCCCCCAGCAGGGGCCTGATTTTCAACGAATTCGAATAAAATTCACTTAACGATCAACGCAACACCATCAGCAGCGCCAGCACGACAACCGCACCGATGCTCATGGACGCCACATACCAGCGCAGGTAACCGTTCTCGCTGTACAGCAGGCCTTTGCCTGCAAAGCGGGAAAGGATCGCCGGGATATTCATCAGGCTGTTCAGCGGGTCGCGCTTCAGCAGCCACGCGATGCCCAGGAACGGCTTAACGAAGATCATGTCGTACAGCCAGTCGAAGCCCCACGCGTTGTACCACCAGGTGCCCAGCAGGCGGCCCGGCGCACTGTTGGCCACGGCAGTGACCAGCGTACGTTTACCCAGCCACAGCCATGCGGCAATCAGGATGCCCGCGATAGCGACCACACCGGAGGTGATTTCAAGCGTCAGAACGCGACCGTGCTCAAGCTCGGTGGTGTCTGGCAGTACGCCCTGCAGCGGAGGCACAATCATCGCGCCAACGAAGGTGGACAGTACCAGCAGCACAATCAGCGGCAGATGATGGGTAATCCCCTTCCCTGCGTGAGCGTGAATTTGTTCTTTACCGTGGAATACGATGAAAATCATACGGAAGGTATACAGGGAGGTCATGAACGCACCGACCAGACCCGCAACCATCAGATTGATATGACCATTCGCCATGGCACCCGCAAGGATTTCGTCCTTACTGAAGAAGCCCGCGGTGATCAGCGGCAGTGCCGCCAGCGCCGCGCCGCCCACCAGGAAGCAGACATAGACCAGCGGGATGGACTTACGCAGTCCGCCCATTTTGAAGATGTTCTGCTCGTGATGGCAGGCCAGAATCACGGAACCGGATGAGAGGAACAGCAGCGCTTTAAAGAACGCGTGCGTCATCAGGTGGAAAATGGCCGCGTCCCACGCCTGAACGCCCAGCGCGAGGAACATGTAACCAATCTGGCTCATGGTTGAGTACGCGAGAACGCGCTTGATGTCGGTCTGCACCAGCGCGGCAAAGCCTGCCAGCACCAGCGTGACCGCACCGACGATACCCACCAGATGCAGAATTTCCGGGGTCATCAGGAACAGGCCATGGGTACGCGCAATCAGGTAGACACCAGCGGTAACCATGGTCGCAGCGTGGATCAGCGCGGAGACAGGTGTTGGACCCGCCATCGCGTCGGCCAGCCATGTCTGCAACGGCAGCTGCGCGGATTTACCCACGGCACCACCCAGCAGCATCAGCGTTGCCCACCACAGCATGTTGTTGCCTGCGGCGAAGTGCGCTGGCGCCAGTTCCACCATTTCGCGGAAGTTCAGCGTGCCCAGTTCGTTGTAAAGAATGAACAGCGCGAAAGCGAGGAAGACGTCACCCACGCGGGTCACGACGAACGCTTTCATGGCCGCTGCGCCATTCTTCGGATCGGTATAGTAGAAACCGATCAGCAGGTAAGAACACAGACCCACGCCTTCCCAGCCCAGATACATCAGCAGCAGGTTATCTGCCAGGACCAGAACCACCATGCTGGCGATAAACAGGTTGGTGTAGGCGAAGAAGCGGGAGTAACCCTCTTCACCGCGCATATACCAGGAGGCGAACATGTGGATCAGGAAGCCGACGCCGGTGACCACGGAGAGCATGGTCAGGGAGAGACCATCCAGCACCAGGTTGAAACCGATGTTGAAATCACCGACTGACATCCAGGTCCACAGCGGCACGCTGAAAGGCTGACGTCCGTTGTTAAAGAAGTCGATACCCGCATACGCTGTGACCAGCGCGGCCAGGCCGACAGAGCCCATGCCAACGGTCGCGGACAGATTCTCAGACCAGCGGCCGCGAGAAAACGCCAGCAGCACGAAGCCAATCAGCGGAAAAATAATGGTTAAGGCAAGCATGTTCATCCACGCAACTCACTTACTGAATCGATGTTCAGATTCTGGCGGCGACGATGGAGCTGCAGCAACAGCGCCAGGCCAATACTCGCTTCGGCAGCCGCGAGGCTGATGGCGAGAATGTACATCACCTGACCATCGGTCTGGCCCCAGTAGCTTCCGGCGACCACGAAGGCCAGCGCGGAGGCGTTAATCATGATTTCCAGCCCGATCAGCATAAACAGCAGATTGCGGCGGATAACCAGACCGGTCAGACCCAGAACGAATAAAATCGCAGCGAGGATCAGTCCATGTGTTAAGGGGATCATGCGCGCTCCTCCGTTTTTCTTTTCGCGCGGTCGTCAGTGCGGTTGCTCAGCACCTCGCCAGCACGCTCTTCGCGGCCAACGTGGAAAGCCACAACCAGACCAGCCAGCAGCAGCATTGAGGCCAGTTCCACTGCCAGAACGTATGGGCCAAAGAGCGTGATACCCACCTCTTTCGCGCCAATCGGCGTGCCGTCGATGCCCTGATCGTTAACACCCAGAATGGCGTAAACGATCACCACCAGCATGATGGCCGACAAAATTGCCGGGCCGATCCACACCTGCGGTTTTAACCACTGACGTTCCTGCTCAATTTCAGAGCCGCCCAGGTTCAGCATCATCACCACGAACACGAACAGCACCATGATGGCCCCGGCGTAGACGATGATTTCCAGCGCACCGGCGAAGTGCGCGCCCAGTGCGAAGAACACCCCGGAAATGGCCAGCAGCGAGATGATTAAGTACAGCAGCGCATGCACCGGATTGGTGTGCGTGATCACTCGCAGCGTAGCCAGGATGGCGATAAGGCCACAGATATAAAAAGCGAATTCCATTGCCCTCTCCTTACGGTAACAGGCTCTTGACGTCGATAGGCTTAGCTTCGTTCTCTGCTTCGCCCTTATCTTTGCCGTCGATTGCCATACCCGCCATCCGGTAGAAGTTATATTCCGGGTATTTGCCCGGACCGGAAATCAGCAGATCCTCTTTCTCGTACACCAGGTCCTGACGCTTGTACTCACCCAGCTCGAAGTCTGGAGTCAGCTGAATCGCCGTGGTTGGGCACGCTTCTTCACACAGACCGCAGAAGATGCAGCGTGAGAAGTTGATGCGGAAAAACTCAGGGTACCAGCGGCCGTCTACCGTCTCGGCTTTCTGCAGAGAGATACAGCCGACCGGGCACGCTACCGCACACAGGTTACAGGCGACGCAGCGCTCGGAACCGTCCGGGTCGCGCGTCAGCACGATACGGCCACGGTAGCGCGGCGGCAGATATACCGGCTCTTCCGGGTACATCCGGGTTTCGCGTTTGGCAAACGCATGCAGGCCGATCATCCAGATACTGCGTACCTGGGTACCGAAGCCTACCAGTAATTCTTTTAAGGTCATGGTCTATTGCCCCTTATGGCTGCTGCCAGAGAATGACAGCGGCCGTTACCAACAAGTTGACGAGCGTCAGCGGCAGGCACACTTTCCAGCCGAAGGACATTACCTGGTCATAACGCGGACGCGGTAACGCTGCGCGAATCAAAATGAACATCATCATGAAGAACGCGGTTTTCAGCGCGAACCAGATGAACGGCGGTAAGAACGGGCCATGCCAGCCACCGAAGAACAGCGTTACCATCAACGCGGAAATGGTGACAATACCGATGTACTCGCCCACGAAGAACAGACCGAATTTCATACCGGAATATTCGATGTGGTAACCGTCGGCCAGTTCCTGTTCGGCCTCTGGCTGGTCAAACGGGTGACGGTGACACACGGCCACGCCCGCGATGGCAAAGGTAATAAACCCAAAGAACTGCGGAATAACGTTCCAGATGTCGGCCTGGTTGTTGACGATGTCGGTCATGTTGAATGAACCGGCCTGCGCCACCACGCCCATCAGGGAGAGCCCCAGGAACACTTCGTAGCTCAGGGTCTGCGCGGAAGCACGCATCGCACCCAGCAGCGAGTATTTGTTGTTACTGGACCAGCCTGCGAACAGGACCGCGTAAACCGCGAGGCCTGCCATCATCAGGAAGAACAGAATGCCGATGTTCAGGTCAGCGACCACCCAGGTCGGGCTGACCGGCACGATAGCAAACGCCAGCAGCAGCGAGGTGAAGGCGATCATCGGTGCCAGAGTAAAGATCACGCGATCAGAGAAGCGCGGGATCCAGTCCTCTTTAAAGAACATCTTGATCATATCCGCGACCAGCTGGAGTGAACCACCCCAGCCCACGCGGTTCGGTCCGTAACGGTTCTGGAACAGACCGAGCAGACGACGTTCACCAAAGCTCATGAACGCGCCGCAGGTGACCACCACCAGCAGGATAACAATCGCTTTCAGAATGCTCAGCAGGATGTCGATAAGATCCGGCGTTAACCAACTCATGCTTTTGCCTCCTGCAGATTATCAAGACGCGCACCCGCCAGAACCGGCGCGATGCCAGGCATACCCATCGGCAGACCGACCTGCCCTGCTGTCAGACTTTCAGAAATAATCAGCGGCAGGCTGATGGTCTGGCCGTCATAGCTAAAGGCGATGTTCGCACCCGCGTTAACGCCAAGCTTCGCGGCATCCGCCGGGTTAAGCTTGATGTACGGCTGCGGCATACGGGTCTGGAAGACCGGTGAACGCTGGGACAGCTCGTCGCTACCGAACAGGTGGTAGTACGGCGCAATACGCCAGCTACCGTCCTGCGGCTGGAAGCTCGCCGGTACGGTGGTGAAGAAGTCCAGACCGGTTTCGGAAGCTTCAATCAGACGCACGCCCGGATCGCCGTGGCGCAGGGAGCCGCCCACTTCAGCCTGGAACTTGTTCCATGCCTGCGGGGAGTTCCAGCCCGGTGCCCATGCGAACGGGATTTGCGAACGCGGCGCAGACGGCTGGTTGTTCCCTTCCATGGAGAAGGCGAACATGGTGTCTTTATCCTGCGGCTGGCGCGGTTCGTGCACGCTGATATTGGCGCGCATTGCGGTACGGCCACTGTAACGGTGCGGTTCACGCGCCAGTTTCTGGCCACGAATGCGGAAGCTCGCTTCAGGCGCGGCATCTTTAATGCCTGCCAGCTGAGGCAGTTTTTCCACCACCGCGTCGATAACGTGGTCGAGCTGCGTCCAGTCCACTTCACTGCTCTGCACGGTGCTGTGCAGGGAGTGCAGCCAGCGCCAGCTTTCCAGCATCACGGTGTTGCTGTCGTAGTAAGCCGGGTCATAAACCTGGAAGAAACGCTGCGCGCGGCCTTCGTTGTTGATAACGGTACCGTCGCTTTCTGCGAAGCTTGCCGCAGAGAGCACCAGGTGCGCTTTGTCCATAATCGCGGTGCGCTGATGGTCAATCACCATCACCAGCGGCGCTTTGGAGAGCGCGGCGTCTACGCGAGCGGCAGAAGCATGACGATGCAAGTCGTTTTCCAGCACCACCACGGCGTCAGCGGCACCGGATTCCAGTTCGCTTAACGCTTCTTCCAGCGAGCCGCCGCCAATCATGCCCAGACCAATGCTGTTCACCGCACGGGCAATCATGGTCACACCGACGTCAGCGCCGCGGCCTTTCAGGGCTTTGGCCACGTTGGCTGCGGCCTGAATGATCTCTGCGCTACCGGCGTTGGTACCGGAAATAATCAGCGGTTTCTTCGCACCGGCCAGGGCCTGAACAATCACGTCAACCTTGTTTTGCAGGTCGCGATCCAGCTCAACGGCCGGTGAGTTGTTGTCCAGCGCGTGGGCAATGGCAAAACCAAGACGCGCCTGATCTTCAACCGGTGCGCAGTAGGTCCACGCCGCGATATCGTCCAGACGGGTGTTGTCGACGTTGGTCACAAACAGAGGATGCTTCGCGCGCTGACCGATGTTCAGGATCGCCGCAATCTGCCAGTCAGCCACTTTTTGCGCCGCTGCCATTTCACGTGCTTTACCCTTCACCGCCTGACGAACCGCCAGAGCTGCGCGGGCGCCGGTCTGGGTCAGGTCTTCACCCAGCACCAGGACCGCATCATAGGATTCGATTTCGCGCAGCGCAGGGGTATGGATACCGCCTTCACGCAGCACTTTCAGTACCAGCTGCAGACGTTCCTGCTCGCCCTGGGCGATGCCGGTATAGAAGTTTTCCGCCCCGACCAGCTCGCGCAGCGCGAAGTTGCTTTCGATGCTGGCGCGCGGGGAGCCGATACCGATCACTTTCTTCGACTGGCGCAGAATATCTGCCGCGCCCTGCATCGCCTGTTCTGCGTTCAGGGTAATGAAGTCGTCGCCACGACGCTGAACCGGCTGACGCGGACGGTCTTTCAGGTTCACATAGCCATAGCCGAAACGACCGCGGTCGCACAGGAAGTAGTGGTTAACGGTACCGTTGTAGCGGTTTTCGATACGACGCAGTTCGCCGTAGCGCTCACCCGGGCTGGTGTTACAGCCGAGGGAACACTGCTGGCAGATGCTTGGCGCAAACTGCATGTCCCATTTACGGTTGTAACGCTCGGAGTGAGTTTTATCCGTGAAGACGCCGGTCGGGCAGATTTCTACCAGGTTACCGGAGAATTCGCTCTCCAGCACGCCGTCTTCCGGACGACCGAAGTAGACGTTGTCATGCGCGCCATACACGCCCAGATCCTGACCGTCTGCATAGTCTTTGTAGTAACGCACGCAGCGATAGCAGGCGATGCAGCGGTTCATTTCGTGAGAGATGAACGGCCCCAGATCCTGGTTACGGTGGGTACGCTTGGTAAAGCGATAGCGACGGAAGCTGTGACCGGTCATCACGGTCATATCCTGAAGGTGGCAGTTACCGCCCTCTTCACAAACCGGACAGTCGTGCGGGTGGTTGGTCATCAACCACTCCACCACGCTTTCGCGGAACTGTTTGGCTTCTTCGTCATCAATCGAAATAAAGGTGCCTTCGGTGGCTGGCGTCATACAGGACATCACCAGGCGACCACGCGTGTCTTCCGCGTTTTGATATTGCTTCACCGCACACTGGCGGCAAGCACCGACGCTGCCCAGCGCCGGATGCCAGCAAAAGTACGGAATATCGAGGCCAAGAGACAGACAAGCTTCCAGCAGGTTGTCCGCCCCGTTGACTTCGTATTCTTTGCCGTCTACATGAATCGTAGCCATTAGCATGCTTCCAGTTGGCTCGGTCGAAACCGAGCGTTAATCAAAATTCTTGTCGTTACCAGCGCGCTTTAAGCAGGTTCGGCTGAATCCCATTGATCGCATGGGTATTGCTGAACGGCTGCTTGATGCCTGCTTCGAACTCGTCGCGGAAATATTTGATCGCGCTCTGCAGAGGTTCGACGGCACCCGGTGCGTGGGCACAGAAGGTTTTACCCGGGCCTAAGAATCGACACAGTTGCTCAAGTGTTTCGATATCGCCAGGCTGACCTTCGCCACGTTCGATTGCACGCAGGATCTTCACGCTCCACGGCAGACCATCACGGCACGGTGTACACCAGCCGCAGGACTCACGGGCGAAGAACTCTTCCAGGTTACGCACCAGCGAGACCATGCCGATCTCGTGGTCGACGGCCATCGCCAGCGCCGTACCCAGACGGCTGCCTGCTTTACCAATGCTTTCGAATTCCATCGGCAGGTCAAGGTGGGCTTCGGTCAGGAAGTCTGTCCCTGCCCCACCCGGCTGCCAGGCTTTGAATTTCAGGCCATCGCGCATGCCGCCGGCGTAGTCTTCAAGAATTTCGCGCGCGGTAGTACCGAACGGCAGTTCCCAGACGCCAGGATTTTTCACGCGACCGGAGAAGCCCATCAGCTTGGTACCGGCATCTTTGCTTGAGGAGATGCCCTGATACCACTCCACGCCGTTCGCGAGGATAGCCGGAACGTTACACAGGGTTTCGACGTTGTTTACGCAGGTCGGTTTCCCCCACACGCCGGAGCTGGCCGGGAACGGTGGCTTGGAACGCGGGTTCGCGCGGCGGCCTTCCAGGGAGTTAATCAGCGCGGTCTCTTCACCGCAGATATAGCGCCCGGCACCGGTGTGCACGAACAGTTCGAAGTCAAACCCGGTGCCCAGGATGTTTTTGCCCAGCAGTCCCGCTTCGGTGGCTTCGGCAATCGCGCGACGCAGGTTTTCCGCTGCTTCGATGTACTCACCGCGCAGGAAGATGTAGCCACGGTACGCTTTCAGCGCAAACGCGGAGATCAGCATACCTTCCACCAGCAGGTGCGGCAGCTGCTCCATCAGCAGGCGGTCTTTATAGGTGCCCGGCTCCATTTCATCGGCGTTACACAGCAGGTAACGGATGTTCATGGATTCGTCTTTTGGCATCAGACTCCACTTCAGACCGGTGGAGAAGCCCGCGCCGCCGCGGCCTTTCAGGCCAGACTCTTTTACCGCGTTAACGATGTCGTCCGGCGCCATGCCGCCAAGGGCTTTACGCGCACCGGCATAGCCGTTTTTGCTCTGATATTCGTCGAGCCATACCGGCTGTTTGTCATCACGCAGACGCCAGGTCAGCGGATGCGTCTCAGCAGTACGAATTACAGTTTTCATTTGTACTGCTCCAGCAGGTCAGGAATCGCTTCCGGCGTCAGATGACTGTGAGTGTCCTCATCAATCATCATGGTCGGCCCCTTGTCGCAGTTACCCAGGCAGCAGGTCGGCAGCAGAGTAAAGCGTCCATCGAACGTGGTCTGGCCCGGCTTGATATTGAGCTTCTTCTCAATTGCAGCCTGAATGCCCTGATAACCGGTGATGTGGCAGACCACGCTGTCACAGTAGCGGATCACATGGCGGCCTACCGGCTGACGGAAGATCTGGCTGTAGAACGTGGCTACGCCTTCTACGTCACTTGCCGGAATACCCAGCACTTTCGCGATCGCATAGATCGCCCCATCCGGCACCCAACCACGCTGTTTCTGTACGATTTTCAGCGCTTCAATGGACGCCGCACGCGGGTCTTCGTAGTGGTGCATCTCGTGCTCAATGGCGGCACGTTCTGCTTCACTCAGCTCAAAAGCCTCGGTTTGTGGTTGTTGATTCTCGTGCATAATTAGCGGTCCACATCTGACATAACAAAATCGATACTACCCAGATACACAATCAGGTCGGAGACCAGACTGCCGCGGATGGCGGACGGGATCTGCTGCAGGTGCGCAAAGCTCGGCGTACGCACGCGGGTACGGTAGCTCATGGTGCTGCCGTCACTGGTCAGGTAGTAACTGTTAATACCCTTGGTCGCTTCAATCATCTGGAAGGATTCTTGCGCCGGCATGACCGGACCCCAGGAAACCTGCAGGAAGTGGGTGATCAGGGTTTCGATATGTTGCAGCGTGCGCTCTTTCGGTGGCGGCGTCGTCAGCGGGTGATCCGCCTTGAACGGGCCTTCCGGCATGTTGTTGAGGCACTGCTCAAGGATGCGCAGACTCTGGCGCAGCTCTTCTACTTTTAGCATCACGCGGGTGTAGCAGTCGGAAACACCGCCGCCCACCGGGACTTCAAAGTCGAAGTTCTCATAGCCAGAGTAAGGACGGGCTTTACGCACGTCGAAATCAATACCGGTCGCACGCAGACCTGCACCTGTCGTCCCCCACTCCAGCGCTTCTTTCGCGCCGTAGGCAGCAACGCCCTGGGAACGGCCTTTCAGGATGGTATTGCGCAGCGCGGCTTTCTCGTAAGAGGCCAGACGTTTTGGCATCCAGTCGAGGAATTCACGCAGCAGACGGTCCCAGCCGCGCGGCAGATCGTGTGCCACACCGCCGATACGGAACCAGGCCGGGTGCATACGGAAACCGGTAATCGCTTCCACCAGATCGTAGATTTTCTGACGGTCGGTAAAGGCGAAGAAGACCGGGGTCATCGCGCCGACGTCCTGAATGAAGGTGGAGATATACAGCAGGTGGCTGTTGATACGGAACAGCTCTGACAGCATGACGCGAATCACGTTAACGCGATCCGGCGTAACAATACCTGCCAGTTTCTCAACGGCCAGCACGTATGGCATTTCGTTGACGCAGCCGCCGAGGTACTCGATACGGTCGGTATACGGAATGTAGCTGTGCCAGGACTGACGCTCGCCCATCTTCTCAGCACCACGGTGGTGGTAGCCAATGTCAGGCACGCAGTCGACAATCTCTTCGCCGTCGAGCTGAAGAATAATACGGAATGCACCGTGCGCAGACGGGTGGTTTGGACCGAGGTTGAGGAACATGAAGTCCTCGTTGTCGGTACCGCGCTTCATGCCCCAGTCTTCCGGCTTGAAGGTCAGCGCTTCCATCTCCAGATCCTGCTTGGCTTTGGTCAGCTCAAACGGATCGAATTCGGTGGCACGTGCCGGGTAGTCTTTACGCAGCGGGTGACCGGTCCAGGTCTGCGGCATCATGATGCGCGTCAGGTGTGGGTGGCCGTCGAAAGTCATGCCGAACATTTCCCAGGTCTCACGCTCGTACCAGTTGGCGTTCGGGAAAAGTTTGGTGATCGTCGGCAGATGCATGTCGTTTTCAGACAATGCCACCTTGAGCATGATATCCGTATTACGGTCTATTGAGATCAGGTGGTAGAAAACGGAAAAATCCGCAGCAGGGAGACCCTGACGGTGTGTTCTGAGACGTTCATCCATGCCGTGTAAGTCAAACAGCATGACGTACGGTTTTGGCAATTTCTTGAGGAAATCGACAACTTCCAGCAATTGTTCACGCTTCACCCAAACAACGGGTACCCCGGTGCGGGTAGCCTGAACAGTAAAGGCATCCGGCCCAAAACGGTTGCGCAGTTCGCCAATGACGGGGTCATCCAGATGATCCCTTGTCTGCCAGGCGGCTTCTTGCGCGGTTAAGTCGGTCATATTGTTCACCATTGCAAATGGTCCGTGGTGACTGTTGAGCCTGGCTTCGCGCTATTTGAGTAGTGATATGCGAAGGTGTTCTCCAGGCCTACAGGCGCAAATTAAATTTCGTCAGGCGTACGCAGATTGGTGACGGCAATACGTTCACCACGTTTACGCTCGCGCTCAGACTGCATGTTCGCGCGATACACACCCTGATCGCCAACGACCCACGACAGTGGGCGACGCTCTTTACCGATAGACTCCTGCAGCAGCATCAGCGCCTGCATGTAGGCTTCCGGACGAGGCGGACAACCCGGGATGTACACATCCACTGGGATAAATTTATCTACGCCCTGTACGACGGAATAGATGTCGTACATACCGCCAGAGTTTGCACATGCGCCCATGGAGATAACCCATTTTGGCTCCAGCATCTGGTCATAAAGACGCTGAATAACAGGTGCCATCTTGGTAAAGCAGGTACCGGCTACCACCATCAGGTCAGCCTGACGTGGGGAAGCACGCAGTACCTCTGCCCCAAAACGCGCAACGTCATGCACCGCAGTGAATGACGTCACCATTTCAACGTAGCAGCAAGAAAGGCCAAAGTTGTAAGGCCAGATGGAGTTCTTACGACCCCAGTTGACCATATCGTGCATGGCATGTTCGAGTTTGCCCATGTACACGCTTTTATTGACTTCTTGCTCCAGGGGGTCGGTTACGATCTCCTGTTTTTGCAGGGGGTAACGGTCATTCTCACCGTTAGGATCTATGCGGGTGAGCGTATAATCCATCTTATTGCCTCGCTGTTACTGCTGACGATTAGAGATACTGTTTTCCGGGTTGATGTGTTCACGACGTGAACGCGCAGGCGTCCAGTCAAGCGCGCCAATACGCACCAGATAAACCAGACCGGCCAGTAGCACTAAAATGAAAATTGCGGCCTCGACAAAGCCCACCCAACCACTTTCGCGAATGGAGGTCGACCATGCGAAAAGGTAAAGCGCTTCCACGTCAAAGATGACGAAGAACATGGCTACCAGGTAAAACTTGGCAGACAGGCGTAAGCGAGCGGTACCTACTGAATCAATACCTGATTCGAAAGGTGTGTTTTTGTGCCTTGCACGGGCGCGACCGCCCAGGAACCAGCCGCCGACTAACATCAGGCAGCACAGGCCAATGGCTACAATAAGAAAGATTGCGAATGCCCAGTGATGAGCGATGACTTCTGTGGATGTTGACATACTCATTGCTTACTCATCAAAAGTGATACCAACGACACTGCTCTTGCTGGCAGATGGGCATCACATCGATTCATGGGGAGGAACAAATAACCTTACACTAACTGTCAGAAATGAGACGTAGACAGCAAAATGATGGGGTTTTTTACTCCTTTCTATAACCTATTGTCAACTTTAACAAAGGTTTCTTCACATTAAATTACATCGAGCGATTCTCATTAACATTTGGTGCCCTTTAACCCTGGTGGGTTCATGACTTTCCGTCAAATGTATGTTGTTGAATCGTGTCCGTTTCGGAAGTAAAAAAAATAACCCTCCTATTTTGACAGGATTTGCCAACGATTCCTCCCCCCAAATAGGAGTATTTTCTTGATCTGCGACACGCTTTTGTTAATTCAACCTGGAAAACGGCAACATATTTCCTGTTTTTTTAACATAGGAGGGATATGGATGAAGTTAGAACGGAAAACGGACAAGTTTTAAGCAAAAGCATTTAGCTTATTGATAAATAGAGAATATCCTGAAAATCCATGCGCCATAAGCGGGTATTTTTGCTAAAAAAAAGCCACTGCATGTGAAAATCACACGAGTGGCTTTTTTTTACACTTACATTTTGTTACCAGAATTCTGAGCGGGCGATCACTCAAAATCCCCTTCAACGATCAGGGAGTCATCCCCCCCTTCGGAGGTAACGCGCTCGAACTGCCACGGGTTATGGTAGTTTTCCATCGCCTCGAACACCACCTTCGCCAGTTCGTTATGACTGGACGAATTGTGGCAGAGCAGATACTCCGTATCCGGCAGTGCAGGCAGGCCATCGGATTTGCCCAGAACGCGCAGATCGGGGCTCATCATTTCTACCGGACGGGCGGTGACACCCAGACCGGCTTTCACGGCGGCACGCACCGCTGGCAGCGTGGATGCCACATACGCCAGACGCCACGGAATATTGGCCTCATTCAGCGCCGTCAGTACCATATCGCGGAACGGGCTCGGGTCATCCAGCAACACCAGCGGCACCGGCTCCCCTTTTTGCAGCACGTATTCGGCCGCGCAATACCAGTGCGTAGGCGATGTACGCAGCGTCAGGCAGTCAAACTGCCCGGGACGATGCGTGGTGACCACCAGGTCGACTTTATTCTCATTTAACATCTCAACCATAAAAGCATTGCGCTTTACGCTCACGTCCAGCGCAAGCTTCGGATAAACCGAACTAATACGATTGAGAAGAAACGGCAATATAGTATCCGCTGACTCATCAGATGCACCTAACGTTAGCACGCCCTGAAGGTTGCTAAACATTAATGACATACATGCTTCATCATTAAAGCGAAGAATTTTCCTGGCATAACCCAGAAGCTGAATACCGTGTTCCGTTAAGAGCTTATTACGCCCGTGACGGGCAAAAAGCTCTTTACCAACCAGTTGCTCCAGCCGCTGCATTTGCTGGCTGACGGCGGACTGAGTTCGGCAAACGGCGGCAGCAGCTGCTGCAAAAGTGTTGAGATCGGCGACCGCAACAAACGTTCTCAGCAGATCGAGGTCGAGATTCATTATCGGACGATTTGCATTTATCATATCTATTCACTTTCAGGTTGCTCGTGCGGAGCTGCCCGGGTTGAAGCTGTGTGTGTACAGTTAAGCAATTCCCTCTGAAGATTTTCCCTCGCATCCCGGCCCGGCAGACTGCCTGACAGATAGTTATTGTGCTGCTTTATATCAACAGTCAGAAAGCACGTTTCATGACGATATTTTTATTCTCTTAAACGTTCAGGATATTTAGATGTTCGCAGGTTTATGTAAATTACATTAAAGGTATAACACCTTTTCTGCCATCTGTATCGCAGCGCTGTCAACGTAGCAGGAGATGTGCGACACATTCCAGCCAGAGATAACTCTAACAATAACAATCAATTAATGAGAAAAACCAGTCACAGACATACAAAAAACGTGTTTCTGCACTCAGCTTTCCTGGAAGACATCTTAACCCAAATCCACTTTATTTATAAGTCTTATTGCAATATTGAGGATTAAAGAAGAATGTTAAGCTTCTAAACTAATTTTATTAAAATTAACTAAAGTTGCATTTTATAGGTTAATAATAAATAAATTTTAATTTAGATTAAGACCATTCATTAATGGCACTTAACATTAATTTCACATGGGTAACTTTTATCCACAGTATGCTATTACAGAAACAGGTCACAAGCATTCAGGTTTTACGAAAAGTCACTCAGGGTGACTGCCACCGCTGTCCAGCTCATCACTTATTTTTAACAGCACATTATACAGTATTTTTGTAAATGAATAGCACATTTAACCGAAGTTCTCGCTATGTGCACAACGTTAAGACAGTGAAAAAGCGTACGCACAGCGAAAAAGATTCATCAAAAATTTGCACCCCGCACAAAATCTTCTACTGCACACCCTTCAAAACGAAGCGAGGGGGGAGTACATTATTCCGTGCTGACTTCCACGGCAGGGAGCGGCAATAATAGCGAAAAGGTTAAAGGTTCATGTCCCCTATCGAAAAATCCAGCAAGCTAGATAACGTCTGTTATGACATCCGCGGCCCGGTTCTGAAAGAGGCAAAACGCCTTGAAGAAGAAGGCAACAAGGTTCTGAAACTCAACATTGGTAACCCTGCGCCATTTGGTTTTGAAGCGCCGGATGAAATTCTGGTTGATGTGATCCGCAACCTTCCCACTGCACAAGGCTATTGCGATTCAAAAGGACTTTACTCCGCACGTAAAGCCATCATGCAGCACTACCAGGCACGTGGTATGCGCGATGTTACCGTTGAGGATATCTATATCGGCAACGGCGTCTCCGAACTGATTGTGCAAGCCATGCAGGCCCTGCTGAACAGCGGGGACGAAATGCTGGTCCCTGCGCCGGACTATCCGCTGTGGACGGCTGCCGTGTCGCTGTCCAGTGGTAAAGCGGTGCACTATCTGTGCGACGAATCCTCTGACTGGTTCCCGGACCTGGACGATATTCGCGCAAAAATTACGCCCCGCACGCGCGGTATCGTGATCATTAACCCGAACAACCCGACGGGCGCGGTCTACTCAAAAGAGTTGCTGATGGAGATCGTCGAGCTGGCGCGTCAGCACAACCTGATCATCTTCGCCGACGAAATTTACGACAAGATCCTGTACGACGCGGCGCAGCACCACTCCATCGCCGCGCTGGCCCCGGACCTGCTGACCGTTACCTTTAACGGCCTGTCCAAAACCTATCGCGTGGCCGGTTTCCGTCAGGGCTGGATGGTGTTAAACGGTCCGAAAAAACATGCCAAAGGCTATATTGAAGGGCTGGAGATGCTGGCCTCCATGCGTTTATGCGCCAACGTTCCGGCACAGCACGCGATCCAGACCGCGCTCGGCGGCTATCAGAGCATTAGCGAGTTTATCGTGCCCGGTGGTCGCCTGTACGAACAGCGTAACCGCGCGTGGGAACTGATTAACGATATCCCGGGCGTCTCCTGCGTGAAGCCGAATGGCGCGCTCTACATGTTCCCGAAAATTGACGCGAAGCGCTTTAATATTCACGACGACCAGAAAATGGTGCTTGATTTCCTCCTGCAGGAAAAAGTGCTGCTGGTTCAGGGCACAGCGTTTAACTGGCCGTGGCCGGATCACGTGCGTATCGTGACGCTGCCGCGCGAAGATGACCTGGAAATGGCCATCAGCCGCTTCGGGCGCTTCCTCTCCGGATACCATCAGTAACGTTGCCTTTCTGCCGGGTGGCGCTGCGCTTACCCGGCCTACAAAATCCGCAAATTTGCATCTTACCTCCCCTCCCCGCACAATGAACGCCTGTCGCAGTGAAGACAAAAGGTAACCTATGAGTCAGAGTCATTTCTTTGCCCACCTCTCCCGCCTGAAACTCATCAACCGCTGGCCGCTGATGCGCAATGTTCGCACGGAAAATGTGTCAGAGCACAGCCTGCAGGTCGCGATGGTCGCTCACGCGCTGGCCGCCATTAAAAACCGCAAATTCAACGGTCAGGTCAATCCAGAGCGCATCGCCCTGCTGGCGATGTACCACGATGCGTCAGAAGTGCTGACCGGCGATCTGCCTACGCCGGTGAAATATTTCAACTCGCAAATTGCGCAGGAATATAAGGCCATTGAAAAAATTGCCCAGCAGAAGCTGATTGAGATGGTGCCCGAAGAACTGCGTGATATCTTCGAGCCGCTTATCAACGAGCATCAGTACACGGAAGATGAAAAGTCGCTGGTCAAACAGGCCGACGCGCTCTGCGCCTACCTCAAGTGTCTGGAAGAGTTGTCCGCGGGGAATAACGAATTTTTACTGGCAAAAACGCGTCTGGAAAAAACGCTGGAATCCCGCCGCAGCGAAGAGATGGATTACTTTATGCAGGTGTTTGTACCGAGCTTCCATCTGTCGCTGGATGAGATTAGCCAGGATTCGCCACTCTGATTTTCGCCCAGCGGCGCTGCGCTTGCAGGGCCTACGGGATTGTAGGCCGGGTAAGGCGTAGCCGCCACCCGGCAAAATGCTCAGAACGGGAACAGAACCGGTATCAATACCACGCACACCACCATCACCAGCACGGTGAACGGCACGCCCAGCTTCACGAAATCACTGAATCGATAGTTCCCCGGCCCCAGCACCAGCGTGTTTACCGGTGAAGAGACCGGCGTCATAAATGCCGCTGAGGCCGCCATTGCGACCATCATCGCAAAAGGATACGGCGACACGCCCATGGATTTGGCCATCGCCAGCGCAATCGGCGCCATCAGTACCGCCGTCGCGGTATTGGAGATAAACAGACCGATGGTGGCACACATGATAAACAGGCAGACCATCATCATGTACGGCCCATACCCGCCGCCCACGTCCATTAAGCCTTTAACGATCAGATCCACCCCGCCGGTTTTTTGCAGCGCCAGGGCGAAGGGCATCATCCCGACAATGAGAATGATGCTCGGCCAGTGAATGGCTTTATAGGCGCTTTCGGCGTCAATACAGCGGAATTTGCCCATCAACAGGCAGGCAATAATTGCCGCGACCGGATTGGGGATCTCATCGGTCAGCATCAGCGCCACCATCAGCACCAGACAGAAAATTGCGTGCGGGGCCTGGCTGTGGGCCGGGGAGGCATCGCTCTCCTCAACAGGCATGTTGAGCACCACAAAATCGCGCCCTTTTTGTCCGAGCTGGCTAATGAGCTTCCAGTTACCGACGACGAGAAAGATATCGCCCAGCAGGATCGGCTCATCCACCACCGCCCCTTCCATCGCTACGCCATCGCGCTTCAGCCCCACGACGTTCAGGCCATAGCGGGTACGGAACCCCATCTCCCGCACGGTTTTACCCAGTAGTTCCGACTCCGGGATCAGCGACACCTCGGCCATGCCGACATCCAGCGCCTGATCGGAGAAATATTCCCCACGTAAGACCATCGGCTCCAGCAGCTGTTCGCTGCAGAATTCGCGCAGGTCCACATCCGCGGTGGACATATCAATCAGCAGGACGTCACGGGCGCGGAATTCCGACACCCCGTTAACGTTGACGATCACCCGACGAAACCGTCGCCAGCGCTCTACGCCGATCACATTCGCGCCATAGCGCTCACGCAGCTTCAGGTCATCCAGCCGCTGTCCCACCATCGGCGAGCCAGGACGAATAGCCAGACGGCGCGCGCGCCCGGTAAGGCGGTACTCTTTAATCAAATCGCGGAAGGTGCGTCGCTTCCACCCTTCTTTATTTTTTTCCTGTTTTTCACCTTTCAGGGCAAACCGGGTCAGCAGCATGTAGACCACGCCCAATACCAGAATGACCAGCCCCAGCGGGGTGACGCTGAAAAAGCTGAAGCCCTCAAATCCTTCCCGGATCAGTTCGCTGTTGACGACCAGGTTCGGCGGCGTGGCCACCAGCGTCATCATGCCGCTGATCAAACCGGCAAAACTCAGAGGCATCATCAGGCGTGACGGCGAGCTCTGCATCCGCATGGAGACGCTCAACACCACCGGGATAAAGATGGCGACCACGCCCGTGGAGCTCATAAACGCCCCCAGCCCGGCGACGGTCACCATCAGGTAGATCAGCATCTTGGTTTCGCTGTTGCCAGCCACCTTCACCAGCCACGACCCCATAATGGTCGCCACACCGGTGCGCACCAGCCCATCGCCGATGATAAACAGGGCAGCAATCAGGATAACGTTGGGATCGCTAAATCCGGCGAAGGCTTCCGGTAGCGTGAGCGTACCGCTCAGCACAAACGCGACGATGACAAACAGGGCGACGGCGTCCATGCGTACCTTGCCCGTTGCAAAAAGAATGATGGCGATTAAAAGCAGGCTCAGGACCCAAATCAGTTCACCGTTCACAACTTATCCTTGTCAGTGGAAGATGAGGAATTTTGCCATAAAAAAGCCCCAGCAATGTGGGGCCATATCATGGGATTACACTTTTAGCGAGACGGTTACAACTCCGTCAGAGGCTTTTGAAACAGACAGTGCCGTCAGTGAATCCAGCACCAAATCTGCCTCGTCCAGCCGGGGGGATCCGGCCGGAACGTTAACAGCGATGACGTGACTTCCTGCGTTCAACCCGGCCAGTACGCCAGCCGCCGCATCTTCCACCACCACGCACTCTGCAGGGGCGAGGCCCAGCAGTTCAGCGCCCAGTAAAAATGCGTCAGGCTCCGGTTTACCCCGCTTCACGCGCTCCGCCGTGATAAACACGTCCGGCGTCGGCAACCCTGCCGCCTTGTGCCGGGCGTGGGCAACCGGCACGGAACCGGAGGTGACGATAGCCCACGGGATCTGCGCCTCGTTCAGATGCTCAAGCAGTTCGCGCGCGCCCGGTAACGCGGTGATGCCGTCCGTATCGGTGGCTTCAATGTGTTCCAGGTATTTGAACTCCGCCTGAATGTCGTCCTCAGAGCGTCCGGCCAGGAAGTGCCGTAGCGAGGTGATGGCCTGTTTGCCATGGATAAAATTCAGCACGTCCTGATGCTCGATGCCATGTCTGTCAGCCCAATGACACCAGGAACGCTCCACAACCGGCAGCGAATCCACCAGCGTACCGTCCAGATCAAACAGAAAACCTCTACACTGCACACGCACCTCCGTCAGGCATTAATGATTTGTTGAATTTCGTTGCTGCTTAAATGGTACTGACGCGGGCAGGCATGCCACGCGCTCAGCATGCGCTGATATTTATCCCACATCGGGGTCTGCGCGTTGAAGCCGTGGGTACCCGCGTCAAAGTGGGTATAACGTCCTTCTGTATTCACCATAAAGCGAACATAGCTGAGATAACGCGCTTCCGTTGCGGCATCAAAGCCTAAGAAGGTGACGCGGCGCTCGTCAATGGACTGTTGATCTTTGAGATTCGTCCAGGAGACGTGCAGGGCGTGATACATCTCCATAATGTCGATCACGATGCGACAGGTTTCTTCTTTCAGCTCGCCAAACTCGCGGTCCAGTTCGCGCATTTGCAGACCAAAGCCGCGTTCGACGATGGTTTGCAGGCGGCTGTAGCGCGCAGCGTTATCGGGATCAAGCATAGTCATCATCTTGTACTGGTTGGACAAAATCAGACGTTGAGCATGGGTCATTTCCATCTTTCGACTCCTGTAGCGCATTGCACTTAAAAAAAAGACACGGTAACTGATTGTTACTGTGCCTTCTTTTCGTCGTCGTTTCGATGATCAATCACAAATCATCGAGGAATGTTTTATCCAGTTGCTTAAAAGCACGCTTTAACGTGTCCGCCAGCGCCTGGTAATCCGGCTTGCCTTCCACCGGGGCGAGCGCCTGACCGGCCTCTTCCAGCTTACCGCGCACTTCATAAAACCAGTGTAAAATAGAAGGAGGAAGTGGCGTGATGGACCGTTTACCTAACCACCACAGGCCCTGCATCGGCAGGCTTAATGCGAAGAGCGCCGTGGCAACGGCAGGTCCAAGCTGCCCACCCAGCGCAATCTGCCAGCACAGCGTAAAGATAGCGACAGGCGGCATAAAGCGAATCGCATAGCGCGTGGCGCGAATGGTGCGATTCTCAATAAACATCGGCGCAAGGCGCTTTTCCATTGGCCACGTCTTTGCGTAATGCTGTCCCCGACGAAACAGACTGAAGAAATTTACGGACGGGTTCTCTGGTGTCGACATGGCTGTACCTCAACTTCACATATAAAAATTAAAATTTTCGTGCAAAACCACAACAAGCTATGACAACGTTCAAAATATTTTGTCATCTCTACCCCGTATCGGGTATCCTGTGCCAGCCTGATAGGGCCATAGACGAGAATCATTAGCTCGTCAAATTATTGCATATTATGCCATTGGCTGAAAATTGTGCAAAATGGCATAAAATCATAGTTATTTCTTCCATCATGCCACAATGTTCGTTTGGCATGATGTTAATCATAAATGTCCGAGTCATCATGCGTTACGCTGTTAGACTCACTGACGTTTTTTTAGCCACGTATCAATAATAGGTACTTCCATGTCGAGTAAGTTAGTACTGGTTCTGAACTGCGGTAGCTCCTCACTGAAATTCGCCATCATCGATGCGCTCAACGGTGACGAATACCTCTCTGGTTTGGCCGAATGTTTCCATCTGCCTGAAGCACGTATCAAGTGGAAGATGGACGGCAGCAAACAAGAAGCGGCTTTAGGTGCAGGCGCCGCTCACAGTGAAGCGCTGAACTTTATCGTTAACACTATTCTGGCACAAAAACCAGAACTGTCTGCTCAGCTGACTGCGATTGGTCACCGTATCGTCCACGGCGGCGAAAAATACACCAGCTCCGTCGTGATCGACGACTCTGTGATCCAGGGCATCAAAGACTCTGCCTCTTTCGCACCGCTGCACAACCCGGCTCACCTGATCGGTATCGCTGAAGCGCTGAAATCCTTCCCGAATCTGAAAGACAAAAACGTGGCCGTATTTGATACCGCGTTCCATCAGACCATGCCGGAAGAGTCTTACCTCTATGCCCTGCCATACAGCCTGTACAAAGAGCACGGCGTACGTCGTTACGGCGCGCACGGCACCAGCCACTTCTATGTGACTCAGGAAGCGGCAAAAGTGCTGAACAAGCCGGTTGAAGAACTGAACATCATCACCTGCCACCTGGGCAACGGTGGTTCTGTATCGGCTATCCGCAACGGTAAATGTGTTGATACGTCCATGGGTCTGACCCCGCTGGAAGGTCTGGTGATGGGTACCCGTTCCGGTGACATCGACCCGGCGATCATCTTCCACCTGCACGACACCCTGGGCATGAGCGTTGACCAGATCAACAAAATGCTGACCAAAGAGTCTGGCCTGCTGGGCCTGACCGAAGTCACCAGCGACTGCCGTTACGTTGAAGACAACTACGCAGAGAAAGAAGACGCTAAACGTGCAATGGACGTTTACTGCCACCGTCTGGCGAAGTACATCGGCTCTTACACTGCGCTGATGGAAGGCCGTCTGGACGCGGTTATCTTCACCGGTGGTATCGGTGAGAACGCGGCAATGGTTCGTGAACTGTCCCTGGGCAAACTGGGCGTTCTGGGCTTCGAGGTTGATCACGAGCGTAACCTGGCTGCCCGCTTCGGCAAGTCTGGCTTCATCAACAAAGAAGGCACCCGCCCTGCTCTCGTTATCCCAACTAACGAAGAACTGGTCATCGCGCAAGACGCGCACCGTCTGACTGCCTGATTCCACACCGCCAGCAATGCTGGCGGTGCTGTTTTGTAACCCGCCCCATTTGGGCGGTAACGAAAGAGGATAAACCGTGTCCCGTACTATTATGCTGATCCCTACCGGAACCAGCGTCGGCCTGACCAGCGTCAGCCTTGGCGTGATCCGTGCTATGGAACGCAAAGGCGTTCGTCTGAGCGTCTTTAAGCCAATCGCCCAGCCACGTGCCGGTGGCGATGCGCCAGACCAGACCACCACCATCGTTCGCAAAAACTCCAATCTGCCAGCGGCTGAACCGCTGAAGATGAGCCACGTTGAGTCTCTGCTCTCCAGCAACCAGAAAGACGTGCTGATGGAAGAGATCATCGCCAACTACCATGCTAACGCGCAAGACGCGGAAGTGGTGCTGGTTGAAGGTCTGGTGCCAACCCGCAAACACCAGTTTGCCCAGTCCCTGAACTTCGAAATTGCGAAAACCCTGAACGCAGAGATCGTTTTCGTGATGTCTCAGGGCACCGACACCCCGGAACAGCTGAACGAGCGTATCGAACTGACGCGCAGCAGCTTCGGCGGCGCGAAAAATACCAACATCACCGGCGTGATCGTCAACAAGCTGAACGCGCCAGTGGATGAGCAGGGCCGTACTCGCCCTGACCTGTCCGAGATCTTCGACGACTCGTCCAAAGCGAAAGTCATCAAAGTTGACCCGGCTAAGCTGCAGGAATCCAGCCCGCTGCCAGTACTGGGCGCGGTGCCATGGAGCTTCGATCTGATTGCCACCCGTGCAATCGACATGGCGCGTCACCTGAACGCGACCGTGATTAACGAAGGCGACATCAACACCCGTCGCGTGAAGTCCGTGACCTTCTGTGCGCGTAGCATTCCGCACATGCTGGAACACTTCCGCGCAGGTTCCCTGCTGGTGACTTCCGCAGACCGTCCTGACGTTCTGGTTGCAGCCTGTCTGGCCGCAATGAACGGCGTGGAAATCGGTGCGATCCTGCTGACCGGTGCCTACGAGATGGACCCACGCGTCAGCAAGCTGTGCGAACGCGCGTTCGCTACCGGCCTGCCGGTCTTCATGGTGAACACCAACACCTGGCAGACCTCCCTGAGCCTGCAGAGCTTCAACCTGGAAGTGCCGGTTGATGACCACGAGCGTATCGAGAAAGTTCAGGAATACGTTGCGGGCTACATCAACGCAGACTGGATCGAATCCCTGACCGCGACCTCCGAGCGCAGCCGCCGTCTGTCTCCGCCAGCATTCCGTTACCAGCTGACCGAGCTGGCGCGTAAAGCAGGCAAACGCGTTGTTCTGCCAGAAGGCGACGAACCACGTACCGTTAAAGCGGCTGCTATCTGTGCAGAGCGCGGCATCGCGACCTGTGTGCTGCTGGGTAACCCGGATGAGATCAACCGCGTAGCGGCCTCTCAGGGCGTTGAGCTGGGCGCAGGCATCGAAATCGTTGACCCTGAAGTGGTTCGCGAAAGCTACGTTGCCCGTCTGGTTGAGCTGCGTAAGAGCAAGGGCATGACCGAAGCCGTTGCGCGTGAGCAGCTGGAAGACAACGTGGTGCTGGGCACGCTGATGCTGGAGCAGGACGAAGTTGACGGCCTGGTTTCCGGTGCGGTTCACACCACGGCGAACACCATCCGTCCACCGCTGCAGCTGATCAAAACTGCGCCAGGCAGCTCTCTGGTGTCTTCTGTGTTCTTCATGCTGCTGCCTGAACAGGTTTACGTTTACGGCGACTGCGCGATCAACCCGGATCCAACCGCAGAGCAGCTGGCTGAGATCGCTATCCAGTCCGCAGACTCCGCGACCGCTTTCGGTATCGAGCCGCGCGTGGCGATGCTCTCCTACTCCACCGGCACCTCAGGTGCAGGTAGCGACGTAGAGAAAGTGCGTGAAGCGACCCGTATTGCGCAGGAAAAACGTCCTGATCTGATGATCGACGGCCCGCTGCAGTACGACGCCGCGGTCATGGCTGACGTTGCGAAATCCAAAGCGCCGAACTCACCGGTTGCTGGTCGCGCTACCGTGTTCATCTTCCCGGATCTGAACACCGGTAACACCACCTACAAAGCGGTACAGCGTTCTGCCGACCTGATCTCCATCGGGCCAATGCTGCAGGGCATGCGCAAACCTGTGAACGACCTGTCTCGTGGCGCACTGGTAGACGATATCGTCTACACCATCGCGCTGACCGCGATTCAGTCTTCACAGCAGCAGCAGTAAGCTAAAAAGCCCGGTGGCGCTAGCGCTTACCGGGCCTACGGTTTTGTAGGCCGGATAAGCGAAGCGCCATCCGGCAAGAAAGGCGACCACTAAACCGGTCGCCTTTTTTATTTACAGCAGTTCGCGCGCCGCCGATACAATGTCATGTGCCGTCAGGCCATACTCCTTCTGCAGGAAATCCTGCGTCCCTACCTGACCGTAGCGCTCCTTGACGCCCACCCGCCGCATCGGCACCGGGCAGGTTTCCACCAGCACTTCCGCCACCGCCGACCCCAGGCCGTTGTGAATGCTGTGGTTTTCACAGGTGACGATGCGCCCGGTTTTCTCGGCGTAGTTTTTCACCAGCATCCGGTCGATGGGCTTCAGGGTAAACATATCGATGACCGCCGCGCTGACGCCCTCCTGCTCAAGCTGGCGAGCGGCTTCCAGCGCTTCCGCCACCATGATGCCGTTGGCAATCAGGGTGATATCGCTCCCCTCGCGCAGCACGTTGCCTTTTCCGATGGTGAAGGTGGAGCCCGGGGCATAGACGCTCGGCGCCTGCTTACGGATGGTCCGCACCCAGTAGAAGCCGTCGAGATCGATAAGCTGGCGCAGCACGTCATCAAACATCACCGCATCGGTGACTTCGAGCACCACTGAGTGCGCCAGACCGCGCACGATGCCCATATCCTCAAACGACATATGCGTTCCGCCGTTGTGGCAGGCCGTCACGCCCGCGTCCGAGGCAATCACCTTCACGTTGTTGCGCTGATAGTCCAGGGACATAAACAGCTGGTCAAAGCAGCGACGGCTGGCAAACGCGGTGAAGGTGTGCACGAACGGTTTACGTCCGGTCAGCGACAGCCCGGCTGCCGTGCCAATGACGTTGGCCTCCATAATGCCGCAGTTAATCACGTGCTGCGGATAATCTCGCGCTACGCCGTCCATCGCCATCGAGCTCATCAGGTCTGCTTCGAGCGCAATGATGTCACTTCCGGCCTCAATCTGTTTTGCCACGAAGCCAGCGTAGACCTTACGCATCTCAACGGCGTCTTTCTGTCCTGCCGGTGCAACCTTAATCATGTGAAGCCTCCAGTTGGCGAATCGTCTCGTTGAGGGCCGCTTTGCTCTCTGCGGTCAATCGCAGGTGGTGTGAGTTACTGAGCTGCTCCAGATACGGCACCCCCTGGCCTTTGATGCTGTCGAGGATGACGACTAACGGACGCGCATCGGCTGCCGGGATGCGTGATGTCACTGCCAGCAGACCCGGAATGTCGTCCCCCTTCACCGTCGCCACGTCAAAGCCAAAGGCGCGGAATTTGCCCTCCAGGTCAAACGCGCTGATGATCTCGTCCAGCTCGCCGTCGAGCTGCTGTTTGTTCCAGTCGACAAATACCGTCAGGTTGTTCAGGCGATGGTGGGCGATAAACTGAAACGCCTCCCAGCACTGCCCTTCGTTCAGCTCGCCGTCGCCGACGATGCAGAAGACCCGATTCGGTCGCCCGGCCAGCCTGTGCGACAGCGCCATACCGCCCGCGATGGAAATCCCCTGCCCCAGCGAACCGGTAGTGGCGTCCACGCCGCGCGTTTTCAGGCGGTCCGGGTGGCTGGGCAGGCGCGTGCCGTTCTGGTTCAGCGTGCTCAGCTCTTCTGTCGGGAAGTATCCCTTGATCGCCAGCGTGCTGTAGAGCGCCGGACCCGCATGACCTTTCGACAGAACAAAGTAGTCGCGCTCCGGCCAGTCCGGATCCGCCGGGTCGATTTTCATCACCGCGCCGTACAGCACGGCCAGGGTTTCTACCACCGACATGCTGCCCCCGTAGTGGCCAAAGCCCAGCTGCGTCAGGGATTTCAGCGTCTCAAGACGGATCTGACGCGCGAGTTCGGTTATCTCTTTCTCATTCATGATTTGGCTCCGGTGTTTTCCTGCGCGTTACCGCCGGCAGGTTTGTTTTTCGCGAAGACGTTGTACGCCACCAGCAGCGCGAACAGCGCCACGACCAGCCCGGTGATGGCCAGCGGCGACAGGAAGCGCGCCAGGTTGCCGAGGACAATCCCGACCGCGCCGAAGTCGGCGTCAGAGAAGGTGGTGTTCGCAAAACCAATGGCGCCCAGTACCGGTAGCAGCAGGACCGGCAGGAAGGTAATCAGCAGGCCGTTGGCAAAGGCGCCAATCATTGCCCCGCGACGTCCGCCGGTGGCGTTACCGAACACGCCCGCCGTTGCGCCGGTGAAGAAGTGCGGCACCACGCCCGGGAGGATCAGCACCCAGCTAAACTGACCGCAGATGAACAACCCCACAATCCCGCCGAGGAAGCTGAACAGGAAGCCAATCAGCACCGCGTTAGGCGCATAGGGATAGACCACCGGGCAGTCCAGCGCAGGACGCGCGTTCGGCACCAGTTTTTCCGAGAAGCCGGTAAAGGCCGGAACGATTTCCGCCAGAATCAGGCGTACGCCCTGCAGAATGATGAACACCCCCGCCGCGAAGGTGATCGCCATGATGATGGCGTAGACGAGGTAGTTCTGGCCGGCGCTGAAGGTGGCCTCGACGTACTCGCGCCCGGCGCTCACCGCCATGATCAGGTAGATAATCATCATAGTCAGTGAGATGGAGATCGAGCTGTCGCGCAGGAAGCTCAGGTTCTTCGGCAGGTTCATCTCTTCCGTTGAGCGGGATCCTTTGCCGACCTTGCTGCCAATCCAGCCGGACAGCACGTAGCCCAGCGTGCCGAAGTGGCCGAAGGCAATCTCATCGTTGCCGGTAATACGCTTCATGTAGCGCTGCGCAATCGCCGGGAAGAAAGCCATGATCAGGCCAAGTATCAGCGACCCGGTAAAGACCAGCCCCACGCCCTCAAAGCCCGCCACCGTCAGGATCACGCCAATCATGCACGCCATATAAAACGTGTGGTGTCCGGTCAGGAAGATATACTTCAGGCGGGTAAAGCGGGCGACGATAATATTCGCCACCATCCCGAAGGCCATAATCAGCGCGGTCGCTGCACCGTATTTTTCCAGTGCAATGGACACGATCGCTTCATTGTTTGGAATAATGCCCTGGATAGTAAAGGCATGTTCAAACATACCGCCTAAGGGATTTAATGACCCGACCAGCACCGTGGCGCCGCCGCCCAGTACAATAAAGCCCAGGATGGTTTTAATGGTCCCTTTCACCACGTCGGAAAACGCTTTTTTCTGCGCAACCAGACCGATTAACGCAATTAAACCCACCAGCACCGAAGGGACTTTTAAAATATCAACAACGAAATTCAGCGTTTCAAGGATAAACATATCCACCTCGCCTTATCAGGGTTATTGTCTTTCGAACCAGCCGCGCAGCTGCGCTTCAAGTTCGTTGATGTCGATGATGTTGTTGATCACTACCAGCTGGCTTTCCGGCACGCTGGCGCTTGCGGCAATGTCTTTTGCCATCACGAACAGATCGGCCGCGCCCGGCGTGGCTGAGGAGAGATCGGAGTGTTCAACCTCAGCTTCAATCTCCAGCTTTTTGAGCACCTTTTTAATATTCATTTCGACCATAAAACTACTGCCCAGGCCAGAACCGCAAATAGCCATGATTTTCATTGTTGTCCCCTTATTTTGAGTAGAGTACGCCCCATCACGCTGACGCGTAATGTTGTGAAAAACCGGATTACAGAATTAAATCAGAAGCGGTTAATAATCGTTTTAATTTCCTCCAGGGTATTCGCCTGATGCAGTTTCTCCATATCCTCGTCGCTGGAAAATAATTCTGCGAGTGCGGATATCATTTCGATATGGCTATGTTTGTCCGGTGCCGCGAGCATAATAATGACGTCGACAGGGTCAAACTCACCGGCACCAAACGAGACGCCCTGTTTTAGTTTTAATAACGACAACCCCAGTCCTTTGGCGCCTTCCTCCGGCCGCGCATGCGGCATCGCCAGCCCTGGTGCCAGCACATAATAAGGTCCTAACGTGTGGTGCTGCTGGATGATGGCCGTGACGTATTCAGGCTCAATCACCTGCAAATCCAGCAGCGGCTTCGCGCACAGCTCCAGCGCCTGCGGCCAGTCTTCCACGCTCTCCTGCAGCGTGATGGTTGTATCATATATCCATTTTTTGAGCACTTTTCACTCCCGCGACACGCTTAAGATGAGCAAACTTTATTCAACGCATCACTGATTGACTGCGATCGCGATCACAAAGATAGCGCTACCAATGGTTATCATGCAGAAATGTGATAGCGCTATCAAATTGCAATCACGTTGCTAAATCACAGCAACAAAAGGGATTTAAGGCGTATACTGCCTGTCACGTGAAACGAAGGAAAATAAGAACGCGTCTGGTCAGCAGGAAGGTGTATGTCTCTAATCCGAAAACGGCGCAGTACTGGTAAAGTGACACTCGCCGATGTCGCACAGCTTGCCGGTGTGGGCACGATGACCGTGTCCCGTGCGCTTCGCACGCCCGAACAGGTTTCCGATAAACTACGAGAAAAAATTGAAGCTGCCGTGCAGGAACTGGGTTATATGCCTAATCTTGCCGCCAGTGCCCTGGCCTCGGCGTCGTCATGGACGATAGCCATGGTGGTGCCCAACCTCTCCGAAGCAGGCTGCTCTGAGATGTTCGCCGGGCTACAGCAGGTGCTGCAACCTGCCGGGTATCAGATCATGTTGGCTGAGTCCCAGCATCGTCTTGAGCAGGAGGAGAAACTGCTGGAGACGCTGCTGGCGTCGAACATTGCCGCCGCTATCCTGCTCAGCGTTGAACATACCGACACTGTTCGCCACTGGCTGAAAAACGCCTCAATTCCGGTGATGGAGATGGGCGCCATGCGCGCCGATCCGATTGATATGAATATCGGGATTGATAACGTGGCGGCCATGTATGAGCTCACGGAGATGGTCATTAAGCGCGGCTATCAGAATATTGGCCTGCTGTGTGCCAACCAGGAGCAGTGGATTTTCCAGCAGCATCTGCAGGGCTGGTACAAAGCCATGCTTCGCCACCATATGTCGCCGAACCGGGTCATTAACGCGGCGATGCCGCCGAGCTTCTCGACCGGCGCGGCGCAGCTGCCCGAGTTCCTGCTGGCCTGGCCGGAGCTGGATGCGCTGGTGTGCGTCTCTGACGAGCTGGCCTGCGGCGCGCTGTACGAGTGCCAGCGCAGGCGAATCAAAGTGCCGGACGATCTGGCGGTGGTAGGTTTTGGCGATAGCGACGTGAGCCGCGTCTGTCAGCCGCCGCTGACGACCATGGCGGTGCCGCATCGTAAGATTGGAATTGAAGCCGGGAAAGCGTTACTGGAGCGCCTGAATGGCGGAGACTGGCGCGATCAAAAACCCATCGCGTCCAGTCTGTGTCTGAGAGAGAGTTGCTGAAGCTTACTCAGCCTCTTCCTCTTTCTCTGATTTGGTCGATTCGTTATTGGCGTTGCGGGTCATCCACAGCGCCAGCGCTTTTAACGAATCCGGCGTGAACTCGTCGCAGCGCGCGGTAATCTCCTCCGGCGTCATCCAGTTCACTTCGCTGACTTCTTCTTCCTGCAGGGCGAACGGGCCGTGAGAGACGCAGCTAAACAGCCCGCCCCAGACGCGACAGTGTTCATCCTCGAAGTAGAACTGCCCGTGCTCGGCAAACGGCACACCGGCAATGCCTAACTCTTCTTCCGCTTCACGACGCGCGGAATCCAGCAGCACTTCATCCGCCTGGACGACGCCACCTGCAGTAGCATCCAGCATACCCGGGAGAAAATCTTTCGTGTCCGTGCGGCGCTGAACCAGAATTTTACCCATACCGTCATGCACAACGATATATGTCGCACGGTGACGCAGGCGCTCCGCACGCATTTGCTCGCGGCTGGCCTGCGCGATCACTTCATTCTCTTCGTTGACAATGTCAACCCACTCTGTACTTGCCAAATGACTCTGCTCCACCATCGGGAAACCTTCTCTTCTAAGCGCTCTTTCGGCGCGTTTGCAGTTGAGGTGTAACTTACGGATTAATCGCTACCTGCGCAATAACTTGCTGATCATTAAGTGCGATAACGCTCAGGGTATTTCCTTCCAGCATGCCGTAGCTCGCAGGATACCCGCCTTTTGGGATGCTGATCGAGCCCGGATTAAAGTGATAAATCTCACCGCGTTTTTCCGCAACCGGAATATGAGTATGACCGTAAACCAGGACATCGCCAGCCGCGAGGGCCGGAAGATTATCCGGGCTGAAAAGATGCCCGTGGGTCAGGAACAGGCGGTGTTGTTCAAGCAGCACCTGTTGCCACGGAGCGGTAAGGGGGAAATGCAGCAGCATCTGGTCCACTTCGCTGTCGCAGTTGCCGCGAACGGCAATGATGCGCGAGGCGAACTGGTTGAGTTTTTCCGCGACCTGCGCAGGGGCATAGCCCTCCGGCAGCGCGTTGCGCGGGCCGTGATTCAACACGTCGCCCAAAATAATCAGCCACTGCGCACCGCTTTGTGCAAACAGGGAAAGGACACGCTCGGTTGCGGGCAGCGATCCATGGATATCCGACGCAAACATCAGTTTCATCAGTCACTCCTCGGGAAAACAGACTGCCCCCATCATACCTGAAGCGGCAGGGCTTATCAGCCCGCGCGCTTAGCCGAGAGTGCCACATAGCGCTGCACGGAGGCACGCTGCCACTGGAACGCGGCATAATCCACCAGCAGCTGCGGCACCTCATCACCGTTGAGGATCAGGCGGTTTAACATCAACGCCAGATCGGCATCGGCAATGCACCACTCGCCGAACAGGTTTGGGTTGCCATGGGCGAGCAGCGAGGTGGCGGTTTCAATCAGCTTCTGCGCGCTTTCTGCACCTTCTGCGCTGAGAGGTGGCTTTTTCACCCCGGCAAACACAACGTCCGTGGAGCGTTCGACGCGAATCGGCACCAGATCGCTTCGCAGCCACGCCTGGATCTGCCGCGCCCGGGCGCGCTTTTGCAGATCGTGAGGATAGATACGTTCCCACTCCGGGGGGGCGAACCGATCTTCCAGATACTCATCGATCGCCGACGATTCGCTCAGGGCAAATCCATCAATCTCCAGCACCGGCACGCGTCGGGTCAGATCGTAGCCCTGCCACTGCGGTTTAAGATGCTCACCACCGTCAAGATCAACGGTCTTCAGCGTAAAGGTGAGCCCTTTTTCGGCCAGCGCAACGTATACGCTCATAACATAGGGGGAAAAGAAGTTCGCATCGGACCACAACGTGATGACGGGCTGGTTCATAACATCCTCATAGGCTGATCGGTTTTTACTCAACATATAATCTCTTTGCCTCGCTGTCACTTGATGAAAACTCACGATTTACAACAACCACCTATACTCATTTGTCATGGCACCACTCTTCGCATGGACAGGAGTTGAGAATGATCGACCTTTATTACGCCCCTACCCCAAACGGCCATAAGATCACCCTCTTTCTTGAAGAAGCCGAGCTGGATTATAGGATCATTCGCGTGGATATCAGCAAAGGCGAACAGTTCAGCCCTCTTTTTCTGGCTATCTCGCCGAACAATAAAATCCCGGCCATTATTGATAACCAGCCAGCGGACGGGGGCAGACCGTTGAGCCTGTTTGAATCCGGTGAAATTTTGCTCTATCTGGCAGAGAAAACCGGCAAGCTGCTGAGCGGCGAGCTGCGTGAGCGTCACCATACCCTGCAGTGGCTTTTCTGGCAGGCGAGCGGGCTGGGCCCCATGCTGGGTCAAAATCATCACTTTACCGCTTACGCCCCGCAGCCCATTCCTTACGCGATAGAACGCTATCAGGTCGAGACGCAGCGGCTCTATGACGTTCTGAACCGTCGGCTGAAGAAAACGCCGTGGCTCGGAGGCGATCATTACAGTATTGCCGATATCGCCTGCTGGCCATGGGTGAATACGCATGAAAAACACCGAATTGACCTGGCCTCTTACCCGGCGGTAAACAACTGGTTCGAGCGCATCCGAACCCGCCCGGCGACCGAGCGGGCGATGCAAAAAATCCAGCAAATTTAACCCGGTATGAGGCTGGGTGCCGGTGAGGCACTCATGTATTATGGGCAGGAAATACTGACACGGAGAAGACCTGCAATGTCACAGCCAGACGCCATTATTCGTATAAAAAATTTACGCCTGCGTACCTTTATCGGTATCAAAGAGGAAGAGATCGCCAACCGTCAGGATATTGTCATTAACGTGGTGATTCACTATCCCGCAGACAAAGCGCGCGCCAGCGAAGATATCAATGACGCGCTGAACTATCGCACAATCACCAAGAACATTATCCAGTTTGTGGAGAATAACCGCTTCTCTCTGCTGGAAAAATTAACTCAGGATGTGCTCGATATCGCACGCGAACATCACTGGGTCACTTATGCTGAAGTTGAGATCGATAAACTTCACGCCCTGCGCTACGCCGATTCCGTCTCCATGACGTTAAGCTGGCGGCGCCAGGCGTAAACCTGGAGGTTGTATGAAGATTTTGCTGACCGGCGGTACAGGCCTGATTGGTCGTCACCTCATTGCGCGTCTGCAGGCCTTGCATCACGACATTACCGTCGTGACGCGCAGCCCGGAGAAAGCGCGTCAGGTGCTGGGGGCGGGTGTCGATATCTGGAAAAATCTGGCCGATCAGCAAAATCTGGACGGCTTCGACGCCGTCATTAACCTCGCGGGTGAACCCATCGCCGATAAGCGCTGGACGGAAGAGCAAAAACAGCTGTTATGCAGCAGCCGGTGGAACATCACCGAAAAGCTGGTCGAGCTGATCCGCAACAGCCACACGCCGCCTTCCGTGCTGATTTCGGGTTCCGCCGTGGGCTATTACGGCGATCTTGGCGAGGTGGTGGTGACCGAGGAAGAGCCGCCCCATAACGAGTTTACCCACAAACTCTGCGCCCAGTGGGAGCGTATCGCCAGTGCGGCGCAAAGCGATCGAACCCGCGTCTGCCTGCTGCGGACCGGTGTCGTTCTGGCACCGAAAGGCGGCATCCTGGCGAAGATGCTTCCCCCTTTCAGGCTCGGACTCGGGGGCCCCATTGGTAATGGCCGTCAGTATATGGCCTGGATCCATATCGACGATATGGTCAACGGGATTCTGTGGCTGCTGGATAACGATCTGCGCGGGCCGTTCAATATGGTTGCGCCGTATCCGGTGCGTAATGAACAGTTTGCCCACGCGCTGGGACATGCCCTGCACCGTCCGGCAATTTTGCGCGTGCCTGCCACGGTCATTCGTCTGCTGATGGGTGAAGCGTCTGTTCTGGTATTAGGCGGACAGAGAGCGCTTCCAAAACGGCTGGAAGCGGCCGGGTTTGCGTTCCGCTGGTATGAATTAGAAGAGGCGCTTGGGGATGTGGTGCGGTGAATATGGTACAGTGACAGGCCATTTCCCGAAGATATGGCGTCACAATGGCAACCATCACCACACCCCGGCTTCACCTCACCCCTTTCGAACCCTCTGACTGGGCCTTCTTCCGCTCGCTGCGTGAAGATCGCGCCATCATGCGCTATATGGCCGCCATCGCCCCGGAAAAAGAGACCCGACGCGTGTTTGCCGCGCGACTCGCTGCTGCTCATGTGTTTGTTATTCGCGCCCGGGATGATGATACGCCGCTGGGCGATATCGGCCTGCAAATCAGCGCAGAGAATCGTGAAGAGGCGGATATCGGCTATACGGTTGTGCCTGCCGCGCAAGGGAAAGGTATCGCCAGCGAGGCGCTGCGCGCGGTGTGTGATTATGCGTTCAACCAGACCGGCGTGAAGGCGATTAACGCGTACGTGCTGGCGGACAACGGTGGGTCGGTGCGGGTGCTGGAGAAAGCCGGTTTTGTGCGTATGCAGGTGCTGGAAAAAGCGTATGAGATTGACGGCGTGCGCTATGACGACTGGGTGTACCGGCTGGAATATGCCGGCCGACAACGGAATTAGTAGGCCCGGTAAGCGAAGCGCCACCGGGCGATTAGGCTGCACTGCGGTCTGATGCCCTCACCCCGACCCTCTCCCACAGGGAGAGGGAGAACATCCAGCCCGTTAGGCCCGGTAAGCGAAGCGCCACCGGGCGATTGGCCTGCACTGCGGTCTGATGCCCTCTTACTTCAGGGAGCCTTTAAGGAACTGCTGCAAACGCGGGCTTTGTGGGTTCGCCAGCACCTCGTCCGGGTGCCCCTGTTCTTCAATTTTTCCCTGATGCAGGAAAATCACGTGGTTCGAGACGTTACGGGCAAAGCCCATCTCGTGCGTCACCACCACCATCGTTTTGCCCTCTTCAGCCAGCTTCTGCATGATGCGCAGCACTTCGCCAACGAGTTCCGGGTCGAGCGCGGAGGTCGGTTCGTCGAACAGCAGCACCTCGGGCTCCATCGCCAGCGCGCGCGCGATGGAGACACGCTGCTGCTGACCGCCGGAGAGATGCACCGGGTATTTCATCTGCTGGCGCTCGTCGATGCCCACTTTTGCCAGGTATTTCACCGCGCGCTCGCGGGCTTCATGCTTGCTCAGGCCAAGCACCTGAACCGGCGCTTCCATCACGTTCTCCAGCACCGTCATGTGGCTCCAGAGGTTAAAATGCTGGAACACCATCGTCAGACGCGTACGCAGCAGACGCAGCTGGTGCTTATCGGCCACCTTCAGCTGGCCGTCTTTGTCACGCACCAGGTTGATGTTCTGCCCGCTCACCACAATCGAGCCTTCGCTCGGCTTTTCCAGGAAGTTAATGCAGCGCAGGAAGGTACTTTTACCCGAGCCGGATGAGCCGATGATACTGATCACGTCGCCCGCGTTTGCCTGCAGCGACACCCCTTTCAGCACTTCATGTTCGCCGTAGCGTTTGTGCAAATCAATAACGTTTAATTTGTTCTCAGCCATCATCTTTCTCAGTGCGTCGAAGAAGGTTTTATATGCTGCAACCAGCGTTTTTCAGCCTTACGGAACAGGCTAATCAGAACATAAGAGATAATTAAATAGAGCACCGCCGCAATGCCAAATGCGGTAAACGGCTGATAGGTCGCGGAGTTAATATCGCGCGCGATTTTAAGCAGATCCGGCACCGTCGCGGTAAAGGCAAGCGCGGTCGAGTGCAGCATCAAAATCACTTCGTTACTGTACGCCGGTAACGCGATACGCAAGGCCGACGGCAGAATGATGCAGCGGTACAGTTTCACCGACGAGAAGCCGTAGGCCCGCGCGGCTTCAATCTCACCGTAAGGGACAGAGCGAATTGCCCCCGCGAAAATCTCGGTGGTGTAGGCGCAGGTGTTGAGCGTCAACGCCAGCACCGTACAGTTCAGACCGCTGCGGAAGAACGCATTCAGCATCTCAGTGCCTTTTACGATCTCAAGCGTGTACATCCCCGAGTAGAACACCAGCAGCTGCACGTACAGCGGCGTACCGCGAAAGACGTAGGTGAACAGCCAGATCGGGAACTGGATAAATTTATTGTTCGACACGCGGCCAATGGCGAGAAACACCGCCAGAATTCCGCCCATTACCACGGAGGAGATCAGCAGCCAGAGCGTAATCGCCACGCCGGTAAAGCGGTAGCCATCCGTCCACAGCAGCGATTTCCAGTATTCCTGAATAATCTCAATCACAGGTCAGCCCTCTTCACACCCACGGAGTAGCGACGCTCGAGCAGAAGCAGCACACCATTGGAGACGGTCGTAAAGACCAGATAAATCACGCCACAGACCACCGCAAAGTAGAACGGCTCCCAGGTACTCTTGCCCGCCAGTTGAGTCGCTTTCACGACGTCTTCCAGACCGAGCAGCGAGACCAGCGCTGTCGCTTTGAGGATAACCTGCCAGTTGTTGCCGATGCCCGGAAGCGCATAGCGCATCATGGCCGGGAACATAATCCGGCGAAACGTTTGTGATGAGGTAAAACCAAATGCGGTTGCCGCCTCAATGTGACCTTTCGGCACGGCCATGTAAGCACCGCGGAAGGTTTCGGTGAAGTAGGCGCCGTAGATAAAACCGAGGGTAATAATACCGGCCACCATTGGGTCGATATCAATTTGTCCCATGCCCATCGCGTCCGTCACGCTGTTCAGCGCAATCTGCAGACCGTAAAAGATAAGCAGCATCAGCACCAGATCGGGAACGCCGCGAATAAGCGTGGTGTAGCCTTCAAAGATCAGCGCCAGCGGTTTGTTAGCCGAAAGCTTCGCCCCTGCGCCTGCCAGACCTATCAGCACCGCCAGCACCACGGAGCTGATAGCCAGCTCAAGGGTGACAAGCGCGCCCTGTAAAATAACGCCAGAAAATCCGTACAGCATACCGCGAGCCCTGTCGTATCGTGAGTGGTGGAACCGTGTCTTTTCCCCTCCCGCCGTGGGAGGGGCCGCACGTTATATGACGGGGCGATTAGCCGCCGTAAACATTAAAATCAAAGTACTTTTTCGCCAGCTTGTCGTACGTGCCGTCAGCGCGCATTTCAGCGAACGCTTTGTTCAGCGCCTCACGCAGTTCGTTGTCTTCTTTGCGCAGGCCCATACCGGTGCCCACACCAAACAGCTTAACGTCCTTAATGGACGGGCCACCAAACTTGTAATCTTTACCGACCGGCGTTTTCAGGAAGCCTTCGCTTGCCGCGACTTCATCCTGGAATGCGGCATCAATTCGGCCTGCCGTCAGGTCAGCGTAGATATTTTCCTGGCCCTGATAGGAGACAATTTCAATCCCCTTCGGTGCCCAGTGTTCGTTACCGTAGGTTTCCTGGGTAGTGCCCTGCAGCACGCCCACGCGTTTACCCTTCAGCGACTCCAGCGTTGGCTGAATGTCAGACGATTTCGCCACCACCAGACGTGAATCGGCCGCGTAGAGTTTGTCGGTGAAGGCAATCTCCTGCTGGCGTTTTTCGGTGATGGAGAGGGAGGACATAATTACGTCGATTTTTTTCGCTTTCAGGGACGGGATTAGCGCATCCAGCGGGTTCTCAACGTAGGTACACTGTGCTTTGATGCGTTTGCACAACTCATTGGCCAGATCGATGTCAAAACCGACCAGTTCACCCTTTGAATTCTTCGATTCGAACGGCGCATAGGTTGGATCGGTACCAATGCGAATTTTCTGCGGAATGGCTGCGAATGCCGCGGTGGCGCTGGAAAAGGCCAGTACCAGTGATAATGACAACACGAGTTTTTTCATATTTGTCCTCAACAAACTGTCTTCATACGGGATTTTTACGACGACGGGGTGGTGCTAATGTGCCATTAATCCCCTCAGTCAGGCAAAGATTAATGCCTTTCAGGCGGGAATTTTTGCATTATAAATGCGTAAGTATGCACAAAGCGATCCAATACGGTGCAACATATGCACCGTATTGGGTCAACCGCTCCCGTAACGCACCGTTACAGTGCGTTACCGCCAGGTGTTATTCACCGTATACGTTGAAGTCGAAGTATTTCTTCGCCAGTTTGTCGTAAGTACCGTCTTTACGCAGCTCCGCAAAGGCTTTGTCAAAGGCGGCTTTCAGCTCGGTATCATCCTTACGCAGGCCAATCCCGGTGCCGTCACCAAAGTACTTTTTGTCTTTCACCGACGGGCCTGCAAACGCGAATTCTTTGCCCGCAGGCTGCTTCAGGAAGCCTTCGCTCGCGGCGACTTCATCCTGGAATGCCGCATCCAGACGGCCTGCCGCCAGGTCAGAGTAAATCAGATCCTGGTTCTGATAGGCCACCACGTCTACGCCCTTCTCACGCCAGTTAGCATTGGCATAGCCTTCCTGCGTCGAGCCCTGAAGCACGCCGACATGCTTGCCTTTCAGCGAGTCGATGGTGGGCTTAATCGGGGAGCCTTTTGGCGCAATCAGGCGAGAATCCGCGGCGTAGAGCTTGTCAGAGAAGGCAATCTCCTGCTGACGTTTTTCGGTGATGGAGAGAGAAGAGATAATGGCGTCGATTTTCTTGGCTTTCAGCGACGGGATTAACGCGTCAAAGTCGCTGCCCACCCATGTGCATTTCACCGCAATGCGTTTGCACATCTCATTACCCAGATCGATATCAAACCCCACGAAATCGCCTTTCGCATCCTTGGAAGAGAATGGCGCATAGGTTGCGTCTGTACCGATACGAACCGTCTGTGGAAGCGCTGCGTAGCTACCTGCTGCCGCACTTAACCCCACGAGCAAAGACAGAGCCAGAACCGTCTTCTTCATACATTTACCCTCAAGTACCGTGATTTTATTATGTATTGTGTTGTGTGTTGTGTTGCAGGCTTCATCTTGCAGGTCTTATGCCACATTGCCGTCTGGTCAAAACTTCGACGTTAAATATGTTAATAAAACGTTGCGATATTGCCTTAATGGTGAAAGATAGCAGGTCTGCCGAACGAACCGGAGAGAGAAAAAGGGAAAAAACGAATTAAATGTCGAGGATATGATCGCCGTTGCATAATTGCCCTGAAACAGGGCAACTTGTCTTTTCATGCACCTGGTTTGTGCACAGATTCAGGCACCCTGCCAGCGGGTGAAGAGATCGTCGGGCAGGTCGATGTCAAACTGATCGAGCACCCGGTTAACCGTCTGGTTAATGACGTCGTCCAGCGTTTGCGGGCGATGGTAGAACGCGGGTACCGGCGGCATGATGACCGCGCCCAGCTCCGCAGCCTGCGTCATTAAGCGAAGATGGCCCAGGTGCAGCGGCGTTTCCCGCACGCACAGCACCAGAGGACGCCGCTCCTTCAGCACCACATCCGCCGCGCGCGTCACCAGGGTGTCCGTATAGCTATTCACAATGCCGGAGAGCGTTTTAATTGAACAGGGCAGGATAACCATGCCGGCTGTTTTAAACGAGCCTGAGGAGATGCTGGCAGCGATATCACGGGCATCGTGAACGACATCCGCCAGCGCCTGAACATCGCGCAGGGAGAGTTCGGTTTCCAGTGAGAGGGTCTGCCGCGCCGCCTGGCTCATCACCAGATGGGTTTCGACGTCCGCCACGTTACGCAGAACCTGTAACAAACGTACGCCGTAAATCGCGCCGCTGGCGCCGCTGAGCCCAACTATGAGTCGTTTCATGATTTTCGCCCTTACTGATTTCAGGGCAGACTGTGCAGGATTTTCCGGGGAGTTGCAAGTGAGGGCATACGCCCTCACCTGCCAGAGCATCAACCTTCGTTGTGCATCTCTAAGCTTTCAAGATCGTTCTGCAGCTGGACGGCTTTGGCGTCGTCGTTGCGCAGTGAATCAAGATAGTCGAGGTACTGCTGGTCAACGTCTTTGGTCACGTAAATACCGTTGAACACGGAGCATTCAAACTGCTGAATTTCTGGGTTCTCGGCACGTACCGCGTCGATGAGATCGTTCAGGTCCTGGAAAATCAGGCCATCAGCGCCGATGATCTGGCGAATTTCATCCACTTCACGGCCGTGAGCGATCAACTCGTTGGCGGTTGGCATATCAATACCGTACACGTTCGGGAAGCGAATCTCCGGCGCAGCAGAGGCCAGATAGACTTTCTTCGCACCCGCTTCGCGGGCCATCTCGATAATCTGCTCAGAAGTGGTGCCACGAACAATGGAGTCATCCACCAGCAGAACGTTCTTATCGCGGAATTCCGCGCGGTTGGCGTTCAGCTTGCGGCGCACGGACTTACGGCGCAGATGCTGCCCCGGCATGATAAACGTGCGGCCAACGTAGCGGTTCTTCACGAAGCCCTGACGGTATGGCTTATCCAGAATGCGGGCGATCTCCAGCGCGATATCGCAGGAGGTTTCCGGGATAGGAATCACCACGTCGATGTCGAGATCGTCCCACTCGCGGGCAATCTTCTCGCCGAGCTTGGTGCCCATATTGACGCGCGCGCTGTAGACGGAAATCTTGTCGATGAACGAATCCGGACGGGCAAAATAGACGTATTCAAACAGGCACGGGTTGCTGACCGGGTTGTCGGCACACTGACGGGTGAACAGCTGGCCCTTCTCGGTGATATACACCGCTTCGCCCGGCGCCACGTCGCGCAGGAATTCGAAGCCCAGGGTATCCAGCGCCACGCTCTCAGAGGCAACCATATATTCGGTACGGCCATCGCCGAGGTCGCGCTTGCCCAGCACCAGCGGACGAATGCCGTTTGGATCGCGGAAGGCGACCATGCCGTGACCGATGATCATCGCCACGCAGGCGTACGCACCGCGGATCTGGCGGTTGGTCGCGGCAATGGCAGCGAAGATATTGTCTGCTTCCAGCGGGTAGTGACGGAAGTTATCCAGCTCGCTGGCGAACACATTGAGCAGGATTTCTGAATCAGAGGTGGTGTTAATGTGGCGACGTTTCTCTTCGAACAGCTTCTTACGCAGCTCATGAGCGTTGGTCAGGTTGCCGTTATGGGCAAGCGTGATGCCATACGGTGAGTTGACGTAGAAAGGCTGTGCCTCAGAGGCGCTGGAACTGCCAGCAGTAGGATAACGAACGTGACCGATCCCCATATTACCTTGCAGACGCTGCATATGGCGGGCTTCAAACACATCGTTTACCAGGCCATTCGCCTTGCGTAAACGGAAGCAGTTGTTGGCATCAATGGTGATGATACCCGCAGCATCCTGCCCACGGTGCTGAAGCACCGTTAACGCGTCATAAATCGACTGGTTTACCGGCATGAAACCGGCGATACCGACAATACCGCACATTCGTCTTTTCCTCGTTAAGCCACATCTCAGGGTTTATGCCCTGGGCAAAAAACTCGACGAGCTTTGCAGATAGTCAAAGAACCATCTGATGATGAAGCTGAACTCTGGAATGAGCTGCGATTTCTGCCAGTCTTCACTTTTGGAGAACCCGGTGAAGGTATCCAGAAAGAACAGGATCGCGGCCACAATCAGCACGCCTCGTAATGCCCCGAAACAGATCCCGAGCACCCTGTCCGTTCCTGACAGACCGGTTTTCTCGACCAGCTGACCTATCACGTAATTCACGATAGCGCCGACAATCAGCGTTGCGATAAACAGCACCGCGATGGCAATTCCGTTTCGGACCAGTTCATCTTCAAAGCCCGTGAACCAGACAGACAGGTAAGTGTAGTAATGACTGGCGACAAAGAAAGCACAACCCCAGGTCACCAGCGATAACGCTTCACGAACAAAGCCACGGATCAGGCTAACCAGACAGGAAAAACCAATCACCGCAATGATGGCGTAATCAATCCAGACCATATGTGTCCCACGATTTAACGCCCTGTCATCCAGTTCGGGGCGAATTCTAACAGAAAAAGAAAACGTTTGCGTAGGGATTTCCTTCCCGCGCGTAAATAAAAAAGGCGCTGAAAAAATGTTCAACGCCGTGGCTTATCGCCTCTCTCTTAAAGGAGCAGGTCGTACTTAGTTTGCGCTGTAGCCCATCACCACACCGCTCAGGCCGGAGATCTGCTTCAGTTCACCCAGCGACCCTTTCAGTTTGTCTTTAGACGCTTCTGGCCCCACGAGGATACGGGTAATTTTACCCTGCACCGGCGTGGAAGGTGAAGTGTAAACACGATATCCCGCACTGCGCAGTTTGCTTACGACCTCGTTGACTTTATCAGCATTTTTCAATGCACCGAGCTGCACCACATAGGCTTTACCCGTTGGGGCAGCAGCGTCCTGCTGCGTCGGTTTTGCTGGCGGAGGCGTCTCTGACGCCGCGGCGAGCTGTTCTGCCGCTTTATCACGCTGCGGTTTCGGCTGCGGCTTCTCAACCGGCTTCGGTTTTTCAACCGGCTTAGGCTGCTCGACCGGCACAGGATCGATATCGCTGTTGCTCGTGGCCGCCAGGCGAGACGGGTCGAGCGACGGTGCGGCGGCATCACCCGCGCGCACCTCTTCCGCCGCGCCTTCCGGTGGCTGGGCAGGCAGCGCCTGCGTCGCCGCAGGCAGCATATCCGGCTCATCGCGGTCACCCGGTTTCGGCACCAGCGGAATCGCGGCAAACTCATCCTGATAATGCTTTTTCTGCCCGTCGAGCAGCCCGGGAAGAATAATCACCCCGAGCGCGACCAGCACAATGGTTCCTGTTAAACGGTTCTGAAACTTACTCGCCACCGGTTCTCCCCGCGTCCATCACTTCCATGACATGTGCCACCGTGTGGAATGAACCACACACCAGCACGGTATCTTCTGGTTTAGCATCCGCCATCGCGGCATGCCAGGCCTGCGCCACGCTACTGTAGATTGCGCCTTTGCCGAGATGTTCCATCAGCTGCTCAGCCGTCGCACCGCGCGGCCCCTCCAGAGGAGCACAATACCAGCTATCGACCACACTCTCCATGCAGGCCAGCGTCCCGCCGATATCTTTATCATGAAGCATACCGATAACCGCCAGCACGCGCCCGGTTTTTGGTAACGATTTGAGACGTCCCGCGAGATACGCCGCCGCATGGGGGTTGTGCGCCACATCCAGAATCAGGCGCGGTGACTCGCTCACAATCTGGAAACGTCCGGGCAGAATCGCGTTTTGTATGCCCTCGCGGATCGCCTGTTCGCTGACCACGAGGCCGCTGGCGCGCAGTGCCGCCAGCGCGGTGGCTGCGTTCGGCTGCGGCACCTGGGGCAGCGGCAGGTTGTCGAGTGCGCCCTGCGCATCGCTAAAGCGCCAGCCGTTGTCCTGAACCTCATACTGCCAGTCAACACTGCGGCGCAGCAACTGCGCGCCCTTCTCCTTCGCCACGTCAGCAATGGTATGCGGCATATCCGGCTCGCCAACCACGGCAGGTTTATTTGCCCGGAAAATACCGGCCTTCTCACGGCCGATACTTTCACGATCGGGCCCCAGCCAGTCAACATGATCCAGCGCGATGGAAGTCACCACCGCCACGTCCGCATCCACGATATTGGTCGCATCAAGACGTCCGCCGAGACCGACCTCAAGGATCACCACATCCAACTGCGCCTGTTTAAACAGCCAGAGGGCCGACAGAGTGCCGTATTCAAAATAGGTTAATGAGATCTCTCCGCGTGCGGCTTCAATTTCCGCGAACGATGCCGTATGCGCCGACTCCGGCAGCTCGCTGTTCTGCACACGAACCCGCTCGGTGTAGCGTACCAGATGTGGCGAGCCGTACACGCCGACCCTGTAGCCCGCCGCCATCAGGACGGATTCCAGCGTGCGGCAGGTGGTACCTTTGCCGTTGGTTCCCGCGACGGTGAACACGAAAGGCGCCGGTTTCAGCACATCAAGACGCGCGGCAACCTGGCTTACGCGCTCAAGCCCCATATCGATGGTTTTACTGTGCAGGTTTTCCAGATAAGAAAGCCACGCGGCCAGGGGCGACGTGGCTTGGGGAATGCTTTTATTTTCCATAATGCCCGGTTGTCATTAACAGATTAGAAAGCAAAAGGGCAGCGCCAACCGGCCCTGCCCTTTTCAGTTATCAGGCCTCGGGTTCCTGATCCGGTACCACCACGCCTTCACGCGGCTCATCCGGTTTCGGCGCTGGCAGATTCATCAGCTTCGCCAGGATGCGCGCCAGTTTCAGGCGCATTTCCGGACGGCGGACGATCATGTCGATGGCGCCTTTCTCAATGAGGAACTCACTGCGCTGGAAGCCCGGCGGCAGTTTTTCACGAACGGTCTGCTCGATAACGCGAGGACCCGCAAAGCCGATCAGCGCTTTTGGCTCAGCGACGTTCAGGTCGCCCAGCATCGCGAAGCTCGCGGAGACGCCGCCCATGGTTGGGTCGGTCAGCACGGAGATGTACGGCAGACCGCGCTCCTGCATCTTCGCCAGCGCTGCAGAGGTTTTAGCCATCTGCATCAGGGACATCAGCGCTTCCTGCATACGCGCACCGCCGGAGGCAGAGAAGCAGATCAGCGGACAGTTGTCTTCCAGCGCCTGCTCAACGGCACGCACGAAGCGCGCACCGACCACGGAGCCCATTGAGCCGCCCATAAAGGAGAACTCAAACGCAGCGGCAACAACCGGCATCCCATGCAGGGTGCCTTTCATGACGACCAGCGCGTCTTTCTCGCCGGTCTCTTTCTGTGCGGAGGCCAGACGATCTTTATATTTTTTGGAGTCGCGGAACTTCAGCACGTCTTTTGGCTCAAGCTCGCTGCCCAGTTCTACCAGAGAACCTTCGTCCAGCAGGCTATGCAGGCGGTTGCGCGCCGACATACGCATATGGTGGTCACACTTCGGACACACCTCAAGGTTGCGCTCCAGCTCTGCGCGATACAGAACCTGGCCGCAGCTATCACACTTCGTCCATACCCCTTCAGGAATGCTCGCTTTACGCGTTGGGGTAATGTTGCTTTTAATTCGTTCAATCCAGCTCATTGATAACCTTTCTGCCTGAACCTGGTCGTATGCCAGTTTTGCTATAAGAGGCGAATAATGCCATTTTTGCCTCCAACAGACCATGAATGTTGCACATTAAAACATAACAGCCCGAAACTTTGGATAAAAAAGTGGTCGAACCGCCAGTGTGCATTTACTTCGCTTGCTTTGCCGCCGCACGTTTGTGACGAATGATTTCGATAACGCCCGGCAGTACGGAAAGCACAATAATCGCTACAATCAGTAACTTAAGATTTTCCTGAACCACCGGGAGATCGCCAAACAGGTAACCTGCATAGGTAAACAGCAGTACCCACAGCAGCGCCCCCGCAACGTTATACAGGGCAAAATGACGATAGGACATATGCCCCATTCCCGCCACAAACGGTGCAAATGTGCGCACAATAGGCACAAAGCGCGCAAGGATAATGGTTTTTCCGCCATGGCGTTCATAAAACGCATGAGTTTTGTCTAAATAGCTGCGACGGAAAATTTTTGAATCCGGATTACTGAATAACCGCTCACCGAATACGCGTCCAATCGTGTAGTTGACCGCATCACCGACGATGGCGGCAATCACCATCAGCACCACCATAAGATGCACGTTCAGATCGTTGGTGGGCAGCGCCGATAACGCCCCGGCAACGAACAGCAGGGAATCCCCCGGCAGGAACGGGGTTACAACCAGCCCGGTTTCACAAAACAGAATGAGGAACAGAATGGCATAAACCCAGACGCCATACTGCGCGACCAGCTCTGCCAGGTGAACATCAATATGCAGGATGAAATCAATCAAAAAACGAATTACGTCCATATTGTCTAAGCCTTAATTGCACCTTTGTTTAGTCCGCTAAAAACAGCGGACCCATTGGCGGTTTCGGCAGGTCAAACCGATCCGGATAGTCTACCGAGACCAGATACAACCCTTCCGCTTTCGCCGTGGCTGCCGCAAGCGTTCTGTCCTTCGCTGCCAGCAGGTCTGCAATCCAGCTCTCCGGCTGGTGTCCGGCACCCACTTCCATCAGGCTGCCCACAATATTCCGCACCATATGATGTACAAAGGCATTGGCTTTGATATCCACCACCACATACGCGCCAAAACGGCTGACGTTGATGTGCATGACGTTACGCCACGGCGTGCGGGACTGACACTGCACCGCACGAAACGAGGTAAAATCATTTTCACCAATCAGACACTGCGCCGCACGATGCATGCGTTCCGCATCGAGCGGTTCATAAAAATGCGTCACGCCCTGGCTTAACACCGCCGGACGCAGACGCTGATTGTAGATGACGTAGCGGTAACGGCGCGCGGTGGCGCTGAAGCGCGCGTGAAAATCATCCGGCACAGCTTTCACCCAGCGCACCGCAATGTCACCAGGTAAATTCGCATTTACCCCCAGCGTCCAGGCGGCATCCTTACGCACGGCGGTGGTTTCAAAGTGAACCACCTGCCCCGTGCCGTGAACGCCCGCATCCGTACGGCCTGCGCACAGGACATTAATCGGCTCGTTTGCCACCTGAGAGAGCGCTTTCTCCAGCTTCTCCTGGACGCTGCGCACCTCATTCTGACGCTGCCAGCCATAATATTTACTGCCATCGTACTCAATACCGAGGGCAATTTTATGAACCGGCTTTTGTTCCACGTCTGACATCAGTACAGGTACTCCTGCACCAGTTTTTCAGCGATCTTGACCGCCATCAGCGCGCCGCCGAAACGAACGTTGTCGGCAACGGACCAGAACTGGACCTGCTCCGGCATACCGTAGTCGTTACGCACGCAGCCAACGGAAAGATGCGCGCTGCCGGTGGCATCGCCCACCTGAGTCGGGAACTCGCTCTCTTCAGAGAGGACGATATCTTCCCCGCGGCCAAACGCATCGCGCGCCTCTTCTGCCGCGAGGGGACGCAGCGCTTCAAAGCCGACCATCTGCGCGTGACCGTAGAAGACCGGGGACTGCACGACGCTTGCGGAGATCATCAGGCCATCGTCCTGCAGAATTTTACGCACTTCATCGACGATACGACGCTCTTCGCGCACGGAGCCCTCGCGGTCCGGCAGCAGCGGCAGCATGTTGAACGCAAGCTGGCGGCCAAAGAAATCATCTTCGTCAATCGGAATGCCGTTCAGCAGCTTCGCGCTCTGCCCGGCCAGGGCGTCAACGGCCTTTTTGCCGTTTGCGGACGCGGACAGCAGGCTGGTGACGGTAATGCGCGACAGGCCGCCGTCGTCGATCAGCGGTTTCAGGGCGGTCAGCAGCTGGCTGGTCAGGCTGTTCGGTACCGCAATGACGTTACGGTTGCGGTAATCAGCCAGCACAAACGGGTTCACGTCCGGCACAACCAGCGGCACATCCGGCTCCATGGAGAACAGGCCGCTCAGGTCGATGACCAGGCAGCCTGCGTTGGTCGCCTCTTCAACGTACGCCGCAGTGGCTTCAGCGCCTGCGGCGAAAAACGCCAGCTGCGCCTGCGTCCAGTCGAACGCCGCCGCATCCTGAACCATGACGGATTTACTGTTAAAACGCAGATGCTCACCCGCGCTATCGGTACGCGCCAGCGCATAGATATCGCCCACCGGGAACTGACGCTCAGCAAGCGTTTCGAGCAGGGCTTCGCCCACGGCACCCGTGGCACCTAAAATGGCAATGTTCCAGCCTTCAGACATGGTGGTTTACTCCAGAAATAAAAAAGCGTCCCTGTCGGAGTATCCGACAGGGAGCATTAAGAAGACATTAATGCGCCGGGTGATGAACGGCGTTAAACCCCAGCTTATGCAGCAACGTCGCCGCCGAGGCGTCATCGCACATGACATACAGGGAAGACCACTCGCGGCGCTCAACGTAGTGCTTGCGCAGCTTATCAAACTCACCCGGGATCCCCGCCACTTTACGCAGCAGCGCATCATCGCGGCGCACATCATACACCAAATGCACCAGCCTTTTCAGCGTTGCCTGATCGAGCGGGCCGTGAAGGGTAATGCGGCCAAATTCAGGCGCGGGGAGTAAGGTATCCAGCGCCACCTGCTGCGGATGACCGATAAAGGCGCTGTAGGCCTCGAAGACCTGCGTTGTGCCGCGGGCTTTCCCTTCGAGGGTATAACCGGCGATATGTGCGGTGCCCACGTCCACCTTGTTAAGCAGCTCAACGTTGAGGTCCGGCTCCGGCTCCCAGACGTCCAGCACCACGCTGAGATCTTGTCCTTCGTTCAGACACGTCAGCAGCGCGGCGTTATCGACTACCGGACCACGACAGGCATTTATCAGAATAGTGCCAGCCTTCAGACGGCGAATGAGCGCCTCATCGGCAAGATGCAGCGACTTATACGGCCCCTCTTTAAACAGCGGCGTGTGGAACGTCAGCACGTCACACTGTTCAACCAGCTCGTCCAGCGAGCGTAAATCCCCGTCATCGCCATTGTCTTTGCGCGGCGGATCGCACAGCAGCGTGCGGATCCCTAACGCTTCCAGGCGCTTTTGCAGGCGCCCGCCGACGTTACCCACGCCGACAATCCCCACGGTGCGGTCCTTCAGCGCAAACCCGTCGCGCTCGGCCAGCATCAGCAGCGAGGAGAAAACGTATTCCACGACGGCAATCGCGTTACAGCCCGGCGCGGCGGAGAAACCGATTCCGGCCTGCTTCAGCCATTTATCATCCACATGATCGGTCCCTGCCGTTGCGGTCCCAACGAACTTAATCGCCTTACCGGCGAGCAACACCTCATTTACTTTGGTTACCGAGCGCACCATCAGGGCGTCGGCGTCGTCCAGTTCGTTGACCGGGATTGGGCGACCAGGAACAGCCTTAACGTTACCCAGGCGGCTAAACAGCTCACGGGCGTAAGGCATATTTTCATCAACGAGGATTTTCACGTCTGAGTACCTGTTTGAGAGGAAGAAAACCTGGCAAGTGTGCCATAATCTGGCCGCCAGGCATATACGTCTGCCAGGTTTACGCTGAGTTTTGACTTTAAGGATTTTTGACGATGCAGCCCATTTCAGGTACGCCGCCACGCCCTCCGGGTGAAGGCCCTGTCACGCCAAACGTTGCCGGTGAACAACCGCTATCCACGCAACAGCGCACCGTGCTGGAGCGACTGATCACGCGCCTGATTGCGCTGACTTCGCAGCAAAACGCGGAAGTCTGGGCCGGGGTGAAGCATGATTTAGGCGTGAGGAACGACGCACCGCTGCAGTCACGTCATTTCCCCGCTGCCGAGCAAAATCTGAACCAGCGTATTACGACCGCGCAGCAGAACCACACCACGCGCCAGATTGTTTCTCAGTTGACGGAGCTGCTGGGCCAGGGAAATAACCGCCAGGCGGTGAGTGATTTTATTCGCCAGCAGTATGGTCAGACCGCGCTGGGCCAGTTGACGCCCGATCAGCTCAAAACCGTGCTGACGCTGCTGCAGAACAATCAGCTGTCGATTCCGCAGCCACAGGTGCGCCCGGCGACCGAGCGTCCGCTGCTGCCCGCCGAGCACAATACGCTCAAGCAGATGGTGACCAAGCTGGCCGCGGCCACCGGCGAGCCGACGAAGCTCATCTGGCAATCCATGCTGGAGTTGTCCGGCGTGAAGGCGGGTGAACTGATCCCGGCCAAACAGTTTACCCATCTGGTGACCTGGCTCCAGGCACGCCAGACGCTCAGCACCCAGAGCGCCCCTACCCTGCATACTGTCCAGGCCGCGCTGAAACAGCCGCTTGAGCCGCACGAGTTCGAGGTGATTCGGGATTATGCGCAGCAGAACTGGCAGGCCACGCCGCAGACGGTACTGACTACCGCGCAGGTGCAGGATCTTCTCAACCAGATCTTCGTTCGCCGCGCCGAGCGCGAAGGCGGCGTGCCGGAGGTGAGAAATGTTCAGCCGATTTACAGCCCGCTGTTTGCGCCGGTCGTCGAGACATTCAGAACGCTCTCTGCGCGTCCGGGATTGATGTTTATTGCACTGCTGATTGCGCTGGCGATTTTCTGGCTGGTTGCCTGATATTTTGCCCGGTGGCGCTGCGCTTACCGGGCCTACAACGGCTTGAACCGTAGGTCGGGTAAGGCGCAGCCGCCACCCGGCAACAACGACTCACGTTCTGCGAAACGCCACCAGCGTCACCACGATCCCCACCACCGCGGAAACCGCACCGGCCAGGAAGACGGACGGATAGCCAAACGAGGTCGCTAACAGCCCGGCCAGCGGCCCGGTAACGCCGTATGAGATATCCTGAAATGCCGCATAGCCGCCGAGCGCCGTCCCGCGCACCTGCGGGGCCACGCGCTTAACCACTTCAACGCCCAGCGCCGGGAAGATCAGAGAACAGCCGCAGCCGGTCAGCGCCGCCCCCAGCAGCGCCACGGATGCCACGGGCGCATTCCACAACAGCAGAAGACCGATGGTTTCAATGACCAGCGACGCCACCGCCACCTTCACACCGCCGAAGCGATCCGGCATCCAGCCAAAAAGCACGCGCATCAGCACAAACGCGCCCCCAAACGCGGTAAGCGTAAAACCGGCCATCGCCCAACCACGGCTCATAAAATAGAGCGAGACGAACGTCCCTATTACCGCAAAACCCACGCCCTGCAGCGCCAGGCCCAGGCCCGGCTGCCAGATTTGGCCGACCACGCTCCACAGGGAAGGACGCTCGCCTTTATGCGCGGGTACCTTACGCACCGAGCCGTTAAACGCCCATGCCACCAGCGGCAGCGCCATGGTGGTGGCAGCCAGCGCCGCAAAACCAAACTGGCTGTTGATCAGCAGGCCAAGCGGTGCACCGGCGGCCAGCGCGCCGTAGATGGCCATGCCGTTCCAGGACATCACCTTGCCGGAACGTGCTGGTCCCACCAGCCCCATTCCCCAGGTCAGGGTGCCGGTCAGCAACTGGCTTTCACCGAAGCCAAGAATTAAACGGCCCAGCACCAGCAGCGCAAATTTATACGCCGCGTCGACCGGCAGAAGTGCCGCCAGCAGCCAGGCGCCGCCCGCCAGCCCGCAGGCAAACATCCCCTGCAACGCCGAGCGTTTTGCACCGTGCTGATCCGCCAGCCGTCCGGCGTAACCGCGGGTTAATACCGTGGCTAAAAACTGAATGCCCACGGCAATGCCGACCATGGTGTTGCCATAGCCCAGCTCCTGATGAACGAACAGCGGGATCACCGGCAGCGGCAGGCCAACGGTCATATAGGTCAGGAATATCGCAAAGGCGATACGGAACAGCGAGACGTTCGCTGAAGGGGTTGTTTCTGTTTGAGTTACTGCAGTCATGCTTTACTCCGAAATGAAGAGTAAGGCGGGGAAATGCCACGCCCCCTCTACCTGATTATCAGGATTAAGGTGCGTTGGTTGACGTTAAACGCTTACGCATTATCGTGAGGATAATGTTGAGTGGTGAAGTTTGCCTGTGAGATCAGCTGCTTGTCAATGCATAAAAAAAGGGAGCCTTATGGCTCCCCTTCTGAATCAAACATAAAACTTATGCTTTCAGCTTACGCATGACCAGCGTGGCGTTGGTGCCGCCGAAACCGAAGCTGTTGGACATGACGGTAGTCAGCGTCGCTTCCGTTGGTTTGGTCACGATGTTCAGGCCAGCAGCCTGCTCGTCCATCTCTTCGATATTGATGCTTGGGGCGATAAAGCCGTTTTCCAGCATCAGCAGAGAGTAGATCGCTTCCTGCACGCCAGCCGCCCCCAGAGAGTGACCGGTCATGGCTTTGGTCGCGGAGATCGCCGGGCTGTTGTCGCCGAAGACTTCGCGGATCGCACCCAGCTCTTTCACGTCGCCTACCGGCGTAGAGGTACCGTGAGAGTTCAGGTAGTCGATTGGGGTGTCAACGCCGTGCATCGCCATCTTCATGCAGCGCACCGCGCCTTCGCCGGATGGCGCAACCATGTCGGCGCCGTCAGACGTTGCACCGTAGCCCACGATCTCAGCATAAATGTGCGCACCACGTGCCAGGGCGTGCTCCAGCTCTTCAACCACAACCATACCGCCGCCGCCCGCGATGACGAAACCGTCACGGTGCGCATCGTAGGTACGGGAAGCTTTGTCCGGAGTCTCATTGTACTTGGTGGACAGTGCGCCCATCGCGTCGAATTCGCAGGCCATTTCCCAGCCCAGCTCTTCACCGCCGCCAGCAAATACGATGTCCTGTTTACCCAGCTGGATCTGCTCAACAGCATTACCGATGCAGTGCGCGGAAGTCGCACACGCAGAGCTGATGGAGTAGTTCACACCGTGGATTTTGAACGGGGTCGCCAGGCATGCGGAAACCGCAGAACCCATGGCTTTAGTCACCACGTACGGGCCTACCGCTTTCAGACCACGCGGGCTACGCATTGCGTCAGCACCAAATACCTGCGCTTTAGATGAGCCGCCGGAACCGGCGATCAAACCCACGCGTGGGTTGTTCTGATAAACCTCTTCACTCAGGCCGGAATCTTTGATTGCTTCCTGCATGGAGAGATAAGCATAAATAGAGGCATCGTTCATGAAACGAACCACTTTGCGGTCAATCAAACCGGTGGTGTCCAGTTTGACGTTACCCCATACGTGGCTACGCATACCTGAATCTTTAAACTCTTCAGAGAAAGTGATCCCGGAGCGTCCTTCACGCAGAGATGCCAGGACTTCCTGCTGGTTATTACCGATGCTGGAAACAATGCCCAGGCCAGTAATCACTGCACGTTTCATTCAATACCTCTGTAAGTCGCACTATAGTAAGTTTCGAGTCGCACAATAGCGTACACTTGTACGCCGAACAAGTCCGATCAGACATTTTCTGCGGAAATTTGCACCGATGGACTCACATCGTTAAGATCGTGCCACTGCCTGTCAGACGAGTAACTTACGTGAAACAAAACGCTATACAACCCGCCAACCTCGAATTCAACGCTGAGGGTACACCTGTTTCCCGAGATTTTGATGATGTCTATTTTTCTAATGATAACGGACTCGAAGAAACTCGCTATGTTTTCCTCGACGGAAACCAGCTCAGCACCCGCTTCCCGGCGCACACGCGGAGCCTGTTTGTGGTCGCGGAAAGTGGATTCGGCACCGGGCTCAATTTTTTAACCCTCTGGCAGGCGTTTAACCAGTTCCACGCTGCACACCCTGAGGCTACGCTACAAAGATTACATTTCATCAGTTTCGAAAAATTCCCGCTCACCGCGCACGATCTGCGGCTTGCCCACCAGCGCTGGCCGGAGCTTGCACCCTGGGCGGAGCAGCTTCAGGCGCAGTGGCCGCCCCACATCGGCGGCTGCCACCGTCTGATTCTGGACGGCGGACGCGTGACGCTGGATTTATGGCTTGGCGACATCAATGACCTGACCGATACGCTCGATGATTCGATGAATCAGACGGTGGACGCGTGGTTCCTGGACGGCTTTGCCCCCGCCAAAAACCCGGACATGTGGAGCCAGCACCTGTTTAACGCGATGGCGCGGCTGGCTCGCCCTGGCGCAACGCTTGCCACCTTCACCTCGGCGGGCTTTGTCCGCCGTGGGCTGCAGGAGGCGGGCTTTACCATGCAGAAGACCAAAGGCTTTGGCCGCAAACGCGACATGCTGGTCGGCAGGATGGATCAGACGCTGGACATCCCCGCTCAGACGCCCTGGTTTGCGCGCCGCGCCAGCGTATTGCGCGACGTGGCGATCGTTGGCGGCGGGATCGCCAGCGCCCTGCTCTCGCTCGCGCTTCTGCAGCGTGGCTGGCAGGTCACGCTCTACTGCGCTGACGACGCGCCCGCCAGCGGCGCGTCCGGCAACCGTCAGGGGGCGCTCTATCCGCTTTTAAGCGCGCACGACCCGGCCCTGTTCCAGTTTTTCCCGGCGGCGTTTACCTTTGCTCGTCGCCTTTACGACGCCCTGCCGGTGGCGTTCGATCATGACTGGTGCGGCGTCACGCAGCTTGGCTGGGATGAAAAGAGCCAGCAAAAAATCACGCAGATGTTGTCGCTGGGTCTGCCGCAGGAGATTGCTCGCGCGGTGAGCGCGCAAGAGGTGAAAGACACCGCTGGCGTGGAAACCGGGTGTGGGGGCATTCAATATCCGCTCGGCGGCTGGCTGTGCCCGGCTGAACTGACCGCGGCGGTCATTGCCCTGGCGCAGTCGCGCGGGCTGACGGCGCATTATGCTCACACCGTTGAATCGCTGAGCCGAAGCGAGCGCTGGAATCTGCGTTTTGCGGATGGCAAAGCGGTAAGCCATGCCAGCGTTGTGCTGGCAAACGGGCATAACATCAACCAGTTTATCCAGACAGAAACGTTGCCGGTTTATCCGGTCGGCGGCCAGGTGAGCCATATCCCGACCGCGCCTGCGCTCGGCAAACTGCGCCAGGTGCTGTGCTATGACGGCTATCTGACGCCGCAAAATCCGTCTAACGGCCATCACTGCATCGGGGCCAGCTATCATCGTGGCGAAACGGAGATGCACTACAGCGAGGCGGATCAGTTGCAGAACCGCCAGCGCCTGATTGACTGTTTCCCGGATGCGGCGTGGGCGCAAGAGGTTGACGTTAGCGAGGGTGACGCGCGCTGCGGCGTGCGCTGCGCCACCCGCGATCATCTGCCGATGGCGGGCAACGTGCCGGACTACGAGGCGACGCTTGCGGCCTATGAGGATCTGGCTGAACACCAGGAAACCGCGGTGGCCTCACCGGTCTATCCAGAGCTGTTTATGCTGGGGGGACTGGGTTCCCGCGGGCTGTGCTCTGCCCCGCTGCTGGCTGAAGTGTTAGCCGCGCAGATGAGTGACGAGCCGATTCCGCTGGACAGGGTTACGCTTGCGGGGCTGAATCCGAATCGCTTGTGGGTACGGAAACTGCTGAAGGGGAAGAAGGTTAAGTAGGATGCGGTCAGGTGCCCTCAACCGTCCCTCTCCCACAGGGGTGAGGAATCCCCAGTAATTTTATACCTGAAGCGATGCATGTGACTTCAGGAAAATGAATGGCTTACAGCGATGCCCTGGTCCGGCTGTAAATCGCTGAGGCGTTTCCTGTAGGCCGGGGCGAGGCGCATGGATGCGCCGAGAGGGCGGGCTTTACAGGGACGTTACCTCCGCCCGTCCCCGAAAAGCCGGAAGGAATAAGCCGAAGGCACCGCGAAGCGGCGATTTACCGCCGGGAGCCCGGGTCGCCAGGGCGGTGGCGATTGAGCCGCCCTGGCACGTTCACCGGCCATGTCCTTAAAGAGTAGCAAGGAACATAAAGTGAACGGAATGACCACCAGAGCCGTATGTTCCCCCTCACCCCAGCCCTCTCCCTCAAGGGAGAGGGGGTCGTCCGTGCTGGTATTATTTTGTGGGGATTCCTCAGCCCACAGGGAGAGGGACGGGTGAAACATTTACTTCGTTTTCGCCTGCCGGAACAAATTGTCCCACATGCCCAGCACCAGTGACTGGTCGCGCGGAGAGAGCTCCCCGGCCAGAATGGCTTTTTCCAGGCTGCGGGTCACTTCAGCGTGAACGGCGTAGGCAGAGTGATCGTCACCCGCTTCCAGCTCGGCTACCGCGAGCGTCAGGTGACCACGCAGATAACCGCTGGCGAACAGCTCATCATCACTGGCGTGTTCCACCATGTCATCAATTAACGCCAGAATGCGTGATTCAAATTCTGCGATCATCTTCTTTCCTCTGTTAAAGATCTTCCGGCCAAGGGAAGCATTCCGCCGTGATAACCGGCGTGTGGTAATAATTCTGTAAGGCCTCAATCAGGCGTGCTGGACGTTCCGCGATGCCTTTCTCAAGATATTCCATCACCTGCGCATGCACGCGGCGCTGGAAGACGATACGGTCTGGCTCGAAGTCGCCTTCGAGGTTGTCACAGCTCACGTTGAACGGGAAACCCGCCGCGACGCAGAATAGCCATTCCAGCGCCTGCGGCTTCACTTCCACATCTTCAAACTGCCCCTGCGTGGCGGCGTCACGTCCGTCCGGGCAGTACCAGTAGCCGAAGTCCACCAGCTCGCGCCGCGCTTTCCCCGCAATGCACCAGTGCGAAATCTCGTGCAAGCCGCTGGCGTAAAAGCCGTGGGCAAAGACGATGCGGTTATACGGAACCTCGTCATCAGCAGGAAGATAGATCGGTTCGTCGTCGCCTTTAATCAGACGGGTATTAAAATCGTCAGCAAAACAGCCGTCAAAGATCTCAATCAGCTGTTCGTATTTATGCGTACTGTTCATTAGTGCATCCCCAACCAGGTGAGGATCTCCTGTCCATGGCTGTCATAAAGAAGTTTGGCGCTCATTACGGCCGAGACGATGACGATCATCGGGCGAATAAGTTTTTGTCCTTTGCTTAACACCAGACGCGAACCCGCGCGCGCGCCCAGGAACTGTCCTGCCATCATCACGAATCCGGTTGCCCAGATGACCTTGCCGCCAATGATAAACAGCAGCAGACCGCCGAGGTTCGACGTCGCGTTGAGCACTTTGGCATGAGCGGTCGATTTGGCGAGGTTAAACCCGGCCAGCGTCACGAACGCCAGCGCGTAAAACGAGCCTGCCCCCGGGCCGAAGAATCCGTCGTAAAAGCCGACGCAGCCCCCGGCAATCAGGGCAAACGGCAGGCCGTGCAGACGACGCTGGCGGTCTTCCTCACCGAGCTTCGGCATCAGCAGGAAATAAAGCCCGATGCAGATGACCAGAACCGGCAGGATCTGGCGCAAAATATCCGACTGCACGTGCTGAACCAGCAGCGCGCCCGACGTGGAACCAATAAAGGTCATCAGGATATTGAGCTTCTGGTCGGCCAGGCTCACCACCTTGCGGCGGATAAAATAGAGCGACGCTGAGAGCGAGCCGCCGCAGGCCTGCAGCTTGTTGGTGGCAAGCGCCTGCGCCGGGCTCATGCCTGCCGCCAGCAGCGCGGGTACGGTTAATAACCCGCCGCCGCCCGCAAGGGCATCAATAAAACCGGCCAGCATGGCCACGAAGAACAGCACCACCAGCAGCAGCGGTGACACCATAAACAGATCGACGAAATTATCCATTAAAGTACATGCTCATCCAGTAGCGCCTGGCAGGAAGGCGGCAACGGAGGCGGTGTCTTCTTCTCAGGCTTAGAGGTTCCAGGTTTTGCCGGTTCAAACCAGCTTTGCAGTTCCGCACCACAGCCATCGCCTGGCGGCGGAAGCGGCTGATCTTCACATTCCAGGCTGTTCGCCGGGCAGCGCAGGCGAACGTGCATGTGCGCGCGATGCTGGAACCACGGGCGCACTTTGCGCAGCCAGTCGCGGTCCGTTCCGGCATCCAGGCAGAGCTGCTGCTTGATGGCCGGGTTGACGAAAATCCGCGTGACGTCGTTATCTTCTGCCGCCAGCTTGATCATGCTGGAGACCTCCCGCGTCCACAGGGACGGCACAACGCGCTTGCCGTCGCTCGCCACCAGATCCAGCGCCTGCGGCTTCAGCAACTGGGCAGACGTCCAGCGCGCTTTCGGCAGCTGCAGGAAGATATCAACATCCAGTCCGGTCTGGTGACTGGCGTGGCCACCGTTAAAACGACCGCCGGCAGGCATCCCCATATCGCCAATCAGCATCGTACCCAGCCCCAGGTTATGCACCTGGTTTCCCAGACGCTGAATAAACAGCACCAGATCCGGGTGGCCAAAGTAGCGACGCTGGTCGGTACGCATCACCTGATAGGTATCAGACTGAAGAGGCAGCTCCTGGGCACCGACGATACAGCCGTTGGAAAAGGCGCCAATGGACTGCGCGCTCCCTGCCACCGGGTGGGTGATTTTTTGCCATGGCGTCGCAGCCAGACTGGCTCCACTGGCGAGCAGCGCCAGCAGAGCAATTGCGGTTTTTTTCATGTTTACCAGCGTGGAATGGTGGTCGTCACATCCGCATTCTGCGCGCGCTGGCGCAGGAAGTGATCCATCAGCACGATCGCCAGCATCGCTTCTGCGATCGGCACCGCGCGGATCCCCACGCACGGATCGTGACGTCCTTTGGTGATCATCTCAACTTCTTCGCCATCGCGGTTAATCGTGTGGCCCGGTACGGTAATGCTGGAGGTTGGCTTCAGCGCGATGTTGGCAATAATCTGCTGCCCGCTGCTGATACCGCCCAGAATGCCGCCCGCGTGGTTGCTCTGGAAGCCCGCCTTCGTGATTTCGTCGCGGTTCTGACTGCCGCGAAGCTGAACCACGTCAAAGCCGTCGCCAATCTCTACGCCCTTCACCGCGTTGATGCTCATCAGCGCGTGGGCGATGTCGGCGTCGAGACGGTCAAATACCGGCTCGCCCCAGCCAGCTGGGACGCCGTCGGCCACCACGGTCACTTTCGCGCCAATGGAGTCGCCCTCTTTTTTCAGACCGCGCATCAGTTCGTCCAGCGCCTCCAGCTTGTCGGCATCGGCGCAGAAGAACGGGTTTTGTTCAACCTGATCCCAGTCTTTGATCGCCAGCGGAATGTCGCCCATCTGGGTCAGACAGCCGCGGATAACGATGCCAAATTTCTGCTGCAGGTATTTTTTCGCAATCGCTCCTGCCGCCACGCGCATCGCGGTTTCACGCGCGGAAGAACGTCCGCCACCGCGATAGTCACGGAAGCCGTACTTTTGTTCGTAGGTGTAGTCGGCGTGGCCCGGACGGAACACGTCTTTGATGGCACCGTAGTCCTGGGAGCGCTGATCGGTGTTTTCAATCAGCAGACCGATGCTGGTGCCTGTAGTGCGTCCTTCAAAGACGCCGGAGAGAATTTTGACCTGGTCCGGCTCGCGACGCTGCGTGGTGTAGCGAGAGGTGCCCGGACGACGGCGGTCGAGGTCGTGCTGTAAATCGGCTTCGGTCAGTTCGATGCCTGGCGGTACGCCATCAACGATACAGCCCAGCGCCAGCCCGTGCGACTCGCCAAAGGTGGTCACACGGAATACCTGTCCAATACTGTTTCCTGCCATCACGGCTCCGATGTTGTTGTTTGTGTTTGAGCGTTGTGAAACGGGCCGAAGCCCGCTGGATTAATCTTTATAGATGCTGAAGTGTTCGCGCGCGTCGAGCAGCTGCGCTTTGGTCAGCATAAAGACGCCGTCACCGCCGTTGTCGAACTCAAGCCAGGTGAACGGCACATCCGGGTACTGCTCTATCAGATGTACCATGCTGTTGCCCACTTCACAAATCAGAACGCCGTCGTCGGTCAGATAATCCGGCGCGCAGGCCAGAATACGGCGGGTCAGCTTCAGGCCGTCAGATCCTGAGGCCAGACCCAGCTCCGGCTCATGACGGTATTCGTTCGGCAGATCGGACATGTCTTCCGCATCAACGTACGGCGGGTTGGTGACGATCAGATCGTACTGCAGCGTCGGCAGATCGCGGAACAGATCGGAGCGAATTGGCGTGACGTGATGGATCAGTCCGTGCTCTTCAATGTTGTGCTCGGTCACGGCCAGCGCGTCGGTGGAGATGTCGACGGCATCGACCTCCGCTTCCGGGAAGGCGTAAGCGCAGGCAATGGCGATACAGCCGCTGCCGGTGCACATATCCAGGATGTGCTGCGGCTGATGGCCGATCAGGCCTTCAAAGTGGTTGTTAATCAGCTCACCAATCGGCGAGCGCGGCACCAGCACGCGTTCATCGACATAGAACTCGTGGCCGCAGAACCAGGCTTTGTTGGTCAGGTAGGCGACCGGGATGCGTTCGTTGACGCGGCGGATCACGCGCTCAACGATGCGGTGTTTTTCGCTGGAGGTCAGGCGCGCGGTGCGCATGTCTTCTGGAATATCCAGCGGCAGATAGAGTGAAGGCAGCACCAGCTGTACGGCCTCATCCCACGGGTTGTCGGTACCGTGACCGTACCAGATATTGGCGGCACTGAAGCGGCTAACCGACCAGCGCAACATGTCCTGTATGGTATGCAGCTCGTTTACTGCTTCATCGACAAAAATTTTATCCACTCTTTCCTCCAGGGCATGCTCGCATAATTTTCGGCGGCTAGTTTGCCATGAAGACGGCGATAAATCAGCAATGACGCGTACCGCTTGAGGTTAAAAAATGCGTTTAGTCGGGTACACTATCGGAAATACGAGATGAGAATGACGAATGAAAAAGAAAACATCGCTCAGCGAGGAGGATCAGGCACTCTTCCGCCAGCTAATGACCGGGACGCGGAAAATCGCGCAGGACACGATTGTTCATCGCCCGCAGCGTAAAAAAATCAGCGAAGTCCCGGTCAAACGGCTGCTGCAGGAGCAGGCGGATAACAGCCACTATTTTTCAGATGAATTTCAGCCGCTGCTCAATACGCAGGGTGCGGTGAAGTACGTGCGCGAAGACGTCAGCCATTTTGAACTGAAAAAGTTACGTCGCGGAGATTATTCGCCGGAGCTGTTTCTCGATCTGCACGGTTTAACGCAGATGCAGGCAAAACAGGAGCTGGGGGCATTGATCGCCGCCTGTCGCCGCGAACATGTTTTTTGCGCCTGCGTGATGCACGGCCACGGTAAGCATATCCTCAAGCAGCAGACGCCGCTGTGGCTGGCTCAGCATCCACACGTGATGGCGTTTCATCAGGCACCCAAAGAGTACGGCGGAGATGCCGCCTTGCTGGTGTTGATTGAAGTAGAAGAGTGGCAGCCGCCAGAATTACCCTGACAGGATGGCGGGAGGCCTGTTTTGCGCCCCCGCACAATCACACGTCACGTCAGATGGCTTTTGCCATCCTCAGGTTGCACGGACTCATTTGCCAGTTAAAGACACCTTTACCCGTTTCGTCCAGAGACACATTGGCAATGGCGGATGTTGTGAACATCGGCGGCGTTTCGCCCGGGCACAGCTCAGACACCAGATAGCCAACCAGTGGCAGGTGGGAAATGACCAGCGCAGACGCAACACCTTCATTGCACAACGCCTGAAGATAGGCACTGACAAGGCCTACATCGCCACAGGGGGTGAGTTCAGGAAGAACATCCACGCTGGCCGGCAGGTTCATGCACTCCCCTACCACCTCCAGCGTCTGTTCAGCACGCAGGAACGGACTCACCAGAACGCGTTCGATGTCCACTTTTTGACCTTTAAGCCAGGTCGCCATCTGACGAGATTCGTCGCAGCCACACACGGTCAAAGGACGTACTGAGTCACTGGCGGCATCGAGTGCCGCGTCGCCGTGACGCATGATAAAAACTTGCATATTGCACCGCTTTTGTTAACCAGAATCACCGGCGTTAACTACCCGCGATAAATGCTGAGAGGTAGAAAACCCGATGGCCGGGCATTGTGCCTGATCCATTCGGTGAATGAAACGCTGTTTTTTACCTCAATGGCGTAAGTATAGTCAATCTCTGTTTACAAAATCGCCAGAACAGGTTCATTCACCTCAGGATTTACCCTTCTTTGACCTCAGCTTACGAGGACAGTTTCCCTTGCAGGCCAAAATGTCTGGCCCCGTTCCACCATCTGCAATAATTCGTCACACGGTGTAAAGCGTGGACCATGTTGCGAAGCCAGACGTTGCAGGATAGCAACCACTTCACCCGCGCCGAGCGTATCCATGTAACGGAACGGGCCGCCAAGGAACGGCGGGAAACCTATGCCAAATACCGCGCCGATGTCGCCATCGCGCGCGCTTTTGATCACCTGCTCACCAAAGCAGCGCGCCGCTTCATTGAGCATCATCATCACGCAGCGTTCAGCGCACTGAACGGCGGACAGTTTTCCCTGACCGGTGGTTGAAATAAGCCCATAAACCGAAGGGTCGACCTGTTTCTTGCTTTTACGCCCTTTCGCGCCGTAAAGATAGAAACCGCGTTCATTTTTTCTGCCTTTGCGATCGTCCTTCAAAATTGCAGAAACAATGTTTGCAGGTGGGCTAAAACGATCGCCATAAGCCGCCTCCAGTACAGGTATAATTTTAGTGCCGGTGTCTATTCCCACCTCATCCAAAAGTTGGATTGGGCCCACGGGGAAACCAAACTTTACCAGCGCCTCGTCGACGTGCTCGATCTTCTCGCCTTCCGTCAGCAGCCGCATGGCTTCATTAATGTAGGGCGCCAGAATGCGGTTGACGTAGAAGCCGGCTTTGTCTGCGACCACGATCGGCGTTTTACCCTGCTTCTTCGCAAGTTTGACTACTGTGGCGATGGTTTGCGGACTGGTAGTCTCGTGTGGAATAACTTCCACCAGCGGCATTTTTTCTACCGGGCTAAAGAAGTGCAGCCCGATCACCTGCTCCGGACGCGCGGCTTTCGCCGCGATATCGCCAATCGGTAATGACGACGTGTTAGAAGCAAAAATGGTATGCGGGGCGCAATGTTGCTCGACATCTGCCACCATCTGCTGCTTAAGGGCCAGATCCTCAAACACGGCTTCAATCACCAGATCGCGATGCGCAAAACCGCTGTAATCCGTTGTGCCGGAGATCATCGCCAGGGTTTTATCACGCTCGCTTGCCTTGATATGGCGGCGCTTGACCTTTTGATCAAGGTTCTGCCAACTGTACTGCAGCGCGTGGTTGATTCCCTTAGGATTAATGTCTTTGATGCGTACAGGCAATTTGCCTTTGCTTGCGGTAACAAAAGCGATACCGCCGCCCATGAGTCCTCCACCCAGCACGCCAATGGCACGCAGCGGCGCAGGCGATGCCTCGCTGCCCGGGTCTTTTTTCACCTCAGTGCTGGCGAAGAAGATGCTGCGCAGCGCCTGTGACTGCGGCGTCATCGCCAGTTCGCCAAAGGCTTTGGCCTCTGCGGCATAGCCGCTGCTGCTGCCCTGCGACAGCCCGGTTTCGATCACGTCAAGGATCCGCTTTGCCGCCGGGTAATTGCCTTTGGTCTTTTGTTCGGTCTTTTTGCCCACCATGTTGAACAGAAGCGTTCTGCCCAGCGGGCCGGCCAGCACGCGCTCGCGAACCGGCAGAGGACGTCTTGCCTGACGCCCTTTCAGCGCAAGCTCAACGGCGGCCTCCAGCAAAATGGACTGCGGCACGACGTCATCGACCAGACCGGCTTTCAGCGCCTGACGGGCACGCAGCTGTTTACCGGTTAAGATCATCTCCAGCGCCGTGCTGACGCCCACCAGGCGCGGCAGACGTTGCGTTCCGCCGGAGCCAGGCAGCAGCCCCAGCTGCACTTCAGGCAGGCCCAGAATGGTTTTCGGATCGTCGGTACATATACGGCTATGGCAGGCCAGCGCCAGCTCCAGCCCACCGCCCAGACACGCCCCGTGGATCGCGGCGATAACCGGGATCGGCAGGCTGTTGATCTCCGCCATTACCTGCTGGCCCTGACGCGCCAGCTCTTCGGCTTCCAGCGCGCTTTGCGCCCGGGCGATCATGTTGATATCGGCCCCGGCGATAAAGTTATCCGGCTTGGCAGAGATAAACACCAGGCCGCGAATGGCTTTGTTCTCGCGGATCTGCTTTAGCATCGCGCGCACCTGAACGCCAAATTCGGCCTTCAGGGTATTCATCTTTTCATCAGGCACATCAATAGTGATAACGGCCACGTTATCGAGGCGAACCGTCAGATTAAATGCAGATGGCATATCCATTATTCAGCCTCCAGAACCATTGCTGCGCCAAGGCCGCCCGCCGCACAGGCGGTTACAAGGCCAAACCCGCCGCCACGGCGACGGAGTTCATGTAATGTTTGCGTGATCATTCGCGCGCCGGTGGCGGCAAACGGATGACCGTAGGCGATAGAGCCGCCCAGTACGTTGAATTTACTCTGATCCACTTCGCCTGTGGCATGGGCGCGGCCCAGCACATCGCGTGCGAAACGCTCGCTTGCCAGCAGCTGGACGTTTGCCAGGGTTTGTGCGGCAAACGCTTCGTGCATATCAATCAGGGTTAAATCAGCCAGCGTCAGCCCCGCGCGATCGAGCGCCAGCGGCGTGGACCACGCCGGACCTAACAGCATGTCCTGCCAGACGTCAATGGCGGTGAAGGCGTAGCTGCGTAAATAGCCCAGGGGAGTAATGCCCAGCTCCTTCGCACGGGATTCGGTCATCAGGATCACGGCGGCAGCCCCGTCCGTCAGCGGCGTACTGTTCGCCGCCGTCACGGTGCCGTGCTTGCGGTCAAACGCCGGGCGCAGTTTGGCGTAATCCGCCAGCGTTGAGGTGCCGCGAATATTGTTATCTTCCGCAAGCGGTTCGCGATAGGGCGGAATGTAGGCGGTCATGACCTCGTCGGTCAGCTTACCTTCCGACCAGGCTTTTGCCGCAAGCTGATGCGAGCGATGCGCCAGCGCATCCTGCTGTTCTCGGGTAATGCCGTAGGTTTTCGCCATCTGCTCGGCGGTATCGCCCATGCGCAGGCCGGTGGAATATTCCGCTACGGCAGGGGGGACAGGCATCAGATCGCGCAGACGTAAACGCGAGAAGAGTTTGAGCTTCTGACCCGTCGTACGGGCTTTGTTGGCATCGACCAGGATACGCGCCAGCTTTTTACTGACCCCAATCGGCAGTACCGAAGAGGAGTCCGCTCCACCCGCTATCCCGGCGCGAATGGTACCCGCCATCAGACTTTCGGCGACGTTCGCCACGGCCTGGAAGCTGGTTGCGCAGGCGCGGCTGACGCTGTAGGCGTCGGTATGAACATTCATCCCGGTACCGAGGACGATTTCCCGCGCAATGTTGGGGGCTTCAGGCATCTGCACGACCTGGCCAAAAACCAGCTGTTCGATGACCTCCGGCGGAATTTCGCTGCGAGCCAGCATCTCCCCCACTACCATTTTCCCCAGGTCGACGGCCGGTATGCCATGAAACGCCGTTGCCTGACGCGCAAATGGCGTGCGCAATCCACTGACGATGGCAATGCGATCGCCCTGACGGGTAATAAGCGGTAATGCCTGACTCATAACACTCCCCTGTAAAAAAATTTTCGCAAACGCAAAGTGGTCTGACCTGATAATAGTCTTAACCATTTTTTTACATTCAGCCAATCGGGGAAACGAAAAAATGCGAGCTAAAACACAGAGAAGAAAAAGAAAATGCCCCTGCATGGCAGGGGCATTTGTGCGGTGTGTTGCCGGGTGCGCAAGGTAAAAGCAAAACGGTAACCCGTAGGTTACCGTTTTTAATGTTTGCGCCCTCTCCCGTGGGAGAGGGTCGGGGTGAGGGCATCAGGCCGCAGAAATTAACGCAGACCCAACTGGAAAATCAGCGTTTCTGCTTCGCAAGCGAAAACAAAGTCGATGTCCAGCTTCACGCCGCCTTCCACTTCGGTAAAGGTCGACTTGATTTCACACGGATCGGATTCAACATCACGCGCACGCTTGCTCAGCGCGGCCAGGGTCTCTTCCGCTTCGGCGCGGTTGGTGAACACACGGCTGTAAGACGCGGTGCAATCGGTGTTGTCCATGATGGTCCCAACATCCATACAGCAGCAAACCGGGGTTTCATCAGCACTGCATTTACTCATAGCTCAATTTCCTCTGTATTCGCGCAACGCGCGAGATAAACACGATGCTGCTATTTTACGCCCCGGCTCGGGCTCTCTCCAGCCGTTAATGGCGCAAAATCGGATAAGTGACCAATATCACACTAAAAAATGATCTAAAACAAAAACCACCCTTTTGGATGAGTCGCGATGGTCACAATTTTGCCAACCAGATCTCGTTTCACGAAACATGTTTGAAAATATTAATAAACAAACTTGCAACATTCAGGCTGGTCGGACCTATACTCTGGCCACTGGTCTGATTTGTCTGTCATACCTCAGACCCTACACTTCGCGCTCCTGTTACGGTATGTAACAATTATTGAATAAAAATAACTCAATGAGGTTATGGTCATGAGCCAGAAAACCCTGTTCAACAAGACTGCGCTGGCAGTCGCAGTGGCACTCGTCTCCACTTCCGCATGGTCAGCGGGCTTTCAGTTAAACGAATTTTCTTCCTCTGGCCTTGGCCGCGCGTATTCGGGGGAAGGTGCGATTGCGGATGATGCGGGTAACGCGAGTCGTAACCCTGCATTGATCATGATGTTTGATCGTCCGACCTTCTCTGCTGGTGCGATTTTTGTTGATCCAGGCGTTGATATTTCAGGTCGTTCTCCGACGGGCGCCAGCCTGAATGCGGATAACATCGCGCCAACAGCATGGGTGCCAAACCTGCACTTCGTCGCGCCAATCAATGACCAGTTTGGCTGGGGTGCCTCCGTGACCTCTAACTACGGTTTAGCGACCGAGTTTAGTGATAACTATGCCGCAGGGGCGTTTGGCGGTAAAACCGACCTGGAAACTCTGAACCTCAACCTGAGTGGTGCTTACCGTCTGGATAACCACTGGAGCTTTGGCGTTGGCTTTGATGCTGTATATGCCAAAGCGAAAATCGAACGTTACGCGGGAGACCTGGGCAAAGTCGTTGCTGGCTCAGGTGCACTGCCGCCTGCTCTGGCGCGTCAAGTTGCGGGCATCCCGGCAGACACTCAGATCGCTTATCTGAAAGGTGATGAGTGGGGCTTTGGCTGGAACGCTGGCATCCTGTATGAACTTGATAAAAACAACCGTTACGGATTTACCTATCGTTCCGAAGTTAAAATCGATTTCGATGGCGATTATAAGAGTAGCCTGCCTTCTGCCTATAACCAAATCCTCGGCAACTTCGGCCTGCCGATGGGTACCAACGGCAGCACCACTGGCGGTTCTCTGAGCCTGCACCTGCCGGAAATGTGGGAACTGTCAGGCTATAACAAAGTGGCACCGCAGTGGGCAATTCACTATAGCCTAACCTATACCAGCTGGAGCCAGTTCCAGGAGCTGAAAGCAACCAACAGCAAGGGCGACACGCTCTTCTATAAAGATGAAAGCTTCAGAGACGCTTACCGCATCGCGCTGGGGACCACCTACTATATGGATGATAACTGGACGTTCCGTACCGGTATTGCCTTCGATGACAGCCCGGTACCTGCCGACAAGCGTTCCATCTCTATTCCGGATCAGGACCGCTTCTGGCTGAGCGCAGGCGCGACCTACGCCTTCAACAAAGATGCCTCAGTTGATGCCGGTATCTCTTATATGCACGGGCAAAAAGTTAACTTCAAGGAAGGTCCGTATGAGTTCTCTTCCGAGGGTAAAGCCTGGCTATACGGCATGAACTTCAACTACGCGTTCTAATCGTACTGGAATCAAAAAAGGTGAGCATTGCTCACCTTTTTTATTTACTCGGAATCGATATCTTTTAGTTCGTTTTCGATAGCCTTCGCGTTTGGATTCTCTTCCGGCTTCAGCTTACCGCCGTTGGCAATAAAGTCATGATTCTGGAAGTACGCTTCACGCACCATAATGTACGGGTCAGAAGACTGGCGCAGCAAACCGTCAGAGTCGAGCAGTTGCGCACGTGTTTCAATCCCTTCCACCGTCCATTTACCTATCGACAGCGGCCAGGTCAGCCACGACAGAACCGGATACAGCGTATCGACCATATCACCGCCATCATCACGCACGGTGAAGCTGCCATAGAACGGCAGATGAACGTAAGGGCCGTAGCCGACACCATAATGCCCCAGCGTACTACCAAAACGGTGCGGCTGTTCACGCTGCAGTTTCGGGTTCGCCATGCCAGCGACGTCAATAAAGCCGCCCATCCCCAGAATGGAGTTCAGGAAGAAGCGGGTAAAGTGCACCATCCCCTGATACGGGTCGCCCTGCAAGAAGTAGTTCACCATTACCGCAGGCTCTTCGAGGTTGCTGGTAAAGTTACTTAACCCGTTACGCGCGGGTTGTGGAACATAATCGCGCCATGCCACTGCCACCGGGCGAACCACATACGGGTCCAGCACGTTGTAGTTGAAGCTATACATGGAGCGGTTAAATCCTTCGAGAGGATCGGAGCGTCCCGTTTGCTCCCCGGAGCTGGCGCAGCCCACAAGCATCGTCGCGCCCAGCGCAAGCGCCGACAGCCGAAGTTTCATAAATATCTCCCTGTTCAGTATGGCTATCGTTGATTGCCATCCGTAACGGAGCCGTTGACGCTCCGTCTGTAAACGTGCAAGCGATTGTAACAGCACGTTTACCGATGTCTATGAGCACAATTACGGGCAGTAACCACCGTGACTCTGATCTCAGCATAGCCTGGCTTTTGGAATTCGTTTCGCTGGCAATTTTATAATGTCTTTGAAAGAGATGTATCACCTTTGTTGTCATTGCCGCCAATTTAAGAGCATCCCCACAGGCATCCCGACAAAAGCCGCTACGCTTAACAGAAAGATCAACCTCCGGGAGCAGATATGAAAGAAGTGGGCGAAGAAAAGATTGGCGAGAGCAATGAGGAAATTGAAATTGAAAGCGAGGAGAAAGCGCGCGGCGAGAAAATAGAAATTGATGAAGATCGCCTGCCTTCCCGCGCGATGGCCATCCACGAGCATATCCGCCAGGACGGTGAAAAAGAGATGGAGCGCGATGCCATGGCCCTCTTCTGGTCAGCTATCGCCGCTGGGCTCTCAATGGGCGCATCTCTGCTTGCGAAAGGGATATTTCATGTGCAACTGGAGGGTGTACCCGGCGGATTTTTACTGGAGAACCTCGGCTATACCTTCGGCTTTATTATTGTCATCATGGCTCGCCAGCAGCTGTTTACCGAAAATACGGTGACCGCCGTTCTGCCTGTAATGCAAAACCCTACCCTCGGCAACTTCGGTTTATTGATGCGTCTGTGGAGCGTCGTCCTGCTGGGTAATATCATTGGCACGGGCATCGCGGCCTGGGCGTTTGAATACATGCCGATCTTTGATGAACCCACCCGGGACGCGTTTGTAAAAATCGGCATGGATGTGATGAAAAACACGCCGGTGGAGATGTTCTCGAATGCCATCATCTCCGGCTGGATCATCGCCACAATGGTCTGGATGTTTCCTTCAGCTGGGAGCGCCAAAATTGTGGTGATTATATTGATGACCTGGCTGATTGCGCTGGCTGATACCACGCATATCGTGGTCGGTACCGTGGAAATACTGTATCTGGTCTTTAACGGTACGCTTCACTGGAGCGATTTTTTCTGGCCGTTCGCCCTACCGACGCTGGCGGGTAACATCTGCGGCGGAACGTTTATCTTCGCACTGTTAAGCCATGCCCAAATCCGTAACGACATGTCGAACAAACGCAAAGCTGAGCTTAAGGCACGGGAAAATGATGATAAATCGACAAAAAAACCGTCCTGAATGGTGACTCTTTGAGCAGTCAGGCGGCGATGCGCTTAACGCACAGTGTAAATAAGGCTATACTCGTGCCGCCTCGTCCCCTTAGTTAAATGGATATAACGAGCCCCTCCTAAGGGCTAGTTGCAGGTTCGATTCCTGCAGGGGACACTTTGACCTCCACGCGTTGTTGAACACATTCGCCTGTCTACCGCAGAATTCACTGCGAAGAAGAATCCCGTTTTATTTGAGCGTAACGCGTTGCCAGCTGTTTAAGACGCAACTCCAGCTGGGTCTTTTCGGCTTCAGGAAGCACACCGCCTGCTGGATGCTGTGACAGGCGTCTGAGTTGTTCTTCAGCCGGTATTGTTTGGTTAAATGACTGTATAGTCGAAAAAACCACCGATTTAAGCTCACTCACCGTGATATATTTTCCTTTTTGCTCATCCAGACTACTCAGCCGAAGGCTCAGTTGCTGAAGCTTCATCATTCCCTGGTACCAGCTGTTCATGGCATCAACAGGCAACGCTGCCGCGTTAAATTTTTGCTGCCACTGCACGGCGAGCGGCTTCGCCTCCTCCGGCCGCACTGTCTGGAGTTGCGCTAACAGCTGAAGGCTGTAGGAAATATTCCAGTCAGGGGGCAGCTTATCCAGTCGGGCAAGCTGCTGCTGCGTTTCTGTGATAAACGTGGACGATAAAGTGCCTCGCTGTGCTAACGCCTCTTGCTGAGCAGGTGTAAGCGCTTCAGGTAACGGCGCCAGCGAGGCAACAGCCTGCGTAGTTAAGGGATCAGGTCTGGACAGAAAGCCCCCTCCCCACGCCGCGGCGACGCAGACCACCAGCATAGAACACATCCCGGCGACAAAGGGCTTCCATGGTCTGACCGACCCGTGCGCTGTCGTAAGCCCCTCTGCATCAGGCTGAGTCTCCGGCTGCACAACATAGACCCATTTCACTTCGTCAACCGGCTCTGCCCTTTCCTGAGGTATTTCGCAACCGGGCATCATGCGTGCATTCTGATCTGATGCGTCATTACTGCTTTCCAGCCGTTCAGCATTCGAACGTATCATTGTTCGTAACGTATCGAACTGGCTTAGGTGTTTCAGTTCAAAGCGCTGGAGCACCGAACTCAGCCGGGCAAGCAACGCTTCAGCACGATAAAGCTCACTTAGATGGCTGTTGTTGAGTGGAAGCATACGCATGCGCTGCTGCAGTCGCTGGCTCAGGCCGGTAAGGATTTCCAGACGAGTATGTAGCGTCTTCGGCCAGAAAACGACCCACTGATGTCTAATCAGGGCCTCCAGAATCGCCAGCCCTTCGTTCAGGCCAGCCAATCCAGACAGGTGAGTCCGGGCAAGGGTGAACCAGGCCGCAGTCTGCAACTCCACACCGTTTTGTTCAAACAGAGAGAGACAGCGTTTTTCGACATATTGCCAGTTCACATCCGGGCGAGCAGGATGCGTCAGCTTGCTGAGCTCATCGCGGAGGGCGGCGTAATCTGGCAGCGTACGCGGGTCGCCGCCGGTTTTTAACGTTATATGTGTGGTCATCCTGGAGGGCCTGCATATCCGTGTCGGTTAATGACTAATTAAAGGAATAAATGTTATCGCTATGGCAGCAGCGCAAAAATCAGACCGTAAAAAATACCTTCATCAAATAGTTGTCCTGACCGGGATGAGGTATCAGGGGGAGTAAAGATCCAGCCATTTAGGTTCCCCACCCGCATGAACAGGCGCCCTTGAGAAATCACCTTATTCCCGGAACAGAACGTCACCTCGACACAACCGGCGACGCCCTGTCCATACAGAAAGATCGGCATAAATTTGACCGCCCGGCTGTCATAGCGCAAAACGATACCGGAAATCTCAAAAGCACCGCCCTCCACCAGCAGATCCGGAACGGATACGGTCAGTGGCTCCACATTCAGTCCCGTATCCGTCAGCCACGCGTCCATTTGCTCCTGAAGCTGGGCCATTCGCTGGCGAAACTCTGCAATATCAGCCTGACTCTTACTGATGGCAGGAACAGGTGCAGGTTGGCGTGCCTGCAACTTCTTCAGGAACTGTAATTTTACAGACATGATGTTATCGGACCTTATATACGAAGATTGGTGTCGAGATACTGCTGTTCCCTGAGATGTCTTAACAGAACCCGCCCTTCGGGCATAAATTCAGTTCCGTAGCGCACCAGGCCAATCCCTTTAAGTTCAGCGTCAATGGCATAGCGCAGTTCGCCGGGGACGTTCTGTTCCAGCAGGACAACGGTTATTTTTTTCAGGCGGGGTTCATATTTGAGCAGGACGGCAGACAATGTGCCCATCAGTTCATGGGCCGTTCCCGGCATGCCCTGCAGGATTTTGGTCATATCCGGCAGGCCGTAGTCAGGCAGATGTGCCAGCGTGCCGGCACGACAGTTGAGGATACGCTGCATGTTATCCAGTACCGAGAGGATGACCTGATTTTCCTCACTGACCTGGTTGAGATTGAGGCCTCCTGTAAAATTTCCCGTTAGCATTTCATACAGCGAAGGCGTGTTATGTCCGTAGGGCATCAGTCGTCCTTAAGCGGTTGCAGCGTCAGAGAGTTATCACCTGCTTTCAGGATACGCGCTTTATCCGGATCCAGGTCACTGCGTTTGATAACCTGCTTCCAGGCGTTGTTGTCCATATCCGGATGGCGGAACAACCCTACCACCGCGACAAACTGCGCCTTTTCTTCCATTGGCATATCAAGGTTTGCATCGCCACCCGGTTTCACCACGACATCACGACTGGCCAGCATGTCGTCTTTCAGAATGGTGCTATCATCCTGAAGCAACTGCTGATACACCGTCTTATCAAAGGTTTTGCGGTCTTTGAGCTGGTAAACCCTTATCACCACCGGCTGAGACAGCGAGTTACTTTCACGGGAGTCGGTGTTCAGCGCTTCACGTGCGGTGAAATCCAGATGCAGGATTTTAATTTTTTTATAGAACACAGAATTAAACGCCGATTTGGTAGCGTCGGTGACGCTCTGCGTTACCCCACAGCCCGTCAGAGTGAGTGCTATCAGCGGCATCAGCCAGCGCGTAGTCTTAATTAAACTTGTACGTAACACGTCTGTTTCCTTGTTGTGTTTTTGCAGGCTCCAGGCCACTGTAATAACCCAGCTCTGTCGTAAAGGTTTCAGGAATATCATCCGGAAGGCTATCATCATCAGCGCCCAGCACGCCGTTCAGCCCCAGCCAGAAAGGATTTTCTCCAAGCGGTGGAGCGGCCAGCAGACGTACGGAAGTGGTCAGGGTAATTCTGGCTTTAAACCGCCAGCCCAGATATACCCGTAGCATTACCAGGAAATCCAGGTACAACTGGCCATCGGGTTTCCAGCCCTGCGCTTCCTGTTCGTTGTCCGTTGCGAGAGCAACCAGCAGTTGGCTGCCGGCATCCATCGCTTCGTCACCCAGAGGCGTATTGCCATCAAGCAGAAACTCTTCGTCACCGTAAAAACCCAGCGGCCTGTCAATCTCTACAGGCCGGAGACAATACGGACTCACCTGCACCGTCGTATCGGGCGCCAGCAGGCGCACCAGTGCCTGCATCCCTTCCTGAGTTTTGCCCGGCTGCTGCAGCACACCCAGTAGCGCCAGAAAACGGGACACTGGCGTGGCTATATGATTCGCAGTGCCCGGTATTCCCAGACCAACCAGACCCAATAACGACTGCGAAATGCTGTCGGTACCGCCGGGCTCAAACGTGGCCGGATACGAGTATTTACGCCAGACGCGGTAAAACTGTGTCAGGATGCGATGACTGAAAATATCCAGAAACCCCTGCAGCGCCTCATGTCCTTCCCGGCGCTGGGAAATGTCATCGAGATAGGCAGTCGGTAGAGGCGAATCAACACCGTACATCCCCATAAAGGTCGTGCGGATAAGCGGTGGCCTGCTGTCATCATCCTCGTCATACTCGACAGCCTTCAGTTCACTGGCCGGGAATCCCATTCCAGGGTGCGGCGCAAAGCGTACCGGGTCATCCGCCGGATGGCTGGTTGAGCCCATCAGCGGCCTGTCCGGATGGCGCTTCTCCAGTAGCTGGCATAAACGATAAAAGTTGATGCGGTGAAGATCGGCCTCCAGCCGCGGGGTCAGCCGGGAATGCGGTGGTTGTGCTTCTCTTCCCATTCCAGGCGCTCTCCGGTAGGTTGCAGAATAATAATCAGGCGGTTAAACAGATAGATATCGGTGTACAGTGCAAAGAAGCGGCTCAGCATCTCGCCGAACAGACAGATATCGCCGCGCCCGGCAAAGCCGTTGCTCTCAAGCGTCACCTCAATCTGCACCCCGCGCACCAGATATCCCTGCTCAAAGCGTTCCGTTTCACTGTGCTTCACATCGATAATCGCCTCCAGACGACGGCGGTTCATCTCGCTGTCAGTCCACTCGTACAACGCCAGCGTGCCGCGCAGCACGTCGGGATTGTCCATCATCGACAGGAAGCCGCTGCCGAGATGGCTCAGCACACGCCAGTGAAAGCGATCCTGTGCCGGGGGATAACAAGGCAGCGTCGGCGCACACAGATTACGCACGGCGATACTGGCTGAAGTGGTTTTCATCACTGTATCGAGCACGGTACTTTGCAACGCTCTGCGAGGTAGTTGGCCATTGGTGCCGGTTAGCGTCAGCGACAGGCTTTCATCCTCCGGCACCGTGTGGTTATCAAACGCTTCCCCGCCGAGGATAAGCCAGGTGTTATGCAACCCCGACGGGCCACGGCGCACGCGGGTGTGGTAGTAATATTCCGGGGCTTCATGGCGCATCATTCCGCCCTTGTGGCGGAAGCTTGAAAATGGCACGTAGGTATGCTGGCTTGATGACATCACCGAATCCACAGCGTAAATCTCGGTATGGCCATCCTGCACGCGCATCGGACGTAGCATGTACTCTGTCTGCAGTGAGTTCAGCGTCAGCGGGTCTGATTCCAGCGGGAACAGGTTAATCACCGGCACGCAATTCATGCGCAGATGCTTTTCGGTAAAGCTGAAATCATGCTCCCAGCGCTCTGTCAGCACCACGTCGATTTCAAACCAGGGGAGTTCAGCTGGAAAGGCCACGGTTTCCAGCCCACGCAGCCCCGTGAACATGAATTTCTCACGGAAGGTGAAGTACTCCAGCAGCAACTGATAGCCGCTAAAGCTGCTGCTTCCCTTCGGCCACAGGACGTCATCATCGCCAAAGCCCAGCGCGGTGAAATACCCGTCGAGCGGTCTTCTGTCCATGTCGCCCGGCACCCGCAGCCAGAGGCGCGCTGTATTCATGGTAAAGGCTTCATGCATGGCGCAGGCCAGCGGTGCATCAGCGTTGAAGTAGAGCGGGATCTGGCTGAGATCGATACGACTCCAGTCGGCAAGATGGCTGCAGTTAAAGCGCAGGCTGATAACCGAACGCCCGTCAGGGTCAGTCGACAGGCGGGCTTGCTCCAGCGATAACGGCAGGAGGGTGATCTCTTTGGTTGTGGTGTACCGACAACGCGTGGCCTTCTCGCCGATCGGCCGCGAGTTCACTTCGAAACCTTTGGCGATGCGCATCTGCTCTTTCATCTCGCGCCAGTCAGGGGTGAACTCCACCACCGACATCGACGGTATGGTGCGCAGATAATGCGGCCACAGCAGGCTGACCAGCCCTTCGGTCAGTTCAGGCAGGTCGTCATCGAGCTTTTCACGCAAGCGCCCCATCAGGAAGGCAAAGCCCTCGAACAGGCGTTCAACATAGGGGTCGCGCGCTCCGGCTTTATCAAGGTTGAGCATTGCTGCCTGCTCGGGGTGAGCACGGGCAAATTCTTCGCCGGCTTCCAGCAGGTAGCGCATTTCGGCGTCATAATAACGCAGGGTTAAATCGTCCATAAAAACCTGAGTGTTGTGTGACCATCCGGCTAAGCGTGCCGGTGAAGAATGAAGGCTTTAAGCTTCGTAGGTGCGTTCCCGATGGGAGGGTATCAACGTCGCCGCGCACGGGCATCCACTTTTACTGTGTAACGTGCCCGCAAACTTCCGACCATTCACTAAGTTTTGTGGAATAGCGCCAATAATTTTATAAGTGCCGGCATGTTTCCCGCACGTCACACTGTCCTGTTCGCGTGTAACTGGGATCCCCTCAATCGTGTTAGTTGGATCGCCCTCGATGATCTTCCCTCCACAGGTGGTTTTATCCCCCTGCACCAGATAGTAACCTTTCGCCATTTGTCATCCTCCTTGCAAAATTCAGTTCACGCTAACCACACAGCACCGCAGCACTGGCAGGATCAAGTACGATAAGACCAGCCAGAAGCAAATCCATCTCTGGCTGAAGCCGTGCTTTGTCGGTTTCACTGCGGGTGGCTTTTATACGCAACAGTCTGAGGCGACGCGATTTCACTTCAAACAGCAGCGCCGGTGTCCACTGCGTAAGGGTGATTGATTCCGCTGCACCATCAAGTTCACCCAGCAGATGCAGCGCCAGTTCATTCCTGCCCTTCTGCTCGGCCACGCGGGCCATCAGCAGACGCAGCAGCCATTTGTCTTTCGTGGAGTCCGACCCCGGACGTGTCTGAAGCCAGTGGAGTGCGGCATCCAGGCCATCCGAATCCGCTTTCTCAAGCGCTTCCGGCTCGAGGGCCAGAATATCGTTGCCCGTCTCACTGACAGCGCTGACCGGCTCATCACGCCAGTTGGACATATCGTCCAGCACGCTTTGATTTATCCAGTTGAGCGTGACCTCATCAGCAAACGGCGTTCCGTCATTAAAGGCCAGGGTTTCAAGTCCGGTGAGGCGTCGCAGCAACCCTCTCAGGTCGGCGATGATGATGTCGGCCAGCACATCCTGACCCAATTTCACCAGAGCCTGGTGGATATACCACTGCAAATCCAGCCAGAGGTGATTAGCACCACGCGAGAAGGTGCTGTCCGCCTGTTCCAGTATCTCCAGCCAGCTCTGCTGCAGATATAATCGTTTGAGCATGGCCCTTTGATCAGCCCGCGGCGGTTCAATGCGCGTTTTCCCCTCGGCATCCGGTGCAGGGATCGCTCTCAGCGTGTCATGACGCAGGCTTTTCATAAGCCGGTGTGCGGGAAGCCATCCATCGGGTTGTTCACGTAAATACCCCGCCAGAGTACGTGCCTGACTCAACAAATCCTGACCGGACGTGATGCGGCTCAGGGCTGGAGCGTCATGCTCTGTCGTGTGTGCAGAGGTCTGTGGCTGAGGGTTGTTACTGGCGTTCTGCGGAACTAAAGCATCCACGCCACCATCCTTCATCAGGCGGGACTCCAGCGCGCTGTAAAGCGCATTCAAATCCGGCCGCGACGCTTCTGGCTCAGCCTCAAGACAGCTGCGGATGAGCAACAACGCACCGGTAGTGCGCATAGCATCGTCGCGTACCACTTCAGGCCACAGGGACAGACTATCAAGCAGACGAGAGCCTGCGAGCCACTCCAGCGCCGGCTTACGGCTTCGTTCCCGCTGCGGATGAAGCTGCGCTCCATAGCGCTGCAGTAATCCCGCCAGCAGTTCAAGCCCTTCGCCAAAGCCAGCCTCGCCATCCTGGTGCAGACGGGCCCAGCAGTAATAGGTCGCAATACGGATATCTTTGGCGGTAGCGGTCAGCAGTTTTTCAGCAAGCGTACAAATCAGCCCGGTATCGATGCCGGAGAGTTTATTAACCTCCTCTCTGATACGCTGAAAATCATCGTCATATCCCGGTTCCTCCCCAGCAGGGCAGGTATCGTTGACAGGAGCAAGCCAGGGATGCCAGCGTTCCGTGCGCGCCTGCGCCTGCTGTCGCAGCTCAATTTCATCCGCCTGACAGGCGGCGATCAGATTCTGCAAAGTGCTCATTATTCGATTCCATCCATGTCACTGATTTCCGTATTGGCCATCAGAGCCTGAGCCGTGGCCGCGCTGTCAACGCTGAAAATCTGGTCCGGCAGCTTGAAGCCGCGCAGTGCCAGTAATGCCAGCGGCCCGCTGCCCAGCTGTGAACGCAACACCCACTGCAGCGTACTACCATCCGGGGCAGTAAAACTCACCATCCACTGACTGCGGTCAAGCTGCTGGCGCTTGCCCTGATCCAGCCAGCGAATAAAGCCCCAGGTCCCGCTGTAATCCCCAAACAGACGCGCACCGGCGTTGACCGCGGTCCAGGTCAGCATGGTTCCCGGCTTGTAAGTCTCTCCCGGCCAGCGGAAGGACTGCCAGTCAGCCATCTGGTTAAAGTAGTGCAGCTTTTGTCCATCCATGGTCAGTTGTGTTTCCACAACCTGCGATGCCGGGCGTGCCTGCAGCTCGAAGCTGATGCCCTGACTGCCATCGGTAAACAGAATGTCTGACAGCTCGCTCAGCTGATTAATGGCCCGCAGAAAAGCTGGGTTAAAACTCAGCCCCTGGCTGTTGACCTTATCCGGTACCCACTGGCTACCTTCTTTGTGAAGCACCCCACTGAGTTCTGTGGTCAGGAATCTATCTATGCGACCACTGTCTTTACGGATAAACTCTGCCAGCATCGGCAAAGAGGCGTCACTCTTGCTCGCTGCAAACGGGAAGCGCTCTTCAAAGGCGGTGCGCCAGTTCGCCACTACGGATCGGCTCCATTTGTCATTCAGGCTCGCCGCCGACGGCTGGAGTACAGTCTCCCAAGCCTGGGTCAGCGGCTGTACAAACATCGTGCTACCAAAACCACTCCACTCTTCACCAAGGCTTGCCGAAATCAGACTGCCATATTGCTGGGTGTCGGTCAGGTCAACGCTTTTCCCCTGAAATACGGTCTGCGCCAGGGTTTGCATCATCTCCTGCGGGTCAGAAGCGCTGGCCACCTGCTGCAGGCGAAGACGCACGCGAGTGATACGGGTCAGATAGGTCTGCAGGCTCAGAGAGTTGTCAGCCGACATGACGTTGCTGCCCGTGTTTTTGCCGAGAAGCTGAAGCAGCGGACCGAAAGTTTCATCCAGCGGCCCCTGTGGACCTGTCGCAGACTGGTCAATTGCGGGTTTGTCTTTTCCACCAACCAGATCTTTTGCCGATTTGATAATGGAGTCCGAAAGGCCTTCGCTTTTCTGGCCGGTCTGCCCCTGCCAGGCGAGAGTATTCATCAGGGCAATCAGTGGAGACTGGCGGACATCACTCATCAGTGTCAGCTGGTCGGTCACATCGGCAATATTGTTCGCAGGATTCCAGCGCAGACTGTTAAGGAAGTTCAGCCAGCTGCCGGCAAAGTCAGTGAAGTAACGCTCAGTCAGGCGTGCTTTGAGCGCTTCAGGCAACATGTCCGCCGATACGGCTTTACGGGAATCGCTCAGCACCCAGTCAATCTCATCCCGTCGCGAGTTTGCGGCCTTTTCGATAGCCTGCTGAATGCCCCCTTCCCAGGCCTGTCGAGTGAACATGCCCGGCACTACTTCATCGGTGGTGAACAGTCGCCGTGCATCGGTACCGCTGGTCATGTCTTCGAGGGACACATCGGCAAAGTTACGGCGTACCGATTTGAGCATATTCTCGTACAGCGTGCTTTCTGCATTGCGGCGGCCAATCTGCTGCAATAGCACCTGGCGGCTCTGGCTAACCAGCTGTGCATCCGGCGTGATTTTCCACTGTGGTTGTTTTGGCAGTTCAGAGATATAGAAGGCCCATAAATCCGGTGACAGGCTTTGCCATAACCCGGTGGAGATCCCCATACGCGTTGGCTGCACGGTTTTCATAGTTTGTGCATAAAACACGCCGTCGACTTTATCCGGACGGGCCATCATCAGCCAGGCTTTAAGCTGGTCATAACCCGGTTTCGCCAGCTGTGCACGCTGGTCGCTGTTTGGCGCTGAGTTGATCAGGGCGGTGAGCTTTTGCGCCAGGGCAGCATTTGCCGGGTCGCGTATTAGCCGGTTATTCGCCACGCCATACCAGGGCAGCATTGCGTTTAGCAACTGCTGATTATGATCAAGCCCAAAGCGCTGATACCAGGGAGTTCCCTCCTGAACATTGTGCAAAAGGCGGCCGGCATCGTTTCGCAGTTCATGCAGTGCCGTCAGCTGATAGTCGGATACGGAAGAATGCTCGACCAGGGCATGAGCCTGCTGCGCAACAGAAACTATCTGTGATCGGTTGACGGCAAACGACAGCAGCGTCCCCGCCCCCCAGACACAGATAATGGTCAACAGCGTCCATGCGAGGGTCTGCTCCCACGCCATACCGACACGACGGCCACGTACGCGTGTACAATCATTAACGATTCCCTGCCAGGTCACCGGCAGGGTCAGAACATGGCGTTGTGATTCCGGGATATACTGCTCAGCGTCGGCTGTTCCCGCTGGCGTACAGGCAGATTTATTCTCCGGCAGGCTGAACATCAGCCCCCGCAGCGGAACGCGCTGCTGAGAAACAGAGAGCCATGGCACCAGTTGCTGAGCCCAGCGGGTGACAGTGCCGTCCTTCAGCTGCTGGCTCAGGCGCAGCAGAAAGTCGTGGCTGTTCTTTTCCGCGACCTGGCTCATACCCCGCACCCGCAGGGGCGACAGCATCCGCTCCAGCTGGCGGATAATATCGTCTTCTTTTGCGCGTGGTGGAAAGCTTGCGCCTACCGCCTGCTCAGGACGCGTACCCTGCGACCAGTTACTGCTGCACAGTTGCCACAGCCAGACCGGAGCGGAATAACGCAGCAGTTCGCTGATTTTTTCCAAGCCGCGTAAATCGCTGTCGCTGATTTGTGGGGTCAGATTAAGCGACTGCGGCAATACACGGACAATCCCGTCCAACGGACGCCCGCGGCGTAGTTTACGCAGCGCGATGTATTTTTCTCGGTCAGGCTCCGATGCCAGGCTGCCGCCGTAAATCAGCACGGTGCGGTTGCCTTCAAGCCACTGCTGCTGTTGCAGGCCGGGCACCAGTTGTTCGATTGCCGCCTCATCTCCAGTGATTAATAGCAGACGAGTTTTGTGGTGCCAGAAGAAGGTATATCGATGGCGGAGGTGATCGCGAATCTGAAGACTTAAAGCAACAGAAGGGGTAACAGAAGATACAGTTACTTTGGCTAGTTCTTTGACATCGTCACCCTGAGAATTCTTACGCTTTTTATTAAAACTCTGCCTTCCTTCTGCTTTTGCGCCGAAATAAAGAAAGAGTGCAAATGCCAGTATCGCTAAGCTTCCCGCCGCAGAGCCGTAAAACCATTTATACCAGGTGGGAGTATCCTTAATAAGATTCAATTTTTCGGGGTACCATTTAGTCAGGCAGAAAATCCCCCCCCCCAACCCCCAGAGCGACCAGCATTAAACACCAGAATCCCAATTCTGGTTTCTTAATCTTTGATAGAATATACCTCATTCTTCGCGCTCCTCATCGGGTACTGTAGGGGATACAACCATATTCCAGAACTTTCCATTCTGCTGTTCGCGACAAATTAATAAATGATGCACCCGCTGTTGCTGCATCGACTGTGTGGCAGCAACAATAGCTAACCAGACTCCGGTCTTTCCCGGATCGCCAAGATAATCGTTAAAATTGTGAGTGCCTGTCTTTTGAGATACGTTTTTGAGGTCAGAATCTGCAATCGCCTTTATAAGAGTGGCGTAACTATCCATCTCAGCCTCCACGCCACTTAACCAGAGATGTTGTATTTCACTACTTTTTACTGGCCCCCAGTCCAGCGCCTGCGTAATGGCATAACGCAAGTCCTCATCGGTACCTTCACCAGATTCCGGACGATGAAGAATAGCAAGTGAGGGAAGCGTTTCTTGCGTAAGACGATTGCCAAACAATACTCCACATATCGCTTCTGCAGAATCTCGGGTATTAATGGGCGCATAATGCCAGGACAAAACCAACAAGAGGGCATCACTTCGAATATTGTGATCCAGCCATTCATCAACGGCCTGAGCACCAAAAGAATTAATACGGTTTAAGGTTTGTTGAATACCTGCATTCTGCCATGCCTGCTGCCATAAATTAATGGCTTTTTTCTCAGGTATTGATGACGTGAAATCCAGTAACACCATGACAGGTCTTTCCTTTGGATAAGCAGAAAACGATATTGCAAGCCTTTCGGCAAGGACTGCGAAAAGCAGGCTAAGATGCATTTCTTCTTTAATTTTTATTGGCCTTGGCAACTGGCTTAAGCGAACATTTTCTTCACCACGCCAGGAGCGTTGGGGGAAGAAAACATTTTCATTATTCACAAGACTATTACTTCCTGATGCAAATGGAGTTTCACACAGAGAATGCGCGGTACAGCACTCAGCGAATAATATTTGTAACGCCCTCCGTCCCCGTCGGACCTCCTGGATAATGGTTTTCTCTCTTAGCATGTCATGTGAATTCGCCACTAACTGCTGGACCAGATAATTAATAAACCTGACAAAAATCACGCCACCTATAATCACTGTGGGCACAATAACAGAAAACCATACGTTGTTATTCCCGGTGAATAAGCGAGACAGGGTAATACTCAGACCAATCAGAATCACAAGAACCATTAGTGCTCGTACGAACTTTGGCGGTGCAGGTCTGACACTTGGCTCTGGGATATTTTTTAAATCAACAGGCATAGGTTTGATCTTACGGTGGGGGTGATTAATAGCAACCTAAAATGACATGAAAAAGTGACACCACTTTTCAACTAGTATTTCGCAGGCCAATATAAAGTTAAGCTATTGATGAGCGAATTAACCCTGGCTACGATTTATCAAAAGTGTGTAGTACCATAATGCGGCTTCCTTGTCGGGTTAGCGCTCCAGTTGAGTATTGAGTTTCAGTCTATTGCCCCCGGTTGGTTTTATCCACTACGGCCTGATTGAGTCCTGCGGGGCAGTCGTGGATTCTCGCTCCATATCTTCTGGCCATTTATCTGCCTTACGTGGTCGCCAGAAATCCGGACGGCCCTTAAATCTCGGCTCCGGCAAGTCGGATTCGCCTTTCATATAGATGCACAGATAGCTCCAGATTTGGTTGAGCTGCTCCCGCTCTTCCCACTCTTTTGCCAGCAGAAAACGATCCACTACGTTATACGTGCCAGGTTCACAAATCGCTCCGTATAAGTGATATCCTCTGTCACCACCTACTCCGGAAAACATGATTTCACCATACACATCTGCCCAGTTGTACACCTTGATGGAAACTGGCCAGTTCAGCCACGGAAGACGTGAACGGTTGTAATTAAATATATAAAGCTTTTGTCGTTTACGGTTTAGACGAATGGGTTGATCTCGAGGGGTAATAAAATATATTTTTAAAAAGAATAACAAAAATGAAAACAGTACAGCAGTAGAAACAAAAGAAAACATATAAAAACCAATTGAAACGAAAAGAAATATAAAATAAAACATTACACCGACTACTAATGCTGATAGTGGAAGCATCATCAACCAAGATACCTCCGTACTGTATCGCGGCACCTCCAAGTAAATATCATTTCGCGTTGTCATGCAACGCAACTGAGGTGGTACAAGCTGAAGCTCGTGGTTTTCAGGCATATCTTCCCGCCAGCAGGTGATCGGCGGATTCAGTCTTGGCTGTGATTCAATAGTAAGTAGTGGCATTGTGTCGCATCCTTAACGAATTAACTGTCCAGTTGAGTGATCAGTTACAGGCTATTATTCAGGCGGATTTTATCAGTCCAGGATTGCAGAGTTTCAGTTGGAGCTGTGGTTGACTCGCGTTCCATTTCATCAGGCCACTTATCTGCCTTTCGCGGTCGCCAGAAATCCGGACGGCCCTTAAATCTCGGCTCCGGCAAATCGGATTCGCCTTTCATATAGATACACAGAAAGCTCCAGATTTGGTTGAGCTGCTCCCGCTCCTCCCATTCTCTTGCCAACAGAAAACGATCCACAACATTATAAGTACCTGGCTCGCAAACTGCACCATACAGACGGTATCCCCGGTCTCCTGGCGTAGGGGAAAAACTGATTTCGCCATAAACATCTGCCCAATTGTACACCCTTATGGAGACTGGCCAGTTCAGCCATGGAAGGCGCGATCGGTTATAGTCGAAGATATATATTTTTTGCCGTTTACGGTTCAGACGAATAGGCTGGTTACGTGAGGCGGAAAAATATACTTTCATGCCCCAACTCGCTATAACCGAAAGAATCAAGGCAGTTAATAGTCCAATAGTGATAAATACAACAATACCAGTTAAAAAACAGGAAATGACAATAAAAATAATTAACGATGTAAGAAAAATTGACCAGAAAAGCATCCCTCGCCATATGACATCCGTACCGTAGCGTGGCACTTCCAGATAAATATCATTTCGTGTTGATAACCAACGCAGTTGGGGAGGCACTAACTGCGGTTCGTGGTTTTCAGGCATATCTTCCCGCCAGCAGCTGATCGGCGGATTCAGTCTTGGCTGCGATTCAATAGTAAGTAGTGGCATTGTGTCGCGTCCTTAACGAATTAACTGTCCAGTTGAGCGATCGGTTACAGGCTATTATTCAGGCGGATTTTATCAGTCCAGGATTGCAGAGTTTCAGTTGGAGCTTTGGTTGACTCGCGTTCCATTTCATCAGGCCACTTATCTGCCTTTCGCGGTCGCCAGAAATCCGGACGACCTTTAAATCTCGGCTCCGGCAAATCGGATTCGCCTTTCATATAGATGCACAGATAGCTCCAGATTTGGTTGAGCTGCTCCCGCTCCTCCCATTCTCTTGCCAACAGAAAACGATCTACAACATTATAAGTACCTGGCTCGCAAACCGCACCATACAGACGATATCCCCTGTCTCCTGGTGTAGGGGAAAAACTGATTTCGCCATAAACATCTGCCCAATTGTACACCCTTATGGAGACTGGCCAGTTCAGCCATGGAAGGCGCGATCGGTTATAGTCGAAGATATATATTTTTTGCCGTTTACGGTTCAGACGAATAGGCTGGTTACGGGGAGCAATAAAATATATTTTAAACTCTAAAAATGCTAAGGAAGAAAATACAACAAGTGACACTAATCCCATAATTCCAAAAACATAACTTCCGCTTTTGGCCTGTAAAACAAGGGAAAACACCAACGTACCAATATCTAAAACGCACATTAAAACTGCACTAAATAACACCCCCCGCCAGATAATTTCCGTGCCAAAGCGCGGCACTTCCAGATAAATATCATTTCGTGTTGATAACCAACGCAGTTGGGGAGGCACTAACTGCGGCTCGTGGTTTTCAGGCATATCTTCCCGCCAGCAGCTGATCGGCGGATTCAGTCTTGGCTGCGATTCAATAGTAAGTAGTGGCATTGTGTCGCGTCCTTAACGAATTAACTGTCCAGTTGAGCGATCGGTTACAGGCTATTATTCAGGCGGATTTTATCAGTCCAGGATTGCAGAGTTTCAGTTGGAGCTGTGGTTGACTCGCGTTCCATTTCATCAGGCCACTTATCTGCCTTACGCGGTCGCCAGAAATCCGGACGACCTTTAAATCTCGGCTCCGGCAAATCGGATTCACCTTTCATATAGATGCACAGATAGCTCCAGATTTGGTTGAGCTGCTCCCGCTCTTCCCACTCTTTTGCCAGCAGAAAACGATCCACTACGTTATACGTGCCAGGTTCACAAATCGCTCCGTATAAGTGATATCCTCTGTCACCACCTACTCCGGAAAACATGATTTCGCCGTAAACATCTGCCCAGTTATAAGTCTTGATGGTTACTGGCCAGTTAAACCATGGAAGATGCGACCGGTTGTAATTAAATATATAAAGTTTTTGTCGTTTACGGTTTAGACGAAGAGGCTGATCGCGGGGAGCAACGAAAGACATCTTTAGAGCCAGAAGAACAAATGGTGATAGAGAAATTAAACCGACCAAAGAAAAAATATAAAATTTCATTAATACACAAACAAAAACAAAAACAACCGTCACCCCAAACATTAAAAATGCTATTGGTAGCATCATCCACCACGACACCTCCGTACTGTATCGCGGCACCTCCAGGTAAATATCATTCTGCGTTGTCATGCAACGCAACTGAGGCGGTACAAGCTGAGGCTCGTGGCTTTCTGGCATATCTTCCCGCCAGCAGCTGATCGGCGGATTCAGTCTGGGCTGTGATTCAATATTAAGTAGTGGCATTGTGTCGCGTCCTTAACGAATTAACTGTCCAGTTGAGTGATCAGTTACAGCTATTATTCAGGCGGATTTTATCATTCCAGGATTGCAGAGTTTCAGTTGGAGCTGTGGTTGACTCGCGTTCCATTTCATCAGGCCACTTATCTGCCTTACGCGGTCGCCAGAAATCCGGACGACCTTTAAATCTCGGCTCCGGAAAGTCGGATTCGCCTTTCATATAGATGCACAGATAGCTCCAGATTTGGTTGAGCTGCTCCCGCTCCTCCCATTCTCTTGCCAACAGAAAACGATCTACAACATTATAAGTACCTGGCTCGCAAACCGCACCATACAGACGGTATCCCCGGTCTCCCGGCGTAGGGGAAAAACTGATTTCGCCATAAACATCTGCCCAGTTGTACACCCTGATGGAGACTGGCCAGTTAAGCCATGGAAGGCGCGACCGGTTATAGTCGAAGATATATATTTTTTGCCGTTTACGGTTAAAGCGGAGAGGGAGGTTACGAGGAACAACAAAATACATTTTAACAAAAAAGGATATCATTGAGGAAAATATAAAGAAGCCGATAGATGCAAAAAGATAAAAAAGCATCGACAAGCAGAGAATAACAAAGAAAATCATTACTCCGAAAATTAAAACTGCTGTAAAAAGCATTCCCCACCAAATGACTTCTGTACTGTAACGCGGGACTTCCAGGTAAGTATCGTTCTGTGTTGTCAACCAACGCAGTTGGGGAGGCACTAACTGCGGCTCGTGGTTTTCAGGCATATCTTCCCGCCAGCAGCTGACTGGAGGATTTAATCTCGGTTGGGGTTCTTCAAAAGTGAGCAGTGGCATAAATTGACATCCTTATTGAATTAGCTGTCCAGTTGGGTGGTCAACTGTAAACTATAATCCTGCTGAGTTTTATCCGGCCAGTAGGTGACCGTCAACTCAGCGCCGGTGAAACGGGACAAGTTTAGCGGGAATTCACCATCCAATTGCAGCCCTTGCGGTTTTCCTTCTGCGACCAGCCAGCTGGCGTTCAGAGAGGTTGCAGATATTGCCTTTGTCATCACGGCGGGTACCATAGGCGTCAATTCTCCTCGACCAATCTGCTGGGCCGCTGTTTCATAGCTCTGCGGTTCTGGTGTTTTTAGTCCTGCTAGCTTTGCATCTGATCCACTGCGGGCCAGCACCTGATGTGATCCCCCCCCCGTAGCGGTCAGTTCCACCAGCCAGTCGGATCCCGTAGGGCTACAGTCGGCAAGGATAACCCGAGCCGCCATCATCCGGTTGCCCAGCAATCGAGTGTTATTCGTCATATCGGCGAACCAATCACCTACAAGTTGGGCAGACACGCCGCTGGCAATGACATGCAGCGCCTTCATGGCTTCGCGCATATCAGAGAAGCTCTCCTTATGCCACACCACCTCACTCTCATCACACTCGTCGCGGTTACCAAAGCAGGTATGTGTCAACCAGCGTTCCAGCGGTGAACGGGTATAAGCGTTGCCAATCGTCATCAACGTTACAGCCACGACACCCAGTGCGATGCACCAGCCAACTGGCCCCAGCACAACTGCTTCACTAAACAAAGCGAAATTACCAGCAAAGCTAAACCCAACCCCGATAGCTCCTGAAGTCACAGAAAGTAATGTAGCCCCAATATATAGCCCTGCTGCGGTCTTATCCCCAGATTTCCAGAGTTCATTAGCCTTGATCCCCAGCGCAATCCCATCCACTATCGCCGCCAATCCACCGATCACCCCGGCACTGCGGATCAAAAAATCACCTTTATTAAATAAGTTCAGCACCGCCGAGCCCTGGCCCAGTATTTCAACCCCGCAGGCCAGCGCAATCAGCGAGCCCGAGGTCATGGACATTTGCGCCTGAGTATCACCCGGCATCGCCGTTTTCAGGGCTTCAATATTATTGAAGGTGGTATTAATCAATATTCCGGCCAGGATCAACCCCAGCAGGCCACTCTGGAAATCGGTCGATATTGTGGCCTGGTAGCGGCCTATGCCGCGCATCTCTGCCGGGCCCAGCGCGATTTCACCGCGAGTTAATGAGTTATCAATCACATCCGGTGTCAGCATGGTAATGCCGGATAATTTCCCCTGATTGCTCAGCGGAGCCGTCAGGCGAACCTGGATTCTTTGCTGCAGCACGACCGGGTCGGTAACCTGTAACCAGTGCCCGACACGCGTTGAGCGCATTGCCCCGCCAGCCTCTTCGGTCTGCATAGTCAGGGGCGATTTCCCATGAACATCAAGCTGGGTGCGCAAAAGATTCTGATAATCCCGGATGGTCATTTCCCCGGTAAAAACGGTTACAACCGGGCTGCCTTCCGCCACATACGCCACCCCCTGCAACGTTCTTAACACACCGCCTTTGGCTGATTCAGACAGCAGGCTCCACAGACCGCTGTACGCCCCGCCAATCGCACTGACCAGGCTTGCGGCTAATTGCTGGTACGCTTTATTGTTAACAAAAGCGCTGGCCTCTTTGCTGTTCAGCACTGCTTTCAGGTTCGAATAGGTCAGCGATCCATTGAACACTTCTGCTGAAAAATCATGCTTATTGCGCAGCAAAGCCATCAGCGGTGGGCTCATTGGATCTTCCAGCCAGCCTGCCCACTGCGGTTTTTTGCCCCCTTGTTGGATTTTTTCAGTATCGCATCCGGCCAGGCTACCCTGGAGACAAGCGGTAATGGTTCGCAGCTGGAAGTGCCAGCTGACTACGCTGGTTTCCGGCGAGTAGTCGTTATTCAGAAGCACCAGCCACAGCGTAGAGGTATACAGATTGTCGAGGTCCTGCCAGATAGCTGCCATCTGTTGCTTATAACCGTCCACGGTTGACTGCCAACTGCTGGCAAAAGCCGCACGTGCAGGCTCGTCGTAGTATTCCTCCATGCGGCCCAGGGCTTTTCGTAACTCAATAGCAACCGCACTTTCACGGCTGACGGAATACGATGTGCTGTAACCCGGCGTGGAGAATCCCTGAATCTTCGGATCGTTTTCAGTCTGCTTTGTTGTGGATGCCCGTAGCTGCACAATCGCATCTGAAATGGTTTTCTGGTGAATGTTGCTCTTTTCAGACGTGTACGTGGCAAGTGCCTGAACCACATCCAGGCGACCGTGGTTAATTTCCTCCACCACGCCCACGACGTCATCCAGTACGATGGCTTTTACAGGAGCGCCATACTGCTGTTGCAGCTGAGCAATCTGGTTACCCAGGGCGGTTTGCTTGCTCTTTTCCATTCGCGGGTAAAAACCATGGGCCCCGTCAGGGTCGGCATCTTTGCCGACGACGGAAGGGAAAGATTCCGTCGCAAACTCCAGCGCGTTGCTTTTGAGCGCAGACAAAGAGGGATCGAGTGTCAGGCTCCGGCTTGCTCCTTCTATCGTCGCTTTTCCATCCGAGACGGTAACCTGCGTAAAACGTGTAGCAGGACGCTTTCCACTTTTATATTCATCCAGGACCGTTTTACACCATGGATCGCTGCTAAATCCGACCATCGCCTGCGAGTAGTTAGGATCAATATTGATGAAGCTTGCCAGCACATCATGGTTTTGCGTCAGGCATGCCGGGCTCAGTGAATCCACTGTTTCGCTTTCCGGCATCTCGTAGGCATTGAACTGACGTAAAAAGCCTTCGGCGGTGACCTGGTAGGCCTGCCAGACTGATTTGTCCAGCAACACATAAACATAGCCCTGACGCAAGGTGCGAAGGGCATATTTAAACTCCCCCCCGGTTAGCTCATTATCCTGGGGAGGAACCGCAGGTTGCCAACCTGTATTTACCAGAGGCTGTGGAATTGCGGCCACGCGCAGAGGATAAATGGCAACGCCCTCACGTTTACAGGCTTTACAACCTGACGGAACCACTGCTGCCTGCTGACTTGCTTCGGCGTTACTGCCTGCCTTATCTCGCGTACCCATCATTAAATTCCTTCCACTTTCGGCTCAGGCGAGCGCTGTTCCTGCCAGACTGCGTCCGGGAGCGTTTTCATAAGTTGCGTGAGATGCAAATCTGGATTGCTGGCCACTTTTTGCAGGAGCGTCTTCATTTCATCGTGTATGGTCACGCTGGCTGGTAACGTCAGCGAATTAAGTACGAGAAAAATCCGATCGCTCAGATGGTTAAGCCCAACCTTGCCCGATCCAGCCCAGGCTTTTGCTGCCTGTCGGGCAGCGTCTGTCGGTAGAGGTCCTGAGGTAAGACCCCACGCAGAAAGCAGACGCCAGATATCACGATAGTTATCCAGTACCTGTTCAGTCCCCCACTTTAGTTGCCACTCCTTACTGTTTACTGCACCTGACAAGACCGTCTGTTCTCCTGTAGCAGAAAGGAATATCCAGCGACCGATGGGTGCCAGCAACGTGGACAACTGAGCGGGATCTGCCGTGCTCCGTAACAGCTCAAGGCGCAAGGGTTCAAACACTGGCACAATTGCGCCCGGTCTGATTTTTTTACACAACTCTGCAAGCCAGGTCGCCATTTCTTGAGGATCTAATGAAGCGCTCATCCAGCCGCAAACGTAGCGTTTCTCATACAGGACTTCACCGAGAGCATATTCTTCACTCTCTTCAATTAACCTTTCATCGCAATTTTCGCCTGGCGAAGCCAGCAGCACTAACAATGGACAGTGCTCCGGTGTCCATGCCAGGTCTGGACGCAGTACCCGCTGCAAGAAATTAGAACCTTTCCCCTCTTTCAGGCAATCAGGATGCAAGGGATTCCACGACATTACTGGCTTCAATGGGTCGATTAACAAATACCGGTATTCATCCTGTCTCGCATTCAGGCATTCCGCTATCGTCGCAATACTCTTCATCAGCGGGCGCTCTCCACACAGGTTGCTTCAGGTGGTAATTCAGGCTGCACCGGACTGAAGCTTTGAGGGGCCAGTTGGTTGATACTGGCGCATTTGGCATTCACATCACCCGGAGTCAAAATCGTGATCCCCGACGGCTCAATCACCACCGCCGTTTTGCCACAGCTCAGCGTCAGTTTTTTACTGGCCTGGATATAAACCTCATCACTCTTGCTAATAATTTTCATGGCCTTCAGGGAGGTCAGTGCCATTTCATCCCCCTGAGCCTGAATATCCACCTTGCCTTTATTAGCGTAGATTTTGATACCCAGCGTTTTGGCAAACAGACTGATGATCTCGCCTGCCGCAACGGTGAATTTTTTGAAGACGCTAAAGTCACTGTTCTCGCCGGAGGTCTGAATAAAGTTCTGTCCGCTGCTGATTTGAATACTTTGCGGTGATACCTGAGCTATCCCGTCCGGGGCGCTCATCAGCAACGCGGACTGCTGCAGATCCTTGATAGAGGATTCCAGCAATGTTTTTTGTGCCTGGATCTGCGCGAGTTCAGCCTGTGCAGTGGCTACAGCATCGCTCAGTGACTTCGCTAACTGCTGCGCCTGATTGAGTGTCCCCAGCGCCGCATCCATCGCCAGAACCTGTCCCTGACCTTTGATTTGTGCATCGGCGGTGATGAAAATACCCTGCTGTGCACGAATAGCACCCCAGCTGTCCGTCCTGAGCTCAAACCCCTCACCGCGCTGCTGTTTCTCGCTGTCAACCAGGTGGCCGAGATTCAGCGAGCTCTTGCCACCGTACTCCGTGCTGACCTTGATGTGCTCTTTTCCACGCTCGTCGTCGAGGCGGATTTTGTTGTTCGCCGGCGTGCGCAGGACGTTGCGTTTGTAGTTGCGGATGGTGACGTGGTCGCCGTGCGCCGAGTCGTGCAGCACGCCGGCAATGTACGGACGGTCCGGGTTACCGTCCTCAAAGCCAATCGCCACTTCGGTGCCCGCCAGCAGCGGCAGGTGCAGGCCGTACGTGTCGCCTGCGTACGGGCGGGACTGGCGCACCCACAGGCTCTCGAACCCGGTTTCCCAGTTATCACGGTCAAACAGCATGTTGACGCGATAGCGACCGTCTTTATCGATATGCCCGTAGGTGTCATTTTCGGTGGTGCTGGTGACGCGGGCCGGTAAGGTGCCGGCCATCACCGGGCGTGAGCCAGGTTCCGGGCGGAAACCAAAATCGGTGCTGTCCGGGATGCCGTCAAAATCAACCGCAAAGTCCTTATCACGGCGGGCATACGTATGCATCGACGTGATGACCACGCCCTGCGCAAACACATCGGCCACTTCATACCCGCCGGTAACTTTCAGTACCTGACCCGGCGAGAGAGTCGGACAGCTGGTGATGCCCTGCGCCCGGGTCTGACCATTCAGGTAGCGTTCGTGACGAAGGCGGGCATAAAACGCCCCGGACTCCGGGGCCGGATTGCGGTCATAGGTGCTGCCCGGCGTCAGGTAGTTATCCGCCCAGTGATAGGCATCACCGTACGTGGTGACATCCCCGCGGGTCGCATCCACCAGGGTGTTCATGTCCTGCGTGGCCTGACGGTAGTTGTAGTCCCGGGTGCTGACCTGCTTCTGCACCACGTTGTGATGGCATTCCATTCCCCAGACTGAATCCACGCCTTTTGAATGCTGGCCCGATGGCGGTACCGACGGCAGCGTCAGACCTTTTTCATACCCCTGCTGGCTGTCGTAAAACTCCACCACGTCAATGTTGAGGCGCGTGTCGGTGGTGAAGCGAAACCAGATACCGACCTCACCCAGCAGGCGGGTGATGAAGTGCAGGTCATTCTCGCCGTACTGCATCACCTGCTCACGGCGCGGATACTCTTTAGTGAGCGAGAACAGAAAATCCTGGCCGCGCATACCGTGACGTTCGCGCAAGATTTTTTCCACGATTTGCGGGACCGACATGTCCTGGTAAATGGCGTTCTGGTGCGAGCGGTCAAGCAGCGCCAGTCGCGGCCGGAGCGTCAGGGCATAACGGGTTTCGTCTTTTGATGTGCCGAGGCGTTCAAAGCCGGTCACCACCCCCTGAAGGGTGCGCACGGCCTGCTGCACTCTGATGCCGTAACCCTGGTCTACCGGGGCCTGCAGCGTCAGGGAAGCCCCTTTCATCAGCATCATCTCTTTACTGATGGCGTGGTTACCGCTGGTGAATTCAATACGGTAGCGGAACGGTGTGCTCAGGGCTTCATCGCCTTCAAACGCCAGCACGTCGAGCGCGGACTCACAGCCTTTCACCGCCAGCAGGTGGTGGTTATGGCTGAACCTTAACGGAGGATTATTACTCATGCGTCCACTCCTTCCTGAACGTCAAATTCCAGGCCAATGCCCTCTTCTTCGCTCCAGCTCAGGTGTAACGACCGTGGTTTTTGTCTGTCGGCCATACGGGTCAGCAACTGCTGGCTCAGCACCGGCAGAATTTGTTGATTCAGCAGGCTGTCGATATTGCGCGCCCCGCTATCCGGCAGCAGGCAGGCGGCGGTCAGGGCGTCATACAGGCTCTCATTAATCTGCGTGGTCAGGCCGTAGTGGCGATGCAAGCGCTTGCTAACCTGTAACAGCTTCATTTCCACGATGGTACGCATGGCCGCTTCCGCCAGCGGACGGTAAATCACGGTCTGGAAGCGGGCCAGCAGCGCCGGCTGGAAGTGATCGCGCAGTATCGGACGCAGCAGCTCGTGAAGATCGCCTTCGCTGGCCTCCGGCTGTTCGTCGAGCAGCTGCATCAGGTGGTCGCTGCCAAGATTTGAGGTCATCAGAATGACGGTGTTGCGGAAGTCGATTTCACGTCCTTCGCCGTCGCGCATAAAGCCGCGGTCAAAGACCTGATAGAACAGGTTCATCACATCCCGGTGCGCCTTCTCCACCTCATCCAGCAACACCACGCTGTACGGACGCTTACGCACGGCTTCAGTCAGAATGCCGCCCTGACCGTAGCCAACGTAACCCGGAGGTGAGCCCTTCAACTGGGAAACCGTATGCGGCTCCTGGTATTCGGAGAGGTTAATCGTAATGAGTGACCTCTCACCGCCGTACATGACATCGGCCAGCGCAAGCGCGGTTTCGGTTTTCCCCACCCCGCTCGGTCCCACCAGCAGAAAGACGCCCTGCGGGCCATTCTCGGAGATGAGCCCCGTTTTTGCCGCACGCAGACGCTGGGCGATGGCCTCGAGCGCCACATCCTGCCCGACCACACGTTTACCCATTTCATTTTCCAGGGTCAGCAGTTCGGTCTGCTCATCTTTCATCAGCGATGACAGTGGAACGCCTGTCCAGTCAGCAATCACGTTGGCAACGGTGCGTACGTCAACATCCACGGAGAGCAACGGGTTGCTGTGCTGCATGCCGTTCAGTTCCTGCTGCAGCGCGCGCGTCTCGCTTTGACGGGAGATGTCCTGGCGGCTTTCCAGCAGTTGTTCGGTGAGTTTCAGTTCCTGCCCGTACTGCGTTTCAAGCTCGTCGAGAGCAACGATAAGAGCGTTCTCTTCCTGCTCAATGACGGTCAGGCGTTCACCATGGCTCTGATTGCCGACAGCAATATCTTCCAGCAGCGCCTGCTTCTCCATTTCAAGAGAGGTAATCTGCGAGCGAATGCAGGTCAGCTGTTCCGGCACCGTGTCGAGGCTCATGCGGACGCGCGCTGCGGCGGTGTCGAGCAGGTCAACCGCCTTGTCCGGCAGCTGGCGGCCCGTCAGATAGCGGCGGGAAAGCGTAACAGCAGCGCGCACCGCATCGTCGGTAATGTGCACGTTATGGTGCTCGGCGTAACGGGATTTCAAACCACGGAGCATCAGGCAGGCGGTGTCATCGTCAGGCTCATCGACTTTTACCATCTGGAAACGACGCTCCAGGGCCGCGTCGCGTTCGAAGTACTGCTTGTACTCGCTCCAGGTAGTGGCCGCAATGGTACGCAGTTCGCCACGCGCCAGCGCCGGTTTTAGCAGGTTCGCTGCATCGGCGCCCCCCGCCTGGTTGCCCGCGCCGATGATGGTATGCGCTTCATCAATAAATAGCAGGACCGGGGACGGGGATTGCTGCACCGCATCGATGACGTTTTTCAGCCGCTGTTCGAACTCGCCTTTCACGCCTGCACCGGCCTGCAGCAGGCCCAGGTCAAGGGTACGCAGAGTGACCGTTTTCAGTGATTCAGGCACATTACCCTCGACAATACGCAATGCCAGACCTTCAACCAGTGCGGTTTTCCCCACGCCCGGCTCGCCGACCAGAATCGGATTGTTTTTGCGGCGACGAGAGAGGATATCCACCATCTGACGGATTTCTGTGTCACGGCCATACACCGGATCGATCTTCCCTTCCTTCGCTTTGGCGGTGACATCGAGGGTGAATTTATCCAGCGCGTTCTGCAGCGCAGGGCTCAGTTCCCCCTCTTTCATTTCCACACCAGCCGGACGCCCGACAAACTCCACCTCACCACCGTGGTTCTGTGCCAGCTCGGCTTCGCGCTGCATTTCCGGACGCTCATCCGATTGCGCATCCAGCAACGGTCGCAGGCGCTCCAGCTGGCTCTGAGCAAGCGTTAACAACGGCCAAAGGCCGTCACAACGTGCCAGTTTTGGTTTTTCCACCAGGGCCATCAGCAGATGGACGCTGCGAATGTGCTCTTCGCCATTGAGTGAGGCAAGTAGCCAGGCTTGCTGCATCAGAGTCTGGATGTCATCAGAGAGCTGGGGCCGATGGCGCACGGAGCGAGGTTGTCTGTCGAGCCAGCCAAGTAAATCCTGCCAGATGCCATCCATATCCCATTCATAGCGACGCGCCAACACCGTCAGGTCACCTTCCCCCTGCTCCAGCAGCTTCAGCAGCCAGTGCTCCGGCAGAATTTCGGCATGGGCACGGGTCTGACAGAGCGAAGCTGCACCTTCCATCGCTCGGGCACAGTAAGGGTTCAGACGACGTAACAGGATGGCTGGATTTTCCATGAGATTCTCTCTTTGTCGGTTCCTGGACACGCTACCGCCCCTCGCTGTTCACCAAAGCGCATAAGGTCAGGCAGGCAGATTGTTTTTTCTTTGCTGAGTGCCCGCATCTCAGGCACTCAGCAAAAAACTGCGGACAGGAAAACCTGCCCGCATCAGGATTACGCCGTGGCGCGTTCGTTCCAGGAATCGGAATGAATGATGTTGCCGTCTTTGTAGGTCCAGGTGATTTTTTCGTAACGCAGTTCAACGCGCTCAAGGTGGTTGTGCTTCTCTTTACAAGGATCCTTGATGTCATACATTTCAGGATTCACCTTCACTACCTTCACGTTTTCCAGTTTGGTGTTGAAGTACTCCACTTCCTGGCCCGCGTCGTTGATTTTGTACCACTTGAACTCAGCGGATTTCAGGGTCTGACCGGTGGTCACCGCTTTGTACAGGTACGGGCTGGAGGAGTCGATTTCCTTCGTGAACAGGAAAGGCGTGTGGATGCGGGTGCCGGTCAGCTTGCCGGTATTGTTGTCGGTTGGGATGTACAGGTTATGCTCCTGTGCAACCACTTCGATGCTGCCTTCGCGGTCCTGAACGTCAACAGACCCTTTGATGTCCGCGCCGCCGTCGTCCTTCAGCCAAAGATAAACAGGAATTGCCATGTTAATTACTCCGTTTTATTTTCTGAGACGCCATCATCCTGCGATGGCGCCGGGTGTTTGCCGGGTATCTGACAGGCACTTGCCTGCGGTACCAGACTGATTTCGACACGGCGGTTGAGCGCACGCCCTTCCAGGGTGTCGTTGGTTGCGACAGGACGGCTTTCGCCATAGCCCTGCACCGCAAAACAGCTTTCCGGCAGGTCGCCGGTGTCACGCATCCAGCTGCGCACCGCTTCGGCACGCTTCAGAGACAGCGTCTGGTTCAGTTGCGGATTGCCGGTGTTATCGGTATGACCAGACACGACAATCAGCCAGCCCGGTTTCGCTTTGATGCCAACCAGTGAATTCACCAGCATTTTGGTGGAGCCTGCTTTCAGCTCGAACTTGCCGGAATCGAACAGCGACATGCTGTCGAGCCTCACTATTTTCGGTGCTGGTTTTGGGGTTGGCTGCGGTTTAGGAGGCGGCGGCATATACGAGCGGATCGCTTCCAGTAGGGGCATCCGCAGACGTTCCCCCTGATAAAGCCCCAGACCCAATCGGGCCGGTACGCCGTTACGTGCATAGTCATCCAGCAGCGCTGCATTCTCACGAAGGACCGCAACGGCGCTAGCTTTCGGGCCGTAGTCATCCATGGAAAGATTGTCGTAACGGGCTATATCGAAGCTCACGCGATGCAGCAACTGGCGATTGTTCCAGCCACTGCTGAGCAGCGCGGCGATGGCCGCCAGGGTGAAAAGACCAAGGGCACAGCGCCAGGTGCGGGTGCGGGGAGTAAGACCACTTCCTTCCGGTAGCAGCGGCAGGATGAAATCCGGGAGGGGTGATATCACCGTGCTGTCCGTCCCTACCGGTTGCCAGCCGGCTACCTGCTGCATGGCAGTATGACGCGATAACCATGCCGTCCAGGCAGAGGACGCAAGGCTTCCGGCAAGAATCGGTCCCATTCCCCACAGCAGCGCTGCAGGTGCAATGACCGGAACATCAGGATTCTCATCGATGAATACCGCCTGGACATGCTGATTGAACCAGCTCATCAGGCTGTTCATCAGCACCTGCTGCTGCATCACAGGCGCACCGCCAGTGGTGACCCACGCGGCGATCGAACAAGGCGCATTCGACTCACGCCAGACAGTCCACCCTTCACCCGGAATAGCGGCCTGCCAGAGCATGTCATCCGTCATCGCGCTGCCAATCTGACCATTCAGAATGAGTGGCACAGACTGTCCCGTTTCTTTACGCAACTGGCTGATTTGCCAGCGCAGAGCCAGCAGACGACTTGTCAGGGCTTCGCTGTCGACATGTTTCTGCGGGCAGACACTGACCATCACCGACAGCTGACGCCCCCAGTCCGGGCGCTGCCACAGAATCTGACGGGCAACCTGCTCCAGATCCTGATGGTCCTCAACGCGGATCCAGCATCCCTGCGTGACGATCAGTACGGGTGACTGCTGCGGCCAGGTCAAAGGCATATCGCCACAAACCAGCACCACAGGTTGACGGTAAGTAGTTTCAGGAAGGTCATCCAGACGCAGGTTGACGTCATGCTCCGCACGAGGTCTGGCGATATACCAGAACGCGACGATAACCCCGATCATCGCCAGCAGAACGAGCACTGAAGCCGGCCGGGATAACGGCAGAAAAGCCAGACAGACCACAGCACTCAGCAGGGCAGCCCACAGCGCAAGCCCGCGCTGTTGTACAGGACTCATTTTACGACTCCCGGCAACAGGGTCAGCAGCATCTGATCGAGCCAGCGATCCAGTCCCCACCAGAGTGCGGCAAGAACAATCACGCTCAGGCCGATACGCACGGTCCATGACGCCAGCCAGCCTCCCGCTCCCCGTCCGCTGCGGCTCTCTGCCAGAACGGGATGGGTCTGCGGGTAGCTGAACGGTGTAACGCGCTCATTGAGGGCGCTGACCAGCTTCTGGCGTTCCGGATCGTTTAGCGCACGAAAATCTCCCAGGAATCCGAGCATCATTACCCGCTGGAAGCAGGTCAGTACGGCATTATCTGGTGCAGGTTCACGCAGCACATCGCGCATCCTGTCACACAAAGTGTCACCCGCGTCCATTGTGCCGAGGAAGTGTCCCTGCAGAGGAATGTCATACCACTGCACACAGGCATCATCCTCTACACCGCGCCCTTTGACCGCCTCATCAAGCAATGCACATTGTGCAGTGAGGATATGCTTACAGCTGGCTTCATCGAGTTCACTCGCTTTCAGTTCACGCTGAACGCGTTCCACATCAGCGATACAGCGTTCCCACAAGACCCGACCTTCGCCTTCCTGAAACTGCGGGCCATAGCGAAGGCTGATGACCTGAAGCCAGGTATCCTGCAGCAGTGCGTCAATATCAACAGACACGACAGCGCCGTGTTTACGTTCACTCATGTTCTCAATACCGCAAAGAGTTCAAGTTCAGGCTCGCCGAGCATGCCCGGGACGTAAAACATACATGTCCCACTCTGGAGCATTTCAGTCGCCAGAGGATGGGAGAGATCGAGACTGAAATACTGATTTTCCAGGCGCAGTGGAATGGCGGCTGGCACATGGCGCAGCGGCGTCAGCGGCACGCCCACGCGGGAAGAGTTGACGATCCCGCGCACATGGTCAGGGCTGCCCACCTTACACTGGCGCGGAAACTGCTCCTGCAGTTGCGCCACCGGAATCGGTGAGCGCACAGAAAGATAGTAATCAGCCCCTTCGCGCAGACGCGGATCATGCAGGCGAGCCTGCCAGAAGTGCAGCCGTGGGTCATAGTCGAGTGCCAGGGCCACCACGCGTGACGGCAGGCTGGCTTCAAGCAGATCGCCAAGCAAATCAAACAGCGGTGGAAATACCGCATTGAGTTGCTCGTGATGCCAGGCCGGTATGGCGCTCACCTGATGTTCCAGGGAAAAGGTCAGCAGGCTCCCCGCAAGGCGAGAAAGTTCCGGATATAGACGTTCCGGTGGGCTTTGAAGATTACGCTGGAACTGCCCCAGCACGGGCTCGGCACTGTTCAGCGCGTTGAGCAGCCAGAACAGTGATACATCTGCCACGGCGAAATCAGCCATGCGCTCATTGCTTTCACGCCGCATTGCCATCAGACGGCACAGTCGCGCCCGCAGTTGTGTCAGTAGTTGTTCCAGTTGGGTAACCAGCCAACGGCTGCCCTGGAGGGTCAACAGCGGAGGAAGAAATGTTTCATCCAATAGCCATGTACCCTGCGAGTCTTGCTGCAGGCGGGCGACCGGACAAGTCAGATAATCACTGTTGTTCTGATGGGCAAAACGCAGCGTCAGTTCAGGCTGCATCACGGCAATCTGACGAGTGTCTTCCCCAAAGGTATTGCGTACATCCCGCCAGCGCTGACGATATCGCACCGGACGCTCGGCCACCTCATCGGGTTTCAGGCAGTTGCCGCCGTTCGCCCGCAGTAGTGGGAGTGCCAGCACCACCGTCACCTCCTGCGATTCGCTTTCAAGCGACAGTACCGGTGGCAGCGAATCAGCATTGTCTGTATCAATCAGCGTACCGTCCTGAAAACGGACATGCAGATGACGGGCCTGAAGACGTCCAAGCCTGAGAGCTTCCGGCTCGAAGGTAGCATTTATCACCCCCCACGGGCAGGAGAGGCCCAGCCGGGCAATACACTCGGCAGACCAGGCCGCATACGCGACCTGTTGCTGAAAATGCTGGGGAGCGACCATAATGCCCCTACCCCATAACGGTTGTTCCGTTTTCATCGGCTTCCTGCCTGTTATTACGATTTCGCTTTCGGCATCTGGGAAACCAGCGACAGGTTGACGTCCATCCCTTCCACCTGGAAGTGCGGAATCGCATACAATTTCACGCGGAAGAAGCCCGGGTTATCCTCAATATCTTCCACCACCACTTTTGCATCACGCAGTGGATGAGATGCCTGAAGTTCGTCGCCCGGATCGGTCATTTCGGTCACCAGACTGCGGACCCAGGTGTTCAGCTCAAGCTCCAGCAGTCGGCGATCCTTGGTGGTACCGATGTTCTCGCGCTGAATCAGCTTCAGGTAGTGGGCGATACGCGACAGCAGGAAAATGTACGGCAGGCGGGCGTTGATGCGGCTGTTGGCCGTTGCATCTGCGGTATCATACAGCGCCGGTTTCTGGGTGGAGTTGGCTGAGAAGAAGCAGGCGTAGTCGCGGTTTTTATAGTAGGACAAAGGAATAAAGCCCAGATTCGCGAACTCGAATTCACGCGTTTCAGGGATCATGACCTCAGACGGGATTTTTACCTGATTGCCGGTACCCAGGTCATACAGATGGATAGGCAGATCCTGAACCGCACCGCCAGCCTGCGGGCCACGGATTTGTACACACCAGCCATTATTGATAAAGCTGCGCACCATGTTGGACGCGAAGGCAAACGACGCATTCGTCCACAGGTATTTGTCATGATCCGGACCTTTGACTTCTTCAACATAGTTGAAGCTGCGAACCGGAACAGTATCCGGGCCATACGGTAAACGTCCCAGTACGCGGGGCATCACCAGACCAATGTAGCGAGCGTCGTCCGTATCGCGGAACGATTTCCACTTGATGTACTCTGCGCGGTCAAAATAGTTACCTATATCTTTAATCGCCGCGACGTCTTCCATGGACTCCTTGAGGAAGAATTTCGGGCCAGCCGAGCCGATAAATGGCATATGTGCAGCCGCAGATACTTTAGAGATGTTGCGCAGCAGAGCGACATCCTGCGCTGAAGCATCGAACTCATAAGCGGAAATCAGCGCCGCGATCGGCTCGCCGCCCGGGGTATCGTATTCATCAATATAGGCGTGTTTATAGAGACCACTCTGGATGATTTCCGGGCTGTCTTCAAAGTCCTGGCGCAGGTCTTCTTTAGACATGCTCAGAAGCTCAATTTTCACGTTCTGGCGAAAATCCGTTTTATCAACCAGCGACTTCACGCCGCGCCACAGGCTCTCAACCGCCTGAAACTCTTCATGGTGCATAACGGCGTCGAGCTGGCGGCTTATCTGGTAATCGAGCTCAGCGATGTGGTGATCGATCAGGCTTTTATCCAGTTTTTCGACCTTCGAGCCTGCCTTGGTCAGGCATTCCAGAAAGACCTGCATACCTGCGGTGAGACGCTCGTCAGCGGTCGCATCCGACATCGCCTGCGCATCTTGCCAGATATCCAGCGCGCTCAGCTCGGAGACCGGGTTCAGATTGATTTTCTCAAACAGTGAAGCGTATACCCCACCCACAGCAGGGCGTTCCAGCACCACGCTTTCCCCGCCAGCAGTATTATTTTGTACAGACATGAGCATTCCTTGATTAATCCGTTAAAACAGCATGATGGTTAAGGTTTTTTTGAAGCCAGTGCGGACAGTTCATTTCGCAGCTCAGCACTAAGCGACTGGTCCAGAACGATTTTTTCAAGCTCTTTTCGGAAAGTCTGGTTATCCAACAGGTTAGCTTTGAGATCGCGAAGCAAATTGCGCATCGCCAGCATCGCCTTCAGCTGCGGGATCTGAGCGGCCACCTGCTCTGGCGTGAAATCTTTCATGCTCTGGAAAGTCAGCTGAATGTTGTCCTCACCACCATCGTCAGACAGCGTATTTTTAACGGTCAGATTAACTTTTGGGGAAAATTCGGAAAGAACACTATCGAAATTATTTTTGGTGATGTTAACCTTTTCGCGCTCAGATATTGTCGCAGACTCTTGCCCATTGCTGAAATCACCCGCAACAAGCAACTTCAAGGGTAATTCCATTTTCTTGCTTGCTCCGCCAGTATGCAGATCAAGCTTCAGGTTAATACGTGCCTTAGGCACCTCGTTCTGAAAACTGTCAGCCATCTCATCATCCCTCTATGTTTTGCTATGCCAACTTCACGGTGTCGTTCTTGATGCGCAATAATAGAATAATGATCGAAGCAAAATCAAATACACAGATCTTTTATCTGCAATAAGAAATATCTTAAGAATTTTCCACTAACACATTATGGCAAATTACGCTGCAATCTCAGAAAAAGACACTGCCTTTAGTAGGCAAACCGAATATTTATATCGAAAAAATGATTGTGGGCAGTTATAGGCCTGGAAAAACACCTTATATTGATTTACATCAAAAATCCGAGACCAAAAATCATGAGCGAACTGCAATTTATTACTGCACAAAGATAAAAAAGAGATTTTTTTAAAAATAAAACCAAGCCGAATCATTGAGTGCGTAAATTATATATAAGAACTTTCACACGGAATTTTCCTATTCGATATAGCAGAAGCCATAAATAAATTTCTCAAGTGCGTAATCGGTCACGAATAAATACGCTGCTCTTTTTATCCGTTCACGCCTTGATTACAAGGTGCCCTACCCTCCCGGATCGGGCAGATGGCATGCTCTTGCATACGAGTGATTATAAAATCTGTAAAATCAATCACCTTCCAAACTGCCGCTTTTTTAATCAAAAACGAGTAATAGCACATATCGTATAACGGTGCTACATTACGCCGCCCGCCCAAATCAGCAGTGGCCAGGCAACGCCGTAAAGTTCGGTAAAGCCTGCAACCATCACCTTGAAGAACGGTCTTATCGGCACGTCGTATCGCAAACTCTGCGCTACCTTTACAGGCTTCACATAGGTTTTACTATTTTGTCTCAATCCAAATTTCAACGCGCGTTTTTACACCCGCGTTACTGGTTTACATGGTTTGGTCTTGGCGTTCTCTGGCTGCTGGTTCAACTTCCGTACCCTGTACTGCGTTTGCTGGGGTCGAAACTGGGCAGCGCTTCGCGCGTCTTCCTGAAACGTCGCGAATCTATCGCGCGGAAAAATATTGAGCTTTGCTTTCCTCAGTACAATGCCGAAGAGCGCGAGAAGCTCATCGCTGAAAACTTTAAGTCTATCGGCATGGCGCTGCTTGAAACCGGCATGGCCTGGTTCTGGCCGGATGAGCGCGTCCGTAAGTGGTTTGACGTGGAAGGGCTGGATAACCTGCAACGCGCGCAGATGCAAAAACGCGGCGTGATGGTCGTCGGCGTGCACTTTATGTCGCTGGAACTGGGTGGCCGCGTGATGGGCCTGTGCCAGCCAATGATGGCGACCTATCGCCCCCACAACAGTGCGCTGATGGAGTGGGTCCAGACGCGTGGCCGCATGCGTTCCAATAAGGCGATGATCAGCCGTAACAATCTGCGCGGTATGGTCGGTGCCCTGAAGAAAGGTGAAGCCGTCTGGTTTGCACCCGATCAGGATTATGGACGTAAAGGCAGCAGCTTTGCGCCTTTCTTTGCGGTTAAAGATGTTGCGACGACTAACGGCACCTTTGTCATTTCTCGTTTGTCTGGCGCTTCCATGCTAACCGTAACGATGGTGAGAAAAGCAGATAAATCAGGCTATCGTCTGCACATCTCTCCTGAAATGGCTAACTATCCGGAAAACGAGTGCGAAGCCGCGGCGTTTATCAATAAAATCATCGAAACTGAAATCATGCGTGCGCCAGAGCAGTATCTGTGGATGCATCGTCGTTTCAAAACCCGCCCTCTTGGCGAAGCCTCGCTCTATATTTAAGCCTTTCATTAAGGTTAGTTTCGCTAAGAAACTAACCTTTTCAATCACCTGTCATCTCACTGCAAAATCGTCTTTGATGGCGTCGCCCAAAGTGAATTTATTGCGATGCGAAATCAAACTGTCGCCGTTCCACGACACCCGTAAGTAACGGAAATTATTTAAAAAAATCCCTCTTGTCACCCCTCATTTTTAGGCGTACATTAGCGCCGTCTGGCAACAGGAAAGCACAGAATTCTGAGCTGGAGTGAGCGGCGTAACGGGAAAATTCTCATTTCCGTTTTGACCGGATTTCAGTTCTCTATAATCAGGTGGACTCTGTTTTTAAATGCGTACCACAAGATACGCGGAGCGATGAAACGTGAAATATTTCTTTATGGGCATTTCGGTGATTGTTTTAGTCTGGGCCGGAACCTTTGCCCTGATGATCTAGTGAAGAACATGCAGTCAAAAAAACAGGAGCCATTTGGCTCCTGTTTTTTTTGTCATGAGGACACGGGGTTTCCAGCAACGCTCTTTGCTGAGAGCAGGCCATCGGCACGGAACATACTCTTGATGCCCCTCACCGCCTGACGAATGCGGTCGCTGTTTTCAATCAGGGCAAAACGCACATGGGTGTCGCCATAATCACCAAAGCCAATGCCCGGTGATACGCACACCTTCGCATCCTGCAGCAGCTTTTTGGCAAACTCCAGCGATCCCATCGCCGCGTACGGTTCCGGAATTTTCGCCCAGACGTACATGGACGCCTTCGGCATTTCCACCATCCAGCCCGCTTCATGCAAGCCTTTAACCAGCACGTCACGGCGGCGCTTATACTGGGCGGCAATCTCGTGAACGCACTGCTGGTCGCCCTCCAGGGCAGCGATAGCCGCGACCTGTAGCGGCGTGAAGGTACCATAGTCGTGATAACTCTTAATGCGCGCCAGTGCGCTCACCAGCGTTTTGTTACCCACCATAAAGCCAATACGCCAGCCTGCCATGTTGTAGCTTTTTGACAGCGTAAAGAACTCGACCGCCACGTCACGCGCGCCCGGAACCTGCATAATAGAAGGTGCTTTCCAGCCGTCATAGACGATGTCAGCGTAGGCTAAATCATGAACCACCAGCACGTCATAACGCTTGGCTAGCGCGACAACTTTCTCGAAGAAATCGAGCTCCACGCACTGGGCCGTTGGGTTGGACGGGAAACCGAGGATCATCATCTTCGGTTTCGGATAACTTTCGCGAATCGCACGTTCCAGTTCGTTAAAGAAATCGACACCTTCCACCAGCGGAACGGAACGGACCTGCGCCCCGGCAATCACCGCGCCGTAAATATGGATCGGGTAGCTTGGATTAGGCACCAGCACCGTATCACCATGATCCAGCGTGGCCAACATCAGGTGTGCCAGCCCCTCTTTCGAGCCGATGGTAACAATCGCTTCACTTTCCGGATCGATATCAACCTGATAGCGATCCTGATACCAGCGCGAGATCGCGCGACGTAATCTGGGAATACCGCGAGAGGTTGAGTAGCCGTGCGTATCCGGACGCTGGGCAACCGTGCAGAGCTTTTCAACGATATGCGGCGGCGTTGGGCCGTCAGGGTTACCCATGCTGAAATCAATAATATCTTCGCCGCGCCGACGCGCAGCCATCTTCAGTTCAGCAGTGATATTGAAAACATAAGGGGGGAGACGATCGATACGCGTAAAACGGCGTTCAGGACTGAATTCAGCCATAGATTCCTCAGATTAACGTTAGCGCCCGGACCGTCCGAGCGACGCTGCCACCGATGTGGCATGCTTAGAAAATAACCTGAAAAAAATCATGCTGTCGAGAGGCAAATGAAAAAAAGCGATCGCATGAAAACCGGAACTCGGCAGTGCCAAAAAGCGGAAGCCCCTGTTTCAGGGTTGGCTTTCTGATAGCCGTTATTTAACAGGATGATATCAAAACAGTTACCTGACGATACGCTGGTTATAAAAAATCAGGCCGTGTCCGTTACCGCCGGACAATCCCCTTTAAGAATTATGGTTTTTCCTCATTTGATAAACCTGACGGATAGCTGGTCAATACGCGTCAGGTTTTTTATCATGGTTTTTTCCCGTTTTCCCAGGTCTACTCGTGCACGAAATATTCACTATGCTGCTGGCGGTTTTTGACCGTGCGGCATTAATGCTGATTTGCCTGTTCTTCCTCATCCGCATTCGCCTGTTTCGCGAGCTGTTGCACAAATCCGCCCACTCGCCAAAAGAGCTGCTGGCCGTTACCGCCATCTTTTCGCTGTTCGCCCTGTTCAGCACCTGGTCAGGCGTGCCGGTAGAGGGCTCGCTGGTTAACGTGCGCATTATCGCCGTGATGTCCGGCGGAATTTTGTTTGGCCCGTGGGTGGGCGTTATCACCGGCGTGATTGCCGGAACCCATCGCTACCTGATTGATATCGGCGGCGTCACGGCGGTGCCCTGCTTTATTACCAGCATTATTGCCGGGGTGCTCTCCGGCTGGATCAGCCGCAAAATCCCGAAAAAACAGCGCTGGCGGGCCGGGATCGTCGCAGGCATGGTATGCGAAACGCTGACCATGATCCTGGTCGTCGTCTGGGCCCCGACCACCGCGCTGGGGCTGGATATCGTCTCGAAAATCGGGATTCCGATGATCCTGGGCAGCGTCTGCATCGGTTTTATCGTGTTGCTGGTGCAAAGCGTTGAAGGGGAAAAAGAGGCCAGCGCCGCCCGTCAGGCCAAGCTGGCGCTGGATATCGCCAACAAAACGCTACCGCTTTTCCGCCACGTTAACGCGGAGTCGTTGCGTCAGATCTGCGAAATTATCCGCCATGACATCCATGCTGACGCCGTCGCCATCACCAACATTGACCACGTGCTGGCCTACGTTGGCGTCGGGGAACACAACTATCGCGACAACGATGATACCATCAGCCCAACCACCAGACAGGCGATCAACTACGGTAAAATCATCATTAAAAATAATGACGAAGCCCACCGAACGCCGGAAATCCACTCGATGCTGGTGATCCCGCTGTGGGAGAAAGGCGTCGTGACGGGCACCCTGAAAATTTATTACTGTCACGCGCATCAGATCACCTCCTCGCTCCAGGAGATGGCGATTGGCCTGTCGCAGATTATCTCCACCCAGCTGGAAGTCTCCCGTGCAGAACAGCTGCGTGAGATGGCAAATAAGGCAGAGCTGCGCGCGCTGCAGAGCAAAATCAATCCCCATTTCCTGTTTAACGCGCTGAACGCGATCTCCTCGTCCATACGTCTTAATCCGGACACCGCGCGACAGCTGATTTTTAACCTGTCCCGCTATCTGCGCTACAACATCGAGCTGAAAGATGACGAGCAGATCGACATCAAAAAAGAGCTGTATCAGATCAAGGATTACATCGCGATTGAGCAGGCGCGCTTTGGCGACAAACTCACGGTCATTTACGATATTGATGAAGAGGTCAACTGCGTGATCCCGAGCCTGCTTATCCAGCCGCTGGTCGAAAACGCGATTGTTCACGGCATTCAGCCCTGTAAAGGCAAAGGCGTCGTCACCATCAGCGTCACCGAAAGCGGCAACCGCGTGCGTATTGCGGTGCGCGATACCGGCCACGGCATTGATCCAAAAGTTATTGAGCGCGTGGAGTCTAACGAGATGCCCGGAAATAAAATTGGCCTGCTGAACGTGCATCACCGGGTCAAGCTGCTTTACGGCGATGGGCTGCACATTCAGCGTCTTGAACCGGGCACCGAAATTGCTTTTTACGTCCCGAACGAGCGCACTCCCGTTCATTCGACAACATCACTGTTGCCCCAGGTGGAGTAACCCATGAAAGTCATCATCGTAGAAGATGAAATCCTGGCTCAACAGGAGCTAACCTGGCTTATCAACACCCACAGCCAGATGGAGATTGTGGGCACCTTTGATGACGGTCTGGACGTGCTGAAGTTTCTGCAGCATAACCGGGTCGACGCTATCTTCCTGGATATCAACATTCCGTCGCTGGATGGCGTATTGCTGGCGCAAAACATCAATCAGTTTGCCCATAAGCCGTTTATTGTGTTCGTGACCGCATGGAAAGAGCACGCCGTAGAGGCCTTCGAGCTGGAAGCGTTTGACTATATCCTTAAGCCTTACCAGGAGTCGCGGATTGTCAGCATGCTGCAAAAGCTGGAGGCCGCATGGCAGCAGCAGACCGCACCTGCAAGCGCCAGCCCAACGGTACGGGAAAACGACACCATTAATCTGGTCAAAGATGAGCGCATCATCGTGACGCCGGTCAATGATATCTACTATGCCGAAGCCCATGAAAAGATGACGTTTGTCTATACGCGGCGGGAATCTTACGTGATGGCGATGAACATCACCGAGTTTTGCAGCAAGCTGCCTGCGTCGCACTTTTTCCGCTGCCACCGCTCATTCTGCGTGAATTTAAACAAGATCCGCGAGATCGAACCGTGGTTTAACAACACCTATATCTTGCGCCTGAAGGATCTGGATTTTCAGGTGCCGGTGAGCCGCAGCAAGGTGAAAGAGTTCCGCCAGCTTATGCACCTGTAACGAAAAAGCCCTCTCCCGCGGGAGAGGGCCAGGCATCAGAGAATCTGACCGAGAACCTGACGCAGGTGGGCACCCGACCCCAGCAGGCCTGGGTTATCATGCACGATCAGATAAACCGGAATGTCCTGCACGTAGCTTCTGAAGCGCCCTTTATCCTCAAACCCGCCGCGGAAGCCGGAGGCTTTGAAGAACTCCAGGAAGCGCGGCACAATGCCGCCCGCGATATAAACGCCCCCGAAGGTGCCCAGCGTCAGCGCCAGGTTGCCGCCGAAGCGTCCCATAATCACGCAGAACAGCGACAGGGCACGACGGCAGTCAATGCAGCTGTCCGCCAGCGCGCGTTCGGTGACGTCTTTCGGCTGCAGGTTTTCCGGCAGACGACCGTCTGACTTCACAATCGCCCGGTACAGGTTCACCAGCCCCGGCCCTGACAGCACGCGCTCGGCGGAGACGTGGCCGATCTCCGCGCGTAATTCTTCGAGGATAATGCCCTCTTCTTCGCTGTTTGGCGCAAAGTCAACGTGACCGCCTTCACCCGGCAGGCTCACCCAGCGCTGAGCGACATGCACCAGATGTGAAACGCCCAGCCCGGTACCGGCCCCGTAAACCGCAATCGGCTTACCTTCGACCGGTTCAGCGCCGCCAAACTGGATCAGATGCTCAGGCTTCAGCATCGGGATCGCCATGGACACCGCGGTGAAGTCATTGATGATTTCAAGATGCGCAAAGCCGAGGTTTTTTTTCATCTCGGCGATGGAGAATGCCCAGGTATGGTTGGTCATGGCGACCCAGTCACCGGTTATCGGACAGGCAATGGCGATGCAGCCATCGTCGACGCTTACCTGATGCTCGTCCAGATAGACGCGAACAACAGCCTCAAGACTTGGATAATCCAGCCCGGAATAGGTTTTCGCCCGGGAAATTTCACCGCTACTTACATCGCATAATGCGAGGCGCGCGTTCGTGCCGCCCACATCACCTACCAAAGCATACTTTGTCATTCTTCTACTGCTCCGCTAAAGTCAGAATAAATCTTTGGGACACTGTAAATTCAAGGCGTGATAACAACAACGACCGGAAGGTGAATGCCCATGGATTATCGATCTTCGTCACAGAATAACTTTACCGTTTCAGCACCTTTTGCACTATTGCCATAAGGCTTAATGTGCAAAGTAACGTCATACCGTTTTGTACAAGGAAATCATCATGCTCCACCCGCGAGCCAGAACCATGCTGTTGCTGGCCATTCCGGCGCTCATCATTGGCGTGGTTTCAAGTCTGGTGCTCATCGTCGTGATGAAAGTCGCGTCGGTGCTGCAAACACTATTATGGAACGCGCTTCCTGCAGGACTGGGCGTCACGGCTGACTCTCCTGCCTGGATTGTTGGGATGCTGACGTTAACCGGTATTGCGGTGGGCCTGGTGATCCGTTTCAGTCCCGGCCATGCTGGGCCAGACCCGGCGCAGGAACCGCTGATTGGTGCCCCGGTTTCCCCTTCGGCACTGCCGGGGTTGATTATCGCGTTGATTCTCGGTCTGGCCGGCGGGGTCAGCCTGGGGCCAGAGCATCCGATTATGGCCGTGAATATTGGCCTGGCGGTTTTTCTCGGTTCACGCATTTTGCCCCGCGTCGGCGCGCTGGACTGGACCATTCTCGCCTCAGCAGGCACCATCGGGGCGCTTTTCGGCACGCCCGTGGCGGCAGCACTGATCTTTTCGCAGACGCTCAGCAGTAATAACGATGTCCCGCTCTGGGATAAACTGTTTGCTCCGCTGATGGCCGCCGCCGCCGGGGCGTTGACCACCAGCCTGTTTTTCCATCCCCATTTTTCACTCTCCCTGCCCCACTACGGCCAGATGCAAATCGCCGATATCTTCAGCGGCGCCATCGTCGTCGCCATCGCCATTGCGCTGGGCATGGTGGCAGTATGGTGTCTTCCACGTCTGCACCGGCTGATGCATCGACTCAAACACCCGGTGTTAATTCTGGGAGCTGGCGGTTTGATCCTCGGTATTTTAGGCGCAATCGGCGGGCCGGTGACGCTGTTTAAAGGGCTGGACGAGATGCAGCAGCTGGCTTTCAGCCAGATATTTAGCGTCTCCGACTATCTGCTGTTTGCCGTGATCAAGCTGGCAGCGCTGGTGGTAGCGGCCGCCTGCGGTTTCCGTGGTGGACGTATCTTCCCGGCTGTCTTTGTCGGCGTCGCGCTGGGGCTGATGCTGCACGAGCATGTCGGTGCGGTCCCGGCGGCGATTACCGTCTCTTGTTCTATTCTGGGGTTGGTTCTGGTGGTCACGCGCGACGCGTGGCTAAGCCTGTTTATGGCGGCGGTAGTCGTACCGGATTCGACGCTTTTCCCTCTGCTCTGTATCGTGATGTTGCCCGCCTGGCTCCTGCTGGCGGGCAAACCGATGATGATGGCCTGGCGAAACGACAAATAATCAGGCGCTATTGCGCGCTTCCAGCGCTTTGGTGATCGCCCCCAGCAGCGGTGGGATATCGGCTTTCGGCAGCATCACCTCAATCAGCGAGAGCCGCTCGTGATGCGCCACTTTTTCAAGGACGTCCGCCAGTTGCTCCGCTTCACTGACCCGCCAGCACTGGGCCTGAGGATCAAGGCTCAGTGCCTGCGGGATTTGCGTCCAGTTCCATAGCGCAATGTCGTTATACCGCTGCTCAGGTCCATGGATCGCCCTTTCCACCGTATACCCTTCGTTGTTAAGGACCAGAATGATGGGGTGTTGTTTATCCCGCAGCATCGAGCCGAGCTCCTGGATGGTGAGCTGCGCCGCGCCATCCCCCGTCAGCACAATCACGCGCCGGTTCGGGCAGGCCGTTTGTGCGCCAAATGCCGCCGCCAGCGTATAGCCAATCGATCCCCACAGCGGCTGGACGATAAAATTCACGTCAGCAGGCAGACGAAGGTCGATCGCGCCGAAGGCCGAGGTGCCCTGATCCGCAAGAATGATGTCTCCCGGACGAATAAACGTCTGCAGCGTTTGCCAGAAATTCGCCTGCGTCAGCGAACCATCCGGCTGCGGGTAGGCCATCGCGCTTTGAGAGGACGGCACGGGCGTCTCGTGCACGTGCTGTTTACACAGCTCCACCAGCGTTTCGATTGCCTGAAGCATGGGGATGCCGGTAAACCAGATATCACCAACGCGTGAGGCATGAGGCTGAACTTCTATCGTCTGTGCCGGGGTGAGCTGATGCGTGAAGCCGGCGGTCAGGGTATCGGTAAATCGCGTGCCGATGCACAGTACGGTATCCGCCCCTTCAATCGCCTCTTTTACCGCGCCAGCGCTCGCCGAACCGCTGTAGGTGCCGTAAAAACCAGCGTGACGCTCGTCGAATATCCCTTTGCCCATCAGCATGGTGGCGTGTGCCATCGGCACGTCTTTGACCCATTTCTGTAGCACATGCTTCAGGCCATGGCGCAGGACAAGGAAATCGGCCAGCAGCGCAGTACGCTTGCTCCTGGCAAGCCTGTTTTCTGCAGCATCCCGGAATGCTTTCAGGCAGGCGCTGTCGGCATGTGGATGCCGGAGTGTGAGAGCGTTTACAGGAGGGGTGGCGGCTTTTTTTGCCACGTCGGCAGGCATCATCAGATAGCCGGGGCGACGCTCCCGGAGCATGGTTGTTAACACCCGGTCGATTTCATAACAGGCGTTTTGTTCGGTCAGGATCGCCTGCGCAGCGGTGATCGGCTCGCTCATATGATAAAAATGACGAAACTCACCGTCGCCCAGCGTATGGTGCAGCAGCTCACCTCTTTGCTGTGATGCCATCCCCGGCGCACCCACAATATGCAAGACCGGAACGTGCTCGGCGTAGCTGCCCGCAATGCCGTTCATGGCGCTTAGCTCTCCTACGCCAAATGTCGTCAGTAGCGCGGCGAAGCCCTTACAACGGGCATATCCGTCAGCGGCGTAAGAGGCGTTTAATTCGTTGGCACAGCCCACCCAACAGATATCCGGGCTGTCTATTACATGGTCGAGAAACTGCAGGTTATAGTCGCCCGGCACGCCAAACAGATGATCGGCTCCACAATCTGTAAGACGGTCCAGCAGGTAATCGGCGACGCAGTATGGGGTACGCATAAAAAGGTATCCTTCTAATGTTTTGACCTCACCTTGAGTATTAAATAAGCGTGATGGCTGTCCAGAATTGGCGATAAGAAGGACATGGAAAGAATGCTTTACAAAAAAGGCTGCGCTATGCTGCTTTTTTTCACGTAAATGTAAACGCATACACTGATTTTTCACTTCAGCGCCAGAGGTTACGAAAATGGGTTATCAGCCGGACAAAAATCGTTACGGGACAATGGAGTATCGCCGCTGCGGACGAAGCGGGCTCAGATTGCCCGCCATCTCGCTTGGGCTGTGGCATAACTTTGGTGACGCCACCCTTATCGAAAACAGCCGTCAACTTTTACAGCGTGCGTTCGATCTGGGCATTACGCATTTCGACCTTGCCAACAACTATGGCCCGCCTCCCGGATCCGCCGAACGTAATTTCGGCCGTATTTTGCAGGAGGATTTCCTGCCCTGGCGCGACGAGCTGATCGTCTCCACCAAAGCGGGTTATACCATGTGGGAGGGTCCTTACGGCGACTGGGGATCGCGCAAATATCTGCTGGCAAGCCTCGATCAAAGCCTGAAGCGCATGGGACTGGAGTATGTGGATATCTTCTATCATCACCGGCCAGATCCGGAAACGCCGCTGCAGGAAACCATGAAAGCGCTTGACCATGTGGTGCGTCAGGGGAAGGCTCTGTATGTCGGATTATCCAACTACCCGGCTGTTCTGGCTCGCCAGGCGATTGATATCCTTAATGACCTCGGGACACCCTGCCTGATCCACCAGCCGAAATACTCCCTCTTTGAACGTGCGCCGGAAGCGGGACTGCTGGACGTGTTGCAGGAAAAAGGGGTCGGCTGTATTCCCTTCTCGCCGCTGGCTGGCGGGCAACTGACCAATCGCTATCTGAACGGCATTCCTGCAGACTCACGCGCGGCAAGCGGCAGTCAGTTCCTTAAACCCGATCAGCTCACCGAAGAGAAGCTGGAAAAAGTCAGGAAGCTGAATGCCCTGGCAGAAAGTCGCGGCCAGAAGCTGTCCCAGATGGCGCTGGCCTGGGTATTACGCCATGAGGAAGTGACCTCGGTGCTGATTGGGGCAAGTAAAGCGGCTCAGATTGATGACGCCGTGGGGATGCTGGCAAACCGCCATTTCTCAGAGGAAGAATTGGCCCGCATAGACGCGATCCTCAGCAGCTCAAAATAACACCGATTTTAGCAAAAAGTGCTCTCACCCAGGAATTCGGAGTTGAGGCGATGATACGAAGGTTTACCAACTCGTAAAATTGCGTTAACAGGCCCAACAAAGGCCCCGATCGTGAAGGAGAAAGAGTATGTTCAGGTCACTGATTCTTGCAGCGGTATTACTGGCTTCGGCGCCGCTGATCGCCACTGCGGGCGAAATCACCCTGTTGCCATCAGTAAAATTACAAATTGGCGATCGTGACGACTACGGCAGATACTGGGACGGCGGCTACTGGCGCGACCGTGATTACTGGCATCGTCACTATGAGTGGCGCGGCGACCGCTGGTGGAAACATGATAACGGCAGACACCGCGGCTGGTATAAAGACAACGCGTATGAGCGCGGCTACCGCGAAGGCTGGAACGATCGTGACGACCGTCGCGGCGGCTGGGGTCACGGCAAAGGTCATGGCCACGGCCACCATCACTAATAAAAAAGGAGCCCCTGCGGCTCCTTTTTTGTGTTAGAGACCCAACGCTGTGCCAATCAGCAGCCACAGGTTCAGCGCCACCACTACCACCACGATGGCCCATCCGGTCCGTTTCACCAGCGTTGAGTTGACCAGCTCGCCCATCAGGGTTTTATCGCTGGTAAAGATCAGCAGCGGCACCAGCGCCAGCGCAATACCAAAACTCAGCAGCACCTGGCTCATGACCAGAATTCGCGTGGGATCGAGCCCCATCAGAATTACAATAAACGACGGGAGCATGGTTACAGAGCGACGAACCCACAGCGGAATGTGGAACCGAACAAATCCCTGCATCACCACCTGGCCTGCCAGCGTACCCACCACCGTAGAAGAGAGACCAGCAGCCACCAGGCTAAGGCCAAATATCGTGGCGGCAGCATGGCTCAGCAACGGCTCCAGCGTAAGATACGCCTGGTCGAGATCGGCAATACCGGTATGACCGTTAAAGTGGAAAGCTGCGGCTGCAGTAGCCATCATCGCCAGATTGACAAACCCCGCGATGGTCATGGCGATCGCCACGTCCCACTTGGTGGCGGAGTAACGCTCTTTACGCGTCCCCCCGTGGAGATGCTGAGTCAGCGAGGAGTGCAGATAAATCACGTGCGGCATGATGGTCGCCCCCAGCACGCCGGCGGCCAGGAACACCGCTTCCGAGGTTGGCAGGCTTGGGATCGCCATCCCTCTAGCGAGCTGCGCCAGATTCGGCTGTGAGAAAATCAGTTCGACAATATAGGCCGCCGCCACAAACAGCAGCAGACCGCCAATGACCTTCTCCAGCGGCTTTTGACCCCGACGCTGTAGCATCAGGATCAGGAACGTGGCAATCCCGGTCAGTACCGCCCCCTGCAACAGCGACACGCCCAGTATCAGCTTAAAGCCGATTGCTGCGCCGATAAATTCAGCGAGGTCAGTAGCAATGGCGATGATTTCAGCCTGAACCCAGTAGAGCCAGACGGCGGGACGCGGATAATGGTCACGAATTTGCTCCGCCAGGTTTTTGCCCGTCGCAATCCCCAGTTTTGCGGAGAGCATCTGAATCAGCATCGCCATCAGGTTAGCCCAGACGACCACCCACAGCAGCTTATAGCCGAAGCTGGCCCCGGCCTGAATATTGGTCGCAAAGTTACCTGGATCGATATAGCCAATGGCAGCGATGAACGCAGGTCCCATTAATGCGAACCGCAACTTGCGCGCGGCTCTGCCACTGCTACCCTCTACGCGACTGTTTGTCATTTCTGCCTCTGAAATATAGCCTTTGCTATGTTTAATGCTATCAAAATGAGAATGATTATCAAGTTCATTTGTGAAGTTTACAGTGATTTCTCTGATAGTTTTGAACGATAGACGGGCGGGTAAGTGGGGCGATCTAACAGAAACTGAAATCGCGCGCGCTTTTGTGAAGACTAGCACACAAACTTAACTTTTCACTCATTTACCTAACATAACAAAAATGTATTGTGGATCACTATTTTTGAGACTCGTCACAGGATGTAACTATAGTGTGTCCTCGATCTCGTTTTCTTTTCGGTTGTTACATAGAATGTGCACGAAAATTAAACCTGCCTCATATTTGGAGCAAATATGGACCGCGTCCTTCATTTTGTCCTGGCACTTGTTGTCGTTACTGCACTCGCATTGCTGGTCAGCACAGACCGCAAAAAAATTCGTATTCGTTATGTTGTCCAACTGCTGGTCATTGAAGTTTTACTTGCGTGGTTCTTCCTGAACTCCAACGTAGGCCTCGGCTTCGTGAAAGGCTTCTCCGAAATGTTCGAAAAACTGCTCGGATTTGCCAACGAAGGGACCAACTTTGTCTTCGGTAAAATGAACGACGAAGGCCTGGCGTTCTTCTTCCTGAAGGTTCTCTGCCCTATCGTCTTCATCTCCGCGCTGATCGGTATTCTGCAGCACATCCGCGTTCTGCCGTTCGTGATCCGTGGAATTGGCTTTCTGTTATCCAAAGTGAACGGCATGGGTAAGCTGGAATCTTTCAACGCCGTCAGTTCCCTGATCCTCGGTCAGTCTGAGAACTTCATCGCGTATAAAGATATTCTCGGCAAAATGTCCCGCAACCGCATGTACACCATGGCGGCAACCGCAATGTCTACCGTTTCCATGTCTATCGTGGGCGCATATATGACCATGCTGGAGCCAAAGTATGTTGTTGCGGCGCTGGTTCTGAACATGTTCAGCACCTTTATCGTTCTGTCGCTGATCAACCCATACCGCGTTGACGCCAGCGAAGAGAACATCCAAATGTCAAACCTGCACGAAGGCCAGAGCTTCTTCGAAATGCTGGGTGAATACATTCTGGCGGGTTTCAAAGTGGCGATTATCGTTGCCGCCATGCTGATCGGCTTCATTGCGCTGATTTCTGGGCTGAACGCCCTGTTCGCCGCGGTGCTGGGTATCTCCTTCCAGGGAATTCTGGGCTACATCTTCTACCCGGTTGCATGGGTGATGGGTGTTCCGGCTCACGAAGCGCTGCAGGTGGGCAGTATCATGGCAACCAAGCTGGTTTCTAACGAATTCGTTGCGATGATGGATCTGCAGAAAATTGCCAGCTCCCTCTCTCCACGTGCAGTGGGTATTCTGTCCGTGTTCCTGGTCTCCTTCGCGAACTTCTCGTCCATCGGGATTATCGCGGGTGCGATTAAAGGCCTGAACGAAGAGCAAGGTAACGTGGTTTCTCGCTTTGGCCTGAAGCTGGTTTATGGCTCTACGCTGGTGAGCGTCCTGTCCGCGTCCATTGCGGCACTGGTCCTGTAACGTTTATCGCTAAAGAAAAACCGGGAGCCTGGCTCCCGGTTTTTTTATGCCCGTAATTCTTCCAGCGGTTTGGGTTTGCCAATCAGGTAGCCCTGCAGGTAATCCACACCAAAGCGGAGCAGCATCTCCCGCTGTGCCGGTGTTTCCACATATTCCGCTACAACGCACAGCGATTTCGTCTTCGCCAGATTACACATCGACTGGACGATCATCGCATCCATATCGTCGGTACAAATGTCTTTCACAAAACAGCCGTCAATTTTAATGATATCTGCCTGCAGGCGTCTGAGACGCTCGTAGTTGGCGTAGCCAGTACCAAAATCATCAATGGCAATCCGGAAACCGTAATCCCGCAGCTGTTGAATATTGTTGATGCTGCAGCCAGAGTTTGAGAAGGCCTGCTCTTCGGTGATCTCAATCACGACGGCCTGCGGCGCAACGCCGTACCGTTCAAAGAGCGCGCAAATCTCGGTCGCTACCTCTTTTTGCATCAGCGTCAGCGGCATCAGATTGACAGAGAAACGAGCGCCAGCCTGCGTTGCAGTGTTATCGCGCAGCCACACCAGTAATTTTTCCATGACGCACATATCAAACCGGTGGCTGAGGTTGAACTGCGCAATCAGCGGAATAAAGCGGTCAGGGGTAATAATCTCCCCCTCGCTCTCCATTCGCGTCAGGATTTCATAGTACCCACTCCCGTCTGCCTTCTGGATCGGCTGCGCATACAAATGGAACTGCCCCGCCTCCAGGGCATGCTTAATCCGCGCCAGCATCAGGACACGCTCTGTCGTCTGTCCTGAGGCCGCCTCAAGGCTATTCGTGAGCGCGAGTACGTTTTGCTCTCCGCAGGCCTGTTCTGCCAGCCAGCTCAGTTGCCCCAGCGTGTGATGCAGCTTTTCGCCGTTTTCGACCATTCCCCAGGACGCGCCAAACTCAATATCCAGCCCGGTGTTGTTCCAGAAAATCTTATTGCTGTTGAGCCGTTCGACCATATGCTGGAGACGTTCAGCAATTTCCGGCCCGAGCAAGACCAGCACCAGCTCGCTTCCGGGCAGCTGGAAGAGCAGCTCATCTTTTTGCAGGAGCGGTTGAAGCGACGTGGCGATCGTTCGTTTGCAGTGGACCCGCATAATAATGCCGTAGTGGCGGCTCAAAAACTCCAGATTGTCCATGCGCAGAATGCACACTTTGGCATCCGGATGGATTTCAAGGTAATCCTCCAGCGCACGAATATTGGGCAAACCGGTAAGAGGATCGGTCAGCGCCCTGTCCTGCCAGCCCCGCTTCAGCCACTCGCTGCGCTGGTAAATTCGCGACATGTAAAGCAAGCAGATGGCGAAAGAGATCAGCACGGAGAGGATAAAGGAGAGCGAATGGCCCGATTCCACCCCATTTAGGAAGTTGTAGTTGTAGGTCAACAGCAGGAGCGCTGAGGTGGCCCACAGCAGAGAAATCAACGCATAGGTCAGGCGGCTTATTGCTAAGGTAAAAAGAATAAAAATCAACGGCATCAAATAGCCCGCAATGACCGGTGATTCAAAAGGACCACATAAAGTGACGAGAATGAAGCCTAAAAGTATCAGCCAGACAAAAATATATAATGGATTCTTGTGATAAAGCACGGGCTTCACGCTTCGCCGCCAGAAGGCGATGGCATAACGAGGATTAATTATCATTCTTAATGGGTAATAGAACATCATGGTAAAAATCAGCCCCGCGCATATCAGGCTTTGAATATCCACAACGTTATAAATTACCGTTCCTTCGCCAAAATAGGTTGAAATAGTCACCGGAAAATCAAACAAATAGCCTGCCATATACATCGACAGCTTAATACCTAACGGCACCATAAAACCGAGCCAGAATATACGTAGCCCAATGTGCTTGTTAGGAATGCTGTGGCGCCAGCGCTTGCCCAGCATAAGGCGCAGCAGGCCGCACGCCGCGAACAGCGCAAAGGTCTGACAGAAAAGCAAAACTAAATATTGTAGCGGTGCTAAATTAATATAAAATAAATTAGTGACAGTAAAACCTAACACAATGGGAAGAATTGCCCGGCGCCCAAATATCAAAATTACCGCCAGCATCACGCTGAGTGGCAACCATGCTAAATAAACGTCATGACCATTAACAATTGCGCGAGGAGAAAGATAACGGGAGACAGGTACCGCAATCAGACAAAGTGTCAGGGCAATTATAAATATCTTTACATTATTGTACGTTTTTCTATTCATTAAGCTGATGAGTATATTATCCGTCCGAATCATTGACCGGATGGATAATAGGTTTATTAATTGCACGAATCAAGTTCAAGTCTATTTATAGACTGGTTTATTGATGTCGATTGAGGAGAGGTACAGGAATACCTTCTTTTTGATAACAAAATGCAGTAATGGACGTTACAAACAGATAAAAAAAACCCTCGTCATATGACGAGGGTTTACAATTTTGGTGGAGCTAAGCGGGATCGAACCGCTGACCTCTTGCATGCCATGCAAGCGCTCTCCCAGCTGAGCTATAGCCCCACATGTGACTTTACTGACCGCACTCTGTTGGGTTCAGAGTTTGGTGGAGCTAAGCGGGATCGAACCGCTGACCTCTTGCATGCCATGCAAGCGCTCTCCCAGCTGAGCTATAGCCCCATCGTAAAGCTGTCATGTTGACGGGCGGCATAATATGAATTCCGCTGCGGAGTGTCAACGGCAAAATCAATGACCGCCGTTCGATCGCCGAAAAATCATGCAAATGAATCACTTTGCGAGCGTGCTCGTAATCAGGAGTTAAGCCTGTCACGTTTTCACGTAAAACGGTGCTATAAAATGAGCCGTTAATTAACCCCACAGATATTCAGGAAATTGTATGATCAAGGAACGAATGACGCCAGAAGAGTTAGCCCTGCTCACTGGCTATAGCCGCCAGACCATCAATAAATGGGTACGCAAAGAGGGTTGGATTACGTCACCAAAACCAGGCGTCCAGGGCGGAAAAGCGCGTCTGGTACATGTGAACGAAAAAGTCCGTGACTTTATCCGCAGCGCACGTCGGGCAAGCGAAACATCCGAACTGCCAGAAGGCACCAGCCATGATCGTTCGCTTCATACCCTCCTCCTGACGCTGGCTAATGAAATGACGCCGGAAGAGCAGAAGCAGATGACATCGCTGTTATTACGGGAGGGGATCACCGGATTGTTGCAACGTTTAGGGATACGCGATCGGGACTGATATGAAAAGATTACGGAGCAAAATGACCACGGAAGAGCTGGCGGAAAGTTTGGGTGTCGCCAGACAAACGGTCAATCGCTGGATACGTCAGCAGGGGTGGAAAACCGAAGGGCTCAACGGCGTGAAAGGCGGTCGCGCTCGGCTCGTTCATGTCGATGCACGCGTGAAGGAACATATAATGAGTCTCCCGGCGATCCGCAACCGTCAGGCGGTTTACCATCTCGCGGAGGCCACGTCTGCCTATAATGGCCCCTCTTCAAACCTGTCTCCAGGCATTATAGAGACGCTGGAGAGTATGACGCCGTCAGAACAGAAGCGTCTGGACGCCTTTCTGAAACGCGAAGGCATTCACGGTTTTCTTACACGTCTGGGTATCGCGGAAAAAGAGGCATAAAAAAAACGGCAGGTTACCCTGCCGTTTGTTTTCTTAGACGTGATTACTGCTGATTTTCACGTTCAGCGATGTAGTCCAGCGCCTTGTTAATGCGCGCCACGCTGCGTGATTTGCCGATGGCATGAACCGTTACGTCCAGCGCCGGAGACTGACCTGCACCGGTCACCGCAACGCGCAGTGGCATACCGACTTTACCCATACCGACTTCCAGCTCGTCCGCCGTCGCCTGAATGGCGTGATGCACATTCTCAGCGGTCCACTCGGTGAGGGCAGCCAGCTTGTCACGCACCACTTCCAGCGGCTGACGCGCAACCGGGCGGAGGTGTTTCTTCGCGGCGTCCGCATCGAACGCATCAAACTCTTCATAGAAGTAGCGGCAGCTTTCAGCAATCTCTTTCAGCGTTTTGCAGCGCTCGCCGAGCAGTTTCACCAGATCCGCCAGCTCAGGGCCCGTGCGGGTATCAATATTTGCCTGCTCAATGTGCCACTGCAGATACGTCGCCACATATTCTGGCGGCATGGTATTGATGTAGTGATGGTTCAGCCACAGCAGCTTGTCGGTGTTAAACGCGCTGGCGGATTTGCTGACAGAGCTCAGAGAGAAGAGTTCGATCATCTCTTCGCGGCTGAAGATCTCCTGGTCACCGTGGGCCCAGCCCAGACGCACCAGATAGTTCAGGAGCGCTTCTGGCAGATAGCCGTCGTCGCGATACTGCATGACGCTCACCGCACCGTGGCGTTTAGACAGTTTTTTGCCGTCATCACCGTTGATCATGGAGACGTGCGCATAGACAGGCACCGGCGCGTTCAGCGCCTTCAGAATGTTGATCTGACGTGGCGTGTTGTTGATGTGGTCTTCACCGCGCACAACGTGGGTAATTTCCATATCCCAGTCGTCAACCACCACGCAGAAGTTGTAGGTTGGGGAGCCATCGGTACGACGGATGATCAGGTCGTCCAGCTCCTGGTTGCTGAATTCGATCGGGCCACGGATCTGGTCGTCAAAGATCACAGACCCCTCTTGCGGGTTAGCAAAACGCACGACGCAAGGCTCATCAGCAGCATGCTCGCTGTGGTCATGGCGGCAGCGGCCGTCATAACGCGGCTTTTCACCGTTCGCCATCTGCTCTTCGCGCAGCGCATCCAGACGCTCTTTGGAGCAGTAGCACTTATACGCCGTGCCCGCGACCAGCATCTCATCAATGACGGCGTTATAGCGGTCAAAGCGTTTGGTCTGGAAATAGGGACCTTCGTCCCATTCCAGGTTCAGCCAGTTCATCCCATCCATAATGGCTTCAATTGCTTCTGGGGTGGAGCGCTCAAGATCGGTGTCTTCAATACGCAGCACGAACTCACCTTTGTTGTGGCGTGCGAAAAGCCAGGAATAGAGAGCGGTACGTGCACCACCGACGTGCAGATAGCCTGTCGGGCTCGGCGCGAAGCGAGTTTTGATTTTCATGAAATGGCCTTACGTTATAAAGATGCCGGCAATCGGCAAATCCTGGGAAAAAACGATGGGCAATATTCTATCACTGTGCGGCGATTCCTCAATGTTGTTCCCTGAATCGGGCCCGAGTTTGCGATTTTTGTTTAGAAATCATGCGCCGCTGCCCGTTTCGCGATCGTTTTGCTTAATTTTACGACGAACGAATAAAAACTTTAGAAAATGCGTTGACTCATTTTCAACTCTCCCTATAATGCGACTCCACACAGCGGGGGTGATTAGCTCAGTTGGTAGAGCATCTCCTTTACACGGAGGGGGTCGGCGGTTCGAGCCCGTCATCACCCACCATCTACTTCGGTAGGCTCGCAGTGTAGATAAGAATTGAGATTGGGCGATTAGCTCAGTTGGTAGAGCATCTCCTTTACACGGAGGGGGTCGGCGGTTCGAGCCCGTCATCGCCCACCATTCTCACCTTATCGCAGCAGTTCCGAAATGGGCGATTAGCTCAGTTGGTAGAGCATCTCCTTTACACGGAGGGGGTCGGCGGTTCGAGCCCGTCATCGCCCACCATTTCGGGTCGTTAGCTCAGTTGGTAGAGCAGTTGACTTTTAATCAATTGGTCGCAGGTTCGAATCCTGCACGACCCACCAATGTAAAAAAGCGCCCTAAAGGTGCTTTTTTGCTATCTGCGATCTGGATGATTCGAACCTGCAGCAGGTTCGAGCCGAACGCAGTGAGGCACCGGAGCCGTTTACGGCGACGGCCCGAAGGGCGAGCGAAGCGAGTCATCCTGCACGACCCACCAATGTAAAAAAGCGCCCTAAAGGCGCTTTTTTGCTATCTGCGATTTACATTGTTAACGTCGCAATCAATGTCTTCACCGCGGGCGTCGCCTGCTTCTCGTCATACACCACATACAAATCTGCCGGTATACGCTCTTTCAGCGGACGGAACACCACGCCCGGCCACTGCATTTGCGCGTAACTGTCCGCGGCAAGCGTAATCCCCATGCCCATGCTGATCATCGCCAGTACCGTTTGCGGCTCAACGGCTTCACGCACGATCATCGGCGAAAACCCGGCCTGCTGGCAGACGCGATGTAAAAATGCCCAGTCAGAATGCGCTGAAGGCATCGTGACAAAATACTCGTCCTGCAACTCTGCGAGCGCAATCGATGATTCGCTCACCAGCCGGTGATCTTCCGGCATCGCCACCAGAAAAGCGGCCTCGCGTAACCGTACGCTGGTAAACCCAGCGGTGGGCTCGGTTGCCATTCGCCAGATGCCCACATCCAGCTCCCGGCGCTCAAGCAGCGCCATCTGCATGACCGGGGATTTCTCGCGGAATACGACATCTACATTCGGGTGCGATTTCAAAAAAGCGCGCATCACCGTGCGCACCTCACTCCACATGGCGGTACCGACAATACCCAGCTCAATGCGCCCTGCCTCCCCCCGGCCAATCTGCTCAACGCGAGCCAGCGCCTGGTTTGCACCGGCAAGCAAACGACGGGACTCTTCCATCAGCACCTTACCGGCATGCGTCAACGCGACGCTCCGCGAGTGGCGAATAAACAGTAACGTCCCCAGCTGGCTTTCCAGCTCTTTAATATGCAGGCTCAACGGCGGCTGCGACATATTGAGACGGGCCACAGCCCGTCCAAAATGCAGCTCCTCCGCCACGGCCAGAAAATAGCGCAGCAGCTTGAGATCGGTCCGATAGGCGCGTTCCATCAAAACATATCCTGGCGATAACACTTAGGTGCCTACCTTAAAGCCTTTCATCGTCCAGAGGGGAAATTTAGTGCGCAACTGTGCGCATCTCGCTGTTTTTACAGGTATGGCGATAGTTAAAGCTGAAATAAAACACCACCGCGAGCGCCAGGGCATAGGCCGCGAATACCAGCCAGATCGTCTGCCAGTCCTTCACTCCGTCCACCGAGAAATAATCGACGGCCATACCGCTCAATACCGATCCGAACCAGGCCCCGATACCGTTAACGGTTGTCATAAACAGCCCCTGTGCGCTGGCGCGGATATCGGCGCTCACCTCCTGTTCGACAAACACCGAGCCGGAAATATTGAAAAAGTCGAACGCGCAGCCGTAGACAATCATTGAGAGCATGAGCAGCACAAAGCCTGTTGCAGACGGATCGCCAAAGGCAAACAGCCCAAACCGCAGCATCCAGGCCACCATGCTCATCAGCATGACCGTTTTAATACCAAAGCGTCCGAGGAAGTACGGAATGGTCAGAATGAAGAACACTTCAGAGATTTGCGAAACGGAGAGCAGGATGGACGGATAGTTGACGATAAAGCTATCGGCATACGCCGGATTACGCGCAAAATCATGCAGGAAGGGGCTGCCAAACGTGTTAGTTATCTGCAGCACGGCCCCCAGCAGCATCGCGAATAAAAAGAACACCGCCATGCGGGGCTGTTTAAACAGAACAAACGCATTGAGGCCCAGCTTGCTGGCCAGCGACGGAGACGTTTTTGTTTTCACCACCGGAATGGCTGGCAATGTCAGAGAATAGAGCGCCAGCAGCACGGACGCGGCAGCCGCCATATAGAGCTGCAGGTTGCTCAGCTCCGCCCCCATCAGGCTTATGGTCCACATCGCGGCAATAAAGCCCACGGTGCCATACACCCGCACTCGTGGGAAATGGCTCACCGTATCCAGCCCTTCTTGTTCAAGACAGGAGTAAGAAATCGTATTCGACAGCGCAATCGTGGGCATGAAGGCCATCGCATTCACCAGCATGACCCAGAACATCAGGCCCGGCTCATTGACCTGTGCGGCATAGCAGAGCGCGACGGCGCAAACGAGATGACAAATCACGTAGGCGCGGTCAGCCCGCAGCCATTTGTCGGCAATAATTCCCACCAGCGAGGGCATAACAATCGCGGCAAGTCCTTTGGAGCTGTACACCATGCCCACGTCGGAGCCGGTAAAGTGTAGGGTGTTAATCATGTAAGCGCCGAGGGTAACCAGCCAGCTCCCCCAGATAAAATATTGCATAAAGGACATCATCTTTAAGCGAGTCGTGATGCTCATAACCCATTCCTTATAGCAGTGTGGCCCTCACGGGCCACTTTATTGTTTTACTCAGGCAATATGGCGAAGAAAACCGCAGATAAGATTGATAAAGTTCTGACGGGAAAGCTCAGCGGCAGCGAGGGTTTGTTCATGAGAGAGTTTGATATCGCCCAGCCCTTCCGCGAGATTGGTAATCGCAGAAACGGCCACGACCTTCAGGCCGCAGTGACGCGCGGAAATCACTTCCGGCACTACGGACATGCCTACCACATCGCCGCCGATAATTTGCATCATGCGGATCTCGGCCGCCGTCTCGAAGTTCGGACCGGGATAAGAAACAAACACCCCTTCATGGAGCGGGAAGCCGGCTTTCGTCGCCACGGTTTGCAGAATGTCGCGGTAATCCGCGTCGTAAGCATTGGCCAGCGAGAAGAAACGCTCGCCAAAGCGCTCATCGTTCAGCCCTACCATCGGCGTGCCCGGCATGGTGTTAATATGGTCGCTCAGAGCAACCAGGCTGCCTGGCTGAACGTCCGGGCGCAACGAGCCCGCCGCATTGGTGCTAAACAGCAGTTCGCACCCCAGCAGCTTAAAGGTGCGGATCGCATCGGTCATGATAGCCATCCCGCGCCCCTCATAGAAATGGCCGCGTCCCTTCATGCAGGCAACCGGCACCCCGGCCAGATGCCCGAGCACCAACTCCCCGGCATGGCCATGCACGGTGCTCACCGGGAAGCCAGGCAGCGTTTCGTAGCTCAGGGAAACGGCGTCATCAATCTGGTCGGCAAGGGCGCCCAGGCCAGAGCCGAGAATAAACCCCACGCGAGGCGTGAAGTTCGGCTTAGCGGCGCGAATGATGTCGGCGCAGTACCACGGATTATTCGAGAAGGTCATAGAGGCTCCTTAAGGATGAAGATCGCGATGCGGGGATCGCATGACTTACGTCTTATATCCGCAGCCTGCCGGTGACCTCCAATACACTTTCACCGCACCATCAATACTGATTGTGTATCGATGTAACTCCCTGCCAGAAATGACAGTTTTGCTCAAGCTAATCCCGCCGGTGCCGATACCTCTGTTTTATCATGCGAGGAAAAAGTATGACGACCATTCAGGCATCAACCCAACCTATTCAAACCAGCAGTAGCGGGAGTGGGGCTTCCAACGGTAACGATATCTCTGCGCAAATCACCCGCATTCTCGACAAAATCCAAAAGCTGACTCAGCAGTTAAGCGAGCTGGCAAACAGCGCAGGGAGCGTCGAAGATAAGAAGAAGCAGCAGGAGCTCATTCAGACACAAATCAAAGTGCTGCAGGCACAGCTTGCCGCACTGATGCGCCAGCAGGCCGAAGAGGCCCAGAAGAAGCAGGATCAAAAGCTGGGCAAAGTGGAAGGGGTGAACAGCCCGACAGACACTAATCAGATTGATATCTACATCTAATCTTCTGACGCGTTAAACAGTGGGTCGCGTATGCGGGCTTCGGTTAATCGTTGTGCCTGGATACGCACCACTTCCCAGATAGCCTGCGCCGCCCCCGAGAGTGAACGATTTTTTCGCCGCACCAGCATTAGCTTTCGCTCGACAACGGGCGTCAACCGCTTCACGGCCAGTCGACTTCCCTGCGGCAGGGGAAGCGCCAGGGCGGGCAATACGCTGATGCCAATGCCGGCTTCCACCATGGGAAACAGCGTTGCCGGGTGACCAATCTCCTGGACAATCGTTGCCTTTACGCCCTGAATCACCAGCGCGGAATCAATCAGCGGACGGCTACCCGAGGCATAATCCTGTAAAACCAGGTTCGCGCCCTGCAGTGACTGCCAGCTGACCTCCGGCAACGTGGCCAGCGGATCATCGTCACGACAGAGCAGCAAAAAGGGCTCCGAAAGTATGCTTTCGCACGCCAGATCGCTCACCTGACCGGGATCGATAACAATACCAAAATCGACATCTCCCTGACGGATGCTCTCCAGCACCCACTGTTGCGGCCTGTCATGCAGGACAAAATCAATGTCAGGATAGCGATGACTGCCCTCGGCTATACACTGCGGAATAAGGTGCGCAGAGATCGTCTGGCTGGCCGCGACCCGCACGGTACCCGAAAGCTGCTGGCCCAGTCTCCCCACGTCTCTGAGCGTGCTGTTCAGCTCATCCAGCAGCCGTTCAAGGCGCAGAGCCAGCTGCTGTCCGGCTTCGGTCAACACCACTTCGCGCGTGGTACGATCGAGTAATCTTACCCCCGTCTGATTCTCCAGCTCTTTCACGCTGTGGCTGACCGCCGACTGGCTCAGGCCAATCATCTCCCCTGCCCGGCTAAAGCTGCGGGCATGGGCGACGGTGACGAAAATACGAAGCTGGCGTAAAGAATAATTCATCTGTTTAATTCATGAATGGATGCAATAAATCAATTTTATTTCTCAAATGGAAAAAAGCACAATAGCGACATCTGTTTTCAGGAGTCATTATGAAACTATTTCGTATTGTTGATCCGTTTACGCTCACTCTGGTGGTTACCGTTTTACTGGCCTCGTTCTTTCCCGCTCGCGGCGGGTTCGTCCCGTTCTTTGAAGGGCTGACGACGGCCGCCATCGCGCTGCTGTTCTTTATGCACGGCGCAAAACTCTCCCGTGAAGCCATTATCGCGGGCGGTAGCCACTGGCGACTCCACCTCTGGGTGATGTGCAGCACGTTTATTCTGTTCCCGATCCTCGGGGTGCTGTTTGCCTGGTGGGCGCCGGTTAACGTCGACCCGGCGCTCTACACCGGCTTCCTGTATCTCTGTATTCTTCCGGCCACGGTGCAGTCCGCCATTGCCTTTACCTCTCTCGCGGGAGGGAACGTGGCGGCCGCGGTCTGCTCGGCATCAGCCTCCAGCCTGCTGGGGATTTTCGTCTCGCCGCTGCTGGTGGGCCTGCTGATGAACATGCACGGTGCGGAAGGTAACCTTGAGCAGGTGGGCAAAATCTGTCTGCAGCTGCTGCTGCCCTTTGTCCTGGGTCATCTCTCCCGTCCGTGGACCGGCGCATTTGTGGCGAAGCATAAAAAATGGATTTCAAAAACCGACCAGACCTCGATTCTGCTGGTGGTTTACTCCGCCTTCAGCGAAGCGGTCGTGAACGGGATCTGGCACAAGGTGGGGGCAGGCTCGCTGCTGTTTATCGTGGTGGTCAGCATTGTCCTGCTGGCGATTGTAATAGCGGTAAACGTCTTTGTGGCACGTAAGTGCGGCTTCAACAAAGCGGATGAAATTACGATTGTGTTCTGCGGTTCGAAGAAGAGCCTGGCGAACGGCATCCCGATGGCCAACATTCTGTTCCCGACCTCGGTGATTGGGATGATGGTACTGCCGCTGATGATTTTCCATCAGATCCAGCTGATGGTCTGCGCGGTGCTGGCGCGTCGCTACAAGCGCCAGACCGAAAAGCTGGCGCAGGAAGCGACCCGCGCCGCGAAGGCTTAAGGACGTTTCAGGGGCTGCACCAGCTGGGTCAGCCCCTCGGTTTTGATCAGTAACGTTATCGCCATCAGCTCGCCCAGTCGCCCTGCCGGAAATTCATCCTTACGGGCAAACCACAGCAGATACTCCTCCGGCAAATCAATCAGCCTGCGGCCCTTGTATTTTCCGAACGGCATCTCGGTATTGGCGATCTCAATGAGCTGCTCTTTCTCCACGTTACTCTCCTAACAGACGCATCATTTCCGCTTCGTCGATAACCTCAATGCCGAGCTCCTGGGCTTTCGCCAGCTTCGAACCCGCCGCTTCTCCGGCAATCACCAGGTCGGTTTTCTTCGACACGCTGCCCGCCACTTTGGCCCCCAGCGCCACCAGACGGGCTTTGGCGTCGTCGCGTGAAAGCTGGCTCAGGCTGCCGGTCAGCACCACCGTTTTACCGGCGAACGGACTGTCGATCTCTTCAGCATTAACCACCACCGGCGCGGGCCATTTGATGCCCTCTTCCAGCAGTTCGCCGATGACGTTACGGTTGCTCTCTTCGGCGAAGAAGTTAAAGACGTGCGTGGCAACGACGATGCCAACATCCGGGACTTTCTGCAGCTCCTCGATGCTCGCCTTTTCCAGCGCCTCCAGCGTACCAAAGTATGCTGCCAGCCCCGCAGCCGTCGCCTCACCCACCTCACGAATGCCCAGCGCGTACAGGAAGCGGGCGAAGGTGGTCTCTTTGGCGGCTTCCAGCGCGTTAACTACGTTCTGGGCTGACTTTGGCCCCATGCGGTCCAGGCCGGAAAGTTCTTCTGTCCTAAGCTTAAAGAGATCTGCGGGTGTATGAACATATTCTTTTTCTACTAACTGCTCGATGATTTTGTCGCCCATACCATCTACGTCCATTGCCCGACGGGAGACAAAATGCTTCAGTGATTCCTTACGCTGCGCCCTACAGATTAAGCCACCAGTACATCGAGCAACAGCTTCGCCTTCCACTCGTTCAATCAAGGAATGACATACCGGGCAAGTTTTAGGGAAAATGAATAAAGGTGCATCGTCAGTCCGCATAGACTCAACCACCCCAACGATTTGAGGGATGACATCCCCTGCACGACGGACGATTACGTGATCATTTCTTCTTAGACCAAGGCGCTCTATTTCATCAGCATTGTGTAAAGTCGCATTTTGGACAACAACTCCTGCTACTTGTACTGGCTCTAAACGAGCTACCGGTGTTACAGCACCAGTTCTGCCAACCTGATACTCAACATCTCTTAATCTGGTGATTTGTTCTTGAGCAGGAAATTTGAAGGCAGTTGCCCACCTCGGAGCCCTAGCGACAAATCCCAGTTTTTCCTGTAGTTTAAGAGAGTTTACCTTCACAACTAAACCATCAATATCAAAACCTAATGTTGATCTCTCTGCTTCTATATTTTTATAGAATTCAATCACTTTATAAGGGCCATTACATAATTTAGTCGCTTTACTTATTGGCAAGCCCCAACTGTGCAATTGTTCCAACCGTTCAATATGTGTGTCAGCCATATTTGCATCCTCAACAAGGCCTGTGCCATAGCATTTGAATGTAAGAGGTCTGGTCGCAGTCACACTTGAATCAAGTTGCCTTAAGGATCCAGCAGCTGCATTTCGAGGGTTTGCAAAAACTTTCCCCCCCTTTCGCCGGGCGTTTTCATTCATCGCCTCGAAGTCTGATTGGTTAATGAAAACTTCACCTCGTATCTCTATACGCTTTGGAATTCCTTTACCATGTAGTTTTAAAGGTATGCATCTGATTGTTCGAATATTATTCGTAATATCTTCTCCGAGGGCACCATCTCCCCTAGTTGCCGCATGCTTTAAAATCCCATCCTCGTATAAAATATTAACCGCCAGTCCATCAAACTTGAGCTCACAGCAGTAAACTATTGACTCAGTTGTTTTCAGGCGATCCTGCACGCGCTTGTTAAACGCGAGGAAGCTCTCTTCATCGAAGACGTTATCCAGCGACAGCATCGGCACTTCATGACGCACCTGGCTGAAGGCCCCCAGCGGCTCTGCGCCGACGCGCTGGGTGGGGGAATCCGGCGTGATGAGTTCAGGATACTGCGCCTCTAATTCGCGTAACTCGCGCATCAGGCGGTCATACTCCGCATCCGGGACTTCCGGCGCGTCCATAACATGATAGAGATATTCATGATGGCGAAGCGTGGTTCGCAGTTCAGTGAGTTGTTGTTCGATTGAGTCCATATCACACCATCAATGAGAAAAAACCCCCGACATGCGGGGGTTGAGGAGGAGTTGAAGTCAACGCGGCGATTACGCGTTAGCTTCCTTAACTTCGCGGATGCGGTCCTGATACTCGCGCAATTTCTGCGGCGTCATCATTCGACGCTGATCGTCGAGCACCACACCACCGACTTCGTCAGCGATATGCTGAGCGGACTGCAGCATCAGCTTAAAGTTTTGCAGTTCGTCGCCATAAGACGGCACCTGCATAAAGATAGTGACGCCAGGCGTAACGAAATCACCGGTCATGTCCGGATCAAAGGTACCTGGGTTAACCATGTTGGCCAGGCTGAACAGCGCCGGGCCGCTACCGTCAGGACTCAGGTGGCGATGGAAAATGTTCATATCGCCAAACTTGAAGCCTGCCTGTTGAATACTGTTAAGCAGAACGTCACCGTTGAGATGGCTACCGTGATGCGCGGCCACGTTCATGATGATCACCGCTTCTTTACGCTGCGGTTTTTCAACAACCGGTTCTGGCTCTGCAACGGGCTCAGGCTCAACATGCGGGGCTGGCGCGGGCTGCGGCGCAGGTTGAACATGAACAGGCTGCTGCGGTTGTGGTACCGGCTGTGCAGGCTGCTGTTGCACGGGCTGCTGCACCGGTTGCTGTTGAACCGGCTGTGGCGCAGCAGGCTGCTGATAGACAGGCTGTTGCGGCGGCTGGCGCACCGGTTCTTCCACAGGCTGCGGCGCTGGCTGGCGCGGCTGTGCAGAAGCATACGGCGGTTGATACTGGTGCTGCGAAGGACGAGGCGCTTCATGCTCCCCATGGCCTACGCCGGGCGCAGTATTGACCCGATGAACACGAACTTCACCCACGCCGTCGTCGTCGCTTCCATCGATGTCATCTTCACTGTCATCGTCGTCACGACTGGACTTCATGCGCTTCAGTGGGCGATCGCGAAACATCGAGGAACGCTCTTTACGGCTGGTCCAGAAACCATGTACCAGTAAAGCGATTATGGCGATCGCGCCAACAATGATTAATATCAGACGCAAATCCTGCATCATTATATTCTCTGTTGTTCTAACACCTTGCCACCACGGCAAACATTTACTCACTAAGAGTATTTGCCGTTTACGTCAAGTGCAAGTGTGTGCAGAGCATTCACAGCATAAAGATGAAGGAAATCGTGCTTTTTGCTGGTTTTTCGAACATTTCCGAACTGGTCATTGGTCCGTAAGTGGATAATATAGGCGGGCAATTCCACTGGTTGTGTAAAAAGGAGTACAGCCTGGCTATGGTTTCAACATCTTCTTCCCCCCCGCGCAGCGGCGTCTGGTATTTTTCTCAGGGCTGGAAACTGGTCTCCCTGCCGGGTATTCGACGCTTCGTCATCCTGCCGCTGTTGATCAACATTATTCTGATGGGCGGCGCGTTCTGGTGGCTGTTCACAAAGCTGGAGAGCTGGATCCCGTCGCTGATGAGCCATGTGCCAAACTGGCTGCAGTGGCTTAACTACCTGCTCTGGCCGGTGGCGGTGATCTCCGTGCTGCTGGTGTTTGGCTACTTCTTCTCAACGATTGCAAACTGGATAGCCGCACCGTTTAACGGTTTGCTGGCGGAACAGCTGGAAGCGCGCCTTACCGGTGCAACACCGCCGGACACCGGCATATGGGGGATCATGAAAGACCTCCCTCGCATTATGAAGCGTGAATGGCAAAAGTTCGCCTGGTACCTGCCCCGCGCGGTTGTGCTGCTTATCCTCTATTTTGTGCCCGGCATTGGCCAGACGGTGGCACCGGTGCTGTGGTTCCTGTTCAGCGCCTGGATGTTGGCCATCCAGTACTGCGACTATCCGTTCGACAACCACAAGGTGCCGTTTAAAGAGATGCGCACCGCCCTGCGCAGCCAGAAGGTTGCCAATATGCAGTTTGGTGCGCTGACCAGCCTGTTTACCCTGATCCCATTCCTGAATCTGTTCATCATGCCCGTCGCCGTCTGTGGCGCGACGGCAATGTGGGTGGACCACTACCGTGCTAAGCACGCGTTATGGAAATAATGCAAAAATGTGTAAAGCAGGGGTGGCTTATGCCGCCCCTTATTCCATACTGATCCCCATTATTTCCTTGCAGTATATAGATATGCGAATTCCTTACTTCCCCCCACCTGCTTAGCAGGTATGCTGGGTCGGTATCCCAATTTCATACAGTTAAGGACAGGCCATGAGTAAGATTTATGAAGACAACTCGCTGACTATCGGTCATACGCCCCTGGTTCGACTGAACCGTATCGGTAATGGACGCATCCTGGCGAAGGTCGAATCACGTAACCCGAGCTTCAGCGTAAAATGCCGCATCGGTGCAAACATGATTTGGGATGCTGAAAAACGTGGCGTACTGAAGCCTGGCGTTGAACTGGTGGAACCGACCAGTGGCAATACCGGGATCGCTCTGGCCTATGTTGCTGCCGCGCGCGGCTACAAGCTGACGCTGACCATGCCTGAAACCATGAGCATCGAGCGTCGTAAGCTGCTGAAAGCGCTGGGCGCGAACCTGGTACTGACCGAAGGCGCGAAGGGCATGAAAGGTGCCATTCAGAAAGCCGAAGAGATTGTGGCCAGCGATCCGGCGAAATATCTGCTGCTGCAGCAGTTCAGCAACCCGGCTAACCCGGAAATTCACGAGAAGACCACAGGCCCTGAAATCTGGGAGGATACCGACGGCCAGGTTGACGTCTTTATCTCCGGCGTGGGTACCGGCGGTACGCTGACCGGCGTGTCACGCTATATTAAAGGCACGAAAGGTAAAAAAGATCTGATTACCGTTGCCGTTGAGCCGACTGACTCACCGGTTATCACCCAGGCGCTGGCGGGGGAAGAGCTCAAACCCGGCCCGCACAAAATTCAGGGTATTGGGGCAGGCTTCATTCCGGGCAACCTGGATCTGAAGCTGATCGATAAAGTGATCACCATTACGAACGAAGAAGCCATCTCTACCGCGCGTCGCCTGATGGATGAAGAAGGTATTCTGGCGGGTATCTCTTCCGGTGCGGCCGTTGCGGCAGCGCTCAAGCTTCAGGAAGATGAAGCCTTTACCAATAAGAATATTGTGGTTATCCTTCCTTCCTCGGGTGAGCGTTACTTGAGCACCGCGCTGTTTGCCGATCTCTTCACTGAAAAAGAGCTGCAACAGTAGTGCCAGCATGTTAATAACGCGTAAAAAAGCACCTTTTTAGGTGCTTTTTTGTGGCCTGCTTCAAACTTTTACCCCTCCTGGCATTGCTTCACCCCGTTGGGTCTGGTATTTAAACCAGCAATTATTTTGATGCGTGAAATTAATCAGCGAACGAAATAGCCTTGCTGAATCGATTTTATGATTTGGTTCAAGTCTTGCTTTCGCTGCATAATGTTTAATGACGATCGAAACGTCAGCGCTAACAATACAGGCTAAAGTTCAGTCGCCAGGCTAGACTTTAGTTCCACAACACTAAACCTATAAGTTGGGGAAATACAATGTTCCAGCAAGAAGTTACCATTACCGCTCCGAACGGTCTGCACACCCGCCCTGCTGCTCAGTTTGTTAAAGAAGCAAAAGGCTTTTCTTCTGAAATCACTGTGACTTCCAACGGCAAAAGCGCGAGCGCAAAAAGCCTGTTCAAACTGCAGACTCTGGGCCTGACTCAGGGCACCGTTGTCACCATCTCTGCGGAAGGTGAAGACGAGCAGAAAGCAGTTGAGCATCTGGTAAAACTGATGGCTGAGCTCGAGTAAGTTTCCGGGTTCTTTTAAATATCAGTCACAAGTAAGGTAGGGTTATGATTTCAGGCATTTTAGCATCCCCGGGTATCGCTTTCGGCAAAGCACTGCTGCTGAAAGAAGACGAGATCGTCATCGACCGGAAAAAAATTTCTGCCGACAAGGTTGATCAGGAAGTTGAACGTTTTCTGAGCGGTCGTGCCAAGGCATCTGCGCAACTGGAAGCAATCAAAACTAAAGCTGGCGAAACTTTCGGTGAAGAAAAAGAAGCCATCTTCGAAGGGCACATCATGCTGCTCGAAGATGAGGAGCTGGAGCAGGAAATCATAGCCCTCATTAAAGATAAAGGCATGACGGCCGACGCGGCTGCGCATGAAGTTATCGAAGGTCAGGCAACTGCCCTGGAAGAACTGGATGATGAATACCTGAAAGAGCGTGCGGCTGACGTACGTGACATCGGTAAGCGCCTGCTGCGCAACATCCTGGGTCTGGCCATTATCGACCTGAGCGCAATTCAGGATGAAGTGATCCTGGTTGCTGCTGACCTCACCCCATCTGAAACCGCACAGCTGAACCTGAAAAAGGTCCTCGGTTTCATCACCGACGCGGGTGGCCGTACCTCCCACACCTCTATCATGGCGCGTTCTCTGGAACTGCCTGCCATCGTGGGTACCGGTAGCGTCACCTCTCAGGTGAAAAACGGCGACTATCTGATTCTGGATGCCGTAAACAATCTGGTTTACGTCAACCCAACCAATGAAGAGATCGATAAACTGCGCGCGGTTCAGGAGCAGGTTGCGACTGAAAAAGCGGAACTTGCTAAGCTGAAAGACCTGCCAGCCATCACCCTGGACGGCCATCAGGTTGAAGTGTGCGCAAACATCGGTACCGTCCGCGACGTTGATGGCGCTGAGCGCAACGGTGCGGAAGGCGTCGGTCTCTATCGTACTGAATTCCTGTTCATGGACCGCGACGCGCTGCCTACAGAAGAAGAGCAGTTTGCCGCGTATAAAGCCGTGGCTGAAGCGTGTGGCTCTCAGGCGGTTATCGTCCGTACCATGGACATCGGTGGCGACAAAGAGCTGCCGTACATGAACTTCCCGAAAGAAGAGAACCCGTTCCTGGGCTGGCGTGCAATCCGTATCGCAATGGATCGTAAAGAGATCCTGCGTGACCAGGTTCGCGCGATCCTGCGTGCCTCTGCGTTCGGTAAGCTGCGCATCATGTTCCCGATGATCATCTCTGTTGAAGAAGTGCGTGCACTGAAGAAAGAGATCGAAATCTACAAACAGGAACTGCGCGACGAAGGTAAAGCATTTGACGAGTCAATCGAGATCGGCGTGATGGTGGAAACACCAGCGGCGGCGACCATTGCGCGTCATTTAGCCAAAGAAGTTGATTTCTTTAGTATCGGTACCAATGATTTAACACAGTACACCCTGGCAGTTGACCGTGGTAATGATATGATTTCACATCTCTACCAGCCAATGTCACCGTCCGTACTGAACTTGATCAAGCAAGTTATTGATGCTTCTCATGCAGAAGGTAAATGGACTGGCATGTGTGGTGAGCTTGCAGGCGACGAACGTGCTACACTTCTGTTGCTGGGTATGGGTCTGGACGAATTCTCTATGAGCGCCATTTCCATCCCGCGCATTAAGAAGATTATCCGTAACACGAACTTCGAAGATGCGAAGGTGTTAGCAGAGCAGGCTCTTGCTCAACCGACAACGGACGAGTTAATGACGCTGGTTAACAAGTTCATTGAAGAAAAAACAATCTGCTAATCCACGAGATGCGGCCCAAATTACTGCTTAGGAGAAGATCATGGGTTTGTTCGATAAACTGAAATCTCTGGTTTCTGATGATAAGAAAGACTCCGGAACTATTGAGATTGTTGCTCCGCTCTCCGGCGAGATCGTCAACATCGAAGACGTGCCGGATGTAGTGTTTGCTGAGAAAATCGTTGGTGATGGCATTGCTATCAAACCAACTGGCAACAAAATGGTTGCTCCAGTTGACGGCACCATCGGTAAAATTTTTGAAACCAACCATGCGTTCTCTATCGAATCTGATAGCGGTATCGAACTGTTCGTTCACTTCGGTATCGACACCGTTGAACTGAAAGGCGAAGGCTTCAAACGTATCGCGGAAGAAGGCCAGCGTGTTAAAGTTGGCGACCCGGTGATTGAATTCGATCTGCCACTGCTGGAAGAAAAAGCCAAGTCTACCCTGACTCCGGTTGTTATCTCCAACATGGACGAAATCAAAGAGCTGATCAAACTGTCTGGCAGCGTCACCGTGGGTGAAACCCCGGTTATCCGCATCAAGAAGTAATTCTTGCCGCACAGTAAAATGGCGCCTTCGGGCGCCATTTTTGTTTATGCCGGCAGAATAAGCTCGTCGTAGCCTTTCGACTGGGTATAGAGCATCACGTCCGTCACCCGATCGCCGGCCATGCGAATGGCATCGGCAACAGTTTTCCCCTCAACAATGCCGCTCACCAGCTCTGAACAGAACAGATCGCCCGTTCCCTTCAGATCGGTCTCTACGCGCGGATGCGCGCTGACGGTGACGCCCTCGCGTGAGACCAGCACCACGTGGATGTTTCGCGGATCGTCGGCAACCGGCGCACTGGTGATCGCCACCCATTTCAGGCTGTCGGAGAGCAGTCCCTGTGCCGCCGCGATGGCGCTTTCCGGCGTACGGCATGGTTTGCCGCTTAACACTTCCAGCTCGTAGACGTTTGGCGTGATCCCCTGCGCCAGCGGCAGCAGGTGCTCCCGATACGCTTCGGGGATCTCAGGCTTCACGTACATCCCGCTGTCGATATCGCCGATAACCGGGTCAACCAGCACCAGCAGGTCAGGATGCTGCGCTTTGACCGCTTTCAGCCACTGCGCCAGCAGGACGATCTGGCTGGCACTGCCCATATAGCCGGTGGTGACCGCCTTAAGCTCGCGCAGGATCTCGCGCTCTTCCAGCGCCTTCAGGTAGCCGCTGAACCACTCATCGGGGATCACGCCGCCGTAGAAGGTGTCATAGTGTGGCGTGTTGCTGAACAGTACCGTCGGCACGGCGGTAACGTTCAGCCTGTGGGTACGAATATTCGGTACCGCAATGCTGTTCCCCACGCTGCCGTACACCACCTGCGACTGCACGGCGACAATATCGGTTTGCTGCGCCCGGGTATTATCCCGGAATAGAATCATCTCCATGACGCTTAAATCCCCGCCCCCTGCGAATAACTCTCTTCACCAAAGACGCCGGTAGAGAGATAGCGATCGCCGCGATCGCAAATAATCGCCACCACTACCGCACCCGGGTTTGCCTGCGCTACCCGCATCGCACCCGCTACCGCGCCGCCCGAGCTGACGCCGCAGAAGATACCTTCGCGGACGGCCAGCTCACGCATGGTATTTTCCGCCTCGCGCTGGTGAAGATCCAGCACCAGGTCCACAAGCTGTGCATTAAAAATGCCGGGCATATACTCCGCCGGCCAGCGGCGAATGCCCGGAATGCTGCTCCCCTCTTCCGGTTGCAGGCCCACAATGGTGACGGCTTTATCCTGCTCGCGCAGAAAACGCGATACCCCGGTAATGGTGCCGGTGGTGCCCATGCTGGAGACAAAATGGGTGATTCGCCCGTCGGTTTGCTGCCAGATTTCCGGGCCGGTGGTGGTGTAGTGCGCGTACGGGTTGTCCGGGTTATTAAACTGATCGAGCAGTTTACCTTCACCGCGCTCGGCCATTTCTAACGCCAGGTCGCGCGCGCCTTCCATCCCCTGCTCTTTGGTCACCAGAATCAGCTCGGCCCCGTAGGCACGCATCGCGGCGCGGCGCTCCTGGCTCATGTTATCCGGCATCAGCAGCTTCATGCGGTAGCCTTTCAGCGCCGCAATCATCGCCAGGGCGATACCGGTGTTGCCGCTGGTGGCTTCAATCAGCACGTCGCCCGGCTTAATCTCGCCGCGCTTTTCGGCCTGGACAATCATTGACAGTGCCGCGCGGTCTTTCACCGACCCCGCCGGGTTATTGCCTTCGAGTTTGACCCAGATTTCGCTGCCGTTGTCTGGCCCCATGCGCTGAAGCTTGACCAGAGGTGTGTTGCCGATGGTGTTTTCTAATGTATTCATGATCGCCGTCCAATAAAAAGCCCGGTAGCGCGCAGCGATCCGGGCCTACAGACGTCATATTGTAGGCCGGGTAAGCGCAGCGCCACCCGGCAAAACTACGTAATCCTAACCTATCAGGCTGACTCCGCCAGAGCAATATCCTCGCGCGTCTCAATCCGCTCCTTACCGTGATAGATGCGCGCATGCTGCAGCCCGACAAACAGGCGCTCACCCCGGTGCGGCGGGACGTCGTCGCGCATGACCACGGTCAGCGGCTCGGTATACCAGCCCAGCGGCTGTACCACTAATTGTGTGTAGTGACCTTTAGGGCTAGCTTCCAGCACCTGCACCGGCAGCGGTGAATCCAGGCTGGTTCGACGGCTCACGTCCACTTCCCACGGACGCAGGAACAGATCGACCGGTCCCTGGTGCGCGGAGGTATAGCCCAGCGGCCAGCGGTGCGCGCCGACGTGGAACTGGCCGCCGCGAATGGTGCCCTGCAGACGGTTTACCTCGCCCATAAACTCCAGCACGAAGCGGGTCGCCGGTTCACGCCAGAGCTGTTCCGGCTCGTCAACCTGCTCAATGTTGCCCTGACTCATGACCACCACGCGATCCGCGACTTCCATCGCCTCTTCCTGGTCGTGGGTCACAAAGACGCTGGTGAATTTCAGCTCTTCATGGAGCTGACGCAGCCAGCGGCGCAGCTCTTTACGTACCTGCGCGTCCAGCGCGCCGAAGGGTTCGTCCAGCAGCAGAATTTGCGGCTCAACGGCCAGCGCGCGCGCCAGGGCGACACGCTGCTTCTGTCCGCCGGAAAGCTGCGCCGGAAAACGGTCTGCCAGATGCGCAAGCTGCACCATCTCCAGCAGTTTGGTCACTTTCGCTTTGATGGTGGCGGCATTTGGGCGTTCACGACGCGGCAGCACGGTGAGGCCAAAGGCGATGTTGTCGAACACGGTCATGTGGCGGAACAGCGCGTAATGCTGGAACACAAAGCCCACTTTACGATCGCGGGCATGCAGGCGGCTCACGTCGGTGCCGTGGAAGCGAATGTGTCCGCTGGTCTGGTGTTCAAGCCCGGCGATAATGCGCAGCAGCGTCGTTTTACCGGAGCCAGACGGCCCCAACAGCGCCACCATTTGTCCGGAAGGGATATCCAGCGAGATATCATTCAGCACCTGGGTGCGACCAAAAGACTTCTTAATATTGGCAATCTCAATGCTCATGATTTCCCTCCTGATGCTGACGTTTTTCCTGATTCTCTAAACGCCACTGCACCACACTCTTCAAAAACAGGGTCAAAATGGCCATCAGCGTCAGCAACGCTGCGGCAGTAAAGGAACCGACGGTGTTGTAGTCCTGTTCCAGTAACTCAATCTGTAATGGCAGCGACAGGGTTTCACCGCGAATCGAGCCGGAAACCACCGACACCGCACCAAATTCGCCGATGGCGCGGGCGTTGGTCAGTACCACGCCGTAAAGCAGCGCCCAGCGAATGTTCGGCAGCGTCACGCGGCGGAACATTTGCCAGCCTGAAGCCCCCAGCAGCACCGCCGCTTCGTCTTCGTTGCTCCCCTGGCTTAACATCACCGGCACCAGCTCACGCACCACGAACGGACAGGTCACGAAGATGGTAACCAGCACCATGCCTGGCCAGGCGAACATGATCTGCAGGTTATGCGCATCAAGCCAGCCGCCCAAGGGGCCGTTGGAGCCGTAAAAGAGCAGGTACACCAGACCCGCCACCACCGGCGACACGGCAAACGGAATATCCAGCAAGGTCAGCAGCAGCTGACGTCCCGGGAAGTTAAAGCGCGTCACCAGCCACGCCAGCAGGGTACCGAACACCAGGTTCACCGGAACGGTGATCAGGGCAATCAGCACGGTCAGCCAGATGGCGTGCAGCATATCCGGATTCGCCAGATTCTCCAGCGCGGGCATCAGCCCCTTGCTGAACGCCTGAACGAAGATATAAATCGTCGGCACGACGAGAATGAGGGCGGACACCAGCACGCCCGCCCCAATCAGAAACCATTTACCCCAGTTGATGCGGGGCGCATCGTATCGCTTCAATTGTGTAACTTCCGCCATCAGTGACCTACCACACGTCGACCAAAGCGACTTTGCAGAGTGTTAATCGAATACAGCAGCAGCAGCGAGGCCGCGAGGATCACCGAAGCAATCGCGCTCGCCGCCGGATAATCAAACTCCTGGAGGCGAATGAAAATCATCAGCGAGGTCACTTCAGTTTTCCAGGCGATGTTTCCGGCGATAAAAATCACCGCGCCGAACTCGCCAAGGCTGCGGGTAAACGACAGCGCGACGCCCGCCATCAGCGCCGGAGACAGCTCCGGCAGCACCACCTTGCGGAAGCTCTGCCAGCGCGTGGCGCCCAGCGTTTCCGCCGCTTCTTCGTATTCCGGACCTAACTCTTCCAGCACCGGCTGCACGGTACGCACCACAAACGGGATGCTGGTAAAGGCCATCGCCACCGCGATACCGAGCCAGGTATAGGTCACCTTGATGTCAAATTTCGCCAGCCACTCGCCGTACAGCCCGTTCACGGAGAAAAGCGACGCGAGGGTTAAGCCGGCGACCGCCGTCGGCAGCGCAAACGGCAGATCCATCAGGGCGTCAAGCAGCGTGCGGCCCGGGAAGCGATAGCGGGTCAGGATCCACGCCATCAGCAGGCCGAACACGCCGTTAAAAATGGAGGCGACAAACGCCGACAGCAGCGTCACCTTATAGGCCGCCACCACCTGCGGGTTAGTGACCACGTCCCAGTACTGCGCCCAGCTCATCTCAGAGAGTTGCATCACCAGCGCGCTGAGCGGCAACAGCAGGATCAGGCAGACGAACAGCAGGCTGGTCCCGAGGCTTAAGGTAAAGCCCGGCAGCACGCGTTTAGTCGAGACTGCAAACATCACTTACGCCCCGCCGCCAGCAGTTTGTCTAGCTCACCGCCGCTGGCAAAATGCGTTTTCATCACGTCTGGCCAGGAGCCAAAATGATCTTCCACGCGGAACAGCGCGGTCTGCGGGAATTTATCTTTCAGCTTGTTCATCACGTCCGGATTGTTCACGCGGTAGTAGTAGTCGGTAATGATGGTCTGCGCCTGAGGGCTGTACAGGTAGTTAAGATAGGCTTTTGCCGCTTTCTCGGTACCGTTTGCCTGCACGTTTTTGTCCACCCATGCGACCGGGAACTCGGCCAGAATGTTGGTTTTCGGGATAACCACCTCAAAGCCCTGCGCTTCATACTGCTTGCGGATGTTGTTCACTTCCGACTCGAAGCTGATCAGCACGTCGCCCAGACCGCGTTCTGCGAAGGTCGTGGTCGCCCCGCGGCCGCCGGTATCAAACACTTCGACGTTTTTCAGGAACTGGGTCATGAACTGCTCGGTTTTGGCTTTATCGTTACCGTCAGCCTTGTCCGCCGCGCCCCACGCCGCTAAATAGGTGTAACGCGCGTTACCGGAGGTTTTTGGGTTCGGGAAAATCAGCTTTACGTCGGAACGCACCAGGTCGCTCCAGTCGTGGATATTCTTCGGATTGCCCTTACGCACCAGGAAACCCATGGTGGAGTAGAACGGCGAGCTGTTGTTCGGCAGACGGTTCTGCCAGTCCGCCGGGATGAGCTTGCCTTTGTCATGCAGGATCTGCACGTCAGTCACCTGGTTGTAGGTCACCACATCCGCTTTCAGGCCCTGCAAAATCGCCAGCGCCTGCTTGGACGACCCGGCGTGAGACTGTTTAATAGTCAGCTTATCGCCATTGTTGTCTTTCGCCCACTGCTGTTCGAACGGGGGATTAAGGGCGGCAAACAGCTCGCGGGAGACATCATACGAGCTGTTCAGCAGCTCGGTCGCCTGCGCCTGGGCCACCAGCAGTAAACCTGCCAGCGCCAGAGATCCTTTTTTCAGTACAGTAACGGCCATTGCGCACCCTTATAAATGTGATGACTATCTTATTGTCATAATATTTATAACGGGGATGAAAGGAGTAACGGTTTTATATACCGTTTGGTGATTTACAAGCAGAAAAGGGAATAAGGCTTTTGGCCCGATGACAAAGAACTTGCCAGACAGTTAATCTGGATACCGCTGATACAGGATTATATTATAAGGCGAATTCAGTCTCCTCATATCACCTCAGAAAAGAATGAAGCCCTATGAACGCCATGGAATTTAGCTCTGCCGATGTGAAATATGCCTTTGGTCGACAGACAATCGAGAAAGCGCAACCCTACATTGGAAAATTCACCAGAGTGGTGACAGAGCACCAGCTGATCAGCGGAGAGGTAAAAGGCTCGTTAAAGCAGGCGTACCAGGTTCTTCTTCGTATCTCGCGTATCCCAAGGGGAATCTCCCTGGCTGGAGAGTGCAGCTGTCCGGTTCGATGGCAATGCAAACATGCAGCTGCCCTGGCGCTGACGCATCTAAGCAGAGAGGAGGAAATGGCGAAGGGTGGGATTAATTATCAGCTTCTGGAATGGGCCGAGCGCTTTCGGCAACAGCGGAAATCAAGTATAAGCAGCAAAGCGCCTTCACATACATTGATTTTTGCGCTAGATATCAACCAATGGAGTGATGAACCTGAAGTTCATCTGATTAAAACTCAGCTGGATAAAAGCGGTAAACTGCAAAAACTCGAAAATTATTGGAGCAACGTTAAAGCGGCCGTCGCGCGACAACCCACATTTGTTACGGATGACGACTTACTCACCCTACTGATGTTGTTAGCTGCTAACGGAAACGATAATCGATCCAGCTTTGCGCTGCGTGGTAAATCGGGGGCAAAGATCCTGGAGAGAATCCTTGCTTCCGGGCGCTGTATAATGATGCCGGACTTTGTGCCACTCCCTGTCAAAGATGCTTTCTGGCTCAGACCGGGAGCGTTAAGACCGGCAGAAGCGAGCTGGATAACTTTGCAAGATAACCTGCTGAATACTGCACTTAAAACCGAGCCCTGCTGCAGCTCAATAATTCTTGTTGATCCGCCGTATTATCTCGATTCTCAGACTGGGGAGGTTGGCCCGACAGACAGCGATCTGACCTATAGCCTGCTTCGCGACTTTCTTTCCATCCCGGTAATCCGCCAGGATGAAGCAGGTCTGGTGGCAAACGTCCTGGCGGAATGTGCTTCTGAACTGCCTTCGCCCCCGGAGCATGAGAAAAAGGCGATGCGGAAGATTACGACCGATCCCATCCCCTGTTTACGCCTCAGTTCACAACCTTTTGATTATTATGATTATGGTACATATTCCATCAAGCAAGAGTTCGCCAGCTTTATTATTTTCTGGTTTGACTATCAGGGGATTGTCGTTGAGCCTGACAGCACGGATTCCGCATTAATTACACCAGACGGTGAAATGGTTGAGGTCGAGCGTGCGACCGATCAGGAAAAGAACGCGCGACTTCAAATGAAAAAGGCTGGGGTAAGAAAAGTTCGCGCAGATGACTTCCCCTCAACACAGCGAAAATCCATACCTGCAAAGTGCTACACCACAAAAGACAGTGGGAGTATGCCACAGTGGCTGGCTTTTATTCGTGAGACGGTACCGGCGTTGCGCGAGAAAGGCTGGAAAATAGAAATCGACCCGAACTTCCATTTCAATATAACCGAGATTGATCGGATTGATGGAACTGCAACGCAGAGTAGTGATGGCTGGTTCGATATTGAAATGGGCGTAATGATTAACGAACGAGCGGTGAGTCTGGTGCCGCTGCTAACTGATTTATTCAAGCGGGATCGCCGTTGGTTGCAGGGTAACATTAGCATTATCCCGGATGAAGAACAGGTTCTGCTTTACACCGAACGCGGTGAGAAAGCGCTGATTGATGCGAAGCGTCTTAAGGTGTTGGTGGGTAATCTGTTCGATTTGATTGATCCCCTTAGCTCAAATCCATTGCGTCTTTCCGAGTGGGAGGCCGGGCGCCTCGTGTCGCTAGAGGATACAGGCCGGTGGCAGTTTAAAGGCCAGAGCGCGATCCTTTCTTTGGCACAGCGGCTGAAAACAGCAAAAGGGTTGCAGTCTGTCGCGGCACCAGGCGGGCTCAATGCTTCACTACGAGAGTACCAATTACAAGGGCTGAGCTGGATGCAATTTCTACGAGAGCAAAATTTATCCGGTGTGCTGGCCGATGACATGGGATTGGGCAAAACGATCCAGACATTAGCGCATATCCTCCTTGAGAAAGAAGCTGGCAGGTTAGATAAACCAGTGCTTATTATCATGCCAACCACACTGGTTTATAACTGGCAGCATGAAGCCAGGCGCTTCACTCCTGAGCTAAAAGTGCTGGCTTTGAATGGACCGCTGCGCGCAGAGTATTTCAATAGACTGAGTGAGTTTGACGTTATTCTTTCCACCTACGCGCTACTCTGGCGTGATGAGCAAGCGCTTATTTCTATGGATTATCATCTGCTTATCCTGGATGAAGCGCAGTATGTCAAAAATAGCCGCTCGCAGGCTGCTCAGGTAATCCGCCGCATCACGACTCGACACCGTCTGTGCCTGACCGGCACGCCGCTGGAAAATCATCTGGGCGAGCTGTGGTCACAATTTGATTTCCTGCTACCGGGCTTTTTAGGTTCGCAAAAAGAGTTCAACAGGGTTTGGCGTTCTCCAATAGAGAAAGGTAATCAGCAGAAAAAAGCGTTGTTAGCCCGACGTATTCGGCCATTTATACTCAGACGTAGCAAAAAGGACGTTGCCAAAGAGCTTCCACCGAAAAACGTGATAGTGAGAAGCGTGGGGCTGGAGGGAACACAGCGTGATTTATATGAGTCAGTGCGGGCAGCCATGCAGGAGAAAGTGCGCCACGCTATTGCGGAACAAGGACTGGCACGCAGCCATATCGTGGTGCTGGATGCGTTGCTAAAACTGCGGCAGGTTTGTTGCGACCCCCGCCTGGTAAAACTACCCGCTGCTGTAAAGGTGAAAGAGTCAGCCAAACTCGAAATGCTGCGGGAGATGGTGACTGAACTTATCGCCGAAGGACGCAGAATATTGCTATTCTCGCAATTCACCGGGATGCTGACGCTGATCGCCGAGGCGATGAATAAACTGAAAATCCCTTACGCGATGCTGACGGGAGACACACAAGATCGCCAGACGCCAGTGGCTAGTTTTCAGAATAAAGAAGTTCCATTGTTTTTGATCAGCCTGAAAGCGGGCGGCGTTGGTTTAAATCTGACTGCTGCTGACACCGTTATCCATTACGATCCCTGGTGGAACCCGGCGGCAGAAAACCAGGCTACCGATCGTGCTCATCGCATTGGCCAGGATAAAACCGTCTTTGTCTATAAGCTGGTTGTGGCGGGGAGTATTGAGGAGAAAATCGTCGCGCTTCAGGAGAAAAAAGCCAGTCTGGCTAATAGCATTTTGTCTGAAGATAGTGCTTTCTCAAGCAAATTCAGCGAGAAAGAGATTAACTCACTGTTCGAGCGTATAGAGGGGTAATCAGCTTTGTCGCCAGGTTTAATTGACAGCGCACAATAGTTAAATAACTCCCCCAGGGGCCAGGGGGAGTTGTGGTAAAGAGAGCGTATTAAGGAAACCTACAGCGCCAGCAGACGCTCAACGGACGGCGCGAAGTAGTAGCCGCCGGTCACCGGTTTGGTGAAGCGCAGCATGGCGTCGCGCTTGCCGTCGGTATCACCAAACATGCTCAGTAGCTGCTGTTCAATGTTATACAGGCGCGCACAGTAGGCGCAGAAGTAAAGGCCGTGCGTGCCGCTTGCCGTGCCGTACGGCAGGCTCTGACGAACAATTTTGAGCCCCTTGCCGTCTTCCTTAAGGTCAACGCGGGACAGGTGCGAGGTCACCGGGCGCGCATCGCCGTCGATCTCTTCGTTAGCTTCTTTGGTTCGGCCAATCATCATCTCCTGGTCGTGCACGCTCATGCGGTTAAGCTGCTTGAGGTTGTGCTCCCAGCGCTGGACGAACACGTAGCTGCCGCCCGCGTCCACGCCGTCTTTGATGACCGCCACGTCGCGACGAACCTCTTCACCCGCCGGGTTTTCGGTGCCGTCAACGAAGCCGCTCAGATCGCGCTCTTCCACCCAGCGGAAGCCGTGAACCTCTTCCTGCACGTCGATGCTGTCGCCAAACGCTTCAACCGCCGCCTGAGCAACGGAGAAGTTCACGTCGTGACGCAGAGAAAGAATGTGGATCAGCACGTCGTACTGGGTCGCCGGAGCCAGGCCTTTGCCGTAAGGGATGAAGTCTTTCAGCTCTTCCGCCCCTTCGCCGCCGCTCAGCTGACGCCAGACGTTATTGCCAAACGCAACGACGGCGCCGAGGTGGGCTTCCGGGAATTTGGCCTGGAAGGTCGCCAGTTTATCAATAAACGCTTTGCTGGCCGCACGCAGGGCATCCACGTCCCCTTTGACATTAGCTTCAATCCAAATCGCCGCGCGGCAATGTTCTGGCAAAATGCCACTCTGAACCTGAGACATCGCTCCTCCTGAAATAAAGATGCCACGTCAGCGTGGCATTGATGGCGGCTATTATACCCGGATTTCAGCGAGGCGGTTTGTTCAGGCGCAAATTACTGCTTCCAGAGTATTTTGCTCACTTTCCAGCTCTTCAGCGTGTCGTCAGACGGCATCAACCCTTCCGGACCGCTCCAGGTGCCGGTAAAAACATAGCTGATGTGCTGGCTGCCTTCCGCCTTACACTCCACTGCAACCTTGTCGTCGGACGGCGCGCTGGAGCAGTTGCCAAAGGCCTGCTTATAAAGATCGCTAAACGGGGTCCCGACCTTCACGCCGCTGGCGGTCGGAATATCTTCATCCATGACGGCAATCCGGTTTACCGTGCCTTTGTCACCGTTGATCACCAGTGCCAGCTTATCGCCCTTCAGCGCTTCGTAATAGCGCACTATATTGCCATTCTCTGTTTTCATGCCGCTGCGCAGGCGGTAATCGCTGCTGAGCGCATCCTGAATAGCATTCTGATCCAGCGCCGTCGCGGCGGTAATTTTCCCCACGCCCTGCTCGGTCACTTCCGTTGATGAGCCAAACCAGTTCCACGGATACGCGGCGGACCAGTTAATGGAGGAGAGCGTCGAACAGCCGGTCAATGCCAGCGGGAGAGCGCATAAGAGTAAACGCAGCGATTTCATTGAAACGTCCTTACGTGTTAAATCAACGCTTGTTGGAGTGCGACATCGGCAAAAAGTGCCGGATTAATCATCCTGCGGCGCAAAACAGGCGCGAAGGCGCGGGTTGGTCAGCAGCCACAGCAGCGCCACAATATCGACAACCACCAACGCAACGCCGATGCCCGTCAGCGGTTCACCGTACCACCAGAGTACCGGCTGCCAGAAGAGCAGCGCAATCTGGGCAAGGATCAGCAGCCCGCGAAGCGCGCGCCACAAACGCGGGATCGCCTGCCGTCGGCCGCTGCACAAGAAAGCCACCACCGCCGGTACGCCCGGCAGCAAGCCGAGCCAGAAGGCATCGTGATCGGGATAAAAGAGCGTCAGCAGCGTGTCGCCCTGCCCGCGTGACGCGGCGGCCATCATGAACAGCACCCAGGTCCGGGCCTGGAGCAGCAGAACGCACCAGAATAAAAAGGGCAGCCTGACGCGCCCCTGCGCGTCATAGTCTGCAGGATGGATCTCAGTACTCTTCATCTTCGATGAGACGCTTTCCTAAATTCAGCACGTCAGCGTGTACGTAGCCCAGGCGTTCATACATGCCCAGCACCACGTCGTTATCTTCCCGCACCATGATCTGGATTTTCGGACAGCCGCGGGCGATCAGCTTCTTCTCGAGCCGGTTGAGCAGCGCATTGGCAATACCGCGACCACGGTATTCCGGATGAACGCCCAGATAATAGGCCGAGCCGCGATGGCCGTCATAACCGCCCATCACCGTCCCCACAACCTCGCCATTGACTTCCGCAACCAGAAACAGACTGACGTCGTGATTCACCTTACGTTCGATATCCATTTCCGGATCGTTCCACGGACGCAGCAGATCGCAGCGCTCCCAAAGGGTGATCACCTCTTCGAAATCTTCCTGGCGAAAAACGCGTATCTCCATGGTATTAACCGCCTTTTCGGGTTTAAAAACAGTGATTATGGCGCGAACCACGCCTTTAGCCAATAACCGGGGAAAATCTCGCCAAAATTTGGCATAATGTCACTTTGTCACGTATTGAAATGAAAAGTAAAACAATTCCCAATAAGGACTGTCGTAACGCTAAACGCGATACGATATAACACCAGGACCCCATTTTTTAGTATTCAGGCCGCATGAGCACATTCAAACCATTAAAAGCACTCACATCGCGTCGTCAGGTTCTCAAAGCGGGGCTGGCGGCCTTAACGTTAACGGGCATCGCAAAGCAGGCTCAGGCAAAAGACGAGAGCACGCTCAAAACCAGTAACGGACACAGCAAACCGAAAACCAAAAAGCCGGGCGCGAAGCGTCTGGTGATGCTCGACCCGGGCCACGGCGGTATTGATACCGGCGCCATCGGCAAAAACGGGTCGAAAGAAAAACACGTCGTGCTGGCGATTGCAAAAAATGTGCGGGCGATTTTACGCAGCAACGGCATTGACGCGCGCCTGACGCGCTCTGGCGATACCTTTATTCCGCTGTATGACCGCGTAGAGATCGCCCACCAGCACGGGGCGGATCTGTTTATGTCGATCCACGCCGACGGCTTTACCAACCCTTCTGCGGCCGGTGCCTCGGTGTTTGCGCTGTCCAACCGCGGCGCCAGTAGCGCCATGGCAAAATACCTCTCCGACCGCGAAAACCGGGCGGATGAAGTCGCCGGGAAGAAAGCCACCGACAAAGATCATCTGCTGCAGCAGGTGCTGTTCGACCTCGTGCAGACGGATACGATCAAAAACAGCCTGACGCTCGGCTCGCATATTCTGAAGAAGATTAAGCCGGTGCATCGCCTGCACAGCAGGAGCACCGAACAGGCGGCGTTTGTGGTGTTGAAATCACCGTCTATCCCGTCCGTGCTGGTGGAAACCTCGTTCATTACCAACCCGGAAGAGGAGCGACTCCTCGGCACTACGGCGTTTCGTCAGAAGATCGCCAACGCCATCGCCTCCGGCATTATCAGTTACTTCAACTGGTTTGATAACCAAAAAGCGCACTCCAGGAAACGCTGATGAAACCCAATGCTCAACTGGTCAAAACCTTCCTGCTGCAGTTACAGGATGAGATTTGCCAGAAACTGGCCGCCGCTGACGGCGGAGAATTTCAGGAAGATACCTGGCAACGCGAAGCCGGCGGCGGCGGGCGTAGCCGCGTGCTGCGTAACGGCGGCATTTTCGAACAGGCCGGGGTGAATTTTTCCCACGTTCATGGCGACGCGATGCCCGCGTCTGCGACGGCACATCGTCCTGAGCTTGCGGGTCGCAGCTTTGAAGCGATGGGCGTTTCGCTGGTGGTGCATCCGCACAACCCGTTTGTGCCGACCAGCCACGCCAACGTGCGCTTTTTCATTGCGGAAAAAGCGGGGGCCGATCCTGTCTGGTGGTTTGGCGGCGGTTTCGACATGACGCCCTACTACGGCTTCGAAGAGGATGCCGTGCACTGGCACACCACCGCGCGGGACCTTTGCCTGCCGTTTGGCGAAGACGTTTACCCGAAATATAAAAAGTGGTGCGACGACTACTTTTACCTGAAGCACCGCGACGAGCAGCGCGGCATCGGCGGGCTGTTCTTTGACGATCTCAACACGCCTGATTTTGATACCGCATTCAGCTTTATGCGCGCGGTGGGCGAAGGCTATACCGACGCCTATCTGCCCATCGTCGAACGCCGTAAAAACACCGACTACGGCGTGCGCGAGCGTGAGTTCCAGCTCTACCGCCGCGGACGCTACGTGGAGTTCAACCTGGTGTGGGATCGCGGGACGCTATTCGGCCTGCAGACCGGCGGGCGCACGGAGTCGATTCTGATGTCGATGCCGCCGCTGGTGCGCTGGGAGTACTGCTACGAGCCAAAAGAAGGCAGCCCGGAGGCTGCCTTAAAAGAATTTATTCAGGTTCGGGATTGGGTGTAACTGCCGGATGGCGCTGCGCTTATCCGTCCTGGTCAACCTGTAGGTCGGGTAAGCGAACGCGCCACCCGACTCACAATGCTTACAGCGGCTGCGTCTGCGCCTCAACCACCGCCAGCGCAACCATATTCACGATACGGCGCACGGAGGCAATCGGCGTTAACACATGCACCGGTTTCGCCACCCCCATCAGCACCGGTCCTACGGTCACCCCTTCTGAGCTGGAGACGCGCAGCAGGTTATAGCTGATACGCGCCGCTTCCACGTTCGGCATAATCAGGATATTTGCCGATCCCTTCAGCGGGCTGTCCGGCATACGTTCGTTACGGATACTCTCCACCAGCGCCGCATCGCCGTGCATTTCCCCGTCAATCATCAGCTCCGGCGCGCGCTCGCGCACCAGCGCCAGCGTCTGACGCATTTTGCAGGCCGCCGCCGATTTAGACGAACCAAAGTTAGAGTGCGACAGCAGCGCCACCTTCGGCTCAATACCAAAGCGACGCACGGTCTCGGCGGCCATCACGGTGATCTCCGCCAGCTCATCCGGGGTCGGATCGTCGTTAACGTAGGTATCGGCAATAAAGGTGTTGCCGCTTGGCAGTAGCAGGGCGTTCATCGCCCCGGCGGTATGGACGCCGTCGCGATAGCCGAAGATCTCCTGCACCACGCTAAAGTGCTCGTGGTAGTCGCCGATGGTGCCGCAGATCAGCGCATCCGCCTCGCCGCGATGGACCATGATCGCGCCGATCACCGTCGTGTTGCTGATGACGGCTTTCTGCGCCTGCTCCTGGGTGATCCCCCGACGCTTCATGATCGCGTAGTATTCGCTCCAGTACTCTTTGAAGCGCGGATCGGATTCGTTGTTGACGATCTCGAAGTCGACGCCCGGCTTAATCTGCAGGCCCAGCTTCTGGATACGCATTTCGATCACGCTCGGACGACCAATCAGAATCGGCTTCGCCAGGCCTAAGGTAATCAGCTCCTGAGTGGCGTGCAGCACACGCGCCTCTTCCCCTTCCGCCAGCACCACGCGCCTGGCGTCGGCGCGCGCCTGAGAGAAGATCGGCTTCATAAACAGGTTGGTTTTATAGACAAACTCGGTGAGCTTATCGACGTAAGCGTCGAAATCCTCAATCGGACGCGTCGCCACGCCGGAATCCATCGCCGCTTTGGCCACCGCAGGGGCAATTTTGACAATCAGACGCGGGTCGAACGGTTTTGGAATGATGTAGTCAGGGCCAAAGCTCAGATCCTGATCGCCATAGGCTGAGGCAACCACTTCGCTCTGCTCGGCGTGGGCCAGCTCCGCGATGGCGTGCACGGCGGCCAGCTTCATCTCTTCGTTGATCGCCGTCGCGCCGACGTCCAGCGCGCCGCGGAAGATGAACGGGAAGCAGAGCACGTTGTTCACCTGGTTCGGGTAGTCGGAACGCCCGGTACAGATAATGGCGTCTTCACGCACCGCTTTCGCCAGCGGTGGCAGAATTTCCGGCTCCGGGTTGGCCAGAGCCAGGATCATCGGCGCGCGCGCCATCTTCTTCACCATCTCCTGGGTCAGTACCTTCGGACCCGAGCAGCCGAGGAAGATATCCGCGCCGTCGATCACGTCCTCAAGCGTGCGCTTGCCGTCGTCTTCTACCGCATACGCCGCTTTGGTTTCCGCCATGTTCGGCTCGCGGTCTTTGTAAATCACGCCCTTGGAGTCACAGACCACAATGTTGTGTTTCTGCATCCCCAGCGCCACCAGCAGGTTCATACAGGCGATGGCCGCGGCGCCAGCGCCGGAGACCACCATGCGCACGTCGGAGAGATTTTTCTCCACCACGCGCAGGCCGTTGAGAATGGCGGCGGTGCTGATAATGGCCGTACCGTGCTGGTCGTCATGGAACACGGGAATGTTCATACGCTCGCGCAGCTTCTGCTCGATATAGAAACATTCCGGCGCTTTAATGTCTTCCAGGTTGATCCCCCCGAAGGTCGGCTCCAGCGCGGCCACCACGTTGATGAATTTGTCAGGATCGAGCTCGTCCACCTCGATATCAAACACGTCGATACCGGCGAATTTCTTGAACAGCACCCCCTTGCCTTCCATCACCGGCTTACCGGCCAGCGCGCCAATGTTGCCCAGCCCCAGCACCGCCGTGCCGTTAGAGATCACGGCAACAAGGTTGCCACGCGCGGTGTATTTGTAGGCCGCCAGCGGATCTTTTTCGATCTCCAGACACGGGGCAGCTACGCCCGGCGAATAGGCCAGCGCCAGATCGCGCTGGGTTGCCAGCGGCTTGGTTGGGGAGACCTGGATTTTCCCCGGGACAGGAAACTCGTGAAAATCGAGGGCACTCTGTTTTAACTGATCGTCCATCTTGTTATTCCTTTTACGTATCGGTCAGATAGTATCGCCGCAGGACAGCGCATAAACTTTGAAGGCTGCCAAACTCTCACCATCACACATTAAAAATTGTTATCAATTTATAACAGCCATGTTACCCGTCTCAAAAGCAATGCCTCCCCCGTCTGCTATGCTTTTTTGTTAAGCCCATCATGATTTTCTCAGAAGTGTGAACTAACGCACTCAGCTAACACTTTTATTTCCAAGGAGTAATCATTTATGAACCAGCTAGACGGCATCAAACAATTCACCACCGTGGTCGCAGACAGCGGCGATATCGAGTCGATTCGTCACTACCAGCCGGAGGATGCGACCACTAACCCTTCGCTACTGCTCAAGGCAGCCGGGCTTGCCCATTTTAGTCATCTGATTGATGACGCCATTGCCTACGGCAAGCAGCGCGGGAAAACGCAGGAGCAGCAGGTCGCCGAAGCCAGCGACAAGCTGGCGGTTAATTTTGGTGCGGAAATTCTTAAAAGCATTCCGGGCCGCGTCTCGACCGAAGTCGACGCCCGCCTCTCGTTCGATAAAGAAAAGAGCATTAATAAAGCGCGTCGTCTGGTGGAACTCTATCAGGAGCAGGGGATCGATAAATCACGCATTCTGATCAAGCTGGCGTCGACCTGGGAAGGCATCCGCGCCGCAGAGGTGCTGGAAAAAGAGGGGATTCACTGCAACCTGACGCTGCTGTTCTCGTTTGCCCAGGCGCGCGCCTGCGCGGAAGCGGGCGTGTTCCTCGTCTCGCCGTTTGTCGGGCGCATCTACGACTGGTATCAGGCAAAACAGCCGATGGATCCGTACGTGGTGGATGAGGATCCGGGCGTGAAATCGGTCCGTAACATCTACGACTACTACAAACAGCACCGCTACGAAACCATCGTGATGGGGGCCAGCTTCCGCCGTACCGAGCAGATCCTTGCCCTGGCAGGCTGCGACCGCCTGACCATCTCCCCTAACCTGCTCAAAGAACTACAGGACAAAGAAGAGACGGTGATCCGCAAGCTGGTGCCGACCTCTACCGTTCTGCCAAAACCGAAAGCCATGACCGAAGCAGAGTTCCGCTGGGAGCACAATCAGGACGCCATGGCCGTGGAAAAACTGGCGGAAGGTATCCGTCTGTTCGCCGTCGACCAGCGCAAACTTGAAGATCTTCTCGCTGCCAAACTTTAACCTTGCCACGGAGTGAACTATGTCCCGTAAAGAGCTCGCCAATGCCATCCGCGCCCTCAGCATGGATGCCGTGCAGAAAGCCAATTCCGGCCACCCCGGCGCACCGATGGGCATGGCTGATATTGCCGAAGTGCTGTGGAACGACTTCCTGAAGCACAACCCCAACGATCCCACCTGGTATGACCGTGACCGCTTTATTCTCTCCAACGGCCATGCCTCGATGCTGCTCTACAGCCTGCTGCACCTGTCCGGTTACGATCTGCCGCTTGAGGAGCTGAAAAACTTCCGCCAGCTGCACTCCAAAACCCCGGGGCACCCGGAGATCGGCTATACGCCGGGCGTAGAAACCACCACCGGGCCGCTCGGTCAGGGTCTGGCCAATGCGGTCGGGCTGGCGATTGCCGAGCGTACGCTGGCGGCACAGTTCAACCAGCCGGACCACGAGATTGTTGATCACTATACCTACGTGTTTATGGGTGACGGCTGTCTGATGGAGGGGATCTCCCACGAGGTCTGCTCCCTGGCGGGCACCCTGGGGCTGGGCAAGCTGATCGGGTTCTACGATCACAACGGTATCTCCATCGACGGGGAGACCGAAGGCTGGTTCACTGACGACACGGCAAAACGCTTCGAGGCCTACCACTGGCACGTGGTGCATGAGATCGACGGCCACGATCCTGAGGCGGTGAAAAAAGCGATTCAGGAAGCGCAGAGCGTGAAGGACAAACCGTCCCTGATTATCTGCCGCACGGTTATCGGCTTCGGCTCACCGAACAAGGCGGGCAAAGAAGAGGCGCACGGCGCGGCGCTGGGTGACGAAGAAGTGGCGCTGACCCGCCAGAAGCTGGGCTGGAAATACCCGCCATTTGAAATCCCGAAAGAGATCTACAGAGCCTGGGATGCCCGTGAAGCGGGTGAAAAAGCCCAGCACGCCTGGAACGAGAAGTTTGCCGCCTACAAAAAAGCGCACCCGGATCTGGCCGCCGAGTTTTCCCGCCGCATGAGCGGCGGTCTGCCGGAGGACTGGGACGATAAAACTCAGGCGCTGATTGAAAACCTGCAGTCCAACCCGGCAAAAATCGCCACCCGTAAGGCATCGCAAAACACCTTGAATGCGATTGGCCCTCTCCTTCCTGAGCTGCTGGGCGGCTCAGCGGACCTGGCACCGAGTAACCTGACCATCTGGTCGGGCTCGAAATCGCTGAAAGAAGACATTGCCGGGAACTATATCCACTACGGCGTGCGCGAGTTCGGGATGACCGCGATCGCCAACGGCATCGCTCACCACGGCGGCTTCGTGCCCTACACCGCCACCTTCCTGATGTTCGTCGAGTACGCCCGTAACGCGGCGCGCATGGCAGCGCTGATGAAGGCGCGGCAGATTATGGTTTATACCCACGACTCTATCGGTCTGGGAGAAGACGGTCCCACCCACCAGGCGGTTGAACAGCTGGCGAGCCTGCGCCTGACGCCAAACTTTAGCACCTGGCGTCCCTGCGATCAGGTTGAAGCGGCGGTGGGCTGGAAGCTGGCGGTAGAACGCCATAACGGCCCGACGGCACTGATTCTGTCACGCCAGAACCTGGCGCAGATAGAGCGCACGCCAGAGCAGGTGAAAAACATCGCTCGCGGCGGCTATATCCTGAAAGACAGCGGCGGCAAGCCGGACGTGATCCTGATTGCGACCGGTTCAGAGGTGGAAATCACGGTGAAAGCGGCGGAGAAACTGACCGCCGAAGGCCACGCGGTGCGGGTCGTCTCCCTGCCTTCCACGGATATCTTTGACGCCCAGGACGAGGCGTACCGGGAATCGGTCCTGCCGTCCAGCGTCGCGGCGCGCGTGGCGGTGGAGGCCGGTATTGCCGACTACTGGTACAAGTATGTCGGGCTCAAAGGAGCGATTGTTGGCATGCGGGGCTACGGTGAGTCCGCCCCTGCCGATAAGCTGTTCCCGTACTTCGGCTTTACCGTTGAGAACGTGGTGGAGAAGGCGCTGAGCGTGATCTAGTGCGGCCTGCGTTGCCGGGTGGTGCTGTCGCTTACCCGGCCTACGGTTCGGTTTTTGTGGGCCGGGTAAGGCGAAGCCGCCACCCGGCAAAAAGCTACCGCGTGATCCACAGCGTGGGCCAGGCGTCTGGCCCGTTCCAGTTATCGCAGCTGGGTTCCTCAGCATAACGCACCAGGCGGAAACGCTGGCCGTCAAACCGCCAGCGCGTCTGGAACCCACAATCGCCCATACCGCGCCCCAGCGAGAGCGTGGTCAGCTCGCGCGTCTTCTCATCAAAGCTGGCGTTCATCAACTCGATTTCGCTGCTGTCGCTTGACGGCGTAAACGGCAGACGCAGCCTCACGCTGCGGGCAGAGAACGGTTTTTTACGTGACACCAGCCACGCCAGATCGACCGTGTTATAGGCCCCCGCCTCGCAGCTGATGATCAGCAGCGCCTTGTCATCGGTTAACGCAGTGACGCGCACTTCGCGACGGTTAGGATCCAGCGAACACTGGCTGCTGTTCATCCTGCCGGTACCATAATCCAGCAGATCGTTCAGTTCAGCGTGGGAAAGCGGTGTTGGGGTAGGATTAACGATCGCCACCTTTTTCAGGGCAGGTGCGGGCGGCACGCTTAACGGCGGATCGTCACCTTTCTTGATCCACGCGGTTTCGCTGCCCACGCGCTTTTGCTGGGCATCAATGAACAGCAGCGCGGCTTTCAGACCGGCCAGTGAAATCACCTGCTTACCGCCTCGCAGGGTCAGGGCCTTCCCTTCCTGGATATTTTTCAGAAAGGCAGTGATGGTGGCCGCATCGTCTGTTTTCAGATGCCAGGGGGTGAGCTGCCAGCGCTGTTTGTCGAGCTTCAGGGGAACATTATCCAGCAGCAGCCGCGGGGCAATATCCGGCTCTTTAACGGAAGGCGTATCAAGACCGCCGAGATCGATACGCAGCGTGGCATCCGTTTTCGCCCCGGCGCTTCGGGTGAGCGTCATGACCAGACCACGGTGTTCGCCCGTGTTGCGGGCAAGGCAAAAGTTCTGGTTATTGCAGGTCACCTGCCAGTCAGAAAAGGCTTGCTGTGCGGGTGCAGCCCGCACCTGCGGCGCGAGGAGCACACAAAACAGGGAAAATAAAAAAACGCTGTAGCGCATGAATGGCACAATCCCGGAACGAAAACGCGTAACTGGGCAGTATCTTCGTGTTCCCGCCGGGGTTGCTCAATCGGATTTATCAGATATACCCGAAAAACAGGCTATATCCGTTCGAAAGGGGTATTCATCAGCCCGGTAGTCTGTAAATACTGCAGTAATATCACCGCTTTACCATCCCTGATTTCGCCTGAACGCACCATCTCCAGCGCCCGGGCAAAAGGAAGCTCCAGCACCTCGATATCTTCATCCTCTACGCCGCCGCCCCGGTGAGTGCGCTGCGCGTCGCTGTATTCCGCGATGAAGAAATGGACGATTTCCGTCACGCCGCCCGGCGACATAAACAGCTCGAAGACCTTTTTGACCTCGCCCACTTCGAAGCCGGTCTCTTCGACGGCCTCTTTGCGGATGCAGACTTCCGGCTCATCGTCATCGAGCAGGCCCGCGCAGGTTTCAATCAGACGTCCGTCCGGGTTGCCATTGACCCATGTTGCCACCCTGAACTGGCGGATCAGCACCACGCTCTGCTTTTCACGGTTATAGAGCAGGATGGTTGCTCCGTTACCACGGTCATAGACCTCGCGCTTGTGGCGGATCACTTCACCGTTGTTACGTGTAAGATCATAGGTGATGTTACGCAGGACAAAGTAGTTTTCAGAGAGAATTTTGTCTTTGATAACGTCAATTTTCAGGGTCATACGGGCTCCACGGCAAAATGAGTCGTCCTATACTACGCCGTGAATCCCGCTTTGTCGTCCGCCGGATTAATGATGTTGTGGTACATCAACTCCCAGCCAGTCGAGTATCCCTTGCGCGGCATGACGCCCTTCTGCCATCGCGGTCACCACCAGATCCGCGCCGCGTACCGCATCGCCCCCGGCGAAGATCTGCGGGTTGGTCGTCTGGTAACGGTAGCGGCTCTCGACCGAGGCCACGATCCGTCCCCAGTCGTCCGTTTCAACCCCCTGCGCCTGCAGCCAGGGCATCGCGTGCGGATTAAAACCAAACGCCATGATGACCGCATCCGCGGCCATCACAAACTCGCTGCCCGCCACCGGAACGGGCCGGCGCCGTCCCTGCGCATCCGGTTCACCGAGTACGGTTCGCAGCATCCGGATACCGTTGACCTTACCGTTCGGATCCAGCGTCAGCTCAACCGGCTGGACGTTAAACTCAAATGACGCCCCCTCTTCTCTGGCGTTCTGCACCTCTTTCTTCGAGCCCGGCATGTTGGCCTCATCCCGACGATAGGCGCAGGTGACCTTCGCCGCGCCGTGGCGTAACGCCGTGCGGACGCAGTCCATCGCGGTATCCCCTCCGCCCAGCACCACCACGTTCAGGCCACGGGTGTCGATGAACGGCTCGCTGGCCGTCGCCTCCAGCCCCATAACATGCCGCGTGTTACCCACCAGGAAAGGCAGCGCGTCGTAGACCCCTGGCGCATCCTCGTTCGGGATACCCGCCTTCATCGAACGATAGGTACCCACGCCAATAAACAGGGCGTCGTAATCGTGCTTTAGCTGTGACATCGACACGTCCTGGCCCACCTCGCAGTTCAGCTCGAAGCGGATCCCCATCGCGGTAAAGATCTCTCTGCGCCGCGCGAGCAGCGATTTGTCGAGCTTAAATGCCGGGATGCCAAAGGTCAGCAAACCGCCGATCTCCGGATGCCGGTCATAGACCGTCACGCTCACGCCGTGGCGCGCCAGCACGTCGGCGCACGCCAGCCCGGCGGGCCCCGCGCCGACAATCGCGACACGTTTACCTGACGGCGTGACGGCGGACATATCCGGCCGCCAGCCCATCGCCAGCGCCCGATCGGCGATATAGCGCTCAATGTTGCCGATGGTCACGGATCCCGCCGCTTCACGTATTGTGCAGGCACCTTCGCATAATCGGTCCTGCGGACAGACGCGGCCGGTAATTTCAGGTAAACAGTTGGTCTGATGAGAAAGCTCGACCGCACCGGCGATATCCCCCGCGTTGAGGCGCTCAATCCACTGCGGAATGTGGTTGTGCAGCGGGCAGGTCCATTCGCAAATGCTGTGCTCTCCGCATTTCAGGCAGCGTGACGCCTCGCGGGCGGCCTGTTCGGCCCGGAACGGCAGGTAAATTTCGTTAAAATGGCTCACGCGTTCGGCGGCAGCCAGCTTATCGGGCTCGCCGCGGGGCGCCGTCGCCTGCATCTGCTGCAGTTTGGTACGCGGCGCATCCACGATGACGGCCTCCGCATCATGCCAGGGTTGCGCCTCCAGGCAGGCCGTGCGCTGTCGGCGCGATTTCGCCAGATTATCCAGCACGGCAGGCGTCACCAGGGAGAGGACATCTGCCGGGCAATTTTCGATACAGGCCGGGCCGCGTGGACGCGTCAGGCAGAGATCGCATTTATTCGCCGCGGCCTTCACGCTGCCGTTGTCGAGCGGGGTGACGATAATCTCCATCGTGCCAAACGGGCAGGCCACCACGCAGGCCTTACAGCCGATGCATTTTTGTTGATTCACCTGTACGCTGTCATCGCATTTGCTGATGGCACCGTTCGGGCAGCTTTGCGCGCAGGGTGCATTTTCGCAATGATGGCAGGTCACCGGGCAGCTCTTCTCACCGGATCTCGGGACCGTAATACGGGGATGAAAATGGCGCTCGCTCAGGACATGCTGCTCATCGTTGTGCGCCATCACGCAGGCCACTTCGCAGGCGCGACACCCAATGCACTGCTGGCTGTTAGCCATAATAAAACGATTCATAACCACACCTGTTTTTGGTTCAATAACCTTTCTCTTTATAAGAGTATGGTATTTACGCATCACGGTGCGATCGGGCAATGTTCAAATGCCCTGAACGCCCAATTATTTCCAGTGAACCTGTGGCAGATCAATTTTATTCAGAGAGCCGTTCTGTGACCGTTAAACGACCCGTTTCCGGAAGCCTTGCCTGGGCTTTCTTTTCGATCATTGCCCTATCCGTGCTCAGCAGCACCGTCGCGCTGCTGACGCTGACCAGCAGCCAGCGCGATGCCGAAGCCATTAATATCGCCGGTTCGCTGCGCATGCAGAGCTATCGTCTGGGCTACGAGATGCAGCGCAACAGCCCTTCCCTTGCGGCACATCGCGAGAGCTGGCAACAGACGCTCGGCGCGCCTGCCCTGCAGAAGCTAAACCGCTGGTACGTCCCGGACAATGTGAAAGCACGCTATCAGCAGCTGCATGTGGCCTGGCAGGAGATGGATGCGCACATCGCCCGCGGCGACAGCGCGTGGTATCAACGCAATATTGAAGATTTTGTCGGCCGCATTGATGCCTTTGTGCTCGCCCTCCAGCACTACACCGAACATAAAATTCAGACGGTCACCCTGCTCTCGCTGGCTGGCGCACTCGGGATCCTGCTGCTGACACTGTTTACCCTGCGACGCATCCGTCGTCAGGTGGTGCTACCGCTGAATAACCTGGTGGCCGCCAGCGAACGCATTGAGCGCGGCGAATTTGCCACTCCTGCGCCGGATAGCGCCCTGCCGAACGAGCTGGGCCAGCTTTCGCGCGCCTTTAACCACATGTCAGCCGAGCTCGATACGCTCTACCGTTCGCTCGAAGCCTCAGTTGCGGAAAAGACGCGGCACCTGCACGAAGCCCACCAGCAGCTCGACATGCTGTTCAAGTGCTCGCAGGCGCTCAATACTGGCCAGATAGACAGCCACTGTTTCCGGCATATCCTGCAGATTGTCCATGACTATACGCAGATGAATTATCTGGAACTGCGCACCAGCGACGACTGGCGGCTGTGTGAAGGGACGGAGGCTGAGGGTATCCCTCTGCAAAACCTGCCGGTACTGATGCAGGACACGCTCTACGGCGAGCTGCGCTGGCAAAGCGAGGCGGACAGCGTCCCCCTCCCGCTGATGAGAAGCGTGGCGACCATGCTCGGACGCGGGCTGTACTTTAACCAGGCGCAAAAGCATTACCAGCAGTTGCTGCTGATGGAAGAGCGCGCCACCATTGCCCGCGAGCTGCACGATTCGCTGGCGCAGGTGCTGTCGTATCTGCGCATTCAGCTTGCGCTGCTCAAACGCGCCGTGCCGGAAGAAAATACCCCGGCGCAGGCCATTATCACCGACTTCTCCCGCGAGCTGAACAACGCCTGGCAGCAGCTGCGCGAGCTGCTGACCACCTTCCGCCTGACGCTGAACCACGCGAATTTACCCGCGGCGCTGCAGGAGTCACTCGATGCCCTGCAGAGCCAGACGCAGGCGAAACTGCATCTTGACTGCCGCCTCTCCTCGCTGGCGCTGGACGCGCAAAAGCAGGTACACCTGTTACAGATCGTGCGTGAGGCCGTGCTGAACGCCATTAAGCACGCGCAGGCGAGCGAAATCACCGTCAGCTGCGTGACCGCAGCGGACGGTACGCACAGCGTCAGCATTCGCGACAACGGCATCGGGATTGGCGAGGCCAGCGAGCCGCCGGGACACTACGGGCTGAACATTATGCGCGAACGCGCGCAGCGGCTTGGAGGAGTGCTGCACTTCTCGCAGCCGCAAAACGGCGGCACGCTGGTCAGCGTGACGTTTCCGGCGCCCACGCCGTTAACGGGTAAATAACGGTAAAGAGGGAAGCGCAGGGAAAAGCGCATGATAATTTACATTATCTCCTTTATTTCTCCACGTTTGACCTGGGCCTTACCGCTAAAGTTATGCGGGCAATAAACAATAATGACGTGCAGCAAAACGAGGTCACACTTTCATGGCGAATTTTTTCATCGATCGCCCCATTTTTGCCTGGGTGCTTGCCATCCTGTTGTGTCTGACAGGCGTCCTGGCGATTACTTCACTTCCCGTTGAGCAATACCCCGACCTGGCACCGCCGAACGTGCGCGTCACCGCAAACTATCCCGGCGCGTCGGCACAGACGCTGGAAAATACCGTGACGCAGGTTATCGAGCAGAACATGACGGGTCTGGATAACCTGATGTACATGTCCTCGCAAAGCAGCGCCACGGGACAGGCGACGGTTACCCTGAGCTTTAAGGCGGGCACCGACCCGGACGAAGCGGTGCAGCAGGTCCAAAACCAGCTGCAGTCGGCCATGCGCAAGCTGCCCCAGGCGGTGCAGAACCAGGGCGTGACCGTGCGTAAAACCGGCGATACCAACATATTGACCATCGCGTTTGTCTCGACAGATGGCTCGATGGATAAACAGGACATCGCGGACTACGTCGCCAGTAATATTCAGGATCCCATCAGTCGTATTAACGGCGTCGGGGATATCGACGCCTACGGCTCACAATACTCCATGCGTATCTGGCTCGATCCCAACAAGCTGAACAGCTACCAGATGACGGCAACCGACGTGACGGATGCCATTAAAGCCCAGAACGCCCAGATTGCCGTGGGGCAACTGGGGGGAACGCCTTCCGTTGATAAGCAAGCCCTGAACGCCACCATTAATTCGCAATCCCTGCTGCAGACGCCGGACCAGTTCCGCAATATCACCCTGCGCGTGAATCAGGACGGGTCGGAAGTACGTCTCGGCGATGTCGCCACGGTGGAAATGGGGGCGGAGAAATACGACTACCTGAGCCGCTTTAACGGCAATCAGGCCTCCGGTCTGGGGATTAAACTGGCCTCCGGCGCGAACGAAATGGCGACGGCAAAACTGGTGTTAGACCGTCTGGACGAGCTGTCGCAGTATTTCCCGCACGGGCTGGAGTACAAAGTCGCCTATGAAACCACCTCCTTCGTAAAAGCCTCCATTGAGGACGTGGTAAAGACTCTGCTCGAAGCCATCGCGCTGGTGTTCCTGGTCATGTACCTGTTCCTGCAAAACTTCCGTGCGACGCTGATCCCCACCATTGCCGTCCCCGTGGTGCTGCTGGGGACCTTTGCGGTGCTCTACGCTTTCGGGTACAGCATTAATACCCTGACGATGTTTGCGATGGTGCTGGCAATCGGCCTTCTGGTGGATGATGCCATTGTGGTGGTTGAAAACGTCGAGCGCATCATGAGCGAAGAAGGGCTCTCTCCGCGCCAGGCGACGCGCAAGTCCATGGGGCAAATTCAGGGGGCGCTGGTCGGGATTGCGATGGTGCTGTCGGCCGTCTTTATCCCGATGGCCTTCTTTGGCGGCACCACCGGGGCGATTTACCGCCAGTTCTCGATCACCATCGTCTCGGCGATGGTGCTCTCCGTGCTGGTCGCGCTGATCCTCACCCCCGCGCTGTGCGCCACCATTCTGAAACCGCTGCACAAAGGAGAGCATCACGGGCAGAAAGGGTTCTTCGGCTGGTTTAACCGCATGTTCAACCGCAACGCCGCGCGGTATGAATCTGCCGTGGGTCGCGTACTGCACCGCAGCCTGCGCTGGATGATGATTTACGTTGTGCTGCTGGGCGGCATGGTCTGGCTGTTCCTGCACCTGCCCACCTCGTTCCTGCCGATGGAAGACCGCGGGATGTTCACCACCTCGGTGCAGCTTCCGAGCGGCGCAACGCAGCAGCAGACGCTGAAAGTGGTGCAGAAAGTGGAACAGTACTTCTTCACCAAAGAGAAAGATAACGTTGTGTCGGTCTTCTCCACCGTCGGCTCCGGCCCGGGCGGAAACGGGCAGAACGTCGCCCGCATGTTCGTCCGTCTGAAGGACTGGGACGAGCGCGATACCAAAACCGGAACGTCATTCGCCATCATTGAACGTGCGACAAAAGCCTTTGCGCACATCAAAGAGGCGCGCGTCTTTGCCAGCAGTCCGCCGGCGATAAGCGGGCTGGGCAGTTCCGCCGGGTTCGATATGGAGCTGCAGGATCACGCTGGTGCGGGCCACACGGCGCTGATGGCGGCACGCGATAAGCTGTTAGCGCTGGCAGGCAACGATCCTGGCCTGACCCGCGTTCGCCATAACGGCCTCGACGACAGCCCGCAGCTTCAGGTGGATATCGATCAGCGTAAGGCGCAGGCGCTGGGTGTGTCGATCAACGATATCAATGACACCCTGCAAACGGCATGGGGCTCGAGCTATGTGAATGACTTTATGGATCGCGGCCGCGTGAAAAAAGTGTATGTCCAGTCCGCCGCGCCGTTCCGCATGCTGCCGGATGATATTAACCGCTGGTTTGTCAGAAATAATGCGGGCGGCATGGTGCCGTTCTCCGCCTTTGCCAGTTCGCACTGGGAGAGCGGATCGCCACGCCTGGAACGCTATAACGGCTATTCTGCGGTTGAAATCGTCGGAGAAGCCGCGCCGGGCGTCAGCACCGGTACCGCCATGGACACCATGGAAAAACTAGTGCAACAGCTGCCCGCCGGTTTTGGTCTCGAGTGGACGGCCATGTCTTACCAGGAGCGTCTCTCAGGCGCGCAGGCCCCCGCCCTTTACGCGCTCTCGCTGCTGGTGGTCTTCCTCTGCCTGGCCGCACTGTATGAGAGCTGGTCGGTCCCGTTCTCGGTCATGCTGGTCGTTCCCCTTGGGGTTATCGGTGCGCTGCTCGCGACCTGGATGCGCGGCCTGGAGAACGATGTCTACTTCCAGGTGGGCCTGCTCACCGTCATTGGGCTATCGGCTAAAAACGCCATTCTGATCGTTGAGTTTGCCAACGAGATGAATGCCAAAGGCCATGAACTGATGGCCGCCACGCTGCACGCCTGCCGTCAGCGCTTACGTCCGATCCTGATGACGTCGCTGGCGTTTATTTTTGGTGTACTGCCGATGGCGACCAGCACCGGTGCAGGCTCCAGCAGCCAGCATGCCGTCGGCACGGGAGTGATGGGCGGCATGATTTCGGCCACCATCCTCGCCATTTACTTCGTTCCGCTGTTCTTTGTGCTGGTGCGTCGCCGCTTCCCGCTAAAGGAACGTCCTGAGTAAGTGGTTGAAATAAAAAAAGGCGGCTTTATCGGCCGCCTTTTTACTGTGTGATTAATTCACACTATGGTTATTTTACTTATTTTAGTGCTCTTGCAATTCTTACTGAATGTCATTTACGAAGCATGCCTTCGATAAAATCTTTCCAGTTCCCCAGTTCACGTTCAATCATAACAACCTCTCTTATTATTATGCGCATTCTACAAAAACGTACCATCATTGTGAAGACTATTTAACCAATTGCTGTGATTGTACCCCACGTCCTGCGGGGATTTATGATAAATATGAACGGAGAGCCCTCAATTTTTTGTGACGGCCAGCAATATTTTGAAATAACCCTACGGACGGGTGAGTTTTATTTTATTGGCTGAGTTTATTGGATTTTTAAAGTTTATGGACATCTATGCTTAAATGATGAAAGAATATTCAGCGTACAGTTGTGAGTTGAATTAAGCAGGCGCGTTAATCCAGACAATTCCTGAATGTGTTATATTCCACTTAAGGATATATCTTCGAATTTACTGAACATTTAATTATCAGAACATCAAAAGGATTCACCATGGTTGTGATGTACGGCATTAAAAATTGCGACACCATCAAAAAAGCCCGCCGCTGGCTGGACGCTAACAGCGTGGAGTACCGCTTCCACGATTATCGTGCCGATGGGCTCGATGCAGAATTTCTGCATAGCGCTATTCGCGAACTGGGCTGGGAAGCCCTGCTGAACACCCGCGGTACCACCTGGCGTAAACTGGACGACTCTCTGCGCGCCAGCATCAAAGATGCCGACAGCGCGGCAAAACTGATGCTCGAGATGCCGGCAATTATCAAACGCCCATTGCTCTGCGCGCCAGGGCAGCCTATGCTGCTGGGTTTCAGTGAAACCCTTTATTCCGACTTTTTTCGTTGAGGTGTAGTTTATGTCATGCCCGGTCATTGAGCTGACTCAGCAGCTTATTCGCCGTCCTTCCCTTAGCCCGGACGACGCAGGTTGTCAGGCTCTTATGATTGAACGCCTGCGTGCCATCGGTTTTACCGTTGAACGCATGGATTTTGGCGATACCCAGAACTTCTGGGCGTGGCGCGGACAGGGCGAAACACTGGCCTTCGCCGGGCATACTGACGTCGTTCCCGCCGGTGACGCGGATCGCTGGATTAACCCGCCGTTTGAGCCGACCATTCGGGATGGCATGCTGTTTGGTCGCGGCGCGGCAGACATGAAAGGCTCCCTGGCGGCGATGGTCGTGGCGGCAGAGCGCTTTGTGGCGCAGCATCCGAACCACAAAAACCGTCTCGCGTTTTTGGTAACCTCCGACGAAGAAGCCAGCGCGCACAACGGTACCGTAAAGGTCGTTGAAGCGCTGATGGCACGCAACGAGCGTCTCGACTACTGCCTGGTCGGTGAGCCGTCCAGCACCGAAGTGGTGGGTGACGTCGTCAAAAATGGACGCCGTGGCTCGCTGACCTGTAACCTGACCATTCACGGCGTTCAGGGCCACGTCGCTTATCCGCATCTCGCCGATAACCCGGTTCACCGCGCCGCGCCAATGCTGAGCGAGCTGGTGGCGATTGAGTGGGATAAGGGCAACGAGTTCTTCCCGCCGACCAGCATGCAGATAGCAAACGTCAAGGCCGGGACCGGCAGCAATAACGTGATCCCGGGGGATTACTTCGTCCAGTTCAACTTCCGCTTCAGCACGGAACTGACCGATGAGATGATCAAGGCGCGCGTTATCGCCCTGCTGGAAAAATATCAGCTGCGCTATACCGTGGAGTGGTGGCTTTCCGGCCAGCCGTTCCTGACGCAGCGTGGCAAACTGGTGGATGCGGTGGTGAACGCCATCGAGCACTATAATGAAATTAAGCCACAGCTGCTGACAACGGGTGGTACCTCAGACGGACGCTTTATCGCCCGTATGGGTGCTCAGGTTGTCGAACTGGGGCCAGTGAACGCAACCATTCATAAAATAAATGAGTGTGTCAATGCGGCAGATTTACAACTGCTGGCCCGTATGTATCAACGTATTATGGAGCAAATCGTCGCCTGACGAACGCTCTGAGAGGAATAGCGAATGGATTGGCTTTCAAAGTACTGGTGGGTTCTGGTGTTGGTTTTTCTGGTCGGCGTACTGCTTAACGTGATTAAAGACCTTAAGCGCGTGGACCATAAAAAATTTCTCGCCAACAAACCGGATCTTCCCCCGCACCGTGATTTCAACGACAAGTGGGACGATGACGACGACTGGCCGAAGAAAGACCAGAAGAAGTAACCGGTCTGTATCCCCTCTCCTGGAGAGAGGGGATAACCTCACATAAACTCAACAATATCATCGTTATCCGGCTTACCGCCGCTGAGTGCTTCATCAAAGTAGTGCTTCGGTACGGTATAGCGCAAACGATCGAGCGCAAACTGCATGCTGCGGTCGTCAATGGCGTGGCCCAGATCGTCAACGATATCCAGCGTCACATCCCCACCTTCCCGAATCAGCGCTTCCTGGGCGGCAACCGCATGCGAGAGTTCAATCACCCGGTCTTCACCGCCGTGGATTAAGTGGATCGTGGTCTGCGTGGTTGCGCTTGTTGGTAACGTCGCAAAACGGCCGTTAAACGCGATCACCCGTGACACCAGACCTGGCTGCGCCTTTATGCTTTCCAGCGACATGATTGATCCCTGCGAGAAGCCAATCAGCGCGGTCGCATCAGCTCCTACGCCGCTCTGCTGCTGCCAGTAGCGGACGACCTCGATAAAGGCCGGCATGATGGCATCAATGCGCGCCTGACGGTTGTCTTCCGTCACGCCCTGAACCGAGAACCACTGGCGCCCGCTCGGGCCGCATGGCTCTACGCCCCCGATGCTGACAATCAGCGCGTCGGGGAAAACGGGCGCAAACCAGCTGCCAATCTGCCCCATATTGACGGCATTATCGCCAACCCCATGAAACAGAAGCAGTAACTGTTTAGCCGGTTTGTCAGGGCTTTGAACAACAAAATGGTCATGTTTCATGGTGGTCTCCTTAATAGATGACCTGGATTCTACGCCTCCCGGCGGGAATGACCATGCCACTTTACTGAAGAAGTCATTGAAAAAATTGCCATTGCAAAATGGCTTCCTTCAACTGCTGGCAGCGGGGATAATCAAGGCTTTCAAGCGCTTGTGCGGTTTCACTGCGCAGCTTTGCCAGCAACGCTTTTCGCCCGACCTCATCCGCTTTCCCTGCCATTTTCCCCCGCAGGGCCAGAAGCGGCATATCAACGGTGAGCAACAACCGCGTCAGCGCGGCAACCGAGGTTGAAAACGCGCGATGGGCAAAAGCAAACCCCGCCAGCTCCCGCCAGTCATCATTATTAAGGGTAGCTTCCCAGCCGTCGTCCACCGGGATCTTTTCACCGTTCCAGGCCGACAGGACGCGCATATCCCGGCACAAACGCTGATGTTCCTGCGCGCATAGCCGACGCCCTGCCTCGCTCAGCGGCAGCAGCGCCATCGCCGTGTAGCAGCCGCTGCTGGCTTCCCGATGGCTTCCCATCCGCACCAGTACAAACCCGCACCGCTGCCAGAAATGCCACAGCTCGTCGGTATAACCGAAACTCACCGACAGATAATCTTCCCCGCTGGCGCTACGGATAAGCCGTTGCCCGATACCTTCCCGCTGGCGCAGGGGGTGAACCGCAATGCGGCTAACCCGTCGCCCTTTCAGCGTCGCCGCGAGCGGAGAGCCGCCGTGCGCCGCCAGCGACTGCGCCACGAGATTCCCGCGTGGACGCCGGTATCCCGCCCACACGGCGCGGCTAAGCTCCTGTGATAACCCACCCTCTTCCACCAACCAGAGCGCGCCTGCAATATCAGCCCCCGTCTCTGCAACAGCAAAGTGCTGGCCGGGCGCGTCCATCATCCGGCGTAAATCGAGCGGTGACGTGCGATAGTGTGCCGCACACAGCAGTTCATACACGCTTGCCACGCGTGCCGGGTCGCTCTCCCACATCCTCGGCGCCAGCGGCGTTATACGCACGTCGCCTTCCGGTTTGCGGTCGATAAGCGCATCATCAAATAACAGAGCATTCGCCACGAACCGCTCAAGCGGACATCCGGCAGCCCAGCGAATGGGGGTCGATAAGGCATAATGCCGCAGTTCGCTGAAACGGGCGCAAAACTTCAGCAGGAACCCCCTGCCCGTCCCTTCATAGCCCTGCACCGTGGTGGTTAACACTACGCGCGGAAAGCGCGTGACCAGCTTTTCCAGCAGCGGGCCCGGGATGGCAGCCGCTTCATCGACAATCAGCCAGTCAGCCTGCAGTGTGGAGGCCAGCAGCGCATCCGGGGCCATAAAGTGGAAATGCTCGCCCGCGAAGCGCGCAATGACATCCGTTGCCCCTTTAGCCGGTGCCGTGACCACCGCACTCCCCTGAATGCTACTGAGCAGCATCCCCGCCAGCGCGGACTTTCCGCGCCCGCGCGGTGCCGTTACGGCTGCGATGCCCGCAGGCATCGTCAGAAGCGCGTCGAGGATCTCCGCCTGCTCGCGCTGCGGTGCGCCGCTGGCAGGCTGCCAGGCGGGTAAATCCGGCGCAACGGGAACGGACAAGGGACGATGCTGTTGCCAGACAATCGCATCCGAATCGGCGGCAAGCGTCCGGCAGAAGTGGTGCACAAAGTGTGGAGTGGCGATCGGCTCCGCGCTGTCGCTCCAGCGCAAAGAATCGCTGTCAGGCCTGTCGGCCCAGTCAGCAAGCGGCGGAACCCGCAGCACCAGAAGGCTTCCGGCGCTCAGCGTTCCGCTCAGGGCGGCAAAGGCGGCGACATCAAACCCGGTGCTGGCGTCAAAAACGGCATGTCGGAACTCGCGTCCCAGCAGGCCGCTGATGGCTTTTGAAGGGTGTTCGTCAAGCCTTACCCAGTCTCCGGGTAAGGCGTCACGCAGGGCAACCGCCTGGCTTAACGTCCACTGCGCCTCACCGCTGAGCACCACCAGCCGACGATGGCCGGTGCGCTCAAGCTCGCGTATCAGCTGATCAAACGCCAGCATTACATCGCTTTGCCGAAGGTATTACACTGCGCCGGGTCGCCGCTGTCGAAACCGCGTTTAAACCAGCTGTAGCGCTGCTGTGAGGTACCGTGGGTGAAGCTGTCCGGCACGACGCGCCCCTGGCTCTGCTGCTGAAGACGGTCGTCACCGATCGCCTGAGCGGCATTCAGCGCCTCCTCAAGATCGCCGGATTCCAGCACGCCCTGCTGCTGCATGCTGTGGCCCCAGACGCCCGCGAAGCAGTCCGCCTGCAGCTCCATTTTGACGGACAGGCGGTTCACTTCAGCCTGCGAAGCATTTTGCTGCAGCTGGCGTACCTTAGGCTCAATCCCCAGCAGCTTTTGCACGTGATGACCGACTTCATGTGCGATCACGTAGCCCTGGGCAAAATCGCCGTCAGCGCCAAGCTTGCGTTTCATGTCATCGTAAAAGGAGAGATCGATATAGACGGTGCCGTCCGCCGGGCAGTAGAACGGCCCCATCACGGACTGTCCGGTACCGCATCCGGTGCGGGTTGCGCCCCGGTACATCACCAGCTTTGGCTGCTGGTAGGTACGCCCCATCTTCTCAAACAGCTGACCCCACGTATCTTCCGTTGTGGCGAGGATCACGGAGGTAAATTTGGCCGCTTCATCTTCATTCGGGCTGATGGAGCGCTGAGAATGCTGCTGCTGTTGAAGCGGCTGACCGGTCATTAACCCGGTGAGATCGACGCCGTAATACCCTGCGACCAGCACCACTATCAGCAGGATAATACCGCCCTTGCCGCTGGGTAAACGGAAGCCGGGTCCCCCCATGGAAGGACCGCCGCCGCCATCACTGCGTCTGTCTTCTACATTGTCACTTTCACGACGCCCTTGCCAGCGCATAACCACCTCGAACTATTCCATTTATAATAGCTATGATCGTAGGCGGTTAACGGCAAGATTACCATAGGAAACAAAGGTAAGACGCCAAAGGATGCGAACATCCTTTGGCAAGTGAGGGAGTTAGTCGAGCTTAACGCCTAAACGGTGAGCAACCGCTTCGTACGCTTCAATCAGGCCACCCAGGCTCTGACGGAAACGGTCTTTGTCCATTTTATCCAGGGTTTCTTTGTCCCACAGGCGGCTGCCGTCCGGAGAGAACTCATCGCCCAGCACCACTTCGCCTTTGAACAGACCAAACTCCAGCTTGAAGTCGACGAGGATCAGGCCCGCGTCATCAAACAATTTTTTCAGCACGTCGTTGGCTTTATAGGTCAGCTCTTTCATGCGCGCCAGGTTCTCTTTGTTCACCCAGCCGAAGGTTTCGCAGTAGGAATCATTGACCATCGGATCGTGCATGGCGTCGTTTTTCAGGAACAGATCGAACAGCGGTGGATTCAGTTCGATACCTTCTTCAATGCCCAGACGCTTCACCAGGGAGCCCGCCGCACGGTTACGAATAACGCACTCAACCGGAACCATATCCAGTTTTTTCACCAGACATTCCGTATCGGACAGCAACGCTTCCATCTGAGTCGGGATACCCGCTTCGGCCAGTTTGGTCATAATGAAGTGGTTGAACTTGTTGTTCACCATGCCTTTACGATCGAACTGCTCAATGCGTGCGCCATCCCCTGCTGACGTATCATTGCGGAACTCGAGCACCAACAGATCCGGGTTTTCCGTGCTGTATACGGTCTTCGCTTTGCCACGATACAACTCAGCTTGCTTCTGCATCTTCATTACTCCTGGTGTGATGATTTGTGTTCAAAACTGGGGATATTATGCCACGCACACGTTTGCGTAGCACGAAAATAAAAAGGGCTGGATTCACCAGCCCTCGTATTTATTTGCTGAATGCTGCCTGGAAGACAGCGACCAGCGCATCGTTCTGCGACTGGGTCAGCGTGTGACCTTTTGGATCGATAAACTGCAGGCTACTGCGGTTATCAAGGTCACCGACCTGAATTTTGTAGTCACCGGAGGCAAGCTGAGGATCTTTCGCACCCAGTTCCTGCCACGCGCTGTCGGAGAGCGGCTTATAGGTTGCCGTTATGCTGCCGGTTGAGCGGGTGCTGTCAGTGACTTTCATGCCCACTTTTTCCAGCGTCGCTGGCAGACGCTGCCAGGTCTGGTTAAACGGCGCGCGCACCACCAGCATTGGCAGGCCGGTATCATCCGCGCCGCTCTGGACATCGAAGGTTACACCGTTGCGGCTCTGCGCGGCGTTAGCGGCATCGGTCGCGGTTTTATCCAGACCTGCGGCAATCACGTTCAGCATTTCGGTGCTGTAACGCTGCAGGGACGAGGCATCCGCAACCGGTTTACCCGCCTGCTCCAGGTTCAACAGCTTAACGTTGACCGCCTGCTGGTAACCCTGTGGTTTTACGGAGACTTGATAGCGACCGCGGTACTGCTGATCTTCATCCAGACGGTTCCATTCGATCCAGTCGGTGGTTAACGTCTGGCTGGCGTCATCGCGTTTATCGATGGTGTAGTTCTTCGACTGAATGACGCTGACAACCTGTGGCCACAGCGTGCTACCGCGCGCGCTCTCAACCATCAGAGACGCGGTATCACCGGTGAACTGGGTACGCGCCCCGTTAACCAGCGCCAGAGGCTGTGCTGGTGGACGAATATCAAGCGCTTTACCGACCAGGCCGCTGCCGTTGGTCACGGGAATATTATAATCGCCGTTCTGAATCGGCAGGATCATACCAGCCGGTGCGTGAAGTTCAGCAAGCGGGGTCGCATCCAGATAGGATTCATCACCGCTCACCTGGCGCTTGTAGCGCGAGTCTGAACTACAGGCAGCGAGCAGCATAACAAGCGAAACACTCGCAACCTTCGCCAGGCGCGACTTCTGTACTGAATAAGCCATCAAATCTCCCTAAACTCTACAGCAAACCGGCATGCTTCAGCGCTGCCCTGACGATATCACGACCATGGTCGGTAATCGGTGTCATTGGCAGACGCAGCGTGTCGGTTGCTACAAGCCCCAACTCCTTACATGCCCATTTCACTGGGATCGGATTGGGTTCGACAAATAATTTATTGTGCAGCGGCATCAGACGCTGATTGATGACACGCGCTTCATCAAAGTGACCGGCCGCGGCCAGTTTGCACATTTCAGCCATGTCGCGCGCCGCAACGTTTGCCGTTACGGAGATCACGCCATGACCACCGAGCTGCATAAAGTCCAGCGCGGTCGCATCATCACCGCTCAACAGGATAAAGTCGTCTGAAACCAGCTCTTTGATCTGATGAACGCGGCTTAAGTTCCCTGTCGCCTCTTTAATACCGATAATATTTTTTACTTCCGAGAGACGGCCAACGGTTTCCGGCAGCATATCGCAACCGGTACGGGACGGCACATTATACAGAATTTGTGGCAAGTCAGTATGTTCAGCGATGGCTTTGAAGTGCTGGAACAAACCTTCCTGAGTGGGACGGTTGTAGTAAGGGGTCACCGTCAGACAGCCGACAATGCCGCTGTCGTTAAAACGTTTAGTCAGGCTGATCGCTTCTGCGGTGGCATTCGCGCCTGTGCCCGCGATGACCGGAATACGTCCGTCAGCCAGTTCCAGGGTCAGCATAACCACATCGCCGTGCTCGTCGTGGCTCAGCGTTGCAGATTCACCGGTAGTCCCTACCGAAACGATCGCCGAGGTTCCATTGGCGACATGGTAATCAATCAGCTTCTTCATGCTAGACCGGCAGACGTTACCTTTTTCATCCATCGGTGTTACAAGCGCGACAATACTTCCCGTGAACATGAGCCATCCTCTGTGCGAACAAGAGTCTCAATGGTACGTTTGGAACTGTAATAAAAGCAAGCGACCTGAGGCCCTCAGGCGGTTGTATGCATGTTTTTTTTATGCTTTCCTTAGGAAGACTTAACCATGCAAAGGAAGAACAGGTTTGACAACCTCATCACAACATTACCTGGTTATCACTGCGCTGGGTGCCGACAGGCCGGGTATCGTGAACACCATCACCCGCCACGTAAGCAGCTGCGGCTGTAATATCGAAGACAGCCGTCTGGCCATGCTTGGCGAAGAGTTCACATTTATTATGTTGCTTTCCGGGACATGGAACGCCATTACGTTGATTGAATCGACCCTGCCGCTGAAAGGCGCCGAGCTGGATTTGCTGATTGTCATGAAGCGCACCACCGCGCGACCGCGTCCGGCGTTACCTTCTACCGTCTGGGTGCAGGTTGAAGTGCCTGATTCTCCGCATCTGATTGAGCGCTTCACCGCGCTGTTTGACAGCCATCAGATGAACATCGCCGAGCTCGTTTCCCGCACACAGCCGGGCGACGCAAGCACGGTTCCCACGCTCTTTATTCAAATTACCGCGCACAGTCCTGCATCACAGGATGCGTCAAATATCGAGCAAGCGTTCAAAGCCCTCTGTACAGAATTAAACGCGCAGGGCAGTATAAGCGTCGTCAATTATTCGCAGCACGAACAGGATGGAGTTGAGTAATGAATCCACTGAAAGCCGGTGACATCGCACCGAAATTTAGCTTACCGGATCAAGACGGCGAGCAAGTAAATTTGACCGACTTCCAGGGACAGCGTGTTCTGGTCTATTTCTACCCGAAAGCCATGACCCCCGGCTGCACCGTACAGGCCTGCGGCTTACGCGACAACATGGATGAGTTGAAGAAAGTCGGCGTGGAAGTGCTGGGTATCAGCACCGATAAACCAGAAAAGCTGTCACGATTTGCTGAAAAAGAGCTGCTGAACTTCACGCTGCTTTCTGATGAAAATCATCAGGTTTGCGAGCAGTTCGGCGTCTGGGGTGAGAAGACGTTTATGGGTAAAACCTACGACGGCATTCACCGCATCAGCTTCCTGATTGACGCTGACGGTAAAGTTGAACACGTGTTTGACGACTTCAAAACCAGCAACCACCACGACGTGGTGTTGAACTGGCTGAAAGCGAACGCCTGATACTTTTGCGCCGGATGGCGCTGCGCTTACCCGGTCTACATTCCGTGTGTAGGTCGGGTAAGGCGAAGCCGCCACCCGACAAAACCTACTTCTCTTCCACCACCGGCACATCCGGCCACGCGTGGACGACCGCTTTAATCAGTGTTGCCAGCGGAATGGCGAAGAACACGCCCCAGAATCCCCACAGCCCGCCAAAAATCACCACCGATAAGATAATCACCAGCGGATGCAGGTTCACCGCTTCGGAGAACAGCACCGGTACCAGCAGGTTACCGTCCAACCCCTGAATAATCAGGTACACCGCGAAGCAGCTCCAGAACTCGGTACCCAGCCCAAACTGGAACAACGCCACGCCAACCACCGGAATGGTCACCACAAACGCGCCGATATACGGGATCAGGACCGATAACCCCACCAGCACCGCCAGCAGCAGCGAGTAGTTCAGGCCGAAAATCAGGAAGCCAATCCAGGTGGCGACCCCTACGACAATCATCTCCAGCACCTTGCCGCGAATGTAGTTGGTGATCTGCTGGTTCATCTCTTCCCACACCTGCCCCGCCAGCCCGCGGTTGCGCGGCAGAATACGGCGCACGGCGTTGAGCATCTGGTCTTTATCTTTCACCAGGAAGAAGACCATCAGCGGCACCAGCACAAGGTAGACCGCCAGCGTCAGCAGTCCGACCAGGGACGCCAGAGAGTACTTCACCACCGAATCACCCATCGTCATGATGCGGGCGCGCATGTTTTCGGCCATCGCGTCGATAATCCCGGCATCCATCAGCGCAGGGTAACGGCGCGGTAGCGTGGCAGCGAAATCAGACAGTTTGTTCAACATGCCGGGCATATCGCGGATCAGGTTGATTCCCTGCTGCCAGGCCACCGGCATCACCACAAAGGCCATCAGCAGGAGGATGCCAACAAACAGCACCAGCACGATGCTGGTCGCCCAGCGGCGGGAACAGCCGATATGTTCCAGGCGCGCCGTGGGCCACTCCAGCAGGTACGCCAGCACAATCGCCACCAGCAGAGGGGCGAGCAGACCGCTAAAGAAGAACAGGATACCGAACCCGGCGACCAGAATAACCAACAAAGCAATGGCTTCCGGGTCGCTGAAGCGACGCCGGTACCACTGCATTAACATTTCGAGCATACAACCCTTCCCTGAATCGAATGGCGGGAGTGAGACGGTGAATTGTATCTAACTGTCACAAAAAAGACTTTCGCTTTTTGTATCTCGATCGCAATCCGCAAAAGCCTGATGAATGGGATTTTCTTCATGCTATAACACGGCTACACTCGCAGGGCAGCAGAGATGAACGATATGCCGGTTCATTGGTCAAATTAGCACATCCAACATACAGGACAGTGGTTATGTTCAGGCAATTGAGAAAAACACTGGTTGCAACACTGATTGCCGCGGTGACGGTCGGTCAGGTGTTGCCCGCTTTTGCTGACTCGTCCGATACATTGCCGGACATGGGCACCACAGCAGGAAGCACGCTCTCTATTGGGCAAGAGATGCAAATGGGGGATTACTATGTTCGCCAGCTTCGCGGCAGCGCCCCGCTGATTAACGACCCTTTGCTGGTACAGTACATAAACGGGTTGGGAATGCGTCTGGTGGCGCACGCCGATTCGGTCAGAACCCCCTTCCATTTCTATTTAATCAATAACGACGAAATCAACGCCTTCGCCTTCTTTGGCGGTAACGTGGTGCTGCATTCGGCGTTATTCCGTTACTCAGACAACGAAAGCCAGCTGGCCTCGGTGATGGCGCACGAAATTTCGCACGTCACGCAGCGTCACCTGGCGCGAGCGATGGAAGACCAGAAACGTAACGCTCCCCTCACCTGGGTGGGCGCACTGGGATCGATTCTGCTGGCGATGGCCAGCCCGCAGGCCGGGATGGCAGCACTGACCGGTACGCTGGCAGGAACGCGCCAGGGGATGATCAGCTTTACCCAACAAAACGAGCAGGAAGCGGACCGCATCGGCATTCAGGTGTTACAGCGCTCAGGCTTTGACCCGCAGGCCATGCCGAGCTTCCTGGAAAAACTGCTCGATCAGGCGCGTTACTCTTCCCGTCCACCGGAAATTTTGCTCACGCACCCGCTGCCTGAGAGCCGTCTGTCGGACGCGCGTAACCGTGCCAACCAGATGCGCCCGGTCGTGGTCCAGTCTTCACAGGATTTCTACATGGCGAAAGTGAGAACGCTGGGGATGTACAATTCCGGGCGTAACCAGCTCACCAGCGACCTGCTGGATACCCTGGCGAAAGGCAACGTGCGCGAGAAGAACGCCGCGCAGTATGGTCAGGCGCTCCAGGCGATGGAGGCCAGCAAATACGACGAGGCGCGTAAGGCGCTGCAGCCGCTTCTGGCTGCCGACCCGAACAACCCGTGGTACCTCGATCTGTCGACGGATATCGATCTGGGACAGAAGAAGCCTGCCGATGCGATTAACCGCCTGAAAGGGGCAAAAGACGTCCGTACCAATCCGGTGCTGCAGCTTAACCTGGCGAACGCTTACCTGCAGGGCGGCCAGCCGGGTGAAGCGGCGACCATCCTGAACCGCTACACCTTTAATAATAAAGACGATCAAAACGGCTGGGATCTGCTCGCTCAGGCGGAAGCCCAGCTCGGCAACCGCGATCAGGAGCTGGCGGCGCGCGCCGAAGGCTTTGCCCTGGTAGGGCGCCTCGATCAGGCCATTTCCGCACTCAGCAGCGCCAGCTCGCAGGTCAAACTCGGCAGCCTCCAGCAGGCCCGATACGACGCACGTATCGATCAGCTTCGCGGCCTGCAGCAGCGCTTCAAGCCGTACGAGAAGATGTAATCAAGGAGAATTCACGTCATGATAGACGCCGTAAAAATCTACCACAACCCGCGCTGCTCCAAGAGCCGCGATACCCTGAGCCTGTTGAAGTCTAACGGCGTGGAGCCGGAGGTGGTGCTGTACCTCGACACCCCACCGGACGCGCAGACCCTCCGCCAGCTGCTGCATATGCTGGGGATGGGCAGTGCGCGGGATCTGATGCGCAAGAAAGAAGATCTGTATACGTCGCTTAACCTGGATGACAGCCGTCTCTCCGAGGCTGAACTGATACAGGCGATGGTTGAAAATCCAAAGCTGATTGAGCGCCCGATTGTAGTGGCGAACGGCCAGGCGCGCATTGGACGCCCGCCGGAAGACGTGCTCGAGATCCTCTGATGGTTTCGCCCGGTGGCGCTGCGCTTAGCGGGCCTACGGGTGCCATATGTAGGCCGGGTAAGGCGCAGCCGCCACCCGGCACAACTATAGCTTCAGAATATCTTTCACAAACGGAATGGTCAGCTTGCGCTGGGCGGTAATGGAGGCGCGATCGAGCTGATCCAGTGTGTCAAACAGCGTACGCATTTCGCGATCCAGCCGCTTCAGCAGGAAACGGCCCACGTCTTCCGGCAGCTCAAAGCCGCGCTGCTTTGCGCGCAGCTGTAGCGCCTGAAGCTTATCTTCGTCCGACAGCGGCTGAAGCTTATAGATTTGGCCCCAGTCCAGGCGAGACGCCAGATCCGGCAGTCCCAGATTCAGCTGGCGAGGCGGACGATCGCCGGTGATCAGCAGCCGGGTTTTGCCCGATTCCAGAATGCGGTTGTAGAGGTTAAAGATCGCCATTTCCCACGGCTCATCCCCCGCCACGCATTCGATGTTATCGATGCAGACCAGGGAGAGATGTTCCATCCCCTCCAGCACGTCAGGGACAAACCAGGTCCGTTTATCCAGCGGCACATAGCCTACCGCATCACCGCGCGCAGAGAGCTCCGCGCAGGCGGCATGCAGCAGGTGGCTGCGCCCCGCGCCTTCGCGTGACCAGATATAGATGTATCCGCTGTGTTCCTGACGCAGCACGTTTTGCAGTGCAGCCAGTAAAGAGGGGTTATCACCCGGCCAGAAACTCGCAAACGTTTCGTCGTCAGGGAGATAGAGTGGCAGAGAGAGCTGTGCCGGTCCGTTCAGAAGTACCTCAACCAGATCTGACATAAAATCGGCATGGAGTTTAACACGGAACCTGCAAGGAGAGAACCGGGCGGATCGTCCGCCCGGTTAAAGGATCAGTGTGACGCTTTTTCGCTTTCGTCAGCGTCCAGCACCACCTCTTCCGGACGGATCACGGAGATCAGCTTGAAAATCAGGCTCAGCCCCACGCCGACGATGGTTGCCAGCGCCATGCCTTTCAGCTCGGCCGCGCCGATGTGCACCTTCGCGCCGCTCACGCCGATAATCAGGATCACCGACGTCAGGATCAGGTTCTGCGCCTTGCTGTAATCCACTTTGGATTCAATCAGCACGCGAATACCGGAGGCACCAATTACCCCGTACAGCAGCAGAGACACGCCGCCCATCACCGGAACCGGGATGATCTGAATCGCTGCCGCCAGCTTGCCGACGCAGGAGAGCAGAATGGCGATGATCGCCGCGCCGCCGATAACCCAGGTGCTGTAAACGCGGGTAATCGCCATCACGCCGATGTTTTCACCGTAGGTGGTGTTTGGCGTAGACCCAAAGAAACCGGAGATGATAGTGGAGAAACCGTTCGCAAACATGGAGCGGTGCAGGCCCGGATCGCGGATTAAATCGCGCTTAACGATGTTCGCCGTTACCACCAGGTGGCCGACGTGCTCCGCAATCACCACCAGCGCCGCAGGCAGAATGGTGAAGATCGCAAACCATTCGAAGCGCGGCGTGTAGAAGGTTGGCAGCGCGAACCAGTGCGCCTCGGCAATCGGGGTGGTATCCACCACGCCCATCACGAAGGAGAGCGCGTAGCCCGCCAGCACGCCGATCAGGATAGGAATAATCGCCATAAAGCCGCGGAACAGCACGGAGCCAAACACCGTTACGCCCAGAGTCACCAGCGAGATGATAATGGTTTTGGAATCCGGTGACTGGCCGTCCGCAGGCAGCAGACCGGCCATATTCGCCGCCACGCCCGCCAGTTCGAGACCGATGACGGCCACAATGGCACCCATCGCCGCAGGTGGGAACATCACGTCCAGCCAGCCGGTCCCGGCTTTCTTCACGATGAAGGAGACCAGGCAGAACAGCACGCCACACATGATAAAGCCGCCCAGCGCGACCTCATAACCCAGCGGTAGCAACAATAACACCGGAGAGATAAAGGCAAAGCTCGACCCGAGATACGCCGGGATTTTGCCTTTACAGATGAAGAGGTACAGCAGCGTACCGATGCCATTGAACAGCAGCACGGTAGCCGGGTTAATGTGGAACAGGATTGGCACCAGCACGGTTGCGCCAAACATGGCGAACAGGTGCTGCAAACTAAGCGGGATAGTCTGTAAAAGCGGCGGTCTTTCACTCACCCCGATAGCACGGCGCGTCATAGTGTTTTCCTCTGAGTAGTATCGTTGTTGGTGTTTTATTCAAAAAAAAGCCGACTATCAAAGTCGGCTTATTTATCGTTATTCGATTATTTCGTACCAAAGATCTTATCGCCGGCATCGCCGAGCCCCGGGATGATGTACCCGTGCTCGTTCAGGCCCTGGTCGATAGAGGCGGTATACAGCTCAACGTCCGGGTGCGCTTTTTCCAGCGCCGCGATCCCTTCCGGTGCCGCAACCAGCACCAGCACTTTAATGCTGCTGCAGCCCGCTTTTTTCAGCAGGTCGATAGTGGCAATCATTGAACCGCCGGTTGCCAGCATCGGGTCAACCACCAGCGCCATACGCTCGTCGATGTTGGACACCAGCTTCTGGAAGTAAGGAACTGGCTCGAGGGTTTCTTCGTTACGGTAGATCCCCACCACGCTGATGCGCGCGCTTGGCACGTGCTCCAGCACGCCTTCCATCATGCCGAGACCAGCACGCAGGATAGGCACGACGGTAATTTTCTTACCTTTGATCTGCTCAACCTGTACCGGACCGTTCCAGCCTTCGATGGTGACTTTTTCCGTTTCCAGATCAGAGGTCGCTTCGTAGGTCAGCAGGCTGCCGACTTCAGAGGCCAGTTCGCGAAAACGCTTCGTGCTGATGTCATGCTCACGCATCAGGCCCAACTTGTGTTTAACGAGTGGGTGTTTCACTTCCACAATCTTCATTCTCTTTCTCCTCTGAATGGCATCCGCAAAAAAATCGCGGGATTATACCGCTTTTTTCGGATTAGGCCATACCCATGTTGCTTGACAGGGATCAAGCAAAGACAAAAAACCGGAGATACGTCTCCGGCTTAAGTGCGGGTTCTGCCCGGTGGCGCTGCGCTTACGCGGGCCTACATGTAGTGTAGGTCGGGTAAGCGTTAGCGCCACCCGACAATTACAGGTTATCGCCGTTGCTCGCGATCACCTCCTTATACCAGTCGAATGACTTCTTCTTGCTGCGGTTCAGCGTACCGTTTCCTTCATTGTCTTTATCGACAAAGATAAAGCCGTAGCGTTTTTTCATTTCACCGGTACCGGCAGACACCAGGTCGATACAGCCCCACGGGGTATAGCCCATCAGGTCTACGCCATCTTCCACCACCGCTTTTTTCATCTCGCGGATGTGGGCGGCCAGGTAGTCAATGCGGTACTGGTCATTAACCGTGCCGTCACGCTCCTGCACGTCGATTGCGCCAAAGCCGTTCTCAACGATAAACAGCGGCAGCTGGTAGTGATCCCAGAACCAGTTGAGTGAGTAGCGCAGCCCCACCGGGTCAATCTGCCAGCCCCAGTCGGATTTCTGCACGTACGGGTTGGAGACCAGGCTCTTGCTTTCGTCATAGTCCAGCTGCGGGTTGTCCGCCGTCGCCTTGGTGGCGAAGGACATATAATAGCTAAACCCGATGTAATCCACGCAGCCCTGCGTCAGCGCGGCTTTATCTTCTTCGGTGATATCCAGCGTGAAGCCGCGACGTTCGAAGTAGTTGAGCAGGTGCTGCGGGTACTTGCCGCGCACGTGCACGTCGGTGAACCAGTAGCGGCGGTGCATGGCGTTCATCGCCATCATCATGTCGTCCGGCGCGCAGGTCAGCGGGTAGATTGGGCACATGGCAATCATGCAGCCGATCTGCAGAGACGGGTTAATCTCGCGCCCCGCCTTCACCGCCAGCGCGCTGGCCACCAGCTCATAGTGTGCGGCCTGGAACATCACCGGCTCACGGTCTTCGCCCGGCGCGTACTTCAGCCCGGAGTTGGTGAACGGCGCAAAGTCTTCATGGAAGTTGGCCTGATTGTTGATCTCGTTAAAGGTCATCCAGTACTTCACTTTATGCTGATAGCGCTGGAAAACCACTTTTGCAAAACGAACGAAGAAGTCGATCAGCTTACGGTTGCGCCAGCCGCCGTATTCGGTGACCAGATGGAAAGGCATCTCGAAGTGAGAGAGGGTAATAACCGGTTCGATGCCGTACTTCAGGCACTCGTCGAACAGATCGTCATAGAATTTCAGGCCAGCCTCGTTCGGCTCACGCTCGTCCCCTTTCGGGAAAATGCGCGTCCAGGCGATAGAGGTGCGGAAACATTTGAACCCCATCTCGGCAAAGAGTTTGATGTCTTCTTTATAGCGGTGGTAGAAATCGATGGCGTCATGGTTAGGGTAATTTTTCCCCGGCAGCACGCCGTTGGTGATTTCACGCGGCACGCCGTGCGCGCCTGCAGTCATGACGTCGGCTACGCTTACGCCTTTACCCCCTTCTTTCCAGCCGCCTTCCAGTTGGTGCGCCGCAACCGCACCGCCCCACAGAAAATCTGCTTTAAATCCTGACATTCGCTTTCCCTCATTCTGCGTTATTTTCTGCAAAAACAATTACAGAAACCGGTTTCAGTTGAATGATGTGCAAAGCCGTTTCGGGTTGCAAGGAGAATACCGAAACCGGTTTCATTTTCGTGAACAGACGCAAGTTTGGGCGCACTGGCAGGCTGGGCGTAAAAAAAGATCCTCTCGCCGAGAATAGGCTCGCAAACGTTTGCCTGGACTGTTAGAATTGCGCCGATTTTTCTTACTAGCTATGCAATCGCGTGGGGATTTAAGCCGTGACCAACAAAACTTCTCTCAGCTACAAAGATGCCGGTGTTGATATTGACGCAGGTAATGCGCTGGTTGACCGAATCAAAGGTGTGGTGAAAAAAACCCGCCGCCCGGAAGTGATGGGTGGTCTGGGTGGATTCGGCGCACTGTGCGCGCTGCCGCAAAAATATCGTGAACCTGTTCTGGTCTCGGGAACTGACGGTGTAGGCACCAAACTGCGCCTGGCGATGGATTTAAAACGTCACGACACGATCGGTATCGATCTGGTCGCGATGTGCGTGAACGACCTGGTGGTTCAGGGCGCAGAGCCGCTGTTCTTCCTCGATTACTACGCGACCGGCAAACTGGACGTAGATACCGCGGCAAGCGTGATCAACGGTATCGCCGAAGGGTGTCTGCAGTCTGGCTGTGCGCTGGTCGGCGGTGAAACCGCGGAAATGCCGGGTATGTATCACGGCGAAGATTATGACGTCGCAGGCTTCTGCGTCGGCGTAGTAGAAAAATCAGAAATTATTGACGGCAGCAAAGTGGCGGATGGCGATGTGCTGATCGCGCTGGCCTCCAGCGGCCCGCACTCCAACGGCTACTCCCTGGTGCGTAAAATCCTCGAGGTGAGCGGTTGCGACCCACAGACGACCGAGCTTGAAGGGAAACCGCTGGCTGACCATCTGCTGGCCCCAACCCGCATCTACGTGAAGAATGTGCTGGAACTGATCGAGAACGTTGACGTGCACGCCATTGCCCACCTGACCGGTGGTGGCTTCTGGGAAAACATCCCGCGCGTGCTGCCGGACAACACCCAGGCGGTGATCGACGAGTCCTCATGGCAGTGGCCAGCGGTCTTTAACTGGCTGCAGACCGCAGGCAACGTGAGCTCTCACGAAATGTACCGCACCTTTAACTGCGGCGTGGGCATGGTTATCGCCCTGCCGGCAAGCGAAGCGGATAAAGCGGTCAAGCTGCTGACAGAGAAAGGTGAAAACGCGTGGAAAATCGGTACGATTAAAGCATCCGATTCCGAACAGCGTGTGGTCATTGAATGAAAAACATCGTGGTGCTCATTTCCGGCAACGGAAGCAATTTGCAGGCGATAATTGACGCCTGCAAACAGAAGAAAATCAACGGCACCATTCGGGCAGTATTCAGCAACAAGGCCGACGCGTTCGGCCTTGAGCGCGCGCGGGAAGCGAACATACCCGCGCACGCGCTGGAAGCCAGCCAGTTCGCCGGGCGTGAAGCCTTTGACCGCGAGCTGGTTCAGGAGATTGATGCCTACGCGCCGGACGTCGTGGTGCTGGCAGGCTATATGCGCATTCTGAGCCCGGCCTTTGTCGCGCACTACGCCGGACGGTTGCTGAATATTCACCCTTCTCTTCTGCCGAAATATCCCGGCCTGCACACCCATCGTCAGGTTCTGGAAAACGGCGATGAGGAGCACGGCACCTCCGTGCATTTCGTGACCGACGAGCTGGACGGCGGTCCGGTGATCCTGCAGGCCAAAGTCCCGGTCTTTGACGGCGACAGTGAAGAAGACGTGACCGAACGCGTGCAGACCCAGGAGCATGCCATTTACCCACTGGTGGTAAGCTGGTTTGTTGACGGGCGCCTCGAAATGCGCGACGGCGCAGCCTGGCTGGATGGCGTGAAGTTACCCCCGCAGGGTTATGCGGCCGAAGAGTAGTTTGCTATGTCGGGTGGCGCTTCGCTTACCCGATATTCCCTCCCCCCAACCCTCTAAATTCCCCAACAAAAAAAATAACTGTCATACTTTTCTGGCACTGTTGGACATATCGTGGAAATGCTCGCCATAATAAGGACGAGACGGATTTACCACGTCCTGTGATTGAACTGGAGTGTGAGCTGTAATGGGTCAGGAAAAGTTATATATCGAGAAAGAGCTAAGCTGGTTAGCATTTAACGAACGTGTACTCCAGGAAGCGGCTGACAAAAGTAACCCGCTGATCGAACGCATGCGTTTTTTGGGCATCTATTCCAACAACCTGGATGAGTTCTACAAGGTTCGCTTTGCCGAGCTGAAGAGACGCATCATCATCAGCGAAGAACAGGGCCTAAACTCGCACTCGCGGCACCTGCTGGGCAAAATCCAGTCCCGCGTGTTGAAAGCCGATCAGGAATTTGACGGCCTGTATAACGAACTGCTGCTGGAGATGGCGCGCAATCAAATCTTCCTGATTAACGAACGTCAGCTTTCCGTTAACCAACAAAACTGGCTGCGCCACTATTTTAAACAGTACCTGCGCCAGCACATTACCCCGATTCTCATCAACCGCGAAACCGATCTGGTGCAGTTCCTGAAAGATGACTACACCTATCTGGCCGTGGAAATTATTCGCGGTGAATCCATCCGTTACGCGCTGCTGGAGATCCCGTCCGACAAGGTGCCGCGCTTTGTGAACCTGCCGCCGGAAACCCCGCGCAGACGCAAGCCGATGATCCTGCTCGATAACATCCTGCGCTACTGTCTGGACGACATCTTCAAAGGCTTCTTCGATTACGATGCGTTAAACGCCTACTCGATGAAGATGACCCGTGACGCCGAATATGACCTGGTGCACGAGATGGAAGCCAGCCTGATGGAGCTGATGTCCTCCAGCCTGAAACAGCGCCTGACGGCCGAGCCGGTGCGCTTTGTCTATCAGCGCGATATGCCGGACGCCATGGTGGAAATGCTGCGCGAGAAGCTGACCATTTCGCGCTATGACTCCATCGTGCCGGGTGGCCGTTACCACAACTTTAAAGACTTTATCGGTTTCCCGAACGTCGGCAAAGCCAATCTGGTGAACAAGCCGCTGCCGCGCCTGCGCCATCTCTGGTTCGATAAATTCCGCAACGGATTTGACGCCATCCGCGAACGCGATGTCCTGCTCTACTATCCGTATCACACGTTTGAACACGTGCTGGAGCTGCTGCGACAGGCCTCGTTCGACCCGAGCGTGCTGGCGATCAAAATCAACATCTACCGCGTGGCAAAAGATTCCCGCATCATCGATGCGATGATCCACGCCGCGCACAACGGCAAAAAAGTGACCGTGGTGGTGGAGCTGCAGGCGCGCTTCGACGAAGAGGCGAACATTCACTGGGCGCGTCGTCTGACGGAAGCCGGTGTACACGTCATCTTCTCCGCGCCGGGGCTGAAAATTCACGCCAAGCTGTTCCTGATCTCCCGTAAAGAGGGCGACGAGGTGGTGCGCTACGCCCACATCGGTACCGGGAACTTTAACGAGAAAACGGCGAGAATCTATACCGACTACTCGCTGCTGACCGCCGATGCCCGCATCACCAACGAGGTGCGCCGGGTCTTTAACTTTATTGAGAACCCGTACCGTCCGGTAAGCTTCGACTATCTGCTGGTCTCGCCGCAGAACTCGCGCCGTCTGCTGTACGATATGATCGATAAAGAGATCGCCAATGCCCAGAAAGGGCTGTCGTCCGGCATCACGCTGAAGCTCAACAACCTGGTGGACAAAGGGCTGGTAGACAGGCTGTACGCCGCGTCCAGCTCCGGCGTGCCGGTTAATCTGCTGATCCGCGGCATGTGCTCGCTGATCCCGGAACTGGAAGGCATCAGCGACAATATTCGCGTGATCAGCATTGTTGACCGCTACCTGGAACACGATCGGGTCTATATTTTCGATAATGCGGGTGATAAACAGGTCTATCTCTCTTCGGCAGACTGGATGACGCGCAATATTGACTACCGAATTGAAGTCGCGGCACCGCTGCTGGATCCGCGCCTGAAGCAGCAGATCCTCGACATCATCGAGATTCTGTTCAGCGATACCGTGAAAGCACGCTATATCGACAAAGAACTCAGTAACCGCTATGTACCGCGCGGCAACCGCCGCAAAGTGCGGTCGCAACTGGCGATTTACGACTATATCAAATCACTCGAGCAACCCGATTAACCTATGCCGATAAATGATAAGACCCCACGCCCGCAGGAATTCGCCGCGGTCGATCTAGGCTCTAACAGTTTCCATATGGTCATCGCCCGTGAGGTGGATGGCGCGCTGCAGATCATCGGTCGTCTGAAGCAGCGCGTGCACCTGGCGGATGGCCTTGATGAACGCAGCATGCTCAGCGAAGAGGCAATGGAGCGGGGGTTAAACTGCCTGTCGCTGTTTGCTGAACGCCTGCAGGGCTTCTCGCCCTCCAGCGTCTGCATCGTGGGCACCCACACCCTGCGCCAGGCGCTGAACGCGCCAGAGTTTCTCAAGCGGGCCGAAAAGGTGATCCCCTACCCGATTGAGATCATCTCCGGTAACGAGGAAGCGCGTCTGATTTTCATGGGTGTCGAACACACCCAGCCGGAAAAAGGGCGCAAGCTGGTGATCGACATCGGCGGCGGTTCTACGGAGCTGGTGATCGGCGAAGACTTTGAGCCTCGCCTGGTGGAAAGCCGCCGTATGGGCTGCGTCAGCTTCGCGCAGATGTATTTCCCGGGCGGCACCATCACCCGCGAGAACTTCCAGCGTGCGCGTATGGCGGCTGTCCAGAAACTGGAAAACCTGGCCTGGCAGTACCGTATTCAGGGCTGGAATGTGGCGCTGGGCGCGTCAGGCACCATCAAAGCGGCGCATGAAGTGCTGCTGGCGATGGGTGAAAAAGACGGGTTTATCACGCCCGAACGCCTGACATTGCTGACCGAAGAAGTGCTGAAGCATAAAAGTTTTGACGCCTTAAGCCTGCCGGGTCTTTCCGACGAGCGTAAGGCGGTCTTCGTGCCGGGGCTGGCCATCCTCTGCGGCGTGTTTGATGCCCTCGCCATTAAAGAACTGCGCCTTTCCGACGGCGCGCTGCGCGAAGGCGTGCTGTATGAAATGGAAGGCCGTTTCCGCCATCAGGATATTCGCAGCCGCACCGCACAAAGCCTGGCTAACCAGTACAACATCGACCGCGAGCAGGCGAAGCGCGTGCTCGACACCACGGTGCAGATGTACGAGCAGTGGGAAGAGCAGAATCCGAAGCTCGCGCACCCGCAGCTTGCCGCGCTATTAAAATGGGCCGCGATGCTCCATGAGGTGGGGCTGAACATCAACCATAGCGGGATGCACCGCCATTCGGCCTATATTCTGCAAAACAGCGATCTGCCGGGCTTCAACCAGGAGCAACAAACCATGATGGCGACCCTGGTGCGGTATCACCGCAAAGCCATCAAGCTCGACGACCTGCCGCGCTTCACGCTGTTCAAGAAAAAGCAGTTCCTGCCGCTCATTCAGCTGCTGCGTCTTGGCGTGCTGCTCAATAACCAGCGTCAGGCGACCACCACGCCGCCCACGCTGAAGCTTAAAACCGACGACCATCACTGGACGCTGAGCTTCCCGCACGACTGGTTCAGCCAGAATGCGCTGGTCCTGCTGGACCTGGAAAAAGAGCAACAGTACTGGGAAGCGGTCACCGGCTGGCTGCTCAAAATTGAAGAAGAGAGCGCTGACGTCGCCGCGTAAAGGTTCAGGCGTCCGCGCAGGACGCCTCCGTTTCCAGCAGTGATTCCAGCGGCGCTGGCCTGCCAATCAGATAACCCTGCACATAATCGATGCCTAGCGCGTGAACCGCGCTACGTATCTCCTCGGTCTCGACATACTCTGCCACCACCAGCATCTTCTTCATGCGCGCCAGATGGCAAATAGACGCCACGATCTGATAATCCAGGCTGTTGTTGACGATATTGCGGATAAAGCTGCCGTCGATCTTGAGAATGTCGGCATCCACGCTTTTCAGCCGCGCATAGCTTGCATAGCCGGTCCCGAAATCATCAATCGCAATGCGTACCCCCATTTTCTGCAGCTGCTGGAGAATGTGTAGCGCCTGCTCCCCGCTGCCGAAGGTGCTGCACTCCGTCACCTCAAAAATCAGCTGCCACGGCTCAATGGCGTATTTCGCCAGCAGGCGACTCACCTCAAGCGGGAACGGCACCCGGCATACGGTTGAGGGGGCCAGATTAATGGCAAAACGCTGGCCGGGCAGGCTCTCGCGATGCGCGGCCAGGAAGCGCAGCGTATGCTCAAGCACCCACAGGTCCACCCGGGAGGACAAACCAAACTCCTGCGCGACAGGCAGGAACTGGTCGGGAGAGATCAATAGCCCGTTTGTATCCGGCATCCGCAGCAGGACTTCATGATAGCGATCGCCACGCAGGCCGCGAACGGGTTGAACCAGCAGGGTGAATTCATCGTTATCGAGCGCCTTTTGCAGGCGGCTCATCATCGCGACTTTATCCTTCAGGCTGCGCTGCAAATGGACGGCACCACGCTGCTGAAGATTTTCCGGATGGTTTGAGGAGAGTGACAGATCGGCCACCACCCCCAGCTCACCCAGCACCAGATAAAGATGGTTAACCGGGGACCGGACATAGCAGTAGCTCACGCCCACCTGCGGCTGCAGCGGCATGCCGTCCCAGACAAAGCGGAACTGCTTGATATGCTCGTCCAGAGTTTCAATTCGCTGCTGGTGCGATTCCGCGTTGAGCCGTACCGCCAGGTCATACCCGGTCAGGTGATACACCTGCTCGTTGGGCTGGAGGGTACCGTTTACCCACTGCGCCAGCTGCTGTTTGTACAAAATACGCAGCAGCACGCCGTAATTTCGACCCAGAATTTCCAGCTCCGGAATGCGCAGCAGGCAGAGCGCCGACCACGGATTCTTCGCCAGATCGCGCGACAGCGCCCGCAGGTTAGGCATATGGACGACCGGGTCGAGCAGCGCCAGCCTGCGGGAGCGTTTATTCACTGCGCGCTGGCGAGTCGCCAGCATCGACATATAAATCACCACAAACGAGAAGACCAGGTAACTGGACGAGGTGATCGCCAGCTGAATGTCATACCCCTGGTTCAGCGGGATATAGTGATAATAGTAGTGAATAGACACCAGCAGCACTGGCGTCCAGATAAGCGAAATCAGCTTATAGCCAAAACGCATCGCGCCCCAGAGCATCACCGGCATCAGTAGCGACAGGGTGTAATTGGTGGTGAATATCGAACTGTTTTCATTTAACGGCAACAGCAGCAGCGAAAGCAGCCCGCCGAGTGCCACCGTCCACAGCAGAAATTCTGTTGCCGTCACCTTTTTGTCAATCTGCAAACGGATTTGCGAGATGAGGCTTATGATATACCGCGGATGACGAATCAGGCGGATCAGCAGATAGCTCAGCGGCACGCCCGTCAGCCCGCTGACCAGCAGCGCCTGGTAGTTGATAAGCGTACGAATATTAAGAGGGTTTAATCCCGCAAGGCTCTGGCGGCTCTCATACACGCCCAGATACACGGCAAACTGAAACAGCACCAGAAACAGCGTCGCGGGGCAGAAGGCCTGCCAGAAGATGCGCTGCGCCATCAAGCGGATGTCGCCGTACGCCGTCATATTGCGTCTGGGCGCAAACACCCGGTAGCTGCCCCAGCTGAGCACTAAAGGGACGATAAAATGGAGCACACCGGCAACCGTTTCAAACATCCCGACCGACGGGTAATAGCGGATAAACAGGGATAATACGATCCCGGGCAGCGCTTCCAGGCCAAAGAACATCATCAGCGAAAGCAAAAATGAGAGCGGTAAATAATAGAGTGCCACAATGCCGTCGCCCAGCTGCGTAAACGTATTCGCGACGCTCAGCGCGGGAAGTAAAACCACAGGTAAAATAAGCGGCAATGCCCACCAGCGGTTTGCATTGTTTTTCAGGAAAGCGAGAATAGTCATAGATGCCCGGTTAAACCCCTATCGCTCCAGAGGGAAATAAAGACAGGCATCCAACCTGACGTACGCGCCGCCCGGCAGCATGTCGGGCGAACAGTGTGGAGGAAGGATTTTAAATATCAGGGCCGGGAATCCGTTGACATAAATCAAACTACTTTACGCAAATAACATTTTGTGGCGTTTTTTCGACATCTTTTTCTTCATATTATCAATATGGTAAATGCGTTGATTAATTTCAATAACATTAATTAATGTAAACATTGACGGTTATTTACACATCACAGAATTGACCCCATCTTCCCGCTGTGCCTTAATATCCTTATCGCCCGGAAGGGCTTATCCAGGAAAAACAGAGTGAGTCAGGTCACGCGTATGCGCAAACGACATCGATTTAACACCCGAATGACCCGCATCATACTGCTCATCAGCTTCCTGTTTTTCTTTGGCCGCTTCGTTTACTCTTCGATTGGCGCCTGGTACCACCATCAGGATAAAACCCAGTCGCAGCAATCCAGCCTGACCGTCGACACCGCTGACCGCTAAACCGCCGAAGGCTGTTGCACGAGCCGAATAAGGGCCGCGATCCCTTTGCTGAGGATTTTATCCTGCCGCATGACCACCGCCAGCTGCCGCTGCAGCATGGGCATCAGCGACATCACGCATAGCCCTTCGCGATCGACCTCCTGTTCCACCGCCATGCGCGGCACGATGCTGTAGCCCAGCCCTGCGCGAACCATCCGTTTGATCGCCTCGATGCTGCCAAGCTGCATCACCGGCGCGATCGCTAAACCCTGGGCGGCAAACCAGCCGTCGATCAGCGCCCGGGTCCCACTGCCTGATTCAAAGGCTATCAGCGGATGAGTGTGCAGCGCGGCTGGGGTGAAGTCCCTGAATGCAGCCAGCTGTTCCCTTGAGGCGATAAAGACAAACTCTTCGTCCATCACCGGCATCACGTCCAGCGCTCTGCCACTCACCGGCAGCGTAACCAGCCCCATATCGAGACGGTTCTCTTCGATAGCTCTGACGATGTCGAGGGTGTTGCCCGTCGTCACCCCCACGCTCAGGAGCGGATAGTCGTGGCGTAGCTGCTCCAGCAGCGGCGGCAGAAGATGGATGCAGGCCGTTGCGCCCGTGCCAAGCGTAATGGTGCCGCTTACGTCGTGGCTAAACGCATTCACGGCCCGGATGGCGTCATCCACCACCTGCTGAATACGCTCCCCGTGCGCCAGCAAGGTTTCTCCGGCAGCCGTCGCCTTAATCCCTCGTCCGGTACGCTCCACCAGTCGCGTTTGCAGAAACTGCTCCAGCTGGCGTATTTGCAGGCTGACGGCGGGCTGGGAGAGGCCCAGCACGTCCGCTGCCGCTGAAAAACTGCCGCGCTGGTGAACCAGACGGAAGGTGGCGAGATAGCCCAGATTAAGCGTCGTCATTCAAAGTTTCTCTTATACCGCGCATAAGGTTGCGGCCCTGCCAGCACAATACCGCGCCCGTTATGCTCAGGACAACTGCATAGCGGAATGAACACTCATGGAAACACCTGCCCTGCCACACCGCCTCGCCCTCACGGCCGGGTGCAATCAGCTCATCAACTGGGGGATCTCGTTTTATATGCCCGGCACCTTTGCGCTGGCCATTTCAGCCGACCGGGGATGGTCATCACCGCAGATTTACCTCGGCCTGACGCTGGCGATGCTGGTGATGGCGGCGGTTTCCCCTTTTGTCGCCCGCCTGCTGGCACGCTTTGGCGGTCAGAAGGTGGTGATGGGCGGAACGCTGCTGATCGCCGCAAGCTGCGCCTGTATGGCGTATACCCGGACGCTTTATGGCTGGTACGGCGCCTGGCTGGTTACGGGCGTGGGAATGCGCCTGTCGCTGTACGATGCGCTCTTCGCCGCGCTGGTCAACCTCTACGGACAACAGGCGCGAAGAACAATCTCGCGCGTCACGCTGGCGGGCGGGCTGGCCTCCGTCGTCTTCTGGCCGCTGGGCGATGCGCTGCTTCACGTGATGCGCTGGCAGGACGCATTACGCATTTATGCCCTGCTTGGCCTGCTGAGCGCGGTGCTGATCCGCACGCTTCCCCGGCAGCGGCTCACGGTGACGACGAAAATCGCCGCACCGCCGCTGAACAACGAGCGACGAAACGGCTGGCTTTATGCCGCCTTCATTGCCCTCATCACCTTTGTCTCTAACGGCACGTCCACCCATCTGCCGGAGTTTATTGCCCACTACGGCCTGCCGGTCGCTATCGGCATGCTGTGGGGAATCGGCCAGACGGGCGCGCGCTCGCTGGAGGTGCTGGCGGGGGCTCGCTTAACGCCCTTCACGTTAACGCTTTTTACCGCTCTCGCCATGCCGCTCTGTTTTCTTGTTGGGTTGAGCAGCGCCCTGTTTGTCTGGTGTGCGGCCGGTTTTGTGCTGGGCTATGGCGCCATCAACGGGCTGGTTACCCTTGTCAAAGCCACCCTGCCGCTGGAACTGTTTAGCGCGGAAAGCTATGCCCGCCGCACCGGCATGCTGCTTATCCCCGGCCAGCTGATGGCGGCAGCCTCGCCGTTTGCCTATGCGTGGCTGAATAAAACGCTGGGGATCGTGGGTGCAATGGGGGTTTCAACGGGCCTGACGCTGCTGATTGCCGGGCTGGCGATAGCCATTGTGCACCGTCCCGGAAGGCAAAGTGTATCGCACTGTATCCTGCGGGCCACGGTGACAAACGGGTACAAAACGCCCCCTCCGGCAAATATCTCCGATACATAAAAATGGTTTTCTTTCCCTGTCGCCATTGAGAACCGATGAGGAGAGAGAGCAATGATTCGTCGCTATGTACTTTTCCCCCTGCTTGTCCTGACATCTGTAGCACGTGTCCAGGCCACACCGCTGGACAATCTGAGCGCCGCGGACGTTAACGGCCCCGCCGCCGTTGCCCCGCTGGCGCAGCCGCAGCCGCCTGCAAAACTGATCGTCGATCCGCCGCTTGCCGGGCCGCTGAGCAAAGGCGCGGTGTTTATCCAGTACCGCGCCGAAAACCTGCGCATCGAGCCGGTATTCGGGCCCGACGCGCTCAAGGTCACCCCGCGCATCGGGCACATTCACGTGGTGGTGGATGATGCGCCATGGCACTGGGCTGACACCAGCGGAGAGCCGGTGATCCTGGTGGGGCTGCCCGCCGGTAAACACAAGGTGACGATAATTCTGGCCGACCCGACGCACAAGCCGCTCGACCACAAAACCGTTGAATTCACCGTCCCGCCCCACGCGGCGGTCCACCATTTTTAAGGAGTCTGAAGATGAAAGCACTGTCTGTACTGACGGCAGGCCTGCTGGCGCTTTCCGCCAGCACCTTTGCACAGAGCAAAACCAGCGTCGTGCTGGTACACGGCGCGTTTGCCGACGGCAGCAGCTGGAATAAAGTCATTACCCTGTTGCAGAAACAACACGCAGAGGTCATTGCCGTCCAGCTGCCGCTCACGTCGCTAAAAGATGACGTTGCCACCACAAAGCGGGCCATCGCCCGCGCGCAGGGCGATGTCGTACTGGTGGGTCACTCCTGGGGCGGCACCGTCATTAGCGAGGCGGGTAACGATGCGCGGGTAAAATCACTGGTGTATGTGGCGGCGTTCGCGCCGGATTCCGGTCAGTCGACGGCGGATCTGGCAGGAAGCTACCCTGCACCGCCGGGCAGCGCGGGCATTGCCAAAACGGCGGACGGCTATTTATATCTGCCAACGGACACCGTCAGGAAGGATTTCGCGCCGGATGTGACGCCAGACATTCAAAACACGATTGCAGCTACTCAGGGGCCGATTAAGGCCGAGGCGTTTGGTGAAAAGGTCGCCCACGCGGCGTGGCATGATAAACCGAGCTGGTTTGTGGTCAGCAAGAATGACCGAATGATCAACCCCGATCTTGAGCGCGCGATGGCAAAAACGATCCATGCGAAAACCGCAGAGGTGGCAGCGAGCCACGTATCGATGGTGAGCCAGCCGCAGATCGTTGCCCGCACGATTGAGCAGGCGATCAGGAGCAATTAACAACAGCGGCGGCTTATTCAACTTTCTGCACTTCCGTATCCCCAGGCAGCAGCGCAGTGCCGTCATGCGCTGCTGGCGCCATAAAGGGAACCGGCTTGCCCGTCCGCCTGTCGACCAGCAGCGAGTGGCGCTCGCCCTGTGCAAACAGATTCTGCTCTCCCCACTGACGCAGCGCCACGACCAAGGGGAAAAGCGCTTCCCCCTTGTCGGTCAGGACATATTCCTGATAAGCCGTGCCGTCTGATGCCCCCTGTAACGTCAGGATATCCGCCTCAACCAGCTTGCGCAGCCGGTCAGAAAGGATGTTGCGCGCCACGCCCAGGCTGCGCTGAAAATCCCCGAAGCGCGTCATGCCGTCAAACGCATTGCGCACGATAAGCAGCGACCAGCGATCCCCGATCGCCTCGACGCTGCGGGCAACGGGACAATATTCCGCTTTAACCGTCTTTTGGGACATCTCGTATTTTCCTCGCAAAGGCCACCCCGCAACCAGTTGCATTTTAAAACCACATGGCCTAGCATTCAACCAGTTTCATTTTAAAACCAGGTTATATCAGGCGAGGAATATTAAACATGTCAGTGACATCAGCCCCTCTTTCAGCCGACATGCCACGCAGCATGGTCTGGCTGTTCGCCACTGCCAGCGGCTTAAGCGTGGCAAATGTCTATTACGCCCAGCCTTTGCTTGACGCGCTGGCGAACGATTTCGGCATCAGCCATGCGGCCGTGGGTGGCGTGGTGACTGCGACACAAATTGGCTGCGCGCTGGCTCTTTTGCTTGTGGTTCCTCTGGGTGACAAAGTGGATCGGCGAGGGCTGATGGCAATACAGCTGATTGCTCTGGTGGTTGCGCTGGTTTCCGTCAGCCTGGCACAGTCCCCCCCGGCGCTGCTTATCGGTATGCTTGCGACCGGTATGCTGGGTACGGCCATGACACAAGGGCTGATTGCCTACGCCGCCAGCGCCGCGTCGCCGCATGAACAAGGCCGCGTTGTCGGCGCAGCGCAGGGCGGCGTGTTCATGGGTCTGCTGCTCGCGCGCGTCTTTGCTGGCGGCATCAGCGATATCGCGGGCTGGCGCGGGGTTTATCTGTGTGCCGCCGCGCTGATGCTCATCATTGCGTTACCGCTGTGGTGGAGGCTCCCCACTCTGCCAGCCGTCACTGCCACGATGAGCTACCCGCGGCTGATTGGCTCAATGCTCACACTGTTGCGGCAGGAAAAAGTGCTGCAGATACGCGGCGTGCTGGCGCTGCTGATGTTTGCATCGTTCAACATTTTCTGGAGCGCGCTGGTGCTGCCGCTGAGCGCCCCGCCCTTTAGCTTCTCGCATACCGCGATTGGCGCGTTTGGACTGGCAGGCGCGGTGGGGGCGCTGGCGGCTGGCCGGGCAGGACGCTGGGCCGATCGGGGATATGCCCAACGCACCAGCGCCGCGGCGCTGGTGATGCTGCTGTTGGCATGGTGGCCGTTGTCGCTGATGGACCGTTCACTCGGGATCATGCTTATCGGCATCATACTGCTCGATTTGGGGGGACAGGCGCTGCACGTCACCAACCAGAGCATGATCTTTCGCACCCGTCCCGAGGCGCACAGCCGGCTGGTCGGGCTTTACATGCTGTTTTATGCCGTCGGCAGCGGGCTCGGCGCACTCGGCACGACGATGACGTATGCCTTTGCCGGCTGGCCGGGCGTCTGCCTGCTTGGCGCCTCGGTCAGCCTGCTGGCGCTGGTGTTCTGGTGGCTAACCCGCGTTAGCTACCGCCATCCGCGGGATAATCCCGATTAATCCACGCGTGGTCCTCCTCCCAGGTGAACATCCATTTGCGCACCGGCCCCGCCATCACGTTGAGGTAATAGCTGTCATACCCGGCCATTGTCGCCACCGGATGATAGCCCTTCGGCACCATGACCACGTCACGGTTATAGACCGCCATGCACTCGTCCAGCGCTCTGTCGTCGGTGTAGACGCGCTGCATGCAGAACCCCTGCTCCGGGTCGAGGCGATGGTAGTAGGTCTCCTCCAGATACGTCTCCTGGGGCGGGTTATCCGTGTCGTGCTTGTGGCTCGGGTACGAGCTGGTGCAGCCCTCGTTGGTCCAGACCTCCACCACCAGCAGGCTGTCGGCGGGCTTGTCTTCCGGGAGAATGTTGTGCACGTAGCGCTGGTTGTGGCCCTTGCCGCGCGCCTCAGCGTCGATATCCTGCGGCGCAATCAGCCGCGTCGGACAGGTGCCCTTGCCCGGCGCAGCGCAGACCGCCAGCTCCAGCGTCGTCAGCGCCTTCACCTGCACCGTCTCCTGCGGAGTGACGTACACCGCCCACGGCTTGATGCGCTCGAACGGGCTCATCCGCTCGCCGATGTCGTTAAACTGCGCGGAAGGCGTGCTGATGGAGGCGCGTCCTGCCACCAGCACCAGGCAGCGCTCTTCGCGGACGGCGGGCAGCGTCAGCGTCTGCCCCTCCTGCAGCTCATACGCCTCAAAGCCGACGTATCCCCACCCTGCGCTTTCCGGCGTGACGGACTGGGTGCGTCCCTCCGCGTTCGGCTGTTGCCAGCGTGATAACAGACGTGACATGTCACCTCCTCAAATCAGTCCAGCGTCGCGCGCCAGACGGCTCAGATTGTTATACCCCAGACGGGCGTAGGTCAGCGGATGGGCAATGGCCGGATCCTGCTCCGCCTCCACCACCAGCCAGCCGTGATAGTTCTGCGCCTTCAGCAGCCGCATGATCGGCGGGTAATCCACGCAGCCGTCGCCCGGCACGGTAAACACGCCGCTCAGTACCGCATCAAGGAAGCTGGTTTTACGGTTTTTCACATCCGCCAGCACGTCGGCACGCACGTCTTTGCAGTGAACGTGGTTGATACGCGACGCCCAGCGCTGCGCAACCGCCAGCGGATCGGCCCCGGCAAAGGTCAGGTGACCGGTATCCAGCAGTAGCCCCACCGCGTCGCCGGTGTGGGTCATCAGATTGTCCACGTCGTCGGCGGACTCAATCACCGTGCCCATATGGTGATGGTAGGCAATCTGCACGCCCTGCTGCTGGGTGTAGCGGGCAAATTCGGTAAGCTTCTCGCCGTACTCCTTCCAGCGCGCCTGCGGGAAGCGCGGGCGCAGGTGCACCGGTGTCTGCTGCTCGCCGTGAATGCAGCCGCTCACTTCCGCAAACACCAGCACCTTTGCCCCCAGCTCGCGCAGGAGCGTCAGGTGGGACTGCACGGCGGCAATCTCCTCCTCCACGCTGCGCTCCAGCAGGCGGCCGGAGTACCAGCCGGAGACCAGCTGCAGGTCGTGGCGCTGCAGGATGGGGCCAAGCAGGCGCGCTTCGCGCGGGAACTTATTGCCCAGCTCGAAACCGGCGAAACCGGCCTCTTTACCTTCGCTCAGGCAGGTCTCAAGCGACGTCTCCGCGCCGAGAGAAGGCAGATCGTCGTTCGTCCACGTCAGCGGGTTAATGCCCAGTTGTACACTCATTGTCGTCTCCATTATGCGTGTCCGCGCTCGCGCCACCAGGCGATAAGCTGCAGGTAGTTGTCCCGGATGCGCGCCACCAGCTGCGCATCGTCAATATCGTGCTTCAGCCACGCGCGGGAGGCATCGCCAAACAGCGTGCGCCCCACGGCGAAGCCTTTCACCAGCGTCTGCCCCGCTGCCGCTTTAAAGTCGGCGCGCAGCTGTTCCGCCGGGGCGTCAAGACCGAGGATCACCACCCCGCGGCAGTGCGGGTCCCGGCGTTCGATAATCTCGCTCAGCGCCGTCCAGCCGTCGGCAGAGAGCGGCGGCAGCTTCCACCAGTCGGGGTAAATGCCGAGGTTGTAGAAGCGGGAAATGGCGCGCAGGTAGAGCTCGTCGCTACGCGGCATGCTGGCAGGCAGGATCACCTCCAGCAGCAGCTCGTGCCCGGACTGGCAGCAGGCGTGATACACCTCGGCAATTTTCTGCTCCTGCTCCAGGCGCAGGCCGTGAGCGTCTTCCGGGTGGAAAAAGACCAGACACTTCACCACGTGCTCCTGCGGCCAGCTGATGAGCTGGGTGCCAATGTTGCCATGCTCCATCTCCAGCGGACGCGAGCCCGGCAGCTCAATGGGGCGACCAATCCACCACCCCTCGCCGGTGATGGCGTTCAGCGCGTCCTGACCAAAGGTGCCGTCGCACAGCAGGCCGGCTTTGCCCTCCAGCCCGGCCCGGCTCGCCGCCTCGCGGCTGGCCTGCAGGATCAGCTGCTTCAGCGCCGGAATACGCTTAAGCGACGCGCCGCACTGCAGCGCCATATCCTCAAGCTGGCTGCGGTGATCGAAGGCCATCACGCACAACTCCGGCCACTCGCGGCGGCGGGTGGTCACCCGGTGGAGGTGGTTAAGACGCGGGTCGAGATCCGGGCGCGGCACGTTCGCAGCGCGGGAGAGATAGTCATCCAGCTCGATTTTGCTCGGCATGGCCGGGGCGCAGCCGTGGCGCGACACCACCAGCGCGCCGCAGGCGTTGGCGTAGCGGCACGCCTGCTCCCAGCCCTCATCGTTCAGGTAGCCGCGCAGCAGGCCGGACATAAACGCGTCCCCCGCGCCGAGGACGTTCAGCACCTCCACGCGCACGCCGGTCACCGTCAGGCCGTCGTCCAGCCGGGGCGGAATGGCGTCGGTATAGACCGAGCAGCCGAGGGCGCCGCGCTTGCAGACCAGCGTTGCGTCACTCACGACACGCACCTGCCCCAGCGCCTGCAGGGTCTCCGTGCTGCCGCCCGCAATGTGAAACTCCTCTTCGGTACCGACAATGACGTCAAAGAGGTGCAGCACCTCCTGCAGCTCGCGGGTGACCTTATCGGCGGCGATAAAGCGCGTTTCACCGTCGCCTAAGGAGGTCAGCCCCCACAGCACCGGACGGTAGTCGATGTCCAGCACCGTGCGCACGCCGTGACGGCGGGCATAGCCCAGCGCCGTCAGCACCGCCTCGCGGGTCTGAGGATGAGAAAGGTGAGTCCCGGTGATGGCAAGACAACGTGCGGAGGCAATGTAGCTTTCGTCCACATCGCTGGCCGTAATGGCCATATCCGCGCAGTTATCGCGATAAAAAATCAGAGGAAAGGTGTCCCGGTCTTTAATGCCGAGTAGCACCAGCGCCGTGAGGCGGTCTTTATCGGTGATCAGATGGCTGGTATCGCACCCCACCAGGTTGAGCTCTTCGCGCAGGAAGCGGCCCATATGTTCATCGCCGACGCGCGCCAGCATCGACGAGCGCAGGCCCTGGCGCGCGGTGCCGTACGCCACGTTGCCGGACGAGCCGCCGAGGTATTTGGCAAAGCTCGACACATCCTCCAGACGGGCACCAATCTGCTGACTGTAGAGGTCTACCGCCACGCGGCCCATGCATATCACATCAAACTGCTTTTCCACGTTGAACCCTCTTCAGACAATGTCGTTCACGTTCAGCCAGCGGCCTTCCTGGTGCGAGAGCGCGATCGCGTCCAGCACGCGCGACACCTTCCAGCCCTCTTCGAAGTCCGGCCACATCGGCGCGTCGGCGGCAATCCCGTCCACCAGGTCGCGCACCTCCACCGTTTTTTGATCGTTAAAGCCTATCCCGTGACCTGCGCCCATGCAGAACGCGGCGTAGTCGGGGTGTGCAGGGCCGACAAGTAAGGTGCGGAATCCCTGACGGTTAACCGGATCGTCATGCAGATAGAGCTTCAGCTCCGCCATGCGCTCCTGGGTAAAGCTGATGGCGCCTTTCGTCCCGGTAATGACGTACGACAGCCCCATCTTGCGGCCGCAGGCGACGCGGGAGGTTTCAATCACGCCCTGCGCCCCGCCCGCGAAGCGCACCATCGCGTGGGCCTGATCCTCGTTTTCGACGGTAATCATGTCTGACGATCCGGCCTTCGCCGGACGTTCCGGGACCACGATCTTCAGGTCGCCGCAGACCTGCTCGATATCTCCCACCAGGTACTGGGCCATATTGACGATATGCGCCGCGAGATCGCCCAGCGCGCCCAGTCCGGCAGTCTCTTTGAAGCAGTGCCAGTGGATCGGCGAGAGCGGGTCGGCCATATAGTCTTCGTTGTGGGTACCGTAGAAGTGGATCACCTCGCCAATCTCGCCGCGGGCGATAATCTCCTTCGCCAGCTGCGCGGTCGGGTTTTTCATGTAGTTGAACCCCACCAGCGTTTTCACCCCGGCCCGCTTCGCGGCGTCGACCATCTCCCGCGCGTCGTGGGCGTTCAGCGCCAGTGGCTTCTCCGAGTAGACGTGCTTGCCGTGGCGGATCGCCTCCAGCGCCATCTCTTTATGCAGATGGTTGGGCGAGCAAATATCCACCACGTCAATCGCCGGGTCGGCCACCAGCGCCCGCCAGTCGCCGGTGGAGCGGTTGAAGCCAAACGCCTGCGCGCGCGCTGCCGCCAGCTCCGGCGTGACTTCCGCCACCATCTCGCGCACCAGCCTGCCGCGCAGGTTGAACACCGTCGGGGCCTGGGCATAGGCGATAGCGTGCGCCTTGCCGATATACCCGGTGCCAATCAATCCAATACGAACCTCTTTCATCGTGATCCTCACAGTGCGCCGCGACGGCTCTTGGCGTAGGTATCAAACGCCACCGCCAGAACGATAATTAATCCGGTGATAATCTGCTGGTAGTAGGCCGAGACGTTCATCAGCACCAGGCCGTTAATCAGAATCCCCATGATGATGGAGCCGATAATGGTGCCGCCGATGCGCCCGTAGCCGCCCATCAGCGAGGTGCCGCCAATCACCACCGAGGCGATGACGCGCAGCTCAAAGGAGATCCCGGCCACCGCCTCGGCGCTCCCCAGACGCGCGCTCAGAATGAAGCCCGCCAGCCCCGCCAGGCAGCCAATCAGCACGTAGACGCTGACCAGCACGCGCTTGACGTTGACCCCCGCCAGGCGCGCAGCCTCCGGGTTGCCGCCGATGGCGTAAACGAAGCGCCCCCAGCGGGTTTTATGCAGCGCCAGATAGCCGCCGAGGGCGACGATGGCGAAGATCCAGATAGGAATAGAGATGCCGAGCAGCTCCCCGCGCCCCCACCAGCGGTAGCCAGGATCGAAACCGGCGATCGGCGCGCCGTCGTTGATCACCAGCGTCAGGCCGCGCCAGATGGTCATCCCGCCGAGGGTCACGATGAACGGCGGCAGGCGCAGGCGGGTCACGCCCAGACCGTGCAGGAAGCCAATCGCCGTCCCCATCGCCAGGCAAATCCCGAGCCCAATCAGCCAGCTCATGCCGCCCCAGGCGTTCGGGTCGACGGTGGTGAAGTTGTCGCCCTTGATCACGTACGCCGCGGTCATGGCGCAGACCGCCAGAATGGAGCCCACGGAGAGATCAATCCCGGCGGTCAGGATGACAAAGGTCATCCCCACGGCCATGATCCCGTAGATGGAGACTTCGGTCAGGATGTTGAAAATATTGCGTTCAGAGAAAAAGTTGCTGTTCTGCGACTGGAAGAAGATCAGCAGCAGGATCATGAAAATCAGAACCCCGAAGCGCTCGAAGAAGGCGATGGGATCGATGCGTCCGGCGCGTTTGACCGGGGCCTGCGTTTTGGAAATCATCTGCGTCATGAGAAACTCCGTTATGCCGCGTTCAGGGCGTTGTGGTTGATGGCCATCATCGTCATCAGCCGTTCTTCGTTAGCGTCGTCACCGTGGATCTCGCCGGTCACCCGGCCTTCGCTGAGGGTGATGATCCGGTCTGATACCGCCATCACTTCAGGCAGATCGGAGGAGATCACGATCACCGCCACGCCCTTTTTCGCCATGTCAAACAGCACCTGGTGCACTTCTGATTTGGTCCCCACGTCGATGCCGCGCGTCGGCTCATCGACGATCAGCACCCGCGGGTTGAGCGCCATGCAGCGCGCGAGGATCACTTTTTGCTGGTTACCGCCGGAGAGCTTGCGCACCTCCTGCGCGCTGTTGACCATTTTGATCTGCAGCGCCTTGCGGTAGGACTCGATCAGATCGTCCTCTTTGCGGGTGTTCACGAACCAGCGCCACTGCAGCAGCGAAGAGAGGCAGGAGAGCGACAGGTTGTCGCGAATCGACAGCCCCAGCACCGCCCCCTCTTTTTTGCGATCTTCCGGTACCAGCGCCACGCCCTGGTCAAGGGCATAGAGCGGGTCGCGCGGCTGGTACGGTACGCCGTCCAGCTCAAAGCTCCCGGCGGTAAACGCGTCTGCGCCAAACAGGCAGCGCGCCACCTCGGTGCGTCCCGCGCCCACCAGTCCGGCAATGCCTAAGACTTCCCCGGCGTGGACGTGGAAGCTGATGTCGTGCAGGGCGATGCCGTGCGGATCCAGCGGCGGCTTTTCGCGGCTCAGCCCCTTCACCGCCAGGCGGACGGGTTTGTCCTCATGATGCGTTTCGCTGGCGGGGCGGCGATTAAAGGCCACGTCGCGACCGACCATCAGGCGGATCAGCTGTTCGACGTTGGTCTCCGCCACCGCCCCGGTGCCGGTGAAGCGGCCGTCCTGAAAAACGGTGAAGCGGTCGCAGAGCTGGAAAACTTCGTGCAGGCGGTGGGTGACATAGATAATGCTCACGCCACGGTTTTTAAGCTCGCGCACCACGCGGTGCAGGCTTTCCACCTCGCTGTCGCTCAGCGCGGCGGAGGGTTCGTCCATAATGATGAGCCTGGCGTTGAGGGTCAGCGCCCGGGCGATCTCCACCATCTGCTGCTGGGCAACGCTCAGGCGGGCGACCGGGGTGGTCGGCGCAACGTTCAGCTGCAGATAGTCGAGAATGACCTGCGCCTCCTGATTGACCGCCTTTTCGTCGACGATCAGGTTACGTTTACGCGGCTCGCGCCCGAGAAACATGTTTTCCGCGACGGTCATGTTGGGCAGCAGGTTGAATTCCTGATAGATGGTGATAATGCCCTTGTTCTGCCGCTCCACCGGGGAGTCGTCCACCGGCAGCGTTTCGCCATTGAACCAGATCTCCCCGCGGGTTTGCGGCTGCGCCCCCGCGAGCGCCTTCAGCAGCGTGGATTTACCCGCCCCGTTTTCCCCCAGCAGGGCGTGGATCTCGCCCGCGCCGACGGTCAGCTGGGCGCTGCTTAACGCCCAGACGCCGGAAAAGCTTTTTGCCAGGTCGGTCACTTTCAGTAAGGGTTGCGACATCGGTCTGCTCCTCCTTTAGAGTGAGCCGCCGCGCCAGCGGCGGCTGCGGATAAATCAGTTACCGGCCTCACCGATACGCTCAGCCTGCTGCAGGTTTTCTTTGGTGATCAGCGTCGGCGGGTAGTCGGCACCAGTGATGGCTTTTTTCTCGCGCACGTTGGCCACCAGCTGGCTCATCGCCGTCTGCACCGCAAAGCCCGGACGCTGATCCGCCGTCACCGCCAGCCAGCCGTCGCGCACGCGGGCCAGCGCTTCCGGTACCGCATCAAAGCCGGTGACCAGAATTTCGCCCGGCTTCACGCCCTGGCTCTGCAGCGCTTCAATCGCCCCCAGCGCCATGTCGTCGTTGGCGGAGAGGATCACCTGAGGACGTTTCGGCAGCGAGGGCAGCACGCTTTCCACGATGCGCATCCCTTCAGAACGCATCCAGTTGCCGGTCTGATCGGCGACGATCTTGTACTTATCCCCGCCTGCCTTCAGGCTGTCGCGGATCCCTTTGGTACGTTCGATGTTGGAGGAGGAGCCCGGCTGGCCGGTCAGCAGAATAATCTCCGCCCCGTCGGGGAATTTGGTTTTGACGAAGTCGCCAATCGCCTGGCCGCCTTTGTAGTTATTGGCGCCAAAGTGCGGCACTTTCTTCTGACTGTCGACGGAGCGGTCAAGGGTGACCACCGGCAGCTTCGCATCCTGAATTTCATCCACCGCGCTGGAGACCGCGTTCACGTCGTTCGGGGAGACGATAAAGCCCTGCGCCCCGCGGGTGATGGCGTTTTCCAGGTCAGCCACCTGCTTCGGTGAACTGCCCTGCCCGTCCAGCACCTGAAGCTTCACGCCCATCTCTTTTGCGGCTTTTACCGCCGTGCGCTGCATGTGAACTTCAAACGGCATGGCCAGGTTTGGCGTACTGAAAACAATTTGCTCGTTTTCGGCGAGAGCGGCCCCGGACGTCATGGCGATGAGGGCGGCTACGATCAGTTTTTTCATTATTATGTCTCTCTGTGTAGGGTTGTGGTGTTTAGAGGACGATCTCGCGCTGGCTGCGCAGTGACTCCAGCGCTTTATCCGCAAGGTACAGCGCACGTTCACCATCATCGCCGCTGCAGTCAGGCACCGCTTCGCCGCGCAGGACCGCAACAAAGTGTTCCCATTCCGCGGCGTAAGCGGATTTGTAGCGCTGCAGGAAGAAGTGTTCCGGCAGCGCGCTGGTGCAGCCCTGTTTGCCGTAGTGCTGCACCTGGTTTTCCAGAATGTTGCCCGCGCACAGCAGCCCTTCGGAGCCGTGCAGCTCCAGACGCTGGTCGTAGCCATACGAGGAGCGGCGGCTGTTGACGATGGTCGCCATCGCGCCGGAGGCATATTTCAGAACGATAAACGCGGTATCGATATCCCCCGCCTCGCCAATCGCCGGATCCACCAGGTTGCTGCCCTGGGCATACACCGACACCGGCTCTTCGCCCATGATGAAGCGGGCCATGTCAAAATCGTGAATGGTCATATCGCGGAACATGCCGCCGGAGACGCGCACGTACTCCGTAGGCGGTGGAGACGGGTCGCGGGAGATGATCAGCAGCGATTCCGGCTTGCCGATGCGCCCGGCCTGCACGTCGGTTTTCACGCGGCGGAACTGCGGGTCAAAGCGGCGGTTAAAGCCGATAAACAGCGGCACGTCGTACTCTTTGACCACCTTCAGGCAGTCGCGCACGCGGGCGAGGTCGAGGTGTACCGGCTTTTCACAGAAGATGGCCTTACCGTGGCGGGCGGCCATTTCAATCAGGTCCGCGTGGGTATCGGTGGCGGAGGCGATCAGCACGGCATGAACGTTAGGGTCGGTCATCGCTTCATCCAGGCTCTGCTGGCGGGCCTGATACTGCGTGGCGAGGCGGGTGGCAAATTCCTGATTCGGGTCAACCACGGACCAGAGCGTGGTCGCGCCGTGGCTGGCGATGTTAGCTGCATGTACCTGGCCAATTCGGCCAGCGCCCAGTAAAGCAATGTTAAACATAACGGCTCCCGGTGTTGGTGAATGCTGTGAACTAACGACCCTATAAATAAAACATTTATTTCATTTTTATAAATAGTGAAAATTATATTTTTGAGTGTAGGTTAACACTTTTGAGATGAATGAGATAAATTTTGTTATCAATCTCACAACATGGCAGTAGTGATACCCCTCCATTGCAAAGGGGTGAGGGAGAAAAAACCGCACCGATCCGTCCCCCTCTCCCTTTGGGAGAGGGTTAGGGTGAGGGTAAAAATAAAAATGAAATGAAAATTTCGTTACTTCGGGAAAACTCAATACTGACGGGCTTTTTTCACCTGTGCCTGCGTTTGCTCCGCAGCTTCGCGCACGGCAGACGACGCCGCCACCTGCGCATCACCGGTTCGCCACCAGGAGGCGTAATCGTGGGTCATGGTCTTCGGCAGCACTTTGATGTCCAGCAGCGTCGGGCCCGGATGCGCGCGGGACGCCTCCAGCGCCGCCAGCAGGGTTTGCTCGTCGTGCACGCGCCACGCGCGGCAGCCGTAGCTTTCCGCGTTTTGCGCAAAGTCGACCTTCACCAGCGGCCCGTCAAGCCGTCCGGTTTCCGGGTTGCGTCGACGGTTTTCCGTGCCAAAGCTGCCCATGCCGTGCCCCATCTGCAGGTTGTTAATGCAGCCGAAGCTGGCGTTGTCAAACAGCAGAACGGTGACCTTAATGCCCTCCTGAACGGCGGTTTGCAGCTCGGAGTGCAGCATCATGTAGGAGCCATCCCCCACCATGGCGTATACCGGCTGCCCGGGTCGGGCAAGCTTCGCGCCGAGGGCTGCCGCAATCTCGTAGCCCATGCAGGAGTAACCGTACTCCAGGTGATAGCTGTCCGGCGTTTTGACCTGCCAGAGGCGCTGTAAATCGCCCGGCAGCGAACCGGCCGCGCCCACCACGATGGCGTTATCTTCAATATGCTGGTTGATCAGCCCCAGCACCCGCGTCTGGGTCAGGCGGGTGTTGAGCGTCTCGCCGTACTCCGCCAGCTGCGCGTCCAGGTGCCCCGCCACTTCGGGCGCGTCGTCAGGGTGCCACTGGCGATCCCACAGGCGACGGCACTCGTCGCGCCAGGCAGATTTCGCCTCAGCGATCGCCTCTCCCCAGCCGCTGCGGTAATCACCGAGCGCGTGGGTCAATGCCTGGAGCCCGGTTTGAGCGTCGGCAATCAGCGCCGTGGCGTCCAGCTTCAGGGCATCAAACTCAGCCACGTTCAGCAGCAGGAATTCGACGTCCGGATGGGAAAAGAGCGCCTTGGAGCCGGTGGTAAAGTCGGTCAGGCGCGTGCCGATGCCAATCACCAGATCGGCCTGCGGCGCGAGCTGGTTGGCCGCCATTCCGCCCGTCACCCCTACGCCACCGAGGTTAAGTGGGTGGTCACTTACCAGCGCCCCCTTTCCGGCCTGGGTTTCGGCAAACGGCAGCTGCAGCGTCTCGACAAATTCGCGAAACGCCTCATGTGCGCCGGAATAGCGTACGCCACCGCCGCACACCACCAGCGGACGGCGTTTGCGGGCAATCAGCGCCCGCGCCTGCGCCAGACGCTGCGGATCGGGCGGACGACGCTCGATGTGGTGCACGCGACGCGCGAAGAAGCTCAGCGGGTAATCCCAGGCTTCCCCCTGCACGTCCTGCGGCAGGCAAATCGTCACCGCACCGGTATCTGCCGGGTCAGTAAGTGTTCGCATCGCGTTTAACATGGCGCTCATTAACTGCTCCGGGCGGTTGATGCGGTCCCAGTAGCGGGAGACCGGGCGGAAGCAGTCGTTGGTGCTGATGCTCAGATCGTGATACTGCTCGATCTGCTGCAGCACCGGGTCCGGCTGGCGGCTGGCGTAGATATCGCCCGGGAGCAGCAGCAGCGGGATGCGGTTCGCCGTGGCGGTGGCCGCCGCCGTGACCATATTGGCAGCGCCCGGCCCGACAGAGGAGGTGACGGCAAAGATGCGCTGACGCCGATGCTGTTTGGCAAATCCTGTCGCCATATGGGCGATGCCCTGCTCGTTGCAGCCCTGCATCACCTGCAGATGGCCGGGCTCCTGCTCCAGCGCCTGGCCGATACCCAGCACGTTGCCGTGTCCAAAGATGGTGGCGACGCCCTCCACGAAGGGCGTCTCGTGGCCATCCACGCTAACGTACTGTTGATTAAGGAACCGGACCAGCGCCTGAGCCATGGTCATACGTTCGGTTTGCATAACGCCTCCTGTCAGCCCAGCGTCGGCATGGAGAACGCAGCGCCTGTCTCCTGCTGCATTTCCGGCCAGCGCGCGGTGATGGTTTTCATTCGGGTGTAGAAACGCACGCCGTCGTTGCCGTGGACGTTGAGCGCGCCAAAAATCGAGCGCTTCCAGCCGCCGAAGCTGTGGAACGCCATCGGCACCGGGATCGGCACGTTGACGCCCACCATGCCCGCCTGCACCTCTTCGCAGAAGCGGCGCGCGCAGCCGCCGTCGCGGGTGAAGATTGCCGAGCCATTACCATATTCATGGCGGTTAATCAGGTCCACTGCGCTGGCGTAATCTGCTACGCGCACCACAGAAAGCACCGGACCAAAAATTTCTTCTTTATAGATAGTCATCTCCGGGGTGACGTTATCGAACAGCGTCGGCCCGACGAAATAGCCCTGCTCGTGGCCCTTCACGCTAAAGCCGCGCCCGTCCACGCGCAGTTTCGCCCCCTGCGCTTCCCCGCTGTCGATGTAGCCCAGCACCTTGCTACGGTGCGCGGAGGAGATGAGCGGTCCCATTTCGTTTTCCGGCGTCTGGTCCAGCCCCGGCCCGACGCGTAGCGCGGCAATCTGTTTTTCCAGCCGGGCGCAGAGGTCATCGGCGGTGTTATCCCCCACCGCCAGTACTACTGAAAGTGCCATGCAGCGCTCGCCCGCCGCGCCGTAGGCCGCGCCCATGATGGCGTTAGTCGCCATCTCCATGTCGGCATCCGGCATTAAAATGCAGTGGTTTTTCGCACCGCCCAGCGCCTGGCAGCGCTTACCGTGGGCGGACGCGGTCTGGTAAATGTATTCCGCAATCGGCGTGGAGCCGACAAAGCTCACCGCCTGCACGCGCGGGTCGGTCAGAAGCACGTCAACGGACTCTTTATCGCCCTGCACCACGTTGAAGACGCCGTCCGGCAGGCCGGCCTCTTTCAGCAGCTGCGCCAGCGCGAGCGCCAGGGAAGGGTCTTTTTCCGACGGCTTCAGCACGAAGGTGTTGCCGGTCGCCAGCGCAATCGGGAACATCCACATCGGTACCATCGCCGGGAAGTTAAACGGCGTGATCCCGGCGCAGACGCCGAGCGGCTGCATCAGCGAGTGGCTGTCGACGCCGGTCCCGACGTTCGCCGAGTGTTCGCCCTTTTGCAGATGCGGAATACCACAGGCAAATTCCACCACTTCCAGGCCGCGGGTCAGTTCGCCCACCGCGTCGGAGAAGACCTTGCCGTGCTCTTCGCTGATGAGGCGGGCCAGGCGCTCCATGTTCTCCTCCAGCAGCGCTTTGAAGCGGAACATCACGCGCGCGCGCTTAAGCGGAGCATGACGCGCCCACGCCGGAAACGCCTGCTGCGCGGCGGCAATCGCCTGCTCTGTTTCCTGTGCCGTACTCATCACCACCTGGCGGATCTGCTCGCCGGTGGCCGGGTTGAAGATCGCCTGAACGCGCTGGCCTGAACCGGTGACACATTCGCCGTGAATAAAATTCGCTACCGTCTCCATCCTTAACCTCTCGCTGTTGATACGTGACTGTGACCTGAACACTGTGTACTGACCACTATATATGAAACAAATATTCCATTTTAAGTTGAAATAAAATAAATGATGATTATTGTGATCAAGGATGGATTTTTATGTTAACAGCCAGCATCACTGACGCCGCGTGCGCTATTAAGGAATTTCGGGCGAGGAAATGACTGAATCTTCTGTTTCATTTTTGCTGCCAGATGGATGGCCGACATTTAAAAGACGCGGTTTTGCGTTTAGAATCATATGACTGTATTTGGGGGAAAAGATGACGACAGCAACCAGCCTGAACGAACTGCAGCAGCAAATCCGCGATCGCTACGATAGCCTGAGCAAGAGGCTGCAGCAGGTCTCCCGCTACGTGCTGGACAATACCAACAGCGTGGCCTTCGATACGGTTGCCGTCATTGCCGAGCGCGCCGACGTGCCGCCCTCGACGCTGATCCGCTTTGCTAACGCCTTTGACTTCACCGGCTTCAACGAAATGAAACAGCTGTTTCGCATGAACCTGGTGGAGGAGACCGCCAGCTACAGCGACCGCGCGCGGCTGTTCCGCGAAATGGAGAGCGAGGCCGTGCCGGAAACGCCGCTCGATATTCTGCAGGAGTTCGCCCGCTCGAACGCGCAGGCGCTGCAGCAGCTGGCCGCCCGCGCCGAGCCGGAAATGCTGGAGCGCGCGGTACAGCTGCTGGCCGACGCCGACACTATTTACATCGCCGGACTGCGCCGCTCGTTTAGCGTCGCGGCCTACCTCACCTACGCCCTGAGCCACCTGGAGTGCCGCCCTATCCTGCTCGACGGCATGGGCGGGATGCTGCGCGAGCAGATTAGCCGCATTAAGGCGCGCGACATCGTGGTGTCGATAAGCTTCTCGCCGTACGCGGAAGAGACGGTGATGGTCAGCGAAACCGCCGCCAGCGTCGGCGCGCGGCAGATTGTGATTACGGACAGCCAGATAAGCCCGCTGGCGACGTTCAGCGATCTCTGCTTTGTGGTGAAAGAGGCGCAGGTGGACGCGTTCCGGTCTCAGTCGGCGACGCTGTGCCTGGTGCAGTCGCTGGTAGTGGCGCTGGCGTATCGGTTGGGTGAAGGGAAGTGAGAGATAAACAAAAACTGTATGAGAAAGCGTGAGATCAGAGGGATATTATCCCCAATCGAATACTAATCAGAAATAAATATGCAGAAAGAACAATTCATATGGAGTTTTAAATGGATTCATATTTAGATATTTTGCCTAAAGGTTGTACTGCTGTTGCTGTCAAAACAAAGGGGTACAACTTTTTCATCGATGAAAAGGGATTATCATCTACTGGTTGTTGGGTTGTATCAAAAGACAGGGTCGATGATTATGTAATTGTTTTTCACCAAACAAGCACCCTTAATCATATCTACATTGGTGAATTTGTCGAAAAAAAAGCTGAAGAGTATACCGAAAGGAAAGGAAAGCAATATCCGCGCTATAGAATCTTCATAAAAAATCTGATATTAGCCTTAAAAACAAACACAAACTGGACTTCTTTTGTTGGAAAAGGCAATGGTGGCTTCGAAAGGATATATTTGAAAAACGAAGAACAGGTAAATCCTAGGTATTTAGATCCTGACTCAACTGAAGCCGAAGAGGGATATAGAAAAGACTCAAGTCGAATGACAAGTGCAAGAGATAAAAAATTAGCTGAAGCGCGGAAGAAAAAGGATAACTACACTTGTCAGTCATGTGAGAAACGATACTTCGTAAACAATAAATACATTATAGATTGTCACCACATAAATCCAATCAGTTTAGGAAAAAGAAAAACAATTTTAGATGACCTTATTTCGCTGTGTCCAACATGTCATCGAATTGCACATACTCGAATCCCCCCATATTCTTTGAAAGAGTTAAAAGGCTTCGTAGAAAGCTTTACTTAAATGTACGCTTTATAAGATATATTAAAAATGACGGAATTTATTATAAACTTAGTATTTTTTGAATTTTAACAGTAAATTCCACAGTCGTGTGGATGTATAGCAGGTCTATTTATGGGATGATGCCCTCAGCCTTAAGAATAACCTGCTTAGGCCACTAAAAATCCGTCCGTTCTTGGCAGTACCGCTTGTCAGGACTGACAGAAACTGGCCAGAAACAGTCATTGCTACTCGTCCGACTCGTCAGTCTCGCCAAACAAGAATTTCCCTATGTACCAAATCGATCGCCCAACGTTGTGAATGAGTTGCTCTCCCTGCCGCAACGGCGAGTCTTCTTCATCGACGCCCGCGAGCTTGATCGCATCTGTTATCTTCGAGCCTGTAGGGTGTGCATCTCCCACTCGCATATCATAAGCACCTGCAATCTCAGCAAATACTCTCTTGGCTTTATCATATCCAATTTTCTCAGCCAAAATACTTTGAAGTAACTTGTTTGAACCGAGCTTGGCTTTCTCTTGGTGTGTAGAAAGCTTGCGTAGCTCGGTTACGTTGAGCCTATCCGAGAATACGCGAATGATGTCCTTGGCTAGTCTGAGTAGGGTCCCTCTATCTTTGCATGCAAACCTAGATATTTGCTGCCCTACTTCGAAGTCATCAATATCATGGGTGAACAGCGATATTTCGTATTTATGCCTGAAGCCGTCTTCCAAAAGCCTCATGCTTCCAAAAAACATTTCTTCAACCGCATATGTGGATGCCGGTTTCGCTCTCACCTGCGCGTCCAGCAGCTCACTTGAAACCTTTCCTTCAGGAGCTACATTATGCCCCGCCCAAACATGCTGCTCCCATGGGGCGAGTCGTGCGATGTCATAAGCATATACGGTGATAAGATCCGAACTGTTTATGCCGAAATGCGTTTTATATCCTGATGTGGAATTAATAGCTCCAGTTTCAGCCGTGTACCACGCCAACTTAAATCCTCGACAATTGAGAAGCTCATTCACGACGCTGACCCGAAACCATAGCCAGCGGCCTATGTCCTCGTTATCAAGCTCTGCTGATCTCAATCGCGTTCCATCGGTTTCCACGATGAATTGCGGGAGGTTCGGATCTGCATCTCCGCGAACGCGAAGGCTTTTTGATTGGTGGTCTATCCATTCATCACGCCAAAACTCCCCCTCTACCCGTACACCTTTATAGCCTCCACGATGCCCCTCAGAACTTTCATAGTCAGTATTCGAGTCATTCTCAGGGCCCATCACAGGGGCGTCTTCACCCTCGTCTACGTCCGTTCGCCAGGCTCGGAACATCGCCCAGCGTCCCCCAAAGACGTCATCAAGCTTGCGAACGATTAGGGTAAATTTACCGTTATCTCTTTCCTCATTGTGAGGCTGCAAATTTGAATATGCGCTCCCCTCAAATACGGGGACATTTTCTACCCTCTGTCGGTAGTATGAAAGGCGAAGCGACAGATTTCTGGCCGCTAGATAGTCGAGTAAAAATTCTCTTTTAATTTCTATCTGACTATGCTCGCCATCCTCACTCACTGTCTCGCGAGCTACCACAACGAAATTTTCTTCAGGCCTGACCCAGTTGCCCCCCTCTTTGACCAAGTGTAGCGCGACAACCAAATCAGGGCTCAGTATCCATTTTCTACCACCAACAACAGGCTGCGGGTGTTCATAGACTAGATTGACACCTATTGGCTCTTTATCATTGTATTGATATTGGTCAATGGACGCATAATATCCATCTTCGTATGCATAAGGCGCGACTGTGTGCCCAATGCCTATGTCGCTCCATCCAAGACGTTCCTCAACTAGCTGGCGATGCTCTGACGGGAATGCAACAGAGCCACAGCCGAAATATTCTCTGACATAGCCTACTTCTTTTAGATCCCCTTTATTGCTCTCAACTGACGCTCTCAAAGGAACCCATGCCGCGTTAGAAAATACCCTGCGGGTTTCCTTAGTCTGGAGAATCCACTCTTCACTCATGGTCGAATTCCTTTATTCATGACAGCATGCTGGGATTAAGCAATGGCATTCGCTTGATAGCCTCCTGCCTGCCGTGGATCGAGTAGTTATAGCGGAATGAAATCGAACCCGCAGGCGTGAAGGCCACATAGAGGCCGTCACGGTCATTCACTTTGTAGAGATTTTCCTTAGGCTTGAGGTTGCACAGCCTGGTATCACTCAGTATGACCGGGTTGGGTTTCCTCTTAAAAATACCATGCTCAAAAAGCCCGACCTCATAAAAATATCCATATTAAAATTAGTTATATAAATTCAACCCCTAATCACACCATCAAGAGCAATGTGGTATCGAGTGTTGAACATGGCATCAGGTTTAAATGGTACCATTTACCATGCCATAGAAAGCGGGTGCTTGGCCATGCGAAAAATTGCCAGACCATGTCAAGCCAATAATGAAAAAAGCCCGCAGTTACGCGGGCTTAGTAAGTGTATTAGTGCTCTTTGATGCAAGTCTATGCCAGACGCGAAATCATTCCCACTCAATCGTAGCCGGTGGCTTACCGCTGATGTCATACACCACGCGGGAAATACCGTTCACTTCGTTGATGATGCGGTTAGACACGCGGCCTAAGAAGTCATACGGCAAGTGCGCCCAGTGCGCGGTCATGAAGTCGATGGTTTCTACCGCACGCAGGGAAACAACCCAGTCGTACTTACGGCCATCGCCCATCACGCCAACGGAGCGAACCGGCAGGAACACGGTGAACGCCTGGCTTACTTTGTTGTACAGGTCAGCTTTGTGCAGTTCTTCGATGAAGATCGCGTCCGCACGACGCAGCAGGTCGCAGTACTCTTTCTTCACTTCGCCCAGCACGCGCACGCCCAGACCCGGACCCGGGAACGGGTGACGGTAGAGCATGTCGTACGGCAGACCCAGTTCCAGACCGATCTTGCGCACTTCATCTTTGAACAGCTCGCGCAGCGGTTCAACCAGACCCATCTTCATCTCTTTCGGCAGGCCGCCCACGTTGTGGTGAGATTTGATGACGTGCGCTTTGCCAGTGGCGGAGGCCGCAGACTCGATCACGTCAGGGTAGATAGTGCCCTGCGCCAGCCACTTCACGTCGTCCAGCTTCAGCGCTTCTTCGTCGAACACTTCCACGAACACGCGGCCGATGATCTTACGCTTCGCTTCCGGATCGTTCTCGCCTTTCAGCGCGTCCAGGAAGCGCTGCTCGCCTTCCACGTGAACGATGTTCAGACCGAAGTGGTCGCCGAACATGTCCATAACCTGCTGGGCTTCGTTCAGGCGCAGCAGGCCGTTGTCCACGAAGACGCAGGTCAGGTTTTTGCCGATAGCGCGGTGCAGCAGCATCGCGGTCACGGAGGAGTCCACGCCACCGGAGAGGCCGAGGATCACTTTGTCATCGCCAACCTGCTGGCGGATACGCTCAACGGCGTCGTCGATGATTTTTGCCGGGGTCCACAGCGCTTCACACTGGCAGATGTCGCGCACGAAGCGCTCCAGCATGCGCATACCCTGACGGGTGTGAGTTACTTCCGGGTGGAACTGCACGCCGTAGAAGCGTTTTTCTTCGTTCGCCATGATGGCAAACGGGCAGCTCTCTGTGCTGGCAACGGTCACGAAGTCAGACGGGATAGCGGTGACTTTGTCGCCGTGGCTCATCCACACGTCCAGCAGCGGTTTGCCGTCTGCGGTCAGGGAGTCTTCGATACCGCGCACCAGCGCGCTGTCGGTGACGACTTCTACCTGCGCATAGCCAAACTCGCGCTCGTTAGAGCCTTCTACGTGGCCGCCCAGCTGCATCGCCATGGTCTGCATACCGTAGCAAACGCCGAATACCGGCACGCCCGCTTCGAACACGTACTGCGGCGCGCGCGGGCTGTTCTCTTCGGTGGTGCTTTCCGGGCCGCCGGACAGGATGATGCCGCTTGGATTGAATTCGCGAATCTGTGCTTCCGTGACATCCCACGCCCACAGTTCACAGTAAACGCCCAGTTCACGTACGCGACGCGCCACCAGCTGAGTGTACTGCGAACCGAAGTCCAGGATGAGAATGCGATGTTTATGAATGTTTTCCGTCATTGACGCTAATTCCGAGGCAAGTGAAACAGATGAAATAAATCGCCCGACACGAGGTCGGGCGAAGAAAAATCAGGAGCCCAGACGGTAGTTCGGGGACTCTTTGGTGATCGTCACGTCGTGAACGTGGCTCTCCTGGATACCCGCACCGCTGATGCGTACGAATTCCGCTTTAGTACGCAGCAGGTCAATGGTACCACAGCCGGTCAGACCCATACAGGAGCGCAGGCCGCCCATCTGCTGGTGGATGATCTCTTTCAGACGGCCTTTATAGGCAACGCGACCTTCGATACCTTCCGGTACCAGTTTGTCAGCGGCGTTATCGGTCTGGAAGTAACGGTCGGAGGAACCTTTGGACATCGCGCCCAGGGAGCCCATGCCGCGGTAGGATTTGTAAGAACGGCCCTGGTAGAGTTCGATTTCACCCGGGGATTCTTCGGTACCGGCCAGCATGGAGCCCACCATCACCGCTGCTGCACCCGCAGCGATCGCTTTCGCGATGTCGCCAGAGAAGCGGATACCGCCGTCAGCGATAACCGGAATACCGGTGCCTTCCAGCGCTTCAACCGCATCAGACACCGCGGTGATCTGTGGAACGCCCACGCCGGTCACGATACGTGTGGTACAGATAGAGCCAGGACCGATACCCACTTTCACCGCGCTGCAGCCAGCGTCAGCCAGCGCACGAGCGCCTGCGCCCGTTGCCACGTTACCGCCGATGATCTGCAGGTCAGGGTATTTGGCACGGGTGTCGCGAATACGCTGCAGAACGCCTTCGGAGTGGCCGTGAGAGGAGTCAATCAGCAGGACGTCAACGCCCGCAGCAACCAGCGCGTCAACGCGCTCTTCGTTACCAGCACCTGCGCCTACCGCAGCGCCAACGCGCAGACGGCCATGCTCGTCTTTACAGGCGTTCGGTTTGCGTTCTGCTTTCTGGAAATCTTTTACGGTGATCATGCCGCGCAGGTGGAAGTTGCTGTCAACAACCAGCGCTTTTTCAACGCGTTTTTCGTGCATTTTTGCCAGCACCACGTCGCGGGTTTCACCTTCGCGAACGGTAACCAGACGCTCTTTTGGCGTCATGTACACGCTGACAGGCTGGTTCAGGTCAGTCACGAAACGCACGTCACGACCGGTGATGATGCCCACCAGTTCGTTCTCTTCGGTCACCACCGGGTAACCGGCAAAGCCGTTACGCTCGGTCAGGGCCTTCACTTCGTGCAGGGTGGTGGTTGGCAGAACGGTCTGCGGATCGGACACGATGCCGGATTCATGTTTCTTCACGCGGCGAACTTCTTCCGCCTGACGTTCGATAGACATGTTTTTGTGAATAAAGCCAATGCCACCTTCCTGTGCCAGGGCAATAGCCAGGCGCGCTTCAGTCACGGTGTCCATTGCCGCAGAGAGCATAGGAATGTTCAGACGAATGGTTTTCGTCAACTGCGTGCTGAGATCGGCAGTATTCGGCAGAACAGTGGAGTGAGCGGGAACGAGGAGGACGTCGTCAAACGTCAGTGCTTCTTTAGCGATACGTAGCATGGGCAATATCTCTGACCTGGGTGGTTAAATATTGCCGTGGCATTATACAGAGCGTAACCGATTGCATCTACACTTTTTTATAAAAAAGCTTGCGATTGCCTCTCAGCAGGTTACTATCGACTGAATAACTTGCTGATTTAGAATTTGATCCCGCTCACATGTTATCCTCTCAATCCCCCTCAATTTATACCGTCAGCCGCCTGAATCAGACGGTGCGTTTGCTGCTTGAGCAGGAAATGGGGCAGGTCTGGATCAGCGGTGAGATCTCTAACTTCACGCAGCCCTCCTCCGGCCACTGGTACTTTACGCTAAAAGACGATACCGCCCAGGTGCGCTGTGCGATGTTCCGCAACAGCAACCGCCGCGTGACGTTCCGTCCACAGCACGGCCAGCAGGTTCTGGTGCGCGCCAATATCACCCTGTATGAGCCGCGCGGTGATTATCAAATTATCGTCGAGAGCATGCAGCCTGCGGGGGAAGGCCTGCTGCAGCAGAAGTATGAACAGTTAAAGGTTAAGCTCTCGGAAGAGGGACTTTTCGACCAGCAGTTCAAAAAGCCCCTGCCCTCGCCTGCCCACTGCGTGGGTGTCATCACCTCAAAAACTGGTGCGGCGCTGCACGATATTTTGCACGTGCTGAAGCGTCGCGACCCTTCCCTGCCCGTGATCATCTACCCGACCGCCGTGCAGGGTGACGATGCGCCGGGCCAAATTGTGCGCGCCATTGAGCTGGCGAACGCGCGTCAGGAGTGCGACGTCTTAATCGTCGGACGCGGCGGCGGCTCGCTGGAAGACCTGTGGAGCTTTAACGACGAGCGCGTGGCGCGGGCAATCTTTGCCAGCCTTATCCCCGTGGTGAGCGCCGTCGGCCACGAAACGGACGTGACGATCGCCGATTTTGTCGCGGATCTCCGCGCGCCGACGCCGTCCGCGGCGGCAGAGGTGGTCAGCCGCAACCAGCTGGAGCTGCTGCGTCAGATCCAGAGCGCACAGCAGCGTCTTGAGATGGCGATGGACTACTACCTCGCCAACCGGACCCGTCGCTTTACCCAGCTTCATCACCGTCTTCAGCAGCAACATCCGCAGCTGCGTCTGGCGCGTCAGCAAACCGTGCTGGAGCGTCTTCGCCAGCGCATGAACGTGGCGATGGACACGCAGATCAAGCGCGCGGTGTCGCGCCAGCAGCGCGTGACGCAGCGTCTGAACCAGCAGAACCCGCAGCCGAAAATTTATCGCGCGCAAACGCGGATTCAGCAGCTGGAGTACCGTCTGGCGGAAACTCTCCGTGCGCGACTGAGCACCACCCGCGAACGCTTTGGCAATGCGGTGACCCACCTTGAAGCGGTCAGCCCCCTCTCCACGCTGGCGCGCGGCTATAGCGTGACGACGGCGACGGACGGCAAGGTGCTCAAGCAAACCAAACAGGTGAATACCGGCGATGTGCTGACGACGCGTCTGTCAGACGGCTGGGTAGAAAGCGAAGTGAAATCAATTAAACCGGTGAAAAAGACGCGTCAGCGTAAAACCGGATAATTCTTCGCCGGTTACTTACTATACTGCTGCTATTCCCTTTTTTAATAAGGAGAGCAGCATGTCCCATCTTTATAGCGTGATTCCCCCGTATATTCTTCGTCGTATTATCGAAAGCGGTTCCGAGCCGCAGCAGCGCTGTGCCCGCCAGACCTTAACCCACGTCCAGACGCTGATGGCCCATATGCCGGGCAAACCCGCCGCGCCGCACGTGAATAAAGCCGGGCAGCTGGAGCGGGATATCTACGATGCGAAGCAAACCCAGGAGCTGCCGGGTACGCAGGTGCGTTACGAAGGCCAGCCGTCGAACGGCGATGTAGCGGTGGATGAAGCCTACGAGTATTTGGGTATTACCCATGATTTCTTCTGGAAAGAATATCAGCGCAATTCGCTCGATAACAAAGGGCTTATTTTAACCGGCACCGTTCACTACGGTCGGGAATATCAGAACGCCTTCTGGAACGGTCAGCAGATGGTATTTGGCGACGGCGACGGGGAAATATTTAACCGCTTTACCATCGCCATCGACGTGGTGGCGCACGAGCTGAGCCACGGCGTGACCGAGACCGAAGCCGGGCTTATCTACTTTGAGCAGTCCGGCGCGCTGAATGAGTCGCTGTCGGACGTGTTTGGCTCCCTGGTGAAGCAGTACCATCTGAAGCAAACCGCCGATAAAGCGGACTGGCTGATTGGTGAGGGATTACTGGCGAAAGGCATCAACGGCAAAGGGCTGCGCTCGATGTCTGAACCGGGCACCGCCTACAACGATCCGCTGCTCGGCAAAGACCCGCAGCCTGCACATATGAAGGATTTCATCAAAACGCGTGAGGATAACGGCGGTGTACATCTGAACTCCGGCATCCCCAACCGGGCATTTTATCTGGCCGCGACGGCGATCGGCGGCTACGCCTGGGAAAAAGCGGGTTATGCCTGGTACGACACGGTTTGCGATCGCAATCTGGCGCAGGATGCAGATTTTGAGGCCTTCGCAAAACTGACGATAGCGCACGGAGAGAAACGCTCCGGCGGCGACGTTGGGGCGGCCATTAAACAAGCCTGGGAACAGGTGGGAGTGTTGTAAATGCAGGTTCCGGAACTGACGGATGACGCCGTGGTTGAGCTGGCCCGGGAAGGCGGCGTCGCCTATATTCCCAAGCTGAGCGGACAGCGGACCATCGCGCTCTCCTCGCTCAATGAGGCCCAGCGCCAGCGCCTGATAAGCATCCTGGAGCAGGCCTTTCCGCGCGGTCAGCCGCCGGGACAGGCCTCGTCACCCGGTAGCGGCGACCAGCGCTATTTCCGCATCCAGATTATCTGGACCGGGCAAAATCAGGCGCACTACGCCGATATCATCGTGCTGATACCGGAGCAGGAAGCGCCCGAGTCGCTGGTCGAGCTGTGGAAGAAAGGCGAAGGCTGCGTGTGCGATTAACCTTCGGCCCGAACAAACTCCACGCGCTTTTTAGAAATTAAGCCGTGGCCGTTCTGGCAGAAATAGTCCACCGCCCCGCAGGCCTTTAAGACCTGGAGTGGCTGATGGCACTCCGGGCAGCGGGCTTCAAGCGCAATATCCTTATTACAGCTCTCGCAGTGTGCCACCCCGTTCACGGGCTCAAGCGGTGCCTGGCAATCCGGGCAGGTAATCGACATATTCTCTCCTGTTGGGTTTTACCGGGACAGGATAACTGCCCCGGTAGGCTGAACATTATCAGGCTTCAGCTGCCGGTTTAGTCTGCGCATTTTCCAGCATGCGGCGTACCGGAACTATGAGGACGATCAGTACCGCGGCACAAATCAGCAGCGCGACGGAGCAGCGCGCAAAGAGATCCGGCAGCATATCCAGCTGGTCGGCCTTCACGTGGCCGCCAATCAGACCCGCCGCCAGGTTACCCAGCGCGCTCGCACAGAACCACAGCCCCATCATCTGACCGCGCATTCTCTCCGGCGCCAGCAGCGTCATGGTCGCCAGACCAATCGGGCTCAGACACAGTTCGCCGAGCGTCAGCATCAGGATACTGCCAACCAGCCAGAACGGCGATACGCCCGCCCCACCGCTGCTCAGCACGTTCTGTGCCGCCAGCATCATCAGGCCAAAGCCCGCTGCGGCACACAGAATACCGATAACAAACTTGGTGATGCTGCTCGGACGAATGTTCATGCTCGCCAGCTTCGGCCACGCCCAGCTGAACACCGGTGCCAGCAGGATGATGAACAGGGCGTTGATTGACTGGAACCACACAGCCGGGATTTCGAAATCGCCGATCATGCGGTTAGTGTAGTCGTTGGCAAACAGGTTGAACGAGGTTGGCTTCTGTTCAAACGCGGACCAGAAGAACGCCGCGGAGATCAGCAGAATAAAGCAGACCAGCAGTCTGGCGCGCTCTTTACGGTTCAGTCCAGCAAAGACAAACAGATAAATAAAGTAGAGGGCAACGGATGCCGCAATCACGTAGACCAGCACGCTGGCTACCGCGACCGGGTTAATCACAATCACGCCCTGCGCAATCAGCGTCACGAGCGTTGCCACACCTGCCGCCAGCGCCAGCAGCCAAACGCCCACGCCGTTACGCTTCACCACCGGGCTGTTCCAGGTGGAGTCGAGGCCGACTTCGCCGTCATAGCGTTTCATGGCCGGAACGGCAAACACGCGGAAGATAATCAGCGCCACCAGCATCCCGATACCGCCAATGCCAAAGCCCCAGTGCCAGCCGTGGGTTTTAATCAGCCAGCCGGAAATCAGCGGCGCGATGAACGAGCCCATGTTGATACCCATATAGAACAGCGAGAAGCCGCCGTCGCGACGCGCGTCGCCTTTTTTATACAGGGTACCGACCATCACTGAAATACAGGTCTTGAACAGCCCGGAGCCGAGCACGATGAACATCAGGCCGATAAAGAACAGGTTGTTGCCCATGATAGCCGAGAGCGCAATCGACAGGTGACCGAGCGCAATCAGGATCGAACCGTACCAGACGGCTCTCTGCTGACCGAGCCAGTTATCCGCCAGCCAGCCGCCCGGCAGTGCAGCCAGGTACATGGTACCGGCAAAGATACCGACAATCGCCGAGGCGTTTTCACGCGCCAGACCCATCCCGCCGTCATAGACGGTGGCGGCCATAAACAGGATCAGTAACGGACGAATGCCGTAAAACGAGAAACGCTCCCACATCTCGGTAAAGAACAGCGAACCGAGCGGATACGGGTGGCCGAAGAACGTTCGGCTCTCTTTTTGATTAACAGTGGATTGCATAATTCTCCCGAAAGGTATGTCGTCGTGCTTGTAAACACCAGCAGGTACGCCGGCCAGTTACGTATCTGGCCGATTTTTTACATGCGGCGAAAAGTTAGTTAACCATTTGATAACCAGGCGCTAGTTTTGTCTAGTACCGGACCCTGGACTTTAAGATGAAAATTCGACGATTGTCTACTTTCTTAGATTTAAACATGGTTAAAAGTGAATAGTGATTGACTTCACACAGGGAAAACCGGCGGTATGCCTGGGCAAAAAAAGCCCGCGATCATCGCGGGCTTTCGTGAGAGCAGCAAAGCTTATTTGCTTTTCTTAATGTGAAAAACCATTAAAACAATAATGTATTGTTTTTAATGCATTTTTAAATTCTTATCACATGTATGTGTACACCCTTGGGTACACAAAAAAGGACCATCGATAACTTTTAGAGGTCTAGTTGACCGATGAGACCGTCAGTCCGTTAAGAGCGAACAGCGGAAGTTCGCATTTGTCATAACAGCCGGGATCCATGACTAAAATTGGCATCTGATAATCAACCGGGAGCAGGTCAGAGCACGCCGCGCATACCTGAAAATGAAAGGCAAAATTGACCTAGTGTCATCAGCCGTACCTGGACTTCCGGGGAGCCGGCCCAACGTGACATCGTTTGGCCGTTAATCATTGTCAGCCCTGTCTACTGCTAAAACCGACAGGGCAATCCTGCAAAGCAATACGAGGGCAGCGATCAGGCATCCAGACTCTCCCGTAAGGACTGAATAAACAGCTCCATTGCTGGCGTAATGACCTTACCTGAGTGATGAGCACACACTGCAGAAAGGGTTTCAGGGCGTGGTGACAGAGGAAGTTCTTGCAACAGTCCGGCACGCAGCTCTTTCTCCACCGTGAATCGCGGTAAGTACGTCACGCCTGTATTAGCCATCACGCACTGCTTAATGCTTTCAATGCTGATGAGTTCAATGGTGGAGTCAATCGTTATTTTTCTTTGTCTGAGGACAGATTCAAACATCAGACGGAATACACATTGTTTTTCATTAATAATGAAACTAACGGGGATATGCTGATTTCCCCGAGTGAAATCAACCAGTGCTAATTCGGGAGAGGCAACGAGCACGAGAGGATGTTCGCCATAGTTTTCCATAATGAGAGAAGCATCATTGCCCACACGATAGAAAATCCCCAAATCAATTTCATTGGCCAGCAAGCTGTCACGGATTGTATAACAGTTCTGGGATTGCAGAGACAGCAACACATTCGGCGCTCTTTTCTTAAAACTCTTCAGCACCTGCGGGATCTTGTAGGAGAGCAGCGTCTCGCCCACGGCAAGGCGCAATTCACCTTCCGGTTCATCGTTTCGCTGGACAGCCTGCTTAATGCTATTTATAACGACCATCATTTCATGAATATGGGGCATCATATTCCTGGCGGCATCCGTTGGCACCATGCGGCGACCAATTTTTTCAAACAGCTGAACGCCGTATTCGGCCTCAAGTTGCCTGATCTGAAATGTAACCGTTGACTGCGTACAGCAAAGTTTACTGGCTGCTTTGGCAAACGATCCTTCTTCCAGAATGGTCCTGAGGGTTAACAAACGACGTAAGTCCAAGATTGTCTCCTGTGAAGTATTCATAATGTTGAATCATGAATGCGAAAACATTCAATATTTTTTCTTATTGGCATCCTCTAAATTAAAAAAAAAGAGGAGTTATTATGTCACTTTCAATTGCTGGCGCTTTTCTGGCTTATACTTTCATCACTGCACTTACCCCAGGTCCTAATAACATTCTGGCTCTGAGCTGCGTACATACTCACGGGTTTCATAAAAGCCTACGTCCACTGGCTGGCATGGGGGCTGGATTTCTCATTATTATGCTCCTGTGCGCCTTATTTACCGTGGCGATAACCCGGACACTGCCTTCCGTAACCCACTGGCTGACCTGGTTAGGCGTGATTTATATTCTCTGGCTGGCACTGAAAATAGCCCGAAGCCAGCCTGCAAATAACACCCGTTCTGACGTCCCACTGAGCTTCAGAACCAGTTTTTTACTGCAGTTTGCGAATGTAAAAATCATCCTTTATGGAGTAACGGCGCTCTCTACTTTCGTCATTCCCTATACCAGCAGTCAGGTCTGGATTATTCTGATCAGCGTTCTGCTGGCTTTGATCGGTGTTTTTGGCAACCTCTGCTGGGCGGCAGCAGGACACCTTTTTCAGGCGCTTCTTCGCCAGCACGGTCGCCTGGTCAATAGGATCCTTGCAGGGGCACTGGTACTGGTCGCAGTGGATATGTTGTTGTGAAACACATACAGTTCGCTTGATCCTGTTCCCGTCATTTCAGTCGGATAAACTGACAACAGTTCTGATGTCAGTTTATCCCCCAGGGCTATAGCCCTAATGTTATGCCACGGGTTTACCCGGTATAACATGCCCCAGTAATGCCTGCACGGGGGCAGTTTTAATGTCATTGTCAAACTGGCTGACGCTGTTCAGCCTGTCGATTTGTGCCTCTGTGAGATTCGCCCCTGAAAACCCCACATTACTGACGTACTGCGCCTGGGTCCGGGGGCCAATAATAGGGATACATTCCTGTGCAGCAACCCAGGCAATAGCTACCTGGTCCGGGCTTACCCCGTTTTCAGTGGCTATAGCCAGAACCTCGTCAAGAATGGCGCTCCGCTGTTCGTTGTTTTCCGCCTGGAATACCTTTCCGCCCATCCCTTCTGCCCTGCCTTTTTCACCGGCGCGGTATTTGCCTGTGAGCATTCCACCGCCCAGCGGGGACCAGGTTATGGGTGTTATCTGCAGCGCCTGACAGGCTTTCAGCATGTCACGTTCGGGCTGACGTGAAACCAGACTGTACTGGAACTGAGAGGCGACAATCGGCACCGCGCGAGACAGCTCGGCAAGTGTTGCTGCGCGTGCCAGCCGCCAGGCCGAAAAATTGGACAAACCGGCGTAAAGAATTTTTCCGGCTCTGGACAGATCTTCAAGCCCCCGTACCAGTTCTTCTGACGGCGTAATATCGTCAGGATGATGAACCCAGTATAAATCGATACGATCGGTTTTAAGCCGCTTCAGACTCGACTCCACCGAAGACACCATCGCCCGGCGACTGTTGCCTGTAACCAGCCCGCCAGCTGCTTTAGATGCGCCGCTCGAATATTTTGTCGCAAGAAAGAAATTCTCTCTGCGTCCCTGAAGGAGGGCCCCCAGAAACTCTTCTGATTCACCGAACTGATACACATCAGCCGTATCTATAAAGTTACCGCCATCCTCTGCAAAAGCATCTAAAATCGCCCGACTTTCGTCTAACGATGCGCCGTATCCCCACCGCATGCCAAAATTTGCCGTTCCCAGGGCTACTGAAGAGACTCGAACGCCTGTATTGCCAAGGATCTGATATTTCACATTGTCACCTCTTGCTTATGTTTATGATTTACCATGTCTTTGAAGGAGACCTGGATTAACGGGTATATGCCCGTATATCATCTTATTCTTTTACGCTGACAACCTGCAATTCAGATTTGGTGAAAAATGTTCTGCAGCGCCATGACGTTGTCCGCGCCAAGACGTTCTTCAATGATGTGCTGGCAGCGCTGCCAGGACGGAAACGCGTCTCTGATAAGCGCTTCACCTTCAGGGGTGATAGAGACCTGCTGCTGCCTTTTGTCCATACCATCACGGTCAACCTGCAACCACCCCTGACGCGCCAGAACGGTGACGTTTCGTCCTACCGTAGAACGATCCAGCCCGGCGATATCACCGAGCCGGGTAAGGCTTACGGGATTATTGTTTATCACCAGCCTCATCAACGAATACTGAGCAATATTGATGCCATAGGCATCCAGCTCGGCATCGTAAATCGCGGTCATCTTACGTGTGAAATCACGCAGATTTTTACAGTAGCAGGGAGAACTCATATCCAGTGCCCATATCAAGATCAGATAACAAAAGGGATTTAAGAGCATATACCCGTATTAGATCTGAGTACAGAATGCGACACCGGAAAATAAACATTTGATGCAGTGACTCCCTGGCTGAACCCGAAGGTTTATTGACCTGCTGGAAAGCGTTGACGCTGATCGCAATATGTGGGTATATACACGTATATTGTTATACCCGTAGTCAGCGGACAGCGCTTTGTTCAGAGAGGAAACATGGCCATTAATTCATCAACCATAGCAGCGAGTTCACCGTCACGTATTCACCCGGCTGGCCTGCTTTCAATCGGGCTGGGCAGCATCCTGAGCTCACTGGACTTATTTGTCGTCAATCTTGCCTTCCCGTCGATCAGCCGAAGTTTTCCCGAACACCCCGAGGCCACACTGTCACTGATTCTGACGATCTTCTCAGTCTGTTTTGCCTCCACTCTGGTGCTGAGCGGCCGTTTTGCTGACCGGTACGGCCGACGGACTATTTTCTCGGTAGGTCTGGCCCTGTTTGGTCTGTCGAGCCTGCTCTGCGGGCTGGCGCCCACGCTCTGGATACTCATCGCCGCGCGGGCAATACAGGGGGGTGCTGCGGCCATGCTCATCCCGACAAGCCTTGGGCTACTACTGGGTGCATATCCTCAGGAGAAGCATAAGCAGATGATCGGGTTCTGGGCAGCCACCGGCTCGGTTGCGGCCGCGGCGGGCCCTGTCCTGGGTGGCTTTCTGGTTCAGGCGGACTGGCATCTGATTTTCTTCATCAACGTGCCCATCGTGATTGGGGCTCTCATCTGTACCCGATACCTGAAAGAAAGTGCACCGCATACCGGGCCTGCCCCCGATATTGCTGGAAGCGTACTCCTGACGTCAGGAATAGCTCTCCTCACCGCCACCATAGCTCATACTTCGGAATGGGCCACCCACAAAGCCGCTATTTTCGCGGGAAGTATGGGAGCCATCGTCGTTCTGACGGTATTTGTGTACCACTGCCTGAAATCCTCCCGTCCTCTTCTCGACCTGAGTCTGTTCCATTCCCGGGCTTTCACAACGGCAACAATAGGCATGGGATGTTTTTATATGAGTTTTGCCGTTATGTTACTTGGCGGCACGATGTTTCTGACCCAGGCATGGCACCTGACCGCCGCACAGGCAGGTCTTGCTTTTGCTGCGGGACCGGGCACCGCCGTTGTCGCCTCGCTGCTTATCGGGAGGGTAAAGGCCACTCCACAGAACCTTGCTGTCGCAGGCTCCGTACTGTACTTCCTGAGTGGACTCTGGTGGTTTTTAACGCTCAGCGACCATACCGATAATGCCTGGTTACTGAACTATTTGCCCGGACTGATTATGACCGGACTCGGTGCGGGTATCGCGCAGACGGGCTTTATGGCAGGTGCGGTTTCCGGGCTTCCGGCCCATATGTATTCGACAGGAACAGGGCTGATCAACACCTCACGCCAGATTGGTGCGGCGATCGGCGTGGCGCTTTTTGTTGCTCTAAGCGGTAAAGCTGCTGCACCCGAATCCTTCCATGCAGCCTGGCTGCTGATGAGTCTGTGTGGCCTTATTGCGGCGCTGTCGGCGAATTACCTGCGCCGCAAAATTTCCCCGAAAAAGTAAATGCCTCAGCAACACGGGAGCAAGTCAATGTCCGCTCCTGGCACAGGGCTGCTGTTGCAGCCCTGACAACCTTAGACTTCAATCGATTCAGATATCTCTAACGCATCATCGACTTCGATGCCCAGATAACGGACTGTGCTTTCCAGTTTCTTATGGCCCAACAGAATTTGTATCACCCGGAGATTCTTGGTTTTCTTGTATATCAAGTAAGGTTTTGTTCTTCTCATGGAATGTGTGCTGTAAAGCGAAGCTTCGAGACCAAGCTTTTCTACCCACCCATGAAAAATTCGGCTGTATTGTCAGGTTGATATGTGCCGGTTAGTTCCGATCCGAGACCGAAACAAGAAGTCTTTACTGTGCAAATTGCCAAGCTTTATCAATGCAGCAACAGCTTCTCTTGTCCCTTTGGTTATCTCAAATTGCACAGGGCTACCGGTTTTCTGTTGCAGCACCGTAGCTCTGCTTGAAACCGAGCTACCATATGCAACATCAGATACTTTGAGGCTCACCAGATCGCAGCCTCGTAGCTTACTGTCTAAGGCCATATTGAACAGAGCTAAATCACGCGTTTTACCTTCCAGTTCAAGCCGGATTCGGATCCCCCAGATATGAGATATCTGAAGTGGTCTTTTTTGGCCTATGATACGGTCTTTATTCCACGGTGACGTGTTCATACTCAAATCTCCTGCAATGTGGGAGATTTGAGTATGGTTGTCCTTTATGAGCGAAGAGTGGACATCTTTAATGGGTTGATTTTGGTGTTCTTACCTCTATGTAGCCATTTTCTATGGCTACATTTATACAGAAGTAAGGATTAGTCTTTTCCCGGACCATAATTAAATTTTGTACCTTTGCCAATGGCGTAAAACTGTCCGCCAGCTACGTAATGGACAGTACGTAGTTCATCAGGCGCATCATCAAAAATCCAGTGTCCATTCCTGAAAACGCGGTCATCACTCCATGCTCCGACAATTTCCCCCATGAACAAGTTGTGCTGCTTTTCATTTTCTTCATTGGGTATAACCTTACAGACTAGCCAGCCAGCGCAACCTACAACTAAAGGCAGATCAAACTCTTTCTGATAAAAAAGTGGGATTTTATTGTTTTTTTCGGGTGTGTCAGAATAACTGTGACCGCCTGCATATAAAACCATTTCCATCTGATTTACTACTGGGACCTGGACAACGTAATATCCACTTTTTTCGACAAGGCCGCGTGTAAATGCCTGTGGACCTATAAAAGCCATCACTTTGTTATTGCCTACTAATCCCACCCAGGCAGCTGCCATGACATTTTCAATACCATTATTTTTAGCCGATATCATCGTCGTTGGCCCGACCTGCAATAAACGATAGGCTTTGTTTAATTCTACTGGTTGTATTGCCATAAATTACTCTTCAAAGTTCTGATAAAAGGATACGATAGATTACTTGTTTGATGGTTTGATTATACGATTGGAATAATTGCAAATTAATTGCTAATATCAAAAAACATTATTGCAACTTTCACAACAATCATGAACAAACTTGATGCTCTGAAGTTTTTTATCATCGCCGCTGAGACCCTCAACTTCCGCGAAGCCTCTATAAAGCTTTCGGTTTCACCATCGGTTGTAACACGAACAATCGCTGAGCTGGAGAAACAGCTTGATGAACCCCTTTTCAGACGCAATACTCGCTCGATCTTTCTCACAAGCTTCGGTGAGCTTTTTTTACCTCAAGCCAGGCGACTGCTTGAGGATTCGGAAAAACTATTTCAGACGGCGAAAGATGATAATGAAATGAAGGGCATTGTCCGTATCACGTCGCTTCGATTTCCAAAGCATGAACAAGTATTATATGAACTATTGACTGCGCTACGCCCATATCCTGAATTATTTATCGACTGGCGTTTAGACATGATGAAACTTGATACTGTCGAGCATCGTATCGATATAGGTATACGCGTCGGGCGAGAACCTAATCCAAACTTTATCATTAAAAATATCACGCAGGTGGAACATATTTTAGTAGCATCCCCAGAACTCGTTGCGCGCCTGGGAGCTCCAACGGATTTAGAAGATCTTCGGCAACGTTATCCATTCAGTGGTTTACTTAATCCTGAAACGGGAAAAATCTTTGAATTTATGAGTGACGCAGTGAATACCTTTGCCCCTCGTCATATTGAATTTTATACTACGGACCCATACGCAGAAATTCAGGCCGCTTTGGCTGGCAAAACGGTTGTACAGTCCAGCGATTTTATCTGTAGAGAGTACTTAGCAAATGGTCAACTCATAAAACCCCTGCCAGAACTGCGACAGGAGAAATGGCAATTTTATTTATATCGGCCTTATCAGACGATTACTCCAAAAAGGGTCACAGTAATTTTTTCACTATTAGAAAAAATCTTACGCAAACATTTCGTATCATAACTAACATACCGCGCAACGTCCGCTGCTGGCACAGAGCGGGCATGTGCATTCCAGCAATCCAAACTAAGCGTTAACAGGTGTTGAAGACGTTTTGTTCCTGTTTGAGACGTTCCGGAACGCAACCTTCAGGTCCCACGATCAGCGGGTTGAATCAGAACCCATACGGAATGGGTTCTGACGGATGAACGGAATAGGACGAGGGCAAACGAGAACCACCTTCTTTTTCTTAGCTGCCCGCCCGACCCGACATCAGCTGTCTCTGGATTCAGTCATCAGCACTCTGACGATTTTGTCCACCAGAAAAGGCATCGCCTGATTCAGCTCTGGATCGCTTAAAAGCTTCCCGGCGACCCTTAATGCAAAATGGCGAACGGCATCGTTGTTTGTGCTGCACGGTGTGCGGCTGTAGTCTTGATACGCATCCCGTAAGCCGGGAAGCGTTTGGCTGTTGTCCTCTGGTACCGCCGGCTTAACCCTGTCAGGAAACGGAATCACCGCCATGCACACTCTCCATGCAGGAATAGACTTTGAATTTTACCCATCCTAGTAGTAGGATGGGTGCGTGTCAATCCTGCCAGCCTCCTTTATCGGGATCGTCGTCCTCCGGGCCTGTGATTTGACCATCTGGCGTCCTGTCTGCAGGCCATCCCGGCAGGATGCTATCAGACACTGCCCCCTGTTTCACAGGGTTAAAGACTGGAGACTGAAATGATCGAACGTTCGCCGAAGGCGCGAGAAATTATGGCAAACACCCGGCAACTGCTGACAGCCGGAGGGTATAAAAGCTTCAGCTATGCCGATCTTGCTGAGCGTGTCGGTATCCGCAAAGCCAGTATCCACCACCATTTTCCCGGCAAGGAAGATTTAGTGAAGGCGGTTGTGCAGGAGTACCGCGCAGAAGCCCTGGCGGGAATGGCGACCATGGATCGGCAAATCGACGATCCCCTGGCCAAAGTGAAAGGATATGCCGACTTCTGGTCTGCGTGTATTAAGGATGGCACTTCGCCATTTTGCATCTGTGTAATGCTTGCCGTTGAGCTTCCCACCTTGCCTGCTGAAATAGCCGCCGAAGTCACCGGCCATTTCAGCGATCTCTCTGACTGGCTCGCCACCTTACTGAGGGCCGGCGAAGCCCGCGGCATTTTCCTGCTAAATGAAACGGCGGAAGCCGAAGCCCGGACGCTGATGGCAGGCATTCATGGCGCCATGCTGGCCGCACGCGCGTTCAATAATCCGGCGGTGTTTGATCAGATTGCCTCGCCGCTGATTAACAAGGTGGTCAACATCGCCTGACGCTAGCCCGGTTTATCTGCCGGGCCGCTTTTATTTCAACTCGTCCCCTCCTCTGCCGTCCCCGGACGATCCTTTTACGCATTCACAGCCTCGCACGAAAACAGGTTGATCTTTTACCTACCTACTAGTAGGTTTACTAACAAAGAGAAGCTCACGCCGATGCTTCGTTTGTTCAGCCTACCGGGTTGAGAGGGTTAACATGTCCGATAATCATTACCATGTGCACCAGCAGCACTGGCTCCAGCGCTATTATTTTATCCGCACCGCCTTCTCCGTTTTATGGGTGATTGCCGTGTTTTCCGCGGGCCAGTCTTCACTTGTCTGGACATCGGTACTGCTCATTCTTTACCCCGCCTGGGATGCAATGGCTAATTATATGGATGCCCTTAAAAGCGGTGGATTCGGCCGCAGCCGGATGCAGACCGTCAATATTATCGTCAGTGCCCTCACCACACTGGCCGTGATGGTGAACATAGACAGCATGTATGAGGTGATCCGTATATTTGGTGGCTGGGCAATCCTGTCCGGTCTGCTGCAGCTGGGGGCGGCGGTACAGCGCTGGAAACATTATGGTGCGCAGTGGAGCATGATTTTAAGCGGCGCGCAGTCTGCACTGGCGGGCGCCTTCTTCCTCGTTCAGTCCCGGCTACCGGAACCCCCGTCGGTAAACATTATTGCGGGCTATGCGGCGTTTGGCGCCGTCTATTATTGTCTGTCCGCCGCGTCGCTAACGATTCGAAAACAAAATGAGCTCACACAATGAAAATCACATCGCAGATAAACAGAAAGATGCTGGTGCGTCTCGCACTGGTCGGCCTGATCCCCCTGATACTGTGTTTATTATTTCTGTGGACTGGCGGCTGGCTTGCGCCCGAACGGCTGACGTCGGATAAGCTCGTCAACGTCCTGGAACAGTCGGGTGGAATTCATGAAGGCTATCGCCGAAATCACGCTAAAGGGATGTGCGTGCTGGGCACCTTTGTCTCGAACGGCAATGCCAGCACGCTGTCGCGAGCGTTACTGTTCAGTAAAGGTGAAACTGCCGTAACGGGCCGATTTGCGATTGCCGGCGGTAACCCGGGGGCGCCGGATTATGCCGTTCCTGTCCGGAGCATGGCGCTGTCCTTTCAGCAGGCTAATGGTGAGCAGTGGCGTACCGGCATGAACGCCATGCCCTTTTTCCCCGTCAGCTCCGTTGAAGGTTTCTATGAGCTTCAGAAGGCCACCTTACCGGATGCGGCCACCGGAAAACCGAATCCGGAGAAAATGGGGGCCTTTGTCATGAAGCATCCGGAGATAAAACCGTTTTTTGTCTGGGCCAAACAAACCGTTCCCTCTTCCAGCTGGGCCAGCGATCGCTTTAACAGTCTGAATGCGTTTCGCCTGATTGATAAGGCCGGCAATGCACACCTGGTACGCTGGAGTATGGTGCCGCATGCAGCGTTTACGCCTGTTACCGATCCCGATAAACAGAACAAGGATTTTCTGCAACAGGATCTTCAGCGTCGTCTGGCGCAGGGCCCGCTGAAATGGGATCTGGTGTTCACGCTGGCTCAGGCGACGGATAACGGTAACGACGCCTCAAAAGCCTGGCCAGCCGACCGGAAGACGATGACGGCCGGCACGTTAGTCCTGACCAGCGCTGTCCCTCAGCAGCAGGGTCCCTGCAATGACATCAATTACGATCCGTTAATTTTGCCCGACGGCATCGCGGCATCTGATGATCCAATACTTAACGCGCGCTCATCGGCTTATGCCAAATCCTACAATCTGCGCACCCATGAACAGGCGCAACAGTCAGGAGAGCATCTATGAAAAAGGTCGATTATTTTCATCCGGTCCTGCGCGTCCTGCACTGGCTGATGGCCGCCGCGATCTTCATCATGTTGTTTATCGGTGTGGCGATGGTATCAACCGTTTCCTCCCTGCACAGCCTGCTGGTGTCGATCCACAAGCCGCTGGGGGTGATGATCCTGCTCCTGGTCGTCGTTCGCGTGTGGGTACGCTTCACCACACCGGTCCCCGCTTTACCCGCCTCGCTACCGGCCTGGCAGCGCGGGATGGCCCATCTTTCGCACTGGGCGCTCTATCTGATGATGCTGGCCCAGCCGCTGTGTGGCTGGGCCATGCTCTCGGCTGCCGGGTATCCCGTCACGCTGGGGTACGGGATCGTCCTGCCTCCCATCATGGGCATGAATAATGACTGGTATGCGGTACTGCGGCCGCTTCACACCTGGGTTGCGCTGGCGCTGTTCGCGACCGTAATGCTTCATCTTGCGGCGGCGCTGCTCCATGCTTTTGTGCTGCGCGACGGCGTGTTCAGCAGTATGGCAGGCATCCGCAAAAAATAGATTTACGTCGCGGCCGTCGCCGGATCGGCAAGCATCGCATCGGCGATATCCAGCATGACCCGGAGTCTGTCCATGTGCCGGAGGTCGGAGTGATAGCCCACCCAGATATCTTTGGACGGCGGGGGTTCCGGCATGCTGACAGGCTGCAATCCGGGGATGGCATCGCCAAGCGGGCGCGGCAGCACGGCAATGCCCATGCCCCGCTGGCACATTTGCGCCTGGACGGCGCGGCTGGTGCTGGTGAACACCCGTCGTGACTGCGGAAACCTGTCGAGCAGCCAGGCGACGTCAGAAAAGTGGGACTGCGCCGTGTTCATCAGAATCAGCCCCACGGCGGCCGGATCGCGCTGCGCGACATCGGCGATTTCCGGTACGCCGTACAACGCATAGGGAATGCGCATCAGACGACGCTGGACAATATCCGGTTCGGTAAAAGGAACAATACGAAACGCGATATCGGCATCGCGGCGCGACAGATTGAGCAAGCGGTAGCTCGCAATGATTTCCGGTACAATCGCGGGATGACGTCGCGTCAGTTCGCTCAGAACAGGCGCCAGAACGTAGTTAGCAAACCACTCTGCGGAAGAAATCCGCAATAACCCTTCAAGGCGGTCGTGATTACCAGCCAGACGACGCTCCATCGCCAGCGCGGAGTTTTCCACGGCTTCTGCCAGCTTTAGCACCCTGTCGCCAGCGTCGGTGAGCACCAGCCCCGCCTTTGTCCGGCGAAACAGGGCTTGCTGCGCCTCATCCTCCAGCGCCTTTATCCGGCGTCCGACCGTCGGATGGCTCACGCCGAGACTGCGGGCCGCCTCCCCGAAAGACCCCTTACGCATCACTGCCAGAAATACCCGCACGTCGCCCCATTCCATGCTGTCGCCTCGCCGTACAAAAATGAACATCCAATATACAAAAGTGTCAGTTCCCAAACAACTTTGTCGACTTCACTATAGCGTTCTCAACTCAATCCGCCCCCGGCGGGGATTTCAGGAGGCCTGCGCCATGAAAAAATTACACGACAAAGTTGCCATCGTAACCGGTGGATCCAGCGGTATCGGAGCCGCCATTGCCCGACAGCTGGCGGCTGACGGCGCAAAAGTCATTGTCAATTACACCTCCGGCAACAGCCGTGCCGGTAAGGTTGTCGCCGACATCGAGGCCGCTGGCGGGCATGCCGTGGCGTTTGCGGCGGATGTCACTCGCCAGGCGGACGTCGGGGCACTGATCGCCTTTGCCATCGACCACTACGGACACCTGGACATTGTGGTGAACAACGCCGGTGTCTACGAGTTCGCCCCGATAGAAGAAAGCACCGAAGCGCGCTACCGCAGGCAGTTTGACATCAATGTCCTGGGCCCATTGCTGGTGGCTGGCGCCGCCGCGCCGCATCTGACGAAAGGCAGCAGCATCATTAACATCAGTTCGTTCGTCACCCGCGTCTTTATCCCCGAGAGCGCCATCTACAGCGGCACCAAAGGCGCGATGGACGCCATCACCGGCGTGCTCGCGCGCGAGCTCGGGCCACGGGGCATTCGCGTTAACGCCGTCAACCCGGGCCTCATCGAAACGGAAGGGAGTCACAGTGCGGGCGCGATGAACTCGGACTTCCAGACATGGAATGAAAAGCAGACGCCACTCGGCCGCATCGGGCAGGTGCAGGATGTTGCGCCGATCGTTGCCTTTCTCGCCTCCGAGGACGCGGGGTGGATCACCGGCGAGGTGATTGTGGCCGCTGGCGGCATGCGCTGACGTTTTCTGCATGACCCTCTGCCCAAACTGACCGAATACGTCCCTTACCCGGGACAGAACCGTTATCTGGAGTGTTCTATGTCAACACAACATCACACGCGCGCCAAGCCCCGTCGCTGGGCGATGTTTATCATCCTGCTGGTGGGCGCGTTTTTGCCCCCGCTCGATTTTTTTATCGTTAATGTGGCGCTGCCTGCCATTCAGGGCGAGCTGGGTGCCTCTTCCTCCGCGCAACAGCTTGTCATTTCATCCTATGCTGCCGTCTACGCGGTCACGTTAATCACCGGCGGTCGACTGGGTGATATTTATGGCCGGGGGAAGATGTTCTTTCTTGGACTTATCGGTTTTGCTGCAGCATCGTTGTTGTGCGGCGTGGCCTGGTCGCCGTGGGTGCTGATTGCCGGGCGCGTGTTACAGGGTGCCACCGCAGCCATTATGGCACCCCAGGCACTGGCCTCCGTACAGGCGATTTTTCCGGAAGCGGAAAAACCGCTGGCGCTGAGCCTCTATGGCGCCGTCTTTGGTCTGGCCTCCGTTATCGGGCAGATACTGGGTGGCATTCTGATTTCTGCAGATCTGTTTCATCTGGGCTGGCGTGCGATTTTTATCGTTAACCTGCCAGTGGCGCTGCTGGTCATTCTCTTCGGTCTGCCGCTGCTGAAAGAGACGCGGGCGCAGTCTGCACAGCGACTGGATCCCGGCGGCATGCTGCTGGCCACCGTCACCCTTAGCGCGCTGATTGTGCCATTAATTGAAGGCCGTGAAGCGGGATGGCCCTGGTGGACATGGGGATCATTTCTTGCGTTCCCGCTGCTGGTGCTGGGGCTATGGCGTTATGAACGTCGCCTCAACCAGAACGGTGGTTCGCCGCTGCTCGATCCGACCGTCTTACGCGCGCCGGGACTGGGTCAGGGTCTGGCGATCGTACTGCTGTTTTATTCCATTGGTGCCTTTTTTCTGTTGTTTTCTGTTTATCTTCAGGATGCGTTGCATTTAAACGCCCTGACCGCAGGCCTGATTTTTCTGCCCTTTGGCATCGGCTTCCTGGTTGGGCCGTTGCTGACCCCCTACTTCAGGCGGTTTGCCGGAAATTACCTGAGCGCAATCGGAATGGGATGTGAGACGGCGGGTCTGGCGGGCCTTGCCGGGCTGATTGCCAGCACGCTGACGGGCACGCCTCCGGCCACGCTGCCGCTCGCGGCACTCCTTTTTATCACCGGTCTGGGTCAGGGGCTGGCAATGCCAACACTGGTGAGGATGGTGACCGGCCGCGTAGCGCCCGCGTTTTCAGGCATGATTGCCGGCGTGACCAGCTCGACGCTGCAAATCAGCACTGCGCTGAGCGTCGCCGTCATCGGCGGCATTTTTTACAGCATGCTGGGGGGCGATAAAAGCGGGGCAACGATCACGCATGCCTTTATTGTCTCACTGCTGACAATGGCGGTATGCCTCGCGGCTGGTGCCGGACTGAGTATCCGGCTTATCCGGCGCGCCTCCGGAATAATTTCTGCTGTGGCCCGGCTTTCCATCAAGTAACGTAACGGGCGGCTGGCCGACGTGGTCTGCACGACATGGCTTATGTGCTTCCCCGGGTATGAGATGTGGCCGTTGCCTTTTTCCCGTGCTCATCCATTTGAGAAAAAAATATGAAAAAATCGATCGTTCCAGAAGCCTTTCAGCATTATTACGATGACTGGCACTTCTCTCCTGTCATCGAAGCCGATGGCACCGTGTATCTTTCGGGCGTTACGGCAGCCCGGAAGGACAAACCCATCAGCAAGGATCCTGAAGAACAGTTTCACGATGCGTTTTATAAGCTGGGTGTGTACCTGAATGCCGCAGGCTTAGGCTATGACAATATTCTTGAGATGACTACGTTTCATATTGATCTTAAAACACATATTGACGTTTTTTCTCAGGTAAAAGATGCGTATATCAAGGCGCCCTACCCGGCATGGTCTGCCATAGGCGTATCGGCAATCATCCCGGAAAATGCCCTTGTGGAGATGCGGATTGTGGCCAAAAGGTAGTCTTTGCCACCTGTCTCAACAGGATTATAACGTCCCCTACCGATAAAGAGCGGCCTGCCCTGCATGCAGTCAGGCCCGCTGCGTACGCATAGCGGACGCTGGCTTATACTCTTCCCCAAAAAGCCGGAATTATCCAGAGGTAGGTTTGGGTAAAAATGGTGTCTCAGATTTTGCCAGGTAGAATATTTCAAATGCGGCGCAAGGAGAAGACGGGTTGACGCGGAGTAATAGTTTGTGATCTTCAGACTGAAGCAACTGTAACTTAGACTCCCCTGCTCCGTTCCTCCCACTCATCCTGCCTTTGTGGGGGTAGCAGGAGCTTCAGACCAACCAGGCTAATAGACTGCTGCCTTAGGCCAGCCTGGTCACCACACACTTTTGCTTTTTCCCCGCAAAAACCTTTGCATTCCTTAGCATGCCAACTTGACACTTTTCTCCTGAAGGCCGCCTTTAAAAGTGTACCCAAAAGCGTAAAGGTGTACCCAAAACGACATAACAGCATGCTGGTTACACCTCTGTGTAAACCTAAAGGATGCACTTTCTTGTACTCTTATGACAGCCCCTGAAAACAAAAAAGCCCGAAATATTCGGGCTTTAGGATGCTTATGATAGCTAGCAAATCACTTTGAAAGCTTATTTGCTTTTCTTAATGTGCTTAATCAGACGCTTACGCTTGCGCATCTGGTTCGGCGTCAGGGTGTTGCGCTTGTTGGCGAACGGGTTTTCCCCTTCCTTGAACTGAATACGGATAGGCGTGCCCATCACGTCCAGCGATTTACGGAAGTAGTTCATCAGGTAGCGCTTGTAGGAATCCGGCAGGTCTTTCACCTGGTTGCCGTGGATCACCACGATTGGCGGGTTATAACCACCGGCGTGGGCGTATTTCAGCTTCACGCGACGACCGCGCACCAGCGGCGGCTGATGGTCTTCCGCAGCCATATTCATGATACGGGTCAGCATGGCGGTGCTCTGACGACGGGTGGAGCTGTCGTAAGCTTCGCGCACGGATTCGAACAGGTTACCCACGCCGCTGCCGTGCAGCGCAGAGATGAAGTGTACGCGAGCAAAGTCGATAAAGCCCAGACGGAAGTCGAGGGTCTCTTTCACCTGCTCACGCACTTCATTGCTCAGGCCATCCCATTTGTTGACCACGATAACCAGTGAGCGCCCACTATTGAGGATAAAGCCGAGCAGAGAGAGGTCCTGATCGGAGATACCTTCGCGTGCGTCGATGACGAGCAGCACGACGTTGGCATCTTCGATCGCCTGCAGGGTTTTGATAACGGAGAATTTTTCCACCACATCGGTGATTTTCCCGCGCTTACGCACCCCGGCGGTGTCGATGAGGACATACTCACGCTCATCGCGCTGCATCGGGATGTAGATACTGTCGCGGGTGGTGCCCGGCATGTCGTAAACGACCACGCGCTCTTCACCCAGAATACGGTTAGTAAGTGTAGACTTACCTACGTTTGGACGGCCCACGATAGCCAGCTTGATCGGCAGATCCTGCGGGTTGAAGTCATCTTCAGGCTCTTCTTCTTCGCCCTCTTCTCCGTCTTCAAACTGCGCCCAGTATTCAGCGTCTTCGTCCACCTCTTCCGGCGGGTTCACTTCGTCAACCCACGGCAGCAGAACGGTTTCCAGCAGGCTGGTAACGCCACGGCCATGCGATGCCGCGATAGGGTAGATTTCACCCAGGCCCAGAGACCAGAAATCTGCGATGGCCTGATCGGCATCGATTCCGTCGGTTTTGTTCGCCACCAGGAAGGTTGGCTTTTCGCGTGAACGCAGGTGTTTAGCGATAGCGGAGTCCGCTGGCATCAGACCAGCGCGTGCATCCACCATGAACAGCACCACGTCCGCTTCTTCAATCGCCAGCAGCGACTGTTCCGCCATGCGGGTTTCCACGCCGTCTTCTGTGCCGTCAATACCACCGGTATCAATACAGATGAACTCGCGTCCTTCCACCTCTGCACGACCGTACTTACGGTCACGCGTCAGCCCCGGGAAATCCGCAACCAGCGCATCACGGGTGCGTGTTAAACGGTTAAAAAGAGTGGATTTTCCAACGTTAGGGCGCCCGACAAGCGCGACCACAGGTACCATGTTTGAAGCCTCATAAAATTCAAAATAACGTCGCTTTCGCGGCGTTTTTAAAAATGTCAAAACGGCTCCTGAGTGAACAGGAGCCGTTTAGTATACTACAACCGCCGGGTAATTAACGCGTGATCGCGTACAGCGTGCCGTCTTTTGCCTGAATCAGCAGTTTGCCGTCAGCCACAACCGGGTCGGTCAGGAAACCAGAGCTGTCGACTTTTTGCTGCGCAACAAAGCGGCCGTTATCCGGATCGATCCAGTGCATATACCCTTCGCTGTCGCCCACAACCAGGCTACCGTTGTACAGCGCTGGCGCAGTCAGCAGACGGTGCAACAGGTCGCTTTGCGTCCACAGCGTCACGCCGCCTTCGGTACTCAGGGCCAGCAGACGGTCGTTCTGGTCAACCATATAGATGCGGTTACCCTCAACGATGAAATCATTTACCGAGCCCAGCTCACGTTTCCACATGATCTGGCCGCTGCGCAGATCCAGCGCGGTCAGGTTGCCGTTGTAGGCCAGCGCGTAAACCACACCGTTAACGATAACCGGCGTCGTATCCACGTCGCTCAGACGGTCAATTTCCGTTGAGCCTGTGGCCTGAGAGATACGCTGCTGCCAGATCATCTGGCCCTGCTGCATCAGCACGGCGCTTACGCGACCGTTGTCACCGCCCACAATAGCAGCACCAAATGCGGTAGCCGGGGCAGATTCGCCGCGCAGAGAGAGCGCAGGCATATCCAGGTTAACGGTCCATTTCACCAGGCCGTCCGCTTCGTTCAGCGCCTGCAGCTGGCCGTTGCTGGTATGAATCAGCACCAGGCCGTCGCTCACTACCGGACGCGACAGGGATTCACCCGCCACGGTTGTTTGCCAGGCAATGGAGCCGTCGCTGCTGTTCAGGGCATAAACCTGTGCTTTTTCGCTGCCCACGTAGACGTGGCCACCGGCAACGGTCAGGCCGCCAGACAGCAGTGCCGGCTTACGGGAGAACCAGCCGTCTTTTTCCGCCAGGTTAACAGACCACACTTCTTTTCCGTCATCCGCGTTCACCGCTTTCACGGTACCTTTGCGGTCAGCCGCATAGACAACGCTGTCTGCATACGCTGGATGAAGGTTGGAATAGAAATCACCAATCCCATTGCCCACGGAGACATCCCACGCGGTGGATGGGGTAAACTGGTTTTCAACCGTCGGCAGTGGGGACATTTTCACAACGTCTTCTTCGCCACTGAACAGTGAACAACCACTCAATAACGTAACAGAAAGCAGTCCTGGCAGAAGTAATTTACGCAATTGCATCGGGTCCCTCTCAGACGGACAAATTATTTATTTTCATCTGCATCATTTCGCTCAGCGCAGGTGAAGCATTGCTCTCTACGCCAGCTTGCCACGCTTTACGCGCGCCCGCTTTGTCACCTTTGCTCAGCAGTGCTTCACCGCGCAGATCGGCAACGATGGCAGCAAAACCTTCGCCTTTGATGGTATCGAGCGTTTTCAGCGCATCGTCAGCTTTCTTCTGCTGAACCTGAATACGTGCCAGGCGCAGATTGATCACCGCTTTCAGGTTTTCATCACTGGCGGCAGCAAGGCCCTGAGACAGCTGTGCTACGGCTTTATCCAGTTCGTTCTTATCAACGTACTGCTGAGCCACTTCCAGCGCAGCCAGTGCACCGTAGGTGTTTTTGTTGTCAGCCGCAAATTTTTCTGCCGCCGTCAGCGTTTGCGGCTGATCGGCGCGAATTGCGCTCACGGTATTTTCATAGGACAGGGACGCGCCGCGCGCGGAATCCGCCTGATGATTGTTCCAGTAACGCCAGCCTACCAGCGCACCGACACCTAAAATAACCCCAACAACCAGCGCTTTGCCGTTTTCAGCAAAGAAGCGTTTAATCGCGTCGACCTGATCGTGTTCGTTCTCGTAAATTTCCACGCAGTCCTTCTCCTTAGCCCAATAGAGTGCGCAAGTGCGCCGCAACGCCGTCCTGCGTTACCGTTGTCTGCTCACCAGAGCGCAGGTCTTTCACCACCACTTCGCCGTTGGCCACTTCGGACTCACCCAGCACCAGTGCGATACTTGCGCCCCACTTATCGGCACGAGCAAACTGTTTTTTGAAGTTGCCGCCGCCATGGTTGGTCATCAGCTTAACGCCCGGCAGCGCATCGCGCACGCGTTCGGCAAGCTGCATTGCCGCAGACTGCGTTTCCGCGCCTGAGGCCACCAGGTATATATCGACAACGGAATCTGCTTTAAATTCCGGATTAACTGCCTGAACCAGCAAAACAAGTCGCTCAAGGCCCATTGCAAAGCCAACAGCAGGCGCTGCGCGACCGCCAAGTTGCTCAACCAGACCGTCATAACGACCGCCCGCGCACACGGTGCCCTGAGAGCCGAGGCTGGTGGTCACCCACTCAAACACGGTACGGTTGTAGTAGTCCAGACCGCGTACCAGGCGCTGGTTTACGGTGTAGGCGATGCCAGCCGCTTCAAGCAGCTTGCACAGGCCCGCGAAGTGTTCGCGAGATTCTTCATCCAGATAATCACCCAGCGCAGGCGCATCGTTCAGCAGTGCCTGAACATCTGCGTTTTTGGAATCCAGAACGCGCAGCGGGTTGCTGTACATGCGACGTTTGCAGTCTTCGTCCAGCTTCTCTTTATGCTGTTCCAGGAACGCCACCAGCGCATCGCGGTAATTAGCGCGCGCTTCCAGAGAACCGATAGAGTTCAGCTCGAGGGAAACGTGATCGGCAATACCGAGCGCACGCCACCAGCGGGCGGTCAGCATAATCAGTTCAGCGTCGATGTCCGGGCCCTGCAGGCCAAAGACTTCCACACCCAGCTGATTGAACTGGCGATAACGACCTTTCTGAGGACGTTCGTGGCGGAACATCGGGCCGATATACCACAGGCGCTGCTCCTGATTGTACAGAAGACCATGTTCGATGCCGGCGCGTACGCAGCCCGCCGTCCCTTCCGGACGCAGGGTCAAGCTGTCGCCGTTGCGGTCCTCAAAGGTGTACATCTCTTTTTCAACCACGTCGGTGACTTCACCAATCGCGCGTTTGAATAACGGGGTCTGCTCTACAATCGGCAAACGGATTTCGCTGTAACCGTAGCTGCCGAGCACCTGCTTCAGCGTGCCTTCAATGCGCTGCCAGATGGCGGTTTCGCCAGGCAGATAATCGTTCATGCCGCGGATGGCTTGAATGTTTTTTGCCACGTTTATTCTCTTTCTATATACAAAAAAAACCCAAAGAATGGGTTCAATCATACATGGGAAGCGGCACGCTTCCCATCACGTTATTTTTCAACCTGCTGAACGTTAATACGCTGTGTCTCGTCCATCATTGCGGCTTTCGCACGGATGCGGGCTTCAAGCTGGTCGATCATGTCGCTATTATCCAGACGATCTTTACGAACGCCATCTTCATAGAGACCACTTTTCTTGTTACCGCCGGTCACGCCCAGGGTTGACACCAGTGCTTCACCCGGACCGTTCACCACGCAGCCGATGATAGAGACGTCCATCGGGGTGATAATGTCTTCCAGACGTTGCTCCAGGGCATTCACCGTCCCGATCACATCAAACTCCTGACGCGAACAGGTTGGGCAGGCAATGAAGTTGATCCCACGCGCGCGAATACGCAGTGATTTCAGGATATCGAAGCCGACCTTGATCTCTTCGACCGGATCGGCCGCTAGCGAGACGCGCAGGGTGTCACCGATCCCTTCAGAGAGCAGCAGCCCCAGACCGATCGCGGATTTTACCGAGCCGCTACGCAGGCCGCCCGCTTCGGTGATCCCGAGGTGCAGAGGCTGATCGATCTGCTTTGCCAGCAGGCGATAAGATTCTACGGCAAGGAACACGTCGGAGGCTTTTACGCTGACTTTGAACTGATCGAAGTTGAGACGATCGAGATGATCGACATGACGCATCGCGGATTCGAGCAGCGCCTGTGGCGTCGGCTCACCGTATTTTTCCTGCAGATCTTTTTCCAGGGAACCGGCGTTAACGCCGATACGGATAGGAATATTTTTATCGCGGGCGCAGTCCACGACCATGCGGATACGCTCTTCGTTACCGATGTTGCCCGGGTTAATACGCAGGCAATCGACGCCGTATTCGGCCACTTTCAGTGCGATGCGGTAGTCGAAGTGAATATCAGCCACCAGCGGAACGCTGACCTGCTGTTTGATCAGTTTGAACGCCTCAGCCGCATCCATGGTCGGGACAGAGACGCGAACAATATCCGCGCCGACACGTTCTAATGCTTTGATTTGATTGACCGTCGCTTCCACATCGGTGGTGCGCGTGTTGGTCATCGACTGAACGGCGATAGGTGCCCCATCGCCGATTGGCACATTCCCAACGTAAATCCGTTTCGATTTTCTACGTTGAATCGGAGCCTGGTTATGCATGAAAAATCTCCCGCGTTGCCCGTCTGTTACTGTGCTGCTGATTGTTCGGCATTAACGGTAAGACGTGCAACCTGGTTAGTTCTGATAAAGCGGCTCAGGTCGACAGGTTTTCCTTGATACTGGATCTGTACCGCTGCCGGAGCGCCGATTTTAAGTTTATAAGGAGCCTGGCCCGTTAGGTTTAACGTGCCATCTTTGCGCTGCAGGCCGCTGAACAGTTTTTTACCTGTCGCATCAGTGACTTCCAGCCAGCAGTCAGCAGAGAAGTTCATCACCAGCGCATTCGGGTCTGCTGCTGGCGCAGCCGTTCCAGCCGGGTTGGTTGGCAGTGAGGCAGCGCCGTTGTCAGCAGGCTGAGTGGCCGCTGGCGCGTTGGTCGCGGTATCAACGTTTGCCTGAGAAGGGGCAACCACCGCGTTTTGATCCTGAGCCTGTGGCGCAGCGGTGTTAGCCGTTGCGGCTGGTGCCTGCGCAGCATCGGTTGCAGGCGCATCGGTCGCGGCGGTCTGTGGCTCGCTGGAGGACGCCGCACCGTCGGTACTCAGCGGCACGCTCTGGCTGTTATCACTTCCAGCCTGGTTGAGTTCGGCGGAGGATTGATCGGCCATGGTGGTGATCTCTTCCTGCTGCGCCTTGTGGTTTTGCCACCACCATGCACCGGTCAGACCGACCACCACAAACAGCACCAGCCAGGTAAAGCTCATCAGCCAGCCATCACGTTTTTTACGACGTTTCCCCAGGGAGAAGGTCTGCATCGGCGCAACTTTTGCTGCACGGACCGGGGCCTGCTTCTCCATCATTGGCAGTAATTCGTTTTCGGGGATGTGCACCAGTTTTGCGTAAGAGCGGATATAACCGCGCAGGAAAGTTGAAGCCAGATCGGCAGGCGCCTTATCTTCTTCAATATCGCGAACCGTGGAAACCTTCAGGCACAAGCGTTCCGCAACGGCTTGCTGGCTGAGTCCGAGTTGTTCACGGGCGTTGCGAAGACGAACGCCAGTGGAGAGTGCTTCATGTTGGTCGTGAGTGGCTTCAGTATTCATTCGCTACAACTACTGGTACGTGAAAAAAAGGGTTCAGGCGCCGGTGAGTCACAATGCCACCCGCACCGCGAAACTTCTGGTCAGTTAACCTTGAACAGAGAGTATAAGACTGTCAGCCCGGAGATGACAGTACAGCCCTGCCCGTACGGCTAAACTGTTGTTACGTCGTTACATACTGCCCGAAAGTCGGATGAAACGCACCGTAATTATTGATCAGTCTTCACGAATCTGACTGATTATTCAGTAAGGTTATGTCTCACGGCGCAGATAATGCGCCGCGAGTGCATAATAATCAAACAGCTTTAACCGCGATCGTCTCGCCCTGCATGCGTTTACGCAGAGTACGCTTGGTGCGGTCAATAACATCACCAGCCAGCTGTCCACATGCGGCATCAATATCATCACCACGGGTTTTACGCACGATGGTGGTGAAACCATACTCCATCAGTACCTTGGAGAAACGGTCGATACGGCTGTTCGAGCTACGGCCATACGGCGCGCCCGGGAACGGGTTCCATGGGATCAGGTTGATTTTGCACGGCGTATCTTTCAGCAGTTCAGCCAGCTGATGCGCATGTTCGGTGCCGTCGTTGACGTGGTCCAGCATCACGTACTCGATGGTCACGCGGCCCTGGTTGGCGTTAGATTTCTCCAGGTAGCGACGTACGGCGGCGAGGAAGGTTTCGATATTGTACTTTTTGTTGATCGGCACAATTTCGTCACGAATTTCGTCGTTTGGTGCATGCAGGGAGATCGCCAGCGCGACGTCAATCATGTCGCCAAGCTTGTCCAGCGCAGGCACAACGCCGGAGGTCGACAGCGTGACGCGACGCTTGGACAGACCAAAGCCAAAGTCATCCAGCATGATTTCCATCGCCGGAACGACGTTGGTCAGGTTCAGCAGCGGTTCACCCATCCCCATCATCACCACGTTGGTGATAGGGCGCGTGCCGGTTACTTTTGCCGCGCCCACGATTTTCGCGGCACGCCAGACCTGGCCGATAATTTCTGAAACACGCAGGTTACGGTTAAAGCCTTGCTGCGCGGTTGAGCAGAATTTGCACTCCAGCGCACAGCCAACCTGAGAGGAGACGCACAGCGTGGCGCGGTCTTCTTCCGGGATGTAGACGGTTTCAACGCGCTGATCGCCGACCGCAATTGCCCATTTGATGGTGCCATCCGCGGAGCGCTGCTCTTCCACCACTTCCGGTGCACGGATTTCAGCCACTTCTTTGAGCTTGTTGCGCAGGACCTTGTTGATGTCAGTCATGTCATCAAAATTGTCGCTGCAGTAATGGTACATCCACTTCATGACCTGATCGGCACGAAACGGCTTTTCGCCCATCTCTTTGAAGAACTCGCGCATCTGCTGACGGTTCAGATCCAGCAGGTTGATTTTTCCATTTTTATTGGGAACCGCAGGAATGGCGACTTCGGAGGTATTTACTAATTCAGACATAATATTTACCGGCCTCGTTGTTACACGTTATGGCCCATGGAGGGTTGAATAGAAACGCCCCGGAAAGCGGTCTGCTCGTCCGGGGCGTTGCATTGTACAAAGTCTGACGCAGGGATGCCACGTCTGGACGCGGCATTTACGAAAATAATGTGTAAACGAAACCGTTAAATTAACGGGTACGTGGACACACTTCGCCTTCTGCGAAGAAGAAAGCGATTTCGCGTGCGGCAGATTCAACAGAGTCAGAACCGTGGGTGCCGTTCTCGGTGAAGCTGTCAGCGTAGTCAGCGCGCAGAGTTCCTGCCAGCGCGTTGTCCGGGTTGGTTGCACCCAGCAGGTCGCGGTGACGCTGTACGGCGTTTTCGCCTTCCAGTACGGATACCACGATTGGACCGGAGGTCATGAACTCCACCAGGCCGTCAAAGAATGGGCGACCTTCGTGCTCAGCGTAGAAGCCGCGAGCCTGCTCAACGGTCAGGTGCAGCATTTTGGTGCCAACAATTTTGAACCCTGCAGATTCAAAGCGAGCGAAGATGCTGCCAATAACGTTTTTTGCCACCGCGTTTGGTTTGATGATGGAAAAAGTACGTTCAATAGCCATGATAACCTCTGTCAATGTTCTGTTGTTTTGCATACCTGAGTATGGTGTGGCGCGGATTATAATGAGCAATGGCGCCATTGCCTATGGATTCAGGTAACATTTTTTTAAAATAAGACGAGTTTTAGCAACAGCTCACATCTGAAAGCTGTTTTCAGATCACTGCAGCGTAAAATTCACCGTCGCGACCTGCCCGGTCTCATCCATGACGAGTAACTGATAATCGCCTGACTTATCAAGCTGTAATGTGTAAACCCTTCCCTTCACACTCAGCGGTTCACCGTTCAAAAACCACCAGCGCTCACCGCTGTTGCCGGTCGCCTGAAGCGGCAGCGAAACGCGGGATTCCCCCGGCAGACGTTTAATAACGGCCCCTTCACGCACGCCGGTCAGGATGAGTGGCGCAGGTGCGTCCTGAGACAGCGGAGGACAGGTTGTTGATGAAGGCGGGACCCGTACCGCACGACGCTCGGTTGCAGGCAGCCACGGCTCCAGCGGCAGCGGCCATACATCCAGGACTTTTTCAGTAGCATCCGGGCAATCTGCGGCCACGCGTTTGCCGGTTTTATCCAGCCAGACCGGGAAACGGATCCCACGTATGCCCTCCTGTTCGGGCAGGAGCAGCGTGGGCGGTTCACTGCCTTCCAGCAGCCAGGTCGACAGGCGACGCCGACAGTTTTCACTCCCTTCCGGCAGCGACTGGCCGCCCGGCCAGCAGATCACGCCCCGCCCGACGCTCTCCGGACGCGGGTCGCGCGGCAGGCGGGCTTCATCTACCGTTGAGCGCGACTGAAGCAGGTTATTGACCTGGTTTAATAGCGGAACCGCGCTGGCAAACCCGAACTGTCCCGCCACGGGTGTGCCGTCCGGTCGTCCGGTCCAGATGCCAATCACGTAACGGGCATTCAGACCGATGGCCCAGGCATCACGGTAGCCGTAGCTGGTACCGGTTTTCCACGCCAGCGGCGCAACCTGGGGTAGCGCATTATCCGGCAGCGGCTGCGCTTCATTGGCCAGAATACGGCGAATAATCCACGCCGATCCCGCTGATAACAGCGGACGTTCAGTCAGCGGATCGCCTGGCTGTAACCGCAGCCTTCCCGCCTTACCGTGTCGGGCAAAGGCACTGTAGGCCGCGGCGATATCGGCCAGCCGCGCGCCTGCCCCACCGAGGATCAGAGACAGATTCGGCTGCGCCCCCGCAGGCAGGATCAGCGGCAAGCCTGCGTTGCTCAGCATCCCGGCAAAACGTTTTGGCCCGTAGGCTTCCAGTACCTGTACCGCGGGCAGGTTGAGGGAGCGCACCAGCGCTTCACTCATGCTAACCGGTCCATGAAACCCGCTGTCAAAATTCCCGGGCCGATAATCACCGGTTTTTCTGGGAACGTCCTGAAGCAGCGAGGCGGGATGGATCAGGCCATCATCCAGCGCCATGCCGTAGATAAAGGGTTTTAACACCGATCCCGGCGATCGGATCGCATTGACCATATCCACATGGCTAAAACGCGTGTCATCGTTGATATCCACCGATCCCACCCAGCCGCGCACTTTCATATCGGTATGATCGACCACGATCATCGCCAGCGAGCTGCGTGCCGGCAGGCGGGATTTCCAGTTCATCGCCAGCTCTTCCAACTGCCGCTGCAGTCCGGCATCCAGCGTGGTGACAATTTTCGTGTCGCGACTTTTGCCGAGCATCATCCGAGCAAAGAGCGGCGCCAGCTGCGGCATCTGCCGGGGCGCCAGCCATACCGATTCTTCACGGGACTCTTTGACCTGCTTTGCGGACCAGACACCCTGCGTCGCCATGCGGTCGAGCACTTTATTTCGCGCCGCTTCGGCCCGTTCAGGCCAGCGATCCGGACGTAAACGACTCGGTGCCTGTGGCAGCACCGCCAGCAGCGCCGCGTCGGAATAGCTGAGCTGCGACGGTGGCTTGCCGAGATACGTCCAGCTTGCCGCACCCACGCCCTGCAGCGTACCGCCAAATGGGGCACGATTGAGATAGAGCGTCAGGATTTCGCGCTTGGAAAGATGCCACTCCAGCTGCATGGCACGCCAGAGCTGGCGAATTTTACCGCCGAAGGTGCGCGGATGCGGGTCCAGCAGGCGTGCCACCTGCATGGTGAGCGTGCTTCCGCCAGAGATGACTTTCCCGGAACTGAGATCCTGCCAGGCAGCGCGCAGGACAGAAAGCGGGTTTACGCCGGGGTGATCCCAGAACCAGCGATCTTCGTACTGGATCAGCGCCTCAAGATAACGGGGAGAGACCTCTTCAATGGTAACCGGGTAGCGCCAGATCCCGTCGCTATCGGCAAAACGCCAGAGCGGTGTGCCCTTCTCATCCACCACCACCCGGGCGGGGTTAACCTCTTTCAAAGGCAACGGCCACAGGCGGTCGGCGGCGACAATCAGCCCCCATAAAACGAGAAGCGCTCCCGCCAGCCATAGCCAGCGGGAGCGTGTCAGACGTGCCATTCGCATATTACGGAACAACAATCAGCGGGCCACTGGCCGCCCCCGTTGCCCGCCACTGCGGAACGTACATAGACTCCACCATCGGCACCGGCACCTGGTAGGTTCCCGGCGTCACGGCACGGGCCAGATAGACCAGCGTGACCGGCTGGCCTTCGTTTACCGGCACGGCAGCCACAAAGCGGTCATCGCGGAATTCCATATGCTGAATATCAGCCTGCTGCATCTGGCTGAGCAGGTTCTGCACTTCGCTACCGCTGTCCTGCAGGCTGGCGCTGCTGTTCGCCAGGTTCTGGTTTTCCAGCTCCAGACCTGCCGGGAGAAGATCCACCACCAGCGCATCCGGCACGTTCTGGCTGGCTTTGACTTCCAGCCATACCAGGACTAGTTCACCGCTCTTCAGTGAAGAGAGTGACTTCGTGCTGCCATCCGTTGCCAGAATATGGCGTTCAACCTGCAGCACGTTAGACGTTGGCTGAGGGGCATATTCCGGATAACCGGTGCTGTCGAGGCGTACCCACAGCGGCGTTGTCCCGGTATTGGTGACCTGCAGTGCGCCAAGCTGGTCCCCGTTGACGTTTTGGATCTGCGATTTATCGCTGCTCAGCGCTTGTTCTGAAAGACTGGTTGTTGCCTGCCACGCCCCAGACAAGGTTTGCAGCGAACGTCCTGCCAGGAACAGCGCATTGCTCTCCTGCGTTGACAGCCAGCGCTGGCTGAAGGCCTCTTCAGACAGAGCATTCAGCAGCGTATTCTGCGCATCCGGCAGCAGCTTGTACTCTTCAAGAAGAGAGAGCATCAGCGCGTTATCGCGAAGCTGGCTACCGTAATCGGCCATCCAGGTTTTGCTGTCGTTGCGCGGCGTTTTGAGCGCCAGATCCAGCGCCTGCTGGCTGCGCGGGGCATCGCCCATCAGCTTGAGCGCCATGCCCAGCTGCATCAGCGGCAGGCCGGACGCCGCCTGAGCGTGACGATCCCAGATTTCACGCAGCGCGCCCAGCGGCGCTTTTTGCTGACGTGCCAGCACCAGCGCGGCATAGGCCTGCACGGCGAACTTGCTCGCCTGCGTATCGTCGCTGTAGCGAATGGACATCATGCCCGGATCCTGCAGGTAGCGCAGCAATCGGCTATTGGCATTATTCACCGCATCGGCAGGCACGCTGTAACCCTGCTCGCCCGCGCGTACCAGGAAGTCGGTCACATAGGCCGTCAGCCAGTACTCTTCCGGACCGTTTTTATCCCACAGCGCAAAACCACCGTCTTCACGCTGCATCTGCAGCAGACGGGAGATGCCAATATCAATCGCTGCACGGCGCTTGTCATCGGTGTCGCCCTTGATGCCAAGTGCAGTCAGCTGCGCCGCGTTGGTGTAGAGCGACGGGAACAGACCGCTGGTGGTCTGCTCCAGACAGCCATACGGATAGGCCTGCAGTTCGCGAATATAGCGCGCCAGGTTGAGCGGTGGTTTGCCGCTCAGCAACAGTTGTCCCTGCAGGGTGGCAGGAGAGAAACCGTTGCTGTGCTGCGCCGGTGCGATCCACGATTCGCCAGGGTTCAGCATGGCACCGGTATTGACCGTCTGCGCAGGGAACGCCGGACGCACGCCGATTTTCCAGCTCTTCTGCTGCGGGGCGAAGGTCTCGCCCGGAAGTTGCAGGCCGGTCACCTGCGCGGTCACTTCACCGTCACCATAACCGTCCAGCGCGCGCACCGGAATAAACAGCGTGCTGCGCGCCCCCGGTGGCAGCTGAACCGGCTGCGGCTGTCCACCTTCCAGCGACAGTTTGCCTGTCGCGTTCAGGGCGATATTCAGCGTTTGCGGCTGGTCGGTCAGGTTGGTGAGATCCAGCGTCAGGCGTGAGGTATCTCCGCTTGCCAGGAAGCGCGGGGTATTCAGCTCGGTAATGACCGGCGCGGCCACGATAATCTTGCTTTCGCTGCTGCCGAAATCCTCTTCCGTCCAGGCCTGCGCCATCAGACGCAGCTCACCGTTGAAGTCTCCAATCGGCAATGTAATTGTGCCTTCCCCGTTGGCATCCAGCGTGACCGGCTGTGCCTGCTGGGCAATGATGGTGACGTGGTTCACCGGCGGTTTGCCGCCGCGCTTCAGTTCATCTCCATCGCCACCAAAGCGCAGCGCGGCCAGGCGGCCTTGCCCTTCGATGACCTGGCCGTAGATATCGTAAATGTCCGCGCCATAGCGCTTCTGGCCGAAGAAAGCCTGCCACGGATCGGGCGTAACGTAATCGGTAATATTCAGCACGCCGCTGTCCACCGCCGATACCAGGACGTTCACCTTCTGCGGCACGGCCCCCTCTTTCACGCTGGCTTTCACCTTCACCGAGAGCGTCTGGTTTGGACGCATTTTCTGCGGGTTATCGAGCGCAATATTCAGGCGGCGATTTTCGTCACCCATCGGCAGATGCAGAAGACCAACCGCGCGTTTCGGCGTGGCGGATTTGGATTTATCTCCGGGACGTACCACCAGCGTACTCAGGTAGAGGTCGTGACGCTTCCAGGCCTTGTCGACCGGGATAGCGAGATCCAGTCCGTTTGCCGGTACGTCGATCTCTTTCCACCACAGCGGCCCTTCGCTGGACTCGATCATCGCATAGCCCTTGCCTGCGGCTGGCGCGGCAATGTGCAGGTTGATGGTGTCGCCCGGCTGATAGGCTGGCTTATCCAGTTTCAAGGTCACGCGGTCCGGGCGTGCAGCGCCGGTGCCGTCGCTGTTATCCTGCCAGCTGTACCCCGCCCAGAAGCGCACGCTGCTGACCACATCATCAGGCGCTTTCACCTCCAGACGATAAGAGCCCCACTCCACCGGGAAGGTGACTTTACCCGTTTCATCGGCCTTAAGCGTCAGCTCCTGCTCACCTTCGACCAGATCTTTCTGATCGAACTGAGACTGCCAGCCTTCGCTCTCAGACCAGTTCCAGAAGTAGTCCCGACGCTCGCGAATCAGACGAACCTGTAACCCGGAAACGGCCTTTTTCGCGCCGCTGGCATCGGCATACACGATGTCGAAGCTGGCATTGCCGTTCTCATCAACAATCGGTTGGTTGACGGTCGTATCGGTGCGGTAGTCGTAAACAGCTTTACTGGCGAACTGAGGGTGAATACCCGGCAATTCCGCTGCGGGCCAGATGGCCTGCTCAGCACGACGCGTTACCGGACGACCGCCCGACTCCAGCAGGCTGGCCTGCAGGATCAACTGCAGCGGAGAGTGCACCTCTTTCCACTGGCTTTCAGTAGAAACCTGCCCACGTCCCTGCTCGTCCAGCGTAAGCTGCACTTCATCCAGGCTGCGGCTCAGGTTCTCTTCAGCGATATCACCAAACTGGAAGCCCGGCAGCGCGGCCACCGCGTCACGCAGCGGACGCAGGAAGAGCTGGCCCTGCAGAGAGTTACCGTTGGCCGGAGCGCCATACAGGTAATAGCCGACCACGTTAAAGTCGACGTTATCCTGCGGTGAAACCGGCGTTTTTTGTCCGCTCAGGTTGAGCGCCATACGCTCTGGCATGAAGTCTTCAACGTGGAAGTCCCACAGACGCTGCAGGTTATCGCCCGTGTTGGCGCGAATATGCCACATGCCGGTCTGCGCCCCGCTGTCCAGCGGATAGTTAAAGCGATAGAGGCCGTTCTCCGGCTTGACGACGATGGTACGCGCGACCTGTCCATCCGGACGCAGCACGTCGAGCTTCACGGGCTGATCGGGAAGTGGCTTACCGTCACTGTCGCGCAGCAGGCCGTTGAGGATCACCGTTTCGCCCGGGCGGTAGAGATCGCGTGGGCCAAACATAAAGAACTGCTTGCTGTAGCCCGGACTCCCTGCGATATCAAACTCCGCCAGATCAAGAGCCGGCAGCTTGAGGTCAAGCAGCGTGGTCTGGCCGTCTTTACTGGCCAGGATCAGCGCGGCCTCTTTGTCGGTCTCAAGCTTTGCGTGGCCATCGCCGTCGCTTTTCGCTTCGGCAAGGGTCTGCCCTTTGTCATTCAGCAGCGTGACGGTCACGCCGGACTGCGCCGCACCGTTCTCCAGACTCTGGGTGAAGATGTCCAGGCGATTATGATAACGGTGAGCGGACAGTCCAATATCGCTTAAGGTAAAGAGCGTCGCGGCGTTGCTGTAGTTGTAGTGCCCGGCCTGGTTCATGACCGCGATGTAAACCCCAGACTGCTGGAGCGGTTTAATATCCTTCAGGGGCAACAGCAATTTTTCGCGCGTGTTGCGCGCCGGATTAAGATCGAAGCGACCGGTGTAAACCAGCTCCGCCATCTTCAGCAGGTTGTCGGATTCCCAGTTGGTCAGCGAGTTACGGTACTCCCACTGGCTGACAAGGGAAGCCAGCGATTCCGGCTTCACGCGGTAGAAGTTGACGTCAACATTGTTGACGTTAAGCGCCATTACCGGCAACCCTTCCACCACCTTACCCGGCAGCAGCGAGCCACGGCTGGCAAACCCGACGGTGGGTTCAACGTCCCGGGTGGTCAGGGCTTTCTCATAATCAATGCCGAACGTCGCCTTGTTCAGCGCCTGCAGGTCCCGTTCAACGGTGACGACCAGGTTGCGGTTGGGCTCCAGATGACGCAGGCGAAGCTCTTTCAGGTTAGGCGCAAGTTCCCACGCCCCGTCAACTTTGCCGCTTTTTTTGTCCACGACATGCACGGTTTTCGCGAAATCCTGATCGGGATTCAGCGGAACCGAGAATGTCAGCACCAGCGTGGCGGCACCGTCGAGCTGAACTTCAGAGGCATCCAGCAGGGTCAGCGCTTTTCCCTGACTCTGGGCGGCGAGCTTAGCCAGCGTTTCAGCATTTGGCTTTTCCGCGGCTTTCGGTGTGGATGCGGTGGTTGCCGCGGGAGCCGCAGCCTGAGATTTATCGTCGCTGTTATCACAGCCGACAAGCGTAAACGTGGTAATCAGCGCAAGGGAGAGCGCGGCTAAGCGAAACGGTTTCATCCTTTGTCCCTGGCCCTGAGGGGGCCTGTTGGTCGTCGTCCGGATAAGTATTATCCGCAAGTTTCATTAATTCAAAAAGTCCAATTTTAGAATCTGGAAAGCGCCTCGCAGAATGGCAACACGCCGCTACGCCGTGATGGAACCGCGATCACAGCCCCAAACGTCACATGTTACCTTTCACGTCATTTGTTTTTAAAACAAGAGGATAGCTGGATAAGCGTCCCTGAAGGCTGCTAGTTTTATAACCATGACGCACCCCGAGTGCGCGGTTCAATAAGAGAGAAAGCCATGAAACGAGCCGTGAACGCCCTACAAAATTTCGGAAAATCATTGTACGGACCGGTGCTTATCTTACCGATCGTCGGTCTGTTTATCGCCTTTGGTAACGTGCTGGGTAACGGTAATCTCGCTGAATACCTGCCCTTTCTTGGCCATCCGCTGATTCAGCATCTTGGTCAGCTTATCGCGAAATCGGCCGTGTCGGTGCTGGTGAACCTGGCGCTGGTGTTTGCCGTTGGTATTCCGATTGGTCTGGCGACGCGCGATAAAGGCTATGCCGCGCTGATTGGCCTGGTCACCTTTGTCGTATTCATCAACGCCATGAACGTCACGCTGCAGCTGCAGGGCGCGCTGGCGCCTGCAGCCGAAATGAAGGCGGCCGGGCAGACCATGGTGCTGGGCGTCCAGGTGCTGGAGATGGGCGTTTTCGCCGGGATCCTGACCGGGGCGCTGTCGGGATATCTGTACAATAAATATTCCGGCGTACAGTTTAACGGCGCGATGGCAATTTACTCCGGCCACTGTTTTGTCGCCATTGTGATGCTTCCCGTCTCCATGCTGCTCGGCGTGGTGATGAGCGAACTGTGGCCGTTTGCCCAGCACGGTATTAGCGCCCTGGCGCTGGCCATAAAAGGCTCCGGACCGTTTGGCGTGGCCATCTACGGCTTCCTGGAACGCATTCTGGTCCCCACAGGACTGCACCATCTGGTTTATACGCCGTTCCTCTATACCGAACTGGGCGGCACGCAGGAGGTGTGCGGCGCAACCTATCAGGGCGCGCGCAATATCTACTTCGCCGAGATGGCCTGCCCGGACGTGAAGCAGCTCAGCAGCACCGTGGTGTGGGATGCGCGCGGCATCAGCAAGATGTTCGGCCTGCCTGCCGCCGCGCTGGCGATGTATATGACCGCAAAGCCTGAGCGTAAAACCATTGCGAAAGCCATTCTGATCCCGGCGGCGCTGACCTCGCTGCTGGTCGGCGTCACCGAGCCGATTGAGTTCTCCTTCCTGTTCGTCGCCCCGCTGCTGTTCGTGGTGCACGCGGTGCTGACCGGCATCGGCATGATGCTGCTCTCCCTGCTGGGCGTTCACGCCATCGGCGCCAACGGGATTATCGACTTCATCCTCTACAACCTGCCGCTCGGCACGGCCAAGTCCAACTGGCCGATGTACATCGTGGTCGGGCTGATCATGTTCGCCCTCTACTTCGTGGTGTTCCGCTTCCTAATCCTGCGCTTCAACATGAAAACGCCGGGCCGTGAAGATGAGGACCAGGAGACGCGCCTCTACAGCAAGCAGGAGTACCAGGCTAAAGGCAATAACGACGGGCTGGGCGAATCCATCGTGGTGGGGCTGGGCGGTCGGGAAAATATTGAAGTGGTGGACAACTGCTACACCCGATTACGCGTCACGGTGAAGGACGTCGCCATTATCGACGAGCCGCGTCTGAAGGCGACCGGCGCGAAAGGGATTATCAAACAAGGTAACAACGTTCAGGTGGTCTATGGGCTGCATGTCAAAAAAATGCGAGAAGCCGTTGAGACGTTTCTCTGAAAGGAGCTAAAGATGTTTACACCCCCATTCATTCTGTCGATTGCCGGCGGCGGTAGCACCTACACGCCGGGTATTGTGAAAAGCCTGATGGTGCGCCTGCAGGATTTCCCGCTGGCCGAAATCCGCCTCTATGATATCGACGAGGCGCGTCAGAACACCATTGCGCCCGTCGTCGAGAAGGTCATTCGCGACCACAGTCAGCGCATCAAATTTACCGTCACCAGTGACCCGGAAGTGGCCTTCAGCGGCGCGCATTTCGTCTTCGCCCAGATGCGCGTCGGCCAGTATAAAATGCGCGAGCAGGATGAGAAGATCCCGCTGCGTCACGGCGTGGTCGGCCAGGAAACGTGCGGACCCGGCGGGCTGGCGTACGGTCTGCGCACCATCCTGCCGATGGTGGAGCTTATCGATCTGGTCGATCGCTACGCGCATGAAAAAGCCTGGATCGTGAACTACTCCAACCCGGCGGCGATCGTCGCGGAGGGCGTGCGCCGCCTGCGGCCAAATGCGCGGGTGCTGAACATCTGCGATATGCCGGTCGCGGCGATGCGTAATATGGGGGCCATTCTGGGTGTCGATCGTCGCAAACTGGAGGTGGACTACTTTGGCCTGAACCACTTCGGCTGGTTTACCCGCGTGCTGGTGGACGGCGAGGACAAATTACCGGAGCTACGCAAACATATCGCGAAGTTTGGCCTGCTGACGGAAGATGCCGCCAAAACCGACCCGCAGCACTCGGATCCGTCGTGGGTGAAAACCTGGCGCAACATTAAGCCGATCATGGACAACTTCCCGGAGTATCTGCCGAATCCGTATCTGCAGTATTACCTGATGCCGAACCAGATTGTGGAGCATCAGAACCCGGACTATACCCGCGCCAATGAAGTGATGGACGGGCGCGAGAAAAAGCTGTTCGCCGCAGCTGAAGAATACAAGCGCACCGGGATCCTGCCGGATGCCTTCCACGTGGGCGTCCACGGCGAGTTTATCGTCGATGTGGCCTGTTCGCTGGCCTTTAACCTGAGAAGCCGCCATCTGGTGATGGTGGAAAACCGCGGGGCGATTACCAACCTGCCTTACGATGCCGTGGTAGAAGTGCCCGCTTATATCACCTCCGAAGGGCCGGAGCCTGTCCGTATTGGTCAGGTGCCGCTGTTTCATCAGACGCTTTTGCAACAGCAGCTCGCCTCTGAACAGCTGCTGGTGGAGGCGACTATCGAAGGCAGCTATGAGAAAGCCTTGCAGGCGTTTACCCTCAACCGCACCGTGCCAACCATGGAACATGCAAAAGCCATTCTGGATGAGATGATCGAGGCCAACCGCGACTACTGGCCAGCGCTGCAAAAAGCCTGGCAGGACGGCGAACCGGTAAAAAAATAGGGGCTTGCTCGCGAGTTGAACGTGGTTTGCTTGTCGGTGTCAGAAAAAACACCGACAATCCTTTTTTACGGAAAAGAATGGAGGCAACCCATGTCCACCTCATATTTTGTCGCTGCCGACTGGCTGATTGAGCACGGCGACGATCCGGAAGTTCAGATTATCGACGCGCGTATGGCCCCTCCGGGACAAGAGCATCGTGATGTGCCCGGTGAATACCGTGCCGGGCATCTGCCGGGTGCGGTTTTTTTTGATATTGAAGCCCTCTCCGATCACACCTCTCCCCTGCCGCACATGCTGCCGCGCCCGGAAGCGTTTTCCGTGGCGATGCGCGAGCTGGGCATCAGCAAAGACAAACACCTCGTTGTCTATGATGAAGGTAACCTCTTCTCCGCGCCGCGCGCGTGGTGGATGCTGAAAAACTTCGGCGTGGAAAAAGTCTCGATTCTTGCCGGTGGGCTGGCGGGCTGGAAGCGCGACGAGCTGCCGCTTCAGCAGGGTGATGTCACGCTGCCGGAAGGTGAATTCGACGCGACCTTTGACACCCACGTGGTAAAACGCCTGACCGACGTGCTGGTCGTGAGCCATGAAAAAACGGCGCAAATCGTCGATGCCCGCCCTGCTCCTCGCTTCAATGCCGAAGCGGATGAACCGCGTCCGGGGCTGAAGCGCGGACATATTCCGGGCGCGCTGAACGTGCCGTGGGGCGATCTGGTTTTTGAGGGCGAGCTGAAAACTACTGACGAACTGCGCGCCATTTTTGACCGGGCAGGGGTTGATTTGCATCGTCCAGTGATTGCCAGCTGCGGTTCCGGCGTAACGGCCTGCGTGGTCATTCTGGCACTCGCCACGCTCGGCATAAGCGACGTCACGATCTACGACGGCGCCTGGAGCGAATGGGGTGCGCGAGACGATCTGCCTGTCGAACCCGCAAAATAATGGATAACCGCCTGGCCACGCTGTTAACGCGCGGAGCGTCATTGACCCGCGCGGAGTATCGCGTCCTCGCCCACCTCACGGAGCATCCGCTGCTGGTGGGCAATATTACGGTTCGCGAGCTGGCGCAGGCGACGTTCGTTTCTACCGCCACCATTATGCGGCTGTGCCAGAAGCTGGGTTTCAGCGGCTTTAGCGAGTTTATCTGGCACTGCAAGCAGCTGCTCACCGACACGCCGCACATTGCCGTTCAGGGGCAATCGCCCCCTGAGCTCCCGGCGCTGTTTAATCAGTTTATCGCCAACTATCAGCACACCTTTCAGTGGGTCACCCAGGACAAACGCCAGCAGTTTGCTAACCTGCTGCGCCAGAAAGAGAGTTTCTTTCTCTACGGGGCCGGGTTCTCTTATCTGTTTGCGGAGTACCTGACCAAGAAGCTGCAGGTGCTGGGTAAAACGGCGTTTATCTCCGGGCCGGGGGACAGCAGGAATATTTTCCTCAGCAACGCCGCGCGCTATCAGGTGTTTATTGCCGTCTCGCGCAGCGGCGAAACGGAGCAGGTGCTGGATAAAGCGCGGATTGCCAAAAACGTCGGCATGACCATCGTCGCGTTTACCCGCGCCTCGGCCAACACGCTGGCGGAGATGGCCGACGTGCACTTTGCGCTCTATGACGAAGCGGTACACTTCGCTGCCGAAGCCGCAGGGGTGACGTCGTTTGAGTCGAATCTGGTGCTGCTGATGGATTTACTGCTGCTGGAAGCAACGGGGTGATATTCACCCCGCTGAAATCAGATGATGCGGTTGGTTTTGAGATCGCGCAGGAAGCCCCCCCAGCGACGCTCATAGAACGGCGTGATGTGCTCGGTAATAAAGTGGCTGATGCCCTTCTCACCGTTTTTCACCTGACAGATATCAATTGGTTCATCGCCCGGTAGCGTGTCGGTCGCCACGCTGCCCGCCGCCTGAACGATCTCGTCGAAATCGCCATCGGCTTCAATACCGATCAACAGCACCGGCTTTTCGTCCGCGCGCTCTTTGATGGAGCAGAGAAACGCGCGCCTGACGGGCTTGAGCGTTTTGAACAACGTCGTCAGGGAATCAATCATCTGCGCGGGCGGCTCGGCCACTTCAGACAGCAGCAGCGTTTCGCCCCCTTCCAGCACTTCCTGCGTGCTGAGCGGGTTGCCCTCTTCGCCAATCAGGTGGCTGATTTCACGCGGCGTAAACTCTTTCCCGGTCGGCAACTTGGCGTTGAGGAACAGCGTCTGGCCGAGCGTCATTTCAAACAAGGTACGCACCGGCATCACCACGAACGCCTGTTCGTCTTCAACCGCTTCCTGCAGCGCTTCCAGCGAGGTGAAGAACGGAATCACCGACGTGCCGTCGTCTTTCTCCCAGTGCAGCAGATCCAGCGCGCTGTCTTCCACGACCTGTTCACCTTCCGCGGCGGTACCCGGCACCCAGACGGTGGACTCCAGCAGCGTGCGGAAAAAGGCCGGACGGTGGGCGGGCTCGGTCGCCGCCTGTTCCAGCAGAGTCTCTAATTCGTTTTTGGTATCTGACATAACAATTCCAGATGATGCATTTCCCCCTCACCCCGGCCCTCTCCCTCAAGGGAGAGGGAGCAAACCATCCCCTCTCCCCGTGGGAGAGGGTTAGGGTGAGGGCAATGAGGATTACTCAGCCGTCAGCAGGTTCGCCACGGTACGCACGCCCAGACCGGTCGCACCCGCGGACCACTGCTCAACCGCCGCTTTGCGGTACGTTGCGGAGCAGTCAATGTGCAGCCAGCCCTCGTGGTAGTTCTCAACAAAGTGAGACAGGAACCCTGCTGCGGTGCTTGCCCCCGCCGGGTACGCCGCGCTGGCGGTGTTGTTCAGCTCGGCAAAGTTGGACGGCAGCTGGCTACGGTGGAACTCGGCCAGCGGCAGACGCCAGAACGGTTCGTTTTCCGCCGCGGCGCTGGCCAGCAGGCGTGCTGCCAGCTTGTCGTCAAAGCTGAACAGCGCGTGGTAGTCGTTACCCAGCGCGGTTTTCGCCGCACCGGTCAGAGTCGCCATGTCGATGATCAGCTCAGGCTTCTGGGCAGACGCGTCGATCAGGCCATCGGCCAGCACCAGACGGCCTTCGGCGTCAGTGTTCATCACCTCAACGTTTTTGCCGTTGCGGTAGCGAATGATGTCGCCCAGCTTGAAGGCGTTACCGCTGACCATGTTGTCCGCGCAGCACAGGTACAGCTTCACGCGCTTTTTCAGACCGCGGGTGATGGCAAACGCCAGCGCGCCGGTGATGGTGGCCGCGCCGCCCATGTCGGACTTCATGGAGTCCATGAACGCGCTCTGCTTCAGGCTGTAGCCGCCGGTGTCGAAGGTAATGCCTTTACCCACCAGGCAGGCAAAGACAGGGGCGTCTTTATCGCCGGTTGGGTTGTAGTCCAGCGCCAGCAGCACCGGTGGACGCTCGGAGCCGCGGCCCACGGTGTGGATACCCATGTAGTTCTGCTCGCGCAGGTCTTCACCCTTGGTGATGCGGTAGGACATCTTGTCGCCCGCCACGCCGCACAGGAGATCAACGGCGCGCTGCGCCAGCTGCTCAGGGCCTAACTCTTCCGCCGGAGCGTTGATGGTGTCGCGCACCCAGTCGATAATTTTCAGGCGGCTTTCCAGCTCTTTCTGACCGGCTTCGTCGAGGTTTGCCCACTCAATTTTGCGGGTGCCTTTTGGGCCTTTGTAGCCTGCCCAGAATGCCCAGCTGCGGTCGGTGTCCCAGCCTTCGCCTTCCAGGGAGACATGCTTAATGCCCAGCCCGTCAATTTTACGCGCGGCGCGCTGGATCAGGCCCAAATCATCGTTGCCCGTCAGGTGCAGGGTAATACCGTCGTTGTTGATGCTGTAGCTGGCTTTCTCGCCCCAGCGCGCGTCGGCGGGCTGCGTAGAGAGCGTAATCTTCATCGCTTCGGTCATTTTATTTTTCCTTATTAGCAACTAGCAAACGGGCCGCCTGAAGGCAGCCCGTTTTGTTATTTATTCTGCTTCATCTAACCAGACTAACAGAATCGCCTCCAGAATTTTTTCATTGGATGCGTTTGGATCGTCGTCGAAATCCTCTAAATCGCAGATCCACTGGTGCATGTCGGTGAATCGTACGGTCTTCGGATCGAGATCCGGGTTCGCGTCGTAGAGCGCTTCGCCGATTTCACGGCTGTCTGTCCACTTCAGTCCCATATTAATGCTCGCGTGCGTGGTTGATGGTATAGCGTGGGAATTCCACGACCAGATCTTCATCGGTCACCGCAGCCTGGCAGCTTAAGCGGCTGTCTGGCTCCAGACCCCATGCTTTATCCAGCATGTCGTCTTCGTCTTCGGTGCTCTCGGCGAGAGAGTCAAAACCTTCACGCACGATGCAGTGGCAGGTGGTGCAGGCACAGGATTTTTCACAGGCGTGTTCCACTTCGATACCTGCACGCAGGGCAACATCGAGAATGGTTTCACCGGTCTTCGCTTCCAGAACAGCGCCATCCGGACAGAGGTCCGCATGAGGCAAAATTACAATCTTTGGCATATTAAACCTCGTCCACGGACTGGCCTTTCAGCGCGACGCGGACAGATTTGTCCATGCGGCGAGCAGCAAAGTCCTGGGTTTGTTTATCAACGTTTTTAATGGCTTCTTCTATTGCGTCAGCGTCATTACCTTCGGCGACTGCGCGTAAGCGCGCGGCAGCCTCGTCAATCACCTGACGCTCAGCGGCGCTTAACAGCGCGGCGTCGGCAGCGAGCGCGCCGTTCAGGCTCTCCAGCACGCGTGCGGCTTCCACTTTTTGTTCCGCCAGCATACGCGCCTTCACATCCTGCTCGGCGTAGCTCATTGAGTCCTGAATCATGGAGGCGATTTCACCATCGGTCAGGCCGTAGGACGGCTTCACCTGGATGGACGATTCCACGCCGGTCGATTTTTCCATCGCCGTGACGCTCAGCAGACCGTCGGCGTCCACCTGGAAGGTGACGCGAATATGCGCCCCGCCCGCAGGCAGCGCCGGGATGCCGCGCAGCGCAAAGCGCGCCAGAGAACGGCAGTCCTGCACCAGCTCGCGTTCGCCCTGCATCACGTGGATGGACATCGCGGTCTGGCCGTCTTTAAAGGTGGTGAACTCCTGCGCGCGCGCCACCGGAATGGTGGTGTTACGCGGGATGACTTTCTCCACCAGGCCACCCATGGTTTCTAAGCCCAGCGACAGCGGGATGACATCCAGCAGCAGCATTTCGCTGTCCGGCTTGTTGCCAACCAGAATATCGGCCTGGATCGCGGCACCTACGGCAACCACTTTGTCCGGGTCGATGGAAGTCAGCGGCGTGCGGCCAAAGAATTCGCCCACGCGCTCACGCACCAGCGGCACGCGGGTCGAACCGCCCACCATGACCACTTCCAGCACCTCGTTCGCCTCAACGCCCGCATCTTTCAATGCGCGACGGCAGGCCAGCAGGGTGCGTTTCACCAGTGGGGCGATCAGATCGCTGAACTGATCGCGAGAGATCTCACCCTGCCAGCCCGCAACATTGACGGTAACCGTCTGCGCATCGCTCAGGGCGATTTTGGCGTCGATGGCCGCATCCAGCAGTTCACGCTGTACGCGCGCATCGCTGCGATCGCTGATGCCCGCCTGCTCGCGGATGTAGTCCGCCAGCAGATGGTCGAAGTCATCACCGCCCAGCGCGGAATCCCCGCCGGTCGCCAGCACTTCAAACACCCCGCGACTCAGGCGCAGGATAGAGATATCAAACGTCCCGCCGCCAAGATCGTAAACCGCGATCACCCCTTCCTGACCGGAATCGAGGCCGTAGGCAATCGCCGCCGCCGTCGGTTCGTTCAGCAGACGCAGCACATGCAGGCCCGCCAGACGCGCGGCGTCTTTGGTGCCCTGACGCTGCGCATCGTCAAAGTAGGCAGGAACGGTGATCACCACGCCGTCCAGATCGCCACCGAGCGTTGCCGTAGCGCGCTCAGCCAGCGCTTTGAGGATGTCAGCAGAAACACGAATCGGGTTCAGCAGACCGGCCGCGGTCGCAATCATCGGCAGGCCGTTTTCACTTGCCTGCAGCTGATACGGCAGGTGCGGGTAGCGGGTCTGAATATCGGCCAGCGAGCGGCCCATCATGCGCTTGACGGAGCTGATGGTATTCGCCGGATCGCGCGCGGCATTAGCGCGGGCGTCATAGCCTACCGCGTGACCCTGCTGCTGGTAGTGGACCACGGAAGGCAGCAGATGGCGCCCCTGCTCGTCAGCCAGCGTTTCCGCCTGGCCGCTGCGCACGGTCGCCACGAGGGAATTGGTGGTGCCCAGATCGATACCCACCGCCAGACGACGCTGGTGCGGTGCGGCACTTAAGCCAGGCTCACTAATTTGTAATAAGGCCATAATTGCTTCCGAAATTAAAAATCGAGCAGCTTTTCTTCGAGTTGTTCAGCACTGCTTCGCAGTTTATCGAGAAAACGGAGTTTGCGCACAGTATCTGCCGCCACTTCCCAGGTCTCGTTGTTCAGTTGCTCCACCATCTGCTGATGGCGGGTATCGAACATGCCCTTCACGCGCGTGATGAAGCTTTCCAGACGCGCTTCGTCTTTGGCCTGTTCAATCTCATCGAGCTCTTCGCGAAGCTCCAGCTGCTCCATCAGAAACGCCGTGTCGCGCACGGTATGCTGTTCGCTCGCCAGATCAAAACCGTGGAGCGAGAGCAGATATTCAGCACGCGCCAGCGGATGGCGCAGCGTCTGCCAGGCCTGGTTGATGGTGGCAGAGTGGGAAACCGCAGCCAGCTGCTCTGCCTGAGTACCGCTCGCGAATTTGTCCGGATGGTACTGACGCTGCAGATCCTGAAAACGGATCGTCAACGCCTGGAGATCAATCGGGTATTGAGCGGGTAGTCCGAAGAGAGTGAAGTAATCCATAACAATCTCAGGGGTAGCCTGTTAAAACAAACCCCACGCGTAGCGGGTAACGCCACGGTGGGGTTTCGGATGACGCGCGGTTAAACGTGGAAGCTTTCGCCGCAACCACACTCGTCTTTGACGTTCGGGTTCGTGAATTTGAACCCTTCGTTCAGGCCTTCTTTAACGAAGTCCAGCTGAGTGCCGTTGAGGAATTGCAGGCTTTTGCCATCGACCACCACCTTCACGCCCTTGTCTTCAAACACGGTGTCGTCAGACGCCGGTTCGTCAACAAACTCCAGTACGTAAGCCATACCAGAACAGCCGGAGGTACGTACGCCCAGTCGCAGGCCAAAGCCTTTACCACGGTTCGCCAGAAAAGAGCTTACTCGCGCGGCAGCGCTGTCGCTAAGGGTAATCGACATACTCAAACCTCAATTATTTTGCTTCACGTTTGCTTTTGTAATCCGCAATGGCGGCTTTGATCGCGTCTTCTGCCAGAATTGAGCAGTGAATTTTCACCGGTGGCAGTTCGAGTTCTTCAGCAATATCCGTGTTCTTGATTGCCTGTGCTTCGTCCAGAGACTTGCCCTTCACCCATTCGGTGACCAGGGAGCTGGACGCGATAGCAGAACCGCAGCCGTAGGTCTTGAAGCGCGCGTCTTCAATGATACCTTCATTGTTGACTTTAATCTGCAACTTCATCACGTCGCCACACGCTGGCGCACCGACCATGCCGCTACCAACAGATTCATCGCTGTTGTCAAAAGAGCCAACGTTGCGTGGGTTTTCGTAATGATCGATGACTTTTTCGCTGTATGCCATGATTGAATTCTCCTTATGTACCGATTAGTGATGTGACCATTCAATGCTGTTCAGATCCACGCCCTGCTTGAACATTTCCCACAGTGGAGAAAGGTCGCGCAGACGGCCAATGGAGTTACGAACCAGCTTGATGGTGTAGTCAATCTCTTCTTCGGTAGTGAAACGACCTAAAGAGAAACGGATAGAGCTGTGTGCCAGCTCGTCAGTCATACCCAGCGCACGCAGCACGTAGGATGGCTCAAGGCTTGCAGACGTACAGGCAGAACCGGAAGAAACCGCCAGGTCTTTCAGCGCCATGATCAGCGACTCGCCTTCAACATAGTTGAAGCTGACGTTGAGGATGTTCGGTGCGCCCTGCTCGAGATCGCCGTTCAGATACACTTCTTCCATATCCTTCACGCCGTCCCACAGACGGTTACGCAGCGTGCGCAGGCGTGCCATCTCGGTTTCCATCTCTTCTTTTGCAATGCGGTAGGCTTCACCCATGCCCACGATCTGGTGAACAGGCAGCGTACCGGAACGCATGCCGCGCTCGTGACCGCCACCGTGCATCTGCGCTTCGATGCGGATACGTGGCTTACGACGCACGTACAGCGCGCCAATCCCTTTCGGGCCATAGATTTTGTGGCCGGAGAAGGACATCAGGTCCACTTTCAGCTGGCTCAGGTCGATAGGCAGTTTGCCCACGCTCTGGGTCGCGTCCACGTGGTAGATGATGCCGCGCGCGCGGCACATTTCGCCGATGGTCGCGATGTCCTGTACCACGCCGATTTCGTTGTTGACGTGCATGATGGAGACCAGAATGGTGTCATCACGCATGGCCGCTTCGAGCTCTTTCAGATCGATAATGCCGTTGCTCTGTGGCGCCAGGTAGGTGACTTCATACCCTTCACGCTCCAGCTGACGGCAGGTGTCCAGCACGGCTTTGTGTTCGGTTTTGCTGGTGATGATGTGCTTGCCTTTTTTCTGATAAAAGTTGGCTGCACCTTTGATCGCCAGGTTGTCGGATTCGGTCGCACCGGAGGTGAAAACAATCTCACGCGGGTCGGCACCCACCAGGTCAGCAATCTGATTACGGGCGATATCGACCGCCTCTTCAGCATGCCAGCCAAAACGGTGTGAACGGGAAGCTGGGTTACCAAAGTTTCCGTCCAGGGTCAGACACTGCATCATTTTCTCGGCAACACGCGGGTCCACCGGCGTGGTTGCGGAGTAGTCGAGATAAATCGGTAATTTCATTGCTCTATAAACTCCGTACATCGCTTCAATGCAAGGAATCAGGCAACCGGCTGGATGTACGACCGAGTACACGGGGCGAGTCTTCGCCCCGGCCTGATTCTGAAATACTTATCGTTTTATTACGCGCGTAATTTGACGTCGATAGCGTCCTGCGCGCGGGTGCTGCGTTGGGAATCATGGCCGTGTTGACGGCCCGATACGTCCAGAACTTCCTGGTTATTCACCAGCTCACCGAGGGTGATGTTGTTCAGGAAGCCGGTCAGACGGTCGCTCAGATCGCGCCACAGCGCGTGGGTCAGGCACTTATCGCCGCCCTGGCAGCCGCCTTTACCCTGGCAACGGGTCGCGTCAACGGATTCGTCAACGGCGCTGATCACTTCGCCAACTGCAATACTGCCCGCGTCTTTACCCAGCAGATAACCGCCGCCTGGGCCACGAACGCTGGAAACCAGTCCATTTTTACGCAGTCTGGAGAACAGCTGTTCCAGATAAGAGAGGGAGATCCCTTGTCGTTCAGAAATATCAGCCAACGGAACCGGGCCCGCTTCGGAGTTGAGCGCAACGTCCAGCATCGCGGTCACGGCATAACGCCCTTTAGATGTCAGTCTCATGTCTTACTTAACCTCAAACTCGCCCCTGCCCGGGGTTTTTTATTGTAAAATGGGGTATTGCATAGCAGGGCCAAGTCTGACATTCCTGACTAAAATGGTCAACTATTTACTTGACTGTTTTAGTCAGGTATTTAACCTTCTGTGCCTTCATAACATAGGTGAGGCCTGATGCCCTCACCCCGACCCTCTCCCACAGGGAGAGGGGGAAATCGGCACTACTCTTTATTCTTCTGCTCAATCGACGCCAGGATCCCGCGCAGGATGTTCAGCTCCTGGCTTTCCGGACGCGCGCGGGTGAACAGACGGCGCAGCTTATTCATCACCTGACCCGGGTGGCCTTCGCGGATAAAGCCGGTTGAGAGCAGCGTCTGCTCCAGGTGACCGTAGAAACGCTCAAGGTCGTCCACCAGCGGGTAAGCCGTCTCTTCTTTAGGCTCAACCGCTTTTTCCTGCGTTGCCAGCCACGCCATACGCACTTCATAGGCGATAACCTGCACCGCCATCGCCAGGTTCAGCGAGCTGTACTCCGGGTTGGCGGCAATCGCCACGTGGTAGTGGCACTTCTGCAGTTCGTCGTTGGTCAGGCCAACGCGCTCGCGGCCAAATACCAGCGCAACCGGTGCCTGTTCTGCTTCCGAGACACTTTTCAGGCCGCATTCACGCGGATCGAGCATTGGCCACGGCAGCGTGCGCGAACGCGCGCTGGTACCGACAACGAGGCTGCAGCCGGCCAGCGCTTCGTCAAGGGTATCGACGATTTGGGCATTGCCGATCACGTCGCTGGCCCCGGCCGCCAGGGCGATGGCCTGCGAGTCTGGCTTCACCAGCGGGTTAACCAGCCACAGGTTCGTTAAGCCCATGGTTTTCATAGCGCGGGCAACGGAGCCCATGTTGCCGGTATGCGATGTTTCGACCAGCACAATTCGAATGTTTTGCAGCATAATTTTTAATGTCTGAATTCAGTGTCTGAAGAATATTCGGGCATATTATCATAAACGGGAGACATAATCCGATCCCGCTGCTATACTCTGCGCCGATTTTCCTGTTCTTTAACATCCAGTGAGAGAGACCGATGCATCCGATGCTGACCATCGCCGTGCGCGCAGCGCGCAAGGCGGGTAATGTAATTGCCAAACACTACGAAACGCCAGACTCCGTAGAAACCAGCCAGAAAGGCAGCAATGATTTCGTGACAAACGTCGATAAAGCCGCAGAAGCGATTATTATCGAAACGATCCGCAAATCTTACCCACAGCACACCATCATCACCGAAGAAAGCGGTGAACATGAAGGTACCGATCAGGATGTTCAATGGGTTATCGATCCACTGGATGGCACCACCAACTTCGTTAAACGCCTGCCACACTTCTCTGTGTCTATCGCAGTACGCATTAAAGGCCGTACTGAAGTCGCCGTTGTGTACGATCCAATGCGTAACGAACTGTTCACCGCGACCCGCGGTCAGGGCGCGCAGCTGAACGGCTACCGTCTGCGCTGCAGCAACGCACGCGATCTGGACGGCACCATCCTGGCGACCGGTTTCCCGTTCAAGGCGAAACAGCACGCGACCACCTATATGAATATCCTGGGCAAACTGTTCACCGAATGCGCAGACTTCCGTCGCACCGGTTCTGCTGCGCTGGATCTGGCCTACGTTGCCACCGGCCGCGTTGACGGTTACTTCGAACTTTCACTGAAGCCATGGGATTTTGCTGCGGGCGAGCTGATCGCGCGTGAAGCAGGCGCCATTGTGTGCGACTTCACCGGCGGCCATAACTATATGTCTACCGGCAACATTGTTGCGGGTAACCCACGCGTTGTTAAAGCCATGCTGGCCAACATGCGTGATGAACTGAGCGATGCGCTGAAGCGTTAATCCAGTTTGTTAAGCCCGGTGGCGCTACGCTTACCGGGCCTACAAAATCCCTCAGTACGCTAGAAAGGTCGCAATCCCCTTCCCACCGGTACCGCACTCATCCACATCGTCACCGCCGCCACCAGCAGAATCACTCCCCCCGCCAGCGCAAGCGTTGTCCACCCTATCTGTCGCCACAGCACCGGCGTTTTACTGCCGCTGAGTTTGACCGCCAGCTGACGGAAGCTGTGAACCAGCAGCGCTAAAGACGAAATGGTGAGGGAGGTTCCTGCCGCCATCGCCAGCGCGGACAGCATGCCCCAGCCGAACACGCCAATCACCTTACTGAACAGCAGCACCATGATGGCACCCGAGCAAGGGCGCATCCCCATCGAGAGAATAATCATCAGCCGGGCGCGCCAGTCGTCGCCGTTTTGTAATTGTTCCTGCGTGGGCAGATGCTGATGACCGCAGCCGCAGTGTTCATCATGAACGTGGTGCGGCGTAAAGGATTTGAACGTGGGCTTTTTCAGCAGCGTGCGCAGTTTTTTCAGCGCCCGCCAGCAGAGGATCAGCCCCAGCACGCCCACCAGCGCATAGCTGCCCTTCTCCAGCCAGAAGCTGCTCATGTGCAGCTGGCGCGCCGGAAGCTGCAAAAGTGAAAGCACAACAGCGACCAGCGCAATCGCCACGCCGCCCTGCAGCAGCGAGGAGGCCAGCGTCAGGCCGATGCTCGATTTCAGCTTTGACGGATGGGTGGCGAGCCAGGTCGTAATCACGATTTTGCCGTGCCCCGGCCCCAGCGCGTGCAGAACGCCATAGACAAAACTGAACGCCAGCAGGGATCCGCCCGCTTTGGTCGGGTTCTCCGCCACCGCCTTCAGCAGTCCGCTCATCTGCTGGTTGACCTCACGCTGCCAGATAATGCTTTTCATCATGACCTGCGGCCAGGCCTGCCATAGCCACAGCGCGCCGCAAACCGCTAACAGCAAAAAGAGCGCCAGCGGCCAGAGATGCAGCCAGCGGCGAGGTTTCCGAAACGGAGAGGAGATCACTGACATTGTAACGTCACCTCCTGTGCGAACTGTTTACCCAATTCCATATCCTCGGGTGGGGCATCGTCCTTGTCGAGTGAGACCGCAAAGTTCAGCATCTCTTCGCTGGGCTTCGGGGTATGAACGCCAATTTTGCAGCTTTTTTGCAGCGCGTCCGGCAGCCGTACGTCGCTGTCTTTGTCATAGCGCATATCAACATAGTAAGTGGGATCAAAAGTGGAAAACGTGTACGTTTGCCCGGCCAGCGGCTGGGGATGCGCCAGCGGAAGCACGAACGTCAGCACCGCCTGGTGCCCTTCACGCGTCATCCCGTATTCCGTTGGTCGGTTCAGAAATTTGACCTTTTGGCCGTTATGCCAGAACTCGGTGAAGTAGTGCTGGCCGAGCACGTTGGCCATCACTTCCGCTGCCAGCTTTTTCCAGATTTCGTCACCGGGCTTCGCGTTTCCCGCGTCATAGAGCAGGTCAGACGAGGTGATTTCATCCATCGTCCAGCGCATTTTCAGGCCGCTCAATTGCGTACCGTCGGTGACCAGCTCGGTTTTGAGGTCAATAAAGCTGTGAGGATGTGCGCTGGCAGCTAAGCTGATAACCGCCAAAAATAACGCCATCGCACATTGTTTAACTGTTTGCATCAATTCCTCACGTCAAAAATTCTGTGATGTTCCCCAGCAATCCTGAGTGAAAGGCCTGCCGGCGCGCTTTTCAGCGCTCATCCTTTAGCTATTCTTATCAAACATTCACACTGGATACCCGACAGATGATGACGACGCTTGAAATTCCATCTGTGCTTTCCAGTTCGCAGCGCCGCTGCCAGGTGCTTTTGATGCTTTACCTGCCCGATGCTGCCGTCACCGCACAGAGCATAATCGCTGCCAACGGCGTGGACGACGCGATGGCACGGCAAGATATAGCCGAGACGCGCGATGAAATCCAGCGCTATCACCGGCTGGATATCGTTACGCACCACGACGGCTGCTACCGGATTGAAGGCACAGCCCTGAATCAGCGTTTATGCCTGCTGCACTGGCTGCGCCGGGCGCTACGGCTTTGCCCGCAGTTCGTCTCGCACCAGTTTACCCCCGCATTAAAAACCGCGCTTAAACAACACGGCATCGCGCGCCCGCTTTACGACGATGCGAACCTGCGGGCGCTGATCGGCTTCTGCTCACGCAAGCTCCAGCGCCAGTTTGAATGCCGCGACGTCCAGTTTTTACAGCTCTATCTGCAATACTGCCTTATTCAGCACCAGCTCGGGAATACGCCGCAGTTTTCCCACGTTCAGCGCAGCTGGACCCAGTCAAGAGGGGAGTATTTTACGGCGCAGGAGATCGTGCGCCACTGGAGACGGCGCGTCCCGCAGGGTGCTCACGGAGATGAACAGCTGTTTCTGGCGCTGCTGTTTATGATGCTCCGCACGCCCGATCCGGTGCTTGATAAGCACCAGCAGGATCAGCGTCTACGCCGGGCCATCGTGCGCATGGTGGCCCGTTTTCGTTCCCAGACGGGGATGAACTTCAGCGATGAGCAAGGGCTGACCGATCAGCTGTATATCCATCTGGCTCAGGCGCTGGACCGTTCGCTGTTTGAGATCGGCATCGACAACAGCCTGCCGGAGGAGATCCACCGCCTTTATCCCCGACTGTTACGCACTACGAAAGAGGCGCTGTTTGAGCTGGAGGCGGAATTTGGGCTACGTTTTTCCGATGAAGAGATGAGCCTCGTGGCGGTGATTTTTGGGGCCTGGCTGATGCAGGAGACCGACCTGCATGAAAAACAGGTGATCCTGCTGACGGGAGAAGACAAAGCCAGTGAGGAGCAGATCGAACAGCAGCTTCGCGAGCTGACGCTGCTGCCGCTCAACATTCGCTATCTGACGCTACAGGCTTTTCAGAAAGAGGGAGCGCCGCGCGAAGCCGCGCTGGTTATCACCCCCTATCCGACTGCCCTGCCGCTGTTCTCGCCGCCGTTGATCCATGCCGTTGAGACACTGAACGCGCAGCAGCAAGAACATATTCGCGCCATGCTGGAATCGTAGTTACGCGCGTGCGGCCACTTTCGGTCGAACAAACATTGCCGGTAGCGCCACCAGAGCCATTACCCAGAACACGCCATGCCCCAGATGCTGGTAGAGGAACCCTGCAAAGACCGTCATGATCGCGATACTGCCCCCCATTGCCACTGCCGAATAGACGGCCTGCAGGCGAATCACGTCCCCGCCCTCGCGCGCAGCGATATAGCGCATGGCCGCCAGATGGCACACGGTAAAGGTGCCGCAGTGAAGAATTTGCGCCACAATCAGCCACGGCAGATCGGTCGTCCAGCCCATAATCCCCCAGCGCGCCACGCCGCACACGGCGGAAAGCAGCAGCAGGTCACGCGCGCCAAAGCGACGGAACAGTTTTTTGCTCAGGGCAAAGATAATGACTTCGGCCACCACGCCCAGCGACCACAGATAGCCCACGGCGGAAGCGGAATATCCAGCGCCTTGCCAGTAGATGGCGCTGAAACCATAGTACGCCGCATGAGCCCCCTGAAGGAGGCACACGCACGCCAGAAAACGCCAGCTCTGTGCGACCAGGCTACGCCATGCGGGCCAGCCAGCGCTCTCCTGATGGCGGCTTTCTCCTTGCGGCATCACCGACGGTCGCAGCAGCATGCCCAGCAGCATCGAGGCAATACCGATGCTCAGCAGGGCAAGAATGGCGCGGTAATCGTAAAGACTGACCAGTTTCCCCACCAGCGCCGAGCCAATCACAAAGGCGATAGAACCCCACAGGCGCACGCGACCGTAGTCCATGGTGATCTGCTTTTGCCAGGTGTTCGCCAGGGCATCCGTCAGCGGCACCAGCGGTGAGAAGAACAGGTTAAAACCAACCATCACCACCATCAGCCAGGCAAACTGGTGGCTGACCCAGAAGCAGACCACAAAGACCAGCGTCAACAGAGCCAGAATACGCACGGCCTTGATCAGTAAGGAGGGATCGCTGACGCGTGGGGCGATCAGCAGGCTGCCGAGGAAACGCGCCACCAGCCCGGCCCCCAGCAGGACGCCGATGGTCTCGGGCGTCAGGCCGATACCCTTGAGCCAGACGCTCCAGAAGGGCAGAAAAATGCCGTAGCTAAAGAAATAGGTGAAATAACTGAGCGCCAGCCAGCGCGTGGAATGCAAGACCATGAATCCCTCCCGAAATCGAGGCCATAGTCTGGCGAGAATATAAAAATTAAGCAAGTAGATAGCCTGCTATAAATTAACGAAAAATTAACATCTTGTGCAGTCGCCTGGCTTATGGCAGGGAATGGAAATATGTATTACGTTTAAATTACTCCACTTGCAGAGGTTTTTCTGCCATGAACTCACTACGTTATCTCGATTTCGGCCAGTCACGTCACCTGCTGCTGCTCATTGGCCGCATCGCACTTGTCGTGCTGTTTATTATCTTTGGTTATCCAAAACTGACGGGGTTTAGCGGCACCGTACAATACATGACCTCGCTGGGAACGCCGATGCCCATGCTGGCGGCCATTATTGCGGTAGTCATGGAAGTGCCTGCCGCTATTCTGATCGTACTGGGGTTTTTCACCCGTCCTCTCGCGGTACTGTTTGTGTTCTACACTCTCGGAACGGCGGTGATTGGGCATCATTACTGGGATATGACCGGTGATGCGGTCGTACCGAATATGATTAACTTCTACAAGAATATCAGTATTGCTGGCGCCTTTATTTTGCTGGCGATTGTGGGGCCAGGCGCCATCTCCCTTGACCGGCGTTAAGTCATAAAAAAAGGCCGCATGCGCGGCCTTTTTTATTTCTGCGAAGCAGAGGAATTATGCGTAAACCGGGAAGCGTGCGCAGATATCCAGAACTTTACCTTTGACGCGCTCGATAACCGCTTCGTCATTGATGTTGTCCAGAACGTCACACATCCAGCCAGCCAGCTCTTTCACTTCTGCTTCTTTGAAGCCGCGGCGCGTCACGGCCGGAGAACCGATACGGATACCGGACGTCACGAACGGGCTCTTCGGATCGTTTGGCACGCTGTTTTTGTTCACGGTGATGTTAGCGCGGCCCAGGGCTGCGTCAGCTTCTTTACCGGTCAGGTTCTTATCAACCAGATCCAGCAGGAAGAGGTGGTTTTCAGTCCCGCCGGAAACCACTTTGTAGCCACGGTTCAGGAACACTTCCACCATCGCTTTGGCGTTCTTAGCCACCTGCTGCTGGTAAACCTTGAACTCTGGCTCCATCGCTTCTTTCAGCGCGACGGCTTTTGCCGCGATAACGTGCATCAGCGGGCCACCCTGCGCGCTTGGGAACACCGCGGAGTTCAGTTTTTTGTACAGCTCTTCGTCACCGCCTTTCGCCAGGATCAGGCCACCGCGTGGACCCGCCAGGGTTTTGTGGGTGGTGGTGGTCACAACGTGAGCGTGTGGAACCGGGTTCGGGTAAACGCCTGCAGCGATCAGACCCGCAACGTGCGCCATGTCAACGAACAGGTAAGCACCGATGCTGTCTGCGATTTCACGCATTTTTGCCCAGTCAACGATACCGGAGTAAGCAGAGAAGCCACCGATGATCATCTTCGGCTTGTGCTCTTTAGCCTGCTTCGCCATGTCTTCGTAATCAATTTTACCGGACTCATCAATACCGTAAGGGATGATGTTGTACAGTTTACCGGAGAAGTTAACCGGGGAGCCGTGAGTCAGGTGGCCGCCCTGCGCCAGGTTCATACCCAGAACGGTATCGCCCGGCTGCAGCAGCGCGGTGTAGACCGCGAAGTTAGCCTGAGAGCCAGAGTGCGGCTGCACGTTTGCGTAGTCAGCGCCAAAGAGTGCTTTCGCACGATCGATAGCCAGCTGCTCAACGATATCAACGTACTCGCAACCGCCGTAATAGCGTTTGCCCGGGTAACCTTCAGCGTATTTGTTGGTCAGCTGAGAACCCTGCGCCTGCATGACGCGCGGGCTGGTGTAGTTTTCGGAGGCGATCAGTTCGATGTGCTCTTCCTGACGTACTTTTTCCTGCTCCATAGCCTGCCACAGTTCGGCATCATAATCGGCAATGTTCATTTCACGCTTTAACATCCGCATCTCCTGACTCAGCTAACAAGTAAATTTTGGCCTGAAAAGGCAGTCCTGTTGGACGACGGGCAACAGTATAACTGATTAGTTCTGTGATAACAGGTCTTGACAAACGATTTTACGCAAACGTTTTCCTACCCGCCACGCAAGGGTTTGAGGAATAAAGCTCTCGCCCTTTCCAGCGGATTTCTTTTCAGGTTTGTGATGCATATTTTTCATCTTGCAAAGAACCATTTACAACGCAGGGGTATTTTTTATAAGATGCATTTAAAATACATCATTAAAGTCACATCAGAAGGATGCGCTCATGCTCGACGCTCAAACCATCGCTACCGTAAAAGCCACCATTCCCCTGCTGGTGCAAACCGGCCCTAAACTCACCGCCCATTTCTACGATCGCATGTTCACGCACAACCCGGAGCTCAAAGAAATTTTCAACATGAGCAACCAGCGTAACGGCGATCAGCGTGAAGCGCTGTTCAACGCCATCGCGGCGTACGCCAGCAATATTGAAAACCTGGCAGCGTTGCTGCCCGCGGTGGAAAAAATCGCGCAGAAACATACCAGCTTCCAGATCCAACCCGAGCAGTACGCCATCGTCGGCACTCACCTGCTGGCAACCCTGGACGAAATGTTCAGCCCGGGCCAGGAGGTGCTGGACGCGTGGGGTAAAGCCTACGGGGTGCTGGCAAACGTGTTTATCAACCGTGAAGCACAGATTTACAGCGAAAACGCCAGCAAGAACGGCGGCTGGGAAGGCACCCGCGCGTTCCGCATCGTTGAGAAAACCCCGCGCAGCGCGTTAATCACCAGCTTCGAGTTTGAGCCGGTGGACGGTCAACCGGTGGCCGGTTACCAGCCAGGGCAGTATCTGGGCGTGTGGCTGAAGCCTGAAGGTTTCCCGCATCAGGAGATCCGTCAGTATTCTCTTACCCGCAAGCCAAACGGTAAAGGCTATCGCATTGCGGTGAAGCGTGAGGACGGCGGTCAGGTTTCCAGCTGGCTGCACAACGAAGCGAACGTGGGCGACGTGGTCCATCTGGCCGCGCCGGCGGGCGACTTCTTCATGGCCGTTGACACGAATACCCCGGTGACGCTGATCTCTGCGGGCGTCGGCCAGACGCCAATGCTGGCGATGCTTGATACGCTGGCAAAATCTCGCCACGGTGCACAGGTTAACTGGTTCCATGCCGCCGAGAACGGCAACGTGCACGCTTTTGCGGATGAGGTGAAAACGCTCGGGGCCTCCCTGCCGCGTTTCACCGCGCACACCTGGTATCGCCTGCCGACGGATGCAGACCGCGCAGCCGCACGGTTTGACAGCGAAGGTCTGATGAATTTAAGCCAGATGGAAGGAGCGTTTAGCGCGCCGGACATGCAGTTCTACGTCTGCGGGCCGGTGGCGTTTATGCAGTATGCCGCGCAGCAGCTGGTGGGGCTGGGTGTGAACAAAGACAGCATTCATTACGAGTGCTTCGGCCCGCATAAGGTACTGTAATCGCCCGGCGGCGCTTCGCTTGCGCGGGCCTACGAAGAGTTTTGTAGGCCGGGTAAGCGCAGCGCCACCCGGCAAGAACGTTAAATCGCGGCGTCGTCTTCTTCGCCGGTACGGATACGGATCACGCGCGCCACGTCAAAGACGAAGATTTTACCGTCGCCAATTTTGCCGGTTTGCGCCGTGCGGATAATGGTGTCCACACAGGTGTCCACGATATCGTCGCTGACCACGATTTCAATTTTCACTTTCGGCAGAAAGTCGACCATGTATTCTGCGCCACGGTAAAGCTCGGTGTGACCTTTCTGACGACCAAAACCTTTCACTTCCGTCACGGTCATCCCGGTGATGCCGACTTCCGCCAGCGCTTCACGCACATCATCCAGTTTGAAAGGTTTAATAATCGCATCAATCTTTTTCATGGTGGGTCCTTAAACTCTTGCCTGTAAGCTGCCTCGTAATCGATTGCTCACAGTACCATATTCAGGCGAATTTTGCGGTACTACTCTTTAAAATCGTTCGCTTCCAGCTCGTGACGCGAGAGCAGCTTGTAAAACTCGGTGCGGTTGCGCCCGGCCATCCGTGCCGCGTGGGTCACGTTGCCTTTGGTGATCTGCAGCAGCTTGCGCAGATAGTTCAGCTCGAACTGGTTACGCGCTTCCGCAAACGTCGGCAAGGCCGTGTTCTCCCCTTCCAGCGCCTGTTCCACCAGCGCGTCGCTGATGACCGGTGAGGAGGTCAGCGCCACGCACTGCTCAATCACGTTGACCAGCTGACGCACGTTACCCGGCCAGCTTGCGGCCATCAGCCGCTTCATCGCATCGGTGGAAAACGCGCGCACGAACGGTTTATGGCGATCGGCAGCCTGACGCAAAAGATGATTCGCCAGCAGCGGGATGTCTTCCGCACGTTCGGCCAGCGCCGGGATCTTCAGGTTGACCACGTTCAGACGGTAGTAGAGATCTTCGCGGAACTCGTTGCGGGCCATCACTTTTGGCAGATCGCGGTGGGTAGCGGAGATAATGCGCACGTTAATATCGATATCGCGGTTGCTGCCCAGCGGGCGCACTTTGCGCTCCTGCAGCACGCGCAGCAGCTTGACCTGCAGCGGCGCGGGCATGTCGCCAATCTCGTCCAGGAACAGCGTGCCGCCTTCCGCCGCCTGGAACAGCCCTTCACGGCTGCTTACCGCGCCGGTGAATGCGCCGCGGGCATGACCAAACAGTTCAGATTCAAGCAGTTGCTCCGGGAGCGCGCCGCAGTTAATCGCAATAAAGGCGTTCTTGCTGCGCGGGCTGGCGTTATGAATTGCCTGCGCGAGGATCTCTTTCCCGGTTCCGCTCTGGCCGTTGATGAGCACGCTGACGTCAGACTGCGCCACCATCCTCGCCTGTTCCAGCAGGCGCAGCATCACGGGGCTACGGGTGACGATAGGCTCCCGCCACGCTTCATCCCCCGCCGGAGCGGCATGTTCCAGCGCGCTGTCGATTGCCTTATACAGCGCGTCTTTATCTACCGGCTTGGTCAGGAAGCTGAATACCCCCTGCTGCGTCGCGGCAACCGCATCCGGGATCGACCCGTGCGCGGTCAGGATAATCACGGGCATCCCCGGCTGCTGCTTCTGGATCTCCGCAAACAGCTGCAGGCCGTCCATTTCATCCATCCGCAGGTCGCTTATCACCAGATCGATTTTCTCGCGGCTGAGAATTTTCAGCCCCTCCAGCCCGCTTTCCGCGGTCACGACGCTGTAGCCTTCACTCACCAGACGCATCCCCAGCAGCTTTAACAGACCGGGATCGTCATCCACCAGTAAGAGATGGGCTGGTTTACGGCTCGTCATGCTTTACATCCTCTTGTTTCGGCGTATCGCTGTCCGGCGCAGCGGATGAACTCCCCGGCTGATATTTACGCGACGAGAGCTGTCTTTCGATATCGGTCAGGTTCTCCAGCTTACGCGTCGTGGTATCCAGCTGCGTACGTAAATGTTGCTGCTGTTGGCGCAGTGTATCCAGCTCGCTATCGGTTGACTGTTGCAGCTTGCTGTAGCGGGAGCGCTCTTCAGAAAGCTGAAGCTGTAGCGTCTGTCCCTCGCGCCAGAGCTGGTATACCGGGCGGATCTGTACCGGAAGGTTGACCACAAACGTGTCCAGTCGGGTCACGTTGGCGCGGCGTTCGACGGGAGTGATTTTCGCATCCGCCAGTAAAATCCCACGCTTGAACGCGTCCTGCCAGGTATCATCATCCAGCATCGCCGCTTTCGCGCGGGCGTCAACCGGCGCCAGACGCTGGGCGCAATCTATCCCGCGCAGCCAGAACAGCGGGTTACTTTCGACGTCATGCCCTGACAGGTTCCAGATGTCGTCACAGCGGGTTGAGAGGAAATCGGCCAGTTGGTTATCGGGCCATTTATCTTCTTGTTTATCGCTAATCGCACTTTGCGGCACATGGGAAACACACCCAGCCAGAAATAAACAGGGCAGGCTCAGGCGAAGCGTGCTGCGGGAAAACACCGCGCGTACGGCGCGGGAAAAGACGTGTGACATACTCACCAGACATAGATTCATTTTATTGATTTTTCCGGCTCAGGGGCAGTTCAATACGGAAGCAAACATCCGAACGTTCGTCCGTGGCAATGTTTAGCTCACCCTGCATGCGTCGTATGCAGTCCCGGGCGATGCTTAAGCCCAGACCACTGCCTTTCACCGCACCTTTCCGCTGATGACTCCCCTGGAAAAAGGGCTCGAAGATCATGGTTTTTTCGTCATCGGGGATCGGGGTGCCGGTGTTAGCGACGTCTATAAACACCCGGGAACCCTTCGTATAGCTTCGGATATAAATGTTACCGGATTCAGTACCATAGTGCACCGCATTGGAATAAAGATTATCCAGCACGCTCATTAGCAGCATGGGTTCAGCGAGACAGGTCGGCGCATTCAGCTCTACACCGGTATGCATCATTTTAGCTCTTGCTGGCAAGCTATGGGCGGAGATCACCATATCCACCAGCGGTTCAATGTCGACGTTTTCCAGTACAACCGCCCCGTCAGCCAGCTTGCGGTTGTAATCCAGCAGTTGCTCAATCAGCTTCTGCAGATTGCGGCTGCTGTTATCCAGGATCTCGACAATTTCTTTCTGTTCGGGCGTAAGCGGCCCTGCCACTTCGTCCGCCAGCAGTTCCGTCCCTTCGCGCATGCTGGCGAGCGGCGTTTTAAGCTCATGGGAGATATGGCGCAGGAACTGATGACGCTGTGATTCAAGCCACGCCAGGCGCTCGGACAGCCAGATAATGCGCTGGCCTACGGATCGCAGCTCGCGCGGACCTTTAAAGGCGACCGTATCCCCGAGCGATTTCCCCTCCCCCAGGCGGTTGATCATCCTCTGGATCCCCTTCACCGGACCGATGATCATGCGGGTAAAGAGCAGAACCAGCCCGAGGCTCACGAGGAACAGCACCAGCGCCTGCCAGCCGAAGAACTGGCCGCGCTCGGCGATCTCCTGCTGAAGCTGCTGGCCGCGAGAGAAAATCACCGTACGGGTTGACTGCACCATCTCGGTGTTAGCGTTGGCGAAGGCTTCCAGGCGCGCGGCGGCGGCGGCATCGGGTCCACTATTGTGGCACTGCAGCTGCGCAAGATCGTTCAGATCCTGACGTAACGCCTGATACAGCTTGTCGTCAGGCAATACGCCCGCGTGGGCGTCCAGCATTTCGCTGTAGCGCTTGCGCTGACTCTGGTACACCTTTTCCAGCGTGCGATCGTCAAGCACGCAATACTGACGATAGCTGCGCTCCATCTCCAGGGCGGCGTTGGTCATGGCCTCACTGCGCCGGGCGTCAATGAGCGTCGTACGGTTGGTTAAAGCCGCCTGCGCGCTCAGCGCGTTCAGGCTTTGCCACGCCTGCCAGGCAAGGATCAGCAACGGCAGCAGGATCAGCAGGAAGGCCATCATGACGAGCTGTCGCAGGGAGCGGGGAAAAACGGGCCAGCGTTTCAACGCATTACTCTCTTAATGGGGGTTTACGCAGAGCGTAACTGAGTCTGCCCTTCAGATACAACAAAGCCGGGTAAAAACCCGGCTTTGTCATGGAATGAGGCGGTGCCTAACTCGACGTTTCGCCCTGGCCTGATAAAGCATCGCTATGATCAGTAGTTGGACGGCAGGCACCTTTTTGTGCGTCATTCGAAGTTTATGTAGCACGTCCCGAAGGGGCTGACATAAGAAGGTGAATGAGCCACTGGTTAATATTATGCAACAGGCGTGCCAGAATGCAAAACAATAAATTAACATGATGAATTAAAAAGGTTTTATATATTCAACCTATTACTTGTTGGCAGAATGATTTCCAGGCTAAGTGTCGCTATTTAACAACACCTTTAGACCACGATTTTTCTACCTATATAAATCAACACGTTAAGTGTCACCTTTTGGAGACACCCGCGAGGCGGGATTGTCGCAATTTTGCGACACGCATAAAAAAGCCCGGTGGCGCTAACGCTTACCGGGCCTACAAGGGTTAGGGTGCTAAAACTTAACCCAGCTGCTTACGCGCGTTGCGGAAGATACGCATCCACGGGCTGTCCTCGCCCCAGTTTTCCGGGTGCCAGGAGTTGCTCACGGTGCGGAACACGCGTTCCGGGTGCGGCATCATGATGGTCGCACGACCGCTTTCGCTGGTCACTGCCGTAATACCGTTGGCGGAGCCGTTCGGGTTGGCCGGATAGGTTTCGGTGACCTTGCCGAAGTTATCGACAAAGCGCAGCGCCACCAGACCTTTGCTCTCCAGCTGAGCCAGATGCGCGGCATCACGCACTTCGACCTGACCTTCACCGTGGGAAACGGCGATTGGCATCTGTGAACCCACCATCCCCTGCAGCAGCAGAGACGGGCTCTGGGTCACTTCCACCAGGCTAAAGCGCGCTTCGAAGCGATCGGACTGGTTACGCACAAAGCGCGGCCAGGCTTCGCTGCCCGGGATCAGCTCGCGCAGGTTAGACATCATCTGACAGCCGTTGCACACGCCCAGTGCCAGGGTCTGCGGACGATGGAAGAAGGTTTCGAACTCGTCACGCACGCGGCTGTTGAACAGGATGGACTTCGCCCAGCCTTCGCCCGCTCCCAGCACGTCACCGTAGGAGAAACCACCGCACGCCACCAGCGCCTGGAAATCTTCCAGACCGGTACGTCCGGCCAGCAGGTCGCTCATGTGAACGTCGATAGCGTCAAAGCCCGCGCGGTGGAAGGCGGCAGCCATCTCAACGTGGGAGTTAACGCCCTGCTCGCGCAGCACGGCCACTTTCGGACGCGCACCGGTCGCAATGTACGGCGCGGCGATGTCGTCGTTGATGTCGAAGGAGAGCTTCACGTTCAGGCCTGGATCCTGGTCATTGGCCTTCGCGTTGTGCTCCTGATCGGCACATTCCGGGTTATCACGCAGGCGCTGCATCTGCCAGGTGGTTTCTGCCCACCACATGCGAAGCCGTGAGCGGCTTTCGCTGAACACGGCGTGACCGTCAGCTTCAATGACGAAGCGATCGCCCTGAACGGCTTTCCCCAGATAGTGCACGCAGTCAGCCAGTCCGTGCTGCGCCAGAATCGCTTCAACCGCGTCGCGATCTGCCGCACGCACCTGAATCACGGCGCCCAGCTCTTCGTTAAACAGCGCCGCCAGACGGTCTTCGCCCAGCGTTGCAATGTTGGCTTCAACCCCACAGTGGCCGGTGAAGGCCATCTCTGCCAGCGTCACCAGCAGGCCGCCGTCGGAACGGTCATGGTAGGCCAGCAGCTTACGCTGCGCCACCAGCGCCTGGATGGCGTCGTAGAAGCCTTTCAGTTGCGCCACGTCGCGCACGTCGGCTGGCTTATCGCCGAGCTGACGGTAAACCTGCGCCAGCGCGGTAGCGCCCAGCGCGTTGTGGCCTTTACCCAGGTCAATCAGCAGCAGGGCGTTATCTTCGGTCGCCAGCTGCGGCGTAACGGTGTGACGCACGTCTTCCACGCGGGCAAACGCGGTGATCACCAGCGACAGCGGGGAGGTCATCTCGCGCTGCTCGTTACCTTCCTGCCAGCGGGTTTTCATCGACATGGAGTCTTTGCCCACCGGAATGGTCAGGCCGAGGGCAGGACACAGCTCCTCACCCACCGCCTTCACGGCTTCATACAGGCCCGCATCTTCGCCTGGGTGACCGGCAGCGGCCATCCAGTTTGCGGAGAGCTTGATACGTTTGATGTCGCCAATCTGCGTGGCGGCGATGTTGGTCAGCGCTTCACCGACCGCCAGACGGGCAGAGGCCGCGAAGTCCAGCAGCGCGACCGGGGTGCGTTCCCCCAGCGCCATCGCTTCGCCGTAATAGCTGTTGAGGCTCGCGGTGGTCACGGCGCAGTTCGCCACCGGGATCTGCCACGGGCCAACCATCTGATCGCGGGATACCATACCGGTCACGGTACGGTCGCCGATGGTCACCAGGAAGGTTTTCTCAGCAACAGCTGGCAGGTGCAGCACGCGATTAACGGCTTCAGCTACGGTAATGCCCTGGCGATCCAGCGCTTTGCCCGCCGCTTTACGGGTCTGCACGTCGCGGGTCATCTTCGGCGTTTTACCGAGCAGGACGTCGAGCGGCAGATCGATCGGCTGGTTGTCGAAATGGGTGTCGCTCAGAGTCAGGTGCTGCTCTTCGGTCGCTTCACCGATGACGGCATACGGCGCGCGCTCGCGGCGGCACAGCTCGTCAAACAGCGGCAGCTGATCCGCCGCAACGGCCAGCACGTAGCGCTCCTGGGATTCGTTACACCAGATTTCCAGTGGGCTCATGCCCGGCTCATCGCTCAGGATATCGCGCAGGTTGAAACGGCCACCGCGGCCGCCGTCGCTCACCAGCTCCGGCATGGCGTTGGACAGACCGCCCGCGCCCACGTCGTGGATAAAGAGAATCGGGTTAGCATCGCCCAGCTGCCAGCAGCGGTCGATCACTTCCTGACAGCGACGCTCCATCTCCGGGTTGTCACGCTGCACGGACGCGAAGTCGAGATCCGCATCAGACTGGCCGGAGGCCATAGACGAGGCCGCGCCGCCGCCCAGACCGATATTCATCGCCGGGCCGCCGAGCACGATCAGCTTCGCGCCGACGACGATCTCGCCTTTTTGCACATGATCGGCACGGATGTTGCCGATCCCGCCCGCCAGCATGATCGGTTTGTGGTAGCCGCGCAGCTCTTCGCCGTTGTGGCTGTCCACTTTCTCTTCATAGGTACGGAAGTAACCGTTCAGCGCCGGACGACCAAATTCGTTGTTAAACGCCGCGCCGCCCAGCGGGCCTTCGGTCATGATATCCAGCGCGGTCACAATGCGCTCTGGCTTGCCGAAATCTTCTTCCCACGGCTGTTCAAAGCCCGGGATACGCAGGTTGGAGACGGAGAAACCGACCAGACCCGCTTTGGGTTTTGCACCACGACCGGTCGCCCCTTCGTCACGGATTTCACCGCCGGAGCCGGTCGCCGCACCCGGCCACGGGGAGATCGCGGTCGGGTGGTTGTGGGTTTCAACCTTCATCAGGATATGCGCGGGCTCCTGATGAAAGTCGTAGCGCCCTGCTTCGCGATCGGCGAAGAAGCGGCCCACCTCGGAACCTTCCATCACCGCGGCGTTGTCTTTATAGGCAGACAGCACGTGGTCAGGGGTTTGCTCCATGGTGTTTTTGATCATTTTGAACAGCGACTTTGGCTGCTGTTCGCCGTCAATAATCCAGTCGGCATTGAAAATCTTGTGGCGGCAGTGCTCAGAGTTCGCCTGCGCGAACATGTAGAGTTCGATGTCGTTCGGGTTACGGTTGAGCTTAACAAACGCATCCTGCAGGTAGTCAATTTCGTCTTCTGCCAGCGCCAGGCCGAGACGCAGGTTGGCGTCAATCAGTGCCTGACGGCCCTGCCCCAGCAGATCCACGCTCTGTACCGGCGCAGGCTGATGGTGGGAGAAAAGCTTCTGCGCGTCATCGAGAGAGGCAAACACGCTCTCCATCATGCGGTCGTGCAGTTCAGCCGCAACCGCCTGCCACTGCGCGTCGCTCAGGGTAGAGGCTTCCACGTAGTACGCCACGCCGCGCTCCAGACGGTTAATCTGGCTCAGGCCACAGTTGTGGGCGATGTCGGTGGCTTTGGAAGACCAGGGGGAGATGGTGCCCGGACGCGGCGTCGCAAGGATCAGTTTGCCGGTTGGCGTATGGCTGCTGAGGCTTGGGCCATACTTGAGCAGGCGTTCCAGCTGTACGCGCTCCTCTGCATTCAGGGGGGCATTCAGGTCAGCAAAATGGACATACTCAGCGTAAATATTGCTTACCGGAAGGTCGGCCGCCTGAAAACGTGCCAGCAGTTTGGTAATACGGAAGGCAGACAGTGCAGGCGAACCACGCAGAATTTCCATCATAAGTCTCTCGTCTTCGAAGCGCCGGGGCGCTTACAGTGTGCGCAAGGGGGGAAAACGGGCGTCATTATAGAGAATCCTGAGCGCCGACGAAACCGTTTGCGTCGAAATAAAATTGACGAAGAGATTTAACAATAGATGTGACCTGTCTCTCTAATTGGTTGCCAAGTGGCGCAAGTTTACGCAAAATGCCGCTCATTCAATGGCAAACCTTATTGTTAACATGGCTACAGCAGACTGAGGCAACCGGCGTCGCAGAGAATTAACTAATTGAAAAAATTAAAGATTAATTATCTGCTCATCGGCATTGTAACGTTGCTGCTGGCAGTGGCCCTCTGGCCTTCCCTCCCCTGGATCGGCAAAGCCGAAAACCGTATCGCCGCCATTCAGGAGCGGGGGGAATTGCGTGTCAGTACCCTTAACTCTCCGCTGATTTACAGCGACATTAACGGCAAAATCATTGGACTGGATTATGAACTGGCACAGCAGTTCGCCGATTACCTTGGCGTAAAGCTGAAAATCACCGTCCGCCAGAATATCAACCAGCTGTTTGATGACCTCGATAATGACGATGCCGATATGCTTGCCGCTGGGCTGGTGTATAACAGCGAGCGCAGCAAAAACTATCAGCCGGGCCCGACCTACTACTCCGTTTCGCAGCAACTGGTTTATCGCGTCGGGAGTCTGCGCCCGCGCTCGCTGGCCTCGATTAACGATCGGCAGCTGACGATTGCCCCCGGTCACGTGGTGATTGACGATCTGCGTGAGCTAAAGGAGAAGAAATATCCGGACCTGAGCTGGACGGTGGATGCGAAACTCGGCACGACGGAGCTGCTGGAGCAGGTAAAAGATCAGAAAGTCCCCTACACCATCGCCGATTCGGTCGCGATCAGCCTGTTCCAGCGGGTGCATCCTGAAATCGCCGTGGCGCTCGACGTCACTGACGAGCAGCCTGTGACCTGGTTTACTCAGCTCGATGACGATCAGACCCTCTCTGCCGCGATGCTTGATTTCTTCAACACCATCAATGAAGACGGTACGCTGGCACGCCTGGAGGAGAAGTACCTCGGGCACGGTGATGACTTTGACTACGTTGACACCCGCAGCTTCCTGCGTGCGGTTGACAGCGTCCTGCCGGACCTGCAGCCGCTGTTCGAAAAATACGCCCAGGAGATTGACTGGAAACTGCTGGCGGCTATTTCGTATCAGGAATCCCACTGGGATACCCAGGCCACGTCTCCGACTGGCGTACGTGGTTTGATGATGTTAACCAAAAATACCGCGCTGAGCTTGGGCGTCAATGACCGTACCGATGCGGAACAGAGCATCAGCGGCGGCGCGCGCTACCTGCAGGATATGATGGCCAAAGTCCCGGAAACGGTGCCGGAAGAGGAGCGGATCTGGTTCGCGCTGGCGGCCTACAATATGGGCTATGCGCATATGCTGGATGCGCGGGCGTTGACGGCCAAAACGAAAGGCAACCCGGACAGCTGGTCAGACGTTAAGCAGCGCCTGCCGCTGCTGAGCCAGAAGCCATGGTATAACAAGCTGACGTACGGCTACGCGCGCGGGCATGAAGCCTACGCCTACGTGGAAAATATCCGTAAATATCAGATTAGCCTGGTCGGGTATCTGCTGGAGAAAGAGAAAGAGGCGACAGAGGCCAAACAGCTGGCCCAAAGTTACCCGGTCGTGGCGCCGGACGAGCTTAATCGTCCGACAGCTTCAATTCTGCCTTTTGCTGCTTTTTCTGCTGACGGCGCATTCGAAAGAAATCGCTTAATAGCCCCGAACACTCTGGTGCAAGCACCCCGCCGATAGTCTTCACCTGGTGGTTCATCCCCGGGTGACCCAGCACGTCCATCAGCGAACCGGCCGCACCGGTTTTTTCATCCCGCGCACCGAAGACCAGAGTCCCGATCCGGCTGTGCACCATCGCCCCGGAGCACATCACGCACGGCTCCAGCGTTACATACAGCGTGGTATCAAGCAGGCGATAGTTTTGCAGCACCAGACCGCCCTGGCGAAGCGCCATGATTTCGGCATGTGCAGTAGGATCGTGGCGGCCAATCGGACGGTTCCATCCTTCACCAATCACCTGGTTATTGTGGACCAGCACGGCGCCCACGGGCACTTCGCCCTCGTCCCAGGCACGCTGAGCCAGCGTCAGCGCATGGCGCATCCAGTATTCATGGTCGAGTTCAGGATTGGACAACGGTTGATACTCCAGTCGAAAAGCGGGGCGCATTATACACGCCGATTATGGATAAGACTATTCGAGTTGCTGGAGTTCACCTGATGGCGTAACGCGCCAGCGATGCTGGCAAAAATAGAGCAGCGGGTTGTCCTGTTTACTGTCGCTGTAGCCGCTGTACAGGCGCAGCGGCGTACCGATGCGTTTCTCCAGCTGGACCACTTTTTCATGCCCCAGGCAGCGCATCGTCAGTACCCAACCGCCGTAGCCGCGGGCAATTTGCGTGGCAATAAGATTCACGCGCGGAAGCCAGGGGGTATCAAAATAGACTTGCTCCACCAGCGTCTGCGGGGAGCCGGTAATCAGCCAGATGTCCGCATCATTCGCATCGAGATAGCCGGTAAGGCGCGCCTGCACCACCGGAAAGGCGGCAACGTGGCCGCGAAACCAGTGCGCAAAATCCTGCTCCAGCTGTTTAAGCCGCGCTTCGCTGTGCCCAAACGTACATCCCCACAGCAGCAGGCTCATCGGCCATCGCGCCGCACGGCCTTTCACCAGCAGCGCGATACCGATCGCCGGTAAGAGCGGTAGCACGAGCAGCGCATTCAGAGGTAGACGCCGCAGCAGGTAACGCATAAACGTACCAAACATATCCTGCTGATGCAGCGTGCCATCCAGGTCGAAAAAGACAACGCGACGCGCGTGATTTGCCAAACCTTACTCCTCTGGGTCGTTGAATCCTAACAGCCAGGTAAACAGGAACCCGGCGATCACCGCTACTAAATAGCCTAACAGATAGAGCATCACTTTTCCGGTCACGATAGTTAATGCCAGCGGTAAACCCGAAATGCCAAAGGTAATAACGGTGGCGACTTTCCAGTAGCTGATCAGCGCCCCGCCTACCGCGCCGCCCAGACAGGCCGCGAGGAACGGTTTACCCAGCGGCAGCGTGACGCCAAAAATCAGCGGCTCGCCAATACCGAGCAGGCCGACCGGGAGTGCGCCTTTAATCACCTTTTTCAGACGCGCGTTGCGGGTTTTCATCAGTACCGCAATCGCCGCACCGACCTGCCCTACCCCCGCCATCGACAGAATTGGCAGAAGCGCGTTATAGCCGTGCGCTTGCACCAGCTCGACGTGGATCGGTACCAGCCCCTGATGCAGGCCGGTCAGCACCAGCGGCAGGAAAGTACCTGACAGCACCGCGCCCACTAACAGGCCTCCGCGGTCAATCGCCAGCGACGCACCGTGGGCGATGGCTTCAGAGATCCACCCGCCTAACGGCTGGAGTGCCACAATCGCTACGCTACCGGTAATCAGCGTAGTCAGTAGCGGGTTGAGAATCAGCTCAATAGAGCCTGGCAGAACCGCGCGCAGCCTTTTCTCGATCCAGCACATCAGGATGACCACCAGCAGCACCGCGATCACCCCGCCGCGGCCGGGCTGGAGCGCCTCACCAAACAGCGTGATCTGCGCCAGCTGCGGGCTGGACAAGATGCCCGCCATCACGCCGCCCATCGCCAGCGATCCGCCAAACACCTTCGCGGTATTGACCCCGACCAGAATGTTCATGATGGCGAACACCGCGCTGCCGAAGATCCCGAGAATCCCCAGCAGGTTCGGATACTGCGTGGCGAAATCCCCCACAATATCCGGGCGCTTGAGGATATTGATGATCCCGGTGATCAGGCCTGAGGCAATAAACGCCGGGATCAGCGGAATAAAGACGTTTGCCAGCTGTCGCAGCGCATCGCTCATGGGGGCTTTGTATTTCGCCTTTGCCTGGGCTTTGGTGCGCTCAGCATCGTCAATCGATACGCTCGCACTCACGCCCATCAGCGCCCGCATGGCATCGACAACCTGCGCCGCTTTCCCCGGGCCGACGATCAGCTGATGCTGCTGGCCCTGCTTCACGTAACCGCTGACGCCGGATAGCTGCTTCAGACGCGGCACGTCAAGCTGGTCGTCGTTATGCACCTCGACGCGCACGCGCGTCATGCAGTTTTCGAGACGCTGAATATTTTTTTCCCCACCGATCCCCTGCAGGATATCGCTGGCGAGCGCTGCTGTTTTGTCCATACACGCCTCTGTTAGTGTTCTAATGCCGCCCGTAAGAAGCCGTTATGCGCATCGAGTTTGGCTCTCGCGCTCGCCGCATCCAACCCGCTTAAGATCATCAGAATGGCCGGTTTAACATCGTGATCGGTCTGTTTGAGCACCGCTTCCGCCTCTTCACGGCCTGCGCCCGTTGCCTCCATCACCATGCGGCAGGCTCTGTCCACCAGCTTGACGTTGGTGGCCTGCATATCCACCATCAGGTTCTGATACACCTTGCCGAACTTCACCATCGCGCCGGTGGAGATCATATTGAGCACCAGCTTTTGCGCGGTCCCGGATTTCAGGCGCGTGGAGCCGGTGAGCGCTTCCGGCCCAACCACCGGAGAGATAGCGATAGCGGCCACCTGTGCAATCGGTGAGCCTGGGTTACAGGAGATGGCGACCGTCGTGCAGCCGGTCTGGTTAGCGTATTCAAGCCCGCCAATGACGTACGGCGTGCGCCCGGATGCCGCCAGCCCGACCACCAGATCCTTCGCCGTCAGATTCAGCGCCTTCAGGTCATCCTCGCCCAGCTGTTTGTTATCTTCCGCCCCTTCAACGGCTTTCAGCAGCGCGCCGGGACCACCGGCAATTAATCCGACGACCAGGCCGTGCGGAACACCAAAGGTGGGCGGACATTCGGAGGCGTCCAGAACCCCAAGACGCCCGCTGGTTCCCGCCCCCATGTAAATAATGCGTCCACCGGCCTTGAGGGATTCCGCCGCCGCATCGACCGCTTTCGCCACCTCAGGTAATGTCTCTTTCACTGCCTGCGCGACCAGCGTATCCTGTTGATTAAAGCGGTTAACCAGTTCCAGGGTGGAGAGCGCATCCAGATCCATGGTTTGCGGGTTACGCGTTTCAGAAACAAGTGAGCCAAGATTCATTTTTGTACCTCAAGAATTTTTAATTCATAATAATCACACTATAATGGAATATAAAATTCATTCAGGCGAGCAAAATCCGTATTTGCGCAGATAATCACATTTTCGCCAGGAGACCGTATGAACTGTTTAATTCGCATTCGCCAGCGCTACGCAGGCTTTGCCCAAAGCGACAAGAAGCTGGCGGATTTTCTGCTTTCTCAGCCCGACCACGCGCGCCATCTCAGCTCGCAGCAGCTGGCGAGTGAGGCCGGCGTGAGCCAGTCCAGCGTGGTGAAATTTGCGCAGAAGATTGGCTTTAAGGGATTCCCCGCCCTCAAGCTGGCGATCAGTGAAGCGCTGATCAGTAACCCCAATCCGCAGTCTATGCCGGTGCATAATCAGATCCGCGGAGACGATCCGATGCGGCTGGTGGGCGAAAAGCTGATCAAAGAGAACGTGGCGGCCATGCATGCGACGCTCGATGTAAATACGGAAGAGAAGCTGCTGGAGAGCGTGGCGATGCTGCGCGGCGCGCGGCGAATCATTCTGACCGGCATCGGCGCGTCCGGACTTGTGGCGCGTAACTTTGGCTGGAAGCTGACAAAAATTGGCCTTAACGCCATCGTCGAGCAGGATATGCACGCCCTGCTGGCGACCGTACAGGCGATGGATCCTGACGATCTGCTGCTGGCGATCTCCTATTCCGGCGAGCGCCGCGAGATCAACCTGGCCACCGATGAAGTGCTGCGCGTCGGCGGTAAAATTCTGGCGATCACCGGTTTTACGCCGAATGCCCTGCAGCAGCGAGCCACGCGCTGTTTATATACCATTGCCGAGGAGCAGGCCACGCGCAGTGCGGCTATTTCGTCCACCAGCGCACAAATGATGCTGACGGACCTGCTGTTTATGGCGCTGGTGCAGCAGGATCTGGAGCGTGCGCCCGAGCGCATTCGCCACAGCGAAGAACTGGTAAAGAAACTGGTTTGACGCGTATAATGCCCGCCCAGTTTGTGTTGTTTCTGAGAATTTCCTGATGGCGCTGTTAATTACCAAAAAATGCATTAATTGCGATATGTGCGAGCCCGAATGCCCGAACCAGGCCATTTCGATGGGCGACAGCATTTATGAGATTAACAGCGACCGCTGCACCGAATGCATCGGCCACTATGAAACACCTACCTGTCAGAAAGTGTGCCCGATCCCCAATACCATCCTGAAAGATCCGGCACACGTCGAGAGCGAAGAGCAGCTGTGGGATAAGTTTGTCCTGATGCACCACGCGGACAAACTTTAACTTTCGATGATCACCGTTGCGCTGGCATAGTGGCGCTCATCGGCGATCGTCACGTGCACGTGATTCACGCCCAGCTTCTCGGCCAGCTTTTCCGCCTCGCCCCATAAGCGCAGGCTTGGCTTACCCAGCTCATCGTTAAACACTTCAAACTGGTTGAACGCCAGACCGTTACGAATCCCGGTCCCGAAGGCTTTGGCGGCAGCCTCTTTTACCGCAAAACGCTTCGCCAGAAAACGCACCGGCTGCTGATGCGCTTCCCAGATGGCCCATTCGTTATCGCTCAGCACGCGTCTTGCGAGGCGATCGCCGCTGCGGGCGATCACCGCTTCAATGCGGGCTATTTCAACGATATCGGTGCCTAAGCCCAGAATGGCCATTACTGACGCGCTTCCTGCATCAGGCGTTTCATCTCTGAGACCGCCTCTTTCAGGCCGCTCATCACCGCGCGGCCAATGATCGCGTGACCGATGTTCAGCTCGTGCATTTCCGGGATGGCGGCAATAGCTTTCACGTTATGGTAGGTCAGGCCGTGACCGGCATTGACCTTCAGACCCAGGCTCGCCGCGTAGGTAGCCGCTTTGGCAATACGCTCCAGCTCTTTCGCCTGCTCTTCATCATTTTTGGCATCGGCATAGCAGCCGGTGTGAATTTCGATATACGGCGCGCCCACGTCGGCTGCCGCTTTAATCTGGGTGAAATCGGCGTCAATAAACAGCGAAACCAGGATACCGGCATCCGCCAGGCGCTTGCAGGCATCGCGCATTTTGTCGAGCTGACCGGCCACGTCCAGACCGCCTTCGGTCGTCACTTCCTGGCGTTTTTCCGGCACCAGGCAGCAGAAGTGCGGCTGGGTCTCGCAGGCAATCGCCAGCATCTCTTCGGTGACTGCCATCTCCAGATTCATTCGGGTATCCAGCGTCTGGCGCAGAATGCGCACGTCGCGGTCGGTGATGTGGCGACGGTCTTCACGCAGGTGAACGGTAATGCCGTCGGCGCCAGCCTGTTCAGCGATAAACGCCGCCTGAACCGGATCGGGATACGCCGTGCCGCGCGCATTACGCAGCGTGGCGATGTGATCGATGTTGACGCCTAACAGTAATTCAGCCATGACAATCCTCGGTTTTCTTTTCGATTCTGTGGTCTAACGTTTCGGCACAAACTGCCTGAATAATTCGCGGCTCTTTAAGGGCTTACCGCCAAGATACGGCTTGAGGGCAATCCGGGTAAAGCGTTTTGCTGCGCGCAGGGTATCCTGATCGGGAAACTCGCGCTCATACAGCGCCCGGAGCTGGCGCCCGGTAAAGGTGCTATTGTCGATCACGATGCTGGCAATAAAGCCCTTTTCTTCTCGGTAGCGGTAGGTCATGGTGTCTTCCACTTCGTCACCGCTGCCCGCACAGTGCAGGAAATCGACCCCGTACCCAAGATGGCCCAGCAGCGCCAGTTCAAAACGCCGCAGCGCAGGCTCGGGCGTGCCGGTTGCGCCAGCCAGCGCCTGGATACAGTGCAGATAATCAAAGAAAAGTTCAGAGAAGCGCGTCTCATGTTCAAGAACGCGTGAGATGAGTTCATTGACATACAGACCGCTGTAAAGCGTGATACCTGAGAGAGGAAGCGCCAGGGAGACGGCTTCGGCACTGCGCAGGGTTTTGACTTCCCCTCGCCCACCAAAACGTACCAGCAGCGGAGTGAAAGGCTGTAGGGCACCTTTCAGATTAGAACGTTTGGAACGTGCGCCTTTTGCAACAAGGCGCACGCGGCCCGACTCTTCCGTGAAGACGTCCAGCATCAGGCTGGTTTCGCTCCAGGGACGACTGTGCAGGACAAAGGCGCGCTGCCATCCATCCATATGCGCGTCGTCTTGAGTTACTGGTCTTCGCCGTAACCGAGGCTGCGCAGAGCACGCTCATCATCGGCCCAGCCAGATTTCACTTTCACCCACAGTTCGAGGTGAACCGGCGCTTCGAACATCTCCTGCATGTCCTTACGGGCTTCGATACCGATGGTTTTGATCTTGGCGCCTTTGTTGCCGATCACCATCTTCTTCTGCCCTTCGCGCTCAACGAGGATCAGGCCGTTGATGTCGTAGCCACCGCGCTCGTTGCTCTGGAAACGCTCGATCTCCACCGTCACAGAGTACGGCAGTTCAGCGCCCAGGAAACGCATCAGCTTTTCACGGATGATTTCAGACGCCATAAAGCGCTGAGAGCGATCGGTGATGTACTCTTCCGGGAAGTGATGAATCGCTTCCGGGAGGTGCTTACGCACGATGCCCGCGATGGTATCCACGTTCAGCCCCGTCTCCGCAGACAGCGGAACGATATCGAGGAAGTTCATCTGGCTGCCCAGCCACTGCAGGTGCGGCAGCAGGTCAGCTTTTTCCTGCACGTTGTCAACTTTGTTGACCGCGAGGATCACCGGCGTTTTGCCGTCACGCAGCTTGTTCAGTACCATTTCGTCGTCCGGCGTCCAGCGGGTGCCTTCCACAACGAAAATCACCAGCTCTACGTCGCCGATGGAGCTGCTCGCCGCCTTGTTCATCAGACGGTTAATGGCGCGCTTCTCTTCCATGTGCAGGCCAGGGGTATCGACGTAGATTGCCTGATACGCGCCTTCAGTATGGATGCCGACGATGCGGTGACGCGTGGTCTGCGCCTTACGCGAGGTGATGGAAATCTTCTGCCCAAGCAGATTATTCAGCAGGGTGGATTTGCCGACGTTCGGACGTCCGACGATGGCAATAAATCCGCAATAGGTCTTTTCTTCGCTCATTCCAGCTCCAGCATTTTTAACGCCTGTTCGGCGGCAGCCTGTTCAGCCTTACGACGGCTTGAACCTGTGCCCACCACCGGTTCACTCAGGCCACTGACCTGGCAATGGATGGTAAATTCCTGATCGTGCGCTTCGCCACGAACCTGCACCACCAGATAAGATGGCAGCGGCAGATGACGACCCTGCAAATATTCCTGCAGACGCGTTTTGGGATCTTTTTGTTTATCGCCCGGGCTGATTTCGTCCAGACGGGTCTGATACCAGTTAAGGATCAGCTTTTCGACGGTCTGGATATCGCTGTCCAGGAACACACCACCAATTAATGCTTCGACCGTATCGGCAAGAATAGATTCACGACGGAAGCCGCCGCTTTTCAGTTCACCCGGCCCAAGACGCAGACATTCGCCCAGCTCAAATTCGCGCGCGATTTCCGCAAGGGTATTACCCCGAACCAGCGTGGCACGCATACGGCTCATATCACCTTCATCCACACGCGGGAAACGATGATAAAGCGCATTCGCAATCACGAAACTTAAAATAGAGTCGCCTAAAAACTCGAGACGCTCATTATGTTTGCTGCTGGCACTGCGGTGGGTTAATGCCTGTTGCAACAACTCCTGATGATGAAAAGTGTAGCCCAGCTTCCGTTGAAGCCGATTAATTACGATGGGGTTCATGCGATACCAATAAATGAATGCGTCAAAAATGCAGCACACGAAACCGACCTGAGAAAACCAACGCGGTTTCGTGTGCCGTGGCACCCTTGCAGGGCCAACCTTAAACTTCGGGGGAATATTCTATACACAACGACAGGGGATGTCGTTAGTTCGAAGAGATTTATCGGTGAAATAATTCGTGTAGCCGCGTTAATTCGCGGCTACACGTTCATTTAGTGAGAATTAATGGATTCCGCCAATACGATTCAGGCGTACGCCGGTCGGCCATTCGCCTTCCTGCTTCTCAAAACTCATCCAGATCGCGGTCGCTTTACCCACCAGATTCGCTTCCGGCACAAAGCCCCAGTAACGGCTGTCCGCAGAATTATCGCGGTTGTCACCCATCATGAAGTAATGGCCCGGCGGTACAATCCAGCTTGCCAGCTGCTGGCCCGGCTGACGATAGTACATACCCAGCTGATCCTGCGCGATTGGCACGGTGAGGATCCGGTGCGTCACGTCGCCCAGCGTCTCTTTGCGCTCAACCAGACGGATACCGTTATCTTTGGTTTCGCCTTTTGGTACCTGGAAGAATCCGCTGGTCGCTTCACCGCCGTTGTGGCGGGCAAAGGTTTGCACAAAATCACTTGGCTCAACGTTTGAGTAGGTGATTGGCAGCGCGTTTTCACATGCGGTACCGGAGCTGCAGCCCGGCTGAACGGTGACTTCTTTCGCAACCGGATCGTAAGTCACTTTGTCACCCGGCAGACCTACCGCGCGCTTGATGTAGTCCAGGCGCGGATCTTCCGGATATTTGAACACCACGATGTCGCCACGTTTCGGATGACCGGTTTCGATCAGCGTTTTCTGGTAGATAGGATCTTTAATGCCGTAGGCAAACTTCTCTACCAGAATAAAATCACCAATCAGCAGCGTTGGCATCATTGAACCTGATGGGATCTGGAACGGTTCGTAAATAAACGAACGTACCACCAGCACAATCGCCAGCACCGGAAACACCGAGGCGCCCGTTTCCAGCCAGCCCGGTTTCGGACCGACTTTCTTCAGGGTTTTCGCATCAATACCATCGCCAGTGGCTGCCTGTGCGGCAGCCTGACGTTCACGACGTTTTGGGGCGAAGATAAACTTATCCAGACACCACAGCAGACCTGTCACCAGGGTAGCAATGACCAGGATCAGGGCAAACATGTTCGCCATGCCAACTCCTTAGGGTTATTTGCCGTCTTTACCAACATGAAGGATGGCAAGGAATGCTTCCTGCGGCAGCTCGACGTTACCGACCTGCTTCATACGCTTCTTACCTTCTTTCTGCTTCTGCAGCAGCTTTTTCTTACGGCTGACGTCACCGCCATAGCACTTCGCCAGAACGTTTTTACGCAGCTGTTTCACGGTGGAACGCGCGATAATGTGGTTGCCAATCGCCGCCTGAATCGCGATATCGAACTGCTGACGCGGGATCAGATCTTTCATCTTCTCAACCAGCTCGCGACCACGGTATGGCGCATTGTCGTTGTGGGTGATCAGCGCCAGCGCATCCACACGCTCGCCGTTGATCAGCACGTCCACACGCACCATGTTGGAGGCCTGGAAGCGTTTGAAGTTGTAATCCAGTGACGCATAGCCACGGGAGGTGGACTTCAGACGGTCGAAGAAGTCGAGTACCACTTCCGCCATCGGGATTTCGTAGGTCAGCGCGACCTGGTTACCGTGGTAAACCATGTTGGTCTGCACGCCGCGCTTCTCAATACACAGCGTAATGACGTTACCGAGGAATTCCTGCGGCAGCAGCATGTGACATTCGGCGATAGGCTCACGCAGTTCGTGAATATTGTTCAGCGGCGGCAGCTTGGACGGGCTGTCGACGTAGATCACTTCTTTCGAGGTGGTTTCAACTTCATACACTACCGTCGGCGCGGTGGTGATCAGGTCCAGATCGTATTCACGCTCCAGACGTTCCTGAATAATCTCCATGTGCAGCAGGCCGAGGAAGCCGCAGCGGAAGCCGAAGCCCAGCGCCGTTGAGCTTTCTGGCTCGTAGAACAGAGAGGCATCGTTCAGGCTCAGTTTGCCAAGCGCATCACGGAAGTTTTCGTAGTCGTCAGAGCTGACCGGGAACAGGCCCGCGTAAACCTGTGGTTTCACCTTTTTAAAGCCTGGCAGCGCTTTTTCTGCCGGGTTACGCGCACCGGTCAGGGTATCGCCCACCGGCGCACCGAGGATGTCTTTGATGGCGCACACCAGCCAGCCTACCTCGCCGCATGTCAGCTCGGTACGGTCAACCTGTTTTGGCGTGAAAATACCCAGACGGTCGGCGTTATAGACCTGTCCGGTACTCATAACCTTGATTTTGTCGCCTTTGCGCATGGTGCCGTTTTTAATACGCACCAGGGAAACAACGCCCAGATAGTTATCGAACCAGGAGTCGATAATCAGCGCCTGCAGCGGGGCATCCGGATCGCCTTCTGGGGCCGGAATATCACGCACCAGGCGTTCCAGCACGTCGGTCACGCCGACACCGGTTTTAGCAGAGCAGCGCACGGCATCGGTCGCGTCAATGCCGACAATATCTTCAATCTCTTCCGCGACGCGCTCAGGATCGGCGGCTGGCAGGTCAATCTTGTTCAGAACCGGCACAACTTCGAGGTCCATTTCCATCGCGGTGTAGCAGTTTGCCAGGGTCTGGGCTTCTACGCCCTGCCCGGCATCGACTACCAGCAGCGCGCCTTCACAGGCCGCGAGCGAGCGTGAAACCTCATAGGAGAAGTCAACGTGGCCTGGGGTGTCGATAAAGTTCAGCTGATAGGTTTCGCCATCAGCCGCCTTGTAATCCAGCGTGACGCTCTGCGCTTTGATGGTGATACCGCGTTCGCGTTCCAGGTCCATGGAGTCCAGAACCTGGGCTTCCATTTCACGATCAGACAGGCCACCGCAAATCTGGATAATACGGTCAGACAGCGTCGACTTACCGTGGTCAATGTGAGCAATGATCGAAAAGTTACGTATGTTCTTCATATAGTTAAATAATTATGCCTTACGAATTCCTGGAGGCCGCTGTTCTTAGCCTGACGTTTTTCAGTGCGAAAACGCAGCATTCTACACTACATCTCCGCTACCTGGAAATGGACTTAGCGCCGGGTATAGCGTGAAGAAAGGACGTTTTCTGTTTTAAGACGTAAAAATGATAAAGCCCGATGAATCACCGGGCCTCAGAAGAGAGCGTCTCGACGCGAAGCTGGTCTGGCGCCAGCCCAACGCTGAGAATGACAGGCTGCCACTCCTCGCGCGCGGCAAGCGTCGGGGAGAGGCCTTTGGCAAGCCAGAATCCCCCCAGCCCCCCTAATGCGGCACCGCACATGGCGGCTCCGTCGGTGCCAAACAGCATCTGGAAAACGCCGCCCATAATAAACAGCCCGATCAGCGGAGAGAGATAGACCAGCATGGCAGAGCTGAGCAGACTGCCTTCCGCGATGCCCAGTTCAACCTTCTGCCCGGCCATCAGCGGCTGTTCGCTTGGCACAGAAATCGTGTGCGATGTTTGCGGCCCGAGCTTATTCAGCACGCGGCTGCCGCAACCGGCTCGGGATGCGCAGCTATTGCACGAGGCTTTTACATCGCAACTCACCAGCGCAATGCCGTTTTGCCATGAGACAACTGTCGCCCACTCTTTGATCATTGTGCGGCCCTGAATTTAATGCTGTCGGAGATGCGCTTCGCCGTTTGCGGAGGAAGTTCCCCCACAATGGTGATCTCTGCGTTATCGCGTACCGTTGTGCTCACCGTACGGCGCCCGGTACGCAGCATTTGTTCGGCGCTGTTTGCCGTTGCGCGATTGATATTCACCGAGAAGCTAAACAAACCATCGGAATAGAGGCGCGATTCCACCGGCGTTTCAATCGTTGGCAGCTGACGACGGCTGCTGGACACTTCGCTAAACCCTTGTGGGATCCAGGCAGGTACCCAGTTGAAATTAACGGAATCGCCTGCCGGAACGGAAAGCAGCGGCGGCAGGCTGGCCTTAGCCAGATTCTGCATGCTGTTGCCAACCTGATTGTTCACGCTGAAGGAGATAACGCGGAACTGTTCCAGCGTTTCACCGTCACGATCAAGCAGGTCTACACGCATGGGGAGTTTGGTGTCCGCGTCGATCCAGACAATATAGCTGTAGCGCGTTCCATCCCGGGCGACAACGCGGATCACCTCACACAGTCTGTCCGCAATACGCGTACGCCCTACCGAGATAAAATCGTAGTAAGGGGCCAGCCGTTTGAAGTCGGTGTAAATGAGTGACGGCAGAGAATCAACGATATAGTCGCCATTCAGCGTGAAAGGCTCCAGGCCTGGCTCGAAATAGCTGATTTCGTTACCACGCTGGACAACTTCCCGACGCGGGCCATCCATCTGTAAAAGCTGGGCGAGCGGCTGGTTATCAAGACGGGCATGGCGATAGCGTAAAGACTCGACGCCCTGCTTATTGATGCTGATAAATGCCAACTCGTAATTGAGTGACTGGCTGGCCAGATTCATTTGCTGCAACAACGCCCCGGATGATACATCAGCCGAGGCGTTGGCAGAGAAGAACAGGCTACCCGCCATCAGAGACATGGCGAACCAAAGTTGCTTCATTACTGCGATTGCGTTCCTAAAGTTTGGTTTCCGGGCACCTGCACAGCAGCTTGCTGTGTCTGCGCCTGCTCAAACTGAAGCTGTTCAGAGTGCAGACGACGCTGCAACTCGTAATCCTGCAACATCGCATTAATGCGACGGCGCTGCTCCTGAACCTGCTGTTGCTGGCCGCCGTTGGCGGAAGCATCAGCCGGTACGCCCAGGCTTACCGGGCTGGCTTTGCCCATCATCGGCAGTGTGTTAAACACTGGCGCTTCTGGCTGCTGATTAGTTTCAGACTGAGTATTATAGTGCTGGACGCCAACGATAACTGCAAGCGATACGCATGCAGCCACACCCATTTGGGTAAGCTGGCTGGCCCACGGACGCACCTTTTGCCAGAATGGCATTTTCTGCCACTGGTGAGGCGCGGGTTGAGCTTCAGGAATCAGCGGAGTGGTCTGATGAACAGGCTCATTCTCAATCGCCGCCATGACGCGGGCTGAGATATCGAAATGGAGAACCTCGCCGGTGTCACCGCGAAGGGTATCACGGATGAGATGGTAACTCTCCCAGGTCTCTTGCATTTCGGGAGAATGAGACAGCTCGTTGAGCAGCTCACTATCCACCGTTTCACCATCCATTAAAGCGGAAAGTTTTTCTTTCTGCATGCCTAATACCTTTTCCAGTATCCCGCTATCGTCAACGCCTGATAAGCGGTTGAACTTTATTATCAATAGCTTCTCGCGCACGGAAAATTCGTGAACGTACCGTGCCGACCGGACAATCCATGATAGCGGCTATCTCTTCATAGCTCAGACCATCCAGCTCCCGTAACGTAATTGCCATGCGTAAATCTTCCGGGAGCGACTCGATCGTGCGAAAAACGATTTGTCTCAGTTCTTCTGACAACATTAAGTTCTCAGGGTTCGAAATTTCTTTCAATGCGCCGCCACTTTCGAAGTTTTCGGCGTCGATTGCGTCCACATCACTAGAAGGCGGACGACGGCCCTGAGCGACCAGATAATTCTTTGCCGTATTGACCGCAATACGGTACAGCCAGGTATAAAAAGCACTATCTCCCCGGAACGAATCCAGCGCGCGATAGGCCTTAATAAAAGACTCTTGCACCACATCAGGCACATCGCCTGACGGTACATAGCGGGAAACCAGGCTCGCCACCTTATGCTGGTAGCGCACCACCAGTAAGTTAAAGGCTTTCTGATCTCCCTTCTGGACCCGTTCAACCAGGACCTGGTCCGTTAACTGCTCGCTCATCCGAGGTAATGTCTCCCCAAACCTAAATTCCACGCGTTATCGAAACGCCACTCTAAAAATACCGCACTTTGAGCAAGCACCGAATTAGAGTGTCTGATCTTCAATAAGTTCCGTAACGCCTTTGTTTTTGTTCATCGCGCCGCAGACTGTTCATTTTCTCTCATTATAAGTCTGTTCACGATACGCACCACTTTCTGACAAGAAACATCTTTTTCCCGCCAGAAGAGTAACGCAACCCAGTCTTTATTTCATCACAAAATCTGACGCTAACGATCTGCTTCGCAAAATAATTTCACTCATTTACCCTCCGTTTACCGCTGCTTACGCGTTTAGTCATTGCAACAGCCATTAAAAAAAACGTGCGATAAATCGCATTCAGGTGCTATTCTGACCTGACACTGTTTAGTAAATTAAACAACAATCATGAACACAACACCTGAACTCCATTGTGATGTACTGATCATCGGCAGCGGCGCTGCCGGTCTCTCTCTGGCGCTACGCCTGGCCGAGCATCAAAACGTTATCGTTCTGAGTAAAGGGCCGATAAGCGAGGGTTCCACGTTTTATGCCCAGGGCGGGATTGCCGCCGTGTTTGATGAGACAGACAGCATTGCTTCCCACGTCGACGATACGCTGATTGCCGGGGCAGGGATCGTGGATGCGCACGCCGCAGAGTTTGTCGCCAGCAATGCCCGCCATTGCGTGCAGTGGCTCATCGACCAGGGCGTCTTATTCGATACGCAGGTTCAACCCAACGGTGAAGAGAGCTACCATCTGACGCGCGAAGGCGGCCATAGCCACCGCCGCATCCTGCACGCAGCGGATGCCACCGGGAAAGAAGTGGAGACCACGCTGGTCGGCAAGGCGCTGAGCCATCCTAATATTCGGGTGCTTGAACGAAGTAACGCCGTTGACCTGATTATCTCCGACAAGATTGGCCTGCCGGGCACGCGTCGCGTGGTGGGCGCCTGGGTCTGGAACCGCAATAAAGAGAAGGTGGAAACTTGCCAGGCGAAAGCTGTAGTGCTGGCCACGGGCGGTGCCTCTAAAGTGTATCAGTACACCACGAACCCGGACATTGCTTCCGGAGACGGTATCGCGATGGCCTGGCGCGCCGGCTGCCGGGTGGCGAACCTTGAGTTCAATCAGTTTCACCCAACCGCCCTGTTCCATCCTCAGGCACGCAACTTCCTGCTGACGGAAGCCCTGCGCGGCGAAGGTGCCTATCTGAAACGCCCTGACGGCACCCGCTTTATGCCGGACTTTGACTCTCGTGGCGAACTGGCCCCACGCGATATCGTTGCCCGCGCCATCGACCATGAAATGAAGCGTCTTGGCGTGGATTGCATGTATCTTGATATCAGCCACAAGCCTGCAGAGTTTATTCGCCAGCACTTCCCGATGATTTACGAAAAACTGCTCAACCTTGGCATCGATTTAACGCGCGATCCGGTGCCGATTGTGCCAGCCGCCCACTATACCTGTGGTGGGGTGATGGTTGACGATCATGGGCGTACCGATGTCGATGGCCTGTATGCTATCGGTGAGGTCAGCTATACCGGGCTTCATGGCGCGAACCGTATGGCGTCTAACTCGCTGCTTGAGTGCCTGGTCTACGGCTGGTCGGCCGCAGAAGACATCACCAAACGCATGCCCTACGCCCGCGAGACAGAGCGCCTGCCTGCCTGGGATGAAAGCCGCGTGGAAAATCCGGACGAGCTGGTCGTGATCCAGCATAACTGGCATGAGCTACGGCTGTTCATGTGGGATTACGTCGGGATTGTGCGCACCACGAAACGTCTTGAGCGCGCGCTGCGCCGCATCACGATGCTGCAGCAGGAAATTGATGAGTATTATGCCAATTTCCGCGTATCGAATAATCTGCTGGAGCTGCGCAATCTGGTGCAGGTTGCCGAGCTGATTGTTCGCTGCGCGATGATGCGTAAAGAGAGCCGCGGGTTGCACTATACGCTGGACTATCCGGATCAGCTTGCGGAATCCGGCCCGTCGATCCTCGCCCCGCAGGTTTACATAAACAGATAAAACGCCTGGGTCAGAGCAGTGTAATCTTCGGAATAACGCTGGTCTGGCCCACGGATCACCATTCGATCGTTAAAGCATTCCCCCTCTTTCGGCGAGAGCGCCAGCAGCACGCGGTGCGGTAGCCGTCCTTCCGTATCCGAAATATCGGTACGCAGACGTAACGTCCAGCCGATCTCCTGCGCGATACCGATGAACGTGTTGCCGGTACTCTCAGGCAGGACCACGCAGAAAAAACCTTCTTCGGAGATGAGTTCCGCCGCACTGGTGAGCAGCGCTTTATGATCGAGGGAGCCGGTATAACGCGCCTGTTCACGCTCGGGTGTCCCGCACTCAACGCCGGGCGCATAGTAGGGAGGGTTGCTGACGATCAGGTCGTAACGCGCGGTTTGTTCAGGCGCCCAGGCGAGCACATCGGCGCAGTCCACTTTCATGCGGGCAGCCCAGGGGGATTCGGCCACGTTTTCACTTGCCTGCTCTGCCGCCTGCGCATCCAGCTCGACGGCATCAATGGTGACATGTTCTTCCGTACGCTGCGCCAGCATTAACGCCACCAGCCCGCTGCCGGTACCGATATCAAGAATACGCTTAACCCCTGCGACAGGTGCCCACGCGCCCAGTAAAATACCGTCTGTACCGACTTTCATGGCACAGCGATCGTGAGCGACAAAAAATTGTTTAAACGTAAAACCATCGCGGCGCAGCTGCGCTTTGAGTTGAGACATGTCGGAGCAACCTTCTAAGTGAAACTGGAGTAGCATAGGGGAAAGCGAAGTGGCCGAAAAGCGATATCCATACAAACAGATGAAGATTACAGCCGTAACGTCTATAATCAGCGCCCCACACAGAGGTAGAACATGACTGTAACGACTTTTTCCGAACTTGAACTCGATGAAAGCCTGCTCAATGCACTTGAGAGCAAAGGCTTTACACGCCCGACCGCCATTCAGGCAGCGGCCATTCCGCCTGCGCTTGAGGGCCGCGATGTGCTCGGTTCTGCGCCAACCGGCACGGGGAAGACAGCAGCCTATTTGCTGCCTGTGTTGCAGCATCTGCTCGATTTTCCACGTAAAAAATCTGGCCCGCCGCGTATTTTAATCCTGACGCCGACGCGTGAACTGGCCATGCAGGTGGCCGATCACGCGCGTGAACTCGCGGCAAATACCCATCTGGATATCGCTACCATCACCGGCGGCGTTGCGTATATGAACCACGCCGAAGTGTTCAGCGAAAACCAGGACATCGTCGTTGCGACGACGGGCCGCCTGCTGCAGTACATTAAAGAAGAGAACTTCGACTGCCGCGCGGTTGAAACGCTGATCCTCGACGAAGCCGACCGTATGCTGGACATGGGCTTCGCACAGGATATCGAGCACATTGCCGGGGAAACGCGCTGGCGTGACCAGACGATGCTGTTCTCTGCCACCCTTGAAGGGGAAGCGATTAAAGACTTCGCAGAGCGTCTGCTGGAAGATCCGGTAGAAGTGTCGGCGACGCCGTCCACCCGTGAGCGTAAGAAGATCCACCAGTGGTACTACCGCGCGGACAACCTTGAGCACAAGGTCGAATTGCTCAAACACCTGCTGAAGCAGGAAGATGCGCTGCGCACAATCGTGTTTGTGCGTAAGCGCGAGCGCGTGCACGAGCTGGCAGAAATGCTGCGTAACGCCGGGATCAACAACTGCTATCTTGAAGGCGAGATGGCGCAGATCAAGCGTACCGAAGGCATTAAGCGCCTGACCGATGGCCGCGTTAACGTGCTGGTTGCCACAGACGTTGCCGCTCGCGGGATCGACATCCCTGACGTCAGCCACGTCATTAACTTCGATATGCCGCGCAGCGGCGATACCTATCTGCACCGTATTGGCCGTACCGGCCGCGCGGGCCGCAAAGGGATTGCTATCTCACTGGTCGAAGCGCATGACTACCTGCTGCTGCAGAAAATTGGCCGCTATGTTGACGAGCCGCTGAAAGCGCGGGTTATTGATGGCTTGCGCCCAACCACACGTGCGCCGAGTGAAAAAATGACGGGTAAACCGTCCAAGAAAGCGCTCGCGAAACGTGCTGAGAGAAAAGAGAAAGAAAAAGAGAAACCACGCGTGAAGCAGCGCCACCGCGACACCAAAAATATTGGTAAGCGCCGTAAGCCAAGCTCTGCCGCACCAGAGACAAAAACGGAAGAGTAAAAAAAAGCCGGGGAAATCCCCGGCTTTTTTATTCCCCCCGTAGCTGAAGCCTTACAGGCTTTCAGTAAAGGTACGCGCGATAACGTCGCGCTGCTGTTCTGGGGTCAGAGAGTTGAAGCGTACCGCATAGCCGGACACGCGAATGGTCAGCTGTGGGTATTTTTCTGGGTGTTCAACCGCGTCCATCAGCGTTTCGCGACGCAGTACGTTTACGTTCAGGTGCTGACCACCTTCCACGCGCACTTCCGGTTTCACTTCCATTGGAATTTCACGGTATTCGATTTCGCCCAGTTTGCTCACCGGCACGATTTCATCTTCAGCAAAACCCGCTTTCGCGACGACACAGCGCGCTTCGTTTTTCTCGCTGTCCAGCAGCCAGAAAGAGTTGAGCAGATCGTCATTTGCAGCTTTAGTAATCTGGATACCTGTAATCATGTGTTGCCTCCCTTAGGCTACATTAACTGATGTCGGCCTCTCGCGGCCAATTGGTAAAACCATTGTTTCTTGTGTGTATATATATCATTCACACCCCGGTGATTTATTGATTTAAATCAACAAAAACACCAACCACATAAAGAGTGTGGTTTGAATTTATTGCTTTAGATCAATTTCACGACCTTACCAATTCAATTTAACCTGCACATTTTCAACATAAATTTAGCCACTTAGCGCGCATTTCAGTGTGCTATTTTGCTCACCGGGCTTTAACAGGTAAGCTAGTCAGAGATTGAAATTCGCAGGAGAGCGAGATGACGACACCTTTAACCTGGCATGACGTGCTGGCAGAAGAAAAGCAGCAGCCCTATTTTATCAATACGCTCAGCACCGTTGCGGCTGAGCGCCAGTCCGGACAGACGATTTACCCGCCGCAGAAAGATGTGTTCAACGCCTTTCGCTACACCGAACTGAGCGATGTGAAAGTGGTCATTCTGGGCCAGGATCCCTATCACGGCCCGGGCCAGGCGCATGGGCTGGCGTTTTCCGTACGTCCCGGCGTGGCGATCCCCCCTTCTCTGCTCAATATGTATAAAGAGCTTGAGGGAACCGTGCCCGGGTTTACCCGGCCAAACCATGGCTACCTGGAAAGCTGGGCGCGTCAGGGCGTGCTGTTATTGAACACGGTACTCACCGTTCGGGCCGGCCAGGCGCACTCGCACGCCAGCCTGGGCTGGGAGACGTTCACCGATAAAGTCATCAGCCTGATCAACGAACACCGTGAAGGGGTCGTGTTTTTACTTTGGGGATCGCACGCGCAGAAGAAAGGGGCGATTATTGACCGTCAGCGTCATCACGTGTTGAAAGCGCCGCACCCGTCACCGCTGTCTGCACATCGCGGTTTCTTTGGCAGTAATCATTTTGTTCTGGCGAACGAATGGCTGGAAAAACGTGGCGAAACGCCCATTGACTGGATGCCTGTGTTACCGGCAGAGAGCGAATAGTATTTGAATGTGCCGGGTCGGCCCCGGCACATGAAGAGGCTTATGCCTTATTCTGACGCCACCACTCGGCCAGCAGTACACCGGTCGCAACGGATACGTTCAGACTTTCCACATTGCCTGTCCCATCAATAGAGACGCTCAGATCCGCACTGGAGAGCGCCGCATCAGACAGACCATCGCGTTCCTGACCCAGCACCAGCACCATTTTGCGTGGCAGCGTCGCTTTAAACAGCGGCGTACCGGCATGGCTCGAGGTGGTCACGATGGAATAACCCGCTTTACGGAACTGCTCAAGGGCATCCAGCACGCTGTCGCCGGTGATCGGCTGTACGTGTTCGGCTCCGCCTTCCGCAGTACGGATCGCGGCACCGGATTCCAGCAGCGCGGCATCCTGCAACAGCACGCCTTTCACGCCAAAGTGCGCGCAGCTGCGCATCATTGCGCCCAGGTTATGCGGGTTACCCACGTCCTCCAGCGCCAGCACGCAGTCATCGGCATCCGCCTGACTGACCCACTGCTGAACGGTCGTACCGTTACGTTTTTTGATCAGGAAGCAGACGCCGCCGTGGTGTTCGGTACCTGATGCTTTGGTCAGCTCGGCATCATCAACCACGTGGTAGGCTTTGCGGTTTGCCGCCATCCAGCGTAGCGCTTCTTTAAAGCGCGGGGTTACGCTCTGAATAAACCAGGCGCGGACGATACATTCAGGACGGCTCTGGAACAGCGCCTGGCAGGCGTTCTCACCATACACGCGAGTCTCTTCCGCACGCTGACGGCGCAGCACTTCCGGGTCGATAAAGCTTTTACCGCTAATACCGCCGTGATCGGCCTTTTCTGGCGTTTCGTCGCCAGGGGCACGAGAAACGGTGCGCCACGGGGAGGCGTTATCACGTGAGAAGTCATCCCGCGGACGGTCATCGCGTTTGCGATCGTCACGCTTGCGGTCATCACGTTTGCGGTCATCACGTTTGCGGTCATCACCGCGGTTGTTTCTGTCATCGCGGGCGGGGCGACGGCCACCGTCTGCACGAGAAGACGCCGGACGCCCGCCACCTTTTCCGGTACGCGGATTTTGGGTGCGTTTATCAGAGTCATCATCACTGCGGACATACATCACTTTGACCTTGCCGCTTTTATTTTTCATTTCGTCGTTCATGCTTTTCTCCACCAGCGCTGCGCGAAGCGCGCAGATTACCCGATGTGCCAGCGCATAGCCATAATTTCGTACAAAAGCCTGTGACTATTGTTCTTATTGAATAAAACGCATTGTTGTTTCAAACAGGCTCATTGATAATATGTAACATATTAGAAACATTATCGGCGTTTTGCCGCTGTCCCACGGCTCTATCAGAGGTTAGTTATGAATACCGTATGTGCCAACTGTCAGGCTCTTAACCGCATTCCGGACGATCGGATTGAAGATGGTGCGAAATGCGGACGCTGCGGCCATGAATTGTTTGATGGCGAGGTCATTAACGCGACGGGTGCTACGCTGGACAAACTCCTCAAGGACGATCTTCCTGTTGTGGTTGATTTCTGGGCGCCCTGGTGCGGCCCATGCCGGAGCTTCGCGCCGATCTTCGAAGACGTGGCCGAAGAGCGCAGCGGAAAAATACGTTTCGTGAAGGTCAATACAGAAGCTGAGCCCGAACTGAGCGCCCGTTTTCGCATTCGCAGCATCCCGACCATTATGATTTTCAAAAATGGTGAAGTGCTCGATATGCTCAACGGTGCGGTGCCTAAAGCGCCTTTTGAAAGCTGGTTAAACGAGTCGCTGTAACATTCTCAGGGCACATCTTGTGCCCCGTTCTCGCCTCTGCGAAAATAGGGTTTTTCCTGCATTTCGCCCATGACTGATAACGCTGTTCTTCAATTACGCGCCGAACGCCTTGCGCGCGCTACCCGCCCCTTCCTCGCGCGCGGAAACCGTATTCGCCGCTGTCAGCGCTGCCTGCTGCCGCTGAAGGTTTGCCTGTGCGAGACGCTGGCGCCGAGTACGGCCCAGAGCCGTTTTTGTCTGGTCATGTTTGATACCGAGCCAATGAAGCCCAGCAATACAGGTCGCCTCATTGCCGATATTCTGCCGGATACCGCGGCATTTCAGTGGTCCCGCACGGAGCCCCCTCAGGCGCTGCTCGACTTAGTGGCAAGCCCGGACTATCAGCCGATGGTCGTTTTCCCTGCGTCATACGCAGGTGTCGATCGCCAGGTGCTTTCGACGCCGCCAGCCGGTAAACCACCGCTGTTTATTATGCTGGACGGCACCTGGACCGAAGCGCGAAAAATGTTCCGTAAAAGCCCGTATCTCGACGCACTGCCGGTGATGTCTGTCGATCTTTCCCGCGTCTCCGCCTATCGCCTGCGTGAAGCGCATGCTGACGGGCAATACTGCACCGCCGAAGTGGCCATTGCGCTTCTGGATCTGGCGGGTGATACCGCTGCGGCTGGCGCCCTGGGCAACCATTTCTCCTGTTTCCGGGAACGCTATCTGGCAGGAAAAACCGTTCATAAGGGCAGCGTCACAGCAGCCGAGGCGGAAAGCGTTTAAAATCATCAGGTCGCTTGCATTCACAGGAGGCCTGCATGAGCCAGCGAGGGTTAGAAGCGCTACTTCGTCCTAAATCCATTGCCGTCATCGGCGCATCAATGAAACCGGATCGTGCTGGCTATCTGATGATGCGCAACCTGCTGGCCGGGGGATTTAATGGCCCCGTCATGCCCGTCACACCGGCGTATAAGGCGGTTCAGGGAGTGCTTGCATGGCCTGATGTACAGAGCCTGCCTTTCGTACCGGATCTGGCCGTACTGTGTACAAACGCGAAACGGAATCCGGAACTGCTGGAATCACTCGGCAAGAAAGGCTGTAAAACTTGCATTATTCTCTCGTCTCCGCCTGAACAGAAAGCCGAGCTTCTGGCCTGCGCCAGCCGCTATCAAATGCGCATTCTTGGGCCAAACAGTCTCGGCCTGCTCGCCCCCTGGCAGGGCTTAAATGCCAGCTTCTCTCCAGTTCCAATCCGCAAAGGCAAGCTCGCGTTTATCTCGCAGTCGGCTGCGGTATCGAACACCATCCTCGACTGGGCGCAGCAGCGTGAAATGGGATTCTCCTACTTCATTGCGCTCGGCGACAGTCTGGATATCGACGTTGATGAGCTGCTGGATTTTCTGGCGCGCGACGGTAAAACCAGTGCGATCCTGCTTTATCTTGAGCACCTCAGCGACGCGCGTCGTTTTGTCTCGGCGTCGCGAAGCGCGTCGCGCAATAAGCCGATCCTGGTGATCAAAAGCGGGCGCAGCCCTGCGGCTCAGCGTCTGCTGCAGTCGCATTCCGGCATGGATCCCGCCTGGGACGCCGCCATTCAGCGCGCGGGTTTGCTGCGGGTACAGGATACGCACGAGCTTTTTTCCGCCGTTGAGACGTTAAGCCATATGCGCCCGTTACGCGGTGAGAAGTTAATGATTGTCAGTAACGGTGCCGCCCCTGCGGCACTCGCCCTGGATGAGCTGTGGCGGCGTTTCGGCAAGCTGGCCACGCTGAGTGAAGAGACGCTGCAGCGCCTGAAAGACGCGCTTCCGACCAGCGTGACGCCCGGCAATCCACTTGATTTGCGCGATGACGCCAGCAGTGACCGCTATATCAGGGCAATTTCCATTTTGCTGGATAGCCAGGATTTCGATGCGCTGATGATTATCCACTCCCCCAGCGCGGTCGCGCCGGGCAGCGAAAGCGCGCGCGCACTCATTGAGGCCGTGCGCAATCATCCGCGAGGCAAATATGTCACCCTGCTGACCAACTGGTGCGGTGAGTTTTCTTCGCAGGAGGCCCGGCGCCTGTTCAGCGAAGCCGGACTGCCAACCTACCGCACGCCGGAAGGCACCATTACCGCGTTCATGCACATGGTGGAATATCGCCGCAACCAGAAACAGCTCCGCGAGACGCCGGCGTTGCCCGGTAATCTGACGGCCAATACCGTCGACGTTCACCGGCTGTTGCAGCAGGCAATCGAAGAAGGCGCAACGTCGCTGGATACGCATGAAGTCCAGCCCATTCTGGGCAGCTACGGGATGCAGACCCTGCCGACCTGGATCGCCAGCGACAGCGCTGAGGCCGTGCATATTGCCGAGCAGATTGGCTATCCGGTTGCCCTGAAGCTGCGCTCCCCGGATATCCCGCATAAGTCTGACGTTCAGGGGGTGATGCTCTACCTACGAACGGCGACAGAGGTGCAGCAGGCCGCAGATGCCATTTTTGATCGGGTCAAAATGGCGTGGCCACAGGCCAGGATCCACGGCTTGCTTGTACAAAGCATGGCTAACCGCGCAGGCGCTCAGGAGTTACGCGTGGTGGTTGAACACGATCCCGTCTTCGGCCCGCTCATCATGCTGGGTGAAGGTGGTGTGGAGTGGCGCCCGGAGGAACAGGCCGTGGTGGCGTTACCGCCGCTGAACATGAACCTGGCGCGTTATCTGATTATCCAGGCGATCAAAAGCAAAAAGATCCGCGGCCGGAGCGCGCTGCGTCCGCTTGATATTGCCGGGCTAAGTCAGTTCCTGGTGCAGGTCTCTAACCTGATTGTGGATTGTGCCGAGATCCAGCGGCTGGATATTCATCCGCTGCTCGCCTCGGGCAATGAGTTTACGGCGCTGGACGTGACCCTGGATATCGCGCCCTTTGAAGGAGACAGAGAGAGCCGTCTTGCGATCCGCCCGTATCCCCTGCAGCTGGAAGAGTGGGTTGAGATGAAAAATGGGGAACGGGCCTTGTTCCGCCCTATTCTGCCGGAAGATGAGCCCCAGTTGCGGGCCTTTATCTCTCAGGTCACGAAAGAGGATCTTTATTATCGCTATTTTAGCGAAATCAACGAATTTACCCACGATGATTTAGCCAATATGACCCAGATCGACTACGATCGAGAAATGGCGTTTGTTGCCGTTCGTCGCGCCGATAAGGGTGATGAGATCCTCGGCGTCACGCGTGCGATTTCTGACCCAGATAACGTCGATGCGGAGTTTGCCGTGCTGGTACGCTCCGATCTAAAAGGTCTGGGCCTGGGAAGACGACTGCTGGAAAAACTCATCAGTTATACGCGAGATCACGGATTGTTACGCCTTAATGGCATTACTATGCCTAACAATCGCGGTATGGTGACCCTGGCGCGAAAACTTGGTTTTGACGTTGATATTCAGCTGGACGAAGGTATTGTTGCCTTGTCCCTCAGTCTGACATCAGCAGACAAACGCGAGTAAGCTACTGGAAATGTTACCCACTTTGGACGGGACTGGTGGTATCATTGTCCGCTTATGTTGTTTGCATAGTACAGACAACCCTTCAATGAACAGAGAAGAAACGCACTGTGATGTTGTCAAAATTTAAGCGTAATAAACATCAACAACACCTTGCTCAACTACCGAAGATTTCTCAGTCAGTTGATGATGTAGAGTTCTTTTACGCTCCCGCTCATTTTCGGGAGACGCTTCTGGAAAAGATTGCCAGCGCCACGCGACGCATTTGCATTGTGGCACTGTATCTTGAACAGGATGAAGGCGGGCGCGCGATCCTGAACGCGCTCTATGAAGCCAAACGTCAGCGTCCGGAACTGGATGTTCGCGTGCTGGTAGACTGGCATCGCGCTCAGCGTGGCCGAATTGGCGCTGCAGCGTCAAACACCAATGCTGACTGGTATTGCCGCACGGCGCAGGAAAATCCTGGCGTTGACGTGCCTGTTTATGGCGTCCCGGTGAATACCCGTGAAGCACTCGGCGTTCTTCATTTCAAGGGGTTCATCATCGATGACAGCGTGCTTTACAGCGGCGCCAGTCTCAATGATGTCTACCTTCATCAGCTCGATAAATATCGCTACGACCGTTACCATCTGATCCGTAATCCGCAGATGGCCGATATCATGTTCAACTGGGTTGATAAAAATCTGGTTCATGGCCGTGGTGTTAATCGTCTTGACGATCCCGAGCGCCCTAAAAGCCCGGAAATCAAAAATGATGTTCGCGCCTTCCGCCAGGAGCTGCGCGATGCGGTCTATCATTTCCAGGGCGATGCGAACAACGAAGAGTTATCCGTTACCCCGCTGGTAGGGCTCGGCAAATCAAGCCTGCTGAACAAAACGATTTTCCATCTGATGCCGTGCGCGGAGCAGAAACTCACTATCTGCACGCCGTATTTCAACCTTCCTGCCGTGCTGGTGCGTAATATCATTCAGCTGCTGCGCGACGGTAAAAAGGTGGAAATCATCGTGGGTGATAAAACCGCAAACGACTTCTTCATACCTGAAGATCAGCCGTTCAAAATCATCGGTGCATTGCCTTATCTCTATGAGATTAACCTGCGCCGTTTCCTGAGCCGCTTACAGTATTACGTCAACACTGACCAGCTGGTTGTGCGTCTCTGGAAAGATGAAGACAATAGTTACCATCTGAAAGGCATGTGGGTCGACGATGAATGGATGCTGCTGACCGGTAACAACCTGAACCCGCGCGCGTGGCGACTGGATCTGGAAAACGCTATCCTGATCCATGATCCGCAGCATGAGTTAGCCGCCCAACGTGAACGCGAGCTGGAGCTGATTCGCACCCATACAACCGTGGTGAATCACTACCGCGAACTGCAGAGCATTGCCGATTATCCGGTGAAAGTTCGCAAGCTTATTCGCCGCTTACGTCGTATCCGTATCGACCGACTTATCAGCCGTATTCTGTAATGTCCAGGCCCTGTCACCCGCAGGGCTTTTTTATGGGGCCCGTTGATGCGTATTCCTCTGTTACTGAGTGTCATTTTCCTGAGTGGCTGTAGCCATATGGCCAACGATAGCTGGTCCGGACAGGATAAAGCACAGCATTTTCTCGCTTCCGCGATGTTGTCCGCAGCCGGGAATGAATATGCCCAGCATCAGGGATACAGCCGGGACCGTAGCGCGGCGATCGGGCTGATGTTCTCAGTAAGTCTTGGGGCATCAAAAGAACTGTGGGATAGCCGCCCCGCAGGGAGCGGCTGGAGCTGGAAAGATTTCGCCTGGGATGTTGCCGGTGCAACGACCGGCTATGCCGTATGGCAGATGGCGCGGTATTAAAGTCGAATGCCTTTCCCTTTGCGATGCAGCATCAGCGAGACAACAAACGCCAGTGCCCCCATTCCCGTTACGTACCAGAAGAATGTCGTTTCACTTCCCCATGATTTAAGCGACAGCGCTACGTACTCCGCCGATCCGCCAAACACCGCGTTGGCGACCGCATAAGAGAGCCCTACCCCTAACGCACGGACCTGCGCCGGGAACATCTCGGCTTTCAGTATCCCGCTGATGGAGGTGTAGAAACTGACAATCACCATCGCCACCATCACCAGCGCAAAGGCAGCATACGGTGAAGAGACATGCTGAAGCGCAGTCAGAATGGGGACGGTACATAATGCCGACAATCCGCCAAAAATGAGCATCGACGTACGTCGGCCAATTTTATCCGAGAGCGCGCCGACGATCGGCTGTATGAGCATAAAGACAAACAGCGCCACGGTCATGACCACGCTGGCGACGTTTGCGTGCATGCCGGTGGTGTTTACCAGGTATTTTTGCATATAGGTGGTGAACGTATAAAAACTGAGAGAGCCGCCTGCAGTGAAGCCCAGCACCATCAGGAAAGCTTTACGGTTACGCCATAACCCTTTGAATGTTCCCGCCTCCTTCAGCATCCTGACCTCTTTCTGAGAGGTTTCATCTAGCTGACGGCGTAGCCAAAGTGCAACGACCGCCAGTACAGCGCCCATTGCGAAAGGGATCCGCCATCCCCAGACGTGAAGTTGTTCGTCCGTCAGAATTTGCTGCAGGATCACCACCACAAGAATGGCCAGCAGTTGACCGCCAATCAGTGTGACGTACTGGAATGAGGCGTAAAAACCTTTACGGCCTTCCAGTGCAATTTCACTCATGTAGGTTGCACTGGTACCGTATTCACCACCCACCGATAATCCCTGGAATAAGCGGGCCAGCAAAAGTAGTGCCGGTGCCCAGGTACCAATCGATGCATATCCCGGTAAGCAGGCGATCACCAGCGAGCCAAAGCACATCATGCACACCGAGATCAGCATAGAGGCCTTACGCCCGCGACGATCCGCAATACGGCCGAACAGCCAGCCCCCGATGGGTCGCATCAAGAAGCCTGCGGCGAAGACGCCTGCCGTTTGTAGCAACTGCGTGGTGGTGTTGCCGGAGGGGAAAAAAATATGTGCGAAGTAGAGTGAACAGAATGAGTAGACGTAAAAGTCGAACCATTCAACCAGATTCCCTGAAGAGGCGCTGATGATTGCCCATACCCTTCTTCGGGTATCACTGTGAGCCAGCGTCCCGTTTGATGTCATGCTTTCTGTCATTGTAATTATGCTCCTGCCATAAACTGCGGCGTATTGAGCCAGGAGACTCAATAACCTCGTAAATGAAATGTTATAATTTTGTTATAAATGACATTGAGACCGAGATCACACATTCCATTAGCAGGATAAGGGATTAAGACAAAAGCCAGAGTGGGAAAACAAAAGCAAAAAACCCCGCACCTTACGGTACGGGGTTCTTCTAATTGATGCCTGGCAGTTCCCTACTCTCACATGGGGAGACCCCACACTACCATCGGCGCTACGGCGTTTCACTTCTGAGTTCGGCATGGGGTCAGGTGGGACCACCGCGCTAAAGCCGCCAGGCAAATTCTGTTTAATCTGTATCAGGCTGAAAATCGTGTCTGTCTCTTCGCCAAAACACCTTCGGCGTTGTAAGGTTAAGCCTCACGGTTCATTAGTATCGGTTAGCTCAACGCATCGCTGCGCTTACACACCCGACCTATCAACGTCGTCGTCTTCAACGTTCCTTCAGGACTCTCAAGGAGTCAGGGAGAACTCATCTCGGGGCAAGTTTCGTGCTTAGATGCTTTCAGCACTTATCTTTTCCGCATTTAGCTACCGGGCAGTGCCATTGGCATGACAACCCGAACACCAGTGATGCGTCCACTCCGGTCCTCTCGTACTAGGAGCAGCCCCCCTCAATTCTCCAGCGCCCACGGCAGATAGGGACCGAACTGTCTCACGACGTTCTAAACCCAGCTCGCGTACCACTTTAAATGGCGAACAGCCATACCCTTGGGACCTACTTCAGCCCCAGGATGTGATGAGCCGACATCGAGGTGCCAAACACCGCCGTCGATATGAACTCTTGGGCGGTATCAGCCTGTTATCCCCGGAGTACCTTTTATCCGTTGAGCGATGGCCCTTCCATTCAGAACCACCGGATCACTATGACCTGCTTTCGCACCTGCTCGAGCCGTCACTCTCGCAGTCAAGCTAGCTTATGCCATTGCACTAACCTCCTGATGTCCGACCAGGATTAGCTAACCTTCGTGCTCCTCCGTTACTCTTTGGGAGGAGACCGCCCCAGTCAAACTACCCACCAGACACTGTCCGCAACCCGGATCACGGGTCTACGTTAGAACACCAGCCATTAAAGGGTGGTATTTCAAGGACGGCTCCACGCAGACTGGCGTCCACGCTTCAAAGCCTCCCACCTATCCTACACATCAAGGACCAGTGTTCAGTGTCAAGCTATAGTAAAGGTTCACGGGGTCTTTCCGTCTTGCCGCGGGTACACTGCATCTTCACAGCGAGTTCAATTTCACTGAGTCTCGGGTGGAGACAGCCTGGCCATCATTACGCCATTCGTGCAGGTCGGAACTTACCCGACAAGGAATTTCGCTACCTTAGGACCGTTATAGTTACGGCCGCCGTTTACCGGGGCTTCGATCAAGAGCTTCGCGTTACCGCTAACCCCATCAATTAACCTTCCGGCACCGGGCAGGCGTCACACCGTATACGTCCACTTTCGTGTTTGCACAGTGCTGTGTTTTTAATAAACAGTTGCAGCCAGCTGGTATCTTCGACTGATTTCAGCTCCACCCGCAGGGGCTTCACCTACATATCAGCGTGCCTTCTCCCGAAGTTACGGCACCATTTTGCCTAGTTCCTTCACCCGAGTTCTCTCAAGCGCCTTGGTATTCTCTACCTGACCACCTGTGTCGGTTTGGGGTACGATTTGATGTTACCTGATGCTTAGAGGCTTTTCCTGGAAGCAGGGCATTTGTTACTTCAGCACCGTAGTGCCTCGTCATCACACCTCAGCGTTAAAAGGTACCGGATTTACCTGGAACCTCCGCCTACATGCTTAAACCGGGACAACCGTCGCCCGGCTAACATAGCCTTCTCCGTCCCCCCTTCGCAGTAACACCAAGTACAGGAATATTAACCTGTTTCCCATCGACTACGCCTTTCGGCCTCGCCTTAGGGGTCGACTCACCCTGCCCCGATTAACGTTGGACAGGAACCCTTGGTCTTCCGGCGAGCGGGCTTTTCACCCGCTTTATCGTTACTTATGTCAGCATTCGCACTTCTGATACCTCCAGCATGCCTCACAGCACACCTTCAACGGCTTACAGAACGCTCCCCTACCCAACAACACATAGTGTCGCTGCCGCAGCTTCGGTGCATGGTTTAGCCCCGTTACATCTTCCGCGCAGGCCGACTCGACCAGTGAGCTATTACGCTTTCTTTAAATGATGGCTGCTTCTAAGCCAACATCCTGGCTGTCTGTGCCTTCCCACATCGTTTCCCACTTAACCATGACTTTGGGACCTTAGCTGGCGGTCTGGGTTGTTTCCCTCTTCACGACGGACGTTAGCACCCGCCGTGTGTCTCCCGTGATAACATTCTTCGGTATTCGTAGTTTGCATCGGGTTGGTAAGCCGGGATGGCCCCCTAGCCGAAACAGTGCTCTACCCCGAAGATGAATTCACGAGGCGCTACCTAAATAGCTTTCGGGGAGAACCAGCTATCTCCCGGTTTGATTGGCCTTTCACCCCCAGCCACAAGTCATCCGCTAATTTTTCAACATTAGTCGGTTCGGTCCTCCAGTTAGTGTTACCCAACCTTCAACCTGCCCATGGCTAGATCACCGGGTTTCGGGTCTATACCCTGCAACTTAACGCCCAGTTAAGACTCGGTTTCCCTTCGGCTCCCCTATACGGTTAACCTTGCTACAGAATATAAGTCGCTGACCCATTATACAAAAGGTACGCAGTCACACCACGAAGGTGCTCCCACTGCTTGTACGTACACGGTTTCAGGTTCTTTTTCACTCCCCTCGCCGGGGTTCTTTTCGCCTTTCCCTCACGGTACTGGTTCACTATCGGTCAGTCAGGAGTATTTAGCCTTGGAGGATGGTCCCCCCATATTCAGACAGGATACCACGTGTCCCGCCCTACTCTTCGAGTTCACAGCAAGTGTGCTTTCGTGTACGGGACTGTCACCCTGTACCGTGCGACTTTCCAGACGCTTCCACTAACACACAAGCTGATTCAGACTCTGGGCTGCTCCCCGTTCGCTCGCCGCTACTGGGGGAATCTCGGTTGATTTCTTTTCCTCGGGGTACTTAGATGTTTCAGTTCCCCCGGTTCGCCTCGTTAACCTATGTATTCAGTTAACGATAGTGCAACGAATTGCACTGGGTTTCCCCATTCGGACATCGCCGGGTCAAAGGTTCATATCACCTCGCCGGCGCTTTTCGCAGATTAGCACGTCCTTCATCGCCTCTGACTGCCAGGGCATCCACCGTGTACGCTTAGTCGCTTAACCTCACAACCCGAAGATGTTTCACTTCTGATTGCGAAAATTTGAGAGACTCGAACACACCATTAAAGATGTGTCGTTTCAATTTTCAGCTTGATCCAGATTTTTAAAGAGCAAATATCTCAAACGTGACTCGCAAGTCAGTTTTGAGATATGACGGCAGGTGACTTTCACTCACGAACCAGCAAGTGGCGTCCCCTAGGGGATTCGAACCCCTGTTACCGCCGTGAAAGGGCGGTGTCCTGGGCCTCTAGACGAAGGGGACACTGAAGTCTCAATCGCAAGACGCCTTGCTATTTACTTTTCATCAGACAATCTGTGTGAGCACTGCAAAGGCAGGTTCTTTAAGGTAAGGAGGTGATCCAACCGCAGGTTCCCCTACGGTTACCTTGTTACGACTTCACCCCAGTCATGAATCACAAAGTGGTAAGCGCCCTCCCGAAGGTTAAGCTACCTACTTCTTTTGCAACCCACTCCCATGGTGTGACGGGCGGTGTGTACAAGGCCCGGGAACGTATTCACCGTAGCATTCTGATCTACGATTACTAGCGATTCCGACTTCATGGAGTCGAGTTGCAGACTCCAATCCGGACTACGACGCACTTTATGAGGTCCGCTTGCTCTCGCGAGGTCGCTTCTCTTTGTATGCGCCATTGTAGCACGTGTGTAGCCCTACTCGTAAGGGCCATGATGACTTGACGTCATCCCCACCTTCCTCCAGTTTATCACTGGCAGTCTCCTTTGAGTTCCCGGCCTAACCGCTGGCAACAAAGGATAAGGGTTGCGCTCGTTGCGGGACTTAACCCAACATTTCACAACACGAGCTGACGACAGCCATGCAGCACCTGTCTCAGAGTTCCCGAAGGCACCAATCCATCTCTGGAAAGTTCTCTGGATGTCAAGAGTAGGTAAGGTTCTTCGCGTTGCATCGAATTAAACCACATGCTCCACCGCTTGTGCGGGCCCCCGTCAATTCATTTGAGTTTTAACCTTGCGGCCGTACTCCCCAGGCGGTCGACTTAACGCGTTAGCTCCGGAAGCCACGCCTCAAGGGCACAACCTCCAAGTCGACATCGTTTACGGCGTGGACTACCAGGGTATCTAATCCTGTTTGCTCCCCACGCTTTCGCACCTGAGCGTCAGTCTTTGTCCAGGGGGCCGCCTTCGCCACCGGTATTCCTCCAGATCTCTACGCATTTCACCGCTACACCTGGAATTCTACCCCCCTCTACAAGACTCTAGCCTGCCAGTTTCGAATGCAGTTCCCAGGTTGAGCCCGGGGATTTCACATCCGACTTGACAGACCGCCTGCGTGCGCTTTACGCCCAGTAATTCCGATTAACGCTTGCACCCTCCGTATTACCGCGGCTGCTGGCACGGAGTTAGCCGGTGCTTCTTCTGCGGGTAACGTCAATCGGTGAGGTTATTAACCTCACCGCCTTCCTCCCCGCTGAAAGTACTTTACAACCCGAAGGCCTTCTTCATACACGCGGCATGGCTGCATCAGGCTTGCGCCCATTGTGCAATATTCCCCACTGCTGCCTCCCGTAGGAGTCTGGACCGTGTCTCAGTTCCAGTGTGGCTGGTCATCCTCTCAGACCAGCTAGGGATCGTCGCCTAGGTGAGCCGTTACCCCACCTACTAGCTAATCCCATCTGGGCACATCTGATGGCAAGAGGCCCGAAGGTCCCCCTCTTTGGTCTTGCGACGTTATGCGGTATTAGCTACCGTTTCCAGTAGTTATCCCCCTCCATCAGGCAGTTTCCCAGACATTACTCACCCGTCCGCCGCTCGCCGGCAAAGTAGCAAGCTACTTTCCGCTGCCGCTCGACTTGCATGTGTTAGGCCTGCCGCCAGCGTTCAATCTGAGCCATGATCAAACTCTTCAATTTAAGTTTGATGCTCGTGAATTAAACTTCGTAATGAATTACGCATGTTCACTCAGAGACTTGGTATTCATTTATTGTCCGAAGACATTAAGAATCCATGTCACTTTGAGTGCCCACACAGATTGTCTGATAAATTGTTAAAGAGCAGTGCCGCTTCGTTTTCGCTGCGGCGCGGGGTGTGCATATTACGCCTTCCCGCTTCAGAGTCAAGCGTTTATTTTCGCTTTTCTCTGCTGACCCGGCGGCGTGTGTGCCGTTGTTCCGTGTCAGTGGAGGCGCATTATAGGGAGTAATTCTGAACCTGCAAGGATAAAGTGAAATTTATTTACTGACTGTTCACTTTCCAGGCAAAACCAACTCCAGACCTCAATTTTCGCCTGGTTTTTAAACAAAAACGAGCCGCAAGCGGCTCGTTTTTGCGTTTTGTGACTTACTGCACTGCCACAATGCGGTCGTCGTTGGCTTCCAGACGGATAACTTTGCCAGGAACCAGCTCCCCGGAGAGGATCTGTTGCGCCAGCGGGTTTTCGATATGCTGCTGGATAGCGCGTTTCAATGGACGCGCACCGTACACCGGATCGTAACCATTCTTACTCAGCAGCTTCAGCGCATCGTCGGAGATGTGAATTTCATATCCACGCTCTTCCAGACGTTTGTACAGACGCTGCAGCTGGATCTGCGCAATCGACGCAATGTGTTTCTCACCCAGAGGATGGAATACCACCACTTCATCAATACGGTTGATGAACTCCGGACGGAAGTTATGGCTTACCACACCCAGCACCAAATCCTTCATATGGCTGTAGTCCAGTTCACCGAAACGTTCCTGAATCAAATCGGAACCCAGGTTCGAGGTCATAATGACAACCGTATTACGGAAGTCGACCGTTCTCCCCTGCCCGTCGGTCAGACGACCATCATCCAGCACCTGAAGCAGGATGTTGAACACATCCGGATGCGCTTTTTCCACCTCATCCAGCAGGATGACGGAATAAGGACGACGACGCACCGCTTCTGTCAGGTATCCACCTTCTTCATAGCCCACATATCCTGGAGGCGCCCCGACCAGACGCGAGACGGAGTGTTTCTCCATAAACTCGGACATGTCGATACGCACCATCGCATCGTCGCTGTCGAACATAAAGTTAGCCAGCGCTTTGCACAGCTCGGTTTTACCGACACCGGTCGGCCCCAGGAACAGGAACGAACCAATCGGACGGTTTGGATCAGACAGCCCTGCACGGCTACGACGAATAGCATTCGATACCGCTTCAACCGCTTCGTTTTGACCAATCACGCGATTGTGGAGATCGTTCTCCATGCGCAGCAGTTTTTCACGCTCGCCTTCCAGCATGCGCGCCACCGGAATACCGGTCCATCGGGCAAGCACTTCCGCGATCTCGGCATCCGTCACTTTATTACGCAACAGACGCATCGTTTTACCTTCTGACTGCGTCGCTATCTCAAGCTGTTTTTCCAGCTCAGGAATTTTGCCGTACTGCAGCTCTGACATTCGCGCCAGGTCGCCCACGCGTCGCGCCTGCTCAATGGCAATTTTTGCCTGTTCGAGTTCAGCTTTAATGGTCTGCGTACCAGAAAGGGAGGCTTTCTCGGCTTTCCACTCTTCTTCCAGCTCAGAGTACTGGCGCTCTTTATCGTCCAGTTCTTCATTGAGCATATCGAGACGTTTCTTACTGGCTTCATCAGACTCTTTCTTCAGCGCCTGCTGTTCCAGCTTGAGCTGAATGATGCGTCGGTCGAGTCGGTCCAGCTCTTCCGGCTTCGAGTCAATTTGCATACGAATGCTCGACGCCGCTTCATCAATCAGGTCGATCGCTTTATCCGGCAGCTGACGGTCAGCAATATAACGATGCGAAAGCGTCGCCGCCGCAACGATGGCCGGGTCAGTGATCTGCACATGATGGTGCAGTTCATAGCGCTCTTTCAGACCACGCAGGATCGCGATGGTATCTTCAACGCTTGGCTCGGCAACAAACACTTTCTGGAAACGACGTTCCAGCGCAGCATCTTTCTCAATGTACTGACGGTACTCATCCAGCGTGGTGGCACCGACGCAGTGAAGTTCACCGCGCGCCAGCGCAGGTTTCAGCATGTTCCCGGCATCCATCGCGCCGTCTGCCTTGCCGGCACCGACCATGGTGTGCAGCTCATCGATAAACAGGATAACGTTGCCTTCCTGCTTCGCCAGGTCGTTAAGCACGCCTTTAAGGCGCTCTTCGAACTCGCCGCGGTATTTCGCACCGGCCACCAGCGCGCCCATATCCAGCGCCAGTACGCGACGGCCTTTCAGCCCTTCCGGCACTTCCCCGTTGACAATACGCTGCGCCAGCCCTTCAACGATGGCGGTTTTACCGACCCCCGGTTCACCTATCAGTACCGGGTTGTTCTTGGTACGACGCTGCAGTACCTGAATGGTACGGCGGATTTCTTCATCACGGCCGATCACCGGGTCAAGTTTGCCCTGTTCAGCACGCTCGGTCAGATCGACCGTAAATTTCTTCAAAGCCTGACGTTGGTCTTCGGCTCCCTGATCGTTCACGCTTTCACCTCCGCGCATATTCTCAATCGCCTGAGTCACATTGGCGGTGGTCGCACCGGCAGATTTCAGCAGGTCGGTCAAGGTACCGCGTGATTCAAGCGCCGCCAGAACAAACAGCTCTGACGAAATAAAATTGTCCCCACGTTTTTGCGCCAGCTTGTCGCAAAGGTTCAGGACGCGCACCAGATCCTGCGACGGCTGAACGTCGCCGCCGGTCCCTTCAACCTGCGGTAAACGGCTCAGCGCCTGATCGATAGCGGTGCGTAACTGGCCAGCATTAATGCCAGCGGACGTTAATAAAGGACGTACCGATCCCCCTTCCTGATTCAGCAAGGCGCTCATTAAATGAAGAGGTTCGATAAATTGGTTGTCGTGCCCCAGTGCGAGGGACTGGGCATCGGCGAGAGCAAGCTGGAATTTATTAGTAAGACGATCCAGACGCATAACTCCTCCCATAACAGGTCAAATTTGCTACTGGAGATTAAATGAGGTCATCCCTCAATTATTCAAGGTTAATGACCTGAATTATGTGAAAAGAAAACGGCACGTGCCGGATCGTCTTGATTCTTTAGGTTATATCAGCCAAATGAAACTTGCCATACGCCCCGTCGTCTTGTCGCGGCGATAAGAGAAAAAATCACCCTTTTCGCTGAATGTACAGCGATCGCCGCCGAAGATCTGCGTTATGCCGACGCTGTTCAGGCGCTGACGAGCAAGCTGGTAAATATCGGCCAGATATTTATCACCAGAAGGCAGGAAGGCATCCACCGCTTGCGGATCTTTATCCATAAAGGCTTCGCGGACCTCTGGACCCACTTCAAAAGCGCGAGGACCAATGGCCGGGCCAAGCCAGGCCATGATATTGGCGGGCGCATCGCTAAAGCAGGCGACGGTTTCTTCCAGCACGCCTTCACACAGTCCACGCCAGCCCGCGTGTGCTGCAGCCACCTCGGTGCCTGCGCGGTTGCAGAATAGCACCGGCAGACAATCGGCGGCCATTACGGCACAAACGGTTCCCGGAGTATTGCTGTAAGAGGCATCAGCACGTTTAGAAGCATAGGGTTCCCCCGTCAGCTTCAGCACCGCGTTACCGTGAACCTGTTCCAGCCAGACCGGCTTCGACGGCAAGTTCCCCGCAGCAAACAGACGCCTGCGGTTCTCTTCCACGTGTTCCAGGTTATCGCCACAGTGTGCGCCGAGGTTCAACGACGCCCACGCGCCCTGGCTAACACCGCCAGTGCGGGTTGAACTGCAGGCAGCCACGCCGGCAGGCAATGGCCACTCCGGGACAATCAGTTTGGTCATAACCAGTCCACTTGATCCTTATGTTCTTCGAAATCAGCACGCATGGCGTCAATAAGGTCCACCATATCCTGCGGGATAGGCGCATGCCACTCCATCTGAATGCCGGTGATAGGATGGTAAAGACGCAGCATGGTCGCGTGCAGCGCCTGACGATCGAATTTACGCAATACGCTGATGAACTCATCCGATGCGCCTTTAGGCGGACGCGGACGGCCACCGTAGACCTGATCGCCGACCAGCGGATGGGTAATGTGGGCCATATGCACGCGGATCTGGTGAGTACGCCCGGTTTCCAGACGCAGACGCAGGCGCGTATGAATACGGAAGTGTTCCATAATACGATAGTGCGTCACCGCCGGTTTACCCATCGGATGCACCGACATATGGGTACGCTTGGTCGGGTGACGGCTGATGGGCTCTTCCACCGTTCCGCCAGAGGTCATATGCCCAATGGCTACCGCCTCATACTCACGGGTGATTTCGCGCAGCTGCAGCGACTCCACCAGACGGGTCTGAGCAGGAACGGTCTTCGCCACCACCATCAGACCGGTAGTGTCTTTATCCAGACGGTGCACGATGCCCGCGCGCGGAACATCCGCGATCGGCGGATAATAATGGAGAAGTGCGTTAAGTACCGTTCCGTCAGGGTTTCCCGCACCCGGGTGAACAACCAGGTCGCGCGGCTTGTTGATCACCAGAATGTCATCATCTTCATAGACGATGTCCAGTGGGATATCCTGCGGCTCGAAGCGGATTTCCTCTTCGATTTCAGCATTGATGGCGACAGCTTCCCCACCTAACACTTTCTCTTTTGGTTTGTCCCAGATCTTGCCGTTTACCATCACGCGCTGGTCAAGGATCCATTCTTTTATGCGTGAACGCGAATAATCAGGGAACAATTCGGCCAAAGCCTGATCTAAGCGTTGACCGAGCTGATTTTCGGAGACTGTTGCGGTGAGTTCTACTCGTTGTGCCATAAACTGCTTCTTCGTTTAACGTTGGGTTTTACGGCTTTGCCGTTTAATATAGTGTGCTATTGTAGCTGGTCTTAATCGGGAGCAGGAACAGAGTTTCTCCCGGACAAACATTTGAGGAAAGTCAAAACGTCATGACGCGCATGAAATATCTGGTGGCAGCGGCCACGTTGAGCCTGGCTTTGGTGGGCTGCTCCGGTTCAAATGAACAGGTCCCTGACAATCCGCCGAATGAAATCTATGCGACTGCACAACAAAAGTTGCAGGACGGTAACTGGAAACAGGCGATAACGCAACTGGAAGCGTTGGATAATCGCTATCCATTTGGTCCGTATTCGCAGCAGGTACAGTTAGATCTCATCTACGCATACTATAAAAACGCCGATCTGCCGCTGGCTCAGGCAACCATCGATCGTTTCATGCGTCTGAACCCGACTCATCCTAACATCGACTACGTAATGTACATGCGCGGCCTCACCAACATGGCGCTGGACGACAGTGCGCTGCAGGGCTTCTTCGGCGTGGATCGTTCCGACCGTGACCCGCAGCATGCGCGTGATGCCTTCAATGACTTCTCCAAGCTGGTGCGCGGCTATCCGAACAGCCAGTACGTGACCGACGCCACCAAACGTCTGGTGTTCCTGAAAGATCGTCTGGCGAAATATGAATACTCCGTGGCGGAATACTATACCCGCCGTGGCGCATGGGTTGCCGTGGTTAACCGCGTAGAAGGTATGCTGCGCGATTACCCGGATACTCAGGCAACGCGCGACGGCCTGAAGCTGATGGAAAATGCTTACCGTCAGATGCAGATGACCGCTCAGGCTGAAAAAGTGGCGAAAATCATCGCCGCGAACAGCAGCAACACCTGATTTTGCCTCAATGCAAAACGGCAGCCCGAAGGCTGCCGTTTTTTTATTCGTTTCTGAGCATCGCTGAAGCGCGTTAGCCTCAACACATCCTGTCAACTATGGCCCCAATTTTTGCCTTCGACAAGGTAAATCTCACCTCTTCCTGCCCTGCCTCACAAAAAAGATTCCCTGACAAAAACCGACAAAATAGCGTGATCTAAATCACACATTTTGACATTAGGTCGGGTATGCTGGAATCACCAAGACGGAAAGACAAGAGGTAAAATTTATGACAATGAACATTACCAGTAAACAAATGGAAATTACTCCGGCAATTCGCCAGCACGTCGCAGACCGTCTCGCCAAACTGGATAAATGGCAAACACATTTGATTAATCCACATATCATCCTGTCCAAGGAGCCGCAGGGTTTCATCGCTGACGCAACTATCAATACTCCAAACGGCCATCTGGTCGCCAGCGCAAAACATGAGGATATGTACACCGCTATTAACGATTTGATCAACAAGCTGGAACGGCAGCTCAATAAAGTGCAACACAAAGGTGAAGCCCGTCGCGCCACAACGTCGGTGAAAGACGCCAGCTTCGCGGAAGAAGTTGAAGAAGAGTAATCCTTTAAATTGAGTGTACCGCCAACGCGCCTTCGGGCGCGTTTTTTGTTTTTTATTGACAGGGTGAAAACAGTACGGGTACTTTAACGGTATCACTCACAGGATGACTTTATGAAACTTACGCCGTTCTTCTTCGCATTCTTTTTTACCTTCCCCTGAACGGGAGGCGTTTCGTCGTGTGATAAAGAATGCGAAGACGAACATCAAGGCCTCCCACACCGGGGGGCCTTTTTTATTGATAACGATAAGATGAGACAGGCAACACTATGACACCGGAAAACCCGTTACTGGATCTGCGCGTAAAAATCAGCGCGCTGGATGAGAAACTGCTGGCGCTGCTGGCCGAACGCCGCGCCCTTGCCGTTGAAGTGGGTAAAGCCAAGCTGGACTCGCATCGTCCGGTCCGTGATATCGACCGCGAGCGGGATCTGCTGGAACATCTCATTCAGCTCGGCAAAGCGCATCACCTCGATGCCCACTACATCACCCGGTTGTTCCAGCTCATCATTGAAGATTCCGTTCTGACCCAGCAAGCGCTACTCCAGCAGCATCTCAATAAAACCAATCCGCACTCTGCGCGTATCGCTTTCCTCGGGCCAAAGGGCTCCTATTCTCACCTGGCCGCACGTCAGTATGCCGCTCGCCATTTCGAAGAATTTATTGAAAGCGGCTGCGCGAAGTTTGCCGACATTTTTAACCAGGTCGAGACCGGCCAGGCGGATTACGCCGTGGTGCCGATTGAAAACACCAGCTCCGGCGCCATCAACGATGTCTACGACTTGCTGCAGCACACCAGCCTGTCGCTGGTCGGCGAGCTGACGATCCCTATCGATCACTGCGTGCTGGTCTCCGGCTCAACGGACCTGAACACGATCGAAACGGTTTACAGTCATCCGCAGCCGTTCCAGCAGTGCAGCCAGTTCCTGAACCGCTATCCGAACTGGAAAATTGAGTACACCGAAAGTACCTCGGCGGCGATGGAAAAAGTGGCGCAGGCTAATTCCCCCACCGTCGCGGCGCTCGGCAGCGAAGCGGGCGGCGCGCTGTATGGTTTACAGGTGCTGGAACGCAACCTGGCAAACCAGACGCAAAACATTACCCGCTTCGTGGTGTTGGCCCGCAAGGCAATCAATGTGTCTGACCAGGTACCGGCCAAAACCACGCTGCTGATGGCCACCGGCCAACAGGCCGGTGCGCTGGTTGAAGCCCTGCTGGTACTGCGTAATCACAACCTGATCATGACCCGGCTGGAATCGCGCCCAATCCACGGTAACCCGTGGGAAGAGATGTTCTACCTCGATATCCAGGCCAACCTCGAGTCTGCTGCCATGCAGAAAGCCCTGCGCGAGCTGGGCGAGATCACGCGTTCCATGAAAGTGCTGGGCTGCTATCCGAGCGAAAACGTCGTCCCGGTCGATCCAATCTAACGTTCGATAAAGCGGCTTTTCTTCATCCCTGCCACGCTCACCGGCAGGGTGAAGATGGCCCCGGAGAGCGGATACTTCGCCACCTCCTCCGAATCCATATTTTCCCGCGTGGTGGTAATAAACAGCGTTTTCATATCATCGCCGCCAAAGCAAACCATCGTCGGGCAACGTACCGGCATGCGATACTCTTCCAGCTGCTCCCCTTGCGGTGAAAAACGCGCGATGCGCCAGCCGTCAAACAGCGCGCTCCAGTAGCAACCTTCCACATCCATCGCCGCGCCGTCCGGTATCCCCTCGCCCTCTTTAAACTGACGAAACATCTCTCGCTTACCCGGTTCGCCCTGCTCATCAAGCGGGGTACGGTAGATCACACCGTTTGGCGTGTCTGAGGTAAACATCCACTGCTTGTCCGGGCTAAACGCTAAGCCGTTGTGCCCGTGGATATCGCACTGGATCACCTTCGGCGTCAGGTCGTTGTCGATGCGCATCAGCAGGGCGCCGTTGTAATCTCCCGGCCCCCAGAACGTGCCCGCATAGAAGCGGCCCTGGTGATCAGTGCCCCCATCGTTAAAACGCGCCAGCTGCGGGTTAGAGGGGTTGTCGCACACCTTGCGCTGCAGAAGGCCATGCTTATCGGCAAGCCAGATGCCATTGCGCATGGCGACAATAAACCCGCCGCGCTCGCGCAGCGCGAAACAGCCCACCTCCTCGTGGAAAGAAAGCACGGTGTGTTCCGCCGTCGGCAGATGGTAGCGGTGGATCTCTCCTTCCAGAATATCGGCCCAGTAGAGCGCGTGCTCGTCGGCGCTCCACGTCGGGCATTCAGGCAAATGCCCGGTGTAATTCAACAGCAGCTGCGGTTCGGCCATGACAGTTCCCCAAAATGAAAAAAGCCAGCAATGCTGGCTTTCAGTATATACATCATCGCATTACTGGCGACTGTCATTTGCCTGGCGCAACAACGTCCGGCTCTCATTCTGGAAACGCTGCGCGTAATCGCCAAACCAGTGCTCGACCTTGCGGAAGCTGTCGATAAACGCCTGCTTGTCTCCGTGCTCCAGCAGCGTAATGGCTTCACCAAAGCGCTGATAGTAGCGCTTGATGAGCGCCAGATTGTTCTCGGAAGACATAATAATGTCCGCGTAAAGCTGCGGATCCTGCGCGAACAGGCGCCCGACCATCGCCAGCTCCAGACGATAGATAGGTGAAGAGAGTGCCAGCAGTTGTTCAAGCTGCACGTTCTCTTCCGCCAGATGCAGACCGTAGGCAAACGTCGCAAAGTGGCGCAGCGCCTGAATGAATGCCATGTTCTGATCGTGCTCGACCGCGCTGATGCGGTGCAGTCGCGCCCCCCATACCTGAATCTGTTCCAGGAACCACTGATAGGCTTCCGGCTGACGACCGTCGCAGTAAACCACCACCTGCTTTGCCAGGCTGCCGCTGTCCGGGCCAAACATCGGGTGCAGACCCAGCACCGGACCCGTATGCGCAGCCAGCATGGCCTGCAGCGGACCATTTTTGACGGAGGCCAGATCCACCAGGATGCAGTCTTTCGGTAAAGGAGGCAGCTTTTCGATGATCTGCTCCGTCACGTGGATCGGCACGCTGACGATAACCATTCCGGCATCTTTCATGAGTTCCGGCGCCTGGGCCCAGTCCTCTTTTTCCAGAATGCGCACCTGATAGCCAGAAAGCGTCAGCATTTTTTCAAACAGACGCCCCATCTGCCCTGCACCGCCGACAATCACCACCGGACGTAACGACGGACAAAGGGTTTTGAAGCCTTTGTCGTTTTCGCTGGAATAGGATTCCCGCATCACACGACGCAGAACATCCTCAATCAGGTCTGGCGATACGCCCAGCGCCTGCGCCTCTTTACGGCGGGAGGCCAGCATAGAGGCCTCGCGCTCCGGGACGTAGATCGGCAGGCCGTATTTGCTTTTCACCTCACCGACTTCGGCAACCAGGGCCATGCGGCGCGCCAGCAGATCCAGCAGCTCCTTATCCACTTCATCAATTTGATCGCGCAGTGCGGTCAATTCAGCAACCATAACTACCCTCTTAAGCCAGACGCGTCGCCAGATGGCCGTTTAAATCTTTATGGATCTCACGCAGCAGCGCATCGGTCGTCTCCCAGCTGATGCAGGCATCCGTCACGGAGACGCCGTGCTTCATTGCACTGCGCGGTTGTTCAGATGATTGATTGCCTTCATGAATATTGCTCTCAATCATCAGACCGATAATCGAACGATTGCCATCTTTGATCTGTGCGACCACGGACTCCGCAACCGCAGGCTGGCGACGGTAATCTTTATTCGAATTACCATGACTGCAATCTACCATCAGTGCCGGGCGTAGTCCCGCCTGCTCCATCTCTTTTTCACACTGCGCCACGTCCGCCGGACTGTAGTTCGGGGCTTTCCCGCCGCGCAGGATCACGTGACCGTCCGGGTTACCCTGCGTTTGCAGGAGGCAGACCTGGCCCGCCTGATTGATTCCGACGAAACGGTGCGGCATGGCGGCAGCGCGCATAGCGTTGATCGCCGTCGCCAGGCTGCCATCGGTACCGTTTTTAAAACCAACCGGCATCGACAGGCCAGACGCCATCTCGCGGTGGGTTTGTGATTCCGTGGTACGCGCGCCAATCGCGGACCAGCTGAACAGATCGCCAAGGTATTGCGGGCTGTTCGGGTCCAGCGCCTCGGTTGCCAGCGGCAGCCCCATGCTGACCAGCTCCACCAGCAGGCGACGCGCAATCTTCAGGCCTGCTTCCACATCAAACGAGCCATCCATGTGCGGATCGTTAATCAACCCTTTCCAGCCGACGGTGGTACGTGGCTTCTCAAAATAGACGCGCATCACCAGATAGAGGCTATCGCTGACCTCCTCCGCTAATGCTTTAAATCGACGAGCGTACTCAATGGCGGTTTCAGGATCGTGAATGGAGCAAGGACCACACACCACCAGCAGGCGGGGATCGCGGCCGGCGATGATATTTGAAATGGTCTGACGCGAGTGCTCAATCTGAGCCTCCTGCGCGACGCTCAGCGGAAACTCCGCTTTCAGTTGATCCGGAGTAATTAAAACCTGTTCGTCAGTGATATGTACGTTGTTCAGCGCGTCTTTTTGCATGATGGCGATCCTGTAAAGCTCGTTTGCGATAGTTGTTTTCCTCGATGAGGTGAGACCACGATACCATAAAAAGTAAACATTTCAATCCAAAATACGTACAAATTAGTTTACACAAGCCAATTTATTGCAAAAATCAGCCGATAAAAACGTAAAGTTTAAATTACAGACATATTTTCTCAAGCCAGGCTATGCTGAAGAAAAAAGGAGAATGGCTATGCGTTCAATTGCTCTCACGCTGTTGTCGCTGTTTTTAACGGGTTGCCAGATCAATCCTTACACCTTCCAGCCCGACTGGACCAGTCCATCCTGGTTTGATGCCGGTAAAGAAGACGCCATGAATGGCCTGCCGGTTAAAGATAACCAGACCCTGGCCGATAGTTTTAACGACACCCACGTTGATCGTAGCGAATATCTTCGCGGCTATGCCGATGGTCAGAAGAGAGTCTGTGAAGAAGGGTTTATTCACGCCTGGGGATTAGCGGGCAAATCTTTCCCTGCCAGTTGCGATACTGTCGAAAACGCGACAAAACTGCGTGCGTCATGGCAAAAAGGAATGGATGAAGGTATGCGTTCCAGCAGACTCAATTAAGTCTGCTTTTAACCACCGGAAAATAAACAACAGTAGGATTTAGCTTAGGTTGGCCTGATGCTATTTCTGACATAATGACGGCTCTGATAAACAATGGTATTCTGCCCGCAACTCTTAAGGACATCTATTTCCGGAGCGATGTGGCGGATTCTGGTGAGAAATTTATTCTTGATCTCTTTTTTCCGACTCACTCTGGTGTTAATGCTGTTCATTACGGTGGGCCCAGCGACGGCAGGCACGCTCACGGAAACGGATAAATCGGTACGTTCGATTGTCTCAGGCATTGTGAGCTATACGCGATGGCCGTCACTATCCGGGCAGCCCAGACTTTGCGTCTATGCCACTTCTCACTATACACACGCGCTCAGCGGCGACGAAGGGCACAACGAGTTACCCTATACTCCCGTTATTGTACGTAACGATCGGGAAGCCCTGGCCGCGACGTGCGATGCGATATATTTCGGGTCTGAATCACCGGCAAAACAACTTGAATTAATAAGTCAATATCAGGGCAGAGCGTTGCTATTAATCTCAGAGCAAAATCCGGAATGTGTAATTGGCAGTGCCTTTTGCCTGATGATCGATCGCGGCCAGGTACGGTTTTCCGTCAACCTGGATGCATTGACGCGCAGTGGCGTAAGAGTCAATCCGGATGTATTAATGCTGGCACGGAATAAGCAGCATGGATAAAGATTTCACTTCAACGCCACGGCCGACGTTTAAAAGAACGTTGAGGCGAAACAGCATGATAAGCGTCATTATCACGATGACGTTAATATGGCTGTTGCTCTGTTTTGCTTCCGTCGTGACGTTAAAACAATACGCGCAAAAGAATCTTGAATTAACCGGCGCCACGATGAGCCACAGCCTGGAAGCCTCGCTGGTTTTCAACGACTCGCTGGCGGCCAACGAAACGCTTGCCGCCCTGGGCAAACAGGGGCAGTTTGCCGCAGCGGAGGTGATTAACGCGCATAAAAAGCGGTTCGCCTACTGGTCCTGGAACCCGGAGGATAACAACGACACGCTGGGCGCGCTGGTCAGTCGCTGGCTTTTCCCCGTACCGGTTGCGCAGCCCATCATGCATAACGGCTTAATGATCGGCGAAATCCGCCTTACCGCACGCGACAGTTTGATCAGCCATTTCATCTGGACATCGTTTGCCGTACTGACCGGCTGCATTCTCTTTGCCGCCGTCGTCGCGCTCATCATTACCCAGTCTTTGCATCGTGGAATGGTCACGGCCCTGCAAAACATTACCGACGTCGTGCATGACGTACGCACGAACCGCAACTTCTCCCGCCGGGTGAAAGACGGCCGTATCGAAGAATTTCACCAGTTTGGCGAGGACTTCAACAGTCTTCTGGATGAAATGGAAGAGTGGCAGCTGAAGCTTCAGGCGAAAAACGCTCAGCTGTTGCGGACCGCCATGCACGACCCGCTTACCGGTCTTGCCAACCGTGCGGCGTTTCGTAACAGCATTGCGGCATTGATGAACGACCCTTCAGCCAGAACAAACTCGGCCCTGCTCTTCCTCGACGGTGATAATTTTAAGTTTATTAACGACACCTGGGGACACGCGGCAGGAGACTGCGTGCTGATCGAAGTCGCCAGCAGGATGATGGAGTTTGGCGACAAACGTCATCAGTCTTACCGTCTTGGCGGAGACGAATTTGCCATGGTGCTGTACGGCGTTCACTCCGAGCTTGAGGTTCAACACATTTGTTCTGCGCTTTCGCAGCAGTTTATCCGTCCGTTTGATCTTCATAACGGACAAAAAGCATCGATGTCACTCAGCATTGGCTTTGCTCTGGCGTGGGAAAATGCTTCCGTGGAAGCATTACTGGAGAGGGCTGACCGCAACATGTACCAGGTTAAAAACCAGCGTACGAAAACAATAAGTTAGAAAGGATACACTATGTTAAAACGTTACTTCGCGCCGATAGTACTGGCCTCACTGGTTCTGGCAGGCTGTCAGTCGCCGCCGGAAGGTAAATTCACTCCTGAGCAAATTGCGGCGATGAAGTCTTACGGTTTTAACGAACTGAACGGTGACTGGTCGCTTGGCATGTCGGACACCATCCTGTTTGATAAAAATGACGCCCGACTGCGCCCGGAAAGTGAAACGCAGATCCAGTCCATGGCCTCTCGCCTGGCGGAAACCGGCCTGAACCACGCGCGAATGGACGGTCACACGGATAACTACGGGGAAGAAAGCTACAACGAAGCGCTGTCGTTAAAACGCGCCAATGCCGTGGCCGACGCCTGGGCGAAGGGGGCAAATATCCCGCGCAGCAATCTCACCACGCGGGGATTAGGTCAAAAATACCCGGTTGCGAGCAACAGTACCTCGCAAGGTCGCGCTGAAAACCGCCGCGTCGCAGTGGTGATCAGCACGCCATAGGGTTATTTAGCGGATGATTCGGCGAGCGTCACCCTGGTTGCCGCTCGCCAGCGCAGCCAGTCCACCAGAACAAACAGCGCCAGACTCACGCCCATGATCGGCAGGGCCAGCCCCAACAGTACGCTGGTTATCACCGTAACGCCTCTTCCCCATCCTGACAGCGCCAGCCAGCTCTGACAAAGCGTCTGTACCGGACTCACAGTCGATTGCGCAGGACGACGCATCCACCACATCCGGTATCCCCAGATGATGAGCACGCACAGGGCGAGGCCGAACGCCACGAGCAGCAGCTGATTTGCCAGGCCGAATAAGATCCCCATATGGAAATCCACGCCCCAGCGGGTCAGTTTTGCCATTAACGGAAAATCCTCGAATCGGGTTCTGTCCAGGATCTGCATCGTATGGGGATCTACCGCCACGGCGTCCACCTGGGTCGGCCAGCTGCGATCGATTTCCGTCACGGTCCAGGCGCGATCCCTCGTTTTCGCCGGGCGGATCTCCAGCTTGCTGGCATCAATCCCCGCGTGACGCGCCGCGCTTAACACGCCGTCAAACAGCGTCAAATCCATCGCCATTTCCGGCATCATCATCCCGCCGTGATGACCACGGTGTTCGGCATGTTCATCCACGACCTCATGCTGGCCGGATAGCGTCGTGTTCACCTGCGGGGTGAGCCAGTTCATCTCTGCACGCAGCTTATCCACGTTCCCGCCAGCCCACTGGGACCAGGTCAGGCCGGTTGCGGAGAACAGCAGCATTCCTCCCAGCAGAACCCAGCCCAGCGTCACGTGCACCCGACGCCGGTTCTGGAAGCGATTGTTGATCCGTCGTTTGGGTCGGGTATAAAACCACAGGGCAATACCGCCCAGCGCGGCAACCCACATCCACGAGGCCGCAAACTCGCTGTAGAGTCTCCCCACGTCGCCCAGCATCAGAGAGGTATGCAGGTAATCAATGGTCTGACGCAGCGGTAAAATCCCGCTGGTGCCGTATACCGTCATATCCCCCAGCACCGCCAGGCTCACCGGATCGATAAAGATAGCCCGGTTCTCCGATGGCCCAAGTTTTGGGTCAGCGAACATCACGCGGGTGGTTTCCCCTTCCGCCAGCCCCGGACGAACGGCGTGCAAACGTAAATCTGATCCAACGGTTTTTTCCGCCACGGCGATTTGTTCCGCCAGAGGCTGCAGCTCGCCCACGGAATCCGCGTGGAGCGCGTGCCGGTAGAGTGCGTTTTCCAGCTGTGGGGTCGCCACATACAGCGTACCGGTCAGCGCGGCAAAGAAGATAAACGGGCCGACAAACAGCCCAACGTAGAAATGAAGGCGACGCAGCAGGTTTCCCCATGCCGCGCGCGAGGTGCAGGTAGTCATACTTTTCCTTTTTAAGGCAAAAAGTTATCGATATTTTTTTATTGGGAAAAAGCAGACTGCCGCGGCGGCGCGCGGGTATCAGGGTAAAGCCAGGGGAAGAAGTGCCAGTGGTTGACCGCCTGACGCGGCGGCTTAACGCGAAGCCTCTGCAGCACCACGCTGAGCAGGACGATGAGCGCCAGCATCACGCCAGGGACATGCGCTAACAGCACGCAGTAGCCGCACGCTTCCGCATGGTCGACAGGCATCGTGTGCGGCATATCGCCGTGATGCTCGTCCATCGACATCATGCTCATGTCATGATGCATGCCCGGCATGGCGCTCATGGGATCTTTCTGCAATGAGACGGAGATAAGGGGTGCTACCACGATCAGCAGGATCGCAAACAGCGCGGTCAAAGCCGCTGCGCGTTTCCGGTCAGGCTGATGCAGTACGTTATCCACTTCCCCTCCATTCAAGAGGCAAGCATTGTAAATGATTTATGACGAAAGGGTTAACGCGAGAGATGCGATGGGATAAAAAAAGGGCCAGCCTTTCGGCCAGCCCTTTCTAACAGGATGTCGCTTAAGCGAATCTTAGTTCAGACGCTTTTATTCCAACATATTGAAAAAATACGTATTTAAAAAAAGAATGTTAGATGTATCACAAGTGCAACACGAGGCCATCGAGAACATACTGCATGGACATATAATGGACACTAACACTCAATGATATAGACACTCAGCTAAACATTTTCTCCATCTGTTCATGGAGCTCATGAATCTCATGACTAGTTGGCAAATCCTGTTTTGTTAGTTTTTCGAGCTTCTTACGTGATTCCTCATCTAAGGAGCTCTGGTCTATAGCTGGTGCTTTTTGCTTGAACTTTCTTAATTTTCTTAGAAGAATGTGTTTCGAGCAACATTCATGCATCCAAGTAATGAGTAATGGTAAACTTAACGAGATAAATACAATACCTTGATAATAAATAGTTGGAGATAAGGATAGGATAAGAAAATCTTTATATTTATAACCAATAAAGAATGTAATTATCATATTAATGAATAATGTTATGAGATAAATTCTCAAAGATGTATTACTCTTCATATTCACTCATCCCTTCAGTACGAGCATTTTTGATAAATGGCTCGGGATCTACTTTAAACTCTTTTAGTTCTCTTGACAGCTTTCTCATTGCAAGCATGACGCAAATCAACATTGAAGAAACAGCACCTTCAATATATTTAGAAGCATTAGTCTTCATCCCAACTGGCTGAGTAAAAAATATTTTATGTTTTACCGACACTTCATATACATCAACAAACTCTCTATATAAAACAAGCGCTGGGATTTCCAAGTCAACATTGACTTTATTAGCAATAATATATTTATTAAAAATCATTTGCTCAGACTTATCTTCAAATTTAGGTTGAAGCAATGAACTTATGGAAAAATCTGTCGCGCCAAAGCGTTCAACCAATTCATCATCTTCTGTCTTATCAGCAAGTTCCTTTTCATCATTAAATGAAATAAAAAAACGTTTACCTTTCCATTCAACAGTAAAGGTTCTACTTGAAATAGGATCATCAACAAATTTAAAAACTGAAGATTGCGACACGGCATCGATTACTTGTTGTTTTGTGACTTTCATTTTTTCACTATCCCCACACCCATTTTACAAAATACAATTAACAGACCTGAATCATTTGTTAAATAAAATACGATTAAACTTAAATTTTCAATATTATTTAATGAATTCAGTGCAACAACCTCCTCCAAATGTTCTGGAGCGAAATGTGCATAGCGCATAGTTTCACGAATATTAGAATGCCCGAGTATTCTTTGAAATACTAGTATATTTCCACCGTTAATCATAAAATGGCTGGCGAAGGTATGTCGGAGCGCATGTGTTTTTTGGCCATCTGCAAGCTCGATGGCTGTGAGCTTAAGCATTTTATGAATTCCTGATAGCAAGGATGAAGGCGCAAGCGTGGTTTTATCTATGTGGCCGATATAAATAACGACGACAGCATCGACTTCAGCATCAGCCTGTTGCTGACAGAGCGAACTCTCGTCAAAGAAGTCGGCACCGAACTGTAGGTCGAACATGCACCAGAGCCGCCGGAGCGGGTGACCCGTCCGATGCAGCTCTATGTTCACGGTGAGCTTGTGAGCGAATGGCATGAATGCCTTTAAGCCTTTGATGACTGGCTAGCCGGATTGATCGCAGCACAGTCACCGGCGAGCCGCCGACGAATGACCGCAGAGATCGCGAAAACACTGCGTACCCGACAGCAACGCCGCATTAACACGCAGAAAGCGCCGGACGGCACATCCTACGCAGCCAGAAAGCGCCAGCCGGTCAGGGTAAAAATGTCAGGGTTAATCGTGATATATTCGAAAGGCTTCGCACCAATCGCTTTATGGAAGCTACCGGGCAGGATGATGCGGCCGTGGTGGAGTTTACTGGCAAGGTGCAACGTATGGCTCAGGTGCACCAGCTTGGGCTTAAAGACCGAACGAGCCAAAATAGTCGAGTTGTGCTCTACGAGGCTCGCCCATTACTTGGTTTAAATCTTGATGATAGGTATTTTCTTGAAAAGATAATTATTAAGCATTTGAGGTTATAGCTAGTTATTCTTGGTTAGAACCTGAATCAACCTAGTAGGACTCAAACATTGACACCGACTCCAACTAGGTTGATTGTTTTTATTTTAATGATGGGAAAAATAATTCTTCCAAAATGGTTAGCGATTTACTTTCTCCATGAAATCTAACAAATCCATTTTGAATTTCCCATAAATAATTTCGTATGGTAGTTTAGCTCTGTCATAATCAACTATATCAACTAGGAATTCTTCATAGGTCATAGTGGCGTTCCACTTCGCATAATAACTATTAAAAAGTGACATAATTCTAAGTATCTGACGTTTAGTCTCTCTTTTATTATACACACCTAATAGTTTGAATAACTTAATATTATTGTCAACATTAGTGTTTGTTGCAATGAATCTCACTCTCGATCCTGATTCTTTTTTATAAAGCATAGCCAGAGCTAATGCTTCGATGTCGAAAATAACATGCTCATCTGAACCTTGAACATAAGGGTTTGCATGGGGAGGAGACAAAGTATCTTTGTCTCTCTTGAATAAAGAGTTACATGTATTGCAACAAGGGATAAGGTTATAAATGCTTAATGAAAAAATTGGATATTTTGATTTTGGAAGAAAATGATCAAGAGCCTGCCTATAAACTCTACTCTCATCAGTTATATTTCCCACTTGAGATTCGTTACACATCGGGCAATAATCCAATGCAAGCTCATCACCAACTTTACGAAGTACTTCACTAGGTATGGATTCATAGGACATTATATTTTTTAACTGCCTAACCCATTCAGGAGCTACTTCTAGGTCTATATTCCCATCATTTAAAGTTGCATAGATTTTTTTGCAACATGATTTTATTGAGTGTGCATCATTAGAGTTATTTAGTTCTGAGATATAAAAATCAACGTAATGACTTTGTAGTCTTCTATTGATAATTGAGATTTCATTTATTGCATCGCTCTTGAGTGCGCATATTCTATTAAGATTTGCATCGCCTCTTAGATGTATCCTCATTATTTCAAGTATCGAAGATATCTCGTTCAGGTCAGTTCCTTTGAAAAACTTTTGGGGGTTGTAGCATTCAGAAATAATAGGATATAGGTTGTTTACTTCTGTTAAAACATCTAACAAGTCATTAAAACTCGCAGTTATTATTTTGAGAAAATTTTGGCTCAAGTAATATTTAAATTCACGGTATTCCGCTGTTTCATCATTGTACTCATTTATCTTATTGAGAAACACCATATCAGAAACAATATTATAGTACTCTTCAATGAACTCTGGAGAGAAATTAGTAGGAACTTTAATCATTTTTCACCCCCAAAATATATGTAAGGAATTTATTTTTTATCAGAGATGTTATATATTCATTGTCGTTAATAAATGATCTGTCATTCTTCCTTTTAACTAACTCTTCCACCTTCTTCAAAACTCTCTCACCAACTGTTGCTTTTAAGAAAAAACCTTGGCTCATGGTTTTTTCAATTGATTCCCCAAAGCCAATTGACTCAAGTGTGCCTGTAACTATTTCTCTATTGTGGCCTCGAGTCAAGGATATTATATCTACAGGTAAGAAATCAGAAGCAATTATAGGTGAGTGCGATGACATTAGTATTTGAAAACTTATGGTTTCATTAAATTCATTTAACATATCTAATATGTCTGAAAATATTTTCCGTTGCCACTCTGGATGCAAGTACAGATCTATCTCATCAAGAAGTAATAGTATTTTTCTTTTATTTCTCGAGGAGTTTATTTTATCAATTGAATTATATAGGCTCGAGAAAAGATGTAACAATGAAACTTCCCCACTACTCAACCCATTCCATTCGATGCTAAATAGCGCATCAAATTCTTTAGGCAATGCATTTGACATGCTTATTAAATCCGCGGCGGTTCCGGGTGAGTTTATATAAAAATTCAACTCTAATTCATTTGTTCTTATTTTGTCATTACTGCTAAATAACTTGTATATTATTTCTTGGACGAGGTTAACATCCTTTTTGAGTTTTATGAGCTCTTTAATTACTTTATCTTCATCGGCGACCAATGCGTGATCTTTAATTGTAAATTCTATTTCATTTATATAATTCCGATCATTGGAGAAGAATAATGCCACTACAAATTTTAAATATAAAAAGTCAGCATTGTGCTTGTCGCTTGTTAATTTTTTAGAAAATGAATAAAGAATGGATGTTAGCGTAAAGAAAATTACATCTGATACTGAGTGAGCTAATTCACGATCGCTTGAAAGCTTACTGAAAATAAAAGAAAAAAATGTTAACCCCCAATTGTTATTTTTGAAATTAGTATAGGACATAAAATCATTATACTTGATAAATTGATATTCTTTTGAAGGGTATCCATATGGGGTTGGTGTGTTATTGTATTTTCCGTAATAATGATTAAAAAGAGAAATAAGCATATCGCCATACTTATTTCTAAAGTCAGAGTCTTTTAGTATGGCCTTTGTTCGCTCCGCGCCAGAGAGTGAAAGTCTTGCTAAAATTGATATTTTGTCCTGATTTATAGTATCCGGTAGCGATCTACCAGCATTGATAAATTTGGCAATCTTAGCTATTTCTTGTTTTTTATTAGATTTGCCTCTACCTGTATTTGATAATGATATGTCGATAAAGTTTTTAGCTGTGCCCTTTCTACTACCGAATAAATATGAATTAAAATCAACAGTGTTGTTGGATTTAATCGTGAATATATCATTTTCAGTAAAGAAATCGACGGCGTTATAAATTATCTTGGTGGAGTAATGTGTGCTGATATGAGATGGTTGGATTCCTTTGCAAGTTACATATATTTTGTCATTAGAATGCCATACCATAAACCCAGTGTTTTCATTTTCATAATGAAAGTCCTCAATAAAGGTTAAAATGGTGGTTTTGCCCGTGCCATTTTGTCCAATTAATAGAGTTGAAGGAATATCATCATAATATATGTCACGGTCAATGCCTTTGCGGATGGTCAAGCTTTTATGATCATATTTGATTGAAAACTTACTACTTAATTTGATGAAACTATCAAGGACACCGTTATAATCCTCGATGTAAAGAGCTATTAATTCCATAGTGCAACCATTCTTAATTGAGTTTTTATATATAATACCCTTTTGATAGGGCTTGTCCAAATTCTGACATAGATAGAGTGATCAGCTTCCCATTGAATCAATAATGGTATGTTTGAAAACGCGCATCTGGCGAATAGCTAGCCGCTTTATTTAAATATTATAGAAATCGCCCCTGCCTTGCAATAAGGGGATCAGATTTGCGCACTAACTTACTGACTGGCTGTTGTCTCATCCAGCATCAAACTCCATTGAATTGCCGACATGCCCTCTTGGCGGCATCCTCTCCCGCATGAAAACTTAAACCATCCTTCAGGACATTCTGCGCCTACTGCACAATCTGATCCGCACTGGTGTCATCATCGATGATCGACCTCGATTCCGGTCGCTGCCGCGTGCAAACCGGCGGCATTGTCACCGACTGGCTCCAATGGCTGACCTCCCGTGCCGGACGTGGGCACCTTCTGTGGGCAAGCAGGTGCTCATTCTGGCCATGGGCGGTGAACTCGATACGGCGTTTGTGCTGCCTGCCATTTTCTCTGATGAGCAACCCGCGCCCTCGACCTCTGTCGATACTTTTCACATTGTCTTTCCCGACGGTGCGGTTATCGAGTACGAACCCGAAACCAGTGCCTTAACCATGAGTGGCATTAAAACTGCCGACGTTATGGCATCTGACACCATCACCGCCACAGTATCCGTCGTGCTGGTTAAGGCCGATACTCGCGTCACGCTCGATACGCCCGAAGTCGTGTGCACCGACAAGCTCATCACCAGTACGCTCGAAGTGCTGAAAGGCGGGAAGATGAGCGGTGACATCAAGCACGCAGGCGGGAAATTTACCTCCAACGGCGTGCAGGTGGATGACCACGACCACGGCGGCGTGGAGCGCGGCAACAGCAGAACGGAGGGCACCCAATGATGAGCCGTTATATCGGTATGCATCGCGATACCGTCCGGGCCATTACTGACGCTGACCATATTCGCCAGAGCATGAGCGACATTCTGCGCACGCCGGTCGGATCGTGGGTGATGCGACGTGATTACGGTTCACCACTGCCGGGGCAGCGAAATTTGCGGCCGCACTGACGCCGGGTGGCAAAAAGGTCAACATCATGACGATGGCTGTCGGTGATGGTGGCGGTTCATTTCCTGAGCCTCATGCCGCCCAGACAAAACTCATTAATGAGGTCTGGTGCCATGAGTTGAATAAAATCAGCTAGGAAAAAAAACACAAAAATTATGTGTTCGCCGAGCTGGTGATCCCGCTGAAAAGGGCGGCTTCTGGCTGCGTAAGATGGGGCTTTATGACGACACCGGCACGCTGGCCGCCGTTGGTAGCATGGCGGAAAGCTACAAGCCGAAACTGGAGGAAGGTTCCGGGCGTGCGCAAACCCTACGCACGATTATTATCCTGTCAGACTTTGAGTCCGTCGAGCTCGCTATCGATTCATCCATGGAGATGACAACCCTGGATTCGGCAGTTTTTTTATTGCCTGTGGCTAATGATCACTCATGGACATTACGCGATCTGCGTGGACATTCCGTGGACACTAAAATGAAAAAGGGGTTAGCATTAGGCTAACCCCTTGTTTTCTACAAGCTTTCGGATGTTGCGAAAGCGCGTTATTAGTTCAGACGCTCTTTAATACGAGCAGACTTACCAGTACGCTCACGCAGGTAGTACAGTTTAGCTTTACGTACAGCACCACGACGTTTAACAGCAATGCTGTCAACTACCGGAGAGTGAGTCTGGAAGACACGCTCAACGCCTTCGCCGTTGGAAATTTTACGAACAGTGAATGCAGAGTGCAGACCGCGGTTACGAATAGCGATAACCACGCCCTCGAATGCCTGCAGACGTTTTTTGGAACCTTCAACAACCCATACTTTCACTTCCACGGTGTCACCTGGACGGAAGGAAGGTACGTCCTGCTTCATCTGCTCTTGTTCAAGTTGCTTAATAATGTTGCTCATAATTTAATCTCTTATCCTGGGTAAACTGATATTCGGGAGCGTATTACGCATTCCCATCATGTTCATGCTGCTGTTGCGCGTGTTCAGTTTTGAACTCGGCCAGCAACTTTGCTTGCTCTTCAGTCAGAGCCAGGTTTTCCAGAAGTTCAGGTCTTCTAAGCCAGGTTCGGCCCAGCGACTGCTTCAAACGCCAGCGACGTATCTCGGCATGGTTTCCAGACAGTAACACTGCCGGGACCTCCATCCCTTCTAACACTTCAGGACGAGTATAGTGTGGACAGTCCAGCAACCCGTCGGCAAAGGAATCTTCCGTTGCCGATGCTTCATGGCCCAGAACACCCGGAATGAACCGGGCGACGGAGTCAATCAGCGTCATTGCCGGTAACTCACCACCGCTGAGTACGTAATCGCCGATAGACCATTCTTCGTCAATCTCGGTTTGAATTACGCGCTCATCTATCCCTTCGTAGCGCCCACAGACCAGAATCAGCTTTTGATTCGTCGCCAGTTCGCTCACGCCCGCTTGATCAAGCTTGCGTCCCTGAGGTGACAGATAAATCACCTTTGCGCCTTCACCTGCCGCGGCTTTTGCTGTGTGAATGGCGTCCCGTAAGGGTTGCACCATCATTAGCATCCCCGGTCCGCCGCCGTAAGGACGATCGTCCACGGTACGGTGCCGGTCATGAGTAAAGTCACGAGGACTCCAGCTCTGGATGCTCAGCAGGCCATTCTTTACTGCCCGGCCAGTTACCCCGTAATCGGTAATCGCGCGGAACATTTCAGGAAACAGGCTAATTATGCCAATCCACATAGCGCCGTCTTTTACCGTTTATCCGGAGAATTTAAAAACCAGGATCCCAATCTACTTCAATGGTTTGAGTAGTGAGATCGACTTTCTTGATAACCTGTCCATCGAGGAACGGGACCAACCGCTCCTTGATGCCAAATGCATCTTTCAGGTTTGCCTTAATGACGAGAACGTCATTTGACCCGGTTTCCATCATATCGATGACTTTCCCCAGGCTGTAGCCTTCGGTAGTGACCACCTGGCAACCCATAAGGTCTTTCCAGTAGTAGTCGCCCTCTTCCAGCTGTGGCAACTGCGACGAATCCACGACAATTTCACAATTAGTCAGCGCATTCGCGGCATCACGATCGTCAATGCCTTTCAGCTTGATGATGATGTCCTGATTGTGGTGACGCCAGCTTTCCAGCTCGACCTCTTCCCACTTACCGCCTTTCTGGATAAACCAGGGCTGGTAATCAAAAATGCTATCAGCGTCTTCAGTGGAGGAAAACACTCTGAGCCAACCACGGATACCGTAGCAAGAACCCATTTTTCCCAATACGATCGGTTCAACAGGTGCTTTATTGCTCATCATGACCACCGTGACAGATTAAGCTGCTTTGTTTGCTGCTTTGATCAGCGTAGCAACGCGATCGGAAACAGTAGCGCCCTGGCCAACCCAGTGAGCGATACGATCCAGATCCAAACGAGTTTCTTCTTCTGCGCCAGCGGCCAGTGGGTTGAAGAAACCAACGCGCTCGATGAAGCGACCGTTGCGTGCATTACGGCTGTCAGTCACAACAACCTGGTAGAACGGACGCTTTTTAGCGCCGTGACGTGCTAAACGAATAGTTACCATAACATCCTCTTGTGTGAATAAAACAACCGGGCCCCATCGAGGAACGGAGCCCGGGTGTCATATTAAAAGCCCGAAAATTTTACTCATTTTCGGGCAAAAAGCAATCTCAAAAGCGATTAACGCCCTGGAAAACCGGGAGGCATCATCCCTTTCATGCCGCGCATCATCTTCGCCATGCCGCCTTTCTTCATTTTCTTCATCATGCGCTGCATGTCGTCGAACTGTTTCAGAAGGCGGTTAACGTCCTGCACCTGCATGCCGCAACCGGCTGCGATACGGCGTTTACGGGAACCTTTGATGATGTCCGGGTTAGCGCGTTCTTTCAGCGTCATCGAGTTGATGATCGCCTCCATACGCACCAGCACCTTGTCATCCATCTGCGCTTTCACGTTGTCAGGGATCTGGCCCATGCCCGGCAGTTTGCCCATCAGGCTGGCCATGCCGCCCATGTTTTTCATCTGACGCAGCTGCTCAAGGAAGTCGGTGAGATCGAAACCGTCGCCTTTTTTCAGCTTGCTGGCCAGCTTCTCGGCCTGCGCGCGGTCAACCTTGCTCTCGATATCTTCGATCAGCGACAACACGTCGCCCATGCCGAGGATACGCGAGGCAATACGATCCGGGTGGAACGGCTCCAGCGCTTCGGTTTTCTCGCCCACGCCGAGGAATTTAATCGGCTTGCCGGTGATATGACGAATCGAAAGCGCCGCACCGCCGCGGGCGTCACCGTCCACTTTGGTCAGCACCACGCCGGTTAACGGCAGCGCTTCGTTAAACGCTTTCGCGGTGTTCGCTGCGTCCTGACCGGTCATGGCGTCGACAACAAACAGGGTCTCTACCGGGTTGATAGAGGCATGCACCTGCTTGATCTCGTCCATCATCGCTTCGTCAACGTGCAGACGACCGGCGGTATCCACCAGCAGCACGTCGTAGAATTTCAGCTTCGCCTCTTTCAGCGCGGCGTTAACGATGTCGACAGGCTTCTGCGCCACGTCGGACGGGAAGAAATCCACGCCGACCTGCTCGGCCAGGGTTTCCAGCTGCTTGATCGCCGCCGGGCGATAGACGTCCGCAGAGACCACCAGCACTTTTTTCTTGTGCTTTTCGCGCAGGAATTTACCCAGCTTACCGACGCTGGTGGTTTTACCCGCACCCTGCAGGCCCGCCATCAGCACCACGGCCGGAGGCTGAGCGGCCAGGTTAAGCACCTGGTTCTCTTCGCCCATCGCCGAAACCAGTTCGTTACGAACGATTTTGACGAACTCCTGACCCGGGGTCAGGCTCTTGTTAACTTCATGACCAACCGCCTTCTCTTTTACGCGGTTGATAAAATCACGAACAACCGGCAACGCCACGTCTGCTTCCAGCAGCGCCATGCGCACTTCGCGCAGCGTTTCCTTGATGTTCTCTTCAGTAAGGCGTCCGCGGCCGCTGATGTTGCGCAGCGTGCGCGACAAACGATCGGTTAAATTATCAAACATTGTCTCTCGCCTGAGTAGAAACGTTGGGCCGCCATGAGCGACACATACACAGAATTTTGCCGGAGTATAACATGAAGGCGCCTTTGTTGTTATGCAACGGTTGGAGCAGGCGTCACGTAACGTTATACTGCTTCTCTTTCTTATTAAGACAACTGTCGATGCCTATATGCCTGTTTTCGCACTGATCGCCCTTGTTGCCTACTCTGTCAGCCTCGCGCTGATTATTCCCGGACTGCTGCAAAAAAACAGCGGCTGGCGGCGCATGGCTATTCTTTCGGCGGTCATCGCACTGATTAGCCACGCCTTTGCGCTGGAATCACGCATCATCCCCGGCGACGGCAGCGTGCAAAACCTGAGCGTGCTGAACGTCGGCTCGCTGGTCAGCCTGATGATCTGTACGGTAATGACCATCGTCGCGTCTAAAAATCGCGGCTGGCTGCTGCTGCCGATTGTCTACACCTTCGCGCTGATCAATCTGGCCCTCGCCACCTTTATGCCTAATGAGTTCATTACGCATCTGGAGGCGACCCCGGGGATGCTGGTGCATATCGGCCTGTCGCTCTTTGCCTACGCGACGCTGATTATCGCCGCGCTTTACGCCATGCAGCTCGCCTGGATTGACTACCAGCTGAAAAACAAAAAGCTGGCCTTTAACCATGAAATGCCGCCGCTGATGGTCATTGAGCGTAAGATGTTCCACATCACCCAGGTGGGCGTGGTGCTGCTGACGCTGACGCTCTGCACCGGGCTGTTTTACATGAAGAACCTGTTCAGCGTGGAGAATATCGATAAAGCGGTGCTCTCCATCATCGCGTGGTTTGTCTATATTGTCCTGTTATGGGGCCATTATCATGAAGGCTGGCGCGGTCGTCGCGTGGTCTGGTTCAACGTCGCGGGTGCGGGCATTCTCACCCTTGCCTATTTTGGCAGCCGCTTCATACAGCAATTTGCTGGCTAAGAAACAAAGGAGTTCCCCCTGGAACACATCTCAACCACCACGCTGATCGTTACGCTGATCGTCATGGTGGTCATCTCCGCCTATTTCTCCGGCTCGGAAACCGGCATGATGACCTTAAACCGCTATCGGTTACGTCATCGTGCTAAACAGGGTAACCGCGCCGCCCGTCGCGTTGAAAAGCTGCTCCGCAAGCCGGATCGCCTGATAAGCCTGGTGCTCATCGGCAACAACCTCGTCAACATTCTGGCCTCCGCCCTCGGCACCATCGTCGGGATGCGCCTGTACGGTAACGCCGGGGTGGCGATTGCCACCGGCGTGCTGACGTTCGTGGTGCTGGTGTTTGCCGAAGTGCTGCCGAAAACCATCGCCGCGCTTTACCCGGAGAAGGTCGCCTACCCGAGCAGCTTCCTGCTGGCACCGCTGCAGATCCTGATGATGCCGCTGGTCTGGCTGCTGAACATGGTGACGCGCGTCCTGATGCGGATGGTGGGAATCAAAGCCGACGTCACCATCAGCAGCGCACTCAGCAAAGAGGAATTGCGCACCATCGTGAACGAATCCCGCTCGCAGATCTCCCGGCGCAATCAGGACATGCTCCTGTCGGTGCTGGATCTGGAAAAGGTGAGCGTGAACGACATCATGGTGCCGCGTAACGAAATCGTCGGTATCGACATCAATGACGACTGGAAAGCCATCGTTCGCCAGTTGACGCACTCACCGCACGGGCGCATTGTGCTGTACCGCGACTCGCTGGATGATGCCATCAGCATGCTGCGCGTGCGCGAAGCCTACCGTCTGATGACCGAGAAAAAAGAGTTCACCAAAGAGGTGATGCTGCGCGCCGCCGACGAGATTTACTACGTGCCGGAAGGAACCCCCCTCAGCACGCAGCTGGTGAAATTCCAGCGCAACAAGAAGAAGGTCGGCCTGGTGGTCAACGAGTACGGCGATATCCAGGGGCTGGTGACGGTCGAAGATATTCTGGAAGAGATTGTCGGGGACTTTACCACCTCAATGTCGCCTTCCCTCGCGGAAGAGGTCACCCCGCAAAACGACGGCTCGGTGCTGATTGACGGAAGCGCAAACATTCGTGAACTCAACAAAGCCTTTAACTGGCATTTGCCGGAAGATGAGGCTCGGACCATTAACGGGATGATTCTGGAAGCGCTGGAAGAGATCCCGGCGGCGGGCACGCGGGTGCGCATTGAGCAGTACGATATTGATATCCTGGACGTGCAGGACAATATGATCAAGCAGGTGAAAGTCCTGCCCGTTAAACCCCTGCGCGAAAGTATTGCGGAGTAAGGTTGTAGGCCGGGTAAGGCGAACGCCGCTACCCGGCACTACGGATAGCGAATTACGCTTTCGCTTTCGCCACGGTCACCATCGCTGCGCGAATGGTACGGCCGTTCAGGGTGTAACCTTTCTGCATTACGCCCAGCACTTTACCGGCTTCAATCTCTTCAGATTCAACCATCGCAATCGCCTGGTGAACGTTTGGATCCAGCGGAACGTCGGTATCGGCAATCACTTCCACGCCAAATTTACGCACCACGTCGAGCATGGATTTCAGCGTCAGTTCGATACCTTCGATCATTGCGGCGTTGTCCGGATTCGCTTTGTCAGCCACTTCCAGCGCACGATCGAGGCTATCGATCACCGGCAGCAGTTCGTTGACGAATTTCTCCAGCGCAAATTTATGCGCCTTCTCAACGTCCTGCTCGGTACGGCGACGCAGGTTTTCCATTTCCGCCTTGATGCGCAGAATACCATCGCGTTCGCGATTCTGTGCTTCTACCAGCTGGGCTTCCAGATTCGCAATTTTTTCATCGCGCGGGTCCACCTGCTCAGCAGATGTGTCTGGCTCTACAGCCTCAACTTCATCGTGCTGTTCCGTGATAATTTCTTCAGGGGCTTGCCCCTCAGGCGTTTTCTGTTCTTTACTACTCATGAATTTCTCCGCGTTTTTCTGCATTCATCTCGCTAACTTCGCTTATTATGGGGATCAGTTTCCGGGATTCAAGGGAACAAGACAGATTGTCATCATTCATCAGGCACAAGGACCTCCAGAAAATGAATAATCATTTCAGGTGTATTGGGATCGTCGGGCATCCGCGTCACCCTACCGCACTAACGACACATGAAATGTTGTATCGCTGGTTGTGTAGCAAAGGCTATGAAGTGATGGTCGAGCAGCAGATTGCTCAGGAGCTGCAGCTGAAGAGCGTCAAAACCGGCACGCTGGCGGAAATTGGCCAACAGGCCGATCTCGCCGTGGTGGTGGGCGGCGACGGCAACATGCTAGGCGCGGCACGCACGCTGGCGCGTTATGACATCAAGGTCATAGGCATCAACCGTGGCAATCTCGGTTTTTTAACCGATCTCGACCCGGACAATGCCCAGCAGCAGCTGGCCGACGTGCTGGAAGGCCACTATATCAGTGAAAAACGCTTTTTACTGGAGGCGCAGGTGTGCCAGCAGGACTGTCAGAAGCGCATCAGCACCGCGATTAACGAGGTGGTTCTTCACCCCGGAAAAGTGGCGCACATGATCGAGTTCGAAGTCTATATCGACGAAATCTTTGCCTTCTCCCAGCGTTCTGACGGGCTGATTATCTCGACACCGACCGGCTCAACCGCCTACTCGCTGTCTGCCGGCGGCCCGATCCTGACGCCCTCACTGGATGCCATTACCCTGGTGCCGATGTTCCCGCACACGCTTTCCGCCCGCCCGCTGGTCATCAACGGCGACAGCACGATCCGTCTGCGCTTCTCGCACCGCCGAAACGACCTGGAGATCAGCTGCGACAGCCAGATAGCGCTGCCGATCCAGGAAGGTGAAGATGTCCTCATTCGCCGGTGTGATTACCACCTGAATCTGATTCATCCGAAAGATTACAGCTATTTCAATACATTAAGTTCGAAGCTTGGCTGGTCAAAAAAATTGTTCTGATTTTGCATCCAGGACTTTACTGTATATAAAACCAGTTTATACTGTATGAAAACACAGTCATGGTTTTTCATACAGGAAAACAATTATGCTGGCACAACTGACCATCAGCAACTTTGCCATTGTTCGTGAGCTTGAGATCGATTTCCACAGCGGCATGACGGCGATCACCGGGGAAACCGGTGCAGGTAAATCCATTGCCATTGATGCCCTCGGCTTGTGCCTTGGCGGCCGCGCAGAGGGCGATATGGTGCGCATGGGCGCCAACCGTGCCGACCTGTGCGCCCGTTTCTCCCTGAAAGACACCCCTGCCGCCCAGCGCTGGCTGGAGCAGAACCAGCTTGAAGATGGACGTGAGTGTTTACTTCGCCGCGTCATCAGCAGCGACGGTCGTTCACGTGGCTTTATCAACGGCACGGCGGTTCCGCTTTCCCAGCTTCGTGAACTCGGCCAGCTGCTTATCCAGATCCACGGTCAGCATGCGCACCAGCAACTCGTCAAACCCGAACAGCAGAAAGCGCTGCTGGATGGCTATGCGGGTGAGTACGCGCTTACTCAGCTTATGGCGGAACACTATCGCCAGTGGCATCAAAGCTGCCGCGAGCTCGCGCAACACCAGCAGCAAAGCCAGGAACGCGCCGCCCGTGCGGAGCTGCTGGAATACCAGCTCAAAGAGCTGAACGAATTTAACCCGCAGGCGGGTGAGTTTGAGCAAATCGACGAAGAGTACAAGCGCCTGGCGAACAGCGGGCATCTGCTCTCAACCAGTCAGAATGCGCTCAACCTGCTGGCGGATGGCGAAGACGTGAACCTGCAGAGCCAGCTGTATAACGTCCGTCAGCTGCTTACCGAACTGGTCGGCATGGACAGCAAACTTTCTGGCGTCCTGGACATGCTGGAAGAGGCGGCCATTCAGATCTCTGAAGCCGGTGACGAACTGCGCCACTACTGTGAGCGTCTGGATCTCGACCCGAACCGTCTGTTTGAGCTGGAGCAGCGCATTTCCCGTCAGATTTCACTGGCGCGCAAGCACCACGTCACGCCGGAAGAGCTGCCGGGCTACTATCAGTCTCTGCTGGAAGAGCAGCAGCAGCTTGACGATCAGGCTGACTCGCTGGAAACCCTCTCTCTGGCGGTGAGCCTGCACCATGAACAGGCGCTGGCGACGGCGCAAAAGCTGCATGAAATTCGTCAGCACTATGCTCAGGAGTTAAGCCAGCACATTACCGACAGCATGCACACGCTGGCGATGCCGCACGGCGTCTTCACCATTGACGTTCGCTTTGAAGAGAATCACCTGACGGCGGAAGGTGCGGATCGCATCGAATTCCGCGTCACCACCAACCCGGGGCAGCCGCTGCAGGCGATTTCCAAAGTGGCCTCCGGCGGTGAACTGTCACGTATTGCGCTGGCGATTCAGGTGATCACCGCGCGTAAAATGGAGACCCCGGCGCTGATTTTCGATGAAGTGGATGTCGGCATCAGCGGCCCGACGGCGGCGGTGGTGGGTAAACTGCTGCGCCAGCTCGGTGAATCCACGCAGGTGATGTGTGTCACCCACCTGCCGCAGGTCGCGGGCTGCGGTCATCATCACTTTATCGTCAGCAAAGAAACCGACGGCGAAATGACCGAAACGCACATGAGGCCGCTGGATAAACGTGCGCGTCTGCAGGAGCTGGCACGCCTGCTCGGCGGCAGCGAAGTCACGCGTAACACGCTCGCGAACGCGAAAGAACTGCTGGCGGCATAAACTTTTTCGGGATCTCAGGGTCATACAGAACAACAAAAACGCCGCCAGACCGGTTTCAAAGTGGGGCAAGGTCTATTATCATCGGCATATTACATATGAGCCGCGTTCTGCTCGGGCCCGAAAAGGAATCAAATCACTATGCGTTGTAAAATGCTGACCGCTGCCGCAGCGGTTCTTCTGATGTTGACCGCAGGCTGTTCCACTCTGGAGAAAGTGGTTTACCGTCCTGACATCAACCAGGGGAACTACCTTACCCCTAACGATGTGTCCAAAATCCGCGTGGGGATGACACAACAGCAGGTCGCTTATGCACTGGGAACCCCGATGATGTCCGATCCGTTCGGCACTAACACCTGGTTCTATGTATTCCGTCAGAAGCCAGGCCATGAAGATGCGACCCAGCAGACCCTGACGCTGACCTTCAGCAGCGCCGGTGTGTTGACCAACATCGACAACAAGCCTGCCCTGACCAAATAATCCGGTGTCAGAAAAGCAAAAAGGTGCTCATTGAGCACCTTTTTTGTATCTGAGTTCTTACGAAGAATCGTAGCCCCGGTAAGCGCAGCGCCACCGGGGAAGAAAGCGCTACTTACTGGCCTTCTCCGCGCGCTGACGACGCAGCTCTTTCGGGTCGGCAATCAGCGGACGATAAATCTCCACCCGGTCGCCCTCTTTCAGCACATCGCCGAGCTTCACCGGACGGCTGTAAATCCCGACCTTGTTCTTCGCCAGGTCGATATCGCTGCGAAGCTCAAGTATGCCGGAAGCACGGATGGCCGCCTCAACGGTCGCCCCCTCTTCCAGCGTCACGCGCTGCAGATACTGCTTCTCCGGCAGCGCGTACACCACTTCTACAGCAATCTTATGCGACACTGTAAACCTCTTTGGCGCGGGTGGTGAACGCCTGAACCATATTGGAAGCCAGCTCTTTAAAGATGCGGCCAAACGCCAGCTCAATCAGCTTATTGGTAAACTCGAAGTCCAGATGGAACTCAATGCGGCAGGCGTCAGCGCTCAGCGGCGTAAACTTCCAGCCTCCCATCAGGGTCTTGAAGGGACCATCCACCAGATGCATCAAAATACTCTGATTGCTGGTCAGCGTATTGCGGGTGGTGAACGTCTTGCTGATCCCCGCTTTGGAGACATCCACCGCCGCGGTCATCTGCGTCGGGCCGGACTCCAGAACGCGGCTCCCGGTGCATCCCGGAATAAATTCTGGATAAGACTGAACATCGTTCACTAACTGATACATTTGTTCCGCGCTGTAAGGCACAAGCGCAGTACGGCTAATCTGAGGCATAGCATTTCCCATGGTCACACAACGGACAAATAATAACATTTATCACCTGTTAAAAAAACGCTAAGCCTCATCTCGTGCTAAGATAGCGCGTTAGACCTCACAGGACGCAATGAGGTGACTTTTTGAAATCAGATTACCGACGGCTTTACGACACTTATGACGAAGAAAAAAGCACATAAACCAGGCTCGGCGACCATTGCGCTCAACAAGCGTGCTCGCCACGAGTATTTCATTGAAGAAGAATTCGAGGCTGGCCTTGCGTTGCAGGGCTGGGAAGTAAAATCGCTGCGCGCCGGGAAAGCCAACATCGGCGATAGCTACGTGATTCTGAAAGATGGCGAAGCCTTCCTGTTCGGCGCGAACTTTACGCCGCTGACCGTCGCCTCTTCACACTACGTGTGTGACCCAACGCGCACGCGCAAATTGCTGCTGAACAAGCGTGAGCTGGAATCCCTCTACGGACGAATCAACCGTGAAGGTTTCACCGTGGTCGCCCTGTCGCTGTACTGGAAAAACGCCTGGTGCAAAGTGAAAGTTGGCGTCGCGAAGGGTAAAAAACAGCACGACAAACGTACTGACCTGAAAGAGCGCGAATGGCAGCTGGACAAAGCGCGCATTATGAAAAACGCAGGACGTTGATTCTGCACACTTATTGTACTATTCAATAAGTTAGCGTTCCGGGCTGGTATCCAGGAAGTGAAATCTGGTATACTCAGTTCAACACTATTGGGGCTGATTCTGGATTCGACGGGATTTGCGAAACCCAAGGTGCATGCCGAGGGGCGGTTTGCCTCGTTAAAAGCCGCAAAAAAATAGTCGCAAACGACGAAAACTACGCTTTAGCAGCTTAATAACCTGCTCTGAGCCCTCTCTCCCTAGCTTCCGCTCTTAAGACGGGGATCAAAGAGAGGTCAAACCCAAAAGAGATCGCGTGGAAGCCCTGCCTGGGGTTGAAGCGTTAAAACTAATCAGGCTAGTTCGTTAGTGGCGTGTCTGTCCGCAGCTGGCGTGCGAATGTAAAGACAAACTAAGCATGTAGTACCGAGGATGTAGAAATTTCGGACGCGGGTTCAACTCCCGCCAGCTCCACCAAAATTCTCCATCGGTGATCACCAGAGTCGACTGATGAAGTCCTGAAAGCCCGCACGGCGCAAGCCCTGCGGGCTTTTTTGTACCCTCAACATGTCCCGCGAAGTCCGTAAAATTTCCCGGCGACACAGAAACATCACGCCATTAAACATTATTTCTCTCATGCTCAATGAGCCATTCTTTGCGTGAAATCCCCCCTCCATAACCTGTCATCGTGCCATCTTTTCCAATTATCCTGTGACAGGGGATCACAATCGCAATCCGGTTGGCACCGTTAGCGGCAGCGACGGCGCGCACAGCATTGGGCTTATTAAGCCGTAGTGAAATGGCCTGATAGTGTGAGGTCTGTCCATAGGGAACCGCACGCAACGCATGCCAGACGGATTGTTGAAAATCACTGCCCGGAGCATCTAAAGCGAGATCAAACTGTCGGCGCGTTCCGGCAAAATACTCGCCGATCTCTTTTACTGTCTGCCGGGTATGGCTGTTTTCGCCGGTGACGATTCTGGCGTTAAATAAACGCTGGATATCGCGGAATTCTGTTTCCAACATCCGGCGATCGGTAAACTCCAGCAGACAGACTCCCCGGTCAGTCGCGCAGACAAACATCGGTCCAAGCGTCGTGGTAAACCGGTGAATGACTATCACCTGGGTTGCCTGAGTCGGCGCTGCGCCAGTAAGCCGCTTATAGGTATAACCAAAGCCGCTCAGCGATTCATAGCCATTGTCCAGCGCAACGTCAGTCGCCGTTCGTCCACTTTTCAGCTCCTGCAGGGCAACGTTCACCCGCTGCATTCGCTGGAAAGCCTGAAAAGTGATGCCGTGATGTTGCAGGAACCAGCGTCTTACCCGCTCCGGGCTGATGCCATGCTGACGAAGCTCCGCGTCTGCTACACGGGATTTAATATCGCGCCTGACAAGCGCAAGCGCCTGCTCAACGAATAATGGCGCGCTGTGCGCATTTTCAGCGGGCCTGCAGACCTTACAGGGACGAAAGCCAGCCGCCAGGGCAGATTTGGCATCTTTATAAAATTCGACATTTTCGCGTTTGGGCTTTCGCGCCCGGCATACCGAAATGCAGAATACGCCAGTGGTTTTGACGCCAACAAAAAACACGCCAGTGTAGTCTGAAGCACGTTCAAGTAATGCCTGATACCAGATATCACACAGATTTTTATCGGTTATTTTCATCACCAAAAAGTCCTTCAAACGTCTGACGAGATCGGATCGCATGCATGACATCAGTCAGCGTTGACTGCATCGCTGAATGAACAAAATTGCCCATTGAAATGCGGCTTACCCCTGCCCGTTTCAGCCTGTCAAATGACGGAAGATCGGGCATACACATGACATTCAAAGGCAACCCCGTTGCCTCTGCAATGAGGCTGATGTCTTTCTCTGACGTCAGGCAGGGAACAAAAAGGCCGTCAGCACCTGCAGCTTTGTAGCGTTGACCCCGTAATATCGTCTCCTGCAACGCGTCTTCATGCCCGAGCAGGTAAGTGTCAGTCCGGATGTTCAGAAAAAGGCTGTAATTTTCGCTTCTCAGCGTATCGCATACTGTTCTCAGGTTACGGGAAAAATCAGAGGCATCGTCAAGCTGACGAACCCCGTTTATGACTCGGCTGTCTTCGAGGTTAACGCCTGCGACGCCTGTCTGAGCAAGGCGCCGCAGATTGTCTTCTATCTCTTCGGCTGAATCACCATACCCTGCTTCCATGTCAACGCTCAATGGCAGGCTGCTGGCAGCCCGGATCCGGGTGACCATATAAAATAACTCATCAAACGGCACTCCCTGCCCGTCGTCATATCCCAGTGTGGACGCTATAGCTGCACTGGACGTTCCCAGAACCTGGTAGCCTGCTTTGTGCGCTGCGACAGCACTGGCGGCATCCCAGACGTTGGCGATAAGAAGAGGCTCATGCTGATAGTGGCGTTCTGCAAAGTTCATATTCATATCCTCTCGATTGATTGAAAATGAATCTAAGCACTCAGGAAGAACCTCACAACCGAAATTCAGACGACCATTTTTTAGCAAACGTCGTCTGAACATGAGGGACGAAACAGACCAAACCTTTTAAGGTCAGGTTCTGCCTTCGAGCATGGCAAGAACCGCCCAACGGGCCGCATCGTCTGCGATATTTTCCGGCAGCGCATCAGCCCGCAGCGTGACATAAGCATCAACAGCCGTTCTGATGGCCATGCTGACGGAATCACGTTCGTGCGTTGCCAGCGTGGAAGTCAGCAGGTCATCAGGATCGATGCTGAGGAATTCGATGCGGCGAACCCCACGTTGCGGTAGATTTGCTCGACGGTACAGCATAGGTCCCAGCACTTGCTCCCGGAAGAATGCCAGCATGCCTATCGCTTCAAAGAGTTCTCCCCTTCCCAGTTTCACCACCGCGTAATGAAGCCAGATCCAGGCTCGGGACTCAAACCACTCCGGCGTCACATCAGGCCAGTGAGCGCTAAATTTTGCCAGTTGGCGCTCCAGAGCGGTGTTATCACGGGTAAATAACACCACGGGCTCCTCAACGCGCTGAGTGAGCATTTCCAGGGTGACAAATTTCAGATCGACATGAAGGAGTTCGGGACCATACAGGCAGATAAGCAGACGAGGCTCTCCCACATGTTCCCCGGTGAAAGCATGGAGCAGGTGACCCAGTGTTCCGGCGAACACAATACGCTGTGCCATGATTTCGTCATAGTAGAGAGGCTCTACCACAACGACAAAATCAAGATCGGAATATTTATCAAACCCGCCATGAACAAGCGAGCCGCCGGCGAGAAGGGAGTGAATCCGCGAATCAGCCTGAAATTTAAGCTTAAGTTGCTCTGCAAAACTTCTGTGTAAATCGGGTAACGTACTAAGCATACTTTTTCCTGTTCACAAAAAAGACAAAGCATTACAGGGTATCGCGCAGTGAACAGGCAGGCCAGATATTTTTTGCAGGTACAATAATGTCCTAAGAGGGTTCTCCCGATGCGTTATATTGCCCTGTAAATTCGGAGAAATTTCTGACCATCGTCGATTACTCGGATATCTGACTAACATAGTCGTACCAGTAAAGGCAACAAAGCAGTCCTTATGAGATTATGATACGGCCCTCTGCGTAGCCCTTGCTCTGCAAGAACATATGCAAACGAGTAAACATTGTTATATGCTTTTGGCCGGTGCTGGTATAACGCGTTCATGAGGATATATATGGACATTTCACTGCTTACAGGACAACAGACAAACGCATGGTCAGCGACCATGATTAATCTGGAAGCACGTAAACTCATTAATACTGCAAATAGGGTAGCTGCTGACCATCTCAAAGATGGGCTCACCAGAATTCAGTTTATGGAAGACATTAAGTCTTTTATCACTGAGCAATTTTCTCTTGCCCGCAGAGCGAAATCCGACGAAGAAGGGATTTCTTATATAAAAAATCTCAGGGCAGAGAACGAAAATCTTCTTGAACAAGATCGCCTGCTCAGAACGAAAGCAGCGCAGCTTTATGCAAGGGTTGAGTTCATTAAGGAAAACAATAAAGTTGTTGGCTATGTCATTTCCGCTGTACAGGTAGTTTTTGCTGGGTTACAAGCCGCAGGTGGATTACTCCTTGCGAGCTCGATGACGCCTGTCGGTGTGTTGTTAGGTGCCACACTGGTGATTGATGCGGCTAATACCGTATCCAGAGAAGTGAATAATCAATTGCTGAACAAACCTGATTCGCAGGGATTTGTCGCTGACACAGCAATGTCGGTTGCAGAGTTTATGGGATTTCGCGATGAGACTGGTCTGGCTGCGTATAAAACGGTAAGCCTTGCTGCAAATGCATACAGCGTATTCGGCTTACTTCGCAAACCGGGTTCCTGGCGTCTTTTTTATTTTATGCGCTCAGATTTTTACAGAAAAATGGACTCTATGAGTCGGCCAAAACTCACCATGAAAATCATCGGATATGGCATAAACGCAAAAATTGTTTTTGACTTGCTGTCTATTGATAATAATCCTGCTTAAAACGCCAGGCTTTATACGTTAATTTGAGGGGAGTCATCCAACAGAAGATACCAAAGATAAACATTACAGCAATGCCTGATGAGATGATATTTTCTCGGGAAGCAAAGCATACCGCCAGGATGAACAGAACCGTAAGTACGACGGAAAGAATGATTGTCCCTTTAAACCGATTTGAAAGCGCAGGAAGCAAAATATCCAGCGTCGAATGCTGAGTATCCACATAACGTTTAAGCTTTTGCAGCTCTTCTTTTGTGAAACCCGACCTAAGCAACGCTTCTTCTGTTATCGCCATGACATTCCTCTCCTTCTAATCAGAGCCAGTATACCGTGATCTTTGCAAAAAAGAACCGACCAACGGGCCAGTAGTTGATATTGTTAACCCCCTGACATTGACAAATATCAACACCCTCTCTCTCCCTCCTGTGCAAAATTACCCACACCACCCAGCGCTACGGAATAGCCGCTCAACCCGGAAGGAACTCCGCCATGTACAGACCTATAACCGTCATAATATTCATTCTCCTGACGCTCGCCGCCCTCGCGGAAATAGGCTTTTTATCCTTTGGATAATCCTCAGGCGAAATCCCCCTCATCAGGGCACATTGATCTCATTACAGTTTTTTCCTAAAGCCATCCCGTTTCGCCTGTGCCATGCTGAATCACGCTCATAACCGATAACGTTAAATGAGGATATTATGAAAAAAACAATTATCGCATTATCTGCCGTTCTGCTGGCTTCCCCAGTATTTGCTGCGACCACACATGCAACTGACGATACCGTCGCGGCGGCGAACGCAAACGCCAACGAGGCGAAGCAAAAACTGCACGAAGAGCAGAACAAAGGTGAAGAGCTGAAGCTGCAACAGAAGCATGCTGCGGAAGGCAAGAGCGAGAGCCTGGGCAGCAAGGTCAGCGAAGATTCCCAGAAAGCCTGGCATAAAACCAAAGAAGGCACCGAGAAAGGGTGGGATGCCACCAAAGAAGGCGCTGAGAAAGGCTGGAACAAAACCAAAGAAGGTGCCAGCGAGCTGGAAAAGAAAGTCACTGAGTAATCCCTTCGAAAGGCCGCATACGCGGCCTTTTTTATTCCCTCCCACCCTGCTTCCTGAAGGCTAAACTTGTTTCAGGAGGGCACCGTCATGAGCCACAAAGAAATCGCACCAGAAACCCAGGGCGTTACCGTTGAACTGCTTTCCATCATCGATCTGGGCCCGGAGATCGCAGGCATGGACGGTCGACAGCTTCGCATGCGCAGGGTGACGCTCGCCCCCGGCGCGGTCTTTGGTCCGGTGCACGATCATATCGATCGCCCCGGTACCGTTTTTATCCTTGAGGGGAGCATCACCGATCATCGTAACGGTATCGCCACCGATTACGGTCCCGGCGTCGGGTGGCCGGAAGACCATAATACGGTCCACTGGCTGGAAAATCGGGGCCCGATCGCCGCCGTCGAAATCTCGGTGGATATCGTTAAAACACCCTGACGCACAAAAGTCGAATAGATCCCGGGGGTGACGCGTTTACTCCCTGCCCCCTTAAAAGAGATCCTGAGATGCTGCGACGCCTGGTGATAGTGCTGATTTTGTTTTGTCCGTGGGCAATAGCTGCCCCAAAAAGCTACCTTATCGATACCGATAACACCGCCATTCGGCTATCGTGGCATGCCTTCGGCGGCATCCTCTCCTGGGCGACGTTCAGCGGCGTGACGGGCGCCGTAACCCTCAACCCGGAAAACGACGTTGACGACCACATCCACGTCACCATTCCCGTAGCAACTCTGGTGGCCTCAAACACGCTGCTCACCTGGCAATTAAAAAGCGACATGTTTTTTGATGCGGAGCACTACCCGACCATCGAGTTCATCAGCTCTCGCGTGGTCGCCCTGGGCGCCGGACGGTTCAGGGTGTTCGGCACGCTGACCGTACGAAACATTGCCCGGCCGGTGATCCTGGAGGCCGTGGTGAAAGACCCGCACGCGCAGGCCCCCACGCTGGACGCCACCACGGCGATCTCGCGCGCGTCCTATGGGATGGATAAGTTTGCCCTGGTTGTGGACGATCGTATTGCCATCGCCATTGCGATTCAGACGAACAAGGTGCCGTCATCCTGAGGTCACGCGCTGTAGCTGCTCCGCGTGTTCCCGCAGATAGGATGGCGGGTTGCGGCCAATCAGGACAAACTGGTAGCCCGCCTCCAGCCACCACGCCAGGTTCATGCTGTGCCGCTGTTCTTCACGAAGCGAGGCCGTCGCCTTCTCATCAACGGGCGAAATACAGAGGGCCATCGGGCCGTAATCGGCGTTGATCCAGGCAATCTGCGCGATAGACGTCGTTTCATAGCGCAGCATGCGCACCATTTTAAGCTCTGCTCCCTGCAGGGTAAGCTGCGACAGGTTTAGCGTCATGCCGATGTCCTGCGCGGCCCGTTCCAGCCCGCGCTGCAGAACCGGCGTTGCGCTGTCCATATCCAGCAGCGTCTCGACGCTGTACAGGGACATATATTGCGCTTCGAGGTCGCGGATATGGGCGTTCTCATCCTCTGGGGCAGCAGCAGGCCGCAGCAGGTAGCCCAGCCCGGAGCCGACCAGCAAGAAACTGACCGAGGCGGCGATCAGCGCCCGTCGGCTGACGCCAGTCGGCGTGGCGGACTGCGGGTCGGGAAGTGCCGCAAGACGCGCCTGCATCGTCTCAAGAGGCGCGTCATCCAGCAGGGGAGCAAACGCCCCGGCGTAATCCTGGCTGCTTTTCATCAGTTCGTTGGTTCGCCCGGCGAGGCGTTCGTCACGCTTTAACTGTTCTTCAAAATGCTGCGCGTCGGCGCGGCACATTTCGCCATCTATCCATGCCACGATAGAGTCGTCGTTATAGGGCGGTGTAAAACGGTGCGCGTTCAAGAGCGTTTCTCCTTTACCGGAGGGAGTGCGTCAGCGGATCTGGCAAGCTGAGCCCGTGCCGTCGCCAGCCGGCTCATCACGGTACCGATCGGCACCGCCAGGGTCTCCGCCGCCTCCTGGTAGGTAAAGCCTTCAACATAAACCAAAAATACCGCGTTGCGCTGGGCTTCAGGCAGCGCGTTAACGCGCTGCATTACCTTCAGGTAATGCAGGCGCGTCTCATTCTGTTCGTGGGTGTCCGGCGCCGGCAGCTCGTCGCTGGGAACAAATCCCTGCCCCTGTCGAACGTGTCGTGCCCGAAGCTCAGAGATCCAGATGGAGTGCAGGATCGCGAACAGCCACCTGTCGATGCGCGTGCCAGGCGTATACTGGCTGCTTCTTTCAAGCGCACGCACGCAAGTGGACTGAACCAGCTCTTCGGCGATATCCCTGTTTCGCGACAGCACCAGCCCATAGCGCCAGAGACGCGGCAGGAGTGCGGCGAGCTGTTGACGAACCTCACGGGTTGCGATGGTTTTTCCCTCCACGAGATAATCAGGATTCCGGATGTCCATTGATGGCGGCCTGCAGGTCACGGTACTCCTCGCAGGACTGGCCACAGATACCGGCAATCACCTTCAGCTGTTCTTTCGCGAGGTCCGGGCGTCCTTTCACCATCCATGCTTCACCGAGATACTCCCGGGCTTTGGCATAATCCGGCGCGATAGCCAGCGCACGCTGGTAGTAACCAATCCCTTCGTCCGTGCGGCCCAGTTTGCGCGTGGCGAACCCGCGATAGTTCCACGCTTCAGCCGTATTGCCATTTTTCAGCGAATCAAGCAGATTCAGCGCCGCCTGGTACTCCCCTTTCTTCGCAAGATGGTACGCGTAGTTGGTTTTGTCCTGGTCGCTGAGGCTGCTGCTCTTGTCCGGCACGCATTTCTGCGTGGCGCTGTCATACACCTGTCCGGCAGGACAGTCAGGCGTATTGCTCTCGGTACTATTATTGCCCATGGCCAGCGCCAGTGGAGACAGCAGGGAAAAAATCAGCACCGGAATCAAACGAAACGAGGTCTTGTTCATACAAAACTCCAGGGTAAGTAGGGAGTGACGTCAGTAAACGTCCGGCTGGCGATTTTTATTCATTCTCCTCGTGATTTTTTTCTGTCGCAAAATCATGCTGACGTCGTAGCCCCAATGAGAATGAATCAGGTTATTTTACCCTTGCCTTAACGTTATTATTTTCGTGTGATAGCAGAATTTTAACCCGGCATAAGAATATATTTCATTGCGCAGGCGATATAATATATCTTATATCAAAAATGTTAACCTAACTTAAATGGATATTAAGCGCAATTAAACAATAACGTTTTATATTATATTAAAACCACCTCCTACTAATTATCACACCGCGTAACCCACATTAATAAACAACATTGCAGCGTAAAATTAAAATCATATAAAACAAAATGTTGTACCAATAAGGCCATTAAAAATATCAATATATCAATGCCGCCCTCACTGTTTCCGCATTTATTTACGAAAGCTTAAGTTGCACAAGCCGTGTTTTCTGTCTATATCATTTTTATATCCTAAAATAATTCCTCTATTAATTACAGGGTTTTATAAGACACAAAGTACCAATAAAAACGGTTCTCTTTCATCAGTAATTAGATTCGCTCTGATGTTGCCACTCTGAATCCTGGCGGGCATCGTGCGCGCTAAAAACAACGGTCAGTGCTGCGTTATAACAGCGACTGCGCCGGGGGCGCCCTTTACCTTCTGCAGAGATGGCTCGTCTTGCTCGCCGTTCATGACACATCTGCTGGAGTAATATTTAAATGAGCCAAATCTCTGTTATATCGAAACTTACTGGCGTGGAAACAACCACGGAAGGCACCCAGGTTACCCTGAGCCATTCCTCTATCGTTGAGCTTCATGTCGAGCGAGCCGATGTCTCCCACTTCGCGCGAAGCGGTAACGATCTGGTTATCACACTCCACTCCGGCGAGGTGATAACCCTTAAAAATTTCTACGTCGCTGATGCGCAGGGCGTAAGCCAGCTGGTTCTGCAGGACAGCGAAGGTGCATTATGGTGGATTGAAGATCCTACCGGGGCCGCCGCCTATGAATCTATCGCCTCGACGGATGTGCTGCTTGCCTCATCAGGAAGTGATACCGGTGGCGCCGCCATCTGGCCGTGGGCGCTGGGCGGCATTGTCGCCGCGGGCGGCATCGCGGCGGCGGCAAGTGGTAGTGGCGGCGGAGGCGGAGGCGATAACGGCAACACCACGAACCCCGGCACGCCGACAAACCCTTCCGATCCGGACAGGACACCGCCGAATGCCCCAACCGGCCTTCAGTTCTCGGCGGATGGTAAAACCGTCTCCGGTACCGCCGAACCCGGCAGCACCATTACGCTGAAAGATGCCGACGGCAATGTGGTTGGTACGGGTAAAACCGGCAGCGACGGTAAATTCACCATCGATCTGGGGACGCCGCTGACCAACGGCGAACAGCTTACCGCCACCGCCACGGATCCATCGGGGAATACCAGCCCGGGCGCGACTGTGACTGCCCCGGACACCACCGCGCCGGATGCCCCGGATATCCTGTTAGTGAATGATGATGCGGGCGACAAGGCTGGCCCGCTGGAAAACGGCCAGCGTACTGATGATGCCCGTCCGACCTTAAGCGGTATCGGCGAGCCCGGCAGCACCATTACGGTTTACGATAACGGCCAGAAGATAGGTACCACGCAGGTAGATGCTAAAGGTAGCTGGAGCTTTACCCCCACAACCGATCTCGCCAACGGCAGCCACACCATTACCACGACGGCTACCGATGCAGCAGGCAACACCAGCCCGGCATCGGGCGCCGTGAACTTTATCGTTGATACGCTCGCACCAGCCGCTCCGGTTATCACCAGCGCAACCGACGATGTCGATCCGGTGACAGGAACAATCAGTAACGGTGGCAGTACCAACGATCGGCGTCCACAAATCAGCGGCACTGCAGAAGCGGGCGCCACCATTACTATTTTTGACGGCTCTATCGCTATTGGCACTGCAGTCGCCAATAGCAACGGCACATGGACTTTCACCCCGTCGGTGAATCTCAGTGAAGGCAGCCACTCTCTCACCGTCACGGCCACGGATGTGGCAGGTAATACCAGCCCCCCATCGCCCGCATTCTCCATTAACGTGGATCTGACCGCCCCGGTCACCCCCAGTGCCATCGTGATCAACGATGATACCGGCTCGCTGAAAGGCGCCCTCGCTGCGGGGCAGATTACCGACTCTACTCAGCCGCGGCTGACGGGCCGGGGAGAACCCGGAAGCACTATTTCCGTTTATGATAATGGCAAGCTCGTAGGCGAGGCGATCGTAAAGTCAGATGGCACCTGGACCCTTACACCAACCAGCCCGATAGCGGAAGGTTCTCACTCCATTACCGTCCAGAGCACCGATGGCGCCGGCAACCAGAGCGCCATGTCGCAGCCAATCACCTTCATCGTGGATACCACGCCGCCGGACAAACCGGTTATTACCCTAAACCAGGCAGGCACGCAGATTACTGGTACCGCCGAACCTAACAGCAGCATCGTGATTACCAACAATAACGGGGAGATCGTCGGCCGTACGACAACCGACGGCAATGGTAATTTTGTCGCCACTCTCTCGCCTGCGCAAACAAACGGTCAGATCATTTCAGTCGTGGCCTCTGACGCCGCGGGCAACCAGAGCCCGGCGGCGACCGTCAACGCCGCAGACACCACGCCACCTCAGGCCCCTGGCAACCTTCAGGTCGCTGACGATGGACAAAGCATCAGCGGCACGGCGGAGCCGGGCAGCACTGTCACTATTAAAGGGGCCGATGGCACGGTTATCGGTGAAACCACAGCCAACGGCGACGGCACCTTCGGTGCGCCGTTAAGCCCGGCCCAGACCAACGGTGAAGTGCTGACCGTCGTCGCGACCGATGGATCCGGCAATATTAGCCTGCCGAATACGGCCACGGCACCGGACAGCACTGCGCCGCTTGCGCCGGACAATGTGGTCGTTTCCGGGGATGGCACCACCGTCACCGGTACCGCAGAGGCGGGCAGCACCGTGACCATCCGCGAAGGCGGCGTCACTGTAGGTCAGACAGTCGCCGATGACCAGGGCAATTTTAGCGTGACGCTGAATCCGCCAAAAGCCAACGGTGAAGCTCTGACGGCAGATGCGACCGACCCAGCCGGTAATACAGGTCCAACAACGCCGGCTCTTGCACCGGACATTACCCCGGCACAAACCCCGGTGATTGTCTCGGTGGTCGATGACTTCGCTCCCACCACGGGACCCATCGCCCAGGGCGGGCTCACCAACGATGCAACCCCGACCATCAGCGGTACCGGTGAAGCAGGCACAACGCTCTTTATCTACAGCGGCAGCGCTCAAATCGGCACGCTGGTTATCCCTCCTTCCGGGCAGTGGAGCTTTACCCCGAGCGTAGTTCTGCAAGAAGGTGGACATGTACTGAGCGCGAAAGCCATCGACGCGGCAGGCAACGCCAGCGCAACCTCTAACACCTGGAGCATAACGGTCGACAGCGTCGCCCCTGGCACGCCGGTCATTACTCAGGTGGTGGATAATGTTGAAGGCCGTACCGGTCCGCTCGATACCGGTGAAATCACCAACGATCCGACCCCGACGCTCAACGGTACCGCCGAACCGGGCGCGACGATCACCATCCGTCTGGACGGTAACAGCATTGGCACTGCCGTCGCTGACAGCAACGGCGCGTGGACCTTCACCTCCACCACACCGATTGGCAACGGACAACATACCGTGACCGTTGTTGCAACCGATGCGGCAGGTAACAGTAGCGCACCTTCAGGCGGCTTTACCTTTACGGTCGATATCACTCCGCCACCTGCCGCGACCATTGCCAGCGTGACCGATGACGCTGGCGACGTGCAGGGCCCGCTCAGCAGCGGCGATACCACGGACGACACCCAGCCCCTGCTGCAAGGCAGCGCGCCGGCGGACACCATTATCACCCTCTATGACGGCGATACCCTGCTCGGCACCGCCACCCTCGACGGCAACGGCGGCTGGAGCTTTACGCCAACCACCCCGCTCACCGATGGCCCGCATTCGATCACCGTCCATGCCACAGATGTCGCCGGCAACACCAGCATCTCCGATCCGTTCGACCTGGTAGTGGACACCGTCGCCCCTGCCATACCGGACACTCCGGCCGTTACCGTCAACCCGGATGGCGGCACAACCGAGGTCGCGCTGAAGCCGGGAGAAGTTACCCGCGATACCACCCCGACGCTGAGCGGCACCGGGGAGGCGGGCGATACCGTCACGATTTATATCGGCGGCGTTAAAGTTGACGAGGTCCCGGTAGGCAGCGACGGCAACTGGAGCTGGACGCCAACGACTCCACTGAACAATGGCACCTATGACATCACCCTCACCGTCACCAACAAGGATGGCGCGGGCAACGAAAGCGCACCGTCCCAGCCGGTGACCATCACCATTGATACCGACCCACCGACCACGCCTGCAGCCCCTACCGTGACCGACAGCGTGAGCCAGATAACCGGTCCGGTTGCCGATGGCGGAACCACTAACGATCCGCGCCCGGTACTCAGCGGCACCGGTACGGCAAACGACGTGATTATTATTTATGACAGCATTAATAATCAGCCTGCCACCGAAGTGGGTCGCGTCACCGTAGACAGCAATGGCAACTGGAGCTGGCGTCCTGAGAGCGATATTGACGAGGGAAGCCACCAGTTTACCGCCACGGCGACAGATGAGGCGGGCAACGTTTCGGCCACCTCACCCGGCATTACGATTACCGTTGATACCGTGGCACCGGACGTTCCGGTCATTGGTGCCGTCGGCGGCGGAGCAAATGGCAGTACGATCACGGACGCCACTCCTACCGTCGGCGGAACCGGCGTCAACGGCGAGAAGGTGATCGTCTATAACAACGGCGTCGAGGTGGGACGTGTTGACGTAACCAATGGCGAATGGTCCTTCACCCTGCCGGCCCAGACCGACGGTCCGCTGAACATCACCGTGGCGGGCGTTGACGCGGCGGGTAACGTCAGCGCCACCAGCCCGGTCTTTACCGTCACGCTGGATACCGTTGCGCCTGAAATACCGCAGATTAACGCGATCTCAGACAGCCAGTTCGCAAACGACACGCTTTACACCCGCGACAGCACGCCAACCCTCACCGGTACAGGCGAACCGAACAGTACGGTGATCGTCTCCGTGGACGGCGTACCATCACCTGTAGTGGTGACGGTACAGCCGGATGGCAGCTGGAGCTGGACCGCGGGCAGCACGCTGTCGGATACCCCCCACACCTTTACCGTCTCTGCGGTTGACCCGGCAGGTAACGCCTCCGGCAGTTCTGCCCCGCTTAGCGTAACGGTGGATACCGTCGCGCCGGCAGACCCGATCAATATCAACGTGGCCGCGCAGGGCACGCCACTGACGGGTACGGCGGAAGAAGGTGCCACCATCACCGTAAAAGACGGTAATGTGGTCATTGGTACCGGTGTCGCCGCCGCTGACGGCAGCTTCTCCATCGCACTCAGCCCGGCCCAGCAGGACGGTAAAACGCTGACCGTGATCGCCACCGATGAGGCAGGCAATGGCAGCCCCGGCGCGAGCTATACCGTCACCGGTACGTTGCCGGGCCTGCCGGATGTACCGATCATCACCGACATCACTGACAATATCGGGGACGTAACGGGCAACGTACTGGGTAAAACCTCGGACGATACCGCCCCGGTCATCAGCGGAACGGCCCCTGCAGGCAGTCTCGTCACGCTCTACCTGGACGGCAGTTTGATCCCGCTGACCACAATTTTGGTGGGGTCAGGCGGCACATGGAGCTATCAGCTGCTCGTACCGCTGAGCGCTGGCGATCACTTCTTTGAAGCGACTACCACGGCCAACTTAATCACCAGTGGCCGTTCCCCGGCCGCCACGGTGACCATCGACCTCACCGCCCCAGACACCCCAACCATTGGCGCAGTGATTGATGACGTCGGTCCTGGCACTGGCCCATTGACCAACGGTCAGGCCACTAACGACAACCAACCAACTCTTACCGGTACCGGCGCGGTTGGCGACACCATCTCCGTCTACAACAACGGCACGCTGCTGGGAACCACACAGGTCGGCAGCACAGGCACCTGGAGTTATACGACACCTGTGCTGGCAGACGGCAATAATGTCCTGACCATCCGCGAGACCGATCCCGCCGGAAACCAGAGCGGGCCTTCGGCGGGCTTTACCGTTGTGGTTGATACGATCTCCACCACACCGGTGATTACCAACGTCACCGACAATGTCGGCAACGCTGCCACTACGGTCGTCAGCGGCAATCCGACTAACGACGCAACGCCAACCCTCACCGGTACGGCAGATGCGAACAGCGTAGTGACGATCTCAGACAACGGGACGCAGATTGCCGTAGTCACAGCGGATAGCACAGGTGCATGGACGTTTACCCCTGACACCGCCCTCGGTGAAGGCCTGCATAGCTTTACCGTCATCGCCACCGATCCGCAGGGGAACGTCAGCCAGATCTCCAATACCTGGGGCGTAGTAGTCGACCTGACGCCTCCCGCAGTTCCTGCGCTTGATACCGTCAGCGACAACGTGGCGGGCGGGATCGTCGGTAATCTTACGACCGGCCAGGTCACCAATGACGCTACGCCAACGCTCACCGGGAGAGGTGACGCCGGCAGCACAATCCACATCCTGAACAATGGCGTGGAGATTGGCACCGCCCCGGTAGACGTTAACGGCAACTGGAGCTTTACCCCTGGCACCGCGCTGGGGGATGGCAGCTATAACATACGCATCAACGCCAGCGATGCCGCCGGTAACGTCTCCGCCAACTCGCCGGTCTTCGTCTTCACCGTCGATACCACGGGCCCTGCTGCGCCAGCGATCGTCAGCGTGATTGACGATGTCGGCCCGGTCACCGGTACTCTCACAACTGGCAACAGCACCAATGACGCACGTCCGACCTTCAACGGCACGGGCGAAATCGGTGCCACGGTGCACATCATTGTGGATGGCAGCGAGATTGGCACCGCGGTCGTCAACGCTCAGGGGAACTGGACCTTTACCCCGGACACCGCGCTCGCCGAAGGGCCGCACGCCATTACCTTCAACGCCACCGACGCGGCAGGCAACACGGGCGCCACCACGGCACCGTTTAACCTGACGGTGGACACTATCGCGCCGTCAGCGCCGGTTATCTCGACCGCGGCGGACAATGCAGGCAGCGTACAGGCCCCGCTCACCTCCGGACAGAGTACCGACGACACCACGCCAACGCTGACGGGCACGGCGGCGGCCAATGCCACCATTACGATTTACGAGAATGGTCAGCAGGTCGGCACCGCCACGGCGAACGGCAGCGGCGCATGGAGCTTTACGCCGTCCACGCCGCTGGCGAACGGCAGCCATACCTGGACCGCCACGGCCACCGATGCGGCCGGCAACGTCAGCCCGGCATCGCCTGGCTTTACGCTGGTGGTGGATACTACCGCTCCCACCGCGCCGGTTATCAGCCAGGCGATTGACGATGTGGGTTCCGTCACCGGCGCGATCAGTTCCGGGCAGACCACCGACGACACCGTTCCGCGTCTCATCGGGACCAGCGAGCCGTTTGCCACCGTCAACATCTATGAAGGTGCAACGCTTGTGGGAACCGGCACCGCGGATGCCAGCGGAAGCTGGAGTATTCTGCTTAACACCACGCTGGCTACGGGCACGCACAGCTTCACGGCCCGCGCGACGGATGCGGCTGGCAACACCAGCGATCCGTCAACAACCTTCAGCCTGACTATCGACACCACGCCACCTGCGCAGCCGGTGCTGAGCAGCATTGTGGATGACGTCGGTAATGCCGCCACGCCGATCGGCGACGGCGGGTTAACCAACGACGCGCAGCCAACCCTCACCGGTACGGCGGAAGCGGGCGCGACGGTGAAAATCTTCGATAACGGCGTGCAGATTGGCAGCGTGACCGCCACCGGCGGGGCGTGGAGCTTTACGCCGACCACGCCGCTCGCTAACGGGCAGCACAGCCTTACCTTCACCGCGACGGATGCGGCCGGCAACGCCAGCGCGCCTACCACCGGGTATGTGATTAACGTGGATGCCACCGCGCCAGTTGCCCCGGTCATCAGCTCGGTGGTGGATGATGTGGGCAGCATCACCGGACCAATAATCGGCGGCAACCCGACCAACGACGCGCGCCCAACGCTGAACGGTACCGCAGAAGCCAACGCCACCGTGCGCATCTACGACGGTGGCACCCTGGTTGGCACGGTCACCGCCGATGCCAACGGCAACTGGACGCTGCCGCAAACCACCACCACGCTGACGGAAGGCTCGCATACCTTCACCGCCACCGCCACGGATGCGGCGGGCAATACCAGCGTGGCATCGGCCCCAACCACCATAACGGTGGATCTGACTGCACCTGGCGCACCGGGCAGCCTTGCGGTAATCACCAACGGGACGCACGTCACCGGTACCGCCGAAGCGGGCAGTACCGTCACCATCACCACCAGTACCGGGACGGTTCTCGGTACCGCAACGGCGGACGGTAGCGGGAACTTTAACGCGACCATCACCCCGGCGCAGACAGACGGTGGTTCCCTGCTGGTCTACGCCACCGACAAGGCCGGTAACGCCGGCGTCAGCGCCTCGGTGATTGCGCCCGTCACGCCAATCCCGAACGCGCCAGTTATCGCCACCATCAACGATAACGTGGGCACCGTGACCGGCAATCTGACCAACGGCAAAACCACCGACGATACCACCCCAACCCTGAGCGGGACCGCCCTGGCGGGTTCCACCGTCACGCTGTATAACAACGGCGTGTCGATGGGCACCGTAGTTGCGGACGGTTCAGGCAACTGGAGCTTCACCACTCCGGCGTTAGGCGAAGGCGCTCACGCCTTTACCGCCACCGCGAGCAACAGTTCGGGTACCAGCCCGGTTTCTGGTGCGACCACCGTGATTGTCGATCTCACCGCGCCAACGGCACCGACCGGCACCATTAATGCCGACGGCAGCGTGTTGACCGGGAATGCAGAGGCCGGCAGCACCGTCTCCATCCGTCTTGCCGACGGCACCACGGTGACGACCACCGCAGGAAGCAACGGGACCTACAGCTACACCTTCCTCAACAAACAGACGGAAGGTCAGACGCTGCAGATCACCGCCACCGACGCCGCGGGCAATACCTCGCTGCCGGGTTCAGCCCTTGCACCGGTGGTGCCACTCTCCGCCAGCAACAACGTCGAAGAGCTGGATCTCAGCACAACCGCCACCGTCACCAACAGCCAGTACAGCGATTACGGCTTCCTGCTGGTGGGGGCTGTGGGAAATGTTCTGACGCTACTGGGGAATGACACCGCGCAGGTGGACTTCACCGTAGGTAGCGGCGGCAGTGCCGATATCGTGGTGAATGCCAACGCCACCGGCGCCGTGCTTTCTCTGCTCAATACCCTTGAGCTGGTGGTGCAGCGTTTCGACAGCGTCAACGGCACCTGGACCACGGTTATCGATACCGGACAACCGCAGTTTGCCGACCTGCTGACGCTGGGGGCCACCGGCGTATCGCTCAACCTGACCGGGCTGGCGAACGGCGATTATCGCGTGCTCAGCTATAACACCAACCTGCTGGCCACCGGCTCCTACACCAGCCTCGACGTGGCGGTGAAAGAGACCGGCCCGGGTACGGTCACAGGTGATACCAGCCTGAACGGCAACGTGATCCTCGATACCGACCCGACCGCGGGCAGCGACAACGCACCGGCCGGGACCACCGTTTCCGCCGTCACCAACGCCCTGGGAGTAACCACCAGCGTGAACGCCGACGGCACGGTGATCCAGGGGCAGTACGGTACGCTGACCATTAACCGCGACGGCAGCTACACCTACAACCTCACCGACACCAGCGCCGCGGTGATTGGCCGCACGGAGAGCTTCACCTACACCATCACCCATAACGGCGTCAGCGCGTCGGCGAACCTCGTGCTGTCGCTCGGTGCGGGCAGCGTAACGAACGGCATTGTCGCCGTTGACGACACGGCCTCGCTGACCTTCGACACCACCGTGAGCGAGGTTAATAACGGTACGTCATCTCAGAGCGGCTTTACCCTGGTGGGCATCAATCTCGGCAACACGCTGGGGCTGAACCTTCTGGACGACATGACCAACCCCATTATCTATAACGTGGAGGAAGGGACGACACGCACCATGACCATCCAGGCCTCCGTTGGCGGCGTAGCGCTGGCGTCGGTGTTCGATCTGTACGTCTATAAGTTCAACAACGCGACCCAGACCTTCGAGCAGGTTCGCGTCGAGTCGGGCTGGCTGCGCGCCCCACTGCTGGGAGGCACCTCGCCTCAGCTGACGCTGAACCTGCCCGCCGGGGAGTACCTGTTCCTGCTGAACACCGCGGCGGGGATCACCGCCCTGACGGCCTACACGCTGAGCGTCCTGCAGGATCATGTCTACAGCGTGGCGAGCATCAGCGAGACAACCACCGGCGACGTGCTGACAAATGACCCTGTTCCGGCGGGAACGGTAGTCTCGGATGTAAACGGCGTGACGGTCAACAGCAGTGGAACAACCACCATTCAGGGGGAATATGGCACGCTGACCATTAATTCGTCCGGCCAGTACACCTATACCCTGAAAAGCGGCGTGGGCGCTGACCATATCCGCACCCCGGATACGTTTGTCTATACCATCACCGCGCCAGACGGCACGAAAGACACGGCGACGCTCAACATCACCCCAACTGCACGGGCGATGGATGCGGTTAACGATGTCAGTGCCGTAATGGACGTCACCTCGGTACACCACACGTCGACCTACTCCGATACCACCGTCGGCAGCGCCAGCTGGACGACCGCGCTGCTTTCATCAACCCAGGGCAGCGGCAGCGGAACCTTCGTAGTCGACCCAAACACCGCGCTGCACAACGCGTCGCTGCACTTTAGCGTGGCCTCGCTGCTGGCGCTGGGCGGGCTGACGGTGAACTGGACAATTAGCGATGCCAACGGCGTGATCCGCAGCGGCTCCTTCAGCGGCGGCTCGCTGCTCGGCGGCAGCATCGACGTTCCGCTGACCGGGCTGGATCTGAACGCCGGGACCTATACGCTGAGCTATACCGGCAGCGTACCGGGGCTGAGCGTAGGTAACATCACCATTACCCCAAGCGTCAACGGCACCACCTACTCGCTCAGCCAGTTCGACACGACCAGCGGGCACTTCGTTAACGGCAACATCTTCGACGGCACGGATTCCGCAGGGGCGATGGATCAGCTCCACTCGGTGGATACCCGTTTGAGCGTGACCGGCTACAACGGCGTGACCACCACGCTGGATCCGTATAACGGCAGCGCCACGGTGAACATCACCGGCCATTACGGCACGCTGGCGATCGGCGCGGACGGTCACTACACCTACACCCTCAATACCGGGGTGTCGCTCTCAACCATCACTTCGAAGGAGACCTTCAACTACACCCTGACCGACTCTACCGGGAAAACGGACAGCGCCACGCTGACCATCAACATGGCGCCACAGTTCATCAGCTCTGAACATAACGATGTGATTAGCGGCACGGCCTACGGCGATACGCTGATTTACCAGGTGCTGAACAGTACCGCAGGCAACGCCACGGGGGGGAACGTCAGCAGCGCGACGGGGGATCACTGGACCGGCTTCTCGCTGGCGCAGGGAGACAAGATCGACATCGGCGATCTGCTGGTCGGCTGGAACGGTAGCGCCTCGACGCTCGGGAATTATCTCCATGTCACTAATAGTAATGGCAATACCGTGATCTCCATCGACCGTGATGGTGCAGGGTCCACCTACACTAATACCACGCTCGTTACGCTTGATGGCGTTCAAACCACCTACGACGAGCTCGTTAACCAGCAACACATCATTACCTGATAGCACCTGCAAGAGATGACCCGGGCGCACAGCGCCCGGGCATTAATAATAAAGCTGTACTTTTTTATTAGGGACATGACATGGGAATGAAGATGCCTTACTGGTGGCTCTCGTGCTGCCTGATATCTGTGCCCGCTTTCTGCGCAAATCCGGCGGCAACCATCAATACCGGACAGCTCCGCGAAACGCAGGAACTCCCCTCACTGAATGGCCGCGTGGCCCCGGTGGCAGGCAACGCCGCTCCCGGTTCACTACAGCTTGGTGAGGCCGTTAATCGCGCCGTCACCTGGCACCCGGCCATCAGCGAAGCCGTGGGCAAACTCTACCAGCAGAGCGAAGAGGTGGATGTCGCGAAGTCAAAATACTATCCGCAGATTAATGCCGGCGTGGACAACGGGTATTCGCACGACGGCGACCAGAACGGCTTTACGCCGTCGCTGGTGCTTTCTCTCTCTCAAATGCTCTACGACTTCGGCAAAGTGGCCAGCCAGGTGCGCGCCGAGAGCGCTGGCGTTGCCCAGCAGCAGGCCAACGTGCTGGTGAGTATCGACACCATCGCCCACGATACCGCCGTCGCCATGGTACAGGTGCAGACCTGGCAGCAGATGGTCGACACCGCCAAAGAGCAGCTTGAGGCCCTCTCCTCCATCGGCACGCTGACCCGCCAGCGTAACGACGAGGGCGCCACGTCGCTCTCTGACGTGGTGCAGACCGATGCCCGTATCGAAGGCGCTCGCGCCCAGCTGATGCAGTACCAGGCCAGCCTGGAGAGCGCCCGCGCGACGCTGATGAGCTTTCTCGGCTGGAACAGCCTGAACGCGATCAGCAACGACTTTCCGCAAAAGCTGGCCCGCAGCTGCGATGTCGCCGAGCCGGACGACCGCCTGGTTCCTGCGGTGCTCGCCGCCTGGGCGCAGGCCAACGTTGCCCAGGCTAACCTCGACTACGCCGACGCGCAGATGACGCCAACCGTCTCGCTGGAGCCGGAGGTGCGCCACTACATGAACGATCGCTACGCGGGCAGCGACACGCGGGATCGCACCCAGTATTCCGCATGGGTGAAAGTACAGATGCCGCTCTATCAGGGCGGCGGCCTCACCGCCCGGCGTAACGCCGCCGGACACGCGGTGGAAGCGGCACAGTCCACCATTCAGCGCACGCGTCTTGATGTCCGCCAGAAACTGCTGGAAGCCCGCAGTCAGGTGATGAGCCTGCAAAGCACGCTGCAAATCCAGGGCCGCCAGGAGGCGCTCAGCGCCCGCACCCGTGAGCTGTACCAGCAGCAGTATCTTGACCTCGGCTCGCGCCCGCTGCTCGACGTGCTCAACGCCGAACAGGAGGTTTATCAGGCGCGGTTCACCCAGCAGCAGACCCTCGCTCAGCTGCACCAGCTGCAGCTCAACTGCCTGTATAACACCGGGCAATTGCGTCATGCGTTCGACCTTGATAACCGCACCATCCAGACCGTGGAGATCCAGCCATGAAGCAGCGTGATATCCCCCAAGGTGAAAACATGACGGATGAGGCGCTGGCGCAGTGGGCGCAGGCCTTTGGCTTTATCGCCACCCGCTACCGCGTCGCCTGCTCGCCTGGCGCGCTGATTGCAGGCGCACCGTGGCTGAAAGGCAAACCGATGGTGCCCGCCCTCACCCAGCTGGCGCGTGAGGCGGGGCTGTCGTTTCAACTGCTCACCGCTGACCAGCAGTCAATCAACAGCTGGCGTCTGCCGGTGGTGGTGGCGCTGAATGACGGCCGTGTCGGCGCGATCGAACACTTCGACGGCGACGACACGCTCGAAGTCAGCTTCTTCGATGATGAGACCTACACTAACCGGCTGTCGATGACGGCCATGCTGCCCGCCATCCGCCACGTCATTGCCCTGCGTCCTCTTGCCGCGCTGAAGGACAGCCGCGTGGATGCTTATATCTCAAAATATCGACCGGACTGGCTCTACCGGCTGGTGATGCGCGATCTCCGCCCCTACAGCTGGGTAATGCTGGCCGCGCTGTTTATCAACGTGCTGTCGCTTTCCGGGATTGTCTTTTCCATGCAGGTGTATGACCGGGTGATCCCCGCCCAGTCCTACCCGACGCTGTACGTCCTGACCATCGGGGTGCTGATCGCCACCCTGTTTGGCTTCGTGCTGCGCGTGGCGCGCGGCCACATTATGGATCTGCTCGGCAAGCGCTCGGATATGCGCGTCTCGGATCGCGTATTTGGTCACGCGCTGCGGCTGCGCAACAGCGCGATTCCCCGCTCCACCGGCAGCTTTATCTCACAGCTGCGCGAGCTGGAGCAGATCCGCGAGATGGTCACCTCGTCCACCATCTCGACGATTGTCGACCTGCCCTTCTTTTTACTGTTCGTGGTAGTGCTGGCGATCATCGCCCCGCAGCTGGCGTGGATCGCCCCGGTCGCGGCGGTGATCATGGTCCTGCCCGGCCTGCTGCTGCAGAAAAAGCTGGCGGAGCTGGCAAAGCAGTCGGCCCATGAATCAACCCTGCGCAATGCGGTGCTGGTGGAGAGCGTGCAGGGGCTGGAGGACATCAAGCTGATGCAGGCGGAAAACCGCTTTTTGCAGCAGTGGAACAGCTATATCCAGATCACCGCCGAATCCGGCCTGCGCACCCGCGAGCTGACGCAGAACCTGATCAGCTGGGGGATGACCATTCAGAGTCTGGTTTACGCCGCCGTGATTGTGGTCGGCGCGCCGATGGTGATCGACGGCACCCTGACCACCGGCTCGGTGGTCGCCGCCTCGATGCTGGCCTCCCGCATGATCGCCCCGATGGCGACGCTGTGCGGCGTGCTGGCGCGCTGGCAGCAGGTCAAAGCGGCAAAAGAGGGGCTGGACAGCATCATGCAGCTTCCCACCGAAAACCAGCGCGAGGAGACGCCGATCCGCCAGGACGTGCTGCGCGGTCACTACCTCTTCGAGCAGGCGCAGTTCCGCTATCAGCCGGACGATCCGCGTATGGCGCTGCGCATTAACCGGCTGGAGATCCGTCCGGGTGAGAAAGTGGCGATCCTCGGGCGCAACGGCGCGGGCAAATCGACCCTGCTGCAGGCCATGGCGGGCGGGATGGATCTGGCAGCCGGTGAGCTGCGACTTGATAACTTCAGCCTGCCGCATCTCGACGTGGCGGACGTGCGGCGCAACGTCGGCTTTATGACCCAGAACGCGCGGCTGTTTTACGGCACCCTGCGCGAAAACATTACCCTCGGCATGCCGCGCGCCACCGACGAAGAGATCTTTGAGGCGCTGGAACTGACCGGCGCGGCAAGTTTCGTGCAGAAGCTGCCCAAGGGGCTGGACTACCCGATCATGGAAAACGGCGTGGGGCTCTCCGGCGGACAGCGTCAGTCGATTCTGTTGGCGCGAATGCTGCTGCGCGATCCGAATATCGTGCTGATGGATGAACCCACCGCCTCACTGGACGAGCACACCGAGCGGGAATTTATCCAGCGTCTGGGAGACTGGCTCGGGCAGCGCACCCTGATTGTCGCCACGCATCGCGTACCGGTGCTGGAGCTGGTGGAGCGCGTGGTCGTGTTGAAAGAGGGGATGCTGGTGATGGACGCGCCAAAAGCCCAGGCGCTGAACAACAGCCGTATGCAGCAGCAACAGCAGCAGGCAGCAACCGGACGGGAGTGGAAAAATGAAAATCAGTCAGCGTGACGTGGCGGCAATGGACGATCTGGATAACGCCCTCGACTCCGAAAGCAGCTACACCGGCGCGCGTCGGATCGTGATCTTCTCGCTGCTGATGTTTGTGGTGCTGGGCATCTGGGCGTGGTTTGGCGTGCTGGACGAGGTGTCAACCGGATCGGGGAAAGTGATCCCCAGCTCGCGCGAGCAGGTCTTACAGTCGCTGGACGGGGGGATCCTCACCGAGCTGAACGTCCACGAGGGGGATCAGGTGCAGGCCGGACAGGTGCTGGCGCGGCTTGACCCTACTCGTTCCGAGTCAAACGTCGGCGAAAGTGCGGCGCGCTACCGCGCGTCTCTGGCCTCCAGCGCCCGCCTGTATGCCGAGGTGAACGATCTGCCATTGAAGTTCCCTCCTTCACTGGCGAAATGGCCGGATCTGATTGCCGACGAAACGCGGCTCTACAACTCGCGCCGCGCGCAGCTGGAGGATACCCAGCGGGAGCTTCGCGCCGCGTTAGATCTGGCGAATAAAGAGCTGGCCATTACCCAGCGGCTGGTGAAAACCGGGGCCGCCAGCCACGTGGAGGTGCTGCGCCTGCAGCGGCAGAAAAGCGATCTGGAGCTGAAGCTCACCGACGTGCGTTCGCAGTATTACGTCCAGGCGCGCGAGGCGCTCTCCAAGGCCAATGCGGAGGTGGATATGGTTTCGGCGATCCTCAAGGGCCGTCAGGATTCCGTCACCCGTCTGACGGTAAAATCCCCGGTGCGCGGGATCGTCAAAAACATCAAGGTCACCACCATCGGCGGCGTGATCCCGCCCAACGGCGAGCTGATGGAGATTGTGCCGGTGGACGATCACCTGCTGATTGAAACCCGCCTGTCGCCGCGTGATATCGCCTTTATCCACCCGAATCAGGAGGCGCTGGTGAAGATCACCGCCTACGATTACGCCATTTACGGCGGGCTGCACGGGGTGGTGGAGACGATTTCGCCGGACACCATTCAGGACGAGGCCAAGCCGGAGGTGTTCTATTACCGGGTGTTCATTCGCACCAGCCAGGATTACCTGGTGAATAAGGCGGGCAGGCACTTCTCGATTGTGCCGGGGATGATTGCCACGGTGGACATTAAGACCGGGGAGAAAACGGTGCTGGATTACCTGATCAAACCGTTTAACCGGGCGAAAGAGGCGCTGAGGGAGCGGTGATGAAACGTCTTACATCATTTTCTGAAGCCGCCTCGCAGGATTTAACTTCTTCTGGATAACCTGCTTCTTTTTAGGGGTAATCGGGCGTATGTTCCTCCCACGCCAGCAAACTCTGGCGTCGGGATTGGCATCCCGGTTATGATTGGAGACGGCGTAAGTCCTTGTTACGCTGCACGTCTGGCTACGCTTCAATGGCGGGCTGGGCGGGGGCGTCGCAAGACGCGCCGGTACACTCCAAGCCGGTAATGCCAACTCCGTTCAGACCTGCCACCCGGAAATTGGCATTTCCGCGGCCGGGTTAATCACCTGATTGGAGAAAAATCATGACCACCAGTAACGCACTTTTCACGACCCCTTTCGACCATCATACCGACTTCACAGAACTTGCCGATAACTGCCAACGCTACTGCGAAGCGCTGGTGGAAGAGACCGATCCTGCAAGAAAAATAGCGCTCTGCGGTCGTCTTGCCTCGACCCTCACCCTGCTCCGCCCGATGCTGCTGGAGCCGGTCCCTGAGCACTTACAGGAGCACCTTACCGTCGACGTGTTTCCTGAACGTGAACCCGCATTCCACGCCGAGCCCGATCAGCTCTGTCGCTACTGCGAGGAAATCACACAACTGTTGATGAGTGGCGCGCTCGCCCCTGAATCCGCCCGCGTAATGGGGGATTTACTCTTTGAACTGACGGGCTATTTTGCCGACCAGCTCAACGCCCCGCGCTGGCTGAGAACGGAGGCTGGCGTCGCGTTGCTGGGTTGACGTGTTTTTCTCCCTCTCCCTGTGGGGTGAGGGATCCCCAGTAATTTTTTTCCTGAAGCGATGCATGTGACTTCAGGAAAATAAATGGCTTACAGCGATGCCCTGGTCCGGCTGTAAATCGCTGAGGCGTTTCCTGTAGGCCGGGGCGAGGCGCATGGATGCGCCGAGAGGGCGGGCTTTACAGGGATGTTACCTCCGCCCGTCGCCGACAAGCCGGAAGGAATAAGCCGAAGGCACCGCGAAGCGGCGATTTACCGCCGGGAGCCCGGGTCGCCAGGGCGGTGGCGATTGAGCCGCCCTGGCACGTTCACCGGCCATGTCCTTACAGAGTAGCAAGGAACATAAAGTGAACGGAATGACCACTTCAGCCGTATGTTCCCCCTCACCCCAGCCCTCTCCCTCAAGGGAGAGGGGGTTGTCCGTGCAGGTATTATTTTGTGGGGATCCCTCTCCCTGTTGGAGAGGGCCGGGGTGAGGGCATCAAACCGCACTCATTTTATATTTATAAACAGGGAGAGAGGATAAACATCGATCGCACCTCTGCTAGCGCGCAGGTAAACAATTAAAGCGCTTGATCTCAACGAAGCCACGCGCATTACCTTCGCCCAAAAGGGGCTTCTTTCGTCGCCCACTGCCCCGGCGTTTTATCGGTCCATGCTCTGAAAACCTCAATAAATGCGCTGACGCTGCTGTAGCCGCAGGACAGCGCAATCCACCCTACCGGCTTCCCCGCCGCCAGCCACTCCATTGCCTGCATGACGCGCGCCAGCTGCCGCCAGTTAACAAAGTTCATTCCGGTCTGGGCACTAAACCGACGATTGAACGTACGTACGCTCATCCCGGCATGAATAGCATGACTCTCGACCGTCTGGTTATCATCGACAAACTGCAGCAAATGGCTGACCACGTTCTTCAGACGCGGATCCGTCGGCACGGGCAGAGAAAAGTGAACCTGGGGCGTCAGGGCAAGCTCATCCAGCAGCAAAGTCAGCTTTCGCGGATCGTACTCGTTCTCTGCACCACATAAACGGGAAAACAGTGCATGAGTGAGATCGTCGGGCTCGAACAGCGCGGACGCATCGGGAAGCCCTGCACAGCAGGCGGGGTCAAGATAGATGGCGCAGCCTTCTATTGCGCTTTCAGAAAAGGCGGCATGCTGCTGACCTGGCGGGATCCAGCCGATGTGTTTTGCCGGTACGACCGAGCGCGCCTGCTGGGTCTCAATGACCAGCAGACCCGTTGCAATGCGCCACAGCTGGCCGGTGCGATGACTGTGCCACCGTGTTCGATATCCGCCGGCATGACGGAGCGTTTCAAAACTGACCATCTCATTTTGACCGAAAATCGTTATTCATCGACCTATTACAGAAACCACGTCTTCGGCTGTCAAGGATAATGGGGACTCAACCACATAAGGAGCCCGTATGAGCATTATCACGTCCCTGATAGCCGACACCGACAACGCCGCGCAGCGCGAAAAGATGGCGTGCCTGTTAACCCGCTTATTCAACGGCGATATCGATCCGGCAGAGGTATTTACGCCCGATTACCAGCAGTTTACGGACGGTCACGCCCTTGACTACCGGGGTTTTATTCAGCACCTGAACCACGTTCGCTCGCAGATCCGTGCGATCGCCTTTAGCGTGGCGGAGATAGCCTGTCATGACGAACTTCTGGCTGACCGGCATATCGTGACGGTCACGTATCCTGATGGTCGTCAGGCAGAGATAGAGGTTTACCTGTTTGCCGCGCTGCGTGAAGGGAAAATCTGGCGGATCCATGAAGTCACGCGAGCCCTCAGCGGCGATGCTTCAGATCGCACCCTGGCACACGCGACAGAATAACGTCACTCCGCCGGGCGCGGCGCGGCGCTGTTATACACCCCAACATAGCGCACAAACTTCCCAATAAAGACGCCCGCAAACACACCGCCGGAGACGATCGCCAGCGCACTCATGGCGGGCTGCTGCATCGTCTGGGGAGAGACCGCGCTCATCACGCCCAGCACATACTTCACCCCGAATGCCAGCATCATAAACGGCAACGCGGTGTAGTCTGCCTGGCGGAAAAGGGTGCGCGGCGCCTCTGCGCGGGTGATAACCGCCTGCTTAATCAGGAAATACCCCAGCGCAGTCCCGGCGAGGATCCCCGCCGTCCACAATGCCACGGTCCCGGGAGTCAGCGTGCGGTAGACTACCAGATCGTAAATATCCCAGATAAGAAAGATGCCTGGAATGATGGCAAGCCTCTCCAGCGTAACGGTGGCGGGCCTGCGGGCCTTAATGCCGCGAGAGATGAGAAAGATAAACAGCACCCACACCCAGGCGGGCGTGTGCGTAACGACACCGATCAGAAATTCAAACATGGAACTCACCATGAACGATCGCGGCCCGTGCCGCCCTGAACGCGTATTGCGCATAACGGCATGAAAGCCATTATGCGCAGCTCTTTTAGAGCGATTTTTTCAGGCGTTGAACCGCCTCTTTCAGATCTTCATCCGTTGGCGTCACAAATGACATGCGCAGCGTCGTTGGGTCTGGCTCATTGCAGTAGAAAAACTCGCCAGGCACAAATACTACGCCGTTGCTTAACGTTTTTTCAAGCCAGCGCGTGGTGTTCATGCCGTTGTTCATTTTCGCCCACAGGAACATGCCGCCCTTCGGCTTGTGGAACGACATCACGTCGCCCAGCTCGGCTTCCAGTTCCGTGGCGAAGGTCTGGTATTTCTGGCGATAGGCTTCGCGGATCGTTTTAATCTGATCGGCCAGACGGCCGGTCTTCAGGTACTCATACGTCATCAGCTGCGACAGCGTGCTGGTGTGCAGATCGGTGGTTTGCTTCAGGTTCACCACCGCGCGCTTCAGCCATTCCGGCACCACTATCCAGCCTACGCGAGTGCCCGGCGCGAGGATTTTAGAGAAGGTGGAGGTATACACCACATTCTCTTCATTGCCGATATCCCTGGCATGGGCAATTAACGGACGGAAGACTTCATCGGTATAGTTAATTTCGCTGTACGGATCGTCTTCAATAATCACGAAGTCATAGCGCTTCGAGAGTTCCACCAGCTGTTTACGACGCGCCTCAGAAAGCGTCACGCCGCCAGGGTTACCAAAGGTTGGAACGATATACACCGCTTTAATGGCTTTTTTGGCCACCAGTGCTTCGAGCTCATCCACCTTCATACCGTCGCCGTCGGTGCCAACGGATTCAAAATTCGCCTGCGCCAGGCCGAATACCTGCAGGGCGGCGAGATAGGTTGGACGTTCGACGACGACGATATCGCCCGGGTTAATTAACGCGCGCGCCAGCACATCGAGGGACTGCTGTGAACCGGAGGTCACGACCACGTCATCGGCCTTACAGCGAATGCCACGACCCTCGCAAATGCGCTGAATCTCTTCCCGCAGTCCCGGAACGCCTTCGGTCAGGCCATACTGAAACGCCTCGCCAAAATGCTGAGATAATACGGCATCAGCAGCGATTTTCAGCCCTTCGCGATCGAACAGATCAGGGTTTGGAATACCGCCCCCCAGCGAGATCACGCCCGCCATTTTGCTATGTTTTAATAATTCACGGATGGCAGATGATTGCAGACCCTGCGCGCTGCTGGCGAGTTTACTCACGGACATTCTTTGCTTACCTTCTGTTTTTATAGTGTGCTCAATCTTAGCAGAATATGGGCGATAAATTCCGTCAGCTTAGGCAGCGGCCGCAAATCCTGGCGCCACAGTAGATGCACCGGCCTCGGCGCGGGCGTGAACGGTTCCATTACCCGCACCAGTCTGCCGCTTGCCAGCTCTTCCGCCACCAGCACTTCCGGTTGCAGCAACAGCCCCGCCCCGGCTCGCGCCGCCATGCGTAAGCCGTAGCCGTCGTTGCACCGTAATACGGCATCCCGTTTCCAGCGCACCTCCCCTTCCACGCCCGGCAGACGCCACTCGTTGCGTGCCGTCCACACCGTGTGCGAAAGACAGAGATGATCCACCAGATCGTCTGGCGTTTGCGGCGTGCCGTGTCGCGCTAAATAGTCCGGTGCAGCGCAGATCACCATGTTGTAGGGGCACAGGTATTTCGCCACCAGATCGTCGTTGCGAACGTCGCCAATGCGAATGGCCAGATCGACACCCTCCTCCACCAGATCGACCATCCGGTTGGTGAGATCCAGCTCAATGCGTATCTCCGGGTAGCGCTGTAAAAAGGTGGCCGTCAGCGGGGCGATCACGCAGCCGCCAAACGACGTGGGCGCCGTGACGCGCAGGGTGCCAGACGGCGCAGCGCGCAGCCGTTCAACCGCGCTTTCAGCAATCACGACCTGCTCCAGCACCCGCTTCGCCTCGTCGAAATAGACGCGTCCGGCATCCGTCAGGCTCTGGCGGCGCGTGTTACGCTCCAGCAGGCGGGTGCCAAGCTGGGATTCCAGCAGCGCAACGTACTTCCCTACCATTACCGCCGACATCTCCAGCCGCGCCGCCGCACCGGTGAAGCTGCCGCTTTCCACCACGGCAATAAACGTCTCCATACTGCGGAGCTTATCCATATTCCAAACCTCTGGTTAGCAATCTTCTAACTTTATCCCAGTTTATCCGCATTTTAATTTATTAAAGAATGAAGGCTCACAACATAAGGAGTCGGCTATGAAAATCGTCATTATTGGTGCCAGCGGTACGGTCGGTCGTGCGGTAACGGAAGAGCTGAGTCGCCGCCACGAGGTCATCCGCGTCGGTCGCACGCAGGGCGACGAGCAGGTGGATATCACCTCGCAGTCAAGCGTTCAGGCGCTCTTCGAGAAAATTGGCCAGGTGGATTCGATTGTGTCCGCCAGCGGTGGCCTCTACTTCGGCCCGCTCGCGACCATGAAAGACAGCGACTTTAACCAGGGGTTGCAGGATAAGCTGCTGGGGCAGGTGCGCCTGGCGCTGACCGGCCAGCACTACCTGAATGAAGGCGGCTCGATTACGTTGATAAGCGGAATTGTGGCGCATGAGCCGATTGCGCAGGGCGTGAACGCCACCACGGTGAATGCGGCGCTGGAAGGGTTTGTTCGCGCGGCAGCCTGCGAACTGCCGCGCGGGATCCGCATCAACCTGATTAGCCCGACGGTGCTCACCGAATCCGCTGAAGCTTACGACGGATTCTTCCCGGGCTTTGAGAGCGTTCCCGCCGCGACCGTGGCACAGGCCTACCGCCGCAGCGTGGAAGGGGTGCAGAGCGGGCGGGTGTATAAGGTGGGTTACTGAGCCTTACGCGCGGCGATCAGCACCAGCATGGGGCGTTCCGCCTCTTCGGCCAGCGCAGGCCAGGCGTCAATCTGCGCCTGCGTTGGCCCCCACTCGTTGACGTCGCTTATTGTTAATCCGGCCCCGATCAGCGCGTTAAGCGTGGTGCCCAGCGTGCGGTGATACTTGATCACCCCGTCCGCCAGCCAGTTGCTGACGCGCTGGCCTTCGTCCTGATAATGATTCACGCCCCAGAACCGCTCGCCGTTATCGTCGGTCAGCCAGCCCTGACGGGTGGCGCAGGTGTAGATCGGGTGCTCCATTGAGAACACCAGGCTGCCGCCGGGCTTGAGCGCGCGCTGAACCTTCGCAAACAGGGTATCCAGCTCCGGCAGGTAGTGCAGCGCCAGCGAGCTGTAGACCAGATCGAGGCTGTTCTCGTTGAGCTTAAGTGATTCCAGATCGCTACGCTGATAGTGAATCAGTGGGTCAGCGGTAAGCTCCGCTGCACGGGCGAGCATCTTTTCTGAGATATCCACGCCGGTGACCTCAAACGCGCCAAGCTCACGCGCTGCGCGGCAGAACCAGCCGTAGCCGCAGCCGAGATCGACAACCGATTTACCGGTTAAATCCGGCAGCATTGCCTTAAGGGCGGGCCACTCCGGCGCGCCGTCCAGCCCCTGAACCGAGCGCGGAAGCTGGGCATAGCCTTCGAAAAACGCCGGGTTATCGTAGATGTTTTGTGCCATGACGGTCTCCTGTATTACAACAGAGGCGAGGGTAAAGCAGCCCTCGCCCGTTGACAACGTATCCGTCTGATAAATCAGAGCCTGCGCCGGATTTTCTCCACCATGGCGGCGGTCGAAATCCCGTAGCGGTCGTGCAGGGTGGGTAGCGCGCCGGCGTCCAGGAATGCGTCCGGCAGTGCGACGGTCTCGAAATCCACGTTCACGCGGTGTCGCATCAACAGCGACGCGACAGCTTCACACAGCCCGCCAACGCTGCTGTGGTTTTCCGCCACCAACACCAGCCGCCCCGGCTTCGCGGCCTGGGCCAGGATGGTCTCTTCATCCAGCGGCTTAATGGTGGGCGAATGCAGCACCGCCACGCTGACGTTATCCTTACGCAGCTGCTTCGCTGCCTCCAGCGCGCGCATGGTCATCAGCCCTGAGGCGATAATCAGAACGTCGCTCCCCTCCTCCAGCAGCGCGGCTTTGCCAATCCTGAACCGGTAATCGTACTGGTCCAGCACCACCGGCACCTTGCCGCGCAGCAGCCGCATATAAACCGGGCCATCGTGCGCCGCCATCGCCGGTACCGCCTGTTCGGTGTCTATCGCATCACAGGGATCGATAATCGTCATCCCCGGAATACCGCGCATAATGGCAATATCTTCCGTTGCCTGGTGGCTTGGCCCGTAGCCGGTGGTGAGCCCCGGCAGCGCCGCGCAGATCTTCACGTTGAGATGCTCCTCGGCAATCACCTGATGGATAAAATCGTAGGCGCGGCGGGTGGCGAAGACGGCATAGGTGGTGGCGAAAGGAATAAAGCCCTCTTTTGCCATGCCGCCCGCGGCCCCCATTAACAACTGTTCCGCCATGCCCATCTGGAAGAAACGTTCCGGGTACGCCTGGGCAAAGATATGCAGATCGGTGTACTTCGACAGATCCGCTGTCATGCCGACAACGTCCGGACGCTGTTCTGCCAGCTTGACCAGCGCGTGGCCGAACGGTGCGGCGCGCGTCGCCTGGCCTTCTTCCGCGATAGAGGCAATCATGGCCGACGTGGTTAAACGCGTTTTTTTCTCCGTGGTCTGGCTCATTACAGCACTCCTTCAGGTTTGTTCGCATCCAGTACGGCGAGCGCCTTTTGCCACTCGTCAGCATCCACGCGAATAAAATGGTTCTTGTCACGCTGTTCGAGGAACGGCACGCCCTTGCCCATCAGCGTGTCGCACAAAATCACGCGCGGCTGGTTTTCCGGATAGCGTTTGGCGTTATCAAACGCCGTCACCAGGGCAGAAACATCGTTGCCGTTTACGCGCTGCACGTACCAGCCGAAGGAGGTCCATTTATCCTCCAGCGGCTCAAAGCCGAGGATCGTATGCGAGTTACCGTCTGCCTGCTGGCGGTTAATATCCACCAGCACGATCAGGTTCGACAGTCCATGGTGCGCCGCCGACATCGCCGCTTCCCAGGTGGATCCTTCGTCAAGCTCACCGTCCGACATAGAGTTAACGACCCAGGCTGTGCTCTGCTTATGCTTCAGCCCCAGCGCCATGCCGACACCAATGCTTAAGCCCTGCCCCAGCGAACCGCCGGAGATCTCCATGCCCGGCGTGTAGGTTGCCATGCCGGACATCGGCAGGCGGCTGTCGTCCGCGCCGTAGGTCTCCAGCTCCTCCTCGGGGATGATCCCCGCTTCAATCAGTGCCGCATAGCAGGCAATGGCGTAATGACCGTGGGAGAGCAGAAAACGGTCGCGCGCTTCCCACTCCGGCTCGCCCGGTTTGAGGTTCATCCCGTGGGCAAACGCAGTGGCCAGCACGTCGGCATAGCCCAGCGCCTGCCCGATGTAGCCCTGCCCCTGCACTTCGCCCATTCGCAGGGCGTAGCGGCGAATGCGCCAGGCCGCCGCGGCAACCTGTTGAACTGTGGTATCCGTCATCTTCGGGCTCCTTAATGGATCAGCATGCCGCCGTTCACGTCGAGCGTGATGCCGGTGGAGTAAGACGAAAGGTCGCTACCAAGGAACAGCGCGGCGCGGGCAATATCCTGCGCGTCGCCAAGGCGATTAAGCGGAATACCCGCCAGGATGGAGGTTTTCATCTCATCGCTCAGCTTGCCGGCGGTGATGTCCGTCTGGATAAGGCCCGGCGTGATGCAGTTCACGCGCACGTTATCCGGCCCCAGCTCGCGGGCCATCGCTTTCGCGAGGCCCAGCACGCCCGCTTTTGCGGCGCTGTAGTGGGGGCCGCCAAAGATGCCGCCGCCGCGCTGGGCGGATACCGAAGAAATGCAGACGATGCTGCCCGACTTTTGCGCGCGCATGGTGGGGATCACCGCCTGGGACATCAGCAGCGTGCCGCGCAGGCTCACGTCCAGCACCGCATCGTAATTCTCGCGCTTTATCTCCATCAGCCTGATCGGCTGAGTAATACCGGCGTTATTCACCAGAATATCGATACGCCCGTATTTCCCCAGCACCTGCTCAATAGCAGCGTTGACCTGTAGTTCATTGCTGACGTTCGCTGCCAGGCCCAGATGCTCCTCGCCCAGGCTCGCCGCCGCGGCACGGCTGGCTGCGGCATCTAAATCAATAATCACCACCTTCGCGCCCTGCTCAGCATATAATTTCGCCGTGGCGAAGCCCAAACCGCGTACGGAAGCCGCGCCGGTAATAACGGCGACTTTATCTTTCAGTAGCATATATTTACTCCATTCTTACAAGAGGGATTTTTTATTATTTCGGCTCATCCAGCAGCATAATCATCATTAAGCCAATAGCCGCGCAAATACCGAAATAAATAAACACAGAATTAAAGCTGCCGGTTTTATCCAGCAGATAACCTGCCAGCATGGGTGAAACAAATCCGCCGAGGTTACCGCCGCTGTTAATAATTGATGCGGCGATGGGGTAGGTTTTACTGTCTGCAACCGCCATACCGTAGGCGGTAAATGCAGGCCAGCCGATATTCAGACAGAGGCCGACAAAAAACAGCCCCACGCAAACCGCAACGGTGCTTTGCGGAATATTGAGCATAATGAGCATCATCAACACGGTGCTGATGGCGGTAAACATCATGGTCGGTTTGCGCCGGCGGCCGAGCAGCCTGTCGGAAACGTAGCCGCCGAAAATCGCACCGATAAATCCACCGATGCACGGCATGCTGGCGACCAGCCCCATGCTCATAAACGTAAAGCCTTTCTCTTTCACCAGATAGAGTGGGATCCACGTCAGCAGGCCGTAAAGCACGCTGACCATCATGAAATAGGCCAGACAGTCACCGAGAATATTCTTCGAGGTAAACAGCCCTTTCACGGTACTCACCGGGGCTAACTCCCGCACGCGGATCAGTCGGTCAAGGCGCGCAAAGCGCGGTGAAATGACGATATTTTCCCGTCTGGCGTCCGGCGTCTCCTGACCGGCAGAAATGGTTTCCAGCTCGGCTCTGGAGACGAATGCGCTCTCGGACGGTTTTGTGCGCACCAGCAGATACCACAGAACGGCGATGACCAGACCGGGGATCGCAAAGGAGAAGAAGACCCAGCGCCAGCCCCAGGTCATCGCGATCCACACCGCCAGCGGCGGCACGAGGATCGGCGCAAACATGGTGGCAGCAATGTAGACGCCGGTGGCCGTGGCTTTCTCCTTTGGCGGAAACCAGTTATTGATGGTAGAGGCCAGCCCGACGGGGCACGGCCCCTCCGTTAACCCCAGCCCCAGGCGGATAAACTTCAGACCCAGAACGGAGGTCGCCGTCCCCATCAGCCAGGTAAAGGCGGAGAAGCCGAATATCGACAGCGCCACCATGCCGCGTATGCCCTTTCTGGCGATGAAAAAGCCCGCCGGAATTTGGCTCAGGGCGTATCCCAAAAAGAACATGCTGGCGATGGCGCCGGCTTCAAAATTATTGATATGAAATTCGTCAATGATAAACGGGAGTACTGCGCCAATATTTGTTCTGTCGGCATAGTTAATGGCATAAACAATAAAAATTAATGCCAGCACAACGAAACGGTAATTGGTTTTTTTCGTTTTTATGTAGGGGACAGCTTGTTCTATACGAGACATAACTTACCTCATTATTCGAACAACGTGAGTCGTTTTTATTTTGCGTTCAACGTCAATATATCGGCTCATAAATGAAACACCATGCAATAAAACTCATTTATTGCTGAGATAAATTTGATTCGCGATGCAGCTCAAAAAAATAACATCGGGATAAAATTGCCCGCACGTAATCTCAATGGTATGTTTTTTATCAATAAACCTGAAAGGAGTAGGCTATGCCCGCGCAGGATCGCCAGACGCTATCGCTGCCCTCGCTCAGAAATTTGCAGGCGTTTATCGCCGTTGCTAACGCCTTGAGCATCCATCAGGCGGCAGAGCAGCTTAACGTTACCGCCTCCGCGGTGAGTCATCAGATCGCGTCGCTGGAATCGTGGATGGGCAAAAAGCTCTTCATCCGCAGCGGGAAGGGCGTTCAGCTTACCCCGACGGGAGAGAAGTATCTGCGGGAGGTTTCAGCGGCGATGAGCGCCATCGGGCGAGCCACCGATCAGATTATCAAAGAGAAAGAGAATGCCGTACTTCGCGTGCACTCCTCCCCCACCTTCGGGTTGTCATGGCTGTTGCGCCGTCTGGGTAAGTTCCGCGCCGAATATCCCGATATCACCATCAATCTCACCTGCTCGTATGAAAACCTGCAATTCGCCAGAGACAATATTGATATTGATATCCGCCACGGCATACCGGACTGGGATGCTTACCGGGTGATGACCATTAAAAACGACACGCTGGTAGTGCTGGCCTCGCCGGAATATGCGGAAAAACACCCCATCAGCAACCCTACCGATCTGCTGCAACAGTCGCTCATCTCGTCCACCAGCACTCTGGTGAACTGGGAAAAATGGTTCGCCTGGCACAATATCGACAGGCCCTGGCTCAACTTCAGCCTCAGCTTTGACCGCTCCTATATGAGCTTTGAAGCGGCGCGCATGGGGCTGGGATTTATCCTTGAGAGCAAAATGATGGCGACAGACCACCTGAAAGATGGCTCACTGGTGCAGGTACTGCCGGATGAGATGGGGATTGCCATTAATGCGCATCATCTGGTGATGCCGCACATGAACGAACGCGCCTGGAAGATCCAGCAGTTTGTCGAGTGGATCGACAGAGAGCTGAGATTGTCGGGCTATCATCTGTAACGTCGGGTGGCGGCTTCGCCTTACCCGGTCGACAAACGTGCGGCCTGATGCCCTCACCCCAACCCTCTCCCACCGGGAGAGGGAGAAATGCACCTCAGCCCACAGTCCCCCAGACCAGATTTCCTTTATGGAACGTTGCGGTACGTGGGGAAATGCGCGCCACGGCTTCGGCGGAACAGGAGGCGTCCACCAGCACAAAGCTGGCGTCATCCTGCGCTTTCGGCCACACGCGTTCGCCTTTGTCGTTCAGCGGCAGCACGTCGCCGGTCGCAATCCCCAGCGCGCGGGAGAGCGTTTGCTCGTTCGGGCGGATGTAGAGCTGGGCGTAAAGATTGGCTTTTTCCAGCATGTCCCCCAGACCGTACGGCGACCAGTGGTCTATCACGCTGTCGGTGCCGGTCATCACAAACACGCCCTTGTCCCGCAACTGCTTCAGCGGCATATGCAGGGTGCCAATCGGCACGGTGGAGGCGATGGTTACCTGCTGCGCCGCCATGCGGGTGGCTATCTCATCCACCTGCTGTTCGTTGAGCGTCGCCAGCGCGAAGGCGTGGCTGATGGTGAGTTTCCCCTTCAGCGCGGGCGTTTTCTCCACGGTTTCGACCATGTAGTTCACCGCCGCCACACCCGCCGGGCTGGTTTCGTGCAGGTGAATGTCCACCCCTTTGTCGTAGTCCAGCGCAATCTGGAACATCAGATCGAGGGATTTCTCCATCGCGCCGTCGACGTTGGTCGGGTCCAGTCCGCCCACGTAGTGCGCCCCGGCCTGCATCGCCTCGCGCATCAGCTTTTCAGAATGCGACAGCAGCAGCCCGTGCTGCGGGAAGGCGACGATTTCGCAGTCAAAACCAGGTTTGCGGCGCGCCAGGACCGCCTGCAAATTTTCCAGGTTTTTCAGACCGGAAACCGGCTCAATATTGCAGTGGCTGCGGGCAATGGTGGAGCCTTTCGACTGGATCAGGTCGATAAGCGCCTCGGCACGCTCCTGGGTGTAGGGCTGCAGCTCAGGCAACAGCTTCTGTTCCAGGCGGATCATATCCTGAATCGTGGTGCCCGCCGGGCGGTTGAGCGATCGCCACGGGCCGCCGTAGAAGGTTTTATCCAGGTGGATGTGCATGTCGCGCATTGCCGGGAGCATCAGCTTGTTGCACGCGTCGTAGTGCGGCAGCGTGGCGTCGGCGTGGCGCTTGTTGTCGCGCAGGGCGACAATCTTCCCGTCTTGAATCTCCAGCGTTTTCAGCTCGGTGCGGGTGCTCGTCGCCACGTTGCCGTCAAAATTAAACCCGGCTTCGAGCAGTACGTTGTCCAGATAGTAATGTTTCGCGGTGATATTCATAGGCTTACCGGTCTCGCAGAGTGGCTTTGCGGAGTCAGCAGCATACGCGACGGATCCGGTCGCGCCAAACAGCGCGCAGGCGGTCACCATTTTGCCGCTCTGGCTGATAAATTCACGGCGGCTTTTGTTTTCACTCATCTCATCTTCCTTCATTCACAATATGGGTACCGGTTTCCCCGCGCAGCGCGGCGGGCAGGCAGTCTGGCGAGGTGATGATCACCCGCTTGCCGCCGTGGTGTAAAAATTCCAGCGAGGCGACGATTTTGGGCAGCATGCTGCCCGCCGGGAAGTGACCTTCTTCCCTGTAGCGCGTCATCTCCGCTACGTTGACGGTGTCCAGCGCCTGCTGGTTTGGCTTGCCGAAGTTGACGCACACCTTCTCCACGCCGGTGGTAATCACCAGCACGTCGGCGCGGATCTCGCGCGCCAGCAGCGCGGTGGAGAGATCTTTATCAATCACCGCGTCAACGCTCTGGTAATCGCCCTGCGCCGAGCGCACCACGGGAATACCGCCGCCGCCCGCGCCAATCACCACAAACCCTTTTTGCGTCAGGGTCTTGATCGCATCGGCCTCGACAATGCGCAGCGGCTGCGGAGAGGCCACCACGCGACGATATCCCCGGCCCGAATCCTCAACAAAGTGCCAGTCCGGGTGCGCGCGTTGCAGTTCGTCGCGCTGCGCCTCGCTGAAGAACGCGCCGATCGGCTTCGTGGGGTGCGTGAAACCGGGATCGTTTTTATCCACTTCCACCTGCGTGACGACCGTAACCGCTTTTTGCTCCCCGCGCGCGGCCAGGCGGTTGTTCAGCGCCTGCTGGATCAGGTAGCCGATGCCGCCCTGGGTGTCCGCCACGCAGTTTGCCAGCGGCGTGAGGGGAAGCCCCTCCCGCTCGTGGGCGATTTCAGCCCGGCGCAGATCCAGCCCCACCTGAGGGCCGTTGCCGTGGGTAAGCACGATGTCATAGTCGGAGGCCAGCATTTCGAGCACCGACTCTGCCACCGCTTTAACCGCCTGCGCCTGATGTTCAACCGACTGGCTGGCGTTGTCTTTGATAATGCTGTTGCCGCCAATGGCGACGACCATAAGCTCTTTCATTTTGTTTCCTTTAGAAGGTGCGTTCTGGTGCCCTCACCCCGGCCCTCTCCCACAGGGAGAGGGGGATTAACAGAGGTATCCAGCACATGCTTCACCACAAACATGCCGCCCATCATCAGATACGCGGTGACGAACATCAGCGAACTGCCTTCGGCAAAGCCCACGACCGGAGCGTGGATCACCCCGAACAGCGCCAGCAGCGCCCCGCCCGCCGCAGCCACGGCACCGCGCAGCGGTTTGTTGATGATGGCGAAAATGGCGATACAACCCCACAGCATGCTGGCGAGCGGTGCCCCGTTCCCCAGATGGACTAATCCTTCGTAGTAGATCCCTTTGCTGTGCAGCACGTCGGTACCGATTTTTGCGGCATTCGTGCCCGCCGCGCCCATCACGCTGTTCATCATGGTCAGCGCCCAGTTGGCGATCCACGGGAACAGGCAGATGAAGATCACGGGCACTTCCACTTTCGGCGTTTCCCTCACCACCTGGTTGGCGGTGACCACGCCGATAAACACCAGAATCGGCACGATGGCAGTCATCGGAATGATGGCGAGCATAAACGCCCCCAGCCCGAACAGCGGCACGATGAACATGGTCACGCCAGAGGCCAGCGTGTAGCCGATGCTCGCGCCCATCGCTTTCCAGCCGGGATGGCCGACGTAGACCGTCACCGGGAACGGGTTCCCCATAAGGCAACCGAGCATGGAGGCCAGACCGTTTGCCAGCATGACTTTACGCGTCGGGTATTCATCCCCCGCCGCGTGGGCGCTTTCGATGTTCTCCAGGTCAAAGATGTAGTTCGCCAGCCCCAGCGGCACGGCAGAGGCCAGATACGGCAGCGCATGAGGCAAGCCCTGCAGGAAACCCTCCACATGCACCTGCGGCGGGTTAAAGCCGAACGATGACATGGAGGCTTTGATCGCTTCCGGGCTTTGCAGACCGGAGATCCACGCCAGGGCCGTGCCGGCAATCAGCAGCAGCAATCCGGTGGGGATGCGGGCAAAGATCGGCTTTTTACCGAACCAGTTGATGAAAATCAGCAGCAGCACGATAAACGACACGGTCGGCGCCTCGAACGCCTGCAGCATCGGGTTCATCGCCAACAGCAGCAGACCCAAACCGGACAGGCACGACAGCAGCACGGTGCGCGGGATCATCTTGCGGATGGTTTCCCCTAAAAACGAACCGCCCGCCAGGATCATCGCCTCCACGAAGCACCACACCAGGCCAATCTGGATGGCGAACTCCGCATCACCGGTCTGCTGATAGACCGGCATCAGCACCAGGAAGGTCACGGTAAAAATAGAAGGCGCGCTGGGGCCGGACGGCAGCGCGGTGACGTCCGTTCGCCCGGTGGCGCGCGCCATCTGCATGCCGAACCACGCATAGCAAATACTCGCGGCCAATACCGCCAGCCCGAAGGCTGGCGCAATGCGTCCATAAACAATCTCCTTCGGGATGCCGACGACAAAAATGAGCAACCCCATCATGGTCAGCAAATTGGTCAGGTTGTTGGTCATCAACCCGAAATACGCCGCCCAGTCACCTCTTTTCCACTCCAGTTTCATGTTTTTCATGGATGCATGCCTTATAAAAAGTAGCGATCGCGGAAGGTCAACAGCGCCTTTTCAAAACAGCTAAACGGCGGGTGAACGATGCCCGCCCCAATCATGCCGATGCCCGCGTCTTTGTGGGCAATGGCGGTGTTAATCACCGGCAGAATGCCGCTGCCCGCGACCTTCGTGATGTCAATGGCGGTTGGGATGCCCATAAACGAGAGCAGCGGAATGGTGACGTTCGGGTTTTCGCCGAGGGTGATTTCGCGCATCTGGCGGGAGAAATCGATGGCTTCCTCCACCGTGCCGCCCACCAGCGCCACGATGGCCGGGGCCGTCGCCATCGCAAACCCGCCGATGCCGTAGGTTTCGGTGATGGCGCTGTCGCCGATGTCCAGCCCGGAGTCTTCCGGCTTATAGCCCGCGAACATCGGGCCAATCACCTGCTGCGCCGGGCCGGTGAACCACTGCCCCGGCAGGCCGGAGACGCGCAGGCCGAACTCGTAGCCGTTGCGCGCCATGGTGGTAACGACGGTGCTGTATTCAATGCCGTGGGCGGCGTCCAGGGCGGCTTTACACATCGCCATCCACGTCGGGCCGGAGAAGTAGTCGCTGCTGGCGACAAACTCGAACACCTCGCGCTGCTGCTCAACCGGATAGCCCGACTGGATCAGCCCCGGCGTCAGCGCCTGGATCAGCAGCGTGGTGCCCGCATTGTTGCGGTTGTGGCACTCATCCCCCATGTGCAGCGCCTGGGCCAGCATCAGGCGCAGGTCGATTTCGCCGATACTCTTCATCGCGTCGCGCAGCATCGGGCCGAGCACATCGCGCATCCAGTTCAGGCGGTCGATGACGCTCTGGTCGTTGGCCCCCATGCGCAGGATCTTCGCCATCTGCTCGCTGAGGTTGGTGAACGCCCGGTTGCCGTAGGTTTTGTTCTCAACGATGTGCATAAACATCGACGCGGAGGTGACGCCCGCCATGGAGCCCACGCAGTCATGCTCGTGGCACGGCGAGAAGGTGATCTCCCCTGAGGCGGCAAGCCGTGCCGCGTCGTCCAGATCTTTCGCCAGCCCTTCAAACACCAGCGCCCCGGTGACCGCACCCTTCATCGCGCCGCACATGTTTTCCCAGGAGACTGGCGGACCGGCATGCAGAATGGTGGTGCGGGTCATGCCCGGCACAACGTTAATCGCCTGGTCATAGCCCACCAGCACCGGATGGGACTGAATAATGCGCTCAAGCGCAAGCTTGTTGGCGGCGGCGATCTTCTCCGCCAGCGGTTTTTCCGCCAGCTGGTCGAGCGCTTCAACGACCTGCATATTGCCCTGCCCCGGCGGCGTCCAGTCGAGCTGGGTCACGGGTACGTGCTGCTTTTTAAGATCGTCGCTGAACATCGCGATACCCACGTTAATGACGTTCAGCGGCTGGTTGAATAAGGTCGTCATTATGATTTCTCCCCTTTGCAGACAAATTCGCGTGCCAGTAATCCGGTGTTGGTGCTGCTGCTGGCCCAGATGACGCCTGCGTCGGTCAGCAACTGGCACTGCTGCGCCAGCGACTGCGGATCCTGATCGGTGCCGAGCACGTATCCGAGGATCTCAAGCGGACGGTTATCGGCCTTCGCGATGGCCTGCGCCTCTTTGATCGCCTCGATCATCACCCCTACCGGATCCTCATGCGCGCCAAAGCCCAGCACGAAGTCCATCACGATGACGCCCACTTCCGGATCGCGCGCCTCCTGCAGCAGGCGGCTGATGCGGTTGGTCGGGTCGATCATCGGGTGCGGCTTGCCGTTGGTGAACTCATCGTCGCCAAAGTCGAGGAAGGTGTGGGCTTTACTGACGCTTATGTCGCTCAGGCGCTTAGCCGGATCCGGCTGGATATTGCTGTACACGTCGTCGAATTTCGCAAGCGCCACGAACATCGCTTCGTCGCACAGGGTGCCGCCGCAGAACAGGCCGCGAATGTACTTCTGCTGTGGGGTCAGGCGGGCGCGCACCTCTTCAATTAATGGCCAGTTGAGCGGATGCAGTTCAAGGGACTCTTTTTTGATGCCGGTAAGCAAAACGGCCTTCAGCGCCGCCTCTTTAGTGCCGCGCGCAAACTGCAGGCCGTCTTCATCGGCGGGCGGCTCATTGCGCCCAAGGAAACAGACAATGACGGGCTTGCGGCAGGCGCGCGCGCGGGCCAGCACTTTTTCGGCAACTGTGAGCGCAGGCGGCTTGGAGATGAGTGCAATCACCCGGGTCTCCTCGTCGGCCTCCAGCATGTCGATGGCGTCGAGCATCATCAGGCCGCCAATTTTCTCGCTGAGATCGCGCCCGCCGGTGCCAATCAGCTGCGACACGCCGCCGCCGAATTCATGGATGCGCACGCTTAGCTCCTGGCTGCCGGTGCCGGAGGCGCCGACGATGCCAATCGGCCCGCGACGCACCGCGTTGGCGAAGCACAATCCCGCGCCGTTGATAATGGCGGTGCCGCAGTCCGGCCCCATCATCAGCAGTCCTTTCTGGTGCGCCAGCTGCTTCAGCGCCAGCTCGTCGTCGAGCGAGACGTTATCGGAGAAGAGCATCACGTTGAGATCGTTTTCCAGCGCCTGACGCGCCTCGCGGGCGGCGAAGGTGCCGTTGACGGAGATCACCGCAAGGTTGCTGTCCGGGCGATGGGTTTTGGCGCTGGCAATCGTCGCGTAGCGCGCTTCATGGGAGCCCGCGCTCTCTTTACGCGTAAACAGCGCTTCAATAGCGGCCAGCGTTTCATCATTCGCCGCGTCGCCTTTAATAACGATCATCAGGTCGCCGTTTTTCGCCTCATTTAATTCCGGCGTTAACAGCCCGAGGTTTTTTAATACGCCCTTATTCATTTCCGTTGCCATGGCGATAAAGGCCTGTTCAACGCCCGGCAATTTATTGGCTTTAGTGGAAACGGACATTAATGACACGGAGTCAAAATAGGTGTTCTTTTTTATGACGATTTTTGTGGGCATTATTTTCTCCTGAAAGCGGATAAAAGGGGGCCGCCGTCGAGCAAAATGCACGTCGGTAAAAATGCTTTTTTAAATTAGCGGCCAGCCGGAAAAAGCTGGCCGAATGCGTTACGCGCCCGCCGCCAACAGCAGGTCGGCAATCTCAGTGAAGCCTTTCTCCCGCGCCAGTTCGAGCGGGGTTTTGCCGTATTTATCGGTCATGTGCGGGTTCGCGCCGTGATCCAGCAGCAGCTTCACAATCTCTTGCTGTTTCGCACCGCCGTCGTTTAACACAATGGCTTCCAGCAGCGGCGTCCAGCCGACAAAGTTGGTGTGGTTAACGTTAATGTCGGTTTTTTCCAGCAGCTCGCGCACGATCTCCACGTGCCCTTTTTCACTGGCAGGGGTAATACCCACGCCGCCGAAGCGGGTCAGACGGTCGAGATCCGGATTCGCGGGTAATACCAGCCGCAGGAGGGTTAAATCGTTCGTCAGGCAGCTAATCAGGAAAGGGTTAAAGCAGGTCTGATCCTGTTTATCAATATCTGCCCCGGCGGCAATTAAAAATTCTACGCAGGAATAGTGTTTTTTCAGGCTGGCAATCGTAACGGCGGTTCTTTTCTGGCGGTTAGTGGCGTTAATATCCACGCCTTTTTCCAGACAGGCTTTTAGCGCATCGCTATTTCCCTCTTCTGCCGCCAGCAGAAATTCCGTAACCAGTTCAGTTGCAGACATATTCAGACTCCCGATGTTTTATTGCTCTTGAACCGAGAATAGCAACAGCCTGGACATAAAAGAATCCGCTTAAAAATGATTCATCGACAGTGAATTCATTGTTGAGTTAAATTCAACAGTTCGGTCAAAACGTGCGTCTGTGCAACCTTTTTCTTATGTTTAACCGCGTTTTAGCGCCACAGGCTGCATTATCCTTATGGTTGAAAAAGCCTTGCATGACGGGGCCCTGCGTAAAAAGTCAGAACTGTGATCGACTTCAAATGTGTTGTAAATGCGTTGTTAAAATATGTTCAAAACTGATGACTGAGGAAGCTGTGATATGAATTCCATCTTTACCGAAGAGAACCTGCTGGCCTTCACCACCGCCGCACGCTTCGGCAGCTTCAGCAAGGCGGCTGCCGAGCTGGGCGTCACCACCTCCGCCATTAGTTACACCATCAAGCGGATGGAAACCGGGCTGGACGTGGTGCTGTTTGTGCGTAACACGCGCAGCATTGAGCTGACCGAGTCCGGGTTCTACTTTTACCGCAAAGCCACCGACCTGCTTAACGACTTTCACGCCATCAAGCGCGGGATTGATACCATCTCACAGGGCATCGAGGCGCGGGTGCGCATCTGTATCAACCAGCTGTTGTATACGCCGCGCCATACCGCGCGGCTGCTGCAGGTGCTGAAAAAGCAGTTTCCCACCTGCCAGATCACCGTCACCACCGAGGTCTATAACGGCGTGTGGGATTCCATCATCAACAACCAGGCCAATATCGCCATTGGCGCACCGGACACGCTGCTCGACGGCGGCGGAATTGACTACACCGAGATCGGTGCCATTCGCTGGGTGTTTGCCATCGCGCCGGCGCACCCGCTGGCGTTTGTTCCGGAACCGATAGCGGAAAGCCAGCTGCGTCTGTACCCCAACATCATGGTGGAAGATACCGCGCACACCATTAACAAGAAGGTGGGCTGGCTGCTACACGGACAGGAGGCGATTCTGGTGCCGGACTTTAATACCAAATGCCAGTGCCAGATTCTGGGCGAAGGGATAGGTTTTTTACCAGAGTATATGGCGCGGGACGCGGTGGAAGACGGGCTGCTGGTGACGCGGCGTATCAATAACCCGCGTCAGGACTCGCGCATGCTGCTCGCCACGCAGCATGCCGCGACCGGCCAGGTCACACGCTGGATCAAACAGCAGTTTGGCCCCCAGGGCGTGCTGACCGGGATCTACAGCGACTTACTCTGGCGTGCTTAGTTCTTACTCTGAACCCAAAAGGCATGGATAAGACCCGGGATGTAGCCCAGCAGCGTCAGAATAATGTTGATAATAAACGCCCAGCCGAAACCTTTGCCCAACAGCACGCCCAGCGGCGGCAACAGGATGGTAAAAACAATACGCCAAAAACCCATATCAAAACTCCGTGCAAGCTAATCCATTGAAAATAATAAAGAGAACTATCTCTAAGCATAGCCAGTTTACCTGTCTGCGCCAGTTCTCTCCCCCGCGTTTACCCTCTTTTACGCTTTTGACGCTGGCGTAATGCGCACAATTACTTTAGCATTACCTTAATTAAGTAAATACTAAATTACTATGACTGAACTCGAACAGCTTCAGGCCAGCGCAGAGCAGGCCGCAACTTTTTTAAAAGCGATGAGCAACCCGCGTCGGCTGCTGATCCTCTGCACGCTGTGCGGCGCCCCCGGCACCAGCGCGGGGGAACTGGCCCGCGCGACGGGGCTAAGCCCTTCCGCCACGTCGCAGCATCTGGCGCGCATGCGTGAGGAAGGTCTGATTGACAGTACCCGCGAGGCGCAGCGCATTCGCTATTTCATTAAAAACAATGCGGTGCATCAGCTCATCAGCACCCTGAAAACCCTTTATTGCCCGTAAGGAGGCGCCATGTCACTTCCCCTTATTTCGCCGCGCGAGGCCAATGCCCGCATCGCCGATGGCGCAAAACTGATTGATATTCGTGATGCCGACGAGTACGCCCGCGAGCATATTCCCGCCGCGCAGTCCGTGCCGCTGAATACCCTACCCGGTGGACTTAAAACGCACGCGGGCGAAACGGTGATTTTTCACTGCCAGTCTGGCGCCCGCACCTCAGGCAATGCCGATCGCCTTGCGCAGGCTGCCGCCCCCGCTCAGGCATTGGTGGTCGAAGGGGGCATTCAGGGCTGGAAGCAGGCGGGTCTGCAGACAGTCGAAGACAAAACCCAGCCGCTGCCGCTGATGCGTCAGGTGCAAATTGCCGCCGGGCTGCTCATTCTCTGCGGCGTCGTGCTGGGCTATAGCGTCTCCGACGGCTTTTTCCTGCTCAGCGGCTTCGTCGGGGCCGGGCTGCTGTTCGCCGGTGTGACCGGTTTTTGCGGCATGGCGCGGCTGCTGAAGGTGATGCCCTGGAACCGTCGTACCTCATAAGCAGTAATCGCTGAAATACACTGTACCCGCCGTCATACGTGGGCTAAGGTGAAGATCGCTAAAACGATGAGGAGGTAATATGTTTTCTGTCGGTGATTATGTACAACCGCGTAAAGGCGGCCCGAAGCTGAAAGTGCTTGAAGTGAATGGTGACAGCGTGGTGGCGGTACAGGCCAGCAATGAGCAAGGCGAGAAATACACCCTGAAAGCGGCCGATCTGGCGCCGTATACTGAAGACGGTGATTTCGGCGTCTGCTGAAACGAGTGCCGGGCGGTATGTTCCGCCCGGTTCACGCATTAGATCAGAAAATCATCCAGTGATTTCCCCTCTGCCAGCGCGCTGGCAATAGGCTTCGGCGTACGGCCCTGGCCGGTCCACGTTTTCTCTTCACCGTTCTGGTCAATAAAGCGGTATTTTGCTTCACGCGGCTTACGCTTTTTCGTGGTTTTACCCGCCTGCCCCAGTTCAGAGCCCAGCAGATCGGTCGGTGAAATACCATCGGCTTTCATTCGTTCCAGCAGGGCATTAATTTTCTCCTGCTGCTCAGCCCGCTGCTGCTCTAATTCCGCCAGCTCACTACGTTTCTCTTCAGCAACGACCCTGACCTTTTCCAGCATTTCCTCAAGAACGTCCAGGGATAATTCGCGTGCCATAGCGCGCAGAGTTCGGATATTATTAAGATTCTGTAACGTCAAAGACATATTATTTGAAAACCTTCTCTTTAGGGTAAATAGATAAATCACTGACAGAATAATTCATTTCCGCTGAAATATCTACCCGCGGGGCGTCCCGGCCAATAGCGTAAATATGTTTTACTGCCATCTTTAATATTATCTTATAACGCCTGTGGGATACGCATGGATTCAATCATCCCATCAATATAAATGGTCATCCTTAATCAAAATTTCAGCATCCTGCGCTACCCAAAATCGGGATGACGCCTTCGCCAGTAAAAAGAGACACAACCCACTGATTTACATTAAAAAATCATCACGCGAGATACATTATAACGAAGCGAACAAAAAAGCATCGATTTTAGCGAATTTTGTGGACAAAACGCGTTTAAATAAAAATTAATCACTAGTTGTTAGTTCAAACATAGAGATATACGCTATACACGTCAAACAAACCAACCTAAAGCACTAACCGCTTCGGGAAAATCGTTTCTTTTGTGTTCTTCTCAAGGAGTTCAGACATGTTCTCACCGCAATCACGCCTTCGCCATGCTGTGGCGGATACTTTCGCGATGGTTGTCTACTGTTCCGTTGTGAACATGTTGATCGAAATATTCCTCTCCGGAATGACCTTCGAGCAGTCACTTTCTTCTCGTCTGGTGGCGATCCCGGTCAATATTATTATTGCCTGGCCTTACGGCTTATACCGCGATGCCGTCATGCGTTTCGCACGGCGTATCAGCCCCGCAGGCTGGGTGAAAAACCTGGCAGACGTTCTGGCCTATGTGACGTTCCAGTCGCCGGTTTACGTGGCTATTCTGCTTACGGTGGGCGCGGACTGGCACCAGATCGCTGCGGCGGTCAGTTCGAATATTGTGATTTCAATGCTGATGGGTGCGGTATACGGCTATTTCCTCGACTACTGCCGCCGCCTGTTTAAGGTCAGCCAGTACAGCCAGGCAAAAGCGTGATGTGAAGCGACTGGCGCACGCCAGTCGCGAATTTACTGTACGTCGCCAAACAGTCCCTTCAAAAACCGCTCCAGCGCCATGCGTGAACTGAAGCCATGCGGAATACCATAATGCTCATGCCGTTCACCGCCCAAATAGAGCGGAAATTGCTGATAGTGATCGCAGGTTTTAATATCCGAGGCAGGCTCAGCAAATGACAGACTTCTGTCTTTCAGCGTCGGGTGAATAATGAGAGCGGTACGTCCCATTCTTGCTTCACGATTAACGTAAACATAATTCTCGCCACGGCGATATCCATACGCTTTTGGCGTCACCTCATCCATGGTGAATCCCTCTTTTTCAAGAACGCGCGCCACCTCATCAGGTCGTAAATACATATCTTTTCCTCGTTATCTTTTCCTGCCCGGCAACCTTACAGTATTCAGCATTAGCAGGGCTTTCAGAATAATCCATAAACTGCCGGATAACGCGTGACGCGCTTCAGATATTAAATTTCTGAACTAAACTGAACGGGAACACAAAATTACGGAGGATCGTATGTTTAACAGACCGAACCGAAACGATATTAATGACGATGCGCAGGATATTCGTAATGATGTCAGCCAATTAGCGGACACGCTGGAAGAGGTGCTGAAATCCTGGGGAAGTGACGCGAAGGACGAAGCGGATGCCGCAAAACGTAAGGCTCAGTCTCTGCTCCGTGAAACCCGCGCGCGCTTAAACGGCCGCACGCGCACGACACAGGCTGCCTGCGATGCGGTCAGCTGCGCAACGACCTTCGTGCGCGAGAAACCGCTCTGTACGCTCGGCACGGTAGCGGCAGTCGGGATCTTCGTCGGTGCTCTGCTTAGCCTGCGTAAATAACCCGCTCACGCACCGTTCTCTGCCCCGGTGGTCAGTGGCTGCCGGGGCTTTTCTTTGCCTTCTCGCCTGTAAAACCCGTATAGCCTGCCCTGCCCCGCTGAGCTCATCATCGTGACAACATCAATCTGAATTTCCCATATCTTGTATGGTTGAAACTTAAGATAACTACATCTAGTATTCCTTTTAGCAAGACACACACAACCTGACGCGATGATTCGCGCCGTTCTCTCATTTTAAATGGAAATACGAATCATGAGCATTATTATTTACACTCGTAACGATTGTGTTCAGTGCCACGCGACCAAACGGGCGATGGAAAGCCGCGGCGTGGCGTTTGAGATGGTCAATATTGACCAGCAGCCCGAGGCCGCCGATACCCTTCGCGCGCAGGGTTTCCGTCAGCTTCCGGTGGTGGTGGCCGGGGAGACCAGCTGGTCTGGCTTCCGCCCGGACATGATCAACCGCATCGCCGCGCAGGCCGCACGGGCATGAGCAGACTCGTGTTCTTCTCCAGCAGCTCGGAAAACACGCTCCGCTTTATTGAGCGCGTCGGGCTGCCTGCGGTGCGCATTCCGCTTAACGAGCGGGAGCGCATCCGGGTGGAGGAACCTTACATTCTGGTGGTGCCCAGCTATGGCGGAGGCGGCACGGCGGGCGCAGTGCCTCGCCAGGTGATCCGCTTTCTGAACGATCCTCATAACCGGGAGCTGATCCGCGGCGTCATTGCGGCGGGGAATCGCAATTTCGGCGACGCCTTTGGCCGCGCCGGGGATGTCATCTCTCAAAAATGCGGCGTGCCGTATCTCTATCGCTTTGAGCTAATGGGGACGCAGCAGGACGTCGAAAACGTGCGTAAAGGAGTGAACGAATTTTGGCAACGACAACCGCAGAACGGGTAATGCAGGCGACGCCGGATTACCACGCATTAAACGCGATGCTTAACCTCTATGACCGGGAGGGACGCATTCAGTTTGATAAAGACCGTGAGGCGGTGGACGCCTTTTTTGCCGCCCACGTCCGGCCCAACAGCGTGACCTTCGCGAGCCAGGATGAACGTCTCGACCACCTGGTTAACGAGGGTTATTACGACGCGCGCGTCCTCACCCGCTACGAACGCGCCTTCGTCGTGAAGCTGTTTGAACGTGCCTACGCCAGCGGCTTTCGTTTCCAGACGTTCCTTGGCGCGTGGAAGTTCTACACCAGCTACACCCTGAAGACCTTCGACGGTAAACGCTACTTAGAGAGCTTTGAAGACCGCGTGGTGATGGTCGCGTTGACCCTGGCACAGGGCGATGAAGCGCTGGCGCAACAGCTCACCGACGAGATCCTCTCCGGACGCTTCCAGCCCGCCACGCCCACTTTTCTCAACTGCGGCAAAGCCCAGCGCGGTGAGCTGGTCTCCTGCTTCCTGCTGCGTATCGAAGATAATATGGAGTCGATTGGCCGCGCGGTGAACTCGGCGCTGCAGCTTTCCAAACGCGGCGGCGGCGTGGCGTTTCTGCTCTCTAACCTGCGTGAAGCGGGCGCGCCGATCAAGCGCATCGAAAACCAGTCCTCCGGCGTGATCCCGGTGATGAAGATGCTGGAAGATGCGTTCTCCTACGCCAACCAGCTTGGCGCGCGCCAGGGCGCGGGCGCGGTTTACCTGCACGCGCACCATCCGGATATTCTGCGTTTTCTCGATACCAAACGCGAAAACGCCGACGAAAAAATCCGTATCAAAACCCTGTCGCTGGGGGTGGTGATCCCGGATATCACCTTTAAGCTCGCCAAAGAGAATGCCGAGATGGCGCTCTTCTCGCCGTATGACATCGAGCGAATTTACGGCAAGGCCTTTGGCGACGTGGCCATCAGCGAGCTCTACGACGAACTGGTGGCCGACGAGCGCATTCGCAAAAAAACCATCAACGCCCGCGATTTCTTCCAGACGCTTGCCGAAATTCAGTTTGAGTCCGGCTATCCGTACATCATGTTTGAGGATACGGTGAACCGCGCGAACCCGATTGCCGGGCGCATCAACATGAGCAACCTGTGCTCGGAGATTTTGCAGGTCAATAGCGCGTCAGCCTACGACGAAAACCTGGACTACGCGGAGATCGGCAGAGACATCTCCTGCAACCTCGGCTCGCTGAATATTGCCCACACCATGGATTCCCCCGACTTTGGCCGTACGGTGGAGACCGCCATTCGCGGGCTGACGGCGGTGTCGGACATGAGCCACATCCGCAGCGTGCCGTCTATTGAAGCGGGCAACGCCGCGTCGCACGCCATCGGGCTGGGGCAGATGAACCTCCACGGCTATCTGGCGCGGGAGGGCATCGCCTACGGCAGCCCGGAAGGGCTGGACTTCACCAACCTCTATTTCTACACGATTACCTGGCACGCGCTGCACACCTCGATGATGCTGGCGCGCGAGCGCAACCAGCGGTTCGCGGGCTTTGAGCAGTCCCGCTACGCCAGCGGGGAATATTTCAGCCAGTACCTGGAAGGCGACTGGCAGCCGAAAACCGAAAAAGTGCGCGAACTGTTTGCCCGCGCCGGGATCGTGTTGCCGACGCGCGCGATGTGGCAGCAGTTGCGTGATGACGTGATGCGCTACGGCATCTACAACCAGAACCTGCAGGCCGTACCGCCAACCGGTTCGATCTCCTACATCAATCACGCCACGTCGAGCATTCACCCGATCGTGTCGAAAATTGAAATTCGTAAAGAAGGCAAAACCGGACGCGTTTACTACCCTGCCCCGTTTATGACCAATGAGAACCTGGCTTTGTACCAGGACGCGTATGAGATCGGCCCGGAAAAAATCATCGATACCTACGCCGAGGCGACGAAACACGTGGATCAGGGACTCTCGCTGACGCTGTTCTTCCCGGATACCGCCACGACGCGGGATATCAACAAAGCGCAGATCTACGCCTGGAAGAAAGGTATCAAAACGCTCTACTACATTCGCCTGCGCCAGCTTGCGCTGGAAGGTACCGAAATTGAAGGCTGCGTGTCCTGCGCGCTGTAAGGAGAAAGGATGAAACTGTCACGCGTGAGTGCCGTTAACTGGAACAAAATCCAGGACGATAAAGACCTGGAGGTATGGAACCGCCTGACCAGCAACTTCTGGCTGCCGGAAAAGGTCCCGCTCTCCAACGATATTCCGGCCTGGCAAACCCTGAGCCACGCCGAGCAGCAGCTGACGATCCGCGTCTTTACCGGCCTGACGCTGCTCGACACCATTCAAAATACCGTCGGCGCACCGGCTCTGATGAGTGATGCGCTGACGCCGCACGAAGAGGCGGTGATGTCGAACATCAGCTTTATGGAGGCGGTGCACGCCCGCTCCTACAGCTCGATTTTCTCCACGCTGTGCCAGACCAAAGACGTGGACGCAGCCTACGCATGGAGTGAAGCGAGCGAATCACTACAGAGAAAGGCGGAGCTGGTGCTGACGTATTATCGGGACGACGAGCCGCTGAAGAAGAAGATCGCCAGCGTGTTTCTGGAATCCTTCCTCTTCTATTCTGGCTTCTGGCTGCCCATGTACTGGTCGAGCCGGGGCAAGCTCACCAATACCGCCGATTTGATTCGCCTCATCATCCGGGATGAAGCGGTGCATGGGTATTACATCGGCTATAAGTATCAGAAAATGCTGGAAAAAGTCAGCGAGGCCAGGCGCGAGGAGCTTAAGGGATTTGCGCTTGATTTGCTGATGGATCTGTACGACAACGAGCTGAGCTATACCGAAGAGCTCTACGCTGGTACCGGCTGGGAGGAAGACGTGAAGGCCTTCCTCTGCTACAACGCCAACAAGGCGCTGATGAACCTGGGTTACGAGGCGCTTTTCCCACCGGAGATGGCGGAGGTGAACCCGGCGATTCTGTCCGCGCTGTCGCCCAACGCCGACGAAAACCACGATTTCTTCTCCGGGTCGGGTTCATCGTACGTGATGGGCAAAGCGGTGGAAACTGAGGATGAAGACTGGGATTTTTAATGAACGTTAACGTTCGTTAATTTAATATAAACCCAACAATTTCCTCTCTAATATTTACAAAGCAACTACACTGTCATTTCTGCGTCATATTCGCCTGAATCACCCGATTCAGGCGAAATTCTCCTGCGCCACAGCAAAAAATTGAGAAAAATTCAGATCACGCTCAGCCCTTTACTCATGGGAAATTCAGCCGTTTCGCTTCCCTGAAAATTCACGTCATAAGCAAACCCAGGGTTGTCTCAGATTCTCAGTATGTTAGGGTTATGCCCGTTAACAATTTACCATGGTAATCATATCGACATAAACAAATAACAGGACACTCTCTATTGCATGGCAATTAAATTAGAAGTGAAAAATCTTTATAAAGTATTTGGCGAGCATCCGCAGCGCGCATTCAAATATATTGAGAAAGGCCTTTCGAAAGAGCAAATTCTGGAAAAAACCGGGCTATCGCTTGGCGTTAAAGACGCCAGTCTGGCCATTGAAGAAGGCGAGATTTTTGTCATCATGGGATTATCCGGTTCGGGTAAATCCACTATGGTTCGCCTTCTCAATCGCCTGATTGAACCCACCCGCGGACAGGTATTGATTGACGGCGTGGATATCGCCAGAATATCAGACGCCGAGCTTCGCGAGGTGCGCAGAAAGAAGATTGCGATGGTATTCCAGTCATTCGCGCTGATGCCGCACATGACGGTACTGGATAATACCGCCTTCGGCATGGAATTAGCCGGCACGCCTGCGCAGGAACGTCAGGAAAAAGCCCTTGATGCCCTGCGTCAGGTTGGGCTGGAAAATTATGCGCATGCGTACCCGGATGAACTTTCCGGCGGTATGCGTCAGCGCGTGGGATTAGCCCGCGCATTAGCCATTAATCCAGACATTTTATTAATGGACGAAGCTTTCTCCGCCCTCGATCCGTTAATTCGCACCGAGATGCAGGATGAGCTGGTAAAATTACAGGCTAAACATCAGCGCACCATTGTCTTTATTTCTCACGATCTCGATGAAGCCATGCGTATTGGCGACCGTATTGCCATTATGCAAAACGGTGAGGTGGTGCAGGTCGGCACGCCGGATGAAATACTCAATAATCCGGCGAATGATTATGTGCGCACCTTCTTCCGCGGCGTGGATATTAGCCAGGTCTTTAGCGCTAAAGATATTGCCCGTCGAACGCCAAACGGCATTATCCGTAAAACGCCTGGCTTCGGCCCGCGCTCGGCGCTTAAGCTGCTGCAGGACGAAGACCGTGAATATGGTTATCTGGTTGAACGCGGCAATAAATTTGTCGGCGTTGTCTCCATCGACTCTCTGAAAACCGCGCTCAGCGAAAACCAGGGGATCGATGCGGCGTTGATTGATGCTCCGCTTGCCGTGGACGCTGAAACGCCGCTCAGCGAGTTGCTCTCTCACGTGGGTCAGGCGCCGTGCGCCGTGCCGGTCGTGGGTGAGGAACAACAGTACGTCGGCATCATCTCAAAACGGATGCTGCTGCAGGCTTTAGATCGCGAGGGGGCAAACAATGGCTGACCAAACTAACCCGTGGGGTACCACTGAAGCGGCGGATAACGCTGCACAATCCGCCGACGCGTGGGGTTCCACGCCAGCACCCGCCGACGGCGGCGGCGCGGCAGACTGGCTGAACAGCGCCCCCGCGCCTGCGCCAGAACACTTCAACATTATGGACCCGTTCCATAAAACGCTGATCCCGCTGGACAGCTGGGTCACGGAGGGGATCGACTGGGTGGTGACGCACTTCCGCCCGGTGTTCCAGGGGATCCGCATCCCGGTGGATTACATCCTGAACGGCTTCCAGCAGCTGATGCTGGGCATGCCGGCACCGGTGGCGATTATCCTGTTCTCCCTGATCGCCTGGCAGTTTGGCAGCACCGGCATGGGTGTCGCCACGCTGATTTCGCTGATTGCCATCGGCGCGATTGGAGCCTGGTCGCAGGCGATGATCACCCTGGCGCTGGTGCTGACCGCCCTGCTCTTTTGCATTGTCATCGGCCTGCCAATGGGGATCTGGCTGGCGCGCAGCCCGCGGGCCGCGAAGATTATCCGCCCGCTGCTGGATGCAATGCAGACCACCCCGGCATTCGTCTATCTGGTGCCGATTGTGATGCTGTTCGGCATCGGCAACGTGCCGGGCGTGGTGGTCACCATTATCTTTGCCCTGCCGCCGATTATTCGTCTGACCATTCTCGGGATCAATCAGGTGCCTGCGGACCTGATCGAAGCGTCACGCTCGTTCGGTGCCAGCCCGCGCCAGATGCTGTTTAAGGTTCAGCTCCCGCTGGCGATGCCGACCATCATGGCGGGCGTGAACCAGACGCTGATGCTGGCCCTGTCGATGGTGGTGATTGCCTCGATGATCGCCGTTGGCGGTCTCGGTCAGATGGTGCTGCGCGGCATTGGCCGTCTCGACATGGGGCTGGCTACCGTCGGCGGCGTCGGGATTGTGATCCTCGCCATTATTCTTGACCGCCTGACCCAGGCCGTCGGTCGCGATTCACGCAGTCGCGGCAACCGTCGCTGGTATACCACCGGCCCTGTCGGGTTACTCACCCGCCCTTTCACGAAATCAAAATAAGGAACAACGATGCGACATAACGTACTTTTTGCCACAGCGTTTGCCACCCTTGTCTCCACCAGCACGTTTGCGGCTGAGCTGCCTGGCAAAGGCATTACCGTACAGCCGGTGCAGAGCACCATCTCGGAAGAGAGCTTCCAGACCCTGATCGTCAGCCGCGCGCTGGAGAAGCTGGGCTATACGGTCAACACGCCGAGTGAAGTGGATTACAACGTGGGCTATACCTCGATTGCCTCCGGTGACGCCACCTTCACCGCCGTGAACTGGCAGCCGCTGCACGACGACATGTATGCCGCCGCCGGTGGCGACAAGAAATTCTACCGTGAAGGCACCTTTGTCACCGGCGCGGCGCAGGGATATCTGATCGACAAGAAAACCGCCGACCAGTACCACATCACCAATATCGAACAGCTGAAGGATCCGAAGATCGCCAAACTGTTCGACACCAACGGTGACGGCAAGGCCGACATGATGGGCTGCTCGCCGGGCTGGGGCTGCGAAGCGGTGATTAACCACCAGAACAAGGCGTTCGATCTGGCGAAAACGGTCGACGTGAGCCACGGCAACTATTCTGCGATGATGGCCGACACCATTGCCCGCTTCAAAGAGGGTAAACCGGTGATTTACTACACCTGGACGCCATACTGGGTGAGCGACGTGCTGAAGCCGGGGAAAGACGTGGTGTGGCTGCAGGTGCCGTTCTCCTCCCTGCCGGGCGAGCAGAAAGATATCGACACCAAACTGCCGAACGGCATGAACTACGGCTTCCCGGTGAACACCATGCATATCGTGGCGAACAAAGCCTGGGCCGAGAAAAACCCGGCCGCGGCGAAGCTGTTCTCGGTGATGAAGCTGCCGCTGGCGGACATCAACGCCCAGAACGCGATGATGCACGCGGGTAAATCGTCTGAGGCAGATGTCAAAGGCCACGTCGACGGCTGGATCAAAGCCCACCAGCAGCAATTTGACGGCTGGGTGAAAGAGGCGCTGGCGGCTCAGAAGTAAAAAACAAAACCCTACCCCTCGCCCTAACCCTCTCCCCCAAAGGGGAGAGGGCTGGGATGAGGGGCTAACCGCACAAACACACACATAACAATCCTCCAACATTCACAATCATTCGCTATTATGGTTTCCGGAAAAATAATCACTTAACTAACGATTCCTGAAACTAATGACAAAAACAGCTCAAGGGCTTAGCCCCGCACTCATTCTTTTAATGTCCGTGGCCACGGGTCTGGCCGTCGCCAGCAACTATTACGCGCAACCTCTTCTCGACACCATCGCCCGCGCGTTTGACCTTTCCGCCAGTTCAGCAGGCTTTATTGTCACCGCAGCCCAGCTCGGTTATGCCGCCGGGCTGCTGTTCCTGGTGCCGCTCGGCGATATGTTTGAACGCCGAATGCTGATCGTCTCCATGACCCTGCTGGCCGCCGGTGGGATGCTGATCACCGCCAGCAGCCAGTCGCTGACGATGATGATTATCGGTACCGCACTGACGGGGTTGTTCTCCGTAGTAGCGCAAATTCTGGTCCCGCTCGCAGCGACCCTCGCCTCCCCGGAAAAACGCGGCAAGGTGGTGGGCACCATCATGAGCGGCCTGCTGCTGGGGATTTTGCTGGCGCGTACCGTTGCCGGGCTGCTGGCAAGCCTCGGCGGCTGGCGCACCGTATACTGGGTGGCGAGCGTATTGATGGTCGTCATGGCGCTGGCGCTGTGGCGCGGGCTGCCAAAAGTGAAGCAGGAAAATCACCTGAATTACCCGCAGCTGCTGGCCTCCGTTTTCAGCCTGTTCACCCAGGATAAACTTCTGCGCACCCGCGCCCTGCTGGGCTGCTTCACCTTCGCCAACTTCAGCATTCTCTGGACGTCGATGGCGTTTCTGCTGGCCGCGCCGCCGTTCAATTATTCCGAAGGGGTGATTGGCCTGTTCGGTCTGGCCGGTGCCGCAGGCGCACTGGGCGCGCGTCCCGCAGGCGGGCTGGCCGACAAGGGCAAATCCCACCTGACCACCTCCGCGGGGCTGATATTACTCCTGCTCTCCTGGGCGGCAATCTGGTATGGGCACGTCTCGGTGCTGGCGCTGATCGTCGGTATCCTGGTGCTCGATCTCACCGTGCAGGGCGTTCACATCACCAATCAGACCGTCATCTATCGCGTGAAGCCAGAGGCGCGTAACCGCCTGACGGCCGGGTACATGACCAGCTACTTCATTGGCGGCGCGGCGGGCTCGCTTATTTCCGCCTCGGCATGGCAGCATGCCGGCTGGTCAGGGGTATGTGCGATCGGCGCCATCGTCGCCACGCTTAACCTGCTAGTATGGTGGCGCGGCTACCATCGTCAGGATGCAATTCATTAAGTTTTACATTGCGTTGGCCTCTTAGGGTGTTAAGAGGCCCTTCACTCTGTTAATGTAAACGTAATCATTTATCCCAGAAATTTTAATGTGGGTGACATATTTACAATTGGCATGAATAGTTCAGACCCCCGCCCTCACATCCTCTCTTCAGCGGGTTCACACCCTACGCTTTCTGTGCTCACCGGGTCACGGACTTACCCGGCGCTTTCTGATGGTGACATTAATTTGGCGGATATAACCGCACAAATAATTCATTTACATTATTTGTCACTATCGTTACTATATCGGCTGTAATTAATGAGGTTATGCCCAAATGGATAGTTCGTTTACGCCCATTGAACAAATGCTTAAATTCCGCGCCAGTCGCCATGAGGACTTCCCGTACCAGGAAATTCTGCTGACTCGCCTGTGCATGCACATGCAGGGTAAGCTACTGGAAAACCGTAATAAAATGCTGAAAGCTCAAGGGATTAACGAGACATTGTTTATGGCGTTGATCACGCTGGAGTCTCAGGAAAACCACAGCATTCAGCCTTCAGAGCTGAGCTGCGCGCTGGGCTCCTCCCGCACCAACGCCACCCGAATTGCCGATGAGCTCGAAAAGCGTGGCTGGATTGAGCGCCGTGAAAGCGATAACGATCGCCGCTGCCTGCATCTGCAACTGACCGATAAAGGTCACCAGTTCCTGCGCGAGGTGCTGCCACCTCAGCACAATTGCCTGCACAAACTCTGGTCCGCCCTCAGCACCGCCGAGCGCGACCAGCTTGAGCACATCACTCGCAAGCTGCTCACCCGTCTGGACCAGATGGATGAAGAAGGCGCCGTTCTTGAGGCGCTGCGCTAACGCGACGACACGCTCACCATTCCAGATTCATAAGAAAACCGACAGGCCAGCACGTCACACTGCTGGCCTTTCTGACAACAGGTCGGCTCAGCCGATGTGAAAATAAGAAGATCGTGGAGAACAACAATGAGCGCAAATGCGGAGAGCACTACCCCGCAGCAACCGGCCAACAAGAAAGGCAAACGTAAGAGCGCCCTTCTTCTGTTGACCTTGCTCTTTATCATTATTGCCGTGGCATATGGGATCTATTGGTTTTTAGTACTGCGTCATGCTGAAGAGACTGACGACGCGTACGTGGCAGGGAACCAGGTACAAATTATGGCGCAGGTGTCGGGCAGCGTGACGAAAGTCTGGGCTGACAATACCGACTTTGTGCAAAAAGGCGATGTGTTGGTGACACTCGATCCAACCGACGCCCAGCAGGCGTTTGAAAAAGCACAGACCGCGCTGGCCTCCAGCGTCCGTCAGACCCGCCAGCTGATGATCAACAGCAAGCAGCTGCAGGCCAACATCGACGTGCAGAAAACCGCACTCGCACAGGCGCAGAGCGACCTGAACCGCCGCGTGCCGCTCGGCACGGCCAACCTGATTGGCCGTGAAGAGCTGCAGCACGCCCGCGACGCCGTTGCCAGCGCTCAGGCACAGCTGGATGTGGCCATTCAACAGTACAACGCCAACCAGGCGATGGTGCTGGGCACCAGCCTGGAAAACCAGCCTGCCGTTCAGCAGGCAGCGACTGAAGTCCGCAACGCGTGGCTTGCCCTGCAGCGTACTAAAATCGTCAGCCCAATGACCGGCTATGTCTCCCGTCGTTCCGTCCAGCCAGGGGCGCAGATCAGCCCAACCACGCCGCTGATGGCGGTTGTGCCGGCGGACAACCTGTGGGTCGATGCCAACTTTAAAGAGACGCAGCTTGCGCATATGCGTATCGGCCAGACCGCAACGGTTGTCAGCGACATCTATGGCGATGACGTGAAGTACACCGGCAAAGTGGTGGGTCTGGATATGGGGACCGGCAGCGCCTTCTCCCTGCTGCCTGCGCAGAACGCCACCGGTAACTGGATCAAAGTCGTACAGCGTCTGCCCGTGCGTATCGAACTGGATGCCAAACAGCTGGCGGATCACCCGCTGCGTATCGGCCTCTCCACGCTGGTGACGGTTGACACCGCCAACCGCGACGGTCAGATCCTGGCAAGCCAGGTGCGTAGCAGCCCGGCTTATGAAAGTAACGCCCGTGAAATTAGCCTCGATCCGGTCAACAAACTGATCGATGACATCGTGAAGGCAAACGCCGGTTAATCCGAAGGTGAGCGTTATGCAACAGCAAAAGCCGCAAAAACCGCTGGAAGGCGCGCAGCTGGTCATTATGACCATTGCGCTGTCGCTGGCGACATTCATGCAGGTGCTGGACTCCACCATCGCAAACGTGGCGATCCCAACCATCGCCGGTAACCTTGGCTCGTCGCTGAGCCAGGGGACATGGGTCATTACCTCGTTTGGGGTGGCAAATGCCATCTCCATTCCGATCACCGGCTGGCTGGCAAAGCGCGTCGGTGAGGTGAAGCTGTTCCTCTGGTCCACGGTGGCGTTTGTACTGGCCTCGTGGGCGTGCGGCATGTCCAGCAGCCTGACGATGCTGATTTTCTTCCGCGTCATTCAGGGGATTGTCGCGGGGCCGCTGATCCCGCTTTCTCAGAGTTTGCTGCTGAGCAACTACCCTCCCGCAAAACGTTCCGTCGCGCTGGCGCTCTGGTCGATGACCGTTATCGTCGCGCCTATCTGCGGACCGATTCTGGGCGGGTACATCAGCGATAACTACCACTGGGGCTGGATCTTCTTCATCAACGTACCGATTGGCGCCGTCGTGGTATTGATGACGCTGCAGTCGCTGCGGGGACGAGAGACGCGCACCGAACAACGGCGTATCGACAGCATCGGGCTGGCGCTGCTGATCCTGGGTATCGGCAGTCTGCAGATCATGCTCGACCGCGGTAAAGAGCTCGACTGGTTCAACTCGCAGGAAATTATCATCCTGACCATTGTCGCGGTGGTGTCGTTAAGCTTCCTGATCGTCTGGGAGCTGACGGACGACAACCCGATAGTCGATCTCTCGCTGTTTAAGTCGCGAAACTTCACCATCGGCTGCCTGTGTATCAGCCTCGCCTATATGCTCTACTTCGGCGCGATTGTTCTGCTGCCGCAGCTGTTGCAGGAGGTGTATGGCTATACCGCCACCTGGGCGGGTCTGGCGTCGGCACCTGTCGGGGTGATCCCGGTCCTGCTGTCGCCGATAATTGGCCGCTTCGCCCATAAGCTCGACATGCGTCGGCTGGTGACGTTCAGCTTCATCATGTATGCGGTGTGCTTCTACTGGCGTGCGTATACCTTTGAGCCGGGAATGGACTTTGGCGCCTCGGCGTGGCCACAGTTCATTCAGGGCTTCGCGGTGGCGTGCTTCTTTATGCCGCTGACCACCATCACGCTCTCTGGCTTACCGCCCGAGCGTCTGGCGGCCGCGTCGAGCCTGTCGAACTTCACCCGTACGCTGGCGGGCTCCATCGGGACGTCGATCACCACCACCCTGTGGACGAACCGCGAATCGATGCACCACGCGCAGCTGACCGAAGCGGTGAACCCGTTCAACCCGAACTCCCGCGAAATGTACAACCAGCTTCAGGGAATGGGGATGACGGAGCAGCAGGCGTCAGGTTGGATTGCCCAGCAGATCACCAACCAGGGGCTGATTATCTCGGCCAACGAGATTTTCTGGATATCAGCAGGGATCTTCATCGTCCTGCTGGGGCTGGTGTGGTTTGCCAGACCGCCGTTTGGTGCCGGTGGCGGCGGTGGCGGCGCGCACTAGTCTTGTGCGCGGGTTGCTCGTTCTGTGCGACGGTTGCCCGGTGGCGCTACGCTTACCGGACCTACGAACGTAGGCCGGATAAGGCGTAGCCGCCATCCGGCAAAAAACCGCACCGTGTCCAGAACGCGACAGCCATTGTCAGTGCCGATAAAGCAGCGCGCCTGAAATCGATTCACGATAGTGAAAAGACAACAGGAGCGCATCATGCTGAACACACCCGCCGACAAGTACCAACCCTATCCCACCCTTTCCCTGCCCGACCGTCGCTGGCCGGAACAACGCATCACCCGCGCGCCGCGCTGGCTCTCGACCGACCTGCGCGACGGCAACCAGGCGCTTGCCGAGCCGATGGACAGCGCGCGCAAGCTGCAGTTCTGGGATTTGCTGCTGAGCTGCGGATTTAAAGAGATTGAGGTCGCCTTCCCGTCCGCCTCGCAGACCGACTTCAACTTTGTCCGCCAGCTTATCGAAGAGAACCGCATTCCGGATGACGTCACGATTCAGGTATTAACACAGGCGCGGGAAGATCTCATCCATCGTACTTTTGAATCCCTGCGCGGCGCGAAGCAGGCCACCGTCCACCTGTATAACGCCACCGCCCCGCTGTTCCGCCGCCTGGTCTTCGGCATGGAGAAAGCGCAAATCGTTGAGCTGGCGACGCGCTCGACGCGGCTTATTCGCCAGCTGTGTGAGGAAAATCCCGACACCCGCTGGCAATATGAATATTCCCCGGAAACCTTCTGCTTTACCGAACCAGAGTTTGCGCTGGAGATTTGTGAAGCCGTGGCGGAAATCTGGCAGCCGTGCGACGAGCGGCCTATGGTGATCAACTTACCTGCCACCGTAGAAGTGAGCACGCCGAACGTCTATGCCGACCAGATCGAGTATTTCTGCCGCCACTTCAGCCGCCGCCGCGATGTTTGCATCAGCGTGCATCCGCATAACGACCGCGGTACCGGCGTTGCCTGCGCGGAGCTGGCCGTAATGGCAGGGGCTGACCGCGTGGAGGGCTGTCTGTTTGGTAACGGGGAACGTACGGGCAACGTCTGCCTGGTGACGCTGGCAATGAACCTCTACAGCCAGGGGGTTAGCCCGAATCTGGACTTTAGCGATATGAATCGGGTGGTGGAAGTGGTGGAAACCTGCAATCAGCTGCCGGTGCACCCGCGCCATCCGTGGGCGGGACGGCTGGCCTATACCGCCTTCTCCGGCTCGCACCAGGACGCAATCAAAAAAGGCTTTGATGCCCGCAGGCCTGGCGATCGCTGGGAGATGCCCTACCTGCCCGTCGATCCCCAGGATATCGGCTGCACCTACGAAGCGGTGATACGCGTGAACAGCCAGTCAGGGAAAAGCGGCAGCGCGTGGCTGATCGAACAGAATCATGGTCTGAAACTGCCCCGCGCCCTGCAGCAGGATTTCAGCCAGCACGTGCAGCAGGAAACCGATCGTCACGGAAAAGAGATGACGCAAAATGCGCTGTGGCAACTGTTCCGCACCCGCTACGGCCTGGTGGCAACGCCGCACTATGCGCTGCAATCCTACCGCAGCGATAGCCAACAGGATGGCCAGCTGCGTTTGACGGCCAGCGTCGTCACACAGGGAGGAACGCGCCAGCTGGAAGGTCAGGGCAACGGTCTGCTCTCCGCCGCCGCGCAGGGCCTGAGCCGCTGGGTCACCGCCCCGTTCGTGATTAAAGATTATCACGAGCATACGTTAGGTGAACGCAGCGACAGCCGCTCGGTGGCCTACATCCGCTGTCTGTTCCAGGACGGCAGCAGCCGCTGGGGCGTGGGCATTGACAGCGACGTGGCGCGCGCGTCGCTTCAGGCGCTCTTTAACGCCGTCAGTCGTTCTTAAAGTAATCGCTGGGGGAGACGCCCATCACCCGACGGAACATGGCCGTAAAGGCGCTGTGGCTGCCGTAGCCCAGATCCAGCGCCACGCGTAATACCGGCTGGCCCTGCGCCAGCCGCACTAAGGCCTCCAGCAGACGCGCCCGTCTCAGCCACTCTCCGTAGCTTAAACCCGTCTGCTGCTGAAAATGGCGGTTCAGGGTGCGCTCGCTCATGTTCATCATGCTCGCAGCCTGCGCGCTGCTCCAGCTTTCCCCCGGTTTTTGGCGGATTTGCAGGCACAGGCGACGTAGCGCCTCGCTTTCCGGCTCCGGCAGGTGAAACGGCAGCACCGGCATAGTGCGGATTTCATCGAGAATGAGCTCATAGACGCGCTCATCCCGGCTTCCGGGTGAGTACGATTCAGGTAAAGCAAGGCAGACGAGGATCAGCTCGCGCAGCAGCGGCGTTATCTGCACGATCTGGCAGGTGGCCGGGAGATCGGCCCGCGCCAGCGGATCGATAAACAGCGTTCGCGCCGCCACGTTGCCGGTAATGCGCAGGGAATGCTGCGTGCCCGCAGGCAGCCAGACGCCGCGACCGGGAGGCACAACCCAACAGCCCGATGCGGTATCCACCCGTACCACGCCGCTCAGGGTGTGCAGCAACTGCGCGCAGTCGTGCTTGTGCCAGGGTTCGCTGTCACCATGAACATAATCATGGGCAAACGGAACGAGGGGACGGTGGGTAAAGGAGAAGGTTAAGGTTGTGGTCATGGCATTAAACAACCCTCACCCTACCCTCTCCCTGAGGGAGAGGGAAAAGGTGCACTAGATGTGCAGTTCCTGCAGTTTTTCTTTCGGCAGGGCCAGCTCTTCGTTGCTGTTCACACGAACATCACGCTCGATGATGTGGCGCGCGATCTCCTGCGCTTCTTCCAGAGAGTGCATCTGGTAGGTGCCGCACTGGTAAACGTTCAGCTCTGGGATCTGGTTCTGCTCTTTCACCTTCAGCACGTCCTGCATGGCCGCTTTCCAGGCATCTGCCACACGTTTCTCTTCAGGCTGACCAATCAGGCTCATGTAGAAACCGGTACGGCAGCCCATCGGAGAGATATCAATGATCTCAACGCCGTTGCCGTTCAGGTGGTCACGCATGAAGCCAGCGAACAGGTGTTCCAGCGTATGAATGCCTTTCTCCGGCATCACTTCTTTGTTTGGCACGCAGAAACGCAGATCGAAGACGGTGATCGTGTCGCCGTGCGGGGTGTGCATGGTCTTCGCCACGCGGACTGCAGGTGCTTCCATACGGGTATGGTCGACAGTAAAGCTATCTAATAACGGCATACGTCACCTCCGATAGTGATTTTTTTTAAAATAAACTGAACTCTTCTACAGAATGCGCGTCTGAGTATATGAAAGACGCGCATTTGTTATCATCATCCCTGAATTCAGAGATGTATATTTTGGCCACAGCGATGTGGCCTTTTTCTTTTCTGCTTAAGCCTGCTTCGCCAGAAACGCCTCAAACGACTCGGTATCCGCCGCTTCAACCTCTTTCTGACGCACAACGGACGCTTCGCGTTCCGCGACAAAATCTGCTTCGCTCAGGATTTCTAACGGCTCCTGGATCAGCATCTCACGGTACTCCGCCGAGAGTGAACGCCCCGTACCACCAATGCCCTGATCAATCATAGAACGCAGAATGCGTGCTGAGAACGTCAGTTCCGGGTTATCAAAGCATTCCACCAGCTGGTCGCAAATCTGTTGATACGCATCCCCGCCGTCGATGCTGTCCATCGTCCGGGCAACACGCTTCAGATCGCGGAACAGATCTTTGCCGACTTTCGTCAGCGGGAACTGTGCCGTTTCGCAACCGATACCCAGCGTCAGACCCGGCTTACGCCCTTCCAGTATCACGCGGTTCCAGTTTGTACGGGTACAGAGCAGTTCGTCTGAACTCATTTCCGGCGCATCCGCCAGCACGCACCAGACCATAAACAGATCCAGGAAGCGAATCTGCTGTTCATCAACGCCAATCGGTGAGAACGGGTTGATATCCAGCGAGCGCACTTCAATGTATTCGATCCCGCCGCGCTGCAGCGCATCCGACGGGGTTTCCCCGCTGCGCGTCACGCGCTTAGGACGAATAGGCGCATACAGCTCGTTTTCAATCTGCAGCACATTGCTGTTGATCTGCAAACGCTTACCGTCTTTTTCGAGGCCGATTTTCTCGTACTCTTCTGACGGGGTTTTGATCGCCCGCTTCAATCCTGCCACATATTCGTGCAATTCGTTAAACGTAATACCGAGATTGCTTTGCGATTTATTGGTATAGCCGAGATCGCTCAGGCGCAGAGAGGTGGCGTACGGAAGATAGTACATTCCGCAGTCAGTCTTCTCGAACGGCAGCGTCGTCGGTTTTCCCTGCAGGAAGGATGAGCAAATAGCAGGCGATGCGCCGAACAGATACGGGATCACCCAGCCGAAACGGTAATAGTTTCGGATCAGGCGGAAGTAGCCTGCTGAGATGGCGTCTTTATCCGTTTCACCGCATTTCGCTTCCCAGAAAGCCATCGGCAACGAGAAGTTGTAGTGCACGCCAGAGATGGTCTGCATCAACGCGCCGTAGCGGTTTTTCAGCCCCTCACGGTAAAGCGTTTTCAGCCGGCCGATATTTGACGTGCCGTACTGTGCCAGCTCAATCTCCTGGCCCTGCTCGATATAGCACGGCATGCTGAGGGGCCACATGCGCTCGTCGCCCAGGTTGCGCGCGGTGTAGCGATGAATATCGCGCATGATCGTCAGCATATGATCAATATCACCCTCTACTGGGGTGATGAACTCCAGCAGCGCTTCAGCGAAATCGGTTGTGATCCATTTATGTGTCAGCGCCGAGCCTAACGCCTTCGGGTGACCCGTTGTCGCTAAACTGCCGTCCGCGTTAACGCGCAGCGTTTCACGCTCGAGACCACGCTGAATACCCTTCAATGCCTGAGGGTGGTTTTCCAGCCAGGCCAGCGCCTGAGATACGTCCGGGATCAAATTGACCTCCCGCCTGTCAAAGTAATGTTACTCAGCATAATTGTAATGGTTGACGATTGAAGGTCGCGTATTCATTCCACCAATTAGTGCCACCACGTCATACCCTGCAGCGTTGCCCATGCCACGAGGACATAACGCAACGCCTTGCCAAGGCACAAAAAAAAGAGCACCGGTCCCCAGGAGATGCGCATCCATCCCGCCAGCAGACACAGTAAATCGCCTATTACAGGCATCCAGCTTAATAACAGCGTGGCAGCGCCATAGCGTTTTAGCCAGCCGACTGCCTTTTCCTGCCAGCGCGATTTTTCACGCAGCGGAAAGAAACGCCCAAGAATAACGTTAGTCAGCCCTCCAAGGCTATTACCCATTGTTGCTATTACTACAAGCAGCCAGGGCTGACTCACGCCGGACAACAGCATCGCCACCAGCACCACTTCCGAATTGCCCGGTAACAGCGTGGCGCTGAGAAAACTGCTGGCGAATAATGAGGCAAGTGACAGCGCGTCACTCACAGTAAGCGCACATCCACCGCATCCATTCCAGCATCACGCGCGGCCTGGATGCCGAAATCGGCGTCTTCAAACACGACGCATTTTGCCGCCGGGACGCCCATTAATTCTGCGCAGAGCAGGAAAGTGTCCGGTGCAGGCTTGTGATGTTTAACATGATCGGCGGCAACCACGGCAGAGAAATAGTGGCGCAGGCCAAGATGATTGAGTAATGCCTCTGCAATCGCGCTTTCGCTGCCCGTCCCCACCGACATCGGGCGACGCCCGTGCCACTCTTTTACCACATCAATCAGTGGCAAAGGACGTACGGTATCTAAAAGCATGGCTTTTACCGCATCGGTTTTTTCGCGTGCGAGCAGGTGCGGGTCGAGATCGGCCTGATTCAGTTCAATCACGGCCTGTGCAATACGCCAGGTTGGAGAGCCGTTGAGGGCGATCATCGCCTGAAGGTCGAAACGCATACCGTAGCGGCCCAGGACGTCGGTCCAGGCTTGACGATGCGTGGGTTCGGTATCCAGAAGGGTACCATCCATATCGAAGATCAAACCGTCATACTGTGCGTACATCGTGCTCTCGCTAACCGATTAACAAAGCATTACTTTATCGTAAATGGTGGTTTTTGTCGCTGATTGCGAAATGATAACAACGAGAGTGATTAAGAACTAAACATCGAAGGGAAAGGCAGAAGAGATGGTGCATCCGGGAGGATTCGAACCTCCGACCGCTCGGTTCGTAGCCGAGTACTCTATCCAGCTGAGCTACGGATGCATCGGGAAATGCTTTTAGAAACAGTAATGGTGCATCCGGGAGGATTACTCGGCTGCGCCTCGCCCTTCGGGCCGTTGCTAAAGCAACGTTATCCTCCCTAGTGCTTGCGATTAACCCGCAGACCTTGAAACAATAGCGTGGCTATTATCTCGGAGAATATGGTGCATCCGGGAGGATTCGAACCTCCGACCGCTCGGTTCGTAGCCGAGTACTCTATCCAGCTGAGCTACGGATGCATCAGGGTACTGCTTTCAGAAATAGTAAATGGTGCATCCGGGAGGATTACTCGGCTGCGCCTCGCCCTTCGGGCCGTTGCTAAAGCAACGTTATCCTCCCTGGTACTCGCGGTTAATCCGCAGACCTTGAAACAACAGCCTTGCTGTTATCTCGGAGAATATGGTGCATCCGGGAGGATTCGAACCTCCGACCGCTCGGTTCGTAGCCGAGTACTCTATCCAGCTGAGCTACGGATGCATCGGGATTTACTACTGTACTGCTCGATATTCATATCACTTCGAAAGCAATATGAAGTAATAGATGGTGCATCCGGGAGGATTCGAACCTCCGACCGCTCGGTTCGTAGCCGAGTACTCTATCCAGCTGAGCTACGGATGCAAAATGGCGGTGAGGCGGGGATTCGAACCCCGGATGCAGCTTTTGACCGCATACTCCCTTAGCAGGGGAGCGCCTTCAGCCTCTCGGCCACCTCACCACACAACGCCTCTTTCGAGTGCTCCGAGCAACTCGTTAAGAGCTTCTCGTCGCTGCGTGGCGCATATATTACTTTCTGGGACTTATAAGTCAAACAATTTTCCAAAAGCTTTTATCGTTTGCACAAATCACACGCAATTCGCATGTAAAAGCCGCAAAGAGGGTGTTTTATAAGCGGATTTTGCAGACATCTTCACAGAAAACTGATGCAGAAAGGACAGTGTTGGGACGAGATAAGGGTAGCGGAGTGGTTAAAAAGAGAGCGATTGAAATTAAACGGTAACTTTGAGCAGGAAAAATAGCGGGAGGGTTGCGTCTCGCCCGACAGCGAGACGCGACAATATCAGTAACTGGACTGCTGGGATTTTTCAGCCTGGATACGCTGGTAGATCTCTTCACGGTGGACAGATACTTCTTTAGGAGCGTTAACACCAATACGTACCTGGTTACCCTTTACCCCTAAAACTGTCACGGTGACCTCATCCCCAATCATGAGGGTCTCACCAACTCGACGAGTCAGAATCAGCATTCTTTGCTCCTTGAAAGATTAAAAGAGTCGGGTCTCTTGTATCCCGGCATTATCCATCATATAACGCCAAAAAGTAAGCGATGACAAACACGTAAAGTGTAAGCAGTCACGGCATCACATTCTGTTAAACGTAAGTTTAGCCGATATACACAAACTCAACCTGACTTTATCGTTATCGATAGTGCAGTGAACAAGACGCCATAACGTTACCGCGATGGCGTCTGCTTGTGCTTTGTAGTTATTACAGTTTTGCGCTTACCCAGCTTTCAACGCTGGCCAATGCCGCAGGAAGTGCCGCCGCATCCGTACCACCGGCTTGCGCCATGTCCGGACGACCGCCACCTTTGCCACCCACCTGCTGGGCGACCATACCAATCAGTTCCCCTGCTTTGACGCGGTCGGTCACATCCTTAGAGACGCCCGCAATCAGAGAAACCTTACCTTCTGCCACTGTCGCCAGCACGATAACAGTAGAACCAAGCTGGTTCTTGAGATCGTCGACCATAGTACGCAGCATCTTAGGCTCAACGCCCGCCAGATCGCTGACCAGCAGTTTGACGCCCTTAATGTCTACAGCCTTGCTGGAGAGGTTTGCACTCTCCTGCGCCGCAGCCTGCTCTTTCAGCTGCTGCAGCTCTTTTTCCAGCTGACGCGTGCGATCCAGCGCAACGCGCACTTTCTCGCCCAGGTTCTGGCTATCGCCTTTCAGCAGCTGCGCGATGTCGTGCAGCTGATCGCTCTGCGCATGCAGGCTGGCAATCGCACCTTCACCGGTCACCGCTTCAATACGACGCACACCTGCCGCCGTTCCCGACTCGGAAACAATGCGGAACAGGCCGATATCACCGGTGCGCGAGGCGTGCGTACCGCCGCACAGCTCGGTAGAGAAGTCGCCCATGCTCAGCACGCGAACGCGCTCGTCATATTTCTCGCCAAACAGCGCCATCGCACCTTTTTTCTTCGCGTCCTCGAGATCCATGATATGGGTCTCGATTGGCAGGTTACGACGGATCTGCGCGTTCACCAGATCTTCCACCGCACGGATTTCAGACGGCTTCATCGCTTCAAAATGCGAGAAGTCGAAGCGCAGCACTTTGTCGTTAACCAGAGAACCTTTCTGTGCAACATGGGTACCGAGTACGTCGCGCAGGGCAGCGTGCATCAGGTGGGTTGCCGAGTGGTTCAGACGAATGCGCGCGCGGCGAGCTTCATCAACGTTAGCCTGGACGCCCTCGCCCACTTTCAGAGAACCGGAAACCAGTTTGCCCTGGTGACCAATCGCCTGACCGTATTTTTGGGTGTCGGTCACGCTGAAGCTAAAGCCATTGCCTTTCAGTTCGCCTTTATCGCCAACCTGACCGCCGGATTCGGCGTAGAACGGCGTTTTGTCCAGAATGACTACGGCTTCCTGGCCCGCGCTGATGCTGTCTACGGCTTTACCGTCAACAAACAGAGCGGTCACTTTGCCGGTCAGTTCCAGCGCCTCATAGCCTTTGAATTCAGACGCGCTATCAACGCGGATCATCGCGTTGTAGTCTGCACCGAAACCGCTGGACTCGCGCGCGCGACGACGCTGCTCTTCCATCGCGGCTTCGAAGCCCGCTTCGTCAACTTTGATGTTGCGCTCGCGGCAAACGTCCGCCGTCAGGTCAACCGGGAAGCCGTAGGTGTCGTACAGGCGGAAAGCGGTTTCGCCATCCAGCGTGTCGCCCTTAAGTTTCGCCAGCTCTTCGTCCAGCAGCGCCAGACCGCGCTCCAGCGTACGGGCAAACTGCTCTTCTTCGGTTTTCAGAACCTGCTCTACCTGCGCCTGCTGGCGTTTCAGCTCGTCACCGGCTGACCCCATCACGCCAATCAGTGGCCCAACGAGTTTATAGAAGAAGGTGTCCTTCGCGCCCAGCATGTTGCCGTGACGGATGGCACGACGAATGATACGACGCAGCACGTAGCCACGGTTTTCATTCGACGGAATAACGCCGTCGGCAATCAGGAACGCGCAGGAACGAATGTGGTCAGCGATAACGCGCAGCGATTTGTTGTTCAGATCGGTCGCACCGGTCACTTCGGCAACGGCTTTGATCAGGGTGCTGAACAGGTCAATCTTATAGTTGGAGTTAACGTGCTGCAGTACCGCGGCAATACGCTCCAGACCCATACCGGTATCAACGGACGGCTTCGGCAGCGGCTCCATGGTACCGTCGGCCTGACGGTTGAACTGCATGAAGACGATGTTCCAGATCTCAATGTAGCGATCACCGTCTTCTTCCGGGCTACCTGGAGGGCCACCCCAGATGTGGTCGCCGTGATCGTAGAAGATCTCGGTGCACGGACCGCAAGGACCGGTATCACCCATCTGCCAGAAGTTATCGGACGCGTATGGCGCGCCTTTGTTATCACCGATGCGAATAATACGCTCGCGCGGGATCCCGACCTCTTTTTCCCAGATTTCGTAGGCTTCGTCATCGGTTTCATAGACGGTAACCCACAGACGCTCTTTCGGCAGGTTGAACCAGTTTTCACCGGTCAGCAGTTCCCACGCATACTGGATGGCATCGTGTTTGAAGTAGTCGCCGAAGCTGAAGTTACCCAGCATTTCGAAGAAGGTGTGGTGACGCGCGGTGTAACCGACGTTTTCCAGGTCGTTGTGTTTACCGCCCGCACGCACGCAACGCTGTGAGGTTGTGGCGCGGGAATAATTACGCTTGTCGAGACCAAGGAATACATCCTTGAACTGGTTCATCCCGGCGTTGGTAAACAGCAGAGTCGGATCGTTGTTCGGTACCAGGGAGCTGCTGGCAACAACCTGGTGTCCCTTACTATGGAAAAAATCGAGAAACGCCTGACGGATCTCAGCGGTGCTCTTGCTCATAATTATCCTGAAATCAAGCTAACGAAATGTCGTAGCCAGCCTGTGTCGGTAAACCGTTGGACAGACCAGCTACTGGAAAAAGTGGGAATAAGATAAGTTTTCTTTGGTGGGAAGTAAAATCCCGCATGCGTTCAATCGGCAAAATTACGCCAGATATCCTGAATATCTTCCATCAGAAAGCCGCGGTAGAGCAAAAAGCGCTGGATTTTGACTTTTTCTGAAAATTCACGCGGCAGCGGTTCGCCGTACTTACGAATGGCCTGCTCTTTTGCCAGCTCGCACCAGTCAATGTCGCATTCGCGCATCGCTTTTTCGATGGACTCCCGGGCCACCCCTTTCTGGTTCAGCTCCTGCCGGATGCGCGCGGGCCCGTATCCCTTGCGGCCACGGCTGGCGAGAAACCGCGAGGCAAAACGCTCGTCATCAAGATAGCGATGCTCATAGCACCATGCAATGACGCGGTCATAATCTTCCGCGGTGGCATCAATCTCTTCCGGGCCGTTTTTACTCATCACCGGTGCCGACAGTTTTCGCCGCAGCTCCTGTTCACTGTGGTCACGGACGGCCAGGATGCGCACCGCGCGATCCAGTAGGCGTGCATACGCGGGTCGACGTGTTGTCGGTTCACTCATAAAAAAACCTGCTGATTCAGAAATGCAAAAAGGGCCGCATCAGCAGCCCTTCATCTTTACACGAGAGACTTAAAAGTCTTCGTTGGTTTCTTCAGCATCCGCAGCATCGACTACGAAATCAGGTTTGGAGTCCTGGTTGTTCAGCAGAAGCTCGCGCACCTTCTTCTCAATCTCTTTCGCCGCAGCCGGGTTCTCTTTCAGCCAGGAGATGGCATTCGCTTTACCCTGACCAATCTTGTCACCGTTGTAGCTGTACCAGGCGCCCGCTTTTTCAATCAGCTTCTCTTTCACGCCCAGGTCAACCAACTCACCGAAGAAGTTAATACCTTCGCCGTAGAGGATCTGGAACTCAGCCTGCTTGAACGGCGCAGCGATTTTGTTCTTCACAACCTTGACGCGGGTTTCGCTACCGACGACGTTTTCACCCTCTTTCACCGCACCGATACGGCGGATATCCAGACGGACAGACGCGTAGAATTTCAGGGCGTTACCCCCGGTTGTGGTTTCCGGGTTACCGAACATCACACCAATTTTCATACGGATCTGGTTGATGAAGATCAGCAGCGTGTTCGACTGCTTCAGGTTACCGGCCAGCTTACGCATCGCCTGGCTCATCATACGTGCCGCGAGGCCCATGTGAGAGTCGCCGATTTCACCTTCGATTTCCGCTTTTGGCGTCAGTGCGGCAACGGAGTCAACCACGATAACGTCAACCGCACCGGAGCGCGCCAGCGCGTCACAAATTTCCAGCGCCTGCTCACCGGTGTCCGGCTGAGAACACAGCAGGTTGTCGATGTCCACGCCCAGCTTACGCGCATAAACAGGATCCAGCGCGTGCTCGGCATCGATAAACGCACAGGTTTTACCTTCGCGCTGTGCCGCAGCAATCACCTGCAGCGTCAGGGTAGTTTTACCGGAGGATTCTGGCCCGTAGATCTCTACGATACGACCCATTGGCAGGCCGCCCGCGCCCAGCGCGATATCCAGAGAAAGCGAACCGGTGGAGATCGTTTCCACATCCATGGTACGGTCTTCACCCAGGCGCATGATGGAGCCTTTACCGAATTGCTTTTCGATCTGGCCCAGTGCTGCCGCCAACGCTTTCTGTTTGTTTTCGTCGATAGCCATTATTACTCCTGTCATGCCGGGAGAAGCGACTGTGCTTCACCGTGGATTTCTGTTCTGTTGGTGCAATTATACTGTATGGTCATACAGTATCAAGTGTTTTGTAGAAATTGTTGCCAGAGCGTTTTTAACGCATATTCCGTTGCCTGACGGCGCACGTTTTCGCGATCGCCGCTGAAGCACTCCCGGCGGGTGATGCCTTCGCCTTTAGACGTGGCAAACCCAAACCAGACGGTGCCAACAGGCTTCACGTCGCTGCCGCCGTCCGGCCCCGCGATGCCGCTAATGGAAATCGCGTAATCTGCCCGCGCCGCTTTGAGCGCGCCAATCGCCATCTCGATGACCACCGGTTCGCTGACCGCGCCGTGCTGTTCCAGCGTGGATTCGCGCACGCCAATCATCTGTGCTTTAGCTTCGTTACTGTAGGTCACAAAACCGCGTTCAAACCAGGCGGAACTGCCGGCAATATCGGTAATCACTTTCGCCACCCAGCCGCCGGTGCAGGATTCCGCGGTGGTGATTGTCGCCCCACGCTGCTTAAGCGCCAGGCCAACGATCTCACTAAGCTGCATCAATTCATGGTCAGTCATTCTCGCTCCAGGCATCAGAAAAACGTGCAGCACAAGATAGCACTTTCTCGTCAGATGTGGGGACGCGCTTCGGGTTTTACGAGGGAGCTTCAGAAAAAAGCCGGTGCGGGCGCACCGGCCGTGGAAAAGTTATTTCATGCTGTTGGCGAGCGTATTCACATTGTGGCGAAACGCCTTAACGTAGGTGTCTGCCACCCCGCCTTTGGCCGACAGCGCTTCGGGGTAAAGCTCGCCCCCCGGCTGCGCGCCCGTCGCCGACGCAATTTGCTTCACCAGACGCGGATCGAGCTGATTTTCCATAAACCAGGTTTTTACGCCGTCGGCTTTGATCTGATTGATAATCTCGGCGACCTGCGCCGCGCTGGCCTCGCTCTCAGACGACAGCCCCTGCGGCGCCATAAACCTCACGCCGTAGGCACGGCTGAAATAGCCGAACGCGTCATGGCTGGTCAACACGTTACGCTTCGCCTGCGGGATCTGGCTAAAGCGCGTTTTGGCCCAGCTATCCAGCTGGTTAAGCTGCGTGATATAGGGTTTACCGGAGGCTTCCAGCGCGGCTTGGTCCTGCGGATCGGCTTTCACCAGCCCGTTCAGAATATTTTGTGCATACAGCGCCCCGTTCGCCGCGCTGTTCCACGCGTGCGGATCGGTCACGGTCTTTCCATCTTCCTCAAGCGTGTGGGTTTTCACCCCGGTTGAGGCGACGACCAGCTGTCCTTTGAACCCGGAGGCCTTCACCAGACGGTCAAGCCAGCCCTCCAGCCCCAGGCCGTTTACCACCACCACATCGGCCTTGCTCAGCGCCGCGCTGTCTTTCGGCGACGGCTCGAAGGTATGCGGATCGCCGTCCGGCCCCACCAGCGTCGTCACCTTCACGTGATCACCGCCCACCTCCTGGGTGATATCCCCCAGTATCGAAAAGCTGGTGACCACATTCAGCGTTTTCGCCATGACGCCGTGCGACATCATCCCCAGCGCGAGCGCCACTACTAATCCTGTACGTTTCATCGTTTCCCCTTGCGTTAAAAATACGCCCGCAGACTGCCAGCGAGCCTGCTTCGCGTACCCAATAAAATGGAAATAAAGAACAGCGCGCTGGCGGTGAGCACGATGGATGGCCCGGCTGGAAGACTCATCGCCCAGGAGAGGCTCAACCCCAGCCATGCGCAAAAAATACCGCTGATGCCCGCCATCAGGAGTAACGCCGGTAGCGTGCGTACCCAGCAGCGAGCCGCCACAGCCGGCAGCATCATCTGACCAACGGCCATCAGCGTGCCGAGCACCTGAAAACCGGCCACCAGGTTAAGGACCAGCAGCGCCAGAAACAGTCCGTGCAGCAGGCCGGGCAGCCAGCGGGCGTTCACCTGTAGCCAGGCGGTGTCAAACGCTTCGGTAACCAGCCCGCGATAGAACATCGCCAGCACAATAAGGGTGAACATGCACACGCCCGTGACAAACAGCGCGGCGTCGTTGTCCACGGCGAGGATGGAGCCAAACAGCAAATGCAGCAGATCGACATTCGACCCACGAAGCGATACCAGCGTGACCCCCAGCGCCAGTGAGCCGAGATAAAACCCGGCAAAGCTGGCATCTTCCTTAAGCGGCGTGCGTCGGCTGACCAGACCGGCCAGCAGCGCCACGGTAATGCCCGCGATAAAACCGCCGATACTCATCGCCAGCAGCGACATACCGCTGAGCAGGTATCCCACGGCGACGCCCGGTAAAATGGCGTGCGAAAGGGCATCGCCCATCAGGCTCATCCGGCGCAGCTGAAGAAACACGCCAAGCACGGTGGTGCTGACCGAGAGCGCCAGGCAAACCACCAGCGCGCGACGCATAAAGCCGTACTCGATAAACGGCTGAAAAAAGAGATGCCAGATCATGCCACCCTCACCCGCTCGGTTTTCCATTGAGGAACGTCAGCATCCAGCCGTAACGTCTGCGGGAAATGGCGCGACACGCGCTCGCTGTCGTGCAGTACCGCGAGCAGCGTTTGCCCCTGCATATACATCTCCAGCATCACATCCATCAGCACGTTGCAGGTGGCCTCATCGACCCCGGTAAAGGGCTCATCCAGCATCACCAGCGGCGCCTGCTGCACCAGGACGCGGGCAAACAGCATGCGCTGGAACTGGCCGCCGGAGAGCTCATCGATGGTGGATAACGCCATGGATTCCAGCCCGACCCGCTCAAGCGCGCTGGCAATACGCAACCGCGTTTCGCGACAAAACCCGGAAAGCAGCGAAATGCCCGGCCAGCAGCCCATGCTGACGACATCGCGAACGGTCAGCGGAAACTGCGCCTCCAGCGCGTGGCGCTGTGCCAGCCAGCCAATCACCGGTCGCTTTCCCTGCCAGCGAAAACTGCCGCTGACGGGCGGGATAAACCCGGCGAGCGTTTTCAGTAAGGTGGATTTCCCGCAGCCGTTAGCGCCGACAATCGCGGTCATGCTTCCGCGCTCAATCGTGCCCGAGAGGGGCCGCGTCACGGGCTGGCGATCATAACCCGCGACCAGTTCATTCATCACAATCACGGCAACGCCACCGCCCAGCGCACGGCCAGCCCAATAAAGACAATAAGCACCAGCACCAGCAAAAGCCGAACCGGAGCAGACAGAGAAAAAAGGGACCTTGACATCTCGACACCAATTCAAATGTTATAACATAACAATAATGAAAGATGGTTAAGATGTAAATGGCAGGTTTGAAAAGGGAGTGTGGCGAAATGTTTCTGCAAAACGCCCTCTCCCGTGGGAGAGGGCAACAGGCCGCACCGTGTGCGCAGCCATGCCGGGTGGCGGCGTTGCCGGCCTACCCGTCGGGGTAGCTTACTGACTAAACGGTGACGCCGCCGGCACGCGGGCCTGCGATACCGCCAGTCCCAGCTGCCATACGGCCATCGCATAGTGGGTGCTGTGGTTATAGCGGGTGATGGTGTAGAAGTTCGGCAGTCCGTACCAGTACTGATAGCCCGTTCCGACATCCAGACGCAGCAGGCTCGCCTGCTGTGCATTGCCCAGCGGCTGCGTTGGCGTTAAGCCTGCCGCGGAAAGCTGCGAAATGCTGTAGTTAGTTTTGAAGCCGTTTTCCAGCCCCGGCGCCTGACCGTTCGCCAGCACCGCCACCTGGCCGCCCGGCACCCAGCCGTGCGCTTTGAAGTAGTTCGCCACGCTGCCGATGGCATCCACCGGATCCCACAGGTTGATATGGCCATCTCCGTTAAAGTCGACGGCATACTGTTTATAGGACGACGGCATAAACTGGCCATAACCCATCGCCCCGGCAAACGACCCTTTCAGATCGAGCGGATCGTCCTGTTCGTTACGCGCCATCAGCAGGAAGGTTTCCAGTTCGGAAGAGAAATACTCCGCGCGGCGCGGATAGTTAAAGGAGAGCGTCGCCAGCGCGTCAAGGATGCGGGTTTTGCCCATCACGCGGCCCCAGCGGGTTTCCACGCCGATAATCCCGACGATGATTTCAGGCGGTACGCCGTACACCTGCCACGCGCGGTTGAGCGCCTCTTCATACTGATTCCAGAACACCACGCCGTTTTGCACGTTGTCCGGGGTAATGAACTGTTTGCGATAGCGCAGCCACGCCCCGTTTGGCCCGCTCGGCACCTGGGCCGTCGGCGCCTGTCTGTCCATCAGGCGCAGCACGTAGTCCAGACGCTTGGCCTGAGACAAAATTTCGTGCAGCTGCTGTCTGTCAAAGCCGTGTTTGCTCACCATTTTATCGATGAACTGCTCGGCCGCCGGGTTATTCGCGAAGTCGCCGCCCATCTGCATCATATTGTGCTGCGGCTCCAGCAGGAATCCTCCGGAAGGCGCGCCCGCCGTTTGCTGAACGGCTTCGGTCTTAGGTTTGCTACTACAGGCAGACAGCAGAATAAGCGCAGGCAACAGCGCTGCATAACGACGCTTGAACATGAGACATCCATTTAACGGGTTCGATAAGAACCCAGTATGGTAAAGCATCCTCAACACCTCAAGGAAGCGGTACGCACCTCCCCAACGCAAATCCGTGCTTTTTTCCCCCGAAAATCATTCACCACGTCAATTAACTTTCAAAATAATACATTTTTCTTTCATTGTGAGATCTAACTAACACTTTAAAACCTTTCAAAGTGATTATTATTAGCCGCAGATAGACAAAAACAAACGCCCTACAGGAGAGAAGAATGATAGAAACCATCACCCACGGCGCCGAGTGGTTCATCGGGCTGTTTCAGAAAGGCGGAGAAGTGTTCACCGGCATGGTGACCGGGATCCTGCCCCTGCTGATCAGCCTGCTGGTTATCATGAACGCGCTGATTAACTTTATCGGGCAGCAGCGTATTGAACGCTTCGCCCAGCGCTGCGCCGGAAACCCGCTGTCCCGCTACCTGGTACTGCCGTTCATCGGTACCTTTGTGTTCTGTAACCCGATGACCTTAAGCCTCGGCCGCTTTATGCCTGAGAAGTACAAGCCGAGCTATTACGCCGCCGCCTCCTACAGCTGCCATTCGATGAACGGCCTGTTCCCGCACATCAACCCCGGCGAGCTGTTCGTTTATCTCGGGATCGCCAGCGGCCTTACCACGCTTGGCCTGCCGCTCGGTCCGCTGGCGGTGAGCTACCTGCTGGTCGGTCTGGTGACCAACTTCTTCCGCGGCTGGGTGACCGACCTCACCACCGCCATTTTCGAGAAAAAAATGGGCATCCAGCTTGAACAGAAGGTCCATCTTTCAGGAGCCACAGCATGAACCGGATCCGCATTGAGAAAGGCACAGGCGGCTGGGGCGGCCCGCTGGAGTTCGACGCCACCGAAGGCAAAAAGATCGTCTACATCACCGCAGGGACCCGCCCGGCGATCGTCGACAGGCTGCGCGAGCTGACCGGCTGGGAAGCGGTCGACGGCTTCAAAGAAGGGGAACCACCGGAGGCGGAAATCGGCGTGGCGGTGATCGACTGCGGCGGCACGCTGCGCTGCGGTATCTATCCGAAGCGCCGCATTCCGACGGTAAATATTCACTCCACCGGGAAATCCGGCCCGCTGGCGCAGTACATCCTCGAGGACATTTATGTCTCGGGCGTCAAGGAAGACAACATCACCCTGGTGAAGGGGACGTCTGCACCGCAAAAAGCGGCTCCGCGCGAGTACGACACCAGTAAAAAAATTACCGAGCAGAGCGATGGCCTGCTGGCGAAAGTCGGGATGGGCATGGGTTCCGCCGTGGCGGTGCTGTTCCAGTCCGGGCGCGACACCATCGACACGGTGCTGAAGACCATTCTGCCGTTTATGGCGTTCGTCTCGGCGCTGATCGGCATCATCATGGCCTCCGGCCTGGGCGACTGGATTGCCCATGGGCTCGCCCCGCTCGCCAGCCACCCGCTTGGGCTGGTGACGCTGGCGCTGATCTGCTCCTTCCCGCTGCTGTCGCCGTTCCTCGGCCCGGGCGCGGTAATTGCCCAGGTCATCGGCGTGCTGATTGGCGTGCAGATTGGTCTGGGGAACATTCCCCCGCACCTCGCCCTGCCCGCCCTGTTTGCCATTAACGCCCAGGCGGCGTGCGACTTTATCCCTGTGGGGCTGTCGCTGGCCGAAGCGCGCCAGGACACCGTGCGCGTGGGCGTGCCGTCCGTGCTGGTGAGCCGCTTCCTGACGGGCGCGCCAACGGTGCTGATTGCCTGGTTTGTTTCCGGCTTTATTTATCAATAAGAGGTGCCTGCCATGACCGTGATTTACCAGACCACCATTACCCGCATCGGCCAGAGCGCCACCGACGCGCTGAGCGACCAGATGCTGATCACCTTTCGCGAAGGGGCGCCTGCGGATATCGAAGAGTTTTGCTTCATCCACTGCCACGGCGAGCTGAACGGTGAGCTGAAGGCCGGTAGCCAGCTGGAGCTGGGCGAGGCGCGCTATGCCGTGACCGCCGTCGGCGACGTCGCAGAACAAAACCTGCGCGAGCTGGGCCACATCACCCTGCGTTTCGACGGCCAGCCGCAGGCGGAGTATCCCGGCACGGTTCACGTAACGGGTCCGGTTCCGCAGGCTGTCACCCCAGGCTGCACGTTAAAATTTGTTGCGTAATTAAGGAGAAACACATGAGTCAGGTTGCCGTTGTCATTGGTGGGGGACAAACCTTAGGCGAGTTCCTCTGCCGTGGGCTTGCCGCAGAGGGTTACCGCGTGGCGGTAGTGGACATCCAGAGTGAAAAAGCCGCCCGCGTGGCGGACACCATCAACACCGAGTTTGGTGAAGGAATGGCGTACGGGTTTGGCGCCGACGCCACCAGCGAGCAGAGCGTGATGGCGCTGGCCCGCGGCGTGGACGAGATTTTTGGCCGTACCGACCTGCTGGTCTACAGCGCGGGTATTGCGAAAGCGGCCTTTATCAGCGATTTCGAGCTGGGGGATTTTGACCGCTCGCTGCAGGTGAATCTGGTGGGCTATTTCCTCTGCGCCCGCGAGTTTTCCCGTCTGATGATCCGCGACGGCATTCAGGGGCGCATCATTCAGATCAACTCTAAATCGGGGAAAGTGGGCAGCAAGCATAACTCCGGCTACAGCGCGGCGAAGTTTGGCGGCGTGGGGCTGACGCAGTCTCTGGCGCTGGATCTGGCCGAATACGGCATTACCGTTCACTCGCTGATGCTCGGCAACCTGTTGAAATCGCCGATGTTCCAGTCCCTGCTGCCGCAGTACGCCACCAAGCTCGGCATCAAAGCGGAAGAAGTGGAGCAGTACTACATCGATAAAGTGCCGCTCAAGCGCGGGTGCGATTACCAGGACGTGCTGAACATGCTGCTGTTTTACGCCAGCCCGAAAGCCTCGTACTGCACCGGACAGTCGATTAACGTCACCGGCGGGCAGGTGATGTTCTGATCGAGCGGCCTGATGCCCTCACCCTAACCCTCTCCCACAGGGAGAGGGAATACAATAAGGAGCCGATATGGTCACCGCACTCATCACCGTTGCCGCTCTCGCCTGGCTCTGCCAGATGGCGTTCGGCGGCTGGCAAATCCACCAGTTTAACCGCGCGTTTGATGCCCTGTGTCAGAAAGGGCGCATCGGCGTCGGACGTTCCGGCGGACGCTTTAAACCACGCGTCGTCGTGGCTATTGCGCTGGATGAAAACAACAACGTCTGCGATTCCCTCATCATGCGCGGCATGACCGTCTTTGCCCGTCCGGTGAAAATTCAGGCAATCAACGGCATTTCGCTGCAGGAATTGCAGCCCGATGTGATCTTTCCCCATGATCCACTCTGTCAGAATGCACTATCATTAGCGCTTAATCTGAAACATGGATAATTTCGTTGTGAAAGCTATAGACTTGCGAAATTATCATTTCGCAATCTAAGGAACGAAGCGCCTATGAAACCTCGTCAGCGCCAGGCGGCCATTCTTGAGCATCTGCAAAAGCAGGGAAAATGCTCGGTAGACGATCTGGCCCACTACTTTGACACCACCGGCACGACGATACGCAAGGACCTCGTATTGCTCGAAAACTCTGGCGCCGTCATACGAACTTACGGCGGCGTGGTGCTCAATAAAGACGAAGCCGATCCGCCTATCGATCACAAAACGCTGATCAACACCCACCAGAAAGCGCTGATTGCCGAAGCGGCGGTGAAATTTATCCACGATGGCGACTCCATCATTCTGGATGCCGGCAGTACCGTCCTGCAGATGATCCCGCTGCTCAGCCGCTTTAACAACATCACGGTGATGACCAACAGTCTGCATATCGTTAACGCCCTGTCGGAGTTCGACAGCGAGCAGACCATCCTGATGCCCGGCGGCACCTTCCGCAAAAAATCGGCCTCATTTCACGGCCAGCTGGCGGAGAACGCCTTCGACCACTTCAGCTTTGATAAACTGTTCATGGGCACCGACGGCATCGATCTGAACGCGGGCGTCACGACCTTCAACGAAGTGTTCAGCGTCAGTAAAGCCATGTGCAACGCCGCGCGGGAAGTGATTTTGATGGCAGACTCGTCGAAGTTTGGCCGCAAAAGCCCCAACATTGTCTGTAGCCTGGAAAGCGTCGACAAGCTGATTACCGACGCGGGGATCGACCCGGCGTTCAGGAAAGCGCTGGAAGAGAAAGGCATCGACGTGATTGTAACCGGAGAGAGAGATGAGTGATTTTCTGTTAGAAACGGGCCGCCAGACGCTGATGCTGGAGCTGCAGGAAGCCAGCCGCCTGCCGGAACGTCTGGGCGAGGATTTTGTCCGCGCCGCCAACACCATTATCCACTGCGAAGGCAAAGTGATCGTGGCGGGCATCGGTAAATCCGGACACATCGGCAAAAAGATTGCCGCGACGCTGGCCAGCACCGGCACCCCGGCCTTTTTCGTCCATCCTGCAGAAGCGCTGCACGGCGATCTGGGAATGATTGAGAGCCGCGACGTGATGCTGTTTATCTCCTACTCCGGTTCGGCGAAAGAGCTGGATCTCATTATTCCACGTCTGCAGGAAAAATCGGTTGCCCTGCTGGCGATGACCGGGAAATCCCGCTCGCCGCTGGCGCTGGCCGCCAAAGCAACGCTGGATATTTCCGTTGAGCGTGAAGCCTGTCCGATGCACCTCGCCCCAACCTCCAGCACCGTTAACACCCTGATGATGGGCGACGCGCTGGCGATGGCGGTGATGCAGGCGCGTGGGTTTAACGAAGAAGATTTCGCCCGTTCGCATCCGGCGGGCGCGCTCGGCGCACGCCTGCTCAACAAGGTTCACCACCTGATGCGCACCGACGATGCCATTCCGCAGGTCAAACTCGATACCAGCGTCATGGACGCGATGCTGGAGCTCAGCCGCACCGGTCTGGGGCTGGTTGCGGTGTGCGATGATGACGGGTACGTCAAAGGCGTATTCACCGACGGCGACCTGCGCCGCTGGCTGGTGGGCGGCGGCAAGCTGGACACAAACGTGTCGGACGCCATGACCCAGGGCGGGCTGACGCTGAACGCCGAGAGCCGCGCCATTGAAGCCAAAGAGGTGCTGATGAAGCGCAAAATCACCGCCGCACCGGTGGTGGATGACACCGGCAGGCTGTGCGGCGCCATCAACCTGCAGGATTTCTATCAGGCCGGGATTATCTAACCTTTCAGCCCGAGACGCTTCGCCAGCCGGTGCAGGTTGGCGACGTCCATCTCCAGCGCCCGGGCGCACGCCGCCCAGTTGCGGTTGTTCTGATCCAGCGCGCGGATAATCATCTGACGCTGAAACGCCTCTGTCGCGTCACGCAGGTTTTCGCTCGTTATCTCCGGAGCTGCATGGGCAATCGTCGGTGCGGTTTCATCCTGCAGCGCAAAATGCCGCGCGTGGATCACCACTTCATCACCCGAACGCGTCGCTCGCGCCAGCACCACCGCGCGGTGAATCGCGTGCTCCAGCTCGCGCACGTTGCCCGGCCAGCCGTAGCTCAGCAGATGCGCCCTCGCCCCCGGGCTTAACACCACGCGGGAAAGCCCCATCCTGAGACGGCACTGTTCGCAGAAATAGCCCGCCAGCAGCACCACGTCGTCCCCGCGCTCGCGCAGCGGCGGCACGGTGAGCGGGAACACGCTAAGGCGGTGGAACAGGTCAGCACGGAAGTTTCCGGCAAGCACCGCTTCACGCAGGTCGCGGTTCGTCGCCGCCAGCACGCGAACGTCCACCCTGTGGCTGCGGTCATCCCCCACGCGCTGGATATCGCCGTACTGCAATACGCGCAAAAGTTTGGCCTGTAGCGACAAAGAGAGCTCGCCGATTTCATCCAGAAACAGCGTACCGTTATCGGCCATTTCGAACTTGCCGCTGCGGTTGCTGATGGCGCCGGTAAACGCCCCTTTGACGTGACCAAACAATTCGCTTTCCGCCACGCTTTCCGGCAGCGCGGCGCAGTTGAGGTACACCAGCGGATTGACCGCGCGCGGCGACGCTTCATGAATCGACTTCGCCACCAGCTCCTTGCCAGTGCCGGTCTCCCCGAATATCAGCACGTTCAAATCGGACGCGGCAACAATCTCAATCTCTTTTTTAAGCTGCGCCATGCCCGGAGAGAGGCCAATCATCTCCGTGTGCGTGACCTGCTCAAACGCCGCCGGGCTGCCGGGAAGGATATTCTGGCTCTCCAGCTGTTCAATCAGCAGCGCGTTGTTAAGCGCCCCGGCAGCCAGCGCCGCAATGAGGCGCAACTCTTCATCGCTGAAAGTATCGAACTGGTCCGGCGACAGGCCGTCGAGGGTCAGCGCCCCAATCAGGTTCTGCCCGGCAAACAGCGGCAGGCCGATACAGGCGTGCACCTTCAGGCTCTCCTGTCCGGGGATCAGCCCGTCGTACGGGTCGGGCAAGTCGCTGTCCGCCGGGAAACGCACCACGTCACCCGCGCGGGCAATGGTCTCCAGACGTGGATGGCCTTCAAGGGTAAAGCGCCGCCCAAGCACGTCCTTCGCCAGGCCGTCGATCGCCAGCGGAATAAACTGCCGCCCTTCGTAGCGCAGCAGCGCCGAAGCGTCGCACGCCAGCACGTGGCGCAGCGTGGAGATCAGCCGCTGAAAGCGGTCCTGATGGCCGATACCGGTTTGCAGCTCAATGGCGATCTTCGCCAGCACGTCTACGGAAAAGCTCATGTCTGCCTCGCTGTCATTTTGACAATACATATTGTCATAGTGACACTGTTCTGGATAGTCATAATGACTACCCACTACGGATCACCTAAATATTAATTTATAAAAATCAATAAATTAAAAGTTGGCACGCTGCTTGATATAAGCAAACCATCCTATTTGAAAAACGCGATATTACGCTGAGGTTTGCTATGTCTATTCTGGTTAAAAATAACATTCATTGGGTGGGTCAACGTGACTGGGAAGTGCGCGATTTCCACGGGACGGAATATAAAACGCTGCGCGGCAGCAGCTACAACAGCTATCTCATCCGCGAAGGAAAAAACGTGCTGATCGATACCGTCGATCACAAGTTCAGCCGCGAGTTCGTGCAGAACCTGCGCGGTGAAATCGACCTGAACGCCATCGACTACATCATCATCAACCATGCGGAGGAGGATCATGCCGGTGCCCTGACCGAGCTGATGTCGTATATTCCGGACACGCCGATCTACTGCACCACCAACGCCATCGACTCGATCAACGGTCATCACCACCATCCGGAGTGGAACTTCCACACCGTGAAAACGGGCGACGCGCTGGATATCGGCAACGGCAAACAGCTGATCTTCGTGGAAACCCCGATGCTGCACTGGCCGGACAGCATGATGACCTACATGACCGGCGACGCGGTGCTGTTCAGCAACGACGCCTTCGGCCAGCACTACTGCGACGAGCGTCTGTTCAACGACGAAGTGGACCAGACCGAGCTGTTCGAGCAGTGTCAGCGCTACTATGCCAACATCCTGACGCCGTTCAGCCGCCTGGTGACGCCTAAAATCACCGAGATCCTCGGCTTTAACCTGCCGGTGGAGATGATTGCCACCTCTCACGGCGTGGTGTGGCGTGAAAATCCCACCCAGATCGTGGAGCTGTACCTGAAATGGGCGGCGGATTATCAGGAAGACCGCATCACGATCTTCTACGACACCATGTCCAACAACACCCGCATGATGGCGGACGCCATTGCCCAGGGCATCAACGAAGTGGATCCGAATGTAGCGGTGAAAATCTTCAACATAGCGCGCAGTGATAAAAACGAGATCCTCACCAACGTCTTCCGCTCAAAAGGGGTGCTGGTGGGTACGTCCACCATGAATAACGTAATGATGCCGAAGATTGCCGGTCTGGTCGAAGAGATGACCGGCCTGCGTTTTCGCAACAAGCGCGCCAGCGCCTTTGGCTCCCACGGCTGGAGCGGCGGCGCGGTAGACCGTCTCTCCACCCGCTTACAGGATGCGGGCTTTGAGATGTCCATGAGCCTGAAAGCGAAATGGCGGCCGGATATCGACGCCCTGGAAATCTGCCGCCAGCACGGCCGCGACATTGCCCGTCAGTGGGCGATCGCACCGCTGCCGGAAACCGCCCCCGCCGCGGCGGTTGCGCCGGAAGCCGAAGCAAAAGCTGCCGCTGCCGACCTCGGTCCATGCATGCAGTGCAGCGTTTGCCAGTGGATTTACGACCCGGAACGGGGCGAGCCGCTGCAGGATGTCGCCCCGGGCACGCCGTGGCGCGAGGTGCCGGACAGCTTCCTCTGCCCGGAATGTTCCCTCGGCAAAGACGTCTTTGATGAACTGGCAACGGAGGCAAAATGAACCACGGCATCGTCATTATCGGCTCGGGCTTTGCCGCCCGCCAGCTGGTGAAAAATATCCGCAAACAGGATGCTCACGTGCCATTGACGCTGATCGCCGCCGACAGCATGGACGAGTACAACAAGCCTGATTTAAGCCACGTCATTAGCCAGAACCAGCGCGCCGACGATCTCACCCGCCAGACGGCGGGGGCGTTCGCAGAACAGTTTAACCTGCGTCTGTTTCCGTACACCTGGGTCACCGATATCGACGCCGACGCCCGTCTGGTGAAAGCGAAAGATAAAACCTGGCAGTACGACAAGCTGGTGCTGGCCACGGGTGCCTCTGCATTTGTGCCGCCGGTTGAGGGTCGCGAGCTGATGGTCACGCTCAACAGCCAGCAGGCGTATCAGGCCAGCGAAACGGCGCTTCACGACGCCACGCGGGTGATGATTGTCGGCGGCGGGCTGATCGGCACCGAACTGGCGATGGATTTCTGTCGGGCGGGTAAATCCGTCACCCTGGTTGACCACGCGGCCTGCATTCTGTCGGCGCTGATGCCCGCTGAAGTGAGCAGCCGCTTACAGCATCATCTGACCGACATGGGCGTCCATCTGCTGCTGAAATCGCAGCTGCAGAGCCTGAGCAAAACCGGCAGCGGCATACGTGCAACGCTCGACCGCAGCCGCAGCGTGGAAGTGGATGTGGTGATTGCGGCGACAGGGTTGCGCCCGGAAACGGCGCTGGCGCACCGCGCAGGCGCCGAAATTAACCGCGGCGTGAAGGTAGACTGCTACCTGCAAACCACGCAGCCGGACATTTATGCCCTGGGCGACTGCGCGGAAATTAACGGCCAGGTGCTGCCCTTTTTACAGCCGATTCAATTAAGCGCGCTGTCTCTGGCGAAAAACCTGCTCGGCGGCACTACGCCGGTGAAATTACCCGCCATGCTGGTCAAAGTGAAAACGCCGGCATTACCGCTGCATCTTGCTGGTGAAACGCAGCGTCAGGATCTGAACTGGCAGATTGCCCTTTCGCCGCAGGGCATGGTGGCGCGCGGCATCGATGCTGACGGTCAGATGCGCGCCTTTGTCGTCAGTGAAGACAGGATGAAAGAGGCCTTCGCCCTGCTGAAATCGCTCCCTGCTTAATCCTCGTAATGCCGGGTAGCGCTCCGCTTACCCGGCCTAGATGCAGACCCGTGCAAGCGTCGCGCCACCGGGCTGGGTCGTTCAGGAACGTACCACCAGCGCGTCGTAGCCGCGCCAGCGGTAATTCGCCATGGAAATCAGCCAGCAGGCGACAAACAGACCCACGACGACAAACCCGGCGTTGCCCAGATTGTCGTTCACCGTGCCAATCAGATCCCAGAGGCCGCCGCTGAGGGCAAATTTATCCATCAGCAGACCCAGCGCTTCCAGCCCGCCGATAAACAGCGCCACCACCACGGAGGTGCCGGTGATGGTCATGTTGTAGTAGAGCTTGCGCTGCGGCTTGTTAAACGCCCAGCCGTAGGCGCCGACCATCAGCAGGTTGTCGAGGGTATCCACCAGCGCCATGCCGCTGGCGAAGAGTGCCGGGAAGATCATGATTGACCACACCGACATCCCGCTGGACGCGCTGGCGGCAGAGATCCCCAGCACGCCGATCTCGGTGGCCGTATCAAAGCCGAGACCAAACAGGAAGCCAACCAGGTACATCTGCCAGCTTTTATTGACGAGGCGGAAGGTCTTGCCAAACAGCCAGTTCATGACGCCGCCCTGAGCCGGTAGCGTGATGTCGTCCTGCACGGGCCTGCCGTGTTTCAGCGCCTGAAAACTGCGCCAGACGCCGCGCAGGATCACCATATTCACCAGCGCCATCGCCAGCAGGAAGGTCGCGGAAACGGCGGTACCAATCAGGCTGCCGGTTTCGTGGAACCACGCCATGTTCTTCTGAAACGCCGTGGCGGTAGCGGCGATGGCAATGGAGGCCAGCACTACGATGGTGGAGTGGCCCAGCGAGAACCACGCCCCCACGCCGGACGGGCGTTTGCCCTGCTGCATCATCTTACGCGTCACGGTATCTATGGCTGCAATGTGGTCAGCGTCCACCGCATGACGCAGTCCGTAGCACCACGCCAGCAGGCTTGCCGCCATCAACGCCGTGCTGCCGCTAAAGGTGTGCCATGCCCATCCCCAGGCCAGCAGGTTTGCCATTACCAGAGCCAGCAGCAGGAGCGCGGCGCGAGGTTCATTGCGTAACAGTCGTAACATTTTTAGTCCTTTGTAAACATGACCGGGCGGCGGCGATCGCCGCCTGCCCGAAGGAGATCGCTCCGTCACCTGCGGGCAGGCGCGAAGGAAAAAGAAGCGTAAAGTCAGAAAGATAATGACGCAGACGCGCGCACAGCAGACGGTTGTGTAATACCCCGCCGCTGAGACAGATTGTCGACAGCGACAGGCGCCGGGCATGGAGCGCGGCGAGCTCCGCCAGCCCTTTTGCCAGCGCGTCGTGAAACGCCCAGGCGCGCGCGCCGGGCTCCGCCTGCCAGCTCAGCCACTGCTGCCAGAAAAGCGCGAGGTTATCCACTTCCAGCGTCACCGGATGGTCGACACCCGCGCACTGCGATGCCAGTGCTTCCAGCCGACAGGCGGCCTCACCTTCCCAGGATTGGGTTTCGATACCCAGCGCGCAGGCGACTGCATCAAACAGGCGACCACAGGAAGACGCTCGCGGCGCGTTGAGGCCACGCTGGATCGCCCTCGCCAGCAACGGCCAGTTCTGGCGCTGAACCGCATGGGTTTCGGGGTACTGCTGCCAGTCGGGTACAAACGCCAGGCAGTGGGCGAGCAGATTGCGCCACGGCTGCCGCGCCGCCAGATCGCCACCCGGCAGCGCAACGGCAGGCAGCCCCCCCAAATGCGCATAGTCGAGATAGCTGACCCGCAGGCACTCTCCGCCCCACAGCGCGCCGTTTTCCCCCATACCGATCCCGTCCAGCGTCAGGGCGATAACGTCTCCGCCATCGCGCGGCCAGCCGTTTTCGGCCAGGCACGCCGCGGCGTGGGCGTGATGGTGGTGTACCTCGTCAAGGGGCAACGCCTGCGCCTGCGCCCACTGACGAGCGCGGTACCCCGGATGGGCATCGCACACCACGCGCGCCGGCTGAAAGGCGTAAATGTCCTGCATCACCGACAGCGCGGAACGCCACTGCGCTTCCACACCCTCGTCACCGAGATCGCCAAAATGCTGGCTCAGCACCGCCTGATTCCCACGCACCAGGCAGAAGGTGTTTTTCATCTCCGCCCCGGTGCACAGCATGGCGGGGATATTGTCGAACCCGGCAGGCAGCGTGATGGCATCGGGCACAAAACCGCGCGCGCGGCGCAGCATCGCACCGTCCCGATCCATCACCGAATCGTCCATCCGCTGCAGAATATCGCGGTTATGCAGCAGGAAACCGTCCGCGATGCCGCTGAGCTCATCCAGCGCCTGCCGGTTGGTGATGGCAGGTGGTCTGCCGCTGAGGTTGCCGGAGGTCATCACCAGCGGGCGCTGGCAGTCCACCATCAGAAGGTGCTGCAGCGGGTTCGCAGGAAGCATGATGCCCACGGAATCCAGACCGGGTGCGATACCTTCCGGGAACGCGGGCAGCCAGGCTTTTGGCGTGAGCACAATGGGTGCGGCGGGTGAGCGTAGCAGCGTCTGAACCGTCTCCGGCAGGTCATCCGCATGCGGGATCATCACCGCCAGCGGCTTCGCGGGCCGCTGCTTGCGTGACCGAAGCGTCGCAACCGCCTGCGGGTTACGCGCGTCGCAGACGAGGTGAAAGCCCCCCAGCCCTTTGACGGCGACAATACCGCCGCTTTTCAGCATCGCCACCGACGCGCGCAGCGCAGCCTCGCGCTCAGCATTCACGTCGCCCGCACGCCACATAAGCGCTGGCCCGCAGTCCGGGCAGGCGACCGGCTGGGCGTGAAAACGGTGGTCGACAGGATTGCGGTACTCGGCTTCACACGGCCCACAGAGCGGGAACTGCGCCATTGCCGTGGCCGGGCGGTCGTAGGGCATGGCGCGGATAATGGTAAACCGCGGCCCGCAGTGGGTGCAGTTGATAAACGGATAGCGATAACGGCGTTCGCGTGGGTCGCTCATCTCAGCCAGACACGCCGGGCAGGTCGCCGCATCGGGGACAATCTGGGTGTCCATCGTCCCGGCCGCGCTGTGGCGGATGGTAAAGTCCTCCGGCACGCGCGACCAGGTAAACGGCTGCGCTTCCACGCGGTCAATGCGTGCCAGCGGCGGGCAGTCCTGATGCAGCCTCGCGGTAAAGGCCCCCCCATTACCCGCGAGGCGCACCAGCACGCCCTCTCCGTCATTGCAGACGTCACCGGTCAACTGAAGCGCCTGCGCCAGTTGCCAGACGAAGGGACGAAACCCGACGCCCTGCACTTTGCCGCGCACCCGCAGCTGAACGCCGTTACTGCTCATACGGTTCAGAACAGCAGTGATGACGAGGTGTCGAACGCCGCGCGGCGGCGCTTTTCGGCGCTCATCTGCTCAAGCTTGTCGCGATCCACGCAGACCAGCGCGTGTGTCGGGCAGGCTTCCATACAGGCCGGGCCGGCCTCACGGTGGTAGCACAGGTCACATTTGTTGGCTTCGGCTTTCTCCGCGCGCACGCTCAGCCCCATACCGCTGTTGCGCACTACCGGACGGACCACCACCTCCATCGCGCCATACGGACAGGCGACCACGCAGGTTTTGCAGCCAATGCAGCGCTCCTGCATCACGTGCACAAAGCCTTTCTCGCGTTTAATCGCCCCGTTCGGGCAGACGTTCGCGCACGGTGCGTCTTCGCACTGGCGACAGATGGCGGCGGTGGAAATATTCACGCCTTTGATGACGTGGATGCGCGGCAGGAAGGTGTCAGGGGTAAGCGACGCGCAGTCCTGCTCCGCCTGATGGGAAACCACACACGCCACTTCACAGGTACGGCAACCAATACATTTACTGGCATCGGCCATAATAAAACGGTTCATCTGCTTCTCCAGCATTACAGTTATGCGCGGAGATATTCATAAACCGTGCCAATAATTAACTTATTGATTTTATTTGATTTTAAAAATTAAAGCGGTGCCGTCATCGTCACTTATGACGATGACGGCTGTCGACATCAGCGGTGCGGGCCGTCAATAACCGAGTCGCGCAGGACAAGCTCGCCGCAGAAAATTTGCTGATATTTAAATTCACCGCCGTCGAGCATGAAGATCAGGCGGCTGATGGTCTCTTTGATCATTTCCGTTACCGGGATGCGGACGCTGGAGAGCGACGGCACAATGTAAGGCGCGATGGCCACATCGTCGAAACCGATCACCGACACCGCGTCCGGCGTGGCCACGCCGCTGTCGTGCAGCTGCTTCATGGCACCGATGGCCATATCGTCATTGCTCGCCACCAGCGCCGTAAAGCGCTCACCGCGAGCAAGCAGTTCGGACACCGCCGCCGCGCCGCTGGCGGGGTTCCACTTCCCCTGCGCAATCAGCCCCTCGCGCAGCGGAATACCGTGCTGCGCCAGCGCGTCCTTATAGCCGGAGAGACGCTCTACCCCGGTGGGAGAATCCAGCGAGCCGGTGATAAAGGCGATCTCACGATGCCCTTTCGCAATCAGCTGTGACACCGCGTCCTGGCTGGAGGCTTTATGATCGGACCACACGCTGTGGCTGCTGTTTTTCCGCAGGCGGCGGTTGAGCACCATAATCGGCTGCTCGCATTTCTCGACGATCGCATCCATCTCATCCACGCTCAGAAAACGCGGATAGATGATCACCGCGTCGCAGCGCATATCGAGCAGATACTGGATCGCCTCGCGCTCCTCATCGGCGCTGTGCTTGCCGTCCGCGAGGATCAGCTGTCGCCCTTTCTCTTCGGTCATGCGCGCGGCGTGAAACAGCAGTTCGCTAAAGTAGACGCCGTGATAAAGGGTGTTGGTCACTACCAGCCCCAGGGTCTGGGTACGTTTGGTCGCCAGGTTGCGCGCCAGTAAATTTGGGCGATAGCCGCTCTCTTCAATGGCCTGAAACACCCTGTCTTTGGTCTCCTGGCTGACATAGCCATTGCCCGACAGCACCCGGGATACCGTCGCTTTCGAAACGCCTGCCCGCTTCGCCACTTCAAGCATCGTGGTCATGTTGTTATTCCGTCTGAATCTGATGGAACGCAGTGTACTGCACTGCAGAAAAATTGTCGCAGCGGCGACATCACGCTTTGGGTTCCTGCTGGTGATCGGCGTCACGAAATAAAAAAATGGTCAAAAAGCGATCTTGTTTCATTCATAAAAACTCATGATGATTATGTGGAACCGGTTTCCTACATTTCACACAACGATAACAGGATCACATCCGATGGCCAAAAATTACGCTGCGCTGGCGAACGACGTTATCAGCGCGCTGGGCGGCAAAGAGAACATCGTCGCCGTCACCCACTGCATGACGCGACTGCGTTTTGTTCTGAAAGATGAAAGCCTCACCGACGCCGCGCGTCTGAAAAGCATCAGCGGCGTGCTCGGCGTGGTGCGCAACGACAACCAGTGCCAGGTGATTATTGGCAATACCGTCTCTCAGGCGTACCGCGAGGTGGTAAGCCTGCTGCCCGCTGACCTGCAGCCTGCGGTGCCGGAAGGCCCGCAGAAGCTGACGCTGCGCCGCATTGGCGCCGGGATCCTCGACGCGCTGATCGGCACCATGTCCCCGCTGATCCCGGCGATCATCGGCGGCTCAATGGTCAAGCTGCTGGCGATGATCCTTGAGATGACCGGCGTGCTGCCCAAAGGCGCACCGACGCTCACCATTTTGACGGTCATCGGCGACGGCGCGTTCTTCTTCCTGCCGCTGATGGTGGCGGCCTCGGCGGCGGTGAAATTCAAAACCAACATGTCGCTGGCGATAGCCATTGCGGGTGTGCTGGTGCATCCGAGCTTTATCGAGCTGATGGCGAAAGCCGCGCAGGGTGAGCACGTTGAGTTCGCGTTTATCCCGGTGACGGCGGTGAAATACACCTACACCGTCATCCCCGCGCTGGTGATGACCTGGTGCCTGTCGTACATCGAGCGCTGGGTGGATCGCATTACCCCGGCGGTGACGAAAAACTTCCTCAAGCCGATGCTGATCGTGCTGATTGCCGCCCCGCTCGCCATCGTGCTGATTGGACCGCTGGGCATCTGGATCGGTAGTGCGATTTCCGCGCTGGTCTACACCATTCACGGCTATCTGGGCTGGCTCTCCGTGGCCATCATGGGCGCGCTGTGGCCGCTGCTGGTCATGACCGGCATGCACCGCGTGTTTACGCCAACCATCATTCAGACCATTGCCGAGACGGGCAAGGAAGGGATGGTGATGCCGTCGGAAATTGGCGCCAACCTGTCGCTCGGCGGTTCGTCGCTGGCGGTGGCGTGGAAAACCAAAAACCCGGAACTGCGCCAGACGGCGCTGGCGGCGGCGGCCTCCGCCATCATGGCGGGGATCTCTGAACCGGCCCTGTACGGCGTCGCAATACGTCTGAAACGCCCGCTGATTGCCAGCCTGATCAGCGGCTTTATCTGCGGCGCGGTTGCCGGTATCGCGGGTCTTGCCAGCCACTCGATGGCGGCACCGGGGCTGTTTACCAGCGTACAGTTCTTCGACCCGGCGAACCCGATGACCATCGTCTGGGTGTTTGGCGTGATGGGTCTGGCAGTGGTGCTGTCGTTTGTTCTGACTCTGATACTGGGCTTTGAGGATATTCCGGTCGAAGACGACGCTGAAAAAGCGCGCGCCCTGCAGACCGCACCGGTACAGAACAACGCAGCAAAAGCATAAATTGAAAGCGAGGTAAGAATGTCTGTTTTTCCACAAGGATTTTTATGGGGCGGCGCGCTTGCCGCCAACCAGAGTGAAGGCGCTTACCGTGAGGGCGGCAAAGGGCTGACAACGGTCGATATGATCCCCCACGGCGCGAACCGCCTGGCGGTGAAGCTCGGTAAGGAAAAGCGTTTTTCGCTGCGTGACGACGAATTCTACCCGAGCCACGAGGCGATTGATTTTTACCATCGCTATAAAGAGGACATCGCCCTGATGGCGGAGATGGGCTTTACGGTGTTCCGCACCTCGATCGCCTGGAGCCGCCTCTATCCGAACGGCGACGAACCGCTGCCGAACAAAGAGGGCATTGCCTTTTACCGCGCGGTGTTCGAGGAGTGCAAAAAATACAACATCGAGCCGCTGGTGACCCTCTGCCACTTCGACGTGCCGATGCACCTGGTGACGGAGTACGGCTCCTGGCGCAACCGCAAAATGGTGGATTTCTTTGCCCGCTACGCCCGCACCTGCTTCGAGGAGTTTAACGGGCTGGTGAAATACTGGCTGACCTTCAACGAAATCAACATTATGCTGCACAGCCCGTTCTCCGGCGCGGGGCTGGTGTTTGAGGAAGGTGAAAACGAAGACCAGGTGAAATACCAGGCCGCGCACCACGAGCTGGTGGCGAGCGCGCTGGCGACTAAAATCGCTCACGAGGTTAACCCGGAAAACCAGGTCGGCTGCATGCTGGCGGGCGGTAACTTCTACCCCTACTCCTGCAAGCCGGAAGACGTGTGGATGGCGCTGGAGAAAGACCGCGAGAACCTGTTCTTTATCGACGTGCAGGCGCGCGGCGGCTATCCTGCTTATTCTGCCCGCGTGTTCCGCGAGAAAGGCGTCGTGATTGTTAAAGACCCGGGCGATGACGAACTGCTGAAAAATACCGTCGATTTTGTCTCGTTCAGCTATTACGCCTCGCGCTGCGCCTCGGCGGATATGAACGCAAACAACACCAATGCGGCGAACATCGTCAAATCTCTGCGCAACCCGCACATTCAGGTGAGCGAGTGGGGCTGGGGCATTGACCCGCTCGGCCTGCGCATCACCATGAACATGATGTATGACCGCTACCAGAAGCCGCTGTTTCTGGTGGAAAACGGCCTGGGAGCGAAAGATGTCGTTGATGAAAACGGCGAGATCAACGACGACTACCGCATCAGCTATCTGCGCGAGCACATCCGCGCAATGGGCGACGCGATTGAGGACGGCGTGCCGCTGATGGGTTACACCACCTGGGGCTGCATTGACCTTGTCTCGGCCTCAACCGGTGAGATGAGCAAGCGTTACGGGTTTGTGTACGTCGACCGCGACGACGCCGGGAACGGCACGCTGGACCGCAAGCGCAAGAAGTCGTTCTGGTGGTATAAGAAGGTAATTGCGAGTAACGGGGCGGATCTCGAGTAGCCTGTTGCCCTCACCCCAGCCCTCTCCCATGTACGGTCCGGGGACATAGTGAACACTTGTTCGGGGACATGGTAGACACTTACAACTAAGGCATAAGAACCCGTCTATGGAGTCGCTTATGCCCTGGGATGCGAGAGATACCATGTCATTACGTACCGAGTTTGTTTTGTTCGCCTCGCAGGACGGGGCGAACATCCGTTCCCTCTGCCGTCGCTTCGGCATTTCACCTGCCACCGGCTACAAGTGGCTTCGTCGCTGGATGGAGGAAGGTGCCTCCGGCCTTCAGGACCGCCCGCGCATACCGCACCATTCCCCGAACCGCTCATCTGACGACATCACGGCCCTGCTGCGTATGGCCCATGACCGCCATGAACGCTGGGGCGCACGCAAGATTAAGCGCTGGCTTGAAGACCAGGGGCACCGTATCCGCCTTCAGCACCGTTCATAACCTGATGGCCCGTCACGGCCTGCTGCCGGGCACTTCACCGGGCTTTCCCGCCACGGGACGCTTCGAACATGACGCGCCGAACCGGCTCTGGCAGATGGATTTTAAGGGCCACTTTCCCTTTGGCGGTGGCCGCTGTCATCCGCTCACCCTGCTGGACGACCACTCCCGTTTTTCCCTGTGCCTGGCGCACTGTACCGATGAACGGCGAGAGACCGTGCAGCAGCAGCTGGTCAGCGTGTTTGAACGCTACGGCTTGCCGGACAGGATGACAATGGACAACGGCGCCCCGTGGGGCGACACCACCGGCACCTGGACGGCGCTGGAGCTGTGGCTGATGCGCCTGGGTATCCGGGTGGGGCACTCCCGGCCTTATCATCCGCAGACGCAGGGCAAGCTGGAGCGTTTTCACCGCAGCCTGAAGTCGGAAGTGCTGCAGGGAAAATGGTTCGCGAACGAGGGCGAACTGCAGCGCGCCTTCGACCACTGGCGGACGGTCTATAACCTTGAACGCCCGCACGAGGCGCTGGATATGGCGGTACCGGCCTCGCGGTATCAGCCGTCAGCGCGGCAGTACAGCGGCAGCGTAACGCCACCTGAATACGATGAAGGGGTGAAGGTCAGGAAAGTGGATGTCAGCGGAAAACTGAGCATACAGGGTGTCAGTCTGAGCGCAGGCAAGGCGTTCAGGGGAGAACGGGTCGGGCTGAAGGAAATGCAGGAAGACGGCCGCTACGAGGTGTGGTGGTACAGCACAAAAGTGGGGGTGATCGACCTGAAGAAAAAGTCGATCACCATGGGTAAAGGATGTTAAAAAGTGTTCACCATGTCCCCGAACACCTGTCTACCATGTCCCCGGACCGTACACCCACAGGGCTGAGGGATCCCCAGTAATTTTTTTCCTGAAGCGATGAACATTGTTTCAGAGAAATGAATAAGTTACAGCGATGTCCTGGTCCGGCTGTAAATCGCTGAGGCGTTTGCCTTCCGGCCGGGGCGAGGCGCATGGATGCGCCGAGAGGGCGGGCTTTACAGGGACGTTACCTCCGCCCGCCCCCGACAAGCCGGAAGGAATAAGCCGAAGGCACCGCGAAGCGGCGATTTACCGCCGGGAGCCCGGGTCGCCAGGGCGGCGGCGATTGAGCCGCCCTGGCACGTTCACAGGTCATGTCCTTACAGAGTAGCAAGGAGCATAAAGTGAACGGAATGACCACCAGAGCCGTATGTTCCCCCTCACCCCAGCCCTCTCCCTCAAGGGAGAGGGGGTCGTCCGTGCTGGTATTATTTTGTGGGGATTCCTCAGCCCACAGGGAGAGGGAGATGGGTTTGGTAGGCCGGGTAAGGCGAAGCCGCCACCCGGCACTGCTCAGAGCTGAGAAAAACCTCCATCCCCAACCCACCCGGCTAGTCGTGAATACACCACCTCCACCGCCTCCTTCACCGGCGGCGTCATCGGGTAATAAAACCCTACGATGTCCGGCTGAATGCCCAAAAACAGCACCTCGCCCACGTCACCTTTGATCTGATCCACCAGGTAGTTCAGCGGCATATTGTGGGTAGTCATCATAAACATCTCGGCGATGTCGTCCGGGTCAATCAGGCGGATCTCGCCGGGGTTGAGACCCATATCGGTGGCATCGACGATTAACAGCCTGTCCGGATGCAGCTCGCGGATGGCGACCACGTCGTTTTCCGGCGCGCTGCCGCCGTCGATCACCACCCAGCTGCCCTGCGGGTTCGCGGCGCACATCTCCGCCAGCAGCGGACCCGCGCCGTCGTCGCCCATCATGCTGTTGCCGACACACAGTAAAACGTCAGTCACGTAATCTCCTCACCATCAGGTAGATGGCGCTCTCCTGATGAATATCATGCAGCATGCCGAGCAACGTTTTGCTCCACGCCTGCTGCTCCGGGGTTTGTCTGCCGAGCGCCGCGTCAAAGGCGTTGGCGAGCATGGCAATGTGGTTCGCATCGATCACGATCTCGCCGTACTTCGGTACGCCTTCCATTTTGCGCCGCGCCGTACTGCCCTCCTCCAGCGTGGCGATCCACGCCAGATACTCGCACCACGGACAGCTCAGCGCCGCCTCCAGGCAGTCGATCACCCCGAGGTGATGCCCAATCGCCAGGCTGTAATAGACCACCTGCTGCGCCGCATCCGGCGTGGCATCGTTCTCATCAATAAACTTACGGCTCAGCTGGCTGAACACCACCGTTTCACTCATCGGATACGCGCCTCATCGACGATGCTGTTCAGGTTCGCCACAATCTCATTGAGGCGCGGATCGTTTTCCGCCTCCAGCCAGCGTGCGACCTGATGCTCGCCCTGGCTCAGCAGGCGCAGATAGTCGTCGGCAATCTGACGGCCGTAGCGATAGCCCGCCAGCCTGCGCGCCGTGCGATCGACCTTCACCCGCAGCGGCTGCACCATGTCCGGGTGCAGAATGGCCGCAGCCTGGTTGTCGAGTTCGCCCGGCTCGCGGGCGTGGATTTTCTGCTCCAGCAGGCCAAGCGCCATCGCGAAGCCGTACAGCGTGGCGGCGGGCGTCGGCGGACAGCCCGGAATGTAGACGTCCACCGGCACGATTTTGTCGGTGCCGCCCCAGACGCAGTAGAGGTCATGGAAGATGCCGCCGCTGTTGCCGCAGGCGCCGTACGAGATGCAGATTTTCGGATCAGGGGCGGACTGCCAGGCGCGCAGCGCGGGCGAGCGCATGGCGCGGGTGACGGCCCCGGTGAACAGCAGGATGTCCGCATGACGCGGGGACGGCACCACTTTGATGCCGAAGCGCTCGGCGTCAAACAGCGGCGACAGCGTAGCGAAGATCTCAATCTCGCAGCCGTTGCAGCCTCCGCAATCCACGCGGTAGACGTAGGCCGAGCGTTTGATTTTTTTCAGCAGCGACGCCTTCATGCTGGCGATGGATTCGTCCACCGTCATCGGCACCGGAATGCCGTTAGCGTCGCGTGGGCCAAGTAAATTGTCCATCAGCTGGCCTCTCTCATGTGGCGGGTGATATCAATGCGGTCGGACGGCAGCAGGCACTTCTGTCGCTTGCACGCCGGGCAGGTTTCAAAGCTTTCACGGTGATGCTCCGCGCGGGCGTCGCCGTTGTGCTGCAGCAGCGCAATGGCGTAGTCGATCTCTTTCTGTACGGCGAACGGGCGCTGGCAGACGCGGCAGTGGCACAGGTCAAAGCGCGACTGCTGCAGGAAATCCTCTTTCTTCCACACCGCCAGCTCGTACTCCTGCGACAGGCGAATGGCGACCGTCGGGCAGACCTCTTCGCAGCGGCCGCAGAAGATGCAGCGCCCGAGGTTAAACTGCCAGGCCAGCTCGCCGGTTTTGAGATCCGTTTCCACCGTTAAGGCGTTCGACGGACAGGCGTTGACGCAGGCCGCGCAGCCGATGCACTGCTGCGGGTTGTGTTCCGGCTTGCCGCGAAAGTTTTTATCCACCGGCATCGGCTCCAGCGGATAGCGGCTGGTCTGCGTGCCGGTTTTGATCACTTTTTTGATAAAGGTAAACATGACGAATCCTTATTTCAGCGGCGAGTTCTTACGCTCGATGCTGTAGCGCTCAAGCTCTTTGTACGGCACCACCTGGCTTTTCTTCTTGCGCACGTCCACGACGGTCATGCGGTCGGTGCAGGAGTAGCACGGGTCGAGGCTGCCGATAATCAGCGGCGCATCAGACACGGTGTTACCGCGCAGCATGTAGCGCAGGGTTGGCCAGTTGGCGTAGGTCGCCGCACGGCAGCGCCAGCGGTAGAGCTTCTGGTTGTCGCCGGTCATGCTCCAGTGGATGTCGTCCCCGCGCGGCGCTTCGGCAAAGCCGAGGGCAAAGCGGTTTGGAATATAGGTGAAGCCTTCCACCATCAGCGGGCCGCCCGGCAGGTTGTCCAGACCAAAGTCGATCATGTTCAGCGCGGTGAACACCTCGTTGATGCGCACCTTCAGGCGGGAGATGACGTCGCAACCCTGCTCGCTGTGCACGGTCATCGGCAGCAGGCCGTAGCCGACGAACGGGTGATCGGCACGCGTGTCGCGGGCGTGCCCGCTGGCGCGCACCATCGGGCCGACGTTGCTGAAGTCGCGAGCAATCTCAGGATCGAGGCGGCCAATGCCGACGGTGCGCTGCTCGATGTTGGGCGTGCTGAGCAGCATGTCCACCAGCTCCTGCACGTCGCGACGCATCTGCTGCGCCAGCTGGCGGGTCTGGATCATGTCATCCTTCAGCAGGTCGCGGCGGATCCCGCCGATCAGGTTCAGACCGTAGGTTTTGCGCGCCCCGGTGAGGATCTCCGCCATCTTCATCGACGCTTCGCGCACGCGGAAGAACTGCATAAACCCGGAGTCAAAGCCGACGAAGTGGCAGGCCAGGCCGAGGTTCAGCAGGTGCGAGTGCAGGCGCTCCACCTCCAGCAGGATGGCGCGGATCATCTGCGCGCGTTCCGGCACAACGATCCCCATGCCGTTCTCTACCGAGGTGGTGTAGGCGGTGCTGTGGGCGAAGCCGCAGATGCCGCACACGCGGTCAGAGAGGAACGTGACTTCGTTGTAGCCCATGCGGGTTTCCGCCAGCTTTTCCATGCCGCGGTGGACGTAGAACAGGCGGTAGTCGGCGTCGATAATGTTTTCGCCGTCGACAAACAGGCGGAAGTGGCCCGGCTCGTCGGAGGTGACGTGCAGCGGGCCGATCGGCACCACGTTGTTCTTCTTGCTGCCCAGCTCGTTGATAAACTCGTAGGTTTCGCTGTCGGTAGTCGGTGCCGGGCGCTGGCGGTAGTCCATGCTGTCTTTGCGCAGCGGGTAGAGTTCGTCCGGCCAGTCGTCCGGCAGCACCAGACGGCGTTCATCCGGCAGGCCAACCGGCACCAGGCCATACATGTCGCGCACTTCACGCTCGCCCCAGACGGCAGCGGGCACGCGCGGCGTGACGGACGGGTATTCCGGTTTATTCGGGTCGACCTCGACGCGCACGGTGATCCAGCACTTCTCGCCCTGCTCCATCGACATCACGTAGTACACCGCATAGTTGCCGCACAGCTGGCGCTCGTCGTTACCGAACAGCACCGACAGCCAGCCGCCCTGCCGGTAGTAGAGAAACTCCACCACTTCCGGCAGATAGTTCACCTTTACGGTGACAGTGATCTGGTCTTTGGTTTGCCAGGACTCCTCCAGCACCACGCCGGGAAAAGCCTGATGCAACGCGGCGAGATACTGCTGACCTTTCTTTTCTTCAGACATAAACACTCTCTTTAATCACGCCACCAGCAAGGAGACGAACGCTAAAAATGCAAAACCAAAACCGGCCCAGGTAATGCGTGACGTTTCGACAAAACGCAGACGCGCCATGCTGTTTTCGAACAGGGCAATCACCAGCACGCCAACCAGCAGCTTGAGGACGGCAACCACGACGGCCAGCAGCAGACCGCCCGCGGAGAAGTGCGTCATCTGCCCCCACGGGAAGAAGACGCCGACAAACATCTGCAGCACCACCAGCTGTTTAAGGCTGATGCCCCACTTCAGCACCGCAAAGCCGTAGCCGCTGTACTCGGTGAGCGGCCCTTCCTGCAGTTCCTGCTCGGCTTCGGCCAGATCGAATGGCAGCTTGCCCATCTCGATAAAGGTGGCGAACGCGCAGGCGCAGAGCGCCAGCACCAGCGGGATCGAGCGCGCCACCGGCCAGTGGTACACGGTGTGGGTGATAAAGCTGATGTGGGTGGAACCCGCGACCTGCGCGGCGACCCACAGCCCCAGCAGCAGAATCGGCTCAACCAGCACGCCGAGCATCGCCTCGCGACTGGCACCGATGCCGGTAAACGGGCTCCCGGTGTCGAGACCCGCAATCGCAAAGAAGAAGCGGGCGATGGCAAACAGGTAGATCAGCGTAATCAGATCCCCGAGCGCCGGCAGCGGCGATCCCACCGTCACCACCGGCAGCGCGGTGGCGATGGTGAGCATCACGCCCACCAACACGAACGGCGTCAGGCGGAAGACCCAGCCTGCGGCATCCGGTGCCACGCTCTGGCGAGAAAGCAGCTTGAAGAGATCGCGGTACTCCTGGAGCACGCCAGGCCCGCGACGGTTGTGCATCCGGGCGCGCACCACGCGCGTGATGCCCGACAGCAGAGGCGCGGCGGCAAACAGCACCAGCGCCTGAAGAATTGCCAGTAACAGACTCATGTCAGGCTCCTCGTGAAATCACAACGATCACCAGCACCGCCAGCTCGATAACCGCCAGACGGCGGAACAGCGCGGGTGCGGCAGCGCTCTGCCAGCCGGGTACCCAGCGCACCGGGTTCAGCCAGTGGCGCAGCTTCAGCACGGCGGCAAAGTTCTCTTTCACCGGCATAGCGAAACCGTGGGCGGTGATAACCATCGACTGTTCGTGTTCGTAGCCGCAGGCCCACGCCGCACCGCGAGCGCGGGAGGTGAGCCTGTCGCGTTTGAAGAACAGCATCAGGACGAGCGGCAGCAGCGGTGCGCCAATCAGCAGCAGCGCGATCATAGGCTGAGAGACGGTGGTATTCGCCACGGTCAGCGGCAGTGGAATAGCGTTGCCCAGCAGCGGCAGCAGCCACGGTGCGGCGACGCCGCCCGCGATGCAGCACAGCGCCAGCGCGACCACGCTTACGCCCATCAGTAGCGGTGCGCAGCAGGCGTTCTCAGCCTCACGCGTACGCGGTGCGCCGAGGAAGGTCACGCCATAAACTTTCGCCATGCACATCACCGCCAGCGCCCCGGTAATCGCCAGCCCGACCGCCAGCAGCGGCCCCAGCAGACGGGCGATAAACGCCTCGCTCTGACCGAGGGCGAAGAAGGACTGATAGATCACCCACTCCCCGGCAAAGCCGTTCAGCGGCGGCAGCGCGGCCATCGCCATCAGCCCCACCAGCATGGCGAGTGAAATCACCGGCATCTTTTTGCCAATCCCACCGAGCTTTTCGATATCCCGATGGCCGGTGCGGAACCAGACGCTGCCCGCGCCAAGGAACAGGGTGCTTTTAAACAGGCTGTGGTTGATCAGGTGATAAAGACCGCCGATAAAACCAGCCGCAATCAGCGCCGGTTGATTCAGCGCCAGCCCGGTCACGCCCGCGCCAATGCCGAGCAGAATGATGCCGATATTCTCCAGCGTGTGGTACCCCAGAAGACGCTGGATATTGTGCTCCATCAGCGCGTACAGGCCACCGACGAAGGCGGTGATCATGCCCGCAATCAACAGCATCACGCCCCACCACAGCGGCGGTTGTCCGCCGGTCAGCGTAATCGCCAGGATCCCAAACAGACCAACCTTCATCACCACCACCGAAAACAGCGCGGCGGCGGGCGCGGAGGCATTCGCATGCGCCTGCGGCACCCAGCCGTGCAGCGGGATGATTCCGGCGAGCAGGCCAAAGCCGAGCACGCCCAGCAGCCAGACGTCATTCCCCAGCGGATGTCCGTTAAGCGCAGCGAAGTCCAGCGTGCCGAAGCGCTGCCACACCAGCCAGCAGGCCAGCGCCAGCAGCAGCGTTCCGAGGCGTCCCAGCGCAAACCACAATTTCCCGGAGGCGCTACAGCCCGTCAGGAACACGCCGCAGAGCGCCATGATCTCCGCCATCACCACCAGCGCGCCGAGGTTGCTGGCGGTAACGGTACAGACCGCCGTCGCCATCAGCAGGTTCACCAGCAGGCCGTTGGCTTTAGCGTGCGGGTGGCGATGCCAGTCGATATTGAACAGGCTGATAAACAGCCCGCACAGGCCAAACGTCACCAGCCAGATGGCGTTCAGCGGCGTAATCTCAACGGTGTGGCGAACCAGCGGTATGAGGGTGTCAACGGATTGTCCGCCGAGCAGAACAACGCCGCCTGCCGCTAGCGTCAACAGGCTACCTGCCGCCCCGCCGATCCCGGCAACCCCGCCGCTCAGGGTTTTATGAAAGGAGAAGATCGGCGCCAGAATAGCTGCGGCAATAAAACAGGCTACCGCGCCGGTAATCATTATTGCCGCGTTCATTTCGCCCCCTCGTTAAGCGCCTGTAGCAGAGACAGGTCGCCAAAATCACTGTTGATGGTCAGCTCGCGCTTGCGCTTGCTGGTACGGGCGATGTCGCGAATGTTAACCAGAATCAGCGCTTTCGTCGGACAGGTCCGTACGCAGGCCGGGCCCTGTTCATCGAAGCTGCACAGGTCGCACTTCACCGCCACGGCACGGATGCCGGGCACCCAGTCCAGCAGCGTGCTGACGCGTGCAGGCGCCGGCGGCGCAGGCGGGGCTTTTGGCGAGTTGGCGTTCGCGGGAATGTGCAGCGGACGGCTGCCGGAAAATTCAATCGCGCCGAACGGGCAGGCAATGCCGCACAGCTTGCAGCTTACGCACAGGCTTTCGTTCAGCTGGACTGCGCCATCCACGCGGGTGATGGCATTTACAGGACAGACACCCGCGCACGGGGCATCTTCACAGTGATGGCAGAGCTGCGGGGCAGACTCTTTTTCATTACGCATGACGTGCAGGCGCGGGATGGACTGCAGCCCATGCAGCCGATGCGTTTCCGAACACGCCGCCTCACAGGTTCGACAGCCAATGCAGACCGTCGAGTCAGCAATTACAAAACGGTTCACCGGGTTATCCTCTGGTGATAGTCATTTTTGTCGAAAAGCTGTCTTGTCGACACTTCTCGACACGCATGGGTCAGGCCACGTTCGCTGAGGCATTTCCATCCATCAGCTGCTTCAGGTTGACCGGAAGATCGTGCTCAACGGCGGCGTACAGGCCGTTATAAACCGGCGCGATTTTTTCCAGATAATGCTCCAGCACCTGCTGGCGATCGCGGTTGCTGACGTGGCCGTCCACCATGCCGTCGGCCATCAGTTGCGCCTTCGCAATACACTGTTTTTCGCCGTCTTTTGTCTCGAGGTGATACTCAATGGTGTGGCTGTTGAAGTTATCCGCCAGGGTCACGTTGATCGTGAAATGGCCGAACAGGACAAAGCGCATATCCCCCTGTGCCGCGCAGCTCATCGCGTGGTGAAGACGCGCTTTCGACAAGGTAATGCCCTGAACCAGCGAGTTGCAGTAAAGGTGCCACTGGTCCTGTAACTGTTGATGACGCTGCGCGATGTAATCTGCTTTTTCGCTGATTTCCCAAATAGTCATAGAAGGTATCCGTTTAATGGAGATAGCGGCTGTTAAGCAGATTCCATGCCAGTTTTTATTTTGCTGATTTTAAAGGGATTAAACTGAAAAACCGCTGTCATCACCGCGGTGTCGACGTGTCATTTCGACAGCGTTGACATCGTCACGCCTTAACAAAAATCAAGCTGGCACTGTTATTGCATTACCGGGGCAATTCATTGAGGAGGCGTCATGCACGAAATCACCCTCTGCCAGCGGGCTCTGGAACTTATCGAACGGCAGGCAGTGCAAAACCACGCGAAGCGCGTCACCGGCGTCTGGCTGAAGGTCGGAGCGTTTTCCTGCGTCGAGACCAGCGCCCTGACCTTCTGTTTTGAGCTGGTGTGCCGCGGCACGCTGGCGGAAGGCTGCGAACTGCATATTGAAGAACAGCAGGCGGAGTGCTGGTGCGAGCAGTGTCAGCAGTACGTCACCCTGCTGTCATCGAAGGTACAGCGCTGTCCGCAGTGTCAGAGCGGCGGTCTGCGCATCGTGGCGGATGACGGCATGCAGATCCAACGCCTCGAAATCGAGAAGGAGTAAAGTATGTGTAGTACCTGCGGTTGCGCCGAAGGCAACCTGTATATAGAAGGGGATGAACACCGTCCCCACTCCGCGTTTCGCTCCGCGCCCTTTTCACCCGCCCCACGCCCTGCGGCAGCCCTGACCGGCATTACCTTTGCGCCGCAACGCTCCGATGCGGGCGACCTGCATTACGGCCACGGCGAAGCGGGCACCCACGCGCCGGGCATGAGCCAGCGCCAGATGCTGGAGGTGGAAATCAACGTGCTGGACAAAAATAACCAACTCGCCGCCCGCAACCGCGCCCGCTTTGCCACCCGCAAACAGCTGGCGCTGAACCTGGTCTCCAGCCCAGGTTCCGGTAAAACCACGCTGCTGACCGAAACGCTCAAGCGCCTGAACGGGCGCGTCTCCTGTGCGGTGATCGAAGGCGACCAGCAAACCGTTAACGACGCGGCGCGCATTCGCGAAACCGGCACCCCGGCAGTTCAGGTCAACACCGGCAAAGGCTGCCACCTGGATGCACAGATGATTGCCGACGCGGCCCCGCGCCTGCCGCTGGCAGATAACGGCATCCTGTTTATTGAAAACGTCGGCAACCTCGTCTGCCCGGCGAGCTTCGACCTCGGCGAACGACACAAGGTGGCGGTGCTTTCAGTGACCGAAGGCGAAGACAAGCCGCTGAAGTACCCGCACATGTTTGCCGCCGCGTCCGTCATGCTGCTGAACAAAGTCGACCTGCTGCCGTACCTGAATTTCGACGTGGATAAGTGCCTGGCGTATGCCCGCGAGGTGAACCCGGAGATTGAGATCCTGCTGGTCTCCGCCACGCGCGGCGACGGCATGGACGGCTGGCTACACTGGCTGGAGAGCGAACGATGTGCATAGGCGTACCGGGACAAATTCACGCCATCGACGGTCATCAGGCCAAAGTCGAGGTTTGCGGCATCCTGCGCGACGTCGACCTGACGCTGGTGGGCAGCACCGATGAAAGCGGTGCTTCGCGTCTCGGCCAGTGGGTGCTGGTCCACGTGGGGTTCGCCATGAGCGTGATTAACGAAGCGGAAGCCCGCGACACGCTCGACGCCCTGCAAAATATGTTCGACGTGGAGCCTGACGTGGGCGCGCTGCTGTACGGCGAGGAGCGGTAATCATGCGTTATGTTGATGAATACCGCGCGCCGGAGCAGGTGCTGCAGCTTATCGGCCACCTGAAAACGCGCGCAGCGCGGCTGGACTACACGAAAGAAAGGCCGCTGCGGATCATGGAGGTGTGCGGCGGGCACACGCACGCGATCTTCAAATTTGGCCTCGACCAGCTGCTGCCGGAGAACATTGAGTTTATCCACGGCCCCGGCTGCCCGGTCTGCGTGCTGCCGATGGGGCGCATCGACAGCTGTATTGAAATTGCCAGCCAGCCCGACGTCATTTTCTGCACCTTTGGCGACGCGATGCGCGTGCCGGGGAAAAATGGTTCGCTGCTGCAGGCGAAAGCGCGCGGCGCAGACATCCGGATCGTCTATTCGCCGATGGATGCCCTGACGCTGGCAGCGGATAACCCCGCGCGCAAGGTGGTGTTTTTTGGCCTGGGGTTTGAAACCACCATGCCCGCCACCGCCATCACACTGCAGCAGGCGAAAGCGCGCGGCGTCGAGAATTTTTTCGTCTTCTGCCAGCACATTACGCTCATCCCCACCCTGCGCAGCCTGCTGGAAGAGCCCGGCAACGGCATTGACGCCTTTCTGGCACCGGGCCACGTCAGCATGGTGATTGGCACAGACGCCTACGGTTTTATCGCTGAACGGTACAATCGTCCGTTAGTGGTGGCTGGTTTCGAACCACTTGATCTACTGCAAGGTGTCACCATGCTGGTTGAGCAGAAAATAGCGGCCCTGAGTACCGTGGAAAATCAGTACCGCCGCGTGGTGCCGGATGCGGGAAATGAACGAGCGCAGCAGGCGATAGCCGACGTGTTTAGCGTTGAGGGCGACAGCGAATGGCGCGGCCTGGGGCTGATTGCTGAATCCGGCGTGCGCCTGGCGCCAGCCTATCGCGCGTTCGATGCCGAAGCGCATTTCCGCCCGCAGCCGCAGCAGGTTTGCGACGATCCCCGGGCACGCTGTGGCGAGGTGCTCACCGGCAAATGTAAACCGCATCAGTGTCCGTTATTTGGCAATACCTGTAACCCGCAAACGGCCTTTGGCGCGCTGATGGTCTCCTCCGAAGGGGCGTGTGCCGCGTGGTATCAGTATCGCAACCAGGAGAGTGAAGCATGAATACGGTTGAAATGGCGCACGGCAGCGGCGGACAGGCGATGCAGCAGCTGATTAACCGGCTGTTTATGGAAGCCTTCAACAACCCCTGGCTCGCCGAACAGGAAGACCAGGCGCGCATTGACCTCGCGCCCCTCACCGCCCAGGGCGACAGGCTGGCGTTCTCCACCGACAGCTACGTGATTGACCCGCTGTTCTTCCCCGGCGGCGATATCGGCAAGCTCGCCGTCTGCGGCACGGCCAACGACGTGGCGATCAGCGGCGCTATTCCGCGCTACCTCTCCTGCGGGTTTATCCTCGAAGAGGGATTACCAATGGAGACGCTCACGGCCGTGGTCAACAGCATGGCGCAGACCGCGCGCGAGGCGGGGATAGCTATCGTCACCGGCGACACCAAAGTGGTGCAGCGCGGCGCGGCCGACAAGCTGTTTATCAACACCGCCGGCATGGGGGCGATCCCCGCCGATATTCACTGGGCGGCACAGAAGCTTAGCGTGGGCGACGTACTGATCGTGACCGGCACGCTGGGCTGCCACGGGGCGACCATCCTGAACCTGCGCGAAGGCCTGGGGCTGGACGGCGAACTGCGCAGCGACTGCGCGGTACTCACCCCGCTGATTCAGACGCTGCGCGGTATTCCCGGCGTCAAAGCTCTGCGGGACGCCACGCGAGGCGGCGTGAACGCCGTGGTCCATGAATTTGCAGCAAGCTGCGGGTACGGGATTGAACTCACCGAGCGCAGCCTGCCCGTTAAGCCCGCCGTTCGTGGGCTTTGCGAACTGCTGGGGCTGGACCCGCTCAACTTTGCAAACGAAGGCAAGCTGGTGATTGGCGTTGAACGGGCCGCGGCACAAGCCGTTCTTGAACAGCTGCAGGCTCATCCGTCAGGAAAAGAGGCGGCGATAATTGGTGAAGTGGTTGAGCGCAGAGGGGTGCGCCTGACCGGACTTTATGGCGTGAAGCGCACGCTGGATCTGCCGCACGCTGAACCCTTACCCCGTATTTGCTAGGCCGCGCCACAAGCGGTCAGCATGGATTTTTTGCTCGTTTCTACTGGAAAGCACTATGCCGTATACACCGATGAGCGATCTTGGACAGCAGGGCCTGTTTGACATTACGCGCACACTTTTACAGCAGCCCGATCTCGGTGCGCTGAGCGATGCCCTGACGCGGCTGGTCAGGCAGTCGGCGCTGGCCGACAGCGCCGCGATTGTACTGTGGCATAGCGGAACGCACCGCGCGAGCTACTACTCAACGCGTAACAATGGCAAAACGTTTGAATACGAAGACGAAACGTATCTCGCGCATGGCCCGGTGCGCCGCATTCTCTCCCGACCTGAAGTGCTGCACTGTAACTTTGAGGAGTTCCGGCAGGCGTGGCCGCGGCTCGCGGAGAGTAACCTCTATCAGCCGTTCGGGCATTACTGCATGCTGCCGCTGGCGGCAGAGGGCCAGATTTTTGGCGGCTGCGAGTTTATCCGCACGACCGACCAGCCCTGGCGCGAGGCGGAATACGAGCGCCTGCATACCTTTACCCAGATTGTGGCCGTCGTCGCGGAGCAGATCCAAAGCCGCGTCACCAATAACGTCGATTACGACCTGCTGAGCCGCGAGCGCGACAACTTCCGCATTCTGGTCGCCATCACCAACGCCGTACTGTCGCGGCTCGATATGGACGAACTGGTCAGCGAAGTGTCGAAAGAGATCCACCACTATTTCAAAATCGACGCCATCAGCATTGCGCTGCGCGGCCATCGCAAGGGCAAGCTGAATATCTACTCCACCCACTATCTTGATGAGGCCAACCCTGCCCATGAGCAGAGTGAAGTGGATGAAGCGGGCACCCTTTCTGAGCGGGTCTTCAAAAGCAAAGAGATCCTGCTGCTCAACCTGAACGAACAGGACCCGGTCGCGCCGTACGAGCGGATGCTGTTTAACACCTGGGGCAATAAAATTCAGACCCTGTGCCTGCTGCCGCTGATGTCCGGCAACACCATGCTGGGCGTGCTGAAGCTGGCGCAGTGCGAGGAAGGCGTCTTTACCACCGCCAACCTGAAGTTGCTGCGTCAGATCGCCGAGCGTATTTCCATCGCCCTGGATAACGCCCTCGCCTATCAGGAAATTCATCGTCTGAAGGAGCGGCTGGTGGATGAGAACCTGGCCCTGACCGAACAGCTCAACAACGTGGACAGCGAGTTTGGTGAAATCATCGGACGTAGCGACGCCATGTACAACGTGCTCAAGCAGGTTGAGATGGTGGCGCAAAGCGACAGCACGGTGCTGATTCTGGGCGAAACCGGCACAGGCAAAGAGCTGATCGCCCGCGCCATCCACAACCTGAGCAACCGCAACAGCCGTCGGATGGTGAAGATGAACTGCGCCGCGATGCCTGCGGGACTGCTGGAAAGCGATCTGTTCGGCCACGAGCGCGGCGCCTTTACCGGAGCAAGCAGCCAGCGGCTGGGCCGTTTTGAGCTGGCGGACAAAAGCTCGCTGTTCCTCGACGAAGTGGGCGATATGCCGCTGGAGCTACAGCCGAAACTGCTGCGCGTCCTGCAGGAGCAGGAGTTTGAGCGTCTTGGCAGCAACAAGCTTATCCAGACCGACGTGCGGCTGATTGCGGCCACCAACCGTGACCTGAAAAAAATGGTCGCCGACCGCGAGTTTCGCAGCGATCTCTACTATCGCCTGAACGTCTTCCCGATCTTCCTGCCGCCGCTGCGCGAGCGCCCGGAAGATATTCCCCTGCTGGTCAAAGCGTTTACCGCCAAGATCGCGCGCCGGATGGGTCGAAATATCGACAGCATTCCTGCCGAGACGTTACGTACCCTTTCATCGATGGAGTGGCCCGGCAACGTGCGCGAGCTGGAAAACGTCATTGAACGTGCGGTGCTGCTGACGCGCGGGACTGTCCTGCAGCTCTCCCTTCCTGAAGTGACGCTGCCTGACGTGAGCGTGCCCGCCGCCGAGACAGCGAAAGAGGGAGAAGATGAATATCAGCTCATTATGCGCGTACTCAAAGAGACCAACGGCGTGGTCGCCGGGCCAAAAGGTGCCGCCCAGCGTTTAGGGTTAAAACGCACTACCCTGCTGTCGCGCATGAAGCGTCTCGGGATCGACAAAGAGAGCCTGGTTTAAGCCCTCCAATCCGGCGGTGTTGCTCTGACACCGCCTTTCGTTACCCTGCGCAATTGTCCCTCATTGACACAAAATCGTTTCCTCTGTATAAAATTCCGCCTTAATAATGAGTTTCATTTGCATCAATAATAATATTAATCAAGGGTAGCGTTTCATGAAGAAGGTCATCTGCGCGTTAGGCCTGGCGGTTGCGTCGGTCAGTTCTGCTCTGGCAACCACATATCCTCTGACCATTGAAAACTGTGGCTATAAAGAGACATTCACCAAAGCGCCGGAACGCGTCGTGGCCCTGGGTCAGAATACCGTCGAAATCTTGCTCCTGCTGGGGCTGGAAGATAAGGTGAAGGCCAGCGCCTTCTGGCCGACGAAAGTGTTGCCGCAGCTCGCGGAACAGAACGCAAAAATCAAAACCCTGACGGTTGAAATCCCTACCCTTGAATCCGTGCTTGCGCAAAATCCCGATTTTGTTCCTGCCCAGCTCCCGCTGCTGCTCGGACCAGAAAGTAAGGTTGCAAAACGTGAAGATCTGGCGACCGTTGGCGTAAACAGCTATTTATCACCGGGAATGTGCGCCACCAAAAAAGCCGCAGGCGACATGTACGGTAGCCGCCAGAAGCTGTGGGATATGACCTACCTTTATAAAGAGATTGAAGATTTCGCTAAGATTTTTAACGTGGAAGCGCGTGGCCAGGCCGTTATCGCCGACTTCAAAAAACGTGAAGCCGACCTGCGCCAGGAGTTTGGCAAAAACAAAAAAGACCTCTCCTTTGTTTTCTGGTTCTCAAGCTCCTCGCCTTCGGCTGATGCCTATGTAGGCGGTAAAAACAGCGCATCCGGCTTTATTGCTAACGTGCTTGGCGGGCATAACGCCATCACCTCCGAAACCGAATGGCCAACCGTGGGTTGGGAGAGCATCATTGCCGCCAATCCGGATGTCATTGTGGTCTCCAGCCTGGACCGCAACCGCTGGGCGCTGGATAATGCGGACGAAAAAATCAAATTCCTGAAGAGCGATCCGGCTGTCAGCCAGCTGGACGCGGTGAAAAAAGGCCACATCGTGGTGATGGACGGTCAGGCCATGAACCCGACGATTCGCACGATTTACGGGGCTGAGCAGGTCGGCGAACAGCTCAGAAAGCTGGGGCTGAACTGATGACAATCGCCGTTCTTCAGGCCCGGCAGAGCCTGGTTCTGACGACCTCGTGTATGCTCGCCTTTGTCCTGCTATTTCTGGTTATCGCGCTGAGCGTCAGCGTCGGCGAGCTGTCCATCCCGCTGGATAACGTGTTTTACGCCATCAGCAATAAAATGGGGCTCACCGAGGTTCCGCTCACTCGCATCTACGAGAGCGTCATCTGGGACTTTCGCCTGAGCCGCGCGCTGGTGGCGGCCTGCTGCGGCGCGGGGCTGGCCATCTGCGGTGCCGTATTGCAGAGCTTGCTGAAGAACGCGCTGGCGGAACCCTACGTGCTCGGCGTGTCCGCGGGCGCGTCGACCGGGGCGGTTTCTGTTGTCGTATTGGGGATCGGCACCGGTGCGGTCTCCCTTTCTGCCGGTGCCTTCGCCGGGGCATTCGCCGCGTTTGCGTTTGTCGCGTTTCTGACGAACGGCGCGCGCGGCGAGAATGAACGTACTATTCTGGCAGGCGTCGCCGCCTCGCAGCTTTTCAACGCCATTACCGCCTACACCATCAGCACCTCCGCCAGCGCCCAGCAGGCGCGCGACGTGATGTTCTGGCTGCTGGGCAGCTTCAGCGGCGTACGCTGGCCTGAATTCCAGCTGGCACTGGTCGTGGTGCTGATTGGGTTAGCCATTTGCCTCTACTATTCCCGGGCGCTGGATGCCTTTACGTTCGGTGACGACGCCGCCGCGTCGCTGGGCATTGCCGTTCCCTGGGTGCGCCTGACGCTCTTCACCACCACCGCGCTGATTACCGCAACCATCGTCAGCATGGCGGGGTCAATCGGCTTTGTCGGGCTGGTGGTGCCGCACGTGATGCGTTTCCTGTTCGGGCCGCTGCACCGCACGCTGCTGATTGCCAGCGCGCTGGCAGGCGCGATCCTGATGGTGCTGGCAGACATTGCCTCACGCATGCTGATAGCACCGCAAAGCCTGCCCGTCGGCGTGGTCACCGCGCTGGTTGGCGTCCCCTTCTTTGCCGTGATTATCTACCGTTCAAGGAATAAGTGATGAGCATCTGTGCGGAAAATATTACCTGGAAGGTCGGCAAAAAAGTCATCGTTAATGACGTCTCGCTGAAGGTGTCACGGGGCGAAACGGTAGGACTGCTTGGCCCTAACGGCTGCGGTAAATCCTCTCTTTTACGTATCCTCGCGGGGCTGTGTCGCCCGGATGCCGGCTGCGTCACCCTGGACGGACAGGACATTACCCGCATCGCCAAAAAACAGCTTGCCCGCCGGGTCGCCTTCGTGGAACAGCACGGCATGACTGACGCCAATATGCGCGTGCGCGACGTGGTGAAACTTGGACGTATTCCGCACCACTCCGCCTTTTCCAACTGGAGCACGCACGATGACGAGACCGTCACGGCCGCTCTGCAGCGCGTGGATATGCTGGATAAAAGTGACCAGGGTTGGCTGAGCCTCTCCGGCGGCGAGCGTCAGCGCGTCCACATTGCCCGCGCGCTGGCCCAGACCCCGACGGAAATCCTGCTGGATGAACCGACCAACCACCTGGACATTCATCATCAGATGCAGCTGATGCAGTTGATCAGCGAATTACCGGTCACCAGTATTGTCGCCATCCACGATCTCAACCACGCTTCGATGTTCTGCGACTCGCTGATTGTGATGCAGAAAGGGCACATTGTGGCGACGGGAACACCGCAGGATATCCTGTCCGAGTCGCTGCTCTGGGACGTCTTCCGGGTCAAAACCAAAATTGAGATCTCACCGTTCCATGGCAAAAAGCACATTCACTTTATCGTTTAGGGGCGAGTGAACAACGATGCCCCTTCGCCCTGCCACCACGCTCTGGCCGCCCGTCTTACTGGGTAGCCAGTTTGTTTTTAACATCGGCTTTTACGCCGTTGTTCCCTTCCTGGCGATATTCCTGCGAGACGACATGCTGCTCTCCGGCGGGCTGATCGGGCTGATCCTCGGCCTGCGCACCTTCTCTCAGCAGGGGATGTTTATCGTCGGCGGTGCGCTCTCGGACAGGTTTGGCGCGAAAGTCGTTATCCTGAGCGGCTGTATTGTTCGCGTTGCGGGGTATCTGCTGCTGGCGTTCGGAGGATCGCTGTGGCCGATTATTCTGGGCGCGTGTCTGACAGGCGTGGGCGGCGCGCTGTTTTCTCCATCGATTGAAGCATTGCTGGCGAAAGCGGGCACGCACAGCGAGGCGAAAGGTAAACGAAGTCGGGCGGAGTGGTTCGCGCTCTTTGCGGTCTGCGGGGAACTCGGTGCGGTACTGGGCCCGGTTGCCGGCGCCCTGCTCACCGGCCTGGGCTTTCGCCAGGTGGCGCTGGCGGGCGCAGGGGTCTTTATCGTTGCGCTGGTGGTGCTCTACTTTTGCCTGCCCGCGTCACGCCACGCCTCGCGGACGCTGAAGCTCGTTCCCTGGTGGACGACGTTCCGCCAGCCCCGCTTTGTTGCCTTTATTATTGCTTATAGCTCGTGGCTTTTGAGCTATAACCAGCTCTATCTGGCGCTGCCGGTAGAGATTCAGCGTTCCGGCGGTAACGAGAAAGATCTCGGCCCGCTTTTTATGCTGGCCTCTGTCCTGATCGTAGCGTTACAGCTGCCGCTGGCGCGTTTCGCCCGGCGCGTGGGCGCGGTGAGGATCCTGCCAGTGGGCTTTTTGCTGCTCTCCGCCGCCTTTGCAAGCGTGGCAATGTTTGCGTCGACGGCACCGCCAGAGGGCTGGCTGCGCCTGCTGCCGTCGATCTGTTTCGTGACGCTGTTGACGCTGGGGCAGATGCTGCTGGTACCCTCGGCAAAGGATCTGATCCCAAGGTTTGCCGAAGAGTCCACGCTGGGGGCGCACTATGGCGCACTCGCCACCGCTGGCGGAGTCGCGGTCCTGACGGGGAATTTGCTGTTTGGCAGTCTGTTGGATCGCGCCCTGGTGCCCTCCACGCAGGCGATGCTCCCCTGGCTGCTGCTGGCCCTCTTCCCGCTCTGCAGCGCGCTGGCCATGAACGTGATTTGCCGCCCGCTCAGAAGCTGAACCGGTCACTTTTTCGGACGATACTTTTCCGGCAGTTCCGGTACGGGACGACGGTCATCCATTAGATGACGGACGGTCAGAATGGGGTGACGCCAGAGCATTCGCGGGCCTGCCCAACGCATAATTTGCTTCATCTCTTCGCGTTTGGCAGGCTGGTAGCAGTGGACCGGACACTGTTTACAGGCGGGCTTTTCCTCCCCGAAAACGCATTTATCCAGGCGCTTATCGGCATAGGCATTTAGCGCCTGATAGTGCCCCTCTTCCGCAGAGGCCTGAGGACACTGCTTCTGATACAGCGCGATCATTTTCGCGATGGTCTCTTTTTCGCGTGAAATTCGTTTACCGGACATAGCGACTTACCGAACAATAAAGTGCAAAAATAATACACCTTTCAATGCAGAATTTCAGTTTTTGCATGCGGTTTTCTGAAGCCTGATTCCAGTTTTAGCCCTGCACCGCCCGACAATCACTGGTATTTTATACAGGCATCAGTAATGACTTTTATCCGTGTTGTCGGGAGACCCTATGCAAGAACTTGCTATCAACAAACCCTATCGCCATTTAACAGTGGGATATTTCAGAAAGCGCCATGAAGACCGCAATACCAAGATACCGAAGCGCTACAGCGTGCATGCGGCGCTGAGCTTAAAAGGAGACTGGCTTGAACAGGCTGGGTTTACCACCCACTCCCGGGTTCGCGTGGGCGTTGAGCATGGAAAAATAGTCATTGAGTTAATGTCGGAAGATGCCTCGTAAAGCGACGACATTTTTCTGCGCCGTACCTTTTTTTCATGCGACAATAGAAGGAACAAACGGCCACTGAGCCGCTCAAAACGGTTTATATTCAAAGAAATGGACATCATAACTCCATGAGCACACTCGACAATTTCGACGCACATACGCCGATGATGCAGCAGTATCTGAAGCTGAAGGCACAGCATCCGGAAATCCTGCTGTTTTACCGTATGGGCGATTTTTACGAGCTGTTTTATGACGATGCTAAGCGTGCATCGCAGCTGCTCGACATCTCGCTGACCAAACGTGGCGCATCGGCAGGTGAGCCCATCCCGATGGCAGGCATTCCGCACCACGCGGTAGAAAACTACCTGGCGAAACTGGTGAATCAGGGTGAATCTGTCGCCATCTGCGAACAGATCGGCGACCCCGCGACCTCAAAAGGTCCGGTGGAACGCAAAGTCGTGCGCATCGTCACGCCCGGTACCATCAGTGATGAAGCCCTGCTGCAGGAGCGCCAGGATAACCTGCTGGCCGCGCTGTGGCAGGACGGCAAAGGGTTTGGCTACGCGACGCTGGATATCAGCTCCGGGCGTTTTCGTCTGAGTGAACCGGCCGATCGAGAAACGATGGCAGCCGAACTGCAGCGCACCAACCCGGCAGAATTGCTCTACGCCGAAGATTTCGCCGAAATGGCGCTGATTGAAGGTCGTCGCGGGTTGCGCCGCCGTCCGCTGTGGGAATTCGAAATTGATACCGCGCGCCAGCAGCTGAATTTGCAGTTTGGCACCCGCGATTTGATTGGCTTTGGCGTTGAAAATGCCCCGCGCGGGCTGTGCGCGGCCGGTTGCCTCCTGCAGTACGTGAAAGATACCCAGCGCACTGCCCTGCCGCACATTCGCTCTATCACCATGGAACGCCAGCAGGACAGCATCATCATGGATGCCGCTACGCGCCGTAACCTGGAGATCACGCAGAACCTGGCAGGCGGCGTAGAAAATACGCTTGCGTCGGTCCTGGACAGTACGGTCACGCCAATGGGCAGCCGTATGCTGAAACGCTGGCTGCATATGCCGATTCGCGATACCGCAACGCTGGTTTGCCGTCAGCAGACGATTGCCGCCCTGCAGGATCGTTATACCGAGCTGCAGCCTGTCCTGCGCCAGGTGGGGGATCTGGAACGTATCCTGGCTCGTCTGGCGCTGCGCACGGCGCGACCGCGCGACCTCGCGCGGATGCGTCATGCTTTCCAGCAGTTACCGGAACTCCGTGCGCAGTTGAGCGACGTTGACAGCGCGCCGGTACAGAAACTCCGCGAAACCATGGGTGAATTTACCGAACTCCGCGAGCTGCTTGAACGCGCCATTATTGATGCGCCTCCGGTTCTCGTACGTGATGGTGGCGTGATTGCTCCGGGCTACAACGAGGAGCTGGACGAATGGCGCGCGCTGGCCGACGGTGCGACAGACTACCTTGATAAGCTGGAGATCCGCGAGCGCGAGCGTCTTGGTCTCGACACCCTGAAAGTGGGTTATAACGCGGTTCACGGTTACTACATTCAAATCAGCCGCGGGCAGAGCCACCTGGCGCCGATTCACTACGTGCGCCGCCAGACGTTGAAAAACGCTGAACGCTATATCATTCCCGAGCTGAAAGAGTACGAAGACAAAGTCCTCACCTCGAAAGGGAAAGCGCTGGCGCTGGAAAAACAGCTGTATGACGAGCTGTTCGACATGCTGATGCCGCACCTGGCCGACCTGCAGCTGAGCGCCAGCGCGCTGGCGGAACTGGACGTGCTGGTGAACCTGGCAGAGCGCGCGGAAACGCTGAACTACACCTGCCCGACCTTTACCGACAAGCCAGGCATTCGTATTACCGAAGGCCGTCATCCGGTGGTCGAGCAGGTGCTGAACGAACCGTTCATCGCCAACCCGCTGAGCCTGTCGCCGCAGAGAAGAATGTTGATCATTACCGGTCCGAACATGGGCGGTAAGAGTACCTATATGCGTCAGACGGCGCTGATTGCCCTGCTTGCCTATATCGGCAGCTACGTTCCGGCGCAAAACGTAGAGATTGGCCCCATCGACCGTATCTTTACCCGTGTTGGAGCTGCGGACGATCTGGCGAGTGGTCGCTCAACCTTCATGGTTGAAATGACTGAAACGGCTAATATTCTGCATAACGCGACGGAGCACAGCCTGGTGCTGATGGACGAAGTCGGACGCGGAACATCAACCTATGACGGTTTGTCGCTGGCATGGGCCTGTGCGGAAAGCCTCGCGAATAAAATTAAGGCCATGACGCTGTTCGCCACCCACTACTTCGAGCTGACGCAACTGCCGGAGAAAATGGAAGGGGTGGCTAACGTCCACCTTGATGCGCTGGAGCACGGCGACACCATCGCCTTCATGCACACGGTGCAGGATGGCGCGGCAAGCAAGAGCTATGGTCTGGCCGTTGCGGCGCTGGCTGGTGTACCGAAAGAGGTGATCAAGCGCGCGCGTCAGAAACTGCGTGAACTGGAAAGCCTGTCACCGAATGCGGCGGCGACGCAGATTGACGGTACGCAGATGTCGCTGCTGGTACCGGCGGAAGAGACATCGCCTGCCGTGGAAGCACTGGAAAACCTCGATCCGGATTCACTGACGCCACGTCAGGCGCTGGAGTGGATTTATCGCTTGAAGAGTCTGGTTTAGTTCTCTGCGGTCTTTTGCCCGGTGGCGCTGCGCTTACCGGGCCTACGGTTTTTGTAGGCCCGGTAAGGCGAAGCCGCCACCCGGCAAAAAAGACCGCACGATGTTATCGCCCGGTAAGCGCAGCGCCACCGGGCTTTCTTTACAGCAGCGGCGGGATTGTCGGCACCTGCGGCGCCTCATCGATATCCTTCTGCGTCATGCGGAACGCTTCCGGGTAATGTTCGCGGCTGGTACGACGCAACGGTTCGGTATCGCGCCAGGTATAAAGACAATGCTGGCACTGGTAAACGGTCCAGACCCCTTTCACCGGTGACGTCGCCATTACTTCAATATGCTCATCGGCACAACGTGGACAAATCATCTTTTCCTCCTTATTGGCGTGCAGCCAGCATCGCGGTCAGTTTTTCAGCCCAGGCTTTGGTTTCGGGGAGATCCTGTACCGGCTGGCTATAGTGGCCCCGGGTATCCGGTGCAACAGGCGTGGTCGCATCAATAATCAGTTTGTCGGTAATGCCCGCCGGGCTGGATCCAGGATCCAGTTCCAGCACCGACATGTTCGGCAGCTGCACCAGATCGCCTGCCGGGTTGACCTTCGACGACAGCGCCCACATCACCTGCGGGAGGTTGAACGGGTCGACATCCTCATCCACCATGATCACCATCTTCACGTAGCCCAGGCCGTGCGGCGTGGTCATGGCGCGCAAGCCGACCGCGCGGGCAAAACCGCCGTAACGCTTTTTGGTGGAGATAATCGCCAGCAGGCCGTGGGTGTACATCGCGTTCACCGCCTGCACTTCCGGGAACTCCGCTTTCAGCTGCTGGTAGAGCGGCACGCAGGTGGCTGGCCCCATCAGATAATCAATCTCGGTCCACGGCATACCGAGATAAAGGGATTCGAAAATCGGTTTGGTGCGGTAAGAAACTTTGTCGATACGCACAACCGTCATGTTACGGCCACCGGAGTAGTGCCCGGTAAACTCGCCAAACGGACCTTCAATTTCGCGCTTACGGCCTTCAATCACCCCTTCCAGGATCACTTCAGAACCCCACGGCACGTCGAAGCCGGTCAGCGGCGCGGTGGCAATCGGATATGGGCTTTCACGCAGCGCGCCGGCCATTTCATACTCTGACTGATCGTATTTCAGCGGCGTCGCGCCCATCAGGGTAATGATCGGATCGTTGCCGAGGGTAATGGCAATCGGCAGGTCTTCGCCGCGCTCTTCGGCTTTGTGCAGATGCAGAGCGATATCGTGCATCGGTACCGGCTGCAGGCCGAGCTTGCGCTTGCCCTTCACTTCCATGCGGTAGATGCCAACGTTCTGCTTGCCGAAGTGATCCGGGTCAAGCGGATCGCGAGAGACAACGCACGCTTTATCGAGATAAAAACCCCCGTCGCCGTCGTTCAGACGGAACAGCGGCAGAATATCGAACAGGTTAATGTCTTCACCGTCCACCGTATTCTGCGCCCAGGCCGGATTGGCGCGGCGCTCTGGCGCAATCGGGAATTTATCCCAGCGGCGAATAAACTCGTCGATCTGCTTTTTCACCGGCGTGTTCGCAGGCAGCCCCATCGAGATGGCATGGTTCTGCCAGGAGCCGATGGTGTTCATCACCACGCGGGCATCGGTAAACCCGCGAATGTTGTCGAACCACAGCGCGGGCGCGCCGTCACCGATGCGGCCGGTCGCGTTGGCTGCCGCAGCCAGATCGGGCTCGGCGTTTACCTCTTCCTCAATTTTCAGCAGTTGCCCTTGCTCATCGAGCGCCTGCAGGAAGCTTCTCAAATCATCAAATGCCATCTTTATTCTCCTGTGAAAAATGTTTCGCCTCCCGCAACCCGTTCCAGCGGCGCGCCTTTTTATGCTCCAGACCAAACTGGTCAAGCACGCGGGTCACAATATGCTGGGTAATGTCATCGGCGGTTTGCGGGTGGTTGTAATACGCAGGCATAGGCGGCACCATCGCCACACCCATGCGGGAGAGGGCAAGCATATTCTCCAGATGAATGGTGCTGAGCGGCGTTTCACGGGGCACCAGCACCAGCTTGCGCCCCTCTTTCAGCACCACATCCGCCGCACGGCCCACCAGCCCTTCGGCATAGCCCGCACGGATCCCGGCCAGCGTTTTCATGCTGCAGGGAATGACGATCATGCCGTCGGTACGAAATGAACCGGAGGAGATGGTGGCGGCCTGGTCAGCCGGGCTGTGGACGACGTCAGCCAGCGCAGCAACGTCCTGCGCGGTGTAAGGGGTTTCCAGTTCAATGGTGGTTTTTGCCCACTTCGACATCACCAGATGCGTCTCCACTTCCGGCATTTCCCGCAGCGCCTGCAGCAGCGCCACGCCCAGCGGAGCACCCGTTGCTCCCGTCATTCCCACGATTAATCTCATTCATCACCTCAATTAATTTGTTCGTACACGAACATTATGAGTAAACTACTCCCGGATCGATTTCCTGACAAGATTGTTCGCATACGATCACACGAATTGCTAAAAAATGCCGCGTTAAAATCCAGAGCAAGAGCGGCTATCATAGAGGGAGATTTTTTCCGTCGGAGTGTTCATGGAACTAAGACAAGAGGCGTTCCACCTGTTACGTCAGCTTTTTCAACAGCATACCGCCCAGTGGCAACATGCATTACCGGAGCTGACCAAGCCGCAGTATGCGGTGATGCGCTCCATTGCCGAGCATCCAGGTATCGAACAGGTGGCATTGACTGAAGTCGCGGTCAGCACGAAAGCGACCCTGGCGGAAATGCTCAGCCGCATGGAGGCGCGTGGGCTGGTCAAACGCGAGCACGACCCTGCGGATAAACGCCGTCGCTTTGTCTTCCTCACGCCAGAAGGTGAGGCCCTGCTTGCAGACTGCAAGCCGGTAGGCAATGAGGTTGATGAGGCCTTTTTAGGACGCCTTAACAAGGCCGAGCGGGAGCAGTTCTCGGCTCTCATCAAAAAGATGATGCACGATTAATTCACGCTGGTGCGCATAAAATCGATAAAGGTGCGCACTTTCGCTGACATATGCCGGACATCAGGATAGACCGCATAGATGCCCTGCCGCGCAAAAGTATACCCCGGTAAAACCGTCACCAGCGTTCCCGCATCAAGCGCATCGCGCACCAGCCATTCCGGCAGTAACGCCACGCCACCACCTGCGAGCGCAAAAGCCATAAGGGCCTGAGCGCTGTCGGCAAACAAGCGCGGCGCTTTTTTTATCTCCAGCGTTTCGGGCGCACCGCAGGCATCCTTCACCTGCCAGCGCAGCGGCGAGGCCAGACGCTCGTGAATGATCCAGTCCGCGTGGGCCAGCTGCGCAAGCGTTTCGATCGGATGGTTAACGAGCCACCCGGGCGTCGCGACGAGGAGAATAGAGAAGTGCGAAATCAGCGCGGCGTGGTTGCGCGAATCGACAAGCGTGCCCAGCCGGATGGCCACGTCAAAGCGCTCCGAGATAAGGTCGGCGTGCAAGGACGACGAAACATGTCGTACGCGAAGATCCGGGTGCTGCTGGCTAAACCTGGCCAGCAGCGGCACCACGACCCGGGAGCCATACTCGGGCGTCGTCGTGATCCGCAGTTCGCCAATAAGCCCCGCATGATTCGCGCGGACATCATCCTGCAGCCGTTCGGCGTCCTTCAGTAGCGCCACGCTGCGCTGATGAAACAGTACGCCCGCCTCGGTTAACGTCAGTCGACGGGTGGAGCGCAGCAGCAGCGTAACGCCCAGCTCATCTTCAAGCTGGCGAATATTGAAGCTGACGACCGCTTTTGTCAGCCCCATCGCCTCGGCGGCCGCCGTAAAACTGCCGGTGTCGGCCACCGCGACAAACATCTGCGTCCGCTGTAGGTTAATCATCATCTCGCCCGATACTGTCAAAATATTTTTGACAGTATATCGCGCTTTGTCAGGTTTATCCGTGATTCCCGGATCGATACGATACGCCACCTCACCGGAGGATCCACCATGACGTATCGCAGCAAAATTGCCGCTGTTTATCTGCTGGGCTTTTTTCTTGATTTGATCAACATGTTTATTGCCAGCGTCGCCTTTCCGGCAATGGCCCACGCGTTTAACACCACGCCTTCAGCCCTTGCCTGGGTTAGTAACGGGTACATTGCCGGCCTGACGCTGGTGATCCCGTTCAGCAGCGTGCTGACGCGCCGCATCGGGCCAAAGCGCGTCATCCTGCTCTCGCTTTTTCTGTTCAGCGCAGCCTCCGCAGCGGCGGGCCTGTCTGCAACGCTTGAAGGTCTGATCGCCTGGCGAGTACTCCAGGGCGTTGGAGGAGGCTTACTGATCCCCGTCGGACAGGCGCTGACCTGGCAACAGTTTCAGCCTCACGAGCGCGCCAGACTCTCCTCGGCGGTGATGCTGGTCGCGCTACTTGCTCCGGCATGCTCCCCGGCTGTCGGGGGACTTCTGGTGCAGACGCTAAGCTGGCGATGGATATTTTTCGCCACGCTCCCGGTGGCTATCGTGACCATTGTTTTAGCCTGCCTGTGGCTTAAACACGAAATGCCTGCGATGAACGCGGCCAGACTGCTAAACCTGTCGTTGCTCGCGGACCCACTTTTGCGTTTTTCGATACTTGTCTACTTGTGCGTCCCCGGCATATTTATTGGGGTGAACGTCACGGGGATGTTTTATCTTCAGCACGAGGCGAACATGAGCCCTGCCGCAACGGGAATGCTCATGCTGCCGTGGTCCGTGGCATCGTTTATCGCCATCACGGCAACGGGACGTTATTTTAACCGTATCGGCCCCCGACCGCTGATCGTCATCGGCTGCCTGCTGCAGGCGACGGGTATTCTGCTTTTGATTAACGTCAGTTCGGCTACGCTGCTACCTGCCGTCGCGTTTACCCTGATGGGCGCGGGAGGAAGCCTGTGCAGCAGTACGGCTCAGAGCAGCGCGTTTCTGACAATGCGCCGGGACGAGATGCCGGATGCCAGCGCGCTGTGGAATCTCAATCGTCAGCTGAGCTTTTTTGCCGGTGCCCTGCTGCTTGCGCAGGTGCTGAACCTGGCGCAGACGTGGCTGACACCTCACGCCGCCTGGTACGGGATGTTTATTTTTGCCGCAGGCATGACCTTGCTGCCTGTACTGTACGTTTTTCGTCTAAACAATACGCAGGTGCTCACCCAGCTGCGACAGGAGAATACATGACGCCTTTCGAACACGACATTATCGACCTCCACATTGCGCTTGAAGACTGGTTAGGCAAAGGTGATGGCGATCCGGATGCCCTTCTCGCCCGTTTCCGTCCCGATTTTCTGATGATCCCGCCGGGCGGTGTGCAGATCGACTATCGCGGCCTGGCCAGTTTTCTGGAAAAACAGCGCGGAAGCCGTCCTGGACTGAAGATCGTCATTGACGAATTAACCACGATCCAAAGCGGCGCACAGGGTGCTGTGCTTCACTACCGGGAGACACAAACCCGGCCAGACCTGCCCGTCAACGTGCGCTGGTCAACCGCGGTGCTCAGTCATGAAGGCGATCGGATAGTGTGGCGTCTGCTGCACGAGACGGCGACCCAACCGTAACACAAAAGAAAAAGGCCCGTCTCACGACGGGCCTTTTTTGACGAAAGGTTGCTTATTCGCGGAACAGCGCTTCGATATTCAGACCTTGCCCCTGCAGGATTTCACGCAGGCGGCGCAGACCTTCAACCTGAATCTGACGAACACGTTCACGGGTCAGGCCAATTTCACGGCCGACGTCTTCCAGTGTCGCAGCTTCATACCCCAGTAAACCGAAACGACGTGCCAGCACTTCACGCTGTTTGGCGTTCAGTTCGAACAGCCATTTGACGATGCTCTGTTTCATGTCATCGTCCTGCGTGGTGTCTTCCGGACCGTTATCTTTTTCATCGGCCAGGATGTCCAGCAGCGCTTTTTCGGAGTCGCCACCCAGCGGGGTGTCAACGGAGGTAATGCGCTCGTTGAGACGCAGCATACGGCTTACGTCATCAACCGGTTTATCGAGTTGTTCGGCAATTTCTTCTGCGCTTGGCTCGTGGTCCAGTTTATGGGACAACTCGCGTGCGGTGCGCAGGTAGACGTTCAACTCTTTGACGATGTGAATCGGCAGGCGGATCGTACGGGTCTGGTTCATAATAGCCCGTTCGATGGTCTGACGAATCCACCAGGTCGCGTAGGTTGAGAAACGGAACCCGCGTTCCGGGTCAAACTTCTCAACTGCGCGGATGAGACCTAAGTTGCCCTCTTCAATCAGATCCAGCAGAGCCAGACCACGATTGCCGTAACGGCGGGCAATTTTCACGACCAGTCGCAGGTTACTTTCAATCATGCGACGACGCGAGGCCACATCACCACGCAAAGCACGACGTGCGAAATAGACTTCTTCTTCGGCCGTTAGCAGTGGGGAGTAACCAATCTCCCCAAGGTAAAGCTGAGTCGCGTCCAGTACACGCTGTGTGGCACCCTGCGATAACAGCTCTTCTTCAGCCAAATCGTTATCACTGGGTTCCTCTTCTACTAAGGCTTTTTCGTCAAAAGCCTCTACTCCGTTCTCATCAAATTCCGCGTCTTCATTTAAATCATGAACTTTCAGCGTATTCTGACTCATAAGGTGGCTCCTACCCGTGATCCCTGAACGAGACACCCTGGCTGGCATGCCCCGTCAAATTATCGCTGCGGCAAATACTGCAGCGGGTTTACGGATTTCCCCTTGTAACGAATTTCAAAATGCAAGCGTGTAGAACTGGTTCCGGTGCTACCCATGGTAGCGATTTTTTGCCCCGCCTTAACTTCTTGTTGTTCCCGGACCAGCATTGTGTCGTTATGGGCGTAGGCACTCAGGTAATCATCGTTATGTTTGATGATAATAAGATTACCGTAACCGCGCAGAGCGTTACCGGCATACACAACGCGTCCATCTGCGGTCGCGATGATAGCCTGTCCTTTACTCCCTGCGATATCGATCCCTTTATTTCCCCCTTCGGAGGAAGAGAAGTTTTCGATAACCTTGCCGTCAGTCGGCCAGCGCCATGCAGAAATCGGCGAACTGGAGGTCATACTGCTGGCAGTCGGTTCATTAGAGCTAACCACAGGTGCCGTAACCGGTGCTGTGACAGCAGTCGCAGTCCCTTTATTATTCGGCAACATTTTGTTAGCAGTCTGATCACCTGAATCCTCAGAATACGTAATTACAGGTTGTGAAGCAACCACCGTGGTGGATTTTTGTGCAGGCTTAACGCTGTTATTTTGAGCCGTCACATCGGCCGCTGAAACCGTATTGCCAGGCGTAAGCGGCGTGCCCGTCGCGTTGCCCACCTGGAGCGTTTGCCCGACTTCCAGACCGTATGGGGCCTGGACGTTATTGCGCTGCGCGAGGTCACGGAAATCGTTCCCGGTGATCCACGCAATGTAGAACAGCGTATCACCGCGTTTCACGGTATAGGTGCTGCCACCGGTGTAGCTGCCTTTCGGAATGTTCCCATACTGGCGGTTATAGACTATGCGGCCATTTTGGGTCTGAACAGGTTGTTCAACTGGCTGAACCTGCATTGGCTGTGTAACAGGATGTTGCACAGGCTGAATTTGTGGCGTTTGCTGCGGTGCAGCCGTCCCCATTTTAGGTGGCGGCGTGATTAACATTCCGCCGGACGTGTTACCGGAGCCGCTGTTTCCGCCGACGGAACTGACGGGCGCAGGTGCGTTGTTAGAACTTGTACAGCCTGCCAGCCAGAGCGAAACCAGTGATAATGCCGCAACACGGCTGATGGTGAATTTAGGGCTTCCCGCGCTCATTTATCCCCCAGGAATGTGTTAACTACCAGTGACTTAAAATTTACCGTGATGGCACAAATCTTTCGCGCCACACCATACGCTGAATTTGCCTTAATAACCCTGGATAATTCCGAGTCTCAGGCCAACTCCCCCTTCACCAGAGGCACAAAGCGCACGGCTTCCACGGTGTCGATAATAAACTCGCCGCCGCGCCGACGAACGCGCTTCAACAGCTGCTGCTCGTCCCCGACAGGCAGAACCAGAATGCCCCCCTCGTCCAGCTGCGACAACAGGGCTGCTGGAATTTCAGGCGGGGCCGCCGTCACGATGATCGCGTCAAACGGGGCGCGAGCTTTCCAACCCTGCCATCCATCACCGTGCCGTGTCGAAACATTATGTAAATCAAGTTGTTTCAGGCGACGACGCGCCTGCCACTGTAAACCTTTGATCCGCTCAACGGAGCAAACATGATGCACCAGATGCGCCAGGATCGCGGTCTGATACCCCGACCCGGTGCCAATCTCCAGCACGCGGGAGTCGGGCGTCAGCTCCAGCAGCTCCGTCATGCGCGCCACCATGTAAGGCTGCGAAATCGTCTGGCCCTGCCCGATGGGCAGCGCCACGTTTTCCCACGCTTTGTGTTCAAACGCCTCGTCTACAAATTTCTCACGCGGAACCAGGGCGAGTGCTTCAAGCACGTGCTCGTCGCGGATCCCCTGCGCGCGTAGTTGTTCCAGAAGAGTTTGTACACGTTTGTTTACCATTGCGCGTTCACTCCTGCGCGATCCAGCCAGCCCGACACCACATCATGCGCGCTATACGCGGTTAAATCTACGTGCAGCGGGGTCACCGAAACATAGCCTTCCTCCACAGCGGCAAAGTCGGTATCCGGACCCGCATCGCACTTATCGCCGGGAGGGCCGATCCAGTAAAGCGTGTTGCCGCGCGGATCCTGCTGCGGGATCACCTGATCGGCAGGATGTCGACTCCCGCAACGGGTGACGCGGATGCCTTTAATTTCATCAAGAGGAAGATCCGGCACGTTGATGTTGAGGATGCGTCCGGTACGCAACGGCTCACGGCCGAGCGCCCGCAGGATCGAACAGGTCACCGCGGCGGCGGTGTCGTAGTGCGTGTAGCCGTTCAACGAGACCGCCAGCGCCGGGAACCCCAGATGTCGTCCTTCCATTGCGGCCGCCACAGTGCCGGAGTAAATCACGTCATCGCCGAGGTTAGGCCCGGCGTTAATGCCGGAGACGACGATATCCGGACGCGGCCGCATCAGCGCGTTCACGCCCAGAAAAACACAGTCGGTTGGCGTGCCCATCTGTACGGCAATATCGCCATTTTCAAAGGTAAAGGTGCGAAGCGACGACTCCAGCGTCAGCGAGTTAGACGCTCCACTGCGGTTACGATCGGGTGCCACGACCTGCACATCCGCAAACTCACGGAGGTGTTTCGCCAAGGTCTGAATGCCCGGCGCGTGGATCCCGTCATCGTTACTCAGCAATATTCGCATAATCACCCGAGGTGTTGATAAGTTCCCTGACAACACTGGTGGCAAAGCTGCCTGCCGGCAGCCAGAAGCGTAACTCGACGGTCACGTCATCCCACCAGTTCCAGCTTAACTGCTGCGGATAGAGCAGCATCGCGCGGCGTGCCGCGTCGACTTTTTCCCGCACCAGCAAGGACTGCAATTCTGGCGCATCCGCCACGGCTGACTGCTCGGCGGCCAGGGCCTCCCCCTGGGTTCCCCAGTCGCCCGTACCGGGCAACGCGGCGGTGATCAGCAGCCCTTTTGCGTCCACGCGCGACTGGACATCGGCCATCTCTTCGGCCGTTGCCACAAACCAGCTTCCGCGTCCCGCTAATTGTAGCGCATCGCCAACAACAACTTGATTCGCGTCCGGTTTTTTCAGCCTTTCGCTCACAATCTGATTAAACAACGCACTGCGGGCCGCCGACAACCAAAAACTGCGTTTATTCCTGTCCCGCACCGGCGCGTCGCTTTGCGCCCACCGCAGTGCGCCCTGCAGGTTGCTGCCGCCAATGCCGAAACGTTGCGCGCCAAAGTAGTTCGGTACGCCGCGGTCGCTGATGGCGTTCAGACGTTTTTCAACGTCTTCACGATCAGTCACTTCGCGCAGCACCAGCGTAAACGCGTTGCCTTTCAACGCGCCCAGACGCAGTTTGCGCTTGTGGCGGGCATACTCCAGTACCTTACAGCCCTCAAGCTCAAATTTGCTTAAATCAGGCATCGTATTGCCGGGAACGCGCGCGCAGAGCCACTGTTCGGTGACGGCGTGTTTATCTTTCTGCCCGGCAAAGCTCACCTCGCGGGCATGAATTTTGAGAAATTTTGCCAGCGCGTCAGCCACAAAGCGGGTATTGCAGCCATTTTTCAGAATGCGCACCAGGATATGTTCGCCTTCGCCATCCGGCTCAAAGCCCAGATCTTCGACCACGAGGAAATCTTCAGGGCTGGCTTTCAGCACCCCGTTCCCCTGCGGTTTGCCATGCAGATATGTCAGGTTGTCGAAGTCTGTCATTTGCTCGCCTTCACCAGCAGCGCCACGGCTTCACAGGCAATCCCTTCGCCACGACCGGTGAAGCCCAGCTTCTCGGTCGTCGTCGCTTTGACGTTCACGTCGTCCATATGGCAGCCCAGATCTTCTGCGATAAACACGCGCATCTGCGGAATGTGCGGCAGCATTTTCGGGGCCTGGGCGATAATCGTCACGTCGACGTTGCCAAGGGTGTAGCCTTTCGCCTGGATGCGGCGCCACGCTTCGCGCAGCAGTTCACGGCTGTCTGCCCCTTTAAACGCCGGGTCGGTGTCCGGGAACAGCTTGCCGATATCACCCAGTGCGGCCGCGCCCAACAGCGCGTCGGTCAGCGCATGCAGCGCCACGTCGCCATCAGAATGCGCCAGCAGCCCTTTTTCATAAGGAATGCGCACGCCGCCAATGATAATTGGGCCTTCGCCGCCAAAGGCGTGTACATCAAAACCGTGTCCAATTCGCATTATGCCTTCTCCTGATGGGTCAAACGGGTAAGATAAAATTCCGCGAGCTGTAAATCTTCCGGACGCGTCACTTTAATATTATCAGCACGTCCTTCAACAAGCGTTGGGTGGAAACCGCAGTACTCCAGCGCAGAGGCTTCGTCCGTAATGGTCGCACCTTCGTTAAGCGCGCGCGTTAAGCAGTCGCGGAGTAATTCGCGGGGAAAAAATTGCGGCGTCAGCGCGTGCCATAGATCGACGCGATCGACAGTGTGGGCGATAGCCCGTTTGCCCGGCTCGGCACGCTTCATGGTGTCGCGCACGGGGGCGGCCAGAATGCCACCCACTTTGCTGGTTTCGCTCAACGCCAGCAGGCGAGCGAGATCGTCCTGATGCAGGCACGGACGCGCCGCGTCATGCACCAGCACCCACGGCGCGTTACCGGCAGCCTGAATGCCAGCCAGCACGGAATCGGCGCGCTCGGCACCGCCATCGACAACGGTAATCTGAGGATGATTTGCCAGCGGTAGCTGCGCGAAGCGCGCATCGCCCGGGCTGATAGCGATGATCACCCGCGTCACCCGCGGGTGCGCCAGCAGCGCCGCCACGGCGTGCTCAAGGATCGTTTTATCGCCAATTGAGAGGTACTGCTTGGGACATTCTGTCTGCATGCGCCGGCCAAAACCTGCGGCCGGCACCACGGCACATACGTCCGAAAAAGTTGCTGCCATGTCGTAATCCTGGGCCTGATTATCGATTGTTTTGTGCTGAGCCCTGATTGCGTTTAGACGCATCCGGAACCAGACGATAAAAGGTTTCGCCCGGCTTAGTCATACTGAGTTCATTGCGTGCGCGCTCCTCAATCGCCTCTTGCCCGCCATTGAGGTCATCAATTTCAGCGAAGAGTTGATCGTTTCGCGCCTTAAGTTTGGCGTTTGTTGCCTGCTGAGCCGCGACGTCATCGCTCACCCGGCTATAGTCGTGCAGTCCGTTCTTACCGAACCACAGCGAATATTGCAGCCAGATTAGCAAAGCCAGCAACAGCAGCGTTAGTTTACCCATCCTGCCCCCTGAAAAACGGCATCATCATCCCAAGACTTCCCCAGAGCACTACGCCGGGGTAACAGAGATGCCGCAACATCGCGGGCAAATGTACCACATTTTTTCCGCAGAATCGTCCTGCTCAATATCGTTACACAGTTGGTTACGGTTTGAATTATGGCTGAAGTTAGCCCATGAGCCACAAAAATAACAGACCAAACATCAGAACCACCGTCACAATCGTGACCACGGTACTGTAGAGCAGCTTGCCATTGAGCAGCGAGTGCAGCGCAATGCCGACGACAACCGCCACGGGCATCAGCGCCAGAAAGAAAGGCCAGGTGTAGAGAAAGAAGAACAACGTGTTGCCGCCGTAGATAAGAAACGGGATACCCAGCGCCAGCAACCATGAGACGAAGCCAATGATGGCCCCAGGAAATGACCAGGTCGTTTCGTCGTCGGTCGCAAGCGGCTCCGACCCGGTAGTGGTAATGTAATGTTCACTGTTGCGCATAGCTAGTCCTGTGACCGTGACTCATCGTTCGGGAAGACAGCTCCCGAACGATACCGTCTCAGGATCTGATAATATCGTCCCGTCTGAGCAGGTCTAATAATTGGCTTACTAAATTTGTTACCAATTGTTGACCCTCCAGGTGAATTTCAGGCGATTCAGGCGCTTCGTAGACCGCGTCAATTCCGGTGAAGTTGCGCAGTTCTCCGGCACGCGCTTTTTTGTACAGCCCTTTCGGGTCGCGCGCTTCGCAAACCTCCAGCGGCGTATCCACAAACACTTCAATAAAGCGATCCTGACCGACGCGTTCGCGCACCATCTGGCGCTCGGCGCGGTGCGGAGAGATAAACGCGGTCAGCACTACCAGCCCGGCATCGGCCATCAGGCTGGCGACTTCCCCGACCCGGCGGATGTTCTCTTTGCGGTCGTCGTCGCTGAACCCTAAATCGCTGCACAGGCCATGGCGCACGTTGTCGCCATCCAGCAGGTACGTGCTTACGCCCTGCTGATGCAATGCCTCTTCCAGCGCGCCCGCCACCGTCGATTTACCCGAGCCGGACAGCCCGGTAAACCACAGCACAACCCCACGGTGACCGTGGAGCTGTTCGCGCTGGGCGACGGTGACCGGATGAGGATGCCAGACGACGTTCTCATCATGCGCGGCCATTACTTGCCTCCCAGCAGATCGCGCGCGCCCCAGTGCGGGAAATGTTTACGCACCAGCGCGTTCAGTTCCAGCTCAAAGGCGCTGAATTCAGAGGCCACGGCAGCCTGTTCAATCGGTTCGCGTACCATACCGGCCCCGACGGTAACGTTGGTCAGCCTGTCGATAAAGATAAGCCCGCCCGTCACCGGGTTCTGCTGATACGGATCCAGCACCAGCGGTTCGTCGAAGGTCAGATCGACCAGACCAATACCGTTCAGCGGCAGCTCGGTAACCTCGCGCTGGGTCAGATTGTTGATGTCCACCTGGAACTGAATACCGTCCACGCGGGCGCGGGTCTTCTTGCCGGCAATTTTGATGTCGTAGCTCTGGCCCGGCGTCAGCGGTTGCTCCGCCATCCACACAACATCCACGGAAGCCCCCTGCACGGCGGCCAGGGTTTCCTGGGCATCCACCAGCAGATCGCCCCGGCTGATATCAATCTCGTCTTTCAGCACCAGCGTAACCGCTTCACCGGCGCCCGCCTCCTGGAGATCGCCGTCGAAGGTGACGATACGCGCAATGGTCGATTCCACGCCGGATGGCAGCACCTTGACGCGCTGACCGACCTTCACGGAGCCTGACGCGAGGGTGCCTGAGAAACCGCGGAAATCGAGGTTAGGACGGTTCACGTACTGCACCGGGAAGCGCATCGGCTGGGTGTCGACCACGCGCTGGATTTCAACCGTTTCCAGCACCTCCAGCAGCGTCGGGCCGCTGTACCACGGCATGTTCGCGCTCTGGGAGGCGACGTTATCCCCTTCCAGCGCCGAGAGCGGCACAAAGCGGATATCCAGGTTGCCCGGCAGCTGTTCGGCAAAGGTCAGGTAGCTCTGGCGGATCTCCTCGAACTTCTCTTCGCTGAAGTTCACCAGATCCATTTTGTTGACCGCCACCACCAGGTGTTTGATCCCCAGCAGCGTGGAGATAAAGCTGTGGCGACGGGTCTGATCCAGCACGCCTTTACGCGCGTCGATCAGCAGGATCGCCAGGTCGCAAGTCGACGCGCCGGTCGCCATATTGCGGGTGTACTGTTCGTGCCCCGGGGTGTCGGCGATAATAAATTTGCGCTTCTCGGTAGAGAAATAGCGGTAGGCCACGTCGATAGTGATGCCCTGCTCGCGCTCCGCCTGCAGGCCATCCACCAGCAGCGCCAGATCCAGCTTTTCACCCTGGGTACCGTGACGCTTACTGTCATTATGCAGGGAAGAGAGCTGATCTTCGTAAATCTGGCGCGTATCGTGCAGCAGGCGGCCAATCAGGGTACTTTTCCCGTCATCCACGCTGCCGCAGGTCAGAAAACGCAGCAGGCTTTTATGTTGTTGCGCATGCAGATACGCTTCCACACCGCCTTCTTTGGCAATTTGTTGAGCAATAGTGGTGTTCATGGCGGCTCCTTAGAAATAACCCTGACGTTTCTTCAGCTCCATGGAGCCTGCCTGGTCGCGGTCAATCACGCGCCCCTGTCGCTCGCTGGTGGTCGAGACCAGCATCTCTTCGATGATCTCCGGCAGCGTCTGCGCACTGGACTCCACCGCGCCGGTCAGCGGCCAGCAGCCAAGGGTGCGGAAACGGACCATCTGTTTTTTGATCACTTCGCCCGGCTGCAGGTCGATGCGATCGTCGTCGATCATCATCAGCATGCCGTCGCGCTCCAGCACCGGGCGCTCGGCGGCCAGGTACAGCGGAACGATCTCGATGTTTTCCAGATAGATGTACTGCCAGATATCCAGCTCGGTCCAGTTAGAGAGCGGGAAGACGCGGATGCTTTCGCCCTTGTTAATCTGGCCGTTGTAGTTGTGCCACAGCTCCGGACGCTGGTTTTTGGGGTCCCAGCGGTGGAAGCGGTCGCGGAAGGAGTAGATACGCTCTTTAGCGCGGGATTTCTCTTCGTCACGGCGCGCGCCGCCGAAGGCCGCATCAAAACCGTATTTGTTCAGCGCCTGCTTCAGCCCTTCGGTCTTCATGATATCGGTGTGTTTGGCGCTGCCGTGCACGAACGGGTTAATGCCCATCGCCACCCCTTCCGGGTTTTTATGAACCAGCAGCTCGCAGCCGTAGGCTTTCGCGGTACGATCGCGGAATTCGTACATCTCGCGGAATTTCCAGCCGGTATCCACGTGCAGCAGCGGGAACGGCAGCGTACCTGGATAAAACGCTTTACGCGCCAGATGCAGCATGACGCTGGAATCTTTACCGATGGAGTACATCATCACCGGGTTAGAAAACTCGGCGGCCACTTCGCGGATGATATGGATACTTTCCGCTTCGAGCTGCCGCAGGTGTGTAAGACGTTTTTGGTCCATAACCGTTCCTTAAGCCAAATTTACAACAGAAGAACCAAAGCCTTCTGTATCGGTTGTGTGCTGAAACCAGGCGAGCGTGCTGTGCAGCTGCACCACTTCCCCCACCACGATCAGGGCGGGCATAGGGGCGTCTTTCGCCAGGGTTGCAAGATGTTCCAGGGTGCCCGTCGCAACGTGCTGATCGACGCGCGTGCCGCGAGAAATGACGGCAACGGGCGTCGTCGCCTCGCGACCGTGCTGAATAAGCTGTTCGCTGATGTCCGCCGCCTTCATCGTGCCCATGTATATCGCCAGCGTCTGGCGGCTCTGGGCGAGATGCGACCAGTCAAACGGCGTGCTGTCCGCCTTATAGTGGCCGGTCACAAAGGTGACGCTCTGGGCGTAATCGCGGTGGGTCAACGGGATACCGGCGTAGGCCGTCACCGCAGAGGCCGCCGTGATGCCGGGCACCACCTGGAACGGTATGCCCGCTTCGGCCGCCGCCTGCAGCTCTTCGCCGCCGCGACCGAAGATAAACGGATCGCCCCCCTTCAGGCGCACCACGGTTTTGCCCGCTTTGGCGGCGTCAACCAGCATCTGGTTGGTGTCGTGCTGCGGCACAGAGTGCTCGCCTGCCCGTTTGCCGACGCAGATTTGCTCCGCGTCGCGACGGATCAGCTCGCGCACGCCGTCGGTGACCAGATGGTCGTAGAACACCACGTCCGCGTCCTGCAGCACCTGCAGGCCGCGCAGCGTCAGAAGCCCGGCATCGCCCGGACCTGCGCCTACCAGAATGATCTCCCCGCCGGTGCTGCCGGGGTTATCCAGTTCGTCCTCGAGGATTTTCTGCGCCGCCGTCTCATTACCGGCATGCATCAGGCTGGCAAAGCGGCCGCGAAACACGCGCTCCCAGAAGCGACGGCGTTCCGTCACGCTGGTCAGGCGGGTTTTCAGATGGTTGCGCCAGTAGCTGGCTTTCTCCGCCATCCGCCCGAGGCTGGTCGGCAGCAGCGCTTCGATTTTTTCCCGCAGCACGCGCGCCAGCACCGGTGCGGTCCCGCCGGAGGAGATCGCCACCAGCAGCGGCGAGCGGTCAACGATCGACGGGAAAATAAACGAGCATAAAGGCTGGTCGTCCACCACGTTCACCAGGCGGTAACGGGCCTGAGCGGCGTCGGAGATCCGCCGGTTGAGGTCACGATCTTCGGTCGCCGCAATCACCAGCACGACGCTGTCGATTTGTGACTCGTGAAAATCTGCCTCTGCAACGATCTGCACCTGCGCCCCTGCACGCTGCAGAAACGCAATTTTGCGATCGGCGATTTCACCCGTGCCAACAACCAGCACCGGTTTCTCTTTAATCGCAGCAAATAAGGGCAGATAGTCCACAGGCAACAACTCACTAACAACGAGGAATAGAGGGACTATAGGGGGCGGCTTAGACCGAATGAAATTACGAATTGGAATGAGTAGTTACTCAATGGAATAACGCGATAAAAATGCTAATACCAAAAAGTGCTTAACACGCGATATTTCGGGCATTTAAGAGGAATTCAAATTGTGTATGGACAATCACAGTTTCATACTAGGCGGGTGACTATTTTGCTCTGTTTTTAAGGACTCACTATGTTTTCCGCAACGCGCCACCGTATTGCTGCCCTGGCGCTCGGCGTTTGCTTTATTCTTCCCGCTCAGGCAAAAAACCAACCTTATGGTGAAATCGCCAATATGCAGGCGCGGCATATTGCCACCGTTTTCCCCGGGCGCATGACCGGATCGCCTGCGGAAATGCTCTCCGCAGACTATCTTCGCCAGCAGTTTGCCGACATGGGTTATCAGAGCGATATCCGCTCGTTTCACAGCCGCTACGTCTATACCTCACGAAATAAAACGAAAAACTGGCATAACGTGACCGGCAGTACGGTGATTGCGGCCCACGAAGGCACCGCAAAAGAGCAAATTATTATTATGGCGCACCTTGATACCTACGCCCCGATGAGTGACGCCGATACGGATAATAATCTTGGCGGGCTGACGCTGCAGGGCATGGACGACAATGCCGCAGGCCTGGGCGTGATGCTCGAACTGGCCGAGCGGATGAAAGATATTCCCACCCAATATGGCATTCGTTTTGTTGCCACCAGCGGTGAAGAAGAGGGCAAACTCGGCGCTGAGAATCTCCTTAAACGCATGAGCGCTGAGGAGAAGAAAAATACGCTGCTGGTGATCAACCTCGATAACCTGATCGTCGGCGACAAGCTCTATTTCAATAGCGGGCAGAGTACGCCGGGTACCGTGCGGAAACTGACGCGAGATCGTGCGCTGGCGATTGCCCGCAGCCACGGGGTTTATGCCACCAGCAACCCCGGCGGTAACCCGGATTATCCGCGAGGCACAGGCTGCTGTAACGACGGGGAAGTGTTCGATAAGGCGGGCATTCCGGTGCTGTACGTGGAAGCGACAAACTGGGCGCTGGGCAAAAAAGATGGCTACCAGCAACGAGCTAAATCGAAGGCCTTCCCGGACGGGACGAGCTGGCACAACGTGATGCTGGATAATCAGCAGCACATCGATCGCGTGCTGCCGCAGCGGATTGAGCACCGCAGTCGTGATGTGGTGAAGGTGATGCTGCCGCTGGTGAAGGAGCTGGCGAAAGCGGGGAAAGCCTGAGGCCGTTAAGCATAGTGCGGCCTGATGCCCTCACCCCAACCCTCTCCCACGGGGAGAGGGAGAATTAATCCTTTGTAGGCCCGGTAAGCGCAGCGCCACCGGGCAAAAAGGTTATCACCCTTCGTGCAACCCGCACTCGCGCTTCAGCCCGAAGAATCGCGTCTCTTCTTCCGCCATTCCCGGTTCCCACTTACGCGTGGTGTGGGTGTCTCCCACCGACAGATAGCCCTGGTCCCACAGCGGATGGTATTTCAGCCCGTGCTTTTGCAGGTACTGATACACCGTCCGGTTATCCCAGTCGATAATCGGCAGCACTTTAAACACCCCGCGCTGCACCGCCAGCACCGGTAAGGTTGCCCGGCTACCGGACTGCTCGCGGCGCAGACCCGCAAACCACGTCTGAGCATTAAGCTCTTTCAGCGCCCGGTTCATCGGCTCAACTTTGTTGATCTCATTGTATTTCTCAATGCCCTCAACGCCCTGCTCCCACAGCTTGCCGGAGCGCGCCTCCTGCCAGGCCGCGCTCTCCGTCGCGCGGTAAACTTTGAGGTTCAGCCTGAGCTTGTCCGTGAGCTCGTCGATAAACTGGTAGGTTTCCGGGAACAGGTAGCCGGTGTCGGTGAGGATCACCGGAATGTCCGGACGGATCTGATTCACCAGATGCAGGCTGACCGCCGCCTGAATACCAAAGCTCGACGAGAGCACATACTCTCCCGGCAGGTTTTCCAGCGCCCACGCCACGCGCCCTTCGGCGTCCAGCTTTTCAAGGTGGGCATTGGTTTCTGCCAGCGCCAGAATGCGTTCGACTTTTGGCAGGTCATTTAGGGCGGTTAGATCGAGTACGGACATAATTACCTCTCGTGGTTATTCCCAGAAATCCCTGGCGGGATCGAGCACCGGGCGAATGATGCCCGCACGCACCGTAAAGTCGCCGAAGCCTTCACCCGCTTCGCGCTCTTTCGCCCAGCGCCCGACAAGCTCGTCGATGGAATCAAGAATTTCCGGCTCGGTGATGTTCTCGCGGAACATACGCGGGATGCGCGTACCGATACGGTTACCGCCCAGGTGCAGGTTGTAACGACCCGGCGCTTTCCCCACCAGTCCGAGCTCGGCCAGCATCGCGCGACCGCAGCCGTTCGGACACCCGGTGACGCGCATAACAATATGCTCGTCCGGAATGCCGTGTTTTTCCAGAATCGCTTCCACTTTGTCGGTAAACGACGGCAGGAAACGTTCCGCTTCCGCCATCGCCAGCGGGCAGGTCGGGAACGACACGCAGGCCATTGAGTTTTCGCGCTGCGGCTTCACCGCATCCATCAACCCATGCTCGCGCGCCAGCTTCTCGATCTTCGCCTTCTGGCTTTCCGGCACGCCGGCAATGATCAGGTTCTGGTTAGCCGTAATGCGGAACTCGCCCTTATGGATCTTCGCAATTTCCAGCAGGCCGGTTTTCAGCGGACGCCCCGGATAATCCAGAATACGGCCGTTTTCGATAAACAGCGTCAGGTGCCATTTATTGTCGATACCCTTCACCCAGCCAATGCGATCGCCGCGACCGGTGAATTCGAAAGGGCGGATCGGCTCAAACTTGATGCCCGCGCGACGCTCCACTTCCGCTTTGAACGTCTCCACGCCCACGCGCTCCAGGGTGTATTTGGTTTTCGCGTTTTTACGGTCGGTACGGTTGCCCCAGTCGCGCTGGGTGGTCACTACCGCTTCCGCCACGGCCAGCGTGTGCTCCAGCGGCAGGAAGCCGAACTCGCTTGCGGTGCGGGCGTAGGTTTTCTTGTTACCGTGCTCAATGGACAGGCCGCCGCCCACCAGCAGGTTAAAGCCGACCAGCTTGCCGTTTTCGGCAATCGCCACGAAGTTCATGTCGTTGGCATGCAGGTCGATATCGTTCTGCGGCGGGATCACGACAGTAGTTTTAAACTTACGCGGCAGATAGGTCTGGCCAAGGATCGGTTCTTCATCCGTAGTGGCGACTTTTTCCTGATCGAGCCAGATCTCTGCATAGGCGCGCGTACGCGGCAGCAGATGCTCGGAGATCTTCTTCGCCCACTCGTACGCTTCGGCATGCAGCTCGGACTCATACGGGTTCGAGGTGCAGAGCACGTTACGGTTCATGTCGTTTGCGGTCGCCAGCGCGTCCAGCCCAACGGAGTGCAGCATCTGGTGGACCGGCTTGACGTTCTTCTTCAGAATGCCGTGGAACTGGAAGGTCTGACGGTTGGTCAGACGGATGCTGCCGTAGATCGTGTTTTCACCGGCAAACTTGTCGATCGCCTGCCACTGTTTGGTGGTAATCACCCCACCCGGCAGACGGCAGCGCAGCAGCATCGCGTGACGCGGCTCCAGCTTCTGCTCTGCACGCTCGGCGCGGATGTCGCGGTCGTCCTGCTGGTACATGCCGTGGAAACGGATCAGCAGGAAGTTGTCGCCTTTGAAACCGCCGGTGAGACCGTCATTCAGATCTTCAGCAATGGTGCCACGCAGATAGTTGCTTTCCAGCTTCATGCGCTCGGCGTCTGTCAGTTTACCTTCGACCACCAGTGGCCCTGGATGTTTTTCGCTCATTAGTAGACATCTCGCTGATAACGGCGCTCAACGCGCAGCTCACTTATAAATTCGTCCGCCGCTTCGGCATCCATACCGCCGAATTCGGCAATCACTTCCAGCAAAGTCTGCTCAACGTCTTTCGCCATGCGATTGGCGTCGCCGCAGACATAAATGTGGGCACCGTCATTGATCCAGCGCCACAGTTCTGCGCCCTGTTCGCGCAGTTTGTCTTGTACGTATACTTTTTCTTTCTGGTCGCGGGACCAGGCCAGATCGATACGGGTCAGTACGCCTTCTTTCACATAGCGCTGCCACTCAACCTGGTAGAGGAAATCTTCGGTAAAGTGCGGATTGCCAAAGAACAGCCAGTTTTTACCCGGCGCGCCGTCTGCCGCGCGCTGCTGCATGAAGGCGCGGAACGGCGCAATGCCGGTGCCCGGGCCAATCATAATGACCGGCGTTTCCGGGTTTGCCGGCAGGCGGAAGTTATCGTTGTGCTCGATAAAGACGCGCACTTCGCCCTCTTCTTCCACGCGATCCGCCAGGAAGCCTGATGCCCCACCCGTGCGGGCGCGGCCTTCGATATCGTAACGCACCACGCCGACGGTAATATGCACTTCACTCTCCACTTCAGCCTGCGAAGAGGCGATGGAGTACAGGCGCGGAGTGAGCGGACGCAGCAGACCGATCAGCGCATCGGCGTCCAGCTGTGCCGGAGAGAAGCGCACCATATCGACAATCGGCGTCGTCGCGGCGTAATGCTGCAGCTTCGCCTTGTCGCCCACCAGCGGCAGCAGAGATTCGCTGCGCGTCAAGGTGGCATAATTTTCGACGATATTCGGGGTGTTCACCGTCAGCTCAAAATGCCACTGCAACGCTTCAGAAAGCGGCTGCGTTTTGCCTTCAACGGTGACAGGCTCGTCGCCTTTCAGCCACAGCAGCTCAACCAGCTCTTTCACCAGCGCCGGATCGTTCTGATACCAGACGCCCAGCGCATCGCCAGGCTGATAGCGCAGGCCCGAGTCGCCCAGATCGATTTCGATATGGCGGACGTCTTTTTCCGAGTCACGTCCGGTGATTTTCTGGTTCACCGACAGGTTTGCCGTCAGCGGCGCCTCTTTGGTGTACGGGCTGGTGTGAATGTCGTTGACGGCACCCGTCGCGGTGAACGCGACCTGCGTCGACGTCTCTTTCGGCACGCGCGCTTTTAACACCTCAACGATGCGGGCGCGCCATTCGGCGGCGGCGGCCTGGTATTCGACATCCGCGTCAACGCGGTCCAGCAGGCGCTCCGCGCCCAGCTCCGCCAGCTTGCTGTCGAAGTCTTTGCCAGACTGGCAGAAGAATTCATAGGAGGTGTCGCCCAGGCCAAAGACGGCAAACGCCGTGCCATCCAGCTTCGGCGCTTTTTTCGAGAACAGGAACTTATGCAGCGCCACCGCTTCTTCAGCGGGTTCACCTTCACCCTGCGTAGAGGCAACCACCACCAGCAGTTTTTCCGACGCGATTTGCTTAAATTTGTAATCCCCGGCGTTGACCAGGTTCACGTTCAGTTTGGCGGCCAGCAGGTCGTCGCGCAATGCTTCGGCCACGCGGCGGGCATTGCCCGTCTGCGAGGCGGAAATCAGGGTAATGGCCGGAATTTCAACGGCCGTGGCCGATGCACCCGCCACAGCGCCAGGCTGTTGATTGAGCATTCCCCAGAAATAACCGGAGACCCAGGCAAGCTGAGTGGGAGAAAAATCAGAGGTGGCAGCCTGAAGGCGCGCCAGTTGCTCCGGGTTCAGGGGAAGCAAGTTTGAAGGTGGGGCCTGTGTTGTCATGCGTCGTTATGTTCCAGTAGCCAAGCGGACTTTAAGCGAATAAATCCAAACTGAAGATAAGGTTAACGGCGAGGATAATAACAATTAAAGAAGGGATGGAAATAATAAATAACCAAATGGACTAACCTGTTTTGGTTGTCATGCTTAGCGATAAAACCGATTAAATAACCTTATGAAATAAAAGAACAAAAAGCGATAAACACCCTGAATACGAGGAGGTTGCCGCTCAGAGCCGTTTTAGTTAATGCTAAAAATTGTGCTTTCCGGTACTATGCGGCGGTTTTTTCCGCATTACTGAGAGCGATCATGTCCACCACACTGTTTAAAGATTTCACCTTCGAAGCCGCCCACCACCTTCCGCATGTCCCTGAAGGGCATAAATGTGGCCGTCTGCACGGGCATTCGTTCATGGTGCGTCTTGAGATCACCGGTGAAGTTGATCCGCATACCGGTTGGATCATGGATTTTGCCGAGCTGAAGGCGGCGTTTAAGCCGACCTACGATCGTCTGGATCACTACTACCTGAATGAGATCCCGGGCCTCGAAAACCCGACCAGCGAAGTGCTGGCAAAATGGATTTGGGATCAGATGAAACCGCGGGTACCGCTGCTGAGCGCGGTGATGATCAAAGAGACCTGTACGGCAGGCTGCGTGTATCGCGGCGAGTGATGCTTGCCGGGTGGCGGCTTCGCCTTATCCGGCCTACAAAAGCCTCGAAACACAGGCCCGGTAAGCGTTCGCGCCACCGGGCTTTTTTTCAGGCAATATTCAGATATTTGTGCGTCTGCATCGACAGGCGCCAGTTGCGCGCAATACAGGTTTCAATGCACAGGCGCGTTGCATCGTCTTTCTGGCTGATAGGCTGCAGGGCAATCACCCGCTGCTTTTCATCCGTCAGGGTGGCCAGCAGTTCATCCAGCGCTTCGATATCACGCACGCGCCCTACCGGGTGCTTAATCTCATCCGCGCGCTCCAGCGCCTGAGACAGCACGTCGTACCCGCCGCGCATATTCACTTTTGGCGATACCGTCACCCAGGTGGTGTGTGAACAACGCACTTCATGGGTGCCGCTGGTTTCGATCTGGCAGCTGTAGCCGTTCTTTTCGAGCAGCTCGGTCAGCGGCGTCAGATCGTGGATGCAGGGTTCACCGCCGGTGATCACCACGTGGCGCGCCGTCCAGCCCTGACGACCAATAATGGCCAGCAGATCTTCAGAACTGCCCGCCCCCCACTTATCGCTCTCTTTGGTTTTCGCCAGAATGCTAAACAGCGACACTTCCCGATCTGCGAGCTTATCCCACGTATGTTTGGTGTCACACCAGGCACAGCCAACCGGGCATCCCTGTAAACGAATGAAAATAGCGGGAACGCCGGTAAAGTAACCCTCGCCTTGCAGGGTCTGGAACATCTCGTTAATCGGGTACTGCATAGTCATCTCAGTAAAGGGGATAAACGATAAGTATCGCAGATCCCCGCCGGATGGTCATGCTCCATCGGTGCTTTACGCGCCAATCGCCGCCATAAACCGTTCCGTAATTTGCTGTGGACGGGTGATCGCGCCGCCGACAACGACCGTATGCGCGCCCAGCGCCAGACACCGGGCCGCGCGCTCGGGCGTATCGACGTTGCCTTCGGCAACCACGGGGACCGTCACGGCCGCCAGCACCGCTTTCAGGAACGCACAGTCATTCTCCGGAAGCGTATGGCCTGCCGTTTCCTCCGTATAGCCGTACAGCGTGGTACCGACGCAGTCAAAGCCAAGCGTCTGCGCCGTCACGGCTTCGTCTACGGTGGAAATATCTGCCATCAGCTGTACCGAGGGGTAACGTGAGCGGATGGCCGTGACCAGTGTTTCCAGGGATTCACCGCCAGGACGTTCCCGCGCCGTCGCATCAAGGGCAATGATTTCCGGAGAGACGGCCATGAGCTCATCAACCTCTTTCATCGTAGCGGTGATAAATACTTCGCTCCCTGGATAGTCCCGTTTGATGATGCCGATAACCGGTAAAGACACCTGCTGCTTAATGGCCTCGATATCCACCACGCTGTTGGCGCGAATAGCCGCGGCCCCGCCCTGTGCCGCCGCCAGCGCCATTCTCGACATAATATACGGGCTGTGCAGCGGTTCATTTTCCAGCGCCTGACAAGAGACGATCAGTTTTCCCTTCAGGTTTTCCAGTACAGTTTTCATTACGATAAGATCTCTTCCACTTCGTTTTTGATAATCGTGACGTGCGGGCCATAGATGACCTGAACGCCGTTGCCGCGCACGATAACGCCGCGCGCCCCGGTGGCTTTCAGCGCCGCGTCATTCACTTTGCTGCCGTCTTTAACCGTCACGCGAAGACGCGTGGCGCAGCAGTCCACCTCGCCCAGATTGTCTTTTCCGCCTAATCCGGCGATCACCGCAGCAGCGCGTTCGTTTTGCGGCAGACTGACTTCGTCAGCAATCGCCTCCTTTTCCCGACCCGGCGTCGCGAAATCAAAGCGGTTAATCAGATAGCGGAAGGTAAAGTAGTACAGGAAGAACCACGGTACGCCGACCAGCGGAACGAACATCCAGTTGGTTTTGGCCTCTCCCTGCAAAATGCCGAACAGCACGAAGTCGATGAAACCGCCGGAGAAGGTTTGCCCGATGGTGATATGCAGCATGTGCGCGAGCATGAATGCCAGCCCGTCAAACAGCGCATGGATGACGTAGAGTACCGGCGCAATAAACAGGAACGAGAATTCGATAGGCTCGGTAATCCCCGTCAGGAACGAGGTTAACGCCGCAGAAAGCAGCAGTCCGGCAACGCGTTTTTTGTTCTCGGGTTTTGCCGTGTGGTACATCGCCAGGCACGCCCCGAGCAGGCCAAACATCATCGTAATAAAGCGCCCGGACATGAAGCGTGATGTTCCCTCATAGAAATGTTGCGTGTTCGGGTCAGCCAGCTGAGCGAAGAAGATCCGCTGCGTGCCTTCCACGAGGTGTCCGTTGACGATTTCACTCCCGCCAAGCGCGGTGGTCCAGAAAGGCAGATAGAAGATGTGGTGCAGACCGAACGGGCCCAGCATGCGGAGAATAAAGCCGTACAGCAGGGTGCCCAGATAGCCGGTCGCATCCACCAGCCCGCCCAGACCAAAAATCAGCTTCTGGAAATGCGGCCAGACCACGGTCATGAGCGCACCGACGAGTATCGCCGCCAGCGAACTGATAATGGGAACAAAGCGCGAGCCGCCAAAAAAGCCCAGAAACTGCGGAAGCGCAATTTTATTAAACCGATGATGGAGCGCGCAGGTCACCAGCCCAATCACCACGCCGCCAAACACGCCGGTTTCCAGCGTCTGAATACCCAGCGTCATGCCCTGCCCCACGGCCCCCGGGTTTTCATGCGCCAGTTTGCCGGTAAGGATCAGCAGCGCGTTGATGGTGGCATTCATCACCAGAAACGCGAGCAGCGCCGCCAGCCCGGCCGTGCCCTTATCGCTTTTTGCCAGCCCGACGGCTACCCCAACGGCAAACAGCACCGAGAGGTTCGCAAACACGATGGATCCTGCGCTGCTCATGATAGTGAAAATGGCCTGCAGCCAGCTCACGTCTAAAAACGGATAGGCCGCCAGCGTGTTGGGATTCGATAACGCGCCGCCTATCCCCAGCAGCAGACCCGCCGCAGGCAACACGGCAATCGGCAACATAAAGGATTTGCCAAAGCGCTGCGCTTTTTCAAACCATCCTCCTGAAGAAGCCCCACTGAATATTTGCATCATTTTTTCATCCCCTCATTAAACGATGAAAATTTTTACCATATAAATATTTAATAGTGAAAATTATCATCACAAACCAGGACGACGATCATACTTTTTCAAAATGACTGGCATCTTTCCCCCGCTTTCCGCCACACTAGTCGCAGAGAAACGCATTAAGGATCGAGCATGTCAGACCATGAAAACCTGCTGCTGAAGCTACGCCAGGAGGCTTCCGGGTACAGCCCAACACAACAAAAACTCGGTGAGTTTGTCCTCAGCGATCCAGCCCGGGTGCTCTACCTGACGATCACCGAGCTGGCGCGCGAGAGCCACACCAGCGAGGCCAGCGTCACGCGTCTTTGCCGGACGCTGGGCTGCAAGGGCTATAACGAATTTAAAATGGCGCTTGCGCTGGATATTCAGCAGGGCCAGCCCGCGCGTCAGGCGGGGGATGAGATTGATCACGTGGTGGATGAGTCGGTGCAGGCATTGCAGGATACCGCCAGGCTTCTTGACCGCGCGCTGCTTGAAAAGGCCGCGCTGGCGCTGCATCAGGCGCAGTCGGTGCAGATTTATGGCGTTGCGGCCAGCGCGATCCTCGGGGAGTATCTCCACTACAAGCTGTTGCGTCTGGGGAAACCCGCACAGCTGTTTAGCGATATGCACCGCGCGGCCATGAATGCGACAACGCTTTCAAAAGAGACCCTGGTGGTGGCTATCTCCAGCTCGGGTTCAACGCGGGATTTACTCCACGTGGTGAAGCTTGCCCGCAAACGTGGCGTTAAGGTACTGGCGCTCAGCAATACGCCCCGCAGCCCGCTGGCGTCCCTGAGCGACATGCAGCTGGTGGCCGCCAAGCCAGAGGGGCCGCTTAGCGCGGGCGCGCTCAATGCTAAGGTTGGGGTCATGCTGCTGGTCGAGCTGCTGACTACGTCCCTGATTGCGCTGGATGGTCATTACGGCGACGTTAGCCAGCAAACAGCCAGCGCCACGCTTCCCCTTTTACTCTGAAAATCATTCGCAGGCTAAATAAAACAGCCTGCGTCTTGTGTCGTCTGATTTACGTTAAGGGGGGGTTAAATCATTTATTCGGTAAATGTTTGGTGTAACAAAGTATTATATTTATTACATTTTGAATTAAGCTCATCACCTGGTGGTTAAGAAATAAAAAACTCAAAAATCAACAGTTTAAAATATTAATCTTAATAAATTGAATTTTTACCCAGCCTGTAATGTCCAATATCTCCACCTGATTTCCTTTCCTTAAAATAAGCTTAAGATGCTGTCGGTTTCGGCGATTTATTATTTAAATGCCGTTTACTTTTGCGCGCCTACAATCCGCCTCATCAATCATAATGAGACGGTATTAATGAAGATGTTATTGATTACAGGCGTGACCGGATTTCTGGGCGGTGCAGTTCTTGAAAAAATCCTGACCAACGATCAATCCGTAGAACTCCTTTTGCTTGCGCGTGCCGGCGATCCGCAGAGCGGGCTGGAGCGCGTGCTGGAGAATATGCACAAGTTCAACGTTCCTGAGGACAAACTGGCCTCCCTGACGGTGGATAATATCCTGACTGGCGACCTCAGCCAGCCTGAAGCCTTCCTGAACGATCCCCGTCTGGATCGGGTCACGCATGTCGTGAACTGTGCGGCCGTCGCCTCATTTGGTAACAACCCGCTGATCTGGAAGGTCAACGTTGAAGGTACGCTCGCGCTGGCGCGCCGTATGGAGCAGGTCACAGGACTGCAGCGTTTCCTCCACGTCGGCACCGCGATGTCATGCACGCCGGAGCAGGATTCCCTGGTCGCCGAAAGCGCTGAATTCAGAGAGAATGCTGAACACCTGGTGGAATACACGTTTTCGAAGTCAACCATCGAACAGCTGATGCGCCAGGAATGTCCGAACCTGCCGCTGCTCATCGCTCGTCCGTCCATCGTTGTCGGCCATACCCGCCACGGCTGCACGCCGTCGAGCAGCATTTTCTGGGTCTTCAGCATGGGCCTGATGCTGCAGAAGTTTATGTGCTCCATGGAAGACAGGATCGACGTTGTTCCGGTGGATTATTGCGCCGACGCGCTGTTAATGCTGCTGAACAGCAACGCGCGTCCGGGGGAAGTGGTACACATTTCTGCCGGTGAAGAGAATAGCGTTCGCTTTGCGGATATCGATCAGGCGATGGCGCAGGCGCTGGAGAAAGCCCCCGTCGGGGATAAATATGCGCAGGTTAGCTACGAAACGCTGGTCAGAATGCGCCGCGAGCTGAAAACGATTTTTGGCCCGTGCAACGAACGTCTGATGCTAAAAGCCATGCGGTTATACGGTGCGTTTGCCACGCTTAACGTGCGCTTCAGCAACGATAAGCTGCTGAGCATGGGGATGCCGAAGCCACCCCGGTTTACGGATTATATCGCCCGCTGCGTGCAAACCACCCAGGGGCTGACGATTCCGGAGCAAATGGCGGTCGATTTTAAATAGCCAAAAAAAATGCCAGTCATTCGACTGGCATTTTCATTTTAAGGCTTAGGCGATTATGCCTGGCCTTTGATCTCTTTACGACCGTTGTATGGTGCTTTTTCGCCCAGCGCTTCTTCGATACGAATCAGCTGGTTGTATTTAGCAACACGGTCAGAACGGCTCATAGAACCGGTTTTGATCTGGCCTGCAGCGGTACCCACAGCCAGGTCAGCAATGGTAGCGTCTTCAGTTTCGCCAGAACGGTGAGAGATAACCGCGGTGTAGCCAGCGTCTTTCGCCATTTTGATCGCAGCCAGCGTTTCGGTCAGGGAACCGATCTGGTTGAATTTGATCAGAATGGAGTTAACGATGCCTTTCTCGATGCCTTCTTTCAGGATCTTGGTGTTGGTTACGAACAGGTCGTCACCCACCAGCTGGATTTTGTCGCCCAGTACTTTAGTCTGGTATGCGAAGCCAGCCCAGTCAGACTCGTCCAGACCGTCTTCGATAGACACGATTGGGTACTGTTTGGTCAGGTCTTCCAGGAAGTGAGTGAACTCTTCGGAGGTGAACGCTTTGTTGCCTTCGCCAGCCAGAACGTATTTACCGTCTTTGTAGAATTCAGATGCTGCACAGTCCATCGCCAGGGTGATGTCTTTGCCCAGCTCGTAGCCAGCAGCTTTTACTGCTTCTGCGATAACAGCCAGAGCTTCTGCGTTAGAACCCAGGTTTGGCGCATAGCCACCTTCGTCACCAACAGCCGTGTTCATGCCTTTAGCTTTCAGAACTTTAGCCAGGTTGTGGAACACTTCAGAACCCATACGTACTGCTTCTTTCAGGGATTTCGCGCCAACTGGCTGAATCATGAATTCCTGAATATCAACGTTGTTGTCTGCGTGCTCACCACCGTTGATGATGTTCATCATTGGTACAGGCATGGAGTATTTGCCTGGGGTGCCGTTCAGTTCTGCGATGTGCTCGAACAGTGGCATACCTTTCGCAGCCGCAGCCGCTTTGGCGTTTGCCAGAGAAACGGCCAGGATTGCGTTCGCACCGAAGTTAGATTTGTTTTCAGTACCGTCCAGATCGATCATGATCTTGTCGATGCCAGCCTGGTCTTTGGCGTCTTTGCCAATGATTGCCTGAGCAATAGGACCGTTTACAGCGCCAACCGCTTTCAGTACGCCTTTACCCAGGAAGCGAGATTTGTCGCCATCGCGCAGTTCCAGCGCTTCGCGGGAACCGGTAGAAGCACCTGATGGAGCAGCAGCCATACCAACGAAACCACCTTCCAGGTGAACTTCGGCTTCAACGGTCGGGTTACCACGGGAGTCGATGATTTCACGACCGATGACTTTAACGATTTTGGACATTAGATTTTCCTCAGTACAAGTTAAACTAAAACTCCAGACAAACAACGCGTACCCAAGGTACGCGTTGCCGTTCTAACTTTTTTTACTTCGCCTGACGCTTCTGGTAGTCGCTGGCGGCCTTCACAAAGCCTGCAAACAGCGGATGCCCGTCACGTGGCGTTGAAGTAAATTCCGGGTGGAACTGGCAGGCGACAAACCACGGATGGTTTGGCACTTCAATGATCTCGACTAACTGATCATCCCCGGAGCGTCCCGCAACACGCAGGCCCGCGGCTTCAATAGGCTTCAACAACATGTTGTTGACTTCATAGCGGTGACGATGGCGCTCGGTGATGACCGGCTCGCCATACAGTTTGCGAACCACGCTATCGTCAGTCAGCTGGCAGGCCTGTGCGCCAAGACGCATGGTGCCACCCAGATCGCTCTTCTCGGTACGGACTTCGACGTTACCTTCTTCGTCACGCCATTCGGTGATAAGCGCCACAACAGGGTACTTACAGTCTGGCACAAATTCCGTAGAGTTCGCGTTTTCCATTCCCGCTACGTTGCGCGCAAATTCGATCAGCGCAACCTGCATACCCAGACAGATGCCGAGGTATGGAATATTGTTTTCACGCGCATAGCGCGCGGTGGCGATCTTGCCTTCTACACCACGGTAGCCGAAGCCGCCAGGGATAAGAATAGCATCCAGATCTTTCAGGATTTCAACGCCACGCGTTTCAACATCCTGCGAATCAATCAGCTTGATGTTCACGGAGACACGGTTCTTCAGACCACCGTGTTTCAGCGCTTCGATCACGGACTTATAGGCATCCGGCAGCTCAATGTACTTGCCGACCATACCGATAGTCACTTCGCCTGCCGGGTTGGCTTCTTCGTAAATAACCTGTTCCCATTCAGACAGGTTAGCTTCCGGACAGTTCAAGCTGAATCGTTTACAAATATAATCGTCCAGGCCCTGAGATTTCAACAGGCCCGGGATTTTATAAATGGAATCGACATCTTTCATTGAAATAACGGCTTTTTCAGGCACGTTACAGAACAATGCAATTTTCGCACGTTCGTTCGCCGGAATGGCGCGATCGGAACGGCAAACCAGGATGTCAGGCTGAATACCGATAGAGAGCAGCTCTTTAACAGAGTGCTGAGTCGGTTTGGTTTTCACTTCACCTGCAGCGGCCATGTACGGCACCAGCGTCAGGTGCATGAACAGCGCGTGTTCACGACCAATGTCTACCGCCAGCTGACGAATCGCTTCGAGGAACGGCAGGGATTCGATATCCCCCACGGTACCGCCGATTTCAACCAGCACAACGTCATGCCCTTCGCCACCGGCAAGGACACGCTCTTTGATGGCGTTAGTGATGTGTGGGATAACCTGCACGGTCGCGCCCAGATAGTCACCACGGCGCTCTTTACGCAGAACATCAGAGTAGATGCGGCCAGTCGTGAAGTTATTACGACGGGTCATTTTGGTACGAATAAAACGCTCGTAGTGGCCAAGATCCAGATCGGTTTCAGCGCCGTCTTCAGTAACGAACACTTCCCCGTGTTGGGTTGGGCTCATGGTGCCCGGATCGACGTTGATGTACGGATCCAGTTTCATCATGGTCACATTGAGGCCACGGGCTTCAAGAATGGCTGCGAGGGAGGCTGCGGCAATGCCTTTACCCAGAGAGGATACGACCCCGCCGGTCACAAAAATATAGTTCGTTGTCATGCTGAACCTGAGAAGTTAGGGTGAAACGATGGAATAACCAGGACGGGAAAGTAGTATACCCGAACACGGCGAGCGCCACAAACTTTCATTCTCAGTCTCCATTCCAGGCCATGACAAACATAAGGAGTGAGAAAATAGCCCCTTTTGGGTAAATGTTTTTGACGCAAATCAAGCGCTTGTCATTTAAAAAATCACACAAATTGCGCTTGATCGCAAAATTTCGTTAGAGATCAGATTCCTGGCGCTTTACTTCCTGCCAGACTTCTTCCATCGCGTCGAGGTCAATCCCGGTCATTTCCAGGCCTCGCGAGGCGACAATCCGCTCTACTTCGCGAAAGCGGCGTTCGAATTTCAGGTTGGCTTTTTGCAGTGCCGTTTCCGCTTTTACACCCAGGTGGCGAGAAAGGTTGACGGTCGCGAACAGCAGGTCACCCATCTCTTCCTCAAGCTTTGCTTCATCCACCACCGCCTGCTGCGCTTCGTGCATGACTTCGTCAATCTCTTCGTGCACTTTATCCAGCACCGGGCCGAGGGAGGTCCAGTCAAACCCCACCGCGGAGCAGCGTTTCTGGATTTTGTGCGCGCGCATCAGCGCGGGCAGGCTCAGCGGGATATCATCCAGCGCGGAGTGCAGGGATTTTTCTGCCCGCTCGGCACTTTTGATCTGCTCCCAGCGGGCCAGCACTTCGGTGCTGTTTCCTGCGGTAGCATCACCGAAAATATGGGGATGACGGCGCTCAAGCTTGTCGCTGATGGCAGCGCAAATATCGTCAAAGTTAAAGCGCCCTTCTTCCTGCGCCATCTGCGCGTAGAACACCACCTGGAACAGCAGATCGCCCAGCTCGCCGCGCAGGTCGTCAAAATCTTCACGGGAGATAGCGTCCAGCACCTCGTAGGTCTCTTCAAGGGTGTACGGGGCGATGGTGGCGAAAGTCTGCTCTTTGTCCCACGGGCAGCCGTTTTCCGGGTCGCGCAGGCGCTTCATGATGCCGAGCAGGCGGTCGATTTGAGTCATAGTTCTGTCCTGATGAAAAAATGCCGGGTGGCGGCGTTGCCTTACCCGGCCTACGGAAGAGGATGTTTAGCCGCCGTGCAGACGACGCGCGTCAATCACATCCGGCACCTGGTTCAGCTTGCCGAGCACGCGGCCCAGCACCTGCAGGTTGTAGATTTCGATAGTCATATCGATGGTGGCAAGCTGCTCGCGGGTATCGCTGCGGCTGGCGACACCCAGCACGTTGACCTTCTCGTTGGCGAGAATGGTCGTGATGTCACGCAGCAGGCCGCTGCGGTCATTGGCGGTAACGCGTACCACCAGCGAATAGCCAGCGGAATAGCTTTCCCCCCAGACCGCTTCCACGATGCGCTCCGGCGCATGGGACTGAAGCTCGGCAAGCTGGTCGCAGTCGGAACGGTGAATCGAAATTCCGCGCCCCTGGGTGATAAAGCCGACGATATCGTCCCCTGGGATTGGCTGACAGCAGCGGGCAATGTGGTGCATCAGGTTACCGACACCTTCGACCACCACGCGGCCGTTGTCCTTGCTGCGCTGCTGCGGCGCGTAGGTTTTCTGCTGCAGCTGCTTCAGCGCCGCCGCGTCCTGCTCTTCCGCGCTTGGCTTATTGAACTGCGCCTGCAGGAAGTTCACCATCTGATTCAGACGAATATCACCGCCGCCAATGGCCGCTAACAGCTCATCAAGCTCGTTGAAGTTGTAGCGCGGCAGCAGGAATTTCTCCGCCTCTTTCAGGCTGATTCCGATATGCTCCAGCTCGTCGTCGAGGATCTGACGACCGGCAAGGATATTCTTGTCACGATCCTGTTTACGGAACCAGGCGTGAATTTTCGAGCGTCCGCGGCTGGTGGTGACATACCCCAGGTTCGGGTTAAGCCAGTCCCGGCTCGGGTTCGGCTGCTTCTGGGTAATGATTTCAATCTGGTCACCCATCTGCAGCTGATAGGTGAACGGTACGATACGCCCGCCAATTTTCGCCCCGATGCAGCGGTGTCCCACATCGCTGTGGATGTGGTAGGCAAAATCGAGCGGCGTAGAGCCCGCAGGCAGGTCGACAACGTCCCCTTTCGGCGTAAAGACATACACCCGATCGTCAAAGACCTGGCTGCGCACTTCGTCAAGCATCTCGCCGGAGTCGGCCATCTCTTCCTGCCACGCAATCAGCTTGCGCAGCCAGGCAATGCGGTCTTCGTGGCCTGAACGCGCCCCGCCGGACGTGCCTTCTTTGTATTTCCAGTGCGCGGCAACGCCCAGTTCGGCATCTTCATGCATCTGTTTGGTGCGGATCTGAATCTCGACCGTTTTACCGCCCGGGCCAAGCACCACGGTATGGATAGACTGATAGCCGTTCGGTTTGGGGTTGGCGACATAGTCATCGAACTCATCCGGCAGATGACGGAAATGCGTGTGTACTATCCCCAGCGCGGCGTAGCAGTCCTGCAGACGCTCCGCCACGATACGCACGGCACGCACGTCAAACAGCTCGTCAAAGGCGAGGTGTTTCTTCTGCATTTTGCGCCAGATGCTGTAGATATGCTTAGGCCGACCGTAGACTTCGGCGCGCACGTTCTCTTCTTTCATCGCCTGGCGCAAGCCACCGACAAACTCCTCGATATAGTGCTCGCGATCGATACGGCGCTCGTGCAGGAGTTTGGCAATGCGTTTATATTCCGCCGGGTGCAGATAGCGGAAGCAGTAATCTTCCAGCTCCCATTTCAGCTGACCAATCCCTAAGCGGTTCGCCAGCGGCGCATAGATGTTTGTACACTCTTTGGCGGCCAGCACGCGCTCGTCTTCCGGCGCATCCTTCACCTCTCGCAGGTGGGCAATACGCTCGGCCAGCTTGATGACCACGCAGCGGAAATCATCCACCATAGCCAGCAGCATCCGGCGAACGTTATCAACCTGTTCTGAGGAGACGGAATCGGTGTGCGCAGCTTTGAGCTGGCGGATGGCCGCCATATCGCGCACGCCGTGGATAAGCGCGACGACGGATTTCCCGACGCTGTCGCGCAGCACGTCTTCGCTTACCACGTCCGCATCCGCGAGGGGGAACAGCAGCGCGGCCTGCAGCGTTTCGATGTCCATATTCAGCATGGACAGGATTTCAACCATCTCCACGCCGCGCCACAGGAGAAGATCGGCGTCGGGATGCCCCTGCGTGGTGCGCAGACAATAGGCCCAGGTTTCGGTTAAGCGTTCACACGACTGCTGGCTGGAAATTCCCAGACTTGCGATCCATTTTTGTGGGTCAAACTCCCCAGCTTTATTGAGATGTGCACTTCTTACCGCAACCATTGTCCTCTCCTTTAGGGACCAGGGCCTGTCGAAGTCGACAAGCCAAACAAATTAGATGTGCTCGAACAACACCATCGATTCCAGATGCCCAGTGTGCGGGAACATGTCCAGCATTGCCAGACGCTGAATCTGGTAACCCGCGCTGAGTAATGCCTCGCTGTCCCGGGCAAGCGTTGCCGGGTTACAGGAAACATAGACCACACGCTTCGGCGCGAGTTTAATAATATGTGCCATCACGCCCGGGGCACCGGCACGTGCCGGGTCGAGCAAAATTTTATCAAAGCCCTGCTTTGCCCACGGCTGTTGGGTGACATCTTCCTCAAGATTTTGATGAAAGAATGTCACATTTTGCAAGCCGTTCTGCCGCGCGTTCTCCTGCCCTTTCGCCACCAGCGCCTCAACGCCTTCCACGCCGACGACGCTGGCCGCTTCTCGCGCCAGCGGCAGCGTGAAGTTGCCCATTCCGCAGAACAGATCGAGCACCCGGTCGCTTTTCTGAACATCCAGCCACGCCAGCGCTTTCGCCACCATCTGCTGGTTAACGCCATCATTGACCTGAATGAAATCTCGCGGACTGAACGTTAAGCGTAGCCCGTTTGACGCATACCAGGGCGCCTCACCGGTAACCTGTTCAAGTATCTCGCTTTGTGGTGCAAGGAAAAGCGCCAGGTCGTGGGAATGCGAAAAGCGTTCCAGTTTTTCGCGATCTTTTTTCGACAACGGCGCGGTATGGCGCAGCACCATCAGCGGGCCATTGTTTGCCATGACCAGTTCGACATGCCCAAGATGGCGAACGCCGTCCAGCCCGGAGAGGCAGATGCGCACTTCCGGAAGCAATGCCTCAAGATGGGGCACCAAAATGGGGCACTGCTTCACGTCAACGATGTCGCTGGAGCCGGCCTTGCGAAACCCCATCTCCAGCCGCTCCGTTTTTGGCTGATAGCTGAGACTCAGCCGGGCGCGACGACGATAGCCCCAGGGCTCATCGGCAAGAATTTCGTTAACGTCATGTTTAAGCAGACGCGCCAGCGCGCGGCTTTTACTTTTTTGCTGTAATTCTGTGCTCGCGTGCTGTTGCTGGCAGCCGCCGCACACGCCAAAATGAGGACAGCGAGGCGCCACACGCTCCGGGCTATCGTTGAGGCGACGCTTAACCTGCCCGCGCGCAAACTGGCGTTTATCTTCCGTCAGCGTAATTTCTGCTCGTTCTGTTGGCAGTAAACCTGTTATAAACAGAGTCTTACCATTGTGACGTGCCACTCCCTGACCAAACGGATCAAGGTCCGTGGCTTCAACGGTTATGATTTCACGCGTCGTCACGCGTCGCTTTGCAGAGTAGAATTGCGCCATCGCCGAGATTTTTCTCACATAAACATAATTATCTTAATTGTCCCATAACGGAACGCCATGACCAACTACAGCCTGCGCGCGCGCATGATGATTTTGATCCTCGCCCCCACCGTTCTCATCGGTTTGCTGCTGAGTATCTTCTTTGTGGTGCACCGCTATAACGATTTGCAGCGACAGCTGGAGGATGCAGGCGCCAGCATTATCGAACCGCTTGCCGTCTCCAGCGAGTACGGCATGAACCTGCAAAACCGCGAATCCATTGGGCAGTTAATCAGCGTACTCCACCGCCGCCACTCGGACATCGTACGCGCCATTTCCGTTTACGACGAACATAACCGCCTGTTTGTCACCTCGAACTTTCATCTCGATCCGGCAGCCCTGAAGATCCCGGACGGTACGCCGTTCCCGCGCCACCTCACCGTATTGCGGCGCGGCGATATCATGATCCTGCGCACGCCGATCGTGTCGGAAAGCTATTCCCCCGATGAGTCTGCGCAGTCCGACGCCAAATCCAGCAATAATATGCTGGGATATGTGGCGCTGGAGCTGGATCTCAAGTCGGTCCGGCTACAGCAGTACAAAGAGATTTTCATTTCCGGCGTGATGATGCTGTTCTGCATCGGCATTGCGCTGATCTTCGGCTGGCGCCTGATGCGCGACGTGACGGGTCCCATCCGCAACATGGTTAACACGGTTGACCGCATTCGCCGGGGACAGCTCGACAGCCGTGTGGAAGGGTTTATGCTGGGCGAGCTGGATATGCTGAAAAACGGCATCAACTCGATGGCGATGTCGCTGGCGGCGTATCACGAAGAGATGCAGCACAACGTTGACCAGGCGACGTCCGACCTGCGCGAAACGCTGGAGCAGATGGAGATCCAGAACGTTGAGCTGGATCTGGCGAAAAAGCGCGCTCAGGAAGCGGCGCGTATCAAATCGGAATTCCTTGCCAATATGTCGCACGAGTTGCGCACGCCGCTCAATGGCGTGATCGGCTTTACCCGGCTGACCCTGAAAAGCGAGCTGAATCCTACTCAGCGCGATCACCTGCACACCATTGAACGCTCGGCCAACAACCTGCTGGCGATCATCAACGACGTGCTGGACTTCTCCAAGCTGGAAGCGGGCAAGCTGATCCTCGAGAGTATTCCCTTCCCGCTGCGCAGCACGCTCGATGAAGTGGTGACGCTGCTCGCGCACTCGTCGCACGACAAAGGCCTTGAGCTGACGCTTAACATTAAAAACGACGTGCCGGATAACGTCATAGGCGATCCGCTGCGCCTGCAGCAGGTCATTACCAACCTTGTCGGGAATGCCATTAAATTCACCGAAAGCGGTAATATCGACGTCCTGGTAGAGAAACGCTCGATCAGCAGCAATAAGGTCCAGATTGAAGTCCAGATCCGCGATACCGGCATCGGCATTCCGGAGCGCGACCAGTCGCGTCTGTTCCAGGCGTTCCGTCAGGCGGATGCCAGTATCTCCCGCCGTCATGGCGGCACCGGTCTGGGACTGGTGATCACCCAGCGTCTGGTGAACGAGATGGGCGGCGATATCTCTTTCCACAGCCAGCCAAACCGCGGCTCAACCTTCTGGTTCCACATTAATCTGGACCTCAATCCGAACGTGCTGACCGATGGCCCGGTGACGGACTGCCTGAAAGGCAAGCGTCTGGCCTACGTTGAACCTAACGCTGCGGCGGCGCAGTGTGCGCTCGACATCTTAAGCACCACGCCGCTGGAGGTGGTCTACAGCCCAACCTTCTCCGCTCTGGCCGTTGAGCATTATGACATCCTGCTGATGGGGATCCCGGTCACCTTCACCGGCGAGCTGACCATGCAGCAAGAGCGGCTGGCGAAAGCCGCGTCGATGACCGACTACCTGCTGCTGGCGCTGCCTTGCCACGCGCAGCTCAATGCAGAAGAGTTGAAAAATGACGGGGCCGCCGCGTGTCTGCTGAAACCGCTCACTGCGACCCGCCTGCTGCCCGCGCTCACGGAATATTGCCGCCTCAGCCAGCATGCCCTCCCGATGATTGACGATGAGCAAAAATTGCCGATGAGCGTGATGGCGGTGGATGATAATCCGGCCAACCTGAAGCTCATTGGCGCATTGCTTGAAGACCAGGTTCAGCATGTTGAGCTGTGCACCAGCGGCGCGCAGGCGGTTGAACAGGCTAAGCAGATGCAGTTCGATTTAATCCTGATGGATATTCAGATGCCGGGCATGGACGGCATTCGGGCCTGCGAGCTGATCCACCAGCTGCCGCATCAGCAGCAAACGCCGGTTATTGCTGTCACCGCGCACGCGATGGCGGGCCAGAAGGAGAAGCTGCTGAGCGCCGGGATGAATGACTATCTGGCAAAGCCCATCGATGAAGAGAAACTTCATAGCCTGCTGTTGCGCTACAAGCCGGGTCATATTGGCGGAACGTACACGGTTTCCAGCGAGCAGGCTGAGATAAGTGTTAATCAGAACGCCACCTTTGACTGGCAGCTTGCGCTGCGCCAGGCGGCAGGTAAACCCGATCTCGCCCGCGGCATGCTGCAAATGCTGGTCGCGTTTCTGCCGGAAATTCGCAATAAGGTTGAAGAACAGCTGGTGGGCGAGAACCCGGAAGAGCTGCTGGAAGCGATCCACAAGCTGCATGGCAGCTGCGGCTACAGCGGCGTACCGCGGCTGAAAAACCTCTGCCAGCTGCTGGAGCAACAGCTGCGCGCGGGTACGCCGGAATCGGAGCTTGAACCGGAGTTCCTGGAACTGCTGGATGAGATGGACAACGTGACACGGGAAGCGATGAAGGTGTTGGGGAGCTGAGGCAAAAGCCCGGTGGCGCTACGCTTACCGGGCCTACGGTTGCGGTTGCGGGTGCGGCCTGATGCCCTCACCCCGCCCCTCTCCCACGGGGAGAGGGAGAACTACATCCCCTGCCCCACTTTCAGGACCGCCGCGATATTCCTTGCGGCCATCTGTACATTCGCGCTGGCATTTTCCAGCGCGTCTTCCAGCGTGCAGATGGTGTAGATCACGCTAAACACAGCATCAATGCCGTGATCGTGTACCACGCCAACGTCCGCCGTCAGGCTGCCTGCAATGCCAATAACGGGTTTGTTAAAGCGTTTCGCCACCTTCGCCACCCCCACCGGGACTTTGCCGTGGATCGTCTGGCTGTCAATGCGGCCTTCCCCCGTGATCACCAGATCCGCATCGGCCACCTGATCGGCCAGGTGTAGCGCATCGGTCACGATCTCAATGCCCTGGCGCAGCTGCGCGCCGCAAAAGGCGTAGAGCGCCGCGCCCATGCCCCCCGCCGCGCCGCCGCCAGCAAGGTTCAGCACGTCGATATCCAGGTCCCGGACAATCACGCTTGCATAGTGCGCAAGCGCGTTGTCCAGGGTGACGATCATCTCGGGTGTGGCGCCCTTCTGCGGGCCGAATACCGCTGACGCGCCATCCTTCCCGGTAAGCGGATTGGTTACATCGCAGGCCACCTCAATCCGGCATTCCACCAGACGCTTGTCCAGCCCGCTCAGGTCGATACGCGCGAGTTTTCCCAGCTCGCCCCCGCCCTGCCCAAGAGGCTGTTCATTGTCGTCCAGCAGCTTCGCCCCCAGCGCCTGCACCATCCCTGCGCCGCCGTCGTTGGTAGCGCTGCCGCCAATGCCAATAATAATATGCTTAACGCCCACATCCAGCGCGTGACGAATCAGTTCGCCCGTGCCCCAGGAGGTGGTTTTCAGCGGATTACGCTGCGAAGGCGCAACCCGCTCCAGGCCGCTTGCCGCCGCCATTTCAATAAAGGCGCTCTGCTTATCTCCGGACAAGCCATAGAACCCCTCCACGCGCTCGCCCAGCGGGCCGGTCACCGGAACTTGCACAATGCTTCCCTGCGTTGCCGCGATCATCGCCTCAACCGTCCCTTCGCCACCGTCCGCGACCGGCAGCTTCACGTAAACCGCCTCGGGAAAGATCTCGCGAAAACCACGTTCTATCGCTGTCGCAACCTCAAGCGCACTCAAACTTTCCTTATACGAGTCCGGTGCGATAACAATTTTCATAAGCCATCCTTACGCATAGTTGTTACGTTAAGCATACACCACGTAAAAGACCGCTCATGGGAGCGGTCCCAATGCGTTTATCGTACCATGCACGGGCGTTTATTGTCGAATGTCCAGTCAGGGATGAGATACTGCATCGCCATCGCATCGTCGCGCGCGCCCAGACCGTGTTTCTGATACAGCTCATGGGCCTTCATGACCTGATCCATATCCAGCTCAACCCCCAGCCCCGGCGTGGAAGGCACCTGCACCATGCCACCTTTGATCTCAAACGGCTGCTTAGTGAGACGCTGATTACCTTCCTGCCAGATCCAGTGGGTGTCGATAGCAGTGATCGTGCCAGGCGCAGCGGCGGCGACGTGCGTGAACATCGCCAGCGAGATATCGAAGTGGTTGTTGGAGTGCGAACCCCAGGTCAGGCCAAACTCATGGCACATCTGCGCCACGCGCACCGAGCCCTGCATTGTCCAGAAGTGCGGGTCCGCCAGCGGGATATCCACCGATTGCAGAGAGAGCGTGTGCCCCATCTGACGCCAGTCGGTGGCGATCATATTGGTCGCGGTTGGCAGCCCTGTAGCGCGACGGAATTCTGCCATCACTTCACGGCCAGAGAAGCCTTGTTCAGCCCCACACGGATCTTCCGCATACGCCAGCACGCCTTTCAACTGCTTACCAATTTTGATCGCTTCATCAAGCGACCAGGCGCCGTTCGGATCCAGCGTCACGCGGGCCTGCGGGAAACGTTTTGCCAGCGCGGTGATGGCTTCCGCCTCTTCCTCCCCGGCCAGCACGCCGCCCTTCAGTTTGAAATCATTGAAGCCATATTTTTCATAAGCGGCTTCCGCCAGGCGCACCACCGCATCCGGGGTCATTGCCTCGTCGTGGCGAAGTCGGTACCAGTCGCATTGTTCTTCGGGCTGGCTCTGATACGGCAGTGGCGTCAGCTTGCGGTCGCCGACAAAGAACAGATAGCCCAGCATTTCCACTTCGCTGCGCTGCTGACCCTCGCCCAGCAGCGACGCAACGTTAACGCCCAGATGCTGGCCCAGCAGATCCAGCATCGCGGCTTCAATTCCGGTCACCACGTGGATGGTGGTGCGCAGATCGAAGGTCTGCAGGCCCCGGCCCCCGGCATCGCGATCGGCAAAGGTATTGCGCACGGTGTTCAGAACATTTTTATACGCCCCCAGCGTTTTGCCCACCACCAGCGGAATGGCCTCTTCCAGGGTTTTGCGGATCTTCTCCCCGCCCGGAATTTCGCCCACGCCGGTATGGCCAGCATTGTCTTTGATAATGACAATGTTGCGGGTAAAGAACGGCGCGTGCGCGCCGCTCAGGTTCATCAACATGCTGTCATGGCCCGCTACCGGAATAATCTGCATGGCGGTGACGACAGGGGTAGATAAAGTACTCATCATTCAATCCTTTTATCAGTGACGTCCGAAAACAGGGCGCTTACGGTCAAATGTCCAGCCGGGAATAAGGTACTGCATCGGGCCCGCGTCGTTACGCGCGCCGCCCGGCAATTTTTTATACGCCTCATGGGCTTTCTGGATCCGATCCCAGTCCAGCTCCACGCCCAGGCCCGGCGCATCCGGTACGGCAATTTTGCCCTCTGTGATTTCCAGCGGATTTTTCGTCAGGCGGGCTTCGCCTTCCTGCCAAATCCAGTGGGTGTCGATGGCGGTCGGGTTACCCGGCGCTGCGGCGCCAACGTGGGTAAACATCGCCAGCGAAATATCAAAGTGATTGTTCGAGTGACAGCCCCAGGTGAGCCCCCAGTCATCGCACAGCTGGGCCACGCGCACTGCGCCGGAGAGCGTCCAGAAGTGCGGGTCCGCCAGCGGTATGTCGACGGCGTTCAGCATCACCGCGTGCCCCATTTCGCGCCAGTTCGTGGCGACCATATTGGTCGCCACCGGCAGCCCGGTGGCACGACGGAACTCGGCCATCACTTCGCGGCCCGAGAAGCCCTGCTCCGCGCCGCAGGGGTCTTCCGCATAGGTCAGAACATCCCCCAGCCCTTTGCACAGGCTAATGGCTTCATCCAGCAGCCATGCGCCGTTGGGATCGACGGTGATCCGTGCATCCGGGAAGCGCCGTTTCAGCGCCCGGGCCGTTTCAATCTCCTGCTCGCCGGGCAGCACGCCGCCCTTCAGCTTGAAATCCTTAAAGCCGTAGCGATCCTGCGCCGCCTCGGCCAGCCGCACCACCGCGTCGCTGGAGAGCGCTTCCTGGTGGCGCAACTGATACCAGTCGTGGTCGCCCGCGGTTCGGGCCAGATAGGGGAGGTCGGTTTTATTGCGATCGCCAACGTAGAACAGATAGCCCAGCACGGTGACCGCATCGCGCTGTTTGCCGGGCCCCAGCAGTTCGCAGACCGGGACATTGAGCGCCTTCCCCAGTAAATCAAGCAGAGCCGCTTCCAGGGCAGCAACCGCGTTGACGCGCAGTTCAAACGTCCAGGCACCTTTACCGAACGTCTCAAAGTCTGCCGACTGATTGCCCTTATGCACCCGCTGAACCACCTTGTTCAGGCGGGCAATCTCCTGCCCCACGACCTGCGGAATGGCATCGACCAGCGTCTGGTAAATCACCTCTCCGCCTGGCGCCTCGCCCACGCCGGTATTTCCTGCGCTGTCTTTCAGCACCACGATATTACGGGTAAACCAGGCGTTATGCGCACCGCCAATATTGAGCAGCATGCTGTCCTGCCCGGCCACCGGGATGACCTTCATCTCAGTGATCGTTGGGCTCGATTGCGTTGTCATCAGCCACGCTCCGCAACAGGTTTAAGTTCGACGCGTTTGATATCCCCCACCAGCACCAGGTAACTCAGGACCGCCACCAGCGCATGCACACCCACGTAGATTAGCGCACCGTTGAACGATCCGGTGGTGCCGACGATGTAGCCGATAGCGATGGGTGTAACAATCCCGGAGATGTTACCGAACATGTTGAACAGACCGCCGCTCAGGCCGCTGATCTCTTTCGGGGCCGTATCCGCCATCACCGCCCAGCCCAGCGCGCCAATGCCTTTGCCGAAGAAGGCCATCGCCATAAAGCCGATAATCATCCACTCGGCATTGACGTAGTTACAGAACACCATGGTCATGGAGAGCAGCATGCCGAGCACGATAGGCGTTTTACGCGCGATGTTCAGGGAACCGGTGCGGCGCATTAGCCAGTCGGAAATGACCCCGCCGAGCACGCCTCCCACGAAACCGCAGATAGCCGGAACCGAGGCGACAAACCCCGCTTTCAGAATCGACATGCCGCGTGCCTGCACCAGGTAAACCGGGAACCAGGTGATGAAAAAGTAGGTCAAGGCGTTGATACAGTACTGGCCCAGATAGATCCCGATCATCATGCGCGAGCCAACGAGCTGCCTGATCTGCGCCCATTTCTGGCTGAACGGCACTTTCGCCGTCGAGGATTTCTGATCCATGTTGATCAGCGCACCACCTTCTGCAATGTACTCCAGCTCTTTTCTGTTTACGCCAGGGTGCTGGTTGGGTTCGTGGATCACTTTCAGCCAGATAAAGCTGATGACGATCCCGAGTCCGCCCATAAAGAAGAACACGTGCGACCAGCCCACCTCATGGGTCAGCCAGCCCATAATGGGCGCAAAGATCACCGTCGCGAAGTACTGTGCGGAGTTAAAAATAGCCACCGCCGTTCCCCTCTCCTGCGCCGGGAACCAGGCCGCCACAATGCGGCTGTTGCCCGGGAAGGAAGGCGCTTCCGCTAACCCCACCAGGAAGCGCAGCGTGAAGAGCGCCACGATAATGCCGAAGCCGCTGAAGATATCGACGAAGCCCTGCAGCAGGGTAAAGGCAGACCAGATAAAGATGGACCAGAAATAGACCCGTTTAGAGCCAAAGCGGTCCAGCAGCCAGCCGCCAGGAATTTGCCCGATGACGTAGGCCCACGAGAAGGCGGAGAAAACGTAACCCATGCCCACGGGATCGAGGCCGATATCTTTTGCCATTTCCGAGCCGGCAATCGACAGCGTGGCGCGGTCACCATAGTTAAAGGACGTGACGATAAACAGCATCACCACTATCCAGTAGCGGGCATTGGTGCGCTTTTCAGCGCTGCTCGCTGCGTGGCTTAATGAACTCATTGTTGCACTCCTGAAACATAGCTTTCGCCTGGTTCATTCTGTACAGCACCGGTAGGGTAAGCAGAATGAGATTAATTTTGTCGTTTTGGTACGGCCTGAAGCCGTTTTATCGTGACCGGAAAAGTATATGAAGGAGTGCCTCTTCACCTCACCGTGCAAATACACAGTATTAAAGGGTGTGAAGGAGGTTGTTTAGGGCATAAGCCCAGAGGAGTGGAAGGTGGTTCACGGAAATGGCGTTTGGGGCGGGGTGTATTGCCGGGTGGCGGCTTCGCCTTACCCGGCCTACGGGGTTTATAGGCCCGCGCAAGCGAAGCGCCGCCGGGCAGAGTGTTATTTGAGAAGTGAGGCCCAGTTCTCCACCCACGGGTTTGATTCGCTTTCAGGCTCCGGGTGCTCACCCGCATCTATCAGCAGCATCTCGCCCACGCGCTGGGCGCTCTGCTCCTGCAGGAGCGCATCGAACTGCTTGCCGCCGCCGCAGAAGTTAGCGTAAGAACTGTCGCCGAGGGCGATGATGCCGTAGTGAACATCTGGCTGATAGCCAAGCTGGTCTTTAATGCCCTGGAACAGCGGCACGATGCTGTCCGGCAGATCGCCCTGCCCGGTGGTGGAGGTCACCACCAGAATGTATTTATCTTTATATTTTTCCCAGTCCGCCAGCTCCGGATCTTCATAGACCGTGGCTTTATGGCCCTGGCTTGCCAGAATCGCCTCCGCCTCTTCCGCAACCAGCAGCGAGTTGCCGTACATTGTGCCGACAAAAATCCCTACTTCAGCCATGATATTTTCCCATAATGAATGCGTTTACCGTTCATCCTGAACGTTGCCCGATACAAACTCAACCCTTTCATTTTCGGGGAGTTGTCCCAGCCAGCCAAACTGTGACAGCGCCTGCATCCAGACGTCGTCCAGCCCCGCACGGATAGTCAGCGGTTCGCCGGTAAACGGGTGCGTCAGGCTCAGCTCGCTGGCGTGTAACATCAGACGATGGCAGCCAAAGTGCTCGGCCGCGCTGCGGTTCTGGCGCAAATCACCGTGTTTGCTGTCGCCAATAATCGGGTGGCGCAGATGCGCAAGATGGCGTCGCAGCTGGTGCTTACGCCCGGTTTTGGGCAGAAGCTCAACCAGGCTGTAGCGTGTGGTCGGAAATTTGCTGGTGGCCACCGGCATTTCCGTCGTCGCCATGCCGCGATAATCCGTCACGGCCGGCTGCGGGCCTTTGTCATCCCGGGCAAATTTATCGGCGATTTTGTCCAGTTCCTCCACCAGCGGGTAGTCCAGGGTGGCGGACTCGGTCAGCCAGCCACGCACGACCGCGTGATAGCGCTTCTGGATCTGGTGCTGTTCGAACTGCTGCGCCAGCAGACGGCCAGCTTCGCTGGAAAGCCCCATCAGCAGCACACCGGAGGTCGGCCGGTCGAGACGATGGGCGGTAAATACATGCTGACCAATCTGGTCGCGAACGGTCTGCATCACCACCACTTTCTCGTCGCGATCCAGCCAGCTGCGGTGCACCAGCCAGCCTGACGGTTTATTCACCGCCACCAGCCACTCGTCCTGATAGAGGATCTCAAGCGTCATGCATCTTCACCGGCAAACAGGGCATCCAGTTTTTCCAGTTCGACCAGCATGACGTCGCGCGCAGGGTGCGTCGCTTCGAGCGCCATTTCATAATAGGGAGAGACAGCAAACGCCTGCGGCAAGGGGTGCCCCCCCTCAAGCAGGGCGTGCATGCGCGGAATTAACACCCACTGCAGCCACTCGAAAGGCGCCAGCGTATCCAGGCAAAAGGGCTGGGTGCTGGCGAACGCTTCTGGCTGCGGCGCGGTCTCCTGCCACAGCTGATGTTGGCGCAAAAGGGCTTCGATGGCGTGCAACTGAGCACGAACGCTATCGTGTTGCGTCATAGTAACCTCAACTGAAAAAATGAACGGCGCGCAGCATAGCATTGCGAAAGGCAGAAATAAAAAAAGGGAGCACTGTAAAAACAGTGCTCCCGGTTCGTTCCGCAGCATTCCAGCTACAATTCGTGCTCCCTGCTCATCCGTGACAACTTTTCCTGAAGCCCGAAGGCCTGGTCATCCTTATACCTTTCGCATCCTGCACACATCGTCCTGACGTGTTTGTTTCATCCTGAAACGTCCTGGCCTTCCTGACCCACCGACCATCCTGACCGGCTCTCGTTCTCCTTCCTGGAGGTGTCCCTTACGCATCCTGCGTTATCCACTTTGCTTCATCCTGAAGCCTTCCTGCAGCGCCATCCTGACGAGTCCTGTGTGAGAAACGCCATCATCCTGATGTTCGTTTCTCGTGTCGGCTTCCTGTCGACGGAGATAGAATCCGCTATTCCGCTTCGTCTTACAACCCACTCAGCCAGAGTTGTAAGACGCCGGGACTCCCTAAAAATAATAGGCCGAACAACTAATGCATTGAAAAATAGGGTGATATTAATCTGAATTTAATGAGGTAATACTGAATGTTCCAGCGATCTCTCACAAACCTTGTAAGAGATCTCTCACACGCGCTGTAGCAGCATGGATTACAGAAGGGGCTCAAGTCGGGTGAGGAAATCCGCAAGAGAGGGGGCGAGAGTCTCGCGATTGCGGGTACCGATAGTCTCTTTAATCACTTCACCTGACAGGTTACAGACGGAGATTACGTCCAGCTCGCTGTCCAGTGTGGCGATAAAGAGCGTCGGAGAAAGCTTAAGGCGCTTTTGCGTGACCAGATGACCAATCAGGTTTTCCTGAACACGCTGCAGATCGTCTTCGCTCCAGGTCTGCAACAGCGTCAGCGTCATGTCCGCAAAGCGCGCAGGCATATCCCCTGCAAACTGCGTGGCATAAAACGCATGAACCGCTGGTTGTACCACAATGTCCATTGCCCGTTCAACCGCATTTACATTCTGCTCGCCGGTATTCGGCTTCGGCTGCCAGATCACGTAATCATCAAGCGAAGAGATAATGCATGGCGAAGGGACGCCATATAAATCAGCGCTTTGCGGCCACGTGCCCTGCTTTTCATGCCATGCGTCGCAGTAGCGGGTCGTGAAGGTAGTGAGGGCATTTGCAGTTTCGATGTCCACCGATTTCTCTCTTCTTGTCAGACAGGATAAACTCAGGCCATAAGTGTACCTGTAAAGTGGCTATGAAACATGTCTTACGAAAATCATCAGGCGTTAACCGGCTTAACGCTGGGTAAATCGACCGATTACCGCGATACCTACGATGCAAGCCTGCTGCAGGGCGTGCCGCGTAGCCTGAACCGCGATCCTCTGGGTCTGCACGCGGACGCGCTGCCGTTCGTGGGGGGCGATATCTGGACGCTGTACGAACTCTCGTGGCTCAACGCGCGCGGCCTGCCGCAGGTGGCAGTGGGCCACGTTGAGCTGGACTACGCCAGCGTGAATCTCGTCGAGTCGAAAAGCTTTAAGCTCTATCTCAACAGCTTTAACCAGACCAAATTCAACAGCTGGGAGGATGTTCAGCACACCCTGGAACGTGATTTAAGCGCCTGCGCGCAGGGAAAGGTGAGCGTCTCACTGTATCGCCTGCACGAGCTGGAAGGCCAACCGGTCGCCCACTTCAACGGAACCTGCATCGACGATCAGGACATCGAGGTGGAGAATTATGAATTCAGCGCGGACTACCTCGAAAACGCGGCGAGCGGCAAGGTGGTCGAAGAGACGCTGGTCAGCCATCTGCTGAAATCCAACTGCCTGATCACGCATCAGCCGGACTGGGGCTCGGTGCAGATCCAGTACCGCGGCCCGAAAATTGACCGGGAAAAGCTGCTGCGCTACCTGGTGTCATTCCGCCATCACAATGAATTCCACGAGCAGTGCGTGGAGCGCATCTTTAGCGATATTCAGCGCTTCTGCCAGCCAGAAAAATTGAGCGTTTACGCGCGCTACACCCGCCGCGGCGGTCTGGACATTAACCCGTGGCGCACCAACACCGATTTTGTGCCGGCGACGGGCCGGCTGGTGCGTCAGTAATATAAATATTTTCACAATATGCGCGGTATCTTCCGCGCTTTAGGTTGTGAAACGTCACGCGCCAGGGCTATTGTAATCAACAGGGAAAGACGATAATCGTCCCGTAAGGAGCTCACTTGATTACACATATTAGCCCGCTTGGCTCAATGGATATGTTGTCGCAGCTGGAAGTGGACATGCTTAAACGCACGGCCAGCAGCGATCTTTATCAACTGTTTCGTAACTGTTCACTTGCCGTTCTGAACTCCGGAAGCCTGACAGATAACAGTAAAGAACTGCTGTCCCGCTTCGAAAGCTTTGATATCAACGTGCTGCGCCGCGAGCGTGGCGTGAAGCTTGAAGTCATCAACCCGCCGGAAGAGGCGTTTGTCGACGGACGCATCATTCGATCACTTCAGGCTAACCTGTTTGCCGTGCTGCGTGACATCCTGTTTGTTAACGGGCAGATCCACAACGCAGGCCGTTTCCAGCATCTCGATCTGGAAAGCTCGGTCCATATCACCAACCTGGTGTTCTCCATTTTGCGCAACGCCCGTGCCCTGCACGTGGGTGAAGCGCCGAACATGGTCGTCTGCTGGGGCGGTCACTCCATTAACGAAACCGAATACCTTTATGCGCGTCGGGTGGGCACCCAGCTTGGCCTGCGCGAGCTGAATATCTGTACCGGGTGTGGTCCAGGTGCGATGGAAGCGCCAATGAAAGGTGCTGCAGTGGGTCACGCGCAGCAGCGCTACAAAGAGGGGCGGTTTATCGGCATGACCGAGCCGTCCATCATCGCCGCTGAGCCACCTAACCCGCTGGTTAACGAGCTGATTATCATGCCGGATATCGAAAAACGTCTTGAAGCGTTTGTTCGTATCGCCCACGGCATTATCATCTTCCCGGGCGGCGTGGGGACAGCAGAAGAGCTGCTCTATCTGCTGGGTATTCTGATGAACCCGGCCAACAAAGATCAGGTGCTGCCGCTGATCCTGACCGGACCAAAAGAGAGCGCCGACTACTTCCGCGTGCTGGACGAGTTTATCGTGCACACGCTGGGTGAAGCCGCGCGTCGTCACTATCGCATCATCATCGACGATGCTGCGGAAGTGGCGCGCCAGATGAAAAAAGCGATGCCGCTGGTGAAAGAGAACCGTCGCGATACCGGGGATGCCTACAGCTTTAACTGGTCAATCCGTATTGCGCCGGATCTGCAGATCCCGTTCGAGCCTTCACACGAGAACATGGCGAACCTGAAACTCTACCCGGATCAGCCGGTGGAAGTTCTGGCCGCCGATCTGCGTCGCGCCTTCTCCGGGATTGTGGCGGGCAACGTCAAAGAGGTCGGTATCCGCGCCATTGAGCAGTACGGTCCGTACAAGATCCACGGCGATCCGGAGATGATGCGCCGTATGGATGACATGCTTCAGGGCTTTGTCGCCCAGCACCGCATGAAGCTGCCGGGCTCTGCCTATATTCCTTGCTACGAAATCTGCACCTGACGCTTAGCGATATCTCATCAAAGCCGGGTCGTCCTGTTGCGCGTCCCGGCTTTTTTTATTCCTGATGTAATTCATAGGCATCACTTATATATTTTACAAAGTTGTCACATACGCAAACGATTACCTGCATTTTGCAACCGTAAATTATCAGCCTTAATCCAAATTACCTGCCAGAAAATACTAAAAACCCATTTCTTTACAGCGAAAGACACCTATATCACGGGGCGGTCTTTCAGCGCACATGTCGTTGGTGGTAGCCTTCGCGCCCGTAAATTCTCTTTGATGTTTTTTTAACAGATAAATGGTCTAAAGATGCCCACATCATAAGTGGATTATTGCATTTGGGATCACGATCACTGATAGATTCATAACTAGAATGTATCTTTCCGCCCGCCAATAGTTACGGGCAAAAATTATTAAAAAACCGTCACTGAACGAATTTCATATTACCGTCAGGCACTTTTTCATCGGATTTGACTAAAAACCTGACAATTCGCTTCCTCCAGGAGATACAGATGGAAACCACTCAAACCAGCACCGTTGCTTCGATTGAATCCCGAAGTGGTTGGCGCAAAACGGATACCATGTGGATGCTTGGCCTTTACGGCACGGCAATCGGCGCTGGTGTACTGTTCCTTCCTATCAACGCAGGCGTCGGCGGTCTGATCCCGCTGATCATTATGGCTATCATTGCTTTCCCGATGACCTTCTTTGCACACCGCGGTCTGACCCGCTTCGTGCTGTCCGGTAAAAACCCGGGCGAAGACATCACTGAAGTGGTTGAAGAGCATTTCGGCGTGGGCGCGGGTAAATTGATTACCCTGCTCTACTTCTTCGCGATTTACCCTATCCTGCTGGTTTACAGCGTGGCGATCACCAACACCGTTGAAAGCTTCATGCTGCACCAGCTGCACATGACGCCGCCACCGCGTGCCATCCTGTCTCTGATCCTGATTGTCGGCATGATGACCATCGTGCGCTTCGGCGAGCAGATGATTGTGAAAGCGATGAGCGTACTGGTGTTCCCGTTTGTGGCCGCACTGATGCTGCTGGCCTGCTACCTGATCCCACAGTGGAACGGTGCAGCGCTGGAAACCCTGTCCCTGAGCAGCGCGTCTGCGACCGGTAACGGCCTGCTGATGACCCTGTGGCTGGCGATCCCGGTTATGGTCTTCTCCTTCAACCACTCTCCTATCATCTCCTCTTTCGCCGTGGCGAAACGTGAAGAGTACGGTAATGGCGCAGAGAAGAAGTGCTCCAGCATTCTGGCACGCGCTCACGTCATGATGGTGCTGACCGTGATGTTCTTCGTCTTCAGCTGCGTACTGAGCCTCTCCCCGGCGGACCTGGCGGCAGCGAAAGAGCAGAACATCTCTATTCTGTCTTACCTGGCGAACCACTTTAACGCACCGCTGATTGCGTGGATGGCACCGATCATCGCGATGATCGCCATCACCAAATCCTTCCTGGGCCACTACCTGGGCGCACGTGAAGGCTTCAACGGTATGGTGATTAAATCTCTGCGCGGTAAAGGCAAGAGCATTGAAATCAACAAGCTGAACAAAATCACTGCACTGTTCATGCTGCTCACCACTTGGGCGGTAGCGACGCTGAACCCAAGCATCCTGGGCATGATTGAGACCCTGGGCGGCCCGGTCATCGCGATGATTCTGTTCCTGATGCCGATGTACGCGATTCAGAAAGTCCCGGCTATGCGTAAGTACAGCGGTCATGTCAGCAACGTCTTTGTGGTTATCATGGGGCTTATCGCTATCTCTGCGATCTTCTACTCCCTGTACACCATGTTCTGATTCTCACCCGCGCCGTCCCCGGACGGCGCACTCCCTCCTCTCTGACTGAAAGCAATGGACGCATCATGATTAGCGTATTCGATATTTTCAAAATCGGTATTGGTCCTTCCAGCTCTCACACCGTCGGACCGATGAAAGCCGGTAAGCAGTTCACGGATGACTTGATTGCACGCGGCATCTTGCACGACATCACCCGCGTGGTTGTCGATGTATACGGCTCGCTTTCCCTGACCGGGAAAGGCCACCACACCGATATCGCCATTATCATGGGCCTGGCGGGAAACCTGCCGGATACCGTTGATATTGATGCGATCCCTGGCTTTATCCAGGACGTGAACACCCACGGGCGACTGCTGCTGGCGAACGGCGAGCATGAGGTTGAATTCCCGGTTGACCATTGCATGAATTTCCATGCGGACAACCTGTCGCTGCACGAAAACGGTATGCGCATCACCGCGCTGGCCGGCGACAAAGCGGTATACAGCCAGACGTATTACTCTATCGGCGGTGGTTTTATCGTCGACGAAGACCACTTTGGTCAAACCAACACCTCTTCTGTCGAGGTGCCGTATCCGTACAAAACGGCGGCAGACCTCCAGCGTCACTGCCAGGAGACCGGCCTTTCCCTCTCCGGTCTGATGATGAAAAACGAGCTGGCGCTGCACAGCAAAGAGGAGCTGGAACAGCACTTCGCTAACGTCTGGGATGTGATGCGCGGCGGTATTGAGCGCGGGATCACCACCGAAGGCGTTCTGCCGGGCAAGCTTCGCGTACCGCGTCGTGCGGCAGCGCTGCGCCGTATGCTGGTGAGCACCGACAAAACGACTACGGACCCGATGGCCGTGGTGGACTGGATCAACATGTTCGCCCTGGCGGTAAACGAAGAAAACGCCGCAGGGGGCCGTGTGGTCACCGCGCCGACCAACGGTGCCTGCGGCATCGTTCCGGCGGTACTGGCGTACTACGACAAGTTTATCCGTGAAGTGAATGCGAACTCGCTGGCGCGCTACCTGCTGGTCGCCAGTGCGATTGGTTCTCTGTATAAGATGAACGCCTCCATTTCCGGTGCGGAAGTGGGCTGTCAGGGTGAAGTCGGGGTGGCGTGCTCCATGGCGGCAGCGGGTCTGGCGGAGCTCTTGGGCGCAAGCCCGGCGCAGGTGTGCATTGCTGCGGAAATCGGCATGGAACACAACCTGGGGCTGACCTGTGACCCGGTTGCCGGCCAGGTACAGGTTCCGTGTATCGAGCGTAACGCGATTGCCTCCGTGAAGGCGGTGAACGCGGCGCGTATGGCGCTGCGCCGCACCAGCGAACCGCGCGTCTGTCTCGATAAGGTTATCGAAACCATGTACGAAACCGGTAAAGATATGAACGCCAAATACCGCGAAACTTCTCGCGGCGGCCTGGCGATGAAGATCGTAACCTGCGATTAAGCCTCTCAGGAAGCCTCGTTTTGCGAGGCTTCTTCCTGTTTTCCCCACCATTCATAGTTTCATGCTGCTGACAGTGTTACCCTTCACGCATTAGATAGAAGGGAGATTATCTGTGGCCGTTCATTTACTTATCGTCGATGCACTTAACCTGATTCGCCGTATCCATGCGGTACAGGGTACGCCTTGTAAAGACACCTGCCTGCACGCGCTGGAACAGCTTATCCGCCATAGTGAACCCACCCATGCGGTCGCGGTATTTGATGACGAAGCCCGCAATACGGGCTGGCGACACCAGCGTCTGCCCGACTACAAAGCCGGACGCGCACCGATGCCGGATGATCTTCACGCCGAATTGCCCATGCTGCGCGCCGCATTTGAACAGCGGGGCGTCCCCTGCTGGGGCGCACAGGGAAATGAAGCCGACGATCTCGCGGCCACCCTGGCCGTAAAGGTGGCGAGTGCCGGGCATCAGGCCACGATTGTTTCAACGGACAAAGGTTACTGCCAGCTGCTCTCCCCTACTATCCGCATTCGCGACTATTTTCAAAAACGCTGGCTGGACGCGCCGTTCATTGCCAGCGAGTTTGGCGTATCGCCTGAGCAATTGCCGGATTACTGGGGTCTGGCAGGCATCAGCAGCTCTAAAGTTCCGGGTGTCGCCGGTATTGGGCCGAAGAGCGCCGCGCAGTTGCTGACCGATTTTCAGAGTCTGGAAGGCATTTACGCCCGTCTGGACGAGGTGCCAGAAAAATGGCGCAAGAAGCTGGAGGCGCATAAAGAGATGGCGTTTATCTGCCGGGAAATCGCAACGCTACAGACGGATTTACAGCTGGACGGGAATTTACAGCAGTTGCGTTTAGAACGTTAAAACGACTACAGGGATTTGTAGGCCCGGTAAGCGCAGCGCTACCGGGCAAAACAAAGCACGTATTAGCGCTCGTCGCGACGCCCGCCTACGGCCGCCCACCAGCGACGAATATGCACCGTCACCTCTTCGCGGTCGTGATACAGCTGACGCGCCTGGATCTCCACGTTAATACCGTGCTCATCCAGTTGCGCCTGGATGTAGGCCAGGTTCTGGGAGACCTCCTCGTAGCGCTTTTTCATCGGCAGCTTGAGGTTGAAAATGGTCTCACGGCACCAGCCGTTCACCAGCCAGGAAGCCATCAGCGCGGCCACTTTCGCCGGCTTCTCCACCATGTCGCACACCATCCACGAGATGTTGTTGCGGGTTGGGCGATAGCGGAAACCGTCTTCTCGCAGCCAGGTCACCTGCCCGGTGTCCATCAGGCTTTGCGCCATTGGGCCGTTATCGACGGACGATACCCACATATTGCGTTTCACCAGCTGATAGGTCCAGCCGCCCGGACACGCGCCAAGGTCGACGGCATACATGCCGTTAGCCAGACGCTCGTCCCACTCATCTGCCGGGATAAAGACGTGAAATGCCTCTTCCAGCTTCAGGGTTGAACGGCTCGGCGCATCTGACGGGAACTTCAGACGCGGGATGCCCATAAAGAATGGCGAATTGTTATTGGTGTACGAATAGCCCGTATAGCAGCAGCCCGGTGCGATAAAGAAGATATGCACCACCGGACGCTTCGGCGTTTCGTAGTTCGTCAGCACGCCCGCATCACGCAGCGCCGCGCGCAGCGGAACGGTGAACTTACGGCAGAACTTCATCAGCTCTTTACTTTCGTTGGTATCCGCCACTTCAACGCGCAGATCGCCGCCCTTCTCCACCACGCCCTGCAGCATGCCGACAATGGGGGTGATGCGGTCTTCCGGGGGAAGATCCTTCAGCAGCTCACCCGCGACAAACATCTGGCGCGCAAAGATCAGCGAGCTAAACGGCAGCTCGCGTGCCAGCTTATCCGCATCTTCAGGCTGATAGCATTCAAAAACCACGTAACCCGCGTTTTCTTTTACGCGAGCAAAGCCGAAGATTTCGCGCTTCGCCGCTTTATCGGTAATTTCCGCGGCGCACTCTTTCTCAAACCCCGGGCGACAATATAAAACAACCTTATTCATGAACAACGCCCTTGCGTTTCAGACGGATAGCTCCGATAAACATTAATACCCAACCCGCCAGGAAGCTGACGCCGCCGACAGGTGTAACAAACGCCCACAGGCGTAAATGCGAAAGTGCCAGACAGTAGAGGCTGCCGCTAAAAAGCACCGTGCCCAGCGCCAGGAAGACACTGCTCCAGTAAAACCAGATGCTGATACGGCGCTGCATCGCCACCGCCAGCCCAAAGATCGCCAGCGTATGGAACGCCTGATATTCAAGGCCGGTCTGGATCCAGCCCATTTCTACAGCGCCCAACGACTTGCTTAAGACATGTGCGCCGAAGGCGCCCAGTGCAACAAAAATAAAGCCACTCACCGCGGCAAAAATCAGCATGAATCGGCTGGTCATGTTTAAGTCCTGAATTAATGCGTGCCCGGCACACAAACGTTATTGTTCATACCTGAAGCGGAATTTTTCTTGCTCGCTTGCCGCTTTCGCCAGTATCCACTGCCGGAAGGCGGCTATTTTACCCAGTTCTGCCTGACTGTCATGACAAACCAGATAAAACGCATTCTTGCTGACCAGTACATCATTAAAAGGGCAGACCAGGCGACCTGCCTCAATTTCGGACTGCGCCATGACGTTGTTCGCCAATGCCACGCCCTGCCCGTGAATGGCAGCCTGTAACACCATCGCGCTGTGGCTAAAGATGGGTCCCTGCTGCACGTTTATATGAGTAAGACCTAATTGACGGGTATAAGTTTGCCAGTCGCGTCGAGAGGCATCATGTAAAAGCGTATGCTGCGCCAGGTCAGCGGGGGACTTCAGCGCCTTGTCGCCCGTTAACAGCAGGGGAGAACAGACCGGCAGGAGATATTCTGCGTATAATTTCTCAACACGCAAGCCCGGCCAGTTACCGCGCCCATAAAAAATCGCGACGTCCACGTCATCGGCCAGCTTGTCTTCCTGACGATCCACGGCCTGGATTCGAACGTCTATCCCCGGATAAGCTGAGTTAAAGCTTGAGAGTCTTGGCACCAGCCACTGAATGGCAAAACTGGGCAATAAACTGACAGTCAGGGCACCTTTTGCACTGCGGGCCTGTAGTTTACGCGTGGCTTCAGTGAGCTGCGAAAAAATCTCTTTAATATCCTGAAAATAGCTCTGCCCCTCTTCGGTCAACAGCAACGAGCGGTTGCGTCGACGAAACAGCTTAAGGCCCAGAAAATCCTCCAGAGACTTGATTTGGTGACTTACTGCGGCCTGTGTCACAAAAAGCTCATCGGCTGCGCGGGTGAAGCTCAGGTGACGTGCTGCTGCATCAAATACACGTAATGCGTTGAGGGGGGGCAATCGCTTTGACATGGTTATCTGGCTTAGATGTTAAAGGAATTTAACAAATAGGAAACAACGTTTAACCTATTAGTTTTTTTTATCTGAGCCATTATAATTTGTCCGTTGAGGAACTACCAGCAAATACCTATAGTGGCGGCACTTCCTGAGCCGGAACGAAGAGCTTTTTTCGGAATGCGTGTTCTGAAGGGCTTTTGGCTTACGGTTGTGATGTTGTGTTGTTGTGTTTGCAATTGGTCTGCGATTCAGACCACGGTAGCAACGCTACCAATTTTTCACTTCCTGTACATTTACCCTGTCTGTCCATAGTGATTAATGTAGCACCGCCAATTTGCGGTGCTTTTTTTTCGCCTGCGATCGGTTAATGCTCGATCTCTTTCATCTCTTTCACGTCCGTGCGGTTGATCTGCTGCTTGTTCCCGTTAGCATCTTTGTACGAAATCATCCCGGTATCATTATCGGTAGTCGGTTTCCCTTCCGAAACGATAGAACGACCATCGTTGGTGTGCATCACGTAGTTATTACCAGAACAGGCGCTCAGGGCAAAAGTAAACGCACAGGCAGAAATGATTGCAGCTGTCTTATTCATGATTATTCTCCTTTAGCAATTAATGCTATTCAAACCTCGATTTATAACAGGCTAAAACATCCGCCTAACACTATTTAGCATAACCTGCTTTTTTGAGGCCGTAAGGATAAGCAGACAATTCTGATAGATATCAACCTCCTTGCCCTGCCGCTGAAATTGCGCGACGATCGTGATATTGAAATGAGGAATCCCATGAACGCTTTCAGTCCTGCGCAGTTCCGCGCACAGTTTCCGGCGCTGGCCGATGCCGGTATTTATCTGGACAGTGCCGCCACCGCCCTCAAGCCACAGGCGGTCATTGACGCCACGCAGCAGTTCTACAGCCTGAGCGCCGGGAACGTGCATCGCAGCCAGTTTGCCGAAGCGCAGCGATTAACCGCGCGCTATGAAGCAGCGCGCGATCGTGTTGCGCACCTGATCAATGCCGAAAGCGGGAAGAACATCATCTGGACGCGCGGCGCCACCGAGGCCATCAATATGGTGGCCCAGTGCTACGCGCGCCCGCTGCTTCAGCCGGGCGATGAGATCGTCGTCAGCGAGGCGGAACATCACGCCAACCTGGTGCCGTGGCTGATGGTGGCCGAACAAACGGGTGCACGCGTAGTGAAGCTTCCGCTTGGCGCAGACCATCTGCCCGATGTGGCCCGTCTCCCCGAGTTGATTACCCCCCGCAGCCGCATTCTGGCGCTCGGACAGATGTCCAACGTTACCGGTGGTTGCCCGGACCTGGCTCAGGCTATTCGGATAGCCCATGCCAGCGGGATGGTGGTGATGGTCGACGGCGCGCAGGGCGTGGTGCACTTCCCCGCCGACGTACAGGCGCTGGATATCGACTTCTATGCTTTCTCAGGGCATAAGCTCTACGGACCAACCGGTATAGGGGCGTTGTACGGCAAGCCGGAACTGCTGGCAAAAATGACGCCGTGGCTCGGGGGCGGCAAGATGATCACCGAAGTGACTTTTGACGGTTTCAAAACGCAGGATGTGCCTTACCGCCTGGAAGCCGGTACGCCGAACGTGGCGGGTGTGATTGGCCTAAGCGCGGCGCTGGAGTGGCTGGCAGAAACAGACGTTGTTCAGGCTGAAAGCTGGAGCCGGGGACTGGCGACGCTGGCAGAGGAAGAACTGAAAAAGCGCCCGGGTTTCCGCTCGTTCCGGGTTCAGGACTCAAGTCTGCTCGCCTTTGATTTTACGGGCGTGCATCACAGCGACATGGTGACGCTGCTGGCCGGGTATGGTATCGCCCTGCGCGCCGGGCAGCACTGCGCGCAGCCGCTGCTGGCGGCGCTCGGCGTGAGCGGTACGCTGCGTGCCTCGTTCGCGCCCTATAACACACAAAGCGATGTTGACGCGCTGGTCGCTGCCGTTGACCGCGCGCTTGAAATACTGGTGGATTAATGACTCACGCTGCTTTAGCCGGACATCCGTTTGGCACCGTCATCACTGAAGAGACGTTAAAACAGACCTTTGTCCCGCTTTCACAGTGGGAAGATAAATATCGCCAGCTGATTCTTCTCGGTAAGCAATTACCAACCCTCTCTGACGATCTCAAGGCGCAGGCGAAAGAGATCGCTGGCTGTGAAAACCGCGTCTGGCTGGGCGTAAGCGTGTCCGGCGAGAAGCTGCACTTTTTCGGCGACAGCGAAGGCCGCATCGTCCGGGGCCTGCTGGCCGTATTGTTGACGGCTGTGGAAGGGAAAAGCGCGGCGGAACTGCTGGCACATTCGCCACTGGCGTTATTTGATGAGCTGGGGCTGCGCGCGCAGCTCAGCGCCTCGCGCGGTCAGGGGTTGATCGCGCTCAGCGACGCGGTACTGGACGCCGCCCGTCAGGCTCAGGCCTGACGTTCCGCCTTCGCCATCATCTTCTTCAGGGCGTGAGACACCGCCACAAAGCCGAAGGAAGCGGTCACCATGGTGGCCGCGCCAAAGCCTGAGGCACAATCCATTCTTTTTGGCCCTTCCGCCGTGCTTTTCATCGCACACACGGAGCCATCCGCCTGCGGGTAGACCAGCGCTTCGGTCGAGAACACGCAGTCAACGCCCAGCTTGCCCTTGCTGTTCTTCACGACGTTAAAGTCGCTTTTCAGGCGTTCACGCAGCTTGGCGGCAAGAGGATCCTGAATGGTTTTCGCCAGATCGGCCACCTGGATCTGCGTCGGATCGATTTGTCCGCCCGCGCCGCCGGTGGTCACCAGTGGGACCTTGTAACGACGACAGTAGGCGATCAGCGCGGCTTTTGGACGCACGCTATCGATGGCGTCAATCACATAGCTGTAGCCTTTGCTCATGTACTCCGCGACGTTATCTGCCGTCACAAAGTCGTCGATCACCGTCACGCGGCACTCCGGGTTGATCAAACGGATACGCTCCGCCATGACCTCCGATTTTGCCAGGCCGACGTTATCTCGCAGGGCGTGGATTTGACGGTTGGTGTTGGTGACGCACACGTCATCCATATCAATCAGCGTGATAGCGCCAATACCGGTTCTCGCCAGCGCTTCTGCGGCCCACGACCCCACACCACCAATGCCCACGACGCAGACATGCGCATCCGCAAACAGCTGCAGGGCTTTTTCACCATAGAGACGTGCCGTGCCGCCAAAACGCTGGCGCCAGGCATCGCTGATTACCACAGACATAACACCTCAGATGTAAAAAGGGTGAGGTTCTCCTCACCCTGAACAGTAATCCGTATTGCGCTCAGAATACCACAATCAGCCGCTGAATACGTTTCCGGCACCCGGTGCGGCCTTCAGTACCCACACGCGTCCGTAGTGGTTATACCAGCCTGCACGGTGGCCTGCATCCGGGCCAATGCCCTGATAGATATCGAAGTGCTGACCTTTAATCGCGCCGCCGACGTCCAGCGCCACCATCAGACGCAGCTCATACTGGCCGTTGAACTTGCCGTTGTTGTCCAGCAGCGGGACCTCTGCCAGCAGCGTGGTGCCCGCAGGAATAATCGAACGATCCGATGCTACCGACGCACGGCCAATCAGCGGTACCGCGCTCGCCCCTTTCACCGGCGCGAAGTTTTGCGGTTTAAAGAAGACAAACGACGGGTTCTGCTCCAGCAGCTCACGCACCTCGGCCTCGCTGTGCTTTTCGCCCCACTCGCGGATCGCCTGCATCGACATGTCTTCTTTCTTCACTTCGCCGCGGTCGATCAGCACCTTGCCAATACTGCGATAGGCGTGGCCGTTTTTACCGGAATAGCTGAAGAAGTTAAGCGGTGAACCGTCGCCAAAATCAATGTAGCCGCTGCCCTGAACGTCCATGATGAAGTTATCCATCAGGGAGTTGCTGTAGGCCAGAACGTAATTTTCACTCAGCGCACCAGCATAGATTTCGGCGCGCGAAGGCAGACGACCGCGTTTTGGCGGCATACGGTAGATAGGGTACTGGAATTCGCCCTGACGCGTGTGTCGCGCCTGGATAACCGGGGTGTAGTAGCCGGTAAACTGAACGTTGCCGTAATTATCGGCCCCTTCCATCTGCCAGGCGTCGATACCAAACTGGCGCATGTTGCGCGTATCGCCGCCCGCCCGCAGCCAGTCCTGTACCGCGCTATAAACGTTATTCTGTGCGCTATATAAACGCGGTGATGCGTTGCGGATCTGGTACACCTGCTCGGAGAAATCACCGGCATTAATCGGTGCGCCGACAGCATCAGGCTGATTAACTAAAGAGAAAGGCTGGGATAACTTCCCGTCTTTATACTGTTGACCGCGATCGGTCGGTTTGGAAGAACAGGCCGCAAGAATCGCTACCATTGCGCCCGCCATCAGATACTTTGCCCAACGTCCTTTCATTCTGTCTCGTCTTTAAGTTGCCCATTTCCGCGTGATGAAGATAACAAACCGCCAGGGCTAATGAAATGCGATCGCATGCCCTTTGGCAAATTTTGCGCAAAAAATAGTCCAAACAGCGCCATGTCGTTCAATTTGCATACAAAATCATGATAAATGTGAAAAAGGGGTTGCATCACAAACCTATCCGAGTATAGTGCGCATCCACGGACGCGGGGTGGAGCAGCCTGGTAGCTCGTCGGGCTCATAACCCGAAGGTCGTCGGTTCAAATCCGGCCCCCGCAACCAATTAAAATTTGATGAAGTATCTTCTACGACAGTAGAAAGACGGACGCGGGGTGGAGCAGCCTGGTAGCTCGTCGGGCTCATAACCCGAAGGTCGTCGGTTCAAATCCGGCCCCCGCAACCAATCAAATTTGAAGAAGTAAGCTTCTACAAGAGTAGAAAGACGGACGCGGGGTGGAGCAGCCTGGTAGCTCGTCGGGCTCATAACCCGAAGGTCGTCGGTTCAAATCCGGCCCCCGCAACCAACACTTCTAAAACAATAAACACCCTTAAGGGTGTTTTTTTGTATCTGTCGTTTGTGAATTTGCCGGGCGTAAACCCGGCCAAAAGATCTACCCGCGCCGCGCCAGCGTCGCCCCGTCAGAGAAATACGCACGAATCCCTGCCAGAATCGACTCCGCCACCTCCTGCTGGAATTTTGCCGTCTTGAGCTTACGCTCCTCTTCCACGTTACTGATAAACGCGGTTTCAACGAGGATGGACGGGATGTCCGGCGCCTTGAGTACCGCAAATCCGGCCTGTTCAACGCTGTTCTTATGCAGCTTATTGATGTTGCCCAGCTTGCCCAGCACCGCTTTACCAAACTTCAGGCTGTCGTTAATGGTCAGCGACTGCACCATATCGAACATGGTGTGGTCGACGTAGCGATCGCCGCTTTTGCTCACGCCACCGATCAGATCCGAGGCGTTCTGGGTGTCCGCCAGGTATCGTGCAGCGGTACTGGTCGCGCCTTTGGTTGAGAGCGCAAACACCGACGAGCCGCTTGGCTGACGGCTGGTAAACGCATCCGCATGGATCGAGACGAACAAATCTGCGCGCTGCTTCTGCGCTTTCGCCACCCGGACCTTCAGCGGAATAAAGACGTCTTCATTGCGCGTCATATAGGCGCGCATATTGCCTTCTTTATCAATCAGCGCCTTCAGACGACGGGCAATTTGCAGAACCACGTCTTTTTCACGCGTGCGGTATTTCCCCACCGCGCCGGAGTCTTCGCCGCCGTGGCCTGGATCGAGCATGATCACAATCGGACGATCGCGCCCTGCTTTCCCCGGCTGCGGACCGCTTTGCGCCGGCGGAACCTGACGCTGCAGATCGCCCTTGTTGTAATCTTCCAGCAGGGCAAGAAGCGGATCCTGAATATCCGTCGCATTGGCCGGGTAGAGATCCATGACCAGGCGCTCTTTGAACGTCGCGACAGGCGCCAGGGCAAACAGCTGCGGCTTCACGTTCTGCTTCAGTTCAAACACCATGCGCACGGTTTGCGGATCGAACTGCCCGACGCGCGCCGATTTAATAAACGGATCGTCGCCGCGGATCTGCGCCGCCATCCCTTTCAGCACGGAGTTGAGGTTAACGCCTTCGAGATCCACCACCACACGTTCCGGGTTGCTGAGGGCAAATTGCTTATATTTCAGCACGCGATTGGATTCGACCGTCACGCGCGTATAGGTCGACGATGGCCAGACGCGCACCGCCACGACCTGACTGGTGGCGGCAAGACCGACCTGACTGACGCTAAGCAACCACATTGCCCCGGCCCCTTTTAACAAACGGCGGCGGCTTATTGCTGAATTGGATCCCGACATGCTTCTCCCGAGCAAGAACACTGACTGATATACAAAATGTCCAGATTGACCGAAAACTTTAACGAATGACGCATAAACTGTCATCTATAAAAGGGTAAACAATCATACGCTAACGCACGGATTACTTATCATTTTCTGTGGGTCGCGGAAAATTTGCGCTTGCACACGCGGCCACAATCGAATAAAAATACAGAAATTACGAATAAACATTCATTAAGGGTTGTGCCATGGTGAAGGAACGTAGAACCGAACTGGTCCAGGGATTCCGCCATTCTGTTCCCTATATCAACGCCCATCGGGGAAAAACGTTTGTCATCATGCTTGGTGGCGAAGCCATTGAGCATGAAAATTTTTCCAGCATCGTCAATGACATTGGCCTGCTGCACAGCCTGGGGATCCGCCTGGTGGTGGTCTATGGCGCGCGCCCGCAGATCGACGCCAACCTGGCCGCTCACCACCACGAGCCGATTTACCACAAACATACCCGCGTCACGGATGCCAAAACCCTTGAACTGGTGAAGCAGGCGGCGGGTCTGCTGCAGCTGGATATTACCGCTCGCCTGTCCATGAGCCTGAACAACACGCCGCTGCAGGGCGCGCATATCAATGTCGTGAGCGGCAACTTCATCATTGCCCAGCCGCTCGGCGTGGACGATGGCGTGGATTACTGCCACAGCGGCCGCATTCGTCGTATTGATGAAGAAGCCATACACCGCCAGCTGGACAGCGGAGCCATCGTCCTGATGGGCCCGGTCGCCGTTTCGGTGACCGGCGAAAGCTTTAACCTCACCTCAGAAGAGATCGCCACGCAGCTGGCGATCAAGCTGAAGGCGGAAAAAATGATTGGGTTCTGCTCCTCCCAGGGCGTCGTGAATGATGAAGGAACAATCGTGCCGGAACTCTTCCCGAATGAAGCCCAGGCCCGCGTGGAAGCGCTGGAAGCCGAAGGCGATTACCACTCCGGCACGGTCCGCTTCCTGCGTGGCGCCGTGAAGGCCTGCCGCAGCGGCGTGCGCCGTAGCCACCTGATCAGCTATCAGGAAGACGGAGCTCTGCTGCAGGAGCTGTTCTCCCGCGACGGTATTGGCACCCAGATTGTCATGGAGAGTGCGGAGCAGATTCGCCGCGCCACCATCAACGATATCGGCGGTATTCTGGAACTGATCCGCCCGCTGGAACAGCAGGGTATTCTGGTGCGTCGTTCACGCGAGCAACTGGAGATGGAGATCGACAAATTCACCATTATTCAGCGCGATAACCTGACCATCGCCTGCGCCGCGCTTTATCCGTTCCCGGAAGAGAAGATCGGTGAAATGGCCTGCGTGGCGGTGCATCCTGATTACCGCAGCTCTTCACGCGGTGAAATGCTGCTTGAGCGCGTGGCGGCACAGGCGCGCCAGATGGGGCTGAGCAAGCTGTTCGTCCTGACGACGCGCAGCATTCACTGGTTCCAGGAGCGCGGGTTCACACCTGTGGATATTGATTCTCTGCCGGAAACGAAGAAAGAGATGTACAACTATCAGCGCCGTTCAAAGGTGCTGATGGCAGACCTGGGGTGATACAGGGCTTGCCGGGTGGCGCTGCGCTTACCCGGCCTACATTCCGTTCCTGATTCAAAGGGACTCAAATATCGCGCCCAGCCCGCTTCGGCGTTCCGTGCGGGTGGATATCGCCTGCACCAGCACGCGTTCATCCGTATACAGTGACAGGCGCTGACGCGCGCGCGTAATGGCGGTATAGATCAGCTCGCGGGTAATGACGGGGGAAAGCTGCGTGGGCAGGATCAGCGCCGCGTGGTTAAACTCGGAGCCCTGGGATTTATGCACCGTCATCGCCCAGGCGGTTTCATGCTCGGGCAAACGGCTGGGCTGGAAAGACTTCACGCTCCCGTCCGGCATCTGGAACCAGACACGCAGGCCCTGGCCGCAGTCGAGCGCAATCCCGATGTCCCCATTAAAGAGCCCCAGCGCGCTGTCGTTGCGGGAAATCATCACCGGCCGCCCTTCATACCAGCGCGAGTGCGGGGTACGGTTAATTTTACGCTTTTGCACCAGCAGCTGTTCCAGCCTGTCGTTCAGGCCCCGGACGCCAAAGGGACCTTCCCTCAGCGCACAGAGCAGCTGATATTCACCAAACGCGGCAATGACCTGCTCCGGCGAACGCTGCTGTTGTACGCCCGTCAGAAAGTGCTGATACCCCTGCAGGGCATCATCCAGCATCGCCTGATACTCTTCCCCGGTCTGCAGCGATTTTTTCTCAATATCCGTAAAGGTGCCGTCAAACACCGCAGTGGTTGTGCGCCGGTCGCCCCGGTTCACGGCCGCCGCAAGCTGGCCGATGCCGGAATCGCTGCCGAAGCGGTAGCTTTTCTGCAGCAGACACAGGCTGTCGCGCAGCGCGCCCGCAAGCGAGTGGCTTTCAGAGGTGAGCGTACATCCGGTGAGACGGGCGAGCTCCTGGGCGCGTTCAGCGGTATACCCCAGGCTGGCATAGGTGCAGATATCACCCAGTACCGCCCCTGCCTCCACGGAGGCAAGCTGGTCGCGATCGCCGAGAAAAATGACGCGCGCGTGCGGCGGTAGCGCATCAATCAAACGCGACATCATCGTCAGGTCAATCATCGACGCTTCATCCACCACCAGCACGTCAAGATGCAGAGGATTACCGGCATGATAGCGCAGACGCTGGCTACCTGGCTGAGCGCCAAGCAAACGGTGCAGCGTGCTGGCCTCATTGGGGAAAAGCGCAAGCTGCTCCCCGGTTAGCGGCAGCTTTTGCAGCGCACCGCCTAACGATTCCGTCAGACGCGCCGCCGCTTTACCGGTGGGGGCCGCCAGGCGAATACGGCACTTTTGCTCACCCGACAGCTGAATTAGCGCGGCAAGCAGTTTTGCCACGGTGGTCGTTTTCCCGGTGCCCGGTCCGCCTGAAATCACCGAGATCCGGCGCGTTAAGGCCACGGCTGCCGCCACTTTCTGCCAGTCTGTCGCCTCGTCAGAGGAAAACAGCGTATCCAGCGTTTGCCGGAGCTGCGTTTCATCGCAGGGAAGCGGGGCGTTGGTCTCGCTGAAGAAGCGCGCCACCGTCAGTTCGTTACGCCACAGCCGGTTAAGATACAAACGCTCGCCGACCAGAATCATTGGCGTCCCGGTATCGGCTCCGCTCACGGCAGGCGAACGGCGTAGTATCGCCTGCCAGTCCACGGCGTCACCCAGCAGCGCGAAACACGCCTGTAAAGCCGGAGGCATTTTCTCATCCACCGCCAGACGCGACAGCGGCAGACATACGTGCCCCTCCCCCGCGTCTTTGCTCAGAATGGCGGCGGCAAGCATCACGGCAGGCTCCTCGCCTGCCACCATCATGGCAAACTGCACATCCAGGTGGCGCAGTAATCGTTGTTCAACCGCGTCCAGCAGTAGCGCCTGCATCGTCATGCCACCTCCTTCGTGCCTGCAGCAAACAGGTTATCCATTTTTTCAATCAGTTCCACAGCCGGACGCGTGCTAAAGACGCCGGAACGCGGGTCGTTGGCATCCACGCCGCGCAGGAACAGGTAAATCACGCCGCCAAAATGCGCGTCGTAACAGTAATCGGCAATACGATGGCGCAGGTAACGGTGCAGCGCCAGGGTATAAAGCTGGTACTGCAGATCGTAGCGATGCAGTTGCATAGCCGACGCCATCGCCTGTTGGGTATAGGCTGTGCTGTCTTCGCCCAGCCAGTTCGATTTGTAATCCAGCAGGTAGTAGCGCCCTTCGTGGCGGAAAACGAGGTCGATAAAGCCTTTTAGCATCCCCTGCACCTGGCGGAAGTTCAGCGGCGGGCATCCGGCGGATAACGGATCGTACTCGCGGATCACCGCATCAAGCGCCTCGGCCCTGAGCGGGCTGGCGATGGGGAGGTAAAACTCCATCTCCACCTGCTTATCTTTGGCGGTCAACTGGCTAAGCGAGATCCCCTGCGCGGTGAGCGGAGCGTGCAGAGCGGCGCGGATCCAGTCGGTGAGAACCGGCTGCCAATGCGCGTCGTAACCACCGCTCTGTAACATCTTTAGCACCCACTCTTCGGAAACCGGCTGGGTAAAATCCAGCTCTTCAAACAGGCTGTGCAAAAACGTGCCCGGCGAGGCGCCGCGCGGGAACTGGTGCGGCGTCAGCACCGGCTCAACGGGTACGCTACCGGCGCCTGCGGCATCCACGTCCAGTTTTGGCATCAGATCCTGCGCAATACTCTGCCCGTGCTGCTGTAGGCCGGTGTAGCTGGTAACGCGCCAGTCGTCGGCAATCGTGCGTACCACCCGACGGGCATGGAGATCTGACTCGTGCGGCTCTGGCATGTGCCAGCGGCTGTTGTCGGGCAGCGAAGGAATATGCAGGGCAACATGCTCAGAGCAAAGGGATTCGATGCACTGGCGTAGGCCCGCCGCGTCTTTGGGTTCACCCTGCAGAATAAGCCGCCCCAGCGCGCTCAGATGAAAATCGCTCTCCCCGCTCTTTTCGCCCCGACGCCGGAACAGCGGCGCAACGCCCAGGCTGCAGTGCCAGACCGAGCGGGTTAGCGCCACGTAGAGCAGGCGTAAATCTTCCGCCAGACGTTCGGCCTCTGCCAGCTCAACGCTGGACTCCGCGTTGCTGAGATCGAGCACCGCCTCAAAAGACTCGCGATCGTGGTAAAAAGCCTGATCCTGCACGCGGTAATTGGCGATAAACGGCAGCCAGACCAGCGGATATTCCAGGCCTTTCGACTTGTGAATGGTGACGATCTGCACCAGATGTTTATCACTCTCGAGGCGCATCTGCTGGCTGGCGGAATTGCTGTTCGGATCGGCAATCTGCTGTGCCAGCCAGCGCACCAGGGCGTGCTCGCTCTCCAGCTGCGTACCCGCTTCCTGCAAGAGTTCGCTGATGTGCAAAATATCGGTCAAACGCCGCTCCCCGCCTGCGGTAGCCAGCATATTCTCGGCAATGTGCCGCTGAGCCATGAGCTCGCGCACCATCGCCATCACGCCGCGCTTCTGCCATTTTTCGCGATAGCGCACAAACTCCTCTACCACGGCATCCCACGCGGCTTCGTCATTGTTGAGGGTATCAATATCGCGCGCGTTCAGTCCGAGCATCGCGCTGGCTAATGCGCTGCGCAATGTACTTTCCCGCTCCGGGGCCAGCACGGCCTGGAGCAGCCATAACATCTCCTGCGCCTCCAGCGTTTCAAAGACGCTGTCACGGTTCGAGAGGTAGACAGAGGGGATATTCAGTAACGTCAGGGCGTCGCGGATGAATGCGGCCTCCTGACGGCTGCGCACCAGCACCGTAATATCCGATGCCTTTACCGGGGTGGGGTTATCCCCCTTCCACAGCAGCGCCTCGCCCCGCGCCCCGGCACTGAGCCAGTCACGGATTTGCGCGGCACAGTGCTGGGCCATGGCATTTTGATAGTCGGCAACGCCATAGCCTTCCCCATCCAGCAGCCAGAAGTTCATGGCAGGCTGCGTCACGCCGTTAAACTCGAAGCGCAGCGAGGCATTTTTCGGGGCAAATTTTACCGGCTGAAACGGGATCTCCCGGAACATAAACGCCGTATCCATACGGCTAAACAGCGCATTGACGCTTTCCACCATGCCAGGAGAGGAGCGCCAGTTAGTATCGAGCGTGTAATGCGCGTCAACCTCGCTGCGGGCTTTCATATAGGTGAAAATATCCGCACCGCGGAAGGCGTAGATGGCCTGTTTCGGATCGCCGATTAACAGCAGCGCGGTGTCGGGCTGCTGGCGCCAGATACGGCGAAAAATTCGGTACTGCTGAGGGTCGGTGTCCTGGAATTCGTCTATCATCGCCACCGGGAAGCGGGTGCGAATCGCGGCGGCAAGTGCTTCGCCATTTTCACTGCACAGCGCCGCATCCAGGCGGCTCAGCATATCGTCGAAGCCCAGCTCGCCACGGCGGCGCTTTTCGCGCGCCACGGCTTCACGAATTTCGGTCATGGCGCGGGTGATCATCAGATCGTTGAGCGTAAGGGGCTCCGCCATCAGGGTTTCAATCGCCACAAACAGGGGATGCTCAGGCACAATGCCGTCGGCTTTGGTCCGCTCAGCCAGAAAACGTTGGGAGAATTTCTCCAGCGCATCCGGGAGCTGATAGCCCCGCGTCTCTTCCTGCGCCCAGGCGCTGACCTTGTCGATCCATTTTGCCTGATTGCCACGGTTGAACTTGCGACGGTCAATCCCGGAATTTTCGATAATGGCGTCAATCTCGCCGACTGACTCCATCCATTTTTGCTTGATGTCCGCAATTTTCGCGATGATTTTTTCATGCCGCGAGGCCAGGGTTTCATCTGCTGGCGGCGGAGATTTAATGACCGGCGCTTCCCCCTGCAGATAACGATCGATCGCGCGCAGCAGCGCTTCCGGGCCTTTCCAGAGCGCATGAACCGCTTCGGCGATTTCACGCTGTAAGGGGTAGCAGTGGCGACGCCAGAAATCCGCGCAGGCCTGATAGCGAAGCACGGATTCATCTTCAATGAGCTGCTGTTCGAACAGCATACCGGACTCGAACGCATTCAGGCTCAGCATGCGCTGGCAAAAACCGTGAATGGTAAAGACGGACGCTTCATCCATCTGCCGTTCAGCGAGCAACAGCCACTGGGCGGCCTGCTGCTTATCGGCAATCTCTTCCAGAAGGCTGGCGTAGAGGGGGTTATCCGTGCTCTGACGCAGACAGGCGATGCGCAGCTCGTGGATATTGGTACGAATACGGCCCCGCAGCTCTGCGGTAGCGGCCTCGGTGAAGGTAACCACCAGCAGCTCTTCCACGCTCAAAGGGCGTGGAAAAGCAACGTTGCCGCCAAGCCCTAACAGCAGGCGCAGATAGAGGGCAGCAATGGTGAAGGTTTTTCCCGTTCCCGCTGAGGCTTCAATCAATCGTTCACCCTGCAGAGGTAAACGTAAGGGATCAAGGGACTCAGCGGTATCGGTCATTCTTTCTTACTCCAGGGCATAGATTGCTGCAGCGCGCTGACGCTCTTCCAGACTTTCCAGCCTTTCGGGTTTACGTACTCCGTTTTCCCGTTCTGGCTACCGGAAACCTGAGACAGGATGGTTATTCCCTGCGGCTTAATGACCGCCTGATGGAAGAAGTCGGCAACCTTCTGCGGCGTCAGCTGTTTTATCTCGGCCACTACTTTATCACGCGAATCAAATTTCAGATTACCGCGATCGAAATCTTTGCTCAGTTGCGAGGCTTCTTCACCCAGCGTCTGCGGCGGCTGCATCACCTGCGCGATGACGGCCTGCTGGATCTGGGCAAACTCTTCCGGCTTCATGGCACGCAGTTTTGCTTCCACCTGCGGGAAGAAGGCCTGGTAACGCTGCCAGAGATACGCCGGTTGTTTATCGCTGCTTTGCAGCAGGAAACCCAGCCCCCACTGACGACCAACATTCATGGAGAAGGCAAACACCGCGTAGCCAAGCTGCTCCTCCGTGCGTAACTGGTTATAGAACCACGGCTGAATAATTTGTCCCAGCACGGCACTCTGCGCTGAACTGGCGAATTCATCGTAGCCCGTTGGCACAAAGACCGCGGCCAGCGCGGAATCCGTGCTGTTACCCGCCTTTTCAAAAATCACATTCTGTTTTTTCTCAACCAGCACGTCCTGGTTGCGGCACCACTCGTCGCCTTTTGACCCGAGCTGAGTACGCACGTTCTCCGCCAGCGTTTTGGCCTGTTCCTCACTCATGTTGCCGACGATCAGGAACTCTGGACGCGTGTTGGTTTTCAGCGCGTCACGGTACGCCAGCACGTCTTTTAAGGAGATAGATGGCAGCAGCGCGCGGCGGTCTTCTCGCTGGAAATAAGGCACCTGCGACAGCATTTGCGCCGGCATAAGCGCCAGATCGTAAGCTTTACCTTTCTCCGCGGAATCCATCATCTGCGCATACCACGATTTGGCCTGCTCAAGCTGCTCCTCCGTCGGCGTGTAGCTGAAGTAGCCCTCCAGCAGGGCCTGGAACAGCTGAGGCAAGCGCTGGGTATAGCCGTTTGCATTAAGCATCAAACCGTTATTGGCGTTGGTGGAGAAGCTGATCCCGCCCACGGCGGCCTGGTTGCTGAGCTGATCGAGCGCGATACCGGCGAGATAGTCATTGAGCGCGAACATCACCTGATTTTTGGCGCTGTTCATCGCTTTCGGGTTACGCAGCACCACGCTGACATCGGCTTTAGGCTCACTGGCGAAATAGCGGCTTGGGGTATACACGACGCGCAGCGTTGGCTCATCAATGATGAGTTCCGGGTGCGGGTAATCTTTCGTCGTTTTGATAAGCGAGAAGTCGTCCGGAATATAGGGGTTCAGCTCCGGCAGCTTCAACGCAATCTCCCCGGCCTTTTTCTGCCAGTCGGCGAAGGTCTGAGCGCTGATTTTATCCACCTGATAAGGGGCATCGACAAAGTACGCCGTCTTGTTATGCGGTTCGTTCGGACTGATGTACCAGATGCGGGCATTCTCCGGCGTCATCATCGCCAGGCGGGCTTTTACCGCCCCGGCATCGTACCGGTCGGCAATATTCACCGCGTCGAGAGTATGTTCCACCGGCACGCGGATCATGGTATCCGCCAGCCACTCCACATAATCCATGTCGCGGGTGATGGACGGGTAACGGAAATCGAGATCCAGCACGTGCGCGAGTTCATCAAAATAGCGCTTATCGACGCCTTTCTCGCGCAGCAAAGCGAGGTAGCTAAAGATAGCCGCCACGACTTCATCGCGGTTGGCCAGTCCTTTGTCGGTCAGCGTCGCGGAGATCGCCAGCACGCCACTATTGCCGTTCACAACCGGATCGGAGTCGGCGCGAATGCCTTCCGCCAGCCCCTGCTTTTGCAGCCAGTCAGACAGCGTACCCGGGCTACGGTTACCAATCAGGTAGGTGACCAGCTCATCGGTTTTACTGCGAAACTGTGCCGTGTTGTTATCAATGCGGAATTCCACGCGCAGGACTTTGCGCGGCATGGCAGGAACGTAGTGGATCACGATGCCTTTTTGCGCATCCGTGACCACCGGAACGGTTATTTGCGGCAGGTCGATATTTTTATTCGGCACCCGGCCAAAGGTTTTGGCCGCCATGCCTGCCAGTTCCGGCAACGGTTTATTGCTGTAGATGACCGCCTTCATCAGGTTGGCGGAGTAGTATTTATCGCGAAACGCGTGCAGGGCATCCAGCACCGGGCTGTTCGGTTTGTCGCTCAAGGTTTCCAGGTTACCGCCGGAGAAGCGCGACCCCGGGTGCGCAGGGTTGATGGTTTCGGCGCTGACCTGCGCCATGCGCATACCGTCTCGCGTGCGGGCCATGGTCAGCTCGGCATTCACCGCATTGCGTTCACGCTCGGCGTATTTTTTATCCAGCAACGGCGCGGCGATGGAATCAGCGAGGCGATCGACCGCCCCTTCCAGCGCATCATTTTCGACTTCGAGATAAAAGGCGGTGCGGTACGGCGCCGTGCTGGCATTGTGGCTGCCGCCATGCATCTTCAGAAATTCGGACAGGCTATCAGGCTGCGGGTATTTTTTTGACCCCATCAGCGTCATATGTTCCAGATAGTGTGCAAGACCAGGATGAGCGTCAGGATCTTCCAGCGACCCAACCGGCACCACTAATGCCGACAGAGATTTCACCGCCTGCGGGTCGGAAACCAGCAGCACGGTCATCCCGTTATCAAGGCGAATAGCCTGATATTGACGGGTATCCTTTTCGCTCTTACGGATAGTTTCCTGAACGGGTTGCCAACCGGAGTCTGCGTGAGTGACGGGCGCCCAAAGGGCAATAAACAAAACAAACGCTTTAAACAAGGTGCTGCCTGGCATTACGACCTCTTTATCACGGCTACATCATTAACACACTGCGTGCTGGACACGCCAACATCTCTTTCTTTGGGTACATCAGTCCGTGATAAGAAGTGCATCATAAATGAACACCCTTGGCTGCGCAATTTTTATACAGCGCTCAGGACTGATTAAATTTAAACAACGGCAGCAGGTAGCGCTGCGCCTCTTCCGTGATAGCCTCCAGGTATTCTGGCTCGAGCGTTCGCCACAAACGCTGATACCAGACATCATCCCCTTCGCCCCGCACCATCATGTTTCCTTCGTAGGCCTGCATAAATTTGCTGCGAGCTTTCTGCAGCGAAGCCTCATCCGTTAACATCGCATCATTCTGTGCGTCATAACAGGCTTTTATCCAGACGCCGCCACTTTCCGGCAGTAACAGGAGCGGTTTGTTCATTCCCTGGCGGTAGCCCTCAATGTACAAAGAGAGATACCCTAACGCCTGCTCGGCTTCCATCGGCGGAAAGCGCCACTCTCCCTCTTTGCGCACGAAAATGCGGCTTTCACCTTTATGCCCACCCGCACTGTAGACAAGATGTTCCAGCCAGAGTTGCAATCCTTGCGAAACGCTTAGCATTGAGGGCCGCCAGCGCAGCAGCCCATCCGGCTGAACCTGGGTTAACCAGCCCGTGAGCTGTACCCCGTTGCAGTTGAGATCGATTTCAATACTTTTCCCTGGCTGTCGGCACGCTCGTACGCGCTCTGCCAGGGCGGTCATCTCCTGACACTGCGCCTCCCAGACGATCTCCCCAAACGCTCCGTAAGGCAGCTGACCTGCAGCACGGTAGCGGCGGTAAAGTTTGTCGGCATCCTCCTCTTCAACCAGCGCGTTCAGCAGCTGCAGATTTAACTGATAGCGCTCCAGACCTTCCAGCGTAAACGGCTCTGCCTCAGGAATTTCGCTCTCTTCAGAGCGGAAGTTGACCTGCAGTCGTTGCTGGAAAAAGGCGCGCACCGGATGCGCCCAAAACCGCTGAAGCTGCTCGAAGGTCAGAGTGTCGATAGGGCGCGGGTCAAGTTCCTGAATGAAATCGGTATGCGCATTCCCTTCCTTTTTCGCCGCCGGCAACCACTCAAGGGCGTAGCTCTGGCGCTCGCTGGCAATATAGTTCACCGGGTCAAACGGCATGCGGCTGTGGAAACAGGTGATATGGGCTTTCACCCTCTGCTCGCTCTCATCACAGTTGCGCTCCTCATCTCCCGGCAGGTAGTGGCTCTGGCCGATATAGTCCACCAGCTCCTGCACCAGTACGGAGGGGAAACGCTCGCTGTTGTCCTGAATGGAACGACCGATATAGCTGATATAGAGCTTACTCTGCGCGGAGATGAGCGCTTCCAGGAAGAGGTAGCGGTCATCATCACGGCGGCTACGATCGCCCCGTTTTGGGTTTGCGCTCATCAAGTCGAACCCCAGCGGCGGCAGCGCGCGCGGATACACACCGTCGTTCATGCCAAGCAGGCAGACCACCCTGAACGGGATAGAACGCATGGGCATCAGGGTGCAGATATTGACAGGACCCGCCAGGAAACGCTGGCTGATTCGCTCCTGGTCAAGCCGCTGCGTCAGCTCATCCCGCAACAGCGACAGCGGGATGGCCTCGCGGTAGTGGGAATTCACGCCTTCGTCGATGATAGCCTGCCACTGGGTTTCAATGAGCGCCATCGCCGCTTCGGTGTCATTGTCCGGCAGGAAGAAATCATTAAGTAACGCCCTGCAGACAGGGAGCCATTCTTCAAGTGGACGCGGCTGCAACAGCGCATATCGCCAGCGGTTAAGCTGCATTAATAGCGATGCTAAATGCCCTACCAGTTCAGCAATTAACCCGCTGGACTCATCGTAAGGCAGCACCTCATTCCACTCGCCCTGGCTGCTTTCCATGGCATAGCCCAACAGCATACGCGTCAGGCCAAATCGCCAGGTGTGCTGCCCGGTAGGGGGAAGCTCGAATTCCTGAACGTTATCGTCATCGATCCCCCAGCGTACGCCAGACTCGTTAACCCACTGACGAAGGTAGCGCAGCCCCTCTTCATTGATGTTGAAGCGTGCGGCCAGCACGGGAACATCCAGCAACGCCAGGACATCTTCGGAAATAAACCGGCTATCCGGCAGTGACAGCAGAGTAATAAACGCCTGCAATACCGGATGCGACTGGCGGGCACGACGGTCAGATATCGCGTAAGGCAGGTATCGCTCACCCGTTGCGCTGCCAAAAACGGCCTGAATAAAGGGACTGTAGCTGTCGATATCCGCCACCATCACCACGATATCGCGTGGCGTCAGGTCGGGATCTTCCTGCAGCATCGCCAGCAGCTGGTCGTGAAGCACTTCGACCTCACGCTGCGGGCTGTGACAAACGTGGATCGTGATACTGCGATCGTCAGGATCCAGTTTTCGCTTATTGTCGCTGCGTTCGAACTCGTTCGCCGTCACGCCCATGACGGCACGGTTTTCCAGCTCCAGAATATCTAACTGGATATTATGCAGCAGGCTGTCCGGGGCGATCTCAACAAAGGCATCCACGTCACCTTCCCCTGAGGAAGTGATGTCTGAAAGCATGTGAATGTAGTCACGTCCCAGCTTCCCCCATGAGGCAAGCAGCGGATTGGGCAGGTTCTGAATACCCTCTTCATCGAAAAGCTGCCCGGCAGTCGAGCCGTCTTTAAACAGCGGGATGGATCGTTCTTCAAAAAGGCGTTTTCGTTGGCGGGTCACCAGCCGCGCCAGCCAGCGTTCGTCGAGGATATCCCCCCAGTACTGTCGGCAAGGGTTGGTAAACAAAATATGGATATCAATATGTTTACCCAGCGCATTCAACGCTTTCAGATAGACAGGGGGTAATGCGGATATTCCGCAGATAAATACGCGTGACGGCAGTCGGGCCGGACGCTCCGACGCATTTTCAAGTATCGAGATAAACCGCTCGTAGAGATTGGCACGGTGCCACTTAGGCTGGCCCAATTTCTCGGTATGCTCTACCAGCGCTTTCCACAGCGGGGCCTGCCATATTTGCGCCTCCGGCAGGCCTTCAACCAACTCGCCCGCTTCCCAACGAATTAACCAGTCAGAGCGGTAAACAAGGTATTGGTCGTAGAGATCGGCGGTGCGCGACGCCAGCTGAAACAGCTTACGCTTGTCGGTATCGTCATTGAGGTAGTGACGCAGCATGGCAAATTCATCGTGCTGCAGCATTTCCGGCAGCAGCGCCATCAGCTTCCAGCTCATGGCCTGCTTGTTGAAGGCGCTCTGCTCCGGGATATCAGGCAACACGCGGACAAACATCTCCCAGATAAAGCTCGCAGGCAGCGGAAAATCAATATTCGCGGCAATGCCAAACTTGCGGGAAAGCGACATTTGCAGCCACTGTGCCATACCGGTGCTCTGCACCAGCACCATTTCAGGCTCAAAAGGATCGTCAAGCCGCTCGCGCTCAACGATAAACTCCATCAGTGCTTCCAGCACATCCAGACGATTTGAGTGGTAGACCCTTAACATAGACGCTCCCGACTACTGGCTAACCGGGCAATGCAGACGCGTTAACTCACCGCGCCGCCCCAGAGGAGAAATAAGTGTAACCGTGATGCTGACACATCCTGCGAGCGTTGTCTGCCCCCGACGGGCCTGCCAGCCTGCAGGAAGAACATTTGTTGAGAGCTGAGACTGGTTCCAGGCATGGTGCCAGAGCTGGCGATACTGATTAAATGCGATGAACCGCGCCGCCAGCGCCCGGTGATACCCCGACAGTGCGGTCACGACCACCACCAGCAACATCATCGCCAGCAGAACCTCAACCATGCTAAACCCTTTTTCTCTGCTCACGGCAGCTGACATAACGCGCTCTCCTTAAGAGGACAAAAATCGCTCCAGCCGTGAGGCGAAAAGCGAAGGTTCCCGTCGACAATCTCTCCTGCACGCCAGAGCAGCAGGTCACTGTCTCCGGCAATCAGCAGCACACGCGCCTCACTCAGTTGACGCAAACACACTCGCCATGTCGATGCCTTTTTGCACTGGATTTGTGGCGCTGACGACCAGCGCTGAACCCGTCCCCACTCAAGCGCGGACTGTACCGTCGCCTGCTGCTGAAGCGAGCGGCTCTCACCGCCAACGAGCGCACTGAACGTTGTGACCTGCTGGTTTAGCCCCGTCAGGATCAGGGTACCGAGCACCAGTAAAAGCAGAACCAGCCCCAGCGAAGACATCCCGCGTTGACGGCTCACAGGTTATACCCCGTGACCGTATACAACGCCTGCCAGGACTCCCCTTTATCGCCTTTACGCATTGCGGATAGTTCGATATTCACCTCTGGCGCAAAACCGGCATGTTCCACTTTCCTCACCACAAAATGCGCGATCGCAAGCCTGTCCGGGTCCGTGAGCTTTTCCCATCCTTTTCCTTCACACGAGGTCGCGCCACGCAGGGTTTCCAGCGCCCCCGATTCCAGCCGAAAACCGGTGCTGTCATTTTCTGATGCGCTGCTATCCCAGCGACCGTTACTGTTGGCATCCCACCGCACAATGATGCAACTCCCCTGCCTGCCGATCGCCAGCGCCTGTCCCTGGCAATTTCCCGCGCAGTATCCCGCACGCTGAAGCTGCTTGCCGAGGGCGAACAGGTGTTGCCAGACCTCTTCTTCCAGCTCTCGCTGGCCGGATTGCAGTAATACGGCCCGCTGCAAGCCGGGTAAAAAGCGCGATGCGCTTATCAGCAACAGGCTGCTTATCGCCGTGGCAATCAGCACTTCTGTCAGTGAGAAACCGCGCTGACTCATCGACATGAACCTTCCTCAGAGACCTGACACATCCTGATGCGTCCTCCATTTGAGACCATAATCAGCCATTCTCCAGCACGGCTTTGAACGCGTATCCGCCCAGCCCATGCCGTATCCCGTAATCCATAGAACCCCAGCGACGGCGTGACCTCGCCGATCGCGACCTCAGGCCAGAGGGGTATCAGCACAAAGGGACTGTCCTTCTCACAGCCTTGCACGGCAGAGCTCGCCAGACAGTCCCGGTCACCCATCCGCTGACGGGTAATTTGATGGTCGCGGTTGTGGCGGTTGGCATGGTTGCGCAGAAACAGCAGGTAATCTCGCACCTGGCTGGCGGTTTGCCACAGCCGCTGCTGCCGTTGCCAGCTGTCCCAGCCGTACAGGCCCGAGGCGCTAAGGATGACGACAAGCGAAACGGCGACCAGCGTTTCGATAAGCGTAAAACCGTTCTCTTTTTTCATACCGGGAGTGTGGCGAAGCGCCGTGAACATGACGAGCGACGGATTATCGTTTTACGAGGCGTCATCCGCAGAATTGGGAGGGTTGCAGCGCGTTGCAGGCTTTCTGGATAGCGCTTCGGGAAACGGGAGAAAGGCGAAAAAAAACCGGCGCTAAACAGCACCGGTTGTGTCAGGCTTTACCGCATCAGATAGCGACAGGCGCTTTAATGCCCGGATGGGGGTCGTAGCCCTCAATCTCGAAATCATCAAAGCGGTAGTCGAAGATGGATGCCGGTTTGCGTTTGATAATCAGCTTCGGCAGCGCACGCGGTTCGCGGGTTAGCTGGAGATGCGTCTGTTCCATATGGTTGCTGTAGAGATGGGTATCCCCACCGGTCCAGACGAAATCACCTACTTCCAGGTCGCACTGCTGCGCCATCATATGAACTAACAGCGCATAGCTGGCAATGTTAAACGGCAGGCCGAGGAACACGTCACAGGAGCGCTGATAGAGCTGGCAGGAGAGCTTTCCATCCGCCACATAGAACTGGAAGAATGCGTGGCACGGTGCCAGCGCCATTTTATCCAGCTCGCTGACGTTCCAGGCGGAAACGATGATGCGGCGCGAATCCGGATCGTTTTTCAGCTGGTTCATCACGGTGGTGATCTGATCAATATGGCGGCCATCAGGCGTGGGCCATGCACGCCACTGCTTGCCGTAAACCGGGCCCAGATTGCCATTTTCATCTGCCCATTCGTCCCAGATTGAGACGTTATTTTCGTGCAGATACGCAACGTTAGTATCGCCTTGCAGGAACCAGAGCAGCTCATGAATGATCGAGCGCAGGTGGCAGCGCTTTGTCGTCACCAGCGGGAAACCTTCTTGCAGATTGAAGCGCATCTGGTGGCCAAAAATGGAGAGCGTACCGGTACCGGTGCGGTCGTTTTTCGGCGTGCCCTCATCGAGCACTTTTTTCATCAGTTCAAGATACTGTTTCATGGTTCCTCAGGAAATCTGTTGCTGTGGACGACGACGATACGCCCAAATCATCATAATGGCTCCCGCGACAATCATCGGAATGGAGAGGATCTGCCCCATGCTGATGTACTGTACCCACTCGCCGGTAAACTGTGCGTCTGGCTGACGGAAGAACTCGACGATAATACGGAATGCACCGTAGCCGATCAGGAACAGGCCGGAAACAGCTCCCATCGGGCGCGGCTTGCGAATAAACAGGTTGAGGATGATAAACAGCACCACGCCTTCCAGCGCCAGCTCATACAGCTGGGACATATGACGCGGCAGCACGCCGTAGGTATCGAAAATGGACTGCCACTCAGGATGCGACGGCAGTAGCGCGATATCTTCTGCGCGGGAGCCCGGGAAGAGCATCGTGTACGGCACGCTCGGGTCGACGCGGCCCCACAGTTCACCGTTGATGAAGTTGCCCAGACGGCCCGCCCCGAGACCAAACGGGATCAGCGGCGCGATAAAATCGGACACCTGGAAGAAGTTGCGTTTGGTGCGTTTGGCAAAAATCACCATCACCAGGATCACCCCAATCAGGCCGCCATGGAAGGACATGCCGCCGTCCCAGACGCGGAACAGATAGAGCGGATCGTTCAGGAATACCGGGAAGTTATAGAACAGCACGTACCCAATACGGCCACCGAGGAACACGCCGAGGAAGCCCGCATACAGCAGGTTTTCAACTTCGTTTTTAGTCCAGCCGCTGCCAGGACGGCTGGCGCGACGGCCAGCAAGCCACATGGCAAAAATGAAGCCCACCAGGTACATCAGACCGTACCAGTGAAGCGAAACAGGTCCTACTGAAAAAATGACCGGATCAAATTCCGGAAAATGCAGATAACCACTGTTCATCTGTCACCACAAGATGTTGTTATTCCGCTGAAAGTGGACAGCGGTAGAAATGCGATTCTGCCGTAAGCAGAGGCTCCAAAGTTGCGAATCATAGCACAAGGCAGGCGCAGAGGATGCGCCCGAGATGTAAAAGATGTGTATAGGGTTTGATGCGTGCTGGTGCCCTCTCCCAGAGGGGTGAGGAATCCCCAGTAATTTTATACCTGAAGCGATGCATGTGACTTCAGGAAAATAAATGGCTTACAGCGATGCCCTGGTCCGGCTGTAAATCGCTGAGGCGTTTCCTGTAGGCCGGGGCGAGGCGCATGGATGCGCCGAGAGGGCGGGCTTTACAGGGATGTTACCTCCGCCCGTCCCCGACAAGCCGGAAGGAATAAGCCGAAGGCACCGCGAAGCGGCGATTTACCGCCGGGAGCCCGGGTCGCCAGGGCGGTGGCGATTGAGCCGCCCTGGCACGTTCACCGGCCATGTCCTTACAGAGTAGCAAGGAACATAAAGTGAACGGAATGACCACTTCAGCCGTATGTTCCCCCTCACCCCAGCCCTCTCCCTCAAGGGAGAGGGGGTTGTCCGTGCAGGTATTATTTTGTGGGGAACCCTCAGCCCAGAGGGAGAGGCAGAAAGATGATTAGCGGCCGCCGCGGATCAGGCCGCCCATACCGCGTCGTTCCATAAACGCCGCGACCTGGTGGCGAACCTCAGCAGCCAGCTGCGCCTCAAGGCTGCGTTCTGCCAGCTCGCGGGCATCATCGATGTCGATATGGCGCAAAAGATACTTCACGCGTGCGACGGCCCGGCCGTTCATTGACAGATGGCGGTACCCCAGACCAATCAGGATCGCAACGCACATGGAATCCCCGGCCATTTCACCACACAGGCGTAAATCAATGCCGTACTGCTCCGCTTCTCGGGCAATCATCGCTAAGGCGCGAATAATCGCCGGATGCAGGCTATCGTAGATACTGGCGACGCGGGTATTGTTACGGTCGACGGCCAGAATATATTGCGTCAGGTCGTTGGTGCCGACAGAGATAAAATCAACGCGGTTTGCCAGCTGCGGCAGCATAAAGACCATCGAAGGCACTTCAAGCATGACCCCAATCCGCGGTTTCGGGATCGCATAGCCGATCATCTCTTCCACTTCACGGCCAGCACGTTCGATCAGTCGCCGGGACTCGTCGATCTCATCAATGCTGGTGACCATCGGAAGTAAGATGCTGAGATTGCCCGTCGCCGCGTTGGCGCGCAGCATCGCGCGCACCTGGATCAGGAAGATCTCCGGCTGATCGAGCGTAATGCGGATCCCACGCCAGCCCAGGCACGGGTTTTCTTCGCTGATCGGCATATAGGGCAGCTGTTTATCCGCCCCGACGTCCAGGGTTCGCAGGGTGACAGGTTTGTCGTTAAACATCTGCAGCATACCCTGATACTGCGCCACCTGCTCCTCTTCAGAGGGGAAACCGCTCTGCAGCATGAACGGGATTTCAGTACGGTACAGGCCAATGCCGTCGATGCGGCTGCCCAGCTTTTCTTCATGCTCAGGGCTTAAACCGGCGTTGAGCATGACTTTGATCCGCTCACCGCTCTTAAGCTGGGCGGGCAGGTTAACCTCATCTTCCGCCAGCTTGCTTAATTCATTCTCTTCGCTGATAAGACGCTGGTATTCCTGGAGCAGAACCGGCTCAGGATCGACCAGCAGCTCACCGCGATAGCCGTCGACCACCAGCGTACGTCGGTGCAGCACCGACGGCTGAATGTCCGCCCCCATAACGGTAGGGATGCCCAGCGCGCGCACCATAATGGCGGCGTGTGAGTTGGCGGCACCATCGCGTACCACCACACCGGCCAGCCTGTCCTGCGGCAGTTCAGCCAGCGTCGTTGCCGAGAGTTCGTCGGCGACCAGAACAAACCGTTTTGGCCAGGCATTCGGGCCCTGAATGGTGTCATCCAGATGGAACAGCAGGCGCTGCCCCAGAGCGCGCAGATCCCCTGCCCGCTCTTTCAGGTAACCGTCGGTCAGCGCCGCAAACTGGTCGGCAAATTTTTCGATGACCTTCTTAACCGCCCACTCCGCGACCGAGCCTTTATCCACCTCCGCAAAAAGCTCGCGACGCAGACGCGCATCGGAGAGCAGGTGCGAATAGAGGTCGAAGATGGCCGCCGTCTCTTTTTGCGCGCCTGCGGCAAAACGCTTGCTGTAACGACGAAACTCATTCGCCGCCTCTTCCAGCGCGGCGGTGAGACGCTCGCGCTCCAGCGCTTCATCAAGCGTTGAGGCTTCGTAAACCTGCTCCATTAACGGCAGCGTGGCGTCCATCCAGCCTTCAGCGATCGCCACGCCTGGCGATGCCGGAAGGGCACGAATGCGCGTATGGCGATACTGACCAAAGAGCGCGGCAAGCTGAGACTGAGAGAGGATAGCCGCCATCTGCGTGGCCAGCGTGACGAGGAAAGACTCCTCGCTTTCGTCGTACTGACGTAGCTCACGCTGCTGGACAACCAGCACGCCGAGCAGCTGACGACGCTGGATAATCGGCACGCCAAGGAAAGCGCGGAAGCGCTCTTCTTTTACGGAGGGGATGTATTTAAAGCTGGGGTGTTTTTGCGCGTCAGCAAGGTTAATGGGTTCAGCCAGTCGCCCAACCAGACCCACGATACCTTCATCAAATGCGAGCGTTACGGTGCGTCCACGTGGTTTTTTCAAACCACGGGTCGCCATCAGGTAATAGCAGCGCCGATCGTGGTCGGCCAGATACACCGAACAGACCTCGGTCTCCATCGCAAGACAGATGTCGGTGACCAGAATATTCAACGCCTCGTTCAGACGCGGCGCGCTGGCCACCTTCTCGACTATTTCTCGCAAGCGGGTGAGCATGATTTGCGTAGCTTAACCTCTTTTACGTCGCCAGGCAGGTGCGCTCTGCGGCTTAGGCGGGATCTCCTGAAGCTGCATCACCACACTTGCAAACTCTTTCATCACCCTACGGTAAACATCGCGCTTAAATGACACGACCTGACGAACAGGATACCAATAGCTCACCCAGCGCCAGCCATCAAACTCCGGCGTACTGCTGGTTTGCATATTGATGTCTGAATCGTTGCCCACCAACTGCAACAGAAACCACTTCTGTTTCTGGCCGATACAAACCGGCTTTGTGTCCCAACGCACCAAACGTTTCGGTAACTTGTAACGCAACCAGTTGCGGGTCGAAGCCAGGATGCGAACATCTTTTCGGCTCAAACCGACCTCTTCAAAAAGCTCCCGGTACATCGCTTGTTCTGGGGACTCTCCCGGATTGATCCCGCCTTGCGGGAACTGCCAGGAGTGTTGACCATATCGACGGGCCCACATCACCTGGCCCTGACGATTACAAATTACTATTCCTACGTTCGGGCGGTAGCCATCGTCATCAATCACCGGACTACCCCAAACTAAACCTTATATATGAATGATTGTTTCACACTACAGGGAGGCGGTAAACCACTCTCTTACAGGCCTGCAACCTAATAACAATTGAATAACTCACAAATAAGTGCTGAGTTATAAACAGATGAGCGACAGCGAAGGGAATTTTATTCACCTTTTCTGTGGATATAGTTGTGAAGAAGTGTCTGATTACCGATGAACAACCTCAACGACCGTCGTACACCCTCTTTTACTCGCATTCATTAACATGATTATATTCATAGAGTTAGATGCATTTACGTAAACAAAAAACTGAATAGCGTGACGATCGTCACACCAGGGATCGTCGTGCTGATGAAAGATCGAACAGCGTCGGTTTTATCCACAGATTGTGCCAATAAGTTAGTCACAATTTGTGTGAAAATTCGATTTTCATCGCACGTCAAGGCTGTAAATGGAAACAGTAGTCAGGGTTATGCCCAGTTATCCCATTTTTCTGTGGATAACATGGTGTAAGATCCTGTTCATTGTCAGTGACCAGATTTGAACAACCGCTTTTTCCACCCAGGCGAAACGATTTCAGACCAATAAAAAAACCTATAAATCATAGAGATGTCATATTGGTACAGAAAAAGTTAAACTCTATCCACAGGGGACAATTTCTTCGTTTATTTTTTAATCAAAAGGTTACCGTCATGCATCCGCTTACACCCTTGGGCTCACCACCGTCCAGCGAGAGCCAGTTGCTACTGCAGGCACAGCGTCTGGCCGGTTTTTCGCTTGGCGAGCTGGCAGCAATGGCCGGGCTTTCGATCCCGAAGGATCTGAAACGGGATAAAGGCTGGATCGGCATGCTGCTGGAGCTATGGCTGGGTGCCAGCGCAGGGAGCAAACCTGAGCAAGATTTTGCAGCCCTTGGCGTGGAGCTAAAAACCATTCCTGTAGACCGCCAGGGCAAGCCGCTTGAGACCACCTTTGTCTGCGTTGCGCCATTAACCGGCAATACCGGCGTAACGTGGGAAACCAGCCACGTTCGTCACAAGCTGAAGCGCGTGTTGTGGGTACCGGTTGAAGGCGAGCGACAGATCCCCCTGGCCGACCGTCGCGTTGGCGCGCCGCTGCTCTGGAGCCCGGACGAGAATGAAGAGCATCAGCTGCGTCTGGACTGGGAGGAGCTGATGGACATGATTGTTCTTGGGCAAGTTGAGCGCATTACCGCCCGACACGGAGAGGTATTACAGCTGCGCCCAAAAGCAGCCAACAGTAAAGCCCTTACCGAGGCCATCGGCGCACAGGGTGAGCCGATACTGACGTTGCCGCGCGGTTTTTATCTCAAAAAGAATTTCACCGGTGCACTACTCGCACGTCATTTCCTGTTGAAAACATAGTTTTTTACTTATTTTGAGAGCTCTCAAACATAATCGACTGCTTTTTAAGATTTTACCGCTTCCTCAAGTCGCCATATCGGGTTAATACTAGATTATGATTTGATACAAGCCAGATGAGGACGATAACGATGAAAAAATGGGCAGTATTAGTGTCAGCAGTCGGTTTAGCGTTTGCCGTATCGGGCTGTAGCAGCGATTACGTCATGGCGACAAAAGATGGTCGAATGATCCTGACCGACGGTAAACCCGAAGTCGACGATGATACCGGCCTGGTCAGCTACCGCGACCAGGAAGGCAATAAAATGCAGATCAATCGCGACGAAGTATCACAAATTATCGAGCGATAATCAGAGAGAGGTCAGTCGCTTGCTGACCTTTTTGATTTTTTTCTTCCCCTTTTGCTTCCCCTCTGCCATGTTTATATTCCTTTGTCGGGTACGCCCTGACGCGGTTTATATGTCTACTGAGGAAGCCGGCTATGCATTATCACCGTATCCCCCACAGCGCACTGGAAATTAGCCAACTGGGGTTGGGCACGATGACATTTGGTGAACAAAACAGCGAAGCCGATGCCCATGCACAACTCGATTATGCCGTCAGCCAGGGCATTAACCTGATTGATGTCGCAGAGATGTACCCTGTTCCGCCCCGTCCGGAAACGCAGGGACTTACCGAAACCTACGTCGGTAACTGGCTGGCAAAACGCGGCAACCGTGAAAAGCTGGTGATTGCCTCCAAAGTCAGCGGCCCCGCGCGCAACAACGATACGGGGATCCGCCCGAACCAGATCCTCGATCGCAAAAATATCCGCGCCGCGCTGGACGCCAGCCTCAAGCGCCTGCAAACCGACTATCTCGACCTGTACCAGGTACACTGGCCGCAACGGCCAACCAACTGCTTTGGCAAGCTCGGGTACAGCTGGAATGAGAGCGCCCCCGCGGTGACGCTGCTGGAAACGCTGGAAGCGCTGACCGAATGCCAGCGCGCGGGAAAAATCCGCTACATTGGCGTGTCTAACGAAACGGCCTTTGGGGTCATGCGCTATCTGCACCTGGCGGATAAGCACGATCTGCCTCGTATCGTGACTATTCAGAACCCGTACAGCCTGCTTAACCGCAGCTATGAAGTGGGTCTGGCCGAAGTGACGCAATATGAAGAAGTGGAACTGCTTGCTTACTCCTGTCTCGGCTTCGGTACGCTGACGGGGAAATACCTGAACGGCGCGAAACCGGCCGGGGCGCGTAACACCCTCTTTAGCCGCTTCACCCGCTACAGCGGCGAGCAGACGCAGAAAGCCGTTGCCGCTTATGTGGATATCGCGAAGCGTCACGGTCTTGACCCTGCGCAGATGGCGCTGGCCTTCGTGCGTCGTCAGCCGTTTGTTGCCAGTACCCTGCTGGGCGCAACCACGATGGAACAGCTGAAAACCAATATTGAGAGTTTCCATCTGAACCTGAGTGAAGAGGTGTTAGCGGAGATTGAAGCGGTGCATCAGGTTTATACGTATCCTGCACCGTAATAAAAGCAAAACGGCAACGCACGTTGCCGTTTTTAGGGTTTGCTCCCTCTCCCTGTGGGAGAGGGCCGGGGTGAGGGCATCAGGCCGCACTTATCAACGGCGACGTTGCCACATCCACAAACCCGCAATCGCAATCGCAAACAGCCCGCCAAACCCGACGCCAATCCCGACCACCGGCACACCCACTTTTACCGCCAGCGAGTAGAGCCCCAGCATTAACAGCATTGCCAGGTTTTCACCCAGGTTTTGTACCGCAATCGCATTGCCTGCCCCGACGGTCTGCTTGCCCCGCTCCTGCAGTAACGCATTCAGCGGCACCACGAAGAAGCCCCCCAGAATACCAATCAGGATGAGGAGGGCATACGCGGGCAATAACGCATGCTGCAGCGAGAAGATAAGCACCACGACGCCAATCAGGATCCCGGCGGGCATGCAGCGTGCAACCGTCTCCAGCGTCACCAGCTTCGCCGCCGCGCCCGCCCCAACCACAATGCCGATGGCCACCATCGCATTAAGATAGGTTGGCGTCGCATTGTCAGTAATGCCCAGCGCCACCGGCACCCACAGGACCAGCAGGAAGCGCAGGGTGACGCCCGCGCCCCAGAACATGCTGGTCCCCATCAGGGAGAAACGCGTTTCACCGTTACGCCACAGCACGCGGCAAGCGGTAAAGAAACTGCCGGTCATCGGTTTAAATCGCCAGGACTGGCCCGGGCGAGCCGCAGGCAGCTTCGGAATAAACAGGTTCGCCACGACCGCCCCACCATACACCACCGCACACACGCTCAGGGCCGCCAGCACATGCCAGTCGGCCAGCACGCCGCCCGCAACGGAGCCAATCAGGATAGCGGCAATAGTGGATGACTCCATCAGACCATTGGCTTTGACCAGCTTATCACCGGTGGTCAGCTCGCCGAGAATGCCGTACTTCGCCGGGGAGTAGGCGGCAGCACCGATGCCCACCAGCGTGTAGCCAATAAACGGATTAAAGCCAAAGCAAATGCTGGCAGCACCCAGCAGCTTGAGGCCGTTGGCAAACATCATTACCCGGCCTTTCGGGAAGCTGTCCGCCACCTGCCCCACAAATGGAGCAAAAATAATGTAAGCGCCCACAAACACCATCTGCAGGATCGGCTGACTCCAGTCGGGGTAAAACTCGGCTTTCAGCAGCGCCAGCGTGGCAAACAGCAGCGCGTTATCACCGAACGCAGAGAGAAACTGCGCGGCGATTACGGCCATCATGCCTTTCGATCTGAGGGATGTGTTAGTGTGTACTGACTCACGCATTTTGCTGTTCCGCCTCTTCAACCATGCCTTTCAGGGTCACGAAATCGGGTTTTCCGCTCCCCAGTACCGGGAGCTGTTTCAGGTAGCGAATATCGCGCGGCACGGCCAGTTCAGGAATACCGTGTTCACGCGCATAGCTCAGTAACCTGTCGCGCTTCAGCTCACCGTCGGTCGTAAACAGCACCAGCGCCTCGCCTTTGCTGGCATCGCTCTTCACGACCGTGGCGTGCATCTTCTCGGCTGACACGGCCGTCGCCAGTTGCTCCACCATTTCCAGAGAGACCATTTCACCGGCGATTTTGGCGAAGCGTTTCGCGCGCCCCTGAATCTGTACAAAGCCCTGTTCATCGAAACGGACGATATCCCCGGTGTCGTACCAGCCGGTTTCAACCTCGCCGTTGACATTTTCCGCCGTCGGCGCTTCCAGCACGCCCGGGTTTTCCACGCGCAGATACCCGTTCATCACGTTTGGCCCTTTCAGCTGCAGACGGCCCCCGTCCTCAATGCCCGGCACCGCCAGCAGACGCGCGTCCATCCCCGGCAGAATTCGGCCAACCGTGCCCGGTTTCGCCGCCATCGGCACGTTAATCGAGACCACGGGCGCACACTCGGTCACGCCATAGCCTTCGAGGATGCGCAGGCCAAACTTGTCCTGCCAGATCTGGCGCGTGCTCTCCTGCAATTTTTCCGCGCCAGCCACCACATACCGCACGCGATAAAAATCATACGGATTGGCGAAGCGCGCATAGTTCCCCAGGAAGGTTGAGGTCCCGAACAGAACGGTACAGTTACGGTCATACACCAGCTCCGGCACAATGCGGTAATGCAGCGGGCTCGGGTAGAGGAACACTTCTGCGCCGGTCAGGAGCGGCGTGAACAGCCCCACCGTCAGGCCAAAGGAGTGGAACAGCGGCAGCGCCGACATAAAGCGGTCGTTCGCGGTAAAGTCGGCGATGCTTTTAATTTGCTCAACGTTCGCCAGAATGCTCTTGTGGCTGTGGACGACGCCTTTCGGGTTGCCCTCAGATCCCGACGTGAAGAGGATAATGGCGTCATCTTCCGGCTGCTGTTTGACCTGCGCCAGACGCGGCACCAGCAGATGCGCAAAAATCCACAGCTTGTCGCCAGTGGTCACGTCCGCTTTCAAGTCCTCCAGGAAGACCCAGCGCACCTGGGTGAGCTGCTCGGGAAGGTGCCAGAGCTTGCCTTTGTCCAGAAACTGACGGGAGGTAAAGACGGTATTAATCTGAGCGGCAGTAATGGCGCTGGTCAGCCCCTTCACGCCCGCCGTGTAGTTCATCATCGCCGGGATCCGGCCCCGGGAAACCGCGCCGAAAATCACCGCCGCGCTGATGCCCGCGTTAGGCAGCATCAGGCCAATCTTTTCGCCTTTTTTGCTGTACTTCTCCAGAATACGGCCCACAAACAGGGTCTTGGTCAGCAGTTTGCGATAAGTATCCGGGGTAAAGTTGATGTCTTCGATGCAGTTTTTCTTCGCGCCATAGCGGTACTGTGCGGAAAGCAGGGATTCGTACAGCGTTTCGCGCGGGCGCACGGCCATACGCGCTTCCATCATAATCTGATGCAGCATTTCCCCGGCGATTTTACGGCGATCGCGGGCACGCGGCGCGTCGGGCATCGGTAACGACGTTGGCGGCAGGATATGCAGCGTGATTTTGGGGAACAGACGCTGCTTCACCAGCCCCTTGAGACGGCTGAAATGGGTCAGCTCCGCGCCTTCAATACGCAGCGGCACCACGGTTGCTTTTGACTTCGCCGCGACAAACCCCGCGCCGTCGTAGATTTTCATCAGCGAACCGGTCACGGAGATACGCCCTTCCGGGAAAATGACCACCGGGCGCCCCTGCTCGACCAGGCGTACCAGATGTTTAATCATCATCGGTTTTGTCGGGTCGAGCGGGACAAAATCAATCAACGGCGTGAGCCAGCGCATGTACCACTGCTGGCTGATGGAGGTATACACCGCAAACACCGGGCGCACGGGCAAAAACAGCGCCAGCAGAATGCCGTCTATAAAGGAAACATGGTTTGGTGTGATAAGAACGCGTTCGCCGCGAAGCGCCCGGGCATCGCCAGTGACGCGGATGCGAAAGAGAATACGGAACAGTGTACGGAAGAACCCAAATAGCATCTCAACTCCCTTTGCCAGCCAGTGTGGAGGGTCGATAGTAAATGGTGGCAGATTACACGAGAAGTGATACGGGAGCGACAGCAAAAGTGGAGGCGAAAAAAAACCTGCGCATCCGCGCAGGTTGGTGCAAGAGATGAGTACGAAACCGTACTAAGAATTCTCACCAATCAATACCTCTGGGATCTCAACTGTATCAATCTCATTAACATCCTCGCCATCGGACAATCGCAACAGCCTGAGGCAAAGTGTAACCAAAGGTTCAGATTGACATTCTTCAGACATGACTGCGCGTGTAACGATTACACCGCCAGGGGTGTGCTGCGTCACGTTTGTGGAGAGCGGAAATCCGCTCCCCTTGAATGCGCGCCGCTTTTCCGCAACACTATTTGGTGTGTAAACGCTTACCCCCAATAAGAAGGTAATGAATGGCGACAATAAAGGATGTGGCCCGTCTGGCAGGTGTGTCGGTGGCAACCGTCTCCCGTGTGATTAACGACTCCCCAAAAGCCAGTGACGCATCACGCCAGGCGGTACAAAGCGCCATGGAATCCCTGAACTATCATCCCAATGCCAATGCCCGCGCGCTCGCCCAGCAGTCCACAGAAACCATCGGGCTGGTGGTGGGGGATGTTTCCGATCCCTTTTTCGGCGCCATGGTGAAAGCGGTTGAACAGGTGTCTTATCAGACAGGCAATTTTTTGCTGATCGGCAATGGCTATCATAACGAACAAAAGGAACGCCAGGCCATTGAACAGCTGATCCGCCACCGCTGCGCGGCGCTGGTGGTTCACGCCAAAATGATCCCGGATGCCGAACTGATTCACCTGATGAAGCAGATGCCCGGAATGGTGATTATCAACCGAATCATTCCCGGCTTTGAGAAACGCTGTGTGGCCCTCGACGACCGCTACGGCGCCTGGCTTGCCACGCGGCACCTGATTCAGCAGGGCCATACCCGGATTGGCTATCTCTGTTCCAATCACCCGATTTCCGATGCGGAGGATCGCCTGCAGGGCTACTACGACGCCCTGCGTGAAAATGGGCTGCCGTGTAATGACCGTCTGGTGGCCTACGGCGAACCGGATGAGAGCGGCGGTGAACAGGCCATGACCGAGCTGCTGGGTCGCGGACGGAATTTCACGGCGGTTGCCAGCTATAACGACTCCATGGCCGCAGGGGCGATGGGGGTGTTGAATGACAACGGGATTGAGGTACCGGCCAAAATTTCGCTGATTGGCTTCGACGACGTGCTGGTCTCCCGCTACGTTCGCCCGCGGCTGACCACCGTGCGCTACCCTATCATCACCATGGCAACGCAGGCCGCCGAGCTGGCACTCGCGCTGGCTGAACAGCGTCAGCCGCCGGAAATAACGCATCTGTTTAGCCCGACGCTGGTCCGTCGTCACTCCGTTGCGTCGCCTGCAGAAGCGCAGAGCGAATAACGGTAGAGATGCACCCGCGAGTTGGGGTATTCCAGCCCATCACCGATATACTGCCAGCCGTAACGTTCGTAGAAGTCGCGGCAGGCAGACCAGAGATGGAGTTCCTCATACCCGGACTGCGCGGCGTAAGCGATAACATGCCGCTGAAGTTCTCCCGCCAGCCCCTTGCCTCGCGCCGCGTCGTCAACGTACAGCGCCGCCAGCCACGGACAGAGATCCTGTCGGGTGATCAAATCGCAGCGCCAGAGCCCCACCGTACCAAGAAGCTTTTCGTCCTCAACGGCAATAAACGTCAGCGGTAATGCCCCCGGCGTCTGGCTGTGCTCAACAATACTGTGGAAAAACTCCCGGGGAAGCCCTTCGCCAAAGGCCTGCCAGATCCAGTCGGTAACCTGCTCAGCATACTGCGGTGCATCGTAGAGCGGGAGGATAACTGTCTTTTTCACGTTTCACCTGCGTATTTTCATTAATGGGCTGGCCTGACACCTCCAGCTCGATTGGCGATTATTTTACCAGAGTCAGACTATTTAGTTTGACTTCAGGCAGGCCTGACGAATCGTTACCAAAAAGCGTGATCGTGGCGGAATTTTTGCGCTTCCCGCATCGCTTATACGGCGTAAGCTCTGTGTTAAACTGCAGATCATTACGTGGAAGCAGGAATGTAGAATGGCAACAATGCTGGATGTCTCACTGCGCGCGGGCGTGTCGAAGGCCACGGTATCGCGCGTGCTGAACGGCACGGGTCAGGTTAAAGAGAGTACGCGTCAGCAGGTGTTTGCTGCGATGGAAGAGCTGGGCTATCGGCCGAACTTTCTCGCACGCTCGCTGGCTAACCAGACCAGCAACAGCATTGGTCTGGTCGTCTCGACCTTCGACGGCTTTTACTTTGGCCGCCTTCTCCAGCAGGCGTCGCGGCAGACGGAAACCCACGGGAAACAGCTGATCGTCACCGACGGTCACGACGCGCCGGAACAGGAAGAACAGGCGGTGCAGATGCTGGCCGATCGCCAGTGCGATGCCATCGTGCTTTATACGCGCTATATGAGCGAAAAAGCGATCATCAAACTGATGAACACCGTAAAAACACCGCTGGTGGTCATTAACCGTGAAGTGAGCCAGGCGCCGGATCGCTGCGTGTTCTTCGAACAGCAGGATGCCGCATTTAAGGCTGTGGATTATCTGATCGAACAGGGGCATCGGGAGATCGCCTGTATCACCGTCCCGATCCATACCCCAACCGGAAAAGCGAGGCTGATGGGCTATCGCAAGGCGCTGGAAAAGCACGGCATCCGTCTGGACGAACGTCGGATTAAGTACGGCGATGCGGGAATGACCGGGGGATATGAGCTGTGCAAGGAATTGATTGCCGACGGTGTATCGTTTAGCGCCCTGTTTGCCTGTAACGACGATATGGCGCTGGGCGCGTCCAAAGCGTTACACCAGGCGGGGCTTAAAATCCCGCTGGATATTTCACTGTTCGGCTTTGACGATGCCCCTAGCGCGAAATGGCTGGAGCCTGCACTCTCATCGGTTTATCTGCCCATCGACAATATGATTGTCACCGCCATCGATCAGGCGATCCGGCTGGCAAGAAACCAGCCGGTCGATGCCATCCCGCCGTTTACCGGCACGCTGGTCTTACGCGATTCGGTCACCACCGGGCCCTACTTTACTCAGATGAGTTCTAAAGCCAGCAGTTCCTGAATGGTCTGGCGACGGCGGATCAGCCGCGCCTTGCCGTTATCAAACAGCACTTCCGGCAGCAGCGGGCGGCTATTGTAGTTAGAGGACATAGACGCCCCGTAGGCACCGGTGTCGTGCAGCACAAGATAATCACCCGGTTTGACCTCTGGCAGCGCGCGGGTTTCTACTTTACCGCCCTCCTGCTGGGTAAACACGTCACCCGATTCGCACAGCGGCCCCGCAACGACCGTCTCAACGCGCGGCGCCTGCGTTAAATCGCGGCCGTCGGCAGCCAGGGCGGTAATGTGGTGATAGCTACCGTACATGGACGGACGCATCAGGTCGTTAAAGCCCGCGTCAATCAGTACGAAATGGCGAGACCCCATCTCCTTCACGCTGCGCACCTGCGAAACCAGCACACCGGCTTCCGCCACCAGGAAACGGCCCGGCTCAATTTCCAGTTTTACCGCGTGGCCAAGATGCGCTGCGATTTGATCGCGCGCGGCGCTCCACAGACCGTAATAGTGATCGGTATCGATCGCCTCTTCCCCTTCGCGATAAGGAATGGAGAGACCGCCGCCCGCAGAGATCGCCTCCAGATCCTGACCGAAGTCGACAACCTGACGCACCATCGCGCCGCACACCTGTTCCAGGTGGCCGTAATCCACCCCAGAGCCAATGTGCATATGAATGCCCACCAGCTTCAGGCTGTAGCGCTGTAATACCTCCAGCGCGGCAGGCATGTCGGCATACCAGATTCCGTGCTTGCTGTTTTCGCCGCCGGTATTGGTTTTTTGGCTGTGGCCATGACCAAAGCCCGGGTTCACACGCAGCCAGACGCGATGGCCGGGAGAAACCTGACCCAGCTGCTCCAGCATATCCACAGAACCGGCATTCACCGGGATTTGCAGCTCGTGAACGCGTGCCAGCGTCGCATCGTCGATCACATCGGCGGTAAAGACGATCGCCTCGCCGTCGGCTTTCGGATCGTATCCGGCCGCCAGCGCGCGCTCGATTTCGCCGAGTGAAACGGAGTCCACCTTCACACCCTGCTCGCGCATCAGGCGCAGAATATGAATATTGGAGCAGGCCTTCTGGGCAAAACGCACCACGTCGAACTGATGCAGGGCGGCGATCTTCTCGCGGACGATCTGCGCGTCGTAGACCCACACCGGGCAGCCAAACTCGGCAGGCAGGCGCAGCAGGTTGTCGGCGTTCAAATCGGTATCAGTCTGGTTCAGCGGGCGTGGCATGGTCTTCTCCGGATAAATGCGTTTTGATGATTACGCCACAGCGCAAAGAGAATAAAAAATATCGTTTTATCGCGAGTCTATGCAAAAATGATATGGAAACGTCTCTGCTTTCAGGTGCCCTATGCCCGCCGTCAATTTACGCCATATCGAGATTTTCCACGCTGTGATGACTACCGGTAATCTCACCGAAGCGGCACAGATGCTGCATACCTCGCAGCCGACGGTAAGCCGCGAGCTGGCCCGCTTCGAGAAAGTGCTGGGGCTGAAGCTGTTCGAACGCACCCGGGGCAGGCTTCACCCGACGGTACAGGGGTTACGTCTGTTTGAGGAAGTCCAGCGCTCCTGGTACGGGCTGGACAGAATAGTGAGTGCCGCGGAAAGCCTGCGCGAGTTTCGCCAGGGCGAGCTGTCGATCGTCTGCCTGCCCGTGTTTTCGCAATCCTTTTTGCCGATGCTGCTGCAGCCCTTTCTGGCCCGCTACCCGGAGGTCAGCCTCACCATCGTGCCGCAGGAGTCTCCCCTGCTTGAAGAGTGGCTTTCGGCGCAGCGTCACGATTTAGGCCTGACTGAAACCCTCTCCACGCCAGCGGGAACGGCGCGCACGGAATTGATCTCATTAGATGAAGTGTGCGTTTTGCCCGCCAGGCATCGGCTTGCCGGTAAGGCGGTGCTCACGCCGGAGGATTTTCACGGGGAAAACTACATTAGCCTGTCGCAGACCGACAGCTACAGACAGCTGCTGGATACGCTGTTTGCCGAGCATCAGGTCAAACGGCGAATGGTGGTGGAAACGCACAGCGCGGCGTCGATTTGCGCAATGGTGCGGGCGGGCGTGGGCGTCGCGGTGGTTAACCCGCTCACGGCGCTGGACTATGCCGGAAGCGGGATCGTCACCCGCCGTTTTAGCGTATCCGTCCCGTTCACCGTGAGCCTGATCCGCCCCCTTCACCGCCCGGCTTCCGCGCTAGTGGAGGCTTTTACAGAACACATGATTGAGCATGCACGTCAGGTGGCGCTTCGCTTGCCTGACCTGCAGGATCCATTATGACAACATAAACACCACGGCATCCGCAGCATGGATAGCGGTGGTATCAAATACCGGGAGAGGGCTTCGCTCAACGGGTACCAGCAAACCGATCTCCGTGCAGCCAAAGATCACCCCTTCGGCTCCCTGCTGCGCGAGTTTTTCGATGACGCTGACGTAGAAGGCGCGAGAGCTTTCGCTGAAGGTGCCGAGACAGAGCTCGTCAAAGATAATCTGATTAATGCGCGCCCGGTCTTCTTCTTCCGGGATCAGGCTTTCGATCCCAAACTCGCTGCGTAAGCGCCCGCGGTAGAAATCCTGCTCCATGGTGTAGCGTGTGCCCAGCAGCGCTACGCGGCGCATCCCGGATACCGCAATTGCACGCCCGGTCGCGTCAGCAATATGCAGGAACGGCAGCGAGCAGCGGTTCTCAATATGCGATGCCACTTTGTGCATGGTATTGGTACACAGCACTATCCCCTCGGCGCCGGCCCGCTCAAGCCCGAGCGCCGCCTGGACCAGGATCTCCCCGGCTTTATCCCACTCGCCGCTCGACTGGCAGGCTTCGATTTCATGGAAATCCACGCTATGTAGCAGCAGACTTGCGGAGTGCAGACCGCCCAGACGCTGCTTCACCCCTTCGTTAATCAGGCGATAATAAGGAATTGTCGATTCCCAGCTCATCCCCCCTAACAGGCCGATCGTTTTCATCATCCCTCCTTATCTTCGCTCTCTTTTTGTAACACAACCGATGCACATAAAAAAAGGCGCTTTAATCAGCGCCTTTTTGAACTGCGGGGTTTATTCCGTCACCGGTTCGGGGAGCGGGTTACGGCTGAGCATCGCCTCGCGCAGCAAAACGCTGCCGCAGGCAAACAGTCCACCCAGGAGCGCCGCCAGAACGACAATCAGAGCCTTGCCCGGGCCATCCTTTTTCACCGGCATGGAAGGAGAGAGCTGATACATGAATGGCTCAAGCTTAACGTCTGCAAAGGAGAGCTTTTTCAGCTGCGCGAGATGGTATTCCCGGTTCTGGAAATCCGCATTCAGCTCGGTCACGTCCCTGAGGTTTTTTTCAATCTGCAGCTTTTGCGCGATGCCGTCAGCACCGAGCGAAACGGAATAGTCCGGATCGTCTTTTACCGCCTGCCCGTTGCTGTAGACCGGCTTCTTAATGCCTGCGGCATTCGCCACTTCCAGGGAATAATTCAGTCGCTGCAGGTTGGTATTGTGAACATTGGTCAGACGAACACGATCCAGTTCCAGCTGCTGCTCAACAACGTTCGTTTTCAGGGCGATTTGGTTGCGGATATTCTGCACCGTCTCTTTTTCAACAATAGCCGCGATATAATCGATGTATCCCGACAGGACGGCTTGCGCATCGGCTGCCGTCGGCGCAGTAAAGCTTAACGTCCAGGAAACGTAAGGCGCTTTATCCGCGTCTTTTCCCTGAGCGTCATTTGCCGCTTTCATTCGGTCCGAGATGTTCACTATCGCCCGATGAAGCTCAAGCGGATCCACCTCGGCCTCTTTAAGTTGCGCCATCACGTAAGGGGAAGATTTCAGGTACTCCTCGAGCAACGACTGCGACTGAAACTTTTTAATAAACAGGTCAAAGACTTCCGGGCGGGTAATCTGCGCGTCTACGTCAAGCACCTGAAGTGCCACCAGCATCTGACGCAGGGGGTTCCACTGCGATTGTTCCGCCTGGGTGATCACCGCTTTACTGGTCCACTTCTGCGGCAGTAAAAATGAAATGGCGAGACCAATCAGTGCAAACGCGAAAGTAACCGCGACGATGCGTTTTTTCGCCGCGAGAAGAACCCCTAATAGGCCTAAAAGATCTATCTCTTTAGCGTGAATAGCCGGGGGGGCATAATGGGGGAAATCAAGATCGCTATTTTTTTTGATATCTATCTCAGACATATGAATTATTTTTAGGATGCCCTGCATCTTTGCTCAAACGTTAGAGGTGGCCCGATGATACAGCACATTAAGAATTATCCTAAGTTCAATTCTTATGATTTAACTCTCCCCTGCCAAAATTGGTAGACAATTTCACTGCGTAATTATTCTGGTTAAGCGCCACCTTTGCCCTTTCGGCATACTTTGTAAGCGCTTAAACTTAAAGGGGCACTACGTTTACTCGCCGATGTTCCGCAGTTTCTCCCCGGCCATCAGCTTGCGCTCGATATGTTCCAGCGTCACGCCTTTAGTTTCCGGGATCAGCCAGAACGTGATGCCAATAAAGGCTACGTTCAGCGCCGTATAGAGCCAGAACGTTCCCGCGGCGCCAATCGCGTCCAGCAGCGTCAGGAAGGTCGCACCGATGATCATGTTCGACACCCAGTTGGTGGTCGTGGAGCAGGTGATGCCAAAGTCACGGCATTTAAGCGGCTGGATTTCGGAGCACAGGATCCACACTACCGGCGCGGCGCTCATCGCGTAGCCTGCGATACACATCATGGTCATTCCGACAGAAAGCCAGGAAAGTCCGCTGGAGGCCGTGCCGTTATCAAACTGCATCAGGCAGTAGCCGAGGATCAGCGTGCCGAGCGCCATCACGCTGAAGCCAATTTTCAGCGCCGGTTTGCGGCCGGCTTTGTCCACGGTGAACACGGCAATAAAGGTGGCGAACATGAAGGTCAGCCCGACCACCAGGGTCGCAATCATCTGCTGCTCCGTGGTGGTGAACCCGGCCATTTTGAATATGCGCGGCGCGTAGTACATGATGATGTTCATGCCGGTGAACTGCTGCATCGCCTGCAGCAACATGCCGAGGAAGACCGCCCGGCGCACGTTGCGATTGATCTTAAACAACGCCCAGCCCCCCTGCTTCAGCTTCAGGCTTTCGCGGATCTCGTTCAGTTCTTCGCGGGCTTTTTCGGAGGTATCGCGCAGCATACGCAGCACCTCTTCTGCTTCCACGTGGCGCCCTTTTTGCGCCAGCCAGCGCGGGCTGTTCGGCAGGAAAATCACTAAGACAATCAGCACCACCGCTGGCAGCGCCAGCACGCCGAGCATTGCGCGCCAGTTGCCGCTGTAGCTGAAGTACGTGTCAGACAGGAACGCCAGCACAATACCCAGCGTGACCATAAGCTGATACATGCTGATCATTTTCCCGCGCACGTTCTCACTCGCCATTTCGGAGAGATAAAGCGGTGCCGTATAGGAGGCAATCCCCACCGCCACGCCCAGCAGCACGCGGGAAAGCAGTAGAACCTCAACGTTTGCGGCAAACGCGGAGCCAATGGAGCCAGCGACAAACAGAATCGCCCCGGCCATCAGGCTGTATTTGCGCCCCAGACGAAACGAGAGCCAGCCGTTAAACAGCGCGCCGATGGCCGCGCCGAGCATCATGCTGCTCACCACCCACTCCTGCAGGCGGCTGCTCAGGGTAAAGTGATCGGTAATAAACGGTAATGCACCGGCAATGACGCCAATATCCAGTCCAAATAACAGGCCCGCCACGGCAGCGGCAATGGAGACAAACTGATTCATGCGCCGGGTATCGCGCAGCGCAGCGGGCATTAGGGTAGAGTCATTTATAGATGTCATATTTTTCCTGCCTCAACAGCAAAATTCGTTAAATGAAATTACGAGATAGTGAAGAAAAGTGTCAGGCGGGAATTCGTGAAGATATGGATTATTTCGCTATGGCATCACGATCTGTGATGGACATTACAATTTCAACTAATGCTGAAATCACACCGTTTTTTATTAATTACCTAATATTTAAGCAATAAAAATGTGATACGTATCATTTATGAATTTTCTGTATGGATTTTTCATCTTATGTCATATGGATAATGGCAATTTTTAGCCAAAAAAACCTCCACCCGAGGGCAGAGGTTCGTCATGCAGGTAGAGTTAACGTGCCAGCCAGCCGCCATCGACCGCCACGGTGTAGCCGTTGATATAGTCCGATGCCGACGAGGCCAGAAAGACCACCGGCCCCATCAGATCGCGCGGAAGCCCCCAGCGCCCCGCCGGAATGCGGTCGAGGATTTCCGCGCTACGCTGCTCGTCTGCACGCAGCTGCTGGGTGTTATTGGTCGCCATGTAACCCGGCGCAATGGCATTCACATTAATATTATGCTTCGCCCATTCGTTCGCCAGCAGGCGGGTCACGCCCATCACGGCGCTTTTGGACGCGGTGTAAGACGGCACGCGGATACCGCCCTGGAATGAGAGCATGGAGGCAATATTCACGATCTTGCCGCCGTTCCCCTGGGCGATAAAGTGCTTTGCCGCCGCCTGGGACATGAAAAATACGCTCTTGATGTTCAAATCCATCACGTCATCCCAGTCGCGTTCACTGAAGTTGATCGCATCTTCACGGCGAATCAGCCCGGCGTTGTTGACCAGAATGTCGATATGGCCGAATTCCGCCACCGCGCGATCCAGCAGTTCAGGAATGGCATCGATTTTACGCAGGTCGGCGGTCAGGCTCAGGAAACGGCGACCCAGCGCCGTCACGCGTTCGATGGTTTCCGTCGGTTCAACGATATTAATCCCGACGATATCGCAGCCCGCTTCTGCCAGGCCTAACGCCATCCCCTGACCCAGCCCGGTATCACATCCGGAAACCACCGCCACTTTCCCCTGCAGAGAGAATGCATCCAGAATCATGTTTATTCCTTACTCTTTCAGAGCCTGTCACTCACAGGCAGGTTTATGCTTCACCGCCCGCAACTAGCGCAGATCGCTGACCGCAACATGGTCCATATCATCAAAGACCTGGTTTTCGCCCACCATTCCCCAGATAAAGGTGTAGGCTTTTGTCCCAACGCCGGAGTGAATAGACCAGCTCGGCGAAATCACCGCCTGCTCGTTGTGCATCACGATATGGCGCGTTTCCTGCGGCTGTCCCATCATGTGGAACACACAGGCGTCCTCATCCATGTTGAAGTAGAAGTAGACTTCCATGCGGCGCTCGTGGGTATGGCACGGCATGGTGTTCCACAGATTCCCCGGCGCAAGCTCGGTCAACCCCATGCTGAGCTGACAGGTCTCCAGCACGTCCGGCACGAAGTATTTATTGATGGTGCGGCGGTTGCTGGTGAGGTTGTCGCCCAGCGTCACGGGCGCGACGTCTGCCGTGGTCACTTTTTTGGTTGGACAGGTGGTGTGAGCCGGCGCACAGTTGTAGTAAAACTTCGCAGGCTTGCTGGCGTCGATGCTGGCAAAGACCACGTCTTTCGCCCCTTTACCCACGTACAGTGCCTCGCGATGGCCAATCTCATAGCACTGTCCGTCCACGGTGATGGTGCCCGGCCCGCCAATGTTAATCACCCCCAGCTCGCGACGCTCGAGGAAATAATTTACGCCCAGCTGTTTACCGACCTCGCCGCCCACGGAGACGGTTTTCGTGACGGGCATAATGCCGCCCACAATAATGCGGTCGATATGGCTGTAAACCATGGTGTACCTGTCGGCCTCGAATATCTGCTCGACTAAAAATGCCTTGCGCAGCCCCTGAGTATCCAGCGTTTTGGCGTGCGCGCTGTGGATGCTTTCTCTGACGTCCACGGTAACCTCCAGATGTGGTCATGCCCGAAGGCGGGAAGTAAAACGAAACAGCGTTCCGTTTTTCATAATAAGCACATACTATCGGCATAAAGTGAGCTTTTCAATTACATTTAAAACAACGTTTCATTTTTTATTTTTGTTTATAACGGAAATGATGTTCGGATCACAATTAAACCGACGGGAGAAAAAGGGCACAAAAAACCTCCCGGAGGAGGTTTTCTCAATGAGGAAAAGTTAGCGTTCGATGGCCAGCGCCACCCCTTGCCCGCCGCCGATACAGAGCGTGGCAATCCCTTTGCGGGCATTGCGCTTTTTCATTTCGTGGACCAGCGAAACCAGGATCCGGCAGCCGGACGCCCCGATCGGATGCCCCAGCGCGATCGCCCCACCGTTCACGTTAACCCGCAGCGGATCCCACTCCAGCATTTTTCCGACGGAGATCGCCTGCGCAGCATAGGCTTCGTTCACTTCGATCAGATCCACATCAGAAAGCTGCCATCCCGCACGCTCCAGACAGCGACGGGTGGCGTAGACCGGCGCGATCCCCATTAGCGCAGGATCAACCCCCACGCTGGCAAATGCCTTAATGCGGGCCAGCACGGGAAGATCGAGTTCGAGGGCTTTGCTTTCGCTCATCATCATGACGGCGGCAGCGCCGTCGTTAATGGAAGAGGCGTTTCCCGCCGTCACCGAACCCTGCATTTCAAAAGCAGGATTCAGCCTGGCCAGCCCTTCAGCGCTGGCGTCGGTGCGCGGCTGTTCATCGGTATCCACAACCATCACCTCGCCGTTCTGACGCAGCGCGCTGACCGGGACAATTTCGTCGCGAAAACGACCGGAATCAATCGCCGCACGCGCTTTTTGCTGCGAGCTCAGGGCATAAGCGTCCTGCACCTCACGGCTGATACCGTACTCGCGCGCCAGATTTTCCGCCGTCACGCCCATATGATAGTCATTGAAGGCATCCCACAGGCCGTCATGCACCAGGCTGTCGAGCAGCTGACTGTTGCCCAGCTGTGCGCCGGTGCGGCTGTCGGTCAACACGTGCGGCGCACGGCTCATATTCTCCTGCCCGCCCGCAATGATCACGTCCGCTTCACCACACTGAATGGCCTGCGTCGCGAGATGCAGCGCTTTTAATCCTGAACCACAGACGTCGTTGATGGTGATAGCGGAGACGGTATTGGGCAGCCCGCCCTTCAGCGCCGCCTGACGCGCAGGGTTTTGCCCGGCACCGGCCGTGAGGACCTGTCCCAGAATCACCTCGTCAACTTCATGTGCTGCGATCCCGCTACGTTCCACGAGCGCTTTCACCACCACGCTCCCCAGGTCAACCGCCGAGTGACGCGCAAGCGCTCCCTGAAAACAGCCGATAGCTGTACGCAACGCACCCACTATTACGACATCTTTCATCACGACCTCTGTGTTAAATGACATGACGATAGTAGAGGATTGTTACTGGCAATTATCTTAATTGTTTAAAAATAGTGAGTTTAATCACAAGGATCAGCGTGCATCCTGCAGATACTGCCGCAGCCAGCTTCCGGCAACGCCGGGAGGGGATCGTTTATTCCACAGCAGATCGATGCCGATCGCCCGCGGCCAGCCGGGAACATTGAGCTGTACCAGGGATTTCGCGGCGGCAAATTCCTCCACCAGCGCGCACGGCAAGACGCACCAGCCAAATCCCTGTACCGCCATACTCAAGAGTAACAGGTAATTCGGGGCTGACCAGACGGGCCCGCGCGCGATCTCCGCCTCGCGCTCAAGATAGGTGCTCAGCCGCAGCTCTCGCCAGCCGTGCAGCTCGTCACGCTGAACGTCATGTTGTCCGGCGAGCGGATGCGTGGTCGCGACATAGATCGCCATGCGGGTCTGCATCGGCAGCCGGATAGCGCCGATATCCGTAGGATAACCGTCTCGCGCCTCGGTAAGGCCAATCTGCGCGCGCTCCTTTTGCAGGAGATCGATCACGTCCTCCTCCTCGCCAATCAGACATTCGAATTCCGTATGGGGAAAGCGCGCGTCAAACTGTTTCATCATCTCTTCCAGCACGTCCGGGTTGAGGGTATCAGAAAGGACAAACGTCAGACGCGCCTCCGTTTGCGCCGATAGCGACACCGCCAGCTCATCCAGCCGCGTGCTGGCGGCGAGAATAGCCTGCACATAGCCCAGCACCTGTTCCCCCTGGGCCGTTAACACCGGCTGGCGTGCCGAGCGGTCAAACAGCTCGAAGCCCAGGTCGGCTTCAAAATGGGCAATGGACGTGCTGACCGTCGACTGGCTTTTACGCAGCCGGCGTGCGGCCGCAGAGAAAGAGCCTGCCGCAACGGTCTCGACATATGCGGTAAGGGCTTCGGGTGAATAGCGCATAACCTATCTACTTTAGCGATGGATACTATCTTTAATATATCAGCTTTAGCGATGAAAATAGGCCACATCACCGCCCATACCGGCGAATTAACGAGGTCTATCGCTATGCAACATCAGGATGCACTCCAACGTAAACTGCCGGAGCGGATCTTTCATGCTGTCTGTTTTGAAGGGATTGCGACGGCGATCCTCGCCCCTACGGCGGCGTGGCTCATGCAGCGTTCCGTGGTGGAAATGGGGGGGTTGACCATTATTCTGGCGACCACCGCCATGCTGTGGAACATTATTTATAACTTCGGCTTCGACCGTTTCTGGCCCGTTCAGCGCGTCAAACGTACGGCAAAAGTGCGTGCGCTGCATGCGCTGGGGTTCGAATGCGGGTTTATTGTGATTGGCGTATCGATTGTCGCCGCCGTGCTGGGCGTCACCCTGCTGCAGGCATTCACGCTGGAAATAGGTTTCTTCCTGTTCTTCCTGCCGTACACCCTATTCTATAACTGGGTGTACGATTGCCTTCGCGAGAAATTTCTTAAGCGCCGCCAGCAACGACGCGCCCTGGCAGGCTAAACGCCTTCTGGCCGGACGCCCGTTCCGGCCGGACGTCTTCGAAGCAACTGCGCTCTTAAGGCATAACTATGGTAAATTGCACGCCATTCTGATGGTTTGATAGTTGATACGTTGCTCTAATGTCGAAAATTTGGTCAAAAGATGAGACTCTCTGGAGTTTCGCTCTCTACGGCACGGCCGTGGGCGCAGGAACGCTCTTCCTGCCCATTCAGCTGGGCTCCGCAGGCGCAATCGTCCTGTTTATTACCGCCCTCGTGGCCTATCCCTTAACCTACTGGCCGCACAAAGCGCTGGCGCAATTTATCCTCTCGTCGAAAACAAAAGGCAACGAAGGGATCACCGGCGCCGTTTCGCACTATTACGGCCGGAAGATCGGCAACCTGATCACCACGCTCTATTTCATCGCCTTCTTTGTGGTGGTGCAGATTTATGCGGTGGCCATCACCAACTCGTTAACCGAGCAACTGGGAAAACACCTGACGGTAGATACCGCCGTTCGCGTGCTGGTCAGCCTGGGCGTGGTGCTGGTCCTGAATCTGATCTTCCTGATGGGACGGCATATCACGATAAAAGTGATGGGCTTCCTGGTGTTTCCGCTGATTGCCTATTTCCTGTTTGTCTCGCTCTACCTGATCGGCAGCTGGCAGCCCTCGCTGCTGACCAGCCAGATGGCCGTCGATCGCCACACGCTGCACCAGGTCTGGATTTCGATTCCGGTGATGGTATTTGCGTTCAGCCATACCCCGATTATCTCCACGTTTGCCGTTGACCGTCGCGAGAAATTTGGCGACGGCGCCATGGATAAATGCAAGAAAATCATGAAGGTGGCGTACCTGATTATCTGCCTGAGCGTGCTGTTCTTTGTCTTCAGCTGCCTGCTCTCTATTCCGCCGTCGTACATTGTGGCCGCCAAAGAGGAAGGGGTGACGATCCTGTCCGCGCTGTCGATGATGCCCTCTTCACCGGCGTGGCTGGGCATTTCCGGGATTGTCGTGGCGATAATTGCGATGTCGAAATCGTTCCTCGGCACCTATTTTGGGGTGATTGAAGGGGCGACGGAGATCGTGAAGTCGTCGCTGAATCAGGTGGGGGTGAAAAAGAGCCGCGCCTTTAACCGCGCGATTTCCATTATGGGGGTGTCGTTAATCACCTTTGCCGTTTGCTGCATTAACCCGAACGCCATTTCGATGATTTACGCCATCAGCGGCCCACTTATCGCCATGATCCTGTTTATCATGCCGACGCTGTCGACGTATCTGATCCCCTCCCTGAAACCGTACCGCTCCATTGGCAACCTGCTGACGCTGATCGTCGGGGTGCTGTGCGTGTCGGTGATGTTTGTCGGCTAATTCCCCTTTGATGCCCGGCGCTCTGCCGGGCATGTCATTCAGTCTCGTCCCGTAACGTCCAGCGGAAAAGGTCTGTCCTGCACCACCGTTTTCATGACAAGTGTTGAGCGAAGATGCTGCACGCCGGGCATGGCGGAGAGCTTATCGTCGTAAAGCTTCTGGAAAGCGGAAAGATCGCGGGTCACGACGTGCATCAGATAATCGGGATCGCCAAACAGGCGCTGGGCCAGCACGATCTGCGGGATCTCTTCCACCGCCGCTTCAAACGCGCTGACCGCCTTGCGGTCACCCTCTTTCAGCGTCGCGAACACTATCGCCAGGAAATTAAATCCCATTTTGGCGGGGTCGAGGCTGGCACGGTATCCCGTTATGGCCCCGCTTTGCTCCAGCGCCCGCACGCGGCGATGGCACGGCGAGAGGCTCAGATTCACCCGCTCAGCCAGCTCGGTAAGCGACAGACGGCCGTCAGACTGCAGCTCAGCAAGAATTTTTCTATCAGTGCTATCCATGTGGAAGATTTTCTCATTTTCACCGTGTTATGAGCATAACATTGAAAGCCTATTTCGCAGGGTTAGCGATATTCTTTTTCGCAACGTATAACGCACTGCGGGAGTATTTCAGGACGATGGAAATGAGTATTGTGGCCGGCTTTTGGGTGGTTTCGTTTCTGCTCATCATGACCCCGGGAGCCGACTGGGCCTACGCTATTAGCGCCGGGATCAACGGCCGCCGCGTGGTCCCGGCGGTCATGGGGCTTATGTCCGGGCATCTGCTAGTCACGCTCATTGTCGTGGCTGGCGTGGGGGTCGTGATTGCTCAACATCCTCTGGCGTTAGCCGGGCTGACCGTGGCAGGAGCCCTGTATCTCCTGTGGCTTGGCATAACGCTATTGCATCACCCGGCCGCACCGGAAAAGGCCACCCAGCATGCGGGTAACTGGACGCAGTGGGCGGTGAAAGGACTCTGCATTAGCGGCCTTAACCCGAAAGTGTTTTTGCTGTTCCTGGCCCTGCTCCCGCAGTTTACAGACCCGACCGGAAGCTGGTCGATAGCGATGCAGATGTCTGCGCTTGGGATGATGCACCTTATCACCTGTACCCTGGTCTATCTGCTGGTGGGGTATGGTTCGAAAGCGGTGCTGGCGACCCGGCCACAGGCGGCCCGTCTGGTGAGCAGGGCATCGGGAGGGTTGATGGTGCTGATAGCGCTGGTATTGCTGTTTGAGCAGGTGAGATAACTGTCTTTTTTGCCGGGTGGCGCTGCGCTTACCCGGCCTACATTTCACAACGATATCAATTAATTGCACAATTTATTGTAGGCCCGTGCAAGCGTAGCGCCGCCGGGCGAAACTCACAAATCGCACGTTGTCAGCAGTCTGAAATAACACCGGCCATCGCAGGTGTGAGTTACGCCCGAATATCGTCATATTCCCGCGTTTTATCAAACTCATGCTTCGCGAACGGGCACAGCGGAATAATTTTGCGGTTCTCACCGCGCATCTTCTCCACCACTTTCGCCACCAGCTGTTTACCGACGCCCTGCCCTTTCAGGCTCTCATCCACATCGGTGTGCTCGATAATGCTCAGGTGCTCGCCAGTCGGCACGAAGACAATCTCCGCGACCTGGTTGCCGTTCGCATCATTCACGTAAAACTTGTTATGGCCTTCCAGAATATCCATGGTTCCTCGCTTATTTTTGGCGATACTTGAGCGCACCGCTCGGGCAGGTATCAATCACGCGGACAACCGTTTCAACGTCCACTTCATCGGGAATAATCCACGGTTTACGTTTCAGATTAAACAGCTTTGCGCTGCCACGCACGCAGTTACCGGAGTGTTTGCAGATCCCGGTGTTGAAGTAAACGTCAATTTTCTCGCCGGTATAGGCCCGGTAACCCGCATCCAGTAGCTCTTTATCCATGACATTGCCTCTGTAATTATTATCGTGCTGAATGAAGAATAGCCTGACGGGATCCTGATGGCTATAACGCCGAAAACGAAAAGCCAGGTCACAACTCTTTTCTTGCCAGATTGCGTCCGCTATTTGCCCATGTCAGGCTCGGCAAATGTCACTTTTACATAACATTCGCAGGTTGAATGAAACGCAGACTCTCTTTTCAGGTAAAGCTGTTTTTAGCGCTGGTGTGCTTCTCCTGCCTGCTGTTAGTTCTGCTGGGAACGATCCTGTTTCATTTTATTGACCGGCAGCTCCATCACGATCTCGGCCAGCGCGCCCGGGTGCAGGCCAGCCAGATCGCGCTGATGCCGGGTCTGGCGGCCATGGTCGCGGCCAGAGATATCCCCGGCATCGCCCGGTTAATTCAGCCGCTGCGCGCCGAAAGCGATGCCAGCTACATTGTGATTGGCGATACCGAGGAACAGCACCTCTATCATTCGGAATCCCCGGAGCGGATTAATTTACCGATGATCGGCGGAGATAATGCGGAGGTATTAAAGGGCAAAACCATTATTTCCGTGCGCCAGGGCGGGATTGGGGTTTCACTGCGCAGCAAAGCGCCGATCTTTAACGCACAGCACCAGGTGATTGGTATTGTCTCGGTCGGCTATCTGACCTCCTATATTGCCAATATTAATGCCCGCATTCTCTGGCAGTCCGGGCTGTACGGCGCGGCTCTTCTGCTGCTGCTGTTTATGTTCTCCTGGCTGTTTACCCGCAATCTCAAAAAACAGATGTTCCGACTGGAGCCAAAAGATATCGCTCAGCTGGTTTTGCAGCAGCGCGCGCTATTAGAAGCCATGTATGAGGGGGTATTTGCCGTCAATGAAGAGAAGCAGCTGATTTTAATTAACCGCGCCGCACGAGAAATGCTGGATATTCGGCAAAGTGAGAAAGAACTTATCGGCAAACCGCTGGAAGACGTTCTGCAGACGTCGCCGGGGTTTTTATCCCAGCGCTACGTCTCGGTGAGCGCTGGCCGCCACGACCAGATTGCCGTGCTGAACCAGCGCGAGGTGATCGTCAACCGGGTGGCGATTGAGGTCGAACCCGGCGTTGAAAGCGGCTGGGTCTACAGCTTTCGCGACAAAAATGACATCAACACCCTCAGCAGCCAGCTCAGTCAGATCAAGCGCTATGCCGATAACCTGCGCATTATGCGCCACGAGCAGTTGAACTGGACCGCGACGCTGGTGGGCTTGCTGCAGATGAAACACTATGACGAAGCGATTCGTTACATCCAGGTGCAGTCCGAAGGCGCGCAGCGGGTGCTGGACTTTGTTTCCGCCCGTTTTTCCTCTCCCGCGCTGTGTGGTTTGCTGTTAGGAAAATACGTCAGCGCGCGCGAAAAAGGCATCGAATTGCTGTTTGACCCCGCCTGCCAGCTCACCCGCATGCCTGCCACGCTCAACGAAACGGAGCTGATGTCCATTATTGGTAACCTGCTGGATAACGCGGTGGACGCGACCCTTAAGGCTCCGGTCCCCGCGCCGGTGGAACTCTACATTTCTGACCGTAACCAGGAGTTGCTGATCGAGGTGGCCGACCGGGGCTGCGGGGTGGAGGATGCGATGAAGCCGCATATTTTCCGTCAGGGATTCAGCAGCAAACCGGAACGTGAAAACGACATTGTGGGCACCGAGCACGGTATTGGCCTGTATTTGGTGGCAGGATATATCGATAAGGCTGGCGGCAGCATTGAGATTGCCGACAACACGCCACAAGGGACTATTTTTTCTGTGTTTATTCCGAATGGGCTAAAGCATGACCCGAGCACTTGATGTTGTGATCGTTGAAGATGAGCCGCACCTGGCGGAGCTGCATCGCGAGTATATCGAGCAGAATTTTCATTTACGCGTGGTGGGCATCGCCGCGTCGATTGAGCAGGCATGCCGCCTGATTCGTCAGCATCAGCCGCGGCTTATCCTGCTGGACAACTATCTTCCGGACGGTAAAGGCGTGGAGCTCATCGATAACCCGCTGCTGAAAAGCTACGAATGCTCGGTGATCTTCATCACCGCCGCCAGCGATATGCAAACCTGCAGCCACGCCATGCGCAGCGGCGCGTTTGACTACCTCATCAAGCCCGTCTTTTTCCAGCGCCTGCACGCTTCGCTGGAGCGGTTTATGCGCTTCATCCACACGGTGCAGCAGGTGAAGGTGGTCGACCAGCATGCACTGGATCGCCTGTTTCATCTGCCTGCCGCGGAAGCCTCCGTTACGCCGTCCACAAAGGGCATTGAGCCCCAGACGCTGGAGCGGATTAAACGCCTGTTCGCCGAGCATCCCGACAGTGCGATGTCGGTTGAGGAGGTGGTGGAAAACGTGGGGATCAGCAAAACCACGGGGCGCCGCTATCTTGAATACTGCGTGGAGAGCGGGTTAATCAGCGTTGAAATGCTGTACGGCAATATTGGTCATCCTCGCCGGTTATACCGCAAAGCCCCCGATAAACCGTGATCCGCAACCGTTCGTTGGTTAACGTTCGCGGATTTTATGGTGTTAATTGCTGAAACGACGGCGACAATCACACTTCGGAATCATTGCCCTCGCCTCCCTATTGTCGGAGGCGCGCTTTACGCTATGTTGACAATTAGTTCCTCAAATGTAACTAAAAGGTTAACTATAATGTCGAACACGTTCCGAATTTCTCTGCTTACCGCTACCGTCCTGTTCTCTGCTTCTGCACTGCCTGCCCTGCCGCAGGGTTATCCTGCTGAGTATCAAAAAGTGGTTGATGCCGCCACGAAAGAGGGCAAGGTTGTCATCTATTCCACCACCGACATCAAAGCTGCCGGGCCGCTGATCCAGGGCTTCGAAAAAACCTATCCGGGCATTAAAGTCGAATACAACGACATGAACAGCACCGAGCTGTACAACCGTTTCATTAGCGAACAGGCTTCCGGCGGCGTGAGCGGCGACGTGGTCTGGAGCTCCTCGATGGACACCGGCCTGAAGCTCGCCACCGACTACGCCATGGAGTACAAATCTCCGGAGCAAAGCCAACTGCCGAAATGGGCGGTCTGGAAAGATAAGGCCTACGGCACCACCTATGAGCCGGTGGTCTTTATCTACAACAAGCGCCTGATCCCGGCCGGTGACGTGCCGGATTCTCACGCCGCACTGGCGAAGCTTATCGCCAGCCAGACGGACAAATTCAAGAACAAAGTCACCACCTACGATATCGAAAAATCGGGTCTGGGCTTTATGCTCTCGGTGCAGGATCACAACGCCGATCCAAACTACTTTAAGACCCTGGCCGACGTCGCCAAAGGTGGCCTGTCGGTGCAGTCGTCTACCGGCACCATGATGGAGCGCGTCTCCTCCGGTGAAAACCTGATCGGCTTCAACATCCTCGGTTCCTACGCGGAAGCGCGTGCGAAGAACGATCCGTCGCTCGGCATTGCCTATCCAAAAGATTACACCCTGGTGCTGTCCCGCGTGTCGTTCATCAGCCAGCAATCGCAAAACAGCAATGCCGCGAAGCTGTGGCTGGACTACGTGCTCTCTGAACAAGGGCAAAATATTCTGGCCAATCAGGCGGACATCCCCTCCATTCGTAACGATATCGAAGGCAAGAATGATATCGACGGCCTGACCAAAATCCTCGGCAACGCGCTGAAGCCGATCCCGGTTGATGAAACGCTGCTGGAATACCTGCAGCCGAAAAAACGCCTCGAGTACATCAAAGAGTGGCGTACCGCCGCCGGTAAATAAGCGTCTGAGCGCGGCGCTGGCCGCCGCGCTCCCCTATCGACTGAGTTCGTTTTTCTGGGCTGCAATACCAGGGATACCCCATGAATACATTACGCAGAAAGTGGCAAAGCCTGCCGCGAGGCATCGTCGTGCTGATAACCGCCCTGGTTATCTACACACCGCTGTCGTTTATCGTGATCCAGAGCTTCCTGTCCGCGCCGTTCTTTTCGCCGTCAAAAGAGTGGAGCTTTGAATCATTTGATTTTATTTTCACCGACCCCGATTTTTATAAGGCCCTGAAAAGCGGTTTTATTCTGGCTTTCGGGCTGGTCTTTATCTCTATCCCGCTGGGCGGCGTGCTGGCGTTTCTGATGGTGCGTACCGACCTGCCCGGTCGCCGGCTGATTGAGCCGCTGATCCTGGTCCCGATTTTCGTTTCACCGATGGTGCTGGGCTTCGGCTACGTGGTGGCCGCCGGTCCGGTGGGCTTTCTCTCCCAGTGGGCAGAGGCGCTGATTGGCTTCGTGCCGTGGAACATCTACGATATGTCGAGCATTGTGGTCATCGCCGGCCTGACGCACGTCCCACACGCCTATCTGTATATCTCGTCAGCGCTGCGCAGCGTGGGCTCCGACGTGGAAGAAGCCGCGCGCACCGCGGGCGCGTCGCCCTGGCAGGTGATGACCTCCGTCAGCCTGCCGATGGTACGCCCGTCCATTCTGTACGCCACCGTGCTGCTGTTCTTCCTCGGGCTGGAAGTGTTCGGCCTGATGCTGGTCCTCGGCGACCCGGAAGGCAACATGGTGCTGGCGACCTATCTCTATAAGCTGACGAACAAGATGGGTACCCCATCCTATAACCTGATGGCGGCGGTTGCCGTGGTGCTGATCTGCATCACCATCCCGCTGGTAATGCTCCAGCGTCGCCTGATGCGCACCGCCAACCGCTTCGTCACCATGAAGGGCAAGGCCTCGCAGGCCCGCGCGCTACCGCTGGGTAAATGGCGCTGGGTGGCTGGCGGAGTGATTGCCTTCTGGCTCACCGTCACCATCGGCGTTCCGCTGCTCGGCGTGGTGCTGCGCGCGTTTATCTCCAACTGGGGCGTGGGCGTTTCGCTGTGGGACGAGCTTTCTCTGAACACCTTCCGCACCATCTGGGCGCAGCCCAACCTGCTGCGCGCCATCGTCAACTCCATGGCGATTGGCGTCATTGGCGGCGCGCTGGCCGTGGTGTGCTACCTGTTTGTCGGCATTGCCATGCACCGTAAGCCGGATAACACCACGCGTTTCCTGGACTACAGCGTGCTGGTGCCGCGCGCCGTGCCTGGCCTGCTGGCGGGTCTGGCGTTCCTGTGGGTGTTCCTGTTCCTGCCGATGTGGCTGGATAACTCGCTGAAATCAGGCTGGCTTTCCGGGTTTGCCTGGACCGACTGGATGCGCGAAAACGTCATCGTCTGGCTGCGTTCGCTGCGAAGCACTATTTTCAGCGTCTGGCTGGCCTATACCGTGGTGTGGATGGCTTACGGGCTGAGGCTTATCTCTTCCACGCTGCTGCAGGTGGGGCCTGAGCTTGAAGAAGCGGCGCGCAGCACCGGGGCGACGCGCGGGCAGATCACCCGCCACGTCACCATTCCGCTCTCCCGCTACGGTCTGATCGGTTCGTGGCTGCTGATGTTCCTGATCTTTGAACGCGAATACTCAACGGGTGTGTATCTGCTTTCGCCCGGCACGGAGACCATCGGCTCGATGCTGGTTTCACTCTGGGCCGCGGGTGCCATTGATATCGTGGCGGCGCTCTCTTTCATTAACATCCTGCTTGTCGTAGTAGGTCTGGGCATTGCCCTTCGTTTCGGAGTGAAAATACATGATTGAATTAGCGGTTGACGATCTGCACTTAACCTACGGCGACAATCCTGTTTTAAAAGGTGTCTCCATGAACCTGAAGCGCGGCGAAGTGGTCTCCCTGTTAGGCCCCTCCGGCAGCGGCAAAACCACCCTGCTCCGCGCCGTCGCGGGTCTGGAAAAACCGACCCAGGGCTCGATTGTGATTGGCAACAATAAAGTTTACGACGGCACGCCGCGCAGTGAGATCCCGGCGGAAGAGCGTAACCTGGGGCTGGTATTCCAGTCCTATGCCCTGTGGCCGCACAAAACCGTGTTTGAGAACGTGGCCTATCCGCTCAAGCTGCGCAAAGTGCCGGCCAAAGAGATCCAGCAGCGCGTGCAGGACGTGCTGGACCAGCTAGGTCTGGGCCATCTTGGCAAACGTCACCCGCATCAGCTCTCCGGTGGGCAGCAGCAGCGCGTGGCGATTGGCCGTGCGTTGGTGTACAACCCGCCGGTGATTTTGCTGGACGAGCCGCTCTCTAACCTCGACGCCAAGCTGCGCGAAGAGGCCCGCGTGTTCCTGCGCGAGCTGATTATCAAGCTCGGGCTGTCCGCACTGATGGTGACGCACGACCAGAACGAAGCGATGTCCATTTCCGATCGTATCCTGCTGCTTAACAACGGCAAAATTGAGCAACAGGGTACGCCGCAGGAGATGTACGGCTCGCCGAAAACGCTGTTTACCGCCGAGTTTATGGGCAGCAACAACCGCCTGCACGGCAAGGTCACCGAAGTGCGCGACGGCAGAGCGCGTATCGAAGGCAAAGGCTGGGTGCTGTGGGGCCAGGCCGGTGAAGGGGTGCAGAGCGGTAAAGAAGCCACGGCGGTGATCCGCGTCGAGCGCGTGGCGGTGGTCGAGGGGCCAGGGGAAAATCAGCTTGAGCTGCCGCTGCTCACCAGCATGTACCTCGGCGACCACTGGGAATACCTGTTCCGCACGGTGGGGGATGATTTTGTCATTCGTGCGTATGGGCATGAGGTTCGGGATCCGCAGCACTGCCATCTTTCGCTGCCGGAGAAGCATGTGTGGGTGTTCCCGAAAGGGTGAGGGTGAGTGTGAGAGGAAAAGGCTGCGGGATGCGGCCTTTTTACATTAGAAATGTATTTAGTTTAACTTAACTCAAACTCAATAAAATATAACACATTGAATTTGACACACTTATTTACCACCCGTTTTCCCTGTCGGTACAATTTTCTTATGAATTTGTATAACAACATGTGGAAAAGAAAAATGGCTATTCCAGCTTACCTATGGCTTAAAGATGATGGCGTTTCGCCAGTGATGCACGACACCAAAGATCCGACCAAAGAGAAGCATACCCACCTTGAGTGCGTAGAACTTCGTTATGAAAAAATCACATGGAAATACTGCGATGGTAACGTGCAGTTCACCGATGCATGGAATGAGAGAGCGCAAGCGTGAGATACCCAACATTAGCGGCATCACCTCACCCGCCGTTTGATGTGTCCTCTTTCGCCCCGCCAGGCGTGAATATCGTCAGTAATATGATGATGGCTCGCTTTCATCGTGGCCCGTCAGCCCTCACCTATGCATGGTTTTATCAGCAGGTAAGAGGGCATGGACCATGGGATTACAAACAGCGCGATAGACAGTTCGAGAGTTTTGGAAACTTCCATTACGGGGCTGTTGGTCACGCTGCGGGGATTCCCGACGAAGTATTACTTAGGGGCGCAGGATGGGCGCAAAGTCGCGCAGGAACAACTGATGCGGCTTTTGGTAATTGGTATGGCTCAACGCCTTACGGCGATGATCCTAATGACCAATATTGGATAAGAGCGGGTATCGACTATGCAAAACGCACAGGTTTTTAAGAGACGGTATCTTCTTCTGATACCGTTGATTGTTATCGCCTTTGGGGTTTACAACATGCTGCACTTCTCACCACTTGAGCAAGAGATTATCAAGAAGGTGAAAGTAAACAACCAGGCTAATCTATTCATCACGGAAGCGAGTGCAGGCGCCACCACAGGCTTTTCCTACCGTTTCTATTTGTATGATGCTAACAAAGACGATAAATCATTTATTAAGAGTCTGAAGGACGATGACGAGCCTTTCATGATCACTACGGACAAAAACGCATTGAGGAAAGTCGAAAATGATGCGATCTATCTGTCAGTGAAGGGAACCATCTACACCTTTCACAACCAGGCGGCTTATAGAGTGCATGATTCAATCTACTCAGTACCTGTCTACCTCACAGCCATACCTTTCTAAGAGCATAGCCAGCTTTCACGCTGGTGTGACGCAGTGGCAACACCAGGATATTTTAAGCAGGAGGATGTAAACTGGGAGAATAAAGAGACGGCCCCCCACGGGGGCGGGTTGTGAAAGTATTTCCTGTTGTCTTCGACCTTATTGCACTTAAAATGACCAGACACATTTTGGGATGGAGTCTTTAATGGATATTGCGCTGCTCAACAGGGGCTGGAACAGAACATGGTCAGATACCATGGTAAATCTGGAAGCCCGGAAACTCGTCGAAACTGCAAATCGGCTATCAGCATTCTATTTGCAAGATGGGATAACACGTATCAAGTTTGTCGAAGAGATAAGGCAGGTCGTAGAGAAAGAATTTGAAACTGCACGACGGGCCAAAACCGATGAAGAATGCATTTCATGCATCAAAAATCTGCGTGCCGAAACAGATAATCTGCAAGAACAAGAACGCTTGTTAAGAACCAGAGCCGCCCAACTTTATGCAAAGGTCGAGTTTGTCAGGGAAAACAATAAAATCGTCGGATACGTGATTTCGGCAATTCATATAGTGGTATCTGGAGCAGCATTATTTGGTGGGATGGTTATGATGTCCACTATGACCCCTGTTGGAGTTCTTGCAGGAGCAGTTTTATTTGTTGATGGTATTAACGGTATAACAAAAGAAGCAAGCCATCTTCGCTATGGTGAACAATCCAAATCGGAAGGAATTTTTGCTGATGGCGCAATGGAGACCGCACAATTTATGGGGTTTAGCCCAAAAAGTGGATTAGCTCTTTATAATACGGTGACTCTGGGGGCGAGTGTCTATAGTATCTTCGGCTTAGCAAGGAAACCCGGAGCCTGGCGATTATTCCGTTGGCTGCCGCGTGATTACTACCGAAAAGTTGACACAATGAGCAAGCCTAAGCTAACGATGAAAATCGCTGGATATGGTGTTAAAGCGAAAGTCATTTTTGATCTTCTGGCTACTGATTACAGTACTAATTAAGATTTGTTCGCTCTACAGAATCGCCAGGATTTATAAGCAAGTACAGGCGGTTGTATAAAAATTGCAACCGCTGCGCCACAAGAAAGGCCAATAGCACCAGAGAAAACACTCTGATCAGATGCGAACATCACAAGAAAAATGAATACAGCAAGGCAACCGGATACAACCCACACGGCAAGAATAAATCGCCTGGCCAGGTCCCTGATTGCATTCCCCAACGTTCCACCATAGCTTTCAACGTTGTTCTTTATCTTCTTCAAATCCGATGGTGTAAAGCCAGAACTCAACAAAGCCTCATCAGTAACATCCATATTGTCCTCTCCGCATTTCTTAACTGGCAATGGCACACATAATCATAGAGATGAACTTTACAGTAATCCACATGATGTTTGTGCAATGTATCAGATTTCAGGCAATAGAAGCCATAAAGCCCCGTTAGTGGTACAAGCAACAAGCGGAGCATAGCGACTGCATCAGGCCAACCTGGTTGGTTTCGCTTTGCGAAAGTCACCAGTAACCAAATCAGATTGTCAGAGGGAGCCCACCTTATCAGGGTGCTCGTGTACCTTTCGGAGCGTGAGCGAAGCGCTGGAAGGGCCTGCATATCATGTGCAGGTACGTTTACCACTATACACCTGTTTACGCAGCCACAAGGCCGCACATCGGGCTTAAATGCGTATGATCAATCTGTTCGGGAGTTATGCCAGGTATGCGGCTTTTTGTTCGTTGTTTTGCTGTCGCGGTAAGAACCTGAACCACCGCCAGCGTGATGATATGCTCCCTTGTACCACAGACCAATCACGCGACAGGTGCGGGCGTAGAACAATGGGTAGTTTAAGTTGTACCTGCTAAAGCGGGGCAACGTAACTAACTGCTAAATCATAACTTATTGATTTTTCAGGAGATTGGAGCGGGCGAAGGGAATCGAACCCTCGTATAGAGCTTGGGAAGCTCTCGTTCTACCATTGAACTACGCCCGCGTTGAGGTGCGTAAGGCATTATAGACCTTACGCACCTTCATACAAGTCTCTTCACAACTAACCGGCGATTAAATAATCACTTAGCACTTCGGTTTGCTGCCGGGCGCAGGAAGATAGCGCTGCGGATCGATGGCCGTCGCCTTATAGCGAATCTGGAAATGCAGCTTCACTGAATCCGTACCGGTGCTGCCCATGGTGGCAATCTTCTGCCCGGCTTTGACGTTCTGCCCGTTGTTGACCAGCATCGTGTCGTTGTGCGCATAGGCCGTGATGTAGTCTTCGCCATGCTTAATCATGATCAGGTTACCATAGCCGCGCAGCTGGTTACCGACGTAAACCACCTTCCCGGCACCGGAGGCATAAACCGGCGTACCGCGCGCAGCGGCGATATCAATACCCTTGTTGCCACCTTCAGAGAGTGAGTAAGGGGCGACCACTTTACCGCTGGCAGGCCAAATCCAGCAGCGCTGTCCAACTGGCGGCCATGACGATTGCGGCACCTGATAGGACGGCGTCACTTTGGCGGTTTTGCCTTTCGAAGAGGATTTTTTGCCCGAGGACGATCCGCCGCTAACCTTCAGCTGCTGCCCCACCTCGATGGTGTAGGGCGGAGAAAGGTTATTCAGACGCGCCAGATCCTTCACGCTGGTCCCCGTTGCGCGCGAAATCCGGTACAGGGTGTCCCCGCGTTTGACGGTGTAGACCGAACCGGAATAGCTTCCCGTATCCGAAGATTTGCTCCCTGAACAGCCCGCCAGTAATAACGTCAGCGTCAGGCAAAAAATAGCGGTAAGGGGTTTTCTCGTCAGGCTTCCTGCAAACAAAACAGATCCTCGGTCAGCGTGAATGGCGCACTATGATAACAGCCAAAACGAACAGGGGTCATGCCCTTTTCCGCTCTACGAGCCAAACCGTTCGTATAAGAATGCAGTATAATGCTTCGGCTGATGGTGCTGAACCACTCGGCAATTTGGCACTGGAGCATCAATGAGTATTCAAGAACACGTTATTTTGGTAAACGACCAGGGAATGGTGATTGGCACTCAGGAAAAATATGCCGCTCACACGTTACATACCCCGCTGCATCTGGCGTTCTCTTCCTGGCTTTTTAACGCAAAAGGCGAATGTCTGATCACCCGACGCGCCTTAAGCAAAAAAGCCTGGCCCGGCGTCTGGACCAACTCCGTGTGCGGCCACCCGCAGTCGGGTGAAGAGACAGTCCAGGCGATAATCCGCCGCTGCCGCTTTGAAGTGGGCGCGGAGCTGACCGATATCACCGCCGTCGCCCCTGAATTTCGCTATCGGGAAACCGACCCGTCCGGGATCGTGGAAAACGAAATTTGCCCGGTATTCGCCGCCCGCATCACCAATGACGTGACGATAAACGAAGATGAAGTGATGGACTATCAGTGGGTTGAGCTGGACGTGCTATTCCGTGCGCTGGATGCGACGCCCTGGGCCTTTAGCCCGTGGATGGTCATGGAAGCGACAACCGCCCGCGAAAAACTCAAAGCCTTCGCGGCGCAATAAAAAAGCCCCTTTCGGGGCTTTTTTTACATCTTAACGCCTTACTTCACCGGGCGCATCGCCGGGAACAAGATCACGTCACGGATGGTGTGGCTGTTGGTGAACAGCATCACCATACGGTCGATACCAATCCCCAGACCCGCCGTTGGTGGCAGGCCGTGCTCCAGCGCGGTCACGTAGTCTTCGTCGAAGAACATCGCTTCGTCGTCGCCTGCCGCTTTTGCATCAACCTGATCCTGGAAGCGCTGAGCCTGGTCTTCTGCATCGTTCAGCTCGCTAAAGCCGTTGCCGATTTCACGGCCGCCGATGAAGAATTCGAAGCGGTCAGTGATTTCAGGGTTCTGGTCATTACGACGCGCCAGCGGAGAGACTTCAGCCGGGTACTCGGTAATGAAGGTCGGCTGAATCAGGTGCGCTTCGGCCACTTCTTCGAAGATCTCAGTCACGATACGGCCCAGACCCCAGCTCTTCTCAACCTTGATGCCGATGCTTTCGGCGATCGCTTTCGCAGAATCGAAGTTATCCAGATCGGCCATGTTAGTTTCCGGACGGTACTTCTTGATTGCTTCGCGCATGGTCAGTTTTTCGAACGGCTTGCCGAAGTCGAAGACTTCTTCACCGTAAGGAACCTGCGTGGTGCCCAGAATATCCTGCGCCAGCGTACGGAACAGGGATTCGGTCAGCTCGATCAGATCTTTGTAATCCGCATACGCCATATAGAGTTCCATCATGGTGAACTCTGGGTTATGACGAACGGAGATCCCTTCGTTACGGAAGTTACGGTTGATTTCGAACACGCGGTCAAAACCACCAACCACCAGACGCTTCAGGTACAGTTCCGGCGCGATACGCAGGTACATGTCCAGGTCCAGGGCGTTGTGATGGGTGATGAACGGACGCGCAGACGCGCCGCCAGGGATCACCTGCATCATCGGGGTTTCCACTTCCATAAAGTCGCGGTTGACCATGAACTGGCGGATACCGGCCATGATCTGGGAGCGAATTTTGAAGGTCTTGCGGGATTCATCGTTAGAGATGAGATCCAGGTAGCGCTGACGGTAGCGCGCTTCCTGATCCTGCAGGCCGTGGAATTTGTCCGGGAGCGGGCGCAGGGCTTTGGTCAGCAGACGCAGCTCGGTGCAGTGGATAGACAGTTCACCGGTCTTGGTTTTGAACAGTTTACCTTTCGCGCCCAGGATATCGCCCAGGTCCCACTTCTTGAACTGCTCGTTGTAGATGCCTTCCGGCAGATCGTCACGGGAAACGTACAGCTGGATACGGCCGCCAACGTCCTGCAGGGTCACGAAGGAGGCTTTACCCATGATACGACGGGTCATCATGCGGCCCGCAACGGCCACTTCAACGTTCAGCGCTTCCAGCTCTTCGTTCTCTTTCGCGTCGAAGTCAGCGTGCAGTTGGTCTGAGGTGTGGTCACGACGAAAATCGTTCGGGAACGGCACGCCCTGCTCGCGCAGCGCTGCCAGCTTCTCGCGACGGGTTTTCAGTTCGTTGTTAAGATCGACTACCGCGTCAGCGCCCTGTGCTTGTTGTTCAGACATGTTGGTTCCTCATAACCCTGCTTTCAAACTTGCTTCGATAAATTGGTCCAGGCTGCCGTCCAGCACCGCCTGCGTGTTGCGGGTTTCAACCCCGGTACGCAGGTCTTTGATGCGGGAGTCATCAAGGACGTAAGAACGGATCTGGCTGCCCCAGCCGATGTCAGACTTGTTGTCTTCCATCGCCTGTTTCTCAGCATTTTTCTTCTGCATCTCCAGCTCATAAAGCTTCGCTTTCATCTGCTTCATGGCCTGGTCTTTGTTCTTATGCTGGGAACGGTCGTTCTGGCATTGCGTTACCAGCCCGGTTGGAATGTGGGTAATACGCACCGCCGATTCCGTACGGTTAACGTGCTGACCACCCGCGCCGGATGCGCGGTAAACATCAATACGCAGGTCCGCCGGGTTAATTTCGATATCGATATCTTCATCAACTTCCGGGTAAACGAACGCGGAGCTGAAGGAGGTATGACGACGGCCGCCGGAGTCGAACGGACTCTTACGCACCAGACGGTGAACGCCGGTTTCAGTGCGCAGCCAGCCGTAGGCGTAATCACCGATGATCTTGATGGTGACAGATTTAATACCGGCCACTTCACCTTCAGACTCTTCGATAATTTCAGTTTTGAAGCCGCGCGCTTCTGCCCAACGCAGGTACATGCGCATCAGCATGCTGGCCCAGTCCTGCGCTTCGGTACCGCCAGAACCTGCCTGAATATCGAGATAGCAGTCAGCGCTGTCGTATTCGCCGGAGAACATGCGACGGAATTCAAGCTGCGCCAGCTTCTCTTCCAGCACGTCGAGTTCTGCTACGGCTTCGTTAAAGGTTTCTTCGTCGTCGGCTTCGACGGCCAGCTCCAGCAAACCGGAAACATCTTCCAGCCCCTGGGCCATTTGATCCAGCGTATCTACGATAGCTTCGAGAGAGGAACGCTCTTTACCCAGCGCCTGTGCGCGTTCAGGTTCGTTCCAGACGTCCGGCTGTTCCAGCTCGGCGTTTACTTCTTCAAGACGCTCTTTCTTGGCATCGTAGTCAAAGATACCCCCTAAGAACGTCAGAGCGCTCCGTGAGGTCCTGAATACGGTTTTTTACCGGATTAATTTCAAACATGGTCTGTTTTCTTTTATGGACTTGTCAAAATGCGGTGATAAGAGCGGGATTGTACCGAATCCACGCCCTTTTTTATAGAGATTACTGCCGCTAAATTGGCCAGATATTGTCGATGATGATCTGAAGGGTGCGGTTACCGCGAAACTCGTTGATGTCCAGTTTGTACGCCAGCTCGACCTCGCGTACGCCGTTGTCCGGCCATACCGCCGTGTCAACGTTAAAGGCAATGCCGTCCAGCAGCGGGCCGCCGCCGACCGGTTCAACCATCACCTTCAGATGACGCTCGCCGACGATGCGCTGCTGCAGCAGGCGGAAACGGCCGTCGAACAGCGGCTCCGGGAACATCTGCCCCCATGGACCGGCATCGCGGAGCATTTGCGCCACGTCCATCGTCATCTCAAGCGGTGAAAGCTCGCCATCGGACACCACTTCACCCTGCAGCAGTGCCGGGTCAATCCAGTCGGTGACCAGCTCTCCGAAGAGGCGCTGGAACTCGTCGAATTTCGCCTCTTCCAGCGACAGGCCTGCCGCCATCGCATGGCCGCCGAACTTGATCATCAGGCCCGGATACAGCGTATCGAGACGTTCCAGCGCGTCGCGCATGTGCAGCCCCTGAATCGAGCGGCCAGAGCCTTTCAGCGTGCCGTCGCCCGCGGGTGCGAACGCGATCACCGGACGGTGGAAGCGCTCTTTGATGCGCGACGCCAGAATGCCGACCACGCCCTGATGCCACTCGGGATGGTACATCGCCAGGCCGCCCGGCAGCGTATCGCCGCTGCGTTCAAGCTTTTCACACAGGGTCAGCGCTTCGGCCTGCATCCCCTGCTCAATCTCTTTACGTGTCTGGTTCAGGGCGTCCAGCTCGTTGGCCAGCACGCGCGCTTCACCGATGTTGTCGCATAGCAGCAGCGCGACGCCGACGGACATATCGTCCAGTCTTCCTGCCGCGTTCAGGCGCGGCCCAAGGGCAAAGCCCAAATCGCTTGCCGCCAGCTTGAGCGGGTCGCGGTTGGCGATTTCAAGCAGCGCCTTGATCCCAGGACGGCACTTGCCCGCGCGAATGCGGCTTAGGCCCTGCCAGGTCAAAATGCGGTTATTGGTGTCGAGCGGGACCACGTCAGCGACGGTACCCAGTGCCACCAGATCGAGATATTCGGCCAGGTTTGGTACGGCAATACCGCGGGATTCGAACCAGCCCTTGTCGCGTAACAGGGTACGCAACGCCAACATCAGATAAAACGCCACGCCTACGCCCGCGAGGGATTTCGACGGAAAATCACAGTCGCGCAGGTTGGGGTTAATAATCGCCTCGGCGGCAGGCAGCGTTTCACCGGGGAGATGGTGATCGGTAACCAGCACCGGGATCCCCAGCGCGTGGGCATGATCAACCCCCGCATGGGAAGAGATCCCGTTATCGACGGTCATGATCATCTGCGCACCGCGGGCGTGGGCCTGATCGACCACTTCCGGGCTGAGTCCGTAGCCGTCTTCAAAACGGTTCGGCACCAGATACGTGACGTTATCGCAGCCCAGCGCGCGCAGGCTGAGCACGCTCAGCGCGGTGCTGGTGGCGCCGTCGGCGTCGAAATCCCCTACTACCACAATACGCGTGTTCTCACGCAGCGCGTTGCAGAGCATTTCAGTGGCTTTTTCGATGCCGTTCAGCTGCTGCCAGGGCAGCATCCCTTTCACGCTGCGTTCAAGATCTTCAGCGCGACGCACGCCGCGGCTGGCGTAGAGGCGCTTCAGCAGCGGCGGGAGATCGTCCGGTAAATCAACCGGTTCAACCGCCTCGCGGCGGCGCAATTTTATCGGGGCTTTCACGCGGATTATTTACCACTAACCTGTTTCTGGTGCGCGTCGAGGAACTCTTTCATCTCTTTTGGTCCCTGATAACCCGGAACGACATACCCGTTGCTCAGGACAATCGCTGGCGTACCGCTCACGCCAAACTGCACGCCCAGCGCGTAGTGGTTAGCAATGTCGATATCGCAGGAGGCTGGCTTAACCTCTTTTCCGCTCATCGCATCATCAAAGGCTTTGTTGCGGTCTTTCGCACACCAGATGGCCTTCATGTCCTGCTCTGGCTGGCTCTGTACGCCCGCGCGCGGGAAGGCCAGATAGCGCACGGTAATACCCAGCGCGTTGTAATCTTTCATCTCTTCATGCAGCTTGTGGCAGTAGCCGCAGGTGATGTCGGTGAAGACGGTAATGACGTGTTTTTCCTGCGCCGCCTTATAAACGATCATCTCTTTTTCGAGCGCGTTCAGGTTTTTCATCAGCAGCTGGTTGGTGACGTTCACCGGCTGCGCGCCGCTCACGTCGTACATTGGCCCCTGAATAATGTGTTTACCGTCTTCGGTGACGTACAGCACGCCGCTGTTGGTCAGTACCGTTTTCATTCCGGCGACCGGTGCTGGCTGAATATCGCTGCTGGTGACGCCAAGCTTAGCGAGCGATTGTTTGATAGCGGCGTCGTCCGCATGGGCGAAACCGGTAAAGGAGGCTGCCAGCAGGGTGAACAGCGCGAAACTCTTTTTCATAGTTGATCCTGTTACAATTCGTCGGCACTCACGCACGAGGGTGGTGCTGTTGGTGTAGCTGCCGCAGGCGTTCCGTCGCGACATGGGTGTAAATTTGCGTCGTGGAAAGATCGCTATGTCCCAGCAGCATCTGCACCACGCGTAAATCCGCGCCGTGGTTGAGCAGATGCGTCGCGAAGGCATGACGCAATACGTGCGGCGAAAGCTTTTCACTGTCGATACCGGCCAGTGTGGCGTAATGTTTAATGCGATGCCAGAACGTTTGCCGCGTCATCTGCTGTGCGCGCTGGCTCGGAAACAGAACGTCGATAGACGCGCCGTTGAGCAGCCACGGGCGACCGTGCTCCAGATACGTTTCCAGCCAGTAAACCGCCTCTTCGCCCAGCGGAACCAGCCTTTCCTTGTTTCCTTTACCGATGACGCGCACCACGCCCTGACGCAGGCTGATGTCGCTCATCGTCAGGCCAACCAGTTCCGAAACGCGCAGGCCGGTAGCATACAATAGCTCAAGCATGGCTTTATCGCGTAACTCCAGCGGCAGGTCAACTGCCGGTGACTGTAATAATCTCTCAACTTGTGCTTCGCTGAGATCTTTCGGCAGCCGCTGCGGAAGTTTTGGGGATGCCAGCAGCGCGCTGGGATCGTCTTCGCGGATCTTCTCACGGTAGAGATGCTGGAACAGCCGACGCATGGCGCTGAGCAAGCGCGCAGAACTGGTCGCTTTGTAGCCCCCTTCTACACGTTCACCGAGCAGCGCCTGCAGGTCGTCGCTTTGCGCGCTCGCCAGCGAGAGCTGCCGACGGGCCAGCCACTCCACCAGCATGGTAAGATCGCGCCGATAGGCACTGAGCGTATTCTCGGCCAGATTTTTTTCCAGCCACAGCGCGTCGAGAAACTGTTCAACGAGTGCGAGATCCTTTTCCACATCAGCCCCTTTGATTCTGCAGTCAGGTCATTATGCCTGATTGTGACCGGTTTCTGGTACACTACGCGCAAAGTCAACGCAAGAATTGAGATAGTTACGCGATGAATATTGGTCTGTTCTATGGTTCCAGCACCTGCTACACCGAAATGGCGGCAGAGAAAATTCGCGACATCATTGGCCCGGAACTGGTGACGTTGCATAACCTGAAAGATGACGCGGTCGCGCTGATGGAACAGTACGATGTGCTGATCCTGGGCATCCCAACCTGGGACTTTGGTGAGATACAGGAAGACTGGGAAGCCATCTGGGATCAACTCGATTCAGTCAATCTCGACGGCAAGATTGTTGCCATGTACGGGATGGGAGATCAGCTGGGTTACGGGGAGTGGTTCCTGGACGCGCTCGGCATGCTGCACGACAAGCTGGCGCCGAAAGGGGTGTCGTTCATCGGCTACTGGCCAACCGAAGGTTACGAGTTCACCAGTAAAAAACCGATTATTGCCGACGGCGAGCTGTTTGTTGGGCTCGCGCTGGATGAAACCAACCAGTACGATCTTAGCGATGAACGTCTGCAAACCTGGTGCGAGCAGATTCTGGGCGAAATGGCAGAAAAGTTTAGCTAACGCGCATTACCCCTGCGTCGTCTGTTGCAACAGCATCCGGCGCAGGTCTCGCCACTCGGCAGCATCCATACTGTCAGCCGCCAGCCAAAGATGCTGGCAACGCCCGCCGTCCACCTTGCGTAACCGTAACATCATGCCGCAGTTGAGCATCCAGGGCATACCGAGAATATCCCACTCTTTTCCCTGCCAGCGCAGGCGGGAATCCATCAGTAACTTGATCTCTCCCTGACGGGCATTAATGCGACGCTGGCTGCGTACGCTGTCAAAAACAACAAACGAAAGTAATAGCAGCCACAGCGGCGTATAGCTGAGCGGCCACGGCATGAGTAAAACGATGGCCGCAACCAGCCCGTGGAGCAACAAAGACATCCACTGCGAGCGCCACGAGACGCGAAGATCAGATTGCCACAGGACCACGTTCCCGATTCCGTGTTTGAATTAATTGCACCATCCGTTGCAACTCGGTGTCGGCGGGTTTGCCGTGGTTCATCAGCCAGTTGAATAAATCCGGATCGTCAGACTCAAGCAGGCGAACAAACAGACGCTTATCATCGTCGCTTAAGGTGTCATACTCATATTCGAAGAAAGGCATGATGGAAATATCAAGTTCACGCATGCCGCGACGGCACGCCCAGTGAATACGGGCCTTGTTGTTAATATCCATGTTCAGTTTCCTGCATTACGTTTGGCACAGTCGGTACCCCATTCAGTGTTCTTTATTTCTCTACGGGGACACCAGCTAGTGTAACGTGTTTTTGAGCGTTTCATTACTGGAATATTGCGATCGACGAGCAGGCTTCCAGAATAATCCCTACAAAGACAGCGGATTACATTATTTTGCGTGGTATTACGCACAACCGATTTATGGCACAAATGGCCTGTTGAAAGCGCTTGCATTGCCTGCAGGCTCTTTTACCATTAGGCATTATCAAAGCGTTAAGCAATTCAGGATATCGTTATGGCCTTTACACCATTTTCTCCTCGCCAGCCCGCCGCCTCTGCGCGTCTGCCGCTGACGCTTATTTCTCTTGATGACTGGGCGCTGGCGACGCTCACCGGTGCCGACGCCGAAAAATATCTGCAGGGCCAGGTGACCGCCGACGTCAGTCAGATGACCGAACACCAGCACCTGCTGGCCGCCCATTGCGATCCAAAAGGCAAAATGTGGAGCAACCTGCGTCTGTTCCGCCGTCAGGACGGTTTTGCCTTTATTGAGCGCCGCAGCCTGCGTGACGCCCAGCTCAAAGAGCTGAAAAAATACGCGGTCTTCTCCAAAGTCACTATCGCCCCGGACGACGAACATGTCCTGCTGGGTGTGGCTGGCTTCCAGGCGCGTGCGGCGCTGAAAAATCTGTTCAGCGAACTGCCGGATGCTGAAAAGCAGCTCGTCAGCGAAGGCGCCACCTCTATCCTGTGGTTTGAACACCCGGCAGAGCGTTTTCTGTTAGTTACGGATGCGGCAGCTGCCGAACGCGTCACCGAGGCGCTGCGCGGCGAAGCGCAGCTTAACAACAGCCAGCAGTGGCTGGCGCTGAACATCGAAGCGGGTCTGCCGATCATTGACGCCGCAAACAGCGCGCAGTTTATTCCTCAGGCCACGAACCTGCAGGCGCTGGGCGGCATCAGCTTTAAAAAAGGCTGCTACACCGGCCAGGAGATGGTCGCACGTGCGAAATTCCGCGGGGCAAACAAACGCGCGCTATGGACACTCGCGGGCCATGCCAGCCGCGTACCTGAAGCAGGGGAAGATTTAGAGCTGAAGATGGGTGAAAACTGGCGCCGTACCGGCACCGTATTAGCCGCCGTACAGCTGGATGATGGACGTCTTCTGGTGCAGGCCGTTATGAACAACGACATGGAAGCGGACAGCGTGTTCCGCGTGCGTGACGATGTGAACACGCTGAGCATCGAGCCTCTGCCGTATTCACTGGAAGAGTGATGCTGTACCGCCCGGTGGCGCTGCGCTTACCGGGCCTACAAATCCCGTAGGTCGGGTAAGGCGAATCCGCCACCCGACAAAAAACTACGCCTGCCCCACGTACAAATAAATCGCCAAAAAGTGGCACACGCTGCCGCCCAGCACAAAGCCGTGCCAGATGGCATGGTTGTATGGAATGCGCTTGCAGACGTAAAAAATGACGCCGAGCGAATACACCACGCCGCCTAAGGCCAGAAGCGTGACGCCCCCTATCGACAGTTTGATTGCCAGCTGGTACACCACGATCAGCGACAGCCAGCCCATGGTCAGATAGGTGACCAGCGACAGCACCTTAAACCGGTGCGCGATGGTCAGTTTAAACAGGATCCCGAGCAGCGCCAGGCTCCAGATAACAATCATCAGGCCGCGCGACAGCGGTGAGTTGAGCCCCACCAGCAGAAACGGCGTGTAGGTGCCTGCAATAAGAAGGTAGATAGCGCAGTGGTCAAACTTCTTGAGCCACATCTTTGCCCGCTGATGCGGGATCGCGTGATACAGCGTCGAGGCCAGAAACAGCAGGATCATGCTCCCGCCATACAGGCTGTAGCTGGTAATAGCCATTGCGCTGGCATTGGCATCGACCGCCTGCACCAGCAATAACACTAAACCGACAATCCCAAACACCAGGCCAATGCCGTGGCTGATGCTGTTGGCTATTTCCTCAGCCAGCGAATATCCCTGTGCGATTAATGGTCTACTCACCATACAAAACTCCGGGAAAACAAAAGATGATTATTCATCGCATCACTATGCTAACTGAGAATGATTCCAGTGAACACCTGTTAGCTAAAATAATTTCACTTCAGGATTTATACCTAAAAATCATAGGCATAAATGAATTTTTCACCTAACATTTGTTCACATTAAAATTTAACCATTAAGAATCAAGAGCATAAAAATGGATCCTGCCGTCTGGCCGCATGTTATGATGGATAGATGAGGTCTGAATAAGAGTTATACCATTGTGAGTATGTTTACCCACTCCGCCATTGCCAGTCTCAATAACCTGGAGATGATGGTCTACAACTATGTCATTAAAAACCGTGACAAAGTCATGTACATGACCATCCGCGAGCTGGCGGATGCGGCGGATGTCTCGACGACCACTATCCTGCGCTTTTGCCGCAAGCTTAACTGCGAAGGCTACTCGGAGTTTCGCGTACGCTTTAAGCTTTATCTTGAACAGAACGAGCCCCAGCAGGCGAATTTCGGCGCCAGCGAAATAATCAGCTTCTTTAAAAGCGTAAATAATGAAGAGTTCGATGCGTTACTAGATGATGCGGTCGATATTATTTTATCGTCGGAACGCATTATATTTGTCGGCGCAGGAACGTCAGGCTCGCTGGCAAAATATGGCGCACGTTTCTTTTCTAATATCGGAAAATTCAGTAACCATATTGATGACCCTTATTTCCCGGTCACCAATGACATGGCGAAAAATGCGCTGGCGATTGTGCTCTCCGTCTCGGGTGAGACCGAGGAGATCCTGCGCTTCGCCAGCCAGTTTAGCCTGCATCACTGCAAGGTGCTCTCCATTACCAGCCACGAGCACTCGCGTCTCGCAAAACTGGCGGACTTTAATCTCTCCTGGCACGTTCCCCAGACGCGTATTGCGGGCGTCTACGATATCACCACGCAAATTCCCGTCATCTATATTCTGGAATCTCTCGGCCGTAAGCTGGCGAAGAAACTTGCAGAATAAAACACCCTGTTTTTTTGATGTGACAAATCACATTATGCACACCTTGTTATATCGTGACATTTAATTTCGCTTTGCTAGACTCGATGCCAATAAGCCATTTATTGAGAATAGCAGCGATGAAAAAACTGACCTTACCAAAAGATTTTTTATGGGGTGGCGCGGTTGCCGCTCACCAGGTTGAAGGCGGCTGGAACAAAGGCGGCAAAGGGCCAAGCATTTGCGACGTATTAACCGGCGGCGCACACGGCGTGCCGCGCGAAATCACGCAGGACGTGGTGCCGGGGAAATATTATCCCAATCATGAGGCGATTGATTTCCACGGCCATTACAAAGAAGACATCAAGCTGTTTGCCGAGATGGGCTTCAAGTGTTTCCGCACCTCTATTGCCTGGACGCGTATCTTCCCGAACGGTGATGAAACGCAGCCAAACGAAGAAGGGCTGAAGTTTTACGACGACATGTTCGATGAGCTGCTGAAATACAACATCGAACCGGTAATCACCCTCTCCCACTTCGAAATGCCGCTGCACCTGGTGAAGGAGTACGGTAGCTGGACCAACCGTAAAGTGGTCGATTTCTTTGTGCGCTTCGCGGAAGTGGTCTTTGAGCGCTACAAAAACAAGGTCAAATACTGGATGACCTTCAACGAAATCAACAACCAGCGTAACTGGCGCGCGCCGCTGTTCGGCTACTGCTGCTCGGGCGTGGTCTACACCGAACATGAAAATCCGGAAGAGACCATGTATCAGGTCCTGCACCACCAGTTTGTGGCCAGTGCCCTGGCGGTGAAAGCCGCGCGCCGCATCAACCCGGAGATGAAAGTCGGCTGCATGCTGGCGATGGTGGCGCTCTATCCGTTCTCCTGCAAACCGGAAGACGTGATGTTCGCCCAGGAATCCATGCGCGAGCGCTATGTCTTTACCGACGTACAACTGCGGGGTTACTACCCGTCCTACGTGCTGAACGAATGGGAGCGTCGTGGCTTCTCCATTAAAATGGAAGCGGATGACGAGCAGATCCTGCGTGAAGGCACCTGCGACTACCTGGGCTTCAGCTATTACATGACCAACGCGGTGAAAGCGGAAGGCGGTACCGGCGATGCCATTTCCGGTTTCGAAGGCAGCGTGCCAAACCCGCACGTGAAGGCCTCCGACTGGGGCTGGCAGATTGACCCGGTAGGCCTGCGCTATTCCCTGTGCGAACTGTACGAGCGTTACCAGAAACCGCTGTTTATCGTGGAAAACGGCTTCGGCGCCTACGACAAGGTGGAAGAAGACGGCAGCATTAACGATGACTATCGCATCGACTACCTGCGTGCCCACGTGGAAGAGATGATCAAGGCCGTCACCCACGATGGCGTGGATCTGATGGGCTATACGCCATGGGGCTGTATCGACTGCGTGTCGTTCACCACCGGCCAGTACAGCAAACGCTACGGCTTTATCTACGTGAACAAGCACGACGACGGTACGGGCGACATGTCGCGTTCCCGTAAGAAGAGCTTCGAGTGGTATAAAGGCGTGATTGCCAGCAACGGCGAGAAACTTTAACGCCGTAACGCCGGGCGGCGCTACGCTTGCACCGGCCTACGATTGATCCCCTCTCCCCTTTGGGGAGAGGGTTAGGGTGAGGGGTTTACTTCCCGCCCGCCAGCTCTATAAAACTCCCCGTCACGTACGACGCCTTTTCGCTCAGCAGCCAGACAATCGCCTGGGCGACCTCTTCCGGCTGGCCGCCGCGCTGCATCGGCAGTAACGATTTTACGCGATCCACTCGCCCCGGCTCTCCGCCGGAAGCATGGATATCGGTATAGATCAGACCCGGCCGGACGCAGTTAACGCGAATGCCCTGCGCTGCGACCTCCAGCGATAAACCCGTTGTCAGCGAATCCACCGCCCCCTTGGACGCGGCGTAATCCACATATTCACCCGGCGCGCCCAGACGGGACGCCGCGGAAGAGACATTTACTATCGCCCCGCCCTTGCCGCCATGTTTGAAGGACATGCGTTTTACCGCTTCCCGACAGCAGAGGAAGTAGCCCGTGACGTTGGTCGCCAGGACACGGTTAATGCGCTCGGCGGAGAGATTCTCGATGGTGGATTGCTCAAACAGGATCCCCGCATTATTGACCAGCGCGGTCAGCGGCTCGCCTTCGCGATCGAGACTGTTAAACATCGCCAGCACCTGAGCTTCATCGCTGATGTCTGCACGTACAGCAAAGGCTTGCCCCCCCGCATCCACAATCTGCCTGATGACGTCCTGCGCGGCGTTAATGTTGTGATGATAGTTCACCGCCACGGTGTAGCCTTCGCGAGCCAGCTGCAGCGCGGTGGCTTTCCCGATGCCGCGGCTGGCGCCGGTGACCAGTGCAATGCCCATTTTCTTCTCCCAATAAAAAAGCCGGGTGGCGGCTTCGCCTTACCCGGCCTACGTTACTACATCAGCACTATTACTGGTATTCGCTCATCGGTACGCAGGAGCAGAACAGGTTACGGTCGCCGTAGACGTCATCGAGACGCTTCACGGTCGGCCAGTACTTGTTCGTCACACCTGCCGGGAAGACCGCCAGCTCGCGGGAATAACCGTGGTTCCACTCTGCCACAATCTCGTGCTGGGTGTGCGGGGCGTTAACCAGCGGGTTATCTTCCAGCGTCCACTCACCGTCCTGCACGCGGTCGATCTCCATGCGGATGGCCAGCATCGCGTCAATAAAGCGGTCCAGCTCGGCTTTGCTTTCGGACTCCGTTGGCTCCACCATCAGCGTACCCGCTACCGGGAACGACATGGTAGGCGCGTGGAAGCCGTAGTCGATCAGACGCTTGGCGATGTCCAGCTCGCTAATGCCAGTCTGCTCTTTCAGCGGACGAATATCGAGGATGCACTCATGCGCCACGCGACCGTCGCGGCCGGTATAGAGCACCGGGAAGGCAGACTTCAGGCGCGTCGCAATATAGTTGGCGTTCAGAATGGCCACCTGGCTCGCCTGCTTCAGCCCTTCCGCGCCCATCATGCGGATATACATCCAGCTGATTGGCAGGATAGAGGCGCTACCGAACGGTGCCGCAGAGACCGCGCCCTGACGGGTCAGCATGCCTTCAATCTGAACCACGCTGTGGCCTGGCACAAACGGCGCCAGGTGCGCTTTCACGCCGATAGGCCCCATGCCCGGGCCGCCACCGCCGTGCGGAATACAGAAGGTTTTGTGCAGGTTGAGGTGCGATACGTCCGCGCCGATAAAGCCCGGCGAGGTAATGCCCACCTGCGCGTTCATGTTTGCGCCGTCGAGGTAAACCTGACCGCCAAACTGGTGCACCACGTCGCACACTTCACGGATGGTCTCTTCGTACACGCCGTGGGTGGACGGATAGGTCACCATGATGCAGGAGAGTCTGTCACCCGCCTGCTCGGCTTTCGCGCGCAGGTCAGCCAGGTCGATGTTGCCGTTCTTATCGCACGCCACCACCACCACTTCCATGCCCGCCATCTGGGCAGAGGCCGGGTTGGTGCCGTGGGCGGAGCTTGGGATAAGGCAGATATCGCGATGGCCTTCGTTGCGGCTTTCGTGATAGTGACGGATTGCCAGCAGGCCCGCATATTCGCCCTGCGCGCCGGAGTTCGGCTGCATGCAGAGCGCGTCGTAACCGGTCAGCTTCACCAGCCAGTCGGAAAGCTGGTTGATCATCACGTGATAACCTTCCGCCTGCTCCGGCGGGCAGAAGGGGTGCAGCTCGGAGAATTCAGGCCAGGTGATCGGGATCATCTCTGCCGCGGCGTTCAGCTTCATGGTGCAGGATCCCAGCGGGATCATCGCCTGGTTCAGCGCCAGATCCTTGCGCTCCAGAGAGTGCATGTAACGCATCATCTCGGTTTCGCTGTGGTAGCGATTAAAGACCGGGTGCGTCAGGATGGCGTCGTTACGCAGCATGCTGTCCTGAATGGAGCGGCTGTCGAGCGCAACTTCTTTGTCGAGCGCATCAATGTCCAGACCGTGCGCGTCACCCAGCAGCACGCTGAACAGGTTCAGGATATCATCGCGGGTGGTGCTTTCATCCAGCGTAATGCCGACGGCGTTGTGGATGTCGCTGCGCAGGTTGATTTCTGCTGCATTCGCGCGCGCCAGCACGGCGGCTTTGTCCGCCACGTCCACGCACAGGGTGTCGAAGTAGTGCGCGTGGCGCAGCTTGAGGCCCTTCTGCTGCAGGCCGCAGGCCAGAATATCGGCCAGGCGGTGAATGCGGCTGGCAATGCGCTTCAGGCCAGCCGGACCGTGGAATACCGCATACAGGCTGGCGATGTTTGCCAGCAGTACCTGGGAAGTACAGATGTTGGAGTTCGCTTTCTCGCGGCGGATATGCTGCTCGCGGGTCTGCATCGCCATGCGCAGCGCGGTATTACCGGCAGCATCTTTTGACACGCCAATGATACGGCCTGGCATGGAGCGTTTGAATTCATCTTTCGCGCCGAAGAACGCCGCGTGCGGGCCGCCGTAGCCCATCGGCACGCCAAAGCGCTGCGCAGAGCCGAAGACAATATCCGCGCCCTGTTTGCCCGGTGCCGTCAGCAGCACCAGCGCCATAAAATCAGCGGCAACGCTAACGATGACCTTGCGGGACTTCAGCTCGCCAATCAGCGCGCCGTAGTCGTGCACTTCACCGGTGGTACCGACCTGCTGCAGCAGCACGCCGAAGACGTCCTGGTGATCCAGCACTTTGTCTGCGTCATCGACAATCACGTCGAAGCCGAAGGTTTCAGCGCGGGTGCGCACCACGTCCAGCGTCTGGGGATGCACGTCCGCCGCGACGAAGAAGCGGTTGGCATTTTTCAGCTTGCTCACGCGCTTCGCCATCGCCATCGCTTCGGCGGCGGCGGTCGCTTCATCCAGCAGCGAAGCGGAGGCGATGTCCATCCCGGTCAGATCCAGCGTCACCTGCTGGAAATTCAGCAGCGCTTCCAGACGGCCCTGAGACACTTCTGGCTGATACGGAGTGTAAGCGGTGTACCAGCCCGGGTTTTCCAGCATGTTGCGCAGGATAACCGGCGGCAACTGCACGTTGGTGTAGCCCATGCCAATGTAAGACTTATAGCGCTTGTTGAGGCCTGCGATAGCCTTCAGCTCCGCCAGCGCGGCGAATTCCGTGGTGGCTTCCCCCACCTGAGGCGGCGTGGCAAGCTGGATGTCTTTTGGCACAATCTGGCCGATCAGTGCGTTTAATGAATCCGCGCCAACTGTCTTCAGCATCTCCTGCTGTTGCTGAGCATCCGGCCCAATGTGACGTTCAATGAAGGCGCCACGGTTTTCAAGCTGGCTTAAAGTCTGTGTCATGAGCGATGGTTCCTGAAACGTGCAGTGAATCGTAGTTATCTGTAACGCTGTTGCCCGGTGGCGCTAACGCTTACCGGGCCTACGTTGACCTGTAGGCCGGATAAGCGCAGCGCCATCCGGCACAACGTTATTCGTCTTCCAGTAGTGCTTCGTATGCGGTCGCATCCAGCAGCGCGGCAACCTGCGCTTCATCGCTGGCTTTGATCTTGAAGATCCAGCCGCCTTCATACGGCTCGCTGTTCACCAGCTCTGGCGAATCGCTCAGCGCGTCGTTGACGGCAACGATTTCGCCGCTCACAGGGGCGTAGATATCAGAAGCCGCTTTTACGGACTCCGCTACGGCACAGTCGTCGCCCGCGCTAACGGTCGTGCCCACGTCAGGCAGGTCAACAAACACCATGTCGCCCAGCAGCTCTTGCGCGTGCTCGGTGATCCCTACAGTGTAAGTGCCGTCCGCCTCTTTGCGCAGCCACTCGTGTTCTTTGCTGTATTTCAGTTCTGCTGGCACATTGCTCATTGAAGTTCTCCTGATAAAAATGATTAGGCGACCGGCTTACCGGCGCGAACAAAAATCGGTTTGGTCACGTTGACCGGCATTTCGCGGTTGCGGATTTGCACCACCGCCGTTTCGCCAATGCCTGCCGGCACGCGTGCCAGTGCAATACTGTAGCCCAGCGTCGGTGAGAAGGTTCCGCTGGTGATCACGCCTTCGCGAGGATTGCCGTCAGCATCGGTAAAACGCACCGGCAGCTCGCCGCGCAGTACGCCTTTTTCCTTCATCACCAGGCCAACCAGCTGTTCAGTGCCCTTCTCACGCTGCATCTCCAGCGCTTCACGGCCAATAAAATCACGGTCAGCCGGTTCCCACGCGATGGTCCAGCCCATGTTGGCGGCCAGCGGAGAGACACCTTCATCCATCTCCTGACCGTAGAGGTTCATGCCCGCTTCCAGACGCAGCGTATCGCGCGCGCCCAGACCCGCAGGCTTCACGCCCGCTTCCACCAGCGCACGCCAGAAATCAGCGGCCTTCTCGTTTGGCATCGCAATTTCGTAGCCCGCTTCACCGGTGTAGCCGGTGGTGGCGATAAACAGATCGCCCGCCTGCACGCCAAAGAACGGCTTCATGCCAGCGGTGGCGTTGCGCTGCTCGTCGTTAAACAGAGAGGCGGCTTTCGCCTGCGCGTTTGGTCCCTGCACGGCGATCAGCGACAGATCGTCACGGACGGTGATGTCGATGGCATAAGGTTCGGCGTGTTGGGTGATCCAGGAGAGGTCTTTTTCGCGGGTGGCGGAGTTTACAACGAGGCGGAAGAAATCTTCAGTGAAGTAATAGACGATAAGGTCATCAATCACGCCGCCCGAGGCATTCAGCATGCCGGTATAGAGCGCTTTACCCGGCGTCTTCAGTTTGGCGACGTCGTTTGCCAGCAGATAACGCAAAAACTCCCGGGTGCGGCTACCGCGCAGATCGACAATTGTCATATGGGACACGTCGAACATACCGGCATCGGTGCGCACCGCGTGGTGCTCATCAATCTGCGAGCCGTAGTGCAGCGGCATCATCCAGCCATGGAAGTCCACCATGCGGGCGCCGCATAACACGTGTTGTTCGTACAAAGGAGTCTGTTGAGCCATCTTGTCCTCGTTGAAAAATTCACCGTGAAACCCGGTATCGGCCCCGCGTTCGGGCACCGACGCAAACGTTCTCTTTTACCTGAACTTACCACCGAAACCGGCGGTTAACCATAAGGCAAAACAGGTCATCACATTAGCTTATGACCAAAAAACGCTGGAAAGCCTACAGAGTTATTCACTGGAAAAATGCGATTAACCCCGCACAAAATTAACAATGATCTAACAGGATTTAGCACATGGTGATATTTCGTGCGGAAAAACGGGCCGATTTTCCGCATCGTAAAAAACACGACATTAGTTAATCTAATGCGAAAAATGACGTGGAATTAGATTATTTCAAACGAGGGAATTTCCCCGGCGCAGAGGCCGGGAAAATAAAGTGTGACGGGGATCTAAGTTAGCGCAGCCAGTCAGGGAGGTCGTTAAGACCCATCGCCTGGCGGAGAAGTTGAGGTTTGACGCCAGGAAGCGTATCGGCCAGTTTAAGACCGATATCGCGCAGCAGTTTTTTCGCCGGATTTGCCCCGGCAAACAGCTCGCGGAAGCCCTGCATGCCCGCCAGCATCATCGCCGCACTGTGTTTGCGGCTGCGCTCGTAGCGACGCAGATAGAGATGCTGGCCGATGTCTTTGCCTTCACGATGCAGGCGACGCAACTCCTCGACCAGCTCCGCCGCGTCCATAAAGCCAAGGTTCACGCCCTGCCCGGCCAGCGGATGAATGGTGTGTGCTGCATCGCCCACCAGCGCCAGACGGTGCGCCGCAAACTGACGCGCGTAGCGGCCGGTTAACGGGAACACCTGTCGCTCGCTTTCAAGCGTGCACAGGCCAAGGCGGTTATCAAAGGCCACGCACAGCGCCTGGTTAAAGGCGTCCGGCGTTGCCTCCTGCATCTGCCGGGCTTTGTCCGGCACCAGGGACCAGACAATCGAGCACAGGTGCGGATCGGAAAGCGGCAGGAACGCCAGTATGCCGTCGTTGTGGAAAATCTGGCGCGCCACGCCGCCGTGCGGCTCTTCGGTGCGGATCGTCGCCACCAGCGCGTGATGACGATAGTCCCAGAAGGTCAGCGGAATATCGGCTTTATTACGCAGCCAGGAATTGGCACCATCAGCACCGACCACCAGGCGCGCGGTCAGCATGTCGCTGCTTTGTAAGGTGATAAACGCCTCGTTTTCGCCCCACGCCACCTGCTGGATCTGCGCAGGCGCAATCAGGGTCACGTCGCTGCACTGCTGTGCTTTCTGCCACAGCGCGTGGTGGATCACCGCGTTTTCAACGATGTGGCCCAGATGGCTATAGCCCATGCTTTCATCATCAAAAGCAATATGACCAAAGCTGTCTTTATCCCACACTTCCATGCCGTGATAGCAACTGGCTCGGTTCGCCACAATATCTGACCAGACGCCAAGGTGCGTCAGCAGCTTTTCGCTGGCCGCATTAATGGCCGAGACGCGGAGTTCCGGCGGCGCATCCGGGGCAACGGGCTGAGGCTGCTTTTGCTCCAGCACCGCCACGCGCAGGCCGCTGCCCTGTAATCCGCAGGCCAATGCCAGTCCAACCATTCCGCCGCCAACGATGGCGACATCAACATTTTGCACGGTGATAACTCCTTAACGCGCAACCCAACCCAGGGTCCGCTGCGCCAGCACGTCACGTGCCGGAATGAATAGTTCCATCGCCATCAGCCCAAGGTTGCGACCCGCAACCAGCGGTGCCCAGCGATTGGCAAAAAGATGGACCAGGCCATCGGTCACACCGATGGTGGCCTCTTTATCCGCCTGACGGCGCTTCTGGTAATGACTCAGCACCGAATACGCCCCGCAGTCTTTTTGCTCGCCCCACGCCTGCGACAGTGATTCGGCCAGGCTCATGACGTCACGTAAGCCAAGGTTAAAGCCTTGCCCCGCGATGGGATGCAGCGTTTGCGCGGCGTTACCGACAAGCGCCAGACGATGGGAGATGGACTGAGTTGCCGTGGTCAGCGAAAGCGGATAGACCGTCCGCTTGCCGGCGTGGGTAATACGCCCCAGCCGCCAGCCAAAGGCTTTCTGCAGCTCGGTACAAAAACGTTCGTCGGACCAGGCCTTCACCTCTTCAGCCTTATCCTGCGGATGACACCAGACCAGGGAACAGCGCCCGTCCGACATCGGCAGCATCGCCAGCGGGCCATGCTGCGTAAAGCGCTCAAAGGCCCTGCCGTTGTGGTCAGCTGCGGTAGAGACGTTCGCAATGACCGCCACCTGGCCGTAAGGCTGCTGGCGCCACTCCACGCCACACTGGGTGCCGAGCGACGAGCGCGAACCGTCCGCGGCAACCAGAAGCTGGCCTTCAAGGACGGTGCCGTTTTCCAGCGTCACGCTGACTGACGCGTCACTTCGGCTCACGCTGGCCACGCGCGCGGGACAATGCAGCGTAACGCCCGGCGCGTCCTGGAGCAGGCGGAACAGGCGCAATCCGACGTCGTGCAGCTCAACAACCTGACCCAGGGCATCAATTCGGTAATCCTGCGCGTCCAGCGTGACAAAGCCTGCATGGCCGCGATCGCTGACGTGAACGGTCCCGATCGCCGTAGCGCGGTCGGCAATCGCCTGCCAGATCCCAATACGGGAAAGCTGCTGGCAGGTGCCCTGTGCCAGCGCGATGGCGCGGGCATCAAACCCGGGGTGGTTGGACGCCTCCGGCGCAACGGCTTCCACCAGGTGCACCGGAAGCTGCCCCTGCGTCAAATGCGAAATGGCCAGCGCCAGCGTGGCCCCGGTCATGCCGCCGCCAACGATAATCACGCTCATGCGTGCGCCGCTGCCATCAGCGCCTCGATATCGTCAGCGTTTTTCACGACGCTGGCGGTCAGGTTTTCGTTACCGGTCTCGGTAATCACGATGTCATCTTCAATACGAATACCAATCCCGCGGTACGCTTCAGGCACGTCGGCATCCGGCGCGATATACAGACCCGGCTCCACGGTTAACACCATGCCCGGCTCCAGCACGCGCGAACGGTCGGTGCCGTAGGCGCCAACGTCATGCACGTCCAGCCCCAGCCAGTGGCTCAGGCCGTGCATAAAGTACGGTCGATGCGCATTTTCAGCAATCAGGGTGTCGACATCCCCTTTCAGGATACCGAGCCTGACCAGACCGGTAATCATGATGCGCACCACTTCGCCGGTCACTTCCTGGATGGAGGTACCTGGACGATACAGCCTGAGCGCCGTCTCAAGGGATTCGAGAACAATGTCGTAAATCGCGCGCTGTGCCGGCGAGAATTTACCGTTCACCGGGAAGGTCCGGGTGATGTCCCCCGCATAGCCCTGATATTCGCAACCGGCGTCAATCAGCACCAGATCGCCGTCGCGCAGCGCGCTTTCGTTTTCGGTGTAGTGCAGAATGCAGCCGTTTTCCCCGCCGCCGACAATGGTGTTGTAGGAGGGATAGCGCGCGCCGTGGCGGTTAAATTCGTGGTGAATTTCACCTTCCAGCTGGTATTCGAACATCCCGGGGCGGCATTTCTCCATCGCGCGAGTGTGCGCCAGCGCGCTGATTTCGCCCGCGCGGCGCATCACGTTCAGCTCTTCTTCAGACTTGAACAGGCGCATCTCATGCACCACCGGACGCCAGTCCGTCAGCGTGGCCGGTGCGGACAGGTTCTGCCGCGAGCCTTTGCGCAGCTTATCCAGCGCGGTGAAGACAATCTCATCGGCGTAAGCATATTCGCCCTGCGCGTGATAGAGCACGTCGAGGCCGTTAAGCAGTTGGTAGAGCTGCTGGTTGATTTCGCTAAACGCCAGCGCACGGTCAACGCCCAGCTTTTCAGGTGCGGCTTCTTGCCCCAGGCGGCGACCAAACCAGATTTCGGCCGTCAGATCGCGCACGCGGTTGAAAATCACGCTGTGGTTGTGGGTGTCATTGCTTTTAATCAGCACCAGTACCGCTTCCGGCTCGTTAAATCCGGTGAAGTACCAGAAGTCGCTGCTCTGGCGATAGGGATATTCGCTGTCGGCGCTGCGCGTCACTTCGGGCGCGGCAAAAATCAGCGCGGCGCTGCCCGGCTGCATTTTTGTCAGCAGCGCCTGACGGCGGCGCGAATACTCTTGACTCGAGATAACCATGACACCCTCCTGTGCGTTATTTTTCTTAATGTAAGGTTGGCTTGCGGACTTCCGGCGCAGTCGGCTGTGAGCGCGTAAAGTTGTCGTGGCACAGCAGTGCCGCCACGCGCACGTACTCGATGATCTCTTCGAGAGACATTTCCAGCTCTTCCTGGTCTTCGTCTTCATCGTAGCCAAGCTGGGCGATGTTGCGCAGATCGTCGATCGCTTCACCCGCTTCGCCGGTGACTTTATCCAGTTTAGGCTGCGTGACGCCCAGACCCAGCAGATAGTGATTTACCCACCCCGCCAGCGCATCGGCGCGATCAAACACGCTTACGTCGTCGCCTTCAGGCAGATAAAGCTGAAAAAGGAAGCCATCGTCTTCCAGCGAATCACTGATGGCGGCATGCATTTTACGCAGCGCTTCCGCCAGCTCGTGACCAAACGCCAGCCCTTCATTCGTGAGGTCGTGGATCAGCGGCTGCCATGAGCTGTCGCTGTTTCCGCCGCACAGCATGCCACTGATCAGACCGTGCATTTCGGCAGGGGTTAAACCGACTCCCTGCTGGTTCAGTAACTGGTTTAAATCCTTGTAACCAGGCATTTCGTTCTGTATAGACATGCGCATTCGTCATCATTGGGGGGAAGTTTCATGATATGCTACCACTTTGGACCCTGGTGATACCAGAAAAGGGCTTGTATCTTCACATCAGGGTAGCTATAGTGTCGCCCCTTCGCAGCCCCCGGGGCATCAGGCGAAGGCAGCGCAGTCAATCAGCAGGAAGGTGGCATGTCTGCACAACCCGTCGATCTCCAGATTTTTGGCCGTTCACTGCGAGTGAATTGTCCGCCTGAACAAAGGGATGCTTTGAATCAGGCTGCGGACGATTTGAATCAGCGGTTGCAAGATCTAAAAGAACGCACTAGAGTCACAAATACTGAGCAGCTGGTTTTCATCGCCGCGTTGAACATCAGCTATGAACTGACTCAGGAAAAAGCGAAGACCCGCGACTACGCGGCAAGCATGGAGCAGCGCATTAAAATGCTCCAGCAGACCATAGAACAGGCATTGCTTGATCAAGGTCGCAATCCCGAAAGACCGGGACCCAAGTTTGAATAACACTTCTCAGTTGACTATGGTAGAGTAACTGTGAAGACAAAATTTCTCTGAGATGTTCGCAAGCGGGCCAGTCCCCTGAGCCGATATTTCATACCACAAGAATGTGGCGCTCCATGGTTGGTGAGCATGCTCGGTCCGTCCGAGAAGCCTTAAAACTATGACGACACATTCACCTTGAACCAAGGGTTCAAGGGTTACAGCCTGCGGCGGCATCTCGGAGATTCCCTCTCTTTTCTTCTACCGACTACCATGACTCAATTCCCTGAAGTTTCGGCTTCACGCCAGGACATTCGTCAGCTCATTCGTCAACGCCGTCGTGCGTTAACCCCCGTTCAGCAAGCGCATTTTGCCCAGCAGGCCGCCGCCCGTATGATGGCGTATCCCCCTGTCGTGATGGCGCGCACGGTTGCCCTGTTTCTGTCATTTGATGGAGAACTGGATACCCAACCGCTGATAGAGCAACTCTGGCGCGCCGGGAAGAAGGTATACCTGCCGGTGCTGCACCCGTTCAGTGAAGGCAATCTGCTGTTTTTGCACTATCACCCGCACAGCGAGCTGGTAGTGAATCGTCTGAAAATCACCGAACCGAAACTCGACGTGCGCGACGTGCTGCCTCTGTCACAGCTGGATGTGCTGATTACGCCGTTGGTCGCGTTTGATGAGCAGGGACAGCGCCTGGGAATGGGCGGTGGTTTTTACGACCGGACGCTGCAAAACTGGCAGCAGTATGGGTTGCAGCCGGTGGGCTACGCGCATGATTGCCAGGGCGTGGAGGCGTTGCCGGTAGAAAAATGGGATGTGCCGTTACCGGCGGTGGTGACGCCCAGTAAAACGTGGCTTTGGTAGAATAAAGCCGGGTGGCGGCTACGCCTTACCCGGCCTACATAAATCCTCGAAAGTTGTAGGTCGGGTAAGCGTAAGCGCCACCCGACACACAGACCGCACGACCGTTGTAGGTCGGGTAAGGCGTAGCCGTCACCCGACACCACAGACCGCACCATCAGTACAGCAGACGCGCGCGAATCGTCCCCGGAATGGCCTTCATGCTCAGCAGCGCTTTCTCGGCCACATCGTCATCCGCTTCGATATCAATGACCACATAGCCCATCTGCGAGTTGGTCTGCAGATACTGCGCGGCAATGTTAACGCCCTGCTCGGCAAAGATCTGGTTAATCGCGGTCAGCACGCCTGGACGGTTTTCGTGGATGTGCAGCAGACGACGACCACCGTGCAGCGGCAGAGACACTTCCGGGAAGTTCACGGCAGAGAGCGTAGAACCGTTGTCGGAGTATTTGCTCAGCTTACCCGCCACTTCCAGACCGATATTCTCCTGCGCTTCCTGGGTAGAACCGCCGATGTGTGGCGTCAGGATCACGTTGTCGAACTCGCACAGCGGAGAGGTAAACGGATCGCTGTTGGTCGCAGGCTCCGTCGGGAAAACGTCGATGGCGGCGCCCGCCAGGTGCTTACGCTTCAGCGCATCGCACAGCGCAGGGATATCGACAACCGTACCGCGCGCGGCGTTAATCAGCAGTGAACCCGGCTTCATCAACGCCAGCTCTTCTGCACCCATCATGTTTTTGGTGGACGCATTTTCCGGCACGTGCAGACTCACCACGTCACTCATGTTCAGCAGGTCAGACAGGTGTTGAACCTGGGTGGCATTGCCCAGCGGCAGCTTGCTTTCGATATCGTAAAAATAGACATGCATACCGAGAGATTCAGCCAGAATCCCCAGCTGGGTACCGATGTGGCCATAGCCGATGATACCCAGTTTTTTCCCACGGGCTTCGTAGGAGCCCGCCGCCAGTTTGTTCCAGACGCCACGGTGTGCTTTGGCGTTAGCCTCCGGAATGCCGCGCAGAAGCAACAGCAGTTCGCCAATGACCAGTTCCGCCACGGAACGGGTGTTGGAGAACGGGGCGTTGAAGACAGGAATACCGCGTTTCGCGGCAGCATTCAGGTCAACCTGGTTGGTACCGATGCAGAAGCAGCCGATAGCCACCAGCTTTTCCGCCGCGGCAATCACATCTTCAGTCAGGTGAGTACGGGATCGCAGGCCAATGAAGTGGGCATCACGGATGGACGCTTTCAGCTCTTCGGTATCGAGCGCGCCTTTGTGAAATTCGATGTTGGTGTAACCTGCCGCACGAAGGCTATCGATTGCTTTTTGATGCACGCCCTCGACCAGCAGGAATTTAATCTTGTCTTTCTCCAGTGATACCTTTGCCATTTACCCGACCCTGTTTTTGTCTGAACTGATGTTGTGCTGGATATAAATCCGCTGTAGCCAACATATCAAAAAAAACTATTGCAGCAATATGAACGTTTGCGTCGGCACGCTGAAGGAAAGTCATACAGCGCAAAATGGCAGAGGAAAATGCTATGGAAATTTACAAACGCGGAAGGATCGGCAAAAGAGGCATAAAAACGTGACACAAGTCACCGAATTTAGCGTATCAAAAATTTTTTAGCGGGGGGAGGACTCCCCCCGTCAGATCATTTTACGATGGTTTTCACGCCGTCAGCGGTGCCGATCAGCGCCACATCCGCGCCACGGTTGGCGAATAGCCCTACAGTCACGACGCCAGGAATGGCGTTGATGGCATTTTCCAGCGCAATCGCGTCGAGAATTTCCAGACCGTGAACGTCGAGGATCACGTTACCGTTGTCGGTCACTACGCCCTGACGATATTCCGGGCGACCGCCCAGCTTCACCAGCTGACGGGCAACCGCGCTGCGGGCCATCGGGATCACTTCAACCGGCAGCGGGAAATTCCCCAGAATGTCCACCTGCTTGGAGGCGTCCGCGATGCAGATAAACTTGTCCGCAACGGAGGCGATGATTTTTTCACGCGTCAGCGCCGCGCCGCCGCCTTTGATCATCTGCATGTGGCCGTTGATTTCATCCGCACCATCAACGTAAATCCCCAGACGATCCACTTCGTTGAGATCGAAAACGGTAATGCCGAGGCTTTTCAGCTTTTCCGTGGAAGCATCAGAGCTGGAAACCGCGCCCTCGATCTGCCCCTTCATCGTGCCCAGCGCATCGATAAAGTGTGCCGCGGTTGATCCCGTACCGACACCGACAATGGTACCCGGCTGTACGTACTGGAGAGCGGCCCATCCTACTGCTTTTTTCAGTTCATCCTGCGTCATGATCGTTTTGCCTGTGGTGTGAAAACTCAGGGCGCATTATAGAACACGTCGAATGGAATTCGTCTGCCACAAAGGGAAAATTGTGTCATAGTGCAGAATAAGCAAAATTAAGGAGCCAGCCAGAGCAATGAAACGTCCGGACTACAGAACACTACAGGCACTTGATGCAGTTATTCGTGAACGAGGTTTTGAGCGCGCGGCGCAAAAGCTTTGCATCACGCAGTCCGCCGTCTCTCAGCGTATCAAACAGCTTGAAAATATGTTCGGCCAGCCGCTGCTGGTACGTACCGTACCGCCACGTCCAACCGAGCAAGGACAAAAGCTCCTCGCCCTGCTGCGCCAGGTTGAACTGCTGGAAGACGAGTGGCTGGGTGACGAACAAACGGGTTCTACGCCGCTGCTGCTCTCTCTGGCGGTCAACGCCGATAGTCTGGCAACCTGGCTGCTGCCGGCCCTGGCGCCGGTCCTCGCGGACTCCCCTATCCGCCTGAATTTGCAGGTTGAAGACGAAACCCGCACCCAGGAGCGCCTGCGTCGCGGTGAAGTGGTTGGAGCGGTCAGTATCCAGCCTCAGGCGCTGCCAAGCTGTCTTGTTGATCAGTTAGGCGCCCTGGACTACCTGTTCGTGGGTTCAAAAGCCTTTGCCGAACGCTACTTCCCCAACGGGGTGACCCGCGCGGCGCTGCTGAAAGCCCCTGCCGTGGCCTTCGACCATCTGGACGATATGCATCAGGCGTTCCTGCAGCAAAACTTCGATCTGCCGCCGGGCAGCGTGCCGTGTCATATCGTTAACTCGTCTGAAGCCTTCGTGCAGCTTGCGCGCCAGGGCACCACCTGCTGCATGATCCCGCATCTGCAGATTGAGAAAGAGTTGAAAAGCGGTGAGCTGATTGACCTGACGCCGGGGCTGTATCAGCGCCGGATGCTTTACTGGCACCGTTTTGCGCCGGAAAGCCGGATGATGCGCAACGTCACTGACGCGCTGCTGGCGTACGGGCACAAGGTGTTGAGACAGGATTAAAAAATAAGCCGGGTGGCGGCTACGCCTTACCCGGCCTGCTGATTATTGCGCAGGTTTCGGCTGTGCTGCAACAGGTTCAAGCTGGAACACCACATCCACCTGATCGTCGAACTGAATGGTTGGCTGCTCGTAAGTTTCCTGAGCGGACACCGGGGCGGCATCAGCCTTCATCATACGAACCATCGGGCTTGGTTGGTAGTTAGAGACGTGGTAACGCACGCTGTAAACCGGACCGAGCTTGCTCTTAAAGCCAGAAGCCAGCTGTTCCGCCTGGTGAATGGCATCATCAATCGCCGCTTTACGCGCTTCGTCTTTGTATTTCTCCGGTTGCGCAACGCCCAGCGACACGGAACGAATTTCGTTCAGACCCGCCTTCAGCGCACCGTCCAGCAGCGAGTTAAGCTTATCCAGCTGACGTACGGTCACTTCAACGGTACGCACGGCACGGTAGCCTTTCAGGATGCTTTTGCCATTCTGGTAGTCGTAATCGGGTTGAGTACGCAGGTTTGCAGAGTTGATATCTTTTTTACCGACACCGTTCTGCTCGAGGAAAGAGAGGTATTGCGCAACGCGATCGTCAGCCTGCTTCTTGGCCGTCGCCGCATCTTTCGCCGCCACATTCACCTCAATTGCCAGGGTTGCAACATCGGGTACCGCGTCCACGCTTGCGGTGCCTGACGTGACGATGTGCGGGCCATCCGGCAATTCGCTTGCCTGCACCGACACCGCACCGAAACTCACTAATGCCGCCAGGGCCATCACTTTAAACTTCACTGTCATTCCTCCATGTTGCGAAGAGTGCCCCAATAACAGGGCGCATGCCAGCAAGCTTAGCGGGTCTTGTTCAGTTGTCCATAAGACAAGGATTAGTTGAACAATTCCTGGACATGATGAATCCCCTCTTTCGCCAGCTGGAAAGCGATAAACCACATCACCAGGCCGACCAGGGTATTAATGATGCGCTGGGCTTTGGCCGTACGCAGGCGGGGCGCCAGCCATGCCGCCAGAATGGCGAGACCGAAGAACCAGAGGAACGAGGCGCTGACCGTACCGAGCGCAAACCAGCGTTTCGGTTCAACGTCCAGTTGACCGCCCAGGCTGCCCAGCACGACGAAGGTGTCGAGATAGACATGAGGGTTTAGCCAGGTCACCGCCAGCATGGTGACGATAATCTTCCAGCGGCCCTGCTTCATGACCTCCGCGCTCGCCAGCTCGAGGTTGCTGCTCATCGCCGTTTTCAGGGCGCCGAATCCGTACCAGAGCAGAAACGTCACGCCGCCCCAGGTGACCAGCGCCAGCAGCCACGGAGACTGCATCAGCAGCGCGCTGCCGCCAAAAATCCCGGCGCAGATCAGCAGTAAATCGCTTACCGCGCACAGCAGGGCAATCATCAGATGGTACTGGCGGCGGATGCCCTGATTCATCACGAACGCATTTTGCGGGCCGAGCGGAAGGATCATGGCCGCACCTAAGGCAAGCCCTTGAAAATAATAAGATAGCATGACGATTTTCTCGCAGCGTTGTTCTGGAAGCCGACTATACTGCGCGAATCACATAAGAGGAAATGGATAATATTAATTGGGTATTAGCGGAGCTTATGAAATTAAAGCCCGGTGGCGCTAGCGCTTACCGGGCCTACGGGTGACGTTATTCTGCTTCTTTGACTTTTTTGACGTTTACGTCCATCTGCGGGTACGGGAAGCTGATGCCGTTGGCGTCGAAGTCGCACTTAATGCGTTCCAGCACGTCCCAGTACACGTTTTGCAGATCGCTGCTTTTGCTCCAGATACGCACCACAAAGTTAATGGAGGAAGCGCCAAGTTCATTCAGGCGAACCGTCTGCTCTTTGTCTTTCAGGATACGATCGTCTGAAGCAATGATGTTGGTAATCAGCGACTTCACCTGATCGATGTCGGAGTCGTATGCCACGCTGATAATCAGTTCGTTACGACGCACCGGCTCACGGGAGAAGTTGATGATGTTGCCCGCGATAATTTTCCCGTTCGGCACGACCACGATGCGGCCATCGACGGTGCGCATGGTCGTTGAGAAAATTTGTACCTGCAGCACGGTTCCGGCAATGCCGCCAAGGTCAACGTACTCGCCGGAGCGGAACGGACGGAAGGTCACCAGCAGCACGCCTGCCGCCAGGTTTGAAAGCGAGCCCTGCAGCGCCAGACCAATAGCCAGACCAGCGGCACCGAGAACGGCAATAACGGAGGCGGTTTGCACACCCACACGGCCCAGCGCGGCAATCAGCGTAAAGGCGATAATGCCGTAACGCACCAGTGCGGAGAGGAAGTCAGCCACCGTGGCGTCAATGTGACGGGCCAGCATCACGCGGTTAACCGTATTCGATACAATACGCGCCACGATCATCCCGACGATGATGATGGCAATCGCCGCGACGATGTTCACGGCATAGCTCAGCAGCAGGGCCTGGTTGCGCACCAGCCAGTTACCGGCGTTATTGATGCTGTCTACAACATCGAGTTGTTCCATTTATTCTTCCTTTTGTTAAACCAAAACACAAAATCCATCCCCCATGGAGACAGGCAGGTCTGTAAAGGGTAAACAAAAAGCACCGGTTTTGCCAAACAGATCACAAAAGCAGGTCTGGCAGGGTATTGAAAAAGCATAAAAAAAGGCCCGCAAATGCGGGCCTTGTGATGCTGTTAGCAGCTCAAATTACAGAACGTCGATCGCGTTCAGTTCTTTGAAAGCCTGCTCCAGACGGGTCACCATGGACGTCTGCGCTGCGCGCAGCCATACGCGTGGATCGTAGTATTTCTTGTTCGGCTGGTCTTCGCCTTTCGGGTTGCCCAGCTGGCCCTGCAGGTAAGCTTCGTTCGCTTTGTAGTACTGCAGGATACCGTCCCAGGTTGCCCACTGGGTGTCGGTGTCGATGTTCATTTTCACAACGCCGTAGCTTACGGAGTCTTTGATTTCCTGAGCAGAAGAACCGGAACCGCCGTGGAAGACGAAGTTCAGGCTGTTGTGCGGCAGGTTGTGTTTCCTGGAAACGTATTCCTGAGAATCACGCAGGATGGTTGGGGTCAGAACCACGTTGCCTGGTTTGTAAACGCCGTGTACGTTACCGAAGGACGCTGCGATGGTGAAGCGTGGGCTGATTTTGCTCAGCTCGGTGTAAGCGTAATCAACGTCTTCTGGCTGGGTGTACAGTGCAGAAGCGTCCATGTGGCTGTTGTCCACGCCGTCTTCTTCACCACCGGTGCAACCCAGTTCGATTTCCAGGGTCATGTCCATTTTGGCCATGCGCGCCAGGTACTTAGAGCAGATTTCGATGTTTTCGTGCAGTGACTCTTCAGACAGGTCGATCATGTGAGAAGAGAACAGTGGCTTACCGGTTGCCGCGAAGTGTTTTTCACCCGCGTCCAGCAGACCGTCGATCCACGGCAGCAGTTTCTTCGCGCAGTGGTCAGTGTGCAGGATAACTGGAACACCGTAGTGTTCAGCCATCTGGTGAACGTGGTGCGCACCAGAGATAGCGCCCAGGATTGCAGCACCCTGAGGAATGTCAGTTTTCACGCCTTTACCTGCGATGAACGCAGCGCCGCCGTTAGAGAACTGAACGATAACCGGTGCTTTAACTTTAGCAGCAGTTTCCAGTACGGCGTTGATGGAGTCGGTACCCACGCAGTTAACTGCTGGCAGAGCGAAGTTGTTTTCTTTAGCTACCTGGAACACTTTCTGTACGTCATCGCCAGTGATAACGCCAGGTTTTACGAAATCAAAAATTTTAGACATGTTGCTTAGTCCTGTATCTTCGGCCGTTAGAAAAGGTGCGAGCTCTTAAAAGCGCGCTGAAAATTGGGCAGGTTTCCCTGCCCTTGAATGGCTTACTTCTTAGCGCGCTCTTCGAGCATTGCTACTGCTGGCAGTACTTTGCCTTCCACGAATTCGAGGAATGCGCCGCCACCAGTGGAGATGTAGGAGATCTTGTCAGCGATACCGAACAGGTCGATTGCTGCCAGGGTGTCACCACCGCCTGCGATAGAGAACGCTTCGCTGTCTGCGATGGCGTTAGCAACGATTTCAGTCCCTTTGCGGAAGTTCGGGAATTCGAACACGCCAACCGGACCGTTCCACAGGATAGTTTTTGCGTTTTTGAGGATTTCAGCCAGTTTCTGTGCAGAAACGTCGCCCAGATCCAGAATCTGCTCTTCATCTTTGATGTCGTTGACAGACTTCAGAGTCGCGGTTGCGGTTTCGGAGAACTCGGTCGCGACGCGAACGTCAGTTGGAACCGGGATATCACAGGTACCCAGCAGGCGTTTGGCTTCGTCAACCAGGTCTGCTTCGTACAGGGATTTACCCACGTTGTGGCCCTGAGCGGCAACGAAGGTGTTCGCGATACCACCACCAACGATCAGCTGGTCAGCGATTTTAGACAAGGAATCCAGAACGGTCAGTTTGGTAGAAACTTTAGAACCACCAACGATAGCGACCATTGGACGAGCAGGTTCTTTCAGTGCTTTACCCAGCGCTTCCAGTTCGTCAGCCAGCAGAGGACCGGCACACGCTACATCTGCGAATTTACCGATACCGTGGGTTGACGCCTGCGCACGGTGCGCCGTACCGAAGGCATCCATCACGAACACGTCGCACAGTGCAGCATATTTTTTGGACAGGGTTTCGTCGTCTTTCTTTTCGCCTTTGTTGAAGCGAACGTTTTCCAGAACAACCAGTTCACCGGCTGCAACGTCAACGCCGTCCAGGTAATCTTTCACCAGGCGAACCGGGTTGGACAGTTTGTCTTTCAGGTAATTAACCACTGGCAGCAGAGAGAACTCTTCGTTGTACTCGCCTTCAGTTGGACGACCCAGGTGGGAGGTGACCATCACTTTCGCGCCCTGCTTCAGAGCCAGTTCGATGGTTGGCAGAGATGCACGAATACGCGCGTCGCTGGTCACTTTGCCATCTTTAACCGGTACGTTCAGATCGGCACGGATGAAAACGCGTTTACCAGCCAGATCCAGATCGGTCATCTTAATTACAGACATGGTGAATCCTCTCGTTGATTCTTAAAGTTTTGCAGACGCACGATGCGTCTTACCTGAAACCTTGAGCAGCCATTGCTAACGTGGTGTCGAGCATTCGGTTAGCAAAGCCCCATTCGTTATCACACCAGACCAGCGTCTTGATAAGGTGTGCGCCACTGACCCTCGTTTGCGTGCCATCGACGATGGCACTGTGCGGGTCGTGGTTAAAATCCACTGAGACCAACGGTAATTCCGTATAGTCAACTATACCATGAAATGCCCCCTGTGCCGCTTTTTGCAGCAACAGGTTGACTTCACAGGCTTTTACCGGTTTTTTCACTGTTACGCTAAGGTCGATTGCGGTGACGTTGATCGTAGGGACACGCACGGCAATCGCTTCAAAAAGATCATTGAACTGCGGAAAAATTCGGGTAATCCCAGCAGCCAGCTTTGTATCCACCGGAATGATTGACTGGCTCGCCGCACGCGTGCGCCGTAAATCCGGGTGGTAAGCGTCAATGACCTGCTGATCGTGCATGGCGGAGTGAATCGTGGTCACGGTGCCGGACTCAATGCCATACGCATCGTCTAACAGTTTGATGACCGGAATAATGCAGTTGGTGGTACAGGAGGCGTTGGAAACAATGCGGTGTTCGGCCTGCAGCTCATGCTGGTTGACGCCAAACACGACGGTCGCGTCGAGGTCGTTACTGCCGGGATGAGAAAACAGGACTTTTTTCGCGCCGGCAGCCAGATGCGCTTCGCCATGTTCGCGATTGCCATACACACCGGTACAGTCAAGCACCACATCCACACCCAGTTCACGCCAGGGTAGCCCGGAGATGCTGTTCTCATGCAGCACACGAATCGCGTCATCACCCACAAAAAGCTGATCTCTTTCCTGACGCACATCCCAGGTAAAGCGTCCGTGGCTGGTGTCATACTTCAATAAATGCGCCATGCCCGCAGCATCCGCCAGTTCATTGATTGCCACCACGGTTATTTCCGCCCGACGTCCGGATTCATACAAAGCACGAACCACATTACGCCCGATGCGACCGAAGCCATTAATCGCTACGCGTACGGTCATAAATCTCCTGCAAAGCAATCCCTGAGTGTGAGGTGGCTGAAAGAGTAATCCAGCTACGCCCGAAGGGGAATCCTTGCTGTCACAAACTGCGATTGATTGGTCAATTGTCGAACATTTAATCGACTGAAACGCTTCAGCAAGAATAAGCGAATCGGGGAATAAAAGGAATGTCTGTCCAGATGAATAAGCGAGCTATATGACTTGCGTCACATTTTAGGTGGAATAATTTACGGCGAGGTAAAAGCAAAACGGTAACCGAGAGGTTACCGTTTTTAGTGTTTGCACCCTCTCCCAGTGGGAGAGGGCTGGGGTGAGGGCATCAGCCCGCACCGTACAAACAATTACAGCAGTTCTTTCGCTTTCGCGACAACGTTCTCAACGGTGAAGCCGAACTCTTCGAACAGCTGCTCTGCCGGAGCAGACTCACCGAAGGTGGTCATGCCGACGATAGCGCCGTTCAGGCCCACGTATTTGAACCAGTAGTCAGCGATACCCGCTTCCACTGCCACGCGAGCGGAAACCGCTTTAGGCAGTACGGATTCACGGTAAGCGGCATCCTGCTTATCGAATGCGTCGGTAGACGGCATGGAGACCACGCGCGCCTTCACGCCTTCGGCAGTCAGTTTTTCCCACGCTGCCACAGCCAGTTCAACTTCAGAACCGGTAGCGATGAAGATCAGCTCTGGCTGGCCCGCGCAATCTTTCAGCACGTAACCACCGCGAGCGATGTTCGCCAGCTGCTCTGGGGTACGTTCCTGCTGTGCCAGGTTCTGACGGGAGAGGATCAGCGCGGTTGGACCGTCCTGACGCTCAACGCCGTATTTCCACGCCACCGCGGATTCAACCTGGTCACATGGACGCCATGTGCTCATGTTCGGAGTGACGCGCAGGGAAGCCACCTGCTCTACCGGCTGGTGAGTTGGACCATCTTCGCCCAGACCGATGGAGTCGTGGGTGTAGACCATCACCTGACGCTGTTTCATCAGCGCGGCCATACGCACGGCGTTACGTGCATATTCGACGAACATCAGGAAGGTAGAGGTGTACGGCAGGAAACCACCGTGCAGGGAGATACCGTTGGCAATCGCAGTCATACCGAATTCACGTACACCGTAATGGATGTAGTTACCGGCAGTATCTTCGTTGATTGGCTTAGAACCGGACCACAGGGTCAGGTTAGATGGTGCCAGGTCAGCGGAGCCGCCGAGGAATTCAGGCAGCAGAGGACCAAACGCTTCAATGGCATTCTGAGACGCTTTACGGCTCGCGATTTTAGACGGGTTCGCCTGCAGCTTAGCGATGAACTCGTTCGCTTTCGCGTCGAAGTCAGACGGCATGTCACCTTTCATACGACGGGTGAATTCAGCCGCTTCCTGTGGGAACGCTTTCGCGTAAGCCGCGAACTTCTCGTTCCACGCCGCTTCTTTTGCCTGGCCTACTTCTTTTGCATCCCACTGAGCATAGATCTCAGATGGGATTTCAAATGCAGGGTGTTTCCAGCCCAGCGCTTCACGGGTCAGTGCGATTTCCGCGTCGCCCAGCGGTGCGCCGTGGGAGTCGTGCGTACCCGCTTTGTTCGGAGAACCGAAGCCGATGATGGTTTTGCACATCAGCAGGGACGGTTTGTCCGTCACCGCGCGCGCTTCTTCTACTGCACGTTTAATCGAGTCAGCATCGTGACCATCAACGCCACGCACAACATGCCAGCCGTAGGCTTCGAAACGTGCGGCGGTGTCGTCGGTGAACCAGCCTTCAACGTGACCGTCAATGGAGATACCGTTGTCGTCATAGAACGCCACCAGTTTGCCCAGCTTCAGGGTACCTGCCAGGGAGCACACTTCGTGAGAAATGCCTTCCATCATGCAGCCGTCGCCCATGAACGCGTAGGTGAAGTGGTCAACGATGTCGTGGCCAGGACGGTTGAACTGCGCCGCCAGGGTCTTCTCAGCGATCGCCATACCCACAGCGTTAGCAATACCCTGCCCCAGCGGGCCGGTGGTGGTTTCTACGCCAGCGGTGTAGCCCACTTCCGGGTGACCTGGAGTTTTGGAGTGCAGCTGACGGAAGTTTTTCAGCTCTTCGATTGGCAGATCGTAGCCGGTGAGGTGCAGCAGGCTATAGATCAGCATAGAGCCGTGGCCGTTAGACAGTACGAAACGGTCGCGGTCAGCCCATGACGGGTTCTGCGGGTTGTGGTTCAGGAAATCGCGCCACAGGACTTCGGCGATATCAGCCATACCCATAGGGGCCCCTGGGTGGCCGGATTTGGCTTTCTGTACTGCGTCCATGCTCAGCGCACGAATAGCATTAGCAAGCTCTTTACGTGAGGACATTTTAACTCCAGATCGGACTGTTAAAGGCCATGCCCTTGACGACAGCGCGTTTTGGGCTACGCCGGAAAAAAGTGCCAACAATGTAACCCAAGCGGCATGCCATGTACATGGACCATTCTTTTGCAGCTTAAGAAATCTCTGGATCATGCTCGCATGTTGCGCAATCTGCTCGCCCGGCCCTGTTGATATTCCTTATACTTAGCCAGCCCCCGGCTTCGCTGGCGGTATACTTTTAAGATTTTATTCAGATTAACGAGTACGGAAGCAACATCATGAAAATGCGTGCAATAGTGCTGGCCCTGGGTACAACGCTCCTGCTGAGCGGCTGTCAGAATATGGATTCTAACGGTCTGATGACCTCAGGCGCAGAAGCTTTTCAGGCGTATTCCCTGAGCGACGCACAGGTTAAAGCACTGAGCGACCAGTCCTGTAAAGATATGGATGGAAAAGCCACCATTGCCCCGGAAAATAGTACCTACACGCAGCGTCTGAATAAGATTGCTTCCGCGCTGGGCGATAACATCAACGGACAGCCGGTAAACTACAAGGTCTACATGGCGAAGGATGTAAACGCCTTCGCGATGGCAAACGGCTGCATCCGCGTTTACAGCGGGCTGATGGACATGATGAACGACAACGAAGTCGAAGCGGTGATCGGCCATGAAATGGGCCACGTTGCCCTGGGTCACGTGAAGAAAGGAATGCAGGTTGCGCTGGGCACTAACGCGATCCGCGCGGCGGCAGCCTCTGCCGGTGGGATCGTAGGCAGCCTTTCCCAGTCTCAGCTTGGCGACGTCGGTGAAAAACTGGTCAACTCCCAGTTCTCCCAACGCCAGGAATCTGAGGCGGATGACTACTCTTACGATTTGTTGCGCAAACGCGGGATTAACCCATCAGGTTTAGCCACCAGCTTCGAGAAACTGGCAAAGCAGGAAGCAGGACGCCAAAGCTCCATGTTTGACGACCACCCAGCCTCAGAAGAGCGTGCGCAACATATTCGCGATCGTATGGCCGCTGACGGAATCAAATAATGTAAAAGGAGGCATATTTGCCTCCTTTTTTATAGACGAAAGTCGGGTGGCGGCTTCGCCCTACCCGGCTGACAACTTACTCGCCTTTTTTCGCGGCCTGGAGGTAAAGCATTTCCAGCCCCAGAGTTGCCGCTGCCAGCGCCGTGATCTCTGACTGATCATAAGCCGGAGCCACTTCCACCACATCCATACCAACGATGTTCAGATCTTTCAGACCACGAACCAGTTTGATGGCGCGATCGGACGTCAGGCCGCCGATCACAGGGGTTCCGGTACCCGGTGCAAACGCCGGATCCAGGCAGTCAATGTCGAAGGTCAGGTACACAGGCATATCACCGACGATCTGCTTAACCTGAGCCAGAATATCGTCCACACCGCGATCGTTCACCTGGCCCGCATCCAGTACGGTAAAGCCGTTGTCTTTGTCGAATTCAGTACGGATACCAATCTGCACAGAGTGGTTTGGATCGATCAGACCTTCGTTCGGTGCGGTAAAGAACATCGTGCCGTGGTCAAATTCACAGCCGTTCGCGTACGTGTCGGTATGCGCATCAAAGTGTACCAACGCCATTTTACCGAAGTGTTTGGCGTGGGCACGCAGCAGCGGCAGAGTGACAAAGTGGTCACCGCCAAAAGAGAGCATACGCTTACCCGCCGCCAGCAGTTTTTCGGCATGGGCCTGCAGTTTTTCGCTCATATCACGAGCATCACCAAACGCGTAAACCAGGTCACCACAGTCCACCACGTTCAGACGCTCACGCATATCGAAGTTCCACGGGAAGCGGTTATGCTCCCAGGCCAGGTTAGTCGACACCTGACGGATCGCTGCCGGGCCATGACGGCCACCGGCACGACCAGAGGTTGCCATGTCGAACGGAACACCGGTGATCACCCAGTCAGCATTGCTATCGTATGGCTGGAAGTTCATCGGGAGACGTAAAAAACCAAACGCGTTAGATACCAGAGAGTTATCGTACTGATGACCTAAAGTGCTCATGTCCTGACCTCTTTTAAAGTCGATATATTAGATACAGATGAAAAAAAATCCCCTCCGCGTCGTTAAACCCGACGAGGAAGGGATTGATGTCCTTACTGCTTTTGCCTAATGCTAGCTTCTGGAACGTGAAGATTCAAGCTCACTTTTCAAAACATAAATCAATTGCATTTCCGGGTTTTTCGCCCTCAAAGCATTCATCATGCAAATAAAATTCATTTTTATAATTTATTTTTTCTAAAGTCAGGAATTCCGTCGCTTTATATGCGATTAATTTAGCGAAGAAAAACTCAAACCATAGATTTAATAAATGCATCATTTTCAAATTAGGAATTTATTTATGTTTAAGCGATAGCGATGGAGGAGAGGTTCTATATACAATGCAACCCCAAATAACATTATATGGATATTTTTATGAATAAGTTATCTAGGCTGGCAATCCTGGCCATTCTTTCAACCATCGGTAACGCCGCGGCAGCAGAAGATGGCACTATTACCTTTGAAGGCACCATCAGCGACGCAACCTGTACTATTACCGGCGGCGACGCACAGGGCGAATCGTCTTCCCCTGATTTTACCGTTCATTTGCCGTCTATTAGTGCAACCGCACTTGCAACGGATGGACAGCGCGCGGGCGATACACCATTCCATATTACCTTAAGCGGCGCGAATTGTACCAATGGCAAAATTGCCAGCGTATTCTTCGAACTGGCGCAAAGCACTAATATTGATACCACCACCGGTAACCTGAAAAACACCGTAGCTACAGGGTCTGGTGGTGCGGAGAAAGTCCAGGTTGGTTTATTGGATTCGTCAAAAGCGATTATGAACCTCAACACGGCAAACAATAACGCTAAAACCGTTACGGTTTCCGGTAATACGGCTCGTTTTGATTACTGGGCACAATATGTAGCGACGGGCGGTGCATCTACTGCGGGTCAAGTGTCGACCGACGTTGTGTACTCCATTAAATATCAGTAATCGTGCGTCTGGCGGGTTTACCCGCTGAAAGTATCACCTAAAGGATTAGGCCAGATGTTTAAAAAACTTGTTAAATCTTCTGTATTAATTATGACTCTGGCCTTCTCCTTTACGGCCAGTGCAACGATTCAAATTATGACGACCCGCGTGGCATTCAACGCCGGGGAGAAAGAACAAACTATTCGTATTAATAACGTCAGCAAAACGCCCGAACTGGTTCAGGTGTGGCTTTCCAGCACCGATAAGACTGACGGCATCACCAAAGAAGATGTGCCTTTCTTTATCACCCCACCTGCGGCCAGAATTAACGGTCAAAAAGGGAAAATTTTTCGCATATTTCAGACAGAAGGCGCGAGCGCGAAATACCCAAAAGATCGTGAAACGGTGCTGTGGCTAAATGTTCTGGATATTCCGCCGGAAATGTCTGAAGACGCAGATAAAAACCAGCTCAAAATGGCATTCAGAACCCTAATTAAATTTTTCTATCGACCAGTTGGCTTGAAAGGTAATCCGATGAAAGCGGCGGACGATTTAACATGGGAATTGAAAAAAACGACCAAAGGTTATGATGTCGTTGGAAAAAATAATTCGCCCTTCCATGTAAGCATGACGAATGTCTGGCTCAGAAATGCTCAGGGCAAAGATGTCATGATTGATGGCGAGATGATCGCGCCATATAGCACGATGGTGTATCACTTCCCACAGGTTAATGCCGTACAGGGAAAAGGAACATTCCAATACAATTACATTACCGATCTGGGTGCCTATATTAAGCGCACATTTAACTTCTGATTACAAGGATATTGACCAGGACGGTGATATGTTGATGTTTTTCAAAAAAACCAACACTCTATGGGTGGTTAGCGGCTTTGTCATTTCGGTGACAATAGCAACACCAGCAGTTCATGCCAATAATACAGATAAACCGATGACATTTTCTCATGGGTTTATGAAGTATTATGATAGCGGAATCGATTTGACGCAATTTGATGGCGTTGAAAAAATACAGCCGGGTAAATATACGCTTGAGGTTTACAGTAATCTCAAACCTATCGATACCTGGTCCGTCACCTTTTTGGCTGCAAATAATCAGCAGGGATTCAACGCCTGCATGACGCCCGAAATGATCGTCCGCTTTGAGGTCGACACATCAAAACTTCCACCAGACTGGAAGAATAATGCCTGCATTATTCTTCCTGACCTGGTTAAAGGTGCGACGGTTAATTATAACCCGGTTGAAGAACAACTTGATGTCACTATTCCCCAGACGATGCTGCTTAATACGCCTGCGGGTTACGTAAGCCCAGAGTTATGGGATAACGGCGTGCCGGCGTTGATGTCCTCCTATACCCTCAGCGCTACCAGTTCACGCTATCGCCCCACAGAGGATAACTCGAACTACCTCTACAGCAATTTACATAACACCCTCGCGCTGGGGGCGTGGCGCTTTACGACTTACGACAGCCTTAGCTCCGGTAGCGATACTGAAAATACCGGCATACAGCATATCCAGGCCTATGCAGAGCGTGCGATCGCGCCACTGCAATCTCAGATTGTGCTGGGCGATCTAAACACGACCGGTGATTTTTTTGATACTACCGCCCTGCGTGGCGTTCGGCTCGCCACGGACGATCGCATGCTTCCCGACTCCGTACACAACTATGCACCGGTGGTGCGCGGCATCGCCAACAGCAATGCCACGGTGACTATCAAACAGGCAGGCAACACGATCTATGAGAAAGTCGTGCCGCCTGGCGAATTCGCCATCAGCGATCTGTATGCGACCGGCTATAACGGCGATCTTGAGGTCACCGTTAAAGAGACAAACGGCAAAGAGTCTTACTTCGTGGTTCCCTACTCCAGCGTGCCACAACTGTTGCGCGAAGGTTACTCCCGCTACTCTCTGGCCGCCGGTGAAATTCGCGATACCTGGCTGAAAGAGGATCCGAAAGCGGTAGAGGGCACGTTTCAGTATGGCTTATTCAATAACTTTACCGGCTATGTTGGCGGGCAGAGCGCATTCGAAGGTGATTACTCAGCGCTCATGACCGGTTTCGCAATTAACACCCGCCTGGGTGCGATAGGTGTGGACGTGACGCGTTCCTTTACCCGCTTCGAGGGGCAGCCCGAGACCGCCGACTGCGGCACGTTCTGCAATATGAGCCTGCGCATTAGCCTTGCGAAGGCGCTCCCGACAACCGGAACGAACTTCAGCCTGATTGGTTATCGCTATTCCAGCGCGAACTTCTACTCCCTGAGCGATGCGGTCAGCCTGAAGCGTTCAATTGAAACCGATGAGAATGACTATCTCCCGGAACGCTATCGCGAGCGCCTTGAAGCCAACATCAACCAAATGCTTCCCGCTGGTTGGGGAAGCTTCTACGTCAGTGGCTTTGTGGGCAACGTCTGGAATAACGAGCAGGGGCGAAATGAAAAATCGAACTTCGTGCTGGGCTACAACAACCAGTTTGGCACCACGACCTGGGGGATCTCTCTTGGTCGTACCAATAATGACGATGGTGGCCACGAAGATACGTTCTACCTGAACATGAGTATGCCGCTTGGCCACCACTACGAGAAGCAGGCTCGCCTGGGCGCGAACTTTAGCTATAACAGCGATGAAGCCAACTTCCGTACCTCGCTGAACGGCTCCGCAGGGGAACGCTCACAGTTTGGCTTTGGCGGCTATTTCAGTCAGTCCAATACGCCGGAAACCAACTTCGGTATGAATCTCTCTTATACGGGCGAGAGTGCCTCGGGCGGGATGACCTACAGCCAGTCCAGGGACTCCTTTATGGGAGGCGTCAACGTGAACGGCGGCGTAGTGGTGCATGAAGGCGGCATCAACCTGGTACCTACCCTTGCTGACACCATCGGCATCGTTGAAGCAAAAGGAGCAGAAGGTTCCCGTATCTATCCTGATTCCCTGGCCGTTATTAAAGACAACGGCTACGGCATTGTCGGGTATCTGGTGCCTTACAAGTACAACGAGGTTTACGCCGACCCGAAAGGCACCGCGTATACCGTCGAGGTAGACGATACACGTCGAACCATAGTGCCAACCTCCGGCGCGGCAGTGCTGATCAAAATGGACACCCAAGCCCAAAGCCAGAGTTTTGTGCGCTTTGCGCAATCTTCTGGCGAACGGGTTCCGTTTGGTGCGTCAGTGCTGGATGAATCACACAAAGCAATCGGCATGGTCGGGCAAAACGGCGTGGCTATGGTGGAACTTAAGGAAGGCCAAAACGACCTCACCCTCCAATGGCAGAAAAATAAAAAGCCCGCACAGTGCGGTGCGCGTTATTTGAAGCAGAGTGCCGAGGATAAGCAATCCGAGGGAGAGACATTTAAGGCCATTGAAATTACCTGTATCAGTAATGGGGCAAAACCATGAGACGGATCTTCACGGCTGCGCTGATTATATTATCCACGGCGTTTTTCTCTTTAACCTGCAACAGCGCCTATGCCGCGCTGTGCACCCGCACGTCCCCTTTGGCGACGCTGAATATCACGGACGACATCACGCTTAACGTCATTAAGCAGCGTGAAGTTGGCACGGTTTTATGGAGCAAAACCTATCAGGTACCGAACGTCGGCTACAGCTGCGACGAACTCACGCAGTCCTCATGGCATTCGAGCTATACACGAAGCTATATCCAATCGCAGATGGATAATGTCTATAAAACGGAAATTCCGGGCATTGGTATTCGCATGCGTTGGCCCACGCAAAGTTCATCCTCATGGCTGCCAGGTAACTCTGGCTCGCCAACGACGTGTTCAACCGGTTGCGGGGTTAAGAACAGCACGGTGCTGGTGGAGTTTGTTCAGATAGGTTCACTGACTGAAGGTGAAAGCTACATACCAACAGGTATGGTAGCAGAGGCATCTGTGATCCCGACCGCCGATTCGAGCGAAAAATTGCCCATTATGACAATCAACTTTGGTACCGCTATTAAGGTCGTGACGGTCTCATGCTCGATTTATCCCTCGGCGACAAACGTCGATTTGGGCACCTATAACATCGCCGATTTTCAAAACGATGACGCTAAACAGGGCAATAAAAAAGATTTCAGCATCACCGTGGGCTGCCCTTCCACTCAAGACATTGGCATCACCTTCAACTCATTAATTAACACCCCGTTAGGCGCGTTGACCGGAGTTATCGGCGTCGAAAGCGGCGATGGCTATGCAAGTAATTTTGGTATTCGCCTTTTTGAGAAGAACTCAGCTGCGATAACACTGGGTCAGGAGAAGGTCTATACCGCGTCCACGCTCATTAAAAATTATCAGGCACAAATCTATGTTAGCGGAGGGGTCGATCGCACGAGTTCTCTGACACCCGGCAGAGTTGTCGGTGCCGTTCAATACACCGTTGTCATTAAATAACGCTCAGGAAGAGAGTAATGCGTTGTCCATTCAAAACTAAAAATATCCTGTTTTTACTGCCTTTATTGCAGGTCGCTCATGCCGCCACGCTTCCATCCATCCAGAATAAACAGGAGCTCGATAGACTGGAGCGGCAGAGTAATCAGTATTTGATTGAAGAGGCGAAGAGAACGGAAGCGTTGTTGCAGCAACAACGTGCGATGCGGGGCGGAGAAGACGTGTCCGGGCTTCCGGCTGACTCCACGTGGAAGTTTAACGTCGCCAGAATTGAGATCCTCGACGATACGCTTTTCGACGGTTCCCCGCAGCGCGATGAGATCGTTCAGCGTTATCAGGGAAAGGATTTGGGGAAAGCAGACATTTTCACGTTAGTGAAAGAGTTAACGGATTTTTATATTTCCCGTGGCTATGCCACCACCCTTATCAGCATTGACCCCGGCAACATTAAGAGCGGTACGCTTAAGCTTCGTGTGCTGTGGGGAAAGATCAATGACTTTAAGGTTAACGGCCAGGCTCCGGGCTTGCGTGAAAGCACGCGTCTTTTTACGGCCTACCCGTTTGCCAGGGACAAGATCCTGAATATGCAGGATGTCGACCAGATGGTTGAGAACCTGATACGGGTATCGGGGGGGGATAATATTAGCGTTGAACCCTCAATTATTAATGGTTATTCCGATCTTAACCTTATTCATCAGCCTTCATTTCCACTCGACGCTGCGGCGGGGTTAAATAACTCCGGGACCAGGTCAGAAGGCTGGCAGCAATATTATGGCAGCCTGACGGCAAAAAACATTGTCGGATTAAACGACATATTTAATGCGTACTACTCCTGGAACGATCTGAAAAATAATAATGATAAGCAGGACTCCTGGTCGTTTAGCTACAGCGTCCCACTGGGTTATTGGGGTTTTGATACCAGCTATTACAAATCTGAATACGAAAAAGGAATCGATGGCGGATTCGGCATTTACGATTCTGATGGTACGTCCGAACGTGCATCCCTGCGTGTCAGCCGCATGTTGATGCGTGGCGCAACGGGCAAAACCAGCATCTGGATGAAGGTCGAACGCAGGGATAACTACAACGGTATCGAAAACGCACAAATTGACGTTAGCTCAAAAACCTATACCTCGCTGGCGTCGGGCCTGACCTACGTTGGCGCGTTGGGCGGCGGCTGGTTCTATGGCGATCTGAGCGTTACCGCTGCGGTGCCGTGGTTTGGTTCAGCCCGCGACGGAGATAAAGATCTTGAGGGTTTCGATGTTGATTACCTGAAGTACAACGGTATTGCCTCCTGGACGCGTCCACTCTTTAAGTTCGGCAGACTCGGCATGACCTATGAACTAAGCAGCGGTTTTCAGTTCACGCCAGATGTGTTGGTGAGTGATGCCAAAGTCACCATCGGCGATGAATACACCGTTCGTGGTTTCAAAGATGACAACGTGATGAGTGACAGCGGCGCGTGGATTGCAAACAGCCTGCAGTTACCTTTCGATGTTGGCCTGGCCGGTATCTATCAGCTAACACCCTATATAGGCTACGACTTTGGATTTACCAAAGATAACTGCCCTGAAGGCGTAAATACCTGCGACAGCCAATTCATGATGGGTGCATCCGTTGGCATAAAAGCCACTGGCAGCTATTTCTCTTCCTACATTATGGCTGGATGGCCGGTTAAGAAACCAGACTCAATGGAAGAAGAAACCATCGACAACACGGTGGTTTATTACAAAACGGAAATTAATTTCTAATAAAGGGAAGAATTATGAAAACTAAAAAGACACGCAGCACAAATATAACCTCCCACAATTTGCACAACCGGCTCTGTCCATTATACCTGGCGTTAGCCAGCATTTTATCGGGCACCGCAGACGCAGCAACAACGCCCGATACGAGCCAATCGAAAGGCCCCACTATGGGCCAGGCAGCCAACGGTACTCCCGTTATTAATATTGCCGATCCTAATGCGAAAGGCATCTCCATGAATAAATTCAACGAATTTAACGTTGATAAGCAGGGGATGATCTTTAACAACAGTATGCAGGATGGCGTCACAAAAATTGGCGGGTATGCGGTTAAAAACGCCCAGCTGCAGCATGAAGCCAGCGCCATTATCAGCGAAGTGACGGGTGCGAAAGCCTCCTACATTAATGGCACGATGGAGGTCTTTGGTAAAAAGGCCGACGTTATTATTGCTAACGAAAATGGTATCAGCGTTAACGGCGCAACCACCATTAACGCCAACAGCCTGACGCTGAGCACCGGTAAAGTGCAGGCGAAAGACGATGGCACCTATAAACTGGCCGTAGAAAAAGGTGGAGTTTCCATCGCCGGTCAGGGGATCAACACCGACGGACTGAGCTACTTTGACATCGTCAGCCGCAGCGCACAGCTGGAAGGCGAAATCGCCGGTAATGCAGATATCAAAGTACTGGCGGGTCAAAACGATTACGATCTTGCGAGCCGTAGCCACACCGTGCGCAGCAAAGGCGACGGAAAAGGCCCCGCAGTGGCTATCGACGGCAGCGCGCTTGGCTCAATGTACGGCGGCAAGATCCAACTGATCAGCACCGAATCCGGGGCAGGCGTTCGCCATGCCGGTGGCATTATCGCCAGCAGCGACCTGGACATCAACGCGGATGGCGATATTACGCTTGCCAGCCTGTCGAGCGAGAAAAATTTGTCGCTCTCCGGCAAAAATATCACCCTGAATAAGTCCATTACGGGCGTTCAGGCGAAAAACGACATTTTCATGAACGCCCTGGCGGGCATCACGCTGAATAACGACGTTATCGCCTCAACCGGCAAAATCCGAATAGATGCCAGTTCGCTGGTGCAAAATGCTGCCTCGCTGGTAACCAACAACACCACCACCACCGTTCCGGCAATTCAAATTAACGTGGCGGGCCAATATACCCTCAACGGCAAACTACAGGCGCTGGACGCCAGCGGTAAGGTCATCGCAGGCGGCGTGGTGACGCTGAAAAATGGCGATTTCGTCGTGAAGGTCAACGGCGTTGAAGTGCCGTTTGCCTCGCTGATCTCAGATACGCAGGTGACAAGCCACAGCGGTGACGTGCAGATTACCGCAGGCAGCATGAATAACAGCGGCGGTAGCGTACTGGCGAAAAAAGGCACGTTGCAGTTCACCCTGAAAGAGGCCTTCGTTAACAGCGGTTCCGTCAGCGCGACGGGCGATCTGACGATTGCATCCGGCTCACTGAAAAATGACGGCGTGCTTTACGCGTCCAACAACCAGACTCTCCATGTCGGAAACCTGGATAACAACGGCCGCATCTTCGCTGAAAAACGGCTGGTGATGAATGCCAGCGCGCTGAACAACCGTGGAAACATCGGTGCGACCACTGACGCACTACAGGTTACAACGACCGGTAGTTTGACCAACAGCGGCACTCTCGTCGCTGATGCTGCGGCAATCAGCCTGAACGTGGGCGGCGATGTCGACAACAGCGGAAACATCATCAGCAACGAAAAAGATGTCACCCTCAATGCCAACGGTAAAAACATCAAGAACCAGGGCAAAATCGAGGGTCAAAATGTCACTCTGACTGCGTCCAACGCCGACGCAGCGTTTGAAAACAGCGGCACTGTTAACGCCAGACAAAAAACGCAGGTGAAGGCGGCGAAGCTGAATAATAGCGGCGGGACCCTGAGCGCAGCGGGCAATGTCGCGCTGAACGTCAGCAAGCAGTTGAACAACACCCACGGCGGCGAGATCCTGGCAGGCGAAAACCTCACGCTCGACGGTGCACATATGACCGCACTGACCAACGACAACAGCCGGATCCAGGGGAAAAACGTTACCCTGACCAATATGGCCGCGCTCACCAATACGAGCGACGCCGTTCTGCTCGCGAGCGGGGCGCTGGATCTTTCCGGCGCAACAACGCTGACCAACAATGCCTCCGGCATTCAGGCAACGTCCATACTGTTAGATCACATCGGCACGCTGAATAACACCCGCGATGCCACCATTTACAGCAGCGGCAATCTTACCCTGTCCAACATCGACACCCTCAACAACGATGCGTCTCAGCTGGTTGCAGACGGCGCGCTAGCCATGCTGAATATCACAAACGTATCAAACGCCAACAACGCCGCGATGGTCGGCAGCGGCAGTGTGACGATCGGCAATGTGAATACGCTTAACAACAGCAACAGCGCGGTAATTCAGTCTGAGCATACCCTCAGCATGAACAGCGTGGATACGCTGAACAACAGTTCAGACGCAACGATCCTCGCCTCGGGCAACATGACCCTGGACGGTGTGAATACGCTCAACAATGCCTCCGTGATCCTCAGCAACGGTAGCATTACCTTGCAGAACGGCGACACGGTGCACAATAACGGCGTAGTGCAGGCAGGCACCGACCTGATTATCCGCAACATCCGAAACCTGATCAACGAAGGGAGCGACCATGTACTCATGGCCCTGCGTAACCTGACAATCGAGGATGTGGATTCCCTGACCAACTCCAGCCAGGCGACGATCACCGCCAGCATGAACACGGTGCTGAACGCCGTTGGCGTGCTGACCAACCTCTCCGGCGGGGTTATTCAGGCCGTTGATGGCGCATTAGCCATCGCGACAAATTCGCTGATCAACAGCGGCAGCGAAAACGGTTCGGCTTCAACCCTGGTTGCGGGCGGCGACCTCACCGTAACATCAGAGAATGTGACCAACGAGAGCGGCGCGGCCATTGTCTCGACGGATAACAATCTGACGCTGAACGTAGCGAACAACCTTACCAACAGCGACAACGCTGTGCTGGCGGGAGCGAACACGACCTCGCTGAACGTTCAGAATGGTAATTTTAAAAACACCTTAAGCGCCGTGGTTGCGGGCACTAACGTTAACGTTACAACCCAAAATCTGCAAAACAACGCCAATGCCACAATTACAGCCGACCGGGATTTACAGCTTCATCTCGCCAGCCTGGACAACGCGACCGGCGTCATCGAAGCCGGGCGCGATCTGGCGCTAAACGTTAACAACAGCCTGACGTTCGACGACGGCAACAAAGATATCAACGCTGGACGCGCGTTAGAGATCACCACGCACGGCGACTTTACCAATAACACCCAGATGGAAGCGATAGGCGATTTGACCGTTCGCGCGGACGGTAACTTCCTCAACGCAATGTCTATTGTTACGGGTGGCGACCTCAACGTTACCGCGGGCAACATTGCCAACAATGGCGGTAGCCTGTTGTGGACCATGGGCGATATGAACCTTGATGCCCGCAACGGAGAATTTACCAACGGTGTTGGAGGTAACGTGCTCAGCATGGGCGATATTTCCATCATCGCGAAAGAGATTTATAACCAGGCCGGGATTATCCGTGCGGAAAAAGACATCAATCTTGATTCCGAAGTACTGAAGAATGAGAGCACCTATTCCGGGGATGAAGTTGGCGTGACGGGTTCCCAGACGGCTTTTGCTACATACAGCACCATCGAACACACCATGACGAAATCGGATACGACCATTCGTATAGAGATGCCGCTCGTCACTTCTGGACTGATACTACAAGATCTTGCCGAAATCAGTTCTGGCGGCAATATCAACATTAACCAGCGCGACATCTACGAGACGCATGACGTCACCAACGTGGGCGGGCTGATTCAGGCTGCAAAAGACATCACTATTACCGGAAACTTATATAACACGCCCCGGTATGGTGAGCTTTCAATGTATGATTACCTTCAAATTCCTCTCACAGGTCTGAACTACCTGAGATATGACTGGAAAGTCGCATCGTTACACAGAACGGACTGGAGCTTTGATTCGTTATACCAATTCCTTGATTATGAATTTGGAAACGGTAGCCCCGCCTCTCAGGAAGGTGATAACGATCCGGAGAAAGAGGTCTGGTATAACGCCGTTGTGATGATGGGAAATGACGCCACAGTCTTCAACAACATGATGATCAGCATCTTTGGTCAAGCCTGGCAAACCAACAGCTACAGCAATATGCGTTCAATCTGGGCGGGTGCCATCTCTAATGACGGTCAGGCGTTGAAAGACAATAAAACCTACTTTGTTCCCCAGGAGAAAGGCGAAATTACCGCTGGCGGCAACTTCACGCACAACGGCGGCGTACTGGATAACGGGATCAATGATTCGGGTGAAATCAACAGCAACAGCAACGTGAGTGATATCGACGTGGGCGATTACACCGTGGATACGGTTATCGCCGGTTATGATGTCCGGGTCAATACCAAGAAAATTGATGAGCTTGCGATGGGCATTAGTCCAATGCCAACCATTAAGGACATGGTCTCCATTCCAGGGATGTTTGAAGTCTCGACCGAATTCAAGAAAACCACTGAAGCAGAAAAAAATGGCACGGCCTATCCAGGGCCAACCAATAACATCGTCCCGATCTTTGAAACGCGTCCATCAATGATCGATCAGAGCGATTACACCGGTTCGGATTATTTCTTCAATGAGGTGGGCTATGACCCGCAACAACCGGTTAACGTCATTGGCGATAACTATTTCACCTCAGAACTGATCCGCCGGGAAATCAGCAACTCGGTTGGCAGCTTCTTCGCCATTCGTGATGGTCTGGAGGGCGATGTGCTGGTTCAGGCGCTGATGGATAACGCGGGAGTTGCGGCAAAAGACAGCGAACTGGGGCTGGTGGTCGGCCAACCTCTCACCGATGAGCAGCGTAACGGCCTGGATTCCGATATCGTCTGGTACGTGAATCAAACCGTAAACGGTGTAGATGTTTTGGTGCCGGTGGTTTACCTGTGCCCGGAAACGCTTAATCAGATGGAAACCGGTGAAGTTAATGGCGGCACCGCAACCGTGCATGCGGGCGGTGATATGAACGTCGACGCCGATAGCATCAACAACGCCAACGGCGCGATCTCTTCCGGCGGAAACATGACGCTGGTTTCTGATGGCGATATCAATAACATCAGCAACGGCATGAGCGCCGGTATTTCTGCGGGCGGCGACATCAACATGTCCACCACCAGCGGCAATATCAATAACAACGGTGCGTCGATTAAGGCTGATGGCGACGTGAATATGTCTGCCACGCAGGGTGATATCAACATGACCGCAAGCGTGGGCCATGATGAAAGCGGCAAACAGGTGATCCATGCCTTTGAAGACGGTGTCTCTGCGGGTGGTAGCATCAACATGGAGGCGAAAACCATTACCTCTAACGCGTCGGATATCACGGCGGGTAAAGATGTGAGTATGAAGGCCACCGACGGTGACGTTACCTTCAACGACCTGCATGAAATTGATGCCACGCGTGTCATCGATAACGACGTCCGAAATGCGCTGAACTATTCCATGTCCGATACCTCCACAACGACGGGTAAAGCCATCGGCGCTAACGTTACCGCGGGCGGCAACATGAGTATCGACGCGAAAAACGACGTGGTGATGGAAGGCGGTACCTACACTGCCCAAACCGGCAGTATTACCGCTGAAAATGACGTGACAATTAAAACGTCTCAGGATGTTGCGCATGAAGAACAACATTCCTCTACACGCGAGTTTGTCATCGGTGCGGGCGCGAACAGCGGCGGTCAATCGGTTAATACAAGCTACGGCACCATGGACGGCGGTAACACCGAAACGAGCGCCGGAGACTATGTCAGCGCAGGCTCAGAGTCCGCAACATCTGCTATTGGTAAGAATCCGGGGCGTGCGCCGGTAAGCGACACGGCTGGCTTCACGTTTGGCATGAATTCGACCAACGATTCGTCAGTGACCGACAGCAAGAAAAACACCAATGCGGCCATAAACTTCGGTCAGTCCGGAGCGATTGAAGCGGGTAAAACAGCGGATATCGGCGGTGCAGATCTCAGCGCGGGTGACTCTCTGAGCATCAATGCTGAAGATGTCACGACGACTAAATACGAAGATGAGGTGAAAAATACGTCTTCGCATAAAGAGTCTTCATTTGGCATCACGGGTGAAGCCCACAGCACCATTGCAGACACAATTGATAAGACGGGTAACCTGATTGAAAAAGGCACGGAAGGCCAGTCTGCCAATGCCGGAACAACGGCGGCGGAAGTGTTGGGCGATGCCTCCAACCTGCTGCTCAACGACCTGGCAGGCGGTTCCATCACCATTGGCGGCAGTTCGTCCAAAACGCACTCAAACTCCACCTCCACGGCGGAAAACATCAACCACATCAACGCCAATAACGTTTCGATCAACACCAAAAAAGATACCACGTTGAACGGGACTGACATTAGCGGCCAAAACGTTGAAATTAACGCAGGCGGCGATGTGAACATGAATGCGGCGAAATCCACAACCAGCTACAGCACCACCACCGAGGAGCACTCGGCAGGCATTACGGCGGGTGTTGGCGTGGATATGACCGGTGTAAGCGGTGGTGCATCCATCGACTACAGCGGCAGCACCGAAACGGGCACAGGGAATAGCACCAGCTACACCAACAGCACGATCACTGGTGGCAACGTCAAGATTAAGACTGGCGGCGACATGACCATGACCGGTGCCAACATTGAGGCGAATACCGCCAATGTTGACGTAGCGGGCGACATGACCATCAACTCCGTTCAGGACATAGAACATACCGATAACGAGCGAGCTAACTGGGGTGCGTCTGTGGGTGTGGCCGTCTCTGCGAAAGGCGTCATGCCTAGTGGTGCGGTGAACGGCGGCGGTGGCTCCGAAGCATATGACTCGTCAACCACTGCGAAGCAGTCGGGCATTAACACGACCGGACAGCTGGACATAAAAACCGGTGGCGACCTCAACATGACCGGCTCCAACATCGTCTCGCAGGATGGAACAGGTTCCGTCGACGTTGCAGGCAATATCAATTCCAGGACGCTGGAAGATTCCGTTGAGCAGGACGGAATCTACGGCGGCGGCGGCGTGGGTATCGGCGGGCTGCCAGGCAAAAAAGGTGGCATACCGTCAGCTAACATCTACGTTGATACCGTGGACGAGATCCATCGTGACGAAACCCAGAAGTCGACCATCTCCGTGGGCGATGTTACCAGCAAAGGCACCACTGGCGAGATCAACACCAATAAGGACGAAATGTCTGTGGTGACCCGCGACGAAAAAGAAGCGGGTAATAACATCTCCTATACGCTGGCAGATCCAGGATTTGGTAAGAAGAAGAAAGGCAGCTACGACGTAGATACGCCTAACACTAAACATAATACCGGTACCAATAAGCCAAAACCGGCTGACAGCACGAAGCACAAGGAGACCACGCCGTCCAACACCGCTCACAGTGAAGATGTGCCTGCCGTTACGCCGTCGAAAGCCAACGATCTGAAGCCTGCACCGAAACCGGCCGACAGTACGAAGAAGACGGATACCACGCCATCCGACAAAGCACACAAGGAAGACGTGCCTGCGGTTACACCGTCGAAAGCCGACGATCAGAAACCTGCACCGAAACCGGCTGAGAGCACGACGAAGACGGATACCACCCCGTCTGAAACAGCGCACAGCGAAGAGGTGCCTGCCGTTAAGCCGTCAAAAGCCGACGATCTGAAGCCTGCGCCGAAACCGGCTGACAGTACGACGAAGACGGATACCACGCCGTCCGAAACTGCTCACAGCGAAGACGTACCTGCTGTTAAACCGTCTAAAGCGGACGATCTGAAGCCTGCGCCGAAACCGGCTGACAGCACGACGCCGAAGAAAAAATGGGACGTTCCTAATACGAACTACCCAACCCTTTCTCCGGGCTCCGCCACCGGTAAAACCGGTAAGGATATGCCGAAAACGCCTGAACACAGAAAGTGGAACGGTGACATGACCAACGGCGTCGCGCCGTCGAGCAATCCGAAAGGCACCGACGTCAAACTGTCTCCGGGCTCGTCTACCGGTCAGACCGGCATGGACATGCCGAAAACGCCTGAGCACAGAAAGTACAACGGTGACATGACCAACGGCGTCGCGCCGTCGAGCAATCCGAAAGGCACTGACGTCAAACTGTCTCCGGGCTCGTCTACCGGTCAGACCGGCATGGACATGCCGAAAACGCCTGAGCACAAGCAGTGGAATGGTGATATGACCAACGGCGTCGCGCCGTCGAGCAACCCGAAAGGCACCGACGTCAAGCTGTCTCCGGGCTCGTCTACCGGTCAGACCGGCATGGACATGCCGAAAACGCCTGAGCACAAGCAGTGGAATGGTGATATGAGCGCAACGGCACAGCCAAAACAGTGGCTGCCGCTGATGCCTGAAACGCCAATTGATATGTATGCGAAGGTGATTATTGAGTTCAAAAAAGAACAGGTGAGTTAAACCCCAGACCCCGTCGCTCCGGACGGGGATTTTCATGTAGCAATGAAGCAAAAAGGGTCTGACGTTGGTCAGACCCTTTTTTTTACTCAGCAAGCGGAGCGTTATTCGTCTTCGAGGTAAGTATACCCGTACAGTCCCGCCTCAAACTCTTCCAGGAACTGCTGCTGCAGCGCATCGTCCAGACCGGTGTTTTTCACCTGGTCGCGGAACTGGGTCAGCAGCGTTTTCGGATCGAGCTGAACGTATTCCAGCATGTCTGCCACGGTATCCCCTTCGTCAGACAGCTCAACTTCCACGCTGCCGTCAGGGAAGACAAACACGTCAACCGCCTCGGTATCACCAAACAAGTTATGCATGTTGCCGAGGATCTCCTGGTACGCTCCAACCATAAAGAAGCCCAGCATTGGCGGGTTCTCCGGGTCGTACTCCGGCATTGGCATGGTGGTGGCAATACCGTCGCCGTCAACGTAGTGGTCGATTGCGCCGTCAGAGTCACAGGTGATGTCCAGCAGCACCGCGCGACGTTCCGGGGCGTGGTTCAGCCCTTCCAGCGGCAGAACCGGGAACAGCTGGTCGATACCCCATGCATCCGGCATCGACTGGAACAGCGAGAAGTTGACGTAAATTTTATCCGCCATACGTTCCTGCAGCTCGTCGATAATCGGACGGTGCGCACGGTTGCTCGGATCGAGCTGCTTCTGCACTTCATGGCACATGTTCAGATAAAGCTGCTCCGCCCACGCACGCTCCTGCAGGCTGAAGGTGCCTGAAGAGTAGCCGACGTGAATGTCGTGCAGATCCATTTGACTGTCGTGCAGCCATTCGCGCAGAGAGCGACGCGTGCCCGGCTCGTGCATCTCCTGCCAGGTTTCCCACATGCTTTGCAGGGAACGAGGCGCATCATCCTGTGGCGGCGTCGCTTCGGAAATTTCGCTACGCTCAACGCCGATGATGTTAGAGACCAGCACCGTATGGTGCGCGGTCACCGCGCGGCCGGATTCGGTGATCACCGTCGGGTGCGGCAGGCCGTGCTCTTCACAGGCATCGCCGATCGCCCAGATAATGTTGTTCGCGTATTCGTTCAGACCGTAGTTTACCGAGCAGTCTGACTGCGAGCGCGTGCCTTCATAGTCCACGCCCAGGCCGCCGCCCACGTCGAAGCACTGAATATTCACGCCAAGCTTGTGCAGCTCAACGTAGAAACGGGCTGATTCACGCACGCCGGTGGCGATATCGCGAATATTGGCCATCTGCGAACCGAGGTGGAAGTGCAGCAGCTGAATGCTGTCCAGACGACCGCGCTCGCGCAGAATTTCAACCAGCTGCAGAACCTGGTTCGCCGCGAGGCCGAATTTGGATTTTTCACCGCCGGATGATTGCCATTTACCGGAACCCTGAGACGCCAGACGCGCACGCACGCCGAGGCGTGGCACCACGTTAAGACGTTCAGCCTCTTCCAGCACGATCGCGATTTCGGTCATTTTCTCGATAACCAGATAAACCTTGTGGCCCATCTTCTCGCCAATCAGTGCCAGACGAATGTATTCACGGTCTTTATAGCCGTTACAGACGATCACCGAACGGGTCATGCCCGCATGCGCCAGAACCGCCATCAGCTCCGCTTTGGAGCCAGCCTCCAGACCCAGCGGCTCGCCGGAGTGGATCAGGGATTCAATCACGCGGCGGTGCTGGTTCACCTTGATGGGGTAAACCAGGAAGTAGTCGCCTTTATAGCCGTAGGACTCACGCGCGCGCTTGAAGGCGGCGTTAATAGAACGCAGGCGATGTTGCAGGATCTGCGGGAAGCAGAACAGTGCAGGCAAACGCTGGCCCTGAGCTTCACGGGCTTTCACCAGTTTGGCGAGATCCACGCGCGCTTCAGGGACGTCCGGATCCGGGCAGACGCTGATGTGGCCCAGTTCGTTGACGTCGTAGTAGTTATTGCCCCACCAGGCAATATTGTAAGTGCGCAGCATCTTGCTGGCTTCCTCGGAGCTCATCGCAACCTCCTGCATAGAACGTAGTACACCCTGTTCGCCCGCTGACGAAGGCGAAAAAGAAGACATGTCGTCAGACATAGCGAACCTCAACTCTTTGTATTAAGTGTAAAACAGTTGACTACTATCGCAGCGTTATACGGCGATAACAACCCATAAACGGCTCCGTTTCCCAGCAGAGTATGCTGAAATCCAGACCGTGCGACCGGTTTCTTATTCATATCATTGTAAAACACGTATCCGAACTCTGTATGACAAGGTTCGGCGAAACCACGAGAAAACTCTTGTATTAACAAGAGCGCCCTTGTTCAGTTTTCACAAAGCGTGACCGGCCCTGGAATCCTGAGAAGCGCCGAGATGGGTATAACATCGGCAGGTTTGCAGACTAGAAATGCGGGTTGCGGGAATCAAATGCGCGCCAGAACGGCTGCGCTGAATTAGCGGAAAACGATGGTTCATTATCTCGTATCACCTCCACGGCCGCCTCTGCTGAAACGGACCCCAAGCCAAAGCTAAAAGTTCACTGCTTTACCCGGCTGGAAGTGGCGACACGATGAGTTCATCGAGCGCTTATTTTATATGAGCCGCGCGCCGCGTTTTATACCGAGAAGGGGGCTAAAATGCAAAACAAAAATGCGCGTGTTGCCAGCACCGTCAGGAATTTTTGCCAGCAGCAATTTCAACTGAGTGAGAGATGAGTCAAAAAAAACTGGAAATCGGGTGAAGAAGTGACCTAAAATAGCCATCCAGATGTTAATCCATCTATACTGATTAACACTCATACTGCCAGTGTCAAAAACCTGCAGGCCTTGGTAGAATTATCTCCTTTGGCTATTCTACACAGCAGCTTGAGCTAACCAAATTCCTCTTAGGTGAAATAAAACATGGCAAAACACCTGTTTACGTCCGAGTCCGTATCAGAAGGACATCCTGATAAAATTGCTGACCAAATCTCCGATGCGGTGCTGGATGCGATCCTGGCGCAGGATCCTAAAGCGCGCGTAGCGTGCGAAACCTACGTCAAAACTGGCATGGTACTGGTTGGCGGTGAGATCACCACCAGCGCATGGGTTGATATCGAAGAGATCACCCGTAACACGGTGCGTGAGATCGGTTATGTGCATTCTGATATGGGCTTTGATGCCAACTCCTGCGCGGTGCTGAGCGCCATTGGCAAACAGTCTCCAGACATCAACCAGGGCGTTGATCGTGCCGATCCACTGGAACAGGGCGCGGGCGACCAGGGTCTGATGTTTGGCTACGCGACCAACGAAACCGACGTGCTGATGCCAGCCCCGGTCACCTACGCGCACCGTCTGGTACAGCGTCAGGCTGAAGTACGCAAAAACGGCACCCTGCCGTGGCTGCGCCCGGATGCAAAAAGCCAGGTTACCTTCCAGTACGATGACGGCAAAATCGTCGGCATCGATGCGGTGGTACTGTCTACCCAGCATTCCGAAGAGATTGACCAGAAATCCCTGCAAGAAGCCGTGATGGAAGAGATCATCAAGCCGGTTCTGCCGACCGAATGGCTGAGCTCTGCGACCAAATTCTTCATCAACCCAACCGGACGCTTTGTTATCGGCGGTCCAATGGGCGACTGCGGTCTGACCGGACGTAAAATCATCGTTGATACCTACGGCGGCATGGCACGTCACGGCGGCGGTGCATTCTCTGGTAAAGATCCGTCTAAAGTTGACCGCTCTGCGGCGTACGCGGCACGTTATGTTGCGAAAAACATCGTTGCTGCCGGTCTGGCTGACCGCTGTGAAATTCAGGTTTCCTATGCTATCGGCGTGGCTGAGCCAACCTCCATCATGGTGGAAACCTTCGGTACTGAAAAAGTGCCTTCAGAACAGCTGACCCTGCTGGTGCGCGAGTTCTTCGACCTGCGTCCATACGGCCTGATTCAGATGCTGGATCTGCTGCACCCAATCTACAAAGAAACCGCGGCATACGGTCACTTTGGTCGTGAACATTTCCCATGGGAAAAAACCGACAAAGCCGCCCTGCTGCGTGAAGCTGCCGGTCTGAAATAATCGACTGACACGAGCGTTAAACAAGCCAGCCTTAGTGCTGGCTTTTTTTGTGTCGGGTGACGGCTGCGCCTTACCCGACCTACGGGGTACGGAGCTTTTGTAGGCCGGGTAAGGCGCAGCCGCCACCCGGCAATGTTTGGAACCGCTTACACCCCATCCAGTGAACCTCGCTTTCGGAATAATCTCTTTGCGTGATGGCATTTCTTATGCTGTTACATTTCCTTTCGGTTAAGTCTGAAATGTGTTCTTTCGCGATGCATATCACCTCATTTACCTCTATATTTTCAAAGCTTTAATTTTATTTACGGTTGCACGTTAGTGTAACCGATTACACCAATGTGATTAATCTCACATATTTTTACGGGTCACTCACCTACCCTTAACATCAATAAAACTGATAACCCAACTGGAGGGCATAATGCCTGACAATAAAAAACAGGGGCGTACGTCCAACAAGGCGATGACATTCTTCGTCTGTTTCCTCGCCGCCCTGGCAGGATTACTTTTTGGCCTGGATATCGGCGTGATTGCCGGTGCATTACCTTTCATCACTGACGAGTTCCAGATCAGCGCTCACACCCAGGAATGGGTAGTCAGCTCCATGATGTTTGGCGCGGCCGTCGGGGCCGTCGGCAGCGGCTGGCTCTCCTTCAAGCTCGGGCGTAAAAAGAGCCTGATGATCGGCGCAATCCTGTTCGTTGCCGGTTCACTCTTCTCGGCCGCTGCGCCTAACGTTGAGGTTCTGCTGGTTTCCCGCGTGCTGCTCGGCCTTGCCGTGGGCGTGGCGTCCTATACCGCCCCGCTCTACCTGTCTGAAATCGCGCCGGAGAAAATCCGCGGCAGTATGATTTCGATGTACCAGCTGATGATCACCATCGGTATCCTGGGCGCGTACCTCTCCGATACGGCGTTTAGCTACAGCGGCGCATGGCGCTGGATGCTCGGCGTGATCATCATCCCTGCAGTTCTGCTGCTGATTGGCGTCTTCTTCCTGCCGGACAGTCCGCGCTGGTTTGCTGCAAAACGTCGCTTCCACGATGCCGAACGCGTGCTGATGCGCCTGCGCGATACCAGCGCAGAAGCGAAAAACGAGCTGGAAGAGATCCGCGAAAGCCTGAAGGTCAAACAGTCCGGCTGGGCGCTGTTTAAAGAGAACAGCAACTTCCGCCGCGCGGTGTTCCTCGGCGTGCTGCTGCAGGTGATGCAGCAGTTCACGGGGATGAACGTCATCATGTACTACGCGCCAAAAATCTTTGAACTGGCGGGTTATACCAACACCACCGAGCAGATGTGGGGGACCGTCATCGTGGGTCTGACCAACGTGCTGGCGACCTTTATCGCCATCGGTCTGGTGGACCGCTGGGGACGTAAGCCAACCCTGACGCTGGGCTTCCTGGTGATGGCGGCCGGTATGGGCGTCCTCGGTACCATGATGCATGTGGGCATTCACTCCCCAACCGCCCAGTACTTTGCGGTAGGCATGCTGCTGATGTTTATCGTCGGATTTGCGATGAGCGCCGGGCCGCTGATCTGGGTGCTGTGCTCTGAGATCCAGCCGCTGAAAGGGCGTGATTTTGGTATCACCTGCTCTACCGCAACCAACTGGATTGCTAACATGATCGTCGGCGCAACGTTCCTGACCATGCTCAATACTCTGGGTAATGCCAATACCTTCTGGGTCTACGCCGGTCTGAACATCTTCTTTATTGTGCTGACCATCTGGCTGGTTCCAGAAACCAAACACGTGTCTCTGGAACATATTGAACGTAACCTGATGAAAGGTCGTCCTCTGCGCGAAATCGGCGCCCACGACTGATCCTCTTACGGGAGGCGCCTCTTGCGCCTCCCCGCTTCGCGCTTTATGCTCTGCCCCTATGAAAGCACCCCGTCTCCCCATCGCCATTCAGCAGGCCGTTATGCGCAGCCTGCGGGAAAAACTCGCCCAGGCGAACCTGAAACTCGGTCGCAACTACCCTGAACCCAAACTCGTCTACCAGCAGCGTGGCACCTCGGCCGGTACCGCCTGGCTTGAGTCGTATGAGATCCGCCTTAACCCGGTGCTGATGATGGAAAACCAGCAGGCGTTTATCGATGAAGTGGTGCCGCACGAGCTGGCGCATCTGCTGGTGTGGAAACACTTTGGCCGCGTCGCGCCGCATGGAAAAGAGTGGAAGTGGATGATGGAGGCGGTGCTCGGCGTTCCGGCCCGCCGCACGCATCAGTTCGAGCTGGAATCGGTACGCCGCAATACCTTCCCCTACCGCTGTCAGTGCCAGCAGCACCAGCTTACCGTCCGTCGCCATAATCGCGTGGTGCGCGGCGAGGCGACCTACCGCTGCGTCAAATGCGGCGAGCCGCTGGTGGCGGAATAATTATCTGAACTTTCAGGAACTTTCCTGATCTGACTGATTGCATACAGGAACAACATTCGTTACGTTGCGGGCTCGTTTTGACACGGAGTGTAAAATGTCCCGTAATTTTTCTCTTGCGGTCGCCTTTTTGACGACAGCGCTCTCAGGCCACGCCCTGGCCGACGGTATCAACAGTTTCTCTCAGGCCAAAGCGGCCGGTGTTAAGGTCAACGCCGACGTGCCGGGCGATTTCTACTGTGGCTGTAAAATTAACTGGCAGGGTAAAAAAGGGGTCGTTGACCTTGAATCCTGCGGCTACAAGGTGCGTAAAAACGAAAACCGCGCCAGCCGTATTGAATGGGAACATGTCGTTCCGGCATGGCAGTTTGGCCACCAGCGCCAGTGCTGGCAGGATGGCGGACGTAAAAACTGCGCCAAAGACCCGGTTTACCGCCAGATGGAAAGTGATATGCATAACCTGCAGCCTGCCGTGGGTGAGGTGAACGGCGACCGGGGTAACTTCATGTACAGCCAGTGGAACGGTGGCGAAGGCCAGTATGGCCAGTGCGGAATGAAGATTGATTTTAAAGAGAAAGTCGCCGAGCCCCCTGCTCGCGCGCGCGGCAGCATTGCCCGCACCTACTTCTATATGCGCGACCGTTACGATCTCAACCTTTCCCGCCAGCAGACGCAGCTGTTCAACGCCTGGGACAAGCAGTACCCGGTGACGGAGTGGGAATGCCAGCGCGACGAACGTATCGCCAGAGTCCAGGGGAATCACAACCCTTACGTCCAGCGGGCTTGCCAGGCGCAAAAGAGCTAACCTACACTAGCGGCAATTCGCTTACATCGTATGAGACACGGAATTTCTGACTATGCGCATTCCCCGCATTTACCATCCTGAACTGATTACCGCAGGCCGCGAAATCGCCCTGTCTGATGACGCCGCCAACCACGTTGGCCGCGTGCTGCGCATGGGCGCCGGTCAGGCAATACAGCTGTTCGACGGCTCGAACCAGGTTTTCGACGCCGAAATTACGCGGGCAGATAAAAAAAGCGTACATGTGAACGTCCTGCGCGGTGAAGTGGATGACCGGGAATCACCGCTGCACATCCATCTGGGCCAGGTGATGTCGCGCGGCGAGAAAATGGAGTTCACGATCCAGAAATCCATTGAACTGGGTGTAAGCCTCATTACGCCACTTTTTTCTGAGCGCTGTGGCGTTAAACTGGATGCGGAACGTCTGAACAAAAAGATCCAGCAGTGGCAGAAAATTGCCATTGCGGCTTGCGAACAGAGTGGCCGCAACCGGATTCCGGAGATCCGCCCGGCGATGGATCTGGAGGAGTGGTGTGCTGAAGAGGACAGTGGGCTGAAGCTCAATCTTCATCCGCGCGCCAGCGCCAGCATCAATACGCTGCCCCTGCCCGTTGAGCGCGTACGCCTGCTGATTGGCCCCGAAGGCGGCCTGTCGGCGGACGAAATTGCGATGACGGCACGTTACCAGTTTACTGATATTCTGTTGGGACCTCGCGTTCTGCGCACTGAGACAACGGCACTCACGGCCATTACCGCGCTACAGGTACGGTTTGGCGATCTGGGTTGAAGCATTAACGGAGAAGAACATGATCAAGCTCGGCATCGTGATGGACCCCATCGCAAACATTAACATCAAGAAAGATTCCAGCTTCGCCATGCTGCTGGAAGCGCAGCGTCGCGGCTATGAACTCCACTATATGGAGATGAACGATCTTTACCTGATCAACGGTGAAGCCCGCGCCCGCACCCGCATCGTTAACGTCGAGCAGAACTACGACAAATGGTACGCGTTCGGCACCGAGCAGGACATTGCCCTGGCCGATCTCAACGTCATCCTGATGCGTAAAGATCCACCGTTCGACACCGAATACATCTACAGCACCTACATCCTTGAGCGTGCAGAAGAGAAAGGCACGCTGATCGTCAACAAGCCGCAGAGCCTGCGCGACTGCAACGAGAAGCTCTACACCGCCTGGTTCTCTGACCTGACGCCGGAAACCCTGGTGACCCGCAGCAAAGCACAGCTGAAGGAATTCTGGCAGAAGCACGGCGACATCATCATGAAGCCGCTGGACGGCATGGGCGGCGCGTCGATTTTCCGCGTGAAAGAAGGCGATCCGAACATTGGCGTGATTGCCGAAACGCTGACCGAACTGGGCACGCGTTACTGCATGGCACAGAACTATATTCCGGCGATCAAAGACGGCGACAAACGCGTTCTGGTGGTGGATGGCGAACCGGTTCCTTACTGCCTGGCACGTATCCCGCAGGGTGGCGAAACCCGCGGTAACCTGGCGGCCGGTGGCCGCGGCGAGCCGCGCCCGCTGACCGAAAGCGACTGGGAAATTGCCCGCCGCGTTGGCCCGACGCTGAAAGCCAAAGGCCTGATCTTCGTTGGCCTGGATATCATCGGCGATCGTCTGACCGAAGTGAACGTCACCAGCCCGACCTGCATTCGTGAAATTGAAGCGGAATTCCCGATCTCAATTACCGGAATGCTGATGGACGCTATCGAAAAACGTTTACAGAAATAACCTAACAATACTATTAGTGACAGCGCCTGTGTTTGTCCCCATACTGGGCGCTGTCGCTTTTTAAACCAGGAAACAGTACCACTGACAATGAATTTACAGCATCACTTTCTTATTGCCATGCCTGCTCTCCAGGACCCGATTTTTCGCCGCGCCGTGGTTTATATTTGTGAATACAATGAAGACGGCGCGATGGGCATTATCATCAATAAACCGCTGGAAAACCTGCAGGTTGAAGGGATTCTGGACAAGCTGAAAATACCGGCTGAAGCGCGACTGCCGGAAATCCGGCTTGATAAGCCCGTGATGCTGGGTGGACCTCTTGCAGAAGATCGCGGCTTTATCTTGCATACGCCGCCGGTATTCTCTTCCAGCATTCGCATCTCCGACAACACCGTTATCACCACCTCGCGTGACGTGCTCGAAACGCTGGGCACCGCAGAGCAGCCTTCTGAAGTGCTGGTCGCGCTGGGCTATTCGTCGTGGGAGAAAGGCCAGCTTGAGCAAGAGATCCTCGATAACGCCTGGCTCACCGCGCCTGCGGACATGAATATCCTGTTTAAAACCCCTATCGCCGATCGCTGGCGCGATGCGGCGAAGCTGATTGGCATTGATATTCTGACCATGCCAGGTGTAGCGGGGCACGCGTGATGAGCGGAACGCTTCTGGCATTCGATTTTGGCACCAAAAGCATTGGCGTTGCCGTGGGTCAGCGCATCACCGGTACCGCGCGGCCGCTTACGGCCCTGAAGGCCAATGACGGTACGCCGGACTGGAACCTCATTGAGCGTCTGCTCAAAGAGTGGCAGCCGGACGACGTGATTGTTGGGCTGCCGCTGAACATGGACGGCACGGAACAGCCGCTTACCGCCCGGGCACGTAAGTTCGCCAATAAAATCCATGGCCGGTTTGGCGTCTCCGTGAAGCTTCACGACGAGCGTCTTAGCACCGTCGAAGCGCGAGCGGGTCTGTTTGAGCACGGCGGCTTCCGCGCGCTGAACAAAGGCAGCGTGGACTCCGCTTCTGCCGTCATCATCCTCGAAAGCTATTTCGAGCAGGGCTTTTGAACGCAGGGGCCTACAGCCGCCCCTGCGCCCGTCTCTCGGCCAGGCTCTGATCAAAGTTCTGCATTCCTGCCTGCTGACCGGTCTGGATGATGCCGGGCAGTTGCCACGTTTTCCCTTCACGAATCAGATTCGCCGCCGCTGCGGTGTTCACCAGCAGTTCATACAACGCGACGCGCCCGCCCTGTAGATCGGGAAGCAGCTTTTGCGCCAGCACCGCCCGCAGGCTGCCGGCCAGCTGGTTACGCACCGGATCTTTCTCCTGCGCCGGGAACGTATCGACCAGCCGTTCAATCGCCTGCGATGCCCCGCGCGTATGCAGGGTCGCCAGCACCAGATGCCCGGTCTCTGCTGCCGTTAGCGCCAGGCGGATCGTTTCGCTGTCGCGCAGCTCCCCGAGCAAAATCACGTCAGGATCCTGGCGTAAGGCGCTGCGCAGCGCGTCGGCAAATGACGGGCTGTGCTGACCAATCTCCCGCTGCTGGATCAGGCAACGCTCGCTCTGGTAGATAAATTCCACCGGATCTTCGAGCGTGAGGATATGGCCGTCAGTGTGGTGGTTGAGAAAATCGACCATCGCCGCCAGCGTCGTGGATTTACCGCTGCCGGTCGCCCCCGTCACCAGAATCAACCCGGACTCATTGGTTAACAATTCCGGGATGGCCCTCGGCGCACCCAGTGAAGCGAGCTGCGGACAGGTACGCGGCAACAGCCGCAGCGTCACGGAGACACCGCGCATCTGCTTAAAGGCACTGCCGCGCAGGCGCTGGCCTCCCGTCACCGTCGCGGCAAAGTCCACCTGCCCGTTCGCCCACCATGTTCCCTGCTGCTCATCGTTGAGCCACGCTTTTAATAACGCCCCAACGTCGGGAGGCGGAAAGGGAGCAGGCTCAAGTCGGCCTAATCTGCGCCAGCGCGGTGGCGAATCACTGCACAGGTGTAGATCGGAGACGTTATGCTTTACACTAAGGGTCACAATTTCTTCCACATCCATAGACTACTCCTCGGAAAATGAACGACATTGCGCATAACCTGGCACAGGTCCGGGACAAAATCTCAGCCGCTGCAGCGCGTTGCGGCCGGGCTTCAGAAGAAATTACGCTGCTTGCAGTCAGCAAAACCAAGCCTGCGAGCGCCATCGCAGAAGCCATTGACGCAGGCCAGCAGGCCTTTGGTGAAAACTACGTGCAGGAAGGCGTGGATAAAATTCGCTACTTCCAGGAACAGGGGAAGACGAGTCTGCAATGGCACTTTATTGGCCCACTGCAGTCGAACAAAAGCCGTCTGGTGGCAGAGCACTTCGACTGGTGCCATACCATCGACCGTCTGCGTATTGCTACCCGTCTGAATGACCAGCGTCCGGCAGAGATGCCGGCTCTCAACGTGCTGATTCAGGTCAACATCAGTGACGAAAACAGCAAGTCCGGCATTGCGCTGAGCGAGCTGGATGCGCTGGCAGCCGAAGTGGCCGAACTGCCGCGCTTAACCCTGCGTGGTTTGATGGCAATCCCGGCGCCTGAGTCAAGTTATGAAAGGCAGTTTGCCGTGGCACAGCAAATGGCTGTAGCATTTGAGGCGCTTAAAGCGCGCTATCACACGGTAGACACGCTTTCTCTGGGCATGTCGGATGATATGGAAGCCGCCATTGCGGCAGGCAGCACGATGGTGCGCATCGGCACGGCAATTTTCGGTGCGCGCGATTACTCAAAATAATAAGGAAACCTGAGGAACGCCATGAAGACGTTGACTTTCCTGCTCTCAACGGTCATTGAGCTGTACACGATGGCGCTTTTGCTGCGCGTCTGGATGCAGTGGGCCCGCTGTGATTTTTACAATCCGTTCTCGCAGTTTGTCGTGAAAATCACGCAACCTGTTGTCGGACCGCTGCGCCGTATTATCCCGGCCATGGGTCCCATCGACAGCTCGTCTCTGCTGGTGGCGTTTATTCTGAGCATTATCAAAGCGATCGTGCTGTTTATGGTCATCACCTTCCAGCCGATTATCTGGATTGCCGCCGTCCTGATCCTGATTAAAACCATCGGGTCGCTGATCTTCTGGGTGCTGCTGGTGATGGCGATCATGAGCTGGGTAAGCCAGGGGCGCAGTCCAGTGGAATATGCCCTGATCCAGCTGACTGAACCGCTGCTGCGTCCGATTCGCAACCTGTTGCCTTCAATGGGCGGAATCGACTTCTCCCCGATGATCCTGGTGCTGCTGCTGTATGTGGCCAATATGGGGATTGCCGAGCTGTTACAGGCCACGGGCAACATGCTGCTGCCGGGGCTGTGGATGGCGCTATGAGTGCAGTAAGCACCTGCGCTGACGGGCTGGTTTTACGGCTGTATATTCAGCCGAAAGCCAGCCGTGACAATATTGTTGGACTGCATGGCGACGAGTTAAAAGTCGCCATCACCGCCCCGCCGGTTGACGGCCAGGCGAACGCGCATCTGACCAAATATCTGGCAAAACAGTTTCGCGTCGCCAAAAGCCAGGTCATCATTGAAAAAGGCGAACTGGGGCGACATAAACAGGTAAAAATCCTTAATCCGCAATCTATCCCGACGGAAGTCGCGGCTCTGACAGAACAGGACTAAACCATGCAGAAAGTTGTTCTCGCGACCGGCAACGCCGGTAAAGTACGCGAGCTGGCCTCGCTATTAAATGATTTTGGTCTGGACGTGGTCGCCCAGACCGATCTTGGCGTGGAGTCCGCCGAAGAGACGGGGCTGACGTTTATTGAAAACGCGATCATTAAAGCGCGCCACGCTGCGCAGATTACCGGCCTGCCCGCGATTGCTGACGACTCCGGCCTGGCCGTGGATTTTCTCGGCGGTGCGCCGGGGATTTACTCCGCGCGCTATTCCGGCGTTGACGCCACCGACCAGCAGAATCTGGAAAAGCTGCTTGTCGCCCTGAAAGATGTACCGGACGAACAGCGCACCGCGCAGTTCCACTGCGTACTGGTTTATATGCGTCATGCGGAAGACCCGACGCCTATCGTCTGCCACGGCAGTTGGCCGGGCGTGATTACCCGTGAAGCAACTGGCAACGGCGGCTTTGGCTACGACCCGATTTTCTTTGTCCCGACCGAGGGCAAAACCGCTGCGGAACTGACCCGCGAAGAGAAAAGCGCGATCTCCCACCGTGGGCGCGCGCTGAAACTGTTACTGGAAGCACTGCGTAATGGCTAATTTGCCACCTCTGAGTCTTTATATTCACATCCCGTGGTGCGTGCAGAAATGCCCATACTGCGATTTCAACTCGCACGCGCTGAAGGGCGAAGTGCCGCACGATGACTACGTTGCGCATCTGCTGGCCGACCTGGACGCCGATGTACCTTACGCACAGGGACGTGAAGTTAAGACCATTTTCATTGGTGGCGGTACGCCGAGCCTGCTGTCAGGCCCGGCGATGCAAACGCTGCTGGATGGCGTGCGTGCGCGCCTGAACCTGGCAGCGGATGCTGAACTTACGATGGAAGCCAACCCCGGCACCGTTGAGGCCGACCGTTTTGTCGACTATCAGCGCGCGGGCGTTAACCGCATCTCCATCGGCGTGCAGAGCTTTAGCGAGCCGAAACTGAAGCGCCTGGGGCGTATTCACGGCCCGGAAGAGGCGAAGCGCGCGGCACACCTGGCGACCGGGCTTAATCTTCGCAGCTTTAACCTCGATCTGATGCACGGCCTGCCGGATCAGTCGCTGGACGAGGCGCTGGACGACCTGCGTCAGGCAATCGAACTGAACCCGCCGCACCTGTCGTGGTATCAGCTCACCATCGAGCCCAACACCCTGTTTGGCTCGCGTCCGCCGGTGCTGCCGGATGACGACGCGCTGTGGGATATCTTCGAGCAGGGCCACCAGCTGTTAACGGCTGCGGGCTATCAGCAGTATGAAACGTCGGCGTATGCGAAGCCGGGCTACCAGTGTCAGCACAACCTGAACTACTGGCGTTTTGGCGACTATCTCGGGATTGGCTGCGGCGCGCATGGTAAGGTGACTTTCCCGGACGGGCGCATTCTGCGCACCGCCAAAACCCGTCATCCGCGCGGCTATATGGAAGGCCGCTACCTGGAGCGTCAGCACGACGTCGAGGCGGCAGATAAACCGTTTGAGTTCTTTATGAACCGCTTCCGCCTGCTGGAAGCCGCGCCGCGCGCGGAGTTTGCGCTGTTTACCGGCCTGCCGGAATCGGTGATTCGCCCGCAGATCGACGAGGCACTGTCACAGGGATATCTCACGGAATGTGATGATTACTGGCAGATCACCGAGCACGGCAAACTGTTCCTGAACTCCCTTCTTGAGCTGTTCCTCGCCGAAGATTCCTGAAGGCTGATTCAGGATTTTGCATCCCGTTCTGCCGGCTGAGGGAAAGGCTGGCAGAGTGTGGGGATGGAAAAATCAAAACAACTCCGCAAACAAATGACACCCGAAGAATTACGCCTTTGGTATTTGCTCAGAGGTCGTCGTTTCTTCGGGTATAAGTTTCGTCGTCAGATGCCGGTTGGGCCTTATATCGTGGATTTTGCCTGCTTTAAGGCGAAGCTGATTATTGAGCTGGACGGTGGGCAGCATCAGAACAAAGAGAAGTATGATTCTCACCGTACCGAGTTTTTGAATGCGAACGGCTGGGAAGTCGTACGGTTCTGGAATAATGAATTCAGGACTAATGAGGAGGAGGTGCTGATGGCTATTTTGCAACGATTGCAATGCCTGATGCCCTCACCCTAACCCTCTCCCACAGGGAGAGGGAACTGGTTACTCCCTCTCCCTGCGGGAGAGGGCCGGGGTGAGGGGGCCTGCGCGCAGAGGCGTTACTTCAACGTCCCCACCAGCGCCTTCCGGCTGTCTTCCAGCGACACCACGCGTTTACACACGTCTTTGCCGAACTGCTGGAAATCATCTTCCTGGTTTTTCCACTCGTTCTGAATGGAGGTTTGCAGGCCGCCCAGACTGCCCAGCACGCCCTGCAGCGGGTTACCGCCGCCTTTCAGCACCGCTTTGGCACCCATCTCGTTGATGCTGTCCTGCAGGATGCCGCCCATCGCCTGGTTCACCAGCTGCTGCCCGTCGGCACGAACCTGATCAATCGCCTTATAGTGGAACGTCAGGCCGTCGGAGCGCGTCTCGATAATCCGGTTCATCTGCTCTTTAAGCTGCTTGTCCAGCTTCGTCAGGCGGGTGCGCATGTTGCTGCTCTCCCCCACCTCTTTGGTGATGATCTTATCCAGCGCCACGCGGCTCTTTTCGACGCGCGTCAGGGCACCTTCATTAATCCACGGCAGCGCGGTACGCAATTCGGACTGGTAGTCTTTCGCCTGCTCGCGCTGTGCGGCAGTCAGGTTGTACTGCTTGCCGTTATAGGTGACGTTCCCTTCTGGCGTAATTACCAGATTGCCGTTCTCGCCTTTGACCTGCACGGTTTGCGGGCTTAACACCACGTCATCACGCGGGGTGACGCTACATTTATACTCCGCATGGGCGGTGAATCCGGTTGCCAATAAAGCAACTGCCAGCAACGTTTTGCGCATCTTAAACACTCCCTCAGACAAAACGGGCCAGCTAATGCTGGCCCTTGACTGCTTTATTAGTCCCACCAAACGTCGAAAAGTTCGCTGACGCGGACATCTTCGAGCTTGTGGTCCTCAAGCCATTTACGGACCAGAGCCTGATGTTCTTCGGTGCATTTACCCACTTCCTGGGTGCAGATCAGACCTTCCCAGGCCAGATAGCCGCTACCGTCGAAGGCCAGTTTGTTTGGCTCGATCACCTCGTTGATGAATGCATCCACGTCCTGATCGATCTGCTCAACGCTGGTGCCTTCCGGGAAACGCCAGGCAACGGAGAAGCCCACTTCCTGGAATTCTTCGATGTGCATCTTTTTACGCAGACGACGGCTACGATTCTTTGCCATTATTTCACCCTCTCGAACATTAAGTCCCATACACCGTGACCAAGACGATGGCCACGCTGTTCAAATTTCGTTACCGGACGCGATTCCGGACGCGGTACATAGTCGTTGCTCGCAGACTGGTTATTGTAACCGTCCAGCGACGACATCACTTCCAGCATATGTTCCGCATACGGTTCCCAGTCGGTCGCCATATGGAAGACACCGCCCAGCTTCAGCTTGCTTTTCACCAGCTCGGCAAACGGCGCCTGAACGATACGGCGTTTATTATGACGCGCTTTGTGCCACGGGTCAGGGAAAAAGAGCTGAACCATGGTTAAAGAATTGTCAGGAATCATTTTGTGCAGCACTTCCACCGCGTCGTGACACATCACGCGCAGGTTCTCAACGCCCTCTTCATGGGCCGTTGCCAGACACGCACCAACGCCCGGCGAATGCACTTCGATACCAAGGAAGTTCTGCTCCGGGCGCGCTTTCGCCATGGTCACCAGCGAGGCGCCCATACCGAAGCCAATTTCAAGCGTGACCGGCGCGTCGCGGCCAAACAGCTCGGCAAAATCCAGAGGCTGCTCGCTGAACTCAACGCCCATCACCGGCCAGTAGTTGTCCAGCGCGTGTTGCTGACCTTTTGTCAGGCGGCCCTGACGACGGACAAAGCTGCGAATACGGCGCAGCGGGCGGCCGTTTTCATCAAATTCCGGTGAAATGACGTCGTTTTTCATAAAAGAGTTGTCTGCTTGTGAGAATGTTCGGGAAACGGGCATTATCCAAAGTTAAGGCTTCTATGCAAGCATGGGAAAGATCCGGTTTACAGCAGATTGACGCTGTGCTGCAATCTGCGTCCCTGATTATGCGAATCGATGACCATGCAAGCCTCTCAATTTTCAGCCCAGGTGCTGGACTGGTACGACAAATACGGGCGTAAAACCCTGCCCTGGCAAATTGAAAAAACGCCTTACAAAGTATGGCTCTCCGAGGTGATGTTGCAACAAACGCAGGTCACCACGGTAATCCCTTACTTCGAGCGTTTTATGGCGCGCTTCCCGACGGTGACCGATCTGGCCAACGCCCCGCTGGACGAGGTGCTGCACCTGTGGACCGGTCTTGGCTATTACGCCCGCGCGCGTAACCTTCACAAAGCCGCTCAGCAGGTTGCGACGCGCCACAACGGGAAATTCCCGGAAACCTTCGACGAGGTGGCCGATCTCCCCGGCGTGGGACGCTCAACCGCAGGCGCGATTCTCTCCCTGTCTTTAGGCAAGCATTTCCCGATCCTCGACGGCAACGTAAAGCGCGTGCTGGCACGCTGCTATGCCGTTGACGGCTGGCCGGGGAAGAAGGACGTTGAAAAACGCCTGTGGGAAATCAGTGAAGCGGTCACCCCGGCCAACGGCGTCGAGCGCTTCAACCAGGCGATGATGGATCTCGGCGCCATGGTCTGCACGCGCTCAAAACCCAAATGCGAACTCTGCCCGGTGAATAACCTCTGCGTGGCGTATGCCAACCATTCCTGGGCGCAGTATCCGGGCAAGAAGCCCAAACAGACGCTGCCGGAGCGCACCGGCTATATGCTGCTGATGCAGCACGGCGATGAGGTCTTCCTCGCCCAGCGTCCGCCGAGCGGTCTGTGGGGTGGTCTATACTGCTTCCCACAGTTTGAAGATGAAGACTTGCTGCGTGAATGGCTTAAACAGCGTGGGATTGCTGCCGATAACCTGACGCAGCTGACCGCGTTTCGCCACACCTTCAGCCATTTCCACCTGGATATTGTGCCGATGTGGCTTCCCGTGTCGTCATTTGCCTCGTGCATGGATGAAGGCACCGCTCTCTGGTATAACTTAGCGCAACCGCCATCAGTCGGGCTGGCGGCTCCCGTGGAGCGCCTGTTACAGCAATTACGTGCCGGTGCAATGGTTTAGCATCGGTCAAAAAAGAGGAATGAGTATGGCCAGAACGATTTTTTGTACTTTCCTGCAGCGTGATGCTGAAGGCCAGGATTTCCAGCTTTATCCGGGCGAGCTGGGTAAACGCATCTACAATGAAATCTCCAAAGAAGCCTGGGGACAGTGGCAGAAGAAGCAGACCATGCTGATCAACGAGAAGAAACTCAGCATGATGAACCCGGAACACCGCAAGCTGCTGGAGCAGGAGATGGTGAGCTTCCTGTTCGAAGGTAAAGACGTGCACATCGAAGGCTATACGCCACCGGAAAAATAATATCGAGCGGCTGTTGCCGGGTGGCGCTACGCTTACCCGGCCTACTAAACCGTAGGCCCGTGCAAGCGTAGCGCCGCCGGGCAACAGCAACGACCAGGCAAACACAACACGCACTCCCGGAATGATGAAAAAACTTTTAGCGCTAGCCCTTGTTGCGCCGTTGCTGGTCTCGTGTTCGTCAAAAAAAGGCGATGATTACAACGAGGCCTGGATCAAGGATACCAACGGTTTTGACATTTTGATGGGGCAGTTTGCCCATAACATCGAGAATATATGGGGATTTAACGAAGTTCTTATTGCCGGTCCTAAGGACTACGTTAAGTACACCGACGCCTATCTGACCCGTAGCCACATCAACTTTGATGAGGGGACGATCACGATTGAGACCATCGCAGGCACGGACCCTGCGGCTCGACTCCGTCAGGCGATTATTAAAACCCTGCTTATGGGTGACGATCCGGGCTCTATCGATCTCTACTCCGATGCCGACGATATCACCATCTCGAAAGAGCCGTTCCTGTACGGTCAGGTTGTCGATCAGACCGGTCAGCCGATCCGCTGGGAAGGTCGCGCCACGAAATTTGCCGACTACCTGCTGCAGACGCGCCTGAAGAGCCGCTCTAACGGTCTGAAGATTATCTACAGCGTCACCATCAACCTCGTCCCGAACCACCTCGACAAGCGTGCGCATAAGTATCTGGGCATGGTGCGTCAGGCCTCGCGTAAGTACGGCGTGGATGAGTCGCTGATCCTGGCAATTATGCAGACCGAATCCTCGTTTAACCCGTATGCGGTAAGCCGTTCCGACGCCCTGGGGCTGATGCAGGTGGTACAGCACAGCGCCGGAAAAGATGTCTTCCGCGCGCAGGGGAAATCCGGCACGCCGAGCCGCAGCTATCTGTTCGACCCGCAGAGCAACATTGATACCGGTACCGCCTATCTGGCGATGCTGAACAATGTGTACCTCGGCGGTATCGATAACCCAACGTCGCGTCGCTATGCGGTGATCACCGCCTATAACGGCGGCGCGGGCAGCGTGCTGCGCGTCTTCTCGAATGACAAAGTGCAGGCTGCGAACATCATCAACAGCATGGCGCCGGGGGATGTTTACTCCACCCTCACCACCCGCCACCCGTCTGCGGAATCCCGCCGGTACCTGTATAAGGTGAATACGGCGCAGAAAAACTATCGTCGTCGATAATCAACACACCTTCTCCTGCAAGGAGAAGGTGTTCTGCTTTCCCCCACCCATACAAAAATGTTATTTGCATCACAATCCAAACTGCAAATTAATGTGGATTGCATTTTTTTGCGGGAGGTAACAAAACATATCGTTGCCAACTGATAGAATTGCATCAAATAACAACCCTGAATGTTCCTATAACAACATATCTCCCGCTCACTTGTGAGGAAAGTAACATGAACCTTAAGCTGCAGCTTAAAATATTGTCGTTTCTGCAGTTCTGCCTGTGGGGTAGCTGGCTGACTACACTCGGCTCCTATATGTTTGTGACGCTCAAGTTCGATGGTGCGTCAATCGGTGCCGTATACAGCTCGCTCGGTATTGCGGCGGTCTTCATGCCGACGCTGCTGGGGATCGTGGCGGATAAATGGCTAAGCGCCAAATGGCTGTACATGCTTTGCCATCTGGTGGGCGCGGGGACGCTGTTTATGGCAGCCCAGGTGACCACGCCGGGGGCAATGTTCATGGTGATCCTGCTTAACTCGCTGGCCTATATGCCAACGCTTGGGCTGATCAACACCATCTCCTACTACCGCCTGAAATCCGCGGATATGGATATCGTGACCGATTTCCCGCCAATCCGTATCTGGGGCACCATCGGCTTTATCATGGCGATGTGGGGCGTGAGCTTCGCGGGCTTCGAACTGAGCCATATGCAGCTCTATATCGGTGCGGCGCTCTCCGTGCTGCTGGCGATCTTCACCCTGACGCTGCCAACCATTCCGGTGTCTAACCAGCAGAAAAACCAGAGCTGGAGCACCATGCTCGGCCTGGATGCCTTCGCGCTGTTCAAAAACAAACGCATGGCGATCTTCTTTATCTTTTCCATGCTGCTGGGCGCGGAGCTGCAGATCACCAACATGTTCGGCAACACCTTCCTGCACAGCTTCGATAACAATCCGCTGTTCTCCGGCAGCTTTATCGTTGAACATGCGTCGGTGATGATGTCCATCTCTCAGATCTCTGAGACGCTGTTCATCCTGACCATCCCGTTCTTCCTGAGCCGCTACGGCATCAAGAACGTCATGCTGATCAGTATCGCGGCGTGGATGTTGCGCTTCGGTCTGTTCGCCTACGGCGACCCAAGCCCGTTCGGCACCGTGCTGCTGGTGCTGTCGATGATTGTTTACGGCTGCGCCTTCGACTTCTTCAACATCTCCGGTTCGGTGTTTGTGGAAAAAGAAGTGAAGCCTGAAATCCGCGCCAGCGCGCAGGGTATGTTCCTGATGATGACCAACGGCTTCGGCTGTATTCTGGGCGGCGTGGTGAGCGGTAAAGTGGTTGAGATGTACACCACCAACGGCATCACCAACTGGCAGCCGGTGTGGCTGATCTTCGCGGCGTACTCGCTGGTGCTGTTCTTCGCGTTCATCGCGCTGTTCAAGTACAAGCACGTGCGTGAACCGCACGGTGCGCAGCCGATCGCGCATTGATTGTTGTGCCCGGTGGCGCTAACGCTTACCGGGCCTACAAAACCAGACCGTAGGCCGGGTAAGGCGAAGCCGCCACCCGGCTATTTTATTCCAGACAGCACCCACCCTACCGACAGTAAATCCGCGCTACCGCCCGGACTCAGGTTTCGTTCAATCAGTGCGTTATCCATTCTGATCAACGCCTCGCGATCCCAGCCGTTAGCCAGCAGTTCCCGCGCGTAGCCCTGAACGTAGCGCAGCCCTTCCATGCCGCCGCGAGATACCAGATTGCTGTCCTGATTGATGGCCATCAGGCGTAACAGCAGGCCGTGAAGTGAATGTCCATTCCACTGCGCCAGCGCCTTACGCACCGTCACAAAGCCGCTCTCCGCCTCACCGCGCGCGCCGGTTAAGCCGTACTGCTGGAACTGTCGCTCACCCGCCGTCGCCTGTCCGCTGCGTGCGGCCAGCTCCCGCGACACCAGCCCGCGGCAGATGTTACTCACCTCACAGCAGAGGCTCTCTGCGGAGATATTTTTCACACGCCCGGCGGCGAAGCACAGTAAACCCAGGGCAAAAATCCCGCCTTTGTGGGTGTTCACCCCATTCGTCGCGGCATACATGGCCTGCTCACAGGCCAGCCCCATAGGGCGGAGAAGCCGTAACTGTCCGCCAGCCGGTTTATCCGCATGCGCGCTGCCCAGCTCGGCAAAGCGCGAAAACCACGGCGTAATTGCCGCGATGCTGCGGACAAACAGCGCGTGGTCCATATCGCGATGAGAACCGTTGTTGAGCGTGTCCACCAGCCCCGGCTTGGGCGTCAGCTCCAGCTCCTGCCACAGCGCCGCTTCAGCAAGCGCGGGCACGTCAACCGGGTGCGGTTTAGTCGCGAGCAAACCAGTCATCGATCGTCTTCTCCACGCGGGAAACCACCTGCTCAACGGGGTGGTTACGCGAACGGGAACAGGCGTGGGCGGGCGCGTCGCAGATCAGGCAGCGCCTGAGATTTGCCCCCAGCGACTGACGCCCGACGTGGCCGTGCTGAGGGCAGATCACGTCCAGATCCCACAGTCTGCCGAGCGGGTGCGTCTGCTCCAGATCCGCACAGTGCGCTTTGATTTCCGCCGCCGGATGGGCCACGCACCACAGAGCTTCTGGCCCGGTCGGGAGCCACAGCACCAGGCGGTCCAGCACCTGCCAGCGGTTCTCCCACAGCAGCTGGTCGCACATCTGCAGCGCCACGCCCATGGTATTGCGATAGCGCAGGCTGTCCTTGATTTCCCCTGGCGTGACCAGCGTGAGGGAAATCACCGGTTGTTGATAGTGCTCAAGCATGTCAGCCTGGCGCGCTGCGCGGCGCTCTTTCGCCGCCAGCAGTTCGTCCAGGCTGACACCCGCCCGCACGGGTGTCGCTAAAGTCATACTTCCTCCTTCACCTGTCGCACGGTGTCGATCACGCTACCGTCGCGGTAGCGGATCACCCCGACGATTTTGTCGGTAAATTCAATCGGTTTCGGAACGCCGGTCAGGGAGATCGCCCGCTCATACAGCGCGTTGATATCCACAACCTTCAGCCCGGCCTCCAGCAGCCGCTCGCGGATTTCCGGGCGCGCCGGGTTAACCGCGATGCCGTGATCGGTAACCAGCACGTCGATGCTTTCGCCCGGCGTGAGGCGCGTGGTAACCCGCTTCACCACCGTCGGAATGCGGCTGCGCAGCAGAGGGGCAACGACGATGGTCAGGTTCGCCGCGGCGGCCACGTCGCAGTGCCCACCGGACGCGCCGCGCATCACGCCGTCGGAGCCGGTGATGACGTTGACGTTAAACTCGACGTCGATCTCCAGGGCGCTGAGGATCACCACGTCGAGCTGGTCGCAGCTTGCCGCCTTGCTGCCGGGGTTGGCGTAGACGTTGGTGGAGATTTCCACGTGGTTCGGGTTACGCGCCAGCGAGGCCGCCGCCTGACCGTCAAAGCACTGGGTATCGAGCAGCTTTTCGATGAGCCCCTTCTCGTGCAAATCCACCAGGCTGCCGGTGATGCCGCCAAGCGCAAAGCGCGCCTTCACGCCGCTGCGCTCCATCTTCTCTTCCATAAAGCGCGTGCAGGCGGTCGCCGCCGCGCCGGAGCCGGTCTGCATCGAGAAGCCCGGCTTGAAGTAGCCGGAATGCTCGATCACGTCCGCCGCATAGCGGGCGATCATCAGCTCGCGCGGGTTGCTGGTGACGCGCGCCGCGCCGACGCTGATTTTCGCCGGGTCGCCCACGCTCTCGACCTGCACGATGTAGTCCACCTGGTCCTGCACCAGGCTGGCGGGCATATTGGGGAACGGCACCAGCTCTTCAGTCAGCAGCACCACCTTGCGGGCAAAGTGGGCGTCCACCATCGCGTAACCGAGCGAACCGCAGCACGATTTGCCGTGCGTCCCGTTGGCGTTGCCAAACTCATCGCTGCACGGCACGCCGAGAAACGCCACGTCGATATTCAGCTCGCCGTCCTGGAGCAGCTTCACGCGCCCGCCGTGGGAGTGGATTTGCACCGGCTCGTCCATCAACCCGTGGGAGATGGCGTCCGCCAGCCTGCCGCGCATGCCGGAGGTGTAAATCCGGGTGATGACGCCGCTTTCGATGTGCTCAATCAGCGCGTCGTTGCAGGTCATCAGCGAGCTGGAGGCCAGCGTCAGGTTTTTGAAACCCATCCGCGCCAGCAGCGCCACGACGGTGTTGATCACCCGGTCGCCTTCGCGAAACGCATGGTGGAAGGAGATGGTCATCCCGTCCTGCAGGCCGCAGCGCTTAACCGCCTCTTCAACAGAGGCGCAGAGCTTGCGGCTGTGCTTCGCATCGCTGTCCGCCAGCCACGGCGTGATGCTGTGGGCGGTATCAAAGGGTTTTAAGTCCCGCAGATGGGGAAAATTCACGTGAAGAAGTTCAGTCTGATTCATTGTCTTATCCTTACCGACGCACGCCGGAGGCCGCCGCGCGCTCCAGCACCACCTGCGCGTGGTTAATAATCGGTGCATCCACCATTTTGCCGTTAAGCGACACCACGCCCAGGCCGTTACGCTCACCCTCTTCTGCCGCCTCAATCACCCTTCTGGCGTGATCCACCTCTTCCTGCGTCGGGGCGTAGGCGTTGTGCAGCAGGTCAATCTGGCGCGGGTTAATCAGCGATTTGCCGTTAAAGCCCATCTTGCGGATCAGATCGACCTCGCGCAGGAAACCGGCCTCGTCGTTAACGTCTGACCACACCACGTCGAAGGCGTCGATACCCGCCGCGCGGGCGGCGTGCAGCACGGCGCAGCGGGCGTAGAACAGCTCGGTGCCGTCGCCGCGCTCGGTCTGCATGTCCATCACGTAGTCAAAGGCGGCCAGCGCAATGCCGATGAGGCGCGGAGAGCTGCGGGCAATCGCCACGGCATTGATGACGCCAATGGCCGACTCAATCGCCGCCATCACGCGGGTGGAGCCGATCTCGCGGCCGCATGCCTGCTCGATGCGCTCGAGGTGGCCTTCCAGCTCGTAGATATCGTCCGGTGTGTCGGTTTTTGGCAGGCGGATCACGTCCACGCCGGCCCGCACGGCGGCCTCCAGATCCAGCAGGCCAAACGGCGTGCTGAGCGGGTTAATGCGCACCACGGTTTCGATATCCTGATACATCGGGTGCTGCAGCGCGTGAAACACCAGCATGCGCGCGGTATCCTTCTCACGCAGGGCAACGGCGTCCTCAAGGTCAAACATGATGGAGTCGGGACGGTAGATAAAGGCGGTGGAGAGCATGGCGGCGTTGGCGCCCGGCAGGAACAGCATGCTGCGGCGGAGTTTGCTCATTTCAGCGCCCCCCAGTTGATGGTCTGTTCGTCGGCGGCACGCATCAGCGCGCTTTGCAGGCGGGCGCGGATCACACAGTCCAGCGCCCCTTTGTCTTCAATAATGATGAGTCCCTGGTGCACGTTCATGGCGCGCAATGTACCGTTGACCACCTGGCGAATGTGCTCGCCGAACTGCTTAATCACTTCGCTGTGGATGACGATCTCCAGCTCACCGTGAGCGGGAGCGATTTTCACCATCAGGTCGCTGGACTCCTGCGTTCCGGCCAGCGCCTCCCTTACAATTTTCATGATAAATTCCTGGTAGTTAAGCGACTTCCGCACCCGCACGGTAATGCGTTTCGAGATGCGCGAAGGTGGAGTCCGGGACAATCTCCCGGATCCGGGAAAACTGCTGTGTCTTCAGTAATCGGCGCACTTCGGACGCCGATATGGCGTTGCCGGTGGCCTTGATGCGCGGCATCTCCACCACCTCGATATGCGAGGCCAGCAGGTCGTGCAGCGTCTGGTTGTACTGGCGGGTGATATCGCAGAACGGCTCCGAGCCGATGAAGCGGTGCGTAATGCCGAGCGCCGGGGCGATAAAGTCCCGGAAGATCAGCACGTCGATCTCGCTCCACGCCTGCTGCACTTTGCCGGTCTCCTTCAGGAAGTAGGCCGGAAACGTGGCGCGGGAGATGATGTACTGCGAGCCTTCATGCACCACTACGTTGGGCAGATGCGCCACGCCCGCGCGCACCATCTCGAGGCGCGCGCTGAACGGGAAGAACGAGGCGTCTTCGCGCACCACGAACAGGTGCAGGGCGTCACACTGCGCTGCCGCCTGCTCCACCAGATGGCGGTGCCCGAGGGTGAACGGATTGGCGTTCATCACGATGGCACCACTCTTCTCCCCACACTTGCGACTCGTGCGCAGAGAACGGCAGTAGCGCGCGATCCCCTGTGGGGTGTTCTCCATCAGCACCGCGTTATTCCCGCTCTGGGCAATCGGCCAAAAGCCGCTGCGGGCAAAGCGCTCCCGGTTGCAAGGCCGGGTGCAGAGGAAGAGGTGAAAATGGCCGCGCGCCAGCGCCGCATGTTCCACCTCTGCCAGCAGCCGCGCGCTGAGGTTCTCGCCGCGAAGCTGCTCGTTAACCGCCACGCACTTGATGACGTTGGTGGCAAGCCCTGCGCAACCCACCAGCTGCGAGCCGGACCAGGCTTCGACGAACAGCGTGATGTCGTTGTCCAGACCAAGGCCGCTGTCTGCCAGCAGATAACGGATCTGACTTAAGCGTTCCGGATGTTTCGCCATCAGCGTGTGGCGAAAATCGATGGGTTGACTGTTCATGCCGCCTTACTCAGTGTGCTGCCGCAAGCCCGACGGCTGGCGCTTCCACGATCACGTTGCTCAGATGGCCGATATGCTCGATCTCCACCTCAATGCGATCCCCTTCCTTCATAAACAGCGGCGGATTGCGCTTTTTACCCACGCCGCCAGGCGAGCCAGTGATGATCACGTCGCCAGGACTTAAGCGGGTAAAGGTGCTGATGTACTCGATCAGCTCCGCCACCTTGTGGATCATGCTGCTGGTGTTGTCTTCCTGCACCATGCGGCCGTTCAGCCAGGTGCGAATCGCCAGTTGGTGCGGATCGGGGATCTCATCCGCCGTCGCCATCCACGGACCAAACGCGCCGGTCTGACGCCAGTTTTTACCGGCGGTAAACCAGGTGTGCTGCCAGTCGCGGGCGGAACCGTCCATGTAGCAGCTGTATCCGGCCACGTGGCGCAGGGCGTCGTCGCGACTGATGTTCTCCCCGCCTTTACCGATGATCACCGCCAGCTCGCCTTCGTAGTCGAATTCGCTGGAGTGGCGCGGCTTCAGCACCGGCTCGTTGTGCCCGGTCTGTGAATCCGGGAAGCGGACAAACAGCGTCGGAGCCGGGTTGTGCTGGTCAAACTCCTTGCGCTTGTCGGCGTAGTTCATGCCCACGCAGAGGATTTTTTCCGGCTGCTCAATCACCGGTAAGAAGGTGATGGCGCTCAGCGGCACGTCCACGGCATCGTTCAGGTAGCGGGTGGCCTGCGCCAGCCCGTTGCCCTGCAGCAGCGCCTTGAGGTCGCTGAAGCGGTCGCCTAGACGGCGGCCTAAATCAATCACGCCGTCGGCCTGCACGATGCCGTAGCTGCGTTTTCCCTGGTATAAAAAGCTTGCGAGTTTCATTGTTCTTTCCTGAAAACTTAAACGAGGAAGTTGCCCAGAATCAGCAGAGAAATGGAGACGTTAATCGCCCCGCCGATACGGGTAGCAATCTGGGCGAATGGCATCAGGCTCATGCGGTTGCCTGCGGTCAGGATCGCCACGTCGCCGGTACCGCCCTGTCCGCTCTGACAGCAGGAGACGATGGCGACATCAATCGGGTGCATACCAATCTTTTTGCCGACGAAGAACCCGGTCGCCACCAGCGCGGAGACGGTGCTGATAATCACCAGCAGGTTGGTCAGCGTGAAGGCGGCCACCAGTTCATGCCACGGGGTGATGGCCACGCCAACGGCAAAGAGAATCGGGTAGGTCACAGAGGTCTGGAAGAATTTGTACACCACCTGAGAACCTTCCAGCAGGCGTGGTGAGGCGCCGTTGCAGAGTTTCACCAGCACCGCCATAAACAGCATGCCAACGGGCGCAGGCAGGCCAATCAGCTTGTGGCCGAGCATGCCCAGCATATAGAGCAGCACCGCCAGCAGCGCGCCGGAGGCGATCGTGGTCACGTCCGCTTTGCCGGAGAACGCAGGCTGAGAGACGGTGGCATCGGCATTGGCGCGGTTAGGCATCAGCTGGCCTTCACCGGTCAGATGCGGGTAGCGTTTACCGAGCTGGTTCAGGCAGCCGGAGATGATGATCGCCGTCAGACCGCCGAGCATCACCATCGGCAACACGCGGCCGAGCGCCACGCCCTGGTCCATGTGCAGCAGGGTGGCATAGCCGATGGAAAGCGGGATCGCCCCTTCCCCGACGCCGCCCGCCATAATCGGCAGAATGATAAAGAAGAAGATCTGGAACGGCTCAAGACCCAGCGCCAGGCCGACGCCCATCCCCACCAGCATGCCGACGATTTCGCCACACAGCATCGGGAAGAAGATGCGCAGGAAGCCCTGAATCAGCACCGTGCGGTTCATGCTCATGATGCTGCCGACAATAATGCAGCAGATGTAGAGGTAGAGAATGTTGGTGGATTTGTAGAACTTGGTCGTGGACTCGACCACCACGTCCGGCAGCAAACCGTAGTAGACCAGCGCGGAAGGGATAAAGGTGGCGCAAATCGCCGCCGCGCCGAGCTTGCCGACAATCGGCAGGCGTTTGCCAAACTCACCGCAGGCAAAGCCGAAGAAGGCCAGCGTCGCCACCATCACCACGATATCGCTCGGCAGTTTTCCGCCCAGGCAATCAATCGCGATCAGTGCCCCCGCCAGAACGAACAGCGGCAGAGGAATAATCCCGATTTTCCAGGTATCCATAATATGCCACCAGCGCTCTTTGAGCGAAGGTCGCTGAATTTCAATCGGGTCGTGGGTAACAGAGAAAGAATCGTCAGTTGTGCTCATAATAAGCCCCTTGGTTATTTTGTGCGTTCAGCTTAGAGTCACAAAGGCTTACTTTATGTGAGGGATGGCATATTAAAAGCGAAGTTTTAATGGCAGCTATGGTTTTAATGGTTTCTTTTATTTAATGTGATTTATGCCTTATTTATTGTCGTGGTTTTTATGGTTTCTTTTCTGAATTGAACAAACAAATAACATTTATTCATACCACCCAAAGCACGTTAGCCTTTTGGATAACGCTTTTACAGCGCCCGCTGTGCAAGGGATCACAAGTTTTCGGCAAAGCGGACGTCCGCGCGAAAAAAGATGATATATTGGCGATCTTTGTCGCTACCTTGCGTGATAGTTATGAAAGTCTCTTTCCAGATCAAGTTGTTTATTTCGCTGGTTGCCTTTTTCTCAGTGCTTTTTGCGTTACTGGGCGGATATTATTATGCCGACGTCGGGAAACAGCTATATCAGGAAATGAGCACGCGCGCCAAAATACAGGCTGAAGAGATTGCACTTATTCCAACATTGCGACATGAAGTTGAACAAAAAAATATCAGCGTCATCCATGATTTTATGCAGAAGATGTCTGCGCACAGTGACGCCAGCTTTATTGTGATTGGCGATAATAAGGGCCAGCATCTTTTTCACTCCGTCTTCGCCGACAGAGTGGGCACCACGCTGGTAGGCGGTGACAACGAAGCCGTATTGCAGGGTAAAAGCACCACCACCATCCGCAAAGGCGGGTTGGGTATTTCGCTGCGCAGTAAAGCCCCCATCTTCAACGCTGCCGGACAGGTGGTGGGCATTGTTTCGGTCGGCTATCTCACCAGCTACCTGGACACCATTACCGTCAGTAAAGTGGTCAATATCCTGATTGCCGCCGTGCTGCTGCTAATCGCTCTCTTTATCTTCTCCTGGTTCTTTACCCGCAGTATTAAGAAGCAGATCTTCTCCCTTGAGCCGCGCGAGATCGGCCTGCTGGTGCGCCAGCAGAAGGCGCTGATGGAGTCTATTTATGAAGGGGTGATTGCCATTGACGATCAAAGGCGGATTGAGGTGATCAACCAGGCAGCGCGCAAGCTGCTGGGGCTGAGCCAGCCGGCCCGTGAGCTGCGCGGGCAGCTGATAAGCCAGGTGATCGATCCGGTCCCGTTCTTTGACACGCAGACGATGCTGGCGAAAGATACCCATGACGAGATTTGCCGTTTTAACGATCTGACGGTGATTGCCAGCCGGGTCCACATCATGCTTGAGGGGTCGCTGCAGGGCTGGGTGATCACCTTCCGCGATCGCAACGAGATCGACTCGCTGAGCGCCCAGCTTAGCCAGGTCAAACGCTATGTCGATAACCTGCGCATAATGCGTCATGAGCAGTTAAACCGGATGACCACCCTGTCCGGTCTGCTGCATATGGGCCGCTATGAGGAGGCGATTGGCTATATTCAGGCGCAGTCTGAACACGCCCAGGAGCTGCTGGACTTTATCTCTTCGCGCTTCAGCTCCCCGACCCTGTGCGGCCTGCTGCTGGGCAAAGCCGCCCGCGCGCGGGAGAAAGGCGTCGAACTGAGTTTCGACCCGGCCTGTCGTCTGGACAGACCGTTCCTACCGCTGGGAGAGCAAGAGCTGATTTCGATTATTGGTAACCTGCTGGATAACGCCATCGAAGCGACACAGCGGTCGCCGCTTCCGCATGCGCCGGTGGAAGTGCTGATAAAACTCAGCGAGCAGGAGCTGATCATTGAAGTGGCCGACCAGGGCGTTGGCATTACACCGGCGATCCGTGACCGGATATTTGAACGCGGCATCACCACCAAAACGCGAGGCGATCATGGGATTGGTCTGTATCTGATCGAAAGCTATGTCACACAGGCTGGCGGCGCGATAGAAGTTGCCGATAATACGCCGCGCGGCGCCATTTTCTCCCTGTTTATCCCGGCCACGGGAACCGCCCGGCAACTGGAAGACACCGACTATGCAACATGAACTTATCGACGTACTGATTGTTGAAGACGAGAACGAACTGGCGCAACTGCACGCGGAGCTGATAAGCAAGCATCCGCGCCTGAGGCTGGTGGGCATTGCCTCGTCGCTGGCTGCGGCCCAGGCAGAGCTTGCAAGCAAACAGCCGCAGCTGGTGCTGTTGGATAACTATCTGCCGGACGGCAAAGGGATCTCGCTGATCAATAACCCCATGCTGGCCCGCGCCAACTGCTCGGTGATTTTTATCACTGCCGCCAGCGATATGGACACCTGCAGCCAGGCCATCCGCAACGGCGCGTTCGACTACATCCTCAAACCCGTCTCCTGGAAGCGGCTCAGCCAGTCGCTGGAGCGGTTTGTGCAGTTTGCCGAACAGCAGCGCGTCTGGAAGATTGTCGACCAGCAGAACGTCGATTCGCTCTATCAGCTTCAGGCGAAAAACTACCGCCAGGACAACGGCAGCAAGGGCATTGAGGAGAATACCCTGGCGCGGGTGCAGTCGCTGTTTAACGACAAGGCCACGCACTGCTTTACTGTGGATGAGGTGGTAAGCGAGACGGGATTGAGTAAAACCACCACCCGCCGCTATCTGGAGCACTGCGTAGAGACCGGGTTTCTCAGCGTGGAGATGCTGTACGGCAAGATTGGGCATCCGAGGAGGATGTACCGCCGCGCAGAAGCCTGAAGCTATATTGTAGGCCCGGTAAGCTTGCGCCACCGGGCAAGTCGCCGGGTGACGCTGACGCTTACCCGGCCTACGTTCGGGGGAGAGTCTACTTCAACACATATCCATACAGCCGCTTAATCCCGTCGGCATCCTTCTCGCTGTACACCCCCTGCAGCTCCGGCGAGAAGCCCGGCAGCAGGTTGATGCCCTCCTCCAGCGCCAGGAAGTAACGCTGTACCGCCCCGCCCCAGACTTCACCCGGCACCACGCACAGCACGCCTGGCGGATAGGGCAGCGCCCCTTCGGCAGCAATCCGCCCTTCGGCATCCCGGATGCGAACCAGCTCCACGTCTCCGCGAATATATGCCTGGTTGGCATCCTGCGGGTTCATCACCACCTCAGGCAGGCTCTCCTTGCGGAACATCGCCTTCTGTAAATCCTTCACGTCAAAGCTGACGTAGAGATCGTGCATCTCCTGGCACAGCTGGCGAAGGGTGTAATCCCGGTAGCGCACCGGGTATTTCTGGAAGATCGTCGGCAGCACGTCCGCCAGCGGCGTGTCGTCTTCAATATGCTGTTCAAACTGGCCCAGCATCGCCACCAGCTGCGCCAGCTTCTCGCTGCTTTCGGCAGGCGTCAGCAGGAACAGGATCGAGTTGAGGTCGCATTTCTCCGGCACGATGCCGTTTTCGCGCAGGTAGTGCGCCAGAATCGTCGCCGGGATCCCGAAATCGGTGTACTCCCCCGTCTCGGCATCGATGCCCGGCGTGGTCAGCAGCAGCTTGCACGGGTCGACAAAGTACTGCTCGTGAGCATAGCCCTCAAACCCGTGCCATTTGGCCCCCGGCTCAAAGCTGAAGAAGCGCAGCTCGCTGGCGATGGCGTGCGTCGGATGATCCTGCCACGGCCGCCCCGCCACCACCGGTGGGATAAACGGTTTGATCATATGACAGTTGGCAATGATCGCCTTACGCGCCTCAATCCCCAGCTCAACGCACTCGGCCCAGAGCCTGCGCCCGCTTTCCCCTTCGTGGATCTTGGCATTCACATCCAGCGCGGCGAACAGCGGGTAAAACGGGCTGGTGGAGGCATGCAGCATAAAGGCGTTGTTCAGCCGCTTGTGCGGGCAGAAACGCGCCTGACCACGAATATGGTTATCCTTTTTATGGATCTGCGAGGTTTGTGAGAATCCGGCCTGTTGTTTATGCACCGACTGGGTCACGAAAATCCCAGGATCGTTCTCGTTCAGCTCCAGTAACAGCGGGGACGTTTCCGCCATCATCGGAATAAATTGCTCGTAGCCCACCCAGGCGGAGTCAAAGAGGATGTAGTCGCACAGATGGCCGATCTTGTCGATCACCTGACGGGCGTTGTAGATCGTCCCGTCGTAGGTGCCTAGCTGAATGATCGCCAGGCGGAACGGACGCGCCTCGTCGGCTTTCTCCGGCGCCGCCTCGCGGATCAGGTCCCGCAGATAGCCTTCGTCAAAACAGTGATCGTCAATCCCGCCAATGAAGCCAAACGGGTTACGCGCGGCCTCAAGATAAACCGGCGTGGCGCCTGCCTGGATCAGCGCCCCGTGGTGGTTCGATTTATGGTTGTTGCGGTCGAACAGCACCAGATCGCCGCGGGTGAGCAGCGCGTTAGTTACCACCTTGTTGGCCGCCGACGTACCGTTCAGCACGAAGTAGGTTTTATCCGCGTTGAACACTTTCGCCGCGAATTTTTGCGCATGCTTGGCGGACCCTTCGTGGATCAGCAGATCGCCCAGCTTCACGTCGGCATTGCACATGTCGGCGCGAAATACGTTCTCACCGAAGAAATCATAGAACTGCCGCCCTGCCGGGTGTTTTTTGAAAAAGGCGCCGTGCTGGTGTCCCGGGCAGGCGAAAGTGCTGTTGCCCATCTCCACATACTGGCTCAGGGTGTCGAAAAACGGCGGCAGCAAGTTCTCTTCGTAACGGCTGGCAGCAGTCTCCAGTTCCAGAAACTCCTGAGCTTTACCCGAGATGACCGCGGTGGCGCCGTCAGGCGCTTCCGTTGGCTCCTGAGAGAAAATAAACACCGGTAAATGAAAGCCCGTGCGTTTCAGCAATGCAAGGATGCCGCTGCGACTCTCTGTCGTCGTCATGACGACGGCGGCCACATCGGTGAAATCCGTGCTGTCCAGCGTCACCTTTTCGCGGTGCGTAGACACCGTTGAGAGCAGCTCGCGGCTGACGGCGATTTTCATGGTTTTCATAAGCGCAATTACCCTCACCGAACGGTGAGACAGGGAGGAGAAAATTCGCGCAATAATGTCACCTTTTATTTTGAGGTGCAAGAAGGAATCAGTATGCACGAAACCACCCAAAGCTAAGGCCCGCGCAGCCCTGAAGTGCCATAATAATGCAATATCAATGATTAAATATCAGGAGTTAACTGTGGTTATCGGGCCATTTATCAACGCAGGAGCCGTATTGCTGGGCGGGGTACTCGGCGCAGTGCTAAGCCAGCGGCTGCCGGAGCGTATTCGCACCTCCATGCCCTCAATATTCGGCCTGGCATCGTTAGGGATCGGTATTCTGTTGGTGGTCAAATGCGCCAACCTGCCGGTGATGGTGCTGGCCACCCTGCTCGGCGCGCTGATTGGCGAATTTTGCTATCTGGAAAAAGGCATTAACAGCGCGGTGAGCAAAGCCAAAAACCTGATAGCCCGACCGGGTAAGGCGAAACACGGCACGCACGAGACGTTTATTCAGAACTATGTCGCCATCATTATTCTGTTTTGCGCCAGCGGCACCGGGATTTTCGGTTCGATGCAGGAAGGGATGACGGGCGACCCGAGCATTTTGATTGCAAAAGCGTTTCTTGATTTCTTCACCGCCACCATTTTTGCCACCACGCTCGGCATTGCCGTGGCGGCGATTTGCGTCCCGATGCTGCTGATCCAGCTGGCGCTCGCCACCTGTGCCACGTTGATTCTTCCGCTCACCACGCCAGCGATGATGGCAGACTTTACCGCCGTCGGCGGCCTGCTGCTGCTGGCTACCGGGCTGCGCATCTGTGGGATCAAGATGTTTGCCGTGGTGAACATGCTGCCCGCACTGCTGCTCGCCATGCCGCTCTCCGCGCTCTGGACGCACTTTTTCGCTTAAGGAAGCGGCGAAATGGTGAGAGATTGCGCAGTCCGTAACGAAAACAACATTTTTCGTTGACGCCATCGGGCAGATCGGGTTTAATGCGCCCCGTTGCCCGGATAGCTCAGTCGGTAGAGCAGGGGATTGAAAATCCCCGTGTCCTTGGTTCGATTCCGAGTCCGGGCACCACTATTTAGAAAACCCAGCCTATGGCTGGGTTTTTGCTATATGGCTACGGCCGATTTCTGGGCGCTGATAAGCGTGGCTTTAATGCAGGCACGCTTACGCTAATAGCCCGGTAAGTTAATACAGGCGGTGGCTCTTTTTTATCACTTAATTTTGCCGGATAAATTGCTGACCTGATTTGAAAGGTTGTCGTTGCTCCGCTTCATGTCATCAAGGCTTCTTTGCAATCGCTCGATCTTACTCTCCTGCTCAGAATTCTTTCTCTCAAGCTGTGAAACCTTCTGAGTTAGCTCATCGACTTTGCGGTTGTCGGACTTCATCTTCCTCAGGCTATCCTGCATCTCCTGTAGATCCGACACCCTGAAATCAGAAGGCTCGATTTCATCTGCATCAGAAATTACCGGGATATATCCTCTATTACCGCTGCTGGGTTTGATACTAACCTGAACTTTATTTAGACCCGCAGAGTGCGCGTAACCTATTGAAGAAAAATAAAAAAAAGAAACAACACACAGACCAGACAGATATTTATTCATTTCTAACGTCCTTTTAAATTTTTCAATCACTTCCAGGAGTCTCCTTCTGGTATCACCCGCTCAGGATAAAACACCTGGCTTAGCCTCAGGCAGTTCATAAACGGGGTTAAAGAGCAGAAGATACTATTCGTTTTTCATTATAATATGCGTTTCCTCTCCCCCAAAATCCAACCGCCACCCGCTCATTTTCTGCCACCTTACATCCGCCGGTATCGAGATAAGCGCGTTACCACGCACCTTATTAACGAACCCGCCCTCGTGGCGGTTTTTTGCTTTTGAATTCCTGACAACTTTAGGGATCGTTCCCACCTGTGCCCAGCAGTTTGTTTTTGAAGATAAACAAACACGCCTCATTAAAGTTCTCCGCCCTCAGCCGTTCGGAGAGCGCCGTCCGTTTGCGGTAGAGGCTTTTCACCGACGTATTCAGCTCGCCTGCAATCTCCTCCATTGACATCCCTGCTCTCAGCAACCGCAGCATGATCGTTTCATGCGTGCTCAGCCGTAAATTCAGCAGCCACTTCGTGGTCAGGCGTCGGCCCTTCATATTGAGTACCAGGTTAAACAGCGAGGCCATGTCCGGCGCCGTCAGCGACGTATTCATAAACAGCTTCATACTGAGCAGATTTTCCTCGCGGTGGCGCATATCAAGCATAACGCAGCAGATCGTTTTTCTCGTTCTGGCCGGATGGCGTATCAGGTAATCATATAAACGGAGCGGACAACGACTATCAATCAATACAGAATATTCATCTGCATCGTTATCAAATATGTTTCTGTCAATCGAATCGAGCAGGATAATATCTGGAAAAAATATCTGCATGCCCCTGACAAGGTAGCGATCCTGAGTCACTAACACTATTGAAGTTGCCACTAACCATCCCTTTTAGATTAAAGCAAGAACGATCCTGCGAAAAGAAGACCGCCTTCGTTTTATAGCGCTGTTATATTAACGATAAATGTATTCTGGCTTTGGACATCCCTCAATACACACATTGATGAGTAAGACTTCCTGTAGACTATCATTCAATGGCTGGCATTAATTATAAATAAAAAACAATCGCAGAAAAGTCACTTCTCTAAACATTAAGAATTTTTGTCATGAAACTTCCCAAACATGCACCAGAAAGTACTTTAATTGAGGCAGATAAGCGTCATTAAAAATATATACAAAATTGTCACAATAAAAATAAAACCATTAAATTTCAATGAATTGCAATTAAGAATTCAATTCAAAATAAACACAAAAAGCTGCTCATTACAGAATTATCTCAAAACTACGCAGCCGCTTTTCAGCATATTTATCCGGCAACATATCAGGTGTACATTACCTCCCATCCAGTCTACTGAGATGAGGATCCATAATTACCTTTAAGTAAGTACCACGTAACATCACTGCATTCAGATTTAATGTTCTCATTTATGGCCTTTACGCTGAGCTTAAAGGCAGCCGTGTTATGCAATGGATTCATGAAAAACAAATGGCAAATAGATATGGAAAGATCGCTTGGCTTCAGTACATTATTCTTTTATCGCACCTCAACATTATTGTTTCTGTTATTGCTCTTTCCTGTTCTGGTTCAGGCGACGGAATCCGTTTATGAGCAACAGATTCAACAGGCGCGTAATGGTAATTACACGTCGTTTCTCGATTATCTTCAGCGTTATCAGCAGCAGCATGCCCTGACGCCTGAACACGTTGCGGACTGGTTACAGGTGGCGGCCTGGGCAGGCCATGATGACGAGGTTATTCAGGTCTGGCAGCGCTACAGCATTTATATGCCGCTGCCCGCCCGCGGCGTTGCGGCTGTCGCACAGGCCAGGCGAAATCAGAAAGCGTGGCAGCCCGCTCTGGCGCTCTGGAAAGAAGCGCACAGCCTTGAACCGGATAACGACGATTATCGTATTGGCTATATCAAAACCCTGGCCGATGCCCGTAAAGATACGCTTGCCCTGCAGGAGGCCCGACAGCTGGTGGCGGAAAATCCCTCTCAGGCGCATCTTCAGACGCTGGCGTATGTCTGGCAACGCCAGGGAAAAAGCTGGGATCGGCTTTTAGCCGACACGCGCGCGCTGGATATCGCGCCAGAAAATCACGCGCTTCTTCGCGAGCTGATCGACGCGCTAACGGATAACCGGGTCAATACCCCCGCGCTCCTGCTTTCACAAAGCGTAATCCTGTCTCCCGCGGAGCGTCGTCGTCTTGAGCTGAATGCCGCAGCCGAAAGCGTTCGTCTTGCAGATGTGCCAGGCAGAACAGAAAAAGAGCGCCTGCAGCTTGCGCAATCTGCGCTGAATCGTTACGACGCGCTGCTTTCTCGCTGGCAAAGCGAGCCGCAGGCGGCGGAAGACGTCGTCCTTGCGCGTATCGACCGGCTCGGCGCCCTGTACGCTCATGCCGATTACCCGCGGGTCAACAGCGAATATCAGGATCTGACGGCAGCCCGGCACCCGGTGCCGGGCTGGGCAATCGGCTGGGTGATCTCCGCATATCTGCAGGAGAAAAACGCTGCCGCCGCCTTCGCGCTTCTGCAACGCTATCCGCAATACGCTTCCGACGCGCAGGACGAGGAGCACGCGCTTTTCTACGCCTGGCTGGATACGGGAGAGTATCCGTCCGCCCGCCGGTATGCAGAGCGCCAGTCCCGCAACGTTCCCTGGACCCGTTACGATTTTGGCTCCCCTACCCCTCAGCCGAACGATCGATGGCTTACCGGTCAGTCGCTCCGTTTTAACTATTTGCTGGCGACGAATACCCTGCCGGAAGCCGAAACGCTGGCGCACCATCTGGCGACGACGGCGCCGGGCAATCAGGGGTTACAGATTGACTACGCCACCCTGCTTCAGGCGCGGGGCCTGCCGCGCGCGGCCGAGCAAACGCTGAAAATGGCGGAGGCGCTGGAGCCCTCGAATCTGGAACTTGAGCAGCAGCAGGCTTACGTCGCCATGGATCTGCAGGAGTGGCGGCAGATGGATTTACTGGCTGACGACGTCGTCGCCCGCGCGCCGCGCGATCGCAGCGCCAGGCGTCTGGACAGGCTCCGCACCGTCCACCATATGTCCGAGCTGCGCCTCAACGCGAGCAAGGGTTTGCACTCCGATAACCCCGTCAGCGGGACGCACGACCTCAACTGGGACGCCACGCTCTATGGCCCGCCCGTAGCGGATAACTGGCGGCTGTTTGCCGGCACCCGCTATGCCGAGGGTAATTTCGATGAAGGCAAAGGCACCAGCCGTCACCTGTTGGGCGGTATCGAATGGCGGCCACGCGATCTCCAGCTCGAAGCCGAGCTCTCAAGCAACCGCTATCACGGAGCGAACAAGCCGGGCGCTCGCCTCTCAACAACGTACTTTGTCACCGATAACTGGCAGGTCAGCGGCAGCCTTGAGCGCCTGTCGCGCACCACGCCCCTGCGGGCGTTAAGCAACGGGATCAGCGCCAACCGGGGGGAAGGCGGGGTGCGCTGGTATCAAAACGAGCGTCGTGAATATCAGTTCAACGCCGCCCTCAGCCGCTTCTCGGACCATAACCGCCGACAGGAATACACCCTCACGGGTAAGGAGCGTCTCTGGCAGACACCGTCCCTGACGCTGGATCTCGAACCGGGGATCGCTGCCAGCAAAAACAGCCTGCGGGACACCCTCTATTACAACCCGGCGCGGGATCTCTCCGTGACGGCCGCCCTGTCCGTCGACCATGAGATGTATCGCCATTACGACACCCTCTGGAGCCAGCAGTTCGTGGCGGGAGGCGGTCGCTACTGGCAGAAAAATCAGTCCGCTGGCGCCATCGCTCTGCTGGGTTACGGACAACGCGTTCAGTGGAACAACGTCATGGACGCCGGCGTGATGCTGAACTGGGACAAGCGCCCTTACGACGGCAAACGCGAGAGCAGCCTCTCCGTCACGTTTGATGCGACTTTGCGCTTTTAAGGATGATGATGATGAACACACGTTTTTCCGCGAGCCTGATACTCATCGGCTGGCTCTGCCTCAGCGCGAGCGTCTGCGCGCAGGTATTTTCGTTTATTGCGCCCAAAGATCGGCCGCAGCTGGAGGCGAGCAAACCCTGGCCGCAGAACCAGTTTCTGGTGCTGGCCTACCACGACGTCGAAGACGATGCCGCCGATCAGCGCTACCTCTCCGTGCGCACCAGCGCGCTAAACGAGCAGATAAGCTGGCTGCTGCACAACGGGTATCACGTCATCAGCGTGCAGGACATTCTGGATGCCCATGACGGGAAAAAAACGCTGCCACCCAAAGCCGTTCTGCTCAGCTTTGACGACGGCTACAGCAGCTTTTACACCCGCGTCTGGCCGCTGCTTCAGGCGTGGAACGTCCCTGCGCTCTGGGCGCCGGTGGGCAGCTGGGTGGATACGCCGGAAAATCAAAAAGTTAACTTCGGCGGTCTGATGACACCCCGCGATCGCTTCGCGACGTGGGACATGGTGCGCGAGCTAAGCCGGTCTCCGCTAATTGAGATTGGATCGCATACCTGGGCCTCGCATTACGGCATTCCGGCTAACCCGCAGGGCAGCCGCGAACCGGCCATCGCCAACCGCTTTTATGATAAAGCGACGGGACGCTATGAAACCGATCGGCAGTTCAACCAGCGGATCGGCGATGACGTTCGCAGAGTGACTGACAAAATCACGCAGGTAACGGGCAAGGCGCCGCGCGCCTGGGTCTGGCCCTATGGTGCCGCCAACGGCACGTCGCTCGCCATCGCCAGACAGCAGGGTTACCAGCTGGCCTTTACCCTTGAGGACGGGCTGGGGAACGTGCAGGAGCTGGGCAATATCCCCCGTCTGCTGATCGCCGGCAATCCCTCGCTCAAGGCATTTGCCAGTACGGTCAGCCAGGTTCAGGAGCGCGAACCCGTGCGCGTCATGCACGTCGATCTCGACTACGTTTACGATCCCGATCCGGCCCAGCAGACCCAAAATATCAACAGGCTGATCCAGCGGGTCTACGACATGAAAATCAGCCATGTTTTCCTGCAGGCGTTTGCCGACCCGCAGGGCGACGGCAGGATCAAGGCACTCTATTTTCCCAACCGTCGACTACCGGTCCGGGCCGATCTCTTTAATTTTGTCTCCTGGCAGCTGCAAACCCGCGCGGGTGTGAAAGTCTTTGCGTGGATGCCGGTGCTCTCGTTCGATCTCGATCCTGCTCTGCCGCGCGTGCAGCGCCGGGATCGCCAGACAGGCCAACTGAGCGAGGCCACCGAGCCCTATATCCGGCTCTCCCCGTGGGACCCGCAGGTGCGCCAGCAGGTGACGGACATCTATGAAGATCTGGCCCGCTATGCCAGCTTCAACGGGATTTTATTCCATGACGATGCGGTGCTGACGGACGTGGACGATGGCCCTCAGAGCACAACACGTCAGAAAAGCCAGACGCTTATCGGGTTTACCCACGCCCTGAGTCTCGCGGTGAAGCATATCCGTGGCCCGCAGATAAAAACCGCGCGCAACATGTTCGCCTTACCCATTCTGCAGCCCGAAAGCGAAGCGTGGTTCGCGCAGAATCTTGACGATTTTCTGGCTGAGTATGACTGGACGGTGCCGATGGCTATGCCGCTGATGGAGTCCGTCCCGGCAGACGAGAGCGATGCCTGGCTGGCGCGTCTGGTGAAAGCGGTCGCCACGCGTCCCGGCGCGCTCGATAAAACCATTTTTGAACTGCAGGCCAGGGACTGGGATCGGAAACCGCAGCGCGCCGTTTCCGACAGCCAACTGGCACAGTGGATGCGCGTGCTCCAGCTGAACGGCGTCAAAAACTACGGTTACTACCCCGATGATTTCATCAACAACCAACCTGATATCTCACGCATCAGGCCTGTATTTTCTTCGTACTGGTACCCTGACAATGACTGATCGCATTATCGCCTTTTCCATTTTATGTCTGGTATTCGGGTTGCCTTTAGGCGTGGCCGCCCTCTTTACCGGCGAGCTGATTCTGGATTTTGTGTTCTTCTGGCCGCTGTTCATGTCCGTGCTCTGGATAACCGGCGGGCTCTATTTCTGGTTTCAGCTTGAACGCCACTGGTCGTGGGATAAAGAGACGCCCGCCCCGACGCTCGCCGGTGAGCCGCTCATCTCCATTCTGATCCCTTGCTTCAACGAGGAACGAAATGCCCGGGAGACGATTAGCGCCGCGCTGGAGCAGCGGTATGAAAATATCGAGGTTATCGCCATCAACGACGGCTCGTCTGACAACACCGCGCAGGTGCTGCAGAAGCTGGCGCTGGAGCAGCCGCGCCTGCGGGTGATTAACCTCGCGGAAAACCAGGGAAAAGCCGTCGCACTCAAGGCTGGCGCCGCGGCAGCCCGGGGCGATCTGCTGGTCTGCATTGACGGTGATGCCCTGCTCGATCGCGATACGGCAGCATATCTGGTAGCCCCGCTGATTCAGTATCCCCACGTCGGGGCGGTCACCGGGAATCCGCGTATCCGCACGCGCTCCACGCTGATTGGCCGCATTCAGGTGGGCGAGTTCTCATCGATTATCGGGCTCATCAAGCGGACGCAGCGGATCTATGGCCGGGTCTTTACCGTCTCCGGCGTCATCGCCGCCTTTCGCCGACAGGCGCTGGCGGACGTCGGGTACTGGAGCCCGGATATGATCACCGAAGATATCGACATCAGCTGGAAGCTGCAGCTGCGCCACTGGGATATCTTTTTCGAGCCGCGGGCGCTGTGCTGGATCCTGATGCCGGAGACGCTGAAGGGCCTGTGGAAACAGCGTCTGCGCTGGGCCCAGGGCGGCGCGGAGGTGTTTCTGGTCAACCTTCGCAGGATTGTGCGCTGGGAGCATCACCGCATGTGGCCCCTGTTTCTTGAGTATGCCCTGTCAACGCTGTGGGCCTTCGCGTACGCCATGACGGTGCTGTTATTTATTCTCAGCCATATCGCTCCTGTTCCTGCCAGGCTGACCGTGGAGAGCCTCTTTCCACCGGAGTTTACCGGGCTACTGCTGGGCGTGATGTGCCTCCTGCAGTTCCTCGTCAGTTTGTACATCGAGAGGCGCTATGAACGGAAGGTGGCCAGCTCGCTTTTCTGGGTGATCTGGTTCCCGATGGTGTACTGGATGATTGGCCTGTTCACCACCCTCGTCGCATTTCCAAAAGTCATGCTTAAACGCCAGCGCGCCCGCGCGCGCTGGATCAGTCCGGACCGGGGAAAAGGACGCATTTAATGAACGAAAATACCTTAATTCTGACCGAACATCGGCTGTTGCCACGTCTTTTCGATGCCGCGTTAACGCTGGTGGCGTGGGGAGGCTTTCTGTTTTTCCTGTATGCCCGGCTCTGGATGCAGCTCACCGAGGAGAGCGACTACCGCTGGGGCATCATTATTGCGTCCTTTAATACAGTGTTGCTCTACCTGCTGTTCGCCGCGCTCAACGGCTGGCTGCTGATTTTGTGGTATCAGTACAATCGCCGTCGTGCCCACGTGAGGCGGCGTCAGCCGGGCTACTTTCACCAGGAGGAGCTGGCCCGCAGCTTTAATGTTTCACCGCAGATCATCTCCGAGATGAGCCAGTACAACCTGCTGACGGTCTATCATGACCAGATTGGCCGCATCATCGATCTGAAGATCAACGGGCAGGAAGAGGAAGAACAGTAACGAAAAGCCCCCGCAGGGCATCCTGTGGGGGCTTTTTTATTGCGGGTAAGAGCTACTTATCTTTAACCACGATCAGCGGCTCAATATCGCTCTCTTTCTTCACCACCAGCGAGTCATCGCCGCGCAGGCAGGTTCCCCCGTAGTTCCCGCCCACGGTAAAGGTACAGACCTGAATGTACTTACCGTCGACATTTGGCAGGCACCACAGCTGCTGGTAGATGTTTTTACGGTCGACAAACTTGCCGCTGGATTTATCCAGCAGTTCGTCCTGGGCGCTGATCAGGTCGATATTGCTGCCGCAGCGTCCGGCAATCGGCTTGACGGCATAGCCGGTCTGCTTCAGCAGATCGTTAACCTCAAAATCGGTGTCGAGCAGGTAACGGTGGTTCGGGAACAGCTGCCACAGTACCGGGAGAATCGCCTTGTTGCCGGGAATGACGGTCCACAGCGGTTCAAAGACCAGCACCTCCGGGCGCAGCAGGACGTCAATGAGGCGCACTTCGCCTTCAGGATGTCCGGTGCGGATCGGCACGGCGGCGTATTCGGTTTCGCTGACCTCTCGGATCTGCTCTATCGCCGTCTCCCACGCCCAGGTTTTCCACACGCAGTTGACGTGGCGCCCCTCGTCGTCAATCAGCTGTCCGGCGGCATCCCAGCTGAGCGCCCCCAGCCCGTGGAGGATTTTGGTCTCGAACCCGGCCTGCATCAGCGAACGCTGAATAAAGAGCGCGTGATAGTCCTCTTCGACATCGTTGTCCTGCATGATGTGGACGAACGGCCGGGCGTGGCTGTGCTTCCAGGCGCCGGTCAGTTCTTCCAGCAGGCCTTCCGCCGGGTTATGCCCGTTGCCGCGATAGCCATTTTTCACCCACTCCTCAAGGATAAGCCCGCCCTCGGTATGGCAGGAGGCGGAGTCGGCGTTGTACTCGTAGACCTTGATGCCGCGCTCATCCATGCAGAAATCCATACGACCAGTGATCATATGGTGACGACGCCACTGCCAGGAGAGGCGCAGGCGCGGCCAGAGGATTTTCGGAATGTCGAAAAGCGCCAGCAGACTGTCGTCTTTCAGCACCTTGTCCGTCGCGTGCAGATACATCAGGTGCAGCTCGTTGGTGGCTTTGATCAGCTCCTGTTCCGCGCTTTCGGTAATGGTGAAGTACTGACAGGGATCGTTGTTGATCACGTGACCGTTGGCGCGAACATACGCCTGCTGCAGCGCGTCATTTTCGTTGAGCCACTTGCCGTCGAACTGACGTTTGTTTTTCAGCCGCGCGCCGCTGATTTTCAGCAGTTCACCGTCGATTTCCGGCTGGGGAATGCTGTGTTCCGTGTCGTCGGTCTGGATCATCCAGCCGAGAATTTCCGTGTCGTTGAAGGTGTCATGGAGGGTATAACGCCCATTCTCCACGCTCAGGCGAAGCTCGCGCGTCCACTGCTGCCCGAGCGGCAGAGGGGAGTGAATCACGTTCTGCTCGGCGATACGCACCTTATCGTCCAGAAGCTGGGTGATCACCGCCACGTGGCCGGTCTCATGAAACTCGCCGCCCTTTTGCCAGATCAGCAGCGCCCCGGCGCGCGGCGCGCGTTTTGAGCCGTTAGCAAAAGCCTGAAGGGGCAGAATGTTATCGTTCACCACCTGACGCAAAAAGCGCAGGGAGAAGATCTCCCACGCCATGCCGACGTCGGTAAACACGAAGCCATAGTTGAGAAACAGGAAACGGCGGGCAAACTCAACACACTGCCACTTGTGGCCCATGTATTCGTTGCCGATATAGCTGCGGAAATCCGCATCTTCCGGATAGTTTCGCGGGTCCAGACTGCCGTAATTTGAAGAGTAAATCGCCACGCCACCGGGCGCATAGCCTAACAATGTCCCGAATGGCGCATCACTGCTTAACGTTCCTTTACGCATGTATCCAACCTAAAACAGGCAGGCGGCAATTTTTATAGGTTGTCGTCGTCTGCACGTTGTAATTAACCTGACAGAGGAGCGTTTATCATACACCTGCGCGACGCGTGAATAACATTTAAAACAGCCAGCACGCCGCAAAATGTCCTGGCGCGATCTCCTGCATCGCTGGCTCCTGTGTCTGGCAAACCGGCATGCTATGCGGGCAGCGGCTGCAGAACTTACAGCCCGGCAGCGCGGACGTAGGGCCGGGCATTTCGCCGCGCAGGGTTGCGTCTTCGAGGTTGCGAATGCGCGGGTCGGGCTGGGGAACCGCCGCCAGCAGCGCGCGGGTATAAGGGTGCGCCGAACGCTGATACAGTTCATTCGCCGGAGCCACCTCCACCAGCTTACCGAGGTACATCACCCCAATGCGGCTGGAGATATGGCGTACCATCGAGAGATCGTGGGCGATGAACAGATAGGTCAGCCCCAGCTCCTGCTGCAGGTCCTGCAGAATATTCACCACCTGCGCCTGCACCGAGACGTCCAGCGCCGAAAGCGGCTCATCGCACAGCACGAATTCAGGACGCACGGACAACGCGCGGGCAATACTGATGCGCTGGCGCTGCCCGCCGCTGAACTCATGCGGGAACCGCTCAAGGTGCTCCTGCTTCAGCCCGACTTTGTAGAGCAGCGTTTCCGTCCGTTCGCGCTGTTCTTCACGGCTGTAGCCGTGGATCTGCATCGGCTCGGCCACCAGCTGTCGCACCGTCATACCGGGGTTAAGCGAGGAGTAAGGATCCTGAAAAATCGCCTGCATCCGCTTACGCAGCGGCTTGAGCTCTTTTTCGCGGGCGTGAGCGATCGCCTGCCCGGCAAAGTGGATCTCGCCGGAGGTAATATCGAAAAGGCGCAGGATGGCGCGCCCGAGGGTAGATTTTCCGCAGCCGGACTCGCCCACCAGGCCAAACGTCTCGCCGGGCTGGATATCAAAGCTCACGCCATCAACCGCCTTCACCGCTGCGCCTTTACGCAGCAAACCGCCGTTAAGCGGATAGTGTTTGCGCAGATCGCGCACGCTCACTAATGGCACCTGTTGTTCACTCATGCCTGAATCTCCTTATCGGCCCATAGCCAGCAGGCGGCGCGATGGCCCTCTCCCATGGCGTAAAAAGCGGGCTGCCGTTCACACTGGGGCATGCGTTTCGGGCAGCGTTCGGCGAAGGGACAGCCCGGCGGCGGATTAAGCAGGCCAGGCGGCGAACCTTCAATGGGCGATAAACGTTGATTAACCTCATCCGGGCGCGGCAGCGAGGCCAGCAGCCCCTGGGTGTAAGGATGCGCAGGGCGATAAAAAATGTCTTCCACGCTCCCCTCTTCCATTACCAGCCCGCCGTACATCACCACCACGCGGCTACAGACCTGGGCCACCACGCCGAGATCGTGGGTGATCAGCAGAATCGCGGTTTGGGTCTGCTGTTGCAGGCTTTTCAGCAGACGCAGGATCTGCGCCTGAATGGTGACGTCCAGCGCGGTGGTCGGCTCATCGGCAATAAGCAGCTTAGGGTTGCAGGAGAGCGCAATGGCGATCATCACCCGCTGGCGCATCCCGCCGCTAAACTCGTGGGGATACTGGTCGTATCGGCGTTCCGCCTCGGCAATCCCCACCTGTTCCAGCATGGCGATCGCCGCCGCTTTGGCCGCTTTTTTGGTCAGTCCTTTATTGCGCATCAGGATCTCTGCCATCTGTTTGCCGATGGTCAGCACCGGGTTCAGGGCGGTCATCGGGTCCTGGAAAATCATCGCGATCTCGTTGCCGCGAATGGCACGCATCTGCGCGGGGGTTTTCTGCGCCAGGTCCTCATTCTGGAAGCGGATGCTGCCGCCGGTTATCCGTCCGTTGCTCCCCAGAAGCTGGATAATCGACTTACAGGTGACGCTTTTCCCGCAGCCCGACTCGCCAACAATGCCGACGATTTCGCCCGGCTGAACCTGAAAGCTCACGCCACGCACCGCGTGAACCTCGCCCTCGCGGGTACGGAACGTGGTTTGCAGGTTCTCAAGCGCTAACAGGTTACTCATCGCGATTCGCTCCTGGCTCAAAGGCGGTACGAAACACATCGCCCAGCACGTTAAAGCTGAACACCGTCAGCAGGATCAGAATGCCGGGGAACATCGCCAGCCACGACGCTTCGCCAATATACGACTGGGCGTTGTTGAGCATGCTTCCCCACGATGCCGCAGGCGCCTGCACGCCGAGCCCAAGGAAGCTGAGCGTCGACTCCATCAGAATGGCCGAGGCGATATTGAGCGTGGCGGCCACGATAATGGTCGGCAGCACGCCGGGAATAATGTGGCGCACGATGATGCGCAGCGGGTTTTCCCCCGACGCGCGGGCATAAAGCACATACTCGCGCTCTTTCACCGATAAGGTTTCTGCGCGCACCAGCCGCGACATGTTCATCCACGTCAGCAGGCTGATGATCAGAATGATGTTATCCACGCCCGGCTTGAGGTACGCATTCACCACCAGCAGCAGGAAGAAGGCCGGAATGGCCATCAGGATATCCACGGCGCGCATCATCAGGTTATCCAGCCAGCCGCCAAAATAGCCGCTCACCGTTCCCACCACCGTGCCGATAAGCGTGGAAAAGAGCATGGCGAGAAAACCGACCATCAGGGAGATCTGGCCGCCATACAGCGCGCGGGTGAAGTAGTCGCGTCCATACTCGTCGGTGCCGAACCAGTGTGCGGCATCCGGCGGTAGCGTACGCGCGCCGAGCGCCATCCGATCCGGATCGTACGGACTTAACCCCGCACAGAGCGAGGCGACAACGAAAATAAAAAGCACAAACAGGGAGAACTGCGCCGGACGATTGCGGCGCAACTGGTGACGAACCTGCTGCCAGCGTCTGCTCATCCGGGTTACCTCAGCGTACGAATGCGGGGATCGGCGAAGCGATAAAGCAGATCGGCGATCAGGTTACCGACGATCAGCATCATCGACGAGAGCATGATGATCGCCATGATCAGCGGGTAGTCCAGCGAGGCGATCGACTGGATCCCAAGCAGCCCCATCCCCGGCCACGAGAAGACGCTTTCCGTCACATAGGCCCCCACGATCAGCTCACCAAACGACAGGCCGAACAGGGTTATCACCGGCAGCAGCACGTTTTTCAACACGTGGCGGAACAGAATGCTGGAACGCGTGGCGCCGTAAGCCAGCTGGGTCTGCACGTAGTCGGCCGAGAGCTGCGAGATGGTGTTGGAGCGGATGTAGCGCACGTAGCTGGAGAGGTTGTAGAACGTGAGGGCAATACACGGCAGCACGCCGTGACGCAGCACGTCCAGCGCATTATCTTCCATGCCGATGGTGCGCATCCCCATGCTGGGGAACCAGTTAAGCTGAACGGCAAAGACCGTAATGAGCAAGATGCCGAACCAGAAAATCGGCACCGAGATGCCGATATAGGCGAACAGATTAAGCAGGTGATCCAGCCAGCGGTGCTTAAATGCCCCCGCCAGCAGGCCCAGCGGGATGGCCAGCACGATCGCCAGCAGCAGCGACGCGCCCATCAGCCCCAGCGTGGCCGGAATGCGTTCGCCGATCATCTCCAGCACCGGGCGGTGGTAGATCAGCGAATAGCCGAGATCGCCCTGCAGGACATTTTTCAGCCACAGGACGTACTGCGTGACCAGGGGCTTATCCAGCCCCAGGCTCTGGCGAATACGTTCGATATCTTCCGGAGCCATACGCGGCGTGATGTACGCCGCCACCGGATCGCCGGGCGCGAGCTTGACCAGCAAAAACGCCACCAGTGAAATAAAGAACAGCATCGGCAGCAGCTGCAGCAGCCGACGCGTGAGGAGTGTGTTCACGACGTGCCCTTACCAAGGCCCCGACCTGACGGCCGGGGCAATCACTTATTTCTGATAGATTTTTGACAGATCCTGGAACAGATAGACCGGCTTCGGCTCTGCTTCCTGGGTGCCGCCAAAACGCTTGTCCACCGCGACGGTCGCATTGGTATAGGCGATTGGGTAGTAGGTCATGTCGTTCGCCACGGTCTGCTGAATTTGCTTGTAGATATCAGCACGTTTTGCAGCGTCGGTTTCCACAGCGCCTTTATCCCACAGGGCATCAAACTGCGGATTTTTGTAGTGCGCGTAGTTATAGGCTTCGTTGCTCATGAACAGCGATTTGTAACCGTCCGGCTCTGAGCCCATGATGTAGCCGCCCAGGTTCAGCTCCCACGCGGTGTTGTTCATATCGAGGCTGCGCTGGGACATGGCGTTGGAATCCAGCGGCATCAGCTCTACGTTCACCCCAATAGCCTTCAGCGCCTGCTGAATATAGAGCGCCATGCTCTCCTGGGTTTTGTTGGTGTTCACATACGCCAGGCGCAGCTTGAGGTTGTCCGGCGCGCCGGATGCTTTAAGCCGCTCTTTGGCCTTTTGCAGATCGAATGTGTACTGCTCGACGTCATCCGTCTTGTAAAGCGTATCGGGCGTGAGGAAGGACGTCGCCGGTTTGGCGTAGTCCAGCGAGGTAAAGGCGGTCTGGGTCAGCTCGTCTTTGTTGATGGCATACGCGATGGCCTGACGCAGCGCTTTGCTCTTCATCACCGGCACGTTCTGGTTGAACGTCATATAGGCCAGGCGGCCTTCCGGATAGACCACGAAGTCGAACTTACCGGTATTTTTCAGGCGGTTCACGTCCTGCGGGTCAACCATCTTGAGGTTGATTTCACCGTTTTGCAGCGCCAGGTTGGCGGCGTTGCTGTCTTTGGCGAAACGGTAGGTGACCGAATCAAGCTTCGCTTTGCCGTTCCAGTAATCGTCGAAACGGGTCAGGGCGTAATACTGCCCGGCGCGGTACTCTTTAAACTTGAACGGCCCGGAGCCGACCGGCGCATCGTTTTTGCTGCTCTTTTCCAGGTCACCTTCACCTGCGAACACGTGCTGCGGAATCGGGTAGATCTGAACCAGCGTGCCGGTAAAGGCGGCGCTAACCTGCGGTAAGGTGAACTTAACGGTGCGGTCGTCAACCTTGCTTACCTGTACCGGCTTATCGCCCCAGGTGAACATGCTGCGGAAAAAGCTGTGCTGTTTGGCATCCAGCAGCTTATTGAACGTAAAGACCACGTCGTCCGCCGTCAGCGGCTGACCGTCCTGCCATTTCAGGTTCGGTTTTAACGTCAGGGTGTAGCTCAGGTTGTCGGCGGAGGGCGTGAGGCTTTCCGCCAGGCCCCACTCGATCTTGCCGTTATTAAAGCTATACAGCGGGGCATACAACGCCTGCATGATGGTTAACGTTGTGCGGTCGCTGGCATAGAGTGGATTAACGGCTAACGGGTCGCCGGAGGTAATACCGATAATCAGCGAACCGCCCGCTTTTGGCGCGTCGCTTTTTGACGCCGCGGCCGTATTTGTCTCTTTATTTTTCGCATCATCACAGCCCGCCAGGCCTAACGCGAGCGAAACGACCACTGCCGATAACAGAAGCTTGCGCATCTCACTAACTCCTTGCCTTATAAAGTGTTTATGACTGCATCTTTTATTTATGTTGAAGCATCATATGCAGCTTTATCGGTTTACGCATTAATTATGAAAATGCGATTTTCGATTAAGCTTATGCCGGATTTGATATATATAAGCGCTGGAAGGAATAGCGGCAGATCGATTACGCTCAGTTCGTTAAACGCTTCACAAATCTCCTGCTACACTGCCTCAACACATCACTCAAAAGGCAGGCCAACATGTCAGACAACACGTATCAGCCACCCAAAGTGTGGGAATGGAAAAAGAACGGCGGCGGCGCGTTCGCCAACATTAACCGTCCGATTTCCGGCGCAACGCATGAGAAGGATTTGCCCGTAGGTTCGCACCCGCTGCAGCTCTACTCGCTGGGCACACCGAACGGCCAGAAGGTGACGATCATGCTCGAAGAGCTGCTGGCGCTGGGCGTGACGGGCGCGGAGTACGACGCGTGGTTGATCCGCATCGGCGAGGGCGATCAGTTCTCCAGCGGCTTCGTTGAGGTGAACCCGAACTCGAAAATACCGGCGCTTCGTGACCACTCCACGAACCCGCCAACGCGCGTCTTTGAATCCGGCAATATCCTGCTCTACCTGGCAGAAAAATTCGGTCACTTCCTGCCAAAAGATCCCGCGGGACGTACCGAGACGCTGAACTGGCTGTTCTGGCTGCAGGGCGCGGCGCCGTTCCTCGGCGGCGGTTTTGGCCACTTCTACAACTATGCCCCGGTGAAAATCGAGTACGCGATTGACCGCTTCACCATGGAAGCTAAACGCCTGTTCGACGTGCTGGATAAACAGCTGGCGCGTGGTCGCTACGTGGCGGGTGAGGAGTACACCATCGCGGATATCGCCATCTGGCCATGGTTCGGCTGCGTGGCGCTGGGCAGCGTGTACAACGCCGCCGAGTTCCTGGATGCAGAGAAGTACACCAACGTGCAGCGCTGGGCGAAAGACGTGGCGAATCGCCATGCCGTTAAGCGCGGACGCATCGTTAACCGCACCAGCGGCGAGCTGAACGAGCAGCTCCACGAACGCCACGCGGCGAGCGACTTCGAGACGAATACGGAAGATAAGCGTCAGGCGTGACGACTAGCCGGGCGGATCGCCGCCCGGCAACAGAGATCCTTGCTCAGGGCATGATTGGCCTAAAGGTTGAGCCGGTATTGCTGGCACTATCTGTGCGTTTTTCTCACCTCAGAGTGAGAAGCAACGTATCAACCGACAGCAGTCACAAAGGATCTGTTATGAAACTGATTAAAACAACGCTGGTTATCAGCGCCCTCATTTTTTCCACCTCGGGAATGGCCATCGATAAAACCGCCGCTGGCGCGGTAGCAGGCGCTGCCATTGGCGCGGCCACGGGCAAAGATCTGAAATCCACCGTTGGCGGTGCCGTTGTTGGCGCAGGCACGGGTGCCATGTTCAAAAACGGCGACAAAGGTAAAGCCGCGCGTAAAGGTGGCGCCGTAGGGGCTGCCGTGGGCGCAGGTGCCGCGGCGGTTACCGGAAAGAGCGTGCTGAAAGGTGCAGCCGTTGGCGCAGGCACGGGCGCGCTGATTGGTGAAGCGACGCACTGATAAATTTCGCCGGGCGTCGCAGCGCGTGCCCGGCCTCATGGCTGTTCAGTAATAACTCCCTGCACCCAATCACGACTATTTGCCCTCAACGTATGGTCAGAAATGTCACCCGGAATACATCAATGGTGATCGTCATACTGATGCTCAATCACCATCCCTTCCGCCACGCTCGCCACATGGCGTGCACGCGGATGATAGACCGGTGCAGGAGCGGCATATGTTGTTTGTGCCGGTGCAGGCGCAACGCTTACCGCCTCAGGAACCGTGGCTGACTGCGGAACAATCACGACCTTATACCCGGTAGGGACATCGACCGTGACGCTCTGGGCCATCGCTGTATTGACCACGGCAAAACCTGCCAGGGCAGCAAATAAAATAATACGGTTTCTCATAAATTGAATTGTTTCCGGTATCAAGAAGATAATTCATTATGTCGACTAAATCTTAAGACAATATTAATTTTCATGTTCTGGAATGTGCAGAAAATGCCAAATATATTGTTACAAGCAAATAATTTAATATTTAAAAAATATTGACTTACGTTTTTTTAAAAAGGCGGCAAGAAATACGCTTGCATGCCGCCTCACCGGGTATGTTAATACTTAATATCCCGCGCTTTTTGCCGTCCGGCCTGTTTCATCTGACGCTTGTCCTGGCGGCAGTCGTGATTACTCTGGTTATTGTTCGCCACGCAGGTCTGCTTCACCTGCCGTGACGCATCGCGGGTTTCCTGCCTGACATCACGCGCTACGCGCCGTTCCTGCGCCTGCTGGGTCGCGCTGGCGGAAACCGAGAAAAGCGTCAGAAAAATGAGAGAAAGGACAGGGATAAAAGATAACGATCTGTTCATAGCAACACCTCGTAGAAGAGAGCCCAGAACGTCAGGGGTTAGCAAAAGAATAGCAGTTTCAGCGCCGCTGAATGAGGAAGGCGTTAATAATATAAGGCCGCACAGGGCGGCCTTATCACGTTGCGTTATGCCGTCAGGCGGAACTTCTGCACCGAGCGCTGAAGATCTTCGGTCTGACGCTCCAGCGCCGCCGCCGCCGCGGAAACCTCCTCCACCAGCGAGGCGTTTTGCTGGGTAACGCCGTCCATCTGGGTAATGGCAATTCCGACCTGCGAAATGCCCTTACTCTGCTCCTCTGAGGCCGAGGCAATTTGCTTCATAATGGTCGTTACTTCCGTCACGTCCCGCAAAATCGCATCCATGGTGGTGCCGGTATCGCCCACCAGCTTCGCCCCCTGCTCGACGCGGGACACGGAGTCGGTAATCAGCCCCTCAATCTCTTTTGCCGCGTTGGCGCTGCGGCTTGCCAGGTTGCGAACTTCGCCTGCGACGACGGCGAAGCCTCGGCCCTGTTCACCCGCGCGCGCGGCTTCAACCGCCGCGTTGAGTGCCAGAATATTGGTCTGGAAGGCAATGCTGTTAATGACGTTGGTGATTTCAGCAATTTTCTTCGAGCTTTCCGAAATACCGCTCATGGTGGTCACCACCTCTTCCACCAGCGAGCCGCCGCGGCTGGCGGTGGTCGAGGCCACATCGGCCAGCTGGCTTGCCTGGCGCGCGCTCTCCGCGTTCAGCTTCACCGTGGCGGTCAGCTGCTCCATGCTGGCAGCCGTCTCTTCCAGCGCAGCCGCCTGCTCTTCGGTACGGGAGGAGAGATCGTTGTTACCGCTGGAAATCTCCGTCGCGCCGCGCCAGATATTTTCACTGCCGGAGCGGATCGTGCTGACCGCTTCGCGCAGGCTGTCCTGCATGGCGCTCAGCAGCGGCACCAGCTGGCCAACGCAGTTGCGGCCGAACGGCTCGATGGGCTGGCTGAGATCGCCCTGGGCAATCTGGCGGAACTGCTGGCGAATGCGGTCCAGCGGTTTGACCAGCATCGCCACCAGGTAACGGTCGGTGAAGAGCAGGATCAGCAGGCCGACGATCGTGGCGATGATAATCACCGTGCGGGTCATGCTGGTCAGGCCGTCCACCACCACGCGGGTGCTGTCGAGCGACTTCGCGGCAGCATTGTTAAACTCTTCAGCCGCCGCACCGAACGCGCGGCTCAGCGGTGGGGTGACGTTGTTGGCCTGCTGACGATAGCCGTCCAGCGCGCCCAGTTTCGCCTGCTGCATTTGCGGCGTCACGCCCTGTTCGAGCAGCGCCTGCCAGGCACCGATCGCCCGTGAAGAGACCTGCTCATCCATTGGGCCTGGAGAAATGGCTTTCATCTCGGCCAGCTTCTTGCCCATGTTATCCAGCGCCTGCTGGGCAGAGGCCAGATCCGGCGTGCCGCCTGCGGCTTTGACTTCCATTGCGCGGCTCAGACGGGTCACAAAGCGGAAATACTGATCGTTGCCCTGGCTGAGCACCGTCATCTGCTTGACCAGCTGGCGGTCCACCTCGTTGCCATCTGAAACGCGAGACAGGGACCAGGTGCTGTACAGCCCCACACCCGCCCACATTAAACAAAAGATCCCGAGAATCGCCAGCATGACGAAACGGATCGTGAAATTACGGAGCATATTCATAAGTCTTCCTTGCCGTGAGGGTGAGTTCGCCCAGAGGCGAGTACTTCTCTCGTTATCGGCAGGAAAGAGGGAAATTATAACGTTTTGTGATCATTTTTAATTAGCGTGGCTTCACTGGTCGCACAGCCACCGTTAACCATTATCTTCGCGCTTTGTGATGTGATAAGTTCAGAATGAAAACGACGTTTCAAAAAATTATCGATAAGAAAAGGAGACATCATGTCCTGGTACCCTGCCCCTGACCGCTACGAGAACATGCAGTACCGCCACTGTGGCAAGAGCGGCCTGCGCCTGCCCGCGCTGTCGCTGGGACTGTGGCACAGCTTTGGTCACGTCCAGCCTCTTGAAGCCCAGCGGGCGCTGCTGCGCAAAGCCTTCGACCTCGGCATCACCCATTTCGATCTGGCCAATAACTACGGACCTCCGGCGGGTAGCGCGGAAGAGAATTTCGGCCGCCTGCTGCGGGAGGACTTTGCCGCGTACCGCGACGAGCTGATTATCTCCACCAAGGCCGGTTACGACATGTGGCCAGGGCCATACGGCTCGGGCGGTTCACGCAAATATCTGCTCGCCAGCCTCGATCAGAGCCTGAAGCGCCTGGGCGTCGAATACGTGGATATTTTCTATTCCCACCGCGTGGATGAAAACACGTCAATGGAAGAGACAGCCTCTGCGCTGGCACAGGCTGTGCAGAGTGGGAAAGCGCTGTATGTGGGCATTTCCTCCTACTCAACCGGGCGCACGCAAAAAATGGCCGAGCTGCTGCGCGAGTGGAAGATCCCCCTGTTGATCCACCAGCCGTCCTATAACCTGCTCAACCGCTGGGTCGATAAGACCGGTTTGCTGGATGCGCTGGCAGCAAACGGGACCGGGTGTATCGCCTTTACCCCGCTGGCGCAGGGGCTGCTGACCGGAAAATACCTGAACGGTATTCCTGAAGATTCACGCATGCAGCGTGAAGGCAAGAAAGTCCGCGGTCTGAACGAAAAAATGCTGACCGAAGCCAATCTGAACAGCCTGCGTTTGCTGAGTGAGATGGCGCAGGCGCGGGGTCAGACCATGGCGCAGATGGCGTTGAGCTGGTTGCTGAAAGACGCGCGCGTGACGTCAGTGCTGATTGGCGCAAGCCGCCCGGAACAGATTGAGGAGAACGTTCGGGCGCTGGATAACCTGCACTTTACTGAGGACGAACTCAAGCGGATTGACCAGCATGTCGCGGATGGAGAGTTGAATCTGTGGCAGGCGTCGTCGGATAAATAGTGCGGTCTGATGCCCTCACCCTGGCCCTCTCCCACAGGGAGAGGGCGCTTAAGTGAGGGGAATTACTTCTTACTGATCTTATCCAGATACCCCATCACAAACGCAGACAGCACAAACGTCAGATGGATAATGACATACCACATCAGTTTGTTATCCGGCACGTTCTTCGCGTCCATAAACACACGTAACAGGTGAATAGAAGAGATCGCCACAATCGACGCGGCCACTTTATTCTTCAGTGACGAGGCATCCATTTTGCCTAACCAGCTGAGCTTCTCTTTACGCTCGTCGATATCCAGTTGGGAGACAAAATTCTCGTAGCCGGAAAACATCACCATCACCAGCAGTCCGCCCACCAGGGTCATATCCACCAGCGACAGCAGAACCAGAATCAAATCCGCCTCGGCAATAGAAAAAATGTTCGGCAGAACGTGCAGGATTTCCTGAAAGAACTTAATCGTCAGCGCGATAAGCGCCAGCGAAAGGCCAAAATAGACGGGGGCCAGTATCCAGCGAGAGGCGTACATGGCGTTTTCAAAAAAGCGTTCCATAAAGTCCTGTTTGCAAAAGAAACCAGCGCCCAGTATATCCCAATGGCGCTGACTGTTTGCAATAACTCACCAGTCTGGTGACTCAGACGTTGTCGGGGTTAACTTCCGGACGGGCATACTCCGGCCAGACCAGCACCACCAGCTCCGGGTAGGCTTCCAGGCTGAACTCACGAAAACACTGACGCAAATTTAATACGTCCAGATCGGAATAAGAGACCTTCTCGCCGTTAAGGCAGCGTTTTTTGATATTGTCATAATATTTATACACGGCTGAATTCAGGTCGCTACAGCGACGCTGTGCCTCAAACAGTCCTGGCGTGTCATTAATTTCCGACATTTTCATGCGTTTAATTGTCGCGTGTAAAAAGTCGATATATTCATGGTTCACCCGCCAGTACCAGACAGGCGTAACGGAGTTCATCAATACAGAGAAATGGTCTTCTCCTTCCTCTTTTGTCATGAGTTCCGGTTGCGGCGGTTCACTGGCGTCTTTCGACACTTTCGTTTTATTGAACTCCTGCATCAATAAAAGCACACCAGCGGTCAGTAATAGTAATGTGATGACCGTAAAAAAGATGCTGTTCATGGGTAGGCTCCATTTTTTTTGATTTTAAATTTGCCTCATGATATTGTCAACGAATCTCACGCCTTTACCAACCCCACCCTGTTGAAATTAAAGGAAATTAAAAATGCTGCCCGACTATCTCGTCCCGGCTAAGTACCACATTACGCCTGTGGAACAGCAACCGACGGAAGCAGAAAAAGAGGTCAGTTTCACTCAGGGGAAAAGAAAGCTCTCTGATTTCGAGCCTGATATATTAATTGGTGTTTCCCGCACCGGCAAATCCCGTAATATGTTGCTGGAAGAGCACGATCGCCATATTAAAGACCGCTTATTTCGCGCCATAAAAATTGAAGCCTTCGTCCACCTGCTGAACGATCTGCAGGCCGAAGGAGAAATAGATGCCCAGAAACTAAGTCAAATATTGGCCGAAAAAACGAAAGAAATTAACGAAGCGGGCAATGAAATTTGGCTTAACTTAATTACGCGCGAAAAAAACAACCCAATTTTTTATAGCCTGGGGGAAGATTAACGTGAAGGAAGTTAAAAACAACGACGTTTATTTGACTTTAGATGATAAGAAAAGTGATGAATTTATCTTAAAGCAAAATCTCGATGCGCTGCGAAACACAAAAAATGACGAGATGACGCGTATTACCCAGGACCTGGTATCGATCCCGGCAACGCTGGTGCGGCTGAAATGGCAGAATCGCCGTGAAATTTATCCGCTACAGGTCAAAGAAGAAATTTACGGTGCCGTGATGAACGCCATCATGGAACAGCGGCCAGAGTTGAAAGAGAAGCTTCTGGGTCGCCTCGAGGCCAATTACCAGTACCTTCTTGCCAGAGAAATCGCCACTCTGCGCCTGACGCGCAAACTGTCAGACGGTGAGTACCGCACCTCAAACGTCACCTGCGTTGCGCTTGATGAGGACGCGCTGGCGTCTGGCGCCAGCGCCCCTTCCGAACCGCAACGCTAATTAAATCTGAATACGGCAATCGCCTCTTTTAACTGCCCCGTCTGCTGCCGCTGCGCTTCAGCCACCTGCAGCGTTTGCGCTACGTGACGCACGTTCTCCTGCACGCTGGCATCGATGCTGGCAATACTGTCGTTCATCTGCGCAATGCTCGCCCGCTGCTGCTCGCTCATCTGCGACAGCTCCTCCAGAAGAGAGCGGAGCCCTTCAATGCTTTCAATGATCGACTTCATTGTCATACCGGCCTGCTCAACCTGCTCGACGCCCTGCAGCGTGGTTGCCTGCGATGCGGTCAGCAGCTGGCGAATGTCTTTTGCAGCCCCCTCGCTGCGCTGGGCCAGCACGCGCACTTCTGAGGCAACCACCGCGAAGCCTTTGCCATGTTCCCCCGCTCTGGCAGCCTCGACCGAGGCGTTGAGCGACAGGATATTGGTCTGGAACGCAATTCCGTCGATCAGCTCCAGAATGGCGTAAATGCGCTGCGACTCCTCGCGAATGTGCTCCATCGCCGCAATCGCCTGCCGTATATTATGGCCTCCCTGCTCCGCCACGTTACTGGTACTGAATGCCACCTCCCGAACCTGGCGAGCTTTTTCACTGGTCAGGGTGGCGACAGCCCTCAGTTGTTCCATCGCACTGGCCGCCGTCGCCAGCGAACTTGCCTGGTGATCGGTACGTTCCGACAGCGCGCTGTTGCGTTGTCCTAACGCGCGGGATGCCTCCAGCAGTTGCCCAATATTGGCGCTGACCTGCTCAAGCGTGGCGCGCATGGTGCCCAGCGTCAGGCTGAACGTGCGGGCAAAGGGAGACTCTGCGGGTGCCGCATCAACGGCCAGCGTGAGGTACCCCGGTTCGCGGTTGATCACCCCCGCCAGCCTTGCCACCTCGCTCGCCGAGCGGGCGTCCTGCTCCATACGAATCGCCAGCAGAACCAGGATCGCGGTCTGGACCACCACAAACAGCCCGTGGAAAACCACCATATGAAAGCCGGTGTGCATGAACACCACGACGCCGTACAGGTCGTTTTCCTGCAGATAGTTGAACACCAGGTGATGTAATGCGATGACCGCCGCCCCCATCACCAGCGGGCGCCAGTCTCGCCAGGCAAGGAGCGCGGAAAGCAGGACGAAAACCGAGAAATGGTATTCGGTTTCCCCTTCGCCCAGATGAATCAGCAGCGCGGAAAATGCCATTAGCACAAACGCAGAGCTCAGGCGGAGCAACAGCGCGCCGGGGAACACCATCGTCAGCAGCGTCGATAAACAGGCAAGAGAGGTGCCGACAATCGCCCCCTGCATGATGTTTTCGTTGATATAGCCCACGCCCAGCGAGATGGCCCACAGCGACCAGATGAGCACCAGTATTAGCCTGTCTGCGCGTCGTCGAATGGCAGAAAGCGAAAACAGATCGTTTTGAGGCGCGTGCGGATACAGCCATGTCATCGTAGCCATAGGGAGTCTCTTGCTGTGCAGGTGAAAAGATCCTTCGAAGAAGGACTGTTTTTATTATCTTTTTTTAAGCGTAGTGGGGATATTCCACGACGCCATTTCAGCAAAAGATATATTTTAATGGCGCAGCCGAATACTGATATTTACTTAACTATCAATACATTATTAACGTTGGCTTTATTGATAAAGAAATATGAAGAATAGGGATATACAGCAGAAAATAATAACGATGTTGCGTGGCAGAAAACAAAAAAGCTGGCTTTCGCCAGCTTTCGTTCTATTTTTTGGCCGCTTTCTCTTCGCCGACCAGCCCAATCTTCAGGTAACCCGCCTGATGCAGCGTGTCCATTACCTTCATCATGGTCTCATAATCCACGGTTTTATCCGCACGGAAGAAGACCGTAGTATCTTTCTTACCGCCGGTAAGCTGATCCAGCGCCGGGATGACAGAGTCGGCCGTTACCGGGTCATTGCCAAGGAACATGGATTTATCGGCCTTCACGGACAGATAGACAGGCTTTTCCGGACGCGGCTGCGGCTGGCTGGACGAGGCCGGCAGATTCACCTTCACGTCGACCGTGGCCAGCGGCGCGGCCACCATGAAGATAATCAGCAGAACCAGCATGACGTCGATAAACGGCGTCACGTTGATCTCATGCATTTCGCCGTTATCGTCCAGATTTTCGTTTAGACGCATCGCCATAATATCAACCCACGCGCAGTTTGGACGCCGCGTGCACCGGCTTAACGGTGCTGGCATTCAGGTCGAGATCGCGACTCTGCAGCAGCAGGACCTGCGCGGCAACGTCACCGAGTGTCGCTTTGTAGCTGCCAATCATCCGCGCGAAGATGTTGTAGATAACCACCGCCGGAATCGCCGCGACCAGACCAATCGCCGTCGCCAGCAGCGCTTCTGCGATACCCGGGGCCACAACCGCCAGGTTGGTGGTTTGAGTCTGCGCGATACCGATAAAGCTGTTCATGATGCCCCAGACCGTACCGAACAGACCGATAAACGGTGAGATCGCGCCGATGGTCGCCAGATAACCATTGCCGCGCCCCATGTGTCGGCCAACGGCCGCCACGCGACGCTCCAGACGGAAACCGGTACGTTCTTTGATGCCTTCGTTATCTTCACTGCCCGCGGAGAGTTCCAGCTCGTTCTGTGCTTCATTCACCAGCAGGGTAGTCAGGCTTTTCGCGTGGAAGGATGAGGTCATATCTGAAGCCTGATCCAGAGAGCGGGCTTCTGCCAGCTGTTGCTGTTCCCGCTTGAGGCGACGCTTCTGCGAAAGCAGCTCGGCGCTCTTGCTGAAGAAGATAGCCCAGGTGACAACGGACGCCAGAATCAGGCCGATCATCACAATCTTAACCACGATGTCAGCATGCTGATACATGCCCCAAACGGAGAGATCCGCCTGCATCAAATTATTACCCACTCTGTATCTCCAGGACGCAAATCACAAAATCTGAACGTAATAATATCAAAACGTCGTCGAATTGATAGTAGTTCTCATTAGTATTTGCATAGTGCCGCAATTTTCGTTCACTTTCCTTGCGCTTACGCAGTAAAAATTTCTTATGCGTTTTTTTGCTAATATTTTCTGCTTATTCGATAAGCCTGCGGGTGCAGTTTTTTCCAATCGTGGTAGTCTGGACGTCCAGACGTATAAAAACAGGGTTAGCGAACATGACAACGAAGCATCTTGATACCACGCTGGTACAGGCAGGACGCAGCAAAAAATATACTCAGGGATCGGTCAACAGCGTGATTCAACGCGCCTCCTCACTGGTATTTGACACCGTTGAGGAGAAAAAAATCGCCACGCGCAACCGCGCGAAAGGCGGCCTGTTTTATGGCCGTCGCGGCACGCTAACCCATTTTTCTCTGCAGGAGGCGATGTGCGAGCTGGAAGGCGGCGCAGGCTGCGCGCTGTTCCCGTGCGGAGCGGCGGCGGTCGCCAACACCATTCTGGCGTTCGTGGAACAGGGCGATCACATCCTGATGACCAACACCGCCTATGAACCCAGCCAGGACTTCTGTACCAAAATTCTCAGCAAGCTCGGCGTGACCACCGGCTGGTTCGACCCGCTGATTGGTGAAGATATTGCCGAACTTATTCAGCCAAACACGCGCATTGTGTTCCTGGAATCGCCGGGGTCACTCACCATGGAAGTCCACGACGTGCCGGCTATCGTGGAGGCCGTGCGCAGCAAAGCGCCAGAGGCGATCGTTATGATCGACAACACCTGGGCGGCAGGTGTGCTGTTCAAGGCGCTGGACTTCGACATCGATATCTCGATTCAGGCGGCGACCAAATATCTGATTGGCCACTCTGACGGGATGATTGGCACGGCGGTCTCCAACGCGCGCTGCTGGGATCAGCTACGTGAAAATGCCTACCTGATGGGCCAGATGGTGGATGCCGACACGGCCTACATGACCAGCCGCGGACTTCGCACGCTGGGCGTTCGCCTGCGTCAGCACCATGAAAGCAGCCTGAAGGTGGCCGAATGGCTGGCGCAGCATCCGCAGGTTGAGCGCGTGAATCACCCCGCGCTACCCGGCAGTAAAGGCCATGAGTTCTGGCAGCGTGACTTTACAGGCAGCAGCGGGTTGTTCTCGTTCGTGCTGAAAAAACGGCTGAATAATGACGAGCTGGCAAGCTATCTGGATAATTTTACCCTCTTCAGCATGGCCTACTCGTGGGGCGGTTTTGAATCCCTCATCCTGCCTAACCAGCCGGAGCAGATTGCAGCCCTGCGCCCCGGTGGCGACGTGGACTTCAGCGGTACCCTGATTCGACTGCATATCGGTTTAGAAAATGTTGACGATCTGATTGCGGATTTAGCAGCAGGGTTCGAGCGTATCGTGTAGAGTGCTGGCTGAAAATGTACTCCCTGGACGCTTTTGTGGACACCGCAAGCGGAAAAGTCTGCATGAGTTGCGCCCGGGATCAAACCCGACGGGCGAATAAGGGAGTACAATAGCGCTATATCTGCTGTTCCACAGGAAAGTCCATGGCTGTTATTCAAGATATTATCGCGGCGCTCTGGCACCACGATTTTGCCGCGCTGGCGGATCCTCACGTCGTCGGTATCGTCTATTTCGTGATGTTCGCAACTCTGTTTCTGGAAAATGGATTACTGCCAGCCTCGTTTTTACCCGGTGACAGCCTGCTTTTACTTGCCGGGGCGTTAATCGGTAAAGGCGTCATGGACTTCACGCCAACGATGGTTATCCTGACCTCCGCTGCCAGCCTGGGCTGCTGGCTGAGCTATCTGCAGGGCCGCTGGCTGGGGAACACGCGCGTCGTCAAAAGCTGGCTGGCGCAGCTGCCGCATAAATATCATCAGCGCGCGACCTGCATGTTTGACCGGCACGGCCTGCTGGCGCTGCTGGCCGGACGTTTCCTGGCGTTTGTCCGCACCCTTCTGCCGACGATGGCGGGCATTTCCGGCCTGTCGAACCGCCGCTTCCAGTTCTTCAACTGGCTGAGCGCCCTGCTGTGGGTTGGCGTGGTGACGACGCTCGGCTACGCGCTGAATATGATCCCTTTCGTGAAACACCACGAAGATCAGGTGATGACCTTCCTGATGGTGCTGCCGATGTTCCTGCTGGTGGCGGGTCTGGTGGGAACCATCGCGGTAGTGATTAAGAAGAAGTACTGTAGCGCGTGATAAAAAATTGCCGGGTGGCGGCTACGCCTTACCCGGCCTACGTTTCCCCTCAGGCGCCCTGCATCGTTCTTATACGTGACGCATCCTCTCCCGGCGTGACGCCGAAATAGCGCTTAAACTCCCGACTGAACTGCGAGGCACTTTCATAGCCCACCCGCATCGCCGCCGCGCTGGCCTTCATGCCGTCGTGGATCATCAGCATCCGCGCCTTATGCAGCCGGTAGGTTTTGAGGTACTGCAGCGGCGAAGTGCTGGTCACCGATTTAAAGTTATGGTGAAACGCCGAGACGCTCATGTTCGCTTCCGCCGCCAGCTGGTCGACGCTGAGGTTCTCCGTGTACTGGCTTTCGATACGCTTGAGCACGCGGCTTATCAGGCTGAAGTGGGTCTGTCGGCTCACCAGAGCGAGTAACGCTCCGCCGCCCGGGCCCAGCAGCACGTGGTAGAGAATTTCGCGGACGATCTGCTTGCCCAGAATGCGCGCGTCCAGCGGCCTCTCCATCACGTCCAGCAGACGCTCAATGGCGCAGAGGATCTCTTCCGACAGCGTCGCCGAGTTAATCCCGCTCGACGCCATAGAAGGCTGGAAGAGTTCATCTTCGCCAATCTCCATCAGCAGCTCCTGCAGCTGAAGGATGTCGACGTTGACGCGAATACCCGCCAGCGGAACCGCCTCTGTCGCGAAAGTTTCACATTCAAAAGGTAAAGGTACCGTCAGCAGCAGATATTCATTGGTGTCGTAGCGGAACACGCGCTCGTTGATGTAGCCAATTTTATGGCCTGAGAAGAGAAAAACGATGCCCGGCTGGTACATGACCGGCGTGCGCGTCCCCGGCTGCGTGCCATAGAGCAGGCGAATGTCCGGCAGCAGCTCGCTGGCACGATTTTCATTATCTATCAATCTCTTAATATGCGCAGTGAGCTGCTGGCAGATAGCCTCACGGTTCATCTTGCGTTACTCCGGGTGCGGTTTTCGACGTTGACAGTGTGCGTTGTTTTCCGCGCTTTCTCCAGCGCTCTGTAGAAATGGGCAAGACATCGGCAGGAATGTGCATTGAGGGCGTAGCCCCGGATCGCCACAATGAGCAGCATCAGGTCGCCCTCTGCGCACCACGGTTTTTCACCCACTAAAGGGAACGAGCAATGAACAACTTTAATCTCCACACCCCAACCCGCATTCTGTTCGGTAAAGACGCTATCGCTGACCTGCGCGCACAGATCCCTGCTGACGCCCGCGTGCTGATCACCTACGGTGGCGGCAGCGTGAAAAAAACCGGCGTGCTGGATCAGGTTTACAGCGCGCTGGACGGTCTGGACGTGCGTGAGTTCGGCGGCATTGAGCCAAACCCGTCCTACGAAACGCTGATGAATGCGGTAAAAATCGCCCGCGAAGAAAACATCACCTTCCTGCTGGCGGTCGGCGGCGGCTCCGTGCTGGACGGTACCAAATTCATCGCCGCTGCGGCGCACTACGCTGACGGCATCGATCCGTGGCACATTCTGGAAACCCGCGGGAGCGACATCAAAAGCGCTATCCCGATGGGCTCCGTGCTGACCCTCCCGGCCACCGGTTCTGAATCCAACAAGGGCGCAGTGATTTCCCGTAAAACCACCGGCGACAAACAAGCCTTCATGAACGAACACGTTCAGCCTGTGTTCGCCATTCTGGACCCGGTTTACACCTACACCCTGCCAGCGCGTCAGGTCGCGAACGGCGTGGTCGATGCCTTTGTACATACCGTTGAGCAGTACGTCACGTATCCGGTGAATGCCAAAATTCAGGATCGCTTCGCGGAAGGCATTCTGCTGACGCTCGTCGAAGAAGGTCCGAAAGCGCTGAAAGAGCCGGAAAACTACGACGTTCGCGCCAACGTGATGTGGGCGGCTACACAGGCGCTGAATGGCCTGATAGGCGCTGGCGTGCCGCAGGACTGGGCAACCCACATGCTGGGCCACGAGCTGACGGCAATGCACGGTCTGGACCACGCTCAGACGCTGGCCGTTGTGCTGCCTGCCCTGTGGAACGAAAAACGCGACACCAAGCGCGCCAAACTGCTGCAGTACGCTGAACGCGTGTGGAACATCACCGAGGGTTCTGACGATGCGCGTATTGATGCCGCCATCGAAGCGACCCGCAGCTTCTTTGAAGGTCTGGGCGTGCCAACGCGTCTGTCTGGCTACGGCCTGGACGGTAGCTCCATCCCTGCCCTGCTGGCGAAACTCGAAGAGCACGGTATGACTCATCTGGGCGAGCACGGCGACATCACGCTGGACGTCAGCCGTCGTATTTACGAGGCGGCACGCTAAGCGTTTTTGTCCCCCCGACTTTCGTTTTTTGACATTTCGTCCAGACTTAATGCACACCCCATCGCCGGAGGAACCCTCCGGCGATGCGCACCTGAAGGAGGAAAAATGGCAAACCAAACCGTAATCAAGCTGCAGGACGGCAACGTGATGCCCCAGCTGGGGCTAGGTGTATGGAAAGCCGGTAACGACGAGGTCGTCTCCGCCATTCATAAAGCCCTGGAAGTCGGCTACCGGTCGATTGACACCGCCGCCGCGTACAAAAACGAGGACGGCGTAGGTTCCGCGCTGGCCAGCGCCGGAGTCCCCCGCGATGAGTTATTCATCACCACGAAACTGTGGAATGACGATCAAAAGCGTCCCCGCGAAGCCCTGCAGGAGAGCCTGGAAAAACTCCAGCTCGACTTCGTCGACCTGTATCTGATGCACTGGCCGGTTCCGGCCATCGACCATTACGTTGATGCCTGGAAAGGGATGATTGAACTGCAGAAAGAGGGGCTGGTGAAAAGCATCGGCGTCTGTAATTTCCAGGTTCATCACCTGCAGCGGCTGATTGACGAGACGGGCGTCGCGCCTGTCATTAACCAGATCGAGCTGCACCCGCTGCTGCAGCAGCGCCAGCTTCATGCCTGGAACGCCACGCATAAAATCCAGACCGAGTCCTGGAGCCCGCTGGCGCAGGGCGGCGAGGGCGTGTTCGATCAAAAAATTATTCGCGAACTGGCGGATAAATACGGCAAAAGTCCGGCGCAAATCGTCATTCGCTGGCATCTGGACAACGGCCTGGTGGTGATACCGAAATCAGTCACGCCATCGCGCATCGCCGAGAACTTCGACGTCTGGGATTTCCGTCTGGACAAAGACGAGCTGGGTGAAATTGCGAAGCTGGATAAAGGTAAGCGGCTTGGGCCGGACCCGGATCAGTTTGGCGGTTAATCGCGTAAAAAAGCCGGGTGGCGGCTGCGCCTTACCCGGCCTACGTGCTGACCTGTAGGCCCGGTAAGCGCTAGCGCCACCGGGCTTTGTTACAGGTTTAACCGATCTTACGTTTTACGTTCTTCTTCGTTCCCGCCCCACCGTTCGAACGCTGATGCACTATCGGCGTGTGCTTGGTCAGCGCCGGGCGCGTATTGCGGTTCTGGCGACGCGCTTCGCGCATCTCCTCCAGCGTCGGGGCCGGTACCAGACAGTCGCGGCGCGAGCCGATCAGGTGTTTTTTACCCATCTCTTCCAGCGCCTGACGGATCAGCGGCCAGTTTTTCGGATCGTGGTAACGCAGCAGCGCTTTATGCAGACGACGCTGTTTATCCCCTTTCGGCACCACCACCTCTTCACTCTTGTAGCCAATCTTACTCAGCGGGTTCTTGCCGGTGTAATACATGGTCGTCGAGTTGGCGAGCGGTGACGGATAGAAGTTCTGCACCTGATCCAGGCGGAAGCGGCGCTGCTTCAGCCACAGCGCCAGGTTCACCATGTCCTCATCACGCGTGCCCGGGTGGGCGGAGATGAAGTACGGGATCAGGTACTGCTCTTTACCTGCCTGCTTCGAGTAGGTGTCGAACAGCTCTTTAAAGCGGTCGTAGCTGCCCATGCCCGGCTTCATAATCTTCGACAGCGGGCCTTCTTCGGTATGCTCCGGCGCAATCTTCAGATAGCCGCCGACGTGGTGCGTCGCCAGCTCTTTGATGTAGCGCGGATCTTCCACGGCAATGTCGTAACGTACCCCGGACGCGATGAGGATCTTCTTGATGCCCTTCAGATCGCGCGCGCGTCGGTAGAGGTTAATCGTTGGCTCGTGGTTGGTATCCATGTGCTCGCAAATGCTCGGATAGACGCAGGAGAGACGGCGGCAGGTTTGCTCCGCGCGCGGCGACTTGCAGCGCAGCATATACATGTTCGCGGTTGGGCCGCCAAGATCGGAAATCACGCCGGTAAAGCCCGGCACCGTGTCGCGAATGGCTTCGATCTCGTTGATGATCGACTCTTCCGAACGGCTCTGAATGATGCGCCCCTCGTGCTCGGTAATGGAGCAGAAGGAGCACCCGCCGAAGCAGCCGCGCATGATGTTGATCGAGAAGCGGATCATCTCATACGCCGGGATACGGGCGTTGCCGTACGCCGGGTGCGGCACGCGCTTGTACGGCAGCGCAAAGACGCTGTCCATCTCTTCGGTGGAGAGCGGGATGGCCGGCGGGTTGATCCAGATAAAGCGCTCGCCGTGCTTCTGCATCAGCGCACGGGCGCAGCCGGGGTTGGTTTCATGGTGCAGAATACGGGACGCATGGGCGTAGAGCACCTTGTCGGCTTTCACCTTCTCATAGGACGGCAGCAGCACGTAGGTCTTTTCCCACGGCTTCGGGCGCGGCGGCTGCACGACGATAGCCTTCGCTTCCGCTTTCTTTGGCTCTACCGGTTTGTTATCCGCACACGGCAGATCGTCGCCATACGGGTGTGGGATCGGGTCGATTTTGCCCGGCATATCGATGATGCGGGAATCCACGCCGCGCCAGCCCGGCAGCGCCTCTTTCACCATGATCGCGGTATTGCGCACGTCGCGGATACTGCTCACCGGCTCGCCCTGCGACAGACGGTGCGCCACTTCCACCAACGGACGCTCGCCGTTTCCGTAAATCAGCATGTCGGCTTTGGAATCCACCAGCACCGAGCGGCGCACGGTATCAGACCAGTAGTCGTAGTGCGCGGTGCGACGCAGGCTCGCCTCGATGCCGCCCAGGATCACCGGCACGTCTTTCCAGGCTTCTTTACAGCGCTGGGTATAGACCAGGGTCGCGCGGTCGGGGCGTTTACCCGCCACGTTATCCGGCGTGTAGGCGTCGTCATGACGCAGCTTACGGTCGGCGGTATAGCGGTTGATCATCGAGTCCATGTTGCCTGCGGTCACGCCGAAGAACAGGTTGGGTTTACCCAGACGCATAAAGTCGTCTTTGCTGTTCCAGTCAGGCTGGGAGATGATCCCCACGCGGAAGCCCTGCGCTTCAAGCATACGGCCACAGATGGCCATGCCGAAGCTCGGGTGGTCAACGTAGGCATCGCCCGTGACCAGAATGATGTCGCAGCTGTCCCAGCCCAGTTGGTCCATCTCTTCCCGGGACATCGGCAGGAACGGCGCCGGTCCAAAGCAGGCCGCCCAGTACTGGGGCCAGGAGAAGAGGTCACGATCCGGCTGGATCAGGGAAATTGCGCTCATAATGCTTCCGAAGAAAAAATAGACAAAAGGAGCGGGATTATACGCTGTTCATCCCCCAGATTTGAAGAAAAGGATGCAGGAAGCAGGCCGACATTCGTGGAAGTCGTTAAAATACGGCGCCCTGATAATTTTGAATCATAATATTCACTATATTTTCCGGTGATTTGCCCCGGAACGTGTTATTGCGCGGAGCTCTGTCGTGAAGCCCAACGATTCGTTACATGTATCCCAGCTGCGGGTTGTCCTTCACCTCTGCGGTTTTCTGGTTCTGCTGTACAGCCTTTCCATGCTGCCGCCGATGTTTATCGCCCTGCTGAATAAAGAGCGAACCTACTTTGCCTTTCTGACCACCTTTTTAACCTTTTTTACTCTCGGAGGGTTAACCTGGCGGGCAACCCGTCACGCGGGCATACAGCTTCGCACCCGCGACGGGTTTGTGATTATCGTGCTGTTCTGGCTGCTGTTTTCATTCATTAGCGCCATGCCGCTCTGGATGGACGACGGGCTGCAGCTCTCTTTTGCCGACGCGCTCTTTGAAGGGATTTCCGGTATAACCACTACCGGCGCAACGGTAATCGGGGACGTCAGCGCCCTGCCTAAGTCGTACCTTTATTACCGCGCTCAGCTGAATTTCATTGGCGGCTTAGGCGTCATCGTGCTGGCCGTCGCGGTCCTGCCGCTGCTGGGGATCGGCGGCATGAAGCTTTATCAGTCCGAAATGCCGGGGCCGTTCAAGGAGGAGCGTCTGACTCCCCGCCTTGCCGATACCGCACGCACGCTGTGGGTGACCTACTTCGCGCTGGGCGTAGCCTGCACCCTGGCCTACTGGCTGGCGGGAATGTCATTTTTTGACGCCCTCTGTCACGGACTTTCGACCGTGTCACTGGGCGGATTCTCCACCCGCAGCGAGAGCATTGGATTTTATGACAGTCACGCCATTGAGCTGGTCGCCGGGGCGTTTTCACTGCTCTCCGCGTTCAACTTCACCCTCTGGTACGTCGCGATTGTCAGACGCACCCTGAAGCCGATTCGCCGCAGCCCGGAGGTTAAATTCTTTCTGAGCGCCGCCGCGGTGATTATTGTCATCACCGCCTGGCAGGTCTGGCATGCCGGAATGTACAACGCCACGGATAGCCTTGTGCACGCCTTCTTCCTTGCCAGTTCGATGATGACCGATAACGGCCTTTCGACAGCCGACTATGCCCAATGGCCCGCACACACCATCTTCCTGCTGTTGAGCGCCAGCTTTTTTGGCGGCTGCGTAGGCTCGACCTGCGGCGGGATCAAAGCCCTGCGTTTTCTCATTATGTTCAAGCAGAGTATTCAGGAGATGAACCAGCTGGCGCATCCGAGAGCGCTGCTGAGCATTAAGGTGGGCAAAAGCGTGGTGAACGAACGCGTCCTGCGCTCGGTATGGAGCTTCTTTTTCCTCTACGTCATGATTACGGGCTTTTTTGTCTGGTCGCTTAATCTGATGGGCTACGACCTGTTTACCTCATTCGCAACGGTTGCCGCCTGCATCAACAACATGGGGCTGGGGTTTGGCGAGACGGCGTCAACGTTTGGCACGTTAACAGAGGGAGCAAAACTGCTGATGTGCGCGGCGATGATCTTAGGGCGTCTGGAAATTTACCCGGTGCTGATTCTGTTCTCGCGCTTTTTCTGGCGGGCATAAACCATTCCCGGCGAACCGGGAATGTTGGGGTTAAGGTGCGGGGTTGATCAGCATCTGCCCCACGGAGCCCCTGTCCATCATCTCCAGCGTCTGGCTGTGGAACAGGAACGGGAAGTGCGGCCACGAAGGCTGACCGTAGTAGACGAGCAGTTCAACCTGACCGTCCACCCAGACGGTATCTTTCCAGCCGCGATCTTCCGGGAACGGCATCGCGCCGTTGACGTTGCGGATCAGGAACGACACCCCTTCAATATGGAACGACTGCGGCATATCTGAACGCACCGTCCAGCGTTCCCAGGTGCCCTGCTGCGCGGTAATGTCGATGCGGTTGACGTCCCACAGCGCGCCGTTGATGCCCGGATCGTCGCCCAGGCTGATATCGCGGCTGCGCACCGGCGAGCCGCTCATGATCTCCTGCGGCAGCAGACGCATTGGCAGGCTATCGGTCACCAGCGGCAGCAGACCGGTTGGACGCAGGGTCAGCACCAGGGTCGAGATAAGTATGCTCGACGGTTCAAAGAACCCGCGAATACGGTCAACAATGCTGGCCGCTTCGCCGCAGGTCAGCGACACTTCATCCCCGTTGGTCATATCCACGAGAATTTCGCGACGCTCACCCGGCGCGAGCGCCAGCTGTTTGACGGACACCGGCGCCGGTAAAAAGCCCTGATCGCCGGATATGACGTGCAGCGGACGGCCATCGCTCATCTGCAGCTGATAGCGGCGCGAGTTAGACGCGTTGAGCAGGCGCAGGCGCACCCAGCCGCGCGAGACTTCGACATACGGGCTCTGCGCGCCGTTAACCAGCAGCGTATCGCCGACGAAGCCACCGCTGCCCGGCTCGCTGTATTCCGGCGTGCCGAAATTATCCAGACGTTTGTCCTGGATGATAATCGGGAAGTCATCCACGCCGTAGTGGTTCGGGATCGGCAGGGATTTGCTGACTTCATCTTCCACCAGCCACATGCCGGCCAGGCCGTTATAGACCTGCTGCGCCGTGCGGTTAGGCGTGTTGGCGTGATACCACAGGGTTGCCGCACTCTGGCGAATCGGCAGAACGGGCGCCCAGTCGGCGCTGGGTGACATCATGCGCGCCGCGCCGCCAATCAGCGGGCCAGGCACCTGCAGGCCGCTGATGGTCATGGCGACATTTTCAGGGGTACGGTTACTGTAGATGAGCTTAACGTCATCGCCATTCCACACGCGTATGGTCGGCCCAAGGTAACGTCCGTTAATGCCCCAGACCGGCGCACGCGTCCCCTGGGTGAAGGACCAGTGGCTGCGCTGCAGCGTCAGGAAAAGCGGCTGACCGCGACGGGATTCAATGAGTGGCGGAATAGGCAGCGGCTGTTGCTGCCCGGCGGCGCTGGCTGTCAGCGGCATCGCACCCGCACAAAGGGCGATCCCCGAAGCCTGAATAAACTGACGCCGACTGAGTGACATATAAGCTCCATCTGAAACGACTAACAACGCGGGAATTCGTTTTCCCTTCAACGCCGGATTAAATCTTACCGGCGGCTTCTCTCTCTGCGACTTCTTTGTCGAGCAGCGCAATATGCTCAGCCATCAGATCACGGCAGTGCGCGGCCAGCTCGCGCACCTGATCTTTACCGTATTTACTGGTATCGACGGGTGGCAGCATTTCGACAATCACCAGCCCGTTATTCAGGCGGTTAAGATTAATCTTATTCGAAGTATTGGAAACGCACACAGGAATAATTGGAACACCTGCCGCAATTGCGGCATGAAACGCACCGGTTTTAAACGGCAGCAGGCCGCGCCCACGGCTACGCGTCCCTTCCGGGAACATCCAGATTGAAATTTTGCGCTTTTTAAAATGATTCACCACTTCCGCAATGGTGCTGTGCGCTTTTGCACGGTTATTACGGTCGATCAGCAGGTTACCGGTAAGCCAGTAAAGCTGACCAAAAAACGGGATCCATAGCAGGCTTTTTTTGCCCACCGTCACGGTCGGTGGAAGCACGATATTAGAGGCCGTCACCATATCGTAGTTGTTCTGATGATTGGCGATATAGATGGCGTTACCGAAATTCTCCGCCCCTTCCGGCAGACGTTTTTCAACTTTCAGACCAAACAGCGGCGCAAGGCGGCCGAACATATGGCCAAAGGTGGCGACATGCTTCGGATTACGCGGGCTGAACAGGCAATAAATAGAGCCGAAAATACAGACCAGAATGCAGTAGATAACGGTAAGAATAAGACGAACAATATATAGCATAGCGACCTCTGAAGCCCCAACAGCTGACAATTATACTTCACCTGTGGCCAGGTAAGGACTTTATTACGAGCGCGTATTGTTAATCGCAACGCACGAATTAACAACGATTTTACGGGAAATTTTATTGAAATTCCCCCTCCGGACAGAGGGGGATATCACGACATTACTCTTCGCTGTCACCCGCCGCGCTGCGTGCAGGAGAGTCAATCTCCACGCGATCGATACGCTGCAGACCGCGCATCAGCGAGCCGCGGCGACCGCGCTCACCCACCACCTTCTGCAGCTCTTCCGGACGAAGCTTGATTTTGCGCTTGCCGACGTGAATGGTCAGCGTGCTCTGCGGCGGCAGCAGGAAGAGGTGCGCCAGGCCATCTTCGCCTTTCGCAGCCTCCGCCGACGGGATGTTGATAATCTTGTTGCCCTTGCCTTTTGACAGCTCAGGCAGATCGCTGACCGGGAACATCAGCATACGTCCGGCGGTGGTGATCGCCAGCAGCATGTCGCTTTCGTTCTCAATCACCAGCGGAGCCATCACGTGAGCGTTGTCCGGCAGGCTAATCAGCGCCTTACCGGCACGGTTGCGGGAAACCAGATCGTTGAAGGTACAGATAAAGCCGTAGCCCGCATCAGACGCCAGCAGCAGCTTCTGGTCATCGGCTTCCATCAGCATATGGTCAACTGTCGCGCCCGGTGGCAGCGTCAGCTTGCCGGTGAGCGGCTCGCCCTGCCCACGCGCGGAAGGCAGCGTGATCGGGTCAATCGCGTAGCTGCGCCCGGTGGAGTCGATAAACGCTACCGGCTGGTTGCTCTTACCTTTCACCGCCGCTTTGAAGCTGTCGCCCGCTTTGTAGCTGAGCCCCGGCGCGTCGATATCGTGGCCTTTGGCGCTGCGCACCCAGCCGCTCTGCGACAGGACAATGGTCACCGGCTCGGACGGCTGCATATCATGCTCGTTCATCGCCTTCGCTTCTTCGCGCTCGTGCAGCGGAGAACGACGGTCGTCGCCAAACGCGTCGGCATCGGCCTGCAGCTCTTTCTTCAGCAGGGTGTTCATCTTGCGTTCGGACGCGAGGATCGCCTGCAGCTGATCGCGCTCTTTTTCCAGCTCGTTCTGCTCGCCGCGGATCTTCATCTCTTCCAGTTTGGCGAGATGGCGCAGCTTCAGCTCAAGGATCGCTTCGGCCTGGGTTTCGCTGATGCCAAAGCGCGACATCAGGGCGGGCTTCGGCTCGTCCTCGGTACGGATGATCTCAATCACCTCGTCGATATTGAGGAACGCCACCAGCAAACCTTCGAGGATATGCAGGCGCTTAAGCACTTTCTCGAGACGATGGTTCAGACGACGGCGTACCGTATCGCGGCGGAACGTCAGCCATTCGGTGAGGATCTCCAGCAGGTTTTTCACCGCCGGGCGTCCGTCGAGGCCAATCATATTCAGGTTGATACGGTAGCTTTTTTCCAGATCGGTGGTGGCAAACAGGTGGTTCATCACCTGCTCCATGTCCACGCGGTTGGAGCGCGGCACGATCACCAGACGGGTCGGGTTCTCGTGGTCCGATTCATCGCGCAGGTCGTCGACCATCGGCAGCTTTTTATTGCGCATCTGGGAGGCGATCTGCTCCAGCACTTTGGCACCGGAAACCTGATGCGGCAGCGCGGTGATCACCACGGCGCCGTCTTCTTTATTCCACACCGCACGCATGCGTACGGAGCCGCGACCGTTCTGGTAGATTTTGCGGATTTCCGCGCGCGAGGTGATGATTTCGGCTTCGGTCGGGAAATCCGGACCCTGCACGATATCCAGCAGATCGTCGAGCGAGGCTTTCGGCTGCTCAATCAGGGTGATGGCGGCTTTCGCCACTTCACGCAGGTTGTGCGGCGGAATGTCCGTCGCCATACCGACCGCAATCCCGGTGGTGCCGTTCAGCAGGATGTTCGGCAGACGCGCAGGCAGCATCTTCGGCTCCTGCAGCGTACCGTCGAAGTTCGGTACCCAGTCAACGGTCCCCTGCCCCAGCTCGCCCAGCAGCACTTCGGCGTATTTAGAGAGGCGGGATTCGGTATAACGCATCGCCGCGAAGGATTTCGGATCGTCCGGCGCCCCCCAGTTCCCCTGACCATCCACCAGCGGGTAGCGGTAAGAGAACGGCTGGGCCATCAGCACCATCGCTTCATAACAGGCGCTGTCGCCGTGCGGATGGTATTTACCCAGCACGTCACCGACGGTACGGGCGGATTTCTTGAACTTGGCGGTGGCGTTCAGCCCCAGCTCGGACATCGCATACACGATGCGGCGCTGAACGGGCTTCAGGCCATCCCCGATAAACGGCAACGCCCTGTCCATGATGACGTACATGGAGTAGTTCAGGTAGGCGTTTTCCGTGAATTCATGTAGCGCGAGGCGCTCTGCCATATCGCTCATTACGAATGATTCCTCAACTCAGAAACCGAAGGGTTTCAGGCAATATTGCCGCAGATACTACCTTATCTGGCGAGTTGAGTCACAAAGAAAAAGGGCCGCTTATGCGGCCCTTTCCGGGTTATTTGTTCAGCTTAATGACCTGCTTCACGTCGATTTCAAAATCGTTCCACTCTTTATCGACCTTGCCCTGGATTTCCACTTTATCCTGAGGGCTGACGGTCACGCCGTTCCAGCGCTTGTGGTCAATTTCCACGTTCACCGTGCCGGTCTCATCGCGGAAGGTGTAGCGGTCATCGGACAGGCGCTGGGTGATGTTCCCGCGCAGCTTCACCCAGCTGTCGTCCTTCATCTCTTTTACCTTCACCGCAGTGGTGAGGTTGGCGTCGTTATCGACAAAACCGCCTGCCTGCGTTTGGGTCTGGGTCTGTGCGGCAGACGGGCCGTTAAATCCGCCCTGCGCGGCAAAAACGGGGGCAGTGGTCATCATCATGATGGCGGCAATAGCAGCGAATTTTTTCATATTAACTCTCCCTTTAATCTGGTTTCGCAGTCCATTAAACAGGGTAATCCTTAACAACTTCTTAAGGGAAAAATTTATTTATTATTGCTGTACAGCAGGCGCTTACAGAGGGTTTACTGACGACATCAAGGAGGGAATATGCGCATTTTACTGGTAGAAGACGACACGTTAATCGGCGACGGTATCAGGGCGGGTTTAAGCAAAATGGGCTTTAGCGTGGACTGGTTTACCGACGGTAAAACCGGTCAGGCCGCGCTCGCGTCTGCGCCCTACGATGCCGTGGTGCTGGATCTGACGCTGCCGGAAATCGACGGTCTGGACATCCTGCGCGCGTGGCGCGAAAGCGGTAAGCGCGAGCCGGTATTGATTCTTACCGCGCGGGATGCGCTTAACCAGCGCGTGGAGGGGCTGCGTCTTGGCGCGGATGATTATCTCTGTAAGCCGTTCGCGCTGATTGAAGTGGGCGCCCGCCTTGAGGCGCTGGTCCGCCGCAGCCACGGCCAGACGCATAGCGAGCTACGCCACGGCAAGGTCACGCTCGATCCGACCCGACTCGTCGCCACGCTGGACGGTGAACCGCTGACGCTGAAGCCGAAAGAGTTCGCGCTGCTGGAACTGCTGATGCGCAATGCAGGCCGCGTGCTCCCTCGCAAGACGATTGAGGAAAAACTGTATACCTGGGATGACGACGTCTCCAGCAACGCGGTAGAAGTCCACGTTCATCACCTGCGCCGCAAGCTTGGCAGCGAGTTTATCCGCACCGTGCACGGCATCGGCTATACCCTGGGTGACGCATGAAGCTGACGCAACGCCTGAGCCTGAAGCTGCGCCTGACGCTCCTCTTTTTAGCGCTTTCCCTGACGGCATGGTTTGCCGCCAGCCTGGTGGCCTGGCAGCAGACCACCCACAAGCTGGATAAGCTCTTCGACACGCAGCAGATGCTGTTTGCCAAACGGCTGCTGACGATGGATCTTGACGAGATCCGCGCCCCCGAACGAATGCGCGAGATCCCGAAAAAAGTGAAGCATGGCCGTCTCGATGACGACGCACTGGCTTTCGCCATTTACAGCGTCGAGGGCAAAATGCTGCTGAACGACGGCGAGAACGGGCGCGATATTCCGTACCACTATCGCCGCGACGGGTTTGCTAACGGGCAGCTCCAGGACGACAACGACGAATGGCGTTTCCTGTGGCTGACCTCACCCGACGGGAAGTACCGCGTGGTGGTCGGTCAGGAGTGGGAGTACCGCCAGGATATGGCGCTGGACGTGGTCAGCTCGCAGCTCACGCCCTGGCTGGTGGTGCTGCCCGTGATGCTGCTCTTGCTGATCCTGCTGTTGAGCCGTGAACTGAAGCCGTTGAAAAAGCTGGCGCAGACCCTGCGCTCCCGCTCGCCGGATGCCACCGATAACCTGCCGACGGAGGGTGTACCCACAGAGGTGCGTCCCCTGCTCGACGCGCTGAATCACCTCTTCGCGCGTACCCAGGAGATGATGACGCGCGAGCGCCGATTTACGTCCGACGCGGCCCACGAGCTGCGCAGCCCGCTGGCGGCCCTGAAGGTGCAAACTGACGTGGCGCAGCTCTCGCAGGACGATCCCCAGGCGCGGGAAAGAGCGCTGGCGCAGCTGCATGCGGGAATCGACCGCGCTTCCCGGCTGGTGGACCAACTCCTCACGCTGTCGCGTCTGGACTCGCTGGACAACCTGGACGATGTCGAACCGATAACGCTTGCCGATTTACTGCAGTCGACGGTGCTGGATATCTGGCATCCGGCGCAGCAGTCGGGGATTGATATTCGCCTCAACATCCATGCCCCGCAGGTCAAGCGTCAGGGACAGCCCCTGCTGCTCAGCCTGCTGGTGCGCAACCTGCTGGACAATGCCATCCGCTACAGTCCGCGCGGCAGCGTGGTGGACGTTACGCTGGACGCGCGTAGCTTTAGCGTGCGCGACAACGGTCCCGGCGTTGACCCCGAGGTGCTGGCGCGCATCGGCGAGCGTTTTTATCGTCCACCGGGCCAGAACGCCACGGGCAGCGGGCTGGGACTCTCTATCGTCAGGCGCATTGCCGCGCTGCACGGGATGCGCGTCTCGCTGAGCAATGCGGCGGAAGGCGGCTTTGAGGTGAAGGTCAGCTGGTAACGGATTATTGCATCTCCAGCAAAAGACTTTGCACATTTTGCTCATTTTTCCGCTCCGTCCTCGCGCGTAGAATACCCGGCATACTCTCATCGTCGAGGACAAAAAATGAGCAACATTCTGATTATTAACGGTGCAAAAGAATTTGCGCACTCTAAAGGCCAGCTGAATGACACCCTGACCGAGGTCGCGGACGGTTTCCTGCGCGACGCCGGGCATGATGTTAAGGTCGTGCGTGCAGACAGCAACTACGACGTGAAGGCCGAAGTGCAAAACTTCCTGTGGGCTGACGTGGTGATCTGGCAGATGCCAGGCTGGTGGATGGGCGCGCCGTGGACCGTGAAAAAATACATGGACGACGTGTTCACGGAAGGTCATGGCTCGCTGTATGCCAGCGATGGCCGTACCCGCTCTGACGCGTCCAAAAAATACGGTTCAGGCGGCCTGATTCAGGGCAAAAAATATATGCTGTCACTGACCTGGAACGCCCCGCTGGAAGCCTTCACCGAGAAAGATCAGTTCTTCGAAGGCGTGGGCGTGGACGGCGCGTACCTGCCGTTCCACAAGGCGAATCAGTTCCTGGGCATGGATCCGCTGCCGACCTTTATCGTCAACGACGTGATTAAAATGCCTGATGTCCCGAGCTATATCGCAGAATATCGCAAGCATCTCGCGAAAATTTTTGCTTAACTGGTAGCCTGGAATTAAAGGAGTAGTAAACATGCTTACCGTTATCGCAGAAATCCGTACTCGTCCAGGTCAACATCACCGCCAGGCGGTGCTGGATCAGTTCGCGAAAATTATCCCGACCGTACTGAAAGAAGAAGGCTGCCACGGCTACGCGCCGATGGTGGATGCCGCCACTGACGCCAGCTTCCAGGCGACCGCGCCAGACTCGATCATCATGGTTGAGCAGTGGGAAACCGTCGCACATCTTGAAGCGCATCTGCAGACCGCGCACATGAAAGCGTGGAGCGACGCGGTGAAAGTCGACGTGCTGGAAACCCACATCCGCATCCTGGAGCAAGGGGTTTAAGTTTCCCCTCACCCCAGCCCTCTCCCCAAGGGGTGAGGAATCCCCAGTAATTTTATACCTGAAGCGATGCATGTGACTTCAGGAAAATGAATGGCTTACAGCGATGCCCTGGTCCGGCTGTAAATCGCTGAGGCGTTTCCTGTAGGCCGGGGCGAGGCGCATGGATGCGCCGAGAGGGCGGGCTTTACAGGGACGTTACCTCCGCCCGTCCCCGAAAAGCCGGAAGGAATAAGCCGAAGGCACCGCGAAGCGGCGATTTACCGCCGGGAGCCCGGGTCGCCAGGGCGGTGGCGATTGAGCCGCCCTGGCACGTTCACCGGCCATGTCCTTACAGAGTAGCAAGGAACATAAAGTGAACGGAATGACCACCAGAGCCGTATGTTCCCCCTCACCCCAGCCCTCTCCCTCAAGGGAGAGGGGGTCGTCCGTGCTGGTATTATTTTGTGGGGATTCCTCAGCCCCAAGGGAGAGGGAGAACAGATCCAGGCCCGGTAAGCGCTAGCGCCACCGGGCTTTGTCTTTAGCTGTTTTTCTTCCCCGGTTTTAACCCACGATGTAACTCGTTGATGCGCTTCATCGACTTAATGGTGCGCTGCGGCTCGGTGGAGGCCACGGATAAAATGATCATCTCCAGACAGAGCAGCACTGTGCCGTGGAGCGGGATTTTGCCCTTTTCGCCACCACGGGGAACGTGGATCACCACGCTGGCCTCCTTACTGAAACGCGAATCAAGGGCGTTAGTCAGCAGGATGGTGGGAATGCCCAAACGTTTTGCTTCACGCAGGGTGGTTTGCCCCTCCCGGTGCGCGGATTTCTGCGCCATCATCACCAGCACGTCACCGCGCTGAAGCGCAATCAGCTGTTCGGCAAGCCCTATCCCGGTACGGTTGAGCGGCGTGGCGGGTAACCCCATACGGCTGAACAGCCTGGCGGTGTACTCCGCCAGAATGCCGGAGGCGCCAATGCCAAATATGGCGACCTGCCTTGCCTGTGCCAGTAGTGAGACCGCCTGCGCCATCGCGTAGCGGTTGTGGGGCTCGGATAATACCTCGCAGGTGTGCTGATGTCCCTCCAGCACGAAATCAATGCTCGCGTTGACGTCGCTGGCGAGCGTGTTCACCGTGGTGGACATCTTTTCGCTGGAGGTGACCACCGGGCCAAACCACTGCTCCAGCGTCTGCTTAAGATCGCGCAGCCCGGCGAAACCCAGCGCCTGGATGGCACGGACCACCGTGGCATCCGAGGTTTTCACTACGGCGGCAATCTCCATGGCGGTCTGCTCCATCACCGCCTCGCGGTTGTCATGGATATAGCGTGCGACCTGCAGCAGACGCGGCGTCAGCTGATGCGCCCGCGACCGGAATCGCTCACCGTAAACATCCACTCTTCGGATCACCGTGACGCCTCCGGCAGCGGACGCCCGGCAATCTGCGACTGCACCTGCGCGGCCATCAGCCCTAATGACGCGAACGAATTCGAGATCGCCTCTTCACGCGAGATCAGCACGTAGTGCCCGGTTCGGCAGGCAGTCAGGAACTGACACCAGCCCGGCATGACCGTCTCCATTGCCGCCAGCTCGTCCTGCGGTTTACCGCCCGTATCCCCGCGCCAGGTGGCGAAGACGAAATCGGCATCCAGCTCCGGCAGGCGTTCGGCGCTGACGTCGATGCGCCCCCCTTCCGGGATGGACTCAATCAGCGGCGGGAATTTGAACCCGGCGTCACGCAGCACGCGGCCCAGCGAGTGGTAGCTGTGCATGGCGTTGATTTTCCCCTGATTAGCCTGAATTACCGACACGGTGATTTTGCGCGTGTCGATGGTCGCCTTCAGCGCCTTGATTTGTTCCTGATAGCGGCGTTCCATAATCTTTAGCCTTGCCTGCGTGCCCGTGAGCTGCGCCAGCTTGCGGTAGATTTCCGGCGCGCCGCCGTCGAGATGATCGATGCTCACCGTCGGGGCAATTTTCGCCAGCTGTTCCACCGGGGTGTTGCGAGTCGGCTCGGTCACGATCAAATCGGGCTTTGCGGCGGCGATGGCTTCGATGTCGATATCGGCCGTGCCGATAAATTTGATATCGGAATTATCGAAGTCGACGCCGGTTAACATGCCGCTGGAGCGCAGAAAGTGGCTGCCGTCCGGCCGCGTGCGGCCATGACTCGCCACCGGCGGCACGCCAAGCTCAATCAGCGGAATGGTGATATCCAGATCGTGTAATGAAACAATCCGCTTCGGATGAACCGGCACAACCACCTTGCGTCCCAAATCGTCGGTAAATACCTGCGTCGGCTCCGCCGCGCTCACCGCGAACCCCACCAGCAACAGCATCGAAAACAGTACGCGCATCATAGTCCCCTAAAATCTGTCCCGACGCTGCCAGAGCAGCAGCAGGAAAAACGGTCCGCCAATCAATGAAATCACAATCCCCGCCGGCAGCTGCAGCGGGAGGAATGCCAGACGTCCGACGTTATCCGCCATCAGCACCAGCAGCGCCCCCAGCACGGCGCTTCCCGTCAGGAGCGCGGTTTGCCCGCCGCGCAGCAGCAGGTGCGCCATGTGCGGGGCAATCAGCCCCACGAAGCCAATGCTGCCCACGCAGGAGACGCAGGCCGCCGTCAGCACCACCGGAGCGAGAACCCGCAGCAGCGCCAGCCGGGTTGTGCGCACGCCAAGGCCTGTAGCGGCTTGATTGCCGAGCAACGCCACGTCCGCGGCCCGGGCGGTAAACAGCAGCAGCGCAAACGCGGGAGCGGCCCAGAGTGCGGCCAGGCCCACCAGCGTCCAGTTTGCTGCATGCAGGCTTCCCGCCAGCCACAGCATCGCCGTCTGCACATCACGGACATCGGCGGTGGTCATAAAGACGCCCATTGCCGCGGCAAACGCCCACGACACGCCAATGCCGATCAGGATGAACCGCGGGCGCGAGATATCGCGCGCCAGGACGATCACCAGCAGCGCGGTGAGCAGCCCACCGGCCATGCCGACCAGCGGACGCCAGGCCAGGCTCAGCGCCGGGAACTGAAAGATCAGCAGCAGTACCGCCGCGCTACAGCCCTCCTTCACGCCAATAAGCCCCGGGTCAGCCAGTCCGTTGCGGGTGATGGACTGCATCGCCGCCCCCGCCATGCCGAGCATCGCGCCGCACAGCACCGCCATCAGCAGGCGCGGCAGGCGGATATCCATCACGACGTAGCGCGTCTCCGTCGTCAGACTTTCAGGCGAAAACAGCGCGCGCCCGATGGCGGAGGTTGGAATGGGCAGAGAACCGTGCGTCAGGCCAAAGCCCAGCAGGCTTAGCGCCGCCAGCGCGAAAAGCGACAGGTACGCCAGCGCTTTCGGGCGAATCAGCGCCGACAGGTGGCCAACGCGGATCGCGCGGAGTCCGGCCCGGTTCATTTGAACATCCTCGACGCCATAAAGATGAACACGGGCGCGCCGACCAGGGCCGTCATGATGCCGGTTGCCAGCTCCCAGGGGGTAAACAGCGTGCGGGCAGCGATATCCGCCAGCAGCAACACCAGCGCGCCGCACAGGGCCGACAGCGGCACCATCACGCGCAAATCGACCGACACCAGACGGCGGATGAGCTGCGGCACCACAAGGCCGATAAAGCCAATCGGTCCGGCGAGGGAGACGGCCGCGCCGCAGAGCAGCGCGATGGCCAGCAGGGCAAGGAGGCGGGTTTTCAGCAGCGACACGCCAAGCCCCTGCGCCATTCTGTCGCCCAGAGCCAGCATGTTGAGCGAGGGCGACAGCCCGATAGCAAGAATACAACCGGCTGCTGCAGCCCACAGGGCACTCTGGAGCATCTGCGCGTTGACTCCGGCGATATCACCTGCCAGCCAGGTGCGCAGAGAGAGCAGCGTCTGTTCATCCAGGATTAACACCGCGGCGGTAATCGACGAGGCAAACGCCGACATCGCCACGCCACACAGGGTGACCTTCATCGGCGTGAGCCCGGTGCGACCGGACGAGGAGAACATCAGCACCAGCAGAAACAGCGCGGCGGCACCGGCGGCGGCAATCAGCGGGCGACCAAGCGGCAGCGAAAGCCCAAGCGCGCTGGCGATCACCACCGCCAGCGCTGCCCCGGCGTTGAGCCCCAGAATATGCGGCTCGCCGAGCGGGTTGCGGATCACGGACTGCAGCAGCACGCCCGCCACGCCGAGCGCGGCGCCTGTCACCATTGCGGCGCAGAGGCGCAGCAGCCGTAGTCTGATGATGATGTTATGGTCGAAATTGCGCGGTTCAAAGTGAACGAATGCCTCGACTACCGTTCGGGGAGGGATAAACCGCGCCCCGATGCCAAGATGCACAATCGCGCCCAGCGCCAGCAGTAATGTAAAAATCAGGAAGGCGAGAGAAGCGCGCATCATGGCTGTTCAAGACTCTGGCGAAACGGCATAAAGAACGGTTTGCCGGTCAGGGGGTTGATGGACATATGCACGTCCACATCAAACACCGCTTTGATCAGCTCCGGCGTGCAGGCGTCGCCCTCATGTAACACCCCCTCGACTTTTCCCTGGCGTAAAAAGACCAGTGAATCACCGTAGTTCACGGCAAAGTTGAGATCGTGCAGCACCACCACCACGGTACGCCCGTGCTGGCGGGTCAGGGCGTGCAGCAGTTCCAGGATCTCCACCTGATAGCGAAGATCGAGATACGTCGTCGGCTCGTCAAGCAGGATATACGGCGTTTGCTGCGCCAGCGCCATGGCGATCCAGCAGCGCTGACGCTGGCCGCCGGATAAGCTTTCCACCGGCATATGGGCAAACGCTGCCGTGCCGGTCAGCCGCAGGGCCTCTTCCACCGCCCGCTCGTCCCCGTCGCTCCACTGACGCATAAAATTCTGCCAGGGAAAACGCCCGCGCGAGACCAGTTCAAAAACGGTTAATCCTTCCGGCAGCAGCGGCGACTGCGGGAGAATGCCAAGCTGGCGGGCGACCGCTTTGGTCGGCTGCGCATGTATGGCTTTACCGTCCAGCAGCGCGGTTCCCCCAAGCGGCTGCAGCAGCCGCGCGATAGTGCTCAACAGCGTGGATTTTCCACAGCCGTTCGCCCCGACCAGCACCGTCATTTTCTGCTGAGGGATCGCAAGGGAGATATCATCAACGATGATTTTTTTCTGATAGCCCGCAGAGAGGTTCTCCAGAACCAGACCCGGTTTGTGTGTGTTGTGAGCCACGTGAACGCCAACGTAATGAAAAACCAACAAATAAAAATAAAACTCATTCTCTTTTGAGAGTTTGACGCCGCGTCATGTAGTAGTCAAGCGAAGAAACACCCTGAAAAAACCAGGGTCAAACCTGAGAAAAAATGAATCCAGCAAGGCTTATAAAAACATTTATTTCAACGAGTTAAACATCAACCTGCTGCGCTTACGCACGCGGTTAACTGCTGTAGCCGTTTTTTTCTTTTTTCCATTTACTACTACATTCCCGCATGATTGAATGATTCTCAATTACATGTCCGATGCCACTTCCGGCTAACGGACAGACCGTAAAGGGCAATGACTCATACAGTTTGCCGCGAACGCATTCGCGGGATATTTCGGGATAACAGATGTAATGGCTACGTTCACACCTTCACTCTCAGGGATAAAAGGGCGCGCGCTCTTTTCACTGCTGTTTATGGCGCCGCTGGCGCAGGCAGCAGACACCACCGCGGCTAAAGACGGCGAAACGCTTACCGTCACCGCCGATCCAAATACTTCGGCGGAAGCCACCAACGGCTACCAGCCGCTGAACACCTCCACCGCAACGCTGACCAATATGCCGATGCTGGATATCCCGCAGGTGGTGAATACCGTCAGCGATAACGTGCTGGAGGATCAGCACGCCACCACGCTGGATGAAGCGCTCTATAACGTCAGCAACGTGGTGCAGACCAATACCCTGGGCGGCACGCAGGATGCCTTTGTGCGCCGCGGGTTTGGCGCGAACCGCGACGGGTCAATCATGACCAACGGCCTGCGCACCGTCCTGCCGCGCAGCTTTAACGCCTCAACCGAGCGCGTGGAGGTGCTGAAAGGTCCGGCCTCCACGCTGTACGGCATTCTCGATCCGGGCGGCCTGATTAACGTCGTCACCAAACGCCCGGAGAAGACCTTCGGCGGTTCCCTTTCCGCCACCTCTTCCAGCTTTGGCGGCGGCACCGGACAGGTCGATGTGACCGGCCCGATCGACGGCACGCGCCTGGCGTATCGCCTCACGGGCGAATATCAGGACGAGGATTACTGGCGTAATTTTGGCAACGAACGCAGCACCTTTATCGCCCCGTCGCTCACCTGGTTCGGCGATGATGCCACCGTGACCGTGCTCTATTCACATCGCGATTATAAGACGCCGTTCGATCGCGGTACGATCTTCGATCTCAACACCAAAAAGGCCGTTGATGTCGATCGCAAAACCCGCTTTGACGAGCCGTTTAACGTTACCGACGGGCAGTCCGACCTCGCTCAGCTCAACGCGGAGTATCGCCTCAACAGCCAGTGGACCGCGAAGTTCGACTACAGCTACAGCCAGGACAAATACAGCGATAACCAGGCCCGCGTGATGGCCTACGATGCAAAAACCGGCAACCTGACCCGCCGCGTGGATGCGACTCAGGGCTCGACCCAGCGCATGCACAGCACCCGCGCGGATCTGCAGGGGAATGTGGATATTGCGGGCTTTTACAATGAGATCCTGACCGGCGTGTCGTATGAGAATTACGATCTGTTGCGCACAGATATGATGCGCTGTAAAAACGTGAAGGATTTCAATATCTATCACCCAACGTATGGCAATCTCGGCAAATGCACCACCGTGTCGGCGTCCGACAGCGACCAGACGCTCAAGCAGGAAAGCTACTCTGCGTACGCGCAGGATTCCCTGTACCTGACCGATAAGTGGATCGCCGTCGCCGGGATGCGCTATCAGTATTACACCCAGTACGCGGGCAAAGGCCGTCCGTTCAACGTCAACACCGACAGCCGCGACGAACAGTGGACGCCGAAGCTGGGGCTGGTCTATAAGCTCACGCCAGCGGTCTCGCTGTTTGCCAACTACTCGCAAACGTTTATGCCTCAGTCGTCCATTGCGAGCTACATCGGCGACCTGCCGCCGGAAACGTCGAATGCTTACGAAGTGGGCGCAAAGTTCGATCTGTTCGACGGGGTTACCGCCAATATCGCGCTGTTTGATATCCACAAACGCAACGTACTGTACAACGAAAGCGTGGGGGGTGAAACCATCGCCAAAACGGCGGGCCGCGTGCGCTCCCAGGGCGTGGAGGTGGATCTTGCCGGATCGCTGACCGAGAACACCAATATCATCGCCAGCTATGGCTATACCGACGCGAAGGTCCTGGAAGACCCGGACTATGCGGGAAAACCGCTGCCGAACGTGCCGCGCCATACCGGCTCCCTGTTCCTGACCTACGACATTCATAATGCGTTTGCCGGGAATACCCTGACGCTGGGCGGCGGCGGGCACGGCGTGAGCCGTCGTTCCGCAACCAACGGTGCGGATTACTATCTGCCGGGCTATTTTGTGGCGGATGCATTTGCGGCGTATAAGATGAAGCTGCAGTATCCGGTGACGCTGCAGGTGAACGTGAAGAACCTGTTTGATAAGACCTACTACACATCGTCCATTGCGACCAACAACCTGGGCAACCAGATTGGCGATCCGCGCGAAGTGCAGTTTACGGTGAAGATGGAGTTTTGATGTAAAAAAGCCCGGTGGCGCTAGCGCTTACCGGGCCTACGATCCATTCCCTCTCCCTGGGGGAGAGGGTTAGGTTGAGGGCATCAGGCCTCTATATCCGCCATATCGCCTTTCTCCTGCAGCCAGTTACGACGGTCTTCCGAACGTTTCTTGGCAAGGAGCATATCCATCATAGCGTTGGTCTGCTGTTCGTCTTCGTCGCTGATCGTCAGCTGCACCAGACGGCGCGTGTTCGGATCCAGCGTCGTTTCGCGCAGCTGCATCGGGTTCATCTCGCCCAGCCCTTTAAAGCGCTGCACGTTAGGCTTGCCCTTCTTACGCTTCAGCTGTTCCAGCACGCCCGCTTTTTCTTCTTCCGTCAGCGCGTAGTAAACCTCTTTGCCGAGATCGATACGGTACAGCGGCGGCAGCGCGACGTAGACGTGACCGTTTTTCACCAGTGTGCGGAAGTGCTTCACAAACAGCGCGCACAGCAGCGTGGCGATGTGCAGACCATCGGAGTCCGCATCCGCGAGGATACAGATCTTGCCGTAGCGCAGCTGGCTCAGATCGTCGCTGTCCGGATCGATGCCGATCGCGACCGAAATATCGTGGACTTCCTGCGAGGCCAGCACTTCATCAGACGAGACCTCCCAGGTGTTCAGGATCTTGCCCTTGAGCGGCATGATCGCCTGATATTCACGATCGCGCGCCTGCTTGGCCGACCCGCCCGCCGAGTCCCCTTCCACGAGGAACAGTTCGGTACGGTTGAGATCCTGCGCGGTACAGTCTGCCAGCTTGCCCGGCAGCGCAGGGCCGCTGGTCAGCTTTTTACGCACCACTTTCTTCGCGGCGCGCAGACGACGCTGGGCGCTGGAAATCGCCATTTCAGCCAGCATTTCTGCCGCCTGAACGTTCTGGTTCAGCCACAGGGTAAACGCATCTTTCACCACGCCGGAAACGAACGCCGCGCACTGGCGTGACGACAGACGTTCTTTGGTCTGACCGGCAAACTGCGGATCCTGCATCTTCACGGAGAGCACGTAGGCGCAGCGGTCCCAGATATCCTCCGCCGACAGCTTCACGCCGCGCGGCAGGATATTGCGGTATTCGCAGAATTCGCGCATCGCATCCAGCAGCCCCTGACGCAGGCCGTTGACGTGGGTACCGCCGAGCATAGTGGGGATCAGGTTAACGTAGCTTTCGGTCAGCAGCTCGCCGCCTTCCGGCAGCCACAGCAGCGCCCAGTCCACCGCTTCGGTGTCGCCGGTGAAATTGCCGACGAACGGTTTTTCCGGCAGCGTCGGCAGGCCGTTTACCGCTTCGCACAGATAGTCATTAAGGCCATCTTCGTAGCGCCAGGTCTGCTCGGTGTTGTTGACGTTATCCTTAAAGGTAATTTCCACGCCCGGGCACAGCACCGCTTTGGCTTTCAGCAGGTGCGTCAGGCGGGAAACGGAAAAGCGCGGGCTGTCGAAGAAGCTTTCGTCAGGCCAGAAGTGAACGCTGGTGCCGGTGTTGCGTTTGCCGCACGTGCCGACAACCTGCAGATCCTGCACCTTCTCGCCGTTTTCAAACGCGATGTTGTACACCTGACCGTCGCGACGGACGTTCACTTCCACGCGTTTGGACAGGGCGTTGACGACGGAAATCCCCACGCCATGCAGGCCGCCGGAGAACTGGTAGTTTTTGTTGGAGAACTTACCGCCCGCATGCAGACGACAGAGGATCAGCTCAACGGCCGGGACGCCCTCTTCCGGGTGGATATCCACCGGCATGCCGCGCCCGTCGTCAATGACTTCCAGCGATTGATCGGCGTGCAGGATGACGTCAACGCGTTTGGCATGGCCCGCCAGCGCTTCGTCCACACTGTTATCAATAACTTCCTGGCCCAGATGGTTTGGGCGCGTCGTATCGGTGTACATCCCCGGGCGGCGGCGAACCGGCTCAAGCCCGGTGAGGACCTCAATGGCATCAGCGTTATAGGTTTGCGTCATGATTTAAACTAGCAATTCGCATTGATTGTCAGTGGCTGTGCAGTCCAAGAAAATCGACAATCTGGGTGAAATGATTCTCAAAGCCCGTGAAAGCATGGTTTCCGCCCTCTTCTATAGTCTGGCGGCAGGAGGCGTAATACGCCACTGCCTGGCGGTAATCCAGCACTTCATCTCCCGTCTGCTGCAGCAGCCAGATGAGATCCGGCGCCTCGAGCGGGTCGACCTGCATAACTTTGAGATCGTAAATATGGCGTGACTCTAGCACATATTGCTGGCCGGTGTAGGGGTTCTCGTTTTCGCCAAGAAAGTCCCGCAGCAGCTCAAATGGCCGTACCGCCGGATTAACCACCACGGCGGGCAGCATAAAGCATTGCGAGAGCCAGGTGGCGTAATACCCGCCCAGCGATGAACCGACCACACCGAAGGTTTCGCCGCCGTGCGCAAGCACAATGGATTCCAGCATCTCCGCGGCTTCTGCCGGGTAAGGCGGCAGTTGAGGGATAATCATCTCAACGTCGGGGTGATGCTCGCTCAGCCACTGGCGAAACTGTGTCGCTTTTGCGGAGCGCGGCGAGCTGTTGAATCCGTGCAGATAAAGGAGCGTAGACATCAATAGCCTTCTGAAGCGGTGTCCGGGCGGAACTGTGCGCCGGTCAAACGGCAGACTTCCGTGGTCAGCGTGCCGTCGGCATGCAGTTCCAGCCAGCGCCAGCCTGGCGCGATGGTGTCCAGCGTAAAGTTGGCGCAGTGCGGCTTAAACTGAACGCAGGTCGACGGTGTCGCCAGCATGCGGCGCCCGTTCCAGTCGAGATCCTGCTCCTGGTGAATATGCCCGCACAGCAGATTTTTCACCCGCGGGAACTTCGCCAGCACGCGATCCAGCGCCGCGGAGTTGCGCAGGCTGTGCTGATCGAGCCAGCTGCAGCCCGCCGGCAGAGGATGATGATGAAGCAACAGCAGCGTGTGACGTTCAGGTTCAGCCGCCAGTTTGGTCTCCAGCCAGTCGAGCTGAAACTCGCTTAACTCACCGTGCGGGACGCCAAACACCTGGCTGTCTAACAGCAGGATCTGCCACTGGTCACCCGCAAAAACACATTTCGCCGGAGAAATCCCCGCATCCTGGAGAGAACTGTACATTGCGGGCTGAAAATCGTGGTTACCCGGCAGCCAGACGCAGGGCACGCTAAAGCTCGCGATGCCTTCAGCAAAATGCTGGTAGGCCGCGGAAGATTGGTCCTGCGCCAGATCGCCCGTTGCGACAATCAGATCGCATGCACGGTTTTCAGCGTGAATGGCGCTCAGTACCGCCTGATAACTCTCCCAGGTATTCACCCCCAGCAGCGTTTCATGCTTTTCGGCAAAAAGGTGGGTATCGGTGATTTGTAATATCCTGACTGGCGCCCCACCAGCAACAGTCAGGTTCAACAGGCTTTCCAAATGGTGTCCTTAGGTAGGTTTATGACGCTAACAAACCGGAATCGCCATTGCTCCATGTGCTAAACAATATCTTAGCCAGTCGGCTAAAAACTGGTTAATTTGATGCTTTTCGTCGCGTTGATGCAACTTTTTATTCGGGTAATCATACCGCGCCTTGAAGCGAAAGATCTGCTGGCTCGAACACACTTCAGCGACCATCGCGTCGTGATAGAGGCGTACCGTCATCGACGGCAGGCTCCAGTAGCTAATGCTGGGAGCCGTTTGCTCAATCTCCACCAGCGTAGTGTAGCGCGTTGATTCTGTTATCGTTAATCGATACTGCGCGTTGCTCACCTGATAGCTTACCGTTTCGCCGGGTGCGTCGTTTCTCGGCAGCAGGCGGCGCAATTGTGCGAAATTGGTTTCGCACAGGCGCATCATTTCTGGGAAGTCAGGCGTATAGCGCTTCATTTTTTCCACTCGTTTCGTAATGTCTGATAATGCAGCTGCAGCCATTGCAGGGCGATGACAGACGCTGCGTTGTCGATTTTCCCCTCTTCTACCCACTGGTAAGCCTGTTCCCGGCTTACCACATGAACCCGAATATCTTCGTTTTCATCAGCCAGACCGTGAATGCCTTCTGCGGTCGTGGCGTCCACTTCGCCCACCATTATGGATAAGCGTTCGCTGGTGCCTCCCGGGCTTGCCAGATAGCTCAGCACCGGTTTTGTGCGGCCGACCACCAGCCCTGCCTCTTCCAGCGCCTCGCGCCGGGCGACGTCCTCAACCGACTCGCCTTCCTCGATCATCCCGGCCACCATCTCCAGCAGCCACGGGCTCTCACTGACGTCATAAGCGGCGATGCGGATCTGCTCCACCAGCACAACTTCGTCACGCACTGGGTCAAAGGGTAGCAAGACTGCCGCATGCCCGCGCTCAAAAATTTCGCGTCTGATTTCGCCGCTCATTTCCCCGTTAAACAGGCGATGCCTGAAACGGTAAAGATCCATTGAAAAAAAACCGCTATAAAGCGTTTCTCGTGCAATAATTTCTACATCGTTTTTGGCGAAAGTCACGGGCAACTTATCTGGTTTTTGCATGAGTCGAGTCCTGGTAGCAATGGTGATGAAATTGTGAATTTCAAGGCTGTTTGGCTGCCGTTTGTAAGGCTATATGGTAGATTGGTGCAAATTACCGCCAGATGGCACGTAACGCCAACCTTTTGGTGTGGATGATTCTGTTAGAATCGGCAATTATTTTTTAATTAGATCAGCGCTAATACTGCTTCACAACAAGGAATGCAAATGAAGAAATTGCTCCCCATCCTTATCGGCCTGAGCCTGACGGGCTTCAGTGCAATGAGCCAGGCGGAAAACCTGTTACAGGTCTATCAGCAGGCACGTCTGGGCAACCCTGATTTACGTAAATCAGCGGCCGATCGTGATGCTGCGTTTGAAAAGATTAACGAAGCGCGTAGCCCGCTGCTGCCACAGTTAGGTTTAGGTGCAGATTATACCTACAGCAACGGTTTCCGCGACGCTAACGGCGTTAACTCCAATGCTACCAGCGCCTCACTGCAATTGACACAAACGCTGTTTGATATGTCCAAATGGCGCGCCCTGACCTTGCAGGAAAAGACTGCGGGTATCCAGGATGTGACCTATCAGACCGACCAGCAAACGCTGATTCTGAACACGGCCACGGCGTACTTCAACGTGCTGAGCGCCATTGACGCGCTCTCCTACACCGAAGCACAGAAACAGGCCATTTACCGTCAGTTAGATCAAACCACCCAGCGCTTCAATGTAGGCCTGGTGGCGATCACCGACGTGCAGAACGCCCGTTCACAGTACGACACCGTGCTGGCCAACGAAGTGACCGCGCGTAATAACCTCGACAACGCGCTGGAATCCCTGCGTCAGGTGACCGGGAACTACTATCCTGAGCTGGCCTCCCTGAACGTCGACAGCTTCAAAACGGATAAGCCGCAGGCCGTTAACGCCCTGCTGAAAGAGGCGGAAAACCGCAACCTGACATTGCTGCAGGCGCGTCTGAGCCAGGACCTGGCCCGCGAGCAAATTCGTCAGGCGCAGGACGGCCATCTGCCAACCCTGAGCCTGAGCGCCTCTACCGGCGTTTCTGACACCACCTACAGTGGCTCTAAAACCAATTCTGCCCAGTATGACGACAGCAATATGGGCCAGAACAAGGTGGGCCTGAGCTTCTCCCTGCCGCTGTATCAGGGCGGTCAGGTCAACTCCCAGGTGAAACAGGCGCAGTACAATTTTGTTGGCGCGAGCGAGCAGCTGGAAAGCGCCCACCGCAACGTGGTGCAGACCGTACGTTCATCCTTCAACAACGTGAACGCCTCAATCAGTAGCATCAACGCCTACAAACAGGCCGTTGTGTCGGCACAGAGCTCCCTGGACGCGATGGAAGCCGGTTACTCGGTTGGTACACGTACTATCGTTGACGTGCTCGACGCGACCACCACGCTGTACAACGCGAAACAACAGCTCTCCAGCGCGCGTTATCAGTACCTGATTAACCAGCTGAACATTAAGCAGGCTCTGGGTACGCTGAACGAGCAAGACCTGCAGATGCTGAACAGCGCACTGGGCAAGCCGGTCTCTACCTCTCCTGACAGCGTTGCACCTGAGAACCCGGATCAGGTTGCCGCGGTTGATAACTTCAACGCTAACGGCTCTACCCCTGCTGCACAGCCTGCTGCCGAGCGCACCACCGCGCCTGCCAGTAAGAGCAATAATCCGTTCCGTAACTAAGCATTGCCCGATGGCGCTTCGCTTATCGGGCCTACTGAATCGTAGGCCGGGTAAGCGCAGCGCCACCCGGCGCAAAATCACATCCGAACGTAAGCCAACGTAAAGATCCCCCTGATTCCGCCCCTCTTCGCTTCATTTTCAACCACTCATCCTCTATCCTGAGCGTTATTACCACTGGGTCCTGGAAGACAAATATGAAACGGACAAAAACGATCAATCACGCGTCGTTCCGCAAGAGCTGGAACGCACGTCACCTCACCCCTGTTGCGCTGGCGGTTACCGCTGTCTTTATGCTGGCAGGCTGTGAAAAAAACGATGAAACGGTTTCGCTGTATCAAAACGCGGACGACTGCTCAGCCGCCACCGGTAAAGCGGCCGAATGTAAAACGGCCTACACCAGCGCGCTGAAAGAAGCGGAACGCACCGCGCCGAAATATGCCTCACGCGAAGACTGCGTAGCGGAGTTTGGCGAGGGTCAATGCCAGCAGGCACCGGCTCAGGCCGGCACTGCGCCAGAAAATCAGGCGCAGGCGCAGTCCAGCGGCAGCTTCTGGATGCCGCTGATGGCCGGTTACATGATGGGTCGTCTGATGGGCGGCGGTGCAGGCTACCAGCAGCAGCCGCTGTTTAGCTCGAAAAACCCGGCCAGCCCGGCTTACGGTCAATATACCGATGCCAGCGGTAAAGGCTACGGCGCAGCGACGCCTGGCCGCACCGTGACGGTACCGAAAACGGCAATGGCGCCGAAGCCTGCGACGACCAGCACCATCACCCGCGGCGGGTTTGGTGAATCGGTGGCGAAGCAGACCAGCATGCAGCGCAGTGCGACAGGCACCTCCTCTACTCGCTCAATGGGCGGCTGATCATGGAACGAGTCAGTATCACCGAACGCCCGGACTGGCGCGAAAAAGCCACCGAGTACGGTTTTAACTTCCATACCATGTACGGCGAGCCGTACTGGTGTGAAGACGCTTACTACAAGCTCACCCTGGCCCAGGTTGAGAAGCTGGAAGAGGTAACAGCCGAGCTGCACCAGATGTGCCTCAAGGTGGTGGAAAAAGTCATCGACAGCGACGAGCTGATGGCCAAGTTCCGCATTCCAAAGCACACCTGGAGCTTTGTCCGCCAGTCGTGGAAAACGAATCAGCCTTCGCTTTACTCTCGCCTGGATCTGGCGTGGGACGGCAAAGGTGAACCGAAGCTGCTGGAAAACAACGCCGATACCCCAACGTCCCTGTACGAAGCGGCGTTTTTCCAGTGGATCTGGCTGGAAGACCAGATGAACGCCGGAAACCTGCCGGAAGGCAGCGACCAGTTCAACAGCCTGCAGGAGAAGTTGATCGAGCGCTTTGCCGAGCTGCGCGAGCAGTTTGGCTTCAACCTTCTGCATCTCGCCTGCTGCCGCGACACGGAAGAAGATCGTGGCACGGTTCAGTATCTGCAGGACTGCGCCGCCGAAGCGGAAGTGGCGACCGAGTTCCTCTATATCGAGGATATCGGCCTGGGTGAAAAAGGTCAGTTTACGGACATGCAGGATCAGGTCATCAGCAACCTGTTCAAGCTCTACCCGTGGGAGTACATGCTGCGCGAGATGTTCTCCACCAAGCTGGAAGACGCGGGCGTGCGCTGGCTGGAACCGGCCTGGAAGAGCATTATCTCCAACAAGGCCCTGCTGCCGATGCTATGGGAGATGTTCCCGAATCACCCGAACCTGCTGCCTGCGTACTTTGCGGAAGATAATTACCCGCAGATGGAGAAATACGTCGTTAAGCCGATCTTCTCCCGCGAAGGCGCGAACGTGTCGATTATCGAAAACGGTAAGACGCTGGAAGCGGTTGAAGGGCCGTACGGCGAAGAAGGGATGATCGTCCAGGCGTTCTATCAACTGCCGAAGTTTGGCGACAGCTATACGCTGATTGGCAGCTGGCTCATCAACGATCTGCCAGCCGGAATTGGCATTCGCGAAGATCGCGCACTGATCACGCAGGATCTGTCGCGGTTCTATCCGCATATTTTTGTGGAGTAAGATCTGCCGGGTGGCGGCTTCGCCTGACCCGGCCTACGGTTTTGTAGGCCCGGTAAGCGTAGCGCCACCCGGCATGTTTTCACCCTACCTGCACCGACAGCATACTCAGGCTTCCCATCTCAATCCCGTCAACCGGGATCGTAACCGGCTCCTGGCCATCCCACGCTCCAAGCACGTACAGCAGCGGCAGGAAATGCTCCGGCGTCGGGTTAGAGAGCGAACCGCCCTCGTGCTCCAGATAGTTAACCAACGGATGTGCCTCAGCCGGCCCCTGCCAGGTCAGATTCGCTTTAACGTAGTCGTTAAAAGCGGTCGCCCACGGGTAAGGCGTATTCTCACCGTGCCAGCGCGCCGTGCGCAGGTTGTGCACCACGTTGCCGCTTGCCACCAGCATAATGCCTTCATCACGAAGCGTCGCCAGCTTGCGCCCCATCTCCAGATGCCAGGCGGCCGGTTTGGTGCTGTCGATGCTCAGCTGCACCATCGGGATATCTGCATCAGGATACATTTTAATCAGCACGCCCCACGAGCCGTGGTCAAAACCCCAGGCTTCTTTATCCAGCGCAACCGGAACAGGCGCCAGCAGTTCCACCAGCCTTTGTGCCAGCTCAGGCGAGCCGGGGGCTGGATAATGCGTGTCATACAGCGCCTGCGGGAAGCCGCCAAAATCATGAATGGTTTTTGGCGCTTCCATGGCAGTCACGCCCGTTCCACGGGTGAACCAGTGCGCGGATACCACCACAATCGCTTTTGGACGCGGCAGCGTCTCGCCCAGGCTACGCCATGCGCGGGTATAGACGTTGTCTTCCAGAACGTTCATTGGGCTGCCGTGGCCTAAAAACAGGGCTGGCATACGGGAAGAAGTCATGATGATATCCTTACAGAAGGTGTCAATTTAATGGTGCTACATTACGCGCAATCCGGCAAAGATGAACGCAGATAAGCGTGAAGATCATCATCAGGAAATTTGAATGTAAGGAATGTGTAAAGCCGGGGTTGGCCCCTCGCTTTGCCAGAAATGAATCATTTATATTAATGAGAATCATTATCATAAGGAGCAATCCATGTCAGTCCCCTTGATCCTGACCATACTGGCGGGCGCCGCGACGTTCATCGGCGCGATCCTCGGCGTGCTTGGTCAAAAGCCATCAAACCGCGTGCTGGCCTTCTCGCTGGGCTTTGCTGCCGGGATCATGCTGCTCATATCCCTGATGGAGATGCTACCTGCCGCACTGGGCACAGAAGGTATGTCTCCGCTGCTGGGCTACGGCATGTTTGTCTTTGGCCTGCTGGGATACTTTGCCCTCGACCGTATGCTACCGCACGCGCATCCGCAGGATTTAATGCAGAAAAACGTGACGCCTATGCCGCGCAATATCAAGCGTACAGCCGTGCTATTAACGCTTGGTATCAGTCTGCATAATTTCCCGGAAGGGGTCGCCACCTACGTGACGGCCAGCAGCAATCTGGAAATGGGCTTTGGCATCGCGCTGGCGGTCGCCTTACACAATATTCCTGAAGGACTCGCGGTGGCCGGTCCGGTCTATGCCGCCACGGGCTCGAAACGCACCGCGGTGTTCTGGGCGGGTATTTCCGGGATGGCCGAAATCCTTGGCGGCGTGCTGGCCTGGCTGATCCTTGGTAGCCTGGTCTCTCCGGTAGTGATGGCGGCGATTATGGCAGCGGTAGCCGGGATCATGGTTGCACTTTCGGTGGATGAGCTGATGCCGCTGGCGAAGGAGATAGATCCTAACAACAACCCCAGCTATGGCGTGCTGTGCGGAATGTCGGTGATGGGATTAAGCCTGGTTCTGCTGCAGACCGCAGGAATCGGGTAAAAAACGCCGGGATATCCCGGCGTTTTTATTATCAGCTGGCTTTGCGCTCGTGCGCCTGGCGGTACTCGACCAGATCTTCAATCGTGACCACCGGCATGTTGTGCAGACGCGCAAAGGTGATGCACTCCGGCGCGCGCGCCATGGTGCCGTCATCGTTGGTCAGTTCGCACAGCACGCCCGCAGGTTTGAAGCCTGCCAGCGTTACCAGGTCGATGGTCGCTTCGGTGTGGCCGCCGCGGGTCAGCACGCCACCCGCCTGCGCGCGCAGTGGGAAGACGTGGCCTGGACGATGCAGATCGGAGGGCTTCGCATCATCAGCAATCGCGGCACGTACGGTGGTCAGACGGTCAGCCGCAGACACACCGGTGGTCACGCCATGCGCCGCTTCAATGGTCACGGTAAATCCGGTACCAAACGCGCTGGTGTTGTTTTCGACCATCATCGGCAGCTCGAGCTGCTTACGACGATCTTCGGTAATACACAGGCATACGATGCCGCTGCCGTGACGGATGGTCAGCGCCATCTGCTCAACGGTCATGTTTTCGGCGGCGAAAATCATGTCGCCTTCGTTTTCACGGTTTTCATCGTCAAGCACCATCACACCGCGGCCTTCGCGCAGTGCATCCAGTGCATGTTCAACACGTTGAGTTGAAGTGCCAAAAGAGGAAAGTAGCGTCTGATTCATGGTAAAAAAACCTCATTAACATTATGGTTACCAGAATCAGGGCAGTCTTAGGAGCGCCGTATAAGCGGCAAAAAGATAACGTGAGCGGGCCCATGCCCGACTGGATCGTTACTCTCTCCCATCCGGACTCTAACCGTCGGCCCCGGAATTACACCGGATCTGCTGACCTTTGAGAATTCACCCAAAGCGCTCGCGGGCTTTCAGCGTTAAGCTGATTTACCGCCGGTGGGGAATTTCGCCCCGCCCTGAGAATAAGCGAGATAACTATAACGCTATTGATTATCCTGGGCAATGCATAAGCATCAAACAATTTTGTTTACCCCGGGCATGACGCGCTACAATGGACACTAACACCTTTTCATCAAGGGAAACGACAATGATTGACCCGAAGAAAATTGAGCAGATCGCGCGTCAGGTTCATGAATCTATGCCAAAAGGCATTCGTGAATTTGGTGATGACGTTGAGAAAAAAATCCGCCAGACGCTGCAGGCGCAGTTGGTTCGCCTTGATTTAGTCAGCCGCGAAGAGTTTGACGTGCAGACCCAGGTTCTGCTGCGCACCCGCGAGAAACTGGCGCTGCTGGAACAGCGTCTGACCGAGCTGGAAAACCGCAATGCGCCGGAAGAAGTGAAGCCAGCGCCAGCCATTCCGCCGGTGGATGACCAGGAGTAAGTGCGGCCTGATGCCCTCACCCACAGGGAGAGGGTGAAAAAATAAACGGGCCAGCTGGCCCGTTTTTTTTACTGACTGTCTTTCTGGATCTTCTTGATGATGTTGGTGGTGGAACACCCGTCCTCAAAGTTGAGCACCATCACCTCGCCGCCGTTGGCCCAGACCTCTTCGCTGCCCGCGATTTGCTCCGGCTTGTAATCCCCGCCTTTTACCAGCAGATCCGGCAGAATACCGGCAATCAGGCGCTGCGGTGTGTCTTCTTCAAACGACACCACCCAGTCCACGGCTTCCAGCGCGCCGAGCACGATCATCCGCTGCTCAAGCGGGTTCACCGGACGCGTTTCACCCTTCAGGCGTTTCGTCGACGCATCGCTGTTCACCGCCACAATCAGGCGATCGCCCAGCTTGCGCGCATTCGCCAGATAGGAGACGTGGCCCGCGTGCAGGATGTCAAACACACCGTTGGTCATCACCACTTTCTCACCGCGTTTGCGCGCGGCGGCGACGGCCACCTTCAGCTCGTTTTCGGTCATGACGCCAAAACCGGTGTCCGCACGCCCGCGCACCGCGTTTTCCAGCTCGATAGGGGAAACGGTGGAGGTACCGAGCTTACCAACGACCACACCCGCCGCGGCGTTAGCGAAGTAGCACGCCTCTTCCAGGGAGTTTCCTGCGGCCAGCGTCGCCGCCAGCACGCCGATCACCGTATCACCGGCACCGGTCACGTCGTACACTTCCTGCGCCTGGGTTGGCATATGCAGCGGCGCCTTGCCCGGCTGCAGCAGCGTCATCCCCTGCTCAGAGCGGGTCACCAGCAGCGCGGACAGCTCGAAATCAGCAATGATCTTCATGCCGCGCTCAACCAGCTCTTCCTCGGTTTTGCACTTGCCCGCCACCGCTTCAAACTCGGAGAGGTTTGGCGTCAGCAGCGTCGCACCGCGATAGCGCTCAAAATCGGTGCCTTTCGGGTCGATCAGCACCGGGACGTTGGCTTTACGCGCCAGCTGGATCATCGTCTGGACGCTGGCCAGCGCGCCTTTGGCGTAGTCGGACAGCACCAGCGCGCCGATATTACCCAGCGCCTGATTGATACGCTCGTGCAGCGGCTCAGGATCAACGCCCTCGAAACCTTCTTCAAAGTCGAGGCGGATCAGCTGCTGGTTGCGTGACAGCACGCGCAGCTTGGTGATGGTTGGGTGGGTCGGAACCGAAACGAAGTCGCACTTCACGTTCACGTCCGCCAGCGACTTGCTCAGCGCGCGCGCCGCATCGTCGATGCCGGTCAGGCCAACCAGACGCGAGTGCGCGCCCAGAGAGGCTATGTTCATCGCCACGTTTGCCGCGCCGCCGGGACGCTCTTCAATGGTGTCGACCTTAACCACCGGTACCGGTGCTTCCGGAGAGATGCGGCTGGTCGGTCCATACCAGTAGCGATCCAGCATCACATCCCCAACAACCATTACTCCAGCACGTTCAAACTCTGGCAGTGTTACTTTCATTCCTGACTCCAGAAAGATTCACAATTTGCGCGCGATAATATCACACTTGATTTGTTACGCACGGTTCCACCAGCCACTTCTGCCAGCTGGCCGTTACCTGAGCGCGTTCTGCGACAAAACAGTCCAGCGCCACGTGCCCCGGTTCCTCCTGCAGCGCCAGGTGGTGAAGCTCGTCGCGCAGCGTCGTGTAGGCGCGGGTTAAGGCCTGCGCCTCCTGCTCGTCCATGATGTCGTTTTGCGCCAGCAGTTCCAGAATGCGCACGTTATCGGACCAGCGGGTCAGCTTTGGCTTGCCGTGCGCGTGGAGCAGCACCAGATACTGTGTAATGAACTCAATATCGGTAATCCCGCCCTCGTCGGCTTTAATATCAAAACGATCGCGGTGTTTATTACCCAGGTGCGCGCGCATTTTCTCGCGCATCTCGCGCACTTCGGTCTGCAGCGTACTGCCCTCGCGCGGGGTGGTCATGACATCCTTACGAATGGCATCGAACTGCGTTTTGAGCTGCGGATCGCCATACACCACGCGGGCGCGCACCAGCGCCTGATGCTCCCACGTCCAGGCTTCATTCTTCTGGTAATCGGCGAAGGATTCCGTTGAGGTCACCAGCATGCCCGCCGCGCCGGACGGACGCAGGCGCGCATCGACTTCATACAAAATGCCCGACGAGGTGCGGGTGCTGAACAGGTGCATGATGCGCTGCGCCAGGCGCAGGTAGAACTGACGCCCGTCAATCTCGCGCTCGCCGTCGGTCATCACGTCAACGGGGCAGTCGTGCAGGAAGATTAAATCCAGATCGGAACTGTATCCCAGCTCCCAGCCGCCGAGCTTGCCGTAACCCACCACGGCAAAGCCTCGCCCCTCACGGTCAGCAAGGTGCTTCGGCTGGCCGTAGCGGGCCACCATCTGCACCCACGCCTGCTGCACTACCGCGTCGATGATCGCCTCTGCCAGCCAGGTTAAGTGATCGCTCACTTTCATCACCGGCAGCGTTCCGGCGATGTCCGCCGCCGCCACGCGCAGCATCTGAGCCTGCTTAAACTGGCGCAGCGCCTCCAGCTGCTGCTCTTCGTCCTCTTCCGGCACGCGCAGCAGATACTGACGCAGCTCGTCACGGTAGGCATCCGTCGCCGTGGGTTGATACAGGGTATTCGGGTCGAGCAGTTCATCCAGCAGCAGCGGATAGCGCGCCAGCTTGTTGGCCACCATCGGGGAGGCGGCGCAGAGCGTAATCAGGTGCTTGAGTGCCCCCGGAAACTCGCTCAAAAGTTCAAGGTACGTCGTGCGCGTGATGATCCCGCTCAGCAGCGGCATCATGCGCGACAGCGGCACCGGCGCATCCGCTCGCGAGCAGACCTCGCTCAGCAGGTGCGGCATCAGGTGATCCAGCACCTGTCGACCGCGCGGGCCGATGGCGCGCTTGTTCAGCTCAAGACGGAAATCGGCAATCAGCGCCACCACGCGATGGCGCGCCTCGTCGGTTAAATGCGTCAGCACCGGCGTGGTGTCATCTTCCTGAAGCGCGTCCTGCCACAGCTCGCGCCAGTGCTCGGAAAGCGCATCGTCCTGCGACTCACTTTCGTCATCACCAATCAGGTCGTTAAAGATGCGGCGCACGCCTGCCATATGGGCATCGAGCCGTTCGGTCAGCGTTGACCAGTCGTCCACGCGCATCCCCCAGGCCAGACGCGCCCGGTTAAGGTCATCCCCCGGCAGGGTCTGGGTCTGTTCGTCGTTGATGCTTTGCAGCAGGTTTTCCAGACGGCGCAGGAACAGATAGGCCTCGCGCAGGGTTTGCGCGTCGCCGTCCGGCAGCAGGTGAAGCTGTTCGATGGCGCTCAGCGTCGGCAGCAGCGAGCGGGATTGTAGCGACGGCTCGCGCCCGCCGCGAATCAGCTGGAAGACCTGGACGATAAATTCGATTTCGCGAATGCCGCCCGCGCCAAGCTTGATGTTGTCCTTCAGCCCGCGACGGCGAACCTCACGGGCAATCATCCCTTTCATATTGCGCAGGGACTGGATGACGCTGAAGTCGATATAGCGACGGAACACGAACGGGCGCAGCATGGCGCGCAGCTCGTTAGCGTAGGCGTCGTCGCTGTCGCCCATGATCCGCGCTTTGACCATCGCATAACGCTCCCAGTCGCGCCCCTGCTCCTGGTAGTAGTCCTCCAGCGCGGCAAAGCTCAACACCAGCGGCCCGCTATCGCCGAACGGACGCAGGCGCATGTCCACGCGGTAGACAAAGCCGTCCTGCGTAGGCTGATCCAGCGCCTTAATCAGACGCTGACCGAGACGGGTAAAGAACTGGGCGTTGTCCAGCTCGCGACGGCCGCCGCGCGTGGAGCCGTTCTCAGGCCAGGCGAAAATCAGGTCGATATCGGAGGAAAAGTTCAGCTCGCAACCGCCCAGCTTGCCCATTCCCAGAATCAACAGCGGCTGAGGAACCCCTTCCTCGCTGCACGGCGTGCCCCACTCTTTACAGCAGGCGGCGTAGAGCCAGTCGCGCGCGGCGACAATCAACGTCTGTGCCAGCTCGCTTAACTGCTGCAGCGTACTCTCTTCACTCACCAGCTCCAGCGCCTGCGCCCAGGCAATGCGCACCATCACACGACGGCGGAACTGACGCAGGACGCGAATCAGCGTCGCCTCATCCGCGACGTCTTCAAGCGCGGCCTGCAGCCAGCCGGCATAGTGCCGCCACTCGTCCGCCTGCGGCGGTGCGTTCTCAAGCTCCGCCAGCCAGTCCGGGTAGACGGTGATGCTTTCCTGCACAAAATCACTGAAGACGAGCACGCTTTTCGCCTGCTCGCTTAACGATGACGCCAGTAATGACTCAGGCAGACGTTCGCAAACGGTCTGCCACTGCTGCTGTAACGGTGAAGAGAGCGGCATTCTAGGGGTTCCTTGCCAGAGTTAACGTTTTCCGCTGTGCAGCCAGTACGGCTCCTGCGAAATGGCCTCATTACGGAAATGCTCAATTTCAATATGCTGACGGGTTTCGATGGCATGCTTCAGCCCCTGCCAGTTTTCCAGCCACGCCTGCGCCTGTGGCCCGTCGTAGGCACCGGAAAGGAGCAGCATGCTGTCGATGTTGCGCGAAAGACGGGGAAGCTGATCGCCATACTTATCGCCGAGCGGATACGCAAAGGTGCTCTTCAGTTCAGCGGCATGACGGGAAAGATGAATGTCCGCGAAACGCTTAAAGTTTTCCGCGATTTTGGCCTCGGCTTTCGCATCCAGGAAGGCGCGCCAGCCGCGCGTGACCAGAAACTCGGTCAGCGCCAGTTTTGCCGAAGCGGCTTGCGGGCTGTAAATCGCCGTTTGCGCCGAGACGTCCGAGAGCATCAGCGTTTCGGTTTGCGTCAGCAGATCACGTAAGTGAGCGCTCGCTTTGCGAGGAACGATACCGCCGAACAGCGCCAGGGTATGGCGCACCAGGGCAATCGCCGCGAGCACGTGGGATTTGGCGTTTTTCACATTTCGCACCCACAGCTCTTCGTGGTACTGCCACTGCGAAAGCGCCAGCTCCAGCGCGGCTTCCAGCCCCTGCTCAACGCTGGCTTTCGGCACAACGCGCAAAATGGTCGTCTCTTTCAGGACGCGCGGCGCATTTCCGGCCGCCAGATGGTAACCCCGCGCGGCTTTACTCAGGCTTCCCTGACGCAGTCCGGACTGGCTCACCAGCCTGCGCGCCAGCTTCAGCACGTCATTCGCGTCCCCTTCCAGCAGTTCAAGCTCCAGTTCACAAATGGGTTCCTGGAACTCCCCCGCCTTCACCTCACCGAGATCGAGAGCGATTTCGATGCGGCTTTTACCTTCCGTCACCAGCCATTTCTCGCGCCAGAAATCGGTGCTGAACAGCGGCTGCACCTGTTCTGCCAGCGTGGCAGGCAGCTCGCCTTCCGGCCAGACGTCCGTCGGGAAGCGTTCGAGCTCAAGTTCTGGCTGACTGATGTCGATATTGTATTCCGGACGCTGATGTAACCCGCCGACCACGCGGCCGGCAATTTTCATCGTCATCTCGTAGCGCCCGCTCGCGCCACGGATGCGCAGCCCCATATCGTGGCGGCGCAGCCAGTTGTCCGGCGTTTCGTAATAGATATTAAGCAGTTGTACCGGTGCATGGTGTTCGCCGGAGAGCGTATGCAGATCCTGGCGGAGTGCGTCAACGCTGTCTTTTTCGACGATAAATTTTAATTCGATTTCCTGAGCCATAGCCTTGTACTTTTGCGGGCGTCACAGACGCGTCAATGAGGGCGAACTTCCTCGCCATTTGTTTGTCAGTACATAGTATTTTGCGCCAAATTGCCATGCAATGAGCAATTTGTCGGGCGTAAATGTCCAGAGTCGTGACACAGATGATTCTGATTGCTGACGAATGCTTTGCGTAGAGACACTGTTGCCACTACTATCGTTCCACTATTTATGAAAATAACGACTAATGATGCTTAAATTACGCCTGATTGGACTTACTTTACTCGCTTTTAGCGCCGCAACAGCCGTGCACGCTGAAGAGAAGCGTTACGTTTCTGACGAACTGAACACCTGGGTACGCAGTGGCCCCGGAGATAATTATCGCCTCGTGGGCACGGTCAATGCCGGCGAGGAAGTCACCCTGTTACAGACCAACGCGGACACCAACTACGGTCAGGTTCGCGACAGTTCTGGCCGTACGTCCTGGATCCCGCTGAAAGAGCTGAGCACCGTGCCAAGCCTGCGCACCCGCGTGCCGGATCTGGAAAATCAGGTGAAAACCCTGACCGACAAGCTGAACAACATCGACGGAACCTGGAACCAGCGTACCGCCGAAATGCAGCAGAAAGTGGCGCAGAGCGACGGCGTGATTAACGGGCTAAAAGAAGAGAACCAGAAGCTGAAAAACGAGCTGATTGTCGCGCAGAAGAAGGTGAATGCCGCCAACCTGCAGCTCGATGACAAACAGCGCACCATCATCATGCAGTGGTTTATGTATGGCGGCGGCGTGCTGGGCGTCGGTCTGGTGCTGGGTCTGGTTCTGCCGCACCTGATCCCAAGCCGTAAGCGTAAAGATCGCTGGATGAACTAATTCGTCTTCTCTGCCAGACTTACGTATCATTCTGGAAAAGAGAAAACGGGAGTGTCAGGCGTGAAGAGTTATCTGGTCGGTGGTGCGGTTCGTGATGCGTTGTTAGGTCTGCCGGTCAAAGATAAAGACTGGGTGGTGGTGGGCGCCACCCCGGAAGAGATGCTCGACGCGGGCTACCAGCAGGTAGGCCGCGATTTTCCCGTGTTTCTGCACCCGAAAAGCCGCGAAGAGTATGCCCTGGCGCGTACCGAGCGGAAATCAGGTTCGGGCTATACGGGCTTCACCTGTTATGCCGCGCCTGACGTCACGCTGGAGGAAGATCTCCTGCGTCGCGATCTGACCATTAACGCGCTGGCGCAGGACGAGCACGGCCAGATTGTTGACGCTTATGGCGGCCAGGACGATCTGCGCAACCGTCTTTTACGCCACGTTTCCCCGGCGTTTTCTGAAGATCCGCTCCGCGTGCTGCGCGTGGCGCGTTTTGCCGCGCGTTACGCCCATCTCAGCTTCCGTATTGCCGATGAGACAATGGCGCTGATGACCGCCATGACCGAGGCGGGCGAGCTTGAACACCTGACGCCAGAGCGCGTCTGGAAAGAGACGGAGAATGCCCTCACCACGCGTAACCCGCAGGTCTTTTTCCAGGTCCTGCGCGACTGTGGCGCGCTGAAGGTGCTGTTCCCGGAAATAGACGCGCTGTTTGGCGTCCCGGCTCCGGCGAAATGGCACCCGGAAATTGATACCGGCGTGCATACGCTGATGACCCTGAGCATGGCGGCCATGCTCAGCCCTGACGTGGACATGCGTTTTTCCACCCTGTGCCACGATCTGGGCAAAGGCTTAACGCCAAAAGAGCTCTGGCCTCGGCATCACGGGCACGGTCCAGCCGGGGTGAAGCTGGTCGAGGGGCTGTGCCAGCGTCTGCGCGTGCCGAACGAGATCCGCGATCTGGCGAAACTGGTGGCCGAATTCCACGATCTGATCCACACCTTCCCCATCCTGAAACCGGCCACCATCGTTAAGCTTTTCGATAATATCGACGCCTGGCGCAAACCCCAGCGCGTGGAGCAAATCGCGCTGACCAGCGAAGCTGACGTGCGCGGGCGTACCGGGTTTGAAGCGTGCGACTACCCGCAGGGACGTTTACTGCGTAAAGCCTGGGAGGTAGCGAAAGCGGTGCCGACGAAGGACGTCGTCGAGGCGGGATTCAAAGGACCGGAAATTCGCGAAGAACTCACGAAACGGCGAATTCAGGCGGTCTCTGACTGGAAGGAAAAGCATTGCCCTCAGCCAAAAGACTGAGGGCCATCGGTCAGAAGAAGACCACGTACACCGCAGCCGCGACGATAAAGCGATAGATCGCGAACGGAATAAACGAGATACGCTTAATCAACTGCAGGAAGGTTTTGATGGCAATCAGCGCCACGATAAACGCGGTGATGAAGCCAACAGCGAACATGGGAATGTCGCCCGTGGTGAGGAAACCGATGCTTTTATAGAGGTCAAGCGCGGTGGCACCCATCATCATCGGCACCGCCAGCAGGAACGAGAACTCTGACGCGGCGTAACGGCTTACGCCCATCAGCATCCCGCCGGAGATGGTAGCGCCTGAACGCGAGAAGCCCGGCCACAGCGCCAGACACTGGAAGCAGCCAATGATAAACGCCTGACGATATGTCATATCGTCCAGACCTTCCGCGCGCGGCGTTTTTGGCTTCAGCACTTCCGCGGCGATCAGCAGGAAGCCCCCCACCACCAGCGCGTACATCACGTTAATTGGGTTAAACAGCGATTTGATGGCGTCGTGGAAAACCAGGCCCAGCACCACCGCAGGTATCATCCCGAGCAGAATATGGATCAGCGACAGGCGGCCTTTACTCATTCCTTCGTGCTGCGGCGGGCGGCCAAAATGGATACCGATCAGGCCAAACAGACGGCGCCAGAACATCACCACCACCGCCAGAATCGAACCCAGTTGGATAACCACTTCGAACGTTTTGGCGGTATCGCCTTCAAAGCCCAGCAGATGGCCAACGATAATCATATGGCCGGTACTGGAAACCGGTAAAAACTCCGTCAATCCTTCGACCACACCCAGTATTGCCGCCACCAGCAGCGAGTGCATATCGCTCATCTATAAACCCCTAAAAAAATATAAAAAAACGGTGTCCCAAACGGACCACCGATAAGATACAGTCCTGAGACCGTTATAGCCTAAAATGGTTTAGCTATTATGACGTTAAATCTTTCCTTTCAGATTTGTGCCACGCTCAATAATGACGCCCACGTTGGCGGCGCGCGCCACCGCGCCCGGTTTGCTCAGCTTGATGCGCACCCACGGTGAGTTGAATTTTTTCAGCAGCAATTCTGCGACCTCTTCCGCCACCCGTTCGACCAGCGCAAAACGTTGCCCTTCCACGTGGGCGATGACCGTCTCACTGATATCGGCGTAGCTCAGACAGTCATTCACGTCATCACTTTTTGCCGACTTGCGGTTATCCCAGCCCATTTCGATATCGAACACCAGCTTCTGCTCGATGGTCTGTTCCCAGTCGTAAACACCAATAGTGGTGATTACCGAAAGTTGCTCTATAAATACAATATCCATCACGACCTGCCTGCTTTTTGGCTAAACCGGATACCACTTCCGGCGAATTATGCGTATTATCCACAGATGCTGAGAATACAGATACATTTTCAAAACGGAACAGCGTTATGAGTGCAATCGCGCCTGGAATGATCCTCCTCGCCTATCTTTGCGGCTCAATCTCCAGCGCCATTCTGGTCTGCCGCATCGCCGGGTTACCTGACCCGCGTGAAAGTGGTTCCGGGAATCCGGGGGCGACCAACGTACTACGAATTGGCGGCAAGGGAGCAGCCGTAGCGGTTTTGATTTTTGATGTTCTGAAAGGGATGCTGCCCGTCTGGGGCGCGTATGCGCTGGGCGTCACGCCGTTCTGGCTGGGGCTCATTGCGATTGCTGCCTGTGTCGGCCACATCTGGCCCGTATTCTTCGGTTTTAAAGGCGGCAAAGGTGTGGCGACCGCCTTTGGTGCCATTGCGCCAATCGGCTGGGACCTAACCGGCGTGATGGCCGGGACCTGGCTACTGACCATTCTGCTGAGCGGCTATTCGTCGCTGGGCGCCATCGTCAGCGCGCTGATCGCGCCGTTCTACGTCTGGTGGTTTAAACCCCAGTTTACCTTCCCGGTGTCGATGCTCTCCTGCCTTATCCTGCTGCGTCATCACGATAATATTCAGCGCCTGTGGCGTCGTCAGGAGACAAAAATCTGGACGAAGCTCAAGAGGAAGAAAAAAGACGCCCCGTAAGGTTAGTTATGCCTTATAGCCAAATGTGATTTTGGTCACCTTCTGCCTGTGGTAACTGTTAATGACACAACACAACCACATTAGAAGAAAATGGCTGAAATCACAGAAACCACTCCCCTTTCAACGGCAGAAAAACACCCCGATGGCGACATCCAGTGGGTGCGCAGCGCCTCGGATGTCTCACGCCTCGTTAATGACGGTTCTCAGGGTCGGACCAACGCCCGTATCGTGATCGGTATCGCCCTGGGCGGGATTTTCCTCGATGCCTACGATCTGGGCGCGCTGGCCTTCGGCATCAAGGACATTTCCCGCGAATTCAATTTAACTCCTGCAGGCACCGGTATGGTGGCCTCGGCGATTACCTTTGGTGCCATTGTCGGGGCGCTGCTCGGCGGTTATCTCACGGACAAAATCGGGCGCTATCGCGTCTTTATGGCTGATATGGTGTTCTTCGTCGTAGCGGCTATTGCCTGTGCGCTGGCTCCGAACGAATATGTGCTGGCGGGTGCCCGCTTTGTCATGGGGCTTGGGGTCGGGATCGACCTTCCCGTGGCGATGGCGTTTTTAAGCGAGTTCGCCAGGCTGAAAGGTCCCGGCAATAAGGCCTCCAGCGTCGCCATGTGGTGCCCCACCTGGTATGCCGCCATCAGTATCTCTTACCTACTGGTGCTTTTCTTCTACGCCGTGCTGCCGGAAAGCCACAGCGACTGGCTGTGGCGTTTGATTCTCGGCTTTGGCGCCGTGCCGGCGCTGGTGATTATTGCCATCCGCAGCCGCTATATGAGCGAATCGCCGGTCTGGGCGGCAAATCAGGGCAACCTGAAGGAGGCAGCGTCGATTTTACGCCACTCATACAACATTAATGCCCACGTGCCGCAGGATGCGCTGAGCCAGCCAGCCCCCGTCGTGAATAAAGCGAAATGGTCCAACTACCTGAACCTGTTCCGCGGCATCTATCTGCGGCGCACCACGCTCGCCACGCTGTTGTCCGTCGTCTCCTCGTTCGCCTATAACGCGGTGGCGTTTGGCCTGCCGGTGATCATCTCCAGCTTCTTTGTCCAGTCGATGCTGACCACCATCCTGATATCTCTGGCGCTTAATCTGCTGTTTGCCTTCGTTGGCGGACTGCTGGCGGTACGCTACGTGCCGCGCTTCGGCGCCTGGCGGATGTCGCTTGCGGGTTACGCCTGCCAGCTGGTCGCGCTGCTTGGCCTGGGGCTGATTGGTCGTCCGGAAGGCGCCACCGAAGGCGTGCTTGCCGTGGCGATGCTGGCGCTCTTCCTGTTCGGCCAGGGCTTCGGCCCGGGCGCGCATACCATGACGTTTGCCTCGCTGAGCTACCCGACCTCGCTGCGCGGCGTTGGCGTGGGTCTTAACCAGACGCTGATGCGCAGCAGCTCGACGCTGTCGCTGTTCCTGTTCCCGCTGCTGGTCGCCTCGCTGGATACCGCCGTGTTCTGGGTCATTGCGCTGGCGCCGTTTATCGGCCTGGCCTCGCTGCTGGCGATCCGCTGGGAGCCATCGGGGTATGATGTGGATGCGGAGGATTACCGCTAATGACCTCGCTTCGGTGGGTTAACCCCACCGAAGGGTTCTTACAAATCATCCAGCAGCGTTCGGGAAAGTTTTTTCAGCATCTCAAGCTCTTCATCATTCATCCGCATGCTGCAGCGTATCTGGTCCGGCAGCGCCATCACCTGCTTTTTCAGTGCGTTAGCCTTCTCCGTCAGAACGACATTTTTCATTCTTTCGTCACCCACAACCGCGATACGGTTGAGAAACCCTTTTGCCTCAAGCTTTTGCACCAGCGGGGTCAATGTGCCCGAATCAAAAAACGTCTTATCACTGAGATCGCGAAGTGGAATGTTGTCTTTCTCATAAAGCGCCATCAAAACAACAAATTGCGGATAGGTAAGATCCATTTCCTGCAATAAGGGACGGTATTGCCGAACGAACGCGTTGGTGACCGAGTACAGTGAGAAGCAAAGTAAATCATCTAACGTCTTGTTTTCTTTCATTTCTCTTTCAACCCTTAGTCAGTTTTATAAAAAAATTATAAATAAAGTTTGACTAAAAGTGTCTTGCGCGCAAGCATTGCACCAACAACTTAATAGTGCACTACTTAAATGACATCACTGTCTAACACTTGCTTAAAGAGGTACTACCATGAAAACATTAGCCGCCATCCTGGTTTCTTCCGTGTTCGCGTCTGCTGCAGCGTCCGCTCACACCACCAATACCCCTACCCCGACCGCAGGCGTACAGGCATTTCTTAATGTTCTGAATTCGGGCAAGGGTAAGCCAATGGAACAGATGACCCCGCAGGAGGCCCGCCAGGTACTGATCGGCGCGCAGCAAGGCGCAAAACTGCCGCCCGCTCAGGTTTCAGAAAAAACGATCCAGGTAAATGGTCAGGCGATCAAACTGAAAATAGTGAAACCTGAAAACGCGACCGGCACGCTCCCGGCATTTATGTTCTTCCACGGCGGCGGCTGGGTGCTGGGTGATTTCCCAACCCACGAACGCTTAATCCGCGACCTCGTTCGCGCTTCGGGCGCCGCAGCGGTTTACGTTGATTACACGCCGTCACCTGAGGCCCATTTTCCGGTGGCCATTCATCAGGCCTTTGAAGCGACAAAATGGGTAGCCGAGCACGGTCAGGAAATTGGCGTGGATGGTAGCCGTCTGGGTCTGGTCGGTAACAGCGTGGGCGGCAATATGGTGGCTTCCGTGGCGCTGCAGGCAAAACAATTTAATGGGCCAAAAATTCGCTACAACGTTATGCTCTGGCCTGTGACCGATGCGAATTTTGATACTGCCTCGTATAACCAGTTCGAGAACGGCTATTTCCTGTCGAAAAACATGATGAAATGGTTCTGGGATAACTACACCACCAGCGCGGCCGATCGCAACAATATCCTTGCCTCTCCGCTTCGCGCCAGCGCCGCGCAGTTGAAAGGCTTCCCCGAGACGCTGATCCAGACAGCAGAGCTGGACGTTCTGCGGGATGAAGGTGAAGCATTCGGGCGTAAGCTGGATGCGGCTGGCGTCCCGGTGACCGTCACGCGCTATAACGGCATGATCCACGATTACGGCCTGCTCAATCCACTGAGCGAAGAGCCTACGGTCAAGGTTGCCCTGGAGCAGGCTGGCGCAGCGCTGCATGAGCACCTGAAATAACGGCATCGCGATGTTTGTCAGACAGCACGCCCTCCGGGCGTGCTTTTTTGTTTCGTCTTCACCGCCATCCATAAGCGACTCATATGACAGCCTTCATTTCCGCCAGGGCATACTGAAACGACCCGATGATGAGCAGATGGATGCAGCATGTTAGCAGCTCAGGTCACTGATAATTCGTACAAAGGCTGGCAGGCGTCGCTTGCCCTGCAGTTTTGTCACACCCCTGAGAAAACCCTCCTGCACTCCGCTCATCACGTCGGGCCGCTTACCGTTCAGCGTCCATTTTATCCCGAAGGCGAAACCTGCCACCTCTATCTGCTGCACCCGCCGGGCGGGGTTGTGGGCGGGGATACGCTGGATATCACCGTGCGTCTGGACGCCAAAAGCCATGCGCTTATCACCATGCCCGGCGCCAGCAAGTTCTATCGCAGCTGCGGCCCGCAGGCTCGCCTGCATCAGCACTTTTATCTCGATGAGGGATCCACGCTGGAGTGGCTGCCGCAGGACACCATTATCTTCCCCGGTGCGAATGCCGCGCTGCGTTCCGTCTTCCACCTGAAGGCCTCCAGCACGCTGCTGGCGTGGGAGCTGTACTGCCTGGGACGACCGGTAATCAATGAGACCTTCAGCCACGGCACGCTGGAAAGCCGCCTGGAAGTCTGGGTTGAGGACGAGCCACGCCTGATTGAACGTCAGCACCTTGCCGACGGCGATCTCACGCCCGTCGCCGGACATCCGTGGATTGGCACGCTGCTGTTCTACCCGGCCAGAGAAGCACATCTCGACGCGGCGCGTGCTCTACTCGCTCCGCTGGATATGTATACGGGCGCCACGCTCGCAGACGATCTCTTGTCGGTGCGCTTTCTCTCCCACGATAACCTGATTTGTCAGCGGGTGATGCGCGACGTCTGGCAGTCGCTTCGCCCGCTTCTCACCACCAAAACCGCCTGTTCGCCGCGTATCTGGCAGACATAAGAGAAACGTTATGGAACTGACCCCCAGAGAAAAAGACAAGCTGTTGCTGTTCACCGCCGCGCTGGTTGCCGAACGCCGCCTTGCGCGCGGGGTAAAGCTCAATTACCCGGAATCGGTCGCGCTGATCAGCGCCTTCATCATGGAAGGCGCGCGCGATGGTGAAACCGTCGCCGCGCTGATGGAGGCAGGCCGCCACGTCCTGAGGCGCGACCAGGTCATGGAGGGCGTGCCGGAGATGATCCCGGATATTCAGGTGGAAGCCACCTTCCCGGACGGATCGAAGCTCGTCACCGTCCATAACCCGATCGTCTAAGGAGCGCATAATGATCCCTGGCGAATATCAGATCCAGCCCGGCGCGATTGCGATCAACGTCGGGCGCGAAACCCAAGCCGTGATTGTTGAAAACCACGGCGACAGGCCGATCCAGGTCGGATCGCACTATCACTTTTACGAGGTCAACCCGGCGCTGAAGTTTGACCGTGAGGTAACCCGGGGCTACCGGCTGAACATCCCGGCAGGCACCGCCGTGCGCTTTGAGCCCGGCCAGAAGCGCGAAGTGACGCTGGTTCAGGTCACGGGTGCGCAGCGCATTGTCGGCTTTCGCGGCGAGGTAATGGGCGAGGTGAAACATGGCTGAGATTTCGCGCCGGGCGTATGCCGATATGTTCGGCCCCACCACCGGGGATAAAGTGCGGCTGGCCGACAGCGAGCTGTGGATTGAAGTGGAAGACGATCTCACGATCTACGGCGAAGAGGTCAAGTTCGGCGGTGGGAAGGTGATCCGCGACGGCATGGGCCAGGGGCAGATGACCGCAGACGACTGCGTGGATCTGGTGCTGACCAACGCGCTGATCGTCGATCACTGGGGGATCGTGAAGGCCGATATCGGCGTCAAGAACGGGCGGATCTTCGCCGTCGGTAAAGCCGGGAATCCGGACATTCAGCCCGGTGTGACGATCCCGATTGGCGCGGCAACGGAAGTGATTGCCGCCGAAGGGAAGATCGTCACCGCCGGCGGGATCGACACCCATATCCACTGGATCTGCCCGCAGCAGGCGGAAGAGGCGCTGGTCTCCGGCGTCACCACTATGATCGGCGGCGGCACCGGACCGGCGGCGGGCACCAACGCCACCACCTGCACGCCGGGGCCGTGGTATATCGCCCGCATGCTGCAGGCTGCCGATACGCTGCCGGTGAATATCGGCCTGCTCGGCAAGGGCAACGGTTCAAACCCGGATGCCCTGCGCGAGCAAATCGCCGCCGGCGCCATCGGGCTTAAAATCCACGAAGACTGGGGCGCGACGCCTGCGGCTATAAACTGCTCGCTGGAGGTGGCTGAAGAGATGGATATTCAGGTGGCGCTGCACAGCGACACGCTGAACGAATCCGGGTTTGTCGAAGATACGCTGGCAGCCATTGGCGGGCGCACCATCCACACCTTCCACACCGAAGGGGCGGGCGGCGGCCACGCGCCGGACATCATCACCGCCTGCGCGCACCCGAATATTCTGCCTTCCTCCACCAACCCGACCCTGCCCTACACGGTGAACACCATCGACGAGCATCTCGATATGCTGATGGTTTGCCATCACCTCGACCCGGATATCGCCGAGGACGTGGCGTTTGCCGAATCGCGCATTCGTCGTGAAACCATCGCCGCCGAAGACGTGCTGCATGACATCGGCGCGTTCTCGCTCACGTCGTCAGATTCGCAGGCGATGGGCCGCGTCGGGGAAGTGATTATCCGCACCTGGCAGGTGGCGCACCGCATGAAGGTCCAGCGCGGCGCGCTGCCGGAAGAGACCGGCGAGAACGACAATTTCCGCGTGAAGCGCTACGTCGCCAAATACACCATTAACCCGGCGCTGACCCACGGTATTGCCCATGAAGTGGGTTCGATTGAGGCGGGCAAGCTGGCAGATCTGGTGGTCTGGTCTCCGGCGTTCTTCGGCGTAAAACCCGCCACCATCGTCAAAGGCGGGATGATCGCCTGTGCGCCGATGGGTGACATCAACGCTTCAATCCCCACGCCACAGCCGGTCCATTACCGCCCGATGTTTGGCGCGCTGGGCGCCGCGCGCCACGCCACGCGATTGACGTTTGTCTCGCAGGCGGCTCACGCGAACGGCATCCCCCAGCAGCTCAACCTGCAGAGCGCCACGGCGGTGGTGAAAGGCTGCCGGACGGTGAAAAAGGCCGACATGATCCACAACGCTCTGCAGCCGAACATCACCGTCGATTCGCAAACCTACGAGGTGCGCGTCGACGGCGAACTGATTACCAGCGAACCGGCTGACGTTCTGCCGATGGCGCAACGCTATTTCCTGTTTTGAGGAGTGATGATGATTTATCTGACCCAACGCCTGGACCATGCGCATCAAACTACCGCCAGCGTCACGCTGCCGATTGACGTGCGGGTGAAAAGCCGCGCCCGCGTGGCGCTTAACGACGGCCGCGAAGCCGGGCTGATGCTGCCGCGCGGCCTGCTGCTGCGCGGGGGCGACCTGCTGACCACCGACGACGGCAGCGAAGTGATCGAAGTGATCGCAGCAGCAGAGTCGGTCTCCGTGGTGCGCTGCGCCGATCCGTTCCTGCTCGCCCGCGCCTGCTACCACCTGGGCAACCGCCACGTGCCGCTGCAGGTCATGCCCGGCGAGCTGCGCTATCACCATGATCACGTTCTCGACGATATGCTGCGCCAGTTTGGGCTGGAGGTAACCTACGCCAGCCTGCCGTTTGAACCGGAAGCGGGCGCGTATGCCAGCGATGCCCATAGCCATAGCCACGCTCATACCCATTCACATTAAGGATACATCATGCGCAAGTTACTCCCCCTGTTACTGCTGGCCTTTTCCGTTCCCGCGCTCGCGCATCCCGGCCACGGCGCCGACAGCTTTCAGGCCGGTTTTTTCCATCCGCTGACCGGGCTCGATCATCTCCTGATGCTGACCGGTGCAGGCGTGCTTTCAGCGCTGAGCGGCCGCAAGCTCCTGCTGCCGTTTGCCACCCTCGGCATGATGCTCGTTGGCGCTATTGCGGGCAGCCTGCTCGGCGGCTTTAGCGGCATGGAGATGCTGATTATCGCCTCGCTGGCGGTCAGCGGCGTGATGGTGTTTAAAACGGAAAACCGTCTGCTGCTCGCGGTGCCTGCCCTGGCGATGTTCCACGGCTGGGCGCACGGTGTGGAGATGTCCGGCCACAGCTTCTGGCTCTTCACCAGCGGGTTTATGCTGGCCAGCGCCACGGTGCTGTGTGCCAGTTTTGCCGCAGGATTGCTGCTGCGCCGTCACGACGGTCTGCGTAAAACCTTCGGCGGCGGGCTGATTGTCTCCGCACTGCTGGCGCTGATGAGCTGATGGAGCACGCCCGTCAGCGGCTGCGCCTGATGCAGCTCTCCAGCAGCAGCCTGCCGGTCGGGTCGTTTACCTGGTCGCAGGGGCTGGAGTGGGCCGTTGAGGCGGGCTGGGTCGCGAACGCCGACGCCTTTAAACGCTGGCAGATCCAGCAGATGGAGCAGAGTTTTTTCTGCGTCGATCTGCCGCTGTTTATCCGTCTTTATCAGGCCTGTGAGCAACGCTCTCTTATAAATGCAAAACGCTGGACGGCATACCTGCTCGCCTGCCGGGAGACGCGCGAGCTGCGCGAAGAAGAACGCAACCGCGGGGCAGCGTTTACACGCCTGATTAAAAGCTGGGAACCTGACTGTCCGCCGGAATGGCTGCCGCTATTTATGCAAAGCCAGCTCTGCGGCATGGCCTGGCTCGGCGTGCGATGGGGCATTGACGTGCGCGAGCTGGCGCTGAGTATTGGCTACAGCTGGATAGAGAGCGCGGTGATGGCGGGCGTCAAGCTGGTGCCGTTTGGGCAACAGGCCGCGCAGCAGCTAATTATCGAACTAGGCGACCACTACGCCGCTGGTTTTGAACAGGCATTTTTACGTCGCGACGACGCGCTGGGGGCAGCAACGCCGCTGTCCGCCATCGCCTCCGCGCGCCACGAAACCCAATATTCACGACTATTCCGTTCCTGAGGAGTCAACATGGCTGATTACAAACATCCCCTGCGCGTGGGCGTGGGCGGCCCGGTGGGGTCGGGCAAAACCGCGCTGCTGGAAGCGCTCTGCAAGGCGATGCGCGACACGTATCACCTGGCGGTGGTGACCAACGATATTTACACCAAAGAGGATCAGCGCATCCTCACCGAGGCGGGCGCGCTGGCGCCGGAGCGCATCGTGGGCGTAGAGACGGGCGGCTGCCCGCATACCGCCATCCGCGAAGACGCCTCAATGAACCTGGCGGCGGTGGAAGCGCTCAGCGAGAAATTCGGTAATCTGGATCTGATCTTCGTGGAAAGCGGCGGGGACAACCTGAGCGCGACGTTCAGCCCGGAGCTGGCGGATCTGACCATCTACGTGATCGATGTGGCCGAAGGGGAAAAAATACCGCGCAAGGGCGGGCCGGGGATCACCAAATCCGATTTTCTGGTGATCAACAAAACCGATCTCGCGCCGTACGTCGGTGCGTCGCTTGAGGTGATGGAGCGCGATACCAACCGCATGCGCGGCGAGCGTCCGTGGACCTTTACCAACCTGAAGGCGGGTGACGGCCTGGGGACGATTATTGCGTTTCTGGAAGAGAAAGGGATGCTGCGGGTGTAGTGCGGTTTGTTGCCCGGTGGCGCTGCGCTTACCGGGCAAAAAACTCACGCCTCAGGCAGTTCCGCCAGCGGCCAGCGCGGACGCACGGACACGCTCAGGTCAGACGTTGCGCCCGCGTTCAGACGCACCATCCCGGCGTAGGCGATCATCGCCCCGTTATCGGTGCAGAATTCCGGACGCGCGTAGAACACTTCTCCGCGACGCTTTTGCATCATCTCGGCGAGCTTCGCGCGCAGCGTGCGGTTGGCGCTGACGCCGCCCGCCATCACCAGACGCTTGAAACCGGTCTGATCCAGCGCGCGCTTGCACTTGATCATCAGCGTATCCACCACCGCGTCTTCAAACGCGCGGGCGATATCGGCGCGGGTCTGCTCGCTGTCGTCGTTATTGCGGATCGTGTTGGCCGCGAAGGTTTTCAGCCCGGAGAAGCTGAAGTCCAGCCCCGGACGGTCGGTCATCGGACGCGGGAAGACAAAGCGCCCTTCCGTTCCCTGCGACGCCATTTTCGACAGCATCGGGCCGCCCGGGTAATCCAGCCCCAGCAGCTTGGCGGTTTTGTCGAACGCTTCACCGGCGGCGTCGTCGATCGACTCGCCCAGCAGCTCGTACTTGCCAATGCCCGTCACGCTAATCAGCTGCGTATGGCCGCCGGAGACCAGCAGCGCCACAAACGGGAATTCAGGCGGATTCTCTTCCAGCATCGGTGCCAGAAGGTGCCCTTCCATATGGTGAACCGGAATGGCGGGAACGTCCCACGCGAAGGCCAGCGAACGGCCAACGGTCGCGCCGACCAGCAGCGCACCGACCAGGCCCGGGCCTGCGGTATAGGCCACGGCATCAATATCGGTTGAACTCAACCCGGCCTCTTTCAGCGCCGCCTGAATCAGGGGAACCGTTTTACGCACGTGGTCACGAGAGGCCAGTTCAGGCACGACGCCGCCGTAGTCAGCGTGCAATTTCACCTGACTATACAGTTGGTTGGCCAGAAGCCCTTTTTCGTCGTCGTAAATGGCGATGCCGGTTTCATCGCAGGATGTTTCAATACCCAGTACACGCATGACTTGTTTTACCTCGTTTCAATACCGCGCAGTGTAGAGCCTGGGCGGGTTGATGTAAAACTTTGTTCGCCCCAGGAAGAAGGCTCGTGTATACTCCTCACCCTTATTAAAGTCCCTTTCAAAATCGCATCGGTGCTTTACAAAGCAGCAGCATTTGCAGTAAAATTCCGCACCATTTTGAAATAAGCTGGCGTTGATGCCAGCGGCAAACCGAATTTATTAAAGGTGAGAGTTACATGCCGGTAATTAAAGTACGTGAAAACGAGCCGTTCGACGTAGCACTGCGTCGCTTCAAACGTTCATGCGAGAAAGCAGGTGTTCTGGCTGAAGTTCGTCGTCGTGAGTTTTATGAAAAACCAACGACCGAACGTAAGCGCGCTAAAGCTTCCGCTGTGAAACGTCACGCGAAGAAACTGGCTCGCGAAAACGCACGCCGTACTCGTCTGTACTAATTGGTTGAGGGCATCAGCCCTCAATTGACAGACAGAGTAATAGTCGTAAGGCCGTGCTTCCGGAAGGAATGCGCGGCTTGTTTTCGTTTATAAGTCGCTTAAATTTTGGGGCATATGGCCGGAAGAATCCCACGCGTTTTCATCAATGACCTGCTCGCCAGAACCGACATCGTCGATCTCATCGACGCGCGGGTAAAGCTGAAAAAGCAGGGCAAGAATTACCATGCGTGCTGTCCGTTCCATAACGAAAAAACCCCCTCCTTCACCGTAAACGGTGAAAAGCAGTTTTACCATTGCTTCGGCTGTGGTGCTCACGGTAATGCCGTTGATTTTTTAATGAACTACGACAAGCTCGAGTTCGTTGAAACCGTCGAAGAGCTGGCGGCAATGCATAACCTTGAAGTGCCGTATGAAGCAGGCAGTGGGCCAAGTCAGATCGAGCGCCATCAACGGCAAACGCTGTATCAACTGATGGATGGCCTGAATTCGTTTTACCAACAGTCTCTTAAGCACTCTGCGGCTGAGCCTGCGCGTCAGTATCTGAACAAGCGCGGACTGAGCGACGATGTCATTGCGCGTTTCGCTATTGGCTACGCCCCGCCCGGCTGGGACAACGTGTTAAAGCGTTTTGGCGGCAATAGCGAAGATCGTAAATCTCTCATCGATGCAGGCATGCTGGTCACCAACGACCAGGGACGAAGCTACGACCGCTTCCGCGAACGGGTGATGTTCCCAATCCGCGACAAGCGAGGCCGGGTAATTGGTTTTGGTGGTCGCGTGCTGGGTGATGCCCTGCCGAAGTACCTCAACTCCCCGGAAACCGATATTTTCCATAAAGGCCGCCAGCTTTACGGTCTTTATGAGGCGCAGCAGGATAACGCGGAACCTCCGCGTCTTCTGGTCGTCGAAGGCTATATGGACGTCGTTGCGCTGGCGCAGTACGACATCAACTACGCGGTTGCGTCGTTAGGAACGTCCACGACAGCGGATCACATTCAGCTGCTGTTCCGCGTGACCAACAACGTGATTTGTTGTTACGACGGAGACCGCGCCGGACGCGACGCCGCCTGGCGCGCGCTGGAAACCGCGCTACCCTATATGACCGACGGGCGTCAGCTGCGCTTTATGTTCCTGCCCGACGGTGAAGACCCGGATACGCTGGTGCGTAAAGAGGGTAAAGCGGCGTTTGAAGCGCGGATGGAGCAGGCGCAGCCGCTCTCCACGTTTTTGTTTAACAGCCTGATGCCGCAGGTCGATTTGAGTACCCCTGACGGGCGCGCGCAGCTCAGCACGCTGGCGCTGCCGTTAATCAGTCAGGTGCCCGGCGAAACGCTGCGCATCTACCTGCGTCAGGAGCTAGGCAACAAGCTCGGTATTCTGGATGACAGCCAGCTTGAACGTTTAATGCCTAAACAGGCTGAAAACGGCACGGTTCGCCCCGCGCCTCAGCTAAAACGCACAACCATGCGTATACTGATAGGGTTACTGGTCCAAAACCCCGAGCTGGCCCCACAGGTGCCGTCGCTGGCGGGTTTGAACCACGAAAAATTGCCCGGACTTGGCTTATTTTCAGAACTGGTCAACACGTGTTTGTCTCAGCCAGGTCTGACCACCGGACAACTTTTAGAGCATTATCGCGGCACAAAAGAGGCCGCTACCCTTGAAAAATTGTCGATGTGGGACGATATAGCAGATAAGGACATTGCAGAAAAAACGTTCACCGACTCACTCAACCATATGTTTGATTCGATGCTTGAGCTGCGCCAGGAAGAGTTGATAGCTCGCGAACGCACACACGGTTTAAGCAACGAAGAACGCCGGGAGCTCTGGATGATTAATCAGGAACTGGCGAAGAAATAAGTCAAAGACAAAAGTATTTAACGGCTTAAGTGCCGAATATCGATCGGGAAGCCCCCGGCAGCCGCACTGAGAGGCAGCGGCAAAAATATAAGTACGCCCTCGCTTTAAAGGTTGGCAGCCCCATCGCCGACACCAATCAAACGAATTAAGTGTGGATACCGTCTTATGGAGCAAAACCCGCAGTCACAGCTGAAACTTCTTGTCCAACGTGGTAAGGAGCAAGGCTATCTGACCTATGCCGAGGTCAATGACCATCTGCCGGAAGATATCGTCGATTCAGATCAAATCGAAGACATCATCCAAATGATCAATGACATGGGCATTCAGGTGATGGAAGAAGCACCGGATGCCGATGATCTGTTGCTGGCTGAAACCTCCAACAACACTGACGAAGATGCGGAAGAAGCTGCTGCACAGGTACTGTCCAGCGTGGAATCTGAAATCGGGCGTACCACTGACCCGGTCCGCATGTACATGCGCGAAATGGGTACCGTTGAACTGTTGACCCGCGAAGGCGAAATTGACATCGCAAAACGCATCGAAGACGGGATCAACCAGGTTCAGTGCTCTGTTGCCGAGTACCCGGAAGCGATCACCTATCTGCTGGAGCAGTACGATCGCGTTGAAGCGGAAGAAGCGCGCCTGTCTGACCTGATCACCGGTTTTGTCGACCCGAACGCTGAAGAAGATATGGCGCCTACCGCCACTCACGTCGGTTCTGAGCTGTCTCAGGAAGAGATGGATGACGACGAAGACGAAGATGAGGAAGAGAGCGACGACGATACCGCGGACGATGACAACAGCATCGACCCGGAGCTGGCGCGCGAGAAGTTTGCCGAGCTGCGTACCCAGTACGAAGTGACGCGTGACACCATCAAAGCGAAAGGCCGCAGCCACGCTGCCGCTCAGGAAGAGATCCTGAAGCTGTCTGAAGTGTTCAAACAGTTCCGCCTGGTGCCAAAACAGTTCGACTACCTGGTGAACAGCATGCGCGTGATGATGGATCGCGTACGCACCCAGGAACGTATCATCATGAAGCTGTGCGTTGAGCAGTGCAAAATGCCGAAGAAGAACTTCATCACCCTCTTCACCGGCAACGAAACCAGCGAAACCTGGTTCAACGCGGCTATCGCGATGAACAAGCCATGGTCTGAAAAACTGCACGACGTGAAGGACGATGTCTATCGTGGTCTACAGAAGCTGCAGCAGATTGAAGAAGAGACCGGCCTGACCATCGAGCAGGTTAAAGATATCAACCGTCGCATGTCCATCGGTGAAGCGAAAGCCCGCCGTGCGAAGAAAGAGATGGTTGAAGCGAACTTGCGTCTGGTTATCTCTATCGCCAAGAAATACACCAACCGTGGTCTGCAGTTCCTGGATCTGATTCAGGAAGGCAACATCGGTCTGATGAAAGCGGTAGATAAGTTTGAATACCGTCGTGGTTATAAGTTCTCCACCTACGCAACCTGGTGGATCCGTCAGGCTATCACCCGCTCTATTGCGGATCAGGCGCGCACCATCCGTATTCCGGTGCATATGATTGAGACCATCAACAAGCTCAACCGTATTTCCCGCCAGATGCTGCAGGAGATGGGCCGCGAGCCGACGCCGGAAGAGCTAGCCGAGCGCATGCTGATGCCGGAAGACAAGATCCGTAAAGTGCTGAAGATCGCCAAAGAGCCAATCTCCATGGAAACACCAATCGGTGATGATGAAGATTCGCATCTGGGTGATTTCATCGAGGATACCACCCTCGAGCTGCCGCTGGACTCTGCCACCACCGAGAGCCTGCGTGCCGCAACGCACGACGTGCTGGCTGGCCTGACCGCCCGTGAAGCGAAAGTGCTACGTATGCGTTTCGGTATCGATATGAACACCGACCACACGCTGGAAGAAGTGGGTAAACAGTTCGACGTTACCCGCGAACGTATCCGTCAGATCGAAGCGAAGGCGCTGCGTAAGCTGCGTCACCCAAGCCGCTCTGAAGTGCTGCGTAGCTTCCTGGACGACTAACCTGTCCTGACCGTGAAAAAGCTCCCAATCGGGAGCTTTTTTTTTGTTTATTCCCTCTCCCTGTGGGAGAGGGCCAGGGTGAGGGCATCAGGCCGCAGAGGATTACAGCCCCCGCACCATCAGCGCCTCATCCAGCTCCCGATACGCCTCTACCAGCTTGTCCAGCGTCGCCCTGTTGAGCCCGCTCGGGTTCGGCAATACCCACACCTGCGTCACGCCAATCATGATGCTCTGCTTACCCCACTTAGCCCCGCGCTGGCTAAATGCCTGCTCGTAGGCCTGCTTGCCGAGGATCGCCAGCGCGGCCGGCTGGTAGTCTTCAATCTTCTTCACCAGTTCCCGCCCGCCGCTGCGCAGTTCATGCAGGTTGACCTCGCTTGCCTGCACCGTCGGCCGCTCGACCAGCATGGTAATTCCGCAGCGCGTATCCAGCAGGTGCTGCTCCTCTTCGGGCTTGAGTAACCTGTCGGTAAACCCGGCCTGATAGATCACCTTCCAGAAGCGATTGCCCGGATGGGCGAAGTGAAAGCCGGTGTGCGCCGAGGACTTTCCCGGGTTGATTCCGCAGAACACCACCCGCAGGCCAGGGGCCAGAATGTCGTTGATCATCTTTACTCCTGCTCGATACATCGTCAGTGAAGTATAAAGGATTGATTATGCGTTGTTTATAAAAACAGCAGGCAGGTGTGAATGGCTGGATTGCTGCGGGGAGTTACTTTATAATTCACCGCCACGGCCCCTTAGCTCAGTGGTTAGAGCAGGCGACTCATAATCGCTTGGTCGCTGGTTCAAGTCCAGCAGGGGCCACCAAATTTTAGCTTTAAAATCATATGATTAAGCCACTCGATTGAGTGGCTTTTTTGTTTTTATCTTTCTAAGTGTCGCAAATGTGTCGCATGAAGATGATTTGAACATAAGGTGGGTGAAGCGCGTCACTTCGGAAAGTGTCTCTCAGCTTGGTCAGGATTGACGGTATGAACGTATTTAGCGATGGATTTTTTTTCATGCTTGTTACGGGTTTTAGCAAAGGCTTGAATGAATAGAATCATCCTTGCTGATTCGACTTTAAGGTGCCGATGCCCAAGTTCAAGATTGAAAACTGAAATTTTTGTAGTAGGACTCTGGGTTTTTGAAAGATTAATTTCATATCGCGACTTTCTTAGCGCCCCACAAAGTAACTCGAAATGCTGGTTTAATATGGCAAGATCCTTTGAAGAAAGGATGATATCGTCCATATAAACTGAAACAGTGACAATTCCCGACCTGTATAAGGAATCAATAACCGACCCAGCGTAAGAATTTTGTAAACAGAGGGTTGCTAAAACTGGAGATTGTGGATAACCATATGGAACAGCAAATTTATGTGTTACAGCATTTGGAAGCCTAACAGTAGAAAGCTTAGCAATCTTTCTAGCCTCTTGATATGGAACAACTTTCTTTAACTCGCGCGTTACGCGGCTTTGCGTGGTGGACTCAAAAAAACCTTTAATATCAATCAGGCAGAAAAATTCATTTTTTTTATGGAGTTTAGCAGCAGTAACATGGCCGCCATTACGTAAATGATAATAGTACAGTGGGAACTTCCAATTCTTTCTTAGAAAAATATGTAACGCAGATCCATATTTGAGCATTTCGTTAGAAGGTATATGCACCCATTTATTTTTCTTGAGAAGGAATTTATGCTTCCAAGTTTCCATTAGGAAATTTTTTCCAAATCATAAAATAGTAAAGGGCTACGTGAAGGTAGCTGTACACTTTCTCAACGAAAGCAATTAACTCGTTGAGAAACTCAAGGGTCATTTTACAAACCCCGAGCCACCCCACTAAGCCAAACATAAGTTTCTTCATGTTTGTTCCCTCTGTACTATCCTGACGCTTCTTAGCGCAAGCGCATAGCCCAAACTAAATATCGGCGTATCGGCGTGTCATACTATCCGATACGAGGCGAATCCCTGTATGTCACAACGTGTCACAACGCGGCGACGCGGGATTGCCACATGTCGTATACGACGAGTGTACAGAGTAGCCAGGAAAGACCGGCTAACGTCAGGATCTTTAACATACACTCATCAATCACATTTTCCTAGTTCTCCCTCATGAAACAAAATTTCAGTTTAAATAATTTAATCACTGGGCTGAAAGCTGCATGAGCGCTGGCTTTCTCTCATTACATAAAAACATAAGATTGAAGCAACCATCATTCTAACTTCACCAAATATTCCCTTTTCCATTAGATATCTGATAGTTACAAAAAAACCAATGCCCGTATTGATCCTTAAAAATGTAAAATGCTGAAATTCTTTTCAATCCTTTCAGTTTCAGTATTCCGCAAAGCCACCATCACTGGCGCGGTCTGGCGGTCAGGTTTGAAGAAAAATAAAAACTGAAAAATTTTTATGATCCAAAAACCGCAGGCGGGTGCGGTGTAGTGCGATTTTTGTCTGCGAAAGATTTTTTTTGCCCTGCTGTGACGCGCCAGCGCCCTGCCCTGCTCACGATCTGTTTTGAGGGTGCGCTCACTACCTGAAATGGTTGAACGCGCCAGAGCGCCGCTGACAGCGCGTAGCGATAGCCGCTTAAGAGATAAGAAAAGAGATGTCCCCGCCAGGGGATGAAGGGCATAAAAAAACCCGCTTTCGCGGGTTATGTTCTGGAATGGTTTACTTACCAATTACCGGGGAGTATTTGCCGTTCAGCGTGTCCGCTTTCGCTCCGGTGCTCCGGATGGCTCCCGCATTGGTTGGTGCTCCTGTATTGCTATGCGTGTGGCTTGCCGTTTGCTCTGCCAGCTCTTTCACCACGTCAAGCGTGTCCAGCATCAGCTGCGCCACGTTGATTGTGCCAGTGCCAATCCATACCACAGGCGCAATAATCTGCTGTTGAACAGCCGCCACGCTTTTACGTATCTGACCAATTTTCTCAATCAGGTCTTTACCCGTTGTGACTGTCTGGCTCCCGGCTATGTCCGTTTCATCATTGCCGCCGATACTCGCCACGCGGTAATTTACTGCCTGGCTGTAATCGCCTGTACATACCTGCTGAATGGCTCCGGCCATCAGCGCGGAAGTGCCCAGCACCGTAACTTTATCCGTGACCTTAATGGTAGTTTCCCGGCTCACCAGCTCCCGCTGTTCCGTGTCGGCCTTAACCATCCGCGCCATCGATGTTTCACTGATCGTCTGGTCTGTCTGTCTCACCCAGTCGCCCGCCTGGGTGACGCGCTGCGACACTTCCGCACGCTGCTGTTGCAGCTGCTCGCCAAGCTAGATATCCGGCAAGCTGGTTCCCTCCGGCACGGTCTGCCGCACAAAGGGCTTATCCGGCCTTCCGCCAGTAAAAGCAATTTCAACCAGCGTCCCTTCAGGGGGAAACTGGAACATCCCGGAATCGTTATGGGTGATTCTGGCTGTAATTTTTGCAGGGAAGTTCTTCCCTGGCAACATCAACCGGATCTCACCCACGCCCCAGCAATTGACCTGCAGGGGCAATAACCCAATTTGTGCCCGGCGGGCAATCACAATGTACTTTTGATCCATGAACCGCTACGGGTACGCCGTGAAAACTTACACGCGGCTAATCGGGTCATTAACCCGACTGCAAGGGATTTTTACTATCGACTAAATTTCCCCTTGTCCCAGCCCTCGCCACGGGCCGTTAAGTCGATTGACGGCGCGGCCGCTATTCCCTCAGCATCATAAAAAAATGCGGACGTTGTAAAGCTGTACACGGTGCCATAAACAGTAAATGAGATATTGTTGCCTATGCCGTCAACTTTCGCGCGGGCGGTGTTCGCTGTAAGCGTGGGCGCGATATGTTGTTTTTCGAGAGCCACCAGCGGATCGCCGTCAATCTTGCTCGCTAAAAAATAACGATACACTTCCCCCGTGGTCATGTTCGAGCCGTCATACTCAGTAATGTATAACCAGGTCCGGGGCGTGAGCTGGCGAACTTCATAAAGCCGATCACTAACAGTTAAACGCTGTATATGCTGGAAATAACAGTACCCAGCGATCACGATGGCCATCGTAATTGTAGCCACCCAATGCAACGCCTTAAACGCCCTAATAGTGGTGCTGCTTAACATAGTCTATGCCTTGCTTTATCCAAAATTGGTCCATCGGATCATCACCAAACGGCGGGGCCCCCGTGAAATTCCCCCACTCTGGTCTTGATGTGCCGGCCTTCCACTGCGCCGCGCCGGCGGCAATAAGCAAAATCTTTGCAGGTATGCACGCTGCATAACCCACTGCGCCGTAATGAAAATTCCCGAAGTCAGCGTAAGCCCGTTTTTGTTGTTTGTAATCCCACACCCCGCCGTTTCTTACTCGCTCATAAAACCACGTATACGTAAGCGGGGTAGCCATATCCTGGACTCCGTGACGCGCCCGCGCGAGCCTAATGTGTTCGCGCAAAATTTCCAGCCCGCGGGGCGGGTAAATCGGTATACATGCCATCGTTATTCCCTTTTGCCTGGCAAAACCAGCAACATAAGAGCAACGGCGCTGCACGGTACTGTTTGAGATCAATCAATCATTTTTATTATTAATATCAATACTTAACGCATTTTAATCACTCATACCGATAACACAATTTGTATCTCCTGCGATCCGGTTTTAGCCGTTTAATGAGGGTTTACCCTCATAAAATGGAGTTTTAAAAATGGCTATTCCAGCTTACATGTGGCTTAAAGACGATGGCGGCAACCTGATCAGGGGGTCTGTAGATGTTCAGGATCGTGAAAGTAGCGTAGAAATTCTCTCTTTTAGTCACGGCTTGCTTGTTCCAACCGATAGCAACACGGGCAAAATCACGGGTACACGCTTACATGCGCCGCTTATGATCGAGAAAGAATTTGATAGCTCCAGCCCGTATCTCTATAAAGCGGTAGCAACCGGCCAGACGCTTAAAAGCGTTGAAATTAAGTGGTACAGAATCAACGACGCGGGGCAAGAGGTCGAGTATTTCAACATGCTGCTTGAGAATGTGCGGGTAGTCAGCATTAACCCAGTTATGCATAACTGCAAAGAGCCAGGTTTACAGATGCATAATCATAATGAGGGCGTACAGCTGCGCTATGAGCGGATCACCTGGAAGTATTGCGATGGGAACGTCCAATATTCAGACGCGTGGAACGAGCGTGTAACAGCGTAAAAAAAAGGGGGCGGTTAATCCGCCCTATATTGTTTTTAGTGCCAATTCTTTCGCACCCTGGGTCTGCCAGCACGTAGCCTCCCTCGTTGGCAATACCCCGCTCGATCACCCGGTGCCGGCTCTCCGCACTTCTTATACGTTTGGGGTATTTTAATCATGCTTTATGCTGTTAAGCATTCTCTGGCAGTTATTGCGGCGTACCGCTGCCGCTGCGCGCGTTTTGTCGGTCTGTTCTGACAAATACATCACCTCAAGCCAGCGCGTTGCTGCGCGCCTCCATAGCTCCAAATTTTCGAGTTTCTCGGCTACGCTCACTTTGCACCTGACCACCTGAATGAAGCGACATTGCTCAACCCACTAACACTTTTTTAAGGCGTTATTTTTATAAGACAAGCTATGGAATGGGATACATTATTAGTATTGACCTGTGTACTTCTTTGCGGATTGTGGATGATTTTTCATTCAGCAAAAGCTCTTAAAAGCGGGGTCTTCGTCGGCTGGTATAAAGGCACATATGAAAATTACTACATCTACCGATCCGAAACACCTATCTACTTCTACTGGTATAACACTGTGTTTTCGCTATTCGGCTCATTTATGATTGGTTTAGCCCTCTACCTCTTAAATGGCGATTATCATTTTTTATAGGCATCGTTGTCTGCAAAATGGCAGCAGATCTATTCACTATGCTTTCATATTTGACATTATTCGATGCAAAAACCCATTAAAAGAAACAAAGTAAATTATTGTTTTATAAGCCATTTAAAATAGGGCTCAGAATCGCCAGGTCGCTGGTTCAAGTCCAGCAGGGGCCACCAAATTTTAGCCTTAGAATCATATAATTAAGCCACTCGATTGAGTGGCTTTTTTTGTTGTTATTTAAAGTCCGCTAACCCTGGCTCAGCGAAGCCGTTCGGACACGTTCAGAGGCACCGGGGGTCGCAATCAGGCGCTCCACGGACTCCATCGTCACGAACGTACAGCTGCAGTCCACATTGGTGCACTGGTGATAGCGCTCTTTGGTATTTTCACTTAAATAGCGACTGGTACGCGCATGCGCTGAATGCTTGCACTTAGGACAATGAAACATGTACCCCTCCGTTTGATTCACATTTTGTGAATTAATAATACCCAATACAAACTTAAAGGCAAATGAATTACTCACTATCGACAGAGAATTTTTCGTCAGTGGCATTCAGTTCAAGCTTAAGCTGCGTGGTAAATCCACTCCTGTTGAGGGTGTGAACCACCTCGCTGATAATCCACGCCTGCTCGTCAATAACGCGTTTAAAACCGTTTACTACTACCGGCGTTTCGGGGTACAGATCGGCTCGCCCCAGCGCCAGCTGGATAGAAAAATTCACGGTACCCCGCTGCAGCGCGCGCCACTTCGCCTCTGCGGCCCTGAGAGCCTGCTCTTCAGAGGCATACACCGTGGTGAGCTCAAATACGTTTTCCGCCGATCCCACCAGCCTCTCTTGCGGCTTCTGCTCCTTGCCTCCTGGTTCTGCTGCCGGCACGGCGGCATCCGGGTGCTGCAGTGCTTCTGTCGGCTGTCCCCCTGATTGACGGGAGATACTCAATTGAGTATTTTGCAGTTTTGGGTCGCGCGTTTGCAGCCATTTGGCCGTCACGCCGGAATAGTTTTCACGATCGGCAACGTAAAAAAGGTGCTTATCGCCGTCCCCACGCTCAATCATCATTAAGGGAATCGGCGTGCCGCTGGCCGTCACGGCGTGCCCCGCTTTCATAAAAATAACCTTGCCGGCTTTGATTGAAACAAAGGCACCATTACGTTCGGCCAGTCGGGAGAGAAACGCAGCGTCGGTCTCCTGAGACTGATCGATATGAGAAATGGCAATCGATGAAAGACCTGCCGCAACGCTGGCAGTTAACTGGTTACGCTGAGCAATAGTGTTGACTATCGCGCCGATCGTCGTGTCATGCCATGACTGCTCGCGCCGCACGTTTAGCTTTCCACGAAAATCCGCGCTGCATCCCCGAATCGTCAGCGTATCCGGTGCGCCCCGAAACTCAATCGTATCGATCGTAAAGCTCCCTTTCGGCTGGAGCGGGGTTCCCTCCCATCCCAGCCATAAGGAGAGCCTAGCCCCCCGGGCCGGCAAGTCTAGCAGCCCGTCGGAATCATCCAGTTGAATATCCAGCTGATCGGCTTCCAGCCCACGTTTGTCGATCATGCTCAGACTGATAAGACGGTGGCTGAAATTCTGTGTGACATCGCGATCGTCAAGCTTAAGCATAAAATCAGGGGCGATTTTCCCACCCGCCCGGATATTCATTTCGGTGATCATCCCACCAGCCCTCCAATGCTATTACGTGCGCTCGTCACCAGCTCTTCGGCCTGGGTTCTCAGATCGCCAAACATCGTCACCAGCGATTCGTCCACGCGTTTCAGTTCCAGCGTAAAATTAATTTTTCGGGCAGTACCGTCACTGTAAAAATCCGAATGCGTGTGCGTGACTTTCTCAATGATAAACATGCCGTGAATGATGCCGGTTCCGTCTATCAACGGCCATGCCCGCCCCTCATTCGCCATCAGCTCGACCGCCTTAAGGGAAAGCCGCCCTCCCGTGAGCTCCGGGTAAAGCAGTCCGGAGAGGGTAAAAGATGTCTCGCCTTCGCCAAGGTACTGCCAGGCTTTAGGTTTCCCGATCCGGTCGTTGGACGCCCAGCGGTAGTCCTTTGTAAACTGCATTGTCTGATAGGGTAAAGTTCGTCGTTCAAAGACAAACAGACCCAGCACCATTAACATGTTCTCTCTCCTCAACCGTACGTAAAGCTGGCTTGCCGCTGTCTCGCTTTATCACGCTCACTGTTCTCGATTTCCTCCCGGATTTGACGCGTCAGATCCGTTGCGGAGGCCGCACTCCCCTGCAGTGTGATGTGATATTCGCTTTTACTCTGATCGACGTAAGAGCGTCCTCCCGGCACGAGAGTGGGCTGATATCCCTGGCCGACGCCAGAGATCCCCGCCACCGGAATGGACGCACTGCCCGCAGGAGAAGATGCCGCGTCTGCTTTTGCCGCCGCGGCGTCGAGATGGCCCGACTCGTTTTTGATCAGTCCGAGTTTCTCCAGCAGCCAGCTGGCCTTGCCGCTCAGGCTGTTAAAGAGATTAAGTGGTGCCATTAACGCATCCCCCAGCGCCTGACCAAAAATCACGCCAGCGTTTTTACAGCCATCCAGCGTTTCCTGCGTCGCCTTGATCGGCGCAATCAAATCGGTGAACCACTGCCATATCCCGCCCAGTTTTTCTGAGATAAAACCAAACGCCTGTAAGAGCGGAGAGAACAGCTCGCCCAGGGGTGCGAAGACCGCAGACAATCCCTCAATCACCCCGCCAAAGAAGGCGCTGATGGGCTCCCAGTATTTGAAAATCAGCAAAGCACCGGCGGCAATCGCCGCGCCAAGGGCAATCACCGGCCAGCTAAGGGCGCCCAGCACCGTCATGATGGCGCCGCCCACCACGCTGAATACCGTTCCTAACATCCCGGCCGCGGTGATAACCATATTGACGCCCGTCAGAACCGGGCCGAGAACCGTGCCTACGCCACCCAGTACGCCAGCAAAAGCCTGCGCGCCGACAACAACGCTGGCGAGGGTCTGCGTCAGCTCAGGGTTGGCATTCCCCCAAAGGGAGGCCGTGCCAAGCCAGCCGGTTGCGGTTGTTATCAGGTTACGCAGAGCGCCATCTGCTTTATCAAATACGTCAATCTTCAGCCCGCTCCACGCAGCCTGGAATTTGCTGATATCGCCGTCAAGATTGTCGGTCTGCACGGAAGCCGCGATCGCGGCACTGCCCGTTGCCCCCTGCAACTGCTGGCGTTTTTTATCAAGCGCGCCGTTACCCGCGGCTGATCGCAGTACATCCGGAGCCTGGGGCTGTCGCAGCATCGCACTGAGCGCGTCCCCGGCGGCGGCACCGTTCATTCCCTTTTCCGTCAGAACGCCAAGCTGCGCGATTGTCTCTTCAAGACCCATACCTGTTGCATCCGCAGCGGGCGCAGCGGAGGTGACGGCCGCCGCCATCTCAACGAGACTGGTGTTCGAAGAGGTAAACCCGCGGGTAAGTAAATCTGCGATGCGTCCCGCATCCGTATCGGCCAGGTTATAGGCAGCCTGCGTGCTGCTGAGAATATCGGCTGCTTTTGCCGCGTCGACATTCCCCGCCAGGCTGAGGTTAACCGTGGGTACAGTGGCAGCAATAACTCCATCGGCGTCGTAGCCTGAACGAGCCAGTTCGGTTTGTGCACGGACGACCGTATCTGCGGGTACTCCGGTCCTGGCACTGACCTCTCGCGCCTGCTGGCGAATGGCCTCAAGCCGGGCGTCACCCTTCTCCAGACCAAGGCTTGCCTGAATAGTCGACATCTGTTTTTCAAAACTGATGCCAGGCGCCATAAACCGGGACGTCTGATCAAAGCCCGCTTTGGCCATGCCCACGCCCGCATTAGCCAGTTGATGCACCCGCGCGGCAACGCGTTTGCCTGACTCGTAGCGATTCTGAACGGTACTCAGTTGCGCCTGCTGCTGATTGACGCGGGCCAGCGCATCCCGCTGTCGGTTAAGCTGCTGCGTTTTTTCGCCGATCTGACTTTTTAAACGACGCTCATCCGACGAAAGCGTTCGCGTGTTGATTCCCGCCTGAGCGAGTTCAGTCCGCTGACGCTGTACCGAGTAACGTAAGCTGTTGTACTCAAGCTTGAGGTTGGCTGCCGATTTTCGGGCTGCGGACAGCGCATCAGCCTGTGCCTGAGTGGGGTTTTGTGTGTTTTTAAACTGCAACGCCAGCGCCGCCGCCTGCTGTTTCGCCTGAGCAAGCGACTGCTCCGTCGTGGCGAGCTGGGCATTTGCTTTTCTGAAGCCGTTAATGCGCCCCGCCTGCTCATCGAGCGCCCCCAGCGCCGTCTGCGCATCATGGATATCGCTCGCAAGAGTCAGGCTGGCGTTCTGGAGAGCGTTAAGCGGTCGGCTTGCACGATCAACTGCCTTAAGCAACTCCTGAAGACTGACATTATTACTCATGGTGGTTTCCGCTTCGCTGCAGCGCTTTTTCGCGCCATAAGAGGAGTTCGGTCACGCTAAGGGAGTACAGTTCTGACGGCGGCCAGTGAAAAATCACCGCGATATCCGCCATCAGATCGTCGACCGACAGGTTTTCGGGAAATCTCAGCGAGCCGAAGCCGGTGACAAAAAACCGATCACCTTACCGGCAAAAGAGAGCAGATCGCAGGCATCCAGACGCGCAATTTCATGCTCGGTCAGAGCCGGCGAGGTCATTCGCGGCAGCACCTTGATCAGCGCATCAACGTCGGATTGCGCCAGCGAGGCCAGCGAGATCCCACGCAGAGTCCCGGCATTCGGTTTGGAGACCGTCACCTGTTCAATTTTTTGCTCGCCGCGCTGAACGGGGCTATCAAGCGTGACGATGTATGAGCTGTTGTTCATGGCGTTCTCGTTGCTATTTTCCATTTCATTACTCTTCTGAAAGTTAGCTTACCGGCCGGCTATCCCGGCCGGTTAAAGGGTTACAGGCCGATGGCCTTACGGTGTTCAGCCAGACGATCGACGCCGTCGACTTTCAGCACCATGTTGATGATGTCGATCTCGATGATCTCTTTGCCATCAATGGTCAGCTGGTAGTACGCGCACTCGGTGGACATCTTGGTGGTGCCGCTTTCGCCCTGCTTGTTCTCGCCGCCATCAAACTCTTTATGACGGCCGCGCATGACGATTTCGACGGCGGAGATTTCGCCGGTATCATCACGCTGGAAAGAGCCGGTAAAGCGCAGCGGTACGCTGTCCGCGCCTGGAGAGGCGTACTGCGCCCACAGCGCGGCGTCCGGCAGACCGCCAACGGTCCACTCCAGCGCCAGGGCATCATCGTCCAGACCGAGATCGACAGAGACCGAGCCCGGCATACCGCCGCCGCGATACTTCTCCAGCTTGCGGGTAAGCTTCGGTAGGGTCACAGACTCAACAACGCCCATATAGCTCAGGCCATCGTTGAACATATTCAGGTATTTAAGTTTGCGTGGTAACGCCATGCTGCAGCTCCTTAGCTATTAACCGAATCTGACAGGTCTGCCAGATAGGTATCGGTGATGCGCTGGCGCAGGGTCAGATTTTCCAGCGGCGGGACAGGGGTGTAGTCGTAATCGATATACAGTTTCCCCGCTTTCAGGGTTGATGCATCGTTAGACTCAGGGTCATACCAGCAGGAGCCGTCGACGATATAGCCGTTGGTTTTCAGCTCGCGGAACTTGGCATTAATACCGGAAACGATGTCGCGGATAAGCGTTGGCGTGATGGGTTTATCCATCGCCCACGCGTGCGCTTCCGCCATGGTATCGGCCAGCACCTGCGCGGTACGGGTGTAGTTTTCAAAGACGAATAACGGGTCGTCTGAGCAGGTACGGTTACCCCAGAATTTGAAGCCGTCGTTGCGAATCAGCGTGGTGACGCCCGCCTGGTTAAGCAGGTTCGCATCGGTAGCCTGCTCCTGCAGATCCCAGGACACTGAGGCGCTTACGCCCGTGACGCCGTTGACGCCAACGTTTGACAGGGTTTTATGCCAGCCCATGGTCTGGTCAATTTTGGCGCGCAGGCCAAGCGCGCGGGCGGTTGCCCAGGCCGTCGTCGTTGCGTTCGTGGTGGTATCCCATGTCAGAAAATCAGGGTGGATAACCATCAGCTCGCGCTGGCTGAAGTTTTTGCGGTAGTCGATCGCCTCAGAAATGGTTTTACATCCCCATGCGCTGATATAGCCGAACGCGCGCAGGCTCTGGCACATCGCGGCCAGCGCGGTTGCCACTTCCTGAGAATCCAGCCCCGGCACGCCAAGAATACGTGGCTTAACGCCGGTTACCGTTTTCGCGGTGAGAAGCGCCTTCAGGCCGGTATATTTACCGTTTTCATCGGTGGTACCGATGATGTTGGAAACGGTCTGTTTGCGCGCCTCCTCCAGGGTTTCAGCGGTGCCTTCAGCCACGCGAACAACAACGACAACCGGTTTACACTGGTCGGCGATCGCCTGCAGAGAAGCGGACAGCGTCCCGGCCTTGCCGGCTTTCGCAATCGCAGTTTGCACGTTGGTAATGAGCACGGGCTCGTTTAAAGGAAATGTCTTGTCGTCAGCATCGCTGGCCGTACAGACCATACCGATGATTGCCGTCGAGACGGTGGAAATGGTGCGGGTGCCATCGTTGATTTCGATAACTTCCACGCCGTGGTGATAGTCGCCCATCCGGTTAACTCCTTCGTTTAGTGGTGAGGCTATTGTCTGTGGAGTGCGTGATTGATGCGACGTATTGGGGTTGGGGAAAGGATTACACAACAAACGAAAAACCCTCCGGATGGAGGGTTTGGGGTCAGGCTGGGCGTTCGGGCCAGTCGATAGCTGGGGCAGTACTGAGATCCAGCCGGTTTAGCATCACCCGATAGCGCTTCCATTGTAACAGCGAGGCTGCTTCCTCATCTGTTACAATGCCAAGATCGGAGGCATCCTGGAGTGGGGCAATAATATCTGAAGCTTCGACAAGTAATTCACTTCTTCGGGTTTCCGCCTGTTGAATCAATTCCTCCCGGCTCAACTGGCGTGGAATAATTTCAGTGCCATTCCACATCCACTCGCCGTGTATATTAAGACCTTTAGGCACGTCTGTTAGGTCAACTTCTGAAACTGACATACCCAGCGGAAAAAGCCGATCTACCTGTTCGCTAAAAGAACGAATGACATTATTTTTGTCGTAGCATATTTTCAAACTATCGGGCTGAAAGCGGGACATATGATAATACCAATCCAGCCCTTCTTCTGACTGAAGGAAAATTGCGTTAAACATAAAGTCTTTATATTCTGGTTCATATTGAACGAAATTTTTAAGTGTAATCATGCTGTATGACCTACAGTAATCCATCCGATATTAGACAGGTACTTCTGAATTGGGCGGTAGAAAATCGTATCGCCGCCTGGGTTATCGCCTTCAAAGTTATAGCCTGTCATGGCACATCCTGGAGGCACACGCTGCCAGGCATTTCTTACAATCGTGAATCCCCCCTCCGCCCCCATTGCGACATCACGGACAAAGTATTGCAGCGTCCAGTCCTGCCTTGCATAAGGACTTAAATCTTGTTGTGGGGGCGGGTTATTTGATGAATAAACTCGAACCGCTCCGCCTGATTCAAATACTCCTTGTCCTGAGTAGATATTTCCACTACTCGCAATCGCTCCATCTGGAGCAACTGTTGCCAGGAGACGATTATTGAGCCATATAGCAAATCCAGTAGCGTCGGTGCCCCCCCCCCTCGTCAGGCCGATGGCCATCGAATTATCGTACCATTCGAATATAGCGCCAGAAACAATCCCACCGGGTCCTCCTGGCTGAGCGCTAATAAGCACTGAAGAGTTTCTTTCAGTAGGTACCGTTCCTACCCTGCCAAATCTGAAGGTACCGTTATAATCTCCGCCAAAGGCTGATACCGCATTAACATCGACAGCATTGGGCTTATTACCGGTATGATAAATCTTCTGCCAACCTCCCCACGTACTATTGTCACCATTAAGCGCACGGAATTTAAGCTGTTTCCCACCATCGCTATAAGATGCAGCGTATTGAACCCGGTAACCACCCAGCCCGCCGACATCAAGAATCGTCGCCTCATAGCCTGGCGAATTGGTTGCATTCGAATAACAAAAACTCACCGAGTTGGGCGGCAGAGCATCGGCATTTGAAAGTCCCGTACCGGCTCTTGCAGATACAGATCTGATAGCTACTGCACCACCATTAACCAGCAGCCGACCAGGAGTTATATCGTCAGGCGCCTCCTGGGCATTTTTGGTCGCAGCGGTACCCTGGCTATTCCTGAGTTTAATGAGGTCATCACTAACCGTTTTCACAGCCTTGGGTGTCGCAGCAAGGGTCTCAGACGCACTATCGGTCGCACTGCTAAGCTGAACAATCCCCTTTTGTCCGGTAGTCGCATCCTGAGCCGTATACTTACCACGGGCAAGGTCGTAGGCAGCCTTAACCGCTTTCGGCGTTGCGGCCAGCGTTTCAGACACACTATCAGTCGCACTACTGAGCTGCGTAAATCCTTTAGCCGTTAGCGTGGCATCGGGATGGCGACGAGACTGCTCATGCTCCTCAAGCTTCTCATCAACGTACTCCTGGGTCGCCATCACCGTAGACGTGTCTATCGAGAGCTCGACAGACTCTATGTCGCTCACCATGATGACCATACGGACGGTCTGCGCGCGGCCTGACCCTTCCTCAAGTTTCGGCTTATAGCTTTCCGCCATGTTGCCGACGGCAATCAGCGTACCGGTGTCATCGTAAAGCCCCATCTCACGCATCCAGAACCCCCCCGCTTCGGGAGGAATGAGAAGCTCCGCGATCACATAGTTAAGCTTTTTATTGTCCTGGCTGATTTTATTCAGCCCATGGCGCCAGACTTCATTAACCAGCTTCGTCTGCCCGGCATCAGGAACCGGCAATGTGCCGCCACCGTCACCCACGGCCATCGCCGTAAAATTGACTTTCTTGCCGTTAGGGACGGTCGCGGCAGCCAGTTTTTCGGCACCGGCTTTGGTGATAACCGTTTTATATTTTACTGTCATTGTGCTCTCACTTATCCGGGATAAACCGTGATGATGTCGCCGTCATAGCTCAGGGCACCGGTATACAGATAACCCGGAATGTCCTGGATGATATTCAGGCCAATAAGGTGGCGGCTGGCAGGCTTCGCATCGGCGATGAGCCTCTCCATTTCGTAATACATTTCCTCGGTGATGCCTGTGTCCAGTACGCCGATATCAAGGCGGAAGGTGCCGGGCGGATCGTTGGTTTGCCACCACTCGGTAACGTTAATCAGATAGCCAAGCGGCTCCACCACGCGACGTACGGCGCCTATCGTTCCCTTGTGGGCATGAATAAACCACGCGGCGCGGATCACCTCCCGTTTGGTGGCCTCCGGCCAGTTCTCATCCCAGCGGTCAACCGAAAACGCCCACGCCAGCCAGGGCAGCAAATTCGCTGGACAGGTGTCCGCATTCCAGAGATGGCGCAGCGGAACCGGCGTATTTTCGATGTCCGCACAGGCGCGCGCCGCGGCGACCTCAAGCGTCGATGAGCCAACCGGTAAAAGGCGGGCATTACTCATCGTTTCCCCCCACGGTTACGCTGTAGTGGCTGCACCAGGAGGCCTGCGTTTCATCAAGCACGATGTCAGCCGCAGGGGCGGTCAGTTCCACCCGCTGCACCCCTTCCACGTGAAGGGCTGCGTAAATGGCTGACTTGCGGATATCGCGTCCCAGCCGATGCTGAGCCGTGATGTAGGTCTGTAATCGGGCTCTTGCCGCATTGAGTACTGGTTCACTTTCGGGGCCGGGAAAAAGGAAAAGCGATGCTTCAATGCTGTAGTCGACAATGTTGGCCGACTGGACGGTCACGCGGTCGGCGACGGGCCTGACGTCCTCATCGTTCAGCGCATTGCGAACAACGGCGAGCAGTTCCTCAGACGCTACGCCGTTATTCTCCCGGGAGAGCACGGAAACCGTGACGTTTGCGGGCTGTGGGCTAATGACGGAAATGTCAGCCACCCGACCATCTGCACTGCGGCCGTGGAACTGATACGCGCCCGTTGAACCGGCCACGCTCAACCCTTCCGGTGCCTGCTGGATGCGCAGACGAAAGTCGGTATCGGACTCCATCACAGCCGGAGTGGGCGGTAACGTGGTGTCGTCGGCAGGGGTAATCGTCAGACGCGCAAGGTTCGCGTTTGCGCCGATCTGGTCCAGGTCGCGGCCTGCCGCATAGGCCAACATGACCGCCCGTGCAGCCTCGTTTACGCGCTGGCGCCAGATAACTTCCCGGTAGGCGTTCTCCTGCAGCAGCTTCACAATCGGCTCGGATTCCAGCGTCAGCGTCCGTGCAATCGCCTCTCGCTCCTCTTCCGGATAGAGGGAGACAAAGGTGGCCTTTCGTTCTGCCAACAGCGTTTCATAATCCACCTCCTCCACGACATCAGGCGCGGCGAGCTGGCTCAGATCAACAATAGCCATAGCGTTTAACTCAGTGAAATGGTGATAGAAAAGGATTGTCCGGAGGTCGGGCGCGTGCCGGTGATATCGACATACAACGTCCCGTCGTTCTCCGAACGTTCGAAAGTGATGGCCGTCAGGCTTATCCGCGGCTCCCATTTCTGGATGGCGGAATAACAGGCGGCCATGATCTGCAGGCGCAGCGCCGGGCTCTGCGGCCTGTCTATCATCGCCGCCAGCAGCGAGCCGTAATCCCGGCGCATGACCCGCGAGCCAATCGGCGTAACCAGAATGTCGCGCACGCTCTGCCGGATGTGGTCAGCCTCTGAAAGGCTTAGCCCGGTCTGCCTGTTCATTCCCCTGTAACGCACCGTCATTGTGTCCCCTTAGTCCAGCTTCCGCCGCTTTGCACACTGCCGTGCGCGTGGTTGTCCACCTGCACTCCGTTGGAGGTCAATTTACCGCCGGAGTGCTCAATATTTCCGGTCATCACCCCGCCCTTCTGCACCTCCAGCGAGGCGGTAATTAACTTGTTGGTGCACACCACTTCAGGCGTATCCAGCGTGATGCGGGACGTTGAGATCACCCGCACCTCCGGCACGGTGCCGGTTAGCGATTCAGAAGCAGAGATGTCGGCCGTTTTAATGCCTGAAACCGTCAGCGCCCCGCGTCCCGGTTCGTACTCGATCACCGCGCCGTCAGGGAACGCGACGTGGAACGCGTCAGGCGACCCGGACGGCGCCGGATGGTCGTCAGAGAAAATGCCGGGCAGCACAAAGGCGGTATCCAGCTCACCGCCGATGGCCAGCAGCAGCACCTGCTCTCCCTCGGAAGGGGCCCACCACACGCGCGAACGTCCCGCACGGCAGGTTAGCCAGTTCAGCCAGGTGGTTTTCATCCCGCCGGTCTGGACACGACAAAGCCCTCTGTTGAGGTCAACGTCGGTCACAACACCGATACGAATCAGATTGCGGATCGCGCGAGCGATACCGTGCATGGAAGTTAATGTATTCATGAGAAGAGAATGCCGTTCAGGAGGAACGGCAGCAACGAGACGGGGTTTTCTGCGGGATGATACAACAAGCGGTCCAGACAGCAGGCGGCTGGCGGCCTTCAGCGTGGGGAGCTTAGTCCTCCCACTGGCTGACCAGCTCACCGTTGATGTACAACGCCTTCGGACGCGTGACGGGCTCCGGCAGCGGCGGCTCCGGGGAATAGGTCGCGTGCAGAACGCCCTGTTCCTCGGAAACAAGAATGCGCTCGGTTAATTGCATGCTGATGCTGATATCCATCGTACCGTCATCGTTTAAGACGATCGCGAAGGTATATCCGTTTTTGCGTCCGTCATCGAGGGTAAAAATGTCCGGCTGGTTTTCCCGCAGCCAGGCCAGTACCGGAACAAAAAATCCCTCGCTGTCGCCGGTAAAACCGCTGACCTTCGCGTTCAGCACATACCGTTTTTCAAAGGAGAGCGAGGAGGCCAGGCGGGCGTCTATATTGCCGCTGCCGACCGACATCAGCAGGCGCTCCGGGTTGGCATTGAGTTGGGGGATCGCGTCAATTAATGCCTGACGCAGGCTCGTGAGTTTGTGCATCGAGTTTATCCTGACAGTCTTTAATGGTTTCAACCTGCAGCGCGCAGGCGATAAGGGCGTACTCAAGCCTGCGAATATCGGCGCTGAGATCGCCGTTAGTGGCGGGTTCGCTTCCCGGCATCGGGCAGCGGCTCACCTTCGGGCAGGCGTTGTAAACAATGGGCTGCGGAGGCGCAGGCGGTGCGGGTGTGCAACCTGCGGACAGCATCAGGCAGCTGAGCGGTATACCAGCGGCGTAACGCTTCATTTTCATTGAGTAATCTCCCGATAGTCGCTTCCCGTCTTGCCCTCTCCTCGCCCGAAGCGACAAGCTCTTCACGGAGCCTGACCTGGGCGTTTTCGTTTGCTCTGGCCATCCGTTGCGACTGGGACAGCTGATGGTTAAGCGTGGCGAGGGCCGTTTTTTGCTCGCTGGCGACCCGGTTGGCCGTGGCTAAGGAACGGGACAGGGTCTGGTTGTCATGACGAAGCCACAGCGCGATCGCCAGCAGTCCGGCCAGCATCAGCATGAGGACTCTCATGGCAGCCCCTTCATGCACCAGGCCTTCTCGCGGACGCGACGATTTTCCAGACCGGTATTTTTGACGCCGTTGACGTACACCCAGCGGGTAAGCTGTTCGCACGCCTGCGACCACTGTTTACGCTTAATAAAAGACACCAGAGTCGAACGGCAGGCGGCGCCTGCGCCAACATTAAAGGTAAAACTTACCAGCGCGTCGTAGACCCGCGGCGGCATCTCCACCGGCGCGCACGTCGCCAGCCGTCGCTCAACGTTGAGCACATCAGCAACCAGATTTACCGCGGCCTCACGCTCGGTAATGTCCCGCGTCGGCACAACGTTTGCCGTGTGGCCAATGCCTGACGTCCATACCCCAGCGCTGCACCGGTAGGGCGAGAGGCGACAACCTTCGAGATCGGCAATCAGCGCCAGCCCCTCAGGGGACGTTTTCAGTAATCGAAAATCGGGCATCAGCACCGCAAGGGCCAGCACGCCGGCGACGCTGCAACGCTTAATGATTGAGTTCACGAATGCTCTTCTTATCGAGGCCCAGCGACTGGAGATAGCGCCAGGTTTTTCGCTTAAACCAGTAGTTCGTCAGCGCGGTAAAAATGGCGCAAACACTCCCCACGTACAGCGCGACCTTTTCAGGAGACATCGCCCCGAACCAGGCCAGCGCCACGGCCAGCCAGTAGGCGATAAACGTGGTGATTTTCTCCAGGCTCAGTCCCATAGATTTACGGATTCTTTGGTGGGGGCGCTATTTACCTCCGGCATCTCTACCGACGTGCCGTGAGGCAAGATAACGCCTGACTCCGCGAGGCCAGGATTGGCCTTCAGAACGGCTTCTACGACGCCAGCCGTGCGCCCATAATAGCGGGCGCAAACGGCATCAAGCGTGTCCCCCTGCATTGCATAGATCTTCATCAGACGCTCCCAACATCCGGTTACCAGGTACTGTAGAGTTTCCCGGGCTGGCGGCCTTTTCGCTATCGCTGACGGATGGACAATCGCGGACACAACAGACCGTCCACAAGCAGCGAAGCGTGGGTCAACGAAAGCGCAAAATCAGAATGAGGGCGTGCGTTCGGGCTTTGACGCTGGGCTAGCGCCAGCTCTCGTCTTCCCAGACTTCCCGGAGAATATTATCCAGCATCTCGCGATCGGCTTCTCCTTCAAGCCCCTGGAGCTCTACTCCCGTCATCGATCCTATTTTCACGGTTACCCGCGATGACGGGAACAGGGACCTTATTCGGCGGGTCAGTTCGTTCTGGAAGGCCTCGACGACGCCATGGCCAATCTGCTGGTCTTTATCGAGCGTAATGTTCACCCGAACGTTACCCTCTTTTTTGATGCGTTCCGGAACAGGCGATGCTGAGAAAACAACGGTAAACGCGTTGTTTTTGATTAAATTTCCCCGCGCAATCTCAGCAATCAAATTCAGGGCAATCTCACGATCTCTTTCCTGACATGTTCCTTCTGTCGTCAGTCGAGCAATCATCTCGACGCGTTCAATCATGACCTGCTCGTTCAACTCTCTGTCCACACAACCTCCACCACGAGATACTGTATAAACATACAGTAGCACGTATTCATAAAAAGAGTGAAGCGAAAAATCAGAACTCTTCACGGTATGTGCATGATATCGATGGAGATTAGCGTGCTCTCAGAGCGAACAGATCCGATAAATGCCCAATACGTTCAAGGATTTTCCGCGCCTTGTGCTGATAAGAACGCGCTGCCGGAAAGAGCGATCCGTCAGCGGCGCCCCTGCACCATTTGTCGTTAAAGCGGCTGATGCCTCCCGCCATAAGATGCAGGGCCTCTGCGCGGCTGATGGCGATTCCGGTGGCGAGCCGAACCTCATCAATCACCTTCTCCGGGACCCCGTTCTGCGGATCCCGCTCGTAGACAAAGGGCGCCGCTGCGCCGGGCCGGATGTGCCTGATACGCTCGGTTAATGCCCGTCTCGCACGCCGGTTGAGGGGTTGAGAGAGATCGCTCAGCGTACAGTTATTGACAGAACTCCGAGAAAGCGCAGTTACATTCTCAGGATCCTGGTCCCGCTTCGGCACAATTTTCCACTGCGTGAGCCGGGTTAAAACCGGGCTGCCCGCGCCGACGGCGGAATCGTACACGCCGCGGATGCGGACCGTTTCTTCGCCGTACTGGTTAAACCCGGTACCCGGCTCATACAGCGTGCGCACCTGTAAATCATCGCGACGCACAAACGGGCCGCCCTGTGCAGTGACGTAACCCGCCCAGTCACCGGCGTCGGCAGCTTCATGGACGGCAGCAAACTCGACGCTCAGACCACGCGCGGTCTCTGCGTCTGCCAGTCGGCGCAGCTCGCGGTAGACCGTTACCGGCGCGCCGCCGATGAATTGAAACTGGCGAATGTGCCAGCGCCCTGCCCAGGCCGATACGGCGGACGCCGTCTCCTTCAGCAGGCCGCCGCTTTCGTTATCGGTCTCGCCATCGAGCGCATAGCCGTCGATATTCTTTGAGATATATTTGGCGATATAGCCGGTAGCGCAACCTTTCTGCGGGTCGATCGCGTCCGCGTGAAAGCGAGCCAGTCTGGCGCTTTCGCTCTGCAGCTCAGCGGCATCCTCCTCCCGGGCGTAGTCCCCTATAATCCGGCGAACGCATTCGACGTCTTCGGGCCGCATAAACATCAGCATGTGCCAGTGGGGCGTACCGTCGTGATGGGGTTCCGCGACGCGGATACCAAAAATACGGTGGCCCTCCCGGTGCAGCTTTGCGCGGATGCGCGCCCACAGCCGGGTGAAGTAGCTTTGCGTCTCCGCTGGGCTGGCCCCGTTCCACTTCGCGTTGGGGTAGCCCGATTTCACGGTGGCGTGATACTGCGCGGGGGCGGTTAAGGTATAGAATTCGCCCACATAGCCCAGCGCCTGGCAGATATTTTCAAACCCGCGAATGCGGGTCATCAGTTCACAGCGACGTATCGCCGGGTTGGCCACCGAGCTATCGTATTTTTCAATCAGGCTGATGCGGTTGCCTTCTTCATCCTCCAGCTCCATGCCCTTGAGAAATTCGCGGGTGCGGCGCTTCTGCTCGCGCCACTCGGTCACGCAGCGTTTGCTTGCATACGCCATTCTCTTTTTGCTGACGTTGCCGAGAGCAATCTGCAAATGCTCGCGCCAGGCAGCCGCGATCCGACGTAAACGCCCGCGCCACCACGCCTCGGAAAACATCCGCATCACCGCGGCGGCTACATCGTCTTTGTTGAAAAATGTCTTCGACACCCGCTCCCAGTGTGGAGGCGACACGTTGAACTGCCGGGCGATCAGTCCAGCGCGCTGATACCACATAAAGAGCGTCTGGTATTCGCCCATATCAGCATCGTTAATATTCGCCAGCTCGCCGCGAATAAAGCTGGCAATATCGCCGGCCAGCAGGTCGATATCCGCGCGGGACATATCCGGCAGACGGTTATAGCGGGCAACCAGTTCGACCATTCGCGAGGCAAGGTACTGCAGAAGCTGGGTATCGAAATGGCCTTTAAACACGGCTCGGGAGACTGCGTCATGCAAACCTGCGCAGGCATAGCGTTCAGAGACCCGCCGCAGGCGGGGCAATATCCTGTTGCAGAAGCGGATAAAAAAGGCATTGGCCTGGGGATTGCCCCGATGCAGTTCGAGGGCGTCAACCGCACGCCAGACCTCAAAACGCACGCAGTCAGGCTGCTGTGAGAGGGCCATTCTTGCCTGCTGCAGCGCCGCGAAGAAGCGATCGCGACGCTGCTGCTGGGCATGGGTAAGATAAGGGCTGGCAATGGCCGACCGCGGTGCATTCCACGGATAAGCGAATGACGTAGCCAACTCACCCTCCCCGGACGTGTTTATTTTTCATCTCCGCGATCTCCTGACAGGTGACGCACAGGGCCACGCCGGGCACCGCCATACGGCGCGCCTGCGGTATTGGAGCCTCACACTCCTCGCAGAAGAAACGCGAAGGCGATGCGGGTCGTCTGCGGGCGCTATTAATGTGGCGCTCTCTGTCTTCCTGCTCGCGCGCCTGGGCAAGATCGATAAAATCGGCCATCAGTGCAGCTCCTGGGATTCACGCTCGTAGCGGGCCGCCTCGTGGCACAGCAGTTCGGCAACGTCTTCTCCGCTCATGCCGGTTTTGTAGATCTGGCTTGCCAGCGCCTCCAGACGCAGGGAGACCGCAAGGGCGCGCGCGCATCGTTCCTCTGTTTTTGCCTCCATCAGCAGGCGTTGCAGTTCTTCACTTCCGATCGGATAAGGGCGGTTTTCACTGTGTCGCATTACGCGTTCTCCTTAAATTCAGGCAATAGGGTGCCCGGCGGGTTGACGCCATTCGTTTTTGGGTTGGGTTACAACGGCATGGTCAGCCGTTCAGGAAATAAACTCACAACAGCACGAAAATGATTCATCGCGGTAATTAGCGCTCTTTTCTCCTCTGTGGTCAGCTCGCTGATATCGCACTCATGACGGGCGACGGGTAATCTCGCCAGGAAAAAGAGAGCGGCCAGCGCCCTGCTGTTCTCCTCAAAAAAGGGATCGCGCTTATCGCGCATGTCAGCCATAAACCGCGCCAGCTCTTTCCCGCTATCGCTCCCGTAGCGGGCGCGCAGTTCAGCGATGTGGTTAAGCCCGCTAAGACGCGCCCCCACGCTGAGTGGAACCCTTGCACGGGCAGCTTCTATCGCCATATCTCCCCTCGCATAAATGTATGCACGCTAATGCGTTCAAAACGGGCAGAGCATGGCTTTTTCCGCCGTTTGAGGATTGCGATTTCGGAAGCCATGCTGCATGATTCCCATTTTGATAATGCCTGCAATCATTAGTCTCAGTTTGCCAACGTCTGCCGCTGATTGCCCGAATTTGTAATGATACTAATACCCAAATGAGTATTAGTAAACACCCAAAGGAATATATTTTGATACTAGATTCTCAAGTGAATAATGAAGAATTGCTCGATAGAATCTGTCAGGTATATGGTTTCACGCAGAAAATCCAGCTGGCCCGACACTTTAATATCGCCGCCAGCTCGCTTCAGAACCGCTACGCGCGCGGTACCATCTCTTACGACTTTGCGGTTCAGTGTGCGCTGGACACCGGCGCCAGCCTTCGCTGGCTGATGACCGGCCAGGGTGCGCAGTTTGCAGGAAACCCCGCCCCGGGCGATCCCGTTTCGGTTTCAACATTCACACTCAGTGATGGGAGGCTGGAAGAAAATTCCATTTTGAGTATCGACTCTGCTTTCTTTAGCAAACCGCTGACGCGCGGCATCGCCGTCCGGGCAGAGGGGAAGCTGCACTTTATCGAAAAAGAGGCGTCGTTAACCGACGGCCTGTGGCTGGTTGAGATTGAAGGCACTGCAAGCATCCGCGATCTAACGCTGCTGCCGGGGAAAAAACTTCACGTGGCGGGCGGCAAGGTTCCCTTTGAGTGCGGTATCGACGAGATAAAAACGGTGGGGCGCGTGGTAGGGATCTATAGCGAAGTAAGCTGAGGATACTAAATCCAAGGCTGACGAGATTCGCCAGCCTTTTGGTTGATTTTAAACGCTATTTTTCGATGTAGTTGTAAGAAGTCAGAATTCCTTTGTCAGAAAAATCGACGGACAGGTGCTGCTTGCGATCCAGATTAAGAGGAATGATGAGATAGATACGACGATCGATGATCTGCGACGTATACTCCCAGTGGCGCGTATTATTGTAGTCAGCCGTATTTGCTGGTACGCCAAAAGCAATCAGCACATCTTTGCGGGTCGTGACCTCTGGGATCAGCTTCTGCTTTATCTCTTTTTCCGAATACTGAGCCAGGCTTGTCGCCTTGGTTCCGTCGTAGTTCGATGCACATGAGGCGCTCAGGAGACAGGCTAACGCCACGCCTAAAAAGTTAATGGCTTTCACTGTACAAAATCCTTTTCAACATAAATGCCATTGACGGTATCAAGCGCGACTTCTTTCATATAAAGCACGCAATATCCCGTTTTATCGCTATAGCTAATATGCCCTTCGTAGATCTTTTTCTTTTCTGGCGTGAAAGTCAGCGATACATTACACCCCTGATATAAAGCGTGCTGGATAGTGGTTTTTTCATCTGGCACAATCAACGTTTCGAAATAGTCTTTATCGTATTTCTTCCCCGTGACTTTAGGGAGACCAATATCTTTCGTCGACCCAAGGAAAGGGTTCAAATAACGATTGTGCTTAAGTACCCACCCACCTGTTTCTTTACCAGCTTTATCATACTGATAGATGCCATAACTCATCGGCGGCCCAATGAGACGAAGCTTAGCGACATCCTCGCTACTCGGCGGTGGCGTGTACATTTTCGGCTCAGGAAAGAAAGTACTGCAGCCAGAAAGACTCACTATTGCTGGAATAATTATATATTTTAAAAATCGCATACCGTTACCTTTATATATATCCTTGCTTATTTTTCAGAGAGACACCCCGAGGCATTAACATCCCTGAATGCTATTAACAAATCACTCATAGATATAAAGGTCAACTAAAAAAAATAAATTTAGGTTTAGTGTAATAAAAATGCGCGTGCCGTTGGATTTTGAGGCGTTTATTAATACTCTTTGAACAACGAATCGCCAATGTTGGCTCACTCTTCAAGCGTGGCAACACTGGCAGAGCGGGAACCGTAAACACAAACCCTCCTGTTCCTTTACTCACAAACTGCAAAACTAAAGAAATCCCCCATCGCGCCGATCATCATCCGTGTGTATTATTTCCTGTAGCTTTTACAACAACTAACCTTAACTCAAATACTTAAGCGCCAAAGCGAAAGGCATCATGAGCACACCGATCAAACGGCTAGAAATCATTAAAAATGCCATTGAACTGGAAGATGACGACATCATCCAGAGCCAGCTGACACGCCTGAAAAATGAAGCGTTTGACGATGAGCTACAGGCAATCGTCGTGGCGCTTGAGGAGAAGAACTACACTGCGGCCATGGCGGCCATTACCGCCTGGCTGCAGGGCCAGCGCGCCGTGACCCCGTGGCGCGATCCGCAGGTGGCGGCCAGCAAGCTGGAGCTGAAGGCGCTGGAAGAGCGTCTGCGCGATCTGATTGACCGCCGCAACGCCCGGGTGCAGCAGCTTGATGAGTTCAACGATCTCTATTTCTCACGCCTCGGGCCGCTGATGCAGCAGATCCTCGCCCTGCGTAAAACGCTGGCGGAGCTGAACCTGCGTCGTCAGCAGGCGGAAGCGCGTCGTCGCGAGGAGGATTACCGCCGCTGCCAGCACTATATGGCGCAGGCGGTAGAGGTGCTGGCGACGCTCACCCAGCGCTGGCGCGATCTCCCGGCTGACTCCGTCCAGGCCGCCGAGGCGCGTAAGCATCTGGAGCAGCAAAGCAATTTGATTGCCAACCTGCTGGCCGAAGCGCAGGAGCTGGAGAGCGGCTTAACGCGCGAGGAGGAGCCTGCGCGTCAGGCTCGCGACGAGGCCAACGAAGAGTACGAGAAGTATCGCGAACAGCATCACGATGCCGAAGTGCGGCTGCGCAAAGGTAAGCATCTTTCGCAAGAGGACCAGAACGAACTCAAGCGTCTCTGGCGACAGGCGAGCAAGCTCTGTCACCCGGATCTGGTGGCGGACGATCTGAAAGAAGAAGCCAACAACATGATGGTGCAGCTTAACCAGGCGAAGCAGCGCGGCGATGTGAAAGCCATTCGCTCGCTGGTGGCCCGCCTGCAGCAGGGCTTTGAGCCATTGATGGCCAGCGATAGGCTGAACGATCTGGAACGTATCCGCAAAAAAATGGCACAGGTTCGCGAGCAGATCGACACCTTAGTGAACGAGCTGGCGGAGCTGGAGAAAGAGGAGTCCTGGCTGCTGGTCTCCTCGCTGAGCAATATGGAAGCGTACTTTGCTCAGCAGGAGAAAGCGCTAAAAGAGGTCCGCGCCTCGCTCGAACATCAGGTGAGCGAAGCGCAGCTGGATTCAGCAGCCTGATTATTTGGCGTGCCAGTATGCGCTGGCACGCACCAGCTGCGGGTCAATGGCGTCGGTTTCAAACTGACGGCTCAGCGTTTTCACCACCTTCCCTTCCCCGGTCAGCCAGATGAAGTAGTCTTCCCCCGGAACGGTCAGCGCCGCAAGATGGTCCGCGACCGCCTGCTCGCTGTGGCCCACCACCCAGGTAATGTTGAACGCGCTCAGGTGCGCCAGATAGTCCTTATACGATTCATCCCCAACCGTCACGACCGCCTGCACCTCCGGGCGAGCCGGCAGTTGCGCAATGCTCTCTAAGCGTCGACGCAGCGCGGGCATGCCGGATTCATCGCACACGTACAGCTGCCAGGCATAATCCTCAGGCACCACCAGCGAACCGCGTGGGCCGCCGATGGTCAGCTTATCGCCTACCTTCGCCTGTAGCGCCCATCCGCTGGCTATGCCGCCGTCATGAATGAAGAAATCCAACGCCAGCTCATGACGGGCCTCATCGTAGAGCGGCGTATAGTCGCGCGCCTGCGGACGCACGCCGTCGCCCCAGTCGATGCCTTCATCGGTGACCACCGGCGGCGTAAACGTCGTCCCGGGTGCCGGGAAAAAGACTTTGGTATGGTCGTCGAAACCGCGGGAGCTAAAGCCCTCCAGCGCCTCGCCGCCTAGCACAATACGCTGGAAACCCGCGCTGACGCGCTCAACGCGGAGCACCGTCAGTTCGCGAAAACGCAGGTCATTACGAACACGCTGTGGATAACGGGTAGATGCCATTTTTAGACCCTTTTCTGGTGAATACGATATATCTAAATCATTTTTCAAATGATAATGATTACTAATAATGAAAAATGCAAGATCTTTTAGATTGCATCTGAATATATCTTAGATATAGTTTAGATATATCAAAATGAAGGGCATATTATGCGACACGAACACGATGGCGGCGGGCGTCGACCGCGCTTTTTCGGCCACGGCGATCTGCGGCTGGTGATTCTGGATATCCTGACCCGCAGCGCAAGCCACGGCTACGAGCTGATCAAAGAGATCGAGAACCTGACGCAGGGAAACTACACCCCGAGCCCGGGCGTCATCTATCCAACCCTGGATTATCTGCAGGATCAGACCTTTATCACCATTACGGAAGAAGAGAGTGGTCGTAAAAAGATTGCGATTACCGCTGAAGGACAACGCTGGCTGGATGAAAACCAGGAACAGCTGGAACAGATCCAGGTGCGTATCAAAGCGCGCAGCGTCGGCTTTCAGCTACGCAAAAACCCGCAGATGAAGCGGGCGCTGGATAACTTCAAGGCGGTACTGGACCTGAAGGTAAATCAGGGAGAACTCAGCGACGCGCAGCTTAAGCAGATCATCGGCGTGATTGACCGCGCGGCGCTGGAGATCTCCCAGCTGGATTAAGCCGGTGCGTGCTCGCTCACGCGGAAGACGCGTACCAACTCTTTCAGGTGCATCGCCTGTTCATTAAGCGATGCCGCCGCCGCGACGGACTCCTCCACCAGCGCGGAGTTTTGCTGGGTGGTGGCGTCAATCAGGCCAATCGCGCTGTTGATCTGCGAGATCCCCTCCGTCTGCTCATGGCTGGCCTGACGGATCTCACGCAGGATCGCATCCATCTCCTCCACGTTGCCGACCATGCCGTTAATCAGCCCACTCGCTTTTTCGACCAGGTTCATCCCGTCCTGGGTCTGGCTGGTGGAGCTCTCAATCAGCTCCCGGATTTCGCTGGCAGACGACGCGCTCTTCTGGGCAAGCTGGCGCACCTCTCCGGCGACCACCGCAAAGCCGCGGCCATGCTCACCGGCGCGCGCCGCTTCCACCGCCGCATTCAGCGCCAGAATGTTGGTCTGGAATGCAATGGCGTCGATCAGGTCGATAATGTCGGACATCCGGTTGGAGGTCTCGTTAATCAGGCGCATTTTGCTGGTCACCTGCTTCATCATCTCACCGTTGTTTTTGACCACCGTGGCGGCATCGGCAGAAAGATTGGTCGCTTCACCGGTATGCGAGGCGGTATTTTTTACCGTCGCGGTGATCTGCTCCATCGAGGCGGCGGTCTGTTCAACGGAGCTGGCCTGCTCTTCCGTGCGTGCGGCCAGATCCTGGTTACCGGCGACAATCTGCGCGGCTGCGCTGGAGATATTCTCCGAGCCGGTCTGCACCTGCTGCACAATGTCCAGCAGTCGCGTCTTCATCTCCATCAGCGCATGCAGCAGCAGACCCGTTTCGTCTTTGCCGTGCGGCGTGATGCTGCCCGTCAGATCGCCCTCTGAAATCGCTTTTGCGAAACTCACCGCCTCACCGAGCGGGCGGGTGATAGCGCGCACGATAAACCAGCCAATCAGGCTGCCTGCCGCAACGCTAAAGAGCGTGAGCAGGATCAGCAGCAGACGGTTAGACCTGAAATCCCCTTCCACCTGCGTACCCGCACGCTGCATCTCGCTGTTCTGAATGGCAATCAACTCCTTCACCTTCGCTTTATAAGCCTGCTGCACGGCAAGGGTGGTGGTCATCATCTCCTGAATGGCGCCCGCACGGTTGTTGTTCTGCACTGCCTGCAAAATGCGGTAGCGCGAATCCAGATACTGCTGGCGCACGCTGCGGATATCCGCCAGCACCTGCTGAGACTTTTGATCCTGCAAGGCGTTGTTCAGCTCGCCCAGGATCACCGTGATATGCTCGCTGATCTCTTTCAGGCGCTGCTGAGATTGCCCCGTGTAGGTACCCTGCTCGTCCAGCAGCATCAGCTGTTGAGTGCTAATAAATTCCTGGAAGTTATCGATTAACTGGTTCGCTTTTACCGTGGTCGGATAATCACTGGTAATAATGGATTGCATCCCGTTATTAGCCCGGTTCAGGCTCAGCAGAGACAGGCTCGCGCTGATTGCCATCAGGACAATAAAGAATCCAAACGCCAGAAATAATTTCGTGCCGATCTTTACGTCATGTAAGAACATATTTTCTCCATCGATGTGATTATTTCTCAGACGATCGCTGTTATCGGTAACGATTTTGCTAACTTTATGAGTTTGATCGTTTTTTTATTTCATAACCCTCACAATGAATAGGTGTAGGCTATTAATATTGCTTCATCGATCGTTACCAGACCGTCAAACGGGGTATTTTTGAAACAGAATTCTGAAGAACTGACTTAGGCAGGAATAAATAACTGAGGCACTTTCTTTAGTTATTTAATATTAAATTAACAATAAACCACATTAATAATCACAATGAGAAAAATAAAAAGCCGTTTACTCCTTATGGTATAAACGGCTTTTTTGGAACATGTCTGACTCAATGGAGCACGGTCACCGCATCCTTAAGACGTCCGGCGCGATGCTTCACCATGGCAGAAATGTGCGCGCTCTCCTCCACCAGGTCGGCGTTTTTCTGCGTGATGCTGTCAAGTTCGGCCACCGCGCGGGTTAACTCTGACAACCCGGTTGCCTGCCCGGAGGTCGCGTGGCTGATCTGGGCGATGAGCTGCGTCACGTTTTTCACCTGCACAACGATATCATCCATCGTACGGCCCGCAGCGTGTACCTGCTCAGAGCCGGACTGCACCTTGCTGGCGCTGGCATCAATGAGTTTACGAATATCATTCGCTGCACTGGCGCTGCGGCTGGCGAGATGACGGACTTCGCCCGCGACCACGGCAAAACCTTTGCCCTGCTCGCCTGCCCTTGCCGCTTCAACCGCCGCGTTCAGCGCCAGAATATTGGTCTGGAAAGCGATATCGTTAATCAGAGAGGTAATCGAGCCAATTCGCTGTGTGCTGTCGGCAATGTCATCCATCGTTTTAACGACGGTCTGCATCGCATTGCCCCCTTTCGTTGCCGCGCTGCTCGCGGCCACGGAGAGTTTGTCCACCTCGGCGGCGGTTTCGGAGTTACTCTGAACGGACGCGGCCATCTGGTTCATTGTCGCGACGGTCTGCTGCACGTTCGCGACGGTCTGACGCGTACGATCGTTCAGATCTTCATTTCCCTGCGCCAGCCTGTCGCTGCCGTCACGGACGCTCACCACCTGGCTCGACACGTCATTGATTAACCAGCGGCACATCAGGCCAAGCTGCCCTACCGCGCGCAGCGTCAGGCCGAGTTCGTCGCTGCGGTTCAGATGCTGCACGCTATTGCGCTCACCGGTTGCGACCTTCAGGGCCTGTCGCGCCACATTCTCTACCGGGCGGACAATCTGTTGCTCAAACAGCAGCATTCCCAGCAGCATCACCACCGCGGCAGCGGCGAGCGGCATCCACCCGGCGGAGGTCGCGACCAGCGTGGCGGCGAGCACAGCAAAGAGCACCGCCATCACGCTGCGCACGCGCCAGCGCAGCGGCATGGCCGGCAGTTTACCCAGCCAGCCCTTTCCCACCACCAGCCCTTTGTGAATACGTTTTTTACAGCGCCCGTCGTTCAGCGCCCGGTAGAGCGGCTCCACGGCGGCGATCTCTTCCGCTGTGGCTCTGGTGCGAATCGACATATAGCCCGTCACCTGCCCGCGGCGCACCATCGGCACCGCGTTAGCGCGCACCCAGTAATGGTCACCGTTTTTGCGCCGGTTTTTGACAATACCGCTCCACGGCTCGCCCTGCTGCAGCGTGTACCACATATCGGCAAACGCGGCTTTTGGCATATCGGGATGGCGCACCATATTGTGCGGCTGGCCCGTCAGCTCATCGAGCTGGTAACCGCTCACCTGCACAAAGGTGTCGTTGGCGTGGGTAATGTAGCTGTGGATGTCTGTGGTAGACATTAAGGTGGTGTCATCGTCCAGAGGATATTCATTCTGGGTGACATAGGTTGGAGAGGACATGGCGTGCATCCCTTGCAGGTTATTTGAATGTTAATTTTGTGAGTCATTGTTTTTTCGGCGGTAAACAATTTATCTTTAGTTGTTAAACTTGATGGAGATCGCAGATTTGACTTAAACCATACTTTTTGTACTATTTTTTAATCCATTGATTTCAAATACTTTCGCAGAGAAATTACCCACAAAGCATGACCCGTTAATGCCCGCTTAAGTCGCAGCGTATGCACTTCTTTAGTGCAGCGGCGCTTTTACCCCCTTCTTTATACTCTCTGCCCCGTACCGCTAAATCTCGTTTGGCTTCTATCGGCATGATTAAATATTGTGCAACATTATTTTAACCTGGCGTTTATCCCGATTTTCGTTAAGGCATCTGAAGTGGCGTAATCCCTGCAATACTTAAACCAGTATCATGTGATACGCGATCCCCGGGAGCACATTTTGAACAGGTTACCTTCCAGCGCCTCGGCTCTTGCCTGTACCGCGCACGCACTGAATCTCATTGAGAAGCGAACGCTCGATCATGAGGAGATGAAACAACTTAACCGAGAGGTCATCGATTACTTTAAAGAGCACGTCAATCCAGGTTTTCTGGAGTATCGCAAATCTGTTACCGCCGGCGGGGATTACGGAGCCGTAGAGTGGCAAGCGGGAAGTCTGAACACGCTTGTCGACACCCAGGGACAGGAGTTTATCGATTGCCTGGGAGGTTTTGGAATTTTCAACGTGGGGCACCGTAATCCAGTTGTGGTTTCCGCCGTACAGAATCAACTTGCGAAACAACCTCTCCATAGCCAGGAACTGCTCGACCCGCTTCGCGCCATGCTCGCGAAAACGCTGGCGGCCTTAACGCCCGGCAAACTGAAATACAGCTTCTTTAGCAACAGCGGCACGGAATCGGTCGAAGCGGCGATTAAGCTCGCCAAAGCGTACCAGTCGCCGCGCGGGAAATTCACCTTTATCGCCACCAGCGGCGCGTTCCACGGGAAATCCCTGGGCGCACTGTCTGCTACCGCCAAATCCACCTTCCGCAAACCGTTTATGCCGCTGCTGCCAGGCTTCCGCCACGTGCCGTTCGGTGACATTAACGCCATGCGCACCGTGCTGAGTGAATGCCGTAAAACCGGCGATGACGTGGCGGCGGTGATCCTGGAGCCGATTCAGGGTGAAGGCGGCGTCATCCTCCCTCCGCAGGGCTATCTGCCTGCCGTGCGTCAGCTGTGCGATGAGTTTGGCGCGCTGCTGATCCTCGACGAAGTCCAGACCGGGATGGGGCGCACCGGCAAGATGTTTGCCTGCGAGCACGAGAACGTTCAGCCGGACATCCTTTGCCTGGCGAAGGCGTTGGGCGGCGGCGTCATGCCGATTGGCGCGACGGTGGCTACCGAAGAGGTGTTCTCGGTGCTGTTCGACAATCCGTTCCTGCATACCACCACCTTTGGCGGTAACCCGCTGGCCTGTGCGGCGGCGCTGGCGACCATCAACGTGCTGCTGGAGCAAAACCTGCCTGCGCAGGCGGAGCAGAAAGGCGACATGCTGCTGGACGGCTTCCGTCAGCTAGGTCGGGAGTATCCGGATCTGGTGCAGGAGGCACGTGGGAAAGGAATGCTGATGGCGATTGAGTTTGTTGACAATGAAATCGGCTACAGCTTCGCGAGCGAGATGTTCCGCCAGCGGGTACTGGTCGCCGGAACGCTCAACAACTCGAAAACCATCCGCATTGAACCGCCGCTGACGCTGACGATTGAGCAGTGTGAGCAGGTGCTGAAAGCGGCACGTAAAGCGCTGGCGGCGCTGCGGGTGAGCGTGGAAGAGGCGTAATCAACGCCGGGTGGCGTTACGCTACCCGGCAGTTTTTTATCGGTGAAACTCCGCCACCGTCATGGTGAAGCGAAGCACGGTATCGCCTTCATTGGCATAGCCGTGCGCGGCTTCCGTTTTCGCCACCGCCGACGCACCAGCGTTAACCTGGGTCATCGTCTCATCCACCGTCAGCGTTAACACGCCCTCGTTTACGTGCAGCAGCTCAAAAGTTCCCGCCGGATGCCCCGAAGAGGTAAACCGTTCTCCGGGCTGCATCTCCCACTGCCATAGCTCAATCATGTCAGGTCCCGCGGTACCCGCCAGCAGTCTGGCGCATCCACCCAGCGCGCCCTGCCACAGCACCGGAATCACCTCTTCTTCGATAACGTGCACCGGGGGCTCGCTGGAAACATTAACGATATCAGCCACAGAGATACCGAGCGCGGCGGCCAGCTTGCACAAAATGGCGATGCTGGGATTGGCTCCGCCCTTTTCGATCTCTACCAGCATGCCTTTGCTGACGCTGGCTCGGCGGGACAGCTCGTCCAGCGACAGCTTTTTCTCTTTACGCCAGTTGCGGATGCGGTTCGCCACGGCCAGGCTTACCTGGGCAACATCGGCACCCGAATCAGTCATTATATTGACTTTATCAGTCATTGGTCACTACCATGGTATAAAACAGTCAATACAGGATTATTTATGTCTCTCGTAACGCCGTCAATAGATTCACGACTTGCCGACATTGCGCCCGGCTTTCGGGCTTTGAGCATTCTGGTTGAAGCCACGCCGATTGCCTGCCCGGAGGTTGCGCCCGCCGCGCTGGCGCAAGCCTGCCAGCAGATGTTAAATGATGATGTGCCGTGGGCTGATGTACACCTTTCGGACTGGGATAACGTATTCAAAGCCTTCGGCGCTAAACCGAAACGCACGCCTTGCTCGGCCGCGGCCCTGCGTAAGCGGGTACTGAAAGACGGTTCGCTGCCGTCGTTGGATCCGGTCGTGGATATCTATAACGCGGTGAGTATTCGCTACGCCATTCCGGTCGGCGGAGAAAATCTCGCGGCTTATGCAGGCGCGCCGCGTCTTACGCTGGCCGACGGCAGCGAGCCATTTGATACCTTCAAAGAGGGAGAGCCGGTGGTGGAACATCCTGAACCGGGCGAGGTCATCTGGCGTGACGACCTCGGCGTCACCTGCCGCCGCTGGAACTGGCGACAGGGGATACGGACCCGCCTGGACAGCCAGGCGCAATCGATGTGGTTTATCCTTGAAAGCCTGCCGTCGATGCCGCTTGCGGCACTGGAAGAGGCAGGGCAAGAGCTGGTCAACAATTTGCAGCAGTTGATGCCGGGGGCAACGGCGCAAGTGAAGCTGCTGGAGCTGGCCTGAACAACGCCGGGTGGCGCTGCGCTTACCCGGCCTATAAAATCCCCCCCAGTACCCGTAGGCCCGGTAAGCGTAAGCGCCACCGGGCAAAGCCGCTACTCGGGCAACAATCCCACAAAACTGCGTTTTTTGCGCGGCTCCGACATCAGCTCCTCGAGCTTATTCACGCACGCCAGATAGTGCGGCGTTTGCTTATGCGCCAGCACCGCCTCTTCGTCTTTATAGGCCTCGTAGATAAAGAAGCGGGTTTTCACCCTCGGGTCCTGCAACACGTCAAAGCGCAGGTTCCCCGGCTCCCTGATTGCGCCCTCGTGGTTGGCGCGAAACACCTCCAGAAACTCGGCCACCCGCTCGGGCTTGATGTTGATTTCAACCAGCGTCACGTTCATTTTGCTTCTCCCTGTTTCTCTTCCTGCCAGAACTGGAACGCATCGCGGGCATTCCAGTTCTCGTGAACCACTTTTTTTACCGCCTTCAGCATGGCGAGCGGCGCGCTGGACTGGAAGATGTTGCGCCCCATGTCCACGCCGGATGCCCCCTGGTCAATCGCGCGCCAGCACATCTCCAGCGCCTCGTGCTCCGGCAGCTTTTTGCCCCCGGCGATGACAATCGGCACCGGGCAGCTGGCGGTCACCTTTTCAAAGCCCTCGTCCACGTAGTAGGTTTTGACGAACTGCGCCCCCATTTCGGCGGCGATGCGGCTGGCCAGCGAGAAATAGCGCGCGTCCCGCGCCATCTCTTTCCCCACGCCCGTCACCGCCAGCGTCGGCATGCCGTAGCGCGCACCCGCGTCCACCAGCTTGATGATGTTGTTGATCGACTGATGCTCAAACTCGCTTCCGATATAGACCTGCGCCGCCACGGCGCAGACGTTCAGGCGCAGGGCATCTTCCATCGCCACCGCCACGCATTCGTTGGACAGCTCGCCCAGAATCGAGTTACCACCGGAGGCGCGCAGCACCACCGGTTTATTGGTCGCAGCAGGCACCTGGCTCCTGAGGATGCCGCGGGTACACATCAGCACGTCGGTTTCACCGAACAGCGGCGCAATGGAGAGGTCGATACGCTCAAGGCCGGTGGTCGGCCCCTGAAAGTAGCCGTGGTCAAAGGCCAGCATCACCGTACGGTTGCTCTGCGGGTTAAAGATGCGCGCCAGGCGGGACTGCATGCCCCAGTCCAGCGAGCCGCAGCCCTTTAGCGTGAACGGCACGTTGACCTGCGGCGTGCCGATGCCAAAATCCTTACCGTCTTTGATATCGTCTAAATCAGCCATTTGCTCCCCCGTCAGAAATCGTATTTGCTGATGTTCTCTTTGGTGAACACCACCCGCTCCGGCAGCAGCACGATGCCGTTGCCCTTCGCCTCATACTGGTAGCCCTGCACGCTGTTCGGCTCGACCTTCAGCGCCCCGATGTTTTTTACGTCCACGCTGTCGCCGACGTTAAGATCGCCTTTTTTCAGCAAACGATCGGCGACATTGACCGCAATTTTGCCCTGTTGCACCACATCCCACAGGCCAAAGGCCTTCACCGTGCCGCGCTCAACGTACGGACGCATCACGTTTGGCGTGCTGAAGCCGACAATCGCCACCCCTTCCCGCTTCAGGTTTTCCGCCGCCTGCGCCGCGGCAGGCAGGGCGTTGGCGTCCGGGGCGATGATCGCATCCAGATCCGGATACGCTTTTAAGATCCCCTCGGCGGTTTGCAGGGATTTGGTGGCGTCGTTATAGCCAAACTGGGTCGTCACGACCTGCCACTGCGGATGATCTTTCTCGATTTTGGCCTTTGCCTCTTTCACCCACTGGTTCTGATCGGTAACCGTGGGGCTGGAGTAGAAGAACGCCACTTTAGCGTTCGGTTTGGTGACCTGCTTGCCCGCCATCTCCACCAGCAGGCCGCCCAGCTGTTCCGGCGTACCCTGGTTGATGTAGATGCTGCGGCACTCCGGTTTGGTGTCGGAATCCCAGGTCAGGACTTTGACGCCGCGCTGCATCGCGCGCTTCAGCGCCGGGCAGAGACCGTCCGGGGACACGGCGGAGACGATGATGGCGTTATAGCCCTGGTTGACGAAGTTATTGATGAGCTGCACCTGGCCGGAGACGCTCGGCTCGGTCGGACCGTCGTAGGTCACGTCCACGCCAAGATCTTTCCCCGCCTCTTTCGCGCCGTTGCCGCCGCTGGTGAAGAAGCCGACGCCCACCAGCTTCGGGATAAAGGCAATGCGGTCCGCCGCCTGCGCCGAGGCGAAGCTGAGGGCCATTGCAAGGACGAACAGTTTTGTTTTCATCTTACGCTCCGGATAGTTTTCTAAAGAGAGATCGCACCCATTCGCGGTGCAGACTCAGCGAACGTCCCATCACCACCACAACCAGCAGCGCCCCTGACAGCGCGCTCGACACCTGGTTGGGGATACCGACCATCTGTAAACCCTGCTGGAGATACCCCACCAGCAGTGCCGCCAGCGCCGTACCGACAACCGAACCTGAACCGCCGTAGATATTGGCCCCGCCGAGTACGGCGGCGGTGAGCGCAGGCATCAGTAAATCGCGCCCCAGATCCGAACGCGCGGAGCCGAAATAGGAGACCATTACCAGCGCGGCAATCGCAGAGGCAACGCCCACCAGGCCGTACAGCGCATACGGCATGCCGTTCACCGACAGCGCCGCATAGCGTGCCGCACGCGGGTTCTGCCCAATCAGGAACAGATGGCGCCCAAAGCGCCCGCGGTGGGTAATGAGCCAGAAGAAGACGGTAATCACCGCGAACAAGACCAATGGGATCGGCAGGCCCAACACCGTGAGGTTAGCGAAGGCGGTAAAACTGTCCGGGAAGCCGCCGATGCCCTCATAGCCCGTCGCACCCGCCATGCCGGAGAGCAGCAGCGCCCCGCCGCCGTAGAGGTAAAGCGTGCCGAGGGTAATCACCAGCGGGCTGATGCCGGTGTAGTGGATCAGCGCCGCGTTTACCAGCCCGCACAGCAGTCCCAGCAGTAGCGTCAGCGGGATGGCGACCGCCATCGGCCACCCTGCCTGCATCATCACCCCCAGCGCAATCGCGCAAAGGCCGATGGTCGAGCCCAGCGAAATGTCGATCCCGCCGCTGATAATCACCAGCGTCAGCGGCAGCGCCACGATGCCAATGCAGATAAAATCGCTGGTGCTGAACAACAGCATGTTGATGTCGAGCATGCGCGGGTTGATGGCGCCGAAGAGCAGGATCTCCAGCACCAGTAAAATCAGCAGCGCGCTTTCCCAGTTAAGCCTCATTTACGCCACCTCTTTTTTGCGTTTGGGAAATGGGGTGACGTGCTTTCCCCCTTTGTTACCCGGCTGGAAGCGACCGTACTTCAGCGCCCGCTGATGACGCGCCAGCGCCTGGCGCAAGCGCCCGTCGAGCACCAGCACGCCCAGCAGCACCAGCCCGGCGATAAAGTCGTTCCACCATGCCGGAAGTCTGAACAGCACCAGCACGGTGTCGATTTGGGTCAGGAAGAAGGCGCCGAGCAGCGCGCCAACCAGCGTGCCCGTGCCGCCCAGCAGCGAAATACCGCCGAGCACGCAGGCGGCGATGGCCTTCATCTCCAGCCCGCTGCCCGTCTGGTTGGGCACAAAGCCAATCTGCGCGGCAAAGACGATCCCGGCGCAGGCCGCCAGCATGCCGTTCAGGGTAAAGGCAATCATGCGGGTGCGGTTCACCGCCACGCCCAGTTGGCGCGCTGCGGCGAGGTTATCCCCCACCGCGTAGAAATCACGCCCGAACGCTGTGCGCGACAGCGTCCACGCGCCGGTGGCCGCGATGATCAACACCACCATGCCGAGCGGCGAAATGCCGACGGCGGCAGGCTCAGAGAGGGATTTCAGCCCCGGCGGCAGCCCTTCTATCCACTTCCCACCGGTCCAGAGCAGCATCGCCCCGCGGTACAGTCCCAGCGTGCCGAGGGTGGCGACAATCGCCGGGATGCGCAGCCCCACCACCAGAAACCCGTTGAACGCCCCGGCCAGCGCGCCGATGGACAGCGCGAAGAGAATGGAAACGGGCAGGCTGTAGCCGCTATTAAGCGCCACGCCGACGGCAATGGCGGACAGCCCGACGATGGAGCCGACGGACACATCAATATTGCGGGTCAGCATGACCAGCGCCGCGCCGATGGCCAGCAGGATAAGGATCTGCGCGCTGGCGAAGATCATCCCCAGCGTCTGCAGACTCAGGTAGGACGGGTTCAGCGCCACCAGCACGGCGAACAGCGCCAGAATGGCGAGAAACGCGCTCAGCTCGCGGTTTTTGAGTAAGGTCTTCATGCTTGCCCTCCGAACGCCAGCGCCATCATCCTGTCGAGGCTGACGGCGTGGCGCGGCAGCTCGCCACTGAGCACGCCCTGATGCATCACCAGCACCCGGTCCGCAAGGCCGGGAAACTCGTCGAGATCGCTTGAGATCATCAGTACCGCCACGTTCTGTGCCGCCACGCTTTTTATCAGCTGGTAGATATCCGCGCGCGCCGCCACGTCCACGCCGCGCGTCGGTTCATCAACGATCAGTAGTAAAGGATTGGCCTCCAGACAGCGCGCCAGCAGTACCTTCTGCTGGTTGCCGCCGGAGAGCGTGCGCACGGTTTGATCCGCATGGTTGAGCTTGATCCCCAGCGCCCGGTGATAGCGCTCCACCACCGCAGACTCCCGCTTGCGCTGCTGCCAAATTGAAGGCTCGTTCAGCGCCACGGTGTTCCAGCGGATCGGCGCATCGAGGAACAGGCCGGACACCTGCCTGTCTTCCGGCAGGTAGATCAGCCCTTTTTCCAGGCGCGAACTTACCGGATCGCCGGTGATCTCCTGATTCTCCAGCCAGACGCGGCCCCCGCGTACCGGCCGCAGGCCATAGAGCGTTTCGGCAAACTCGGTGCGCCCGGAGCCCACCAGCCCGGCAAGGCCGACGATCTCTCCGGCGTAGATCTCAAGGCTCAGATCGATAAACCCTTCCCCGGTGAGATCCTCCACCCGCAGCACCGGAAAGTCCTGCGGCTGGGTGCGACGGTTGCCCGGCAGCGCCAGCCACAGCTTTTGCGTATCGCTGAGGGATTTCTCCCGGCTCACCGGCGTCATGGCAGCAATCAGGGCGTTATCGTCGAACTGCGCGGTTTCGCCGCTCAGCACCACCGCGCCGTCGCGCATCACCGAGACGTGACTCGAAAGCATGCGAATTTCCGGCAGCTTATGGGAGATAAAAACAATCCCGACCCCGAGCGCCTGCAGGGCGCGGATCTGGCGGAACAGCCGTTCGGTTTCGCCCGGCGTGAGAGAGGCCGTAGGTTCGTCGAGGATCAGGATCCGGGCGTTGCGCATTAATCCTCGCAGGATCTCCACCATCTGCTGATCCGCCACTTCCAGGGTGCTGGCGACTGCGTCGAGGTTAAGCTGGCACTGCAGTTGCTCAAGTTTTTCCGCCAGCCGCTTTTCCCGATCGCGCTCGCGCGGCAGGCGGAACAGGATATTTTCCCGCACCGTCAGGTTAGGGAACAGCAGCGGCTCCTGCGGCACCAGGTAAATGCCAAGCCTGTGCGCCTGTACGGGCGTGAGCCGCGCATATGACTGCCCCTCGACGGAAAGTTCACCGCCGTCCGGCGTCTCGACCCCGGCGATGATCTTCATCAGCGTCGATTTTCCCGCGCCGTTTCCGCCCATCAGCGCGTGCACCTGGCCCGCAAGCAGCGTGAAATCAATGCCTTTTAGAACCGGCACGCCTGAGAACTGCTTGCTGATATTCCGCGCGTCGAGAAGTGAGGTCATCATCGCTCCGCTATTGAACAAATGATTTTTAGATTTAATAATGTTCAAAAGCGTAGACGGTGAACTATATTTACAACCGTGCAGGGATCACAGTTTTATCGATTGAGATTCAGATAAACCAGAAACGATCGAAATGATCCGTTTTGTCGCGTGGCTCACACATTCCCTTCGCGCCATCACGAACATATGATCTAAATTTTTATAAGAGTTCAACTATGAGCGATAAACGCACTGCGGAAGAAGGACGGTTTGCCGGGCTGGCGCTGGCGGAAGAGGAGCTGGTGGCGCGCGTGGCCTGGTGTTACTACCACGACGGGCTGACGCAGAACGATATCGGCGAACGCCTCGGGCTGCCGCGATTAAAAATCTCCCGCCTGCTGGAGAAAGGCCGTCAGTCCGGGGTGATCCGCGTGCAGATCAACTCCCGCTACGAGGGCTGTCTGGCGCTGGAAACCGAGCTACAGCAGCGCTTTGGCCTGAAGCTGGTGCGCGTGATGCCCGCCCTGAATACCCCGCCGATGAACGTGCGGCTGGGCATTGGCGCGGCGCAGTCTCTGATGGGCGTGCTGGAGCCCGGCCAGCTGCTGGCGGTGGGATTCGGTGAAACCACCATGAGCAGTCTGCAACACTTAAGCGGCTTTATCAGCTCGCAACAGATCCGCCTCGTGACGCTCTCCGGCGGCGTCGGGCCCTATATGACCGGTATCGGCCAGCTGGACGCGGCCTGCAGCGTCAGCATGATCCCTGCCCCGCTTCGCGTGTCATCCGCCGAAGTGGCCGGGATCTTAAAACGCGAAACCAGCGTGCGGGACGTGATCCTCGCCGCCACCGCCGCTGACGTGGCGGTAGTTGGTATTGGTTCAGTCAACCAGCGCCGTGACGCCACGATCCTGCGCTCCGGCTATATCAGCGAAGGCGAGCAGCTGATGTACGCCCGCAAAGGCGCGGTCGGCGACATTCTCGGCTATTTCCTCAATGCCGATGGGGAGTGCGTCGAGGAGCTGGAGATCCATAAAGAATTACTCGGCGTCTCGCTTGATGAGCTGGCGCAGCTGCCCACCATCGTTGGCGTGGCCGGAGGGGAAGAGAAAGCCGATGCGATTTATGCCGCACTGAAGGGTCGCCGTATCAATGGCCTGGTGACGGAAGAGACAACAGCCCGCGCGGTGCTGGCTCTGGCCAAGTGAGAGCCCGCCCTGCGCTAACAGCGAGGCAAGCTCATGAGTTACCTTTTAGCGTTAGATGCAGGGACCGGCAGCGTTCGCGCCGTGATTTTCGATTTGCAGGGCAAACAGATTTCCGTCGGCCAGGCCGAGTGGAAGCACCTGAGCGTGGAGAACGTGCCGGGGTCGATGGAGTTCGACCTCGACACCAACTGGCAGCTGGCCTGCCGGTGCATTCATCAGGCGCTAGAGCGCGCGAATCTGGGCGCGGCGGATATTCAGTCCGTCGCCTGCTGCTCCATGCGCGAAGGGATAGTGCTTTACGACCGCGACGGCGAGGCCATCTGGGCCTGCGCCAACGTCGACGCCCGCGCCAGCCGCGAGGTGGCTGAACTCAAAGAGATCCACGACAATCATTTTGAATCCGAAGTGTATGACGTCTCCGGCCAGACGCTGGCGCTGAGCGCGATGCCGCGCCTGCTGTGGCTGGCACACCATCGTCCGGATATTTACCGCAGCGCCGCCACCATCACCATGATCAGCGACTGGCTGGCAGCGAAGCTCTCCGGCGAGCTGGCGGTCGACCCGTCTAACGCGGGCACCACCGGCATGCTGGATCTCTTCTCCCGCGACTGGCGTCCGGCGCTGCTGGACATGGCCGGGCTGCGTGCCGATATTCTCTCCCCGGTAAAAGAGACCGGCACCGTGCTGGGCGCTATCACCCGAGAGGCCGCACAGCAAAGCGGCCTGCGCGAAGGCACGCCGGTCATCATGGGCGGCGGCGACGTGCAGCTGGGCTGCCTGGGTCTGGGGGTAGTCCGCGCCGGACAAACAGCCGTGCTGGGCGGTACCTTCTGGCAGCAGGTGGTGAACCTGCCGCAGGTGCGCACCGACCCTGGCATGAACATTCGGGTGAATCCGCATGTGATTCCCGGCATGGCGCAGGCGGAGTCGATCAGCTTCTTTACCGGGCTGACCATGCGCTGGTTCCGCGATGCCTTCTGCGCCGAGGAAAAGCTGATTGCCGAGCGGATGGGGATGGACACCTATTCCCTGCTGGAAGAGATGGCCAGCCGGGTGCCGGCGGGCTCCCACGGGGTGATGCCAATCTTCTCCGACGCCATGCATTTTAAGCAGTGGTACCACGCCGCGCCGTCGTTTATTAACCTCTCCATCGACCCGGAAAAGTGCAACAAAGCGACGCTGTTCCGCGCCCTGGAGGAGAACGCGGCGATCGTCTCGGCCTGTAACCTGGCGCAGATTTCCCACTTCTCCGGCGTGACGTTTGAAAGTCTGGTCTTTGCGGGCGGGGGCTCGAAAGGTGCGCTGTGGAGTCAGATTTTAAGCGACGTCACCGGCCTGCCGGTGCGCGTGCCGGAGGTCAAAGAGGCCACGGCGCTGGGCTGCGCCATTGCGGCAGGCGTTGGCGCGGGGCTGTTTGCCGATATGGCCTCGACGGGCGAGCGGCTGGTGAAATGGAGCCGCGAGTTCACGCCAAACCCGGTACATCGCGAACTGTACGACGGCATGATGCAGAAATGGCAGGCGGTATACGCGGACCAGCTCGGGCTGGTGGACAGCGGACTGACCACGTCGATGTGGCAGGCGCCGGGGCTGGTGCGGACATCCCCCTCACCCCGGCCCTCTCCCTAAGGGAGAGGGAGATTACGTCCCCTCTCCCCGTGGGAGAGGGTTAGGGTGAGGGCATCAGGCCACACCAATATTTGAATCCCATCACAATCACTGCATTCGCCTTTTCCCTTTTACTCCTCGCTGGCTAAATTAGTAACTCATCCGACCACATAACAATAATTTTACACTGGAAGAGACTATGAGCCGCTACCCGTCGTTATTCGCCCCCCTCGATCTGGGGTTCACCACACTCAAAAACCGCGTGTTGATGGGCTCGATGCACACCGGGCTGGAGGAGCATCCGGACGGGGCCGAGCGTCTGGCAGCCTTCTATGCCGAACGCGCCCGCCATGGAGTAGCGCTGATCGTCACCGGCGGCGTGGCCCCTGCCCCTTCCGGCGTCGGCATGGAGGGCGGCGCGGTGCTGAACGATGCGTCACAGCTGCCGCACCACCGCATTGTGACCGACGCGGTACACAACGAGGGCGGAAAAATCGCCCTGCAAATTCTGCACACCGGACGCTACAGCTATCAGCCGAATCTGGTCGCGCCATCGGCCATTCAGGCACCAATTAACCGCTTCACTCCGCATGCCCTGAGCCACGACGAGATCCTGGCCTTGATTGACGACTTCGCCCGCTGCGCCGCGCTGGCGCGTGAAGCGGGCTACGACGGCGTTGAGGTGATGGGGTCTGAAGGCTATCTGATTAACGAGTTTCTGGCCGCCCGCACTAACCAGCGCGACGACGAATGGGGCGGCGACTATGCCCGCCGGATGCGCTTTGCTGTAGAAGTCGTGCGTGCCGTGCGCGAACGCGCGGGCGCGGACTTTATCATCATCTTCCGCCTGTCGATGCTCGACCTGGTTGAGGGCGGCGGCACGTTTGACGAAACCGTGCAGCTGGCGCAGGCGATAGAAGCCGCGGGCGCCACGATTATCAACACCGGCATCGGCTGGCACGAGGCGCGCATTCCGACCATCGCCACGCCGGTGCCGCGCGCGGCGTTCAGCTGGGTAACGCGCAGGCTGAAAGGGAAAGTGTCCGTTCCGCTGGTCACCACCAACCGCATTAACGATCCGCAGGTGGCGGACGATGTGATTTCACGCGGCGATGCCGACATGGTCTCGATGGCGCGTCCGTTCCTCGCCGATGCCGAGCTGCTGTCCAAAGCGCAAAGCGGCCGTGCGGATGAGATCAACACCTGCATCGGCTGTAATCAGGCCTGTCTGGATCAGATCTTCGTCGGGAAGGTCACCTCCTGCCTGGTTAACCCCCGCGCCTGCCATGAAACCAAAATGCCGATCGTTCCGGCGGTCAATAAAAAACGCCTGGCCGTCGTGGGTGCTGGCCCGGCGGGCCTGGCGTTTGCGGTCAATGCCGCCTCGCGCGGGCACGGCGTGACGCTGTTTGATGCGCTGGGGGAGATTGGCGGGCAGTTCAATATCGCCAAACAGATCCCCGGCAAAGAGGAGTTCTATGAAACGCTGCGCTACTACCGCCGAATGATCGAGCTGACGGGCGTCGAGCTGCGGCTTAACCAGTTTGTCGGGGCGGCGGATCTGACTGATTTCGATGAGGTGATCCTGGCGAGCGGGATCGTACCGCGCACACCTGCGATCGAGGGTATCGATCATCCAAAAGTGCTGAGCTATCTCGACGTGCTGCGTGACAAAGTACCGGTTGGCGAGAAGGTGGCGATTATCGGCTGCGGCGGGATCGGCTTTGATACCGCCATGTATTTGAGCCAGCCAGGCGAGGCGACCAGCCAGAACATTGCTGAGTTTTGCGTCGAATGGGGGATTGATACCAGCCTCAGCCAGTCCGGCGGCCTGCGCCCCGAAGGGCCGCAGCTGCCAAAAAGCCCGCGCCAGATCGTGATGCTGCAGCGTAAAGCCAGCAAGCCGGGCGAAGGGCTGGGCAAAACCACCGGCTGGATCCACCGCGCCACCCTGCTCTCGCGCGGGGTGAAGATGATCCCGGCGGTCAGCTATCAGAAGATCGACGACGCGGGTCTACACGTCACGATCGGCGGCGAGCCGCAGCTGCTGCGCGTGGATCATGTCATTTTATGTGCCGGGCAGGAGCCAAAGCGCGATCTGGCCGATCCGCTGCGCGAGGCCGGTAAAACGGTGCATCTGATTGGCGGGTGTGACGTGGCGATGGAGCTGGATGCGCGGCGGGCAATTGCGCAGGGGACGAAGTTAGCTCTGGTGATCTAGAACATTGCCCGGTGGCGCTGCGCTTACCGGGCCTACAAAACCGTAGGCCTGTGCAAGCGAAGCGCCGCCAGGCGAAGCGATCTTACCGACGGCGCCCCAGTTTCACCGCTTTCAACACCACAAACTTATTGTTCGTCGCAATGGTGACGCAGTTACCGAAAATCTTCTTCAGCTTGTGGAAGTAGTCCAGGTGGCGGTTCGCCACGATGTACAGCTCGCCGTTAATTTTCAGGCAACGGCGCGCGTGGTGGAACATCTCCCAGGCGACGTTATCCGTCAGGGCATGCTTCTGGTGGAACGGCGGGTTACAGAACACGGCGTTGAAGCGGAAAGGCTCTACGCCCGACAGCGCGTTGTTGATCATAAACTCGCAGCGGTCCAGCGCGTCCGGCATATTGGTTTCTACGTTCAGACGGCTGGAGGCCACCGCCATCGGCGATTCGTCGCTGAACACCACGCTGGCCTCCGGGTTCTTCGCCAGCAGCGTCAGGCCGATCACGCCGTTGCCGCAGCCCAGATCGACAATTTCCCCTTCCAGATTTTCCGGCAGATGTTCCATGAAGAAACGCGCCCCGATATCCAGACCGGTGCGGGAGAAGACGTTCGCGTGGTTGTGGATGGTCCAGTCTGTCCCTTCCAGCTTCCAGCTCAGCGTTTCTGGCGCGTCGGCCAGCTCGGGTGCGGCGAACGTACAGTTGATCAGGCGCGCTTTTTTCCAGGCCAGCGTCGTGGTGGTTGGGCCAAGGACCTTCTCGAACAGCTCCAGCGTCGAGGTGTGAATATCGCGCGCTTTGGCACCCGCGATGATGCGGGTTTCTGGTGTGATGACCTTACGCAGCGCGCGCAGCTGCTGATCCAGCAGCGCCATGGTTTTTGGCACTTTGATGAGCACCACGCCCGGCGCCTGCGGGTAGTCCGCGGTGCTGTCGAGGAACTTCACGCTGGATTCGTCGATGTCGTTATGGCGCAGGTTTTCACGCGTCGCCAGTTCGCTCAGGTAGGAGTCGCCGATACTGTACGGCGTGTGTTCCGCCAGGGCACAGCCCAGGGCGCCAAACGCGTCATTCAGGATCAAAACCGGGCCGCGGATTTCAGTGTCATCCAACTGCTGCAGCAGATATTCATCCGCCGCTTCCCACGCCTGAAGCGGGTTAACGTCGTCCGTTTCCGGGAAACGTTTAAGGTTGAGTGAACGGAAACCGTTGTCTAAGTGGCTCATCGGCCCTCCTGAATGGTAAAATTTCGGCGTTATCCCTGAAAAGGGTGCGTGAGTATACCCGTTTTATTGTCGATTTGGGGCGTTGATGAACCAACTTACTTATCTCCAGGGCTACCCGGAGCATTTACTGACTCAGGTTCGCAGCCTGATTGCCGAGCAGAAGCTGGGCGCGGTGCTGGAAAAACGCTACCCCGGCACCCACGATTTCGCGACCGATAAGGCCCTCTGGCAGTATACGCAGGATCTGAAAAACCGGTATCTGAAGAGCGCCCCGCCGATCAACAAGGTGATGTACGACAACAAGATCCACGTGCTGAAAAACGCGCTCGGCCTGCACACCGCCGTCTCCCGCGTGCAGGGCGGCAAGCTGAAGGCGAAGGCCGAAATCCGCGTCGCGACGGTTTTCCGCAACGCGCCGGAAGCCTTTCTGCGGATGATCGTGGTGCACGAGCTGGCGCACCTGAAAGAGAAAGAGCACGACAAAGCGTTCTATTCCCTGTGCTGTCACATGGAGCCGCAGTACCACCAGCTGGAGTTTGATACCCGTCTGTGGCTTACGCATTTATCGTTAAAAGGTAATGCGGAATAGCGCACGCGAATTGTCATGATGACGTGCTACAGTGGCTAAAGGTTCCCCGCTACGGAGTACGTAAACGTTTATGATACGTTTCGCAGTCATTGGAACGAACTGGATCACGCGCCAGTTCGTCGACGCCGCCCACGAAACCGGCAAACTGAAACTTACCGCAGTCTATTCCCGCAGCCTTGAGCAGGCGCAGAGTTTTGCCAACGATTACCTCGTCGAGCATCTCTTCACCTCGCTTGATGACATGGCGCAAAGTGACGCCATTGACGCGGTCTATATCGCCAGCCCGAACTCCCTGCACTTCCCGCAAACGAAGCTGTTCCTCAGCCATAAAAAGCATGTGATTTGCGAGAAGCCGCTGGCGTCGAACATCGAAGAAGTGGAAGCCGCCATCGCGCTTGCCCGCGAAAACCAGGTGGTGCTGTTCGAAGCCTTCAAAACCGCCAGCCTGCCGAATTTCCTGCTGCTGCAGCAGTCCCTGCCGAAGGTGGGCAAAGTGCGCAAAGCCTTTATCAACTACTGCCAGTACTCGTCGCGCTACCAGCGCTATCTCGACGGCGAGAACCCGAACACCTTTAATCCGGCCTTCTCTAACGGCTCGATTATGGATATCGGTTTCTATTGCCTGGCCTCTGCCGTGGCCCTGTGGGGCGAGCCGCACGGCGTCACGGCCACCGCCAGCCTGCTGGAGAGCGGCGTGGATGCGCACGGTGTCGCGGTGCTGGATTACGGTGATTTCAGCGTCACGCTGCAGCACTCCAAGGTGAGTGATTCCGTGCTGCCGAGCGAAATTCAGGGCGAAGCGGGCTCGCTGGTCATCGAGAAGATCTCCGAGTGCCAGAAGGTAAGCTTCGTGCCGCGCGGCGGCAAAGCGCAGGAGCTGACGCAGCCTCAGCATATTAACACTATGCTCTATGAGGCAGAGGTCTTCGCCCGTCTGGTGGAAGACAACGAAGTGAATCACCCAGGCCTTGCGGTGAGCCGCACCACGGCGAAGCTGCAAACGGAGATCCGCCGTCAGACCGGCGTGGTATTCCCGGCAGACGGCGTGAGCGCGGAAGTTATCGCGTAAAGCTGTGTAATGAAACGGCGCAGACCATTGACGAAACCGATGGTCTGACATATTTTGTTACCTGCAAAGGGGAGTAACTTCTTCGCCGGTGGATCGTCATTACGATGCGTGCAATATCGCATCCGGTCGCCGGGCAACCCTCGTGGTTGTAAGTGAGACCTTGCCGGAAGGCGAGGTCTATGCATAAAAAGCTAGCGGCTATCGTCTTCTGACCATGGCCGTTTTTGTTTTTTATGTGTAAGGAAAATAGTATGCATTCTGTCGGCACTCCCATGTTGTGGGGCGGATTCGCGGTTGTCGTGCTCATCATGCTGGCGATCGACCTCTTTTTACAGGGGCGTCGCGGCGCGCACGGCATGACCATGAAACAGGCTGCGGCCTGGTCGCTGGTGTGGGTCACCCTCTCCCTGCTCTTCTGTGCCGCCTTCTGGTGGTATCTGGCTTCGACCGAAGGCCGCGCGGTGGCCGATCCTCAGGCCCTCGCCTTCCTCACCGGCTATCTGATTGAAAAAGCCCTGGCGGTCGATAACGTCTTCGTCTGGCTGATGCTGTTCAGCTATTTCGCCGTGCCTGCGGCCCTGCAGCGCCGCGTGCTGGTCTACGGCGTGCTGGGTGCAATTATCCTGCGTACCATCATGATCTTCGCCGGCAGCTGGCTGATTACCCAGTTCGAATGGCTGCTGTACGTCTTCGGCGCGTTCCTGCTGTTCACCGGGGTCAAAATGGCGCTGGCGAAAGAGGACGGCTCTGCGATTGGTGATCGCCCGCTGGTGAAGTGGATCCGCAGCCATCTGCGCATGACCGACAAGATCGAGAGCGAGCACTTCTTCGTACGCAAGAACGGCCTGCTGTTTGCCACCCCGCTGCTGCTGGTGCTGATCCTGGTTGAGCTGAGCGACGTGATTTTCGCCGTAGACAGCATCCCGGCTATCTTCGCGGTGACCACCGACCCGTTCATCGTCCTGACCTCAAACCTGTTCGCCATTCTCGGCCTGCGTGCGATGTACTTCCTGCTGGCGGGCGCGGCGGAGCGCTTCTCGATGCTGAAGTACGGTCTGTCGGTGATCCTGGTGTTTATCGGTATCAAGATGCTGATCGTCGATTTCTACCATATTCCGATCGCCATTTCGCTCGGCGTGGTGTTTGGCATTCTGATCGTGACGCTGATTATCAATACCTGGGTTAACCGCCAGCACGATAAGAAGCAGCAGGTGGAGTAATCCCCTCACCCCGGCCCTCTCCCACTGGGAGAGGGTGAACACACTTTCGTAACGCGGTAGTTAAAAAATATGATGCAACACGTAAAATCCAGCATTTTACGCTTCCCTCCTCTCGCACTTTCCCTAATACTCAACCAGGCAAACATTTACTTACATCCGGACATAAATGTGACTTAGAGCACATCCAGGATGGAACGCAATTTCACTCAGGAATAATGTATGAGCACACAATCGACGGGTCTTTTTGCGCGCCTGGCGCAGGGAAGTCTGGTTAAACAAATTCTGGTAGGACTGGTGCTGGGTATTCTGCTGGCCATGGTGTCAAAACCTGCTGCGGAGGCCACGGGGCTGCTCGGGACGCTGTTTGTGGGCGCCCTGAAAGCCGTCGCGCCGGTACTGGTTCTGATGCTGGTCATGGCATCGATTGCCAACCACCAGCACGGACAAAAAACCAACATTCGCCCTATTCTGTTCCTGTATCTTCTGGGAACCTTCTCTGCAGCCTTAACGGCCGTGGTGTTTAGCTTCCTGTTCCCGTCCACGCTGCACCTGACCAGCGCGGCCGGTGATATCACGCCGCCATCCGGGATTGTGGAAGTCCTTCGCGGTCTGCTGATGAGCATGGTCTCTAACCCCATCACCGCGCTGATGAGCGGAAACTACATTGGCATCCTGGTCTGGGCGATTGGTCTGGGCTTCGCGCTGCGTCACGGCAACGAGACCACGAAAAACCTGGTCAACGATTTGTCCAACGCTGTCACCTTTATGGTAAAGCTGGTGATTCGCTTTGCGCCAATCGGTATTTTCGGCCTGGTCTCCTCCACGCTGGCAACCACCGGTTTTGACGCGCTGTGGGGCTACGCGCAACTGCTGGTTGTGCTGGTCGGCTGTATGCTGCTGGTGGCGCTGGTGATCAACCCGCTGCTGGTGTTCTGGCAGATCCGCCGCAACCCGTATCCGCTGGTGCTGACCTGCCTGCGCGAGAGCGGCGTGTATGCCTTCTTCACCCGCAGCTCTGCGGCGAACATACCGGTGAACATGGCGCTGGCGGAGAAGCTGAACCTGGATCGCGATACCTATTCCGTGTCGATCCCACTGGGTGCGACCGTGAACATGGCGGGTGCGGCGATTACGATCACTGTACTGACCCTGGCGGCGGTGCATACGCTGGGTATTCCGGTGGATCTGCCAACCGCGCTGCTGCTGAGCGTGGTGGCCTCGCTGTGCGCCTGTGGCGCATCCGGCGTGGCGGGCGGTTCGCTGCTGCTGATCCCGCTGGCGTGTAATATGTTCGGTATCCCGAACGAAATCGCCATGCAGGTGGTTGCCGTCGGCTTTATCATCGGCGTGCTGCAGGACTCCTGCGAAACCGCGCTGAACTCCTCTACCGACGTGCTGTTTACCGCGGCGGCCTGTCAGGCGGAAGACGCGCGTTTAGCGAAGAACGCCCTGCGAGGTTAAAAACAAAAGCCCGGTGGCGGCTACGCCTTACCGGGCTTACAGGATTTAGTAGGTCGGGTAAGCGCTAGCGCCACCCGACAAAGTACTTAAAGCGTCACACCGCTCTTAAAGATCGCCAGCTCGCGGAAGTCATTCTTCTCGTTGCAGGTCTGCCTGCCGTTGGCAAATTCCACAATCGCATCCACGAATTCCGTCAGCAGCTGCGGCATCGCCTTGCCGTGGATAAGCTGCCCGGCATCAAAGTCGATCCAGTGTTTTTTCTTCGCCGCCAGCTCGCTGTTGGTGGCGATTTTCACCGTCGGCACAAAACCGCCGTACGGCGTGCCGCGACCGGTGCTGAACAACACCATATGGCAGCCGGCTCCCGCCAGCGCGCTGGTGGCGACCGCATCGTTACCCGGCGCGCTCAGCAGGTTCAGACCGTGCGTTTTCAGGCGCTCGCCGTAACGGAGAATGTCAACCACCTGACTCGCGCCCGCTTTCTGGGTGCAGCCGAGGGATTTCTCTTCCAGCGTGGTGATCCCACCCGCTTTGTTACCCGGAGACGGGTTCTCATAGATGGGCTGATTGTGGGCAATGAAGTACTGTTTGAAGTCGTTCACCATGGTGACGGTCTTCTCAAACGTCTCTTCGTCGCGGCAGTGGCTCATCAGAATACGTTCCGCACCGAACATCTCCGGCACCTCGGTCAACACCGTCGTGCCGCCGTTGGCGATCACATAGTCCGAGAAGCGCCCCAGCATCGGGTTGGCGGTGATACCGGACAGGCCGTCAGACCCGCCGCACTCCAGACCAAACTTCAGCTCGCTCAGCTTGCCCGGCTCGCGCTTGTCGTGGCGCATCACGTCATAAAGCTGATGAAGCTGCTCAACGCCCGCCTCCACTTCGTCATCCTGGTGCTGACACACCATAAAATGCACGCGCTCAGGGTCAAACTCACCGAGCGTCTCGCGGAAGGCGTCCACCTGATTGTTCTCGCAGCCCAGGCCGATCACCAGCACCGCCCCCGCGTTCGGGTGACGCACCATGTTTTGCAGCATGGTGCGGGTGTTAATGTGGTCGTCACCCAGTTGGGAGCAGCCGTAGGTGTGGCTGAACAGAAGCACGCCGTCGGTGCCTTCGGCATTGTTGGTCTCTTTCAGGAAGCGCGTCTGGATCTGACGCGCAATCCCGTTTACGCAGCCGACGGTCGGGAGGATCCATAGCTCGTTGCGGATCCCCACGTCGCCGCTGGCGCGGCGGTAGATCTGCACGTCACGATCCGCCGCCTGCTCTTGTGCCCCAGGTAAATCAGGTTGATAGCTGTACTCGTCCAGATCGCTCAGATTGGTGCGGGTATTATGGGAATGAAGATGTTCACCCGGCACGATATCCGCCAGCGCATGCCCAATCGGAAGACCGTACTTAATGACGTTGTCCCCTTTCGCGAGAGGCTTCACGGCAAACTTGTGTCCGCGAGCAATCGCCTGACGCAGGGTGACGCTCTGGTTATCAACGGTCACCACGTCGCCTTCAGCGAGATCCGTCAGCGCGACGGCCACGTTATCAAGCGAATGGATTTTGATGTATTGCATATCAACCTCAAACGGCCTTAGTTCAGTTCAATGGCGAAGTAGTCACGCGCATTGTTAAAGCAGATGTTTCTCACCATGTCGCCCAGCAGCTGGATATCCGCCGGCGCTTCGCCTGCGTGCACCCAGCGGCCAATCATCTGGCACAGAATGCGGCGGAAGTATTCATGACGGGTATAGGACAGGAAGCTGCGGCTGTCGGTCAGCATGCCGACAAAGCGGCTCAGCAGGCCAAGCTGCGCCAGCTGCGTCATCTGACGCTCCATGCCGTCTTTCTGATCGTTGAACCACCAGCCGGAGCCGAACTGCATCTTGCCCGGCATCCCTTCGCCCTGGAAGTTGCCGATCATGGTGCCCAGCACTTCGTTATCGCGCGGGTTCAGGCAGTAGAGAATGGTTTTCGGCAGCAGGTTTTGTTCGTTCTGTTTGCTCAGCAGTTTTGACAGCTCTTCCGCCAGCGGACGGTCGTTGATGGAGTCAAAGCCCACGTCCGCGCCCAGCAGCTTAAACTGACGCTGGTTGTTATTGCGCAGCGCACCGATGTGGTACTGCTGTACCCAGCCGCGACGCGCGTATTCCGCACCGAGGAACACCAGCACCGCCGTTTTGAACTGCGCCACTTCGTGCTCGCTAAGCGATTCACCGGACAGGCGACGCGCCAGAATGCTGTCCAGCTCGGCTTCGTTTGATTCCGCGAACAGCACGACGTCCAGCGCGTGGTCAGAGACTTTACAGCCGTGCGCCGCGAAGTGATCCAGACGTTTGGTCAGCGCGGTTTGCAGATCGGCGAAACGACGGATGTCGGTATCGGACACTTCCGCCAGCTTCGCCATGTAGTCGTTAAACGTGGCCTGCTCAATGTTGAAGGCTTTGTCCGGGCGCCAGCTTGGCAGCACTTTGATATCAAAAGAAGTGTCTTTGGCGACAACGGCATGATGCTCCAGGGAGTCAATCGGATCGTCGGTGGTGCCGACCATCTTCACGTTCATCTGCTTCATGATGCCGCGCGCGGAGAAGTTCTCCTCAGCCAGCAGCGCATTGCACCGCTCCCAGATTTCATCGGCGGTCGTTGGGGAGAGCAGTTTTCCGGTGATGCCAAACGGGCGACGCAGCTCAAGGTGCGTCCAGTGATAGAGCGGGTTACCGATGGTGTGCGGGACGGTCGCCGCCCAGGCGTCAAACTTCTCGCGATCGGTCGCATCGCCGGTGCACAGGCGTTCCGCCACACCGTTGGTGCGCATGGCGCGCCATTTGTAGTGGTCACCCTTCAGCCAGATATCATACAGGTTTTTGAAACGGTAATTTTCGGCAACCTGCTGCGGCGGCAGATGGCAGTGGTAGTCGAAAATTGGCTGGTCTTTTGCGTAGTCGTGGTACAGGCGGCGAGCAAATTCGGTATCTAACAGAAAATCGTCGGTCATAAACGGCGTCATTATCGTCTTCCTCATTACGGGAGCGTCAGAAAGCGTATGTTCATATGCTGCAAAGTTATCACACCAATTTCCAGCCACCGAAGCTTTTTTCGTGAGTGAGATCAATAAACGCTAACAAATAAATTACCCTCTAAGGCGTAAACCCTTCTACAGGCCGCGCCATTACTGGCTTTGCGCGCAGCGATTAATGTCCCTACAAAGAATCATACATTTGTGATGTCACTCACCTTTTAAAGTTGTATGACAAGTTATCTTTTCGCCGTCGCAAACGCTAAGCCGACGGAATGCATTACCGGTGTGAGAGGCATCGGGTTTAACGGTACGGATACCGACTTATGCACGCTTACTTATGGCAAGGTTCGGGCCGTTCCGGAACATGCTTCCGGTTACGCCCCTCCCGTTACACAACTGCTCCTGGAAACGGTTGAGAAGTTGCCGTGCTCTGGCGCGGACATAACATAACGATGAGGTTTTAGATGCGTAAAATTAAAGGGTTACGTTGGTATATGATCGCACTGGTGACGTTAGGCACCGTGCTGGGCTACCTGACACGTAACACCGTGGCAGCCGCAGCGCCGACGTTAATGGAAGAGCTGCATATCTCCACACAGCAATACTCCTACATCATTGCCGCCTATTCCGCGGCGTATACCATCATGCAGCCAGTTGCAGGCTATGTGCTGGATATCCTCGGTACCAAAATCGGTTATGCCTTCTTCGCCATCGCCTGGGCGGTGTTCTGCGGAGCCACCGCGCTGGCGGGAAGCTGGGGCGGCCTGGCGCTGGCGCGCGGTGCGGTCGGTGCGGCAGAAGCTGCGATGATCCCGGCGGGCCTGAAAGCCAGCTCCGAGTGGTTCCCGGCAAAAGAGCGCTCTATCGCTGTTGGCTACTTCAACGTGGGCTCGTCCATCGGGGCAATGATTGCGCCACCGCTGGTGGTGTGGGCTATCGTGATGCACAGCTGGCAGATGGCCTTCATCATCTCCGGCGTGCTGAGCTTCGCCTGGGCAATCGCGTGGCTGGTTTTCTATAAGCATCCGCGCGATCAGAAAAAACTCTCCGAAGAAGAACGCGAGTACATCATTGGTGGTCAGGAAGCACAGCATCAGACCAACAACGGCAAGAAAATGACCGTCTGGCAGATCCTGGGCACTCGTCAGTTCTGGGGTATCGCCCTGCCGCGCTTCCTGGCAGAACCGGCCTGGGGGACCTTTAACGCGTGGATCCCGCTGTTCATGTTTAAAGTCTACGGCTTTAACCTGAAAGAGATCGCGATGTTCGCCTGGATGCCCATGCTGTTCGCTGACCTGGGCTGTATCGTGGGCGGCTACCTGCCACCGCTGTTCCAGCGCTGGTTTGGCGTGAACCTGATCGTTTCCCGTAAGATGGTGGTCACCATGGGCGCACTGCTGATGATTGGCCCGGGCATGATCGGTCTGTTCACCAGCCCGTACGTGGCCATCGCCCTGCTGTGCATCGGTGGTTTTGCGCACCAGTCCCTGTCCGGCGCGCTGATTACGCTCTCGTCTGACGTCTTTGGTCGTAACGAAGTGGCCACCGCCAACGGCCTGACCGGAATGGCCGCCTGGACCGCGAGTACGATGTTTGCGCTGGTCGTCGGCGCGCTGGCAGATACCATCGGCTTCAGCCCGCTGTTCGCCGTGCTGGCTATCTTCGACCTGCTGGGCGCGGTGGTGATCTGGACGGTGCTGAAAAGCAAATCGGCAGAGGAGCTGGCGAAAGAGTCGCTCGGAAAACCGGCGACGCAGAGTTAACACCGCTGTGCCGGGTGGCGGCTTCGCCTGACCCGGCCTACAAAACCCAATAAAATCGTAGGCCGGGTAAGCGCAGCGCCACCCGGCATTTAAAGGCCGCTCAGTAGCGGCTTTTTTAATGGCAAATCTGGAGAGTGGCACGCAAAAGTGGTATAACAAATCATCTGCCGTACCCTGCCTGGAGCGCATATGGAAATCACCGAACCACGTCGTTTATATCAACAACTTGCTGCGGAGCTGAAAGATCGCATCGAGCAAGGGGTCTATCTTGTCGGTGATAAACTGCCCGCCGAGCGCTTCATCGCGGATGAAAAAAGCGTCAGCCGCACCGTGGTGCGCGAAGCGATTATCATGCTGGAAGTAGAAGGCTACGTTGAGGTACGCAAAGGCTCCGGCATTCACGTCATTTCCAATCTGCCGAAACACTCGCCCGTCGCGGACGAAAGTCTGGAATTTGCCAGCTATGGTCCGTTTGAGCTGCTCCAGGCTCGCCAGCTGATTGAAAGCAACATTGCCGAATTTGCGGCGACGCAGGTGACCAAGCAGGACATCATGAAGCTGATGGAAATCCAGGAGAATGCCCGTAAGGAAAAATGTTTCCGCGATTCTGAGTGGGATCTGCAGTTCCACGTCCAGGTCGCCCTGGCAACCCAGAATACAGCGCTGGCGGCAATCGTTGAGAAAATGTGGACTCAGCGCGTTCACAACCCATACTGGAAAAAACTGCACGACCATATCGATTCCCGTACCGTCGACAACTGGTGTGACGATCACGATCAAATCCTTAAGGCGCTGATTCGTAAAGATCCGCACGCCGCTAAGCTGGCGATGTGGCAGCACCTGGAAAACACTAAGCAGATGCTGTTCAATGAAACCAGCGACGACTTCGAATTTAACGCTGACCGCTATCTTTTCGCCGATAATCCCGTTGTTCATCTCGATACGGTCCCCAGTACCGCAAAATAGATGACTTTCCCGCTGGCAGGCGCTTCGCTGCGCCTTCCGGCGAACGTGGGTAAGCAAAACATATATAGTGTCAGCCTTTGTAAATCCCCTCGCTCACTTTCTGGGCTTACGCCAAAATCAACTCACGCCTGCAAATTCTGTGACGCAGAACGTTGGGCTTTGTTACAATTGGATTCACTTCGTTATTTTGTAAGTTAGTGCTTGCTAACCAGCCAATTAACAGGGAACAGTGTTGGCCACACCGTAATGTGTCCGCGAGCGACCATAATGAAATCACAACCATGTCGCCGTGCTGTTTGTCCCGGATAACAGGCATGACGTTAACCGATTTCCAGGAACACTGAATGGAACTTTTGACCCAACTACTGCATGCCCTCTGGGCGCAGGATTTTGAAACGCTGGCCAACCCTTCCATGATTGGCATGCTCTATTTCGTCTTGTTTATGATCCTGTTCCTTGAGAACGGCTTGCTGCCTGCTGCTTTCCTGCCCGGTGACAGTTTACTGGTGCTTGTCGGCGTGCTGTGCGCCAAAGGGGCGATGGCATTCCCGCAAACTATTTTGTTACTGACCGTCGCGGCCAGCCTCGGCTGCTGGGTGAGCTACATACAGGGAAGATGGCTGGGCAATACCCGGATCGTCCAGAACTGGCTCTCGCACCTGCCTGCACATTATCACCAGCGGGCGCACCACCTTTTCCATAAGCACGGGCTTTCCGCGCTGCTGATTGGCCGCTTTATCGCCTTTGTACGCACCCTGTTGCCTACCATTGCCGGTCTGTCGGGGCTGAGCAGCGCGCGCTTCCAGTTCTTTAACTGGATGAGCGGCCTGCTGTGGGTACTGATTCTCACGACGCTCGGCTATGCGTTGGGTAAAACGCCAGTCTTTATGAAATATGAAGACCAGTTGATGTCCTGCCTGATGCTGCTGCCCGTTGTGCTGCTGGTCTTCGGCCTGATCGGTTCCCTGGTCGTGCTGTGGAAAAAGAAATACGGAGCCAGAGGCTAACGATGGCTATCTCACCGCTCGCCCTGCGCCGTTTTGCCTGTGCCGTGATGACGCTGGTGGTGCTCAGCGCCATGCTGCTGGTATGGAGCGCGCTTTCGCACCAGGAATCCACGCTGGCCATTCGCCCGGTGAACCAGGGTGCCAGCGTGCCTGACGGTTTTTCTGTCTGGCATCATCTGGATGCGAACGGGATACGTTTTAAGAGCATCACCCCGCAGGACGATGTTTTACTGATCAAGTTTGATTCCCGTGCGCAAAGTGCCGCCGCAAAAGTGGTTCTCGACCGTACGCTGCCGCAGGGGTATATCATTGCTCAGCAGGAAGATGACAGCCAGCCAGCAGCCTGGCTGTCGCTGATTCGCGATACGTCGCATCGATTTGGATAATTACCAGGATTCCGAATCTTTTCACTCACTTTGGTGAATCCCCCGTTTACTTACTATGCTTAAGTACGCGGAGCACCCCTCGACTGTACTCCGCATAACTTTGGATAGCGGCTTACGCCGCAACACAATGGAAGGTTTCGATAATGAAATTCCGCATGACTCTGGCTTTGGCCCTTTTTTCTTTAAGCACAGCATCCTTCGCCAATTCTCTCTGTCAGGAGAAAGAACAGGATATTCAGCGTGAGATCGGTTATGCCGAAAAGCATAACAATCAGCACCGTGTTGATGGTCTCAAAAAAGCGCTGAGCGAAGTGAAAGCGAACTGTTCAGACAGCAAGCTGCGTGCCGACCACCAGAAGAAAATCGCTGAACAGAAGGACGAGATAGCCGAGCGCCGTCGCGACCTGCAGGAAGCGAAAGAGAAAGGGGATGCGGAAAAAATTGCTAAGCGCGAGAAGAAGTTGAAAGAAGCGCAGGACGACCTGAAAGCGCTGGAAGCTCGCGATTATTGAGTTAACGGAAATCTCAACAGGAGAGAATCATGTCAAAAGATACGACGTCTGAACATCTGCGCGCTGAACTGAAATCCCTGGCCGATACCCTTGAAGAGGTGCTGAACTCCTCTGCTGACAAGTCAAAAGAAGAGGTCAGCAAGCTGCGCAGCAAAGCGGAGCAGGCGCTCAAGGAGAGCCGCTATCGCCTGGGTGAAACCGGTGATGCACTGGCAAAACAGACCCGCGAAGCGGCCGCGCGTGCGGACGAATACGTGCGTGATAATCCATGGACGGGCGTAGGGATTGGTGCCGCAGTGGGTGTGGTACTGGGTGTCCTGCTGACGCGTCGTTGATATGGAAGATCCTCGTCACGCACAAGGGCCTGCTAACAACGTCCTCGGCATCGGCCAGCGTATTTTAACGACGCTGGTCGGGATTGCCGAAACGCGCGTCCGGCTGGCAGTGGTGGAGCTGGAAGAGGAGAAAGCCAACCTCTTCCAGATGCTGCTGATGCTTGGACTGACCATGCTCTTCGCCGCGTTTGGTCTGATGAGCCTGATGGTGTTAATCATCTGGGCCATTGACCCGCAGTATCGTCTTAACGCGATGATTGCCACCACCGTCGTTCTGCTGGTCGCCGCGTTGATTGGCGGTATCTGGACGCTGCGTAAAGCGCGTAAATCCACGTTCCTGCGCCATACGCGTCAGGAGCTGGCTAACGATCGCGCCCTGCTGGAGGATGACAAGCCGTGAGCGGTAAAGCCGAACGTCAAAAGCGAAAAGCGTACCTGCTAAGCCAGATCCAGCAGCAACGGCTGGATCTGTCGGCGAGCCGCCGCGACTGGATTGACGCGACGCGACGGTTTGACCGGGGCTGGAACACCTTCCTGAGCCTGCGTTCATGGGCGCTGGTCGGCAGCAGCGTGATGGCTATCTGGACGGTTCGTCATCCAAATATGCTGATCCGCTGGGCGCGCCGTGGATTTGGTGCCTGGAGCGCCTGGCGTCTGGTAAAAGCCACGATTCGTCAGCAGCAGTTGCGGTGATAAAAGCAAAACGGTAACTCAGGTTACCGTTTTTTGTTTTTGCGCCCTCTCCCCGTGGGAGAGGGTTGGGGTGAGGGCACCAGCGCGCACGTTCCTTTACTCAATATCTTTGAAAAAGATTGACAGTTTTCCTTGCTAACAATCGCCCACCGTCACGTTTATGATGCTCTCCATCGACAGCAACGACGCGGTATCTACCCGGAATTGCAGACAAATAACGTTCAGCCGCTGATGTGGTTTCCTGGAGAGTAAAATGAAAAAATTAGAAGATGTTGGTGTACTGGTCGCGCGTATTCTGATGCCAATTCTGTTTATCGTGGCAGGTTGGGGAAAAATCACCGGTTATGCAGGCACCCAGCAGTATATGGAAGCCATGGGCGTTCCGGGGTTCCTGTTGCCACTGACCATTCTTCTTGAGTTCGGCGGCGGCCTGGCAGTCCTGTTCGGCTTCCTGACCCGCACCACCGCGCTGTTTACTGCAGGCTTCACCGTGCTGACGGCGTTCATCTTCCACAGCAACTTTGCGGAAGGCGTGAACTCTCTGATGTTCATGAAAAACCTGACCATCGCGGGTGGCTTCCTGCTGCTGGCCGTTACTGGCCCGGGCGCATACAGCATCGACCGCGTTCTGAATAAGAAATGGTAAGCACGCTATACTGAATAAACACAAAGCGAGGAGACATCTCCTCGCTTTTGCTATCTGACGGAGGAGAAAAAATGGGACAACTCGTAGACGGCGTCTGGCAGGATGTCTGGTATGACACCAAATCCACCGGCGGTCGCTTTAAGCGCTCTGTTTCGGCCTTCCGTAACTGGCTGACCGCCGACGGTGCGCCTGGCCCAAGCGGCGAAGGTGGCTTCGCGGCTGAGAAAGATCGTTATCATCTTTATGTTTCCCTCGCCTGCCCGTGGGCCCACCGCACGCTGATCGTGCGCAAGCTGAAAGGTCTCGAATCCCTCATTCCGGTTTCAGTCGTTAACCCGTTGATGCTGGAAAACGGCTGGACGTTTGACAGTGATTTCCCTGCAGCAACCGGCGACGAACTCTATCACCACGATTTCCTTTACCAGCTCTATCTGCGCGCCGATCCGCATTACACCGGTCGCGTGACCGTGCCGGTGCTGTGGGACAAGAAAAACCAGACGATTGTCAGCAATGAGTCTGCGGAAATCATCCGCATGTTCAATACCGCATTTGATGCCCACGGCGCCCGCGCCGGGGATTACTACCCGGTTGAATTGCGCGATAAGATTGATGAGCTGAACAGCTGGATTTACGACAACGTCAACAATGGTGTCTATAAGGCCGGTTTCGCCACCAGCCAGGAAGCGTATGACGAAGCAGTTGGGAAGGTGTTTGAATCGCTGGAACGCCTGGAACAGATCCTGGGCCAGCATCGCTACCTGACGGGCGATCGCCTGACGGAAGCAGACATTCGCCTGTGGACCACGCTGGTCCGCTTTGATCCGGTCTATGTCACCCACTTTAAGTGCGATAAACATCGCATCAGCGACTACCTGAACCTGTATGGTTTCCTGCGCGATATCTACCAGATGCCGGGTATCGCGGAAACGGTCGACTTCGACCATATTCGCACCCACTATTTCCGCAGCCACAAGACCATCAACCCGACGGGCATTATCTCCATCGGCCCGTGGCAGGACCTGGATGAACCGCACGGGCGCGACGTGCGTTTTGGATAATTATTTAGGGAATCAATTGATTCCCTTTTTTAATTCACAGCATACATCTATCCTTACCTCGATCGCTTAGAAAACAAGTGATTGACTGATTAAGAGGCAAGGAAAATGGACTGGTATTTAAAAGTACTGCGCAACTACATTGGATTTGGTGGCCGCGCCCGCCGCAAAGAGTACTGGATGTTCGTTCTGGTGAACTTCATCCTGATTATGGTGCTGGGCATCGTGGATAAAATTCTTGGCTGGGAGCGCGCCGGTGGTGAAGGCGTACTTACTACGATTTATGGCTTGCTGGTTTTGCTGCCTTCATGGGCCGTGCTGTTTCGTCGTCTCCACGACACCGATCGATCGGCGTGGTGGCTGCTGTTGCTGTTAATCCCGCTTGTCGGCTGGATCGTGATTTTAATTTTCAACTGTCAGAGCGGGACGCCGGGCGAAAACCGCTTTGGTCCGGATCCTAAGATCGGCGCGTAAATTACTGCCCGGTGGCGCTTACGCTTACCGGGCATGCTCGTTTATTTGTTGTGATGCGCAAACAGCTTTGGAATTTCACGCAGGCACCACGATTTGGCTTCGCCCATGCTGTCGCGACGCCACGCCATAATGATATCCACTTCGCTGGTGTACTCCGGGCTCACGACCCGCAGTCGCCCTTCTGCAATATCTTTTTCCACAAACGGGTACGGCATCGTCGCCACGCCCAGACCGGCCAGCAGCGCCTGCCGTTTGTCTTCCAGCGAGGTCACCGTCAGACGAGGCTGTTTATCCAGCAGCTGAACCGTCAGCACCGGACGCTCGCGTGCGGTATCCGCGACCGCCACGCCGCGATACTTCACGCGTGTGACTTCAGAGAGCGGCTCCGGCTCCTGGTGAATCGGGTGGTTGGGGGCGGCAACGTAGACGTTCATGACGCTGTAGAGCTTGCGCGAGTTGATTTCTGACGATGAGCGGAAGTGCATGTCCGGTGCAATAACGATATCTGCCCTGCCCGTCTCCAGACGCTCCCACGCCCCTGCCAGCACCTCGGTGATGATGGACAGCTGCGTATTGGCCTTCGCCGCCAGGCGATCCACCAGCGGGAACAGCGCTTCGGTCGGCACCAGCGCTTCAGTAACTAACGTCAGATGCGTTTCCCAGCCGCGCGCCAGCGCTTCGGCGTCGGTCGTCAGCTTATCCGCCGCTTCCAGCAGCACGCGGCCGCGCTCCAGCAGCATTCGGCCCACGTTGGTGAATTTTGTTCGATGACCGGAGCGGTCAAAAAGCACCACGTCCAGCTCTTCTTCCAGCTTCTGCATGGTGTAGCTCAGCGCAGACGGAACGCGCCCCAGTTCATCGGCCGCCGCCGCAAAACTGCCGCGCCGGTCAATCGCGTCCATGACGCGAAGCGCCTCAAGCGTCAATGCTCTCTCTTTAGCCATCTCGTTCTCATTCAGGAAATTTGAACATACCAGGCAGAATATCTGGCTAACAATGAAGCGTCCATACCTTTACCATTGTTTTAGTGTAAAGAGAGGTCAAGTTTATGATTACGACAAGAACAGCTAAACAGTGCGGACAAGCCGATTTCGGTTGGCTGCAGGCCCGCTACACCTTTTCCTTTGGACACTACTTTGACCCTAAACTCCTCGGTTACGCTTCACTGCGCGTGTTGAACCAGGAAGTGCTCGCCCCGGGTGCCTCCTTCCAGCCGCGTACGTACCCGAAAGTCGATATCCTGAACCTGATCCTGGAAGGCGAGGCAGAATACCGCGATAGCGAGGGCAATCATGTCCAGGCAAAGGCTGGCGAAGCGTTGTTAATTTCCACGCAGCCGGGTATCAGCTACAGCGAGCATAACCTCAGCAAAGACAAAACGCTGACCCGCATGCAGCTGTGGCTCGACGCCTGCCCTGAGCGGGAAAATCCGCTGGTGCAGAAGTTAGATTTAACGGGCGATAAGCAGCAGCTGATTGCATCCCCTGATGGCAGCAAAGGGAGCCTGCAGCTGCGTCAGCAGGTGTGGCTGCATCATATCGAGCTGAAGAAAGGTGAACAGGCAAGCTTCCAGCTTCATGGTCCGCGCGCCTATCTGCAGTCTATTCACGGTACGGTGCATGCGGTGACGCACACGGAAGAGAAAGAAGCCCTCACCTGCGGCGACGGGGCGTTTATTCGTGATGAAGCGAATATCACCCTGGTGGCGGATACGCCACTGCGCGCGCTGCTGATTGATTTGCCGGTTTAAGATAAACACGCTCCCTCGCTCGATCGGTTCCCTCTCCCAGTGGGAGAGGGTTAGGGTGAGGGGTAACGGGTGGGATTAAATCACGACACCTTACTCGCCATAATCTCAATAATCTGCCGGTCCGTTTCCTGCATCGAGCGGCACGCCAGCGCGCACAGGTTCGCGATCGACTGCTCCACATCGTGCGCGACAATCCCCTCGTTGCCCGTCACGCCCGACTCATCCAGCGCCATCATCACCGCTTTCCAGGCGCTACTGACGCTGGTAGAGACCTTCATGGCGCAGCTGTTTGACGCGCCGTCGCAAATCATCCCGCTGACGTCGCCGATCATACTGCCGATCGCCATCGCGATGGTCTGGTAACTGCCACCCATCAGCCACGCCATTCCCGCCGCAGCGCCCATCGCCGCCGTTGTCGCCGCACACAGTGCGGACAGGCGTGGAAGCTGATAATGGATATAGATCGCCGACAGATGCGACAGCATCAGCGCCCGCGCCAGCCGTTCGTCACCGGCCTGAAGATGCTCAGCCACAACAACGACGGGCATGGTGGCGGTGATCCCCTGGTTACCAGAGCCCGAATTGCTCATCGCTGGCAGCGTCGCGCCGCCCATCCTGGCATCCGAGGCGGCGCTGGTGCGAATAACAATGTCTGAACCCAGATCCTGCGCCAGCCATCCGCGCGAGCGCTGCTTATCAAGCGTTGCGCCAATATGCAGCCCCCACTTCCCACGGAGCCCTTCGCGAGAGAGCGCATCGTTCAGTTGTCCTGCTTCCAGGATGAAGCGGATGGCCTCAAACGGCACCTGCTCGACAAATTCCAGGATCTGCGACAGCGTAGCGTGCGACAGTACCGCCAGCGGATCGTCACCTGTCTCGGCTACTGGCTTATCCAGCGTAAAGCGCGTTTCCCCCTGGCAAACCACTTCCACCACCCGGGTATGCCCGCCCGCGATGGTCACCATCGCCGAGATATCCCCGGCATAAACGCAGGCGCGAGAATAGAGGATCTCATCACAGGGATCCTGCAGTTTTACCTGCACTTGCCCTGCCTCAAGCAGGGCTTTGGCGCGGACCAGTGCATCGGCTGTGGCATCTTTCAACACCTCCAGTCCTGCGTGCGCATTACCGCCAATCGCGCCCAGCGCCGCCGCAATCGGTAACCCGACCATGCCGGTACCCGGCACCGTCACGCCCAGTCCGTTTTTCATCAGGTTCGGCGAGACCCACGCCTCAATCCGTGTGACCTCCCCCGGCAGAAAGTCTGCGGCAATCGCACAGGCCAGTGCCAGAGAGACGGGTTCGGTACACCCAAGGGCAGGCTTCACTTCTTCCTGCACCGCGCGAATAAATTGATTCCATAAAGGATGAGTATGCTCAGACATCGTTACGACCTTAATGACCCTCAGGAGAATGCGAGGAAAGGAGAAACACAAAGCAGCAGTCCGGTGATGATGATTATCACCAGCGATACGCCTTTATATTTATGCAGCGCCGGTACCTTGTAGACCAGCCATGCCGGGATCAGACAGCCCACCATGCCGAAGATGGGGCTGCAAATGGAGGTGAAGCTCAGTACCGGCGCGTTTAACACGATCGCGCTCCAGGCCAGCAGAATGGCGAACAGCATAATCCCGCGCTGGACGACGTTTTCATTGATTCTTTCTGCCGGCATTTTGCGGCGCAGGATGTTCATGACGATACCCTGCGTCGCCTCGCGAAAGCCGAGATAGACGCCGAAGAACGCAGTCATCACAGCGAAGATATTGAGGATCACGCTGACGATTTTGACCCAGCCCGCGCCGTCGCCGCTGATAAACTGCGCCGCAATCGCCAGAGCAGAGATATTCTGTTCGTAGGCTTTGACCGCCTCATCGTGCCCCATCGCCAGGGTGAAGGAGACGGCGTAGAAGAAGACCGTCACAAACAGGATGCCAAAGGCAATGTTCATCGCCCGCAGTGCCTTATGACGCGCCACCTCCACCGATTTTTCACGTGAACGGTACGAGATCACCATCGGGCTCAGGGTCTGAATAAAGAGAATGGAGGTTAAGGTAAAGGGCAGCGTAATGATGGCGTTTTTAATCAGCAGCCCCAGCGGCGGCAGCATGCCCACGTTGGCTAAATGCCAGAGGCCAATCATTGACAGCCCCAGCGCCGCAACGACAAACAGCTTGGTAAGCACCATCAGGCTTGAAACTTTAAACAGCAGCTTTTCACCGCGTGAAGAAATCGCGACAAGAATGCAAATCAGAAATAAACCGTAGAACGGATTTTCCGAGAGCAAACCGTCGGTCACGCCGAAGGTGTGCAAATACGAGGCGCTGTCGTTGGTAATGGCCGTGGAATAGACAAACATCCAGATCACCAGCATCACGAAATAGAGCGCACCTAATAAAATGCCCCAGTTTTTACCCAAATACCCGCTAATCACGCTCGGGTAGTCTTTACATTCCGGGGATTCCGCCAGCGTGTTAATAAACAACCGCTGGAATAAATACATGGCGGGATAACCAATAATGGAGGAGAGCAAAAATACCCACAGACCCATTAATCCGACCTGCACGGGGAGAAAAACTATCCCCGCGCCTATAGCCATCCCGATACTCATGATGACCCACCCCGTGTCGGTGCTGTCGAATTTAATCGCCTCTCGCCACTCGCTTTCACTCATTCCCGCCCGCCTTGCCGCGGGGGAATCATTCACAATGACACTGCTGTTTGTTGCCGTATCCATGGGGCACTCGCTTATTTTGTAGGGTAAACAGTTGTTTTTATAGGGTTCCGATCGCCAGCGATTGCGATTCAGATGGCAGCAGGTGCTTGTTATTGGTGTGAGAAAATCTTAACCGGAGTGAGGGAGAAAAAAGTCACAACTTTTATGAGGATTTTCCGCATTAAGAGTAAGAAATTCTATTAAACCATAGAAAACAGATTACATTTTCCAAAAGTGATGCAGCTCAAAAAAATCATATCATCATTAAAACGAGAATATTTCAGAATTTATAAAGATGAAAGCCCTACTCTCCGCCTTTTCTTTTTTATAGGATGATATTTCAACAAACCACCGGATGATTACGGTTACTATGGACACCGTTGAAGAACTCAATGGGACATACTTTTATAAAGGTGTATGTAACATCTCCGCATCCGAGTTATTTTTTTGGATTTTTCTGGATGCCACTGATGAACAGTTCGGCGGATTAAAGGATGTCGTAATGATGGCCACTATGGTTCTTGGTTTACCGATACTTGAAACCAGAACAAAGCCAGAAACGGCTACAATAGGCACATCTGTAGCATCTAAATACCTGCGAGATCTACTGAATGTACAGCTACCGCACCGACTACCTACAATTACACTTGCAAGCTTCAGATACCGAAAACCAATGTATACCAAAAATTTAGGTGCATTCATCGGTAGATGGATACCGGCATTAGGAATAACCATACTTACTGCAGATGTTGCAATGATAAGTTACAAAACGCTCTCACGCTATAATACAATTGCTCATCCTAAAGATCGGATTTGGTGAATATGACTAGTGAAACTGATGTTTTGAAATTCTTCAGAGATATTTTACCAGAACAAGGAACATTTACCGGCAAGCGAATCCCACTTGAGATGGATGATGTTCTACAGGATTACACCGATCTGGATGATGTTGTATATGCTATTGAGAGATTTGAAAAAGAGTACCTTATCGACGTCAACACTGAAAATTATTTCCCCTGGACTCAAACCTGGTTTTTCAGGAAATGGTTAACTAAAGAACCGGTGAAGCAAATATCAAAGCCATTGACGGTAAGAATGTTTGCCGAAGCGGTTAAAGCAGGTAAATGGATACACGATTGATATTTAGAAGGAGTATTTATAATGGCCGTACCTGTTCACATTTGGTTCTATGACGATGGTGGCTCACTCATTAAAGGTTCATGTGATGTTCAGGATCGTGAAGGGAGTGTTGAAATTAGAGGTTTAACCCATAATGTGAGTATTCCAACCGATCCACTCTCCGGAAGATTAACCGGGACGAGGAAACACGCTCCTTTTCTTTTCGAGAAGGAAATTGATAGCTCATCTCCCTATCTTTATAAGGCGGTAGCGACAGGACAAAACCTTAAGAAAGTTGAGATTAGATATTACCGAATTAATGATGCAGGTCTGGAGGTAGAATATTTTAAAACTGAGCTGGACAGTGTGAAAGTTGTCTCTATCTCCCCAATTGTTAACGATACTCGTCCCTGTCCTGGTACTGGCCACCTTGAATCTATTCAATTGCGCTACGAAAAAGCGACCTGGACCTATTGCGACGGGAACATTCAATTCTCAGATGCATGGAATGAACGGGCATCAGCATGAAAGTCAGGATCATTCCTCACAGAATCTATTTCAAGCGATTCTGTGAGGTCTCATTTCTAATGAATGATTTCAGGATTACTCAGCCAGCGCGTTAGCCATATCCGTTCTAATCTGTTTGCGCTGTTCCGGCGTTAACACCTGGCTGACGTCGAAGTAATATTTCACGCGGTAATAGCGGGTCTGCTCTTCAATTTTGCTGAATGCACTAAGCTGGCTTTTCACCGTGCTTTCGTCCCATTTACCCGCCTGGAACATGTCGATCAGCGCGCCGTCCTTCACGCCCGTCATTGGGATCTTGCTGACATTTTGTTCCAGTTGCTTATGCAGATCTTCAATCTTCTTAACCTGCTCATTGCTGAGCTTCAGGTGCTGAACCAGCGGGTCCTGCGAGGGAGATGGAGCAGCCTCAACGTTAGCGGCCTGTGCCATAAAACTGCACACGGCCAGCGCGGCGGCGGCCAACGCAATACGGGTCATTTTCATCATCTTACTGTCCTTACATTCTGTTATAGGGGAAAGCAGGCGTATTGTTTTTCAAGAGCGGATGAATATGTGTGAGTAATTATATAAACAATTTTGTATGTTTAGCGGGCAAAAAAATGCCCCCTGCGTTGAGGGGGCATGAGAACTCACTTTTAGATAGATTGGGTAAACGTTCGCGAAATCACATCCTGCTGCTGCTCGCGCGTAAGCGCATTAAACCGCACCGCATAACCTGAAACGCGGATCGTCAGGTTCGGGTAATTCTCTGGATGGGCAATCGCATCCAGCAGCATTTCCCGGTTCATGACGTTGACGTTCAGGTGCTGCCCGCCCTCGATAGACGCTTCATGATGGAAGTACCCGTCCAGCAGCCCCACCAGGTTGGTTTTGCGCACCAGCTCGTCTTTGCCCAGCGCCTGCGGCACGATGGAGAAGGTGTAGGAGATGCCATCTTTGGCATAGGTGAACGGCAGCTTGGCGACCGACGTTAACGAGGCCACCGCCCCTTTTCTGTCGCGGCCGTGCATTGGGTTCGCGCCCGGGGCAAACGGCGTGCCGCCGCGGCGTCCGTCCGGCGTGTTCCCGGTTTTCTGCCCGTAAACCACGTTGGAGGTGATGGTCAGGATCGACTGGGTCGGTACCGCATTGCGATAGGTTGGCAGCGCCTGAATTTTCTTCATAAAGCGCTCCACCAGATCGCAGGCGATGCTGTCCACGCGATCGTCGTTGTTGCCGTACTGCGGATAGTCCCCTTCTATCACGAAATCGACCGCCAGACCGGTATGGTCGCGCACCGGCTTCACCGTGGCGTATTTGATGGCGGACAGGGAATCCGCCGCTACCGATAGCCCGGCAATGCCGCAGGCCATGGTACGGTAAACGTCCCGGTCGTGTAGCGCCATCAGCGAGGCTTCGTAGCTGTACTTATCATGCATGTAGTGAATGAGATTCAGCGCGCTGATGTACTGCACCGCCAGCCAGTCCATAAAGTGATCGAGGCTCGCCATTACGGTGTCGTAATCCAGCACGTCGTCCAGCAGCGGCTCGGTTTTCGGGCCGACCTGGATCTTCAGCTTCTCGTCCACCCCACCGTTGATCGCGTACAGCAGCGTTTTGGCGAGGTTGGCGCGCGCGCCAAAGAACTGCATCTGCTTGCCGATCACCATCGGGCTGACGCAGCAGGCAATGGCGTAGTCGTCGCTGTTGAAGTCCGCACGCATCAGATCGTCGTTCTCATACTGCAGCGAAGAGGTGACAATCGACACCTGCGCGGCGTATTTCTTGAACGCGATCGGCAGTTGCTCAGACCAGAGGATCGTCAGGTTCGGCTCTGGCGCAGGCCCCATGGTGTGCAGCGTGTGCAGATAGCGGAAGCTGTTCTTGGTCACCAGCGTGCGTCCGTCCAGCCCCATGCCGCCGATCACTTCCGTGGCCCAGATCGGATCGCCGGAGAAGAGCGTGTCGAACTCCGGCGTGCGCAGGAAGCGCACCATGCGGATCTTCATGATGAAGTGGTCGATCAGCTCCTGCGCCTGCACCTCATTCAGGCGTCCCGCCTGCATGTCGCGTTCGATGTAGATATCGAGGAACGAGGCCGTGCGCCCCAGCGACATGGCTCCGCCGTTCTGGGATTTCACCGCCGCCAGGTAGGCAAAATAGAGCCACTGCACCGCTTCCTGGGCATTCATCGCCGGGCGTGAGATATCAAAGCCATAGTTCGCCGCCATCTGCTGGATCTGCAGCAGCGCGCGCTTGTGCTCCGCCAGCTCTTCACGCAGGCGGATCGTCGCCTCCAGATCTTCGCCGCGCTCCAGCCTGCCCTGCAGATCGGCGAACTGAAGTTCACGCTCGCGTACCAGATAGCGGATGCCGTAGAGCGCTACGCGGCGGTAATCGCCGATGATGCGCCCGCGCCCGTAGCCGTCTGGCAACCCGGTCAGCACGCCGGATTTGCGGCAGCGCATCATCTCCGGCGAATAGACGTCAAACACCCCCTGGTTGTGGGTTTTGCGCAGCTCGGTAAAGAGATATTCAAACTGCGGATCCATCTCCCGCCCGTAGGCCTCAAACGAGCTGCGGATCATGTTGATCCCGCCGTACGGATGCAGGGCGCGCTTGAGCGGCTTGTCGGTTTGCAGGCCGACGATCGTCTCCAGATCCTGGTCGATGTAGCCCGGCCCGTGGGCCGTAATGGTGGTGGCAATGTTGGTGTCAAAATCCACCGGGGCGTGGGTGGCATTCTCCTGGCGAATGCCGACCATCACCTTCTGCCACAGCGCCGTCGTTGCTGGCGTCGCCTGCGCGAGGAAAGCTTCATCGCCTTCATAAGGGGTGTAGTTATGCTGAATAAAATCGCGCACGTTGACGGCGTTTTTCCATTCTTCACCGCGAAACCCGGCCCATGCGTCGCTGTAGGGGGCGACGCCCGTATCGATTGTTACGTTCATGTGATTCTCGCTTTATCAGGCGTAAGCCGCAGCCGGGGTAACCTTTCCAAGACGGAGGGCGTCCAGCGCGATCATTTTTTCTTCGTTGGTAGGGATCACCGCGCAGGCCACGCGGGACGAATCGGTGCTGATGACGCGCTCACCCGCGCTGCCTGGCAGGGCATTTTTGGCGTCGTCGAGGATGACGCCAAACACCTTCAGGCGTTCAGCCACCAGTGCGCGAATCAACGTTGAGTTTTCGCCGATGCCGCCGGTAAAGACCACTGCATCCAGGCGGTGCAGCGACGCCGCGTGCCCGGCAATGTGTCGCGCAATGCGGTGAACGAAGGTCTGGATCGCAAGCACAGCCCGCTCGTTGCCAGCATGCCAGGCTTTCTCCAGCGCGCGCAGGTCTGAAGAGATGCCGGAGATCCCCAGCAACCCGGACTCTTTATTGACCACGCGCTCCAGATCCTCGAACGACTGCCCGGTCTGCTGGGCAATCCACGCCATCGCGCCGAAGTCCACGTCGCCGCAGCGCGTGCCCATCATCAGTCCTTCCAGGGGGGTCATTCCCATGGAAGTATCCACGCTTTGGCCGTTGCGCACCGCGCAGATGGACGCCCCGTTGCCGAGATGGGCGATCACCAGGCCGCTGTCATCGGGGGACAGCCCGAGAAGCGAATGTGCCTGCGCGGCCACATAGCGGTGAGAGGTGCCGTGGAAGCCGTAGCGGCGCACGCCCAGCGCTTCAAAATAGCGGTACGGCAAACCGTACAGATACGCCTGCGGCGGCAGCGTCTGGTGGAAGCTGGTATCAAATACCGCGACCTGCTGCACGCCCGGGAACAGACGCTCTGCGGCTTCCACGCCGCTCAGGTTGGCGTAGTTATGCAGCGGCGCCAGCGGAGAGACCTGGCGGATCTGCTCAATCACCTCTTCCGTAATCAGGGTCGACTCGCTGAAGAGGTCGCCGCCGTGCGCAATGCGGTGGCCAATTAAGGCCACGCTGCTCATCAGGTCACGCTTCTCCAGCTCCAGGGCGATGGCAGCCAGCGCCCCTTCGTAGTCCTGGTGAGCCAGTCTGGCTGGCTCACCCCCGTTCACGGAAATAAAGGCCTTTTCAGTGTTGATGCCGTCTGCAATGCCCGTCATCAGGGCGTCGCAGCTGCTGGCATCGAGCACCGAAAACTTAACAGAGGACGAACCGCAGTTAATTACCAGTACAACCGGAAACTCAATCATCATGTGACTCCGCTCTTCCTGAGCAATGGTTTAGAACAGTTTGTAAACGATATTCAGAATGGTCAGCAGGCCCACAACCGTGACGAAGATGTTCTCGGGTTTGCCCTTATATTTCGCCATGGCTGGCGCTTTGCGGATGGCGTACATCGGCAGCAGGCACAGCAGAGAGGCGATGATTGGCGCGCCCATGGCTTCAATAAGGTCCAGAATGTTCGGGTTGGCGTAGGCCACAACCCAGGTGGAGCCCATGATGAAGACCATGCTGATGGTATTCAGTTTGCCAACGGAGACTTTCTTCTTATCGCCTTTGTAGCCGAACTTCAGGATCAGGCCATTCAGCCCTTCCAGCGTGCCCAGGTAGTGGCCAAAGAAGGATTTGAAGATAGCGACCAGGGCAATAATGGAAGCGCCATATTCCAGTACCGTCGCGAACGTCGATTTAGTGCCGGACATGGAGGCAAAGTGGTTCGCCAGATAAGAGAGCACCGGAATGTTCTGCGCTTTGGCGTCCGCCATGTTCTGCGGAGAGAGCGTAAACAGGCAGCTAAACGCGAAGAACATCACCACGGCGACCATCAGCATGCTGGCGCGACCGATGATTTTGGAACATTTCTGCTCGGTGAATTCTTTACCGAACTCCGGCTCGTACTCTTCGCGCTTGGAAACCACAAACGAGGAGACGATAGGCGAGAAGTTAAAGGAGAAGACCATGATGGAGATCCCCAGCCACACCGTGACCAGGATGCCGTCATGGCCGGTGAAGGCGATATCGCTCAGGTTGACCTGGTCGATCACTGCGGAGTTCCAGTAAGGGATCAGCGACAGCGAAATCAGCACCAGACTGGCAATAAACGGGAATACCAGGAAGCTCATCACCTTCACCATCAGGTCCTTACCGAACCAGATAACAAAAGCCATCAGCAGCAGCAGGAAAAGCGCCACCACGCCGCGGTTCAGCGCAGGCAGCTGGAGCTGGTTTTCCCAGAAGGTCATGAAGGTGTTAGTAATGGTGACGCCGTAAATCCACAACAGCGGGCAAATGGCAAAGAAGTAGAGGAACGTGATCACCACCCCGCCGGTTTTACCGAAATGCTCTTCCACCGTTTCGGTGATGTTGCCGGAGACGTTGCTGCCGGACAGGCAGAGGCGCGCCAGCGCGCGGTGGCAGTAAAACGCAATCGGGAACGCGAGAACCAGCATCAGCAGGATAGGGATTAATCCGCCAAAGCCTGCGCGAATGGGGAAGAACAGCACGCCTGCGCCAATGGCGGTACCAAACAGGCCAAGCGTCCAGGTGGTATCAGACTTACGCCAGGAGGACGTTTTTGTCTGGCCAACGATAATGCTTTCTGTGTTGCTCATAGGTCACCTTTATGCGTCAACGAAGCCGGTAATTTGGGAAACACGGGAGAGATCGATATTACCGCCGGAAATAATGCAGACGGTTTTGCGGCCCTGAATATAGTGGTCCAGTTTGCCGCTTAATAACGCCGCGCAGGCCAGTGCGCCAGCGCCTTCCGTCACCACTTTATTTCGCTGAATAAGGGCAATCATGCTGTTGCGAATATCGTCTTCGCTCACCAGCACAATGTCATCGACCAGTTCACGAACGATTTCGAAGGTTAATTTGCCGGGGCGAGAGACGTCGCAGCCGTCGGCTAACGTGCCGGTGATGCGATGGTTGGTTATTTCTCCTGCCTGCCAGGAGGCTGCCATTCCGTGCACGTTTTCAGACTGTACGCCGATAATATTAATGGTCGGGTTGATGGATTTAATCGCCGTTGCAATACCGGCAATTAAACCGCCGCCGCCAATGGGGACAATGACGTTATCCACGTCGTATAAATCTTCGAGAATTTCCAGGCCGATGGTGCCCTGACCGGCAATCACTTTGGCGTCATCGTAAGGCGGGATAAAAATGCGCCCTTCCATCTCGACGATTTCGCTGACTTTGGCGATGGTGTCGTTAAAGTTCTCACCGTGCAGCACCACATCCGCCGAGTAGTCGCGCGTCGCGGCCACCTTGGATTTTGGTGCGCCCATTGGCATCACCACTTTGCCATCGATGCCGAGCATGGCGCAGGAAAGGGAAACCCCCTGCGCGTGGTTTCCCGCTGAGCAGGCGACCACGCCTTTGCGTTTTTCAGCATCGGTCAGCGAGCTTAATTTATTAAACGCGCCGCGAATTTTGAACGAGCCGGTACGCTGCATGTTCTCAAACTTCAGGAATATTTCGCCCTTACAACGTTCGCTGAGATAATTCGAACGTGGCATACCGGTTTTATATATTTTTCCTGCCAGTCGTTTTCTGGCATCCTGAATATCTTCAATGGTTACCGGGAGTTCGTAAGTAATATGCATAATATCCTCGTTATAATAATTCATTCTTTTCAGGCAAAGTCAGGGTATCAGAGCGCTATTGCGTTACGCTCTGGGTATTTTTAAAACAGAAACTTATTATTTATCGTCGTCTTTCGACATTCATCGACGAATATTGTTTTGCAAGCTCAACTAATACGGACGCCGATTTTTTAATTCTGTAATTTTTAGACCACACGGCGGCATAACGCGCCACGGGTAATTCATCTTCCACAGGCAGCACAATAAATTGATCCGAACCGAATGGGGCGATCATGTCGCGGGGAATCACCGTCAGATAATCGGCGTTCAGGACAAGGTTATAAATGGTGACGACCGAATCGGTCTGGACGATGTTTTCGATGCTGATGTGGTTGTCTTGCAGGGTAGTCAGGAGTTCTTTGTAGTAGCCCATATCGGTTTGCGGCATCACCCACTGCTCGTGCGTGAGCGATGCCAGTGTCGTCGGGCCGGTGCACGTTCGCGTTTTGCTGGCGACCAGCACAAACTCGGACTCAAACAGCGGTTCGACGTGCAGATCCTGCAGCAGCATTTCGTCGCTCAGCGTACCGATGGCAAAATCCAGACGACCGTCGCGAATGGCCGGGAGGAAAGAGGAGAGCTGGGCTTCATACATTGAGACGCGCGCTTTCGGGAACACTTCCTTAAATTTTTTGATCATCCCGGACAGGAAGGTAAAGCCGATCAGTGACGGGTAGCCAAAGGAGACATCCATAACGGTGCTAAAACTGAGACTATTGATTTCGCTCACCATGTTTTTCATTTCGCGGGTGATCGACTCTGAGTACGAGAGCAGAACCTGGCCTGCAGCCGTCAGTTTTACGCCCGTATTTTTACGTACCATCACTTCCACGCCGAAGTAGGACTCAATATCGCTGATAATTTTGCTGACGGCGGGTTGCGTCAGGCCCAGCTGCCTTGCTGCAGAACCTATGGAGCCACTTTTAATGACTTCCTGAAATACCACGAGGTGCTGTGTTTTCGGTAGAATAATAGTGTTCATAATATTCTGCACTTATTTCCCTATGACGGGGTGAATTCTACTCAATAATGTTTAAAGGGGTATGTGCTGTTACTCACAATTTGCTTTCCAGGCCCTTTATCACGCACAACGAAAAACCATAAAAACGCTTATTTATCAAAGTAATAAACAGAGACAAATATGCTATTACGCTGATATTGATCAACAAAAATAGCGGTAATAAATTTATTTTATGGCGATAACCCGGATAAATTTTACCATCCGGAAAAAATCAATAAAGGCGATATTTTAGGCAATTAAAGACCAATAAATAACCGCTATTTGTTTGAAACATTCTTTCAATTTATCAAATTTTTCCGACGCGAATTTTCAGGCTGGCGGAAAAGAGTGGAATACGTCACATATTCACAGGAGAAATGTATTTGATTTCAATGTATGCATATCAAACGAGAAAAGTTTCGCGATCATTAAGATAACAATCATAACAAATTATCAATACTGAAAATCGCGAGTTTTTTAGCGTGAAATTTTGTGATGACGATCGTCCGCAGACACAGGAGCGATACTGAAGGGATAAAAACAGTGAAATGTGCTTAATGTCGCAAATATGAGAATTGATGTCGTTTGTCTGGTGCCGGGTGGCGCTGCGCTTACCCAGCCTACAGCCCCCTGAAAGCAAAAACCCCGCCGAAGCGGGGTTCTCTAAGAAGTTGAAGCTGACCGATAAGCCGGGTTCGTTCAACCATACGTCAGGCATCTGCGGCGCTGGGGTTATCATTTGTCGCAGACTGTATCGCACTTAGTGTTATAGAGTAAAGCCCGCTAAGGGACGCGCCTTTTACACCCAACCGCGCTCTATCGCTACCATCAGTAGCCCCCCAATGATAAAGAAGATTAGACTGACGACAGCCAGATATATCTCGACATAGAAAGGTCCGATCAGCCGTTTGGGAAGTCCTCTGATGAAGTCCTTGTCATCGTTTTTGGTCAGGATTGAACTGCGATTCCATAATAGAGGGATGTAGATGAACTGCACTTTCGTACTATAGGCTATGTTGACGTAAAGCGTGTTGACGTTTTCGAACAGCAAGACGGCATCAGGAAGGCTGCCATATTTTTTTTTGTACAGGACGCAAATTTCGCTAAACCGTTTACGGTTTAAGACGGACACGACGATGCTCAAGACACCTAATAACAATCCTGTAAGTGTGGCTATAACCGATACCATTTTTATACTAATCATCACTGGTAATCTCATAAAGACCGAGGGCCTCCCCAATGGATTCGCTCGCTTTTCCGACAGACCAGCTAAAAGCTTTATCGCTTCCGTATGCAATTCCGCCAGATACACTGAGCGTGCAAAGCAGCGCTCCCGCTCCTCCTGCCTCTATGGTTGCAGCCCCCAGAACCACAGCGCAAATAGTATTTGCTGCGCCAGCGCCAATAATCCTAGCTCCCACAGCTCCACCTACTAGGCCACCTGAAAATTCACCGATGGAAGTAAACGAGGTTTTGGCGCAATCCCTGCCAACGGTGCAGGCTTCCATGATCTTCGCTGCGGTATCCAAAGCAGACAGACCAATACCGATCTTCCCGGCTGTTTCCATCCACTTAACGTACTTCGCCAGCTTCTCGATATGGGTTGCGTAACCTTCAATATCACTAACACCAGTTTCATTCCAGCGGTGGGTAATTGAACGGCTGGAAAGGCCAAGGGCGCTTTTCAGATCGGTGTATTCGTTGAACATGAATCGATGTTTCATGAACATCTTCAGCACGCTATCAAGTTGACCAAATAAGCGACGGCGTTCAACGAAGAATTGTTCACCGATCAGTGTGCCGCTTGTGATGTACTGGTTTTTGTATGTCTTCTCGATCTCGACGAGAATTTTTTCGACTCTCTCGAAATATCCCTTCGCTGCTTCCGTCGCTCTTCCTGCCTTTCCAACAGCATCGTTTGCAGTAGTCGCAGCAGCTGCAAACATCTCAATGGTATCTTTATATTTGAAAAGGAAGTTAGCCTGCTGGATGGAGAGCGGCGCTAATGCTGCATCAATCCGTTGTTTCGCGGCCCGCATATGGGAGATTTGCTCTTCATCCTGCTTATCGGGGTCAACTACCAGCATAATCGAACCAGCTTTGTATCTTTCATCCGGGCCGTTCAGCGTAGAGAATAGCTCCTTTGCTCCTGCTGGCGGGGTGCCTGTGAATAGCAGACGTTGCCAGGCTTCTGTGGTGCCGCCGTAAGGAATAATGGTAAAACCTGCGTCAATACCTGTTTTCTTTTTCGCTGTTTGGGCGTGTTGTTCTGGTTCTACCTGCGACTGTTGAGATGCAGCTAAAGTGGCTGCTGCGGTTGCCGCTTCTGCCAGATACCTTGCTGTTGCCTGAGAGGGGGATTCACCTGGGCCTATCCAGCCCAAAGGGGCTATGATACGGTTAGATCCAGAGAGGCAGCCACATAAAACTACGCACTTGTCCACGGCAACAGGGATCTGGTGAATTGTGCGGTGTGGCTCACCTTCAACAACTTTTCCTTCTTTGCCGCATTTTGGGCAAGCTGTGGTCTTGTCACCCAGAACAATCGGGCGACGGCCCAGAATGTTACCGAAAGAAAGTGAGGGGATGAGTTTTGCGCCAGTTGTAGTCTGATCACCAAACAACGCCATTCCACGACCTAAAACGTTTGGACGCATTCCCCCCATTTACGCCACCTTTGCAACAGTCAGGAAATCATCTGGCATTGATTCACCCTCGCGGAAAGAGAACATCAATCTATAATCAGGGGTGCTGAGAATTTGATCTCCGTTATCAAGTAAACTACCAACCAGCGCGATCCCTTTACCTTCCCATTCGCTTAACTGTCCGGCGCTGGTGATAATGGTGGCCTTAGTCCCGTCTGGATAGGTCACGGTTGCACCTTCTGTAACCATGCTGACCCATTGACCATTATCGAGTTGGACTTTCATGCCCTGACTCGGATCCGGATTAGGTTCATCGACAACGCCACCCCGAAGAGTAAGACTTCCGGCAACCGCTGCACGATAGATGGCTGTGATTGGATGGTGTCGGGCATATTCTTGCTGTTCAATAATGAGATTGCGGGCTTCCACATTCATTTCTGATAGTTGCTGGTCGGTATAACGGGGAGCATCGAAAGATGCGATGACCGATGAAGTGAGTTCGTTGGTGTACTGTTGCATAAGTCCCTCTGCTTGCTGTGAATTTTTCTGTTCTCGGACACATTGTACAAATAACACCCATGCACGCGAAAGCGGTTTATCACCAAAATTGAAACATTGTTTTAAATAATTCACTCGGTAAATATTTTCTGTTATTTCATTCGGATTGTGAAATATTGAAGCTTTTGCTGTATGGACAATGTTTCGACTTGTTGACGTAGGTACTCAAACAAATTACGTTTTTCATCAGCTAGCGAACCTGACTTTCGCATAGTACTACGCACTTTTGAGGGGATTTTTTGCTGCGACATAGAAGGCGGTCTGAATGCTGAGTAAATAATCATCAATGTATTTTTGTTCTAATTTCCTCCTTTTCTGCACGATATCCAATAGTAGGGCTGGCTCAAACCGGGACGATTTTACAAATGAAATGAACATAGGGAGACGGAAAGATATAAATCTTGCTCTACTGGCTGAATCGCAGCCCAGAGACACGCGAAAAAACCGCCTGAAGGTAGTCTGAAATGAACGCTGTAGCGATTGCCACGCTTTAGGATGTTGGGGATAGAACAGCCGTTGGTGTGTCTCTTTTGTATCACAGTCTGTATCACAGTTTTGCCTTAGAAAATCTGAGACACACCAACGTATTGTTATAGAAGAAGTTGAAGCTGACCGATAAGCCGGGTTCTGTCGTTGGACAGTCATTCATCTAGGCCAGCAATCGCTCACTGGCTCAAGCAGCCTACCCGGGTTCAGTACGGGCCGTACCATGTGAACCCCTATTTGGCCTTGCTCCGGGTGGAGTTTACCGTGCCACGGACTGTTACCAGCCGCGCGGTGCGCTCTTACCGCACCCTTTCACCCTTACCTGATCCCGCTTGCGCGGGCCATCGGCGGTTTGCTCTCTGTTGCACTGGTCGTGGGTTTCCCCCCCAGGCGTTACCTGGCACCCTGCCCTATGGAGCCCGGACTTTCCTCCCCTCCGCCCGTCTCCCCCGAAAGGGACGACGACGAAGCGGCGACTGTCTGGTCAGCTTCGGCGCGCAGTATAGAGGGTTTGCGCGCCGCTGTCACCCTCGGCTGTGGGTAAGCCGTGATTAACGCGCCACTTCCACCTTCGCCAGTTTTTCGTAGTAGCATGCAATTGCGCTGTGATCGGCCGTGCCCAGGCCATCGGCACGCAGCGCCTGCATCATCTCCATGACCGCTGCGGTCAGCGGCAGCTGTGCGCCCACGCCGTGGGAGGTATCCAGCGCGTTGGCTAGATCTTTGATATGCAAGTCGATGCGGAAACCGGGTTTGAAATTGCGATCCATGACCATGGGCGCTTTGGCATCCAGCACGGTACTGCCCGCCAGACCACCGCGAATGGCCTGGTAGACCAGGTCCGGATTGACGCCCGCTTTGGTTGCCAGCGTCAGCGCTTCAGACATGGCGGCAATGTTGAGCGCCACAATCACCTGGTTTGCCAGCTTGGTCACATTACCCGCCCCGATCTCCCCGGTGTGCACCACGGAGCCCGCCATCGCTTTCATCAGGTCGTAAAATTTATCGAAAACGGCTTTATCACCGCCGACCATCACCGACAGCGTGCCGTCGATCGCTTTCGGCTCACCGCCGCTGACCGGCGCATCCAGCATATCGACGCCCTTTGCTTTTAGCGCCTCGCTGATTTCACGGCTCGCAAGCGGTGCGATAGAGCTCATATCGATCAGCACCAGGCCAGGCTTCGCGCCGTCGATAATGCCGTTTTCACCCAGCGCAACCTCTTTAACATGCGGGGAGTTTGGCAGCATGGTGATGATGACATCGCACTGCTCGGCAATCGCTTTCGCGGTGGTGGCCGTTTCTGCTCCCGCCGCCATTACCTCAGCCACGGCCTGCGGATTATGATCGGATACCACCAGTGAGTAACCCGCTTTGATGAGGTTCTTACTCATTGGTTTACCCATGATCCCCAGGCCAATAAAACCCACTTTCAGCGTCATAATCTGTTTCCTCAATGATGGTTATTTTTTAAAAGCGTCCGCTAATTTCTGCGTAGCCGAGCGGAAAACGCCGAGGTCGCTGCCGACGGCAACAAACGTGGCTCCCCACTCCAGATAGCGGCGAGCGTCAGCCTCAACTGGCGCCAGAATGCCGCACGGTTTACCGTGTGCTTTGGCGCGGGCAAAGATGTGCTGGATCGCGCGCTGCACGTCAGGGTGGCTGGCATTACCCAGATGGCCAAAGGCGGCAGCCAGATCGCTTGGGCCGACGAAGATACCGTCCACGCCGTTTGTGGCGGCAATCGCGTCGACGTTATCAACGCCCTGCTGGCTCTCGATCTGAACCAGAATGGTGATGTTGCTGTTGGATTGCGCGAAATAGTCCGGGACGGTGCCAAACATATTGGCGCGGTGCGAAACGGAGACGCCGCGGATCCCTTCCGGGGGATAGCGCGTTGACGCAACGGCCAGTGCCGCTTGTTCTTCCGTCTCTACAAACGGGATCAAAAAGTTATAGAAGCCGATATCCAGCAGACGCTTGATAATCACCGGTTCGTTGGTGGGGACACGCACCACCGGAGCGCTGTGGCTGCCTTTAAGCGCCATCAGCTGCGGAATAAAGGTGCTGATATCGTTCGGCGCATGTTCGCCGTCCAGCACCAGCCAGTCGAAACCGGCCAGTCCCAGCACTTCGGTACTGATGGGATTTGCCAGCGCGGACCAGCAGCCAATCTGAATCTGGTGCGCCGCGAGAGCCGCTTTAAATTTATTCGGGAAGATATCGTTACTCATCGTATTTACCTTTTTTATTCCGCAGCCTTTTTCAGCATCATTTTATTTATTCAGACACCGCGCCAGCATGATATTTATTATTCTGACGTATTCTGGCGTGATAAAAACGTCATTCAGTATAAGACGCAATCCACGACCACACATTGTTGTAATGCTCAAGCATTGCGGTACATTTGGATAAAAATTTTTGCATATGCACAAGGCACTGGGCGCTAATGCACAGAATCAAGGATTACCGGTTCGGGAGCGATCGCGATCACATTTTCATATACCCTAAGCTGACATGCTTTATTTCTGAAAGCCGCGTATTTATTTCTACCATTAGAAAAATGGCTGAATTTATTATCAGACTTTTTGCTGGAGAATACTGAACAATGGCCGACATTGAAATTCGACAGGCACCGCCGACGGCGTTTTATATAAAAGTGCATGACGCCGATAACGTGGCGATTATCTTCAACGACAATGGCTTAAAAGCGGGAACCCGCTTTCCGGACGGGCTGGAACTGATTGAGCATGTTCCGCAGGGACATAAAGTCGCCCTGGTGGATATCCCTGTTAACAGCGAAATCGTGCGTTACGGTGAAGTCATCGGCTATGCCGTTCGTTCGATACCGCAGGGAAGCTGGGTGGAGGAGTCGCTGGTGGCGCTGCCAGAAGCGCCGCCGCTGAATACGCTTCCGCTGGCAACCCGCGTGCCGGAACCGCTTCCCCCACTGGAAGGCTATACCTTTGAAGGCTATCGCAATGCGGACGGCAGCGTCGGCACCAAAAATCTGCTCGGCATTACCACCAGCGTGCACTGCGTGGCGGGCGTAGTGGATTACGTGGTGAAAATCATCGAACGCGATCTGCTGCCAAAATACCCGAACGTCGACGGCGTGGTGGGCCTGAACCACCTTTACGGCTGCGGCGTGGCGATTAACGCGCCCGCTGCCGTGGTGCCTATCCGGACCATCCACAATATCGCCCTGAACCCGAACTTTGGCGGCGAGGTGATGGTCATTGGCCTCGGCTGTGAAAAATTGCAGCCAGAACGTTTGCTTCAGGGGACCGAGGATGTCGAAGCCATCCCGGCAGACGAGGCCAGCATCGTGCGCCTGCAGGACGAACGCCACGTCGGTTTCCGCTCAATGGTCGACGATATTTTGCAGGTAGCAGAACGCCATCTGGACAAGCTCAACCGCCGCCGGCGCGAAACGTGCCCGGCCTCTGAGCTGGTTGTGGGTACCCAGTGCGGCGGCAGCGATGCCTTCTCCGGCGTGACGGCCAACCCGGCGGTGGGCTTTGCATCCGATCTGCTTGTTCGCTGCGGCGCCACGGTAATGTTCTCCGAGGTGACCGAAGTGCGAGACGCCATCCATCTGCTGACGCCGCGCGCGGTTAATGAAGAGGTCGGCAAGCGCCTGCTTGAGGAGATGGCCTGGTACGATAATTATCTCGATATGGGCAAAACCGACCGCAGCGCCAATCCCTCCCCCGGGAACAAGAAAGGCGGCCTGGCAAACGTGGTGGAAAAAGCCCTCGGCTCTATTGCCAAATCCGGGCAGAGCGCCATTGCAGAGGTGCTCTCTCCGGGCCAGCGCCCGACGAAACGCGGCCTGATCTACGCGGCAACGCCGGCCAGCGATTTTGTGTGCGGCACGCAGCAGGTCGCATCCGGCATTACGGTGCAGGTCTTTACCACCGGGCGCGGCACGCCGTACGGCCTGATGGCGGTGCCGGTGATTAAAATGGCGACCCGCACCGCGCTCGCGAACCGCTGGTATGACTTAATGGATATCAACGCGGGAACCATCGCCACCGGGGAAGAGAGCATTGAGGACGTGGGCTGGAAGCTGTTCCACTTCATTCTTGATGTCGCCAGCGGGCGGAAGAAAACCTTTTCGGATCAGTGGGGATTACACAACCAGCTGGCGGTGTTTAACCCGGCACCGGTGACGTGAGTTTGCTGTAAACCTCGCTTAGCATGGCTTCGGCCATGCTTTTTTTTGCTTTCATTTCTTTCGCATCCTTGCCTTTCGTTTCGATTCTTTCATTTTTAAGATATCAATCACAAAATAACATTCCGAAACCCTATATTGTCTTTCGCATAAATAAAACGAAAGGTTTCGGAGGAAAGATGTTCATCATCTCGTCGAAAGTGATGCTGCTAAAAGCACAGCGCGAAGGTTACGCCGTACCGGCATTCAATATTCATAATCTCGAAACGCTGCAGGTGGTCGTTGAAACGGCCTATGAGATGCGATCTCCGCTGATCGTGGCGGGTACGCCCGGCACATTCAGCTATGCAGGAACCGGTAACGTGGTCGCCATCGCCAGCGATCTGGCCAAAACGTATAACCAGCCACTGGCGATCCACCTCGATCATCACGAAGATTTCGACGATATCGCGCAGAAAGTCCAAAGCGGGATCCGCTCGGCGATGATCGACGGATCTCATCATCCATTCGCTGAAAATGTCGCGCTGGTGAAGAAAGTGACAGACTACTGCCACCGTTACGATGTGAGCGTGGAGGCTGAACTTGGCCGTCTTGGCGGGCAGGAAGATGACCTTGTGGTCGACAGCAAAGATGCGCTTTACACCAACCCACTACAGGCACGCGAGTTTGTTGAATTAACGGGTATCGACTCATTGGCCGTCGCCATCGGTACCGCGCACGGCCTCTACACTGCCACGCCGAAACTTGATTTTGAACGTCTGGCAGAGATTCGCAATCAGGTCGATATCCCGCTGGTGCTGCACGGCGCTTCCGGTTTATCTACGGCCGATATCCGTCAGGCCATTCGCCTCGGTATTTGCAAGGTCAACGTTGCCACAGAACTCAAAATCGCCTTCTCGAATGCGCTGAAAACCTATCTCACTTCACATCCCGAAACCAGTGACCCGCGACATTACATGGTGCCCGCCAAACGTGCCATGAAAGAGGTGGTGCGCAAAGTCATTAACGATTGTGGTTGTGAAGGAAAACTCTAAAGTCCTGACCCGGAGGAAATGTGAAAGATATTATTGCCCGCCATAAGGCGGGAGAGCATCTCGGTATTTGTTCTGTCTGTTCAGCGCACCCGCTGGTTATCGAAGCCGCATTACGGTTCGATCTGCATACCGACAACAAGGTACTAATTGAAGCTACTTCAAATCAGGTGAACCAGTTCGGCGGTTACACCGGTATGAAACCCGCTGATTTCCGTGATTTTGTTCTGAAGATCGCTAAAGAGGTGGGCTTTCCGCATGAACGTTTGATCCTGGGTGGCGATCATCTGGGGCCAAACTGCTGGCAAAACGAACCCGCAGACGCGGCGATGGAGAAATCCATTGCATTGATCAAAGCCTATGTCGCGGCTGGATTTAGCAAGATACACCTGGACGCCTCAATGTCTTGTGCCGACGATCCTACCCCACTCTCGCCATGGATGGTGGCACAACGTGCGGCCCGACTGTGCAAAGCGGCAGAAGAGACGGCCACTGAAGAACAAAAAGCGGCACTGACCTATGTGATTGGTACTGAGGTTCCCGTTCCCGGCGGAGAAGCCAGCAGCATTAACAACGTTCATGTCACCCGTGTGGAAGATGCCGCGCAGACGCTGGAAACGCATCGTGAGGCCTTTGCTGCGCTCGGTCTGAACGAGGCTATGACGCGTGTGATTGCGATAGTCGTGCAACCCGGCGTGGAGTTCGACCATACGCAAATTATTCACTACCAGCCGCACGCGGCAGAGGCCCTTTCCGGCTGGATCCGCCAGACACCCATGGTCTATGAGGCGCACTCAACCGACTACCAGACTCGCCAAGCCTATCGTGCTTTGGTTCGCGATCACTTCGCGATCTTAAAAGTCGGCCCGGCGCTTACCTTTGCCCTGCGAGAAGCCATCTTTGCACTCGCACAAATGGAGAAGGCCCTCATCGCCCCTGAACAACGCAGCCATGTGCTTGACGTGATCGACGAAGTCATGCTGAACGAGCCGGATTACTGGAAGAAGTACTACCGTCCCACCTGGAGTCAGGCAATGATGGATATTCACTTTAGCCTGTCCGATCGCATTCGCTACTACTGGCCGCATCCGCGCATTCGTCAAAGCGTTGAGAAATTAATCGCTAATCTGAGCGCTATCTCCTTGCCTCTGGGGCTGGTCAGCCAGTTTATCCCCGTCCAGTTCGAACGATTGTCGATGAATGAGATCGCCGCAACACCGCAAAATCTCATCATCGACAAAATACAGGATGTATTACGCGCCTATCGATTTGGCTGCACCCCTGAACCCGTCTGATGCCGGAGAGTGTATGAGTCACGTTTTTGTCCGTACCGGAATTGTGTTTGAAACCTGCCAGCAGGCGCTGGCGCATATTGGCGAGGAGATGCTGGCTAACGGTGTTGTACACGCCACCTACCCTGCCGCCCTTCTGGAAAGGGAGATGAACTACCCCACCGGCATTGCCCTTGAACGCCATGCGGTCGCTATTCCGCACTGCGAAGCCGTACATGCGAAACACCCCGCGATTTACCTGATTCGTCCGGACAAACCGGTGCATTTTCAGCAGGCCGATGATGATGGCGAGGTCGCCGTCTCACTCATCATCGCGTTAATCGTTGAAAACCCTGCGGCGCAAATGAAATTGCTGCGCCGCCTTTTCAGTGAGCTACAAAACCCGGATACGCTGGACATGCTGCTGGCTGCGCCCGCAGAGCGCCTGGCCGATCGTTTCCGGGAGACGATCCTTGAGCCTGTCGTCTGTGCCCAGGCTTCATAACATACTGATAATAAAAAAGGAGTGCCCTATGAAACGCAAAGTTATTGTTGCCTGCGGCGGCGCTGTCGCCACCTCAACCATGGCAGCAGAAGAGATAAAAGATCTGTGTGAAGCACACCACATTGAGCTGGATCTGGTCCAGTGCAGGGTGACTGAAATCGAAACCTATATGGACGGTGCAGACCTGATTTGTACCACGGCGAAAGTTGACAGAGCCTTTGGCGACATCCCGGTGGTGCATGGCATGCCGTTTGTATCCGGCGTCGGCATCGAAGCCCTGCAGCAAAAAATTCTGACCATCCTCGAGGGGTAAGAACATGTTTACCGAAATCATGCGGTACATCCTCGATCTGGGGCCAACCGTAATGCTGCCAATCGTCATCATCATCTTCTCTAAGCTATTAGGGATGAAGCTCGGCGATTGCTTTAAATCCGGCCTGCATATAGGCATCGGCTTCGTCGGAATCGGACTGGTTATCGGCCTGATGCTTGACTCCATCGGCCCGGCGGCCAAAGCGATGGCTGAACAGTTCCAGATTAACCTGCACGTGGTGGACGTCGGCTGGCCGGGTTCATCCCCAATGACCTGGGCATCACAGATTGCACTTATTGCTATCCCTGTTGCCATTGGCGTTAACGTTGTCATGCTGGTGACGCGGATGACCCGGGTAGTGAACGTCGATATCTGGAACATCTGGCACATGACCTTCACCGGTGCGATGCTGCACCTGGCAACCGGCTCTTACTGGCTGGGGATCCTGGGCGTTGTGGTGCACGCAGCCTTTGTTTACAAGCTTGGAGACTGGTTTGCCAAAGACACCCGGGACTTTTTCGGTCTGGACGGGATTGCCATCCCTCACGGTTCGTCAGCTTATCTCGGCCCGATCGCCGTTCTGGTCGATACGATTATCGATAAAATCCCAGGCCTGAAGCGTATCCATTTTAGCGCTGACGATGTGCAAAAACGCTTTGGCCCGTTTGGCGAACCGGTCACGGTTGGGTTTGTGATGGGTCTGGCTATTGGCATGCTGGCTGGCTATGACGCTAAATCTGTTCTCCAACTGGCCGTGAAAACCGCCGCAGTGATGCTGCTGATGCCGCGCGTCATCAAACCAATCATGGATGGCCTGACGCCGATTGCTAAACATGCACGTAAACGTCTGCAGGCAAAGTTTGGCGGACAGGAGTTCTTAATCGGTCTCGATCCAGCACTCCTGCTGGGCCATACGTCCGTCGTCTCCGCCAGCCTGATTTTCATCCCGCTTACCATCCTGATTGCTGTTCTGGTGCCGGGCAACCAGGTGCTGCCGTTCGGTGACCTTGCCACCATTGGTTTCTTTGTGGCAATGGCGGTCGCGGTGCATCAGGGCAACCTGTTCCGCACGCTTATCTCTGGCGTCATCATCATGGGCATTACGCTGTGGATTGCGACCCAGACCATCGGCCTGCACACCCAGCTTGCGCAAAATGCTGGCGCGTTGAAAGCTGGCGGGCTGGTGGCCTCCATGGACCAGGGCGGTTCACCCGTCACATGGCTGCTCATCCAGCTGTTCACCTGGAAAAACGTGGTGGGGTTCATCGTGATTGGTGCAATTTACGTCACCGGCATCCTGCTCACCTGGCGACGTGCCCGTGTGTTTAACGCGGCAGAAAAGAACGCCGCTACCCCGCAAAGCCAGACGGTGTCTTGATATCCGGGGAGCCATGCTCCCCTCTTTTTCTGGAGTGAATATGAAATCAGTGGTAATTCACGCTGAGGGCAACGTGCGCGTTGAAGAACGTCCAATCCCTCACATTCAGGCTGCGGATGATGTGCGGGTGCGCATTGCCTGCTCAGGACTATGTGGCTCCGATATCCCGCGAATTTTTGCCGGAGGGGCACATTATTATCCCATCACCCTGGGACATGAATTTAGCGGTCATGTCGAAGCCTGTGGTGCCGAAGTGCACGACCTCAAGGCAGGCGATCCGGTTGCCTGCGTGCCATTACTGCCCTGCTTCTCCTGTCCGGCGTGCGAAAAAGGCTACTACTCGCTCTGCAAGCAGTATCAGTTTGTCGGCTCTCGTAGCGAAGGCGGTAACGCGGAATATATCGTGGTGAAGCGCGCAAACCTGTTCCGCCTTCCTGCAGAGATGGCAATTGAAGATGGCGCATTTATTGAGCCCATAACCGTAGGGCTACACGCGTTTCATCTCGCTTCCGGCTGCGAGGGCAAGAACGTCATCATTGTAGGCGCAGGAACGATCGGCCTGCTGGCGATGCAGTGTGCGCTGGCATTAGGCGCCAACAGTGCTACCGCTGTTGACATCAACGACGATAAGCTCGCGCTGGCAACAGCGCTGGGGGCAACTCAGGTGTTTAATAGCCGCTCTCTGGCCGCAGAGGACATCTTCAACGCCTTGAGCGACAACCCGTTTGATCAGTTGGTTCTTGAGACTGCTGGCACACCGCAAACCGTTACGCTCGCCATTGATATCTCAGGGCCGCGCGCCCAGGTCGCTCTGGTGGGTACGCTGCATCACGACCTGAACTTACCTGCGGCGACATTTGGCAAGATACTGCGTAAGGAGTTGACGCTTCTGGGAAGCTGGATGAATTATTCGGCCCCGTGGCCGGGTGAAGAATGGGAAACCGCGGCGCGCCTTCTCACAGAGAAAAAACTACAGCTAAAGCCCCTTATTGCTCATACCGGCAATTGCGATAGCTTTGCTCAGGCCGTGCAAGGACTCAACGGTGCGCCAATGCAGGGCAAAATCATGCTGCGCTTCGCGTAGTGCTTCGAGCCAGCAACCTGAGCTGGCTCACATTTCCTTTCGAATATTACCGTACACCTTTCGCATACCTTCGATTAGAATAGAGGCAGTTAATTATCAGGCATTTCAATATGAACTCATTTGAGCGACGTAATAAAATCGTTGACCTCGTCAACGCTCAGGGCAGTGTCATGGTGCTGGATCTGTCGAATATGTTTGGCATTTCAGAAGTAACGATTCGAACAGATCTGCGCCTGCTGGAAGAGAAAGGATTGGTCACGCGTTTTCACGGTGGCGCAGCAAGACCCGGCAGCAGCCTGGCGGAAAGCGAAAATCAGGAAGTGGTACTGGAGGATCGTTATCAGCTGGCGAGCGACCCGAAAAAGCGGATCGCACAGGCTGCAGCGGCCATGATTGAAGAAGGGATGACGATCATTCTCGATAGCGGTAGCACCACCATGCTCATCGCCGAAGCACTCACCAAAAAAGCCAATATCACCGTCATTACCAACAGCCTGCCTGCCGCGTTTGCCCTCTCGGAAAATAAAGATATTACGCTCGTGGTCTGCGGCGGTACCGTGCGCCATAAAACGCACTCTATGCATGGCACCATCGCCGAGCGCTCTTTGACCGGGATAAGCGCGGATCTGATGTTTGTCGGCGCGGACGGTATTGATGCCACCAACGGCATTACAACGTTCAATGAAGGCTATTCGATCAGCAGCGTGATGGCGGCTGCCGCACATAAGGTGATTGCCGTGCTGGACGCAAGCAAATTCAATCGCCGCGGGTTCAACCAGGTCCTGCCGATGGAAAAAATAGACTGTGTGATTACGGATGATGGGATCGGAAAGCACGAAAAAGAACAGTTGGGTAAAACGGGTACCGAGGTCATTACAGTTTAGCGAACGACGCAGGTCAGCGTATGACATGAGCAATTTGCTTTTCCGACATTTATACCGACATTTATACCGACATTTTATAAAGTTGTAGGCCGGGTAAGGCGTAGCCGCCACCCGGCAAAAACGGGCAGGAGATGCCTTACTCCCCCTGCTGCTCCAGCGCATATTTATACAGCGCATTTTTCTTCACGCCGTGGATCTCTGCCGCTAATGCCGCCGCTTTCTTCAGCGGCAGTTCCGCCTGCAGCAGCGCCAGCGTGCGCAGGGCGTCGGCAGGCAGCGCGTCTTCCTGCGCTTTATGTCCTTCGACGATCAGCACCATTTCACCCTTGCGGCGATTTTCGTCTTCCTTCACCCACGCCAGCAGTTCACCTACCGGTGCTCCGTTGATGGTTTCCCAGGTTTTGGTCAGCTCGCGCGCCAGCACCACGTAGCGGCCTTCCCCCCAGACGGTCACCATATCTTCCAGGCTCTCCAGCAGGCGGTGCGTGGATTCGTAGAAAATCAGGGTGCGCGGTTCCGCTTCCAGGTCTTTTAAGACGTCGCGGCGGCCTTTGGATTTAGCGGGCAGGAAGCCTTCATAGCAGAAACGGTCAGACGGCAGACCTGCGGCGCTTAACGCAGCAATCGCGGCGCACGGTCCCGGCAGGGGTACCACGCGAATACCGGCTTCGCGACAGGTACGCACCAGGTGATAGCCCGGATCGTTGATCAGCGGCGTACCGGCATCGGAGACCAGGGCAATGTTTTGCCCCTCTTTCAGTTTGGCCACCAGCGTTTCGGCTTTTTGTTGCTCATTGTGATCGTGCAGAGCAAACAAACGGGCGTTAATCGCGAAATGTTGCAGCAGTAAGCCGGTATGGCGGGTGTCTTCAGCAGCAATTAAATCAACAGCTTGCAGTACGGTCAGCGCACGTTGGGTAATATCAGACAAATTCCCGATAGGAGTAGGTACAATATAAAGCTGGCCTTGAGAATTATCTGCCGTTTCGTGTTGTTTCATTGTTTCGTCCGTATTGCCGATTTAATATTGAGCATTGCGTAAAAAAATCACTGGATACAGTATGGTACCGTTAACGTTTCTTCGAAAAAAAGCCACGCGCAGCGTGCCGCTTCTGCTGGCAGCCCTGATCTTTGCAGGCTGTGGCACCCAGGCACCTGACCAGAGCACCGCCCATCTCCAGGGTTCTGCTCAGGCTGATTCTGGCTTTTATCTGCAACAAATGTCGCAGAGTTCAAATGATACCAAGACCAACTGGCAATTACTCGCCATTCGTGCACTGCTGAAAGAGGGCAAAACCCAGCAGGCTGCCGAGCTGTTCGGCCAACTGCCGAAAGAGCTTAACGATACTCAGCAACTTGAGCAGAGCCTGCTCTCTGCCGAGCTGAAGGTCGCGCAGAAAGATTATGATGGCGCGAAAAAGATCCTGGGGAGCATCGACCTGAGCGCGCTAGATAAAAACCAGCAGGCGCGCTTCTGGCAGGCGGGCATTACCGCTGAGCAGGGGCGCCCTTCCCTGACACTCCTGCGTGCCTTGATTGCCCAGGAGCCGCTGCTCGCCGGTGCCGACAAGCAGAAAAACATTGATGCCACCTGGCAGGCGCTTGCCTCGATGACCCAGGATCAGGCAAAGGCGCTGGTCATTAACGCGGACGAAAACGTGCTTCAGGGCTGGCTGGATCTGCAGCAGATGTGGTTTAACAACCGCAGCGATCCTAAGATGTTGAAAGCCGGCATTACGGACTGGCAGACGCGCTACCCACAAAACCCGGGCGCGAAAATGCTGCCAACCCAGCTGGTGAACGTGCAGAACTTTAAGCCAGCGTCCACCAGCAAAATCGCCCTGCTTCTGCCGCTCAATGGCCAGGCGGCGGTGTTTGGACGCACCATTCAGCAGGGCTTTGAAGCGGCGAAAAACGGCACGACGTCGGTCACCGGCAGCGCCGTTCCCGCACAGGCGGCCCAGGCGGCTAACGTGAATGATGTTGTCAGCCCATCCGCCGCAGAGACCAGCGACCTGACCACGGCGCAAACGCCAGCGCAGGGCACGATGCAAAACCCGGTGACGGCTCCGACGACGCCGCCAGCGACAGCGGCACCGTCTACTACAGCACCTGCGACCCAGGCTCCGGCCGAGACGCAAGCGGCGCCAGCCGCTGCTCCAGCGCCTGCCACAACAGCAGAACAGCCTCAACAGCAGCCTGAACAGCCGACTGCTCAACCTGCCGCGCAGCCGCAGGCCGTGGCAACCACCAGCGCCAACCCGGGCGCTGAATTGAAAATCTACGATACCAGTTCGCAGCCGCTGGACCAGGTTCTGGCGCAGGTTCAACAGGACGGGGCGAGCATCGTTGTCGGTCCGCTGCTGAAAAACAACGTGGAAGAGCTGATGAAGAGCAATACCACGCTGAACGTGCTGGCGCTCAACCAGCCAGAGCAGGTTCAGAACCGGGCCAATATCTGCTACTTCGCGCTCTCTCCGGAAGATGAAGCCCGCGACGCGGCGCGTCATATTCACGAGCAGGGTAAGCAGGCGCCGCTGTTGCTCATCCCACGCAGCGCGTTGGGCGATCGCGTGGCTAATGCCTTTGCCGATGAGTGGCAGAAGCTGGGCGGCGGCGTGGTACTGCAGCAGAAATTCGGTTCCGTCTCTGAACTGCGCGCGGGCGTCAACGGTGGGGCGGGTATCGCGCTTAACGGTAGCCCGGTCACCGCGAGCCTGCCACAGCAGCAGGGCGTGACGATTGGCGGCCTGACGATCCCTGCCCCACCTACCGACGCGCAGATTAGCGGTGGCGGTAAAGTGGATGCGGCCTATATCGTTGCCACACCGCAGGAGATCGCCTTTATCAAACCGATGATTGCAATGCGTAACGGCAGCCAGAGCGGCGCAACGCTCTACGCCAGCTCCCGCAGCGCACAGGGCACCGCAGGCCCGGATTTCCGTCTGGAAATGGACGGTCTGCAGTACAGCGAAATCCCGATGCTGGCCGGCAGCAATCCATCCCTGATGCAGCAGGCGCTGAGCGCGGTGCGTAACGATTACTCTCTGGCGCGTCTGTATGCGATGGGGGTTGATGCGTGGGCGCTGGCGAACCACTTTACCCAGATGCGTCAGGTGCCGGGCTTCGAGCTTAACGGCAACACCGGCGATCTGACCGCCACTCAGGATTGTGTGATTAACAGGAAGTTATCATGGCTCAAATATCAGCAGGGGCAGATCGTCCCGGCCAGTTAAGCCGTAAACAGACCGGCGATGCGTGGGAGTTAAAGGCGCGTCGCTGGCTTGAAGGCAAAGGACTGCATTTCATCGACGCTAACGTCCGCGGGCGTGGCGGCGAAATCGACCTGATCATGAAAGACGGTCAGGTCATCGTGTTTGTAGAAGTGCGCTTTCGACAGTCCTCCCGTTTTGGCGGTGCTGCCGCCAGCGTGACGCTCGCCAAACAACATAAATTATTACAGACTGCCCACTTGTGGCTTGCCCGGCATAATGGGAGTTTTGATACTGTGGATTGCCGGTTCGATGTGATAGCCTTCACCGGAAATGAGATCGAATGGCTTAAAAACGCTTTTGGCGAAGACGCATAATTAAGATTTAAAAGGGATAACGTGCTCGAAAGAATTAAAGTGTGCTTCACAGAAAGCATCCAGACTCAGATTGCCGCGGCGGAAGCCCTTCCGGATGCTATCTCGCGTGCCGCAATGACGCTGGTGCAATCCCTGCTAAACGGCAACAAAATCCTCTGTTGTGGCAACGGCACGTCAGCCGCCAACGCACAGCATTTTGCTGCCAGCATGATCAATCGCTTTGAAACAGAACGCCCGAGTTTACCTGCCATTGCACTTAATACCGATAATGTGGTCTTAACGGCGATTGCTAACGATCGTCTGCATGACGAAATTTACGCAAAGCAGGTGCGAGCCCTGGGTCACGCCGGAGATGTGCTGCTGGCCATCTCCACGCGCGGGAATAGCCGGGACATTGTCAAAGCCGTTGAAGCCGCCGTCACCCGCGACATGACCATCGTGGCCTTAACCGGCTATGACGGGGGTGAGCTGGCGGGTCTGCTTGGGCCGCAGGATGTGGAAATCCGCATTCCGTCTCACCGGAGCGCACGCATACAGGAGATGCATATGCTCACGGTAAACTGCTTATGTGACTTGATCGATAACACGCTTTTCCCTCACCAGGATGATTAAGGAGTTCTTATGAAGGCTTTATCGACCCTCGCAGTCCTTATGTCTGCATTACTGCTTCAGGGATGTATCGCAGCGGCCGTTGTGGGTACCGCCGCAGTAGGCACCAAAGCGGCAACCGATCCGCGCTCTGTGGGGACACAGGTGGATGACGGTACGCTGGAGCTGCGCGTCAACAGTGCGCTGTCTAAAGATGAACAGATCAAGAAAGAGGCGCGTATCAACGTGACGGCTTACCAGGGCAAAGTGCTGCTGGCAGGCCAGGCGCCGAATATGGAACTCGCCTCGCGTGCGAAACAGATTGCGATGGGCGTTGAAGGGACCACAGAGGTGTTTAACGAAGTGCGTCAGGGCAAGCCAATTGGCCTGGGTGATGCCTCTTCCGATACCTGGATCACCACCAAAGTGCGTTCTCAGCTGCTGGGTTCGGACCAGGTGAAATCCTCCAACGTGAAGGTGACGACGGAAAACGGTGAAGTGTTCCTGCTCGGTCTGGTGACCGACCGTGAAGGGAAAGCGGCGGCCGATATTGCCAGCCGGGTGAGCGGCGTGAAGCACGTCACCACCGCGTTTACTTACATTAAGTAAGCCACACCTGACTGTAGGCCCGGTAAGCGCTAGCGCCACCGGGCTTTTTTTTACAGCAACGCAATACTCCCCACCATCACCCCACTCAACGCCACCAGCCCCGCGGTCAGCCACAGCGCTTTCGCCGGGAACGACTTACGCAGCATAATCAGCGACGGCAGGCTGATCGCCGGCAGCGTAATCAGCAGCGCCAGCGCCGGCGCGGTACCCATACCGGCCAGCATCATGGTCTGAACAATGGGAATTTCTGCGGCTGTAGGGATCACAAACAGACAGCCTGCAACGGCCATCGCAATGACCCACATCAGCGTGTTGTCGATAGCGCCATCCGCATGCGGGAAGAGCCAGACGCGCGCCGCCCCCAGAACCAGTACCGCCAGGATATAGACCGGGATGGTGCTCCAGAAAAGTTGCCATAGCGCCCTGCCCCAGCGCGCAAAGAAGCCACCCTGCGGCTCGCTGACGTCCAGCTCAACGGCAGCGGGTTCTGCAGCAGTATCCTTCACCAGTTTTTGCACCAGCGTCGCCACCACCAGCACGGTCAGCAGTCCGGCGACCAGACGGATGAACGCGAAATGCCAGCCCAGCACAAAGCCCATAAACACCAGCGTCGCCGGATTGAGCAGCGGGTTGCCCATCCAGAACGCCAGTGCGCCGCCCATCGACACGCGCTGGCGGCGCATCCCTGCCGCCACGGGGGCAGCACAGCAGGAGCACATCATGCCCGGCAGGGAGAAGATCGTTCCCAGCAGCGTGCCCTGAAAGCGCGGCTGTCCGAGGGTTTTCACCAGCCAGTTGCGCGGGATCAGCACCTGAATCAGTGAGCCCAGGATCACGCCCAGGACAGCAGCCTTCCAGACGGCAAGGAAGTAGACCATGGCATAGTCCCACGCCGCCTGAAGCGGGCTGGCATCCGCCTGAGCGAGAATAGATTTACCGATGCTGTGCGTTTCGGCGGCGGTGAAGGCTTTGCCGTAGTACGGCTGCCATTTCACGTACCAGAGGCCAATAATGACCACGAGAAAGAAGAGTGCGGGCTTCCACCATTGAACAGGTGTTGCCGCCTGAGATGAAGACTGACCAGTCATAGCATTCCCCGGAGAGTATGAGTAATTAGCCGGGGGAGTTTACGCCTCGCCCTGCGCGATTTCACGCAGTTTTGCCGAAGGGATAATGTTTACGCCCGCTTTTGACGGGGCCAGTCCCTCTTTTAACATCGCCCGCGCGACGTCCCGCGCCTCGATGGCTTTCCAGTTGCCGGGCAGGATCCGAAACAGCGGGGCCAGGATCGACTCGTTAAAGCGGCGCTCGTCGCGGTGGCCGATCAGCATTGAGGGGCGCACAATCGTCAGCTGCTCCCATTTCTGCGCAATCAGCGCATCCTCCATCTTGCCCTTCACCTTGTTGTAGAAGAAAGGCGATCCGGCACTGGCGCCCAGCGCGCTAACCACCAGAAAATGTCTGGCCCCCAGCTTTTTCGCCGTAAGCGCGGTGTCCACCACCAGCGTATAGTCGGCGTGGATAAATGCCTCTTTGCTCCCCGCCTCCCGCCGCGTGGTACCCAGGCAGCAAAAGGCGATATCAATGGGATCCTGCACCTGCGCCAGCGCGTCCGTCAACTGAGGATCGTGCGGATTAAAGACGCCGGAGATGTCCGCCAGCGGTCGACGCGTCGGGGCGGCGATGTAGTTCACGCGGCGATCCTGAATCAGCAGCCGCAGCAGATGATCGCCCACTAGCCCGGTAGCCCCGGTAATCAGTACCTGACTCATCGTATCCCCTTTACAGAATTGTCCGTTTGCGAACTCAGCGTCGTCGACCACACTTAGAAGTCTGTTACAGGTAAGTATTTACCACAAGCGGAGAAAAATCAGTCTGAAGCCAAAACAACGGAGGAAGCATGGGCAAGAAAATCGCAGTCTTGATTACCGACGAGTTTGAAGATTCAGAATTCACCTCTCCTGCAGAGGCGTTCCGCAAGGCGGGACATGAGGTCATCACCATCGAGAAAGAAGCGGGCAAAACGGTGACAGGTCATAAGGGCGAGGCGACCGTAACCATTGATGAGACCATCGATAACGTTAGCCCCTCCGATTTTGACGCACTGCTGTTACCCGGCGGCCATTCACCGGATTCCCTGCGCGGAGACGAGCGCTTCGTGACCTTCACCCGGGACTTTGTCTCTACCGGCAAACCGGTCTTTGCCATCTGTCACGGCCCGCAGCTGCTCATCAGCGCGGAGGTTGTCCGCGGGCGTAAGCTCACGGCGGTGAAACCGATCGTTATCGATCTGAAAAATGCGGGCGCCGAATTTTACGATCAGGAGGTGGTCAACGACAAAGACCAGCTGATCACCAGCCGCACCCCGGACGATCTTCCGGCGTTTAACCGCGAAGCGCTACGCCTGCTCGGCGCGTAGCCAGTACAGCTTCTTGCCAAAGCCCAGGGTGTTGTCGGTAAATTTCAGCTCATCGAGGCGGATTTCCCACACCGGGGCTTTTAGCGCAGCGGCAACCGGAAAGCGGCGCGTGTAGAGCTTACGACGCGCGTCGCTCTCTTCTCCGTCCAGACGACGGATTTCCCCTTTAAACTGTACCCCACGGATCAGCGCGACCGTTTTCGGCTGGCCATTCACCGTGCCCGCGACCTTCGCCTGCTGGCCGGTCATCTGCGCATGACGCGTTTTGTCTTCACTCATGACATAAAACGCGACGCGCTCCGGATCGTAGTAGTAAAACGCGTTTGCGCACCACATCTCACCCTCGCTGTAGACGCACCAGGTGACGACGTGCTGCTTCGCCAGCCAGCGGTTGATGGCTGCCAGTGTTTCCATTTTCGTTCTCTCTCATGCTATGGTGCGTTCACCTTAACATACTGAATCTGTTTACCGTGTGCTGGTTTCTCTATCTTGTCCGAACCGCTGATAACGCACTCTACACCGGGATAACCACCGATGTGGCGCGGCGTTTTTTACAACATCAAACGGGGAAAGGGGCAAAAGCGCTGCGGGGGAAAGGGGAGTTACAGCTTGCCTTTTCGGCGCCCGTCGGTGACCGATCGCTGGCGCTCAGGCTGGAATACCGCATCAAACAGCTGACGAAGCGCCAGAAAGAGCGCCTCGTGACCGGAGACGGCTCCTTTGAGGCGCTACGCGAGAGCCTGATTAAAAGCGATTGAAATGGTCGTGGTACTCGACCAGGCCATTGACGCCGTTGAGCGCATCGTCCGCCAGACGGTGTACCTGGAACGCGGATTCCGTACCCGGCCAGCGGCAGCGCAGATCGTAATGCGCGGCCTGCTCGAAGCCTAAACGGCCATAGAACGCCGGATCGCCCAGCGCAACAACGGCCGCATAACCGAACTCATTGAGCGAATCCAGCCCTTCATAGACCAGCTGACGCGCCAACCCCTGCCCGCGATAGTTTTCATCCACCGCCAGCGGCGCCATACCGACCCACTGCAGCTCTTCGCCCTGAACGGTGACCGGACTGAAGGCAACATAGCCCACCACCTGACCTTCGTCATCGGTGGCGACCAGCCCCAGCGTAATCAGACCGTCTTCGCGGAGATCGTGGACCAGCTGGGCTTCGGCATCGCTCGCGAAAGCACGGCGCAGCAGCGCATCGATCCCCGGCGCATCAATCCCTATTTCGACTCGAATCAGCATGGCTCACCTACTGAAGTGTGTTTACTGTCCGGCGGGGCTTTCAGCCCGGCCTCAACGAAATCTGCCATTTGCATCAACATCACGCGCAGCGCTTTCGGCATCTGCTCCAGCTCAATGGCATCCATTAAATTCTTCACGTACAGGCCCAGCTCCGTGTCGCCTTCAATCACCAGACGACGCTGGAAGAAGAGCGTATCCGGATCCTGTTTACGCGCGGCGATCATCAGCAGATCGCTGGCGTTGGCGCTAAAACTCACGTCCGCCTCGGCGGTTTCGCGGACGATCAGCTGGTCATTCTCAACGGAGGTAAACCAGCGCAGCCCGATGTCACGCACTTCAATGCTTAACCAGCGGCCTTCCAGGAATTCCAGCTCGCCATCCTGCAGCGCCTGGCGGAACTGCCAGCTCAGGACCTGCTCCAGCACCTGACGTTTAAGCGCGAACGGCGCCAGCTTGACCGGCACGCTCAGCATTGATGGGCCAAATTGTACGAGACGTGAACGCAGTTTATCCAGCACGAGCTTTACTCCCTGATATCTATAGTCCTGCTATTTTGCCATATCCGACGCACAACATAGCGGCGTAAATCAACAAACCGTCATCCGGACAACCTCATTATTGGTGCCATCAATACGCCATTAGCTGCCTTAAATCAAAAATTGTCGCCTATGGGTTAATTAAAATCCCAGCTCGTTAACATTTTTGCGATCGACAACATCAGGATAAATTATGGAGCTGCTCTGCCCTGCCGGAAACCTTCCGGCGCTTAAGGCGGCCATCGAAAATGGGGCCGATGCGGTCTATATCGGGCTAAAAGATGACACCAATGCCCGCCATTTTGCTGGCCTTAACTTTACGGAGAAAAAGCTTCAGGAAGCCGTTAACTTCGTTCACCAGCACCGCCGCAAGCTGCATATCGCCATCAATACCTTTGCTCACCCTGACGGGTACGCCCGCTGGCAGCGCGCGGTGGATATGGCGGCACAGCTGGGTGCCGATGCGCTGATCCTGGCCGACCTCGCCATGCTTGAGTATGCGGCAGAACGCTATCCCCATATTGAGCGCCACGTCTCTGTTCAGGCATCTGCCACCAACGAAGAGGCCGTGCGTTTTTATCACCGAAACTTTGACGTGGCCCGCGTGGTGCTGCCGCGCGTGCTCTCTATCCATCAGGTTAAGCAACTCGCACGCGTCACGCCAGTGCCGCTGGAAGTTTTTGCCTTTGGCAGTCTGTGCATTATGGCCGAAGGCCGTTGCTATCTTTCCTCGTATCTGACCGGCGAGTCGCCTAATACCGTCGGGGCCTGCTCCCCTGCCCGCTTTGTCCGCTGGCAGCAAACGCCGCAGGGGCTGGAATCCCGCCTGAATGAGGTGCTGATCGACCGCTATCAGGACGGTGAAAACGCCGGTTATCCCACCCTGTGTAAAGGCCGCTATCTGGTCGACGGCGAGCGTTACCACGCCCTGGAAGAGCCCACCAGCCTCAACACGCTGGAGCTGCTGCCGGAACTGCTGGCGGCCAATATTGCCTCGGTGAAAATCGAAGGTCGCCAGCGTAGCCCGGCCTACGTGAGCCAGGTGGCGAAAGTGTGGCGTCAGGCCATCGACCGCTGCATGGCGGACCCGCAGAACTACGCTCCGCAGCAGGCCTGGATGGAGACGCTCGGATCGATGTCCGAAGGCACGCAAACCACGCTGGGCGCGTATCACCGTAAATGGCAGTGAGAAAATCATGAAATATTCATTAGGGCCGGTGCTTTACTACTGGCCAAAAGAGACGCTGGAAGATTTTTACCAACAGGCCGCCACCAGCAGCGCCGATGTGATTTACCTCGGCGAGGCGGTGTGCAGCAAGCGCCGCGCCACCAAAGTGGGCGACTGGCTGGAGATGGCGAAAAGCCTGGCCGGCAGCGGCAAGCAGGTCGTGCTCTCCACCCTCGCGCTGGTGCAGGCCTCTTCTGAACTGGGCGAGCTGAAACGCTACGTAGAGAACGGCGAGTTCCTGCTGGAAGCGAGCGATCTCGGCGTGGTGAACATGTGCGCTGAACGCAGGCTGCCGTTTGTCGCGGGCCATGCCCTGAACAGCTACAACGCCGTGACCCTGCGCCTGCTGCTCAAACAGGGCATGACGCGCTGGTGCATGCCGGTTGAACTCTCCCGCGACTGGCTGGCAAACCTGCTCACGCAGTGCGAAGAGCTGGGCATTCGCAACAAGTTTGAAGTGGAAGTGCTGAGCTACGGGCATCTGCCGCTGGCCTATTCCGCCCGCTGCTTTACCGCGCGCTCGGAAGACCGTCCGAAAGACGAGTGCGAAACCTGCTGCATTAAGTACCCGAACGGGCGCAGCATGCTGTCGCAGGAGAACCAGCAGGTGTTTGTTCTCAACGGTATTCAGACCATGAGCGGCTATGTCTATAACCTCGGCAACGAGCTGGCGTCGATGGACGGGCTGGTAGATATGGTGCGCCTGTCGCCGCTCGATGCCGGCGTGTTCGCGATGCTGGACGCCTTCCGCGCTAACGAAAACGGTGCCGCTCCGCTGCCGCTGACGGCGAACAGCGACTGTAACGGCTACTGGAAGCGTCTGGCCGGGCTGGAACTTCAGGCCTAAAAAAGGCTCACTTTGTTAACAACGGTTATCATTTTTTAATGCAGTATTAAAGATTCACCGTCGACAAAGTGAGCTGTTATGACTGACAAAACCCTTCCGTTTTCGGTGCTGGATCTGGCGCCGATCCCACAAGGCTCCTCGGCGAGAGAAGCCTTTTCGCACTCTCTGGATCTGGCTCAGCTGGCCGAAAAGCGTGGCTATCACCGCTACTGGCTGGCCGAACACCACAACATGGTGGGCATTGCCAGCGCCGCCACCTCGGTACTGATTGGTTATCTGGCGGCAAATACCACCACGCTGCACCTGGGCTCCGGCGGCGTGATGCTGCCGAACCACGCCCCGCTGGTGATCGCCGAGCAGTTCGGCACGCTGAATACCCTCTATCCGGGCCGTATCGATTTAGGGCTTGGCCGTGCGCCGGGCAGCGATCAGCCGACCATGCGCGCCCTGCGTCGCCATATGAGCGGCGATATTGATAACTTCCCACGCGACGTGGCCGAACTGGTGGACTGGTTCGACGCGCGTGACCCGAACCCGCACGTGCGCCCGGTACCGGGTTACGGCGAGAAGATCCCGGTATGGCTGTTGGGATCAAGCCTCTACAGCGCACAGCTGGCCGCACAGCTGGGGCTGCCGTTTGCGTTTGCCTCGCACTTCGCGCCGGATATGCTGCATCAGGCGCTGCATCTTTACCGTACGCACTTCAAACCGTCCGAGCGTCTGGAGAAACCGTACGCGATGGTGTGTATCAACATCATTGCTGCCGACAGCAATCGCGACGCGGAATTCCTGTTCACCTCCATGCAGCAGGCGTTTATGAAGCTGCGTCGCGGGGAGACGGGCCAGCTTCCGCCGCCGGTGGAGAATATGCATCAGCTGTGGTCAGCTTCAGAGCAGTATGGCGTTCAGCAGGCGCTGAGCATGTCGCTGGTAGGCGATAAAGCGAAAGTGCGTCACGGGCTGGAGGCGGTACTGCGTGAAACGCAGGCGGATGAAATTATGGTTAACGGCCAGATTTTCGATCACCAGGCGCGTTTACATTCGTTTGATTTAGCGATGCAGGTGAAAGAGGAGTTGGTGGGGTAGTTTTTTGCCAGGTGGCGCTTCGCTTACCTGGCCTACGGGGACGCGTAGGCCGGATAAGGCGTAGCCGCCATCCGGCACAAAATATTTACTGGTACACAGGCAACAGATTAAAACTCGACAGCACGTGGACCAGTGCGTTACCAACCCCAAACACCAGAATCAGCGCAATCATCGGCTTACCGCCCCAGACGCGGAATTTCGGGCTACCGAAGCGTTTACGTGATTTACGCGCCAGCAGCGCGGGCACTATTGCCGCCCAGATGGTTGCCGCCAGTCCGGCATAGCCGATGGCGTACAGGAAGCCGTTCGGCCACAGCAGGCCGCCCACAATCGGCGGCAGGAAGGTCAGCAGCGCGGTTTTGAAGCGCCCCATCGCAGAATCATCAAAGCCAAACAGATCCGCCAGGTAGTCAAACAGGCCCAGGGTTACGCCGAGGAAAGAGCTCGCCACCGCAAAGTTAGAGAAGATAACCAGCAGCAGATCCAGGCTGCGGCTGTTCAGCACGCCGCTCAGCGCCTGCACCAGCACGTCAATGTTACCGCCCTTCTGCGCAATACCGATAAATTCCGGGCGCGGGATGTTGCCCATCGTTCCGAGCAGCCAGATGACGTACAGCGCCAGCGCCAGCAGCGTGCCGTAGACCAGACACTTCACAATGGTGCGCGGATCTTTGCCGTAGTACTTCATCAGGCTCGGCACGTTGCCGTGGTAGCCGAACGACGCCAGACAGAACGGCAGCGTCATCAGCAGGTACGGCGTGTAGGAGGTATTCACTTCGGCAACGTTAAACAGCGTAGCGGGCGTCACGTGCCCCAGCAGGCTGCCGAAGGTCAGGAAGAAGGTGATGACCTTCGCGCCCAGTACGATTGCCGTCATCCGGCTTACCGCTTTGGTACTCATCCAGACGATAAACGCCACGCCCAACGCAAAGCATAGCCCGGCCAGACGTGCCGGAACGTTCAGCGACATCTCAGAGAAGGTGTGATGCAGAATCGAACCGCTCGCCGAAATATATGCGTAGGTCAGGATATAAAGCACAAAGGCAATGGACAGACCGTTCACCAGGTTCCAGCCTTTGCCCAGCAGGTCTTTGGTAATGGTGTCGAAGCTCGCGCCAATGCGGTAGTTCAGGTTGGCTTCGAGGATCATCAGCCCGGAATGAAGCATACAGAACCAGGTAAAGACCAGCGCGGCCAGCGACCAGAAGAACCACGCACCGGACATGACCACGGGCAGGGAGAACATCCCGGCACCTATAATGGTTCCGCCGATGATCACCACGCCGCCAAGCAGCGAGGGTGACGTTTGGGTGGTGGTTAGTGTCGCCATACAGCCTTTTCTCCAGTCAATCATGCGGTTCTGCATTTTAATGTGACGCACTGTACCAGTACAAGAGTACAAAGGGAATAAAAAAAGCCCCGATAGCATGTATCGGGGCTGTATATTTTACTTTACGTCAGAAGCGTAAGGCTTACGCGTCACCGAAACGACGGCGGCTGGTGCCTTCTTCACGACGCGGGCCACGGCTTTCGCGGCGCTCGCCGGAGAAACGACGACCTTCACCACCGCGACCTTCGCTGCGACCGCCTTCACGACGCTCGCCGCCGAAACCGCGACCACCGCCACGACGTTCGCCGCCACGGTCAGGACGTGGCTGTGCATCGCCCAGCAGCTGCATGTTCATCGGCTTGTTCAGGATGCGGGTACGCGTAAAGTGCTGCAGCACTTCGCCCGGCATGCCTTTTGGCAGCTCGATGGTAGAGTGGGATGCGAACAGCTTGATGTTACCGATGTAACGGCTGCTGATGTCGCCTTCGTTAGCGATCGCGCCAACGATGTGACGAACTTCAACGCCATCATCACGGCCCACTTCAATGCGGTACAGTTCCATGTCACCTGCGTCGCGACGTTCACGACGTGGACGGTCTTCACCACCACGCTCTGGACGGTCACCACGTGGGCCACGATCGTTACGGTCGCCACGACGTTCGAAGCGATCGTCACGGTCACGGAATTCACGCTTAGGACGCATCGGCGCATCTGGTGGCACGATCAGGCTACGTTCGCCCTGAGCCATTTTCAGCAGTGCTGCAGCCAGGGTTTCCATATCCAGCTCTTCGCCTTCAGCAACAGGCTGAATCTGCGACAGCAGCGCACGGTACTGATCCAGATCGCTGCTTTCCAGCTGCTGCTGTACTTTGGCGGCGAATTTTTCCAGACGGCGTTTGCCCAGCAGCTCTGCGTTTGGCAGGTCCGCTTCTGGAATAGTCAGCTTCATGGTACGTTCGATGTTGCGCAGCAGACGACGCTCGCGGTTCTCAACGAACAGCAGCGCACGGCCAGCACGACCCGCACGACCGGTACGGCCGATACGGTGAACGTAAGACTCGGAATCCATCGGGATGTCGTAGTTAACAACCAGGCTGATACGCTCAACGTCCAGACCACGTGCTGCCACGTCGGTTGCAATCAGGATATCCAGACGACCGTCTTTCAGACGCTCCAGAGTCTGCTCACGCAGGGCCTGGTTCATGTCACCGTTCAGCGCTGCGCTGTTATAGCCGCTACGCTCCAGGGCTTCAGCCACTTCCAGGGTCGCGTTTTTGGTACGAACGAAGATAATCGCCGCATCAAAATCTTCCGCTTCCAGGAAACGTACCAGCGCTTCGTTTTTACGCATGCCGTACACAGACCAGTAGCTCTGGCTGATGTCCGGGCGAGTGGTTACGCTGGACTGAATACGCACTTCCTGCGGCTCTTTCATGAAGCGGCGGGTAATGCGACGGATAGCTTCCGGCATGGTTGCAGAGAACAGCGCGGTCTGATGACCGTCCGGGATCTGCGCCATGATGGTTTCAACGTCTTCGATGAAGCCCATACGCAGCATTTCATCTGCTTCATCCAGTACCAGACCGCTCAGTTTAGAGAGATCCAGGGTACCGCGCTTCAGGTGATCCAGCAGACGGCCCGGCGTACCGACAACAATCTGTGGGCCCTGGCGCAGGGCGCGTAACTGCACGTCATAACGCTGGCCGCCGTACAGGGCAACCACGTTTACGCCGCGCATATGTTTAGAGAATTCCGTCATGGCTTCTGCAACCTGAACAGCCAGTTCACGGGTTGGAGCCAGAACGAGGATCTGCGGTGCACGCAGGTCCGGATCAATGTTGTTCAGCAGCGGCAGCGAGAACGCTGCAGTTTTACCGCTACCAGTCTGGGCCATGCCCAGCACGTCACGACCAGAAAGCAGGTGTGGGATACACTCAGCCTGGATCGGAGATGGTTTTTCGTAACCCAGATCGTTAAGGGCTTCAAGGATAGGAGCCTTCAGGCCCAGATCTGCAAAAGTGGTTTCGAATTCAGCCATGTAGTACGAGTGCCTCAATGTCAATGGCGGCCAGTCTACTTAGCTCATCGTGAAAATGATTAGCAATTTTCATTGAAAAGTGTGAACCGGCTCAAAGTAGGTGTATTGACGAACAACAACGCCCTCACCAGTTAAGGTGATGGCAATCAAAAGATTACGGGCTGATGTTTATGTCGTCAGCTATTGCTGGTCCGATTCTGCCAGGTCGTCTTGCTCCTGGCCCAAGAGCGATAATTCCAACAATGCATAACGGTGCTCAACGAAGTTGTGTACGTTGTTAGCAACCGCTAATTTGAACAGTGCCGTAGCGCTGTCCTTATCCCCCAGACTTAGGTAGTACTTACCTAAATAGAAGTTGGTTTCACTGAGATGCTCAGCGAGCGAGGTGTTATCCGTTGCGTCCGCCTTGAGGCGTTCCATCAGCGTTGCTTCGCTAATGTTGCCCAGGTAGAACTCGACAATGTTCCATCCCCACTGTTCCTTGTCCGATTTATCGAAGCGCTGTTTCAGTGCCTCTTTTGCCTGCTTCTCATCGAGCTTCCGCTCAACGATGTAAAGCCACAGGCTACGGAAAGGATCATTAGGATCGTCTTGATAAAACGCCAGCAGATCATCTTGCGCTAACTTGTCACGACCGCCGTAATACAATGCGATACCGCGATTCAAGTGCGCGTAGTTGTAAGTTGGATCAAGCTCAAGTACAGAATCAAACGCTTCATAGGCAGCATCAAAATTGCCTGCCTGCGTTAAATAAATGCCTAAGTAATTGAATACTTCAGGCATATCAGGTCGGATAGCCAGCGCTTGTGAAAAATCATTTCGCGCCAATGCCCTCAGACCGAGACTATCATACAACACTCCGCGCTCATATAAAAGCTGTGCGCGTTCGTCATCGGTTAAAGCCCGACTGGCAAGTATTTGTTCCATGCGTGCCAGGATCACTTCCTGCTGCAAAGTCGGTTGCAATGGCACTGCGAGGACTTCGCTCTTACGCCAGGCAGAGTTGCTGCATCCTGCCAGCGTTAAAGCTGTCGCAACGAAACACCAGCGCAAAAAAGGCTTCATTTCCCACTCCCGAAGACAACTATTGGATGAACGTCCTGTCCCCCGGCGGCTTAACAAGGCGTCCTGCCTGATAATAGGCCCTCCGCAAAGCGGAGGGCAAATGGCAACTTACTCGCCTTGCTGTTCTGCGGCCTGTGCTTCTGGCGCAGCAGCTGGCTGAGACTGCTCGGTTGCTTCTTTAATGCTCAGACGGATACGGCCCTGGCGATCAACTTCCAGAACTTTAACCGGTACTTCCTGACCCATCTGCAGGTAATCGGTCACTTTCTCAACGCGCTTGTCAGCGATCTGAGAGATGTGAACCAGACCTTCTTTACCGCCACCGATGGCAACGAACGCGCCAAAGTCAACGATACGGGTCACTTTACCTGCATAGACGCGGCCCACTTCGATTTCTGCAGTGATTTCTTCGATGCGACGGATCGCGAATTTCGCTTTCTCGCCGTCGGTTGCTGCGATCTTCACAGTACCGTCATCTTCGATTTCGATGGTGGTGCCAGTCTCTTCGGTCAGCGCACGGATTACGGAACCGCCCTTACCGATAACATCTTTGATCTTGTCTGGATTGATCTTGATGGTGTGAATACGCGGTGCGAATTCAGAGATATCACCGCGTGGCGCGTTGATAGCCTGTTCCATCACGCCCAGGATGTGCAGACGCGCACCTTTAGCCTGGTTCAGAGCAACCTGCATGATCTCTTTGGTGATACCTTCAATTTTGATATCCATCTGCAGCGCAGAGATACCGTCGCGGGAACCCGCCACTTTGAAGTCCATATCGCCCAGGTGGTCTTCGTCGCCCAGAATGTCAGACAGAACAACATAGTTGTCGCCTTCTTTCACCAGGCCCATTGCGATACCCGCAACGGCGGCTTTGATTGGCACGCCTGCATCCATAAGCGCCAGAGAGGCACCGCACACGGAAGCCATGGAAGAAGAACCGTTAGATTCGGTGATTTCAGACACCACACGTACGGTGTACGGGAATTTGTCTGCTTCTGGCATCACTGCCAGCACGCCGCGCTTCGCCAGACGACCGTGACCAATTTCACGACGCTTCGGCGAGCCAACCATACCGGTTTCACCTACGGAGTACGGAGGGAAGTTGTAGTGGAACAGGAAGCTGTCAGTGCGCTCGCCCATCAGTTCGTCGATGATCTGTGCGTCACGTGCCGTACCCAAGGTCGCGGTAACCAGCGCCTGCGTTTCGCCACGGGTGAACAGCGCGGAACCGTGAGTACGTGGCAGCACGCCAGTACGCACATCCAGACCACGGATCATGTCTTTTTCACGGCCATCGATACGCGGCTCGCCAGCCAGAACGCGGCTACGAACAACGTTTTTCTCAATGGCGTGCAGGATTTCGCCAATTTCGTTAGCGTCCAGCGTTTCGTCTTCGGCAACCAGGGTCGCGGTTACTTCAGATTTGATCACATCAACCTGAGCGTAACGCTCCTGTTTGTCAGTGATGCGGTACGCATCGCTCAGACGAGATTCTGCCAGAGCTGCAACGCGTGCATTCAGCGCGTCGTTTGCTGCTTCTGGCTGCCAGTCCCAACGTGGTTTACCGGCTTCTTTCACCAGATCGTTGATGTTCTGGATAACAACCTGCTGCTGGTCATGGCCGAAGACCACAGCACCCAGCATCTGGTCTTCGCTCAGCAGTTCAGCTTCGGATTCAACCATCAGCACAGCGGCTTCAGTACCCGCAACCACCAGGTCCAGCTTACTTTCTTTCAGCTCTTCCTGAGTTGGGTTCAGTACGTACTGGTCGTTGATGTAACCGACGCGCGCGGCACCGATTGGGCCATTGAATGGAATACCAGACAGTGACAGGGCAGCGGACGCACCGATCATCGCCACGATGTCCGGGTTAACCTGTGGGTTAACGGAAACAACGGTCGCGATAACCTGTACTTCGTTAACGAAGCCTTCCGGGAACAGCGGACGAACCGGGCGGTCAATCAGACGCGCGATCAGGGTTTCGCCTTCGCTTGGACGGCCTTCACGACGGAAGAAGCCACCCGGGATTTTACCGGCAGCGTAGGTACGCTCCTGGTAGTTAACGGTCAGCGGGAAGAAGTCCTGACCTGGTTTAGCTTTTTTCTGGCCAACAACGGTAACGAATACCGCGGTGTCATCCATGCTTACCATAACGGCAGCAGTAGCCTGACGTGCCATCATGCCGGTTTCCAGCGTGACGGTATGTTGACCATACTGGAATTTACGAACGATCGGATTCAGCAAAGTTCTGTCCTTTCTTAAATGTTTGACAGCACACCACCGGTGTGCTGTCGATTTGACCCGACCTTCTTCGCATCCTCGCGACTAATGACAACCAACACCCCCCTGGGTGAAGCCTCTCATTAGCCGCGCGAACCTCTGCAATGAAGATCATTTATAGCAACAATACAATAGTTTCCAGTGAATTGCTGCCGTCTGCTTGAAAAAAGGGGCCATCAGGCCCCCTTTTCTGAAACTCGCAAGACTTAGCGACGCAGACCCAGACGCTCGATCAGCGCGGTGTAGCGTGCAACATCTTTACGTTTCAGGTAGTCGAGCAGTTTACGACGCTGAGAAACCATACGCAGCAGACCACGACGGCTGTGGTGATCTTTTTTGTGCTCTGCAAAGTGACCCTGCAGGTGGTTAATCTGTGCAGTCAGCAGTGCAACCTGAACTTCGGTAGAACCGCTGTCGTTAGTACCACGACCAAACTCAGAAACGATTTTAGCTTTAGCTTCAACGCTTAGAGACATTTTCAAACTCCAAAGTATAAAGAATGTAAGGATGCCGATCTCTAATTCAGCAATCCCATGTACGCCCCGCAGATTGTTAAACAATTTACCAGGCGTTAAGCGGCGATATTCTACTCGTCTCCCCTGCTTATCGCAAGGTGAGCCGTTATCACCGTCAGGCGTCGACCGGATATTCGACGACCAGACGACGCGGCGCAACACGCCCTTCGCCATCCATTTCGCCCATGCCGATGAATTTCCCTTCGTCACCTTCAGTCACGCGTACCAGGCCTTCCAGCGGCGCTTCTGACGTACGAACCGGGTTGCCGTTCTTAAAGTAAACGGACGATGTTAAAGGAAGATTAACAACCGGGAAGTCCGCAGCCGGACTGTCCATCGGCATCAGCAATGGATCCAGCAAATCTGCCGGCGCGATCCCCTGCGCTTCAGCCTGTTCAACCAGTTCGCGCAGCTGTTCCAGGGTCACCATCCGCTCCACCGGGTACTTGCTCACCGCCAGACGACGCAGGTAAATCACATGCGCGCCGCAGCCCAGCTTTTCACCGAGATCGTCGATGATGGTGCGAATATAGGTCCCTTTCGAACAGTGCACTTCCAGCTCCAGCTCATCGCCTTCGTGGCGAATAAAGAGCAGCTCATACACGGTTATCGGACGGGCTTCACGCGGGACCTCAATGCCCTGGCGCGCATATTCGTAGAGCTTCTTGCCCTGATATTTCAGCGCCGAATACATCGACGGAACCTGCATCGTGTCGCCACGGAAGCTTTCCAGCGCCGCATCAAGCTGCTCTGCACTGAACGTCACCGGACGCTCCTCCACGACCTGGCCATCCGCGTCGGAGGTATCCGTGCGCTGACCCAGCTTAGCGATAACGCGGTAACGCTTATCGGAGTCGAGCAGGTACTGGGAAAACTTTGTCGCCTCTCCCAGACAGACCGGCAGCATGCCGGTTGCCAGCGGGTCGAGCGCGCCGGTGTGGCCCGCTCGATTGGCGTTATAAATACGCTTAACTTTCTGCAGCACGTCGTTGCTGGAAGCGCCCTGGGGTTTATCCAGCAGCAGCACACCATGCACGTCGCGACCACGACGACGAGGACGACTCATCAGTCCTCCTTGCTGTCGTCCGCCGGGTTAACACGACGCTCATCGTCATGTTTAACCACGCTGGTCACCAGGTTGGACATACGCATACCTTCGACCAGCGAGTTGTCGTAGAAGAAGGTCAGTTCAGGCACGATACGCAGGCGCATCGCCTTACCGAGCAGAGAGCGGATGAAACCAGACGCTTCCTGCAGCGCTTTGATGCCGTTTTTCACTGCGGCTTCGTCCTGATCGTTCAGGAAGGTGACGAACACTTTGGCATAGGCCAGGTCACGGGACATTTCCACACCGGAAACGGTGGTCATCATGCCGACGCGTGGGTCTTTAATTTCACGTTGCAGAATGAGTGCGATCTCTTTCTGCATTTCCTGCGCTACGCGCTGAGGGCGACCAAATTCTTTCGCCATAATAAATTCTCCAGACAAAAAAGGGGCTAAAAGCCCCTTTTAAAATTATTGCCGGGTGGCGCTTCGCTTACCCGGCCTACGCTAGTTAATCTTCTAACGATTTTGGGTTGCAACAAGGCGGCAAGCTCGTGAATCCCCGGGAGCATAGATAACTATGTGACCGGGGTGAACGAGCGCAGCCAACGCAGTGGCGGCCCAAAAGCCGACGAAGATTAAGCGATGGTACGCTGAATTTCGATGATCTCGAACACTTCGATCATATCGCCAACGCGAACGTCGTTGTAGTTCTTCACGCCGATACCACATTCCATGCCGTTACGGACTTCGTTAACGTCATCTTTGAAGCGGCGCAGGGATTCCAGCTCGCCTTCGTAGATAACCACGTTGTCACGCAGTACGCGGATTGGGTTGTGACGCTTGATGTTACCTTCGGTAACCATACAGCCCGCGATCGCACCGAATTTCGGTGATTTGAACACGTCACGTACTTCAGCCAGACCGATGATCTGCTGTTTCAGCTCAGGAGACAGCATGCCGCTCATCGCTGCTTTCACTTCGTCGATCAGGTTATAGATGACGGAGTAGTAACGCAGATCCAGACTTTCGGATTCAATCACTTTACGCGCAGACGCATCCGCACGAACGTTGAAGCCAACCAGGATAGCGTTGGACGCAGCAGCCAGGGTTGCGTCGGTTTCGGTGATACCACCTACGCCAGAACCGATGATCTTCACTTTCACTTCGTCGGTAGACAGTTTCAGTAAGGAGTCGGAGATCGCTTCCACAGAGCCCTGAACGTCGGCTTTCAGCACAATGTTCACTTCGTGAACTTCGCCCTCGGTCATGTTGGCAAACATGTTCTCGAGTTTAGATTTCTGCTGACGAGCCAGTTTAACTTCACGGAATTTGCCCTGACGATACAGTGCCACTTCACGCGCTTTCTTCTCGTCACGCACAACGGTCACTTCGTCACCGGCAGCCGGAACACCGGACAGACCCAGGATTTCCACTGGAATGGACGGACCCGCTTCCAGCACTTCCTGACCCAGTTCGTTACGCATCGCACGAACGCGACCGTATTCGAAACCGCACAGAACGATATCGCCTTTATGCAGCGTACCTTCACGAACCAGAACGGTAGCAACCGGGCCACGTCCTTTATCCAGGAAGGATTCGATAACCGCACCGCTCGCCATACCGTTACGGATGGCTTTCAGCTCCAGAACTTCGGCCTGCAGCAGGATCGCGTCCAGCAGTTCGTCGATACCGGTACCCGCTTTCGCAGACACGTGTACGAACTGGCTTTCGCCGCCCCACTCTTCCGGCAGGATACCGTACTGGGAAAGTTCGTTTTTAACACGATCGGGATCCGCTTCTGGCTTATCGATCTTGTTCACGGCAACCACAACCGGCACACCGGCAGCTTTCGCGTGCTGGATAGCTTCGATGGTCTGCGGCATGACGCCGTCGTCCGCCGCAACAACCAGAACAACGATATCCGTCGCCTGAGCACCACGAGCACGCATAGAGGTAAACGCGGCGTGGCCCGGGGTATCCAGGAAGGTGATCATACCGTTGTCAGTTTCTACGTGGTATGCACCGATGTGCTGGGTAATACCACCCGCTTCGCCAGAGGCAACCTTGGTAGAGCGAATGTAGTCAAGCAGAGAGGTCTTACCGTGGTCAACGTGACCCATGATGGTCACTACCGGTGCGCGCGGTTCTGCCGCAGCACCTGTGTCACGGTCGCTCATTACTGCTTCTTCCAGCTCGTTTTCACGACGCAGGATAACTTTGTGGCCCATCTCTTCCGCAACCAGTTGCGCAGTTTCCTGATCGATCACCTGGTTGATGGTTGCCATCGCGCCCAGCTTCATCATTGCTTTGATGACCTGAGAGCCTTTAACCGCCATCTTGTTCGCCAGTTCGCCAACGGTAATGGTTTCGCCGATCACAACGTCACGGTTAACGGCCTGAGCCGGCTTCTGGAAGCCCTGCTGCAGAGCGGAACCTTTACGCTTTCCGCCTTTACCACCGCGAACAGCCGCGCGGGCTTCTTCACGGTCAGCTTTGGATTCCGCGTGCTTGTTACCTTTTTTCGCCGGACGCGCTGCTTTTGCATTACGACCACGGCCACGGCCGCCTTCTACTTCACGGTCGTTATCATCTTCAGCCTGACGTGCGTGCTGAGAAGTGGTCACGTGATAGTCGCTGGTGTCTTCAGACTGCTCAGCGGTATCAACACCGTTCTTCTCATTTTCTTCAGCCATACGACGCGCTTCTTCGGCGACGCGGCGAGCTTCTTCTTCCAGCTTACGGCGGGCTTCTTCTTCCGCTTTACGCTTCAGCTCGGCAGCTTCATTTTCACGGCGGGCTTTTTCAGCCTGGGCGGTTTTGGTCATTTCGTCTGTCTGTTGATTGCTCACTTTGTCTTTTTCCGCAGCGTCACGCTTCACTTTATCACTTGCGTCGCGTTTCGCTTTTTCTGCGGCCTCACGTTCAGCTTTTAATTCTGCTTCACGTTTGGCGGCTGCTTCCGCCTCACGCTGAGCTTGTTCTTCCGCTTCACGCTGTGCCTGCTCTTCCGCGGCAAGGCGTTCTGCCTCTTGCGGATCACGTTTTACAAAGGTGCGCGTCTTGCGGACTTCAATTTGTACCGATTTGCTTTTGCCACCGGTACCAGGGATGTTTAACGTGCTGCGCGTTTTGCGCTGCAGCGTTAACTTGTCAGGCGTAGAGCCGTGTTCACGGTTCAGGTGCGTTAACAAGGTTTGTTTTTCTTGCGCGGTCACCGAGTCATCAGCGGACTTCGGGATCCCTGCATCAGCAAATTGCTGTACCAGGCGGTCCACGGAGGTCTGAATCTCAGCAGCCAGCGATTTTACAGTTACATCAGTCATGCTGTTCCTTCCTGCTACAGTTTATTACGCTTCGTCGCCGAACCAGCAAATATTACGTGCGGCCATGATGAGCTCGCCGGCTTTCTCGTCGGTTAAACCTTCGATATCAGCCAGGTCATCAACGCCTTGCTCAGCGAGATCTTCCAGCGTACAAACACCACGGGCAGCCAGCTTGAACGCAATCGCACGATCAAGACCTTCCAGATTCAGCAGGTCATCAGCCGGCTTCTTATCGCCAAGGCTTTCTTCCTGAGCCAGTGCCAGGGTGGTCAGTGCGTTTTTAGCGCGTTCACGCAGGGCTTCAACGGTTGGTTCATCCAGACCGTCAATTTCCAGCAGCTCTTTCATTGGCACATAGGCCAGTTCTTCCAGCGTAGAGAAACCTTCTTCAACCAGAACAGTGGCGAAGTCTTCGTCAATATCGAGGTATTTGGTGAAGGTATCGATCGCCGCATGGGCTTCAGCCTGATGCTTAGCCTGCAGGTCATCAACGGTCATGACGTTGAGTTCCCAGCCGCTCAGCTGTGACGCCAGGCGTACGTTCTGACCGTTACGGCCGATTGCCTGCGCCAGGTTGCCCGCTTCAACAGCGATATCCATGGTGTGTTTGTCTTCGTCAACAACGATAGACGCCACATCAGCCGGAGCCATTGCGTTGATCACGAACTGCGCCGGGTTGTCATCCCACAGAACGATATCAATACGTTCGCCGCCCAGCTCAGTAGAGACTGCCTGGACACGCGCACCGCGCATACCGACGCAAGCACCGACCGGGTCGATACGCTTGTCGTTGGTTTTCACCGCAATTTTCGCACGGGAGCCCGGATCGCGAGCCGCCGCTTTAATCTCAATAACTTCTTCACCGATTTCCGGTACTTCGATACGGAACAGTTCTACCAGCATTTCTGGTTTAGAACGGGTCACGAAGAGCTGTGCACCACGCGCTTCAGGGCGAACGGCGTACAGTACACCGCGAATACGGTCGCCTGGGCGGAAGTTTTCACGCGGCAGCATATCTTCACGCAGGATCACGGCTTCAGCGTTACCCGGCAACCCTTCGGATTTGATCTCCAGGGAGATGTTGTCGCGGTTCACTTTCTTCACCACGCCGGTGATGATTTCGCCTTCCTGATCGCGGAACTGATCGACAACCAGCGCGCGCTCGGCTTCGCGCACTTTCTGCACGATAACCTGTTTAGCGGTCTGGGTGGTGATACGGTCGAAGGTCACAGATTCAATCTGATCTTCAACGTAGTCACCCACGTTCAGACTTTCGTCTTCAAAACGGGCGGCTTCCAGCGTGATCTCTTTGGTCGGCTGGGTCACTTCTTCAACGATTACCCAACGACGGAATGTATCGAAGTCACCGCTTTTACGATCGATTTCTACGCGAACATCGATCTCTTGTTCGTATTTTTTCTTGGTTGCTGTAGCCAGTGCACTTTCCAGCGCTTCAAAAATCTTCTCACGCGGCAGTGATTTCTCGTTGGAGACGGCTTCAACAACAGCCAAAATTTCTTTGTTCATCGCGGGCTTTTCACCTCAATCCAGACTGTTAAAAGTGGGGAACCAGGTTCGCCTTCTGGATATTACTCAGCGCGAACACTTCATCTTTGCCTTCGACTGTTACCGTGATCATTTCACCATCAACGGCTTTGATAATTCCCTGCCATTTACGGCGGTTCTGTACGGCCATACGCAGAACGAGAGCCACTTCTTCACCGGTAAAGCGCACATAGTGCTCGGCCGTGAACATCGGGCGATCGAGGCCAGGTGAGGAAACTTCCAGGTTGTACGCAACGGTAATTGGGTCTTCAACATCAAGAACCGCACTCACCTGGTGGCTGACATCAGCACAATCATCAACATTGATGCCATCTTCACTATCAATATAGATGCGCAGCGTCGATGTACGGCCGCGAACGAATTCGATGCCGACCAGTTCGTAGCCCAGTGCTTCGACCGGTGCAGTAATCATCTCTGTTAATTTTTGCTCTAATGTGGACAAGCCCACCCCCAAGACATAAAAAAAGGGCGTAAAGCCCAGTTATTCTGTAGTCAGATAACAAAAAACCCCGATAAATCGGGGCTTTAGATAACTGAACCCTATAGCCACAACTGTGGCCTGGAGCACTTTCCTAAAGAATTTTTTCAAATCCAGCTACGAAGGCTCTAAGTCTTCACAGTATATTTGAAAAAGAACTTTATGGGAAAGTGGTTGCGGGGGCCGGATTTGAACCGACGACCTTCGGGTTATGAGCCCGACGAGCTACCAGGCTGCTCCACCCCGCGCCTGAAACGTGGCAAATTCTACGCGTTTTGGACAGAATTTGCAAATAATGCTGGGATTTGGTACCGAAGACGGGACGTAAAATCGGCGTTTAGTATATTGATAGTTGACCCCACCTGTCAAGGCGACTTCCGCCAGATCGATCAGACCAAAATTTTTACAAAAAACGCACGAGTCTCTTCCGGTCTTCGCCAAAAGATGATTAAATGAATACTCACTTATTTTGCATAAAAATGCACAAGAGAGCGAAAGTGGTCTCTAATCAGTCAATCAAGCAGGGTTTTATTCTATGACGACGATTCTCAAGCATCTTCCGGTAGGACAACGTATTGGCATCGCTTTCTCAGGTGGCCTGGATACCAGTGCTGCACTGCTGTGGATGCGCCAGAAGGGAGCGGTTCCGTATGCCTATACTGCGAACCTGGGTCAGCCGGATGAGGACGATTATGATGCTATTCCTCGTCGCGCGAAAGAGTATGGTGCAGAGAACGCGCGCCTGATTGACTGCCGTAAGCAACTGGTCGCGGAAGGTATCGCGGCGATTCAGTGTGGTGCATTCCATAACACCACCGGCGGCCTGACCTATTTCAACACCACTCCGCTGGGCCGTGCGGTGACCGGCACCATGCTGGTTGCCGCCATGAAAGAAGACGGCGTTAACATCTGGGGTGACGGCAGTACCTATAAAGGAAACGATATCGAACGTTTCTATCGTTATGGCCTGCTGACCAACGCCGAACTGCAGATTTACAAACCGTGGCTGGATACCGACTTCATCGACGAGCTGGGTGGTCGTCATGAGATGTCCGAGTTTATGATCGCCTGCGGTTTTGACTATAAGATGTCCGTCGAGAAAGCCTACTCCACCGACTCCAACATGCTGGGTGCGACGCACGAAGCGAAAGACCTGGAATTCCTGAACTCCAGCGTGAAGATCGTTAACCCGATCATGGGCGTGAAGTTCTGGGACGATAACGTGAAGATCCCGGCAGAAGAAGTGACCGTACGTTTCGAACGCGGTCATCCGGTTGCGCTGAACGGCAAAACCTTCTCTGACGATGTGGAGCTGATGCTGGAAGCAAACCGCATCGGCGGTCGTCATGGTCTGGGCATGAGCGATCAGATTGAAAACCGTATCATCGAAGCGAAAAGCCGTGGCATCTATGAAGCCCCGGGGATGGCGCTGCTGCACATCGCTTACGAGCGTCTGCTGACCGGCATTCACAACGAAGACACCATTGAGCAGTATCACTCTCATGGCCGTCAGTTGGGCAAACTGCTGTATCAGGGCCGCTGGTTCGATCCGCAGGCGCTGATGCTGCGTGATGCGCTGCAGCGTTGGGTGGCGAGTGCAATCACCGGTGAAGTGACCCTGGAACTGCGTCGCGGTAATGACTACTCCATCCTGAACACCGTGTCTGACAACCTGACCTATAAAGCAGAGCGTCTGACCATGGAGAAAGGTGAATCCGTGTTCTCACCGGACGATCGTATTGGCCAGCTGACCATGCGTAATCTGGACATCACCGATACCCGTGAGAAGCTGTTCAACTATGTTGAGAATGGCCTGCTCTCTGCGAATTCAGGTAACGGCCTGCCGCAGGTTGAGAATCTGGAGAATAGCGATAAGAAGTAATCGCTGATGTAACATGCGAAAGGCGTCCTGGGGACGCCTTTTTTATTTGAACTTTCGTAGGGCGGGTGGCGCTGCGCTTACCCGCCCTACGAAAAACAACACATAATCTACAGACGAAAAAAAAGACGTCTTTCGACGTCTTTCTTCTGGAATATTGGTACCGAGGATGGGACTCGAACCCACAAGCCCGTTAGGGCACTACCACCTCAAGGTAGCGTGTCTACCAATTCCACCACCTCGGTACAGAATACTTAGTGCGGGATATCGCTGGTTGGCTTAGCCGGTGCAGCTGGCTGAGTCTGCTCAGTTTTCGCTGGCGCGCTCAGGTTTTCCCACTCGCTTCCTTTGCTGGTCTTGTTGCTGTTGATATTGCCAAGCACCAGGCTGATGATGAAGAACAGCGTAGCCAGAATCGCCGTAGTGCGGGTCATGAAGTTCGCAGAACCACTTGAACCAAACAGCGTACCGGAAGCGCCTGCTCCGAAGGAGGCTCCCATATCAGCGCCTTTACCTTGCTGCAGCATAATCAGCGCTACGAGAGCGATGGCTACAATAAGGAAAACAACTAAAAGAGCTTCGTACATAATCAACCTGTTCCTTGCGGATTTGCCGCATACCAATGCTTCGACCAATTAGCAGGATTTTTGTTTCCCACTGAAGCGGGTGTGAATACTAACCAAAGCGAATCACCTTCGCAAGGGCATTTTCGACGCATTGTATCAACTGCGGAAAAAAACAGCAAAAAGCCATTAATTGCTTAAAACAAAGGCGGCAAACGCCGCCTTTTTAAACATTTAGCGTGCAAGATTATGCAGCTTTTACGGCATCCGCAATACGGTGCGCAAATTCGGTTACCTGCGCTTCGTCTTCGCCTTCCACCATCACGCGGATCAGCGGTTCGGTACCAGACTTACGCAGCAGCACGCGTCCACGGCTGCCGAGGGCTGCTTCAACATCCGCCATCACCGCTTTCACGTTCTCATTTTCCAGCGGGTCGCCTTTGCCGGCAGTAAAACGTACGTTGACCAGAATCTGCGGGAACATTTTCATGCCGCTGCACAGATCGTGCAGGCTCATATGGTTGCGCGCCATCGCGGCAACCACCTGCAGCGCAGCCACAATGCCGTCACCGGTAGTGGTTTTGTCGAGCAGGATCACGTGACCTGAGTTCTCCGCGCCGATACGCCAGCCCTTCTCCTGCAATTTTTCCAGCACATAGCGGTCACCCACTTTGGCGCGAACGAACGGAATACCGAGCTGTTTCAGCGCCAGTTCCAGGCCCATGTTACTCATCAGCGTCCCGACCGCACCGCCGCGCAGCTGACCCTGACGCAGACCTTCACGCGCAATAATGTAGAGGATCTGGTCGCCGTCGACCTTGTTACCTTCGTGATCAACCATGATCACGCGGTCACCGTCGCCGTCCAGCGCAATGCCCAGATCGGCTTTTTCTGCCAGAACGCGCGCCTGCAGGGCACGAACGTCCGTCGCACCGACCTGCTCGTTGATGTTCAGACCATCCGGCTCACAGCCAATGGCGATCACTTTCGCACCGAGCTCGCGGAAGACATTCGGGGCGATGTGATAGGTCGCGCCATTTGCGCAGTCCACCACAATTTTGAGGTGCGCCAGGCTCAGCTCATTCGGGAAGGTGCCTTTACAGAATTCGATATAGCGACCCGCCGCATCAACGATACGGTTCGCTTTACCCAGCTCTGCGGAATCAACACAGGTGATCTCTTTTTCCATTTCAGCTTCAATGGCTTCTTCCACCTCATCCGGCAGCTTGGTGCCATCAATAGAGAAGAATTTAATGCCGTTGTCGTAGAACGGGTTATGAGAGGCCGAGATAACAATCCCCGCTTCCGCACGGAAGGTGCGCGTCAGATACGCGACCGCAGGCGTTGGCATTGGGCCTGTAAAAGAGGCGGACAGTCCAGCCGCCGCCAGACCCGCTTCCAGCGCGGATTCCAGCATATAGCCGGAAATACGGGTGTCTTTACCGATGATAATTTTACGTGAGCCATGACGCGCCAGAACCTTGCCGGCAGCCCAGCCGAGCTTCAGGACAAAATCAGGGGTGATGGGAGCATCGCCTACGCGCCCGCGGATACCGTCGGTACCAAAATATTTACGATTACTCATAGCGTTTGTTTTCCTTCGCTGCCAGTGTGGCTTCCACCACACGCATGGCTTCTACTGTTTCTTTGACGTCATGGACACGAATAATGTGCGCGCCCTGCATCGCCGCAATCACCGCGCAGGCCAGGCTGCCGCTCAGGCGTTCGCTCGGGCCTACATTCAGCAACTGGCCAATCATCGATTTCCTCGACATCCCCACCAGCAGCGGCAGGCCAAAGTGATGAAATTCCGATAAGCGCGCAAGCAGCGCATAGTTGTGGGAGAGATTTTTACCGAAACCGAACCCCGGGTCGAGCAGCAATTTCTCTTTTGGGATGCCTGCACGTTCACAGCGTTCGATATGCTCAATAAAGAAGCGATTTACGTCGGCAAAAACGTCGTCATACTTCGGCGCGTCCTGCATGGTTTTCGGCTGCCCTTGCATGTGCATCAGGCAAACCGGCAGTCCGGTTTCCGCTGCCGCCTCAATCGCCCCCGGCTCGGTAAGTGAACGAATATCATTTATAATGTGAGCGCCCACTCTCGCCACTTCACGGATTACTTCGGGTTTGGAGGTATCCACGGAGATCCATACTTCAAACCGCTGCGCGATAGCTTCAACCACCGGCACCACGCGCGCCAGCTCTTCTTCCACAGACACGTCCGCCGCACCGGGACGCGTCGATTCGCCGCCAACGTCAATGATGGTGGCACCCGCATTGATCATTAAATTCGCGTGCTTAACCGCCTCGATAAGCGTGTTATGCGTGCCACCGTCAGAGAAGGAGTCAGGGGTAACATTCAGGATCCCCATCACATGGGGATGTGAAAGATCGAGATGCGAGTCCTGAGCGAATAATTTCATGGCGAAATCCCTGATATCTAAATGGTTAAACAGAAATGAAAAACCCCGGAGCAAGCTCCAGGGTTTGAGTTAGAGACAAACGCTTCAACAGCAGTGACTTACTTATCGCCCAACTGTTCTGACATGGTGTTGCCCGGGTTTGGCGTACGCGGTTCATCAACCGGACGCGGCGCACGTGGGGTGCCATTGTTGTCAGAGTTATTGGAAGCACCTGGGTCTTCCCAGCCTGCTGGCGGACGCACTTCGCGGCGCGCCATCAGGTCGTCAATCTGCGGTGCATCGATGGTCTCATATTTCATGAGCGCATCTTTCATGGAATGCAGAATGTCCATGTTGTCATTCAGGATCTGACGCGCACGACCGTAGTTACGTTCAATCAGCGCTTTCACTTCCTGGTCGATGATACGTGCCGTCTCATCGGACATATGTTTTGCTTTCGCCACAGAGCGGCCCAGGAACACTTCGCCCTCTTCCTCTGCATACAGCAGCGGACCGAGTTTGTCGGAGAAGCCCCACTGCGTCACCATGTTACGCGCCAGGTTTGTCGCCACTTTAATATCGTTCGACGCACCGGTAGAAACATGTTCCGGACCGTAGATAATCTCTTCGGCCAGACGACCACCGTACAGGGTCGAAATCTGGCTTTCCAGCTTCTGACGGCTGGCGCTGATCGCGTCGCCCTCAGGCAGGAAGAAGGTCACACCCAGCGCACGGCCGCGCGGAATAATCGTTACCTTGTGTACCGGATCGTGTTCCGGCACCAGGCGACCGATAATCGCGTGACCCGCTTCGTGGTAAGCAGTGGACTCTTTCTGCGCTTCCGTCATCACCATGGAGCGACGTTCCGCACCCATCATGATCTTATCTTTCGCTTTCTCGAACTCCACCATCGACACGACGCGCTTGTTACCGCGAGCGGCAAACAGTGCAGCTTCGTTGACCAGGTTAGCCAGATCCGCACCGGAGAAGCCCGGGGTACCGCGCGCAATGATGGCCGCGTCGATATCTGGCGCCAGCGGTACGCGACGCATGTGAACTTTCAGAATCTGTTCACGACCGCGAACATCCGGCAGACCGACAACAACCTGACGGTCGAAACGGCCTGGACGCAACAGCGCCGGGTCAAGTACGTCCGGACGGTTAGTTGCCGCGATAACGATAATACCTTCGTTACCTTCGAAGCCGTCCATCTCAACCAGCATCTGGTTCAGCGTCTGTTCACGTTCATCGTGACCACCGCCCAGGCCTGCGCCACGCTGGCGTCCTACGGCGTCGATTTCATCGATGAAGATAATGCACGGTGCTGCCTTCTTGGCCTGTTCGAACATGTCACGCACACGAGATGCACCGACACCCACGAACATTTCGACGAAGTCAGAACCTGAAATAGTAAAGAACGGCACCTTCGCTTCACCCGCGATGGCTTTCGCCAGCAGGGTTTTACCGGTACCCGGAGGGCCAACCATCAGCACGCCTTTCGGGATTTTACCGCCCAGTTTCTGGAAACGGCTCGGTTCACGCAGGTATTCAACCAGTTCACCGACCTCTTCTTTCGCTTCGTCACACCCGGCAACGTCCGCAAAAGTGGTCTTGATCTGATCTTCCGTCAACATACGCGCCTTGCTCTTACCGAACGACATGGCACCTTTGCCACCGCCGCCCTGCATCTGGCGCATAAAGAAGATCCAAACGCCGATAAGAAGCAGCATTGGGAACCAGGAAATGAAGATAGAAGCCAGCAGGCTTGGTTCTTCTGGCGGCTCACCTACCACCTTGACGTTTTTAGTCAGAAGGTTATCAAGCAGCTTAGGATCGTTCACCGGGATGTAAGTCGTGTAACGGTTACTATCTTTCTTGGTAACGTTGATCTCACGTCCGTTGATACGCGCTTCGCGAACCTGGTCCTGATTGACCTCCTGCAGGAAGGTAGAATAATCCACCTTGCGGCCATTCGACTCGCTGGGCCCAAAGCTCTGGAATACTGACATCAGCACAACGGCAATGACCAGCCAGAGTATTAGGTTTTTCGCCATGTCACTCAAGGGATTAACCTCATATTACAACTGTGTTAAAAACAGCGTCAGGATACTCTATATCCAGTTTCATTCAAACTTTCGTCTGAAATCTCCCGGTTATCATTTTCGCCCGGTCGCTACAATATACACTTCACGGGAACGGGCCCGGGAAGAGTCCGGCTTACGAACTTTGACCTTCGCAAACAGGGAGCGAATTTCCTTAAGATACTCCTCGAAACCTTCGCCCTGAAACACCTTCACAACAAAACTACCACCAGGCGCTAGTACATCACGACACATTTCTAACGCTAGCTCCACCAGATACATGGCGCGGGGGATATCCACCGCCGGTGTTCCGCACATATTTGGTGCCATATCTGACATGACAACCTGGACCTTACTGTCACCTACACGATCAAGTAACGCTTTCAGCACTAATTCATCACGAAAGTCGCCCTGAAGGAAGTCGACACCGACGATGGGATCCATTGGTAAAAGATCGCACGCGATGATTCGGCCCGTTCCGCCGATCTGCGTGACCGCATACTGGGACCATCCGCCAGGTGCCGCACCGAGGTCAACAACCGTCATCCCCGGCTTAAAAAGTTTGTCACTTTGCTGTATTTCATCAAGTTTAAACCAGGCACGGGAACGCAACCCCTTTTTCTGTGCCTGTTGAACATATTTATCGCTAAAGTGTTCCTGGAGCCAGCGGCTGGAGCTGGCAGAACGCTTTTTACCTGTCATTTAACATTTCCGTCCTGGTTCATCGTTGCTTGCCTGTGACGTAAATTTCTACGCAGCTATTTGGCGATATAAGGGAGATGGCGGTAGAATGAACCGTTTTCAATCCCAACGTAAGCAAAAATATACGATGAATCTGAGTACTAAACAAAAACAGCACCTTAAAGGTCTGGCACATCCGCTCAAGCCTGTAGTGATGCTTGGCAACAATGGTTTGACCGAAGGGGTGCTTGCCGAGATTGAACAAGCGCTGGAACACCACGAGCTGATCAAGGTGAAAATCGCCTCTGAAGACAGAGACACTAAAAACCTGATCGTGGAAGCCATCGTGCGCGAAACCGGCGCCTGTAATGTACAGGTCATCGGTAAAACGCTGGTGCTCTACCGCCCGTCTAAAGAGCGTAAAATCTCGCTGCCACGTTAAGGATATCCTGAATTAAACACATTTTCTGTGTGAAACGAGGGATTTCTGTCAGCAGGCGAGCAAAATGCCATGCTCCTTGAGTTGATAAAAGGCCGCTACGCGGCCTTTTTCTTTTCTTTACAATGTATCAACATCTTAGTAGAGAAGCGAATTACAGGTATTCAACCTTAATAATTTCGTATTCTACTTCACCGCCAGGGGTGCGGATGGTGACAACATCGTCCTGCTCTTTGCCAATCAGGCCGCGAGCAATCGGCGAGTTCACCGAAATCAGGTTCTGTTTGAAGTCAGCTTCATCATCACCCACGATGCGATAGGTCTGCTCTTCGTCGTTGTCCAGGTTCAGCACGGTAACGGTAGAACCAAAGATCACACGGCCATTATTCGGCATCTTAGTGATATCGATAACCTGTGCATTGGACAGCTTTGCTTCGATATCTTTAATACGCCCTTCACAGAAGCCCTGCTGCTCACGCGCGGCGTGGTATTCAGCATTCTCTTTCAGGTCGCCATGCTCGCGCGCATCCGCGATAGCGGCGATGATTTCAGGACGACGCACGGATTTCAGGAAATCCAGCTCTTCGCGCAGTTTTTCGGCACCACGTAAGGTCATCGGAATAGCTTGCATTTGTTATACCTCTTAAACATTCCTGTTGGGAGCAGTGTTCCCTGCTCCTGCCCCCTTTAAGCGGGCAAGAAGCAAAAAGAAAACCGACCCGGGAGCGATGCCCCAGGTCAGCAGCAATTTTTCAATTTGATACGCATTTTACCGCGAAGTTCACTATGGGTCATCGTTTACTTTGCAGTGCCATGCACCGTAGTATGACGGTTTGTTTTCGGGTTGTTAGCGCGAGATTATGCGATTTTCCAGTTTTATCATCGGATTGACTACCAGTATAACGTTCACCGCTCAGGCCGCGAATGTTGATGAGTACATTAATCAGCTTCCCGCAGGGGCGAACCTCGCCCTGATGGTGCAGAAGGTTGGCGCACAGGCTCCCGAGATTGACTATCATAGTCAACAGATGGCGCTGCCTGCCAGTACCCAAAAGGTGATCACCGCCCTCGCCGCCCTGCTCCAGCTCGGGCCTGACTTCCGTTTTACTACCACCCTTGAAACCAAAGGTAACGTCGAGGGTGGCGAACTGAAAGGCGATCTTATCGCCCGTTTTGGCGGCGATCCGACCTTTAAACGCCAGGATATCCGCAATATGGTTGCGGTGCTGAAAAAAACCGGTGTGCAGAAAATTGACGGCAATGTGCTGATCGATACCTCCATCTTTGCCAGCCACGACAAAGCCCCGGGCTGGCCGTGGAACGACATGACGCAGTGCTTTAGCGCCCCGCCCGCCGCCGCGATTGTTGACCGCAACTGCTTCTCGGTTTCGCTTTACAGTGCGCCAAAGCCGGATGATTTAGCGTTTATCCGCATAGCGTCCTACTACCCGGTCACCATGTTTAGCCAGGTTCGCACACTGGCTAAGGGCTCTCCTGATGCCCAGTACTGCGAACTGGATGTGGTGCCAGGCGATCTTAACCGCTTCACGCTGACCGGCTGCCTGACGCAGCGCGCCGATCCGCTGCCGCTGGCCTTTGCGATACAGGATGGCGCAAGCTATGCAGGCGCCATTCTGAAAGATGAACTGAAACAAGCGGGAATAACCTATTCCGGCACCCTGCTTCGTCAGACGCAGGTCAACCAGCCCGGCACGGTCATCGCCAGCAAACAGTCTGCGCCGCTGCACGATTTACTGCGAATAATGCTGAAAAAGTCGGACAACATGATTGCCGACACGGTGTTCCGCATGATTGGTCACGCCCGTTTCGGCGTGCCGGGAACCTGGCGCGCGGGTTCAGACGCGGTTCGGCAGATCCTGCGCCAGCAGGCGGGGATCGATCTGGGTAATACCATCGCCGTCGATGGCTCCGGACTATCGCGCCATAATTTGATCTCTCCGGCCACGATGATGCAGGTGCTTCAGTACATTGCACAACATGACACTGAGCTAAACTTTATTTCAATGCTGCCGCTGGCCGGGCATGACGGTTCACTGCAGTACCGCGCAGGGCTTCACGCTGCGGGCGTGGATGGCAAAGTCTCCGCGAAAACAGGCTCACTGCAGGGGGTTTATAACCTTGCAGGTTTCATCACTACCGCCAGCGGACAGCGCATGGCATTCGTGCAGTATCTTTCCGGCTATGCCGTCGAACCGACCGACCAGCGCAATCGTCGTATTCCACTGGTTCGCTTCGAAAGCAGGCTTTATAAGGACATCTACCAGAATAACTAGCGATGAAACTACTTATAGTTGAAGACGATCTGTTATTGCAGGAAGGGCTGGCGCTGGGGCTGGCCAATGAAGGGTATGCTCTCGACTGTGCAGGCACGGCAGCAGAGGCGGATGCCCTGATCCAGAGCGGCGAATACAGCCTGGTGATCCTCGATTTGGGCTTGCCGGATAAAGACGGCGCCACGCTGCTGAGCCAGTGGCGACGTCGCGGCATCGCCAACCCGGTATTGATCCTGACGGCACGTGATGCCATTGAAGACCGTATCACCGGCCTCGATGCAGGCGCAGACGATTACCTGGTGAAGCCTTTTGCGCTCGCGGAGCTGCAGGCTCGGGTACGAGCGTTGATTCGCCGCTATCAGGGCCATAGTGATAACTTACTGACCGACGGCGATATTACGCTGAATTTGCAAACCCAGCAGGTGCTGCAACAGGATCAAGCCGTAGAGGTGACGCCAAAAGAGTTCGCCTTGCTTACGCGTCTGATTATGCGCAGCGGGCAAACGGTACACCGAGAAACGCTCCAGCAGGATATCTACTCCTGGCAGGACGATCCCGGGTCAAATACCCTTGAGGTCCATATTCATAACCTGCGGCGTAAGCTCGGCAAAGACAGGATCAAAACCGTTCGCGGCGTCGGCTACCGTCTGGAGAGCCAGAAATGAACAGCATGCGTCGGCGTTTGATGGTGCTGCTGGCGGTCATTCTGTTATTTTTCCAGCTGATAAGCGTCATCTGGCTGTGGCATGAAAGCCGTGAACAGATTGGTTTTCTGGTCAACGAAACGCTGTCAGCGAAAGCGCGCAATAATCACGTTGAGAAAGAGATCCGCGAAGCGATTGCCTCGCTGCTGGTCCCTTCCCTGGTGATGGTCGGTTTTACCCTGTTCTTCTCCTTCTGGGCCGTCACCTGGATAACCCGGCCGCTGAATAAGCTCCGCGACAGCCTTGCTAACCGCTCAGCCGATAACTTAACCCCGCTTCCTATGTATTCCGACATGGAAGAAATTGGCGCGGTGACGACCACCCTGAACCAGCTGCTGGCCCGGCTGGATAGCACCATTCAGCAGGAGCGTCTCTTCACCGCAGACGCCGCACACGAGCTGAGAACGCCTCTGGCCGGTATCCGGCTCCATCTGGAGCTGATGTCGCAGTCAGGTGCGCCTCAGGCCGCCACGCTGGTTAGCCGTATCGATCAGCTCATGCATACCGTTGAACAACTGCTGATGCTGGCCCGTGCCGGACAGGCCATGGCGAGCGGCCACTACGAAACCGTGAGCTGGACGGAAAATATCATCGAACCTCTCGGCCTTGGGCATGAAGCCAAAGAGCACACGGTGATTTGGCCCGCTAAAAGCGCGCTCACGGTTCAGGGAGACGCCGTTCTCCTGCGCCTGATGCTGCGCAACCTGCTGGAAAATGCAGGACGCTACAGCCCGGCAGGGACAACGATTACAGTGACGTTAACCGAGGTCGACGGGGGGACGCAGATCAGCGTTATCGATCAGGGCCCGGGGATTGATGAAGCGCACCGGCAGTCCATTACCGAGCCATTCCGCCGTCTTGACCAGCGCTACGGAGGCAGCGGTCTGGGCCTGAGTATCGTACAGCGCATAGTCCAGCTCCACCACGGCAGGCTGACGCTTGAGAATGGCGCTGAAGGCGGTTTAATCGCCAGCTGCTGGCTGCCCGCAACGCTGGAATAAAAAAGCCCCCATAATGGGGGCTTTGAACAGCAATTAGTGCTTGTAGATGAACTCGACGCCTTCTTCGTCGTCTTCATCCCAGTCATCGTCCCAGTCTTCATCGTCTTCTTCCGCTTCCAGCTCTTCGAGCTGCTGGCGGTGGTAGTCATCCCACATGAATTCGACTTTTTCAGGCTGTTTGACTTCTTCCGCCTGAACAATTGGGTTCTCAATGATGAAGGTCATCACATCCCAGCACAGATCTTTCACGCCGACCTGGCTTGCCGCAGAAATCAGGTAGTATTTATCTTCCCAACCCATCGCTTCAGCAATGGCTTTTGCTTTTGCTTCCGCTTCGGCTTTGTCCATCAGGTCGATCTTGTTAAAGACCAGCCAGCGTGGTTTATTTGCCAGTTTTTCGCTGTATTTTTCCAGCTCGCCCACGATGATACGGGCGTTTTCAACCGGATCGGAACCGTCGATAGGATCGATATCGATAAGGTGCAGCAGCACGCGGCAGCGCTCAAGGTGTTTCAGGAAGCGAATACCCAGACCCGCCCCTTCCGCGGCGCCTTCAATCAGACCCGGAATATCGGCAACCACAAAGCTCTTCTCGTTATCCATACGGACAACGCCCAGGCTTGGTACCAGCGTGGTAAACGGATAGTCTGCCACTTTTGGCTTGGCTGCAGAGACGGCGCGAATAAACGTCGATTTACCCGCGTTTGGCATACCCAGCATGCCCACGTCAGCCAGAAGCATCAGCTCCAGCTGCAGGTCGCGCTTATCGCCCGGCGTACCCATCGTTTTCTGACGCGGCGTACGGTTAACGGAAGATTTGAAACGGCTGTTACCCAGACCGTGCCAGCCGCCTTTCGCCACCATCAGGCGCTGACCGTGTTTGGTCATGTCACCCATGGTTTCACCCGTCCCCTGGTCAATCACACGCGTACCGACCGGCACTTTAATGGTGACGTCTTTACCGCGTTTCCCGGTACAGTCACGGCTCTGGCCGTTCTGACCACGTTCAGCGCGGAAGGATTTTTCGAAACGGTAGTCGATCAGCGTGTTGAGGTTCTCATCCGCCTCCAGCCACACGTCACCACCATCCCCACCGTCGCCGCCATCAGGACCGCCACGAGGGATATACTTTTCACGGCGGAAGCTCACGCAACCGTTGCCGCCATCACCAGCCACGACCAGGATCGTCGCTTCATCAACAAACTTCATTTTACTCTCCGTAACTCATTCGCCTGAACGGGGGACTACTACAACCGCTTCATTTTTGCGCCAACGTCCCCAAAGACGATGACCAATGGCGGAATACATCGCGCCCGCAACCACGACAAACGCACCGAGATAACCCAACAGGTTGAGCATCGGTCTGACGAAGACATCGGGCCAGGCCATTGATAACAAATCTGAAAATAACAGCGTAAACAGCGGAGTAAGCGTAATTAATGCGCTCACCTGTGCTGCCTGCCAGCGCGCCATCGCTTCGGCCAGCGCGCCATAACCGACCAGCGTGTTCAGCCCACAAAAAATGAGGCACGCCAGTTGCCAGTCGCTAAGCTGGGTAATTACGCCCGGCTTCGCTAATGGCAGTAATGCTATTGTACACAAAGTGTACAGCAAAAAGAGGATCTGCTGTGAGGCAAGCCGACGCAATAACACCTTTTGCGCGACGCCATAGCTCACCCAGACCGTTGCTGCCCCCACACCGAAAATGACACCCCATGTGTAATCCGTCAGGCGGGTAAAAATCTCGATCAGACTGGTGTTGAAGAACATCACCAGACCGCACAACAGCATGCTCGCCCCGATAATCTGCGTACCGCGCATCTTCTCCTTGAGGATAAAGACGCTGGCGACCATCATGCCCACCGGCGAAAGCTGACCAATCACCTGCGACGCCGTGGGGCTGAGATATTGCAGGGAAGAGCTGAACAGGATGAAGTTACCGAACAGACCGCCCGTCGCGATAGCCAGCAGCACCAGCCAGCGCGGTTTACGGAAGAGCCGCAAGGGTGGAAGCTTACCTTTGACGGCCAGAATCGCCCCGAGGCCGATGCTTGCCATCAGAAAGCGATAAAAGACCACCGTAGGCGGCTCCATCACTTCCAGTACCTGCTTCATTGCAATTGGCAGCGCACCCCAGCACATTGCGGTTGTGAGCGCCAAAAGAATTCCTATGCCGGCCTGCTGCTTCATGCCCGTTTTCCCTACAGAAAAAATTACCGGGTTTCCAATGTAAAAAGCCCCGCAACAGGGTGCGGGGCTTTAATCCGTTACCGGACCGAGAAAACCTTACTCAGCAACGATGCTGATGTATTTACGGTTGTTCGGGCCTTTAACTTCAAATTTCACTTTACCGTCTGCTTTAGCAAACAGAGTGTGGTCACGACCGCAACCTACGTTGTTGCCAGCGTGGAATTTGGTACCACGTTGACGAACGATGATGCTACCCGCCAGAACGGATTCGCCACCGAAACGCTTAACGCCCAGGCGTTTAGCTTCTGAATCGCGACCGTTACGTGTGGAGCCGCCAGCCTTTTTATGTGCCATTTAAATCTCTCCTCAGGTCTTAGGCGCTGATGCCAGTAATTTTCACATCAGTGAACCACTGACGGTGGCCCTGCTGCTTACGGTAGTGCTTACGACGACGAAACTTAACGATTTTAACTTTCTCGCCACGACCGTGTGCAACAACTTCAGCTTTGATAACGCCGCCATCAACGAAAGGAACGCCGATTTTGACTTCTTCACCGTTTGCGATCATCAGAACTTCTGCGAACTCAACAGATTCGCCAGTTGCGATGTCCAGCTTTTCCAGGCGAACGGTCTGACCTTCGCTTACTCGGTGTTGTTTACCACCACTTTGGAAAACCGCGTACATATAAACTCCGCTTCCGCGCACGTCCTCGTATGAATCAGAGTGCGCTATAAATATTCACAATAGGGCGCGAATATTACGCAAAACGCGAGCCTTTGACAAGTGCTACCGTCAATACATGAAGAAAAAAAACACAACACGTACGGTAACGTTTATCTGAGCCGTTTTTTCAGTACAATCAGCACTACTATTGATTAACCGAAACCCTTCGTTACCCCATTGAAGATGGGATCAACAGGATAAAAAGCCCGGCTTTTGCGATGAATTTAGAAAAAATCAACGAGTTAACCGCGCAAGATATGGCGGGTGTGAATGCAGCAATCCTGGAGCAACTCAACTCTGACGTTCAGCTGATCAATCAGTTGGGCTATTACATTGTCAGCGGCGGCGGTAAACGCATTCGTCCGATGATTGCCATTCTGGCTGCCAGAGCCGTTGGTTATCAGGGAAATGCTCACATCACTATCGCAGCGCTCATCGAATTTATCCACACGGCGACGCTTCTGCACGACGATGTGGTGGATGAATCGGATATGCGTCGTGGCAAAGCCACGGCTAACGCCGCGTTCGGAAACGCCGCCAGCGTCCTGGTGGGGGATTTTATCTATACCCGCGCCTTCCAGATGATGACCAGCCTGGGTTCCCTGAAAGTGCTGGAAGTAATGTCTGAAGCCGTAAACGTCATTGCTGAAGGCGAAGTGCTGCAGCTGATGAACGTCAACGACCCGGATATCACCGAAGAAAACTACATGCGCGTCATCTACAGCAAAACCGCGCGTCTGTTTGAAGCGGCGGCTCAGTGTTCCGGCATTTTGGCTGGCTGTACCGAAGCACAGGAAAAAGGCCTGCAGGACTATGGCCGCTATCTGGGCACAGCCTTCCAGCTGATTGACGATCTGCTGGACTACAGTGCGGACGGCGAAACGCTCGGCAAAAACGTTGGCGATGACCTGAACGAAGGCAAACCGACCCTGCCGCTGCTCCACGCCATGCGTAACGGAACAGCCGATCAGGCGAAAATGATCCGTGAAGCGATTGAGCAGGGAAATGGCCGCCATCTTCTGGAACCTGTGCTGGAAACCATGGCTATCTGCGGATCGCTGGAATGGACGCGGCAGCGTGCGGAAGAAGAAGCCGACAAAGCCATCGAAGCTCTCCAGGTCATTCCCGACAGCCCATGGCGCGAGGCACTGATTGGTCTTGCCCACATCGCCGTTCAGCGCGACCGTTAATCTTGCTTTGTCTCCCCGCGTTCCTGGCGGGGAGATTCCAGTACACACCCGTAAATTCCGCGTTCATCTAAATTCATCGGTTTAGAGACCGCATGAATAAAGCCGTGTCTTATTCTGAATATTCCTTCAAGTAACGCGAACTTTTTAGAACAAGAGTTCGAAATGGGTATAGTAAACCCGTCGTTTCAGAAGAAACGGCGTAGGTGAATCCGAACTTAAGGACGGCGTTATGGATACGAAATTTATCGACTGGCACACGGCTGATATTATTGCCGCACTGCGCAAAAGAGGCACTTCACTGGCAGCAGAGTCCCGCCGCCATGGACTGAGTTCTTCAACTCTGGCAAACGCCCTCACCCGCCCCTGGCCAAAAGGAGAATTAATTATCGCGACGGCGCTGGATACGCATCCGTGGGTGATTTGGCCTTCGCGCTACCACGATCCCGTTACCCATGAATTTATCGACAGATCGCGCATGATTCGCCAGAGAAAAGTAAAAAAAGAACCGCAGGAATAACGCGTTTTTGACAGGAACAGCAACCCCCCGGTCATGTCTGGCAGGGGGCTGCCGGAACGATTACTCGCCCTTCACACGCTCGATATTGGCACCCAGCGCGCGCAGTTTATCTTCAATACGCTCATAGCCACGATCGATGTGATAAATACGATCCACGATCGTTGTACCTTCCGCGATACAACCCGCCAACACCAGGCTGGCAGACGCACGCAGATCGGTAGCCATCACCTGAGCGCCGGACAGTGTCTCAACGCCATGGCAAATCACGGTATTACTTTCGATTTCAGCACGTGCCCCCATGCGGATCAGCTCCGGTACGTGCATAAAGCGGTTCTCGAAAATGGTTTCAGTGATGAAGCCAGTCCCTTCGGCGACCAGGTTCAACAAGGTGAACTGCGCCTGCATGTCCGTTGGGAACGCCGGGTGTGGCGCCGTACGCACATTGACCGCTTTTGGACGCTGTCCATGCATATCAAGGCTGATCCAGTCTTCACCGATTTCGATATCCGCTCCCGCATCACGCAGTTTCGCCAGCACCGCATCCAGCGTATCAGGCTGTGCGTTGCGACAAACAATCTTCCCGCCAGAGATCGCGGCAGCGACCAGGAAGGTACCGGTTTCGATACGGTCCGGCAGTACGCGATAGACACCCCCGCCCAGACGCTCAACGCCTTCGATGGTGATACGGTCTGTACCCTGACCGGAGATCTTCGCACCCAGCGCCACGAGGAAGTTGGCGGTATCCACAATTTCCGGTTCGCGCGCGGCGTTTTCGATGATAGTAGTCCCTTCTGCCAGCGTTGCCGCAGACATAATGGTTACCGTTGCGCCTACGCTCACTTTGTCCATAACAATGTGCGCGCCTTTCAGACGACCATTGACGGACGCTTTAACGTAGCCTTCTTCCAGCTTGATCTCTGCGCCCAGTTTTTCCAGACCAAAGATGTGCAGGTCAACCGGACGCGCACCGATGGCGCAGCCGCCCGGCAGCGAAACCTGACCCTGACCGAAACGCGCCACCAGCGGGCCAAGCGCCCAGATGGAAGCACGCATGGTTTTCACCAGATCGTAAGGCGCAGAGAAGTTGTTCACCTTGCTGGCATCGATCCAGACGGAACCGTTACGCTCGACTTTCGTGCCCAACTGGGTGAGCAGCTTCATGGTGGTGTCGATATCTTTCAGCTTCGGTACGTTCTGAATCTCTACCGGCTCTTCCGCGAGCAGCGCAGCAAAGAGGATGGGCAGCGCGGCGTTTTTCGCGCCAGAAATTGTGACTTCGCCCTGGAGACGCGTTGGCCCCTGTACACGAAATTTATCCATTGTGTGCTCTCTTATAAATTCAACCGTGCTGCGGGCCTGTCGCCCTCAGCTCAAAAACCGTTTAGTTTGCGATCGCGTGCCCACTCTTGCGGGGTGAACGCTTTAATCGACAGGGCGTGGATGCGGTTATCCGCAATATATTCCATCAGCGGCGCGTACACAGCCTGCTGTTTCTTCACGCGGCTCATACCGTCGAACATCTCACCCACAGCAATAACCTGGAAGTGACTGCCATCGCCAGTGACGTGGGCTTCCTGAAGGGAGAGTGCATTCATCAGCACTGTCTGGATTTCATGATTTTCCATGGGTTCTTAATCATCTGATAGTGAAAACAAGCCCAACATCTTAGAGCAAAGTGGCGTCGTCTTAAACAAGCAAAAAGCCCCGACGATGAAACTGTCAGGGCTTTCGGAAGTAACGCACTGAAAATATTAACGAGGCAATACGTCCTGAGGGAGATTGTAGAGCTGCGCAAGGGTCACGACATTCTCGCTCGCGCCGCGAAGCGTGACGCTCGCCCCCTGCTTTTTCCCTACTGCAACCAGATGGGCCAGCAGCGCAACGCCTGCCGTATCCACCCGCGTGACGTCAGTTAAGTCAATGAGCGTCACGCCCTGCATGGCCTCATGGCGTTTATCCCATAAGGGGTTCAGCAGATCCTGATCCAGCTCACCGGACAGCTTTAACGTCTCGCCTTCACGCGACCAGCTGAGTTGCTGTGACATTACTTCTTCTCGTCCAGCGTGATTTTCTGACGAGCAATGGACTGCAGCTGCGCGGTCAGGCCATCAATCCCCTTGGTGCGCAGCAGGTCACTCCACTCGTTCTGTTTGGTGGTGATCATGCTTACACCTTCGGCGATCATGTCATACGCCTGCCAGTGGCCGGTCTGGCTGTTTTTACGCCACTGGAAATCCAGACGCACCGGCGGACGGCCGTTAGGATCGTTGATCGTTACGCGAATAGGGACGATGGTCGCATCACCCAGCGGCTGCTCAGGGGCGATCTGATAGGTCTGACCGTGGTACATCGCCAGCGCCTGACCATAAGCCTGCTTCAGGTATTCACGGAAAGCGGCAAAATAGGCCTCACGCTGCGCCGGGGTCGCGTCTTTGTAATAGCGGCCCAGCACCAGCGCTCCCGCATATTTGATCTGCACATACGGCAGCAGCTCCTGGTCAACCACGTCACGCAGGTAATCAGGATTAGCACGAATCTTAGGCTGCTCGTTTTTAAGACGATCGAAGGTTTTCTTCGCGGCCTCGTCCATCAGTTTGTACGGGTTACTCTGATCCGCCGCGTGCACCGCGGTGAGAGGGGCGATGACCAGCATGGCAACCATTAACAGTCGTTTAAACATGAATGACTTCTCCTGATATTAATTCGCAGCACCTGGGGTCGGCGCGGCGTTGGTATGGTCTTCACTCTGCGCAGGGGCATTGTCAGACTTTTTATCATCCCCTTTACTGTTGTAAAGGAACTGACCAATCATATCTTCCAGCACCATGGCGGACTTGGTGTCCTGGATCACGCTCCCGTCCTTAAGGATAGTCGTTCCCAGCTCGGGGTCTTCAAAACCGACGTTAAGCGCCAGATATTGTTCGCCCAGCAGACCGGAAGTCCGGATAGACAGAGAGCTGGTGTCCGGAATGTGGTTGTAACGCTCTTCGATATCCATCGCGACGCGCGGCAGATAGGTCTTCTCATCCAGCGTAATGTCAGATACGCGGCCGATCACCACGCCGCCAATACGGACCGGTGAACGCGCCTTCAGCCCGCCGATGTTATCGAAGGTGGCATAGATGCGATACGTCGGCTCGGTGCGCACAGACGTGATATCTGCCGCTCTCAGGCAGATAAATAGCGCGGCCAGCAGCGCCAGCAGCAGGAATACACCGACCCAAATTTCATTTTTTCTCGTTTGCATGAACTCAATTCCCAAACATCAGTGCGGTGAGCACAAAATCCAGACCCAGTACGGCCAGCGACGAATGAACGACTGTACGTGTAGTAGCGCGGCTAATGCCCGCCGACGTCGGAATCGCATCGTAACCATTAAACAATGCAATCCAGGTAACCGTAATGGCAAAGACCACGCTCTTAATCAGGCAGTTAACCAGATCCATTCGCAGGTCAATAGCGTCCTGCATGGCAGACCAGAAGAAACCGGCATCAATGCCTTTCCAGTGCACGCCAACCAGCGAACCGCCCCAGATACCCACGGCGACAAACAGTATCGTCAGCAGCGGTAAAGAGATGACCCCCGCCCAGAAACGCGGCGAGATCACGCGACGCAGCGGATCGACCGCCATCATCTCCATGCTGGAGAGCTGCTCAGTCGCGCGCATCAGGCCAATTTCAGCGGTTAAGGCTGACCCCGCGCGACCGGCGAATAACAGCGCCGCCACAACGGGCCCCAGTTCACGCAGCAACGAGAGCGCCACCAGCATCCCGAGGCTGGTTTCCGCACTGTAGGTTGTCAGAACCAGGTAACCCTGCAGACCCAGCACCATCCCGATAAACAGACCGGAGACAATGATGATGAGCATCGACAGCACGCCGACATTATAAAGCTGGCGCACCAGCAGCGGCGCGTGCTTACGGAATTCCGGCTTGCCGACCAGCGCGTTGAATAACATCAATCCGGCACGCCCGAACGTCCTGATGGTTTTTATGCCACGGTGTCCGAGAGCGGCCAACGCATTTAACAGCATGAGTGGCTTAACTCCCTATTCCCAGTAAATCGTCACGATAGTCGCCCGCCGGGTAGCGGAACGGCACAGGGCCATCGGCAATACCGTCAAGGAACTGCCGCACGCGTGGATCGCAATTTTCCTGCAGCGCCTGGGCGCTACCGTGTGCGACGATCTTTTTGTCCGCTACGATGTAGGCGTAATCGGCAATGCTCAGCACTTCAGGTACATCGTGAGATACAACAATGCAGGTGACGCCAAGCGCACTATTCAGTTCAGAGATGAGCTTCACCAGCACGCCCATCGTGATGGGATCCTGCCCGACAAACGGTTCGTCGAACATGATTAAATCAGGTTCTAGTGCGATGGCGCGCGCCAGCGCGGCACGACGCGCCATCCCGCCGGATAGCTCCGAAGGCATCAGTTTCGCGGCGCCCCGCAGCCCGACGGCTTCAAGCTTCATCATCACCGTGCTTTTCAGCAGCGCAGGCGGCAGGCTGGTATGCTCGCGCAGCGGATAGGCAACGTTATCAAAGACGTTCATGTCGGTGAACAAAGCCCCCGACTGAAAGAGCATGCTCATGCGTTTGCGAACAGTATACAAGCGCGAGCGCGACATCTCCGGGATGTTTTCGCCGTCAAAGAGGATTTCACCGCTATCCGGTGGGATCTGCCCACCAATAAGGCGGAGCAGGGTCGTTTTACCGATCCCGGAGGGCCCCATGATGGCAGTAATTTTGCCACGCGGCACGGTCAACGAAATATCATCAAATATCAATCTGTTGGCGCGAGAAAAACTCACCCCGCGGACATCGACTAAATTCGCCATGGTTTGGCTCATTTATGGTTCCTTTCTTATCCTGCTCACGTTAAGGCATGTAGCCTGAATCAGCCCTAAACTCCGCATTTTTACAGAATAATAACCGTAGAGGTTAGCGAAAGCTGGCATTTGTTTTACTTTTCCGGCGCATAAAGTCAAAATTAGGAATTCGTTACGCCTCAGACTGTATGCAGTCCAGCCATTCCCGTGTGATGGACCGATGAGTATACCTGAAGAAAGGACTTTTGATGCTTTTAGCAACAGCACTGTTAATAATTGGTTTACTGTTGGTGGTCTACAGTGCTGACCGTTTAGTGTTTGCTGCATCTATCCTGTGTCGCCTGAGTGGCGTACCGCCAGTTGTCATCGGGATGACCGTGGTCAGCGTAGGAACGTCACTTCCTGAAATCATCGTCTCTGTCTCAGCATCGCTGCATGGTCAGGTAGACCTGGCAGTCGGCACCGCTATTGGCTCTAACATCGTCAATATTTTATTGATTTTGGGCCTGGCCGCGCTGCTCCATCCATTTCGCGTGCATTCTGATGTTCTGCGCCGTGAATTGCCGCTAATGTTACTCGTAAGCCTGCTGGCAGGGTGCGTATTTTACGATGGCGTACTGAGCTACAGCGACGGCATTTTCTTGCTGGCGCTGGCCGTTATTTGGCTGCTGTATAGTGTTAAAATCGCCCGTCAGGCTGAAAAGCAGGGTCAGGATAGCCTCACGCGTGAGCAGGTCGCCGAGCTTCCGCGAGAAGGCACGCTGCCTGTTGCCTTGCTCTGGCTGGGCGTGGCGCTGATCATCATGCCGATGGCAACGCGCATGGTCGTGGATAACGCGACGGTGCTGGCGAACTATTTTGCCATCAGCGAGCTGACCATTGGCCTGACGGTGATTGCCATCGGTACCAGCCTGCCGGAGCTGGCCACCGCCATTGCGGGGGCGCGTAAAGGTGAGGATGACATTGCCATTGGTAATATCATCGGCTCTAACATTTTTAATATCGCCATTGTGATGGGCCTGCCAGCCCTGATTTCGCCAGGGCCCTTTAATCCCCTGGCGTTCTCACGTGATTACGGCGTGATGTTGTTGGTCAGCGTGATTTTTGCCCTGCTCTGCTGGCGGCGGCAACGACAGATCGGTAAAGGCGCAGGCGCGCTGCTGACGGGTGGATTTATCGTATGGATGGCGATGCTGTACTGGCTCTCGCCTCTTCTCTCTGGGTAAACGGAAACGCATTATGTCGCAAATAGAATTGCAGCCGGGTTTTGACTTTCAGAAAGCAGGCAAAGACGTTCTGGAGATTGAACGTGAAGGTCTGGCGCAGTTAGATCAGTACATAAATCAGGATTTTAGTCTGGCATGTGAGAAGATATTCTACTGTGCCGGCAAAGTCGTGGTGATGGGGATGGGCAAGTCTGGCCACATTGGACGCAAAATGGCGGCAACCTTTGCCAGTACCGGTACCTCGTCCTTCTTTGTCCACCCGGGGGAAGCCGCGCACGGGGACCTGGGTATGGTCACGCCGCAGGATATCGTCATCGCACTCTCCAACTCCGGTGAGTCAAATGAAATCCTGGCGCTGATCCCGGTACTGAAGCGACTGCAGGTGCCGCTGATTTGCATGACCAGCCGTCCGGAAAGCAGCATGGCGCGCGCAGCCGATATTCACCTGTGCGTGAAAGTGCCCAAGGAGGCCTGTCCGCTCGGCCTGGCGCCGACCTCCAGCACCACCGCCGCGCTGGTTATGGGCGATGCCCTTGCCGTGGCGCTGCTGGAAGCCCGTGGCTTTACGCCGGAAGATTTCGCGCTGTCCCACCCGGGCGGTGCGCTGGGGCGCAAGCTGCTGCTTCGGGTAAACGATATTATGCACACCGGGGATGAGATCCCCCACGTCAGTAAAGAAGCCTCCCTACGTGATGCGCTGCTGGAAATCACCCGCAAGAATCTGGGGATGACGGTCGTGTGCGACGATCTGATGAAAATTCAGGGGATCTTCACCGATGGCGACCTGCGTCGCGTGTTCGATATGGGTGTCGATGTCCGCACGCTCGGTATTGCCGACGTGATGACGCCCGGCGGTATCCGCGTGCGTCCGGGTACGTTGGCCGTGGACGTGCTGAACCTGATGCAGTCCCGCCATATCACCTCCGTTATGGTTGCCGATGGCGACCAGTTGCTGGGTGTGGTACATATGCATGATCTGCTGCGCGCAGGCGTAGTGTAATGAAGGATAAGACAATGAGTAATGCGGGTGCATCCCTTGCAACCTGTTATGGGCCGGTCAGTACACAGATGATGGCAAAGGCGGAAAACATTCGTCTGCTGATCCTGGATGTGGATGGGGTCCTCTCCGACGGCCTGATTTACATGGGCAATAATGGTGAAGAGCTGAAGGCGTTTAACGTTCGCGACGGCTACGGTATCCGCTGTGCGCTCACCTCGGGGATTGAGGTAGCGATCATCACCGGGCGAAACGCTAAACTGGTAGAAGATCGCTGTGAAACCTTAGGTATTACCCATCTGTATCAGGGCCAATCCGATAAGATGGCGGCGTTCAATGATTTACTGGGTAAACTGGCTATCGCACCGGAAAACGTGGCCTACGTCGGGGACGACCTGATTGACTGGCCGGTGATGGCTGAAGTCGGGCTGAGCATCGCCGTTGCCGATGCGCATCCGCTGCTGATCCCGCGCGCCGACTACGTTACCCACATCAACGGTGGCCGCGGCGCTGTCCGTGAAGTCTGCGATCTGCTTCTGCTGGCGCAGGGCAAGCTTGATGAGGCCAAAGGGCAATCGATATGAGTAAAACCAGACGTTGGATTATCATTTTGCTTTCGCTTGTCGCACTGGTATTGATTGGCGTGAACCTTGCCGATCGCGACGATACGCAAACGGAAGTGATCAACAATACCGATCCAACCTATAAAAGCGATCACAGCGACACCGTGGTCTACAGCCCGGAAGGCGCGCTGAACTATCGCCTGATTGCCCAGCATGTTGAATATTTTTCCGATGATGGCGTTTCATGGTTTACCCAACCTGTGATGACCACATTTGATAAAGACAAAGTGCCGACGTGGTCAATTAAGTCAGATCGGGCAAAACTGACAAATGACCGTATGCTTTATCTGTATGGTCACGTTGAAGTCAACGCCCTGACCGCCGACTCGCAACTGCGAAAAATTACGACGGATAATGCCCAGATCAACCTGGTAACCCAGGACGTGACGTCGCAGGATCTGGTCACACTCTATGGCACAACATTTAATTCCAGCGGTTTGAGAATGCGCGGGAACTTACGCAGCAAGAACGCCGAGCTGATTGAAAAGGTTAGAACCTCCTATGAAATTCAAAACAAACAAACTCAGCCTTAAAGTAATTATCGCCAGCGCGATGCTGGCGACCAGTCTCCCCGCGCTTGCTGTAACGGGCGATACCGACCAGCCGATCCATATCGAGTCCGACACCCAGTCTCTCGATATGCAGGGTAACGTCGTCACCTTCACGGGTAACGTCGTCATGACCCAGGGCACCATCAAAATCAACGCCGACAAAGTGGTCGTGACCCGTCCGGGTGGCGAGCAGGGCAAAGAGATTATCGATGGCTATGGTAACCCGGCGACCTTCTACCAGATGCAGGACAACGGCAAGCCGGTGAAAGGCCGCGCCACGCACATGCACTATGAGCTGGCGAAGGACCTGGTCATCCTGACCGGAAATGCCTATCTGGAACAGCTGGACAGCAACATTACCGGCGACCAGATTACCTATCTGGTGAAAGAGCAAAAAATGCAGGCCTCCAGCGAGAAAGGCAAACGCGTCACCACCGTACTGGTTCCGTCGCAGCTGCAGGACAAAGGCAAAGGCCAGGCCCCGGCACAGAAGAAGAGTAACTAATTCGTTATGGCAACATTAACTGCAAAAAATCTCGCAAAGGCCTATAAGGGCCGCCGTGTCGTAGAAGATGTCAGTCTGACCGTCAACTCCGGCGAAATCGTGGGGCTGCTTGGCCCTAACGGTGCGGGTAAAACGACAACCTTCTACATGGTCGTGGGTATTGTCCCGCGCGATGCCGGCAACATTATCATTGACGATGAAGACATCAGCCTTCTGCCGCTGCACGCGCGAGCGCGTCGCGGGATCGGCTACCTGCCGCAGGAAGCCTCCATTTTCCGTCGTCTCAGCGTTTACGACAACCTGATGGCGGTCCTGCAAATTCGTAACGACCTGACCAACGAACAGCGTCAGGATCGTGCCAACGAGCTGATGGAAGAGTTCCACATCGAGCATCTGCGCGACAGCCTCGGTCAGGCTCTCTCCGGGGGCGAACGCCGCCGCGTTGAGATTGCCCGTGCGCTGGCCGCAAACCCGAAGTTTATCCTGCTGGATGAACCGTTTGCGGGCGTTGACCCGATCTCGGTTATCGACATTAAACGTATCATTGAACACCTGCGCGACAGCGGGCTTGGCGTACTGATCACCGACCACAACGTGCGTGAAACGCTGGCCGTGTGTGAACGCGCCTATATTGTGAGCCAGGGCAATCTGATCGCCCACGGCACGCCGCAGCAGATCCTCGAAGACGATCATGTTAAGCGCGTCTATCTTGGGGAAGACTTCAGACTCTGATAGGGTAGAGGTAACGTAACGCCGAACCGGAGAAAAATGCTCTGAACATGAAGCAAGGTTTGCAATTAAGGCTCAGCCAACAACTGGCGATGACGCCGCAGCTACAGCAGGCAATTCGCCTGCTGCAACTGTCCACGTTAGAACTTCAGCAGGAGCTCCAGCAGGCGCTGGACAGCAACCCCCTGCTGGAACAAACCGATCTTCATGACGAGGTAGATACCCAGCAATCGCAGGATACAGAAGCGCTCGACACCGCGGATGCACTCGAACAAAAAGAGATGCCGGACGAGCTTCCGCTGGATGCCAGCTGGGATGAAATCTACACCGCCGGAACCCCTTCCGGTACGCGTGCAGACTACCAGGATGATGAGCTACCGGTCTACCAGGGCGAAACCACCCAGTCACTGCAGGATTACCTGATGTGGCAGGTGGAACTTACTCCCTTCTCCGATACCGACCGCGCGATTGCCACCTCAATTGTCGATGCCGTTGACGACACTGGCTATTTGACCGTCACGCTGGACGATATTCTGGAAAGCATGGGCGATGACGAGATAGAGCTTGAGGAAGTTGAAGCCGTTCTGAAGCGCATCCAGCGTTTCGATCCGGTAGGCGTGGCCGCAAAAGATCTGCGCGACTGCCTGCTGATCCAGCTTTCTCAGTTCAGCAAAGAGACGCCGTGGCTCGACGAGGCGCGCGTAATCATCAGCGATCATCTGGATCTGCTGGCGAACCACGATTTCCGCTCCCTGATGCGCGTCACGCGCCTGAAGGAAGAGGTGCTGAAAGAAGCGGTGAATCTGATCCAGTCGCTCGATCCGCGCCCGGGACAGTCGATCCAGACCAGCGAGCCCGAGTACGTCATCCCGGATGTGCTGGTCAGAAAACATAATGGCCGCTGGGTCGTTGAACTGAACTCTGACAGCATCCCTCGCCTGCAAATCAACCAGCAGTATGCCTCCATGTGCACCAGCGTGCGTAACGACTCCGACAATCAATATATTCGTAGCAATTTGCAGGAAGCGCGATGGCTGATCAAAAGTCTGGAGAGCCGAAATGATACGCTGCTACGCGTCAGCCGCTGTATTGTCGAACAGCAACAGGCGTTCTTTGAGCAGGGCGAAGAGTATATGAAACCGATGGTGCTGGCGGATATCGCCCAGGCCGTCGAGATGCATGAATCAACCATTTCCCGTGTCACCACGCAGAAGTATCTGCACAGTCCACGCGGTATTTTTGAGCTTAAGTATTTCTTCTCCAGCCATGTGAATACCGAGGGCGGCGGCGAAGCGTCGTCCACGGCCATTCGTGCCCTGGTGAAGAAGTTGATCGCCGCGGAGAACCCCGCGAAGCCGCTAAGCGACAGTAAGTTAACCACCATGCTGTCCGATCAGGGTATTATGGTGGCACGTCGTACTGTTGCGAAGTATCGAGAGTCTTTATCCATTCCGCCGTCCAACCAGCGTAAACAGCTGGTCTGACATAACCGATAAGGAAGACACTATGCAGCTCAACATCACTGGACAAAACGTCGAAATTACTGAGGCTTTACGCGACTTTGTGAACACGAAGTTTGCAAAACTCGAGCAGTATTTCGAAAGGATCAATCAGGTCTATATTGTGTTGAAAGTGGAGAAAGTGACTCATATCTCGGATGCCACCCTGCATGTTAACGGGGGTGAACTGCATGCCAGTGCGGAAGGGCAAGACATGTACGCTGCTATCGACGGCTTGATTGATAAGCTTGCGCGACAGCTCAATAAACATAAAGATAAACTGAAACAACACTAATTGTCCGGGCAGTTAACGGGTGCAGGACGGCCTGTTGTGAAACACAACAGGCCATTTGTACAGTTAGCGCTTAGGTGAAATTATGATGAACAACGATTCCGCTCTTCAACTGAGCAATGTCCTTAACCAGGAATGTACCCGCAGTGCGGTTCACTGCCAGAGCAAAAAACGTGCGCTGGAGATCATCAGTGAACTGGCCGCAAAACAGCTGGGCCTGCCGCCGCAGGTGGTGTTCGAAGCGATTCTGACCCGTGAAAAGATGGGCAGTACCGGTATCGGCAACGGCATCGCGATCCCGCATGGCAAACTGGAAGAGGATACCCTGCGTGCCGTCGGCGTGTTTGTGCAGCTTGAAACACCGATCGCCTTCGATGCCATTGATAACCAGCCCGTCGATCTCCTCTTCGCGCTGCTGGTGCCTGCTGACCAGACGAAAACCCATCTGCATACGCTGTCGCTGGTCGCCAAGCGTCTGGCTGACAAAACCATTTGCCGTCGACTGCGCTCGGCTCAAAGTGATGAAGAGCTCTATCAAATTATCACTGAAGCAGAAGGCAATCAGGATGATGCATAACCAGGAGATGGCCTTCACATCTGTTGTCCTGAGGAGAAACGGAACATGGTGCTGATGATTGTCAGTGGCCGTTCAGGGTCGGGGAAATCCGTTGCTCTGCGCGCGCTGGAAGACATGGGTTTTTACTGCGTCGATAACCTGCCGGTCGTGTTGTTGCCCGACCTGGCCCGTACGCTGGCGGAGAGACAAACCTCGGCCGCCGTCAGTATCGACGTTCGTAACATGCCGGAATCGCCAGAGATCTTCGAACAGGCCATGAGTAACCTGCCCGACGCATTCTCGCCGCAGCTGCTGTTCCTTGATGCAGACCGTAATACCCTGATCCGCCGCTACAGCGATACCCGTCGTTTGCACCCGCTTTCCAGTAAGAACCTCTCTCTGGAGAGTGCTATCGATGAAGAGAGCGATCTGCTGGAGCCGCTGCGTTCTCGTGCCGACCTGATTGTCGACACCTCTGAGATGTCCGTTCACGAGCTGGCAGAAATGCTGCGTACCCGGTTGTTGGGTAAACGCGAGCGCGAACTGACGATGGTGTTCGAATCCTTTGGCTTCAAGCACGGTATCCCGATCGATGCGGATTATGTTTTCGACGTGCGCTTCCTGCCGAACCCGCACTGGGATCCGAAACTGCGTCCCATGACCGGTCTGGATAAACCCGTTGCGGCCTTCCTCGACAGGCACACAGAAGTTCACAATTTTATCTACCAGACGCGAAGCTACCTTGAGCTATGGTTACCTATGCTGGAGACAAACAATCGTAGCTACCTGACGGTAGCGATTGGCTGTACCGGCGGTAAACATCGTTCGGTTTATATCGCCGAACAGCTGGCCGACTATTTCCGCTCGCGCGGGAAGAACGTTCAGTCCCGTCATCGCACGCTGGAAAAACGTAAAACATGACCGTAAAACAGACCGTTGAGATCACCAATAAGCTGGGCATGCATGCGCGCCCGGCGATGAAGCTGTTTGAGCTGATGCAGGGTTTCGATGCAGAAGTTCTGCTGCGGAATGACGAAGGTACCGAAGCGGAAGCGAACAGCGTGATCGCGCTGCTGATGCTGGATTCCGCCAAAGGGCGTCAGATTGAAGTCGAAGCCACCGGCCCTCAGGAAGAGGAAGCGCTGGCGGCGGTGATTGCGCTGTTTAACGCGGGGTTCGACGAAGATTAAGGTCTCTCCCCTTCAGGCGGGTGGCGCTGCGCTTACCCGCCCTACATAAGTTTGTTGCTCTCCATAAACCCTTCTCCTCCCAACTGACGCATCTGGCGCATAATCCACGCCTGACGGCTTCGCACGTACCCTGACGGGGCACTGGCTTTAAAACGGATGGGATTAGGCAGAACAGCCGCGAGCAGCGCCGCCTCAGACATGCTCAGCTTGCTGGCGGGTTTATTAAAATAGCGTTGTGATGCAGCTTCGACACCAAATACCCCATCGCCAAACTCGGCAACGTTGAGATACACGGTCAGAATGCGCTTTTTGCTCCAGACCGTTTCCATGCCCAGGGTTAATACCGCTTCCAGCCCCTTTCGCACCCAGCTGCGGCCGTCCCACAGAAACAGATTTTTGGCCGTCTGCTGCGACAACGTTGACGCGCCGCGCACGCGGTTTTCATGACGTTCGTTATGCGCCAGCGCCTTCTCAATCGCGGCCACATCGAATCCCCAGTGCTCCGGGAATTTCTGATCCTCCGCTGCGATGACCGCCAGCCCCATGAACGGCGAGATCTCGTCCATGCTTACCCAGTCAGAATGGGCGACATAGCCGAAATCACCGCTGAGCCACGCACCGAGCTGACGCTCAACCATCACGGCGGAGAACGGGACCGGCATAATGCTAAACAGGGCGAGTCCACCGCCCCAAAACACCGCCAGCACCAGAACGATGCGCAATAAAGTACGTTTTACCCACGCACCTGCGCCGGATTGACGACTCATTCAGCCAGCACCAGCACGCGGGCGACCAGCTTTTCGATTCCCGTGGCCGCTTCTGCAATATTCTGCGCCAGCATATAGGCCGGCGTGGTGACAATTTTATTATCTTCATCAACCACAATGTCATCCACCGGGCACGGAACGTGTTCGCCCCCCATATCCTCGACGATCTCTGCGGTATCAATATCCGTCCCGATGGTCAGGCGCAGCGGGAAATCAAAAATCTTAGGCAACATCGCCGGTGCGATGCAGATAAAGCCCAGCGGTTTTCCTGCCGCATGCATAGCCTGTGACAGCGCTTTCAGATGAGGATCGATCTGACACTCCGCGCCCTGCGCAGCAAAAGTACTGAGATTTTTGGCCGCGCCAAACCCACCCGGCACAATGAGCGCATCAAGCTCTGTAGGGTCTGCCTGAATAAGAGGATGGATATCACCTCGCGCAATACGCGCGGCTTCAATCAGTACATTACGGGTTTCCGCCATCGGCTCACCGGTCAGATGGTTAATCACATCCGCCTGATTTTTGTCGGGCGCAAAACAAATCACCTCTGCTCCCTGCTTAGCCAGGGCCAACAGCGTGATGACGGCTTCGTGTATCTCAGAACCATCGTAAACACCACATCCGCTGAGCACGACACCAATCTTTTTCATCATGACAATCCTTTTCTGCAACTTGCTGAAGCACATTAATAATTTTGATTAAAACGCTATGCTTCACACATTTCACTGATTCATGTAACAAACCATTTAAGATTTGCTATCTTATCTGCGTGCGGCCTAAATTTTTCAGGCAGCGCCTTTTCGAAAATAACGTTTAAAAACAGGCGCAGCCACGATTTCCCTGGTGTTGGCGCAGTATTCGCGCACCCCGGTTAATCCGGGGTCATTTTTTTCTGGCGTCAACCCAGGCTTTAAGCACCGCAACATCGTTTTGCCACTCTTGCTTCATCTCTTCAACCCAATCACCCACGTTATCTTCCCATGCAGGTAAATCAGGCGACTGAATCTGTTGCCCCAGCTGCTGCAGGTGGCGTAAGCCAACCGAGCCGGCTGCACCTTTGATTTTATGTCCTTCTTCCACGATCCCCTTCTGGTCACGGGCCGTCAGGTTGGATTCCAGCACGCTCAGATAGCCCGGCATCATTTTTTCGAACACGGCCAGACCGTCGGTAATCAGTTTCGGCCCCACCAGATCGATATACTGCTCCAGCATCGCGGTATCGAGTATCGTTTGGGCTTTTGCGCTATCAACAGACGTCATGGTGCTCTCCTCTTCATCATGGGTATCCCAGAACTTTTTGATCATAGCGGTCAGAGCAGGCACCGCCAGCGGCTTGCTGAGTACATCGTCCATACCGGCATCGAGATACTCTTTTTTATCTTTCAGCACGTTTGCCGTCAGGGCAACCAGCGGCGGCAGTTCGTCGGCCGCGTACTGACGCGTCAGCTCGCGCGAGATATCCAGCCCGGTCATATCCGGTAATTGAATATCCAGCAGAACAAGATCGTATTCGCCGGGTTTAAACATCTCCAGCGCGGCTTTGCCGGTCATCGCGACATCCACGCTGTTGCCCAGTTTTTCCAGCACCGAGCGCGCCACGATCACGTTCAGCTCAATATCTTCCACCAGCAGGACGTGCAGGGCTGGCAGCGGCATATCGTCATTTTCAAAGGTATCTTCTACCTCTTCCGCCACCGCTGGCGCATGGACCGTCAGCGTGAAGGTTGACCCTTTACCCGGCTGGCTGGCTACGGTGATATCACCGCCCATGCTCTTCGCCAGACGTTTAGAGACCGCCAGGCCAATGCCTGTTCCGGTCGCCGGTTTCCCGCCGTTGCTGTCTTTCACCTGGTAGTACATGGCAAAGATCTTGTCCTGCTCCTCCTGCGGAATACCAATTCCGGAGTCCTCTACCTCGAAGTGCAGCATGTCGCCTTCGTCATAGCGGATACGCACCGCCACCTGTCCCTTCTGGGTGAATTTCACCGCGTTGCTGATCAGGTTCCACAGGATCTGGCGCAGCCGCGTGCCGTCAGTCACCACTTTATGCGGCAGCGGCAGGGTGGGCTCCATAACAAAGCTCAGTCCCTTCTGCTGCGCCTGCAGGCCGGACAGGTTTTCCAGATCGGCAAGGAAGCTGGTGAAATCAACCGGCTGGTTATCAAGCTGAACTTTACGGCGCTCCATCTTATCCATATCAATAATATCATTGAAGATATTACCCAGCGTGACCGCTGAGACATGGATAGTCTTGAGGTATTTTTCCTGCTCTGCAGTCAGGTCGGTATCCAGCAGAATACGGCTCAACCCGACGATGCCGTTGAGCGGCGTACGCAGCTCGTGGCTGATGGTGGAGATAAAGGTGGTCTTGTCGCGGCTGGCACGCTCAAGGGCATCCTGGTAGCGCTTACGCTCGGTAATGTCGCGGCCAAAGCCCATCAGGCCGTGGCGTTTGCCCACGCGGTCATAGTAGGGCACCTTACGGATCTCAAAGCAGGCTTTGCGTCCGTCCGGGTAATCCAGCCACTGTTCATAGGTCAGCGAGACGTTATGACGGAAGACTTTTTCGTCGGTCTCCATGACCTTGGCCGCCGCCTCTTCAGAGTAAACGTCCTGCGGCTTCAGGTGAATCAGCTGCTTCTCGCTTTTCCCGGTGAGCAACTCCATCGCCCGGTTACAGCCGGAAAACTCTTTATCTTCATTGCGGTAAAACACCAGGTCCGGCGACGCATCGAGGAACGACCGCAGGAAGGAGGATTGCTGCTCAAGCTGGATCTGCGTGACCTCGCGCTCTTTCATTTCGATTTTCAGCTGCTCCAGGGTGGCCTGACGCTCGGCCTCCGCCTTCTCACGATCTGAAATTTCCTGATTCAGCTGCGCAATGTTGTCTTTGAGCTGGACGTTGAGCTTCAGGTCGCGCTCGCGCATCTCTTCCAGTTTATCGACCAGCTTAGATAAACGCTGACGGGACTCTTCCAGCTGTTCAACCACTACGGAAAGGAAATAGACCGCCCAGGGCGTAATAAGCAAGCCAAAGAAGATGGAGCGGATGACGTCGATACTCTCGACCTGACCATGCAGAACCATGGTAACCGCCATTTGCACGACAATGGCCAGAACGACCAGCGCCAGCGCAAGCAGCATGGAAAAACGCACCAGCCCAAGCTTCATCATCAGGTCGACGTAATACTGGGCAAGCATTCGAATTTGCTTCATAGAGGATCCCTTCACGACGTTATCGCTCAATAATACTCAAATTCGCGGCGGGACGTTGAAGCTTGTGAGAAAAAGTGCGGGGTGAAACAGGAGATTAGCCTCGCTCCCGGGCAACCGGAAGCGAGGAGAGGTCAATCAGGAGCGTTTCAACAACAGCCAGAGACTGATCAGGAGGAAGCTGGCGCTTGGCAGCAGCGCACCGATAATCGGCGGAATGCCATAAACCAGCGTCAGCGGACCGAAGATCTGATCGAGCACGTAGAACACAAAGCCGAAGCTGATGCCGGTCACGACGCGAACCCCCATCGGCACGCTGCGCAACGGGCCGAAGATAAACGACAGCGCCATCAGCATCATTACCGCCACGGACATCGGCTGGAAGATTTTGCTCCACATGTTGAGCTGATAGCGTCCCGCATCCTGTCCGCTCGACTTCAGGTATTTCACATAGTTGTGCAAACCGCTGATGGAGAGCGCGTCAGGATCCAGCGCCACGACGCCGAGCTTATCGGGCGTCAGGTTGGTTTTCCACGTACCGGTTACCGTCTGAGAACCCGTAATCTGTTTCGGATCGGTCAGGTCAGATTCATCAACCTGGGACAACCGCCACTGCTTATGTTCGGCGTCAAACTTCGCCGAAGAGGCGTGGCGAACGGACTGCAGACGGCGCTGGTCATCAAAAGCATAGATGCTCACCCCGCCCAGTTCATCATTCCCCTTCACCCGTTCGATGTAGACGAAGTTTTTACCGTCTTTCGCCCATAAACCTTGCTGAGTCGAGAGCAGTGAGCCGCCGTACATCGCCTGAGCACGGTAGTTACGCGCCATCTGTTCGCCCTGCGGCGCGACCCACTCGCCAATCGCCATGGTCAACAGCACCAAGGGGATCGCGGTTTTCATTACCGACAGCGCGACCTGCATGCGGGTAAAACCCGAGGCCTGCATAACGACCAGCTCGCTGCGCTGCGCCAGCATCCCCAGCCCCAGCAGCGCCCCCAGCAGGGCCGCCATCGGGAAGAAGATCTGCACATCTTTCGGCACACTGAGCAGGGTATACATCCCCGCGCCCAGCGCGTCATAGCTCCCCTGCCCGGCTTTTTTCAGCTGATCGACAAATTTGATAATGCCGGAAAGCGACACCAGCATGAACAACGTCATCATGATGGTGGTAAAAATGGTTTTACCGATATAGCGATCAAGAACGCCAAACGCCTGCATTAGATGGCTCCTTTACGCGAGAATCGGGCACGTATGCGGCGCACAGGCACCGTATCCCACAGGTTTAACCCCAGCGCCAGTAAGATGTACAGGCTGTTGACGAACCATGTCCAGACCATAGGGTCCAGCTTACCCTTCGCGCCGTTAGAACGAATCGAGGTTTGCAGCAGGAAATAGATCAGGTAAAGCAGCATCGCCGGCAGCATAGAGAGCACGCGTCCCTGACGCGGGTTCACCACGCTCAGCGGAACGACAATCAGCGCCATCATAAACACAGTGAAGACGAGCGTAATACGCCAGTGGAACTCTGCGCGCGCTCGGTTGGTATCGGTATTCCAGAGGGTACGCATGTCCATTTGCTCGGTATCCGTTGGATCGAGCGCCACGGTCTGATGGCCGATAATGGCCTGATAGTTCTGGAAATCCGTAATGCGGAAGTCACGCAACATCGCGGTGCCTTCGAAACGGGTGCCTTTGTTCAGCGTCACGACCTGAGAACCATCTTTACGCTGAGCCAGCTGACCGGAATCTGCCACCACTACGGAAGGACGTGCGTTACCTTTAGGACGCAGCTGCGCCAGGAAGACATCGTTGAATTTGCTGCCGTCAACGCTCTCAATAAACAGCACGGAGTTGCCGTCGGTCGCCTGCTGGAACTGTCCCTGGGCTAACGCCGCCATGCCGGGGTTGGCTTTCGCTTCGGCCAGCACTTCGTCCTGATGGCGAGAAGACAGAGGACCCGCCCACATCACATTCACCGCCGCAACGATACCCGTGAACAGCGCCAGTATCATGGCCGCTTTCACCAGGACCGCTTTGCTCAGGCCGCAGGCATGCATCACCGTGATTTCACTCTCGGTGTAGAGTTTCCCGAGCGTCATGAGCAGGCCGAGGAAAAGACTTAGCGGCAGGATGAGCTGCGCCATTTCCGGGATCCCTAAACCAAGCAGGGAAAGCACCAGATTTGTTGGAATTTCGCCGTCAACGGCCGCACCGAGGATCTTAACCAGCTTCTGACAGAAAAAAATCAGCAGCAGGATAAAGAGGATCGCCAGTTGGCTTTTGAGCGTCTCCCGCACCAGATATCTTATGATTATCACTTTAAATACGCCCGTAAAAACCCGTCTCTTTGCAGGAATTTCGCTTGTTTCATGGCTTAAACGTCATTTATTCTCTTGAGTCGTCGAAATCATCGCTAAGATTAAAACATTTAGCGGATTCACGCTTCAGGACTTTTTCTGACGTGTCGAAACCGTAGTAACGTAAGATTAACACGAAGTCACCACAACAGCGGACATGAGTTACGAAAGGTTTCAATTCTATCCGTAGCAGCCGCCGTTGTCTTTAAGATTCAGGAGCGTAGTGCATGGAGTTCAGTGTAAAAAGCGGTAGCCCGGAGAAACAGCGGAGTGCCTGCATCGTTGTGGGCGTCTTTGAACCACGCCGACTCTCCCCGATCGCCGAGCAACTCGATAAAATCAGTGACGGCTATATTAGCGCCCTGCTGCGCCGTGGCGAACTGGAAGGCAAACCTGGGCAGACGCTGTTACTGCACCATGTTCCGAACGTACTCTCAGAGCGCATTCTGCTGATTGGCTGCGGCAAAGAACGCGAGCTGGATGAACGTCAGTATAAGCAGGTGATTCAGAAAACAATCAATACGCTGAATGATACCGGTTCAATGGAAGCCGTCTGCTTCCTGACCGAGCTGCACGTTAAAGGGCGTAACACCTACTGGAAAGTGCGTCAGGCGGTCGAAACGGCAAAAGAGAGCCTGTACAGCTTCGATCAGTTGAAGACCAATAAAAGCGAGCCGCGTCGTCCGCTGCGTAAAATGGTCTTCAACGTGCCAACCCGCCGCGAACTGACCAGCGGCGAACGCGCGATCCAGCACGGTCTGGCGATTGCTGCCGGCATTAAAGCGGCTAAAGATCTCGGCAACATGCCACCCAACATCTGTAACGCGGCGTACCTGGCCTCTCAGGCACGTCAGTTGGCCGACGCCTACAGCAAAAACGTCATTACCCGCGTCATCGGCGAACAGCAGATGAAAGAGCTGGGAATGCACTCTTACCTGGCAGTCGGTAACGGCTCGCAGAACGAATCCCTGATGTCCGTCATCGAGTACAAGGGCAACCCGGCCGAAGACGCGCGCCCTGTCGTGCTGGTCGGTAAAGGCCTGACCTTCGATTCCGGCGGTATCTCCATCAAGCCTGCCGAAGGCATGGACGAGATGAAGTATGACATGTGCGGCGCGGCGGCGGTTTACGGCGTCATGCGCATGGTCGCGGAACTTCAGTTGCCCATCAACGTGATCGGCGTTCTGGCGGGCTGCGAAAACATGCCTGGCGGTCGCGCTTATCGTCCGGGTGACGTCCTGACCACCATGTCCGGCCAGACCGTTGAAGTACTGAACACCGACGCCGAAGGCCGTCTGGTACTCTGCGATGTGCTGACCTACGTTGAGCGCTTCGAACCTGAAGCGGTCATTGACGTCGCCACGCTCACCGGCGCCTGTGTGATTGCGCTGGGCCACCACATCACCGGCCTGATGTCGAACCACAATCCACTGGCGCACGAGCTGATTGGTGCCTCGGAGCAGGCCGGTGACCGCGCATGGCGTCTGCCGCTGGGCGACGAATATCAGGAGCAGCTGGAGTCTAACTTCGCGGATATGGCGAACATCGGCGGACGTCCTGGCGGGGCGATCACCGCGGGCTGCTTCCTGGCGCGTTTCACCCGTAAGTACAACTGGGCGCACCTGGATATCGCGGGTACCGCATGGCGCTCCGGCAAGGCCAAAGGCGCAACCGGTCGTCCGGTAGCGCTGCTGTCGCAGTTCCTGCTCAATCGTGCGGGTTTTAACGGCGACGAATGATATAAAATGCAGGGTGGCGGCTTCGCCTTACCCGGCCTACAACGTCATTCAACCGTAGGCCGGGTAAGCGTAGCGCCACCCGGCTTTGCATTTGAATCCAAAACTAAGAAGCCCCATATATGAAGAATGCAACGTTCTACCTTCTGGACAACGACACCCATCAGGATGGCCTCAGCGCCGTCGAACAGCTGGTGTGTGAAATTGCCGCAGAACGTTGGCGCGCAGGCAAACGCGTGTTGATCGCCTGTGAAGATGAGCAGCAGGCCATTCGTCTCGATGAAGCGCTGTGGGCTCGCCCGCCGGAGAGTTTTGTTCCGCATAACCTGTCAGGCGAAGGGCCACGCGGCGGGGCACCGGTTGAAATTGCCTGGCCGCAAAAGCGCAACAGCAGCGCGCGCGACATTCTGATTAGCCTGCGGATAGATTTTGCAGATTTTGCCACCGCTTTCACAGAAGTGGTAGACTTTGTCCCTTACGAAGAATCTTTGAAACAACTGGCGCGCGAACGCTATAAAGCGTACCGCCTGGCTGGTTTTAACCTGAATACGGCAACCTGGAAATAATGGAAAAGACATATAACCCACGCGATATCGAACAGCCGCTTTACGAGCACTGGGAACAGCAGGGCTATTTCAAGCCTAACGGCGACGAAAGCAAAGAGTCCTTCTGCATCATGATCCCGCCGCCGAACGTCACCGGCAGTTTGCATATGGGTCATGCTTTCCAGCAGACCATCATGGACACCATGATCCGCTACCAGCGCATGCAGGGCAAAAACACCCTGTGGCAGGCGGGGACTGACCACGCGGGTATCGCGACCCAGATGGTGGTTGAGCGTAAAATTGCCGCTGAAGAAGGGAAAACCCGCCACGACTACGGTCGCGACGCGTTCATCGACAAAATCTGGCAGTGGAAAGCGGAATCCGGCGGCACGATTACCCGTCAGATGCGCCGCCTCGGCAACTCCGTGGACTGGGAGCGCGAGCGCTTCACCATGGATGAAGGCCTCTCCAACGCCGTGAAAGAAGTCTTCGTCCGTCTGTACAAAGAAGACCTGATTTACCGTGGCAAACGCCTGGTCAACTGGGATCCGAAACTGCGCACCGCAATTTCTGACCTGGAAGTGGAAAACCGCGAGTCCAAGGGCTCCATGTGGCATATCCGCTATCCGCTGGCCGACGGCGCAAAAACCGCCGACGGTAAAGATTACCTGGTGGTCGCGACCACCCGTCCGGAAACCCTGCTGGGCGATACCGGCGTGGCCGTTAACCCGGAAGATCCGCGTTATAAAGATCTGATTGGCAAATTCGTGGTGCTGCCGCTGGTAAACCGCCGTATTCCGATTGTGGGCGACGAACACGCCGACATGGAAAAAGGCACCGGCTGCGTGAAAATCACCCCGGCGCACGACTTCAACGACTATGAAGTGGGTCGTCGTCACGCCCTGCCGATGATCAACATTCTGACCTTCGACGGCGATATCCGCGAAAGCGCAGAAGTGTACGACACCAAAGGCAACGAATCCGACGTTTATTCCAGCGACATCCCGGCCGAGTTCCAGAAGCTGGAACGCTTTGCCGCGCGTAAAGCGATTGTGGCTGCCGTTGACGCACTGGGCCTGCTGGAAGAGATCAAGCCTCACGACCTGACCGTGCCGTACGGCGACCGTGGTGGCGTGGTTATCGAGCCAATGCTGACCGACCAGTGGTACGTACGTGCTGACGTGCTGGCGAAACCGGCAGTGGAAGCGGTTGAAAACGGCAGCATTCAGTTCGTACCGAAGCAGTACGAAAACATGTACTTCTCCTGGATGCGCGATATTCAGGACTGGTGTATCTCCCGTCAGCTGTGGTGGGGTCACCGTATCCCGGCATGGTACGACAACGACGGCAACGTTTACGTTGGCCGCAGCGAAGATGAAGTGCGCCAGGAAAACAACCTGAGCGCAGACGTAGCCCTGCGTCAGGACGAAGACGTGCTGGATACCTGGTTCTCCTCCGCGCTGTGGACCTTCTCCACCCTCGGCTGGCCAGAAAACACCGACGCGCTGCGTCAGTTCCACCCAACCAGCGTGATGGTGTCCGGCTTCGACATTATCTTCTTCTGGATTGCCCGCATGATCATGATGACCATGCACTTCATCAAAGACGAAGACGGCAAGCCGCAGGTTCCGTTCCATACCGTCTACATGACCGGTCTGATCCGCGACGACGAAGGCCAGAAGATGTCCAAATCCAAGGGTAACGTCATCGACCCGCTGGATATGGTTGATGGTATCTCTCTGGAAGAGCTGCTGGAAAAACGCACCGGCAACATGATGCAGCCGCAGCTGGCGGAGAAAATCCGCAAGCGCACCGAGAAGCAGTTCCCGAACGGGATTGAGGCTCACGGTACCGACGCCCTGCGTTTCACCCTGGCGGCGCTGGCCTCGACCGGTCGTGACATCAACTGGGACATGAAGCGTCTGGAAGGTTACCGTAACTTCTGTAACAAGCTGTGGAACGCCAGCCGCTTCGTGCTGATGAACACCGAAGATCAGGATTGCGGCTTCAATGGCGGCGAGATGACCCTCTCCCTGGCTGACCGCTGGATCCTGGCGGAATTCAACCAGACGGTGAAAGCGTTCCGCGAGGCGCTGGACAGCTACCGCTTCGACATCGCGGCGGGCATTCTGTATGAATTCACCTGGAACCAGTTCTGTGACTGGTATCTGGAGCTGGCGAAGCCGGTCATGAACGGCGGCACTGAGGCAGAGCTGCGCGGTACGCGCAACACGCTGATTACCGTTCTGGAAGGCCTGCTGCGCCTGGCGCACCCGGTTATTCCATTCATCACCGAGACCATCTGGCAGCGTGTGAAGGTGATTGCAGGCATCAACGCCGACACCATCATGCTGCAGCCGTTCCCGGCATTCGATGCGGAGAAAGTCGATGAAGCGGCGTCTGCGGATACCGAGTGGCTGAAGCAGGCGATCGTGGCGGTACGTAACATTCGTGCTGAAATGAACATCGCCCCGGGCAAACCGCTGGAGCTGCTGCTGCGCGGGTGCAGCGAAGCGGCCGTTCGTCGCGTCACCGAGAACAACACCTTCCTGAAAACCATGGCGCGTCTGGAAAGCATCACCGTGCTGCCTGCGGATGATAAAGGTCCGGTTTCCGTGACCAAAATCATCGACGGTGCCGAGCTGCTGATCCCGATGGCAGGTCTGATCGACAAAGACGCCGAGCTGGCTCGTCTGGCGAAAGAAGTGGCGAAAGTCGACGTGGAAATTGGCAAAATCGAAAGCAAACTGGCGAACGAAGGCTTTGTTGCCCGCGCGCCGGAAGCGGTCATCGCGAAAGAGCGTGAGCGTCTGGTTGCCTTCGCCGATGCGAAGACCAAGCTGATTGAGCAGCAGGCGGTTATCGCTGCCCTGTAATGCTTTTACCCCTTACGCTTCAGGGCGTAAGGGGTAACCTTCCTGAAAACTCCTCGCTTGCACTCCCCTTTCTGCGGTGCTATTAACAGCAGTTATGTGTCAATTTTTGTAATGAGTAATGCTATGAGCGTGATTACCCCCGTCGCGACGACGATGCGCCGGATCGCTGAGCAGGATAACCCGGCTATCGCCGCCGTTATTCGCACCGTTTCTGCCGAATATGGCCTGACGGCTGACAAGGGCTACACGGTTGCCGACCCGAATCTGGACGCGCTTTTCCAGCTCTACAGCCAGCCTGGTCATGCCTACTGGGTCATCGAGCAGAACGGCCAGGTAGTCGGCGGCGGCGGCGTGGCGCCCCTCAGCTGCAGCGAGCCGGATATCTGCGAACTGCAAAAAATGTATTTCCTGCCAACGGCACGCGGACAAGGACTGGCCAAAAAGCTGGCGCTGATGGCGCTGGACCACGCGCGCAAGCAGGGCTTTACCCGCTGCTACCTGGAAACGACCGCCTTCCTCAAAGAGGCCATCGGCCTGTATGAACATCTGGGCTTTGAGCATATCGATGCGCCGCTGGGCTGTACCGGCCACGTTGATTGCGAAGTCAGAATGCTGAAAAGTCTGTAACTTTCGTTCCTGCCCTCTTCTGTTAAGCGGCTGTAAACTGAATGCTCTACACTCTCAGTTCACACCACAACGGGGGAAACACGATGTCGAAGATAAAAAGCTACGCCGCACCGCAGGCGGGTGCAGAACTAGAGCTGTACGAGTACGATGCGGGCGAACTAAAAGCAGAAGACGTCGAAGTACAGGTTGATTACTGCGGGATCTGCCACTCGGATCTCTCGATGATCGACAACGAATGGGGCTTCTCCAGCTATCCGCTGGTTGCCGGACACGAAGTCATTGGTCGCGTCGTGGCGCTCGGTAGCGCCGCGCAGGACAAAGGGCTGAAGGTTGGCCAGCGCGTGGGCATTGGCTGGACGGCACGCAGCTGTGGTCACTGCGATGCCTGTATCAGCGGCAATCAAATCAACTGCCTCGAAGGCGCCGTTCCCACCATTCTCAACAAAGGCGGTTTTGCCGATAAACTGCGCGCCGACTGGCAATGGGTTATCCCGCTGCCGGAAAGCATTGATATCGAATCCGCCGGCCCGCTGCTGTGTGGTGGTATCACCGTCTTCAAACCGCTGCTGATGCACCATATCACCGCCACCAGCCGCGTCGGCGTCATCGGTATCGGCGGACTGGGGCATATTGCCATTAAGCTGCTGCACGCGATGGGCTGCGAAGTCACGGCGTTCAGCTCGAACCCGGCGAAAGAGAAAGAAGTGCTGGCGATGGGGGCGGATAAAGTGGTGAACAGCCGCGATCCGCAAGCGCTGAACGCGCTGGCGGGCCAGTTTGACCTGATCATCAACACCGTTAACGTCGATCTCGACTGGCAACCGTACTTTGAAGCGCTGGCCTATGGCGGTAACTTCCACACCGTGGGTGCGGTGATGAAGCCGCTGCCGGTTCCGGCGTTTACCCTGATCGGTGGGGATCGCAGCGTGTCAGGCTCCGCGACCGGTACGCCGTTTGAGTTGCGCAAACTGATGAAATTCGCCGGACGCACCAAAGTGGCGCCGACTACCGAACTGTATCCGATGTCGAAAATCAACGAAGCGATCCAGCACGTGCGCGACGGCAAAGCCCGTTACCGCGTGGTGTTGAAAGCAGATTTCTGATGTGAGTTTGCCGGGTGGCGGCTTCGCCTTACCCGGCCTACTTTCACTGCTACGCCAATACGTTAAATACTTCCGCTACCGCAACCGCTCCCGGATCCATTACCCCATCCAGATTCTCTTTATTGACATACGACGAGCGTCCCGCGCCGGCTTTCGCCATTTTCGACGTTGCTTCTGCGCCCTGCTGCGCGGCCTGCGCTGCCGCCTGAATATTGCCTTTCTGTAACGCTTCCAGCGCCGGTTGCAGCGCATCGATCAGCGTGCGATCGCCAAGATCCGCTCCGCCGTACTGCTTCATCTGCGCCAGCCCGCTGAGCAATGCCTCGGGTAGCGGCTGACCATCGTGAAGCTTTTGCCCGGCGGCCGTGAAGAAGATCGACATTAATACGCCACTCGATCCGCCCATTACCATTGCCAGCCGTTCCCCCACCAGCAATAACAGCGCCGGCAGATCGTTAAGCGGGAGTTTCCCCGCCTCCAGATACTGCGCAATATCCCTCGCCCCTTGCGCAAACGTGGAGCCGGTATCGCCATCACCCACTTTGGCATCCAGCGCGTTCAGGCGGTTTTCGAGTTGGATCAGGGTCCTCGTTACCGAGGAGACATACTCACCCACCTGCGGATTGTCAGACGGGGTGTATTCCACGCGATCGTGAATAGCGCTATGCGCCACGGTGCGCAGCGGCGCAAACGCCACGGGCTTCTGCCAGCCCAGCGTTTCCACCTCTTCATGTAGCGCTTTCTCAAACAGATCGTTGAGCTTCAGCAACGTCAGAGAAAAGCCCTTCATATCCAGGGCGCTCACCAGCGGCGCAGGGCCAATCAGGTACGCGATATTCTCTTTCAGCGCCGAGTGTGCCAGCTCTTTGGTCAACAGCGCCATCTCCAGCGCCGATACGCCGCCAAGATTGTTAATCAGCACCGCAAAACGCCCCTCACCCGCCTGCGCGCGTAGCGGCGTCACCAGGGTGTCGATAATGGCTTTGCTGTTTTGCGTATCTACCACGGAAGCCCCGGGCTCGCCGTGAATGCCCAGACCCAGCTCGACATGGCCTTGCTTAATGCGCCCCTCTTCATCGTCGCTGCCCGGCAGGTTGCAGGTTTGCATCGCCACGCCCAGGCTCCAGAGGTTATCGCAGGCCTGTTGCGCAATATCCCGCACCTCGCTCAGCGATTTCCCCTGTTCCGCCGCATAGCCCGCAATCTTGTGCACCAGTGCCGTACCGGCAATACCGCGCGGCTGCTTGTTATCCGGCAGCGCGATATCGTCTGCCACAATCACCATCTCCACCTTCAGGCCGTAGCGCTTGGCCTTTTCGGCCGCCAGGCCAAAGTTCAGGCGGTCGCCGGTGTAGTTTTTCACGATCAGCAGACAGCCGCGATCGCCCGTGACCGCGACAATGGCATTCAGTACCGCATCCACGCTCGGCGAGGCAAAAAGATCGCCGCACACTGCCGCCGTCAGCATCCCTTTGCCAACAAACCCGGCGTGTGCGGGTTCGTGGCCTGAGCCGCCGCCGGAGATCACCGCCACGCGGCTTTTGTCCCAGTCGCCGCGTGCGACGATCCTGATGGCCGGATCGATATCAAGCTTGACGAGATTGGCATGTGGCGCAGAAAGCAGTATGCCTTCAATGGCATCGTTGACCAGCTGTTTGCGATCGTTAAAGAAGAATCTGGACATAGTTTCCCACTATTTTGTGAACCGTATGCAAAAGCATAGTCCGCGCTGGATAATGCGCCGCAAAGTCAGCAATTTACTCAGCCGTTTTACCGTCAGGTTGCCTATACTCCACCCAGGACTACGAGAGGAAGCGCATCATGAGTACACCACTATTAATTGCCCGGACGCTGGAAAAAGAGCTCTATTTACTGCCCGCGATGGCGAATCGCCACGGTCTGATCACCGGTGCGACCGGGACGGGGAAAACGGTCACCCTGCAAAAGCTGGCGGAGTCGCTTTCAGAGATTGGCGTACCGGTCTTTATGGCTGACGTAAAAGGCGATTTAACCGGTGTGGCTCAGGAGGGTACCGCCTCTGAAAAACTGCTCGAACGGCTGAAGAATATCGGCATCACAGACTGGACGCCTCATAACAATCCGGTGGTGGTGTGGGATATTTTTGGTGAGAAAGGCCACCCGGTGCGCGCCACCGTCTCCGATCTCGGTCCCTTGCTGCTGGCCCGTTTGCTTAACCTCAACGACGTGCAGTCCGGCGTGTTGAATATCATCTTCCGCATTGCCGATGACCAGGGGTTGCTGCTGCTCGATTTCAAAGATCTGCGCGCCATTACGCAGTACATCGGCGATAACGCCAAATCCTTCCAGAACCAGTACGGCAACATCAGCAGCGCCTCAGTGGGCGCTATTCAGCGTGGCCTACTGACGCTGGAGCAACAGGGTGCCGAGCACTTCTTCGGCGAGCCGATGCTGGATATCAAAGACTGGATGCGCACCGACAGCAGTGGCAAAGGGATTATTAACATCCTGAGCTCAGAGAAGCTCTACCAGATGCCGAAACTCTACGCCGCCAGCCTGCTGTGGATGCTCTCCGAACTCTATGAACAATTACCCGAAGCAGGCGATCTGGAAAAACCGAAGCTGGTGTTCTTCTTTGACGAAGCTCATCTGCTGTTTAACGATGCACCTCAGGTCCTGCTAGATAAAATTGAACAGGTTATTCGCCTGATCCGCTCCAAAGGCGTCGGCGTCTGGTTTGTCTCGCAAAACCCGTCGGATATCCCCGACAACGTGCTCGGGCAGCTCGGCAACCGCGTGCAGCATGCCCTGCGCGCCTTTACGCCGAAAGATCAGAAAGCGGTGAAAGCCGCCGCGCAAACCATGCGCGCCAATCCTGCCTTTGATACCGAAGCGGCGATTCAGGCGTTAGGCACCGGTGAAGCGCTGATCTCGTTCCTGGATGCGAAGGGCAGCCCGTCCGTGGTGGAACGCGCCATGGTGATTGCGCCCTGTTCGCGCATGGGGCCGGTTACCGACGATGAACGTAACGGCCTGATTAACCACTCTCCGGTTTACGGGAAGTACGAAGACGAGGTGGATCGCGAGTCCGCTTTTGAGATGCTGCAAAAAGGGGTACAGGCGACCACCGAATCGCAGGATGCGCCCGCCGCTAAAGGGCAGTCTGTCGCCGTGGATGACGGTATTCTCGGGGGGCTCAAAGACATTCTGTTCGGCAGCACCGGGCCGCGCGGCGGCAAGCGCGACGGCGTGGTACAGACCATGGCGAAAAGCGCGGCGCGACAGGTCACCAATCAGATCGTGCGCGGCATGCTGGGGAGTCTGTTAGGCGGCCGTCGCCGGTAGACGGGGAACCCACGGGCGGCCCAGCGCCGAACCCTGCACACCGTGCTCCTGCAGATAGCGGTCGATTTCCACCATCCCCGTCCAGCGGTTCTCACACCATAGCGGTGCCAGAAGCGTTGGGCGGCGGGCGCTGGCCGAGATGCGGTGGTAGACAATCTCCGGTGGCGTGTGGCGAATCATCTCCCCCGCCGTCACCGTATAGTCCTCAAGCTCGATACCGCTTAACCGCCCGGCCTCCCAGGCTTTCGCCATAATGCTGCCTTTCACGATGTGCAGCGGATGCAGCTTGATGCCGTCCACGCCGGTTTCAACCACCCTTTCCAGCGTTTCAAGGCCATGCTGTTGACCTTCGCCGGGTAACCCAACAATCAGGTGCGAACAGACCTTCAGCCCGCGCTCGCGGGCCAGGCGCGTGGTGCGCTGGTAGCAGGCAAAATCATGCCCACGGTTAATGCGGTGCAGCGTTTTGTCATGTGCTGTTTGCAAGCCCAGCTCCAGCCAGATCTCGTAGCCTTGTTCTTTGTACTCGCTGAGCAGGTCCAGCACCGCGTCCGGTACGCAGTCCGGGCGCGTTCCCACGCACAGCCCAACGATACTGGCCTGGCTGACGGCCTGCTGATACATCGAACGCAGTACCTGCACCTCCGCCCACGTGCTGGTATAAGCCTGAAAATAGGCCAGATACTGCTTCGCGCGGTTCACCAGGCTGGCCTGATGCGCGAGCTGTTCCGCGATCGATTTGTGCTGCTGCGCTTCGTCAGCAAAGGAGGCCACGTTACAGAAGGTGCAGCCGCCGCGCCCGATGGTGCCGTCGCGGTTCGGGCAGCTAAACCCGCCATGCAGCGTCAGCTTATGAACCTTTTGCCCGTACCGCTGCAAAAGATCCCCACCAAACATATTGACTAATTTCTGTAACTGCATAATCTGATAGACCGTCCCGGAGAAAGGGGACAAGCCTGCCATTTTTAGCCTCTGTCGGCGATGACCTGGATCAATCGCCCTGGACGGCCTTTATCTATATGAATAAATACTCAGGATTACTGCAATTTCATTCACGCCGTACGTGATTACTTTTCCTTATGTTCTGATTGTTTTTTTCATTTATAGCGCCAGCACTGAAAAACAGTGTGTTTATGCGGGTTTGCAGACAATGCCAGATTATTATTCTGCTATAAAACCGCTATTCAGCACGCTACATTGATAATACCGCTTTCATATAGTGAGTCAGATCACACTCCGCTGCGCTCTTTCAGGGCATTCAATCAATATAAAACTAGTTAAATACCCTTTAAATACAATCAGATAATCTCTCTTTAGCACATTTTTGTATAAATAAGATTGCCATTTGACCTGTGTACCAATTCCCGATAAGTTGGAAATCCGCTGGAAGCTTTCTGGATGAGCGGCCTGCTCATCATATTTATGCAGTAATTGAGATTCCCTCTGAAGCAAGTCCTCAAACTTGTTTACCTGCGCGAAAGGATGAAAAAGAGGGCGAATGCGAGGTCCGCGTATGAAACGCAAACCCCGTCGCCATGCTCTTTCTGTGCCTGTGCGCCACGGTAAAGTTCAGTGGGAAGCCCGACGAGCCTGGGGAGGTTCACTGATATGTTGTACGATAAATCCCTTGAGAAGGATAACTGTGGTTTCGGCCTGATCGCCCACATAGAAGGCGAACCTAGCCACAAGGTAGTGCGTACTGCTATTCACGCACTGGCCCGTATGCAGCACCGTGGCGCCATCCTTGCCGATGGTAAAACCGGCGACGGTTGCGGCCTGCTGCTGCAAAAACCGGATCGTTTCTTCCGCATCGTGGCGGAAGAGCGCGGCTGGCGTTTAGCCAAAAACTACGCTGTCGGCATGCTGTTCCTGAATCAGGATCCTGAAAAGGCTGCCGCCTCACGCCGCATCGTCGAAGAAGAACTTCAGCGTGAAACCCTGTCGATTGTCGGCTGGCGCGATGTGCCAACCAACGAAGGGGTGCTCGGTGAAATCGCCCTCTCCTCGCTGCCTCGTATTGAACAGATTTTCGTCAACGCGCCTGCGGGCTGGCGTCCGCGTGATATGGAACGCCGTCTGTTTATTGCCCGTCGCCGCATTGAAAAACGTCTCCAGGACGATAAAGAGTTCTACGTCTGTAGCCTCTCTAACCTGGTGAACATCTATAAAGGTCTGTGTATGCCGGCTGACCTGCCGCGCTTCTACCTGGACCTGGCGGACCTGCGTCTGGAGTCGGCCATTTGCCTGTTCCACCAGCGCTTCTCCACCAACACCGTACCACGCTGGCCGCTGGCTCAGCCGTTCCGCTACCTGGCGCACAACGGCGAGATCAACACCATCACCGGTAACCGCCAGTGGGCCCGCGCCCGTACCTATAAATTCCAGACGCCGCTAATCCCCGATCTGCACGATGCCGCACCGTTCGTGAACGAAACCGGCTCGGACTCCAGCTCGATGGATAACATGCTGGAACTGCTGCTGGCGGGCGGGATGGATATCGTTCGCGCCATGCGTCTGCTCGTACCGCCGGCCTGGCAGAACAACCCGGATATGGATCCTGAGCTGCGCGCGTTCTTCGACTTTAACTCCATGCACATGGAGCCGTGGGACGGCCCGGCGGGCATCGTCATGTCCGACGGTCGTTTCGCTGCCTGTAACCTGGACCGTAACGGCCTGCGTCCGGCGCGCTACGTCATCACCAAAGACAAGCTCATCACCTGCGCCTCTGAAGTCGGCATCTGGGATTACCAGCCTGACGAAGTGGTCGAGAAAGGCCGCGTCGGTCCGGGCGAGCTGATGGTTATCGACACCCGCGGCGGGCGCATTCTGCACTCCGCCGAAACCGACAACGATCTGAAGAGCCGCCATCCGTACAAAGAGTGGATGGAGAAAAACGTGCGTCGTCTGGTGCCGTTTGAAGATCTGTCGGATGAAGAAGTGGGCAGCCGTGAGCTGGACGATGACACCCTCGCCAGCTACCAGAAGCAATTTAACTACAGCGCGGAAGAGCTGGACTCCGTCATCCGCGTGCTCGGTGAAAACGGCCAGGAAGCGGTCGGCTCGATGGGTGACGATACCCCGTTTGCCGTGCTCTCCAGCCAGCCGCGCATCATCTATGACTACTTCCGTCAGCAGTTCGCGCAGGTGACTAACCCGCCAATCGATCCACTGCGTGAAGCACACGTGATGTCGCTGGCCACCAGCATCGGTCGCGAGATGAACGTCTTCTGCGAGGCCGAAGGCCAGGCGCACCGTCTGACCTTTAAATCGCCGATCCTGCTGTACTCCGATTTCAAACAGCTCACCACCATGAAAGAGGAGCACTACCGCGCTGACACGCTCGACATTACCTTCGACGTGAACGAGGCGAGCCTCGAAGAGACGGTGAATGCGCTGTGTGACAAAGCCGAACAGATGGTGCGTAACGGTACCGTGCTGCTGGTATTGTCCGACCGCAACATCGCGAAAAACCGTCTGCCGGTACCGGCCCCGATGGCGGTAGGCGCTATCCAGACGCGTCTGGTCGATAAGAGCCTGCGCTGCGACGCCAACATCATTGTTGAAACCGCAAGCGCCCGCGATCCGCACCACTTTGCCGTGCTGTTAGGCTTTGGCGCGACGGCGATCTATCCGTACCTGGCCTACGAAACGCTGGCCCGTCTGGTGGATACCCGCGCGATCGACAAAGATTACCGCGCGGTGATGCTGAACTACCGTAACGGCATCAACAAAGGTCTGTACAAGATCATGTCCAAAATGGGCATCTCGACCATTGCCTCCTACCGCTGCTCGAAGCTGTTTGAAGCGGTCGGCCTGCATGACGAGGTCGCCAACCTCTGCTTCCAGGGCGTGGTCAGCCGCATCGGCGGCGCCGGTTTTGCTGACTTCCAGCAGGATCTGGTGAACCTGTCCAAACGCGCCTGGCTGGCACGTAAGCCGCTGGATCAGGGCGGTCTGCTGAAATACGTTCACGGTGGCGAATACCACGCCTACAACCCGGACGTGGTGCGCACGCTGCAGCAGGCGGTTCAGAGCGGCGAATACCGTGATTATCAGCAGTACGCTGAGCTGGTGAACAACCGTCCGGCGGCAACGCTGCGCGACCTCATTGCCCTGAATCCGGGTGATGAAGCGGTCAGCATTGACGACGTTGAGCCGGCATCCGAACTGTTTAAACGCTTCGATACCGCGGCGATGTCCATCGGCGCCCTGAGCCCGGAAGCTCACGAAGCGCTGGCGGAAGCCATGAACAGCATCGGCGGTAACTCTAACTCCGGCGAAGGCGGTGAAGATCCGGCCCGTTACGGCACCAACAAGGTGTCCCGTATCAAGCAGGTGGCATCCGGTCGCTTTGGCGTGACGCCAGCGTACCTGGTCAACGCCGACGTGATTCAGATTAAGGTCGCGCAGGGTGCAAAACCGGGCGAAGGCGGTCAGTTACCGGGTGATAAAGTCACGCCGTACATCGCCAAACTGCGCTACTCGGTGCCGGGCGTGACGCTGATTTCCCCGCCGCCGCACCACGATATCTACTCTATCGAGGACCTGGCGCAGCTGATTTTCGACCTGAAGCAGGTCAACCCGAAGGCGATGATCTCCGTGAAGCTGGTTTCCGAACCGGGCGTCGGCACCATCGCGACCGGCGTGGCGAAGGCCTATGCGGACCTTATCACCATCGCCGGTTATGACGGCGGTACCGGCGCAAGCCCGCTCTCTTCCGTGAAATATGCAGGCTGTCCGTGGGAGCTTGGCCTGGTGGAAACTCAGCAGGCGCTGGTGGCTAACGGTCTGCGTCATAAGATCCGCCTGCAGGTGGATGGCGGTCTGAAAACCGGCCTCGATATCATCAAGGCGGCGATCCTCGGCGCGGAAAGCTTCGGTTTCGGTACCGGTCCAATGGTCGCGCTGGGCTGTAAATACCTGCGTATTTGCCACCTGAACAACTGCGCAACCGGCGTGGCAACCCAGGACGAGAAGCTGCGTAAGAACCACTATCACGGCCTGCCGTTCAAAGTGACCAACTACTTTGAGTTCATCGCCCGCGAAACCCGCGAGCTGATGGCGCAGCTGGGCGTGAAGCGTCTGGTAGACCTGATTGGCCGCACCGACCTGCTGAAAGAGCTGGAAGGCTTCACCGCCAAGCAGCAGAAGCTGGAGTTGAGTAAGCTGCTGGAAACCGCGCAGCCGCACCCTGGCAAAGCGGTCTACTGCACCGAGAACAACCCGCCGTTCGATAATGGCGTGCTGAACGCGCAGCTGTTGCAGCAGGCGAAGCCGTATGTGGACGACAAGCAGAGCAAAACGTTCTGGTTTGATATCCGCAACACCGACCGTTCCGTGGGTGCCTCCCTCTCCGGTTACATCGCGCAAACGCACGGTGACCAGGGGCTGGCGGCCGATCCGATTACCGCGCACTTCAGCGGTACCGCGGGTCAGAGCTTCGGCGTGTGGAACGCAGGCGGCGTTGAGCTATACCTGACCGGCGATGCCAACGACTACGTCGGCAAAGGCATGGCTGGTGGTCTGCTGGCGGTGCGTCCTCCGGTCGGCTCAGCCTTCCGCAGCCATGAAGCCAGCATTATCGGTAACACCTGCCTGTACGGCGCGACCGGTGGTCGTCTGTTCGCAGCAGGTCGTGCGGGCGAGCGTTTTGCGGTGCGTAACTCCGGTGCCATCACCGTGGTGGAAGGCATTGGCGATAACGGTTGTGAATACATGACGGGCGGGATTGTTTGCGTTCTGGGTAAAACCGGCGTGAACTTCGGCGCAGGCATGACGGGTGGTTTTGCCTACGTCCTGGATGAAGACGGTGAGTTCCGCAAACGCGTGAACCCGGAGCTGGTGGAAGTGCTGGACGTTGACACGCTGGCTATCCACGAAGAACACCTGCGCGGTTTGATTACCGAACACGTGCAGCATACCGGTTCTTCGCGCGGCGAAGAGATCCTGGCGAACTGGCCGGCGTTCTCTGCGAAATTCGCGCTGGTTAAGCCGAAGTCCAGCGATGTTAAAGCCCTGTTGGGTCACCGTAGTCGTAGCGCAGCAGAGCTGCGCGTGCAGGCGCAGTAAGGAATTCAGATGAGCCAGAACGTATACCAGTTTATCGACCTGCAGCGTGTTGATCCGCCAAAGAAACCGCTGAAGATCCGTAAAATTGAATTTGTTGAAATCTACGAGCCGTTTTCAGAAGGCCAGGCCAAAGCACAGGCAGACCGCTGCCTGTCCTGCGGTAACCCTTACTGCGAATGGAAATGTCCGGTACACAACTACATCCCGAACTGGCTGAAGCTGGCCAACGAAGGACGTATTTTTGAAGCCGCCGAGCTCTCTCACCAGACCAACACCCTGCCGGAAGTGTGCGGCCGCGTGTGTCCTCAGGACCGTCTGTGCGAAGGTTCCTGTACGCTGAACGACGAGTTCGGCGCGGTGACCATCGGCAACATCGAGCGCTACATCAACGATAAAGCGTTTGAGATGGGCTGGCGTCCGGACATGACCGGCGTGAAGCAAACCGACAAGCGCGTGGCGATCATCGGCGCGGGCCCGGCGGGCCTGGCCTGTGCGGACGTGCTGACCCGCAACGGCGTGAAGGCGGTGGTCTTTGACCGCCATCCGGAGATCGGCGGTCTGCTGACCTTCGGTATCCCGGCCTTTAAGCTGGAAAAAGAGGTTATGACCCGTCGCCGTGAAATCTTCACCGGCATGGGTATTGAGTTCAAACTGAACGTGGAAGTGGGCCGCGACGTGCAGCTCGACGATCTGCTGAAGGATTACGACGCCGTGTTCCTGGGCGTGGGCACCTATCAGTCCATGCGCGGTGGTCTGGAGAACGAAGACGCGCCAGGCGTGTACGACGCGCTGCCGTTCCTGATTGCCAACACCAAGCAGATCATGGGCTACGGCGAAACCGCCGATGAGCCTTTCGTCAGCATGGAAGGCAAACGCGTGGTGGTGCTGGGCGGCGGTGATACCGCGATGGACTGCGTGCGTACCTCCATTCGTCAGAATGCGGCACACGTAATCTGCGCCTACCGTCGTGACGAAGAGAACATGCCGGGCTCCAGGCGCGAAGTGAAAAACGCGCGTGAAGAGGGCGTGGAGTTCCAGTTCAACATCCAGCCTCTGGGTATTGAAGTGAATGCCAACGGTAAAGTGAGCGGCGTGAAGATGGCGCGTACCGAGATGGGCGCACCGGATGCGAAAGGCCGTCGTCGCGCCGAGATCGTGGCCGGTTCTGAACACGTGATCCCGGCCGACGCCGTGGTGATGGCGTTCGGTTTCCGTCCTCACAGCATGGAATGGCTGGCGAAGCATAGCGTTGAGCTGGATTCACAAGGCCGTATTATTGCGCCAGAAGGTAGCGATAACGCGTTCCAGACCAGTAACCCGAAAATCTTCGCCGGTGGCGATATCGTTCGCGGTTCCGATCTGGTAGTGACGGCGATTGCCGAAGGGCGTAAAGCGGCTGACGGTATACTGAACTACCTGGAAGTGTAAAAGACAAGCCGGATGGATCTCCATCCGGCTTTTTTTATGCGGTTAACAGGCTGGCACGAACCTTCACAACGGCTTTTTTAATCTCCCCCGCCGATTCAGCTATGCACCCCGGCTTATGGGGCTCTCCTGGCATAAAAATGACAAACATTCCCGGTTTGAGCACCACCGATTGCTCTGCTTCAATGCGGCTGCAAAGCTGATAATCTTCATCGTGATGCATCTCCTCGCTGTCGCGCGCAGAGCCCACAACACCAAACGCAATGCGCTCAGCCCCGGTTAGCAGCAGTTGGATATCGATATACTGTGCATGCAGTTCGGCCTTCTTCTGCGCCGGCTCTTGTGTGGCAAACTGCATGACGTTCATAAAGACGTCATCGCCCTGTAGTGCATAATGGCCAGGCGATTTTTCCTGCGGTCTTGCAGCAACGGCAAGCGTTAGCGCATTCACCAGAACAGCGGGCAGACCCGATGATGCCAGCGACTGTAATTCTCCCATCATCATAATGCCTCTCCTTGTACTAACAGCGCCGCACCCAGTAGCCCGGCGTCGTGGCGGTAGTGGGCCGCCCTAAGTGGAACCTGATACACGTCAGGCTCCTGTGAAAGATACTCTGCGACCAACGGCAAATACCCTTCTGCCAACCCAACGCTGCCGCCCACGACGACCACCTGACAGTCGGTGACGGCTTTCGTGTCGGCGATAAGGCGCGCCAGCGTGTGTGCAGAATTCGCCACCAGCTTGCGTGCCTGAGGAATACCCAGCGCGGCACGGTTGAATATGGCTTTTGCATCCAACCCGGCTAAATCGCCCTGCGCCTGGGCGGCAATGCCTCTGCCGGATGCGATGGCCTCAACACACCCTCTTCGTCCACAACCACAAAACGGCCCGGCAGGGTCGGCCAGCGTATGCCCCAAATGCCCCGCCAAACCGCCGCAGCCCGTCTGCAGCTTTCCGTTGAGGACAATGCCGCCGCTCACGCCGGTTGATACCGTCAGGAAGACCATATCGTCTTCACCCGGCAGCGCGCAGTACTCAGCCCAGGCGGCAGCCTGCGCGTCGTTTATCGCCGTAACCGGTAATTGTGTGGTCTCCTCCAGAAATGTGACCAGCGGAAAGTGCGCCAGCCCGCCCAGATTGGCCGGATTAATGGCGGTCAGTATTCCGTTGTGAATAATCCCTGTCGAGGCCACCGCCACGCGCCGGGCGTGGGTAACCAACGGTGAAACCAGAGTACGCAGCGCCTCCTCCAGCGCACCTGGCGTATGGCTGGCGGGGGTTGGGCACTCCCTGCGCATCGACAGACTGTTCCCCTCCAGCAGGGCAGCGGCGAGCTTTGTGCCGCCAATATCAATCGCCAGCGTCGTCATTTCACCACCTGCTCGCTTTTGACACTGCCCGCGGAGAAAGCGCCACTCAGCGGTTTACCGTCGATAGCGTCGTGAGTGCGCAGTGCTTCGGGTCTGATCCAGCGCTGAACGCGGGACGGCATATCCAGACCAATCAACAGGATCACCACAAACGTCAGGCCAAAAGAGAGCGAGCCGAGAGCGGTGCCCAGCGCCATATCCTGCGACAGCAGCGCGCCAATCACCGGCGCTATCGCCCCGCCCAGCGCCCCGACATTGTAGGTAAAGCCGAGGCCAGCGGCACGCTGGTCGGTATCGAAATAGCCGCCGATGAGTTTGGGTAAGATCCCTGATATCCCCTGCCCCAGCATTTGCTGGAAAAAGAGGAGCAGGCCCAGCACCCAGACATTTGCGCCACCAATCGCAAATACGGGGATGATAAGCAGCTGTGAGGCCAGCAGGCTGCAGACGTAAGCCTTGCGCGTCCCCAGCCAGTCACCAAGGAAACCGCCCACACAGCAGCCCAACGCTGCACCGAAACCGCTAAAGAACAGAACCTTCGCCACGGTAGACGGGTCATACGCCAGATCGGTTTTCAGATAAGTAGGGAGTAACGCCTGAATCGGCCATGAGTAGAGGAAGGCAAACAGTACGACGACCATCAGCGTGACCCCTGTGGGCCAGCGTTTACCGCTGCTTTGCACCATAAAACTGATAAAAACAATGGCGCATAGCAGGCCAAGAATGACGACCAGCCCTGCGTTATTGAGTTCACCGGCGAAACAGAGCCATAGTGCCGTTCCGGCAAACAGCGTCATCGCGACGTTGATAACGCGGTATTTGCCGCGATAAAGGATATCGACCATCGTTCGCACCGGGGCTTTGCCTTCGTGCTTCGCTTTCCAGTCCTCCGCCTCCGGGATGTTTTTACGCAGCCACAGGGCAAACACGATGGGCAAGATGCCAATAAAGAACAGTGCGCGCCAGCCCCATACGGGGACCACGAGGCTGTAGACCTGGGCGGCGAGCACGGCACCGACGGAGAAGCCGGAAATTAAAAAGCCGCTCGCCTTATTACGCAGATGCTTCGGCCAGCTTTCAATGACGTAGGTTGCGCTGGAGCCGTATTCGCCCGCCATCCCCATGCCAATCACCATCCTGGCGATAAACATCGTGACATAGCCCGGCGCAAAACCACAGGCCAGCGTACCGCAGGAAAAGAGGACAATACTGGTGATCATCGCCAGCTTACGGCCGTAGCGATCGCCCATTGCCCCCAGTAACAGCCCGCCGAACCAGCGTGAAATAAAGGCCGCCGAAATCAGGCTCGCCGCTTCCACCGTCGTCAGGCCAAATTCACTTTTTACTTCTGTCAGGACCAGGGCAATCAATACAAAATCGAAGCCATCAAGCAGGTATCCCAGCCAGGCAGCGGAAAACGCACGCCACTGTGGACGGGTAAGATGGCGGTACCACGGGATGCTTTGGGTAGACTTACTCATTTCACTCTCCCGACGATTTCTTTGTCGTTTTGCCGGATGGCGTCTACGCCTTATCCGGCCTACGTATCGCGTTTTTGTAGGCCGGGTCAGCGGAGCGCCACCCGGCAATGCGTTAGCGTTTTTCCGCCATTAACTGCTCCGCCAGGGCTTTCAGCTCCGGCAAGAATTTTTCGTCCACAGGGGCAAACGGTTTGCGACACAGCGGTACCGATACCACATCCATATAGTGCAGCACTGTTTTTAGCCCACGGAAGACACCGGCTTTGATCAGCAAGTCGATGACCTTATTGCACTCGCTTTGCAGGCGTTGTGCGGTGGCGTTATCCCCTTCACGAACGGCGTTGGCAATCGCCTGATAGCGCCAGCCCATGATGTTGTACGTGCTGCCGATCCCGCCGTCTGCCCCTGCCAACAGGCCGGAGGCGAAGATCTCGTCGTAGCCGTTGTAGAGCACAAGATCCGGATGCGCGCGGCGGATCTGCTCCATCTGGAACAGATCGCCAGAGGTTTGCTTCAGCGCCCCCACCCCCGGCAGCGTCACCAGGGTATTGATCTGATCCAGCGTTAACTTCACGCCGCTTAACGCCGGAATGTTATAAACCACCATCGGCAAACCATCCGCAGAATCAATAATTGCACGGTAGTGGTCGCAATGTTCTTCAAAGCTGAAGGGATAGTAAAACGGTGTGACGGCGGACACGGCGTCAAAGCCAAGTCGCGCCGCAGAGGCTGCGAGCTGCTGGCTTTCCGCCGTGCTCACGCAGCCGACGTGGGCGATCAAGGTGATTTTCCCCTTCGCCTCATCCGCCACAATCTCCATCACCTCTTCGCGTTCGGAGAGGCTTTGCACAAAGGCTTCCCCCGTTGAACCTCCGACATACAGACCGTCGATACCCTGCGTAATATTGAACTGCACCAGACGGCGCAGGCTCTCTTTATCCAGCGCCTGTTGGCGGGTGAAGGGGGTCAGGAGTGCGGCCATTACGCCGCGTAATTGCGTTGCCATAGATACCTCAATTGATCGTGTGTTTGTTATAACGACATACCTTTATACCTGTTATACCAGATCAATTACGCAGCAGTGGAATACAGATCGCTTATATTGCGATCGACTTCACTAAAGGAGATCGTTATTTTTTGGCTTTGGAACTCTGGCCGAAGGCGTGCCAGGTCGCAGACACGCTATTGAGGTGGGTTTGTAGCGCGCGGTCAGCCTCATCAGGATCGCGACGGCGGATCGCATCAACGATCGCGATATGCTGGCGATAGCTGACTTCATTATGCTTATACAGCTCAGCCTCCGGCACTGTTGGACGTGCGGCAATCAGCCAATCCAGCAATGCAACGTGGATCGCGTTAAAGATCGGGTTGCCGGGGATCTCCGCCAGCACGCGGTGAAAGTCGACATCGGAGCGAATAAACAGCGCATTATCATCAAGCGACTGGCTATTGATCTCCAGCGCTTTTGTCAGGCGATCGATTTGCTCGTCAGTGGCAAATTCAGCGGCAAAGCGAACAAGGCTGGATTCGAAAAACAGACGCAACTGCTCGAAATGGGCAATGCCCCCTGGCTGGGTCAGGAAATCTTTTGCCATGCCGGAAAGCTCGCTGATGATGGTATCGGCAGAAGGCATGGTAACGCGGGCGCGTTCACCGTTGTTAATCTGCACCAGACCTTTACGCTTCAGCGCCGCCAGCGCCTCACGCACCGAGGGGCGACCGACGTTGAAGAATTCCATCAGTTCGCGCTCGGAGGGCAATTGTTCTCCCTGCGCAAATTCCTTCCGGCGGATCATCTGCTCCAGCTCTTCTTCCACCATATCGGACAACTTCTTGCGCGCCAGCGGACGACGTCGCAGGCTGCGGCCAATGGTTTCATCAGAGTTTTCAGCTTTAAGATCAGTCGTTTTCATTGCAGTCCGGTGCCGGAAAGGAAGAAAAATTTATCATAACACAGGAAATAACAGGTGGCGAAAAGGGGCAGAAAGCAAAACAGGCCCTATGGGCCTGTTTGATTACTTCACGACGCGAAGTGCCGGACGACCACCGCGCGGAGGCGGATCGTCATCAGGGTCATTGTCATCTTGATGATCGGGTTTGTCGCCATCGATAATTGACATCACCGTGTCGCTTTCACGCTCATCAGATGCGTTGTCATCATTCAGGCTGGCAACGTCTTCATCATATGCCGCTTCCGGCTCGAACATGGTACCCGCACCGTTTTCACGCGCGTAGATAGCCAGCACAGCAGCCAGCGGTACGGAAACCTGGCGCGGTACGCCGCCGAAACGCGCGTTGAAGCGTACTTCATCGTTTGCCAGCTCCAGGTTACCCACCGCGCGTGGGGCGATGTTCAGTACAATCTGTCCGTCACGTGCGTATTCCATTGGAACCAGCACGCCCGGCAACGTCACATCCACAACCAGGTGCGGCGTGAGCTGGTTATCCAGCAGCCATTCATAGAAGGCGCGCAGCAGATACGGACGGCGTGGGGTAAGTTGTGACATTTCCACAGTCATTAGCCTCGGCCGAGACGCATTTCACGTTCCGGTTCAGTTAAGGATGCCAGGAAAGAGTCGCGCTCAAAGACGCGAGTCATGTAGCCTTTCAGCTCTTTCGCGCCAGGACCGCTGAACTCTACGCCCAGGGTTGGCAGACGCCACAGCAGCGGTGCAAGGTAGCAATCTACCAGGCTGAACTCATCGCTCAGGAAGAACGGCTTCTGACCAAACACCGGGGCGATTGCCAGCAGCTCTTCACGCAGTTGCTTACGCGCAGCGTCGGCTTCGGCAGCGGATCCGCTGGTAATCACGTTCATCAGCGAATACCAGTCTTTCTCGATACGCTGCATGTACAGGCGGCTTTCACCACGCGCAACAGGGTAAACAGGCATCAGCGGCGGATGTGGGAAACGCTCATCCAGATATTCCATAATGATACGGGATTCCCACAGGGTCAGCTCGCGATCCACCAGCGTCGGTACGCTTTGGCTCGGGTTGAGATCGATCAGATCCTGAGGCGGGTTATCCTTTTCCACATGCTCGATCTCAAAACTGACACCCTTCTCGGCCAGCACGATACGAACCTGATGGCTATAAATGTCAGTAGGACCAGAAAACAGCGTCATTACCGAACGTTTGTTGGCAGCGACAGCCATGAAAACCTCCAGGTATATTCAGAATTTTTACTGCTACCAGCCCAACAGGGGCCAGCCAGATGTTGTATCGCCCATCCCAGAGAAGACACATTGTTCAAGAATCGAACAAAAATCGAGTATTCACCGATATTTGGGCAGAAAATTGGATGATAGTTTACCAGATTTTGATGGCTTTGTGGTGAGGGGATTCTGGAAATGTGGAAAAAGAGAAGATATATGCATGGATATTGTGGATAACCTGCGCATTATCCATAAAAAAACCCGCCGAAGCGGGTTTTTCGCCAATCGTTCTGCGTAAGCAGAATGGATTAACGTTTGGAGAACTGTGGACGACGACGTGCTTTACGCAGACCCACTTTCTTACGTTCAACCTGACGCGCGTCACGAGTAACGAAGCCAGCTTTACGCAGTTCAGAACGCAGGGATTCGTCGTACTCCATCAGAGCGCGGGTGATACCGTGACGGATCGCACCTGCCTGACCGGAGATACCACCACCTTTAACGGTGATGTACAGATCCAGTTTTTCTACCATATCAACCAGTTCCAGCGGCTGGCGAACTACCATGCGGGCAGTTTCGCGACCGAAGTACTGTTCCAGAGAACGCTGGTTGATTACGATTTTACCACTGCCCGGTTTGATGAAAACGCGAGCTGCGGAACTTTTGCGGCGACCAGTGCCGTAGTATTGATTTTCAGCCATTGCCTATAATCCCGATTAGATGTCAAGAACTTGCGGTTGCTGTGCCGCGTGGTTGTGCTCGTTGCCTGCGTAAACTTTCAGTTTACGGAACATAGCACGACCCAGCGGGCCTTTTGGCAGCATGCCTTTAACCGCGATTTCAATCACACGCTCAGGACGGCGAGCAATCATCTCTTCAAAGGTCGCTTCTTTGATACCACCGATGTGGCCGGTGTGGTGGTAGTACATTTTGTCAGTACGCTTGTTGCCGGTTACAGCAACTTTATCAGCGTTCAGAACGATGATGTAATCACCGGTATCAACATGCGGAGTGTATTCCGCTTTGTGCTTACCGCGCAGGCGACGAGCCAGTTCAGTAGCCAGACGGCCCAGAGTTTTACCGGTCGCGTCAACAACATACCAGTCGCGCTGTACGGTTTCTGGTTTAGCTGTAAAAGTTTTCATTAAAAGCTTACCCAAATAATAAGTTACACGTTGGTGAACACCCAAACGTTTAGTCAGTTGAGGTTCACACGACAAAGTCCGGCAAACCTACCCCTTCGAATAGCTCATGCCGACACATAGAAAGTTTCGGGAAAAAAACCTTCTCGTAACGTGGGGTCGCAAGATTATAGAGAAGTCAGGGTCAAAGATCGACCCCTTTTTCGAGGAGGTGAGGGGAAAGAGCATCCCCCCACCGAAAGGCGATTAGAATGTTTTCTTCACGCTGAACATAAACCCTTTGTCACTGATACCGTCTTCCTTCCACTGATAAGCATCCAGGTTCAGGCTGGTTTCATAGGCATTGTACTTCACGCCCACCGTCGCCATACCATTAACCCCGCCACCCTGCTGACCATCATCGACGTTGAACTGCTGCCCTGCGGCCCCCTGAAGCGTGGCGTAGCGCTGGTTCTTGCTGTAGCTCAGGTTTGGCCCGCCTTCCAGCGTTGCACTTGCGCCCCAACTGTTTTTCCCGGCGTAGTTCAGCGTCAACCCTGCGATGGCGTCCACCGCAGTTTCGCTCCCTGCGTTCATCGACAGGTTGAAATCTCCCGCACTACGCTCCTGATAACCATCCTCCAGCGTGTGGCGAACCTTCACCCCCGCATACGGCGTGATGTTCAGCGCATCGTCCAGCATGGTAAAGGTTTTCGCGCCTTCACTGCGGAATTCAAGATACTGCTGTCGCGCGTCAGAGTCAGCCACCTTGTTAACGTCGCCATAAGACACCAAACGGCTGCTGTCGAGGTTATGGACATCATAACGCAGGGCGTTATTCCAGCTTAAACCGTCGTCATTTAGCGCAAGCTTATGCTTCAGGCCGAAGAACTGGCTGTAACCGCCGGTAACGCCGTTGTCACCCGCCGTGTTCGCGCCGTTGCCGTCAATACGGGCGATACCGTACTCCAGCGTCAGGCTCTGGCGGTCTGTGAGATCGAGCTTTTGACGCAGCGCCAGCATGTCATACTGTGTGTCATTTCCCAGTTCCGCACGCGGATCGCCTTTCGCCACGACATTGAAGGCCAGCCCATCACCCACCTGCGGCGCGGCATCAGCCAGCATAGTAAAGCGATTGCTCATGACGCGCGCTTCACGGAATACCGTTGTCGCCTGGCTACCGCTGACCTGTTTCAGGGCACTGTTCAGTTCAGCAGAGGTACCAACGTTGAGGCTGGTGTACAGCTCGTTGTTGGTGTAGCCCGCATCCAGCGCCTGTGCCACGCTACCCACGCTGCTATCTGTGGCGACATCGGCGTAGGCGTTTTTGGTCATGGTGACGTCAACGTTGCCATTCGCATCATTGCTACCCTGCGCGTTCCATACCACGCTGGTGGAGGTGATGTTTTCCGCCCCCTGAATATTGCTGCCGGTAAACGCGTTGTCCACGACAACGGTCGTGTCTGCCGTACCGGCGGTAAAGCCGGTGCCCACCTTCACGTTATCGCCAATCACCAGATTATTGGCTTTCAGCGTGCCAGAACTGCCGTCAGCATTGGTACCGACAATATAATTGGAGAGCATCTGAGGCGCGTTTGGATCGGCAGGTGGCGTCGGAACGTTGCCCTGAGCAGGTGCGGTAGCCGCATCTGGAATGACGATATCCGCAGTGCCGTCGGCATTGTGCTGCGTGCCGGTGGTGCCCGGCGCATAGATATCGCAGCCGCTATCGCACAGCAGGTTGATCTCACCGTTGTTGATGATGGCTTTGGTTTGGCCGCCAAAGGCGTATGAATCATCCGCATAAACGTTGATCACGCCGTCAGCAGTATTGTTGATGGTGGTATCTTTGCCGTTGCCTTTGATGCCGATAAGCCCGGTACCGTTGGTACCGTCCGCTTTACCCTGCTCTGTACCGACGTTAATCGTACCGCTGTTGACCAGGTTAATTTCATAGCTGCTGGTGCCACCGCTGATGGCTACCGCATTGTCACCCTGGATGTTAATTGTACCTTCGTTACCGAAGTTATAACCGCGACCGAGGTTAATCAGCGGCGCATCAGGATTGATGCCGTTGATCACGCCGGTTTCGGTATTCCAGATCCATTTCGGGCTGTTGCTGCCGTTAGCGGTAGTAATTGCGCTGTAGCCGTTGGTGGCGGTAATGGTGCCGCTATTAACCTGCGTCAATGAGTCGTTAGCGCGCGTCATATTGATGATGGTGTTTTCGCCACCTTCCGTTGCGCTACCACTGTTACTGAGCGTCGCACCTTCCTGGTTATAGAAGTAGAAGCTGCCGGACGCTAGGGATTTACCGTCTTCCGCTACCGTCATATTACCGGTGTTGACGATCTCCTGCTGGTAGCTGGTTGCCGCAATGGAACCGGTAAAATCGCCATCGTTGAAGAAGGTCGTGTTGCCATTAAGGGTTAACAGATCGGTGGTGATACTGCCGCTATCGCGGTTATAGACATTCCCCCATGAAGAGAGCGTACTGGTCTCTAGGCCCCCCTGGTTTTCCAGACCGCCAGTGTTAACCAGAAGCTCGCCATTGACGGTGAGATGGGCATCAGCTTCGTTATACAGCCAGCCGTTAGCATCCACATCACCGTTAATCGTGGCAGTGCCGTAGTTGGCTAACGCTTCTGACGTGAAGAATCCGGTCGCAGAGGTTTTATCCAGACTTTCGCCGCTACCTGCCAGCGCTTGCAGCCACACCTGATCGGTTGGTGTCGACCCCATATGGGTATCGCTCTCGTCCATCGGGCTGCCGTTCAGGTTAATGGCCCCGTTGTTGATGATATAACCGGAGCCATCGGTGTAGAAAGCCTGACCGTAATCGGCATCAATATTGATGGTGCCCGTCGTGTCATTGATGACCACGCCGCCATAAAGCGCTGCCATGCCGACAAGCTGGTTTTCCTCGCCGGAAATACCCTCATCGGCAGTCAGATTAATTGTTCCCTGGTTAATCGCTGTACCGCCGGACATTGCGGTCATGCCATAACCGGCGTTGTTGACGGTAATTGTGCCGGTGTTGATGGCCGTGGCGTCTCCCGATCTGTATGTCATGTCTGTACCAGCCACCATCCCGGCGCTGGGCAGTTCAACGTGATTGGTATCCCAGAAGTATTCATCCGTAATATTTCCATCACTGTCGAGAGTACGGGCAAAACCATCAATGTAAATATCGCCCGCATTTTGCACAGTACCTATGGTAGCACCCATGCCATATACACCTGCGCCAGACATTGAAATACTGGCTCCGACGTCGTTAATAGCAGTTGCGTTATCATATGCCAGCATCCCATAAATAATATTCGTATATGGATCCATGGGATACATCGGGTCGCCCGTATGCTCCCCCAGATAGCTTGGCGTTGAACCCGTGGTTACAGCGATACTGCCGCCAGCGGCATTTTCCACCACTGACTCTTTACTGTCGCTGGCGGCCATAATGGCGCTGGTAGCATAGGTATTATCATTGGTTACTACTGTAATATCACCGCTGTTTTTACCCTGAGCACCATCAGTAGCGCGGATAAAAAACATCGTACCGCTGGCATCAATAATACCCTTGTTGTCAATTGATGACCCTGTACCACTGGCAAGTAATAGTGCGTTGCTGGTGTTGTCGAAATAACTATAAAGCGTATTGATATCAGCGGACATCACAGAATTTTCATCCAACACAAGAGAACCGCCGTTGGTCACTCTTGCCAGCGACACACTCCCACCTTCTATGTCAGTAGTCGTGATATTAGATTCCCCGCTCAACGTAACATCACTATTGCCACTGACATTAATGCCGATAACGCTGCTCATATAGCTATCCGGCGAAGCGGAATAATTGATATCAACGCCGCCGGTTATATTGACGATATTGCCATCGCCCTGAATATCGAAACCAGTTGTATTAAGCAATTGTCCGTCAATAGCGCTCAGATCCTCAATATTGATGCCAAGCGTACCGACAAGATCCAACTCATTATCGTCACCAATGATGCTGATACCTGTCAGGGTGTCACTGTATGCCATCAGACTGTCGGCGGCATAAGCACCATTAAGCGTGGCATTGCCGACAATATTGGTCGTGGTATGGTTCCCCGTAACTGAAATACCCGTCGCACCGCGATAGACACCACTATCGTCCTGTTCTGAATTGACATTGATATCCCCGCTCAGATTGACCAGCGAATTGTCGCCGCTGACCAATGTACCTGTACCATTGAGGCTAACATTGATATCGCCTTTGTTGTTGAAGCTGTTCTGTTTACCCGCAACCACAAAGCCGACGGAATTTTCATCGCGCACGACGGTGTGCCCATCGTTAGTAGACTTGTTGCCTTCGCCGTAGAGGATAATACCCAGCGCCCCATTGGTGATCAACAGGTCACCGTTTTGCGTCAGGTTGGCATCATTACCGTTGACGACGACGCCTGCGGAACCTGCGCCGTCTACGTTGATATCGCCGGTATTGATCAGGCGGGCATTGTCGCCATTGATATACTCACTTACGCCTCCATCAGAAACTGTCTGATTCCCTTCATTGATAACGATTGAGTTATCGCCGTCGAGAATCAAGGCGATCGAGCCGTTTCCGCTGACAGTAGAATCACCCTTGTTGTCAATAACGGTACCATCGCCAGTAATTTTACCTCCAGTGCCACCGTCAGTAATGGTCATATGACCATCGTTGCTGATGTGGGCGTTATCGCCTGTGATAATGGAACCGGTAGAGCCTTGACCACTTATATTGGAGGTACCGGTATTATCCACTGTGACTTTATCGCCATCGATAATCAGCGCTGTTCCGCCACCGGAAACGTTGATGCCACCAGAAATATGAGTGACCGAATCATCACCAGAAATCAGTGCGCCGGTGGCACCATCAACGGTAGATTGCCCCGAAATAGTGTTCACCGTATTATCACCACTGATCACCAGGCCCGTAGCGCCATTCGAAACAGTAGAATCCCCACTCAAGGTATTATGGGTTTTATCACCCGAGATAATTACACCAGTATTATTTTGCCCATTGACATCAAGCCCACGATCGGTGGTATGGGTTTCCCCCTCTCCGCTAAGTACCTGTGTGTTTTCATCCGCGAGAATCAAATAGCCTTTACTGTCATATTTCCAGTACAGACCATTTTGCGTGCCTTCAATAACGGCAGCCTGAGTTTTTGTTACATTCCAGTCAGCGACCAGTAGCGTTTGGCCATCCTGTGTGTTCAGTTGCCATTGATTATCCTGCCCAGTGTAGCTGAGCGTTGCCGGGCCGAGCTTTTCACCATTATCCAGTTTGATGTCATCAAAATGCAGCGTATCTGCACCTTTATCCAGCGTCACGCCGTTACTGAAAGACACGACGGAAGTGTCGTCAGGCGGTGTTGGTGTGATATCGCCACCATCATCCGGTGGTACAGGTGTGACATCGCCGCCATCATCCGGTGGCACAGAGGTATTCGAATCGTGATGAGAGTCGTCATCGTTGTAGACAATGGCCCCAACTGCGGCACCTACCGCAGCAACACCACCGGCCAGCCAACCCCATTCTTCGGAAGACTGCTGTCGACATTGTTCAGCGAGCTTGTTTTTTTCCTCCTGATTCAGGGAAGCATTATCAGAAGCTGTGCAATTTGTCTCTTCCGTTGTGTCGTCTATCGTTGTGGCGGCATAAACAGGAGATTGCAATGCAACAGCAATGCACGCGGCAAGTATCCTTTTCTTTTGCATAATGGCAGCTCTCGAATAGCAGAAAATAAATAAAAGGGTGACAACAGAGATGATGTGGATAATATCACGCCAGTCATGTATTATTTTCCGCACGAATTGTTCATTAGCTTGCCCGCCAAAAATAAAAACCCAGTCAGCACAAATAAAAAATCAATCAACAAACTGATTTAAAATGGGAAAAAACAACATTAAGAAAAACAACCGAATTCAAATTAAGATTAACTTAAAAATCAATTTAAAATATATAATATAAATCCAACTTTTATTTTCTAGCTATTCATTCAATGGGAAAATAAATAATCAACCCATTAAAAAAGCCGCAAAGTTTTTGCGGCTTTTTTTTACATTTTAATAACGCTTAAGGCATATGTTCACGACGGAGATACTCTTCACTTTGCATCTCCTGTAGACGTGACAGACAGCGCTGGAACTCAAACTTCAACCGCTCGCCCTGATAGATCTCATATAAAGGCACCGCTGCGCTAACAACCAGCTTGACGTGGCGTTCGTAAAATTCATCCACCAGCGCGATAAAACGGCGTGCTTCACTCTCCATCAGCGGCGTCATCACCGGCACATCCAGCAGCATCACCGTGTGGAACAGGCGTGAAAGGGCGATGTAATCATGCTGGCTGCGGGCATCCACACACAGTGTCACAAACGAGACCGCCAAAGTTTGATTCTCTACGCCCTGTGTTTGTAAGGGCCGGTGGTTAATCTCAAGCATTGGTGCGTTATCACGTTTTGCACCGGCCAGAGCCAACCACAGTTTATCCATCTGGCAGTGCGTTTCATCATTTAACGGTGAAAGCCACAAATGAGCCTGAGTCAGCGTACGCAGACGATAATCCACCCCTGCATCAACATTCATAATGTCGCAGTGCTGCTTGATAGCATCAATGGCTGGCAGAAAACGCGCCCGCTGCAAACCATTTCGGTAAAGCTCGTCAGGGGGAATGTTCGATGTGGCCACCAGCGTAATCCCACGCGCGAACAGCGCTTTCATCAGGCCACCCAGCAGCATGGCATCGGTGATATCGGAAACGAAAAACTCATCGAAACACAGCACATCCGTTTCGGCTTTGAATCGTTCGGCAACAATGTCCAGCGGATCGCTCTGCCCTTGTAGCGCCGTCAGCTCTTCATGAACACGCAGCATAAAACGGTGGAAGTGCAGGCGCTGTTTACGCGTTCCCGGCAGGCTTTGGTAGAACATATCCATCAGCCAGGTTTTACCGCGCCCAACGCCTCCCCACATATATAAGCCACGAACTGGTGCACTCACGTGCGGCTCTTTTTTTCCGAGCAACCGTCCAAATGCCGCTTTTAACCCACCGCTTTGCACTACGTCTGCGGGTTTTGCCGTGAGCTCCTGGTAAATCGTATCCAGTCGGTTTACCGCTTCACGCTGAACGTCATCCGGCTGATGCGAGCCCTCATTCAGGGCCTGTTGGTATCGCGATGAGGGGGAAAGGCTTTGCATGATATTGTTGTTATTCCTTCAGTTAATGCTCATCAGTGTGCATGACTGATGAAAAAAAGGCCGTTCTACACTACGCGATGATACGTCAGGATTCCACTTCTGCGGAAATAGCGGTTATAGTGGCATTATCAGGCACAGGCAGGAGCCGAGCCAACACCCTACGGAATCACAAGACAACGGGAGAAGTTCATGACCTGGGAATATGCGCTAATTGGTTTAGTCGTCGGCATCGTGATCGGTGCTGTGGCCATGCGTTTCGGTAATCGCAAATTGCGTCAGCAGCAGTCACTGCAGTACGAACTGGAAAAGAACAAAGCCGAGCTGGAAGAGTATCGTGAAGAGCTGGTCAGCCATTTTGCCCGTAGCGCCGAGCTGCTGGACAACATGGCGACCGACTATCGTCAGCTGTATCAGCATATGGCAAAAAGCTCCAGCAGCCTGCTGCCGGAAATGACGGCGGAAACCAACCCGTTCCGCAACCGTCTGGCAGACTCTGAGGCCGGTAACGATCAGGCGCCCGTTCAGATGCCTCGCGACTATTCAGACGGCGCGTCCGGCCTGCTGCGCGGCGGTGTAAAACGCGATTAATCGCACAACCTGAATTTATTTTACGGGCGCAGCGATTGCGCCCGTCCTTTCTTCATGACCCCAGCTATCATTTAGTTAAACACCTCATTGTTCAGCGGTTTAAAATTCAATAACATCAACGTGTTTTTGGGGCCGTTTTTCCTTTATTCCAGGTTACGAGAGTCAACATCGATGAAGAAAAAAAACCAGCTGTTGAGCGCTATCGCGTTAAGTGTCGGGTTATCTCTCTCGGCGTCCGTTCCTGTATTTGCCGCCATTCCCTCCCAGGTGCCTGGCCAGGCGGCCATTCCAAGCCTTGCACCCATGCTGGAAAAAGTGTTGCCTGCGGTCGTCAGCGTTCAGGTTGAAGGCACGGCGGTACAAAGCCAACGCGTCCCTGAAGAACTGAAGAAGTATTTTGGCGATGAGTCTCCCGACCAGCAGGCCCAACCTTTTGAAGGCCTGGGGTCTGGCGTCATTATCGATGCGGCAAAAGGCTATATTCTGACTAACAATCATGTCATCAGCCAGGCCGATAAAATCAGCGTCCAGCTAAACGATGGACGCGAATTTGATGCCAAACTGATTGGCGGCGATGACCAGAGCGACATCGCGCTGCTACAGGTGCAAAACCCGAGCAACCTGACCCAGATTGCCATCGCGGATTCCGACAAACTGCGCGTCGGCGACTTTGCCGTCGCCGTAGGCAACCCCTTTGGCTTAGGGCAAACCGCCACCTCCGGGATCGTCTCCGCGCTGGGACGCAGCGGCCTCAATCTGGAAGGGCTGGAAAACTTTATCCAGACCGATGCCTCAATCAACCGCGGGAACTCCGGCGGGGCATTGCTCAACCTTAACGGTGAGCTGATTGGGATCAACACGGCGATTCTGGCCCCGGGCGGCGGCAGCATTGGGATCGGTTTTGCGATTCCCAGCAATATGGCCAAAACGCTGGCACAGCAGCTCATACAGTTCGGTGAAATCAAACGCGGGCTGCTGGGTATTAAAGGTATGGAGATGAGCGCGGATATCGCAAAAGCGTTCAACATCAACGTACAGCGCGGGGCGTTTGTCAGTGAAGTGCTGCCTAACTCCGGCTCGGCAAAAGCAGGTATCAAATCGGGCGATGTGATCGTCAGCCTCAACGACAAGCCGCTGAGCAGCTTTGCCGAGCTGCGCTCGCGGATAGCCACCACCGAACCCGGCGCCAAAGTGAAGCTGGGTCTGATCCGTGACGGTAAACCGCTGAACGTTGAAGTGACGCTGGATAAGAGCACCTCCTCCTCTGCCAGTGCGGAGCTGATCGCCCCGGCGCTGCAGGGTGCAACGCTGAGCGATGGACAGCTGAAGGACGGTACGAAAGGCATTCGCATCGACACCGTAGAAAAGAGCAGCCCTGCCGCTCAGGCCGGGTTGCATCAGGAAGATATGATCATTGGCGTAAACCGCAATCGCGTGCAGTCCATTGCCGAACTGCGCAAGGTGCTGGAGAGTAAACCGGCGGTTATTGCCCTGCAGGTCATGCGCGGCAATGAGTCCATCTATATACTGTTGCGCTAAGCATTTGCGACCCGGACATCACCGCTGCGTGTGATGTCCGGATAACTCATGTTATGCTGCAAATCGTTCCTTTTTTAACGACACGCGCATCATGCTTTTAAAGCTCTTACGTTCTATTGTCATCGGTTTGATTGTCGCTGGCCTGCTGCTGCTGGCGCTGCCGTCTTTACGTCAGTTCAATAAACTGTCGGCTCCCCAGTTCGATAGCACGGATGAAACACCGGCCACCTATAACCAGGCCGTCCGCCGAGCCGCACCTGCCGTGGTTAACGTCTATAACCGTGGCCTGAATACTTCAGCCCACAACCAGCTGGAGATCCGCACCCTCGGCTCCGGCGTGATCATGGACGAGCGCGGCTACATTATTACCAACAAGCACGTGATAAACGATGCCGACCAGATCATCGTCGCCCTGCAGGATGGCCGCGTGTTTGAGGCATTACTCGTTGGTTCTGACAGCCTGACCGACCTCGCCGTCCTGAAGATTAACGCCACGGGCGGTTTGCCGGTCATCCCGATCAACCGTAAACGTACCCCGCATATAGGCGACGTCGTCCTGGCGATTGGTAACCCTTACAACCTGGGCCAGACCATCACTCAGGGGATCATCAGCGCGACCGGCCGTATTGGTCTGAACCCCTCCGGGCGGCAGAACTTCCTGCAAACCGATGCCTCCATCAACCACGGTAACTCCGGCGGTGCGCTGGTCAACTCGCTGGGCGAACTGATGGGCATCAACACCCTGTCGTTCGATAAGAGTAACGACGGTGAGACGCCGGAAGGGATCGGCTTTGCCATTCCGTTCCAGCTGGCGACCAAAATTATGGATAAGCTGATCCGCGACGGACGCGTGATCCGCGGCTATATCGGTATCGGTGGCCGCGAAATTGCGCCGATGCATACCCAGGGTGGCGGTATCGATCAGATCCAGGGCATCGTGGTGAACGAGGTGGCGCCAGGCGGTCCGGCGGCCAACGCGGGGATTCAGGTCAATGACGTCATTGTGTCGGTCAACGGCACGCCAGCGGTTTCTGCGCTGGAGACGATGGACCAGGTGGCAGAAATTCGCCCGGGCTCTATCATCCCAGTTGAAGTCATGCGCAACGATAAGAAACTGACGCTGCAAGTCACCATTCAGGAATACCCGGCAACGAACTGACAGGCATAAAAAAACGGAGCGATAAGCTCCGTTTTTTTGCCGGGAGACGGTTCGTATTACTTGTTAACGAACTCTTCACCCAGGGTGATATCTTTCTTCAGCGTATCCAGCATGCCTTCCATCGCGTGTTGTTCAAACGCGCTCAGCTTGCCAATGGATTTACGCTCTTCGATACCATTTTTACCCAGCAGCAGCGGCTGAGAGAAGAAGCGAGCGTGTTCGCCATCGCCTTCAACGTAAGCGCATTCAACAACGCCTTTCTCGCCCTGCAGCGCGCGAACCAGTGACAGACCGAAACGTGCAGCCGCCTGGCCCATAGACAAGGTTGCAGAACCGCCACCCGCCTTCGCTTCCACCACTTCGGTGCCCGCGTTCTGGATGCGTTTGGTCAGGTCAGCCACTTCCTGCTCGGTGAAGCTTACGCCTGGGATCTGCGACAGCAGAGGCAGGATGGTGACGCCAGAGTGACCGCCGATGACCGGCACTTCCACTTCTGTTGGCTGTTTGCCCTTCAGCTCAGCAACGAAGGTGTTGGAGCGGATGATATCCAGCGTGGTTACGCCGAACAGTTTGTTTTTGTCGTAAACGCCCGCTTTCTTCAGCACTTCTGCTGCGATAGCAACGGTGGTGTTCACCGGGTTAGTGATGATACCGATGCACGCTTTCGGGCAGATTTCGGCAATCTGCTGCACCAGGTTTTTCACGATGCCCGCGTTGACGTTGAACAGGTCTGAACGATCCATGCCTGGCTTACGCGCCACGCCTGCAGAAATCAGCACCACGTCGGCACCCTGCAGTGCAGGACGCGCATCTTCACCGGAGAAGCCTTTGATTTTTACAGCAGTTGGGATGTGGCTCAGGTCAACCGCCACACCTGGGGTTACTGGAGCAATATCGTACAGGGAGAGTTCTGAGCCTGAAGGCAGTTGGGTTTTCAGTAGTAGGGCAAGCGCCTGGCCGATACCACCAGCAGCGCCGAGGACTGCGACTTTCATCCTAAACTCCTTATTATGGTTAACTTAAGTATCTGTAAATCCGTTGCGGCGACCATAATTCAGCAAGTAAATAATTACAATTTTCGTAGCTAAAGAATTTGAGGTCACGCGACTTTATCTCTCTTCAGAAGGCTATCTGACGACAGACGGCGACGAATTAAGAGGTGGTTACAATACACCCTGCCCCGCCACCAAAACAACATCATTTTGATAACATTTAATTTACTTTTAAGCTTATTTGCGCGGCGTGACCCAGGCATGTTTTCTGATAACGAAATCTGATAAAATCACTCCCTTTCATAACATTATTTCAGCCTGGCGCTGAGTAGATAATTTGCATAAAAATTCATCCACATGCATAATAATGTTGTTTCTATCGTCATATTCCGGGTGACTTATGCGAAGCTCGTCTAAGCAAGAAGAATTAGTCAAGGCGTTTAAAGCGCTACTTAAAGAAGAGAAATTCAGTTCTCAGGGAGAAATTGTTCAGGCGCTGCAGGAACAAGGCTTCGATAACATCAATCAGTCGAAAGTCTCCCGCATGTTAACGAAATTTGGCGCGGTGCGTACCCGTAACGCCAAGATGGAGATGGTCTATTGCCTGCCGGCTGAACTTGGCGTGCCGACCACCTCCAGCCCGCTGAAGAATCTGGTTCTGGATATCGACTACAACGATGCCGTTGTGGTGATCCACACAAGCCCTGGAGCCGCACAGCTGATTGCCCGCATGCTGGACTCGTTGGGTAAAACAGAAGGCATCCTCGGGACTATCGCCGGCGATGACACCATCTTTACCACGCCGGCTAGCGGTTTCTCCGTTAAAGATCTCCACGAAGCGATTCTGGTTCTGTTCGAACAGGAACTCTAATCCCCTTTCCCCGCAGCGCCGCTGCGGGGATCGTTCTGCCCCCACGCCGTTTCCCCCTCTTTTCCACTGCCCCTGACTTTGACAAATAGTGCTTTTTACCGCCCATTAACATTCATCTGGTGAATGCTAAATCAAAAAATCGCACAAAAAATCAAAAGCTGATATCCATATGATTTTATTAGATATAACCAACACAAATGCGCGAAAAACACCCACTATTATGCAATTTGGTTATAAAAAACAGAGTGGTTAACACGTAATAACAACAGAAACCATTAGTCTGGTATTAATTTTTACCGTTATTAGTGTATACTTGATTTTGTGATGAGGGTCACGAAACAAGACCCCACTAAAAAATTCGACGAGGTAAAAATCATGAAAATCAAATCAACTGTAGCGGCGCTGAGCGTCCTGTCTGTCCTGTCATTCGGTGCTTTCGCGGCTGACGCTATCAATGCTGATCAGGCGCAATCACGCGAGACCATCGGTACGGTTTCTGTCGGCGCGGTCGGCACATCGCCAATGGACATGCGTGAGATGCTGAACAAAAAAGCGGAAGAAAAGGGTGCGTCATCCTACCGCATCATCGAAGCGCGTTCTGGTGCTCACTGGCACGCCACCGCTGAGCTGTACAAATAAGTTTGAGCAATAACTGAAAACGTAAATCTCCACTCAACGGCACCAGGCATAAAAATAGCGGTTCAACCCTTCTCGCCGTTGAGCAAAAACCCTATTCAGGAGTAAAGACTATGAAAACCAAATTGATCATCGCAACCCTCGGTCTGGCATCTGTTCTCTCTTTCGGCGCAAGCGCAGCCGTACAGCAGGTGAATGCCGACCAGGCACAAAATCTGCAGCCTATGGGCAGCATCTCCGTGACGTCTGTTACCGGCTCTCCGATGGATATTCGTCACGAACTGGCTGCCAAAGCTGAAAAAGCAGGTGCCAGCAGCTATCGCGTCACCGAACTGAATCAGGGTGACCACTGGCATGCAACTGCAGAACTGTATAAATAAACCCTCGTCGTATCTCATCATACGACTTGCCCCTGGCCTCATGGTCAGGGGCTTTTTTCATTCAGTGACGCGCGTTAAAACGCAGCTGCCCTTCCAGCTCTTCTTCCGCTTCATCGAACAGTAATATCAGTGCGCCAAAGCGTCTGCGCAGCTTATCGGGCAAATGGATGAACTCAATTTCCAGCGGTAGCGGCAGCAGACTCCCGGTCACCACGTCCCACAGCGTATCCAGATTCGTCACGCTTTCCCGTTCAAGATCAAACACCCGGATAAATTCGCGGTAGAAGTCTTCCTGACTGTCGATCTCGTCAAAATCAAACGTATAGGTTTTCATTGCCAGCCACCCAGTCCAGGCGAGCGGCAGATGCCGCCCAGTCTATTATAATCCCCCGATGTGAAGGGTTTTCACTTCCAGGTACTCTTCCAGGCCCAGCACGGAACCCTCACGACCCAGGCCTGACTCTTTTACGCCGCCAAAGGGCCCCAGCTCCGTGGAGACGGCACACTCGTTAATGCCGATCATCCCACTCTCGATGGCCTGGGAAACGCGGAAAACACGTGAGAGATTCTGGGTATAGAAGTAAGCCGCCAGCCCATAGGGCGTGTTGTTGGCGCGCTGGATAACTTCATCTTCCGAGGTGAAACGGAAACATGCCGCAACCGGGCCAAACGTCTCTTCTTCTGCCAGCTTCATGCCTTCATGGCAGTCGCCAAGCACGGTTGGCATCCAGAAGTTCCCGCCAAGCGGATGGGGCTTACCCCCTGCCAGTACGGTTGCCCCCCGTGAAACGGCATCATCGACATGCTCACGCACTTTGTCGACCGCAGCAGATTCAATCAGCGGCCCGACAACAACGCCCTCGTCAAGGCCATTCCCCACCTTGAGCGCCTTCACGGCATCGGCCAGTTTATTCACAAACTTGTCGTAGACGGTTTCCTGAATATAAAAACGGTTTACGCTGACGCAGACCTGCCCGGCATTGCGGAACTTGTTGGCAATCGCCCCCTTCACCGCCGCGTCGATGTCTGCATCCTCAAAAACGATATACGGGGCATTTCCCCCCAACTCCATCGAGACTTTTTTCATGGTTTCGGCAGCATTACGCACCAGCGTTTTGCCGACGGAGGTCGAGCCGGTAAAGGAGATTTTACGCACGTCGCGGCTTGCCATGATCGCATCGCTGATTTCATGCGTATTCCCGGCCACGGCATTGAGCACGCCGTCGGGCACGCCAGCCTGTTTTGCCAGGGTAAGCAGCGCAAAAGCACTGAGCGGCGTGTTATTGGCCGGTTTGATCACACCGGTACACCCTGCAGCCAGCGCCGGGCCTAACTTGCGGGTGAGCATGGCCATCGGGAAGTTCCACGGCGTTATCGCCGCGACCACGCCAACGGGTTCACGGGTCGCCAGAATGCGCGAGCCGGGTTTGATCGGCGGAATAATTTCACCGTTCGCGCGCTTGGCCTCTTCGGCAAACCACTGGATAAAGCTGGCAGCGTACTCCACCTCGCCTTCGGCCTCTTTCAGCGGCTTACCCTGCTCGGTGGTCATTAACTGCCCGAGCCAGCTTTTATTCTCAATGATCAGTTCGTACCAGCGATAAAGAATCGCCGAGCGCTCTTTTGCGGTTTTGGCACGCCAGGCCGGAAAGGCTTTGGTGGCCGCTGCGATAGCGTCTTCGGTTTGTGCTTTACCCGCTTTGGCGACTTTCGCGATGACTTCCCCGGTTGCGGGGTTAAGCACATCGAAGGTCGTGTCCAGCGTTTTCCAGATTCCGTTGACCAGATAACCGGTCTGAAAAAGGATGTGATCCTGAAGCGCCTGGGTCGTCATGTGTCCTCCCTTCCTGAAATGTAAGAACGTGCTGGAATAAGTATAGCCACAAAAAAACCGACGCTTTTGGCGTCGGTTTTTTTACTTCGGTCAGCTATCCGTGAGGGCATTCTGGTAGCGATGCAGCATAAACACCAGCCGTCCTACCGGCTCGGTCACCTGTGGCGGCGCTTCCCAGGTTTTAAGCTTCTCCTGGTAGATATCCAGCTCTTCAAGCAGTTGCGTAAAGTAGCGACGTCGTTTGTCATCACTGCTGGCGGAAAGCACGTGGTCAGCGGTACGACGCAGCTGGCGGTGCCAGGCAGACAGATCGTCGTTGATCGGCACCGGTGCGTTACGCAGACGCTGGTGTGCAATGATCATGGTCAGCGCCAGCCGGAACTTGCCGATATCGCCCGGGAACTTGTTCAGCAGTAAAAACAGCTGCTGGTAGAGCGCGGGCAGATGGTTCTCTTTACGGCGCGCGGTGTTGGTTGTCATCGACGACACGGCGGCCGACACAAACTGGTTCAACAGCACGCGGCCCGTTCTTGCCTGCGAATTATCGCGGACCAGCAGAATCACCATCATTGCCAGGAAACAGCCCACCAGCTGACCTAACGCGCTGTCGAGGAACTGGCTGAAATGGAAGGTCATCGGGTTATCGAGCACGATGATGTTAATCGTACTCGCCAGCGCCCCCAGCGATCCCAGACGTCGCTTTTGCACTTCAATGCCGATAAAGAACGCCATTACCGCCAGGCTAATACAGAGCAGCAGCATGCTCTGCTGCGTCGACGGGATGATGACCAGAAAGTAGAGCGCGCCTATCGGCAGGGCGGCGATGGTGCCGTAAAGGAAATCGATGGCGACCATACGCGGATTAGGCAGACGCATCGCCAGCGCGGTCACGACGGCAATCATCACCATCGCGCCGCTGCCGGACGTCCAGCCTGTCCACAGCCAGAACAGCGTGCCGAGCATACAGGCAAGCGTCGTACGCCAGAAGTTAACCATCGCGTGATGGCGCTCGGCGGATTCCGCCTTGATCACCACTTCGCCCTGCAACACCTCTTCTTCCGCCGCGCTGATTTTGGTATTCCCGATCACGCCGCGTTTCAGCAGCAGGTAGCGCGTCGCGGCGCCGACCCAGGTGTAGATGGTTACCGGCGTGTCGCGCTCCCCTGTCCAGGCGATAACCCTGCGCATACGCTTCAGCTGCTTGTGCACGTCCTGCACCGTTTCCACCGGCTCGGCGAACAGTTCGCGGAAGGTATCGGTGACCGCTTCCGGCCGGGTGTTCTGAATCAGATAGGTTTCACATGCCTGGGTAATCAGCGTTAACGAGACCGTATTAAGGGCTTTCAGACGACGGTTAGCGCGGGCCCAGCGTGACGACTCCATATTAAGATTGCTGCGCATCCCCTCCAGCGCCTGCGTGCGGCGAACCAGCCCGCTCCAGGCTTTATCCACCTCTTCGCTGTCGCCGTGCTTGATGCAGAGCTGCATCAGCTGGTACTGAGCGACAATCAGCGCGTCAAGCTCACGGTCGACTTCCTGCTTGATGGAGCGCGGGGAGAACAGCAGGTCCGCGACAATCGCACTCACGATACCAATGACAATTTCGCTGCATCGCTCCACCGCAAACTGCGGAGCCAGCAGCGGCTCGGACTGGATGGTGATGATAATAATCAGCGCGGTATAGCCCGCCAGCCCCCAGGCGTAGGAGTTCTCCACTTTCACCAGAGACGAGATCCAGGTGCAAAAGCCCGCCCAGATACAGCACACCATCAGCATCAGCAGCGGCGTGCGGATCATCAGAATAATAATGGTGAGCGCCGCAAAACAGCCGATAAACGTCCCGATGATACGCAACATTCCGCGATAGCGGATCGCGCCTGAATAGGGTTCCCCACCCGCAGCAAAGGCCGGGCCCGCCGCGACAATCGCAGCCGTCAGCACTGCCCAGCGAGGGGTTTCAAGCTGGAAGTGAAAGCCAACAAACAGCGCCAGCACAATGGCACACGCCAGCTTCACGGCGAAGCGAATGTGCTGGCTGGCGATGGAAAAGATGCCCATAGCGATTAACCAAACTCGCGCAGACGGTGGGCGATTTTACGGAAGAACGAGTCCTGGCTGGCATCCCGATCTTTTTCACCGGTAATCACCACTGTCGCCGTGGTACCCGCAGGCCACAGGTTGCCCTGCTGTTCGTCCAGATGGATACGGACCGGCACGCGCTGGGCCAGACGCACCCACTCGAGATTGGAATCCACCGTTGCCATCCCTTTTGCATCGTTCGAACTGCTGGAGTTGGTCACCCCTGCGGCGACGCTGTCGACGGTACCTTTAAACACGCGGTTGCTGCCCAGCGGCGTGATTTCTGCCCGGTAGCCCGGACGTACGCCTTCCAGCTTGGTCTCTTCCATATAGGCGAGTACGTAGAAGGAGTTCTGTTTCACCAGCGCCACGGCGGTTGAGCCACGGGTAATAAACTCCCCGGCATAGACGTTAAGGTTGGTCACCCAGCCATCAGACGGCGCGCGGATCACGGTACGCTCCAGATCGAGCTTCGCCAGATCGCGCGTTGCTTGTGCTTTCGCCAGCTGGTGCAGCACGGTTTGCAGCACGTTGTTGGACTGGTCAATCTCTTCACGGGACATTGCCTGAACACCAAGCTGGTTACGACGGCCAGCTTCGCGGCGTTTCTCCGCAGCCAGCGCCTGGTAATAGGCCACGTCCGCTTCCGCCTCTTCCAGTGCTTTCTGGTAACGAGGCTGGTCGATGGTGAACAGAACCTGATCTTTTTTCACCAGTTGGTTATCGTGAACGTTGACCGCCGTGATAAGACCGGCCACGTCAGGGGCGATCGCCACCACATCGGCGCTGAAGCGTGCATCACGCGTCCACGGTGATTCGGTGTAATAGACCCAGGCGCGGAAAATAGCGATGAAGGCGAGGATAACCAGCGCCATGGTGATGGCAGTGCGGGAGATTTTTCTTGTTAGCGTTTTCACATCAACCTCAGACAAACATGCGCGATATCAGGTAGAACAGGCAGCAATACAGCGCGGTATTGAACAATGCAGGGTGCCAGACGAAATCGTAGATCCCGGTAGGGACCAGCACCTTGCGCACCAGCCAGAAGATCGCCAGTGATAAAAGAAGCTCGAAAAATATCGGTGGGAAGGACAAACCGAACACCACGATAACGGGAAACAGACTCATGTTGACCTTGATTAGAGAGAGTGCAGGCTTCAGAATTTTTGAGCGCACGCCATCGCAGGAGAGCAAGAAACGCCGGGCGAGAATGGCGCAGCCGTTATGTAATAAATAATATATTAACGTAACTGTTATGCTGTTATCTATAATATGTGATCTAAATCACTTTTAAGCCAGAGTGAACAATGGAACGTTTAAAACGCATGTCAGTCTTCGCCAAAGTGGTTGAACTGGGCTCCTTTACCGCCGCGGCACGCCAGCTTCAGATGAGCGTCTCATCCATCAGCCAGACGGTGTCTAAACTGGAAGATGAGCTTCAGGTCAAGCTGCTCAACCGCAGTACCCGCAGCATTGGGCTGACGGAAGCGGGCAAAATTTACTATCAGGGCTGTCGCCGTATGCTGCTGGAAGTGCAGGATGTTCACGAACAGCTCTACGCCTTCAACAACACCCCCATCGGCACGCTGCGCATCGGGTGTTCTTCAACTATGGCACAAAATGTTCTCGCTGCCATGACGGCGGATATGCTGAAAGAGTATCCCGGGCTTACCGTTAATCTGGTGACGGGTATCCCTGCGCCGGATCTGATTGCCGACGGTCTGGACGTGGTGATCCGGGTCGGTGCGCTGCAGGATTCCAGCCTGTTTTCGCGTCGACTGGGCAGCATGCCGATGGTCGTCTGCGCTTCGAAGAGCTATCTGGCCCAGTACGGTGTGCCGGAGAAACCCGCCGACCTCACCAACCACTCGTGGCTGGAGTACAGCGTGCGGCCCGACAATGAATTTGAGCTGATTGCCCCGGAGGGGATCTCCACCCGACTGCTGCCGGAGGGTCGGTTTGTCACCAACGATCCGATGACCATTTCGCGCTGGCTGGTGGCCGGAGCCGGGATCGCCTACGTGCCGCTGATGTGGGTGATCAACGAGATCAACAGTGGCGTGCTGGAGATCCTCTTCCCGCGCTACCAGTCCGATCCGCGTCCGGTGTACGCCCTGTATACCGAAAAAGACAAGCTTCCGCTGAAAGTCCAGGTGTGTATCAACTATCTGACCGAGTATTTTGTGGACGTGGCGGAGCTGTTTCAGGGGATGCGGGGAAGAAGGAAGGAATAATCGATTTATCCCTGAAAGTATATGAGCGATGAATATTTCCGGGATAAAACCCCTCTGCATTCTGGAATATTCCTTCGCCACTATCAGGAATAGCTAATTGACACTACCACCGCCCGCCCTTTACTTTATAAACAGTCTGCTGTTCAGACTGTTATTAATTTGTTGCTGATATGAATAATAAAATGTATTCCGCAGGATGACGTTAAACAAGGAAAAGAAATGAATCTATTTGAACAAACACCGCCTTCACGCAGGCGCTATGGACTCGCCGCGTTCATCGGTTTAATTGCAGGGATTGTCTCCGCGTTTGTCAAATGGGGAGCCGAAGTACCGCTTCCGCCACGCAGCCCCTCCGACTTATTCACTGGCGCATGTGGACCAGAGCAATTAATAAGAGCCGCAAGCCAGATTGACTGTTCCCGCAATTTTTTAAACCCTCCCTATGTATTTTTACGCGACTGGCTGGGCGTTGTTGACCCTAACGCAGCAGTTTATACATTTGCCGGACATATATTTAACTGGGTCGGCGTGACGCATATTATTTTCTCAATCGTCTTCGCTGTTGGCTATTGTGTCGTGGCTGAAGTCTTCCCGAAAATTAAACTCTGGCAGGGTTTGCTGGCGGGTGCGTTAGCTCAGCTCTTTGTGCATATGATCTCCTTCCCGCTGATGGGGCTGACGCCACCGCTCTTTGAGCTGCCGTGGTATGAACACGTTTCAGAGATCGTAGGCCATCTGGTCTGGTTCTGGTCGATCGAAATTATTCGTCGTGACTTGCGTAACCGCATCACTCACGAGCCGGATCCGGAGATACCGCTGGGTAACTTACGTTAAAAAAAAGGCGCTACATCAGTAGCGCCATTTTTTTATGCCGATTCAGGTCAGGCTGTACCACCTACCGTCAGGTTGTCCACTTTCAGCGTTGGCTGGCCCACGCCCACCGGCAGGCTCTGGCCCTCTTTACCGCAGACGCCCACGCCGTTATCCAGTTTCAGATCGTTACCGACCATGGAGATCTGCTGCATGGCTTCTATACCGGAGCCAATCAGCGTCGCACCTTTCACCGCTTTGGTCACTTTGCCCTTCTCAATCAGGTACGCTTCTGAGGTAGAGAAGACAAACTTACCGGAGGTGATATCCACCTGCCCGCCGCCAAAGTTTGGCGCAAAGATACCGTAATCAACGGATTCGATAATCTCCTGCGGCGTGGATTTGCCCGGCAGCATATACGTGTTTGTCATGCGCGGCATCGGCAGGTGCGCGTAAGATTCGCGACGTCCGTTGCCCGTCGGCGCGACGCCCATCAGGCGCGCGTTGAGTTTGTCCTGCATGTAGCCTTTCAACACGCCGTTTTCAATCAGCACATTGTACTGACCTGGCGTACCTTCATCGTCGATAGCCACCGAGCCACGACGGTCAAGCATGGTGCCGTCATCCACCACGGTGCACAGCTCAGAGGAGACGAGTTGCCCGATCTGACCGCTGAACACGGACGTCCCGCGACGGTTAAAATCCCCTTCCAGACCGTGGCCCACCGCCTCGTGTAATAGCACGCCAGGCCAGCCGGCACCCAGCACAACCGGGAATGACCCCGCCGGTGCCGCGACGGCATTCAGATTCACCAGCGCCATACGCACGGCTTCTTTTGCCCACGCGTCAGCGCGCGCTTCACCGTCAACGTCGCCCAGGAACCAGTCATAGCCAAAACGACCGCCGCCGCCGCTTGAGCCGCGCTCGCGTTTGCCGTCCTCATCGACCTGCACGCTGATGGAGAGGCGCACCAGCGGACGGACATCAGCCGCCAGGGTACCGTCGGTTGCCGCCACCAGAATCAGTTCATACACACCGCTCAGGCTGGCAGAAACTTCCTGCACGCGTTTATCCGCCGCGCGGGCGACTTTGTCCACGCGACGCAGGATATCCAGCTTCTCTTCACGGCTCATGCTCTGCAGCGGATCGATGCTGGTATAGAGCGCAGAGTGCTGCACTTCTCCCAGCGTTTTCACACGCCCATCGCCGGTATCACGCACAATGGTGCGCGCCGCCTGCGCGCTCTGCTCAAGTGCGGCGAGGCTAATCTGATCCGCATAGGCAAAACCGGTTTTCTCGCCGCTGACGGCGCGGACGCCGACGCCCTGGTCAATGTTGTAAGAGCCATCTTTGATGATGCTGTCTTCTAAAACCCAGGATTCGTGATAGCTCGACTGGAAATAAAGGTCGCCGTAGTCGAGACGGCGTTCGGTCAGTTGACCAAGAATGGAGAACAGGTCCTGATGGCTCAGGCCGTTCGCTGCGAGCAAATGTTCACTTACCAGGTTCAGACTCATCGTATTGCTACTCGTTCGTTGCCGCCCGTGGCGGTATAAAGATCGTATTTATTGAGAGTGAGGCAATTACCTGCCCACGTCAAATCATTGCTGTGCATCTTTGCGCGGCTGGCGCAGCACCTCGTTAATCTGCGGTTTATCCACCGGACCGGTAATGCGGTAGCGCAGAATGGAGACCTTGCTCCAGAGTGGACCCAGCACTTTACTGGCGGCAAATACCGCCGCACCGACTATCGGGTTCACCACAAAGGCCGCCGCAACGCCCACGCTTGCGGAAATTTCCGGCGCCACCACGGCTTCCATATCCAGTTCGCGACGCACGAGGTTAACGGAGCCTTTCATGGCGATATCCGCTTCAAGGCCATCCACCAGCGTGTCGTCCGTGTGCAGAACGCCGTCCTTGATCCACGCCGTACTGCGGATGGAATCGTAGTAGAACCCTTCGCTGAAGGTATCGCTGAAATCGAAGCGCAGCTTGCGCAGCAGCGCATCAAAGCTGAGGAGGCGCAGGATCTGCCCGGCGCGCCCGGTGCTCACGTCGGCGATCTCACCTTTGCCGAAGTGGGTTTTCAGAATGCCGTTAAGCGAGGCCTCATCCGGCTTCCACGGGGCGTCGCGCCAGTGAAGATCGTAATTAACGTCAAATGACGAACCGCGCAGTGGCGTGCTGATGCCAAAGAAATTGGCTGCTGCATCCAGTTTGTTGCCTTTAATGTCGCCCTTGAGGGACGTCCGCTGCTCGCCCGGATTATTCACCCATTCCCCGCCCGCCGTCATGCGGCCGAAGCCGGTATCAACCAGGCCGCCCGAGAGCGTAAGCGTGTTTCCCTGGATGGCAAAATCACCGTCGATGCGGCCATATTTCTGCCCCCACAGCCAGCACTCTGCACAGCGCAGCTGGAGATCGGGCCAGCCGCTAAAATCGACGCGGGAGATTTGACCCAGCGGCGACGTCGCAGCCGGTTTGTCTTTCCCGCTCGCGGCGCTTGCCGGGTTGTAGTAGAGGTAGCGGATCGCCGCCTGCCACGGCGCGTGATTGCGCATGGTCAGCGTACCGTTGATCTCTCGGCCCTGGGCTTCCACCTTCGTACCGTTAGCGCCAGGCTGTGAGACAATGCTCAGGTTGTTCCACTGCTGCCCGCCGAGCATTAGCGACGGCGTGCGTACGGTAATGGCTTGCGGGAACTGGGCGGTTTCATCGACGTTTTGCCCAACGCCTTTCTGGAACAGCGCCAGCCACTCTGCACCGTCCATCGGCGGAAGATTCAGCTCAATGCCCGCCTGCTCCGGCAGCGGTGGCGTGGAGCGGCTATCCGTCGTCCAGATGGCTTTGTCGAGGGTGAGCTTGCGGTTAAGCAGCCAGCGGCTGTTGAAATGGTTCGTCCCGCCCGCGCTGCCGGTCAGCGCGAAGCTGTTCAGGTTGCCATCCACGTTCAGCTTCACCGGCAGCGGCTGTCCGGCCTGTTTATTCAGCGGCGCAGGCAGCTGGCTGTGAAGGTTTTTCAGATCGCCCGTGATGTCGACCTTGTACTGGGCACCCGCGTGATAAGGCAGGTCGATTGCCACTTTACCTTTCCAGGCGACCGCGCCCTCCACGGCCCCCTCAATCGGCTTCGGCAGGACATCCATTCGCGCTGGCTGCCAGTTGCCATCCAGATTGACGGCCACCTGATACGCCTTTTCACCCTCAGTGGTCGTGAAGTCGATATTCACGGGCTGATTAAACCAGCTGGCGGTAAGCGGCTCGCTCTTCAGGTTACCGTTCTCAAAGCTGAACTGCCCGCTGAGATTTTTCAGGGTGCTCTCAAGGGGTTTGATGAACAGACTGTTATTCTTCAGACGGACGTCGCCTTTCGCGGTGGTCATCTCACCGTCCAGCGGGATATCAAGATGTAAGCGAGCATTCACATCGCCATCAAGCTGGAGCTGCTGAAGCGTCGCGGCCAGCGACTCTTTGAGAGGGGTCTCTTCAAAGTACGGTCCCACCGCCTTGCCGGGACCGTTGATGTCGGCATCAATCAGCAGCTTCTCTTTTGAGTAGTCCGGAATGTTGGCCGTCAGGTTGCTGGCCGTCACGCCGCCCAGCGCCACGCTGTCGGACTTCATCCACAGGCCGTCATTGAGGAAATTAAGTTCGATATCCAGGTTTTTCAGCGCGGGCCAGCCCGGCTGGAACGCGAAGGTGGCGTCATGTAGCGGCACCAGAACCTGGAACTGACCTTCATTATGTTTGTACGGGAACAGATGGGGATTACCGCCGTAAACCAGCGTGGCATTATCCGCCTGACCGCCCTGAATCGCACCGCTCAGATAGTCTACCAGCGCTTTCCCCATCAGGTTTTCCGGGAAATAGCGCCAGGCCTGTGAGCCGTCATCGGTACTGATCCCGGCCAGAATCCCCAGCCACGGCTCATCCCCTTCAGGCTGCAAATAGCGGAAATCGCCGCGCGCATGCACCGCTTTCGCTTTGACGTCGATATGCCGCCCATCGAGCTGAAAACCCTTATCGTTACGTAGCCAGTTAAGCACTGCGTTGCCCTGTTCGATTTCCAGCGGCGCGCGGAAGACCGTCTCGTAAGGCATTTTGGCGTCGTGCATATCAACCGTCAGCCTGCCGTTCTCCACACTGCCTTCCAGCTTGCCGCTAAAGTGCTCCGCACCCGGCAGCAGCTTCCACTGCTTCCAGGCAAGATCTTTCCATGTCGCCTGGAAACGGGTTTTTTCCGTCGCCTGAAGCGGAATATCCAGCGCCAGAGAATCAATCTTTCCGCTCGGCTGCGTAGCCAGCCAGATCTCGCCCAGGTCAGGAGAGAGCTTTGCCGCCATCGAGCGCAGCCCTTCAATAGCGGCCAAATCCAGGTTACTGGCACGGATGCGCAGCTCGTCGCTGCGTTTACTGGCCGTGCCGCCAACGTCCTGCTCCGGCATCCAGGCCAGCGTCAGCGCACCGCGCGGCCACGGCTTGCCGTCCATCGTGATGCGCGTATCGGGAATGGCAAACTGCCAGCCCTCTTTCTCCTGCGTCACGTGCGCGGTGAGGTTATCGACGGAAAGCTGATGCTGCTGGTTTTCACCTTTCCAGCTCGCGCCTCCCTGCTTGAGCCAGATATCGCCGCTGGCAAATTCGCCTTTCGTCAGGGTTAACCAGCCTTCAAGGCTGAAGCGGGCCGTTTCCAGCTGCATATTTTGCTGTAGCCAGTCGCCCAGCCACGGCTTGACGTCCACATCGTCGGCCTGCAGCCAGACTTTGCCGTTATTTAACAGGCCGTCATCGTCGCGCAGATCCATGCGCACCTGCATCACGCCGTGCTGTCCGTTCAGGCTTGAGAGATTGACCTGCCCCTCGGCGCGGTGCCGATCCTTACCGTTGAGCCAGGTCAGCTGCGGGATCGCCAGCTCGGCGCGCTGACCGGAAAGGGTAATAAAGCTCACTTCGCTGTCGCGCAGATCGAAATGATCGAACTGGCGGAGGAAAAGATCGCTGAAGCGGTTGGCTTCAAGCCCCTGACCGCTATCGCCGCCAGACAGCGGCGTATTGGTCAGGAACTGGAGCTGATAAAAGGTGAGATCGCGAAACTGCCAGCGCAGATGCAGCAGGCTTTGCCAGACGTCCAGCGCCAGGGTCACGCGTTTGATTTTCAGGTAGCCGCCATCTTTCAGGCGGGCGTTGATATCCCGGACATCGAGCGTCGGGCCAAAATTCTGCCAGTTAGCGCTGACCTGGCTGACGTTCACCGGCACGCCGGTGGTGGATTCGATTTTCGCCAGCAACTGCGGACGCCAGCTGTCCAGATGCGGTAAAACGAGGCGTAGCCCGCTCACGAGCAACGCGACAATCACGACCAGCGTTGCCCCTATAAGCAATAAAATCCCCGGCAATCGCCTCACGCATCTCTCCTTGTCAGCATTCGTCACGCAGCGTACTGCGCTTACATCATCACGACGTCAAACTGCTCCTGGTTATAGAGCGGTTCAATTTGTACTTTTACCTGTTTGCCGACAAAGATTTCCACTTCCGCCAGCGCGTGTGACTCTTCGCCTTTCAGCGCTTCAGCCACCGCAGGGGAAGCATAGACCAGAAAACGGTCGGAGTCGTAGGCATGATGCACACGCACAATTTCACGCATGATCTCGTAACAGACGGTCTCAACCGTCTTTACCGTTCCGCGTCCATGGCAGGTCGGGCATTCATTACACAGCACATGCTCCACGCTCTCGCGGGTACGCTTACGCGTCATTTCCACCAGCCCCAGCTGTGAGAAGCCGTTGATGCTGGTTTTCACGCGATCTTTACTCAGGGCCTGCTCAAGCGAGTGCAGCACGCGGCGGCGATGGTCTTCATTACTCATATCGATGAAGTCGATGATGATAATGCCGCCCAGATTGCGCAGACGGAGCTGGCGCGCAATGGCCTGCGTGGCTTCGATGTTGGTGTTGAAAATGGTGTCATCGAGATTGCGATGGCCGACGAACGCACCGGTGTTGATATCGACGGTGGTCATCGCTTCGGTCTGATCGATGATCAGATAGCCGCCGGACTTCAGCTCAACCTTACGCTCCAGCGCACGCTGGATCTCGTTTTCGACATCATAGAGATCGAAGATCGGCTGACGCCCGGTGTAGTGCTCCAGCAGGCCTGGCATCTCCGGGATATATTCGGCGGTAAACTCCAGCAACGCTTCATACGTCAGGCGAGAGTCCACGCGGATGCGGTCGAGCTGCGCGTCGGCAAAGTCACGCAGAACGCGCTGCGCCAGCGCCAGCTCACCATAGAGCTGATAGCGGGTCTGGTTGCGTTTTTTACGCTCCATCACTTTTGTCCAGACGCGCTTCAGGTAAGCCGCATCCGACGCCAGGTCCTCCTCGCTGATCCCCTCCGCGGCGGTACGGATGATAAATCCGCCCTGTTCATCGCAGTAGGCGCTGACCACTTTTTTCAGACGCTCGCGCTCGCTTTCGCTCTCAATACGCTGTGAGACGCCCACATGCGACGCGCCAGGCATAAAGACCAGATAGCGGGAAGGTAAGGTGATATCGGTGGTCAGACGGGCGCCTTTGGTACCGAGGGGATCTTTCACCACCTGCACCATCAGATCCTGTCCCTGACGCACCAGTTCAGAAATGTCGCGCACGGCAAACTGCTTTTGCTCTTCGCCCGCGACGCACTCGGTGTGCGGCATGATATCGGAGGCATGTAAAAATGCCGCCTTATCGAGTCCAATATCTACAAAAGCCGCCTGCATACCCGGTAGTACACGACTGACACGACCTTTGTAGATATTGCCTACTATTCCGCGCCGCGCTTCACGCTCAATATGAATTTCCTGAAGAATGCCACCATCAATATAGGCCACACGGGTTTCCGATGGCGTTACGTTTACCAACAATTCAGCCGTCATAATTATCCCTTCCCTCACGCAGTGAGTTAAAATTGCTCAGCAACTCATACGTTTCCACCAGCGGTAAGCCGACTACGGCGTGATAGCTGCCATGAATCTTCCTGACAAAACAGCCACCCAGCCCCTGAATACCGTATGCACCTGCTTTATCCATCGGTTCACCGCTGGCAATATAAGCGGCGATGTCGTCGTCGGTAAGTACTCTGAAGGTCACTTCCGTCACCACCAGGCAGTCCAGCACGTGCTGGCGATCGGCCAGCGCGACGGCCGTCATCACCTGATGCGTTTGTCCGGACAGCTTGCGCAGCATGCGCGCTGCATGATCGGCGTCGTGCGGTTTCTCCAGCACTTCACCGTTCAGGATAACGATGGTATCTGCCCCCAGCACAGGGAGATCGCGTGGCACACTGGCCACGCCCGCCTGCGCTTTCTCCCGCGCCAGACGTGACACGTACTGGTTAGCACTTTCGCCCTCAGCACGTTGTTCTTCAATGCCGGTCACGATGCGTTCAAAAGAGACCCCTAGCTGCGTCAGGAGTTCCTGACGGCGCGGGGAGCCGGAAGCGAGATACAAAGACGTCATAGAAACCTTTTATTGCACAGCAAACTGCTGGCGAACCTTACGCATCAGCAGGAACAGCCATGGCCAGAGCACACCGTTTACTACACTACTCCAGAACACTTCCGGTCGGAAAGAGACGTTGATCACTAAAAACTCTGCCCAGAAAACAACGATATCCGCAGCGAGCGACAACAACATCACAACCAGGGCCTGTTGCCAGAGCGCAAGGTTACGGAAGAGCTGGAATTTGAGTGCGACGAGGTACGCAATAATGCTCATGGACAAGGCGCGCACACCCAGCGTTGAGCCGCTAATGAGATCCAGTATGGCACCCATCACAAAACCTGTGCCGACATTTACGCGATGCGGCAGGGCAAGGATCCAGTAGAGCAAAATGAGCAATACCCAGTTTGGCCGGAAAACGAGAATGTCATCCGGCCATGGCATCACTTGCAGCAACAGTGCAATAAGAAACGAGAGCCAGATGACCCAGCGTCCCTGGCTACGATAGCTTGCCACTACTGCCCTCCCGAAGAGAGTTTAGGCGGTGGCGGCGCATCCGGCAGCGGCTGCGTTAACCCGGTTGCCGGCGCCGGGACTGGCGCAGGCGGCCCCATGGAGTCCGCAGGCGGGAGAACCTGCGGCATCATCTGCATCAGACGTTCATTTGCCACACGATGCACCTCTTCAGGCGTCATCGGGTTAGCCCCGTTACGATCGGCGCCCCACAGCAGCAGCAAATAGCGCAGACGCTGCAAACCGGCGGTTGGACGCGCCTGAATCACGGTATAGGCACGCTGCGTATCCAGCTTCACCGAAGAGACCACCGCAACCGGATAGCCTTCAGGGAAGCGGCCACCCAGACCGGAGGTCACCAGCACGTCGCCCACGCGGATATCCGTATTGGCCGGCAGGTGTTCCAGCTGCAGGTCATCCGTACAGCCGTTCCCGGCCGCAATCACACGGATGTCGTTGCGCAGCACCTGGATCGGCAGCGCATGCGTGGCATCACAAATCAGCAGCACGCGGCTGGTCAGTTTGGCCACGGCAACCACCTGGCCCACGACGCCTTTATCACTGATAACAGGCTGACCTTCATACACCCCGTTGACGCTCCCTTTGTCGATCACAACCTGATCGCTGTAAGGGTCGTTCACGGTGGAGATCACCTGAGTGACCATTTTCTGCTCATCCTGACGCAGCGGCGAGCCGAGCAGTTCACGCAGACGCGCATTTTCCTGCTTGTATTGCCCCAGCATCAGCAGTTCGCTGTTTTTCAGCAACAGTTCCTGACGTAATGCCCGGTTTTCGAGTTCGAGTTGGTCACGTGAAGACAGCGTTTGAGAAACGGAGTCGAGCAGTTCACGGGGACCATTGGATATAAAGTAGAAAGGACTGACGGCGGTATCCATGTACGTTCGGATCTGGCTGAACGTACCGAGGCGGCTATCGGCAATAATGACCCCAAGCGCAACCAGAACCGCCAGAATGAGGCGAAACTGTAGCGATGGGCCACGGCTAAAAATTGGCTTCATAGGCTATGCGTATTCTCGCGTCAGAGAGAAAGGGTAGCAAATTGCTACCCTCTCAAACTCGACTACTCTTCGCTGAACAAATCGCCGCCGTGCATGTCGATCATTTCCAGCGCCTTGCCACCACCACGGGCGACGCAAGTCAGTGGATCTTCTGCAACTACGACAGGAATACCTGTCTCTTCCATTAACAGGCGGTCGAGGTTACGCAGCAGCGCACCACCACCGGTCAGAACCATACCGCGCTCGGAGATATCGGACGCCAGCTCTGGTGGGCACTGTTCCAGCGCGACCATTACCGCGCTCACGATACCCGTCAGTGGTTCCTGCAGTGCTTCCAGAATTTCGTTGGAGTTCAGGGTGAAACCGCGTGGCACACCTTCAGCCAGGTTACGGCCACGCACTTCGATCTCACGCACTTCATCGCCCGGATACGCAGAGCCGATTTCGTGTTTGATACGCTCTGCGGTGGCTTCACCGATCAGAGAGCCGTAGTTACGGCGTACATAATTAATGATGGCTTCGTCGAAGCGGTCACCACCGATACGTACGGAAGAGGAGTACACCACGCCATTCAGAGAGATAACGGCCACTTCAGTGGTACCACCACCGATATCCACCACCATGGAACCGGTCGCTTCAGACACTGGCAGACCTGCACCGATTGCCGCCGCCATTGGCTCTTCAATCAGGAATACTTCACGCGCACCAGCACCCTGGGCAGATTCACGAATTGCGCGACGCTCTACCTGGGTTGCGCCAACCGGCACACACACCAGAACACGCGGGCTTGGACGCATGAAGCTGTTGCTGTGAACCTGCTTGATGAAGTGCTGAAGCATTTTTTCAGTCACGAAGAAGTCAGCGATAACGCCGTCTTTCATTGGGCGAATAGCGGCGATGTTGCCAGGGGTACGACCCAGCATCTGCTTCGCGTCATGACCCACAGCGGCCACGCTTTTCGGCGAGCCTGCACGATCCTGACGAATGGCCACAACGGAAGGCTCATTCAATACGATGCCTTGTCCTTTTACATAAATAAGGGTATTCGCAGTACCCAGGTCAATGGACAGGTCATTGGAAAACATGCCACGAAATTTTTTCAACATACTAAGGGATAATCCTGAAAGCTGGGGCGGAAAACAAAATCCGCTTACTTTACCAACCACACGCAGCAGCGACAAGGCGCAAAAATCATCTGCAACGGTGAAAATTTGTGCAGTACGTTTCCTGATGTTACAAAATCATCCCCTGACTCCCTCAGGGCTGAGTAAACAGTAGCGTTCCCCACTGACGTTTGTAACCCGTTAAGGTCGTTCACTGGCTTTTTGCTCGACATACTCAAAGCTACAGGCGCGATATTCTACGTGAAAACAGCGTAAACGGCAGGTCAAACAGAGTATCTTTGCAAATATTTTTTCACGTTGGTGTCAAGCGGTTGAGAGGCAGCAAAAAAATCCCCCTGACCACCCATGACACCGCGCTCTGTTAACATCTGCCATTCCCCTCTGGAGCGCACGCCCGTAGCGAATACTTGTGTTCGCGTTCCCTTGCATGCTTCTACCAGGCTCTGTACCAGCAGCTGGTTTTCCGTACGCTTCTCAATATTCCTTACCAGCCCTGGATGTAGCTTTAATAACTCCACATCCAGCGCCTTAATCCAGTCGGTACTGACCAGCGTTAAACCTGCCTGCGTCACCGCGACACGCGCACCGAGCGCATTGATCAAACGTACCACCGGACGTAACCGGCTGATGTGTTGACCTACATCAGCCTCAGCAAGTTCAAAAATAATGCGTTTGCGTTGCGATTTTTCGCATTGCATTAATGTATCACGCAGCCAGCGCTGAAAACGCGGGCGTATTAATGACTCCACGGTGACCTGCAGCGCCAGGCTCTCTTCAGGCCAGAATGATAAAAACGGAATCAAACGGCTAATTTGCTGGCGGTCATACTCTTCGGACAGACCAAATTGCAGGACCATCGGCAGATATTCCGCAGAAATAACCTCTTCCGTACCGTCAAAAATACGACACATCAGTTCACGGTGATGAACGTTGCCGTTTTTCATGACCGCGGGTTTTTGATAAATACGCGGTCCGCCGCGACTCAGCATTTGCTCAATCAAAGTACGCCAGCGCACGTTACCGCGCCCTTTTTCCGGCAGGGAGTCATCATACACCGCCCATCCGTTCGCGCCCTGCAACACGGCGTTGCGGGTGGCCGCTTCCGCATGCTCCATCACCTGTTCTGTGGATTGTCCGCCACGCCAGGCGCAGATCCCCATGTGGACCATATCGTCCCTGTCGAGCATTTTGCTCTGCGGCAGCGCATCCACCGCCTTCAGCAGCTGGCTGGCGATGCTTTCTGACTCTTTCAGCGTTCGGTGCGGCAGCAACACGGCAAAGTCGCTGCGGTGATAGCGGGCCAGCAGCGCACCCGGGTAGCGCATAATAAAGGTGGAGAGCAGGTTGATCAGCGTAAAGAGATTTTCTTCCGCAGCCCGCTGTCCCCAGGTGTCGCGCAGGAGATCGAAATCAGGCAGGCGAATCATCATTACGACCCCGTGCGTCCCCACTTTTTCCGAATCGTCGAGCAGCGTGGCGAGTTGATTATCAAAGAAGAGGCGGTTGTTCAGGCCAGTTTTATTATCCTGGGCGGCATAGGAGCGGATCAGCGAATCCATACGGCTGCGCTGGTCGCTGGCAAACTGGATTTCCGAGAGCAGCGTATCCAGCGCGCTGCTGGCGCGTGACGGCCATTCGTGGACGGAACCACGCACCTGCGGGCCGCGCTCACCGTTAAGGATCCGCACGGAGCGCATCTCCAGCAGCTCCTGTCCGGAGAGCTGGCGGCGCAGCCAGCGGACCGCGAGAAAGATCAGCAGGACGATGAACGCCACCGCCACGGTGAGCGGCGCGGTGGTCATCATCGAACGGAAATAGCTGGCCATCGGATCGAGGTAGACCATGTGGATGGTCATCCCCGGATTTTTCAGGGAATGCACCGTCACCTCCCGGTACTGGCTCACCACGCCCGCAGGCCGGTAGCTTCCCGGCCGTTCATGGCTTAACACACGATGCTTTCCCTGCTGAATGTCGATTTGAACAATATCAACAGGTACCATCAACTCATCGAGCTCACGGGTGAGCGCCGGTAGCGGCGTCGTCAGCAGACGCGTATCAATCACCGACGCGACGGACTGTACCCGGTTGACCAGTTTGTCCTGAATGGCGTTGTAAAAGCTCAGAGAGCAGCCCAGAAGGGTGACAAAAATGGTAAGCCCCGTCAGCAAGGTGATAAAAGCTGAGAACTTCGTCGTTAATCGCATCCTTGAGATTACTCCGTGGGTTGATGGGGTAGCGAGTAAGCGCTAACTTGCATTTCAAATGCGGCATACTACCAAATCGGGTGTATCTGGCAATTTATTGCGTTAAATCGGCACTGCGTTTCCCTGAGCGAGTATAGTCTTCAGAAATTATTTTCCAATCATATGAGTCGAGAGGACCCCGTATGCAGGCTTTGATCTTAGAACAGCAGGACGGCAAAACGCTTTCCTCAGTGCAGGCGGTAGAAGAGAGTCGTCTGCCGGAAGGCGAAGTAACCGTCGACATCGACTGGTCCAGTTTAAATTATAAAGATGCGCTGGCCATTACCGGTAAGGGTAAAATCATCCGAAATTTCCCTATGGTGCCAGGTATTGATTTCGCAGGCCGGGTTCATACCAGCGAGGATCCGCGCTTCCACCCGGGCCAGCAGGTGCTGCTCACCGGCTGGGGCGTAGGTGAAAATCACTGGGGCGGGCTGGCCACGCAGGCGCGCGTGAAGGGCGACTGGCTGGTGCCGATGCCGAAAGGCATGGATGGCCGCAAGGCGATGATCGTCGGCACGGCAGGCTTTACCGCCATGCTGTGCGTGATGGCGCTGGAAGAGGCGGGTATCCGCCCTGAATCGGGCGAAATTGTCGTCACCGGTGCCAGCGGGGGCGTGGGGAGCACGGCAGTGACGCTACTGCACAAACTGGGCTATCAGGTCGCGGCGGTTTCCGGTCGTGAAAGCACCCACGATTACCTGCGCCAGCTCGGTGCAAACCGCATTCTCAGTCGTGACGAATTCGCTGAAACCCGTCCGCTGGAAAAACAGGTCTGGGCAGGCGCGGTAGATACCGTCGGTGATAAGGTGCTGGCAAAAGTCCTGGCGCAGATGAACTACGGCGGCTGCGTGGCTGCCTGCGGACTCGCGGGCGGATTTGCCCTGCCCACCACCGTGATGCCATTTATTTTGCGTAACGTCCGCCTGCAGGGTGTGGATTCCGTGATGACCCCAGCGGCTCGCCGTGCGCAGGCATGGGAACGTCTGGTACGCGATCTGCCGGAATCTTTCTATACCCAGAGCGCAACGGAGATAACCCTCAGCCAGGCGCCGGAATACGCCAGTAAGATCATGGACAACCAGTTCCACGGTCGTGCGCTGGTGAAAATCGCCTAATCTTCAAATTTTCGTGACATATTCGCGCGAATCCCTCTCCTCCGTCATGCTTAGAAAAACGCATGACGGAGGATGCCATGAAAAACCGAAAACTGACGGAAGCCGACGTAACGTCTGAGTCTGTCTTTATGTTACAGCGCCGCCAGATCCTGAAAATGCTTGGCATCAGCGCCACCGCGCTCTCGCTCTCGCCAGCAGCACACGCCGACCTGCTCGACTGGTTTAAAGGCAACGATCGGCCGAAGGCCCCTTCCGGCGCCCCGCTCACCTTTACGAAACCCGCCCAATGGCAGAACAAACTCGCGCTTACGCCAGAAGATAAAGTCACCGGCTACAACAACTTCTACGAATTTGGTCTCGACAAGGCGGATCCTGCCGCCAACGCCGGTAGCCTCAAAACCGATCCGTGGACGCTGAAGATTGATGGCGAAGTGGCGAAACCTCTGACGCTGGATCATCACGATCTGACCACCCGTTTCCCGCTCGAAGAGCGTATCTACCGTATGCGCTGTGTGGAAGCCTGGTCGATGGTGGTGCCCTGGATTGGCTTCCCGCTGCATAAATTACTGGCGATGGTTGAGCCCACCAGCAACGCAAAATATGTCGCCTTCCAGACGCGCTATGCGCCGGACGAGATGCCTGGACAAAAAGACCGGTTTATTGGCGGCGGGCTTGAGTATCCGTATGTGGAAGGGTTACGCCTCGATGAGGCGATGCACCCGCTTACCCTGCTGACCGTCGGCGTGTACGGCAAGGCGCTTCCACCTCAGAACGGTGCCCCCATTCGTTTAACCGTACCGTGGAAATACGGTTTCAAAGGAATTAAGTCCATCGTCAGCATTAAGCTCACCCGCGAGCGCCCGCCGACCACCTGGAATCTGGCGGCCCCGGACGAATACGGTTTCTTCGCCAACGTGAACCCGCATGTGGATCACCCGCGCTGGTCGCAGGCGACCGAGCGGTTTATCGGTTCCGGCGGTGCGCTGGACGTAAAGCGTCAGCCCACGCTGCTGTTTAACGGTTATGCGGACGAAGTGGCCTCGCTGTACCGTGGCCTCAATTTACGGGAGAACTTCTGAGTGCGTTTAACGGCAAAACAGATTACCTGGCTGAAAGTGCTTCTGCATCTGGCCGGGCTCCTTCCTTTTATATGGCTGTTCTGGGCCGCCAGCCAGGGGCTATTTAGCGCCGATCCGGCCAAGGATATCCAGCATTTTACCGGTCGGATGGCTCTGAAATTTTTGCTGGCCACCTTGCTCGTCTCGCCGCTGGCGCGCTACGCTAAACAGCCACTATTGATACGCACCCGTCGGCTGTTAGGGCTATGGTGTTTTGCCTGGGCGACGCTGCATCTCACCAGCTATGCCCTGCTGGAGCTGGGAATTAACAATCTGGCACTGCTTGGCCGCGAACTGGTGACACGCCCTTATCTGACACTGGGTATTGTGAGCTGGGTGATTTTACTGGCGTTAGCGCTGACCTCCACGCAATATGCACAGCGAAAACTGGGCAGGCGCTGGCAGCTGCTGCACAACTTCGTCTATCTTGTCGCGATCCTCGCCCCTATTCATTACCTGTGGTCGGTGAAGATCCTCTCCCCGCAGCCAGTCCTGTACGCACTGGCCGCCGTGGCGCTTTTAGCATGGCGTTACAAGAAGTTCCGCCAGTGGTTGCGATAGTGCGCGAAACTGTGCGTTTTCCCGCATATTCCCCGTCAACCGCAAATCTTTTTCGGATAGCGGTTGATAATCTTCCCTGATAAGACCAGTATTTAGCTGCTAAATGCTACGAAATCGTTATAATGTGCGACCTTGGTTCGCCTGACAGCGGTTTTAAGCCTCTGAAAAGGTGACATTTGCGTTTCGAAGGTATATTTTGTTTTTTACCCGAAAATCGCAGGAGATAGCGGCATAATGACTGATAAGTTCCATATCTTAGTTTTGAACGGACCGAACCTGAACATGCTCGGAACCCGTGAGCCTGAGAAGTACGGCACGCTGACATTGAGTGAAATTGTTAACCGTCTGGGAACGGAAGCAGCGTCACTGAATGTGGATTTGGATCATTTTCAGTCGAATGCGGAGTACGCAATCATCGACCGTATTCATCAGGCTAAAGACAATGTGGACTATATCCTGATCAATCCGGCCGCGTTTACGCACACCAGTGTTGCTATCCGCGACGCACTGCTCGCGGTGAGTATCCCGTTTATCGAGATCCACCTGAGTAACGTGCACGCCCGAGAGCCGTTCCGCCACCATTCGTATCTGTCAGATATCGCTGCTGGCGTTATCTGTGGACTGGGCGCAGACGGCTATTCATACGCTTTACAGACAGCGGTAAAACGCTTGTCACAATCACACTAAACAAGAGTACGGAACCCACTCATGGATATTCGTAAGATTAAAAAACTGATCGAGCTGGTTGAAGAATCAGGCATCTCCGAACTGGAAATTTCTGAAGGCGAAGAGTCTGTACGCATCAGCCGTGCAGCCCCAGCCGCTAGCTTCCCGGTAATGCAGCAGGCTTATGCTGCGCCAGTGCAGCAGCCTGCGCTCTCCGCAGCCGTTGCGCCAGCAGCAACTGAAGCCGCACCTGCCGCTGCAGCAGAAATCAGTGGTCACATCGTACGTTCCCCAATGGTTGGTACTTTCTACCGCACCCCGAGCCCGGACGCGAAGGCGTTCATCGAAGTGGGTCAGAAAGTCAACGTAGGCGATACCCTGTGCATCGTTGAAGCGATGAAAATGATGAACCAGATCGAAGCAGACAAATCAGGTACTGTGAAAGCGATTCTGGTCGAAAGTGGTCAGCCGGTTGAATTTGACGAGCCGCTGGTCGTCATCGAGTAACGAGGCGAACATGCTGGATAAAATTGTTATCGCCAACCGCGGCGAGATTGCTCTGCGTATTCTTCGTGCCTGTAAAGAACTGGGCATCAAGACTGTCGCGGTGCACTCAAGCGCGGATCGCGATTTAAAACACGTATTGCTGGCGGATGAGACGGTCTGTATTGGCCCGGCTCCGTCCGTAAAAAGCTATCTGAACATCCCGGCTATCATCAGCGCCGCTGAAATCACCGGCGCGGTGGCAATTCATCCGGGTTACGGCTTCCTCTCTGAGAACGCCAACTTTGCTGAGCAGGTTGAACGCTCTGGCTTTATCTTCATCGGCCCGAAAGCCGACACCATCCGCCTGATGGGCGACAAAGTGTCTGCGATCACTGCGATGAAAAAAGCCGGTGTACCAACCGTACCAGGCTCTGACGGCCCTCTGACCGACGACATGGATGCTAACCGTGCTCATGCTAAACGCATTGGCTACCCGGTTATCATCAAGGCGTCCGGCGGCGGCGGCGGTCGCGGTATGCGCGTTGTGCGCAGCGATGCTGAACTGGCGCAGTCCATCTCCATGACCAAAGCAGAAGCGAAAGCCGCTTTCAGCAATGACATGGTGTACATGGAAAAATACCTGGAAAACCCACGCCACATCGAAATTCAGGTTCTGGCTGACGGTCAAGGTAACGCGATCTATCTGGCTGAACGTGACTGCTCTATGCAGCGTCGTCACCAGAAAGTGGTCGAAGAAGCGCCAGCGCCGGGCATTACTCCGGAACTGCGTCGCTACATCGGCGAGCGTTGCGCTAAAGCGTGTGTCGATATCGGCTATCGTGGAGCGGGTACCTTTGAGTTCCTGTTCGAAAACGGCGAGTTCTATTTCATTGAGATGAACACCCGTATTCAGGTTGAACACCCGGTTACCGAAATGATCACCGGCGTTGACCTGATTAAAGAGCAGCTGCGTATCGCAGCCGGTCAGCCTCTGTCCATCAAGCAGGAAGAAGTTGTGGTGAAAGGCCATGCGGTAGAATGCCGTATCAACGCCGAAGACCCGAACACCTTCCTGCCAAGCCCGGGTAAAATCACGCGTTTCCACGCACCGGGTGGCTTTGGCGTGCGCTGGGAGTCTCATATCTACGCCGGTTACACCGTACCGCCGTACTATGACTCAATGATCGGCAAGCTCATCTGCTACGGCGAAAACCGTGACGTGGCGATTGCCCGCATGAAGAACGCCCTGCAGGAGCTGATCATCGACGGTATCAAAACCAACGTTGATCTGCAGATGCGTATCATGAGCGACGAGCACTTCCAGAATGGTGGAACCAACATCCACTATCTCGAGAAGAAACTCGGTCTTAACGAGAAGTAAGACTGCGCGCGCACGAAAAGGCCGGATTATCCGGCCTTTTTTATTTCTGGGGCCTGGAAAGCCTCATCATGTACAATCCCCGCTTTCTTCATCCACAAGGGACAAAAAATGGACAAACGTTTTGTTCAGGCCCATAAAGAAGCGCGCTGGGCGCTGTGGCTGACCCTTCTCTATCTCGCCGCATGGTTAGTAACTGCTTACTTACCGAGCTCAGCCTCCGGTATCACCGGCCTGCCGCACTGGTTTGAATTGGCCTGCCTGCTGGTTCCGCTGGTGTTTATCCTGCTGTGCTGGGCAATGGTGAAATTTATCTACCGGGATATTCCGCTGGAGGACGATGATGCAGCTTGAAGTCATTCTGCCGCTTGTCGCTTACCTGCTGGTCGTATTTGGATTGTCCATTTACGCCATGCGCAAAAGAACGACCGGTGCCTTTCTGAACGAGTATTTTCTCGGCAGCCGTTCGATGGGCGGCGTTGTGCTGGCAATGACGCTGACCGCGACCTATATCAGCGCCAGCTCGTTTATTGGCGGCCCCGGTGCGGCCTACAAATACGGGTTAGGCTGGGTTTTGCTGGCGATGATCCAGCTGCCTGCCGTCTGGCTCTCGTTGGGCATACTGGGTAAAAAATTTGCCATTCTGGCGCGCCGTTACAAAGCCGTAACGCTCAACGATATGCTCTTTGCCCGTTACCAGAGCCGCTTGCTGGTGTGGCTGGCGAGCTTGAGCCTGCTGGTCGCGTTTATCGGTGCAATGACCGTACAGTTTATCGGCGGTGCGCGTCTGCTGGAAACGGCGGCCGGCATCCCTTACGAGACAGGCCTCATCATCTTCGGGGTAAGCATCGCGCTCTATACTGCGTTTGGCGGATTCCGCGCCAGCGTGCTGAACGATACGCTGCAGGGAATGGTGATGCTCATCGGTACGATCGTTCTGCTGGTGGGGATTGTCCATGCGGCGGGTGGACTCACTCACGCGGTGGAAACCCTGGAAGCGATTGACCCGAAACTGGTCTCGCCGCAGGGCGCTGATGATATCCTCTCTCCGACCTTTATGACCTCATTCTGGGTGTTAGTCTGCTTCGGAGTAATTGGTCTGCCGCATACCGCCGTGCGCTGTATCTCCTATAAAGACAGCAAAGCCGTTCACAAGGGCATCATCATCGGGACGATTGTGGTCGCGGTCCTGATGTTTGGTATGCATCTGGCGGGGGCATTAGGGCGCGCGGTAATCCCCGATCTTACCGTGCCGGATCTGGTGATCCCGACGCTGATGGTCAAAGTACTGCCCCCCTTTGCCGCCGGGATTTTCCTCGCTGCGCCAATGGCCGCCATTATGTCGACCATCAACGCTCAGTTACTGCAAAGTTCCGCTACGATCATAAAAGATCTCTATCTGAACCTGCGCCCTGAGCAGGTTGAAAATGAACGTCGCCTGAAGCATATGTCGGCGGCGATTACGCTGGTGCTAGGCGCGTTGCTGTTGTTAGCCGCATGGCGCCCGCCGGAGATGATCATCTGGCTGAACCTGCTGGCGTTTGGTGGGCTTGAAGCGGTATTCCTGTGGCCGCTGGTGTTAGGGCTCTACTGGGAGCGTGCAAACGCGGCGGGCGCGCTGAGCGGCATGATTGTCGGCGGTGTGCTGTACGCCGTCCTCGCAACATTTAAGATTCAGTACCTGGGCTTCCATCCGATTGTGCCTTCGTTACTGCTAAGTTTACTGGCGTTTGTGGTGGGGAACCGTTTTGGTCAGCCCGTCCCACAGCCCGCTATGATTTCTACTGATAAATAAAGAGTTTTGCCATGCCGTGGATCCAACTAAAACTGAATACAACCGGCGCGAACGCCGAAGAGCTGAGCGATGCGCTGATGGAGGCCGGCTCGGTCTCTATCACCTTCCAGGACACGCATGACACGCCGGTCTTTGAACCGTTGCCGGGCGAAACCCGCCTGTGGGGCGATACTGACGTGATTGGCCTGTTCGATGCTGAAACCGACATGAAAGAGGTCGTCGCGATTCTGGAAAACCACCCTCTGCTGGGCGCGGGCTTTGCGCACAAAATCGAACAGCTGGAAGACAAAGACTGGGAACGCGAATGGATGGATAACTTCCACCCGATGCAGTTCGGCAAACGTCTGTGGATCTGCCCAAGCTGGCGCGAGGTTCCTGATGAAAACGCGGTTAACGTCATGCTCGATCCGGGTCTGGCGTTTGGTACCGGCACCCATCCAACGACCTCCCTGTGCCTGCAGTGGCTGGATGGTCTCGATCTGGATGGTAAGACGGTGATCGACTTCGGCTGTGGATCCGGGATCCTTGCGATTGCCGCCCTGAAACTGGGCGCGGCAAAAGCTATCGGGATCGATATCGATCCGCAGGCCATTCAGGCCAGCCGCGACAACGCCGAGCGTAACGGCGTTTCCGATCGTCTGGAGCTGTATCTGCCGGATGCACAGCCAGAAGCCATGAAAGCCGACGTGGTGGTCGCAAACATTCTGGCGGGCCCACTGCGCGAGCTGGCTCCGTTAATCAGCGTGCTGCCCGTTGAGGGCGGTCTGCTGGGACTTTCGGGTATCCTGGCAAGCCAGGCGGACAGCGTGTGTGAAGCCTACGCCGATCTTTTCGCTCTCGACCCGGTGGTGGAGAAAGAAGAGTGGTGCCGCATCACCGGCCATAAAAAATAAGCATTTGGCGTGGTCCTCTGACCACGCCTTTCTCCCACTGATAATCCTCTCTCCCTCTGCCATTCTTCGGTAAAATAACCACACAAATCATGTTGATTTGTATTAAAAAATTCACCGGAAGAATATGATGAAACACATTACAGGCAAGGCAGCGCTGTTTGCGCTGAGCATGGTTTCGGCTTCAGCATTTGCGTCACACTGGAGCTACGAAGGGGAAGGTTCACCGGAACACTGGGGTGAACTGGACGAGGCCTACAAGACCTGCCAGAGCGGGATGAACCAGTCTCCGATAAATATTGATTCGACCGCTAACGCCCATCTCTCCCCGCTGCAAACACACTACATTGATGGTCCTGTAACGCTGACCAATAATGGCCATACCATTCAGGCTAGCGAACAGGCTGACACCCGTGACACCATCACTCTGGACAAGCAAACCTGGACGCTCCAGCAGTTCCACTTCCATGCACCAAGCGAAAACACCGTGCACGGCAAGAAGTACGCGATGGAGATGCATCTGGTACATAAAAACAGCGCGGGTGAGCTGACCGTGGTAGCCGTCATGTTTGATAAAGGGGCTGTGAATCCGGAGCTGGATAAGCTGTGGAGCGTGATGCCGCAGCAGGCTGAACAGAACGTCTCCATTGAGAAGGAACTCAACCTGAACAAGCTGCTGCCGAAGGTGAAAACCTACTGGCGCTTTAGCGGATCTCTGACCACGCCACCGTGTTCTGAAGGGGTCACCTGGATCGTGCTCAAACAGCCGTTAACCGTCTCAGCAGAACAGCTTGAGAAATTTACCCATACCATGCATCACGATAATGACCGTCCGGTACAGTCTCTGCATGGGCGCGTTGTGGTCGAATAATGCCCATCCAGAGGTTTGAGATCATGTACTAAAATGCGACGCAGATCGCAAAGAAGAGGGAAAATCTGCTGCTAAAAACAGCAGATTATCCCGCTGAGGTAAGCCGTTTATTCAGAAATGATGAGAAGTTACGGGAAATTGTAAGCGCCCATAAAATAGCCATTCCCACATAACATAATGATTTAAATAGTGAATAATTCTTAACGGAAAGATTGGGCGGCGATTCCTTGATCTACAACAGTGGATTGTTCAAAGTTTGGCCTTTCATCTCGTGCAAAAAATGCGTAATATACGCCGCCTTGCAGTCACAGTATGGTCATTTCTTAACTCATGCGCATCGGACACCACCAGCTTAGAAATCGCCTGATCGCAGCCCCTATGGCAGGTATTACCGACCGGCCGTTCAGGACGCTGTGCTATGAGATGGGAGCCGGTTTAACCGTATCCGAGATGATGTCGTCTAACCCGCAGGTTTGGGAAAGCGATAAATCCCGCCTTCGGATGGTGCACATTGATGAACCGGGTATTCGCACCGTGCAAATTGCCGGAAGCGTGCCTGAAGAGATGGCAGATGCCGCGCGTATCAACGTGGAAAGTGGTGCCCAGATTATTGATATCAATATGGGGTGCCCGGCCAAAAAAGTGAATCGCAAGCTTGCAGGTTCAGCCCTTCTGCAATACCCCGACCAGGTGAAAGCTATCCTGACGGCGGTTGTCAGCGCAGTGGACGTTCCTGTTACGTTAAAGATTCGCACGGGTTGGTCGCCGGAACACCGTAACTGTGTAGAGATTGCCCAACTGGCCGAAGACTGTGGCATTCAGGCCCTGACCATTCATGGACGCACGCGTGCCTGTTTGTTCAACGGTGAAGCTGAATACGACAGCATTCGGGCAGTTAAGCAGAAAGTTTCCATTCCGATTATCGCGAATGGCGACATAACTGACCCGCTTAAAGCCAGAGCTGTGCTCGACTATACGGGAGCTGATGCTCTGATGATAGGACGTGCCGCTCAGGGAAGACCCTGGATCTTTCGGGAAATCCAGCATTATCTGGACACTGGAGAGCTGCTTGCTCCCCTGCCTCTGGCAGAGGTTAAGCGCTTGCTTTGTTCGCATGTTCGGGAACTGCATGACCACTACGGTCAGGCGAAAGGGTACCGAATTGCGCGTAAACACGTTTCCTGGTATCTCCAGGAGCACGCTCCAGATGACCAGTTTCGGCGCACATTCAACGCCATAGAGGATGCCAGCGAACAGCTGGAGGCGTTGGAGGCATACTTCGAAAATCTTGCGTAATGAAATAAAGAGCTGACAGAACTATGTTCGAACAACGCGTAAATTCTGACGTACTGACCGTTTCTACCGTTAACTCTCAGGACCAGGTAACTCAAAAGCCCCTGCGTGACTCGGTTAAACAGGCACTGAAGAACTATTTTGCTCAACTGAACGGTCAGGATGTTAATGACCTGTATGAGCTGGTACTGGCTGAAGTTGAACAGCCACTGTTGGACATGGTGATGCAATACACCCGCGGTAACCAAACCCGCGCTGCGCTGATGATGGGTATCAACCGTGGTACCCTGCGTAAGAAACTGAAAAAATACGGCATGAACTGATACTAATCAGTTAAATGCTTGTTTAAAAAGGCGCTCTTCGGCATGGGGAAGCGCCTTTTTTATTTCCTGCTTCAGTCCGTCAACGCTTTGTAAACCTTCGCTTATCCCGCTTTAAAACCGCCGCTTTTGGTGTATATTTCCCCCACTCTACTGGCGCTCTTCTCTCGGAATGACACAATGATTCGTAAATACTGGTGGCTGGTTGTCTTTGCAATCTCCGTTCTGATTTTCGATGCACTCCTGATGCAGTGGATTGAACTGATGAGCACCGAAACCGATAAGTGTCGCAATATGAACTCCGTGAATCCCCTGAAACTCGTGAACTGCTCAGAGCTCGACTAATCGCCTGATTGCGCAAATCTCCCCGTTATTACCCACTAAAAACGGGGATTTAAATCCCTTTGAGCCATTACCCGACGGTGATAATGTCTCGCCCTTCTCAACCGCTCTAGCGTAACCTCACACTCGAGTAGAACCGTCCATGCTGGTCAGCCAATACAACCCTATCCTTGTTGTCCTCTCCTTTGTTGTTGCCATTCTTGCCGCATATACCGCACTGAATATGGCGGCACGTGTCGCCGGGAGTCAGGGCGTCGCTGCCCGCGTCTGGCTGGCTGGCGGCGGTATTGCAATGGGCATAGGCGTGTGGGCCATGCATTTTATCGGCATGCTGGCGATGGACCTCTCCATGAGCATGAGCTACAACGCCACCCTGACGGTGTTATCCATGGTCATCGCCGTGGGGTCGTCACTGTTTGCGCTCTGGCTCGTGAGCTGCGATCGGTTACGCTTGCGCCGTCTGCTGCCCGGTGCGCTGGTGATGGGAAGTGGTATTGTTGCCATGCATTACACCGGCATGGCCGCGCTGGAGGTGGTGCCCGGGATTATCTGGGACAAGGTCTGGGTGGCCATTTCGGTCGCCATTGCGCTTGCCGCTTCACTCGCGGCATTATGGCTGACCTTCCGCCTGCGTCACGACGCCGCGCAGGTCGTGCTGATGCGCACGGGCGCCGCCATCACCATGGGCATAGCCATTGCAGGGATGCACTACGCCGGGATGAAAGCCGCACAGTTTCCGATGTCCACAATGGTTCACCAAGAGGGTATCAACGGGAGCTGGCTGGCGGTGCTGGTTAGCGTCGTCGCGCTTTCTATTCTTGGGATTACCCTACTGGTATCAATGCTGGATGCCCGCCTTCAGGCACGTACCGCCCTTCTGGCCTCGTCACTTGCAGAAGCTAACCGGGAACTCGCACAACTGGCCCTGCACGATACCCTGACGCGTCTGCCCAACCGTATCCTGCTGGAAGATCGACTCGATCAGGCCATCAGCAAAGCCGATCGTGAAGGGACCCATTTCGCCCTGATGTTCATGGATCTCGACGGTTTTAAAGCCATCAATGACGCTTACGGCCATGATGTCGGTGACAAGCTGCTGATTGCCGTTACGGAGCGTCTGCTGCATCTCCTGAAGGGCCAGTTCACCCTGGCACGTATCGGCGGTGATGAGTTTGTTCTGCTGGCTGAGGGAGAAGGCCCGGACGATGCGGCATCGCTGGCGAATTCGCTGGTGCGCGCGATCGATAGCCCGTTCAACCTCGACCACTATGAACTGATGGTCACCCTCAGCATTGGGATCGCGCTGTATCCTCACGACGGCAAAACCGAACGTGAGCTCATGTTTAACGCCGACGCGGCGATGTACCATACCAAGCACATGGGCCGGAACGGTTACCACTTTTTCCAGCCCTCGATGAATATGCTGGCGCAGACCCACCTTCAGTTAATGAACGATCTGTGGATGGCGATCGATCGCAATGAGCTCCGCCTGCTGTATCAGCCAAAATTTCACGCCCCCGCCGGCCCTCTCCTTGGATTTGAGGCGTTATTGCGCTGGCAGCATCCTAAGCAGGGGTTACTGACCCCGGACCTTTTCCTGCCGCTGGCGGAAAAAACGGGGCTGATTATCCCTATCGGCAACTGGGTAATTAATGAAGCCTGTCGCCAGCTGCGTGAATGGCATCTTCAGGGACATCAAAGCTGGTCAATGGCGGTAAACCTGTCGACGCTGCAGTTTGAACAGCCTTCGCTGGTCAACACGGTTCTCAACTGCCTGGCACTTCATCATGTGCCACCAGAAATGTTGATCCTGGAAGTGACGGAAACCACGGCAATGAGCAACCCGGATGAAAGTGTACGGGTGCTGACAGAGCTGACGGAAGCGGGCGTAAAGGCCTCCATCGATGATTTTGGTACCGGATATTCGAGCCTGCTGTACCTCAAGCGCTTACCGGCCTGTGAATTGAAAATCGACAGGGCGTTCGTGAAAGAGCTAAGTGGGGAAAGCGAGGATGCCACCATTGTCTCAGCGATTGTGGCCCTCGCCAAAACACTCAACCTGAAAGTCGTGGCTGAAGGTGTAGAAACCGAAGCACAGCAAGCCTTTTTAACCGAGCTGGGTTGCAACACCCTTCAGGGTTATCTGTTAGGTAAACCCGTCAGCGCGCAAACCATTGAGGCACTTTGCGCGCGAGGAGAAATGTTACCTGGCGCTGAGCTGTAAGCATCATCATGAGGCGATACGCGAATGACAGGCAGTGTCGCCAGAATGCTATCGACCAGGGCGGGAGCCTGCTGAAAAAGATTGAAACTGTCGTTATTCATTAACCAGTTTTTAATGATTCCGCTAAAAAAACCGTGGAATACGATCAGGGTCAGATCAACATTTACCTTTGGCGAAATGATGTTACGTGAAATACAGGCCTCCAGAGTGGCACGCAGCGTGTCATAATTGAATCCAATCCGTTTTCTTATCTCACTCTCAGAAATCATATCACTGCTAAATTCACATTTATGATACAGAATTTGTAAAAGGGCACATTGCCGGGGCTCACGCGCAATATACTGCAGCGCTGTAATAAATTGCTCACGAAGTATTAACAATGGGTCATCACCTTCGGAAAGGGAAAGCCGGTCGCGAATAATGTCGCGAAGCGGTAATTGCTGCTCCCAGATGGCATTAAATATTTCGGCTTTACTGGTGAAGTGCCAGTAGATGGCGCCGCGCGTCACCTTTGCGGCATCCGCGATGTCCGTCAGCGTCGTGTTGGCAACGCCACGCGTCGCAAACTGCCCGATAGCCGCCTCAATCAGCTGCTGTCGGGTTTGTTGAGCTTCTTCTTTCTTTTTACGCGCCATAGACAACTACTCGCTACTCACAAGATTTATACGTAACACAGGGGGTCAGGAGAAAGAAAGTATTCACCAAATTCCGTTTTAATTTTGCACAAAAAAAGTCAATCTTCTTAATTTATAGCTTAGCTAAATACATATTTAAGTTTAAATTCACAACATGAATAATTAAATCACGTTAAGCGCCATTTAACTGATTAGCTTGCCGGAAGATGACGGAGAAATAAACCGAGCCTGATTCTGATTTTTCTGCTCAGACCTTGTCATTCGCACTTATAAATTAAAAAACATTAAATACCCTCATTATTATACGCAGCTACATTTTATTTTTTATCCCGCTGCCCCTGCTACCGATTTACGCCAAATATCGGTTTCCGGGTATTTAAAGGACCAGTAATGACGAATCATTTCAGACGCATACCCTTAGCCGGTTTCATTGTCTGCGCTGTACTGCTCTCAGGATGCGATGGCCAGGAAAACCAACCGCAACATCCGCAGGCCCCCCAGGTCAGCGTGCATATTGTGAAAAGCGCACCGCTGGCTGTCACCACTGAACTCCCGGGCAGAACTGATGCGTTCCGCGTGGCAGAGGTTCGTCCGCAGGTTAGCGGTATCATCCTGCGCCGCAACTTCACGGAAGGCAGCGATGTAAAAGCCGGGGATTCGCTTTATCAGATTGATCCTGCAACCTATCAGGCGGCTTACGATAACGCGAAAGGCGAGCTGGCGAAGGCCCAGGCGGCGGCCAATATTGCGCACCTGACGGTGAAACGTTATCTCCCGCTGGTCGGCACACAGTATGTCAGCAAGCAAGAGTATGACCAGGCCGTCGCCACGGCCCAGCAGGCAGATGCCAGCGTCGTCGCCGCCAAAGCGGGCGTTGAAAGTGCACGCATCAATCTTGCCTATACCAAAGTGACGTCTCCCGTCGATGGCCGCATCGGCAAATCCAGCGTGACGGAAGGCGCGCTCGTGACGAACGGACAAACCGCGGCGCTGGCAACGGTCCAGCAGCTTGATCCGATTTACGTCGATGTGACCCAGTCCAGTAATGATTTTATGCGTCTGAAGCAGACGAGCCTGCAAAAAGGCGATACCGCCAGCAGCGTTGAGCTACTGATGGAGAACGGGCAGCCCTATCCATTGAAAGGCACATTGCAGTTCTCGGACGTCACGGTGGATGAAAGTACCGGCTCGATTACCCTGCGCGCCATTTTCCCGAATCCTCAACATTTGCTGTTGCCCGGTATGTTCGTTCGCGCCCGCATTGATGAAGGTACGCAGCCGGATGCGATTCTGGTTCCCCAGCAAGGCGTGACCCGCACACCGCGAGGCGATGCCACCGTGATGGTGGTGAACGATAAAAATCAGGTTGAGCCGCGTACCGTCGTTGCGCCACAGGCGATTGGCGACCGCTGGCTGGTAACGGAAGGGCTGAAAAACGGTGACCGCGTGATTGTCAGCGGACTACAGAAGGTTAGACCGGGCGTAACCGTCGTCGCTACGCCTGATACCACCACCGCTCCGGCCAGTTAAGGGACGACGACATGGCTAATTTCTTTATTCAGAGACCGGTTTTCGCCTGGGTACTTGCCATCATTTTGATGATTGCAGGCGGACTGGCCATTCTCAAACTTCCCGTCGCACAGTATCCGACCATTGCACCTCCCGCCGTGGCGATATCCGCGACCTACCCGGGAGCAGATGCCCAGACGGTACAGGATACCGTGACCCAGGTTATCGAACAGAACATGAACGGTATCGATAACCTGATGTATATGTCCTCCACCAGCGATTCAGCGGGTAACGTCACGATCACCCTGACCTTCGAGTCCGGAACCGATCCGGACATCGCCCAGGTGCAGGTTCAGAACAAGCTGCAGCTCGCCATGCCGCTGCTGCCGCAAGAGGTGCAGCAGCAGGGGATTGGCGTTGAGAAGTCCAGCAGCAGCTTCCTGCTGGTTGCCGGTTTTGTATCAGACAACAAAAACCTGACGCAGGATGACATCTCCGACTATGTCGCCTCGAACGTCAAAGATGCCATCAGCCGAACGTCTGGTGTCGGTGACGTGCAGCTGTTCGGCGCCCAGTATGCGATGCGTATCTGGCTCGACAGCAATGCGATGAACAAATACCAGCTGACGCCGCTGGATATTATCAACCAGCTGAAAACGCAGAACGACCAGATAGCGGCAGGCCAGTTGGGTGGGACGCCGTCCATCCCGGGACAGCAGCTGAATGCCTCGATCATCGCGCAAACCCGCCTGAAATCACCGGAAGAGTTTGGCCGCGTGACGCTCAAGGTGAACCAGGACGGCTCGATGGTGCATCTGAAGGATGTGGCTCGCATTGAGCTGGGTGGCGAAAACTACAACATGGTGACAAAAATCAACGGGCAGGCGGCAACCGGCCTGGGGATTAAGCTGGCAACAGGGGCAAATGCGCTGGATACAGCGGCAGCCATCAAGAGCAAGCTGGCACAACTGCAGCCGTTCTTCCCGCAGGGGCTCAAAGTCGTCTACCCCTATGACACTACACCGTTTGTAAAAATCTCCATCCACGAAGTGGTGAAGACCCTGTTTGAGGCGATCGTTCTCGTCTTCCTGGTTATGTACCTGTTCCTGCAAAACCTGCGGGCAACGCTCATCCCGACTATCGCGGTTCCGGTCGTTCTGCTGGGTACCTTCGCGGTTCTGGCAGCGTTCGGTTTCTCCATCAATACCCTGACAATGTTCGGCATGGTGCTGGCGATAGGCCTGCTGGTTGATGACGCTATTGTCGTCGTCGAGAACGTTGAACGCGTCATGGTTGAGGACAAGCTGCCGCCTAAAGAGGCCACGCAGAAGTCGATGGGGCAGATTCAGGGTGCGCTGGTGGGGATCGCCATGGTGCTCTCGGCGGTCTTTATACCGATGGCCTTTTTTGGCGGCTCGACGGGTGCGATCTATCGCCAGTTTTCGCTGACTATCGTTTCCGCGATGGCGTTGTCCGTGCTGGTTGCGCTAATCCTGACGCCTGCACTCTGTGCAACGTTGCTTAAGCCCGTATCCGCCGATCATCATGAGAAAAAAGGGGGCTTCTTCGGCTGGTTTAATACGCTTTTTGATAAGAGCGTGGAGCACTACAGTCACAGCGTGAGCGGTATCTTGCGCAAAACCGGGCGCTATCTGGTGGTATACGTCATTATTGTCGGTGGGATGGCGGTGCTCTTCCTGCGCTTACCTACCGCCTTCCTCCCCGAAGAGGATCAGGGGGTGTTTATGACGATGGTTCAGTTGCCTGCGGGGGCAACCCAGACGCGTACTCAGCAGGTCCTCGATCAGGTTCAGGACTACTACCTGAATAAAGAGAAGGCGAATGTTGAATCCGTCTTTACCGTAAACGGCTTTAGCTTTAGTGGCCAGGGCCAGAACTCCGGTATTGCCTTCATCAGCCTAAAGCCCTGGGAGGAGCGTCCTGGGGCACAAAATGGGGTCGAGGCGATTGTGGGCCGCGCGACGAAAGCCTTCAGTCAGATTAAAGACGGCCTTGTTTTCCCGTTTAACCTGCCTGCCATTATTGAGCTGGGTACCGCAACCGGCTTCGACTTTGAACTGATCGATCAGGCTAACCTCGGACATACCCAGCTGACGCAGGCGCGTAACCAGCTGCTCGGCATGGTGAAAGAGCACCCCGACCTGCTGGTACGCGTGCGTCCTAACGGTCTGGAGGATACGCCACAGTTCAAGCTGGACGTCGACCAGGAGAAAGCCCAGGCGCTGGGCATCAGTCTTTCCGACGTCAACCAGACGATTTCGACAGCCTTAGGCGGCACCTATGTGAATGACTTTATCGATCATGGGCGCGTGAAAAAGGTCTACGTCCAGGCTGATGCAAAATTCCGTATGTTGCCAGGAGATATTAACAACCTTTACGTGCGCAGTGCGAACGGGGAAATGGTGCCGTTCTCAGCCTTTAGCAACGCTCACTGGGTTTACGGTTCACCTCGTCTGGAGCGCTATAACGGAATGCCCTCTATGGAGATCCTCGGTGAATCAGCCCCGGGTAAAAGTACCGGCGAGGCCATGGCTATGATGGAAAGCCTCGCGGCAAAACTGCCTTCCGGCATCGGTTATGACTGGACGGGAATGTCCTATCAGGAGCGGCTCTCGGGTAACCAGGCGCCTGCACTGTACGCCATTTCGCTGATCGTGGTGTTCCTGTGTCTGGCCGCGCTGTATGAAAGCTGGTCCATTCCGTTCTCCGTCATGCTGGTTGTGCCGCTGGGGGTCATCGGGGCGCTTCTCGCAGCATCGCTGCGCGGGTTAAACAATGACGTCTATTTCCAGGTCGGCCTGCTGACCACGATTGGTCTGTCAGCGAAAAATGCCATTTTGATTGTCGAATTTGCTAAGGACCTGATGGAGAAAGAGGGTAAAGGCATCATTGAGGCCACGCTGGAGGCGTCAAGGATGCGCCTTCGACCGATCCTGATGACGTCTCTGGCCTTTATACTGGGTGTCATGCCGCTGGTGATCAGCTCCGGGGCCGGGAGCGGTGCGCAAAACGCCGTCGGTACGGGCGTGATGGGGGGAATGCTTTCCGCAACGCTGCTGGCGATTTTCTTCGTACCCGTCTTCTTTGTGGTGGTCCGTCGACGCTTTACCCGCCATAAAGATTAACATTTCCCTAAAAAGGCACCTCGCGTGCCTTTTTTATTTTTAACATAAACAATGAATTAGGTATTAAGCAAAACTAATGTTAAAAATACGAAGGTTTGCATTAAGTAAAAACACTCTCTTGCCGCTTCATAATGTCTCCATTAATTCGTCCTGAAACCGACTTTTCTCCACGATTTTTACAAACTACATAATTTGAGATTATTCCTCGTATAACGCGGACTTACCCCGGTGGTAAAATAACCTCCAGTTCGTTAATTGCCCTCCTGGCTTTATAGCGGATGCGAAATAATATTGAGGTAACATCATGAAAAGATTCATTTCCGTTGCACTACTCGCTGCGCTGCTTGCTGGTTGCGCGCACGACTCTCCATGTGTACCGGTTTACGACGACCAGGGCCGACTGGTTCATACCAATACCTGTATGAAAGGCACCACCCAGGATAACTGGGAAACTGCGGGTGCCATCGCCGGCGGTGCTGCCGCAGTGGCAGGTTTGACGCTGGGTATTGTTGCCCTGACGAAGTAACAGCTGTTAAGAAAGCGCGGCTCTGGCCGCGCTTTTGCTTTTAATCAGTGCACTATTTTCAAATAAGTAAAAAAAATAGCCCCGTATTTATTCGCGCTGTTCATTTCATCCTGAAACCAGTCACATCTTTTTCGTATACTCATTTAAATTACCGGTTCTATTGTGATGATTTTCACACATTAATATTATTGACTACCCTGCCAATATTCACGCTGGAAACTATCTTGTCTTTTTCCTGACGCGACTCAAAACTTTTGCTCCAATTTGTGGCACAGGTTGTAATTTCGCACCGTTTCAGGGCGCTCGTTTTATTTAAGCCTGTCTACACTCAGCATTAAGCGTTCACTCATCTCTTATTTTGTCGAACGCAAAACTGGCATTACGTTTGCTTTATAAACGTTGGCCAAAGCCACAGACAGGTAAAGCGTTTAAAAACGCCTCTATAACGATAAATTTCGCCACACAGGATGCATTATGAAAAAGACGATGATAGCCAGCCTGGCCGCTGCAGGCATGATGTTTGCCGTAGCCGGTCAAGCCCATGCGGGAACGACACTGGATGCCGTTAAAAAGAAAGGTTTTGTTCAATGCGGTATCAGTGACGGTTTGCCTGGCTTCTCTTATGCCGATGCGAACGGCAAATTTACCGGTATCGATGTGGACGTCTGCCGTGGCGTTGCTGCCGCCGTTTTTGGTGATGACAGCAAAGTAAAATATACCCCGCTGACGGCGAAAGAACGCTTTACGGCGCTACAGTCCGGTGAGGTTGACATGCTCTCCCGTAATACCACCTGGACTTCCTCCCGCGACGCAGGGATGGGGATGTCATTCACGGGCGTGACCTATTATGACGGTATCGGCTTCCTGACCCACAATAAAGCGGGCCTGAAAAGCGCCAAAGAGCTGGATGGCGCTACCGTTTGTATTCAGGCGGGCACCGATACCGAGCTGAACGTCGCCGATTATTTCAAAGCAAATAACATGAAATACACGCCAGTGACATTCGACCGCTCGGATGAGTCGGCCAAAGCGCTGGAATCCGGCCGTTGCGACACGCTGGCCTCTGACCAGTCACAGCTGTATGCCTTACGCATTAAGCTGAGCAATCCTGCAGAATGGATTGTTCTGCCTGAAGTGATCTCCAAAGAACCTCTCGGACCGGTGGTACGTCGTGGCGATGAAGACTGGTTCTCCATTGTTCGCTGGACGCTGTTTGCCATGCTGAACGCAGAAGAGATGGGTATCAACTCGAAAAACGTGGATGAGAAAGCGGCTAAGCCATCCAACCCGGATATGGCACACCTGCTGGGTACAGAAGGTGATTTCGGCAAGGATCTGAAGCTGGATAACAAATGGGCCTATAACATCATCAAACAGGTGGGCAACTACTCTGAGATCTTTGAACGCAACGTGGGATCGGAAAGCCCGCTGAAGATCAAACGCGGCCAGAACAATCTCTGGAACAACGGCGGTATTCAGTACGCACCACCAGTACGTTAAGTCATAGCTGTAACGGGCACTGCTCCGGCAGTGCCCACTCCAGAGTCATGGTTACTGAGGTTTCTTTATGTCCCATCGCCGCTCAGCCGTAAAAGGATCGCTATCCTTTTCTCATCCCGCGGTCCGCGCCTGGCTATTCCAGATTATTGCTATTGTTGCGGTTGTTCTCATCGCCGTGTATCTCATCCATAACACCATCACCAACCTGAATAATCGCGGTATTACCTCCGGTTTCGCGTTTTTAGACCGCAGCGCGGGGTTTGGCATTGTTCAGCATCTTATTGATTACCAGGAAGGTGACACGTATGGACGCGTGTTCGTGGTCGGTTTACTGAATACGCTGCTGGTATCGGCGCTTTGTATCGTCTTCGCGTCGGTACTGGGCTTCTTTATTGGCCTGGCCCGTCTTTCAGAAAACTGGCTCCTGCGGAAACTGTCGACTGTTTATATTGAAACGTTCCGCAATATCCCCCCGCTCCTGCAGATCTTCTTCTGGTATTTTGCCGTATTGCGTAACCTACCCGGCCCCCGTCAGGCCGTCGACGCGTTTGAGCTTTTTTTCCTGAGCAACCGTGGGCTGTCCATTCCTTCTCCTCTGCCGGGTGAAGGTCTGTACGCTTTTATCGGCGCGATTGCGATCGCGCTTGCTCTCACTACTGGGATATTCCGTTTTAACCGCACGCATCAGATCAAAACCGGCCAGCTGCGCAGAACCTGGCCGACGGCTATCGTCCTGTTCGTTAGCCTGCCCCTGGTGGCTCACTGGCTATTTGGGGCCGCGCTGCACTGGGACATTCCTCATCTGCGGGGCTTTAACTTTCAGGGCGGGATGGTATTAATTCCTGAGCTGGCAGCTCTGACATTGGCGCTGTCGATTTATACGTCCGCGTTTATCGCCGAGATTATCCGTGCCGGGATTCAGGCCGTCCCGCACGGGCAACACGAAGCGGCACGCTCACTAGGATTACCGCATACGGTGACGCTTCGCCAGGTCATTATTCCGCAGGCGTTGCGGGTCATCATTCCGCCGCTGACCAGCCAGTATCTTAATATTGTCAAAAACTCGTCGCTGGCCGCTGCCATTGGTTATCCCGATATGGTGTCACTCTTCGCCGGAACCGTGCTTAACCAGACCGGACAAGCCATTGAAACCATCGCCATCACCATGTCTGTCTATCTCATCATCAGCCTGGTAATTTCACTGCTGATGAACCTCTATAACCGTCGTATAGCACTGGTCGAGCGCTAAGGATTTATGATGACAAAAGCGATACTGTCGCACTCCTCGCGCCCTGCCAACTCGACAGGTGGACGTTTCATTCTCTGGGCGCGCAAGAATCTGTTCTCCAGCTGGAGTAACAGCCTGCTGACGATTGTCTGCCTGTGGCTCATGTGGGAGTTGATTCCTCCCCTGCTGAACTGGGCGTTTTTACAGGCCAACTGGGTCGGTTCAACCCGGGCAGACTGTACAAAAGCCGGCGCCTGCTGGGTGTTTATCCATGAACGCTTCGGTCAGTTCATGTATGGGTTGTATCCGCATGAACAGCGCTGGCGGATTAATCTGGCGCTGGTTATCGGTCTGCTCTCTGTCGCAGTCATGTTCTGGAAAAAGCTGCCTCACCGTGGACGCTATATTGCCGTCTGGGCGGTGGTTTATCCGATTATTGTCTGGGTGCTGCTGTATGGCGGTTTTCTGGGGCTGGAACGCGTTGAAACACGTCAGTGGGGCGGGCTGACGCTGACGTTAATTATCGCATCAGTGGGGATAGCCGGTGCTCTGCCGTGGGGGATTCTACTTGCTCTGGGGCGACGTTCAAAAATGCCGATCGTCCGCATGCTCTCCGTTATCTTCATTGAGTTCTGGCGCGGCGTACCGCTTATCACCGTCCTGTTTATGTCGTCGGTCATGCTGCCGCTGTTTATGGCTGAAGGCACAACGATCGACAAACTGATCCGTGCCCTGGTCGGGGTAATTCTCTTCCAGTCCGCCTATGTTGCTGAAGTTGTGCGCGGTGGTCTGCAGGCGTTGCCTAAAGGCCAGTACGAAGCGGCAGAATCACTGGCGCTCGGCTACTGGAAAACGCAGGGGCTGGTCATTCTTCCCCAGGCACTCAAGCTGGTCATCCCGGGTCTGGTCAACACGATCATTGCCCTCTTCAAGGATACCAGCCTGGTGATCATCATCGGATTGTTCGATCTCTTTAGCAGCGTGCAGCAGGCGACCGTTGACCCTGTCTGGCTTGGTATGTCCACCGAAGGATATGTCTTTGCTGCCCTGATCTACTGGATCTTTTGTTTTAGCATGTCGCGCTACAGCCAGCATCTGGAAAAGCGCTTTAACACCGGGCGTACACCGCACTGAGGAAAATATGAGCCAAATAACTATGACACCCGCCGACGCGATGATTACGCTGGAAAACGTGAACAAATGGTACGGACAGTTTCATGTCCTGAAGGACATTAATCTCAAGGTCAAGCAGGGCGAACGCATTGTCCTGTGCGGCCCTTCCGGCTCCGGGAAATCCACAACCATTCGCTGCATAAACCATCTTGAAGAGCATCAGCAAGGACGTATCGTGGTTGATGGTATCGAGCTGAATGAAGATATCCGCAATATCGAACGCGTGCGTCAGGAAGTGGGAATGGTGTTTCAGCACTTTAATCTGTTTCCGCACCTGACCGTTCTGCAGAACTGTACGCTTGCACCGATTTGGGTACGGAAGATGCCGAAAAAGGAAGCAGAGGCACTTGCAATGCACTACCTGGAGCGCGTACGTATCGCAGAGCATGCGAATAAGTTCCCTGGCCAGATATCGGGTGGCCAGCAGCAGCGTGTGGCTATCGCCCGTTCTTTGTGTATGAAACCGAAAATTATGCTGTTTGATGAACCAACATCTGCCCTCGATCCTGAAATGGTCAAAGAGGTTCTGGACACCATGATTGGGTTGGCACAATCCGGCATGACTATGCTGTGCGTCACGCATGAGATGGGGTTCGCGAGAACCGTGGCTGATCGGGTGATCTTTATGGACCGTGGGGAGATTGTTGAGCAGGCGCCGCCGGATGAGTTCTTTGCGCATCCGAAGTCAGAACGTACGCGAGCATTCCTGTCGCAGGTGATTCATTAATCTGCTGTTTTTGCCCGGTGGCGCTGCGCTTACCGGGCCTACCGTTTTCACGAGAATCATAACGCAAAAAGGCCATCCTTTCGGATGGCCTCTTCACTTGTTTGATGTCTGGCAGTTCCCTACTCTCACATGGGGAGACCCCACACTACCATCGGCGCTACGGCGTTTCACTTCTGAGTTCGGCATGGGGTCAGGTGGGACCACCGCGCTAAAGCCGCCAGACAAATTCTTTTACTTCTTGCCGAACTTTAACCTAAGTATAAAGTGGTGCTGATACCCAGAGTCGAACTGGGGACCTCACCCTTACCAAGGGTGCGCTCTACCAACTGAGCCATATCAGCACGCTAAATTTGATGCCTGGCAGTTCCCTACTCTCACATGGGGAGACCCCACACTACCATCGGCGCTACGGCGTTTCACTTCTGAGTTCGGCATGGGGTCAGGTGGGACCACCGCGCTAAAGCCGCCAGGCAAATTCTGTTTAATCTGTATCAGGCTGAAAATCGTCTCTGTCTCGTCGCCAAAACACCTTCGGCGTTGTAAGGTTAAGCCTCACGGTTCATTAGTATCGGTTAGCTCAACGCATCGCTGCGCTTACACACCCGACCTATCAACGTCGTCGTCTTCAACGTTCCTTCAGGAGACTTATAGTCTCAGGGAGAACTCATCTCGGGGCAAGTTTCGTGCTTAGATGCTTTCAGCACTTATCTTTTCCGCATTTAGCTACCGGGCAGTGCCATTGGCATGACAACCCGAACACCAGTGATGCGTCCACTCCGGTCCTCTCGTACTAGGAGCAGCCCCCCTCAATTCTCCAGCGCCCACGGCAGATAGGGACCGAACTGTCTCACGACGTTCTAAACCCAGCTCGCGTACCACTTTAAATGGCGAACAGCCATACCCTTGGGACCTACTTCAGCCCCAGGATGTGATGAGCCGACATCGAGGTGCCAAACACCGCCGTCGATATGAACTCTTGGGCGGTATCAGCCTGTTATCCCCGGAGTACCTTTTATCCGTTGAGCGATGGCCCTTCCATTCAGAACCACCGGATCACTATGACCTGCTTTCGCACCTGCTCGAGCCGTCACTCTCGCAGTCAAGCTAGCTTATGCCATTGCACTAACCTCCTGATGTCCGACCAGGATTAGCTAACCTTCGTGCTCCTCCGTTACTCTTTGGGAGGAGACCGCCCCAGTCAAACTACCCACCAGACACTGTCCGCAACCCGGATCACGGGTCTACGTTAGAACACCAGCCATTAAAGGGTGGTATTTCAAGGACGGCTCCATGCAGACTGGCGTCCACACTTCAAAGCCTCCCACCTATCCTACACATCAAGGACCAGTGTTCAGTGTCAAGCTATAGTAAAGGTTCACGGGGTCTTTCCGTCTTGCCGCGGGTACACTGCATCTTCACAGCGAGTTCAATTTCACTGAGTCTCGGGTGGAGACAGCCTGGCCATCATTACGCCATTCGTGCAGGTCGGAACTTACCCGACAAGGAATTTCGCTACCTTAGGACCGTTATAGTTACGGCCGCCGTTTACCGGGGCTTCGATCAAGAGCTTCGCGTTGCCGCTAACCCCATCAATTAACCTTCCGGCACCGGGCAGGCGTCACACCGTATACGTCCACTTTCGTGTTTGCACAGTGCTGTGTTTTTAATAAACAGTTGCAGCCAGCTGGTATCTTCGACTGATTTCAGCTCCACCCGCAGGGGCTTCACCTACATATCAGCGTGCCTTCTCCCGAAGTTACGGCACCATTTTGCCTAGTTCCTTCACCCGAGTTCTCTCAAGCGCCTTGGTATTCTCTACCTGACCACCTGTGTCGGTTTGGGGTACGATTTGATGTTACCTGATGCTTAGAGGCTTTTCCTGGAAGCAGGGCATTTGTTACTTCAGCACCGTAGTGCCTCGTCATCACACCTCAGCGTTAAAAGGTACCGGATTTACCTGGAACCTCCGCCTACATGCTTAAACCGGGACAACCGTCGCCCGGCTAACATAGCCTTCTCCGTCCCCCCTTCGCAGTAACACCAAGTACAGGAATATTAACCTGTTTCCCATCGACTACGCCTTTCGGCCTCGCCTTAGGGGTCGACTCACCCTGCCCCGATTAACGTTGGACAGGAACCCTTGGTCTTCCGGCGAGCGGGCTTTTCACCCGCTTTATCGTTACTTATGTCAGCATTCGCACTTCTGATACCTCCAGCATGCCTCACAGCACACCTTCAACGGCTTACAGAACGCTCCCCTACCCAACAACACATAGTGTCGCTGCCGCAGCTTCGGTGCATGGTTTAGCCCCGTTACATCTTCCGCGCAGGCCGACTCGACCAGTGAGCTATTACGCTTTCTTTAAATGATGGCTGCTTCTAAGCCAACATCCTGGCTGTCTGTGCCTTCCCACATCGTTTCCCACTTAACCATGACTTTGGGACCTTAGCTGGCGGTCTGGGTTGTTTCCCTCTTCACGACGGACGTTAGCACCCGCCGTGTGTCTCCCGTGATAACATTCTTCGGTATTCGTAGTTTGCATCGGGTTGGTAAGCCGGGATGGCCCCCTAGCCGAAACAGTGCTCTACCCCCGAAGATGAGTTCACGAGGCGCTACCTAAATAGCTTTCGGGGAGAACCAGCTATCTCCCGGTTTGATTGGCCTTTCACCCCCAGCCACAAGTCATCCGCTAATTTTTCAACATTAGTCGGTTCGGTCCTCCAGTTAGTGTTACCCAACCTTCAACCTGCCCATGGCTAGATCACCGGGTTTCGGGTCTATACCCTGCAACTTAACGCCCAGTTAAGACTCGGTTTCCCTTCGGCTCCCCTATACGGTTAACCTTGCTACAGAATATAAGTCGCTGACCCATTATACAAAAGGTACGCAGTCACACCACGAAGGTGCTCCCACTGCTTGTACGTACACGGTTTCAGGTTCTTTTTCACTCCCCTCGCCGGGGTTCTTTTCGCCTTTCCCTCACGGTACTGGTTCACTATCGGTCAGTCAGGAGTATTTAGCCTTGGAGGATGGTCCCCCCATATTCAGACAGGATACCACGTGTCCCGCCCTACTCTTCGAGTTCACAGCAAGTGTGCTTTCGTGTACGGGACTGTCACCCTGTACCGTGCGACTTTCCAGACGCTTCCACTAACACACAAGCTGATTCAGACTCTGGGCTGCTCCCCGTTCGCTCGCCGCTACTGGGGGAATCTCGGTTGATTTCTTTTCCTCGGGGTACTTAGATGTTTCAGTTCCCCCGGTTCGCCTCGTTAACCTATGTATTCAGTTAACGATAGTGTGACGAATCACACTGGGTTTCCCCATTCGGACATCGCCGGGTCAAAGGTTCATATCACCTCGCCGGCGCTTTTCGCAGATTAGCACGTCCTTCATCGCCTCTGACTGCCAGGGCATCCACCGTGTACGCTTAGTCGCTTAACCTCACAACCCGAAGATGTTTCACTTCTGATTGCGAAAATTTGAGAGACTCGAACACACCATTAAGATGTGTCGTTTCAATTTTCAGCTTGATCCAGATTTTTAAAGAGCAAATATCTCAAACGTGACTCGCAAGTCAGTTTTGAGATATGACGGCAGGTGACTTTCACTCACGAACCAGCAAGTGGCGTCCCCTAGGGGATTCGAACCCCTGTTACCGCCGTGAAAGGGCGGTGTCCTGGGCCTCTAGACGAAGGGGACACTGAAGTCTCAATCGCAAGACGCCTTGCTATTTACTTTTCATCAGACAATCTGTGTGAGCACTGCAAAGGCAGGTTCTTTAAGGTAAGGAGGTGATCCAACCGCAGGTTCCCCTACGGTTACCTTGTTACGACTTCACCCCAGTCATGAATCACAAAGTGGTAAGCGCCCTCCCGAAGGTTAAGCTACCTACTTCTTTTGCAACCCACTCCCATGGTGTGACGGGCGGTGTGTACAAGGCCCGGGAACGTATTCACCGTAGCATTCTGATCTACGATTACTAGCGATTCCGACTTCATGGAGTCGAGTTGCAGACTCCAATCCGGACTACGACGCACTTTATGAGGTCCGCTTGCTCTCGCGAGGTCGCTTCTCTTTGTATGCGCCATTGTAGCACGTGTGTAGCCCTACTCGTAAGGGCCATGATGACTTGACGTCATCCCCACCTTCCTCCAGTTTATCACTGGCAGTCTCCTTTGAGTTCCCGGCCTAACCGCTGGCAACAAAGGATAAGGGTTGCGCTCGTTGCGGGACTTAACCCAACATTTCACAACACGAGCTGACGACAGCCATGCAGCACCTGTCTCAGAGTTCCCGAAGGCACCAAAGCATCTCTGCTAAGTTCTCTGGATGTCAAGAGTAGGTAAGGTTCTTCGCGTTGCATCGAATTAAACCACATGCTCCACCGCTTGTGCGGGCCCCCGTCAATTCATTTGAGTTTTAACCTTGCGGCCGTACTCCCCAGGCGGTCGACTTAACGCGTTAGCTCCGGAAGCCACGCCTCAAGGGCACAACCTCCAAGTCGACATCGTTTACGGCGTGGACTACCAGGGTATCTAATCCTGTTTGCTCCCCACGCTTTCGCACCTGAGCGTCAGTCTTTGTCCAGGGGGCCGCCTTCGCCACCGGTATTCCTCCAGATCTCTACGCATTTCACCGCTACACCTGGAATTCTACCCCCCTCTACAAGACTCTAGCCTGCCAGTTTCGAATGCAGTTCCCAGGTTGAGCCCGGGGATTTCACATCCGACTTGACAGACCGCCTGCGTGCGCTTTACGCCCAGTAATTCCGATTAACGCTTGCACCCTCCGTATTACCGCGGCTGCTGGCACGGAGTTAGCCGGTGCTTCTTCTGCGGGTAACGTCAATTGCTGTGGTTATTAACCACAACACCTTCCTCCCCGCTGAAAGTACTTTACAACCCGAAGGCCTTCTTCATACACGCGGCATGGCTGCATCAGGCTTGCGCCCATTGTGCAATATTCCCCACTGCTGCCTCCCGTAGGAGTCTGGACCGTGTCTCAGTTCCAGTGTGGCTGGTCATCCTCTCAGACCAGCTAGGGATCGTCGCCTAGGTGAGCCATTACCCCACCTACTAGCTAATCCCATCTGGGCACATCTGATGGCAAGAGGCCCGAAGGTCCCCCTCTTTGGTCTTGCGACGTTATGCGGTATTAGCTACCGTTTCCAGTAGTTATCCCCCTCCATCAGGCAGTTTCCCAGACATTACTCACCCGTCCGCCGCTCGCCGGCAAAGTAGCAAGCTACTTTCCGCTGCCGCTCGACTTGCATGTGTTAGGCCTGCCGCCAGCGTTCAATCTGAGCCATGATCAAACTCTTCAATTTAAGTTTGATGCTCGTGAATTAAACTTCGTAATGAATTACGCATGTTCACTCAGAGACTTGGTATTCATTTATTGTCCGAAGACATTAAGAATCCATGTCACTTTGAGTGCCCACACAGATTGTCTGATAAATTGTTAAAGAGCAGTGCAACGCGGCTTTCGCTCACCGTTGCGAGGTGGCGTATATTACGCTTTCCTCTTTCAGAGTCAACCCGTTATTTCAGGATTTTTTCTCTTCAACCGAACCGCTTGTTGTGTGAAGTGATTCACATCCGCCGTGTCGATGGAGGCGCATTATAGGGATCCCAATTTTTAGCACAAGTATTTTTTAGATCTTTTTTTCCGACTGCTGATTTTCCGCGCTTTTCGCTGAAATCCCGCCCGATCTGCTTAAATATTGACGTATTTTGCCTTGCCTCGATCCATTAATACGATCAAAGTCTTCTGTATAGCGCTCATTCTTAGAGGTAGATATGCCAGCAGTATTACGCCCTTATAAAGATCTGTTCCCCCAAAAAGGCGATCGCGTGATGATCGATGCCAGCAGCGTGGTCGTTGGTGATGTGCGAATGGCCGATGATGTCAGCATCTGGCCGCTCGTCGCCATCAGGGGAGATGTTAACTATGTGTCGATTGGTGCACGTACCAACATTCAGGACGGTAGCGTTCTGCATGTCACGCACAAATCCTCCTATAACCCCGAAGGTAATCCCCTCATCATTGGAGAGGATGTTACCGTCGGCCATAAAGTGATGCTCCACGGCTGCACGATCGGAAATCGCGTCCTTGTTGGCATGGGGTCGATTTTACTGGATGGCGTCATAGTAGAAGACGACGTAATGATTGGTGCCGGTAGCCTGGTCCCACAGAACAAACGGCTGGAGAGCGGTTATCTCTATCTGGGAAGTCCGGTAAAACAGATCCGCCCCCTTAAGGAGGCAGAGATCGAAGGATTAAAATACTCGGCGAACAACTACGTAAAATGGAAGAATGACTATTTGAATCAGGATAACCAAACCCAGCCCTGATCGTCTTCCTGCTGTTCGCGGATTAAATCGCTGGCTTCCTCTTCCAGATCCCAGCGATTTTCGCAAAATACGGCTAGCGGGTCTGTGCCGCCAAAACGATGCAACAGCGTTTCTCCATAGATGGCACAAGTAAGTTGCATGCCCTGCACCAGCACCGGAAAACAGACCGCTTGTTTATGCTCATCCCAGCTCTCTCTGTCCGGGAAATGAATAGCCTGATTCACGCCGAAAGCTCCTGCTTTAGCTTTTCAATGACCGGTTCGATCGCAGGCAACACTCCGTGCCAGAGCAGCACCGCATGCGCAGCCTGACCCACCAGCATTCCCATTCCATCGGCTAACTGTTTCGCGCCGTGTTGTTCACACCAGTTCAGGAAAGGCGTTTTCCCTTTCTGATAAAACATGTCATAGAAGTACATATGCGCGCTGACCAGAGAAGTGGGGATTGCCGGGATCTCACCGTTGATGCCGCTGGACGTGGCATTAATGACAAGATCGAACTCACGATCGGCAAGATCGTCAGGCGCTACCGCGCTCACGCTGCCGGTATGGGCAAACAACGCCGCCAGCGCTTCTGCACGGGAAAAGGTTCTGTTGGTGATGGTCACCGCACAGTCCAGTGAAAGCAGAGGCAACAGTACTCCCCGCGATGCGCCGCCCGCACCAATCAGCAGGACCCGGAATCCGGGCTTGATAAAGGAGAGTCTTTCCAGATCGCTGAGTAAACCAATCCCGTCGGTGTTGTCCCCCAGAAGGCGTCCATCCTCAAGCCGTTTTAGGGTATTGACTGCACCCGCAAGTGAAGCGCGTTCGGTCAGCTCATCCGCACGTTCGAAGGCTTCTTCTTTAAACGGGACCGTCACATTCGCGCCTTTGCCCCCCGCGGCTAAAAAGGCCTCAAGCGTAGGGATAAAGGCATCCACTGGCGCCAGTACGCGCCCATAGGGATGATCTATCTGCAACTGCTCCGCGAATTGCTGATGAATCCACGGTGACTTGCTGTGTGCAATCGGATTACCAAAAACAGCATAGGTTTCCATGAGATTACCCCTGGCGAAAACGTTCGCCGGTCAAAGCGTCGCGAATCTCAGACGGATTCAGGCGCCCTCCTGTTTCACCGACAGCAACAGGGAAGTCATTCCCGAACTGCGCCAGCACTTCTTCAGTTGTCCGACAAGGCGGCTGCCCGGTCAGGTTGGCGCTGGTTGAGACCAGTGGTTTACCAAATGCCAGGCACAGCTCCACCACCAGCGGATGGTCAGTGACCCGAACGGCAAGGGAATCAAAGCGTCCGGTTAACCAGCGCGGCGTTGTAGGCTGAGCCGGGAAGACGAAGGTTACTGGTCCAGGCCATGCGGAGAAGATTGTCTCGCGCTGTGCCGGTGTCAGCATAGAGTCATCAATATAGGGTTTAAGCTGCTCGTAATTCGCAGCGATCAAAATCAGCCCTTTCTCGACGGGTCTTTGTTTCAGAGTAAGCAGACGGCTCACAGCCGTTTCGCTGTCAGGATCGCAACCGACCCCAAAAACAGCTTCAGTTGGATAGGCGATGACTTCTTCATTTTTCAGTACGTCCACTGCATGCGCAATGGAGCCTGATGGCAGGTTATTATTCACTATTTTGATCCGCCGTAACCGGCTTTCCACATTGTTTACTGGCGCAGAAGCGTTTCATGCCTTGCGCGGTTTTCTTCTCTATCAGTAGCGGATAATTGCAATGAGGGCAGATTCCCGCTACCGGCTTAAAATTGATAACGAACTGGCAGTCAGGGTAGCGATCGCACGAATGGAAAGTCTTACCATAACGGGAGCGGCGCTGTACCAGTTGGCCTCGCTGACACTGAGGGCACGCGATTGCCGTTTCATCAGGCTTATCAATTTGTTCCGTATGCTCACATTCCGGGTAGCGGCTACATCCAATAAACATGCCGAAACGCCCCTGACGTAGCGCGAGTTCGCCACCGCAGAGAGGACACAGCTGACCCTCCAGAATTTTAACGATATGTCCATCCGCCTGGCTTTTCAGAGGACGAACATAATCGCATTCCGGATAGTGAGAACAACCGAGAAACGGGCCGTGTTTCCCGGACCGAATAACAAGTTCAGCCCCGCACTGCGGGCAGGGCTCGTTTTTGTGCACCGTGAACAGTGCTGATTTGGCCATAACAACTCTTGGTGCTGCACATTGAATTAGTGCAGCATACCTTCATTCACTTCAAAGAGTAATTCTTCCATTTGCTGATAGGCATTTTCACAGCCCGGGATATTAAACAGAACCATCAGGATCACCCACTTGAGATCTTCCAGTTCAAATTCTGCCGTATCCAGCGCCATAACGCGCTCTATCACCATTTCTCTCGTTTCGAGGTTTAGCACCTGAATCTGCTCAAGGAATAAAATGAATCCCCGGCAACTGGCGTCCAGCCGTTCACACTCTTCAGCGGTATAAATGCGTACAGACAATGGGTCAGAAGCAAGCTGCATCGGTTCGGCAAGGCCTTCCTGATAATCAGCCAGTTTTTCCAGCCACATCAACGCATTGTAGATATCTTCCCGCTCAAATCCCGCATCGGTAAGATCCTGTGTCAACTTGTCCTGATCCACTCGCATTTCTGCTTCGTTATGGATGTAAGTCTCAAACAAATACATCAGTACGTCGAACATGGCATGCCCTCCTTAATCGGACATAGCCGCCGGGTACAGCTGCGATCCACCCTGCTAACTCCAGTTCGAGTAGCTGTGCTACCGTTACTGGCACAGGTTGGCCGGCACGTTCAGCGACAACGTCAACAGGTGTTACCTCATCTCCTACGTTAGCCAGGAGCTTGGGAAATGGCAATGCCACCTTTCCCTGATCTGATGAATATTGTCGCTTTTCGGGATCTTCCTGCAGCCATTGCAGCCCATATTGCAAATTTTCAAGAATGTCTCCGACCTCCGTTACCGGTGTTGCCCCCTGCTTAATCAGCCAGTGCGGTCCCTCGCATCCGGGATTACCTATCGGCCCTGGCAAGGCGAAGACTTCTCGCCCCTGTTCGAGCGCGCACCGTGCCGTGACCAGCGAACCGCTTCGCCGCGCGGCTTCAACCACCAGCACGCCTTTGCTAAGGCCGCTGATGATGCGATTACGACGCGGAAAATTTGCCGGTCGGGGCTGCGCGGAAAGCGGAAACTCAGACACTATCGCGCCGTCAGACTCAATAAGCCGTATCGCCAATGCCTGATGCCGGCGTGGGTAAATGCTAAAAAGACCGTTCCCCAGCACCGCAACACTTCGTCCTTTTACTGACAGCGCCGCGCTGTGGGCAACGCCATCAATACCACAGGCCAGCCCGCTGGTGATCGTGAAACCACTTTGTGAAAGTTGTTCGCACAGGATTTTTCCCCATCGCTCGCCGTACCATGACGGCGCACGACTGCCTACCACCGCTAGCTGAACGGTATTAAGCGTCTCAGGGTTACCTTTTATGAATAACGCCCCGGGATAGTCAGGGATCGTGCGGAGTAGAGGGGGATAAAGGTGATGGTTGGCCGTTAATAAATGATGTCCCGGCTGCTCAAGCCATATCAGGCTACGTTCCAGCTCACTCTCATCGAACGCAACGAACCGTTCAGCCTGCTTTGCTGTCAGTCCAGCATTTCTTAAGACAAGCGTATCGATGCCTTCCTGCCTCTGCAGTCGTGTTGCCGCTTCCACCATGACATCACCACACAGAGAACCTGTGTGCATGAGCCGTAGCCAAATCTCGGTAGATGTCATCCTTTCCCCTGCCATAAGCGGTCTCCGCAATCATTGCGATTGGTCACTGATGCTGTCAATCGATGGGGGATTTGTCTAGAATAGAGGGAGTATTCTTATCAACTCCTGAACACGACTCTGGAAATTTATGGCAGTTTTGCAAGTGTTACATATTCCGGACGAGCGCCTTCGCATCGTCGCTGAACCGGTCAAAGAAGTGAATGCAGAAATCCAGCGTATCGTTGATGATATGTTCGATACCATGTACGCCGAAGAAGGCATTGGCCTGGCGGCGACGCAGGTGGACATTCACAAGCGTATTATCGTGATTGATGTTTCGGAAAATCGCGATGGCCGCCTGGTGCTGATCAACCCTGAGCTGCTCGAAAAGAGTGGCGAAACCGGTATTGAGGAAGGCTGTCTGTCTATTCCTGAACAGCGTGCGTTAGTGCCGCGTGCCGAAAAAGTGAAAATTCGCGCCCTGGATCGTGACGGTAATCCGTTCGAACTGGAGGCAGACGACCTGCTGGCAATTTGTATTCAGCATGAGATGGATCACCTGGTCGGTAAACTGTTTATCGATTATCTCTCGCCGCTGAAACAGCAGCGTATTCGTCAGAAAGTAGAGAAACTGGATCGTTTGCGTTCTCGCGCATAACGTCCCCCCGGATACAAGGATCATCGTGTCTAAAACACTACGTATTATCTTCGCGGGAACCCCTGATTTTGCAGCGCGTCATCTTGACGCGCTGTTATCGTCTGGTCACCAGGTTGTTGGCGTCTTTACCCAGCCGGACCGTCCTGCTGGTCGCGGCAAAAAACTGATGCCGAGCCCGGTCAAGGTGCTGGCAGAAGAGCATGGGCTTCCCGTTTTTCAGCCCGCATCGCTGCGCCCGCAGGAAAATCAGCAGCTGGTTGCTGACCTGAATGCCGACGTAATGGTGGTGGTGGCTTACGGTTTAATTCTGCCAAAAGCCGTGCTTGATATGCCGCGCCTGGGTTGCATCAACGTGCATGGGTCTCTGCTCCCACGCTGGCGTGGTGCAGCTCCTATCCAGCGCGCGCTGTGGGCGGGTGATGCCGAAACGGGCGTGACCATCATGAAGATGGACGTAGGTTTAGACACCGGCGACATGCTGTATAAACTGGCCTGCCCCATTACGCCAGACGATACCAGCGCCACGCTGTATGACAAACTGGCAGACCTTGGCCCACAAGGTCTTATCGAAACGCTTCAGCAGCTTGCTGACAATACGGCAATACCGGAAGTTCAGGATGACGCACTGGTAACCTACGCCGAAAAGCTGAGCAAAGAAGAAGCGCGGATCGACTGGTCCCTGTCAGCCGCTCAACTTGAACGCTGCATTCGCGCTTTTAATCCGTGGCCAATGAGCTGGCTGGAAATTGATGAGCAGCCAGTGAAAGTCTGGAAAGCCTCCGTCATTAGCGGTGCGACGACGGCGGAACCCGGTACGATTATCGATGCCAGCAAGAACGGCATCCAGGTGGCGACTGCGCAAGGAATTTTGAATCTTGAATCGCTCCAACCGGCCGGTAAGAAAGCCATGAGCGCTCAGGATCTGTTAAATTCCCGTCGTGAATGGTTTATCCCGGGCAATCGCCTTGCCTGAGCAAATTTATTCTTAAGGCCCGGTGTTTCCGGGCATTTTTATTTTTACGGTTATGAAAAAACAAAATCTACGCAGTATGGCGGCTCAGGCCGTCGAGCAGGTTATCGAGCAGGGCCAGTCATTGAGCAACGTCCTGCCTCCCCTGCAGCAAAAAGTTTCTGATAAAGATAAAGCCCTGCTTCAGGAGCTCTGCTTTGGCGTCCTGCGCACACTCTCTCAGCTTGAGTGGCTGATTAATAAGCTCATGTCCCGCCCAATGACGGGCAAGCAGCGCACCGTACATTATTTGATTATGGTGGGTTTTTATCAGCTTCTTCATACCCGCATCCCACCTCACGCCGCGCTGGCAGAGACGGTGGAAGGTGCCGTTGCGATTAAACGTCCTCAGCTAAAAGGGCTGATCAACGGCGTATTGCGTCAGTTCCAGCGACAGCAGGATGAGCTTCTGGCTGAATTTGCTCAAAACGAAGCGAGCTTCCTGCATCCGGACTGGCTGTTGAAGCGCCTGAAAAAAGCTTATCCGCAGCAGTGGCAGGACATTGCCGATGCCAACAACCAGCGTCCACCAATGTGGTTACGTGTGAATCGTAATCACCACACCCGTGACGCATGGCTGGCATTACTCGAAGAAGCTGGAATGAGCGGTTTCCCCCATGACGCATACCCTGATGCCGTGCGCTTAGCATCGCCTGCACCGGTACATGCATTACCCGGCTTTGAAGAGGGTTGGGTAACGGTACAGGATGCTTCTGCTCAGGGTTGCATGACCTGGCTTGAACCCCAAAACGGTGAGCAGATCCTCGATCTCTGCGCCGCGCCAGGGGGCAAAACGACGCATATTCTTGAAGTGGCTCCGCAGGCCAGCGTGATGGCAGTGGACGTTGATGAGCAGCGTCTTTCACGCGTCTATGACAACCTCAAGCGCCTGGGCATGAAGGCGCAGGTTAAGCAAGGCGATGGACGCAAACCCGCAGAATGGTGTGGTGAAACACAATTCGATCGCATTTTGCTGGATGCCCCCTGCTCTGCAACCGGCGTGATTCGTCGTCATCCAGATATCAAGTGGCTGCGTCGCGATCGTGACATTAACGAACTTGCCCAGCTGCAATCCGACATCCTCGACGCCATCTGGCCGCATCTCAAGCCCGGCGGCACGCTGGTGTATGCAACCTGCTCGGTACTTCCTGAAGAAAACAGTCAGCAAATCGCGGCTTTCCTTAAACGTACCCCGGACGCGGCGCTGCGCGATACGGGAACACCTGAACGCCCGGGTCAGCAGAATCTGCCGGGTGCAGAAGAGGGTGATGGCTTCTTTTACGCTAAGCTAATCAAAGAGTGATGTTGAGAACAGGTCACGAGATATGAAGATTATCATTCTGGGCGCAGGACAGGTTGGCGGAACGCTGGCGGAAAACCTGGTTGGCGAAAACAACGACATCACCATTGTGGATACCAACGGCGATCGCCTGCGTGTTTTGCAGGACAAATTTGACCTGCGCGTTGTGCAGGGCCATGGTTCGCACCCGCGCGTTCTTCGTGAGGCGGGCGCTGACGATGCCGACATGCTGGTTGCGGTAACCAGTTCTGACGAAACCAATATGGTGGCCTGTCAGGTGGCCTACTCGCTTTTCAACACGCCAAACCGAATCGCGCGCATCCGCTCTCCGGACTATGTCCGCGATGCTGAGAAACTGTTTAACTCAGAAGCGGTCCCTATTGATCATCTCATTGCCCCAGAACAGCTGGTTATCGATAATATCTACCGTCTGATCGAATATCCGGGCGCCCTGCAGGTGGTGAATTTTGCCGAAGGTAAAGTGAGCCTGGCCGTCGTTAAGGCCTATTACGGCGGGCCATTGATCGGCAATGCGCTTTCCACCATGCGCGAGCACATGCCGCATATTGATACGCGCGTCGCAGCCATTTTCCGTCACGACAGGCCAATCCGCCCGCAGGGCTCCACGATTGTCGAAGCCGGAGATGAAGTCTTCTTTATTGCAGCTTCACAGCATATTCGTGCGGTAATGAGTGAACTTCAGCGTCTCGAAAAACCCTATAAACGCATTATGCTGGTCGGTGGCGGCAATATCGGTGCAGGTCTGGCACACCGGCTGGAAAAAGATTACAGCGTGAAGTTGATCGAGCGCGATCAGCAGCGTGCTGCTGAACTGGCGGAAAAACTGCAAAATACGATCGTATTTTATGGCGATGCGTCCGATCAGGAATTACTGGCTGAAGAGCATATTGATCAAGTTGATCTCTTTATTGCCGTCACCAACGACGATGAAGCGAATATAATGTCCGCCATGCTCGCCAAACGCATGGGGGCCAAAAAGGTAATGGTGCTTATCCAGCGTCGGGCATACGTTGATCTGGTTCAGGGCAGCGTCATTGATATTGCCATTTCACCTCAGCAGGCGACCATTTCCGCGCTCCTGAGCCATGTGCGTAAAGCGGATATTGTCGGGGTGTCATCGCTCCGCCGCGGTGTCGCGGAAGCCATTGAAGCCGTGGCGCACGGAGATGAAACCACGTCACGCGTCGTGGGCCGTTCGATAGACGAAATTAAGCTGCCACCGGGAACGATTATCGGTGCCGTCGTGCGCGGAAATGATGTCATGATTGCCAATGATAATTTACGTATTGAGCAAGGCGATCACGTTATTATGTTCCTTACCGATAAAAAGTTTATTACCGACGTCGAACGTTTATTCCAGCCAAGCCCATTCTTCCTTTAATGTGTCGGGTGCCTGAAAAAGTGCACCCGCCCTTTATCCTTTTCATTTTTGTGCCTTTTATTTTTCATAACGTTTAATTATCCCGAATGGCAATTAGCTAATCATTTGTTAAACTTATAGTCGTCAGCTGGCACAAGGAGAACAAAATGAGTTTTATTAAAGAATTTCGCGAATTTGCGATGCGCGGAAACGTGGTGGATTTAGCAGTGGGTGTCATTATTGGTGCGGCATTCGGCAAGATTGTTTCATCATTAGTGGCCGACATTATCATGCCACCTTTAGGGTTGCTGATCGGGGGCATTGATTTCAAACAATTCGCTTTCACGCTGCGTGAAGCACAAGGTGATGTTCCGGCAGTCGTTATGCACTACGGCGTATTTATTCAGAACGTATTTGATTTCGTGATTGTGGCATTTGCCATTTTTATGGCTATCAAGCTGATCAACAAGCTGAACCGTAAAAAAGAAGAGCCGGCAGCGGCGCCTGCACCTACAAAAGAAGAAGTGCTGCTGAGTGAGATTCGCGATCTGTTAAAAGAGCAGAACAACCGCGTTTAATCGAAAGCGTAAAGCAGGAAGGCCAGTGGTAAATAAGCGATTCGCTTGTTTGCCACTGGCCTCCCAGTTACCCCGTTTTGCATGCTTGTCTTTACGCAGATAACTCCCTTTCCCTTTTTTATTCTTCTCAACACGCTGTCTGAATAGCGGGTCGTGAAGTAGTGCCTCAATGGCATTGTCTTTTATCTGTCCTTTCGTGTGCTGATAGCGGCTCATAAATTCTCCTGAGCATGGTTTATGACGACGGGAGTCTAGATCCGGATGGACTAAAAATCAACAGTCCTCGGTTTCTCCACTGGCACCCTGTTCAAGGGCTTCCAGTATGGAACAATAAATACTGCTGTGGGCCGTACCGCAGCAGGCATCATTCAGCCTTTGCAGAGAACGCTGCATGGTCTGCAGTTCCTGAATGCGTGCTTCCACTTCATCCAGCCGTGCCTGCACAATGCTTTTAGACTCCTGGCAGGTGTGTTGTGCCGGATCGATGCGGATCGATAACAGCTCGCGGATCGAGTCTAACGTGAAACCGAGCTGGCGCGCATAACGAATAAACCGCAGGCGCTGCAGGTCGTTATCGGTATAAAGTCGAAAGCCGCCTTCAGTACGAACTTCATGGTCGATCATCTGCTGCTTTTCGTAATATCGGATGGTATCCGGCGTGACATTAGCGAGCTTCGCAAGTTCACCGATACGGTACATAACTACTCCTCGTTTATTTTTCGCAACACGCTTTCACCGTATTCGCCGTGCAGAAAGTCAGTGTTCATTCCTGCCTGGCGGAGCTTAAGTTCAAGCAGGGCCAGGCGGCGGCTCAGTTCAGAATGTCGCGGATCGTCCTGACGGATCCCTTTCAGCAGATCGGCCAGTTCGACAGCCTCTCTGCGCTGTTCGAGTTCCGGAGGGAGGCAACCTGCATTTTTGAGTAAACGGTATCCCGCCCGTAATTCAGGCGCAATATGAGAGTCATCGTCAAGCACTAGGGGCTCGCCGCGTCCCGGAAGATCGTCGAATTCACCTTTTTTTTGGGCATCGCGAATATGGCGTTCTGCCCACTGGTCAAGCAACCACATTACCCGCTCCAGGGGATGAACAGAATTGATACAGACATTGTAGAGAAGTGGGGATATTGCGGATATAAAAAAACCCGCCGAAGCGGGTTTTTTTACGTTACTGCAGATTACTCTGCAGCAGCTTCTGCTTTCTCTGAACGATCAACCAGCTCGATGTAAGCCATCGGCGCGTTGTCGCCTGCACGGAAACCACACTTCAGAATGCGAGTGTAACCACCGGCACGGCTCGCGAAACGCGGGCCCAGTTCGTTAAACAGTTTTGCCACGATCTCGTTATCACGAGTACGGGCGAATGCCAGACGACGATTAGCAACGCTGTCAGTCTTGGCAAGAGTAATCAGCGGCTCAACTACGCGACGCAGCTCTTTCGCTTTAGGCAGGGTCGTCTTGATGATCTCATGACGAACCAGTGAACCTGCCATGTTGCGGAACATAGCCTGGCGATGGCTGCTGTTGCGGTTCAGTTGACGACCACTCTTACGATGGCGCATGACCTTATCCTTCTCAGTAAAACCTTAACCTGTGATCCGGTTACTCGTCAGCAATGCTTGCCGGTGGCCAGTTTTCCAGGCGCATGCCCAGAGACAGACCACGTGAAGCCAGCACGTCTTTAATCTCGGTAAGAGATTTTTTACCCAGGTTCGGCGTTTTCAGCAACTCAACCTCGGTACGCTGTACCAGATCACCGATATAGTGGATAGCTTCTGCCTTGAGGCAGTTAGCAGAGCGGACAGTCAATTCGAGATCGTCAACAGGGCGCAGCAGGATCGGATCGAATTCTGGTTTCTCTTCTTTCACTTCTGGCTGACGTACATCACGTAAGTCAACGAAAGCTTCCAGTTGTTCTGCCAGGATGGTTGCCGCACGACGAATCGCCTCTTCAGGATCGATTGTGCCGTTGGTTTCCATTTCGATGACCAGCTTGTCCAGGTCGGTACGCTGTTCTACACGCGCTGCTTCAACATTGTAGGCAATACGCTCTACAGGGCTGTAGCATGCGTCGACCAGCAGACGGCCGATTGGGCGCTCATCTTCTTCCGAATGAATTCGGGCAGAAGCCGGCACATAACCACGACCGCGCTGAACTTTGATACGCATGCTAATAGCTGCGTTCTCATCGGTCAGGTGGCAGATCACGTGCTGCGGCTTGACGATTTCAACATCACCGTCGTGGGTGATGTCGGCTGCAGTCACAGGGCCAATGCCAGATTTATTCAGAGTAAGAATAACTTCATCTTTACCCTGAACTCTCACCGCCAGCCCTTTCAGGTTGAGCAGGATTTCAAGGATATCTTCCTGAACGCCTTCTTTGGTGCTGTACTCATGAAGTACACCATCAATCTCAACCTCGGTCACCGCGCAACCCGGCATCGATGAGAGCAGAATACGGCGCAGTGCGTTACCCAGAGTATGGCCAAAGCCACGCTCTAAAGGCTCAAGGGTCACCTTGGCGTGCGTCGAACTCACTTGCTCGATATCTACCAGGCGCGGTTTTAGAAACTCTGTCACAGAACCCTGCATTGTGTCCTCTCTTTGGTACTAAGCTTTACTTGGAGTAAAGCTCGACGATCAGGTGTTCGTTAATGTCCGCAGACAGATCAGAACGTTCTGGCTGACGCTTGAACGTACCTTCCATCTTGCCAGCATCAACTTCCAGCCAGGTTGGCTTTTCACGCTGCTCAGCCAGCTCCAGAGCGGCCTTCACGCGAGATTGCTTTTTCGCTTTCTCACGAATGCTAACAACGTCATTCGCTTTAACCTGATAAGAAGCGATGTTAACAACACGACCGTTTACCATGATTGCTTTGTGGCTAACCAGCTGACGTGATTCAGCACGAGTAGCGCCGAAGCCCATACGGTATACAACGTTGTCCAGACGACCTTCCAGCAGAGCGAGCAGGTTTTCACCTGTGTTGCCTTTCAGACGTGCTGCTTCTTTATAGTAGTTACGGAACTGACGCTCCAGCACACCGTACATACGGCGAACTTTTTGCTTTTCACGCAACTGCACACCATAGTCAGACAGACGCGGTTTACGCGCACCGTGCTGGCCAGGAGCTTGTTCAATTTTACACTTGGTATCGATCGCGCGAACGCCAGACTTAAGGAATAAGTCGGTGCCCTCACGACGGCTCAGCTTGAGCTTAGGACCCAAATATCTTGCCATTTTCTATCTCCAACTAACCTAAAAAACGGAGCGTTATACGCGACGTTTTTTCGGCGGACGACAACCGTTATGAGGGATCGGAGTCACATCAGTAATATTCGTGATGCGGAAACCAGCGGCGTTCAGAGCGCGAACAGTAGATTCACGACCCGGACCCGGACCTTTAACCATAACTTCCAGATTCTTGATGCCGTATTCTTTTACGGCTTCAGCGCAACGCTCTGCTGCAACCTGAGCTGCGAACGGAGTGGATTTGCGAGAACCACGGAAACCGGAACCACCGGCTGTTGCCCAACCCAATGCGTTACCCTGACGATCAGTAATAGTAACGATGGTGTTGTTGAAAGAAGCATGGATATGAGCCACGCCGTCAGAGACTTGTTTTCTTACACGTTTACGTGCACGAACTGGTGCCTTTGCCATTATTCAATCACCCCGATTATTTCTTGATCGGTTTGCGCGGACCCTTACGGGTACGTGCGTTGGTCTTAGTACGCTGACCGCGCACTGGCAGACCACGACGATGACGCAAACCGCGATAGCAACCAAGATCCATCAGGCGCTTGATGCTCATGCTGATTTCACGGCGCAGATCACCTTCAACGACAAATTTGGCAACTTCGTCACGCAGCGTGTCGATTTGTTCTTCAGACAGCTCACTGATCTTAACATCTTCAGCGATACCCGCTGCAGCCAGAATGGCTTTAGAACGGGTCTTGCCGACGCCGTAGATCGAAGTTAATGCGATCACAGCATGTTTCTGATCAGGAATGTTAATGCCTGCTATACGGGCCACTATGCACTCCTACTATTTAATATGTACGCACCATGCTGAAAAGCCCGTTTTCAGGATACTCAAATGGAAACGTACAGACATACAAAAGATTGGCTGGCTAATCTAGCCAGCTCAACCCAACTTTGCAAGAAAAATATGCGAAATAATCAGCCTTGGCGCTGTTTATGCTTCGGCTCGGCACTGCAAATCACACGGATGACACCATCACGCTTAACGATTTTGCAGTTACGGCATAATTTCTTGACGGAAGCACGAACTTTCATTTTTACTCTCCGTAACTTCTCAGGCGACCAATTAGCGGCCGTAGCCTTTCAGGTTCGCCTTCTTCAATGCAGACTCATACTGACTGGACATCATCAGAGTTTGCACTTGAGCCATAAAGTCCATAATCACGACAACAACGATAAGCAGTGAGGTCCCACCGAAGTAGAACGGTACTTTCATTGCATCACGCATGAACTCCGGGATCAGGCAGATAAAAGTAATATAGAGCGCACCAACCAAAGTCAGGCGGGTCATTACTTTATCGATATACTTCGCCGTTTGCTCTCCCGGACGAATTCCTGGTACAAATGCACCGGACTTCTTCAGGTTATCTGCTGTTTCACGCGGGTTGAAGACCAACGCCGTGTAGAAGAAACAGAAGAAGATGATCGCAGACGCATAGAGTAACACATAAAGTGGTTGCCCAGGCTGCAAATACAGCGAAATTGTTGTCAGCCAGTTCCAACCAGTACCGCCCCCGAACCATGACGCGATGGTCGCCGGGAACAGAATAATACTGGAAGCGAAGATAGCCGGGATAACCCCCGCCATGTTCACTTTCAGCGGTAAATGTGTGCTCTGTGCAGCATAGACACGACGACCTTGCTGACGTTTAGCGTAGTTCACCACAATGCGGCGTTGACCACGTTCAACGAAGACAACAAAGAACGTCACTGCAAATACTAATACTGCAACCAACAGCAACAGGAGGAAGTGCAGGTCGCCTTGACGCGCTTGCTCGATAGTGTGGGCGATGGCTGGCGGGAGGCCCGCAACAATACCGGCGAAGATAATGATTGAGATACCGTTACCGATACCGCGCTCAGTAATCTGTTCGCCGAGCCACATCAGGAACATTGTCCCTGTGACCAGACTTACAACAGCGGTGAAGTAGAATGCAAAGCCCGGGTTTAACACCAGGCCCTGCATACCAGGCATATTCGGAAGACCGGTAGCAATACCGATCGACTGGAATATTGCCAGCACCAGAGTACCGTAACGGGTGTACTGACTAATCTTACGACGTCCAGACTCCCCTTCTTTCTTCAACTCTGCCAGGGCCGGATGAACGACCGTCAGCAGCTGGATAATAATAGATGCCGAAATGTACGGCATAATACCCAATGCGAAGATAGAAGCACGGCTGAGAGCACCACCAGAGAACATGTTGAACATTTCAATGATGGTGCCTCGCTGTTGCTCAAGCAGTTTGGCAAGTACAGCGGCATCGATACCAGGGATCGGAATAAAAGAGCCAATACGGAACACAATCAGCGCGCCGATAACAAACAGCAGTCTGCGTTTCAGCTCGCCAAATCCACCTTTGGCACTTTGAAAATCTAATCCCGGTTGCTTAGCCATCTGCTACTTATTCCTCAATTTTACCGCCAGCAGCTTCGATAGCAGCACGAGCACCTTTAGTAACACGCAGGCCACGAACAGTTACCGGAGTAGAAACTTCACCAGCCAGGATCACTTTCGCGAACTCGATCTGGATACCGATAATGTTTGCTGCTTTCAGCGTGTTCAGGTCTACAACGCCGCCTTCAACTTTCGCCAGGTCAGACAGACGGATTTCCGCTGTGATCGCTGCTTTACGAGAGGTGAAGCCGAACTTCGGCAGACGACGGTACAGTGGCATCTGGCCACCCTCGAAACCGCGACGTACGCCACCGCCAGAACGAGAGTTCTGACCTTTGTGACCACGACCACCGGTTTTGCCGAGGCCAGAACCGATACCACGACCCAGGCGTTTACCCGCCTTTTTAGAGCCTTCGGCCGGAGACAGAGTATTTAAACGCATCTCTTACTCCTCAACTTTAACCATGAAGTAAACCGCGTTGACCATACCACGAACAGCAGGAGTATCCTCGCGCTCAACGGTATGACCAATACGACGCAGACCCAGGCCAAGCAGCGTTGCCTTGTGTTTCGGCAGACGACCGATTGCACTGCGGGTTTGAGTGATTTTAATAGTCTTTGCCATGGTCAATTACCCCAGAATTTCTTCAACGGATTTACCACGCTTGGCAGCGACCATTTCTGGAGAATTCATATTTTCCAGGCCATCAATAGTTGCACGAACCACGTTGATCGGGTTGGTGGAACCATATGCTTTAGCCAGAACGTTATGAACCCCAGCAACTTCCAGAACGGCGCGCATTGCACCACCGGCGATGATACCGGTACCTTCTGAAGCTGGCTGCATGAATACACGAGAACCCGTGTGAACACCTTTAACTGGGTGCTGCAGGGTGCCGTTGTTCAGCGCGACGTTAATCATGTTGCGACGGGCTTTTTCCATCGCTTTCTGGATCGCTGCTGGAACTTCACGCGCTTTACCGTAACCAAAACCAACGCGACCGTTACCATCGCCTACTACAGTCAGAGCTGTGAAGGAGAAAATACGACCACCTTTAACGGTTTTAGATACGCGGTTTACCGCGATCAGCTTTTCCTGCAGTTCGCCAGCCTGTTTTTCGATGTGAGCCATCTTACACCTCTACCTTAGAACTGAAGGCCAGCTTCACGGGCAGCATCTGCCAGTGCCTGGACACGACCATGATATTGGAACCCGGAACGGTCAAAGGAAACATTGCTGATGCCTTTTTCCAGAGCGCGTTCAGCAACAGCTTTACCTACAGCTGCAGCGGCGTCTTTGTTACCGGTGTACTTCAATTGTTCTGAGATAGCTTTTTCTACAGTAGAAGCAGCTACCAGAACTTCAGAACCGTTCGGTGCAATTACCTGTGCGTAAATATGACGCGGGGTACGATGTACCACCAGGCGAGTTGCACCCAGCTCTTTGAGCTTGCGGCGTGCGCGGGTCGCACGACGGATACGAGCAGATTTCTTATCCATAGTGTTACCTTACTTCTTCTTAGCCTCTTTGGTACGCACGACTTCGTCGGCGTAACGAACACCCTTGCCTTTGTAAGGCTCAGGACGACGGTAGGCACGCAGATCTGCTGCAACCTGACCGATCAGCTGTTTATCAGCGCCTTTCAGCACGATTTCAGTTTGAGTCGGGCATTCTGCAGTGATACCGGCCGGCAGCGGATGCTCAACAGGGTGTGAGAAGCCCAGAGACAGGCCTACTGCATTCCCTTTGATAGCTGCACGATAACCTACACCAACCAGCTGAAGCTTTTTAGTGAAGCCTTCGGTAACACCAACAACCATTGAGTTCAGCAGGGCACGCGCGGTACCAGCCTGAGCCCATCCATCCACGAAACCATCACGTGGACCGAAGGTCAGAGCGTTATCTGCATGTTTAACTTCAACAGCTTTGTTGAGGGTACGAGTCAGCTCGCCGTTTTTACCTTTGATCGTAATAACCTGACCGTCGATTTTTACATCAACGCCGGCAGGAATAACGACCGGTGCTTTAGCAACACGAGACATTCTTTCCTCCGATTAGGCTACGTAGCAGATAATTTCGCCACCAAGACCAGCCTGGCGCGCTGCACGATCAGTCATAACACCTTTAGAGGTAGAAACAACTGCGATACCAAGACCAGCCATAACTTTTGGCAGCTCATCTTTTTTCTTATAGATGCGCAGGCCTGGGCGGCTGACACGCTGAATGCTTTCTACAACAGCTTTACCCTGGAAATACTTGAGAGTAAGTTCCAGTTCCGGCTTGGTGTCGCCTTCAACTTTAAAATCTTCGATAAAACCTTCTTCCTTCAGCACGTTGGCAATTGCCACTTTCAGCTTGGCGGAAGGCATGGTGACCGCAACTTTGTTCGCGGCCTGACCGTTACGGATACGGGTCAGCATATCCGCGATCGGATCTTGCATGCTCATCTGTCTTTACTCCCGTGATTCAATTGGTAATTACCAGCTAGCCTTTTTCAAGCCTGGCACTTCACCGCGCATAGCGGCTTCACGCAGTTTGATACGGCTCAACCCAAACTTGCCCACATAACCATGTGGACGACCTGTTTGACGACAGCGGTTACGCTGACGAGACGGGCTGGAATCACGCGGCAGAGACTGCAGCTTGAGAACCGCATTCCAACGATCTTCGTCGGAAGCGTTCACATCAGAAATGATCGCTTTCAGTTCAGCGCGTTTAGCGAAGAATTTATCAGCTAAAGCTACGCGCTTTACTTCGCGTGCTTTCATTGATTGCTTAGCCATTCAGTAACCCTACCTTACTTGCGGAACGGGAAGTCAAAGGCAGCCAGCAGAGCACGGCCTTCTTCGTCAGATTTCGCAGTAGTGGTAATGGTAATATCCAAACCACGCACGCGGTCGACTTTATCGTAGTCGATTTCTGGGAAGATGATCTGCTCACGGACACCCATGCTGTAGTTACCACGACCGTCGAAAGACTTAGCGGACAAGCCACGGAAGTCACGGATACGTGGAACAGCAATAGTGATCAGGCGCTCAAAGAACTCCCACATGCGTTCGCCACGCAGAGTTACTTTACAGCCGATCGGATAGCCCTGACGGATTTTGAAGCCTGCAACAGATTTGCGTGCTTTGGTGATCAGCGGTTTTTGACCGGAGATTGCTGTCAGGTCAGCTGCTGCGTTATCCAGCAGTTTCTTGTCAGCGATCGCTTCACCAACACCCATGTTCAGGGTGATCTTCTCGACCCGAGGGACTTGCATGACAGAATTGTAGTTAAACTCGGTCATGAGTTTCTTAACTACTTCGTCTTTGTAGTAATCATGCAGTTTCGCCATCGTACTACTCCAAATTACTTGATAGTTTCGCTGTTAGACTTGAAGAAACGGACTTTTTTGCCGTCTTCGAATCTAAAGCCTACACGGTCAGCCTTGCCGGTAGCCGCATTGAAGATTGCAACGTTAGAAACCTGAATAGCAGCTTCTTTTTCAACGATGCCACCTGGTTGGTTCAGGGCCGGAACCGGCTTCTGATGTTTCTTAACCAGGTTGATACCTTCAACGACAAGTTTGCCGGAAGACAGAACATTTTTTACTTTACCGCGTTTACCTTTATCTTTACCGGTTAACACGATAACTTCGTCATCACGACGGATTTTCGCTGCCATGATTCGCTCCTTAGAGTACTTCTGGTGCCAGAGAGATAATTTTCATGAACTTTTCAGTACGAAGTTCACGAGTTACCGGCCCAAAGATACGCGTGCCGATAGGCTGCTCGCTGTTATTGTTTAAAATAACGCATGCATTACCATCGAAGCGAATGACAGAACCGTCAGGGCGACGAACACCCTTCTTGGTGCGCACCACTACCGCCTTCAGCACATCACCTTTTTTGACCTTACCACGTGGAATTGCTTCCTTGATGGTGATCTTGATGATGTCGCCTACGCCTGCGTAGCGACGGTGCGAGCCACCCAGAACCTTGATACACATTACGCGACGTGCACCGGAGTTGTCGGCGACGTTCAGCATAGTCTGTTCTTGGATCATTTTAGTGCTCCGCTAATGTCAACTACTACCTGAGACTCTAAAATCAGAGCCGTTAAAAAGCCCCATATCGAGGGCGCGGCATTATAACACCGCTTCTGCAATATGGGTAGAAAAAATAAACGGCTCATCGCTGAGCCGTTTATTCGTATTGAGAAGGCGTACTGTATTACAGAACCGCTTTCTCTACAACGCGAACCAGCGTCCAGGACTTAGTCTTGGACAGTGGACGGCATTCACGGATTTCAACCTTGTCGCCGATACCACATTCGTTGTTCTCGTCATGTACGTGCAGTTTGGTCGTACGCTTGATGAATTTACCGTAGATCGGGTGTTTCACAATACGTTCGATAGCTACAACAATGGATTTCTCCATTTTGTCGCTAACAACACGACCTTGCAGAGTACGGATTTTATCGGTCATTACGCACCCGCCTTCTGAGTCAGTAAAGTCTTAACGCGTGCAACATTGCGACGCACTTGCTTCAGCAGGTGAGTCTGTTGCAGCTGGCCACTTGCAGCCTGCATACGCAGGTTGAACTGCTCACGCAGCAGGTTCAGCAGCTCAGCGTTCAGCTCTTCAACGCTTTTTTCACGCAGCTCTTTTGCTTTCATTACATCACCGTCTTAGTTACAAAGGTGGTTTTGATAGGCAGTTTCGCTGCTGCCAGGCCGAAGGCTTCACGGGCCAGCTCTTCCGGAACACCGTCCATTTCATAAAGGACTTTGCCCGGTTGGATCAAGGCAACCCAGTACTCCACGTTACCTTTACCTTTACCCATACGAACTTCCAGCGGCTTCTCGGTGATCGGTTTGTCCGGGAATACACGGATCCAGATCTTACCTTGACGCTTAACTGCACGGGTCATTGCACGACGTGCTGCTTCGATCTGACGTGCAGTCAGACGACCACGGCCAACAGCTTTCAGACCGAAAGTGCCGAAGCTAACATCCGTACCCTGCGCCAGACCACGGTTGCGGCCTTTGTGCACTTTACGGAATTTTGTACGCTTTGGTTGTAACATCAGCGACGCTCCTTATTTACGGCCTTTACGCTGCTGCTTTTTAGGTTGAGCAGCCGGTTTTTCCGGTTGTTCAACAGCAGCCATACCACCCAGGATCTCACCTTTGAAGATCCATACCTTAACGCCGATTACACCGTAAGTGGTGTGCGCTTCAGAGGTGTTGTAGTCGATGTCAGCACGCAGAGTGTGCAGCGGTACGCGACCTTCACGGTACCATTCGGTACGTGCGATTTCCGCGCCGCCCAGACGGCCGCTAACTTCAACTTTGATACCTTTAGCGCCCAGACGCATTGCGTTCTGTACAGCACGCTTCATAGCACGACGGAACATTACACGACGTTCCAGCTGAGAAGTGATGCTGTCAGCAACCAATTTAGCGTCCAGTTCAGGCTTACGAACTTCAGCGATATTGATCTGTGCAGGAACGCCAGCGATATCCGCTACGACCTTGCGCAGTTTTTCTACGTCTTCGCCTTTCTTACCGATAACGATGCCAGGACGAGCAGTGTGAATAGTCACACGGATGCTCTTCGCTGGACGCTCGATAACGATACGAGATACAGACGCTTTAGCCAGTTCCTTCGTCAGGTACTGACGTACTTTAAAATCGCTGTCCAGGTTGTCAGCGAATTCTTTGGTGTTCGCAAACCAGGTAGAGTTCCATGGTTTTACAATACCCAGGCGAATACCATTAGGATGTACTTTCTGACCCATTGCTAGTCTCCAGAGTCTCAGCGATCGGACACAACCACAGTAATGTGGCTGGTGCGCTTCAGGATGCGATCTGCACGACCTTTCGCACGCGGCATAATGCGCTTCATGCTTGGGCCTTCATCTACGAAAATTTTCGCGACTTTCAGATCGTCGATGTCAGCGCCATCGTTGTGTTCAGCGTTAGCAATGGCAGATTCCAGTACTTTCTTGACCAATACCGCAGCTTTCTTGTTGGTATAGGTCAGGATGTCCAGGGCCTGCGACACTTTCTTACCGCGAATCAGGTCAGCAACAAGGCGAACCTTCTGTGCAGAAGAACGAGCATGGCGATGTTGAGCTAAAGTTTCCATCTCTTCCTCCTACCTTATTTCTTCTTCGCTTTTTTATCAGCAGCGTGGCCGCGATAAGTACGAGTCGGTGCGAATTCACCCAGTTTGTGACCAACCATTTCGTCGGTAACAAAGACTGGAACGTGCTGACGACCATTATGGACAGCGATGGTCAAACCGATCATGTTAGGAAAGATCGTTGAACGACGGGACCAAGTGCGCAGGGGCTTCTTGTCTCCGCTTTCCACCGCTTTCTCTACCTTCTTCAGCAAGTGCAGGTCAATAAAAGGACCTTTCTTGAGAGAACGTGGCATGGCTTATCCTCTAAAATTATTTGCTACGGCGACGTACGATAAATTTATCAGTACGCTTGTTGCTGCGGGTCTTCTTACCTTTGGTCTGAACGCCCCACGGAGATACCGGGTGCTTACCAAAGTTACGACCTTCACCACCACCATGTGGGTGGTCGACTGGGTTCATCGCAGTACCGCGAACGGTAGGACGAACACCACGCCAGCGTGCAGCACCTGCTTTACCCAGAACGCGCAGCATATGCTCAGCATTGCCAACTTCGCCCAGAGTAGCGCGGCAGTCTGCTTCGACTTTACGCATTTCACCAGAACGCAGACGCAGGGTGACATAAGCACCATCACGCGCAACGATCTGAACGTAAGTACCCGCGGAACGCGCCAGCTGACCGCCTTTACCTGGTTTCATTTCTACGTTATGAACGGTAGAACCAACCGGGATATTGCGCATCGGCAGGGTGTTGCCTGCTTTGATTGCAGCATCAACGCCAGACTGAATCTGGTCGCCAGCTTTCAGGCCTTTAGGGGCCAGGATGTAACGGCGTTCGCCATCTTTGTACAGAACCAGCGCGATGTTCGCGGAACGGTTCGGATCGTACTCAAGACGTTCAACAACTGCTGGGATACCGTCTTTGTTGCGTTTGAAGTCAACAATACGATAAGCCTGCTTGTGGCCACCACCGATGTGACGAGTGGTGATACGGCCATTGTTGTTACGACCACCGGATTTGCTGTTTTTTTCCAGCAACGGAGCAAAAGGTTTGCCCTTGTGCAGCTCAGGGTTAACCACTTTAACTACGTGGCGACGACCCGGAGATGTCGGTTTACATTTAACAACTGCCATTGTATTACTCCTCCGACTTACTCAGCGCCGCCAACGAAGTCCAGATTCTGGCCTTCTTTCAGGGTGACGTAAGCTTTTTTCCAGTCGCTACGACGACCGATACGCTGTCCGTGACGTTTAACTTTCCCTTTAACTACCAGGGTGTTAACGACTTCGACTTCGACTTCAAACAGTTTCTGCACAGCAGCTTTGATCTCTGCTTTGGTCGCGTCTTTAGCAACTTTGAGAACGATGGTGTTTGTTTTTTCCATCGCAGTAGACGCTTTTTCAGAAACGTGCGGTGCGCGAAGCACCTTCAGCAGACGTTCTTCACGAATCATGCCAGCATCTCCTCAACTTGCTTAACAGCATCAGCAGTCATTACGACTTTGTCGAAGGCGATCAGGCTAACCGGGTCGATACCAGTCGCATCGCGTACGTCAACCTTGTGCAGGTTACGTGCGGCCAGGAACAGGTTCTCGTCCAGCTCACCGGTGATGATCAGCACATCTTCCAGAGCCATGTCTTTCAGTTTCTGTGCCAGCAGCTTAGTTTTAGGCGCTTCAACAGAGAACTTCTCGACAACGATCAGACGATCCTGACGTACCAGTTCGGACAGGATGCTTTTCAGCGCGCCGCGGTACATCTTTTTGTTAACTTTTTGACTGTGGTCCTGTGGACGCGCAGCGAAGGTCACGCCACCTGAACGCCAGATCGGGCTCTTGATAGAACCTGAACGCGCACGGCCGGTACCTTTCTGGCGCCATGGCTTTTTGCCAGAACCAGTTACTTCAGCACGAGTCTTCTGAGCACGAGTACCCTGACGAGCACCAGCTGCATAAGCAACAACAACCTGGTGAACCAGCGCTTCGTTGAAATCACGACCGAAGGTAGTTTCGGAAACAGTCAGCGCGCTCTGCGCGTCTTTCAATACTAATTCCATTGCTATCCCCTTACGCCTTCACAGCTGGTTTAACGATCAGGTCGCTACCGGTTGCACCCGGGACCGCACCTTTAACCAGCAGCAGGTTGCGCTCAGCGTCAACACGTACTACGTCCAGGCTCTGAACGGTTACACGTTCGTTGCCCAGCTGACCTGCCATTTTCTTGCCTTTGAACACTTTGCCCGGAGTCTGGTTCTGACCGATAGAACCCGGAACGCGGTGAGACAAGGAGTTACCGTGGGTAGCGTCCTGGGTACGGAAGTTCCAGCGCTTAACGGTACCAGCAAAACCTTTACCTTTAGAGGTACCGGTTACGTCAACTTTTTTAACGTCAGCAAACAGCTCAACGCTAATGTCCTGACCTACGGTGAACTCTTCGCCTTCAGCAAGACGGAATTCCCACAGACCACGGCCAGCTTCTACGCCAGCTTTAGCGAAGTGACCCGCTTCTGGTTTGGTTACACGGTTAGCTTTTTTAGCACCAGTGGTAACCTGAATAGCGCGGTAGCCATCGTTAGCCAGATCTTTAACCTGAGTAACGCGGTTTGCTTCAACTTCGATTACGGTTACTGGGATAGAAACGCCATCTTCAGTGAAGATGCGGGTCATACCCACTTTTTTACCGACTAAACCAATCATTGTTTCAACCTCTCAATCGCTCGATGACCTGATTAACCCAGGCTGATCTGCACGTCTACACCGGCAGCCAGATCCAGACGCATCAGAGCATCAACGGTTTTCTCAGTTGGCTCAACGATGTCAACCAGACGCTTGTGAGTGCGGATTTCGTACTGATCGCGCGCGTCTTTGTTAACGTGCGGAGAGATCAGAACGGTGAAGCGCTCTTTGCGGGTCGGCAGCGGGATCGGACCACGGACTTGCGCACCAGTGCGCTTAGCAGTCTCGACGATTTCCGCGGTTGATTGATCGATCAGACGATGATCAAACGCTTTAAGGCGGATACGGATTCTTTGGTTCTGCATGAGACCAGAGCTCCAATTATTTTATAAACGAAAATGATTACTCCTCAAACCCATTACGATTGATGGGAGAGTGTAACCGTTCTTACGTAGCTCCCCAATTGGGAGCATTGTTGAGTAACAAAATGAGCTACTCTGGTTCTGATTGAACCCGCCGTCAATTACGACAAGCCCGCGCATTATACGTAAATCTGGGCAAGACGCAAGTGCCGTTTAGAAATTAAGCGCCAATGTCGCAGGGTGCGTAAGAGCGCGCAACGTTTTATGCAATGTATTCTACGGCGATGCTTTGTTTCGAGCCGCTACGCATCTCCGTTTTTTGTGCATTGCCGGACAGGCCGATTATAACGACTATGCGCTCAAACCCGTTTGAGGCCTTTTACATGCTAACCACCCTCCCCTTTCTGCTGATCTATCTTTCACTGACTGCCTTACTGGTACATGCCGATATTCGCTACGGTCTGCTTCCCGATAAATTTCTCTGCCCGCTGCTATGGGCGGGGCTGCTCTTCCAGCTCTGTATCCAACCTGATTTTCTGCCGAGCGCGGTGGCGGGTGCGATGGCTGGATATATTGGCTTTGCCGTTATTTACTGGGGCTACTGGTTTATCTACCGGCGTGAAGGTATGGGATATGGCGATGTGAAATACCTGGCGGCGCTTGGTGCATGGCACGGCTGGTGCGTACTGCCTACGCTGGCGTTACTCGCGGCACTGATGGCGCTTCTTTGCATTCTTGTCTTTTCGTTCATTCGCCCTGATAAGAAGGCAATAAAAAACCCGCTGCCTTTTGGGCCATTTCTGGCAGCAGCGGGTTTATGCGTAGGCTGGAAGACGTTGCTTATTCTTCCACTTTAATCTGTGACTGAAGATAGTTTTGCAGGCCAATTTTAGCAATGAGATCCAGCTCTGTTTCCAGCCAGTCTATATGCCCTTCTTCATCGGCCAGGATCTGGATCATCATATCGCGGCTGACGTAGTCATGTACGCTGTCAGCATAGGCAATGGCTTCACGGAGATCTTTAGCACCTTCAAGTTCCAGCCTGAGGTCGGAACGCAGCATCTCTTCGACATCCTCTCCGATACCCAGCTTGCCGAGATCCTGCAGGTTTGGAATGCCTTCAAGGAATAAAATACGCTCGATATATTTATCAGCGTGTTTCATCTCATCTATAGATTCATGGTACTCAACGTCGTTTAAACGTTTGAGTCCCCAGTTTTTGAACATTCTCGCGTGAAGAAAATACTGGTTTATTGCGACAAGCTCATTTCCCAATAATTTATTGAGATAACTTATGATTTTAACATCACCTTTCATTATATAGTCCCTCCGCTTCCACTCATTGAAGCGTAGATCGGGCTACAGGGATGTCAAAAAAAAGATGGGCGCTTACGCGATCTCTTTGTATTCCGGGATCTGCATCAGTTCGTCCTGCATGATCTCTCGCGCAGCACGTACACATTTACCGCATTGATTTCCCACCGGAACAAATTTGCGAAGCTGCTGGAATGACTGGGGCTGAAACTGGCGAACGGCCTGACGTATTTTTTTGTCGCTTACACCATTACATAAACAAACGTACATAGAAACTCCCGTTCAAATTATGCGCAAAGTGTAAGTGAGAATGGTTATGATTACAATAGCACAAACGCCAGAATGCGGGGCGGGAGCAGGCAAAAAATGCGAAATTTTGTGACAACGCCTGAGCGGCAGAAAACAAAAAAGGACGCCGAAGCGTCCTTTTTTTATTCGGGGATAATTAATTAGCCCAGAACTTTAGCAACAACGCCCGCGCCAACGGTACGGCCGCCTTCACGGATTGCGAAACGCAGACCGTCGTCCATCGCGATTGGGTGGATCAGAGTCACAACCATCTTGATGTTGTCGCCTGGCATTACCATCTCAACGCCTTCTGGCAGTTCGATGGTACCGGTCACGTCAGTTGTACGGAAGTAGAACTGTGGACGGTAGCCTTTGAAGAACGGAGTATGACGGCCGCCTTCGTCTTTGGACAGGATGTACACTTCAGATTCGAACTTGGTGTGTGGCTTGATTGAGCCTGGCTTAGCCAGAACCTGACCACGTTCGATTTCTTCACGTTTGATACCACGCAGCAGAACACCAACGTTCTCACCAGCACGGCCTTCGTCCAGCAGTTTGCGGAACATTTCAACGCCAGTACAGGTAGACTTCGCAGTCTCTTTGATACCAACGATTTCAACTTCTTCACCAACTTTGATGATACCGCGCTCTACACGACCGGTAACAACGGTACCACGACCGGAGATGGAGAATACGTCTTCGATTGGCAGCAGGAATGGCTTGTCAATCGCACGCTCTGGTTCTGGGATGTAAGAATCCAGGAAGCCAGCCAGTTCGATGATTTTCGCTTCCCACTCAGCTTCGCCTTCCAGCGCTTTCAGAGCAGAACCACGAACGATTGGGGTATCGTCGCCTGGGAAATCGTACTGAGACAGCAGTTCACGAACTTCCATCTCTACCAGTTCCAGCAGCTCTTCGTCATCAACCATGTCGCATTTGTTCAGGAACACGATGATGAAAGGAACGCCTACCTGACGACCCAGCAGGATGTGCTCACGAGTCTGAGGCATTGGGCCGTCAGTCGCAGCAACAACCAGGATCGCGCCGTCCATCTGCGCAGCACCGGTGATCATGTTTTTAACATAGTCGGCGTGGCCTGGGCAGTCTACGTGTGCGTAGTGACGAGTCGGGGTGTCATACTCAACGTGGGAAGTGTTGATGGTGATACCACGAGCTTTTTCTTCTGGTGCGTTATCGATCTGGTCGAATGCACGAGCAGAACCACCGTAGGTTTTAGCCAGAACGGTAGTGATTGCAGCAGTCAGGGTAGTTTTACCATGGTCAACGTGGCCGATAGTACCAACGTTGACGTGCGGTTTTGTACGTTCAAATTTTTCTTTAGACACGGCTATATTCCTTACTATAGTGCTCTCCCCTGTGGAGAGAGCACGGGACTTAGGTTTTAATCCTGTGGATTACTTACCACGGGCTTCAATAACGGCCTGAGCAACGTTGTTAGGCGCATCATCATACTTCAGGAATTCCATGGTGTATGATGCACGACCTTTGGTCAGAGAACGCAGCTGAGTTGCATATCCGAACATTTCAGACAGCGGAACTTCAGCGTGGATCTTAACGCCAGTTACTTCGGATTCCTGACCACGCAGCATACCGCGACGACGGCTCAAGTCACCGATAACGTCACCGGTGTTCTCTTCAGGAGTTTCTACTTCAACCTTCATGATTGGCTCAAGCAGAACTGGTTTTGCTTTCTTAAAGCCTTCTTTAAAGGCAATAGACGCAGCCAGTTTAAACGCCAGTTCAGAGGAGTCAACGTCGTGGTAAGAACCGAAGTGCAGACGAACACCCATGTCAACAACCGGATAGCCAGCCAGAGGGCCCGCTTTCAGCTGTTCCTGGATGCCTTTATCAACGGCTGGGATGTATTCGCCAGGAATTACACCACCTTTGATGTCGTTGATGAACTCGTAACCTTTCGGGTTAGAGCCCGGCTCCAGTGGGTACATGTCGATCACAACGTGACCGTACTGACCGCGACCACCAGACTGCTTAGCGTGTTTACCTTCAATGTCGGTAACTTTCGCGCGAATCGCTTCGCGGTAAGCAACCTGAGGTTTACCCACGTTCGCTTCAACGTTGAATTCACGCTTCATACGGTCAACGATGATGTCCAGGTGCAGTTCACCCATACCAGCGATGATGGTCTGGTTAGATTCTTCATCAGTCCATACGCGGAATGATGGGTCTTCTTTCGCCAGACGGCCCAGAGCCAGACCCATTTTTTCCTGGTCAGCTTTGGTTTTTGGTTCAACTGCGATGGAGATTACCGGCTCTGGGAATTCCATACGCTCCAGAATGATCGGGTGATCCGGGTCACACAGGGTGTCACCAGTGGTCACGTCTTTCAGACCGATAGCTGCAGCGATGTCGCCCGCACGAACTTCTTTGATCTCTTCACGTTTGTTAGCGTGCATCTGTACGATACGGCCAAAACGCTCACGCGCCGCTTTCACGGAGTTCAGGATGGTGTCACCGGAGTTAACCACACCAGAGTAAACGCGGAAGAAGGTCAGGTTACCCACGAATGGGTCGGTAGCAATTTTGAACGCCAGTGCAGAGAATGGCTCTTCGTCGCTTGCGTGACGCTCAGCCGGGGTATCTTTACCGTCGTCCAGGATGCCGTTGATCGCAGGAACGTCAACTGGGGATGGCAGGTAGTCAACTACCGCATCCAGCATCGCCTGAACACCTTTGTTCTTGAACGCAGAACCACAGGTTACCAGGATGATTTCGTTGTTCAGAACGCGCTGACGCAGAGCTTTTTTGATCTCTTCTTCAGTCAGTTCTTCACCACCCAGGTATTTCTCCATCAGCTCTTCAGAAGCTTCAGCAGCGGATTCGATCAGGTTCTGGTGCCATTCGTCAGCCAGGTCCTGCATTGCAGCTGGGATATCTTCGTATTCGAAGGTAACGCCCTGGTCTGCATCGTTCCAGTTGATGGCTTTCATTTTCACCAGGTCGATAACGCCGGTGAAGCCTTCTTCAGCACCAATTGCCAGCTGCAGCGGAACAGGGTTCGCGCCCAGACGGGTTTTGATCTGACCAACAACTTTCAGGAAGTTAGCACCCATACGGTCCATTTTGTTAACGAACGCGATGCGTGGAACTTTATATTTGTTCGCCTGACGCCATACGGTTTCAGACTGTGGCTGAACACCACCAACTGCGCAATAAACCATTACCGCGCCGTCAAGAACACGCATGGAACGTTCTACTTCGATGGTGAAGTCAACGTGCCCTGGGGTGTCGATGATGTTTACGCGATGCGGTTCGTACTGCTTAGCCATACCTGACCAGAATGCAGTAGTCGCTGCGGAGGTGATAGTGATACCACGCTCCTGCTCCTGTTCCATCCAGTCCATGGTGGCTGCGCCGTCATGAACTTCACCGATTTTGTGGTTTACACCGGTGTAGAACAGAATACGTTCGGTAGTAGTGGTTTTACCGGCGTCGATGTGCGCACTGATACCGATGTTACGGTAGCGTGCGATGGGTGTTGTACGAGCCATTTGATTCCTCGTTTATATCTTTAGGCGTTCAGTTAAGTTACCCAGAGCGGGCGGCTTCTCTGAAGCGCCCGCCTGGTGACTAAGACTCCGAAGGGATTACCAACGGTAGTGTGCGAACGCCTTGTTGGCTTCTGCCATACGGTGAACGTCTTCACGTTTCTTAACTGCAGTACCTTTGTTGTCTGCAGCATCAGAAAGTTCGTTCGCCAGACGCAGAGCCATGGATTTATCACCGCGTTTACGAGCAGCTTCAACGATCCAACGCATTGCCAGGGCATTACGACGAACCGGACGAACTTCAACTGGAACCTGATAAGTAGAACCACCAACGCGGCGGGACTTAACTTCTACAGTTGGGCGAACGTTGTCGAGAGCGACTTCGAAAGCTTCCAGTTCATTTTTACCAGAACGCTGAGCCAGGGTCTCAAGCGCGCTGTATACGATTGCTTCTGCAGTAGATTTTTTACCATCTACCATCAGGATATTGACAAATTTTGCCAGCAGTTCTGATCCGAATTTCGGATCTGGAAGAATTTTACGCTGACCAATGACGCGACGACGTGGCATGGGAATACTCCGTTGTTAATTCAGGATTGTCCAAAACTCAAAGAGTTTAGTGTGACATTAAGATAAATCAGTTTGGCCTTACTTAACGGAGAACCATTAAGCCTTAGGACGCTTCACGCCGTACTTGGAGCGAGCCTGCTTACGGTCTTTAACACCTGAGCAGTCCAGCGCACCACGAACGGTGTGGTAACGAACACCCGGAAGGTCTTTAACACGACCGCCACGGATCAGGATCACGGAGTGCTCCTGCAGGTTGTGACCTTCACCACCGATGTAGGAAGTCACTTCGAAACCGTTAGTCAAACGCACACGGCATACTTTACGCAGTGCGGAGTTTGGTTTTTTAGGAGTGGTGGTATATACACGAGTACATACGCCACGTTTCTGCGGGCAGGCTTCCAGCGCAGGCACGTTGCTTTTCGCAACTTTGCGTGCACGTGGTTTGCGTACCAGCTGGTTAACTGTTGCCATTAAATAGCTCCTGGTTTTAGCTTTTGCTTCGTAAACACGTAATAAAACGACCTCATACAATATGAGGACGCGAAATTTTAGGGCTACGTCGAAAAGGTGTCAAGAAATATACAGCGATCTCAAATCACCAGTTCATTTGACTGGCGTGCGTCACAGTAAGATTGACGAAATCAGTATAGCCAACCACGTCAATTTTGGCTGAAATTTGACCAGAAAGACCCCGCGCATCCAGATCGTCTTTCAGCGCAGAGACTGTTATGGGGGCATTCGTGAGAATTTCAACGAAACGACTGCCTTCAAGTGCGGCAAGCACGCCGTCCTGAATCAGCAGCAGATCATCACCGTCGCGCAGCATACTCAGTAACGCGTCGATGTCACATTGCCATGGTGAATGGCTCAGAGTATGGAGCATGGCAGCCTCAGAAAGTCAGAACGGTGTCGTAGTGGGAAAGGTGTTCGCGCAATGCCGCAGAAGACACGACGGTCACATCCAGCACGAAAGGCGTCTTCTCATCCAAACCGCGAGCGGCCAGCGAGTCGGCGCAGACATACAGGGTTTCAATGTCGTACAGCGGCAGCACTTTGAAGGTCGCGATGTAATCCCGCGCCAGAATGGCCTGTGGCCGCTGACCCGCCAGAAGCTGAAACACCCCGTCCCCCAAAAAGAAGACGCCGATATCTTCGGTCAGCGCGGACGTCGCAAGTAACGCATCGAGCCCTTCGCGGCCGGAAGCGCTGCCGTGCGGCGCAGACGTAAACACAAATGCCACGCGCTTCATCAGAATTGCACCACTCTGTCGCAGGTTAACGCCGCCTGTGCCAGCGCACCCAGGCCACTTAACGAAAAACCGGGCTGCAGGTTAGAACCCGATAAACCAAGACGCGCGGCTTCGGTTGCATCTGTCACGCCGCGGCGCAGTGCCGCCGCGACGCAGATATGCAGTTCTACGCCCTGCTTTTCGTTTAGTGCCTGCCAGCCGCGCACCACGTCAAACTCATCGCTCGCCGGTGACGTAAACTGGTTCGCGTTATACACCCCTTCCCGATAGAAGAAGACGCTCGCCAGCTCATGTCCGGCTGCCAGCAGCGCATGCGCAAACTGCAGCGCACTGCTGGCCTGCTGAGTCCCGTACGCCGGGCCGGTCACCATTAACGCAAAACGCATTACTTGTCTTGTCCCAGGAAATCACCGCTTTTGAACTGGCGAATATAGAGATAGACCGTGTGCTTGGAGATGTTCAGACGATCGGCCACCTGGTTGATGGCGTCTTTAATATCAAAAATCCCTTTTTCATAGAGATTGAGCACAATCTGACGATTCTTGGCGTTGTTCGAGACGTTGCGGTCGGCATTCACCTCTTCAATAGTGAACTCCAGCGTCTGCGTCACAAGATCTTCGACGGAAGAGGCAAAGTTAACAGAAGAGCCAACATCCGGCGTTTCGGGTGGAACAAAGGTGCTCATGATCTGCGAGAATGGCACATCAAGGTTCATGTTGATGCACAGCAGCCCAATCACGCGATGCTCGCGGTTTCGAATCGCGATGGTTTCTGATTTCATCAGCACGCCGCTTTTGGCGCGGGTGAAATAGCATTTGGAGACGCTGCTGTCCGCGCCGGTCATGTCATGCAACATACGCAATGCAAGGTCGGTAATTGGCGAACCAATTTTACGGCCAGTATGCTCACCATTCGCAATGCGGATGGCGGAACACTTCAGATCTTGCAGGGAGTGCAATACGATTTCGCAGTGGGAGCCAATGAGCATCGCTAACCCGTCCACTACCGCTTCATAGGATTTCAGAATATCGAAGTCGGTCTGATCGAAAGGACGTTGATCCAGTAAATCAAGTTCACTGGTTTCGTTGGTTAAAAGCGACCTGGACATGAAAAAAACACTCCTTTTCAGGAGCCTGTCGTTAGGTTTTCAGGGCAGGCTCATTATCTACACGGACAACTAAATTAATACAGCGTGCCTAACGCTTTCCAGTGTTAATTATATCTGCCCCACAATAAAAAACCGCCGCCTTAAAGGCGGCGGTTTTTTTTCAGCATTACTTCTTAGCGGCAGCGGCTTTATCGTCAGCCGGTGCATCTGCCTTGGCATCCGCTTTCGGTGCCGGTTTGATGTCCAGCAGCTCTACGTCAAAGACCAGGGTAGAGTTGGCAGGGATACCTGGAACGCCGGTTTTGCCATAGGCCAGATCCGGTGGAATAACCATCTTGATCTTGCCGCCTTTCTTGATGTTTTTCAGGCCTTCAGTCCAGCCAGGGATCACACCATCCAGACGGAAGGAGAGCGGCTCACCGCGGGTGTAAGAGTTATCAAACTCTTTACCGTCGATCAGCGTACCTTTGTAGTTCACAACAACCGTATCGCTGTCTTTAGGCGCATCGCCGGTGCCTTCTTTCTCAACTTTGTACACCAGGCCAGTCGAAGAGGTTTTCACACCCTTCTCTTTAGCAAAGGCATCGCGGTAAGCTTTGCCTTTCGCTTCGTTGTCTTTAGCGTCCGCGTCCATCTTGGTCTGCGCGGCGCCCTTCACACGCGCTTCGAACGCCTGCAGAGTCTGTTCAATTTCCTGGTCAGACAGCTTGCTCTTATCGGCAAATGCGTCCTGAACGCCCGCAATCAGCTGAGCTTTATCCAGTTTGATGCCCAGTTTCTCTTGTTCTTTCAGAGAGTTTTCCATGTAACGACCCAGAGATGCGCCCAGTGCGTAGGCGGATTTCTGGTCGTCATTTTTGAACGCCGCTTTGCTGTCTGCAGTGGCAGCAGGCTTCGCAGCAGTATCAGCAGCGAATGACAGCGGCGCGTTCAGCGCAACAGCCATCGTCGTCGCCAGCAGCGTTACTTTAAACAGTGATTTCATCCATATCTCCAGGGCCTGGGGACTCTCACCCCAGCGTTAAACGTAAATGAGTGACGTACTATAAAACGTTGCAGAAGAAATCTACAGACAGACACGTCCAATTCTCGCCACTTTTCAGACTATTTTTGTTTAAATAAGTTTCTTGCCAGAGGGATGCGAACTGTACTTAAGGATAAACTCAGTTAAACTGCGCCGCCGCTGGGCCATTATGGCGAATCTGAAATAAACGAGGTGAATGATGAAGGATACAACGATAGAAGCGAGAATGGCTGAGCTGGAAAGCCGCCTGGCTTTTCAGGACATCACCATCGAAGAGCTAAACCAGACCGTGACCGCACATGAGCTCGAAATGGCGAAACTGCGGGATCATATGCGCCTGCTGACGGAAAAGCTGAAGGCTACGCAGCCGTCGAACATTGCTTCTCAGTCGGAAGAGACGCCACCTCCTCATTATTGAGGCGTAAAAAAAGCGGGATTATCCCGCTTTTTTTGTGCCCGGTGGCGCGAAGCTTACCGGGCCTACATAACAAATACCCTATGGATTTCGAGTCGCAGGAAGGCGGCAAGCTTGAAAATCCCCGGGAGCATAGATAACTATGTGACCGGGGTTTGAAAGCGCAGCCAACGCACCTGCGGCTTGAAAGACGACGGGTATTAGTGGCAGCCGCAGCCGCCGTTACCGCAACCACCTTTACCGTGGCCGTGGTCATGACCATGGTCGTGGCCGTGACCACCGCAGCAGCCATCGTGGCCGTGATCGTGGTCATGGTCGTGACCGTGCGCACCGTGAACGTGGCCATGAGCCAGCTCTTCTTCGGTCGCTTCACGGATCGCAACAACTTCGACGTTGAACTTCAGGTTCTGGCCAGCCAGCATGTGGTTACCGTCAACCACGACGTGGTCATCTTCCACTTCGGTGATTTCAACAGGAACTGGACCCTGGTCAGTTTCAGCCAGGAAGCGCATGCCAACCTGCAGTTCGTCAACGCCCATGAAGACGTCTTTAGGAACGCGCTGAACCAGGTTGTCGTCATACTGACCGTAAGCGTCGTTCGCGCCTACAGCAACGTCAAATTTGTCGCCAACTTCATGACCTTCCAGCGCGTTTTCCAGGCCGGAAATCAGGGAACCGTGACCATGCAGGTAGTCAAGCGGCGCACTCACCGGAGACTCATCAACCAACACACCGTCTTCTGTACGTACCTGATAGGCCAGGCTGACCACCAGGTCTTTTGCTACTTTCATGATATCTCCTGAGCGTGGGAAAATTGCTGGCGCAGATTGTAGCGGAAATCTGCACCCGTGTACCCTTAAGCTTAAAAAAACTCAGAGCATATCGCTAGTCTGGATGAAAAATGCCGATCACTTGCTCTTCTTTGCGAACGTGATCGCGGGCTTCTTTATCGGCCTCACGCATCTGGTGACCGCACTTAACACACTCAACAACATCAATATTATTTTCCCGCCACATCGCCAGGGTATCTTGCGCCTGGCAGGTCGGGCATTTTGCACCCGCGATAAAGCGTTTACGTACAGCCATCTTTCGTTACCCTTTATTCAAATTCATCCCAGCCATCGAGCTGGCGTCGTTCCTGCTGCATCTCACGCTGGAAGATCTCCTCCAGCTCGCGACGCGCTTCCCGCACGCGGGAGATCTGCGCCGTATCGGTATGTACCGGCATCAGCTCGCGCAGCATCCGCATATCCAGCCGGCGGAAGTGCATCTGGGCACGCTGCGCCTGATGCGGATGCATGCCAAGCGAGATCAGCGCCTTGCGCCCCAGCTCCAGCGCACTGGAGAACGTCTCACGGGAGAAGTGTTTCACACCCGCCTGCAATAATTCGTGAGCTTCAACACGTCCCCGCGCACGCGCCAGAATATGCAGATGCGGGAAATGCTGCTGGCACAGATCCACCAGCTTCATCGTGTCTTCCGGGTCGTTACAGGTAATGACGATGGACTCTGCCGCCTCTGCCCCCGCCGAGCGCAGTAGCTCGAGCTGGGTCGCATCGCCGTAGTAAACCTTGTAGCCGTATTTGCGCATCAGGTTGACCGCGCTGATATCCCGCTCCAGCACCGTAATGCGCATTTTGTTCGCCATCAGCAAACGCCCGATCACCTGTCCAAAGCGGCCAAAGCCCACCACGATCACCTGGGGCTTATCATCCTCCACCCACGGCGCTTCGTCTTCATCGTCTGTCGGGTTCAGGCGGCGCGACAGCAGTTTATCCACCAGCTTCATCAACAGCGGCGTGGTCATCATTGACAGCGTGACCGTCACCAGCAAAAGCGCCATCTGGTCGTCTTTAAACAGCTTCTGGGACGAGGCGGTAGAGAACAGCACAAACGCGAACTCGCCTCCCTGGCTTAACACGCTGGCAAACTGCATGCGTTCCGAACTGCGCAGGCCGTAAATGCGCGCCATGACGTACAGCACCAGCGTTTTCACCGCCACCAGGATGGCCACGCTCACCACAACCCACAGCAGATGGGTATAGAGCACGCCAAGGTTGAGCGCCATCCCCACCGAAATAAAGAACAGGCCTAACAGCAGCCCTTTAAAGGGATCGATGGCAATTTCCAGCTCGTGCCGGTATTCACTTTCCGCCAGCAGCACCCCGGCGATAAAGGTCCCGAGCGCCATCGACAGCCCCAGCGCGTCCATAAACAATGCCGACCCCAGCACCAGCAGCAGCGTCGCGGCGGTAAACACCTCGCGCACGCCGGACGCGGCAATAAAGCGGAACACCGGACGTAACAGGAAACGTCCGCCAATTAGCATCCCCGCGAAGGCCAGCACCTTCATCGCGATTTTCGCCCAGTCGAAGTGGTCGTCGCCGGAGCCCGCCAGCAGCGGCACCAGCGCCAGCGCCGGGATGACCGCCAAATCCTGGAACAGCAGCACCGAAAAACCCAGCTGACCGGCTTCGTTGCGGTTCATCCCCTTGTCGCGCATCAGCTGCAGGGCCATCGCCGTCGACGACATCGCAAGGCCTATCCCCCCTATCACCGCCGCCTGCCAGGAGAAATTCGTCAGCATTAACAGGCCACCCAGAATCGCGGCGCTGAACACCACCTGCGCGGCACCCACGCCAAAGATGGAGCGTCGAAGCTGCCACAATTTAGAAGGGTTGAGCTCAAGGCCGATGATGAACATCAGGAACACCACGCCCAGTTCGGAGAAGTGAAGAATTTCATCTACATCGCTGATGAATCCCAGTCCCCAGGGGCCAATCGCGATCCCCGCCAGCAGATACCCCAGTACCGCACCGATACCAATACGCGCAGCAAGCGGCACCGCGACGACAGCCGCAAATAAAAACAGCACCCCGGCGAGGAGCAAATTCGATCCTTCCATTAACGACCTCCTGCCGGAATCGGTGACGCCAGCCATTCACCATAGGCTCTGGCGTGGCTGGCCAGTTCTTTCGGATCCTGACGTCGGGCCCAGTAGACAATAATCGGGCTCATCCAGTGCATACGGCACATTGCCGCCGTCAGCTCGAAAGGCCGCAGAATGTCGCTCATCGGATAACGGTTCAGCCCGTCGTGGCGGTAAGCGCTTTCGGGTTCACCGGTCGTAATCACGCTACGCCAGTACTTTCCCGCCAGCTGGTTGCCCCCCACCCCGCTGGAGAAGCCCCGGCTCAGCACGCGGTCCAGCCACTCTTTGAGCAGCGCCGGACAGCTGTAGGTATAAAGCGGATGCTGGAACACAATCACGTCATGCTGACGCAGCAGTTCCTGCTCGTAAGGAATATCAATAAAGAAATCAGGATAGTGCGCGTAGAGATCGTGCACCGTCACGTTACTGAGCTGTGTGGCCGGCTTAAGCAGCACCCGGTTTGCCACCGAGTCCTGAGATTCCGGATGGGCATACAGCAGCAGCACTTTTGCTGTCTGAGACATCATTCCCCTCCCGGTCTTGTTTCTGTTTTTGTGTATCGTTGTTGTTTTGGGCTACCATGGCGGCCCGGTGCGGAAAATGGCCCACACCTTACATTATCATAATGACAAATTAACATAGTCGGAACATACGGCGCTTCTATGATTGTTTTCTCCTCGTTACAAATTCGTCGCGGCGTGCGCGTCCTGCTGGATAACGCCACTGCTACCATCAACCCAGGCCAAAAAGTGGGTCTGGTCGGCAAAAACGGCTGTGGTAAATCCACGCTGCTGGCGTTGCTGAAAAACGAGATTAGCGCGGATGGCGGTAACTTTACCTTCCCGGGGAACTGGCAGCTCGCCTGGGTAAACCAGGAGACGCCGGCGCTGAGCGAACCGGCACTCGACTATGTTATCGACGGCGACCGGGAATACCGTAAGCTCGAGGCGGAACTTAACGCCGCTAACGAGCGCAACGACGGCCACGCCATTGCTACCGTTCACGGCAAGCTGGACGCTATCGACGCGTGGACCATTCGCTCCCGCGCCTCCAGCCTGCTGCACGGCCTGGGCTTCAGCAATGAACAGCTGGAACGCCCGGTAAGCGACTTCTCCGGCGGCTGGCGTATGCGCCTCAACCTGGCGCAGGCGCTGATCTGCCGCTCTGACCTGCTGCTGCTCGATGAACCGACTAACCACCTCGATCTCGATGCGGTTATTTGGCTGGAGAAGTGGCTCAAGAGCTATCAGGGCACTCTGATTCTGATCTCCCACGACCGCGACTTCCTCGACCCGGTGGTGGATAAAATCATTCATATCGAACAGCAAACGATGTTCGAGTACACCGGCAACTACAGCTCCTTCGAGCGCCAGCGCGCGACGCGTCTTGCCCAGCAGCAGTCCATGTACGAAAGCCAGCAGCAGCGGGTGGCGCATCTGCAGAGCTTTGTGGATCGCTTCAAGGCCAAAGCGTCAAAAGCAAAGCAGGCCCAGAGCCGCATCAAGATGCTGGAGCGCATGGAGATGATCGCCCCGGCGCACGTCGACAACCCGTTCCACTTCAGCTTCCGCGCCCCGGAAAGCCTGCCAAATCCGCTGCTGAAAATGGAAAAAGTCAGCGCGGGCTATGCCGACCGCATTATTCTCGACTCCATCAAGCTCAACCTGGTGCCGGGTTCACGTATTGGTCTGCTGGGACGCAACGGTGCCGGTAAATCGACGCTGATCAAACTGCTGGCGGGCGAGCTTAACCCGGTCAAGGGTGAAATCGGTCTGGCGAAGGGCATCAAGCTGGGTTACTTCGCCCAGCATCAGCTGGAATTTTTACGCGCGGATGAATCCCCGATTCAGCATCTCGCGCGTCTGGCGCCGCAGGAGATGGAGCAGAAGCTGCGCGACTACCTCGGCGGCTTCGGCTTCCAGGGTGATAAGGTCACCGAAAACACCGAGCGGTTCTCGGGCGGTGAAAAAGCCCGTCTGGTGCTGGCGCTGATCGTCTGGCAGCGCCCGAACCTGCTGCTGCTCGATGAACCGACCAACCACCTGGATCTCGATATGCGTCAGGCGCTGACCGAAGCGCTGATTGAGTTCGAAGGCGCACTGGTGGTGGTTTCGCACGACCGTCACCTGATCCGCTCCACCACGGACGATCTCTACTTAGTGCACGATGGCAAAGTCGAACCGTTCGACGGCGATCTGGAAGACTACCAGCAGTGGCTTACGGACGTGCAGAAGCAGGAGAACCAGCCGGAAGAGTCGGCAAAAGACAACGCCAATAGCGCGCAGGCACGTAAAGACCAGAAGCGCCGTGAAGCGGAGCTGCGCACCCAGACGCAGCCGCTGCGTAAAGAGATTGCCCGTCTCGAAAAAGAGATGGAAAAGCTCAACGCCACGCTGGCTACCGTTGAAGAGAAGCTCGGCGACAGCGGTCTGTATGACCAGAGCCGTAAAGCCGAACTGACGGACTGCCTGCAAACGCAGGCTAAGACCAAATCCAGCCTCGAAGAGTGCGAGATGGCGTGGCTGGACGCGCAGGAACAGCTGGAAGCCATGCTGCAGGCTGACTGATCCACCGGGAGGGCTATGCGTTTCGATACCACGAGCGAGATTACATTCCGCAAGCTCAGCATCTTCATGACGTTTATGGAGAAAGGGAATATCGCGCGTACCGCCGAAACGCTGGGCCTGAGCGGCGTCAGCGTTCACCGTGCGCTACACACGCTGGAAGAGAACGTGCGCTGCCCGCTCTTTACCCACAAGGGGCGCAACCTGATTGCTCTCCCTTCCGCCTGGACGCTGCTGGAGTATTGCCAGGAGGTGATGCAGGTGATGGAGCGCGGGCTTGAAGCGTCGCGCAAAATTGCCGGCATCGGCCAGGGGCGGCTGCGAGTGGGAACGCTCTACTCTCTCACCCTGGAAACTGTGCCGCGTCTGATTATGGGCATGAAGCTGCGTCGTCCGGATCTGGAAATGGATCTGACGATGGGCTCCAACGAAACCCTGCTGCACATGCTGGACGAAGGTTCGCTGGATGCGATTCTTATCTCCATCTCCGAAAGCGACATCGACCGTAACAGCCTCGAAGTGCTGCCCCTGTTCCACGACGATATTTTCCTTGCCGCACCGGCTTCAGCCACGCTGAATAACCGCGGGCCGGCCGATCTGCGCGACTATAAAGATCGGAAATTTGTCTCTCTTGCGGAAGGGTTCGCCACCTATGCAGGCTTCCAGGAGGCGTTTCATATCGCCGGGTTCGAGCCGGAGATTGTTACCCGGGTGAATGACATTTTCTCCATGCTGAGCCTGGTGCAGGCGGGAGTGGGCTTTACCCTGATGCCGGGCAGGATGAAGAAAGTGTATGAGAATTCCGTGCAGCTCCTGAAGCTTGCCGAGCCGTACCAGATGCAACAGCTGATCGCCATCGTCTTTGCCCGCAACCGCGAGCAGGACCCGAGCCTGCGGGCATTAGCCGCCGAAGGGCGGATGTATGCGCGCAGCCTGCAGGAAAGTACGTGATACAAAACAAGGCAACCGAACCCGTAGGCCCGGTAAGGCGCAGCCGCCACCGGGCTAAACCATCACGCACGGAGTCGCTTAGCCAGATGTACCGCCACATCAACTCCGCTGCGCTCCAGTGAAATCGTCTCTCCTTCCCACGCAGCCTGACGCGTCAGGCAGGTCAGTACGCCGCCGGGGGGCATCTCGATCGCCAGCCGGGCTTCGCGTTCATTCGCTGAAATCATCGCCTCCTGCCAGCGCACCGTGCGCGCCATGTTCATCGCCAGATCGTCGGCGATCTTTTCCGGCTGCCACAGCACGCGCCCGGTGCTGCCGCTCAGGTAGGCGCAGCGTGGGCGTGAAAGCGTGACGGACTCAAACGCCGTTGCCAGCTTTTGCGCGGGTACTGCCAGCAGTTCGCAATGGGACGGCACGCTGACCGCCAGCCGTTTGGCCTTGCTCGCCCCTTTCGCCAGCGCGCGCGACGCCGCCTCCACCATCCCTTCATCGGTTCCGGCAATCACGATCTGCGTTTCGGCATTCAGGTTGGCTATGTAGGTCCCGGTGCCCTGGATAAGGTCTTCCACCTGCGGCAGGGTTAAGCCCATGATGGCCGTCAGGCCGTAGCCGTGCGGGTACGCCTGCTCCATCAGATCGCCACGCAGCGCCACCAGCTTCAGCGCATCCGTAAAGTCCAGCGCGCCTGCGATGACCGCCGCCGGATAAGCACCGATGGACAGCCCGCTGACGATATCCGGCGACACGCCGCGACGCTCAAGCTCGCGCGCCCAGGCCACGCCGGCAATTAACAGGCAAAGCTGAACCGCGCGGGTGTGGGTTAACGCGTCTGCGCTATCCAGCGTATCCACTTCGGCGCCAAGCACCTCACGCGCCTGAGCCAGTTCCGTTCCCGGCAGGTTTTGCAGCATGCCTTCGTGCTGCGTGCCCTGTCCCGGAAAGGTAAACACTATTTTCATCACTCCTCCCTGCGCCACGGATCCGCCACCAGGCGCGGTCCACGGCAGGTTTTCAGCAGCGTTTTGCCGTCGCGCAGCCACTCTGCCAGCGCAAAGCCACCCTCGGGGGTATCCACCTGCGTATCCGCCCGACACAGCGCCCGGCTAAGCTGAGACTGCCAGCCAGCAAACGCATCAGGGGAAACGGCGTGCGGGGCGCGGATCAGCAGATCAAGATCGCTGTCGGCATGGATCACCGGGATACCGGTCGCCAGCGCGTAGCCGGTGCTGCCGGTAATGCCCCACGTCCACGGCCACGCCTGCTGAGAAAGCTGAAGCGCCACCTGAACGGGTGGCTGAGTCACAAAGGGCGAGCGCAGCAGTTCGGCCGCAACGCTCAGGTCTTCCGGTGAAACCACGCGTAACACGTTTTCGGGCTTCACCCATCCGGCCGCCCGCTGGTCGCGACGTAAACCGCGTACGCCAACGGGGATCCGGCCTTCGCTATCCACATCACGCCGCACCACCACCGGCAGGCCGGTATGCCAGGCGGCCTCCACCCAGGATTCAGTGATGCCTTCCAGCGCATCGCGGGCAGTAAGCCAGATAAGGTCGTGCGGGCGTAATGGGGTGGTCATGGTTACATTCCTGAAGTTAGCGAGATAAACAGCGGCAGCGACAGGATACACAGGACGGAGCTTAACAGCAGCACGGCTTCTGCATCCGGCGACTGCACGCCAAAGCGGTTACCGAACACGACGCCGAAGAAGCCCGCAGACAGCGCAATCATCAGGATAGCGGTGATCGCCACGGAGCCGTGCAGACCGAAGATCAAGACGATACCCCAGGCGATGGCTGGCTGAATCAGCAGCTTAGCGATCGTGGAGGTGATCACCATGGTATTAATCTGCAGCTTACGGGCAGAGAGGATCACCCCGGTCAGGAACAGCGCCGCAGCGGTCGCGGACAGTCCCAGCGGTTTGATCGCCGCCAGCACCAGCTCCGGCATTTTGATGCCGATGGCGGACAAAATCACGCCCAGCAGCGGGCCCATCACGATCGGTTTTTTAATGGAGCGCCACATCAGCACCGGCAGCATCGAGAGCGTTGAGCCGGAGCTATTGCCCTCAGCGCGCGCTTTTTCACGCTCCAGAATGAGCAGGCAGAACGGGGTCATCAGCACCGAACCGCAGGCGATGGAGACCGCGACGGAGAGCGACGTAGAGGATCCTTCGCCCAGCACGCTGCCAAGAATCGGCAGACCCAGCGCTGCATAGTTGGGCAACGCGACGGTGAGCGTCAGCACGGCCGCATCCTGTGGCGATTTCTTAAAGACGCCGGTGGCGAGGAAGTAGATGACCGCATAGGTGATCCACATCGCCAGCGTCAGCACCAGAATCAGGGGCGACTGGGCAACGATGCCGGTCCACGGGGTTTGCACGGTGGCGCTGAACAGCGCTGCAGGGAGTGCAAAATCCATTACGAAGATATTAAGCAGGGAAACATTTTTGTTATCGACCATCTTTGCCTTGCCGGCCCAGAATCCCAGCAGCATGATGACGAAAATCGGTGCAAGAGCATGAACAATTACGTAAGTCATAAATCACCTGTAGTAAAAAAGTTTTAGCACTGGCGCGATGATTGTTATTTTCAGGATGCAGGTTCCCGCGTGGGCGCTGTCACGCGCCCACGGGTTGATGCATCTGGCAGGTCTCTTTTTTACTTACCAGCTGGCTCGCATACGTTCGCGTACGAGCGCCGAGCTGCGGCGATTGTCAGCACCCAGACGGTTTTTCAACGTGGTGTCCTGACGAGCGTCACTGATGGCCTGTTGCAGGGTGGATTTCACCAGCGTCAGATCGTTATCGGAGGGGGCATCCGGGTTGCTGATATCCAGCAGGTTAGAGAGCAGCCCCAGCGTGGCGTAGTTGCTGATGTCGTAGGCCATTGGCGGAATGGTCGCCGCCAGTTTTTCCAGCGCGTCGACGGTACGCAGCGTGATGCGCGCGGCGGACTCTTTGCCCATCGCGTGGATCAGCACGCCCTTGTCGTTGAAGGCGATCAGACGGTTGGCCTGGTAGCCGTGCGCCAGGAACGCGCCGGACATCGCCTTGCCGACGATAAGCCCGATCACCGGGTGACCGGCCAGGCGGGCATTTGCATAGGCTGCTGCCGCACCGGCCAGCGCCTGGTGAATACCAAACGCCTCTTCGCGTCGGCCATAGGCCTGGCTTGGGACGTCGATCACCGCCACAATCGGGCGCTTCACGGGTTTGTCAGCATCCGCCGCGACGGTTTCACTGACCACTTTCGCCAGGGTCCAGCCTTCCAGCAGACCGACTTCCCCTTTCGCCGCGCGCGGGAAGTGGTTGTTGGCATCCGGCACCACGGCAACAAAGCGCACCGCCTCGCCGTTTAGCTCGCCGTCTGCCGCCTGCACGGACGGGCATAGCCCTTCGATACGTTTAGCGTTCGGGGCGAGGATGTCCAGCCAGCGTTCGCCACGGCTCATTGCGTTACTCATCATTTCACCTCCCGGGCAAAAAGCGCGTTAATCTGTTCGGCATCGGCCTGTTTGCGGGTGTCGAAATGGGTCAGACGGGTCAGGTAATCATCGTAGTTATCGGTGCGATGTTTCGCGGGAACGCCTTTAGCAATCGCCTCGTTCATCGCCTGTTTCACCGCGTTGATACCGTCGCCGACGAGCGCATCCACCAGCCCGCTTTGATAGCGCACTTCGCCGCCGGTCATGCTCCAGATAAATGGACGATCGCGGGAGTCGTACTCCTCAATGCCCGCCTCCTGCTCGATAACCTGCGGGCCGTTGAGGCCAAGACGCGCTTCGCGGGTCACGATCAGGTAGCTGCACAGCGCCGCCGCGATGGACATCCCGCCGAAGCAGCCCACGGTTCCGGCCACAATGCCAATAACCGGCGTGTAGCGACGCAGGTCAACAATCGCCGCGTGGATATCGGCAATCGCCGCCAGGCCGAGGTTCGCCTCCTGCAGACGCACGCCGCCGGTTTCGAGGCACAGTACCGCCTGAGTCGGAATGCCGTTTCGGTTATCTTCCGCCGCCAGCTCCAGCGCCGCCGCCATTTTGGCACCGGACACTTCGCCCATGCTGCCGCCCTGGAACGCGCCTTCAATCGCCACGACGACGGCAGGCTTGCCGTTGATGGTGCCCTTCGCCACCACCATGCCGTCGTCCGCCTGCGGCACAATGCCCTGTGGCCCAAGCCACGGAGAGATAATGCCTTCAAACGGATCCAGCAGTTCGCGGTAGCTGCCCTCGTCGAGCAGGGCCTGCGCGCGCTGGCGCGCTTTCAGTTCGATAAAGCTGCTGTCATCACGCATGGCTCACCCCCTCAAAAACCTGTTCGATGCGAATGCGCGCCACGCCCGGCGTCGCGCCGAAGTCGTGGATGGTCAGCTTCCCTGCGGGCAGGCTACTGACGGTTTGCAGACGGTTGAACAGCGCCTCCCAGCGCCCCCGGCTGTTGTCCACGGAGGTGGTGATATCAATGGTTAACGTCTGGCCCGGTTCGGCGGTGAAGAGCACCTCCATATCCCCGGAGCCGACTACCCCTGCCAGCGCCCTGCCGCTTAACGTGCGGCTGGCTGGCACGGTCAATGTGATTTTTTCCATAACATCCTCTTAATGCTTTGAATTTGGCGTTTCGACGCGGTCGAGAAACAGCGTGGCGGCAAGCAGGTCGGCAGCGCCGCCCGGTGAGGCGTTGAGCGCCAGCATCTGACGGTCTAACCTCGCCAGCGCCTGCTGGCCCGCAGGCGTTGCGCTGCCGCCGGCATTCAGCACCGCACGGGCGCCGTCCTGCATGGCTTCAAGCCCTTCCATTCCGGCACGTGACAGCACGCAGGTGTCGGTGAGTGAGGTCATGATAGCCATCAGCGCGTCGAGCCTGGCGTGCGTTTCACTGCTACCGTTGAGGCGGCTCAGACGAAGCTGCGGCAGCGCGCGCTGCATAACGTGCGGGAACGCCTGCTGCGCTTCTTCACGCGCGCCCGGCACGCGGTAACGGTGCGTGGCGCGCAGGCCTTTACTGAACACCTTCGGCGCCGCGTCGTCCGGCAGTCTCGCCAGTTGCGCGGCGGTGCGGGCGACGTCTTGCGCCCTCGCATCACCGCCGAGCATCGCCACCGCGCTGACCAGCAGCCCCAGCGCCCAAATCGCGCCGCGATGGGTGTTTACGCCACCGGTTGCGACCATCATCTGCTGCTCGCCTTCGCGACCGAGTCGCCCGACGGTTTGCCGAAGTGCGATATCTGCCGGGCGCTGCCAGCTTTGCAGCGCCAGCGCCTGAAACGTGGAGGTCAGGCTGTGCGCGGAGCGCTCCATCAGCGCAAGGGATAAATCGTGGTGCGCGCCGTTCCCCCGACTGTCCACCAGACCGGGTTTCGGGCTTAAACGTGCTTCGTCAATCAGACACTGCGTGGCGGTTCGCGCCAGCCATTCGGCACCGCCTTCAACCTGAATCTGGGGGAGAAGTTTCATTACCAGCTCCGGAATTTCGCAGGTGGGTTATACAGGCCACCGGACCACTCAACGAGGTCAGCCACGCTGCCCGCAGCCAGCAGAGAGCGGGTGGCGTCGGTGCGGCGAATACCCATATCTTCCGGATAGAGCACCTTTCCGCTCTGGCGCAGTTCCGCCACGCGTTTGGCGTCAACGCCCAGACCGATATCGGTGATACCCGCCACGGCGGCGACCATGGCGCGACGCTCTTCCAGATCTTTCGCCCGGTAGAGGTAAGCAATCCCCTCTTCCGTCAGCACGTGGGTGACGTCATCGCCGTAGATCATCACCGGCGCCAGCGGCATACCGGAGGCTTTCGCCACGTCAACGGCATCGAGTTTTTCCACGAAGGTCGGCTTCACGCCCGCCTGGAAGGTTTCCACCATCTGCACGACGAGTTTTTTGCCGCGCTGCATTGGGTCAGGTTCGGTGATCATGTTCAGCCAGGCCGGTGTGGCATGGCGGCGACCGTGCGGATCGTGACCCATGTTTGGCGCACCGCCGAAGCCGGACAGACGACCACGGGTCACGGTTGAGGAGTTGGCGTAGCCGTCCACCTGCAGCGTAGAGCCGATGAACATATCCACCGCGTACTGACCTGCCAGCTGGCAGAACGCGCGGTTGGAGCGCATGGAGCCGTCCGCACCGGTAAAGAAGACGTCCGGACGCGCGCGGATGTACTCTTCCATCCCCAGCTCGCCGCCGAAGCAGTGCACGCTCTCGACCCAGCCGCTTTCGATGGCCGGGATCAGCGTCGGATGCGGGTTCAGCGTCCAGTGTTTACAGATTTTGCCTTTGAGCCCGAGCTGTTCACCGTAGGTAGGCAGCAGCAGCTCGATCGCCGCGGTGTTAAAGCCGATCCCGTGGTTCAGGGACTGCACCTGGTGTTCCGCATAAATCCCCTTGATGGCCATCATCGCCATCAGGATGTGTTCCTGTTTAATCAGGCGCGGGTCGCGAGTAAACAGCGGTTCGATAAAGAACGGCTTATCGGCAACCACCACGAAGTCAATCCACGAGCCCGGAATATCCACGCGCGGCAGGTCACACTCGTCATCCACCAGCTCGTTCACCTGCGCGATGACGATGCCGTCATGGAACGCGGCGGCTTCCACCAGCGCCGGGGTATCTTCGGTGCTCGCCCCGGTATAGAGGTTGCCTTTGCGGTCGGCTTTAAAGCCGGCAATCAGCGCCACGTTGGGCGACAGGTCGACGTAGAGACGGGAATAGAGTTCGATATAGGTGTGAATCGCGCCGATTTCGAGCTGACCATCCTCCAGCAGTTGGGAGATACGCAGGCTCTGCGTCCCGGAGAAGGAGAAATCGAGCTTGCGGGCGATGCCTTTCTCAAAGATATCCAGATGTTCGCTACGGCCAACGCTCGGCATGATCATATGCAGGTCGTGGACGATCTGCGGGTTCACTTCGGCCAGCGAGCGGGAAAGGAAATCGGCCTGCTTCTGGTTGTTACCTTCCAGCACGACCTTGTCGCCTGGCGCGATCAGTTTTTCCAGCATGGCGACGAGATCGCCGGTTGGCAGTACCTTGCCCTGCACCGGTACGGAGGCCAGACGACGCGCTTTTTCGCTGCGTCGCGTGTTCCATTGCCGGGTGGGTGTTTGCCCAGTTAACATTATTAACCTCCTGATTCAGCTAATCATTTTGATTTGCTTAACGTTGAGTAAAGTGTGCGCTCTGGTGAGAAAGGCATCAATTAAGCGTAGAGTGGAATCATTAGCCTGAGAGTAATAATCAAGGTAAATATTTGTGATCGGGATCAGTTCATGTTTCGGAAAACCAGGCTAAACGGGGTACAATTCGGAAAGTATCGTTAATTTCCGACAAGAATCAGCATCGCGCTTATGACCCAAATCATTCCATCAGGCTTCGAGATTGCCGCCGAAGACAGCACTGAGTTCGTGCCTATGCGCGGCGTCGCCAATCGCCATTTGCAGACCATGCTGCCGCGGCTGATCCGCCGCAAGGTGAAATTCACCCCACACTGGCAGCGGCTAGACCTGCCAGACGGTGACTTTCTGGATCTCGCCTGGAGCGAAGCGCCGGAACAGGCTCGCCATAAGCCGCGGCTGGTGGTTTTTCACGGTCTGGAAGGCAGCCTGCACAGCCCGTATGCGCACGGGTTAATTGAGGCGGCCAAAGCGCGCGGCTGGCTCGGCGTGGTGATGCATTTTCGCGGCTGCAGCGGCGAACCGAATCGCCAGAAACGCATTTATCACTCGGGTGAAACCGAAGACGGCACGTGGTTTTTACACTGGCTGCGGGACAATTTTGGCACAGTGCCCACCGCGGCGGTGGGCTACTCGCTGGGCGGCAATATGCTGGCCTGCCTGCTGGCTAAAGAGGGGGAAAGCGTCCCGCTGGATGCCGCCGTCATCGTCTCCGCCCCGTTCATGCTTGAGCAGTGCAGCTACCACATGGATAAAGGCTTTTCCCGCGTCTATCAGCGCTACCTGCTCAACCTGCTGAAGGCCAACGCGGCGCGTAAGCTGAAGGCCTACCCGGACACCCTCCCGGTCAGCCTGCGCCAGCTGAAAAAGGTACGCCGCATTCGCGAATTCGACGATCTGATCACCGCGAAAATTCACGGCTTCGCCGATGCGATTGACTATTATCGTCAGTGCAGCGCCATGCCGTTGCTCAGCAAGATCACGCAGCCGACGCTGATCATCCATGCCAAAGATGACCCATTTATGGATCATCACTCGATTCCCGCTCAGGAATTCCTGCCCGACAACGTTCACTATCAGTTGACCGAGCACGGCGGCCACGTCGGTTTTATCGGCGGCACGCTGCGCCGCCCGAAAATGTGGCTTGAGACGCGTATTCCTGACTGGCTAACCCCTTATCTGGACGGTGCAACATGATTATTCCCTGGCAGGATCTGGCTCCCGAAACGCTCGATAATCTGATTGAAAGCTTTGTATTACGCGAAGGCACCGATTATGGTGAACAGGAACGCTCGCTTGAGCAAAAGGTCAACGATGTAAAGCGCCAGCTGAAAAGCGGCGACGTGGTGCTGGTGTGGTCAGAACTGCATGAGACGGTCAATATCATGCCCCGCAACGCGTTTCACGGCTGATCTTCCACCCTTTTCAGTCAGGGAGTTGTTATGTCTGCCAGACATCCGGTTATTGCCGTTACGGGGTCGAGTGGTGCGGGAACCACCACCACCAGCCTCGCATTTCGCAAGATTTTCGCCCAGCTGAATCTTCGTGCGGCGGAGGTCGAAGGCGACAGCTTTCATCGCTACACGCGTCCGGAGATGGACATGGCCATCCGTAAGGCGCGCGATCTGGGTAAACACATCAGCTACTTCGGCCCGGAAGCCAATGACTTCGGCCTGCTGGAACAAACCTTTATCGAGTACGGCCAGAGCGGTAAAGGGCAATCCCGCAAGTATCTGCATACCTATGATGAAGCCGTTCCCTGGAATCAGGTGCCGGGTACCTTTACCCCCTGGCAGCCCCTGCCGGAACCCACCGATGTGCTGTTTTACGAAGGATTACACGGCGGCGTGGTCACGCCGCAACACGACGTGGCGCGCCATGTGGACCTGCTGGTTGGCGTGGTGCCTATCGTTAACCTGGAGTGGATCCAGAAGCTGACGCGTGACATGAGCGAACGCGGCCATTCGCGAGAGGCGGTGATGGACTCGGTGGTGCGCTCCATGGAAGATTACATCAACTTCCTGACGCCGCAGTTCTCCCGCACCCATATCAACTTCCAGCGCGTGCCGACGGTGGATACCTCCAACCCGTTCGCGGCCAAAAGTATCCCTTCCCTGGATGAGAGCTTTGTGGTGATTCATTTCCGCAATCTCGAAGGCATTGATTACCCCTGGCTGCTGGCGATGCTGCAGGGCTCGTTTATTTCGCACATGAATACGTTAGTCGTGCCGGGCGGAAAAATGGGGCTGGCGATGGAGCTCATCATGACGCCGCTGGTGGAGCGGTTGATGGAAGGGAAGCAGATTGCGTGAGTTGTTTTGCCCGGTGGCGCTACGCTTACCGGGCCTACGGTCGTGCTTTTGTAGGGCGGGTTAGCGAAGCGCCACCCGCCAAAAGATTAAGCCTCGATCACTTCATACGAATGGGTGATTTTTACCGCTTTCTCCAGCATTAACGCCACAGAGCAGTACTTCTCGGCAGACAGGTCCACCGCACGTGAAACCGCCGCGTCTTTCAGCGCTTTACCGGTGACCACAAAGTGCAGATTAATGTGGGTGAACAGGCGTGGCGCCTCTTCGCGACGTTCTGACGTCAGTTTCACCTCACAATCTGTCACGTCATGACGGCCTTTTTGCAGAATCGACACCACGTCAATGGCGCTGCATCCCCCTGCCGCCATCAGCACCATTTCCATTGGGCTGGGCGCTTTATCGCCGGAGTTTCCGTCCATCAAAATCTGGTGCCCTGACGCGGATTCGCCCAGGAACGTTAAACCTTCAACCCACTTCACGCGCGCTTGCATATTCTTAAACTCCAACGTTGCATTTTTGGTGACAGATTACGCGTGCGTTACATTTCTCGCAATGGAAGGCGACCTGCATCATGCTGAAGCGAGACACCAGGAGACACGCGGCGAAAGCTATGCTAAAACACTCTGGATGCTACAGTAATACATTGACGTTACACATGTATGCAGAGGACATCAAACTTTACTGGCTGCGAAACGTTACGGTAGCCGACTTCCCAGGGTATGGGTAAGAATTCGATTGCAACCCCAGAGTCCGGATGCATCTGATGACTCTGGTGACAGCTTATAACAGAGGATAACAGCGCATGGTGCTTGGCAAACCGCAAACAGACCCGACTCTCGAATGGTTCTTGTCTCATTGCCACATTCATAAGTACCCATCGAAGAGCACGCTGATTCACCAGGGTGAAAAAGCGGAAACGTTGTATTACATCGTTAAAGGCTCGGTGGCAGTGCTGATCAAAGATGAAGAAGGGAAAGAGATGATCCTTTCTTATCTGAACCAGGGCGATTTCATCGGTGAACTGGGCCTGTTTGAAGAGGGCCAGGAACGTAGCGCCTGGGTTCGTGCAAAGACAGCATGTGAAGTGGCTGAAATTTCTTACAAGAAGTTCCGTCAGCTGATTCAGGTTAACCCTGACATCCTGATGCGTCTTTCTTCCCAGATGGCGCGCCGCCTGCAGGTCACCTCTGAGAAAGTGGGCAACCTCGCCTTCCTGGACGTGACGGGCCGTATCGCACAGACCCTGCTGAACCTGGCGAAACAGCCAGACGCCATGACCCACCCGGACGGCATGCAAATTAAAATTACCCGTCAGGAAATTGGTCAGATCGTCGGTTGCTCCCGTGAAACAGTGGGCCGTATCCTGAAAATGCTGGAAGATCAAAACCTGATCTCCGCCCACGGTAAAACCATCGTGGTCTACGGAACGCGTTAATTCCGCTTAAACGGCGTGCCATCGCAAGGTGTCACGCCGTTTTTGTCTCTACTCCTCATGTGGCGCAGGCTGATCTATCACCCGGAAGTTAACTACGCACTTCGACAAACGCTGGTGTTGTGTCTTCCCGTGGCCATCGGCCTGATCCTCGGACACCTTCAGCAAGGCCTGCTCTTTTCCCTCGTGCCCGCCTGCTGCAACATTGCTGGCCTGGACACACCGCATAAGCGCTTTTTCAAACGCCTGATTATTGGTGGCTGTCTGTTTGCCGGCTGTAGCCTTGCCGTACAGCTGTTACTGGCTCGTGATATCCCGCTGCCGCTGATCCTGACCGTGCTGGCGATGACGCTCGGCGTCACGGCGGAAATCAGCTCGCTGCACGCCCGGCTGCTTCCCGCGTCACTCATTGCGGCCATCTTCACGCTAAGCCTCGCCGGGAATATGCCGGTGTGGGAGCCGCTGCTGATCTACGCCCTGGGGACACTATGGTACGGGCTGTTCAACTGGTTCTGGTTCTGGCTGTGGCGGGAACAGCCGCTGCGCGAATCCCTGAGCCTGCTCTATGTGCAGTTGGCGGAATACTGCGAAGCCAAATACACCCTGCTCACCCAGCATACCGATCCGGAAAAAGCCTTACCGCCGCTGCTGACGCGCCAGCAGAAGGTGGTGGATCTGATAAGCCAGTGCTATCAGCAGCTGCATATGCTCGCCGCCAACAAGAACCACGAATACAAACGGCTGCTGCGCACCTTCCAGGTCGGGCTGGATCTGCAGGAGCATATCTCCGTGAGCCTGCACCATCCGCAGGAGGTGCAAAAGCTGGTCGAGCGCAGCCACGCCGAAGCGGTGATCCGCTGGAACGCGCAGACCGTCTCGGCACGCCTGCGCGTGCTGGCTGACGATATTCTCTACCACCGCTATCCCACGCGCTTTAACATGGAAAAACAGCTCGGCGCGCTGGAGAAAATCGCCCGTCAGCATCCGGATAACCCGGTCGGCCAGTTTGCCGCCTGGCACTTCAGCCGCATCGCCCGCGTGCTGCGCACCCAGCGCCCGCTCTATCCGCGCGATCTGATGGCGGATAAGCAAAAACGGCTGCCGTTATTGCCCGCGCTCAAAAGCTATCTTTCTCTTAAATCGTCCGCCCTGCGCAACGCCGCACGAATTAGCGTGATGCTCAGTACCGCCAGCCTGATGGGCATGGCGCTGCACCTGCCGAAACCCTACTGGATCTTAATGACCGTGCTGTTTGTCACCCAGAACGGCTACGGCGCCACGCGGGTGCGTATTCTGCATAGGGCTGGCGGAACGATGGCCGGGCTGATCATCGCGGGCGTGACGCTGCATTTCCACGTGCCGGAAGGCTACACCCTGGCAGGGATGCTGGCGATAACGCTGGTGAGCTACCTGATTATCCGCAAAAACTACGGCTGGGCGATGGTGGGCTTCACGGTGACGGCGGTATACACCCTGCAGCTACTCACGCTCAATGGCGAACAGTTTATTGTCGCCAGGCTGATCGATACCCTGATCGGCTGCCTGATTGCCTTCGGCGGTATGGTCTGGCTCTGGCCGCAGTGGCAAAGCGGACTGCTGCGCCAGAACGCCCACGACGCGCTGGAAGCCGACCAGCAGGCCATTCGCCTGATCCTGAGCGACGACCCGCAACCCTCCCCGCTGGCGTATCAGCGCATGAAGGTCAACCAGGCGCACAACGCCCTGTTCAACTCACTCAACCAGGCAATGCAGGAGCCGGGCTTTAATTCGCACTATCTGGCAGACATGAAGCTCTGGGTGACGCACAGCCAGTTTATCGTCGAGCATATTAACGCCATGACCACGCTGGCGCGCGAGCACACGATGCTGACGCCGGATCTGGCGCAGCGCTATTTGCAGTCGTGTGAAATTGCGTTGCAGCGGTGTCAGCAGCGTCTGGAATATGACTCGCCGGGTGAGTCGGGAGATTCGAACATTCTGGAAGCGCCGGAAACGTTAACCCACGGGCCAATGAGCACCCTGGAGCAGCATTTGCAGCGCGTACTGGGACATCTGAACACCATGCACACCATTTCGTCGGTGGCATGGCGTCAGCGTCCGCATCACGGGATTTGGCTAACCCGCAGGTTGAAGCGGACGGCGTATTAACCTTTTACGATCTTCGCGACCGCGGCGGCAAACCGGGTTAACCCGTCTTCAATGTCTTTGTCTTCCACCACCAGCGAAGGTGCGAAACGCATTACGTCCGGCCCGGCGTTCAGCACCATCACCCCTTCGCGAGCGGCGGCGTGCAGGAAGTCGCGCGCGCGGCCCTTATACTGCGGCTTCAGCTCGGCACCAATCAATAACCCCATCCCGCGGATCTCGCTGAACACATCGTACTGCTCGTCAATCTTTTGCAGGTGTTTTACGAACAGCTCGCGCTTCGCGCTGACGCCGTTCAACACCTCTGGCGTGTTGATGATGTCGAACGCGGCACCCGCCACGGCGCTCGCCAGCGGGTTACCGCCGTAGGTGGAGCCGTGAGAGCCAACGTGGAACGCGGAGGCGATCTCCTGCGTCGTCAGTACCGCACTCACCGGGAAACCGCCGCCGAGCGCTTTCGCGCTGGTCAGAATATCCGGCGTCACGCCGTAGTGCATATACGCGAACAGATCGCCGGTACGTCCCATTCCGCACTGCACTTCATCAAAGACCAGCAGCGCCTGATGTTCGTCGCACAGCGCGCGCAGCCCTTTCAGGAATTCCGGGGTTGCCGCCGTCACGCCGCCTTCACCCTGGATCGGCTCAACGACTACCGCGCAGGTATGGTCGTCCATCACCGCTTTCACCGCGTGCAGATCGTTAAACGGCACGTGGACGATGTCGGCCGGCTTCGGGCCAAACCCGTCGGAATACTTCGGCTGGCCGCCAACGGAGACGGTAAAGAAGGAGCGTCCGTGGAAGGCATTGTGGAAGGCGATGATTTTGGTTTTATACGGGCTGTGGCGCGTTGTCGCGTAGTAGCGCGCCAGCTTGAAGGCGGTTTCGTTGGCTTCGGTGCCGGAGTTCATAAACAGCACGCGCTCGGCAAACGTGGCATCAATGATCTTACGCCCCAGGCGCAGCGCCGGCTCGTTGGTAAAGACGTTGCTGGTGTGCCACAGGGTTTCACCCTGTGTTTTCAGCGCCTCCACCAGCGCGGGATGGCAATGACCCAGCGCCGTGACCGCAATACCGCCCGCGAAATCCACATACTCTTTACCCTGCTGATCCCAGACGCGGCTGCCTTTCCCCTTCACCGGGATAAACTCAGCCGGTGCATAAATCGGCAGGATCACTTCATCAAATGTTGCGCGGGTAATTGCTGGTTGTTCAGTTGCCATGTCATGCCCATCCATTTTATGTCACATTGATTGTGAAAATATAATCACAAAATATGCATAAAAAATCACAGCAAGGCAACAGATATTCAGCGATGGAGGAAATTTGCCAGCAGCGCGTGCCCCTGCTCGCTGAGGATACTTTCCGGGTGGAACTGCACGCCTTCGAGGTCCCATTCACGGTGACGAATCCCCATGATCTCCTGCGTATCGCTCCAGGCGGTCACCTCAAAGCAGGCGGGCAGCGTCGGCGGGTCAATCACCAGCGAATGGTAGCGCGTCACGGTCAACGGATTATTGAGCCCCGTGAACACTCCGGTGCCCGTGTGGGTGATCGGCGAGGTTTTACCGTGCATCACTTTGGCAGCGCGCACGATGGTGGCACCAAACGCCTGGGCAATCGCCTGATGGCCCAGACAGACGCCCAGGATCGGCAGCCTGCCAGCATAGTGCTGGATCACATCCAGAGAAATACCCGACTCCGACGGCGTACACGGCCCCGGAGAAATCACGATTTTCTGTGGAGCCAGCGTCTCGATATCGGCGAGATCGATCTCGTCGTTGCGACGAACAACCACCTCTGCACCCAGTTCGCAAAAATACTGGTAAAGGTTCCAGGTGAAGGAATCGTAGTTATCAATCAGCAGAATCATGGCGGCTCCCGAAAAAAATGCCGCCCTATTCTACTCAGATTCCCGCGCTTCGCTCACTACTTTGGCAAAGATAGCGTTTAGCGCGGTTAAATCCCCCGTTGCGCCGCTGCGGTTAGCGGTCACCCACTGCTCGGGATCGATATCGCGCCAGTCCAGCGCGTAACCCGCGTGAAGCGCCAGTTGCTCGAAGAACACGCGTTGGGCAATGCCATTGCCGCGCATAAACGGGTGCAGCATGTTGATTTCGCAGTAATAGTGGCTAACCCGGTCAACAAACGCCGCTTTCTCAAGACCCACAAGATATTTTTCGCTTTCCAGCGCCGCCATCAGCTCGTTGCCCATCTTCTCGATATACTCAAAATGGCAGAAGGGAATGTCACCCTTGAAAATATCGTCGGTACGGAGTTCGCCTGCCCGCTTCATCTCGCTGCGGTACAGATGACGATGAATAAGGCACAGATGGGGCAACCCAGGCGCGGAAGGCCCAAGATCCAGCGTCTCAATGTGGGGTTCCGAGGGACCATTACCTTTCTCAAGGAGACAACTGGCCTGAAAGTTGACGCTACGCTGCTGCTCCCAGAGACGGGATTTTTGCTTGTCGGTGAGTTTTTTCACTTAACGCCTCCCTGAATAGTCCGTTTGCCACAAGTATAAGCAGCAAAACGCGCTTTCGCAGGGAGGGCGACATCACGCGGGCAGGAGAAGCCCGCGTTCAGAAGAATTACGGCAGAACTTTTGCGGAGAGGATCACGACAGGTTTTGACGGCACATTCTGATACGGACCGACGTCGTGAGTAGGCACCTGAGAAATCTTGTCAGCCACGTCCATCCCTTTCACGATTTTACCGAACACCGCATAGCCGAAGTCACGCTGACCGTGGTCGAGGAAGGCGTTATCCGCCACGTTGAGGAAAAACTGGCTGGTCGCGCTGTCTTTGTCCGCGGTACGCGCCATGGAGATGGTGCCGCGCTTGTTCAGCAGGCCGTTATCCGCTTCGTTTTTGATTGGCGGGTTCGGCTGTTTCTGCTGCATCTGCTCGTTGAAGCCGCCGCCCTGAATCATGAAGCCCGGGATCACGCGGTGGAAGGTGGTGTTGTTGTAGAAGCCGCTGTTCACGTAGTCGAGGAAGTTTTTCACAGAAACCGGAGCTTTCTGGCTATTCAGTTCCAGCTCAATATTCCCGGCGGAGGTGGTCAGCAGAACGTGAGGGTCCCCTTTTGCTGCCAGCGCAGCAGGGGAAACGGCAGAAAGAGCAAACACAGCTGCGACAGCCGCCAGTGTTGATTTGAGCATGAGAATTCCTTAACAAAGCGCAGTATAAAAAGCGAATGGCTTGATTCTAAAGAGCAGTATGAACGGAGACCAGCCTTTTACCTAATTTTACGAAATTGAAACAGTTGTAACCACGCAAACGATTGGTTTTATCGCCTTTTTATGTGATCGTGATCACATAAAAACCTGCAATGAACTTCTAATTTCTCTTAAAAGATATGAATAGATCACTTTAATGTCTAAAATCTGCCCGCTCTCAGCGCCCGATGGGCGCTTTTCTTTTTCTGAACAGGCCAGACATGACTAACAGCAATCGCATCAAGCTCACATGGATCAGCTTCTTCTCCTACGCCCTGACCGGTGCGTTGGTGATCGTCACCGGGATGGTGATGGGGAATATCGCAGACTACTTCCAGCTGCCCGTTTCCAGCATGAGTAACACCTTCACCTTCCTCAACGCGGGGATCCTGATCTCTATCTTCCTGAATGCCTGGCTGATGGAAATCGTGCCGCTGAAAACGCAGCTGCGCTTCGGCTTTGTGCTGATGGTCGCCGCCGTGGCGGGCCTGATGCTGAGCCACAGCATCGCCCTGTTCTCTGCCGCCATGTTCGTGCTCGGCCTGGTTAGCGGGATCACCATGTCGATCGGTACGTTCCTGATTACCCATATGTATGAAGGCCGCCAGCGCGGCGCGCGCCTGCTGTTTACCGACTCCTTCTTCAGCATGGCCGGAATGATTTTCCCGATGGTCGCGGCCGTTCTGCTGGCGCGCAGCATCGAGTGGTACTGGGTCTATGCCTGCATTGGTCTCGTCTACGTGGCGATCTTTATTCTGACCTTCGGCTGCGAGTTCCCGGTACTGGGCAAGAAAGCGCAAACCACGGCAGAGCCTGTGGCGAAAGAGAAATGGGGTATCGGCGTGCTGTTCCTCTCCATCGCCGCCCTGTGCTACATCCTGGGCCAGCTGGGCTTTATCTCCTGGGTACCGGAATACGCCAAAGGTCTGGGCATGAGCCTGAACGATGCGGGTAAACTGGTGAGCGATTTCTGGATGTCTTACATGTTCGGTATGTGGGCGTTTAGCTTCATCCTGCGCTTCTTCGACCTGCAGCGCATTCTGACCGTGCTGGCAGGTCTGGCGACCGTGCTGATGTATCTGTTCATCAACGGCTCCCCGGAACATATGCCGTGGTTCATTCTGACCCTGGGCTTCTTCTCCAGCGCGATCTACACCTCGATCATCACCCTGGGCTCCCTGCAGACCAAAGTGGCCTCGCCGAAGCTGGTTAACTTCGTTCTGACCTGCGGCACCATCGGCACCATGCTGACCTTCGTGGTGACGGGCCCGATCGTTGCCCACAGCGGCCCGCTGGCCGCGCTGCACACCGCGAACGGTCTGTACGCCGTGGTGTTCATCATGTGCTTCATCCTGGGCTTTGTGACCCGCCACCGCCAGCACAACGCGGCAGCGGCATCGCACTAAACCCTGCGCCCCTTTGCATTATGCAGAGGGGCTGTTTCTGGCGAAACTGACCTCTTCTCCTCCGGTATCCATCTGGATCCAGGTCTGCGCCAGCTGCGTGGTGGCGATAATCCGCCCCTGACGAATCGACCAGCGCACCGGCACCTGACAGCGCACCGCTTCAAACCCGCTCTCCGCAGGCAAAATAATCAGATTTGCCGGATTTCCCGTTTCAATACCGTAATCGCTCAGGCCGAAGGTACGGGCGCTGTTATGGGTGATCAGGTTCAGGCCATTATCGATTTGCGGATAGCCCATCATCTGGCAGACGTGAAGCCCCATATGCAGCACCTGCAGCATATTGCCCGTGCCGAGCGGGTACCACGGGTCGAAGACATCGTCGTGACCAAAGCAGACGTTAATGCCCGCCTCCTGCAGTTCTTTCACGCGGGTGATACCGCGACGCTTCGGATAGTCATCAAAGCGCCCCTGCAGGTGGATGTTGACCAGCGGGTTAGCAACGAAGTTAATCCCCGACATCTTCAGCAGACGGAAGAGCCGCGAGGTGTAAGCGCCATTGTAGGCGTGCATGGCGGTGGTGTGGCTGGCCGTCACGCGCGGGCCGATGCCAGCCTCATACGCCAGCGTGGCCACCGTCTCGACAAACCGCGACTGTTCATCGTCAATTTCATCGCAGTGGATATCCAGCGGTCGGTCATACTTCTTCGCCAGTTCAAAAGCGATGTGCAGCGACTGGACGCCATATTCCCGGGTAAATTCGAAGTGCGGGATCGCCCCCACCACGTCGGCCCCCAGTTTTAACGCCTCTTCCAGCAGCGCCGCGCCGTTCGGGTAAGAGAGAATACCTTCCTGCGGGAACGCGACGATTTGCAGCGTTACCCACGGCGCCACCTCCTGCTTCACCTCCAGCATCGCCTTCAGGGCGGTGAGCGTCGGGTCAGAGACATCCACATGGGTACGAACAAACTGGATGCCGTTAGCGATTTGCCACTTCAGCGTTTTCCAGGCGCGTGCTTTCACATCCTCATGGCTGAGCAGCGCCTTGCGCTCCGCCCAGCGTTCAATGCCTTCGAACAGCGTGCCGGACTGGTTCCAGTTCGGCTCCCCCGCCGTCTGGGTGGTATCAAGATGAATATGCGGCTCGATGAACGGCGGGAGAGCCAGCCCACCGCGCGCGTTCAGTACCTCATAACTTTCGGCGTGGGTATCGTCCATGGGGGTGATGTCACCAAATCGCCCGTTCTCGATGGCAAGTTGCCACAGCCCATCCCGACCCGGTAAACGCACATTCTGAACAAGCCATAACGGTGATGTAGACATACCTTTCCCCTCATAAACGCAGCTGATATTCAGGCGTATCGATTTTTGCAAAACCGCCCCTGAGTTGTACACAAATTCAACGAACACGAAAAGCCTGCGATTTCCGCCACTTATAAAAATCCTGACAAATCAGTCATATACCACCTAAGGAGTAGGCGAAGACGTATTTGATTTGCATCAATAAGCGCCCCTGCTGAATCGTTAAGGTAGGCAATAATAGAAAAGAAATCGAGGCAATAATGAGCAAAGTCAGACTCGCTATCATCGGTAACGGTATGGTCGGCCACCGCTTTATTGAGGATCTTCTCGATAAGGCCGATGCTGAGCAGTTCGATATTACCGTGTTCTGTGAAGAACCCCGCAAGGCGTACGATCGTGTGCACTTGTCTTCCTACTTCTCCCATCATACCGCCGAAGAGCTCTCTCTGGTGCGCGAAGGTTTCTACGAGAAGCATGGCGTAAAAGTGCTGGTGGGCGAACGCGCTATCACCATCAACCGTCAGGAAAAAGTGATCCACTCCAGTGCTGGCCGTACGGTTTTTTACGACAAGCTGATCATGGCGACGGGCTCGTACCCGTGGATCCCGCCAATTAAAGGCTCGGAAACACAGGATTGCTTCGTTTACCGTACCATTGAAGATCTCAACGCTATCGAATCCTGTGCGCGTCGAAGCAAACGCGGCGCGGTTGTCGGCGGCGGCCTGCTGGGTCTGGAAGCGGCAGGCGCGCTGAAAAACCTCGGCGTTGAAACCCACGTCATCGAATTTGCCCCGATGCTGATGGCCGAACAGCTGGACCACATGGGTGGTGACCAGCTGCGTCGTAAAATCGAAAGCATGGGCGTGAAGGTTCACACCAGCAAGAACACCAAAGAGATCGTTCAGGAAGGGACTGAAGCACGCAAAACCATGCGCTTTGCCGACGGCAGCGAGCTGGAGGTGGACTTCATCGTCTTCTCCACCGGTATTCGTCCGCGCGACAAGCTGGCGACCCAGTGCGGGCTGGCCGTGGCGCAGCGCGGCGGGATCATGATTAACGACACCTGCCAGACCTCCGATCCGGATATTTACGCCATCGGCGAATGCGCCAGCTGGAACAACCGCGTATACGGTCTGGTGGCGCCGGGCTACAAAATGGCGCAGGTCGCCGTGGATCATATCCTCGGTAACGAAAACGCCTTCACCGGCGCAGACATGAGCGCCAAGCTGAAGCTGCTGGGCGTGGATGTAGGCGGTATTGGCGATGCGCACGGCCGCACCCCGAATTCCCGCAGCTACGTCTATCTGGACGAAAGCAAAGAGGTCTACAAACGACTCATCGTCAGCCAGGACAACAAAACCCTGCTCGGCGCGGTGCTGGTGGGCGACACCAGCGACTTCGGTAACCTGCTCCAGCTGGTGCTCAATGCCATCGAGCTGCCGGAAAACCCGGACGCGCTGATCCTCCCGGCACACGCCTCCAGCGGCAAGCCGTCCATCGGCGTGGATAAACTGCCGGACAGCGCGCAGATTTGCTCCTGCTTCGACGTGACCAAAGGCATGCTGATCTCCGCGATCAACAAAGGGTGCCACACCGTTGCGGCGCTGAAAGCGGAAACCAAAGCCGGTACTGGCTGCGGCGGCTGTATTCCGCTGGTCACTCAGGTGCTAAACGCCGAACTGGCGAAACAGGGCATCGAAGTGAACAACAACCTGTGCGAGCACTTCGCGTATTCTCGCCAGGAGCTGTACCACCTGATCCGCGTGGAAGGCATCAAATCCTTCGACGAACTGCTGGCGAAGCACGGCCAGGGCTACGGCTGTGAAGTGTGTAAACCGACCGTCGGCTCCCTGCTGGCCTCCTGCTGGAACGAGTACGTGCTCAAGCCCGAGCATACGCCGCTGCAGGACACCAACGACAACTTCCTGGCTAACATCCAGAAAGACGGCACCTACTCCGTGATTCCACGCTCGGCGGGTGGTGAAATCACGCCGGAAGGGCTGGTCGCGGTGGGCCGTATCGCGCGTGAATTTAACCTCTACACCAAAATTACCGGCTCCCAGCGTATCGGCCTGTTTGGCGCGCAGAAGGACGACCTGCCGGAAATCTGGCGTCGGCTGATTGAAGCGGGCTTCGAAACCGGCCACGCGTATGCTAAAGCGCTGCGCATGGCGAAAACCTGTGTGGGCAGCACCTGGTGTCGCTACGGCGTCGGCGACAGCGTGGGCTTCGGCGTTGAGCTGGAAAACCGCTACAAAGGCATCCGTACCCCGCACAAAATGAAGTTCGGCGTCTCCGGCTGTACCCGCGAATGTGCGGAAGCGCAGGGTAAAGACGTGGGTATTATTGCCACCGAGAAAGGCTGGAACCTGTATGTGTGCGGCAACGGCGGGATGAAACCGCGCCATGCGGACCTGCTGGCGGCGGATCTCGATCGTGACACGCTGATTCAGTATCTCGATCGCTTCATGATGTTCTACATCCGTACCGCCGATAAGCTGACCCGTACCGCCTCCTGGCTCGATAACCTCGAGGGCGGCATCGACTACCTGAAATCGGTCATTATCGACGACAAGCTGGGCCTGAACGAACATCTGGAAGCGGAGATGGCGCGCCTGCGCGAGGCGGTGATCTGCGAGTGGACGGAAACCGTCAACACCCCGGCGGCGCAGACGCGCTTCAAACACTTTATCAACAGCACCCAGCGCGACCCGAACGTACAGGTTGTGCCGGAGCGCGAACAGCATCGTCCGGCGACGCCGTATGAACGTATTCCGGTCACGCTGGTGGAGGAAAACGCATGAGCCAGTGGGTAAACATCTGCAATATTAACGACATTCTCCCCGCCACCGGCGTCTGTGCGCTGCTGGGCAACGAGCAGGTCGCGATTTTCCGGCCTCGCCACGATGAACAGGTCTTTGCCATCAGCAATATCGACCCGTTCTTCGAGGCCAGCGTGCTCTCCCGCGGCCTGATTGCCGAGCACCAGGGTGAACTGTGGGTCGCCAGCCCGTTGAAAAAGCAGCGTTTCCGCTTAACCGACGGGCACTGCATGGAAGATGAAAGCTTCTCCGTGAAGCACTACGACGCCCGCGTAAAGGACGGCAAGGTGCAGCTCAAAGCGTAACCCTCCGCCTTTCCAATAGGAAAGGCTTATGACCCCTTATGGGTAACGGCAGGAAAAACCGTATGTTCTGTACGATTCCTGCTGTTATCCTGACGTCAATTCTTCCCCCGCCATGAATGCTGTGAGGTAACGTCGTGGATCACCTGCCGATTTTTTGTCAATTACGCAACCGCGACTGCCTGCTCGTGGGCGGCGGCGACGTGGCCGAGCGCAAAGCGCGCCTGCTGTTAGAGGCTGGCGCCCGCCTGACCGTTAACGCTCTTACCTTCGCTCCCCAGTTTGAGGTTTGGGCTCAGGAAGGGATGCTCACGCTGGAACAGGGCGCGTTTAATGAATCCCTGCTGGATACCTGCTGGCTAACCATTGCCGCGACGGATGACGATGAAGTGAACCAGCGCGTGAGTGACGCCTGCGAGGTACGTCGTATCTTCTGCAACGTGGTGGATGCGCCGAAAGAGGCCAGCTTTATCATGCCGTCGATTATCGACCGCTCGCCGCTGATGATTGCAGTCTCGTCCGGGGGACGTTCGCCGGTTCTCGCGCGTCTGCTGCGGGAAAAACTGGAAGCCCTGTTGCCCCAGCATCTTGGCCAGATTGCGCATTATGCCGGGCAGCTGCGTTCACGCGTGAAGCAAACCTTCGCGACCGTGGGCGAGCGCCGTCGCTTCTGGGAAAAATTCTTTGTGAACGACAGGCTGGCGCAGTCGCTGGCGAATCAGGACACCAAAGCCGTTGAAGAGACGACCGAACAGCTGCTGAGCGAACCGCTGGACCATCGCGGTGAAGTGGTGCTGGTGGGCGCAGGCCCCGGTGATGCGGGTTTGCTGACGCTGAAAGGGCTACAGCAGATCCAGCAGGCCGATATTGTGGTGTACGACCGTCTGGTGTCCGATGACATCATGAATCTGGTCCGTCGCGATGCCGACCGCGTCTTCGTGGGCAAACGGGCGGGCTACCACTGCGTGCCGCAGGAGGAGATCAACCAGATCCTGTTGCGCGAGGCGCAGAAAGGTAAGCGCGTGGTGCGCCTGAAGGGGGGCGATCCGTTTATCTTTGGTCGCGGCGGCGAGGAGCTGGAAACCCTGTGCGACGCGGGCATTCCGTTTTCTGTCGTGCCGGGCATTACGGCGGCATCCGGCTGTTCAGCGTACTCTGGCATTCCGCTGACCCACCGCGACTATGCTCAGAGCGTGCGTCTGGTGACGGGCCACCTGAAGACCGGCAGCGAGATGGACTGGCATAACCTGGCCGCTGAAAAGCAGACGCTGGTGTTCTACATGGGGCTCAATCAGGCCGCCACGATTCAGGCGAAGCTGCTGGAGCACGGTATGAATGCGGATATGCCCGTCGCGCTGGTCGAAAACGGCACCGCCATTACGCAGCGCGTGGTGGATGGCGTGCTGACGCAGCTCGGTGAGCTGGCGCAGCAGGTTGAAAGCCCGGCGCTGATTGTGGTGGGCCGCGTGGTTGAACTGCGCGACAGGCTGAACTGGTTCTCAAATCACTAACGCATATTCTCCCTTCCTGGAGTAGTCCTTAAGCGGACTACTCCCCTCTTACGCCTACCGATAACATACCGCCCGCATAGTGGAACTTTTCCATTTATTCCCTCGTATTACATCCATTTTTTAGACAAGGAATGCATATGTTCAAACTGGCAAAAGCCGCCGTTCTGGTTGGCCTGTTATCGACGCTGACGGCCTGCACCGGTCACGTACAGAACACCAAAAATAACTGCAGCTACGATTATCTGCTGCACCCGGCGATCTCCATTTCGAAAATCATCGGTGGTTGCGGCCCGGCAGCGCAGCAGTAAGCGTTTTACAGGCGTAAAAAAACCGGGACATCCCGGTTTTTTTGTTGGCGTAGAACGGTTTTTTGTCGGGTGGCGGCTTCGCCTTACCCGACCTACACGATCCTGTAGGCCGGGTAAGCGTAAGCGCCACCCGGCAAGCAGACTCAAGGCTTCGCAACAAACCCAATCGCTTCATACACCGCTTTCAGGGTTTCGGACGCGCGCGCGCTGGCTTTTTCCGCGCCCTCTTTCATCACTTTCTGCAGGAAAGCTTCGTCGTTTCGGTAGCGGTGATAACGCTCCTGCAGCTCGGTCAGCATGCCGGAAACGGCATCTGCTACTTCGCCTTTCAGGTGGCCGTACATCTTGCCTTCGAAGTGTTTTTCCAGCTCAGGGATGCTCTGGCCGGTGACGCCGGAGAGGATATCCAGCAGGTTGGAGACGCCCGCTTTGTTCTGCACGTCGTAGCGCACGACAGGCGGCTCATCGGAGTCCGTGACCGCGCGCTTGAGTTTTTTCACCACCGATTTCGGATCTTCCAGCAGGCCGATAACGTTGTTGCGGTTATCGTCAGACTTGGACATCTTTTTGGTCGGCTCCAGCAGCGACATCACGCGCGCGCCGGACTTCGGAATGAAAGGCTCAGGCACTTTAAACACATCGCCGTAGATCGCGTTGAAGCGCTGGGCGATATCACGGCTCAGCTCCAGGTGCTGCTTCTGGTCTTCACCCACCGGGACCTGGTTAGTCTGGTACAGCAGAATGTCTGCCGCCATCAGCACCGGATAGTCAAACAGACCGGCGTTGATGTTTTCAGAGTAGCGCGCGGATTTATCCTTGAACTGGGTCATGCGGCTCAGCTCGCCGAAATAGGTGTAGCAGTTCAGCGCCCAGCCCAGCTGCGCGTGCTCCGGCACGTGAGACTGAACGAAGATGGTGCTCTTCTCTGGATCAATACCGCAGGCCAGATACAGCGCCAGGGTGTCCAGCGTGGCTTTGCGCAGCTTCTCAGGATCCTGACGCGCGGTAATCGCATGGAGATCGACGATGCAGTAAATGCAATGGTAGTCATCCTGCATGCTGACCCACTGACGTAACGCACCCATGTAGTTACCAATGGTCAATTCACCTGAAGGCTGTGCGCCACTAAAAACGATGGGCTTAGTCATTATTCAATTCCTGATGTTCACTGTGCGAAAGCCCGAGTGCGGGCAACAAATCTTTGAAGTGGTCGAAAACGACGTCCGGCTCACTCAGCGTGATGGCTTCACCGTAGTTGTAGCCATAGGTTAACCCCACGGAAGGACACCCAGCCGCGCGGGCAGCCAGAATATCATTGCGGGAATCGCCGACAAAGAGCAGCTCCGCAGGCGTTAAGGATAATTTTCCTGCCACCAGCAGCAGCGGTTCCGGATGCGGCTTTTTATTCTGCACATCGTCGCCGCCTACAATGACGGAGAAATACTTCGCGATATCGAGCGCTTCCAGCAGAGGCGCAACGAACGGGGTTGGCTTGTTGGTCACCAGCCCCAACGGGATGCCCTTCGCGTGCAGCGCGTTCAGCGTTTCCTGAACGTCAGGGAACAGGAAACTGCCCTCCTCGACGGTCTCTTCATAGAAACGATCGAACAGTTTGCGCAGAATACGCAGTTGCTCTTCCTGCGGGATATCGGCGTGATCGACGCTTGGTTTCCCCTGCGCGAAACGCTGTGACGCACGCTCCTGACGCGCCCACGTCAACGCGCGCTCCATCAGGACATCGGCACCGTTGCCAATCCATGTAATCACACGATCTTCGCCCGCAACGGGCAGTTCCAGTGCATACAGCGCCTGATCGACGGCGCTCGTTAAGCCCGGCGCGCTGTCGACCAACGTACCGTCGAGGTCGAATGCCACACCCCGAATAGCCTGTAATTTATCCATGACTTACCTTCGCCAGCTCGCGGCGCATTTCATCGATGACTTTTTTGTAATCCGGTTGGTCGAAAATGGCTGAACCGGCAACGAACATATCCGCGCCTGCCGCCGCAATTTCACCAATGTTATTCACTTTCACGCCGCCGTCCACTTCCAGACGAATATCGTAGCCTGACTCGTCAATACGACGGCGGACTTCACGCAGCTTATCCAGCGTGTGGGGGATGAATGACTGGCCGCCAAAGCCCGGGTTAACGGACATCAGCAGGATCACGTCCAGCTTGTCCATGACATAATCGAGATAGCTCAGCGGCGTGGCCGGGTTAAACACCAGACCCGCTTTACAGCCGTTCTCTTTGATCAGCTGCAGCGTGCGATCCACATGTTCAGAGGCTTCCGGATGGAAGGTAATGATGCTGGCACCCGCCGCGGCAAAGTCAGGCACGATGCGATCAACCGGTTTCACCATCAGGTGAACGTCGATCGGGGCGGTGATGCCATAGTTACGCAGCGCCTTGAGCACCATCGGACCGATGGTCAGGTTAGGAACGTAGTGGTTATCCATCACGTCGAAATGGACGACATCCGCGCCAGCCGCCAGTGCGTTGGCAGTGTCTTCACCCAGGCGGGCAAAATCGGCCGACAGAATTGAGGGAGCAATCAAAAACTGTTTCATCCGCTTCTCCTTGAAATGTGTTTACCGGCGGGCAAAACGGCTCAGGGGCGATAAAGAGCCAGGAGTTCGTCCACCTTTTTACGTGTGCCGCCGTTGCTGCTAATGCTACGCCGCACCTTAACCTGAAAATGCTTCGCGGCTTTGTACCATTCGCGCGTATCAGGCGTGTCGTGATTCGAAATTAACACCGGAATTCTTTTGCTGACCAGCTTTTCCGCCATCTCCGCCAGGCGCGCCTGCTCGGCAGGGCTGAAGCTGTTAGTGTGATAGGCGGTGAAGTTCGCCGTCGCAGACAGCGGCGCGTATGGCGGGTCACAGTAAACCACCGAATTTACGCCAGCCAGCTCCATACACTCTTCATAGGAGAGGCAATGGAACTCCGCGTTCTGTGCTTTTTCGGCAAAGTGATACAGCTCGTCCTGTGGGAAATACGGGCGCTTATAGCGGCCAAACGGCACGTTAAATTCCCCTCGAAGATTATACCGGCACAGGCCGTTGTAACCATGCCGGTTGAGATAGAGGAACAGCAGGGCTCTGCGGAACGGATCCTGGCTCTGGTTAAACTCCGCGCGGAACTGGTAGTAAACGTCCGGGTTGTTGTTCTCGGGCGTAAACAGTTTGCGCGCCTCGGCGACATACTCATCGGTACGCAGCTTAACGATGTTATAGAGGCTGATAAGGTCGCTGTTGATATCCGCCAGGATATAACGAGAAAAATCGGTGTTGAGGAACACCGATCCCGCACCCACGAAAGGTTCGATAAGGCACTCGCCTTCAGGCAGGTGCTTTTTAATATCATCGAGCAGGGGGTATTTCCCCCCTGCCCATTTCAGAAAAGCGCGATTTTTTTTCATGCTGACTAACTGATTACACCTTCTCCGGCTGTGGAGAAAGCTCCGACAGCATCCTGCGCTTTAAACATTACTTCAGATCGGCCTGAACCTGATGAATCGGCTTCGCCCATGGGTTCTTCGCCTGAACATCAGCTGGCAGCGCCGCTACGGCACGTTTTGCTTCATCTTTGGACGAATAAACACCGCTCACCAGCACGTACCAGGGCTGACCGTTACGGGTCGTCTGATAAACAACGTAGTTTTTCAGATTTGATTTCTTCGCCCAACTGTTGAGGTTGTCATAGTTAGACGAACTGCTCAGCTGCAGCGTGTAGTTGCTGGATGGCGCAGATTTCAGCGATCCAACGTTGCCTGCCGTTTTACCTGCCGCGCTGCTGGAGGCTGTTGCCGTCGCTGCTGGCGCCGCTGTGGCAGCCGGTGCCGTGGTGGTCGCCGTGGCTTTCGGCGCAGTCTGCGTGACGGGCGCTTTAGCAGGCTCGCTCACGGCAGCCGTTTCAGTGTGTTTCGGCTGGGCCGGTACGGCTTTCACTTCAGGCGCTTTTACCACTGCCTGAGGTTTGGTTTCACGCTTAGGCTCAATCACTGCCTGCTTACGCTCAGGACGTGTTGTAGTCTGCGTCTGGTGCGGTTTGGTTTCCGTCGCGGCCGTTTGCGGCTGAGCGTTACCGCCGCGAATCGGGGCAACGGTTGCAGGTTCAGTTGGCAGCGTAGAGTTAACCACGACGTTATCCACCTGCTGCTGGTTCTGCGGCTGCGTCAGCGCATTGTTCAGGTCTCCCTGAACTTCCACACGCTGCTGACCTTCAGGCGCAACAGGTGCCTGACCCTGAGCTGGGGTTGAAGAAACGGGCGGCAGAGAAACATCCTGCGGCGCTGTGGTGTTACCGGCGGTCTGCTCTGCGGAAGTAGCACCCGGCGCTAGCTGTGCGCCATTCGCCTGATTGGACGCATCGTTACCGGAAAGGTTAATGCTCTTCTCAGCGGAAGCCGTTTGCTCGGTTGAGTTTGTTGACGGTGCTTTAAGCGCGGAGCCAATGCCGACAATCAGCAGCACAAGTACCAGAACGCCAAGGCCCATCATAATGTACTGGCGGGAAGCCGGTTTTGGCGCAGCGGCTTTTTTACGTTTACGCGGGCGACGCTCTACAGGCTGTTCGTCCATTGAATCTTCTTCGGACTCATAATCCTCTTCTGCTCGCTCTTCGTGCGCGTTGCGGCTGCGCGAAGGGCGACGATCGTCTGCATCCAGATCAACATCGTCAAAGTTGATCTGCGGCTCGTTATCACGTTCTGAAGATTGACGAGAACGACCAGTACGACGATCGCTGGGATCGGGTTTCAGCTCGTCTTCTGGTTTGAATTCATCCATTTAACACCCCACTCAAAGGCTTATGCCAACGACTTTGCATTTCACCTGAAGCTAAACGACCACCTGCGACAGTGGCCTGACCTTTCTAGTTGTTACGCCTGCTGACAGTCAGCGATAGCGCCAAGAACGACATCATGCGGCACTCCGCCGCGCACTTCACTCTTCCCTATTGCAAGCGGGAGTACAAGACGCATCTCACCTGCCAATACTTTTTTATCGCGCATCATGTGGGGTAAATACGCTTGCGCCGACATCTCCTGCGGCCCGTTCACCGGCAAACCTGCACGCTCAAGCAGCGCAATGATACGTGCCGTCTCTTCCGGTTTGAACTGCCCAAGGCGTTCAGAGGTGCGGGCAGCCATCACCATGCCGGCCGCGACGGCTTCACCGTGCAGCCAGTTGCCGTAACCCATTTCGGCTTCAATCGCGTGACCAAACGTATGCCCAAGATTCAGTAAAGCACGTAAGCCCGTTTCACGCTCGTCTGCGGCAACAACTTCTGCTTTCAGCTCACAGCAACGACGAATGCAGTATGCCAGTTTTGCCTCATCGAGGCCCAGCAGCGCATCCATATTCTCTTCAAGCCAGCTAAAGAACTCGCCGTCCAGAATAATGCCGTATTTGATCACTTCCGCCAGACCCGAAGCCAGCTCGCGCTTGGGCAGGGTTTTCAGACAGTCGAGATCCACCACCACCGATGCGGGCTGATAGAACGCGCCAATCATGTTTTTGCCGAGCGGATGGTTCACTGCCGTTTTGCCACCCACAGAGGAGTCGACCTGGGACAGCAGCGTGGTAGGGATTTGAATAAAGCGGACACCACGCTGATAGCTTGCGGCCGCAAAGCCGGTCAGATCGCCCACAACACCGCCGCCCAGGGCAAGCAGTGTTGTATCGCGACCATGCGGTTTTTGCAGCAATGCGGTAAAGACGGTATCCAGTACCGTCAGGCTTTTATACTGCTCGCCATCGGGGAGAATCACACTGTCGACTTTTACGCCCGCCTGCTCAAGCAGGTGGCGCACACGGTCGAGATAAAGCGGAGCCAGCGTCTCATTGGTGACCAGCATCGCCTGATCACCCGCTTTCAGTGGTAAAAAGGAAGCTGGGTCGTTAAACAAACCAGCCGCGATGGTGATAGGGTAACTACGTTCCCCGAGAGTAACTGTAATCCTCTCCATGACGCGACATCCACCTTTAATGCTTTTACCCGCAGGCGAGTGTATATAAAGCCAGAATCAGTTGCTTTCCAGCATATGAATAATCTGGTTTGCAACCACTTTAGCGCTCTGGTCGTCAGTACGAATGGTCACATCGGCAATCTCTTCATACAGCGGATTGCGTTCATCGGCCAACGCTTCCAGAACTTCGCGTGGTGGCGTTTCAACCTGCAGCAGCGGACGCTTTTTATCGCGCTGCGTACGTGCCAGCTGTTTCTCAATGGTCGTCTCAAGATAGACCACTACGCCACGGGCGGAGAGACGGTTGCGGGTTTCGCGAGATTTCACAGAGCCGCCGCCTGTTGCCAGAACGATGCCCTGTTTTTCCGTGAGTTCGTTGATCACTTTTTCTTCTCGGTCACGGAAACCTTCTTCGCCTTCTACGTCGAAAACCCAGCCCACATCAGCTCCGGTTCGTTTCTCAATCTCTTGATCAGAATCGTAAAATTCCATATTGAGTTGTTGAGCTAACTGACGCCCAATAGTGCTTTTGCCGGCACCCATAGGCCCAACCAGAAAGATATTGCGTTTCTCTGCCATTTTATCGGTACTACTAAGACTATTCGTTAATGGTAATCCCCGCTTCGCAGACACCCGGCGAAGCAGGACATGAACTGAAACCTCATATGCAATAGAGCGAGAGTCAGACTAAAAATTATCTCAATACTCCGGCTTGTTTGGCAACTGATTAAATCACCGCGCCGGGCGCATAAGGTAATAAGACGTAAGTCCAACTCAAATCGGTACTCCTTGTATGCTAATTCATGCCCCACGTCAAACATCTGCAACAAACTGAATGCAAAATCATTGCGGGGATCGTTACCCGTCAGCGAATACCGACCAGACGTGGTGTAATAAACACCACTAATTCACGCCGTTCGTTGTCTTTCCCGTCATGACGAAAAAACGTCCCAATCCAGGGGATGCTTCCCAGACCGGGTACGCTGTCACTGCCGGTTTTGTTCTTCTGGGAAAAAATTCCGCCCAACGCCAGCGTTTCTCCACTTTTTACCTCCACCTGGGTTTCTATCTCCTGCTTGTCGATAGCCAGCGTTTCGCCATCGGCCTGCTGCAGAACCTGCCCCGGCATATTTTCGCTGATGTGTAGTTTCAGGCGCACGCGTCCCCCCGGCAATACCACCGGTGTGACCTCCATTCCGAGTACCGCCTCTTTAAACTCAACGGAGGTGGCGCCGCTTTCCCCGCTTGAGACCTGATACGGAATTTCGCTGCCCTGTTTGATACTGGCCGGTTGCCCGTGCGAGGCCAGCAGCCGCGGGCTGGCGATGATATCGACCTGCTGTTTTTGCTCCAGCGCTGAGAGCTCCAGATCCAGCAGCCGACCATTGATCCTCCCGATATTAAAACCCACGTGGCTGGTGGCGCTGGCGACGGAAAGATCGCTGCCCAGCGTCGTGAGCTGTCCAACCTTGCCCGCGTCGGTAGCGTCGGCGAGATTCCACTTCACCCCCAGCTCACGCAGGCTTTTTTCATTAATGGTCACAATATGCGCCGCCAGTTCCACCTGCTCGACAGGAATATCCATCTGGGCGGCCCAGCGCTGCAGCGAATCCACCGCAGCCTGGTTATCGCGGATCAGCAGGCGGTTGGTACGCGTGTCGACAGACAAACTCCCCTTTGGGCTCAGGAGTTTTTCCGCGGCTTTTTGCAGCTCCCCGGCGTCGGCATAGGAAAAGGGAATGCCCTGAGTGACCAGCGGGGCATCAAGCTGTCGACGCGCCTGTTCCTGCTCTGAACGCTCCCGCTGCTCACGCTGCCAGGCCGCGGTATGCACATAAAAAATGCCGCCTTCCTCGCGCAAGACGAGTCCGGCACTGGTGACAACCGTCCGCAACGCCTGCCGCCAGGGGACGCGCGTCAGGTTAAGCGAAAGCGTGCCGCTGACATCAGGCGATACCACCAGATTACGGTTCTCCTGTGTGACCAGGGCCTGTAACACCTGAACCACAGGAACGTCATCCGCCACCAGCGTGACCGGTTTTGGCTCGGCGGCCCACAGGGGATGGCTGAACGCCAGCAGCCACAGCATTATCCGTAAATTCATTTTTATCCGTTCCTTCTCGTTGCCACGTCCATTTTCCCGGGTCACAGGTGTCACCCACATCAACTGCCAGCTCCGCTGCATTGATGGCTGTTATCCTCCAGCCTGCCGGGAAGCGCTCATGCGTTTTCAGCCGGTACCAGCGCTTTTGCCCATCCTGTAAAATGCCGATAGTCTCCTGCCCTTCCACCATGCCGCGAAAGTGCCACTGCGCCAGCTCGCCAATGGCGCAAGGATCGTCCGGGGGACGAAACGGATCGCGCATACCGGTTAATAGCAGTACCGAGCAAACCAGCATAGATCGCGCGCTATTTCGCATGTTCCAGCTCCAGCTGCAGGCGTAACGCCGAACCTTGTGGCGAAATCGTGAAAGCCGCGATCTGCACATCCTGCTGTGCCAACCGGGAAAAAAGTTCCGGAATGGCCTGCCACTCCGCATCCAGCGCCAGCTCCCCTCCATTTTGCAGCGGCTTCCAGTGAACCAGCGTCGTGTTATCGCCCTGGAAATCGAGGGGGGAGAACGGCGTCAGCACCCGGGCTTTTAAAGCGTCCGGACGAAACGGCACCTTTCTGACGGCAGGCCATAACGCCGCGTTCGTGCTCACATCTTCAATCAGCTGGCGTTGTTGTTCAGCACACTGCTTGTCTACCGGTCTGAGCAACGCCCCCCACGCGACCAGTCCTGCCAGGAAACTCCCCAGGCACCAGCAGAGTATCCGATGCCGTGAACGGCTTTCGCACCAGCGTTCTACCAGGGTATTCACGCGTTACTCCTCGCTTTTGAGATGAAGCGTAAACAGCCAGTGCCCCCGGCTATCCTGCCGAAGCTCGCCCGCCGTCCCGGACGTAAAGCCCGCGAGTTGTCCCAGTCCATCGCGCAGGGCAGAGAGGGCCGGCAGGGTGACGGCATAACCGGTCAATATCAGCGCAGACGGCTGATAGCGCAGCTCTGTCAGCCAGACCTGTGAAGGAATGGCGCTGGAAAGGGATTCCAGCACCGGTTGCCATGCGCGTCGTTGCAGGGCCTGCACGGGCATTTGCGCCTGTGCGGTCAGTCTTTGTCGGGCGACAAGCGCATGCTGCACGGACTGCATTCCCGTCAGATCCGTTTGCAGCGCGCGCAGCCTCAGGAGATGGTTCATCCGCAGACAGAAAAAGACCACGAATAGCAACAGCACTGTGCCGACACACATTGCGCCCCAGAAACGCAGGCATCGCGTACGCCGCTGCTGTCGCCAGGGCAGAAAGTTCAGGATGCTCATTCGGGCACCTCGCTCATGGCCAACGCCAGCGCGACGGTATAGTCAGCGCCGCATTCCGGCAGCGGAGCATGACAGCGCGCCAGGATTTCCCACGGGTCACGTTGGCGATCAAACAGCGCGATGTCATCCGGCTCCAGAGCCAGCAGCGCCGCCAGCGCGGCCACGTTTTCTGCTTCGGTAGTTAAGCGGCGTCCCCACTGGTGGCGCATCGCCCAGAGCCACTGCCGATCGTCCCGCCAGGCGACGCACTGCGCCGGTGCCAGCGCAGGAAGAAGATTCGTCAGTGCGCTGGCATCCGGGGTAATGGTCACCAGCCGCAAACGCAGCGTTTTCGCCAGCGCCAGAAGGGTGTCGACCTCGTTGTTTTGTGCGGCCGTCACGTGAAAGGTATTGCTGAAAGTATCCTGCGCATAATCGAAACAGAGCGTATCGGCAGACATCTCCAGTTCGCGGGCGAGCGCGGCGCCAAGCCATGAAAGCTGCTCGCTGTCGCGCAGCGCAACGGTCGGACGGGGAAGCGACCGCTGCAGGGTGCGTGCTGCCGGGAAAGAGAGGAACACCCGATGAGCGTGCGGCAGCGTTTTTCGCCAGTCGCGTAACGCATCAACCAGCTGTTCTGGCTGACAAATTTTGCCGTCACGAATGATGTCTTTGGCCAGCGGGATTGCCCACCAGCGCCGCAGACGCCAGCCGGACTTCTCCCGGGCCAGCGCCACGATCAGCACCCTATCCTGTTGAATATGAACGCCCGTTTGCCATGTTTTGAAGGCCATGCTTCACGATCTCCTTATCGCCCGTCGCCCTGACGGCTATATCAATGAATCAGGCTTGCCTTTATACTACCGCGCGATTGTTTAGAAACTGCCCAAGTGAAACCAAATGGGAAATCTCCGGTGAAGTTCGTAAAGTATTTATTCATCCTTGCAGTCTGTTGCATTCTGCTGGGAGCAGGCTCGATTTACGGTTTGTACAAATATATTGAGCCACAGCTACCTGATGTCGCCACGCTTCGCGATGTGCGTCTCCAGATCCCGATGCAGGTCTATAGCGCCGATGGCGAGCTCATGGCGCAGTATGGCGAGAAGCGTCGTATTCCGTTGACCTTAAACCAAATCCCCCCGGTGATGGTGAAAGCCTTTATCGCCACGGAGGACAGCCGTTTTTACGAGCACCACGGTGTCGATCCGGTGGGGATTTTCCGTGCCGCGAGCATTGCGCTATTCTCTGGTCACGCCTCTCAGGGGGCGAGCACCATTACGCAGCAGCTGGCACGTAACTTCTTCCTCAGCCCTGAAAAGACGCTGACCCGTAAGATCAAAGAGGTGTTCCTTGCGATCCGTATTGAGCAGCTGCTGAGCAAAGACGAGATCCTTGAGCTGTACCTCAACAAAATCTACCTGGGCTACCGTGCCTATGGCGTGGGGGCGGCCGCGCAGGTGTACTTCGGTAAGCCTGTTGAGCAGCTCACCTTAAGCGAAATGGCCACCATCGCCGGTTTGCCAAAAGCGCCGTCCACGTTTAACCCGCTCTACTCGCTCGACCGCGCCACTGCCCGTCGTAACGTCGTCCTGTCACGTATGCTGAGCGAAGGCTATATCAGCCAGAGCGAGTATGACCAGGCGCGCAACGACGTCATTGACGCTAACTACCACGCCCCGGAGATCGCCTTCTCTGCGCCTTACCTGACCGAAATGGTTCGCCAGGAGATGGTGAATCGCTATGGCGACAAGGCCTATGAAGATGGCTATCGCGTGTACACCACCGTCACCCGTAAAGTGCAGCAGGCGGCGCAGGAAGCGGTACGCAACAACGTGATGGACTACGATATGCGTCACGGCTATCGCGGCCCGTCAAACGTGCTCTGGAAGGTGGGCGAAAGCGCGTGGGACAGCAAAAAAATCACCAGTACGCTGAGAGCGCTGCCTACCTACGGTCCGCTCCTTCCTGCGGTGGTGACGCAGGCCGATCCTCAGGAAGCCGTTGCAACGCTCGCGGACGGTACGTCCGTCTCCCTGCGCATGGACGGTATCCGTTGGGCGCGTCCGTACCGTTCGGATACCCTGCAGGGCGCCACGCCGCGTAAAGTGACCGATGCGGTACAGACCGGGCAGCAAATCTGGGTGCGCAAGGTCGGCGAATCCTGGTGGCTGGCGCAGGTGCCGGACGTCAACTCGGCCCTGGTTTCTATCAATCCGCAGAACGGCGCTGTACTGGCCCTGGTCGGCGGGTTCGATTTCAACCAGAGTAAATTTAACCGCGCCACCCAGGCGCTGCGTCAGGTCGGTTCCAATATCAAACCGTTCCTCTACACGGCCGCGATGGATAAGGGGCTGACTCTCGCCAGCATCCTCAACGACGTGCCGATCTCCCGCTGGGATGCGGGTGCGGGTTCCGACTGGCAGCCGAAGAACTCCCCTGCGGAGTATGCCGGCCCGATTCGCCTTCGTCAGGGTCTGGGACAGTCGAAAAACGTGGTGATGGTGCGTGCCATGCGCGCGATGGGCGTCGACTATGCCGCAGAGTATCTGCAGCGCTTCGGTTTCCCGGCGCAGAACATCGTTCGCACCGAGTCGCTGGCGTTAGGCTCAGCCTCCTTTACGCCGCTTCAGGTCGCGCGCGGATACTCGGTGATGGCCAACGGCGGCTTCCTGATTGACCCGTACTTCATCAGCAAGATCGAGAACGATCAGGGCGGCGTGCTGTTCGAGGCGAAGCCGAAAATTGCCTGCCCTGAATGCGATATTCCGGTCATTTATGGCAATACGCCGAAATCCGAGGTGCTTGAGAATAAGGACATGGAAGACCCTGCCGTGTCGCAGGAGCAGCAGAACGGCGTGGTGCCGCAGCCGCAGCTCGAGCAGGCGAACCAGGCGCTGGTCGCACAGACCGGCGCGCAGGAGTACGCCCCGCATGTGATCAACACGCCGCTGTCGTTCCTGATCAAAAGCGCACTGAACACCAATATCTTCGGTGAGCCAGGCTGGCAGGGTACCGGCTGGCGCGCAGGGCGCGATCTGCAGCGCCATGATATCGGCGGTAAAACCGGGACAACCAACAGCTCGAAAGATGCGTGGTTCTCCGGTTACGGTCCCGGCGTGGTGACCTCGGTCTGGATAGGCTTCGACGATCACCGCCGCGATTTAGGCCGTACCACGGCATCCGGCGCGATTAAAGATCAGATTTCCGGCTACGAAGGCGGCGCCAAAAGCGCGCAGCCGGCCTGGGATGCCTACATGAAATCCGTTCTTGAAGGCGTGCCGGAGCAGCCGCTGACGCCGCCACCGGGCGTGGTGACGGTCAATATTGACCGCAGCACCGGCCAGCTCGCTAACGGCGGTAATAGCCGTGCCGAGTATTTTATCGAAGGTACGCAGCCAACCACACAGGCGGTGCATGAGGTGGGTACAGAGATTATTGATAACGGCGAAACGCACGAGCTGTTCTAAAAATAAAAATGCCCGGTAAAAACCGGGCAAAGCATCGTAGGCCGGGTAAGGCGAAGCCGCCACCCGGCTTTTTTTATGGCCTACAGTCGCCCCTGCCCCTTCAACCACTCCCGTACCAGGAACAGCGCGCTCACGTTGCGCGCCTCATTAAAGTCAGGGTCTTCCAGCAAATCCATCAGATGCGCCAGCGGCCAGCGAACCTGCGGCAGCGGCTCCGGCTCATCCCCTTCCAGCGATTCAGGATAGAGATCTTCCGCCACCACAATATTCATTTTGCTGGAAAAATAGGACGGCGCCATGCTCAGTTTTTTCAGGAATGAAAGCTCATTCGCCCCGAAGCCCACCTCTTCTTTCAGCTCGCGGTTGGCCGCTTCAAAGACGGTTTCACCCGGGTCGATGAGCCCTTTCGAGAACCCAAGCTCGTAAGATTCCGTTCCCACCGCGTATTCGCGGATCAGAATCAGATGATCGTCGACAATCGGCACAATCATCACCGCTTCGCGCGACGAGGGGCGCATACGTTCATAAACGCGACGCACACCGTTGCTGAACTCCAGATCCACACTTTCGACATTAAACAGGCGCGATTTGGCGACAGTTTCAACATTCAGAATGGTGGGTTTTTGTAGTGGTTTGCTCATCTTGATGGGTCTTAGCAGTGAGAACTGGGGTTATTGTGCGATACGCCGCACGGTTTCGGCAATGTCAATTGTTCTTTATTTACATTTATGCAACTTATTTGGGATCAATCCTCAATTCAAAACAAATGTCAAGAGGTTGAAATGTTTCCAGGAATTTGCTGATATCGCGCCATAACAGGCTTTGCTATCATCACCGGTCACTGGGATGCGCTTCAGAATGCTCAAGTTCGACTCCATACTTGCCGATAGCCAACCACAGACACTCATTCAATGTAAAGGTGCTACTGACTACACCTGTAAGAAGATAAGTAAGATGGGGAAAGCATGAGCACCATTTTGATTGTTCTCGCTGCTATGCTGGCCGGCGCATTGGTTGCAGGGTGGTTGTACAGGCGTCGCGTACAGCGACGTTATCGTCTGCCCTTTTTAAATGCATTTGCGGGCGCGACCACGCGTAAACTCACGCAAGAAGAGCGCGATGCAGTTGAAAACTATCTCGAAATCCTGAACCGTTCTCAGCTCACGCCTGGGCCAACGGGAGCCACCACTGCGCCCGTCGCGCTAAAGCTTAATGCGCAAAGTGACACCGTGCTCTGCGTGACGCGTTCCATCACGCGCTACGGCATTACCACTGATGACCCCAACAAATGGCGCTATTACCTGGATTCCGTCGAAGTGCATCTGCCTCCGTCATGGGAGCAATACATTAATGACGAAAACAGCGTTGAGCTGATTCACACCGATTCATTGCCCCTGGTTATCTCGCTTAACGGCCACACGCTGAATGACTATCTTCAGGAAGCCCCGCGTTTTGCGCTGGAACGCGCCAGTTCAACGCAGGCCTCCATTCGTGGCGAAGAGACAGAGCAGATTGAACTGCTGAACATTCGCCAGGAAACCCATGAAGAGTACGCCCTGAGCCGCCCGGACGGCATTCGTGAAGCTCTGCTGATCGTCGCCGCTTTCCTGCTCTTTTTTATCTGCCTGCTGACGCCGGATGTGTTTGTCCCCTGGCTGGCGGGCGGTGCGGTGCTGCTGCTGGCGGGCGGGCTTTGGGGGCTCTTTGCTCCACCGGCCAAAACCTCGTTGCGCGAGATCCACTGCCTGCGCGGGACGCCAAAGCGCTGGGGTCTGTTCGGTGAAAACGATCAGGAACACCTCAACAATATCTCGCTGGGAATTATTGACCTGATCTACCCGCGCCACTGGCAACCGTGGATCGCGCAGGATTTAGGCCAGAAAACCGATATTGATATCTACCTTGACCGCCATGTTGTGCGTCAGGGGCGTTTCTTATCTCTGCATGATGAAGTGAAAAATTTCCCGCTTCAGCACTGGCTTCGCAGCACGGTCATTGCCGGAGGCGCGGCGCTGGTCTTAGTCATGCTGCTGCTCTTTGTGCCGCTGGATATGCCCATCAAATTCACCCTGTCGTGGATCAAAGGGGCGCAAACCATTGAAGCGACCAGCGTCAACAAGCTGGATGAGGCCGGTGTCCGCGTGGGGGACACGCTGCGCCTGAAGGGAACCGGGATGTGTAATATTCACACGCCGGGGGCGTGGAACACGCGCCAGAACTCACCGTTCATGCCGTTCGATTGCTCGCAAATTATCTGGAACGACGCACCGCCGCTGCCGCTGCCGGAATCCGAAGTGGTGAATAAAGCCACGGCCCTTACCCAGACGGTTAACCGCCAGCTGCACCCGAAACCGGACGATGATTCGCGCGTCAGCCCTGCGCTGCGCTCGGCCATTCAAAAATCAGGCATGGTTCTGCTGGATGATTTTGGTGACATCGTTCTGAAAACGCAGGATCTCTGTTCCTCTCAGGATGAGTGCATACGTCTTAAAAATGCCCTGGTCAACCTGGGGAACAGTAAAGACTGGGACTCGCTGGTGAAACGCGCCGAGGCGGGACGACTGGATGGCGTCAACGTGCTGCTGCGTCCGGTGAGCGCTGAATCGCTGGATAACCTGGTCGCCACCTCCACGTCGCCGTTCATGATGCGTGAGACCACCCGAGCGGCTCAGGCGCTGAACAGCCCGGCACCGGGCGGGTTTGTGATTGTCAGCGATGAGGGCAGCGACCTGGTCGATCAGCCTTACCCGCAGGTTGCGCTTTACGACTACCCGGCCCAGGAGCAGTGGAGCCAATTCCAGCGCCTGGCGCAGATGCTGATGCAAACGCCGTTCAGTGCCGAAGGGATCGTCACAAGCCTCTACACCGACGCCAACGGCACTCGCCATATCGGCCTGCACCGGATGCCGGATAGCGCAGGGCTATGGCGTTACATCGGCACCTCTCTGCTGATGACCGCAATGCTGATTGCCATTTTCTGGAACGGCTTTATGGCACTGCGCCGCTACCAGCGCTCGCGCACCCGGCTTGCCGAGATCCAGCAATATTACGAAAACTGCCTTAATCCTAAGCTGATCCCCTCCTCTGAGAGCCTGATCTGATAACGTCGTTGCGCGACAAGATGTGCTACCCTGTCGCGCACGTTTCTTCTGGCTGGAGTTCCCCTTATGCATCTTGATATCGCCTGGCAGGAGGTTGATACCGTTCTGCTGGATATGGACGGCACGCTGCTCGATCTCGCCTTTGATAACTATTTCTGGCAAACGCTGGTTCCAGAAACCTATGGCGAGCAACAGGGGATCTCCCCGGCAGAAGCGCAGGCATTCATTCGTTCGCAATATAGTGCCGTGCAACATACGCTAAACTGGTACTGTCTTGATTACTGGAGCGAGCGCCTCGGTCTGGATATTTGTGCCATGACCACCGCCCAGGGTCCACGCGCCGTGCTGCGCGAGGATACGGTTCCGTTCCTGGACGCGCTGAAAGCAAGCGGCAAGCGCCGCATTCTGCTGACCAACGCGCATCCCCATAACCTGGCCGTGAAGCTGGAGCATACGGGTCTGGCATCACACCTTGATTTATTACTTTCCACCCACACATTTGGTTATCCGAAAGAGGATCAGCGGTTGTGGCATGCGGTGAAGGAAGAGACGGGTTTGCAGCCGGAACGCACGCTGTTCATTGATGACAGCGAACCCATTCTGGATTCCGCGGCTAAGTTTGGCATTCGCTATTGTCTGGGCGTCACCAATCCGGACTCTGGCCTGGCTGAAAAAAGCTATCTGCGCCATCCTGGACTGAACGACTACCGCCAGATGATCCCCTCGCTGACCGTGAAGGAGAGGCCATGAAAGAAAAACCCTCTGACGGGGTAAGACTGGACAAATGGCTGTGGGCGGCGCGTTTTTATAAAACGCGCGCCCTTGCCCGCGAGATGATTGACGGCGGAAAGGTGCATTACAACGGCCAGCGCAGCAAGCCGAGCAAGCTGGTTGAGCTGAATGCCACCTTAACGCTGCGTCAGGGCAACGATGAACGTACGGTAGTGATTAAAGCCATTACCGAACAACGACGGCCCGCCCCGGAAGCCGTCCTGCTTTATGAAGAGACGGTGGAAAGCATTGAAAAGCGCGAGAAGACCGCGCTGGCGCGCAAAATGAATGCGTTGACCATGCCCCACCCGGACCGGCGACCGGATAAAAAAGAGCGCCGCGATCTGATGAAATTTAAACACGGTGAGAGCGAGTAACCCTCACCCGCACGAGAGATGAAAATGGCCCAACACGACCAATTACACCGCTATCTGTTTGAACAATTCGCCGTGCGCGGCGAGCTGGTCACCGTATCCGAAACCTGGAAACAGATTCTGGAAAACCACAACTACCCGCTGCCGGTGAAGACCCTGTTGGGCGAACTGCTGGTTGCCACCAGCCTGCTGACGGCGACGCTGAAATTTGCCGGTGATATCACCGTGCAGCTGCAGGGTGACGGCCCGATGACGCTGGCGGTCATCAACGGCAATAACCAGCAGCAGATGCGCGGCGTGGCGCGCGTTCAGGGCGACGTGCCTGAGAATGCTGACCTCAAAACGCTGGTGGGTAATGGCTACCTGGTGATCACCATCTCCCCAGAGGAAGGTGAGCGCTATCAGGGCGTGGTGGGTCTGGAAGGCGATACCCTCGCAGCCTGCCTGGAAGATTACTTCATGCGTTCTGAACAGTTGCCGACGCGCCTGTTCATCCGTACCGGTGAAGTGGACGGCCAGCCTGCTGCGGGCGGGATGCTGCTGCAGGTTCTGCCTGCGCAGGACGCGCAGACCAATGATTTTGAGCATCTGGCGACGCTGACCGAAACCATCAAAGCGGAAGAACTTTTCAACCTGTCGGCGACCGACGTGCTGTGGCGTCTGTACCACGAAGAAGAAGTGACCGTCTACGACCCGCAGTCCGTGGAGTTTAAGTGCACCTGCTCCCGCGAGCGCTGCGCTGGCGCACTGAAAACCCTGCCGGATGAAGAGATCGACAGCATCATGGCGGAAGACGGCGAAATTGATATGCACTGTGACTACTGCGGTACGCACTATGTGTTCAATTCGATGGATATCGCTGAGATCCGCAATAACGCCTCCCCGGCGGATCCGCAGGTTCACTAAACCTCTCTTCCCCTCACCTTAACCTTCTCCCCAAAAGGGAGAGGGCTGGGCTGAGGGGCAAAAAACACCACCCAAGCTGAATCGTTTTCCCAATGTAACTCTTACGTAATTTTCTTACGTGTATGCGATTACATTCACATTCTTTCCGATAAAATCACCAGACTTTAACCTTTTCGGAACATTTTCCCCAACCAAAAAGCGATTCCTGCGATAATCCGCCTGCGCTGTGACTGGAGTTGCAGCGTTTTCCGTTAGTAAGGGTTTTGTCCAGATGCGTGAATCTATGAGCCCCGTCGCGGTAAACAACCTCAGAAAAACCCTACAATTTCAGGCAGTACATATTGGCTAAGGAGCAGTGATATGCGTGTTACTGGTTTAACCCCGCAAGATCTCAAGGCTTATGGTATTCACGACGTCCAGGAAGTCGTCTACAACCCCGACTACGATACGCTGTATCAGGAAGAGCTCAATCCAGCACTGGAAGGATACGAGCGCGGTGTGTTGACGAATCTTGGTGCTATCGCCGTCGATACCGGTATCTTTACCGGTCGTTCGCCGAAAGATAAGTATATCGTCCGAGACGAAACCACCCGCGATACCCTGTGGTGGGCTGACAAGGGGAAAGGGAAGAACGACAACAAACCGCTCTCTCCGGAAACCTGGCAGCACCTGAAAGGGCTCGTCACCCATCAACTTTCCGGCAAGCGTTTGTTTATTGTCGACGCTTTCTGCGGCGCTAACGCCGACACCCGTCTCTCCGTACGTTTTATCACCGAAGTGGCCTGGCAGGCGCATTTCGTGAAAAACATGTTTATTCGTCCAACCGACGAAGAGCTGCAGGATTTCACCCCTGATTTCATCGTGATGAACGGCGCGAAATGCACCAACCCACAGTGGAAAGAGCAGGGTCTGAACTCCGAAAACTTTGTTGCCTTCAACCTGACCGAGCGTATCCAGTTGATCGGCGGTACCTGGTACGGCGGCGAAATGAAGAAAGGGATGTTCTCGGTCATGAACTACCTGCTGCCGCTGCGGGGCATCGCCTCCATGCACTGCTCGGCTAACGTCGGTGAAAAAGGCGACGTGGCGGTCTTCTTCGGCCTTTCCGGCACCGGGAAAACCACCCTGTCTACCGATCCAAAACGTCGTCTGATTGGTGATGACGAACACGGCTGGGATGACGACGGCGTATTCAACTTTGAAGGCGGCTGCTACGCGAAGACCATTCGCCTGTCTGAAGAGGCCGAGCCGGATATCTTCCACGCAATCCGTCGCGATGCGCTGCTGGAAAACGTCACCGTGCGTGCCGACGGCTCCATCGACTTCGACGATGCGTCGAAAACGGAAAACACCCGCGTCTCTTATCCGATCTACCACATCGACAATATCGTGAAGCCGGTGTCAAAAGCGGGTCATGCCACGAAGGTTATTTTCCTGACGGCGGATGCGTTCGGCGTGCTGCCTCCGGTGTCTCGCCTGACGGCCAGCCAGACGCAGTACCACTTCCTCTCGGGCTTCACCGCCAAGCTGGCGGGTACCGAGCGCGGTGTGACGGAGCCAACCCCAACCTTCTCCGCCTGCTTCGGCGCGGCCTTCCTGTCGCTGCACCCGACGCAGTATGCTGAAGTGCTGGTGAAACGCATGCAGGCATCCGGCGCGCAGGCTTACCTGGTGAACACCGGCTGGAACGGTACCGGCAAACGTATCTCTATCAAAGATACCCGCGCGATTATCGACGCCATTCTGGATGGTTCTCTGGACGACGCCGAAACCTTCACGCTGCCGATGTTTGACCTGGCGATCCCAACGTCGCTGCCGGGTGTGGATACGCATATCCTCGACCCGCGCAATACGTACGGTTTGCCGGAGCAGTGGCGCGAGAAAGCGGAATCGCTGGCGAAGCTGTTTATCGAGAACTTCGAGAAGTATACCGATACCCCGGCGGGTGCTGCGCTGGTGAGTGCGGGTCCAAAACTGTAGTCCATGTCGGGTGGCGGCTTCGCCTTACCCGACCTACAAAAAAGGGTGGCTCGTGCCACCCTTTTTTCAACTCTCTTTCACCTGCCCCCGCGTCACCGGTACCGGCAACCAGGCGCGAATGCTCAACCCGCCCCGCTCGCTGGTACCAATCTCCAGCAACCCGTTATGGTTATCCACAATACGCTGCACAATCGCCAGGCCTAAGCCCGTACCGCTGGTGCTGCGCGCGCTGTCGCCGCGCACAAACGGCTGGAACAGATGCTTACGCTGCTCGGGCTTGATGCCCGGACCGTCGTCTTCCACCTGGAACCAGGCGCGGTTGAGTTCAGACCCGCTGCTGACTTTGATCCAGCCGTTGCCGTAGCGCGCCGCGTTAACCACCATGTTGGCCACCGCGCGCTTAATGGAGAGCGGGTGCATGCGTACCTGGATCTCGCCCGCCTGAAGGTCGGTATCAATTTCACGCTCGTAGCCGCTTTCTGCCGCCACCACTTCGCCCAGCACCGCGTTCAGATCCGCCATCTCCATCGGCATCTCCTGACCGGTGCGCAGGTAGTCGATGAACTGCTCGATGATGGCGTTGCACTCTTCGATATCCTTGTTGATGGACTCGGCGAGATAACCGTCCTCTTCTCCCATCATTTCCGTCGCCAGACGGATACGCGTCAGGGGGGTGCGCAGGTCATGGCTCACGCCCGCCATCAGCAGCGTACGGTCATCCGCCAGCTGCTTCACGCCTGCCGCCATATGGTTAAACGCACGCGTCACCGAGCGGACTTCCGAGGCGCCATACTCGCGCAGCGGAGGAGGAATAATGCCTTTACCGACCTGCAGCGCAGCGTGCTCCAGGTCGACCAGCGGTCGGTTCTGTATACGGATAAACAGCCAGGCCCCGCCTATCGCCAGCAGCATAATCGCCAGGGTATAGCGGAACAGCGGCGAGAAATCGCCCTGATGGATTTCGGTCAGCGGGACGCGCACCCAGATGTTGGGTGACAGCCAGGTTTTCAGCCAGACGACGGGCGAGCTTTTGTTGACCTCAACGCGCACTTCCGTCGGGCCACCCAGCTGTTGCGCCATCTGCTGGCTGAGGAATTCATAGTGCTGCGCCCAGCGCAGGCCCGCGTCTTCCGCCGCTTCGTTGGAGTAGAGCGAAATGCCCAGCTCACGGTAGATTTCACGGCGAAACGCCGGGGGAACGACGAGCTGCGTGCCGTCCTCCAGCTGCAGCTTATCGGTCATCAGCATACGGACTTCGTAGGCCAGGACCTTATTAAACTGCTGGAGGCTCGGCAGGATCGCAAAGTTCAGCACCACCAGATAGGTCGTCACCAGGCTGACGAACAGCAGGGTGACGATCAATAACAGGGTGCGGGCAAACGAGCTACGCGGCGAGAAGCGCATTCGCCTCATGCTTTAGAGCCGTCCGGTACGAACACGTAGCCCAGACCCCATACGGTCTGAATATAACGAGGATGCGCCGGATCTTCTTCCACCATGCGGCGCAGGCGGGAGATCTGCACGTCGATAGAGCGTTCCATTGCGGAGTATTCGCGACCGCGCGCCAGGTTCATCAGCTTGTCACGGGAAAGCGGTTCACGCGGGTGGCTGACCAGCGCTTTCAGGACCGCAAACTCGCCGCTGGTGAGCGGCATCGGCTCGTCTTCACGGAACATTTCGCGCGTGCCGAGGTTCAGCTTGAACTTGCCGAAGGCAATAACGGCTTCTTCCTGCGACGGCGCGCCCGGCAGTTCGTTCGCCTGACGACGCAGCACGGCGCGAATGCGCGCCAGCAGTTCACGCGGGTTAAACGGTTTTGGAATATAGTCGTCGGCGCCGATTTCGAGGCCCACGATACGGTCAACTTCTTCGCCCTTCGCCGTCACCATGATGATCGGCATCGGGTTGCTCTGGCTGCGCAGACGGCGGCAGATAGAAAGCCCATCTTCGCCAGGCAGCATCAGGTCGAGAACCATCAGATGGAAAGATTCACGGGTCAGCAGACGGTCCATCTGCTCAGCGTTCGCGACGCTACGAACCTGGAAGCCCTGCTCGGTCAGATAACGTTCCAGCAGCGCACGCAGGCGCATGTCGTCATCCACGACCAGAATTTTGTAGTTTTCTTGCATTGTGTGTACTCCCAAAGGTTCGGATAGTCTTTGTAACAGCGTATTCTAAAAAAGTGCACGTATTCGACCAGTTAATTCTGGTATAAATTCTAGTCGAAATTGTTACAAAGCATATTTAACAGCAGCTTATCTGTTCATTTCATCACATAAATCATTATTAATCCTGTCTGTTACACTGTGTGGTACGTATTGTGCGCAAAACAGAGAACCGGCAGCAAAGGCAGCACCATGAAAACGCCCCTGATCACCCGCGAAGGGTACGAGAAACTCAAAAAAGAGATGGATTTCCTCTGGCGCGAAGAGCGTCCTGAGGTAACCAAAAAGGTGACCTGGGCCGCGAGCCTGGGCGATCGCAGCGAAAACGCTGACTACCAGTACAACAAGAAGCGGCTGCGCGAAATTGACCGCCGGGTACGCTATCTGACGAAATGCCTCGAAAATCTAAAAATTGTCGATTACTCCCCGCAGCAGGAGGGCAAAGTGTTCTTCGGCGCGTGGGTGGAGATTGAAAACGACGACGGTGACACCCTGCGCTTTCGCATTGTCGGCTACGATGAAATTTTTGGTCGTAAGGATTACATCTCCATCGACTCCCCGATGGCCCGCGCGCTGCTGAAAAAGGAAGTGGGCGATCTGGCCGTCGTGCAGACCCCAGCCGGTGAAGCCAGCTGGTACGTTAATGAGATCGTCTACGTAAAATAGTCCGAGAGCGCCCTCCCCGGCTGGCATTTTGCCGTGTCAGCCCGTATAACTATCCCCTGATTTTTTCGACTCAACAGATGATAAAGCCATGATGAAAGATTCGCTCTGCCGCATTATTGCGGGTGAACTTCAGGCCAGAGCCGAACAGGTAGAAGCTGCCGTTCGCCTGCTTGATGAAGGGAACACCGTGCCGTTTATTGCACGCTATCGTAAGGAAGTCACCGGCGGTCTGGATGACACGCAGCTGCGTAACCTGGAAACCCGTCTGGGCTATCTGCGCGAACTGGAAGAACGTCGTCAGGCGATCCTCAAATCCATCGGCGAACAGGGCAAGCTGACCAGCGAACTGGAAAGCGCCATCAATGGCACCCTGAGCAAAACCGAACTCGAAGACCTCTATCTGCCGTACAAGCCGAAGCGCCGCACGCGCGGACAGATTGCCATTGAAGCGGGTCTTGAGCCGCTGGCCGACCTGCTGTGGAACGAACCGTCCCACGATCCGGATACCGAAGCGGCGAAATTCATCGACGCCGACAAAGGCGTAGCGGACACCAAGGCCGCCCTCGACGGCGCGCGCTATATTCTGATGGAGCGCTTCGCCGAAGACGCTGCCCTGCTCGCCAAAGTGCGTGATTACCTGTGGAAGAACGCCCACATCGTCTCTACCGTCGTCGCGGGTAAAGAGGAAGAAGGCGCGAAATTCCGCGACTACTTCGATCACCACGAACCGATTTCCACCACCCCTTCCCACCGCGCGCTGGCAATGTTCCGCGGCCGCAACGAAGGCGTGCTGCAACTCTCCCTGAACGCCGACCCGCAGTTTGACGAGCCGCCGAAAGAGAGCCACTGCGAGCAGATCATCATCGACCATCTCGGTCTGCGCCTGAACAACGCCCCGGCTGATAGCTGGCGTAAAGGCGTGGTGAGCTGGACCTGGCGCATCAAGGTGCTGATGCACCTCGAAACCGAGCTGATGGGCACCGTGCGCGAACGTGCCGAAGATGAAGCGATTAACGTCTTCGCCCGCAACCTGCACGACCTGCTGATGGCCGCCCCTGCTGGCCTGCGCGCGACCATGGGCCTCGATCCGGGTCTGCGTACCGGTGTAAAAGTCGCTGTCGTTGACGGCACCGGCAAGCTGGTCGCCACCGACACCATCTATCCGCACACCGGCCAGGCAGCGAAAGCAGCCGTCGTGGTGGCGGCGCTGTGCGAAAAATACAACGTCGAGCTGGTCGCCATCGGCAACGGTACGGCATCCCGCGAAACCGAGCGTTTCTATCTCGACGTGCAGAAGCAGTTCCCGAAAGTGACGGCACAGAAAGTGATCGTCAGCGAAGCGGGGGCATCCGTCTATTCCGCCTCCGAGCTGGCGGCACAGGAGTTCCCGGACCTGGACGTTTCCCTGCGCGGCGCGGTCTCGATCGCTCGCCGTCTGCAGGATCCGCTGGCGGAACTGGTGAAGATCGATCCGAAATCGATCGGCGTGGGCCAGTATCAGCACGACGTGAGCCAGACTCAGCTGGCGCGCAAGCTGGATGCGGTCGTGGAAGACTGCGTAAACGCCGTTGGCGTTGACCTGAACACCGCCTCCGTTCCTCTGCTGACCCGCGTGGCGGGCTTAACCCGCATGATGGCGCAGAACATCGTCGCCTGGCGCGACGAGAACGGCCAGTTCCAGAACCGTCAGCAGTTGCTGAAGGTAAGCCGTCTGGGGCCAAAAGCGTTTGAGCAGTGCGCGGGCTTCCTGCGCATCAACCACGGCGATAACCCGCTCGATGCCTCCACCGTTCACCCGGAAGCGTATCCGGTGGTGGAACGCATCCTGGCCGCTACTCAGCAGGCGCTGAAAGATCTCATGGGCGACAGCAGCGCCCTGCGCAACCTGAAAGCCGTCGATTTCACCGACGACAAATTTGGTGTGCCAACCGTTACCGACATTATCAAAGAGCTGGAAAAACCGGGCCGCGATCCGCGTCCTGAGTTCAAAACCGCGACCTTTGCTGACGGTATCGAGACCATGAACGACCTGCTGCCGGGCATGGTGCTGGAAGGCGCGGTGACTAACGTCACCAACTTTGGCGCGTTCGTGGATATCGGCGTGCATCAGGATGGCCTGGTCCATATCTCATCCCTTGCCGACAAGTTCGTTGAAGACCCGCACACCGTGGTCAAAGCGGGCGACATCGTGAAGGTCAAAGTGCTGGAAGTGGACCTGCAGCGCAAGCGTATCGCGCTCACAATGCGTCTGGACGAGCAACCGGGTGACACCAACGCGCGCCGCGGCGGCAACGGTGGGGGCCGCGAGCAGCAGCGTCCGGCCGCGAAAGCGGCAAAACCGCGTGGACGTGACGCCCAGCCTGCAGGCAACAGCGCGATGATGGATGCGCTGGCGGCCGCGATGGGTAAAAAACGCTAAGGTCATAAATGCCCGGTGGCGCTGCGCTTACCGGGCCTACGGTTTTGTAAGCCAGGCAAACGCAGTGCCGCCCGGCAAGCAGGCCGCAGGGAATTAAAAAAATAGTGTGTAGCCATATTTAAACCGCGAATTATCACCCCGTTAACAAATACTCCGCTTTTCGTTTTCCCGGCATTTCAGTAAATATTGAGCAAGGTCAAAAAGGCCGTAAATTAATATCGCAAACAACATTCCGTCACAGTTTTAATATTGCTGATAAAAACTATTCTCATTATCATCGCATAGTAGATAATTTAACCTTTCGTGGAATCAGGCGTTATGCAATTCACTCCAGACAGTGCATGGAAGATTACCGGTTTTACCCGCGAAATTAGCCCGGCCTATCGGCAGAAGCTGCTGTCGCTGGGCATGCTGCCCGGCTCGTCATTCCAGGTCGTACGCGTGGCGCCGTTAGGCGATCCGGTTCATATCGAAACCCGACGCGTGAATCTGGTCCTGCGTAAAAAAGACCTCGCATTAATAGAAGTCGAAGCCTTATCCCGATAACAAGCCAGCGGTTTCAGTGAGTCTAAAAAAATGAAAAAGTTAACTATTGGCTTAATTGGCAATCCTAATTCCGGCAAGACCACGCTTTTTAACCAGCTCACCGGGGCTCGCCAGCGCGTGGGCAACTGGGCGGGCGTGACGGTTGAACGTAAAGAGGGCCAGTTCACGACGACAGACAACCAGGTGACGCTGGTTGACCTTCCCGGCACCTACTCCTTAACCACCATTTCGTCGCAAACTTCGCTCGATGAGCAAATCGCCTGTCACTACATTCTTGGCGGCGACGCGGATCTGCTGATCAACGTGGTCGACGCCTCAAACCTCGAGCGTAACCTTTATCTGACGCTGCAGTTGCTGGAGCTGGGTATCCCCTGCATCGTGGCGCTCAACATGCTCGATATCGCAGAGAAACAAAAGCTGCGCATCGACGTCGATGCCCTTTCCGCGCGCCTGGGGTGCCCGGTCGTTCCGCTGGTCTCGACGCGCGCGCGCGGTATTGATGCGCTGAAGCTGGCCATTGAACGTCACGCGGGAAATCGCGACGTTGAGCTGGTGCATTACGCGCAGCCTCTCCTGCGTGAAGCCAACGTGCTGGCGCAGGAGATGGATAACAGCATGCCGGCGAAACAGCGCCTGTGGCTTGGACTGCAGATGCTGGAAGGGGATATCTACAGTCGCGCTTATGCCGGTCATGCGGCCGATAAGCTGGACGTGACGGTGGCCCGGCTTAGCGACGAGCTGGACGACCCGGCGCTGCACATCGCCGATGCGCGTTACCAGGCTATCGCCTCGATTTGCGACGTGGTCAGTAACGCGCTGACGGCGGAACCCAGCCGCTTTACGGCGGCGGTGGATAAGATTGTGCTTAACCGCTTCCTCGGTTTGCCCATCTTCCTGCTGGTGATGTACGTGATGTTCCTGCTCGCCATTAACATCGGTGGCGCACTGCAGCCGATTTTTGACGCCGGTTCCGTCGCGGTCTTCGTGCACGGCATTCAGTGGGTGGGCTACACCCTGCACTTCCCGGAATGGCTCACCATCTTCCTCGCGCAGGGGATCGGCGGCGGTATCAATACCGTTCTGCCGCTGGTGCCGCAGATCGGCATGATGTACCTGTTCCTCTCGTTCCTGGAAGATTCCGGCTACATGGCGCGCGCCGCGTTCGTGATGGATCGTCTGATGCAGGCCCTGGGCCTGCCGGGTAAATCCTTCGTCCCGCTGATTGTCGGCTTCGGCTGTAACGTGCCGTCGGTGATGGGCGCACGCACCCTGGATGCACCGCGTGAACGTCTGATGACCATTATGATGGCGCCGTTTATGTCCTGCGGTGCCCGACTGGCGATCTTTGCGGTCTTTGCGGCAGCCTTCTTTGGTCAGCAGGGCGCGCTGGCGGTCTTCTCGCTGTATGTGCTGGGCATCGTGATGGCGATCCTCACCGGTCTGATGCTGAAGCACACCATCATGCGCGGTGAGGCGTCACCGTTCGTGATGGAGCTGCCGGTGTATCACGTGCCCCATCTGAAAAGCCTGGCGATCCAGACCTGGCAGCGCCTGAAAGGCTTTGTGCTGCGCGCCGGTAAGGTCATTGTCATCGTCAGCATTTTCCTGAGCGCGCTGAACAGCTTCACCCTCAGCGGGCAGGCGGCAGATAACATCAACGACTCTGCCCTCGCTTCCGTCAGTCGCGTCATCACGCCGGTCTTCAAACCGATTGGCGTGCATGAGGATAACTGGCAGGCAACCGTCGGGCTGTTCACCGGTGCGATGGCGAAAGAGGTGGTTGTCGGCACCCTGAACACGCTTTACACCGCCGAGAACATTCAGGAGCAGGAATTTAATCCGGCTGAGTTTCATCTCGGTCATGAGCTGCTGGGTGCCGTAGAGGAAACCTGGCAGAGCCTGAAGGACACCTTCAGCCTGAGCGTGCTGGCGAACCCGATTGAGGCCAGCAAAGGCGACGGCGAAATGGCGACGGGTGCCATGGGCGTGATGGGCGAGAAATTTGGCAGCGCGTCCGCGGCCTACAGCTATCTCATCTTCGTTCTGCTCTATATTCCGTGCATCTCCGTGATGGGGGCGATTGCCCGCGAGTCCAGCCGCGGCTGGATGGGTTTCTCCATCCTGTGGGGGTTAAACATTGCCTACTCGCTGGCGACGCTGTTTTATCAAACCGTTAACTTCAGCCAGCATCCGCGCTACAGCCTGGTCTGCATTCTTGCGGTTGTGCTGTTCAACGTGATCGTTCTCGGTCTGCTGCGGCGGGCACGCAGCCGCGTCGACATCGACCTGCTGGCAAACCGCAAAACCGCCGCAACCTGCTGCGACAGCCCGGCGGGCGACTGTCACTAAGGAGCACACATCATGGCATCGTTGATTCAGGTTCGTGATCTGCTGGCGCTGCAGGGGCGAATGGAGGCGAAACAGCTGAGCCTCAGCCTGCATACGCCGCAGCCGATGATCGATGCCATGCTGGAAAGACTGGAAGCCATGGGGAAAGCGGTGCGGATTCAGGAAGAGCCGGACGGTTGTCTGTCCGGCAGCTGTAAAGATTGCCCGGAAGGAAAAGCCTGCCTCAGGGAGTGGTGGTCACTTCGCGAATAAAGACGGTCAGCGCCGAACAAAACTCGTCAGGATGTGAGATAAACGGCGCGTGTGCCGCTTTAGCGACCACCATTGATTGGCTTTTCGGCCACAGGTTATCCAGCAGTGGAACCACCTTACGCGGAACCAGTCCGTCCAGATAGCCATACATACGCAGGTGCGGAAGCGCCAGCGACGCCAGCGGTTCACGCAGATCGATCGTCTTGAGTATCTCAAGCCCCCCGTTAAGCACCTCAACGTCAGGCATCGGCAGCGACAGCACGGTCTGCTTCAGCGTGCGCGCATCCTGACGCGCGGTTTCTGTCCCCATCGTCTGCAGCGCGAGAAAACGCTCCACCGTCCGCTGGAAATCGTCGCTTAGCTGCTGCTGGAACCCTGCCAGCACTTCAGGCTTGATCCCCGGCCACGCGTCCTGTGCGCTAAAGCAGGGTGACGAGGCAACGGTGACCAGCGCGCTCACACGCCCGGGGTTATCCAGCGCAATCTTGCTTGCCACCAGCCCGCCCAGGCTCCAGCCCAGCCAGACAGCGTTTTGCGGCGCGGCGTCCAGAACCTGCTGCGCCATCTCATCAAGCGACATCGCGCCAAAGCCGCGGCTGCGGCCATAACCCGGCAAATCCACCAGATGCAGCGTAAATTGCGAGGCAAGTTCCTCGCTTACGCAACGCCACACTTCAGCATTCAGTCCCCATCCGTGCAGCAGCACAAGATGGCAATTTCCTGTCCCTACGGTCTGCCACCACAGCGTCTTCATCAGTTACTGTTCTCTTTTTTCACATGGAGGTTGCACATGCTAACAGTACCTGGGTTGTGCTGGCTATGCAGAATGCCGCTGGCACTCAGCGGATGGGGCATCTGCTCCGTCTGCACGCGATCGCTGCAATGGCGTATGGGGATCTGTCCACAATGTGGTTTACCGGCCACAAATCCCTCTTTGCCCTGTGGCCGGTGCCTGAAAAAATCCCCGCCGTGGAGCGCACTGGTGGCGGTGGATGATTATGTTCCGCCGCTGAGCAGGCTGATTCACGCGCTGAAGTTTTCCGGTCAAAGTTCCCTGGCACAGCCCCTTGCGCGACTACTCCTGCTGGCGGTTTTGCAGGCGCGGCGCCACCGTGCACTGCCGAAAATCGACAGGGTGGTGAATGTCCCCCTCTACCGACGCCGCCACTGGCGACGCGGTTACAATCAGAGCGACCTGATCTGCCGTCCCCTCGCCCGGTGGCTTGGCTGTCAGTATGATGCCCGCGCGCTGACGCGCGTTCATGCCACCGCCATCCAGCATCAGCTCAGCGCCCGGCTTCGCAAAAGAAACCTCAAAAATGCCTTTCGCCTTGAATTGCCGGTCGACGGTCTCCATATCGCGATTGTGGATGATATCGTTACCACAGGCAGTACCGTTGCTGAACTTTCCCGACTGCTTTTGCAAAGCGGCGCCGCGTCGGTTCAGGTATGGTGTCTGTGCCGTACCTTGTAGCCCTTCTTCAATGGGCGTATGATTATACCCAGGTAATTTAGTCAACTATTAGGCCAAAGCTATGATCCGTATTTCCGATTCTGCACAAGCGCACTTTGCCAAACTGCTGGCAAATCAGGAAGAAGGGACGCAGATCCGTGTGTTTGTGATCAATCCAGGCACGCCGAATGCAGAATGTGGTGTTTCTTATTGTCCTCCGGACGCTGTGGAAGCCACCGACACTGCCCTTAAATTTGAACAGCTCACCGCCTATGTTGATGAGCTGAGCGCACCGTATCTTGAAGATGCGGAGATCGACTTCGTCACCGATCAGCTGGGTTCTCAGCTGACCCTGAAAGCGCCGAACGCGAAAATGCGTAAAGTGTCTGACGATGCCCCGCTGATGGAGCGCGTTGAGTATCTGCTGCAATCCCAGATCAACCCACAGCTGGCGGGCCATGGCGGTCGTGTTTCCCTGATGGAAATCACCGACGAAGGTTTTGCCATTCTGCAGTTTGGCGGCGGCTGTAACGGTTGTTCAATGGTCGATGTCACCCTGAAAGAAGGGATCGAGAAGCAGCTGCTGAACGAGTTCCCGGAACTGAAAGGCGTGCGTGACCTGACCGAACACCAGCGCGGCGAGCACTCTTACTACTGATTCATTGCCCGTCTGTATTGCCCGGTGGCGCTGCGCTTACCGGGCCTACAAAACCCTGTCCCCCTCTTCGTTCCCCCTCTATATGTTGACCTGCATCTCATAATTCACATTTTGCCTTCCAGGGTGATTCTCAATCACGTCATGTTACCCGTATCATTCTCATGGGCACTAAACACACTCATAACAGCCGACTAAACTTAATCGTTTAAAAGGCATCAGTATTAGTGCCGTTACTTCTCTGTTCCCAGTTGGGACAATCGGAATTTGTCGTTGAAACAATGACGTTACCCATAACAATTCAAAGGCCAGGTAAATCATGCCATTAGTCATCGTTGCTATCGGTGTTGTGTTATTACTGCTCTTGATGATCCGCTTCAAAATGAACGGATTTATCGCTCTGGTTCTGGTGGCGCTTGCAGTCGGTCTGATGCAGGGGATGCCGCTGGTGAAAGTTATCAGCTCGATTAAAGCCGGTGTCGGCGGCACGCTCGGCAGCCTGGCGCTGATCATGGGCTTCGGCGCCATGCTCGGTAAAATGCTGGCGGACTGCGGTGGCGCGCAGCGTATTGCCACCACGCTTATCGACAAATTTGGTAAGAAGAATATTCAGTGGGCAGTGGTGTTAACCGGTTTTACCGTCGGTTTCGCGCTGTTCTATGAAGTGGGCTTCGTATTGATGCTGCCGCTGGTGTTCACCATCGCGGCTGCCGCGAGCATCCCGCTGCTGTATGTCGGTGTGCCTATGGCCGCGGCGCTGTCCGTGACCCACGGCTTCCTGCCGCCGCACCCGGGCCCAACCGCTATCGCGACCATCTTCCACGCGGATATGGGTAAAACCCTGCTGTTCGGTACGATTCTGGCGATCCCGACGGTGATTCTGGCAGGTCCGGTTTATGCCCGCTTCCTGAAAGGCATTGATAAGCCTATCCCGGAAGGTCTGTACAGCGCCAAAACCTTCACCGAAGAAGAGATGCCTGGCTTTGGCGTCAGCGTCTGGACCTCTCTGGTACCGGTGATCCTGATGGCGATGCGCGCCGTGGCAGAGATGATCCTGCCGAAAGGTCATGCGTTTCTGTCCGTTGCGGAATTCCTGGGTGACCCGGTGATGGCAACGCTGATTGCCGTGCTGATCGCGATGTTCACCTTTGGCCTTAACCGCGGCCGTTCAATGGATCAGATCAACGACACGCTGACCTCTTCCATCAAAATCATTGCCATGATGCTCCTGATCATCGGCGGTGGCGGTGCATTCAAGCAGGTTCTGGTCGACAGCGGCGTGGACAAATACATCGCCGCGATGATGCATGAAACCAACGTGTCGCCGCTTCTGATGGCCTGGTCTATTGCCGCCGTTCTGCGTATTGCGCTGGGCTCTGCGACCGTTGCGGCGATCACCGCCGGCGGCATCGTTGCGCCGTTGATTGCCACCACGGGCGTGAGCCCTGAGCTGATGGTTATCGCCGTCGGTTCCGGTAGCGTGATTTTCTCTCACGTTAACGACCCGGGCTTCTGGCTGTTCAAGGAGTACTTCAACCTGACGATCGGTGAAACCATCAAGTCCTGGTCCGCGCTGGAAACCATTATTTCGGTGTGCGGTCTGGTCGGGGTGCTGCTGCTCAATATGGTGGTCTGATGTAAAAAAGCCGGGTGGCGCTGACGCTTACCCGGCCTACATTCTATTCCCTCTCCCCCTGGGAGAGGGTTAGGGTGAGGGTGAAATTACCGCTTCTTACTCACCGCCCTTCTGCGCTTATCCAAATCCTTAATCAGCCTGTTCACCCCGTCATCGGCAAACATCGCCTCAAGCGTGGTGGACAGCTTGCGACGCCAGTTCTTGTACTGATAGCTGGTGCCCGGTATGTTCACCGGCTCCGCCATATCAATCCAGTCTTCCGGCTGCAGGCCCAGCAGGGCGCTATTGCTGTCGGCAATGTAACGCTGCAAACCACGGTTGAGCGTGGAGGTCATGGACATCAGCGACGCCTTATGCCCGGCACGCTTTGGCAGACAGCCCTGCTTGTGCAGCGCATCCAGCAGCCCCTGTTTCGAGAGCTCGCGATCCTGATACAGGCCGCGTAACACCTCTTCATCAGGATACAGGCCCAGCGTTTTGCCAAGGGTCAGATCGCCGCTTTCCCAATAGCCACGAAGCGTAGGAAGGTCATGCGTCGTCGCGACTGCCATTGACTGTTCAGGGTACGCTTGCGGCGCGCGGAAGGTTTTCTCATGGTCGTTTTCAAAATAGAGCACTTTATAGGAGTAAACGCCGCTATCGCGGAGCTTGCTGACGATTTCCACCGGCACGGTACCGAGATCTTCGCCGATCACCATGCACTGATGACGCTTGCTTTCCAGCGCCAGGATCGACAGCAGATCGTCAACCGGATACTGCACGTACGCCCCGTGATCCGCCGTTTCACCGTACGGGATCCACCACAGGCGCAGCACGGACATCACGTGGTCGATACGCAGCGCGCCGCAGTTCTGCATGTTCGCGCGCAGCAGGTCGATAAACGGTTCGTAGGCGCGCGCCGCCATGACGTGCGGATCCATCGGCGGTAATCCCCAGTTCTGGCCCAGCGGACCCAGGATATCCGGTGGCGCCCCCACGGAGGCCTTCAGGCAGTACAGCTCACGGTCGCACCAGGTTTCCGCGCCGCCTTCCGCCACGCCCACGGCCAGGTCACGGTACAGGCCAATCGGCATTTTATAGCCCTGGCTCACCTGCCAGCAGGCGGCAAACTGGCTGTATGCCAGCCACTGCAGCCACAGGTAGAAGTCCACTTCATCGGCATATTTTTTACAGAACGCTTTCACTTCCGGCGTGTCGACGGATTGATACGCTTCAGGCCAGACCGGCCAGCCCCAGCGCATTTCGTCCTCTTTCACCTGATACGCATGCAGCGCATCGAACGCCGCCTGCCAGTACAGGCTCTCGCCCTCCTGCGTCACAAACTGGCGGAACGCCGCCATCTGCTCGTCATCGCGCTGCGAAAAGCCTTTCCACGCCAGGCGCAGCGCGGCCATTTTCAGCGCCGTGACGGTGGAGTAATCCACCCAGTCGGCTTCGCGCGCCTGCTTCAGCGCCTGCTGCGTGGTGCTGAGTTTCCACCAGGCCTGCGCCTCCTGGCTGTTTTTGAAATCATCTAAAGCGTTAACGTCGATATAAATCACGTTCAGCCAGCGACGGGACGACGGGCTGTACGGGCTGGCGCTCTCCGGGTTGGCCGGGTAGAGGGCGTGGATCGGGTTGAGGCCGATAAACGCGCCGCCGCGCTCGCCCACGGATGCCAGCATGTTCTTCAGATCGCCAAAATCACCGATCCCCCAGTTGCTGTCGGAACGCAGCGTATAGAGCTGCACGCAGGCGCCCCACAGCTTTTTCCCTTCAAGCAGAGCCTGCGGCTCGTAGCAGCGTTTTGGCGCGACGATCACCCGGCAGTGGAAACGCCGATCGTCCTGGGTGAGCGTCAGGGTGTGATAGCCCTCCGGCAGCTTCGCCGGAAGGTTTAGCGTTTTGCCGCCGGTGGCGTGGCCTTTGTGCTGATGCCCCTCTTCGGTCGTGAGCAGCCAGCTAAACTCGCCGCGCCCCTCCACCGCGAGCGGCATCTTTTTGCCTGCAGTGAATACCTTCACGTTCGGCACCGGCGCAGCCGACGCTTTCGCGTCGGTTTTGTGCATAGCGTCCAGCAAACGTCTTTTGGTGTCGGCGCCAATAGACTGTGGTTTGCCGTGAGCATTAATGTAACTGAGGCTAATTCCCGCCGCCTGCGCGGCACTGTCCAGACGTTTACTCTCCATCGCGCTTCCTTAGCGTTTCGCCTGCCAGATACGGGCCTGATAATCACGGATTGAGCGGTCAGAGCTGAACATACCGCAGCGCGCGGTGTTCAGGATGCACGCGCGGGTCCACGCTTCCTGGTCGCGATACAGCACATCGACCTGTTTTTGCGCTTCAACGTAGGCCGTGAAGTCCGCCATCACCAGATACGGGTCACCGCCGTGTTTGTCCATGCTGTGCAGCATCTGGTCAAACGCGTGCTTGTCGCCGTCGCTGTATTTACCGCTTTCCAGCTCCTTCAGCACCGCATCAAGCACTTTGTCTTTCTTACGCCATTTCACCGGGTCATAGCCTTTGGCCTTGATGGCTTTCACCTCTTCCACGGTATGGCCGAAGATAAAGATATTCTCTTCCCCTACCTTCTCGGCGATTTCGACGTTGGCCCCGTCGAGCGTGCCGACGGTAAGCGCGCCGTTCAGCGCCAGCTTCATGTTGCCGGTACCGGACGCTTCTTTCCCTGCGGTAGAGATCTGCTCGGAGATGTCCGCCGCCGGGATCAGCATTTCAGCCGCCGAGACGCAGTAATCTGGCAGGAACACCACCTTCAGCTTGTCGCCCACTTTCGGATCGCTGTTGATCGACGCCGCCACTTTGTTGATGGCGAGGATGATGTTTTTCGCCAGGTAGTAGCCCGGTGCCGCTTTCGCACCGAACAGGAACACGCGCGGCACGCGGTCAGCCTGCGGGTTCTCGCGGATCTCTTTGTACAGCGCCAGAATGTGCAGCAGGTTCAGGTGCTGACGCTTGTACTCGTGCAGGCGTTTGATCTGGATATCGAAAATCGCATTTGGGTTGATCTCAATCCCGGTACGCATTTTCACAAACTCCGCCAGGCGAACCTTGTTCTCCAGCTTGATCGCGCGGTACTGCTCGCGGAATGTCGCGTCGTCGGCGTATTTTTCCAGGTTAATCAGCTGGTCCAGATCGTTGGCCCACTCTTTCTTCAGGGTCTTGTCCAGCAGGCCCGCCAGCAGCGGGTTGCACTGCTTGATCCAGCGACGCGGCGTGATGCCGTTGGTCACGTTGTGGAATTTGGTTGGCCACAGCTGGTGGTATTCCGGGAACAGATCTTTGACCACCAGATCCGAGTGCAGCGCCGCCACGCCGTTGACCGCAAAGCCGCTCACCACGCACATGTTCGCCATGCGTACCTGCTTATCATGAACCACCGCCAGCTTCGCCCAGACCGCCTTGTTGCCCGGCCAGGTCTTGTCCACGAGCTTTTTAAACTGGTCGTTAATCTTGTTGATGATCTGCATGTGGCGCGGCAGCAGCGTTTTCACCAGCTTCTCATCCCAGCACTCCAGCGCTTCTGGCATCAGGGTGTGGTTGGTGTAGGCAAAGGTACGGCTGGTAATGGCCCAGGCGTCGTCCCAGCTCAGCTGATGCTCGTCGATCAGCACGCGCAGCAGTTCCGGGATGGCAATGGTCGGGTGCGTGTCGTTGAGCTGAATCACTTCGAAGTCCGGCAGCTGCGCCAGCTTGCGGCCCGCCAGGTGATGGCGACGCAGAATGTCCGCCACGGAGCAGGCGCACTGGAAGTACTGCTGCATCAGGCGCAGCTTTTTACCGGCCAGGTGGTTGTCGTTCGGATAGAGGACTTTGGTCAGCTTCTCGGCGTCGATGCCCTGCTGCTCGGCACGCAGGAAATCGCCGTCGTTGAATTTAGTCAGGTTAAACGGGTGGGCGTGCTTCGCCTGCCACAGACGTAGCGGCTGCGCCACGCCGTTACGGTAGCCAAGCACCGGCAGATCCCAGGCTTCGCCGGTGATGGTGAACGCCGGTTCCCAGAGACCTTGTTTCGTCACTTTCCCGCCGATGCCAACCTGCACGTCAAGCTGCGCGTTGTGGCGGAACCACGGATAGGTATTGCGATGCCAGTCGTCCGGCGCTTCCATCTGGTGGCCGTCAGCAAACGACTGACGGAACAGGCCGTACTGGTAGTTCAGACCGTAGCCAATCGCCGACTGGCCGACGGTCGCCATGGAGTCAAGGAAGCAGGCCGCCAGGCGTCCCAGGCCGCCGTTGCCCAGCGCCGGGTCAATCTCTTCTTCCAGCAGGTCGGTCAGGTTAATGTCGTGTTCTTTAAGGACGTCACCGACCTCCTGATACCAGCCCAGGTTCAACAAGTTGTTGCCCGTCAGACGGCCAATCAGGAATTCCATTGAAATGTAGTTTACATGGCGCTGGCCTTTTACCGGTTTTGCCAGGGGTTGAGCATCCAGCTGCTCTGCGAGCGCACCGCTCACTGCCTGCCACCACTGGTGAGGCGTCATCTCGTTTGCAGCATGAAGGCCAAAACGCTGCCACTGACGCGTCAGGGCAGCCTGGAATTGAGCTTTGTTGAAGGTAGGCTGTGACATAGGGGATCGGCATCCTTTAGAAAGAAAACACAAGTTGGCGCTAGTGTGCCTGGCTCATTTCCCCTCTTCCTCCTCCCGAGGGGGATTAGACAGGGAGGAGTAGCGGGGATGAGCAGAAAAGTGTGATCAAGGCCACTCTCAGAGCATAGTTCGAGTGTGCCCGGAAGATAAAAAAGTAACCGAGGAGAATGTCAAAGAAATGAAATGCGGTTTCGGATGAAATTAAACCCCGCCGAAATAATTACTTACGTAGAATAATATTTCGGCAATCGGGAAATCGCTAAGGAGATTATTAATCTCCCTTAACTTTACCATAAGTATATTAAATTCGACGTCACTATCCCTTTCTGAAACCAGTTTCAGCGCAGCCGCAGCACAGCCATACAAGCCAGCACTGACGGGGCATCAAAGACCTTTTCAGAAAGTTCCCTCCTCAGCCTGAATGTTTTGTGACAGAGTGCAAATTCACAGCCACCAAATCCAGACATAACTTGCAATAGTTAACTTATTGGCCGACCTTATAACCATTAATTACGAAGCGCAAAAAAAATAAAATCTCTCGTTCCCCACAGTGAAGTGAAACCTATGTTGATTCCGTCTAAATTAAGTCGCCCGGTTCGTCTTGACCATACAGTGGTCCGCGAGCGTCTGTTGGCTAAACTTTCCGGCGCGCATAATTTCCGACTGGCGCTGGTTACGAGCCCTGCAGGTTATGGAAAAACAACGCTCATTTCGCAATGGGCCGCAGGTAAGAGCGATCTTGGCTGGTACTCTCTTGATGAGGGCGATAACCAGCAGGAGCGCTTTGCCAGCTATCTGATTGCCGCGATACAGCAAGCCACCCATGGACACTGCGTTGCCAGTGAGGTGATGGTGCAAAAGCGCCAGTATGCCAGCCTGTCCTCCCTTTTCTCTCAGCTGTTTATCGAACTGGCTGAATGGCATCGCCCGCTTTACGTGGTGATTGATGATTACCATCTCATCACTAACCCGGTGATTCATGAGTCGATGCGTTTCTTCCTGCGCCATCAGCCGGAAAACCTGACCTTAGTCGTGCTGTCACGCAACCTGCCGCAGCTGGGTATTGCCAACCTGCGCGTGCGCGATCAGCTGCTGGAAGTGGGCAGCCAGCAACTGGCCTTTACCCACCAGGAAGCAAAACAGTTCTTTGACTGCCGCCTGACCTCACCCATTGAGGCCGCTGAAAGCAGCCGCCTGTGTGATGACGTCGCGGGCTGGGCCACGGCGCTGCAGCTCATCGCCCTCTCTGCCCGGCAAAACAACAGTCCGGCGCATCAGTCTGCACGGCGTCTGGCGGGCATCAACGCCAGCCACCTTTCTGACTACCTCGTGGATGAGGTGCTGAACAGCGTCGATCCCTCGACGCGTAATTTCCTGCTGAAAAGCTCCCTGCTGCGTTCCATGAACGATGCGCTCATCGTGCGCGTGACGGGCTGTGAAAACGGTCAGCTGCAGCTCGAAGAGATTGAACGTCAGGGCCTCTTCCTGACGCGCATGGACGATCCCGGCGAGTGGTTTAGCTATCATCCGCTGTTTGGTAGCTTCCTGCGCCAGCGCTGTCAGTGGGAGCTGGCGGTTGAACTGCCGGAGATCCACCGCGCCGCTGCCGAAAGCTGGATGGCACAGGGCTTCCCGAGCGAGGCCATACACCACGCGCTCGCCGCCGGGGATGCCAGCATGCTGCGCGATATCCTCCTTAATCATGCGTGGGGCCTGTTTAACCACAGCGAGCTGACGCTGCTGGAAGAGTCCCTCAAAGCCCTGCCGTGGGAAAGCCTGCTGGAGAATCCGCGTCTGGTGCTGCTGCAGGCCTGGCTGATGCAGAGCCAGCATCGCTACAGCGAAGTGAACACCCTGCTGGCGCGTGCTGAGCAGGAGATGGAAAGCGAGATGGATACCACCCTGCACGGCGAGTTCAACGCGCTGCGCGCTCAGGTGGCGATTAACGACGGTGACCCGGAGGAAGCCGAACGTCTGGCGATGGTCGCACTGGATGAGCTGCCGCTGGCTAACTTCTACAGCCGCATCGTGGCGACCTCCGTACACGGCGAAGTGCTGCACTGCAAGGGCGACCTCACGCGTTCGCTTTCACTGATGCAGCAAACCGAACAGATGGCGCGTCGTCATGATGTCTGGCACTACGCGCTGTGGAGCCTGATCCAGCAGAGCGAGATTTTATTCGCGCAGGGGTTTCTGCAGGCCGCCTGGGAAAACCAGGAAAAAGCGTTCCAGCTGATTCGCGAGCAGCACCTGGAACAGCTGCCGATGCACGAGTTCCTGTTGCGTATTCGCGCTCAGCTGCTGTGGGCATGGTCGCGTCTGGATGAAGCAGAAAGCTGCGCCCGCCAGGGTGTGGATGTCCTTTCCAGCTTCCAGCCTCAGCAGCAATTGCAGTGTCTGGCGCTGCTGGTGCAGTGCTCGCTGGCGCGCGGCGATCTCGATAACGCCCGCAACCATCTTAACCGCCTGGAAAACCTGCTCGGTAACGGTCAGTATCATAGCGACTGGGTGTCAAACGCCGACAAGGTCCGGGTGATTTACTGGCAGATGACCGGCGATAAAAAGTCCGCCGCCAACTGGCTGCGTCAGACGCCAAAACCGGAATTTGCCAACAACCATTTCCTGCAGAGCCAGTGGCGCAACATTGCCCGTGCGCAGATCCTGCTTGGTGAATTAGAGCCCGCTGAGATTGTGCTGGAAGAGCTGAATGAGAACGCGCGCAGCCTGCGCCTGATGAGCGATCTGAACCGCAACCTGCTGCTGCAGAACCAGCTCTACTGGCAGGCGGGTCGTAAAAACGATGCCCAGCGCGTGCTGCTGGAGGCGCTACAGCTGGCAAACCGCACCGGGTTTATCAGCCACTTTGTGATTGAAGGTGAAGTGATGGCCCAGCAGCTGCGTCAGCTTATTCAGCTCAACACGCTGCAGGAGCTGGATCAGCATCGCGCCCAGCGCATTCTGCGCGAGATTAACCAGCACCATCGGCATAAGTTCGCGCATTTTGATGAGAACTTTGTAGAACGTCTGCTGAACCACCCGGAAGTGCCGGAACTTATCCGCACCAGCCCGCTCACCCAGCGCGAATGGCAGGTTCTGGGGCTGATCTATTCAGGCTACAGCAACGAGCAGATTGCCGGCGAGCTGGCGGTGGCGGCGACCACCATCAAAACGCACATCCGTAATCTGTATCAGAAGCTGGGCGTGGCGCACCGTCAGGACGCGGTGCAGCATGCGCAGCAGCTGTTGAAGATGATGGGGTACGGAGTGTAATTCATTGCCCGGCGGCGCTACGCTTGCACGGGCCTACGGGTTTTGTAGGCCGGGTAAGCGCAGCGCCACCCGGCACAACCGTTAGCACAATTCCAGCTGCAAATTATTATCTTTAATTACCTGCATCACGCCCGCTGGCGGCATCACGTCGGTGTAGACCGCATCCACCATGCTGATGCTGCCCATGTTCACCATCGCGTTACGGCCAAACTTCGAATGATCCACCACCAGCATCACGTGGCGTGAGTTTTCAATGATCGCGCGCTTGGTGCGCACCTCGTGGTAATCAAATTCCAGCAGCGAGCCGTCGCTGTCGATGCCGCTGATCCCCAGAATGCCGAAGTCGAGGCGGAACTGGGAGATAAAATCGAGTGTGGCTTCGCCGATAATTCCGCCGTCGCGGCTGCGCAGCTCCCCACCCGCGAGGATGATGCGGAAGTCGTCTTTCTGCATCAGGGTGTTAGCCACGTTCAGGTTGTTGGTGACCACGCGCAGGTTCTCGTGATCCAGCAGCGCATGGGCGACCGCTTCCGGCGTGGTGCCGATATCAATAAACAGCGTCGCCCCGTTCGGGATCTGGCTGGCGACCTTGCGGGCAATGCGCTCTTTCTCCGCCGTCTGCGTGGCTTTACGGTCGTGCCAGGAGGTGTTAACCGAGCTGGACGGCAACGCCGCGCCGCCGTGGTGGCGAAGAATACGGTTCTGATCGGCCAGGTCGTTCAGGTCACGACGGATGGTTTGTGGGCTGACGGCAAACTGCTCCACCAGCTCTTCGGTGCTGACGTATCCCTGTTTTTTTACCAGTTCGATAATGGCGTCATGACGTTGTGTTTGTTTCATCAATTATCCCTGAGAATTATGTTCGTTTTCGCGCATGGAGCGTGTCGGCAAAGGCCATCGCCAGCCCCACGGCCAGCCCGGCGACGTGCGCACCGTTGGCGATAGACATACCAAACAGATCAAACCATCCGGCAATTAGCCATATTAACGCAAAGGTTATTAATCCGCGTTGCAGATAGATGCCACTTTCCGGGTCGCGCTCCCCGCGAAGCCAGACGTAACCCATCAGGGCATACACGACACCCGACAGCCCGCCGAACCACGGCCCGCTGAACTTGTGCTGCACGTAGCCGCTTAACAGGGCGCTGATGATGGTGATAACGATCAGCTTGCCACTGCCCAGACGCTTTTCAACGGCACCGCCGAGATACCACCACCAGAGCAGGTTAAAGAGGATATGCATCACCGAGAAGTGCATCAGCGCGTGGCTAAAGTAGCGCCAGACGTCAAACTCAAGAGACGGGTCATAGGGCCACGCCAGGGCAATCATTACGCTCTGGTCGCCGACCACGTTCATGATAATGAAAACAATGATGCAGGCCGCCATCAGCAGCAGCGTAAACGGGCCCGCGCGCTCGCGAATGGTGGCGAGGAAGGGAAAACGGCTGTAGTGCAATCCGCTGCCGGTCTGGCCGGATTGCCAGCTGGCCGCGAGATAGCGCGGGTCGCCAGGGTTCTCAAGAAAACGCGCCAGCTCCTCGTTTACCCGCCCGGCCTGGCTCTCATCGGCCAGCCAGACGTCGGTCTGCGTATGTTGCTGAATAGTCAGAATAACGCCCTGCGTCGCCATATAGTCGACAAACGCCTGGGCGACGCGCGGGTTAGTAAAAGAGGTGATCATCAACATGGGCAGCGGTCGCTTATTTCCACACAAAAGGGGACAGTATAGCGGGATCAGCGCTCAAACGCGTATTCCACTTCCGCCGGGAAATGACGATGCCAGGCATCGAAACCGCCGTCGACGCTGTAAACCGCGTCGTAACCCTGCTGCAGCAGGTACTGCGCCGCGCCTTTGCTGCTGTTGCCGTGATAGCACATGACCATCACCGGCGTGTCGAAGTCGTTATCGCGCATAAACGCGCCCAGCGTGTCGTTGGTGAGATGGAACGCGCCCGGCGTATGACCCATCGCAAAACTCTGCGGATCGCGGATGTCCACCAGCACCGCTTTTCCCTGGTGCATCTTCTGGTGGGCTTCTTCTACGTTAATACATTCAAACTGATCCATGGTGTTCTCTTTACAGTGTTCAGATTAGGTGCGGTCTGGTGCCCTCACCCCGGCCCTCTCCCACGGGAGAGGGAGAATGCGATTTTACCCCGTAGTGTACGTCCTGGCGGCGGGTAAACGCCATTATGTTATCCATATCACTCTAAATTGTTTTTTTGATGTTACCAAAAGCGCGTTCCTTTGCTATTATGAGCGATATCGAACATTTCTGAGCTTTAACGAAAGTGCATGAGGGTGTTATGGAAACCAAAGATCTGATTGTGATAGGCGGTGGCATCAACGGTGCCGGTATTGCGGTCGATGCCGCAGGACGCGGTTTATCCGTACTGATGCTGGAAGCTAACGATCTCGCCTGCGCGACGTCGTCCGCCAGCTCCAAACTGATTCACGGTGGCCTGCGCTACCTGGAACACTACGAATTCCGCCTGGTCAGTGAAGCGCTGGCCGAACGTGAAGTGCTGCTGAAAATGGCCCCGCATCTGGCGATTCCGATGCGCTTCCGCCTGCCCCATCGCCCGCATCTGCGTCCGGCGTGGATGATCCGAATTGGTCTGTTTATGTACGATCATCTGGGTAAACGCACCAGCCTCCCGGGTTCGAAAGGTTTGCGTTTTGGCTCAGAATCGGTCCTTAAGCCTGAAATCGTGCGCGGATTCGAATATTCCGACTGCTGGGTGGACGATGCCCGCCTGGTGCTGGCGAATGCCCAGATGGTCGAGAAGAAAGGCGGCGAGGTGAAAACCCGCACCCGCGCAACCTCTGCCCGCCGTGAAAACGGCCTGTGGATTGTCGAAGCGGAAGATATCGATACCGGCGAGAAATTCAGCTGGAAAGCGCGCGGCCTGGTGAACGCCACCGGCCCGTGGGTGAAACAGTTCTTTGATGAGGGCATGCACCTGCCTTCCCCGTACGGCATCCGCCTGATCAAAGGCAGCCACATTGTGGTGCCGCGCGTGCATACCCAGAAGCAAGCCTACATTCTGCAGAACGAAGACAAGCGCATCGTGTTTGTGATCCCGTGGATGGACGAATTCTCAATCATCGGCACCACCGACGTGGAGTACAAAGGCGATCCGAAGAACGTCGAGATCGACGAGAGCGAAGTGAACTACCTGCTCAAAGTGTATAACGCGCACTTTAAGAAACAGCTGTCGCGCGACGACGTGGTCTGGACCTACTCCGGCGTGCGTCCGCTGTGCGATGACGAATCTGACTCACCGCAGGCCATCACCCGCGACTATACGCTCGATATTCACGATGTAAACGGTCAGGCGCCGCTGCTGTCCGTGTTTGGCGGCAAGCTCACCACCTACCGCAAGCTGGCCGAGCATGCGCTGGAAAAACTGGCGCCGTACTACAAAGGCATTGGCCCGGCATGGACCAAAGGCGCGGTCCTGCCTGGCGGTGATATCGGCGATAACCGCGATGATTACGCCGCGAAGCTGCGCCGTCGTTTCCCGTTCATCACCGAAGGGATGGCGCGCCACTATGCCCGCACCTACGGCAGCAATACCGAGCTGATCCTGAGTGATGCAAAAGAGATTGCCGATCTGGGCGAGCATTTCGGCCACGAGCTGTACGAAGCCGAGCTGCGTTATCTGGTTGAGCACGAGTGGGTGCGTCGTCTGGATGATGCTATCTGGCGCCGTACCAAAGAAGGGATGTGGCTCAACGCCGAACAGCAGTCTCGCGTGGCGCAGTGGTTACTGCAACATGCGGCGAAACGTGAGCTGTCGCTGGCGTCTTAATTGAAAAAAGCCGGGTGGCGGCTCCGCCTTACCCGGCCTACTCGATCCCGTAGGCCCGGTAAGCGCAGCGCCACCGGGCTTTGTTTTTACAACCTCACCGGATCAATATGCCAGATCGTCTCGGCATACTCCTTGATGGTTCTGTCTGACGAGAAATAGCCCATATTGGCGATGTTGTACATCGCGGCGCTGGTCCACTTCTCAGGTTGGCGATACAGTTCGTCCACCTTATCCTGACAGTCGACGTAGCTGCGGTAATCCGCCAGCACCTGGTAGTGATCGCCAAAGTTAATCAGCGAATCCACCAGATCGCGGTAGCGGCTCGGTTCATCAGGGCTAAACACGCCGGTCGCGATCTGCGTCAGCACCTGACGCAACTCTTCATCCTCTTCGTAATATTGACGTGGCGAGTAGCCTTTCCTGCGCAGCGCCTCCACCTCTTCCGTCGTATTACCGAAGATAAAGATATTGTCTTCGCCCACGTGCTCCAGCATCTCGACGTTCGCCCCGTCCAGCGTGCCGATGGTCAGCGCGCCGTTGAGGGCAAACTTCATGTTACTGGTGCCGGATGCCTCCGTCCCCGCCGTGGAAATCTGTTCAGAGAGATCCGCCGCCGGGATGATCAGCTGCGCCAGGCTGACGCTGTAGTTCGGAATGAATACCACCTTCAGCTTGTCACCAATGTCCGGATCCTGGTTAACCACCTTCGCCACGTCGTTGATGAGATGAATAATGTGCTTCGCCATGTAATAGGCCGACGCCGCCTTACCGGCGAAGATCTTCACGCGCGGCACCCATTCGGCCGTCGGATCGGCCTTGATGCGGTTGTAATGGGTGATCACGTGCAGCACGTTCATCAGCTGACGCTTGTATTCATGGATGCGTTTGATCTGAACGTCGAACAGCGCTTTCGGGTTTGCCACCACGTTGAGGTGCATCGCCAGCCAGACCGCCAGACGTTTTTTGTTCAGCAGCTTGGCTTCGCGCACGGCTTTGTTCACCGTCGGGAAATCAATATGCTGTTCCAGCTCGCTCAGCTGGCTCAAATCGGTACGCCAGGTGCGGCCAATATTCTCGTCCAGTACCTCAGAGAGCGGCTGGTTGGCCAGCGCCAGCCAGCGGCGCGGGGTGACGCCGTTGGTCACGTTGCAGAACCGCGTCGGGAAGATCTTCGCGAAGTCCGCAAACAGCGACTGCACCATCAGGTTCGAGTGGAGCTCGGACACGCCGTTGACCTTGTGGCTGATGACAACCGCCAGCCAGGCCATGCGCACGCGGCGACCGTTCGACTCATCAATGATGGACGCGCGGCTCAGCAGGCCGGTATCGTTTGGATACTGCTCCTGCAGCGTCTTAAGGAAGTAGTCGTTAATCTCAAAGATAATCTGCAGATGGCGCGGCAGGATTTTGCCGAGCATGTCCACCGGCCACGTCTCCAGCGCTTCGCTCATCAGCGTGTGGTTGGTGTATGAGAACACCTGACAGGTCACCTCAAAGGCGTCGTCCCAGCTGAACTTATGCTCGTCGATCAGCAGGCGCATCAGCTCCGGAATAGAGAGCACCGGGTGGGTGTCATTAAGGTGGATCGCGGTTTTCTCCGCCAGGTTGGCGTAGGTTTTGTGCAGTTGATGGTGACGGCTAAGGATGTCCTGAATGGTCGCCGAAACGAGGAAATACTCCTGGCGCAGGCGCAGCTCGCGGCCTGAGTAGGTCGAGTCATCCGGGTACAGCACGCGGGACACGTTCTCGGAGTGGTTTTTATCCTCCACCGCCGCGAAGTAGTCACCCTGGTTAAATTTACCGAGGTTAATTTCACTACTGGCCTGGGCACTCCACAGGCGCAGCGTGTTGGTGGCGTCGGTGTCGTAGCCGGGGATAATCTGGTCGTAGGCCACGGCCAGGATCTCTTCCGTTTCCACCCAGCGGGATTTTTTCCCTTCCTGCTGAATACGTCCGCCAAAGCGCACCTTGTAGCGCGTGTTGTGGCGCTTAAACTCCCACGGGTTGCCGTACTCCAGCCAGTAGTCCGGGGACTCTTTTTGACGCCCGTCGACGATATTCTGCTTGAACATACCGTAATCGTAGCGAATACCGTAGCCACGGCCCGGCAGCGCCAGCGTCGCCAGCGAGTCGAGGAAGCAGGCGGCGAGACGTCCCAGACCGCCGTTACCGAGGCCCGGGTCGTTCTCTTCGTCGATCAGTTCTTCTAAATCTAACCCCATCTCTTCCAGTGCGGTTTTGACGTCGTCATAAATACCGAGCGACAACAGCGCATTGGACAGCGTGCGGCCAATCAAAAATTCCATCGACAGGTAGTAAACCTGACGCGTCTCCTGCGAGAGCTGGGCGCGGTTTGAGCGCAGCCAGCGTTCAACCAGGCGGTCACGCACCGCAAACAGGGTGGCGTTCAGCCACTCGTGCTTGTTGGCAATAACCGGATCTTTCCCGATGGTGAACATCAGCTTGTAGGCGATGGAGTGCTTTAACGCCTCAACGCTGAGCGTGGGTGAAGAGTAGCTAAATGGAGCGTTCATATCAGTAACTTCGCCTCGTTACATCAAGCGTTGATAGAGATCGCGGTATGACTGCGCCGCGACATGCCAGCTAAAGTCCATGGACATCGCCTGGCGTTGGACGTAGCGCCACAGCGATGGACGGGACCACAAGACGAAAGCACGCCGAATCGCCCGAAGCAGCGACCAGGCATTACTGTCCTCAAAGACAAATCCGCTGGCGATACCGTCCGCCAGGTTTTCCAGAGAGCTATCCGATACCGTATCCGCCAGCCCGCCCGTGCGGCGCACCAGCGGCAGGGTGCCGTATTTCAGGCCGTACAGCTGCGTCAGTCCACAGGGTTCGAAACGGCTTGGCACCAGAATGACGTCCGCGCCGCCCATAATGCGGTGCGAGAACGCTTCGTGGTAGCCAATCTGCACGCCTACCTGCCCCGGGTGTTCCGCGGCGGCGGCAAGGAAACCTTCCTGCAGCACCGGGTCGCCCGCGCCGAGCAGCGCCAGCTGTCCCCCCTGCTCCAGTAAACCGGGCAACGCCTCCAGCACCAGATCCAGCCCTTTCTGGCTGGTCAGGCGGCTCACGACGGCGAACAGCGGCACTTTGTCGTTCACCTTCAGGCCCATCGCAATCTGCAGCTGGCGTTTGTTCTCCGCTTTGTCTTCCACGGAATCACGACCGTAGCGCGCCGCCAGAAGGAGATCGGTTTCCGGGCTCCAGATCTGTTCATCCACGCCGTTCAGGATGCCCGACAGGCGGCCTTCGCGATGGCGCTGCTGCAGCAACCCTTCCATGCCGTAGCCAAACGCCGGCTGGGTGATCTCACGCGCGTAGGTTGGGCTCACCGCCGTGATGTGATCGGCGTAGTACAGCCCCGCCTTCAGGAACGAGATCTGCCCGTTAAACTCCAGACCGTGCATGTTAAAGAACGACCATGGCAGATCGATGTCATTCATGTGATGGGCGTAGTACATCCCCTGATAGGCAAGGTTATGCACGGTAAAGACCGATTTCGCCGGGTGGCCGCGCGCGGCGAGATACGCCGGGGCAAGCCCGGCGTGCCAGTCGTGCGCGTGCACCACATCCGGACGCCAGAATGGATCCAGCCCCGTCGCCATTTCGGCGCCGACCCAGCCGAGCAGCGCAAAGCGCAGCACGTTGTCGGTGTAGGCGAACAGGTTCGTATCGTGATACGGGCTGCCCGGGCGATCGTATAAGTGCGGCGCGTCGATCAGGTAAATCCCTACGCCATTATAATGTCCAAACAGCAGGGTAATGCGTCCGGCAAACGTTTCACGGCGGGTCACCACTTTCGCATCAGGTATACCGCGCCGGATATCCGGAAAGGCGGGCAGCAGGACTCGGGTATCCACGCCTCCGGCGATTTGCGCCGCCGGTAATGCGCCAAGCACATCTGCCAGTCCGCCCGTTTTTAATAACGGGAACATCTCAGAACATACGTGTAAAACCTGCATCATCGCTCCTGTTTGATCTGCAGCTTCCGCAACATTTCCCGTGTGACTAACACGATCCCCTCTTCCGAACGGTAGAAACGACGCGCGTCTTCTTCCGCATTCTCCCCAATAACCATCCCTTCAGGGATGACGCAGGCACGGTCGATCACGCAACGACGCAGACGACACGAGCGCCCTACCCAGACATCCGGCAACAAGACTGCCGAATCGATATTACAGAATGAATTTATCCGCACGCGCGGGAACAGCACCGACTGCACCACGACCGAACCGGAGATAATGCACCCGCCGGACACCAGCGAGTTCAGCGTCATACCGTGACTGCCGGAGCGGTCCTGGACGAACTTGGCCGGCGGCAGCGACTCCATATGGGTACGAATCGGCCAGTTCTGGTCGTACATATCCAGTTCAGGCGTGACCGATGCCAGATCGAGGTTCGCTTTCCAGTACGCTTCCAGGGTGCCCACATCGCGCCAGTAGGGTTCCGCATTCGGGTCGGACTGCACGCAGGACAGCGGGAAAGGATGTGCATACGCCATGCCAGCTTTCGTGATTTTCGGAATGATGTCTTTACCGAAGTCGTGGCTGGAGTTTTCGTCTTTGTCGTCTTCTTCCAGCAGCTCATAAAGATAATCTGCGTCAAAGACATAGATCCCCATGCTGGCGAGTGATTTGGTGTCATCGCCAGGCATGGTTGGCGGGTTCGCCGGTTTTTCAACGAAGTCGATAATTTTGTCGTCCGCATCCACGTGCATCACGCCAAACGCCGTCGCTTCAGCAACGGGCACCGGCAGACACGCCACGGTGCAGCGCGCCCCTTTTTCGACGTGGTCGATCAGCATGTGGGAGTAATCTTGCTTGTAGATGTGGTCCCCGGCGAGGATCACGATGTATTCCGCGTTGTAGCGACGAATGATGTCGAGGTTCTGGGTCACCGCATCCGCTGTCCCGCGATACCAGTTTTCGCCGTGGACGCGTTGCTGCGCAGGAAGGAGATCGACAAACTCGTTCATCTCTTCGCTGAAGAAAGACCAGCCGCGCTGAATATGCTGAACCAGCGTGTGCGACTGATACTGCGTAATGACGCCGATGCGGCGAATGCCCGAGTTCAGGCAGTTGGAGAGCGCAAAGTCGATAATACGGAACTTGCCACCAAAGTGAACGGCCGGCTTGGCGCGCTTGATGGTCAAATCTTTAAGACGGGTACCACGCCCGCCCGCAAGTATCAGGGCAACCGTTTTTAATGGTAGCTGGCGTGCCAACATTAAGGGATCGTTCTTCTCTAATCTAACCATGACTAACTCCTTTTTTATCATCTTTGGAATACGCACACTCCGTGCGCAGGCCCGTGCCAGACAGCCATTACTACCGGATTATCCGCTCCGGCAAAGGGAGGAACGGCGCGCCATTCCCCTTCAGGTAAAACAATCTCTGCGACGTCGTCCGTCGCGTTCAGCGTCACCAGCCATTTATCCGACAGCAGGATTTGCAGGCGTGGTACGCCGTGTTGCCACTCTTGCGCGCTTAACGGTTGCGCGTCTTTATTCAGCCAGCGAACGTTGCCGTCACCCTCTTCCCACCAGCTGTTGGCGGTCAGCGCGGGGATCTGCTGGCGAAGATGGATCAGCGCAGCGGTAAAATGAATCAGCCCGCTGTTGGCTTCACCCCAGTCGAGCCAGGTTAAGGTGTTGTCCTGGCAATAGGCGTTGTTGTTACCGTGCTGGCTGTGGCCGTGCTCGTCGCCCGCCAGCAGCATCGGCGTGCCCTGAGACAGCAAAAGCGTCGTCAGCAGCGCATGAACGCTGGCGCGTCGCCGCTCTATCACATCCAGACTTCCGCCTAACCCTTCTATACCATGATTGAAGCTATGGTTATTGTTAGTGCCATCGCGATTCTCTTCGCCGTTCGCCTCATTGTGTTTCTGATTGAAACAAACGCAGTCCCTGAGCGTAAAACCGTCGTGCGCCGTCAACAGATTGACGGTGGCCGAGGGGCGTTTGCCGTCGCGCTTAAAGAGATCGCTCGACGCGGCAAAGCGCCCGGCAAATTCCCCCAGCGACAGGTTCCGCTCCAGCCAGAAGCGGCGCACGGCGTCGCGATAGTGGTCGTTCCACTCGGCAAACAGCGGCGGGAAATTCCCGACCTGATAACCGCCTTCACCGATGTCCCACGGCTCGGCAATGAGCTTCACCTGCGAGAGCACCGGGCAGTTTTTTATCGCCTCAAACAGCGGCGCCTGCTGGCTGAACGCCGGCGTGCGCCCCATCACCGGCGCCAGGTCGAAACGAAAACCGTCGACGTGGAATGTCTCTACCCAGTATTTCAGGCATTCATACGCAAAATGCGTGACCGCCGGATGGCTGAGATTGAGCGTGTTGCCGCAGCCGGTCCAGTTCTCGTAATCGCCATCCTGCCTGATCCAATAATAGCTACGGTTATCAATTCCGCGCATGGAGAGCGTCGGGCCGTCGAGATCGCTTTCGGCGCTGTGGTTCAGCACTACGTCCAGAATGACCTCAATGCCCGCCGCGTGGAGCGCCTTCACCGCATCGCGGAACTCGTCCCGCGCCTTTTCCGGATGGACGGCATAGCGCGGTTCGAGCGCGAACATCGCCAGCGGGTTATAGCCCCAGTAGTTGCTTAGCCCCAGCCGCTGCAGACGCGGCTCGCTGGCAAAATGGGCGACGGGAAGCAGTTCCAGGGCGGTGATGCCGAGGTTTTTCAGGTAGGCGATCATGGTGGGATGTCCGAGCGCCTTATAGGTGCCGCGCATCTCTTTCGGGATCGACGGATGCAGGTAGGTCAGCCCTTTGACGTGGGCTTCATAAATAACGGTCTTGCCCCACGGCGTCTGCGGCGGGGCATCATCTTCCCAGTCATAAAGATCGTTCACCACCACGCTTTTTGGCGCGACGGGCGCGCTGTCGCGGTGGTCAGGCTCGCCGTAGCCCACGTGGAAGAGCGGGTCATCTTTAAATTCGCCGTCCACGCGGTGCGCGCAGGGGTCAATTAGCAGCTTCGCCGGGTTAAACCAGTGCCCCTGAGAAGGCTCCCAGGGGCCGTGAACGCGAAAACCGTAGTGCATGCCTGGCCGTCCTCCGGCCAGGTAGCCGTGCCAGGTATCCCCCGTGCGCGCCGGTAAATCGTAACGGTGCTCGTTACCTTCCCCGTCAAATACACAGAGTTCTACCCGCTCCGCGTGAGCGGAAAAGAGGGTGAAATTGACCCCCTTTCCGTCAAATCTCGCCCCGAGCGGTTCGGGTTTACCTGCCGTAAGCTGCGTCATTCGCCCTCCCGCATCAGCCAGATGGTGCCAAGCGGCGGCAGCGTCAGGCTCAGGGAGTTGGGTCGCCTGTGGCTTTCAATGGCGTCGCTCTGTACCAGCCCGCCGTTACCGGCGTTGCTGCCGTGGTAGTGCATCGAGTTGGTATTCAGAATTTCACGCCATTTGCCCGGCTGGTTAATGCCGAAGCGGTAGTGTTCACGCGGCACCGGAGTGAAGTTGCTGGCGACGATGATCTCGTTACCCGCCTTGTCACGACGCACAAAGACAAACACCGAACGCTCATGGTCGTCCACCACCAGCCATTCAAAGCCGTACGGATCGAAGTCGAGCTCGTGCAGCGCTTTGTGGTGGCGATAGGTCAGGTTCAGATCGCGCACCAGACGCTGCACCCCGTGGTGCCAGTTGTCGCCGCCTTCCAGCAGATGCCAGTCGAGGCTGGCGTCGTGGTTCCACTCGCGCCCTTGGGCGAACTCATTGCCCATGAACAGCAGTTTCTTGCCCGGGAAGGCAAACATCCAGCCGTAATAGGCGCGCAGGTTGGCAAACTTCTGCCACGCGTCGCCCGGCATGCGGTCGAGAATCGATTTTTTACCGTGTACCACCTCATCGTGCGACAGCGGCAGCATGAAGTTTTCGGTGTAGTTGTAGAGCATCCCGAACGTCAGCTTATCGTGATGATACTTACGGTGAACCGGATCCAGCTTCATGTAGTCGAGCGTGTCGTGCATCCAGCCCAGGTTCCACTTATACCAGAACCCCAGGCCGCCCAATGACGGCGGACGGGAGACGCCCGCAAAGTCGGTCGACTCTTCCGCCATGGTCACGGCACCGTCCACCTGCTCGCCGATAATGCGGTTGGTATTACGCAGGAATTCAATCGCTTCCAGGTTTTCGCGGCCGCCAAACTCGTTCGGGATCCACTCCCCCTCTTTGCGGCTGTAGTCGCGGTAGATCATCGACGCCACCGCATCCACGCGCAGGGCATCGATGCCAAACCGCTCGATCCAGTACAGGGCATTCCCGACCAGGTAGTTTGAGACCTCACGGCGACCGTAGTTGTAGATCAGCGTGTTCCAGTCCTGGTGATAGCCTTCGCGAGGATCGCTGTGCTCGTACAGCTTCGTACCGTCAAACTCTGCCAGCGCGAAATCATCCGCCGGGAAATGGCCCGGCACCCAGTCGAGGATTACGTTCAGCCCGGCGGCGTGCGCGGCATCAATGAAATAGCGGAAGTCATCACGCGTGCCGAAGCGCCGCGTTGGCGCATACAGCCCGGTGGGCTGATAGCCCCAGCTGCCATCGAACGGGTGCTCGTTAACCGGCAGCAGTTCGAGGTGGGTAAAGCCCATCCATTTGGCGTACGGCACCAGCTGGTCGGCGAGCTCCCGGTAGCTGAGCCAGAAGTTGTTATCGGTGTGGCGACGCCAGGAGCCGAGATGCACTTCGTAAACGGAGATTGGCGCATCAAAGCGGTTGGCCTGCTTGCGCTCCTCGGTCTGAACGACCTTCTCCGGCAGGCCGCAGATCAGCGATGCGGTATCCGGGCGCATCTGCGCCTCGAAGGCGTACGGGTCGGCTTTAATGCGCAGCTTGCCGTGCGCGTCGATCATCTCAAATTTGTAGAGCTGGCCGTTATGCGCCCCGGGGATAAACAGCTCCCAGATGCCGGTTTCGCGGCGCAGACGCATGGGATGACGACGACCGTCCCAGTAGTTGAACTGCCCAACGACGGAGACGCGCTGGGCGTTTGGCGCCCATACGGCAAAGCGCGTGCCGGTGATACCGTCCATGGTATCCGCATGGGCACCCAACGTTTCGTAGGGGCGCAAATGGGTCCCTTCGGACAGCAACCAGGCGTCCATCTCTTTTAAGAGGGGGCCAAAGCTATAAGGATCGTCAATCAGGTTTTGCTGACCGTGCCAGATGACGGCAAGCTGATAGCGGAAAGGGTTTTTACGGCGGGGCATTACGCCCGAGAAGAAGCCACGGGAATCGAGGCATTCCAGATTACCCACCTTGCGGCCGGTTTTGGGTTCGATAACCCAGACTTCTGTGGCATCCGGTAACAGTGCCCTGACTTCCAGCCCGGCCTCGGTGCGGTGCATCCCTAGCACAGAAAAGGGGTCGGCAAAGTGACCCGCAATAAGCGCATTTATCACGTCTCTCGAAATACGATCGGACATGGTATTCATCCTGTTTTTTTATGTCGCCCTTTTTATTCGCTCCGGGACGACTTTTAATGTGACCTAAACGGTGCAGCTAATCCTCTCTGCTCCGTCCTACCCTCAGGTGAGAAATAAATCTTCCTTAAAGCATAGCCAACGTCGTGGTTCCTCCTGATAAAAAATAAGACATCTGCGTTTTACTCCATGTAGTACGCAAAAAAAGGGGGTGACAATCACCCCCTGTGTTTAACAAATTATTACGCCAGCTGGCGCAGCATGCGGCGCAGCGGTTCGGCGGCGCCCCACAGGAGCTGGTCACCGACGGTGAACGCGGAGAGATACTCCGGCCCCATGTTCAGCTTGCGCAGGCGGCCAACCGGGGTGGTCAGCGTGCCGGTCACTGCTGCTGGGGTCAGTTCACGCATAGTGATATCACGATCGTTTGGTACTACTTTCGCCCACGGGTTGTGCGCGGCCAGCAGCTCTTCCACGGTCGGAATAGACACATCTTTTTTCAGTTTAATGGTGAAAGCCTGGCTGTGGCAGCGCAGCGCGCCGATACGTACGCACAGGCCGTCTACCGGAATGGTGTTCGCGGTCGCGAGAATTTTGTTGGTCTCAGCCTGGCCTTTCCACTCTTCGCGGGTCTGGCCATTATCCAGCTGTTTGTCGATCCACGGGATCAGGCCACCGGCCAGCGGTACACCAAAGTTATCCACCGGCAGCTCGCCGCTGCGGGTCAGTTGAGTGACTTTACGCTCGATGTCGAGGATCGCGGAAGCCGGGTCTGCCAGCTCGGTCGCGACGCTCTGGTGCAGTTGGCCCATCTGGGTCAGCAGCTCACGCATATGACGCGCACCGCCGCCGGACGCCGCCTGGTAGGTCGCCACGGAGACCCACTCTACCAGGTCCTGCGCGAACAGGCCGCCGAGGGACATCAGCATCAGGCTGACGGTGCAGTTACCGCCAACAAACGTTTTCACGCCGTTGTTCAGGCCATCGGTGATCACGCCCTGGTTAACCGGGTCGAGAATGATGATGGCATCGTCTTTCATGCGCAGCGACGAGGCCGCGTCAATCCAGTAGCCCTGCCAGCCGCTTTCACGCAGCTTTGGATAGATTTCGTTGGTATAATCGCCGCCCTGGCAGGTCACAATAATGTCGAGCGCCTTCAGCGCTTCCAGATCGTAAGCATCCTGCAACGTGCCTGTGGTACCACCAAAGGACGGAGCAGCCTGGCCGAGCTGAGAAGTGGAGAAGAAGACCGGGCGGATAGCGTCGAAATCGCGCTCTTCAACCATGCGTTGCATGAGTACAGAGCCGACCATACCGCGCCAGCCGATGAAACCAACGTTTTTCATAGCATTTTTTTCCTGCTGAGGGTGTGTGCTGATTGTGCAAGCCAGTATTGAACTGGGATATGCTTCACATTACAAAATGCTGCCAAAGTCGCAAGCGAAATTAATCGATGATTGCCCGGCAATCAGAAATACAGCTAATTATCATAATAACCATAGAGAGTTTCAGGGATAATTTACATGAGTGAAATCATTTCAGCAGCGGTTTTATTGATCCTGATTATGGATCCCCTGGGCAACCTGCCCATCTTCATGTCGGTGCTGAAGCACACCGAGCCGAAGCGCCGCCGGGCGATCATGATCCGCGAGCTGCTTATTGCCCTGCTGGTGATGTTTATCTTCCTGTTTGCCGGTGAAAAAATCCTCGCGTTCCTGAACCTGCGCGCCGAAACGGTCTCCATTTCCGGCGGGATTATTCTGTTCCTGATTGCCATTAAGATGATCTTCCCGAGCGCCGAAGGCAGCAGCAGCGGCCTGCCTGCGGGTGAAGAGCCGTTTATTGTGCCGCTGGCGATCCCGCTCGTCGCGGGGCCAACCATTCTGGCGACGCTGATGCTGCTGTCGCATCAGTATCCGAACCAGATGAGCCATCTGGTCATTGCCCTGCTGATTGCCTGGGGCGGGACGTTTATCATCCTGCTGCAGTCGTCCCTGTTCCTGCGCCTGCTGGGCGAAAAAGGGGTAAACGCGCTGGAACGCCTGATGGGGCTGATTCTGGTCATGATGGCAACGCAGATGTTCCTGGATGGGATCAGGGCGTGGATGAAAGGCTAGGTAAAAGCAAAATGGCCACTACGTGGCCATTTTTAGTGTTTGCTCCCTCTCCCCGTGGGCTAAGGGATCCCCAGTAATTTTTTCCTGAAGCGATGAACATTGCTTCAGAGAAATGAATAACTTACAGCGATGTCCTGGTCCGGCTGTAAATCGCTGAGGCGTTTCCTGTAGGCCGGGGCGAGGCGCATGGATGCGCCGAGAGGGCGGGCTTTACAGGGACGTTACCTCCGCCCGCCCCCGACAAGCCGGAAGGAATAAGCCGAAGGCACCGCGAAGCGGCGATTTACCGCCGGGAGCCCGGGTCGCTAGGGCGGCGGCGATTGAGCCGCCCTGGCACGTTCACTTTATGTTCCTTACAGAGTAGCAAGGAACATAAAGTGAACGGAATGACCACCAGAGCCGTATGTTCCCCCTCACCCCAGCCCTCTCCCTCAAGGGAGAGGGGGTCGTCCGTGCAGGCATTATTTTGTGGGGAACCCTCGGCCCACAGGGTGAGGGCATCAGGCCGCAGAAGCCGCCCACCTACCCCTTACGAATCAAATACCGGTACGGCAGCGCCTCGGTCTGCTGTGCCATCAGCTCATGTTCCATAAAGGTACAAAAACCGGGAATATCGCGGGTCGTGGCCGGGTCATCGGCAATAATCAGCAGCGTTTCACCGGTCTGCATATTGCGCACGGTCTTACGTACCATCATTACCGGTTCCGGGCAGCGAAGGCCCTGGGCATCAAGGGTGTGGTCTGGGCTGGAAAACAGGTCGGTCATGATCTTCTCGGTCAGGTAAAAACGGCTGTAGTTTACGCCCGGTTGCGATCAATGCAAACCAGGTTAACGATTGCGTAAAAACTAACCATTGCAATGTCCTGTCAAAGCAGTATCATGCTGCGGTTTTTATTGGGTTCCCTCACCCCAACGTATAAAAAGGTCACAATATGACGCAGTTTTCTGAATCTCAGCGCGTAAAAGCGTTGTTCTGGCTTTCGCTTTTCCATTTGCTGGTGATCACCTCCAGCAACTATCTGGTGCAGCTCCCTATCTCCATCTTTGGTTTTCATACCACCTGGGGCGCGTTCAGTTTTCCGTTTATTTTCCTCGCCACCGATCTGACCGTGCGTATCTTTGGCGCACCGCTGGCTCGCCGCATTATTTTTGCGGTCATGCTCCCGGCGCTGTTCATCTCGTACGGGGTTTCGTCTCTGTTTTATATGGGAAGCTGGCAGGGTTTTGAGGCGTTAACCCACTTCAACCTGTTTGTCGCCCGTATCGCCGCAGCAAGCTTTATGGCCTACGCGCTGGGGCAGATCCTCGACGTGCACGTGTTTAACCGCCTGCGTCAGAATCATCGCTGGTGGATGGCGCCCACCGCCTCCACGCTGTTCGGTAACGTGAGCGATACGCTGGCCTTCTTCTTCATCGCCTTCTGGCGTAGCCCGGATGCGTTTATGGCCGAACACTGGATGGAAATCGCGCTGGTGGACTACTGCTTTAAGGTGCTCATCAGCATTGTCTTCTTCCTGCCCATGTACGGCGTGCTGCTGAATATGCTGCTGAAAAGGCTGGCAGATAAATCTGAAATCACGGCATTGCAGGCAGGTTAAGGGTTCGCTTTATCAGTTGTGATAAGATGAACGAATGAGCCGTTATGGCCGTTTATCGAAAGGAAGAAGTCAATGCGCAATCTGGTTAAATATGTCGGGATTGGCCTGCTGGTTGTGGGTCTTGCAGCCTGTGATAACAGCGACACGAAAACGCCTGCTCAGGGCGCATCCGCAGAAAGCAATGCGACCGGCCAGCCGGTAAATCTGATGGATGGCAAACTCAGCTTCTCTCTGCCAGCCGATATGACTGACCAGAGCGGCAAGCTGGGCACTCAGGCGAACAACATGCACGTTTACTCCGACGCAACCGGGCAGAAAGCGGTCATTGTGATTGTGGGCGACGACACCAGCGAAGATCTGGCCGTCCTGTCCAAACGTCTTGAAGATCAGCAGCGCGGCCGCGACCCGCAGCTGCAGGTCGTGACCAATAAATCCATCGAGCTGAAAGGCCATAAGCTGCAGCAGCTGGACAGCATCATCTCTGCGAAAGGCCAGACCGCGTACTCCTCTGTCGTGCTGGGCAAGGTCGATAACAAACTCCTGACCCTGCAGATCACCCTTCCAGCGGAAGATCAGCAGAAAGCGCAGACGGCTGCTGAAAACATCATTAACACCATCGTGATCCAGTAACGTTTCACGATGATGACGTGGCCTCCGGTGCCTGCACCGGGGGCCATTTTTTTAGCCGCCACGTCAGCAGCAAGGCCACGATCACCAGACCCGCTGCGGCAAGATAGATCACCGGCACGCCTGCCCAGGCCATCACCAGCCCCGCCAGCGGGCCGGTAATGCCTAACGACATATCCATAAACACCGTATAGGTCGCCAGCGCGGCGCCCTGATTCTGCGGCGGCACGGCTTTAACCGCCACCACGCCCAGCGCCGGGAAGACCAGTGAGAAACCGGCCCCCGCGAGGAAGACGCCCACTTTCGCGACCCAGGGCACCATCGCTATTCCGGTCAGCAGCAACCCGACAATCTCTATCGCAAAGCAGATCATCGCCACGTTCAGCCCACCCAGACGGTTGATGCCGTTAGGGAAAAGCAGGCGCGCGCCAACAAACGCACAGCTGAACAGGGTTAACGCAAAGGCCGCGCCGTCCCAGCCTTTGGCGTCATAGAACAGGGTAATGAAGGTGGCGATCACACCGAAGCCGGTGGTCGCCAGCGCCAACGCCATGCCATACGGCCAGACGCGCCCCAGCACCGCCCGAAACGGCAGCGGCTTGCCCTTGCTGGCCTTCACTTTCGGGCGCGGCAGCGCAAACAGAATCGCCAGCAGCGCGACCGCCATGATGGTGACGGCCAGCCCATACAGCCCGCCAAACGCATAGCAGGCCACGCCGAGCGGCGCACCGAGCGCCATCGCACCGTAGGTGACAATTCCGTTCCAGGAGATCACCCGGCCAATGTGCGGCGCGCCGACAACCCCCACGCCCCACAGCGTCGAGCCGGTTCCCGCCAGGCTTTGCCCGATGCCGAGGATGACGCGGCCCAGGCAGAGGAGCGCCAGGCTGACCAGCGGCCAGTGGCTGGCTGAGGCAGCCAGGAGGTAGCTCAGGCCACTGAGGAAGCAGCCGCACAATCCCACCACCACGATGCTTTTTGGACCGAACGTGTCCGCGTAGCGACCGGCATGCGGCCGGCTCAGGAGCGTGGCGAAATACTGCAGGCTAATCACCAGCCCAGCCCAAAAGGCACTGAAGCCCATCACGTCATGGACATAGCCCGGCAGGACCGCCAGCGGCAGGCCGATGGTGAGATAGCTGGCAAAGTTGAAAATCACAACGGAAACGATGCGCAGATTGAGGCGCAGTCCGCTCAGTGCCGTTTCAGCGGCAGGTTCGGGCATGGGGTTCTACCTGGATTTTTTACAACAGTGTTTCACTATTACCACGGCGCAATAAGAAAATCAGCCCCGACTTTCAGATTAACGGCTCCAGACGAAGCGAAGCCCGGGCACTACACTTACCGGGTCATCACATTAAGGAACACGCATGATCGCTAACCCGTCCGACAAAGCTGGACTCCACATCTTATTAAAGCTCGCCTGTCTGGTGGTTATCCTTGCGGGTATCCATGCTGCCGCTGACATTATTGTCCAGCTCCTGCTGGCGCTCTTTTTTGCCATTGTGCTTAATCCTCTGGTCACCTGGTTTCTGCGCCGGGGCGTCAGCCGTCCGGTCGCCATCACCATTGTCGTCATCGTGATGCTGATTGCCCTGACGGCGCTCTTCGGCGTGCTGGCGGCATCGCTGAGCGAATTCTCCACCATGCTGCCGCAGTACAACAAAGAGCTGACACGTAAGATTGTGGCGCTGCAGGAGATGGTGCCCTTTCTCAATCTGCATATCTCACCTGAACGGATGCTGCGCAGAATGGATTCCGAGAAGGTTATGACCTACGCCACCACGCTGATGACGGGGCTTTCCGGCGCAATGGCCAGCATTCTGCTGCTGGTCATGACGGTGGTGTTTATGCTGTTTGAAGTCCGCCACGTCCCCTATAAGCTGCGCTTTGCGTTGAATAATCCCCAAATTCATATCGCCGGGTTACACCGGGCCCTGAAGGGGGTCTCAAAATATCTGGCGCTGAAAACGCTGCTGAGCGTCTGGACCGGGGTGATTGTCTGGCTGGGGCTGATGCTGATGGACGTGCAGTTCGCGCTGATGTGGGGCGTACTGGCCTTTCTGCTCAACTACGTGCCCAATATTGGCGCGGTGCTTTCCGCCGTGCCGCCGATGATTCAGGCGTTTCTGTTTAACGGTTTTTACGAATGCATGCTGGTTGGCGCGCTGTTCCTCGTGGTGCATATGGTGCTGGGCAATATTCTCGAGCCGCGCATGATGGGGCACCGGCTGGGCATGTCGACGCTGGTCGTGTTTTTATCCTTACTGATTTGGGGATGGCTGCTGGGCCCGGTCGGCATGCTGCTGTCGGTCCCCCTGACCAGCGTGTGTAAGATCTGGATGGAAACCACTAAAGGCGGCAGCAAGCTGGCGATCCTGCTCGGGCCGGGGAGGCCAAAAAGCCGGTTGCCTGGGTAAGCACTCTCGTCTGGTTAGCCATTACCGGGGACAATAGATTATAGTAATGGTTTCGCCGCGAAACTTTGCGACTCTCTCTGTTTTGACTGAAGGCCAGACGTTATATGTACCAGGTTTTTCTGGGAAAAATCTCCTCGCTGAGCACCAATCGCTGGGCTGAAGCCCTCTCCCGACACGCGCCCGAAGGCGCCCAGCGTGCGCGCTGGCTGGCGGGTCGCGGGTTGCTTTCGCGTCTGCTGGCCCCGAAGTCACTGCCGGAGATTATCCACAACGAACAGGGGAAACCCCTTTTTGCCGGCGACTATCCGCTGTGGTTCAGCCTTAGCCACGCGGATGATGACATTGCGTTAATTATCAGTGACGAAGGTAACGTGGGTTGTTCACTGGAACGCATTCGCCCGCAGGATAACTGGCACACGCTCGCCAATGCCGTCTTCAGCGGCGCCGAGCATGAAGAGCTGGAAAAGGAAACGCCAGAGAGCCAGCTTACGGCGTTCTGGCGCATCTGGACGCGGAAGGAAGCGATCGTTAAACAGAGCGGCGGTCACGCCTGGCAAATGGTTAGCATTGACAGTACCGCCCGCGCATTTCACTCAGTCAGCCACTGCCGGATAGACTCGCTGAGTCTTGCAGTATGTACCGCGACGCCCTTTGAGCTCAGGGCCGGGCTGATTTATTCTGCTGACGACGTGCTGGCCGAAAAATCGTCAACACACCCAGAATAATAAACCCGACCCCCACCAGCCCGTGCCAGGAGAAACGTTCTTCCCAGCCCGGCAGCAGGATCGCAGCGCCCCACACCAGGATATAGCTAAGACTCAGCAAGGCATACGCTTTGCTGAGCGCCATGCGATGCAGCGCCAGATACCAGCAGCCCATCGAGGCCACATACCCCATCAACCCCAGCAGCAGCGCCCCCGTGCCGGATGAGAAGTGCCACAGCGCGGAAATAAGCGCCAGAACATCGCTGACCGGCGGCAGTGCCTGCATCGCATTGCGCAGCAACAGCTGCGCGGCGCTGACTAACAGCACGCTGCATAAGGCCCAGAACGCCCCTTTCACAGGCTTCCTCCCAGGATAACAATCCCAATGATGATCAACCCTACCCCCAGCCAGTGATGCGACGCGACGTTTTCACGCCAGAATACCTTCGCCGCCAGCGTCACCCAGACAAAATTGAGGCTCAGCATAGGGTAGGCAATGCCGACAGGCAGGCGCTGCAGCACCACCAGCCAGACCAGCATCCCGCTGCCCAGCGCCAGCAGAGCCAGGCCAAGCCATAGCGCGATATGCACGCCACGCCGCCCGGCTTTCGCCGGACGGGTAGCCTGTTTCTGGCACAGCTGTCCTGCACAGCTGAGCAGGCTTGCCAGTATCAGCCAGATCCAGGTCATCACTTCGGCAGATACTGCAGGTAGGCCAGACGGCCCTGGATATACAGGCTGTCCGGTTCTGGCAGATTAGCCCGCGAAAGGTCATCGCGTTTTGACAGCAGAATCACCAGCGATACGCGTCCCTGCTGACGGTGCTCCGCCAGCCACTGCGCGAAGTCATCTTTACCGACAAAACGATCTTTCACATCAGGATAATCCAGCCCGTAGCGCAGTTCGCCACTCTGACCATACAGCGTGATGTCATTGCGCTTCAGCTCCCACGCCAGGCCAGCGGCCACGCCAACGTTATTGGCCAGCACGTAACGGCTGTCCTGAAGCGGCTCGCGCACGGTGTCGACCAGCGACTGCGGCTGTTTGGAATCCACCACCAGGTTAGGAATGGCAAAACCAATCAGCAGCGTCAGGCCCGCAGGGCAGAACGCCGCCAGCCACCAGCGCTGCTGACTCTGCCTGAACGTAAACCAGCCTACCGCGGCCCAGATGAGGAACGCGACCACCGCGCAGAACACTTTATACAGTTCGACCGAGGTCCAGACCGGATGCTTAGACAGTCCCCACGGGGAGACCACCAGTGCAGCCACCACACCGATAACGCCAAACGCCAGGTTAATCCCGCCGTTAATGCGTAACGCTCTGGCGCCCTTCTCCGCCGCGAGGCAGGCATAGCGTGCCATCAGGATCGCCAGCGGGGCAAAGCACGGCAGGATGTAGGTCGGCAACTTGCCTTTGGCGATGCTGAAGAACAGCAGCGGCATCACCACCCATCCCAGCAGATAGAACCCGCCACCCGCGTTTTGTCGGTCATTCCAGCCGAGACGAAACGCACCGGGCAGCAGTGCCAGCCACGGCAGGCTACCCGCAATCAGGAACGGTATGTAGTACCAGAACGGGGCTTTGTGCTGCGCGTCGCTCTGGGCGAAACGCTGAATATGCTCCACCCAGAAGAAGTAACGCCAGAAGTCAGGCTCACGCTGCGCAATGGCCAGCCCCCATGGCAGAACAATCAGCACGCAGCTCAGGATCGCGAGCCAGCCAAAAATCAACACCTCTTTCCAGCGCTTCTGGGCGATCACCCACGGCAGCACGCCAATCACCGGTACCGCCAGTGCCAGGAAGCCTTTGGTCATCACCCCCATCCCGCAGGCCAGCCCAAGCAGCACATAGCCGCCCGCTTTTCCGGCAACGGTTTGGGCCTGTGACGCCAGCCAGAAGCTGCACATCGCTGCCACCAGCCACAGGGTGATGATGGGATCCAGCACCGCATACGTGCCGATGCCATACACCAGGAACAGGGTCAGGAAGATCAGGCCGGAGAAAATGGCTGTCCGCTTATCCCGCCAGAGACGCCAGGCCATCCAGATGACCAGCAGCGCGGCTAAGCCGGTGGAGAAGATGGACCCGGCGCGCACGGCGAGGTTGGTGTGCCCGAACAGCATCTGCCCGATACTGTTGATCCAGTAGCCAGCAATTGGCTTTTCAAAGTAACGCAGCCCCAGAAAATGCGGGACAACCCAGTCTCCGGAGGCCAGCATTTCGCGGCTGATTTCCGCATAGCGCGTTTCATCAGGCTGCCAAAGCAGACGGATATCGACCGGAATGAGGTAGTAAACGATAAACAGTGCGAGAAGCGCTAAGCCATAACGGGCTGTTTTCATGGGACCGGACTCACGGTTTGTTGATAACCAAGCCAGCCTTCCCGGCCAGCCAGTTCATTACGGACCACTTTTCCCACGGGCAGGGTGCTGAGGTCGTCTGGCAGCAGCTCGCTCAACGGGCAGAATTCGATGCCCTCCTGAGCGGCCATCGTCAGCAGTTCATCGAAATCATGCTGATACGCAATCCCTTCCACTTCGGCATGGATGGTATACACCGGCGTACCGGCGTCACGATGAATGCGGTCCAGAATGTAGCGATTGAACTCATCGGCCTTTACCTCGCGTCCGACCACTTCATCCCAGGTGGGAAGCGTGACTGGAATTTGCACCGTACCGTAGCGATTTTCGCCTAACAGCGGCAAAAAGGGCCCGGTTCCGCGGCAATCGCTGTTGTAGCGAAACGCGAAGGCCTCTTTGGCCTTCACCACGCGCTGATCCGCACGCCATCCCGCCACGGCGGAGCAGCGCACGGGCTGACCGATAATGGCCTCCAGCTCCAGCATCCCACGCTCGACCTCACGGGACAGGCGCGGGATATCCCAGACGCCCGCCCAGGCTTGCCAGGCATGGTGATCCCAGGCGTGCAGACCCACCTCATGATGCTGCGCCGCCTCGCGGATAACCGCTTCATTACCCGCGCCGATGCGTCTGCCGGGCCAGGCGGTGCCGGCCAGCAAAATATCCCAGCCGTAGAGGGATGCTGCGCGCGAGCGCAGCATTTTGTACAGAAATGCCGGTTTAACCAGACGCCATAAATGACGTCCCATGTTGTCAGGCCCCACGCTGAAGAAAATGCTGGAGCGCACACCGTGCTTACTCAGCAGTTCCAGCAGTTTGGGTACGCCGTCACGCGTTCCCCTGAAGGTGTCGACATCAATGCGTAAACCGACTTTTTTCATGAGACCTGTTCCGACAGCTCCACGGTGCGCAGGAAGAAATCAAGCGTTTCATCAATGGTCTGTTCCATCTTCACGGTCGGCGTCCAGTTCAGGCAGCGCTTCGCATTGCGAATGCTTGGCTTACGGTGCTCAACGTCCTGATACCCTTTACCGTAGTAGCTGCTGCTTTCCACTTCGCGGAAACCGGCAAACGGCGGGAATTTATCGCGCAGCGGATGACGCTCAAAGCTGGCCAGCAGCATCTCGGCCAGCTCGCGAATGCTCGCTTCGTTGTCCGGGTTGCCGATGTTGATGATTTCACCGTTGCAGCGGTTATCTTTGTTTTCGATGATGCGGAACAGCGCTTCGATACCGTCGCTGATATCCGTAAAGCAGCGTTTCTGTTTCCCGCCTTCGATAAGCTTAATTGGGGAGCCTTCCACCAGGTTCAGGATCAGCTGGGTGATCGCACGGGAGCTACCGATACGCGCCGCGTTCAGGTTGTCCAGACGTGGCCCCATCCAGTTGAACGGACGGAACAGGGTAAAGCGCAGACCCTCTTTCTCGCCGTAGGCCCAAATCACGCGGTCCAGCAGCTGTTTGGAGACGGAGTAAATCCAGCGCTGTTTGTTGATCGGCCCGACCACCAGGTTGGAGGTGTCTTCATCAAAGTTCTTATCGGTACACATGCCGTACACTTCAGAGGTGGACGGGAAGATGATGCGCTTGTCGTATTTCACGCAGTCGCGGATGATCTTCAGGTTCTCTTCGAAGTCCAGCTCGAACACGCGCAGCGGGTTACGGGTGTACTCGATTGGCGTGGCAATAGCGACCAGCGGCAGCACCACGTCGCATTTCTTAATGTGGTATTCAATCCACTCGGAATGGATGCTGATGTCCCCTTCCACGAAGTGGAAGCGCGGGTTGTCGAGGAAGCGGCTGATGGCATCAGAGCCGATATCCAGACCGTAAATCTCGTAGTTATCGTCCTTAAGCAGACGTTCGGTCAGGTGGTTACCGATAAAGCCGTTCACGCCGAGGATCAGCACGCGGGTGCGGCGTTTGATGGCAACAACCGGTGCGCTGGTGATGAGCGCCCCGGCCACCAGGCCCAGAGACTGCGCCAGCTGCGTGCCCTGAACGTACAGGCCGTTGTCGGTTTGTCCGGTGACGATCTCCAGCGCCTGCTCGCCGCAGGTCACAATCAGCGGGGAGACGGAGACGACGGTGCCCGGTTTTGCCGCCGGAATGTCGTCACGCACGCGGGATTTCCAGACGATGAATTTGCTTACGCCCGCAAAGCTGTAGGCGCCCGGCCATGGATCGGTTACGGCGCGCACCAGGTTGTGCAGCTGGCGAGCCGGTTTGTTCCAGTCCAGACGACCATCTTCCGGCGCACGGCGGCCAAAGCAGCTTGCCTTGCTCTCGTCCTGTGCGGTTTCGCTGAAGGTGCCGTTAAGGATGGCAGGAAGGGCATCACGCAGCAGCGTCTGTGCCGTCGTGTTCAGCTTCTGATGCAGCTGCAGCGCGGTGTCGTCCGCATCAATAGCGACCTTCTGCTGTGCCACGATAGCGCCCGCATCCGCACGGCGTACCATGCGGTGCAGCGTCACGCCCGTTTCCGTTTCACCGTTCACCAGCACCCAGTTCAGCGGGGCGCGGCCACGGTAGGCCGGCAGCAGAGAACCGTGAAGATTAAAGGCGCCTTTTGCGGCCAGGCCTAAGATCTCGTCAGAGAGCAGGTTGCGATAGTAGAACGAGAAGATCACATCAGGCGCAAGGGCGCGGATGCGCTCCACCCACAGCGGGTGGTTAACGTCGTCCGGCGCATAAACCGGGATACCGCGCTCGGCGGCGATACGCGCCACGGAGCCGAAAAAGTTGTTTTCTCCAGCCGCGTCCGGATGGGTAAAGATTGCCGCAATGTCATAGCCCGCTTCCAGCAGGGCCTGCGTGCCCGTGCACCCCATATCGTGATAGGCAAATACAACAGCTTTCATGGGTGAATTTCCTCTTGAGATGCTTTGTGTTCCTGACGGACAACACGTTGAATAAAGTAGCGCGGACGCGCGCGAACGTCGTTATAGATACGGCCAATGTATTCACCGAGGAGACCCATCCCGACAAACTGGGCGCCGATGAACATAAACAGCACGGCAAAGAGCATAAAGACCCCTTCCGCCGCCCACTGCGGGCCAAAGACCAGGCGCAGTACCACCAGCAGGACAGAAATCGCAAAGCCCGCCAGCGCAATAATGCTGCCGAACACGCTCAGCAGACGCAGCGGCGTGGTGGTCAGGCAGGTGATGAGGTCATACATCAGGTTGATGAGACGCATAAAGCTGTACTTCGATTCCCCGTGCTCGCGCTCGGCGTGCAGAACCGGGATTTCCGTTGCCTTACGGGCAAAGGTATTCGCCAGAATCGGAATGAAGGTGCTGCGCTCGTGGCAATGCAGCATGGCGTCGACAATATGGCGGCGGTAGGCGCGCAGCATGCAGCCGTAATCGCCCATCGCTTTACCGGTCGTGCGCTGGATCAGACGGTTGATGGTACGCGAGGCCAGCTTACGGAACAGGCTGTCCTGGCGGTTCTGACGGACCGTGCCGACCACGTCATAGCCTTCGTCGGCTTTGGCAACCAGACGCGGGATCTCTTCCGGCGGGTTTTGCAGGTCCGCGTCCAGGGTGATGATCAGATCGCCCGTGACGTGGCTAAACCCCGCCATAATCGCCGAGTGCTGGCCGTAGTTACGGTTGAGCAGCACGGCTACGATGTGGCTGCCTTCGGCCTGCGCGGCCTCGGTCAGCATCAGCGCGGAATTATCGCTACTGCCATCATCCACCAGCAGAATTTCGTAGGCCTTGCCCATCGTGTCACAGGCGGCCGTTGTACGGCGGATCAGTTCGGGCAGGCTCTCCTGCTCGTTATAAACCGGGATTACCACGGATACTTTTTGTACAGGCGGTGCACTGAACATATCAATGTCCTGCAAGCTGATGGAGTGCGGTAATGACGCGGGTTGTGTCGTCATGAGTCATGTCCGGGAAAAGAGGGAGAGAACAAATACGCGCGCTATTCCATTCAGAATTCGGGAGCGATACATCAGGAAAACGCTCGCGGTAGTATTTTTGCGTGTGGGCCGCGCGGAAATGGAGGCCGGTACCTATGCCTTTCTCTTTCAGCGCCGCCATCAGGTTGTCGCGTGAGATCCCGCAGCGCGCTTCATCAACGCGAATAATAAACAGGTGCCAGGCGTGCACGTGCGGCCATGACGGAATAGTGAGCGGCTGGAACGGCGTATCGGCAAGCTCCCGCAGGTAGCGTTCAGCGATTTCCTGGCGGCGTTTGTTGGCCTCTTTCAGTTTGCCTAACTGCACCAGCGCCAGCGCGGCGTTGATGTCCGCCAGGTTGTATTTATAGCCCGGCGCGATCACTTCCGCCTGCGGCGCGCGGCCGTGCGTCTGGCGGTCATAGGCATCTACGCCCAGGCCATGGAATTTCAGGCTGCGGATCCGCTGTGCCAGCTGGGCATTATCCGTGACGACTAAGCCGCCTTCCGCGCAGGTCATGTTTTTAATGGCGTGGAAGGAGAAAATTGCCGTTCCTTTCCAGCCCACGTGACGGTTTTTGTAATACGTTCCGGCGGCATGGGCCGCATCTTCAATCACCGGAATACCGTGACGTTCACCGATGGCATGGATAGCGTCGATGTCACACGGCGCGCCGGCATAGTGAACGGGAATAATGGCTTTAGTGCGCGGGGTAATGGCGGCTTCAACGGCTTCTGGCGTCACCATTAATGTGTCTTTATCCACATCAATCATGACTGGCGTGGCGCCCAGCAATACGATCATATTCAGCGTGGACACCCAGGTCTGGGAAGGGGTAATGACTTCATCGCCCGGGCCAATATCCAGCGCCATCAGCGTAACGTGCATGCCCGCGGTGGCGGAACAGACGGCAATCGCATGCTGATTCCCGGTAAGTTGGCAGAATGCCTCTTCAAGTTCCTGATTCCTTGGCCCCGTGGTGATCCAGCCCGACATCAAAACGTCCTGAAGCGCCGCAATTTCCTCAGCGCCCATCGACGGTCGCGAAAAAGGCAGAAAATCACTCATTATTAATTTCCTTGCAATCAAAATGGCACGTTTTTGATATTAACCAAATGCTGGCCCGTTTATTTCAACGAACCATAAACTTATATCAAAGTATCTCTCTTTCCTTAGGGAAAAATTAAGACAGCGTTTACAACGCTATAAGACAACTAGCAGCCAATTGAAAAACAACAAGTTAATTTAATATTAAATATTTTTGATGTGATCTTCCGCAACATTTTGAAATGGGATCATTTAAACCATACATCAACAAACAAAAAAAATCCCGGCCATTTCAAAATAATATGAAATAGCCGGGAACTTTTCTTTTTAGTTAATTGTCGCGCTTATTACAGGTTATCTGGAAAGTTTTTCGGTAATTCACTGGCCGCACAGGCGATCACGCTTTCGTTATTGGCGCCGCAGTCACGTACAAAGGTGATAGTGGCAAATTCATCAATCACTTCCGTTGGATACGCCGGGCCCGCATCACGGTAGCTGTTCATCAGCGGAATATGATCGTTCTGGAAGCAGACGGTTTTTTCCGGGTTATTCATGACCCAGCGCGGGAAGAAGATGGTGCCGTGGAACAGTTTGTCGCCCAGGTTCACAATCAGGCTGACGTCGGTGCCGGTTGGCTCGGTCCAGGAAATTTTATAGATGCTCTCCCCTACCCGCACGATGTAAGCCTGCTGATCTTTCACCCAACGGTTGGCCACCAGACCGCTGTGAATACGGTAATCCAGGGTCGTCTCATTTTTGACGTAAATCTCGTAGTTCCAGCCGTTGTCGTAGGTATAAACAAGGTGTTTGCCAACGAAGCCGCTTAAGTCGTGTTTGTCGAAGGTGTTCATAAGATGTCTCCTTTGTTTTGATGAGACGATCGTACCCCTTCAAAAAATAAATGAATAACGCTATGTTTTAATCAAATTCATCCAAATTTTAGATAAGTTATGCATAAGACGACGCTAGAACAATGGTCCTTACTGGAACGAGTGGTGGAAGCGGGCAGCTTTGCCAAAGCCGCAGAAGAAACCCACCGCAGCCAGTCTTCGGTGAGCTATAACCTGTCGCTGCTGCAGGAGCGGCTCGGCGTGGCGCTGCTGGTGCCGGAGGGGCGACGGGCGGTGTTAACGCCGGCAGGAGAACTGCTGCTCAACCAGGTTAAACCGCTGCTGAAAGCCTTTTCGTACGTTGAGACGCGAGCAGCGACCCTTCGCAACGGAATGCGCACGCGGCTGGATCTGGTGGTGGACTCCATTTTCCCCCGCCGCCGCCTGTTCGCCATTCTGCGTCAGTTCCAGCAGCAGTATCCGCAGACCCAGGTCCGTCTCACCGAAGTGCTGGAAAATACCCGCGCCGACGCCATTAACGACGAAGCTGATGTGATGATCTTAACCCGCCGCCAGGATATAACCGGGCTCGGCGAATGGCTGATGAATATCGACTTTGTTGCCGTGGCCCATCACCAGCATCCCCTCTTTCACCTCGACGCGCCGCTAAATGATGAGATGCTGCGCCCATGGCCGCTTATCCAGATTGCGGACAGCCAGCCCGCCGCGCGTGCGGCCGGTGAGTCGTGGACCTTCTCCACCATCGATGCCGCCATAGAGGCCGTCGTCTCTCAGGTCGGCTACGGCTGGCTGCCAGAGGAACGCATCCAGACCCAGCTGGATCAAGGCGTACTGAAACGCCTGCCGCTGAGCCACGGTGCGCGCAGGGCAACGCCGCTTCACCTGATCGTTAAGCGCTCCCTCGCCCCGCTTGATGAGCAGGTTGAGACGCTGTTGCGCCTTTTTAGCCAGGAGCCGTCATCCTCACCTGCTACGCTTTAAGGTCCGAACGTTAAAACGATAAGGAGCGGATGATGAAAATCGACTTTACGGGGAAAGTGGCGCTGGTGACCGCCTCAACCGGCGGGATCGGGTTCGCCATCGCCAGAGGGCTGGCAGAAAGCGGTGCCGAGGTGATCGTCAATGGCCGCAGCACGGAATCGGTGAATAAAGGCATTCAGCAGCTGCAGCAGGTGGTGCCGGGCGTCCAGGTGCGCGCCGCGATTGCCGATCTCAGCACGGCGGAAGGGGTCGAGTCGCTGCTGAAGGTGGCGAATGACGTCGATATTCTGGTTAACAATGCCGGGATTTACGGCCCGCAGGATTTCTATGCCACCGACGATGAGACCTGGGAGCGTTACTGGCAGACCAACGTGATGTCCGGCGTGCGTCTTTCCCGCGCCCTGCTGCCGGGCATGGTGCAAAAAGGCTGGGGACGGGTGGTGTTTATCTCCTCCGAGTCGGCCTGCAATATCCCGGCGGATATGATCCACTACGGCGTGACCAAAACGGCGCAGCTCTCGCTGGCGCGCGGGCTGGCGAAGTTCGTGGCAGGGAGCGGCGTGACGGTCAACAGCGTACTGCCAGGGCCAACGATGTCTGACGGTTTCGCCGAGATGATGAAGGATGAAATCGAAAAAACCGGCAAATCGCTGGAGCAGCTGGCGAAAGAGTTTGTGATGGCCAACCGCCCCAGCTCGGTGATCCAGCGCGCGGCCACGGTTGAAGAGGTGGCCAATATGGTGATTTATGTCTGTTCGCCACAGGCCTCCGCCACCTCGGGCGCGGCGCTGCGCGTCGATGGCGGCGTCGTGGATGACATCATCTGAGGCTGTCAGGCTGCACTGCCTGCAACCCGACGGGCAGTAATGTAGTGCGCCTGCCAGTAAGCATCCGTCAGGGTTGAGACCGTCACGCCCTGGCTGCTTGAGGCATGAATGAACTGGCTATTGCCAATGTAAACGCCGACATGCCTGCGGTTCGGCCCCGTCTGGAAGAACACCAGATCTCCGGGCCTCAGGCGGTATTGCGTCACCTGCACCCCGCGGTGGATCTGCTCGCCGGTCGTGCGCGGTAAATTAAGATGCGCCGCATCGCTGAACAGGTGCTGCATGAGCGCGGAGCAATCCACCCCGCGGCGCGTGGTACCGCCCCACTGATACTGGGTTCCCTTCCACTTTTGGTATTGATCGAGCATGCGCGAGCGCAGCGGGCCCGTATCCTGTTGCATCAGCGCAGATTTCGCTGGCGAGACTGCCAGTTCATGGTTCATCGATAACATCGACGCGGGAAGTTGAAAACTGAATGCAGAAAACGACGCAAAACTTAACGTAAGGATTGAAATAAACGATCTAAGAGTCATATCAAAAAAGAGGTAGTGAGTGAGTTTTTCCTTACCTGTGGGGGCCAAAGGGTTCCCCTAAATATCGTGCGATGTGGCGATAATATAGACAGATCGTTTTTTCGCCAATTCTTATCGAGGCCAAAATTGGACTCACGTTGAGATCGCAAGATCGAGAAAAAAATGGTGGTGATGTAAGGACTGTCCAGGTAAAGCAGGTAAACTGATCCACAGAATGTGTATTTCAGCTAAGACGTATTTATGACCAATATGATTGCCGACGAGACGGTGGCGAAATCCAGCGTGCTCTCTGTCTTTGACTTTGATGGAACATTAACGCACCACGACAGCTTTATCCCTTTCCTGCGCTTTGCCTTCGGGAAACGTTACTTCGCGGGCCGTCTGGTGCGCATGGCGCTGCCCACGCTCCACTGCGTGCGTCGCAAGCTGACGCGCGACGAGCTAAAGGAAGTGCTGATCAAAACGTTCCTGACGGGCGTGGATGAACACTGGTTGCGCCAGCAGGCGGAAGCGTTTTGCGAAAAATACTGGAACAAGCTGATGCGCCCCGAAGGGGTTCTGGCCGTGGCGGCCGAGGTGAATTCCGGTGCGGAGGTGACCATCTGTTCCGCGTCTCCGGCACTGGTGCTTCAGCCGTGGGCTGACAAACTGGGCATTAAGCTGATTGGCACGCAGCTGGAAGTGAAAAACGGCAAGCTGACGGGGCGGATCACGGGCCACAACTGCCGCTGCGCCCAGAAGGTGGCCAGGCTGGAAAAAGTGTATGGCGATCTGAACGCCTATCACCTGCGCGCCTGGGGCGACACCCGCGGCGACCACGAGCTGCTGGCGGCGGCGCAGGATCCGCACTGGCGGCACTTCCACCCGCCGCGCAAGCGCCGCAATTCACCGATTAAGGGTTAGGTGCGGTCTGGTGCCCTCACCCCGCCCTCTCCCACAGGGAGAGGGAGAAAACCAAACCGTAGGCCCGGTAAGCGAAGCGCCACCGGGCGGTACATCAGGCCTCACGTTTCCCCGGGAACATCACGCTCGCAATAATTCCCAGCGCCAGCACGCCCAATACCACAAACAGGCTGGCCGTCGCGCCAATGCTGTAACCGTGGTGCCAGAAGTGGTCGGTGGCATTTAACCCCAGCTTGAACGCCACGAAAAACAGCAGCAGCACCACGGCTTTCTCGAGGTGCACCAGATACTGCTTCAGCGCTTCGAGTACGAAGTAGAGCGTGCGCAGGCCGAGAATAGCGAACATCATGGCGCTATAGATAATCAGCGGCTCGCGGCTCACGGCAATAATGGCCGGCACGGAGTCAAACGCGAACATCACGTCTGAGAGTTCCACCACCGCCACGCAGAGCAGCAGCGGGGTCGCATAGCGCTTCGCCTTCTTCACGCGTCCGACCATCACGTCCTGGTTTTCGGGCTTTTCAAGCTCCGCATCCACCTCTTTCTGCGTCAGAATAAAGGCATTGCTGCTGATTTTCGGCCAGACCGGATAGAAGCGTTTTACCAGGCGATAGGCGAGATGACCCGAGTAATCTTCCACTTCGTCACTCTCTTCATTACGTCTGAGCATCATCACCGCCGTCCAGCCGACGACCAGCGCGAAAATCACTTCGACGTAGGGCCCCAGACTTAACAGGCTGGTGCCGATAGCCACGAAAATACCGCGGAAGACAATCGCTCCCAGCACGCCCCAGTAGAGCACGCGGTGACGGTACTTATCCGGCACGCCGAACCAGGCGAAGATCGCCATCATCACAAACAGATTATCGACGGAGAGCACCTCTTCCAGCGCATAGCCGGTGAGGAACAGGCTCGCCATCTCGGCGCCGTGGTGAACGTACAGGAACCCGGCGAAGGCCATCGCCATCATGACCCAGAAGATGGACCACATTGCGGCGCTTTTCAGCGAGATCGGTTTGTCGTGACGGTGCATAAAGAGGTCGATAAACATCGCCCCAACGGCCATCACCACAAAGACAACAACGGTTTCCGTCGGGAAACCGAGATGAGCAGCAGACATACATAACCCTTTTATAGAGGCAAAGCACAGCACCATGCAGGCTGGCGTAAACCAGCAGAGAAAAAGGGTGGGCTGTTTATCACATCCCCCCTCAAAACCGCGGCACTACGGCCACGTAAGGGGTGTACTTTACCTTACCAGATGGGGATTGCGCATCTGCCGTTTAGGCGCTCATGCCACGCAAACGCTGCAGCACCGCGACCAGAACCGCCACAGACCAGCCTACCATCAACGCGCCCACCAGCCCTTCCACCCCGCCGATGAGCCGCCAGTGCTGGGGTAACGTGACGTCGCCATACCCTACCGTCGCATAGCTCACCAGCGAAAAGTAGAAGCTGGTGTTCCAGTCATTAAACGCGTCGATGACAAAATAAAACGCCGCAAACAGCCCGGCTTCCAGGAGATGGGCGAAAATCATAGAGATCACGATACCGACATTGCGTAAAACAATGCGTACCGCCGAATCGACTTCTAATTTGATGAATTTTAAAACGCCAAACATCCACAGCGAATGGATCACCACGGTGAGGGTAAGCAAAATAATAATGCTGAGTAGCTGCATGGTAAGTGCTCTGACCAAAAGGAGTATGGCCCCGCGAACGCGGCGGGGCATCTGGTCGAAGCTTAGTCGAAGGGAGAGGAAAAGTTGGTGCAATAATTGCGTTACGTGATTATTTCTCTGCCAGCGCCTGAGCACACGCCCAGGCACTTGCCCATGCCCACTGGAAGTTATATCCGCCGAGCCAGCCGGTCACATCCATCACTTCGCCAATAAAATAGAGCCCCGGCACGTTGCGTGCTTCCATAGTGCGGGACGAGAGCTCATTCGTGTCGACCCCGCCCAGCGTCACTTCCGCGGTGCGGTAGCCTTCCGTGCCGTTTGGCTGCACGCGCCAGTTTGTTAGCGTAACCACCAACGTCTCCTGCTCGCGGCTGTTAAGCTGCTTGAGCGACACATCCGGGATCTGCCCCAGCCCCTGCAAACACTCCACCAGACGCTTCGGCAGCTGCATTGCCAGCGTGTTTTTCAGGCTTTGATTCGGGTGTGCGGTACGCTGCTCGTTGAGGAACGCATCGAGATCGCAGTCCGGGAGCAGGTTAACCGTGACAAACTCTCCTGGCTGCCAGTAGCTGGAGATTTGCAGGACCGCCGGGCCGGAGAGGCCGCGATGGGTAAAGAGCAGGTTTTCGCGAAACACCGTGCCGTCTTTGGCGGTGATAACTGAGGGAACAGACACGCCAGACAGCGTCTGAAGCTGTTCCAGAAGCGGTTTATGCAGCGTGAACGGCACCAGCCCGGCGCGCGTAGGCAAAACGTTCAGGCCAAACTGTTCGGCAATCTTATAGCCGAACGGGGAAGCGCCCAGTCCCGGCATAGAGAGGCCGCCGCTGGCGATCACCAGATTATCGGCACGGACGGTTTCGCCGTTGAGCTGCAGCGTGTAGCCCTGGTCGTCACGGGAAACCTCCAGCACCTCGGTGCGCAGGCGCATGACCACGCCACCCTTCTCGCACTCGGCCACCAGCATATCGACAATCTGCTGCGCGGAGTCGTCGCAGAACAGCTGGCCCAGCGTCTTCTCATGCCATGCGATACCGTGCTTACCCACCAGGTCGATAAAATCCCACTGGGTATAACGCGCCAGCGCAGATTTACAAAAATGACGGTTTTGGCTCAAATAGGCCGCGGGTTCAACATACAGGTTAGTAAAGTTGCAGCGCCCGCCGCCGGACATCAGGATCTTACGGCCTGGCTTTTTACCGTTATCCAGCAGCAGCACGCGACGACCCGCCTGTCCGGCCATTGCCGCACAAAACATACCCGCCGCACCGGCGCCAATTACCACGGCATCAAACCTTTCCACGTCAAAACCCTCTTTGTTAACTGCCGCGGATTGTAAAGTTTCCTCTGTGGTCACACCAGCGTAAAAAGATATTACAAAGCCATTCCATTGAAATTTAAAGAATATCCTTTCAGGCACTTTTCTCAATTCAGGTGGTATGTCAAAAAAAGTCTATATTTCACTTTGCCCGTTGCGCATTTGTCCTGGATAATGCGCCGCGTTCATGTCCTCAAAATGGCGTAACGTCCTATGCTACATTTGTTTGCCGGCCTGGATTTACATACCGGGCTTTTACTCTTGCTTGCTCTGGTTTTTGTACTGTTTTACGAAGCGATCAACGGCTTCCACGACACTGCAAACGCAGTAGCGACGGTTATCTACACTCGCGCAATGCGATCGCAGCTTGCGGTTGTTATGGCGGCGGTATTTAACTTTTTTGGTGTCCTCCTGGGCGGACTGAGCGTTGCGTATGCCATTGTGCATATGCTGCCAACAGATCTGCTGCTTAACGTAAGTTCTGGCCATGGCCTCGCTATGGTGTTCTCAATGCTGCTTGCTGCAATTATCTGGAACCTCGGTACCTGGTATTTCGGCCTGCCTGCATCCAGTTCTCACACCCTCATCGGCGCGATTATCGGTATCGGGTTAACCAACGCCCTCATGACCGGTACATCGGTTGTTGATGCGTTAAATATCCCGAAAGTACTGGGGATCTTTGCCTCTCTCATCGTCTCCCCTATCGTGGGTCTGGTGGTGGCAGGCGGGCTGATCTTCATCCTGCGTCGTTACTGGAGCAATACCAAAAAACGCTCCCGTATTCACCTGACGCCAGCAGAGCGTGAAAAGAAAGACGGCAAGAAAAAGCCGCCGTTCTGGACGCGTATCGCCCTGATCATTTCCGCTATCGGTGTGGCTTTCTCACACGGCGCGAACGATGGTCAGAAAGGCATTGGTCTGGTGATGCTGGTACTGATCGGCGTCGCACCGGCGGGCTTCGTGGTTAACATGAACGCCTCCGGCTACGAAATCACCCGGACCCGTGATGCGGTCAACAACGTTGAAACTTATTTCCAGCAGCATCCTGAGCTGCTGAAAAAAGCGACCGGCGTTGACCAGCTGATCCCGTCTCCGGAAGCCGGTGCAACCACCGCGCCTGGCGAATTCCACTGCCATCCGGCTAACGCGATTAACGCGCTGGAACGTGCCAAAGGCATGCTGGGCAATATTGAAAGTTATGACAAACTGACCGTTGAGCAGCGTGGTCAGCTGCGTCGCATTATGCTGTGCATCTCTGATGTGACGGATAAAGTGGCGAAGCTGCCTGACGTGAATGCTGACGACCAGCGTCTCCTGAAGAAACTGAAAGGCGATATGCTCAACACCATCGAGTACGCGCCAATCTGGATCATCATGGCCGTCGCACTGGCGCTCGGTATCGGTACGATGATTGGCTGGCGTCGTGTGGCGACCACCATCGGCGAGAAGATCGGTAAGAAAGGCATGACCTATGCGCAGGGTATGTCCGCGCAGATGACGGCGGCAGTGTCTATCGGTCTGGCGAGCTACACCGGTATGCCGGTATCCACCACCCACGTACTCTCCTCGTCCGTGGCAGGTACCATGATTGTTGACGGTGGCGGTCTGCAGCGCAAAACCGTGACCAACATTCTGATGGCCTGGGTGTTCACCCTTCCGGCATCCATCCTGCTGTCTGGCGGGCTGTACTGGATTTCGCTGAAGCTGATTTAATCGGTTGAAGGCGACAAAAAAGCGGGTCAGGAAACTGACCCGCTTTTTTTATGGCTGCAATTTGCCATGAAGTGTTTGATAAAATGAGGATTTTATGAACATTTTTTGTTCAATTTTAAAACACAGAAAAAACTATCATGGCGGCCAAAAGAAAAATCCAGGCAAAGGAGAATGTATGGCTTCTGTCCCTATTTCAGGACCGGGTTCAATCGTTATAGCGAACAATATGCGCGAGGCACGCCTTAACGGAATGTCACGCAATATGGCTACGCCCTCAACGTATTATTGGTTCTACCAAAAAGTCCGAAATGGTGGACCATGGGATTACAAAAAATTCGACCCTTATTTTGCTGCATTTGGTAATTTCAACTTCGGAGCTGCCGGAACTGCAGCAGGCATTCCTGCAAACATCCTTCTTATGGGTGCAGGTTGGGCTCAAAGCCGTGCTGGCACGTCAAAACCTGAATGGGGAAAATGGTACGAAAAGCCGCCTTACGGGGACGATCCAACGGACCAACGCAATATCAGAGAAGGAATAGAGTATGCCATTCAAAACGGCTACTAAATGGATTCATCGCCTTGTTACGGTTTCGCTTCTGGCTCTGGGCATTGGATTTGTGTGGCTAAACCACCAGCCCAATCAGCGAAATAACGATGCACTTCAACACGTTTATAAATTATCTGACAGCGTCTGGCTCTATATGACCGTGAACAATCAGGGTGGCGCCACCGTACCCACAATCTACCGTTACTATCTCTCGGAAAAGATAACAGGGAAAGACAGCGACATTATCCATCAGTTGGCTATGAAGCATCCTGTCATTGAAGGTACGGGTACAATTACTGCGGCCAGCATTGATACAAACGGAGACGTTAACATCGCCTATAGCGGGAAGGTTACTTCGATTGAGACCAATATCTCCAATCTTCGGTTCACGGTTAAGCCCTGAGCCAGAGGAAAGAAGGCGGGGCTGACCCCGCCTGCTGTGATGCTCAGTGCCAAATCATCAATGCAATCATGCTGACCACGACCAGGCCACACAGGGCGCTGGTTAAAATGAACTGACGACGCAGGCGCTCGCAGCGACGGATAAATTCTTCATCGTGATGATCGCGGTAGCGCTGGTAGTAGATATATCCCACCAGACGCATCTGTTTGCTGGGCTGTCCATGCGAGGTGAAGAACCCTCCACCGTCCACATACTGATAAAGCAACGGATCGCAACCACGAAGTACCACTAACAGCGCACGTAACGATGAGAAGTAGCGCGCCATATTCACTATGCAAACCACGCATAACGCCCAAAACAATGCGACGGTGCTAATCATACATCCTCCCCGGCGTCCGCCCACGAAGCAAGGCTTCTGAGCTACCGCACCCCAATGCCCTGACAGACAGTTCAGTGAAAGAATGACCAAAAGTCGATCCGGTTCGCGTTTTAATATCCGAACGGCTCATTTAATAGTGTAGGAGATCCGTTAATTTTTTTGCCACAAGGTTAATCGTTATCAACACCAAAGCTTGAAAAATATGTTTAACTGGGCCGTAATGAAAGTATCAGACGACAGCATTCTCACTTAGTCATCGATAACTTAAGGAAGGAGTAACACTATGGCTTACAAACACATTCTCATCGCGGTAGACCTCTCCCCGGAGAGCAAAGTGCTGGTTGATAAAGCGGTATCCATGGCACGTCCCTACAACGCGAAAGTTTCGCTGATTCACGTTGATGTGAATTACTCCGACCTCTACACCGGTCTGATCGACGTCAATCTGGGCGATATGCAGAAGCGTATCTCCGAAGAGACGCACCACGCCCTGAGCGAACTGTCCACTAACGCAGGCTACCCGATTACCGAAACCCTGAGCGGCAGCGGCGACCTGGGCCAGGTACTGGTTGATGCGATCAAGAAATATGACATGGACCTGGTGGTGTGCGGTCACCATCAGGACTTCTGGAGCAAGCTGATGTCTTCCGCGCGCCAGCTGATTAACACCGTTCACGTGGATATGCTGATTGTTCCACTGCGTGACGAAGAAGACGAGTAAGTGCGTTAAATTCCCCTCACCCTAACCCTCTCCCACAGGGAGAGGGGATAGATCGAGGACGTAGGCCGGGTAAGGCGAAGCCACCACCCGGCTTTTTTTATTCCGGCGTGCCTGAGTAGATATCAAACCGGTGCCCTTTGGTGGTCACCGCATTGGTCGTGGAAACGTCCGCCAGCGGCGGCGCATAGTCAGGGCGTTTCACCACCACCCGCTTCCTCGCCAGCTGGCGAGCCGGCGCCAGCAGGCCATCCGCGTCCAAATCAGGCCCCACCAGAGACTGAAACACCCGCATCTCTTTCTTCACCAGCGCGCTTTTCTGCTTGTGCGGAAACATCGGGTCGAGATAGACCACCTGCGGGCGCGGGGTGATATCGGTCAGCGCCGTCAGGCTCGAGGCATGAATCAGCTGCAAACGCTCCTGCAACCACGGGCCGATTTCCGGGTCCGCGTAGCCACGGCTCAGACCGTCGTCGAGCAGGGCCGCCACCACCGGGTTACGTTCCAGCATCCGCACGTGACAGCCAACAGACGCCAGCACAAAAGCATCGCGCCCCAGCCCCGCGGTGGCATCCACCACGTCCGGCAGATAGCTTCCTTTAATCCCAACCGCTTTAGCCACCGCTTCGCCGCGACCTCCGCCGAATTTGCGCCGGTGCGCCATGGCCCCGCCGACAAAATCGACGAAAATCCCGCCGAGCTTCGGTTCGTCGCGCTTGCGTAACTCCAGATGCGCTGTGGTCATCACCAGCGCCATCGGGTTTTCATCATCGTGCTCCAGCCCCCAGCGGGCGGCCAGAACAGATAAGGCGCCGTCTCCGGCGCCCGTTTCATCCACTAAGCAGATCTTCACGTAACAATCAGCCTTTGATCCCGTAATGCTCAAGCATCGCATCCAGCTGCGGCTCGCGTCCGCGGAAGCGTTTGAACAGCACCATTGGCTCTTCGGAACCGCCGCGGGTCAGGATGTTGTCGAGGAACGACTGGCCGGTTTCGCGGTTGAAGATCCCCTCTTCTTCGAAACGAGAGAAGGCATCCGCCGCCAGCACGTCGGCCCACAGGTAGCTGTAGTAGCCCGCTGCGTAGCCGCCTGCAAAGATGTGGCTGAAGGCATGCGGGAAGCGGCCCCAGGTCGGCCCTGGAATAACGGCAACCTGCTTTTTAATCTCGGCCAGGGTTTCAAGAATTTTCGCCCCCTGCTCCGGGCTGAACTCGGCGTGCAGGCGGAAATCGAACAGGCCGAACTCCAGCTGACGCAGGATAAACATCGCCGCCTGGTAGTTCTTCGCTGCCAGCATTTTATCCAGCAATTCTTTCGGCAGCGGTTCGCCGGTCTCATAGTGACCGGAGATAAACGCCAGCGCGTCCGGCTCCCAGCACCAGTTTTCCATAAACTGGCTCGGCAGCTCGACCGCATCCCACGGCACACCGCTGATGCCTGCCACGCCTGCGGTTTCGATGCGGGTCAGCATATGGTGCAGACCGTGTCCGAACTCGTGGAACAGGGTGATCACTTCATCGTGGGTGAACAGCGCAGGTTTGCCGTTCACCGGGCGGTTGAAGTTACAGGTCAGGTAGGCGACCGGTTTCTGCAGAGAACCGTCGGCTTTACGCATCTGGCCCACGCAGTCGTCCATCCACGCCCCACCGCGCTTGTTCTCACGCGCATAGAGATCGAGGTAGAAGCTGCCGCGCAGTTCGTTTTTCTCGTCATACAGCTCGAAGAAGCGCACGTCCGGATGCCAGACGTCGATATCGGTACGCTCTTTGGCGGTGATGCCATAGATGCGCTTCACCACTTCAAACAGGCCGTTAACGGCTTTGTTTTCCGGGAAGTACGGGCGCAGCTGCTCGTCGCTGATGCTGTAGAGGTGCTGCTTCTGTTTTTCGCTGTAGTAAGCGATGTCCCACGGCTGCAGCTCGTCCACGCCGAACTCCGCTTTCGCGAAGGCGCGCAGCTGGGCCAGCTCTTTTTCACCCTGAGGACGGGCGCGTTTCGCCAGATCGGTCAGGAAGTCGAGCACCTGCTGCGGATTTTCCGCCATTTTGGTGGCGAGGGATTTATCGGCGTAGTTTTCGAAGCCCAGCAGTTGGGCCAGCTCGTGGCGCAGGGCAAGGATTTCCGCCATGACCGGACTGTTGTCCCACTTACCGGCATTCGGCCCCTGATCGGAGGCGCGGGTGCTGTAGGCGCGGTACATCTCTTCGCGAAGCGCCTGGTTGTCGCAGTAGGTCATCACCGGCAGATAGCTCGGGATATCCAGGGTTAGCAGGAAGCCGTCCTGCTCTTTCGCCTCGGCCTGCGCTTTTGCTGCCGCCAGCGCGCTTTCCGGCATACCGGAAAGCTCCGCTTCGTCGGTGATCAGCTTCGTCCAGCCCATGGTGGCGTCGAGCACGTTGTTGCTGTACTGGTTGCCCAGCTCGGACAGGCGCGCGGCAATTTCACCGTAGCGGGTCTGCTTCTCTTTTGGCAGGCCAATCCCGGACAGCTCAAAATCACGCAGGGCGTTATCGACCGATTTTTTCTGCGCCGTGTTCAGTTCGGCATAATGGTCGCCGTCGCGCAGGTCGCGGTAGGCTTTGTAGAGCCCTTCGTGCTGGCCGACCCAGGTGCTGTACTCAGAGAGCAGCGGCAGGGTTTGCTCGTAGGCTTCGCGCAGCTCCGGGCTGTTTTTTACCGAGTTCAGGTGGCTCACCGGGGAGAAGATGCGCCCCAGCACGTCGTCCACTTCGGCCAGCGGCTGACACAGATTTTCCCAGGTGTACGGCCCGCCCTGCGCGACCACGCTTTCTACCGCCGCGCGGCAGTTGTCCAGCGATTGCGTAACCGCTGGAACCACATGCTCGGGGAGGATTTTAGAAAACGGTGGCAACGAAAAAGGCGTCAGTAATGGATTGGTCATAAACGCTGTCCTGTTGAAAGAGGTGAATGAAGCGCGCATCCGGCGCTGTGCATATGCGATCTAGAATGGGGTTAAGTGTAGAGGATTTCAATGCCAGACGTGGCGGAAAAGAGCCCGGTGGCGCTGCGCTTACCGGGCCTGCGGGTAATCTGCGCCGTTCTGCTGTAAACTGTGGCAAATCGTCAATTCAGCGGAATATCATTACCCATGCTCAGTTATCGCCACAGCTTCCACGCAGGCAACCACGCCGACGTCCTTAAACACACCGTGCAGAGCCTGATCATCGAATCGCTCAAAGAGAAAGAAAAGCCGTTTCTCTATCTGGACACGCACGCGGGGGCGGGCCGTTATCAGCTGAGCGGCGAGCATGCCGAGCGTACCGGTGAATATCTGGAAGGGATCGCCCGCATCTGGCAGCAGGACGACCTGCCTGCCGAGCTGGAGCCGTACATCGGCGTGGTGAACCACTTCAACCGCAACGGCCAGCTGCGTTACTACCCGGGATCCCCGCTGATTGCCCGCCAGCTGCTGCGCGAGCAGGACAGCATCCAGCTGACCGAGCTGCATCCGAGCGACTTCCCGCTGCTGCGTTCTGAATTCCAGAAAGACAGCCGCGCCCGCGTGGAAAAAGCCGACGGCTATCAGCAGCTGAAAGCCAAGCTGCCGCCGGTTTCCCGTCGTGGCCTGATACTGATCGACCCGCCGTACGAAATCAAAACCGACTATCAGGCGGTGGTGACGGGTATTCACGAAGGCTACAAACGCTTCGCCACCGGGACATACGCCCTGTGGTATCCGGTGGTGCTGCGCGCGCAAATCAAACGCATGATCAAAGACCTGGAAGCCACCGGCATCCGCAAAATCCTGCAGATCGAGCTGGCCGTGCGTCCGGACAGCGACCAGCGCGGCATGACCGCCTCGGGTATGATCGTCATTAACCCGCCGTGGAAGCTCGAAGCGCAGATGAACAACGTGCTGCCGTGGCTGCACAAAACGCTGGTGCCAGCCGGTACGGGTCATACCTCCGTCAGCTGGATCGTGCCGGAGTAATCGCAGCCATCGGTGGAAACTATTGATTTCAGGTATACAATCGCGGCAATTCACGATTAAGGACAAAAGCTATGACTAAGCATTATGACTACATCGCCATCGGCGGCGGCAGCGGCGGCATCGCCTCCATCAACCGCGCGGCCATGTACGGCCAGAAGTGTGCGCTGATTGAAGCCAAAGCGCTGGGCGGCACCTGCGTGAACGTGGGTTGTGTACCGAAAAAGGTGATGTGGCATGCGGCGCAAATCCGTGAAGCTATCCATATGTATGGCCCGGACTACGGCTTTGACACCACCATCAACCACTTCGACTGGGACAAACTGATCGCCAGCCGTACCGCCTACATCGACCGTATTCACACCTCGTACGACAACGTGCTGGGTAAAAATAACGTCGACGTTATCCACGGTTTCGCCCGCTTTGTGGACGCGAAAACGATCGAAGTGAACGGTGAGACGATCACCGCCGATCACATCCTGATCGCCACCGGCGGCCGTCCGAGCCACCCGAACATCCCGGGCGCGGAATACGGCATCGACTCTGACGGTTTCTTCGAACTGCCTGCCCTGCCTAAGCGCGTTGCCGTGGTGGGCGCGGGTTACATCGCGGTGGAGCTGGCTGGCGTGATTAACGGTCTGGGTGCCGAAGCGCACCTGTTCGTGCGTAAACACGCGCCGCTGCGCAGCTTCGATCCGCTGATCGTTGATACGCTGGTTGAAGTGATGAACACCGAAGGTCCGACCCTGCATACCCACGCCGTGCCAAAAGCGGTCGTGAAAAATGCAGACGGCAGCCTGACTCTGGAGCTGGAGGATGGCCGCAGCCAGACCGTCGATTGCCTGATCTGGGCGATTGGTCGTGAACCGGCGAACGATAACTTCAACCTGGGCGTGACCGGCGTGAAAACCGACGAAAAAGGCTATATCGTCGTCGATAAATTCCAGAATACCAGCTTACCGGGCATTTACGCGGTCGGCGATAATACCGGTGCGGTTGAGCTGACGCCGGTGGCCGTTGCGGCGGGTCGTCGTCTTTCCGAGCGCCTGTTTAACAACAAGCCGGACGAGCATCTGGACTACAGCAACATCCCGACCGTGGTCTTCAGCCACCCGCCAATCGGCACCGTCGGCTTAACCGAGCCGCAGGCGCGCGAGCAGTATGGCGACGACCAGGTGAAAGTGTATAAATCGGCGTTCACCGCGATGTATACCGCCGTTACCTCCCACCGTCAGCCGTGCCGCATGAAGCTGGTCTGCGTCGGCCCGGAAGAGAAGATTGTCGGTATCCACGGCATTGGCTTCGGCATGGATGAGATCCTGCAGGGCTTTGCGGTAGCGCTGAAGATGGGCGCGACCAAGAAAGATTTCGACAATACCGTGGCGATCCACCCAACGGCCGCCGAAGAGTTTGTCACCATGCGTTAATGCATAAGCCCCTCTCCGGAGGGGCTTTTTTTATTCACATTCATAAATCGTTGCAAAACGAATGCTCCGAAAAGAGTGATCTACCGCACATATCCCTCCACATCTACCGAAGCGAATGTCTACGCTTATAAGACGCCCGGATAAACCTGTCTTTTGAACACACAACCGGAGGTCCCTATCACCATGTTCAACCAGAAACTACAGGCTACCGAGAACATCGAATTCGAGATTGCAGAAGAGCTGCGCTACGAGACCGATCCCTGCGAGTTGAAACTGGATGAAATGATTGAGGCGGAGCCGGAACCCGAAATGATCGAGGGGCTACCCGCCTCCGATGCACTGACGCCCGCAGACCGCTATCTTGAACTGTTTGAGCACGTGCAGTCCTCGCGCCTGTTCACGGACAGCAAAACCTTTCCCGACTGCGCGCCGAAGATGGATCCGCTGGATATCCTGATCCGCTATCGCAAGGTCAGACGCCACCGGGATTTCGACCTGCGCCAGTTTGTGGAAAACCACTTCTGGCTGCCGGAGACCTACAGTACGGAATATGTTTCCGACCCCGGTCTGTCCCTCAAAGAGCACATTGACAGCCTGTGGCCAGTGCTGACGCGCGAGCCGCAGGATCATATTCCCTGGTCTTCCCTGCTGGCGCTGCCCCAAGCCTATATCGTTCCCGGCGGACGATTCAGCGAGACCTACTACTGGGATTCCTATTTCTCCATGCTGGGGCTGGCGGAGAGCGGTCGTAACGATCTGCTGAAATGTATGGCGGATAATTTCGCCTGGCTGATTGAACGCTACGGGCATATTCCCAACGGCAACCGTACCTATTATCTCAGCCGCTCCCAGCCGCCGGTCTTTGCGCTGATGGTGGAATTGTTTGAGGAGGACGGCGTGCGCGGTGCGAAACGCTATCTGGAACACCTCAAAATGGAGTACGCCTTCTGGATGGACGGCGCGGAGTCGCTCCTGCTTAACCAGGCCTACCGCAGCGCCGTGCGTATGCCGGACGGCTCGTTGCTCAACCGCTACTGGGATGACCGTGATACCCCGCGCGATGAATCGTGGATTGAGGACGTGGAAACTGCCCGCCATTCGGGCCGTCCGCCAAACGAGGTGTATCGCGACCTGCGCGCCGGGGCGGCGTCCGGCTGGGACTATTCCTCCCGCTGGCTGCGCGATCCGTCTCGGCTCGCCAGCATCCGCACGACGCAGTTTATCCCCATCGACCTGAACGCCTTCCTGTACAAGCTGGAAAGCGCAATCGCCAACATCTCGGCATCGAAAGGGGATAAAGAGACGGCCGACCTGTTCCGCCAGAAAGCCAGCGATCGCCGCGAGGCGGTGAACCGCTATCTGTGGGACGAGGAGAGTGGCTGTTACCGCGATTACGACTGGCGACGCGAAGAGCTGGCGCTGTTTTCTGCCGCCAGCATTGTGCCGCTGTATGTCGGCATGGCGACCCATGAGCAGGCCGAGCGCCTGTCGGATGCGGTCAAGGCGCGACTGCTCACGCCGGGCGGGATTCTGGCGACCGAGTACGAAACTGGCGAGCAGTGGGATAAACCCAACGGCTGGGCGCCGCTGCAGTGGATGGCGATTCAGGGCTTCAAGCAGTATGGCAACGACTCGCTGGGGGATGAGATCGCCTGGAGCTGGCTGCATACGGTGAACCATTTTTATCAAACGCACCATAAGCTGATTGAGAAGTACCACATCGCCAGCAGCACGCCGCGCGAAGGGGGCGGCGGGGAGTATCCGCTGCAGGATGGCTTCGGCTGGACGAACGGCGTGGTGCGACGGTTGATTGGGTTGTATGGGGAGCCTTGAGTGGGGTGCGGTCTGGTGCCCTCACCCCTCTGGGGTGAGGGGAAAAATGTCAGCGAATCACCTCATAAATGGCGCTCTGAATAGATTGCCATTTTTTGGTGGTGGCATCCGGCTGTGACTGCGCGCGCCGCGTGGCCATGTCGAGATCGTGCTGCTGGCGTTTCACCACCGCAGGCACGGTGCAGAAAGCTTTGAGGTACGCTTTACGTACCGAGGTCAGAGACTCGCCGTTCGACATTGCGTGGCTGAGCGTGTTGATGAAGCGCCGACACGGCTTCTCCTCCACCATGTTTTGCCGGTAGCGTAACATCAGCTCCAGCACGTCGTCATAGCCTGCCGACATCGCCTCTTCGGTCCAGGACAGCTTCCAGTCCATACCGCCCTGCAAAAAGAGCTGGGTCACGCGGGTGTCGTTGCGGTTAATGGCCGAGCGGAAATTATTCTCGTCCCAGGTCACTCCCATGCGCGTGAGCGTTTCGCGCGAGGAAGGCGTTTCACGCATTTCCTGTGGTGGTGCCGCTTCAGCCGCGCTGACGGCCGCAGGCTGCGGTTTACTGCTGGTCACCAGCCAGAAGCCTCCCGCCACGATGGCAATCACCATAACGCCAACCGCCCCCCATAACGCACCGGAAATAAGCTGCTCGCGTTGTTCGGGGGTGCGCGGCGCGCGCTGGGTCGGCTTTTCAATGGTGTCACGGACTTCAAACAGATCCCCACCGGTGACCCGATCCATTTTCTGCGCCTTTTCCCAGAAGGTATGCAGTTCGCTGGCATCTACCGCCATGAATCCCGCGGGATTGACGCGCGTTCTCCCCTCTTCAAACGCGCGTTGAACGGGCCGCGCGATCTGTGCGTAGTAGTTATCCAGCAGCTGAATTTGCGCCGAGCTCAACGTTTTCTGAACGGTAATGTTGTTGCGAATTTGCCGGATGTCATCGAGGAAGGTTTGCAGCGTTTTACGCGGTTCAACCAGCAGCGTCAGCATGGACGGATCGCTGAACAGCGAAGCGTAATAGCGGCTGAACTCCTTTTTATCCACCAGCATCTGTGCCAGTTCGCTGAACATCATGCCGCTCAGCACATCGTTGATCTCGCCCAGCTTCAGCCAGCGCCGAACGCGATCGGCATTAAACAAAGTCTTAAGATGGTTGTTCAGCTTGACCTGATCGGGCCAGGCCTGCTGGATGAGCCCTTTTATCATCAGCTCTATCGCCCGCACCTGCTTGTGCGCCTGCTGCTGCTGGAGTTCGCTGCCCGGTGCCAGGTCCGTGCTGTAGGTCAACAGCGGCTGCTGCAGGCGAAGATGCTCCAGCGCGGTGACAAAGCGCATCGCCGCAATCAGCTGGTTTTCACTCACATCCTGTCCGCTTTCATACTGCGGCACGCGCTGCTGCAGCAGGCGCAGCTGGAGCGTAAATTCCGACATCTCGGCATCATTCAGGTTGAGTTTTTTCGCCACGGCTCCCCAGCCGCCCAGGGCTAATCGCGCGCTGTCCAGTTGTTCCAGAAACCAGCGTGGATCTTTGCCCTCAGATGCATGTACATTCAGAAGAAGCAAAATTTCCACCGACGCATGGCGAATGACCGCCAGACAGTGTTCGAACTGTTCGCGAATATGATGTGATGTGCTGAGAGTCATTGTTTTCCTTAAGCGACAACGAAGACATCCGGAATGGGCACGCAACGGCCTTTTTTCTTTTTATTTATACGCGGTTAACCATACCTGACTTTCTGTTGAAATAAAGTGACAACCCTAAAATCATTTAAAAAGTGTCAGGAGAATCTGAATGCCCGTTTTAATTACCCCTCGCCTGAACTGCTCACCTTTACAGGAAGAAGACTGGCCCTTTTTTCTGGCGTTACAGCAACATCCCGACGTCATGCGCTTTGTGGCGGAAGACCGCCCCGTCGCAGTCATTCGCGAGGCGTTCGATGCCCGTCTGACGCCCTGGACGCCAGGCAGCGCGCACTGGCTGTGCCTCGTCGTGCGTGACGCCACCTCACGTGCCCCGCTGGGCGTCACCGGGTATATTCATCGGGAGGAGGATTGCGCTGAGGTCGGTTTCCTTTTCGCTCCCGAGGCGCAGGGGAAAGGTTACGGCTTTGAATCCCTTAAAGCGCTTTGCGATTACGCTTTTCATCAGGGCGGTATACGTCGACTTACCGCCACCGTCACCGCCGGGAATGTCGCCTCACGACGTCTGCTGGAAAAAGCCCGCTTTTGCCTGGAGGGCGAATTACGCGAGAGCTATTACCTTGCGGGACGTTGGCATAATGACTGGTTATTTGGTTTATTGCGGCAGGAATATCTGAATAACAATCCCTGATCAATAGCCATTTGGCGGATATTTCTCGTACCTCATTTCCTCTACAGTGTCGCCATTAAGAGGAAATGAACATGAAAGAGCATGCGCTGAAAATATCTTCTGCCGCCATCGCGTTAATAAAGAAACATCAGGGTCTTTCTCTGGAAAAATATCGTGACGAAAAAGGATTATGGGTTATCGGCTATGGCCACGTTATCCGCGATCAGGAGCATTTTCACGGCCCTGTCACACCTCTGGAGGCTGAGACTTTGTTGCACGAAGATATCCGATTGTGTGAAGCGCTGCTGCGGGAAAATATGACACGTCCATTAACCCAACAGCAGCATGATGCGCTGGTGATGATGATATTCAGTTTCGGAGAGATAACGCCGCTCCCAAACGCGCTTTTTCAGGCCGTCGCCCGGGTATAATACATGGCTGCCTGCGTTCTGTTTTTCACGTCCAGCCGCCGGAAAAGCGCCTCAAGGTGCGCTTTTACCGTGGCCGCACTGATGTTCAGATTGCGGCCAATCTCTTTATTTGACTCCCCCGCCGCCAGCAGTTTCAACACTTCGCGCTGGCGCTCGCTTAAGGATAATAACGCCTGAGGCGACGTCGGCTCTCGGACCCACTCTCCGGGAAAACAAACCATCCCTCTGGATACCGAATCCAGTACGGCGGAAAACCGTTCGGGATTGGCGTTTCGGGGAACAATGGCCATGACATTTCGCTGCCGCAGCTGCTCCACCCATCTGGCCTCTTTTTTCGCCAAAATCAGAATCACGCGTATCGCCGGAAAGCGATGCAGGATCGCTTCCAGCAAAGTGCTCCCTTCGTCCTGAATTAAATTCCCATCAATCATGACGATAGCCGACGGTGAAGCAGAAATCTGAGTCCATAAATCTTCTGCCTGACAGGTCCCTGTTATCGTTATTTCCGGAATCAACCTCTGAAGACTGTGTATCGCTCCGTGAATAAAGAGTGACTGCCTGTCAAACATGATTACTCGCATCGTTTTTTCCCCTCTGAGAATAGCGAAGGGGGATTCTACAGAGGCGTTATTTAAGAAAAAACTCAACGAATGGCGCTGTTACAAATCCCCCGAGTTCTTTATATCTGTCAGTATCTGGACACATTCGTCTTAAGGATTTCCTTAAGCGCGTACATCACAGGAACATGCCGCCTGAGACTTCAATACGTTGCGCAGTCATCCAGCCCAGTTTGTCGCTGAGCAGTGCCGCAATGGCATCGCCAATATCGTCCGGCAGCCCCACCCGTCCCAGCGCCGTCTGGGATGCCAGCATCTGGTTCAGCTCCGCGTTGTCGCGCACGCGTCCGCCGCCAAAGTCGGTTTCGATCGCGCCAGGCGCAATGATATTGACGGAAATACCGCGCGCCCCCAGCTCTTTCGCCTGATAACGCGTCAGCACTTCCATCGCCCCCTTCATCGCCGCGTAGGTTCCCGAGCCCGGCTGGGTAAAACGCGCCAGTCCGCTGGAGACGTTAAGGATCCGTCCGCCGTCGTTAAGCAACGGCAGCAGGCGCTGGGTCAGGAAGAAAGGTCCTTTGAAATGAATGTTCAGCGCCTCATCAAACTGGGCTTCCGTCGTGTCGGTATAAGGCGCATATAAACCCGTCCCGGCATTGTTCAATAAATAGTCAAATGTTTCGCGCTGCCAGACGGTTCTGAGGGTTTCCTGAAGCTGTCGGGCAAAATGATCAAAACTCGTGACATCCCCGACGTTGAGCTGCAATGCCGCCGCATTGACGCCTGTTTCCTGAATTTCATGCACAACGTCCAGCGCTTCCTGCTGGCTGCGGTTGTAGGTCAGCACAATTCCCGTGCCGTCTGCCGCCAGCTTTAAGGCCGCGTTTTTACCCAAACCACGACTACCACCCGTCACTAATGCGATACGTTCAGTCATCATAAACCTCGTTTTGGCTGTTATGGAGATTGAGTAAGAGCTTATTAGGTGATAGAAGATCAATAAAGGTGGGTTAAAACGCTTCACTGTTTCATCGGAAACAACAATGAGCTTCATCTATGGATAAAATTCACGCAATGCAGCTGTTTGTCCGCGTCGCGGAACTGGAGAGTTTTTCCCGCGCGGCAGAAACTTTAACGCTGCCAAAAGGCAGCGTGTCACGGCAGATTCAGGCCCTCGAAAACCGGCTTGGCACCCAGCTATTGCACCGCACCACGCGTCGCGTCAGCCTGACGCAGGACGGCATGGTCTATTACGAACGGGCAAAAGATCTGCTGGCAAACCTTGATGAGCTCGACGGAATGTTTCAGCACGATCCCTCCAGCATCAGCGGACGGCTCCGCGTGGATATGCCCGTCGCCGTTGCTCGAAATTTAGTCATCCCCAAACTTCCTGCATTTCTGCAGCATTATCCGGGCATTGAGTTGGAACTCAGTAGCAGCGATCGTCTGGTGGATGTGATCCGCGAAGGGTTTGACTGCGTGGTGCGCGTCGGCACGCTGAAAGATTCAGGGCTTATCGCCCGACCGTTGGGCAAGCTGTCGGTGATTAACTGCGCCAGTCCGGACTATCTGGCGCGTTTTGGCTACCCGGATACGCTGGACGATTTAGGCTCGCACGCCGTCATTCACTACACCGCTATGCTGGGAACCCGTCCGCAGGGCTTTGAGTTTTATAACGGCAGTGCGACGCAGTGGATAAAAACGGGTGGGGTATTGACCGTTAACAGCACCGAAACCTACCAGGCTGCCTGCCTCGCCGGGCTGGGCATCATTCAGGTTCCAAGGGTTGGGGTCCGAGATTTGCTGCGCGCGAAGAAGCTGGTTGAGATCCTCCCGCAATACCGGGCCGAACCGATGTCTGTCTCCCTGATTTATCCCCATCGGCGCAACCTCTCCCGCCGGGTACATCTGTTCATGGAGTGGCTGACCGAACTCACAAAAGCTTACGTGGACTAGTCGCAAGCTATAATTCAATAACATCCAGCCAAACGAAAAGGAAAAGACGCGTGACGCCGGAAAACAACCCGCAACGACCCACCCAACATTTAGAGTATGAGCCCGTCAGAAAGATGGAAACCGGGCCTGAAGAGGCCAGGTCCCCTGGTACCGCCAGTAAAGCGCTGGGGACCGTCACCGGCATTGTCGCCAGAATTCAGCAGTTTCCCATGATTGCGCATCTGATACGCGCGACCGAGCGCTTTAATGACCGCATGGGAAACCAGTTTGGTGCCGCCATCACCTATTTTTCCTTCCTGTCGATGATCCCGATCCTGATGGTGTCGTTTGCGGCGGCCGGTTTTGTGCTCGCGTCGCACCCGACGCTGTTGCAGGATATCTTTAACAAAATCCTGAATAACGTCAGTGATCCAACCCTTGCCAGCACGCTCAAAAGCACCATCAATACTGCCGTGCAGCAGCGTACCACCGTCGGTATCGTCGGCTTACTGATTGCCCTTTACTCCGGCGTTAACTGGATGGGCAACCTGCGCGAGGCCATTCGCGCCCAGTCGCGCGACGTCTGGGAGCGTAAGCCGCAGGACCAGGAGAAAATCTGGGTTAAGTATCTCCGTGATTTTGTTTCGCTGATTGGCCTGCTCGTCGCGCTCATCGTGACGCTTTCCATTACCTCCGTGGCGGGCTCGGCGCAGCAGATGATCATCTCCGCGCTCTATCTTGATTACATCGAATGGCTGAAGCCCGCCTGGCGCAGCATTGGGCTGGCGATTTCTATCTTCGCCAACTACCTGCTGTTCTTCTGGATCTTCTGGCGCTTGCCCCGTCATCGCCCGCGCAAGAAGGCGCTGATCCGCGGCACGCTGATCGCGGCGATCGGCTTTGAGGTGATCAAAATCGTGATGACGTACACCCTGCCGTCACTGGTGAAATCCCCTTCCGGCGCGGCGTTCGGCTCAGTGCTGGGGTTAATGGCGTTCTTCTATTTCTTCGCACGTTTAACCTTGTTCTGCGCAGCGTGGATTGCCACTGCCGAGTACAAAGACGACCCGAGAATGCCGGGCAAAACGCACAGGTAACGCCACTCCCGGGCTGAAATTTCAGCCCGATTCATCATTTCAGCATATAAATCCAGTCCGTAACTTTTATTTAACCGAAAACCAGTTTTATTGACTGATATTTAAAATCTGTGAAGCATTTCATAGACGTGTTTTGGCTGGCCTGAAAATTATCCGCTTTTTGGTGCTTTTATCACCAGGTCGCGGCTTTGTTACAGATTGAAATGTCGCTTTTGCTGTGCGTAATATGGCCTTTCGTTCGACAAAAATAAGAAAATATTATGCAAGCAACCGCCACCACACTCGACTCAGAAACGGAAAACGTTCCGGTAAATTCGCGCAATAAAGTTGTCGTCGCCTCGCTGATTGGCACCGCCATCGAGTTCTTCGACTTTTATATTTACGCCACCGCGGCGGTCATCGTCTTCCCGCACATTTTCTTCCCGCAGGGCGATCCAACGGCGGCCACGCTGCAGTCCCTGGCGACCTTTGCTATCGCGTTTGTTGCGCGTCCGATTGGCTCCGCGCTGTTTGGACACTTTGGCGATCGCATTGGACGTAAAGTGACGCTGGTGGCCTCGCTGCTGACGATGGGGATCTCCACCGTGGCCATCGGCCTGCTGCCGACGTATGAAACCATCGGCATTCTGGCGCCGGTCCTGCTGGCGCTGGCGCGTTTTGGTCAGGGTCTGGGCCTGGGTGGTGAATGGGGTGGCGCGGCGCTGCTGGCCACCGAGAACGCTCCGGCGCGCAAGCGCGCGCTGTATGGTTCTTTCCCGCAGCTTGGCGCACCGATTGGCTTCTTCTTTGCCAACGGGACGTTCCTGCTGCTCTCCTGGCTGCTGACGGATGAGCAGTTCATGAGCTGGGGCTGGCGCATTCCGTTTATCTTCTCAGCCGTGCTGGTGCTGATTGGCCTGTACGTGCGTGTTTCTCTGCATGAGACCCCGGTTTTCGCGAAAGTGGCCGCGGCGAACAAGCAGGTGAAAGTACCGCTGGGCACGCTGCTGACCAAACACGTGCGCGTGACCGTGCTGGGCACGTTCATCATGCTCGCCACCTACACGCTGTTCTACATCATGACCGTTTACTCCATGACCTTCAGTACCGCCGCCGCGCCGGTTGGGCTGGGACTGCCGCGTAACGAAGTGCTGTGGATGCTGATGATGGCGGTGATCGGGTTTGGCGTGATGGTTCCGATTGCGGGGCTGCTGGCGGATAAGTTCGGCCGTCGCGCGAGCATGATTACCATCACCACGCTGATCATTCTGTTTGCTCTGTTCGTCTTCCCGCCGCTGCTGGGTTCAGGCAGCCCGGCGCTGGTGATGGCGTATCTGCTGATTGGCCTGAGCCTGATGGGCCTGACCTTCGGCCCGATGGGTGCGCTGCTGCCAGAGCTGTTCCCAACGGAAGTGCGTTATACCGGCGCGTCGTTCTCCTATAACGTCTCGTCTATTCTGGGCGCCTCCGTAGCGCCGTATATCGCCACCTGGCTGCAGGCGAACTACGGTCTGTTCTATGTGGGCGTCTATCTGGCGGCCATGGCGGCGCTGACGCTGATTGCGCTGCTGCTGACGCACGAGACGAAGCACCAGGCTCTGTAATTCATTGCGGCCTGATGCCCTCACCCCGGCCCTCTCCCACAGGGAGAGGGAGAAAGGCATTACTTCTTCATCTGCGACAAAATGGTCCGGCACTGATTCGCCTCGCCCTCTGACGGCGAAATCAATGCCAGCAGCGCTGCGGCTGGGGTAACCAGCGTCGCAAGCGCCGCAGCCACCGCACCACGCGCAATTAGCGGTCCGGGCTTCACGCCCGCCTGCGGATTTTTGAAGGTCCCGCGCACGTACAGCGGCGAGCGCAGTGTGATAATACGGATCCCCTTACTCTCCGGGTCAATCGTCAGATCAAGCTGCTCGGAGGCCATGCTGGCGGTTCCGGTCACGTTAATCACCGCGTTTTCCGTGTCGAAGGCAAAAATCTGCGGACGCGCCACGCCGTTCACCAGATCCAGATTGGCCGCCGCACAGTTCACCCGCACCTCATCATCGCCGAAGATTTGCCCGATGATGTAGTTCCCGACGTTCAGCCCGAGGATCTCCATCAGGTTGCGGCTCACCAGTCCGTCGTTCATCAGCAGCTTCAGGTTGCCATTACCGCTGCCCAGCAGCGCCGCCACGGAGTTACCCACGCCGCGAATGTCGGCATCGCCGTTCATCTCGCCGAGGGTTTTCTGCATCAGCTCGACGTTCGGCATCAGCGCTTTCAGCTTAAGCCTGCGCGCCTGAATCTCCGCCCGGCCCTGCATCGGCTTTTTATCGCCTTCCAGGTGAATGTTTGAGGAAATCGTCCCGCCAGCCATGCCAAACTTCAGTGGCTGCAGGCGCAGGTCGGCGTTTTTGAGGATGATATGCGTCGAGAGATCGCTCAACGGCAACGTGCTGCCATGCTCAATTTTACGCCCTTTGAAGCGGACGTCCGCATCCATCACGTCCCACTTATCGGTTTCAAAGCGATCGTAAGGCAGTACTTTTCCCGCAGGCTGAATGTCCTTTTTCACCTCTTTTGATTTTGTGCCTTTGCCGGAATCCACGCCGATCAGCGGGCCGAGATCGGCCAGACGCAGCTGTCGGGACTCAACGTCCCCTTCCAGCTTCGGCCTTGGTTTTCCGGTGGTGTAGGTCAGCGAGCCGTGGATATCGCTGTCGCCGATGCGGCCGTTAAAATCACGGTAGTCAAAAACAGACGCTTTTTCGCTGTCGATTTTGGCGACCAGATGCCCGTCCGTTTCGAACGGCGGGGTATCCGGCAGCAGCACGCCGGTCAGCTCATACAGCTCGCCCAGCGAATCACCGGCAAATTTAAGCTGAAGATCAACGCCGCCCATATTCATCGGGTCGTTGACCGTCCCCACAAACGCCACGCGGGTGTTACCGGAGCGGAAGTCCGCCTGCACCGGGAACGGCGTGCCTTCGCTCCGGAGCGCCAGCATACCGCCTATTTTCCCTTCACCGCTAAGCGGCTGGTCGTTGTAGCGTCCTTTTGCCGTCAGGCCGAAGACATAGTCGCCCACGCTTGCCGTGTCACCTTTGGCTTTCGTCCCCGTGACCTCGCTAAACGGCAGCGGCTTGCCCAGCGGATCGACCAGGATCTCCACGTCGGCCTTGCTGACCTTATCGTCGATGGCGATCCGCCCGCGATCGAAGAGAATATTGTCGAGACGGAATGACCAGGAGGAAGGCTGGGCATTCGAATCCTTTTCGCCATCGCTGGCAAGGTTGAACGTCCAGTTGTTGTTTTTTTCAGAGAGGCGGATCAGGCGCGCATCGGGCTGTTGAAGTTTGATCCACGGCAGATAGACCGTTTTGGTCAGCAGCGCGAGCGGGGCCAGCGTGGCTTCAACGCGCGGCAGGTGGATCATGGTGACGTCCGGGATATCCGGCGGGTTGCCGAGAATGATGTCGTCGGCGTGGACGTGCGGCCAGGGGATCCAGCTTCGCCAGCCGGGTTCCTCTTTCTGACGCTCCCACACGACCCCTAAATCACCGCGTATGGCGAAGGGGCGGTTCAGTTCGGTTGAGACTTTCTGGTTGATGGTCGGCTTAAGACGGTTCCAGTCAAACGTCGCGATAATGATGGCGACGACCACGATCAACAACAAGAAAATCCCTGCTGTCCAGGAGATTACCCTGGTTGTTCTTGTCATTTTTATCCCCTTTCCTGATGACCTGTCCTGTAAAACTATAGTCCAGACAAAGGGAAGCGGGCTTATCAGAGGGTAGTTATCACGCTATCGAGGCGATCCATGGGTACCGGACGGGAGAGGAAATAGCCTTGCGCCGCCGCGGCAGGCGAGCTTTGCACATCACGCCACTCTTCCAGCGTTTCCACACCTTCAACAATCACGCCCTGGCAATAGCGGTTCATCAGCTGCAATAGTAGCGTAAACAGGTTCCGCCCTTCCGGGGTCTGACGCAGCATAATGAACAGATCGCGGGCCACTTTGATGTAGTCATAACGCACTTCACTCAGGGCCGAAAAGTTCGCCATGCCGGTGCCAAAGTCATCCAGCCACAGCGGGCCGTATTCGCATATGGAGGCAAACGAGGAGTCCTGCGGCAGGCGGACATGCTCCACCAGCTCAAAACGCACCCACGGCAGGGTGGCAATCAGCGCCTGCAATTTCGCGTTCTGACGCAGCGCCAGCAGAGTGGGACCATCAACATTCACGGAGGCGAGGATATTGTGCTGTTCGAAAAAGGGCTGCTTCGTTGCCAGCATATGGAGCTGCTCTTCCAGCACGTCCAGACGCTGGCGAACGGCAACTTCGGCAAAATAGCGATCCGGTGCGATGCGCTGGGTAGGGTTTGAGGGATGCGTTACGACGGTCAAAATTTCAATGGCCATCAGTCGACCGTCTGTTCGGTATATCGGCTGATAAGTGTACGCACGCTCACATTGCAGCCAGTAGCGATGCTCCTGCAAGTTCTCAATACTTGCCTCAGGCGTAGTGCTCAGCCGCTGGATAACCTGCTCTGACTTCATTTCAGATGTCCTGTTGTTGGGATGGCCTTTCTGGACTCGTCACAGGATTATCGGCGCGACAATTGAGAACTTTATGTTCAATTCACCGGGAAAATGAAATTAAGATGACAGAAATGCGCAGGAACACGCGTTGGCTCAAATAAAATAATGGAACATTGTTTTAATATAGTTGACCGGTTAATTCACTCAGCGCACACTGCTGTTAATTCTTCTGTTCAGGTTCACGATTATGTCTAAAAAAATTGCCGTGATTGGCGAATGCATGATTGAGCTGTCACAAAAAGGCGCGGAAGTGAGCCGCGGATTTGGTGGCGATACGTTAAACACGTCGGTTTATATTGCCCGTCAGGTTGCGCCTGAGGCGCTCACCGTGAACTATGTTACCGCTCTGGGCACGGACAGCTTCAGCCAGCAAATGCTGGAGGCCTGGCAGAGTGAACAGGTTGAAACATCGCTGATTCAGCGTATGGAAAACCGCCTGCCGGGGCTTTATTACATCGAAACCGACAGCACCGGCGAACGCACGTTTTATTACTGGCGTAACGAAGCCGCAGCCAAATTCTGGCTGGAGAGCGAGGCCGCCGAGGCCATTTGCCAGGAGCTGGCGACCTTCGACTATCTCTATCTGAGCGGGATCAGCCTGGCTATCCTCAGCCCGGCCAGCCGTGAAAAGCTGCTCTCGCTGCTGCGCGCATGTCGTGCCAACGGCGGTAAGGTTATTTTCGATAACAACTACCGCCCGCGCCTGTGGTCCAGCCGTGAAGAGACGCAGCAGGTCTATCAGCAGATGCTGCAATGCACCGACATCGCCTTCCTGACGCTCGACGATGAAGACGCCCTGTGGGGTGAGAAACCGGTAGAAGACGTGATTGCACGCACGCAGGCGGCTGGCGTGCGTGAAGTGGTGATTAAGCGCGGTGCGGATTCGTGCCTGGTCGCAATTGCGGGTGAAGCAGTGGTTGAGGTCCCGGCGGTGAAGCTGGCCAAAGAGAAAGTGATTGATACCACGGCGGCGGGTGATTCATTCAGCGCGGGATATTTGGCGGTACGCCTGACGGGTGGAACACCGGAAGCCGCGGCACAGCGTGGGCACCTGACGGCCAGCACTGTCATTCAGTATCGCGGGGCGATTATTCCGCGCGAAGCGATGCCTGTTTAAGCCCTCACCTTAACCCTCTCCCACAGGGCTGAGGGAGCCCCACAAAATAATACCTGCACGGACAACCCCCTCTCCCTTGAGGGAGAGGGCTGGGGTGAGGGGGAACATACGGCTGAAGTGGTCATTCCGTTCACTTTATGTTCCTTGCTACTCTGTAAGGACATGGCCGGTGAACGTGCCAGGGCGGCTCAATCGCCACCGCCCTGGCGACCCGGGCTCCCGGCGGTAAATCGCCGCTTCGCGGTGCCTTCGGCTTATTCCTTCCGGCTTGTCGGGGAGAGGGAATGCCTACCCATTACTGCCCTTGCGGGATATCCGTCGCGTCCTGATGTAAATCATCAGCCGTCGCGGACTGCGTCGGCTGCGGCGCGGTGGCCATGATGGAATCCCAGGTCGTCTGAAGTTCCTTCATGTCATATTCCGGCTCGCCCTTCGGTTGCAGGAGAACCAACGCCATCTCCTGCGACAGCTGCTGGCGGAGCTCCTGGTTGAGCATATCGACGGTCAGACCGCTCAGGAAGTCCTGACGAAGCTTCTGGTACTGTTCCGGCGCAATGTCCACCACCTGGTTCTGCAGGGAGCGAATTCGCTGGCTGATCAGAATGTCGGTATCGGCGCGCGCGTAGGTCGCGAACAGCTTCTGCAGCTCCAGTTTTTTCTGGGCCACAAGCGCGTTGAACTCCTCTTCAGAGAGCCCCTCTTTACGCACTTTTGCCAGCTCTTTCGCCACGACGCCCAGATTGGCATTCAGCTTATCGCCCGGTGATTCAACGTTAATGGCGCATTGCGCACGCTGGAACAGCACGCGGCAGTCAAAGCCAAGGGCGATATTCTTCACGTTGTTCTTACTGAGCGTCTGCTGAACGTGCCAGAACAGCGCTTCACGTGCCAGGTCGGCACGCCAGTAGCGCAACAGCGCTGCGGACTCACGGATGGGCTGCCAGGCGTTATCCCACATCACGGAGAGTCGGTCCTGACGCACGGTGTCCGTCATAATGCTGACAGGCTCTGCCCGCAGCGGGGAGAGTGTTGGAACAGGGGCTGGCGATTCACGCTTGCCTTTCAGATCGCCAAACGCTTTGTTGATCTGCTCTACCACCGCGCGGCTGTCCACGTTACCCACCACGATCAGCGTCATCGCGTCCGGGGTGTACCATTTCTGATAGAACGTTTTCACCTGCTCAGCATCCACCGGCTGTTTCAGCGGTTCGGCCGGGTCATGTCCCAGTAACGTCGAGCCTTTCAGGCGGTAACGCCACCAGCCCTCTTTGGTATCTCCAGGCCAGGTCGCCACCATGTCGCTGTTGCTCAACGCATAGTTGACGGTATCCAGCGTAATCGCCAGATTACCAGAGGCATCGGAGAGATACGTCAGGGCTTCTTTAAGCAGATCGTTGCGGTTATTAGGCAGGCTCAGGTTAAACATGGTGTAGTCATACGAGACCACCGCCGGCGGGAGTGGGCGTTTTGGATCGATGGCCTGTTGCCAGAGCGAACGCACCTGAACCGCTTGCAGGCTGCCGCTCTGAGTGAGCGCCAGCCGGGGAATAAAGTGGCTGAAACCGGTTTGCTGGGTGCTTTCCGTGAGGGAACCGGTATTAACAGACAGACGGATTTCAATACGGTCACTGGGACGTTGCGGCGTGGCTAACACCTGCCACTGAAAACCGTTCGCTAATGTCCCTTGTTGCCAGGCCGGGTCTGGCTGGAGCGCATCTGCCTGCACATAACTGGCTGCTGCCATCATCAGCAAACCGCCGGTTAAGAGTCGAATTTTTGTGCCCTGCATGTGAACCCCTGATCAACATTCCTGGTTAAAAAAGAGTGCCTCGCGACGCGCTTCACTCTTAAAGATGACGATGAAAACACGTCGATTAGACCGCGCGTTCGGCAAAACGTCACGGTCCGAAGTGAAATATACCCAAAAAAAATCTTGTCGAATTATGACAGGTATGAACAGTTATTATGCGCAGGAGCCCGCATCCCCACAAGGGAATACGGGCATTTGTGACAAGATTAAGAGGATAAGCCAGGATTTTTGCTGTCAGTTGAACGATTATTCAGAGTATCGTCGAGCTTCTTGTGATCCAGCTCTTTCACCCATTTCGCCACCACCACCGTTGCCACGCCGTTACCCACCAGGTTGGTTAGCGCACGGGCCTCAGACATGAAGCGGTCAATCCCCAGAATCAACGCCAGACCCGCCACCGGCAGGTGACCCACAGCAGAAATGGTGGCGGCCAGCACGATAAAGCCGCTGCCCGTCACACCTGCCGCGCCTTTAGAGGAGAGCAGGAGCACCACCAGCAGGGTAATCTGATGGAAAATATCCATATGGCTGTTGGTCGCCTGCGCGATAAACACCGCCGCCATCGTCAGGTAGATCGACGTGCCGTCCAGGTTGAACGAGTAGCCCGTCGGGATCACCAGCCCGACCACCGATTTACGGCATCCGAGCTTCTCCATCTTGTCGAGCATGCGCGGCAGCGCCGATTCTGACGAGGAGGTGCCCAGAACAATCAGCAGCTCTTCACGGATGTAACGGATAAATTTGAAGATGCTGAAACCGGTCGCACGGGCGATGGAGCCCAGCACCACCACCACGAAAAGAATACAGGTGATATAGAAGCAGATAATCAGCTGACCCAGCTGGACCAGCGTACCGACGCCATACTTACCGATGGTGAAGGCCATCGCACCGAAGGCACCGATGGGCGCCAGGCGCATGATCATATTGATGATGCCGAAGATGACCTGCGAGAAGCTTTCGATCACGTTAAAGATAAGCTGGCCTTTGCTGCCCAGACGGTGCAGGGCAAAGCCAAACATCACGGCGAACAGCAGCACCTGGAGGATGTTTCCGCTGGCGAACGCGCCTATGACGCTGCCAGGAATGACGTCCAGCAGGAAGGCGACCACGCCCTGATCCTTCGCCTGCTCAGCATAAACCGCAACCGCTTTGGCATCCAGCGTCGCCGGATCGACGTTCATCCCCGCGCCTGGCTGCACCACGTTGACGATGATCAGACCGATAATCAGCGCAAGGGTACTGACCACTTCAAAATAGAGAAGCGCCACTGCACCGGTACGACCGACCGCCTTCATGCTTTCCATGCCAGCGATGCCCGTGACGACCGTACAGAAGATCACCGGCGCAATGACCATTTTAATGAGCTTAACGAACGCGTCGCCAAGCGGTTTCATTTGCGCGCCCAGTTCAGGGTAATAGTGACCCAGCAGAATACCGATGGCGATGGCTGTCAGGACCTGGAAATAAAGACTTTTGAAGAGTGAGGTTTTCATAAGGTGTCCTTGGGAAGAAAAACCACAGGTTTTGTAAGGTTATGGTTAACCTGCGGCTTTAAAATAACACCCACATAACAGGACAGAAATAAACTCAGTTCAAATTTGAAACACAAATGTTAAGAAATTTGAGCTGGCTCGCACAAGCCAGCAACAAAATTACACTTTTGCGTTATTGTCAGCACCAGAAAGGTATCGTTCTTCAAAGACATCCGAAGGGACTGCAGGGGCAAACAGGAAGCCTTGCCCGCTCTCCACGCCCGCCTCTGCCAGCCAGGCGCGTTGCGCGTCGGTTTCAATCCCCTCGGCAATAAGGTGCAGGTTGAGGCTACGCGCCATCTGGATAATCGCCTGCACCATGCTGCTGTCGCCCGGCAGTCCGTCGACAAACGCTTTGTCAATTTTGAGCACATCCACCGGAAGGGTCTTCATGTGCTGAAGCTGACGCAGCCCGGCGTACCCCATGCCGAAATCGTCCAGGGCAATGCGAATGCCGGCATTACGCAGCGGCTTAAGAATCGCGACCGCCTCATTGGGGTCGTCAATGCGTCGACTCTCCGTCACTTCCAGGGTCAAGGTATCCGGTTTGATGCGGTAACGATGGATCAGCTCCAGCATCTCAGAAACCATGGTCGGGTGCATAAGCTGCATGGCAGACAAATTGACCGACAGCGGCAGCGTTACGCCGCGCTCCTGCCAGGCGGCAAGCTGACGACAGGACTCTTCGAGCACCCAGTAGCCGACGGTGACCATCAGGCCGCAGGACTCGATGCGCTCAATCAGCCCTTCCGGCAGCTCCCATGAGCCATCCGGCTGCTGCAGACGCAGCAGGGCCTCGGCGCTTTTTACCTCTCCCGTCCGCAGATCCACCTGCGGCTGCAGCCAGAGGGCAAACTGGCGGTTATCCAGCGCGGTCAGGATGTCGCTCTCTTCCGTCAGGCGCTGCTGCGCCTTTTCCATCTGCGCCGGGTCGAAGAACTGGATTTGGTTTTTCCCTTTGCGCCGGGCGGTAAAGGCCGCCGAGAAGGCGCGGCGATAAAGCTGTTCCGCGGTCAGATCGCCATAGAACATGGCAATCCCGATACTGGCACTCGGGCGAAGCTGGATACCCTGAATAGGCAGCCGCTCATTAATGACAGTGAGTACTTGCTGACCTAACGTGATCGCATGCCAGGGTTCTTTTACGCCGTTGGCAATCACCACCAGGTCGTAACCGCTGACCTGGGTCAGCACCATGCGCGGGGCAAGGACAGATTTGATCTTTTCCACCAGGGTGAGCAGCAGCATTTCGCGCTGGCTCTCCTGAAGCACGCCAGCCGTGTCCTGCAGGGTTTCACAGGCAATGACCATCAGCGCGGTGGTTTGCTGTCGCTCAACGGTTTGCTCCAGCATCGCCATCAGGAACGCTTTATTGGGAAGCTCCGATACCGGAAAACGGGTGGCGCTACTGTTCATCTCATCCTGCTGACGCTGGATGCGCTGCTGGTTGAGGTTGTAGCTGCGCACCAGCATGCCGATCTCATCGTCATGATGCAGACGCGGCAGCTCAAGCTGGTGTCCCATTTGATCCTGCGGCGCAAGCGTGTTCAGCTCGCGGGCGATACGGCGCAGGGGATGGACAATCAGCCGGTTAATGCACCAGGTCAGCGCCACGCTGAGAATAAGCGTCATAAGTAAGCAAGTGGTCACTAACGTAACCACCCAACTCATGACGAATTTATATATGCGGTAGGAGTCTGCCTGTAACACCAGGTAGGCCAGCGGCTGTGGATTGGCAGGGCGTTCGAGTGAATAAACGGGCAGCGAAATTTGCACCGGCAGTTCAAACAGGCGCATCACCATCATCGGGACGGGACGTTCCGGGATAAAGCTCATCCGCAGCGCCTGAAACTGGTTGGGCAGCACGACGTCCGCCCGGCTCACAACACCGGCCGGCTGAATGCGTTTCAGTATGGTTTCCGCTTCGGGGATATCCCCTTTCAGGATCGAGGCGGAGAGCGGGCCGCGCACCGAACGGGCAATACTTTCTAATTGCGAAGCCGTGTTATAGCGATTCTGCTGTACGGAATGAAACAGCAAAATGACGCAGAAGAGCAGGACAAACAGCATGGTGACGGCAGAGACCATCGCCATCTGTTTGATTGTTAAGGAACGGCTGACACGCAAAATGACTCTCCACAAAACTCGAAGCGCAGGGCGCGCCAGGGTGTAAACCTGGCGCGCCTGAGTATACCCGATTGCCGCACTATTAAGAGAGACTTACAAATGGATTAAGGAAAATCCGATTACCAGTCCGCGTAAGGGATAAGCGGCTGCGGCGGTAAGTCCATATCGCCCTGCCAGCCTGCAGCAGAGTAGCGCACATAGATCAGCGCGTGGCTTGGGGTATAGTCTTTCGCTTCCTGAATATCCACGCCCATGCCCACAAACCAGTTGGACGTAACCCGCCGCTCGATTATGGCCCGTGCGGTATAACCCGTCCCGGAAGAACTGCTGCCGGTTTCCATCGCGCCCCGGTCGGTATAGCGGTCTGGCTCATCGGTCGGGATCAGATTCTGAATCGGGTAGCGCAGCTCGTCTTTGGTTTTGGAGTGGGACCAGGAGACCGAGCCCCCCAGCTCCCAGGACCAGTTTTCCGTGCGCTTACGCCATGTCACCGGCAAGGCGAAGGAGACATACTCCTGCGGGCTGTAATAGCCGCCCTGGCCCAGGGTATAACCGCTCAGGTCTTTGTCGTAGTGCCAGAGCATGTTGGACACCCCGACCGTCAGGCGCTCGTTGTTTTTATTAATGAGCTTGTAGTAGTAACCCGTCATCCAGCGGACGCGCCAGTTATCCTCCACATTTTTACCCGTCAGCGTTTCCGCGTTCAGGCTTGACCAGACGCCGTTCGCTTCCCCTTTGTCATAGCTCATACTTACGCCGCCACCGGTGGCGCGTACGCCACCCCAGGTGGTGCCGGTATTGGTATCTTTTTGCCCGCCGAAGGCCAGCAGAGAGCTGGAGATTGGCCGACGATGGGCGTTAACGGTATAGCCGATGGGCCCCAGATCGCTGCTGTAGCTGATGCCGCCCACCACGTCGACGACGTCAAAGCCCATTGGCGTGGTACCAATATCCATCGCCCAGGTTTTATTCTGCCAGCCGACGGCAACGCTTGCGCCATTGTCGGACTGATGGGTGTTGCCGCTACACGGCGTTTCGTAGCAGGTTCCCCATTTAGGATCGTAAGTCCCGTTCCTGGTATCGAATGACCCGGCATCCATATTGACCAGATCGCTTCTGAAGAACATGCGTCCATCAGAGAGCGGCGCATCCACCTGCAGCATGGTGGTATGCGCTTTCAGATCGGAATAACCGCCCGTACCGCTGGAGCCCCAGTAATCGTGCTGCAGCGTGACGTTAACATCCTGCTGGCGGTACAAGTCACCGGCATCACTGCGCACGCCGCGCTTCAGCCAGTCGTCTTTTTCATCGTTACGCGTCAGACGGGTGAAACTGTCGTTGTCAGCCGGACGCGTCGTGGTGATACCCGTCGATACCATCGCATCTTTGTAGGTTTCCAGCGCCTGCTGAGGCTGGCCGTTCTGCGCCTGGAAACGCGCGGCATCACGCAGCACCAGCGCGTTTTCCATGGAGCCAGGCTGCGATTTAGCCTGCGGAATAATTTTATTGAAGGTCTGCTCTGCGGCAGCGGCATCGCCCAGACCCGCCTGCGCCATCGCGATGCGGCGCTGCATATTGAGCGACAGCGGCTGGCCGTTTTGCGCGGCGGGCAGCTTCGCCAGCTCCGCGCGCGCGGCATCTTTGTTACCCTGCGCGCTGTAAATCTCGGTCAGACCGAGGAGCGCGTCTTCATTCTGCGGCTCACGCTGCAGGACGGCGTTGTACGTCGTTTTCGCCGAGTCCAGATCGCCACGCTGCTGCGCCCAGTCCGCCAGCGTGAGGTCGATACGGGTGGAGGTCGGCTGCTGGCGAAGAAGATTCTCTGCATCCTGCTCTTTGCCGCTGTCGCGCAGGCGGTTGGCGGTTTCCAGCACCTGGTTGCTTTGCAGGCGGTCGGCAAGTTCCTGAATATTACCGTTCCACTGGCTGCGCGGCAGCGTCTCCAGATGCGCCAGCGCGGCGCGGTCCTGATCGTTTCCGGAAAGGTAGAGCCCGTTGGCATACACCTGATCCGGGTCGGACGGTTTCTGGTGGGCAAGCTGACGCATCAGGGTATCCGCCTGGCTGCGCTGACCCGCGCTGTAGAGATCGCGCGAGAGACGATAGGTTATCCACACGTCGCCGGGAGAGAGCGCCAGACGACGACGCTGAATGTCTGCTGCCTGCGCGTATTTCCCCTGGTTCTCAAGCTGTTCGGCCTGGGCGGAGAGCTGTTCGTTGGTCAGGCTACGTTCAATGTCGTCTATGCTACGGCGCTGGCTGGCGGAGAGAGACTGGATAAACTGCGAAGCCTTCTCCGGCGACTGCGCGCGGTAAATATTGGCCAGGCCGCGAACCGCATTGCTGTTGCCACTGTCCATCCGCAGCGCCTGGCGATAGTAACGCTCCGCCGCGTCGTTATCTTTACGTGCCGCGGCGGCGTCGCCCAGCCCCAGCACGGCATAGCTGTCGGTATTGTCGGTATTGCGTGCCTGCTGATAGTAACGCTCTGCCTGCGCCGGGTTATTCGCCTTCAGCGCCGCATCGCCCTGCTGGATCAGCAGCCAGTAGCGGTTAACTTTCAGAAGACTGTCCCATTTACCCCGGTTATCGCTCTGGGGGTCGAGGGCAATCGCCTTTTCAAACTGGGCGACCGCGCGGGCGCGGTCGCCCTTCTGGGAATACGCCTGTCCAAGAGCGCCCACCGCTTCACTGTCGGCATGGTTGGCGCTGACGGCTTTTTGCAGCTCCGCCACCGCCTTACTTCCCTGCCCGGCATCCACCGCCGCCAGCCCTTCCGCTTTCGCGCGGAACGCCGGATCGGCGAGCTGTTTTTGCTGCGCTTCAAGCTGGGCACGCGCCGCCGCGACGCTATCCCCGTCGCTGAATACGCTCAGGTATTTTTGCAGCGCACTGACGCTGGCGCTGCTGGCAGGCTGGTCTTTGATTTGGTCATACCACATATCAGACGCCTGGCTGCGGCCACTGGTGGATTTGGCCATCTCCTGCAATACCGCAAAGGCTTCATCACGACGTCCACTCTGGAACAGAAGCTGGGCCAGCGTAGCCTGCAGCTGCGTATTTCCGGGACTGCTGCTGTTTATTTTCTTGAGCTGGTTAATGGCCGCGCCGCGGCGAGCAGGATCTTTTGCCACGACGTTCCAGTATTCCGTCGCCACGTCGCCACCCGGCGGGTTGCCGTCAAACAGCTTGTCATAGGCGGCAATCGCCTCCTGCGTGTGCCCCGTCGTAGCGAGCAGTCGCGCCTGCTGGAGCTGCTGGCGGCCATCCGGAGTAGAAAGCAGCATCGTGTTGCGTGATGACTGGTACGCACTCGAACCCGGCGCAATCCCTTTCAGACGATCCAGCTCTTTTTGCGCACCGGCGTTATCGCCCTGGCGCAGCAGGTAGCGAAAGCGTGCGGCGATGACGTCAGGGTTGTTCGGGTCAATCAGCTCAAGGCGATAAAGCGACTGACGAACCAAATCCTCACGCTGTGTCGATTCGCCCAGCCTCACCTGCTCCAGCAGCTGTTTTTGCTGCGGAGAGTTAGCGGCCTGAGCCCACGGCATAAGCGCCAGGCCAAGCGATAAACTGAGTAGATTTACTGTGAACTTGCGCATTCCTGGCCCCAATCCGGTATTAATTCACCTTTTGCGGTGAAGCGAAAACGATGCTGATCCCATCCTTGCCCAAAAAGCGTCAGCACGTAGCTGTAATAGGCATTATTATCGGGAAAATGGTCCGCAACGCGCTGGCGCTGAATCGCCTGGGCATCACGTTGTTGTAAAAACGGCAGCATAGCGGCAGAGAACCCGACCGGGCCGTCGCCGGTGCGTTTCCCCATCGCCACATCCACTTTCTCCGGCGGCACACCCCGTTTCATGGTCTTTGCCGCCATCGGCTGGAAGCGCGTCAGCAACTGGGCTTTCTGAGGATCGTTGTCACTCATCATGCCCACCCAGAGATACACGCGGATGGCGTCGTAGCCGCCCACCAGCGCCTTATCCTGCTGTAACCGCCAGCCTCTGTTTTTCTGATACTGCACCCAGTCCGGCGAAAAGCCTTTCGGCGCACTCTCCAGCAGCAGGCGCAGATTGGTTTCACGAAGCTGGGTCCACGGGGAGCCAAAGCGCGTGAAATAAGCCGCTAGCTGCGGAGGAAGGTAGCTGGGGTTAAAGCGCCAGGCGTGTTCATCGGCAAAGCCGACTTTGCCGGGAAGCAGCATTGCGCCAAGCCCCGGGACTTTCACCACCTCCTCGCTGACGATGCGTTTCAGCAGCGCTTTACCCGTGCGGGTATAGTCCGGATGCTTCCACAGCCGACCCGCTTCGAGCAGTGACCAGGCGATCCAGACATCGGCATCAGAGGCGGAGTTGGTATCAATCACCGCCCACGTCTCTTTATCTTTCTGCCCCCATAGCCAGGCTGGCAGATGGTCGTTGAGATCGCCGCTGGCAAGATTATCGCGCGTCCACGTCAGCAGTTGGTCAAAGGCCTGGCGATCGTTCGCCGCCAGGGCAAAGAACAGGGCGTAGCTTTGCCCTTCCGAGGTCGTAATTTTGCGCGTGTCACTGGGGTCAATGACACGCCCGCCCTCACTGATGTAGTCCTTTTTAAACTGCTCCCAGGCAGGCCAGGTACAGGCGGCGCGAAGAGGAAGCGCCGCCAGCATCACCGCTGCTAATACACACCAGCGAAAGGCTTTCATCACATCTTACTCATCCGGGTTCAGACGACGACGGCTGATGATTCGCAGCAGACGCCACAGCACCCATGCCAGCAGGACCACACTGACCGCAGCCAGGATAGCGAGCAGAACCGGATGGTTAGCCAGCGCATACCACAGGCGTTCGAACCACGGCAGATGGCCCACGTAGTACACATCCCCCACGCGCAGGCTATTGACGCCGGACTCACGGATCACCGACACGGAACCAAACATCGCGGCACGTTTACCGCTGTCGTTCATGGCCGTATTGAGCAGTTCATACCCGCGCGGGCTGTCCGCGAGGAGAGCCACGACGCTACGCTGTTCGTTGTAAGGTGACTGGAAGCCCACCACCGCAGCCATTGCCCCCTGAGACGTTACCGTCGTCTGCGCGCTGGCCTGACGGTCGTTCATATCCGGCATAATGCTCGGGAATTCGGTCTGGCGCAGCGGCGTGTTAACCCAGGACTCGGTGGCTTTCACCAGCAGATCGATACGTTTGTCATCCTTCAGCTTATCCGGAATGGTACCGATCACCATGATGTCAGCGTCTTTGTTCTGAATCTGGCTGCCATCGTCCGTCAACGTGACGTTAATTGCCGGTAATCCCGTCTGTCCGCCAACGGTCGCCATGGTGTCCAGCAGGGTCGTGACCTGACTTTCGTTTGGCGCTTTCGGCATCACCACAATGGACTCAGAGAGATCGGCCATGCGGCTGAACGGGAAGCCCGCGTTAGCAAAGGCGCGCAGATCCGGCATCGCCAGGAAGTGATAGTACTTCGAGAAGTCGATGGTCGACTCATCGCCAATCACAACGTGGTTCTGCACCGGCTGGAAGGTGATGCAGTTTTCCACCGAGCCGCCAGGCATCGGGTTCATGTACTGGAAGTCAAAGCGCAGCTGGTTTATCGCGCCGAGCTTCAGTGCCGGGATGGAGACATCCGTTTTACCGTCCAGCAGCCCCTGCAGCACCGGCAGACGAAGCATCAGACGGTTACTATCCTGCGTGCTTTGCAGGCTGAAAGATTGCAGGAACTGGTTGTTCAGGCTGATATCCATGCGCGAGCTGTCTTTGGTCGCTGGCGCGGTATACCGGTAGTTCAGATTGATATCAATGCCGTTGGTGCGTAGCAGGTACAGATCCGGCGGTAGATTCAGCGACAGGCTAATCGGCGCTGGCTCAAGCCCCGTCGCCTGCAGCTGTTCTTCATAGGTTTTCAGTTCGCCAAAGGTGACCGCACGGTCGGTGCGCACCCAGTTTGGCGCATCATAAGGTTTACGCGCCAGCAGCGGTTTGACCTCATCCACTACAACGCTGTTGCCACGGAAAAGAACGTTGCCCTGGGCAATCGCTTTAGCTGCCTGCACCAGATCTTTATCATCACGACCAAAGACCACCAGCAGCTTCACGTACGGGTTTTCCGGGTGGCTTATCATCTCAATGGTCGGCGCGTTGACGTCCGGATGATCGCGCAGGAAAGCCGGGCGTTTCGCGTTGGTGGCAAACACAATGGCATTTCTGTCCGGCAGCTTGTCATACATCGCCGGGAAGCTCTGGCCGCGCCAGCCCGCGCGTGAACCAAACCAGGACGCCACAATGGTGGCCGCCAGCTGCTCGGTTACGTCCGGGGAAGAGGCAAACACCATCGGCAGCGTGAGCGGACGGTTATCACGCGGATCGAAGAACGGAACCGGGAAGGCTGAGAGATCGTTTTTCAGCGCCAGCGACTGGTAGGTCATCTGCAGCGAGGAGTTACGTCCGACGTCCATCCACAGCGTGTTGCTGGCCGGGTTTTCGCAGACATCGCGGTAGTGACCGACAAATTCCAGGCGAATACGGTTAAAGTCGGTGATGAACAGCGGGTTGATCGGCACCTGAGCCTGCGTTTTCTTGCCGAGCTGCTCTTTGGTGACCGGCAGAACGTCCATCAGCTCGTCATTCAGATAGACCTTCAGCTGAGACTGGGTCGGCAGCAGCGACGGCGACGGCGTGTATTCGAGATTCAGTACCGCATTAGAGACAACCTCATCGCTGCGCATGCCAAATTCAATGCCGCCGTTAGGGTTGATGCCGCGCAGCACCATGCTGCCCGGAGGCGGCGCAATTTGTGCGAAGGTCAGCTTCACGTCCCGCGACGGCGCATTGTCCGCCACGACGGGCGCATTCGCCCCCCGGACGCCCGGCATCACCTGCCCGATGACCTGGCCGTCTGCCGGCAGGGTGTTCCCCTCCGTTGGCTGGTTCGGCAGGATGTTTTCCGTTTGACCGGGTGCCGCGGTGACAACCGGATCGGTTGCTTGCGCGACGACAGGTACGGTTGGCGCAGGCGTTGCCGCTGCGTTACCCGGGGCCGCGTTAGCCATTGTTGCGGGGAGCGCATTCATCCCCATTGCCACTGCACATAACCAGGAAAGTTTTGTTTTCATCGCGTTATCATCATTGTTGAGCCATAACCGGGTCCGCCTGCTTCGCCTCATCCCGCTCAGGACGACGAGGAATGAACGACACGACCCAGGAAACCAGCGAAGTAAGTGACCGGAAAATTAATTTCACCGACGACGGGGCAAATTCTGCAAGGTGACGATAGCCACGGAACCCCAGCTTCAGAATATCCAGCAGGCTTTCCAGAGGTTTATCTTCCGGGAAGCTGTCCTGCCAGAGAGCCCACGTATCCGCGCGGGCAAACGTACACTGCACAAAATCGATATGTTGCTTTTTGGTCAACGGCATCAGTTGCAGGCCGACTTCATTGCCCACCACGCGAACAACCTGCGTGGGGAAGACATACTCCTGCTGACCGCGCTTAAGGAGCAGGTTAACTTTCTGCCCTTCCAGCACCTTCGCCTGGCCGTTGATTTTGATCCCCAGGCCGCCGTCAGAGAAGTCGTGCACGGTACAGGAGAAGAGATGGCCATCTTCACGGGCAATCGCCGCTGGCATGCAGATTTCCACGCGATGTGCGCGACGAACCTGTTTGCTCTCCACCGACACCGCCACCGCGCCACCGAGGATAATCAGGTTGTAGAAGACCCAGGCCATACTGACGAAGACGGTCAGGATTTCGTTTTCCGGACCGTAGAAGTAGCGCCAGATACCAGCGATGACGCCCACGATATTCAGCAATACCAGGAAGATATACGGCCGGGAGATCACCCAGTCGACGTACTCCTCCTCTACCAGACCGCCCTTCGCGGTGACGTTGAATTTCCCTTTATGCGGGTTAATCAGCGCCACCATCGTCGGCGGCGCGATGTACCAGGCCAGCACCGTTTCGTAGATTTCACTCCAGAAGGAGTGGCGGTATTTCCCCTGAATCTTCGAGTTCGTCAGGCTCGCGTGGATCATGTGCGGCAGAACAAACAGCGCAATCATCAGCGCCGGGGCGTAGATGATATAAGCGTGAAGGAGCAAGAACGCCAGCGGCGCGGTCAGGAAGATAAGCCGCGGGATACCGGACAAGAAGTGGAACATGGCGTTGACGTAGCAGAGACGCTGCGCCAGCTTGAGCCCTTTCCCAATCAGGGGGTTATCGAGACGGAAAATCTGCACCATGCCGCGCGCCCAGCGAATACGCTGGCCAATGTGCGCCGACAGTGACTCCGTTGCCAGACCTGCAGCTTGCGGAATGCGCATATAGGCTGAGGTATAGCCACGACGGTGCAGGCGCAGCGAGGTGTGCGCATCTTCGGTGACCGTCTCGACGGCGATACCACCAATTTCATCCAGCGGTTTACGGCGGATAACCGCGCATGAGCCGCAGAAGAAGGTGGCGTCCCACATGTCGTTTCCGTCCTGTACCAGGCCATAGAACAGCGTGCCTTCGTTCGGGGTCTTACGGAAACGGCCAAGGTTACGTTCAAACGGGTCCGGCGAGAAGAAGTGGTGCGGCGTCTGCATCATCGCCAGCTCTTTCTCCTTCAGGAACCAGCCCATGGTCATCTGCAGGAACGAGCGCGTCGGCACGTGGTCGCAGTCAAAGATCGAAACAAACTCCCCGGTGGCATACTTCAACGCGTTGTTGATGTTCCCCGCCTTAGCGTGTTCATGCGTCGGACGGGCGATGTATTCGACGCCGACCTCCTCCGCGAACTGGCGGAACGCCGGACGGTTGCCGTCATCAAGAATCCAGACCTTGAGCTTATCTTTCGGCCAGTCGATGCCCAGCGCGGCATAGATGGTGTTCTTCACCACGCTCAGGTCTTCGTTGTAGGTCGGCACGAAGAGATCGACGGTTGGCCACTGGGTCGTGTCCTTTGGCAGCGGAACCGGCTGACGGTTGAGCGGCCAAATCACCTGGAAATAGCCCAGCACCAGCACAATCCAGGCATAGGTTTCAGCAAACAGCAGCACCAGGCCGCACACCAGACTCACCGGGTCGTCCCAGTTCAGCGTCGAGGTATAACGCCACCAGATGTAGCGGCAGGAGACGGTCAGCGACAACACGATCAGCATCAGCGCCGAGAAGCGACCCGGAATTCGGCGTACCAGTAGCGCCACGCCCCACAGCAGGATCAGGAAAGTGAACTGCGCCAGAGGGTTGAAAGGCTGCGTAATACAGACCAGCGCCAGAATGAGCGAGAACACGACGATCACGCCGAGGATAAAACGCCGCAAGCCCGGGTGGAGATGCCCGAGCTCTTTGTGGTTATCCAGATGGCTGGTCTTATCGCTGACGCTGTTGGGCAGCCTGTCCAGCCACTGATGGTAGCGCTCACGTAACTGCTGCACGCGGGAGAAGCTCCGCCAGTGCGGCGTTTTTGTCTCCACGCGGGATGAGGTCGCCACCAGCCAGATGGCCTGAATGAGATAACGCGCCGGATCCAGTGGACGCGGCCGGTCAGGATTAATGTGCGGATACAGTTCACTGTGCCGGGCACGTATACGCTGCCAGCGCGGGTGTTCGAGTGGAATAAACATCCAGGCCAGAATCATCCAGAAACAGCCGAGCGCGGCGCTGAATGCCGACGCGCCGTGACGGCGAAAATGCCGGTAATGTTCGCTCAAACGCGAACTGACCGGTGGGATGAGTAACCAGCTGGCGAGACGACTCATACATCACTCCCTGCATGCTCCGCCCGGTTGGCGAAGTTCAGCAGACACCAGTTAGCCAGCGTCAGGATCTCTTCTGCCGCCAGTGAATCGCTGCGGTATTCGCCGAGCGGTTGCTTCGACGCAAGGCATTCCGCCATGCCCTCATCACGATGGATGACAATGGGAAGCAGGCGGCGCTGGCTCTGCAGCCAGACCTGATAGAGATCGTCCTGAATTTGGCTGCCAATACGTAAATCGTTAATCAGAAGATGCGCATTCTGAGGCAGCCCCTGCTGATGCAGGCGGATATGGCAGTTCGCATCGACATTAACGATCGAGAGGACATGATCGCACTGCGCGATAAGCTGTCGGGTCAGCGTGCCGGCACCGTGCGGCAGATCCAGCAGGATCCACTTGTAGTGCCCCTTTTCCTTCAGGCTCTGCAGCGCCAGCGTAAATTGCGAAAACAGGCGCTGGTACGCGGCTTCATTCTCGCGTTCCGTGGTGGTCAGTTGACCAAACGGCAGCAGGTCAAGAAGGGAGGTATAGCGCAAACCTGCATCCTGCCAGTCTTTATCGTCAAGGAGCGCGCGGGCCCAGCCCTCTTCGCGAGTAAAGTCGACGTTAAACGACATACGCAGCAAATTATCGGCGCAGGCGTCAATAACCAGCACCGATTCACCTAAAAGCTGTAATGACCACGCCAGCGCCGCGGTAACAGATGTGGTACCCACACCCCCACGGACACCCTGTAATCCGAGTATGGCCATCAATGGCTCCCTTATTGTTGATGGGCGAATTCAGCTAATAACGGCCAGCGTTTAATAGCCGCGGCCAACTGTTCCCGCTGGGAAATATCGGTGTAATCTATTTCAGGTAAAGAAAAGGCCTGCGTCAGCGCCAGAAAATCGTTTTGGAATGTGTAACCCAGGGTCGAGTCGACTGGGGTACCGGGTTCATTATTATCCATTCTTTTTCCATCCCTTTAAGGAAAATCGCACGCTAAAGAAGTTGCGGGGCTTCCTGCCCTGACAAATTTCATTTACATGCTAAATCTGATGTTCTTTAATTTCAATGTTAGGTTTATTTCTACGCTTTCGCTAGTAAACTGAGATACAGATAAATTAGACGAAAAGAGGGACACCGTGGACTCCATATTTTCTATTGGCATCCAGTCATTATGGGACGAATTGAGCCACATGCCAGTCGGAGGAGTCTGGTGGATTAATACGGACCGTAATGAAGATGCTATCAGTCTGGTAAACCAGACAATTGCTGCTCAGGATAAGGATTCCCGCGTGGCTGTCATTAGCATGGGCGAAGATCCGAAGAAAATTATCACGCTGGAAAACGATCGCGGGCCTCAGACGGTGCGATTATTTTCCATGACATCGGATGCCGATAGTCTATACTTTTTGTCCCGCGACGTTCAGTGCACTATTGATCCGGATCACTATTTAGTGATCCTTAAATGCGCAAATAACGTCCTGCAAAATATCCCTGCTGAAAAACTGCTGCCGTGGCTGGAAAAAATCAATAAATGGGCAAAATTTCAAAATTGCACGCTATTGATAGTCAATCCCGGCAGTAATAATGACAAGCTATTCTCACTTTTAATGGGTGAATATCGCTCCCTGTTCGGTCTGGCAAGCGTTCGTGACCAGGCGGGAAGCTATCTCTACGATATTGCATTCTGGTGTAATGAAAAAGGTGTGAGCGCCAGGCAACAACTTACGCTGAAACATATCGAGGGTAAGTGGCACCTGGCGCAGCAGGAAGAAACCGTGGTGCAACCGCGCAGTGATGAAAAACGCATTCTGAGCCATATCGCGGTTTTAGAGGGGGCACCCGCCCTGTCGGAAAACTGGTCGCTGTTTGAATCTAACGAAGACCTTTTCCACGAAGCTCGCACAACCCAGGCGGCAACGATTATTTTCTCGCTGATGCAGAATAACCAGATTGAGACGCTTGCAAGGCAGATCCACACCTTGCGCCGCCAGCGCGGAAGCGCGTTAAAAATCATCGTGCGCGAAAACAATACCAGCCTGCGCGCCACCGATGAGCGTCTGCTTCTGGGTTGTGGCGCCAATATGGTTATTCCATGGAATGCGCCGTTGTCACGCTGCCTGACGCTTATCGAAAGCGTTCAGGGCCAGCAGTTTAGCCGCCATGTGCCGGAAGATATTTCCACGCTGCTCTCCATGACGCAGCCGATGAAGCTGCGTGGATACCAAAAATGGGATACCTTCTGCGACGCCGTCGGCAACATGATGAGCAATACGCTTCTTCCAGCTGACGGGAAAGGGGTCATGGTTGCTCTGCGTCCTGTACCGGGTATTCGCGTTGAACAGGCTCTCACCTTATGTCGCCCGAACCGTACAGGGGACATCATGACCATTGGCGACAATCGCCTGGTGCTGTTTTTGTCCTTCTGCCGGGTAAACGACCTCGATACGGCGCTTAACCACATCTTCCCCCTGCCTACCGGGGATATTTTCTCGAACCGTATGATTTGGTTCGAAGATAATACGATCAGCGCGGAGCTGGTGCAGATGCGTGCGCTCCAGCCTGAACAATGGGCTAAACCGCTCGCGATCAAGAGCGATGCGAAACCGATCCTCAATGCCAGACATGATGGACATGTCTGGCGCCGGGTTCCGGAGCCCCTTCGCTTATTAACAGACAACGCGGAGAACGCACCATCATGAATATCAGCGATATCATTCAACTGGTTATAGTCTGTGCGCTGATCTTTTTCCCGCTTGGCTACTATGCACGCCATTCCATACGTCGTATCCGTGATACGGCCAGAGTGCTGTTTATAAAACCTCGCTATGTAAAACCAGCCGGAACACTGACACGGGCATCACACGTCAAGGCAGACCGAAAACATGACTAATTCTACCTATACCGCTTCGTCACCCTCGCCGCTCTGGCAATACTGGCGCGGCCTTTCCGGCTGGAACTTCTACTTTCTGGTGAAGTTTGGTCTGCTGTGGGCAGGCTATCTGAATTTCCATCCCCTTCTCAACCTGGTATTTATGGCCTTCCTGCTGATGCCCCTGCCGAATATCAGGCTGCATCGCTTACGTCACTGGATAGCCATCCCTCTCGGCTTTGCGCTGTTCTGGCATGATACCTGGTTACCGGGGCCGGACAGCATTATGAGCCAGGGCTCACAGGTGGCAGGCTTTAGCGCCAGCTATATCCTCGATCTGACCGAGCGGTTTGTTAACTGGCAGATGATAGGCGCGATATTTGTGCTGCTGGTTGCCTGGCTGTTCCTGTCACAGTGGATCCGCGTCACGGTGTTTGTCGTCGCGATTATGATCTGGCTTAACGTGCTGACGCTGGCTGGGCCAAACTTTTCGCTGTGGCCTGCTGGTCAACCGACCACCACGGTGACCACCACAGGGGGAAGCGCAGCAGCAACCGTTACCACGGCTGGCGATACGCCTGTAGTGGGCGATATCCCAACCCAGACCGCACCGCCGACCTCAACCAACCTGAACGCCTGGCTCTCCAGTTTCTATACCGCGGAAGACAAGCGACAGACGAAATTCCCGGATGCGCTGCCGGCGGATGCTCAGCCGTTTGAACTGCTGGTGATCAACATCTGCTCTCTCTCCTGGGCCGACGTGGACGCTGCAGGTTTGATGTCTCATCCGCTGTGGTCGCATTTCGACATTCAGTTTAAAGATTTTAACTCTGCCACCTCGTACAGCGGCCCGGCAGCAATCCGCCTGCTGCGTGCAAGCTGCGGTCAGGCATCGCATAAGAATCTGTATCAGCCTGCCGGCAATCAGTGTTATCTGTTTGATAACCTCGCCAAACTGGGCTTTACGCAGCATCTGATGCTGGGACATAACGGCCAGTTCGGTAACTTCCTGAAAGAGGTGCGTGAACAGGGTGGTATGCAGGCACCGTTGATGGATCAAACTGGTCTTCCCGTTACTCTGCTGGGCTTCGACGGCTCGCCGGTTTATGACGATACCGCCGTGCTGCAGCGCTGGCTGCAGACCATCGAGAAAGACAGTAATCCACGCAGCGCGACGTTCTTTAACACCCTGCCGCTCCACGACGGTAACCACTTCCCGGGCGTGAGCAAAACCGCGGATTATAAAGTGCGTGCGCAGAAATTCTTCGACGAGCTGGACGCGTTCTTTACGGAGCTGGAAAAATCAGGCCGTAAAGTGATGGTGGTCGTGGTGCCTGAGCACGGTGGCGCGCTGAAAGGCGACAGAATGCAGGTGTCAGGCCTGCGTGATATCCCAAGCCCGTCGATTACCAACGTGCCTGCTGGCATTAAGTTCTTTGGGATGAAGGCACCCCATCAGGGCGCCCCCATTGAAATCACCCAGCCGACCAGTTATCTGGCAATCTCAGAACTGGTTGCCCGTGCCGTTGACGGGAAGCTGTTTGTGGAAGATAGCGTGAACTGGGATCAGCTCACCAGCAAACTGCCGCAAACGGCAGAAGTCTCCGAGAACGCCAACGCGGTGGTGATTCAGTATCAGAACAAACCGTACGTTCGCCTGAACGGCGGGGATTGGGTACCGTATCCGCAGTAACACGGTATGACGTCCCTCTCCCCGTCCGGGAGAGGGACTATATCGACATTATTGCTGGGCGATCCACACCAGCATTTTCAGACTTGCCGAATAGTAGTCGTCTTTAGAGGTGATTTCGGGTTCTTCGGAAGGCTGCCCCATCGTTAAATCGCGTACAGCCAACAGGCCGCCTTCCATCATGTAAGGCGCATATTCGTTAGTGGTGACGTTAACCCAGGCGGGCGTTTGCTCCCGGGGGAATTGCCCAAACCACGCTTTCCACGGCGTCAGGAGCGGGCTTTGCTTATCAGACCAGGCAAGATATAGCGGAATACGAATCGCGTCATAGCTCATTCGCGGTGCCCAGCCTTTAGCGGGAGCCAGCTTGCCACCTGATGTCAGTGAAACCCAGTCAGTAGGTAGGTTCGCTTTACCCGAGCCCATTTTCCCCATCAGGCGTTCCCCGTCCTTAATCAAATCGCGCCAGACCGGCAAATTACTGCGTCCGGAGAAGGCCTGCCAGGCCGGAAACACAAAATAGGAAGGATTAAGGACCACTTCACCGTCAAGCGTAAATCCCTGGACGCCGGGCAGCATCACGCGGTAACCCGCATAGCGGATGACGCTATGGGCAACGAGCGCTTTTGTAATGGCATCCGATGCGGCGCCGTAGCGTTTGTCATGCCAGCGGGCATCGGCCTTAAGCAGCGCCCAGGCAATCAGCACATCGCCATCGGCAGCGTTGTTTTTGTCGGCGATCGGGTTGGACTCTGCGGGGTTAAAGCGCCAGTAAAACAGACCGTTCTCTTTGTTCTTCAGCTCACGGTTTGTCCATTGCCAGAGCTTATCGAACGTGGCCTTATCGTCGTTGGCGACTGCCATCAGCATGGCAAAGCCCTGACCTTCCGTATGCGACACGCCACCATTGCCGGTATCGACAATGCGGCCTTCCGGTTTGAAAAAGCGTGCCTTATAACTCTCCCAGGCCTGACCCGCCTGAGAGAGGGGTGAGAACAACACGCTCATCATGACGGCCAGCGTCGCGCAGACGGGTTTTCGCATCATTCACTCCATCCGGTTATTCAGCACTCCGCAGGGAAATTTCACCGCCCACCCAGGGTTTGATTACACCATCCTGCTCCAGGAGCAGCGCGCCCTGAGCGTCAATACCGCGGGAAGTGCCGTAGATCTCTTTATCACCAATCAGCAATTTCACCGGGCGGTTGATGAAGTTATCCAGTTTTTCCCAACGCGACAGGAACGGCGCCAGCCCTTCCTGCTCAAAAAGCGTGAGCGAACTGCGCAGCTCTTTAATCATACGTACGGCAAGGGTGTTACGATCGATGACGATCCCCGCCTCCTGGAGGTTAGTCCAGGCCTGATTAACCACGTCATTCTGGACATTGCGCATCACCATATTGAGGCCCGCGCCAATGACGATTTGCGCCGCATCGCCCGTTTTGCCCGTCAGTTCAACCAGAATGCCGGCAAGTTTACGATCGTTGAGGTACAGATCGTTAGGCCATTTAACACGCACTTGATCCGCCCCCAGATCGTGAAGCACCTCTGCCATGACGATACCGATGACCAGACTCAGGCCAATGGCAGCGGCCGGGCCCTGATCGAGTCGCCAGTACATGGACAGATAGAGGTTGGCGCCAAAGGGGGAAAACCACTTGCGGCCACGACGGCCGCGACCAGCCTGCTGATACTCAGCAACGCAGGCATCGCCGGATTTGAGCTCAGGCAGACGATCCAGAAGATACTGGTTCGTCGAATCAATCACCGGCAGCACCGCCACGTTGCCATGTCCAATCTGGCTGCGGATCGCGTCTTCATTCAGCAACTGAATCGGCTCCGGCAGGCTGTAGCCTTTTCCGGGAACCGTGAACACATCAACACCCCAGTCGCGAAGCGTCTGGATATGTTTATTGATAGCAGCACGGCTCATGCCAAGCTGTTCACCCAGCTGCTCGCCAGAATGAAACTCGCCGTCAGCAAGGATGCTAATCAGGGTTAAGGGAACGGTATTGTCCTTCACGCGATGGCCTCCACGGCATTGACTTCACCTTTGCGGCCAATGAAGCGGACTTCTGGCTCCAGCCAGACGTTAAACTTTTCGCCCACACGCTGACGAACATAATGAGCCAGCTGTACCACATCGTCGCTGGTTGCATCGCGTTGGTTAATCAGCACCAGAGCCTGCTGTCGGTGAACGGCTGCCCCGCCGACTGAAGCGCCTTTTAGCTGGCATTGATCGATAAGCCATCCTGCTGCCAGCTTCACGCTGCCATCCGCCTGAGGGTAATGTGGCGCGGTTGGCCACTCCTCCAGAAAGCGTCTCGCATTTTCGCCGCTGATCACCGGGTTTTTAAAGAAGCTCCCTGCATTTCCGTTAACTTTGGGATCGGGAAGCTTGGTCATCCGCATATGGCAAACCGAGTCAAAAACGTCGCGTGCGGTAACGGTAGCCGGATCGAGACGCGTTAAATCCCCGTAGGTCAATACGGGTTGCCAGTTCTTCGACAGACGCAAACCCACAGCGACAATCACGTAGCGATCCTGATATTCATGTTTGAAGATACTGTCACGATAGCCAAAACGGCACTGTTCTGCGGTTAAACGCGTCGCCGTTCCGGTCGCCAGCTCGATGCAGTCGACATATTCACAGACATGTTTCAGCTCGATGCCGTAGGCGCCGATGTTTTGAATGGGTGACGATCCGGCGCAGCCTGGAATAAGCGCAAGGTTTTCCAGACCCGCCATCCCTTTTTCGAGGGTAAACTGCACCAGGTGGTGCCAGTTTTCACCAGCCCCCACGTGCAAGTGCCAGCTATTGTCACGCTCTTCCACATCAATTCCCATGATGCGGTTAACGATCACCGTTCCCGCAAAATCGTCGAGAAACAGGACATTACTTCCTTCGCCCAGAATCAGTACGGGTTCGTTTTTTTCTGTTGCGCTTTGCCATGCATCCAGCAGCTGCTGTGCAGTATCGGCACGTACAATTTGATTAGCATTGCGTTGAATGCCAAAGGTATTCCAGGGCTTAAGGGAGTGGTTCATAGACGCTATCCTGATGCAAAAACGCAGGTAGTTTACCGTATAAGCAGGGCATTGGGGGATCAGTTTGTGCAGCGTATAAACGCAAAAAGGCCATCCTTTCGGATGGCCTCTTCACTTGTTTGATGCCTGGCAGTTCCCTACTCTCACATGGGGAGACCCCACACTACCATCGGCGCTACGGCGTTTCACTTCTGAGTTCGGCATGGGGTCAGGTGGGACCACCGCGCTAAAGCCGCCAGGCAAATTCTGTTTAATCTGTATCAGGCTGAAAATCGTGTCTGTCTCTTCGCCAAAACACCTTCGGCGTTGTAAGGTTAAGCCTCACGGTTCATTAGTATCGGTTAGCTCAACGCATCGCTGCGCTTACACACCCGACCTATCAACGTCGTCGTCTTCAACGTTCCTTCAGGAGACTTAAAGTCTCAGGGAGAACTCATCTCGGGGCAAGTTTCGTGCTTAGATGCTTTCAGCACTTATCTTTTCCGCATTTAGCTACCGGGCAGTGCCATTGGCATGACAACCCGAACACCAGTGATGCGTCCACTCCGGTCCTCTCGTACTAGGAGCAGCCCCCCTCAATTCTCCAGCGCCCACGGCAGATAGGGACCGAACTGTCTCACGACGTTCTAAACCCAGCTCGCGTACCACTTTAAATGGCGAACAGCCATACCCTTGGGACCTACTTCAGCCCCAGGATGTGATGAGCCGACATCGAGGTGCCAAACACCGCCGTCGATATGAACTCTTGGGCGGTATCAGCCTGTTATCCCCGGAGTACCTTTTATCCGTTGAGCGATGGCCCTTCCATTCAGAACCACCGGATCACTATGACCTGCTTTCGCACCTGCTCGAGCCGTCACTCTCGCAGTCAAGCTAGCTTATGCCATTGCACTAACCTCCTGATGTCCGACCAGGATTAGCTAACCTTCGTGCTCCTCCGTTACTCTTTGGGAGGAGACCGCCCCAGTCAAACTACCCACCAGACACTGTCCGCAACCCGGATCACGGGTCTACGTTAGAACACCAGCCATTAAAGGGTGGTATTTCAAGGACGGCTCCACGCAGACTGGCGTCCACGCTTCAAAGCCTCCCACCTATCCTACACATCAAGGACCAGTGTTCAGTGTCAAGCTATAGTAAAGGTTCACGGGGTCTTTCCGTCTTGCCGCGGGTACACTGCATCTTCACAGCGAGTTCAATTTCACTGAGTCTCGGGTGGAGACAGCCTGGCCATCATTACGCCATTCGTGCAGGTCGGAACTTACCCGACAAGGAATTTCGCTACCTTAGGACCGTTATAGTTACGGCCGCCGTTTACCGGGGCTTCGATCAAGAGCTTCGCGTTGCCGCTAACCCCATCAATTAACCTTCCGGCACCGGGCAGGCGTCACACCGTATACGTCCACTTTCGTGTTTGCACAGTGCTGTGTTTTTAATAAACAGTTGCAGCCAGCTGGTATCTTCGACTGATTTCAGCTCCACCCGCAGGGGCTTCACCTACATATCAGCGTGCCTTCTCCCGAAGTTACGGCACCATTTTGCCTAGTTCCTTCACCCGAGTTCTCTCAAGCGCCTTGGTATTCTCTACCTGACCACCTGTGTCGGTTTGGGGTACGATTTGATGTTACCTGATGCTTAGAGGCTTTTCCTGGAAGCAGGGCATTTGTTACTTCAGCACCGTAGTGCCTCGTCATCACACCTCAGCGTTAAAAGGTACCGGATTTACCTGGAACCTCCGCCTACATGCTTAAACCGGGACAACCGTCGCCCGGCTAACATAGCCTTCTCCGTCCCCCCTTCGCAGTAACACCAAGTACAGGAATATTAACCTGTTTCCCATCGACTACGCCTTTCGGCCTCGCCTTAGGGGTCGACTCACCCTGCCCCGATTAACGTTGGACAGGAACCCTTGGTCTTCCGGCGAGCGGGCTTTTCACCCGCTTTATCGTTACTTATGTCAGCATTCGCACTTCTGATACCTCCAGCATGCCTCACAGCACACCTTCAACGGCTTACAGAACGCTCCCCTACCCAACAACGCATAAGCGCCGCTGCCGCAGCTTCGGTGCATGGTTTAGCCCCGTTACATCTTCCGCGCAGGCCGACTCGACCAGTGAGCTATTACGCTTTCTTTAAATGATGGCTGCTTCTAAGCCAACATCCTGGCTGTCTGTGCCTTCCCACATCGTTTCCCACTTAACCATGACTTTGGGACCTTAGCTGGCGGTCTGGGTTGTTTCCCTCTTCACGACGGACGTTAGCACCCGCCGTGTGTCTCCCGTGATAACATTCTTCGGTATTCGTAGTTTGCATCGGGTTGGTAAGCCGGGATGGCCCCCTAGCCGAAACAGTGCTCTACCCCCGAAGATGAGTTCACGAGGCGCTACCTAAATAGCTTTCGGGGAGAACCAGCTATCTCCCGGTTTGATTGGCCTTTCACCCCCAGCCACAAGTCATCCGCTAATTTTTCAACATTAGTCGGTTCGGTCCTCCAGTTAGTGTTACCCAACCTTCAACCTGCCCATGGCTAGATCACCGGGTTTCGGGTCTATACCCTGCAACTTAACGCCCAGTTAAGACTCGGTTTCCCTTCGGCTCCCCTATACGGTTAACCTTGCTACAGAATATAAGTCGCTGACCCATTATACAAAAGGTACGCAGTCACACCACAAGGGTGCTCCCACTGCTTGTACGTACACGGTTTCAGGTTCTTTTTCACTCCCCTCGCCGGGGTTCTTTTCGCCTTTCCCTCACGGTACTGGTTCACTATCGGTCAGTCAGGAGTATTTAGCCTTGGAGGATGGTCCCCCCATATTCAGACAGGATATCACGTGTCCCGCCCTACTCTTCGAGTTCACAACCTGTGTGTTTTCGTGTACGGGACTGTCACCCTGTACCGTGCGACTTTCCAGACGCTTCCACTAACACACAAGCTGATTCAGACTCTGGGCTGCTCCCCGTTCGCTCGCCGCTACTGGGGGAATCTCGGTTGATTTCTTTTCCTCGGGGTACTTAGATGTTTCAGTTCCCCCGGTTCGCCTCGTTAACCTATGTATTCAGTTAACGATAGTGCAACGAATTGCACTGGGTTTCCCCATTCGGACATCGCCGGGTCAAAGGTTCATATCACCTCGCCGGCGCTTTTCGCAGATTAGCACGTCCTTCATCGCCTCTGACTGCCAGGGCATCCACCGTGTACGCTTAGTCGCTTAACCTCACAACCCGAAGATGTTTCACTTCATGATTGCGAAAATTTGAGAGACTCGAACACACCATTAAGATGTGTCGTTTCAATTTTCAGCTTGATCCAGATTTTTAAAGAGCAAAACTTCGCAGTGCACCTTTTCAGGTTCACTCTGAAGTTTTCTTGGGTTCGCAGTAAAAGATGGTGGAGCTATGCGGGATCGAACCGCAGACCTCCTGCGTGCAAAGCAGGCGCTCTCCCAGCTGAGCTATAGCCCCATCGTTTTGCAATCTCTGTACCGGTAATTTTTCCTGAGACAAGGCGTGGTAACGCGAAGCATACATCAGTATGTGAGCGTTGCCGCAACGCAGTATCAGGGAAAATTTGGTAGGCCTGAGTGGACTTGAACCACCGACCTCACCCTTATCAGGGGTGCGCTCTAACCACCTGAGCTACAAGCCTGCAGAGATTTTTACTGCTGTTTTTTCATCAGACAATCTGTGTGAGCACTGCAAAGGCAGGTTCTTTAAGGTAAGGAGGTGATCCAACCGCAGGTTCCCCTACGGTTACCTTGTTACGACTTCACCCCAGTCATGAATCACAAAGTGGTAAGCGCCCTCCCGAAGGTTAAGCTACCTACTTCTTTTGCAACCCACTCCCATGGTGTGACGGGCGGTGTGTACAAGGCCCGGGAACGTATTCACCGTAGCATTCTGATCTACGATTACTAGCGATTCCGACTTCATGGAGTCGAGTTGCAGACTCCAATCCGGACTACGACGCACTTTATGAGGTCCGCTTGCTCTCGCGAGGTCGCTTCTCTTTGTATGCGCCATTGTAGCACGTGTGTAGCCCTACTCGTAAGGGCCATGATGACTTGACGTCATCCCCACCTTCCTCCAGTTTATCACTGGCAGTCTCCTTTGAGTTCCCGGCCTAACCGCTGGCAACAAAGGATAAGGGTTGCGCTCGTTGCGGGACTTAACCCAACATTTCACAACACGAGCTGACGACAGCCATGCAGCACCTGTCTCAGAGTTCCCGAAGGCACCAATCCATCTCTGGAAAGTTCTCTGGATGTCAAGAGTAGGTAAGGTTCTTCGCGTTGCATCGAATTAAACCACATGCTCCACCGCTTGTGCGGGCCCCCGTCAATTCATTTGAGTTTTAACCTTGCGGCCGTACTCCCCAGGCGGTCGACTTAACGCGTTAGCTCCGGAAGCCACGCCTCAAGGGCACAACCTCCAAGTCGACATCGTTTACGGCGTGGACTACCAGGGTATCTAATCCTGTTTGCTCCCCACGCTTTCGCACCTGAGCGTCAGTCTTTGTCCAGGGGGCCGCCTTCGCCACCGGTATTCCTCCAGATCTCTACGCATTTCACCGCTACACCTGGAATTCTACCCCCCTCTACAAGACTCTAGCCTGCCAGTTTCGAATGCAGTTCCCAGGTTGAGCCCGGGGATTTCACATCCGACTTGACAGACCGCCTGCGTGCGCTTTACGCCCAGTAATTCCGATTAACGCTTGCACCCTCCGTATTACCGCGGCTGCTGGCACGGAGTTAGCCGGTGCTTCTTCTGCGGGTAACGTCAATCGGTGAGGTTATTAACCTCACCGCCTTCCTCCCCGCTGAAAGTACTTTACAACCCGAAGGCCTTCTTCATACACGCGGCATGGCTGCATCAGGCTTGCGCCCATTGTGCAATATTCCCCACTGCTGCCTCCCGTAGGAGTCTGGACCGTGTCTCAGTTCCAGTGTGGCTGGTCATCCTCTCAGACCAGCTAGGGATCGTCGCCTAGGTGAGCCGTTACCCCACCTACTAGCTAATCCCATCTGGGCACATCTGATGGCAAGAGGCCCGAAGGTCCCCCTCTTTGGTCTTGCGACGTTATGCGGTATTAGCTACCGTTTCCAGTAGTTATCCCCCTCCATCAGGCAGTTTCCCAGACATTACTCACCCGTCCGCCGCTCGCCGGCAAAGTAGCAAGCTACTTTCCGCTGCCGCTCGACTTGCATGTGTTAGGCCTGCCGCCAGCGTTCAATCTGAGCCATGATCAAACTCTTCAATTTAAGTTTGATGCTCGTGAATTAAACTTCGTAATGAATTACGCATGTTCACTCAGAGACTTGGTATTCATTTATTGTCCGAAGACATTAAGAATCCATGTCACTTTGAGTGCCCACACAGATTGTCTGATAAATTGTTAAAGAGCAGTGCCGCTTCGTTTTCGCTGCGGCGCGGGGTGTGCATATTACGCTTTCCCGCTTCAGAGTCAAGCGTTTATTTTCGCTTTTCTCTGCTGACCCGGCGGCGTGTGTGCCGTTGTTCCGTGTCAGTGGAGGCGCATTATAGGGAGTTATTCTGAAGTGACAAGCACAAAATACAAAAAACTTTTCGTTCGCTCACTTTTCAAACTTAACGCTTATTTATGTCGCGAATCGCCCGTTAAATGTTCGATTTCTCGCGCAAAACTGGCTACCTGCGACCAGTCGGTATAAACCACTTCTTTACGCGTGTCGGTTTCGCCCCCCGTCATCTTCATAATAAGACGGATCATAAAGCGGTCATACCAACGGTAGCGAGGGTAGCGCAGCGCGCCGGCAAAGACGGCGCACAGTTCTGGCTGCCACGGCGAGTTGAGTAAAAACTTGCGCGTGTAGCTGTTGGTCTGCGGCGTGCGCTTCTCGGGTTTACGCGCGACCAAATTGACCGAGTAAAACGCACCGGGCAATTTGTTGAGCACCGCCGTGTGCTTTTTCACAAAGCGATCCAGCGCCGGATGGAAATGCCCGTAACGAATAGATGCACCAATCACCACGCGATCGTAATCCTGCCAGGTAATCTGATCCGCACGGTTCAGGTTTACCACATCCGAGTAAATCCCCAGCTCTTTGAGTTCAGATGCCAGATAGGCGGCAATCTCACGCGTTTGCCCGTCTCGCGTAGAGAAAAGAATCAGTGTTTTCATCAACGGCTCCTTACTCGCGCCAGAATGTAGGGGTGAACAGCACCAGCAGCGTAAAGACCTCAAGACGACCAAACAGCATATTGGCGATGAGGATCCATTTCGCGACAGGGTTCATACTGGCAAAGTTATCCGCCACCACGCCCAGGCCAGGCCCGAGGTTATTCAATGTTGCGACGACGGACGCAAAGGCGGAGAAATCATCCACTCCCGTCGCGATAATCGCCAGCATGCTGACGATAAAGACCAGCGCATACGCCGAGAAGAATCCCCACACCGCTTCGAGGATACGTTCCGGCAGCGCGCGGTTCCCCAGCTTGATGCTGTAGACCGCGTTCGGGTGGACCAGACGCTTCAGCTCACGGTTGCCCTGCTTAAACAGCAGCAGAATACGGATCACCTTCAGGCCACCACCCGTCGACCCCGCACAGCCGCCGATAAACGCGGAGCAGAGCAGAAGCACCGGCAGGAACAGCGGCCAACGGGCGATGCTGTCCGTGGTAAACCCGGCGGTTGTCGCCATCGATACCACCTGGAAGAAAGCCTGGTTTAGCGTGGTCAATGCGGAGTTATAGACATCATGGAACCAGAGCACCAGGGTACAGATGACAACCAGCGTCAGCTGGACGCCAATAAACATGCGGAACTCAGGGTCACGCCAGTACACCTTCAGGCTGCGCCCGCTCAGTAAAGAGAAGTGCAGACCGTAGTTACAGCCTGAAATCAGCAGGAAAATGGCAATAATCGTGTTAATCGTTGGGCTGTCGAAATAGCCCACGCTGGCATCGTGGGTAGAGAACCCGCCAATCGCAATCGTTGCAAAACTGTGCCCGATAGCATCAAACGCGGGCATCCCGGCAAACCATAGCGCCAGCGCACAGGCGACAGTCAGCAAGACATAAATCAGCCACAGGGTTTTCGCCGTCTCGGCAATACGCGGCCGCATCTTATTGTCTTTCAGCGGCCCGGGCATTTCGGCGCGATAAAGCTGCATCCCCCCAACGCCCAGTATAGGCAGGATAGCTACCGCCAGGACGATGATCCCCATACCGCCAAACCACTGCAGCATCTGACGATAAAAGAGAATCGCGTGCGGCAGCGAATCCAGTCCTACCAGCGTCGTCGCCCCGGTCGTCGTTAAGCCGGAGAAGGATTCAAAGAAGGCATCCGTGATGCTCAGGTTAGGCTGTTCAGAGAAGATAAAGGGCAGCGAACCGACGCTCCCCAGCACCGTCCAGAACAGCACGACGATCAGAAACCCTTCGCGAGATTTCAGTTCACCTTTCTGACGACGGTTCGGCCACCACAGCAGAGAGCCGATCGCCAGCGCGACAAAGAAGGTCTGGGTAAATGCCCGCCCCGCGCCGTCCCGGTAGATAAGCGCCACCAGTCCAGGGAGAATCATCGTCCCGGAAAAGAGTATGACCAGCAGTCCAACGATTCGGGTTATGGCACGAAAATGCATCTCTGCCGCTTCCTTTGGTATTCAAAAGTGAGGTGGGGATTATTCTTCAATCGGCAGCAATTGCAACGAACCACGACTAAAATCAGCCAGTTTTGCTGAAAAAGCAGCCAGTTCCGCCTGAGGAAGCGCCACGCGTAATTGCACCATCGCCTGATATTCACTGTGTGCGATGACACCGTTAAACTGCCTCAGCAGCGCTTCAATACCCGAGAGCTGGGCGTAATCGCATAATAAAGTATATTCGGTAAGCGGCGTTTTGCGGGTAGTGACCAGCATATTAAGCGCCTGCTGCACGCCCCCGCCATAGGCTTTAACCAGCCCACCGGTGCCTAACAAAATGCCGCCGTAGTAACGCACCACCACGGCGGTTATTTCGCCCACGCCGCTGCCCATTAGCTGGGAGAGCATGGGTTTACCGGCCGTGCCCGCCGGTTCACCGTCATCGGAAAACCCCAGCTGCTGCGAATCGTCCGGCGGCCCTGCTACCCACGCCACGCAGTGGTGACGGGCGTCAGGATGCTCAGCCCGGACGGACTCGACAAACGCTTTTGCCGCCTCTACGCCGTCGGTATGCGCCAGCAGGGTAATAAAGCGGCTTTTCTTGATTTCCTCAACAAAGGTGACCGGTTCAGCCGGTATCAGCCAGCTTTCCATCAGGCCAGCTTCAGGTCTCGCGTCATATTCTCGATACCGTTTTCGTGAATCACCACGTTATCTTCGATACGAATACCGCCAAACGGCTTCAGCGCGTCAATTTTTTCCCAGTTGAAGTGCTTGCTGAACTGGCCTTCACGCCACGGCGCCAGCAGGGATTCGATAAAGTAGATCCCCGGTTCAATCGTCAGCACCATGCGCGGTTCCAGAATACGGGTGCAGCGCAGGTAAGGATATTTAGACGGTGCCGCCAGGTGTGTACCGGTATCATCCTGCATAAAGCCCGCAACGTCGTGCACCTGCAGGCCCAGCGGGTGACCAATGCCGTGCGGCATGAAGGGCCCGGTCAGATCGTTCTCGACCATCGCCTCTTCGCTCATGTCTTTCACAATCTGGTGCTTACGCAGCAGTTTGGCGATGCGCTGATGGAACTGGATGTGGTAATCCACATAGCTGGTGCCCGCCTTCATGGTGGCAATCAGCGCCAGCTGTTCATCGTTCACGTCTTTGATCAGCTGCGCGAACTCGGTATCCGCATTCGCCGCCCAGGTGCGGGTCAGGTCGGCCGCGTAGCCGTTGTACTCTGCCCCTGCGTCCAGCAGGAAGCTGCGCATTTCCGACGGAACCTGGTGATCCAGCTTGGTGTAGTGCAGGACGGACGCGTGCTCGTTGAGCGCGACAATGTTGCTGTACGGCACGTCGGTATCACGGTGGCCTGTCGCGGTCAGATAGGCCTGATTGATGTCGAACTCGCTCATGCCGGACTGGAAGGCTTCATGCGCGGCACGGTGGCCGTTCACCGCCGTTTTTTGCGCTTCACGCATACAGTAAAGTTCGTAGTCGGTTTTATACGCGCGGTAATAGTGGAGGTAATCCAGCACCCCTTTCGGGTTGAGTTTGTCTGCCGCAATATCCAGGCCCAATGCACGCTCCGGAACAGGGCCGATATAGGCGATGTTGCCACGCGCGGCAGGCAGCTGGCCGCCAATACCGTCCGCTTTTGGCAGCGCAATGACCTCAATCTCTTCCGTCCAGAATGAGGTCGGCAGCGGCTCAACGTTGTGCCAGTAATCGACCGGCAGGTAGAACCACAGTTTCGGCTTGTTCACGCCATCCACCAGCAGCCAGCAGTTGGGCACCTGCGTCACCGGCACCCACGCCTTAAATTGTGGGTTCACCTTGAACGGATAAGCGTGGTCATCCAGAAAGGTATTCATCAGCTCGCCGGAGTGGATCAGCAGCGCATCCAGCTTAAAGCGGGCCAGTACATCGCGGGTACGTTCCTGTAGGGTAACGATATGATTTTTATAAAGCGAAGCCAGTGAGTCCATCATTATTCCTTTCGTTTTTTGACCTCAAGTCATCGCATCTTAGCACACCTCACTCCGCCTGCGTGATTTCCACCGACCGTGATCAATGCAGCAATTTCTTAATGAGTAATTTGCATTTTATTAACATAAATCCCACACTCCGATTCATCTGGTATGACCAGATCCAATTGCTGGATTCAGGAGACTGACATGCTCTACAAAGGCGACACCCTGTACCTCAACTGGCTGGAAGATGGCATTGCAGAACTGGTGTTCGATGCCCCCGGCTCAGTGAACAAGCTTGATACCGCGACGGTGGCCAGTCTTGGCCAGGCGCTGGATGTTCTTGAAAAACAACCTGAATTAAAAGGGCTGCTGCTGCGTTCGAACAAAGCGGCCTTTATCGTCGGTGCTGATATCACCGAGTTCCTTTCGCTGTTCCTGGTCCCGGAAGAACAGCTGAGCCAGTGGCTGCACTTTGCCAACAGCGTCTTTAATCGTCTGGAAGATCTGCCTGTCCCGACTATTTCCGCCGTTAACGGCTATGCGCTGGGCGGTGGCTGCGAGTGCGTGCTGGCGACCGACTATCGCCTGGCGACGCCGGACCTGCGCATCGGCCTGCCGGAAACCAAGCTGGGCATTATGCCGGGCTTTGGCGGCTCCGTCCGTATGCCGCGCATGCTCGGTGCCGACAGCGCGCTGGAGATCATTGCCGCGGGTAAAGATGTCGGCGCAGAACAGGCGCAGAAAATTGGCCTGGTCGACGGCGTTGTAAAACCTGAGAAGCTTGTTGAAGGCGCACTCGCCATTCTGCGTCAGGCGATAAAAGGCGAACTCGACTGGAAAGCCAAACGCCAGCCGAAGCTGGAACCGTTAAAACTCAGCAAGATTGAAGCCACCATGAGCTTCACCATCGCCAAAGGCATGGTGATGCAGACGGCGGGTAAACACTACCCGGCACCAATCACGGCGGTGAAAACCATTGAAGCGGCTGCCCGTCTCGGACGCGATGAAGCGCTGAAGCTCGAAAACCAGAGCTTTGTCCCGCTGGCGCACACCAATGAAGCGCGCGCGCTGGTCGGTATCTTCCTGAACGATCAGTTCGTGAAAGGCAAAGCCAAACAGCTGACCAAAAACGTTGAGACGCCAAAACATGCGGCGGTACTCGGCGCGGGCATTATGGGTGGCGGCATCGCTTACCAGTCAGCCTGGAAAGGCGTGCCGGTGGTGATGAAAGACATCAACGAGAAATCCCTGACGTTGGGCATGACCGAAGCGGCCAAGCTGCTGAATAAACAGCTGGAACGCGGCAAAATTGACGGGCTGAAGCTCGCAGGCGTGATCTCCACCATTCAGCCCGTGCTGGAATACAGCGGTTTTGATCGTGTCGACGTGGTGGTCGAAGCCGTCGTCGAGAACCCGAAGGTTAAAAAAGCGGTGCTGGCGGAAACGGAAGACAAGGTTCGCCCGGATACCGTGCTGGCCTCTAACACCTCCACCATTCCAATCAGCGAACTGGCGAGCGTGCTGAAGCGTCCGGAAAACTTCTGCGGTATGCACTTCTTCAACCCGGTACACCGTATGCCGCTGGTCGAAGTGATCCGTGGGGAAAAAACCTCTGACGACACCATCGCCAAAGTGGTGGCCTGGGCCAGCAAGATGGGCAAAACGCCGATCGTCGTTAACGATTGTCCGGGCTTCTTCGTCAACCGCGTGCTGTTCCCTTATTTCGCCGGTTTTAGCCAGCTGCTGCGCGACGGCGCGGACTTCCGCAAAATCGACAAAGTGATGGAAAAACAGTTCGGCTGGCCGATGGGACCGGCGTATCTGCTGGACGTTGTGGGCATTGATACCGCCCACCACGCCCAGGCGGTAATGGCGGCAGGCTTCCCGCAGCGCATGCAGAAAGACTATCGCGACGCCATTGACGCGCTGTTCGACGCTAACCGCTTCGGCCAGAAAAACGGCCTGGGCTTCTGGCGCTATAAAGAAGACAGCAAGGGCAAACCGAAGAAAGAAGAAGACGCGGCGGTGGATAGCCTGCTGGCCGATGTCAGTCAGCCGAAACGCGACTTCACCGACGATGAGATCATCGCCCGTATGATGATTCCGATGATCAACGAAGTGGTGCGTTGCCTCGAAGAAGGCATTATCGCCAGCCCGGCAGAAGCCGACATGGCGCTGGTGTATGGCCTCGGCTTCCCTCCGTTCCACGGCGGCGCGTTCCGCTGGCTGGACACACTCGGCAGCGCCCGCTATCTCGATATGGCTCAGCAGTATCAGCACCTCGGCCCGCTGTATGAAGTGCCGGAAGGGCTGCGTAACAAAGCGCGCCATAACGAACCCTACTATCCCGCAGTTGAGCCAGCCCGTCCGGTTGGCGAGCTGAAAACGGCTTAAGGAGTCACAATGGAAAAGGTTGTCATTGTTGATGCGATTCGCACCCCGATGGGCCGTTCAAAAGGCGGCGCGTTCCGTAACGTGCGTGCGGAAGACCTCTCCGCGCACCTGATGCGTAGCCTGCTGGCGCGTAACCCGGCGCTGGATCCGGCTGCGCTCGACGATATCTACTGGGGCTGCGTGCAGCAGACTCTGGAGCAGGGCTTCAACATCGCCCGCAACGCGTCGCTGCTGGCGGAGATCCCGCATTCGGTTCCGGCCGTCACCGTTAACCGCCTGTGCGGTTCATCAATGCAGGCGCTGCACGACGCGGCCCGCATGATCATGACCGGCGATGCGCAGGCTTGCCTGGTCGGTGGCGTCGAGCACATGGGCCACGTGCCGATGAGCCACGGGGTCGATTTCCATCCAGGCATGAGCCGCAACGTGGCGAAAGCTGCGGGAATGATGGGTCTGACCGCGGAGATGCTCTCCCGCCTGCACGGCATCAGCCGCGAAATGCAGGATGCCTTTGCCGCGCGCTCTCACGCTCGCGCCTGGGCCGCCACGCAGTCTGGTGCCTTTAAGAACGAGATCATCCCTACCGGCGGCCACGATGCAGACGGCGTTCTGAAGCAGTTCAGCTACGACGAAGTCATCCGCCCGGAAACCACCGTCGAAGCGCTTTCCACGCTGCGTCCGGCGTTTGACCCCGTCACCGGTACAGTCACGGCAGGAACCTCGTCGGCGTTGTCCGACGGTGCCGCCGCGATGCTGGTGATGAGCGAAAGCCGCGCCCGCGAGCTGGGCTTAACCCCTCGCGCTCGGGTACGTTCGATGGCGGTCGTGGGCTGCGATCCGTCGATCATGGGCTACGGCCCGGTTCCGGCCTCGAAGCTGGCGCTGAAAAAAGCGGGCTTAACCGCCAGCGACATCGATCTCTTTGAGATGAACGAAGCGTTCGCCGCGCAGATCCTGCCGTGCATTAAAGATCTGGGGCTGATGGAGCAGATCGACGAGAAGATTAACCTCAACGGCGGCGCGATCGCCCTCGGTCACCCGCTGGGCTGTTCCGGGGCGCGTATCAGCACGACGCTGATCAACCTGATGGAACGCAAAGATGCCCAGTTTGGTCTGGCAACGATGTGTATCGGTCTGGGTCAGGGTATCGCGACGGTGTTTGAGAGAGTGTAAGTAAGGAAAAGTATCTCAAAGCCAATGGCGTCAGAACAAGGCGGCAAGCGAGCGAATCCCGATGAGCTTACATTAGTAAGTGATTCGGGTGAACGAGCGCAGCCAACGCAGTTATGGCGCCATTGGCGAAGAGAGACAGTTTAGTTGCCGTTCTTCCCGCCTGTCAGGGGCGGGTTTTTTATTTAAATGAAGGCAAACGCATCGCCAAACAGGCGGTCTTCACGCGCATCACGTTCGTTACAGAACAGATCGCGGGCGATTTTCGCCATCTCGAAACGCCCTGCAATGTAAATATCGTGCCCCGCCAGCGTACCGTGATCCTGCAGCACTGCCGTCAGCACCGTCCCGCTACGCCCGCGCCAGCCCTCTTCCGGCTGCTCAACCACCGGCTCAATACGCAGGTTAGGATGGGTGACGCTCAGCGCTTCCAGTTCAGACAGGTCATACAGGTGTTTCTCTTCACGGCCACCCCAGTAGATCGTGATATCACGGTCAGGGTTACGCGCCAGGGCGGTCAACAGAATGGAGCGCACGTAGGAGAAGCCTGTACCACCAGCAATCAGGATCAGCGGACGGTCTTCGTCATCGCGCAGCCACGCATCACCGTGCGGAATATCCACTACGATCTCGCGCTCTTTCAGAATGCGGTCCATGACGGCCATCGCATACAGGTTAAGCTCTGACGCACCGATATGAAGCTCAATAAATTCCTGCTCCGCTGGCGTGGAGGCCATGGAGAAAGGACGCTTATCACGCTCATCCATCACGACCATCAGGTACTGACCCGCGCGGAAAGAGAATGGCGCTTCTGGCACTAAACGGACGCGATATACGGTGTCGGTGATGGCATCTACCGAGGTCACTTTACAGCTTAAGGTTGTCATTCGCTCTCTCTGTCGGGAAGTCTATAGGGCTTAACGGTCAGCTCAGGGTTTACCGTTATTCATTATGGCCAGCTCGTCCCAGATCGCGTCAATGCGCGCGGTCACAGCAGGATCTTTTTTGATCGGGCGACCCCATTCACGGTCGGTTTCGCCAGGCCATTTATTTGTGGCATCCAGTCCCATCTTTGAGCCAAGACCGGAAACCGGCGAGGCAAAATCCAGATAATCAATCGGCGTGTTTTCGACTAACACCGTATCGCGCGCCGGGTCCATTCGCGTGGTAATGGCCCAGATTACGTCATTCCAGTCGCGGGCGTTAACGTCATCATCGCAGACAATAACAAATTTGGTATACATAAACTGGCGCAGGAAAGACCACACGCCCATCATCACGCGTTTAGCATGGCCTGGATACTGCTTCTTCATCGTGACCACCGCCATGCGATACGAGCATCCTTCAGGCGGCAGATAAAAATCAACAATTTCCGGGAACTGCTTTTGCAGGATCGGCACAAACACTTCGTTCAGCGCCACGCCCAGTACCGCCGGTTCATCCGGTGGACGCCCGGTATACGTGGAGTGATAAATCGCATCTTCACGCTGCGTAATGTGCGTCACGGTAAACACCGGGAAGTTATCCACTTCGTTGTAATAGCCGGTGTGGTCGCCGTAAGGGCCTTCCGGCGCCATTTCACCCGGTTCAATGTAACCTTCCAGCACAATTTCTGCACTGGCCGGGACTTCAAGATCGTTAGAGATACACTTCACGACTTCGGTTTTCGTTCCGCGCAGCAGGCCTGCAAACGCATATTCAGAAAGGGTATCCGGCACGGGGGTGACGGCTCCCAGAATGGTGGCCGGATCGGCGCCTAAAGCGACAGACACCGGGAAACGCTCCCCCGGACGCGCAGCACACCACTCCTGGAAATCCAGCGCGCCGCCGCGATGCGACAGCCAGCGCATAATGAGCTTATTCTTGCCAATCAACTGCTGGCGATAAATACCGAGGTTTTGCCGCTCTTTGTGCGGGCCGCGCGTAACGGTGAGCCCCCAGGTGATCAGCGGCGCAGCATCTTCCGGCCAGCACTGCATGATAGGGATTTTAGTCAAATCAACCGCATCGCCTTCCAGCACCTTCTGCTGGCACGGCGCGCCGCGCAGGCGTTTAGTGGGCATGTTCAGCACCTGCTTAAACTGCGGCAGCTTGTCGAACAGATCGCGGAAGCCTTTCGGCGGCTCCGGCTCTTTCAGGAAGGCCAGCAGCTTACCGACTTCGCGCAGGGCCGTGACGTCTTCCTGCCCCATCCCCAGTGCGACGCGACGCGGTGTACCAAACAGGTTGCACAGCACCGGCATGGCGTACCCTTTAGGATTTTCAAACAGTAACGCGGGGCCACCGGCACGCAGGGTGCGGTCAGCAATTTCTGTCATCTCCAGATAAGGATCAACAGGAAGTGTAATACGTTTGAGTTCACCCTGCTTTTCCAGCAGCGTCAGGAAGTCGCGGAGATCGTGGTATTTCATGCAGTTAATCATGGCCTCTCTGTAAGCGCTTCATTATACGGCGTAAGCCTGCTTGATGCTGTAATTTTGTTAAATTAGCGTGAAGTTATGCGTTCTGTCCCATTTTCGCCCATTATAATCAACTTAGCGATCCCGCCAGGGTTTTGATATGCTTGCGCCCCGAACTAAGGGAAAGAGTGATTATGCAGGCCTGGTATTTACTGTATTGCAAACGCGGGCAACTTCAGCGCGCGCAGGAACATCTTGAACGTCAGTCTGTCAATTGCCTGACGCCCGTGATCACGCTTGAAAAAATGCAGCGCGGGAAGCGTACAACCGTGAGCGAGCCGTTGTTCCCGAACTACCTGTTCGTGGAGTTCGACCCGGAGGTGATCCACACCACCACCATCAGCGCCACGCGCGGCGTCAGCCATTTTGTTCGCTTTGGCGCTCACCCCGCGACGGTTCCCTCATCGGTGATCCACCAGCTGTCGATTTATCAGCAGCCCGAAGGCCTTACCGACCCGGAAACACCCTACACGGGCGATAGCGTCGTGATTACCGAAGGGGCTTTCGAAGGCCTGCAGGCGATTTTTGCCGAGCCGGACGGGGAAGCGCGCTCCATGCTGTTGCTTAATCTGCTGAACAAGCAGGTGCTGCAGAGCGTTAAAAACACCGACTTCCGTAAACTTTAAACGTTTATCCCGAACAGCTTACGCACGTTGTCATCCGTCTGCGCGGAAAGCCAGTGCGGATCTTCTCCGCGCCACGTCGCGACGCGCTCAACAATGTGCCCCAGATAAGCGGGTTCATTGCGTCGCGATGCCGGTTTGGGTTTCATATCGCGTGGCAGCAGATAAGGCGCATCCGTTTCAAGGAGCAACCGGTTAGCCGGGATCGCCGGTAGCAGTTCCCGAAGCTCAAGCCCGCGGCGCTCATCGCAAACCCAGCCGGTAATCCCCAGATAAAGCCCGCGCTCCAGACACTCCAGGGCCTCCTGCCGTGAGCCGGTAAAACAGTGCAGCACCGCGCCGGGGAGTTTCTCGAGCCACGGATCCAGCAGAGTCAGGAAACGTTCATGCGCGTCGCGGCAGTGCATAAATACGGGCATTTCAAGCTCTGCCGCCAGCGCAAGCTGGGCAGTGAACGCCTTTTCCTGCTCTTCAGGCGTGGAAAAGTTACGGTTGAAATCGAGGCCGCATTCGCCAATCGCCACCACTTCCGGTGTCTTCGCCAGCCTGCGCAGCATTTCACCGCTTTCCGGGGTCCACTGGCTGCTGTCGTGAGGATGCACGCCCGCGGTAGACCAACAGCGTTCGTAGCGTTGCGCCAACTGCTGCGCCTGCTCGCTCTCATGCAGGTTGGTGCCCGTCAGCAGCAGTCCTTTCACCCCGGCGGCAAACGCGCGCGCAACCACCTCATCGCGATCTTTCGCAAACTGCGAACTGGTCAGATTGAGTCCGATATCAAACATGCGAATCCCCATATAACAACCGCCCTGACGGGCGGCTGGTTTTACTCTTCAGTGGTCTTGTCGGACGTCGCGTCTTCGTCATCCGACCGACGCCCTTTACCCACGTAGAACCGTGAGAAGAAGACACCGACCTCAAACAGGCAGTACATCGGTATGGCCAGCAGCGTCTGGGAGAATACATCCGGCGGGGTCAACAGCATGCCGACAACGAAGGCGCCGACCAGGATATACGGACGCTTCTTACGCAGGTCATCGGGTGTGGTTACCCCTACCCAGCAGAGCAGCACAATGGCCACCGGCACTTCGAATGCCACGCCAAACGCCATAAACAGCGCCATCACAAAGCTAAGATAGCTGGCGATATCCGTCGACACCTGGACCCCTTCCGGCGCGGTATGCGTCAGGAAGCCGAAGGCCAGCGGGAAGACAACGAAATAGGCAAACGCCATGCCGATATAGAACAGCAGCGAACTGGATACCAGCAGCGGAATGACCAGCTTGCGTTCGTGCTTATACAGTGCCGGCGCCACAAAGGCCCACACCTGGTACAGAATCACGGGCGCAGAGGCAATCAACGACACCCAAAAGGTCAACTTGATGGGAGTAAAGAACGGAGAAGCAACGTCTGTTGCAATCATCGTTGCGCCCAGCGGCATCTGCTTGATCAGCGGCGCAGAAACCACCTGGTAGATATCGTTGGCGAAATAGACCAGGCATAGAAAAATAACGAGAACCGCAATAATGCAGTTTAACAGACGCTTACGCAGCTCTATGAGGTGCGTAATTAGCGGTTGAGTATCATCTACAGCCATGTTTACGCTTTATCACTCGACGAGGGGGATGATTCGGAAACGGGCGCGGCGGGTTTTGCCTCGGCAGCGTTAACCACGGGCTTTTCCGGCTGCACCTGCTTTTTCACTTCGGTTTCCTGCGGCGTCTGTTCAGGCGCAGCAGCCTGATGTTCAGCGCTGGCAGGCGTTACGCCTTCACGCTGCTCTTCGCTGCCCTTCACCACCGGGTTATGGATGGTGTTTGCTTCATCGCTCGCTTTTTCAGGATCGTTAATGCTGTAGGAGCGCTTCATGGATTCCGCCGCTTCGCGCAGCTCATCCATTGACGCTTTCAGTTCCGGCGTCAGGTTATCCATGCTCGCCTTCTCAACCTTTTTCAGGCTTTCCTGAAATTCCTGCAGCTTAAGCTCCTGAGCCAGTTCATTCTGAACAGTCGATGCCAGCGATCTCAGCGCACGAACCCAGCCCGCAACGGTTTTAACCGCCACCGGCAGACGCTGAGGTCCCAACACGATCAGGCCAATCACAAAGACCAGCAGGAGCTCACTAAAACCAATGTCGAACACGACTTACACCTGCTCTTTATCGTGGCGTTTAGCGTCTTCCTTTTTGGCTTCTTCTTGCTTGTCGGAGATGGATTTAGCAGTAAAGTCAGCGTCCTGGCTGGTTTTATCCTGCTTGCTCTCATCATCGCTCATCGCTTTCTTGAAGCCTTTGATAGACGCGCCCAGATCGGAACCAATAGAACCGAGCTTTTTGGTGCCAAACAACAGCACGACGATGACGGCAATGATCAACAATTGCCAGATACTGATACCACCCATACACGTTCCTCAGGGATAGATGATTAATGAGTCAGGTCGCATTATACGTATGCGACCCGTCGATAGCGACGCAAACTCAGCGCGTTTTTCGCCATCCGGCAAGCCAGACAACCACCCCGGCGGCCATCAGCCAGGCGGGCATCATCTGCCACTCCGGGCGGTTGATCAGCAGCAACGTACCGCTCAGCAGCAGCGTTGCGCCAATCCCAAAGAGATAGCGTGACTGGCCCTGACGAACACGGCTGGACTGAAGTTCGCGAGCGATTTTATCCATGCTGTGCTGAAGGTTCTTGCTCTGACGCAAACTGTCATAAACCAGTTCAGGAATTTCAGGCATTTTTTCTATCCAGAACGGGCCTTTCTCTTTCAGCGAGCGCACCAGCGCCGGAATACCAACCTGATCCTTAATCCAGGATTCAAGGAAAGGTTTCGCGGTCTTCCACAAGTCTAACTGAGGATAGAGCTGTCGGCCTACACCCTCAACGTAAAGTAATGTTTTCTGGAGTAAAACTAGCTGTGGCTGAACTTCCATATTAAAGCGGCGAGCCGTGTTGAACAGGTTCAACAGCACATGTCCGAAGGAGATTTCCGCCAGCGGTTTTTCAAAAATCGGTTCGCAAACGGTCCGGATCGCAAACTCGAACTCTTCGACGTTGGTGTCCGGCGGCACCCAGCCGGAATCGACGTGGAGCTCGGCCACCTTACGGTAGTCGCGGTTGAAGAACGCGATGAAGTTCTCGGCCAGATAGCGTTTATCTTCTTTATTCAGCGACCCCACAATCCCGCAGTCGATACCAATATACTTCGGATCCTCAGGGTGCTCGTAGCTCACGAAGATATTGCCCGGGTGCATGTCCGCATGGAAAAAGCTGTCGCGGAACACCTGGGTGAAGAAGACCTGAACGCCACGCTCGGCCAACAGCTTCATGTTCGTTCCCTGCTTCTCCAGGGCCACCACATCCGAAACCGGAATACCGTAGATACGCTCCATCACCATCATGTTCTGGCTGCAGTAGTCAGAATAGACTTCAGGGACATAGAGCATCGGGCTGTTTTCAAAGTTGCGACGCAGCTGAATGGCGTTTGCCGATTCACGCAGCAGGTTAAGCTCATCAATGAGCGTTTTTTCATATTCCCGCACCACTTCCATTGGACGCAAACGACGTCCGTCCGGAAGCAGACGCGGCACCCAGCGCGCCAGACGATAAATCAGCTTCATGTCTGCTTTGATGATGGGCAGGATGTCCGGACGAATGACCTTAATAACCACTTCCTTGCCATTTTCTCTCAGGCGCGCGGTGTGCACCTGAGCGATAGAGGCCGATGCCAGTGGCTGAATATCGAAATCGTCAAACCAGGTCTCAATGGGAATGTTGCCCATCGCCTCTTCAATTTGCTTTTTCGCGCGCGCACCGTCAAACGGTGCGACGCGGTCCTGCAGCATCGCGAGTTCATCAGCAATCAGCGGCGGGAAGAGATCGCGGCGGGTCGAGAGCATCTGCCCGAACTTAATCCATACCGGACCGAGCTCCTGCAATGCGAGGCGCAGGCGCTCACCCAGCGGCTGACCTTTATGGCGATTAGGCATCCAGAACAGCATCCGCCGCCAGATGCGAAGCGGCAGCGTGATACGCATTTTAGGGATAAGCTCGTCGAGCCCGTAGCTCAAAAAGGTGCGAATAATGAAATAGAGGCGCCGAATTTCACCAGGCGTCATTTGCCCTCCAGTTTTTCCAGCCGTTTGGTTAAGGCATCAACCGCACGTTCAACAGCCGCGGTCTCTTCCGCAAACCATGCCACTTCCAGTGGACCAGGCGCCATTCGCCACTCCTCTGTCAGCACTTCCGCCGCATAGCGTTGCTGACGTTGCAGGCTTTTACGCGCAAAGGAGGCACCACCGTGAAGGACTTTCCCGATACCTTCAGCGGCAATGTCGCCGATAAAGGGCGCGAGCAGTTCTGCCGGGTCGAACTCCGCCAGATCGGTGAGCGCAACGAAGTTCTGCACGACCTGAATGTCACCTTCCACTTCCAGCTCACCGCTGCGGATAAGCGCCGTTAATTGCTGGCGATCGCGCAGTTTTGGCAGCACGCTCATGTGCGTGATGACCGAGCAGTCGGCGTCACCTTCCCACGCCCCCAGAACGTCAAGCTGGCGTTCGCTGAAGACCAGCACAAGCGGCGTCGAGAACTCTTTTAAAACAATACGTAATACCTTACCGTTTAGCCGCTGACGCGCTGCTTTCAGCGCCGGAGCACGATAGAGAAAAGCATTCAGTACGTTTTCGATACCTGCGGTGACTAAGGGTTTAAAGGGCACGGGACACCTCCACTCAGAACTTGTAACCGCGATGCAGCGCGACGACACCCGCCGTCAGGTTGAAATATTCAACGTTCTCAAATTCCGCATCCTGCATCATGGCTTTTAATGTGTCCTGATCCGGGTGCATACGGATAGATTCCGCCAGATAGCGGTAGCTTTCCGCGTCGTTGGCCACCAGCTCACCGATGCGCGGCAGAACGTGGAAAGAATAGGCGTCGTAAGCTTTGCTCAGCGGCTCAATAATCGGTTTGGAGAATTCGAGCACCAGCAGGCGTCCACCCGGCTTCAGCACGCGGTACATGGAGCGCAGCGCTTTTTCTTTATCGGTCACGTTACGCAGACCGAAGGAGATCGTGATGCAGTCAAAGGTATTGTCCGGGAACGGCAGCGCTTCGGCGTTTGCCTGCACATATTCCACATTCCCCACCACGCCGATGTTACGCAGCTTTTCGCGTCCCATTTTCAGCATGGAGTCATTAATATCGGCGAGGACAACGCGCCCGGTTTCGCCCACCAGACGAGAGAATTTCGCGGTTAAATCGCCCGTACCGCCGGCTAAATCCAGCACCGTTTGTCCGCGACGTACGCCGCTACAGTCAATGGTGAAGCGCTTCCACAAGCGATGAATGCCGAACGACATCAGGTCATTCATCACATCGTACTTCGCCGCCACGGAATGAAATACGTGGGCCACCATGTCAGCTTTCTGCGCTTTGGCGACAGTCTGAAAGCCAAAGTGCGTTGTGTCTTGTGAATCGTCAGCCATCTTAGAGCCTGCTTATCAGTAAAATGTTCGTGAAGTGTAACAGATTGGGCGCGTTTGCCCTACGTTTCAACCACCGCGAAAGAAACGCGCCGGAGTCTCGTCTGGTGATAAATCCACCGCTAAAGTGTTGTCTTCACTGTTTGTCTTTTGTTCGTCCGCCCCTTCACGCAGGCGAAACTCGTCGTCCTGGGCGGTGGCCTGTTCCACCAATTCCGGATTAATCTCGCGTTTAACCTCTACCCCCAGGCTGCGGAATGATTCGGCCTGCGCCAGAAGATTGCCACGTCCTGAGGCGAGTTTTTTCATCGCCTGACGGTAGTTATCCTGCGCACGGTCCAGGCTCTGCCCGACGGAGGACATGTCATCCACGAAGAGGCGCATTTTGTCGTACAGCTTGCTGGCACGATCGGCAATCTGCTGCGCGTTGCGGCTCTGGTGCTCATAGCGCCACAGGTTCGCAATGGTGCGTAAGGCCACCAGCAGCGTGGTGGGGCTGACCAGCATAATGTTATTTTTGAGCGCTTCGGTGATGAGTTCAGGCTGCCTGTCGAGTGCCAGCAGAAACGCGGGCTCTACTGGGATAAACATCAGCACGTAGTCCAGCGAGCGCAGCCCCGGTAGCTGCTGATAGTCTTTTCTGCCGAGCAGGCGAATATGATTGCGCACGGAGGCAATGTGCTCCTGCAGCGCCGATTCGCGGGTGTAATCGTCCTCCGCATTGAAGTAACGCTCATACGCCACCAAAGTCATCTTGGCGTCAATCACCACATCTTTGCCCTGGGGCAGCCGCACGATCACATCCGGCTGCATTCGCGAGCGGGCATCGTTCTCAATGCTGACCTGCGTTTCGTATTCGTACCCTTCCCGAAGGCCTGAAGCTTCCAGGACGCGGGTCAGCACCACTTCTCCCCAGTTGCCTTGGGTTTTGTTATCCCCTTTAAGCGCGCGGGTCAGGTTGACCGCTTCCTGCGCCATCTGGGCATTCAGCTGCTGGAGATTGCGAATTTCATGCGCCAGGGTATGCCGCTCGCGGGCTTCCTGACCAAAGCTGTCCTGCACCTGACGACGAAAACCGTCCAGCTGCTCGCGCAGCGGCGTCAGCAGGCTGTTCAGGCTCTGGCGGTTCTGTTCGTCAACGCGGCGGTTGCTGTGCTCAAAAATGCGGTTTGCGAGATTTTCAAACTGTTCGCTGAGGCGCTGCTCGCTGTTGATCATCTGGCGGATTTTATCTTCCGCATGCAGCTGAGTGGATTCCAGGCGGGTGGTCACTTCACGGAGATCGGCCTCCAGCGAGGTGTTGATATCACGGAGGTTGCGCAGCTCGTTGTTGAGCAGTTCACACTCGTCGCGCCAGTGCTCACTCAGGGCAAGCTGCTGCTTTGCCGCGCTTAAATCAGCGACGATCTCTTCGCGTTCAGCCAGCTGATCGGCCTTCTGCTGCGCATGCTGATAGCTGGACATGAGCCAGCCTATCGCCACGCCTGCCAGCGCAATCACCGCATAAATCAGGATTGAGATATCCACAATGCCCCCTGCATCAACGTATTACCCGCACAAAATAGAATTGTGCTGTTTGGCATCCTCCCTGTCCTAAAGGACCGAGACCCCTACAGCGTTCAGATCGAAATCTGACTCGCCTCGGTGGGTTCCTGCTTCAATGGAAGGCCTGACTGCACCATCCCTCCACAGGCAAGCACGGCATGCCCTGCCGCTAAAATATTGCGCGCACCGTTGATATCGGCGTTCGCCCTGTATCCGCATATCTGACAAACAAATTTACTCTGAGACAGGCGATTTTCCTTCGAAGTATGACCACAATTGGCGCATCGCTGGCTGGTATATGCCGGAGGAACTGCAATCACCTGACCGCCTCGCCATCGCTGCTTGTACTCAAGCTGGCGACGCATTTCATACCACCCCTGATCCAGTATCGCGCGATTTAAGCTTGATTTGGCTCTGACGTTTCGCCCGTGCAACTCTACCTTGCCTTTCGCCGACTTCGACATGTTGCTGACCTTAAGATCCTCAATGACAATGATCGCGTGGCTTTTGCTGATTTCACTGGTGATTTTATGCAGATAGTCGCGCCGAATATTAGCAATGTGCGAATGTAAACTTTGCAGTTTCCGTTTCTGTTTTTTCCAATTAGCACTGAATTTTACTTTACGGCTTAACTGGCGGTGGAGCGTTGCCAGCTTAAGCTGACGGTTTTTTAAGCTGTTGACGGGCTTGTATACTGTGCCATCTGAAAGCGTTGCGAGTTTCATAACTCCAGCATCCAAGCCAACAATTGACGCTGCCTTATGAACGGGTTCGGCAACGTCGCACTCTGTCTGGATGCTAACAAACCATTTGCCACATGACTGATTAACTGTAACATTTTTCACTTCACCAGTGATTTTGCGGCTATTGCGGTAGCGTATCCATCCCAACTTTGGCAACGATATACGGCTGTTGGCTTGATCAAGCTTCACCCCCTGAGGGTAACGAAAAGCATCATTCTTCCCGCGTTTTTTTAAACGGGGGAATGCCGCGCGTTTCTGAAAAAAGTTCCTGTAACCACGTTCCAGATCTTTTAGCGACTGCTGTAACGTCTGCGATGGAGATGCTTTAAGCCACTCTGTTTCCGGATCGGCTTTCCAGGCTGTGAGCCAAAAAGCCATTTTTGTATAGGGAATGTACTTATTCCCTGTCTCATAGTTCTCATTCTGAAGCGCCAACGCGCGGTTAAAAACGAAGCGACAAGCTCCAGCGAAGCGCCACATATCTCGCTCCTGCTGACCATCGGGTCTCAACTGAAATTTGAAGGCTTGAAGTCGTTTCATTGACACTATTCTACTTTGGTCTATGGCAAATGAAACCGCATTCGCCGTGACTACTGAGAGATTGCTCAGCACGATTACTACAAAGGCGTTCTGTGGACTCAAGGTTATTTTACAAGTAGTTGTAGCAGTGCTGCCGACACGGATTTGACAATACGTTGAGCGACAACGAATACCAGGTTAACCCAAAATCACACCCTATGCTCCTGCTCTGAAGGACGTGTTTTATAACGAACCTGTATAAACGTCCAGTTCGACTGGGTGTTCCTGCGAGGCGCTACGCAAAAAATATTCATTTAATAGCAAGGGTCGTGACAATAACAGAGGTGGATATAAGGGATTAGAAGGAAGCTTCCAAATTAAAATTTGTATCCTTAAACCAATATCTGCTCAAGGTAAGGTTTTCAGTAGTTTCCTTATTTTGTCTTGTCAGAAACCATTAACGCAAAGCGGTGCATTTTCTTGAACATGATATGCAAACCAACAGAATACTTAAGGGAATATCTTGTTTATGAATCTGGTACAAAATGCTAACGAAATCATGGAGTTCGTAACTTCAGTTTTTACAATTGTTATATTTATTCACTCCATATGGCGCTGATTAAGTGAGCTGATTTTCATGTGATTATGGGGTAAGTGACTTTCTGAAAAAAATAAAGGCCGAACGTGTCGGCCTTTGATTTCAGAGGAGGGGACTAGATCAGGCGACGCGCCGCTTCCACCACGATTTTCACCGCATGACTTTCGGTCTGCTTCATGGTTTCGGCGTTCGGGATCTCCTGCTGGGTACGGTTGACGATGACGCCCGCCACCATACCGGCACGCAGACCCTGGCTTGCGCACATGGTCAGCAGCGTGGCGGATTCCATTTCGTAGTTCATCACGCCCATCGACTGCCATTCTTCCATGGAGCCTTTGAAGCGGCTTACCACGCGGCCAGAGAAGGTGTCGTAACGCTCCTGGCCCGGGTAGAAGGTATCGGAAGATGCGGTTACGCCCACGTGGGTGGTTGCGCCCACGGATTTCGCAGCTTCAACCAGCGCGGTGGTGCACTCGAAATCTGCCACCGCCGGGAACTCCATCGGTGCAAAGTGGAGGCTTGCGCCATCCAGACGCACGGACGCGGTCGTCACCAGCACGTCGCCGACGTTGATATGCGGCTGAATAGCGCCGGTGGTACCGATACGCAGGAAAGTACGAATGCCCAGCTGTGCCAGCTCTTCAACAGCAATCGAAGTAGACGGGCCACCGATACCGGTAGAACACACGATCACGGCTTTACCATCCAGCTCTGCACGCCAGGTGGTGAATTCACGATGGGCTGCCAGCTTAACCGGCTTATCCATCAGCGCGGCGATCTTTTCCACACGCTCCGGATCGCCAGGGACGATAGCGAGCGTAGCCCCTTGTAAATCGTTTTTAGTGAGGCCGAGATGAAAAACATCAGACTTAGACATAGGTGACTCCTCTGTGGGTCGGTTAGTCAGAAGAAGTAAAACGGTACTTTACAGAAGCAGTAAGCATATTTACGTGACGCACCTCACCATGAATGAAAATGATTACATTGAATTTCCATAAAAAAGTGATTTACATCACATTAACAAGTTATATCGTCAGGTGCTGCACAAAAGATAGACCGTTTAAGGCACTGTGAGTTGTTAACCTGGTGTCTATATTTACCTTTGCGCTAACTGATTGGTACGGAGAATGCCATGACTGAAAAAACCGGTTTTGCACCTGCTGCGGCCCCGCATACCTCAACCATCGTCTCAACATCTGAAGACGCCATCACGGCGGGTGAGACCTCTATTCCATCGCAGGGGGAGAATATGCCTGCTTACCACGCACGACCAAAATCGGCAGACGGTCCGCTGCCCATCGTGATCGTGGTTCAGGAAATTTTCGGTGTTCACGAACACATTCGCGACCTCTGCCGCCGGCTGGCGCTGGAAGGCTATCTGGCCGTTGCGCCAGAGCTCTACTTCCGTCAGGGCGATCCGAACGACTACAGCGATATTCCCACCTTGCTCAGCAACCTGGTCAGCAAAGTCCCGGACGCGCAGGTGCTGGCCGACCTCGATCACGTCGCCAGCTGGGCGGCGCGCAACGGGGGCGATCCCCATCGTCTGCTGGTCACCGGTTTCTGCTGGGGCGGACGCATTAGCTGGCTGTATGCCGCGCATAACCCGCAGCTCAAAGCCGCTGTCGCCTGGTACGGCAAACTGGTGGGTGAAAAAACGCTGAATTCACCGAAACATCCGGTTGATATCGCCACCGAGTTAAATGCCCCCGTGTTAGGGCTTTACGGCGGTCAGGACACCGGTATTTCGCTGGATTCGGTAGAAACCATGCGCCATGCGCTCCGCGCGGCAAATGCGAAGGCGGAGATCGTGGTATACCCGGATGCCGGGCATGCGTTTAACGCCGACTATCGTCCGAGCTATCACGCTGAATCGGCCAAAGACGGCTGGCAGCGGATGCTGGCGTGGTTTAGCCAGTACGGCGGGAAGAAAGCATAAAAAAAGCCCGGTGGCGGCTGCGCCTTACCGGGCCTGCGCGTCATCAAGCCTGACGTAAGTTCTGCGCCGCCTTCACCATGTTGGCGAGCGCGGCGCGCGTCTCCGGCCAGCCGCGGGTTTTCAGGCCGCAGTCCGGGTTCACCCACAGGCGCTCAGCGGGAATGCGCTGGGCCGCTTTTTTCAGCAGGGCTTCAATCCACTCCACGCTCGGCACGTTCGGAGAGTGGATGTCGTACACCCCCGGCCCGATTTCGTTCGGGTAGTCGAACTCTTCAAACGACTCCAGCAGCTCCATGTCTGAACGCGAGGTCTCGATGGTGATCACGTCGGCATCCAGCGCGGCAATGGAGTCCATGATGTCGTTAAATTCGCAGTAACACATGTGGGTGTGGATCTGCGTGTCGTCCTTCGCCACCGCGGCGTTGATGCGGAATGCCTCCACGCCCCACTTCAGGTAGGCATCCCAGTCGCTACGGCGCAGCGGCAGACCTTCGCGCAGGGCCGGTTCGTCAATCTGGATGATGCCAATGCCTGCCGCTTCCAGATCTGCCACTTCATCACGCAGCGCCAGCGCGATTTGCTTCGCGATAGTTTCACGGGTTACGTCTTCGCGCGGGAAGGACCAGCAAAGAATGGTCACCGGACCGGTGAGCATGCCTTTCACCGGCTTGTCGGTAAGGGACTGCGCGTATTTTGCCCACTCCACGGTGATCGCCTCCGGACGGCTGACGTCGCCGATCACCACCGGCGGCTTCACGCAGCGGGAGCCGTAGCTCTGCACCCAGCCATTCTGGGTAAACACAAAGCCGTCCAGGTGCTCACCAAAGTATTCCACCATGTCGTTACGCTCGGCCTCACCGTGCACCAGCACGTCCAGCCCCAGCCGCTCCTGCTCAATAATCGCCTGCTTGATGTGTTCGGCGATACCGGTGCGGTAGTGATTCGCATCCAGGTTACCCTTTTTGAAGTCCAGACGCAGGCCACGAATTTCGGTGGTTTGTGGGAAGGAACCGATGGTGGTGGTCGGCCACGCAGGCAGGTTGAAGCGGGCACGCTGCGCTTCAGCACGCACCTCGTACGGACTTTGACGCTGGCTGTCCCGGGCGGTGATGGCCGCCAGGCGTTTTTCCACCGCCGGGTTATGCACGCGCGCCGAGTGACGACGTGCCTGGATCGGCCCACTCCATGCGCTGATCGCCGCCGTGTCGCCGCTGTTCAGCGCATCGCGCAGCAGCGTCAGCTCTTCACATTTTTGCAGGGCGAAGGCAAACCAGCTTTTTACCTCAGCATCAAGACGGGTTTCCACGCTCAAATCGATCGGGCTGTGCAGCAGGGAGCAGGACGAGGCAACCCACAGCTCACGTTTGCCGACGATGTCCTTAATCTGCGCATATTTCTCGGTCAGATCGGCGCGCCAGACGTTACGACCGTTAACCAGACCGGCGGAGAGCAGCCAGTCTGCGGGCAGTCGCTTGTGCAGTTCCGCGACATCGTCTTTGCCGTGAACCAGGTCAACGTGCAGGCCCTGAACCGGCAGCGCGGTAATGGTGTTCAGGTTCGGCGTGACGCCCTCAAAATAGGTCGTCAGCAGGAGCTTTACCTGCCCGGCGAGCGCGTCATACGCCGGTTTGAAGGCATCGAGCCACGCCTGCGGCAGCTCAAGCACCAGCGCCGGCTCGTCGATTTGCACCCACTGAATGCCGCGCTTGCCCAACTCAATCAGCACCTGTTTATAGACCGGCAGAATATCCTTCAGCAGGCTGAGCCGGTCAAACGGCTCGCCTTTAACTTTGCCCAGCCACAGGTACGTTACCGGCCCAAGCAGCACAGGTTTCACCTGGTGGCCCAGCGCCAGCGCTTCGTCCACTTCATCCAGAAGCTGCGTCCAGGTCAGCCTGAACTGCTGACCTTTTACGAACTCCGGCACCATATAGTGATAGTTAGTGTTAAACCATTTAGTCATTTCCGCCGCTGCCGCTGGCTCACCCGTTGGCGCACGGCCACGGCCGATGCGGAACAGAGTATCGATATCTACCGATCCATCTTTGTTCTGATGACGAGCCGGCACGTTGCCAAGCAGCAGGCTGGTCGTCAGAACATGGTCGTACCAGGCGAAATCGCCCACCGGCAGCAGGTCAATCCCCGCCTGTTTTTGCTGCTCCCAGTGACGGGCGCGCAGCTCGCGTCCCACCGCCAGCAGTTCTTCACGGGTGGCGTTACCCGCCCAGTAGCTTTCTTGTGCTTTTTTCAGCTCGCGACGCAGGCCAACGCGAGGGAAACCGAGTGTGTGATTGCGGATTGTCATGGTGTGCCCCTTATGAAATTCGTTATTTAGACGTCCAGATGTTTACACATCTATAATTGGCAGGTACTGTATATTCCTCAAGCGCAATATGTTCATGGCGAAGTGAAGGACTTTCATGATCGAGATAAAACACCTGAAAACGCTACAAGCGTTGCGGAACTGCGGCTCGCTCGCGGCGGCTGCGGCCACGCTGCACCAGACCCAGTCCGCCCTTTCTCACCAGTTCAGCGATCTGGAACAACGCCTCGGCTTCCGTCTTTTTGTGCGTAAGAGCCAGCCGCTGCGCTTTACGCCGCAGGGTGAAATTCTTCTTCAGCTGGCGAATCAGGTCCTGCCACAAATCGCCAGCGCGCTCCAGGCGTGCAACGAACCGCAGCAGACCACGCTGCGTATCGCCATTGAGTGCCATAGCTGTATTCAGTGGCTGACCCCCGCGCTTGAGAACTTCCGCCAGAAGTGGCCGCAGGTGGAGATGGACTTTAAATCCGGCGTGACGTTCGACCCGCAACCCTCGCTGCAGCAGGGCGAGCTGGATCTGGTGATGACGTCCGATATTCTGCCGCGCAGCGGCCTGCACTATTCGCCGATGTTTGATTATGAAGTACGCCTGGTACTGGCGCCGGATCATCCGCTGGCGGCCAAAACGCGCATCACGCCAGAAGACCTGGCGACGGAAACGCTGCTGATTTACCCGGTTCAGCGCAGTCGTCTGGATATCTGGCGACACTTCCTGCAGCCCGCGGGCATCAGTCCGCAGCTGAAAAGCGTGGATAACACCCTGCTGTTGATTCAGATGGTGGCGGCCAGAATGGGTATCGCGGCGCTGCCGCACTGGGTGGTAGAGAGCTTTGAACGCCAGGGTCTGGTGGTGACCAAAACCCTGGGTGAAGGACTGTGGAGCCGACTGTACGCCGCCGTGCGCGATGGCGAGCAGCGTCAGCCAATTACGGAGGCGTTTATTCGCTCAGCGCGGAACCACGCGTGCGACCATCTTCCGTTTGTGCGGAGCGCGGAGCGACCCAGCGGCGATGGACCCACAGCGAAGCCAGGATCACCGCTCCCCCAATAAGGAAGCTCGGCCAGTGCGGCTGTTGCTGCCAGATGGCAAGGTTGACCAACAACCCAGCCGGAACATGCACGTTGTTCATGATCCCCAGCGTACCGGCGTCTACCTGCGTAGCGCCGTAGTTCCACATAAAGTACCCCAGCCCCGACGCCACCACGCCCAGCCAGACCAGAACGCTCCACTGCACGGTGGTGGTCGGCAGCTTTTGCGGGTTGCCGAGCGTAAACCACGCCGCCACCGCGACGATCGCCGCGCCCATATAGAACCACGCAAACGCGTTGTGCTGCGGCATCGGGCGGGTTTCCATCAGGCGTTTGTAGCCCACCATACCAATGGCAAAGCTGATGTTAGCAAGCTGGACGAACATCAGCCCGGTCCAGAAGTGATCGCTCACTTTGTCGTAGCGAATAATCGCCGCGCCGATCACCGCCAGCGCCGCGCTCAGCAGGTATCCCCAGCGCAGACGGCGTTTACTCAGCAGATCGTATATCAGCGTGATGTAGAGCGGCGTCAGCACGGTAAAGAGCAGGAATTCCGAGACGGACAGATAGACGTAAGCCCGGAAGCTGAACAGGTACATGATGCCGAGCTGCATCGCTCCCACCAGCATGTACAGCACAATCGTTTTCAGCGACTGTCCGCGCGTGCGCAGAAACGGCAGGAACACCAGCGCCGCCAGCCCCACGCGCATCAGCACCGAGAAGTAGCTGTCGACTGCACCGGCAAGGTATTCGCCAATCAGGCTAAAGGAGAAGGCCCACAGGATAGTGGTGATAATGAGTAGCGCCACAATGCTTGTCTCTCAGAAAGAAGGACAGGCATTGTAGCGAACTCTTTAGTTGACATCTGAGCAATAAACAATCAAATGAAGATTATTCAAGGAACAGCTTGCGCAGGTATTTCGGTACCGCGTTGTCAGCGTTAGAACCAATCACCTCCAGCTCCGGGTGCAGATCTTTCAGACGCTGATGCGCGTTCTGCATGATGCAGCCCTTGCCCGCCATCGACAGCATTTCGGCATCGTTCATGCCGTCACCAAAGGCGATACAGTCTTTCAGCTCGAAGCCCAGACGTTTCGCGACCGCTTCCAGGGCGTGGCCTTTGGAGACACCTCCCGCCATCACTTCCAGACAGGTGAGCGTTGAGAAGCTGACGTTAACGCGATCGCCCCAGCGGGCGTTGATCGCCTGTTCCAGCGGGAGCAGTTCTTCGTGGCTGTCGCAGGTGAAGAACACCTTACTGATCCCCTCCGGCTCAAGAAGGCCCGGCTCGTACAGGGAGTAGTTAAATACCGCTTCTTTGAAGAAACGCATTTCATCCGGGCGATGGCGGTTCATGAACCAGTCGTCGTCACGGTAAACGTTCGTGACGATAGCCGGATTATTGTGCACCACGCCAAACAGATCGGCGGCAATATCGCGATCCAGGTTGTGGGTGAAGATCAGGTTGCCGTCGGTATCATGCACGCGCGCACCGTTGGAGGTGATCATGTACGACTTGATCTCCAGATTATCGCGGATCTGCCCCACGTCCACGTGGTGGCGGCCGGTGGCAAACACAAAGTTCACGCCCCGTGCCGTCAGCAGCTTTAGGGTCTCTTTCGCGTAAGGCGACAGGGTGTGGTCAGGGGAAAGCAGCGTGCCATCTAAATCAGATGCAACAACCTGGTACATAGGGATTTCAACCTCTGGTGGAAAACGATAATCAATTATGCCTGTTGAAAAATTCAACAATGGCGTTGAGCGCGACTGAGCGCATAGCGTCCTTTTCAAAAAGGATCTCATGGTACGCGCCGTTGATGACCAGCGGTTTACCCCCTTCACAAGGGTGACCGGCGGCCGCGCGCAGTTCACAATAGCGGTCATGCATGCGGTTATCCACCACACGCTCTTCTTCCGCCTGGATCAGAAGCGTCGGCGTGTCATCATCGCCCACGCCTGCCAGCACCTGCTCACCGGCCAGAATACCTTCCCGCACCCAGTGCCAGGTCGGGCCGCCGACACGTAAGCGTGGTTCATCGGCATAAAAGCGCAGGTTGCGGCGATAACGCTGCCGACTGTGGGTTAAGACGTTGATGGCGAACGGCAGCGCGCGCCAGCGTCCGGTTCCGATGGCATAGCCTTCACGAATGCGCTGATGGCCCTCAGCCCAGTCGAGAAGATGGCGCACCATCCAGTCCGGGAAACGTATGACGATACCGTACATCGGCGCGGTCAGCGCAATGGCATCGCACTGGTGTTCATAACGCTGCAAAAACAGCGTCGATATCGCGCCCCCCATGGAGTGCGCAAGAATGTATCGCTTACGCCAGGGACCGGGCTGAACTTCCTGCTGCCAGAACGCGGCAAAATCGTCGACGTAATCACTGAAGCGATCGACGTGCCCACGATGCGTGTCCGGAAGCATGCGCCCGGACAGCCCCTGTCCACGGTGGTCGATGATCAGCACATCGAACCCCATATGGACCAGGTCGTAGGCCAGTTCGGCGTATTTAACGTAGCTTTCGATACGTCCGGGACAGACGACGATCACCCGGTCATTTTTTTCATTTCGGAAACGAACGAAGCGCACCGGGATGCCCCCGACGCCCGTAAACGCATCTTCCTCACGCTGCCGCCAGAAATCGGTCAGCGGCCCCATAGAGAAAGCAGCAAAAGCGTTTTCTCGTGTTTCCCAGTCCTTTTTCTGCTGAAACATTGGGTTTCCACTCACGTAATCCAGGGAATATCGTTTTTTTCGTCACCGGTCACAAAATGACTCAATAATAGCGTATTGTGGCATAAAAATAGACGGTTCGGGAGTTTCAAATGACCTTCGAGTGGTGGTTCGCCTACCTGCTGACATCCATTATCCTCAGCCTTTCGCCGGGCTCGGGCGCCATTAACACCATGACTACCTCCATCAACCACGGCTATCGCGGTGCGGCGGCATCGATTGCCGGTTTGCAGACCGGGCTGGGCATTCATATCGTGCTGGTCGGGATTGGTCTGGGAACCCTGTTCTCCCGCTCCGTGCTGGCCTTTGAAATGCTGAAATGGGCCGGGGCGGCGTATCTGATTTGGCTCGGCATCCAGCAGTGGCGCGCGGCAGGCTCCATCAACCTGAACACGCTCGCGCAGACGCAAAACCGCGGTCATCTGTTTAAGCGTGCGGTGTTCGTCAACCTGACCAACCCGAAGAGCATTGTGTTCCTCGCCGCGCTGTTCCCGCAGTTTATCGTGCCGCATCAGCCCCAGGTGATGCAGTACGTGGTGCTGGGCGCGACCACCATTATTGTCGATATCATTGTGATGATTGGTTACGCGACGCTGGCGCAGCGGATTGCGGCGTGGATTAAAGGGCCTAAGCAGATGAAGGCCCTGAATAAAGTCTTTGGTTCGCTGTTTATGCTGGTTGGCGCGCTGCTTGCGTCAGCGCGTCATGCTTAGCGAGAAATAATAAGATGAATGCCGAAGCCGGCGAACAGCGCGCCGGCGAAGCCGTCAATCCACTTCGCGATACGCTGGTAGCCACGGCGCATCGCCGGTAAGGCAAACAGGCTGGCCACGATGGTAAACCAGGCAAAGGTTTCCACAACGATCAGCAGGAAGATGCCCCAGCGTGCGCCCGCACCGACGCTATCACCCACAAACAGCGAGAACACGGAGCCGAAATAGATAATCGCTTTCGGGTTCGCCAGGTTGGTCAGCAGACCTTTTACAAAGCTGCGGCCGCCCGTTGCCAGCTCTACCTTTGGCTCTTCCGGTTTTTTCTCTTCTTTCTTCAGCGCCCCGCGCAGCATCTGGTAGCCCATCCAGCACAGGTACAGCCCGCCGCCAACCATAATGATGTTATGCAGCCAGGCCATCTTTGCCAGGATCAGGTTCAGACCGAGCAGCGCAACGGCCGCCCAGACCATAACGCCCATGGTGATACCGAGCACGCCCATCATCGCCTCTTTGCGGGAGCGGCTGACGGCCGTTTGTGACACGAAGAAAAAGTCAGGTCCCGGGCTCATTAGCGCAACAATGTGCACTAACGCCACGGTGAGAAATAGCATCAACATAATTAACTCGCGGGGAAATAATTCAGTGAGTCATCATCCTGGCACTTTTTCGCCCGGCTGACTACTCCTCATCATCACCGTCGGCGTGAGAACGGATGAGCGCCATAAACTCTTTACCGAAGCGCTCCAGCTTGCGCGTGCCGACGCCGTTGACGCTGAGCATTTCGCTGGCGCTGAGCGGCATCTGCTCGGCCATCTCAATCAGGGTCGCGTCGTTGAACACCACGTAAGGCGGGATATTCTCTTCATCGGCGATGGCTTTACGCAGCTTGCGCAGTTTGGCAAACAGCTTGCGGTCGTAGTTGCCGCCGTACGATTTTTGCATCACCCGCGGCTTGAGGGCGACCACGCGCGGCACGGCGAGCTTCAGTTCAACGTCACCGCGCAGGACCGGACGCGCCGCTTCGGTCAGCTGAAGCGCGGAGTGCTGAGCAATGTTCTGTGTGGCAAAGCCGAGGTGGATCAGCTGACGAATAATACTGACCCAGTGCTCGTGGCTCTGATCCTTGCCAATGCCGTAGACAGGCAGCTTGTCGTGGCCCATGTCGCGGATACGCTGGTTGTTGGCACCCCGCAGCACCTCCACCACGTAGCCCATCCCGAAGCGCTGGTTCACGCGGTAAATGGTCGAGAGCGCCTTACGTGCGTCCATCAGGCCATCGTACTGCTTTGGCGGATCGAGGCAGATATCGCAGTTGCCGCAGGGCTCCTGTCGCCCTTCACCAAAGTAGTTGAGCAGCACCAGACGGCGGCAGGTTTGCGCTTCAGCGAAGGCACCCATCGCGTTGAGCTTGTGGCGTTCAATATCCTGCAGCTGCCCCTGCGGTTTTTCCTCCAGACAGCGGCGCAGCCACGCCATATCGGCCGGATCGTAAAACAGCATCGCTTCCGCAGGCAGACCGTCACGTCCGGCGCGGCCGGTTTCCTGATAGTAGGATTCGATATTGCGCGGAATGTCGAAGTGCACCACAAAGCGCACGTTCGGCTTATTGATCCCCATCCCGAACGCCACCGTCGCAACCACGATCTGCAGATCATCGCGCTGGAATTTCTCCTGCACGTCAGCGCGGATGTGGTTCTCTAACCCGGCGTGATAGGCGGCGGCGCTAAAGCCGCGGTTTTGCAGCCGCGCGGCGGTGTCTTCCACCTTCGCCCGACTGTTGCAGTAGATGATGCCGGACTTGCCGCGCTGCTCCTGGACGTAGCGCAGGAGCTGATCCAGCGGCTTGAATTTTTCCATCAGCATGTAGCGGATATTCGGGCGGTCGAAGCTGCTGACCTGAATATACGGGTCGTTCAGCCCGAGTAGACGAACGATATCCAGCCGCGTGGTGTCATCCGCCGTGGCGGTGAGCGCCATAAACGGCAGCTCGGGGAAGCGCTGACGCAGCTGGCCGAGGGCAGCGTATTCCGGGCGGAAATCGTGTCCCCACTGCGAGATACAGTGCGCTTCATCTACCGCCAGCAGCACCGGGTTCCAGTGCGCCAGATGATCGAGGAAGTTATCCAGCATCAGGCGTTCCGGGGCGATATACAGCAGACGGATCTGCCCGGTGCGGCACCCGGCCATCACCTCTTGCTGCTGCTCCCGGGTTTGCGTGGAGTTAAGACAGGCGGCCGCGACGCCGTTGGCGAGCAGCTGGTCAACCTGGTCTTTCATTAGCGAAATGAGTGGGGATACCACGACCGTCAGGCCGTTAAGCACCAGCGCGGGCACCTGATAACAGAGGGATTTACCGCCGCCGGTCGGCATCACCACCAGGCAGTCACGGCCTTGCAGCACCGTTTCAATGATGGTTTCCTGGCCAGGGCGGAACTGCTGGTAGCCAAAGGTTTCATGCAAAACCTGTTTAGCCAGCGACTCCTGATTCAATACTTCCGCCTGCGCCACATTAACCCCATATGCGAAAAATAAAACAGGCGCTATTTTCAGCGCCTGAGAGAGAAACTTCAACGTTTAACGCAAAAACATTCGAGCAACCTAGAGAATATCGTTCAGCATCACGCCCACGCCGACGCGGGTCTGGTTGAAGTTATAATCGATAAGCGACTCGCCGTAGCCGCTGTAGACTTGCGTATAAAGGCGAACATGCTTGCTTACCGGATAGCTTAAACCCACTTCCGCGCCGCCGTAGCCGGTGTTCCAGTTGTACTGGCCTTTCGCACTCAGCACGGCATCACCCAGCTGATAGCCGACTTTGAGCTGGTAGTAGCCCATGTATTTGGTGATGTCCGGGTTGTCATCCGTGCTGCCGACCACATACCACGGCTTCACTTCCACCATCCAGTTACCGTTCTGCGCCATCAGGCGCGTATAGGCGCGGTTCCAGCTACGGGAAGTCGGATCGGAACGGCCGTTAGAATCATGGTTAAAGCCCACTTCGACGTCACGCAGCGTCCAGCCGGCAAATTCATAGTCCGTTGCGAAGCCGAGGAACAGCTGCGGCTCGTAGTTGGTTTCGCGGAACGGCGAGGATTCCCCGCTGTTAGAGAGCTGCCACCAGGACTTCTGCGTATAAGAGGCACCAAACACCGAGTTCGGCCCCAGAATGCCGCGCCAGAACGGGAACGCGAGGCTGAGCTGGAACTTCACCTCATCTTTACGCGCATTATCAGACCAGTTATAGGAGCTTATCGCCTCTTTGTTGAGATCGCTGGTCTGGGTATAAATCACGTAGTTGGTGTCATACGGATAGAGCGTGAACGGATTGTCATGCTCCTGAAGAAGGTTCGCGATAATGCTACCGTGAACGGCAGGCTTATCGTGCACCTCTTTGATTGTCGCTTCCTGCGCATAGGCTGTGAGGGGCAGCGAAACCGCCGCCAGTAACCAGGCCAGATACGTCCGCATCGGTGGTGTTCTCCTGCAAAAGAGTAAAATTGATTGAATAGTTATGTGGCGAACATTCTACAGACTTCTGCGACAACTGCTGCATCCTCGTTTCTGAAAGTGGCATTCCTCGTTACTGAGGCATAAAATCAACATTTCGTTAACAATAAGGATGTGATGCCTCATGTCAGCCATGCTTACCGCCGAAGAAGTGTTAAAACTCGTGGGCGAGATTTTTGTTTACCATATGCCGTTTAACCGCGCGCTGGGACTGGAGCTGGAGCGTTACGAGAAAGACTTTGCCCAGTTGAGCTTCAACAACCAGCCGATGATGGTAGGGAACTGGGCGCAAAGTATTTTGCACGGCGGGGTGATTGCCTCCGCGCTTGACGTGGCGGCAGGTCTGGTCTGCGTGGGCAGTACGCTGACCCGCCATGACACCATCAACGAAGACGAACTCCGCCAGCGTCTGGCGCGCATGGGCACCATTGATTTGCGCGTCGACTATCTTCGTCCGGGGCGCGGAAATCGCTTTACCTGTACCAGCAGCCTGCTGCGCGCGGGGAATAAAGTTGCCGTGGCGCGCGTTGAATTACACAACGAAGAACAGGTTTATATCGCCAGCGCAACCGCCACTTATATGGTGGGTTGAGGCGGCAAAATCGGGTAAAATTGATTCACTTTTTTGTAACGGATTTTCCCGATGGATGCTAAACAGACGCGGCAGGGCGTTTTACTCGCCCTTGCCGCTTATTTTATTTGGGGTATCGCCCCGGCGTACTTCAAGCTTATCGCCTACGTTCCGGCTGACGAGATCCTGACACACCGCGTCATCTGGTCGTTCTTCTTTATGATTGCGCTGATGAGCCTCAGCCGTCAGTGGTCGGGCGTCAAAACGCTACTGCAGACCCCGAAGAAGATCTTCCTGCTGGCACTTTCTGCCGTGCTGATTGGCGGTAACTGGCTGCTGTTTATCTGGGCAGTGAATAACCATCACATGCTCGAGGCGAGCCTGGGGTACTTTATTAACCCGCTGGTGAATATCGTGCTGGGGATGATTTTCCTCGGCGAACGCTTCCGCCGGATGCAGTGGGTGGCGGTGATTCTCGCCTTCTGCGGCGTGCTGGTGCAGCTGTGGACATTCGGCTCGCTGCCGATTATCGCCCTCGGTCTGGCGTTCAGCTTTGCTTTTTACGGCCTGGTACGTAAGAAAATTGCGGTGGAAGCGCAAACCGGGATGCTGTTTGAAACCCTGTGGCTGCTGCCGGTGGCGGCGATCTATCTGTTCGGTATCGCCGACAGCGCCACCAGCCATATGGGCAGCAACCCGTGGTCGCTGAACCTGATGCTGATGGCGGCGGGCGTAGTGACCACCATTCCGCTGCTGTGCTTCACCGGTGCGGCAACGCGCCTGCGCCTCTCCACGCTGGGCTTCTTCCAGTACATTGGCCCGACGCTGATGTTCCTGCTGGCGGTGGTGTTTTACGGCGAAGTGCCGGGTGCGGATAAGATGGTGACCTTTGCCTTTATCTGGGTGGCGCTGGCGATTTTCGTCGCCGATGCGATTTATACCCAGCGCAGGGTACGAAAAGGGTTGTGATGTTGCCCTCACCCCAACCCTCTCCCACAGGAGAGGGAGTTCGATCGTAGGGCGGGTAAGCGTAGCGCCACCCGCCAGATTTTTACAGCCAGTTCCGGCGCTTGAAATAGAGATACGGCGCCAGCCCGGCGAGGATCATGAAGATAATCGCCCCCGGGTAACCAAAGCTCCACTTCAGCTCCGGCATAAACTCGAAGTTCATCCCGTAGCTGGAGGCTACCAGCGTCGGCGGCAGGAACACCACGGACACCACCGAGAAGATCTTGATGATGCGGTTCTGCTCGATGTTGATAAAGCCCATCGCCGCCTGCATCAGGAAGTTCACCTTCTGGAACAGGGATTCGTTGTGCGGCAGCAGGGATTCGATATCGCGCAGGATCTCACGCGCCTGCTCCAGCTGACCGCCCGGCAGACGCGCCTTGCGCACCAGGAAGTTCAGCGCGCGCTGGGTATCCATCAGACACAAGCGCACCTTCCAGCCGATATCTTCCAGCTCCGCCAGCGTCGAAAGCGCTTCGTCGTACTCATCGCCCTGATGGCCTTCCATGATCACGCGGCTCAGCTTTTCCAGATCGCTGTAGATGTTTTCAATTTCGTCCGCCAGCTGTTCAATTTTGGTCTCGAACAGATCGAGCAGCAGCTCGTACGCGTTGCCGTCTACCATCGCCTGGCTGCGGGCGCGCATGCGGTAGAGGCGGAATGCCGGTAGCTCACGCTCGCGCAGGGTAAACAGACGACCGTCGCGAATGGTAAACGCCACGGTGGAGTTGCCCGCGTGGTCTTCGGCATCTTCAAAGAAGAAGAAGGAGTGAATGTGCAGGCCGTCTTCGTCTTCAAAAAAACGGGCGGATGCTTCGATGTCTTCCAGTTCCGGGCGCGTTGCCAGGCTTTGCCCCAGCTCAGATTGTACGCGAAGGCGCTCATCGTCGTCCGGCTCGACCAGATCCACCCATACGGCATCAATGAGGGGCTGTGACTCTTCGGCTTCAAGCCGAGTCAGTCGGTTATTTTCGAGTTGAAATGCGCTCAACATGACCGGGACTCCCAATGCAAAAAATATCGGACAGTTCGGTGGGCACACAGAAACAAATTGGGTTTCAGACCATTAAACAGCCTGACTCAGCGCGACGGGAATAGAGCAGTCGCTGACAACCACTAAGGCCATCAGCAAGAGGAGATAGCCTTAGGAGTTGTTCCTGGATGACAGGGAATTGAGCCAGTATCTACTGGGTGTGTCCAAGGCGAATGTCCTCTTAGCGTAATCGTGCGCGCATGTTACGCCAGCTATAACTGTGGCGTCAACACGCAACGAAACGCTGAAGGGCATTAATTGACCTTCAACGTATAAGGCTAGCAGATTATTACAAAATAATGATATTTTTCTGAAAGTTAGACTGTTTCCAGCTTCGCGTAGGCCGCCACCAGCCATTTGATCCCCTGCCCCTGGAACGCCACCTGCAGGCGGCTGTGCTCGCCGCTGCCTTCCAGATTCACAATGGTACCTTCGCCAAACTTCGAATGGCGCACGCGCTGGCCCAGCTTGTAGCCGGTGTCGGTTTCAGAGATCGGCGAGCCCATGCGCGGATGGCTAACCGGACGGCTGATGCTGGCGCGCAGACGCACCTCTTCCACGCACTCTTCCGGCAGTTCACCGATAAAGCGCGACGGACGGTGATAGACCTCTTTACCGTACAGGCGGCGGGTTTCAGCGTAGGTTAGCGTCAGCTTCTGCATCGCTCGCGTCACGCCCACGTAAGCCAGACGACGTTCTTCTTCCAGACGCCCGCCTTCATCGAGCGACATCTGGCTTGGGAACATCCCCTCTTCCATGCCGACGATAAACACCTGCGGGAACTCCAGACCTTTGGCGGAGTGCAGGGTCATGAGCTGAACCGCATCCTGCCAGGTGTCCGCCTGCCCTTCGCCCGCTTCCAGCGCGGCGTGTGAGAGGAACGCCTGCAGCGGCATCAGGTCTTCGTCTTCTTCGTTGTAGCTGAACTGGCGCGTTGCCGTGACCAGTTCCTCTAAGTTCTCAATACGGGTCTGGCCCTTCTCGCCTTTTTCCTGCTCGTACATGGTGCGCAGGCCGGAGTCTTTAATCACCCGGTCGGTCTGCACGTGCAGCGGCATGTCGGCGGTTTCCTGCGCCAGGGCGTCAATCAGCTCAAGGAAGCGCTGCAGGGCGCTGGCTGCGCGTCCGGCAAGGGCCTTTTCCTGCAGCAGCTCGCGGCACGCCTGCCACAGCGTCAGCTGGCGGTCGCGCGAGGCCTGACGCACCACGTCCAGCGTACGGTCGCCAATCCCGCGGGTTGGGGTGTTCACCACGCGTTCGAACGCCGCGTCGTCGTTACGGTTGGCAATCAGACGCAGATACGAGAGCGCATCTTTGATTTCCTGACGTTCGAAGAAGCGCATGCCGCCGTAAATGCGGTACGGCATGCTCACCTGCAGCAGCGCCTCTTCCAGCACGCGCGACTGGGCGTTGCTGCGATAGAGAATGGCGCACTGCTCCAGCGCGCCGCCGTTGTCCTGCCAGGTTTTGATGCGGTTGACCACGAAGCGCGCTTCGTCGAGTTCGTTAAACGCGCAGTAAATCGAAATCGGTTCGCCGTCGACGCCGTCGGTCCACAGCTTTTTACCCAGACGCCCGTTGTTGTTCTCAATCAGGGCGTTGGCCGCGCTCAGAATGTTGCTGGTTGAGCGGTAGTTCTGCTCCAGACGGATGGTCTGTGCACCCGGGAAATCGTTGAGGAAGCGCTGGATGTTCTCCACCTGCGCCCCGCGCCAACCGTAGATCGACTGGTCGTCATCGCCCACGATCATCACCTTGCCGGTATCACCGGCCAGCAGACGGATCCATGCGTACTGGATATTGTTGGTATCCTGGAATTCGTCCACCAGGATATTGGTAAAGCGTTCACGGTAGTGCTGCAGGATGTGCGGCTTGTTGAGCCACAGCTCGTGGGCGCGCAGCAGCAGCTCGGCGAAATCCACCAGACCGGCGCGATCGCACGCTTCCTGATAGGCCTTGTAGACGTTCTGCCAGGTCTGCTCGACCGGGTTGCCGAAACTCTGAATGTGGTGCGGGCGCAGCCCCTCGTCTTTCTGACCGTTGATGTACCACATCGCCTGACGCGGCGGCCACTGCTTCTCATCGAGGTTCATCGCCTTGATCAGGCGCTTCAGCAGACGGAGCTGGTCTTCGCTGTCGAGGATCTGGAAATCCTGCGGCAGGTTGGCGTCCATGTGGTGCGCACGCAGCAGGCGGTGCGCCAGACCGTGGAAGGTACCGACCCACATGCCGCCCTGGCTGGTGCCCATCAGCTGCGCGATGCGGTGGCGCATCTCCGCCGCCGCCTTGTTGGTGAACGTGACCGCCATGATGGAGTACGGCGAGCAGTTTTCCACGCTCTGCAGCCAGGCGATACGGTGAACCAGCACGCGCGTCTTACCACTGCCCGCTCCAGCCAGCACCAGCAGGTTGGTGCGCGAGGCGGCAACCGCGTCACGCTGTTTGTCATTAAGGCTGTCGAGCAGGTAAGAAACGTCCATTGGCACCGTCACATAGTATTCAGGAACAGAGCAAAACGCCCGGTGGCGCTTCGCTTACCGGGCCTACAACAGCAAAACCCTGGTAATTTATACAATATTACTGGTGATTATATCAGCGTCGTGAGGGATGCCAACCGCGAAATTTCCACGTGCGGCAGAAGACGGCTATCGGAGGCGATCATCAGGTCAGCGTTTTCCGGCTTGATCCAGCAGGCCTGCATGCCGCAGCGGATAGCGCCCGCCACGTCTGTGGTCAGGTCATCCCCCACGTGCAGGATCTCACCCAGCGGCAGGTTAAGCTTATCTGCCGCCAGATGGTACATGTCACTGAACGGCTTCGCGCGCCCGTGAGGACCCGCACGCAGCACGAATTCAAAGTAATCGCTCAGGCCAAACAGCTCTGGCTGAGCATTGCCGTTGGTGATGGCCACCAGCGGCCACTTTTCGGCAAGCTTCGCCAGCGTGTCGTGGGTTTCTTGCGGCACGTCGATACGGCTGCGCCATTTGGCGAAGTTTTCCATGGCCGCTTCCGCGCCAATGGCGGCATCCTGCGCGCTCAGGCCTACATTCAGCATCGCCTGCTCAACCGCGCGACGACGCCATTCGGTCACGTCGTGGTAAATGTCCGGTTCGGTCTCCCGCAGGGACTGGCGCAGCTTCTGGAAATCCTTGTTCTGTATCGCCTTCAGCGCGGGATGGTAGTTCTGCACAAACGCCAGGGACTCCTGCTCGGTACGCAGGATCACCTCGCGGTTGTCATAAAGAGTGTCATCAAGGTCAAACGTCAGGGCTGAGATCTGACCGAGTGGGCGGTAAAAACGCATTATTTCCCCCGTTTGGCGCGTGGATGCGCCGCGTCATACACCGAGGCAAGGTGTTGGAAGTCTAAGTGGGTATAAATTTGTGTTGTCGACAGGTTCGCGTGGCCAAGCAATTCCTGCACGCCGCGCAGATCGCCGCTCGACTCAAGCATATGTGTTGCAAAGGAGTGGCGCAGCTTGTGCGGATGCACGTGGCTGTTCAGCCCCTGCTTAATGCCCCACTCCGCAAAGCGCTTCTGCACGTTACGCGCCGAGATCCGCTTGCCGAGTTTCGACAGGAACAGCGCGTCTTCGTCGGAGCCAAACAGCCCGCGCAGGTCAAGCCAGTGCTCAATCCAGGAGACCGCATTGCGGCCAATCGGCAGGCGGCGCTCTTTGCTGCCCTTACCCATTACCCACACTTCGCCCGATTCCAGATCGAGATGCTTGAGGTCAAGGTTGACGAGTTCAGACAGACGCAGCCCGGCACCGTACATCACCTCCAGCATCGCGCGATCGCGCACGGCCAGCGGATCGTTCAGATCGATATCCAGCAGGCGGTTTACATCGTCAACGTCAATATTTTTAGGCAGATGGCGCGGCGCCTTCGGCGTGGCGATCCCTTTTGCCGGGTTGGCTTTTAAGCCCCCCTGGCTGACCAGCCAGTCGAAGAAGCTGCGCAGCGCTGAGAGCCTGAGCGCCAGGCTCGCCGGGCTGAGGTTTTTTTTACGGCTACGCACAACAAACCCGCGTACCGTCGCAGCATCACATTGTTGCCAGCTTTTCAGGCCGATTTCGTCGGCGATCTGCATGATGGCATCAAGCTGACGCTGATAGTTAAGCAGCGTAATGGGGCTAAGCTGACGCTCCACGCCGAGATAGCGCAGAAAGCGCGAAACGTCAGTGGCGAGCAGTCCGTCCGTCATACGCGCTCAATCCAGCGCTCCAGCAGCTCAGGCAGCATCAGGGCGATCTCCTGCAGCAGGTGCGTGGCTTGCCCCTGCTCATAGTGATGCGCGTCGCGGCTGGTAAATAAGATGACACCCAGATCGCCATCGCGCCCCATCAGCGACATCGCCACCGAGCCAATCGCTTTGGCCTCCGGCAACACCACCAGCAGCTCAGGCCCGTTAAGCGGCCCCAGATAGTGGTGTTCATGGCCCAGACGCTGGATGCGCAGCGGTTCAAACGCCTGACGGCTCAGTGCCAGATGGGTAAATCCCGACGGCGCGCCGATGCGCCAGCGGTCAGGGAAAAGACGAATCGTTGCGCCCGCCAGCCCCAGCTCGCGCGCCCAGCGGTGGAAGCGGCTGAGGAACTCGTCAAGGCTGTGCGCCGACGCCAGACGCGCCTGCAGATGCAGCAGACGATAGAACAGGCTTTCGTTGGTGCTGGCCTGCTCCATCAGCAGCGTCATGTTCTCTTCGAGCTGGTTGATATGGTTGCGCGCGCGCGCCATATGCCATTCCACCAGCGACACGGTCCCGCGAACCGGATGCGGCACGCGCATCTCTTCGACGACGCGTGCATTGCGAATAAAAAACTCAGGATTGCGCAGCAGATAATCAACAACAGCTCTGTCGTCCAGTTCCGTCACTGTTTCCTGCAGTTCTTCCCCTGGTTGTTTCATAGATGGATAAACCCGTCATAGACATGTGCCGCCGGGCCAGTCATATACAGTGGATGACCCGGTCCTTTCCAGGCGATATCAAGCCGACCGCCCGGTAATTCCACGCGAACCTCTTCTGCCAGTAACCCCTGGGAGATGCCCACGGCCACTGCCGCACAGGCTCCGCTTCCGCAGGCCTGCGTCTCGCCCGCGCCGCGCTCATAAACCCGCAGACGAATGTGCTCGCGCTTCACCACCTGCATAAAACCGATGTTCGCGCGCTCCGGGAAACGTTCGTGGCTTTCCAGCACCGGGCCGAGCGTTTCGACCGCCGCGGTTTCCACATCATCAACCTGAATCACGCAGTGTGGGTTACCCATTGAGACGACGCCGCACAATACTGTCTGCTCGGCCGCCCGCATAATATAGGTCTTTTCCGCTTTGTTTGCGCGAAACGGCACGACGGAGGGCTCGAAGTTAGGTTCGCCCATGTTCACGCGCACCAGCTCATCATCGGTGACGCTGAGCACCATGCGACCATTCGCCGTGCTGACGCGAATATCACGCTTGTTGGTCAGCCCTTTCAGGCGCACAAAGCGGGCGAAACAGCGCGCGCCGTTGCCGCACTGGTTAACTTCGCTGCCGTCTGCGTTAAAAATACGGTAGTGGAAATCGAGGTCGGGATCGTACGGCGGCTCAACCACCAGCAGCTGATCGAACCCCACGCCCAGATGCCGATCCGCCAGACGACGGATCAGTTCCGGTGAGAAAAACACATTCTGCGTTACCGCGTCGACGACCATAAAATCGTTGCCAAGGCCATGCATTTTAGAGAACTGCATCATTTGCTCCATTGCGCGGGTACAGAACGTTGTCGTCAGAGATTAACCTGAGTCGGGCCGCCGTTGTCGCCACGGTCGTTAGTGTTTGGCGTGGAAGACTCAATGCCGCTGTTAACCGGTTTCGTCGGCGGCGGTGCGGTTTTATCCGCAGGCGGAAAGTACAGTGGTCCCTTCAGTCCGCAGCCAGTCAGGCTAAACAGCGTGATGAGAACGGCAAGCGTTCGGAAAGCGTTTTTCATTATAAAGTTGCCCGTAAGTTCAAATCTGTTTCTATCATCGCAGGAGAAGACACAAAAGCAAGAGTTTGCCGCTTTCCTGCAACGGGAATTATTTAGGGTTATACTGCCGGCATCACGAAAAACAGGAACAAAACCATGAACGACAGTGAATTCCATCGCCTTGCCGACAACCTGTGGATGACCATCGAAGAGCGTATTGACGACTGGGACGGCGACAGCGATATCGATTGTGAAATCAACGGCGGTATTCTGACCCTGAGCTTCGAAAATGGCAGCAAAATTATTATTAACCGCCAGGAGCCGCTTCACCAGGTCTGGCTGGCCGCGAAACAGGGCGGCTATCATTTCGATCTGAAAGACGGGGAATGGGTTTGCGACCGCAGCGGCGTGCCGTTCTGGGATCTGCTGGAACAGGCCGCGACTGCACAGGCGGGTGAGGCAGTGAGTTTCAGGTAGTTTTGTTGCCCGGTGGCGGCTACGCCTTGCCGTGCCTGCAACGGCTCGAACCGTAGGCCGGGTAAGCGTCAGCGCCACCCGGCGAAAAGGCTCAGGAGAAATACTGCTGCAACAGCGGCGCGGTGTCCTGATTGGCAGGCGCGGCAGGCGTGACGGCCTGGGTGCGGAACGGAATCACCTGCGTACGACCGTCGACGTTCACAATCTGGTAGAACTGCGGCAGGTTAAAGTTGATAAAGCTTGAGCCGTAGGTGAAGCGGTCGTGAGACGACGAGTAGAAGCGGCTGACGTCGCGCACCAGCTCTTCTTTACTGCCTTCACAGTGGTGATACACCTCGGCGCGGTTGGTCTCATCCAGAATGTAGATGTTAAACCCGGCGTTATCACCCGACTCTTCAAAGAAGAACTGAATAATCCCTTCACTGGCAAAGCCGTCCACCACCTGCGGGAGCTTGACGTGGTTGGTTTCCACCTGCACCGACAGGCCGTGCAGCTTGTTATGCGAAATCGCGCCGTAGAACTCGATAGCGTTTTCCAGCTTCTGCACCGACACGTTCAGACGCTCGAAGAATAGCCCCCAGGTCTGGCCGGAGACGCGCAGCGCTTTAAAGCGCCCGGTTTCGTGACGGGTGCTGGAGAGACGCAGTTCGATACATTCCGAGACCAGCTGCTGCACGCGGGTACGAATCAATCCACGCAGGTGCTGGCTGTAGCAGAACACTTCCACGCTGTCCGGCGGCGCGGCATCCTGGTGCATCTTGCCGAGAATGGTTTTCAGCGCCTCGATCATCGCCTGCTCACCGTTGAAGTGCAGGGTACGCACTTCGTTCCACGAGTTGCGGTACAGCAGGTCAACGCTGCCCACCAGGCAGTTTTGCTGCTCGCCAAAGCTAAAGACGTCCAGCTTGCGGAAGTCAAAATGGACCACCTGATTGCGGAAGGCCGCCGTCGGGTCATATTCCAGGTTGACGATGATCGCCAGATGACGAATCTCACACGGGCTGTAGAGCGCTTTTGGCGTCGGCGCAGGCAGACGCAGCGGGAAGTGGTGCGACACATCCGCGACCATCTCCTGCAGCTTAGCGAGATCGACCACCTCGTTGCCTTTGATAAACAGGCGCGTGCGCGAGGTCAGCAGACCGTTAAACCAGGCCCAGGCCACCAGCTTGTTCAGGTAGCGGTTATACTCCAGCGGCTGATGGCTGATGATGGAATCCATGCTTGGCGCACGGTTGTACAGATACCACCCGGTGCGGTTCGCGCGGCCCGGCGGCACGTAGATAAAGGTCAGGTTCGGTTCTGACAGGTCGGGCGAAATCTGCGGGTTAACCAGCGTGACTTTACCCGGCAGCGCTTCAAACGCGGCGTACAGCTTACGGGTCAACACCCCAATGTCCTGCGGACTGGCGGAAACGCTGAGGTTGTTACGGCGCGCAAAGCGGATCAGGTTACGGTAGCTTTGCATCATCGCATCGAGCAGTTCGTTGTGTGCTTCACGCACCTGATCGATTTTCCAGTTGGCCCGGTTGTCGAGCATGGACAGACGCGCTTCGTCCCATCCCCACTCTTTGACTAACTGACTGACCACTTCACGACGCCAGCCCACGCAGGCGCGCTCGCGGCTCAACTTCTCACAGACTTTGAGATAGAAACATCGACGCACCAGGTCAAGACGCGTGGTGTCATCAATGGCTTTCAGGTATTCGGTCACGCGCTCCAGCATCATGCAGTAGGCGTCGAGCCCGAAGGAGACGATTTCCCCGTCGTGCAGTCGCTGCTTGATGTCTTTCGCCAGCAGGCGCGGCGTCGGGTATTCCCAGGAATAGGCTTCAAGCAGCAGCGTTTTGAGCACCGCTTTGTACGGCGAGTCGATACTCTTATAGAGCTGCCAGAGGCTTGCGCCGAAGTACTCTTCCGCAGACAGAGAGCTGAGACCGCCGAGGTCCAGCCATTCGTTTGGCGTCAGTACGCCCTGCGCATAAAGCGACATGACGTAATCGTCGTAATGCTCTTCTTCTTCGCACGGCACCATATTCCACAGAATACGCTTCCCGGCCAGTCGCACAGCAGTACGGTAAAATTCATCCAGCAATAAGATGTGCTGGGTCGAGCCGCAATCCTCACCACCCAGACTGCCGCTTTCGTTATGGCGGAAACGGTTTTCATCAATCAGGAAGAAGCTCACTTCCACACCGAGCGATGCTGCCCAACTCTCCAGCAGGCTGCATTTACGCTGCAGCAGCTGACGCTCTTCGTTATCGAGCCAGGACTGATGGCAGACCCAGATGTCCAGGTCCGAAGAACAGCTTTGCCCTACCGATGAGGTGCTCCCCATTGAGTAAACGCCGGTAATCGGCAGTTCACCTTTTGGGGACTCCTGCGGCGGCATGCCGCGGTAGAGTTCCAGCTCGTTCAAATAATGCTGTTGGGTTTCATCAGGCGTGAAAAGGCAAATGCCCTGGGGAACGTTACCATCAAGGTAGCCAGGCATCAGCGGGTGGTGATAGTGCAATAATGTCGGCAGCAGACTGTATACCTGCTGGAAAGCAGGGCCCATAGCAGCAAGCGCGCGATCCACACGCAGTTGATTTATGGCATCCAGTCTCTGTTTCAGAGTCTCAATATAGAGGTACAAGACGTATCGCCTGATGTTTCCGGGTGTCGCAGCTATTCAAAACACGAGTAACAGCGGACCCGCAGTATTTCAAAAAGATAACCGTTACCCTTTTTCGCCCTTATCATTTTTGGTGGTACCGACGAAAAAATGGTCTAAAACGTGATCAATTTAACACCTTGCCGATTGACCGTAAAGAAAGATGCGCTACATACAAGTGTAGCACCGTTCTGTACGTGTAAATTCCTGAATACGGCTATGGCTGACGAATACGCCGCCTTGTCCCTCTCACGCTTCATCAACCGTAAAACTGCCATCCCAGAGTCAACAATGTTAGGATGGTTAGCGATTGATAATGACGGTAACAAGCATGTTAGACAATGTTTTGAGAATTGCCACACGCCAAAGCCCTCTCGCGCTCTGGCAGGCACATTATGTGAAGCAGCGCCTGGAAGCCTGCCACAGCGGATTGCGCGTCGAGCTGGTGCCGATGGTCACGCGCGGTGACGTGATCCTCGATACGCCGCTGGCGAAAGTGGGCGGCAAGGGCCTGTTTGTCAAAGAACTGGAACTGGCATTGCTTGAGAACCGCGCCGATATCGCCGTACATTCGATGAAAGATGTGCCCGTCGAGTTCCCGGAAGGGCTGGGGCTGGTGACCATCTGCGAGCGTGAAGATCCGCGCGATGCGTTTGTCTCTAACCGCTATGACTCGCTCGACGCGCTGCCAGCGGGTAGCGTGGTTGGCACGTCCAGTTTACGCCGTCAGTGTCAACTGGCGGAGCGTCGTCCCGATCTGATCATTCGCTCGCTGCGCGGTAACGTCGGCACGCGTCTGGGCAAGCTGGATAACGGCGATTACGATGCCATTATCCTCGCCGTTGCCGGCCTGAAGCGTCTGGGGCTGGAAGAACGTATTCGCGTAGCGCTGCCGCCAGAGCTCTCACTGCCCGCTGTTGGCCAGGGTGCCGTCGGCATCGAGTGCCGTCTGGACGATGCGCGTACCCGCGAGCTGCTTGCCCCACTGAATCATGACGAAACCGCTACGCGCGTAAAAGCGGAGCGGGCGATGAATACCCGCCTCGAAGGCGGGTGCCAGGTGCCAATTGGCAGCTATGCTGAATTGACGAATGGCGAACTGTGGCTGCGCGCGCTGGTAGGCGCCCCGGACGGTTCGCAGATGGTGCGCGGCGAACGTCGCGGTAACGCGCAAGATGCCGAGCAGCTTGGCGTGTCGCTGGCGGAAGAGTTACTGGATAACGGCGCGCGCGAGATCCTGGCTGACGTATATAATGGAGAGCCCCCTGCATGAGTATTCTCGTCACCCGCCCTTCTCCCGCAGGAGAGCAGTTAGTGAGCCGTCTGCGCACACTGGGGCAGGTGGCCTGGAGTTTTCCGCTCATTGAATTCTCCCCCGGTCGCGAGCTCTCTGCGCTCGCCGACCAGATGAATACCCTTCAGGACGGTGACCTGCTGTTTGCGCTGTCGCAGCATGCCGTGGAATTTGCCCACGCACAGCTGCAGCAGCAGGACATGGCCTGGCCAACCGCCCCCGGCTATTTCGCGATTGGCCGCACTACGGCACTGGCGCTGCATACCGTAAGCGGCGCGGACGTTCGTTACCCGTTAGATCGGGAAATCACTGAAGTCTTGCTACAATTACCTGAATTACAAACTGTTGCCGGAAAGCGTGCGCTCATTTTGCGCGGCAATGGGGGGCGCGAGCTGCTGGGCGAAACGCTGCGTGAACGTGGTGCGAACGTGACGTTCGTTGAGTGCTATCAGCGCTGTGCAAAACACTACGACGGTGCGGAAGAGGCGATGCGCTGGCATGCGCGAGGCATCAATACGCTGGTGGTCACCAGCGGTGAAATGTTACAACAGCTTTGGACGCTGATACCGCTTTGGTATCGCGAAAACTGGTTACTCCGCTGTCGGCTTCTGGTCGTCAGTGAGCGTCTGGCGAACCAGGCCCGGGAACTGGGCTGGCAGGATATTCGGATCGCTGATAACGCCGACAACGATGCGCTGCTGCGCGCATTACAATAACTCTCAAATGGGAAGCCATAATGACGGAACACGACAAATCCTCCGCCGTGGTTGAAGAGACCAGGGAGACTGTGGAGACGACGCCACAGCCAGAGACGACTGAGAAAACCGCTGAGAAGAAAAACGGCAGCAACAAAACAAGCCTCACGCTGAGCGCGATTGCCATCGCCATTGCGCTGGCAGCGGGGGTTGGCCTGTACGGGCTGGTGAAGCAACAGAGCGCTAACCAGACGTCTACCAGCGACGCGCTGGTGAATCAGCTCACTGCCCTGCAAAAAGCGCAGGAAACGCAGAAAACCGAGCTGGAAGCCGTGATTAAGCAGCAGGCCGCCGCGCTTGCCGAAGCGAACAGCAAACAGGAAGAGCTGACCAAACAGCTGGGTGAAGTACAGCAGAAAGTCGCCACCATTTCCGGCACCGATGCCAAAACCTGGCTGCTCTCGCAGGCTGACTTCCTGGTGAAGCTCGCCGGACGTAAGCTCTGGAGCGATCAGGACGTCACCACCGCTGCCGCGCTGCTGAAAAGCGCCGATGCAAGCCTGGCGGACATGAACGACCCAAGCCTTATCACCGCTCGCCGCGCGATTACCGAAGATATCGCCAGCCTCTCCGCCGTCTCGCAGGTGGATTACGACGGCATTATCCTTAAAGTGAATCAGCTGTCGAATCAGATTGATAACCTTCAGCTGGCGGATAATAACGACGACGACTCCCCGATGGATTCCGACGGTACCGAGCTTTCCAGCTCCCTGAGCGAATGGCGCATAAACCTGCAGAAAAGCTGGCAGAACTTTATGGACAGCTTTATCACTGTCCGCCGTCGCGACGAAACTGCCGTACCGCTGCTCGCACCGAACCAGGACATCTATCTGCGCGAGAACATTCGTTCCCGCCTGCTGGTCGCTGCTCAGGCCGTGCCGCGTCATCAGGAAGAGACCTACAAACAGGCGCTGGATAACGTCTCAACGTGGGTACGCGCCTACTACAACACCGACGATGCGACGACCACCGCCTTCCTCGAAGACATTGATAAGCTGAGCCAGCAGAACATCACCATGAACGTGCCGGATAAGCTGGCCAGCCAGCCGATTCTGGAGAAATTGATGCAGACGCGCGTACGAAATCTTCTGGCGCAGCCGGGCGTACCGGCAGAGCAGACGAGCGGAGCGGCACCTGCTCCGGCTCCTGCGCCTGAAAGCGCACCGCAGGGAGAGTAATGATGCTAAAAGTCCTCTTACTCTTCATCCTGCTGATCGCCGGGATCGTGCTGGGACCCATGCTTGCGGGTCATCAGGGTTACGTCCTGATCCAGACCGATAACTACAACATTGAAACCAGCGTAACGGGCCTGACGATCATTCTGATCCTCGGCGTGGTGGTGCTGTTTGCGATCGAGTGGATCCTGCGCCGTATTTTCCGTACCGGTGCCCATACCCGCGGCTGGTTCGTTGGCCGTAAGCGCCGCCGCGCCCGTAAACAGACCGAGCAGGCGCTGCTTAAGCTCGCAGAGGGTGATTATCAGCAGGTTGAAAAGCTGATGTCGAAAAACGCCGACCACGCCGAACAGCCGGTGGTGAACTATCTGCTGGCGGCCGAAGCAGCGCAGCAGCGCGGTGACGAAGCCCGCGCTAATCAGCACCTGGAGCGAGCGGCTGAGCTGGCACACGGCGACCCGATTCCGGTGGAAATCACGCGCGTTCGTCTGCAGCTGGCACGCAATGAGAATCACGCGGCTCGCCACGGTATCGACCGTCTGCTGGAAGTCGCGCCGCGTCATCCGGAAGTGCTGCGTCTTGCCGAGCAGGCCTATATTCGTACCGGCGCCTGGGGCTCACTGCTGGACATCATTCCATCGATGGCGAAGGCCGAGGTGGGCGACGATGAACATCGTGACGAGCTTCAGCGTCTGGCGTGGATTGGCCTGATGGATCAGGCACGCGCTGACCTGGGCAGCGACGGTCTGAAAACGTGGTGGAAGAATCAGAGCCGGAAAACGCGTCAGCAGGTTCCTCTGCAGGTGGCGATGGCGGAACATCTCATCGAGTGTGACGATCACGACACGGCTCAGGAGATCCTCCTCGACGGTCTGAAGCGCCAGTACGACGATCGCCTGGTGATGGTGATCCCGCGCCTGAAAACCAATAATCCTGAGCAAATCGAAAAAGTGCTGCGTCAGCAGATTAAAACCGTCGGTGACCGCCCGCTGCTGTGGAGCACGCTCGGTCAATCGCTGATGAAGCACGGCGAATGGCAGGAAGCGAGCCTCGCCTTCCGCGCCGCGCTGAAGCAGCGTCCGGACGCGTTTGACTACGCATGGCTTGCCGATACGCTGGACAAGCAGCATAAGCCGGAAGAGGCAGCCGCCATGCGGCGTGATGGGCTGTTGCTGACGCTGCAAAATAACGGTACGCAGCAGTAATTCATCAGGAGGCCAGATGGCCTCCTTTTTTTATCGCCTTTCTCCTGCTACATTCTTTACACCCGCATCTGCAAACGAACCCGCCAATGTAACGATGTCTTTTCATTAACTTTTTTTCACACACGCGCACTTGCTGCAGCGTGGACTAAATCGTTTTTGAAAGGAAATCGTCATGAATTCGCTTTTATATGCGCTAATTGAAGCGCTGCGCTGCCACCGCTGGCTGCGCCTGCTTGCCTGTGCTTTTATCTTTTCTTCGCTGGGGAATGGCTTAACCCAGGTTGTGGTCTTCGGCTTGCTGTTAGCGTGGTCAGCTCCGCCCGCTCTGCTCACCCTTGCTTTTCTTTTTGCGACGGTACCGGGATTTATCGGCAGTACGATCGGCGAAAAGCTGTGCTCACGCTGTTCTCCAATATCCCTGCTGATACTAACCGAAGGGCTGGGCCTGCTCGCCCTGCTCTTTCCCCTGCTTGGCGTGGGTTATCACAGCGTTGCCGCGTTACTCGCCGTACAATCCACCGAGGCGCTGCTCAGCGGGATGAGCTGGCCCGCGCTGACGTTGCTCTTTAAGCGCGGACTTAGCGAAGCAGAGCTGCCTGCTGCGACCTGTCTGGAAAATGTGATTTTTGCTTCGCAGGTATTGTTAGGGACTGGCCTGGGCGTGGTGCTGTTCCAGAAGACGTCCGTGTTTACCCTGCTGGCCATTGATGCCGCCAGCTTTCTCGGGTCACTGCTCATGCTATGGCTGGCTGGACGCCGGTTTTCTGCGCCATCACTCACGCCCCCCGAGGTAGAGGAAGCCCCTGTGGCATTACGCTGGCGGACGTTGACCGTTCGGCAAAAACGCAGTCTGCTCGTCCTGCCGTCGCTGGCGGCCGTCGGCTCACCGGCCATGGCGCTGCTTCCGGCACTGGCACAGCAAATCCATCCTCAGGATGCGGCGGGCCTTGCTCTGCCGCTGCTTTTCGCAAGGAGTATGGGACAACTTTGCGGCCCCATGCTGCTAAAAAAAGAGAGCCTGACGCGCTTTGCCGCTCACACGCCGTGCATCATCGTTTGTCTCGGTATCTTTCTGACCGCTTATGGAACGCTACCGTTGTTATCCGGATGGATGGCATGTGCACTGGGGGCGATCTTTATCGCGCATCTGGCCTCGAATATTCTCTTCGCGGCTGGGACGTTTGGCGTACTCAGTAGCTTTCATCTCACGCAAACCGCTTCAGCCAGCGGGAAAGCCTGGCGCTGGCAAACGCTCAGCGCCTCGCTTTTCACCGGTATTGCAGCGATGGTGGCTGTTGGGCTTGGCTCAGTGCTGGCGCTCTATACGGTCTCGTCGGTTGCCCTGCTGTTGGTCGCCCTGATCATGCGCAGGTATCGGGAATAAGGCATAAAAAAACGCCTGCTATAAAAGCAGGCGTTAAAACAGGTCTGTAAGACAACATATTTGGTGCTTCACTCAACGTTATGTCCATGGTGTCTGATGAGGCCGAAGCGACATCTGTCAGTGGACGATAAGCACCGTAAATGGCTCTGCGTCATTCCTGAGTTTATGAGGCACGAAGGCGAACATAAGAGATGGAATGAGCATCTACACACATATTATTGCACGTAACGTGCCAGGTTCGCACCCAAAAAGTTTACATGACGCAACATTTTAAGATAAAAGGAAATTATGCTGTTAAGTAACGTCTTAAGCTCTACAACGTAGCGGGAAAAGGTGGGAATATGTCGCCAGAAGGAGACAGCAAAACCCATAAATAGTTATTCATCTAACTTTCAATGCGTTACATGTCGCTGAATTGCGACAATGAAAAAGGACGTTGTTGGGGAATGACTACAGGGATGAAGAATTGCAGATAACAAAAAACCCCGCCGAAGCGGGGTTCAAAATTGGTCGGCGAGAGAGGATTCGAACCTCCGACCCACTGGTCCCAAACCAGTTGCGCTACCAAGCTGCGCTACTCGCCGATGTACTGCTTTTTGAATTTTTAGTTCAATTCATTTAAAAAGTCGTGGTGCGAGGGGGGGGACTCGAACCCCCACATCCAAAGGACACTAACACCTGAAGCTAGCGCGTCTACCAATTCCGCCACCTTCGCAATTCACAACTCTTTCAAATAATGGGGTGGCTAATGGGATTCGAACCCACGACAACTGGAATCACAATCCAGGGCTCTACCAACTGAGCTATAGCCACCACTGTATTCTTTCACGCGGTACTGACTACTTCTCAGACCACCGCAGCTCTAGCGCCGGGACTAAAATGGCGCGCCCGACAGGATTCGAACCTGAGACCTCTGCCTCCGGAGGGCAGCGCTCTATCCAGCTGAGCTACGGGCGCTTAGCGCCGTTGCGGGGCTGGATATTACGTACCTCCGTCCCCGCTGTCTAGTGCTTTTTTGAAAAAAATGCGCGTTTGGTTATGGTTTGCACATTTTGCCGCTTATTCCTCCACTTTCTGCGTGGTGGCACGGCGACCGAGACCAAAAAGCTTATAGGCAGCCGTTACAGCGGCCAGGAAGATCATCCCGACAAACAGCGACATGCGGGTATCTTCATTAAAGTACATCCCGATTAATACGCAAATCAGGAACGCCATCGTCAAATAGTTCGCATACGGGAACAGAATTGAGCGGAACGGATGGCTTTCAATCGCCTTTTTGTGCGCATGACGGAAGCGCAGCTGGCTGATGAGGATAACAAACCACGGCACCATGCCCGGCAGTACGCTGGCGCTGTAGACGTAAACGAACACGCGCTGCGGATTGGGAATGATGTAATTCAGGCAAGAACCAATCAGCAGGATCGCAATCGAAACCGCCACCCCCGCCACCGGCACCCCGGCACGTGAGACTTTACTCATCGCCGCAGGCAGCTGGTTGTTCTTCGAGAGCGCATAGAGCATACGTCCGCAGCTGTACATCCCACTGTTACAACCTGACAACGCTGCCGTCAGGACCACAAAGTTGATGATACCCGCCGCCGCCGTGATACCAATTTTGGCGAAGGTTAAAACAAACGGGCTGCCGGTCGAGCCTATTTCGTTCCACGGGAAGATGGTTACGATAACGAAGATTGCACCCACATAGAAAATCAGGATGCGCCACAGCACTTTGCCTACCGCGCTACGCAGCGTGACCTGCGGGTTTTTCGCTTCACCAGCGGTAATGCCGATCAGCTCCACGCCCTGATACGAGGCCACAACGATACACAGCGCCGTCAGGAAGCCCTTCCAGCCGCCGGCAAAGAAGCCGCCGTTTTCGGTTAAGTTGCCAAAGCCGATAGCATGTCCACCGTTGCCAAAGCCGAAGAAAATCACACCCAGGCCGACGACAATCATCACGATAATCGTGGTGACTTTGATCATCGCGAACCAGAACTCAATTTCACCGTAAAGGCGCACGGCGGCCAGGTTTGCCAGCGCCACCAGCCCCACAGCAATGAGTGCCGGTATCCACTGGACCATGTCCGGGAACCAGAACTGGACGTAAACCCCTATGGCGGTGATTTCAGAGATGCCCACCGCCATCCACATAAACCAGTATGACCAGGCCGTCAGGTAGCCGAAGAACGGGCTCATATAACGGTGTGCGTAAACGGCGAAGGAACCGGTCACCGGCTCCAGAAAGAGCATTTCGCCCATGGAACGCATGATGAAGAAAACAAACAGCCCGGCGATGATATACGCCAGTAATACGGAAGGGCCTGCCCACTTGAGCGTGCTTGCGGAGCCCATAAACAGGCCCACGCCGATAGTGCCGCCCAGCGCTATCAGTTCAATATGACGAGCTTCCAGCCCACGCTGTAGCTCCGGTTTTTTCTCTGCCATAGATCCTCGATTGTGTTTGCTGTTTCCCGGCTTAAGACCGGGTATTGTTTTTTAGGGGTACTAAAATACGGAGCGAATGGTTTCTTAAAATCGGCCAAATGGCAAACGATGCATTAAAAAAATAAATGCATTGCACAGATTGTCAGCAGTTTTGCAGGCGAGTTGCAGCGCGAACAGCATATCGCGCTACATTTTGATTACATTTTCCCGGTGTAATGCCAGGCGAGGTAGCGAAGCAGACGGATCTGTCGTTTAATGCGCGTCGGTTGCGATAGCAGGCGGTACAGCCACTCCAGCCCCAGATTTTGCCAGACCCTGGGCGCACGCTTAACGTGGCAGGTAAAGACGTCGTACGTGCCGCCGACGCCCATGTAGAGGGCATCCGGACAGACCAGACGGCAGTCGCGCATCAGGATCTCCTGGCGCGGGGACCCCATCGCCACGGTGACAATCTTCGCCCCGCTGTCACGAACGCGCTCAAACAGCGCCTGCCGATCTTCCGGTTTAAAGTAACCGTCCTGGCTGCCGACGATATTAACATTCCATTGACGACGCAGTTTCTCCTCCGTCTGGGCCAGTATCTCTGGCTTCCCGCCAATCAGGAACACGGGCGTGCCCTGCGCACCGGCGCGGGCCATAAGCTGCTCCCAGAGATCGGCACCCGCCACGCGGGAAACATTAGCGTCAGGATACTTTTTACGGATAGAGCGGACCACGCTGATCCCGTCCGCGTATTTAAATTCAGCCGCTTCAATCAGGCTTTTGACTTCCGCATTGTCCTGAACCGCCAGCATTTTTTCAGCGTTGATGGCCACCAGCGTACCGGATTTCATCTGGCCGTCGGCGAACAGAAAGTCCAGCGCGTGCTGCATGTCGCGCCAGCCAATAAGCTGCAGGCCACGTAGCGCATAGCGCGGTGCAGAAATTTTATCAGTCATTACTATCCTTACTCAGACTTGCGACAGCGTTGTGCTGCCCTGCCGCTCGCGCTTGTGCACAAGCCCTGCGCTGTCAAACAGCCAGTACAGCAGTTTGGCCAGTAACAGGCAGAGGCCGAAAACAACCATGAAGAACACTACGCGCGACACGAACGAATCCAGCCCTTCGCGCGCCAGCACGATCATATTGAAAATGGCACCAAAGCAGAAACTGTGCAAAATGGCGGCTTTATAGCGGTTGGTCTCTTCATTGCCGCGCAGGTAAAGCCAGTCGAACCACTTGATAATCAGCCCCACGGCAACCGCACCGGGCAAAATGAACCACGCCCCCCCCATCACCACCAGGGAACCGATCAGCGTTGGGGAGATTGCCAGGCCTGAATGATTGTTCAGCACTTCCCAGGTAAAGTAATTCGCCGTGTTAAGCACCACACCGGGCCGGTCCGGCCATAGCCAGGAAGGGATAAAGACGTAGAAATCGCGAACAATCGGCGCCAGCCCCTGGAAATCAATCTTGTCGTAGTTTTGCAGCAGTAACGCCAGGTTTTCCCACGGCGAGAACGTATCGCGCGTCAGATAGAGGAACGTGTAAAACGCCTCATCACCCGCCACGTTCATCCCGTAGCGCTTCAGCGCCAGCCAGAACATCCCCACGATGCCAAACACGCCTGCTGCAACCAGCATCCACAGCGAGATCCAGCCGCGGATGATGCCGATAAACAGGAAGATGGCGAAGGCGATGATAATGTTCGCGCGCGTGCCGCCCACAATCATGTAGGTCAGGATGCCAAACGCGACGGTACTGACCAGGAAGAACAGCCACGCTTTGCTGTCCTGGCGCAGGAAGAAGATCACCAGCATTGCCGGAATGAAGAAGTAGAAGAAACGCTTAAGCGCCACGCCCGAGACTTCGGCCGAAAAAATCTGGCTGTAGGAGTGGAGTTTAAACAGCAGGAAGCCGTTATGCATGAAGAAGGTGCCGACGCTGACCAGGGCGATGGTCATCAGCATCACCCATGTCAGGTGGGTTTCCACCCGATTCATGGTAAAGAGCGCCCGACGCGGGGCAGCTGTCTGCGCTGAACGCAGACGCGTTTTATAGGTGACGTAGTAGACCGCATAGAAGCAGGTCGCCGCCAGAAGCGCCTGGAGCAGAATATCCGGCGGCGCGACGCTCACGTCAAAACGAAACACCAGAATGCTGGTGAGCGGGAAGCCGAAAAAGAACGTCAGCAGGAACAGTAACGAGAAGAAGACGTTAAAGTTGAAGCGCACGCGGCGGAATTCAAACCAGGTGAGCGTGGCGATAAACAGGGCGCTCAGAAGCCAGACAACCAGTAAGCCGCTGAATTGCAACTGACTCATGCTTTGTCTCCTGAAGCGATACGCAGCGCGCGGTGCCACGGCGTGAGATAATTCGGGCTGAAAAAATCGATGCTGTTTTTATCCACCAGCGTGAGCTGGCGCTGAGCTTCACGTACCACCTCGACGTTCAGGGTGTCTGAGGTAAACAGCACCGGAATATTCTGTTCGGCCATGTCCTGCCAGAACGGGTTGTCGCGGTTGAGCACGCACGGTACCCCCGCCTGAATCAGCAGACACAGCGTGCCAATTCCCTGTTGTCGGGCAAAAATGAAATAACCGAGATCGCATTTTCTCAGCAGCGCAAGATATTCATCAAATTCGAGCTTATCGCTGAGGATGTGCAGATTTTCTGCGCTAAACAGCGCAAGTCCCTGTTGGCGAACCTCAGCAATATAGGCGTCGTTGTTGGCAGGATAGCCCATCGGCACCACCACGTTCACCGTGTTGCCAAACTGCTGATGCACCGCCCTGAGCGCTGCAACGTGTTCGTTACTGCGATCGCCGGAATTCCCCACCAGGATCGTCAGCTTGCCTTCACGCACCGTATCATTCGCCATGGCGTTCAGCGCCGGATCCATGCGGGTGGGGAAATAGAGGAGTTCTCCGCGCACGTTCGGGTGCTGTTTAGCAAAATAGTTGAGATCGCCGCGGGTGGCAAACACACAGCCCACGCGCCCCTGCGCCATGCGGCGCAGCGGATAGAAAAGACGGAATTTCCAGCCGCGGGAGACTTCATAGAGATCGGCTCCCCAGATATGCCAGCTGCACTGGGAGGGTTTAATCCCCCCGCTGAGAAGCGCCAGCCACAGGCCGGTATTGAACTGTCCGTGGAAAAAGAAACGTTGCTTACGATCCGCTTTGGCTTTGGCAATAACCGCCTTCGCCAGGGTAGCTTTATCCGGCCAGAAGCGAATCGTCAGCGCCGGAAATGCTGCGCTCAGGCCCTTATCCTGACCTGCAACCATAAACTCACGCGCATCGGGATTACCCGATGCCAGCTCGTCGTTGAAGAACCGCAAAACGGTCTGGTTATGGTGTGGGATATCCGATCCCAGGATGTGAATCAGTGCAGTCATGCGCGTTTACGCCACAATAAAAATACGCCGCAACAGGCGGCGAAATAAACGATATAGGTTGCCATGTAGGCCTGAGCCGCCCCCAGCGCGCCGTGCGCGGGTATCAGCCAGTGCGAGAACGAGGTCAGTAATGCAAACTGGCTAATTTCCGCCAGGATATACAGCCGCAGGGAGGCTTTTGCTATCACCAGATAGCCGAAAACGTAAGCACCCACTTTCAGCACATCACCCACCAGCTGCCAGGCAAACAGATCGCGCATGGCGATGAACTTCGCCGAAAACAGCAGCCAGATGGCGACATCGCGCAATAACCAGACGGTAAAGCTGGCCGCCGCGACGGCTGGCAACACAAAGCGAAGCGATCGGAAAATCTCGCGGGTAATATCCTGCCTGGACGTCAGACGCGATAATGTTGGCAGCAAATAAACGCTAAAGGAAGCCGTAATAAACTGGAGGTAGGCGTCGGAAATGCTGCTTACGCCCTGCCAGATCCCGACTTCATCCCAGCTATAATGCGCTGCCAGCAGGTTTCGCATCATCACGTAGGCCACCGGCAGCGTGACGGAGGTGATGAGCGCCATCAGGGTAAATTTACCCAACTGACTGGCAAGCACTTTATCCCATTGCGGTTTCAGGTAGCTCAGCGGGATGACGCCCCGACGCATCAGCATAAGCGCCGCAGGCACAACAACCAGCGCCGGGACCAGCGCCAGCCCCAGCAGTGCGCCTTCATAGCCACCCAGGCGATAGCAGAAATAATAGGCAATCACGCCGATAACGCTGCCCAGGATTAAGGCAAGCGCGTTCCCGGCAGCATCACGAAACCCTTTCATCAGCGCCAGCAGCAGGTTAGCCCAGGCAATCCCCATCTGCACCAATGCGACCAGACGCACCAGCCCCTGATAGTGGGTGTGGCCGAATAATCCCTGGCTGATGGGCGCCGCCGCCAGCAGAAAGATAATCGCCATTAGGGTCGAAAAACCCGTGACCATCGCTGAGGAGGTGCCCACGACCCTGCGAAGCTGAGCCGCATCATCATGGTACTGCGCAACGTATTTGGTCACGCCGTTAAAAATACCGGCACCGGCCAGCACCCCAAGGACGGTAATAAGCTGGCGGAAATTACCCGCCAGCCCCACGCCAGAGGGGCCAAATGAGACCGCCAGCAGCTTGACGACCAGCAGCCCGGCGCCAATTTTTACAAGCGTGGACGCGGCGGTCCACACCGATGCTTTTGCCAGAGACATATCAGCCGAAATAACTCAGGAGGGTATTAATCACCGTACGCTGGTTAACTGGCGCGAGGTTGTAGAAAAGAGGCAGACGAAGCAACCGCTCACTTTCTTTGGTGGTGTAACGGTCTTCACCCGCGAAGGTTCCAAACGCTTCGCCCGCCGGGCTGGAGTGCAGCGGAATATAGTGGAACACCGCCATAATTTCGGCTTCTTTCAACCAGGCAATGAGCTGGCTGCGGTCGTCGTTATCGCGCAGCTTGATGTAGAACATGTGCGCGTTGTGGACGCAATCTGCCGGAATGGTTGGCAGCTCAATACGCCCGGCTTTGGCCAGAGGCTCAAGGGCATCGTAATAGGTTTGCCACAGGGAGAGACGCTGCAGGTTGATGCGATCCGCGGCTTCCAGTTGCGCCCACAGGTACGCGGCCTGCAGATCCGCCATCAGATAGCTTGAACCAATATCGCGCCAGGTATATTTGTCCACCTGGCCGCGGAAGAACTGGCTGCGGTTGGTGCCTTTTTCGCGGATCACTTCCGCACGCTCCACGAGCGCCCGGTCGTTAATCAGCGTCGCGCCACCTTCTCCGCCTGCCGTGTAGTTTTTGGTTTCGTGGAAGCTAAAGCAGCCGATGTGGCCGATGGTGCCCAGCGCGCGCCCCTTGTAGGTAGACATCACGCCCTGCGCGGCATCTTCCACCACAAACAGATCATGTTTTTTGGCGATGGCCATGATGGTGTCCATTTCACAGGCCACGCCCGCGTAGTGAACCGGCACGATCGCGCGCGTTTTGTCGGTGATCGCCGCTTCAATCAGCGTCTCATCAATGTTCATGGTATCCGGGCGGATATCCACAAAGACGATTTTCGCCCCGCGCAGGACAAACGCGTTCGCGGTGGAAACGAAGGTGTAGCTCGGCATGATCACTTCATCACCGGGCTGGATATCCAGCAGCAGCGCGGCCATTTCCAGCGATGCCGTACAGGACGGGGTCAGCAGCACTTTGGCGCTGCGAAAACGCTGTTCCATCCACTGCTGACAGCGACGGGTAAAACCGCCGTCACCGCAGAGTTTGCCGCTGCCCATGGCAGACTGCATATAGTCGAGTTCAGTTCCGACGACGGGTGGTGCGTTAAATGGAATCATCTTGTCACCTGTATAACCAGTAGGCGGTGGCGTCGATGTTGGCACCACTCGCAATATAACGTTTAAGCGCGGCGGTGTTGCCCAGTTGGGTCGCGACCCGCAGCGTCACAAGCTGTTGCTCCTGCGCCCAGTGCAGCGCCGCCTGCATGAGTTTCTCACCCATGCCGCGCCCGGCTAATAAGCCAATACGCGCCTCGCGCGCGTTGAGCTTGCGAAGCGAAACGAACCCCTGGAGTTGACCGTCCCCTGCACGGAAAACCAGGCAGACGTGGTCAAAGGTGCCTTTGACGGCATTCTCTATCCACTGGGCATAGAAACGCCCGCTATCGTCAGGTGCATACCAGGGCGCACGAAAGCGACTCTGCGCAAACGCCTGAGCCGCCATCTGACGCAGCACGGGAATATCCTGCTCGGTTGCCATTTCCGCGCCGGACGCATCGTGCCGGGTGAGGGTAATGGAAAGATCGACCTCACCTTCAACCAGCTGAAAGCCGTGCTGCTGGAGCGCGTCAAGCAGATCGACGCGCTCCGCCGGAATCTTCGCCTGCACCCGTTGCCAGGCGGTAAAATCCGGTTCAGCCAGTACCGGCGCGTCATCGCGCAGACGCACGATGGCCGATGGCAGGCCGAAAAAGGCACTCTCCCACTGCAGGGGCTCGAGTACCCCGTTCAGGTTGCTCAACGCCAGACGCCTTTGGTATCAACCACATACTGCTGACGCACTGCATCACCAGGCGTCGCTTTAAACGCTTTATGATCCACCAGCAGCACCAGCACGTCCGCCGTCGCCAGCGCGTCGTCCAGCGCCGTCAGCGTGCAGTGTCCCGCCAGTTTTGCCGGTAATTCATGGATATTCGGCTCAACCACCAGCGTTTCACCCTTGTGCCATTCGGCAATCATCTCGGCAATTTCCATCGCCGGGCTTTCACGCAGGTCGTCAATATTCGGTTTAAATGCCAGACCAAAGCAGGCAATTTTCAGCTCGCTGGCGCGCTTGCCGCTCTCTGCCAGACAATCCGCTACCGTCGCTTTAACCTGATTGAGCACCCAGTGAGGTTTGCTGTCGTTGACTTCACGCGCGGTGCGAATCAGGCGCGCCTGCGCTGGGTTCTGCGCCACAATAAACCACGGATCGACGGCGATACAGTGTCCGCCCACGCCCGGGCCTGGCTGGAGAATATTTACACGCGGATGGCGATTCGCCAGGCTAATCAGCTCCCAGACGTTAATCCCCTGATCGGCGCAGATCAGCGACAGTTCGTTCGCAAAAGCGATATTGACGTCGCGGAAGCTATTTTCCGTCAGCTTGCACATCTCGGCGGTGCGGGAGTTGGTCACCACGCATTCGCCTTCCAGGAAAATCTTGTACAGCGCGCTGGCGCGTTCGGAACAGACGGGCGTCATACCGCCAATGACGCGGTCGTTTTTAATCAGTTCGACCATGACCTGGCCCGGGAGTACGCGCTCCGGGCAGTAGGCGATGTTGATATCCGCCTGCTCCCCCACTTGCTGCGGGAAACGTAAATCAGGGCGCGCGTCGGCCAGCCACTGCGCCATCTGCTCGGTAGCACCAACCGGAGAGGTCGATTCCAGGATCACCAGCGCCCCTTTCTTCAGCACAGGTGCGATGGATTTTGCCGCCGCCTCGACGTAGACCATGTCGGGCTCATGGTCGCCTTTAAAGGGCGTTGGAACGGCAATCAGGTAGGCATCCGCTTCCACAGGGGTCGTGCTGGCACGCAGGAAGCCTCCGTCCACAGCCTCTTTCACCACGCGGTCAAGATCGGGCTCGACAATATGAATTTCGCCACGGTTAATGGTTTCCACCGCGCGGGCGTTGATATCCACACCGACAACCTGTTTTTGACGAGAGGCAAACGCCGCCGCGGTGGGCAAGCCAATGTAGCCAAGACCAATGACAGAGATGGTAGTAAAACTCATAGCGATACCCGATTGTGTTTAAGTGCATGCAAAATACGACCACAAGCCTGCCCGTCGCCATACGGATTATGGGCCCGGCTCATTGCCTGATACGCTTCATCGTCATGCAGCAGGCGCGTGACCTCTTCGACGATGAGCTGTGCGTTGGTGCCGACCAGACGCACCGTACCGGCTTTGACGGCTTCCGGACGTTCGGTCGTTTCACGCATAACCAGCACCGGTTTGCCAAGGGAAGGTGCTTCCTCCTGGATGCCGCCGGAATCGGTAAGGATCAGCCAGGCATGATTCATCAGCCAGACAAACGGCAGGTAGTCCTGAGGTTCGATCAGCAGAACGTTTTCGACGTGGCCCAGAATACGATTGACCGGCTCGCTGACGTTAGGGTTAAGGTGTACTGGATAGACAATTTGCACATCGTCGTTCTGCGCGGCGATTTCAGCCAGCGCGTGACAGATTTGCTCAAAACCCCGGCCAAAGCTTTCGCGTCGATGACCAGTGACCAGAATGGTTTTTTTGCCGTTGTGAAGGAACGGATAGCGGGCTGCGAGCGCTTTCTGAAGATCGCTGTTTGCCAGGACGCGGTCACGTACCCAAATTAACGCGTCAATGACCGTATTGCCGGTTACAAAGATTTTATTATCGGCGATATTTTCACGCAGCAGGTTCTGACGAGAGTTTTCCGTTGGCGCAAAGTGGTACATCGCCAGATGGCCCGTTAACGTGCGGTTGGCCTCTTCCGGCCACGGCGAATAAAGATTGCCGGTACGCAGCCCCGCCTCAACATGTCCAACAGGAATTCGCTGGTAGAACGCGGCCAGACTTGTCGCCACGGTAGTGGTGGTATCACCGTGTACCAGCACCACGTCAGGCTTAAATGACTCCAGGATCGGCTTAAGTTCTTGCAGAATGCGACAGGTTATCTCCGTTAACCCTTGCCCCGGTTTCATAATATTGAGGTCGTAATCCGGGACGATGGAGAAGAGGGTTAAAACCTGATCGAGCATCTCCCGGTGCTGGGCCGTGACGCACACTTTCGCTTCAATATCAGGATCGCAGGCCAGCGCATGAACCAGAGGTGCCATCTTAATGGCCTCCGGCCTGGTGCCAAATACGGTTAGTACTTTCACATCGATTCTCTTCGATTAGGCGATGAAGGCCGCAGCCTTCATCGTAAAAGGCATTCTTAGTTTGTACGACGACGCGTTAACGCCACGCCAGCACCAACGAGTGCGCCCACAATCCCCCACATGATCATCAGGAATGCGCGGCGCGGACTGTCGCGTTTTACAGGTTCTTCAGGCGTTCGCAAATAACGATAGGTCTGAAAACGCGGATCCAGGGATGGGCCAACATTAAGCGTATTAAGCATCGCGCGATTTTGATCGTAATCGAGGTCAAAATCAGGCCCAACGGCCTTCAGGTTTTCCAGGCGCGCCTGCAGCATCGGGCGGCCAAGAAGGAACATCTCTGAATCAGGCAGCTCATCGGCCGGCACGTCCGTCTCAGTACGGGAAATATTGTGCTGCTCCGCAATTTTCAGCGCCTGCTCAATGTTATGCACGCGGCGACCGAAAATGGTATTCGCCACCTCTTCCTGACGTTTCACCTGTGCTTTCATCTGGATGGTACGAGCCGCCCAGGCACCTTTAAGCTCTTCGTTAAGATGGCTTGCAGCACGCTGGCTGGCAAACGCGACATACTGGCGCAACAGGTTGTTAGCATCCGGCGCGGTTTCTGCAATTAGCTTGACGCTGTCATTCACGTTACGCAGCGCGTCGCCCGGCATAAACTGGATATTGTTAATCAGATCGTCCAGCAGGGCGGCATCGGCTTTGGTGTTATCAACCCGACGCTGCTTGTAGTAATCCGTCTGGGACCAGAAGTCGCGGCGGGTATCCCACGAAGCCAGTTGCATCACAAACTCTTTATAGGCTTCATCCATAACGGAGGCCTGGTCTGGCGTTGCAAGACTGGCTTTGATATCCAGATTTCGCAGGAATTGCTGCTGGGAATAGTATCCCCCGAGCATGTTAACCGTTGGTTTGTCCGTGATTGCCGTGGCGCTCCACTCTTGTTTTGCAAAGAATGTATAGGCCAGCGCTAACAGTGCAAATCCCAGCGCGATCCCCGCAATCCAAAGTTTGCCTGTCCATAACACACGAAACAAACCCCGAATATCCAGCTCATTCTCTGTTAACACTGATTTCGCTCCCGCCAACGGTTGAGTCATCATAGTCCCGGTTTTACTTAGTTAATGTTGTATGTTTGCCACTGTTACGACGCATCCTGCGTTTAATACGTTTAATGAAGCGTGCTACCTTCCATGCGCGCTTGATGCAGTAGCCGTAGAGAGAAAAAGCTAGCAAGAACAATACCAACATAGCCCATTCAGGCACAAAATGTGTATATTCTGCCGTTACGCCAATCCCCGCCAGAATAGCAGCCGCAAGCGTAATAAGCACAAATGCCTGCCGGGAAGTGAATCCTGCTCGCATGATCAAATGATGAATGTGCTGACGGTCAGCAGAGAAAGGACTCATCCCTTTACGCAGGCGGCGATACATGATCGCAACCATATCCATTAACGGGATAGCGATAATCCATAATGCCGTTACCGGGCTAATGGGGTGTACATCACCCTGAGTGGTTTCCAGCAAGATCCAAATGATAGTAAAGCCGATAAGCGTGCTACCCGCATCACCCATGAAAACTTTATAGCGCCGGCCCAATGCGCCGAGATTTAACAGGATATAAGGCAGAATGGCCGCAATCATGGCAAAACACCACATAGCAAGGCTATATTGCCCATCGAACCATAAAATGAAACCAATTGCGGCAAATGAGACGCAGGACAGGCCTCCCAGCAAACCATCAATACCGTCAACCATGTTGAATGCGTTAATCGCCACCCACACGGCAAAAAGCGTCAGGAAATAACCGAACGGACCGAGTTCCATCTCCCAGGAGCCAAAAATATAGCCCAGGCTACTCAAATGCAGCTTAGCGAACACCATCATAGCGATAGCCACAGCAGCCTGAACGAAGGCGCGAATTTTCACGCTAATATCATAACGGTCGTCGAGGGCACCAACCACGACAAGCACGGTCGCGCAGGTCAGATACAGCCTGGCATGCGGGATATAGTAATCCGCGATAGCAAAAGTGAAGCAGATCCCCGCAAAAACAGAGATGCCACCGACCAGAGGGATCATGCCTTGATGACGCTTACGGAAGTTGGGTTTATCCACTAACCCCAGATATTTCGCCACCTTACGTGCCAGAAACAAAAAGCAGGTGGTAAACAAGAAAATACTGGTTAGTTCAGTAAACGTATCAAGTAGGTTCACAATGGATGTTCTCAACAAATGTTAGTCAAGGAAGTATAACCATCAAGGCGCTGAGCCTGAAGTTATAAAGCAAACCTCTTACAGTTCCATTTGTTTATTATTCAAGCTATTAATGTTTTTACTGTGCGAATTATCTTATTGTCGCACTGACCGGTCAAAATTGGGAGTAGGTGGTACTAGCGTATAGTCCATAAAAGAAAAACGCCACGTAAAAACGTGGCGTTCACTGGCTTTATTTACGTTACGAGCGCTTCATCATGTCGAAGAAGTCATCGTTGGTTTTGGTCATCGCCAGTTTGTTAATGAGGAACTCCATCGCGTCAATTTCACCCATTGGATGGATGATTTTGCGCAGGATCCACATTTTCTGCAGCTCTTCCTGGGTGGTGAGCAGCTCTTCTTTACGGGTACCGGAACGGTTGTAGTCGATAGCCGGGAAGACGCGTTTTTCAGCGATCTTACGAGAGAGGTGCAGTTCCATGTTGCCTGTACCTTTGAACTCTTCGTAGATAACCTCGTCCATTTTGGAACCGGTATCGATCAGCGCCGTCGCGATGATAGTCAGGCTGCCGCCCTCTTCCACGTTACGTGCAGCACCGAAGAAGCGTTTCGGACGATGCAGGGCGTTAGCATCCACACCACCGGTCAATACTTTACCGGACGCTGGCACCACGGTGTTGTAGGCACGCGCCAGACGGGTGATGGAGTCGAGCAGGATGATAACGTCTTTCTTGTGCTCAACCAGGCGTTTCGCCTTCTCGATAACCATTTCCGCAACCTGAACGTGGCGAGATGCTGGCTCGTCGAAGGTTGAAGCAACCACTTCACCTTTAACCAGACGCTGCATCTCGGTCACTTCTTCCGGACGTTCGTCAATCAGCAGCACCATCAGCACACAGTCTGGGTGGTTATAGGCGATGCTCTGTGCGATGTTCTGCAGCAGCATGGTTTTACCCGCTTTTGGCGGCGCCACAATCAGACCACGCTGGCCGCGACCAATAGGTGATGCCAGATCCAGAACACGCGCGGTTAAGTCTTCGGTCGAACCGTTACCACGTTCCATACGCAGGCGAGAGTTCGCGTGCAGCGGCGTTAAGTTCTCAAAGAGGATCTTATTACGCGAATTTTCCGGTTTGTCGAAGTTAACTTCATTGACTTTCAACAGCGCAAAGTAGCGTTCACCCTCTTTAGGAGGACGAATCTTACCTGAAATGGTGTCACCAGTGCGGAGGTTGAAACGGCGGATTTGGCTGGGGGATACGTAGATGTCGTCAGGGCCGGCGAGGTAGGAGCTGTCTGCAGAGCGGAGGAAACCAAATCCGTCTTGCAATATCTCCAGCACACCGTCGCCAAAGATATCTTCGCCACTCTTAGCGTGCTGCTTCAGGATGGCGAAAATGATGTCCTGCTTGCGCATACGAGCCTGGTTTTCCAGCCCCATATTTTCGCCGAGAGTGATCAGCTCAGAAACCGGCGTATTCTTTAATTCGGTAAGATTCATAATGGTGTGGGTTCTTAAACTCGGGGTGATTCTCGAACTTAATGTTGTGAATGGTATGGCAGGGTCATCCATGCCTGTTTAGCGGCCATCAACTCATGTCTGTTCGCTGTCTGGTCACAGGGAAAGAACGCAGAACTGAAACGACAAGACGGATTGAGTGACAAGCCCGGAATTTAGCCACTTCACGCACTGGATATGTCAACAGCGGGAAGTATCGGGTAAAACAAGATTCAAACAACAAGATATGTTTAAAACGAAGTCATAGCTAACTTAGCACGACTTCAGCCGGGCGTCCAGAGTTCCAGATCATTTAGCCGGGAGCTCTGAACGCGCAGCGGAGAAACCTTACGCCAGGTTAGCGTCCAGGAACTCTTTCAGTTGACCTTTGGACAGCGCGCCCACTTTGGTCGCCGCCACTTCGCCGTTTTTGAACAGCAGCAGGGTCGGAATGCCACGGATACCGTATTTTGGTGCGGTGCCCGGGTTCTGGTCGATGTTCAGCTTGGCAACGGTCAGTTTGCCCTGATATTCGTCGGCGATCTCATCCAGAATCGGGGCGATCATTTTGCAAGGACCACACCATTCAGCCCAGAAATCGACGAGGATCAGCCCGTCAGCCTTAAGTACGTCCGTGTCAAAACTGTCGTCAGTCAGGTGAATAATTTTATCGCTCATATATAACTCCACAGGAATAAGCCTGGTACGTTGGTTTTGTCTCCACCAACGACGTGTTGATGTCGCATTAACCAACTAAAGGTTGACTTTATTTCACCGGATACGCTTTCGTAAAGCAATAGTAAGCTGATATTCTACCACACTATGAGCAAAACACATTTAACAGAACAGAAGTTTTCCGACTTCGCGCTGCACCCGAAGGTGATTGAAGCCCTTGAAAATAAAGGGTTTCATAACTGCACGCCCATTCAGGCCCTCGCGCTGCCGCTGACGCTGGCCGGTCGCGATGTTGCCGGGCAGGCGCAAACCGGTACCGGCAAAACGATGGCGTTTTTAACGTCAACGTTTCATTATTTACTTTCTCACCCAGCGATTGCAGACCGCAAAGTTAACCAGCCGCGCGCGCTAATTATGGCCCCGACGCGAGAACTGGCGGTACAGATCCACGCAGACGCTGAACCCCTGGCGCAGGCTACCGGCCTGAAGCTTGGCCTGGCCTATGGCGGCGACGGCTACGATAAACAGCTGAAAGTGCTGGAAAGCGGTGTGGATATCCTGATCGGTACCACTGGTCGTCTTATCGATTACGCCAAACAGAACCACATTAACCTCGGTGCAATCCAGGTTGTGGTGCTCGATGAAGCTGACCGCATGTACGATCTGGGCTTCATTAAAGACATCCGCTGGCTGTTCCGCCGTATGCCTCCGGCCAATCAGCGCCTGAATATGCTGTTCTCAGCAACCCTCTCCTACCGTGTGCGCGAACTGGCGTTCGAACAGATGAACAACGCCGAGTACGTGGAAGTGGAACCGGAGCAGAAAACGGGTCACCGCATTAAAGAAGAGCTCTTCTATCCTTCGAATGAAGAGAAGATGCGCCTGCTGCAAACGCTGATTGAAGAAGAGTGGCCAGATCGCGCCATTATCTTCGCAAACACCAAACACCGCTGTGAAGACATCTGGGGCCATCTGGCTGCAGACGGCCACCGTGTTGGCCTGTTAACCGGCGATGTCGCGCAGAAAAAACGCCTGCGCATTCTTGAAGAATTTACCCGTGGCGATCTCGATATTCTGGTGGCCACCGACGTGGCGGCACGTGGTTTACACATTCCGGCCGTGACGCACGTCTTTAACTACGATCTGCCAGACGACTGTGAAGACTATGTACACCGTATCGGTCGTACCGGTCGTGCGGGCGCAAGCGGTCACTCAATTAGCCTTGCGTGTGAAGAGTATGCGCTGAATCTTCCGGCCATTGAGACCTACATCGGTCACTCTATTCCGCAGAGCAAATACAATCCGGAAGCGCTGTTAAGCGAACTGCCGCCGCCTAAGCGTCTAACCCGCCCACGCTCCGGCAATGGTCCGCGTCGTTCAGGCGGCGCACCGCGTAATCGTCGTCGTTCAGGTTAAACAATATGCTCAGCTCCACCTCGCTTTATGCGGCAATTGATCTCGGTTCGAATAGTTTTCATATGCTGGTTGTGCGCGAGGTGGCGGGAAGCATACAAACGCTGACGCGCATTAAGCGCAAGGTCCGCCTCGCGGCGGGCCTGAGCAGCGACAATCACCTCTCACCTGAAGCCATGGAACGTGGCTGGCAGTGTCTGCGACTCTTTGCCGAGCGTCTGCAGGATATCCCGCATGCCCAAATCACCGTGGTCGCCACTGCGACACTCCGTCTGGCGGTTAACGCCGTGGATTTTATTGCCAGAGCGCAGGAAATTCTCGGTTGTCCGGTTCAGGTTATCAGCGGTGAAGAAGAAGCTCGCCTGATTTATCAGGGGGTTGCACATACCACGGGGGGTGACGATCGCCGCCTGGTGGTAGATATCGGCGGTGCCAGTACCGAGCTGGTGACCGGCACCGGCGCGCAGGCAACCTCGCTGTTCAGCCTGTCGATGGGCTGCGTGACCTGGCTTGAGCGCTACTTTACCGATCGTAATCTGGGTAAAGAGAACTTCGACGAGGCAGAAAATGCGGCGCGCGAGGTGCTACGTCCCGTCATGGACGAGCTGCGCTATCACGGCTGGAAAGTGTGCGTGGGTGCGTCGGGCACCGTGCAGGCCCTGCAGGAAATCATGATGGCGCAGGGAATGGACGAGCGGATTACGCTTGCCAAGCTTCAGCAGCTAAAACAGCGCGCCATTCAGTGTGGACGCCTTGAAGAGCTGGAAATTGAAGGCCTGACGCTCGAACGCGCGCTGGTTTTCCCGAGCGGGCTGGCTATTCTGATCGCTATTTTCACCGAACTGAACATCCAGTGTATGACCCTGGCCGGCGGCGCGCTGCGTGAAGGTCTGGTCTACGGGATGCTGCATCTGTCGGTCGATCAGGACATCCGCAGCCGTACCCTGCGCAACGTGCAGCGTCGTTTTCTGGTTGATATCGATCAGGCAGGGCGCGTATCGCAGCTGGCGTCACGCTTCGCCGATCAGGTCGCTAACGTCTGGGATCTTGAACCACTGAGCCGCGATTTACTGCTGAGCGCCTGTGCGCTCCATGAAGTGGGGCTGAGCATTGATTTTAAGCAGGCACCGGCTCATGCAGCGTATCTGGTGCGCAACCTGGATTTACCGGGCTATACACCTGCGCAGAAAAAATTGCTGGCAACGCTGCTGCTGAACCAGACCAATGCCGTTGATCTCTCGTCTTTGCATCAGCAAAACGCCGTACCGCCGCGCGTGGCCGAACATCTGTGCCGCCTGCTGCGTCTGGCGATTCTGTTTGCCAGCCGCCGTCGCGATGATTTGCTGCCTGCGATCGGCCTGGTGGCTGATGACGAAAAACTGTCGCTGACGCTGCCGGAAAACTGGATTGAACGTCACCCGCTTGGGGCAGAGATGATCGAGCAGGAGTGCCAGTGGCAGAGCTATGTGCACTGGGTGCTGGAAGTGAAGTAATACGCTGAACATTGCCGGGTGGCGGCTTCGCCTTACCCGGCCTACTCATCATTATCCTTTCTCTTTGGCTTTTGCCAGCATGGCGCGAATGTTCGCGACGTTAGCCTGCCCCTTGTGCATCCGCTCTTCCGCAGTAATTACTTTGCGTTCCTGCTCCCAGATCAGGTCATCCTGCGGCAGTTCCAGCAGGAAACGGCTCGGCTCCGGGCGGACAAGTTCGCCATACTGACGGCGCTCTTTACACAGTGTGAACGTCAGCTCTTTCTGCGCGCGGGTGATCCCCACGTAGGCCAGGCGGCGCTCCTCGTCGACGTTGTCTTCATCAATGCTGCTCTGATGCGGTAACAACCCCTCTTCCATACCGACCAGATAGACATACGGGAACTCCAGCCCTTTTGACGCATGCAGCGTCATCAGCTGAACCTGATCGGCCTCTTCTTCGCTCTCGCCGCGCTCCATCATGTCGCGCAGGGTAAAGCGGGTGACCACCTGCGTTAACGTCATCGGCTCATCTATCTCAGAGCCTTCCAGCATTTCGGTCATCCAGCTAAAAAGCTGGTTAACGTTTTTCATACGCATTTCTGCCGCTTTCGGGCTGGCAGAGGTTTCGTACAGCCAGGATTCGTAGTCAATGCCGTGGATCAGATCGCGTACCGCCGCCACCGGCTCGCGCTCCGCGAGACGCTGCACTTCGCCGAGCCAGTGGGTGAATCGCGTTAACGAATCATAGCCGCGACCGGTTAACGTCTGGCTTAGCCCCATGTCGAAGCTGGCGGTAAACAGGCTTTTGTTACGCGTCATCGCCCACTCGCCGAGTTTTTGCAGCGTCGCCGGGCCAATCTCGCGTTTTGGCGTATTCACAATGCGCAGAAACGCGCTGTCGTCATCCGGGTTAGTGAGTACGCGCAGATAGGCCAGCAGGTCTTTGATCTCTGGCCGTGAGAAGAACGAGGTTCCGCCCGAGATTTTGTACGGAATGCGGTTCTGCATCAGCATCTTTTCAAAGACGCGCGACTGGTGATTCCCGCGATAGAGGATCGCGTAATCCTTATATTCGGTTTTATTGACGAAGTGATGGGCGATCAGTTCACCGGTGACGCGCTCCGCTTCATGCTCTTCGTTATTGGCGCTGAGCACTTTCAGCTCCGTCCCGTAGCCCAGCTCGGAGAAGAGACGCTTCTCAAACACGTGCGGGTTATTGGCAATCAGGATGTTTGCGGCCTTCAGGATACGCCCGGAGGAGCGGTAGTTCTGCTCCAGCTTAATCACCTGCAGCGCCGGAAAATCTTTGCTCAGCAGCACCAGGTTTTGCGGACGCGCGCCGCGCCAGGAGTAAATTGACTGGTCATCATCGCCGACCACGGTGAAACGCGCGCGCTGCCCCACCAGCAGCTTCACCAGCTCGTACTGGCTGGTGTTGGTGTCCTGATACTCATCCACCAGCAGGTAACGGATTTTGTTCTGCCAGCGCTCGCGAACCTCTTCATTACGCTGCAGCAGCAGCGTCGGCAGCAGGATCAGGTCGTCGAAGTCCAGCACGTTGCACGCTTTCATGTGCGCATCGTACAGACCATAGCAGTGGGCAAAGATGCGATCCCGTTCGCCTTTGGCGATCGCCGCGGCCTGGGCCGGGGTCATCAGATCATTTTTCCAGTTTGAGATCGTCGAGATCAGCTGCTGCAACAGCACCTTGTCATCTTCGATCAATCCCTCGGTGAGCTCTTTGAGCAACGCCACCTGGTCGGTGTCATCAAAGAGGGAGAAGTTGGACTTCATGCCCAGCGCCGCATACTCGCGCTTGATGATATCCAGCCCCAGCGTGTGGAAGGTGGAGATCATCAGGCCCCGGGCCTCTTTGCGCCCCAGCGTCTGACCAACACGCTCTTTCATTTCACGCGCCGCTTTATTGGTAAACGTCACCGCCGCAATGTGCCGGGCCTGATAGCCACAGCTGCGGATCAGGTGCGCAATTTTGTTGGTGATCACGCGGGTTTTACCGGATCCAGCCCCCGCCAGCACCAGACACGGTCCGGTGACAAATTCGACGGCTTGTTGTTGTCCGGGGTTTAAACGCATAAATGATCACTCAATGAAAGTCAGGAGGGGAGAATAACAGCGTGGTAGTATAGCGAGCCTAATCCATACCACTCAAGGCACGATCATGGCAAAAACAGCAGCAGCACTGCATATTCTTGTTAAAGAAGAGAAACTGGCTCTGGATCTTCTGGAGCAGATTAAAAACGGCGCCGACTTCGGCAAACTGGCGAAGAAGCACTCCATCTGTCCGTCAGGCAAACGCGGCGGCGATCTGGGTGAATTCCGCCAGGGTCAGATGGTACCGGCGTTCGATAAAGTGGTCTTCTCCTGCCCGGTGCTGGAGCCAACTGGCCCGCTGCACACGCAGTTCGGCTACCACGTGATTAAAGTGCTGTATCGCAAATAAAAAAGCCGGGTGGCGGCTACGCCTTACCCGGCCTACATCTTACGGTTTTGTAGGTCGGGTAAGCGAAGCGCCACCCGACAAAGTTATTAACCCGCTACCGCGATACGCTTCATGTCGGTCATGTAGCCACGCAGTTTGTGGCCCACTTTCTCGATCTGGTGGCTGCGAATCGCTTCGTTCACATCGCGCAGCTGTGCGTTGTCCACGGCACCTTCTGCAATCGCTTTACCCAGATCGCCCGGCTGCAGCGTGGTCATAAACTCTTTCAGCAGCGGTACGCAGGCGTAAGAGAACAGGTAGTTACCGTATTCTGCGGTATCAGAGATCACCACGTTCATTTCGTACAGACGCTTACGAGCGATGGTGTTCGCAATCAGCGGCAGCTCGTGCAGTGATTCGTAGTACGCAGACTCTTCGATGATACCGGAATCCACCATGGTTTCGAACGCCAGCTCAACGCCCGCTTTCACCATCGCGATCATCAGGACGCCTTTATCGAAGTACTCCTGCTCGCCGATTTTACCTTCATACTGTGGCGCGGTTTCGAACGCGGTTTTACCGGTCTCTTCACGCCAGGTCAGCAGTTTCTTATCGTCGTTGGCCCAGTCCGCCATCATGCCGGAAGAGAATTCGCCGGAGATGATGTCGTCCATATGTTTCTGGAACAGCGGCGCCATAATGGTTTTCAGCTGTTCAGACAGCGCGTAAGCACGCAGTTTTGCCGGGTTGGACAGACGGTCCATCATCAGCGTAATACCGCCCTGCTTCAGCGCTTCGGTGATGGTTTCCCAGCCGAACTGAATCAGTTTTTCCGCGTATGCCGGGTCGGTACCCTCTTCCACCAGCTTATCGAAGCACAGCAGAGAACCGGCCTGCAGCATGCCGCACAGAATGGTCTGCTCACCCATCAGGTCGGATTTCACTTCGGCAACGAAGGAAGATTCCAGCACGCCCGCACGGTGGCCGCCGGTCGCCGCTGCCCATGCTTTGGCAATCGCCATACCTTCGCCTTTCGGATCGTTTTCCGGGTGAACTGCGATAAGCGTCGGCACGCCGAAACCACGCTTGTACTCTTCACGTACTTCGGTACCCGGGCACTTCGGTGCCACCATCACCACGGTGATGTCTTTACGGATCTGCTCGCCCACTTCAACGATGTTAAAGCCGTGGGAGTAACCCAGCGCGGCACCGTCTTTCATCAGCGGCTGTACGGAACGCACTACGTCAGAGTGCTGCTTGTCCGGCGTCAGGTTAACCACCAGATCCGCCTGCGGGATCAGCTCTTCGTAGGTACCCACTTTGAAGCCGTTTTCGGTCGCTTTACGCCATGAAGCGCGCTTCTCGGCAATCGCTTCTTTGCGCAGGGCGTAGGAGATATCCAGACCGGAGTCACGCATGTTCAGGCCCTGGTTCAGACCCTGTGCGCCACAGCCGACGATGACCACTTTTTTACCCTGAAGGTAGCTTGCGCCATCGGCAAATTCATCGCGCGCCATGAAGCGGCATTTGCCCAGCTGCGCCAGCTGCTGGCGCAAATTCAGTGTATTAAAGTAGTTAGCCATGGGTGATACCTCGTGATGTTGTGTGTCTTATTGTTCGGTTCGCGTTTCAGCGAGAATGTACCCACATTACAACAGGAAATTTATTGCGGAAATTGATATATTCACAACGTCACATTGCAATTTTTGCAATGTAAAAAGAGGGAGTGGAATCGGTGGATTTACGCGATCTAAAAATGTTCCTGCACCTGGCGGAAAGCCGTCACTTTGGCCGCAGCGCCCGGGCGATGCACGTCAGCCCGTCCACGCTTTCGCGCCAGATCCAGCGCCTTGAGGAAGACCTCGGCCAGCCGCTTTTCGTGCGCGATAACCGCACCGTCACCCTCACGGAAGCGGGCGAAGAGCTACGCATTTTTGCCCAGCAGACGCTGTTGCAGTACCAGCAGCTGCGGCACTCTATCGATCAGCAGGGGCCGTCACTCTCCGGTGAACTGCATATTTTTTGCTCCGTGACCGCCGCCTACAGCCATCTGCCGCCCATCCTTGACCGCTTCCGCGCAGCGCATCCGTCAGTTGAAATTAAGCTCACTACCGGCGACGCCGCCGACGCAATGGAAAAAGTGGTGACCGGCGAAGCGGATCTCGCCATTGCCGGGAAGCCGGAAACCCTGCCGGGCGCGGTAGCGTTCTCGATGCTGGAGAATCTGGCGGTGGTGCTGATTGCCCCGGCGCTGCCCTGCCCGGTGCGTAATCAGGTGTCGGTGGAAAAACCGGACTGGTCGACGGTGCCGTTTATCATGGCCGATCAGGGGCCGGTGCGCCGTCGTATTGAGCTGTGGTTCCGCCGCCAGAAGATCAGCAACCCGTCGATTTACGCTACCGTCAGCGGCCATGAGGCGATGGTGTCGATGGTGGCGCTCGGCTGCGGCGTGGCGCTGCTGCCGGAAGTGGTGCTGGAAAACAGCCCGGAACCGGTGCGCAATCGCGTGATGATTCTGGAACGCAGCGATGAGAAAACGCCGTTTGAGCTTGGCGTATGCGCACAAAAAAAGCGGCTGTATGAGCCGCTTATTGATGCGTTCTGGACGATATTGCCGAACCACTGAAGCCGGGTGGTGCGACGCTTACCCGGCCTACGCACAGCTCTACCACTAGCCTGCCAGGAAGAACCGGAACGCCGGGTTATGGGTTTCGTCGTGACACTCATAGCCCAGTTCGTTCAGCCGCGTTTCGAAATCGGGCTCGTGCTCGCCCAACTCGAACGCCGCCAGCACGCGGCCGTAGTCGGTGCCGTGGCTGCGGTAGTGGAAAAGAGAGATATTCCAGTGCGTGCCCAGCGTGTGCAGGAACTTGAGCAGCGCGCCCGGCGATTCCGGGAACTCAAAGCTGAACAGGCGTTCCTTGAGCGGCTTCGACGGACGGCCACCGACCATGTAACGCACGTGCAGCTTCGCCATCTCATCGTCAGAGAGATCGACCACACTATAGCCGCCTTCATGCAGCAGGTTGAGGATCTCTTTGCGCTCCTCCACGCCACGGCTCAGACGCACGCCGACAAAAATGCAGGCATCTTTGGCATCGGCAAAACGGTAGTTAAATTCCGTCACCGAACGACCGCCCAGCAGCTGACAGAACTTCAGGAAGCTGCCCTTCTCTTCCGGAATAGTCACCGCCAGCAGCGCTTCACGCTGTTCGCCCAGCTCGCAGCGCTCGGACACGTAGCGAAGACCGTGGAAGTTCACGTTGGCACCGGAAAGCACGTGCGCCAGACGCTCGCCGCGAATGTTGTGCTGGGCGATGTATTTTTTCATGCCCGCCAGCGCCAGCGCGCCGGACGGTTCCGCCACCGCACGCACGTCCTCGAACAGATCTTTCATCGCCGCGCAGATGGCATCGCTGTCCACCGTGACGATATCGTCGAGATATTCCCGGCACAGGCGGAACGTTTCGTCGCCAATACGCTTCACCGCCACGCCCTCGGCAAACAGCCCGACGCGCGGCAGGTCGACCGGATGCCCGGCCTCCAGCGCCGCTTTCAGGCAGGCGGAGTCTTCCGCTTCCACGGCAATGACTTTGATCTGCGGCATTAGCTGTTTGATCAGCACCGCCACGCCTGCGGCTAAACCGCCGCCGCCCACCGGGACAAAAACGCGGTCGAGATGGGCATCCTGCTGCAGCAGTTCAAGCGCCAGCGTCCCCTGCCCGGCAATCACCATCGGGTGGTCGAACGGCGGCACCCAGGTGAACCCCTGCTGCTGCGCCAGCTCAATCGCTTTGGCTTTGGCTTCGTCAAAGTTGGCCCCGTGGAGTAAGACTTCGCCGCCGAAACCGCGCACCGCGTCGACCTTGATGTCTGCGGTAGCAACCGGCATCACGATCAGCGCTTTCAGACCCAGGCGAGCAGACGAGAACGCTACGCCTTGCGCATGGTTACCTGCCGAGGCGGTAATCACGCCGCGCGCTTTTTGCTCGTCGGTCAGCCCGGCCATCATCGCGTAGGCGCCGCGCAGCTTGAAGCTGTGCACCGGCTGACGATCTTCGCGCTTCACCAGAATGACGTTGTCGAGGCGAGAAGAGAGTTTTTCCATTTTCTGCAGGGGAGTGACCTGCACGGCTTCATAGACCGGCGCGCGCAGCACCGCTCTCAGGTATTCCGCCCCCTCAGGGGCGGCGGATAAGGGTTGCGACTCGGCCATCGTTAGCCCCCAAGTTTCGATTTATCGCGCACCGCGCCTTTATCTGCACTGGTGGCAAGGCTCGCGTAGGCGCGCAGGGCGAAGGAGACGTCACGCTGACGGTCTTTCGGCGTCCAGGCTTTGTCGCCGCGGGCCTCCTGGGCTTCACGACGAGCCGCGATCTCCTGGTCGCTCAGCTTGAGCTGAATGCCGCGATTCGGAATGTCGATTTCGATCAGGTCGCCGTCTTCGATGATGGCAATGTTGCCGCCGCTTGCCGCTTCCGGTGAAACGTGGCCGATGGAGAGACCAGAGGTGCCGCCGGAGAAACGCCCGTCGGTGATCAGCGCGCAGGCTTTACCGAGGCCCATCGATTTCAGGAAGGTGGTTGGGTAGAGCATCTCCTGCATACCCGGGCCGCCTTTTGGCCCTTCATAACGGATGACCACCACGTCGCCTTCCACCACTTTACCGCCGAGGATGGCGTCTACCGCTTCATCCTGGCTTTCGTACACTTTCGCCGGACCGGTGAATTTCAGGATGCTGTCGTCCACGCCAGCGGTCTTCACGATGCAGCCATTTTCTGCAAAGTTACCGTACAGCACGGCCAGACCGCCGTCTTTGCTGTAGGCGTGTTCCAGCGAGCGGATGCAGCCTTCGGCGCGGTCATCGTCCAGGGTGTCCCAGCGGCAATCCTGCGAGAATGCCTGGGTGGTACGAATACCGGCAGGACCGGCGCGGAACATTTTTTTCACCGCGTCGTCTTTGGTCAGCATCACGTCGTACTGATCCAGCGATTCCGGCAGCGTCAGACCGAGCACGTTTTTCACGTCACGGTTCAGCAGCCCGGCGCGATCCAGCTCCCCGAGAATACCGATGACGCCACCGGCACGGTGCACGTCTTCCATGTGGTACTTCTGCGTACTCGGCGCGACCTTACACAGCTGCGGCACTTTACGGGACAGCTTGTCGATGTCGCTCATGGTGAAGTCGATTTCGGCTTCCTGCGCGGCGGCCAGCAGGTGCAGAACGGTGTTGGTGGAACCTCCCATGGCGATATCCAGGGTCATGGCGTTCTCGAATGCCGCTTTACTGGCGATGCTGCGCGGCAGCGCGCTGGCGTCGTCCTGTTCGTAGTAGCGCTTAGTCAGCTCAACGATACGTTTACCGGCATTGAGGAACAGCTGCTTACGGTCGGCATGGGTCGCCAGCAGCGAGCCGTTGCCCGGCTGAGAAAGACCCAGCGCTTCGGTCAGGCAGTTCATGGAGTTCGCCGTGAACATACCGGAACAGGAGCCGCAGGTCGGACACGCGGAGCGTTCCACCTGATCGCTCTGCTCGTCAGAAACCTTCGGATCCGCACCCTGAATCATCGCATCGACCAGGTCGAGCTTGATGATTTTGTCGGAGAGCTTGGTTTTCCCCGCTTCCATTGGGCCACCGGAGACGAAGATCACCGGAATATTCAGGCGCAGGGAGGCCATCAGCATCCCCGGGGTGATTTTGTCGCAGTTGGAGATACAGACCATTGCATCGGCGCAGTGGGCGTTAACCATGTACTCCACCGAGTCGGCGATCAGCTCGCGCGACGGGAGTGAATAGAGCATGCCCCCGTGGCCCATCGCGATACCGTCATCCACCGCAATGGTGTTGAACTCTTTCGCCACACCGCCGGAGGCCTCGATTTGCTCGGCAACCAGCTTACCCAGATCGCGCAGGTGCACATGGCCCGGGACGAACTGGGTGAAGGAGTTCACCACGGCGATAATTGGCTTGCCGAAATCGGCGTCGGTCATTCCGGTGGCGCGCCATAGTGCGCGGGCACCCGCCATGTTACGGCCGTGGGTGGTGGTGGCTGAACGATACTTAGGCATGCTTTATTTACTCCCGTCTGACTATGTAATGGGACGGTGCGTGCCGTCCCAAATTTATATTTAGTGATTAACCTGATCCAACCAGCCGTATTTATCTTCTGTTTCGCCGGTGAAGAGGCCAAAGAACGCTTGCTGAATGCGTTTGGTGACCGGGCCACAGCGGCCTTCGCCCACCTGGATACCGTCTACGCTACGTACCGGCGTGATTTCAGCCGCAGTACCGGACATAAATACTTCATCGGCCAGATAGAGGGATTCGCGGGACAGCACCTGCTCGCGCACTTCGATACCCAGGTCTTTCGCCAGCTTAATGATGGCGTCACGGGTGATGCCCGGCAGCGCGGACGAGGTGAATGGCGGCGTAAACAGAATGCCGTCTTTCACTTCAAACAGGTTTTCACCTGCGCCTTCGGAGATGTAGCCATTTACATCGAGCGCGATACCTTCCTGGTAGCCGTGACGGCGCGCTTCGCTGCCGACCAGCAGGGAAGAAAGGTAGTTACCGCCTGCTTTCGCGGCGGTCGGGATGGTGTTTGGCGCAACGCGATTCCAGGAAGAAACCATTGCGTCGATCCCCTGCTCCAGGGCTTCTGCGCCCAGGTAGGCACCCCACGGGAACGCGGCAATGATCACATCCGTGGTATAGCCCGCTGGCGGGTTCACGCCCATACCGACGTCGCCCACGAAGACCAGCGGACGAATATAGGCGCTGGTCAGGTTGTTCTTACGGATCACGTCGCGACAGGCTTCCATCAGCTCATCCACGCTCTGAGATACCGGGAAACGATAAATTTTGGCTGAGTCATGCAGACGCTGCATGTGTTCGCGATGGCGGAACACCACTGGCCCTTTGTGAGAATCGTAGCAGCGGATGCCTTCAAACACGGAGGTACCGTAATGCAGCGCGTGGGACATCACGTGGACCTTCGCGTCCTCCCAGCGAACCATCTCACCGTTGAACCAAATGTAATCAGCTTTTTTTGTCGTCATTTTTTCGTCCTGTCACGCTTAAGCGCGGATTTGTTGTGATGTGGTTGTGCTCTGGCAGATGGCAACATGGGCAACGTCTACCAGCTTTGATAACTGACTAAACAGTAAGTCGACCGACCGCGGGCTGGCAACGGTTAATTCGATACTGATGTTTTGGGCGTCAGTGGCCGTCTCCATATTCATAGAGCAAATCTGAAAACCACGATGACGCACCACGCGCAAAACGCGTTCTAAGGTTTCCGGGTTGAAGCGAGCCTGTACGGCGACCTGATGCTGCATCATGATAATTTCTCCATCATTTGTGAGTTACTGGCACCAGGCGGTACCAGCGGCCAGACGTTCTCGAGTTCATCGATTGAGACATGAAGCAGGTAAGGCCCCTCGCTGTTCAGCATGGTGTCGAGCGCCGCTTCAACCTGATCTTTACGGGTGATGTGCTGACCAGGGATGCCAAAGGCGCTGGCCAGCGTGAGGAAATCGGGGTTATCGGTGAGCGTCGTTTCGCTGTAACGCTCCTGGAAGAACAGCTGTTGCCACTGGCGAACCATCCCTAAACGCTGGTTGTCGAGCAAGACGATTTTCAGCGGCAACTGCTTACGCTTAACGGTGCCGAGCTCCTGAACGTTCATCATGAAGGAGCCGTCACCGGAGATACAGATAACAGTATCGTTCGGGCGGGCAACCTGCGCACCAACGGCGGCTGGCAGGCCGAAGCCCATCGTCCCTAACCCGCTGGACGTGATGAAGTTTTCCGGACGAGTGTAGGTCATGTGCTGGGCTGACCACATCTGATGCTGGCCGACATCGGTCGTCACCACGCTGTTTGTCGGTTTACGGTCGGACAACTGCTTCAACAGCAGCGGCGCGTAGATGGCCTCGCCCGGGTGATCGTAACGCCAGGCGTGTTCAGCGCACATATCGGCGGTGTGCTGACGCCATGCATTGATATCCAGCGGCTGCTGCAATGCCGGTAACAGCGCGTTGAGATCGCCCTGCAGGGCAACGTGCGCCTGACGCAGCTTGTTCATCTCCGCCGGGTCGATATCCATATGGATCACTTTGGCGCTCGGCGCAAAGGTATTCAGCTTGCCGGTAACGCGGTCGTCAAAACGGGCACCTACGGCGATGAGCAGATCGCACTCCTGCACCGCCAGGTTTGCCGCTTTGGTGCCGTGCATCCCCAGCATGCCCAGATAGTACGGATAGTCTGCATCTACCGCACCCAACCCTTTCAGCGTGCAGGTGGCAGGTATTTGCGTTACCGCGATAAATTCACGCAGGGCGGGAACGGCCTGCGCCATCCCGACGCCACCGCCGATGTACAGCATCGGCTGTTTCGCCTGCGCCATCATCTGACGGGCCTCTTCAACTTCCGCATGCGGAAACGCGTCGTCGCTTTCAACGGTGGAGAAGTGGGGTTCCAGATCGCCAGGTGCCACCTGGATATCTTTCGGGATATCGACCAGAACCGGACCAGGACGGCCTGAGCTGGCCACTTCGAACGCTTCTGCCATTACGCGCGGCAGCTCTTCCAGAGACTGAACGAGGAAACTGTGTTTGGTGCAGGCCAGCGATAAACCCAGTACATCGACTTCCTGAAAAGCGTCGGTACCGATGAACGGAGACGCCACCTGCCCGGTGATGGCAACAACGGGAACAGAGTCCAGCAGCGCGTCAGCCAGGCCGGTGATGAGGTTAGTTGCGCCCGGGCCTGACGTCGCCATACACACGCCGGTTTTGCCGGTCGCGCGGGCGTAGCCAATGGCCGCCATCACTGCGCCCTGCTCGTGTCGGCACAAGAGATGTTCCACGCCGCCGTCATACAGTGCATCGTAAATCGGCATAATTGCGCCACCTGGATAACCGAATACTGTCTCGACTCCCTGCGCGCGCAACGCATGTACTACCCACTGTGCCCCATTCATAGTTAGTTCCCCGTCATAAATCGGGAGAAACAGAATTTTGTGCTAGTCGTCATTCTCTGCTCCTCATTTACGTTTTTTAGTCATAAAAAAACCCCCGGACCTTTCGGTGCGGGGGTCTTAGTTCGTTAAGGCTTGATTTCTAAGCCTTTCCTCGTCCAAGTGCAGCCCCGCACGGTGGGATAATAATCACCACCACGCTAATCACGACCAGGCTAATCACTCGTAGAAGGGCTGTCATTTTCAGTTCTTTTTGCATCTTGTTCGAAGGAATACCTAAAGAGTTATCACAGTTTTTAAATCAAACACAAGATTTATTTATGACGGATTTGATTAGGCAGCGAATCATATTTCTTAAAATCTTTGTTTTATATAAAGAAATTAGAAAATGAATATTTTTCATTTTTTTACTGCAGTTCTTAACGTCAAAACGGGGCTTTTTACATTCTGCGAGGAAGCTTCCACGGTTATGCAATTGTTTCAGCGTGCGCTTAAAATCTCTGAACAGGCGGCGTAAATCAGCAAAATGACGCTAAACAGACAAAAAAGGCGCTGGCATAGTCACACCAGGAGGTAGTGCAAATGTCACTGTCAGTTGTTTATACGCGTGCGGCTCTCGGGGTAAAGGCACCGCTTGTTTCCGTTGAGGTTCATTTGAGTAATGGGCTACCCGGACTCACGCTTGTCGGTTTACCTGAAACGACGGTTAAAGAGGCCAGGGATCGCGTTCGCAGCGCAATAATAAATAGCGGTTATACCTTCCCTGCGAAGAAGATCACCATCAACCTTGCTCCCGCCGACCTGCCTAAAGAAGGGGGCCGATACGATTTACCTATCGCAATTGCCCTTCTCGCGGCTTCTGAGCAGCTTAATACGACAAGGCTAGGCTCGTATGAGTTCGTGGGTGAACTCGCGCTCACAGGCGCGCTGAGAGGCGTTCCCGGCGCGATATCGGGAGCGCTGGAGGCCATACGATCAGGCCGGCAAATCATTGTGGCGAATGAAAACGCATCAGAAGTGAGTCTTATCGCGGAAAAAGGATGCCTCATCGCGGGGCATTTACAGGAAGTTTGTGCCTGGCTGGAAGGACGACATGAATTGTCCGAACCGGAGGAGTGTGACGAGGTTATAGCCGACGTCCCGGAGGATCTCAGCGAGATTATGGGACAGGAGCAAGGGAAGCGGGGACTGGAGATTACGGCCGCAGGTGGACACAATCTTCTGTTGATTGGCCCGCCAGGTACGGGGAAAACGATGCTGGCGAGCAGGCTGAGTGGGTTACTTCCACCTCTCAATAACCATGAAGCGCTGGAAAGCGCTGCCATATATAGCCTCATCAGTTCTGCATCGTTGCAAAAACAGTGGCGCCGTCGTCCTTTTCGTTCCCCACATCATAGCGCTTCACTGACGGCAATGGTCGGCGGCGGGTCTATCCCCGGGCCGGGTGAGATCTCACTGGCGCACAATGGCATTTTGTTTCTCGATGAGCTGCCCGAGTTTGAGCGCCGCGTGCTGGATGCGCTGAGAGAACCTATTGAATCTGGCGAAATACATATCTCGCGCACGCGGGCCAAAATAAGCTATCCCGCGCAGTTTCAACTGGTCGCTGCGATGAATCCCAGCCCGACGGGACACTACCAGGGCAATCATAACCGCTGTACGCCAGAGCAGACGCTGCGCTATCTGGGAAAGTTATCCGGTCCGTTCCTCGACCGTTTCGATTTATCTCTCGAAATCCCGCTTCCTCCTCCGGGCCTGCTCAGGCAGACGGGCATCACGGGTGAAAGCTCTGCGAAGGTACGCGAGCGGGTGATCGCCGCCCAGGCACGACAGTACACTCGCCAGAACAGGCTAAATGCGCGGCTGGATAATGCCGGGATCCGGCAGTTTTGTGCCCTTAACAGTGAGGATGCGGTATGGCTGGAGGAGACGTTGACGCGCTTTGGGCTATCTATACGTGCGTGGCAGCGTTTGCTAAAAGTGGCCAGAACCATTGCTGACGTGGAGGGATGTACTGACATTGAGAGGAAACACTTGCAGGAGGCGCTGAGCTATCGCGCTATCGATCGTTTGCTGCTGCATCTGCAGAAGTTGCTGGCATAAAAAAAAGGGGCCGTAGCCCCTTCTTATCATCTTAGTCATCAGACTCGGTGTAGTCTTCAGCACCTTCCATCTGCGGCTTACCGCCAGACAGCGTATGGAAGCGCTTTGGACGCTTAATGCGTGCCATATACTTGATCCACACACGTTCCGCTTCAGACTGCGGCTCACGCTCACCACGGCAAACAGAAACAAACTGTTTTTCGTCTTCGGTTGCAGGTTCACGCTTACCCAGATCCAGCTCGTTAAAGGCATAACCATGGCGCTCAAGCAGTTGAGCTTCTTTGATGGTGAAATCGCCGTGACGAGAGAACCCGCGCGGATAATGTTTATTGTCGAAAAAACGATTAGTCGTCGTAAAGCTTTCCGCCATCCTACACGCTCCTAATTCTTTGGCCGAGCTATTTATGGCGCGGAGTATTAGTTACGCTTGACAGAGTGTAAAACAAAACATTTAAATCATAACGACAAATAATTTTGCGGAGAAAGATGTGGATACGGAATTGCTTAAAACTTTCCTTGAAGTGAGCAGAACACGCCACTTTGGGCGAGCAGCGGAAGCCCTTTACCTGACGCAGTCAGCGGTCAGTTTTCGTATTCGACAGCTGGAAAATCAACTGGGTGTGAATCTTTTTACCCGCCATCGCAACAATATTCGCCTCACGCCCGCCGGTGAAAAACTGCTGCCGTACGCAGAAACGCTGATGAATACCTGGCAAGCGGCACGCAAAGAGGTTGCACATACTTCGAGGCATAATGAGTTCTCGATAGGGGCCAGCGCTTCCCTGTGGGAATGTATGCTAAGTCAGTGGCTTACCCGGCTTTATCACTCTCATAGCCACCTGCAATTTGAAGCCAGGATTGCGCAACGGCAGTCGCTGGTTAAGCAACTTCATGAGCGTCAGCTTGATCTTCTGATCACAACCGAAGCCCCCAAGATGGACGAATTTAGCAGCCAGATCGTCGGTCAGTTTGGCCTGGCACTGTATGCCTCTGAACCGTCGATGATGAAGGCAGACCTGACCTATTTGCGTCTCGAATGGGGGCCAGATTTTCAGCAGCATGAGACGGGGTTGATTGCACCTGATGATGTTCCACAGTTAACGACCAGTTCTGCGGAGATCGCCTGTCAGCAACTGCCCTTGCTGAGAGGTTGTACCTGGTTACCTGTTCGCTGGGCAGACACTAAAGCGGGGCTGCATACGGTGTTGGATTCCACCACGCTTACCAGGCCGCTGTATGCGATTTGGCTGCAAAACAGTGATAAGCAGTCACAGATAAAAGATCTTTTAAAAATCAATGTAATGGATTGATACATCAGCCAGCAGGAATGCTGGCTGAATAGTAAGAAGAGGCATTTTACAGGATTACAGGCAAAAAAAATCCTTTGCCGAAGCAAAGGATTATATATGGCAGGGGCGGAGAGACTCGAACTCGCGACACCCGGTTTTGGAGACCGGTGCTCTACCAACTGAGCTACGCCCCTAAAGTTTTTTGCCATTAAGCCTGCCAGTAAGGCAGGCTTAATGTCTTAATAAGTGGCGGAACGGACGGGACTCGAACCCGCGACCCCCTGCGTGACAGGCAGGTATTCTAACCGACTGAACTACCGCTCCACCGAAGACTGCTTGTAACCACCGGATTAATGCACCGGCTTACTACTTAATTTGATGCCTGGCAGTTCCCTACTCTCACATGGGGAGACCCCACACTACCATCGGCGCTACGGCGTTTCACTTCTGAGTTCGGCATGGGGTCAGGTGGGACCACCGCGCTAAAGCCGCCAGGCAAATTCTGTTTAATCTGTATCAAGGCTGAATTTTGATTGTTCGTCTCGTCGCCAAAACATCTTCGGCGTTGTAAGGTTAAGCCTCACGGTTCATTAGTATCGGTTAGCTCAACGCATCGCTGCGCTTACACACCCGACCTATCAACGTCATAGTCTTTAACGTTCCTTCAGGAGACTTAAAGTCTCAGGGAGAACTCATCTCGGGGCAAGTTTCGTGCTTAGATGCTTTCAGCACTTATCTTTTCCGCATTTAGCTACCGGGCAGTGCCATTGGCATGACAACCCGAACACCAGTGATGCGTCCACTCCGGTCCTCTCGTACTAGGAGCAGCCCCCCTCAATTCTCCAGCGCCCACGGCAGATAGGGACCGAACTGTCTCACGACGTTCTAAACCCAGCTCGCGTACCACTTTAAATGGCGAACAGCCATACCCTTGGGACCTACTTCAGCCCCAGGATGTGATGAGCCGACATCGAGGTGCCAAACACCGCCGTCGATATGAACTCTTGGGCGGTATCAGCCTGTTATCCCCGGAGTACCTTTTATCCGTTGAGCGATGGCCCTTCCATTCAGAACCACCGGATCACTATGACCTGCTTTCGCACCTGCTCGAGCCGTCACTCTCGCAGTCAAGCTAGCTTATGCCATTGCACTAACCTCCTGATGTCCGACCAGGATTAGCTAACCTTCGTGCTCCTCCGTTACTCTTTGGGAGGAGACCGCCCCAGTCAAACTACCCACCAGACACTGTCCGCAACCCGGATCACGGGTCTACGTTAGAACACCAGCCATTAAAGGGTGGTATTTCAAGGACGGCTCCACGCAGACTGGCGTCCACGCTTCAAAGCCTCCCACCTATCCTACACATCAAGGACCAGTGTTCAGTGTCAAGCTATAGTAAAGGTTCACGGGGTCTTTCCGTCTTGCCGCGGGTACACTGCATCTTCACAGCGAGTTCAATTTCACTGAGTCTCGGGTGGAGACAGCCTGGCCATCATTACGCCATTCGTGCAGGTCGGAACTTACCCGACAAGGAATTTCGCTACCTTAGGACCGTTATAGTTACGGCCGCCGTTTACCGGGGCTTCGATCAAGAGCTTCGCGTTGCCGCTAACCCCATCAATTAACCTTCCGGCACCGGGCAGGCGTCACACCGTATACGTCCACTTTCGTGTTTGCACAGTGCTGTGTTTTTAATAAACAGTTGCAGCCAGCTGGTATCTTCGACTGATTTCAGCTCCACCCGCAGGGGCTTCACCTACATATCAGCGTGCCTTCTCCCGAAGTTACGGCACCATTTTGCCTAGTTCCTTCACCCGAGTTCTCTCAAGCGCCTTGGTATTCTCTACCTGACCACCTGTGTCGGTTTGGGGTACGATTTAATGTTACCTGATGCTTAGAGGCTTTTCCTGGAAGCAGGGCATTTGTTACTTCAGCACCGTAGTGCCTCGTCATCACACCTCAGCGTTAAAAGGTACCGGATTTACCTGGAACCTCCGCCTACATGCTTAAACCGGGACAACCGTCGCCCGGCTAACATAGCCTTCTCCGTCCCCCCTTCGCAGTAACACCAAGTACAGGAATATTAACCTGTTTCCCATCGACTACGCCTTTCGGCCTCGCCTTAGGGGTCGACTCACCCTGCCCCGATTAACGTTGGACAGGAACCCTTGGTCTTCCGGCGAGCGGGCTTTTCACCCGCTTTATCGTTACTTATGTCAGCATTCGCACTTCTGATACCTCCAGCATGCCTCACAGCACACCTTCAACGGCTTACAGAACGCTCCCCTACCCAACAACGCATAAGCGTCGCTGCCGCAGCTTCGGTGCATGGTTTAGCCCCGTTACATCTTCCGCGCAGGCCGACTCGACCAGTGAGCTATTACGCTTTCTTTAAATGATGGCTGCTTCTAAGCCAACATCCTGGCTGTCTGTGCCTTCCCACATCGTTTCCCACTTAACCATGACTTTGGGACCTTAGCTGGCGGTCTGGGTTGTTTCCCTCTTCACGACGGACGTTAGCACCCGCCGTGTGTCTCCCGTGATAACATTCTTCGGTATTCGTAGTTTGCATCGGGTTGGTAAGCCGGGATGGCCCCCTAGCCGAAACAGTGCTCTACCCCCGAAGATGAGTTCACGAGGCGCTACCTAAATAGCTTTCGGGGAGAACCAGCTATCTCCCGGTTTGATTGGCCTTTCACCCCCAGCCACAAGTCATCCGCTAATTTTTCAACATTAGTCGGTTCGGTCCTCCAGTTAGTGTTACCCAACCTTCAACCTGCCCATGGCTAGATCACCGGGTTTCGGGTCTATACCCTGCAACTTAACGCCCAGTTAAGACTCGGTTTCCCTTCGGCTCCCCTATACGGTTAACCTTGCTACAGAATATAAGTCGCTGACCCATTATACAAAAGGTACGCAGTCACACCACGAAGGTGCTCCCACTGCTTGTACGTACACGGTTTCAGGTTCTTTTTCACTCCCCTCGCCGGGGTTCTTTTCGCCTTTCCCTCACGGTACTGGTTCACTATCGGTCAGTCAGGAGTATTTAGCCTTGGAGGATGGTCCCCCCATATTCAGACAGGATACCACGTGTCCCGCCCTACTCTTCGAGTTCACAACCTGTGTGTTTTCGTGTACGGGACTGTCACCCTGTACCGTGCGACTTTCCAGACGCTTCCACTAACACACAAGCTGATTCAGACTCTGGGCTGCTCCCCGTTCGCTCGCCGCTACTGGGGGAATCTCGGTTGATTTCTTTTCCTCGGGGTACTTAGATGTTTCAGTTCCCCCGGTTCGCCTCGTTAACCTATGTATTCAGTTAACGATAGTGTGACGAATCACACTGGGTTTCCCCATTCGGACATCGCCGGGTCAAAGGTTCATATCACCTCGCCGGCGCTTTTCGCAGATTAGCACGTCCTTCATCGCCTCTGACTGCCAGGGCATCCACCGTGTACGCTTAGTCGCTTAACCTCACAACCCGAAGATGTTTCACTTCATGATTGCGAAAATTTGAGAGACTCGAACACACCATTAAGATGTGTCGTTTCAATTTTCAGCTTGATCCAGATTTTTAAAGAGCAAAACTTCGCAGTGCACCTTTTCAGGTTCACTCTGAAGTTTTCTTGGGTTCGCAGTAAAAGATGGTGGAGCTATGCGGGATCGAACCGCAGACCTCCTGCGTGCAAAGCAGGCGCTCTCCCAGCTGAGCTATAGCCCCATCGTTTTGCAATCTCTGTACCGCTCATCCTTTAAAAGGAGTTTGGTAGGCCTGAGTGGACTTGAACCACCGACCTCACCCTTATCAGGGGTGCGCTCTAACCACCTGAGCTACAAGCCTGCAGAGATTTTTACTGCTGTTTTTTCATCAGACAATCTGTGTGAGCACTGCAAAGGCAGGTTCTTTAAGGTAAGGAGGTGATCCAACCGCAGGTTCCCCTACGGTTACCTTGTTACGACTTCACCCCAGTCATGAATCACAAAGTGGTAAGCGCCCTCCCGAAGGTTAAGCTACCTACTTCTTTTGCAACCCACTCCCATGGTGTGACGGGCGGTGTGTACAAGGCCCGGGAACGTATTCACCGTAGCATTCTGATCTACGATTACTAGCGATTCCGACTTCATGGAGTCGAGTTGCAGACTCCAATCCGGACTACGACGCACTTTATGAGGTCCGCTTGCTCTCGCGAGGTCGCTTCTCTTTGTATGCGCCATTGTAGCACGTGTGTAGCCCTACTCGTAAGGGCCATGATGACTTGACGTCATCCCCACCTTCCTCCAGTTTATCACTGGCAGTCTCCTTTGAGTTCCCGGCCGGACCGCTGGCAACAAAGGATAAGGGTTGCGCTCGTTGCGGGACTTAACCCAACATTTCACAACACGAGCTGACGACAGCCATGCAGCACCTGTCTCAGAGTTCCCGAAGGCACCAATCCATCTCTGGAAAGTTCTCTGGATGTCAAGAGTAGGTAAGGTTCTTCGCGTTGCATCGAATTAAACCACATGCTCCACCGCTTGTGCGGGCCCCCGTCAATTCATTTGAGTTTTAACCTTGCGGCCGTACTCCCCAGGCGGTCGACTTAACGCGTTAGCTCCGGAAGCCACGCCTCAAGGGCACAACCTCCAAGTCGACATCGTTTACGGCGTGGACTACCAGGGTATCTAATCCTGTTTGCTCCCCACGCTTTCGCACCTGAGCGTCAGTCTTTGTCCAGGGGGCCGCCTTCGCCACCGGTATTCCTCCAGATCTCTACGCATTTCACCGCTACACCTGGAATTCTACCCCCCTCTACAAGACTCTAGCCTGCCAGTTTCGAATGCAGTTCCCAGGTTGAGCCCGGGGATTTCACATCCGACTTGACAGACCGCCTGCGTGCGCTTTACGCCCAGTAATTCCGATTAACGCTTGCACCCTCCGTATTACCGCGGCTGCTGGCACGGAGTTAGCCGGTGCTTCTTCTGCGGGTAACGTCAATTGCTGAGGTTATTAACCTCAACACCTTCCTCCCCGCTGAAAGTACTTTACAACCCGAAGGCCTTCTTCATACACGCGGCATGGCTGCATCAGGCTTGCGCCCATTGTGCAATATTCCCCACTGCTGCCTCCCGTAGGAGTCTGGACCGTGTCTCAGTTCCAGTGTGGCTGGTCATCCTCTCAGACCAGCTAGGGATCGTCGCCTAGGTGAGCCGTTACCCCACCTACTAGCTAATCCCATCTGGGCACATCTGATGGCAAGAGGCCCGAAGGTCCCCCTCTTTGGTCTTGCGACGTTATGCGGTATTAGCTACCGTTTCCAGTAGTTATCCCCCTCCATCAGGCAGTTTCCCAGACATTACTCACCCGTCCGCCGCTCGCCGGCAAAGTAGCAAGCTACTTTCCGCTGCCGCTCGACTTGCATGTGTTAGGCCTGCCGCCAGCGTTCAATCTGAGCCATGATCAAACTCTTCAATTTAAGTTTGATGCTCGTGAATTAAACTTCGTAATGAATTACGCATGTTCACTCAGAGACTTGGTATTCATTTATTGTCCGAAGACATTAAGAATCCATGTCACTTTGAGTGCCCACACAGATTGTCTGATAAATTGTTAAAGAGCAGTGCAACGCGGCTTTCGCTCACCGTTGCGAGGTCCCGTATATTACGTTTTCCTCATTCAGAGTCAAGTGATTATTTTCGCTTTTCTCTGTTGGCGTTCATCTCTGAACCCCGCTAACCCGGCGGCCTGTAAGCCGTTGTTCCGTGTCAGTGGAGGCGCATTATAGGGAGTTCTCAGACGTTGACAACCCCTCTTTAAAAAAAAACTTTCAACCGTCTCTTTTTTGCTCAAAACCGTGCTATAGCGCCAGTTTTTCGAGCGTTTCAAAGCCATAACGGCGTAAAACGGGTAAAAGTTGCTCAGTCTCTTTCGTGATAGCCATGCAAAATGCGATATTTGCATCGGTAGATTTCGCATCCGGCGCTTCGTGCTCCAGCAGCCAGGCCGTACGACGGGCGATCGCCGCACCAGAATCCACCAGCCGCGTCCCCTCCGGAAGCACTTCTAATAGCTCTTCATGCAAGAGAGGGAAGTGGGTGCAGCCCAGCACAACCGTATCCGGTGGTTCGGGCATCCGCAGCCACGGACGAAGAATACGACGCAGCTCTTCGAGCGATACCGTCTCGCCGTGCAGTTTCGCTTCCGCCATCTCCACCAGCTCTGCGGAGCCAAGCATTGCAATCTGGCATTCATTAGCGAAACGGTCGATCAGCTCTCGGGTATAAGGACGCTTTACCGTGCCTCGCGTAGCCAGCAAGCCCACAATGCCGTTCGCTGTCAGACGCGCGGCAGGCTTTATTGCAGGGACGACGCCCACAACCGGGAACTGGAATTTTTCGCGCAGGGCGGGAAGAGAAACGGTGCTCGCCGTGTTACAGGCGATGACGGCCAGCGCAAGGGGATAGCGCTTTTGTACCGCAGTGACGATTTCCACCACGCGCTCGACAATAAAATCTTCGCTCTTTTCCCCGTACGGGAAAGCGACGTTATCGAAGGCGTAGATGTAATGGAGATCCGGCAGGAGATGCCGAATCTCATCATAGACCGAAAGCCCACCGACGCCGGAATCAAACACCAGCACGGTGGGACGCGGATTAGAAGGTGTAGCTGCCAGACAAGGTGTATTCCCGTCCTGCAGTTTGGTAGCCATAAACTGTCTCGTAATCTTTATCGAACAGGTTGGCTATTTTACCACGAACTGTAAGGTGTGAGGTGACAGGATACGAAACTGCGACATCCCACAGGCTTACACCGCCCATTTTTACTTTCTCAGACGGGTAAGTACCAAAGTCAGTGTCGTAACGCGTACCGAGATAGTGATAAGTCAGGCTCCAGTCGAAATCATAGATCTGCGTGTCGAGCTGATATTTCACCTGTTGCTTAGCACGACGGTCCAGAAGTTCGTTGGTTTCGGCATTGCGGGCATCCACGTAGTCGTAGCCTACAGTATGCGTCAACGGCCCCGTGTCAAACGATGCTGTCGCTTCCACACCTTTAATGCGTGCTTTACCGACGTTGTAATATTGCTGGAGGTTATTATTGAAGTCGATGAGATTATCAACGTCATTACGGTAGCCGGATACGCGCCAGCTCACGCCTGCCGTCAGGCCTTCAAACGCACCTTCCCACTGTTTGCTCTCTTCTGGATCAAGATGGTCATTGCCATAGAAACCATAGAGTTGTCCCAGATTCGGTGCTTTATAGGCCGTACCATAAGAAGCAACGAAACGGTAACCCTGCACGAACTCCCAGGCCGCACTGCTTTGCCAGGTGCCATGACGACCGAACTGAGAGTTGTCATCGCTGCGAACCGCTCCTTCCAGGGTGAAGTCACCAAACTGCTGCAGCCCGGTCATGTAAACACCGGTGTTACGCAGGTCGTAGCCGTTGGTCACGTAGTTTGTACCCGGCTCGGTGCTCTGCTTCTGCCAGTCAACGCCCGCGCCAATGTTCCCATGGCCAACATCAACGGAGTTGAGCCACTGGACATTGTACTGCTTGATTTCATCCAGCGTGGCTGTCGAATCGTAGCGGCCTAAATTCGGGTCGTAGTTATAGTCCTTGCTGTGGCTATAGCTGGTGAGCAGTTGTGAATGGAAGATGTCATCGTTGAAGCGCAATCCTGCATCCCAGGTCTGACTATAGAGCTGGCGGGTATCGACCAGTACGTCAGGGGTAAAGGAGCTGTAGTAACCGTCGTAGGCCGTACGGTTGCTGTAGCCAAAGCCGCGAACAAAACCGCTCCACTGATCTGAGAATGCGTGATCCAGTGCGCCGTAGAGCGTTTTATTCATAAAGCCGTCGCGATCGGTCTGGGCAAGGCCACCATTGTTGCCGTCCGCAACCACATCAAATCCTTTGGTATAGGTATAATCACCCGCAAGCGTGACGCGCGTGCTGTCGCCCAGTGTTTGCTGAGTACTGCCACCATAATTCTGGTAGCCGTGCGAGCCTACGCCAGCATTCAGCGTGGTACCGTCCTTCGCACGAGTAGTAATAATGTTTACGACGCCACCGATCGCGTCTGAGCCGTATACCGCCGAACGCGGTCCACGAACATATTCGATTCGCTGTACCAGGGAGATTGGGAACTGGCTGAGATCGGACGACCCCGTGACGCCCGCCTGGTTAAGGCGGATCCCATCAACAAGGATCAGGACGTGGCTGGAGTTGGTGCCACGGATAAAGAGAGAAGAGAGTTGCCCCATCCCACCACTTTGCGCCGTATCCACGCCGGGCAGGCGGCGCATAACATCCAGGAGCGAGGTTGACTGCCAACGGTCAATATCGGCACGCGTAACAACCGTGTTTGCAGCCAGAATAGTTTTTTCAGGTTGTTCAAAACGATTTGCCGTCACCACCAACGAGTCTGCGCTATCCTGCGCCCAGCCCGAAAATGCCGTGACGGACAACGCCGTCAACAGCGATACTTTTTTAATCATTGTTAAAGCATCCACAATATAAGAAGGATGCCGCAGGCCTCATCGATAGCACGCGATGATGAAACCAAATGCGACGTGATCCCGGCAGGTCTTCGGGCTAGGTGGCTATATAAGGATGAAGACTTCCCATTTTCACAGTGTCTACAACGCTCATCCCGCCAGTCTTTACCGCTGCGCGTCAGCTCCAGATTTACACTGGATTCCCTTTTCACTCTCAGGAGACCGGAAACAGAATGCTACAATTAGACACGTATGGATGTCCAGACAGCTATTGGCCATTAAATCTGGACATCCCCTGAACAATCCCTACAATCGCCGCGTAATTCTTTATCACTCAGGACGCATCATGACCCCAGAACACCTCCCGACAGAACAGTACGACGCGCAGCTGGCAGAGAAAGTTGTCCGCCTGCAAAGTATGATGACGCCTTTCAACGCGCCCGTTCCCGAGGTGTTCCGCTCTCCTGTCAGCCACTACCGCATGCGCGCCGAGTTCCGCATCTGGCACGACGGTGACGACCTGTACCACATCATTTTCGATCAGCAGACGAAATCCCGTATACGCGTGGACAGCTTCCCGGCGGCGAGTGAGCTTATCAACCAGCTGATGACGCTGATGATGGACGGCGTGCGTAACAACCCGGTACTGCGTAACAAGCTTTTCCAGATTGACTACCTGACCACGCAAAGCAATCAGGCGATTGTCTCCCTGCTGTACCACAAAGCCCTGAACGACGAGTGGCGCGAGCAGGCAGAAGCGCTGCGCGATGCGCTGCGTGCGCAGAACATCAACGTTCACCTGATTGGCCGCGCGACAAAAACCAAAATCATGCTGGATCAGGACTACATCGACGAGCGTCTGCCGGTGGCGGGTAAAGAGATGGTCTATCGTCAGGTCGAGAACAGCTTCACCCAGCCGAACGCTGCAATGAACGTGCAGATGCTGGAGTGGGCACTGAAGGCGACGGAAGGATCAACGGGCGATCTGCTTGAGCTCTACTGCGGTAACGGCAACTTCTCGCTGGCGCTGGCGCGTAACTTCGATCGCGTCCTGGCAACGGAAATCGCCAAACCGTCGGTTGCCGCCGCGCAGTACAACATTGCCGCCAACCATATCGACAACGTGCAGATCATTCGTATGGCCGCAGAAGAGTTCACGCAGGCGATGAACGGCGTACGCCAGTTTAACCGTCTGGAAGGCATCGATCTGAAGAGCTACCAGTGTGAGACGATTTTTGTCGACCCGCCGCGCAGTGGCCTGGACAGCGAAACCGAGAAGATGGTGCAGGCGTACCCGCGTATTTTGTACATCTCCTGTAATCCGGAGACCCTGTGCAAGAACCTGGAAACGTTAGGCCAGACGCACAAGGTTGAACGTCTGGCGCTGTTCGATCAGTTCCCGTATACGCACCATATGGAGTGCGGTGTTTTACTTACCGCACGGTGATCTGTAGGCCGGATAAGCGTAGCGCCATCCGGCGTTTTTGGCAGGTGGCGCTTCGCTTACCTGCCCTACAAATCATTCATTACTCTGGTAACTGGCCCTTGCGGCTACGCATGCGCGAACCAATCCAGAACACCAGCGCCACAGACAGGACCGCCGGCAGGAAGTTAGAGCCGATATCCGGATACTCCGCGCGCACCACCGTGCTGTACAGCAATACGCCCAGAATAAAGCAGGCGGCGGCCAGCCCCGGTAACCCCACCGGCATGGTGCGGTTCAGGTAACGTTGATGCAGGCAGTAAACCGTCAGCACCAGCGCAATAAGCGGGAAAATCGAAAACGGCACGATGGAGCTAAAAATAGCGGCGAACGTACCATTAATGGATAAGCCAGCGATCAATGCCAGCAACAGCGTCCCTTTATCCTGACCTGACTGTTTCATTACTCACCTTCACTCTTCGGTTTGATGTGCCAACTTCTCTTGTTCACGGCGATACCAGTAGTACGCGCCTTTGGAGATCATCCTGAGCTGCAATACCAGTCGCTCTTCAAGCTGCTTGCGTTGTTCAATGCTGACATCCAGCGCTTCGGCACCCGCGCTGAATACAATTGTCACCATCGCCTCGGCCTGTGCTTCAGTAAACGCACGCGGCATATGGTTTTCGAGTTCAAGATAGTCGGCAAGTTCCGCGATGAAGTGCTGAATTTCGCGCGCGACGGCGGCACGAAACGCCGCAGACGTGCCCGAACGCTCGCGCAGAAGCAGACGAAACGCGTTGGGGTTATTGCCGATAAATTCCATAAAGGTCGACACAGAGGTACGGATCACGCTGCCCCCTTTGGCGATACGCTGACGCGCCTGGCGCATCAGTTGACGCAGCATCAAACCACTCTCGTCGACCATAGTCAGGCCCAGTTCATCCACATCACGGAAGTGACGATAGAAGGACGTTGGCGCAATCCCGGCCTCGCGTGCGACTTCGCGCAGGCTCAAACTGGCAAAACTTCGCTCAGCACTCAGTTGACTGAATGCGGCTTCCACCAGCGAACGCCGGGTTTTCTCTTTTTGTTGTGCTCTTACGCCCATCACGATAGTTGAATCCTTCCAAAGGCCTGATGGCACTATACCAGAGAATAAAATTAATCTGTTTGCCTGGCTTTGTGAATGATTGTTTACGTGCGGTTTGTGCTCCACTGCCGGAAAAAAGCACAACGATAATTGGGTTACCCTGCCAATGATGTTATGATTCTGTTGCTTTTATGTATAAGAACAGGTAAGCCTTGCCATGCCACATTCCTACGATTACGACGCAATAGTTATTGGTTCCGGCCCCGGCGGCGAAGGCGCTGCTATGGGTCTGGTGAAACAGGGAGCCAGAGTAGCGGTCATTGAGCGCTACCATAATGTCGGCGGCGGTTGCACCCACTGGGGCACCATCCCTTCGAAAGCCCTCCGCCACGCCGTTAGCCGCATTATCGAATTTAACCAGAACCCTCTTTACAGCGACCACTCCCGACTTCTTCGTTCCTCCTTTGCCGACATCCTGAACCACGCGGATACCGTCATTAACCAGCAGACGCGCATGCGTCAGGGGTTTTATGAGCGTAACCACTGTGAAATTTTGCAGGGCAACGCGCATTTTGTGGATGAACACACCCTGGCACTCGAATGCCACGACGGGTCGGTTGAAACCATCACCGCTGAAAAATTTGTGATTGCCTGCGGTTCACGCCCGTACCATCCGGCCGATGTGGATTTCTCGCACCCGCGCGTCTACGACAGCGACTCGATTCTCAGCCTGCACCATGAACCCCGCCACGTCATTATCTATGGCGCAGGGGTCATTGGTTGCGAATATGCGTCGATCTTCCGCGGAATGGACGTCAAAGTTGACCTGATCAACACTCGAGACCGCCTGCTGGCCTTCCTCGATCAGGAGATGTCGGATTCCCTCTCCTACCACTTCTGGAACAGCGGCGTGGTCATTCGCCACAACGAAGAGTACGAGAAGATCGAAGGCTGCGACGACGGGGTGATCATGCATCTCAAGTCCGGCAAGAAACTGAAAGCGGACTGCCTCCTGTACGCCAACGGCCGTACCGGCAATACCGATTCACTGCAGCTGGAAAATATCGGGCTTGAGACCGACAGCCGCGGTCAGCTGAAGGTCAACAGCATGTATCAGACCGCCCTGCCGCACGTTTACGCGGTCGGCGACGTGATTGGCTACCCAAGCCTGGCCTCAGCCGCTTACGACCAGGGACGCATTGCGGCTCAGGCGCTGGTGAAAGGCGAAGCGACGGCACATCTGATTGAAGATATCCCGACGGGCATCTATACCATCCCGGAAATCAGTTCCGTAGGGAAAACCGAGCAGCAGCTGACGTCAATGAAGGTGCCTTACGAGGTGGGTCGTGCGCAGTTTAAACATCTGGCGCGGGCGCAAATCGTGGGGATGAGCGTGGGTACGCTGAAAATTCTGTTCCATCGCGAGACGAAAGAGATCCTCGGCATTCACTGCTTTGGTGAACGCGCCGCGGAAATCATTCATATCGGACAGGCCATCATGGAGCAGAAAGGTGGTGGTAACACCATTGAGTACTTCGTTAACACCACCTTTAACTACCCGACCATGGCAGAAGCCTATCGGGTAGCCGCGCTGAACGGCTTAAACCGCCTGTTTTAACGCGCTGTCGAAATGGCCATCCATCGCACCACGGATGGCCTCTGCCAGCTGCTCATAGCGGCTGCGCAGCGGTGACCCAGGGCGATAGACCAGGCCAATCGTACGACGCGGCTCTGGTTTAATGCACGGCAAATAAACCACGCCATCACGTTTACGCTCGTGCGGTACCGCCAGCGCAGGCAGCAGCGTAATACCGCTTCCCGCCGCCACCATATTACGCAGCGTTTCCAGGCTGGTTGCGCGGAAATGGGTATCCTCATCCGCACCCGCTTCGAAGCAGAAGCCCATCGCCTGATCGCGCAGGCAGTGGCCATCTTCCAGCATCAGCAGCTTTTCACCCGCCAGATCGGCCATCGGCACGCGATCGCGGTTCGCCCACGGGTGATCTTCATAGATCGCCAGCATCATTGGCTCATCGAACAGCGGTACTTCAATAAACGCTTCGCTCTCTTTGACCAGTGCCAGAATGGCGCAGTCGAGCTTGCCGCTGTCCAGCTGTGCCAGCAGCTGATGGGTTTGCGCTTCGTGCAGGTACATTTCGAGTTTCGGGAACGTCTGGTGCAGCATCGGAATGATGTGCGGTAACAGGTACGGGCCAACGGTTGGGATCAGGCCAATATGCAGCGGGCCGGACATGGCCTCCCCCTGCTGGCTTGCCATTTCCTTGAGCACTTTGACCTCGCGCAGCACGGTGCGCGCCTGATCCACCAGCAGAAGACCTGCCTGTGTGAACAGAACCTTACGACTGGTGCGCTCCAGCAGCATCACGCCCAGCTCGTCTTCCAGCTTACGGATCTGGCCGCTCAGCGTGGGCTGGCTGACGTGGCAGGAGTCCGCCGCGCGGCGAAAATGGCGATGCTCAGCTAACGCTACCAGGTATTCAAGATCACGAATATTCATTATTCATCCTCCGTCGCCACGATAGTTCATGGCGATAGATAGAATAGCAACGAACGATTATCCCTATCAAGCATTCTGTTGAATAATACACCACATAGACGAGGCGGCACGTGTTTGACCCTTGACGTCCCCTCACCGTCAGCGAGTTTCTCTCAAAACTCGAACAACTAAAGCCAACGTGAACTTTTGCGGACCCCGTGGTCCGCTTTTTTTTGCGTAAAAAAGCCCGAGGTAAAAGCAAAATGGCAACCGAAGTTGCCATTTTTAATGTTTGCTCCCTCTCCCAGTGGGAGAGGGCCGGGGTGAGGGCACCAGCCCGCACTATTTAAACCCAATCAAATCAGTCGGCTTTTCGCATCCGCAATCGCCTGCGCCACCTGCTTAGGCGACACACCGCCTTTCGCCGCACGCTTGTCCAGGCAGGACTGCAGCGAAAGAATCGGATACACATCATCCCCGATAACCGCGCTGAATTTCTGTAGATCGGCCAGCGCCAGATCTTCCAGCGGTTTACCCTGACGAATGGCTTCCACTACCGCTTCACCGACAATATGGTGCGCTTCACGGAACGGTACGCCTTTCGCCACCAGGTAATCTGCCAGCTCGGTCGCGTTCGCATAGCCCTGCTGCGCCGCTTCCTGACAGCGAGGACGCTTCACCTGAATGCCGTCCAGCACCAGCGCGCCCATATGCAGACAGTCCAGCCAGGTGTCGAGCGCGTCGAACAGCCCTTCTTTGTCTTCCTGCATATCTTTGTTATACGCCAGCGGCAGCCCTTTCAGTGTCATCATCATGCCGGTCAGCGCGCCCTGCACGCGGCCACATTTGCCGCGGATCAGCTCCAGCGCGTCCGGATTTTTCTTCTGCGGCATCAGGGATGAACCTGAGGTCACGCGGTCGGACAGCTCAACAAAGCCCGCTTCGCCAGAGTTAAAGAAGATCAGGTCTTCAGCAAAGCGCGACAGGTGCACCATACCGATAGAGGCATTGGAGAGCAGCTCCAGCACGTGGTCACGGTCAGAGACGCTGTCCAGGCTGTTACGGGTAGCGGAGGCAAAGCCCAGCCAGCCTGCCAGCTGTTCACGGTCGATTTCGTAAGCGGTACCCGCCAGCGCGCCGCTGCCCAGCGGGCTGACGTCCAGACGCTTCAGGGTATCCTGCAGACGACTTTCATCACGCGCCAGCATCTCTACATAGGCCAGACACCAGTGCGCAAAGGTCACCGGCTGCGCGCGCTGCAGGTGGGTATAACCCGGCATCACCGCGTCCTGATTATTTTGTGCGGTCTCCACCAGCGCGGTCTGCAGCTGACGGTTAGCCGCCAGCAGTTCGCCAACGGTATCCTTACACCACAGCTTCAGATCGGTGGCGACCTGGTCGTTACGGCTCCGGCCGGTATGCAGCTTTTTACCCAGCTGGCCGACCTTGTCGATCAGTTTACCTTCCACCCAGCTGTGAATATCTTCGGCATCGCTCTGCAGAATTTGCTGCGGATCCAGACGCACTTCTTCCAGCAGATTGTTGAGCGCCTCTTCCAGCTGCAGCTGTTCCTCTGGGGTCAGCACGCCCACCGTCACCAGCGCTTTGGACCAGGCCACAGAGCCGACAATATCCTGTTCGGCCAGGCGGTAGTCGAAGCGCAAAGAGTCGTTGAACTGTTTGAACCGCTGATCCGCTGCCTGTGTAAAACGCCCACCCCAAAGTGCCATAACATGCTTCCTTAATATCTTTGAATTTCATTGCCCGGTGGCGCTGCGCTTACCGGGCCTACAAAACATTAAATCGATTACGCTAAAATACGCGTGCCAATCGGCGTGCCGTTAAACAGCGCCGGCAGTTGTTCCGCGTGACGCCAGGAGGCGATATCCACCGGACGGCCCAGCGTGCGCGCCGCATCCAGCGCGGCGTTCACTTTGACGATCATGCCGTCGGTAATAATGCCCTGGGCAATCAGCTGCTCGGCTTTCTCTGCGGTCATTTCCGCAATGCGCTGGCCTTTTCCGTCCAGAATGCCGCTCACGTCGGAGAGCAGGATCAGGTCCGCACCCAGCGTTGCCGCCAGTGCGGTTGCCGCCTGGTCAGCGTTAACGTTCATCAGCTCACCCTCTTCGGTCACGCCGATAGAGCTCACCACCGGCAGGAACCCGCCTTCCAGCAGCGTGTTAATCAGCTTAGGCGAACCCGGCTGCGCCAGTCCAACATGACCGAGCGCTTCGTCGAGCTGGGTCACTTTTACGCTGTCACCATCGCCCAGATAGAGGCCAACGGAGGCAATGTGGTGTTTCTTCGCCCAGGACAGCAGGGTTTTGTTCGCCGTACCCGCCAGCGCACCGGTGATAATGTCAATCTGATCCGCAGGCGTCACGCGCAGGCCGTTTTTCTTGATCACCGGCAGGTTGAGCCCTTTCATCAGCTCATCCACCACGCAGCCGCCGCCGTGCACAATCACCAGTGGACGTTGGTGTGATTCGCGATAGTTCACCAGCGCGGTAAACAGACGCTCCAGCGCTTCTTCGCTGTCCAGCAGTACACCACCGAGTTTGATAATTAATGGGTTCATCATCACACCTTAAATAAGAGCCTGCGTTTCAGGGAAACCGAAACGAATATTTGCACACTGCATTGCCTGTGCGGCAGCGCCTTTCAGTAAGTTATCTTCTGCGGCCACCACGATGAGATGCTCACCCTGAACGGCAAAGCCGATATCGCAGAACGGCAGACCGACCACGTTTTTCAGCGCCGGCACGCCTTTGTCGTACAGGCGCACCAGCGGTTTGTCCGCATACGCCTGCGTGAAGACCTCGTTCACCTGTTCTTTGGTCACACCCGGCTTCAGGCGGCAGGTAATGGTTTCGAGGATCCCACGCGGGAAGCTGCCCAGGTGCGGGGTGAAAATGACGTCCGCGCCCAGATGCGTTGTGATCTCAGGGTGATGACGGTGATTAAACACGCCATACGGCTGAAGGCTCACTTCGCAGAAGCTGTTGGAAATCGCCGCCTTGCGTCCTGCACCGCTCACGCCGCTGGTGGCGTTGATCACCGGCCACTGGTTCAGATCCAGCAGACCTGCGTCGATCAGCGGCTTCAGGGAAAGCTGCGCTGCCGTCGGGTAGCAGCCAGGAACGGCAATCAAATCCGCTTCTTTCAGTTTATCTGCGCTCCACTCCGCCAGGCCGTACACCGCTTTTTCAAGCAGATCCGGATGCTGATGGGTGAAACCGTAATATTTTTCGTAGAACGCACCGTCGTTAACGCGGAACGCGCCGGAGAGGTCGAAGACCACGCAGCCAGCCGCCAGGAACTGCGGCGCCAGGTCGTGGCTGACCTCGTGTGCGGTGGCTAAAAACACCACGTCGACGCCGTCAGTAAACTCGCTGATGTCAGACATGGGCTGCAGCGGCAGATCGACCATGCCCTTAAGCTGCGGATGCAAATCGGAAATTAACTTTCCTGCATCATTGCTTTGCGCTGACACGGTCAAAGCGGTTATGGTCATATGTGGATGGCGATTCACGTAGCTTACAAGCTCTGCGCCCGCATAACCGCTAGCGCCTACAATCAGCGTATTCAACATCGGGTTCCTTTATGCTCAACGTTAATGTATTTTTATTCACATTTATTGCATGAATATTGATACTATCACGACCTAAGGTGTGTCAACAATGAAAATGAACTTACCGCCATTTATCGAGATCTACCGCGCCCTGATTGCCACACCGTCCATCAGCGCAACGGAAGAAGCGCTGGATCAGAGCAATGAGTCTTTAATCAATCTGCTGGCGGGTTGGTTTAGCGATCTTGGGTTTAACGTTGAGGTTCAGCCCGTCCCCGGCACTCGCCACAAATTTAACCTGCTCGCCAGTACCGGAACCGGTGCGGGCGGCCTGCTGCTGGCCGGTCATACCGACACCGTGCCGTTCGACGATGGCCGCTGGACGCGCGATCCGTTCACCCTGACCGAGCACGACAACAAGCTCTACGGCCTGGGCACCGCCGACATGAAAGGCTTCTTCGCCTTTATCCTCGACGCGCTGCGTGACGTGGACGTGACGAAGCTGAAAAAACCGCTCTACATTCTGGCGACCGCCGATGAAGAGACCAGCATGGCGGGCGCGCGCTACTTCTCTGAAAACACGTCGATTCGCCCGGATTGCGCGATAATCGGCGAGCCGACGTCTCTGCAGCCGATTCGTGCGCATAAAGGCCATATTTCTACCGCCGTGCGCGTGCTGGGCCAGTCCGGCCACTCCAGCGATCCGGCGCGCGGCGTGAACGCCATTGAGCTGATGCATGACGCCATCGGCCGCATCATGGCCCTGCGCGACGACCTGAAGGCTCGCTATCACTACGACGCGTTCACCGTGCCGTACCCGACGCTGAACCTCGGCAGCCTGCACGGCGGCGATGCCTCCAACCGCATCTGCGCCTGCTGCGAACTGCATATGGATATTCGCCCGCTGCCGGGCATGACCCTGAGCGATCTCGACGGCCTGCTGAATGAGGCGCTGGCCCCGGTGAGCGAACGCTGGCCGGGCCGCCTGACAGTTTCCGAACTGCATCCGCCGATCCCGGGTTACGAATGCCCGCCGGACCACCAGCTGGTTGAAGTAGTGGAAAAACTGCTCGGCGAGAAAACCGACGTGGTGAACTACTGCACCGAAGCGCCGTTTATTCAGACGCTTTGCCCGACGCTGGTTCTAGGCCCTGGGTCCATCAACCAGGCGCACCAGCCGGATGAATATCTGGAGACCCGCTTCATCAAGCCCACCCGCGAACTGATTACCCAGGTTGTGCATCACTTCTGCTGGCATTAAAACCGCACCGAAGAGTCCCCTCTCCCTGTGGGAGAGGGTTAGGGTGAGGGCAACAAATCGCATGATCTCCATCACATTCCCATAAGCATCTCTTATCTGACGCAATGCGAATTAAATTTCGTAAATTGCCCACATTTATTCGTTTGCTGAACCGTTTTCGCAGCAATTGACGACGGGGGTTTTACGTGGCTTTATAAAGGGAGATGACAAAATAATGTCCAGAAGATTTTCGCCTGGGCATAAACAAAAATGATGGGGTGACTGGGTTTTTATGAACGAACAATATTCCGCGTTGCGTAGTAATGTCAGTATGCTCGGCAAAGTGCTTGGAGATACCATCAAAGATGCGTTGGGGGAGAACATCCTCGACCGCGTTGAAACCATCCGCAAGCTCTCAAAATCTTCCCGTTCCGGTAACGAGGCCAGTCGTCAGGAGCTGCTCACCACCTTGCAGAACCTCTCTAACGATGAGCTGCTGCCCGTTGCGCGCGCCTTCAGCCAGTTCCTTAACCTGGCCAACACCGCTGAGCAGTACCACAGCATTTCGCCAAACGGCGAAGCGGCCAGCAACCCGGAAGTCATTGCCCGCACCCTTCGTAAACTGAAAGACCAGCCTGATCTCAACGAAGCCACCATCAAAAAAGCGGTGGAGTCGCTTTCGCTGGAGCTGGTACTGACCGCTCACCCAACCGAGATCACCCGTCGCACCCTGATCCACAAAATGGTGGAAGTGAACAACTGCCTGAAGCAGCTGGATAACAAAGACATTGCCGACTATGAACGCAACCAGCTGATGCGCCGTCTGCGCCAGCTGATTGCCCAGTCCTGGCACACCGATGAAATTCGCAAGCATCGCCCAAGCCCGGTCGACGAAGCTAAATGGGGCTTTGCGGTGGTGGAAAACAGCCTGTGGGAAGGGGTACCGAACTACCTGCGCGAGCTGAATGAACAGCTGGAAGCGAACCTGGGCTACCGTCTGCCGGTTGATTTCGTGCCGGTTCGCTTCACCTCCTGGATGGGCGGCGACCGCGACGGCAACCCGAACGTTACCGCAGAAATCACCCGCCACGTCCTGCTGCTGAGCCGCTGGAAAGCGACCGACCTGTTCCTGAAAGACATTCAGGTGCTGATCTCCGAGCTGTCGATGGTTGAAGCGACGCCGGAACTGCGCGCGCTGGCCGGTGAAGAAGGCGCCAGCGAGCCGTACCGTTTCCTGATGAAAAAACTGCGTGGTCAGCTGATGGCCACTCAGGCCTGGCTGGAAGCGCGCCTGAAAGGCCAGCGTCTGCCAAAACCAGAAGGCCTGCTGAGCCAGAACGAACAGCTCTGGGAGCCGCTGTACGCCTGTTATAAATCGCTGCAGGCCTGCGGGATGGGCATCATCGCCAACGGCGAACTGCTCGACACCCTGCGTCGCGTGAAGTGTTTCGGCGTGCCGCTGGTGCGTATCGACGTGCGTCAGGAAAGTACCCGCCATACCGAAGCGCTGGGCGAGCTGACCCGCTATCTCGGCATCGGTGACTATGAAAGCTGGTCCGAAGCTGACAAGCAGGCGTTCCTGATCCGCGAGCTGAACTCCAAGCGCCCTCTGCTGCCGCGCAACTGGGAGCCAAGCAACGATACCCGCGAAGTGCTCAACACCTGTAAAGCGATCGTGGACGCACCGAAAGGATCGGTCGCCGCCTATGTGATCTCCATGGCGAAAACCCCATCCGACGTGCTGGGCGTTCACCTCCTGCTGAAAGAAGCGGGAATCGACTACGCCCTGCCGGTCGCCCCGCTGTTTGAAACCCTCGACGACCTGAACAACGCCAACGACGTGATGAGCCAGTTGCTGAACATCGACTGGTATCGCGGCTTTATTCAGGGCAAACAGATGGTAATGATCGGCTATTCCGACTCCGCGAAAGATGCGGGCGTGATGGCGGCATCCTGGGCGCAGTATCAGGCGCAGGACGCACTGATCAAAACCTGCGAAAAAGCCGGTATCGAGCTGACCCTGTTCCACGGACGCGGTGGCTCAATTGGCCGTGGCGGCGCACCAGCTCACGCGGCGCTGCTGTCGCAGCCGCCGGGAAGCCTGAAAGGCGGCCTGCGCGTGACCGAACAGGGTGAGATGATCCGCTTTAAGTACGGCCTGCCGGAAGTGACCATCAGCAGCCTGTCGCTTTATACCAGCGCGATCCTGGAAGCCAACCTGCTGCCACCGCCGGAGCCGAAAGCCTCCTGGTGCCACATCATGGACGAGCTGTCGGCTATCTCCTGCGATCTGTACCGCGGCTACGTGCGTGAAAACAAAGATTTCGTGCCTTACTTCCGTTCAGCCACGCCTGAACAGGAGCTGGGTAAACTGCCGCTGGGCTCACGTCCTGCAAAACGTCGCCCGACCGGCGGCGTAGAGTCTCTGCGTGCAATCCCGTGGATCTTCGCCTGGACGCAGAACCGTCTGATGCTGCCCGCCTGGCTGGGTGCCGGTGCCGCACTGCAAAAAGTGGTGGAAGACGGTAAACAGAGCGAACTGGAGACCATGTGTCGCGACTGGCCGTTCTTCTCTACCCGTCTGGGAATGCTGGAGATGGTCTTCTCGAAAGCTGACCTCTGGCTGGCGGAATACTACGATCAGCGCCTGGTGAAGCCAGAGCTGTGGGCGCTGGGTAAAGAACTGCGCGAACTGCTGGAAGGCGACATCAAAGTGGTGCTGGATATCGCCAACGACTCACACCTGATGGCGGACCTGCCGTGGATTGCCGAGTCTATCCAGCTGCGTAATATCTACACCGACCCGCTGAACGTCCTGCAGGCAGAGCTGCTGCACCGTTCACGTCTGGCGGAAGAAGAAGGGAAAGAGCCGGATCCACGCGTTGAACAGGCGCTGATGGTGACGATTGCGGGCGTTGCAGCGGGTATGCGTAACACCGGCTAATGCTTTACGCCCGGCGGCGCTGCGCTTGCACAGGCCTACGTTAAGTAGGCCGGGTAAGCGTTAGCGCCACCCGGCAATACCCTGGTATCCACCATGCACCACGACATTACCCGCATCCTGACGGACCTGATCAACAGCACAACGCCGCTGCGTCAGGTGCATTTTGCAAACCCAGCGACCTCAGCCCCCGAACTTGCCTTGCAGGTCGATTTTCCGCGTCTGGAGATTGTGATCGAAGGTTCGATGAAAGACCAGGCTGCCTGCGTTTTACAGCAGGGTGATGTTTTATACGTCCCGGCTGGCGGCTGGAATAATCCACAATGGCAAGCCCCCGCAACAACGCTGAGCATCCTGTTTGGCAAACAGCAGCTTGGGTTTAGCCTTCTGCACTGGGACGGTGTAGACGTTCGTAACCTGGCGAAGCAGCACGTTGCCCGCCGCGGTCCGCGCATTGGCTCGCTTCTCTTACAGACGCTCCATGAAATGCAGATGCAACCGCATGAGCAGCAAACCGCGCGGCTGATTATCGCCAGCCTGCTTAGCCACTGCGTCGACCTGCTGGGGAGTCAGATCCAAACCGCCTCCCGCAGTCAGGCTCTGTTTGAAGCGATTCGGGTCTATATTGACGAACACTACGCCACTCCCCTTACCCGGGAATCCGTCGCGCAGGCGTTTTATATCTCCCCAAACTACCTGTCGCATCTGTTCCAGAAAACGGGCGCAGTGGGTTTCAATGAATACCTGACGCATACCCGGCTTGAACACGCGCGCCAGCTGTTGAAAGGGTATGATTTAAAAGTGAAAGAGGTGGCGCATGCCTGCGGATTTGTCGACAGCAACTATTTCTGCCGGTTATTTCGCAAGAACACGGAGCGTTCGCCGTCAGAATACCGCCGCCAGTATCACAGCCAGCTCACCGGAAAGGCAGCTAGTCCAGAATGACCTGGGTATGCTGCGGAGCGGATAGCATTTTACGCACCGCTCCCATCACCTTTTGGGGATCACGTAAAAAGGCGTTAATACCGCACTTCACGTAGCGCGTATGCTCGAAACGTTCACTGCCCGCCAGTTCGATATCAGTAATGAGCAATACGACATCGGCACGCCGGATGTCCTCTTCCGTAAGCTCGCTCTCAATGCCCAGCGCTCCCTGCGTCTCGATGTTAACGCTCCACTTCTCCTGCTGGCAGAGCTTTTCCAGCCGTTCGGCAGCCATATAGGTATGTGCGACGCCACTGACGCACGCGGTCACCGCCACCAGATGACGTCCCGATATCACTGTCATGTTCAGCCTCCCAGGGTAACATTGAAACCTTCGCGCTCGGCCAGTAGACGCATCGCTGACACCTCATCTTCTGTCGGCGGGCTCGCTTGCCGCATTCCCCACTTCTGCCCCAGCAGGCGGTATTTTGGCTCCCCATACTGATGGAAGGGCAATAAATGCAGCTGCCGTATTCCTGAAGGTAGCAGGAAAGCCAGCACGCGCGCCATGTTCGTTTCGTTAAGCGTATAGCCAGGAATAAGCGGGACGCGGGGAATCACGTTTATCCCGTCAGCCACCAGCTGACGGAAATTATCCAGTACTCTTGGAAGATTCATTGCCACAATTGATTGGGCCAGCGCCGTGTCCATGATCTTCAAATCAAACAGCACTTCATCACACTGGCGCGCCAGCGGCAGTAGTCGGGACAACGGCGCATCGCCTGCCGTTTCGATGGCCGTATGCACGCCGAAACGACGCAACCTCTGTAGAAACTTTGTCGCGAAAGGCGCCTGCAGCAACACTTCCCCGCCCGAAAGCGTCACCCCGCCTCCCGAGGATCGAAAGAAGACATCGTCTTTCATTACCTCGTTTTCCAGCTCATCCAGGGTCACATCTCTTCCGATATGCCCGAAGGCACCGGACGGACATTCATCTGCGTCCCGCAGGCAGGGAACACAGTGCAGGCATTTACTCTCCCGACGCACCGTTTCGATTTTCGGCGAGATCGACTCCGGATTCGCGCACCACGGACAGCGGTGAGGGCAGCCTTTAAAAAAAACCACCGTACGGATGCCGCGTCCGTCATTTAATGAGTAGCGCTGGATATTGAAAATACGCGCCACGTCGACGCGCGTTTCAACCACGTCACAGCTGATGCGCTGTGCGGCGGATAATGTCATCCTGGATCTCCTTCGATAGCTCAACAAAGAAGGCGCTGTAGCCTGCAACGCGTACCACCAGCCCGGCAAAATCCTGCGGACGCTGTTGCGCTTCACGCAGTGTTTCTGCGTTCACCACGTTGAACTGAATATGCTGCAATTTAAGCTGCGTGAACGCACGAAGGAAATCCGCTAGCTTTTGCAGCCCGGCATCACCTTCCAGCGTCGCAGGGGTGAATTTAACGTTTAGCAGCGTACCGTTAGATAACAGATAGTTATCCAGCTTACTTACCGATTTAAGTACCGCCGTCGGGCCTTGCATATCTTGCCCAAGCATCGGCGAGAGTCCACCGTCTGCCAGTTGCTCACCCGCAAAGCGCCCATCCGGTGTCGCGCCAACTACAGCGCCCAGCGGTACGTGTGCCGATACGGTATAAGAGCCCGGGGTGAACTGTCCGCCGCGTGGATTGCGGTATTTTTCAACCTCTTTACAGTAGTGGCGCAGCAGCTCCGCGCTGATGTTGTCGACATCATCAATATCGTTACCGTATTTTTCGAAGCGATTGATCAGCCGGGCACGGATTTTTTCACCGTCTGGCGTAGCAAAATTGGCTTTTAATACGGTTAACAGCTCATCAAAACTTAAGCGCTGCTGTTCAAAGACCAGTCCTTTCAGCGCGTGCAGTGAATCGCTCAGGTTGGCTATCCCGATCCCCTGAACGCCAGAAAAGTTATACCGCGCCCCGCCGTCGGTAATGTCTTTCCCTGATTCCAGACAATCGCTTATGAATGAAGAGAGTAACGGCACCGGAGCCCAGTCACGATGGCCGATATCGCAGATATTGCTCCCCTCGACCATGAGCGCAATGTAGTGATTAATTTTGGCGCGAATATGCTCCAGCAAGTCTTCATAACTCAGCGCTGCGTTGCCTTCGTTTTCCTGCATGGCGATTTCCATGACTTTCAGCAGGTTAAACATGGCGATATCGTGTAATCCGTAAGTTTTACCCGGAATCGATAGCTCAACGCAGCCTACAACCGCGTAATCACGGGCATCTTCTAGCGACACCCCCCGATTCAGGAAAGCAGGCACCACCACTTCGTCATTGAAAATCTGCGGGATACCGGTGCCCAGGCGGATCGTCTCCGCCGTTTTAAGCAGAAAAGGACGGTCGATAAGTTCGTTAACCCGCACGCCAAGGTTCGGTTGAGGAAGCTGAACGCTCTGGTAAGCATCCAGGCACAGGAAGGAAAGCACATTCACTGCGCTACGTCCGCTCTCCGTTAAACCACCCAACAAGGCGGTATAACCCGTCGGGAAACCAGCAAAATAACGTGCGCTACTCGTCGAACGTAAAAGCACCACGTCATTGCATTTCACCCACAGGGATTCAAGTAACTCTTTCAAAAATGCGGGATCGTCTCCCTGCGTTAATGAGGCTTGATAAAACGGCAGCATATACTGGTCAAAGCGCCCGATAGAAAGCGAGCTGGCGTTGGATTCGTATTGCAAAATGACGTTCATATACCAGAACAGCTGACACGCCTGCCAGAACGTTTGCGGCTTATGCTGCGCGTTATGACGCGAGATTTCTGCAATCTTCTGTAATTCTTCACGCCGCGAAGCTTCATCACAGTCGGCCGCAAGCGTTTCAGCCAGCGCGGCATAGCGCAGAATATGACGCTGGGATGCTTCAAGCAGAATCAGCGCGGCGGCATAGAACGTGTTCTGCGCATCGCGGGAACAGTGTTCGCGCAATTCCTGCACCAACGCACCCAGGCCGTTATTGAGCAGGCGCGGATAATCAATAATGATATGCCCCTGCCCTTTGTCCGTCTGGTTGATGCTGAAAATTTGCGTTCCCACAGCGGCTTTCACCTCATCCGTCATCTGGCTGTTGATGAAATCCTTCATCGACCGTTTTTCCCAGTAGGGATACAGCACGTCGCGGTAGATCTGCTTATCCGCTTCGCCGATCTCGAAGCGGTCCTGCGGACGTGTGGAAAACTGGTCCAGTTCCTTAAGCAGCCAGTACGGATCCATCTCAGGGGACATAATGCCCGCGCGCGGTTTAACGGTCCGGTTTCCGGCAATCAGTTCCTCATCACGAATCGCGATGTTCACATGGTCAAGAATGTACGCCGTGGCTTTTGCTCGCCTGAGGATAACCGGCTCGCCCTCCGTCTGCTGATGGCTGGCGGTATAGAGCAAAGCACGCTCAAGCGAGATTTCACGTGGACTGGCAAATAGTGCGTCTTTCAAACGCTGGGTACGATTCGTCATGAGGGAACTCCTGTAACGGAAAACGAGCCCGCCCCGAAGGGCGGGAGAGCGTCAGGCGGTTTGCGCCAGGTGGGCATCAATTTTGTTCATGATGGCGTCAGCGCGTTTTACCGCATCGCTGATATTGACGCGTACAATGGTCTTCCCGGCAAAGCGCTCTACAAATTTAATGCCGATATCTTTGGTCAGGATCACCATATCTGCGGCGGCAACGTCGTCTGCCGTCAGTTCGTTCTCCAGGCCAATCGACCCTTGCGTTTCAACCTTCACTTCCCAACCTTTAGCTTTGGCGGCACTTTCCAGCGCTTCGGCCGCCATGTAGGTATGGGCAACGCCTGACGGACATGCTGTTACTGCGATAATTCGGGCCATGTTCTTTTCCTCACTCAGTTAATTTCGAAATCCAGATCCAGGTCGTCCTCTTTTTCCTCGACCTGTTTTGCATTCTTGCGGGCAAAACTCTTGAGCACGTTAACGCTAATGGCCGTCACCACAGCCCCCACGGCAACCGCCACGATGTAGCCCAGCTTGCCCTCCACCACAGGGAGAACGATGAGCCCGCCCCAACCGGCATAACATTGTGCGCCCATCACGGCAGCTGTCACTGCGCCACATGCGGATCCCAGCATGATGGAGGGAATGACACGCAGAGGATCGGCAGCGGCGAACGGAATGGCCCCTTCGGTGACCCCCACGCAGCCCATCACTAATGCAGCCTTGCCCGCTTCGCGCTCTTCACCGGTAAAATTCTTGCGATTAATCAACGTCGCCAGGCCTAAGCCCAGAGGAGGCACGCAGATGCCTACCGCCGCAATCGCCACCACGGTGTAGACGCCCTGAGCAACGCAGATCAGCATGAAGGCATAGGCGACTTTATTAATCGGGCCGCCCATGTCGAAGGCCAGCATCAACCCCATGATGATGGCCAGCACGACGATGCTGCCCTGCTGCATCCCTTGCAGCCACTGGGTTAAGCCCGTCGTCAACGCACCAACAGGTTCGCCCAGACCCCACATCATGATGCCCGCGGTAACAAAGGTGCCGATGATAGGGATGATGAAGATAGGCATGACGGAGCGCAGGACTTTCGGGACTGGCAGTTTTTTCAGATACCAGACCACAATCCCGCCGAGGATCCCGGCAATAATGGCGCCGAAGAAACCCGCACCGAAGCTGTTACCAACCCACGCGGCAATAGCACAGGGAGCAAGCGCGGCGCGCTCGGCAATGGAGTAGCCAATATAGGCGGCCAGGAAAGGCACCATCAGCGTTAACCCCGCCACGCCGATATCGAATAGCTTTTTGAGGTTGGGATCGGTTGCGGCATCCGGTACCGCGCCCTTGCCGTACAGCATGACTGAAACCGCCAGCAAAATACCGCCCGCGACCACGAACGGGATCATGTGCGACACCCCGGTCATCAGATGCTGCCGCGTGTTCTTGAGAATATGCACCAACTCTTTCATATGTCGCTCCAGGCCTAAAACCATAAAGATGTTGTGGCAAACAATAGGCAATCAGGGAGACGGCGGACAGGAGACAAAAAGGCCATTTACTGGATTTTTGTAATGTCGAAATGAAAATGCGATCCGCCTCGACATTTCGAAGCACTCCGGCGTTAAGCAAACATTCATAACCTGTGAGTCAAATCTCACTTTTCGCGTGATATTACATTTATCCAGTGTTTGGCAGATTTGTCACATGGCGCGCATCATCACCACGCTCGTATGCTGTTCCCCAATGAATGTTGATTGCTTTCAGGAGTGTGTATGGCTCTGGTAGTGGAATTTACCTGTGAATTACCCAACGGGGTTCACGCGCGTCCGGCAAGTCATGTGGAGACGCTGTGCAATACGTTTATCTCACAGATCGAATGGCATAATCTGCGCACCGACCGAAAAGGGAATGCCAAGAGCGCACTGGCACTTATTGGCACCGACACGCTGGCAGGCGACGCCTGTCGTCTGGTGATCCACGGTGAAGATGAGCAGAGCGCCCATCAACAGCTGGAACAATGGCTCCGGGAAGAGTTTCCACACTGTGATGCACCGCTCGCAGAAGCCATCAATATTGAGCGCGATCCGCTGCCAGAATCCCTCGCGCGCCTTAATCCAACGCTTTTCCGCGCCCTGCCCGTTTGCAGCGGTAGCGCCCAGGGCGTGTTGACCTTGCTGACCTCGCTGGATCTCAATGCACTGACGGATTTACCCGACGCGAAAAACGTGGAAGAAGAGCAGTCAGCGCTGGACAGCGGCCTCACCCTGCTGGTGAAAAATATTGAGCTGCGCGCACTGGACAGCGACAGCACCGCCAGCGCCATTCTTGAAGCCCATCGTTCGCTGGCTACGGATACCTCTTTGCGCCAGCATCTTCTTGCGGGCGTAAGCCAGGGGCTAAGCTGTGCGCAAGCGACAATCGCCACAGCCAACCATTTCTGCGATACGTTCTCTCGTTCCAGCAGCAGCTACTTACGGGAACGTGCGCTGGATGTGCGCGATGTCTGCTATCAACTTTTACAACAGATTTATGGTGAACAACGCTTCCCCGCACCGGGACAGCTCACTCAACAGAGCGTTTGTCTGGCTGATGATCTTACGCCCGGCCAGTTCCTGGAACTCGATAAAACCTTACTTAAGGGGCTGCTGTTAAAAAGCGGCGGAACCACCTCGCACACTGTCATTCTTGCACGTTCCTTTAATATTCCGACGCTGGTGGGCGTCGACAGTGAAAGCCTGCTGCAGTGGCGCAATAAACCCGTATTTATTGATGGCAATGCCGGTGCGGTCGTGGTCAACGCCAGCGATGCGGTGGCACGCTACTACCGCCAGGAAGCACGAGTACAACAGGCACTACTCGAGCAGCAGCGTATCTGGCTCGATCGGGAAGCCAGAACCGCCGATGGCCTGCGCGTTGAGATTGCCGCGAACATCGCCCACGCGGTGGAAGCGCAGGCAGCATTCGGGAACGGCGCAGAGGGCGTTGGCCTGTTTCGCACCGAAATGCTGTATATGGACCGCAGCAGCGCACCCGGTGAAAACGAGCTGTACAACATTTTCTGTCAGGCGCTGGAGAGTGCAAACGGGCGCAGCATTATCGTGCGTACCATGGATATCGGCGGCGATAAGCCGGTGGCGTACCTGAATATCCCGGCCGAAAACAACCCGTTCCTCGGCTACCGCGCCGTACGCATTTACGAAGAGTATGCAGCGCTTTTCACCACCCAGCTTCGGGCGATCCTGCGCGCCTCTGCTCACGGCAGCCTGAAGATCATGATCCCGATGATCTCTTCTATGGAAGAGATCCTGTGGGTGAAAGAGAAACTTGCCGAAGCGAAACAGCAGCTCCGGGCTGAACATATTCCATTTGATGAAAAAATCCCGCTCGGCATCATGCTGGAAGTGCCTTCGGTAATGTTCATCATCGATCAGTGCTGTGAAGAGATTGATTTCTTTAGCATCGGCAGCAATGACCTGACGCAGTATCTGCTGGCCGTCGACCGCGACAACGCCAAAGTCGCACGCCACTACAACAGCCTGAACCCAGCCTTCCTGCGGGCGCTGGATTACGCGGTGCAAGCCGTCCATCGCCAGGGGAAATGGATTGGCCTGTGCGGCGAACTGGGTGCAAAAGGTTCGGTGCTGCCATTGCTGGTGGGTCTGGGTTTGGACGAACTGAGCATGGGGTCGCCCGCCATTCCGGCAACCAAAGCGCGTCTGGCACAGCTTGATAGCCGCGCCTGCCGCCAGTTGCTGAATCAGGCCATGGCGTGTCGCACTTCGCTTGAAGTGGAACACCTGCTGGCGCAGTTCCGCATGAACCAGCAGGACACGCCGCTGGTGTCACCACGCTGTATTTCGCTGGACAATGACTGGAACAGTAAAGAAGAGGTCATGAAAGGGATGACCGATAACCTGCTGCTCGCCGGACGTTGCCGCTACCCCCGCAAGCTGGAGGCCGATCTGTGGGCGCGCGAAGCCGTATTCTCTACCGGTCTTGGCTTCAGCTTCGCCATTCCGCACAGCAAGTCTGAGCACATTGAGCAATCCACCATCAGCGTCGCACGCCTGAAATCGCCGGTCATGTGGGGCGATGAAGAAGCGCAATTCATCATCATGCTGACGCTGAATAAACACGCCGCGGGCGACCAGCATATGCGTATTTTCTCCCGCCTGGCCCGCCGCATCATGCATGACGATTTCCGCAGCGCGCTGGTCAACGCCAGCTCAGAAGAGGCCATCGCCTCCCTGCTGCAACACGAATTAGAACTCTGAAACGAGGAAGAGTAATGGAACTGTACCTGGATACCGCCAACGTGGCGGAAGTAGAACGCCTGGCGCGCATCTTTCCCATCGTGGGCGTCACCACCAACCCGAGCATCATTGCCGCCAGCCGTGAATCCATCTGGGACGTGCTGCCGCGCCTGCAACAAGCCATCGGGCCGGAAGGCACGCTGTTTGCTCAAACCATGAGCCGCGATGCCGAAGGCATGGTGGCAGAAGCCAAACGTCTGAGTAACGCCATTCCGGGCATTGTGGTGAAAATCCCGGTTACGGCTCAGGGGCTTATCGCAATTAAAGCGTTGAAAAAAGAGGGGATAACCACACTGGGGACCGCCGTTTACAGCGCGGCGCAGGGCCTGCTCGCCGCACTCGCAGGGGCGAAATATGTCGCGCCGTATGTAAACCGCGTCGACGCGCAGGGCGGTGACGGCATTCGCATGGTTCAGGAACTGCAGTCCCTGCTGGAACTGCACGCGCCGGAAAGCAAGGTGCTGGCCGCCAGCTTCAAAACGCCGCGCCAGGCGCTGGACTGCCTGTTGGCAGGATGTGAAGCAATCACGCTTCCCTTAGACGTAGCGCAACACATGCTCGGCACACCGGCGGTAGAGTCAGCCATAGAGAAGTTCGAGCAGGACTGGAAAAACGCGTTTGGTAACCTCAACCTCTAAGGGAGAACTGTTATGGACCGTATCATTCAATCGCCGGGGAAATATATCCAGGGCGCTGATGTGCTCACCCGTCTCGGCGACTACCTGAAACCTCTGGCCAATCGCTGGCTGGTTGTCGGCGATAAATTTGTACTGGGTTTTGCCGAAGAGACCCTGCGTCAGAGTTTTAAAAAAGCCGAACTGCATGCCGAAATCGCGCCGTTTGGTGGCGAATGCTCACAAAATGAAATCGATCGGCTGAGAAAACTGGCCGACAGCGCCGACTGTTTGGCGGTCCTGGGCATTGGCGGCGGTAAAACGCTGGATACCGCCAAAGCGCTGGCCCACTTTATGGACGTGCCGGTCGCCATTGCGCCGACTATCGCTTCCACCGATGCGCCCTGCAGCGCCCTTTCCGTCATTTACACCGACAGCGGTGAGTTCGATCGCTACCTGATGCTGCCGCACAACCCGAACATGGTCATTGTGGATACGAAAGTGGTAGCGGGTGCGCCAGCACGTCTGCTGGCCGCCGGGATTGGCGATGCGCTGGCGACGTGGTTTGAAGCGCGCGCCTGCTCGCGCAGCGGCGCGACTACCATGGCCGGAGGTAAATGCACCCAGGCGGCGTTAGCCCTGGCCGAGCTGTGCTACAACACGCTGGTTGAAGAGGGTGAAAAAGCGATGCTGGCGGCGGAACAGCATGTGGTAACGCCTGCGCTGGAACGCATCATCGAAGCCAACACCTATCTCAGCGGCGTCGGTTTTGAAAGCGGTGGCCTGGCAGCGGCACACGCTATTCATAACGGCATGACGTCGGTGCCGGATGCACATCACTTCTATCATGGCGAGAAAGTGGCGTTTGGTACGCTGACGCAGCTGGTGCTGGAAAACGCGCCGGTAGAAGAAATAGAGACCGTCGCGGCGCTTTGCCACAGCGTTGGGCTGCCAATCACGCTGGCACAACTGAACATCAAAGAGGATATTCCGGCCAAAATGCGTCTGATCGCCGAAGCGTCCTGTGCGGAAGGAGAAACCATCCACAACATGCCCGGCGGCGTCACGCCGGATCAGGTCTATGCGGCGCTACTGGTGGCCGACCAGTATGGACAGCGATTCCTGCAGGAGTGGGAGTAATAAAAAAGCCGGGTGGCGCTGCGCTTACCCGGCCTACATGGCACTTGAATTTCCAGGCCGGATAAGGCGTAGCCGCCACCCGGCACAAGGGTTACTTCACGTCAAACCGATCCAAATCCATTACCTTCGCCCATGCGGCAACGAAGTCGCGAACGAACTTCTCATGCGCATCATCGCTGGCATAAACCTCTGCCAGCGCGCGCAGGACGGCGTTAGAACCGAAGACCAGATCGGCGCGGGTGGCGGTATATTTCACTTCACCGCTGGCGCGATCGCTTCCGGCAAACAGCTCATTGGATTCGTCGGTCGCCTTCCACTGGGTGTTCATATCCAGCAGATTCACGAAGAAATCAGTGCTCAGCACGCCCTCACGGTTGGTGAACACGCCGTTCTTGCTGCCATCAAAGTTGGCACCCAGCACGCGCAGGCCACCAATCAGCACCGTCAGCTCCGGCGCGGTCAGCGTCAGCTGCTGGGCTTTATCAACCAGCAGCGACTCCGTAGTGGACACATCCACCTGCGCACGGTAGTTGCGGAAGCCATCGGCAATCGGTTCGAGCAGGTTAAACATCTCGATATCCGTCTGATCCTGACGCGCATCAACGCGGCCCGGCGTGAACGGCACGGTGACGTACACGCCCGCCGCTTTTGCGGCCTGCTCAACCCCTACCACGCCCGCCAGCACGATGATATCGGCCAGAGAGGCTTTGTTGGTGGTGCGCTGGATAGCTTCGAGCGCCGGTAACGCGCGAACCGCCGCGGCGTTCACATCCCAGTCACGCTGAGGCGCCAACGCCAGACGCGCGCCGTTGGCACCGCCACGTTTGTCGCCGCCGCGGAAGGTCGATGCCGACGCCCAGGCCACAGAAACCAGTTCGCTCACGGAGAGACCGGAGGCCACAATTTCCGCCTTCAGGCTCTCAATGTCTTCTTTCGACGGGTTGAACACCGCCTGCGGCAGCGGGTCCTGCCAAATCAGATCTTCTTTCGGCACTTCCGGGCCAAGGTAACGCGATTTTGGCCCCATATCACGGTGGGTCAGTTTGAACCACGCGCGCGCGAAGGCTTCGTTGAAGGCCTGCGGATCGTTCAGGAAACGGCGGGAAATCTTTTCGAATTCCGGGTCAAAACGCAGCGTCAGGTCGGTGACCAGCATGGTCGGCTTGCGTTTTTTCGACGGATCGAACGGATCGGGCATGATTTCCGGTGCATCAACGGCTTCAAACTGAATCGCCCCTGCCGGGCTGCGGGTCTGCACCCATTCGTATTTGAACAGGTTCTCGAAGAAGTAGTTGCTCCACTGCGTCGGGGTTTGTGACCAGATGACCTCCAGACCGGAGGTAATGGCATCAGCGCCCACGCCCGTGCCGTGCGTGCTGGCCCAGCCCAGGCCCTGCGCTTCAATTGGTGAGGCTTCCGGGTCGGTACCCACGTGGGTAGCTTCACCCGCGCCGTGGGTCTTGCCGAGGGTGTGGCCGCCTGCAATCAGCGCCACGGTCTCTTCATCGTTCATGCCCATGTTGCCGAAGGTCGCGCGAATCGCTGCCGCCGCTGACAGTGGTTCACCGCTGGCGTTTGGCCCTTCCGGGTTCACGTAGATCAAGCCCATTTCGGTGGCGGCCAGAGGACGCTTCGCCAGCGCTTCCGGATCGCGGTGGGTCAGCCAGGCTTTTTCATCACCCCAGTTCACGTCCAGATCCGGTTCCCAGACGTCTTCACGCCCGGCACCGAAACCAAAGGTGCGGAAGCCCGAATTCTCCAGCGCCACGTTACCCGCGAGGATAAACAGGTCAGCCCAGGAAATTTTTTGTCCGTATTTTTTCTTGATGGGCCACAGCAGGCGGCGCGCCTTGTCCAGGCTCACGTTATCCGGCCAGGAGTTCAGCGGCGCAAAGCGCTGTTGTCCGCGTCCTGCCCCGCCGCGTCCGTCAACGGAGCGATAGGTGCCTGCGCCGTGCCACGCCATGCGGATAAACAGGCCCGCATAGCTGCCCCAGTCGGCAGGCCACCACGGTTGGGAGTCGGTTAAAAGTGCTTTGAGGTCGCCTTTAAGGGCAGAGTAATCAAGCTTGCTGAATTCTTTGCGGTAGTCGAAGTCTTCACCCAGCGGGTTCGAACGATTGGAATGTTGGTTAAGAAGATCGATGCGGAGTTGTTTTGGCCACCAGTCGCGGCTGCCTGTACCTGCGCCCGCGCTGTGATCGACGCCGCCCTGATGGAACGGGCATTTGCCGACTGATGCCGCTTTATTGGTCTCGTCTGACGTGCTCATCGCTATGCTCCCTTTTACAGTGTTACCGTTACGATATACACCACTAGCAATAAGATATAGTTGAATTAATCCACAGATTCGATAGTTAATACCTTTTAACTTTTTTGTTGGATTAAAAAACCCTCACTTAGTGAGGGTTTTTAGCGGGTTACGCCGGACGAACGCCTAAGGTATGACAGATGGCATAGCTCATTTCCGCGCGGTTAAGGGTATAGAAGTGGAAATCCTTCACGCCTTCACGGCTTAAAATTTTCACCATGTCCATCGCGATATTGGCCCCCACCAGCTTGCGGGTTTCCGGGTCATCGTCCAGACCTTCGTACATTTTGGACATCCACAGCGGAATGCGCACGTTGGTCATATCGGCGAATTTCTTCGCCTGTTTGAAGTTAGAGACCGGCAGAATGCCCGGGATAATTTCAACGTCGATGCCCGCGGAGACGCAGCGGTCACGGAAGCGCAGGTAGCTTTCGACATCAAAGAAGAACTGGGTAATGGCGCGGTTGGCTCCGGCCTCCACTTTACGCTTGAGGTTAAGCAGATCCGCCTGGGCGCTTTTCGCTTCCGGGTGAACCTCAGGATAGGCGGCCACGGAGATATCGAAATCGGCAACGTCTTTCAGCAGCGCGACCAGATCGGCGGCATACATGTCCGGCTTACCGCTGCCCGGCGGCAGATCGCCGCGCAGCGCAACAATATGCCGAATGCCGTTATTCCAGTAATCCTGGGCGATGGCACGCAGTTCGTCGCGGGTGGCGTCGATACAGGTGAGGTGCGGGGCCGCTTCCAGACCGGTGCGATCTTTGATGCCTTTAATGATGCTGTGCGTACGGTCACGCTCGCCGGAGTTCGCACCGTAGGTCACGGAGACAAACTTCGGTTTCAGGCTGCTGAGACGATCGATAGAGCTCCACAGGGTTTGCTCCATTTCACTGGTGCGCGGCGGGAAAAATTCAAAAGAGACGTTAATCTGGCCGTTTACTTCGGCCAGGCTCTGGTTCAGTGCTTCCCGCTGGTTGGCGTGAAAAAAGCTCATACCCTACCCCTATCAATCGCGTGTCATTGTCTGTTGTGTTGTGAACTTCTATACGTTTAGACGTCCAGATGTAAAAATGACGGAAAAGCGGAGGGACGTCAATAGAAATAATCAACAATAACGGTGAGGTTTGCTCAGGGAAGATGAGGGAAATTCATGATGGGGGTGAGTGCATTCTGATGCCCTCACCCTGCCCCTCTCCCACAGGGAGAGGGAAATTGAGTTTTTACAGCAGCTTAGCCAGACGGTTGATGTCGGACTGGATGGCCCCGGCGGTAACGTCGCGCCCGGCGCCCGGGCCGCGGATCACCAGCGGGTTATCGCGGTACCAGCGGCTTTCGATGGCGAAGACGTTATCGCACGGCAGCAGCGCCGCCAGCGGATGTTCAGGACGCACCGCCTCGACACCGACTCGCGCTTTTCCGTTGGCCTCGAAACGCGCCACGTAACGCAGCACCAGCCCCATCTCGTTCGCGGCTTCCAGACGCTGCACCATTTGCTCGTTAAGCTCTTCCCCATTTTCAAAGAAATGGTCCACAGAACCTTCCTCACAGCCGGCAGGCACCAGCGACTCGACGCGTACGGAATCCGGTTCGATGTCATAACCGGCTTCACGCGCCAGGATCACCAGCTTGCGCATCACGTCTTTACCGGAGAGGTCAACGCGCGGATCGGGTTCCGTTAAGCCCTGCTGCCACGCCTGATCCACCAGGTCGGTGAACGGTACGGTGCCGTCAAACTGCAGGAACAGCCAGGAGAGCGTGCCGGAGAAGATACCGCTCAGCGCCAGAATGCTGTCGCCGCTTTCAATCAGGTCACGCACGGTATGGTTTACCGGCAGGCCCGCACCCACGGTGGCGTTATACAGCCAGTGACGGCCGGTTTTTTCAAACGCGTCGTGGATCTGGCGGTATTTATCAGTGCTGCTTGCCCCCGCCAGCTTGTTGGCGCTGATGACGTGGAAACCGTGGCTGGCGAAATCAAGGTACTGATCCGCAAGCTGTTCGCTGGCGGTCACGTCCAGCACCACCAGATCGTCATACGGGTGTGCACGCATCCACAGGAACAGCGACTCTTCGTCCTGCTCGACGGCTTCATCATTAAAGAAGGCAAGCGCGCGGCTGGCATCCAGCCCTTCGTAGTTCAGCAGGCTGCGGCGGCTGTCCACCACGCCTGCGAGAATGAATTCGAACCCGGTACGCGCCGAAAGCGTGACCTGTTCGCGGGCAAACAGCTCCAGCCAGCGGGAACCGATGTTGCCTTTACCAAACAGCACCAGGCCGATGCGTTTTTCCGCGCGGAACAGGGAGGTATGCAGACCCTGAATCAGGCTTTCGGTTGGCCCTTTGCGAAGAACGGCCACCAGGCTAATGCCCTCTTCCGATTGCCAGGTAAATTCCACCGGCTGGCCTTTCAGCTGCTGCCAGAAGCGGTGGCAGTGCAGCGGGTTACGGGTGACGCCCGCGCCCACCATCGCCACCAGCGCCAGCCCCTGACGCAGGCGAAGCTCGCCCGGCAGACCGGCTTCATCCAAAATTTTCAGGGCGCTGTCCGCCACTTCTGCGGTATAGCAGAACTGCAGCAGCTGGCGGTCATTGTGAACACCCACGGCCAGCGGACGCACCTGGGCGCGTTTCAGGATCGTGTCGATCTCTTTATGCGCCAGCCTGAAGTCCTGGCCCGCAGGCACCTGGAACTCAATCAGGCAGATGTCGTCGTGGCTGGTGACAATACGCGCCCCGGTACCGGACGCCAGCACGCGCTCAATGCGCGTGGAGCCTTGATCCGGGGTGTAGCTGCAGCGCAGCTGGAGGTCGATATCACTGCCGGAAACCGGCTGCAGGGTGCGCGCGTGCAGCACTGGTGCGGCCAGACGCGCCAGTTCGCTGGCTTCATCCAGGCGCAGCAGCGGCAGCAGGCAGGCATCTTTTACTTTGCGCGGGTCCGCGCTGTAAACACCGGCCACGTCGCTCCAGATGGTGACACGGGACACGCCCGCCAGCGCACCGATTTGCGTTGCCGAGTAGTCGGAGCCGTTACGGCCCAGCAGCACGGTTTCACCCGCGTTGCTGCGGCTGATAAAGCCGGTAACCACAATGCGTTTGCCCGGATGCTGCACCAGCAGCTGTTGCAGCAGCGGGTAGGACAGGCCTTCATCCACCTGTGGCTGCGCGGCGCGTTCGGCGCGCAGGAAATCACGCGCGTCGAGCCAGGCGGCGTCCACACCCAGGTGTTGCAGAACCGCAGCCATCAGGCGCGCGGACCACACTTCACCGTGCCCCACCACTTCGGCATACACCGCATCGGTAATGCCGCTATCCAGCAGGGCGGCCAGACGCTCAAGGTCATGCGTGAAGGCGCTGATCAGCCCGTCCGCTACGTCCGCAGGCAGCAAGCCAGCAATCAGCTCGCTCTGGTAACGACGTAAGGACTGTTGCACCTGATGCGCAGAAAGGCGATCGGTCTGACTCAGTTTCAGCCAGCTAATCAACTGGTTGGTGGTGCTGCCCGCCGCCGAGACAACCATCATGTCACCCGGCTGTGAATATTCCGTCATGATCCCTGCGACACGCAGGTAACATTTCACATCAGCAAGACTACTACCACCAAACTTGTGCAGTTGACGACCCTTCGCCCCTGCCTGCGCTATCACACTCATGATTACCCCTTGGCTGCGATCCGGAAGCCATTTTCCAGATCGGCAATTAAATCTTCAGAATCTTCAATACCGGTTGAGATCCTCAGCAGCGTCTCAGAAATCCCGGCGGCGGCACGTGCTTCGGGTGCCATTCCTGCGTGCGTCATGGTCGCGGCGTGGGAGATCAAGCTTTCAACCCCACCTAAGGATTCCGCCAGCGTAAACAATGACAGCCCGCTCAGGAAGCGACGCAGCGTTTGCTCGTCACCATCCAGTTCAAAACTTAGCATCGCGCCAAACCCTTTCTGCTGGCGCGCGGCAATCTCGTGCCCCTGATTTTCCGGCAGCGACGGGTGATACAGCTTCTTCACCAGCTGCTGGGTTTTCAGGAAGTCGACAATCGCCTGAGCATTGCGCTGCGCCACGTCCATCCGCGGCGACAATGTGCGGATGCCGCGCAACAGCAGGTAGCTGTCGAAGGCGCCTGCGGTGACGCCAATATTATTGGCCCACCATGCCAGTTCGGTGACAACGTCGGGATCTTTGGCAATCACCACGCCTGCTACCACATCAGAATGGCCGTTCAGATATTTAGTGCATGAATGCAATACCAGATCGGCACCCAGTGCGAGTGGGTTCTGAAGGGCCGGACTGAGGAACGTATTATCCACTACACTTATCGCTCCCGCATCCCTTGCGAGCTGACAAATTTTCGCAATATCGACAACGCGCAACAATGGATTGCTTGGACTTTCTACCAGAACCAGCTTTGGCTTCTCTGCCAGCGCCTGTTTCAGCGCCTGTTCGTCGTTTTGATCGACAAACAGTACGCGATAGCAGCCGCGTTTCGCCAGGCTATCAAACAGGCGATAGCTGCCGCCGTAGCAATCGTGCGGCGCAACCAGCAGGTCGCCTGGTTTCAGGAACACCGTGGTCACCAGGTGAATAGCGGACATCCCCGTGTTGGTTAACACAGCACCTGCGCCACCTTCCAGTTCGGCCAGCGCACGCTGGGTCACGTCACGCGTAGGGTTGCCACGACGCGAGTAATCGTGCGCGCGGGGTTCATTAAATCCGGTGAAGTTGTAGGTACTGGAAAGATGAATGGGCGGGACAACGCAGCCGTACTGCTCGTCATCATTTAATCCGCTACGCACTGCGATAGTGGCCTGTTTACGCGTCATGGTGAGGGCTTCCTGGCGAATGAGATGAAAAGTCAGGCACCAGAGTAAACACTGAAAGTATGGACGTCAATACATCTGGACATCTAAACTTCTTTGCGTATAGATTGAGCAATGCGCAAATAGCCGTTAAAATTATATGCTTTAGTGCACGCTGCAGCGGCAATATCCGTGCCACGGTATCGTCTCTACGGTAAACTAGGCAAGATTGCGGTTCAAAACGGGTGGTTACCGGTTTTGCACCTTTAAATAAATGACTGAGAGGATTAAAGGTATCTCATGGCTGAATGGAGCGGCGAATATATCAGCCCATACGCTGAGCACGGTAAGAAGAGTGAGCAAGTAAAGAAAATTACGGTTTCCATTCCTCTGAAGGTGTTGAAGATCCTCACCGATGAACGTACGCGTCGTCAGGTGAATAACCTGCGCCACGCAACCAACAGCGAACTGCTGTGCGAAGCGTTTCTGCATGCGTTTACCGGTCAACCGTTGCCGAACGATGACGATCTGCGCAAAGAGCGTAGTGACGAAATCCCGGAAGAGGCGAAAGTAATCATGCGTGAACTGGGTATTGACCCGGAGACGTGGGAATACTAACTGCGGTGTGATCCCGCTGAGGTGACTCAGCGGGATAGTTTTTAGAAGTTGTAGCCTAGACCCACGCGCAGACGCGTCTGGCGATCGTCGCTGGTGGCGGTGTTATAGCCGGAAGAGACATTGCCCACTTCGATAAACGGGATCCACGAGTTGATGTTATACGCCACGCGGAAGTTATATTCGTAATCTTCTTTTTTATTGTTATACAGGTCTTCGTTGTCGGCGAATTTATAAATGCCGTTTAACTCGAACATCCAGCTATCAATATTATAACCCAGCCACACTTCCGGACGATAAACCATACGGTCATCTTTACCGTCAGCATTACGGCGAGTGTACTCCGTACGATAACGAAACGCCGTCCACCAGCTGTCATTAATATTATACTGTACGCGCAGATAAGGCTTATAGATGGCCATGTCATCACCCATTTCAACGGCGATGCCCGGCTGCCATATAAAACCTTGCCAGGTAAATTGATAGCTTGCGGTATATTCGTTGCTGTTACTTTCCATATTATTAAGCGCGTCGTTAGACTGCTTGTTATCGGAGCGCGATACCGCCTCAACCGCTACGCCAAAGCCTGTGCCAAAGCGGTGTGACATGTACACACGGTCATAGTTACGCCCATCGTCGTAATACTCGTGTCGGTAATCCACATATCCCGCCTGCGCCGCGCACGATATTAACGGAAGCACAAATAAGACTTGCTTCAATTTCATAACAGTTCCCTCGAAGTAAATGCGCCCTGAAAGCCACCTTGTCGTAATGGCGAATAAGAATGTATGACGGGCGAAGTGTAATTTTACGAAACGAGAGAAACCTTTTAATTTTTGACACACTCATTAAAAGGTGGCAAAGAATTAAAGAAATGAGAGATGCAGTTCACTATCCGTTAAAAAATACATCAGTCAAATATTTTAATACAATGATGCGTAATTAATTATTTTAGAGAGAAATATCCAGGTGTGATTTATTCAGAAGGGATATAACAGGCACAAAAAAACCGCCCGTAGGCGGTTTTTTCTGGATGCTTATTTAGCGCCCGGGATGCTGAAACGCTTGTTGAAGCGGTCAACACGGCCACCGGTTGCAACATCACGCTGCTTACCAGTGTAGAACGGGTGGCATTTGCCGCACACGTCCAGGTTCAGATCGTGACCCACGGTAGAGCGGATCTGGATAGAGTTACCGCAAGAACAGTTTGCAGTAATCATTTCGTATTTCGGGTGAATATCTTTTTTCATGGGAGAACCTCAGTTAAGGCCGCGTCGCTCTTCCAGCCCTAACGCCAGACACCACGCGATGTTGATTGTAAGTTCTTTGGCGTAAAGTACACCAAAGGCGGCGAATCATACAGAATTTGACCAACGTATGCAAACTGATCCGCACGCCGCTTTTACTAATGTGTATACTAACGCGCCACTTTTCAAGTCAGGAAGATTCGATGCCCGTCGCTCACGTTGCCCTGCCCGTTCCGCTTCCCCGCACCTTTGACTACCTGCTGCCCGACAGCATGAGCGCCAAAGCGGGCTGCCGCGTGACCGTGCCGTTTGGCAAACAGCAGCGCGTGGGGATTGTTGTCTCCGTCAGCGATCAAAGCGAACTGCCGCTCAATGAACTGAAGTCGGTGGTTGAGGTGCTGGACAGCGAGCCGGTTTACTCCACCAGCACCTGGCAACTGCTGCTGTGGGCGGCAGATTATTATCATCACCCGATTGGCGACGTCCTGTTCCACGCTCTGCCCATCATGCTGCGCCAGGGCAAAAGCGCCAGCCACGCGCCGATGTGGTACTGGTTTGCCACGGAGGAAGGCCAGGCCGTCGACATCAACAGCCTGAAGCGTTCGCAGAAACAGCAGCAGGCGCTGGCGGCGCTGCGTCAGGGGAAAATCTGGCGGCATCAGGTCGACGAGCTTGAGGTCAGCGAAACGGCGCTACAGGCATTGAGAAAGAAAGGGCTGAGCGACCTGGCAAGCGAAGCACCTGCCCTTTACGACTGGCGGGAAAATTTCTCCGTGTCAGGGGATCGCCTGCGTCTGAATACCGAGCAAGCCACCGCGGTAGGCGCGATTCATAGCGCCTCCGATCATTTCTCTGCCTGGCTGCTGGCGGGGGTCACCGGTTCCGGCAAGACCGAAATTTACCTGAGCGTGCTGGAAAACGTGCTCGCGCAGGGCAAACAGGCGCTGGTGATGGTGCCGGAAATTGGCCTGACACCGCAAACCATCGCCCGATTCCGCGAGCGCTTTAACGCGCCGGTTGAGGTGCTGCACTCCGGCCTGAACGACAGCGAGCGCCTCAGTGCCTGGTTGAAAGCGAAAAACGGCGAAGCGGCGATTGTGATTGGCACCCGTTCGTCGCTGTTCACGCCGTTTAAAAATCTTGGCGTAATCGTGATCGACGAAGAGCACGACAGCTCCTATAAACAGCAGGAAGGCTGGCGCTATCACGCCCGCGATCTGGCCGTCTACCGCGCGCACAGCGAGCAAATTCCTATTGTTTTGGGATCCGCCACGCCTGCGCTCGAAACGCTGCACAACGTGCGCCAGCGTAAATACCACATGCTGCGCCTGACGCGCCGGGCGGGGAATGCCCGTCCGGCCATTCAGCATGTGCTGGATCTGAAAGGTCAGCAGGTCCAGGCGGGGCTAGCGCCTGCGCTGATCACCCGCATGCGCCAGCATTTGCAGGCGGGGAATCAGGTCATTCTGTTCCTCAACCGTCGCGGATTTGCACCCGCCCTGCTGTGCCACGACTGCGGCTGGATTGCCGAGTGCCCGCGCTGCGATCACTACTACACCTTCCATCAGGCCCAGCGGCATTTGCGCTGCCACCACTGCGACAGCCAGCGTCCGGTGCCGCGCCAGTGCCCGTCATGTGGTTCAACGCATATTGTGCCGGTCGGTCTGGGGACGGAACAGCTGGAACAGGCGCTTGGGCCCTTCTTCCCTGACGTGCCAATTTCGCGTATCGACCGGGACACCACCAGCCGCAAAGGTGCGCTGGAACAGCAGCTGGCGGAAGTGCATCGCGGTGGCGTGCGCATCCTGATTGGCACCCAGATGCTGGCCAAAGGCCACCACTTCCCGGACGTGACGCTGGTCGCCCTGCTGGACGTTGACGGCGCGCTGTTCTCAGCAGATTTCCGCTCCGCCGAGCGCTTCGCCCAGCTTTACACTCAGGTTGCCGGACGTGCAGGACGCGCCGGTAAACAGGGCGAAGTGGTGCTGCAAACGCACCACCCGGAGCACCCGCTGCTGCAAACCCTTCTGCACAAAGGCTATGACGCCTTTGCCGAGCAGGCGCTGGCGGAACGCCAGACCATGCAGCTACCGCCGTGGACCAGCCACGTCATCATCCGCGCGGAAGATCATAACAACCAGCAGGCGCCACTTTTCCTGCAGCAGCTGAGAAACCTCCTGCAGGCCAGCCCGCTGGTGGATAACCCGCTGTGGATTTTGGGCCCGGTGCCTGCCCTCGCGCCAAAACGCGGCGGCCGTTTCCGCTGGCAGATCTTGCTCCAGCACCCCTCGCGTATTCGTCTTCAGCATATCGTCAGCGGCGCGCTGGTACTGATAAACACCCTGCCCGAAGCGCGAAAAGTGAAGTGGGTTCTGGACGTCGACCCTATCGAAGGCTGAAGCTGGATCGAAAAATTTAACGCTCCTCACACTTTTTATGAAAATTCTGTAACCGATTCCATTAACTATCTGTAAAAATGGTGATGTCAGAAGTTCGGTGTTCAGGCGAGGAGAAGACGTTGAAGTCCAGGAAAGAGGTTGCGACTGCGACCATGAAAGACGTTGCCCAGAAAGCACAGGTCTCTACGGCAACAGTATCCCGCGCATTAATGAACCCGGATAAAGTCTCCCAGGCGACCCGTAACCGGGTGGAGCAGGCTGCGCTTGAAGTGGGCTATTTTCCGCAGGCAATGGGGCGTAACGTCAAACGCAACGAGTCGCGCACCATCCTGGTAATTGTGCCGGACATCTGTGACCCTTTCTTTAGCGAGATTATCCGCGGTATTGAAGTCACCGCGGCGGAACAGGGGTACCTGGTGCTGATTGGCGACTGTGCCCACCAGAACCAGCAGGAAAAAACCTTCATTGACCTCATCATCACCAAGCAGATCGACGGCATGCTGCTGCTTGGCTCTCGCCTGCCGTTTGATGCCAGTATCGAAGAGCAGCGTAATTTACCGCCGATGGTCATGGCCAACGAGTTTGCGCCGGAGCTGGAGCTGCCGACGGTCCATATCGATAACCTCACCGCCGCGTTCAACGCCGTAAACTATCTCCAGGAGCTGGGGCATAAGCGTATTGGCTGCATCGCCGGGCCGGAAGAGATGCCGCTGTGTCACTACCGTTTGCAGGGCTACGTTCAGGCGCTGCGCCGGACCGGCGTCACCGTCGATCCGCACTACATTGCACGCGGTGATTTTACCTTCGCTGCCGGCGGACAGGCGCTGGAGAAACTTCTGGATCTGCCTGAGCCGCCAACCGCCGTATTTTGTCACAGCGACGTGATGGCACTGGGCGCATTATCGTATGCCAAACGCCGCGGTCTTCGCATACCGAAAGATTTATCCATCATCGGATTTGATAATATTTCGCTTTCGGAATTTTGCGATCCGCCGCTCTCAACGGTCGCTCAGCCGCGCTACCAAATCGGCCGCGAAGCGATGCTGCTTCTGCTGGATCAGCTTCACGGTCAAACAGTTAGCAGCGGCTCACGGTTGCTGGACTGCGAACTGATCGTCCGCGGCACGACCCAGGCATTGACTTAAAGTAAACGTCTTTCGGATACCCTTATCTGGTCAAAGCCCCGCCGCTTAAGTAACATGGCGGACTGACGAACGAATAAATACAGCGAAACGATAGTGGCACAACGAGATTATGTACGTCGCGGCCAGCCGGCACCTTCGCGACGCAAAAAGAGTAGCTCAAGAAAAAAGCAACGTAACCTGCCTGCTGTCTCGCCAGCAATGGTCGCTATTGCTGCGGCTGTAGTCGTCGCCTTTATTGGTGGCCTGTACTTTATCACGCACCATAAAAAAGAAGAGTCAGAGGCGCTTCAGGCCAGTAAAGTCGCCGGAAATGGCCTCCCTCCGAAGCCTGAAGAGCGCTGGCGCTATATCAAAGAGCTGGAAAGCCGTCAGCCTGGGGTGCGTGCGCCAACCGAACCTTCTGCGGGTGGTGAAGTGCAGAATGCGAATCAGCTGACGGATGAGCAGCGTCAGCTGCTGGCACAAATGCAGGCCGATATGCGCCAGCAGCCTACGCAGCTGAACGAAGTGCCGTGGAATGAGCAGACGCCGGAACAGCGTCAGCAAACGCTGCAGCGTCGCCAGGCACAACAGCAGATTCAGCAGCAACAGCAGTGGGCGCAAACTCAGCCTGTACAGCAGCCTAAGGCACAGCCGCGGGTCACGGAACAGCCGTATCAGCAGCCAACGCGTACGGTGCAGTCTCAGCCTGTCCAGCAGCAGCCTAAAACGCAGCCGCAGAAGCAGGCGGCTCAGCCGTATCAGGATCTGCTCCAGACGCCAGCCCATACCACCGCCCAGCAGCCGAAAACGCAGCAGGCCGCGCCGGTAACGAAAGAGACCGAAGCGCCGAAGCAGACGGCGGAGAAAAAAGACGAACGTCGCTGGATGGTACAGTGCGGTTCGTTCAAAGGTGCGGAGCAGGCGGAAACGGTACGCGCGCAGCTGGCCTTTGAAGGGTTTGATTCGCGTATTACCACCAATAACGGCTGGAATCGCGTGGTGATTGGTCCGGTCAAAGGCAAAGAAAATGCCGATGGCACCCTTTCTCGTTTGAAAATCGCCGGTCACACAAACTGCATTCGACTCGCCTCCGGGGGTTGAAACCCCCAAAATCCCCCCCATCTATCATTTAATTCAGCCCTGAGCACAGGCTCAGGGCTTCTGTTTCCCGATTCTGTAACCAGGGGGTCTGCTCGTGACAACAATAGTAAGTGTACGCCTTAACGGCCATGTGGTAATCGCCGGTGATGGCCAGGCCACGCTGGGTAATACCGTCATGAAAGGCAACGTGAAGAAAGTGCGTCGTCTTTACAACGACAAAGTGATCGCCGGCTTTGCAGGCGGCACGGCGGATGCCTTCACGCTGTTTGAACTGTTTGAACGTAAACTGGAAATGCACCAGGGTCATCTGGTGAAAGCCGCCGTTGAGCTGGCGAAAGACTGGCGTACCGACCGCATGCTGCGCAAGCTCGAAGCGCTGCTGGCGGTCGCCGATGAGACCGCATCGCTTATCATCACCGGTAACGGTGACGTGATTCAGCCGGAAAATGACCTGATTGCCATCGGCTCTGGCGGCCCTTATGCCCAGGCTGCTGCCCGCGCGCTGTTGGAAAATACCGACATGAACGCGCGTGATATCGCGGTGAAGGCGTTGGATATTGCGGGTGATATCTGCATCTATACCAACCACAACCACACCATCGAAGAATTGACCTCCAAAGCGTAAGGATCTCCCATGTCTGAAATGACCCCACGCGAAATTGTCAGCGAACTGAACAAACACATTATCGGCCAGGATAACGCCAAGCGCTCCGTGGCTATCGCCCTGCGTAACCGCTGGCGTCGTATGCAGCTTGACGAAGAGCTGCGCCACGAAGTTACGCCGAAAAACATTCTGATGATCGGCCCGACCGGCGTCGGTAAAACCGAAATCGCCCGTCGTCTGGCGAAGCTGGCTAACGCGCCGTTCATCAAAGTTGAAGCCACCAAGTTCACCGAAGTGGGCTATGTGGGCAAAGAAGTGGACTCCATCATCCGCGATCTGACCGACTCGGCGATCAAAATGGTGCGCGTCCAGGCGATTGAGAAAAACCGCTATCGCGCGGAAGAGATGGCCGAAGAGCGCATTCTCGACGTGCTGATCCCACCGGCAAAAAACAACTGGGGTCAGGCTGAACAGCAGGCAGAACCGTCCGCTGCGCGTCAGGCGTTCCGCAAAAAGCTGCGTGAAGGCCAGCTGGATGATAAAGAGATTGAGATCGATCTCGCTGCCGCGCCAATGGGTGTGGAAATCATGGCGCCTCCGGGCATGGAAGAGATGACCAGCCAGCTGCAGTCCATGTTCCAGAACCTGGGCGGTCAGAAGCAAAAAACGCGTAAGCTGAAAATCAAAGACGCGATGAAGCTGCTGATTGAAGAAGAAGCGGCGAAGCTGGTGAATCCGGAAGAGCTGAAGCAGGACGCTATCGACGCGGTTGAGCAGCACGGCATCGTGTTTATCGACGAAATCGACAAAATTTGTAAGCGCGGCGGCAACAGCTCCGGCCCGGACGTGTCCCGCGAAGGCGTTCAGCGCGACCTGCTGCCGCTGGTAGAAGGCTGCACCGTCTCCACCAAGCACGGCATGGTGAAAACGGACCACATCCTGTTTATCGCATCAGGTGCCTTCCAGGTTGCCAGCCCGTCGGATCTGATCCCGGAACTGCAGGGCCGTCTGCCTATCCGCGTTGAGCTGCAGGCGCTGACTACCGAAGACTTCGAACGTATCCTGACCGAGCCAAACGCCTCTGCTACCGTACAGTACAAAGCGCTGATGGCGACCGAAGGCGTGAACCTCGAGTTCACCGAAGACGGTATCAAACGTATTGCCCAGGCCGCATGGCAGGTTAACGAAACCACCGAAAACATTGGTGCGCGTCGTCTCCATACCGTGCTGGAACGCCTGGTGGAAGATATCTCTTACGACGCGAGCGACCTGAACGGTCAAACCGTTACCATTGACGCAGAATATGTGAGTAAACATCTGGATGCGTTAGTGGCAGATGAAGATCTGAGCCGTTTTATCCTATAATCGCGGTTACTGGATTCTCATCACGTTTAATGGGGGCTAATGCCCCCATTTTTATTGGCTAAATACTTATGACTGACATCAGCCGTACGCAGGCGTGGCTCGAAAGTCTGCGCCCTAAAACACTTCCTCTGGCCTTCGCCGCGATTATCGTCGGTACGGCGCTTGCCTGGTGGCAGGGTTATTTCGATCCGCTGGTCGCCGCGCTGGCATTGATTACCGCCGGCCTGCTGCAAATCCTCTCCAACCTCGCCAACGACTACGGCGACGCGGTAAAAGGCAGCGACAAGCCGGACCGCATAGGGCCACTGCGAGGAATGCAGAAAGGGGTAATTACCCAGGCGCAGATGAAGCGCGCGCTGATTATCACCGTGGTGCTGATCTGTCTATCGGGTCTGGCGCTGGTGACAGTGGCGTCTAAGACCCCCAGCGATTTTATTGGCTTCCTGGTGCTGGGCTTATTGGCCATTATCGCGGCCATCACCTACACCGTCGGCACGCGACCTTACGGTTATATTGGGCTCGGTGATATCTCCGTACTGGTGTTCTTCGGCTGGCTGAGCGTCATGGGAAGCTGGTACTTACAGGCGCATACGATAATCCCTGCCCTGTTCCTGCCTGCGACCGCCTGCGGTCTGCTGGCGACAGCGGTGCTCAACATCAACAACCTGCGCGACATCGACAGCGACCGGGAGAACGGTAAAAACACCCTGGCGGTCCGTCTGGGGCCAGTGAATGCGCGTCGCTACCATGCCTGCCTGCTGATGGGGGCCCTGGTCTGCCTGGCGCTGTTTAACCTGATTTCCCTGCACAGTCTGTGGGGCTGGCTGTTTGTGCTTGCCGCGCCGCTGCTAATTAAGCAGGCCCGTTTTGTGATGCGTGAACGTAGCCCGGCCGCCATGCCGCCGATGCTGGAACGCACGGTAAAAGGCGCGCTGCTGACTAACCTGTTGTTCGTCATCGGGATCGTCTTAAGCCAGACGCTCAGTTAGCTGACAAATATCAATTAACAATTGATGATTTTGCCAACAACGCATTTCGCACGATATACTGAACACATTCGCAGCAACTGAGCGTTAAACCTATGAAATACGATACCTCCGAGCTTTGTGACATCTACCAGGAAGATGTCAACGTCGTTGAACCGCTGTTCTCCAACTTTGGTGGGCGGTCGTCGTTTGGCGGACAGATCGTCACGGTGAAATGTTTCGAGGATAACGGGTTGTTGTACGATCTGCTCGAACAGAACGGCCGCGGCCGCGTACTGGTGGTCGATGGCGGCGGTTCCGTACGGCGCGCATTGATTGATGCTGAGCTGGCCGGTATTGCCGTGCAGAACGAGTGGGAAGGCCTTGTGGTGTACGGTTCCGTGCGTCAGGTGGACGATCTGGAAGACCTGGATATCGGGATTCAGGCCATCGCGGCCATACCGGTAGGGGCGGCGGGTGACGGTATCGGCGAAAGCGACGTGCGCGTCAATTTCGGCGGCGTGACCTTCTTCTCCGGCGACCATCTCTACGCCGATAATACCGGCATTATCCTTTCCGAAGATCCGCTGGATATCGAGTAATAAAACCGTAAGCGTGGACCATAAAAAAACCGCCAACAGCAATGTGGCGGTTTTTTTGTCCCTCGGGATTCGCGGTCCGTTGGGAAGTTTTGCAACCTTTAACCAGGATTTTTATCTTACCCTGGTTCAAATCTCAGGTAACCCCATCGACCCTTTATAAATTCCTAATTATCTATGAAAACCTTAACTACGCTGCTGCTGCTCATTATGATGCATCGTCCCTTTCCGCCATCTCGCACATGGACATCGGTCCAGGGAAAGGTGTAATCACAACCGTAAAGCAACCTTTAACCGGGCTTGTGTCCACCGACTTATCACCGGTGGTGAACGGTGGAGCGGTTAGCTGCAGGGACCGCATAATGAAACGCTATTTATGTATCGCGTTCATTGTCGCCAGCGTACTCGTTGTAAAGAGTGATGAACCGAATGTGTTCGTTGCTTTTGCTATGACAGCGCAGGACAAGTAGCGTTAAGGCCGCCTCTGGCGGCCTTTTTTATAACTGGCATAAAAAAAGCCGGGTAGCGGCATCGCCTTACCCGGCCTGTTCAGTTCATCCCAATGGGAATCAGACTTCTTCCATACGTCCCAGCAGCGCCTGCAGGCGATCCTGCCAGCCGTTCTGCTGTTCACGCAGCTGGTTGTTTTCGCGCTCCAGTTCTTCGCGGCTGTGCTGCGCGTTCTGTACTTCCTGCGCAAGGCTGTTGTTCTTCTCTTTCAGCTCTTCAATTTCCATCTGCAGCAGGGTGATGGTGTCAATCGCCTGCTGTACTTTCGATTCCAGTTTCTCAAACACTTCTAAAGACATGATGCTACCTCTCCTGAATTGCAAGGCGACGCTTTAACATAAACGCGCACGACATATACCGTCGATTGTATGGAGCGCGGCGCTCTGTGTCCAGCGACACACCGCGCAGATCGCGGTTTGCAACACTTTTAGGTCTGGTCCTGGTGCGTTCGCGTCATATCCCCCTAAATTGTTAACTGATTCGTTAATGAAATGATTCAGCTCACATTCCTGTACCGATCCTGCACTGCTGCAAAAATGTGCTTTATGGCGCGAAAACGCTCATTTTATTGACGCAGACCACACATTTTGATTTCGATATTTCTCGTTTTTGCTCGTTAACGATAAATTAACACTATGTCTACAGGGCATCGTGGCTGTCACGGGCGGCCATGCTAACAATAAACATCAATTTCTTCAGGATTCCGATTATGAGTCAGACATCAACCTTAAAAGGCCAGTGCATTGCCGAGTTCCTTGGTACCGGGTTGTTGATATTCTTCGGAGTGGGCTGTGTCGCTGCACTGAAAGTGGCGGGTGCCAGTTTTGGTCAGTGGGAAATCAGTATCATCTGGGGTCTGGGCGTGGCGATGGCCATCTACCTGACTGCAGGGGTCTCTGGCGCACATCTTAACCCGGCGGTGACTATCGCACTGTGGCTGTTCGCGTGCTTCGACGGACGCAAAGTAGTTCCTTTCATTCTTTCTCAGTTTGCCGGCGCGTTTTGCGCAGCGGCGTTAGTTTACGGGCTTTATTACAATCTTTTCATCGACTTCGAACAGACGCATCATATGGTACGCGGCAGCGTCGAAAGTCTGGATCTGGCAGGCATCTTCTCAACCTATCCAAACCCGCATATCAATTTTGTGCAGGCGTTCGCAGTTGAAATGGTGATTACCGCTATTCTGATGGGCGTTATCCTGGCGCTGACCGACGACGGAAACGGCATTCCGCGCGGCCCGCTGGCCCCACTGCTGATTGGCCTGCTGATTGCGGTGATTGGTGCCTCCATGGGCCCGCTGACCGGCTTCGCGATGAACCCGGCGCGTGATATCGGACCTAAAGCGTTCGCCTTTATCGCAGGCTGGGGCGACGTCGCCTTCACCGGTGGCAAAGACATTCCTTACTTCCTGGTACCGCTGTTTGCGCCGGTTGTCGGGGCTGCGCTGGGTGCGTTCAGCTACCGCAAATTAATTGGTCGCCACTTACCGTGCGACACCTGTGTGGAAGAGGAGAAGGAAACGACTTCTACCGCACAACAAAAAGCTTCGCTGTAATCTGACTACGGGACACATACCATGACCGAAAAAAAATATATCGTTGCGCTCGACCAGGGCACTACCAGCTCCCGCGCTGTCGTAATGGATCATGACGCGAACATCGTCAGCGTGTCACAGCGCGAATTTGAGCAAATTTACCCTCGTCCAGGCTGGGTAGAACACGACCCAATGGAGATCTGGGCGTCACAAAGCTCCACGCTGGTCGAAGTGCTGGCGAAAGCCGATATCAGTTCCGACGAGATTGCCGCGATTGGTATCACTAACCAGCGTGAAACGACCATTGTCTGGGAACGTGAAACCGGTAAGCCTATTTACAACGCCATCGTCTGGCAGTGCCGCCGTACCTCTGAGATTTGCGAACAGCTGAAGCGCGACGGTATGGAAGAGTACGTGCGCAGCGCCACCGGCCTGGTGGTTGACCCGTATTTCTCCGGCACCAAAGTGAAATGGATCCTCGACCATGTGGAAGGTTCACGTGAGCGTGCAAAGCGCGGCGAGCTGCTGTTCGGTACCGTTGATACCTGGCTTATCTGGAAGATGACCCAGGGACGCGTTCACGTCACCGACTACACCAACGCCTCGCGTACCATGCTGTTCAACATCAACACCCTGGAGTGGGATGACAAGATGCTGGACGCGCTGGATATCCCACGCGCGATGCTGCCTGAAGTGCGCAAGTCTTCTGAGGTTTACGGCCAGACCAACATTGGCGGTAAAGGCGGCACCCGTATTCCTATCGCCGGTATCGCCGGTGACCAGCAGGCGGCGCTGTTCGGCCAGCTGTGCGTCAAAGAAGGGATGGCGAAGAACACCTACGGCACCGGCTGCTTTATGCTGATGAACACCGGCGAGAAAGCGGTGAAATCAGAAAACGGTCTGCTGACTACCATCGCCTGCGGCCCGCGCGGCGAAGTGAACTATGCCCTGGAAGGTGCGGTGTTCATGGCCGGCGCGTCTATTCAGTGGCTGCGTGACGAGATGAAGCTGATCAGCGATGCGTTCGACTCCGAGTACTTCGCGACCAAAGTGAAAGACACCAACGGCGTGTACGTGGTGCCTGCGTTCACCGGTCTGGGCGCACCATACTGGGACCCGTATGCACGCGGCGCGATTTTCGGTCTGACGCGCGGTGTGAACTCTAACCACATTATTCGCGCCACCCTGGAATCCATCGCCTACCAGACGCGCGACGTGCTGGAAGCGATGCAGGCGGACTCCGGCATTCGTCTGCACGCCCTGCGCGTAGACGGCGGTGCGGTCGCGAATAACTTCCTGATGCAGTTCCAGTCCGACATTCTGGGCACCCGCGTTGAGCGTCCTGAAGTGCGTGAAGTCACGGCGCTGGGCGCGGCGTACCTTGCCGGTCTGGCAGTCGGCTTCTGGCAGAACCTGGACGAGCTGCAGGAAAAAGCGGTGATCGAACGCGAATTCCGTCCGGGCATCGAAACCACTGAGCGTAACTTCCGCTACAGCGGCTGGAAGAAAGCGGTCAAACGCGCCCTGGCGTGGGAAGAGCACGACGAGTAAACCTATATTCCCTCTCCCCTGGGGAGAGGGTTAGGGTGAGGGGCTCCGACCGCACCGGTCCCCTCGCCCCTCCCCACTCTGTGATAAACTTCGTGCAATTCCTTTTGATTGCACGAGTACCTCATGAAACGTGAACTTGCTATCGAGTTTTCCCGCGTCACCGAAGCGGCCGCCCTTGCAGGCTATAAATGGCTGGGTCGTGGTGACAAAAATACCGCCGACGGCGCAGCCGTCCATGCCATGCGCATTGTCCTTAACCAGGTCAACATCGACGGCACTATCGTGATCGGCGAAGGCGAGATCGACGAAGCGCCAATGCTCTATATCGGTGAAAAAGTCGGTACCGGCAAAGGTGATGCTGTGGATATCGCCGTCGACCCGATCGAAGGTACGCGCATGACGGCGATGGGTCAGGCCAACGCCCTGGCGGTGCTGGCCGTGGGCGATAAGGGCTGCTTCCTCAACGCGCCGGACATGTACATGGAAAAGCTGATTGTCGGTCCTGCCGCAAAAGGCGCAATCGACCTCAGCCTGCCGCTGGAAGAGAACCTGCACAACATCGCCAAAGCCCTGGGCAAACCCCTTAGCGAACTCACCGTAACTATTCTGGCCAAACCGCGCCACGACGCCACTATCGCGCAGATGCAAAAGCTCGGCGTGCGCGTGTTTGCCATTCCGGATGGTGACGTTGCCGCCTCGATCCTGACCTGCATGCCGGACAGCGAAGTGGACGTGCTGTACGGCATTGGCGGCGCGCCGGAAGGCGTAGTCTCTGCGGCAGTGATCCGCGCGCTGGACGGCGATATGCAGGCTCGTCTGCTGCCCCGCCACGAGGTGAAAGGTGACAGCGAAGAAAACCGCCGTATCGGGGAAAACGAGCTGGCACGCTGCGAAGCGATGGGTATCGAGGCCAACAAAGTGCTGGCGCTACATGATATGGCCCGTAGCGATAACGTGGTCTTCTCGGCGACAGGTATCACCAAAGGGGATCTGCTGGACGGCATCACCCGCAAGGGCAATATGGCGACCACCGAAACGCTGCTGATCCGCGGCAAATCGCGCACCATTCGCCGCATCCAGTCTATCCACTATCTCGACCGCAAAGACCCGGACGTACAGACGCACATTCTGTAAAACCGTTTGATCGATAGAGCTTTCCGGCCCAAATGGGCTGGAAATCTCCCCGTTAAGTACGGAAGATAGAACAGAGAAACAGCACAGGAGAAGATCATGGCGGACTGGGTAACAGGTAAAGTCACGAAAATAGAGTTCTGGACCGATGCGCTATTTAGTCTCACCGTCCATGCTCCCGTCCACCCGTTTAAAGCCGGGCAATTCGCCAAGCTGGGGCTGGATGTCGACGGCGAGCGCGTGCAGCGCGCCTACTCTTACGTTAACGCGCCTGATAACCCGGATCTCGAGTTCTATCTGGTCACCGTTCCTGACGGTAAACTCAGCCCGCGCCTTGCCGCCCTAAAGCCCGGCGACGAGGTGCAGATCGTGAGTGAAGCAGCAGGCTTCTTTGTGCTCGAAGAGATCCCGGATTGTGACACGCTCTGGATGCTGGCAACCGGCACGGCCATCGGTCCTTATCTCTCTATTTTGCAGTACGGCAAAGACCTCGAGCGCTTTAAAAACATCGTGCTGGTGCACGCCGCGCGCTACGCTGCAGATCTGAGCTACCTGCCGCAGATGCAGGCGCTGGAGCAGCAGTACGGCGGAAAGTTAAAGATTCAGACGGTGGTCAGCCGCGAAACCGTAGCAGGAACGCTGACCGGCCGCGTGCCGGCGCTTATTGAGAGTGGTGCCCTGGAAGAGGCGGTGGGTTTGCCGCTGAACGCTGAAACCAGCCACGTCATGCTGTGTGGCAACCCGCAGATGGTACGGGACACGCAGCAGCTTCTGAAGGATACCCGGCAGATGACGAAACATCTTCGCCGCCGGCCAGGCCATATGACCGCCGAACACTACTGGTGATCAGCGGTATTTCACCTCAACGGTGTCTTTACCGTATTTGTTTTCGCTCTGGGTGCCAATAAACGCGCCCAGATCGACAATCATCATCACGAAGATGACCGACGGCAGCAGCCTGCCCACAACCCACGGCAGAATGGACGGCAGCATCGCCCAGTTTCCCGCCACCAGCATCCACGCCAGAATAATCAGAAATGCCCACGCGCCGGAACGACCGCGATCGTGCAGGCGTTTCACGACGACAGCCGCCGTTGGCCACAGCAAACAGACCAGGGCAAATGCCGCCGTTTGCGTGCTTAGCCATGCGTTATAGGCAACGAAAAACAGAAGCAGCATGGCGACAACCCACGTCACCATCCAGATCCAGAAATCACGGCGTCCAATACGCCCTTTGAATGAAAACAGCCACTGCTGTATGGTCATGTAAGGTTCCTTATTATCATATCGCGCGCATTTTACCCTGGAGTTGTGACCTTTTGACAAGCCGACCAGATATCGTTTTAATCATGAGCACTTACGGCCAGGGGCAATGTTGATGAAAAGTTCGGCACATTCTCTTTTCCTGTGTTTAGCGCTGCTCAGCGCGGGCTTTACCCTGCACGCCGCCGAAACCACAGCCCCGACCACCGCACCGTATCTGCTGGCGGGCGCACCGTCATTCGATCAGTCCATCAGCCAGTTTCGTGAAGCCTTCAATCAGGCCAATCCCACGCTGCCGCTGGATGAGTTTCGTGCCATTGATGGCCCCCGCGACACGCCTACCCTGACCCGTGCAGCAAGCAAGATTAACGAGAATTTGTATGCCTCCACGGCGCTGGAGCGCGGGACGTTAAAAATCAAAAGCATGCAAATCACCTGGCTGCCAATACAGGGCCCAGAGCAGAAAGCCGCGAAGGCGAAAGCGCTGGAGTACATGAGCGCGGTATTGCAGGCGTTTACGCCTGCGCTGACGAAAAAGCAAAGTCAGCAAAAGCTGCAAAAACTCCTTACCGCCGGGAAAAACAAGCGTTACTACGCCGATACCGAAGGCGCGATCCGCTATGTTGTGGCGGACAACGGCGAAAAAGGACTGACCTTCGCTGTTGAACCGATTAAGCTGGCACTATCTGACACCCTCGGCGGGGCGAATTAATGACAAAAAGCAAAGCCTTTCGAGGGAAAATCTCTATACTGATTCACAGACCATGCTGCCCGACAGGGTGGCCATATTCCTTAATTCGCTTATTGAGCGTGGAGAATTGAAATGCGACATCCTTTAGTGATGGGTAACTGGAAACTGAACGGCAGCCGCCACATGGTAAACGAACTGGTTGCGAACCTGCGTAAAGAGCTGGCTGGCGTGACGGGCTGCGCGGTTGCTATCGCTCCGCCGGATATGTATCTGGATCTGGCTAAACGCGCCGCTGACGGCAGCCACATCATTCTGGGCGCGCAGAACGTTGACGTTAACCTGTCTGGCGCGTTCACCGGTGAAACCTCCGCTGAAATGCTAAAAGATATCGGTGCGAAATACATCATCATCGGCCACTCCGAGCGTCGCACCTATCACAAAGAATCCGACGAGTTCATCGCGAAGAAGTTCGCCGTGCTGAAAGAGCAGGGTCTGATCCCGGTTCTGTGCATCGGTGAAACCGAAGCGGAAAACGAAGCGGGTAAAACCGAAGAAGTGTGCGCACGTCAGATCGACGCCGTGCTGAAAACCCAGGGCGCGGCAGCGTTCGAAGGCGCGGTAATCGCATACGAGCCAGTCTGGGCGATCGGTACCGGCAAATCAGCCACTCCTGCGCAGGCTCAGGCGGTTCACAAATTCATTCGTGACCACATTGCTAAAGCCGACGCGAAGGTCGCAGAGCAAGTGATCATTCAGTACGGCGGTTCCGTAAACGCATCTAACGCTGCTGAGCTGTTCACCCAGCCAGACATCGATGGCGCGCTGGTTGGCGGCGCATCCCTGAAAGCGGACGCTTTCGCGGTAATCGTTAAAGCGGCAGAAGCGGCTAAACAGGCGTAATTGCCTTTGTGGCGGGTGGCGCTTGCGCTTACCCGCCCTACAAAAACGCTACAACTTACCTAACACGCTAAACCACAGATAATCCAGCGGCAGCAGCACCAGATACGTCGCTATCGCCAGCGCCAGACAGAGCACCATCCCCGCCCTGGCAGGCACCTTTCCTAGCCCCATCGCCACCACGATCGGCGACGCCTGATACGGCAGCAGCGGCGTGGAATAGCCGAGCACCTGAATCATGATCACCGACAGCAGCGGGAAACCGGTCGCATCCGAGAAGCTTTGCGCCAGGGTGGTATACAGCGCAGGAACGCCGTTGGCGGTCATAATGAAGTTGAGTGCGGTGGTAATACCGGTCAGCGCCAGGAAACTGGTGAACGGTCGGTCTGCATCCAGCGGCATAATACGGAGCAACGCCTCGCCCACCGCTGTGCCGATACCGGTTTGCGTCACGACGATCGCTAGTCCCAGAATACCGGCAACGTAGATACAGGTGCGCATATTCACACCCGCAGAAAATTCCTCCCCGGTGATAAAACCGATGCGCGGCAGCATAACGATGATCGACGCCGCCAGCCCCGTCCACGCGGGCCCCACGCCGTGCCAGCTCTCCGTCACCCACATCCCCAGCACCACCGCCAGCAGCCAGGCAAGACGCTTTTCGTCCCGCCCCATAGGCTCAGACGGCGCCTGTTCCTTCGGCGGTTTTGGGCTGCCGGGAAAAAGCCAGCAGATCAGGCCAATCAGAATCAGGCCTTTGAGAATGCCCAGCACCGGCGTGTGTAGCAGCAGATACGGGACATAGTTCAGATGGATGCCGTACGAGCCTTCCGCCGCACCGCTCATCACCAGGTTAGGCACGTTAGCGGGCAGAATCGTCGCCGAAAGCTGGAACGTCCCAAACCCTACCGCCAGCGCCAGACCAAACCAGGCGCGGGAGCCGTCGGCGATACCGGCGCGTTTCGCCATCGCCGCGACAATTGGCATCAGCAGCGCAATTCGTCCCATGTTCGACGGCATCACAAACGCCAGCGCATAGCTCAGCAGCACCACGCTCGCTACCATTAATACCCAGGAGTCGGTGAGCTTTGCCGACAGCGCCCGGGCGGCCCGGTCTGCCAGACCGGTTTTACGGATCGCCACGCCGAGCACAAATCCGCTGAAGACCAGCCAGAAAGCCGAGGAAGCAAAACCGCCAAAAATCACCTCCGGCGGGGCGATTCTGGCGGTCATCGCCGCCGTGAAAAACAGCAGCGCGGTGATGAATTCCGGCAACAGCGACGTCGCCCACAGCACGATGGTGACGCCGACGATCAGCGAGGGCAGCAGCAGAGGATGCGTTAACCAGAGCGACATACCTGTCTCCTGTAGATTTTTTCAGCAAGTCTACGGTGACAGGCAGCCTGAGTAAACGCGATTTATAGTGGGGTTACTTCAGGATAGCGCATTGATGATCCTGCAATTCCTCTGCCGACGCGCGGTTAAGCGTGAGCAGGTTACGCTCGGTCGCCAGCAAAACAAACGAACCATCCGACTGCTGCGCCATCGCCAGCGCGAAGCGTCCCATATGGTCGCGCGCCTCCGGCAGCTCTTCCGCCAGCATCATAAACGGACTGCGCTGGACCAGTTCATTCTCCGTCACCCGGCGTGCGAGGTACTCATGCCCTTCCAGCCCACCCGGGAACGGTAGCCACTGGGTGCTGATATCTCCCTGCGCCGCGTTGAGCTTCTCGCGCACGTCCGGGCGCAGGCAGGAGATATGGATATGGAAATGGTTTTGCGTGCGTCCGGTCGGTGAGTTAATCGTCAGCGAAATAGCGCTGTCCGGCACTTCAGAGCCACGCTTCAGGGTCATAAAGCTGCGCGACTGCCAGGCCAGCCAGAAAAAGTTCGGCGTGTGCGCTTCGGTCAATAGCGGGCTCTCGGTGCCGTTGATGCGATATGTCGGCATCAGCAGATATTGCAGCGGCCCGTTGCGGTCTTTAAAGACCACATAGCCTGCATCCGTTTTCACCTGCGCACACGGTGCCGGGTTACGATTCTGGATCTGATTCGGCACGCACTGGTCGAGAACGATATGTCGCAACGCATTCGGATTACCCGCTTTCATCCAGTACACGCCGCCAGCGGCAAGGGCGATGACAATGAGGAGCAATAAGATAATTTTTTTCACAACGCGTTCCCTGTTTTCAATAGAGGCAAAAGAGTAACGCAAAATGATGACCAAATAAAAAACCCGGCGGATTTCTCACGCCGGGTTACCGTGTCATTGGCTAATGGTTAGCGCTGGCTGATCTGGTCGAACGTGCCGCCGTTAGAGAAGTGCTCTTTCTGCGCTTTCGTCCAGCCACCAAACTCATCATCAATGGTGAAGAGTTTCAGTTTAGGGAAGACGCTTTCGTATTTCTTCGCCACCGCCGGATCGCGTGGACGATAGAAGTTTTTCGCCGCAATTTCCTGACCTTCTGGCGAATAGAGATACTTCAGGTAGGCTTCTGCCACCGCTTTGGTGTCTTTCTTCTCAACCACTTTATCGACAACAGAGACGGTCGGCTCAGCCAGAATCGATTCGCTTGGGGTCACAATTTCGAACTTGTCTTTACCCAGCTCGTTAGTGGCCAGCAGGGCTTCGTTTTCCCATGCGATCAGCACGTCGCCAATCCCGCGCTCGACGAAGGTATTGGTGGCGCCACGCGCGCCGGAGTCCAGCACCTCAACGTTTTTATACAGCGCTTTCACGAATTCCTGCGCTTTGGCCTGGTCGCCATTGTTGTGGTGCAGCGCGTAGCCCCACGCGCCCAGGTAGTTCCAGCGAGCGCCGCCAGAGCTTTTCGGGTTAGGGGTGATGACGGACACGCCCGGCTTAATCAGGTCATTCCAGTCATGGATCTGTTTCGGGTTGCCTTTACGGACCAGGAAAACGATGGTCGAGGTGTATGGCGCGGAGTTATCCGGCAGGCGTTTGATCCAGTTTTTGTCGATACGGCCACGCTCGGCGATCGCGTCAACATCGTAGGCCAGCGCCAGGGTCACCACGTCGGCTTCGATACCGTTGATGACGGAGGTCGCCTGCTTGCCAGAACCGCCGTGAGACTGGCGAACCACGACATTGTCGCCGGTTTCCTGTTTCCAGTGTGCCGCAAACGCTTTGTTGTATTGTTCGTACAGTTCACGCGTCGGGTCGTATGACACGTTCAGTAACTGGATGTCCTTAGCCAGAACGCTGGTCGATGCCAGCAATAATGTTAAACCCACGCCCCATTTATTCATCGCCCAGCTCTCTTGTGTAGTGTTTTGATGAATGCAGCGTGCCAGAAAGCGAATCGAGGATTAAAGAATAAAAAAAGATTGGCTATAACGTAGTGGAATAAAAAAGCGTGCACGCATAAAAAAGCCGGGTGGCGGCTACGCCTTACCCGGCCTACGAGTCGTGCTTTTGTAGGCCCGGTAAGCGCAGCGCCACCGGGCAACAGAGCCAATCAGTACAGTTTTTTCGCGCAGTCCAGCCAGTCACCTTTGAACGGACGCTTCATGTTTTCAATCGCGTCGATGATGTCATGGTGAACCAGTTTTTCGTTCTGAATACCGACGCAGCGGCCGCCGTGGCCCTGCAGCAGCAGTTCGATTGCGTACGCGCCCATACGGGACGCCAGAATACGGTCGTACGGGCCAGGGGAACCGCCACGCTGGATGTGCCCCAGTACGGTGGCACGGGTTTCACGTTTGGTTTCGGTTTCGATGTACTTGGCCAGCTCGTCTACGTCACAGATGTGCTCGGTGATAGCCACGATCGCATGTTTCTTGCCTTTCGCGATGCCCGCTTTGATTTCAGCCACCAGATCTTCACGGCTGAATTCCACTTCCGGAACCACGACAAACTCACAGCCACCCGCAATCGCCGCAGCCAGGGTCAGGTCACCGCAGTAACGTCCCATCACTTCAACGATAGAGATACGCTGGTGAGAAGAAGAGGTGTCACGCAGGCGGTCAATTGCTTCCACAACGGTTCCCAGCGCGGTGAAGTAACCGATGGTGTAGTCGGTGCCTTTGATATCGTTGTCGATAGTGCCTGGCAGACCGATGCACGGGAAGCCCATTTCTGTCAGACGTTTTGCACCCATGTACGAGCCGTCACCACCGATAACCACCAGTGCGTCCAGGCCACGTTTTTTCATGTTCTCGATAGCCACTTCACGAACGTGTTCATCACGGAATTCCGGGAAGCGTGCAGACCCAAGGAAGGTACCGCCACGGTTGATCATGTCAGACACGCTGTAACGGTCGAGCTGAACCATACGGTCTTCATACAGACCCAGGTAACCATCATAGATACCAAAAACTTCCAGACCTTCCGTCAGCGCCGCGCGAACAACCCCACGAATTGCCGCGTTCATGCCCGGCGCATCACCGCCGCTTGTCAACACACCGATTTTCTTAATCATGACTACCTCTGAACTTAGGAATGCAAAATTGAAATCTGTTGCCGGAAGAAACTTATCGACCAACGAATACTGCAAATAGTATATCAATCCCTTCCAGCTGAATTGATTCAGGTCAGACCAAATGGCGGTAATTTATACACAAAATGCTGGCCTGGCTCACTTTTTTACAACGAATTACGAAAGCCCAACATGTCCGGGTACAACCGAGCAGGGATCCTGGTGAATGATGACGTCTGAACCAGGAAAACGCTGCAAAATCGCCTGCTCAACCTGCTCAGCAATCACGTGAGCCTGAACCAGTGGCAGGTTGTCTTCCATTTCAATATGAATCTGAATAAAGCGGGTCGGCCCTGACTGCCGCGTTCGAAGATCGTGCGCACCGCTGACGCCGGGCCAGGCGGTCACGATAGAAAAAATTTCATTGCGTTCTGAGTCCGGGAGGGCGCGGTCAAGCAGTGATTGCACCGCTTCATACCCCATCCGCAGGGCGCTATATAAAATATAGATACCAATCCCTAACGCAAACAACGCATCGGCCCGATGCCAGCCATACCAGGCCAGACCGAGCGCAATAAGAATAGCCCCATTCATCATAACATCAGATTGATAATGAAGCATATCCGCCCGTACGGCCTGACTTTGCGTTTTGCGAACGACCCAGCGCTGGAACGTTACCAGAACAAGTGTGCATATAAGCGCGACAATCGTCACAACGACGCCGACGCCGGGATCGTTCATCGGTGTCGGCGAGACGAGATGCTGAATGCCGGTGAGAAACAGGAACAGCGCAGAACCGGATATAAACATGCTCTGCGCCAGCGCGGCCAGCGACTCCGCTTTGCCGTGCCCAAACGTGTGCTCTTCATCCGCTGGCTGCAGCGAGTAACGCACCACCAGCAGGTTGGTCAGCGAGGCGGCAATATCGACCAGCGAGTCCACCAGCGCCGCCAGAATACTGACCGATCCGGTATACCACCACGCAAAAACCTTAATGACCAGCAAACACGACGCCATGATCGTCGCGGCCATGGCGGCCCGGTTTACCAGTCTTCCATAGGATTGATTCATAAACGCTCCTGTCATGTCATGCCGCTAGTATAACGGAAGCATGTGGAGTCGAAGGATGAATAAACGGTTAACAAATCAGAATGCGGGGCAAAAAAAACCCCCACATCATGTGGGGGAAGACAGGGATGGTGTCTATGGCAAGGAAAACAGGGTTTACTGGTTACTACGGGTACTGCTATTGCTACTGAAAAACGTCGTTTCTGAGCTTCGCTGCATCCGTGCAACCTCACGCAGCTGGTCCATTCGCTGCTGATGTCTGGTGTTCAAAACCGCTTGCTGCTCGGGCGTTAGCAGGTGGAACATCTGGTTGCGGACCTTCGCCATTTCAACCTGGCGAGCAACCTGTTCCTGTGCCATTTTTTCGGCCTGAGCGCGCACAGCGCTTTCGTCAAAATTTTCTGCGGTGACAAGGCGATGCATTGTCTCCATTTCGCTAACATTAACAGGGGGCTGGTCGTGTCTCGCCCTCTGCATCAGATCTCGCATCTGTTGACGCTGATGTTCGGTTAAACTTATGCCGTCAAACATATGGCTTTGGCTACTGTGCTGCGTTGTGTCCTCTTGTGAGGAACCGTTATCGCTGATGATAGCTACAGCAGCCTGGCTAAACGCACTGAACGCCAGCGTTGAGGCCATGACGGCAGCGGTAACTTTGCGCATCACTTGCTCCCAAAATCTTTCGTGTCGCGATTCAACGAGAGACAGTCTACGATTCAGGCTGCAAACATGCGTCAGGGGGTGTAAAACAACGTAAAGTCATGGATTAGACGGCCTTGATGTCGTAATTTCTGCCTCGGAGGTATTTAAACAATGAATAAAATCCTGTTAGTTGATGATGACCGAGAGCTCACATCCCTTTTAAAGGAGTTGCTCGACATGGAAGGTTTCAACGTCCTGGTTGCCCATGATGGCGAGCAGGCGCTGAGTCTCCTTGACGACAGCATCGATTTACTTTTGCTCGACGTGATGATGCCGAAGAAAAACGGTATTGATACGTTGAAAGAGCTTCGCCAGACACACCAGACTCCCGTTATCATGCTGACCGCACGCGGCAGCGAACTCGACCGCGTACTCGGCCTTGAGCTGGGCGCGGATGACTATTTACCGAAGCCGTTTAACGACCGCGAACTGGTCGCCCGTATTCGCGCGATCCTGCGTCGTTCCCACTGGAGCGAGCAGCAGCAGAATACCGACAACAGCTCACCTACCCTTGAAGTCGACTCCCTGAGCCTGAACCCGGGCCGTCAGGAAGCGAGCTTTGATGGCCAGACGCTGGAACTGACCGGCACGGAGTTCACCCTGCTGTATCTTCTGGCGCAGCACCTTGGCCAGGTGGTATCGCGTGAACATTTAAGCCAGGAAGTGCTGGGCAAACGTCTGACCCCGTTTGACCGCGCCATCGACATGCACATCTCTAACCTGCGCCGTAAGCTGCCGGAGCGTAAAGACGGTCACCCATGGTTTAAAACCCTGCGTGGTCGCGGTTATCTGATGGTTTCCGCTTCATGATAGGAAGCTTAACCGCCCGCATCTTCGCCATCTTCTGGCTGACGCTGGCACTGGTTTTAATGCTCGTACTGATGTTGCCAAAACTCGACTCACGCCAGATGACGGAGCTTCTCGACAGCGAGCAACGTCAGGGCGTGATGATCGAGCAGCACGTGGAAGCCGAGCTGGCAAACGATCCGCCAAACGATTTAATGTGGTGGCGCAGGCTGTTTCGCGCTATCGACAAGTGGGCGCCGCCCGGACAACGCCTGCTGCTGGTGACCAGCGAAGGCCGCGTGATTGGGGCCGATCGCAATGAAATGCAGATTATCCGCAACTTCATTGGCCAGGCAGATAACGCCGATCACCCCCAGAAGAAAAAATATGGCCGCGTAGAGATGGTGGGGCCGTTCTCCGTCAGAGATGGCGAGGACAACTATCAGCTCTACCTGATTCGCCCCGCGAGCAGCTCCCAGTCCGACTTTATCAACCTGCTGTTTGACCGCCCTCTCCTGTTACTGATTGTGACTATGCTGGTCAGCTCGCCGCTGCTGTTATGGCTGGCGTGGAGCCTGGCAAAACCGGCCCGTAAGCTGAAAAATGCGGCTGACGAAGTGGCTCAGGGTAACCTGCGACAACATCCTGAACTGGAAGCCGGACCGCAGGAGTTCCTTGCCGCCGGGACCAGTTTTAACCAGATGGTGAGCGCGCTCGATCGCATGATGACGGCACAACAGCGTCTGCTGTCGGATATCTCGCACGAACTGCGCACCCCGCTTACGCGCTTACAGCTGGGCACCGCGCTGTTGCGCCGCCGCAGCGGGGAGAGCAAAGAGCTGGAGCGTATCGAAACCGAAGCGCATCGTCTGGACAGCATGATCAACGATCTGCTGGTCATGTCGCGCAATCAGCAGAAAAACGCGCTGGTGAGCGAAACGGTGAAAGCCAATCATCTGTGGCATGAAGTGCTGGATAACGCGGCGTTCGAAGCGGAGCAGATGGGCAAATCCTTCACCGTCAACTTCCCGCCGGGGCCATGGCCGCTGTACGGTAACCCCAACGCGCTGGAAAGCGCGCTGGAGAATATCGTGCGTAACGCCCTGCGCTACTCGCACACGAAGATTGAGGTGGCGTTCTCGGTGGATAAAGACGGGATCACCGTCATTGTCGACGACGACGGTCCTGGCGTCAGCCCGGAAGACCGCGAGCAGATTTTCCGTCCGTTCTATCGTACCGATGAGGCGCGCGATCGGGAATCGGGCGGTACGGGACTGGGGCTGGCGATTGTGGAAACCGCCATGCAGCAGCACCGCGGCTGGGTGAAAGCCGACGACAGCCCGCTGGGTGGGCTGCGGTTAACGCTGTGGCTACCGTTGTATAAGCGTTCGTAGCTGTTAGTGCCGGGTGGCGGCTTCGCCTTACCCGGCCTATTCTTTACGGAGGACTATTTACCCCACAACCTCCGCGAATTATCCTCGATCTTGCTGCTTAAACGCCGTTTCTGCATCGTTCTTGTCCAGCTGGTCGATAACCCCGCCGCCGACAGCAGGCGATGATACTGCTCGTCATCAAACGGCATATGCCAGGCAATGGCGCAGGCGTCGTAAACAGACACTTCACTCAGGCGTGATGCCAGCTCAAGCGGCGCATCCGCTGACACCTGCCCAGCCAGCACCACACGGTACAGCCAGCCGGTTTTACCCGCGCTTTGCATCTGAGCCGACATGTCATGAATACCGAAATGGAAGTTGAGCTTGAAGCACGGCGAGCGCGGCTGCGTCACCTGAATCAGGGCATCGCCCCAGCGGTAGATATCACCGATAAACACGTTCTTTTCGGTGAGCCCTTCGGTGGAGAGATTCTCGCCAAACGCGGGGGCGACGAAGAGGTCCGCCTGCTCGGGGAACTCGGTTTTCCAGTGCTGATAGTGCTCGCGCGGGTAGTGGCACAGCGCGCGATCGGGCCCACCGTGGATCTTCTTTTCGGCCTGCTCGTCGCCCACAAGCCCAAGGTCGGTTAACGTCAGCTCACCGTCGACCTGAATTTTGGCGATGGCGCTCGGGCGGCTGCCGTCGTACTCCCTTACCTTGCCTGTAAATACATTCACCGGGTAATGCATCGCTGCCTCCATTACGCAGATACAAAAAAAGCGAGCCATCAGACTCGCTTCTCACAGGCGTCAATGCAACCTTATTTTTTAGCGGCGAAACGCGCTGCTGCTTCGTCCCAGTTCACCACGTCCCAGAACGCTTTGATGTAGTCCGGGCGACGGTTCTGGAATTTCAGGTAGTAAGCGTGTTCCCACACGTCCAGACCCAGGATTGGGAAGCCGGATGCGCCAGAGATCGCTTCACCCATCAGCGGGGAGTCCTGGTTAGCAGTAGAAACCACCGCCAGTTTGTCACCTTTCAGAACCAGCCACGCCCAGCCGGAGCCGAAGCGGGTTGCAGCGGCTTTTTCGAATTCCGCTTTGAAGTTGTCAACAGAACCGAAGTCGCGCTCGATAGCCGCTTTCAGGTCGCCCTGCAGGGTAGTACCGGTCTTCAGGCCTTTCCAGAACAGGCTGTGGTTTGCGTGGCCGCCCGCGTTGTTACGCAGCACGGTTTTCTTGTCCGCTGGCAGCTGGTCCAGCTTGGTGATCAGCTCTTCAACAGGCAGGTTAGCGAACTCTGGCAGGCTTTCCAGCGCGGCGTTCGCGTTGTTCACGTAGGTCTGGTGGTGTTTAGTGTGATGGATTTCCATCGTCTGCTTGTCGAAATGCGGTTCCAGTGCGTCGTAGGCATACGGCAGGGATGGCAGTGTATAACTCATAATCCTCTCCATTATTGTCGGGCGGCACAGCTGTTAATGCCGCGTAAGCAGTTGGTTCATTATAGTTAATTAAATGATATTGAAAATGATTATCAATGCCGTAGTTTTTATAAGGTTATTCAGTTTTCGATTAATAGCGGAAATGTGAGTCTGCTCACGCGGTTAACGTGCTGATTGCCATCCAGAACACCTGTGCGGCAACCTTCTGAAGGTTCCCGGACTGCCTAATTTTTACACTCCTCAAGTCGAAGAGAAGCCACTGACGATAAAAACGATGAGGGTGTAAAAATGAATCATGCGATTACGATGGGTATCTTCTGGCATTTGATAGGCGCTGCCAGTGCAGCCTGTTTCTATGCTCCGTTTAAAAAGGTGAGAGGCTGGTCATGGGAAACCATGTGGTCCGTTGGCGGGGTCGTGTCCTGGCTGATTTTGCCCTGGACCATTAGCGCCATGCTGCTGCCCGATTTCTGGGGCTACTTCTCCTCCTTCAGCGCCTCCACCCTGCTGCCGGTGTTCCTGTTCGGCGCGATGTGGGGCGTCGGTAACATCAACTATGGCCTCACCATGCGCTATCTTGGCATGTCGATGGGCATTGGTATCGCGATTGGCATTACGCTGATCGTCGGAACCCTGATGACGCCAGTTCTCAACGGCAACGTCGAGGTGCTTATTCATACTCAGGGTGGGCGGATGACGCTCCTGGGCGTGCTGGTGGCGGTCGTTGGCGTAGGAATAGTGACTCGCGCGGGGCAGTTGAAAGAGCGCAAGATGGGCATTAAAGCCGAAGATTTTAACCTGAAGAAAGGTCTGCTGCTGGCGGTGATGTGCGGCATTTTCTCGGCCGGTATGTCGTTCGGGATGAATGCTGCCAGGCCTATGCATGACGCCGCCGCCGCGCTGGGCGTCGACCCGCTGTACGTTGCGCTGCCAAGCTATGTCGTGATTATGGGTGGCGGCGCGATGGTTAACCTGGGCTTCTGCTTCATTCGTCTCGTAAAAGTAAAAAACCTGTCGGTAAAAACCGACTTCTCGCTGGCAACATCGCTCATCATTACCAACGTGTTACTCTCTGCGCTCGGCGGCCTGATGTGGTATTTACAGTTTTTCTTCTACGCCTGGGGCCATGCCAGCATTCCGGTGCAATACGACTACGTAAGCTGGATGCTGCACATGAGTTTCTACGTACTGTGTGGCGGGCTGGTCGGTCTGGCGCTGAAAGAGTGGAAAAACGCCGGACATCGTCCGGTTGGCGTACTGAGCCTCGGCTGCGTGGTGATCATTATTGCTGCCAATATCGTTGGGCTCGGCATGGCAAACTGATCACGACCCCTTTCGACTGCGATGACGCCACTGTACCGGCGTCATCCCCACCTCGCGATTAAACACCACTGAAAAGTAGTTACTGTCTTCAAAGCCGCAGCACATCGCCACATCACTGACCATGCACTCCGTATGCTGCAGGAGATATTGTGCATGGCAGATGCGCAGCTGGCGCAGATAATGGTTGACCGTCATCCCGGTCAGGGTGCGGAACTGCTGGCGCAACGCGCGCTCGCTGCACTGCTCCTGCTCGCAGAATCTCTCCAGTATAAAGTTTTTATTCAGGCTGCCCGCAAGCGTGGTGATGAGCTTATCCAGCAGCGCTTCCTGCGTCGTGGCGGAGGGGTTATCAGTGGCGTAACGATGGCGCTTTAACGTCACCACCAGCTGGGCGAAAAGCAACTCCGCTAGCTGGTTAGAAACGGGGTCGTTCTTCTGGCTCTCCTGCTCCAGTTGAGAAATAACCTGCCGTACCTGAGCCATGCCATTACTGCTTAAGCGCCAGTGCGGAGAACCCTTAGCATCAAGAAAACCCGGAATGCTTGCGGCCCAGTCTACGTTAAGCCTGAGCCTGTCTGGACAGTAAATAACGTTCTGCAGTACCAGGTCATTAACCGAGGCGTAGGAGTGTTTATCCTCCGCGCGAATGTAGAACAGATCTCCGCGCGTGATGCGGTAGGGACGGTCGTTGAGGATGTGCAGGCCGTTACCGCGCCATACCAGCACCAGTTCGCAAAACTCGTGGGTATGTTCGGCAAAGACGTCTTGCGGGTAGCGGTCAGCCACCGTCACGGCCTGGCTCGCGGAGGCATAAAAATCATCTTTGCGAAGGATTAACTGAGCAGCCACACCACGACCTCTACGCCGAATAACCTGACACTATTAGCTTTTTTGCGGAAATAAAACGGTGACTGCCCTCGCGTTACTGAAGCATCGCGTCTTTCCCCTGACGAATATCACGCGGCGACCAGTTAAATTCCCGGCGAAACAGCGTTGAAAAGTGATTGCTGTCGCCAAAACCGCAGCAATAGGCGATATCCGTGACGCTTTCGTCGGTATGACGTAAAAGATGACGCGCTTTGATCAGGCGCAGACGGTTGAGATATCGCTGCGGCGTCATACCGGTATGCTGTTTAAGCTGGCGATGCAGGGTGCGCAACGACAATGAAAAATCATCCGCAAGCGTTTCCCAGCAGACATCCTCAGCGAAATGATCTTCCAGCCAGGCCATCAGATGGTTCAGGCGCGCGTTGTTATCTTCCAGCCCTTCCACCAGGCTGCTGCGGCGCAGCAGCACCAGAAGCTGCATAAACAGCAGTTCGCGCGTGGCAATGGCATGCGTCTCCCGCCCGTCCTCGCTCTTCTCCATTTGGCCCACCAGCTGACGCACCTGCTGCAGGGTGGACTGATTTACGCGCCAGTGCGACGGATAGTGTCCGTCTTGCTCCTGGGGCAACAGCTGATTCAGCCGCGAAAGAAACTGGAACGCATCCGGGGAACGGTAGAGCACATTCGTCAGATACAGGTTGTCGGTATGCTCATACAGGTGCCGATCGTGGTCACGCACGAAGCACACCGTACCGCCGCTGATGGTATAAGGCTGGCCATTGAAGACATGAATACCCGTCCCGCGCTCAACAATCACAATTTCATGAAAATCATGGTGATGCTCCGGGAACGCGGCCTGAGGAAGCCGTGGCTCAATCGCGACAGGCGCCCCTCCTGAAGGAAAAAAATCCACGCTGTGCAATACGGTCATAACGGCCTCCACCAATGAAAAATATTCTCAAAATAGTAATTAAGGCCTTCCGCACTCACCTTCAATTTTTGGCAATAAACCTCGCAAAAGCTGTCCATTTTTCAAGAAACAGGGGGAAAGATCGGGAAATGCGGTCAGCGTCACACTGCCTGAAAACCCCGCCACCACTGGAAACTGTGAACTCCCTCACATTCACCTTTGCTTTCTTGCCAGCGCGAGATTTGGCCTGTCAGTGGTGAGAAGGTGACTTTTTCTTCCCTTTTTTACACTCACCGCTAATGACTTAAGAAAGGACCCGACTATGACTTTTCGCCATTGTGTGGCTGTCGATTTAGGCGCATCCAGCGGGCGCGTAATGCTCGCGAGCTGGGACCGTGAGCAGCACACGCTTGCGCTTCGCGAAATGCACCGTTTCGCCAACTGCCTGCAAAAACAGGACGGTTTTGTGGCCTGGGATATCGATGCCCTGGAGGCGGAGATCCGTATCGGACTGAACAACGTCTGCAACGATGGCATTCGCATCGACAGCATCGGCATTGATACCTGGGGCGTGGACTACGTTCTGCTTGATAGCCATGGCGAACGCGTCGGCTTGCCGGTTTCTTATCGCGACAGCCGCACCGACGGCCTGATGGCGCACGCTATCGCCCAGCTTGGCAAGGACAACATCTACAGACGCAGCGGCATTCAGTTTCTGCCGTTTAACACGCTTTATCAGCTGCGCGCTTTGGTCGAGCAACAGCCAGAGCTGGTGGCGGACGTGGCCCATGCGCTGCTGATCCCGGATTACCTGAGCTATCGTCTGACCGGCAACATGAACTGGGAATATACCAACGCCACCACCACGCAGTTGGTCAACATCAACTCGGATAACTGGGATGAACATCTGCTGGCCTGGACGGGAGCGTCGCCTTCCTGGTTCGGTACACCAACCCACCCGGGTAATGTGATCGGTCACTGGATTTGCCCACAGGGGAACGCAATTCCTGTCGTTGCCGTCGCCAGCCACGATACCGCCAGCGCGGTGATCGCATCCCCACTTGCGAGCAAAGACGCGGCTTACCTCTCGTCCGGCACCTGGTCGCTGATGGGCTTTGAGAGCAAAACCCCGTACGCCAGCGATGCTGCCATGGCCGCAAACATTACCAACGAAGGCGGTGCCGAAGGCCGCTACCGTGTACTGAAAAACATCATGGGGCTATGGCTGCTCCAGCGGGTGCTGAAAGAGCAGAACATTACCGACCTGCCCGCGCTTATCGCCGAAACCGAAAAGCTGAAGGCCTGCACGTTCCTGATCAATCCGAACGATGAGCGCTTTATCAATCCGGCGCACATGAGCGCCGAAATTCAGGCCGCCTGCATTGAGGTCGGGCAGCCGGTGCCGTCCAGCCCTCCCGAACTGGCGCGCTGCATTTTTGACAGCCTCGCCCTGCTGTATGCCGACATCCTCAGCGAGCTGGCGAGTCTTCGCGGAAACCCCTTCAGCCAGCTGCATATCGTGGGCGGCGGCTGCCAGAACCAGCTGCTGAACCAGCTCTGCGCCGATGCCTGTGGCATCACCGTGGTGGCAGGTCCCGTGGAGGCCTCCACGCTCGGCAATATCGGCATTCAGCTGATGACTCTGGACGAACTTTCCAACGTTGACGACTTCCGTTCGGTGGTGACGGCGAACGCCAGTCTGACCACCTTCACACCCAATCCCTGCCATGAAATTGCTCGCTTTCGCGCGCAGTTTCAGCAAAACCGACTGACTAAGGAGCTTTGTGCATGACAACTCAATTAGAACAAGCCTGGGATCTGGCTAAACAGCGTTTCGCCGCCGTCGGCGTGGATGTCGAAGAGGCGCTGCGCCAGCTCGACCGTCTGCCCGTCTCCATGCACTGCTGGCAGGGCGATGACGTCGCTGGCTTCGAGAACCCAGGCGGTTCCCTGACGGGGGGTATTCAGGCCACGGGTAACTATCCAGGCAAAGCGCGCAACGCGACCGAACTGCGCGCCGACCTTGAACTGGCGCTGAGCCTGATCCCGGGGCCAAAGCGCCTGAACCTGCATGCGATTTATCTCGAATCCGATGAGCCGGTGGCGCGCAACGAAATCAAACCGGAACACTTTAAGAACTGGGTAGAGTGGGCCAAAACCAACAGGCTGGGCCTGGACTTTAACCCGTCCTGCTTCTCACATCCGCTGAGCGCGGACGGGTTTACTCTCGCCCACGCGGACGACGACATCCGCCAGTTCTGGATCGACCACGTGAAGGCCAGCCGCCGCGTTTCGGCGTACTTCGGCGAGCAGCTCGGCACACCGTCGGTGATGAACATCTGGATCCCGGACGGCATGAAGGATATCACCGTCGATCGTCTGGCTCCGCGCCAGCGCCTGCTGGCCGCGCTGGATGAGGCTCTCAGCGAGAAGCTGGACCCGGCGCACCACATCGACGCCGTCGAGAGCAAGCTGTTCGGTATAGGTGCCGAGAGCTATACCGTGGGCTCGAACGAGTTCTATATGGGTTACGCCACCAGCCGCAAGACCGCGCTGTGTCTGGATGCTGGCCACTTCCACCCGACCGAGGTGATCTCCGACAAAATCTCCGCCGCCATGCTCTACGTGCCGCGTCTGCTGCTGCACGTCAGCCGTCCGGTGCGCTGGGACAGCGACCACGTGGTGCTGCTGGATGACGAAACCCAGGCGATTGCCAGCGAAATCATCCGCCACGACCTCTTTGACCGCGTACACATCGGCCTCGACTTCTTCGATGCCTCCATTAACCGCATCGCGGCGTGGGTTATCGGCACCCGCAATATGAAGAAAGCCCTGCTGCGCGCATTGCTGGAGCCTGTCGCCACGCTGAAACAGCTGGAGGCTAACGGTGACTACACCGCACGTCTGGCGCTGCTGGAAGAGCAGAAATCCCTGCCGTGGCAGGCAGTGTGGGAGATGTACTGTCAGCGTAACGATGCCCCGGCGGGCAGCCAGTGGCTGAACAACGTGCGGGCGTATGAGAAAGACGTTCTCGCCGCTCGTCAGTAAAAACATCGCCCGGCAGCACGTTGCCTGCCGGGTCTACGGGTAAGAGTAGGCCGGGTAAGCGTAGCACCCGGCATTTTCAAAGGAACCACAGTATGCAGACCATCACCACCTCCTGGTTCGTCCAGGGCATGATCAAAGCCACCTCCGACGCCTGGCTGAAAGGCTGGGACGAGCGCAACGGCGGCAACCTGACGCTGCGCCTGGACGACGCGGATATCAAACCTTTCGCGGCCGATTTCCACGCGAAGCCGCGCTATATCGCGCTGAGCCAGCCGATGCCGCTGCTCGCCAACACGCCGTTTATCGTCACCGGTTCCGGCAAGTTTTTCCGTAACGTCCAGCTCGACCCGGAGGCCAACCTCGGCGTGGTGAAAGTGGACAGCGACGGCGCGGGTTACCACATTCTGTGGGGGCTGACGGATGAAGCGGTGCCCACCTCCGAACTGCCGGCGCACTTCCTCTCCCACTGCGAGCGCATCAAGGCGACCAATGGCAAGGACCGCGTGATCATGCACTGCCACGCCACCAACCTGATCGCCCTGACCTACGTGCTGGAAAACAGCGCCGATGTCATCACCCGCAAACTGTGGGAAGGCAGTACCGAGTGTCTGGTGGTATTCCCGGATGGCGTGGGCATTCTGCCGTGGATGGTACCGGGTACCGACGAAATCGGCCAGGCAACCGCCGTTGATATGCAAAAACACTCTCTGGTGCTGTGGCCGTTCCACGGCGTATTCGGCAGCGGCCCAACGCTGGATGAAACCTTTGGCCTGATCGACACCGCCGAGAAATCAGCGGAAGTGCTGGTGAAGGTGTACGCCATGGGCGGCATGAAGCAGACCATTGCCCGGGAAGAACTCATCGCCCTCGGCAAGCGCTTTGGCGTGAGCCCGTTGCAGTCCGCGCTGGATTTATACGCATAACGCCTTCGCAGGAAAAACGTTGATCGTTAAGGAGAATTATCATGAGCTTTATGTTGGCGCTTCCAAAAATCAGCCTTCACGGCGCGGGCGCAATCGGCGATATGGTCAATCTGGTAGCGAACAAGCAGTGGGGAAAAGCGCTGATTGTCACCGACGGCCAACTGGTGAAGCTGGGCCTGCTCGACAGCCTGTTTTCCGCGCTGGACGCCCATCAGATGTCGTATCACCTGTTCGATGAGGTGTTCCCGAACCCAACAGAAGCGCTGGTGCAAAAAGGATTTTCGGCTTACCGGGACGCGGAGTGTGATTACGTCATTGCCTTTGGCGGCGGCAGCCCGATTGATACCGCCAAGGCGATTAAAATCCTCACCGCTAACCCCGGCCCGTCAACCGATTATTCCGGCGTCGGCAAGGTGAAAAATGCGGGGGTGCCGCTGGTAGCGATCAACACCACCGCAGGGACGGCGGCGGAGATGACCAGTAATGCGGTGATCATCGACCCCGCGCGTCAGGTGAAAGAGGTGATCATCGACCCGAACATCATCCCGGATATCGCCGTGGACGATGCCAGCGTCATGCTGGATATTCCGGCCTCCGTGACCGCCGCAACCGGTATGGACGCATTAACCCACGCTATTGAAGCCTACGTGTCCGTGGGCGCGCACCCGCTGACCGATGCCAACGCGCTGGAGGCGATTCGCCTGATAGGCCTCTGGCTGCCGGAAGCGGTTGATAACGGTCATAACCTTGAGGCGCGCGAGCAGATGGCGTTTGGCCAGTATCTGGCGGGCATGGCGTTTAACAGTGCGGGTCTGGGTCTGGTACACGCCCTGGCGCACCAGCCGGGCGCGACGCATAACCTGCCGCACGGCGTGTGCAACGCCATTCTGCTGCCGATCGTCGAAAGCTTTAACCGCCCGAACGCAATCACCCGTTTCGCCCGCGTGGCGCAGGCGATGGGCGTCGACACCCGCGGCATGAGTGATGAAGCCGCCAGCATGTCCGCCATTCAGGCGATTCGCGACCTGAGCGCTCGCGTCGGCATTCCTGCGGGCTTCAGCCAGCTCGGCGTCACTAAAGCCGATATCGAAGGCTGGCTGGATAAAGCCCTCGCGGATCCGTGTGCGCCATGCAATCCGCGCACCGCCAGCCGCGATGAAGTCCGCGAGCTCTATCTGGAGGCATTATGATCCGCAAAGCGTTTGTGATGCAGGTGAACCCGGATGCGCACGAGGAGTACGCGCGTCGCCACAATCCAATTTGGCCCGAGCTTGAAGCGGTGCTGAAAGACCACGGCGCTCACCACTACGCCATTTATCTCGACAAAGCACGTAACCTGCTGTTTGCGACCGTGGAGATTGAATCGGAGGAGCGCTGGAACGCGGTAGCGAATACCGACGTCTGCCAGCGCTGGTGGAAACATATGGGCGACGTCATGCCGTCGAACCCGGATAACAGCCCGGTGAGTGCGGAGCTTAAAGAGGTCTTTTACCTGGACTGATGTGTTAGCGCTGCCGCCCCCGCGGCGGCGGCAATCTCCCGCCTGCTGCTCAGCGTAAACGCTGACACCACCGTAATCGCCAGCACGAAACAGCCCAGCATCAGATACGTCTCCTGGAAGCCGATCCGGTCATACATATTCCCGGCAAAAGCGGAGAGAATAATCGCCGCCGACTGTTTGGCAAACTGGAAGCCGATCAGATAGATAGTCGCCGACAGTCGGGTATCAAACACCCCGGTGATGTACTTGAAGGCGCCCACCAGCAGGAACGGGACTTCCAGTGCGTGCAGCATCTTGAGGGCAATCACCTCCACGGCAGTGGTGGCGAACGACGAGCCGATAATGCGCGTCGCCATAATCACCCCGGCGATCAGCAGCGTGTTCTTCGCACCGATGCGGTTAATGATCCACGGCGAACAGAACATAATGATGGCATTACAAATCTCCCCGGCAGTCGTTGCGAAACCAAAGGCGCGGGTCCCCTCCTGCGGCGTGGCGAAGAAGGTTTTAAAGAAGGTGGCAAACTGCTGATCGAAAACGTCATACACGCAGGCCACGCCAATCACGTAGAGGATAAACATCCACATTCTGCGCTGGCGGAACAGGTTGAACACGGTTTTTGCGGTAATTTGCGGCTGGTTCGCGCCCAGGGCATCCATGACCTGCGCCGTCTGGTTGGGCTTTGGCTTCGCGACCACCAGCAGCAGCATCAGCAGCAATGCCGCTCCCGATCCCATCCAGAAAACATACGACGGATCGATGCCGAACAGGATGCCGCCCGTGGAGGCGCACAAGCCCCAGCCGAGACAGCCAAACATGCGCGCCTTGCCGTATTCAAAGAAGCTGTTGCGGCTCACGCGTTCGATATAGGCCTCAATCGCCCCCGATCCGGCCGAAAATACAAAACCGATATACAGCCCGCCGCTCAGCGCGCCCAGCCAGATATTGGCTTTCAGCAGCGGCGCGAAGACATACAGGAAGAACGGTGCGAACAGAACCAGCAGCACCGCGATGATCCACAGAAGGTGTTTTTTCAGCCCCAGCTTGTCCGAAATAACGCCCAGTAGCGGCTGGAACGCGATGGCCGACAGCGAGATGCAGGAGAAGACAATCCCGGTATGGGTTTTATTCAGGCCAATGATATCCGACAGCCAAATCGGCAGGAACGGAAAGCAGGTGGCCATGATGAAGAAGTAGAGAAAGAAGAACAGCCCGAAGATCCAGAAGTTAGGGTTGTCTTTGTGGGTACAGGTTGTTGTGTTCATTATTTTTATCCTCAACGGAGGGCCGGCTGCCCGGCCCGTCACCTTTACACGCGTTCAACGCCAATCAGAACGGCGGTTTCCGGATCCAGAATCGGCAGCGCAATGCCCGCCTGCATCAGCCACTCGCCGCTCACCGTTTGCGGCGTTTCCATCCACGCCGGCAGCTTGCGCATGGTGTGCCCTCCCTCGCCCGTAATCTGAATATTCGGGTGATCGAGCAGCATGACGCGGTACCGCGCGCTAGCCTCCAGCCCCGCCATGCGCAGCGGCATCATCAGGCTGTAATCCGGCATCGCGAGCTGGCTGACCATAAACAGCCCCTGCGCCTTATCTTCGCTCACCATCCCCTGCGCCAGCGTGGTGGCATCCGGCATATCAATACGCCATTGGGTACCGTGGTGGATCACCTCTCGCCACTGCTTGTGCAGCGCGGCGTAATGGCGATAGCCTTCGCGCTCCTGTGCGTCCACGGTGAGCGGATCCAGCTCCAGCCCCATATGGCCAAACAGGGCCGTCAACCCGCGAAACTGGATGCTATGCTGGCGGAAGGTGGCGTGGCATTTATGATGACCGATATGCGCGCCCATCACCTCCGGCGGGAAGAAGTAGCTCATGCCACGCTGGATGGTGCTACGCTCCAGCGCGTCGTTGTTGTCGGACGCCCAGAAGCGGTGGCTGCGGGTCAGTACCTCATAATCAATGCGCCCACCGCCGGAGGAGCACGATTCAAACTCAATGTGCGGGAAGCGCTCGCCCAGCACGTCCAGCAGGCGGTAAAACTGACGGGTCTGCGCGTCGGCAGCGGCTTTACCGTTGTGTCCCGGCTGCACCAGCTCGCGGTTCATGTCCCACTTCACGTAGTCGACCGCATGCTCGCCCAGCAGCCAGCTCATGCGCTCCACCAGGTAATCAAAGGCCTCCGGGATGTTGAGATTGAGCACCAGCTGGTGTCGTCCAGTCGCCTGGGGATAGCCCGGCAGCGCCAGTACCCAGTCAGGATGCGCGCGGTACAAATCGGAATCCGGATTGATCATCTCCGGCTCTACCCAGATGCCAAACTCCATGCCGAGCCGCTTGACGTGGTCGATCACCGGCGTCAGGCCGTTCGGGTATTTTTTCTCATCCAGATACCAGTCGCCCAGCGCGGCATGGTCGTCATTACGGCCTTTGAACCAGCCATCATCAATGATGAAGCGCTCCACGCCCAGCGCGGCAGCCTCGTCGGCCATGCGCATGATGTAGTCCGGATCGTGGTTGAAGTAGATACCTTCCCAGGTATTGAGGTGCACCGGGCGCGGTTTGTTTTCCGGGAAGCGGATGACGTTGTTGCGCAGGTAGCGATGGAACGGCTGGCTCATGCCATTCAGGCCCTGCGTGGAATAGCTGGCATACAGGCGCGGCGTCCAGAGCGTATCGCCCTCCTCAACCGCCATTTCACCCGGCAGGTAGAGTGCTTCGGCCTGCAGGTAGCGACGACCATCGGTTTTCGCTTCCGCGCGCAGGCGGTGATTACCACTCCAGCCCAGATGCACGCCCCAGACGTCACCCTGCATTTCGCTGAACGACGGCGTACCGACAATCAGCGCCGGGAAGTGCTCGTGGGAGGTTTTACCCCGGCGGTTTTCAATCACGAAGCTGTCGTGTTCAAGCTTTACGCGGTGCGGCTGGAATTCACGGATCCAGCGTCCGTGGAAGGCCATCACCTCCTGCGCGCGCTCGGCCACCGGCAGCGTGACGGCGAAACGGTCCACCTGCCAGGGGATCGCTTTCAGATTCGTTAAACCGTGACGAACCACCAGCACGCCGCTGGCATCCAACGCCAGCTCGCTGGTCAGGCGCAGTCCCGCATGCTCATCTTCGGCGGTTATCGTCAGGGTATTTACGCCCTGCTGCACCTGGGTGGTTTTGAACACCGGGGAACCGTCCTGCCCCTGGCGATGCCCCTCAATGCCCGGCGAGCCAAACAGGCCGTGCCCCAGCTCGGCCATCAGCGTGACCGGGGAGTCGACGTCAAGCCTGCCGTTGGCAACAGGACGCGCGAGCAGAGCAACATCTTGCGGCGAAAAGTGCCGAAGGTGAGGCCCCCAGTAGAGAATTTCGGCGAACGGATGGGTTTTAATTACCACGTCTACCGTCGTGGTTTCGAGACGTAAAACGGAATCTTGCATCAGACATCTCCTGTCATCGGGATGATCTGAGTGTTAATCCGAAACGTTTCGGATACAAACCAAAACGTTTCGGTTCTGTGATCGGCTTTAAAATTTTGCGCTATTTAAGCCGTCTGGCCCGGAGAGAATTCAGGCTGCCAGAGCACCTGAAGCTGTTCAATATCGTCGCCGTTAATCAGCTGGCGCACCATATCGGCAATCTGTTTCCCGACGCCCTGGCGGGTAGACTGGATCACCGACGCCACGTCAATATCGACGATGCTGTCCTGGGGTAGTCCGTCATAGACCACCAGTGAGACGGCGTTGTCGCCGGATAAACGCCCCAGCTGCGCCAGCGCCATCGCCGCGCCGTCGCCGTGGGTGTTGCAGTCGGTGATGATGGCCGTGGGCGGCTGCGGCAGGGCAAGCAGTTCTTTCGTGGTGGCATACCCGACGCGGCGCGAAGGCGGCATAGCGCGCAGCCATTCGCTGGAAAGCCCGGCTTCCCGCAACGCGTCCAGATAGCCCTGACGGCGCTGGGTGATAAACGCCTGATTGTTGCTTTCGCCAAGTAGCGCGATACGCTGATGGCCTTTCTCGATCAGCCAGCGGGTAGCCTGATGCGTACCGGCGTAGTTGTCGAAATCAAACCACGCGTACGGCTGCGGGAGATGGCTGCGCCCGAGCGCCAGGAAAGGAAAACCGGCCGCCTGCAGCTGCTCAAGACGGGGATCGTGATCCAGCGTATGTGCCACGATCAGCGCATCCACGCGGCGACTTTGCACCATGCGCATGTAGCTGTGTTTATCGGCCAGATCGTCATCGGCAATCAGCAACAAATCGATTTCATGTCGCGCCAGTTCGTGGCTAATTTCGCCGACCATGTCCATAAATACGCTGTTATTGAGCGGAACAGGATGGACCGGGAACACCAGCCCAACGGCGTCAATTTTGCCCATCTTCAGGCGGCGGGCGAAGGTGTTCGGTCGGTAACCACGGCGCTGGGCCTCTGCTTCCACGCGTGCGCGCGTCTCGGCGGAGACGTCGTCATATCCGTTGAGGGCGCGGCTGACGGTGGTGACTGACAGCCCCAGTTCTTTGGCAATGGCTTTAAGCGACATGAGTTTTCGTATCTCTGTTAATTTTGTTCCGCCACCAGCAGCGCGTAAGTGTCTGGCTCCAGGGCCTTGAAGATATGCGGCTGATCGGCGGGATAACAAATGTAATCCCCTGCGCCGAGCTCTTCCGCCGCGTCGAGCAGACCGACCAGCGCCCGCCCCTGCGTCACAATAATATGTTCAACCGAGCCAGGTGGATGCGGCTGTGAAATACGGTCTGCTCCCGGTTGGGTCATCAGAAGATAGACATCGCGGCGCGCGCCGGGGGGGCATGCCGCCAGTAAAATGGCTTCATAGTTAGCCTGTCCAGCCACCACTTTTGTTCCTTCTCCACGGCGGATCACCTGCGTGGTCGGCAACTGTGGCTCAAGCAAACGGGCGAAAGGAATATCCAGCGCCACGCAGAGCGACCACAGCGTTTCCAGGCTAGGGTTACCGTTGCCGGACTCCAGCTGGGAAAGCGTGGATTTTGCGATCCCGGCACGGCGGGCAATTTCCGCCAGTGAAAGCCCGGTTCGCAGGCGTTCTCGCACCAGACTTTTGGCGATCAGGCTGATCGGCTGCGTCATATAACGGCCTCGCGTTCTATAAAACGAACAAATCGTTCGTCTTGAAAATCAGTTTCGTTGCGTTCATTATAATGGATACACGTTCGATATGGCTAAAATTGTATGAAGCATCATCTCTCTTGTCTGAAAGGCGACACCATAAAAGCAATCATTCTGGTCTGCCTCGCGGTGGGCGTGGTCGGAATGTCCTACGGCTCGCTGGCGATGGCCTACGGTTTCCCGGTCTGGGTGCCGTTTGTGCTCTCCATTACCGTGCTGGCGGGCGCGTCTGAATTTATGTTTATCGGCATCGTGGCGAGCGGCGGCAATCCGCTGGCAGCTGCGGCGGCAGGTTTACTGGTTAACGCGCGGCATGTGCCGTTTGGCGTGACGGTGCGTGAGCTGGTGGGCAAGCGCGGTCTGAGCCTGCTGGGCTGCCACATCATGAACGATGAAAGCGTGGTGTTTGGCCTGTCGCAAAAAACCGCCGAACAGCGTAAAGCCGCCTACTGGCTGTGCGGCTTAGGCGTTGCCATCATCTGGCCGCTGGGCGCGCTGCTGGGTGCCATGGTGGGCAAACTGTTGCCCGACCCGGAAACCATCGGGCTGGACGCGGTATTTCCGGCCATTCTGCTGGCATTAGTGGTTCCCGCATTTAAAAACCGTACCACGCTGATCCGCGCCTGCAGCGGCGCCGTGTTATCGCTGGCCGCCGTGCCGTTTGCCCCGGTGGGCCTGCCGGTACTGCTCTCTTTACTCGGTCTTGCCGCGAGGAAAAAATAATGGAAAACATGACGGTCTTTATTCTCGGCATCGCCATTCTTTCTGCCGGAACCTATTTAATGCGCCTTGGCGGCGCCAAACTCGGCAACCGGCTGGCGTTGTCCGAGCGATCGCAGGCGCTGCTTTCGGATGCAGCTACCGTTTTGCTGTTCTCCGTCGCGCTGGCGACCACGTTTTATGAAGGGGAATATTTTGCGGGCATGGCGCGCGTGCTGGGCGTGGCGTTTGCGGTGTTTTTGGCCTGGCGGAAAATGCCGTTAATCGTGGTCATTGTGGCCGCGGCGGTGGTGACGGCATTGCTGCGCGTGGCGGGCATAAACTAAAAAAGCGCCCCGGGGGCGCTCTTTCGACGGTGTGACTCGCTTATTTGTTCAGTTCAGCAGTCATGTGTACGCGGTTACCGGAGAATGCCTGGGTAATTTTGTACGATGACGCGCCCGCTTCCTGAGCCTGAGCCGCGATTTTCGCTTCTGCACCATCAATGGTAGAGGCGGTTGCGGTCACAGTCTGCGCAGCGAAAGAACCGAAAGAAGCAGCCAGAGCGATTACAGCGACAAAAGTTTTGATGCTTTTCATGATTTAAACCCTTTCATTAAGTTGTTTAGGTAAGGCACCGTGCCTTGATGAGATAAATACTAGACCTCATCGCGAACAACTAAAAGTGGAAGGATTTGCTAATATCATTCAAAATTACTGATCAACTATTAATCGCTGAGGATGGGTATAAATCGTCGCCCTTCCCGGCTTGCAGAAGCCCACCAGCGTCAGGTTACAGCGCTCCGCTACCTCTACCGCCAGCGTGGTCGCCGCCGACACCGCGAACAAAATTTCCACACCGCACATGGCGGACTTTTGCACCATCTCGTAGCTGGCCCGGCTGGAAACGAGCGCCGCGCCCTGCTGCCAGACCTGACTTTCACGCGCACGACGACCGAGCAGCTTATCCAGCGCCACGTGGCGGCCCACGTCCTCATGCCCACCGGCAATCTCTCCCGACGGCAACACCCATGCCGCCGCGTGCGTACAGCCGCTCAGCTGGCCGATGGGCTGTACGTCGTTGAGATGCTCAAGGGCGGGGTCGAGGTGCGCCAGATTAAAGGTCTGCGTAAACGGCAGTGGCGCAACGGGTTTGCCAATATCATTAAGCTGCTCAACGCCGCACACGCCGCAGCCGGTACGCCCGGCCAGCGCGCGACGACGCTCCTTAAGCCCCATAAAGCGGCGGCTGGAGAGTTCGATTTGCACTTCAAGACCGTTGCAGGCCTGGACCACGTCCATGCCGTAGATCTCTTGCGGATGCTCGATGATGCCTTCCGAGAGGGAAAAACCGATGGCGAACAGCTCAAGATCTTTCGGAGATGCCATCATCACCACATGCGAGATGCCGTTGTAAACGAGCGCAACGGGCACTTCTTCCGCCAGAAAATCGGGCGTGGCATCGGTTATGCGGGGCGGTCGGTGTACCGACAGTTCCACAATGCCGGCAGGCAGGGGTGACGAGTGGGGATCACGGTTTTGTTTAGACACAGCGGTATTCCTGAACAACCACGGAAGCGAGCGTGCTATTGCAGCATAAACCACAGGCTGTACGCATAGTATGGATCAACTTTTCGACAACCATTCTCCTACTCATTTAGCAGGGGTGCAACCTGCCACCGGCTACACCGCTTTAACATGCAGAGCTGTTAATGTGATCAATATCACACTTTATAATCAACATGGTGATAATACGTTCACTTTGTATTAACGCCATTAGAACAGCGGTACCGACAATGTGGTATTCTGATGATATCCCTCGTGGAATTGAGGGATTAACGCAAATTTTTCTCCTTTGCGGTCATTCTTCAACCGCGAAGTTAAAACACCATATGTAAGCAATGTCGAAACAAGGAGTGACCCATGCAGGTCAGCAGAAGGCAGTTCTTTAAGATCTGCGCTGGCGGTATGGCAGGCACCACGGCAGCGGCACTGGGCTTTGCGCCCGGCGTAGCGCTGGCGGAAACGCGGCAGTATAAACTGCTGCGCACCCGTGAAACCCGTAATACCTGTACGTACTGCTCTGTCGGTTGCGGGCTGTTAATGTATAGCCTCGGCGACGGTGCTAAAAACGCCAAAGCGTCTATTTTCCATATCGAAGGCGACCCGGATCACCCGGTTAACCGCGGCGCATTGTGCCCGAAAGGGGCCGGTCTGGTGGACTTTATCCACTCCGAAAGCCGTCTGAAATTCCCTGAATATCGCGCGCCGGGTTCCGACAAATGGCAGCAAATCAGCTGGGAAGAGGCGTTTGACCGCATCGCTAAACTGATTAAAGAAGACCGCGATGCCAACTTTGTTGAGAAGAACGCCGACGGCGTCACGGTCAACCGCTGGCTCTCCACCGGGATGCTGTGTGCTTCTGCTTCCAGTAACGAAACCGGTTATTTAACCCAGAAATTTACGCGCGCACTCGGTATGCTCGCGGTCGACAACCAGGCGCGTGTCTGACACGGACCAACGGTAGCAAGTCTTGCTCCAACATTTGGTCGCGGTGCGATGACCAACCACTGGGTCGACATCAAGAACGCCAACCTCATTGTGGTGATGGGCGGTAACGCCGCTGAAGCGCACCCGGTCGGGTTCCGCTGGGCGATGGAAGCCAAAATCCACAACGGTGCGAAACTGATTGTGATCGATCCCCGCTTCACGCGTACAGCGTCAGTGGCGGATTTCTACACCCCTATTCGTTCAGGTACTGACATCACTTTCCTGTCAGGCGTACTGCTGTACCTGATGACCCACGAAAAATACAACCGCGAATACACCGAAGCCTATACCAACGCCAGCCTGATCGTGCGTGAGGATTACCACTTCGAAGATGGCCTGTTCAGCGGTTACGACGCTGAAAAACGCAAGTACGACAAAACCAGCTGGAACTACGAGCTGGATGAAAAAGGCTTTGCGAAGCGCGACACCACTCTGCAACACCCGCGCTGCGTGTGGAACCTGCTGAAAGAGCACGTCTCCCGCTACACGCCGGAGGTTGTCGAAAACATCTGTGGTACGCCGAAGGCGGACTTCCTGAAGGTGTGCGAGCTGATCGCCGAAACCAGCGCGAAAGATAAAACTGCGTCGTTCCTGTATGCCCTCGGCTGGACGCAACACTCCATCGGCGCGCAGAACATCCGCACCATGGCGATGGTGCAGCTGCTGCTCGGCAACATGGGGATGGCAGGCGGCGGCGTGAACGCCCTGCGCGGTCACTCCAACATTCAGGGTCTGACTGACCTCGGCCTGCTGTCTCAGAGCCTGCCGGGCTATATGAACCTGCCAAGCGAGAAACAGACCGACCTGCAAACCTACCTGACGGCCAGCACGCCTAAACCGCTGCTTGAAGGCCAGGTGAACTACTGGGGCAACTATCCGAAGTTCTTCGTCTCGATGATGAAAGCGTTCTTCGGGGATAAAGCAACGGCGGAAAACAGCTGGGGCTTTGACTGGCTGCCGAAGTGGGACAAAGGTTACGACGTTCTGCAGTATTTCGAGATGATGCACCAGGGCAAAGTGAACGGCTATCTGTGCCAGGGCTTTAACCCGGTGGCCTCGTTCCCGAACAAGAACAAGGTTGTTGAGTCGCTGTCGAAACTGAAGTTCCTGGTGACGATTGACCCGCTCAATACCGAGACCTCGACCTTCTGGCAGAACCACGGCGAATCGAACGACGTCGATCCGTCGAAGATTCAGACCGAAGTGTTCCGTCTGCCATCGACCTGCTTTGCGGAAGAGAACGGGTCTATCGTCAACTCCGGACGCTGGCTGCAGTGGCACTGGAAAGGCGCTGACGCCCCGGGCATCGCCATGAACGACGGCGAGATCCTGGCCGGTATCTTCTTGCGCCTGCGTAAGATGTACGCGGCAGAAGGCGGCGCGAACCCGGAACCGGTCCTGAACATGACCTGGAACTACTCGACGCCGGAAAACCCAGCGCCGGAAGAAGTGGCGATGGAGAGCAACGGTAAGGCACTGGCGGACGTTATCGACCCGGCCACCGGCACCGTGCTGGCGAAGAAAGGCGATCAGCTCAGTACCTTCGCGCATCTGCGTGATGATGGTACGACGTCAAGCGGCTGCTGGATCTTTGCCGGTAGCTGGACGCCGAAAGGCAACCAGATGGCCAACCGCGATAACGCCGACCCGTCAGGCCTCGGCAATACGCTGGGCTGGGCCTGGGCGTGGCCACTCAACCGCCGCATCCTCTATAACCGCGCATCCGCTGACCCGCAGGGCAACCCGTGGGATCCGAAGCGTCAGCTTCTGAAGTGGGACGGCGCGAAATGGGGCGGCGTGGATATTCCGGACTACAGCACTGCCGCACCGGGCAGCGACGTTGGGCCGTTTATCATGCAGCCTGAAGGGATGGGACGTCTGTTTGCTATCGATAAGATGGCGGAAGGTCCGTTCCCGGAACACTACGAGCCGTTTGAGACGCCGCTGGGCACCAACCCGCTGCACCCGAACGTGGTCTCTAACCCGGCTGCCCGTATCTTCAAGGGCGACTTTGAAGCGCTGGGTAAAAAAGACAAGTTCCCGTACGTGGGTACCACCTACCGTCTGACCGAGCACTTCCACTACTGGACCAAGCACGCGCTGCTTAACGCCATCGCGCAGCCGGAACAGTTTGTGGAGATCGGCGAGAAGCTGGCGAACAAGCTCGGCATTGCCCATGGCGATACCGTGAAGGTCTCCTCTAACCGCGGCTACATTAAGGCCAAGGCGGTGGTGACCAAGCGTATTCGCACGCTGAACGTTCACGGTCAGCAGGTGGATACCATCGGTATTCCGATTCACTGGGGTTATGAGGGCGTGGCGAAGAAAGGGTTCATTGCGAACACCCTGACGCCGTTCGTCGGTGATGCGAACACGCAGACACCGGAGTTTAAGGCCTTCCTCGTGAACGTGGAAAAGGTGTAACGGAGACGACTTATGGCTTATCAATCTCAAGACATTATCCGTCGTTCCGCGACTAACGGTTTCACGCCCGCGCCTCAGGCGCGGGACCACCAGCAGGAAGTGGCGAAGCTTATCGACGTGACGACCTGTATCGGCTGTAAAGCTTGTCAGGTGGCCTGCTCTGAGTGGAACGACCTGCGTGACGAAGTGGGTCACAACGTCGGGGTGTACGACAACCCGGCAGACCTGACCGCCAAGTCCTGGACGGTGATGCGTTTCTCGGAAGTGGAGCAGAACGACAAACTGGAATGGCTTATCCGCAAAGACGGCTGTATGCACTGTGCGGATCCGGGCTGCCTGAAGGCATGTCCGTCAGAAGGGGCTATCATTCAGTATGCCAACGGCATCGTCGACTTCCAGTCCGAACAGTGCATCGGCTGCGGCTACTGCATCGCGGGCTGTCCGTTCGACGTTCCGCGCCTGAACCCGGAAGACAACCGCGTCTACAAATGCACCCTGTGCGTTGACCGCGTTACCGTCGGCCAGGAGCCTGCATGCGTGAAGACCTGCCCAACCGGCGCCATCCACTTTGGTTCTAAAGAGGATATGAAAACGCTGGCGGCAGAGCGCGTGGGCGAGCTGAAAACCCGTGGTTACGACAACGCGGGCCTGTACGATCCGGCCGGGGTTGGCGGTACGCACGTGATGTACGTGCTGCACCACGCCGACAAGCCGAATCTGTATCACGGCCTGCCGGAGAACCCGGAAATCAGCGCCACCGTGAAGTTCTGGAAAGGCATCTGGAAACCGCTGGCAGCGGTGGGCTTTGCTGCCACCTTCGCAGCGAGCATCTTCCACTACGTCGGCGTCGGTCCGAACCGCGCGGAAGAGGAAGACGACAACCTGCATGAAGAGAAAGACGAGGTGCGCAAATGAGAAAACGTGACACCATCGTGCGCTACACCGCGCCGGAACGCATCAACCACTGGGTCACCGCCTTCTGCTTCATGCTGGCGGCGATAAGCGGGCTGGGGTTCTTCTTCCCGTCCTTCAACTGGCTGATGCAGATCATGGGGACACCACAGCTGGCGCGTATCCTGCACCCGTTTGTGGGCGTCATCATGTTCGCGTCGTTCATCATCATGTTTTTCCGCTACTGGCACCATAACCTAATCAATCGGGATGATATCTTTTGGGCGAAGAATATTCGTAAGATCGTCGTCAACGAGGAAGTGGGTGATACCGGGCGTTATAACTTCGGCCAGAAATGCGTATTCTGGGCGGCGATTATCTTCCTGGTCCTGTTGCTGGTGAGCGGCGTGATCATCTGGCGTCCGTACTTTGCGCCTGCTTTCTCAATCCCGGTGATCCGATTCGCGCTGATGCTGCATTCATTTGCCGCAGTGGCGTTAATTGTGGTTATCATGGTGCATATCTACGCCGCCCTTTGGGTGAAAGGCACCATTACCGCGATGGTGGAAGGATGGGTAACCAGTACGTGGGCGAAGAAACATCACCCGCGCTGGTACCGTGAAGTCCGCCAGAAACAGGAAAAGTCATCTGAATGAGTATTCGCATAATCCCGCAAGATGAGCTGGGGTCGAGCGAGAAACGCACGGCGGATTATATTCCGCCGTTGTTATTCCCCAGACTCAAGAACCTCTACAACCGCCGCGCAGAGCGTCTGCGCGAGCTGGCAGAGAACAACCCGCTGGGCGATTTTCTGCGCTTTGCCGCGCTGGTCGCCCACGCGCAGGAAGTGGTGCTGTATGACCACCCGCTGCAAATGGATCTGACCGCGCGCATCAAAGAAGCCAACGCGCAGGGCAAGCCGCCGCTGGACATTCACGTCCTGCCGCGCGACAAGCACTGGCAAAAGCTGCTGCATTCGCTGATTGCCGAGCTGAAGCCGGAGATGAGCGGTACCGCGCTGGCGGTCATTGAGAATCTGGAAAAAGCGTCTGAACAAGAGCTGGAAGAGATGGCGAGCGCGCTGTTTGCTTCCGACTTCTCGCTGGTCAGTAGTGATAAAGCGCCGTTTATATGGGCTGCGCTGTCGCTGTACTGGGCGCAAATGGCCAGTCTCATTCCCGGAAAAGCCCGCGCCGAATACGGCGAGGCGCGCCAGTTCTGCCCGGTCTGCGGCTCCATGCCAGTATCAAGCATGGTGCAAATCGGCACCACGCAGGGGCTGCGCTACCTGCACTGCAACCTGTGTGAAACCGAGTGGCACGTGGTGCGCATCAAGTGCAGCAACTGCGAGCAGACCCGCGATCTGAACTACTGGTCGCTGGAAAATGAAGACGCGGCGGTGAAAGCCGAAAGCTGCGGCGACTGCGGCACCTACCTGAAGATTCTCTATCAGGAAAAGGATCCGAAAGTCGAAGCGGTGGCCGACGATCTTGCCTCGCTGATTCTGGACGCGAAGATGGAGCAGGAGGGCTTTGCCCGCAGCTCGATCAACCCGTTCCTGTTCCCGGGTGAAGGGGAGTAATTTCCTGTGACAGTGCCGGGCGGCGCGTGCTTGCCCGGCCTACAATTGATAAGGTAAAACCACCCCGGCAATCCCCTGAAAGTCTTTGGTATTCCGGGTGATTAACGGGCAATTTCTGCTTTGGGCAGTCGCTAAAATAATGGCATCCGGCAGTTTCATGCCATGCTTCTCACGGAGCACGACGCTTCTTTCTGCGATCTCTCGGGTTACATCGATAACCTCAAATGCGCCCATTACCGCCGCGGTTTTCGCTTCGTGGCCATGTTTGCGCGCCCCTACCATGACTTCCATCCATGTGATTAGACTGATTGACCGGTGCGATGCTGTGTTTTCGATCGTATTTGCTGCCTCTACGCGATTGTTGAAAAGGTCGATCAAGATATTGGTATCAAAAACCGCCATGTGTTCCATCACTACCACTCCTCACGCAGCTTGCGCTCATACTCTAAACCATCTTCTTGCTGGTTCCCCCAAAGACCAAGCGCATCACGGATAACGGACGAGCTTTGCTGATCGAGATACTGCTCAATTGCTTCACGCAGTAATTCGGCACGAGGTTGGTTACGCAGCTGTTTGAGGTTATCGAGACGTTGAATAACGTCATCCGACAAATCGATCAGAATTCTGCCCATGCTAAGCTCCGCCAGTAAACTCATATATCACCTCAGTATATCACCATTGTCTATTTTCAAGGCAACATACACTTTCTCTCAGTAGGGTTAAAGTCCCTGGCAATAGTTAGCCTTCCATTTGCGAGCCGCTTTCCAGATTGTTGCCCTCAACACTATTCTTGTTTTCTTTTGAATCAAACCAGGCTATAAAACTGTTCATCCATACAGTAAAAGGGAATTTTCATGGCGCTGGAACAGGGTATTGCACAACTGGTTCAGGGATTTATCGCTGCAGGTCGACCCTCATCACGTCGCCAGCGCATTGAGGTGCGACGAGCAGGCTATATTGCCAGCACAGGGCTTGCCGGGGAGACCGAAACGCGCGTTCAGGTGGAGACGCTTGTTCTTGAGGGTCTTACCATTCGGGTATTTTCACCTCTCAATGCGCCTGAACTATTGCCTGCTACCATCTACTACCACGGCGGATGCTTTATCAGCGGCGGCTTTGATACCCATGACAACCAGCTCCGTCAGTTAGCCTGCTACGGCAATTGCCGGGTGGTTGCGATTCAATACAGGCTGGCGCCGGAGCATACCTTCCCCGCCGCACATGACGATGCGGAAAGAGGTGCAGATCTGGTCTGGCAATATGCGGACAAACTGGGCGTGGATAAAAACCGGATCACCTTTTGCGGAGACAGCGCGGGGGGACATCTGGCGCTGGTAACGGCGCTGCGGCTTAAGGCTAAAGGGCTCTGGCAGCCTGTACAGCTTATTCTTATCTACCCCATGCTCGACGCCACGGCCAGTTTTGAAAGCTATACCCTCAACGGCATGGATTACGTAATTACTCGCGATACCCTGTTGAGCGGCTATGAAATATATCTGTCTGGAGCCGACCGTAAGCATCCTGAGGTTAGCCCGCTGTGGCGAGAAGACTTCAGCGGCCTGCCAGCTATCCATATCGTTACCGCTGAGTACGATCCGTTATGCGATGAAGGTGAGGCGCTGTTTCAACGCCTCACGGAGCAAGGAGTGACGTGTACCGCTCAGCGATGGCTGGGAGTAATACATGGCTTCTTCCAACTTGGTGGAATTAGCCAATCAGCGCGAGATGTTATGCGGGATATCGCCGGGCGGATTCAGCACGCCCGGGGAGCGTAAACAGGAGATTACTCCTCCTCGTTCCCGCCCTCTTCATACGCACCATACGGCTTCGCAGGCAGAACAATGTAGGTGCCTTCAAACACCGCGCCCGGTGTTTTATCGCCAAACAGTTCAACCTGCATTTGTACGCGAGCCTTGCGGCCACGTGCCAGACGGTCCAGATCGCCGCCCAGTGACCCCAGATCGGCCACCGCACTCGGCTTGCCGCTGATCGGTGCGCTATAGCGGATGTGAGCATCAGCAAGAATGATGGTGCCACCCAGATGGCGCTCGCGCAGCATCAGCCAGATCAGTCCCCAGCCGGTGAGCGTGGCCAGTGAGAACAGGCTGCCGGCAAACAGCGTGTGGTGCGGGTTCTGATTGCCGGTCTCCGGCATGGTGGTAATAAATTTTTGTCCGGTGTACTGCTGAATGCGTACGCCCATTTTTTCACTGAGCGGAATGTGCTGATACCAGGCCTGCTGCAGCTGTCCGCACCAGTCGGCGCGATGCAGAATATCGTCCAGCGTAGCAATCGGTTTGATCATTAAAAAATGACGAATCGGCGTGGTTTGCGGGGTCGTGATTTCACCCTGATTCACAAAACCGAGTTTAGCGAAGAATTCCACGGCATCTTCGCGGGCGCTACAGGTGACGCGCTTAACGCCTTCCTGACGGGCGACGGACTCCAGGGTCATCGCCATTAGCGTACCCAGACCTTTGTCCTGCACGGAGGGATGAACCGCCATAAAGCGAATCGACGCTTCGTTATCGGCGTTGATATACAAACGCCCGACGGCCACGAGATTGCCCTCTTCGTCCATCACCATCTGATGGTGGGCCATCGCGTCCCAGGCGTCGCGTTCAGATCCTTTTGGCTGATGCAGTGGCTTGCGCAGCATTTCCCAGCGGAACTGGTAATAAGCGTCTAACTCTTCTTCCGTTTGCGGTACTCGAAGGTGATACATAGCTGTACTCTCTCTTGTTACCCGCGGCCATGCCGTAAGTATGCTCATACCTGGAGCCAGAATGTGACGGGGCCATCGTTCACCAGCGATACCTGCATATCTGCAGCGAATCGTCCGGTTTGCGTATTCATTTCCTGCTGGCGACAACGCTCAACAAAGTACTCATAAAGTGCTTCAGCACGATCCGGCGCGGCCCCTTTGGAGAAACTCGGGCGCATGCCGCGCTCGGTATCCGCTGCCAGCGTAAACTGGGAAACCACCAGCACGCTGCCGCCCGCCTGCTGGACGTTCAGGTTCATCTTGCCTTCCGCATCGCTGAAAATACGGTAGCCCAGCACGCGCTCACACAAGCGGTTAGCCTTTTGTTCGTCATCATCCTTTTCGACACCTAACAACACCAAAAGTCCTGGGCCAATTTCACCCGTCACCTCTCCCTCCACGGTGACGCTGGCACGGGTTACGCGCTGTATCAATGCAATCATGGTTGGTCTGCTTCTTGTTGTTTTTCAGCTGCTGCTGCTTTTTTAAGTTCGCGGTATACACCGAGAGTGACAGTTATTTCAGCACCAAGCAAGACGATACACCAGGTCCAGTAGACCCAGACAAACAAAATAGGGATCACCGCCAGCACGCCATAAATCAGCTGATAGGACGGAAACATGGTGATGTAAAGGGCAAACCCTTTCTTACCGAGCTCAAAGAGCAATGCCGCCACCAGCGCCCCCACGACCGCATCACGGTTAGGCACGCGCGTGGTCGGCACGACGCTATAGAGCAGCCAGAACGAGAGCCACGACAGAATCAACGGGAAGATGCGCAGGACGTTATCAATGGCACCGTTAAAATCGCTCGCCCAGCGCAATGACAGAAGGTACGAGCTGATCGCAAGGCTCGCCCCGGCCAGCAGCGGGCCCAGCGTTAAGATCATCCAGTAGACGGCAAACGAGTAAACCTTGGGCCGCGCTTTTTTACTCCGCCAGATGGTGTTGAGCGCGCTATCAATGGCGTACATCAGCAGCAGCGCGGTGACGATAAGACCGCACGCCCCCACCGCCGTCATCTTGTTAGAGTTGGCAACGAACTGCTCGATGTAGTTCTGAATGATGTCGCCTGTAGCGGGAATGAAATTAGCGAAAACAAAGTGGCGAAGCTGTACGCTCACTTCCGCAAACATCGGGAAGGCGGAAAAAAGCGCAAAGATGACCGCCACCAGCGGCACCAATGAGAGCAACGACACATAGGCGAGATTCCCCGCCAGCGTGGTCATATTGTCCTCATCAATGCGGTGCCAGAGCAGTTTAAGCCAGGCCCGGAGCGGCCGAGTATGGTGCGTGGCTTTTTGATGAACGGTTTTTAGCATAGCTGCTTCGCAAAGTAGTTCGGTATCGTCTCTTTTCCGGTCACCAGAATTGACGTAATACCTAACTGGTTAGCTCCCTCTATATTATCGGCGTTGTCATCGAAAAAGACCGCATCGGCCGCGGTGAATCCCTCTGCCTGCAGAACAGCCTGATAAATTCGCGCTTCAGGCTTACGCATCCCCATCTCCTGCGAGAGATAGATCTTATCCGCCGCCGCCTTAACTTCAGGGTACTCCTCAGGCCAGAACGTGGTATGCAGACGGTTGGTGTTTGACAGCACAACGACCCGATGTCCCTGCTCGCGAAGCTTATGCATGATGTCGATCACCTCAGACCGGATGGCGACAAATACCGCCTGCCAGCCATGTGAAAACTGCTCGTAGCTTAACGGTAGATCCATCTCCTGACAGAAACGTTCAGCGAATGTTTCATCGCTGATTTCGCCGCGTTCATGCTGATGGAAGGTCTCACCCATCGCGAAATTCTGCTTCAACGTCGCCAGCGGAACACGGCTAAAATCGCTCCATGCGCCCAGCACCCGATTAAAATCGATGTCGACGATGACATTTCCTAAGTCAAAGATATAAAGCATGTTTATCTCCTGCACGCCGTGGAAAATTAACTGTAGCGGGAAAGAGAAGGTTTGGCTATGCACCAGATACAGCTTAGAGAAAGGAGCAGCCCGAACCTGAAGTCCGGGCCATAACGGATTAACCCGCCTGCTGTTCGTCGTTTGAATTCACTTCAACGACTTCAACCTTGCTGGATTTCAGATGATTTTGCAGCGTGGAGCCGGGGAGCTCATCAGTAAAGAGCGCCGTGGCCTGCGCCACGTTGCCAATTTCTACGGCGGCGGAGGCTGTGTACTTCGTATGATCTGCTGCCAGTAAAATATGGCGCGAGTGGGCCATCATGGTTTTCACCACGCTGGCTTCATTGACGTCAAACTCCATCATCGCGCCGTCGTGCTCAATCGCCCCCACGCTGGTCACGAGATAGTCTGCCCGGAAGCCCGACACAAACGCCGCCGCCGCCGGGCCGATAATGCCGCCGTTATGCGGTCGCAGCGTGCCGCCGGGCACCATCACTTCAAAGCGCGGATTCTTATACAGAATATGCGCCACCCGCAGGCTGTTGGTGATGATGCGCAGATGATTATGGTTAAGCAACGCCCGGGCAACGTGCTCCACGGTCGTGCCGATGGTGATAAAGATGGTCGAACCGTCGGGAATATAGTCCGCAATCGCTTCGGCAATCGCCCGCTTCTCTTCGGTAAGCGAGACTTCACGCTGTTCGAACGCCGTGTTGACCACGCTGGATGCCCTGCCCGCACCGCCGTGATGACGGGTGATCAGCCCCTGCTCGCTGAGCTTACGGATATCCCGGCGCACGGTTTGCGTCGACACATCCAGCAGCTGCGCCAGTTCATCAATGTTCATATACCCGCGATCGGCAATCAGCGTCAGCAGCTGATCGTGACGCGGGTTGCCGGTCAGTTCGGTAAGGCTCATGGGCTGTCCTCTGAAAACCATCACGCCCCGCATTTTATACAAAAAGTGACAAAAAAGAGCGGGTTTGATCACAGTCGGGTATACCCGCGCGTCCACCGGCCTTTGTGCATTTCAGCGCTGCGACGGCGCTGGCAAAACGCACGGCGTCTGCGGCCGGCAATTGCTGCCCCAGGCTGACCGCCAGCGCACCGTGGAACACGTCGCCCGCCCCGGTGGTATCCACCACGTCCACCTCAAAGCCGGGCTGGTGGCACAACGTGCCGTCTTCCAGCCAGAAACAGCCGTCTCGTCCCTGCGTAACATACACATGTCCATTTGTGAGCGTTTGTGCTTTTTTCAGCGCGTCTTCGGTTTCATCCAACTGCGTTAAACGCCGCAACCCCGGCGCGGAGAAGGCCGCGTGGTCGCTTAAGGCGATCAGCTCCGCGATATCCTGCGGGGTAACATCCGCATCCAGCAACGTCGGTACGTCCTGCTGACGGGCCAGGGTAAATGCCTGTTTTGCCCCGTCATGCCAGCGCACATCGGCTAAGACAATATCCCACTGCGAGAAGTCGATTTCATGCAGCCAGTCTGCCGCCGCAGGGAGATCCGGGCTGGGGTAGTTGGCAATCACGCGCTCTCCGCTTGCGTCCACCAGCACCGCCGATTGTGACGATCGTGCATTCTTAAACATGCGCGTGTAGCGGGTATTCACCCCCAGGGATTCCAGCTCCGCGAGCAGCCGTCTGCCGGTATCGTCATCACCCACCCGGCCAATAAAATCCACTTCCGCGCCCAGTTTCGCCGCCGCCACGGCCGCCGTTGCCGCCGGGCCGCCCCCCACTTCCGTATAGTCCTTTGCGACATATTTCCCACCTTCTTTTGGTAAATCATCGAGATACCAGATGCGATCCAGCACGGTAATGCCGACACAAACGATGCGAGTCATGGTGATTCCTTCTGCGATTTCTGATGCCTTCATTTTAATTTCACCAAATGTTTAAAAAGTGACCCGTGTCAATTTTTTGACCATAAATTACAAATACGATCAAAAACAGACAACATGAACGCGCAAAAATTGACACGATGTGACAGGAGAAAGGCATGTCAGCAATCGCATTTATCGGTTTAGGGCAGATGGGCGCGCCAATGGCGAAGAATCTGTTGAAGCAAGGCCACCAGCTTAACGTCTTTGACGTGAACCCGCAGGCGGTTCAGGCGCTGGTAGAGAGCGGCGCACGGGCGGCGGCTTCGCCCGCGCAGGCCGCAACGGACGCCGAATTCGTCATCACCATGCTGCCAAACGGCGACCTGGTGCGCAGCGTGCTGTTCGGCGAGCACGGCGTGTGCGAAGGGTTATCCCGCGACGCGCTGGTGATTGATATGTCCACCATCCACCCGCTGCAAACCGACGCGCTGATCCGTGACATGGCAGAGCGCGGCTTCAGCCTGATGGACGTGCCCGTGGGACGCACCTCTGACCATGCCGTCGCCGGCACGCTGCTCCTGCTGGCAGGCGGCACGGCGCAGCAGGTTGAGCGCGCCACCCCGGTCTTAATGGCGATGGGCAATGAGCTGATAAACGCCGGCGGGCCGGGCATGGGCATCCGCGTGAAGCTTATCAATAACTACATGAGCATCGCCCTGAACGCCCTTTCCGCCGAGGCCGCCGTGCTGTGCGAAGCGCTTGGCCTCTCCTTTGACGTGGCGCTCAAGGTCATGAGCGGTACGCCTGCGGGTAAAGGCCACTTCACGACATCCTGGCCGAACAAGGTGCTGAAAGGGGATCTTTCTCCCGCCTTCATGATCGACCTTGCGCATAAGGATCTGGGGATCGCCCTCGACGTGGCCAACCAGCTCCACGTTCCGATGCCGCTGGGCGCGGCTTCCCGCGAAGTTTACAACCAGGCACGCGCCGCCGGGCGTGGGCGCGAAGACTGGACGGCCATTCTTGAACAGGTTCGCGCATCTGCCGGGCTGAAAAAATCACACTGATACGAAAGGACTGAGGAATGACGATGTACACCCTGAAAGATATCACCCGACCTTCCGGCGGTTTTGCGATGCTGGCCGTGGATCAGCGCGAAGCGATGCGCCTGATGTTTGCTGCAGCAGGCGCGCCGGTTCCGGTAACCGACCAGCACCTGACCGATTTTAAGGTCAACGCGGCAAAAATTCTGTCACCGTACGCCTCTGCCATTCTCGTCGACCAGCAGTTCTGCTATCGCCAGATTGTCGAGCAACAGGCCGTAGCTAAAAGCTGCGCAATGATTGTGGCCGCCGACGAGTTTATCCCGGGGAATGGTATTCCGGTCGACAGCGTAGTGATCGACAAAAGCGTCGACGCGCAGGCGGTCAAACGCGATGGCGGCAAGGCGCTGAAGCTGCTGGTACTGTGGCGCAGCGATGAAGATCCGCAGCAGCGCCTTGAGATGGTGAAGGCGTTCAACACGCTCTGCCACGATAACGGTCTGCTGAGCATTATCGAGCCGGTGGTGCGTCCGCCACGTCGCGGTGCCGCGTTTAACCGCGAACAGGCGATTATCGACGCGGCCAAAGAGCTGGGCGACAGCGGTGCCGACCTCTACAAAGTGGAGATGCCGCTGTTTGGCAAGGGCACGCAGCAGGCGCTGCTGGCAGCCTCGCAGAAGCTGAATGAGAACATCGCCATGCCGTGGGTGATCCTCTCCTCCGGCGTGGACGATAAGTTATTCCCGCGCGCCGTAAGCGTCGCCATGCAGGCGGGGGCATCGGGTTTTTTAGCCGGTCGTGCCGTCTGGTCCTCTGTGATTGGCCTGCCGGACACCGAGCTGATGCTGCGTGATATCTCCGTCCCCAAACTTCAGCGTCTGGGTGAGATCGTCGACGAAATGATGGCTCGCCGTTAAGAAAGGACCCGAACATGAAATGGTTTAACACCCTGAGCCATAACCGCTGGCTCGAGCAAGAGACCGACCGCATTCTCGATTTCGGTAAAAACGCCGCCGTACCGACCGGCTTTGGCTGGCTGGGCAATAACGGCCAGGTGCGTAGCGATATGGGCACGCATCTGTGGATCACCGCGCGTATGCTGCACGTTTACGCGGTGGCGGCGAACATGGGGCGTCCCGGTGCGTATGCCCTGGTTGAGCACGGCATTAACGCCCTGAATGGCCCGCTGCGCGACAAGCAGCACGGCGGCTGGTACGCCTGCGTTAACGATGAGGGCGTCATTGACGCTTCCAAGCAGGGCTATCAGCACTTCTTCGTTCTGCTGGGCGCGGCGAGCGCCGTCACCACCGGCCATCCGCAGGCGCGCAGGCTGCTGGACGATGCCATCGAGGTGATTGAGCGTTACTTCTGGAGCGAACAGGAGCAGATGTGCCTGGAGTCATGGGATGAAGCCTTCAGCAAAACGGAAGATTACCGCGGCGGTAACGCCAACATGCACGCCGTGGAAGCCTTCCTGATCGTTTATGACGTGACCCACGATCGTAAATGGCTCGACCGCGCCCTGCGCATCGCGTCGGTGATTATTCATGACGTAGCGCGCAAAGGTGAGTATCGCGTTAACGAACATTTCGACACCAGCTGGAATCCGATCCGCGACTACAACATTGATAATCCCGCCCACCGCTTCCGCGCCTACGGCGGCACGCCGGGACACTGGATTGAATGGGGCCGCCTGATGCTGCACCTGCGCGCCGCGCTGGAAGCGCGCTTTGAAACCCCGCCGGAATGGCTGCTGGAAGATGCGAAAGGACTGTTCCACGCCACCATCCGCGACGCCTGGGCACCCGACGGGGCCGATGGATTTGTCTACTCCGTGGGCTGGGACGGCAAGCCTATTGTGCGTGAACGCGTGCGCTGGCCAATCGTCGAGGCGATGGGCACGGCCTATGCCCTCTATACCGTGACCGGCGAAGCGCAGTACGAGGCCTGGTATCAGAAGTGGTGGGATTACTGCATCAAGTACCTGATGGATTACGAAAACGGTTCCTGGTGGCAGGAGCTGGACACCAATAACGAAGTGACGACCAAAGTCTGGGACGGCAAGCAGGATATTTACCACCTGCTGCACTGCCTGGTGATCCCTCGCCTGCCGCTGGCGCCGGGCTTAGCGCCTGCGGTCGCCGCCGGATTACTGGATAGCCTGGCCAAATAATTAAGACGGAGTTTTTATGCGTACCCTACACAATATTGACCTGAAAAATAACGAAAGTGGCTTCACCCTGCGCTGGCAGGACCGTCTGATTTTATCCCACTCTGCGGATGCCCCTTGCCTGTGGATTGGCGCAGGCGAGGCCGATATCGAGATGTTTCGCGGCAACTTCAGCATCAAAGACAAGCTCAACGAAAAGATTGCCCTGACGAACGCGACCGTCACGCAGCAAAGCGCGGGCTGGGCAATCCGCTTTACCCGCGGCGACGCGGTGAGCGCGACGCTGCTGGTGGGCGTGGATGCGGAAGGCCGTCTGGAGCTGAAGCTGAAAAATGACGCCGCCAGCCATAACCGCATCTGGCTGCGGCTGGCAGCACAGCCTGACGATCATATTTACGGCTGCGGCGAGCAGTTCTCTTACTTCGATCTGCGCGGCAAGCCGTTCCCGCTGTGGACCAGCGAGCAGGGCGTGGGCCGCAACAAGCAGACCTACGTCACCTGGCAGGCCGACTGCAAAGAGAACGCGGGCGGCGACTACTACTGGACCTTCTTCCCGCAGCCTACGTTCGTGAGCACCCAGAAGTACTACTGCCACGTGGATAACAGCTGTTATATGAACTTCGACTTCAGCGCGCCGGATTTCCACGAGCTGGCGTTCTGGGAAGATAACGCCACGCTGCGCTTCGAATGTGCGGAAACGTACGTCGATCTGCTGGAAAAACTGACCGGCCTGCTGGGGCGTCAGCCAGAGCTACCGGACTGGGTGTACGACGGCGTGACGCTGGGCATTCAGGGCGGCACCGAGGTGTGCCAGCAGAAGCTCGACACCATGCGTAACGGCGGCGTAAAGGTGAACGGCATCTGGGCGCAGGACTGGTCCGGCATCCGCATGACCTCCTTCGGCAAGCGCGTGATGTGGAACTGGAAGTGGAACAGCGCACTCTATCCGCAGCTTGATGCGCGGATTGCGAAGTGGAAACAGGAAGGCGTGCAGTTCCTCTCCTATATCAACCCGTACGTCGCCAGCGATAAAGATCTCTGCGAAGAGGCGGCACAGCGCGGCTATCTGACCAAAAACGCCGACGGCGAGGATTACCACGTCGAGTTCGGCGAGTTCTACGCGGGCGTTATCGACCTGACCAATCCGGAAGCCTACGGCTGGTACAAAGAGGTCATTAAAAAGAACCTGATCGAACTGGGCTGCGGCGGCTGGATGGCCGATTTCGGGGAGTATCTGCCGACCGACACCTTCCTGCATAACGGCGTGAGCGCGGAGATCATGCATAACGCCTGGCCTGCCCTGTGGGCCAAATGTAACTACGAAGCGCTTCAGGAAACCGGCAAGCTCGGCGAGATCCTGTTCTTCATGCGCGCGGGCTACACCGGCAGCCAGAAGCACTCGGTGATGATGTGGGCCGGGGATCAGAACGTCGACTGGAGCCTCGACGACGGCCTGGCCTCGGTGATTCCGGCGGCGCTGTCTCTGGCGATGACTGGCCACGGCCTGCACCACAGCGACATCGGCGGCTATACCACGCTGTTCGAGATGAAGCGCAGCAAAGAACTGCTGTTGCGCTGGTGCGACTTCAGCGCCTTTACGCCCATGATGCGTACCCATGAGGGTAACCGCCCCGGCGATAACTGGCAGTTTGACGGCGACGCGGAAACCATCGCGCACTTTGCGCGCATGACCACCGTTTTCACCACCCTGAAGCCGTATATCAAAGCCGCCGTCGCGCAGAACGCGAAAAGCGGCCTGCCGGTGATGCGCCCGCTGTTCCTGCACTACGAGGACGACGCGCGCGCCTACACGCTGAAATACCAGTACCTGTTTGGCCGCGACCTGCTGGTGGCGCCGGTTTATGAAGAGGGGCGCCGTGACTGGTCGCTCTATCTGCCGCAGGACAGCTGGGTGAATGCGTGGACCGGGGAAACCTGTCAGGGCGGTGACGTGACCGTTGATGCCCCGCTCGGCAAGCCGCCGGTCTTCTACCGCCAGCACAGCGAATGGGCAGATCTGTTTAGCACCTTACGTGATATCTGATAAGGCTCGCCCGCAGGGAAACCTGCGGGCAGACGGAGAACAATAATGAGTCAACATACTTCCGATCCGGCAACCCTACGCCTGCCGTTTAAAGAAAAACTCGCCTACGGGATGGGCGATCTCGGCTCTAACATCCTGCTGGATATCGGCACACTCTATTTGCTGAAGTTTTACACCGACGTGCTGGGGCTGCCCGGCACCTACGGTGGGATTATCTTCCTGATTGCGAAGTTTTTTACCGCCTTCACCGATATGGGCACCGGGATCATGCTCGACTCCCGGCGCAGGATCGGTCCGAAAGGGAAATTCCGCCCGTTCGTACTGTACGCGGCGTTCCCGGTGACGCTGCTGGCAATTGCCAACTTCGTCGGCACGCCGTTTGAAATCACCGGTAAAACGGTGATGGCGACGGTGCTGTTTATGCTGTACGGCCTGTTCTTCAGCATGATGAACTGCTCCTACGGCGCGATGGTGCCCGCCATTACCAAAAACCCGGACGAGCGCGCCTCGCTGGCCGCATGGCGTCAGGGCGGCGCCACGCTGGGCCTGCTGCTCTGTACCGTCGGCTTTGTCCCGGTGATGAACCTGATTGAAGGCAATGACCAGCTTGGCTATATCTTTGCCGCCACCCTCTTCTCGCTGTTCGGACTGTTTTTTATGTGGTGGTGCTACAAGGGGGTGACCGAACGTTACGTCGAGGCGCAGCCCGCTAACCCGGCGCAAAAACCGGGGCTGCTGCAGTCGTTTCGCGCCATTGCCGGGAACCGTCCACTGTTTATCCTGTGCATCGCGAACCTGTGCACGCTGGGCGCGTTTAACGTCAAGCTCGCCATTCAGGTCTACTACACGCAGTACGTGCTGAACGACCCGATCCTGCTGTCGTACATGGGCTTCTTCAGCATGGGCTGCATTTTTATCGGCGTCTTTATGATGCCCGGCGCGGTGCGGCGCTTTGGCAAGAAAAAGGTCTACATCAGCGGGCTGACGATTTGGGTGGCGGGCGATCTGCTCAACTACTTCTTCGGCGGCGGCTCGGTGAGCTTTGTGGCGTTCTCCTGCCTGGCCTTTTTCGGCTCCGCGTTCGTGAACAGCCTGAACTGGGCGCTGGTGTCCGATACCGTGGAGTACGGTGAGTGGCGCACCGGCGTGCGCTCCGAAGGAACGGTGTACACCGGCTTTACCTTCTTCAGGAAGGTCTCCCAGGCGCTGGCGGGCTTCTTCCCGGGGATCATGCTCACCCAGATCGGCTATGTGCCCAACGTGGTGCAATCCAGTGGCACGGTTGAAGGGCTGCGGCAGCTGATATTTATCTATCCGAGCCTGCTGGCGGTCATCACCATCGTGGCGATGGGCTGCTTCTACAACCTCAACGAGAAGATGTATGTGCGCATCGTCGAAGAGATCGAGCTGCGCAAACGTACGGCATAATGACGTGATAGAGCGCCCTGCGGGGCGCTCTGAGGATCGACCATGACACATAACACTGATCCGTTAACCCTGAAGTTGAGCCTGCGAGAGAAGTGCGCCTACGGGATGGGCGATTTTGGCTCGAACCTGATGCTCTGTATCGGGACGTTGTATTTGCTGAAGTTTTACACCGATGAACTGGGCATGCCGGCGTTCTATGGCGGCATTATTTTCCTGGTGGCGAAGTTTTTTACCGCGTTGACCGACATGCTGACCGGCGTACTGCTCGATTCCCGGCGCAACATCGGACCGAGGGGGAAGTTCCGGCCATTCATTCTTTACGCCTCCGTGCCGGTGGCGCTGGTCGCGACGGCGCAGTTTATGGCCAACGACTTTAGCCTGACGGTGAAAACGGCGCTCGCCACCGTGCTCTTCATGATGTTTGGCCTCTGTTATAGCCTGATGAACTGCGCCTACGGCGCGATGGTCCCGGCCATCACCAAAAACCCGAACGAGCGCGCGCAGCTGGCGGCGTGGCGTCAGGGTGGCGCAACGGTAGGGCTCTTGCTCTGCACCGTCGGCTTTATGCCCATTCAGGCGCTGTTCATCCACCAGCCCTCCCTCGGCTATCTGGTGGCTGCGCTGGTGTTCGTCACCGGCGGCCTGTTCTGCATGTGGTGGTGCTATAGCGGCGTGAAAGAACGCTACGTGGAGCTCACGCCCGATCATCATAAGCCCGGCATGCTGAAATCGTTCTGCGCCATCTTTCGTAACCCGCCGCTGCTGGTACTGTGTATCGCCAACCTGTGTACCCTCGCTGCATTTAACATCAAGCTGGCGATTCAGGTCTATTACACCCAGTACGTGCTGAACGATCTGCACCTGCTGTCGTGGATGGGCTTCTTCAGCATGGGCTGCATTCTGATTGGCGTGTTTCTGGTGCCGGGCGCGGTGAAGCGCTTTGGCAAGAAGCCGGTCTATCTGGGTGGGCTGACGCTATGGGCAGTAGGCGACGTGCTGAACTTCTTCTGGGGGACCAGCTCCCTGCTGTTCGTGCTGTTTTCCTGCATGGCCTTCTTCGGCACGGCGTTTGTGAACAGCCTTAACTGGGCGCTGGTGCCGGATACCGTTGATTACGGCGAGTGGAAAACCGGCATCCGCGCCGAAGGGTCGGTGTATACCGGCTATACCTTCTCGCGCAAAATCTCCGCCGCGCTCGCCGGTTTCCTGCCCGGCATTATGCTGACCCAGATTGGCTACGTTCCCCATGCCGTGCAGAGCGTGGGCACGCTGCTTGGGTTGCGTCAGCTTATTTTCCTCTGGCCGTGCGGCCTGGCGATTGTTGCTGCCGTGACCATGGGGCTGTTTTATAAACTCAACGAAGCGCGCTTCGCCTTTATTATCGAGGAGATTGGAAAACGGAAGAAACAAACCGCGAATACCCCTGAGTTAACCACCAACAATAAAGCGTCAGCAGTCACTTTATAACAATAAATCCGGCCACTATGTCCTTCCTGCTTATCAGGAGGGAGGCCTTTCTGTACCTGATACATGGACAAATTATGAAAAGAATCATCACTGTACTGATCGTGTCGTCTGTGTCCTGCCCGGTATTTGCCGGGGCCTATGTCGAAACCCGCGAAGCCTACAATACGGCCTCAGAGCTGCACGAGGTGATCCTGCGTGCGGGCTATAACTTCGATATGGGCGCGGGACTGATGTTCACCAACGCCTATAACGTGGGCAAATGGGATGAGCTGAAACACAGCTATAACGAAGTCGAGGGGTGGTATCCGCTCTTTAAGCCGACCGACAAACTCACCTTCCAGCCCGGTGGATTGATTAACGACAGCAGCGCAGGGTCCGGCGGTGCGGTTTATTTAGATACCAACTACAAATTTACAGACGGGTTTAATCTGACGTTCCGCTATCGCTATAACCATAACAACTACGATACGCCGGACTATAACGGGCAGATGGATAAGAACGACACGCACGAATTTGCCAATTACTGGAATTTCAAAGTGACGGATGCGTTTTTCTACACCTTTGAGCCGCACTTTTTCCAGCGGGTGAATGATTACCACAGCAAAAATGGCAAAGACCATCACTGGGAAATTACCAACAAGTTCAGCTATAAGATCGACAGAAACTGGCTGCCGTACCTCGAACTCCAGTGGCTGGACAGATGGAATGATTACAACCGCGAGCAGTACAGGATCCGCCTGGGGTTACGTTATTCGTTCTAATAAAAAAGCCGCTGATTTCTCAGCGGCTTTTTTTACTACGGATTGACCGTATTAGTCTTCTTTCGCACCGCGCATAGCACGTTTACGATCGTTCTCGGTCAGGTGACGTTTACGGATACGAATTGACTGTGGAGTCACTTCGACCAGTTCGTCATCATCGATGAATTCCAGAGCCTGCTCCAGAGTCATCTTGATCGGTGGAACCAGAACCGTTGCTTCGTCAGTACCGGACGCACGCATGTTGGTCAGTTTCTTACCGGTCAGGCAGTTTACTGTCAGGTCGTTAGAACGACTGTGAATACCGATGATCTGGCCTTCATAAACCTCAGCACCGTGACCCAGGAACAGCTTACCGCGATCCTGCAGACCGAACAGCGCAAACGCAACCGCTTTACCCTGACCGTTGGAGATCAGCACGCCGTTGTTACGCTGGCCCACTTCGCCCGGACGAACGTCGTCGTAGTGGCTGAAGGTGGAGTACAGCAGACCGGTACCGGAGGTCATGGTCATGAACTCTGAACGGAAGCCGATCAGGCCACGGCTTGGGATCACGTAGTCGAGACGTACGCGGCCTTTGCCATCTGGATTCATGTTTTTCAGGTCGCCTTTACGCTCACCCAGAGCCTGCATCACAGAACCCTGGTGCTGCTCTTCAACGTCCAGCGTCACGTTTTCGAACGGCTCTTGTTTACGGCCGTCGATTTCGCGGAAGATTACTTTCGGACGGGAAACCGCCATTTCGAAACCTTCACGACGCATGTTTTCGATCAGAACAGACAGGTGCAGTTCACCACGACCAGAAACGCGGAATGCATCAGCGTCTTCGGTTTCTTCAACACGTAGCGCAACGTTGTGCACGAGCTCTTTGTTCAGACGGTCAAGGATCTGACGAGAGGTAACGAACTTACCTTCTTTACCACAGAACGGAGAGGTGTTGACGTTGAAGAACATGGATACGGTTGGTTCATCAACGGACAGGGCTGGCAGCGCTTCGACGTTCTGCGGATCGCAGATGGTGTCGGAGATGTTCAGTTCACCCAGACCGGTGATCGCGATGATGTCGCCCGCTTCAGCGATGTCGCTCTCGATACGCTCAAGACCCAGGTGAGTCAGTACTTTACCAACTTTACCGTTACGGGTTTTGCCTTCGCTATCGATGATAGTGACCTGCTGGTTCGGCTTCACTTTACCGCGCTTAATACGACCAATGCCGATAACGCCAACGTAGTTGTTGTAGTCGAGCTGAGAGATCTGCATCTGCAGGGTACCGTCGAGATCGACGTTTGGCGCAGGAACACGGTCAACAATCGCCTGATACAGCGGGGTCATGTCTTCAGCCATGTCTTCGTGGTCCAGACCTGCGATACCGTTCAGCGCAGAGGCGTAAACGATAGGGAAGTCCAGCTGCTCGTCTGTCGCGTCGAGGTTAACGAACAGGTCGAATACCTGGTCAACAACCCAGTCAGGACGCGCGCCAGGGCGGTCAACTTTGTTGATAACAACGATTGGCTTCAGACCATGGGCAAATGCTTTTTTGGTCACGAAGCGCGTCTGTGGCATTGGGCCATCCATTGCGTCAACGACCAGCAGAACGGAGTCTACCATGGACATTACACGTTCAACTTCACCACCGAAGTCGGCGTGCCCTGGGGTATCAACGATGTTGATACGGTAGTCATTCCATTTAATCGCGGTGTTTTTCGCGAGGATGGTAATCCCACGCTCTTTCTCCAAATCGTTGGAGTCCATCACGCGTTCTTGGGTTTCGGCACGCGCATCAAACGTACCGGATTGCTGCAGCAGCTTATCAACCAGGGTAGTTTTACCATGGTCAACGTGCGCGATGATGGCGATGTTACGCAAATTTTCGATCACAACTTTGCCTCAGGCATTTAGAAATAGCGCGTTATTGTACACGGATTAATCGCACTACAAAACAGGATCACAAACATCCCCCGCAAACAAGTATTGCAGAGATGCTTTGTGATCGCTTTCACGGAGCGGTAAAAGGGCACTTTAACGTAAATTGCACCAATATGGTGCTCAATGTTCACATTGAAGCACTATACTGGTGCAACAAATCCATCGTGGTGCAGCCCTTTTGCACTATGGTGCGCATGATAACGCCTTTTTGGGGTGTTTTAAAAGTTGGCACAGATTTCGCTTTATAAAAAATACATGGCACCAGCCAGTACAAACAGAAATTGAAGACCTCGTTACCACGACGACAATGACCAATCTGGAGAGTTAAGTATGTCCGCTGAACACGTTTTGACGATGCTGAACGAACATGAAGTGAAGTTTGTTGATCTGCGCTTCACCGATACCAAAGGTAAAGAACAGCACGTCACAATCCCTGCTCATCAGGTGAACGCCGAATTCTTTGAAGAAGGCAAAATGTTTGACGGCTCCTCCATTGGTGGCTGGAAAGGCATTAACGAATCCGACATGGTTCTGATGCCAGATGCGACCACTGCGGTCATTGATCCGTTCTTCGAAGAACCTACCCTGATCATCCGTTGCGACATCCTCGAGCCAGGCACCCTGCAGGGCTACGACCGCGACCCACGTTCCATCGCGAAACGCGCTGAAGAGTACCTGCGTTCTACCGGCATCGCAGACACCGTTCTGTTCGGGCCAGAGCCAGAGTTCTTCCTGTTCGATGACATCCGTTTCGGCGCCTCTATTTCTGGCTCCCACGTGGCTATCGACGACATCGAAGGCGCATGGAACTCCTCCACCAAATACGAAGGTGGTAACAAAGGTCACCGTCCAGGCGTGAAAGGCGGTTACTTCCCGGTTCCTCCGGTCGACTCTGCACAGGACATTCGTTCCACCATGTGTCTGGTGATGGAAGAGATGGGCCTGGTTGTTGAAGCGCACCACCACGAAGTGGCGACGGCGGGTCAGAACGAAGTGGCTACCCGCTTCAACACCATGACCAAAAAAGCGGACGAAATTCAGATCTACAAATACGTTGTGCACAACGTTGCGCACCGTTTCGGTAAAACCGCGACCTTCATGCCAAAACCAATGTTTGGCGATAACGGTTCCGGTATGCACTGCCACATGTCTCTGTCCAAGAACGGTACCAACCTGTTCTCTGGTGACAAATATGCCGGTCTGTCCGAGCAGGCGCTGTATTACATTGGCGGCGTAATCAAACACGCTAAAGCGATCAACGCCCTGGCGAACCCAACCACCAACTCCTACAAGCGTCTGGTCCCGGGCTACGAAGCGCCAGTGATGCTGGCCTACTCTGCGCGTAACCGTTCTGCTTCTATCCGTATCCCGGTGGTGGCATCTCCTAAAGCGCGTCGTATCGAAGTGCGCTTCCCGGATCCAGCGGCTAACCCATACCTGTGCTTCGCAGCACTGCTGATGGCCGGTCTGGACGGTATCAAGAACAAGATCCACCCGGGCGAAGCGATGGACAAAAACCTGTACGACCTGCCGCCAGAAGAAGCGAAAGAGATCCCACAGGTTGCTGGCTCTCTGGAAGAAGCCCTGCAGGCGCTGGACGCAGACCGCGAGTTCCTGACTGCAGGTGGCGTATTCACTGACGACGCTATCGATGCTTACATCGCGCTGCGCACTGAAGAGAACGACCGCGTGCGTATGACTCCGCATCCGGTTGAGTTCGAACTGTACTACAGCGTTTAATTAAGTTGTTTTACCCGGCGTGACAAGCGCCGGGAGTAGTTGCCGTGGAAACTTTTAGCCCATCTCCGGATGGGCTTTTTTCTCCACCAACAATCTGATCTCACGCGCTTTTGACGCCGAAAACGCTATACTGCACTAAATTAGTGCAAACGACTCCAGGAGACTGCTGAATGGCAACTGGCACGCTGCCCGATGCTGGGCAGATCCTCAATTCTTTGATTAACAGCATTTTGCTGGTCGATGACGAGCTGGCCGTTCATTACGCCAACCCGGCGGCACAGCAGCTGCTCGCCCAAAGCGCACGTAAACTGTTTGGCACCCCACTTCCGGAACTCCTGAGCTATTTTTCGCTGAATATTGGCCTGATGCAGGAAAGTTTACAGGCGGGCCAGGGTTTCACCGATAACGAAGTGACGCTGGTGATCGACGGGCGCTCGCACATTCTGTCGCTGACCGCGCAACGTCTTCCCGAAGGCCTGATCCTGCTGGAAATGGCGCCGATGGATAATCAGCGCCGACTGAGCCAGGAACAGCTTCAGCATGCACAGCAAATTGCCGCCCGAGACCTGGTGCGCGGTCTGGCACATGAAATCAAAAACCCGCTGGGCGGATTACGCGGTGCGGCGCAGCTTCTGACCAAGGCGCTGCCCGACCCTGCGCTGGCGGAGTACACCAACGTCATCATCGAGCAGGCGGACCGCCTGCGGAATCTGGTTGACCGCCTTCTCGGGCCACAGCAGCCGGGAATGCACGTCACAGAAAGCATCCATAAAGTGGCTGAACGGGTGGTGAAGCTCGTCTCGATGGAGCTGCCGGAGAACGTCACGCTGGTACGTGATTACGACCCAAGCCTGCCGGAACTGGCCCATGACCCGGATCAGATTGAGCAGGTCCTGTTGAACATTGTGCGCAATGCCCTGCAGGCGCTGGGGTCCGACGGGGGCGAGATTATTTTACGCACCCGTACCGCCTTCCAGCTCACGTTACACGGCGTGCGCTACCGGCTTGCGGCCCGAATCGACGTCGAGGATAACGGGCCCGGCATTCCATCGCATCTGCAGGACACCCTGTTCTACCCGATGGTCAGCGGTCGCGAAGGCGGAACCGGCCTGGGCTTATCCATTGCCCGCAGTTTGATCGATCAACACTCTGGAAAAATTGAATTTACCAGTTGGCCGGGACATACCGAGTTTTCGGTTTTCCTGCCGATTAAAAAATAAAGGTGACGTTTATGCAACGAGGGATAGTCTGGGTAGTCGATGACGATAGCTCCATCCGTTGGGTGCTTGAACGCGCGCTCACGGGGGCGGGATTAAGCTGCACGACGTTTGAGAGCGGCAGCGAAGTGCTCGACGCACTCACCACCAAAACGCCCGATGTTCTGCTGTCGGATATTCGCATGCCGGGCATGGACGGGCTGGCGCTGTTAAAGCAGATCAAACAACGCCACCCTATGCTTCCGGTCATCATAATGACGGCACACTCCGATCTGGATGCCGCGGTGAGCGCTTACCAGCAAGGGGCATTCGATTATCTGCCCAAACCGTTTGATATCGACGAGGCGGTGGCGCTGGTCGAGCGCGCGATTAGCCATTATCAGGAGCAGCAGCAGCCGCGCCACGCGCCCGATTTTGGGCCAACCACCGACATCATCGGCGAAGCGCCGGCGATGCAGGACGTCTTTCGCATTATTGGCCGTCTGTCCCGCTCGTCCATCAGCGTCTTGATTAACGGCGAATCGGGAACCGGTAAAGAGCTTGTGGCGCATGCCCTTCATCGCCACAGCCCGCGGGCAAAAGCACCGTTCATTGCCCTGAATATGGCGGCGATCCCGAAGGATTTGATTGAATCCGAACTGTTCGGGCACGAAAAAGGGGCGTTTACCGGCGCAAATACCATTCGCCAGGGGCGCTTCGAACAGGCAGACGGCGGCACGCTGTTCCTGGATGAGATCGGCGATATGCCGCTGGATGTCCAGACCCGTCTGCTGCGCGTGCTGGCGGACGGACAGTTTTACCGCGTGGGCGGCTATGCGCCGGTGAAGGTGGACGTGCGCATTATCGCCGCGACCCACCAGAACCTGGAGCAGCGCGTGCAGGAAGGCAAATTCCGTGAGGATTTATTCCATCGACTGAACGTCATTCGCGTTCATCTGCCGCCGCTGCGTGAACGTCGGGAAGATATTCCCCGCCTGGCGCGCCATTTCCTGCAGGTTGCCGCCCGCGAGCTGGGTGTGGAGGCCAAGCAGCTTCACCCGGAAACCGATGCCGCCCTGACACGTCTGGCGTGGCCGGGCAACGTGCGTCAGCTGGAAAATACCTGCCGCTGGTTAACCGTGATGGCTGCCGGTCAGGAAGTGCTGATTCAGGATTTACCGGCCGAGCTGTTTGAAGCGACCGCGCCTGAAAGCAGCACCGGGCATGCTTTGCCGGACAGCTGGGCAACGCTGCTGGCGCAGTGGGCCGACCGCGCGCTGCGTTCCGGTCATCAAAACCTGCTGTCTGAAGCGCAACCTGAGATGGAGCGTACGCTGTTAACTACCGCGCTTCGTCATACGCAGGGCCACAAGCAGGAAGCCGCTCGCCTGTTGGGATGGGGACGCAATACCCTGACGCGCAAGCTGAAAGAGCTGGGAATGGAGTAATATCCGCGCTTGTGTAAAGGTTATTAATTGAGCGCAAATTGCCGTTATTTTGCGCTTTACTGTTCCGATGAGTTTTGTATGATCGTGCCCGGAAATTGGGGGTGAACATCATGCTGGAAACATTCGTGAATATGCTCTCTAGCGGAGCCGCTGAAAGCCACACGCCACAAACCGCCGTTGCGGCGGTGCTGTGTGCGGCGCTGGTTGGGCTGTTTAGCTAGCGAGTTGGCGATGAAAAGCCGGGTGGCGCTTCGCTTACCCGGCATTGCAGTTTAAATTACCCGCGAGAACTGCTGCATACGCGCTTTCTGACGCAGATACGCGTCGAAGCACATGCAGATATTCCGGATCAACAGACGCCCTTTTGGCGTGACCTCAATCGCGCTCTCCGACACATCCACCAGCCCGTCTTTCGCCAGCGGCGCCAGCAGCCTCAGGTCTTCCGCAAAATAATCGCTGAAGTTCAGCGCCCACTGCGCTTCCACGTCGCTGAAATCGAGACGGAAGTTGCAGATAAGCGCCTTAATCACATCGCGACGGATACAGTCGTCACGGGTTAATGCGATGCCGCGCCACAGCGCGTTGCCCGTCTCATCAACCTGCTGGTAATACAGCTTTAGCTCTTTCTGGTTCTGCGCGTAGCAGTCGCCAATCATGCTGATGGCGGAGACGCCCATGCCGAGCAGATCGGTATCGCCCTGGGTCGTGTAGCCCTGGAAGTTGCGGTGCAGGACCCCTTCGCGCTGAGCGACCGCCAGTTCGTCGTCCGGACGGGCAAAGTGATCCATCCCGATAAACTGATAGCCGGTGTCGGTCAGCGAGGTGATAGTTTCCTGCAGGATATCCAGCTTCTGCTGGGCAGAAGGCAGATCGGCATCTTTGATTTTGCGCTGGGCAGCAAAGAGCGTCGGCAGATGCGCGTAGTTAAAGACGCTCAGACGGTCCGGGTTGAGCTCGGCCACGCGCTTCAGCGTGAAGGCGAAGCTTTCCGGTGTTTGCTTTGGCAGGCCGTAAATCAGGTCAATATTGGTCGAGGTGAAGCCAATTTCACGCGCATGGTTGAGTAAAGCAAAGATAAAGTCTTCGTCCTGCTCGCGGTTCACCAGGCGCTGAACCTCTTTATTGAAATCCTGCACGCCCATGCTCAGGCGGTTGAAGCCTTCGGCGCGTAAGTGATCGAGGACATCCAGCTCAATTTCACGCGGATCGACTTCGATCGAGATTTCTGCGTCGTCGTTAAAACTGAAATTATCGCGCAGAAGCGCCATCAGGCGGCTGATTTGCGCTTTATTCAGATAGGTTGGCGTACCGCCGCCCCAGTGCAACTGGCTGACGTGACGGCCTTTAAACAGCGGCGCGCGATGCACAATTTCCTGTTCGAGCGCGTCAAGGTACTGGTCGGCTTTATGCTGCTGGCGGGTCACGATTTTATTGCAGCCGCAGAAGTAGCAAAGCTTGTGGCAGAACGGAATATGGACGTAGAGCGACAGCGGACGCTCAGGATAGCGCGCAACAGCCTGCTGAAAATCCCCTTCGCCGAAGGCATCGGAGAACTCCAGCGCGGTGGGGTATGACGTATAACGCGGCCCGGAATAGTTATATTTCTGGATTAGGGCCAAATCCCAGTCGATAGTTGGTGCTGACATGCTCACTCCTTCCGTTGGTGTCGCGTTCGTATACGGCGGCCCGTTCTGACCCCATTGCGGGCCATCATTCGGGTGCGCAGCCACTTCTGTCGCCGCGACAACCGCCGTAGTTTAACGAATAACCACACCAGATAACATATAACCGGAAGGGTTATAAGCAGGACTATCGTGCCTGCCGGGTGCAAATGTTAGTTTCCACCCTTCAGAAGACGCATCATATCTTCCTGCTTTTCGTCTTCTTCTTCGTCGTCTTCATCATCGTAAGACAGACCCAGCTTCTGCATCAGCTCGTCGATGCGATCCAGTTTGGCATCCACCCATGACTGCTCTTCAGCGGTCAGGGTTTCACCCTCTTCAAGACGTTCCAGCAGCGCGTCCAGGCGCTCATCGTTCTCCAGCAAATCCAGCTCAGCCTGCGGTGAAAGCATAGGTTTCTCGCTCTTTGGTTTGTGCTGCTTAGTGACCGGGGTGTCTGTCACGCCCAGTGGAATGGGTGTTTTACTGCCGATACGAGGATCTTTCTGCTGTTTGCCTTTTGCAGAAGCGCCCGCTGCACCACCACCGTTGGCACGGCTACCCGCAGCATGACCGCGATGCTTTTTGTCGCGTTTGCGGTCGCGCGCTTCCTGGTTCAGTTCTTCGCGCGTTTTGCGGCGTGCTTTTGCAGGGCGTTTCGCGCCCGCAGCGGAGGTTGGTTTTTTCATGATGTTTTATCTTTAAGTCGTTTTCTTCAGTATAGAATTGCGGCGAAATCTAGCAGAAAGCAAGCAAAGAAAAAAGGCGACAGAGCAATCTGTCGCCTTTTTTCCTGACTCACAACCCTTAGCGGGTCAGACATTCCATGTTTGCCAACAACAAACCCTGTTTATCCCTTGGCTAATACCGTCCGTGATACGGTTCCATTTCCTGTTAAAACGCCTCCAGGCGCTGGTCGTCCTGACAATCCTGCGTCTTCGCCTCCTGGCGCTCCTGACCCTAATCCTTAAGTCGATTTCCTGTTGGCTTCCTCGCCCTGACGCACACTTTACCTTGTTCCGTTAAACTAACAAGCAACGAAACGGTATAAAAAGAGATTTTCAGACAATTACCCGAAAATAAGCTTATGATTTAAAACAGTTTGCATTTTTTAACGCCTGCGAATTCTCTGAAATCTCCCATAGCATCACTGGCCGATCTCTCACACCGGTGGGGGCATTCGCCTACAGGGCATAGCAATCAGAAAAGCCTTTTGCCTGCATTCGGGTATAATCCCCCTCAGATTACGATTTTGGAGACGACCACGTGACTACCTGGAACTACCAACAGACGCATTTTGTCACCAGTGCGCCCGATATTCGCCACCTCCCCTCTGATACCGGTATTGAAGTGGCCTTTGCTGGCCGCTCTAATGCGGGGAAATCCAGCGCCCTGAATACGCTGACCAATCAGAAGAACCTGGCGCGTACCTCAAAAACACCTGGCCGTACCCAGCTGATCAACCTGTTTGAGGTCGCAGAGGGCAAACGCCTGGTCGACTTACCGGGGTACGGTTACGCGCAGGTGCCTGAAGAGATGAAGATCAAGTGGCAGCGTGCGCTGGGCGAATACCTGGAAAAACGCATGTGCCTGAAAGGTCTGGTGGTGCTGATGGATATTCGTCACCCGCTAAAAGATCTCGATCAGCAGATGATCGACTGGGCCGTAGCAAGCGATATCGCCGTGCTGGTGCTGCTGACGAAAGCCGATAAGCTGGCAAGCGGCGCGCGTAAAGCGCAGGTGAATATGGTTCGCGAAGCGGTGCTGGCGTTCAACGGCGATGTGCAGGTTGAACCGTTCTCCTCGCTGAAAAAGCAGGGCGTGGACAAGCTGCGTCAGAAGCTCGATACCTGGTTTAGCGAGCTGGAACCCGCGACGGAAGCGGAAGAAGAGTAATACCGGGCGCGGCGATGGCCGCGCTTTTTTTTGCCCGAAGGTTTCTTTGCCGCAATAAAAAACGCCCCAGTCATTACTGACTGGGGCGGCTAAAATATTCAGCCAAATCCGATTACGTGAAGTAAAAGGTCTGAAAGATAGAACATCTTACCTCTGTACCCTACGCCGATAACTCTACCCCTTTTTGTGCTGCAGAAAAAGCACTTTTTGTAGTTTTTTTTCATTCTTTACATAGGGAATTCTAATGATCGTCACAAAACGCGCGTTCTTATGTTGCAAACTTACATAAACAGCGCGTTATTCACAGAACCTTTAGTGAGCCTGATCCCAGTTTTCACCACTTCCCACTTCCACCAGCAACGGCACGTCCAGCGTCATGCTGCTTTCCATCAGTTCGTGGATCTTCTTCGACACGGCGTCGAGGTCGTCCTTGTGCACTTCAAATACCAGTTCATCGTGTACCTGCATGATCATTTTCACGCGGGGCTTCTCTTTTTCCAGCCAGGCATCAACGGCGATCATTGCACGCTTAATAATGTCCGCCGCAGTACCCTGCATCGGGGCGTTGATCGCGGCACGCTCTGCACCCGCGCGGCGCGCCGCGTTGCTGGATTTGATGTCCGGGAGATAGAGACGGCGGCCGTCCAGGGTTTCAACGTATCCTTTCTCTTTCGCCTGCGCGCGGGTACGTTCCATATATTCCAGCACGCCCGGATAACGCTCAAAGTAGAGATCCATATACTTCTGCGACTCTTTACGCGGAATGTTGAGCTGGCGCGAAAGCCCGAATGCACTCATGCCGTAAATCAGCCCGAAGTTGATCGCCTTAGCGCTGCGGCGCTGTTCGTTGGTTACGCTGTCCAGCGGCAAACCGAAGACTTCTGCCGCGGTTGCCCGGTGGATATCCTTCCCTTCGGCAAATGCACTCAGCAGGCCTTTGTCACGGGACAGGTGCGCCATAATGCGCAGTTCGATTTGCGAGTAGTCCGCCGAGACAATCAGATAATCCTCTGGCGCGATGAAAGCCTGGCGAATACGGCGGCCCTCTTCGTTACGTACCGGGATGTTCTGCAGGTTGGGATCGGTAGACGAGAGTCGACCGGTCGCCGCGACAGCCTGATGGTATGAGGTGTGCACGCGGCCCGTTTTCGGGTTGATCATCAGCGGGAGCTTATCGGTGTAGGTAGACTTCAGCTTCGCGAGACCACGGTACTCCAGAATTACTTTTGGCAGCGGATAATCCAGCGCCAGCTCTTCCAGCACCTCTTCAGAAGTTGACGGCGCGCCGCCAGGGGTTTTCTTCAGCGGCTTGATGCCCTGCTTTTCAAACAGAATGGTTTGCAGCTGCTTCGGTGAAGAGAGGTTAAACGGCTCGCCTGCAAGATCATGCGCTTTTTGCTCCAGCTCGGTCAGACGCTGCGCCAGTTCCCCGGAGTGGTTATGCAGCACCGTTGGATCGATTTTTACGCCGTTGCGTTCAATGCGGGACAGCACGGGTACCAGCGGCATCTCAATATGCTGGAACACGTTCAGCGGACCTTCGTGCTTCTGCAGCTTTGGCCACATCTTCAGGTGCAGCTGCAGCGTGACGTCAGCGTCTTCCGCCGCGTAGCGTCCTGCCTCTTCGAGCGCAATCTGGTTAAAGGTGAGCTGATTTTTCCCTTTGCCGGCAATCTCTTCGAAGGTGATCGTTTTGTGTTTGAGCCAGCGGTCAGATAAGGAATCCATATCATGGCGGCCCGCGACGCTGTCCAGAATGTAGGATTCGAGCATGGTGTCGAAGGCGATCCCGCGCAGTTCAATGCCGTAGTTTTGTAGAATACCACGGTCGTACTTGAGGTTTTGCCCAACCTTAAGCGCCTTTTCGTCTTCCAGGATCGGCTTCAGCAGCTCAAGCACGCGTTCACGGGAGATCTGCTCCGGCGCGTCCAGGTAATCGTGCGCCACGGGCACATAGGCCGCATGACCAGGCTCTGTCGCAAATGACAGGCCTACCATATTGGCAGAAATGTTATCGAGACTGTCCGTTTCGGTGTCAAAGGCGAAGACCGGCGCTTTTTTCAGCTTTTCGATCCAGGCAATGAGCTGCGACTCTTCAAGAAGGGTTTCGTAGTTGTCGAAGGAAAGCGCCACGGCTTCTTCTTCCGCCTGCTCTTCTGCATCAACGACAATCGTCTCCTTCGGTTTTGCCGCAGGTTTCGCCCCTTTTGCCTGCAGCCACTTGCCGGCTTCCACGTCAGTGATCCAGCGCTTAAATTCGTATTTCTTAAACAGACTCAGAAGCTCGTCCGCAGAAGGCTGCTGCACTTCCAGCTGCTCACAGCCCAGCTCCAGTTCAACATCGGTTTTGATGGTTGCCAGCTTATAAGAGAGATAAGCCACCTCTTTGTTCTCTTCCAGTTTTCCGGCCATGGTTTTTGCACCACGGAAGGAGAGCCCGGCGATTTTGTCTGATTCGGCGTAGAGCGTATCCAGCCCGCCCAGTCCCTGAAGCAGCGCCTGCGCAGTTTTCTCACCGACGCCAGGAACACCAGGAATGTTATCCGAGGAGTCGCCCATCAACGCGAGGAAATCGATAATCAGCTCTGGCGGTACGCCATACTTAGTGACGACCTCTTCAGGCCCCAGAATGGTGTTGGTCATGGTGTTAATCAGGGTAATACCTGGCGTCACCAGCTGTGCCATATCTTTATCACCGGTGCTGATCAGCACCGGACGGCCCATCTTTTCAGCTTCACGCGCCAGCGTACCGATGACGTCATCGGCTTCAACGCCAGAAACGGCCAGCAGCGGTAGCCCCATGGCTTTTACCATGGCATGCAGCGGCTCTATCTGCGCACGCAGATCGTCAGGCATTGGCGGACGATGGGATTTGTAATGTTCAAACAACTCGTCGCGGAACGTTTTGCCTTTCGCATCAAACACAACGGCCGCATGGGTTGGCTGATACTGCAGGATCAGGCTGCGCAGCATATTCAGCACGCCGTACATTGCGCCGGTAGGTTCCCCTGCGCTATTGGTCAGAGGAGGAAACGCATGGTACGCCCGATACAGGTAAGAAGAGCCATCGACGAGAATAAGAGGGTTTTCTGGGATCTGAACCATAATGTCCGTGCCTTTAATCAATTTATGAGTAAAGGATGCCACAGAAGGATGAAAACATCAGTTATTAGCGCCAGATACAGGAAAAGATTTTGCGATCGTGAGGATCGCTCGCAAAAATAAATCTGTGGATAAGTTTGTGAATATTTTCACTTCATATGAATAACAGACGCGAAAAACACATATGAGGTAATATTTAGATCTTAATTATCATGCTGTTATGTTGTTAGATCTTATCTATATGGTCAACTGATGGCAATTTAGTCTATGTGGATATAAGCCTTGATTCGCGCAGAACCCCAGAGAAATCTGCTGCGCCAGGGTAAAAGCCGCCAAATCATCATGTGAAAGCGCCATTCATTTGTCTGTTTTCTGGTAAAATCAGCGCCCAGCGTCGACTAGCCGGTCGCTCACTTACAGCTAACTATTTGAAAAAGCTCATCATGTCGAGATTGCTCGCTGCAATAACATTACTGCTAAGCATCATTTTAACTATCCTGGTGACGATCGCCTGTTCCGTGCCGATCATTCTCGCCGGGATCATTAAACTGCTGCTGCCCATACCCGTGGTGTGGCGAGCCGTGTCCGCATTTTGTAACTTCATGATGTATTGCTGGTGCGAAGGGCTGGCGATCCTGTTGTGCCTTAACCCGCATCTGAAGTGGGATGTCAAAGGGCTGGAGAGTCTCAACAAAAAGAACTGGTACCTGCTGATCTGCAATCACCACAGCTGGGCGGACATCGTGGTGTTATGCGTGCTTTTTCGCAAACACATCCCGATGAACAAATACTTCCTGAAACAGCAGCTCGCCTGGGTGCCTTTTATCGGGCTGGCCTGCTGGGCGCTCGATATGCCGTTTATGAAACGCTATTCGCGCAGCTATTTGATTCGTCATCCGGAACGTCGCGGTAAGGATGTGGAGACCACGCGCCGTTCCTGTGAAAAGTTTCGCGCACATCCTACGACCATCGTGAACTTTGTGGAAGGTTCCCGGTTTACGGAAGAGAAGCGCCAGCAAACTCGCTCTCCTTATCAGCACCTGTTGCCGCCAAAAGCGGCAGGGATTGCGATGGCGCTTAACGTACTGGGAGCACAGTTCGATAAACTTCTTAATGTCACGCTCTGCTATCCGGAAAACGACAGGACACCGTTCTTCGATATGCTCAGCGGCAAACTGACGCGCATTGTCGTGCACGTTGATCTGGTTCCGATTGACGCTGAACTGCACGGTGATTACGTAAACGATAAGAACTTCAAACGTCGTTTCCAGCAGTGGCTTAATACGCTCTGGAAAGAGAAAGACGAACAGATAGACAAGATAAAATCTTCATACAAAAACGCCGGTCAGTGACCGGCGTTTTTACATCAACGAAATTACTTCTTCTCAACCAGGTATTTCACGGTATCTGCATACTGCTGTACGAAAATATCCATGCTGCTGGTGTCCATGCCCTGCATGTTCAGCTGATATTTGCCGTTAACAAACATCGCCGGAACGCCCTGAAGCTGGAGATCAGCAGCCGCTTTTTCCTGCTGGGCAACCAGTGATTTCACCACGAAGCTGTTCCATGCGGCATCGTACTCTTCACCTTTCACGCCCGCATCAACGAACACTTTACGGATATCCGCAGTGGTCTGAACGGTCTGGGTTTTCTGTACGGCTTCAAACATTGGCGAAGTGATCTTATCTTCCACGCCCAGTGCCATCGCCACCGCCCATGCCTGAGTCAGGTCTTTACCCAATGGGCCCAGGAACTCAACGTGGTACTTGGTCATTTTGGTGCCTTCCGGCAGCTTTTTCTTCACGTTGTCAGAAACATGCAGCACCTGCTCGAACTGATAGCAGTGTGGGCAATAGAACGAGAAGAACTCCAGAACCTGTGGCTCGCCAGCGACCGGCTTGTCCAGCGTGATGAACTGTTTGCCGTCGGTAAACTGCGCAGCAGAAGCGCTAAATGCCAGAATCATACCTGCCAGCGCCAGCCAAATTTTTTTCATGATTAACTCTCTCCTGGGTGTGTCCAATTAATACATCGGCGTTAATTGCAGAGGGGGCTCCTGAAGAACCTTAACCTGCTCAGTAAATGTTGATATCTGGCTACGCCAGTAATCCTCTCCGGTAAGCCACGGGAAATTTCGAGGAAATGCCGGATCGTCCCAACGCCTGATTAACCATGCGAGATAATAAACAAAACGCATCGCACGTAAAGGCTCAATCAGGGCAATTTCGTCTGAATTAAACGGGCTAAATTCTTCATAAGCTTCAATAATGGTTTCAAGCTGCATGCGTTGCTCGGCTTTGTCGCCATTGAGCAGCATCCACAGGTCCTGAACCGCTGGCCCCATACGCGCATCATCGAGATCGACAAACAGCGGTCCGTCACGCCAGAGAATATTCCCGGCGTGACAATCGCCATGCAGGCGCAGGACGGAAATATTATCGCGCCAGCAGGTTTTCACTGCAGCAATAAGCTTATCGGTGGCGTTGAGGAAATCATCCTTTAGCGCAGCGGGGATCATTGCAGACGTTTCGAATAGTTCGCGCGGTTCAAGAAGGTATTCCTGAATTCCCATCGTCGGGCGGGCAATAAAGGCTTTTTTGCGTCCCGTCTGGTGTATACGCCCAAGATAGCGGGCAACCCACTCCATCTGATCGATATTATCCGCTTCAAACTGACGACCACCCAGGCTTGGGAATACTGCGTAGTAATACCCTTCGTGCGTGAGGAGCGTTTGGTTATTGAATTTCAGTGGCGCGGCAACAGGGACATCGTCATCCAGCAGATCGTGAGCAAACTGATGCTCTTCCTGAATTTGTTCAGCGGACCAGCGTTCAGGACGATAGAATTTTACGACGTAGCGCTGACGATCCTCGTCCTGAAATTGATAGACGCGGTTTTCGTAGCTGTTTAACGGTGTTAGCCCGGAATCCACCCGAATACCCTGTTCAAACAGGGCATCCATAATGGTGTCCGGGTGTAATGTCTGGAAAGTAAAAGCCTGGTCGTTCATCCGATCATCCGGAAATTATACGAATGATTCAGGATATCATCTTGTGGCGATTTCGGTGCCGCCGCTTACAAGCTTTTACTCTTTAATTACGCCTCGGGCGCGCAACAGCGCAGTCTTAAAATCTTCCTCATAATCTTTCTGAATACCAGGAATAACAGCATCTTTGGCAGAGTCGCGCATTTTAAGGTGGTAAATCAGGATGTCGTCAGAAAGGTCTGCCAGATCGCCGTCAAAACCTGACTCTTTCGCCAGTTTCTGTAAAAATTGCATCAGATTGAGCTCTGGCTCTTTCTGCCAGGCGGGCTGGAGGAGTTCAATAACTTCATTCAGACGTTTACATTTCATGGTGGTGCTCCTTTCATTTAGAGTGACACGTTAGCAGGGTCAATCCCACAATAAAAGAGGCGATATTCGTGAATCTTAGCCAGGAAATCATCGGGGTCGTTCTGGCAGGCGGCAGAGCAACACGAATGGGCGGAAAAGATAAGGGGCTTCAGCTTCTTAATGGCAAGCCCTTGTGGCAGCATGTCGCCGATACGCTCGCCGGTCAGGTGACGACTATAGCCATCAGCGCGAACAGGCATATCGACACTTACCGGCGCAGCGGCTACGCCGTTTATCAGGATAGCCTTGAGAATTACCCGGGCCCGCTTGCCGGTATGCTTTCGGTCATGCAACAGTCGCACGGAGAGTGGTTTATCTTCTGCCCCTGCGATACCCCGTTTATTCCCTCCGGTCTCGTTGAGCGTCTGTTCCTGCTTCGCGGTACGGCCCCTGTGGTCTGGGTACATGACGGCGAGCGTGACCATCCTGCTATCGCGTTGATGCATCGATCGCTAGCGCCTGCTCTGCAGAGCTATCTGGCTGCGGGAGAGCGCAGGGTGATGGCCTTCATGCGTGAGTCTGGCGGCCATTCCGTCGATTTTAGCGATGTGAAATCAGCGTTTGTGAACGTGAATACGCATGAAGATTTGCAGATGATGCAGGAGAAAAAATGATACCTCTTTTAGCCATTTCCGCATGGAGTGGGACCGGGAAAACCACGCTGCTGAAAAAGCTGATACCCGCGCTGTGTGCCAGAGGCCTTCGTCCAGGATTGATTAAGCATAGTCATCACAACATGGATATCGATACGCCAGGAAAAGACAGCTATGAGCTGCGTAAGGCCGGAGCAGCACAAACGATGGTAGCAAGTCCTCAGCGCTGGGCGTTAATGACAGAAACGCCAGATGAGGCGCCGCTGGATCTCGCTTATCTGGTCAGTCGGATGGATCATTCCACCCTGGATCTGGTGCTGATTGAGGGATTTAAGCATGAGGCAGTGCCTAAGATCCTGCTGTTCAGAAGCGATGCCGGGCATGATATGAGTGAGTTGACGCTTGATGAGCATGTCATTGCGGTGGCCAGTGATGTGGTATTGCCGCTTGAGGTTCCGGTGCTGGACTTAAATGATGTGGATGGGATTGCGGGCTTTATTGTGACGTGGAGTGCGGTCTGACGTGCCGGGTTGGTGGTTTTGCCTTGCCCGGCCTGCCGTTTTTTTGGCGCATAAACGCAAAAAGGCCATCCTTCCGGATGGCCTCTTCACTTAATTGATGCCTGGCAGTTCCCTACTCTCACATGGGGAGACCCCACACTACCATCGGCGCTACGGCGTTTCACTTCTGAGTTCGGCATGGGGTCAGGTGGGACCACCGCGCTAAAGCCGCCAGGCAAATTCTGTTTAATCTGTATCAGGCTGAAAATCGTGTCTGTCTCTTCGCCAAAACACCTTCGGCGTTGTAAGGTTAAGCCTCACGGTTCATTAGTATCGGTTAGCTCAACGCATCGCTGCGCTTACACACCCGACCTATCAACGTCGTCGTCTTCAACGTTCCTTCAGGAGACTTATAGTCTCAGGGAGAACTCATCTCGGGGCAAGTTTCGTGCTTAGATGCTTTCAGCACTTATCTTTTCCGCATTTAGCTACCGGGCAGTGCCATTGGCATGACAACCCGAACACCAGTGATGCGTCCACTCCGGTCCTCTCGTACTAGGAGCAGCCCCCCTCAATTCTCCAGCGCCCACGGCAGATAGGGACCGAACTGTCTCACGACGTTCTAAACCCAGCTCGCGTACCACTTTAAATGGCGAACAGCCATACCCTTGGGACCTACTTCAGCCCCAGGATGTGATGAGCCGACATCGAGGTGCCAAACACCGCCGTCGATATGAACTCTTGGGCGGTATCAGCCTGTTATCCCCGGAGTACCTTTTATCCGTTGAGCGATGGCCCTTCCATTCAGAACCACCGGATCACTATGACCTGCTTTCGCACCTGCTCGAGCCGTCACTCTCGCAGTCAAGCTAGCTTATGCCATTGCACTAACCTCCTGATGTCCGACCAGGATTAGCTAACCTTCGTGCTCCTCCGTTACTCTTTGGGAGGAGACCGCCCCAGTCAAACTACCCACCAGACACTGTCCGCAACCCGGATCACGGGTCTACGTTAGAACACCAGCCATTAAAGGGTGGTATTTCAAGGACGGCTCCACGCAGACTGGCGTCCACACTTCAAAGCCTCCCACCTATCCTACACATCAAGGACCAGTGTTCAGTGTCAAGCTATAGTAAAGGTTCACGGGGTCTTTCCGTCTTGCCGCGGGTACACTGCATCTTCACAGCGAGTTCAATTTCACTGAGTCTCGGGTGGAGACAGCCTGGCCATCATTACGCCATTCGTGCAGGTCGGAACTTACCCGACAAGGAATTTCGCTACCTTAGGACCGTTATAGTTACGGCCGCCGTTTACCGGGGCTTCGATCAAGAGCTTCGCGTTGCCGCTAACCCCATCAATTAACCTTCCGGCACCGGGCAGGCGTCACACCGTATACGTCCACTTTCGTGTTTGCACAGTGCTGTGTTTTTAATAAACAGTTGCAGCCAGCTGGTATCTTCGACTGATTTCAGCTCCACCCGCAGGGGCTTCACCTACATATCAGCGTGCCTTCTCCCGAAGTTACGGCACCATTTTGCCTAGTTCCTTCACCCGAGTTCTCTCAAGCGCCTTGGTATTCTCTACCTGACCACCTGTGTCGGTTTGGGGTACGATTTAATGTTACCTGATGCTTAGAGGCTTTTCCTGGAAGCAGGGCATTTGTTACTTCAGCACCGTAGTGCCTCGTCATCACACCTCAGCGTTAAAAGGTACCGGATTTACCTGGAACCTCCGCCTACATGCTTAAACCGGGACAACCGTCGCCCGGCTAACATAGCCTTCTCCGTCCCCCCTTCGCAGTAACACCAAGTACAGGAATATTAACCTGTTTCCCATCGACTACGCCTTTCGGCCTCGCCTTAGGGGTCGACTCACCCTGCCCCGATTAACGTTGGACAGGAACCCTTGGTCTTCCGGCGAGCGGGCTTTTCACCCGCTTTATCGTTACTTATGTCAGCATTCGCACTTCTGATACCTCCAGCATGCCTCACAGCACACCTTCAACGGCTTACAGAACGCTCCCCTACCCAACAACACATAGTGTCGCTGCCGCAGCTTCGGTGCATGGTTTAGCCCCGTTACATCTTCCGCGCAGGCCGACTCGACCAGTGAGCTATTACGCTTTCTTTAAATGATGGCTGCTTCTAAGCCAACATCCTGGCTGTCTGTGCCTTCCCACATCGTTTCCCACTTAACCATGACTTTGGGACCTTAGCTGGCGGTCTGGGTTGTTTCCCTCTTCACGACGGACGTTAGCACCCGCCGTGTGTCTCCCGTGATAACATTCTTCGGTATTCGTAGTTTGCATCGGGTTGGTAAGCCGGGATGGCCCCCTAGCCGAAACAGTGCTCTACCCCCGAAGATGAGTTCACGAGGCGCTACCTAAATAGCTTTCGGGGAGAACCAGCTATCTCCCGGTTTGATTGGCCTTTCACCCCCAGCCACAAGTCATCCGCTAATTTTTCAACATTAGTCGGTTCGGTCCTCCAGTTAGTGTTACCCAACCTTCAACCTGCCCATGGCTAGATCACCGGGTTTCGGGTCTATACCCTGCAACTTAACGCCCAGTTAAGACTCGGTTTCCCTTCGGCTCCCCTATACGGTTAACCTTGCTACAGAATATAAGTCGCTGACCCATTATACAAAAGGTACGCAGTCACACCACGAAGGTGCTCCCACTGCTTGTACGTACACGGTTTCAGGTTCTTTTTCACTCCCCTCGCCGGGGTTCTTTTCGCCTTTCCCTCACGGTACTGGTTCACTATCGGTCAGTCAGGAGTATTTAGCCTTGGAGGATGGTCCCCCCATATTCAGACAGGATATCACGTGTCCCGCCCTACTCTTCGAGTTCACAGCAAGTGTGCTTTCGTGTACGGGACTGTCACCCTGTACCGTGCGACTTTCCAGACGCTTCCACTAACACACAAGCTGATTCAGACTCTGGGCTGCTCCCCGTTCGCTCGCCGCTACTGGGGGAATCTCGGTTGATTTCTTTTCCTCGGGGTACTTAGATGTTTCAGTTCCCCCGGTTCGCCTCGTTAACCTATGTATTCAGTTAACGATAGTGTGACGAATCACACTGGGTTTCCCCATTCGGACATCGCCGGGTCAAAGGTTCATATCACCTCGCCGGCGCTTTTCGCAGATTAGCACGTCCTTCATCGCCTCTGACTGCCAGGGCATCCACCGTGTACGCTTAGTCGCTTAACCTCACAACCCGAAGATGTTTCACTTCTGATTGCGAAAATTTGAGAGACTCGAACACACCATTAAGATGTGTCGTTTCAATTTTCAGCTTGATCCAGATTTTTAAAGAGCAAATATCTCAAACGTGACTCGCAAGTCAGTTTTGAGATATGACGGCAGGTGACTTTCACTCACGAACCAGCAAGTGGCGTCCCCTAGGGGATTCGAACCCCTGTTACCGCCGTGAAAGGGCGGTGTCCTGGGCCTCTAGACGAAGGGGACACTGAAGTCTCAATCGCAAGACGCCTTGCTATTTACTTTTCATCAGACAATCTGTGTGAGCACTGCAAAGGCAGGTTCTTTAAGGTAAGGAGGTGATCCAACCGCAGGTTCCCCTACGGTTACCTTGTTACGACTTCACCCCAGTCATGAATCACAAAGTGGTAAGCGCCCTCCCGAAGGTTAAGCTACCTACTTCTTTTGCAACCCACTCCCATGGTGTGACGGGCGGTGTGTACAAGGCCCGGGAACGTATTCACCGTAGCATTCTGATCTACGATTACTAGCGATTCCGACTTCATGGAGTCGAGTTGCAGACTCCAATCCGGACTACGACGCACTTTATGAGGTCCGCTTGCTCTCGCGAGGTCGCTTCTCTTTGTATGCGCCATTGTAGCACGTGTGTAGCCCTACTCGTAAGGGCCATGATGACTTGACGTCATCCCCACCTTCCTCCAGTTTATCACTGGCAGTCTCCTTTGAGTTCCCGGCCTAACCGCTGGCAACAAAGGATAAGGGTTGCGCTCGTTGCGGGACTTAACCCAACATTTCACAACACGAGCTGACGACAGCCATGCAGCACCTGTCTCAGAGTTCCCGAAGGCACCAATCCATCTCTGGAAAGTTCTCTGGATGTCAAGAGTAGGTAAGGTTCTTCGCGTTGCATCGAATTAAACCACATGCTCCACCGCTTGTGCGGGCCCCCGTCAATTCATTTGAGTTTTAACCTTGCGGCCGTACTCCCCAGGCGGTCGACTTAACGCGTTAGCTCCGGAAGCCACGCCTCAAGGGCACAACCTCCAAGTCGACATCGTTTACGGCGTGGACTACCAGGGTATCTAATCCTGTTTGCTCCCCACGCTTTCGCACCTGAGCGTCAGTCTTTGTCCAGGGGGCCGCCTTCGCCACCGGTATTCCTCCAGATCTCTACGCATTTCACCGCTACACCTGGAATTCTACCCCCCTCTACAAGACTCTAGCCTGCCAGTTTCGAATGCAGTTCCCAGGTTGAGCCCGGGGATTTCACATCCGACTTGACAGACCGCCTGCGTGCGCTTTACGCCCAGTAATTCCGATTAACGCTTGCACCCTCCGTATTACCGCGGCTGCTGGCACGGAGTTAGCCGGTGCTTCTTCTGCGGGTAACGTCAATTGCTGAGGTTATTAACCTCAACACCTTCCTCCCCGCTGAAAGTACTTTACAACCCGAAGGCCTTCTTCATACACGCGGCATGGCTGCATCAGGCTTGCGCCCATTGTGCAATATTCCCCACTGCTGCCTCCCGTAGGAGTCTGGACCGTGTCTCAGTTCCAGTGTGGCTGGTCATCCTCTCAGACCAGCTAGGGATCGTCGCCTAGGTGAGCCATTACCCCACCTACTAGCTAATCCCATCTGGGCACATCTGATGGCAAGAGGCCCGAAGGTCCCCCTCTTTGGTCTTGCGACGTTATGCGGTATTAGCTACCGTTTCCAGTAGTTATCCCCCTCCATCAGGCAGTTTCCCAGACATTACTCACCCGTCCGCCGCTCGCCGGCAAAGTAGCAAGCTACTTTCCGCTGCCGCTCGACTTGCATGTGTTAGGCCTGCCGCCAGCGTTCAATCTGAGCCATGATCAAACTCTTCAATTTAAGTTTGATGCTCGTGAATTAAACTTCGTAATGAATTACGTATGTTCACTCAGAGACTTGGTATTCATTTATTGTCCGAAGACATTAAGAATCCATGTCACTTTGAGTGCCCACACAGATTGTCTGATAAATTGTTAAAGAGCAGTGCCGCTTCGTTTTCGCTGCGGCGCGGGGTGTGCATATTACGCTTTCCCGCTTCAGAGTCAAGCGTTTATTTTCGCTTTTCTCTGCTGACCCGGCGGCGTGTGTGCCGTTGTTCCGTGTCAGTGGAGGCGCATTATAGGGAGTTATTCCGGCGTGACAAGAGGAAATTTAAAAAAAGTTTCTATCCGTGTTTTTTTTCACCAGCAGCGGTGAAATCAAGCTACAAATTGTTCTATTTGATGTATCTGCAACCACAATCACATTCGAGGTGGCATAATTATCAGCATGAATCTTTAAGGAATAAAAGCGATGCCATTAAGCGCACAACAGCTGGCCGCCCAAAAAAACCTGTCTTATGTGCTGGCCGAAAAGCTGGCTCAGCGAATTTTAGCGGGTAAATATGCCCCAGGTAGCATCCTGCCGGGTGAAATGGAGCTGGGTGAGCAGTTTGGGGTGAGCCGTACCGCGGTTCGCGAGGCGGTGAAAACCCTGACGGCGAAAGGTATGGTACTTCCGCGCCCTCGTATTGGCACACGCGTGATGCCACAAAGTAACTGGAATTTTCTCGATCAGGAGCTGCTCTCCTGGTGGATGACGGAAGACAACTTTCATCAAGTGATCGATCACTTTCTGGTAATGCGCAGTAGCCTTGAGCCTCAGGCATGTCTGCTTGCTGCCACACTTGGAACAGCAGAGCAGAAAGCGCAGCTTAACGCATTGATGGAAGAGATGGTGTTTCTGAAAAAACACTTCAACCGCGAACGCTGGGTTGAAGTCGATATGGCCTGGCATGAACATATCTATATGATGAGCGCCAATCCGTTCCTCACCTCGTTTGCCTCATTATTCCATTCGGTGTATCACACCTACTTTACCTCTATTACACAAAACGACGTGGTAAAACTGGAATTGCATCAGGCGATAGTAGATGCCATTCAGGAAAGCGACGGGCAGCGAGCCCTGAGTGCGTGCCAGGCATTACTGGCTGCACCAACCCACCAGCAGGTAAATAAATGACAAAGAAAAAAGCGCGCAGCATGGCCGGATTGCCGTGGATTGCAGCCATGGCGTTTTTTATGCAGGCACTGGATGCCACCATCCTCAACACCGCGCTTCCCGCTATTGCGCAAAGCCTTAACCGCTCCCCGCTGGCGATGCAGTCCGCCATCATCAGCTACACCCTGACGGTCGCAATGCTAATTCCGGTTAGCGGCTGGCTGGCCGACCGCTTCGGCACCCGCAGAGTTTTCATGCTGGCCGTAACGCTCTTTACGCTCGGTTCGCTGGCCTGTGCGCTCTCCTCGTCCTTAACGGAACTGGTTATCTTCCGCGTATTACAGGGCATTGGCGGCGCGATGATGATGCCCGTGGCGCGCCTTGCCTTATTACGAGCCTACCCTCGAAGCGAACTGCTTCCCGTGCTCAACTTCGTCACCATGCCGGGACTGGTCGGCCCGATACTTGGCCCGGTACTCGGTGGCGTGTTTGTCACCTGGGCAAGCTGGCACTGGATCTTCCTGATTAATATTCCGATTGGCGTTGCGGGGCTGCTGTATGCCCGCAAATATATGCCGAACTTCACCACGCCAAGACGCAGCTTCGACATGGGGGGCTTTTTCCTGTTTGGCCTGAGCCTGGTGCTCTTCTCCAGCGGGATGGAGTTGTTTGGCGAGAAGATCGTCGCGACATGGATGGCGCTCTCCGTTATCCTCGCCGGAATTCTGCTGTTCCTTCTTTATATACGTCACGCGCGCCGTCACCCGACGCCGTTAATCTCTCTTGGGCTCTTCAACACCCGAACCTTTTCCGTCGGGATCGCGGGAAATATTGCCTCGCGTCTGGGAACCGGCTGCGTACCGTTCCTGATGCCACTGATGCTGCAGGTCGGTTTCGGCTATCCGGCCCTGATTGCCGGCTGCATGATGGCCCCTACGGCGATGGGTTCGATACTGGCAAAATCGACCGTGACGCAGGTGCTACGCTGGTTTGGCTATCGCAAGACGCTGGTTGGCGTGACGGTCTTTATCGGCCTGATGATTGCGCAGTTCTCGCTGCAGTCCGCCTCGCTTCCCGTCTGGATGCTGATCCTGCCGCTGTTTGTGCTCGGCATGGCGATGTCGACGCAGTTCACATCAATGAACACCATCACCCTTGCGGATCTGACCGACGAGAACGCCAGTAGCGGCAACAGCGTGCTGGCAGTCACCCAGCAGCTGTCGATCAGTTTAGGGGTTGCCGTGAGCGCGGCGGTACTGCGGTTTTATGAAGGTTTCGACAGCGCGAACACCGTCGAGCAGTTCCACTATACCTTTATCACCATGGGCGCACTCACCGTCATTTCAGCGCTGGTCTTTATGCTGTTAAAACCGAAAGATGGCCGTAACCTGATTAAAGAACGCCATAAGGCGAAAGCTAAACCGACCCCCGTTCCATCAGAACAGGAGTAAGCTGCAGGCGTTGCTGCTGCAGCGTGGGCTGAGCCATTCGGTGGATCAACACATCGATGGCCAGCTCGCCCAGCTCATCTTTTGGCTGATGGATGGTGGTGAGCGGCGGCGTCATATAGCTGGCCAGCTCAATATCATCGTAGCCGATTACCGCCATATCGTCGGGAACACGCAAACCGGCCTGATATAACGCCTGATAGGCGCCAAACGCCATGGCGTCGTTGCCGATAAACACCGCCTGTGGACGCTGCGGCTGCGCCAGCAGCGTCTGCATCGCTTCAAAACCACCGTGAAACTCAAAATCACCAGTAATACGGTACTCTTCCGGCACGGAAAGGCCCGCCCGCGCCATCGCGGCGAGATACCCTTCCAGACGCAAACGCGCCGGGGTTTTATCCAGCGGGCCGGTAATACAGGCGATGCGGGTATAGCCTTTATCGATCAGATACTGGGTGGCCATATCGCCCCCCAGCAGGGAGTTATCCTGAATAAGATCGCTGGTGCCGTCGAACGGTGCCCAGTCCATCATCACCGTGGGAATGGAGGGGTAGCGCTGGATGATCTCCTTCGACGGCTGGTGCGTTTCGGTACACAGCAGCAGTAACCCGTCGACGCGTTTTTGCATCAGCGTTTCCAGGTTACGGTTCATGCGCTGCTCGTCCCCTTCGGTATTGCACAGCACCAGGCTGTAGCCACGCTCGAAGCAGCTGCGCTCCACGCCGCGAACCAGCTCAGAATAAAAGGGATTGGTACTGGCGGTGATCAGCATACCGATCGTACGCGTCTGGTTGAGCTTAAGGCTGCGCGCCAGCGCAGACGGCGCATAGTTGAGATCTTTTACTGCCGCTTCGACTTTTTCCCGAATCGCCTCGCTGACGAAGCGATCGTTATTAATGACGTGAGATACCGTCGAGGTAGAAACGCCCGCCAGGCGAGCGACATCTTTCATTGTGGCCAAGCGTTACCCCTGCTGACTTAAGAATTCATCGATCTCTTTACGCCACGGAACGGAAGGCTGAGCGCCCTTGCGCGTCACCGCAATCGCGGCAGCCGCATGCGCGAAGCGGATCGCATCATCCATACTCCTGCCTTCCAGCAGCGCGGTCACCAGTGCACCATTGAAGGTGTCTCCCGCTGCAATGGTATCAATCGCCTTCACCTTAAAGCCCGGCACGCGACGGCCTTCACCGTTTACGCTTGCCCAAACCCCACGGCTGCCCAGGGTGATGATCACGGTTCCGATGCCTTTATCGTGCAGCGCACGCGCGGCTCTCGCGGCATCGTCATCGTTTTCTACGCGAATGCCCGTCAGCTTTTCGGCTTCGGTTTCGTTCGGCGTGATGATGTCCACCAGCGCCAGCAACTCGTCAGATAATACACGGGCAGGGGCCGGATTTAGTACGACAGTGGTATGATTTTCATGCGCAATGTTGGCCGCGGCCAGCACGCTTTCAACCGGTGACTCCAGCTGCATGAGCAGGGCTTCCGCTCCGGCGATAATTGCACGTTGCGCTTCTACGCGCTCCGTCGTCAGCGCTGCGTTAGCGCCAGCATGAATACCGATAACATTCTCACCTTCTGCGTTGACGAAAATCAGCGCCACGCCGGTAGATTCCCCAGCAACAACGCTGACCGGTGCGATATCAATGTTGTCGCTTGCCAGCTGCTTGCGTACGCGCTCACCGGTATCGTCATCGCCCGTGCAGGCGATAAACGCAATATTCGCCCCGCTGCGCCCAGCGGCGACGGCCTGGTTTGCCCCTTTACCGCCGAATGCGACCTGATACTGGTTACCCGTGACGGTTTCGCCCGGTGCAGGGAACGATTCAAGGTTAAGAATGTGATCGGCATTGATACTGCCAAGGACGACGAGGTTGCCTGCGGTTTTCATGGTTGGGTTGTCCATCTGAGAGCGCCACCGGTGTTACCCGGTGGCGTATGCCACACTTTTCTTTATTGGTGTCCCTCAGGTCGCCAGTGACGGCCTGATTCGCCTTTTACTGCTTGATAACCAGTTTCAGGTCAACAGGGTATTTAGCCTGAACTTTTTCGCCCTTCAGCACTTTGTCGGCAGTTTCAACGCCAGTCGCGCCAATCTGCTCAGGCAGCTGAGCGATGGTCGCAGCCAGTTTGCCATCGTTTACTGCTTTTTCACCATCCGGCGTGCCGTCAAATCCGACAACCATCACATCAGATTTACCTGCAGTCTGCAGAGCGCGCAGCGCACCCAGCGCCATTTCGTCGTTCTGCGCGAATACCGCCTGCACGTCAGGATGTGCGGTCAGCAGGTTCTGCATGACGTTCAGACCTTTAGTACGATCGAAGTCTGCCGGCTGGCTGGCCAGCACGTTGAATTTGTGCGCTGCAACCGCCTGCTGGAAGCCTTCACCACGCTCGCGAGCGGCGGACGTACCGGCAATCCCCTGCAGTTCGATAACTTTCGCGCCTTCGCCGGCTTTCTTCGCAATGTAGTCACCCGCGATTTTGCCGCCCAGCACGTTATCAGACGCAATGTGGCTCACTACGTCGCCTTTCGTTGCCTGACGGTCCAGGGTGATCACCGGGATCTTCGCCTGGTTTGCCATTTTCACGGCGTTGCCTACGGCATCGGAATCGGTTGGGTTAATCAGCAGAATTTTGGTGCCACGAACGGTTAAGTCCTGAACGTTAGCCAACTCTTTCGCCGGGTTGTTCTGTGAATCCAGTACCACCAGGTTGTAGCCCAGTTTATCGGCTTCTTTCTGCGCTCCATCCTTCAGGGAAACGAAGAACGGGTTGTTCAGGGTAGAGACAACCAGCGCGATGGTATCTTTAGCCATGGCGTTAGCACTTACGGTTGCGCTCAGCGCGACAGCAGAAACCAGGGTAGCCAGTTTTTTCATGTTCATATCTAAGATGTCCTGTAGTGTCGTCAGTTACTGTTTTTTGTTGTCTACCAGTACCGCCAGCAAAATCACCACTGCCTTAACGATCATCTGGTAATAGGAGGAAACACCTAACAAATTCAAACCATTATTCAGGAAACCGAGGATCAGTGCGCCGATCAATGTCCCAACAATGCGACCTTTACCGCCCGCAAGACTCGTACCGCCCAGAACCACTGCTGCAATAGCATCCAGCTCATACCCCGTACCCGCCGTCGGCTGCGCGGAAGAGAGGCGCGCCACTTCGATGATGCCCGCCAGTGACGCCAGCAGACCACACAGGGAATACACGATGACTTTGACTTTATTAACGCTAATCCCGGACAGGCGCGTTGCCGCTTCGTTACCGCCCAGCGCATAGATGTAACGGCCCAGACGGGTATGGTGCAGCATGTACCACGCCGCCAGGAAGACGATAGCCATGATCCAGACCGGGGTCGGGACACCCAGCGGGCGACCGATACCGAACCAGCCAAACAGATCGGCGTTATCGGTGAAGCCGGTATTGACCGGGCTGCCGTTGGTATAGACCATGGTCACACCGCGCAGCAGCAGCATCATCACCAGCGTCGCGATGAACGCCTGAACGCGGCCTTTTGCCACAATCACGCCGGTGACGGCGCCAATCGCCGCGCCTGCCGCCAGGGCCGCGGCCACGGCCACCAGCGCGTTGACTTCAATCCCGACAAGCGAAGCGGCGATCGCGCCGGTGAGGGCCAGCAGGGAACCGACGGACAGATCGATCCCTGAGGTCAAAATCACCAGCGTCATGCCGACCGCCATAATGGCGTTCACCGACGTCTGCTGCAGAATGTTGAACAGGTTATTTACGGTGAAGAAATTCGGGCTCATGGTCGACACAATCGCGATCAGCACCAGCAGGGCAATCAGCGATTTTTGCTCCATCAGCCACGCCTTTGTGAAATAGCGGCGACCAGAAACAGCCTGGGTAGTCATCTTCTTACTCCTGATTCACGCGATTAAGCTTGCCCACAGCGGCAGCCATCAGAACTTCCTGGGTGGCCTGCTCGCGAGTGAATTCACCGCCGAGATGCCCTTCATGCATGACGATAATGCGATCGCTCATGCCTAATACTTCTGGCATCTCGGAAGAGACCAGAATGATGCTCAGACCGTCGGCCTTGAACTGGTTAATCAGCTGATAGATCTCTTTCTTCGCCCCCACGTCTACGCCGCGGGTTGGCTCATCGAGGATCAACACTTTCGGGCGCGTCATCAGCCCGCGCGCAATCGCCACTTTCTGCTGATTCCCGCCGGACAACAGGCCAATCGCCTGCTCCATCGACGGGGTTTTAACGTTAAAGAGACGGATGAAATCGCTCACCGCCTGCTGCTCGTCTTTATGCTTCAGGCTGCCGCCGCTGTAGCTGAAATAGCGCAGCGCAGTCAGGGACATGTTCTCTTTTACCGACATGCCCAGCACTAAGCCGTCGCGTTTGCGGTCTTCGGAGATATAGACGATGCCGTTCGCCAGACCATCCTGCGGGGAGCGGGTGACCACTTCATGGCCGTCGAGGGTGACATAACCGCTGGTGCGCGGCAGTGCGCCGTACAACACTTTCATCAGCTCGGTACGTCCCGCGCCCATCAGGCCCGCCACGCCCAGGATCTCGCCCTGGCGCAGGGTAAAAGTCACGTCATCCACACCCGGGCCGCAGAGGTTGTCCACCTTCAGGCGGATCTCACCCGGCGCTTTATCCAGATGCGGATACTGATCTTCCAGCTTACGTCCCACCATCATTTCGATGAGCGTATCTTCGGTCAGCGTGGCCACTTCGCGCTCGGCAATAAACTGCCCGTCGCGGAAGACGGTGACGTCATCGCAGATCTCGAAAATCTCTTTCATGCGGTGAGAGATATAGACAATCCCGCGCCCCTGCGATTTCAGCTCGCGGATAACGCGGAACAGGGATTCGGTTTCGGTATCGGTCAGGGCGTCGGTCGGTTCATCCATAATGATGACCTTCGACTCAAAGCTCAGCACCTTCGCGATTTCCACCATCTGCTGATCGCCGATGGAGAGATCACCGACCAGCCGGTCGCTCTTAAAGCGCAGGTTCAGCTTCGCCAGCAGCTTGTCGGCTTCGGCATACATGGTTTTCCAGTCGATCTTGCCGAAGCGGTTCACGAATTCACGGCCGAGGAAGATGTTCTCCGCAATGGTGAGCTGCGGGATCAGGTTCAGCTCCTGGTGAATAATGCCAATACCCGCTTCCTGAGAAGATTTCGGGCCAGTGAAGGTGGTTTCTTTACCCAGCCAGAGGAGTGAACCGGCATCGCGTTGATAGATACCGGTCAGCACTTTCATCATGGTGGATTTGCCGGCGCCGTTTTCGCCCACCAGCGCCATTACGCGCCCGGGGTAAACGTTCAGCGCCGCGCCGGAGAGGGCTTTTACGCCCGGGAACGACTTATCGATCCCTTTGAGTTGCAGTAATGCGTCCATGATGGCCTCAGAAGGTGACGCCAGCACAGAGAATGATATTCGCATACGGGGAACACTCCCCGCTGCGAATCACCGCCTGACTGTCTGCGGTTTGTTGTTTGAACTGTTCGTGCGTTGTGTAACGAATTTCGATGGTGTTTCCCTGGTGTTGTTGCAGCTGCTCAAGATGGCTGAGCAACGTTTCGTGGAGTTGCGGATTATGTTGTTTGATTTCCGCCGCGAGAATGGCCGCCTCAACCTGCATCTCCGCGGTCACCACGTCCAGTACCTGCATAAACGAAGGTACGCCCTGCGTTAACGCCATATCGATACGGGTTGTGCTGCGCGGAACCGGTAAGCCTGCATCGCAAACCACCAGCGTATCGGTATGCCCAAGACGGGAAATAACCGATGAGATTTCTGAGTTGAGTACAGTGCCTTTCTTCATTTTCTTGCTCCACTAGCGAAACGTTTCGCTAAAAGGAGTGTAGCGCCAGAAATGTTCAGAAAACCACCATGACGTAACAGATTTGTGATCGACGTCGAAACGTTTCGCTAAGTGAAATATTGATGGGATAAATTGCCCGGCGGCGCTTCGCTTGCGCGGGCCTACAGGTTTGGTAGGCCGGGTAAGCGCAGCGCCACCCGGCATTTTCAGAAGGACTTAAATCTCGACCTGCGTCCCCAGCTCAATCACACGGTTAGGCGGGATCTCAAACTGGTCAGGCGCACGCAGGGCGTTACGCTGCAGGATAAGATAAAGCTTACCGCGCAGGCGCAGATACCAGGGACGCTTGCCGATAATCAGCGACTCGTGCGACATAAAGAACGACGTCTCCATCATCCGGCAGCTTAACCCTTCAAGGCCGCAGCGGTGGAATACCTCCTCCACGTTTGGCGTTTCGCGCCAGCCGTAACTCGCCACCACGCGCCAGAATGTTGGGGATAACTGCTCAATCTGGACGCGGCGTACGTTGTGAACATACGGTGCATCTTCGGTACGCAACGTCAGCAGGATCACGCGTTCATGCAGGACTTTGTTATGCTTGAGATTATGCATCAGTGCGAACGGGATGACGTTCAGGGCGCGAGACATATACACCGCCGTTCCTGGCACGCGCACCGGCGGGGATTTCTCCAGGGAAGCGATCATCGCCTCCAGAGAGTTACCGTGTTCATGCATACGACGCAGCAGGCGGAAACGCTCGCTTTTCCAGGTGGTCATGACGATGAACATCACCAGACCCAGCGTCAGCGGCAGCCAGCCGCCGGAGACAATCTTGTCGAGGTTCGCGGAGAACAGCGGCACGTCAATACACAGGAAGCCCACCAGAATCATCGCCACGAGGAATTTATTCCAGTGCCAGTTTCGGTACGCCACCGTAGTGGAGAGAAGCGATGTCAGCACCATCGTACCGGTTACTGCAATACCGTACGCCGCCGCCAGGTTGCTGGAGTGCTCGAAGCTGACGATAACAATGACAACCGCGAAATAGAGCAGCCAGTTAACGAACGGGATGTAGATCTGGCCCGACTCCATCTCTGAAGTATGGATGATGCGCATCGGCGAGAGATACCCCAGACGCACGGCCTGGCGCGTCAGAGAAAACACGCCGGAAATCACCGCCTGAGAGGCAATGACGGTCGCCAGCGTCGCCAGGATCAGCATCGGCACCAGCGCCCAGTCAGGCGCCAGCAGGAAGAACGGGTTCTTTATCGCTTCCGGATTTTTGAGCAACAGCGCGCCCTGGCCAAAGTAGTTCAGCACCAGCGACGGCAGTACTACAATAAACCAGGCCACGCGGATAGGCAGTTTCCCGAAGTGACCCATGTCAGCATACAACGCTTCAACGCCGGTAATGGAGAGCACGACCGCCCCGAGCGCCACGAAGGAAACCACTTTGTATTCGAGGAAGAAATGCACGGCCCAGTAGGGGTTCAGCGCATGCAGTACTTCCGGGTTAGCAATAATGCTGCGCAAGCCAAGCGCGGCCAGGATCAGGAACCAGGCCAGCATAATTGGTGCAAACAGTTTACCCACCAGCCCGGTACCGTGCTTCTGGATCACAAACAGCAGCGTCAGCACGATTATCGCCAGCGGGACCACCCACGTATCAAGCTGTGGCGCGATGATCTCCAGCCCCTCTATCGCCGAGAGGACCGAAATCGCGGGCGTGATAACCACCTCTCCATAGAAGAAGCTGCCGCCAATCAGGCCGATAATCACCAGCACGGAGGTCATTCTGGCGGAGGTGTTGCGCCCTGCAAGGGACATCAGGGTCAGGATACCGCCTTCGCCCGCGTTATCAGCGCGCATAACGAAGGAGAGATATTTAACAGAAACCACCAGGATCAGCAGCCAGAAGATGAGGGACAGGAAGCCAAATACGGCATCGCGCTCAACACCAAAGCCAAACTGGCCGGACAGACATTCACGAAGCGTATAAAGCGGGCTGGTGCCAATATCACCGTAGACAACCCCGATCGCCGCAAGCGTTATTGCGGGTAATGATTGCTTATTATCAGTGCTCATAGACTAGTCTTTTCGTTTGAATAACAAATGTGTTCCTGGTCCCTTGGCCCACAAAAAGCGCACAGTATGCACGATTCAATGCAAAATCGTACCCCTAAATGCAACCGCATTAATGTAGCGCAAAGAAAATTGCGCCGCACTTCAGTCTATTACCAGCCCTGACTGAAACGTCTATACTCGCTTCAATTGGCCGCCACGACGGCGAAAGGATGCAAAACTATTATGGCTCACTCACATTTATTAGCAGAAAGAATTTCCCGCCTCAGCAGCGCGCTGGAGAAAGGCCTTTTCGAGCGTAGCCACGCCATTCGCCTCTGTTTGCTGGCGGCGCTGAGCGGTGAAAGCGTGTTTCTGCTTGGGCCACCGGGCATCGCCAAAAGCCTGATTGCCCGCAGGCTTAAGTTTGCTTTTCAGAACGCCCGCGCGTTTGAATACCTGATGACCCGCTTTTCCACCCCGGAAGAGGTGTTTGGCCCCCTCTCCATTCAGGCGCTGAAGGATGAAGGGCGCTACGAGCGTTTGACGGCGGGGTATCTGCCTGAGGCAGAAATTGTCTTTCTTGATGAGATCTGGAAAGCGGGACCGGCCATTCTGAACACCCTGCTCACGGCGATAAACGAACGTCGGTTCCGTAACGGCGCCAGTGAAGAGAAAATCCCGATGCGCCTGCTGGTGGCCGCCTCTAACGAACTGCCCGAAGCCGACAGCAGCCTGGAAGCGCTGTATGACCGTATGCTCATCCGCCTGTGGCTGGACAAAGTACAGGATAAGTCTAACTTCCGCTCCATGCTGATCAGCCAGCAGGATGAAAGTGAAAACCCGGTATCCGCTACGCTGCAGGTGACGGATGAAGAGTATTATCAGTGGCAGCAGGATATTGGCAAAATCACATTGCCGGACGCGGTATTCGAGCTGATCTATCTGCTGCGTCAGCAGCTTGATCACCTTCCTTCTGCGCCCTATGTCTCCGATCGCCGCTGGAAAAAAGCGATCCGCCTCCTGCAGGCCAGCGCCCTGTTTAGCGGCCGCGATGCCGTTGCCCCCATCGATCTGATCCTGCTGAAAGATTGCCTCTGGCACGACGCGGAAGGCATGAATCTGATGCAGCAGCAGCTTGACGTTTTGATGACCGGACACGCCTGGGGACAGCAGGCGATGCTCAACCAGCTGGGAGCGATTGCCCAGCGGCGCATCCAGCTTCAGCAGCAGCAAAGTGATAAAACGGCGCTGAAAGTGAATCGCCTGGGGGGGATGTTCGCCCGCAAACCGCACTATGAATTACCCGCCGAACTCACCAGCCCGACGCTGACCCTGCTGCTTCAGCAGCCGCTCAAGCTGCATGATATGCAGGTGGTGCACGTGACGATTGAGCGCGAAGCGCTGGCGCAGTGGCTGGATAAAGGCGGAGAGATCCGCGGAAAGCTCAACGGCATCGGTTTCGCGCAGCCGCTGAATATGGAAGTGGACAGCAGCCAGCACCTGGTGATCCGCGACGTCAGCCTGCAGGGCTCGCGTCTCGCGCTTCCGGGCACCGCCTCGGACAGCGTTCCCGAAGAGATTAAGCAGCAGCTGGACGCGCTGGATACCGAATGGCACCAGCAGCACACCCGCTTTAGCGAGCAGCAAAAATGCCTCTTTATTCATAGCGACTGGTTAGGTCACATTGAAGCCAGCCTGCAGGACGTCAGCGCGCAGATTAAACAGGCGCGTCAATGCTAACTCTGGATACGCTTAACGTCATGCTGGCCGTCAGCGAGGAAGGGTTGATCGAAGAAGTGGTCATAACCCTTCTGGCTTCGCCGCAGCTGGCAGCCTTCTTTGAAAAATTTCCGAAGCTCAAAAAGGCGATGACGGACGATCTTCCGCGCTGGCGCGAAAATTTGCGTCAGCGCTTCAGGGAGACCGAAGTTCCGCCTGAGTTAACGGAAGAGGTGGCCTGCTATCAGCAGTGCCAGCGGCTCTCCACGCCGCAGTTTATCGTCCAGCTTCCGCAAACCCTGACGTTGCTCGACAAGGTCCATTCCCCGTTTGCCAGCCAGGCGCGGGCGCTGGTCACGGATAACGCCACTTTTACCCCGGCGCTGCACACCCTCTTCTTACAGCGCTGGCGCCTCAGCCTGGTGGTGCAGGCCACGACGCTAAACCAGCAGCTGCTGGATGAAGAACGCGAACAGCTGCTCAGTGAAGTTCAGGAACGCATGACCTTAAGCGGCCAACTTGAGCAGGTGCTGGTGGAAAATGAGAACGCCGCTGGGCGTCTCTGGGATATGAGCGCCGGCCAGCTCAGGCGCGGGGACTATCAGCTGATCGTCAAATACGGCGATTTTCTGACGCAGCAGCCCGAATTGATGAAGCTTGCAGAACAGCTGGGACGCTCAAGGGAGGCAAAGTCGGTTCCAAAGAAAGACGCCCCGATGGAAACCTTCCGCACCCTGGTGCGTGAGCCAGCCACCGTACCGGAGCAGGTCGACGGGCTCCAGCAGAGCGATGATATTTTGCGTCTTCTGCCCACGGAGCTGAGCACGCTCGGGATGACCGAGCTGGAGTACGAGTTTTACCGTCGGCTGGTGGAAAAACAGCTCCTCACCTATCGGCTGCACGGTGAAGCCTGGCGCGAGAAAATCAGCCAGCGGCCGGTCGTTCATCAGGATTTTGATGAACAGCCGCGCGGACCCTTCATCGTTTGCGTGGATACGTCCGGCTCCATGGGTGGGTTTAACGAGCAGTGTGCGAAGGCATTCTGTCTGGCACTGATGCGCGTGGCGCTCGCCGATCGCCGTCGCTGCTTCATCATGCTGTTCTCCAGCGAAGTCGTGGGCTATGAGCTGACGAACCAGCAGGGGATCGAGCAGGCAATCCGCTTCCTGAGCCAGCGTTTTCGCGGCGGCACGGATCTGGCCAGCTGCTTTCGCAGCATTGTGGAGCGGATGCAGGGCGGCGACTGGTACGACGCCGACGCGGTGGTGATTTCCGATTTTATTGCCCAGCGGCTACCGGATGACGTGGTGAATAAGGTGAAGGAGTTACAGCGGGTGCATCAGCACCGTTTTCATGCGGTGGCGATGTCCGCCCATGGAAAACCCGGCATCATGCGCATCTTCGATCATATCTGGCGCTTTGATACCGGGTTGCGTAGCCGCCTGCTCAGACGCTGGCAGCGTTAATTACAGAAGAGAGCCGACGCTTTCACGTACCTGCTGCGGCCAGACGCCACACTGAACCTGACCGATATGGGGCAACTGAAGCAGCAGCATGGTCAGACGGGACTGGCCGATGCCGCCGCCAATCGTCTGAGGCATTTCACCGCGCAGCAGCGCCTGGTGCCATTCCAGCTTGAGGCGATCTTCATCACCGGTCACCGCCAGCTGGCGCTTCAGCGCGTCAGCATCCACGCGGATCCCCATAGAAGAAAGCTCGAATGCGTCTTCCAGTACCGGGTTCCAGACCAGAATATCGCCGTTCAGACCGGCAAATTCACCCTCACCGGTGGTGCTCCAGTCATCATAATCCGGCGCACGAACGTCATGGCGCTTACCGTCAGACAGCTTGCCGCCGATCCCAATCAGGAACACCGCACCCAGCTCTTTAGCAATCGCGCGCTCGCGGCCTTTGGCATCCAGATCCGGGAAACGAGTCAGTAATTCCTGGCTGTGCACAAAGTGGATTGTATCCGGCAGGAACGGTGCCAGACCAAACTCTTTGCTTACGGCTGCTTCGGTCGCTTTGATCCCGGCGTAGATCGCCTCAACGGTGGATTTCAGCGTACCGACGTGGCGCTCGCCGTCACCCATTACGCGCTCCCAGTCCCACTGGTCAACATAGACAGAGTGAATAGGGGTGAGGCGGTCTTCATCGGGGCGAAGGGCTTTCATGTGCGTGTAGAGCCCTTCGCCCGCGCTGAAGTCGTGTTGCCCCAGGGTTTGACGCTTCCACTTCGCCAGAGAATGAACCACTTCGAACTGGGCGTCTGGCAGTGTTTTCACTTTCACCTGTACCGCTTTTTCGCATCCAGACAAGTTATCCTGGGTCCCGTCACCCACGCGGCTCAGAATCGGCGCCTGGACTTCAATTAGCCCAAGCTTCTCTTCCAGCTGGCGGGAAAAATGGGATTTAACGAAACTGATCTGGCGTTGTTTTGCGATGTAAGCGGTTTTCATTATTTATACTCCTGCGTCCTGTTGATATTGATTAAGCAACAGAAATGGCATCAAACTCAATAACTCATCAACAAAAAGCCACCTTCACTTTTGATTCGATAAAATTAAACGTTAGAATAGAGTGATTCATTAATCTTCATAAGAAAAAGCTATGGAAAATTATCAGATCGACAATCTCGACCGCGGCATTCTGGAGGCGTTAATGGCCAATGCCCGTACCGCCTACGCCGAACTGGCGAAACAGTTTGGCGTCAGCCCGGGAACCATTCACGTTCGCGTAGAGAAGATGAAGCAGGCAGGGATCATTACCGGTGCTCGCATTGACGTCAGCCCGAAGCAGCTGGGTTACGACGTCTGCTGCTTCATCGGCATCATTCTTAAAAGCGCCAAAGACTACCCTTCCGCCCTGGCGAAACTGAACGCGCTGGATGAAGTCACCGAGGCGTACTACACCACCGGGCACTACAGCATCTTTATTAAAGTCATGTGCCGATCCATCGACGCGCTCCAGCAGGTACTTATCAACAAGATCCAAACAATCGATGAAATTCAGTCCACCGAGACCCTGATCTCCCTGCAAAACCCGATCATGCGTACCATCCGCCCGTGATCGGGCAAATCCATTCCCACATTTTCCACAGGTAGATCCCAGCTCGCTCACAGCGTACAATGACCGTCTCTTTATCCAGGCGAGCGATCAATGGCGGACATTACCCTTATCAGCGGCAGCACCCTTGGTGGTGCGGAATACGTAGCGGAACACCTGGCTGAAAAGCTGGAAGAGGCGGGCTTTTCCACGGAAACCCTGCACGGCCCGTTGCTGGAAGATCTCCCGACTGACGGGGTCTGGCTGCTGATCACCTCCACGCACGGCGCGGGCGATCTGCCGGATAACCTGCAACCTTTATATGACGAACTGCTGGAACAGCAGCCTGACCTGTCAAACGTCCGTTTTGGCGCAGTGGGGATCGGCAGTCGCGAATATGACACCTTTTGCGGGGCAATAGAGAAAGTCGAAGCCGCTGTCACCTCCTGCGGAGCAAAACAGCTGGGTGAAACGCTCAAGATCAACATCCTCGATCATGACATTCCGGAGGATCCAGCCGAGATCTGGCTCGCGGAATGGAAAAATTTACTCAAAAACGATTAAAGATCGCGCGAACAGATGTGGATAACTCTGGTTAAAAGCTCGTATTAACCCGTAGTTATCCAAAGAACAACCGTAGCGTCGTTTTTAGACTGTGCATAAGGTCGCGATCTGATCCCAGCTTATACGGTCCAGGATCACCGATCATTCACAGCAAACGATCCTTTCTAACTGCATGATCTTCTTTATGAGATCGGACTTATCCACATGGGTTCGCGATCCTAATAAGAGATCACAATAGAACAGATCTCTAAATAAAAAGATCTTCTTTTTAATAGCCCAGGATCCCAATGCTTTCTCGAAAGACTAAAGTTGAGTAGAATCCACGGCCCGGGCTTCAATCCATTTTCATACCGCTTTACGCGAGGCAGACCACCATGTTTTATCAGGATCCTTTTGACGTCATCATCATTGGCGGGGGTCACGCAGGCACTGAGGCCGCAATGGCCGCAGCGCGAATGGGTCAGCAGACCCTGCTTTTGACACACAATATCGACACGCTGGGACAAATGTCCTGTAATCCGGCGATTGGCGGCATTGGGAAAGGACACCTGGTAAAAGAAGTGGATGCACTTGGCGGCCTGATGGCGAAAGCGATCGATCATGCTGGCATCCAGTTTAGGATACTAAACGCGAGCAAAGGGCCTGCTGTTCGAGCGACGCGTGCACAGGCAGACCGCGTACTTTACCGCCAGGCGGTGCGTACCGCTCTGGAGAACCAGCCGAACCTGATGATCTTCCAGCAGGCGGTCGAAGATCTTATCGTTGAGAACGATCGCGTCGTAGGCGCGGTGACCCAGATGGGCCTCAAATTCCGCGCCAAAGCCGTGGTGTTGACCGTGGGGACATTCCTGGACGGTAAAATTCATATCGGCCTGGATAACTACAGCGGTGGCCGTGCTGGCGATCCGCCGTCTATTCCCTTGTCTCGCCGTCTTCGCGAACTGCCGCTGCGCGTTAGCCGCCTGAAAACCGGTACGCCGCCGCGTATTGATGCGCGTACCATTGATTTCAGCGTGCTGGCGCAACAGCACGGTGATAACCCAATGCCGGTCTTCTCGTTCATGGGCAATGCGGCACAGCATCCGCAGCAGGTGCCGTGCTATATCACGCATACCAACGAGAAAACCCACGACGTGATCCGCAATAACCTCGATCGCAGCCCGATGTACGCTGGCGTGATCGAAGGGATCGGTCCGCGATACTGCCCGTCGATCGAAGACAAAGTGATGCGCTTCGCCGATCGCAACCAGCACCAGATCTTCCTGGAGCCCGAAGGGCTGACCTCAAACGAAATTTACCCGAACGGCATCTCCACCAGCCTGCCGTTCGACGTGCAGATGCAAATTGTTCGCTCAATGCAGGGTATGGAGAACGCAAAAATCGTTCGCCCTGGCTACGCTATTGAGTACGATTTCTTCGATCCGCGTGACCTGAAGCCGACCCTGGAGAGCAAATTCATCCACGGTCTGTTCTTCGCGGGTCAGATTAACGGCACCACCGGCTATGAAGAAGCGGCTGCACAGGGCCTGCTTGCTGGCCTGAACGCTGCGCGCTTCTCTGCCGAGAAAGAAGGCTGGGCACCCGGCCGTTCTCAGGCGTACCTGGGCGTGCTGGTTGACGATCTCTGCACGCTGGGTACCAAAGAACCGTACCGTATGTTTACCTCTCGCGCGGAATATCGCCTGATGCTGCGTGAAGATAACGCTGACCTGCGTCTGACCGAAATGGGCCGCGAGCTCGGTCTGGTCGATGACGAGCGCTGGGCGCGCTTCAACGAGAAGCTGGAGCGCATCGAACAGGAACGTCAGCGTCTGAAAACCACCTGGGTGAATCCGCAGGCGGAAACCGCTGCTGAAGTGAACGCTCACTTAACCGCGCCGCTGTCGCGCGAGGCCAGCGGTGAAGATCTGCTGCGCCGTCCAGAAGTCAGCTACGAGAACCTGGTCAAATTGACCGCGTTCGCGCCGGGCCTGGAAGACGCTGAAGCGGCAGAGCAGGTCGAGATCCAGGTGAAGTACGAAGGTTACATCGCGCGTCAGCAGGATGAGATCGAAAAACAGCAGCGTAACGAAAACACGCTGCTGCCGGAAATGCTGGACTACCGCCAGGTGACGGGCCTTTCCAACGAAGTTATCGCCAAGCTGAACGATCACAAACCGGTGTCGATCGGTCAGGCATCCCGCATCTCGGGCGTTACCCCGGCGGCGATTTCGATCCTGCTGGTGTGGCTGAAAAAGCAGGGCATGCTGCGCCGTAGCGCGTAATTGACATTGCTTTTGGCGGGTGGCGCTTCGCTGACCCGCCCTACTTATTCGTAGGCCCGGTAAGCGGCAGCGCCACCGGGCAAAAAAACTCTCAACAGGTATTCACCGTGCTCAACAAACTCTCTCGTCTGCTGGATCAGGCAGGTATTTCGCTCACCGATCACCAGAAAAATCAGCTGGTGGCCTATGTCGATATGCTGAACAAATGGAACAAAGCCTACAACCTGACGTCTGTACGCGACCCCAACGAGATGCTCGTTCGCCACATTCTCGACAGCATCGTGGTTGCGCCCTGGCTGAAAGGTGAACGCTTTATCGACGTGGGGACGGGCCCTGGTCTGCCGGGTATTCCGCTGTCGATTGTTCGTCCTGAGAGCCATTTCACACTGCTGGACAGCCTTGGCAAACGCGTGCGCTTTTTACGCCAGGTACAGCATGAGCTGAAGCTTGAAAACATCACGCCCGTGCAGAGCAGGGTAGAGGAGTTCCCGGCAGAGCCGCCGTTTGACGGGGTTATCAGCCGCGCATTTGCGTCGCTCAACGATATGGTGAGCTGGTGCAAGCACTTACCTGCGGAGAATGGCCGCTTTTATGCACTGAAAGGGCAGTTGCCAGGCGATGAAATTGAACAGCTTCCGGACGGTTTTGCTGTCGAGTCTATTGAGAAATTACAGATTCCTCAGCTCGAAGGTGAACGTCACCTGGTGATAATTAAGCCAAACAATTTTTAAAAAATTAATAAAAAATGTGGAATTCGTGCTGTTCTTATCATGTTAAAAAACAGCACAACTAGCGGGGATTTATCGGGGAGCTTTTAACCTCTGCTTCACTAAGGTTTTTCTTCCGGTTAACGAAGTAACTCTTATTCACCGAGAAGATAGTCATCTGTGAAAATATAAGTCTGCTAAAAGTGGAAGGCAGTAACCAGAACGCAATGTTAATTATTTATTAAGAATGTCAATAAAAGGTTTTTATTGTGTACTGGGCTGTTTTGAAAATAGTTGCGACATTTTGTGTTTAATTTCATAAAGATAAATTTTCGCGATTTGCGCCTTTGATAAATACAACCTTATCGCAAATGTGTGTTTTGTGATCTCGTGCACGCTTTATCGACAACGTTTTCGCGCTGTTTGCAGTTTTGGTCGAAGGTTGACGCTTTCAGCGAAAGTTAAAAAATAGCGGTGGGGAAAAATATTTAAACATTTATTCACCTTTTCGCTACTTAATGTTTGAAATCACGGGTGCGCACCGTATAATTTGACCGCTTTTTGATGCTTGACTCTGAGCCTTAAAGGACGTTTTATACGACACGCGGCATACCTCGAAGGGAGCAGGAGTAAAAACGTGATGTCTGTGTCGCTCTTGAGTAGAAACGTTGCTCGTAAGCTTCTGTTCATTCAGTTTCTGGCTGTGATAGCAAGTGGACTGCTGTTTAGCCTCAAAGACCCCTTCTGGGGCATCTCCGCCGTGTGCGGGGGTTTGGCGGTTGTGCTGCCAAACGTGTTGTTTATGATTTTTGCCTGGCGTCATCAGGCGCATACACCTGCCAAAGGCCGCGTGGCCTGGTCCTTCGCCCTCGGCGGAGTGTGTAAGGTGTTGCTGACCTTTGCTCTACTGGTGATGGCGCTGGCGGTTTTGAAAGTGGTCTTCATGCCGCTGATAGCAACGTGGGTTTTGGTGCTGGTGGTACAAGTTCTGGCTCCAGCTGTAATCAATAACAAAGGGTAAAAGGCATCATGGCTTCAGAAAATATGACGCCGCAGGATTACATAGGTCACCATCTGAATAACCTTCAGCTGGACCTGCGTACATTCTCGCTGGTGGATCCACATAACCCCCCGGCCACCTTCTGGACGATCAACATCGACTCCATGTTCTTCTCGGTGGTTTTGGGTCTTCTGTTCCTGGCCATGTTCCGCGGTGTTGCTAAACGAGCGACCAGCGGTGTACCAGGGAAATTCCAGACCTTTATCGAAATGATCATCGGCTTCGTCCATGGCAGCGTCAAAGACATGTACCATGGCAAGAGCAAGCTGATTGCTCCGCTGGCGCTGACCGTGTTCGTTTGGGTCTTCCTGATGAACCTGATGGACCTGCTGCCAATCGATCTGCTGCCGTTCATCGGCGAGCACATCTTCGGCCTGCCTGCACTGCGTGTGGTACCGTCTGCGGACGTGAACATCACCCTGTCGATGGCGCTGGGCGTGTTTATCCTGATTCTTTTCTACAGCATCAAAATGAAAGGCGTAAGCGGCTTTGTGAAAGAGCTTACCTTGCAGCCGTTCAACCACTGGGCGTTTATTCCGGTCAACCTGATCCTGGAAGGCGTTAGCCTGCTGTCCAAACCTGTTTCACTGGGTCTGCGACTGTTCGGCAACATGTATGCGGGTGAGCTGATTTTCATTCTGATCGCGGGTCTTCTGCCGTGGTGGTCACAGTGGGTTCTGAATGTGCCGTGGGCCATTTTCCACATCCTGATCATTACGCTGCAAGCCTTTATCTTCATGGTTCTGACGATCGTCTATCTGTCGATGGCGTCTGAAGAGCACTGATTTTTTACCAACACTACTACGTTTTAATTGAAACAAACTGGAGACTGTCATGGAAAACCTGAATATGGATCTGCTGTACATGGCTGCCGCTGTGATGATGGGTCTGGCGGCTATCGGTGCTGCGATCGGTATCGGCATCCTCGGGGGCAAATTCCTGGAAGGCGCTGCGCGTCAACCTGATCTGATTCCTCTGCTGCGTACTCAGTTCTTTATCGTTATGGGTCTGGTGGATGCTATCCCAATGATCGCTGTAGGTCTGGGTCTGTACGTGATGTTTGCTGTCGCGTAGTAGTAGTTTTAAAACCCTAAGCCACAGATATTAAAGAGGTATTGTGCTGTGAACATGAACGCAACAATCCTCGGCCAGGCCATCGCGTTTATTCTCTTTGTCTGGTTCTGCATGAAGTATGTATGGCCGCCTTTAATGGCTGCCATCGAAAAACGTCAGAAAGAAATTGCTGACGGTCTGGCTTCTGCAGAACGCGCTAAGAAAGATTTGGACCTTGCACAGGCCAACGCGACAGACCAGCTGAAAAAAGCGAAAGCGGAAGCTCAGGTTATCATCGAACAGGCTAACAAACGCCGTTCGCAGATCCTGGACGAAGCCAAAGCTGAAGCAGAACAGGAACGTACTAAGATCGTGACACAGGCTCAGGCTGAAATTGAAGCTGAGCGTAAACGTGCTCGTGAAGAACTGCGTAAGCAGGTTGCGATTCTGGCTGTTGCTGGCGCCGAGAAGATCATCGAACGTTCCGTGGATGAAGCTGCTAACAGCGACATCGTGGACAAACTTGTCGCTGAACTGTAAGGAGGGAGGGGCTGATGTCTGAATTTGTTACGGTAGCTCGCCCCTACGCCAAAGCAGCTTTTGACTTTGCTATCGAACACCAAAATGTCGATCGCTGGCAGAATATGCTGGCGTTTGCCGCTGAGGTGACGAAAAACGAACAAATGGCCGAGTTGCTTTCCGGTGCGTTAGCACCTGAAACCCTCGCCGCGTCGTTTATCGCCGTGTGCGGAGAGCAACTGGATGCCAACGGCCAGAACCTGATTAAGGTGATGGCAGAGAATGGTCGTCTCCGTGTGCTCCCGGATGTTCTCGAGCAGTTTGAGCACTTACGTGCCCTTAGTGAAGCTACCGCTGAAGTTGAAGTGACTTCTGCGACTGAACTGAGTGACGAACAGCTTGCGAAAATTACCGCCGCGATGGAAAAACGTCTGTCACGCAAAGTTAAGCTGAATTGCAAAATCGATAAGTCTGTAATGGCAGGCGTAATCATCCGCTCGGGTGATATGGTCATTGATGGCAGCGTACGCGGCCGTCTTGAGCGCCTTGCAGACGTCTTGCAGTCTTAAGGGGACTGGAGCATGCAACTGAATTCCACCGAAATCAGCGAACTGATCAAGCAGCGCATTGCTCAGTTCAATGTTGTGAGTGAAGCTCACAACGAAGGTACTATTGTTTCTGTAAGTGACGGTGTTATCCGCATCCACGGCCTGGCCGATTGTATGCAGGGTGAGATGATTTCCCTGCCGGGTAACCGTTACGCTATCGCACTGAACCTGGAGCGCGACTCCGTTGGTGCAGTTGTGATGGGTCCATACGCTGACCTCGCCGAAGGCATGAAGGTTAAGTGTACTGGCCGTATTCTGGAAGTGCCGGTTGGCCGTGGCCTGCTGGGTCGCGTTGTTAACACCCTGGGTGCGCCAATCGACGGTAAAGGTCCGGTTGAGCACGATGGCTTCTCCCCAATCGAAGTTATCGCACCGGGCGTTATCGACCGTCAGTCCGTAGATCAGCCTGTTCAGACAGGTTATAAGTCCGTTGATGCCATGATCCCAATCGGTCGTGGTCAGCGTGAACTGATCATCGGTGACCGTCAGACCGGTAAAACCGCGATGGCTATCGACGCCATCATCAACCAGCGTGACTCCGGCATCAAATGTGTGTACGTGGCTATCGGCCAGAAAGCGTCCACCATTTCCAACGTGGTTCGTAAACTGGAAGAGCACGGCGCACTGTCTAACACCATCGTTGTGGTGGCGACCGCGTCTGAATCTGCTGCACTGCAATACCTGGCGCCATACGCCGGTTGCGCAATGGGTGAATACTTCCGTGACCGCGGTGAAGATGCGCTGATCGTATACGATGACCTGTCTAAACAGGCTGTTGCTTATCGTCAGGTTTCCCTGCTGCTCCGTCGTCCACCTGGACGTGAAGCGTTCCCTGGCGACGTATTCTACCTCCACTCTCGTCTGCTGGAGCGTGCTTCCCGCGTTAACGCGGAATACGTCGAGAACTTCACCAAAGGTGAAGTGAAGGGTAAAACGGGCTCTCTGACCGCTCTGCCGATCATTGAAACCCAGGCGGGTGACGTTTCTGCGTTCGTTCCGACCAACGTAATCTCCATTACCGATGGTCAGATCTTCCTGGAAACCAACCTGTTTAACTCCGGTATTCGTCCGGCAGTTAACCCGGGTATCTCCGTATCCCGTGTTGGTGGTGCTGCTCAGACCAAGATCATCAAGAAACTGTCCGGTGGTATCCGTACCGCGCTGGCACAGTATCGTGAACTGGCTGCGTTCTCTCAGTTCGCATCCGATCTGGACGAAGCAACCCGTAAACAGCTGAGCCACGGTCAGAAAGTGACCGAACTGCTGAAGCAGAAACAGTACGCACCAATGTCTGTTGCTCAGCAGGGCCTGGTTCTGTTCGCGGCTGAACGCGGTTACCTCGAAGATGTGGAACTGGCGAAAATCGGTAGCTTCGAAGCCGCTCTGCTGGCTTACGTCGACCGTGATCACGCTCCGCTGATGCAAGAGATCAACCAGACCGGTGGCTATAACGACGAAATCGAAGGCAAGCTGAAAGCTATCCTCGATTCCTTCAAAGCAACCCAATCCTGGTAATCGTCCGGCGGCTTGTCTCAGGACAAGCCGCCTGGCATTGAGGAGAAGCTCATGGCCGGCGCAAAAGAGATACGTAGTAAGATCGCAAGCGTCCAGAACACGCAAAAGATCACTAAAGCGATGGAGATGGTCGCCGCTTCCAAAATGCGTAAATCGCAGGATCGCATGGCGGCCAGCCGTCCTTATGCAGAAACCATGCGCAAAGTGATTGGTCACCTTGCAAACGGTAATCTGGAATATAAGCACCCTTACCTGGAAGAACGCGACGTTAAGCGCGTGGGCTACCTGGTGGTGTCGACCGACCGTGGTCTGTGTGGCGGCTTGAACATTAACCTGTTCAAAAAACTGCTGGCGGATATGAAAGCATGGTCTGAAAAAGGCGTTCAGTGCGATATCGCAATGATCGGCTCTAAAGGCGTCTCTTTCTTTAACTCCGTTGGTGGCAACATTGTCGCTCAGGTGACCGGTATGGGTGATAACCCGTCCCTGTCCGAACTGATCGGCCCGGTTAAAGTGATGTTGCAGGCTTATGATGAAGGCCGTCTGGACAGACTGTACGTTGTCAGCAACAAATTCATTAACACCATGTCTCAGGTTCCAACGCTCACTCAGATGCTGCCGTTACCGGCATCAGAAGATGGCGAGCTGAAGCAAAAAACCTGGGATTACCTGTATGAACCCGATCCGAAACCGCTGCTGGATACCCTGCTGCGTCGTTACGTTGAATCTCAGGTTTATCAGGGCGTTGTAGAAAACCTGGCCAGCGAGCAGGCCGCACGAATGGTGGCGATGAAAGCCGCGACCGATAATGGCGGCAGCCTGATTAAAGAGCTGCAGTTGGTTTACAACAAAGCTCGTCAGGCCAGCATTACTCAGGAACTCACCGAGATCGTCTCGGGGGCCGCTGCGGTTTAACCAGGTTTACGAATTACGTAGAGGATTCAAGATGGCTACTGGAAAGATTGTCCAGGTAATCGGCGCCGTGGTGGACGTCGAGTTCCCTCAGGACGCCGTACCACGCGTGTACGACGCGCTTGAGGTACAGAATGGTAACGAGAGCCTGGTGCTGGAAGTTCAGCAGCAGCTCGGCGGCGGTATCGTGCGTACCATCGCGATGGGTTCTTCCGACGGTCTGCGTCGTGGTCTGGAAGTAAAAGACCTTGAGCACCCGATCGAAGTCCCGGTAGGTAAAGCAACACTGGGTCGTATCATGAACGTATTGGGTCAGCCAATCGACATGAAAGGCGACATCGGTGAAGAAGAGCGTTGGGCTATCCACCGCGCGGCACCTTCCTACGAAGAGCTGTCCAGCTCTCAGGAACTGCTGGAAACCGGTATCAAAGTTATCGACCTGATGTGTCCATTTGCGAAGGGCGGTAAAGTCGGTCTGTTCGGTGGTGCGGGTGTAGGTAAAACCGTAAACATGATGGAGCTGATCCGTAACATCGCGATCGAGCACTCCGGTTACTCTGTGTTTGCGGGCGTAGGTGAACGTACTCGTGAGGGTAACGACTTCTACCACGAAATGACCGACTCCAACGTTCTGGACAAAGTATCCCTGGTTTACGGCCAGATGAACGAGCCACCAGGAAACCGTCTGCGCGTTGCGCTGACCGGCCTGACGATGGCTGAGAAGTTCCGTGACGAAGGCCGTGACGTTCTGCTGTTCGTTGATAACATCTATCGTTACACCCTGGCCGGTACTGAAGTATCTGCACTGCTGGGTCGTATGCCTTCAGCGGTAGGTTATCAGCCTACGCTGGCGGAAGAGATGGGTGTTCTTCAGGAACGTATCACCTCTACCAAAACCGGTTCTATCACCTCCGTTCAGGCGGTATACGTACCTGCGGATGACTTGACTGACCCATCTCCAGCCACCACCTTTGCGCACTTAGATGCAACCGTGGTACTGAGCCGTCAGATCGCGTCTCTGGGTATCTACCCAGCCGTTGACCCGCTGGACTCCACCAGCCGTCAGCTGGATCCACTGGTTGTGGGTCAGGAACACTACGACACTGCGCGTGGCGTACAGTCCCTGCTGCAGCGTTACCAGGAACTGAAAGACATCATCGCCATCCTGGGTATGGATGAACTGTCTGAAGAAGACAAACTGGTGGTAGCACGTGCGCGTAAGATCCAGCGCTTCCTGTCCCAGCCGTTCTTCGTTGCGGAAGTATTCACCGGTTCTCCGGGTAAATACGTTTCCCTGAAAGACACCATCCGTGGCTTTAAAGGCATCATGGAAGGCGAATACGATCACCTGCCAGAGCAGGCGTTCTACATGGTTGGTTCCATCGAAGAAGCTGTGGAAAAAGCCAAAAAACTTTAACGCCTTAATCGGAGGGTGATATGGCAATGACTTACCACCTGGACGTCGTCAGCGCAGAGCAACAAATGTTCTCTGGTCTGGTCGAGAAAATCCAGGTAACGGGTAGTGAAGGTGAGCTGGGTATTTTCCCGGGTCACGCACCGCTGCTCACCGCCATTAAGCCTGGTATGATCCGCATCGTTAAACAGTTCGGTCACGAAGAGTTTATCTATCTGTCCGGCGGCATTCTTGAAGTGCAGCCTGGCAGTGTGACCGTTCTGGCCGATACCGCTATTCGTGGCCAGGATCTCGACGAAGCGCGAGCCCTGGAGTCGAAGCGTAAGGCTGAAGAGCACATTAACAGCTCTCATGGTGACGTGGATTACGCTCAGGCGTCTGCGGAGCTGGCCAAAGCGATCGCGAAACTGCGCGTTATCGAGTTGACCAAAAAAGCGATGTAACACCGGCTTGAAAAGCACAAAAGCCAGTCTGGATACCAGGCTGGCTTTTTTTTTCGGCCTTAATTCATGATAAAAAAGATGTAGAATTTTAATCATCAAACGTTTTTACTTCTCACACAAACAACCGTCAGGATGCGTATGTTAAACAGTGCGATGAGCGTGGTGATCCTTGCCGCAGGCAAAGGTACCCGCATGTATTCCGATTTGCCTAAAGTGCTACACACGCTGGCAGGAAAGCCAATGGTGCAGCATGTCATTGATGCAGCGAATGAACTGGGTGCCCGTCAGGTCCACCTGGTTTACGGCCACGGTGGCGATCTGCTTAAAAAGACGCTGAGCGATAGCTCGCTCAACTGGGTGCTTCAGGCTGAACAGCTGGGTACCGGTCATGCGATGCAGCAGGCTGCGCCGTTCTTTGCTGATGACGAAGACATCCTCATGCTCTACGGTGACGTTCCGCTGATCTCTGTTGAAACACTCACTCGCCTGCGTGAAGCCAAACCGCAGGGCGGCATCGGCTTATTAACCGTCGTGCTGGACGATCCTACGGGCTATGGCCGTATCACGCGTGAAAACGGCAACGTTACGGGTATTGTTGAACACAAAGATGCCAGCGATGAACAGCGCAAAATTCAGGAGATCAATACCGGTATCCTGATCGCCAATGGCGCGGATATGAAGCGCTGGCTGTCGAAGCTCAACAACAACAACGCGCAGGGTGAGTTCTACATCACCGACATCATTGCGATGGCGTATCAGGAAGGGCGAGAAATTGCTGCGGTCCATCCGTCGCGCATCAGCGAAACCGAAGGGGTGAACAACCGCCTTCAGCTCTCTCGCCTTGAGCGTGTTTATCAGTCCGAACAGGCTGAAAAACTGCTGCTGGCAGGCGTGATGCTGCGCGATCCGGCGCGTTTCGATCTGCGCGGTACTTTGTCTCACGGGCGCGACGTTGAGATTGATACTAACGTTATCCTCGAGGGTAACGTTCAGCTTGGCAACCGCGTCAAAATTGGCGCTGGCTGTGTGATTAAAAACAGCATCATCGGTGACGACTGCGAAATCAGCCCGTACAGCGTGGTGGAAGATGCTCGTCTGGATGTGGCCTGTACCATAGGCCCGTTTGCGCGCCTGCGCCCGGGCGCTGAGCTGCTGGAAGGCGCTCACGTGGGTAACTTCGTGGAGATGAAAAAAGCGCGTCTGGGTAAAGGCTCTAAAGCCGGTCATCTGACCTATCTGGGCGACGCGGAAATTGGCAATAACGTGAATATTGGTGCAGGGACGATTACCTGTAACTATGACGGCGCCAATAAGTTTAAAACGATCATTGGTGATGATGTGTTTGTCGGGTCCGACACTCAGCTGGTGGCGCCTGTTACCGTGGGTAACGGGGTGACTATTGCTGCCGGAACAACCGTAACGCGCGATGTGGCCGAGAACGAGCTGGTATTAAGCCGCGTTCCGCAGGTCAGCAAGCAGGGCTGGAAACGCCCGGTGAAGAAAAAGTAACAGCAAGGCGGGTGGCGCTACGCTTACCCGCCCTACGATTGAGTAGGCCTGATAAGGCGTAGCCGTCATCAGGCAAACCCGGGAGAGGAGATAAATATATATCTCCCCCCACAAGCAGTACCCATAAAAATAACCCCACTCTCTACAAGGCTCGGGGTGCCCGGAAAGGGCAAATACAGGTCAGCGACAACGCAGGCATAATGCCTACATTCGGAATCTAAAATTATGTGTGGAATTGTTGGCGCAGTTGCGCAGCGTGATATTGCTGAAATCCTTCTCGAAGGTTTACGTCGTCTGGAATACCGTGGTTACGACTCTGCCGGTCTGGCTGTCGTCGATGCAGAAGGTCATATGACCCGTCTGCGTCGTCTCGGTAAAGTGCAGATGCTGGCCCAGGCCGCGGAAGAACATCCGCTGCACGGGGGAACCGGTATCGCGCACACCCGCTGGGCGACGCATGGCGAACCGTCTGAAGGTAACGCGCACCCGCATGTGTCTGAACACATCGTGGTCGTGCACAACGGCATTATCGAAAACCACGAACCGCTGCGCGAAGAACTGAAAGCGCGCGGCTATACCTTCGTCTCTGAAACTGACACCGAAGTGATTGCTCACCTGGTGCACTGGGAGCTTGAGCAAGGCGGCACACTGCGTGATGCGGTGCTGCGTGCTATCCCTCAGTTGCGCGGTGCGTACGGTACGGTGATCATGGATTCCCGCGACCCGTCCACGCTGCTGGCCGCGCGTTCTGGTAGCCCGATGGTTATCGGTCTGGGCATGGGCGAAAACTTCATCGCTTCTGACCAGCTGGCGCTCCTGCCAGTTACCCGTCGCTTTATCTTCCTCGAAGAGGGTGATATCGCGGAAGTGACTCGCCGCAGCGTGACCGTGTTCGATACCAAAGGCGAGCAGGTGAAGCGTCAGGAGATCGAATCTAACCTGCAGTACGACGCGGGCGACAAAGGCGCTTACCGTCACTACATGCAGAAAGAGATTTACGAGCAGCCAAACGCCATCAAAAACACCCTGACCGGGCGCATCAGCCACGGTGAAGTGGATCTGAGCGAGCTGGGCGCAAACGCGAACGAACTGCTCGGCAAGGTCGAGCATATTCAGATCGTGGCCTGCGGCACCTCATACAACTCCGGTATGGTTTCTCGCTACTGGTTTGAATCTCTGGCGGGCGTGCCGTGTGATGTGGAAATCGCGTCTGAATTCCGCTATCGCAAATCTGCGGTGCGTCGTAACAGCCTGATGATCACCCTTTCCCAGTCTGGTGAAACGGCGGATACCCTGGCTGCGCTGCGACTGTCTAAAGAGCTGGGTTACCTGGGCTCTCTGGCCATCTGTAACGTCCCGGGCTCTTCCCTGGTGCGTGAATCCGATCTGGCGCTGATGACCAAAGCGGGCACCGAAATCGGCGTGGCTTCCACTAAGGCGTTTACCACTCAGCTGACCGTTCTGCTGATGCTGGTGGCGAAACTGGCGCGTCTGAAAGGTCTGGATGCCTCCGTTGAACACGACATTGTGCATGGCCTGCAGGCGTTGCCGAGCCGTATTGAGCAGATGCTGTCTCAGGACAAACGCATTGAGGCACTGGCGGAAGATTTCTCTGACAAACATCACGCCCTGTTCCTGGGCCGTGGCGATCAGTATCCGATTGCGCTGGAAGGCGCGCTGAAGCTGAAAGAGATCTCTTACATTCACGCGGAAGCCTATGCGGCAGGTGAGCTGAAACACGGTCCGCTGGCGCTGATTGACGCGGATATGCCGGTCATCGTTGTGGCCCCTAACAACGAACTGCTGGAAAAACTGAAATCTAACATCGAAGAAGTGCGCGCCCGTGGTGGTGTGCTGTACGTCTTCGCCGACAAAGATGCCGGTTTTGTCAGCAATGACAACATGCACATCATTGAGATGCCGCATGTGGAAGAGGTGATTGCACCCATCTTCTACACCGTTCCGCTGCAGCTGCTGGCCTATCACGTTGCGCTGATCAAAGGCACCGACGTTGACCAGCCGCGTAACCTCGCTAAATCGGTTACTGTAGAATAATCCCTTCAGGCTCCACCTTCGGGTGGAGCTTTTTTATCCCATCTGGTTTGTTTTTAATCAATCTGTTCACGTTTTTAATAATGACAATTTGTCATCTTCAGCTACTTTTTTCAGTGTCACATAAAGAAAATATTTCTGAAAACGGTTTGTCATAAAAGTGGCTAAGACGATGAAAATTAAGCTTTATTTTGCTTGTTTTTAAGTGAAATTTTCGTTGTCATAAAACTGTCATAATTCGTACATTTATCTGTCACCTGTTTGTCCTATTTTGCTCATCGTAGCCACTAAACAACGATTTACGAAAATCTTGCAGGAGACATTATGAAAGTTATGCGTACCACTGTCGCAACTGTTGTCGCCGCGACCTTATCTCTGAGCGCGTTCTCTGTATTTGCAGAAGCAAGCCTGACTGGCGCTGGTGCAACCTTCCCTGCGCCGGTGTATGCCAAATGGGCGGATACCTACCAGAAAGAAACCGGTAACAAGGTTAACTATCAGGGTATCGGCTCCTCCGGTGGCGTGAAACAAATTACCGCGAACACGGTTGATTTCGGCGCGTCTGACGCTCCGCTGTCTGATGACAAACTGGCTCAGGAAGGCCTGTTCCAGTTCCCTACCGTGATCGGTGGCGTGGTTCTGGCGATCAACCTGCCGGGCGTGAAGTCGGGCGAGCTGGTGCTGGACGGCAAAACGCTGGGTGACATCTACCTGGGCAACATCAAAAAATGGGATGACGAAGCGATCGCTAAGCTCAACCCAGGCCTAAAGCTGCCTTCTCAGAACATCGCCGTGGTTCGCCGCGCGGATGGTTCTGGTACCTCTTTCGTGTTCACCAGCTACCTGGCGAAAGTGAACGAAGAGTGGAAATCTAAAGTCGGCTCCGGCTCTACCGTTAACTGGCCTACCGGTCTGGGCGGTAAAGGTAACGACGGTATCGCCGCGTTCGTACAGCGTCTGCCTGGCTCCATCGGCTACGTAGAGTATGCGTACGCGAAGCAGAACAACCTGTCCTACACCAAACTGGTGTCTGCCGACGGCAAACCGGTTAGCCCGACCGAAGAGAACTTTGCTAACGCCGCCAAAGGCGCTGACTGGAGCAAATCCTTCGCGCAGGATCTGACTAACCAGAAGGGCGAAGGTGCATGGCCAATCACCTCTACCACCTTCATCCTGGTACACAAAGAGCAGAAGAAACCTGAGCAGGGCGCTGAAGTGCTGAAGTTCTTCGACTGGGCATACAAAAACGGCGGCAAACAGGCTAACGCTCTGGATTACGCCACCCTGCCAGACAACGTGGTTGAGCAGATTCGCGCTGCATGGAAAACCAACGTAAAAGACAGCAGCGGTAAAGCATTGTATTAATTTAGCATTCTGACGAAAATGGCGGGTGGCGCTTGCGCTTACCCGCCCTACGGTTCCGACTGTAGGCCGGGTAAGCGCAAGCGCCACCCGGCGATTTCGTAAACGCGTTCAACAGAAGAGTAATTTATGGCTGCAACCAAGCCTGCATTTAACCCTCCGGGTAAAAAAGGTGACATGATTTTCAGCGCGCTGGTCAAACTGGCTGCGCTGATTGTGCTATTGCTGCTGGGCGGCATTATCGTGTCTCTGATTTTCTCCTCCTGGCCGAGCATCCAGAAATTCGGTTTCTCCTTCCTGTGGACCAAAGAGTGGGACGCGCCGAACGACATCTACGGTGCTCTGGTGCCGATCTACGGCACGCTGGTGACCTCGTTCATCGCCCTGCTGATTGCGGTTCCTGTTAGCTTTGGTATTGCCCTGTTCCTGACCGAGCTGGCGCCGGGCTGGCTGCGTCGTCCGCTGGGGATCGCCATTGAACTGCTGGCGGCCATCCCAAGTATCGTCTACGGCATGTGGGGCCTGTTCATCTTTGCGCCGCTGTTTGCCACGTACTTCCAGGAACCGGTGGGTAATGTCCTCTCTGCCATTCCGTTTGTGGGGGCCCTGTTCTCTGGCCCGGCTTTCGGTATCGGCATTCTGGCGGCTGGCGTGATCCTCGCCATCATGATTATTCCATACATTGCGGCGGTTATGCGCGATGTCTTCGAACAAACGCCGGTGATGATGAAAGAGTCGGCCTACGGTATCGGCTGTACCACCTGGGAAGTGATCTGGCGCATTGTCCTTCCATTCACCAAAAATGGGGTGATCGGGGGCGTGATGCTGGGCTTAGGTCGTGCGCTGGGTGAAACCATGGCGGTTACCTTTATCATCGGTAACACCTACCAGCTCGACAGCGCGTCGCTCTACATGCCGGGTAACAGTATTACCTCTGCGCTGGCGAATGAATTTGCGGAAGCGGAATCGGGTCTGCACGTCGCGGCACTGATGGAGCTGGGTCTGATTCTGTTCGTTATTACCTTCATTGTTCTGGCGATTTCCAAGCTGATGATTATGCGCCTCGCTAAAAATGAGGGAGCACGCTAATGGCCACTCTCGAAATGCAAGCTACCGCTGAACTGGCGGAATCCCGCCGCAAAATGCAGGCCAGACGCCGCATGAAAAACCGCATTGCCCTGACGCTCTCTATGGCGACGATGGCATTCGGCCTGTTTTGGCTGGTCTGGATCCTCTTCTCGACGGTCGTTCGCGGAATTGACGGAATGTCACTGTCGCTGTTCACCGAAATGACGCCGCCGCCGAACACGGCGGGTGGTGGCCTGGCGAATGCCCTGGCGGGCAGCGGACTGCTGATCCTCTGGGCGACGGTCTTCGGTACGCCGCTGGGCATTATGGCGGGGATCTACCTGGCAGAATACGGCCGTAAATCCTGGCTGGCGGAAGTCATTCGCTTCATTAACGACATTTTGCTGTCAGCCCCATCTATCGTCGTGGGTCTGTTCGTTTACACCGTGGTGGTGGCGCAGATGGAACACTTCTCCGGCTGGGCGGGCGTCATTGCGCTGGCGCTGCTGCAGGTGCCGATTGTGATTCGAACCACCGAGAACATGCTGAAACTGGTGCCGGACAGCCTGCGTGAAGCGGCTTACGCGCTGGGTACGCCGAAATGGAAGATGATCTCTGCGATTACGCTGAAGGCGTCGGTCTCCGGGATCATGACCGGTATCCTGCTGGCGGTGGCGCGTATCGCGGGTGAAACGGCACCGCTGCTGTTTACGTCCCTCTCCAACCAGTTCTGGAGCACGGACATGATGCAGCCGATCGCCAACCTGCCGGTGACGATCTTTAAATTTGCGATGAGCCCCTTCGCGGAGTGGCAGCAGCTGGCCTGGGCCGGAGTGCTGATCATTACCCTTTGCGTACTGTTGCTGAACATTCTGGCGCGCGTCATTTTCGCGAAGAAGAAACACGGTTAATTTTTTACGGCGCGGCAGCTCGCGGCGCCGAATGAGGAAATGAGTCAATGAGTATGGTTGATACTGCCCCGGGTAAGATTCAGGTTCGTGATTTGAACTTCTACTACGGCAAATTCCATGCCCTGAAGAACATCAACCTGGATATCGCGAAGAACCAGGTCACGGCATTTATCGGTCCGTCCGGCTGTGGGAAATCCACGCTGCTGCGTACCTTTAACAAAATGTATTCGCTCTATCCGGAGCAGCGCGCTGAAGGGGAAATCATCCTCGACGGCGAAAACATTCTGACCCAGGCTCAGGATATCGCCCTGCTGCGCGCGAAAGTGGGGATGGTGTTCCAGAAACCCACGCCGTTCCCGATGTCCATTTATGACAACATCGCCTTTGGCGTTCGCCTGTTTGAAAAGCTCTCCCGTGCCGATATGGATGAGCGCGTACAGTGGGCTTTGACCAAGGCCGCATTATGGAACGAAACCAAAGATAAGTTGCACCAGAGCGGTTACTCTCTCTCCGGTGGTCAGCAGCAGCGTCTGTGCATTGCGCGCGGTATTGCGATTCGCCCGGAAGTGTTGCTGCTGGATGAGCCGTGTTCAGCGCTGGACCCGATCTCAACCGGTCGCATTGAAGAACTGATCACCGAGCTGAAGCAGGATTACACCGTGGTTATCGTGACCCATAACATGCAGCAGGCTGCACGTTGCTCCGATCACACGGCGTTTATGTACCTGGGTGAATTGATTGAGTTCAGTAACACGGACGATCTGTTCACTAAGCCCGCGAAGAAACAAACCGAAGATTATATTACTGGCCGCTACGGTTGATTTGCCTTAGTGCATGTGGAGAAACCATGGACAACCTCAATCTTAATAAACATATTTCAGGCCAGTTCAACGCAGAGCTGGAGAGCATCCGCACGCAGGTGATGACCATGGGTGGCATGGTTGAGCAGCAGCTTTCTGATGCAATTACGGCAATGCACAACCAGGACAGCGAGCTGGCGAAGCGCGTCATTGAAGGCGACAAAAACGTCAACATGATGGAAGTCGCTATCGACGAGGCCTGCGTGCGCATTATCGCGAAACGTCAGCCGACGGCGAGCGACCTGCGTCTGGTGATGGCGATCATCAAAACCATCGCCGAGCTGGAACGTATCGGCGACGTTGCGGATAAAATCTGCCGTACCGCGCTGGAGAAGTTCTCTCAGCAGCATCAGCCGCTGCTGGTCAGCCTGGAGTCGCTGGGCCGCCACACCGTGCAGATGCTGCACGACGTGCTGGATGCCTTTGCGCGGATGGATCTGGACGAAGCGGTGCGTATCTACCGCGAAGATAAGAAGGTCGATCAGGAGTATGAAGGCATCGTGCGTCAGCTGATGACCTACATGATGGAAGATTCCCGTACGATCCCAAGCGTACTGACGGCCCTGTTCTGCGCGCGTTCTATCGAGCGTATCGGCGACCGCTGCCAGAATATTTGCGAATACATTTTCTACTTCGTGAAGGGGCAGGACTTCCGTCACGTGGGCGGCGACGAGCTGGACAAGCTGCTGGCGGGTAAAGATCCGAAAGAGTAATCCTGTCATCTGATAATAACGCCGGTACTTACCGGCGTTATTATTTCTAGTGTAATCACAATTCTCCCCTTCATCCGTTGCCTGACGTTCGAAACGCGCTAACGTGAGACGAAAAAACAGCAAAGGATGGGATATGAAAAATTCATTAGCATGCCTGGCGATAGCTATCAGCATCGGGATCGGTACTGGAACAAACGTGATTGCCGCACCGTTGCCAGCGACACCTGATCCGGCTACCCCGGTCAGCCACTATGTGACGCAGGTCAATGCGGATAAAAGCATTACGTTTCGCCTGTTTGCGCCTGGCGCAACGCGAGTCTCCGTGGTGACGGGGTCAATGCCTGAAAGCCAGGTTTCCCATGATATGACGAAAGAGAAAAATGGTGTCTGGACATGGAAAAGTGAGCCGATGGCCCCGAATCTCTACGAATATTATTTCGACATCGATGGTTATCGTTCAGTCGACACGGGAAGCCGCTATCAAAAACCTCAGCGGCAGGTGAACACCAGCCTGATTCTGGTTCCGGGCAGCATTCTCGACGATCGTGCCGTACCGCATGGCGATCTCACCACCCTGACCTGGCACTCGCCGTCACTCAAGTCAGAGCGCCGCGTTTATGTATGGACTCCCCCTGGCTACAACGGCAAAGGGGAACCTCTACCGGTGCTCTACTTCTACCATGGCTTTGGGGATACCGGGCTCTCGGCAATCGATCAGGGCCGCCTGCCGCAAATGATGGATAACCTGATGGCCGAGGGGAAAATCAAACCGATGCTGGTGGTCGTACCCGACACCGAGACGGAGAGCGCTGAGGCCATTCCCGAGAATTTCCCCCCGGCAGAACGACGGAAGTCTTTCTATCCGCTCAATGCGAAAGCCGCAGACCGTGAACTGATGAGCGAGATTATTCCGCTGGTGGATACACGCTTCAACGTGCGTAAAGATGCTGATGGCCGGGCGCTGGCGGGGTTGTCACAGGGCGGCTATCAGGCGCTGGTCTCCGGGATGAATCATCTTGAGAGCTTCGGCTGGCTGGGAACGTTCAGCGGCGTTACCACGACAACCGTGCCTGATGAAGGCGTGGCCGCACGCTTTAAGCAGCCGGAGGCCATTAACCGGCAGCTGCATAACTTCACCGTCGTCGTGGGAGAGCGCGATTCGGTGACCGGCAAAGACATTGCCGGTCTGAAAGCGGAGCTGGAAAAACAGGGCATCAAATTCGACTATAAAATGTACCCCGGTCTGAATCACGAAATGGATGTCTGGCGTCCGGCCTATGCTGAGTTTGTTCAAAAGCTCTTCAGATAAACCAGTCGCCCTCCCTGCCGGGAGGGTCTGCTTAACGCGTAATATTCCACCCGCGGGCCTTCCACAGCGCGGGTAGCTGCGCCAGATCGGTGAAGGTCGTGACTTTGGGATGATCGATCGGCTTGTTGTGCGGGTCGGCGCAGAAGTAAAACACCTCCATTCCCGCATCAATCCCCGACTGCGCGCCCGCAGACGAGTCATCCACCAGAATGCAGTGCTCTACGTTAACGTTCATCGCCTTTGCCGCATGGAACATCAGTGCCGGGTCCGGCTTCCAGCGCTGGATATCGTAGCCGCTGAACAATTTTTCCGGGAAGTGGTGCAGCATCTCAAGCTTGCCTAGCGAGTGCTGCATTTTGCTGACCGGACCGTTGGAGACCACGCAGATCGGCACCGTCATGGCATCCAGCAGCGCGTTTGCGCCCGGAATCACCTCCAGCTCCGAATCGAACAGGCGTGCAACCTCGGCGCGGTAGACCGGTTCCAGAGCCGCCTTCTCAAGAACGACGCCGTGTTCTTCGTTAATGATGTCGATAATCTCGTAGAGCTTCACGCCCTTAAAGCGTTTAAACACCTCTTCGAGTTCCAGCGTAATGCCAAATTCCTGAAACATGGCCACATACGCGCGGGAACAAATGACCTCACTGTCGACCAGCGTACCGTCGCAGTCGAAAAATACCGCTTCAATTCCGGACATGCCTTTCCCTTTTAACCAGTTTAACGTTTACGTACGGCAGTTCACCGGAACGCAATCGTTGCCGTATAAGCAAATTCAATGAAAAAAGTATCACGTAACCGCCACTATTGTCGCATTTTGGTATAGGATAGCGACGAATTTTCCCTCCTTGTTCGGAAATTGATGATGAGTCAACAACACACTACCCAGACGTCTGGTCAGGGTCTGCTTGAGCGCGTGTTTAAACTGCGCGAGCACGGCACGACGGCACGCACCGAAGTGATCGCCGGTTTCACTACCTTTCTGACGATGGTCTATATCGTTTTTGTTAACCCTCAAATTCTGGGCGTTGCTGGCATGGATACCAGCGCCGTCTTCGTAACAACCTGTCTGATCGCGGCCCTTGGCAGCATTCTGATGGGCGTATTCGCTAACTTGCCGGTCGCGCTGGCCCCGGCGATGGGCCTGAATGCGTTCTTCGCATTCGTTGTCGTTCAGGCGATGGGTCTGCCGTGGCAGGTTGGCATGGGCGCCATCTTCTGGGGCGCGGTTGGTCTGCTGCTGCTGACCATTTTCCGCGTGCGTTACTGGATGATTGCGAACATCCCCGTGAGCCTGCGCGTGGGCATCACCAGCGGTATCGGTCTGTTCATCGGTATGATGGGGCTGAAAAACGCCGGTGTTATCGTGGCGAACCCGGATACGCTGGTGAGCATCGGTCACCTGACCTCTCATAACGTGCTGCTGGGCGTGCTGGGCTTCTTTATCATCGCGATCCTGGCTTCCCGCAATATTCATGCGGCGGTGCTGGTGTCCATCGTGGTCACCACGCTGCTGGGCTGGATGCTGGGCGACGTTCACTATAACGGCATCGTTTCCGCGCCACCGAGCGTCTCTACCGTTGTTGGTCATGTTGATCTGGCGGGTTCCCTGAACCTGGGCCTGGCGGGCGTGATTTTCTCCTTCATGCTGGTGAACCTGTTCGACTCTTCCGGTACGCTGATCGGCGTGACCGACAAAGCGGGTCTGGCAGATGAGAAAGGGAAATTCCCGCGCATGAAGCAGGCGCTGTTTGTGGACAGTATCTCCTCTGTGACCGGCTCATTTATCGGAACCTCGTCTGTTACCGCTTACATTGAATCCTCTTCCGGGGTTTCTGTGGGTGGCCGTACCGGCCTGACGGCGGTTGTGGTGGGTATTCTGTTCCTGCTGGTGATCTTCCTCTCGCCACTGGCGGGCATGGTGCCTCCGTACGCGGCGGCGGGTGCGCTGATCTACGTGGGGGTGCTGATGACCTCCAGCCTGTCTCGCGTGAAGTGGGATGATTTAACCGAAGCGGTGCCGGCGTTTATTACCGCCGTGATGATGCCGTTCAGCTTCTCGATTACCGAAGGTATCGCGCTGGGCTTTATCTCTTACTGCGTAATGAAGATCGGTACCGGCCGCTTCCGCGATCTCAGCCCATGCGTGATTGTTGTGGCGCTGCTGTTTGTGCTGAAGATTGTGTTTATTGACGCCAAATAAACAGTAAGCCCTTTTCTTCGAAAAGGGCTTTAGTGTTTGTTCCCTCTCCCCGTGGGAGAGGGTCAGGGTGAGGGCATCAGGCCGCAATGATCTTACGCCTTCACTCGCTTAATATAATCCCCGAACGCCGTCAGCTGGCCAGAGAGATGGTCGCGCGTGCTCTGATCCACCACCTCACCCGTTTGCGGGTCGACCTTGTTCTGAATCACTCCGCCCATAAATTCCGGCTTGTTCATCACCATCGCATCGAGGAAGACCAGGATCTGACGCAGGTGATACTGGCAGCGTGCGCCGCCAATCGCGCCCATGGAGCTGGTCTGGATCAGCACCGGTTTGCCTGACAGCGGCTGCTCAGGTAAACGGGACAGCCAGTCGATGGCATTCTTCAGGCCACCGGGTACAGAGTAGTTGTACTCTGGCGTGACGATGACCACGCCGTCAGCCTGGCGGATCTGTTCGGCCAGCGCCTCAACGCTCTGCGGGAACCCTTCTTCCTGCTGTACGTCAGCATCATAAAGCGGAATATCGCCAATAGACGGCAGGGCGCTAATTTCCATACCTGCAGGCGCCAGCTGTGGCAGCGTGCGGGCTACCATCCCGTTAAATGAACCTTTGCGCAGGCTTCCCAGTAACGTAACGACTTTCAACGTATCAGACATGATTACTCCTGTTTCATCATGATGACCCTGATTGGATCAGCTTAGGGTAAATGCTTTTTCTGCCGGTAAACTGGTTAATCGCATCAGACGTGCGGCGGGCTCGTTGGCGCGCTCGGGCACATCAGGAAGGCTACGCCATCCCTGTTGACTGTCAAATTCCCAGATTTTCATGCGTTCGATGGCGGGGGTCACCGCGATGGACCAAATGAGCACATCCTCAGCGTCGCAGAGCGCTTCTACCAGCGTGGCCTGGGTGGCGCGCAGACGTCCGGAGCCTGGCAACAGCTGCAGCAGGCTGGCGTCGTCTGAGGCGCATCCGCAGAGCTTACGAATGCTCTGGCGCAAGGTAATGAGCTGCGCTCTGGCTTCGACAGGATCGTTCTGGTTGCGTATCCACAGCTTCTCATTACTGGAGAGCGGATAGTCTTCATGCGCATTAGCGCCATGGAAGCTGCGCGTCGCACGCTGAAGTTCCATATCGAGCCCACAGTCCCCCTCGGTGGTCAGCGCGACGCCAATGATATTGCCCGTGTAGGCAATGGAAAAACGAGGGAGATCCGGGTCAGCAAAGACCGGACGGCCTTCTGGCTGGGTAATGATATCCGGCAGCTCGCTGGTGCCGTAGAGCATAAACAGCAGTTCCGCGAGAAGCGCCCGGGACGCTAAAAACCGCGACCTGCGGTGCTCCGGAAGCGTGAGTGCTTCACGGTGACAGGCTGAAGAAATTCTTGCCGATACGAGACGTCCTTCCGTAAGTATCCCTCTTGCAAAGTGCGTAGCCATTTTTCGCTCCTTGATAATGGTCGTAATCGGTTAAACGGTTACATGATTATCGCTTAACTTGCCTCCTGTTTTAATCAGTAAATGGGCGTAAGAGAAGCCTTAGGACCGAACTTTACATTTTCTTAGGCAAAAATTGGATCGCTCGCACCGTACAGCGCCTTGATGGTCTCCCGCAGCCAGAGGATTTTTGGATTGTGGCTGTTCCGTTTATGCCAGATCAGCGTGAAGGGCACGGTCAATTTTTCCGCCTGCTCCTCATCAATCGGAATGGGGAGGGCGATCAGCTTCCGCTGGTGGAGTTCATTGTAATGGTGACAGTAGTGCGGGGCGGTGGCGATATAGTGATGGCCGGGCTGCGCCGCCATAAACATCGCCTGTTCGAAGCCCGGCAGGCTCATGGCGATCGTGCGCTCGCGTCCCATCTCCTTTAGCACCTCATCCAGCGCCCAGGTATCGCTGCGTTCCCAGAAGATGCTGATATGGGGATAGCGCAGGAAGGTCTCCAGATTCCACTCTTGCTGAAGCGCCGGATGATCCTCGCGCAGATAGACGCAGGGGCGATCGCTAAACAGGATTTCGTAGTCGATAAACCACGGCATCAGCTTAAGCAGTTCACGCGAGCGCGGGTGGGTTTCGCGACCGGTGAAGCCAACGTCCACTTCCCCGCGCGTAATGGCGTCCAGCGAGTCATAATCCCAATGACGCATCTTCACCGTCGCCTGCGGATAACGCTGGTTCACCTGCTCAAGCAGGGCGTTAAAGCGGATGAGCATCAGCGGCGTTTCGGCGGCCAGCACAAACGTCAGCCCGCCAGGCGAATCATGGTGAGATTTATCGAGGATCTGGTTGCCGATCTGCATCCAGTCGGCCAAATCCTGCTCCAGGCTGACCGTTAGTGGCGTTGGCAGCAGCCCTAACGGCGTTTTGACAAACAGCGGGTCGTCAAACCAGTCGCGCAGCCTGGCCAGCGATTTGCTCACCGCTGACGGCGTCACGTTCATCCGCTTCGCGGCTTTGGTGACGCTGCGCTCCTGCAGCAAAAGCTGCAGGCAAAGCAACAGGTTAAGATCGAGACTGCTGATAGGCTTCTTCATAATGCGCCGTGGGCTGGATGACCATAAGTAAGGTAATGCAGAGTATGCTACAGCCAATCAGAACCCCGATCAGCATATTCAGCGCGTTAAGCCCGATGACCGCCGCCAGCCATATCCACAGAGACGAGCCGCAGACCTGCGCGATACCCAGCACCGAGCTTGCCACGCCTGCCCGGAGCGAGAAGGGACCAAGCGCCTGGCTCATCGCCACGCCAAAGCCAACCGAGAACCCGGCGCAAATGAGCGTAATGCCCACCAGCATCACCGCATGTGAGCTGGTAGTCGCCAGGATCGCGCCTGCGGCGAGGAATAAAACCTGTGAGGTCAGCATCAGCGTGCGCTGGCTGAAAACATTTAGCGCAAACGGGGTAGAAAACGAGACTGCCATACTGACCATGGCGGTTAGCGCCATCACCGTCGAATACTCACCCCGATCGAAGCCCATGGTTTCCATCAGCAACACCGGGGAAACGTTTACATAGGTCAGGATCACCGCCACGCTTAACGTGGTCACGGCCAGACGACTGAGGAAAAAGCGGTTAAGCAGCTTCTCTGCCGGGTGAATGGTGGCGGTATGGCCGGTATTCTGCGAGCCTGGGTGGGTCTCTTTCAGCACGGCGATCGACAGGATAAACACCAGCGCGCCCATGGTCGCCATGGTCCAGAACAGGCTCTGCCACGGGAATTTAAGCATGATCAGATAGCCCACGACCGGTGCCAGCACCGGGATGATGCAGGTAATACCGTTCAGCATCGAGAGCACCTTAGCGCGACGCTGGGCGCTTAGGGTGTCGCGCAAAATGGCAAACGCCACCACGTAGCAACCGCCCGCACCGATGCCCTGGATAAAGCGCCCGGTCAGGAACACGGTGCTGTTTTGCGCCTGTGAGCAGAGAAGGGACGCCAGGGCAAAAACGATGGCACCGGCGATTGCGACAGGCTGACGGCCTGCTTTATCCGCGATCTTCCCGGCAAAGACCATCGACGACGCCATCCCCGCGAGGTAGGCCGAAAACGCAATATGCAGCTGCGCTTCGCTGGCGCCCAGATCGCGGGCGATATGCGGTAATCCCACCAGATACATATCAATACCGGACGGATAAAGCAGAACTAATGCGAAACTACAAAACAGAAAACGCGCCATAAACCCCCCATAGATGCAGGCAAGCAGGATAGGGGGTGAAAAGGGATTAGGCGAGTTGCCATTTGGACAATGGTGATTTCCCTGGAGGAAATCACCATGGATTAGCGGGGATCACTTACCAATACAGAAGCTCGAGAAGATCCGTCCCAGCAGATCGTCCGACGTGAACTCCCCGGTGATCTCGCTTAGATTCTGCTGCGCCAGGCGCAGCTCTTCCGCCAGCAGTTCACCCGCCCACGCACCAATCAGCTGCGCTTTGCCCTGGTCAAGATGGCGTGCCGCCTCTTCCAGCGCCTGCAGGTGACGGCGACGCGCCAGGAAGCCGCCTTCCATGCTGGTATCAAAGCCCATGCTCTGCTTGAGATGGTTACGCAGGTCGTCCACGCCTTCACCGGTCCGCGCCGACAGGCGAATAAGTGAGTGACCATTCACATCGCTGATGCCCAGCGTTTCGCCGGTCACGTCTGCCTTGTTGCGCACCACGGTGATAGGCAGCTTGGCCGGCAGACGGGCGATAAAGTCCGGCCAGATCTCCGCCGGGTCAACGGCGTCGGTCGTTGTGCCGTCCACCATAAACAGCACGCGGTCGGCCTGCTCGATCTCCTGCCAGGCGCGCTCGATACCGATGCGCTCAACCTCGTCGCTGGCATCGCGCAGACCCGCGGTATCGATAATGTGCAGCGGCATCCCGTCGATGTGGATATGCTCGCGCAGCACGTCGCGGGTGGTCCCGGCTATGTCGGTGACGATCGCCGCTTCACGGCCCGCCAGGGCGTTCAGCAGGCTCGATTTCCCGGCGTTAGGGCGTCCGGCAATGACCACCTTCATCCCTTCACGCAGCAGGCTGCCCTGGCGCGCTTCGGCGCGAACGGCGTCGAGATCGGCCATCACCTGGTTGAGCTGGGCTTCGATTTTGCCGTCAGAGAGGAAGTCGATCTCCTCGTCCGGGAAGTCGATCGCCGCTTCCACGTAGATCCTAAGGTGAGTAAGAGCTTCCACAAGGTGATTCACACGCGCGGAGAATGCGCCCTGCAGCGAGTTCAGGGCGGAGCGGGCCGCCTGTTCAGAGCTGGCGTCGATCAGGTCTGCAATCGCCTCGGCCTGCGCCAGGTCGAGCTTGTCGTTGAGGAAGGCACGCTCGGAGAATTCGCCAGGCTTCGCAATGCGCAGGCCTGGCAGGGTCAGAATACGTTTTAACAGCAGGTCGAGGATAACCGGGCCGCCGTGACCCTGAAGTTCCAGCACGTCTTCGCCGGTAAAGGAGTTCGGGCCGGGGAACCACAGCGCAATGCCCTGGTCCAGCGGCGTGCCGTCGGCATCTTTAAACGGAAGGTAATCAGCGTAGCGCGGCTTTGGCAATTTACCCAGCACCGCTTCAGCCACCTCGCGCGCCTTCAGGCCGGAGATGCGCAGAATGCCTACACCACCGCGTCCCGGTGGGGTTGCCTGGGCGACGATAGTGTCGTTATGGCTCATGGTTGGTCTCGTTCAAATACAAATAAAAAAGGCGGTCAATCGACCGCCCTTATTTTAGCGTTAACTTATCGGATCAGGACTTTTTCTTTTCGCGGCTATGCAGGCCACGTTTTTCCAGACCACGGTAAATCAGCTGCTGCTGGATGATGGTCACCAGGTTGCTGACGATATAGTACAGCACCAGACCTGACGGGAACCACAGGAAGAACACGGTGAAGATGACCGGCATAAAGGTCATGATCTTCTGCTGCATCGGGTCGGTCACGGTGGTCGGCGACATCTTCTGGATGAAGAACATCGTCACGCCCATCAGGATCGGCAGGATGTAGTACGGGTCCTGTGCGGACAGGTCATGGATCCACAGGGCGAACGGCGCGTGGCGCAGCTCAACGGAACCCATCAGCATGTAGTACAGCGCAAGGAAGATTGGCATCTGAATCAGCAGCGGGAAGCAGCCACCCAGTGGGTTCACTTTCTCTGCCTTATACAGGGCCATCATTTCCTGGCTCTGACGCTGTTTGTCATCGCCCAGACGCTCACGCATCGCCTGAATCTTCGGCTGCAGCATGCGCATCTTCGCCATGGAGGTGTACTGCGCTTTGGTCAGCGGGTACATGATGCCACGAACGATGAAGGTGATAACGATGATGGAGAAGCCCCAGTTACCCAGGAAGCTGTGGATGAACTTCAGCAGCTTAAACAGCGGCTGAGAGATGAACCACAACCAACCGTAATCCACGGTCAGATCCAGGTGCGGCGCAACAGCGGCCATTTTGTCCTGAATTTCCGGGCCGACCCACAGGGTGCTTGCCAGCTTACCGGTTTGACCCGGCTGAACCAGAACCGGCTGAGATTTGTAGCCGATGGCTGCAAGACCGTTACCCAGGTTCGCGGTATAGAAGTTGTTGGTACCGTCGTTATTTGGCACCCACGCCGTCGCGAAATACTGCTGCAGCATCGCCACCCAACCGCCTTTAGCGCTGACGTTCAGGTTTTCGTTATCGGCAATGGTGTCGAATTTGTATTTCTCGTACTTCGCGTCAGGCGTGGAGTACGCCGCGCCACGGAAGGTATGCAGCGCAAAGTTGCTGCTTCCGGTGTCACGGTGAGACGGCAGATTGATGGACTGCTTCAGCTGGCCAAAGGTCGACAGCTCCAGCGGTTTCGCACTGGCGTTCTGTACGCTGTAGCCCACGTTCACCGCATATTCACCGCGCTTCAGGGTGAAGGTTTTGGTGAAGGTGTTGCCTGCGGCGTCGGTGTACGTCATCGGGATCACGAGTTCGTTCTGACCATCAGCCAGCACAAAGGTGTCGTTCTCGACGTTATACAGTGGACGCGCACCGTTAGCTGGGTTATCCGGGCCATCACGACCGGTCAGTCCGCTCTGCGCCTGGTAGATAAACTCAGGCGTGGTTTCCAGTAACTGGAACGGTTCGTTAGACTTCAGCTCTTTCGGGTAGGTTAACAGCAGCGCCTGCTCAACATCACCACCACGGGTGTTGATAGTCAGCTCAAGCACATCGGTCTTAACCGTAATCTGTTTCCCCTGGCCACTGGCCGGTACGCCCTGGTCGGCGGCGCTACCCGCTGCGGTGGTCGTTGTCTGCGTGACCTGCTGTTGTGGTTGAGGATTTTTATCCTGCTCCCACGCCTGCCAGATCATGAAAGACACGAACAACAAAGCGATGATAAGAAGATTGCGTTGCGAATCCATCGTTAGTGTTCTCTGGTATCAAAGGGTCCTGGGGGGACGGGGTCGTCTCCACCTGGGTGTAAAGGGTGGCATTTTAATACGCGTTTCACCGTCAACCAACTGCCTTTTATCACTCCAAACCTGCGCAATGCCTCAATTCCGTAGCTTGAGCATGTTGGTGTGAAACGGCAGTGCGGCCCGAGTAGCGGACTAATCAGGCGTTGATAGACCCGAATGAGGGCTATCAGGACCCGTGAGCCAGGCGACAGTGGCGGCGCCATAATTTTTCCAACGCTTCCGAGAGAGCACGGTTATCGAGGTCGGCAACCCCTTTCTTCGCCACCACCACGAAATCCATTGAAGGCAGTTCGTGCTGACGTAAACGGAAGCTTTCACGCGTCAGACGTTTAATCCGATTGCGTTCATGCGCACGCTTAACATTTTTCTTGGCGACTGTGAGACCGATGCGGGGATGCCCCAGCGAATTTTGGCGGCCGAGGATGGTGATTTGCGGCGTGCCAGCCCGTTGTGGCTGCTGGAAGACGAAAGTGAAATGAGCGGGAGTTAACAAACGTAACTCCCTGGGAAATGCTAGCTTAACCACTCAGGGGTTAGCTTTATTACTTGGAAACGGTCAGACGAGCGCGGCCTTTAGCACGACGACGTGCCAGAACCTGACGACCATTTTTAGTAGCCATACGAGCACGGAAGCCGTGAGAACGGTTGCGCTTCAGTACAGACGGTTGAAAAGTGCGTTTCATGGCGATTTCTACCTAAACTTGAATAAATTCATGACTTTTGCGGATGCCCGACCGAGTTTCGAATGACGGACGCCGAAGCCGTGGGTGATTAAAGAGGCCGGATTGTAATAATTGTACACTCCGGAGTCAATTCTCTTTCCTTATTTCCCGCGTATTTCCGCACGTTTTCGCGTGGAAAATGAGCAACGGACGACGCAGGAAGATGAGCATCACGCGCCGGGTCGAGGATTATACGGGCTCACCGACAAAGCGCAAGGATCGTCCCGGATCTTCGTTAGATCATTTAAGCAATAAATTGTCTGTGCTCATTAATTTTTCCAATATGCGGGCTAAATCGTGGGGCACTCACGCCAGGATCGTTTACACTTAACCGGTTTCTGATCTTCCTGTGGATAAATCGGGAAGAATCTGTGAGAAACAGAAGATCTCTGGCTCAGTTTAGGCTATGATCCGCGGTCCCGATCGGGATCCCTGGATCCTGGTCAGGATAAATTGCAGATAGCAATTCGCACGTCCCCCTTTACACAGGGTCATGCCGATGTGCGCCAACAATCATGAATATTCAATAGTTTTCTTTTATTGTTCGAGTGGAGTCCGCCGTGTCACTTTCGCTTTGGCAGCAGTGTCTTGCCCGATTGCAGGATGAGTTACCAGCCACAGAATTCAGTATGTGGATCCGCCCGTTGCAGGCGGAACTGAGCGATAACACGCTGGCTTTGTATGCGCCAAACCGTTTTGTGCTCGATTGGGTAAGGGACAAATACCTTAATAACATCAATGGACTGCTGAACGATTTCTGCGGGTCTGATGCCCCACAGCTGCGCTTTGAAGTGGGTACAAAGCCGGTCACCCAAACCGTTCGTGAAACCGTGAACGTCGCAGCGCCTGCTCAGGCCGTTCCTGTTCCGGCCCCTCGCGTCGCACCCGCTCGTCAGGGCTGGGATAATGTTCCCGCACCGGCTGAGCCAACCTACCGCTCTAACGTAAATGTGAAACACACGTTCGATAACTTCGTTGAAGGTAAGTCGAACCAGCTGGCGCGCGCGGCGGCTCGCCAGGTTGCTGATAACCCCGGTGGGGCCTACAACCCGCTGTTCCTGTATGGCGGCACGGGCCTGGGTAAAACGCACCTGCTGCATGCGGTGGGCAACGGCATTATGGCGCGCAAGCCTAATGCCAAAGTAGTGTATATGCACTCCGAGCGCTTCGTTCAGGACATGGTAAAAGCCCTGCAAAACAATGCGATCGAAGAGTTTAAACGCTACTATCGATCTGTTGACGCGCTGCTGATCGATGACATTCAGTTCTTTGCCAATAAAGAACGATCGCAGGAAGAATTTTTCCACACCTTCAACGCCCTGCTGGAAGGCAATCAGCAGATCATTTTGACCTCGGATCGTTATCCAAAAGAGATCAACGGCGTTGAAGATCGTCTGAAATCCCGCTTCGGCTGGGGCCTGACCGTGGCGATCGAGCCACCGGAGCTGGAAACCCGCGTCGCGATCCTGATGAAGAAAGCCGATGAAAACGACATTCGCCTGCCGGGTGAAGTGGCGTTCTTCATTGCCAAGCGTCTGCGCTCCAACGTGCGTGAGCTGGAGGGGGCACTGAACCGCGTTATCGCCAATGCCAACTTTACCGGTCGTGCAATCACCATCGATTTTGTGCGTGAAGCGCTGCGCGATTTGCTGGCATTGCAGGAAAAACTGGTCACTATCGACAATATTCAAAAGACGGTGGCTGAGTACTACAAGATTAAAGTGGCAGATTTACTGTCTAAACGTCGTTCCCGCTCGGTGGCGCGTCCGCGTCAGATGGCGATGGCGCTGGCAAAGGAGTTAACCAACCACAGTCTGCCGGAAATCGGGGATGCGTTTGGTGGCCGTGACCATACGACCGTGCTGCACGCTTGTCGCAAGATTGAGCAGTTACGCGAAGAAAGCCACGACATAAAAGAAGATTTTTCCAATCTAATCAGAACATTATCATCGTGACGCTATGAAATTTACCGTTGAACGTGAACATTTATTAAAACCGCTGCAACAGGTGAGTGGCCCATTAGGCGGCCGCCCAACGCTGCCTATTCTCGGAAACCTGCTGCTTCAGGTCGCGGACGGTACGCTGTCGCTGACCGGTACAGATCTGGAAATGGAAATGATCGCGCGCGTTACGCTGACGCAGCCGCACGACGCGGGCGCGACCACGGTTCCGGCACGTAAATTCTTTGATATCTGCCGCGGGCTGCCGGAAGGCGCTGAAATCGCCGTGCAGCTGGAAGGCGACCGTATGCTGGTACGCTCTGGCCGCAGCCGTTTCTCGCTCTCCACGCTCCCTGCTGCGGACTTCCCGAACCTGGACGACTGGCAGAGCGAAGTGGAATTTACCCTGCCGCAGGCGACGATGAAGCGTCTGATTGAAGCCACGCAGTTCTCCATGGCGCATCAGGACGTTCGTTACTACTTAAACGGCATGCTGTTCGAAACCGAAGGTGAAGAGCTGCGTACCGTGGCCACCGACGGCCACCGTCTGGCGGTCTGTTCGATGCCGATTGGTGACTCACTGCCAAACCATTCGGTGATCGTGCCGCGTAAAGGGGTGATTGAGCTGATGCGTATGCTCGACGGTGGCGACACGCCGCTGCGCGTGCAGATCGGCAGCAATAACATCCGCGCTCACGTGGGCGACTTTGTCTTCACATCGAAGCTGGTTGATGGCCGTTTCCCGGATTATCGCCGCGTATTGCCGAAGAACCCGGACAAAACGCTGGAAGCAGGCTGCGACAGCCTCAAGCAGGCGTTTGCGCGTGCGGCCATTCTCTCTAACGAGAAATTCCGCGGCGTGCGTCTGTATGTGAGTGAAAACCAGATCAAAATCACCGCCAACAACCCGGAGCAGGAAGAGGCAGAAGAGATTCTGGACGTCACCTACGCCGGGGCTGAGATGGAAATCGGCTTCAACGTTAGCTACGTGCTGGATGTGCTGAACGCGCTGAAATGCGAGAACGTGCGCATCCTGCTGACCGACTCCGTTTCGAGCGTACAGATTGAAGATGCCGCATCACAGTCGGCTGCCTATGTTGTCATGCCAATGAGACTGTAATGTCGCTCACCCGTCTGTTGATCCGCGACTTTCGCAACATCGAGAGCGCGGATCTCGCTTTATCCCCTGGCTTTAACTTCCTGGTTGGCGCGAACGGCAGCGGCAAAACCAGCGTGCTGGAAGCCATCTATACGCTCGGCCACGGCCGGGCGTTTCGCAGTTTGCAGATTGGTCGCGTCATTCGCCACGAGCAGGAATCCTTTGTTCTGCACGGGCGTTTGCAGGGCGAGGAGCGGGAGACCGCCATCGGCCTGACCAAAGACAAGCAGGGCGACAGCAAGGTGCGCATCGACGGTACCGACGGTCACAAGGTGGCCGAGCTGGCGCTGCTGATGCCGATGCAGCTGATCACGCCCGAGGGGTTTACTTTACTCAACGGCGGCCCCAAATACAGAAGAGCGTTCCTCGACTGGGGATGCTTTCACAATGAAGCCGGATTCTTTAACGCCTGGAGCAACCTGAAGCGTCTGCTCAAGCAGCGTAACGCCGCACTGCGTCAGGTGACGCGCTACGCCCAGTTGCGTCCGTGGGATAGGGAGTTAATCCCTCTTGCGGAACAGATCAGCCGCTGGCGTGCCGAATACAGCGCAGGTATCGCCGAAGACATGGCCGACACCTGCAAACAGTTTTTACCCGAATTCTCTCTCACCTTCTCCTTCCAGCGCGGCTGGGAGAAAGAGACGGACTATGCCAACGTGTTAGAGAGAAACTTCGAGCGCGACCGCATGTTGACCTATACCGCGCACGGCCCGCACAAGGCGGATTTCCGCATTCGTGCTGACGGTGCGCCGGTGGAAGACACGCTGTCGCGCGGGCAGCTCAAGCTCCTGATGTGTGCGCTACGCCTGGCACAGGGGGAGTTTCTCACCCGCGAGAGCGGGCGACGCTGCCTGTACCTGATAGATGATTTTGCCTCGGAACTTGACGACGCGCGGCGCGGGCTGCTTGCCAGCCGCTTAAAAGCCACGCAGTCGCAGGTTTTCGTCAGCGCGATAAGCGCTGAACACGTTATAGACATGTCGGACGAAAATTCGAAGATGTTTACCGTGGAAAAGGGTAAAATAACGGATTAACCCAAGTTGAAATGAGCGAGAAACGTTGATGTCGAATTCTTATGACTCCTCCAGTATCAAAGTCCTGAAAGGGCTGGATGCGGTGCGTAAGCGCCCGGGTATGTATATCGGCGACACGGATGACGGCACCGGTCTGCACCACATGGTATTCGAGGTGGTAGATAACGCTATCGACGAAGCGCTCGCGGGTCACTGTAAAGACATCGTGGTCACCATCCATGCGGATAACTCCGTCTCCGTCACCGATGACGGTCGTGGCATCCCAACCGGTATTCACCCGGAAGAGGGCGTCTCTGCGGCGGAAGTGATCATGACCGTCCTGCACGCAGGCGGTAAGTTCGACGATAACTCCTATAAAGTTTCCGGCGGCCTGCACGGCGTGGGTGTTTCGGTAGTAAACGCCCTGTCGCAGAAGCTGGAGCTGGTTATCCAGCGCGAAGGCAAAATCCACCGTCAGCTTTATACGCACGGCGTGCCGCAGGCACCGCTGGCCGTCACGGGCGACACCGACAAAACCGGTACCATGGTGCGTTTCTGGCCGAGCCTCGAAACCTTCACCAATGTCACCGAGTTCGAGTACGACATCCTGGCGAAACGCCTGCGTGAACTGTCGTTCCTGAACTCCGGCGTCTCGATTCGCCTGCGCGACAAGCGTGACAACAAAGAAGACCACTTCCACTACGAAGGCGGTATCAAGGCGTTCGTTGAGTATCTGAACAAGAACAAAACGCCTATTCACCCGAATATCTTCTACTTCTCCACCGAAAAAGACGGTATCGGCGTGGAAGTGGCGCTGCAGTGGAACGACGGTTTCCAGGAAAACATCTACTGCTTCACCAACAACATTCCACAGCGTGACGGTGGTACTCACCTTGCAGGCTTCCGTGCGGCGATGACCCGTACCCTGAACGCCTACATGGACAAAGAAGGCTACAGCAAGAAAGCGAAAGTCAGCGCCACCGGTGACGATGCCCGTGAAGGCCTGATTGCCGTTGTCTCCGTGAAAGTGCCGGATCCGAAGTTCTCCTCACAGACCAAAGACAAGCTGGTCTCTTCTGAGGTGAAATCGGCGGTTGAGCAGCAGATGAACGAACTGCTGAGCGAATACCTGCTGGAAAACCCGTCCGACGCGAAAATCGTGGTGGGCAAAATTATCGATGCGGCGCGTGCCCGTGAAGCGGCGCGTAAAGCCCGTGAAATGACCCGTCGTAAAGGCGCGCTGGACTTAGCCGGCCTGCCGGGCAAGCTGGCTGACTGCCAGGAACGCGACCCGGCGCTGTCCGAACTGTACCTCGTGGAAGGGGACTCCGCGGGCGGTTCTGCGAAGCAGGGCCGTAACCGTAAGAACCAGGCGATTCTGCCGCTGAAGGGTAAAATCCTCAACGTTGAGAAAGCCCGCTTCGACAAGATGCTCTCTTCTCAGGAAGTGGCGACGCTCATCACCGCGCTGGGCTGCGGCATCGGCCGTGACGAGTACAACCCGGACAAACTGCGCTATCACAGCATCATCATCATGACCGATGCGGACGTCGACGGCTCGCACATTCGTACGCTGCTGTTGACCTTCTTCTATCGTCAGATGCCTGAAATCGTTGAACGTGGCCACGTCTACATTGCCCAGCCGCCGCTGTACAAAGTGAAGAAAGGCAAGCAGGAACAGTACATCAAAGATGACGAAGCGATGGATCAGTACCAAATCGCAATCGCACTTGATGGCGCAACCCTGCACGCGAACTCGCACGCTCCTGCACTGGCCGGTGAGCCGCTGGAGCGTCTGGTGTCCGAGTTCAACGCCACGCAGAAAATGATTACGCGTATGGAACGCCGTTATCCGAAAACGCTGCTGAAGGAGCTGGTTTATCAGCCAACCCTGACTGAAGCCGATCTGAGCGACGAGCAGACCGTCACCCGCTGGGTGAACGCCCTGGTGACCGATCTGAACGAGAAAGAGCAGCACGGCAGCCAGTGGAAATGCGATGTTCAGCAGAACGCCGATCATCAGTTCGAGCCGATCGTTCGCGTGCGTACCCACGGCGTCGACACCGACTACCCGCTGGAGCACGAGTTTGTCACCGGTCCGGAATACCGTCGTATCTGCACACTCGGCGAGAAGCTGCGCGGCCTGATCGAAGACGATGCGTTTATCGAACGTGGCGAACGTCGTCAGCCGGTAGCCAGCTTCGAGCAGGCGCTGGACTGGCTGGTGAAAGAGTCCCGTCGCGGCCTCGCGATCCAGCGCTATAAAGGTCTGGGCGAAATGAACCCGGAGCAGCTGTGGGAAACCACCATGGATCCGGAAAGCCGCCGCATGCTGCGCGTTACCGTTAAGGACGCGATTGCTGCAGACCAGCTGTTCACCACCCTGATGGGCGATGCGGTTGAACCACGTCGTGCCTTCATCGAAGAGAACGCCCTGAAAGCGGCAAATATCGATATTTAATCGACGTGATACCGCACGATAACTGGCCGCGCGTTTAGCGCGGCTTTTTTATGGGCGCAGGCATATCCAGCGACATCACGGACGGTAAACGGCTCGCCAGCGTGTCTATGGCCATTCTTACCCTTAGCGGCAGGTGTGGCGTCTGCTGCCAGACCGCATGTATGTCAAAATGGACATCCGGCGCCTGCTTCAGGAGCGGGACGAGTTTACCCTGGTGAATATCTTTAACGACCATCCAGCAGGGCAGCCATGCAATGCCATGTCCGGCCAGCGCAGCGTCGCAGATCGCCTGCAAATCATCCATATTAAGTGATGACCGGGGAGTAAAGGTGTGCGACGTTCCTTCGTTATCCATCAGCTGCCAGGAGAGGACTCTGCCTGCGCGCAGATAGTTAATGGCCGTATGATGGGGTAAATCAGCCACGCTTTGTGGCTGGCCTTTCTTCTGCAGATACTCCGGCGCGGCGCACAACACCATGCGATATTCTCCCAGCTTTCTGGCGACCAGCACGCTACTGTCCTGAAGCGTGCCGTTACGCACCGCCATATCAAACCCTTCCTCGACCAGATCTACCACGCGGTCGCTGAATGACATTTCCAGTTCAAGCCCGGGGTGTTCCTGCGCCAGTTCAATCAACAGCGGCGCGACGCACTGGCGACCAAACAGCACCGGCATGGCAACGCGCAGGCGGCCGCTGACCTGCTGTTTCCCGGTTTCAAGCAGCGACTCTGCGCCCCGAATCTCCTCCAGCGCGCGCAGACAGCGTTCATAAAAAAGGGCGCCGTTATCGGTCAGACTCTGGCTGCGGGTGGTGCGTTGGAAAAGACGTACCCCCAGCCGCTCTTCAAGGCGGGCAATGCTTTTTCCAACCGCCGAGCGTGACAAATGCAGACGGATGGCGGCCTGAGCAAAACTTCCCGCCTCAACGGCGGCCACAAAAACAGGAATATCCTTCAGCGTATCGGTCATGGATTGTATCTATTCTGGCGTCAATAAAGAGAAAACTTATCGCCACTGGCGACGCTTAGTCAACGGTAGACTGTCAGGACTAAAGCTCATCTGATGGCAGGAGAAATAAAATGACAGAGACAATGCAACGCTGGTCCATGGACGCCCTCGGGCGCGAGAACCTCAAGCTGACTCAGGCACCCGTTCCACAGCCTGGCCGGGGTGAAGTGCGCGTGCGGGTGAATGCCGTTGCGCTCAACTATCGCGATAAAATGGTGATTGAAGGCACGATGCCGATTCCGCTTTCCTTCCCGTTTACCCCGGCGTCTGACATGGCGGGCGTCGTAGACAGCGTTGGTGAAGGCGTCACGCGTTTCCAGCCCGGCGCTCGCGTCATCTCAACCTTCTTCCCGGAGTGGATCGACGGTAAACCGCAGGCGGACGCGCGCAATTTGCCCTATAGAACGTCCGGTGGATACTTCCAGGGAATGCTGGCCGAGTATGTGATTGTGAAGGAAGACGCGCTGGCGGCATCGCCGGAAACCCTGGATGACGCAGAGGCCAGCACCTTACCCTGTGCAGGGCTTACCGCCTGGTTTGCGCTGGTAGAACGCGGCCAGCTGCGCGCCGGACAGTCGGTGCTGGTTCAGGGGACGGGTGGCGTGGCGATTTTCGCCCTGCAAATTGCCAAAGCGCACGGCGCAGAGGTATTTGTCACCTCGGGGAGCGATGAAAAACTGGCGTTGGCCAAAAAACTGGGGGCCAGCCAGGGCATCAACCGCCTGAAAGGCGACTGGGCTGAAAATACGCTGGCACTGACGCAGGATCGCGGCATCGACCATATTATTGAAACCGTGGGCGGGGAGAACCTGAAGCACTCCCTGCGCGCCGTTGCCGTTCATGGACGTATCTCGGTCATTGGCGTGCTGGCCGGCACTGACATTTCGCTCTCTGCTGGCGAACTGTTGCTGAAATCTCCCGTCATTCAGGGGATCGGTGTAGGACACCGCAGGGCGCTGGAAGATTTCGTCCGCGCTGTTGATGTCACCGGACTGAAACCCGTGATTGAGCATCGCTACCGTTTTAACGAGCTTGAACAGGCACTTGAGCATCTCGATCGCGGTGCGTTTGGTAAAATCGTTCTCACCCGCGAGTAGGTCTTTATTCCCCGGGAGAGGCGTAAAAGGGGGCTTTTGTTGCGCAATATAGCTCTATTTTTGTGTGCTTAATCGCGTTAGCATGAGGCAGCACTCATTTATCCCGGGGATCTCATGGCTATAAAACTTATTGCAATCGATATGGACGGCACGCTGTTGCTGCCAGACCACACTATCTCTCCAGCCGTTAAGAACGCGATCGCCGCGGCACGCGCCAAGGGTGTTAATGTGGTCCTCACCACGGGGCGTCCGTATGCGGGCGTGCACAGCTACCTGAAAGAGCTGCACATGAATCAGCCTGGCGACTACTGCATCACCTATAACGGCGCGCTGGTACAGAAAGCCGCGGATGGCAGTACGGTTGCGCAAACTGCGCTGAGCTACGATGACTACCGGTTCCTGGAAAAACTGTCCCGTGAAGTGGGCTCCCACTTCCACGCCCTCGATCGCAATACGCTTTATACCGCCAACCGTGATATCAGCTACTACACGGTACATGAATCCTACGTGGCGACCATTCCGCTGGTGTTCTGTGAAGCCGAGAAAATGGATCCGGCCATCCAGTTCCTGAAAGTGATGATGATCGACGAGCCGGAGATCCTGGATAAAGCGATTGCGCGCATTCCGGCCGAAGTGAAAGAGAAATACACCGTGCTGAAAAGTGCGCCGTATTTCCTTGAAATCCTCGATAAACGCGTCAATAAAGGCACCGGCGTGAAATCGCTGGCCGACGCGCTGGGCATCAAGCCGGAGGAAATCATGGCGCTGGGCGACCAGGAAAACGACATCGCGATGATTGAATTCGCGGGCATGGGCGTGGCGATGGATAACGCCATTCCGTCGGTGAAAGAAGTGGCTAATTTTGTCACCAAATCTAACCTCGAAGACGGCGTGGCTTACGCCATTGAGAAGTTTGTGCTGAACTAAACATCCGCTTGCGATACCCTGATGCGATAACAGCGCATCAGGGTATCCTCATGAAACAAATCACCTTCGCTTCCCGCAACCACCAGCTGACCAACATCAACACCTGGACGCCGGACAGCCAGTGGCTGGTCTATGACGTACGCCCGTCAGGTGCATCGTTCACCGGAGAAACCATCGAGCGGGTCAACGTCGGCACGGGCGAGGTAGACGTGGTTTATCGCGCCACTGACGGCGCGCACGTTGGCGTGGTGACCGTTCATCCTGCGCAAGAGAAATACGTCTTTATCCACGGTCCGAAAAACCCGGATGCAGACTGGCACTACGATTTTCATCATCGTCAGGGGGTGATTGTGTATCACGGTCAGGTGAGCAACCTGGACGCAATGGATATCACTTCGCCGTACACCCCTGGCGCGCTGCGCGGCGGCAGCCACGTCCATGTCTTCAGCCCGAACGGGCTGCTCGTCAGCTTTACCTATAACGACCACGTGCTGCACGTGCGCGATCCTAAACGTGATTTACGCAACGTCGGCGTGGCGGCGCCTTACGGGCCGGTGACACCGCAGGGTAACCATCCCCGCGAATACCCGGGCGCTTACTGGAGCGTGCTGGTCAGCCGCACGACGCCCAACCCGCAGCCGGGCAGTGACGAGATTAACCGCGCCTATGAAGAGGGCTGGGTGGGCAACACCAGGCTGGCGTTTATCGGCGATACCCTCTCTGCGCAGGGCGAAAAAGTCCCGGAACTGTTTATCGTCGACCTGCCGGAAGACGAGCAGGGCTGGAAACGCGCGGGCGATGCGCCGCTGCAGGGCACCGAAGAGACCCTGCCAGCCCCGCCTGCTGGCGTGAAGCAGCGTCGTCTGACCTTTACGCATCAGAGGGCCTATCCGGGCCTGGTGAACGTGCCACGTCACTGGGTTCGCAGCAACCCGGAGGGGACACAGATCGCGTTTCTGATGCGCGACGATAACGGCATTGTGCAGCTGTGGCTAATCTCGCCTGAGGGCGGCGAGCCGCGCCAGCTGACGCAGACCGCGAGCGGTATTCAGTCTGCGTTTAACTGGCATCCGGCGGGTGACCGACTGGGGTTTGTGCTCGAAAACCGGATCGCCTGCTGTGACGCGCAGACCGGAGAGGTGACGTTTTTGACGTCCGATCACGGCAATCCGCCGTCTGCTGATGCCGTCGTGTTTTCCCCGGACGGGCGCTTTATCGCGTGGATGGAAGAGACAGGGGGTTTCCGTCAACTTTGGTTAACGGAAACCGCGCATAACTAGCGTGGAGGCATGTTAGCGGGCGGGATAACGGCGTTTGTCGCCAGATTCTCCTGCTCGCTTTTTTCTACCCGTGAGCGCACGGAGTTGTCCTTACGAAACATATCCCACGGCAGCAAAAGTGTATCCGCCACAGCCGTAAACGGCATATCCAGGATAACCAGGGATTTGGTGCCCCAGTTTGTATCGTCATCGGAGATCATCGCCGCGCTGGCACGCGTCCCCGGATATGTTCCTTCTTTACCGCCGGTGTGAGACATCACGCTCGAACACCCGCAAAGTAAAACAACCCCGCTGAACGTCGTCAGCTTTATCAGAACATTTTTCATCATCACTCAGTCATCGTTAATGGCACTGCATAGACCTGCAACTCAGGGTTATAACGAGCCTTAACCAAAATGGATAGCCCGATAACCCCGCACTGTGGCAGCCATCGCAATTTAACCCTTTGTGCTGTTGTCCCAGTCTAAGCGAGATGCAGGAAAGTGCAAAAAAAAGTGCAGTCGTCGCGCTTGAAAAGCCCGGTTGCAGACCCATTTTAAGAATACGACCCGATAACGAACTCGCCTGATGGGTGTTCGGGGGGCGCAAAGGCCTGTCCATGGTGGAAGGCTTAATTTTCTCGCTGATTTCAGGAGTTTTATTTATGCGTAACTTCGATCTTTCTCCGCTATACCGTTCTGCAATTGGTTTTGACCGCCTGTTTAACCATTTAGAAAATAACCAAAGCCAGAGTAACGGCTACCCTCCATACAATGTTGAGCTGGTTGATGAAAACCACTACCGCATCGCCATTGCCGTCGCCGGTTTTGCAGAAAACGAACTGGAGATCACCGCGCAGGACAATCTGCTGGTGGTGAAAGGTTCCCATACGGCCGAGCAGAAAGAACGTACCTACCTTTACCAGGGCATCGCTGAGCGCAACTTTGAACGCAAGTTCCAGTTAGCCGAGAACATTCACGTGAAAGGCGCGAACCTGGTCAACGGCCTGCTGTTTATCGAACTGGAACGTGTGATTCCGGAAGAGAAAAAACCGCGTCGTATCGAAATTAACTAATTATGCGGGTCGCGCGAGCGGCCCACCCAGACTTGCTTGCCGTAACGGGAGCATATGCGAATCCATCCGGATTTGCAGGAACAACTGCGCACAAAATTAAACTGTGCCGAACTCGCTTCTCAGAAGGAGATTTAGTATGCGTAACTACGATTTATCCCCCTTACTTCGTCAGTGGATTGGTTTTGACAAACTGGCTAATGCCCTGCAAAACACCGCTGAGCAACAGACGTTTCCGCCGTACAACATCGAAAAAAGCGACGATAACCACTATCGCATCACCCTGGCGCTGGCCGGCTTCCGTCAGGAGGATCTGGATATTCAGCTCGAAGGCACGCGTCTGACCGTGAAAGGTACGCCGGAGAAACAAGAGACCGAGACCAAATGGCTGCATCAGGGGCTGGTTAATCAGCCGTTTAGCCTGAGCTTTACCCTGGCAGACCATATGGACGTCTCCGGCGCAACGTTTACCAACGGGCTGCTGCATATTGATTTGACCCGTAACGTGCCGGAAGCCATCGCCCCGCAGCGTATCGCCATTAGCGATCGGCCGGCGTTAAACAGCTAATCGTGTGCGGGCTGGTGCCCTCACCCCGGCCCTCTCCCACAGGGAGAGGGTGAAAAGATAAAGCCCTGCCCCGGCAGGGCTTTTTTGTGCGCCATCGCCCATACAACCGCCCACGGCTCTGAGAGAATCCTTAGCATAACTAAGGTTATGCCAAGGAAGTGGATCATGAGTGATATCGCGTTAACCGTAAGCGTGTTGGCCCTGGTCGCTGTTGTTGGCCTGTGGATAGGGAATATCAAAATCCGTGGCGTCGGGTTTGGGATAGGCGGGGTGCTGTTTGGCGGCATTTTTGTCGGCCACTTTGCCGACCAGCTCGGGCTGGTGCTGAGCGCCGAAATGCTCCACTTTACTCAGGAGTTCGGCCTGATCCTGTTCGTTTATACCATCGGGATTCAGGTGGGGCCGGGTTTTTTCGCCTCTCTTCGTGTCTCCGGCTTACGGCTCAACCTGTTTGCCCTCGGCATTGTGGTGATGGGCGGGCTGGTCACCGCCATTCTGCATAAAATCTTTGCTATCCCGCTGCCCGTGGTGCTGGGCATTTTCTCCGGGGCGGTCACCAACACGCCCGCGCTCGGTGCCGGGCAGCAAATCCTCCGCGATTTGGGCATCGAACCCGGCATCGTCGACCAGATGGGGATGAGCTACGCCATGGCCTATCCGTTTGGCATTTGCGGCATTCTGCTCTCCATGTGGCTGGTCCGCGTCCTGTTTCGCATTAACGTCGATAAAGAGGCAAAGGACCACGAAACCACGCTTACCAACGGCCATATGCCGATCAAAACCATCAACATTCGGGTTGATAACCCCAACCTGAACAATATGGCGATTCAGGACGTGCCGATCCTGAACAGCGCCAATATTATCTGCTCCCGCCTTAAGCGCGACGATATGCTGATGGTGCCCGCGCCCGGCACCATCATTCAGCAAGGCGATCTGCTGCACCTGGTTGGCCAGCCTGGGGATTTGAACAATGCCCGTCTGGTGATTGGTCAGGAAGTGGATACCTCGCTCTCCACGCGCGGCACCGATATGCGGGTGGAGCGGGTTGTGGTGACTAACGAGCACGTACTGGGTAAAAAAATACGCGATCTGCAGGTAAAAGAGCGCTATGACGTGGTGATCTCTCGCCTCAACCGTGCGGGTGTCGAACTGGTCGCCAGCCCCGAGGCCAGCCTGCAGTTCGGTGATATCCTCAACCTGGTGGGGCGCCCGTCGTCCATCGACGCCGTGGCGGATATGGTGGGTAACGCCCAGCAGAAACTGCAGCAGGTGCAGATGCTGCCGGTGTTCATCGGTATTGGGCTTGGCGTACTCCTTGGCTCCATCCCGCTGTACGTGCCGGGCTTCCCGGTGGCGCTCAAGCTGGGCCTGGCGGGCGGGCCGCTGATAATGGCGCTGATCCTCGGGCGTATCGGCTGCATCGGTAAGCTCTACTGGTTTATGCCGCCGAGCGCCAACCTGGCGCTGCGCGAGCTGGGCATCGTGCTGTTCCTGGCGGTGGTCGGGCTGAAGTCCGGCGGGGATTTCGTCGATACGCTGGTCAAAGGCGAAGGGATGAGCTGGGTCGGCTACGGCATCTTTATCACGGCGATTCCGTTGCTGACGGTGGGCATACTGGCGCGGATGTTCGCCAAAATGAACTACCTGACGCTGTGCGGCATGCTGGCGGGCTCCATGACCGATCCGCCCGCGCTGGCCTTTGCCAACAACCTGCACACCACCAGCGGCGCGGCCGCGCTCTCCTATGCCACCGTATACCCGCTGGTGATGTTCCTGCGCATCATCACCCCGCAGCTACTGGCGGTGCTGTTCTGGGGGATGGGCTAGCAGGTCGTCCGGGTGGATGCGCCGCAGATGGTAGTCCACCTGGTAATCACTGGTATTGCGGAACATCACGGAATAATTGAGGAACTCGCCGCTGTCGCTGTAGGAAAGGGAGGTGATACGCAGCAGCGGCGTCTGTTCCGGCAGGTTCATATAACCCGCCAGCTGCTTATCGGCCAGCACCGGCGTCAGGCTCTCGTAGTTGCCGCTGATGGTGATCCCGCACTCCTTCTCGATGTAATCAAACTTTGACCCTTCAAGATGCGCCAGCGACAGATTGCGGAACAGCTTCACCGGCATAAAGCTGTCCTCAAGCATCAGCGGTTTACCATCCACGTAGCGCACCCGTCGGGAAAAGTAGATCCGCTCATCCACCTGAATTCGCAGCTGGCTGGCGATGGCGGGCGGGGCGGGCATCACTTCGAACTGCAGCACCTTGCTCTGCACCTCTTTTCCCTGCTGACGCAACACCTCCACCAGCCCGGTCAGGTTGGTGGTTTCATGGTGAACGTCTTTGCGTGACACAAACGTGCCGCTGCCGTGCCGCCGTTCAACCAGCCCCCAGCTCACCAGCAGATCCAGCGCCTTGCGGATGGTCATTCGCGCCACGCCGAACTCCTGCGCCAGCGCTTTCTCGCCCGGCAGCGGACTGCCGATATTGTAGTCCGACGAATTCAGCCGCAGCCGCAATCTGTCAGCAATGGATTTGTAGATCACCAGTAGACCTCTCTGCCCTTATCAGGGCGTGGATGGCGTCCTGACATGTCCATATTTACCGCAAAAAGTAGACCTGATTGGTCAAAATAAAACCATGAATGCGATCACGAATCGCAGCGGCACGCCATGTTCACGCATCAGTAAGTTCTTATGCTCACCTCAGGCCAGCAAAAAACCATAAAGGCCTCTACCCCTACAGGTTGTTTCATGAGGATTTAAAAATGCTCAGTCAAATACAACGTTTTGGCGGTGCCATGTTTACCCCGGTGTTGCTGTTTCCGTTCGCCGGGATCGTGGTGGGAATCGCCATCATGCTTCGCAACCCGCTGTTTGTCGGCGAAGCCTTAACGGCCCCCGATCATCTTTTCGCGCAGATTGTTCACATTATTGAAGAGGGCGGCTGGGCGGTGTTCCGCAATATGCCGCTGATTTTTGCCGTCGGCCTGCCGATTGGCCTGGCGAAGCAGGCCCAGGGCCGCGCCTGTCTGGCGGTGCTGATTAGCTTCCTGACCTGGAACTACTTCATCAACGCGATGGGGATGACCTGGGGCCACTTCTTCGGCGTCGACTTCTCCGCCGAACCGACAGCGGGAAGCGGGCTGGCGATGATTGCCGGGATTAAAACGCTCGATACCAGCATCATCGGTGCCATCGTGATTTCAGGCATCGTCACCGCCATCCACAACCGCTATTTTGACAAGCCGCTGCCGGTGTTTCTGGGGATTTTCCAGGGCAGCTCGTTTGTCGTTATCCTCGCGTTCTTCGTCATGATCCCCTGCGCCTGGCTGACGCTGCTGGGCTGGCCGAAAGTGCAGATGGGCATTGAGTCCCTGCAGGCGTTCCTGCGTTCTGCCGGTGCGCTGGGCGTATGGGTCTATACCTTCCTGGAACGCATTCTGATCCCAACCGGATTGCACCACTTCGTCTACGGTCCGTTCATCTTTGGCCCGGCGGCGGTGGAAGGGGGGATTCAGGTCTACTGGGCGCAGCACCTGCAGGAATTCAGTCAGAGCACCCTGCCGCTGAAAACCCTCTTCCCGGAAGGCGGCTTCGCGCTGCACGGCAACTCCAAAGTGTTTGGCTCGGTCGGGATTGCGCTGGCGATCTGGTACACCGCGTCGCCGGAAAACCGCGTCAAGGTCGCGGGGCTGCTGGTCCCGGCCACGCTTACCGCGGTGCTGGTGGGCATTACCGAACCGCTCGAATTCACCTTCCTGTTTATCTCGCCGCTATTGTTTGCCGTTCACGCCGTGCTGGCGGCCACCATGGCAACGGTGATGTACACCTTCGGCGTGGTCGGGAACATGGGCGGCGGCCTGCTGGACCAGTTCCTGCCGCAAAACTGGATCCCGATGTTCCACAACCACGCCGCGACGGTGTTCACCCAGATCGGCATTGGCGTCTGCTTTACCGGAGTTTACTTCGTGGTCTTCAAAACGCTGATTGCGCGTCTGAACCTGAAAACCCCGGGCCGGGAAGAGAGCGAAATCAAACTCTACAGCAAGGCCGACTATAAGGCGGCGCGCGGGCAAACCACCGCCCCGGCCGCGGCCAGCCAGCAGGTCGGGCAGGCCGCCGGATTCCTGCAGGCGCTGGGCGGCGCGGCCAACATCGAAAGCATCAACAACTGCGCCACCCGCCTGCGCATCGCCCTGGTCGATATGGCGAAAACGCAAAGCGATGACGTCTTCAAAGCCCTCGGCGCCCACGGCGTGGTGCGACGCGGCAACGGCATTCAGGTGATTGTCGGCCTGCACGTACCTCAGGTGCGCGACCAGCTGGAATCGCTGATGAAAACCCCCTTAACGAATGAACAAACCACCCTGACAGAGGCTATATCATGAAAAAATTCTCAGTTGTCATTGCAGGCGGCGGCAGCACCTTTACGCCTGGTATCGTCCTGATGCTGTTAGCCAACCGTGACCGTTTTCCGCTGCGCGCGCTGAAGTTCTATGACAACGACGGCGCGCGTCAGGAGACCATCGCCGAAGCGTGCAAAATCATCCTTAAGGAGCAGGCTCCGGAGATTGAATTCAGCTACACCACCGATCCGAAAGCGGCCTTTAGCGATGTCGATTTCGTGATGGCGCATATCCGCGTGGGCAAATACCCGATGCGCGAAAAAGATGAAAAAATCCCGCTGCGCCACGGCGTGCTGGGCCAGGAAACCTGCGGCCCGGGCGGGATTGCCTACGGCATGCGCTCTATCGGCGGCGTGCTGGAGCTGGTGGATTACATGGAGCAGTACTCTCCGAACGCGTGGATGCTGAACTACTCCAACCCGGCGGCGATTGTCGCGGAAGCCACGCGCCGCCTGCGTCCGAACGCCAAAATCCTCAACATCTGCGATATGCCGATCGGCATTGAAGGGCGCATGGCGCAGATTGTCGGCCTGAAAGACCGCAAAGAGATGCGCGTGCGCTACTACGGCCTGAACCACTTCGGCTGGTGGACGTCGATTGAAGACCTGAACGGCAACGATCTGATGCCGAAGCTGCGCGAATACGTGGCGAAAAACGGCTATGTTCCGCCTTCTGACAATACTCACACCGAGGCGAGCTGGAACGATACCTTTGCCAAAGCTAAAGACGTGCAGGCGCTGGATCCGGACACCATGCCGAACACCTACCTGAAGTATTATCTGTTCCCGGACTACGTGGTCGCGCATTCCAACCCGGAACGCACCCGCGCCAATGAGGTCATGGATCACCGTGAAAAGCACGTGTTCAGTTCCTGCCGGGCGATTATCGAGGCGGGAAAATCCTCCGCCGGTGAGCTGGAAATCGACGAACACGCGTCGTACATCGTCGATCTGGCGACCGCCATTGCCTTTAACACCCAGGAGCGGATGCTGCTGATTGTGCCCAACAACGGGGCCATCCATAACTTTGACGCCGACGCGATGGTGGAGATCCCGTGCCTGGTGGGCCATAACGGACCGGAGCCGCTCACGGTGGGCGATATTCCGCACTTCCAGAAAGGGCTGATGAGCCAGCAGGTGGCGGTGGAAAAACTGGTGGTGGATGCCTGGGAGCAGCGCTCGTACCAGAAACTCTGGCAGGCGATTACCCTGTCGAAAACCGTGCCGAGCGCGTCCGTCGCGAAAGCGATTCTGGATGACCTGATCGAGGCCAACAAGGATTACTGGCCAGCGCTGCACTGATCGTCCCGACCGGCATCGCCCGATGCCGGTCTCCTTGTCCTTGTCGATTTACGCTATGCTGAAGCCTGCCCGTTGCACGACAAGGAACCTTCATGAAAATTTCCCGCCTCGGCGAAGCGCCGGACTACCGCTTCTCGCTGGCTAATGAACGCACGTTTTTAGCGTGGATCCGCACCGCGCTGGGCTTTCTTGCCGCAGGGGTGGGGCTCGACCAGCTCGCACCTGATTTCGCCACGCCGCTGATCCGCGAGGTGTTGGCGCTACTGCTGTGCCTGTTCGCGGGCGTGCTGGCGATTTACGGCTACCTGCGCTGGCTGCGCAATGAGAAGGCGATGCGTCTGAAGCAGGATCTGCCCTATACGCGTGGGTTACTCATCATCAGCGCGATTTTGCTGGCGGTGGCGGGCGTGGTGATGGTGCTGGTGTTCTATGGCGGATAGCCGCAAAGCGCGACGCGAAGCGGACCCCGGCCTGCAGCCGGAGCGGACGTCGCTGGCCTGGCTGCGCACGCTGCTGGGATATGGCGCGCTGATTGCCCTGGCGATTAAGCACAACTGGCACCGCACCGGGGTGCCGTTCTGGATCTCGCTTGTCGTGCTGGCGCTGGTGGCGATTATTTTATGGCGCTATACCCGCAGTCGAAACCTGATGGACGTGGCGCAGAACGACTTTGTCCAGCCGAAGGCGGTGAGGGATAAGTTCCTGATCGCCCTGGCTGTGCTGTCTCTGTCTTTACTCTTCGCAGTGACTCACATTCAGCAAATTGTGAGCTTTTAAAGCCCGGTGGCGGCTACGCCTTACCGGGCCTACGATTAACGGCCTTTTGCTAAATACTTCGCCATCTCGTCTTCCGGCACCATGCCGCCGCCGGTCGCCCACACCAGGTGGGTAACGCTGGCATCTGAAGGCACGCGCAGCGGTCCGGCCATGCCCGCCAGCGCGGACGGTTCCAGCCGAATGCCTTCCTCCTGCGCCAGCCAGCCGAGCATGTCGTACATGCTCTGATCGGAAAGCGTATAGAACCCGTCAAGCAGGCGCTCCATCGCGCGGCCCACGAAGCCGGACGCACGTCCTACCGCCAGCCCGTCCGCTGCCGTCACGTTATCAATGCCAAGGTCCTGTACGGCAATCTCGTCGTGCAGGCCGGTGTAGACGCCCAGAAGCATGCACGGGGAGTGCGTGGGCTCCGCGAAGAAGCAGTGGACGTTGTCACCAAAGGCCAGCTTCAGGCCAAACGCCACGCCGCCAGGGCCGCCGCCGACGCCGCACGGCAGGTAGACGTACAGCGGATGCTCCGCATCCACCACGCGGCCCTGTTCGGCAAACTGCGCCTTTAGCCGCTCGCCTGCAACGGCGTAGCCCAGGAACAGGGTGCGGGAGTTTTCATCGTCAATGAAGAAGCAGTTTGGATCGCTTTCTGCCGCTTTGCGTCCCTGCTCCACCGCCACGCCGTAATCCTGCTCATATTCCACGACGATGACGCCGTGGCTGCGCAGTTTGGCTTTCTTCCACTCGCGGGCGTCGGCGGACATATGCACCGTCACCTTAAAGCCGATGCGGGCGCTCATGATACCGATGGACATCCCCAGATTACCGGTTGAGCCTACCGCAATGCTGTACTGGCTGAAGAAGTCCTTAAAGCGCGGCTCCAGCAGGACGCTGTAGTCATCCTCCACGCTAAGTAATCCGGCGTCCAGCGCCAGCTTTTCCGCGTGGGTCAGCACCTCATAGATACCGCCGCGCGCTTTAATCGAGCCGGAAATCGGCAGATGGCTGTCTTTTTTCAGCAGCAGCGTGCCGGGAATAGACTTAGCAGATTCTTTCTCCAGCCGCGCCTGCATTGCCGGGATCGCGACCAGTTCGGATTCAATAATCCCACCCGTTGCGGCCGTCTCCGGGAAGGCTTTCGCCAGATACGGCGCGAAGCGGTTGAGTCGCGCATGGGCGTCGTCCACGTCGGCTTTGGTCAGCCCGACATAGGGCAGCCCTTCCGCCAGCGTGGTGGTGCGCGGGTTAAGCCAGGTGGTTTCTTTCAGGGCAATCAGATCCTCAACCAGAGGAAACTGTGCGGTTAAAGTGGTGATAGTTGCGTTTTCCATAATACGTCTCTTCGCGCTCAGATAATGAAAGAAAGCAGGAATGTGCCGCCAAGTGCAAGCACCGAGGCGATAAACGTCGCCGTCGTATAGTATTTGAAGGTCTCATTCAGGGTCGCGCCGCAGTACTGCTTCACCAGCCAGAAGAGGGAATCGGTCACGATTGTGCAGCCAATTGCACCGGAACCGATGGCAATGGTAATGATCTCCGGACTGACGTTCGGGTAGAGCGGCAGCATCGGCGCGACGATGGCCGTGGCGCCCATCATCGCGACCGTGGCGGAGCCGACTGCGGCATGCAGCACCAGCGCCACCAGCCAGGCAAGCAGAATAGGGTGCATGTGCAGGTTCGAGAGAATATGCGCCAGCGAGTCCGCCAGTCCGCTGGTTTTCAGGATGGCGTTGAACGCGCCGCCCGCGCCGATAATCAGCAAAATGTTGGCGATAGAGCCAAAGCCGTGCTCCGTATGGGTCAGCATCACGCCCATGCCCATGTGCTGGCGGATCCCCAGCAGGTAGTAGGCGACAAACACGGCGATAAACATGGCGGTGATCGGGTTGCCGATAAACTCCAGCAGCGTATACAGCGTGCCGTCTTTTGCCATATTCAGTTCGGCGATGGTCTTCACCAGCATCAGGGCAATCGGCAGCAGAACCGTAAACAGCGTGGCGCCCAGCGACGGCAGGGTATGCTCCTCCCGCACCTTCAGGTCTGAAAATTCCGCCGGAACCGGTTTAAACGGCAGACGATTACCGAGCAGTTTCAGGAACAGCGGGCCGCCGACCAGAGAGGCCATCAGGCCCACCAGCAGGCCGTAGACGATCACCGTCCCGACGTCCGCCCCTAATTTATTGGTCACAAACAGCGCGGCCGGATGCGGCGGCACCACGCAGTGCACCGCCATCAGCGCGGTACAGAGCGGAATGGCCAGCTTAAGCAGCGACGTATGGGTCTTTTTGGCGATGGAAAACGCCAGTGGGATCAGCAGGACCACGCCCACTTCCACGAACAGCGTAATGCCGCAGATCAGGCCCACCAGCACCATAATCACGTCTGCTGACAGCCAGCGGCAGCGCTGCAGGGCGATCCCGATGCGTTCTGCCGCGCCGGAAACCTCCATCATCTTGCCGAGAATGGTGCCCAGACCAATCACGGCCGCCAGGAAGCCCAGCGTGCCGCCAATCCCGCTCTCAATGGCATTCACCATATCCAGCGGGCTCATTCCCATCATTGCGCCGACGAAAAAGCTCGCCAGCAGCAGCGCGAGGAACGGGTGAAACTTCAGTTTTACGATGGTTAAAACAATCAACACAATGCTGACCAGCAGCGTTGCCACAACCCAGACCTGAGATCCCATATCTCACCTCACCCTTATGTCATCTGGGGGTATTGGACGAAAAAGCGGCGTAGGCTGACAAACGATATAAATTGGCGTTCAGGTGAGCCAGATTGAATCAACTGAGTGACTACGCTCTAAAAAACGCACTTAATCCGCATTAGGTTCACATAAATTCACCCTTAAACGGTATGCTGAGCGCAGAAACCACGCGTGAGAATTGTGATGACCGATACAAATGAAGCCAGAAACCGGCTGCTCAACGGCTGGCAACTGTCGAAAATGTATACCTTTGAAGTGGCGGCCCGGCATGAATCCTTCGCGCTGGCGGCGGAGGAGTTGTCGCTCAGCCCCAGCGCGGTAAGCCACCGCATCAACCTGCTGGAGGAGGAGCTGGGTATTCAGCTGTTTGTCCGTTCGCACCGTAAAGTTGAGCTGACGCAGGAGGGAAAGCGCGTTTACTGGACGCTAAAATCGTCCCTCGACACCCTGAATCAGGAGATCCTGGACATCAAAAACCAGGCGCTGTCCGGCACGCTGACGGTCTATTCCCGCCCGTCGATCGCCCAGTGCTGGCTGGTACCCATGCTGGGCGACTTTACCCGCCGCTATCCGTCAATATCGCTCACCGTCCTGACCGGTAATGATTACGTCAATATGCAGCGAACAGGTGTCGATCTGGCGCTCTATTTCGACGATACCCCGCCAAACCATCTATCTCATCACTTTCTGATGGACGAAGAGATTTTGCCCGTCTGCTCGCCGCAGTATGCCCGCGAGCATGAGTTGCTGAAAAACCCCGATAACCTCAGTCACTGCACGCTGCTGCATGACCGTCAGGCCTGGAGTAATGATTCCGGTACGGATGAGTGGCTGAGCTGGGCGCAGCACTTTGCGGTGAATATGCCGCCATCATCGGGCATTGGTTTCGATCGTTCCGATTTGGCGATCATTGCGGCCATTAATCACGTCGGCGTCGCGATGGGCAGAAAGCGGCTGGTGCAAAAACGGCTTGAACGGGGCGAACTGATCGCTCCGTTTGGTGACAAGACCCTGAAATGTCATCAGCACTACTATATTTCGACGCTTTCTGGCCGTCAGTGGCCGAAAATTGACGCCTTTATCGGCTGGCTGAGAGAACTGGCAGGTTGAAGAATTATTACGCTTTCGCGCTACACCTAATGTGAAAAAGCGTGCTAAATACAGGTAATGCTTTCGATTTATCCAGGGTAAACCGTGTTAAAGCCTTTTATTGCCTGTGCATTACTGATCTCTTCCGGCTGGGCCATTGCCGCTGAGCCGCCGCTGACGGCCGCCCTTTATGCGCAGCAGCTGGGCGTCGGGATGGATGTGGACTGGGCGCGCACCGAGCGCGGCATACGTGAATTCGACCCGCTGGTGGTCCGCGATTTTCGGGCTAAAGGCATTACTCACGTGCGCATCCGCGTCGCCGATGAGCCGACGGAAGCGCGGCTGATCCACCTGCGCAAGCTGGTGGAAGCCTGCGAGCAGTATGGCGTGATCCCGATAGTCGCGTATCAGGCGGATGAATATAAAAACGACCCGAAAGCCGATAACGAGAAAGAGACGGTCAACTGGTGGATTGCCGTGGCGCACTATTTCGGTCAGAGCTACCCGCTGCTGGGTTTTGACCTCATTTATGAACCGGCCGACAAGCTTAACCACAATCTGGCGTCGTTAAACCGCGTGTATGAAAAAACCATCAAAGCGATCCACGACATCGCCCCACAGCGCATGATCTTCATTGCGCCACGCCTGCGTGCCGCGCCGGAGGAGTTATCCAGCCTGAAGCTGCCCGCGCACAGCCAAAACTATCTGCTGGCGGAGTGGCATATTTTCCCGTGGGGGCCGCTGAAGAATGGCGGTAAATACCCGTGGACGTCCGGCACGGCGGCGGAGAAAGCGGCAATCCGTAACCGCATCAATGCCGCGCTGCACTGGCAGCAAAAAACCGGGCACGTTAGCTGGGTCGGGGGCTGGGGTGTGGGGGAGTCCAACCACCTCACGCCAACCGCTTCGCAGCTGGCCTTCGCCACCTTTATGGCCTGCGAGCTGCAAAAGGCGAAAATCCCGTATGCGCTTAACGCGGATTTCCAGTTTTACGACGGGGAAGAGGGCGCCTGGCGGCCTGCGCCAGAGCCGTTATTGCAGGCGATGATCGCCCCTGTCTGTGAAAAGCCCGGCGAGAAGCCGGGCCATCATGCGGTTAAACCGGCTGCTCGTGATGCGGGACACGCGACGCCAGCGGCAGCCAGCACAGTAAAATCAGCAGCCCCATCAGCGTCATCAACAACCCCAGACTAGCCTGCCCGGTCTGCGGCATCATCGCCGAGAGCCAGGCCAGCGCGCCGGAACCGATGTTCTGCAAACCGCCCACCAGCGCGCCCGCCGTACCTGCGAGGAACGGGAACGGCTCCATCGCGCCGCTGGTGGCGAGCGGGAACAGCATCCCCGCGCCAAAGAAGAACAGTGCCGCCGGGATGAGCAGCGTCCAGACGGTCATCACGCCAAACAGCCCCGGGATCCACATCATCAGACCCGCCAGCAGACAGCTGATCACCGACTGCCACATCAGGGTGGAGAAGCGTTTGTTTGGTCGCCCGGCAAACCACGCGCCGAAGAACGCCGCCGGGATTGGCAGAATAAACAGAATGCTCACCACCATACTGCTCAGGCCAAGCCCCGCGCCCAGCAGCACGCCGGAGCAGGCTTCAAACACCGCGATACCCGCCAGGCCGCCAATCAGCATCAGCAGGTAGCAGGTGAACGCGCCGTTGCCGAACAGCGTTTTATAGCTGGCGATAAGCTTCGTGCGCGGCGCGTCCTGCGGGCGCGTTTCCGGCATCCAGCGCGCCATGCTGAAGGTGACAATCATGCAGAGCACCAGCAGGAAGGCGTAACAGGCGCGCCAGGACCACATCGTGTCTAGCAGGCCGCCGATCAGCGGGGCCAGCAGCGGGCTGACCAGAATGCCCATATTCAACAGGCTGTTGGCATGGCGCAGCTGGGTACCCTGATACATATCGCGCGGTAAGGTTCGCGCCATCACCCCGCCGACGCCGGTCCCGACGCCCTGCAGGGCGCTGGCGGCAATCAATACGGTCAGGTTATGGGTGGTCATCGAAATGACGGTCGCCACCATGAAAATGCTCATGCCCACCAGGATCACCGGGCGACGCCCGACGCGGTCGGAGAGCGGGCCGTAGAAGAGCTGCGAAACGCCATAGGTCAGCAGGTAAGCTGCCATTACGCTCTGTACTGCGCCCTCGCGGACGTTTAATTCCTTTGCCATGTCGGCAATCGCCGGAATGTAGATGGTTTGCGCCATCTGACCGACGGCCACCAGTAACACCAGCATCAACAATAAGTTAACGTTCCGTTGCTTTTTCATGTCGCTGAATACTTTTGCCAAAAGAGGAAAATGAAGAATAAGTGACTGCGCATTCCCATAAATGCGCGAGGAATCTACCACAGAGAGATGACAATTTAAGCACTGTTGTGGTGAATGAAAAAACCGGTAAAGGCAGGATTTGTAAACAAGAACGGCAACTAATGTTGCCAGTGCTTTACGCCAGACGCAGCAGAATGGCGCCGCCAGCAATGCCCAGCGCCGCCGCGATGCGCAGGCCCGCAACTTTCTCTTTTAAAAGCAAAAATGCGATCAGCGCGCCAAAGAGTATGGACGTTTCCCGCAGCGCCGCGACCACCGCCAGCGGTGCCTGCGTCATTGCCCACAGCGCCAGACCGTAAGAGCCCATGGTGCCCACGCCGCCGAGCAGCCCCTTTTTCCAGTGCAGACGCAGGTAGCCGGATGCCTCGCGTCGACGTGCGAGCATCGCCCAGCCGAGCAGGCAGAAGCCGTTCATAAAGAAGGTCCACAGCGTATAGCCCAGCGCGGTGTCCGACAGCCGCACGCCGGTGCCGTCCACCAGCGTATACCCGGCGATAAAACAAGCATTCAGCAGCGCCAGCCAGATCCCCCTGCGCGACTGCATGCGCCCGTTCATCGCCATCGCCAGAATCGACAGGCAAATGACTCCGATGCCGGACCAGGCGAGCCAGGAGAGACGATCGCCAAGCGCCAGCACGCTGATCAGCGCCACCAGCAGCGGTGCGGTGCCGCGCATCAGCGGATAGGTCTGGCTCATATCGGAGACCTGATAGGTCTTTGCCACCAGCACGGTGTACACCACCTGTAAGGCGCAGGAGACAATCAAAAACGGCCAGCTTGCCGCAGAAGGCTGTGGTGAGAAGGGCAGTAAAATCAGGGCAATAATCGCGGCTGAGCCGCTAACGCCGATCGCAGAATAGAGTTTATCCGTTCCGGCTTTAACGATAGCGTTCCAGCTGGCATGCAGCAGTGCGGCGAAAAGCAAAATGCAGAAAACGGTGATGGTCATGGCGTATTGGATGATGAATTGTCACTCAACTGTAACATTCACATCCTGATGCTGCCAGCCGGTTACACCGCACAAAAAAGGCGGTGCGTCACCCGCGGTTCGTCCGAGACCAGCGTAAACCCTGCCCGGCGATAAAACCCGTAGGCAGCGTCCGGCGCATGGGTATTGAGGAAATCAAACCAGATGCTGGCATCGGCCATCACGACGGTTAAAAGCTGCTTGCCAATCCCCAGCCCGCGGCACTTCTCGCTGACGTAGAGATGGCGAATACGCCCGGCGCGCGGCTGCTGGCTGAACGGATCGCGGTTGAGGCCACACACGCCCACCAGCTTGCCGTTAAGAAACGCACCCAGCAGCTTTTCACCCGGCGCGTTAAAGCGGTTCTCACCCCGCTGCCAGCTCTCTTCGAGCCTGCGCAGCATGTTAAAATTCAGTGCAATACTTTCCGCCTTCAGGGCGATATACCCCGGCTCATCCGGTGTGACAGGCTCAATTAACAGACGCGACATAGCATTCCCTCGTTATTAAAGAGGGGCGGTTGCCCGCCCCTCTCAGGTGCGACTTGAACCTGAATTACCGAAGGAATTTCAGGACAGCATCAAGCAGTTGCAGTACTGCAACAATGAGTTTGAGGATAAGTATCACCATATCCACTACGCTCATACGCGTCTCCTTTTGGTTAAAAGGAGCACGATGCTGGCGTACCTTTCCGCCGCCTGTTGCCAGCACCTGGATTGACGTAACACAGTGTGCTCACTTCAGGGGTTAAGGCACTGACGGCACCACCCGTTTCAGCCAGGACTTCGTTGCGCCGGTAGAACTGCGGCCCCCTCGCTCACTGCGAACACCCTCATTATAGATAAATACTGTATGTATGAACAGTATTTTTTGGACAAAAATCGAAAGGCGATCCATACTCAAAAACGTCAAAATCCGTGCCGGAATTGCGCGTTCGTCTTCGATCGCGTATACTTTTTGCGTTGACGTAACACAGTGTGTTCTGCGGCGACCAACCGTAAAACCCTGATAAAAACCTCGCTCCGGCGGGGTTTTTTGTTTTCTGGCCTGCCCAAAAAAATATCGGGATAAGCAGTGGCCTGGTCAGGCTTCTTAAGAAATCAATTTTATGCAGGGGAACCAGGATAGTTTACGAGATGCAGCACCAAATAAGCCATTTAATATAAACAACATACTTGCCAGGATATTAAAATCGCATCGCATATAGACGTAAGAAAAAATATTTAATCGAACTATTTTTCTCGTGAATGTATTTTTGAGGCAATTTCACCGGTTTGAATTACACTGCTTTTCAATGTATATTCTTATAACCACAAGCATTATATGGATATGTTATGCAAGCATCGGATTATTTGAAGATGAAGTTCCAGAGCGACAGACAGTTGGCTATTTATGGACAGCAAGGCGTTGCCGGGACATGGAAAGCATTAAAGGGAATCGGCGCTGATATCTATTCAGGAATGGAGCGTGTAAGCTGGTACTCATCATGCTTAATTCCCTGCTATCACGATGTAATAGCACAGATGCTCTATCTTTATTTTAAAAGTGTTCTAAATGACTCTGAAAATGGAAATGAACAAAATCGCGCCCACAAGACGGGTTCACAAGTAACCGGACTTATTAAAAATATTCCGACAAGCAAAGCAGCGCGTTTAGCAATAGCATGGGGTTTGGCAATATATCTTTCCAAATCTGGCCTGCTCTCAGAAATCGTCGTCGAACGGCTTGCACGTCGTGTACCGAACGTTGTCATGGCATTTCAACTCATTGGCACGGACCAGAAGTGCGCGCTTGCTGCTCGTCGCCTGAAAACGTTGGACCCAAAGTATTACGCCACTCTCTATGCCGCACAACTGGAGATGCTTTATTACTTTATTGAACCATTCCTGTCTGAACTGATTAAGAAGGTTCAAATGGGATACTACAGGGATTTTGAAGCGATTTATGACGACTTAAGGGACAAGTAGCGTGTTTAAGAGTCTGTTATCAATTCTCTTTACGGATATTTTATTTCCCGTTTATGTTTTTGTATGCGCCTCTTTGTTTCTGTGGTTGGTGCCTGACTACTGGGTATTACTCACATTTATTGCTATCGTTGTATTTATCATTGTTCATCCAATAATTTTCGGTCGCTTTGATAAGTACGATTGAATTTTAAAACAGGGATTCTTTATGTCAAATCCGGCTTATTTATTTCTTACAGATGAAAATGGTTCCCCCATGGTGGGCCCCTGCCTTGTAATAGGGCGTGAAGGTTCAATTGAGCTCAAATCGTTCACTCATAATGTCAACATCCCAGTCGACGGGAATACCGGGAAATTGACGGGCACGCGCATACACATGCCCATCATGTTCCAGAAAGAATTTGATCGTGTAACCCCACTTCTCTTTCGCGCGCTGAGTACGGGAAGAACACTCCAGTCAGCCACCATTAAGATGTATCAGATTAATGAGGCGGGTTTAGAACAGGAATATTTTAATATCCTCCTGGAGAATGTGAAAATAACCTCAATCACACCTGACCTGTATCCCGGCGCAAACACGGGAACACACCTTGAAACGGTTCTCATACGCTATGAGAAAATCTCCTGGAAGCATTGCGACGGCAATGTCATCTATAGTGACTCCTGGAATGAGCGGGCAACGTACTGAAACGTGATCCCTGACGCATTTTTGCGCAGATGAAAATTTTTCCATTGTCACGCCCGAAAACCTGTGTTTGTATAAATTCAATCAATGAATCCAAACACAGGTCCCCAATGACTTCATCCATCTTCACTTCGACCCTACTAAAAACTGCGCAACCAGCCGCAGTGGTCGTCGTGCGTGTGGTGGTGGTCGTCGGCAATGCGCCGTAGGGACTGGATCAACACACGAATCCAAAACCCCGCCGGCGCAAACCGGGCGGGGTTTTTCGTTTAGGACCCCTCCCGGATACGCTAAGTAGTTCGGGTTGCAGGAAGGCGGCAAGTGAGCGAATCCCCGGGAGCGTACACAGGTACGTGACTGGGGTGAGTGAACGCAGCCAACGCATCTGCAACCTGAAATACGACGCGTAACGTCGGCCCAGAAGAAAAGGACTGGAGCATGGCAAGTTCGGGCACAACATCCACCAAGACGCGTTTTACCGGCGCGCAGCTGATCGTTCATCTGCTGGAGCGACAGGGCATCACCACGGTTGCGGGCATCCCCGGCGGCACGGTGCTGCCGCTGTACGATGCGTTAAGCCAAAGCACGCAGATCCGCCACGTCCTGGCACGCCACGAGCAGGGGGCAGGCTTTATCGCTCAGGGCATGGCGCGTACCCAGGGTAAACCGGCGGTCTGTATGGCCTGCAGCGGGCCGGGCGCAACCAACCTGGTGACCGCCATCGCCGACGCGCGCCTCGACTCCATTCCGCTGATCTGCATTACCGGCCAGGTGCCGTCCTCGATGATCGGTACCGATGCGTTCCAGGAAGTGGATACCTACGGCATCTCTATCCCCATCACCAAACATAACTATTTAGTTCGCGACATCGCCGAGCTTCCTCAGGTTATCAGCGATGCGTTCCGCATTGCGCAGTCCGGCCGCCCGGGCCCGGTGTGGATAGACATTCCTAAGGATGTCCAGACCGCAGAAATCGAGATCGACGTTCTGCCGGAGCCGGGTGAACGTGCCCCTGCGCCGGAGTTCAGCGCTGAGAGCGTGCGCGATGCTGCCGCCATGATCAACGCCGCTAAACGTCCGGTGCTCTATCTGGGCGGCGGGGCGATTAACGCCGCGGATGAAATCCGCCAGTTTGCGGAAAAAGCCAACCTGCCGACCACCATGACCCTGATGGCGCTCGGCATGCTGCCAAAAGCGCACCCGCTGTCGCTGGGGATGCTGGGCATGCACGGCGCGCGCAGCACCAACTACATCCTGCAAGAGGCGGATTTGCTGATCGTTATGGGTGCGCGTTTTGATGACCGGGCGATTGGCAAAACTGAGCAGTTCTGCCCGAATGCCAAAATCATTCACGTGGATATCGACCGCGCCGAGCTGGGTAAAATCAAGCAGCCGCACGTGGCGATTCAGGGCGACGTGGCCGAAGTGCTGGCGCAGCTGATCCCGCAAACCGAGGCGACCGATCGCGCCGACTGGCGCCAGCTTGTGGCCGATCTGCAGCGCGAGTTCCCGGGCGCGATCCCAACTGAAGGCGATCCGCTGAGCCACTATGGTCTTATCAACGCCGTTGCCGCCTGCGTGGACGACAGCGCGATTATCACCACCGACGTGGGCCAGCATCAGATGTGGACCGCGCAGGCCTACCCGCTGAACCGTCCACGCCAGTGGCTGACCTCCGGCGGCCTCGGCACCATGGGCTTTGGTCTGCCTGCAGCAGTTGGTGCAGCGCTCGCCAACCCGGACCGCAAGGTCATCTGCTTCTCCGGCGACGGCAGCCTGATGATGAACATTCAGGAGATGGCGACCGCAGCCGAAAACCAGTTAGACGTAAAAATCATCCTGATGAACAACGAGGCGCTGGGCCTGGTGCACCAGCAGCAGAGCCTGTTCTACAAGCAGGGCGTGTTTGCGGCGACCTATCCGGGGATGATTAACTTTATGCAGATTGCCGCTGGCTTTGGCCTGCACACCTGCGATCTGAACGCGGAAGAGGATGCCCACGCGGCGCTGCAGGCGGCGATTTCTCGCCCTGGCCCGGCGCTGATCCACGTCCGTATCGACCCTGAACAAAAAGTGTATCCGATGGTGCCGCCGGGTGCGGCAAATACTGAGATGGTGGGAGAATAAGCCATGCAGAAACAACATGATAACGTCATTCTGGAACTCACCGTCCGCAACCATCCCGGCGTCATGACCCACGTCTGCGGGCTGTTTGCCCGCCGGGCGTTTAACGTGGAAGGCATTCTCTGTCTGCCGATTCAGGGCAGCGAGCACAGCCGCATCTGGCTGCTGGTCAACGATGACCAGCGTCTGGAGCAGATGATGGCGCAGATCGACAAGCTGGAGGACGTCACCAACGTGGCGCGCAACCAGTCCGATCCCACCATGTTTAACAAAATTGCGGTGTTCTTCGAATAAATCACTTAAGGTAAGCGTTTTTTGCCGGATGGCGCTGCGCTTATCCGGCCTACAAGGACTTTACACGCAGGCCGGATAAGGCGTTTACGCCGCCATCCGGCGCGTTCACGCATCAGGATCAAACCATGACCACCATCGCCCTTATCGACGACCACCTTATCGTCCGCTCTGGCTTTGCTCAACTTCTCAACCTCGAACCGGATTTTCAGGTCGTGGCCGAGTTTGGCTCCGGTCGCGAGGCGCTGGCGGGCCTGCCGGGGCGCGGGGTGCAGGTCTGTATCTGTGACATCTCGATGCCGGATCTCTCCGGGCTGGAGCTGTTGAGCCAGCTGCCGAAAGGGATGGCGACGATCATGCTCTCGGTCCACGACAGCCCGGCGTTGGTGGAGCAGGCGCTCAACGCGGGGGCGCGCGGGTTCCTCTCAAAACGCTGTAGCCCGGACGAGCTGATCGCCGCGGTGCGTACCGTCTCCACCGGCGGCTGCTACCTGACGCCGGATATCGCCATCAAGCTGGCGGCCGGACGTCAGGATCCGCTCACCAGACGCGAGCGCCAGGTGGCGGAGAAGCTCGCGCAGGGGATGTCGGTAAAAGAGATTGCCGCCGAGCTGGATCTGTCCCCGAAAACCGTGCACGTCCATCGCGCCAACCTGATGGAAAAACTCAATGTCAGCAACGACGTCGAGCTGGCGCGCCGCATGTTCGACAGCTGGCAATGAGTCCCGTGTTTTCGCGGCTGATCGCCGTCGTTGCCAGCTTTTTCATCTTCTCCGCCGCCTGGTTCTGCCTGTGGAGCATCAGCCTGCATCTGGTGGAACGTCCTGAGCTGGCGGTGCTGCTGTTTCCCTTTGGCCTGCGGCTGGGGCTAATGCTCCAGTGCCCGCGCGGCTACTGGCCCGTTTTGCTCGGCGCGGAGTGGCTGATGCTGGTCTGGCTGGCGCAGGAGGTGGCCCTCGCGCATCTTCCCTTATTGATGACCGGAAGCCTGCTTACGCTTCTCCCCGTTGCCCTGATTTCCCGCTACCGCTACCAGCGCGACTGGCGCACGCTGCTGCGTCAGGGGGCGGCGCTGATTGCCGCCGCGTTGCTGCAGTCCCTGCCGTGGGTTGGCGACAAGGAGATGCTCAACGCGCTGTTGCTCACCCTCACCGGTGGCCTGACGCTCGCGCCGACCTGCCTCGTTATCTGGCACTATCTCTCCAGCACCGTCTGGCAACCGCTTGGCCCTGGGCTGGTGTCCCAACCGGTGAACTGGCGCGCCCGGCATCTCATCTGGTATCTGCTGCTGTTCGTGGTGAGCCTCTGGCTTCAGTTGGGTCTACCTGCCGAGCTTTCACGCTTCACGCCGTTTTGCCTGGCGCTGCCGATTATCGCCCTGGCCTGGCACTACGGCTGGCAGGGGGCGCTGATCGCGACCCTGATGAACGCCATCGCGCTGATTGCCAGCCAGACCTGGCACGACCATCCGGTGGATCTGCTGCTCTCGCTGCTGGCCCAGAGCCTGACCGGGCTGCTGCTCGGGGCGGGTATTCAGCGTCTGCGCGAGCTGAACCAGTCCCTGCAAACGGAGCTGGCGCGCAACCGGCGTCTGGCTGAACGCCTTCTGGAGACGGAAGAGAGCGTGCGGCAGGAGGTCGCCCGCGAGCTGCACGATGATATCGGCCAGACGATCACCGCCATCCGCACTCAGGCGGGCATTGTCCAGCGTCTGGCGGCGGAAAACGCGGGCGTGAAGCAGGGCGGAGCGCATATCGAGCAGCTTTCACTGGGCGTGTATGACTCGGTGCGACGCCTGCTCGGCAGGCTGCGTCCGCGCCAGCTCGACGACCTGTCGCTGGAGCAGGCGGTGCGTTCCCTGATGCGCGAGATGGAGCTGGAAAGCCGCGGCATTGTCAGCCATCTCGACTGGCGAATTAACGAATCTGCGCTGAGCGAAGGCCAGCGCGTGACCCTTTTCCGCGTCTGTCAGGAAGGACTGAACAATATTGTTAAACACGCCAATGCCAGCGCGGTCACGATACAGGGCTGGCAGCAGGACGAACGCCTGATGCTGATAATTGAAGACGACGGCTGCGGCCTGCCGCCGGGCTCCGGCCAGCAGGGCTTTGGCCTGGCGGGCATGCGTGAGCGCGTAAAGGCGCTGGGCGGCACGCTGAACCTCTCCTGTACCCACGGAACGCGCGTCAGCGTCAGCCTGCCGCTACGGAGCTACCATGTTTAAAACCCCTGCCAGCGCCGCGCCGATTGGCGACAAAGCGGAAATCGACGCCCGCTACCGCTACTGGCGTCGCCATATTCTGATCGCCATCTGGCTCGGCTACGCGCTGTTCTACTTCACCCGCAAAAGCTTCAACGCCGCCGCGCCGGAAATTCTTGCCAGCGGCGTGATGACGCGCACCGACATCGGCCTGCTGGCGACGCTGTTTTACATCACCTACGGCCTGTCGAAGTTCTTCTCCGGCATCGTCAGCGATCGCTCCAACGCGCGCTATTTCATGGGCGTAGGGCTGATCGCCACCGGCGTGGTGAACATCCTGTTTGGTTTCTCTACCTCGCTGTGGGCCTTTGCCCTGCTGTGGGCGCTGAACGCCTTCTTCCAGGGCTGGGGCGCGCCGGTCTGCGCTCGCCTGCTCACCGCCTGGTATTCGCGCAACGAGCGCGGCGGCTGGTGGGCCATCTGGAACACCGCGCATAACGTCGGTGGGGCGCTGATCCCGATGGTGGTGGGCGCGGCAGCGCTGCACTACGGCTGGCGCGCGGGGATGATGATTGCCGGTGGCCTCGCGATTGTCGCCGGGCTGTTCCTCTGCTGGCGCCTGCGCGACAGGCCGCAAACCGTCGGCCTGCCTGCGGTGGGCGACTGGCGGCACGACGAGATGGAGATTGCCCAGCAGCAGGAGGGCGCGGGGCTGACCCGCAAGGAGATCCTCACCAAATACGTGCTGAAAAACCCCTACATCTGGCTCCTCTCGCTCTGCTACGTGCTGGTCTACGTGGTGCGCGCGGCCATCAACGACTGGGGCAATCTGTACATGTCCGAGACGCTGGGCGTGGACCTGGTGACCGCCAACTCGGCGGTCACGATGTTCGAACTGGGCGGGTTTATCGGCGCGCTGGTGGCGGGCTGGGGCTCGGATAAGCTGTTCAACGGCAACCGCGGCCCGATGAACCTGATTTTTGCCGCCGGGATTTTGCTCTCGGTCGGCTCGCTGTGGCTGATGCCGTTCGCCAGCTACGTGATGCAGGCGGCGTGCTTCTTCACCACCGGCTTCTTCGTGTTCGGCCCGCAGATGCTCATCGGCATGGCGGCGGCAGAGTGCTCCCACAAAGAGGCGGCAGGCGCGGCGACGGGCTTTGTCGGGCTGTTTGCCTACCTCGGCGCATCGCTCTCCGGCTGGCCGCTGGCGCGGGTCATCGACATCTGGCACTGGAGCGGTTTCTTCGCGGTGATCGCCATCGCGGCGGGAATTTCCGCCCTGCTGCTGCTGCCGTTTTTACATGCGCAGGCCCCGCGTGAAGCCAGTGTGATGTGATGCGCCTCACCTTTTCACCCCGAGTGGCGCAAAACTAAGAAATTTTCCCGGTTTTACCTGGACGCTGTCTCAGGCATCTCTCCCGGCTGATTTTTACAATGCTGCAAAAATCAGCTCAGGAGTAAACCAACCATGCTGGCCTTCTTAAACCAGGTGCGCAAGCCGACCCTGGATCTGCCGCTCGATGTGCGGCGCAAAATGTGGTTCAAACCGTTCATGCAGTCCTATCTGGTGGTCTTCATCGGCTACCTGACCATGTACCTGATCCGCAAAAACTTTAACATCGCGCAGAACGACATGATCTCCACCTACGGGCTGAGCATGACGCAGCTGGGGATGATTGGCCTGGGCTTCTCCATCACCTACGGCGTGGGAAAAACCGTCGTGTCCTACTACGCGGACGGCAAAAACACCAAGCAGTTCCTGCCGTTTATGCTGATCCTCTCCGCCATCTGTATGCTCGGCTTCAGCGCCAGCATGGGCGCAGGGTCCGTTAGCCTGTTCCTGATGATCGCCTTCTACGCCCTGAGCGGTTTCTTCCAGAGTACCGGCGGGTCGTGCAGCTACTCCACCATCACCAAATGGACGCCGCGCCGCAAGCGAGGGTCGTACCTCGGCATGTGGAATATCTCCCACAACCTCGGCGGGGCGGGTGCGGCAGGCGTGGCGCTGTTTGGCGCAAACTACCTGTTCGACGGCCACGTCATCGGTATGTTTATCTTCCCGTCGATTATCGCCCTGATTGTCGGTTTTATCGGCCTGCGCTTCGGCAGCGACTCCCCCGAATCCTACGGCCTCGGCAAAGCTGAAGAGCTGTTCGGCGAGGAGATCAGCGAAGAGGACAAAGAGACCGAAGAGAATGAGATGACCAAATGGCAGATCTTTGTTGAATACGTGCTGAAAAACAAAGTGATCTGGCTGCTCTGCTTCTCAAACATCTTCCTCTACGTGGTGCGCATCGGCATCGACCAGTGGTCTACCGTGTACGCCTTCCAGGAGCTGAAGCTCTCTAAAGAGGTCGCGATTCAGGGCTTCACCCTGTTTGAAGTGGGTGCGCTGGTCGGCACGCTGCTGTGGGGCTGGCTCTCCGACCTCGCCAACGGCCGTCGCGCGCTGGTGGCCTGTATCGCGCTGGCGCTGATTATCGCCACCCTCGGCGTCTACCAGCACGCCAGCAACCAGTACGTTTACCTCGCATCCCTGTTTGCGCTCGGCTTCCTGGTGTTTGGTCCGCAGCTGCTGATCGGCGTGGCGGCAGTGGGCTTCGTCCCGAAAAAAGCGATCGGCGCCGCCGATGGGATTAAAGGCACCTTCGCCTACCTGATCGGCGACAGCTTCGCCAAGCTGGGCCTGGGGATGATCGCCGACGGCACGCCGATTTTCGGCCTCACCGGCTGGGCGGGCACCTTCGCGGCGCTGGACGCGGCGGCCATTGGCTGTATCGTCCTGATGGCGATGGTCGCGGTGCTGGAAGAACGTAAGATCCGCCGTGAGAATCGTGCGCAGAAGCAGAAATTGAAAGCAGCCTGAGTGTGCAGGTAACTTCTTTGCCCGGTGTGTGATGCCGGGCTTTTTTATTTGCTCGTCCTACCTTTACCCCGCTTTACACATCCGCTCCTCTCCATGCTCTACAGTGTTTTTTGCTGCCGCCTTTCGCGCAGCCTTAGCCCCTTTTGCTAACGGAGAGCTTGCATGTTGACCCGACGATTGTCCTGCCTGGCGCTGCTGATGGCGCTGGCCTCCCCCGTAATGGCCGCGGATGCCCCCACTTACGGCGAGAAGCTGGAAGGTTTTGACTACGGCTGGCCGGTAAAACACTTTACCTTTACCTCGCAAAACCAGTCTCTGGATATGGCTTACCTGGACGTGAAGCCGGAAAAAACCAACGGCCGCACCGCCGTGCTGATGCACGGTAAAAACTTCTGCGCCGGCACCTGGGACGGCACGATCCGCGCGCTGTCGGCCAGCGGGTATCGCGTGATCGCACCCGACCAGATCGGCTTCTGTAAATCCACCAAGCCAGAGCATTATCAGTACACCTTCCAGCAGCTGGCGGATAACACCCACGCGCTGCTTAAATCGCTGGGCGTCGATCGCGTCACGGTTATTGGCCATTCGACCGGCGGCATGCTGGCGACCCGCTACGCGCTGATGTGGCCGCAGCAGGTCGAGCAGCTGGTGATGGTGAACCCAATAGGGCTTGAAGACTGGAAAGCGCGCGGCGTGCCGCATATTACCGTCGACCAGTGGTACCAGCGCGAGCTGAAGGTCAGCGCCGACGGCATTCGTCAGTACGAGAAAAACACCTACTACGCCGGGGAGTGGAAGCCGGAGTACGAACGCTGGGTCACCATGCTTGCCGGACTGAACAACGGGCCGGGCAAAGCGCGCGTGGCCTGGAACTCGGCGCTGCTCTACGACATGATCTACACCCAGCCGGTTGTCTACGAATTTAGTGAACTGAAGATGCCGGTATTATTGATGATCGGCACGAAGGACAACACCGCCATAGGGAAAGATCTCGCCCCACCGGAGATCCGCAAGACGCTCGGTAACTATGCGGTGCTGGGCAAAGAGACGGCGAAGCGTATCCCGCACGCGACGCTGGTTGAGTTCAACGACATGGGCCACGCCCCGCAGATGCAGGATCCTGCCCGCTTCCACGAGGCGCTGCTGAAAGGGCTTCAGGCGCGCTGACTGGTCTCCAGCAGTAACCCGCGCAGCCATATCTGCGCGGGGTTTCGATGCGAGCGCCCGTGCCAGGCCATGCTTTTGGTGAATCCCTGCACTGATACTGGCGTATCACAAACAAACATTCCCGCCCGGTTTTCCGCCATCCGCTCCGGCACCACGGCAATCATATCGCTGATCGCGAGCACGTCTGGCAGAACCAGGAAACTGCTCACCGATAGCCCGATGTGGCGGACCCGCCCATTCTTCGCCAGCGCGTCGTCAGTGACGCCGTGAAAGCTTTCCCCTTCATAGGAGACCAGCACATGCTCCAGCGCGCAGAATCGGTCTAACGACAGCGCTTTTCCCGCGTCAGGATGAGTGGCGCGCATCATGCAAACGTACCGTTCATCATAAAGCGCGCGGCTGTGGAGTTCGTCCGGCGTGGTGTGGGGGGTCAGGAGGGCGAGGTCGATTTTTCCCTGCTCGAGCTGAGCGATGAGACGATCGGGTTCAACCGGCACCACGCGCACGCGGATGTGGGGAGCCTGCACCTTAAGGACGGCAATAAACGGCACCACCACCGCGCGCAGGGCGTAGTCCGTCGCGGCAAGGGTGAAGGTCAGGTTGGCAGTGAGCGGGTCAAACGAGACGGGCTGCAGCAGCACGTCGATATCCGCCAGGATGCGCTTCACCGGTGCAGCAAGTTCTTCCGCACGCGAGGTCGGCACTATCCCGTGCGGCGCGCGGATAAACAGCGGGTCGTCGAAGTAGTCCCGCAGGCGGTTGAGCATGCCGCTCACGGCAGGCTGGGTCAGGGCTAGACGCGCCGCCGCGCGGGTAACGCTGCGCTCGTCCAGCAGGGCGTCCAGCGTTTTCAGCAGGTTAAGATCCAGCGTGCGCAGATCCGCTTTCATGACGTTTTTCCACCTCTTTTCCGTTCACTATTATGGCGCTGCCTGCTGTCGACGCGCTGCGTTTCCCGCTATGATGAGCGGCTAGTCTAAGGAGAACGCATGGTCTGGATAATGCTGGCAACGCTTGCCGTGGTGTTTGTGGTTGGGTTTCGTGTACTGACCTCGGACTCCCGCCGCGCCATCAAACGTTTAAGCGAGCGTCTGGGGATCACCCCGATGCCGGTCGAGTCGATGATCGACCAGTTTGGAAAATCCTCCGGGAATGAGTTTATCCGCTACCTGGAGCGCCCCGACGAGGCGCATCTGCAAAACGCCGCCCAGGTACTGCTTATCTGGCAGGTCTGCATTGTCGATGGCAGTGAAGAGAACCTGCACACCTGGCACCGCATGCTGCGCAAAGCCCGTCTGGCTTCGCCCATCACAGATGCGCAAATCCGCCTCGCGCTCGGCTTTATGCGCGAGATAGAGCCAGACCCACAGGAGCTAAACGCCTTTCAGCTGCGCTATAACCAATTCTTCCTGCCGGAAGAGGGCGTGTTTTATTTGCACTGATATCACGAATCGTGATGAAGAGTATAAAGCATCATCATTAGATTTATACCTCTCCCGGGCGCACCATCACCTTATCAACTAACCGATGAGGTGAACCATGAAACAATCCGCCATTATCTGGCCGAACGACTACCTGCCCGGCACCACCGATAACTTTGCATCCAACGAAATTATCGTCGCCGGACTGAGCGCAAGAGAGATTTGGACGCAGCTTAATGACACTACGCTGTGGCCGGGCTACTACAGTAACGCCGAGGATATCCGTTTTCACGACGGCAGCGGCCCTGAACTGAGCGCTAACGCCCGCTTCCGCTTCACCACCTTTGGCTTTCCGGTTGAGGCCCAGGTGACGGAGTATGTGCCTCCCGTTGAGGGTGAAGCGGCACGTATTGCGTGGCACGGCTGGGTGGAAGGGGATGCAAATTCGCGTCTCGACGTGATCCACGCCTGGCTGTTTGAAGACTTACCGGGCAACCGCGTGCGCATTCTGACTCAGGAGTCGCAGAAAGGCGTGCCGGCGCAGGAATTAGCACGCACCGTGCCGAACCCGATGATTAACGGGCATCAGGAGTGGATCGTGGGATTAGCGAATGCCGCCCTTAAGGCTCGCGGGTAATTTTGCCCGGTGGCGCTTCGCTTACCGGGCCTACAAGCCCCGTAGGCCGGTGCAAGCGCAGCGCCGCCCGGCATTAAAAAGCTGAAAAAGCTGTCAAATCGTTAAATTCGTCACACTTTTGATGATAAACTGCGCGACTTTTCCGCACGTTTTTATCTTCAGGTGACGCCATGACAGAACATATCCAGCCCTCGACCAGACCGCAGACCAGCGAAGTTTCACGCCCCAACTGGTCGGCCGTTTTCGCCGTGGCATTCTGCGTCGCCTGCCTGATTACCGTTGAGTTTCTGCCGGTGAGCCTGTTGACGCCGATGGCGCAGGATCTGGGCATTTCCGAAGGCGTGGCGGGGCAGTCCGTTACCGTCACCGCCTTTGTGGCGATGTTTGCCAGCCTGTTTATCACCCAGGTGATTGGCACCATCGACCGCCGCAAGGTGGTCATTCTGTTCAGCGTGCTGCTGACGCTCTCCTGCCTGCTGGTCTCCTTGGCGGAAAGCTTTACCCTGCTGCTGCTGGGGCGCGCCTGTCTGGGGCTGGGGCTCGGCGGCTTCTGGGCGATGTCCGCCTCGCTGACCATGCGCCTGGTGCCTGCGCGCACCGTGCCGAAAGCGCTGTCCGTCATCTTTGGCGCGGTCTCTATCGCACTGGTGATTGCCGCGCCGCTGGGCAGCTTCCTCGGCGGGATTATCGGCTGGCGTAACGTCTTCAACGCGGCGGCAGTGATGGGCCTGCTCTGCGTTATCTGGGTGTGGAAGGCGCTGCCGTCCCTGCCGGGCGAAGCGGCGCACCACAAGCAGAACATGTTCAGCCTGCTGAAGCGCCCCGGCGTGCTGGCGGGAATGACCGCGATCTTTATGTCCTTTGCCGGGCAGTTTGCCTTCTTTACCTATATCCGCCCAGTGTATATGACCATGGCGGGGTTTGACGTCGACGGCCTGACGCTGGTGCTCCTGAGCTTTGGTATTGCCAGCTTTGTCGGCACCTCGCTGTCGTCGCAGTTCCTGAAACGCTCCCTGAAGGTGGCGCTGGCGGGGGCGCCGCTGGTGCTGGCTGCGAGCGCCACGGTGCTGGTGCTGTGGGGTAGCGATAAGTGGGTCGCGTCGGCGATTGCGATTATCTGGGGCTTTGCCTTTGCGCTGGTGCCGGTGGGCTGGTCGACGTGGATCACCCGCTCGCTCGCCGATCAGGCGGAAAAAGCCGGGTCGATTCAGGTGGCGGTGATCCAGCTGGCAAACACCTGCGGCGCGGCGATTGGCGGCGTGGCGCTCGACCACCTGGGGCTGACGTCACCGCTGGTGATTTCCGGTACGCTGATGCTGCTGACGGCACTGCTGGTGGCAGGGAAGGTGAAGGCGCGTTGATTGATAAATAGTCACTTCATCGATATACTTGTACCGTAACTTGTACAGGAGGAAATATGCAGGTTGTGACGTTTACCGAAGCACGAAGCCGACTCAAAGATGTGTTGGACGACGTGAATGACAATGTGGAGACAACCATCATCAGCCGCCGAAACGGAGGGGATGCGGTGGTGATGTCTCTGCAGCACTACAACTCAATGATGGAAACCATCCATCTGATGAGTTCGCCTGCCAACGCCAGTCGACTGATGGAGTCAATCGCACAGGCAAACACCGGAAAAACTATCCAAAGGGATCTGATAGATGACCAGGCTACTGATTTGGACTGACAACGGCTGGGATGATTACCTGTGGTGGCAGGAGCAGGACAAGAAAACGCTTCGCAGAATCAATAAATTGATTGAAGATGCGAAGCGTCAACCCTTCGATGGCCTGGGTAAGCCGGAACCGCTTAAAGGTAACCTTTCCGGATACTGGTCCCGTCGAATCAATGATACTGACCGTCTGGTTTACGGGGTGTCAGATAGCGCTCTTACTATTTTAATGTGCCGCTATCACTATTATTCGTAGATCACGCCGATGTCCTCACCCGTCTTCTTGAATCCATCGAAATCAGTACCACCGACGACACGATCAGCAGCGTCCCCAGCCAGTCCGGCAGGGTGAACGCCACGCCCAGCAACATCACCGACAACAACGCGCTGCTCAGCGGCTCGGCGCAGCTCAGAATGCTCGCCTTCGGCCCGCCGATCATCTGCGCACCTTTCAGGTACAGGCTGAACGTCAGCGCGGTGCCGATCACCACCAGGTAGAAAAACGCCAGCAGCAGGCTGCCGTCGATCACGAAGGTGGTACCGCGTCCGGCGTAGAACGGCGTCAGCATTAACCCGGCAATCAACATACTCCAGCCGACAATCGGCAATGTGCCGTAGCGGGCAATCAGCGTTGACGGATAGGTGGTGTAAAACGCGGCGGCAAACGCCGAGGCGATGCCGAAGAACAGCGCGGCTGGCGAGATGGAGAGCGAGGTTGGGTCGCCGTGGGTCACCAGCAGGAACGTCCCGACAAGCGAGGTCACAATCGCGGACAGAACAAACACGCCGGGGCGCGTTTTCCGCGCCAGCGCAAACCACGCTACGATAATGGTTGGCGACAGAAACTGCAGCACGGTAGCGGTCGCTGCGTTGGATTTTTCAATCGTCAGCAGGAAGGTGAGCTGCACGGTGAGCGCGCCGACCAGCGAGAAAAACAGCAGGCTGAGGGCGTCTTTGCGATGCCTGATGACCGAGAAAATCTTGTCGCCGTGAACGAAGGAGAGCGTCAGAAGGATCACGCCGGTAAACAGCAGGCGAACCATGGTCAGGTATGGCGAAGAAATGTGGCTTTTCTCCATGATGTACTGTGCGCAAACGCCGGAACTGCCCCATAAAACGGCGGCGATCAGGACGTTCAACATCCCTTTACGTGTGGAACCCATGTTCTCCCCTGCTATGTTGTCGTTAATTCGGTCAACAGCATAGCATGGTTGTGTGCGGCCTGATGCCCTCACCTCGGCCCTCTCCCACAGGGAGAGGGAGCAAACACTAAAAACGGCAACGTTGCGTTGCCGTTTTGCTTTTACCTTAGAACCACGCCTCCCACATCGCGCCGACGTTGAAGTCGTCGAGCGTCTCGTCTTTGGTGTTGTTCACGCGCGCGGTGCGTGCGTTATCCACTTTGCCGCCGGTCACGTAGAAGCGCAGCATCGGACGGAACTCAGGTCCCATGGCGATAGACATGTTCTGCGACAGGGTCAGCTTCCAGCCCTTGTTGTCGCCGCCGTTGTCGTAGTCAACGTGCTGCCAGCCCGCTTCCAGCCAGGTGGAGTGAACGTCGTTCCACCAGTGCATCGGACGCACGATGGCGTTGTAGTTCTTACGGTTGTCGGTCTTATCGCGGCTGTTGTCGTAGTCGTGGAAGGCGAGGATGTACTCCACCTGCGTGGCCTGGGTGAATTTATACAGCCCTTCGAAGCTGGCGTAGACCGTGGTCAGATCCTCAGTTTTGTTGAACACGCTGTTGTCCGCGTTATCGGAGTAGCGGGCGATCACCTTGTTCACGCCGCTGTCGTTGGTGTGACTCAGCACCACGCCGCCCTGCCAGGCGTTCAGACGCTCGTCGCTCTCCACCGCTTTCGAATCAAAGCCGTAGTTGGCGTACAGCTCCATGTCGATCGGGCCGAGCTTCATGCCGTGGATTTTGGAGGTGGCGGCGTAGTTGCCCTTGTCGCCGGTGCCGGAACCGCCGGTACAGGTGATGCGCGACGGGTTCGCTTCGTCTTCCATCACTTCCGGGCTACAGGATTCGACTGCCGCCACGGCGGCGACGTCGAACTGCACGCCGCCGATGTCAAAGTTCTTCACCCCGGCGCCCTGGCCGTCGTGGTTCATCCAGAAGTAATCGTTGATGCCCTGCTGCGGACGCTGGTGGAAGTCACGACCGGCCCAGAAGTAGGCGTTCGGGTTGGAGGCCATAATATTGGTCACCCCCGCGTAGGCCTTTTTCAGGTTAACTTCGTCGCCCCAGTGGTCGATCATCACGTTGATGTCCCAGATGGCGCCGTTTTCGCCCTTGAAGGCTTTAGAGAGCTGGAACTCGCCGCCGTTGCCTTCGTTACCCAGACGACCAATCGCGGACGCGCCGTTGTAGGAGCCATCGACAGCCACGTATTTCTGATCGGCGGCCTGGAAGTGCGCGCCGTAGCGGGCGTAGCCGGTAAATTTAATCCCGAACGGGATCGCCATATCCGGGGATTGCGCCGCGCTTTGCGGCTCGGTCACCACGTCCGCTTTTTTCGCGACGGCGGCATCCATTTTGGCCTGGCGCTCGGCCAGGGCTTTATCCACCGCTTTCGCCACAATGGCGTCGATTTGCTCCTGGGTGAATTCCTGTGCGAGCACGGAAATTGGGCAAAGCGCGGCGATAACCGCCATGGTTAATGGAAGTTTTTTAATCGTATTCATGGTTATCTCAATATAGTTTAATTTTATTCAGACAATAACCATCCCGCTCCGATCTGACAGAATATGTCGCTATCATCAGAACAAGTGGATTTCTAGTTTTAGGTACAGAGGTATTGCATTAATTTATTTCGCCATAGACTATCTCTGATATAAATGAATAATTTCTTCAGACAGTTCACGCGCTAATAAGGAATTCATTAAATGATCCTGCGCGTGCACCATAATTAACGTCATTGGCTGGCGGCCTTCGCCCGCATCCTGCTCGATCAGTTTGGTCTGCATCTTGTGCGCCTGGCGCGCGTAGCCGTCAGCTTCGCGCAGCAGGCTTTTGGCTTCGTCGATGTTGCCCTGACGCGCCGCGTGCAGCGCTTCAAAGCACAGGCTGCGGGACTGACCGGCGTTGACGATAATTTCCATTACGGCTTCTTCTAGTGCGATCATCATCATTACTCTTTATCAAAGCTGTTATTTAAGGCGGTAGCGGCAAACCACTCTCCGCTTTTCTTAATGGTACGTTGTTGCGTATTTAAATCGAGCTGAATAAATCCGTAGCGATTTTTATACGCGTTGCACCACGACCAGTTATCAATAAACGTCCACATATGGTAGCCAAGACAATTGCACCCTTCGCTAATGCCCTTATGCAGCCAGGCTAAATGCTCAGAAATAAACTCGATGCGGTATTGATCGTTAATCTGACCGTTTTCAATAAAGCGCTGCTCGTTTTCGACGCCCATCCCGTTTTCAGAAATAAAGCAGCGGGGGTTACCGTAATTGTCGCGCAGGTTGACCAGAATATCGTAAATACCCGGAGCGTAGATTTCCCAGCCGCGGTACGGGTTCATCTTGCGGCCCGGCATCTCGTAGCTATCAAAGAACCATTCCGGCATAAACGGCGCCTGCGGGTTCACCGCGCTGTCGCGGCACTTCACGCGACGCGGCTGATAGTAGTTAATGCCGAGCAGGTCGATTTTCCCTTCCGCAATCAGGAAACCGTCTTCCGGCTTGCAGGCGGGCAGCTGGTCGTAAGATTTTAGCAGCGCCACAAGATCCGCCGGGTATTCCCCGCGCAGCACCGGGTCGAGGAAGCTGCGGTTAAACATCAGATCCGCAACGTGCGCCGCCTTCACGTCAGCCGGGTTCTGCGAGCGCGGATACGACGGCGTCAGGTTCAACACGATGCCGATCTCCCCCGCGTAGTGCCCGGCGCGGTAGGCCTGAACCGCCTTCGCATGCGCCAGCACCGTGTGATACGCCACGGTGGCCGCCCGGCGGAAATCCACCACGTTCGGATAGTGGAAGTCGTACAGATAACCGCCTTCCACCGGCACGATCGGCTCGTTGAAGGTAAACCAGTGCAGCACGCGGTCGCCGAACAGCTCGAAGCAAATATGCGCATAGCGGGCGTACGCGTCCACCACGTCACGGTTTTCCCAGCCGCCTATCTCCTGCATCGCCATCGGCATGTCGAAATGGAACAGGGTGATGAACGGCGTGATGCCCTGTTCATTCAGCTCATCAATGACCTGATGATAAAAATCGACCGCGTCCGGGTTCACTTCACCGATACCGTCGGGGATCAGGCGCGCCCAGCTAATCGAGGTGCGAAAGCTGTTGTGGTTCAGCTGTTTCAACAGTTGAATGTCCGTTTTCCAGTGCTGATAAAACGTGGAGGTCTGCTGCGGCCCCACGCCGTTGTGAAAACGGTTCGGCTCGCGGGCAAACCAGTAATCCCACGTGGTTTCACCCTCTCTTGCCCCTTCCGTCTGGAGAGCGGAGCTTGCGCTGCCCCACCAGAAGTTATCGGGAAATGCGTATTTCATGACCCTTCCTCTTTGACTTAATTGCTTGTGGCTTCAGCGGCACCCACGGTTGCAGCCTGGGCTTTCTGCTCTTCGTTTTTAATCAGCGTACGCTCGTAGGCGCGCAGGAACGGCAGGTACATCAGCGCGGACATCACCATGCAGACCAGGCACATTACCACCGGGCTCAGCGCCCAGTTTGCCGCCCACGAGGCGCCAATCGGTGCTGGGGTAGTCCACGGGGTTAACGAGACGACCTGTGCCAGCCAGCCGAGCTTCGTTGCACCGTACGCCAGGCAAGCGTTGACCAGCGGAACGCACACGAACGGGATAAACAGCATCGGGTTCATGATGATCGGCGCGCCGAACAGAATCGGTTCGTTGATGTTAAAGAAGCTCGGCACCACGCCCATTTTTCCGATGGTGCGCAGGTGTGTAACGCGGCTGCGCAGCAGCAGGAACGCCAGCGGCAGGGTGGAACCGACGCCGCCAATCAGCAGGTAGTGATCCCAGAAGCCCTGCAGGTAAACGTGCGGCAGCGCCGCGCCTGCGGCCAGTGCCGCCTGGTTTGCCGAGAGGTTGGCCATCCAGAACGGGTTCATGATGCCGGTAACAATCAGCGAGCCGTGGATACCCGCGAACCAGAAGATCTGGCACAGCAGCACGGAGAGCAGAATGGCGGGCAGGGAGTCGGACGCGGATACCAGCGGCTCCAGCAGGTGCATGATCGCCTGCGGGATGATCATTCCGGTCTGCGCTTCAATGAACAGGTTCAGCGGGTGCAGCGTACCGATCACCACCATCACCGGGATCAGGATCTCAAACGAACGCGCCACGCCGGTGGGTACTTCCTTCGGCAGGCGGATGGTGACGTTGTTCTGCTTCAGCCAGGCATAGACGCGGGTGGCGTAGATCGCGGTAATCAGCGCAGTGAAGATGCCCTGACCGGAGAGATACTGGGTCGAGATTTTGCCGTCGGCATACGGCGCGGCGACCAGCAGGAAGGCCATAAAGGCCAGCAGGCCGGACATCACCGGATCGAGGTTAAACTGACGCCCCAGGCTCGCTCCAATCCCTACCGAGATGAAGAAGGTCATCACGCCCATGCTGAGGTTAAACGGCAGCATCAGCTGTTCGCGGTAGGTCTGGGAGAAATCCAGCCAGCCGCGGGCGAAGCTGTTGGTGGTATCCGCCGAGAACGGCGGGAAGATGAACACCAGCATAAACGAGCCGATGATCATAAACGGCAGCGCGGCGGTAAAGCCGTCGCGAATGGCAATCACATACTTTTGCTGACCGAGCTTCGCGGCCAGCGGGGTAATTGACTGCTCAATCACCGCGACCATGGATTGATATAACGAACTCATGTGAACACCTTTTAGTGTGCCGCTTCGATGAGCGACAGAGCATAGTCCAGTACTTTATCGCCACGCTGCATGCCGTAGTCCATCATGTCGATGGGCTGCACCGGAATGCCATGCGTCGCCGCCTTGTCTGAGAGTGTCTGTAACATGTATTTCACTTGCGGTCCGAGAAGGACGACCTGGTATTGCGGAAACTGCGTATCAAATTCGGAAACACCGTACGCATCAATCTTCACCGGCAAACCACGTTCTTTCGCGACATCGACCATTTTGCTGACCAGCAGGCTGGTGGACATCCCTGCAGAGCAGCACAGCATAATCTTGAACATCGACAACCATCCTCTAAATGTAAAAAGTTATTGCGAGGATGATTGGACATGATACGGAAACCGGTTTCCATTCATAAAAGACAGAACTGTGACAACCATCAAGATCCAATACTTATGAGGCTAATTAACCGGATGCAGGTCACATAATTTGGCTGTTTTGGCATCATTTTGAGTGGAAACGGAAAATCGGTTTCCATGGAAAACGGAAACGGATATACTCCGTTCTGGCTATAATGTGAGCCGAAGCGGTCATGGAATTTGCAGGCGCGAGGTAAGCCTGCCAGGGGAAAGAGATGTCGACAATCAATGATGTATCACGTCTTGCCGGGGTGTCAAAAGCCACGGTATCGCGAGTGTTGAGTGGGTCGCGTGGCGTAAAGGAAGCCAGCCGTCAGGCCGTACTGAAAGCAGTGGATGAGCTGAACTACCGGCCTAACGTGATTGCCCAGTCGCTGCTGAGCCAGTCGACGGGCTGTATCGGGGTCATTTGCGCGCAGGAAAATATTAACCAGACCACCGGTTATCTCTACGCGCTGGAAAAACAGCTCAGCCAGCATCAAAAACACCTGCTGCTGCGCTTCGCGCACAGTAAAGCGGAAGTGATGCACGCCCTTGAAGAACTCTCTCGCGGGCTTTGCGATGACATCCTGGTGATTGGCGCGCGTTTCCCGCTGGACGTCGACATGGACAACGTCATCCTGGTCGACTGCATGGAGTCTGATAATTCCAACAGCATTCAGTTCGATCACGCCTTCGCCGCCGAAACCGCCTGTAACTACCTGACCAGCCAGGGGCGACGCCAGATTGCCCTGATCCACCCGCACGGCAGCGGGTTTGCCGACCAGGTTCTGCTCGGCTACAAGCACGCGCTGGAGAAAAATTTCCTGCCCTTTAATCGCAACCTTGTGTTCATGGACGCGACCTCCTCGTCCGTTGCGCTACAGGAGCTGCTGAATAACGCCAGCACGCTGAACTTCAACGCGCTGCTGGTGGCGGACGAGCAGGAAGCCCAGCGGGTGATCCCGCAGCTGCAGGCGTTTAATAAATCCGTGCCGGACGACATTATGGTCTTTAGCCTGGCCGGATCGCTGCACCTGCCGGGTATTCCGGTGATCCCGGCGATTGAATATTCTATGGATGCCATGGCGGCGCGTATCGTGAGCTGGCTGACGGAGAAAACGCAGATGCTGGGCTCGTATGTGCTGCGCGGGGATTTAATTATTCCGGATGTGCGTAAACGTTAAAAATGTTGTGTAGGCCGGGTAAGGCGCAGCCGCCACCCGGCGAGAAGCCTCAATAATCTTCCATACAATCCACCTGACTGACCGCATCCCAGTAGGCGTCCAGATTGTCGCGCTTCACGGCGGTGATGGCGTTTTTGATCAGCAGCTGGTTGGCCTCCGATGACAAAATCATTGCCTGCCAGGCCTTATCGCTCTGCTTTTTCTGTGGCGTACAGGTTTTCTTAATATCTTTCAGGACCTGTTGCTTAATCTGCGCCTCTTTCGCCGGATCCTCTTTTTCCTGAGCATGGACAAACGCGGCGAAGAGCAGACAAACCAGCAGGCAGACCAGGTGCGCAGCTTTCATCAACAACCCCCTTTAGACGTCACAGGCTTCCCATGAAATATATCGTTACATTCAGTGTAGCGACGCCAGCCGAAAGTATGAATTTTCTCCGTAAAGTATCTGTGAGATAGTCAAACAGCACACAAAAACAGGGAGAACGCCATGCAACTGAGCATTACCAATACGGTTACGCAGCAGGAAAAAGAAGAGTTATTAGTGGGGTTGCGTGCCTACAACGCGCAATTTTTGGATATGGCGATCTTTAGTGGTGATATTGGCGTTTACGTGCGGGACGAAAACGGCACCATGCTCGGCGGGCTCATTGGGGTGCGCAAAGGCGACTGGCTGAACATCGACTATCTCTGGGTGAGCGACACCGTACGGGGAACTGGCGTCGGCAGCCAGCTCATCAGAACGGCCGAAGAGGAAGCCAGACGCAAAGGCTGCAAGCACGCGCTGGTCGATACCGTCAGCTTCCAGGCGCGGCCGTTCTATGAAAAACAGGGGTACCAACTGCAAATGTCTTTGCAGGATTATCCTTATCCGGGCATGCAGCGACATTACCTGGCGAAAGCCCTTTAAGCTTTGAATCCGTAGGCTGGGTAAGCGCAGCGCCAGCCGGCCATAGCCGCATATAACTTATCCTTCTTATTGATTCTTTTTCGGTTTTTATTTCACCGCCTCGTTGTCGATATAGTCACTACAACATTCAGCAAAAGGAACTGTCTTGTGAAACGTCGATTAGGTGCTCTGGTACTGGCTGGCCTGCTGCTGGCCGGGTGCGATCAAAGTGGCAGCGATGCCAAACACATTAAAGTCGGCGTCATCAACGGCGCCGAACAGGACGTGGCGGAAGTCGCCAAAAAGGTGGCAAAAGAGAAATATGGCCTGGACGTGGAGCTGGTGGGCTTCAGCGGCTCGCTGTTGCCTAACGATGCCACCAACCAGGGGGAACTGGATGCCAACGTCTTCCAGCATCGTCCGTTCCTTGCAGAGGATAACAAGGCGCATGGCTACAAGCTGGTGGCCGTGGCGAACACCTTTGTTTTCCCGATGGCCGGCTATTCCCGCAAAATCAAATCCGTGTCTGACCTGAAGGATGGGGCAACCATTGCCATTCCAAACGACCCGACCAACCTGGGACGCGCGCTGTTGCTGCTGCAAAAAGAGAAGCTCATCACCCTGAAGCCAGATATCGGGCTGCTGCCGACGGCGCTGGATATTACCGCCAACCCTAAGCAGCTGAAAATCATGGAGCTGGAAGGGGCGCAGCTGCCGCGCGTGCTGGACGACCCGAAAGTGGATGTCGCCATCATCAGCACCACCTATATTCAGCAAACCGGGCTGTCGCCGGTGCATGACAGCGTCTTTATCGAAGACAAAAATTCGCCGTACGTGAACATCGTGGTGACGCGCGAAGACAACAAAGACGCGGAGAATGTGAAGGCGTTTATCCAGTCGTATCAATCACCTGAAGTGGCAAAAGCGGCTGAGACGATCTTTAACGGCGGGGCAGTGCCGGGCTGGTAAACGATGTGACAGAAAACGGGTTGCTTCTCTTGGCCCGATTCCATCGGTAATCGCCCTTTAGCCCACAGCGTCAATTGCGACGGCTGGCTATCCTCCTTATCACACCTACCGGAGGATAGCCCATGAACATCACCCACATTCGCAACGCCACCCAGCTGATTACCTATGCCGGAAAACGTCTTTTAGTCGACCCGATGCTGGCTCCGCAGGGCGCTTATCCGGGCTTCCCCGGCACGGCCCATGCCGAACGCCGTAACCCGACGGTCGAACTCCCCGTTGACGTCAACGCGCTGCTGGACGCCGACGCGGTGATCGTCACCCATACCCATGACGATCACTGGGATCGCGCCGCGGCGGAACTGATCGCCAAAGACAAACCCATTTACGTACAAAATGACCGCGACGCCGCGCTGCTGCGCAGCCAGGGGTTTAGCAACCTGACGGTCATGACCGACGAGACCACCTTTGGCGAGATTCGAATTGCGAAGACCCGCGGCGGCCAGCACGGTACCGATCGCGCATACGCCGTGCCCGAACTGGCGGAGCGGCTGGGCGAGGCCTGTGGCGTGGTGCTGCGTCATCCTGATGAGAAGACGCTCTATATTGCCGGGGATACCGTCTGGCGTGACGAGGTGGCGGCCGATCTGCAAAAGCATCAGCCGGACGTGGTGGTGCTGAACGCCGGCTATGCCCACGTCATTGGTTTTGGGCCCATTATTATGGGGCAGGAGGATGTGCTCAACGTCCATTTCCTGCTGCCGCAGGCTAAAATTGTGGCGATCCATATGGAAGCCATTAACCACTGTCTGTTAACCCGCAGCGCGCTGCGGGAGTACGTTGAAGCCAACCAGGTGAGTGACGCAGTGAGCATTCCCCAGGATGGCGAAACCGTTATATTCTGAGTGTCTGAAAGGGAAAGGAGAGACAGATGTCGCTAATCAACGTCGCGATTGTCGCGGTAGACGGGTTCAGCCCGTTCCACTACTCCGTTCCCTGCATTCTGTTTGGCGATTCGGTCTCCGGCGAAAAGCGCTTTAACGTAACGATTTGCGCCGAAACGCCGGGGTTTCTCACCTCAAAAGACGGATTTGCCCTCAACGCCACGCAGGACTACACCGCCATTGGGCAGGCCGATATTGTTGTCGTTCCCTACTGGCAGCACGTTCTGGAACGCCCGCCGCAGGTGCTGCTCGACAGCCTGGTGCAGGCGAGAGACCACGGTGCAGAAATCGTCGGGCTGTGTCTGGGATCGTTTGTGCTGGCCTGGGCGGGGATCCTCGACGGCAAACGTGCGGCCACCCACTGGGAGTTCGAACGTCAGTTTCAGTCGCTCTTCCCTAACGTTCAGCTGGATATTAATGCCCTTTACGTGGATGACGGCAATATCATCACCTCCGCCGGTACTGCCGCTGCCCTCGACTGCTGCCTGTATATCATTCGCCAGCGCTTTGGCAGCGTGGTCGCCAACCAGATTGCCCGCCGGATGATTGTTCCGCCCCACCGCGAGGGCGGGCAGGCGCAGTTCATCGCCCAGCCGGTACCCAAAGATACCCGCGACGGACGCATTAACTGCCTGATCGACTACCTGCAGCAGCACATCACCGAACCGCATAGTCTGGACTCGCTGGCGGAGGTAGTCTCAATGAGCCGCCGCACCCTGACCCGTCATTTTGTTAACGCTACGGGGATGAGCGTCACCGACTGGCTGACCGCCGAACGCCTGCGGCGCAGCCAGATCTTACTGGAAGCCGGAAATATGCCGATTGAACGCGTGGCTGAGCTGGTGGGATTTAATTCCGCCGTCACCTGGCGACAGCAGTTTAAAGCGCGTTTTGGGGTTAGTCCGGCGGAGTGGCGAAAAACGTTTCGGACTCATTTGTAGGCCGGGTAAGCGCAGCGCCACCCGGCGTTTACCCCAGCCTCTCCACCCGCGTCTCCCCCTCCACCATCGACAGCTGATACAGCGAAAACGATCGCTGCTTCTCAATCAACGTCGCCAGCTCCGGCGAGTGGCTGGTAAGCCAGATCTGCGAGTAGCGGCTGGCCTCGGCGATTAAGCTCGCCAGCGCGGGCAGCATCTGCGGGTGCAGGCTGTTTTCCGGTTCGTTCAACGCGATAAACGCCGGTGGGCGGGGGCTTAACAGCGCTACCGCCAGGCACAGGAAGCGCAGGGTACCGTCGGAAAACTCCGCAGGTTCCAGCGGTCTGCTCAGCCCCTCGCGCTGCATCATCATCCGGAACCGTCCGCCGGTGTTGTCGCTGTAAAACATGCAGCCGGGGAAGGCCTGGTCAAGGATGCGCATCAGCAACAGCTCGTCGCCAATCTCGACGATAGTCTGAAACGCGGCCGCCAGGTTAGCGCCGTCGCTGGCCAGCACCGGGGAGCGGAAACCGACCTCCGGGGCCCGCATCGCCGAGCCGATTGATACAGAAAACTCATGATAAAAGCGCCAGTTACGCAGGGACTCGCGCATCTGCGACACTTCGGGGTAAAGGTGCGGTTCGCCGAGTTGTCCGAATACCGATTCGTTCTCGTACAGCGTGCCGCTGTGGGTCACCTTCTCGTGATGCACGTTGTTCAGAAACACCGCCTGGTTCTTACGCTTCATTAGCTGTGATGAAGGTCTACGGTGCTGGCCGCTCAGCCAGATGGACTCCTCTTTGATCACCGGGTCGAGCTGAAACTGCGAGGGATAGGGCAGCTTCTCCACAAACCCGACCTGCAGCTCGTATTCGTAGCTCTCTGTTTCCACCGCGAGGTTCATCCGCCGCAGCTGGTCGCTACGGGTTTTACCTGCCCAGAACACCTTCAGAATGCCGCCCTCGTTCGCCAGCGCCTGGGAAAACTGCCCCCGGGCGGCGCTGTGCATCAGGTGTATCGCCTTGTAGATATTCGATTTCCCGGTACCGTTCGGCCCGAAGACGATATTGAGCTGCTCCAGCTCCAGCGACATCTCGCGGATGGAGCGGTAGTTTTGAATGTGCAGGGTGTGGATCACAGGCAGGCCCCTTTTGCAGAATAAGCCTGTATATAATCACAGTCTTTGAGATGAAATGCAAAAAAGAGACGACAGTGAGGATGTCGTCTAAACGGGGTACTGCTTTGGGCCTCTACGGGTCAATGGGGCCTTCGCATTTTTATGATCACTTGACTGCCAGACGCAGACCCAAATCATCAGGATAGGGATCAAAGTAGTTTTGCGTCATCAGATACCGGTCGGGGTATTCGGCCAGGTAGTGCTTCAGCAGCGTGATCGGGGCGAGGATAGGCAACTGTCCGTTGCGATAATGCAGGATCACGTCGCGCAGCTCGCCGCGCTGGCGGGTGTTCAGCTGGTTACGAAAATAGCCCTGAATATGCATCAGCACGTTGGTGTGATTCTTACGCGAAGCGGGTTTTTTCAGGATGGTCATCAGCTTTTCCCGGTACGCCACGAAGAAGGCATCAAGGTCTTCCCACTCGTGCAGCGAGGCAACGAACGGGCCGATTTCACGGTAACCCGCCTGATGGTGCGCCAGCAGCTGGAGTTTGTAACGGCTGTGGAAGTCCAGCAGCGCGCGGCGCGTGAGGCCATTTTTACGCAGCGTGTTCAGTTCGTGCAGGGCAAAAACACGTTCGACAAAGTTTTCCCGCAGCACCGGATCGTGCAGGCGTCCGTCCTCTTCTACGGGCAGCCACGGCCAAGTTTCAAGGAGGGCGGCGGTGAACAGCCCAACCCCCTCCTTGCGGCCCCGGTTGCCGTTTTCATCATACAGACGCACGCGTTCCATGCCGCAGCTTGGGGATTTAGCGCAGACGATAAAACCAGCGAGATCGCCGATTTTCGGCAAAAAATCTGCCGTAAAGTCCGCCATTTTCTGCGTAACGTCTTCGTGAGGCGCATGGCTAAAACGCATCTGCGTTTCACCGTGTTCCGTCATGATCAGACGCAGCGCCGGGCGAGGGGTCGGCAGGCCGATGGCCATTTCCGGACAGACGGGCCTGAAATTCACCCACTGGGCCAGCTCATCCATGACGAAGCCCATACGCTTGTGTCCGCCGTCAAAGCGAACGGCGGATCCGGTCAAACATCCGCTAATACCCAGCACTGGTTTCGTCGTCATGGTGTCGTCCTCCCGTTCATATCATTAAAACTTACACAACATGACTAATTTGTCCAAGTATTCGCGGAACTATTTTTTTTATTCCTTTAGAATCAATGCGTCTTAGCTGCCCTTATAGGTCGAGTAACCGTACTGGCTCAGCAGAAGCGGGATGTGCAGCTTCTCGTTGGTGCGGGTCACGGTAAACAGCACCGGAATCTCCGGGAAGAAGGAGTCCAGCTTTTTGCCGTGGAAGTACTCTGCGGTTTTGAAGGTCACTTTATACACGCCAGGCTGCATGTCCTGGTCCTGCGGATAGAGCGATTTGATGCGTCCGTCCTGGTCTGTTTTGCCGCTGGCAATCGGGGTCCATTTGTCCTGCTGCTGCTTTTCCAGCGTGACGGTGACGCCCGGTGGAGGCGTGCCGGTTTGCTGGTCGAGGATGTGTACGCTCAGGGTGCCAGCAGGAGCGGCGCTAAAGGCGGCAGGGGTAAAGGCCATCGCGGCCAGCATCAGCAGAGGGGTAGTTTTTTCATGGTGTTTTCCTGTGGAGTTATTCGTCACAGGAAAACGTTAGCATCTGCGGCGCGGGAAAATATTCAACTTTTCGTGAAGATTCCCGCAGGAGAAAATGATCAGAGGATAATCACTTCAAGCGATACCTGCTGCTGCCACTGCTCCACCTGCTTTTTCCGCGCCGCGGTGAGCTTGCCGCTGGTGACCAGAAGCCATTTGCGCTCCGGGAAAATTTCCGGGGCCAGCGCGGCCGGAGGCGAGGGCAGAATGTCGATTCGGTGTCCCTGTCCGGTGCGCGTTAAGGCTTCGAGCCAGATCTCGCAGGCGTCGTTCAGGTGCCAGCCGCTGAGCAGAATATTATCGCCCGGCGCTTTTTTATCACCCTCGAGACAAAACGAGGTGTAGGCGATGATGATGCCGTCGAGGATTGCGCGCAGGGTCATGGCGGCGGCCACGTTGGCGGATACCTGGCTGCGCAGCGGGCGCAGCACGTTCGCGACCAGCTCGGGTCTTGGGTACTCGCGTCCGGCGTCGTAAATCATCTGGCGCAGGGACTCGACTTTGCCGTCCTGCAGGCGTTGCAGCATGTTCTGCTGCAGGGTTTGCCAGTTGTTGGTCCGTCCCGGCGTCGGGCGTTCCAGCAGCGGCTTGACCTGGCCGATCGGGACGCCTTTTTTTACCCAGTCGAGGATTTTGAGCGCCTGCTGGACGTCCTCATCGCTGTACTGGCGATGGCCGCCTTCCGTGCGCTGTGGCTTGAGTAAACCATAGCGACGCTGCCACGCCCGCAGGGTGGTGGCGGTGATGCCGCTGAGTCTGGCGAATTCGCCGATGGAGTAAGCCATGTCCGTGTCCAGAGTGGAGGAATACTCTCAATATACTACGAATTTTCCCGAACGGGATGAAGCGCCGAAACGGTGCACTACACTTAACATCCAACCGTGCAAATGAAAGGAATTCTCATGAAGCTATGGCCTGTTGTGACCGGTGTTGCGATTGCTTTGACCCTGGTTGCCTGTAAATCCCCCACGCCGCCGAAAGGCGTGCAGCCTATTACCCACTTTGACGCCAGCCGCTATCTCGGCAAATGGTACGAAGTCGCCCGTCTGGAAAACCGCTTCGAACGCGGTCTGGAGCAGGTGACGGCGACCTACGGCAAGCGCAGCGACGGCGGTATTAGCGTGCTCAACCGGGGCTACGATCCGGTGAAGAACAAGTGGAACGAGAGCGAGGGGAAAGCGTACTTTACCGGCGAACCGACCACGGCCGCGCTGAAGGTCTCCTTCTTCGGCCCGTTCTACGGCGGCTATAACGTGATCAAACTGGACGATAAGTACCAGTACGCGCTGGTCAGCGGCCCAAACCGCGACTACCTGTGGATCCTGTCGCGCACGCCAACCATCCCGGATGCGGTGAAGCAGGATTACCTGAATACCGCGCGCAGTCTGGGCTTCCGGGTTGACCAGCTGGTGTGGGTGAAGCAATAAAAATCGTGCTTTCTTCCTGGGGCATTACTGGCTCGCCTGGATAGACTTCCGTTAAAAGCCTAACGGAGGGAAGACGACATGAACTGGCAGCCTTTTCGCGGCGATGCACCGGAAAATATGACGATTTTCAGCGCGTCATTTCCCGACGTCAGCGACCAGTGGCCGATGAAAGACGATGCTGCTCGTGAGATCGCCTCCCTTGACCGCGCCCTGAAAGCCGAGCCAGCGCTCCTGCCGCCGAGGGTGGAATACGACGAAGGGGGGCAGGCCGTGCTTGTTCCGCAGAACCGCTATTCCGAACAGGCCTTCCGTAACCGCCCGGCCCTCACCGCGTGGCGCACCCGACTGGTCCCCTCCGCGCTGGCGCTGTTTGTGGTGCAAAACCCGCTGGAAGACCGCCTGCCCGATGGAACAAAAATGGACAGCGACAGCCGCCAGTGGTTTATCCACGCAAATGATGCCATCGGCGTGCGTTCCCGCGCCCGGGTGCTGGCCGCGCTGGTGGATAAGTACATTCACAATGAGAGCGAGAACAACTGGGTCAGCCTCGCGAGCGGCGCTGCAATCCCCGTGCTGGAGGCGCTGCGTGAAGCAAAGCTTGATGGCCAGCAGGTCTATCTCACGCTGGTGGACAAAGACCCCGTAGCGCTGAGCTGGGCGGAAACCATGGCGGCGCAGGAAGGCATTGTGGTGGGCGAACAGCTGACGCTGCTCAGGCGCAACCTGCTCCATACGCTGGTGCGTAACGAGGACCTGCTGCTGGAGCTGGGCGAGCATCAGGCTGAACTGGTCGACGCGCTGGGGATTTTTGAATACTTCAACGATACCGACGCGGTGATTTTTCTCCAGCGGGCGCTGCGGCTGGTCAAGCCCGGCGGTGCGGTGATTGTGTCGAACATGCTGACCAGTAGCCCGCACATTGACTTTGTGCTGCGCGGGATCGGCTGGGAGGATATTTACCCGAGATCGTTACAGCAGCTGCAGGATATCCATCTTGCGGCGGGCGTGCCGGTGGAAAACGTCACCGTGGTCGTGCCGAAGGATGGGGTGTATGCGGTGATGGAGATTAAAGCGTAGCACGGTTGGTTCCCTCTCGCTTGAGGGCTGAGGGATCCCCACAAAATAATACCAGCACGGACGACCCCCTCTCCCTTGAGAGTGTACGGTCCGGGGACATAGTGAACACTTGTTCGGGGACATGGTAGACACTTACAACTAAGGCATAAGAACCCGTCTATGGAGTCGCTTATGCCCTGGGATGCGAGAGATACCATGTCATTACGTACCGAGTTTGTTTTGTTCGCCTCGCAGGACGGGGCGAACATCCGTTCCCTCTGCCGTCGCTTCGGCATTTCACCTGCCACCGGCTACAAGTGGCTTCGTCGCTGGATGGAGGAAGGTGCCTCCGGCCTTCAGGACCGCCCGCGCATACCGCACCATTCCCCGAACCGCTCATCTGACGACATCACGGCCCTGCTGCGTATGGCCCATGACCGCCATGAACGCTGGGGCGCACGCAAGATTAAGCGCTGGCTTGAAGACCAGGGGCACCGTATCCGCCTTCAGCACCGTTCATAACCTGATGGCCCGTCACGGCCTGCTGCCGGGCACTTCACCGGGCTTTCCCGCCACGGGACGCTTCGAACATGACGCGCCGAACCGGCTCTGGCAGATGGATTTTAAGGGCCACTTTCCCTTTGGCGGTGGCCGCTGTCATCCGCTCACCCTGCTGGACGACCACTCCCGTTTTTCCCTGTGCCTGGCGCACTGTACCGATGAACGGCGAGAGACCGTGCAGCAGCAGCTGGTCAGCGTGTTTGAACGCTACGGCCTGCCGGACAGGATGACAATGGACAACGGCGCCCCGTGGGGCGACACCACCGGCACCTGGACGGCGCTGGAGCTGTGGCTGATGCGCCTGGGTATCCGGGTGGGGCACTCCCGGCCTTATCATCCGCAGACGCAGGGCAAGCTGGAGCGTTTTCACCGCAGCCTGAAGTCGGAAGTGCTGCAGGGAAAATGGTTCGCGAACGAGGGCGAACTGCAGCGCGCCTTCGACCACTGGCGGACGGTCTATAACCTTGAACGCCCGCACGAGGCGCTGGATATGGCGGTACCGGCCTCGCGGTATCAGCCGTCAGCGCGGCAGTACAGCGGCAGCGTAACGCCACCTGAATACGATGAAGGGGTGAAGGTCAGGAAAGTGGATATCAGCGGAAAGCTGAGCATACAGGGTGTCAGTCTGAGCGCAGGCAAGGCGTTCAGGGGAGAACGTGTCGGGCTGAAGGAAATGCAGGAAGACGGCCGCTACGAGGTGTGGTGGTACAGCACAAAAGTGGGGGTGATCGACCTGAAGAAAAAGTCGATCACCATGGGTAAAGGATGTTAAAAAGTGTTCACCATGTCCCCGAACACCTGTCTACCATGTCCCCGGACCGTACAAGGGAGAGGGTTAGGGTTAGGGTGAGGGGGAAACAAGGCGCACAGAGTTGCTTGAATGGATTTGGTTTTCCAATCATGATCCCCCCATGAAAATAGAAACCGCACTCCCCTTACACTTCGAACGCCTGGTCGCCATCTGGGAATCCTCCGTCCGCGCTACCCACCACTTTTTACAGGAAAGCGATATTGCGGCGCTGCGCCCGTTATTGCTTAACGCCTACCTGCCTAACCTCAAGGTCGTGATAGCTCGCGATAACGCAGGCGTTATTCACGGCTTTTTAGGCGTGGATGAAAACCGCATTGAAATGCTATTTGTTGACGACGCGAGCCGCGGGAAGGGCGTTGGTAAACTGCTGCTGCAATACGCCATCGCAGACTTTGGCGCGAATGAAGTCGATGTGAATGAGCAGAATCCGCAGGGGGTGGAATTTTATCGCCATATGGGGTTTGAGCAGGTCGGGCGCTCGGAACGGGACGGGCAGGGGAATCCGTTTCCGTTGTTGCATATGCGGTTGGGGGGGCAGGCTTAACGCCCTCTCCCTGTGGAGAGGGAGTCTGCAAGCTAGTTACTGGTAATTTGCCCGATGATTACGCCACGCACTTTATCGCCATCGAAGGAATAAGAGACCGTATTACTCTGGATGAATCCATTCTGTACTGGCGTCTCCTGATAAAAAAGCATTGCTTTCTTTTTGGCGATCTCTTTATTGCCGAACAGTTCAACTAAATTCCCGTGAGTAGCATTCAACAACGGAACATTAGCGACTGAGACTTTGACAGCTTCCGTTGTTTTTGCACACTCTTTATGAATCCCATCCCTGGCTATGGCTAGTGCCGTTAACAATCCTGCACCCATTTCGTTATCCGAGATGAACCAGTAATTCGTGCCATCGTTGTCATGAAGGCAGAACCAACGAGCGGAACTGTCTTTGTTGACTGGTGTGCTGGAGATGTCTGCCAGATGAGTAACCTCCATTTGCACGGTTTTCTTACCGATGGTAATAGTGGGATAGAGGGGCACTTCTGTGGGTTCTTCCGACGTTGTTCCATCATACTGATAATACCTGGCTGCGAAGCCGGACATTTGGGCTGCTGATGTATTTTGAACCAGGAATAGAAGTGCAGCCAAAATTAACAGTACTTTCATTTTAGATACCCTAATACGTAGCTCGGTTATTCCATTCGTCAGTGTAGAGAATGTTCCCATCGCAATGCTTCCATGTAATCTTCTCGTACCGGAGTTGAATATCTTCGAGATGCGTGCTCGTCAAGCCGGTGGGATGCAGCAGGGGTGATATAGAGGTGATCTTCACGTTCTCCATTATCATATTGAAATACTCACTCTCAACGCCCTGGTCAATAATTCGATACATTTTCAATTCTGCTTTTTTTAATGTTCTTCCTTCACACATAGCACGATATAAAACAGGCGTTGCAGCATCAAATTCCTTATGCAAATTTAAGGGGGAATGAACTCTCGTGCCTGTCAAACGACCAGTATGCGAGCTCTCAGGGATCCATACCTGATGGATAACTGAACGGATTTCAAACGATCCTAATCTCGCTGGCAGTAAGGATGGACCAACTATGGGCGAGCCATTTTCATCAAACAACCACAGATGTGCGGGAATTGACATAATTTACTCCTGTTAAATAGTAATTATCTTTTTTTACGTAAAAGGATATTGAGGCCTACAATAACTACAACTGACCATGTTGCATTCATTGCGATTTTTTCGGGTAGCCAGGTTACGGCAAATAGTGCAAATATTACGACGAATAAAAGGGGAGTTGCGCCTCTCAGGAAAAATATGAGTTGGCCTTTTAGCCAGTCTTTAATAGCTTTAATCATCCCTTTATCATCCTTGAAATCGCGTATGCAATGTCGCTGTCTGAAGCATAGGCTTGGTTAAGTATGGGGGACCTCATTATTATGGGCTCAATCAAGAAAAACATCATTTCAAGCTCTTCCTGATAAAGGAGATTATAGTAATAAGCATTATAATTTTTTAGCTGGTTGGCGCTTCTGGATGCTTGCTCAACGATGCTATAAACTTTTAAACCAAGGACAGCATAAGTAGAAAACGATGTGATCTTTTCTTTCATCCAAATGTTGGTATGAACACTACTACAAATTGCAATAGTTGCCGAATATATAAAAGCCTGGCTGGAGAGCATCGATGATGAAATTGATATGCCTAAATACATAAGATTTCGTTGTATGTTATGTATTCTTTTTTCACTCTTGTTGCTTAATAGACTTTTAATATAAATATAGAGCATCTTAAAGATAACTTCTCTGTGTTTTATTAACTGGACGATACCTATCAAAAATCTGGAGTCTTCTTTGCGTAATCGTAAACATACGTCCTGATAGTTTTCAGTAAAGCACGAAAGTTGATAGCTTAATCGTGTTGCCCCATCATCTAACAGTTGTGCTTGCTTTAATACTTCATCTTTTACGCCAGTTAAGGCATGTTCTAACTTTAAAGCCAATATTTTATGTGCATCTATTGATGTTATTAATGAGTCGCTATAATACATATTGCACCCTTTAACAGTAAACATAGGCACAAGTTTCTATTAATATTGTAGTTCTGCTGTGATGCATATCGCAATAATTTATCTTTAATAAAAAATAAAGATATTTTAACCTTCGTATTATATTTATTGTGAATAATTGTTGGCTATTAATTTAGATATTGTATGAGCGTGAGAATGAAGGGGTTAGATCCGTTGTATATTATTTTACTAGCCGTATGGCCGGAAAAGGTGAAACTGGGTGCCACGAGCTGAGCGTAACTACGAGTGTTGCTTTGAGATTGTAGTGATTTCTCACTGGAAATTTGATGTCTCCTTTCCTGGCCAACTATCCGGAATTGCCGGATAGTTGAATGCTGATCAATTTCGCCATCAGAAAATCTTTTTATGAGATGCTAATTGATGGTTCGAACAGGGAGATTGGGTTGCGTCTTTATCTGCATGTCGTCTCCCCATCTACATCGTCTAACGCGCCTGGCTGGTTGTATGCCAGAAAAAGCCGCTAAGCCAGGTGGTTTGTATTTGATTTTGCGAGGCGCTTTCCAGGATGCTGAATTTGAATCGCTGCGAGTGCATTCTCTATCTCAACGAGCTTTGCCTTCGTCCGTTTATAATCGTCCTGCAACCGCTGCTCCTGCTCGTTATACGCCACCAGAACTATGCACCCTTTCATCACCTTGACCGTGATCTGCTGTCCGGTATCAAAGCCCGCCGCGCGCAGCCACTTGCCGGACAGAATGATATTGGGCGTGGATTTGTCGAAAACATTCGGGCGATATCCCACAATTAACGAACGCTCGGTTCCGGATTGGTCGGTGTCTGGGGTAGAATGCGAATCAGCCATAATCAACTCCTTGATAGTTGGTGAGGTTAGCTCTCGTCCGGTATTGCAAGTACCTGGCGAGGGCGTTTCAATGTGAGGTTTTCGTATGTTAAGGTACGTACCTCAGTGAAGATATCTTGCTCTTGTAGGTACGTACATGTCAACAGTTAAACGCGACCCTAACAAATCTAAATCCGGAAAAGCACCGACGTTTCAGATCCGTATTACGCCGGAGTTGAAGGCGCAGTTTGAGGAGGCTGCGAAGGCTGAAGGGATGAGTTTGGGGAATTGGCTCAAAACCTTGGGAAGAAATAAATTACTAAAGCTAGGTATTGAGCCAAAAATGTAAGTTAATTTATGACGTTTTTTGCCCATCAGATGTTTCAGGAAACGAAATGACATCCATTTTTAATGCAGTTTCACCAGAAAAAATTGAAGCTAGTCCTTTGCGAATTTTTTGGTTATCTAAATTCATTTGTCCATGCGCAACAGGTATATAAATTGCGTTCTGCAAATGGACCCGATCAAAATCGTAACCTATATCTTCAGCCATAACAGAAAGTAAATTCACAAAAAGTCTATCGCTAGTCTGATTCCACAACGTATTGCCACTTTCATTTTCTGGGCAATGTGTACACAAATGAGTGAAATATTCTTTCCATGCATCAAGGACTTTTTTCTCTGATTTTGTTCTTTTACTTATACTCCCTTTTATATCGCCATAAAAAGCTAGGTCGATCATATTTAGGGCTCTGACATGCTCATTGGAAAGGCGGGCCGCTGCTGATCGTGTTGCCATAAGCTCGGTGAATATATTAACTTTTATGTTTCTTTTTTCTGAATGCTTTTCGATAATCTTTTGCACTCTAACTGCAAGTAAGGGACTGAAAAGAGTTGCAAAGATAGTAGCGATAGCCAGTGCCCAGTTCATGTCTTTTCCTTAATTTTGAAGGTTATGACAACTGAAATGAAATAAATTTTTGAAGATAAGATGAGCATTTTTGGCGGAAGATCACAGGAGTCGAACCTGCCCGGGAACGCTGGCGCCCCCAACTGGATTTGAAGTCCAGCCACCTCACCGGAGATGACGATCTTCCGCGCCTACATTGCTACATGGAGGCGGGGCGCATTATAGCTACTTTCATGCATTTACCACATACCCCACACCACTTTTTTCACCTCTCTTTTGACCTTAACCCCCCTGTTTCAGCTAATTCTTAAGAAAATCCTCAGGTTAGCATTTCGTGCTGCCCAACATTTACCGCGATCACAAAAAACAAGAAACGTAATCTGCTAACCAGAAAACGCAATACCCGCTCCTGAAACAATGGTTTAAAAAACTGTAACCGGTCTCAGCGCCCCCTACAGCGTGAAGGATAAAAAGATGAGCGAAGTATTGTCAGTAAAAGAGAAGATTGGCTACGGCATGGGAGACGCCGCCAGCCACATCATTTTTGATAACGTTATGTTGTACATGATGTTTTTCTACACCGATATCTTCGGCATTCCCGCCGGGTTTGTCGGCACCATGTTCCTGCTGGCGCGCGCGCTGGATGCGATCTCCGACCCGTGCATGGGGCTGATTGCCGACCGTACCCGCAGCCGCTGGGGCAAGTTCCGACCGTGGATTTTGTTCGGCGCGATCCCGTTCGGCATCGTCTGCGTGCTGGCCTACACCACGCCGGACCTCAGCCTCAACGGCAAAATGGTTTATGCCGCCGTGACCTACACGCTGCTGACTCTGCTCTATACCGTGGTCAACATCCCGTACTGCGCGCTCGGCGGCGTGATCACCAACGACCCGACGCAACGTATCTCCCTCCAGTCATGGCGCTTCGTGCTGGCGACGGCGGGCGGCATGCTCTCCACGGTGCTGATGATGCCGCTGGTAAACCTGATTGGCGGCGACGATAAGGCGTTCGGCTTCCAGGGCGGGATCGCCGTGCTGTCAGTGGTCGCATTCCTGATGCTGGCGTTCTGCTTCTTCACCACCAAAGAGCGCATCCAGGTGCCGCCGAGCACCACCTCCATGCGGGAAGACCTGCGCGACATCTGGCACAACGACCAGTGGCGCATCGTTGGCGTGCTCACCATCCTCAACATCCTCGCCGTCTGCGTGCGCGGCGGGGCGATGATGTACTACTGCACCTGGATCATGGGCTCGCCGGAGGTGTTCGTCGCGTTCCTCACCACCTACTGCGTCGGCAACCTGATCGGCTCCGCGCTGGCGAAACCGCTCACCGACTGGAAGTGCAAGGTCAGCATCTTCTGGTGGACCAACGCCGCGCTGGCGGTGGTCAGCGTGGCGATGTTCTTCGTGCCGATGCATGCCACGGTGCTGATGTTCGCCTTTATCTTCGTCATTGGCGTGCTGCACCAGCTGGTGACGCCGATCCAGTGGGTAATGATGTCCGATACCGTCGACTACGGTGAATGGACCAACGGCAAGCGCCTGACCGGCATCAGCTTTGCAGGCACGCTGTTCGTGCTGAAGCTCGGCCTGGCGCTGGGCGGGGCGATGATCGGCTGGATGCTGGCAGGCGGCGGCTATGACGCGGCGGCCAAAACCCAGAACAGCGCGACCATCAGCATCATTATCGGCCTGTTTACCCTGGCCCCGGCGGTCTGCTACGTGCTGAGCGCCATCATCGCCAAACGCTACTACACGCTGAAAACCCCTTTCCTGACAAAAATCATGGGCGAGCTGGCGCAGGGCGCGCGCCGCAATCAGCAGGAGTTTGAAACCCTGCCGGTCAGCAAAGAATTGCAGAACTAAGAGGACGAGAGTATGAAAATCAGTGATGGAAACTGGCTTATTCAACCGGGCCTGAACGTGACCTGTCCGGTGCAGGTGTTCGACGTGGAGCAGCAGGGCAATGACCTGGTGGTGTACGTGGCGCCGCGTGACGTGCGCGAACGCACCTGGCAGCTCGACACGTTGATGTTCACGGTGCGCCTGTTTGCCCCGCAGGAAGGCATTGTCGGGGTGCGCATTGAGCACTTCCAGGGCGCGCTGAACAACGGCCCGCACTATCCGCTGAACGTTCTGAAAGACGTGAAGGTAGAGATTGAAAACAACGCCGAGTTTGCCGAGCTGAAAAGCGGCAGCGTTAGCGTGCGCGTCACCAAAGGCGAGTTCTGGGCGCTGGATTTCCTGCGCAATGGCCAGCGCATTACCGGCAGCCAGCTGAAAAACAACGGCTACGTGCAGGACAGCAATACCGATTGCAATTACGTGTTCGAACGTCTGGATCTGGGCGTAGGGGAGACGGTCTACGGCCTGGGCGAGCGCTTTACCGCGCTGGTGCGCAACGGCCAGACGGTCGAAACCTGGAACCGCGACGGCGGCACCAGCACCGAGCAGTCCTACAAAAATATCCCGTTCTACCTGACCAACCGCGGCTACGGCGTGCTGGTGAATCATCCGGAAAACGTCTCGTTTGAAGTCGGCTCCGAGAAAGTCTCTAAGGTGCAGTTCAGCGTGGAAGGGGAATATCTGGAGTACTTCGTGATCGACGGCCCGACGCCGAAAGAGGTGCTGAACCGTTATACCCGCTTCACCGGGCGTCCGGCGCTGCCGCCTGCCTGGTCGTTCGGCCTGTGGCTGACCACCTCGTTCACCACCAATTACGACGAAGCGACGGTGAACAGCTTTATCGACGGCATGGCCGAGCGCGACCTGCCGCTGCACGTGTTCCACTTCGACTGCTTCTGGATGAAGGCCTTCCAGTGGTGCGACTTCGAGTGGGACCCGGTGACCTTCCCGGACCCGGAAGGGATGATCCGCCGCCTGAAAGAGAAAGGGCTGAAGGTCTGCGTGTGGATAAACCCGTACATTGGCCAGAAATCCCCGATCTTCCGGGAGCTGAAAGAGAAGGGCTACCTGCTCAAGCGCCCTGACGGCTCCCTGTGGCAGTGGGACAAATGGCAGCCGGGGCTGGCGATTTACGACTTCACCAATCCGGACGCGTGCCGGTGGTATGCCGACAAGCTTAAAGGCCTGGTCGATATCGGCGTCGACTGCTTCAAGACCGACTTCGGCGAGCGTATTCCGACGGACGTGCAGTGGTTTGACGGGTCCGATCCGCAGAAGATGCACAACCATTACGCCTACATCTATAACGAGCTGGTGTGGAACGTGCTGAAAGAGACGGTGGGGGAAGAAGAGGCGGTGCTGTTTGCCCGCTCCGCGTCCGTGGGGGCACAGCAGTTCCCGGTGCACTGGGGTGGTGACTGCTACGCCAACTACGAATCGATGGCGGAAAGCCTGCGCGGCGGGCTGTCGATTGGCCTGTCCGGCTTCGGTTTCTGGAGCCACGATATCGGCGGGTTCGAAAACACCGCCCCGGCGCACGTCTACAAGCGCTGGTGCGCGTTCGGGTTGTTCTCCAGCCACAGCCGCCTGCACGGCAGCAAATCCTACCGCGTGCCGTGGGCGTACGATGACGAGTCCTGCAACGTGGTGCGCCACTTCACGCAGCTGAAGTGCCAGCTGATGCCGTATCTTTACCGTCAGGCGACGCTGGCCCGCGAGTTCGGCACGCCGATGCTGCGGGCGATGATGCTGGAGTTCCCGGACGATCCGGCGTGCGATTACCTCGACCGTCAGTACATGCTGGGGGATTCGTTAATGGTGGCGCCGGTGTTCTCCGAGGCGGGCGACGTGCAGTTCTACCTGCCGGAAGGGCGCTGGACGCACCTGTGGCACAACGACGAAATCCAGGGCAGCCGCTGGCATAAGCAGCAGCACGATTTCATGAGCCTGCCGGTCTACGTGCGCGACAACACGCTGCTGGCGCTGGGCAATAATAACCAGAAGCCCGACTACGCGTGGCACGAGGGGACGGCCTTCCAGCTGTTTAACCTGGATGATGGCGCAACGGCGGTGAGCGAAGTGCCTGCGGCGGACGGCTCCGTGGTGTTTACGCTGAAGGCGTCACGTCGGGGCGACATCGTGACCTTCACCGGCGCGGGAGACGCGCAAAACTGGTCGGTATGCTTGCGCAACGTGCAGAAAGTGAGCGGCGTGAAGGGTGGTTCACACGCGGGCAGCGAGTGGGGTGTTGTGGTGAAAGCGGAGGGGAATGAGGTGGTGGTTTACCTCTGAGCTGGAAAAATGCCCGGTGGCGCTTCGCTTACCGGGCCTACATGGGATCGTAGGCCGGGTAAGGCGAAGCCGCCACCCGGCTTTTTACTGTGCCGGCGCCCCCGCCGACACCACCCCGCCCGTCATCGTCTGCTCTACCTGCTGCTTATCCATATTCACCGCGCTCAGCTTCCCATTCACCGTTGGCTTCAGCGGCGCACTGGCCTGCACGCTGCCGCTGGCGGTGAGCTGAACATTGCCGTCGCCTGCAATCGGCAGCGCGGGCCAGCCCCACTGCTGCAGCACGTTGAGCGGTACGCCGCGCCCGTTCAGGCTCACCGTAGTCTGCCGCTGCGGAAGCTGAGAAACCGTCGCCGTTGCTTCCAGAATGCCTTTTTCGGTAAACGCGCTGAGGTCGGTAATATTCACCGTGGCGGCGTTGGCATTCAGCGCCAGCGACGGGCGGCGCACGTCGACGCGGTTAAAGGTTGCCGCCGCGCCGTTCAGGGTCGCGCTGCCGCCCCAGACGCCCCACTGGCGATCTTTCACCAGCTGCAGGTTTGCGCCATAGCCATCCAGAGAAGTGATCTGCCACGGGAAGGCAGGATCGATGTCGATCACCAGGTTACGGCTCAGGCCGAATTTTTGCAGCGTGACGCTGTTCAGCCATTCCGGCAGCGGCGCCATCCACAGCGTTTTCCAGTTCTGCGGCAGGGTGTACTCCAGCCCGGCGATGGCAACATCGTCCAGCACCAGCGCTTTACCGTCGCGCAGCCAGTTGCCGGAGGTGCGCACCATGCCGCCTTCCCAGCGGGAGGTGAACTGACGCAGCGCCATGCCCTGCGGGGAAAACTCCGCATTCAGGATCGGGTCAAACAGATGCAGCGAGCCGTAGATAAACTCGCTGGCGTTCATCGACAGGCGGCCCTCCTGGCTCTGCCAGTCGCCTTTGCTTAGCGTCAGGTTGCGCAGGCTTAAATCGAGATCGGTCACCGCCCAGTCCGGGCCCTGAAGCCGGGCGTCGGTCACGTCCAGACGACCAATCTGCAGAGAGGGAATGGTGGCCAGCGGCGCGAAGAATGCGGTCAGCGTTTTATCGCTCTGCAGGCGGATCTCGTTCAGGCGCATGGTGTCGATAATCCAGCTCCCGTCGGCGTTGCGCAGGGCGGAGCCGGTGAGTGAGCCGCGGGCCATATCGGCGCCAATCGTGTTCAGCACCACCTCCTTGCCGTTAAGCTGGCCCTCGATCAGCACGTTGGTGGCCGGTACGCCGTTCAGGGTCAGCGAGCCTGCGCTCATCTGAATCTGCGCGTGATTACCCAGCACGTTGCCCGCTTCCGGCTGCCATGGGCTGACGCCGCCCGTCACCTTCTGCGCGCTCAGATCCCATTCGGTATTCGGGCTGTTGAACGCCATGTTGTTCAACTGCAGGCGATCCGCCTGGAAAGGCAGCGGCGCGGTCTGCGGGGAGAGATTAAGCGTGCCGTCGAACAGGGTGATGGTGTCCATATGCAGCGGATCGGTTACCTGGCGGCTGCTCAGGCCAATATCGACTTTTTTGGCTACCAGGGTGGCGGGTTTTCCGTCCCGACCGAAGGTGACGTTTTCCAGAATGAGGTGGGAAGGCGACGAAAAGCGGTGATTCATCTTGTCGAAACTGAGTTCGTAGTTGGTATTCACCGTAACCCAGCTGCTGACCTGAGCCGCACCCCAGCGGGTCTGGAGCAGAATATAGAGCGCCAGCATCACAATGAGCAGGGCTACCAGAAGATAGACGAGTAGCTTTCCAATAAATTTCATGGTCTTCCATCCCGCAAAACGCACATAAGGGAGTTATGCACGATTTATGCGCAATCCTCAAGGCGGGAATGGTGTAATTAGATGTCACGGCAGGCATTGACTGCCTGCCGTGAGAGAAATCAATTTTTCTCAGGCGGGAAAACGAGGTTCAGCACGATAGCGGTGATACCGCCTGCGGCAATGCCGGAAGAGAGCAGATTTTTCACCCAGTCCGGGGCAAACTGCAGGATCAGCGGTTGCTGAGAAACGCCCAGACCGACGGCCAGCGACAGCGCGATAATCATGATCGCGCGGCGGTTCAGCGGCTCGCGGGAGACGATACGCACGCCGGAGGCCGCGATCGTCCCGAACATCACCAGCGTTGCGCCGCCCAGCACCGGCTCGGGAATGTGCTGCACAAAGCCGCTCACCGCCGGGAACAGGCCGAGGACGATCAACATCAGCGCCACCACGAAGCCAACGTAGCGGCTGGCCACGCCGGTCAGCTGGATCACGCCGTTGTTCTGACCGAAGCAGGAGTTCGGGAAGGTGTTGAAGACCGCAGAGACAAACGAGTTCAGACCGTTTGCCAGCACGCCGCCTTTCAGGCGCTTCATGTACAGCGGGCCGGAAACGGGCTGCTCGGAGACGTCGGAGGTGGCGGTGATGTCGCCGATGGTCTCCAGAGAGGTGATCATAAAGACCAGCATCAGCGGCAGGAGCAGGCCCCAGTCAATGCCCAGACCGTAGTACAGCGGCGTGGGGACAGCGATCATCGCGCTGTTGGTCGGCGCGGTGTTTTCCGGCAGCATACCCAGCGCCCAGGCCAGCAGGTAACCCGCCGCCATGGCGATCACCAGCGAGGCGACGCGCAGGTAAGGGTTACGCTGACGGTTAAGCAGAATAATGATGGCCAGCACGACGCCTGCCAGCAGCAGGTTTTTCGGCGCGCCGAAGGTGTGGTCGCTCATCGCGGCATAGCCGCCACCGATGGAAGTAAGGCCCACCTGAATCAGCGACAGGCCGATAATCATCACGACGACGCCGGAAACCAGCGGGGTGATAACGCGGCGAGCCAGATGCAGAACGCGGGATATCACCATTTCCGTACAGCTGGCCAGCATCAGCGTGCCGAACAGCGCCGCCATCATGGTCGGGACATCCGCACCGCCGGTTTTCAGGGCCGTACCGCCCATGATAAGCGGTGCCACGAAGTTAAAGCTGGTGCCCTGAATCGACAATAATCCCGACCCCACCGGACCCCACGCTTTAATTTGAATAATCGAGGCCACGCCGGAGGCAAAAAGAGACATGCTGATAATGTGCTGCGTGTCCTGCGCCGGTAAACCGAGCGCCTGACAGATCAGCAGCGCCGGGGTGATCACCGCAACAAACATCGCCAGAAGATGCTGGCAGGCGGCGAAAAGCGTCTGCGGCAGCGGCGGGCGGTCTTCAAGGCGGTAAATCAGTTCGCTATTTTGCTTCTGCGCAATCGGTTGCGCATCAGGCGACTCTATGGTGTTAACGGACATCGGCGGCAATCCCACGGTGGAAAAGCGGGCATTTTATCTGACCACCTGGTAAAAGCAAACGATTGCCAGCAAAAAAAGAGAAGAAAATCTGCCGCTGTGAGCAGGTTTTCTACATCCGGTGAGGAAAAAAAATTACACTTTTTGCGCCGGAAGCTCATGAAGAGCGCAAACCGGCCCAGGATAACGCCGCGTGTGTATGGAACACGCGCAAAAAAGGAGCCTTCTATGATTCATCTCGATACGTTGTCGACCCTTGTTGCCGCAACGCTGGTGTTACTGCTTGGCCGTAAGCTGGTACATAGCGTTTCCCTTCTGAAAAAATACACCATTCCTGAACCTGTCGCTGGCGGCCTGCTGGTGGCGCTGGCCCTGCTGGTGCTGAAAAAAAGCATGGGCTGGGAAATCGATTTTGATATGTCCCTGAAAGACCCGCTGATGCTGGCCTTCTTTGCCACCATCGGCCTGAATGCCAACCTGGTGAGCCTGCGGGCGGGCGGTAAGGTGCTTGGTGTATTTTTGATTGTGGTGGTGGGGCTGCTGCTGATGCAAAACGCGATTGGTATCGGCATGGCGACCTTGCTGGGGCTGGACCCGCTGATGGGGCTGCTGGCGGGGTCCATTACCCTTTCGGGCGGTCACGGTACCGGAGCCGCATGGAGCAAGCTGTTCATCGAGCGCTACGGGTTTGAAAACGCGACGGAAGTGGCGATGGCCTGCGCGACCTTTGGTCTGGTGCTGGGTGGCCTGATTGGCGGCCCGGTGGCTCGCTATCTGGTGAAGCATTCCACCACGCCGGACGGCAGGCCGGACGATGAGCTGGTGCCGACCGCATTTGAAAAGCCGGACGTCGGGCGCAGCATTACCTCGCTGGTGCTGATTGAAACCATTGCGATGATCGCCATCTGTCTGACCGTGGGTAAAGTGGTTGCGCAATGGCTGGCGGGCTCCGCGTTTGAACTGCCGACGTTTGTTTGCGTGCTGTTTATCGGGGTGATCCTGAGCAACGGTCTGGCGCTGATGGGCTTCTACCGCGTGTTTGAACGGGCGGTGTCGGTACTTGGCAACGTCTGCCTGTCGCTGTTCCTGGCGATGGCGCTGATGAGCCTCAAACTGTGGGAGCTGGCCTCGCTGGCGCTGCCAATGGTGGCGATACTGGCGGTGCAGACCCTGTTTATGGCGCTGTACGCCATGTTTGTCACCTGGCGGATGATGGGCAAAAACTATGATGCGGCGGTGCTGGCGGCGGGTCACTGCGGGTTTGGTCTGGGGGCCACCCCAACGGCTATCGCCAACATGCAGGCGATCACCGAACGCTTCGGGCCATCGCACATGGCGTTTCTGGTGGTCCCGATGGTCGGGGCGTTCTTTATTGATATCGTCAACGCGCTGGTGATTAAGCTGTACCTGATGCTGCCGATGTTTGCCTGAATCAGGCGTTGGAATAGCGTTCGGTTTCCGGCATCCAGCGCTCAATTAACGCTGCCGCCTGTTCGGGGTAGCGTTCATGAATGTGGCGGGCGAGGCGCTGAACCTCGGGGATCATGGCCTGATCGCGCAGCAAATCCGCGACTTTGAATTCCGCGTTCCCCGTCTGACGCGTGCCCAGCAGTTCACCGGGGCCGCGGATCTCCAGGTCTTTTTGCGCAATCATAAAACCGTCGTTGCTGTCGCGCAGCACCTGCAACCGCATCTGGGCGGTTTTTGAGAGCGGGGCTTTGTAGAGCAGGACGCAGTGGGACGCTACCGCGCCACGGCCGACGCGCCCGCGAAGCTGGTGGAGCTGGGCAAGGCCCAGGCGCTCCGGGTTTTCGATAATCATCAGGCTGGAGTTCGGCACATCCACGCCCACTTCAATCACCGTCGTGGCGACCAGCAAATGCAGCTCGCCCTGTTTGAACGACTGCATCACCGCCTGCTTTTCGGCAGGCTTCATGCGTCCGTGAACCAGGCCCACGTTCAGCTCCGGCAGCGCCAGCTTAAGCTCTTCCCACGTGGCTTCGGCAGCCTGCGCTTCCAGCAGTTCCGACTCTTCAATCAGCGTACAGACCCAGTAGGCCTGACGCCCTTCGTGGGTGCAGGCGTTGCGCACGCGGTCGATGATATCGCTGCGACGCGTGTCAGGAATGGCAACCGTTGTGACCGGCGTACGACCCGGGGGGAGTTCGTCGATGGTGGAGGTATCCAGATCGGCGTAAGCCGTCATCGCCAGGGTGCGCGGGATCGGCGTGGCGGTCATGATCAGCTGATGCGGGTGGAAGCCCTGCTGCAGGCCTTTCTCCCATAATGCCAGACGCTGATGCACACCGAAGCGGTGCTGCTCGTCGATAATCACAAGCGCAAGACCGTTAAACTGCACCTGCTCCTGGAAGATGGCGTGCGTGCCGACAATCATCTGCACCTGCCCGCTGGCAATAGCCTCCTGTTGCGCAAGGCGCGCTTTGCCTTTTTGCTTCCCGGCAAGCCAGCCGACTTCAATCCCGAGCGGCGCGAACCAGGCGCGGAAGTTGTTGGCGTGTTGTTCCGCCAGCAGTTCGGTCGGTGCCATCAGCGCCACCTGTTTACCGTGGGCAATCGCGCGCAGGGCGGCCAGAGCGGCAACCAGCGTTTTACCTGAACCTACGTCGCCCTGCACCAGGCGCATCATCGGCACGTCGAGCGCCATATCGCGCTCAATCTCGGCGGTGACGCGCGCCTGCGCGCCGGTGGGCTTAAAGGGTAGCGAGGCCAGCAGCTTATCTTTGAGCACATCATTCGGGCTTAATGGCTGGGCATGGAAACGCTGCGCGCCAGCGCGAAGCGCCAGCATGCTCAGGTTATGCGCCAGCAATTCCTCAAGGATAAGACGCCGTTGGGCAGGGTGTTTCCCGCTTTCTAAGTCGCTGAGCTGCAGCGTTGGCGGCGGACGGTGCAGGGTACGCAGCGCCTCGGGCAGGCTCATCATGCCCTGTGCCAGCTCGGGCGGCAGCAGCTCGGTAATGGCGCAGGTATCCAGCAGCTCCAGTGCCTGATCGGTAAGCTTACGCAGCGTCGCCTGCTTGATGCCTTCGGTCGTCGGATAAACCGGGGTGAGCGTCTCCTGCATCTCCGGCGTGCTGAGATCGCCCTGCACGCGGTACTCCGGGTGGATCATCTCTGCGCCATATTTCCCGCGTTTGGCTTCGCCATAGGCCAGCACCCTGCGGCCTGTCGCCAGGCTGTTTTTCATCGCCGCGCTGAAGTTGAAGAAACGCATGGTGAGAATGCCGGTGCCGTCGCTGATCTGGCAGGTCATCATTCGGCGTCCGCCGAAGGTGATGTTGCAGTTCAGGACTTCGCCTTCAACGGTGGCGTAAATGGCGGGAAGGAGATCGCCAATCTTGTAAAGCTGGGTGCGGTCTTCATAACGCAGGGGGAGGTGAAGCAGGAGATCCTGCACCGTGTGCAGGCCAATTTTAGCCAGCTTATTGCTTTGCGCCGCGCCCACGCCCGTCAGGCTGTTGAGCGGAATAGCATCCAGCAGGCGGCCTTTCATCGCTTACCCGGCGTACTGCATGGTGGCCCACCACTCGGCATCGGCTTCAATTTCGCCCTGCGCGTTGACGTGGGGGTAAGGCAATTTTTTCTGCTTCGCAACGCGAGCCAGCACTGGATAGCCACCTTCAAACAGCAGGCGCTGCTGTTCCTCTTCCGGCAGCATGCTGTTGCTGCGCTCGTACATGCCGGCGTTCTGACGCTGGCGCTGCGCTTCATACAGAATGAGCGCGGAGGCCACGGAGACGTTGAGTGACTGGACCATGCCAATCATCGGAATGATGATGTCCCGATCCGCCAGATCCAGCGCTTCCTGGGTGATCCCGGTTTTCTCCTGACCCATCAAAATGCAGGTCGGGCGGGTGTAGTCGATCTCGCGGAAATCCACGGCCTTAGCGGACAGGTTGGTGGCAAGGATCTGCATCCCGCGCCCTTTCAGGTGTGAGACGGCTTCGCCAATTGTCTGGTGAGATTTGACGGAAACCCAGCTGTTACTGCCTGCCGCCGCAGAGACCATGGTTCGCATCCGGTGACCCGGCCAGACGGCGTGCACTTCATGCACACCGACGGCATCGGCGGTACGAACGATAGCAGAGACGTTATGCGGTTTATGGACCTGCTCCATGCAGACCGTCAGGTCAGGCTGACGTCTGGCGAGCATTTCGCATATCCGCGCGTAACGTTGTGAATTCATACCGCTAGTTTCGGTTACGGGTGACTTTAATCACGTCCGGCATGACGCGGATCTTGCGCATAATATTCGCCAGATGCACGCGGTCACGGGCGGTCAGACGAATAAAGGCGCTGTATACGCGGCCATCTTTTTCTTCCGTATTCAGGCTTTGAATATTGGAAGACGCCGTGTTGATCGCTGCCGTCAGGTTCGCCAGGGCACCCTGATGGTTGAACATATCCACCTTAATTTCGGTGATAAATTCCTGCGCGGTCTCTTTATCCCACTCGACCGCCATAAACTTCTCGGCCTCTTTCTGGTAGCCGCGGATGTTACGACAGGATTCATGGTGGATAACCAGCCCTTTGCCCGGGCTGACGTGCGCAATAATCGGGTCGCCAGGAATTGGACGACAACATTTTGCGAAGGTGATCAGCACCCCGTCCGCGCCTTTGATTGGCAGATGAGCATGGCCGGATGCGCCTGGCGCAGAAGGTATTGCTTCGCCCTGCTGCAGGTTTTTCGCCACCACGACGCTCATGGCGTTGCCCAGACCAATTTCCGCCAGCAGATCGTCAAGAGACGTGAGCTTCATACGGTCGAGCTCGCGCTGGATATGCTCCGGGGGGATCTCAGCCAGCTTACGGCTGCCGCCCAACGCGTGGTTGAGCAGACGACGCCCCAGGCTGACGGAATCATCACGCTTGAGGTTTTTCAGCAGCTGGCGAATTTTGGCGCGGGCTTTAGAACTCACGACAAAGTTCAGCCAGGCCGCGTTCGGACGTGCGCCCGGCGCGGTAATGATTTCCACCGTCTGGCCGCTGGAGAGCGGCTGAGACAGCGGGTAAGGCTGTCTGTCGACGCGCGCGCCTACGCAGGCATGGCCGATATCGGTATGCACGGCGTAAGCGAAGTCGACCGGTGTTGCGCCCGCAGGCAGTTCGACAATGCGGCCTTCTGGGGTGAAAACGTAAATCTCATCCGGGAAGAGATCGGATTTCACGCTCTCGATAAATTCAAACGAGCTACCCGCACTCTGCTGAAGTTCCAGCAGGCTCTGCATCCAGCGCTGGGCGCGGATTTGTGCGGTCGTGCTGCTTTCGCCACCGTGCTCTTTATAGGCCCAGTGCGCGGCCACACCCATCTCTGCCATCTGGTCCATGTCTTCGGTACGAATTTGCACCTCAACAGGCACGCCGTGCGGCCCGATCATCGAGGTGTGCAAAGATTGATAGCCGTTCGCTTTTGGAATGGCGATGTAATCTTTCATCCGCCCTGGACGCGGTTTATAGAGGCTGTGCATCTGCCCCAGCACGCGATAACAGGTATCTGAATCGTGGACAATCACGCGGAAGGCGTAGATATCCATGATCGAGTGAAAACGCTGCTCTTTGAGCACCATTTTGCAGTAGATGGAGTACAGGTGTTTTTCGCGACCGCTGACGCGGCACGGGATCCCCGCTTCCTGCAAACGCCCTTCGATTTCAGAGAGGATCTTTTGAATCATCTCTTTACGGTTGCCGCGTGCGGCTTTCACCACCTCTTTAATCACGCGATAGCGGTTCGGGTACAACGCTTCAAAACCCAGCTCTTCCAGCTCGGTTTTAATGTGGTGAATACCTAAACGGTGCGCCAGCGGACTGTAGATTTCGAGGGTTTCACGGGCAATGCGGCGACGTTTATCCGGGCGAAGTGAGCCCAGCGTGCGCATGTTGTGGGTGCGGTCAGCGAGTTTGATGAGAATGACGCGGATATCCTGCACCATCGCCATAATCATCTTGCGGAAGTTTTCGGCTTGCGCCTCTTTCTTGTCGCGGAAATTCAGCTTATCAAGCTTAGAGACCCCTTCCACCAGTTCGGCAACGCTTTTGCCAAACAGCTGTTCCATGTCCTGGTAAGTGGCAGGGGTATCTTCAATCACGTCGTGCAGCAGCGCGGCCATCAGCGTTTCGTAGTCGAGTTTCATCTCGGCCAGAATACAGGCCACCGCTACCGGGTGCGTGATGTAGGGTTCACCGCTTGAACGTGTCTGGCCCTCGTGAGCGTCACGTGCAACGAGATACGCCTGCTGAAGACGCTTAATCTGGTCTTCAGGCAGGTAGGTTTGAATCAGTTGATTCAGGCTTTCAAACAGATACAAGGGCGACCCGCAGGTTTAATTAACGACGACCTTCAGCAATAGCGGTTACGGCCTGCAGTTCTGCGGCTTCCTGCTCTTGCTGCTCCTGGCGCTCGCGCACGTCGAGGATCTGGTTGTTGATCAGACCTTCTTCGATTTCGCGAAGTGCAATAACGGTGGTTTTATCGTTTTCTTCCGGTACCAGCGGATCTTTACCGCCTACCTGCATCTGACGAGCGCGACGCGCGGCGACCAGCACCAGGTCAAAACGGTTACCAATTTTCTCTACAGCGTCCTGAACAGTTACGCGTGCCATACTTAAAATGCTCCACAGGTGAAGAAATGACTGGGCATGATACTGAAAGTGGGTTCAGTCTGCCAACAGTTTGGTGATTAATGCGTCATGTCGCTGCTTCTGGCGGCTCATACGCAGACGTTCTGCACGAAGAATGGTTTTGAGATCGCTCAATGCGGCATCAAAATCATCATTCACAATAAGGTAATCATATTCCGCGTAATGGCTCATTTCTGCAACAGCCTGTTCCATACGCTTAGCGATGACTTCTTCGCTGTCCTGACCGCGGCCACGCAGGCGGCGATCCAGCTCATCTTTCGATGGCGGTAAAATAAAGATACTGCGCGAGTCAGGCATTTTCTTGCGAATTTGCTGTGCACCCTGCCAGTCGATGTCCAGGAACACATTCACGCCCGTGGCCAGAACCTGCTCAATGGTTTCACGCGAGGTACCGTAGTAATTACCGAATACTTCAGCGTGTTCAAGAAACGCGTCTCTGCCGATCATCGCTCTGAATTCGTCGTGATCCACAAAGAAATAGTGTTCACCGTGCACTTCACCCGGACGCGGCGCTCGCGTGGTGTGAGAAACAGAAACCTGTGTGTCGTACAGCGGTTGGGTTTTTAACAGTGCCTGAATAAGGCTGGATTTACCCGCGCCACTAGGGGCAGAAACAATATAAAGCGTGCCTTGAGCCATGAGAGTCTTTTGTATGTGTTAACGAAGAAGTCCTACATACGGGCTTATTATACACGTCACCGCCGTGTGACGTAGTCTTTGTCACACTTTTTCCCCTGGATTATTGAATTTTGCGTGCCGTTTTCAGGTTTTATCCGTGGTTTTCAGCAACCAAAAGAAATACCGGATGGCGTCTCGCAGTGTGAACCGTTGCCGTTAGCGTTGTTTCAGACATCGGGGTATACCTCCTGCAACGCAAAGGAGGGGTAGCGATGTGGCGATGGATAAGCGGGTTAATGCTGTTGTGGTGTGGCTATAGCGCGGCGGTGTGCCCGGTGTGGTCGCAGGCAAAAGCAGAGAAAGAGATGGCGTCATTAAGCGCACAAATCAAACGCTGGGATGATGCTTACTGGAAGCAGGGCGTGAGCGAAGTTAACGACGAGGTCTACGATCAGCTTAACGGGCGGTTAACGCAGTGGCAGCGCTGTTTTGGCACTGAACTCTCAGGAGAGAAACTTCCTCCGCTGACCGGGAGCGTCAAACATCCTGTTGCCCATACGGGCGTACATAAGGTGGCTAGCAAAGAGGAGCTGAAACAATGGATGCGTACGCGGCAACATCTGTGGATGCAGCCCAAAGTTGACGGTGTGGCGGTAACGCTGGTCTACCGTGACGGAAAGTTAATCCGGGCCATCAGTCGCGGTGATGGCCTGAAAGGGGAGGACTGGACCGGGAAGGTACGTTTAATCCCGTCTGTTCCGCAAAAGCTCATCGGCAAGCTGGCGAACAGTGTCTTACAGGGCGAGCTTTTCTGGCTAAGCGACAGTCACATTCAGCAGCAGATGGGGGGGATGAACGCTCGCGCAAAGGTGGCAGGTGTGATGATGCGCCAAAAGGATAACACGCTATTGAATAAGCTCGGCGTATTCATCTGGGCCTGGCCGGATGGGCCGAAAAATATGCAGACATCTTTAGCTGAACTATCTCAGGCCGGTTTTACGCTGTCGGCACGGTATACGCTACCCGCCGAATCTGTTGACGCCGTCGAGAAACAACGCGCGGCCTGGCACGTAGCTGCATTACCCTTTGCCACGGATGGCATTGTGGTGCGGTCGGAGGATGCGCCCGCGGGGGAAGGCTGGTTGCCGGGCGAAGGCAACTGGGTGGTTGCGTGGAAATATATGCCAGCAGCCCAGGTAGCCGAGGTGAGTGATATTCATTTTTCCGTGGGGCGAACGGGCAAAATGTCCGTTGTAGCCGCGCTGGAACCCGTGCAACTGGATGATAAACAGGTGCAGCGGGTGAGCCTGGGCTCAGTTGAGCGCTGGCAGCGGCTGGATATTGCTCCGGGGGATCAGATCCAGGTCAGCCTGGCCGGGCAGGGTATTCCCCGGTTTGATAAGGTGGTCTGGCGCGGGACGGACAGACATAAACCTGAGCCTCCCGCCTCGCGGTATCATGCGCTTAGCTGTTTCTATGCTTCGCCGGAATGTATGGAGCAGTTCTTTGCCCGACTGACGTGGCTCAGCTCAAAGCAGGTATTTGATATTGAAGGATTAGGTGAGTCAGGCTGGCGGACCCTCTGGCAGGCGCATCATTTTGAACATCTCTTTTCGTGGCTGTTATTAACGCAGGCGCAAATGCAGGCTACGCCTGGATTCTCCTCCGCGCGTGGGCTGGCGCTCTGGCATCGATTTAATCTGGTACGCGAGAAGCCTTTTATCCGCTGGCTCATGGCACTGGGTGTTCCGCTGACGCAGGCTTCGCTGAAGGCGATGGGGGATGTAACGTGGCAAACGTTGAGCGGACGTAACGCAAAGGACTGGCAGAGCCTGCCGGGAACGGGAGAGAAGAAGGCGCGACAAATTGTTAACTGGATGTACGCGCCTCAGATTGATGTGCTGGCGAAATGGCTCGCTGAACAGCACATCAACGGGTTCTGAAGCTAGTGTGCGCTGTGTTTGTAATGGAAAACGGGTAGCCCGAGCTTCAGACGCAGCGCCAGCATGCGGGCCGTAAAGCCAAACAGCAGTGTGGAGATAACCACCACATCATGGTTCGAAACGTAATGCTGCAGCGCGATATAAAGCACCGCTGCCGCGAAGGAGATGCCGGCATACAGCTCTTTTTGAAAGACGAGGGGAATGCGCTTGCAGAACATATCGCGCAGCACACCGCCGAATACGCCCGTGACCACGGCAGCAATAGTGGCGATAACCGGTCCTTCCCCCATATCGAGCGCGATTTGTGCGCCGATGATCGAAAAGACGATCAGCCCCAGCGCATCAAGCACCAGGAACAGGCGGCGAAGATGGGGCATAACGGGCGCCACGATGGTGGTTAATACAGCAGCCGTCGCCACGATAATCACGTATTCAGGGTGTTTAACCCAGCCGAGTGGATAATGACCAAGCAGGATATCCCGCACGGAACCGCCGCCCAGCGCGGTCGCTGTAGCAATAATGATCACGCCGAAGGTGTCCATACGGCGACGTCCGGCGGCAAGTGCGCCGGTCATGGCTTCTGCGGTGATGCCAATGAGATAAAGAATGTGAAGCAGCATATACCCTCCGGTGTGAATGCGGGAAGGTTAGCGATTTGTGCGCAAGATCACGATTGAGTTTTTCTAAGGCGACGGGGTTTGCCCTATATATTTTTATCAAGTTAAGTTGAATGAGCTTGATGAGCGGCGGTGAAACGCAAAATCAGCTGTTGAGATGGATTAGAAATAGTAATGGGTGGCGCCGTCGACACCACCCGGAAAGGCATTACTCAATATTCTGGATCTGCTCGCGCATTTGCTCAATCAGCACTTTCAACTCAATCGCGGAGTTGGTGACTTCTGCATTGATAGACTTAGACGCCAGGGTGTTCGACTCACGGTTGAACTCCTGCATCATAAAGTCCAGACGGCGGCCCACCGCTTCCTTCTTCTTCAGAATGTTGTAAGTCTCTTTAACGTGCGCTTCCAGACGATCCAGCTCTTCAGCGACATCGATACGTTGCGCCATCAGCACCAGCTCTTGTTCCAGACGGGTGTTTTCCAGCTGAACTTCTGCCTCTTCCAGTTTGGCGACAAGGCGCTCGCGCTGCCACTGCAGCACTTCCGGCATATGGGTGCGAACCTTAGCCACTTCAGCGCTGACGCCTTCAAGGCGCTGCTCAATCATCGCTTTCAGCGCCTGACCTTCGGTTTCGCGGGCAACGATGAAGTCATCCAGCGTGCCGTCGAGGGCGGCCAAAATTTCAGCGGCAATCGCGTCCAGATCCTGCTCACCGGCGGCCATGACGCCAGGCCAGCGCAGAATATCAACCGGGTTGATTTCGCCTTCATCGCTCTGCATTTTGACCCAGTTCGCCGCATTCACGAGCTGTTTCGCCAGTTTTTCGTTGAGGATCAGCTCGCCCTGTGCGCTGGCATCGGGCTCAAAGCGCAGGTTACATTCCACTTTACCGCGCGTCAGGCGCGTACGGATACGCTCGCGTACAACAGGCTCAAGGCTGCGGAACTGCTCCGGCATACGGAAATACGTTTCCAGGTAACGCTGGTTTACCGAGCGCATTTCCCATGTAGCGCTACCCCAGCTACCCTTGATTTCACGCCGGGCGTAGGCGGTCATACTGCGGATCATAGATATTCCCGTTTTTAAAGGAGAGATGGGGGGATTATAGCTTTCGGGGGCTTCTCAGGATAGGAATAAGCGTCCTTTATCCGTATAATGCGCAGCCACATTCGTTTCAAGCCGGAGAATCCATCATGCGTCCATCAGGTCGTAGCGCCAATCAGGTGCGTCCCGTCACCCTGACCCGTAACTATACAAAACACGCTGAAGGCTCCGTGCTGGTTGAGTTTGGTGACACTAAAGTGCTGTGCACCGCCTCCATCGAAGAAGGCGTTCCGCGCTTCCTGAAAGGTCAGGGTCAGGGCTGGATCACCGCAGAATACGGCATGCTGCCGCGTGCGACCCATACCCGTAATGCCCGTGAAGCGGCGAAGGGTAAGCAGGGCGGGCGTACCATGGAAATTCAGCGTCTGATCGCGCGTGCGCTGCGCGCCACCGTTGACCTGAAAACCCTCGGCGAATTCACGATTACCCTGGACTGCGATGTAATTCAGGCCGATGGCGGCACGCGTACGGCATCGATTACCGGCGCATGCGTAGCGCTGGCGGATGCCCTGAACAAGCTGGTTGCAGCCGGTAAGCTGAAAACCAACCCAATGAAAGGCATGGTTGCGGCGGTCTCCGTAGGTATCGTTAACGGTGAAGCGCTTTGCGATCTGGAATACGTTGAAGATTCCGCGGCAGAGACAGACATGAACGTAGTGATGACCGAAGACGGTCGCATCATTGAGGTGCAGGGCACGGCAGAAGGCGAGCCGTTCACTCACGAAGAACTTCTCTCCCTGCTGGCGTTGGCCCGAGGGGGAATCGAATCCATTGTCACGACGCAGAAAGCGGCGTTAGAAAATTGATTTTAAAGGCGACCAATGAGTCGCCTTTTTTTTGCCTGTAAGACAGAAAACCAAAGGAGCAAATCCATGAAATCGTATCAGCGCCAGTTTATTGAGTTTGCGCTTAACAAGCAGGTACTTAAGTTTGGCGAATTTACGCTGAAATCCGGGCGTAAGAGTCCCTATTTCTTCAACGCCGGGCTGTTTAATACCGGGCGCGATCTGGCATTGTTAGGCCGTTTCTATGCCGAAGCGCTGGTAGATTCCGGGATTGATTTTGACCTGCTGTTTGGCCCGGCCTATAAAGGCATTCCGATTGCGACCACCACCGCGGTGGCGCTGGCGGAACACCATGACCGCGACGTGCCGTACTGCTTTAACCGCAAAGAGGCTAAAACCCACGGTGAAGGCGGGAATCTGGTCGGCAGCGCGCTGCAGGGCCGCGTCATGCTGGTCGACGACGTGATCACCGCAGGCACGGCGATCCGCGAATCAATGGAGATTATCCAGGCCAACGGTGCAACGCTGGCAGGCGTGTTGATTTCGCTGGATCGTCAGGAGCGTGGTCGTGGAGAAATCTCCGCCATTCAGGAAGTGGAGCGCGACTACAACTGCAAAGTGACGTCGATTATCACCCTGAAAGAGCTGATTGCGTATCTGGAAGAGAAGCCTGAGATGGCGGACCATCTGGCAGCGGTAAAAGCGTATCGCGAAGCGTTTGGGGTTTAATTGCATTGCCCGGTGGCGCTACGCTTACCGGGCCTACCCGTTCGCAGGCCGGATAAGGCGAAGCCGCCATCCGGCGATGGCGTTACTGTAATTGTGCTGCGACTAAAGGCCAGCGGGCGTCAAAATCGTCCGTTGGGCGGTATTTGAACTCGCTACGCACAAAACGGGAGAGCATCCCTTCACAAAACGCCAGAATCTGGCTCGCCAGCAGCGTTTCATCAATGCTGTATCCTTCACCTTCACGCATTTTCTTTTCGCGCAGTACCTGGCGCAGCTGCGCTTCAATGCGTTCGAAAAGCTGGTTAATGCGGCCCTGCAGTCTGTCTTGTTCAAACATCAGCGCGTGGCCGGTCAGGATACGGGTTAAGCCCGGATTGCGTTCACCAAAGCCCAGGATTAACAGCACAATCAGACGCAGACGCGCGGTGGTGTCTTTTTCGTCTTTCAGAATCAGGTTGATGCGTGTGATCAGGCTGTCTTCAATAAACTCGATTAGGCTGTCAAACATCCGGGTCTTGCTCGGAAAGTGACGGTACAGCGCCGCCTCAGACACGCCTACGGAGGCGGCCAGTTTAGCGGTGGTGATGCGTTGACTACCATCGCTGGATTCAAGCATCAGAGCCAGAGATTGAAGTATTTCTTCGCGACGATTCCTTTTCGCGGTTTGTTTTTCTGCCATGTTACAAAATACCCCTGAAAATAAGCACTTGCCAGGCTGGCATCCACACAGCGACCGCAAACGGGCGTTTGCGGTTTGTTATTGCATTATGACGCTGTGAGATACGTGTCTGTCGGGCCGTTATTTGCGCCCGGAATGGCCGAAGCCGCCTTCGCCACGGTCGGTGGCATCAAAGTCTGCCACCAGGTTAAATTCTGCCTGTACCACCGGTACAAAGACCATCTGTGCGATACGCTCGCCCGGTTCAATGGTGAAGCTGTCCTGACCACGGTTCCAGACGGAGACCATCAGCTGGCCCTGGTAGTCGGAGTCGATCAGGCCCACCAGGTTACCCAGCACAACGCCGTGCTTATGACCCAGGCCTGAACGCGGCAGGATCACCGCAGCCAGAGAAGGGTCAGCGATGTGAATCGCCAGGCCAGTCGGAATCAGGGTCGTGGCACCCGAAGCCAGTTCTACGGCGTCATCGAGACAGGCGCGCAGGTCAAGACCGGCAGAGCCGGAGGTGGCATAGGTTGGCAGCGGAAATTGCTCGCCAACACGCGGGTCCAGAATCTTAACGTCGATTTTTTTCATCATAACGGGTAACGATCTCGTCGAGTAAATGTTGGCCCAGGAGTTCCTTGCGCTCAAGCGGTAAGACTTTATCTCCATCCTGCCAGAAAAGGTGCAGTGCGTTGCTGTCGCTGTTAAATCCTTGTGTGGCCAGCGATACGTCGTTCGCGCAAATTAAATCGAGGTTTTTGCGGGTACGTTTTTGCCGGGCATATTCTTCCACATTATTCGTTTCTGCGGCAAACCCAACAACGTATGGACGGTGGCTTTTTAGTGCGGCGACACCGGCAACAATGTCCGGGTTTTTCACCATTTTTAGTGTTAATTCATCGCCTTGCTTTTTAATTTTAGCCTCGGCGATCGTTTCGGCACGGTAGTCTGCAACGGCAGCACAGCCGATAAAAATCTGCTGGCTTTGCGCATGGGCCTGCACGGCGGCTTCCATCTCCAGCGCGGTGGTAACGTCAATTCGCTTCACACACGCAGGGGTAGGCAGAGAGACCGGGCCGCTCACCAGCGTGACGTTCGCACCACGCTTCGCGGCGGCGGCAGCTATCGCAAAGCCCATTTTGCCGGAGCTATGGTTGGTGATGTAGCGCACCGGATCCAGCGGCTCGCGCGTGGGGCCCGCGGTAATCATGATGTTGAGATGTTGCAGATCGTTGACAGGCGAAAAATGGGCTGCGGCCATATCAACAATCGTCAGCGGATCAAGCATGCGGCCCGGACCAACATCGCCGCAGGCCTGGCTGCCGCTGTCCGGACCCCAGATAAGCAAGCCGCGTGAGGCCAGCGTCTCAAGATTGTGCTGAGTGGCGGCATTACGGTACATCTGCTGGTTCATGGCCGGAACGACGGCAACAGGGGCAGGTGTGGCCAGACAAATGGTGGAGACCAGGTCGTTTGCCATACCGGCCGCCACCCGAGCGATTAAATCCGCGGTGGCGGGGGCGAGGATAACCAGGTCTGCCCATTTCCCAAGCTCAATATGGCCCATCGCGGCTTCGGCAGCCGGATCGAGCAGGCTGTCAGATACCGGGTATCCTGAAACGGCCTGCAGGCTCAGGGGAGTGATAAAGGCTTTACCGCCTTCGGTTATCGCGACCCGCACATCTGCCCCGCGCTCGCGCAGACGACGCACCAGTTCCGGCGCTTTGTAGGCAGCAATACCGCCGCTCACGCCAAGAACGATTTTTTTACCGGCCAGGCTCATCATGATTCTTTCCTGTTGGGTTTCACCAGAGAGCGGGCATTTTATCACAATCCCCAAAACGGGGTGATTTTGTCCTTCGACCACTTTGCGAGGCGCTACGCAGGAACGCAACGTGGCCGTCGAGCGCCGGATGGGCATGTGGCAGCATGCGGTTAAAAAAGGGAGAAAGAGCATGGAAGAAGAGGATGAGCAGCTGCTGCCGCGTGAAAAACTGCTGCGCTACGACGTCACCCTGTTAAAAGACGATGAACTGCTGGCGCTCTTTTTACGTACCGGAACGCCCGGCAAAACGGTATTTACGCTGGCAAAAGAACTGATAGCACGTTTCGGTTCGCTGTACGGTTTACTGACCGCCGAGCTGGCGCAGTTTAAGCATGTTGAGGGGATCGGCGTGGCGAAATATGCCCAGTTGAGGGCCATTGCTGAGCTTGCCCGCCGTTTTTACAATGTCCGCATCGAGAAGGACGATCCGATCCTGACGCCAGCGATGACGCGTGAATACCTGCAAAGTCAGTTAACCGATATCGAGCGCGAGATCTTTATGGTGATCTTTGTCGACAACAGGAACCGGGTACTGAAACATAGCTGCCTCTTTGCCGGCACGTTAAGCCACGTTGAGGTTCATCCGCGTGAAATTGTGCGGGAAGCGATAAAAGTGAATGCAGCGGGCGTGATCCTCGCGCATAATCACCCCTCTGGCTGTGCAGAACCGAGCAGAGCGGACAAAGAAATCACCGAGCGCATTATCAAATGCTGTCAATTCATGGACATTCGTGTGCTGGACCATCTGATAATTGGCCGCGGAGAGTACATTTCTTTTGCAGAACATGGCTGGATTTAGGCTATTTCTCGCGATCCATCGGGATCTTTGTCTGTTCGGGACTTGAGCACACCGCCGAGTCAGCGTATACTACGCCACCTTTGAGAATCTCGGGTTTGGCATTTGGGCCTGGCAATCGAGAGTTCACTTAGAACTATGCGATGACCGGGCTGTAAAGCCTGACGAGGCGCCGATACCCCATACGAAGCTCGAGCTAATTTGATTTTTGGAGAATAGACATGTCCCGAGTCTGCCAAGTTACTGGCAAGCGTCCGGTGACCGGTAACAACCGTTCCCACGCACTGAACGCGACTAAACGCCGTTTCCTGCCGAACCTGCACTCTCACCGTTTCTGGGTTGAGAGCGAGAAGCGTTTTGTCACCCTGCGCGTATCTGCTAAAGGTATGCGTGTAATCGATAAGAAAGGCATCGATACAGTTCTGTCCGAACTGCGTGCCCGTGGCGAAAAGTACTAAGTACTTAAAGAGGAAATAAATCATGGCTAAAGGTATTCGCGAGAAAATCAAGCTGGTTTCTTCTGCTGGTACAGGTCACTTCTACACCACCACGAAGAACAAACGTACTAAGCCGGAAAAACTGGAACTGAAAAAATTCGATCCAGTTGTACGCCAGCACGTACTGTACAAAGAAGCTAAAATCAAATAATTTTAGTCTCCTTGTATCGAAAAACCCCGCAACTGCGGGGTTTTTTGCATTCTGTATCTCAACGGAGGAACCATGCCTGAATTACCTGAGGTAGAAACCAGCCGTCGCGGCATTGAGCCCCATCTGGTCGGCGCGACGATTCTTCACGCGGTTGTCCGTAACGGGCGTCTGCGCTGGCCGGTGTCCGATGAGATCCACGCCCTGAGCGATCAACCCGTCCTTAGCGTGCAGCGTCGCGCGAAATACCTGCTGCTGGAACTGCCCGACGGCTGGATCATTATCCACCTGGGGATGTCCGGGAGCCTGCGCGTTCTTACCGAAGAACTGCCTGCGGAAAAGCACGACCACGTCGATCTGGTGATGAGTAACGGCAAAGTGCTCCGTTATACCGACCCACGGCGCTTTGGCGCGTGGCTGTGGACGAAAGAGCTGGAAGGGCATAACGTGCTCGCGCATCTGGGCCCGGAGCCGCTCTCAGACGCGTTTAACGCGGAATACCTGAAAGCGAAGTGCGCGAAAAAGAAAAGCCCGATTAAGCCGTGGCTCATGGATAACAAGCTGGTGGTCGGCGTGGGGAATATCTATGCCAGCGAATCGCTGTTTGCCGCCGGGATCCATCCCGATCGGCTAGCCTCTTCGCTGTCGGCGGAGGAGTGTGAGCTGCTGGTCCGCGTGATTAAAGCCGTATTGCTGCGCTCGATTGAACAGGGGGGAACAACGCTGAAGGACTTCCTGCAAAGTGACGGCAAGCCGGGCTATTTTGCCCAGGAGCTGCAGGTGTATGGCCGTAAAGGCGAACCGTGCAGAGTCTGCGGTACGCCCATTATTGCCACGAAGCACGCCCAGCGCGCCACGTTCTACTGCCGTCAGTGCCAGAAATAGGGCTATTTTAGCTTTTCCATCAACGCCTGGTGGACGTTAACCGGCAGGAAATGAGTAACGTCCCCGTGATGACGCGCCACCTCTTTTACCAGCGTGGACGAGATAAACGACCACTCTTTGGAGGGCATCAGGAACACGCTCTCCAGCTCCGGCATCAGGTGGCGGTTCATGTGCGCCAGCTGCATCTCATACTCGAAGTCTGCCACCGCGCGTAAGCCGCGGATCAGAATGTTCGCCTGCTGGGCGCGGGCGAAGTTAGCCATCAGGTCGCTAAACCCGACCACCTCAACATTCGGCAGGTGCGAAATGGCATCGGTAGCAAGCTGCACGCGCTCGTGGAGGTCAAACATCGGCTTTTTGCTGGGGCTGGCGGCAATCGCCAGGATCACCTTGTCAAACATGCACGCCGCACGGGTGATGATATCAAGATGACCGTTGGTGATCGGATCGAAGGTACCCGGATAAATCGCTTTTGTGCTCATGGCTCACGTTTTCTCTGAGTAGCCGCGGCAGAGCGCCCACAGCTCGGTGTATTTGTTAAAAGTATACTGGGCATTGACTACCGCGAGTAACCAGCCCTGCTTTCCGTCCAGCACGCCACCACGCAGCAGCAGTGTTTTCAGGAACGCGCCCAGCGTGTGGGTGAAGATTCCGGTCAGTGAGGCCTTCTTGCCGCGCTGGTGACGCTCCTGCGCCCAAGCCGTGGCATAGTTGAGCTGTTTACGCTGGAAGCTCGCGAAATCCCGGCAGGTCAGGTGCAGCAAATCGCCCATCAGGGGGATGATCTGGGCGCTATCGCAGCTCAGGGATTCATGCACCAGATTGTCGTTGTACTGATAGCGCTCGCGCTCGTAAAGGCGCGTCACGCGGTCTGGATACCAGCCGCTGTGGCGCATAAATCGGCCAAGGAAATAGTTACGACGGGCAATGCTGTATACAGCGCCAGGCTGAGGCGAGGAAAGGACCGCCTGAATGGCCTGCTGAAGTTCTGGTGTAATACGTTCGTCAGTATCGAGCATCAGGACATAATCACCGGTGGCATACCCCTGCGCGCGCTGGCGCTGGATGCCATAGCCTTGCCAGTCAGCGTCGGTAAACACCTTTGCACCCGCTGCCCGGGCAACGTCCACCGTGCTGTCCGTACTTCCGGAGTCAAGAATGACTATCTCGTCAGCCCAGGCAACGGAGGCCAGGCAGTCCGGAAGCAGGTCGGCGGCGTTTTTGGCGATCATCACGACCGACAGACGCGTTGACATTAGTGGCTCCGCTGGGGCAGGTAAGGTTGCAGAAGTTGCAGCAGACGGGTCAGGGCGCCCTGGTTCTGATGCAGCACTTCAACGGCATGACGCCCGTACCACAGGCGATAATCTTCATCAGTGAGAAGGGTCGATACCTCTTTGACTACCGAATCCGCATCGGTCACGGTAATTAAACCATCGGCCTGCTGTAATTTCGCGCAGATATCTTTGAAGTTAAACGTATGTGGCCCCATCAGCACCGGAATGGCGTGGGCTGCCGGCTCGAGCGGGTTATGACCGCCGCGCTCGACCAGGCTGCCGCCGACAAACGCGAGGTCAGCAATGCCGTAGAGCAGCATCAGTTCGCCCATCGTATCGCCAATCACCACCTGGGTGCTGCCAGACGGGATCTCCCCGCTGCTGCGCAGCGTGAAGCTGAAACCGCCTTTCTGCACCATTTCACGGGCATCTTTAAAACGCTCCGGATGGCGAGGCACGAGGATCAGCAGTAAATCAGGGAAGCTTTCCAGCAGCTTGCGGTGCGCCTGCAGGATGATCTCTTCTTCACCGTCATGGGTACTGGTCGCAATCCAGACCTGACGACGCGGGGCCCACTGGCGACGCAGCGTGATCGCACGGGCGGCGAGTTCAGGGGTAACCGAAATATCAAATTTCAGGCTGCCCGTCACCGCAAGCTGGTTGCGCTTCAAGCCCAGAGAGATAAAACGTGCCGCATCTTCTTCATTCTGCGCGGCGATCAGGGTGATTTTGCTCAGCAGGCGGCGCATAAATTTACCCAGCTTGCCGTAGCCTTTCGCCGAGCGCTCTGACAGGCGCGCGTTGGCAATCACCAGCGGAATTTTACGGGCATGCAGGGCGGAAATCATGTTCGGCCACAGTTCGGTTTCCATCACAATCACCAGCTTCGGGCGAACGGTATTCAGGAAACGATTCATGGCGCAGGGGAGATCGTAAGGGAGATAGACGTGATGAACGTCTTTGCCGAAAGCGGATAACGCGCGCTCCGAGCCGGTTGGCGTCATCGTCGTGACGGTAATCGGCAGCGACGGGTAGCGGTGACGCAGGGCGCGAACCAGCGGGATTGCCGCCAGCGTTTCACCGACAGAAACGGAATGCAGCAAAATACCGTCCGGCGCGACTTTATTGCGGCAGAAGCCATAGCGTTCAGCCCAGCGTTTACGATACGCAGGCGCTTTCCGGCTACGAAGCAACAGTCTCAGCCACACCAGTGGCTGAATAATGTAGAGCAGGGCGGTATACAACAATTCCAAGCGATTATCCGTTTTTTTAGTTTCGGCGGGCAAATTCTAAGCATTTAAGCCAGGTAAAGCTATCTCTTATGCCAGATACCGTTTCAAACGGAAATAACGGCGACCCAGCCGCCAGTGCTGGCGCAGTCCACGGGCATTTTTCCAGATGAGTGCCCAGATACCGCGGTCGAACAGTTCACGGATAATTTCGCGTTTTTTGCTGAGGTCGCCGATGTTGTTAATAGCGTGCAGAATGCCCAGCCCCTCTTTTGCAATTTGCCACCGGCAGGCCGGCACCCGGCGCACGGCCTCCGGGTAGCGCTGGTTGATAACATCCAGCATTTCCAGGATTTTCATGTAGTGACGGGCGTTACGCATACGCGTGTCATCCGTTCCTGGCGTGTGCGAGACGGAGGCGGAATGAATCAGGTAGTCGTAGAACGTTTCGTCAGTGTATTGCACGCGTTTTGCAGTAAGCAGCACTTCAGTGGTCCACGGGATATCCTGATGACGCAGACCATGCTCAAAGGTGAAACCCTGCTCTTTAATAAATGCGTGGCGATAAATATTCAACCAGGTAACGTGCAGGAATTTACGCGACGCCAGCGCGCGTTGTAGCCACGTTGGGCCATCCAGCACGTCTGTAGATTGCAGTTTGTCGGACGGGAAGATTTTCTTCGACGGCCTGCCGTCATCATAGATATACGTGCCGTTGCAGGTGGCCACATCGAGATTGTTATTTTTGGCCATTTCAAGCAGTCGCGGATACATGCCCGGATAAATGACATCGTCGATATCCGGGAACGCGACGTACTCGCCTGTCGCTTGCGCCAGACCCGTATTACGGGCCGCCGAGACGCCCTGGTTCGCCTGGTCAATGACCTTGTAGAACGGGAATTCTCCGGCGTACTGCGCAATGATGGCCGAGGAGTTGTCGCTTGACCCGTCGTTCACAACGACCAGTTCCAGACTGTCCAGATGTTGAGCTTTGATACTGTCGAAAAATGCGCTGAGGAATTTTTCACCGTTATAGACGGCGACTACAAGGCTCAATAAAGGTGTGTCGGACATGCTTTCTCCGTTGTGTTCAGGGCAGGCCACCCAATATGGTGATACCATTCGTGCTGTATTATATCTGGTGGATACTAAAAACATATGCCTGGAGGGACAAAGATCCTGCCAGGCGGCAAATTAGCGTCACGCGGACGAGATTCTTAACAGGAAATATATGCACATTGTTCACACTGAAGCAGACGGCGGCAAAGGCGGGCAGCCTCTGCGCATTATCAACGAATCGCTTGGGATGATTCAGCGTGGCCATCAGGTGACTCTCCTTTGTCCGGAAACTGCGCCGCTTCACGCGCTGGCACGCAATGCCGGTCTGACGGTGGTCACGATGCCGTTGAAGCGTAAAAACCTTAAAAACCTGCAGTTGCTGCGTCGCTGGCTGAAGGATAACCGTCAGTCGATTGACGTCATCAATAGCCATAACTCTGCTGATACCTGGCTGGTGGCGCTGGCGAATCTGACGCTCTCCAATCCCGTACCACTGGTGAGAACCCGTCATGCGTCCGGCGTTCCGCGTAATAACTGGACGACACGCTGGCTGTTCCGCACCGCCTGCGCGCACATCGTGACTACCGGGGAGGCGCTGCGCCATCAGGTGGCAAATATTGGCGTGCCGATGTCCCAGAGTACGTCGGTGCCAAGCGGTGTCGATACGCAGCGTTTCCATCCGGGAGATAAGCACCAGGCCCGGGTTCATTGTGGTTTGTCGCAGGACGATTTCTGGCTGGGCGTGGTCTCGCATTTGCGCCCGAACAAAGGCCATAGCGTACTGCTGCGCGCCCTGGCGAAAATCGACAATCCACACATCAAGCTGGCGATTGTTGGCGAAGGGCCGCACAAGGCGACGCTGGAACAGGAAATCGCCGCGCTGGGATTACAGCAGCGCGTGGTCATGGCGGGACATCAACCCGATCCGGAACGCTGGTTCCCGGCCTTTGATATTGCGCTGAGTCCTTCGCATGACATGGAAGGTGTTCCGCAGGGCGTGCTGCAATCGTTAGCCACCCGTATTGCCACCATTGCGACGGATGCCGGTGGAACGGGAGATGCGGTGATTAACGGGCAGACGGGCATTTTAATCGCGCAGCGCGACGAAAACGCACTGCACGATGCCATAATGAAACTCTATGCCGACCCAGCCCTTCGCGAGACGCTCGCGCAACAGGGATATGACTACCTGAGCACGCACTTTACCCGCGAATGTATGCTGGACGCGATGGAGAAGGTCTTCTCCGATGCCGCTCAGCGCAGCAAATCGCGATAAAGCGCCTGTAGCTCTCGGGCCATTCTGTCCAGGGTGAAAGGCTCCGCAGTCGCACGCGCGGCAGCGGCGTAATCGACACCCTGTTCACGGCCTTTTAGCCACAGCGAGATGGCCTGCTGGTAACCTTCGCTGTCCAGCGCATCGCGTACCCAGCCGTTTTGACCCTCGGTTATCCACTCCGCCGCGCCACAACCGTGGCTGGTGAGCAGTGGCAAACCACAGGCCAGCGCTTCCACGCAGACGTTCGGGAAGGGATCGTAGAGCGTCGGCAGGATAAGGGCATCCGCCGTGCCATAGACTTCACGCACGTTGGCTACGGGGCCCAGGAACGTCACTCGAGAGGAAATTCCCAGCGCCTGCGCCAGCTTTTCGAACTTCCGCGCATGTTTATCGCGGCCGGCAATCAGCAGCCAGACGTCAGGATGCGCCACAATAGCGCGCAGCGCGGTGGCGACGCCTTTGCGGCTGAAGCCTGACCCGACATACGCCAGTACCGGTGCGTTACGGGGAATACCCAGTGCATCACGCTGCGAAAGGGCGCGGACCTCAGGACTAAACTGAACGGTGTCTACGCCGTTGTAAATCACCGTCAGCTTGTCTTCCGACAGCCCGAAGCGACGGGCGATATCATCGCGAACCATCTTCGAATTACAGATCACCTTGCGCAGCTGCGGATGGGTAAACATCTGCGCCTCGGCCTGCAGAATGTAGCGGTGATAACGGCTCAGAGACTGCGCCCAACGCGCCAGTGGCGACAGAATACGACCATATTGCTCAAGCCAGGTGGCGTGAACACCGTCGCCCGCCCGGAAGATGGTGGCGCCCGGTATGCGTTCGTGGCTTTGCACAATATCAAACTGCGTAAAATGCGCGGCGGCTTCGACGGCAAAACCGGATTCACGCGCGATGCGATTGCGAAACGGCGGATTGACCGTCAACGTTTTCCAGCCTGCGGCATCCTCCCACTGGCGAGCAATCAGCGTGACATCAAGGGAGGTATCCTGCGCCAGCACGTTCAGCGCACGTGAGACAAAACGCTCTGCGCCACCGTTGGGGTTGTAGGTCTGTCGAACAATGGCCAGCTTCATGCAGGGGTTTCCGTTTCCAGAAGCATCGTATCAATGGCGCTCAGCACCTGCTGTGGGGTAATGGCCGTAATGCAATCTGAGACACCGCTGTCTCCGCAGCCCGCTTTGCCGCACGGCTGGCAGGTAAACCCGGCCACAATCACACGATAATTTACCCCCCACGGTGCCCATTTGATGGCACCGGTAGGGCCAAAGATAGCGACGGTCGGCGTACCGACGGCGCTTGCAAGGTGCATCGGCATGGAGTCCACACCGAAATAGACCCGCGCGTGCTTCATGAGCGCGCCCAGTTCTTTCAGGTTCAACTGACCGCTCAAATCAAAGACCGGCTGGGTGAGCGCAGCGCGCAGCTCGTCCATGTAGGCCTTCTCTTCTTTTGACGGTGCGGCGGAAAGGATAATTGGCAGGCCGCGCGCCGCCAGGTTATCAATTGTCGCTGCCAGCTTTTTGATATCCCAGGCCTTAAACATCCAGCGCGAGGTCGGGTGAACCAGAATGTAGGATTTACTCGTGAGCCCAAACCCGGCCAGTTTTTCGGCCACAGAGGCTTCTGCCGCGTCACCAGGCACAAAAAGCGTATGCTTGTCTTCGTCGGACTGCGGATGAATACCGATTCGGCGCAGGGCATCCAGATTGACTTCCACCATATGGCGGCTGTTGTCCTGAATGGCCGGATAGAGCGTGGTGAACGATTTCACCCAGCGACGACGTGCCAGGCCCCCTCGTTTATCCGGCTTAAAGCCGACGGAGACGCGCGGTTTCAGGCGACGCGCCAGACGCGCGCCGTGCCAGTGTTCGGTCAGATTAATCAGCACGTCATACTGACGGCCTTTCAGGGTATTCAGCAGGGCGCGGTAGAGGCGGAATTGTTCAAACCACCCCTTCTTGCGCCAGTTGCGCCCAATAGTATGCACCTGGTCGATATGCGGATGGCTGGTCAGCATCGCCTGGGTATCGTCATAAACCAGCGCATCGACTTCCACGTTCGGCCAGTTCTTTTTCAGCACGGTAAACACCGGCGAGGTAAGCAGAACGTCACCGTGGTGACGCAGCTTAATAATCAGCACGCGCTTTGGCGGGCGCTCCGCTGAGAAAAAATCAGACATAGGCTCTCTCTGCTGCCAGCAAAGGCTCTAATTGCGCAAATACCGCAGCGGCGCTGAGATCGCTCAACTGCGATGAGTGTTCCGGGCGGCAGATATATTGATTTTTTCCATAGCCGCCGATCAGGCCCGGGTCCGTTGGGCCGTAAAGCGTAATATTAGGACGGTCCAGCGCCGCCGTCAGGTGGCTGAGTCCCGTATCCACGGAGACCACAGCCGTAGCGCCTGCCAGCGCCTGAGCGACGCCATCCAGCTTCATGCGCGGCAGAACGTCCACATAATCAAATCCTGCCGCCAGGCGTTTGGCCCGTGCCTCTTCGTGCGGTGCGCCCCACGGGAGTTTGATACGCAGCCCCGCGCTTGCCAGCAGGCCGATCAGTTCGCGCCAGTGCGCTTCCGGCCAGTGCTTGTCGTCGCGGGTCGTTGCATGAAGGAAAATCAGGTAGGGTGCGTCTGTTTGTTGCGAACCGTGCAAAAAATGCTGCGAAATGGCGTAATCGCCCTGCGTTTCCGGCTTTGCATAGCCAAGACTCTTTGCAAAAAGCTCTCGGGTACGTTCCACCGCGTGCTGTTGCTTTGCGATGTGGTGGCGACGGTTATAAAACAGGCTCGCCAGCGGTTCGCGGGCGCTGTGCCAGTCCATCCCGTGCTTTACGCCGTGCGCCAGGCGCGTCACCAGCGCGGCGCTTTTGACCAGCCCCTGCGCATCAATGATGGCGTCGTAATGCTGTGCCCGCACCGCCTCGCGAAAGGCTTTGCGTTCGGCTTTAATCGGCGCGGAAAACCACGCTTTGCGCCAGCGGCGAATCGCCACCGGGATCACGCGGTCAACCGCTTCATGCCAGGTGGGGATCTGCGCGAAGCCTTCTTCCACCACCCAGTCAAAACGAATGCCGGGGATGGCCCGCATGGCGTCCGTCAGCGACGGCAGCGTATGCAGAACATCACCCATCGAAGAGGTTTTAACGATCAATACCCGCATTCGTTATCCTTCTTCGCTCAACAGCAGTGCGTTGAGTTCTTCGAGAACGCGCGCTGGCGTAATGTCGATCAGGCTCTGATGATAACCTTCTGCGGCATCGCCTTTCCGCACCTTGTGGTAGCCGGTGATCAGGCGGATGACGCGCGCTTTATGGGAAAGCGGAGGCGTGAAGTCCGGGCTGCTTGGGCCGTACAGCGCCACCAGCGGGCGGTTGAGTGCAGCGGCGACGTGCATCAGGCCTGAATCGTTGGTGACCACGGCGTGACAGGCGGCAATCAGAATAACGGCCTGTTCAAGCTGCGTTTCTCCCGCCAGGTTGCGGCACCATGCCTGCTGTTCATTACTGAGTGTGGCGAGAATTTCGTTGCCCGCCTCGTGGTCTTTTGCCGAACCGAACAGGACAATCTGGTAGCCTTCGTCGATCAGCTGTTTCGCCAGCTCCGCATAGTGGTAGTGCGGCCAGCGTTTTGCCGGGCCGAACTCGGCGCCAGGGCAGAAGCCAATCATCGGGCGTTCAGACGAAAGGCCAAACGCGCTGCAGGTCTGGGATTTTTCACCGTCGTTAACCTGGAGCTGGGGCCAGAGCAGCGGCTGAGGCAGGTCTTTCGCACTGCGCATCACGCCTTTGTCATAGGCCAGCGCCACGTAGCGCTCCACCATTAATGGCCAGGCCGCTTTATCCAGCACCCGCGCATCGTTCAGCAGACCGTAGCGCATTTCGCCGCGCCAGCCGGTGCGATGCGGGATGCCCGCAAAGAAGGGCACCAGCGCGGATTTAAAGGAGTTGGGCAGGACATACGCACGATCGTACCGCTTTTCGCGCAGGCTATGGCCGAGCTTGCGGCGCTCGCCAATCTCCAGCGCTCCGTGGCCGAGCGGCATCGGGATCGCTTCATTCACTTCCGGCATACGCGATAACAGCGGACGGCACCACGCGGGTGCCATCACGTCGATTATCGCCTGGGGATAACGCGCCTTGAGCGTGCGATAGAGACTTTGCGACATCATCATGTCGCCCACCCATGACGGGCCGATCACCAGAATTCTCATACTTACGCGTCGCGGTTCAGCCAGGCCATATATTCCGTTACGCCTTCGGCAACGGTCTTGAACGGCTTGTCATAACCTGCGGCGCGCAGGTTAGTCAGATCGGCCTGCGTGAACGCCTGGTAACGGCCTTTCAGCTTATCAGGGAACGGAATGTACTCGATGCTGCCTTTTTTATGGTACGCCAGCGTGGCGTCAGCCACCGCCTGGAAGGACTCTGCGCGGCCGGTACCGAGGTTGAAGATGCCGGACACGCCGTTTTCCCAGAACCACAGGTTTACGGCGGCCACGTCACCCACGTAGACGAAGTCACGCTTAAAGCCGTCACTGCCTTCGAACAGTTTTGGACTTTCACCGTTATTCAGTTGGGTGTTCAGGTGGAACGCCACGCTCGCCATGCTGCCTTTGTGGCCTTCGCGCGGTCCGTAGACGTTGAAGTAGCGGAAACCGACGATCTGCGAGTTCGCTTCTGGCAGTACCTGACGCACGTACTCGTCGAACAGGAACTTGGAGTAACCGTAGACGTTCAGCGGCTGCTCATATTCGCGGGACTCGATGAAGTCCGAGGTGCGCCCGCCGTAGGTGGCAGCAGAAGAAGCATACAGGAACGGAATTTCACGCTCCAGGCAGTAATGCAGGATCTCTTTAGAGTACTGATAGTTATTGTCCATCATGTACTTGCCGTCCCACTCGGTAGTGGACGAGCAGGCACCTTCGTGGAAGATGGCTTCGATCTCGCCGAACTCTTCACCTGCCATAATCTGGATAAGGAAGTCTTCTTTATCCATGTAGTCAGCGATGTTCAGATCCACCAGGTTAACGAACTTGGTGCCGTCTTTCAGGTTGTCAACCACCAGGATGTCGGTGATGCCTTTGTCATTGAGAGCCTTAACAATATTGCTGCCGATAAAGCCTGCGCCGCCGGTAACGATGATCATAACTGTAACCTTTGAAGTGTGGAGCCCGTGGACAATCCCGGACGCTAATGTTTCTATCATATCATTAGTATGGCTGCCCTTCAGCCATTCACCGACATAGCGCAAGGGTACACGTGATTTATGCTGCAAAAACGACAAGAGATGACGTGTCATCTCGTCATGAACTATAGGTTTGGGTAATATGTCCCGAAATTTGCCGAGTCTGGAGAATTGCAATGCGTGGTGATTTTTACAAACAGTTAAACAGCGACCTCGAGACCGCACGTGCGGAAGGGTTGTTCAAGGAAGAGCGTATTATCACGTCTGCCCAGCAGGCGGACATCACCGTTGCCGACGGCAGCCGTGTGATCAACTTTTGTGCGAACAACTACTTAGGTCTTGCGAATCACCCTGAGCTGATTGCCGCTGCCAAAAACGGCATGGATACCCACGGCTTCGGCATGGCCTCCGTACGCTTTATCTGCGGAACCCAGGACAGCCATAAGCAGCTTGAGCAAAAGCTGGCAACCTTCCTCGGAATGGAAGATGCGATTCTGTACTCCTCCTGCTTTGACGCCAACGGCGGCCTGTTTGAGACCCTGCTCGGCGCAGAAGATGCCATTATCTCCGACGCCCTGAACCACGCCTCCATCATCGACGGCGTGCGCCTGTGCAAAGCGAAGCGTTTCCGCTACGCCAACAACGACATGGTTGAGCTGGAAGCGCGCCTGAAAGAGGCCCGTGAAGCGGGCGCTCGCCATGTGCTGATCGCCACCGACGGCGTGTTCTCCATGGACGGCGTGATAGCCAACCTGAAGGGCGTGTGCGACCTGGCAGACAAATACGACGCGCTGGTGATGGTCGATGACTCTCACGCGGTGGGCTTTGTCGGCGAAAACGGCCGGGGCTCCCACGAATACTGCGACGTCATGGGCCGCGTGGACATCATCACCGGTACGCTGGGCAAAGCGCTCGGCGGCGCATCCGGCGGCTATACCGCTGCGCGCAAAGAGGTGGTTGAGTGGCTGCGCCAGCGCTCCCGTCCGTATCTGTTCTCCAACTCCCTGGCGCCGGCGATTGTTGCCGCTTCTATCAAAGTGCTGGAGATGGTGGAGTCCGGTGCCGGGCTGCGCGACCGTCTGTGGTCCAACGCCCGTCTGTTCCGTGAAAAAATGAGCGCAGCAGGGTTCACCCTGGCCGGTGCTGACCACGCGATCATTCCGGTGATGCTGGGTGATGCGGTCGTGGCGCAGCAATTTGCCCGCGAACTGCAGAAAGAAGGGATTTACGTCACCGGGTTCTTCTTCCCGGTGGTGCCAAAAGGTCAGGCGCGTATCCGCACCCAGATGTCTGCGGCGCATACGCCTGAACAAATTGAACGTGCGGTGGAAGCCTTTACCCGCATCGGTAAACAGCTGGGCGTCATTGCCTGAGGACGTGTGATGAAAGCGTTATCCAAACTGAAAGCGGAAGAAGGGATTTGGATGACCGACGTGCCGGAACCGGAAGTCGGTCATAACGATCTGCTGATCAAAATTCGTAAAACAGCTATCTGCGGTACTGACGTTCACATTTACAACTGGGACCAGTGGTCGCAGAAAACCATTCCTGTACCGATGGTTGTCGGTCACGAATACGTCGGTGAAGTGGTGGGTATCGGCCAGGAAGTGAAAGGCTTCAAAATCGGCGACCGCGTTTCCGGTGAAGGTCATATTACCTGCGGCCACTGCCGTAACTGCCGCGGTGGGCGTACGCACCTGTGCCGTAATACCATCGGCGTGGGCGTAAACCGTCCGGGCTGCTTCGCGGAATATCTGGTGATCCCGGCCTTTAACGCGTTCAAAATCCCGGACAATATCTCTGACGATCTGGCCTCCATCTTCGACCCGTTTGGCAACGCGGTACACACCGCGCTCTCATTCGACCTGGTCGGTGAAGACGTGCTGGTCTCCGGCGCGGGCCCAATCGGCATTATGGCGGCAGCCGTGGCGAAGCACGTGGGTGCGCGCAACGTCGTGATCACCGACGTGAACGAATACCGTCTGTCGCTGGCGCGCAAAATGGGGGTCACCCGCGCGGTGGATGTCTCGAAAGAGAGCCTGACCGACGTGATGGAAGAGCTGGGCATGACCGAAGGCTTTGACGTGGGCCTGGAGATGTCCGGTGCACCGCCGGCGTTCCGCACCATGCTCGATACCATGAACCACGGTGGTCGTATCGCGATGCTGGGCATTCCGCCATCGGATATGTCTATCGACTGGAACAAAGTGATTTTCAAAGGGCTGTTCATCAAGGGCATCTATGGCCGCGAGATGTTTGAGACCTGGTACAAGATGGCGGCGTTGATTCAGTCCGGTCTGGATCTGTACCCGATTATTACTCACCGTTTCTCCATCGATGAGTTCCAGCAGGGCTTTGACGCGATGCGTTCCGGCCAGTCAGGGAAAGTGATCCTGAGCTGGGAGTAAATCTGCCTGCTGGCACCACTTTTACGGGTGCCAGCGTTCTTTCTTAGCGGTTTGACTTTCCAGAGGTTACTTGTTAACTTCTGGCGAAATTTTCTCCATTCCGTCTTCTCCGCACGTTCATTCAAGTAGTTAAAATGATTGCGTCAGGAAAGATTCTGCCAGGCTAACTAGGTCATTATGTCCACACTGTTTCCACAGAAGTTGGTTGAGACACCTTCGCGATTTACCGCTTTCTTAGCTTTCTTTATTTCCCTGCTAATAGTCATTGGCGTTAATATTATACATGCTAAATATAATGCGGTAATTAACCGTACGCTGGTTTTCGCGCTGATATTGCTGGCGTTAAAATGTATAAACAATAAAATATTCAGAAATGTACTTGCGATTATTTTATTAATTCCAGTCGCGGCAGACATCACTTTACAGTTATATGCCTGGAGTAATTTCAATTCTGCGTTTAGCTATGGGTTTGCGCTAAGCGTACTTAATACGACACCGGATGAAGCAAGTTCGATGCTCGGTTTATACTGGCGCGATTGCCTGATTTTTATCGCCCTCTCGGCGTTTTTCATTTTTACCGCCAATACCGGGATATGGCCTGTCGCGCCGCGTTTTCGTCGCTGGCCCGCCATTGCGCTTGCCGTCACACTGCTGAGTTTTTATGGTCAGGCCTTGCAGCATCAACTCAGGAAAAGCAGCGTAGAAAGCCTGGCGCAGCGCGTGGTTCAGGCGACACCTGTCAGCACGTCAAAAGTCTTTATGCAGGCCTTAGAGGATAATGCCGTGGTGGCTAATATCGGCAAAAATATTCCTGATTATAAAATCACGTTATCCGATACCGGAATCGAAAACTATGTGCTGATCATTGGTGAGTCTGAGCGCACGGCAAATATGAGCATCTATGGTTATCAACGAGATACTACTCCGGAGCTGGAAAAGCAAAAATCGCAGCTCTTACTGTTCCGCAATGCCGTTACGCCTGCACCGGTCACGATTATGGCGGTACCGCTGGCGTTAACCGCGGATACTGTGAATGCACGCGATCCGCGTAAGTATGGCGATAACGTCATCAATATCGCTAATAAAGCGGGATATGATACGTACTGGTTTAGTCGTCAGGGTAAAGGAGGGGCGCATAATAACGTCATTACCGGCATTGCTCTGAACACGAAACAGCATGAATGGATTGACGGGGGCTACGACGAAGACCTTTTGCCGCTGTTGCAGAATGCGCTTAAAGCGCCGGGCAAGAAATTAATTGTTCTGCATTTGTACGGAAGTCACGAACCTTCCTGTCGACGCTTCCCTGCCAGCCAGGCGGTTTTGCACGGTGATAATGAAGCCGATGACTGTTATGACAACTCTGTGCGATATACGGATACGTTGATGGGCAAGGTCTTTAGCCTGCTGGAAAACTCGCGCTCATCCGTCATGTATTTCTCCGATCATGGCCTCATTCGCGATCCGAAACGTGCTGTAGCTTACTCCCACGGTAACGTTAATCCTCCACGAGAGGCACTGCATATCCCGGTGTTTATCTGGTACGGACATCAGGTGGATTCTGGTAAGCAATATACCGGAGATTACAATACCGTATGGTCAGCTGATGATATTAATACGCTGGCAGAACTGTGGCTTGGGATCCATCGCCAGGGGGAGCCTGTCCAGTCGGTACAGTCCTGGCTTACCGGTTACAATAAGAACGTTTCCGTGCTGGACACGACCGGGAAGTCCTATGACTGGCGTAATATTCGTTAACACTGGTGCGATAAACTTGCATTTAGCAGTGTGCTAGCCTGCTTTGCCTTCTTAGTAAATGGAATAATGATGATTAATGTTGAACGAGATAAGGTCCAGTTTGCGTTGTTGCAATTACTCTTTGGACTGTGTGCTATCGCTTTTGGTTGCGTAGTTGTTTCACCCAATTTATCTGCCAAAATTTTGGGCCTGGCGGGTGTTACCGCATTCGTTATTTTCTTGTTGGATATTAAAAATTTCAGAAAGAATGATGCATTCTGGCTTTGTCTGGTCCTGTTGATCATCGGGATTTGCGATCTGGTCTGGTACCGAATGTATAAGGTTGATAGTGCGGCGATCAACTCATATCGCGCTTATCTTGAAGTCGGGAAAATCTGCCTGTTCGGAGCATTTTCCATCTTCGTGTTTGTGAACCGTAATCAGCTCAAAGTAGGTAGCAATAAGATTCATATGCTGCTGGCTATCGCATTGCAGGTGATGATTGTTGTCTACGCCGGGTACCAGCACCTTTTTCTTGAAAACCAAAGGGTAACGCTCTCCCTTGCTGGTGGAGCTGATGCAACGGGAGCTGCCTATACCATTGCGTTTATCTCGTTCTATACGATTCTGGTGCTACAACACAGTTCAAGTCGATGGAAAGAGCTGTTTATACTCGCGCACTTCTTTATTACCTTCCTGGTACTGGTGGCGACAGAAACGCGGGCAGCTATTTTGACCTATCCGATTATTTTCTTCGGCTTAATGGTATTTAAGCTGTACCGGGACAAGCATATTCCGTGGAAGGGGGTGTCTGTTTTTCTGATCGCTTTGCTGGCAGGCACATTTATGATGAAAGATAGTCTGACACAGCGTTATCATGACTTTAATAATGACATTGCCTCCTATGATAAAGCGAACAGTGCCACTTCGGTTGGTGCCCGCTTGGCTATGTGGAAGACGGGGCTGATTGCGTCTAAAAATAATTATTTATGGCAGTCTACTGATGAGCGAAACGCAAAGATAATTGATGCAGTTAATAAAGATCCAAGCCTGTCAGGTGCACTGGATCACATTCGTGGTCATCTTCATAATGAAATCGTTGAAACCCTTTCTGTAAAAGGTCCTTCAGGCGTTATTCTCTATATCCTGTTCGTTATATCGCTTGGCTGGTATGCATTCCGTATCCGTAAAAGTATTATTCTTTTCGCTTTCCTGGTCTCGATTGTTATGTTCGGAGTAGGTGGCGTGATGTTCTATTCAAAAACAACCCCTGTAGCCTGGATGCTGACGTTGATAATGTCGATTGTTTTCCTTGAACAGAACAAACACCATAAGGTCATTAAGTAATCGTTTTGATTCTCCATCGGGAAAAAGGTATTCTCCCGATGGAGAAATACCTTTTACCAGACGAGCATGCCATGAACAAACTGATTTCAGTAATCATCACCACCTACAACAGAGAGGCGTTGCTGGAACGCGCAATTCGTTCAGTTATTGCTCAGACATACCCTGCGGTAGAATTGGTTATTGTTGATGATTGTTCTAATGAGCAAACCGCTCAACTTATCGAGCGTATGCGTGCGGAGTGTGAAGCGCGTTTTGTGCATTTCATCTACGAACGTAACGAAAAGAACAGCGGTTCTAACTTCAGCCGTAACCGGGGTTATGCGCTATCGCACGGCGTGTTTGTGACGGGATTGGATGATGACGATTATTTCCTGCCAGAACGTCTGACGAAACTCGCTGAGCGGTATGATGATAAGTATGCCTTTGTGACGGATACCCCCGCCCGGCTGGATAAGACCCACCGCACTTATCCGGATACTGATGATAAAAGGATTATTGCGCTACAGGATATTTTGTGCGAAAACGTGGTGGGCAATCAGGTCTTGACCACTAAAGAAAAACTGTTAGGTGTAGGCGGATTTTCTCCTGAAATTAAACAACAGCAAGATCGCGATGTCTGGATTAAATTAATTCTGAAATATGGTCCAGGTATCAAGTACAGCTTCAGTACGGCGATGGTGGATGCTGAACACGGGAGCGATCGGATTACGTCGCAAGTTAAAAAATACAATGCGTACCGTAAGCTTTATTTTAAATATCGACAGTACATGTCTGAAGTTACTCGCAGTAATAACTTGTTCCAGCTCATGTCTTTTCGAGGGTTTAAATCGACTCGTATGAATTGCTTATTACGAGGGCGTAAAAAAGACGCTAAATTAAAGATGAAACTGCTTCGCCGTACGCTAAAAGAGCTATTCTGAATTTATTAAGGTGAAATGATGAATCTCAATACAACGAATAAGCTCATCAAGAAAACCCGACGCTGGCACAAAAAAACGGGTTTTTCTTTTTTTCAGCGTGCTGCTTGCCATTTTGAGCGGAAGAAAAAAGAGACGATTTTTAGCGTTATTGATGATCTGCATGTTCAGCCTGACGCTGCACACCTAACTGAATCGGAACAATCACGCGTCATCTGGATCTGCTGGTTCCAGGGGCTCGATAATGCGCCTGAGTTGGTGAAACGATGCATTGCATCTGTTCAAGCAAACACGCCGGATGCGCAGGTCATTATCCTGACGGATGAGAATATCCCTGACTACCTTACTCTCCCTGGACACATCAAAACGAAATACCAGGCGGGGCTGATTAGTAAGGCGCAATACTCTGATATTGTTCGCTGTTCGCTGCTGTATCAATATGGTGGGATCTGGATGGACGCCACGGTGTTCATGACGAAGCCGGTGCCGGAAACATTTTTTGAGAACACTTTCTCATCACTACGTTTTGATTCACCTGAAAACGCATTGAGCCAGGGTTATTGGACGGCCTATTTTCTTGCAGCCCAAAAGGGATGCTCACTGGTAAAGACGGTTCGGGATATTCTGTATCGCTACTGGCAACACCACGATATCCTGATTGAATACTTCCTGATCGATTACAGTTTCTTATATGCGCGCGAGCGCTATCCGCAGTTTCGTCAGATCATGGATCAACAGCCGGTCACCGGGAATAATCGCTTTCTGATTCGCCAGTTCATCTCAGCGAAACCTGATTTGACGGCCATGGCGATGCTAAATAATGATCCCGTGGGCATTTATAAGCTCTCGCACAAAGAACAATACCGGACTGCAGACAACGGGCAGCCGACGGTTTACAGCCAGATCCTCGAGGGCACTTTCCACCTTTAGTGATAAATAAGCCACCGTCACGGTGGCTTATTAGCGTCAGGCTTTCTTACCCCATCCCTGCCACTGCTGCTGGACGTATTTCACCAGCGTGCTGTTACTGATGCTGTCTCCGATAACGGAGAAGAAGCGGGTCGCGTAGACCGGTTCAAGCGGCTGCTTCGGTACACAGCGCTTCACGCCGCGGAACGGATTACGCGGTGCAGTCGGCACGGGCTGCGCAGAATTTGGTGTAGAGGTATCCACCTGCGGTTCGTTCAGCAGATCGCTCGGGCGAACCAGCGTGATATCGGAAGGTAAGGTTGGCAGCATTTGCTGCAGGACGCGAACGGTCGACGGGTGGGGGTGACCGATGGCAATGGCCGAGCCATTGCGGCGGGCCAGCTGTACCGCGCGATTAAACTGCACGCGAATATCGGCTTCGTTCTGGGTGTCATCCAGGAACACCTTGCGCTTAATCACCTTTACGCCCGTTCCCTGAGCGGCGTGCATCGCCTGGCTGTTGCCGATGGTCATGCTGTCGAGGAAGTAGAGGTTATAACGCTCCAGCGCCTGCATTACTTTGAGCATCCCGTACAGGCTGGAGGTCATCGCGCTGCCCATATGGTTGTTCAGCCCTACGGCATACGGCACCTTGTTGTAAGCGTCGCGGATGATGCGCTCGATCTCCTCGCTGCTCATATCCGGGCGCAGGGTATCTTTTTCCAGCGGCTGCTTGCTGAGCGGGGCCATGGGCAGGTGAATCAGCACCTGATGCCCGCTGCTGTGGGCTTTGGTCGCCATCTCACGCGCGTGGGGGGCATTCGGCAGGACGGCGACGGAGATGGCTGACGGCATCGCCAGCACCTGATTTTCATAGTGTGGACGATAACCAAAGTCATCAATCACGATAGCGAGCTTACCTGCGTATACCGGTGCAGCCAGCGCCAGCGCGCTGACGACGGAGAAAACGATTCGACGAAATTGAAGCAAAACTTATCTTCCCAACCACGGCTGTGGATTGACCGCCTGACCCTGACGACGAATTTCGAAATAGAGTGACGGGCGGCCCTGACCGCCACTGCTGCCCACAAGGGCGATGGGTTGGCCCGCGCGCACCTGCGTGCCGACGCTGACCAGCGCGCTCTGGTTGTAGCCGTAAAGGCTCATATCACCTTTACCGTGTTCGACCACCACCACCAGTCCGTAACCCTGCAGCCAGTCGGCCAGAATCACGCGACCATCGGCAATCGCTTTCACTTCGCTACCTTCAGACGCACCGATAACGATCCCTTTCCAACGTAGCTCACCCTGCAGCTGTTCGCCATAGCGATGCAGAATTGAACCGCGAACGGGCCAGAAAGCCTGGCCGCGAGGTGAGCCTAAACCGCCGGTACGCGACATCAGGGAACGTTCGCTTTCGCTTGGCTTGTAGGTGGTGCCTTTGCGGGAGGCTTCCTGCTGTTTGTCGCGAACGGCCTGCGCCTCGCGAGCCTCTTTTTCGGCGCGCGCTTTCGCTGCGGCTTCCGCACGGGCGATGCTGTTGCGCAGTTTGGATTCGTTGGCGCGCATTTCGCTCAGCTGGCTCTGTCCTTCCTGAATCGAGGACTCGAGACCGGCCAGGGTTTTCTTACGCTCGTTGCGCGCCTGCTCGAGCTTCGCCTGCTGGGCCTGCTGATCGTAGAGCAGCGTCTGCTGCTGGCTCTGCTTCTCTTCCAGTTCGGCTTTTTGCGTGGAGACCTCTTCGCGCGTTTGCTTCAACTGCGCGATCGTCTCCTGACGCGCCTGGTTCAGATAGCCAAAGTAGGCCTGCAGGCGCTGGCCGCGCTGGCTCTCTTCGCCGCTGAGGATCAGCTGGAGTCCGGTATGTTCACCCTGGCGGAATGCGGCATCAAGCTGTGCCGCAAGGTTGCGCTCCTGCGCATCGCGCTGGCGCTCGAGTTTGGCAATCGACGCGTTCATCTCGTCGATCTGCTTATTCAGCTGGGCGAGGGTGTTTTGCGTTTCACGGAGTTTACGCGTGGCAGCGGAGATGGCCTCTTCCTGCTGCTTAAGCTGGGCGAGCAGGGCGGCGCGCTGCTGCTGCTGCTGGCGTACCGCACGCTCTTTGGCGGCGATATCGGCCTGAATGGATTTCAGCTGGTCGCGGTCATCCGCGTGAGCGGATGCGGCGCACAGCAATACGCCAGCGCTGAGTGCGCTGGCGTAAAACAGAGGTCTGACTGATAACCTAAGCGGCTTCACGACCCATGTGATTGAAAAAATCGCCTTTCCCCTCATGGGGAGCGATTATTCCACGATGAACAGCGGCTTACCAGTCATCTCTTCAGGGATCGGCATCCCCATCAGCGACAACATGGTTGGCGCGATGTCAGAAAGCTTGCCGCCTTCTACGGCTTTCACTGATTTATCACCCACATAAATCAGCGGAACCGGCAGGTTGGTGTGGGCGGTGTGCGCCTGGCCGGTCGCCGGGTCGCGCATCTGTTCAGCGTTACCGTGATCCGCGGTGATCAGCAGCTGGCCGCCAACGGATTCAACCGCTTTCGCCACCTGCTCAACACAGTGGTCCAGCGCTTCAACCGCTTTCACTGCCGCTTCCATCACTCCGGTATGACCCACCATGTCGCCATTCGGGTAGTTACAGATGATGGTGTCGTACTTGCCGCTCTCGATGGCCGCAACCAGTTTTTCAGTCAATTCTGCAGAGCTCATCTCTGGCTGCAGATCGTAGGTAGCGACTTTCGGGGAGTTGATCAGAATGCGCTCTTCCCCTTTGAACGGCTCTTCAACGCCGCCGTTAAAGAAGAAGGTCACGTGTGCGTATTTTTCCGTTTCGGAAATGCGCAGCTGCGTTTTGTTGTTCTTCGCCATCCACTCACCAAAGGTATTGGCCAGCGAGGCGGGTGGGTAAGCGCATGGGGCTTTGATGTCTGCCGCGTATTCGGTCAGCTGGATGAAGTTGATGTTTACCACTTTCTTACGGGCAAAACCGTCGAAGTCGCTGTTGACGAACGCACGGGTGATTTCGCGCGCGCGGTCAGCGCGGAAGTTCATGAAGATCAGCGCATCGCCGTCTTCCATCGCGGCATCGGCCTGGCCTTCAGCACGGATCACGGACGCTTTCACGAATTCGTCGTTTTCATCACGTGCATAAGCCGCTTCCAGGGCTTCAACGGCGGTCGCGAACTGGAATTCCCCTTTCGCCAGGGTCAGCAGGTCATAGGCCTGTTCAACGCGATCCCAGCGGTTGTCGCGGTCCATGGCGTAGTAACGACCAATGATGGAGGCCACGCGGCCTTTACCCAGCGCGGCGAATTTGTCTTCAAAGGCTTTCAGGGAGCCTTCTGCACTGCGTGGTGGCGTGTCGCGGCCGTCCAGGAAGGCGTGCAGATAGATTTTTTCCGCACCGCGTTCAGCGGCCAGCTCAACCATCGCCATGATGTGATCTTCGTGGCTGTGAACGCCGCCGGCAGAGAGCAGGCCCATGATGTGAACGGCCTTGCCAGCGGCAACGGCTTTATCAACCGCGCCAGACAGCGTTGGGTTAGAGAAGAAGGTGCGTTCTTTGATTTCAACGTCCAGACGCGTCAGGTCCTGATACACAATACGCCCGGCGCCCAGGTTAACGTGACCGACTTCGGAGTTGCCCATCTGGCGGTCCGGCAGGCCTACTTCCAGGCCAGACGCGTCAATCAGCGTATGCGGACGTTTTGCCCACAGGGCATCCATGACCGGGGTTTTGGCGTTGAAAATAGCGTTATCCTGGCTGTCTTCACGGTAGCCATAGCCATCCAGAATCACCAGTACCATAGGTTTTTTAGAAACCGACATTGCGACAACCTCATGCTCAAGAGTCAAAATTTGCGTAATTTTACTACAGCTGAATCGATCAAATAGCCGCAGAAGATCAAAGAAAGCGCAGGGGCAAGGTGCTGACCAGACCATTTTGAGGCATTTTTTTAGGTGGCATGCCGCAGAAAATGGATTAGGTTAGGGTCGCTGGCTGTATTTGCCAGAACGCACAGGTATACTCCTGTCCTGGTTTTTTTTATCACTTAGTCGGGAGTAGTTACCCTCCATGCAAGAAATTATGCAATTCGTTAGCCGCCATCCGGTTCTGAGCATCGCGTGGATTGGCCTGCTGGCTGCTGTGCTGTTCACCACATTTAAGAGCCTGACGTCTAAGATTAAGGTTATCACCCGTGGTGAAGCGACGCGTCTGATTAACAAAGAAGATGCCGTCGTTGTCGATCTGCGTCAGCGTGACGATTTCCGCAAAGGTCACATTGCGGGCGCAATCAACCTGTTGCCAGCTGAAATCAAAGCGAACAACGTCGGTGAGCTTGAAAAACACAAAGCCCAGCCGATTATCGTTGTGGATGCGACCGGCATGCAGGCACAGGAATCTGCCAGCGCGCTTCATAAAGCAGGCTTCGAAAACGTAACGGTGCTGAAAGAAGGTATTTCCGGCTGGAGCGGGGAAAATCTTCCTTTGGTGCGCGGTAAATAAGGAGTTCAGTCATGGCCCATATTGAGATCTATACCAAAGCGACGTGCCCGTTCTGCCATCGTGCGAAAGCGCTGCTGAACAGTAAAGGCGTCACGTTCCAGGAACTGCCGATCGACGGTGACGCGATTAAACGCGAAGAGATGATCCAACGTAGTGGTCGTACGACGGTTCCACAGATTTTTATTGATGCGCAGCACATTGGCGGCTGTGATGACTTGTATGCGCTCGACGCCCGTGGTGGACTCGATCCGCTGCTGAGCTAAGAGACTTTAGGACAATTAAAAAGGGTATTTCCATGTCAGAACAAAACAACACCGAGATGACTTTCCAGATCCAGCGTATCTACACCAAAGATGTCTCTTTCGAAGCGCCAAATGCGCCACACGTTTTCCAGAAAGACTGGCAGCCAGAGGTTAAACTTGATCTGGATACCGCATCTACCCAGCTGGCAGATGACGTGTATGAAGTCGTGCTGCGTGTGACCGTTACCGCCTCTCTGGGCGAAGAAACTGCATTCCTGTGTGAAGTACAGCAGGGCGGTATCTTCTCTATCGGCGGCATCGAAGGCAACCAGATGGCGCATTGCCTGGGTGCGTACTGCCCGAACATTCTGTTCCCGTATGCACGTGAATGCATCACCAGCCTGGTTTCTCGCGGTACATTCCCGCAACTGAACCTTGCGCCAGTTAACTTTGATGCGCTGTTCATGAACTATCTGCAGCAGCAAGCTGGCGAAGGTGCTGAACAACATCAGGATGCCTGATGAGCACTGTTAATGCGTCAATGACTGTGATCGGTGCCGGCTCATACGGCACCGCTCTTGCCATTACTCTGGCAAGAAATGGTCACGAGGTGGTCCTATGGGGCCACGACCCAAAACATATCGCCACGCTGCAGCGCGATCGTTGCAACGTCGCGTTTCTCCCGGACGTTCCGTTCCCTGACTCCCTGCACCTTGAAAGCGACCTTGCGACCGCGCTGGCGGCCAGCCGCAACATTCTGATTGTGGTTCCGAGCCATGTCTTTGGCGACGTGCTGCGTCAGATTAAGCCGCTGATGCGCCCGGATGCGCGCATTGTCTGGGCGACAAAAGGACTGGAAGCCGAAACCGGACGCCTGCTGCAGGACGTTGCCCGCGAAGCGCTGGGTGATGCGATCCCGCTGGCGGTCATCTCCGGCCCGACCTTTGCCAAAGAGCTGGCCGCTGGCCTGCCGACGGCGATTTCGCTGGCCTCCACCGACCAGGCTTTCTCCGACGATCTTCAGCAATTGCTGCACTGCGGCAAGAGCTTCCGCGTCTACAGCAACCCCGATTTTATCGGCGTGCAGCTGGGCGGGGCGGTGAAGAACGTGATTGCGATTGGCGCCGGGATGTCCGACGGCATTGGTTTTGGTGCCAACGCTCGTACGGCGCTGATCACTCGCGGTCTGACCGAGATGTCCCGCCTGGGCGAAGCGCTGGGTGCCGATCCGGCCACCTTTATGGGGATGGCTGGCCTGGGCGATCTGGTGCTGACCTGTACCGACAACCAGTCTCGTAACCGCCGCTTTGGCATGATGCTCGGACAGGGCAGCAATGTGAAAGACGCGCAGGAGAAGATTGGCCAGGTGGTTGAAGGCTACCGCAATACCAAAGAAGTTCGCGAGTTGGCGCACCGTTTCGGTGTCGAAATGCCAATAACCGAGGAAATTTATCAGGTATTGTATTGCGGAAAAAATGCGCGCGAGGCAGCATTGACCTTATTAGGTCGTGCGCGCAAGGACGAGCGCAGCAGTAACTAGTCGGAACCGTTGTCACCTGAATGACCCAGCCAGCGCAGAACTGGCTGGTCATTATACTATCGTCTGGAGTTAGCAATGCCGTGTGAAGAACTGGATATCGTCTGGAACAACATTAAAGCCGAAGCCCGGGCGCTGGCCGACTGTGAGCCTATGCTGGCCAGTTTCTACCACGCAACGCTACTTAAGCACGAAAATCTTGGCAGCGCGCTCAGCTATATGCTCGCTAACAAGCTGGCGTCCTCGATCATGCCCGCGATTGCCATTCGTGAGGTGGTGGAAGAGGCTTACGCCGCTGACCCGGAAATGATCGCGTCTGCCGCCTGTGATATCCAGGCCGTGCGCACGCGTGACCCGGCGGTCGATAAATATTCTACCCCGCTGTTGTACCTGAAAGGCTTCCACGCTCTGCAGGCGTACCGCATTGGGCACTGGCTATGGAATGAAGGCCGCCGCGCGCTGGCCATCTTCCTGCAAAACCAGGTATCCGTGACGTTTCAGGTTGATATTCACCCGGCGGCGAAGATTGGCCGTGGGATCATGCTCGACCACGCCACCGGGATTGTTGTCGGGGAAACGGCCGTGATTGAAGACGACGTCTCGATCCTGCAGTCGGTTACCCTGGGTGGTACCGGCAAAACCAGCGGCGATCGCCATCCGAAAATTCGCGAAGGGGTGATGATAGGCGCGGGTGCCAAAATCCTCGGCAATATCGAAGTTGGACGCGGCGCGAAAATCGGCGCAGGCTCCGTAGTGCTCCAGCCGGTTCCGCCGCACACCACCGCCGCTGGCGTACCGGCGCGCATCGTCGGTAAGCCAGACAGCGATAAGCCGTCCATGGATATGGATCAGCATTTCAACGGTATTCACCATACGTTTGAGTATGGTGACGGCATTTAACTTCTGAGAATGGCGCCCGGATAACCCAGCTGGCGCCATGCTTCATACACCACTACCGACACTGCATTCGACAGGTTCATGCTGCGGCTGTCCGGCATCATCGGAATACGGATTTTCTGCTCAGCGGGCAGGGCATCCAGAATCGTGGCCGGCAGGCCGCGGGTTTCCGGGCCAAACATCAGATAGTCACCCTCCTGATAGCTTACGGCGCTGTGCGCTGGCGTACCTTTGGTGGTCAGGGCGAACATGCGCTGCGGCTGCTCGGCTTCCAGAAACGCGGCGTAATCGTGGTGGCGAACGACGGCGGTAAATTCATGATAATCCAGCCCTGCGCGACGCAGACGTTTGTCGTCCCACGTAAAGCCCATTGGCTCAATGATGTGCAGACGAAAACCGGTGTTGGCGCACAGGCGGATAATATTGCCGGTATTTGGCGGAATTTCTGGTTCGAATAAAACGATGTTAAGCATGCTGCCCCCTTAATTGCGGGGGCAGAATAGCAGAAAAGAGAGGAACTACGCGACGCCAGGTTCCTGCGAGCGGCTGTACAGCATTTTGTAGACGGTTGCCGCAGCGGCCACCAGAGCGGGTACGCTGAGGATCATTAAAATACTGTCTGCCTGCCACTGCATCGAAAGAAGCTGGGCGCTGGTCATGGTACCCGCCACGCCGCCAAAGCGGCCGATCCCCTGCATCCAGGCGATGCCCGTCGCGCGGCACTCGGTGGGATAAAAGGTGGCGGCCAGGGTCTGCATACCCGACTGCGCGCCGTTCATCGCGATCCCCATCAGGAAAATCAACCCGCCAAACAGGGCGATATGGTTATGCTCCATGCCGAGTAGCAGGATCAGCCCCATCGTCAGGATAAACCCGCCCGCGACAACCTTGTGCGCTTCCCAGCGGTCCATCATCCAGCCGGCGAGCAGAATGCCGGCCGTGCCGCCGAAGGTGAACAGCGAAGTCAGCCATGCGGATTCCGCCAGGGCATAGCCCATCCCCTGCATCAGCGTCGGCATCCAGCTCAGCAGGACGTAGTAGATGACCAGCCCCATAAAGTAGGTCACCCATAGCATCAGGGTGCCGGGCAGCCAGGGCATCGAAAACAGCTGCGACACGCTCCCTTTTTTAGACGCGGTTTTCTCCTCCGCCAGGAGAAAGCCCGTGACGCCCTCCAGCGTACTACGGGCGAACCGGCTGGCGATACGGCGAACCTGCATGACGTCTTTCCCGCGTTGCACCAGAAATTTCACCGACTCCGGCAACAGCAGTGCCAGCAGCAGCGTTAAAATCAGCGGGGCAATCGCGCCGGTTAGCAGCACGCTTCGCCAGCCGTGGTGGGGGATAAGCCAGGACGAGATCGCGCCGCCGCCCGCCGCACCCAGAGGGAAGCCGCAGTACATGGTATTAATTGCCATGGCGCGGCAGCGCTGGGGGGCAAACTCGGAGATCAGCGTAATGGCGTTCGGCATGGCGGCGCCGAGCCCCAGGCCCGTCAGAAAGCGCCACAGCGTCAGGGTGTTGAGGCTTTGCGCCCAGGCCGTGCCCAGGCTTGCCAGGCCGAAGAACAGACACGAAAAGACCAGTACGCGCTTGCGCCCCATCCGGTCCGATACCGGACCTGCGATCAGCGCGCCCAACGACAGCCCCAGCAGCGCCGCGCTCAGCACCGGCCCCAGATCCTGTTTATGGATCCCCCATTCTGCCGACAGCGTGGGCGCGATGTAGCCCATCGCCGCCGTATCAAAGCCATCGATCGCCAGAACCAGAAAGCCCAGCACAATGAGCAGCCAGTGAAACCCTGAAAAGCGACTCTCGTCGATCACCTGCTGAATATCCACCTTACCTGAATAGGTCATACGCTCCCCTCTGATGTGATGTTGTTTTTGTGTTCTTGTCTTTGCTTGTCTATACAATTGCGGACGGCATGTATATGTCAAATTTTCTTATCCAATATGTTATCTGGATGTTATTTTTGGCATAAAAAAGCGCCCGAGGGGGAGATCGGACGCATGAGAAAGAGGTGTTAACGAGGGGGGATTCAGGCCGCGTTTCCCTGAGCAAGCGGAGCCAGCGCTGCCGGTAATTTGCTTAACTCCTGCACCAGGGAATCCTTACTGATTTCGCTAATGGTTTTCGCACCGGTCAGCGTCATCGCCACCTTCATCTCTTTTTCGATCAGGTTAAGCAGATTCGCCACGCCCGCCTGGCCCGCTGTCGCCAGGGCGTACAGATACGCGCGTCCCAGCAGCACGCTGTCGGCACCCAGCGCAATCATGCGCACCACGTCCAGCCCGTTGCGGATGCCGCTGTCGGCCAGGATGGCGATATCGCCTTTCACCGCATCGGCAATGGCCGGCAGGGCGCGGGCGGAGGAGAGCACCCCGTCAAGCTGGCGTCCGCCGTGGTTAGAGACCACAATCCCGTCTGCGCCAAAGCGGACCGCATCGCGAGCATCTTCCGGGTCGAGGATCCCCTTGATCACCATCGGGCCATCCCAGAATTCGCGGATCCACTCCAGGTCTTTCCAGGAGATGGACGGATCGAAGTTATTCGCCAGCCAGCCGATGTAATCTTCCAGCCCGGTCGGTTTGCCCAGATACGCCGAGATATTCCCCAGATCGTGTGGACGACCGTTCAGGCCGACGTCCCACGCCCACTGTGGATGGGTTACCGCCTGCCAGTAGCGACGGAGCGCCGCATTTGGGCCGCTCATGCCGGAGTGCGCATCGCGGTAGCGCGCGCCGGGGGTCGGCATATCAACGGTAAAGACCAGCGTGGAGCAGCCCGCCGCTTTAGCGCGCTCGAGCGCGTTACGCATAAAGCCGCGATCGCGCAGGACGTACAGCTGGAACCACATTGGCCGCTTGATAGTCGGGGCGACTTCTTCAATCGGGCAGACGGACACGGTGGAAAGGGTAAACGGAATGCCTTTGGCATCCGCCGCCGCGGCCGCCTGCACTTCGCCACGGCGGGCATACATACCGCACAGGCCCACAGGCGCGAGCGCCACCGGCATGGAAAGCGTTTCGTTAAACAGTTTCGTCTCAAGGCTCAGGTCAGACATATTCTTCAGCACGCGCTGGCGCAGAGCCACCTCCGACAGATCCTCCACGTTGCGGCGCAGGGTGTATTCGGCATACGCTCCGCCGTCGATATAGTGGAACAGGAACGGGGGCAAAATGCGCTGCGCCGCGGCGCGATAGTCACTGGCTGCTGAAATAATCATGCTTTGTTCTCCCTGGAAATATCACTGTCGCCAGGCAGACGGGTAATACGCGCCTGTCGGGCCTGGTCTTCATCGAATCGTTTAATCGTGGTGTGTACGAAACCGAGATGCGCCATCATCGCTTTGCGTGCGGCTTCGGCATCACCGGCCAGAATGGCGTTGAGCACCGCCTCGTGTTGTTCGGTCAGCTGGGCAAACACCGGCGGAACCAGATACATGCGCTGGCGGCTCTGCTTCACGGAGGATTGCAGCAGATCGAAGAACCCACGCATGGTCTGGAGCAGCACGACGTTGTGCGACGCCTCGGCAATCGCCAGGTGAAAACGCACGTCCGCCTGGGAGGCGATGTCCGGGTCGCTGCTTTGCGTGGCCTCAAAGCAGGCGATGAGTTTCTCTTTGTCGGCGTCGGTTGCCCGCATAGCCGCGTGCCAGGCGGTACTGGTTTCGATGGCGTGACGCGCTTCAAGGATGTCGAAGCTGTAGTCCGGGTCGTTCTCCATCAGCGTTTTCAGTGGCTGAACGATGTTTTGCTCGGACCAGTCGTCATGCTGCCAGCGTACAAAGGTGCCACCGCCACGACGGCTTACCAGCACCCCTTCGCTGACCAGCGTTGCCAGCGCCTCGCGCAGTGAATTGCGCGACACGCCAAGCTGGGCGGCGAGCTGGCGTTCGGCGGGCAACTTCATGCCCGCTTCCAGCTGTTGTTCTTCAATCAGCGCCCGCACGCGAGAGGCAATCTCGTCGGACAGGCGTCTGGGCATCACTATCATGGGATCATCCAGGTTAAGACATAGGCCTGCAGGGTGGTGATCACCCCGACCATGCTGGTGAATATCAGGCTGTGTTTCACGGTAAAGCGGAACAGATCCGACTCTTTACCGACCAGTCCCACCGCCGCACAGGCAATGGCGATGGATTGTGGGGAGATCATTTTCCCGGTCACGCCGCCGGTGGTATTTGCGGCCACCAGCAGGACGTCAGACACGCCAATCTGCTGGGCCGCCGTGGCCTGCAGCGCGGCAAACAGGGCGTTAGACGAGGTATCGGAACCGGTCAGGAACACCCCCAGCCAGCCGAGGAACGGCGAGAAGAAGGTGAAGGCGTGGCTGGTATGGGCCAGCGCCAGTGCCAGCGTCGATGACAGACCGGAGTAGTTCGAGATAAACGCGAACGCCAGCACCATGCCGATGGAGTAGATCGGCAGCATCAGCTCTTTAACGGTCGCCGCAAAAGTCTGCACCGCAGCCGCAGGCTTCATGCGCAGCCACACCACGGAAAGAATAGCGGCAAACAGGATGGCGGTCCCGGTGGCGGAGAACCAGTCGAATTTATAGACTGCGGCATACGGCGTGGCGGCGTGCACCACCGGCGGCATACGGGCGACCATCTTGTCGAGGAACGGTACCGAAACGTTAATCACCATGTCGTACAGCGCGCCGCCCGGGGCAAACAGGGCTTTAAACGGCGGGATGCTCCACAGGGTGACCGTTGCGGTCAGGAACAGGAACGGCGACCAGGCGCGGATCACCTGTCCTGCCGTATAGCCCGTACGCGCCAGGGTTTGATCAACCTGCGAGGCGCCCATGTCGGCGAAGCGGAAAATACGCACCGGCTGCCAGCGTTTCAGGAACAGCGTCAGGCAGACCAGAGACACCAGCGAAGAGATGATGTCCGGCAGTTCCGGGCCAAGGAAGTTCGAGCTGAGGTACTGGGCAATCGCGAACGAACCGCCCGCCACCATCACCGCAGGCCAGGTCTCCTTCACGCCGCGCCAGCCGTCCATAATCGCCATGATCCAGAACAGGACGATAATGGTCAGGAACGGCAGCTGGCGACCCACCATCTGGCCAATCTCAAAGCTGTCCAGGCCGGTCACCTGGCCCGCAACCAGAATCGGAATACCCATTGCACCAAACGCCACCGGTGCGGTGTTCACAATCAGGCACAGGCCTGCGGCATACAGCGGGTTAAAGCCCAGGCCCACCAGCAGCGCGGCGGTGATCGCCACCGGTGCGCCAAAGCCTGCCGCGCCTTCCAGAAACGCCCCAAAGGAGAAGCCGACAATCAGCATCTGCAGGCGCTGGTCCGGCGTAATGGAGAGAATCGACGAGCGGATAATATCGAACTGCCCGGTTTTCACCGAGATTTTATAGACAAAGACCGCCGCGATGATGATCCACGCAATCGGCCACAGGCCGTAGAAGAAACCGTAGACGACGGAGGCCAGCGCGCGATCGACCGGCATTTTGTAGAAGAACAGCGCCACCAGCAGGGCGATGGCGACGGTGTACGTCGCGGCAAGGTAGCCCTTCAGCTTGAGCTTAATCAGCGCAAAGAAGAAGAACAGGATCGGAAGCGATGCGATCAGGCTCGACAGCCAGATATTGCCGGCCGGGTCGTAGTTTTGTTGCCAGAGGCTCATGCAGGTCTCCTGGGGACCAGACAGACTGCGCTGCGGGTGAGTCTCCGCTCATCTCTGCGTCACAGTCTGTGTAAAAGTGGTCCTGCCAATATTGTGTTGTAGGGTTAATGACAATGAATGGTTAATCAGATGTTATGAGCTAGCAATAGTTTTGTGAGCAGAAATAATGGAATTGTGAACCGGGGGAGGATTGGTTGCGCTATTGGTTGGACCAATTCACACGAAGGGGAAAAGAGTAGGCCGGGTAAGCGCAGCGCCACCCGGCATGAAATCAGAACGCCGTCTTACAAAAACCCGTCATCTCTTTCAGGCCCATTTCGCGGCCAAGCTCGGTCATCGGGTGAACCACCACCAGACCACGGACGCTTTTCTTCAGCTTGCCCATGTCGGCCTGCTCTTTTTTGGTGATCGCACGACGGTGCGGCATGTTCATCAGCTTCTGCGCTTCTTTGCTCAGCTTCTGGCCTTTGACTTCGCGCAGGCGCTCGATCTCTGCTTCCAGCTTCGCGGTCTCTTTTTCAAGTTCGGCATACTTCTCGGCGGACTCGACCAGTGACAGGCCCGCCATCTGGTGGCGGATGAGATCCAGGCGGTCGCTCAGGCGTTTAATTTCGTTCTTTTCGACTTCTTTCATGACAAATAACTCTGAAAACGGGGAATTTACAGGGAAGGATACACCAATGTGAGCAGGCTTACTTCTGAAACGCTTTTTTTAAGCTGATTCGGGAAATCAGCTCAGTCAGGGAGAGAACCATTGTGGAACGGACAACCTGTTGATAACGCAGCTTTTGCATCGCGTAAAGCTCCGCGTCGCTGTTATCAAACTGCGGTGCCGGAGGAAGCGCGGTGACGCAGTGCAGCTCGCCGAACGGCCCCAGGATTTCATCGTCGGTAAAGGTGTATTCATTACCGTCATGATTGAGTTCTTCGCGCAGCGCCATTAGCAGCTCCGCATCTTCATACTCTTGTCGGTTCAGCACGCCAAGACCATAAATCAGCTTCAGACGAACGGATAAATCGCCCAGCGGTCCGTCTCCGTCCAGTAACGGTTCTACAGCATATTTTACCGCGTAGTCGTCTTTGCGAAACACCTGAAGCACCAGGATATTCACCGCCTCGGTTAACAGCTCAACGGCGGCAATCAGGAAACTTCGTACGGTTTTGCCAGCATTCAGACGCTCAAGCACACGATTTTCAAAGGCCTGGGTTTGTTCCATTATTGCCTGCATATCTGACAATCTGTTATCCGGGCGCAGGCTAACCTGCGCCGCATTCTGCATCATTTGGTTGCGTTGTATGCGTTAACCGCCTCCACAACCACGTCGCTGTTGGCGTCCAGACCGGAAATCTGCGCCAGCGCAGCCTGCGCGCCCTGGGTATCAATCAGCTGAGCCAGTTCCTGCGCCTGCGGGTCCTGCTCGCTGCGGTAGTGCATCGCGGCGGCAATCCCTTTCACAAGGTTGGCGTGCGGCAGGCCGTATTCCAGCGTGCCCAGCAGCGGCTTAATCAGGCGGTCGCCCGCGCTCAGCTTACGCAGCGGCTGGCGGCCCACGCGCTCAACGTCATCTTTCAGATACGGGTTTTCAAAGCGACCGAGGATTTTCTGGATGTATGCTGCGTGTTTTTCCGCATCAAAACCGTAGCGTTTAATCAGCACCGCGCCGCTCTCTTCCATTGCCCCTTTTACCACCGCGCGGATCTTCTCATCGAGGATCGCGTCACGAATGGTCTGATGACCGGCCAATTTTCCGAGGTACGCGGTTATAGCATGCCCGGTGTTCAGCGTGAAGAGTTTGCGTTCGACAAATGCCATCAGGTTATCGGTTAATTCCATTCCCGGAATGGTCGGCAGCGCGCCTTTAAACTGGGTTTTATCAACAATCCACTCGCTGAAGGTTTCAACGGTCACTTCCAGCGGGTCGTTGGTCGCGGATTCGGAAGGCGGAACGATGCGATCCACGGCGGAATCCACAAAACCCACGTGTGCTTCAACCCAGGCTTTGTCTTCGTCTGCCACAGCGTTGAGCACGTGGCCTTTCAGCTGCGTGGTACCGCGCACCATGTTTTCACAGGCGATGATGTTCAGCGGGGTATCGATACCCTGCGCTTTACGTTTTGCCAGGCCTTTCGCGACCGCAGGGGCGATGCGCTCAAGCACAACCGGACCCACGGCGGTGGTAACCAGATCGACGCTGGCGATAAGGTCAATAACATCGTCGCCGATGCTGTTGACCGCGTTGACGCCGGACACCGTCTCAACCTGCTCGTTTTCGCCCACCACATGGACCTGATAGCTATGACGGGCATTCAGGGCATCCAGGACGACCTGATTCACATCGGCGAATGTCAGGGTAATGCCCGCGTCTGCCAGCAGTTTACCGATAAAACCACGACCGATATTACCTGCGCCAAAATGTAATGCTTTCATAGTATTAACCTTCATCAATGTTTTTACCCGAGAGGGCTGGGGTGAGGAACGTTTTCCCCTCACCCTAGCCCTCTCCCCGGGGGGAGAGGGAGGAGTACCGTTATTTGTTAAGCAGAGCCAGCACTTCTTCAACGCTGGTGGTGTTGGCCAGACGCTCAATAACCGTTTCATCATCCAGCGCGTTGGTCAGGCTGGTAATCACCTGAATGTGCTCGTTGTTGCGAGCGGCGATACCAATCACCAGACGGGCGATGTCGTCTTCTTCTTCACCGAAGCGCACGCCCTGCGGATACTGACAGAATACGACGCCGGTTTTCAGGACGCGATCTTTCGCTTCAACCGTACCGTGCGGCACCGCGATGGATTCGCCCAGGTAGGTTGGCGTCAGTTTTTCGCGTTCCAGCATCGCGTCGACATATTCAGGCTGAACGTAGCCGCCTTTCACCAGCTGCTCACCGGCAAAGCGAATCGCTTCTTCTTTGGTGGCTGCGGTACGACCGAGGAAGATGTTTTCCGCACCCAGCTTAAACAGGTGGGCGTTGCTCTCGTCAAAGCTGTCCTGCAGGCTGGAGCGCACTTTCACTTCGTTGTCTTCGTGACGCTGCGCGGCAACCAGACGTTCGGTCAGGCTGGTGTACAGGCCGCTGTCGAGGAAGTTGGTCAGCGAAATGTGCTGTGCCTGTGGTACCTGACGCATGGCGCGTTCGGTCAGATCGCGGTGCGTGATAACCAGGTCAACATCCGGCGGCAGGCTGTTAATGGCGCTGTTGGTCACGGAGATGTTGGTCAGGCCCGCATCCTGCACTTTCTTACGCAGCACGCCTGCACCCATTGCGCTGGAACCCATACCGGCGTCGCAGGCAACGATGATTTTACGCACGTGGCTCAGGTCGTTAGAGACATCACCGGCTGCCAGTGGCGTCGCGCCTTTGGATTCGGCTTTCATGTCGTGCATACGACGGGTTGCGGCTTCGATGTCATCATCTTCTTTCACTTTGCTGGTTTTCAGCAGGATAGAAGAGACCACGAAGGAGACGGCCATTGCCGCAAAGATCGCCGCGAGGTTCGCGAAGTAAGCGCCTTTTGGCGTCATCGCCAGTACCGCCAGGATAGAACCCGGAGAGGCCGGAGAAACCAGACCGCCGCCCAGCACGCTCAGGGTGAACACACCGGTCATACCGCCGAGGATAACGGCCAGGATCAGACGTGGGTTCATCAGCACGTAAGGGAAGTAAATTTCGTGGATACCGCCCAGGAAGTGAATGATCGCCGCGCCGCCAGCAGACTGTTTAGCGCTGCCACGGCCAAAGAAGATGTACGCCAGCAGAACGCCCATACCGGGACCCGGGTTAGCTTCAATCAGGAAGAAGATAGACTTGCCGAGATCGTGAGACTGCTGGATACCCAGCGGCGAGAAGATGCCGTGGTTGATGGCGTTGTTAAGGAACAGGATTTTCGCCGGTTCAACGAAGATAGACGCCAGCGGCAGCATCTCGTGCGCCACCATGAAGTTAACGCCTGCCGCCAGAATTTTGGACAGCACTTCAACCGCAGGACCAATGCCGAGGAACGCCAGAATGGCGAGGATCATCCCGATGATGCCCGCAGAGAAGTTGTTCACCAGCATTTCGAAGCCGGATTTGATCTTACCATCAACCCAGATGTCGAATTTCTTAATCGCCCAGCCGCCCAGAGGACCGGCAATCATCGCACCGAGGAACATCGGCATATCCGCACCGACGATAACACCCATGGTTGTGATAGCACCCACGACGCCACCACGGTCACCGCCCACCAGACGACCCCCGGTGAAACCGATGAGCAGCGGCAGGAGATAGGTAATCATTGGGCCAACAAGTTTCGCCAGCGTTTCGTTAGGCAACCACCCTGTCGGAATGAACAATGCGGTGATGATACCCCACGCGATAAACGCGCCGATATTTGGCATCACCATGTTGCTGAGGAAACGACCAAAGCTTTGAACTTTGATCTTGAAATCGGATGACATAAAACACCCCTTCTTCTGTTTACGCTTAGGCTTGCGGCCCGAGGTTTATTGTTAATGAGGCGGCAGAGGTAGCCGGACCCTGTTCTGATGCTGTGAAATCTGGCACTGAATCGTTCAACTGTCCAGACAGGGAAAATTTGTGTGATGTGTGTCACGTAAAGATAGGGGGTAGGGATATCAATGGAGTGATCTCAATCACAAAATCTGCGGGCAAAAAAAATACAATGGCGACAAAAAAAGCAAAATCCACCCTTTTATGTGATTTTTGTCACGTTTTGTTCTGGTGGGTTTGTTTCTGGATTGTGACTGATTTCACAAAATATTTTTATGCGGATTTCTCCGGCTGTGATCGGCGGCAAACTCTGCTTCGCGATTCAGCGCCAGGATGATATGGCACGACACGATAAGCTAAAAAACCACTTTTCATGTGTGGTATGGCGAAAAGTTAAAAGGTGAATTACGCTCATATTGTAAGGTTAAGTCTATTATTATTCAGGATATATTTTGACACGCTTATAAACTTGCATGGAGATATTATAAAAACCGATACTCCCCGGCTCGGAAATAGTAAGCACAACCCCGTGTTTATAAAAAATTAATTAGGTTGCGTACCGTTTTATTAATTTAATGAGTTGACGTTGTTTAAGTGAGGAGAATATGTTTCTCAACTATTTTGCGCTGGGCGTATTGATTTTTGTATTTCTGGTTCTCTTTTACGGAATCATCGCCATCCATGATATTCCTTATAATATGGCCAAAAAGCGTAACCATCCGCATGCCGATGCCATTCATACGGCTGGCTGGATTAGCCTGTTTACGCTTCATGCCATCTGGCCATTCCTGTGGATTTGGGCCACGCTGTACCGCGAGGATCGCGGCTGGGGCATGCAAAACCATATCACAAAGCCTGATGAGGTCCCGGGCATGGATGCGCTCGCCAAACGCGTGGCGGAACTCGAACAAAAGCTGGCCGCGGTAAAGCCTGCCGCAGATAAGAACACGCTGGAGCACTAATCATGGATCTGTTGATTATTTTGACCTACGTGGCATTTGCCTGGGCTATCTTTAAAATATTCCGAATTCCGGTCAACCAGTGGACGCTTGCCACCGCAACATTAGGCGGCGTATTTATTGTTGCAGGACTTATTCTGCTAATGAACTATAACCACCCGTATACCTTTACGGCGCAAAAAGCGGTTATTTCTATTCCAATCACGCCGCAGGTGACCGGGGTGGTCAGCGAAGTGACCGATAAAAATAATCAGCTAATTAAAAAAGGCGAAGTGTTATTTAAACTGGATCCGGGCCGCTATCAGGCGCGCGTCGACAGACTTCAGGCCGACCTGGTGACCGCGACGCACAATATCGATAATCTGAAGGCGCAGCTGGCGGAAGCCGTTGCCAATACCACGCGCGTCTCCGCTGAACGCGATCGCCTCTATAAAGATTATCAGCGCTACCTGAAAGGTAGCCAGGCGAAGGTGAATCCGTTCTCTGAAAGCGATATCGACAACGCGCGGCAGAACTATCTGGCACAGGATGCGCTGGTGAAAGGCTCCGTGGCTGAACAGGTGCAGATCCAAAGCCAGTTAGACAGCATGGTGAACGGTGAACAGTCGCAGATTGCCTCCTTACGCGCCCAGCTTGCCGAAGCCAAATATAACCTGGACCAGACCGTAGTGCGTGCGCCGAGCAATGGTTATATCACTCAGGTACTGATTCGTCCGGGAACCTATGCCGCCGCGCTGCCTTTGCGTCCGGTAATGGTCTTTATCCCTGAACAGAAGCGTCAGATTGTGGCCCAGTTCCGCCAGAACTCGCTGCTGCGTCTGAAGCCAGGCGATGAAGCGGAAGTGGTGTTTAATGCGCTACCGGGCCAGGTGTTCTCCGGGAAGCTCACCAGTATTCTGCCGGTGGTGCCAGGGGGAACCTATCAGGCGCAGGGCGCGCTGCAGTCGCTGACGGTCACTCCGGGTAGTGATGGTGTGCAGGCCATCATTGAGCTGAACCCTAACGCGGAGGTCGATGCGCTGCCAGACGGTATTTTTGCCCAGGTGGCGGTCTATTCGGACCACTTCGCCCACGTCTCGATTATGCGTAAAGTACTGCTGCGTATGACCAGCTGGATGCACTACCTCTACCTCGATCACTAATCCTTCCAGGGCAGGAATGCGACATGCAGACCTGCCCTTTTTTCATCGCTTGATCCATACTGACTTTTTTCCGGCATCAAGGATCAGGCAATGAAACTCATCGGCAGCTATACCAGTCCCTTCGTGCGAAAAATCTCGATTCTCCTGCTGGAGAAGGGGATTGAATTTGAATTCGTGAATGAACAGCCCTACAACGCGGAAAACGGCGTCGCGCAGTACAACCCGCTGGGGAAAGTCCCGGCGCTGGTCACGGACGAGGGCGAATACTGGTTTGATTCCCCGATTATTGCGGAGTATATCGAGCTGCTGGGCGTTGCCCCGGCAATGCTGCCAGCAGACCCAAAAGCGGCGCTGGCGGTGAAGCAGGTTGAAGCCCTGGCCGATGGCATTATGGATGCGGCGTTAACCTCCGTACGGGAACAGGCAAGGCCCGCCGCCCAGCAGTCGGAAACGGAACTGTTACGCCAGCGGGAAAAAATCAGCCGCAGCCTGGACAGATGCGAACAGCTAATCCGGGAGGGTAAGATCGCCACCGACAGCCTGAACCTGGGGACCATCGCCATCGCCTGCGCGATTGGTTATCTCAACTTCCGCCGCGTCTCCCCGGGCTGGTGCGTCGACCGTCCGCTGCTGGTGAAGCTTGCAGACACGCTGTTTAGCCGCGAGAGCTTTGCCCGTACCGAAACGCCAAAGGCTTGACGCGGGTTATAACACTTCGCCGTCGGAGGCGGTACAATCCCCTCACATGTTAACTCCCTCTCCCGTCGGGAGGGGGGAAGATATTTACTCGCCAGGCGCTTTCATGACTACTCATCATTCGCTGTACAGCCAGATCCCCGCTACCGACCGTCTTCTTCGCGAACCCCGCATTCATGCTGTTGTTGAGCGTTTCGGCCATACCGCGACGGTGGAAATGTTACGCCTGCTTCAGGACGAAGCCCGCTGCGCGATTCAGGCAGAAAACGCCTTGCCAGACTGGTGTACTGGGTGGGAGCAGGAAGTTGAACAGCGGCTGGATGAGAAGGCGCAAAGCGCGTTACGCCCGGTGATAAACCTGTCGGGTACCGTGCTGCATACCAACCTGGGGCGCGCGCAGCAGGCGGAAGAGGCCGTTGCCGCGGTCGTGCAGGCCATGCGAACGCCCGTGACGCTGGAGTACGATCTGGACGGTGCCGGGCGCGGGCACCGCGACCGCGCGCTGGCGGAGCTGCTGTGTCAGCTGACCGGCGCGGAAGATGCCTGCATTGTGAATAATAACGCCGCCGCGGTGCTGCTGATGCTGGCGGCCACCGCCAGTGGCAAAGAGGTGGTGGTGTCTCGCGGCGAGCTGGTGGAGATTGGCGGGGCGTTTCGTATTCCGGACGTGATGCGCCAGGCGGGCTGCACGCTGCATGAGGTGGGCACGACAAACCGTACCCATGCGAAAGACTATCGCGCGGCTGTGAATGAAAATACCGCCCTGTTGATGAAGGTTCACACCAGCAATTACCATATTGAAGGCTTCACCAAAACGGTTGACGAGGCGGAGCTGGCGGCGATTGGGCGCGAACTGAATATACCGGTGATTGCCGATCTCGGCAGCGGCTCGCTGGTGGATCTGAGCCTGTACGGGCTGCCAAAAGAGCCGATGCCGCAGGAGATGATTGCGGCGGGCGTTAGCCTGGTCAGTTTTTCCGGCGACAAACTGCTGGGCGGGCCGCAGGCCGGAATTATCGTCGGCAAGCGCGAGCTGATTGCGCAGCTGCAGCAGCATCCGCTTAAGCGCGCCCTGCGCGCCGATAAAATGACGCTTGCCGCGCTGGAGGCGACGCTGCGCCTCTATCTCCACCCGGAAAAACTGGCCGACCGCCTGCCCACGCTGCGCCTGTTAAGCCGCGATGCCGCCTCGATTCGCGCCCAGGCCGAACTGCTGCTGCCGCGCGTCGCTCCGCGCTACCCCGATTTTGACGTTCGTATTGAGCCCTGCCAGTCGCAGATTGGCAGCGGTTCTCTGCCGGTGGACAGGCTGCAGAGTGAGGCGCTGACGTTCACGCCGCGTGACGGGCGCGGCAGCCAGCTTGATGCCCTGTCGTCGCGCTGGCGCGGTCTCTCGACGCCGGTTATCGGGCGGATTTACGACGGCCGAATGTGGCTGGATCTGCGCTGCCTTGAAGATGAAGAGCGATTTCTGGAGATGTTGTTGAAATGATTATTGCCACCGCCGGTCACGTCGACCACGGAAAAACCACGTTACTGCAGGCCATTACCGGCGTAAACGCCGATCGCCTGCCGGAAGAGAAAAAGCGCGGCATGACCATCGATCTGGGCTATGCCTACTGGCCCCAGCCTGATGGTCGCGTGCTGGGCTTTATTGATGTGCCGGGACATGAAAAGTTTCTGTCCAACATGCTGGCGGGCGTGGGCGGCATCGATCATGCTCTGCTGGTGGTGGCCTGCGATGACGGCGTGATGGCGCAAACCCGCGAGCATCTGGCGATCCTGCAGCTAACCGGCAACCCGCAGTTGACCGTGGCGCTGACCAAAGCCGATCGCGTGGATGATGCGCGCATCAGCGAGGTGCGCGAAACGGTCCAGGCGACCCTGCGGGAGTATGGTTTTGCCGACGCATCACTTTTTGTCACCGTGGCGACAGAAGGGCGGGGTATCGACGAACTTCGCCACCATTTGCAGCACCTTTCATCACGCGACCACGCCAGCCATCATCGTTTCCGTCTGGCGATCGACCGGGCGTTTACCGTAAAAGGTGCGGGGCTGGTCGTAACCGGCACCGCGCTGAGCGGTGAAGTCAGCGTGGGAGATACCCTCTGGCTGACGGGCGTGAATAAACCGATGCGCGTGCGCGGGTTGCACGCACAAAACCAGCCCGCTGACCGCGCTCATGCCGGGCAGCGTATCGCGCTGAACATTGCCGGGGATGCGGAAAAAGAGCAGCTGAACCGCGGAGACTGGCTGCTGGCCGATGCCCCGCCGGAGCCGTCTGAACGCGTGATTGTCTCCCTGCAGACACACATGCCGCTGACCCAGTGGCAGCCGCTGCATATTCACCACGCGGCCAGCCATATCACCGGGCGCGTGTCGCTGCTGGAAAACGACCTTGCCGAACTGGTATTCGATTCGCCGCTCTGGCTGGCAGAGAACGATCGTCTGGTACTGCGTGACATTTCTGCAAGGGAAACGCTGGCGGGCGCGCGCGTGGTGGCGCTTAACCCACCTCGACGCGGCAAGCGTAAACCTGAATATCTGCAGTGGCTGGCCGCGCTGGCGCAGGCCAGCGATGATAACGTCGCGCTGCGGGTGCACCTCGATCGCGGAGCGGTAAGTCTGCGTGATTTTGCATGGGCACGCCAGCTGAGTGGGGAAGGTTTACGGCAGCTGACCCAGGAGCCGGGCTTTATACAGGCCGGAGACAGCCTGCTCAATGCCCCGGTTGCTGCGCAATGGCAGCGTAAGATACTGAACACGCTTGCGACGTACCATGAACAACATCAGGACGAGCCTGGCCCGGGCCGTGAGCGTCTGCGACGCATGGCGCTGCCGATGGAAGACGATGCGCTGGTGCTGCTGCTGATTGAAAACATGCGCGAAAGCGGGGTGATTAAAAGCCACCACGGCTGGCTGCACCTGCCGGATCACAAGGCGGGGTTCACCGCAGATCAGGAGGCGATATGGCAAAAAGCAGCCCCGCTGTTTGGCGATGAGCCGTGGTGGGTTCGCGATCTGGCTCGCGAAACCATCACCGACGAGCAGGTGATGCGCCAGGTATTGCGCCATGCGGCGCAGCAGGGGCTAATCGTCGCGATCGTGAAAGATCGTTACTACCGTAACGATCGCATTGTGGCGTTTGCCAACCTGATCCGCGAGCTGGATCTGGCGCGCGGTTCGACCTGCGCCGCGGATTTCCGCGATCGGCTGAACGTGGGGCGCAAGCTGGCGATCCAGATCCTGGAATACTTCAACCGCATCGGCTTTACCCGCCGTCGCGGTAACGATCATCTGTTGCGCGATTCGTTATTATTTCCTGAAACTCCGTGACGTCCGTCGTAAACACCGTTACCGGCTGGCGAGAAAATCGCCAACCGGAACTACCCTTGTTGTACACCAACAGCAAGGAGACGGACATGACAAACAATCCTCCCTCATCGCGTATCCAGCCCGGCGAGTATGGTTTTCCCCTCAAGCTGAAGCCCCGTTATGACAACTTTATTGGCGGCGACTGGGTCGCTCCCGTCGACGGCGAATACTATCCCAACCTGACCCCGGTTACCGGCCAGCCGCTGTGCGAGATTGCCAGCTCCGGTAAGCGTGATATCGACCTGGCGCTGGATGCGGCGCACAAAGCGAAAGATAAATGGGCTCACACCTCCGTGCAGGACCGGGCGGCGCTCCTGTTCAAAATCGCCGACCGGATGGAGCAGAATCTGGAGCTGCTGGCGACGGCGGAAACCTGGGATAACGGCAAGCCGATCCGGGAAACGATGGCGGCTGACGTGCCGCTGGCTATTGACCACTTCCGCTATTTTGCCTCCTGTATTCGCGCTCAGGAGGGCGGGATCAGCGAAGTCGACAGCGACACCGTGGCGTATCACTTCCACGAACCGCTGGGGGTAGTAGGCCAAATTATTCCGTGGAACTTCCCGCTGCTGATGGCGAGCTGGAAAATGGCGCCCGCGCTGGCGGCCGGAAACTGTATTGTGCTCAAACCGGCGCGTCTGACGCCGCTCTCGGTGCTGCTGCTGATGGAAATCGTTGGTGATCTCCTGCCGCCGGGCGTAATTAACGTAGTAAACGGCGCGGGCGGGGAGATAGGCGAATATCTGGCTACCTCAAAACGTATCGCCAAAGTGGCGTTTACTGGGTCGACGGAGGTGGGCCAGCAGATCATGCAGTACGCCACGCAGAACATTATCCCGGTGACTCTGGAACTGGGCGGGAAATCCCCGAACATCTTCTTCGCGGACGTGATGGAGGAAGAGGATGCCTTCTTCGATAAAGCCCTGGAAGGGTTTGCGCTGTTTGCGTTTAACCAGGGCGAAGTCTGCACCTGCCCAAGCCGCGCGCTGGTGCAGGAGTCCATCTATGAGCGCTTTATGGAGCGGGCCATTCGCCGCGTTGAGTCTATCCGCAGCGGTAATCCGCTCGATAACGTCACGCAGATGGGGGCGCAGGTCTCGCACGGACAGCTGGAGACTATCCTCAACTACATCGACATCGGCAAGAAAGAGGGGGCGGATATTCTGACCGGCGGGCGTCGTAAGGTACTGGGAGGGGATCTGCAGGACGGCTATTACCTTGAGCCGACGATCCTCTTCGGCCAGAACAACATGCGCGTTTTCCAGGAGGAGATTTTCGGCCCGGTGCTGGCCGTGACCACCTTTAAAACGATGGAGGAGGCGCTGGAGATTGCCAACGACACGCCGTATGGCCTGGGCGCAGGCGTCTGGAGCCGCAACGGTAATCTGGCCTATAAAATGGGCCGCGGCATTCAGGCCGGGCGCGTCTGGACCAACTGCTACCACGCCTATCCGGCGCACGCGGCCTTTGGCGGTTATAAGCAGTCGGGCATCGGACGTGAAACCCACAAGATGATGCTGGAGCATTACCAGCAGACCAAATGTCTGCTGGTCAGCTATTCCGATAAGCCACTGGGGCTGTTCTAGTCGCCCAGCTCAGGCCGTCCGTGGGCGGCCTGAGCAATTTGCTGGCGCAGGCAGTTAAGGACGCCATCCAGAACGTATTGCACGCGCCAGGGCTGGTATTCGCGTTTGCGGAAGATGGCCGTCAGATCGAGCCACCACTCCTCCTGATGCGGGAAGCAGGGGACCAGCAGGCCTTTCGTTAATTCTTTTTTCAGACTCTCTTTTGGTGCAAAAACAATCCCCAGATTATTTCTGGCCAGCTCCAGGGCCGTCTGCGTATTGTCGCAAATATAATTACCGGTCACCCGGTAGTCATGCACGTCATCGCTGCCGTGCACGCGGAAACGCCAGATGTTGGCATCATCGACCAGCATGGAGTCAATGAGAATACAGGAGTGATTAATTAAATCTTCAGGTCCGGTTAAGGGATGTTTATTTAAATATTCTACGGTTGCGAAGGCCGTAACGGAATATTGTGTCAGCACGCTGGCAACCAGACTTTCGTCTTTTGGCTGAGCATAGGTAATTAAAATGTCGCAGTCATCCGGAAAGGTAACGCCTTCTGAAAATTCATTCCGGTCCAGATTGTAGGTTTTCAGGGAGATGCGGATGTCGCCGATGTCTTCTATCTGATGGATCACGTGTCGCGCGAGGTAGGTCACGATACCTGTTGGGGCATAGATCGTCACTTTTCCGCGCTTTTCATGCTTATAATCAGCAATGAAATTAACGAGCTGGCTGTTCTTATCCAGCGTGGCATTCACGTAGGGGAGTAATGCTTCACCAAACTGGGTCAGGGCCAGCTGTCGCGTGGTACGCTCAAAAACCTTGAGCCCAACCCGCGTTTCAAAATCAGACAGATATTTACTGACGTTGGCCTGCGCCATACCCAGCAGGGCGGCGGCATCACCAATGCTGTGGGTGGCGGCGATGACGGAGATAATTTTTAATTCGCGTGGTTTTAGCTGTAATGTACTCATCATGCACACCCATCTATATGATTTTATATATAATATTATATAAACCGCAGCGTTGCATTGGCAATTTTGTAACCATTATTATGCGCCTCGCTTGTTTGGCATTTAAATGGATTACATAGAATGACTATTAAATACAATTTACTCATCGCTGCCACGTTATTTGCATCAACGTCTGCCATGGCCGGTGAATTTTCACTTGGAGCGGGGGCTGTATTTAATGAGTCTCCATACAAAGGCTATAACGAAAATACGACTGCGGTACCGTTAATTAGCTACGAAGGCGTTCGTTTCTACGTTCGCCAGACCACGGGCGGATGGGTCCTGTGGAAAGATGCAAAAAATGAATTAAGCCTGACCGCAACGTGGATGCCGCTGCATTTCGACCCTGACGATAATGACGACCATCAGATGAAGCAGCTGGATGAGCGTAAAGCGTCCGCCTTCCTCGGCGGTGCGTACTACCGCCACGAAAGCTGGGGGTCGCTGAAAGTGGCGGTCTCTGGTGATGCCACGGATGAAAGCGGCGGCGTGATCGGCGAAGTATCTTACTTCCGTCCAATCAAAATGGATCGCCTGACCCTGACGCCTTCTGTGGGTGTGTTCTACAGCGACGAAAGCTATAACGACTACTACTACGGCGTATCCGGCAGCGAGTCTCGCCGCTCCGGGCTGGATCAATACACCGCCGGCGACAGCTGGACGCCATACGTTGGTCTGGCGGCTAAATATCAGTTAACCCAGAAGCTGTACCTCAATGCCAGCGCGTTCTACACCGTGTTGCCTGACGACGTGAAGAATAGCCCGATGATCGACCGCGACGACAGCTTCGCGCTGATGACCGGCCTGACCTGGCGTTTCTGATGCGGTAAAGCCGGGTGGCGGCTTCGCCTTACCCGGCATACGATCGCGCCTGCATTTTTATCTGCAATACAACGTATTCCTTTTTCTTTTCTCGATGCTTCTTCCTGTTCCGCCAAAACACGGCTGCACTGATGTTCCTTATGCGCTAATGTGATTCGACCCGATAGCGATGGTGTGTATAATGTGTATAATCATGGAAGGATTGGGATGTGAAAAGTGCGGATGTCATTACTGTTCTGACCGGCCATGGCTGGAAATGTGTCAGAACGAAAGGAAGCCATCATCAGTTTCGCCATCCCGAACAGAAAGGGCTGGTTACTGTCCCACATCCTAAGAAGGATATTAAACCGGGCACTCTCGCCCAGATTTGGCGACAGGCGGGAATTAAACACTGATATCAGGAGTAGTTATGTTTTATCCGGCTTATATACATTCTGACTCCGACGGTAGCGCCAGCGGCTTTTTCCCTGACGTTCCAGGCTGTTTTTTTGCAGGTGATTCCCTGGACGACGCTTTTCAGGATGCACGTGATGCGCTAACAGCGCACTTCGAAGCGCTGTTTGAAATGGATGATGCACTGCCTCTTTCGGGGAATGTGGAAGCGCATCTGGAAAGTCGTCCTGAGGATTTCACTGGCGGGCAATGGCTGTTGGTGGATATTAATATGAAGCAGTTCGACGGGAGGGCCGAGCGTATCAACATCACGATGCCTCGACGTTTGCTGGTAAAGATTGATTCCTTTGTCAGCGAGCATCCTCAGTTCGGTAATCGAAGCGCATTTCTGGCCGAGGCAGCACGTCGCGTGCTGCCATAGCGTTTGCCCTCTCCCGTGGGAGAGGGATGAAGTGAGGGCAACAGGCCGCAGAAATTCAACCTTCATCCACCCAGATCCGCATTTCCCCTTCTCCCCGGTTCGCCCAACTGAACCACGGAATAAAGGTTAGCGTCTGAGGCTGACGTTGTACCGGCGGGCGGTCATAGTGCCACAGCGCATCAGTGTTCTTCGTATAACAGCCCGTCCCCTCTGCCTGTATCAGCATCTTGTGCGCGAAAATGCCTTTACCTTCAAAGACCCGGAACGTGCTGTCAGGCGGCAAGGAAAGGTTATGCAGATTGGTGCCGTTATCCGCTTCTTCCAGACAGTAAACCAGCGGCCCGCGCTGTAGCGCGACTTTTCCCGCCTGCTGGCGTACCTGCGGGTTTCCATACACCCGGCGAACCGGCATCGGTAGCGTCAGCGTGACGACATCCCCTTCTTGCCAGTTTCGGGTCAGGTATAGATATCCCCGTGAAATTTCACCGGCAGCGTCTTCACCGTTCAACGATACCTCAGGCGCCGTGCACCAGTCCGGCAGGCGCAGGGCCAGGGTATGTTTCACTGGCGAAGGTGAGACGATCTCGATTTTCACCGCTTCCTGCCACGGATAATTACCGCCGATCCGCAGCGCCAGGGTTTCATCGCCAACCGGAATGACGACATCGTTGCCGACGTAGAGGTTAATAAAAAGCGCATCCTGGCGAACGGTATAAATATAATGCCCCAGCGACGTCAGCACGCGGGCGATATTCGGCGGGCAACAGGCGCAGCCAAACCAGCGCTGGCGGACGGGTTTCACGTGATCGTAGATATGGTTGAACGCCAGGGTTTTCGGATGGACTTCCAGCGGGTTCACATAGAAGAAGTGCTTACCGTCCAGCGCCATGCCGCCCAGCACCGTGTTGTATAGCGCGCGCTCCATTACGTCGGCGTAGTGGCCGTCGGCCTCCATTTCCAGCATCCGGCGGGCAAACATCATCAGGCCGATGGAGGCACAGCTTTCGGCGTACACCGTATCGTTGGGCAGATCGTAATCGCTGCTGAACGCCTCGCCGCTGCTTTGCGAGCCGATTCCACCGGTAATGTACAGCTGGCGCTGCGCCATATTTTTCCACAGCCGCAGGCAGTCCCGCCGTTTACCCTCGTCATGGCTCAGGCGTGCCAGATGCGCCATGCCCGCCATCAGATAGACAAAACGTACGGCGTGGCCGGTGGCCGTTTGTTGCTCGGCAAGCGGCTGATGCGCCTGGCTGTAGGCTTTGTCCCTGACCATCCACGCCGGGCCATAGGTATTCCAGTACGACGTTCTGCCGCGCTTCTCGTATTCGATATCGTAGAAGTGAGGCTGGGTGCCGCGCGTTTCGATAAAGTATTTCGCCAGATTAAGGTACCGGGGCGCCTGCGTAACGTCATAAAGTCGCATCAGCGCCAGCTCGATTTCCGGATGGCCCGGGTAACCGTGCAGCTGGTTTTCACCGGGGCCAAACACGCTGTCGATATGGTCCGCCAGCCTGCAGACCACGTCCAGCAGGCGGCGTTTTCCGGTCCCCTGAAAATACGCCACGCCCGCTTCAATCATATGTCCGGCGCAGTAGAGCTCGTGGCATTCGGCCAGATTGGTCCAGCGCTCCTCAGGCGCTTTTACCGTAAAGTAGGTGTTGAGATAGCCATCCTCACACTGCGCCGCCGCGACCAGCTCAATCACCTCGTCGGCGGTTTTCTCCAGTTCAGCATCAGGCTTCTGGCACAGCGACCACGCCACGGCTTCCAGCCATTTCGCCACGTCGCTGTCCTGAAACACCATACCGTAGAATTCACCCTGCTCCAGACCTGCAGCAATGCGGAAGTTGCTAATGGCGTGGCTGGGTTCGGCTTCCGTCACGCGGTCGTTTAGCGCATCCCACTGGTAGGGGATCACCACTTCACGGACCAGTCGTTGATACTGCCCGAGAAACGGATCGTTAATTTTCAGCTTGTGCAGGTCGGGTTCCATTATGGACATAGCGTTCTCCTCAGGACGGTACGTGACGCTGGCGCAGGTCGGTGGCAATGCGCGACATCATTGGGTTGTTGAGTTTGCACCAGCGGATGGAAACGGCCAGTAGCAGATGGAAAAGGGCGGGGAGCAGGGTCTCCATGGCGGTGATGCCCTGCAGCGAAGCCTGTGTCTGATTGCCCGTGCCCGGCTGGTACGCGACGGCGATAAACACCAGGCTGATGATCCCGGCGCTGGAGGCCCACGCGAGCTTGATGAAAAACAGGTTGAAGGCGAAGTTCATGCCCGATGAGCGCACCCCGGTTTTCCATTCGCCGTAGTCGTCGGCAAAGGCCATCAGCGAGAAGTGCAGCGGCAGGGTGAAGCCCAGGATCACACCGTTGCTTAAAATGACGATCAGCCAGAGCGTCTGGTGCGCCGGGCCTCCTGGCAGAAACCACATTCCCAGCGCAAGAGCGGCGAGCACCAGGTTGGTGTAGTAGTAGAGTTTGACGGTATCAATACGGCGCGACAGCGGGTTGACGATGACCGCCCCCAGAATGGCCGCAAAGGTCACCATCGTGAAAAACAGCGAGGTATAGGCGGTGCTGCCCTGCAGTACGTAGGTGATAAAGTACATGTATCCGCCGCCGCGAATGTTGAAAACGTTGATCAGCAGGAACGACATCACCAGCATCAGCAGCAACTGATCATTTTTACGTAGTCCGGCCAGATGCTCCCGCAGGGTGAATTTGCCCATCAGCGCCAGCGGGACACGCTCGCGTACCCAGAAGAAGCAGCACAGGAACATCACCACGGCAATGGCGCACAGGACGCCGACGCCAAGCTGATAGCCTTTGGCAGCATCTCCCTGGCCCAATTCAGCGACGAGCCACGGCAGACCTACGGAGACCAAAAATCCCGCCACACCGCAAAGTACGAAGCGCCAGGACTGGCAGGAGATCACCTCGTTATGGCGGGTGGTCATGGTATTAATTAGCGCGCAGTAGGGAACGTTGATGGCGGTATAGCCGACGGACAGCAGCAGATAGGTCCCGAATGCCCAGGCGATTTTCACGCCCATGCTGGCCTCGGGAACGGTGAAGGTCAGCACGCCGATAACTCCGATCGGGAAGGCGACCCACAGCTGCCATGGGCGAAAGCGCCCCCAGCGGCTCTGCGTGCGGTCGGCAATAATGCCCATGACCGGATCGGAAATAGCGTCAAATACGCGCAGGGCAATAAAGAGCGTACCCACGAGCGCAGGCGTCAGACCAAAAATATCGGTATAGAAAAAGGTCAGAAAATTCATGATCAGGCAGGTAATCACCGTACCGCCCGCGTCGCCCAGGCCGTAGCCAATTTTTTCGCGCACGGACAAACGGTCATTTATCGCCTGTTGTGTAACGTCAGACTCTGTAATCGGTGTGGAAGTCATCGGGTAACTCCTCGGTAATCGAATTTATTATCGTATTTGTGCAAGGTACCTGATTATTCTGCACTGAATGGGGAGGCCAACAAGGGAAGGGAAAAGTATAAAAAGATGACGATTCCGACCTGATGATAAAAATGTGATTCCGATCGGGCCGTCGGGCCATTATTTATTAATAATCAATGGATGCATTTAATAATGGCGGCATTAAAAGCGAAATGGTGAATATAAATGCTTGAATTATCCATAGCGTTTCCGGTTAAGGTTCAAAACGGTGGGTTGTTTATTTCCCGGGGTGTGGGCCGCCATCCTGCGCGTAAATTAACATCGTGGGAGATTATTTTTGTCGAAAAAGGGACGTTAACGATCCAGGAAGAAAATACGGTATTTGACGTGAAGGCGGGCGAGAGTTTGCTGCTTTGGCCTGGCAGGCGACATGTAGGCGTCGGCGACTTTCCCGCCGATCTGAAGTTTTACTGGCTGCATTTTGAGGTTGAGCATCACCCGCCCCGATTACCCAATCTGGCAATCGAACAACACTGCCGTGTGAGGGATGCCCAGTATGTGATTTCTCTTTTTCGCCAGTTCCTGAGCGAGCAGGAGAAATTACAGCGAAGCGTGGCGCTGGAAATCATTTTATTACTGATTTTGCAGCAAATTTCCCTTTCGCCAGGCTATGAAGACAACGCAGATGAAGCCGGTGCAGCAATGGCGTGGAAGGCGAAGCAGCTTATTCGCACGCAGTTCCATTTGCCGCTTTCTACCTCGCAACTGGCAAAAGCATTGCACTGTAATGCGGATTATCTGGGGCGCGTGTTTCGCCGGACCTTCCATTTAACCCTGACGGAGGCGATACATCGCCAGCGCGTCAGGGCGGCAGAAAAATTGTTGCTGAATGACTCTGCATCGCTCACCGAAGTGGCAACGCGGTGTGGTTTTAATGACGTGGGCTATTTTCGGCAGATCTTTTCGAAGCATACCGGGTTAACCCCCGCCGTCTGGAAACGGCGGTACTGCAAGGAACACATTAATTCCGGGTGATCACTGCCCGTAATAGGCATTCGCTCCATGCTTGCGCAGATAATGCTTGTCGAGCAGTTCCTGCTGCATAACCGGAAGCTGTGGCGCGAGCTGGCGAGAGAACAGGCCCATATAGGCGCACTCTTCCAGCACCACGGCATTGTGAACCGCATCGGCTGCGTCTTTACCCCAGGCGAACGGACCGTGGGAGTGGACCAGCACCGCCGGGATCTGCATCGGGCTAAGATCGCGCTCCTCGAAGGTTTTGATGATCACTTCACCCGTCTGGTATTCGTATTCCCCTGCAATCTCTGCCGTGGTCATCAGGCGCGTGCAGGGGATGGTCCCGTAGAAATAGTCCGCGTGCGTGGTTCCCCAGGCCGGTAAATCCAGCCCCGCCTGGGACCAGATAGTGGCGTGGCGCGAATGGGTATGCACGATACCGCCAATCTCCGGGTAACGACGATACAGCGCAAGATGGGTAGGCGTGTCTGAAGAGGGTTTTTTATTCCCCTCAATAACCTGGCCCGTGGCGATATTCACCACCACCATATCCTCCGCCGTCATGACGTCGTATTCCACACCGGACGGTTTAATGACCATCATGCCGCTTTTGCGGTCCACTGCGCTGACATTGCCCCAGGTAAACGTCACCAGCTGGTGGGCGGGCAGCGCCAGGTTTGCTGCCAGTACCTCGGCTTTAAGTTCGTCTAGCATGTCATGCCTCCTTCCTGCATACGGGCTTCAATCCAGCGGCGCGCCTGGATAATCTCCAGCACCGGCTCTTTTGCTTTTTCGGTCCACATTTCAATCAGAAATGCGCCGCGATAGTTCAGTTGATGCAGCGTGTTAAACACGCCAACGAAATCGACGCAGCCCTCGCCAAACGGTACATCGCGGAACTGCCCTGGGCTTTGTGCGGTGACGGGTTGGGTATCTTTCAGGTGAATAGCCGCAATGCGGTCAATGCCCAGCGTCAGCTCGGCGGTGACGTCGTTACCCCACGCGCTCAGGTTGCCAACGTCCGGATAAACGCTGAACCACGGTGAGGCGAGCATGTCGTCCCACTTTTTCCATTTGCTGATGGAGTTCATAAACGCGGTGTCCATGATCTCCACCGCCAGCATCACCTGTGCGGCGGCGGCCTGCTCTACGGCCCACGCCAGCCCATCGGCAAAGCGCTGTTGCGTCCCCTCGTCATGCGCTTCGTAATAGACGTCATACCCGGCAAGCTGGATGGTACGAATGCCCAAATCACGCGCCAGCCTGATGGCTTTGCTCATGATCTCACGGGCGCGTTCGCGCACGGTTTCATCGCGGCTGCCAAACGGGAAACGACGGTGGGCAGACAAGCACATAGAGGGGATCGCCACGCCGGTTTCCAGCATCGCTTCCACCAGAGAGGTGCGCTGCGTGGTGCTCCAGTCGAGGCGTGATAATCGCTCGTCGGTTTCATCGACAGACATCTCGACAAAATCGAACCCGCAGCTTTTCGCCAGTACCAGTCGCTCGGGCCAGGAGAGATCTTTTGGCAGCGCTTTTTCATAAATACCTAACGGATGCTGACGCATGGTTACGCTCCCCAGATGTCGCGAATGTGCGAATGGAATGCCTGTGCCACCTGCGGTGGATTGGCGGCACCTGCCAGCGCGCGTCCGGCAATAAAGGCTTTGACGTTGATTTGCTTAAACAGCGGCAGGTCGGCGGGGGTGATACCGCCGGTAATCGAAAGCTGCAAACCGATATCGGAGAGCGCTTTCATTTTTGCGAGATCCGCCTCACCCCACTGCTGGCCGCTCGCCTGTGCGTCACGTCCGCGGTGATAAATGGCCTGCTTCACGCCGATGCGATGCCATGCACGAGCATCGTCCAGCGTCCAGTGACCAAAGAGCTCCATCTGGATTTCTCCCCCGCGGCGCAGGGCTACCTCGTGGCCGCGTTCGACGGTGGCCAGCGGGGCGGCGCAGATGATGGTCATCCAGTTTGCACCCGCGCCAAATGCCTGCTCTGCCAGCGTTTCTCCGGCATCGGCCACTTTCCAGTCCGCAACGATGATTTTATCCGGGCATTGCTCGCGCAGGGCGCGCACGGCGTTTAGCCCTTCGGTCAGGCACAAAATGGTGCCCGCTTCGACGATATCAACGTGATCGGCAAGCGTCGCGACATCACGCTGCGCGGCCAGAAGAGAGGTATGGTCGAGCGCCAGCTGCAGTAATGGTCGGCTCATAGGTTGTTCTCCTTAACTCGGGCGTGATAGCCCTGTAGTGCTGAAATCAGTAGCTGATAGCGCTGATACTTGCGCTGATAGGCCGCATGGGCGCGCATGTCAGGCTCAATGACACGAATGTCGTGTCGGAGGGCGCATTGCGCCGTATGGAAATCGGGATACACGCCGGTGCCGACCAGGGCGGCCAGCGCCGCGCCGGAACAGCCGGTCTCTTCTACCTGCGGCAGTTCAATCGCCAGCCCGCTGACGTCCGCAAGCATTTGCATCCATACGTCCGAATGGGTTGGGCCACCCGTCACGCGCAGGGCATGAACGTGGGTAAAGCGTTCGAGCATGCGGTTGAGGTGGGTCATGTGGCAGAACACCACGCCCTCATAAACCGCCTGCAGCAGGTGCGCGCGGGTGTGTAGCGCCTGCATCCCGTAGAAGCCGCTGGTCATCTCCAGCCCGGCGTTGCTGCCATAGAGGAACGGCAGGAAGTACACATCGCTTTCGGCTTTCGGCAGGCTGGCGACGGCGTGGTTGATCTCGCTGAACGACATGTCGCCCCACTGCGCGGTGAGCCACTCAAGGTTGCCGGACGAGGTCGGGCTGGCTTCGTGAACGATGTACTGCTGCGGATGCACGTAGCGGCCATAAACGTAGGGGAAGGGCTCGTTGCTGCGAAGCGCACTGGCGATCCCGCTGGTGACGGCCCAGGTGCCCATCACGGCGTTCAGCGTGTGCTCGTCCTGCAGTCCGGCGCAGAGCGCGGTGGAAACCACATCAAACAGCCCCCCCACGACGGGCGTGCCCGCCGCGAGACCGGTAAGGGCGGCTGCCTGAGCGGTGATCTCCCCGCAGATTTCTGCTGAACCGACAATCGGCGGCAGGGCGCCGTCAATCTCGCTGATCCCGAGCCAGCGCGTAAGCTGCGGGTCGTACTGCCCGGTATTCATGTTGTAGAGATTGGACTCGGAGATGTTGCTCTCTTCACCGCCCTTCACGCCGGTCAGGCACCAGCGCAGATAGTCGTGCGCCATCATCACGCAGCCAATCTGCTGATAGCGCTGCGGCTCGTTCTCTTTGACCCAGCGCAGAAGCGAGGCCGGATGCCCGGTCCACAGCGTCTGGCGCGTATGCGGGTAGAGTTTTTCGGGAATGCCGTCCTGCTGCCAGCGCTGCACAATCTCCAGTGCCCGGCGATCGGAGGAGAGGATGGCGTTGCCCAACGGTTGGTCTTGTTTATCGAGCAGAAACAGCCCCTTACCCTGAGCAGAAATGCCGACCCCATTGATCTGGTTGCCGTTTACGCCTGCATTCTTGAGCAACGCGGCGATGGTTGCGTGGCAGTGCTGCCACAGCTGATGCATATCCCGCTCGGCGTAGCCCGCTCGCGGGCTGAGCGTGGCAACGGAGCGGCGTTCGATACTGACTTCTCTGCCCTGGCTGTTGTATAAACCGGCTTTCAGATAAGTACCGCCACAATCGATACCCAGCCAGAAGGGCTCTTTTTCACTCATCTTCATCTCGCTTAACTGCCGGGTGGACCCGGTTCGGTTTTCTCCCTCTCCCCGTGGGAGAGGGCTGGGGTGAGGGCATCAGGCCGCACGTTTATGCGGCGTCACCGTGGGATTAGGCTCTGCGCCGGCATCGCATTTCGCCGGCAACAGCAGGGCCAGCAGCGACGCCAGCGCCAGAGAAACGGCCAGGCAGTAAACGCCCGCATCTTTGCTGTACAAGGTGATTAGCACGCCAACGGCATACGGGCCGCAGAAGCCTCCGAGGTTGCCCAGAGCGTTGATCACGCCGCGCGCGCCGCCCGCCATCTCTGCGCTGAACAGACGTGCCGGGATCGTCCAGAACACGCCGGCGGCGGATTGCAGGAAGAAACCGCAGCCCACCAGTGCGGCATAGGCCAGCCAGATGTTTGCTTTCAGGGCTACGGAGAGGAACATGCAGAGCGCGAAGCCGATCAACGGCAGGGAGACAAACAGCTTGCGCTTGCCGGTGCGGTCAGAAAGCGAGGAGAACAGGAACATGCCCGCAATGGCGCCGATGTAGGGCAGGATGGCGAGCATCCCCACCTGACCAATGCTGGTGTGCGTCAGCTCCTTCAGAATGGTCGGCAGCCAGAGGGTGTAACCGTAAATCCCGGTCTGATAGAAGAAATTCAGTGCGATCAGTTGCCACATGGTTTTGTCAGACAGCACCGCGCTGAGCGAGGCATTTTTCACCTCTTTGCCAGCGATGGCCTGCTGTTCAGCCGCCAGCGTTTGCACCAGATAGTTTTTCTCCGCCTCTGAAATCCAGCGCGCTTCCTGCGGCCGGTCGTAGACCGTGAATGCCCAGAGCACCAGCACAACGACGGACATCAGACCTTCAATGATGAACAGCCAGCGCCAGTCAAGTGCGGTGATAATCCAGCCCGACAGCGGGGCGGTGATGATCCCGGCGATAGGCACGAACATAATCACAATGGCGTTGGCGCGACCGCGTTCTGCATCCGGGAACCAGTTGCTGATCATGGTGAGCACAACGGGTAGCATCCCGCCTTCCGCCACGCCGAGTAAGAAACGCAGCACCAGCAGCTGGTACTGATTCGTCACGAGACCCGTGAGCACCGAGATCACCGCCCAGGCGACCAGTGACCAGCCGATAAATTTCTTGCCGCTACCGTGCACGGCAATCTTGCCGCCGGGTACCTGCAGGAACAGATAGCCGATAAAGAAGATCCCTCCTGCCAGGCCCGCCATAGTGGCGGTAATACCCAGTTCTTCATCCATACCGCCGGGCATGGCAAAGGCGATATTCACGCGGTCCATATATGAAATAATACAGGCGATAAGAATAGGAGGAATGATTCTTAGCCAGCGCTGGCGCGGAATGTCCGCTTGTAGAGTATTCGAGTAAGTGTTCATATTTACTGTCTCAGTCAATGTAACCGGAATAGGGATATTTTTTATTGTTATTGCGTTGCTTTATTCATTTCGCTAATGCCGTCACGCAAAATAGCGATGCGATGGCTGACGTCAGCATTAGCATTTATTTCCAGTAATTTAATACCGGAGAATTTCAACGTTGCGGCGCTCGCCGCAGTAAAGAGTGATTTAGCGTGTTCAGTGGACATCAAACTGTCGGCGCAGAATGAAGAAAACGGCGCGTGCAGATCCTGCCATTCACCGTATTCTCCGCGGGTAGTCGTGCCCGAAAACATCAGTGCCCCCATCTTTCCGGCACTGAGTGCGGCCTGAACATGTTCCAGCGGGAGCGTCGTATTACGGCCTTCAATAGCCGAGCGCGCCCAGTTGATGCAGACGCTGATATCGGTGTCTTTCACCACCTCCAGCACCTGCTCCAGGGGCAGGAAGCCCTTGCGCGGTGCCGGGCCGGTCATGGCATCGCAGTGTTCCAGCACCAGATCGCAGTCCCAGCTCCAGCTCGCGATTTCCCGGATCGAGCGTGAAAACGCCTCGGTAGCCTGTTCGACGGAAGCATTACCCGCCTGCGGGGCCGCCTGCATCTCCAGGGCGATCACTTTGCCGGGAAAACGGGCGTTCACGGCTGTAATTTTCTGGCGCAGATGATGGTAGAAATCGACGCAGGCTTTACGCTGTTCGTCGTCGGCTGAGGCCAGGCCAAACGCGCCGTTGGCGCCCCGGCGGCGCATGGTTTCCATGACTGCTGTGGCGACGATTTGCCAGTCGCCCGGCGTATGACGGAACAGCCATTCATCACCAAATGGATGGAGATTTTCAAGGCACGGCTGTTCCAGCCCGCGGATATGCGGTGTGTCGGAAAGTTCCCGCCAGAAGGTTTGTTCTTCTTGTTCCCCTTTCTGGTGAAACGAGGGTGCGCAGGGGTACGCACCAATAATAAAACTGGTGTTGGTCATTTCGCGTTCCTGTATTTATCAGAAAATTAATCTAATTCGCTGATTGCCACTTTCACCACAATTTTACGAATTGCGGATCCCTTGTTTTTAATACAGGCAGGACGATGCACATCCTGCGGGAAAAATATGGCATAGCTGCCGGGTATCATTTCGATAAACGATTCATTTGCGCTGTCGTGATAAAAAATAATATCCCGCTGTTCCAGTAATGATTCGCTTATTTCGTTATTACCGGTATCAATGGCAATACCGATGTTTTCTTCACCCCATGCTAAAAACTGAATATCCAGATAGCGGCGGTGCACTTCCGGGCGGTTCTCGTGCGACTCCTTTGTCGTCAGGTCGAGAACCTGGGCAAAAATAGTGCGACCTTCAATTTCCACCACGCCTGGCGGCAGGGTGGTGAAATCCGTCGTGCGCAGAAAATGAAGGGCTTTTTCAATCGCCCGCGGCAGACGACACGGATTGGGCTGGGAAATATGTCCGAATATCATGGTCCACTCCTTACAGAGACTGGATTTTCGCCCACACGCTGTCGTCGATGGTGATGCCGTCGCGGCGGTTTTCTTCCAGCAGGCGCGTGAATTCATGGCCCGGAAGGCGGACGGCAACGTTTTCATCTGACCGCTGCGCGGTGGTGATGAAGTCCATAATGCGCTGCAGTTTGGCATCGCGGGTTGGGCCATCGATCAGGCGATCCACCTCGATGGCGATAAAGATCTGCGATACGCCGTACTCGTCGCTGTTGTCCTGGGTCACTTCCGCGACGGACGATCCGTTTGAGAGCAGGGTGGCGATCATATCGAGGACGATGGATAAGCCGGACCCTTTCCAGTAGCCCATGGGCAGAATACGGCGGTTTTTCTCGATCACGCCCGGCTCCCGGGTGAGGTTACCTTCGTCGTCAAAGCCGCCATCGACCGGCAGCTCGCGCCCGGCCAGGCGATTCACCTCCAGCATGCCGTAGGAGAACATTGACATCGACATGTCGACCATGGTGATCGGGTTCGACGGAATGGCAACGATCAGCGGGTTCGTGCCGATGCAGCATTCTTTTGATCCCCACGCGGGCATCACGGCAATCGAGTTGGTCCAGCAAATGCCGATATAGCCCTTCTCCGCCGCCTGCCAGCCGTAGCTGCCGCCGCGCATCCAGTGGTTCGCGTTACGCAGTGCTACCAGACCAATGCCGTGATCGGACGCCAGCTCGGTGGCGCGATCCATCATCTTCTTCGCCGTCAGGTTGCCAATGGAGCGCTGCGCATCCCACTGTTCGATGGCGCCTAATGTCATCACCCGTTTGGGCTGGGCGTCAGGAATGATATCCCCTGCATCAAGCTGCTGAATAAAGCGCGGGAAGCGGTTCACACCATGCGAATAGACGCCGGATTCCGTGGTGCGGGCAAACATCTCGGCGCAAGCGTCTGCGGTTTCCGCTTTTATGCCGCGATCGAGCAGAACCCGATTGAACGCCGCTTTCAACTCTTCGAAGGTCACTTTCATCCCTGTTCTCCTGTTCTTATAAGGGCAAGTGTGAGTGCTTTTTTATCGCTAAATTCCACTATGCGAAATCTGATTTCAAATATAGCGATCAAATTTTGTCAGATCAACGACATTCATGTTTTTCAAAATCGATTAAAATCAAATGGTTGTGTTTTTTCTGTTGAGATCGTGAACTGACCCACACTTTGCGCTACCATCAGGACGCGCTAAACAGGAGCCATGTAATGAGCATGAAAGAGAGCGAAATGACGCAAGAGAAAGAGAGGCCAGCAGGCAGCCAGAGCTTGTTTCGCGGCCTGATGCTGATTGAGATCCTCAGCAACTATCCGAACGGGTGTCCGCTTGCACATTTATCGGAACTGGCGGGGCTGAATAAGAGCACCGTGCACCGCTTGCTGCAGGGGCTACAGTCGTGCGGGTACGTGACCCCGGCACCCGCCGCGGGCAGCTATCGCCTGACCACCAAATTTATCGCCGTCGGGCAAAAGGCGCTGTCGTCGCTGAATATCATTCATGTGGCCGCTCCGCACCTCGAAGCGCTGAACATTGCGACCGGCGAGACGGTGAACTTCTCCAGCCGGGAAGACGACCACGCCATCCTCATTTATAAGCTCGAACCGACAACCGGTATGCTGCGCACGCGCGCCTATATTGGCCAGCATATGCCGCTCTACTGCTCTGCGATGGGCAAGATTTACATGGCGTTTGGCCATCAGGATTACGTGGCAAGCTACTGGGAAAGCCATCAGGAACAGATCCAACCTTTGACGCGCAACACCATCACTGAACTGAGCGCCATGTATGATGAACTGGCGGAAATTCGCGATCGCAGCATGGCGATGGACAAAGAAGAGAACGAGCTTGGCGTCTCCTGTATTGCCGTGCCGGTGTTTGATATTCACGGCCGCGTTCCGTATGCGATCTCTATCTCGCTATCGACGTCGCGCATGAAGCAGGTGGGCGAGAAGAACCTGCTCAAGCCGCTGCGCGAAACGGCAGAGGCTATCTCAAAAGAGCTGGGTTTTAACGTACGCGAGGCGTAACAGATGAACCGATTTATCATGGCGGATGCGGAAAAATGCATCGGGTGCCGCACCTGTGAAGTGGCCTGTGCGGTCGCGCATCAGGATGACTTCACCGCAGAGGCTTTTACCTCCCGCCTTCGGGTAGTGAAAGGGGACGACTACACAACGGCGGTGGGGTGTCATCAGTGCGAGGACGCCCCCTGTGCCAACGTCTGCCCAACCCATGCCATCAGCCGTACGGCGGGCGCCTGGCTTGTTGAGCAGACGCGCTGTATTGGCTGCAAGAGCTGTATGGTCGCCTGTCCGTTTGGGGCGATGCAGGTACGGCTGGTGGGAAACAGGGCACAAGCGCTGAAATGTGATTTGTGCCGTCATCGCGAAGGCGGACCGGCCTGCGTGGAGGCCTGTCCAACCCACGCGCTGCGCTGCGTTGATCCCGCCGGATTACGCGCCGAGCGGCAACGTCATCTGGCGTAAGGTTTGACTAACCGTCTTCGCGCCAGGCTTTTTCGATCTCTTCGGCGAGAATTTTAACACCCGCTTCGATTTTTTCCGGATCGGGGACGTAGTTCATGCGCATGCACTGATGGGTATGCGGCCACGGCTTATCCAGACCTGGGAAGAAATAATCGCCCGGGACCATCAGCACGCCGCGCTTTTTCAGGCGCTGGTAAAGCAGTTCGGTGGTGATGGGTAAATCCTTAAACCAGAGCCACAGGAAAATCGCCCCTTCCGGTTTGTGGATCAGGCAGCGTTCTTCCGGCAAGTAGCGGCGAAGTGTCGCAATCGTCTCCTGAACGCGCTGGTAATAGAAAGGCTTGATTACGTCATTCGACAGACGCAGCAGGTCCTTGCGTTTGATCATTTCGCACATCATTGCCGGGCCAATACCGCCCGGTGAAAGGCTGATAATGCCGTTCATATTGGTGATGGCGGTGATGATTTTTTCGTTAGCGATGATGATGCCGCAGCGGCTGCCCGGCAGACCCAGCTTAGAAAGGCTCATGCACAGGACGATGTTCGGGTTCCACAGCGGGCGTGCTTCGCTGAAGATAATGCCCGGGAACGGTACGCCGTAGGCGTTATCGATCACCAGCGGGATGCCGTGCTGATTTGCCAGTACATCCAGTTTCATCAGTTCGTCATCAGTGATCACGTTGCCCGTTGGGTTAGTCGGGCGCGATACGCAGATCATGCCCGTCTCTTCGCCAATATGCAGGTGCTCAAAATCGACGTGATATTTGAACTGGCCTTCCGGCAGCAGCTCAATGTTCGGGCGCGCGGAGACGAACAGATCCTCTTCCAGGCCGGAATCAGCGTAGCCGATATACTCCGGTGCCAGCGGGAAGAGCACTTTTTTGGTGGTGCCGTCGGCGCGACGTCCTGCGAACAGGTTAAACAAGTAGAAAAACGCGCTCTGGCTGCCGTTTGTTAGTGCAATATTCTGTGGTTCGATATCCCAGCCCAGCTCGTCACGCAGCATTTCGGCGAGGAGTGCCAGCAGTTCGGTTTTACCCTGCGGGCCGTCGTAATTGCAAAGCGCATCGGTTGCTTTGCCGCTTTCCAGCATCTGAGCGAGCAGGGTCTGGAAATAGGTATTCATCTCCGGGATTTGAGCCGGATTTCCGCCGCCGAGCATGATTGCGCCCGGTGTGCGCAGCCCGTCGTTGAGGTCCTCCATCAGGCGAGTAATGCCTGAATGGCGGGTAAATTTGTCGCCGAAAAGTGAAAACGTCATAGCAGGTGATCTGTCGAGCTTATTTTGAAAGTGGGTAACCATAACGCTAGCACCGTGTTGGTGCAAATCGGGTGGTGTGGTCGGATTTGTTGTTTTATAGGGCAGGAGTGGGCTTGTGTAGTGAATAGTTCTGGTGGAATTTCCCTCACCCCGGCCCTCTCCCCTTAGGGCAGAAGGTTAGGCTGAGGGGATTGATCTATTGATTACCCGCCCATACCACCATCACCTTATCGCCCTTGTGCTCGCGCACGAAGCCATACCCCTCTTTCAGCGACAGCGTGGTTTGTTTGCCTTCACCAATCGCCGGGTGACGGGCGCGGAACTGCCCCAGCGTTTGCCAGTGGGCGACGGTTAAGGCCTGCTTGCCCGTGACGTCCTGCCAGTTCATATCCGAGCGGGTGCCCTGCAGCGGGTCGGAGCCTGTCGGCCCGAACGGACGCTCGGATTCATCCCCGTAATAGATTTGCACGCTGCCCGGTGCCAGCAGGAGCAGCTCCGCCGCGCGCTGGCCCCCTTCGCGGAACAGACGCGTATCGTGCGATGAGAGGTAGCTCAGCACGTTGAAGCTTTGCAGCTTCTCCGCCATCTGCTGCCACGTCATATCGATATCAGCCAGACAGTTCACTGCTTTCGCCGCCTGCTCCTGATAGTCAAAGTTAATCATCGCGTCAAAACCGTGGCGGTAATAATCGCTCTGCATGACGCCGTGGCCCCAGGATTCCCCGGTCATCCAGAACGGTGCGTTGTCGAGCTTTTTATCCGGGTGAGCGCCTTTCCAGGCGGCCAGCGCCTGGCTTGCCTGGTCTTTCAGCTGTTGCCAGGCCGCAAGCTCAACGTGTTTCGCGGTATCCACCCGGAAACCGTCGATGCCGTAGTCACGTACCCACTGGCTGAGCCAGTGGGTCAGGTAATCGCGCGGGGTATAGCCCGGAATGGCTTTTGCGTGGGTATCGGGTTTGTGTTGGTAGAAATTGGGTAGCCCGGAAGGGGCGGTGGATTCCGTTTTCAGGTCGGGCAGGAACGCCAGCGACATCGTTAAATCATCAAAGCCGGGGTTGTCGTAATCGCCAATGTCGGTGCGGATCCACTTTTTACCCCACCATTTTTCCCATGCGGCCTTGTCGCTGAAGTTGATGTAGTCGTTGAAGCTATGCCAGGTCTGGCCTGCGCCAGGCGTCCAGTCCGTCCAGCGTTCTCCCAGCGTCTTTTTCAGTTCATCACCCTGAAGGTACAGGGCACCAAACTGAAATTCCTGCATGTCTGCCAGCGTGGCATAGCCAACGTGGTTCATGACGATATCAAACAGGATGCGAATGCCGCGCTTATGCGCCTCATCAACAAGCTGACGCAGGTCATCCTCGGTGCCCATGTTGGCATCGAGCGTTGTCCAGTCCTGGGTGTAGTAGCCGTGGTAGGCATAATGCGGGAAATCACCTTTGGTTCCGCCGCCTACCCAGCCGTGGATCTGCTCAAGCGGGGAGCTTATCCAGAGCGCATTCACCCCCAACTGCTGCAGGTAATCGAGCTTGCTGGTCAGCCCCTTTAGATCGCCACCGTGGAACGTGCCAATCTCCTGCATGCCGTCTTTATGGCGGCCATAGCTGTTGTCGTTGCTCGGGTCGCCATTCACATAGCGGTCGGTCAGTACAAAATAGACGGTGGCGTTTTGCCAGCTAAACGGTGCCGGCCTGTCGGTTTCGGCGCGCTCAAGCAGCAGCAGGCCGTTACTGTTGGCGGCTGGCTGCAGGGTGATTTTCCCATCTTGTACGGTCGCCGTCTGTTTACTGTAGTAGTCGCGCACGACGGAGCCTTCCGGGAAGGTATGGCTGACGTCCAGCGTCAGCGGCTTACCGTCCCACTTCGGACACTGGCGGATAACGTTGGCCACCGGCTGTTCTGTCGCGCTCTGAACTGCCAGCAGCAGGGTGGGCGTGCCGGAGCGGGTATCAATCCGCATCTGGTATTCACCGTCGCGGAAAAGGCGCCACTGCGGCGGAGCGCCGTCACAGGGCTTGAGCGACAGCATCTCATTGAGTTTTATCGCGCCTGTGGGCTGCCAGCACGTCTTGTCAAAACTCAGCGTAAGAGGACGCGTACCCTTCGCAAGCTTTGCCTGGCTGGTGAAAATCCCGGTGCCCTCGGCGCGAAATGCGCCAAACCCCGGCGATGACCAGTCGGCATGTGCCAGTGCGGGTAACATCAGAAAGGCTATTGCGGTGCGTTTCATTCCTGGTTCCTGTCGCGGATTTTTTGACCAGTGTGCCAGCAGGCGGGCGGGAAAAACTCATCCCCTGTCGCTTTCTGCCAGGAGGATGCGTGAGGATGAGTGATCTTGCGCAAAATTAGGCAGTTATCTGCGATAACGCACACATTTTTCCGGAAATGATGTTTTTATGAGCAAGTTTCAGGTGACATAGTTTCGGAATTGGACTATTTCTATACGTGCTCTTGAAGTCTATTTTTGATATGATTTGAGATTCCGCTCTCAAATTTGTGAAAAAAATAAGGTGTTAGGATGATTACATCCGACCAGGAGACCTAATGATATCGACTCCCATGCGACGATATGGGGCTGCGATACTCATGTTACTCACCACGGCATTTTCGGGTGAGGTGCTTGCGAAGACGCACACGGATACAACGAGTAAGAAAGCCCACGTAATAAAGACGACAAGTAGTAAGGTTAGCAGTAAACAAGAGTATTCTCGCAATAGTGCAAAGAGTAGTTCACTTCCTGATTTGCGAAAATACCCTTCCGGAACACCAAGGAAAAAAGCGTTTCTCCGGACGGTAATGCCTTACATCACGAGTCAAAATGCCGCGATTACTGCGGATCGTAACTGGCTGATTTCCAAACAGTACGATAGCCGTTGGTCGCCGTCAGAACGCGCGCGTCTGAAGGATATCACGAAGCGCTACAAGCTGAGCTGGAACGGTAACACGCGTCGTGTTCCGTGGAATGCTCTTCTTGAGCGTGTGGATATCATCCCGGGCAGCATGGTTGCGACCATGGCTGCAGCTGAAAGCGGCTGGGGAACGTCCAGGCTTGCGCGTAGCAACAACAACCTTTTCGGCATGAAATGCGTGAAAGGCCGTTGTACGAATGCGCCTGGCAAGGTGAAAGGCTATTCGCAGTTTGAATCCGTTAAGGATTCCGTGAACGCCTACGTGGTGAATCTGAACACGCACCCGGCCTACTCCTCGTTCCGTAAATCACGCGCTCAGCTGCGTAAAGCGGACCAGGAAGTGACGGCCAGTACGATGATCCACAAGCTGAAAGGGTATTCGACGAAGGGACAGAGCTATAACAACTATCTGTTCGCTATGTACCAGGATAATCAGCGCTTAATCGCCGCCCATATGTAATCTCAAAAAAACGCCTTCCAGTGGAAGGCGTTTTCTTTTCTAGATCAGCACCTCGCTGTGGCGATCCCGGTACTCTTTCGGCGTGGTGTCATACTCTTTGCGAAACACCGAATAAAAATATTGCAGCGACGGGTAACCGCACATCTGCGAGATTTCGTTGATCGACAGCGACGTGGAGATGAGCAGGCTGCGTGCTTTCTCCAGCTTTTCAGCATGGATAACGGCATGAATGGTTTCGCCCACCTCTTCTTTGAAACGCTTCTCCAGATTCGAACGCGAAATGCCCACCGAATCCAGTACCTGATCGACCTTAATCCCTTTGCAGGCGTGGTTGCGAATATAGTGCATGGCCTGAATGACGGCCGGGTCGCTTAAGGAGCGATAGTCAGTTGAGCGACGTTCTACGACGCGAACCGGTGGCACCAGCAGGCGCTGAAGCGGCAGAGATTCTTTATCCAGCAGACGGTGCAGCAGCTTCGCCGCCTGATAGCCCATCTGACGCGTGCCCTGGGCAACGGAGGAGAGCGCCACGCGGGACAGGTAGCGGGTAAGCTCTTCGTTATCGATGCCAATCACGCACAGTTTTTCGGGCACCGGAATGTGTAAGTGTTCGCAGACCTGCAGCACGTGCCGCGCGCGGGCGTCCGTCACGGCAATAATCCCTGTTTGCGGCGGCAGCGTTTGCAGCCAGTCAGCGAGACGGTTCTGCGCGTGCTGCCAGTTTTCCGGGGCGGTTTCCAGCCCCTGATAGACCACGCCGCGATACTTCTCCTGCGCGACCAGCTGGCAAAACGCGTGCTCACGCTCAACGGCCCAGCGCTTGCCGCTGGTGGCGGGTAAACCATAAAACGCGAAGCGATGGACGCCTTTCTCTTTTAAATGGAGAAACGCGGCCTCGACCAGGGCATGGTTATCGGTGGCAATATAGTGAACCGGCGGATAGTGTTCGGGCGAGTGGTAGGAGCCGCCGACGCCCACGATCGGCACGTCGACGTCGGTCAGCAGCTGTTCAATGACGGGGTCGTCATAGTCGGCGATGACGCCATCGCCCAGCCAGTCTTTAATGTTCTCCAGACGGGTGCGAAAATCTTCTTCAATAAAAATATCCCATTCGGATTGCGACGCCTGCAAATATTCACCCACGCCTTCTACCACCTGACGGTCGTAGGCTTTGTTGGCATTGAATAACAACGTAATGCGGTGACGCTTTTCAAACATGGCTCACTTCCCAATTATGTCACAATACCGTTATCAGGCCCGTCGCTTGGTGGCCGAGTCCATCCAGACTGCCAGTAAAAGAATGGCCCCCTTGACGATATACTGCCAAAACGTCGGGACGTCCATCATACTCATCCCGTTATCCAACGACGCCATAATAAATGCCCCCATCACCGCGCCCGCCACGCTACCGATACCGCCTGCTAGGCTGGTGCCACCGATGACGCAGGCGGCGATAGCATCCAGCTCGGCGATGTTGCCGGCGGAGGGAGAACCGGCCCCCAGGCGCGAACTGAGGATCAGCCCGGCGATGGCGACCATCAGGCCGTTAATGGCGAAGACCGCGAGTTTGGTGCGTTCGACGTTAATCCCCGACAAACGGGCAGCCTCAAGGTTGCCGCCGATGGCATAAATACGGCGGCCAAACGCGGTGCGCGTGGCCATAAACATGCCGCCCAGCAGTAAAAGCGTCAGCAGCAGGACGGGGGTCGGGACACCGCGATAGTCGTTTAAAAGCCAGATGGCGCCCAGCACAATGACCGCTGTCAGCGCCTGACGTCCCACCACCGAGGTTGATGCTGGCGACGCCAGCCCCAGCGCCTGACGACGCATGCGTCCACGCCACTGCCATGCAACAAACGCCAGCAATCCCGCCACGCCGATGGTAAAGCCCACGCCATCCGGGAGGTAGCTCTGACCAATCTGCGACATGGCCGCACTGGTCGGGGAGACGGTGGTGCCGTTAGTAATGCCGATTAAGATCCCACGGAAGGCCAGCATCCCCGCCAGGGTGACAATGAACGACGGCACTTTACGGTAGGCTACCCACCAGCCGTTCCAGGCCCCCAGAACGAGACCCAGCACCAGCGTGACCGCCACGGTCAGCGGCAGCGGCCAGCCGAGCCAGACGTCAAAAATCGCCGCCACACCGCCGAGGAGCCCCATCATTGAACCGACCGACAGATCGATTTCCGCGGAGATAATCACGAACACCATGCCGACGGCCAGAATGCCGGTGATAGCGGTCTGGCGGAGCAGGTTAGAGACGTTACGCGCGCTGAGGTACGAACCATCGGTCATCCAGGTAAAAAAGAGCATGATGACGATAATCGCCGCGATCATCACGAAAACCTGCAGGTTCAGCGCTTTTAGCCCTGCGAACGCACCGGGCGTCGGAACGGCGACTTTGATATCAGACGGATTGCTTTTCGACATGACGTTCGCTCCTTAAAGCGGCTTCCATCACCTGCTCCTGCGTCAGGTTCTGGTTAATCAGGTTGGCTTTCAGTTTTCCCTCGTGCATGACCAGCACACGGTCGCTTAGGCCGAGCACTTCGGGTAACTCAGACGAAATGACAATGACGGCAATCCCTTGCTGTACAAGCTGATTAATCAGTTTGTAGATTTCATATTTGGCACCGATATCAATCCCGCGCGTGGGCTCATCAAGGATTAATATGCGTGGATTGAGAAGCAGGCAGCGCGCCAGAATCGCCTTCTGCTGGTTGCCGCCGCTCAGGCGGCCAATGGCCAGTTCCGGTGAGGAGGTTTTGACCTTCAATCGGGCGAGTGACTGAAGGATGCACTGCTGCTCGGCGGCATCGTCCAGGCTGCTCAGCGCGCCGGAGAAGCGATCGAGCGCCGCCAGCGTAATGTTTTTCCCCACTGCCATGACCGGCACGATGCCGTCTTTTTTGCGGTCTTCCGGCACCATAGCAATGCCGTGGGCAATCGCCTGCTGGCAGTTGTCGATTTTCACCGGCTGGCCGTCGATATAAATCGTGCCCTCCCAGCGCCCCGGCCATACGCCAAACAGACACTGTACGGCCTCCGTGCGCCCGGCGCCGACTAACCCGGCAATACCGAGAATTTCGCCGCTGTGCAGAGAAAACGAGACGTTATTGACGCGCTTGATGTGGCGGTTAACGGGGTGCCACGCGGTCAGATTTTCCACGCGCAGCACTTCATCACCTTTGGTGTGAGGCTCATTCGGGTAGAGCGCCGTCAGCTCGCGCCCCACCATCATGGTGATGATGTCATCTTCGCTCATGCCCGCGGCTTCACGCGTGCCGATGTGTTGCCCATCGCGGATCACGCAGATGGTGTCCGAAATGGCTTTAACCTCGTTCAGCTTGTGCGAAATGTAGATACAGGCGATGCCGTGATTTTGCAGATCGCGAATAATATCGAGCAGTACCGCAGTTTCCTGTTCGGTGAGCGAGGCCGTGGGCTCATCAAGGATCAGCAGCCTGACCTGTTTATTGAGCGCTTTAGCGATTTCAACCAGCTGCTGTTGCCCCAGTCCCAGGTCGCCCACGCGGGTATCCGGTGAAATGTGGAGGCTCACCTGCGCCAGCAGCTTTTCACAGCGGAGCGTCATGGTGTCGTAATCCAGCACGCCGTGGCGGGAAATTTCGGCCCCAAGGAAAATGTTCTCCAGCACGGTGAGATGCTTCACCAGAGCCAGTTCCTGATGGATGATGGCGATGCCTTTACGTTCGGTATCACGAATGTGAGTCGCCTGGATAACTTCGCCAGCAAAAACGATTTCGCCTTCGTAACTGCCATACGGGTAGATCCCGCACAACACTTTCATCAACGTTGACTTGCCTGAGCCGTTCTCGCCACACAGCGAAACGACTTCGCCGGGGTTCAACCGGAGACTGACGTTATCGACGGCTTTCACCGTGCCGAAGCGCTTGGTGATGCTTTTCATTTCAAGTAAATAAGGCATAACTGCTCCACATAAACCGAGGAAAGAACAGTGCAACGTGATGCGCCCCCGCAGAGCAGGGGCCGCGCCGGATTACAGTTCGCTCTTCTTATGGAAGCCGTCTTTAATGACGGTGGCGTCAATGTTCTCTTTATTGACTTCAATAGGGGTGAGCAGGCGAGCCGGAACGTCTTTCAGCCCGTTATTCAGCGTTGCGTCTGCTTTAGGTTGCTTGCCATTGCCCAGTTCTACGGCGATTTCCGCCGCCGTATTGGCAAGCTCGGTAATCGGTTTGTAGACCGTCATGGTTTGGGTGCCTGCGATAATGCGTTTTACGCCAGCCAGATCGGCGTCCTGTCCAGAAATGGCGACTTTACCCGCCAGCCCCTGGGCGCTTAATGCCTGAATCGCACCGCCTGCGGTGGCATCGTTGGAGGCCACAACCGCATCAATTTTGTTGTTGTTGGCCGTCAGCGCATTTTCCATAATCTTCAGCGCGTTTTCTGGCAGCCAGCCGTCGGCCCATTGATCGCCAACCACTTTAATTTTCCCGTTGTCGATGTACGGCTTAAGGACTTTCATTTGCCCTTCGCGGAACAGCTTGGCGTTGTTATCCACCGGAGAGCCGCCCATCAGGAAATAATTGCCCTGAGGCACTTTGTCGATCAGGCTTTGTGCCTGTAATTCGCCGACTTTTTCATTATCGAACGAAATATAATAATCAATGTCCGCATTATTAATCATGCGGTCATAAGCCAGCACTTTTATGCCTTCTTGTTTGGCTTCTTTTACCACGTTACTTAATACCTGGCCGTTATAGGGGATAATGACCAGCACATCGACGCCACGGTTAATCATATTCTCGATCTGCGACATTTGCGTTTCTTCGTTGCCGTTAGCCGACTGAACAAACACGTTTGCGCCGAGGGATTCCGCTTTTTTTACAAAGATATCGCGATCTTTTTGCCAGCGCTCCAGGCGCAGGTCGTCAATCGCCATGCCAATTTTGACCTCTTTGGCATGACCGGCAAAACTGGCAAGCAGGAGCGTAGTGCAGAGCGTTAGGGTCAGGTTCTTTATCTTCATAATTATTAGGCCTTTTTGTAGGGGTATGTGTTGCTGAGATAAAAGAAACATTCACTGCTGAGACGCAGCAAATTTTTAACGCGGAAAGGCGGGCTGGCAATTACAGATTTTTATCTTCTCATTACGATATTTGGTTTATTTCTGAATTTATGACCGCGATCGGATTTTAAAATACGTAACGTCTTAATTACATTTGATTCTGGAATCCGCGCCGAAAATAGTTTGTCTGCGCATTATTTTGCGAGCCAGCGCACAGTTGTGCATTCTCTCAATAGCAGTGTGAAATAACGTAATTGAGCAACCCAAAATGTCTATTCACTATTACCCCTGTATCAACGACTCGCCGCATACCCTGATTATGGAGCTCAATATGCAAGCTTATTTCGACCAACTCGATCGTGTTCGTTACGAAGGCCCGAAAACGACCAATCCTTTAGCATTTCGTCACTACAACCCGGATGAGCTGGTGCTGGGTAAGCGCATGGAAGATCATCTGCGCTTTGCCGCCTGTTACTGGCATACCTTCTGCTGGAACGGTGCCGATATGTTCGGCGTGGGCTCCTTTGACCGCCCATGGCAGCAGCCGGGTGAGGCCATCGAGCTGGCGAAACGCAAAGCCGATGTGGCGTTTGAGTTCTTCCACAAGCTGAACGTGCCGTACTACTGCTTCCATGACGTTGACGTGTCGCCGGAAGGCGCATCGCTGAAAGAGTATCTGAACAACTTTGCGCAGATGGTGGATGTACTGGCGGCGAAACAGCAGCAAAGCGGCGTGAAGCTGCTCTGGGGCACGGCAAACTGCTTCACTAATCCACGCTACGGCGCGGGCGCGGCAACCAACCCGGATCCGGAAGTGTTTAGCTGGGCGGCCACGCAGGTGGTGACGGCAATGAACGCCACGCATCAGCTTGGCGGCGAAAACTATGTCCTGTGGGGCGGACGTGAAGGCTATGAAACCCTGCTCAACACCGATCTGCGTCAGGAGCGCGAGCAGATTGGCCGCTTTATGCAGATGGTTGTCGACCACAAGCACAAAATTGGCTTCCGCGGCACGCTGCTGATTGAGCCGAAGCCGCAGGAGCCGACGAAGCATCAGTATGACTACGACGTGGCGACGGTGTATGGCTTCCTGAAGCAGTTCGGTCTGGAAAAAGAGATCAAAGTGAACATTGAGGCCAACCACGCCACGCTGGCGGGCCACTCTTTCCACCACGAGATCGCGTCTGCGATTGCGCTGGGCATCTTCGGCTCGGTCGATGCTAACCGCGGCGACGCGCAGCTGGGCTGGGACACAGACCAGTTCCCGAACAGCGTGGAAGAGAATGCGCTGGTGATGTACGAAATCATCAAAGCGGGTGGTTTCACTACCGGCGGCCTGAACTTTGACGCCAAAGTGCGTCGCCAGAGTACCGATAAATACGATCTGTTCTACGGCCACATTGGCGCGATGGACACCATGGCGCTGGCGCTGAAAGTGGCGGCACGTATGATTGAAGACGGCGAGCTCGATAAACGCGTGGCGAAGCGTTACAGCGGCTGGAACAGTGAGCTGGGCCAGCAAATTTTGAAAGGTCAGTTATCACTTGCGGACATCGCGAAGTACGCTGAACAACATCAGCTGGCACCGCAGCACCAGAGCGGGCACCAGGAGTTGCTGGAAAATCTGGTCAATCACTACCTGTTCGATAAATAACAGCACGCAGGCCCGGTAAGCGTTAGCGCCACCGGGCATTTCTGTTAAAGGAGTCACCGTAATGTATATCGGGATCGATCTTGGCACATCGGGTGTGAAAGCCATCCTGTTAAGCGAGCAGGGCGAGGTGTTAGCAACGCAGACGGAAAAGCTGCAGGTTTCACGTCCGCATCCGCTGTGGTCGGAACAGGACCCGGAGCAGTGGTGGCAGGCAACGGATCGTGCAATCAAGGCGTTAGGTGAACAGCATTCTCTGCGTGACGTGAAAGCGCTGGGGATTGCCGGGCAAATGCACGGTGCTACCTTGCTGGATAGCGAGCATCGCGTGTTGCGTCCTGCGATCCTCTGGAATGACGGCCGTTGTGCGGAAGAATGTGCGCTTCTTGAGGCGCGCGTACCTACGTCTCGTGAGATCACCGGCAACCTGATGATGCCCGGCTTTACCGCGCCCAAGCTGCTGTGGGTGCAGCGACACGAGCCGGAGATTTTCCGGCAGGTGGCGAAAGTCCTGCTACCGAAAGACTATCTGCGCTTTCGTATGACGGGCGATTTTGCTTCCGACATGTCCGATGCCGCCGGCACGATGTGGCTCGACGTGGCGAAACGTGACTGGAGCGAGGCGATGCTGGATGCCTGCCACCTGACCCGTGAACACATGCCCGCGCTGTTCGAAGGTAGCGAGGTAACAGGCACGTTGCTGCCGGACGTTGCGGAACGCTGGAATATGCCTGCCGTACCGGTGGTTGCCGGGGGCGGTGACAACGCTGCGGGTGCCGTAGGCGTCGGCATGGTTGAGGCAGGGCAGGCGATGCTGTCTCTGGGAACCTCTGGCGTCTATTTTGCCGTCAGCGACGGCTATCGCAGTAATCCCGAAAGCGCTGTGCACAGTTTCTGTCATGCGCTTCCGGGAAAATGGCATTTGATGTCGGTGATGCTGAGTGCAGCGTCGTGCCTGGACTGGGCGGCGAAGCTGACCGGGATGGCTGATGTTCCTGCGTTGATTGCCGCAGCACAGCAGGCGGATGTAAATGCTGGTACCGTCTGGTTTTTACCGTATCTGTCCGGCGAGCGTACGCCGCACAACAATCCGGAAGCGAAAGGGGTATTCTTTGGCTTAACCCATCAGCATGGCCCGGCAGAACTGGCGCGTGCGGTTCTGGAAGGCGTGGGCTATGCCCTGGCCGACGGGATGGACGTGGTCCACGACTGCGGCCTGAAACCCGCAAGCGTCACCCTGATTGGCGGCGGCGCGCGAAGCCCTTACTGGCGACAAATGCTGTCGGATATCAGCGGGTTGCAGCTGGATTTCCGCACCGGTGGCGATGTTGGCCCCGCGCTCGGCGCCGCGCGTCTGGCGCAGATAGCCATTCATCCGGAACAACCGCTTTCGCAACTGCTGCCGCAGCTTACCCTTGAGCAGGCGCATTTCCCTGACGCGACAAACCATGCGCGGTACGCGGAAAGGCGCGCGGTATTCCGTAAAATCTATCAGCAGCTGCTGCCGCTGATGTCGTAAACACGCTTGTCCGACCGCGGCACGAGGATGTCCTTTTTTGGTCTGTGCGTGCATTTATTTCCTTGCCAGTATGGTGTCACACCTACTGGCGAGGAGATCCACCATGTCACGCATTGCACTCATCAATATTGATACTCAGCAGTCGTTCCATCATCGCAATTACTGGCAGGAGGACGACATTCCTGCCTTTCAGCAGGCGATGCTGGGGCTGATTGAAGGCTGCCAGGCGCGCGGTATTCCGGTCGTTGATATTTTCCATGTAGATGAAGACGGCCCCTTCACGCTGCAAAGCGGCTTTGTTAAACCTATGGCCTTTTTGCGTCATCAGCCGGATGTGGTTTTCCAGAAACATGTCCATAATGCCTTCACGGATACCGGGCTCGATCGCTGGCTGCGCGAGCGTGATATCAATAGTGTGATTATCTGCGGCATTCGCACTGAGCAATGCTGCGAAACCACCGCCCGGGTGGCATCCGATCTGGGTTATGCTGTGACCTTTGTGAGCGAGGCCACGCTGACGTTTCCCATGACCTACAAGGGCATTACCCTTAGCGCTGCGGAAATTCGCCATCGTACCGAAACGGTCCTGGCCGGGCGTTTTGCCGACATTAAAACGGTAGCGGAGACGCTGGAGTCACTGTAATGCGCATCGACGTCTGGTTCGTGATGTTGCCCGGGGTGCTGTCATTAGACATGACCGGCCCGGCAGAAACCTTTGTGCTGGCGGGCGACGCGTTTCGTCTGCACTACATTGGGCCGCAACCGGACGTTCCAACGTCGATAGGCCTGACGATGAGCGGCATCCAGCCGCTGCCGGAGCGTCTCCCGGCAGGTAGCCTGCTGGTATTTCCCGGCGTCAGCGACTCCCGTACTCAGTTTTCCACGCCGCAGGCGCAGCTGATCCAGCACTGGCTGATGCGCCTGCAACCGCAGATCCAGCGCCAGGACATCACGGTGATGTGCGTCTGTTCAGGCGCGCTGCTGGCGGCGAAATCGGGCCTGCTGAACAACCGGCAGTGCACAACCCACCATGACGTTATCAGCCGTTTACGCACCGCGGCCCCGACGGCGACGATCAAAGAAAACCGCATCTTTGTGCAGGATGAGAACATCTGGACCAGCGCGGGGATCACGTCGGGCATCGATCTGGCGCTGCATATGATTAACCGCCTGTGCGGTCCCGAAAAGGCGCTGGCCGTGGCGCGCGAGATGGTGGTCTGGTTCCGCCGTTCCGGTGACGATCCCCAGCTCTCCCCGTGGCTACGCTACCGCAATCATCTTCATCCGGCGATTCATCGGGCGCAGGATGCGCTCACCGCCGAGCCACAAAAAACGTGGAGCTTGCCTGATATCGCCGCGCTGGCGCACGTCAGCCCGCGCCATCTCACCCGGCTTTTCCAGTCACATTTAGGCATTAGCGTTCGCGATTATCTGGAGCAGCTGCGTCTGGCGGTGGCGGAGCAGTGGCTATTGCAGGGGCGCGGCGTGGAGCAGGCTTCACTGGCGGCAGGGTTTTCCTCCCCGCGCCAGTACCATCGCGCCCGGCAGCGAACCGTTAGCTGACGAAGCGGCGAGTATCTATTTTTTGCAGCAGCATCGACAGCAGCAGGCTGATCGCCAGCGTGGCGGCAAAAATCCAGACAATATCCAGCACCGGCCAGCTTTTTAGCTCAACGCCTCGGGTGCGCAGGGCGTGGATCACCAGCGCGTGAAAGCCGTAAATTCCGAGCGAGTGCCGCGAAATCACGCTCAGTAAAGGGAGTGGCCGCGCGTTGAGCGTGTTTTTAACGAGCGTAAGCAGCGAGACGGCACAGATAAAGACCATCGGCCCACAATACAGGTACCAGGTATCGGCAAAATTGCCGCGCCACTGCAGCTCATGCAGCGTCCCGCGTGAAATCACCGTCACGCCGGCGATAAACAGTGCCCCGCAGAGCCAGTTCAGGCCACGTTTTTGCGTGTCCATCATCCCGATGGCGCGCCCCAGCATGCCGTAAAGCACGTAATAGAAGGTATCGCCGTTGATATAGAGGTTCACCGGCAGCCACTCAAATCCGTCGATTTTCTGCGAGACCGTATTCGGGTTGGCGATAATGCCAATGACCACCATCAGGGCCAGAAGCATTTTTCCGCTGACGTTTTTCACCTGAATGAGGGGGGAGACCAGATAGATCACGATAATGGCGAAGAAGAACCACAGGTGGTAGAACACCGGTTTTTGCAGCACGTATTTTAGCGATAGTCCGGCGTTTATTGAGGTGAACAGAGTGATATAGAGCAAGGCAACGGCGCTGTAGAACCCCAGGCAGGCCGCGATGCGGATGAAGTGCCGCGGCTGCGCGCTACGCTCGCCAAAAAAGAGAAAGCCGGAAATCATAAAGAACAGCGGCACGCTGACGCGTGACGCAGAGTTGAGAATATTGGCGATATCCCAGTTAACGGGGCTGATGCTGTGCGCATTCGTGACGTACCAGGTTGTCGTGTGGATCATGACAACCATCAGACAGGCTATTCCTCGCAGATTATCAATCCAGTTAATTTTTGACTGCATCAGTTCCTCGTATTCCCTGTAAATTGAGTGTGACTCCCATTGTCCAAATGTCTTCGTTTGGAAAATTCTGAGTTTTATTCGCAGGCTTGCCGGGAGACCGCGAGATTCGCAGAATGGCTGACCATAATCTATAAAAGTGTTGATACTAAAAATAACAGCCACTGACCAGGACGGTAATAAAAATGATGATGAAGCGTGTGGCATCACTCTTTCTGCTTTTCATGCTGGCAGGATGCAGTGCGCCACAGGAAGCACCTGTGCAAAAAGCGCAGCAGGGTAAAATGAGCCCGGAACGTTCACTGAATATGGAAGCGCTCTGTAAAGATCGGGCCGCTCGCCGCTATAACTCGGACGTGCAGAAAATTGACGTCACCGGTTTTGAACGTTTTCAGGGCAGCTATGAACTGCGGGGCCATACGTCGCGTAAAGAGGGCTTTGTCTGCTCGTTTGATGCGGACGGTCAGTTTTTACATCTCTCCATGCGCTAGCCTGCTCGGATAATCAACAGCCAGACGCCGTCAGCGTTCTGGCCGGAAGGCTTATTTCCCAATTTTCCCTAAACAACCCCGTTTCGTACTGTATATCTTGCAGCCAGCGGGTATACTGGTCCCTTCCATTTAAAACCACACGTATCCAGCACGAAATACTATGCAAAAGTTTGATACCAAGACCTTCCAGGGCCTGATCCTGACCTTACAGGATTACTGGGCTCGTCAGGGCTGTACCATTGTTCAACCTTTGGACATGGAAGTCGGCGCCGGCACTTCACACCCGATGACCAGCCTGCGTGCGTTGGGGCCAGAACCAATGGCGACCGCGTATGTGCAGCCTTCCCGTCGTCCGACCGATGGTCGTTACGGTGAAAACCCGAACCGTCTGCAGCATTACTATCAGTTCCAGGTGGTGATTAAGCCATCACCCGACAATATTCAGGAACTGTACCTCGGGTCGCTGAAAGAGCTGGGTATGGATCCAACCATCCACGACATCCGTTTCGTGGAAGATAACTGGGAAAACCCAACGCTGGGTGCCTGGGGTCTGGGTTGGGAAGTGTGGCTGAACGGCATGGAAGTGACCCAGTTCACCTACTTCCAGCAGGTGGGCGGTCTGGAATGTAAGCCGATCACCGGTGAGATCACCTACGGTCTGGAACGTCTGGCCATGTACATTCAGGGCGTAGACAGCGTTTACGACCTGGTCTGGAGCGACGGCCCGCTGGGTAAAACCACCTACGGCGACGTGTTCCATCAGAATGAAGTGGAGCAATCCACCTATAACTTCGAATACGCGGACGTGGACTTCCTGTTCACCTGCTTCGAGCAGTATGAGAAAGAAGCGCAGCAGCTGCTGGCGTTGGAGACTCCGCTGCCGCTGCCTGCCTACGAGCGTATTCTGAAGGCCGCCCACAGCTTCAACCTGCTGGACGCCCGCAAAGCCATCTCCGTGACTGAACGTCAGCGCTACATTCTGCGTATTCGTACCCTGACCAAAGCCGTTGCAGAAGCTTACTACGCGTCCCGTGAAGCCCTTGGCTTCCCGATGTGCAACCGAAACAAATAAGAGGCGGCCATGTCTGAGAAAACTTTCCTGGTGGAAATCGGCACCGAAGAGCTGCCACCAAAAGCCCTGCGCAGCCTGGCTGAATCTTTTGCTGCGAACGTGACTGCCGAGCTGGATAACGCTGGCCTGGCACACGGTAAAATTGAGTGGTTTGCCGCGCCGCGCCGTCTGGCGCTGAAAGTGGCAAATCTGGCGGCGTCCCAGCCGGATCGCGAAGTCGAAAAACGTGGCCCGGCGATTGCCCAGGCCTTCGACGCGGAAGGCAAGCCGAGCAAAGCGGCGGAAGGCTGGGCGCGTGGCTGCGGTATCACCGTCGATCAGGCCGAGCGTCTGACCACCGATAAAGGTGAATGGCTGCTGTATCGTGCCCATGTGAAAGGCGAAAGCGCGGAAGCGCTGCTGCCGGACATGATTGCCACGTCTCTGGCGAAGCTGCCGATTCCTAAGCTGATGCGCTGGGGCGCGTCCGACGTGCATTTCGTGCGTCCGGTTCACACCGTGACCCTGCTGCTGGGCGACACCGTTATTCCGGCGACCATTCTGGGCGTGGCGTCCGATCGCGTGATCCGCGGCCACCGCTTTATGGGCGAGCCAGAGTTCACCATCGACAATGCCGATCAGTATCCGCAAATCCTGCTGGAGCGCGGCAAGGTCATTGCTGACTACGAACAGCGTAAAGCCAAAATCAAAGCGGACGCGGAAGACGCGGCGCGTAAGATTGGCGGTAAAGCCGATCTGAGCGACAGCCTGCTGGAAGAAGTGACCTCGCTGGTGGAATGGCCGGTTGTGCTGACCGCGAAGTTCGAAGAGAAATTCCTGGCCGTTCCGGCTGAAGCGCTGGTTTACACCATGAAGGGTGACCAGAAGTACTTCCCGGTCTATGCCAACGACGGCAAACTGCTGCCAAATTTCATCTTCGTGGCAAACATCGAATCGAAAGATCCGATCCAGATTATCTCTGGTAACGAGAAGGTCGTTCGTCCGCGTCTGGCGGATGCCGAGTTCTTCTTCAATACCGACCGTAAAAAGCGTCTGGAAGATCATCTTCCACGCCTGCAGACCGTGTTGTTCCAGCAGCAACTGGGTACGCTGCGCGACAAGACCGACCGTATCGCGGAGCTGTCCGGCTGGATTGCCCGTGAAATCGGTGCGGACGTCAACCACGCAACGCGTGCTGGCCTGCTGTCTAAATGCGACCTGATGACCAACATGGTGTTCGAATTTACCGACACCCAGGGCGTGATGGGTATGCATTACGCGCGTCACGATGGCGAAGCGGAAGATGTGGCCGTGGCCCTGAACGAGCAGTATCAGCCGCGCTTTGCGGGTGACGAACTGCCGTCTAACCCGGTTGCGTGCGCGGTGGCGATTGCCGATAAGATGGACACCCTGGCGGGTATCTTCGGTATCGGTCAGCATCCGAAAGGCGACAAAGACCCGTTTGCGCTGCGTCGTGCTGCGCTGGGCGTGCTGCGTATCATCGTTGAGAAGAACCTGAACCTGGATCTGCAGACCCTGACCGAAGAAGCGGTGCGTCTGTACGGCGACAAGCTGACCAACGCCAACGTGGTGGATGACGTGATCGACTTTATGCTCGGTCGTTTCCGCGCCTGGTATCAGGATGAAGGTTACACCGTCGACACCATTCAGGCGGTGCTGGCGCGTCGTCCGACCCGTCCGGCTGATTTCGATGCGCGTATGAAGGCGGTTTCCCACTTCCGTACGCTGGAAGCGGCATCTGCTCTGGCGGCGGCCAACAAGCGTGTCTCCAACATCCTGGCGAAATCCGACGAGACGCTGAACGAGCGTGTGAACGCCGCGACGCTGAAAGAGCCGGAAGAGATCGCCCTGGCGATGCAGGTTGTGGTGCTGCGCGACAAGCTCGAGCCGGTCTTCGCGGAAGGTCGCTACCAGGAAGCGCTGGTGGAGCTGGCTGAGCTGCGAGACGTCATCGACGCCTTCTTCGAGAAAGTGATGGTAAACGTAGAAGATAAAGAGCTGCGTATTAACCGTCTCTCTATGCTCGAAAAACTGCGTGAGCTGTTCCTGCGCGTAGCGGATATTTCGCTGCTGCAGTAATGTGCCCGATGTTACAAATGCTAAAAACCCGCTTCGGCGGGTTTTTTTATGGGGCTTTTGTAGGCCGGATAAGCGCAGCGTCATCCGGCAGGTTTAGCCGATCGCGATTGTGCCTTCGTCTGTCTGCAGCCAGCGCGGTGCCTTCAGCGTATCGGCAAAGTAGCTGACCAGTTCGCACAGCAAATCTTCCATCACGATTTCAGATTGTCGCGGCAGTGAGCCGTTCATCAACATCTGCGTAATCTCCTGACAGTAGCGCCCCAGCTGATCGCATTCGGGTTCGAAAGCCGGAACGCGTGACGGGAGTTCCTTCACGGTCAGGCGGGCTTTTAAAGCGTCCGGAACAGGATCCAGAAGCGTGGGTTGCAAAAGATTCAGACAGGCATAGAGTCTGCCGTAAAGCGCCATTTTGTGGGCACGTTGTTCGCAATCTACAATTGCGTCGGTAAAACGTTCGCAATTATCCGCCAGTTCGGTGAAGTCGGTGGCGTGGTTGAAGGGCAGGGTGAATAAAGAGTCAGTCATTGACATAAAATAACCTCAGTGAGTGGTATATCTTCCGCCACGGGAGGTTCCAGGCTCGCTGGTGGCGGAACCGAACAAGGTTGGAACGACTGGCCTCACTGACACCAGCGCGCTTTGCAGCGCCCCTGTCCGGCCCGCCATTGAGATGCAACAGGCCGTACGACACAGAGCCTGTGTCGCCAGTGAAGTGATTCAGGGTTCCAATCCCGGCACCTGATTTTGCAGGTGCGCAGAGAACTTACTGCTCATCAAAACAGGCGGCAACAGATTTGAGCTATACCACTGAGGATATTACCATTTCTGGAAAGAGACTCGCAAAATTACCGCAATGAAAAGCATACTGCGGGCAGAGGTCTTACAGCGACGCCATGGCGGTGGCGATTGAGCCGCCCTGGCACGTTCACAGGCCATGTCGTTACAGAGTAGCAAGGAGCACCCCCCACAGCCGTATGTTCCCCCTCACCCCAGCCCTCTCCCTCAAGGGAGAGGGGGCCGTCTGTGCAGGCAATATTTGGTGGGGATCCCTCAGCCCAAAGGGAGAGGGAGTACAAATCGCCCAAAATTTAACCTTGAAATGGTCAACCCATTACCGCTATCCTTATCCCCGTTAACTTTCTCGCGCTGGAGCACCCCCCAAAAATGAACAAACACGACTGATGAATTTCGATCCTTGCTAAACGCCATCGCGTCGGCAGGGGATGTTTTGATTTCATTCAGGAGTGCTTATGGCTCATTTTGCGCAGCCCCCTTCTTTTATTTTGCATCAGGTCACCTGTCAGTTTCCGACGGGCGATACCCTTTTTGGTCCGCTGAATCTTTCGCTGGAACCCTCCCTGTGCGCGCTGGTTGGCCGCAACGGCAGCGGAAAAACGCGTCTGCTGCGTCTGCTGGCGGGGCTGGACGAACCGGCTACCGGTCATATCGAACGCTTTGGCTCGCATGCCTGGGTGGCGCAGCAGCACGTTATTTCTTCGCAGACGACGCTGGCTGAACTTCTCGGATATGACGCGATTTTTGCGGCGCGTAAGCGCATCGACAGCGGCGATTATCAGCCCGACGATCTGGCGTTGCTCGACGGCTACTGGGATATAGCCGAACGTCTGAGCGAAGCGTTTATCAATGCGACGCTCCCACCGTTTGAGCCTGATAAGCCCGCCATAGAACTCAGCGGCGGCGAGCGCATCCGCGCCCTGCTGTGCGGGGCGTTTACGGCGGGCGCGGACTTTCTTCTGCTGGACGAACCGACTAACCATCTGGATCGACAAGGCCGGGCGTGGTTCTACGACCAGTTGAGTCAGTATCAGGGCGGCGTACTGGTGGCCTCCCATGACCGTGAGTTACTGGCTCAGGTACCCCGTATCCTTGAGCTGAGCGCCTCGGGTCTGCGCAGCTACGGCGGGAATTATGCGGATTATCAAATCCAGCGTGATGCCGAACAGCAGGCGGCCCGCGCGGCGCTGGAACATGCGGCAACCGAGCGCAAACGCACCCGCGCACGCATGCAAAAAGAGCATGATGACAGCCAGCGGCGGTCGGCAAAGACGTTACGCACCGTCGATACTTTGAATATCGCGTCGTTTGAACGGGTCAAATATAAAGGCGCGGCAAAGGAACGTATTGGCGCCTGGAAAAAACAGCACAGCGAGCAAAATGAAGCGCTGAACGCCGCGGTTAACAAGGCGCGTGAGCGGGTTGAAGACGATAATCCGGTGATGTTCACTCTGCCGGGGAGTCAGATCCCGGAGGGCAAGCAGGTGCTGGTGCTGGAGGATCTGGTGCTGCCGCATGTGCCTGTTCCACCGCTTACCTGGCGTATGGACGGACCGATGCGCGTGGCGTTAAAGGGACCAAACGGCTGCGGAAAATCGACGCTGTTAAAAATCCTCCTCGGCGAGATCGCCCCCCGTTCAGGGACGTGTAAGGTTTCCGTCAGCTGTGCTTATCTCGACCAGCATTTGTCACAACTTGATCTTTCGCAGTCGATCATGACGCATCTCAACCTGAGTCATACGCCTCTGGAAGAGGGGGTATTGCGAACCCGTTTAGCCCAGCTTCAACTGGGGGCTGACAAAGTGATGCTCCCATTGGCGGCGCTCAGCGGCGGTGAGCGTCTTAAGGCTGCCCTGGCCTGCGTGCTGTGGCGCGCGGAGGCCACGCAGCTTCTGCTGCTGGATGAACCGACCAATCATCTGGATCTGGCTTCAGTCCAGGCCATTGAAGCGGCGCTGGCCGGTTTCCCAGGGGCACTGCTGGTGGTATCACACGATGGGGCGTTTTTAAGCGGCTTAACGTTAACGCATGAGCTGGTGTGGGAAGAGGCGGGTTGGCGTTGTGATAGCCTGTAAAACACAAGCCCCCGCAAAGGCGGGGGCATTCAATCTTCACTACGCTATCTGTTTGCTGAGTGCAGGGTTGGCCTGAATCAGGCGCATCAGCCTTAACTCGGTTGGGGTGGGTTTCTCACGTTTTGACTCCCACTCCTGCACCATAGCCACGCTGACACCCATCGCTCTGGCGAATTCTTCGGTTTTCAGTCCTGTCCCTTTGCGCAATTGCTCATATTCTGTAAAGGGATTGGATTTTTGTTGCAGGGTAATCGTCTGCGGTACATCTTTAAAAATGATCTGTTCCAGACTGCTCAGCAGCTCAAACTCAGGATCTTTATATTCCATTGAGGACTCCTCTTAAATCTCACATCGTGATCAAGAACATCAGAGAGCCAATTAAGAATAGTCCCTAATACCAACCCAGGATCGTCACGGGTGTGATTAATCGTGCGGTAACGATCGCTGTATCCGATTCAGCAATATGGAGAGTTATGCTAATTCCCTGATTAGTCATATGTCGGCTTCGCCAGGTATTTTTTTGTAAATGATAAGAAATAAATCGGCAATAGCCGTTTTGCATGAAAAGAGTATCTTGCAAGGCTGACCTGGACTATCCTTGTAAGCCGTCGGGCACGCGTGTGCCGGTGTGCGCTTTTTTGGGTGAAAGGAGTAATAAAATGGCGACAGGAAAGTCCTGCTCTCGCTGGTTTGCGCCTATTGCGGCGTTGTTGATGGTTATTAGCCTGAGTGGGTGTTTTGATAAAGAAGGCGATCAGCGCAAAGCGTTTATCGATTTTCTGCAGAATACAGTGATGCGCAGCGGCGAGCGGTTGCCGACGCTGACTGCGGATCAGAAAAAACAGTTTGGCCCCTTCGTGTCCGATTACGCCATTCTTTATGGTTATTCACAGCAGGTGAGCCAGGCGATGGATTCCGGTATCCGCCCGGTCGTGGATAGCGTGAACGCCATCCGCGTTCCACAGGATTATATGACGCAACGTGAACCATTGCGCCAGTCCAACGGTGCGCTTGGCGTGCTGAGCCAGCAGTTGCAAAATGCGAAAATGCAGGCTGACGCGTCACGTTCTGCGCTGAAGCAGGGCGACGATCTCAAACCGGTCTTCGACAAAGTGTATGAGAAAGTGGTGACCAAACCGTCTGAAGCACTGCAACCGTTGATTCCAGCCGCGCAAATCTTCACGCAGCAGCTGGTCCAGGTGGGTGACTTTATCGCCCAGCAGAATACGCAGGTGAGCTTTGTTGCCAACGGTATTCAGTTCCCGACCTCGCAGCAGGCAAGCCAGTACAATACGCTGATTGGGCCGCTGGCCTCCCAGCATCAGGCCTTTAGCCAGGCCTGGAGTGCGGCAGTCACTGCCACAGAATAAGACGAAAAACCCCGCTTCTGGCGGGGTTTTTTTATGCATACAGAAAATAACGCTTGTCATTCCTCTACCACATCGGTATAACTGTTCCCGTCGGTTTGTTACACAGACCTAAAGCAGTTTAGTAAAGCAGTCCAGATTGTTATCCATAGATACCCTTCGTAGTGACCCTTCCTTCATCGCTTAAAAATCTGTAACGCAATCCATCAAGCCGGAAGGCACAATATATTTGTTAATAAGGTAATTTCTATGTCTGCTAAAATGACTGGTCTGGTAAAATGGTTCAACGCTGATAAAGGTTTCGGCTTCATCACTCCTGACGATGGCTCTAAAGACGTGTTCGTACACTTCTCTGCTATCCAGAACGATGGCTACAAATCTCTGGACGAAGGTCAGAAAGTGTCCTTCACCATCGAAAGCGGCGCTAAAGGCCCAGCAGCTGGTAACGTTGTAAGCCTGTAAGCTTCCAACCCAGTAGCAAAGAATTTAAAAACCCGCCTTCTGGCGGGTTTTTTCGTTTCTACCGTTGCACCTGTGGGTTCACGCAGTTTATCTCCACCTTTCCACCTAATGCGGCAATCAGATTATCAACCGCGGTGGCCGCCATGTTGTAGCGCGTCTCATGGGTAGCTGAGCCGATGTGGGGCAGGGCAACCACGTTAGGCAGCGAAAGCAGTGGCGAATCCACCGGCAGCGGCTCCTGCTCAAACACGTCCAGACCTGCGGCATGGATCTCACCGTTTTGCAGGGCCTCAATCAGCGCCTTCTCATCCACCACCGGGCCACGACCCGCGTTGATGAAAATGGCGGACGTCTTCATTTTTTCAAACGCCTCTTTGCCGATCAGATGACGGGTTTCGTTCGTCAGCGGCAGAACCAGGCAGACAAAATCGGCCTCCTGTAGCAGGGTATCCAGCTCGCAGTAACGGGCGTTGAAGCGTTCTTCGGCTTCACTGTGATGGCGACGCGCGTTATACAGAATCGGCATGTTAAAACCAAAATGCGCGCGCTGCGCCAGCGCCAGCCCGATACGCCCCATACCGACAATGCCCAGCGTTTTGCCATGAACATCCACACCGAACCAGTCCGGACCAATGCTCTTTGTCCATTCGCCCGCTTTGACGCGCTCAGCCACTTCCACCACGCGACGGGCCGTGGTGAGCATGAGCGCCATCAGCGTATCGGCCACGGTTTCCGTCAGGGCATGCGGCGTATGCATCAGCAGGATCTTGCGGGCGTTTAGGGCATCCACGTCGAAGTTGTCGTAACCCACGGAAACGGTTGAGGTAGCACGAAGCTTCGGCATTTTCTCCAGCAGGGCGACATCCACTTTTTCGCTTGAACCCAGCAGGCCCTCGGCGCTGGCGAACGCGTCGGCGTGCTGTGCCACGGTTTCCGGGCGCAGGTTCTTCACCTGCGTGACGGTAAAGTGCTCTTCAAGACGTTTCTGCAGATCTTCCGGCAGTGCTTTATACAAAATGACGGACGGCTTCATGCTAATCTCCGTTGATTTTTTTAAGGATTCAGGCGTGGCGAGCGCCGACAGGGTGTTGTTGATTATTAGCAGGCTTAACAATCAGAGTAAGCCACACCGAGGCGAAAAGCGCCACCCCCATAAAGATGTACGATGCGGACGGACTGCCAGTGGCACCGTTCAGGTAACCCACGAACCAGGAGCCGCAGAACGAACCCAGTGCACCCATACTGTTAATCAGCGCCATCGCGCCACCCGCAACGTTACGCGGCAGCATCTCGGGGATGATGGCGAAGAACGGTCCGTACGGGGCGTACATGGCGGCACCGGCAATCACCAGCAGCGTATAAGAGACCCAGAAGTGGTTTGCGCCCACGGCCCAGGAGCCAATAAAGGCGAAGGCAGCAATCAGCAGCAGCGGCCAGACAAACAGCTTGCGGTTCTGCAGCTTGTCCGACGCCCAGGAAACGATGATCATCGCGATGGTTGCCGCCAGATACGGTACGGATGACAGCCAGCCTACTTCGACCATGCCGAGGTTTTCACCGCCGCTGCGGATAATGGATGGCAGCCACAGTACAAAGCCGTACACGCCAATGCTCCAGGTAAAATACTGTGCGCAGAGCAGGATCACGTTACGCGAGCGGAAGGCTTCACCATAGTTACGTACCGCCTTCAGGCCTTGCTGTTCTTTATCCAGCTGCGCCTGCAGCGCTGCTTTTTCATCTTCGGAAAGCCACTTCGCCTGGGCAGGTTTATCCTTCACCAGCACCCACCAGCAGAAGGCCCAGATAATCGCCGGCACCCCTTCAATGATAAACATCTCGCGCCAGCCGAAGGACTGGATCAGGTAGCCCGACACCACCGACATCCACAGTACCGTGACCGGGTTACCGAGGATCAGGAAGGTATTCGCGCGCGAGCGCTCAGATTTGGTGAACCAGTTGCTGATGTAGATCAGCATCGCGGGCATAACCGCCGCCTCAACGACGCCGAGGATAAAGCGAATGGCGGCCAGGGCAGGAATATTGTTCACCATGCCGGTCAGTGAGGCGCAGGCGCCCCACAGGATCAGGCAGACGAAGATCAGCTTACGCACGCTGCGGCGTTCCGCATAAATCGCGCCGGGGATCTGGAAGAAGAAGTAGCCCAGGAAGAAAAGGGCACCCAGCAGGGAAGAGATACCTTTGGTGATCCCGAGGTCCTCGGTGATCCCCGCTGCGGACGCGAAGCTGAAGTTGGCACGGTCAAGGTACGCCAGGCTGTACGTGATAAACACGATTGGCATGATGTACCACCAGCGTTTTACTGCATTGGTCGAACTGTTCATAGGCTTGCCTCTGTTGTTGAGGTTGTTACCGCCGTTGTCTGTAGGGTACACGGTGGTTTAATTATTTGGTGCGGCTTGCTGCCTCACCCTGGCCCTCTCCCACAGGGAGAGGGAATTTAAACGCCGAGCTGTTCTCGCGTGGGTAATCCTTCGCTGTCGCCCTGCACCTGAATGGCCAGCGAGCCAATCTTGTTACCTCGCGCGACGGCCTGCGGCAGCGTTTTGCCTTCCAGCAGGGCGCTAATCACGCCCACGGCAAAGCCGTCGCCCGCGCCGACGGTGTCGACCACGTTCTCGACCCTCACTGCCGCGACCGCACCCTGTTCACCGTTGGTCGTTTTAAACCATGCGCCATCGGCACCGGTCTTCAGCACCACCGCTTTTACCCCTTTATTCAGGTAGAAGTCAGCAATGCCTTCCGGCGTGCTTTCGCCGGTCAGAATCATCCCTTCTTTCAGGCCTGGCAGAACCCAGTCCGCCCTGAACGCCAGACGGTTCAGTTTCTCCACCATCTCCGCTTCGCTTTTCCACAGCACCGGACGCAGGTTGGGATCGAACGATATGGTCTTCCCCTGGGCTTTCATGGTGGTCGCGGCATGATCCAGCAGTTCATACGAGCTGGCAGACAGTGCGGCCGCCACGCCGCTCAGATGAAGATGGCGCGCGGAGGCAAAGTAATCGGCGTGGTAATCCGCGACAGAGAGGTGGCTTGCGGCCGAGCCTTTACGGAAATACTCCACGATGGGATCGGTTCCATTTTCGACCTTGGATTTAAGCTGAAAGCCGGTAGGGAAGCGTCCGTCGAGGGTGACGCCAGCGGCATCAATCCCCTCTTTTTTCAGCGAATCGAGAACGAAATGGCCAAAGCTGTCATCCCCCACGCGGCTGACCCAGCCCACGTTCAGGCCGAGACGCGCCAGGCCGGTCGCGACGTTCAGCTCTGCGCCTGCGACGCGTTTGATAAAGTGTTCCACCGCACTCAGCTCGCCCGTTTCGGTGGCGACAAACATGGCCATGGCTTCACCAATCGTGATGGCATCCAGCGTCTTGTGCATGGTTTACTCCTCGCGCAGCAGGTTGACGTAATGGCGGGTAACGGCGGTTAAATCCGACCCTTCCAGCGGGAATTCGATACCGCGCGGGGCATCGGCAGGCAGCTGGCCGAGCAGATCCAGCCAGCGTGCATCGGCGCGGTCCGGTGCGACGGCGCGGAAGTTATCTTTATGCGGCACGGCGGCTTTCACGTGGATATAGCTCACCGCAGGGGCCAGATGACGCGCGGCCTCTTCCGGGGAGTCGCCCACCCACAGCCAGTTCCCCATGTCGAAGGTCAGCGTGACGGGGAGCGCCATTTCCCGACAGGCGGCCTGGAAGCGCTGCATGGGCGCGAGCTGTCCGCAGTCGGTCTGATCGTTCTCCACGACCAGCGCCATGCCGCTGGTGTTCAATAGCGTACGCAGGGCGTCGAGCGGTTGCGTGTCGCTGAAATGGCCGAGGGAAACCTTCAGCCACAGGGCGTTCAGGGTGCTGGCTTCAGAGAGATAGCGGGGCAGGTCCGGGTTGAGGGTGCCGTCGGGCATAAACAGGGCGGCGGGTGCGGAGTAGCACGCCAGCAGGCCCAGCAGCTCAATGGATTCGCCCAGTGCAGGCAGCGCCAGCAGCTCTTCGCTGTTGAACAGCTCGCGGCGGATCTCCACGCCATCTGCCCCCGCGCCAGCAATAACAGGGAGCATCGCCCGTTGACCGCCCGCCTGCCGCACCTGTTCCGCACCGTACGCGGCGGTGACCACCATAATTTTCCTGCCCATCTTCGGACTCCATCGCAACATATCAATACTATTACGCTAGATGGAACCGGTTCCAAAGAAAAGGTCAGGATGTTGAATTTATGATCGCTATCACAAGGGAAATTTAACGCGCGGTAGAGCCACGAACGATCAGTTCACCGGAGAAGACCTGCTCGCGAACGGCATCGCTGATGCCTTCAATACGACGAACCACTTGTTCAACAGCAGCATAGCCAATCTGCCAGGTGGGTTGTTTGAGGGTGGTAATGCCTACGCCAGCCAGTTCCGCCCACTCCAGTTCATCAAAACCCAGCAGACCAATGTCGCTGCCCCAGTGCAGGCCAATGCGCTTGAGCGAGCGGGCAACCTGCAGGGTCAACGCCCCGTTGGCGGAGATAACGGCTTTTCGCATCCCGCGATGGCGCATGTGGAACTGACGCAGGGTGTTGTCGAGCTGCGCGGCTTCGTGCAGCGGCGTTTCGGCATTTTCGGCGATCACGCCGGGATATCGCTCCAGCGTGGCGCGAAATGCGCTCAGGCGTTCACGACGGGTGTTGACCATCCCCAGCGGTTCACTCAGAAACAGAATGGCCTCGAAGCCCTGTTCAATCAGATGTTCGGTGGCGGTCGTCGCGGCCTGGGTGTTGTCCAGCCCCACCACGTCGCAGGCAAATTCCGGGATTTTACGGTCGATGAGGACCATGGGCAGGGAGGATTGCTGCAGGCGATTCAAGCCTTCTTCACGCATGCCTACCGCGTTGACCACAATCCCTTCCACCTGATAGCTGCGCAGCAGGTCGAGATAATGCAGCTCCTGGTCGACTTCGTTGTTGGTATTACAGACCAGCGGCGTGAAACCCTTCTCGCGACAGGCGGCTTCGATACCGCTGAGCACGTTCACGGAGTAGGGGTTGGTGATATCGGCGATGATCAGCCCGATAAGGCGGGTGCGGCCACGTTTGAGCCCGCGCGCCATGAGGCTGGGACGGTAGTCGAGATCGGCAATAGCCTGTTCAATACGCGCCAGCAACGCATCGGACAGCAGGTGTTTCTCGCCGTTAAGATAGCGCGAAATGCTGGTTTTACCGGTTTTGGCGGCTTTCGCCACGTCGCTGATGGTGGCCCGGGCTGGTTTGCTCATCACTGATTTCCCTGAATTTAGTGAGAATACCTTAGCGGGAAAATCGGACGAATCAAGTAATTTGCCCGGTAGCGCTGCGCTTACCGGAGGTTGCGGTCTGATGCCCTCACCCCAACCCTCTCCCACGGGAGAGGGCGCAAACACTAAAAACGGCAACGGGGTTGCCGTTTTGCTTTTACCTACTGAATTGGGCTTAACGTAATCTCTACGCGGCGGTTCTGCGCTTTGCCTTCCGCCGTGCTGTTGCTGGCGATAGGGTTGGCAGGGCCCATGCCGCTGGTGCGGATGCGGTTTGCTTCAACGCCCTGGGTAATCAGCGAGCTGGCCACGGCATCGGCACGCTGCTGGGACAGACGCATGTTCAGATCCTGGCTGCCGGTGCTGTCGGTATAGCCCATCACGTTTACAGCGGTCTTGTTGTACTCTTTCAGCACCATCGCCACGCCGGTCAGGGTATTCGCACCAGCCGGTTTCAGCGTTGCGCTGCTGCTGTCGAAGGTCACGTTGTTCGGCATGTTCAGGATGATGTTATCGCCGCTGCGCGTCACGCTCACGCCGGTTCCCTTCATTTTGTCGCGCAGTTTTGCTTCCTGCACGTCCATGTAATAACCGACGCCGCCGCCCAGCGCTGCGCCCGCCGCTGCGCCAATCAGCGCGCCTTTGCCGCGGTCTTTCTTGGAGGAGGAGAGCGCCCCCACACCTGCGCCGACCAGCGAGCCGATACCCGCGCCAATGCCGGATTTACCCGCTTCGCGTTCACCGGTATAAGGGTTGGTTGTGCAGCCAGAAACAGCCAGGGCACCGCTCACCAGAGCGGCAATAACGAGTACGCGTTTTTTCATCTTCTTTCCTTAATCCTTTTTATTCTTTGCCACGGCGAGCGTGGCAGTTGATTATGACGTCCAGATACGGAGAAAATTCCGGGTATAACTCTGAAATTTGTGACAAACCATAAACGGCCTCAACAAGAAGGCCGTAAACCTGCACGCAACCAGGAGCGCACGCTTGAGCACCTCAACGAAAACCATTCTGACCGCCGCCCACTGGGGGCCGATGCTGGTCGAAACCGATGGCGAAAATGTTCTGTCGTCCCGCGGGGCACTGCCAACACAACATCCCAACTCGTTACAGACCGTCGTTCGCGATCAGGTGCATAGCAAAACGCGCGTGCGCTGGCCGATGGTGCGTAAAGGTTTTCTGGCCTCGCCGGACAAGCCGCAGGGTATTCGCGGGCAGGATGAGTTTGTTCGCGTGAGCTGGGATGACGCGCTGGCGCTGATCCACACCCAGCACAAGCGCATTCGCGACAGTTACGGTCCGTCGTCCATTTTCGCCGGGTCCTACGGCTGGCGCTCTAACGGGGTGCTGCATAAGGCGTCGACGCTGCTGCAGCGCTATATGAGCCTGGCGGGAGGCTATACCGGTCATCTGGGGGATTACTCCACCGGTGCGGCGCAGGCGATCATGCCGTACGTCGTGGGCGGGAACGAAGTGTATCAGCAGCAGACCAGCTGGCCGCTGGTGCTGGAGCATACCGATGTGGTGGTGCTGTGGAGCGCTAACCCGCTTAACACGTTGAAAATTGCCTGGAATGCCAGCGACGAGCAGGGCATTGGCTATTTCGACGCGCTGCGCAAAAGCGGCAAGCGCATCATCTGCATTGACCCGATGCGCTCTGAAACCCTGGATTTCTTCGGCGACAGCGCCGAGTGGGTTGCCCCGCATATGGGCACCGACGTGGCAATGATGCTGGGTATCGCCCATACGCTGGTGCAAAACGGCTGGCACGATGTCGAATTCCTGACGCGCTGTACCACCGGCTTCGATAAGTTCGCCGGCTACCTGACGGGCCAGTCCGATGGCGTGGCGAAAACGGCAGAGTGGGCAGCAGAGATTTGCGGTGTTCCTGCGGATAAACTCCGCGAACTGGCGGCGTTGTTCCATAAAAATACCACGATGTTAATGTCCGGCTGGGGGATGCAGCGCCAGCAGTTTGGCGAGCAAAAACACTGGATGCTGGTGACCCTTGCCGCGATGCTTGGGCAGATCGGTACGCCGGGCGGGGGTTTTGGTCTCTCCTATCACTTTGCGAACGGTGGTAACCCCACGCGTAAAGCGGCGGTGCTGGCGTCTTTGCAAGGCTCGGTGCAGGGCGGCGTGGATGCGGTGGATAAAATCCCGGTGGCACGTATTGTTGAAGCCCTGGAGAATCCGGGAGGTTTCTATCAGCACAATGGTCTGGACCGCCACTTCCCGGAGATTAAATTTGTCTGGTGGGCGGGCGGGTCAAACTTCACGCACCATCAGGATACCAATCGCCTGATCCGCGCCTGGCAGAAGCCGGAGCTGGTGGTGATTTCAGAGTGCTTCTGGACCGCCTCGGCGAAACACGCCGATATTGTGCTGCCGGCGACCACCTCGTTTGAGCGTAACGATCTCACCATGACCGGCGACTACAGCAATCAGCATATGGTCCCGATGAAGCGCGTGGTCGCCCCGCGTGATGAAGCGCGTGACGATTTTGACGTGTTTGCTGAACTGAGCGAACTGTGGGAAGCGGGCGGAAGCGCGCGTTTTACTGAAGGGAAAAACGATCTGCAATGGCTGGAAACGTTCTACCAGATTGCCGGGCAGCGCGGCGCGGCGCAGGGCGTGACGCTTCCGCCATTTGCTGAGTTCTGGGAGGCGAACCAGATTATTGAAATGCCGGAGAGCGAACAGAACGCGCAGTTTGTTCGTTTCGCTGATTTTCGACGCGATCCGGAAAACCATCCGCTGAAAACCGAGAGCGGAAAGATTGTGATCTACAGCGAGCGTATCGCCAGCTTTGGCTATGCTGACTGCCCGCCGCATCCTACGTGGCTCGAGCCGGACGAGTGGCACGGCAACGCCCGGCCGGATCAACTGCAGGTGTTGTCTGCCCATCCCGCGCACCGTCTGCACAGCCAGCTTAACTATACCTCCCTGCGCGAGCAGTATGCGGTCGCCGGACGAGAGCCGATCACGCTGAATACCCTCGACGCGAAAGCACGCGGGATTGCGGACGGCGACGTGGTGCGCGTCTGGAACTCACGCGGGCAGGTGCTGGCAGGGGCGGTGGTGAGCGACGGGATTAAGCCGGGCGTGATCTGCATTCATCAGGGCGCATGGCCTGACCTTGAGCTCGCCGAAGGCGGTATCTGTAAAAACGGGGCTGTTAACGTGCTGACCAAAGATCTCCCCAGCTCGAAGCTGGGGAATGGCTGCGCAGGAAACACGGCGCTGGTCTGGGTCGAGAAATATACGGGTCCCGAGCTTACCTTAACGGTGTTTGATCCGCCTGCCAGCTCATGATCCACGTCGGGTGCTGGGTGTCATCCTGCCAGGCGCTGTCTTCAATGCGAAAGCCCTGCGCATGGTAGAAGTTCACCGCCCGGACATTTTTCTGATACACCTCCAGGGTTAAGTGCGGGAAGCGCTGTTGAACATGGTTCAGCAGCGCGCGCCCGATCCCTTTCCCGATGCATGACGGCGCTACAAACAGGGCGCCGACAAACTGAGACTGCATCACGCTGATAAATCCGCAAGGTTCGCCGTCCTGTTCCCAGACCCAGGTTTCAGCGGAGGGCAGGTAAACATCCCGCACCATGGCCTCATGCTCTTTCCAGTAATTCGGCGCGATAAACGGATGCGCTTCTGTGGTGCTTTCAAGCCACAGGCTTAGAAGCGGTGCGGTATTTTCACTTTGCCATTTGCGGATCATGATGGCCTCCCGGATGACAAAAGCAGCCGGTAACGTGGTCGTTGACCAGGCCACAGGCCTGCATAAAGGCGTAGCAGATGGTGGAGCCGACAAACTTAAAGCCGCGTTTTTTCAGGGCCTTCGAGAGCGCATCCGAGGCTGGGGTGGAGGCCGGGATGTCCGCGAGCGTGGCGGCCTGCGTGACTTGCGGATCGTTATTCACAAACGCCCAGACAAAATCTGAAAATGATTCGCCGTTTTGTTCCATCGCCAGATAAGCCCGTGCGTTACCGATGATGGCCTGGATCTTACCGCGATGGCGGATGATGCCGGCATCCTGCACCAGTCGTTCCACGTCCTCATCGGTCATCGCGGCGACGGCGACGGGATCGAACTGATGGAAGGCGTTGCGGTAATTTTCGCGTTTCTTCAGTACCGTAATCCATGACAACCCTGCCTGCTGGCCCTCAAGGCAGATCATCTCAAAGAGTTTTTTGCCATCCGTTTCGGGCACGCCCCATTCCCGATCGTGATAGTCGATATAAAGCTGATCCTGGCTTACCCAACCGCAACGTTCCATCCGTCATCTCCCTTATTGATACTGATTTCGCAAAAATTCGTTCTGACCGGCTTGACGTGTTTACTATAAAGACAATAGTTAATACAGGGCTATAAGCTCTTCCTGAATAACGACAAATATCGCCGAATTCGGCTCTCTCTGGGGTCGCGTTGATGATGATAAAAAAAATCAGTGGTCGCCATGCTGTGTCTGGCCTGGTGGGAATTTCAGCCTGCCTGTTTTTTTGTAATACAGCGTCTGCCTGGCAACAGGAATATATCGTTTCAGACGCCCAAAATAATACGGCGGAACGCTATACATGGGACGCGGATCACCAACCGCGCTATGAGGATATTCTCGCTGAGCGTATTCAGTCTTCGCAAAACGCCCCGGGTCTTGCCCTGAATATACCGTCTGGTAGTACGGCAGAGGGGGCGATGAACGTGGGCTGGAATTTTCCCGTTTCAGCGCGCATCACCACCGGCCCGGTGGTGGCGTGGCGTTATGACGGCACGGCTCCCATGATGATCAACGAGTTTGGTGATAGCGCGTCGACACAATCAGTGACGGACCCGCTATGGCATGCCAGCATCAGCACGCTGGGGTGGCGCGTGAATACCCAGTACGGCGATCTCCGACCCTGGGCGCAGATCAGCTATAACCAGCAGTTTGGTGAAAACCAGTGGAAATCGCAGTTTGGTATGCCACAAACGCCAGCCCCTGCTCAAAACGGTAGCTGGATGGATGTCACCGTAGGAACGGATATTCCCTTTAATACGCACATGGCGGCCTATGCGTCGCTGGCTCAGGGGGAGCATACCACTACCGGTGAGGAGTTTTTATACACCCTCGGCGTCAGCGCGAATTTCTAGAGTTGTTACTTTTTTAAACGTTACGATAACATCTCAAATACAACAACCACAGGGTTTACAGCGATAGCAGGTACTAACACGCTATCGCTTTATTCCCGTGCCAGGTCATTCATTCCCGATTTCAGGCATTTCATTCCGTTCCGCCTGCATTTCATGCCGTTTTACCCCAGGCATATTAAGGTTTTGTTTATCGTTGTCCTCAGCGAACTTCCTTAATTTCTCTTGCAGGACAACTGCCATGAACACATCAACCTATAACCGCACGCGCTGGCTCACGCTCTTTGGTACCATCGTTACTCAGTTTGCGCTGGGGTCGGTCTATACCTGGAGCCTGTTTAACAGCGCGCTTTCCGACAAACTCGGCGCCCCGGTCAGCCAGGTCGCGTTCTCCTTTGGTCTGCTGAGTCTGGGTCTGGCGATTTCATCTTCCGTCGCGGGCAAGCTGCAGGAGCGTTTTGGCGTGAAGCGCGTGACCATGGCGTCCGGTATCCTGCTGGGGCTGGGCTTTTTCCTGACCGCGCATTCCAGCAACCTGATGATGTTGTGGCTAAGCGCTGGCGTGCTGGTGGGGCTGGCGGACGGAGCGGGGTATCTGCTGACGCTGTCAAACTGCGTGAAGTGGTTCCCGGAACGTAAAGGCTTAATCTCGGCGTTTGCCATTGGTTCTTACGGTTTGGGCAGCCTCGGGTTCAAATTTATCGACGCCCATCTGCTGGCGTCCGTCGGTCTCGAAAAAACCTTCATGATCTGGGGCGCTATCGTGCTGGTGATGATCCTGTTCGGCGCCACGCTGATGAAAGATGCGCCGCAGCAGGAAGTGAAATCTGTAAACGGCGTGGTGGAGAACGACTTCACCCTCGCGCAGTCCATGCGTAAGCCACAGTACTGGATGCTGGCGGTGATGTTCCTGACGGCTTGCATGAGCGGTCTTTATGTCATCGGCGTGGCGAAAGATATCGCGCAGGGGATGGTGAAACTGGATGCAGCCACGGCGGCCAACGCGGTGACTGTGATTTCCATTGCTAACCTCTCGGGTCGTCTGGTCCTCGGTATTCTGTCTGACAAAATTGCCCGCATCCGCGTGATTACGATTGGGCAGGTGGTTTCGCTGGTCGGTATGGCGGCGCTGCTGTTCGCTCCGCTGAATGAAGCCACCTTCTTCGCGGCGATTGCCTGCGTGGCCTTTAACTTCGGCGGCACCATTACCGTCTTCCCGTCACTGGTGAGCGAGTTCTTTGGCCTGAACAATCTGGCGAAAAACTATGGGGTTATCTATCTTGGCTTCGGGATCGGCAGTATCTGCGGCTCGCTGATTGCCTCCCTGTTCGGCGGGTTCTACGTGACCTTCTGCGTGATCTTTGCCTTGCTGATTATCTCGCTGGCGCTGTCCACGACGATTCGTCAGCCGCAGCGTGAAGTCTTCAAAGAGGTGCATGCCTGAGACGTTAAATAAGGCCGGTTATCCGGCCTGTTTCTTATGTGAAAACCGAGGCTTTGTTGGCGTCGTCAAATTCCTGAAGTGTTTTTTGTAAATAACTGTACCGATCACACACTCTGCTGCCACTTTTTCCTTCCTCTGTGGTCTACTTACCACGCCTGTCGTCGTTTCACTGAACGATCCCCTGTGCGTATATGTAATCTGCCCACGTAATAATCAGCGTGGGCGGTGGTACTGTCCCTTGTTCCGGGTAGCTTGCATGAAATACATTAAATCGATGGCGCAACAAAAGCTCTGCTTTTTGCTGGCGTTGTACATCGGCCTGTTTATGAATGGCGCAGTTTTTTTTCGTCGGTTTGACGGTTATGCGCATGATTTTACCGTCTGGAAAGGAATTGCAGCGGTTGTCGAATTGGTCGCTGCGGTACTGGTCACCTTCTTTTTATTCCGTATTCTTACTCTGTTTGGCCGTCGCGTGTGGCGAGTGCTGGCAACGTTTATCGTGCTGTGCTCGGCGGGTGCCAGCTATTACATGACCTTTATGAACGTGGTGATTGGCTACGGCATTATTGCCTCGGTGATGACCACGGATATCGACCTCTCTAAAGAGGTTGTAGGGCTCCACTTTATTCTCTGGCTGGTGGCCGTCAGCGCCTTGCCGCTGCTGCTCATCTGGAGCAACCGCTGCCGCTACACGCTGGTTCACCAGATCCGCACGCCCGGAAAGCGATTCAGAAGCGTCGCCGTGGTGCTGCTGGCGGGCCTGATGGTCTGGGGGCCGATTCGCCTGCTGGAAGTGAAGCAGAAGAATGATGAGCGTACCTCCGGTGTGGATCTGCCAAGCTATGGCGGTGTGGTCGCCAACTCGTATTTACCGTCTAACTGGATCTCCGCGCTGGGGCTGTATGCGTGGGCGCAGGTGGATGAGTCCTCGGATAATAAGTCGCTGATAAACCCGGCGAAGAAGTTTACCTATGTGGCGCCAAAGGATATCGACGATACCTACGTCGTCTTTATTATCGGAGAGACCACACGCTGGGATCATATGGGCATTCTCGGCTATAACCGTGATACCACGCCGAAACTGGCGCAGGAAAAAAACCTGATTGCCTATCGTGGCTATTCCTGTGATACCGCCACCAAGCTCTCCCTGCGCTGCATGTTTGTGCGCGAGGGCGGGGCGAGTGACAACCCGCAGCGTACGCTAAAAGAGCAAAACGTCTTCTCGGTGCTGCATCAGCTTGGATTTACGTCTGACCTCTATGCGATGCAGAGCGAGATGTGGTTCTACAGCAACACCATGGCGCAAAATATTTCCTACCGCGAGCAGATTGGCGCAGAGGCGCGCAACCGTGGAAAACCTGTCGATGACATGCTGCTGATTGATGAGATGAAACTCTCTCTCAACGGTAAGCCTGATGGCAAGCACATGATCATCCTGCATACCAAAGGGTCGCACTTTAATTACACCCAACGCTATCCGCGTAGCTTTGCCAAATGGACGCCGGAATGCGTCGGGGTGGATAAAGACTGCACCAAAGCGCAGCTGATTAACTCCTACGACAACTCCGTGATGTATGTGGATCACTTTATTGATACGGTGATTGACCAGGTTCGTGATAAGAAAGCGATCGTCTTCTATGCGGCGGACCACGGTGAATCTATCAATGAATACGAGCATCTGCACGGTACGCCACGCAAGATGGCGCCGCCGGAGCAGTTCCGCGTGCCAATGATGGTGTGGATGTCCGACAAGTATCTGGAAGACCCGGAGAAAGCGAAGATGTTTGCTCAGCTGAAGAAAGAGGCGGAGATGAAGGTGCCGCGTCGTCACGTTGAGTTGTATGACACCATCATGGGTTGCCTCGGCTATACCTCACCGGATGGTGGAATTAACGAAAACAACAACTGGTGTAAACTCCCCGATAACAGCGCAAAAGCCGCGCAGTAGCTGCTCTGGCGAGAATATCGCCAGTTGAATGGCTTTTTGAAAATAAGGGATTGACGGGGGCGCACCTCAGCAGTAAGATGCGCTCCGCATTCGGCGAGTAGCGCAGCTTGGTAGCGCAACTGGTTTGGGACCAGTGGGTCGGAGGTTCGAATCCTCTCTCGCCGACCACATTCTGAAAAGGGCTAACCGCAAGGTTAGCCCTTTTTGCATTATGACCTTACCCCACCAGAGTATCCAAAACGCCTGTTAGACCGACTTCTCCCTGTCTGTTAACGATTTTGTGACATAATCCATTGTATTTTTTTATATATAGATTGATCTTTTTTCGCGTTGCTTATGGATAACCTCAGCATTTTTCGCTGTGCGTTTTAACGTTCGCGGTATTTAGTGCTCAGATAATCACCATTCTGCAAGAAAATTTACCCATTCTGAATAAAAGTTAATCACTGATTGTGGCGAAATAGGGAGAGACTTGTGCTGCAACATGGCGAGTAGCATAAATTTCCCTGCTGAAAACTGGCGCTCATGGTTTTTTTAATCTTTGTTTGCGGTTTCTCACACTCAGCGTAAATCCCCGTCACCTGTATTGACGTTTTCACATTCTGTTGACAGATTGTAGGGCATGAGGGGCATTTCAGGGACGATCTGCGCTGCAACTCAAACGCTCTTCTGAAAGGATTCTCCATCCCTTTAACGCCTTCGGGCACCTCCGACCGGACCGGGTAAAAAATAAATAAAGGTCTGGCGGCGTAACACAACAAAGCAAAACATCACATTGGAGCAGAATAATGAGTATTTCCTTGAAGAAGTCAGGGATGCTGAAGCTTGGTCTGAGCCTGGTGGCTATGACCGTGGCAGCAAGCGTACAGGCAAAAACCCTGGTTTACTGTTCTGAAGGCTCGCCGGAAGGCTTTAACCCACAGCTCTTTACCTCTGGTACGACGTACGACGCAAGCTCTGTACCGATCTATAACCGTCTGGTTGAATTCAAAACCGGCACCACGGAAGTGATTCCGGGTCTGGCCGAGAAGTGGGACGTCAGCGAAGACGGTAAAACCTACACCTTCCACCTGCGCAAGGGCGTGAAGTGGCAGGACAGCAAAGAATTCAAACCAACGCGCGACTTTAATGCCGACGACGTGGTGTTCTCCTTCGACCGTCAGAAAAACGCACAGAACCCGTACCACAAAGTCTCTGGCGGCAGCTATGAATACTTCGAAGGGATGGGTCTGCCGGATCTGATCTCTGAAGTGAAAAAAGTGGACGACAATACCGTTCAGTTCGTGCTGACGCGTCCGGAAGCGCCGTTCCTGGCTGACCTGGCCATGGACTTCGCCTCTATTCTGTCCAAAGAGTACGCGGACAACATGCTGAAAGCCGGTACGCCGGAGAAAGTCGACCTGAACCCAATCGGTACCGGTCCATTCCAGCTGCTGCAGTACCAGAAAGACTCCCGTATTCTGTATAAAGCGTTCGAAGGCTACTGGGGCACCAAGCCGAAGATTGATCGTCTGGTCTTCTCCATCACGCCTGATGCGTCAGTACGTTATGCAAAACTGCAGAAAAACGAATGCCAGGTGATGCCATACCCGAACCCGGCTGACATCGCCCGCATGAAGCAGGACAAGAACATCAACCTGCTGGAGCAGGCTGGCCTGAACGTGGGCTACCTCTCCTTCAACACCGAGAAGAAACCGTTTGATGACGTGAAAGTGCGTCAGGCGCTGACCTACGCGGTGAACAAAGAAGCGATCATCAAGGCGGTTTACCAGGGCGCTGGCGTTGCGGCCAAAAACCTGATCCCACCAACCATGTGGGGCTATAACGACGACGTTAAAGACTACTCCTACGATCCTGAGAAAGCGAAAGCGCTGCTGAAAGAAGCGGGCCAGGATAAAGGCTTCACCGTCGAGCTGTGGGCGATGCCGGTACAGCGTCCGTACAACCCGAACGCACGCCGTATGGCAGAAATGGTTCAGGCTGACTGGGCGAAGATTGGCGTTCAGGCCAAGATTGTGACCTACGAGTGGGGCGAGTACCTGAAGCGCGCCAAAGCGGGTGAGCACCAGGCAGTCATGATGGGCTGGACTGGTGATAACGGGGATCCGGACAACTTCTTCGCCACCCTGTTCAGCTGCGCGGCGGCAAAAGACGGTTCTAACTACTCTCGCTGGTGCTACAAGCCGTTTGAAGACCTGATCCAGCCGGCGCGTGCGACCGACGATCACAACAAACGTATTGAACTGTACAAGCAGGCACAGGTTGTTATGCACGATCAGGCTCCGGCGCTGATTGTTGCTCACTCCACCGTGTACGAGCCAGTGCGTAAAGAAGTGAAAGGCTACGTGGTTGATCCACTGGGCAAACACCACTTCGAAAACGTATCGGTTGAATAATAAGTAGGGTGTTCTCCCTCTCCCTTTGGGAGAGGGCAGGGGTGAGGGTTGTGCATGCATCCCCTTACCCTAACCCTCTCCCACAGGGAGAGGGAATTTACATTTGTGAGCAATACAGACGTCACGCCACTGGTCGTGCGTCATCAGAGAGAATCCGGGTTATGTTGCAGTTCATCCTCCGACGTCTGGGACTTGTTATCCCCACGTTTATCGGTATCACCCTTCTCACTTTTGCCTTCGTCCATATGATCCCCGGCGACCCGGTAATGATTATGGCGGGCGAGCGTGGTATTTCCCCTGAGCGCCATGCACAGCTGCTGGCTGAACTCGGCCTCGATAAGCCGATGTGGCAGCAGTATCTCCACTATATCTGGGGCGTGCTGCACGGTGATTTAGGGATTTCATTGAAAAGCCGTCTTCCGGTGTGGGACGAGTTCGTGCCGCGTTTTAAAGCGACGCTGGAGCTTGGCGTCTGCGCCATGATTTTCGCCACCGCGGTGGGTATCCCTGTTGGGGTACTGGCTGCCGTTAAGCGTGGCTCTATTTTTGACCACACCGCTGTGGGCCTGGCGCTGACCGGCTACTCCATGCCTATCTTCTGGTGGGGCATGATGCTGATCATGCTGGTCTCGGTGCAGCTTAACCTGACACCGGTCTCCGGGCGCGTCAGCGATATGGTCTTCCTGGATGACTCCAACCCGCTCACCGGCTTTATGCTGATTGATACGGCTATCTGGGGCGAAGAGGGCAACTTCATGGATGCCGTCGCGCATATGATCCTGCCTGCCATGGTGCTGGGCACCATTCCTCTGGCGGTGATCGTCCGTATGACCCGTTCATCGATGTTGGAAGTGCTGGGTGAGGATTATATCCGCACCGCCCGCGCCAAGGGCCTGACGCGTATGCGCGTTATCATCGTCCATGCGCTGCGTAACGCCATGCTGCCGGTGGTGACCGTTATCGGTCTCCAGGTGGGGACGTTGCTGGCGGGGGCGATCCTGACCGAAACCATCTTCTCCTGGCCGGGCCTGGGCCGCTGGCTGATTGACGCGCTGCAGCGCCGTGACTATCCGGTTGTGCAGGGCGGTGTTCTGCTGGTCGCGACGATGATTATCCTCGTCAACCTGCTGGTCGATTTGCTGTACGGCGTGGTGAACCCGCGTATTCGTCATAAGAAGTAAGGGGCCATCATGTCACAGGTTTCTGAAAACAAAGTTGTTGCTGCACCGGTTCCGATGACGCCGATGCAGGAGTTCTGGCACTACTTCAAGCGCAATAAAGGCGCGGTGGTGGGGCTGGTGTATGTCGCTATCATGATCCTGATTGCGGTGTTTGCAAACGTGCTGGCGCCGTATAACCCGGCGGATCAGTTCCGCGATGCGCTGCTCTCCCCTCCTGCCTGGCAGGACGGCGGTAGCCTGGCGCACCTGCTGGGGACCGATGATGTGGGCCGCGATGTGCTGTCGCGTCTGATGTACGGTGCGCGCCTGTCGCTGCTGGTCGGCTGCCTGGTGGTGGTGTTATCCCTGATTATGGGGATTGTACTGGGTCTGGTTGCCGGCTACTTCGGCGGCATTGTTGATAACATCATCATGCGTATCGTCGACATCATGCTGGCGCTGCCAAGCCTGCTGCTGGCGCTGGTGCTGGTGGCGATCTTCGGGCCGTCGATCGGCAACGCCGCCCTGGCGCTGACGTTCGTGGCGCTTCCTCACTACGTGCGTTTAACCCGCGCGGCGGTGCTGGTGGAAGTGAACCGCGACTACGTCACGGCGTCTCGCGTAGCGGGGGCCGGTGCGATGCGCCAGATGTTCGTCAATATCTTCCCGAACTGCCTTGCGCCGCTGATTGTTCAGGCGTCGCTCGGTTTCTCTAACGCCATTCTTGATATGGCCGCTCTTGGCTTCCTGGGCATGGGTGCGCAGCCGCCAACACCGGAGTGGGGCACCATGCTCTCCGACGTGTTGCAGTTCGCACAAAGCGCCTGGTGGGTTGTCACCTTCCCGGGTCTGGCAATCCTGCTGACGGTGCTGGCATTTAACCTGATGGGTGATGGCCTGCGTGATGCGCTTGATCCCAAACTGAAGCAGTAAGAGGCACGAGATGGCGTTATTAAATGTAGATAAATTATCGGTGCACTTCGGCGACGAAGGCACCCCGTTTCGCGCCGTGGACCGCATCAGCTACAGCGTTAATCAGGGCGAAGTGGTGGGTATCGTTGGGGAGTCCGGTTCCGGTAAGTCAGTGAGCTCGCTGGCGATCATGGGGCTGATTGATTACCCGGGCCGCGTGATGGCGGAAAACCTGCAGTTCAACGGTCAGGACCTGAAGCGCATTTCTGAAAAACAGCGCCGCCAGCTGGTGGGCGCGGAAGTGGCGATGATTTTCCAGGATCCGATGACCAGCCTGAACCCGTGCTACACCGTCGGTTTCCAGATTATGGAAGCGATTAAGGTGCACCAGGGCGGGAATAAGAAAACCCGTCGTCAGCGGGCGATCGATCTGCTGAACCAGGTGGGTATTCCTGACCCGGCTTCGCGTCTGGACGTTTACCCGCACCAGCTTTCCGGCGGGATGAGCCAGCGCGTGATGATCGCCATGGCGATTGCCTGTCGACCAAAACTGCTGATTGCGGATGAACCGACGACGGCGCTGGATGTGACCATTCAGGCACAAATCATCGAGCTGCTGCTGGAGCTGCAGCAGAAAGAGAATATGGCGCTAGTGCTGATTACGCACGATCTGGCGCTGGTGGCTGAAGCTGCACACAAAATCATTGTGATGTATGCCGGCCAGGTGGTCGAGACCGGAAATTCGCACGATATCTTCCGCGCGCCGCGTCACCCGTATACCCAGGCGCTTTTACGCGCGCTGCCGGAGTTTGCTCAGGATAAAGCGCGTCTGGCGTCGCTGCCGGGTGTGGTGCCGGGTAAATATGACCGTCCGCAGGGCTGTCTGCTCAATCCGCGCTGTCCGTATGCGACGGACAAATGCCGGGCAGAAGAGCCAGAACTGAGCCAGCTTGCTGACGGTCGTCAGTCGAAATGCCACTACCCACTCGATGATGCCGGGAGGCCAACACTATGAGTACGCAACAGGCCACCACGCAACAGCCGCTGTTGCAGGCCATCGACCTGAAAAAATATTACCCGGTGAAGAAGGGGCTGTTTGCCCCTGAACGCCTGGTGAAAGCGCTGGACGGCGTCTCCTTTAACCTCGAACGCGGTAAAACGCTGGCGGTAGTGGGAGAGTCAGGCTGCGGGAAATCCACGCTGGGCCGTCTGCTGACGATGATTGAAGTGCCGACCGGTGGTGAACTTTATTATCAGGGCCAGGATCTGCTCAAGCACGATCCGCAGGCGCAGAAGCTGCGTCGCCAGAAAATCCAGATTGTGTTCCAGAACCCGTATGGTTCGCTGAACCCGCGTAAAAAAGTGGGGCAGATTCTGGAAGAGCCGCTGCTGATTAACAGCAATCTGAGCAAAGAGCAGCGCCGTGAAAAAGCGCTGGCGATGATGGCGAAGGTCGGCCTCAAAACCGAGCACTATGACCGCTACCCGCACATGTTCTCCGGCGGCCAGCGTCAGCGTATCGCTATCGCACGCGGGCTGATGCTTGACCCGGACGTGGTGATTGCCGATGAACCTGTTTCAGCGCTCGACGTCTCCGTGCGGGCGCAGGTACTGAACCTGATGATGGATCTGCAGCAGGAGCTGGGACTCTCTTACGTGTTCATCTCCCACGACCTGTCGGTGGTGGAGCATATTGCCGATGAAGTGATGGTGATGTACCTGGGGCGCTGCGTGGAGAAGGGGACCAAAGACCAGATCTTTAATAACCCTCGCCACCCGTACACCCAGGCGCTGCTGTCCGCGACGCCGCGTCTGAACCCGGACGATCGTCGTGAGCGTATTAAGCTGACGGGAGAGCTGCCAAGCCCGCTGAATCCGCCGCCGGGATGTGCATTCAACGCCCGCTGCAGCCGTCGCTTTGGCCCCTGCACCCAGCTACAGCCGCAGCTGAAGGATTATGGCGGCCAGTTGGTGGCCTGCTTTGCGGTCGATCAGGATGAAAACGGCGAGAAGCCACATGCATAACGAAAAAAACCGGCGCTAAGCCGGTTTTTTATGTCTGCTTTATTATTTCCGCAGGCGAATCTGGTCGACGGCGTGCTTCTCGCTCTTGGTGAGGATCAGGCTCGCACGCTCGCGCGTCGGCAGGATGTTCTCTTTAAGATTCACATAGTTGATCTCATTCCACAGCCCCGTCGCCACATTGATCGCTTCTTCTTCAGAAAGCTGAGCATAGTGGTGGAAATAGGAGTCCGGATCGGTGAACGCCCCTTCGCGGAACTTCAGGAAGCGGTTGATGTACCAGTTCTGCAGCAGGTCTTCCGGCGCATCGACGTAAATAGAGAAATCGACGAAATCCGAGACAAAGACGTGATGCGGGTCGTGAGGATAGTCCATGCCGCTTTGCAGCACGTTCAGACCTTCCAGAATGAGAATATCCGGCTGGACCACCGTTTTATCCCCATCCGGGATGCGATCGTAGATCAGGTGCGAATAGACCGGCGCTGTCACGTGGGGCACGCCGGATTTCAGGTCGGAGACAAATTTCACCAGACGGTGCATATCATAAGAGAGCGGGAAGCCTTTCTTCTTCATCAGCCCGCGTTCTTTTAAGACTTCGTTTGGATGCAGGAAGCCATCGGTCGTGATCAGCTCCACGCTGCGATGTTCCGGCCAGCGGCTCAACAGCGCCTGCAATACGCGTGCGGTGGTACTTTTACCCACGGCCACGCTGCCTGCGATACTAATGATATAAGGAATGCGTTGACCGTTCGTCCCGAGAAACTGCTCCAGCACCGCCTGACGACGCAGGTTCGAGCTGATATAGAAGTTAAGCAAGCGAGAGAGGGGGAGATAAATTTCTGCCACCTCTTCAAGGGACAGATCTTCGTTTATCCCTTTTAACCGTGCGATTTCACCTTCCGTCAGCGTCATAGGGACGGAATCACGCAGGGCAGCCCACTGGCTGCGGTTAAAGTGAAGATAAGGCGTCATTAACGTTTGCTCTTTTTTGCTCATAAGCATGCTTCAGTGAGCCAGCGCTAAACTGCCGGATCGTGGCTCATCACACAGTTAATTTTGGACAATGGGCAGGAGGTTAACACCAGATGGCAGGAATAATAAGAAAAAAGATGGATAGCGCTGCGTTACGCGGAAGCCGTCACGCTATGGTGTATACGGTGTAAATCACGCGTGCATGTTGATTATTTGACCCGCAATGACTACTTTTACAGCGCTTAGCGCTTCGTTCGCATAAAATGTGAGCGAAAGAACGTTTTATGCAAATTTTTAGTTGCATGACCGCGCAGGTATCCATAGAATGCGCGCTACTTGATGCCGACTTAGCTCAGTAGGTAGAGCAACTGACTTGTAATCAGTAGGTCACCAGTTCGATTCCGGTAGTCGGCACCATCAAGTCCGGTGGGGTTCCCGAGCGGCCAAAGGGAGCAGACTGTAAATCTGCCGTCACAGACTTCGAAGGTTCGAATCCTTCCCCCACCACCACTTTCTGGCAGCGTAAATGCCGCCGGAGCTGGTTGGAAAAATTAGCCAGCTCAAACTGAAAAAGAGAGAAATCTCTTTTTTTGTTACAGAAAGAACTGGGTAGCCGAGTTTCAGGATGCGGGCATCGTATAATGGCTATTACCTCAGCCTTCCAAGCTGATGATGCGGGTTCGATTCCCGCTGCCCGCTCCAATACGTGCTGATATGGCTCAGTTGGTAGAGCGCACCCTTGGTAAGGGTGAGGTCCCCAGTTCGACTCTGGGTATCAGCACCACTTCACTTCTCCTTCCCGTTTCTCTCTGTTTCAATTTTACTGTATTCAACAATTCAGGCATTTCGCCTGGTTGATGTGGTGATATCACCGATTTATCCGTGTCTTAGAGGGACAATCGATGTCTAAAGAAAAGTTTGAACGTACAAAACCGCACGTTAACGTCGGTACTATCGGCCACGTTGACCATGGTAAAACAACGCTGACCGCTGCAATCACTACCGTTCTGGCAAAAACCTACGGTGGTTCTGCTCGTGCATTCGACCAGATCGATAACGCACCAGAAGAAAAAGCTCGTGGTATCACCATCAACACCTCTCACGTTGAGTACGACACCCCGACTCGCCACTACGCACACGTAGACTGCCCAGGCCACGCCGACTATGTTAAAAACATGATCACCGGTGCTGCGCAGATGGACGGCGCGATCCTGGTTGTTGCTGCGACTGACGGCCCAATGCCTCAGACTCGTGAGCACATCCTGCTGGGTCGTCAGGTAGGCGTTCCTTACATCATCGTGTTCCTGAACAAGTGCGACATGGTTGATGACGAAGAGCTGCTGGAACTGGTAGAGATGGAAGTTCGTGAACTGCTGTCTCAGTACGATTTCCCAGGCGACGATACCCCAATCGTTCGTGGTTCTGCTCTGAAAGCGCTGGAAGGCGACGCAGAGTGGGAAGCGAAAATCATCGAACTGGCTGGCTTCCTGGATTCTTACATCCCAGAACCAGAGCGTGCGATTGACAAGCCATTCCTGCTGCCAATCGAAGACGTATTCTCCATCTCCGGTCGTGGTACCGTTGTTACCGGTCGTGTAGAGCGCGGTATCATCAAAGTTGGTGAAGAAGTTGAAATCGTTGGTATCAAAGAGACTGCGAAGTCTACCTGTACTGGCGTTGAAATGTTCCGCAAACTGCTGGACGAAGGCCGTGCTGGTGAGAACGTTGGTGTTCTGCTGCGTGGTATCAAACGTGAAGAAATCGAACGTGGTCAGGTTCTGGCTAAGCCAGGCTCAATCAAGCCGCACACCAAGTTCGAATCTGAAGTGTACATCCTGTCCAAAGACGAAGGCGGCCGTCATACTCCGTTCTTCAAAGGCTACCGTCCACAGTTCTACTTCCGTACTACTGACGTGACCGGTACCATCGAACTGCCAGAAGGCGTTGAGATGGTAATGCCAGGCGACAACATCAAGATGGTTGTGACTCTGATCCACCCAATCGCGATGGACGACGGTCTGCGTTTCGCAATTCGTGAAGGTGGCCGTACCGTTGGCGCGGGCGTGGTTGCTAAAGTTCTCGGCTAATTGCTGATAACATTTGACGCAATGCGCAATAAAAGGGCATCATTTGATGCCCTTTTTGCACGCTTTCACGTCAGAACCTGGCTCATCAGTGATTATTTTTGTCATAATCATTGCTGAGACAGGCTCTGCAGAGAGCGTATAATTCGAAAAGCGAATGAGCATTTCGATTTGGTTTGCCTCGCAATCGCGGGGTGAAAATGTTTGTAGAATACTTCTGACAGGTTGGTTTATGAGTGCGAATACCGAAGCTCAAGGGAGCGGGCGCGGCCTGGAAGCGATGAAATGGGTAGTGGTAGCCGTTCTGCTGATCGTAGCGATTGTCGGCAACTACCTTTATCGTGACATGATGCTGCCGCTACGCGCGCTTGCAGTGGTAATTCTGATTGCTGCAGCGGGTGGTGTCGCGCTGTTGACGACGAAAGGCAAAGCGACTGTCGCTTTTGCTCGCGAAGCGCGTACCGAAGTCCGTAAGGTAATTTGGCCGACTCGCCAGGAAACATTGCACACCACGCTGATCGTAGCGGCGGTTACCGCTGTAATGTCACTGATCCTGTGGGGACTGGATGGTATTCTGGTTCGCCTGGTATCCTTTATCACTGGCCTGAGGTTCTGAGATGTCTGAAGCCCCTAAAAAGCGCTGGTACGTCGTTCAGGCGTTTTCCGGTTTTGAAGGCCGCGTAGCAACGTCGCTGCGTGAGCATATCAAATTACACAACATGGAAGAGTTATTTGGCGAAGTGATGGTTCCGACCGAAGAAGTGGTCGAGATCCGTGGCGGCCAGCGTCGCAAAAGCGAACGCAAATTCTTCCCGGGTTACGTACTGGTTCAGATGGTGATGAACGACGCGAGCTGGCACCTGGTGCGCAGCGTACCGCGCGTGATGGGCTTTATCGGCGGCACGTCTGACCGTCCGGCGCCAATCAGCGACAAAGAAGTGGATGCGATTATGAACCGCCTGCAGCAGGTTGGTGATAAGCCGCGTCCGAAAACGCTGTTTGAACCGGGTGAAATGGTGCGTGTTAATGACGGTCCGTTTGCTGACTTTAACGGCGTCGTTGAAGAAGTGGACTACGAGAAGTCCCGCCTGAAAGTTTCTGTATCTATCTTCGGTCGTGCGACCCCGGTAGAACTGGACTTTGCTCAGGTCGAAAAAGCCTAAGCAGCGATCAAAAAAGCGACGATTTAATCGTTGCACAGGGCGCGAGATTGGAATACAATTTCGCGCCTTTTGTTTTTATGGGCCCGGCCCGTAAAACGAATTTTATTCACGGGGAGCCTCGCTGAGGCGCTATTACCCAATCAGAGGATTTTAGAATGGCTAAGAAAGTACAAGCCTACGTCAAGCTGCAGGTTGCAGCTGGTATGGCGAACCCAAGTCCACCAGTTGGTCCAGCTCTGGGTCAGCAGGGTGTGAACATCATGGAATTCTGTAAAGCGTTCAACGCAAAAACGGAATCCCTGGAAAAAGGTCTGCCAATCCCAGTCGTAATCACTGTTTACGCTGACCGTTCTTTCACTTTCGTTACCAAAACCCCTCCAGCAGCAGTTCTGCTGAAGAAAGCGGCTGGTATCAAGTCTGGTTCCGGTAAACCGAACAAAGACAAAGTGGGTAAAATTTCCCGCGCTCAGCTGCAGGAAATCGCGCAGACCAAAGCTGCCGACATGACTGGTGCCGACATTGAAGCGATGACTCGCTCAATCGAAGGTACTGCACGTTCCATGGGCCTGGTAGTGGAGGACTAAGAAATGGCTAAACTGACCAAGCGCATGTCCGTGATCCGTGACAAAGTTGATGCGACCAAACAGTACGACATCAACGAAGCTATCGCTCTGCTGAAAGAACTGGCAACTGCTAAGTTCGTTGAAAGCGTTGACGTTGCCGTTAACCTGGGCATCGACGCGCGTAAATCTGATCAGAACGTTCGTGGCGCAACTGTACTGCCACACGGTACTGGCCGTTCCGTACGTGTAGCTGTATTTGCTCAGGGTGCAAACGCTGAAGCGGCTAAAGCTGCCGGCGCTGAACTGGTAGGTATGGAAGATCTGGCTGATCAGATCAAGAAAGGCGAAATGAACTTTGACGTTGTTATTGCTTCTCCAGATGCAATGCGCGTTGTTGGCCAGCTGGGCCAGGTTCTGGGTCCACGCGGCCTGATGCCAAACCCGAAAGTGGGTACTGTAACGCCTAACGTTGCTGAAGCGGTTAAGAACGCTAAAGCAGGTCAGGTTCGTTATCGTAACGACAAAAACGGCATCATCCACACCACCATCGGTAAAGTGGACTTTGACGCTGACAAACTGAAAGAAAACCTGGAAGCTCTGCTGGTTGCGCTGAAAAAAGCAAAACCAACTCAGGCGAAAGGCGTGTACATCAAGAAAGTTAGCATCTCCACCACCATGGGTGCAGGTGTTGCAGTTGACCAGGCTGGCCTGAGCGCTGCTGCAAACTAATGCCTTTACGTGGGCGGTGATTTTGTCTACAATCTTACCCCCACGTTTGCTAACAAAAGTTAGCGGCTAAAAGATTTGTTCGTTGGAGCCTGGCCTAATCCAGGCCTCCGTCGAAGACCGCAGGTGTTTCGCAAGAGACTTAATCCCCTGCGTAGACGGTGACAGAACGCTAAGATTATTTTTGGATACTCTGGCTTGTTTCTGCTCACCGTATTAAGACGCTCTTTCCGTTGGGAAGAGTGAAGTGAGTTCCGGAACATGAGTTCCGGCAAACATCCAGGAGCAAAGCTAATGGCTTTAAATCTTCAAGACAAACAAGCGATTGTTGCTGAAGTCAGCGAAGTAGCCAAAGGCGCGCTGTCTGCAGTAGTTGCGGATTCCCGTGGCGTTACTGTAGACAAAATGACTGAACTGCGTAAAGCAGGTCGTGAAGCTGGCGTATACATGCGTGTTGTTCGTAACACCCTGCTGCGCCGCGTAGTTGAAGGTACTCAGTTCGAGTGCCTGAAAGACACGTTTGTTGGTCCGACCCTGATTGCATACTCTATGGAACACCCGGGCGCTGCTGCTCGTCTGTTCAAAGAGTTCGCGAAAGCGAATGCAAAATTTGAGGTCAAAGCTGCAGCCTTTGAAGGTGAGTTGATCCCGGCATCGCAAATCGATCGCCTGGCAACCCTGCCGACCTACGAAGAAGCAATTGCACGCCTGATGGCAACCATGAAAGAAGCTGCGGCTGGCAAACTGGTTCGCACTCTGGCTGCTGTACGCGATGCGAAAGAAGCTGCTTAATCGCAGTTATCTTTATAAAGCATTTGCTTACGTATAAACTTATTCTGATTTTCAGGAACAATTTAAATGTCTATCACTAAAGATCAAATCATTGAAGCAGTAGCAGCTATGTCCGTAATGGACGTTGTAGAGCTGGTTTCTGCAATGGAAGAAAAATTCGGTGTTTCTGCTGCTGCTGCTGTAGCTGTAGCTGCGGGCCCGGCTGAAGCTGCTGAAGAAAAAACTGAATTCGACGTAATTCTGAAAGCTGCTGGCGCGAACAAAGTTGCTGTTATCAAAGCAGTACGTGGCGCAACTGGCCTGGGTCTGAAAGAAGCTAAAGACCTGGTAGAATCTGCTCCAGCTGCGCTGAAAGAAGGCGTGAGCAAAGACGACGCAGAAGCACTGAAAAAATCTCTGGAAGAAGCTGGCGCTGAAGTTGAAGTTAAATAAGCCAACTTTTCTGGTTGCAGCCTAAGTCATTAGGCTGATGGCTGGTGACTTTTTAGTCACCAGCCTTTTTGCGCTGTAAGGCATCAGTAGCATTTCACACTGTTTGACTGCTGATTGTCCTGACAATGCATGTTTCTATCGACGACTTAATATATTGCGACAGGGTGCTCGCTCTGTGTAAATCGCGACGAAATGATTTAAGCGTGATAGCAACAGGTATTGCGGAAAGTATTCAATTTTCCGGTCCACAAAATGGTGTTGCACAAACTGTCCCTTCGTCGGACAGATGGGTCGACTTGTCAGCGAGCTGAGGAACCCTATGGTTTACTCCTATACCGAGAAAAAACGTATTCGTAAGGATTTTGGTAAACGTCCACAAGTTCTGGACATTCCATATCTCCTTTCTATCCAGCTTGACTCGTTCCAGAAGTTTATCGAGCAAGATCCTGAAGGGCAGTACGGTCTGGAAGCAGCCTTCCGTTCCGTGTTCCCGATTCAGAGCTACAGCGGTAACTCCGAGCTGCAGTACGTCAGCTACCGCCTTGGCGAACCGGTGTTTGACGTTCAGGAATGTCAGATCCGTGGCGTGACCTATTCCGCACCGCTGCGCGTAAAACTGCGTCTGGTGATCTACGAGCGCGAAGCGCCGGAAGGCACCGTAAAAGACATTAAAGAACAAGAAGTCTACATGGGTGAAATTCCACTCATGACTGACAACGGTACTTTCGTTATCAACGGTACTGAGCGTGTTATCGTTTCCCAGCTGCATCGTAGCCCGGGCGTCTTCTTCGACAGCGATAAAGGTAAAACACACTCTTCCGGTAAAGTACTGTATAACGCACGCATCATTCCTTACCGTGGTTCCTGGCTGGACTTCGAGTTCGATCCAAAAGACAACCTGTTTGTCCGTATCGACCGTCGCCGTAAACTGCCTGCAACCATCATTCTGCGTGCACTGAACTATACCACTGAGCAGATCCTGGACCTGTTCTTTGAGAAAGTGATCTTTGAAATCCGCGACAACAAGCTGCAGATGGAGCTGGTGCCGGAACGTCTGCGTGGTGAGACCGCGTCGTTCGACATCGAAGCCGACGGCAAAGTGTATGTGGAAAAAGGTCGCCGTATCACCGCGCGCCACATCCGCCAGCTGGAAAAAGATGATATCAAACACATCGAAGTTCCGGTTGAATACATTGCAGGAAAAGTAGCCGCGAAAGATTACGTTGATGAATCAACTGGCGAGCTGATCTGCCCGGCTAACATGGAGCTGAGCCTGGATCTGCTGGCTAAACTGAGTCAGGCTGGCCACAAACGTATCGAAACGCTGTTCACCAACGATCTGGACCACGGTCCGTACATCTCTGAGACTGTACGCGTCGACCCAACGACCGATCGTCTGAGCGCGCTGGTTGAAATCTACCGCATGATGCGTCCTGGTGAGCCACCAACTCGCGAAGCGGCGGAAAGCCTGTTCGAGAATCTGTTCTTCTCCGAAGACCGCTACGATCTGTCTGCGGTTGGTCGTATGAAGTTCAACCGTTCTCTGCTGCGCGACGAAATCGAAGGTTCCGGTATCCTGAGCAAAGACGACATCATCGAAGTGATGAAGAAGCTCATCGATATCCGTAACGGTAAAGGCGAAGTGGACGATATCGACCACCTCGGCAACCGTCGTATCCGTTCCGTCGGCGAAATGGCGGAAAACCAGTTCCGCGTTGGCCTGGTGCGTGTAGAGCGTGCGGTGAAAGAGCGTCTGTCTCTGGGCGATCTGGATACCCTGATGCCTCAGGATATGATCAACGCCAAGCCGATTTCTGCAGCAGTGAAAGAGTTCTTTGGTTCCAGCCAGCTGTCTCAGTTCATGGACCAGAACAACCCGCTGTCTGAGATTACGCACAAACGTCGTATCTCTGCACTCGGCCCAGGCGGTCTGACCCGTGAACGTGCAGGCTTTGAAGTTCGAGACGTACACCCGACGCACTACGGTCGCGTATGTCCAATCGAAACGCCTGAAGGTCCAAACATCGGTCTGATCAACTCCCTGTCCGTGTACGCACAGACGAACGAATACGGTTTCCTTGAGACGCCGTACCGTAAAGTGACTGACGGTGTTGTAACCGACGAAATTCACTACCTGTCTGCTATTGAAGAAGGCAACTACGTTATCGCTCAGGCGAACTCCAACCTGGATGACGAAGGCCACTTTGTAGAAGATCTGGTGACCTGCCGTAGCAAAGGCGAATCCAGCTTGTTCAGCCGCGACCAGGTTGACTACATGGACGTATCCACCCAGCAGGTGGTATCCGTCGGTGCGTCCCTGATCCCGTTCCTGGAACACGATGACGCCAACCGTGCATTGATGGGTGCGAACATGCAACGTCAGGCCGTTCCAACTCTGCGCGCTGATAAGCCGCTGGTTGGTACCGGTATGGAACGTGCTGTTGCCGTTGACTCCGGTGTTACTGCAGTTGCTAAGCGTGGCGGTACCGTTCAGTACGTCGACGCATCCCGTATCGTTATCAAAGTTAACGAAGACGAGATGTATCCGGGCGAAGCAGGTATCGACATTTATAACCTGACCAAATACACCCGTTCTAACCAGAACACCTGTATCAACCAGATGCCTTGCGTATCTCTGGGTGAGCCAGTTGAGCGCGGCGACGTGCTGGCAGACGGTCCGTCCACCGACCTCGGTGAACTGGCGCTCGGTCAGAACATGCGCGTAGCGTTCATGCCGTGGAACGGTTACAACTTCGAAGACTCCATCCTCGTCTCCGAGCGTGTGGTTCAGGAAGATCGTTTCACCACCATCCACATTCAGGAACTGGCATGTGTGTCCCGTGACACCAAGCTGGGGCCAGAAGAGATCACCGCTGACATCCCTAACGTGGGTGAAGCTGCACTCTCCAAACTGGATGAATCCGGTATCGTTTACATCGGTGCGGAAGTGACCGGCGGCGACATTCTGGTAGGTAAGGTTACGCCTAAAGGTGAAACCCAGCTGACGCCAGAAGAGAAACTGCTGCGTGCCATCTTCGGTGAGAAAGCGTCTGACGTTAAAGACTCTTCTCTGCGCGTACCAAACGGTGTTTCCGGTACGGTTATCGACGTTCAGGTCTTCACTCGTGACGGCGTTGAGAAAGATAAGCGTGCGCTGGAAATCGAAGAGATGCAGCTCAAACAGGCTAAGAAAGACCTGTCTGAAGAACTGCAGATCCTCGAAGCGGGTCTGTTCAGCCGTATCTATGCGGTGCTGGTTGCCGGTGGCGTTGAAGCTGAGAAGCTCGACAAACTGCCACGCGATCGCTGGCTGGAACTGGGCCTGACCGACGAAGAGAAACAAAATCAGCTGGAACAGCTGGCTGAGCAGTATGACGAACTGAAACACGAGTTCGAGAAAAAACTCGAAGCGAAACGCCGCAAAATCACTCAGGGCGACGATCTGGCACCAGGCGTGCTGAAGATTGTTAAGGTGTATCTGGCTGTTAAACGTCAGATCCAGCCTGGTGATAAGATGGCAGGTCGTCACGGTAACAAGGGTGTTATCTCTAAGATCAACCCGATCGAAGATATGCCGCACGATGCTAACGGTACGCCGGTAGATATCGTACTGAACCCACTGGGCGTACCGTCTCGTATGAACATTGGTCAGATCCTGGAAACTCACCTGGGTATGGCTGCGAAAGGCATCGGCGACAAGATCAACGCCATGCTGAAACAGCAGCAGGAAGTCGCGAAACTGCGCGAATTCATCCAGCGTGCCTACGATCTGGGTACCGACGTGCGTCAGAAAGTCGACCTGAACACCTTCAGCGATGAAGAAGTGCTGCGTCTGGCAGAGAACCTGCGCAAAGGTATGCCAATTGCAACGCCGGTATTCGACGGTGCAAAAGAAGCTGAAATTAAAGAGCTGCTGCAACTGGGTGGTCTGCCAACGTCTGGTCAGATTACGCTGTTTGACGGCCGTACTGGTGAACAGTTCGAACGTCCGGTAACCGTAGGTTACATGTACATGCTGAAACTGAACCACCTGGTCGACGACAAGATGCACGCTCGTTCTACCGGTTCTTACAGCCTGGTTACTCAGCAGCCGCTGGGTGGTAAGGCACAGTTCGGTGGTCAGCGCTTCGGGGAGATGGAAGTGTGGGCGCTGGAAGCATACGGCGCGGCATACACCCTGCAGGAAATGCTCACCGTTAAGTCTGATGACGTGAACGGTCGTACCAAGATGTATAAAAACATCGTGGACGGCAACCATCAGATGGAACCAGGCATGCCAGAATCCTTCAACGTACTGTTGAAAGAGATTCGTTCGCTGGGTATCAACATCGAACTGGAAGACGAGTAATTCTCGCTCAAACAGGTCACTGGTGCCGGGTTAATCCCCGGCACCGGATTGTGCTAACTCCGACGGGAGCAAATCCGTGAAAGATTTATTAAAGTTTCTGAAAGCGCAGACTAAAACCGAAGAGTTTGATGCGATCAAAATTGCTCTGGCTTCGCCAGACATGATCCGTTCATGGTCTTTCGGTGAAGTTAAAAAGCCGGAAACCATCAACTACCGTACGTTCAAACCTGAGCGTGACGGCCTTTTCTGTGCGCGTATTTTCGGGCCAGTAAAAGATTACGAGTGCCTGTGCGGTAAGTACAAGCGCCTGAAACACCGTGGTGTGATCTGTGAGAAGTGCGGCGTTGAAGTGACCCAGACCAAAGTACGCCGTGAGCGTATGGGCCACATCGAGCTGGCGTCTCCAACTGCTCACATCTGGTTCCTGAAATCTCTGCCGTCCCGTATCGGTCTGCTGCTGGATATGCCGCTGCGCGATATCGAACGTGTTCTGTACTTCGAATCTTATGTGGTAATCGAAGGCGGGATGACGAACCTGGAACGTCATCAGATCCTGACTGAAGAGCAGTATCTGGACGCGCTGGAAGAGTTCGGTGACGAATTCGATGCGAAGATGGGTGCGGAAGCTATTCAGGCCCTGCTGAAGAGCATGGATCTGGAGCAAGAGTGCGAGCAGCTGCGTGAAGAGCTGAACGAAACCAACTCCGAAACCAAGCGTAAAAAGCTGACCAAGCGTATCAAACTGCTGGAAGCGTTCGTTCAGTCTGGTAACAAGCCAGAGTGGATGATCCTGACCGTTCTGCCGGTTCTGCCGCCAGATCTGCGTCCACTGGTACCGCTGGATGGTGGTCGTTTCGCAACGTCCGATCTGAACGATCTGTATCGTCGCGTGATCAACCGTAACAACCGTCTGAAACGTCTGCTGGATCTGGCTGCGCCGGACATCATCGTACGCAACGAAAAACGTATGCTGCAGGAAGCGGTAGATGCCCTGCTGGATAACGGTCGTCGTGGTCGTGCGATCACCGGTTCTAACAAACGTCCTCTGAAATCTTTGGCCGACATGATCAAAGGTAAACAGGGTCGTTTCCGTCAGAACCTGCTCGGTAAGCGTGTTGACTACTCCGGTCGTTCTGTAATCACCGTAGGTCCATACCTGCGTCTGCATCAGTGCGGTCTGCCGAAGAAAATGGCACTGGAACTGTTCAAACCATTCATCTACGGCAAGCTGGAGTTGCGAGGACTCGCCACCACCATCAAAGCCGCGAAGAAAATGGTTGAGCGTGAAGAAGCTGTCGTTTGGGATATCCTGGACGAAGTGATCCGCGAACACCCGGTACTGCTGAACCGTGCACCAACCCTGCACCGTCTGGGTATCCAGGCATTTGAGCCGGTACTGATCGAAGGTAAAGCGATCCAGCTGCACCCGCTGGTTTGTGCGGCATATAACGCCGACTTCGATGGTGACCAGATGGCTGTTCACGTACCGCTGACGCTGGAAGCCCAGCTCGAAGCGCGTGCGCTGATGATGTCTACCAACAACATCCTGTCTCCAGCGAACGGTGAGCCAATCATTGTTCCTTCTCAGGACGTTGTACTGGGTCTGTACTACATGACCCGTGACTGTGTTAACGCCAAAGGCGAAGGCATGGTGCTGACTGGCCCGAAAGAAGCTGAGCGTATTTATCGCGCTGGCCTGGCCTCTCTGCATGCGCGCGTTAAAGTGCGTATCACCGAATACGAAAAAGATGCAAACGGCGAATTCGTTGCGAAAACCAGCCTGAAAGACACGACCGTTGGCCGTGCCATTCTGTGGATGATCGTACCGAAAGGTCTGCCTTTCTCCATCGTCAACCAGGCGCTGGGCAAGAAAGCGATCTCCAAAATGCTGAACACCTGTTACCGCATTCTGGGCCTGAAGCCGACCGTTATCTTCGCTGACCAGACTATGTACACCGGCTTTGCGTATGCAGCGCGTTCAGGTGCATCTGTTGGTATCGATGACATGGTCATCCCAGAGAAGAAACACGAGATCATCTCTGAAGCGGAAGCTGAAGTTGCTGAGATCCAGGAGCAGTTCCAGTCTGGTCTGGTTACCGCGGGCGAACGCTATAACAAAGTTATCGATATCTGGGCAGCGGCGAACGATCGTGTATCCAAAGCGATGATGGACAACCTGCAGACCGAAACCGTGATTAACCGTGACGGCGTAGAAGAGCAGCAGGTTTCCTTCAACAGCATCTACATGATGGCCGACTCCGGTGCGCGTGGTTCTGCAGCACAGATTCGTCAGCTGGCAGGTATGCGTGGTCTGATGGCGAAGCCAGATGGCTCCATCATCGAAACGCCAATCACCGCGAACTTCCGTGAAGGTCTGAACGTACTCCAGTACTTCATCTCCACGCACGGTGCGCGTAAAGGTCTGGCGGATACCGCACTGAAAACCGCGAACTCCGGTTATCTGACGCGTCGTCTGGTAGACGTTGCGCAGGATCTGGTTGTGACCGAAGACGATTGTGGCACCCTCGAAGGTATCACCATGACCCCGGTTATCGAGGGTGGTGATGTTAAAGAGCCACTGCGCGATCGCGTACTGGGTCGTGTGACCGCGGAAGACATCCTGAAGCCGGGCACCGCAGACATTCTGGTTCCACGCAACACCCTGCTGCACGAACAGTGGTGTGACCTGCTGGAAGCGAACTCTGTTGACTCCGTGAAGGTGCGTTCCGTTGTATCCTGTGACACCGACTTTGGTGTATGTGCGCACTGCTACGGTCGTGACCTGGCGCGTGGCCACATCATCAACAAAGGTGAAGCCATCGGCGTTATCGCGGCACAGTCCATCGGTGAGCCGGGTACACAGCTGACGATGCGTACGTTCCACATCGGTGGTGCGGCATCTCGTGCGGCTGCTGAATCCAGCATCCAGGTGAAAAACAAAGGTAGCATCAAGCTCAGCAACGCGAAGTCGGTTGTGAACTCCAGCGGTAAACTGGTCATCACTTCCCGTAACACCGAGCTGAAGCTGATCGACGAATTCGGTCGTACCAAAGAGAGCTATAAAGTGCCTTACGGTGCGGTTATGGCGAAAGGTGATGGCGAGCAGGTTGCCGGCGGTGAAACCGTTGCAAACTGGGATCCACACACCATGCCGGTTATCACCGAAGTAAGTGGTTTCATCCGCTTCACTGACATGATTGACGGCCAGACCATTACTCGTCAGACCGACGAGCTGACCGGTCTGTCTTCTCTGGTGGTTCTGGATTCTGCTGAACGTACTACCGGCGGTAAAGATCTGCGTCCTGCACTGAAAATCGTTGATGCTCAGGGTAACGACGTTCTGATCCCAGGTACCGATATGCCTGCGCAGTACTTCCTGCCGGGTAAAGCGATTGTACAGCTGGAAGATGGCGTACAGATCAGCTCTGGTGACACCCTGGCGCGTATTCCTCAGGAATCCGGCGGTACCAAGGACATCACCGGTGGTCTGCCACGCGTTGCGGACCTGTTCGAAGCACGTCGTCCGAAAGAGCCGGCAATCCTGGCTGAAATCAGCGGTATCATCTCCTTCGGTAAAGAGACCAAAGGTAAGCGCCGTCTGGTTATCACTCCAGTAGATGGCAGCGAACCGTACGAAGAGATGATTCCTAAGTGGCGTCAGCTCAACGTGTTCGAAGGTGAACGCGTAGAACGTGGTGACGTGGTTTCCGACGGTCCAGAAGCGCCGCACGACATCCTGCGTCTGCGTGGTGTGCATGCTGTTACTCGTTACATCGTTAACGAAGTACAGGACGTATACCGCCTGCAGGGCGTTAAGATTAACGATAAACACATCGAAGTTATCGTTCGTCAGATGCTGCGTAAAGCAACCATCGAAAACGCGGGCAGCTCCGAGTTCCTGGAAGGCGAGCAGGTTGAATACTCACGCGTCAAGATCGCTAACCGCGAACTGGAAGCGAACGGCAAAATCGGTGCGACCTTCTCGCGCGATCTGCTGGGTATCACCAAAGCGTCTCTGGCAACCGAGTCCTTCATCTCTGCAGCATCGTTCCAGGAAACGACTCGTGTCCTGACCGAAGCCGCTGTTGCAGGTAAGCGTGATGAACTGCGCGGTCTGAAAGAGAACGTTATCGTGGGTCGTCTGATCCCGGCTGGTACCGGTTATGCGTACCATCAGGATCGTATGCGTCGTCGTGCTGCGGGCGAACTGCCAGCTGCACCGCAGGTGACTGCTGAAGATGCATCCGCGAGCCTGGCAGAACTGCTGAACGCAGGTCTGGGTGGTTCCGACAACGAGTAATCGTTGAGCCGCTAATAAAAAACCCGCCTCGGCGGGTTTTTTTACATCTGCATGTTTTCAATTCACTAACGGGATCCGGCGATAAAGCTCAATCATATCGCCTGCCAGGTCCTGAATGACCATGGCGTTCATCAGGTGATCCTGAGAGTGGACGGTGATCAGGTTAACCGGAAGCTTCCCGGTCCCCTCATCAAGACCAATAAGCTGCGTCTGTATGGTGTGCGCATGCTTCACATATTCACGCGACTCTTCCATCGCTTTTTCAGCTTCGTCAAACTCACCTTTACGCGCCATCTGCAACGCCGTCAGGGCCGCACTGCGCGCTGCGCCTGCGTTAACAAGCAGTTCCATAATCGTGGTTTCTAAGTCTTCCATTATGACTCCAGTAGTTTGAGCGCTTTATCCAGTACGGCATCACCTTTCATCATGCCGTAATCCATCATGTCGATCACCGCGACCTTTTTCCCCAACGGGTCGGCCTGCGCCTGTAATTTAGCCTGCTCGTATTTAACCTGTGGCCCCAGTAATACGATGTCGGCCGTCGCGATGTTGTCTTTAAACTCCGCAACCGGAACGGCTTTAATGGTGACTTCAACCCCTTTTTTCTGCGCGGCGTCTTTCATACGTTGAACCAGCATGCTGGTTGACATTCCCGCTGCACAGCATAAAACGATGTTCTTCATAATCAGCCTCGATCTACATGTGTTTATTGATAATTATCCCGTGCAGACCGCTTCAACAACCGCTTTACCGCGATTGTGTGTCAGGCATCACAAAGAAACAGGCGATTTTCTGAAACCGGTTACAATTTTACACTGGCGGGTACCCGGCCCGTCGAAACGGGCAGGGTGAAGGAGAGAGGATTAACTTATGGATGTGCGAACGATGCGGTTTTTTCCCTGCTGTTTGGCGCTGTAAAGGGCGTTATCAACGCTTCCGACGAATTGTTCCAGCGGTTCAAAATGCCACTCCCCAAGACCACCGCTGAACGTAACGCGCAGGTTTTCTTCCCGCCAGACGCGATTTTCAACGGCGGTACGCCACGCTTCCAGCAAGGAGAGCGCTGAAGTCATCTGCTCCGCCTGGAAAATTACCGCGAACTCTTCTCCACCATAACGGTAAAGCGAGACGTGATGTGGCTGCATGATCTGGATCCCTTCCCGAGCCACGTTGCGCAGAACGATATCACCGGTCAGGTGACCCAGCGTGTCGTTAATTGACTTGAAGTTATCAATGTCCACCAGCGCCATCGCGAAAGGCTGCTGGGTATTCAGCAGCTCTGCGACATCGCTGTCGAACGCGCGGCGGTTTTTACAGCCCGTCAACGCATCGTGGGTGGCCTGGCGCACATACGCCATTTCGCGCTCTTTATTGGACTGAATCGTGTGGCTCAGCATCGCTTCCAGGCGCGGCGCCTCGCTGACGTCGCCGGTTTTGATGGCATTGATAATGTGCATCAGCACGCTACGCGAGGCATGGCGGAGGTATAAGCCGAAGAGGATGATGATGATGGCCGCCAGCGCAAACCCCCAGCCAACGATCGTCGTTTCGTGGCGGGTAATATCGGTAAGCGTCGCGCCGGATACCCGGTAGATGACAAACCAGTCCGGGTTGGTAAACGAGTAGTAGTAATACCAGGCGTTGCTTTTCTTGTCGTAAAGATGACCTTCACCGCTGGTCATTTTGTCCATCAGCGCTTCGCTCACGTACTGCTTGAAGAGCGCGCCGGTATCTGGATGCAGCACCACGGCACCATCGCGTTCGACGACGAAGAATTCCCCCTGAACGGGCGCCACCATCTGACGCAGGGTGTAGCCCATTGACGTCAAATCGAGATGAAACGCGAGCGTTCCCTTCAGTCTGCCTTCTGGTGAAATCACTGGCTTATAAAGAGTGACCGTGGGGTGCCCCGTAAAGTAATCCATATAAGGACGGGTATAGTGGCTGAAGATGCTGGCTTCCGCCTGAGCGACAAACCACGGCCTCGTCCGGGGATCGAAAGTTTTACTCGTCTCCATGGGGAGCACTTCCGGTGCGCGAAGATAATGCCCCTGCGTGTCCGCCAGCGAGATGGAGGAGACGGTCGGCATCAGGTTCTGCAAATGCATCATCATCTGCAGCCCTTGCGTCGGGTTGACGTTGAGCGTCTCGTTTAGCCTGTCGTCGCGCGCAAAGTACATCGCGGAACGGCCCAGGATATAGTCGTTTTCACGCAGGATAGATTCGGTGTAGTTCACCGCCAGGTTGTGCGTGAAGTTGCTATTGATCTTATGATAATCCTCAAGAAAATCCTTCCGTTGCGAAAGCGTCACCGCGATCGCGATCACCGCAAAACTGCAGAGGATCCCCGCAAAGCTGAGCATAATGGGCCGGGTAAAAGAGAGCTTTTTGCTGTGAAGTGCCATGAGCTGTACATCGTTCCTGATGGTGAATACTTTTCGTCTGCCGATATCCTCTCAGCATAGTCGCTGTCCTGCGGTTAGCGGTGAATTATACGGCACACGATTTCTGGCGGGATGATTTATCTTAAGAACCATTAAGAAAATACTTATTAAACTGGTAGGGGCTGTTTGTGCAATGAGCCAGAGGCAGGGCGAAACGAGGAAGAAGCTTTTCGCCCTGGTCAGCATCCGTTGCTGACCGTGTGACAATAAAAAACCGGACGATTGCCGACAACCATCCGGTTTTGCCTTTTCGTCGACCCTCGACAATTTTTTACCAGGTTGCAGCCCGTTTCATCGTTATTGCGAGGCTCTTCCCAGCCAACTGTCCCAGTCTTTCCAGACAGGCTGCAGACCCTGCGCCGTCAGGGCGGCAGCGACCGCTTCCGGACGTCGGCCATCATGCGGTACAAACTGTTCCAGCTCCGGACGATCGTCGGCGTAGCCGCCAGGCTGCGTTTTGGAAAATGCGCTGACGTTGTTAATCGCAAGCGGGATGACGCGATCGCGAAACGCCGGGGACTCGCGCGTTGAGAGCGATAATTCCACTTCCGGCGCGAGCAGGCGAAACGCGCAGATGGTCTGCACCAGCTGGCGTTCATCCATCAGAGAAGCCGGTTCAATTCCTCCCGCGCAGGGACGCAGGCGCGGGAAGGAGATGGAATAACGGCTCTGCCAGTAGCGCTGTTGAAGCCAAAGCAGATGTTCCGCCACCATGTAACAATCCACCCGCCAGCTGTCGGAGAGCCCGATCAGCGCACCCAGACCGATTTTGTCGATGCCGGCGCGCCCCAGCCTGTCCGGCGTTTCCAGGCGGAAAAAGAAATCCTGTTTCTTGCCTTTCAGGTGGTGCCGGGCGTACGTCGCCTCGTGGTAGGTTTCCTGATAGACCATAACGCCGTCCAGCCCGAGCGTTTTGAGCTCCGCGTACTCCTCCTGCGACAGAGGCTGCACTTCCATCTGCAATGACGCAAACTGACGGCGAATGGCGGGAAGGTGCTGACGGAAATAGTCCATTCCCACTTTTCCCTGATGTTCGCCCGTGACCAGCAGAAGATGTTCAAAGCCCATTTCACGGATGGCTGCACACTCACGGGCAATCTCACCCGCATCAAGGGTTTTACGCCTGATGCGGTTGCTCATGGAGAAGCCGCAGTAGGTGCAGTCATTGGCGCACAGGTTGGAGAGATAGAGCGGCACGTAGAAGCTCACCGTGTTGCCAAAACGCTGGCGGGTGAGCCGCTGCGCTCGCTGAGCCATTGGTTCGAGGTACGCGCTGGCCGCCGGGGAGAGCAGGGCCATCAGATCCTCGCGGGTCAGCTGACGGGCATGCAGCGCGCGCTCCACGTCATCCGCCGTTTTGCTGTTGATGCGCAGGGCAATGTCGTCCCAGTTAAGCTGTCGCAAGCGCTCGGTAAACGTGCTCATGAGATCGCCTCCAGAAAACCGGTCAGCGGGCTGGTGGCCTGCGCCTGGAAACTGCGCGAGCCGGGACCTGATCCCCTTGCCAGCAGGCCAGCCTCCACGGCCAGGCGGAATGCCCGCGCCATCATGACCGGATCGTCGGCAACCGCGATAGCCGTATTTACCAGCACCGCGTCAGCCCCCATTTCCAGCGCCTGCGCGGCATGGCTGGGCACGCCAATGCCCGCATCCACCACCACCGGCACGGTGGCCTGCTCAATAATGATTTCCAGCATCGCGCGGGTTTCCAGCCCCTGGTTGGAGCCAATGGGGGCCCCCAGCGGCATGACGGCGGCGCAGCCGACCTCTTCGAGACGTTTGCACAGCACCGGGTCGGCCCCGCAGTAAGGCAGGACGGTAAACCCTTGCTGAACCAGCTTTTCAGCCGCTTTCAGCGTTTCAATCGGGTCGGGCAGCAGCCAGCGGGCATCCGGATGGATTTCCAGCTTCAGCCAGCGGGTGCCGAGCGCTTCACGCGCCAGCTGTGCGGCGAAAATCGCCTCTTCGGCGGTTTTCGCTCCGGAGGTGTTGGGCAGCAGCGTCACGCCTGCTTCCAGCAACGGAGCCAGAATGGCATCGCTGTGATGGCGCAGATCCACGCGCTTGAGCGCCAGCGTCACCAGCTGGCTGCCGCTTTCACGAATGGCATCCACCATCAGCTGCGGCGAGGCGAATTTTCCGGTTCCGGTAAACAGATGCGAATCAAAAACCTTATCGGCAATACGTAACATCTCAGCCCCCTGCGATAACCTGAAACAGCAGGATCTGGTCGCCGTCATTGACCTGCTGATGTTCCCACTGCTCGCGCGGCAGGATCTGTTGATTGAGCGCCAGCGCCGTTCCCGGCTTGAGCTGACGCAGCTTGTCGAGCAGTGCGGCAACGGTAAGCCCGTCGTCGCATCTCATCGGCTCATCGTTAAACAGAATGCGCATCGCAGCCTCCGCATACCGGGCAGCGGCTGGCGCGGCGTAACGCCAGCTGGCGCCAGCCGCTGGAGCGGGCATCAAACAGCCGCAGCGTATTGCGTTCCGTCTCCATGCCGCTGAGCAGCTTGATAGCCTCCAGCGCCTGCATGGTGCCCATCACGCCGACCACCGGACCCAGAATGCCCGCCGTACGGCAGTTGCGCGTCGGCTCGGCATCGTCCGGCCACAGGCAGCGATAGCAGCCCTGCGTCCACGGTGGCGTCAGAACCATCATTTGCCCGCCGAACCCCACCGCGCTGGCGGTGATAAGCGGCGTATGATTGGCCACGCAGGCGGCGTTGATCGCCTGGCGCGTCGCCATGTTGTCAGTACAGTCCAGCACCACGTCGGCAAGGGCGACTTCACGGTGCAGGCTTTCACCGCTAAGACGCTCCTGTAAGGCAATCAGCTCGATATCCGGGTTAAGCTGGTTCAGCCGCTGCCGGGTGATTTTCGCTTTCGGCTGGTTGATATCGTCGGTAGTAAAGAGGATTTGCCGCTGCAGATTGCTGAGGTGGACCTCATCGTCGTCGGCCAGCACCAGCGTGCCGATGCCCGCACCTGCCAGATAGAGCGCGGCGGGTGCGCCTAATCCTCCCAGGCCAACAATCAGCACCCGGCTGGCGAGCAGTTTTTGCTGGCCGTCGATGGCGATATCCTCCAGCAGGATCTGACGGCTGTAGCGCATAAAGTCGCGATCATTCATCGCCTGCTCCTGCCAGCTGTAACAGCTGTTCGGTGGCGGACCGCCAGTCTGCGGCCTGGGTGATGGCGCTGACGACGGCGATGCTTCCGACGCCGGTCTCCAGCACCGCCGGGGCCCGTTCAAGGCTGATTCCGCCGATGGCGACGGTGGGGTAATCGGCAAGGCGTTTAACGTGACTTGCCAGCTGCGTCAGACCCTGCGGTGCGGAGGGCATCTGCTTGGTTTGCGTCGGGAAGACGTGACCGAGCGCGATGTAAGAGGGACGGGCCGCCAGGGCCACGTCGATCTCCATGTCATCGTGCGTTGACACGCCAAGACGCAGCCCGGCTTCACGGATTGCGCTCAGATCCGTTGTTTCCAGGTCCTCCTGACCCAGATGCACGCCGTACGCCCGGTGCTTAACGGCCAGCCGCCAGTAGTCGTTGATAAACAGGCGGGCGTTATACCGACGCCCCAGCGCAATGGCGGCAACCACATCGGCTTCCACTTCGTCATCGCGCTTATCCTTGATGCGCAGCTGGAGGGTGCGAACGCCTGCCTCCAGCAGTCGCGCTATCCACGCCACGCTGTCCACCACCGGATAGAGCCCTAAACGGTAGGGGACGGGTGGGAAATCGGGCTGGTACATTACGCCTCCTCTTTTTTGAGGTAGATTTCGCCGCCTTTGGCGCGGAAGGTTTCAGACATGTCCGCCATACCCACTTCAATGGTTTGCGTGGCGGCGTAGTCGCGCACTTCCTGGCTGATTTTCATCGAGCAGAATTTTGGTCCGCACATGGAGCAGAAGTGCGCGACTTTGCCCGATTCCTGCGGCAGGGTTTCGTCGTGGTAGGCGCGGGCGGTGAACGGGTCCAGCGCCAGGTTGAACTGATCTTCCCAGCGGAATTCAAAGCGCGCCTTCGACATGGCGTTATCGCGGATTTGCGCGCCCGGGTGGCCTTTGGCCAGATCCGCCGCGTGGGCGGCAATTTTGTAGGTAATCAGCCCCTGCTTCACGTCCTCTTTGTTTGGCAGGCCGAGGTGCTCTTTCGGCGTCACGTAGCAGAGCATGGCGCAGCCGAACCAGCCGATCATCGCCGCGCCAATGCCTGACGTGAAGTGGTCATAGCCCGGCGCGATGTCGGTGGTCAGTGGCCCCAGCGTGTAGAACGGCGCTTCGTGGCAGTGCTCCAGCTCTTCGGTCATGTTGCGGCGGATCATCTGCATCGGCACGTGTCCCGGGCCTTCAATCATCACCTGCACGTCATACTCCCAGGCGATTTTGGTCAGCTCGCCCAGCGTGTGCAGCTCGGCAAACTGTGCTTCGTCGTTAGCATCGCGGATGGAGCCCGGGCGCAGGCCGTCGCCCAGCGACAGAGAGACATCGTACGCGGCGCAGATTTCGCAGATCTCGCGGAAGTGTTCGTAGAGGAAGTTCTCCTGGTGATGGGAGAGGCACCACTTCGCCATGATCGAACCGCCGCGCGAGACGATGCCGGTCAGACGCTTCGCGGTCATCGGCACGTAGCGCAGCAGCACACCCGCGTGAATGGTGAAGTAGTCGACGCCCTGCTCGGCCTGCTCCAGAAGCGTGTCGCGGAACGCTTCCCAGGTCAGATCTTCGGCAATGCCGTTGACCTTCTCCAGCGCCTGATAAATCGGGACGGTGCCAATCGGAACCGGGCTGTTACGCAGGATCCACTCGCGGGTTTCGTGAATGTAGCGGCCGGTGGAGAGATCCATTACCGTGTCCGCGCCCCAGCGCGTTGACCAGACAAGTTTTTCCACCTCTTCTTCGATGGAGGAGGTGACGGCCGAGTTACCGATGTTAGCGTTGACCTTCACCAGGAAGTTGCGGCCAATAATCATCGGCTCGGATTCCGGGTGGTTAATGTTGGCGGGGATAATCGCGCGCCCGGCGGCCACTTCGTCACGCACAAATTCCGGCGTGATGTTCTCCGGCAGGCGCGCGCCAAAGCCCTCTCCCGGATGCTGGTAACGCAGCACTTCGCTGCGGATACGCTCGCGGCCCATGTTCTCGCGGATGGCGATGAACTCCATCTCCGGCGTGACGATCCCCTGGCGGGCGTAGTGCAGCTGGGTCACGCATTTGCCCGCTCTGGCGCGTTTTGGCGTCAGCAGGCCGGTAAAGCGCAGCGCGTCCAGACCGTCGTCGGCCAGGCGTTCTTTGGTGTACGCAGAACTGCGTACGCTGAGTTCTTCGCAGTCGTTACGCGCCTCAATCCACGGTTGGCGCAGCTTTGCCAGACCCTGCTGAACGTTGATCGTAACAGAGGGATCGCCGTACGGGCCGGAGGTGTCATACACCGGTACGGCTTCGTTGTCTTCATACTGCGGATTCTCTTTGCTGCCGCCGATAAGCGTCGGGCTGAGCTGGATTTCGCGCATCGGGACGCGGATATCGGCCTGCGAGCCGGAAATGTAGATGCGTTTCGAGTTTGGGAAAGCGGTGCCTTCCAGGGTGTCGATGAAGTGTTGGGCCTGTGCACGCTGTTCGCGGCGGGTCAGTTTTGCAGTAGACATAGCTCATTCCAAAAGTGAAGGACATGGCTTGTCAGACGACGGATGAAGCAAGAGAGGATCGCCCGGGGGGCGATACAACAGCAGTGTGACTCTTGTTCCCTTCGCAGGTATTAACCTGATCAGGTTCCGCGGATCCCGAATTAACGGTCTCAGCCCGGCTTTCGCTCTGGGCACTCCGACAAGAAAAATCCCCCTCGTGAGAGGGGCGAATGGTTGTAAATTACTCGTTAACGATTAAGAACTCAAGCCGGGCGCGCGACGTTATCTTCGGGACTGGCATCCAGGACGAGGCTAATCAGCCTATCTTCCAGCGTGAATCGCTCCTCCAGCGCTTCACCGAGGTCGGATAACGCCCGCTGAAACTCAAGGTAGTTATCGTGATCGATGGCATTCTCGAGCGTGGAATCATAGTAATCCATGATCTGCTGGGTGTTGGCCTCCAGCAGCGGATAGAGTTTGCTGGCCGCTAAATACGGCGTTGTCCCTTCCATTTCGCGGATAATGCGTTCATAAATATTGAAATGGCCGTCGGACAGATAGTCGACCAGGCCCTGACAAAAATCATCCAGCGCTTTTTCGTTCAGCCGCATAAACGATTCTTTGCCAGGCTTAATGCCGACCAGATTGTAATAGGCCACGAGTAGATGCTTGCGCACATGAAGCCAGCGATCCACCAGTTTGTTACTTCCTCTAACGCGCTCAGTCAGGCTTTCTAGCTGGTTTAACATGGTCGACTCCGCAAAGTGTAGGATTGAATCTGCTTATCCAGAATGTAACCACAATGCTAACAACATGTCAGTGAAGCGAAGGTAGTGCAATAGATATGGATCGTATTATTGAAAAATCAGATCTGGGTTGGTGGATCGTCAGCCACGAACAAAAATTATGGTTGCCCGGTGGAGAACTGCCCTACGGTGCGGCGGCAACGTTCGATCTCGTGGGCCAGCCAGCGCTAAAGATCGGTGAGTGGCAGGGTGAGCCCGTGTGGTTGATCCAGCAAGCGCGTCGTCAGGATATGGGATCCGTTCGCCAGGTGTTGGATCTGGACGTGGGCCTGTTCCAGCTGGCGGGGCGCGGCGTGCAGCTGGCGGAGTTTTATCGCTCGCACAAATACTGCGGCTACTGCGGTCATACCATGCGTCCGAGCAAAACCGAATGGGCGATGCTCTGCAGCCACTGCCGCGAACGCTACTATCCGCAGATTGCGCCGTGCATCATCGTCGCTATCCGCCGGGAGGATTCTATTTTGCTGGCGCAGCATACCCGCCATCGCAACGGCGTTCACACCGTGCTGGCCGGCTTCGTCGAGGTGGGCGAAACGCTGGAGCAGGCGGTGGCGCGCGAGGTGATGGAGGAGAGCGGGATCAAAGTGAAGAACCTGCGCTACGTCACCTCCCAGCCGTGGCCGTTCCCGCAGTCGCTGATGACGGCCTTTATGGCCGAATATGACAGCGGCGAGATCGTTATCGATCAGAAAGAGCTGCTGGACGCGAACTGGTATCGCTACGACGATTTACCGCTGTTACCACCGCCGGGCACCGTGGCGCGCCGGCTGATAGAAGATACCGTAGCGATGTGTCGGGCCGAGTATGAGTAGTGTTACACTGAGGCCATGACGCTTAAGGAACTGCAAAAATGACCGAACTGAAGAACGATCGTTATCTGCGTGCGCTGCTGCGCCAGCCCGTTGATGTCACCCCGGTGTGGATGATGCGCCAGGCGGGACGCTATCTGCCAGAGTACAAAGCCACGCGCGCGCAGGCGGGCGATTTTATGTCGCTGTGCAAAAACGCCGAGCTGGCCTGTGAAGTGACGCTCCAGCCGCTGCGCCGCTTCCCGCTGGATGCGGCGATCCTCTTCTCGGATATTCTGACCATTCCGGATGCCATGGGCCTGGGCCTGTACTTCGAAACCGGTGAAGGCCCGCGTTTCACCTCTCCGATCAAAAGCAAAGCCGACGTGGATAAGCTGCCGATCCCCGATCCGGAAGGCGAACTGGGCTACGTGATGAACGCCGTGCGCACCATTCGCCGCGAGCTGAAAGGCGAAGTGCCGCTGATTGGCTTCTCCGGCAGCCCGTGGACGCTGGCGACCTACATGGTGGAAGGGGGCAGCAGCAAAGCCTTCACCCTGATTAAAAAGATGATGTACGCCGAGCCGCTGGCCCTGCATGCGCTGCTCGACAAGCTGGCGAAGAGCGTTACGCTCTATCTGAACGCGCAGATTAAGGCGGGTGCGCAGTCGGTGATGATTTTCGACACCTGGGGCGGCGTGCTGACCGGCCGCGATTATCAGCAGTTCTCCCTGTACTACATGCATAAAATCGTCGACGGCCTGCTGCGTGAAAATGAAGGTCGCCGCGTGCCGGTGACGCTGTTCACCAAAGGTGGCGGCCAGTGGCTGGAGGCGATGGCGGCCACCGGCTGCGACGCGCTGGGCCTCGACTGGACCACCGATATCGCCGATGCTCGCCGCCGCGTGGGCGACAAAGTGGCGCTGCAGGGCAATATGGACCCATCCATGCTCTATGCACCGCCTGCCCGCATTGAAGAAGAAGTGTCGACTATACTGTCTGGTTTCGGCCAGGGGGAAGGCCACGTCTTTAACCTCGGCCACGGTATTCATCAGGATGTACCGCCAGAGCACGCAGGCGTATTTGTGGAGGCGGTGCATCGGCTTTCTGCCCAGTATCACAAGTAAGGAGTCGTTATGGATCTCGCGTCGCTACGCGCTCAACAAATCGAACTGGCCTCATCGGTGATCCGCGAGGATCGTCTGGATAAGGATCCTCCGCAGTACATTGGCGGAGCAGACGTCGGGTTCGAGCAGGGTGGGGACGTGACGCGAGCGGCGATGGTGGTACTGAAATACCCTTCGCTTGAACTGGTGGAGTACAAGGTCGCGCGTATTGCCACCACCATGCCCTATATTCCCGGCTTTCTCTCCTTTCGCGAATATCCCGCGCTGCTGGCAGCGTGGGAGCAGCTCTCGCAAAAACCTGACCTGCTGTTTGTCGATGGGCATGGGATCTCACACCCGCGCCGTTTAGGCGTTGCCAGCCACTTTGGGCTGCTGGTGGATGTGCCGACCATTGGCGTTGCCAAGAAACGCCTGTGCGGCGCGTTTGAGCCACTCTCCGCCGAGCCGGGCGCGCTGGCACCGCTTATCCATAAAGGCGAGCAGCTGGCGTGGGTCTGGCGCAGCAAGGCTCGCTGTAATCCGCTGTTCATCGCCACCGGCCATCGGGTGAGCATGGACAGCGCTCTGGCGTGGGTACAGCGCTGCATGAAGGGCTACCGTTTACCGGAGCCGACGCGCTGGGCTGACGCGGTGGCCTCTTCGCGTCCGGCTTTTGTTCGTTGGCAGGAAATTCAGCGATGATTCAGGTAAACTGCGCCTAATTTTCGATTCGAGAGATCATCATGCTACAAAACCCGATTCACCTGCGCCTTGAAAAGCTGGAAAGCTGGCAGCACGTCACCTTTATGGCTTGCCTGTGCGAGCGCATGTATCCCAACTATGCCGCGTTCTGCAAGCAGACCGGCTTTGGTGATGGCCATATCTACCGCCGCATTCTGGATCTGATCTGGGAAACGCTGACGGTGAAAGACGCGAAGGTGAATTTCGACTCTCAGCTCGAAAAGCTCGAAGAGGCGATTCCGGTGGCGGATGATTTTGACCTGTACGGCGTCTACCCGGCAATTGATGCCTGTGTGGCGTTAAGCGAATTGCTCCACTCCCGCCTGAGCGGTGAGACGCTGGAGCATGCTATCGAAGTCAGTAAGGCCTCTATCACTACCGTGGCAATGCTGGAAATGACCCAGGAAGGTCGCGAAATGACCGACGAAGAGCTGCGAGCAAACCCGGCCGTTGAGCAAGAATGGGATATCCAGTGGGAAATTTTCCGCCTGCTGGCAGAGTGTGAAGAACGCGATATTGAACTGATAAAAGGGCTGCGCGCGGACTTACGTGAGGCCGGCGAGAGTAATATTGGTATAATTTTTAACCAATGAGATAAGAAAACTTGAGATAACGCCCGTTTTGTCGCTCCTCGACTCTTCCCTTTCGCCCCTTGTCTGGTCTACATTTGGGGGGCGAAAAAAAGTGGCTATCGGTGCGTGTATGCAGGAGAGTGCTTTTTTGGCATTTTCGTCGCACTCGATGCTTAGCAAGCGATAAACACATTGAAAGGATAACTTATGAACAAGACTCAACTGATTGATGTAATTGCGGACAAGGCTGATCTGTCTAAAGTGCAGGCTAAAGCTGCTCTGGAATCTACCCTGGCTGCTATTACTGAGTCTCTGAAAGAAGGCGATGCTGTACAACTGGTTGGTTTCGGTACCTTCAAAGTGAACCACCGCGCTGAGCGTACTGGCCGCAACCCGCAGACCGGTAAAGAAATCAAAATCGCCGCAGCGAACGTGCCGGCATTTGTTTCTGGTAAAGCACTGAAAGACGCAGTTAAGTAAGACGCGTGGCAGTGAACAGTTTTAGCGAAGGGGCGGCAACGCCCCTTTTGTCTTTCTGGCGCGGAACGCTCGCGCTGGCAGGCATGCTGCTGCTGTCAGCCTGTAGCCACGACACCGCTTTGCCGCCGTTTACCGCCAGCGGCTACGCGGACAACCAGGGCGCGGTCAGGATCTGGCGTAAAGATTCCGGCGGCGAAGTGCATCTGCTTTCTGCCTTCAGCCCGTGGCATAGCGGCAATACGTCGACGGCGGAGTATCGCTGGCAGGGAGATGACCTGTCGCTGATTGAGCTGAACGTCTACAGCAAGACCCCCGAACACGTGAAAGTGCGTTTTGACGACCATGGCGAGCTGAGCTTTATGCAGCGCGAAGTCAGCGGTCAAAAACAGCAGCTTTCCAGCGATCAAATCGCACTCTACCGTTACCGTGCCGAACAAATCCGCCAGACCAGCGATGCGCTTCGTCTGGGACGCGTCGTGCTGCGCCAGGGGCGCTGGCATAACGACGGGACGGTGACGACCTGCGAAGGGCAAACGGTCAAGCCTGAGCTTGAGTCCTGGGCGACCGAACACATTCAACGCCGTCAGCGTCATTCATCAATGGAAGTGAGTGTGGCGTGGCTTGAGGCGCCGGAAGGTTCTCAATTGCTATTGGTGGCGAACGAAGACTTCTGCACCTGGCAGCCGACAGAGAAGAGTTTCTGAGTTCTGTGGATTAAGCCGGATGGCGCTAACGCTTATCCGGCCTACGAACGATCCCCTCTCCCTTTGGGAGAGGGTTAGGGTGAGGTGAGGGGGAATTACTCCCCCTGCTCGCGCGCAATCGCGCGATAGCCGATATCCTGACGGCTAAAGCTACCGTTCCAGTGAATATCCGCCATCAGCGCATAGGCGCGCTTCTGCGCTTCTGCCACGGTATGGCCCAGCGCGGTTGCACACAGCACGCGGCCGCCGTTGGTCAGAACGCGATCGTCCTCAGCCAGCTTCGTACCGGCGTGGAACACCTTCGCACCTTCCCTCTCTTCCAGCGGCAGACCGTGGATTTCATCTCCGGTGCTGTAGTTGCCCGGATAACCACCCGCAGCAATCACCACGCCGAGAGACGCACGCTCGTCCCACTCGGAGGTTTTCTCGTCCAGCTTGCCATCGCAGGCTGCCAGGCACAGATCCACCAGATCGGATTTCATGCGCAGCATGATTGGCTGCGTTTCCGGATCGCCAAAGCGGCAGTTGAATTCGATGACCTTAGGGTTACCCTGCTTGTCGATCATCAGACCTGCGTAAAGGAAACCGGTGTAGGTATTCCCTTCTGCTGCCATTCCCTTCACGGTAGGCCAGATGATGCGATCCATGGTGCGCTGGTGAACGTCGTCAGTCACGACCGGAGCAGGGGAGTAAGCGCCCATCCCGCCGGTGTTAGGACCCGTGTCGCCATTACCTACACGCTTGTGATCCTGGCTGGTAGCCATCGGCAGAACGTGCTCGCCGTCGACCATGACGATAAAGCTCGCCTCTTCACCGTCGAGGAACTCTTCAATCACGATGCGGTGGCCCGCATCGCCAAAGGCGTTACCTGCCAGCATGTCCTGAACCGCGGCTTCGGCTTCGTCGAGCGTCATCGCGACGATCACGCCTTTACCGGCGGCCAGACCGTCGGCCTTGATAACAATCGGCGCGCCCTTCTCACGTAAGTAGGCCAGAGCAGGCTCCACTTCAGTGAAATTCTGATATTCCGCCGTCGGGATGTTATGACGCGCGAGGAAATCTTTGGTGAAGGCTTTGGAGCCTTCCAGCTGAGCGGCGCCTTCCGTTGGGCCGAAGATTTTCAGGCCCGCTGCGCGGAACGCATCCACCACGCCAATCACCAGCGGCGCTTCCGGGCCGACGATGGTCAGGTCGATTTTCTCGCTTTGGGCAAAACTCAGCAGCGCCGGAATGTCGGTCACGCCGATAGCCACGTTCTGCAGCGCGGGTTCCAGTGCGGTACCGGCGTTGCCCGGTGCCACGAAGACCGTTTTCACCAGCGGAGACTGCGCCGCTTTCCACGCCAGCGCGTGCTCGCGTCCGCCGTTACCAATCACTAATACTTTCATTTTCAGCTCCGGGAATTAATGTCGGAAGTGGCGCATGTCGGTGAAGATCATCGCAATGCCGTGTTCGTCGGCGGCGGCAATTACTTCGTCGTCGCGGATTGAGCCGCCAGGCTGGATCACGCAGGTGATGCCGACTGCAGCTGCCGCATCGATACCGTCACGGAACGGGAAGAACGCGTCAGAAGCCATGGCAGAGCCTTTCACTTCCAGACCTTCATCGCCTGCTTTAATGCCCGCGATTTTCGCGGAGTAGACGCGGCTCATCTGGCCAGCACCTATTCCGATGGTCATATTCTCTTTCGCGTAGACGATGGCGTTGGATTTGACGAACTTCGCCACTTTCCAGCAGAACAGCGCGTCACGCAGCTCCTGTTCGCTCGGCTGACGTTTGGTTACCACGCGCAGGTCGGCTTCTGTCACCATACCCAGATCGCGATCCTGAACCAGCAGACCGCCGTTCACGCGTTTGAAGTCCAGGCCCGGCACGCGTTGTGCCCACTGGCCGCAAACCAGTACGCGCACGTTCTGTTTTGCCGCGGTGATTTTCAGCGCGTCTTCGGAGGCCGATGGCGCGATGATCACTTCGACAAACTGGCGGGAGATGATGGCCTGAGCCGTTTCAGCATCCAGCTCGCGGTTGAAGGCGATAATGCCGCCGAACGCAGAGGTCGGGTCGGTTTTGTAGGCGCGATCGTAGGCATCCAGAATAGAGGTGCTCACGGCAACGCCGCATGGGTTCGCATGCTTGACGATAACGCAGGCCGGCTCGCTGAACTCTTTCACGCATTCCAGCGCCGCGTCGGTGTCGGCAATGTTGTTATAGGAGAGCGCTTTGCCCTGCACCTGCTGAGCGGTTGCAACAGAGGCTTCTTTTACCTCTTCTTCTATATAGAAGGCTGCTTGCTGGTGGCTGTTCTCACCGTAACGCATATCCTGCTTCTTAATGAAGTTCAGGTTCAGGGTGCGCGGGAAGCGGCCGGAAGGATCTTTGCTTTCACCGTGGTAAGCCGGTACCAGGCTACCGAAGTAGTTGGCGATCATGCTGTCGTACGCCGCGGTGTGTTCGAAGGCTTTGATGGCGAGGTCGAAACGCGTTTCCAGGGTCAGCGACCCTTCGTTGGCATCCATCTCATTAATAATGGTTTCGTAATCGCTGCTCTTTACGACGATGGCCACATCTTTATGGTTCTTGGCCGCGGAGCGCACCATGGTCGGGCCGCCGATATCAATGTTCTCTACAGCATCTTCCAGAGAGCAGCCTTCGCGGGCAACGGTCTGGGCAAACGGGTAGAGGTTAACGACAACCATGTCGATCGGCGCGATGTCGTGCTGTTCCATAATGGCGTCGTCCTGGCCGCGACGGCCAAGAATACCGCCGTGGACTTTCGGATGCAGGGTTTTGACGCGTCCATCCATCATTTCCGGGAAACCGGTGTAATCGGACACTTCGGTTACCGGCAGACCTTTATCTGCTAACAGGCGAGCGGTACCGCCTGTGGAAAGCAGCTCCACACCGCGTGCAGAAAGTGCCTGAGCGAATTCGACGATACCGGCTTTATCAGAAACACTGAGCAGAGCGCGGCGGACTGGACGACGTTGTTGCATGGTAAATCCCCTGGATTTCACGATTACAGAGAGCGTTAGATGAATTTTCCTGTGAAAAACTCATCTAACACACCTGACGAGGCATCCTTGTTAAGCGCGAGCATTTTAACGAAAACGTTTGCGCAACGCTCGCACATTTTTACTTTTTCGTATCATTGTGGATAAGTCTGTGTGTAAAAAGGTATAAGGCGGGGTTTTGCTGTGGAATGCAGCAGTCAGTCATTTTTCTGTCATTTAGCGGTTGCGGCCTGCGGAGAACTCCCTATAATGCGCCTCCATCGACACGGCGGATGTGAATCACTTCACAGACAACGCGGTCGGTTGAAGAGAAAAAATCCTGAAATAACGGGTTGACTCTGAAAGAGGAAAGCGTAATATACGCCACCTCGCAACGGTGAGCGAAAGCCGCGTTGCACTGCTCTTTAACAATTTATCAGACAATCTGTGTGGGCACTCAAAGTGACATGGATTCTTAATGTCTTCGGACAATAAATGAATACCAAGTCTCTGAGTGAACATACGTAATTCATTACGAAGTTTAATTCACGAGCATCAAACTTAAATTGAAGAGTTTGATCATGGCTCAGATTGAACGCTGGCGGCAGGCCTAACACATGCAAGTCGAGCGGCAGCGGAAAGTAGCTTGCTACTTTGCCGGCGAGCGGCGGACGGGTGAGTAATGTCTGGGAAACTGCCTGATGGAGGGGGATAACTACTGGAAACGGTAGCTAATACCGCATAATGTCGCAAGACCAAAGAGGGGGACCTTCGGGCCTCTTGCCATCAGATGTGCCCAGATGGGATTAGCTAGTAGGTGGGGTAATGGCTCACCTAGGCGACGATCCCTAGCTGGTCTGAGAGGATGACCAGCCACACTGGAACTGAGACACGGTCCAGACTCCTACGGGAGGCAGCAGTGGGGAATATTGCACAATGGGCGCAAGCCTGATGCAGCCATGCCGCGTGTATGAAGAAGGCCTTCGGGTTGTAAAGTACTTTCAGCGGGGAGGAAGGTGTTGAGGTTAATAACCTCAGCAATTGACGTTACCCGCAGAAGAAGCACCGGCTAACTCCGTGCCAGCAGCCGCGGTAATACGGAGGGTGCAAGCGTTAATCGGAATTACTGGGCGTAAAGCGCACGCAGGCGGTCTGTCAAGTCGGATGTGAAATCCCCGGGCTCAACCTGGGAACTGCATTCGAAACTGGCAGGCTAGAGTCTTGTAGAGGGGGGTAGAATTCCAGGTGTAGCGGTGAAATGCGTAGAGATCTGGAGGAATACCGGTGGCGAAGGCGGCCCCCTGGACAAAGACTGACGCTCAGGTGCGAAAGCGTGGGGAGCAAACAGGATTAGATACCCTGGTAGTCCACGCCGTAAACGATGTCGACTTGGAGGTTGTGCCCTTGAGGCGTGGCTTCCGGAGCTAACGCGTTAAGTCGACCGCCTGGGGAGTACGGCCGCAAGGTTAAAACTCAAATGAATTGACGGGGGCCCGCACAAGCGGTGGAGCATGTGGTTTAATTCGATGCAACGCGAAGAACCTTACCTACTCTTGACATCCAGAGAACTTTCCAGAGATGGATTGGTGCCTTCGGGAACTCTGAGACAGGTGCTGCATGGCTGTCGTCAGCTCGTGTTGTGAAATGTTGGGTTAAGTCCCGCAACGAGCGCAACCCTTATCCTTTGTTGCCAGCGGTTAGGCCGGGAACTCAAAGGAGACTGCCAGTGATAAACTGGAGGAAGGTGGGGATGACGTCAAGTCATCATGGCCCTTACGAGTAGGGCTACACACGTGCTACAATGGCGCATACAAAGAGAAGCGACCTCGCGAGAGCAAGCGGACCTCATAAAGTGCGTCGTAGTCCGGATTGGAGTCTGCAACTCGACTCCATGAAGTCGGAATCGCTAGTAATCGTAGATCAGAATGCTACGGTGAATACGTTCCCGGGCCTTGTACACACCGCCCGTCACACCATGGGAGTGGGTTGCAAAAGAAGTAGGTAGCTTAACCTTCGGGAGGGCGCTTACCACTTTGTGATTCATGACTGGGGTGAAGTCGTAACAAGGTAACCGTAGGGGAACCTGCGGTTGGATCACCTCCTTACCTTAAAGAACCTGCCTTTGCAGTGCTCACACAGATTGTCTGATGAATGATAAACTTCTGAATGTACTTTTGAGTGCATTAAGAAGTTTTGCTCTTTAAAAATCTGGATCAAGCTGAAAATTGAAACGACACATCTTAAATGGTGTGTTCGAGTCTCTCAAATTTTCGCAATCATGAAGTGAAACATCTTCGGGTTGTGAGGTTAAGCGACTAAGCGTACACGGTGGATGCCCTGGCAGTCAGAGGCGATGAAGGACGTGCTAATCTGCGAAAAGCGCCGGCGAGGTGATATGAACCTTTGACCCGGCGATGTCCGAATGGGGAAACCCAGTGCAATTCGTTGCACTATCGTTAACTGAATACATAGGTTAACGAGGCGAACCGGGGGAACTGAAACATCTAAGTACCCCGAGGAAAAGAAATCAACCGAGATTCCCCCAGTAGCGGCGAGCGAACGGGGAGCAGCCCAGAGTCTGAATCAGTTTGTGTGTTAGTGGAAGCGTCTGGAAAGTCGCACGGTACAGGGTGACAGTCCCGTACACGAAAACACACAGGTTGTGAACTCGAAGAGTAGGGCGGGACACGTGATATCCTGTCTGAATATGGGGGGACCATCCTCCAAGGCTAAATACTCCTGACTGACCGATAGTGAACCAGTACCGTGAGGGAAAGGCGAAAAGAACCCCGGCGAGGGGAGTGAAAAAGAACCTGAAACCGTGTACGTACAAGCAGTGGGAGCACCTTCGTGGTGTGACTGCGTACCTTTTGTATAATGGGTCAGCGACTTATATTCTGTAGCAAGGTTAACCGTATAGGGGAGCCGAAGGGAAACCGAGTCTTAACTGGGCGTTAAGTTGCAGGGTATAGACCCGAAACCCGGTGATCTAGCCATGGGCAGGTTGAAGGTTGGGTAACACTAACTGGAGGACCGAACCGACTAATGTTGAAAAATTAGCGGATGACTTGTGGCTGGGGGTGAAAGGCCAATCAAACCGGGAGATAGCTGGTTCTCCCCGAAAGCTATTTAGGTAGCGCCTCGTGAACTCATCTTCGGGGGTAGAGCACTGTTTCGGCTAGGGGGCCATCCCGGCTTACCAACCCGATGCAAACTACGAATACCGAAGAATGTTATCACGGGAGACACACGGCGGGTGCTAACGTCCGTCGTGAAGAGGGAAACAACCCAGACCGCCAGCTAAGGTCCCAAAGTCATGGTTAAGTGGGAAACGATGTGGGAAGGCACAGACAGCCAGGATGTTGGCTTAGAAGCAGCCATCATTTAAAGAAAGCGTAATAGCTCACTGGTCGAGTCGGCCTGCGCGGAAGATGTAACGGGGCTAAACCATGCACCGAAGCTGCGGCAGCGACGCTTATGCGTTGTTGGGTAGGGGAGCGTTCTGTAAGCCGTTGAAGGTGTGCTGTGAGGCATGCTGGAGGTATCAGAAGTGCGAATGCTGACATAAGTAACGATAAAGCGGGTGAAAAGCCCGCTCGCCGGAAGACCAAGGGTTCCTGTCCAACGTTAATCGGGGCAGGGTGAGTCGACCCCTAAGGCGAGGCCGAAAGGCGTAGTCGATGGGAAACAGGTTAATATTCCTGTACTTGGTGTTACTGCGAAGGGGGGACGGAGAAGGCTATGTTAGCCGGGCGACGGTTGTCCCGGTTTAAGCATGTAGGCGGAGGTTCCAGGTAAATCCGGTACCTTTTAACGCTGAGGTGTGATGACGAGGCACTACGGTGCTGAAGTAACAAATGCCCTGCTTCCAGGAAAAGCCTCTAAGCATCAGGTAACATTAAATCGTACCCCAAACCGACACAGGTGGTCAGGTAGAGAATACCAAGGCGCTTGAGAGAACTCGGGTGAAGGAACTAGGCAAAATGGTGCCGTAACTTCGGGAGAAGGCACGCTGATATGTAGGTGAAGCCCCTGCGGGTGGAGCTGAAATCAGTCGAAGATACCAGCTGGCTGCAACTGTTTATTAAAAACACAGCACTGTGCAAACACGAAAGTGGACGTATACGGTGTGACGCCTGCCCGGTGCCGGAAGGTTAATTGATGGGGTTAGCGGCAACGCGAAGCTCTTGATCGAAGCCCCGGTAAACGGCGGCCGTAACTATAACGGTCCTAAGGTAGCGAAATTCCTTGTCGGGTAAGTTCCGACCTGCACGAATGGCGTAATGATGGCCAGGCTGTCTCCACCCGAGACTCAGTGAAATTGAACTCGCTGTGAAGATGCAGTGTACCCGCGGCAAGACGGAAAGACCCCGTGAACCTTTACTATAGCTTGACACTGAACACTGGTCCTTGATGTGTAGGATAGGTGGGAGGCTTTGAAGTGTGGACGCCAGTCTGCGTGGAGCCGTCCTTGAAATACCACCCTTTAATGGCTGGTGTTCTAACGTAGACCCGTGATCCGGGTTGCGGACAGTGTCTGGTGGGTAGTTTGACTGGGGCGGTCTCCTCCCAAAGAGTAACGGAGGAGCACGAAGGTTAGCTAATCCTGGTCGGACATCAGGAGGTTAGTGCAATGGCATAAGCTAGCTTGACTGCGAGAGTGACGGCTCGAGCAGGTGCGAAAGCAGGTCATAGTGATCCGGTGGTTCTGAATGGAAGGGCCATCGCTCAACGGATAAAAGGTACTCCGGGGATAACAGGCTGATACCGCCCAAGAGTTCATATCGACGGCGGTGTTTGGCACCTCGATGTCGGCTCATCACATCCTGGGGCTGAAGTAGGTCCCAAGGGTATGGCTGTTCGCCATTTAAAGTGGTACGCGAGCTGGGTTTAGAACGTCGTGAGACAGTTCGGTCCCTATCTGCCGTGGGCGCTGGAGAATTGAGGGGGGCTGCTCCTAGTACGAGAGGACCGGAGTGGACGCATCACTGGTGTTCGGGTTGTCATGCCAATGGCACTGCCCGGTAGCTAAATGCGGAAAAGATAAGTGCTGAAAGCATCTAAGCACGAAACTTGCCCCGAGATGAGTTCTCCCTGACTCCTTGAGAGTCCTGAAGGAACGTTGAAGACGACGACGTTGATAGGTCGGGTGTGTAAGCGCAGCGATGCGTTGAGCTAACCGATACTAATGAACCGTGAGGCTTAACCTTACAACGCCGAAGATGTTTTGGCGAAGAGACACGAACATTATTCAGCCTTGATACAGATTAAACAGAATTTGCCTGGCGGCTTTAGCGCGGTGGTCCCACCTGACCCCATGCCGAACTCAGAAGTGAAACGCCGTAGCGCCGATGGTAGTGTGGGGTCTCCCCATGTGAGAGTAGGGAACTGCCAGGCATCAATTAAGTGAAGAGGCCATCCGGAAGGATGGCCTTTTTGCGTTTATGCGCCAAAAAAACGGCAGGCCGTGCAAGGCAAAGCCGCCACCGGGCAAGTCAGACCGCACCATCCTCTCCTTGAAACTTTCTCACCTTCTGCTTGCAGACTCGACATTCAAACCATTTCTGGGTATCGTTAGCTGTCTGGATGTCTAAACGTTTATACGTATGCTGTGAGGATACAAAGCTATGCCGATTCGGGTGCAGGACGAGCTACCAGCCGTCAATTTCTTGCGTGAAGAAAATGTCTTTGTAATGACGACTTCACGTGCGACAGGTCAGGAAATTCGCCCGCTGAAGGTGCTTATTCTCAATCTGATGCCCAAAAAGATCGAAACAGAAAACCAGTTCCTGCGTCTGCTGTCGAATTCCCCGCTGCAGGTCGATATTCAACTGCTGCGAATCGACGCCCGTGAGTCACGCAATACGCCTTCTGAGCATCTGAACAACTTCTACTGCAACTTTGATGACATTCAGGGTGAAAACTTCGACGGTCTGATTGTGACCGGCGCGCCGCTGGGCCTGGTGGAATTTAACGATGTCGCTTACTGGCCGCAGATCAAACAGGTCCTGGAGTGGGCAAAAGATCACGTCACCTCCACGTTGTTTGTCTGTTGGGCGGTGCAAGCCGCACTGAATATTCTTTATGGCATTCCCAAGCAAACCCGCACTGAAAAGCTCTCCGGCGTATACGAACACCATATTCTCCATCCCCATGCGTTGTTGACGCGCGGGTTTGATGATTCTTTCCTGGCTCCGCATTCCCGCTACGCTGACTTCCCGGCCCAGCTGATTCGTGATTACACCGATCTGGAGATTCTGGCCGAAACGGAAGATGGGGACGCTTACCTGTTTGCCAGTAAAGATAAGCGCATTGCCTTTGTGACCGGACATCCTGAGTACGATCCTCACACCCTTGCGTCAGAGTATTTCCGTGATGTCGAAGCGGGTCTGAACCCGGATGTCCCGTACAACTATTTCCCGAAAGACGATCCGCAAAACAAACCGAGAGCGACCTGGCGCAGCCACGGGAATTTGCTTTTTACTAACTGGCTCAACTATTACGTCTACCAGATAACACCATACGATCTGCGTCACATGAATCCAACGCTGGAGTAATCGTCTGCACTAAACGATCCTAAAGCGTTTCAGCTATTCAAATCAGGCACCTTCGGGTGCCTTTTTATTTCCGAAATGCCACTCATCATTCTTTAAAACTTTAATTTCAATAAAATCAATAAATTAATCGCAATTTATAATTAAAATGGAAATTGTTTTTGATTTTAGAAAAAATAGAGATAGTCTTAATTCTGCTGAGCGAAAACTACCCAACGATCTTTCGTTCGCATCGGGAGCGTGATTTTGGATCTTTGATGAGGAGCAGAGTAATGACTCAACAGGCAACGACGGTCGATGAACTGGCCTTTACCCAGCCGTATGGCGAGCAAGAACAGCAAGTTTTGACGGCAGAAGCGGTAGAATTTCTGACTGAACTGGTGACCCGCTTTACCCCGCAGCGCAATAAGCTGCTGGCGGCACGTATTCATCAGCAGCAGGAAATTGATAACGGCAAGTTGCCTGGTTTTATTTCGGAAACCGCTTCCATTCGACGTGGTGAGTGGAAAATCCGCGGCATCCCTGAAGATTTACAGGATCGTCGCGTTGAGATCACCGGTCCGGTAGAGCGCAAAATGGTGATCAACGCCATGAACGCCAACGTTAAGGTCTTTATGGCCGACTTTGAGGACTCGCTGGCGCCTGACTGGCGTAAGGTCATAGATGGGCAGATCAACCTGCGCGATGCCGTGAACGGCACCATCAGCTATACCAACGAAGCCGGAAAAATCTACCAGCTCAAACCGAACCCGGCGGTGCTGATCTGCCGCGTACGCGGTCTGCATTTGCCTGAAAAACATGTCACCTGGCGTGGGGAAGCCATTCCAGGCAGCCTGTTTGATTTCGCACTCTATTTCTTCCACAACTACAAAAATCTGCTGGCAAAAGGCAGCGGCCCCTATTTCTATCTGCCAAAAACGCAGGCCTGGCAGGAAGCGGCCTGGTGGAGCGAGGTCTTCAGCTATGCGGAAGATCGCTTCAACCTGCCGCGCGGCACCATCAAGGCCACGTTGCTGATTGAAACGCTGCCTGCCGTGTTCCAGATGAATGAAATTCTGCACGCCCTGCGTGACCACATTGTCGGCCTGAACTGCGGACGCTGGGACTATATTTTCAGCTACATCAAAACGCTGAAAAATTATCCCGATCGCGTCCTGCCGGATCGCCAGGTCGTGACCATGGATAAACCGTTCCTGAGCGCCTACTCGCGTCTGCTGATCAAAACCTGCCACAAGCGCGGTGCCTTCGCGATGGGCGGCATGGCGGCCTTTATCCCGAGCAAAGATGCCGAGCGCAACAATCAGGTGCTCAACAAGGTGAAAGCCGACAAAGAGCTTGAAGCACGTAACGGTCACGACGGCACGTGGATTGCCCATCCCGGCCTGGCCGATACGGCGATGGACGTCTTCAACCGCGTGCTTGGCGACAATAAAAACCAGCTGTTTGTCACGCGTGAAGATGATGCCCCAACGGCTGAAGAACAGCTGCTGGCTCCGTGTGCGGGCGAGCGGACTGAAGAGGGGATGCGGGCCAATATCCGCGTTGCGGTGCAGTACATCGAAGCGTGGATCTCCGGCAACGGCTGCGTGCCGATCTACGGCCTGATGGAAGATGCTGCGACGGCGGAGATCTCACGTACCTCTATCTGGCAGTGGATCCACCATCAAAAAACGCTCAGCAACGGCAAGCCGGTGACCAAATCCCTGTTCCGCCAGATGCTGGCCGAAGAGATGCGGGTGATCCAGGACGAGCTGGGCGAACACCGCTTCAGCAGCGGGCGTTTTGACGACGCTGCGCGCCTGATGGAGCAAATCACCACATCAGATGACTTAATCGACTTCCTGACCCTGCCGGGCTACCGCTTCCTGGCGTAACTCACCACATAACAATATGGAGCATCTGCACATGAAAACCCGTACCCAACAAATCGAAGAATTAAAGAAAGAGTGGACACAACCTCGCTGGGAAGGCATCCGCCGTCCGTACAGCGCGGAGGACGTGGTGAAATTACGCGGCTCGGTCAATCCGGAATGCACGCTGGCGCAAAATGGCGCGGCAAAAATGTGGAAGCTGCTGCACGGTGGTTCCAAAAAAGGCTACATCAACAGCCTCGGTGCGCTGACAGGCGGTCAGGCCCTGCAGCAGGCGAAGGCCGGTATTGAGGCTATCTACCTCTCCGGCTGGCAGGTGGCGGCGGACGCCAACCTGGCCTCCAGCATGTACCCGGATCAGTCGCTCTATCCGGCTAACTCCGTGCCGTCGGTCGTGGATCGGATCAACAACACCTTCCGTCGAGCGGATCAGATCCAGTGGGCGGCGGGCATCGAACCTAACGATCCGCGCTTCGTTGACTATTTCCTGCCGATCGTTGCAGATGCGGAAGCGGGCTTCGGCGGCGTGCTGAACGCCTTTGAGCTGATGAAATCGATGATTGAAGCCGGTGCAGCGGCCGTTCACTTCGAAGATCAGCTGGCGTCAGTGAAGAAGTGCGGACATATGGGCGGGAAGGTGCTGGTTCCCACACAGGAAGCGGTTCAGAAGCTGGTTGCCGCGCGTCTGGCTGCTGACGTGCTCGGCGTGCCGACGCTGCTCATTGCCCGTACCGATGCCGACGCGGCTGACCTGATCACCTCTGACTGCGATCCGTACGACAGCGAGTTCATCACCGGCGAGCGCACCAGTGAAGGTTTCTATCGTACCCACGCGGGTATCGAGCAGGCGATTAGCCGCGGTCTGGCGTACGCGCCGTACGCGGATCTGGTCTGGTGTGAAACCTCCACGCCGGATCTGGCGCTGGCAAAACGCTTTGCTGATGCCATTCATGCGAAGTACCCGGGCAAACTGCTGGCCTACAACTGTTCGCCGTCCTTCAACTGGCAGAAAAAGCTGGATGACAAAACGATCGCCAGCTTCCAGCAACAGCTGTCCGACATGGGCTACAAATACCAGTTCATTACTCTGGCGGGCATCCACAGCATGTGGTTCAACATGTTCGACCTGGCGCACGCCTATGCGCAGGGTGAGGGCATGAAGCACTACGTTGAGAAGGTGCAGCAGCCGGAATTTGCGGCGGGCAAAGATGGCTACACCTTCGTCTCTCACCAGCAGGAAGTGGGCACCGGCTACTTTGATAATGTGACCACGATTATTCAGGGCGGCACCTCCTCCGTCACCGCCTTGACGGGTTCAACGGAAGAAGCACAGTTCTAATCTTTTCCCCCTCTCCCCCCTGGGGAGAGGGTTGGTGGTGAGGGGGAATATATGTCGCGTGGCCTGGAATTACTGATTGCCCAAACTATTTTGCAGGGCTTTGATGCCCAGTACGGTCGTTTTCTTGAAGTGACCTCCGGCGCGCAGCAGCGCTTCGAACACGCAGACTGGCATGCGGTTCAGCAAGCCATGAAGCAGCGTATCCATCTCTATGATCACCACGTGGGTCTGGTGGTGGAGCAGCTGCGCTGTATTACCGACGGTAAAAGTCCGGACGCGGAATTTTTACTGCGCGTAAAAGAGCATTACACCCATTTGTTACCCGACTACCCGCGCTTCGAGATTGCGGAGAGCTTTTTCAACTCCGTCTATTGCCGGTTATTTGACCACCGCTCATTATCTCCTGAGCGGTTATTTATCTTCAGCTCCCAGCCTGAACGGCGCTTTCGTACCATTCCGCGTCCGCTGGCGAAAGATTTCTTCCCCGATCGCGGATGGGAAAAGCTCCTGCACCGCGTGCTAACAGATCTGCCGCTGCGCCTGCCCTGGGAGAATAAAACCCGGGATATCGGGTATATCCACGCCCATCTCAAGGAAGCCTTCGGCGCGGAGGTGCTCAGCCACAGCCATTTGCAGGTGGCCAACGAGCTTTTCTACCGCAATAAAGCCGCCTGGCTGGTGGGCAAACTGGTTACGACGACGGCCGTTGTGCCGTTTCTGCTGCCCATTCACCGCACCGACGGTGGGGAACTGTTTGTCGATACCTGCCTGACCACCAGCGCCGAGGCCAGCATTGTGTTTGGCTTCGCCCGTTCCTATTTTATGGTCTATGCCCCGTTACCTGCCGCGCTGGTGGAGTGGCTGCGCGAGATCCTGCCGGGTAAAACCACCGCCGAACTGTATATGGCTATTGGCTGCCAGAAGCACGCTAAAACGGAAAGCTACCGGGAATACCTGCGTTATGTCACTACCGCTGATGAGCAGTTTATCGAAGCGCCCGGCATTCGCGGCATGGTGATGCTGGTGTTTACGCTGCCGGGCTTTGACCGGGTCTTTAAGGTGATTAAGGACAGATTCGCGCCGCAGAAAGAAATGACCGCCGCGCACGTCCGCGCCTGCTACCAGCTGGTTAAGGAGCACGACCGCGTCGGGCGCATGGCGGATACTCAGGAATTCGAAAACTTTGTGCTGGATAAGCAGCAGATCGATCCGGCACTCATGGCGCTTTTACTGCAGGAAGCACCCGCCAAAATCACCGATCTTGGGGACAAAATCGCCATCAGCCATCTCTACATTGAACGTCGCATGGTGCCGCTGAATATCTGGCTGGAGCAGTCCGACGGTCAGGCTTTAAGAGATGCGATTGAAGAGTACGGCAACGCGATTCGCCAGCTTGCCGCCGCCAATATTTTCCCGGGCGACATGCTGTTTAAAAACTTCGGCGTCACCCGTCACGGTCGGGTGGTGTTCTACGATTACGACGAAATTTGCTACATGACCGAGGTGAACTTCCGCGATATCCCACCGCCCCGCTACCCGGAAGATGAGCTTTCCAGCGAGCCGTGGTACAGCGTTTCGCCGGGCGATGTGTTTCCGGAGGAGTTTCGCCACTGGCTGTGTGCCGATCCGCGCATCGGGCCGCTATTCGAAGAGATGCATGCCGATCTGTTTCGCGCCAGCTACTGGCGCGGACTGCAAACGCGGATCAAAAATGGGCATGTCGAAGATGTGTATGCTTACCGCCGCAAGCAGCGGTTTTGTGTGCGGTTTAACGAATCCCACCGTACGCCAGCGTCACCTCTTTCGCGGCCTTAATCACCAGCGCGCCCAGCTCGGTCACCCGGTCGTCGGTCATACGTGAGATGGGGCCAGAGATGGAGATCGCAGCAAACGGCTCGCGATGTTCGTCGAAAATACAGGACGCGAGGCAGCGCAGCCCCAGCGCATGTTCCTCGTCGTCAAACGAATAACCGCGCTTGCGGGTCAGGGCCAGATCTTCTTTCAGATGCAAGGGCGACACCAGGGTAGCGTGGGTATAGGCGTGCAGCCCTTTACGGTGCAGCAGCCCCGTCACCTGCTCCTCGCTCAGCTGCGAGAGAAACGCTTTACCCGCCCCGGAGGCATGCATCGGCAGCTTGCCGCCAATCGGCGCGGACATGCGCATCAGCTGCGTGCACTGTACCTGGTCGATGATAATCGCCTGATGATCGCTCTGGTCCAGTACCGCCAGGTTTACGGTCTCACCGGACTCCTCCATCAGCTTGCGCAGAATCGGATGCACAATCGCCAGCAGGTTGCGGCTCTGCAGGAAGCTGCTGCCGACGATAAACGCATGCGCGCCCACCGCCCAGTGTCCCAGCTCGCCCACCTGGCGGACAAAACCCAGCTGCTGCATGGTGGTCAGCAGGCGGTGCGTCGTGGAGTTCGGCAGGCCAGCCTGCTGGGCCAGCTCCGTCAGGGCCACGCTGCTGTGCGACTCGGCTATCCACTCCAGCAGCTTCAGACCGCGCGTGAGCGATTGAACCTGTCCACCCTGTTGTGCGGCAGCGGTGGTGGCAGCAGGTTTTCTGCCGCGTTTAGCGGGAACGGTCGCGACCATGACGATCTCCTTTTTCTGTATCGTGGAAATCATTTTCGTTTTATTTGGTGAATTTGCAACCGTTATCCTGACTGATCGGAGGAGTGATGGTGAACATGTCTCATGTTACCGCTGAGCGGCTTTTCCACCCTGCGAGATTATGCCAGTATGGAACGCAGCCTTTTGGCCTTGTTGAGCGTTGTCGGGAGCAAGTGTGAGCAGCAAAGTAGAGCAACTGCGTGCGCAGTTAAATGAACGAATTCTGGTGCTGGACGGCGGCATGGGCACCATGATCCAGGGCTATCGCCTGAATGAAGATGATTTCCGCGGCGAACGCTTTGCCGACTGGCCCTGCGACCTGAAAGGGAACAACGACCTGCTGGTGCTCAGCAAGCCGTCCGTGATTAAAGATATCCACAACGCCTACTTCGAAGCGGGTGCGGATATCGTTGAAACCAACACCTTTAACTCGACAACCATCGCCATGGCGGATTACCAGATGGAATCCCTGTCGGCGGAAATCAACTTTGAAGCCGCGAAGCTGGCGCGCGCCTGCGCCGACGAGTGGACGGCCCGCACGCCGGATAAGCCGCGCTACGTTGCCGGGGTGCTTGGCCCGACGAACCGCACCGCGTCGATTTCACCGGACGTCAACGACCCGGCGTTTCGTAATATCACCTTTGACCAGCTGGTTGCGGCCTACCGGGAATCGACCAAAGCGCTGGTGGAAGGTGGTTCCGATCTGATCCTGATTGAAACCGTCTTCGACACCCTCAACGCCAAAGCCGCAATTTACGCGGTGAAAGAGGAGTTCGAGGCGCTGGGCGTTGACCTGCCGATCATGATTTCCGGCACCATCACCGACGCCTCGGGGCGCACTCTTTCCGGCCAGACCACGGAAGCGTTTTATAACTCCCTGCGCCACGCCGACGCGCTCTCCTTTGGCCTTAACTGCGCGCTGGGGCCGGATGAACTGCGCCAGTACGTGCAGGAGCTGTCGCGCATCGCGGAATGCTACGTCACCGCCCACCCGAACGCCGGTCTGCCGAACGCGTTCGGTGAATACGATCTCGATGCCGACACCATGGCGGCGCAAATCCGCGAGTGGGCCGAGTCTGGCTTCCTGAATATTGTCGGCGGCTGTTGCGGTACCACGCCGGAGCACATCGCGGCCATGAGCAACGCCGTCGCCGGACTGCCGCCGCGCAGGCTGCCCGAGCTTCCGGTTGCCTGTCGCCTCTCCGGCCTTGAGCCGTTGACCATTGGTGAAGACAGCCTGTTTGTGAACGTGGGTGAGCGTACGAACGTCACCGGTTCTGCAAAGTTCAAGCGCCTGATCAAAGAAGAGAAGTACAGCGAAGCGCTGGACGTTGCCCGCCAGCAGGTGGAAAGCGGCGCGCAGATTATCGATATCAACATGGATGAGGGGATGCTCGACGCCGAAGCGGCGATGGTGCGTTTCCTCAACCTGATCGCCGGTGAGCCGGACATCGCCCGCGTGCCGATCATGATTGACTCCTCCAAATGGGAAGTCATCGAAAAAGGGCTGAAGTGCATTCAGGGTAAAGGCATCGTCAACTCTATCTCGATGAAAGAGGGCGTTGATATCTTTATCCACCACGCGAAAATGGTCCGCCGCTACGGTGCCGCCGTGGTGGTCATGGCCTTTGACGAAGTGGGCCAGGCGGATACCCGCGAGCGCAAAATCGAGATTTGCCGCCGCGCCTACAAGATTTTGACCGAAGAGGTGGGCTTCCCGCCGGAAGACATTATCTTTGACCCGAACATCTTCGCCGTGGCGACCGGCATCGAAGAGCATAATAACTACGCTCAGGACTTTATCGGCGCGTGCGAGGACATCAAGCGCGAGCTGCCGCATGCGCTGATCTCCGGCGGCGTATCGAACGTGTCGTTCTCGTTCCGCGGTAACGACCCGGTGCGTGAAGCGATCCACGCCGTGTTCCTCTACTACGCCATCCGCAACGGCATGGACATGGGGATCGTTAACGCCGGACAGCTGGCGATTTACGACGACCTTCCTGCCGAGCTGCGCGATGCCGTCGAGGACGTGATCCTTAACCGCCGCGACGACGCCACCGAACGGCTGCTGGACCTGGCGGAGAAATACCGCGGCAGCAAGTCGGATGACGCAGCCAACGTTCAGCAGGCCGAGTGGCGTGCCTGGGACGTGAAAAAGCGTCTGGAATATTCGCTGGTAAAAGGCATCACCGAGTTTATCGAGCAGGACACCGAAGAGGCGCGTCAGCAGGCCGCCCGTCCGATTGAAGTGATCGAAGGGCCGCTGATGGACGGCATGAACGTGGTAGGCGATCTGTTCGGTGAAGGCAAAATGTTCCTGCCACAGGTGGTGAAATCCGCCCGCGTGATGAAGCAGGCCGTGGCGTACCTGGAGCCGTTTATCGAGGCCAGCAAAGAGAAAGGCTCCAGCAACGGTAAGATGGTCATCGCCACCGTCAAGGGTGACGTGCATGATATTGGCAAGAATATCGTCGGCGTGGTGCTGCAGTGTAATAACTACGAGATTATCGACCTCGGCGTGATGGTCCCGGCGGATAAAATCCTCAAGACCGCGCGCGAAGTGAACGCCGATCTGATTGGCCTCTCCGGGCTGATCACCCCGTCGCTGGACGAGATGGTTAACGTGGCGAAGGAGATGGAGCGTCAGGGCTTCACCATTCCGCTGCTGATTGGCGGCGCGACCACTTCTAAAGCGCACACGGCGGTGAAAATCGAGCAAAACTACAGCGGGCCGACGGTCTACGTGCAGAACGCCTCGCGCACGGTGGGCGTGGTCTCCGCGCTGCTCTCTGACACCCAGCGCGACGAGTTTGTCGAGCGCACCCGCAAAGAGTACGAAACCGTTCGCATCCAGCACGGGCGCAAGAAACCGCGCACCCCGCCAGTTTCACTCCAGGCGGCGCGTGATAACGATCTGGCGTTTGACTGGTCGAGCTATACGCCACCGGTCGCGCATCGCCTGGGCGTTCAGGAAGTCAGCGCCAGCATCGAAACGCTGCGCAACTACATCGACTGGACGCCGTTCTTTATGACCTGGTCGCTGGCGGGCAAATATCCGCGCATCCTGGAAGATGAGGTGGTAGGTGAGGAGGCGAAACGCCTGTTTAAAGATGCCAACGACATGCTCGACAGACTGAGTGCTGAGAAAACCCTTAACCCGCGCGGCGTCGTGGGGCTGTTCCCGGCCAACCGTGTGGGCGACGACATCGAAATTTACCGCGATGAAACCCGCACTCACGTACTGGCGGTCAGCCGCCATCTGCGTCAGCAAACCGAGAAAGTGGGCTTTGCCAACTACTGCCTGGCCGATTTTGTCGCGCCGAAGCTGAGCGGTAAAGCCGACTATATTGGCGCCTTTGCCGTGACCGGCGGTCTGGAAGAAGATGCCCTGGCGGACGCGTTCGAAGCGCAGCACGACGATTACAATAAAATCATGGTGAAAGCGATAGCCGACCGCCTGGCGGAAGCCTTCGCCGAGTACCTGCACGAGCGCGTGCGTAAGGTGCACTGGGGCTACGCGGCGAATGAAAACCTCAGCAACGAGGAGCTGATCCGCGAAAACTACCAGGGGATTCGTCCGGCACCGGGCTATCCGGCCTGCCCGGAGCACACCGAAAAGGGCACGATCTGGCAACTGTTGGACGTCGAAGCCCATACCGGGATGAAGCTCACCGAGTCGTTCGCCATGTGGCCGGGTGCGTCAGTTTCAGGCTGGTACTTCAGTCATCCGGACAGCAAGTACTTTGCCGTGGCGCAGCTGCAGCGCGATCAGATTGAAGATTATGCCCTGCGCAAAGGGATGAGCGTATCAGAAGTCGAGCGCTGGCTGGCCCCGAACTTAGGCTACGACGCCGACTAACGTCAATTTTCCTTACAACAAACAAGGCACCTCAAGGGTGCCTTGTCTCTTTCTTACGCTTAACCCCTTATACTAAGCCTATGGAAAACGAATAATGATAAGGAGGAAGACCTTCCGTGCTGACCCTGTTACATCTGCTCTCTGCAGTTGCACTGCTCGTATGGGGCACCCATATCGTCCGTACCGGCGTGATGCGCGTTTTTGGCGCCCGTTTACGTACCGTTCTCAGCAGTAGCGTTGAGAAGAAGCCGCTCGCCTTCTGCGCGGGCATTGGCGTAACGGCACTGGTTCAGAGCAGCAACGCCACAACCCTGCTTGTCACCTCCTTTGTGGCGCAGGATCTGGTGGCGCTGGCCCCGGCGCTGGTCATTGTGCTGGGGGCTGATGTGGGTACCGCGCTGATGGCGCGTATCCTGACGTTTGACCTCTCCTGGCTGTCGCCGCTGCTGATTTTTGTCGGCGTCATCTTCTTCCTCGGCCGCAAACAGACGCGGGCCGGCCAGCTTGGACGCGTGGGCATTGGCCTGGGGCTGATTCTGCTGGCGTTGGAGCTGATTGTGCAGGCGGTCACCCCGATTACCGAGGCCAACGGCGTTCAGGTCATCTTCGCTTCCCTGACCGGGGACATCATGCTCGACGCGCTGATTGGCGCGGTGTTTGCCATCGTCAGCTACTCCAGCCTGGCCGCCGTGCTGCTGACGGCCACGCTCACCGCCGCCGGGGCGATCTCCTTCCCGGTCGCGCTGTGTCTGGTGATCGGTGCCAACCTCGGCTCTGGCCTGCTGGCGATGCTCAATAACAGCGCCGCCAACGCTGCCGCCCGCCGCGTGGCACTCGGTAGCCTGCTGTTTAAGCTGGTGGGCAGCCTGATTATCCTGCCCTTTATCCATCCGCTGGCGAACCTGATGGACAACCTCCCGCTGCCGAAGGCGGAGCTGGTGATCTATTTCCACGTGTTCTACAACCTGGTGCGCTGCCTGGCGATGATCCCTTTTGCCGGGTCGATGGCCCGCTTCTGCGAACGACTCATTCAGGACGAACCGGAGCTGGATGCGCGCCTGAAGCCGAAGCATCTGGATACCTCCGCGCTGGACACCCCGGCGCTGGCGCTGGCGAATGCCGCACGTGAGACGCTGCGCATGGGCGACGCGATGGAAACCATGCTCGAAGGCCTGCAAAAGGTAATGCACGGCGAGCCGCGGGAGGAGAAAGAGCTGCGCAGACTGGCGGACGATATCAACGTGCTCTATACCGCCATTAAGCTCTACCTGGCGCGCATGCCGCAGGACGAGCTGGCGGAGGAGGAGTCCCGCCGCTGGGCGGAAATCATTGAGATGTCGCTCAACCTTGAGCAGGCCTCCGATATCGTTGAGCGCATGGGCAGCGAGATCGCCGATAAGTCGCTGGCCGCACGCCGGGCGTTCTCCGTTGAAGGCCTGAAGGAGCTGGAAGCGCTGCACGAGCAGCTGGTCAGTAACCTGAAGCTGGCGATGCTGGTCTTCTTTTCCAGCGACGTCCCGAGCGCGCGCCGCCTGCGCCGTAACAAGCATCGATTCCGCATTCTTAACCGCCGCTACTCGCACGCCCACGTTGAGCGCCTGCATCAGCAAAACGTGCAGAGTATCGAAACCAGCTCACTCCACCTGGGACTGCTGGGCGATATGAAGCGCCTCAACTCATTGTTCTGCGCGGTGGCCTACAGCGTGATGGAACAGCCGGATGAAGATGACCAGCGGGATGAGTATTAATCTCTGAAAGCGCCTCGCAAAACCTTGTTGCGAGGCGTGACACCTTATCAAGCGCCATTTACCCTTCAGACCTTACGTTTTTTAGGGAATAGAAAATGCTCGTTTATTACGCTACACTTCGCCAATTCATGCGCATTCCGATGGGGGTTTTCATGCGCACTACTCATGGCATTAAAAAATCAGTCAACGTGTCGTTAGCACCTGAAATTCTTGAAGAGGCGCGACGGCTTAAGCTTAATCTCTCTGCTGTACTCACGGCTGCACTGCAGGAGCAGTTTCGTGCGCATCAGCGTGCAGAGTGGTTAACAGAAAATAAGGCTTCTATTGAGGCCATTAACCAGTGGGTTGAGGAAAACGGCTCCTTTAGTGACTTTCAGAGGTCGTTCTGATGGAGCAATATTTTGCTTATGAGAATGAAGGTAAGGGGAAAACTGCCTATCCCTGGCTAATCAATATGCAGCATCCCGTGGCCAATGTGATGAAGCATGTTCTGGTCGCCCCCGCAGTTGAACTTAGCCATCTGGGAGGTATTCAGCCACCTGCGAAAGTGTGCCCTGTCGTTGAGATAGGGGGTAAACCCTGTGTGGTAATGATGCACATGATGGCAGGCATATCGCCAAAAGAGTTAGGCGAGCGTGTCGCCGATCTTACGCAAAACCGTGCTTCATTGCGGGATGCACTCGATTTTTTGATCAACGGTTACTAACACTTTTTTGTCAGCCGCAAGGTAAGGTATATTTCGCCCTTCACAGGAGAAACTATGCTGCCAACTCAATCAACCCGATTAAACAAATACATTAGCGAGAGCGGGATCTGCTCACGTCGCGAGGCGGACCGTTACATTGAACAAGGTAATGTGTTCCTCAACGGCAAACGCGCCACGATTGGTGACCAGGTGATGCCAGGCGATGTGGTTAAAGTGAATGGTCAGCTCATCGAACCGCGTGATGCCGAAGACCTGGTGTTTATCGCGTTGAACAAACCGGTTGGAATTGTCAGCACCACGGAAGACGGTGAGCGGGACAACATCGTTGATTTCGTGAACCACAGCAGCCGTATCTTCCCGATTGGCCGTCTGGATAAAGACTCTCAGGGGCTGATTTTCCTCACTAACCACGGCGATCTGGTCAACAAGATCCTGCGTGCCGGTAACGATCACGAGAAAGAGTACATTGTGACGGTGAATAAGCCGGTCACGGACGACTTTATTCGCGGTATGGGCGCCGGTGTGCCGATCCTCGGTACCGTTACGAAAAAGTGTAAGGTGAAGAAAGAAGCGCCGTTTGCGTTCCGTATTACCCTTGTGCAGGGCTTAAACCGCCAGATCCGCCGCATGTGCGAATACTTCGGTTATGAAGTGACGAAGCTGGAGCGCACGCGCATCATGAACGTCAGCCTGTCCGGCATTCCGCTGGGCGAATGGCGCGACTTAACGGACGACGAACTGATCGAGCTGTTCAAGCTTATCGAGAACTCCTCGTCCGAAGCGAAGCCGAAGGCCAAAGCAAAACCGAAAACCCAGGCGATTAAACGTCCGGTCGTGAAGGCACCGCAGGCGGAAGAGAAAGGACGCGGCAAACCGGGAAACGGGAAGCGATTTACCCAGCCTGGCCGTAAAAAGAAAGGGCGCTAGCTAGCGCCTTCCACGGGTAGAGGTATTGGCCGACCAGGAAAAGGTCGTTTCGGTATCCGGCTTGTAAGCCTGCTGCTTTTTCAGTTTGCGGGCTTTTTTCGCCTCGGCGTCACGCTGCGCCATCAGTTTGTCGATGTACTCTTTTTTCACCTGATTGGTTTCGGCGTTGGTCAGCGTACGGCCATGCGCGATGCGGGCGCGGTCGAGAAGCGTTTTCAGTTCGCGCTGCTCGGCTTCCGTCATGTCTTTCTGGGTCAAACGTGGTGTCGCCATTGCTGAAGCCTCCTGAGAGAGAGGCTTCAGTGTAAAGCAAGCTGAGTCAATTAACCCTGCTTCACCGCATCTTTTTTCGTTTGTTCCTCAATCGGTTTGCCGGACCAGTAGCCCGCCAGCAGCGAGCCGGAGAGGTTGTGCCAGACGGAGAACAGCGCACCCGGCAGGGCCGCCAGCGGCGAGAAATAGATTTTACCGAGTGCCGCCGCCAGGCCGGAGTTCTGCATCCCTACCTCGATTGCCAGCGTGCGGCAGGTCGATTCGTCGAAGCCAAAAAGTTTCCCGCCCCAGTAGCCGCCCAGCAGGCCAATGGTGTTATGCAGCACCACCGCGACGATCACCACAAAGCCTACGGAAGCAATGTGCGAGGCGGAGCCCGCCACCACGGCGCTGATGATGGCCAGAATACAGACCATCGAAAATGCGGGCAGGTATGGCTCAACGGCCTTCACCACGCGCGGGAAAAGATGGTGAATGACCAGTCCCAGCGCAATCGGGATCACCACGATTTGCAGAATGCTCAGCAGCATGCCCATCACGTCCACCTGAATATGCGCATCCACGTACAGGCGGGTTAACAGCGGCGTGGCAATCACGCCCACCAGCGTGGAGACGGACGAGATAGTGACGGAGAGCGCCACGTCGCCTTTCGCCAGATAGATCATGACGTTGGACGCTGTGCCGCTGGCCACGCTGCCCACCAGCACCATCCCGGCGGAAAGGTCGGGCGGCATCTTAAAGGCCATCGCCAGTAGCCACGCCGCGAGCGGCATCACCAGGTAGTGCAGAAATATTCCTGCTGCGACGGGCGCAGGGCGAGACAGCACGCGTTTGAAGTCGTCGACTTTCAGATGCACGCCCATACCGAACATGATCAGCATCAGCAGCGTGGTGACCCACGGACCAATACCGGTGAACGCGGTGGGCGTGTAATACGCGAGTACGGAGAGCAGCAGCGCCCATAACGGGAACAGCCGGGTGATAGCGGATAACATAGTGAATTCCTTGCAGTATTGTCGTGTTGTTTAGTTATGAAAAAGCCGGGTCTGTGCCCGGCTTATTGGTATTGTTTATCGCGCTAACGAATTTTATTCAAACAAATTCTGATGAAGTTTCTGCACCACCTGCTCGGCCTGATCGGCTGGCACCAGGAAGCAGAGGTTATAGCTGGACGCACCGTAGCAAATCATGCGGATGTTGAACGGGTCGAGCACGCCAAACACCTCTTTGCCCACGCCGCAGGCGCGCGACAGCTTGTTGCCGATGATGGCAACCAGCGCCAGGTCTTCTTCGACTTCCACGCGGCACAGCTCAGACAGCTCAATCAGCAGCGACTGCGTCAGCAGGGTATCACCGGTTGAGGTAGAGCCCGTGGTGTCCAGCGTCAGCGCAATGCTCACTTCAGAGGTGGTGATCAGATCCACGGAGATATTGTGGCGCGCCAGAATGCCAAACACTTCCGCCAGGAAACCGCGGGAGTGCAACATATTGTGGCTGTGCAGCGTCACCAGCGTCTGGCGACGGCGCAGGGCAAGGGCGCGGAACAGCGGCGGGTTTTCCGTTTTCTTGCAGACCAGCGTCCCGCCGGCTTTTGGATCTTTACTGGAGCCGACGAAGACCGGAATATCGCTACGTACGGCTGGCAAAAGGGTTGCCGGATGCAGCACTTTCGCACCGAAGGTGGCCATTTCCGCCGCTTCTTCAAACGCGATCACGTCAATACGTTTCGCCGCGGAAACAACGCGCGGGTCGGTGGTGTAAATGCCCGGAACGTCAGTCCAGATATCCACGCGCGTGGCATGCAGGGCCTCGCCCAGCAGCGCGGCGGTATAGTCGCTGCCGCCACGGCCAAGCGTGGTGGTGCGGCCCTTCGCTTCGCTGCCGATAAAGCCCTGGGTGATCACGATACCGTCAGCCAGGCGTGGTGCCAGTTGCTGATTGGTCAGCTCCGCCAGCGCCTCAACGTCCGGCTCGGCACGACCAAAGCGGTCGCTGGTACGCATGATTTTGCGTACGTCAAACCACTGCGCCTGAATGTTACGCTCGCGCATGATTTCAACAAACAGCAGGGTGGACATCAGCTCGCCGTGGCTGACCAGTTCGTCGGTCAGGGCGGTGGAGGTGGCCAGCGAGGCGGCTTCTGCCAGGGTAGTGATATTTTCCAGCAGACGTTCCACTTCCTCACGGATGACGTTCGGGTTCTGCAGACGCTCAAGAATGTCGAACTGAATTTTGCGCAGTGCATCCAGCTTCACGAAACGTTCTGTCGCTTCCAGTCCTTCAGACAGAGAAACCAGCAGGTTCGTCACGCCGGCAGATGCAGACAGCACCACCAGGCGGGTATTCGGATCGGCCAGCACCACATCGGCGCTGCGGTTCATGGCATCGTAATCGGCCACACTGGTGCCGCCAAATTTGGCGACCACAAAACTCGTCATAACAACCTCGTGTCAGGGAATGAATAAGCGACCTTGGCACAAGAGTGAAACGAAAACAGGTGCAGGCGCAAAATACGGCCCTATAAATAAAATGCGGGGGAGGTCCTGTCAATGCTGGGATTATGCGGATTTTTTATGGGGGGGTACCCCTGAGAAACAGGACTTATAACAGGGCCAGATTTTATGCTCCGTTTTAGGGCATTTTGACCGACATTTCACCGCTCCTGGAAGGCGCTTCAGCAGCTATACTTTTCGGGTCTTTTCACCTGTGTTTGATGCAGGCCAGGGCAATGGCATAAAAACCATCACAATTTTTATTTGCAGGCGCTACAATCGACCGCAGTCACAATTCTCAAATCAGAAGAGTATTGCTAATGAAAAACATCAACCCAACGCAGACCGCTGCCTGGCAGGCACTCCAGAAACATTTTGATGAAATGAAAGACGTCACCATCGCGGATCTGTTCGCGAAAGATGCCGATCGTTTCAACACGTTCTCCGCGACTTTCGACGACCTGATGCTGGTGGATTTCTCTAAAAACCGCATTACCGAAGAGACGCTGGCAAAACTGCAGGATCTGGCGAAAGAAACCGAGCTGGCGGACGCCATCAAATCCATGTTCTCCGGTGAGAAAATCAACCGCACCGAAGACCGTGCCGTGCTGCACGTCGCTCTGCGTAACCGTAGCAATACGCCAATCATCGTTGACGGCAAAGACGTTATGCCGGAAGTGAACGCGGTGCTGGAAAAGATGAAAACCTTCTCCGAAGCGATCATCTCCGGTAGCTGGAAAGGCTACACCGGCAAAGCGATCACCGACGTGGTAAACATCGGTATCGGCGGTTCTGACCTCGGCCCGTTCATGGTGACCGAAGCGCTGCGTCCGTACAAAAACCACCTCAATATGCACTTTGTGTCTAACGTCGATGGTACCCATATCGCCGAAGTGCTGAAGAACGTGAACCCGGAAACCACCCTGTTCCTGGTTGCGTCTAAAACCTTTACCACCCAGGAAACCATGACCAACGCCCACAGCGCGCGCGACTGGTTCCTGAAAACCGCGGGCGACAACAAGCACGTGGCGAAACACTTCGCGGCGCTGTCTACCAACGGTAAAGCCGTCAGCGAGTTCGGTATCGACACCGCGAACATGTTCGAGTTCTGGGACTGGGTTGGTGGCCGCTACTCTCTGTGGTCTGCAATTGGCCTGTCTATCATCCTGTCCGTGGGCTTCGACAACTTCGTTGAGCTGCTCTCCGGCGCGCACGCGATGGACAAACACTTCTCCACCACCGCGCCTGAGAAAAACCTGCCGGTGCTGCTGGCGCTGATCGGGATCTGGTACAACAACTTCTTCGGCGCTGAAACCGAAGCGATCCTGCCGTACGACCAGTATATGCACCGCTTTGCTGCGTACTTCCAGCAGGGCAACATGGAATCCAACGGTAAATACGTGGACCGTAATGGCAACGCGGTGGACTACCAGACTGGCCCAATCATCTGGGGCGAGCCGGGTACTAACGGCCAGCATGCTTTCTACCAGCTGATTCACCAGGGCACCAAAATGGTACCGTGCGATTTCATCGCGCCGGCTATCACCCATAACCCGCTGTCCGATCACCATCCGAAGCTGCTGTCCAACTTCTTCGCCCAGACCGAAGCGCTGGCGTTCGGTAAATCCCGCGAGGTGGTAGAGCAGGAATACCGCGACCAGGGTAAAGATCCGGCAACGCTGGACCACGTGGTGCCGTTCAAAGTATTCGAAGGCAACCGTCCAACCAACTCCATCCTGCTGCGCGAAATCACGCCGTTCAGTCTGGGTGCGCTGATTGCTCTGTACGAGCACAAAATCTTCACGCAGGGCGCGATCCTGAACATCTTCACCTTTGACCAGTGGGGCGTTGAGCTGGGCAAACAGCTGGCAAACCGTATTCTGCCAGAGCTGGGTGATGATAAAGCGATTACCAGCCATGACAGCTCGACCAATGGTTTGATCAACCGTTATAAAGCATGGCGTGCGTAATTAAAACGTCATGAAAACGTGCCGGCTTAATGCCGGCATTTTTTTATCGGATAATTCCTGATGTCTGTTAGTTAACTCAAATTCTGGTTCTGAGTTTAATCCGAAAAAGACGCTTAACCCGTTAATTCCCGCGGTTTATTTTAAGAAAATACGTAGAAGTCAGTTAATACCTCTATATTATAACTTATTGATTTTTATTGGTTATATATTTATTTGTTTTTCCTTTCATTTCGATTTTATCCATTAGTCCGAAAACCCTCTCCCTATTTCCCCTTACGGCAAACCCGCGGCAGTAGTTGTGTATACTCGATTCCGCCTGAAATTCTTTTCGGGCAAATCTCCATTCATTCATTGAAGGGAAATTGTTATGAAGAAAGTACTGTATGGCATTTTTGCCATATCTGCGCTTGCGGCGACATCTGTCTATGCAGCTCCGGTTCAGGTCGGGGAAGCGGCAGGGTCGGCTGCGACGTCTGCGTCTGCGGGGAGTTCTACCGCAGCCAGCGCCAGCACCGTAAGTTCAGCTGTGGGTGTCGCGCTGGCGGCAACCGGTGGCGGTGATGGCTCCAACACCGGAACCACGACCACCACGACAACCAGCACCCAGTAATAGCGGGTGTTTTAATCATAACCACACTTCGGTGTGGTTATTTCGCCCCTTCGGAGAAGAGTCGTGAAGCGACCTGCAATCATTCTGATTTGCCTGCTGCTGCAGGCGTGCTCGGCCACCACTAAAGGGCTGGGAAACTCACTGTGGGAAAGCCTGTTCGGCACACCGGGCGTGCATCTGACCGATGACGAACTTCAGAACATGCCCTATGCCAGTCAGTACATGCAGCTTAACGATGGCCCGCAACTGTTTGTGGTGCTCGCTTTCGATGAAAACGGGCAGCAGAAATGGGTGACGCAGGATCAGGCTACCATCGTGACGCAGCATGGCCGTATCGTGAAAACCCTGTTGGGCGGCGATAACCTGCTGGAGGTGAATAATATCGCCGACGACCCGCTAATCAAGCCGAACCAGATCGCCGACGGCGCAGGCTGGACGCGCACGATGGGCTGGACCGAACACAAGCAGGTGCGTTACGCCACGGCACGCTCGACCTTCCGCTGGGACGGCACCGACAGCGTGAAAGTCGGCAGCGACGAAACGCAGGTTCGCGTGCTGGATGAAGAGGTCACCACCGACCAGGCCACCTGGCACAACCGCTTCTGGATCGACGAGGATGGGCAGATCCGTCAGTCCTTACAGTATCTCGGTGCCGGTTTCTTCCCGGTCAAAACCACCCTGATCAAGGCGGCGAAATCATGAAAACGCTCATTCACGTTGCGCTTATCGCCAGTTTTGCCGCGCCGCTGGCATGGTCCGCCGGGACAGTAAAGGTCTACACGCCGGACAGTGAAAAACCCAAAACCTTAACCCACGCCGAACATCTGCTTGATCTTGTCGGACAGCCAAGGCTCGCCAACAGCTGGTGGCCAGGCGCGGTCATCGCTGAACGGCAGAAGACCGCTGAAACGGAACAGCAGCACAAGGCGCTCCTTGCCAGGCTAACGGGACTCGCGGAACAGGAAGACGGCGACGACGCGGCGGCGATTAATAGCGTCCGTCAGCAGCTGCAGGCGCTGAAGGTGACGGGCCGACAGAACGTCAATCTTGACCCGGATGACGTGCGCGTCACGGAAAACGGCAACCCGACCCTGGAAGGGGACTATACGCTCTGGCTTCCGGCGAAGCCGACGACGGTGACCGTGATGGGGCTTATCAGCAGCCCGGGTAACAAGCCCTTTACCCCTGGCCGCGACGTGGCGAGCTATCTCGATGAGCAGAGTCTGCTGAGCGGCGCGGATAACAGCTACGCCTGGGTGGTTTACCCTGACGGCCACACGCAAAAAGCCCCTGTCGCTTACTGGAATAAGCGTCATATCGAACCCATGCCGGGCAGCATTATTTTTGTCGGTTTTGCCGACCATTTCTGGACGAAGGCGTATGACGGGCTTAACGCCGATATCCTTCACTCCCTGATTCAGCGGATACCGGAATAATGAAAAGAACCTATCTCTACAGCATGCTGGCGCTCTGCGTGAGTGCCGCCTGCCATGCAGAAACGTATCCGGCACCCATTGGCCCGTCTCAGTCAGACTTCGGCGGCGTCGGTTTACTGCAAACGCCCACCGCGCGTATGGCGCGCGAGGGGGAAATTAGCCTTAACTACCGTGATAACGACCAGTATCGCTACTACTCGGCGTCGGTGCAGCTGTTCCCGTGGCTTGAAACCACGCTGCGCTATACCGACGTCCGAACGAAACAATACAGCAGCGTCGAGGCGTTCTCAGGCGATCAGACCTACAAAGATAAAGCCTTCGACGTCAAGCTGCGCCTGTGGGAAGAGAGCTACTGGATGCCGCAGGTCTCCGTGGGCGCCAAAGATATCGGCGGTACCGGCCTGTTTGATGCGGAATACATCGTGGCCAGCAAGGCCTGGGGACCGTTTGATTTCTCACTCGGTCTGGGATGGGGCTATCTCGGCACCAGCGGCAACGTGAAAAACCCGTTTTGCTCCTACAGCGATAAATACTGCTACCGCGATAACAGCTACCAGAAAGCGGGCTCCATCAACGGCGACCAGATGTTCCACGGTCCGGCGTCACTGTTTGGCGGCGTTGAATATCAGACGCCCTGGCAGCCGTTACGCCTGAAGCTGGAGTACGAGGGGAATGACTACTCGCAGGACTTCGCCGGGAAAATTGAGCAGAAGAGCAAGTTTAACGTCGGCGCCATTTATCGCGTCACCGACTGGGCCGACGTTAACCTTAGCTACGAGCGCGGCAATACGGTGATGTTTGGCTTCACGCTGCGCACCAACTTTAACGACATGCGGCCGCACTACAATGATAACGCGCGGCCTGCATACCAGCCGGAGCCGCAGGATGCGATTCTGCAGCACTCCGTGGTGGCAAACCAGCTGACGCTGCTGAAATACAATGCCGGTCTGGCGGATCCAAAAATTCAGGTGAAAGGCGATACGCTGTACGTCACCGGCGAGCAGGTGAAATACCGCGACTCGCGTGAAGGGATCGAACGCGCCAACCGGATCATCATGAACGATCTCCCGGACGGGATCCGCACGATCCGCGTGACGGAGAATCGTCTCAACCTGCCGCAGGTGACGACGGAAACGGACGTTGCCAGCCTTAAGCGCCACCTGGAAGGCGAACCGCTTGGGCATGAAACCGAGCTGGTGCAAAAACGCGTTGAGCCGATCGTGCCGGAGACCACCGAGCAGGGCTGGTATATCGACAAGTCGCGCTTCGATTTCCATATCGATCCGGTGCTGAACCAGTCCGTCGGCGGGCCGGAAAACTTCTACATGTATCAGCTGGGCGTCATGGCGACGGCGGATCTGTGGCTCACCGACCACCTGCTGACCACCGGCAGCCTGTTCGGCAACATCGCCAACAACTACGACAAGTTCAACTACACCAACCCGCCAAAAGACTCGACGCTGCCACGCGTGCGTACCCGCGTGCGTGAGTACGTGCAGAACGATGCCTACGTGAATAACCTGCAGGCCAACTACTTCCAGTATTTCGGTAACGGCTTCTACGGTCAGGTTTATGGCGGGTATCTGGAAACCATGTACGGCGGTGCGGGGGCAGAAGTGCTTTATCGTCCTGTCGACAGCAACTGGGCGTTCGGGATTGATGCCAACTATGTCAAACAGCGTGACTGGCGCAGCGCCCAGGACATGATGAAGTTCACCGACTACAGCGTCAAAACCGGTCACCTGACCGCCTACTGGACGCCGTCGTTCGCGCCTGACGTGCTGGTGAAAGCCAGCGTCGGCCAGTACCTGGCGGGCGACAAGGGCGGCACGCTGGACATCTCCAAACACTTCGACAGCGGCGTCGTGGTGGGCGGCTATGCCACCATCACCAACGTCTCGCCGGACGAGTACGGGGAAGGGGACTTTACCAAAGGGGTTTACGTGTCGATTCCGCTGGATCTGTTCTCATCCGGTCCAACCCGCAGCCGCGCGGCCATCGGCTGGACGCCGCTGACGCGCGACGGCGGTCAGCAGCTTGGACGTAAGTTCCAGCTGTACGACATGACGAGCGATAAGAATATTAACTTCCGCTGATGCTTCACGCCGGGCGGCACTGCGTTTGCCCGGCCTACGGTTTTTGTAGGCCCGGTAAGCGCAGCGCCACCGGGCGAACTACAAGCGGCGCAGCAGCCTCGCCGGGTTCCCGGCATAGACTCCTTTCTCGACGATCGATTTCGTCACCACGCTTCCCGCCCCAATCACCGCGCCGTCGCAAATGGAGACCGCCAGAATGGTGGCACCGCTGCCAATCGACACATCATTTCCGATGGTAATGTGACCCCAACTGGTCCGGTCGGCGTTTGGTTTCCCCTCACGAAACATATCATTGGCAAACATCACGCCATGGCCAACAAAGCAACGCTTACCAATGGTCACATACTCACAGATGAAGGTGTGCGACTGAATTTTGCTGTCGTCACCGATGCGCGTATTGCCCTGGATTTCAACAAACGGGCCGACGAATACGCCGTTGCCCAGTACACAGTCGTAAAGATTAGTGGGTTCATATACGGTCACATTGTCGCCGCACGTCACGTTGCGAACCCCGGTTGGTTTACGATCCATCGGTTACCTCCCTACATAAAACATAATTAAAAAATATAGATCCCCGTCACATTTTTGCGTTATACAGAAACCTCGCCCTGGAGAATGAGGTGCTGTATGACATCCCTGACTCGCCCGCGCGTTGAGTTTATCTCAACTGTCCTCCAGACCGTGCTGAACCTCGGTCTGTTGAGCCTTGGCCTGATACTGGTCGTCTTTTTGGGTAAGGAGACGGTGCATCTGGCGGATGTGCTGTTTGCCCCTGAACAAACCAGCAAATATGCGCTGGTGGAAGGACTGGTGGTCTACTTTCTCTACTTTGAATTTATCGCCCTGATTGTGAAGTATTTTCAGTCCGGCTTTCACTTCCCGCTGCGTTATTTTGTCTACATCGGGATCACCGCGATTGTGCGGCTGATCATCGTCGATCATAAATCCCCGCTCGACGTGCTGATCTACTCGGCGGCGATCCTGCTGCTGGTGATCACCCTCTGGCTGTGTAACTCGAAGCGGCTGAAACGCGAATAAAAAAATGGCGGCCCGGAGGCCGCCTAACAACAGTCACAAGTTGGGTCAATACAATACGTCTAAAGTTGAGGGTTGCAGTGGCATAACAAAATGAAACTTAACCTTTCACACCGCCCGCCGTCAGGCCGTTGACCAGCCAGCGCTGCGCCAGCAGGAACACCACGGTAATCGGGATGGCAGAGAGTACGGCCGCCGCGGCAAAGTCGCCCCACAGGTAGTTTTGCGGGTTGAGGTATTGCTGCATACCCACGGCCAGGGTGTAGCTGTTCACATCACGCAGTAACAGTGAGGCAACCGGTACTTCGGTGATCGCAGCGATAAACGACAGGATAAACACCACCGCCAGAATCGGTACCGACAGCGGCAGCAGCACCAGACGGAACGCCTGCCACGGGGTAGCCCCATCCAGCGCGGCCGCTTCTTCCAGCGAACCGTCGATGGTTTCGAAATAGCCTTTAATGGTCCACACATGCAGTGCGATACCGCCAAGGTAGGCGAAGATCACGCCGCCGTGGGTGTTCAGACCGATAAACGGAATGTACTGGCCCAGGCGGTCAAACAGGGCGTACAGCGCCACCAGCGACAGCACCGCCGGGAACATCTGGAAAATCAACATCCCTTTCAGCAGCGTCGCTTTGCCCGGGAAACGCATACGGGCAAAGGCGTAAGCGCAGGTGGTGGACAGCGCTACGATACCGATCGCAGTAATGCCTGCGATTTTCACCGAGTTCCACAGCCACAGCAGCACCGGGAACGGCGGCGGCGTGACGCGACCATCCGCGTGCTCCACGCTGAAGCCCAGCGCGAGCTTCCAGTGCTCCCAGGAGATTTCGTCCGGGATCAGGCTCCCGGTGGCGAAGTTACCCGAACGCAGGGAGATAGCGATAACCATCAGCAGCGGGAACATGATTGCCGCGATAAAAATCAGCAGGCCTAAATGCGTCGCCAGGAGGCGCAGTTTCTGAGATTTGGGTTGTACCATAGCCATGTTCAGTGCCCTCCTTAGTCAAATTTCATACGCGTGGCTTTCAGGTTCACTATCGCCAGTGCGCCTACCAGCAGGAAGATCAGGGTGGCAATCGCCGCCGCCAGACCGAAGTCCTGACCGCCGCCGCCTTCGAAGGCGATACGGTAGGTGTAGCTCACGAGCAGGTCGGTATAGCCTGCCGGCGTGGTGGTGCCCAGGCGGTCCGGGCCGCCGTTGGTCAACAGCTGAATCAGCACGAAGTTGTTAAAGTTAAAGGCGAAGCTGGCAATCATCAGCGGGGTGAGCGGCTTGATGAGCAGCGGCAGCGTAATCTTAAAGAAGTTCTGGAACGGGCCCGCACCGTCCATCGCCGAAGCTTCGTACAGGTCATCCGGGATGGCCTTCAGCAGCCCCATGCACAGGATCATCATGTACGGATAGCCCAGCCAGGTATTGACGATGATGATCATCGAGCGGGCGGTAGTTGGGTCGCTGAACCAGGCCGGTTTGATGCCGAACAGCGCGCTCAGCATCATGTTGATTTCACCGAAGCTCTGGTTAAACAGCCCTTTGAAAATCAGAATCGAGATAAACGACGGCACGGCATACGGCAGAATCAGCAGCACGCGGTAGATCGCTTTGCCCTTCAGGGATTCCCACTGGACAAGACAGGCCAGCACCATGCCCACGGCCACGGTGAGGATCACGGTCAGTACGGAGAAGACCACCGTCCAGACGAAGATGGCGAAGAACGGTTTCTGAATGCCTTCGTCGGTAAACACGCGGGTAAAGTTGTCCCAGCCGATGGTGACGGTGTAGCCCGGGCTGAGCTTGTCATCACCCCATTTGCCGTCGGCAGTAATGGACTGATAGAAACCAATGTCGTTATTCGGACGATATTTCACACCGCTCTGGTTGTTGGTCAGCGTGCCGTCATCCGCCAGGGTATAGAGCGGTTGGGTGCCTGAGAACTGGCGCAGCGAGCTCATGATCACTTTGCTTTCGTCCGGCAGCACGGCGGTGAGCTGGGTCAGCGCCTGACGGTTTTGGGTAATGACGCGCAGGTTGGCACGTTCACCTTCCGGCAGGGCTTGCGCCTCTTTTAAGGCCAGCTTCTGCTCGCCGCCAAATTTGAAGGCGTCAGAGACATAGTATTTCCCGCTTGCTTCGTCAGTGAGCGCTAACTTCCACTCGTTGCCTGCAGGATAGAGGCCGAAGTTAAAGGTCTTGCCTGCCTGGTATGAGCGGTCCAGCAGGACCTGCTGCGCGCGTTCCTGCGCAAGCTGGTTGGTGCTGCTGTAGTTGGTAAACGCAATGGCGACGGTACAAATCAACGGGAACAGGACAAACAGCCCCATCCCGGCCACGCCAGGGTAGACATAGCGCCAGGCGTAGGCTTTACGGTTGGCGAAAATATACAGGCCAGCAGAGCTTAAAATCAGCGTCATGATGGCGAACAGATATTCCCCTTGTACGTACATTAAAACAACAAGGTAACCCACCAGCAGGCACAGCAGACCGATCGCTGACCACTTCAGCGCGTCGCTTTGCCACCAGCGTTTCTTTTTAATGACATCCATGGGGTTCTTCCTCTACAACGGTGGAATCTTATTGTCAGGTGGCGCTGCGCTTACCTGACCTACGGATCGTGCCGTAGTCGTAAGGCGGGTAAGCGCACGCGCCACCCGCCGTTTTTCTGCTTACTTAGTAATACGACCCTGAGCATCTTTCAGCGCGGCATCAACGGTCTGGCGACCGCTTGCAGCGTTGATAACCGCGGTACGGGTGGCGTACCAGAATGCGGCCATCTGTGGGATGTTCGGCATGATTTCGCCTTTCTGGGCGTTATCCATGGTGGCCGCGATACGTGGGTCTTTCGCCAGCTGATCCTGGAAGGATTTCAGCGCGACGGCGCCCAGCGGTTTGTCCTTGTTCACTTCATCCAGACCCTGATCGGTCAGCAGGTAGTTTTCCAGGAACTCTTTTGCCAGTTCTTTGTTCGGGCTGGCAGCGTTGATGCCTGCGCTCAGCACGCCAACGAACGGTTTAGACGGCTTGCCTTTGAAGGTTGGCAGCAGCGTCACGCCGTAGTTGATTTTGCTCTTATCGATGTTGGTCCAGGCCCACGGACCGTTGATGGTCATCGCGGTTTCGCCTTTGTTGAACGCCGCTTCCGCGATGGAGTAATCGGTATCCGCGTTCATGTGTTTGTTCTTGATCAGGTCAACCAGGAAGGTCAGGCCCGCTTTCGCACCTGCGCTGTCGACGCCCACGTCTTTCACGTCGTATTTGCCGTTTTCAAACTTGAACGCGTAACCGCCGTCGGCAGCAATCAGCGGCCAGGTGAAGTACGGCTCTTGCAGGTTGAACATCAGGGCGGATTTACCTTTCGCCTTCAGCTCTTTATCCAGTTTCGGGATCTCTTCCCAGGTTTTCGGCGGGTTAGGGACCAGGTCTTTGTTGTAAATCAGAGACAGGGCTTCGACCGCGACAGGGTACGCGATCAGCTTGCCGTTATAGCGAACGGCATCCCAGGTGAACGGGAACAGTTTGTCCTGGAACGCTTTGTCCGGGGTGACTTCAGCCAGCAGGCCAGACTGCGCGTAACCGCCGAAACGGTCATGCGCCCAGAAGATGATGTCCGGGCCGTCGCCGGTTGCCGCAACCTGCGGGAATTTCTCTTCCAGTTTGTCCGGATGCTCTACGGTCACTTTGATGCCGGTGTCTTTCTCGAATTTTTTGCCCACTTCGGCCAGGCCGTTATAGCCTTTGTCGCCGTTAATCCAGATAACCAGTTTGCCTTCTTCAATTTTGGCGAGCGCCGGTGCGGAAATCATCATTGCTGCGAGGGCGGACAATGCGAAAACGCGTGCGCCAGTCTTGATATTCATATCTGCCATCCTTTTTGGTGATGTCTCGTGGTATGACTTCAGTGGTTCAACGTGACTCAGTCTCCTTATTTGACATCCTCTTTCCATCCTCCCAACCCCTACGCCCCACCCCCCGTTTGTGTGATCTCCGTTGCATAAATTTAAGTTATGAGTGCTGGCGCACATAAAAACCCACTGAATTTTGCAGGCGGCTTCACGAATTTTGCCCTGGCCCGCCCGTGCCGGTCGCAGAGCCTGCTCTCTCATCCTCCCGCCTCCTCCCCCATAAAAAAGCCGGGGGGTGGAGGATTCGGGAAAGTAATGGATACCCCATAGTGAACTTATCTTGAATGTTTCTGTCGGTGACAGGTTGTAACGAAGGGAGAAGGGCATGGCGAGCGTACAGCTGCGTAATGTAACGAAAGCCTGGGGTGACGTTGTGGTGTCGAAAGACATCAATCTGGACATCCACGAAGGTGAATTCGTGGTATTTGTCGGCCCATCAGGCTGCGGTAAATCAACTCTGCTGCGTATGATTGCCGGTCTTGAAACCATCACCAGTGGCGACCTGCTGATCGGTGATACCCGAATGAATGACATCCCGCCTGCCGAACGTGGCGTAGGCATGGTGTTCCAGTCTTATGCTCTCTATCCCCATCTTTCCGTCGCCGAGAACATGTCTTTTGGTCTGAAGCTGGCCGGCGCGAAGAAAGAGATCATTAACCAGCGCGTGACGCAGGTGGCGGAAGTGTTACAGCTGGCGCACCTGCTGGAGCGTAAGCCGAAAGCGCTTTCCGGCGGTCAGCGTCAGCGCGTGGCGATTGGTCGTACCCTGGTTGCCGAGCCGCGCGTCTTCCTGCTCGATGAACCGCTTTCCAACCTGGATGCCGCCCTGCGCGTCCAGATGCGTATCGAAATCTCCCGTCTGCACAAGCGTCTTGGCCGCACGATGATTTACGTCACCCACGATCAGGTCGAAGCGATGACCCTCGCCGACAAAATCGTGGTGCTGGATGCCGGCCGCGTAGCCCAGGTGGGCAAACCGCTGGAGCTGTATCACTACCCGGCAGACCGCTTTGTTGCGGGCTTCATTGGCTCGCCAAAGATGAACTTCCTGCCCGTCAAAGTGACCGCAACAGCCATTGAACAGGTACAGGTGGAGCTGCCAAACCGCCAGCAGGTGTGGCTGCCGGTCGACAGCGCCAACGTACAGGTGGGGGCAAACATGTCCCTCGGTATTCGTCCTGAGCATCTACTGCCGAGCCACATCGCCGATGTGACGCTGGAAGGTGAGGTTCAGGTCGTCGAACAGCTTGGTCACGAAACACAGATTCATATCCAGATCCCCGCCATCCGTCAGAACCTGGTCTACCGCCAGAACGACGTGGTGTTGGTAGAAGAGGGTGCCACATTCGCTATCGGCTTGCCGCCAGAGCGCTGCCATCTGTTCCGTGAGGATGGCACTGCATGTCGTCGGTTGCACAAAGAGCCAGGCGTTTAAGCAATCCCAAAAGAAGACACGAAACCGACAGGTGAAGTGTTCAAAGAAAAGCAATGATCTCAGGAGATAGAATGATGATTACTCTGCGCAAACAAGTCCCTCTGGCAATCGCCGTTGCGGCAGGCATCCTGTCTGCCCAGGCTGGTGCCGTGGACTTTAAAGGTTATGCTCGTTCCGGCATTGGCTGGACCGGGAGTGGCGGTGAACAGCAGTGTTTCCAGGCAACAGGTGCTCAAAGTAAATACCGTCTGGGTAACGAATGTGAGACCTACGCTGAACTGAAACTGGGTCAGGAAGTGTGGAAAGAGGGCGACAAGAGCTTCTACTTCGACACTAACGTTGCCTATTCCGTCTCTCAGCAGAACGACTGGGAATCCACCAGCCCAGCCTTCCGTGAAGCTAACGTGCAGGGTAAAAACCTGATTGAATGGCTGCCAGGCTCTACCATCTGGGCCGGTAAGCGCTTCTATCAGCGTCATGACGTCCACATGATCGACTTCTACTACTGGGATATCTCGGGTCCTGGTGCCGGTATTGAAAACATCGATCTGGGCTTTGGTAAACTCTCGCTGGCAGCGACCCGTTCCTCCGAGTCCGGCGGTTCTGCAACCTTCGCCGATCGTGATGCGAACGGCGACCGTATTTATGACAACGTCGTACCAAACGATGTCTTCGACGTTCGTTTAGCCGGTCTGGAAACCAACCCGGGCGGTACGCTGGAGCTGGGTGTTGACTACGGTCACACCAACATTCCAGACGATTACTACCTGCAGCCTGGTGCGTCTAAAGATGGCTGGCTGTTCACCGCTGAACACACCCAGAGCATGATGAAGGGCTTCAACAAGTTCGTACTGCAGTACGGTACGGACTCTATGACCTCTAACGGAAAAGGCATCCCACAAGGTGGTAGCGTTGATAACGACGGTTCCATGTGGCGCGTGCTGGACCACGGTGCAATCACCCTGGCAGACCGTTGGGACCTGATGTATGTCGGTATGTACCAGAACATCGATCGTGACAACAACAACGGTACCGAGTGGTGGACCGTAGGCGTTCGTCCAATGTTCAAATGGACGCCGATCATGAGCACCTTGCTGGAAGTTGGCTACGACAACGTCAAATCTCAGAAAACTGACGAGAAAAACAGCCAGTACAAAATTACCCTGGCACAACAGTGGCAGGCAGGCGACAGCATCTGGTCTCGTCCGGCAATCCGTGTCTTCGCGACTTACGCGAAGTGGGACGAGAAATGGGGTTATGCGAACAACAGTGACACTGGCTACACCTCTGGCGTGGCGTACAGCGACACTTCCGCGAAAACCTTCAGCCGCGGCGACGACGATGAGTGGACCTTCGGTGCCCAGATGGAAATCTGGTGGTAATTCGTTAGACCTGACGTAATGACCTAAAAGAGGGGCGTAAGCCCCTCTCTCCTTAGGGTGCTGCGCGCTATTGCCTGGCCACCGCAGTGCTCACGCTATCAGAGGTAATAACAATGAAAATGAAGAAAAGTCTCGTCGCGCTGTGTCTCTCTGCGGGGCTGCTGGCCTGCGTTCCGGCTGTCACCTTTGCAGACGTCAATTTCGTTCCTCAAAATACCAGCTCTGCGCCTGCCATTCCGGCGGCGGCGCTCCAGCAACTGACCTGGATACCGGTTGATCAATCCAAAACGCAATCAACCCAGCTCTCTACGGGCGGTCAGCAGTTGAATGTCCCGGGCATTACCGGCCCGGTCGCGGCTTACAGTGTTCCGGCGAATATTGGAGAGCTGACGCTGACCCTGACCAGTGAAGTGGACAAGCAAACCAGCGTCTTTGCACCGAACGTGCTGATTCTGGACCAAAACCTGACGCCTTCTGCTTTCTTCCCGAGCAGCTACTTTAGCTATCAGGAACCGGGCGTGATGAGCGCGGACCGCCTGCAGGGGGTTATGCGCCTGACGCCTGCCTTGGGACAGCAAAAGATTTACGTGCTGGTATTCACAACAGAGAAAGATTTGCAGCAGACAACAACGCTGGTTGATCCGGCGAAAGCCTATGCGAAAGGCACCGGCAACTCCGTACCGGATATTCCGGACCCGCTTGCCCGCCATACCACCGACGGCTTGGTTAAGCTGAAAGTCTCCACTAACAGCGCTTCCAGCGTGCTGGTTGGCCCGCTGTTTGGTTCGTCTGGTCCGGGGCCGGTCACCGTCGGTAATACCGCCGCTCCAGCCTATGCCGCGCCAGTTGCCGCTGCGCCAGCCTCAGCGCCCGCGCAAGCGAAAAAATCCGAGCCGGTACTGAACGACACCGAAGAATACTTCAACAACGCCATTAAGCAGGCGGTGAAGCGCGGCGATGTCGATAAAGCGCTGAAACTGCTTGATGAAGCCGAACGTTTAGGTTCAACCACTGCCCGTTCCACCTTTATCAGCAGTGTAAAAGGCAAGGGGTAACCGTTTCCCCGCAGTGCTGATTTGTTAGTCGTTTGGTGCGCCTGAGTGGGCGCACTTTTTTTCGTCTCCGTCGGGCTGTTGCACCCTTGTTGCGATCGTGATCGTTAAATAACGTTTGGCCCCCCTCAATCCGCGTTTCTGCGATACAATGCCTGTACGTTATGTATCGGAGAGTCTTGCATGTCACACCCTGCGCTTTTGCGCCTGCGTGCGCTGCGCTATTTCGACCAAATACCTGCGCTTGATCCCCAGCAGCTGGACTGGCTGTTGCTGGAAGATTCCATGACAAAACGTTTTGAGCAGCAGGGAAAAACGGTCACGGTGACCCTGATTCAGGAAGGGTTTGTCTCCGGCGATGAGATCGCCAGCGAGCTTCCGCTACTGCCGCACGAGCCACGTTACTGGCTGCGTGAAATTTTACTTTGTGCTGATGGCGAGCCGTGGCTTGCCGGGCGGACGGTGGTGCCCGAGTCCACTTTGTCCGGGCCCGAGCTGGCGCTGCAACGTCTGGGGAAAACGCCGCTGGGGCGTTACCTTTTCACCTCGTCTGAGCTTACCCGGGATTTTATTGAGATTGGTCGTGATGCCGAACTGTGGGGGCGTCGTTCCCGCCTTCGCCTGAGCGGTAAGCCGTTAATTCTGACGGAGCTTTTTTTACCGGCATCGCCGTTGTACTAAGAGGAAGAAAAAATGGAGTGGAGCCTGACGCAGAATAAGCTGTTGGCGTATCACCGCTTAATGCGTACCGATAAACCGATTGGCGCGTTGCTGCTGCTGTGGCCGACCCTATGGGCGCTGTGGGTCGCCACGCCGGGCGTGCCGCCGCTGTGGATCCTTGGCGTGTTCGTGGCTGGCGTCTGGCTGATGCGCGCGGCGGGCTGTGTAGTGAATGACTATGCCGATCGTAAATTCGACGGCCATGTTAAGCGTACTGCCGGTCGTCCGTTACCCAGCGGGCAGGTCACCGGGAAAGAAGCCCGCGTGCTGTTCATTATTCTGGTGCTGCTCTCTTTCCTGCTGGTGTTAACCCTCAACACCATGACCATTCTGCTTTCCGTGGCGGCCCTGGCCCTGGCCTGGGTTTATCCGTTTATGAAGCGCTATACCCATCTGCCTCAGGTGGTGCTGGGAGCGGCGTTTGGCTGGTCGATTCCGATGGCGTTTGCGGCGGTTAGTGAGTCCTTACCGCTCAGCTGCTGGCTGATGTTCCTGGCGAACATACTTTGGGCGGTGGCGTATGACACGCAATACGCGATGGTTGACCGCGATGACGACCTGAAAATTGGCATCAAATCCACCGCCATTCTGTTTGGCCGTCAGGACAAGCTGATTATCGGTATCCTGCAGGTCGCGGTACTGGCGCTGATGGTGGCGATCGGTCGCCTGAACGGGCTGAACTGGGAGTTTTACTGGTCCGTGCTGGTGGCGGGGCTGCTGTTTGCCTACCAGCAAAAGCTGATTGCGAAGCGCGAACGCGACGCCTGTTTTAAAGCGTTTATGAATAATAACTACGTCGGTCTGGTGCTGTTTTTAGGCCTGGCGATGAGCGACTTCTTATAAAAAAAGCCGGGTGGCGGCTTCGCCTTACCCGGCCTACGTTTTAGCAGGATATGTAGGCCCGGTAAGCGTTAGCGCCACCGGGCGTTTTTTTACCGGCGACGCAACAACCTGAGCGCGTTCGCTGTCACCAGCACCGTTGCCCCGGTATCCGCCAGCACCGCCAGCCATAGCCCGGTCATGCCCAGCAGCGTGGTCACCAGGAAAATCCCCTTCAGCCCCAGCGCGATGCCGATGTTCTGACGGATATTGGCCCGCGTCGCCCGCGCAAGATCGATCATCTGCGCCAGCCCGGTCAGGCGGTTGTGGGTCAATGCCGCGTCAGCCGTTTCCAGCGCCACGTCCGTCCCGCTGCCCATCGCAATACCGATGGTGGACGCTTTCATCGCCGGGGCATCGTTAATCCCGTCACCGACCATCGCCAGCGGCGCCTGAGCATTCAGTTCCGTTACCGCGCTGACCTTATCCGCCGGCAGTAATCCGGCTTTAAACTCCAGACCCAGCTCACCCGCAATGGAGGCGGCCGCGCGAGGGTTATCACCGGTGAGAATAACGCCCTGCACGCCCAGCTGATGGAGCGCCGCCACGGCCTCTTTTGCGTCATCGCGCAGGGTATCGCGCAGCGCCAGCATCCCTTTTGCGGTGCCGTCCTGCATCACGGTCACGACAGTTTGTCCGATCTGTTCTAACGCCTCCACCTCTGGAGTAGAAGACTTGCCCGCCGCGACAATCAGTACCTTTTTACCGTCAACGGTGGCCTCAATCCCTGACCCAACCAGCGCCCGCTGGGCGGTTGCCGGAGGGATGTTCAGCCCGCGCGCCTGCGCTTCACGCACAATCGCCTGCGCCAGCGGGTGAGTGGAGCCCTGTTCAACGGCGGCGGCCAGTGTAAGCAACGCATCTTCACTGATGTCCTGCGGATAGACGCCGGTTACCTGCGGCTTGCCGACGGTCAGCGTACCGGTTTTATCAAAGGCGATATGCTGGACCTGGCTCAGCTGCTCCAGCGCCGCGCCGCCCTTAATCAACGCCCCGCGACGTGCCGCAGCCGCCAGCCCGGACGTAATGGCCGCCGGGGTGGAAATCACCAGCGCGCACGGACAGCCGATCAGCAATAGCGTCAGCCCTTTATAAATCCAGCCCTCCCACAGCGCGCCAAAGAACAGCGGTGGGACGACGGTGACCAGCAGGGCCACCAGCATAATGGCGGGCGTGTAGATCCGGCTGAAGCGATCGATAAAGCGTTCGACCGGTGCGCGGCGCTCCTCAGCCTCTTCAATCAGCTTCAGGATACGGTCGATGGCGCTGTCGCCCGGCTCGGAAAGCACGGTGAGCTGCACCAGACGGTCGACGCTGGTGGCACCCGCAGGCACTTTTTCACCCGCGGCGCGCTCTACCGGAATGGATTCGCCGGTCAGGGCGCTTTCATCAAAGCTTGCGGTGGCGGTAAGCAGCGCGCCGTCTGCAGGCAAGCGTCCGCCTGCCGCGACTTCTATCACGTCGCCCGGACGCAGGGTCGTGATGGTGACCGTTTCTCGCGTGCCGTTTACCACGCGCGTGGCGGTTTCCGGCTTCAGCGCCATCAGCGCGCTGACCCCTTTACGCGCCCGGCTGGCTGCCCAGCCCTCAAGGCGTTCACCGATTAAGAACAGCAGTAGCACCATCGCCGCTTCTGCCGTCGCGCCAATAAACAGCGCGCCGATGGCCGCCACGCTCATCAGCGTTTCGATGGCAAACCAGCTGCCGCTTTTCATCAGGCGCAGCGCCTGAAGGGCAATCGGGAACAGACCGACCAGCGTGGTGGCGATAAACGCCAGGTTGCCAAACGGATGGTTAATCTGTTCCAGCCCCCAGCTCAGGGCCATCATGATGATGAGGGTGATGAGCGGCAGGTTTTCCCGCAGGGATGACGTTTTTTCCGCGGGCGCGGCTTCGCTACGCAGGCTGTAACCCGCCTTGCTTACCGCGGCTTCAACCTGTTTGCTGACGTCGTTTTCGGCGTTAACCAGCAGCTTTTCGGTGGCGAACAACACCTGAACGTGGCTGACGCCCGGCACCTGTTTCACCGCATTTTCTACTTTACGGGCGCAGGCGGCGCAGTCCATGCCGTTAACGACCCAGCTGTAGCGGTTGCCGCTTTCGGGCAGCCTTTCCGTTTGCGTTTCGCACGCGCCTTCGCAACAGCAGTCGTCTTGCGGCGGAACCGGACTGAGCTTAAGCGCCGAGAATTGAGGAACTTTTTTGGGTGTTTCTGGAGTCGACATGGCAGTCTCCGGCAATGATAATTTTCTCATTAACCGCAGCATACACTCTGGAGTCGACTCCAGAGTCAAGCGTTATTTAGATATACAGCGAACGCACAATCAGGAAGTGCCCGGCAAAGTAACAGGCGGCGGCAATCGCGTTATCCGCCCGGAAACGGCGGCGATAGTGGCTGCCCAGCCACACGATGTTCCCAATCAGTAGCAGCGCGGCGCCGAAGAATGCGGACATTGCCGGAGCGGTCGGACGGAAGAACCACAGCTCACCTGCCAGCCATACCATCACCAGGGTCATGGCGATAAACGTGCAGACCGGCAAACGCATCTCTTCCAGACGCGACCAGATCACCGCGATCAGAAGGGCGCCAATCACCAGCAGGACCAACGGCAGCGGCCAGAAGAAAGAGAGCGTCATCTGGCTGGCGAAGTAGATGGTATACAGCAGGTGCGACAGGAAAAATGCCCCTACGGCATACAGCAGGCGCTGGCGCGGCAGCAGGGTCAGGGCGTCGCCAATCAGAGAGGCGCACAGCCCGGCGAGCACCAGATAGCTGACGGCGTTGAACATCGGCGCTTGCCAGGCCAGCAGCAACAGGAGCAACAGCGTGACGGGTTTAAACAGCCAGCGCTGCCAGGTGGGACCACGGTACGACGCATCGACATAAAGCCATGCGGAAAAACAGACAGCGATAAATGACCAAAGCATATTAACTCCCTGTATCTGTTAAGTCTGAATAATCAGTTTCTGATCCAGTGTAGTGACGCGGGCGGGCGTTTGGCAATGCCGGGGAAGGCAGGGTATCCTGAATTCCGCATAATCTGATGGGATTGTAGAATGAGCAAGATGCCGCTGTTTTTCATTATCGTGGTGGCGATTATCGTCATTGCCGCCTCGTTCCGCTTCGTGCAGCAGCGCCGCGAGAAGGCGGATAACGATGCCGCATCGCTGATGCAAAAGCGCGTGGTGGTGACGAACAAACGCGAAAAACCGCTTAATGACCGCCGCTCGCGCCAGCAGCAGGTGACGCCTGCGGGCACAACAATGCGCTATGAAGCGAGCTTTAAGCCGGAAACGGGCGGCCTCGAGATGACCTTCCGCCTGGAGGCGCAACAGTACCACCAACTGACGGTGGGAGAGAAAGGAACGCTGAGCTACAAAGGGTCGCGATTCGAGGGGTTCAAGGCGGAATAATGCACGAACGGTTCCCTCTCCCTGTGGGAGAGGGTTAGGGTGAGGGCATCAGGCCGCACCTTACTTCTTCACCTGTGCCTTAAACTTCTTCATCCACACCAGCAGCTCAAACACGCCGAAGATAAACACGCGCAGCTGCTGCCAGCCCGTCATCTGCGGGCCGTCTTTCGGCAGGCCGTTTTTCAGCATCACCATCTGCAGGGCGTGCATGAACGAGGTGAAAATCAGCGCCACGTTAACGAAAATATTCATCGGGCGCGGGAACGGGTGCACCAGGTTGAGCAGCAAAAACGCCCAGACGCCCAGCATCAGTAAGCGTCCCAGATTAATCAGTACCGGCATCGGATCCTCCTTGTGCCTGACGGTGATACAGACGATAAGCAACCTGACCTGCGACTTTTTCACGGTGCAGATCCCAGTGGGCGGGAACCGGCGGTAAACCGTTTTCCACTTCGCTTTCAACGTAAATCAATGCGTCATCCGCCAGCCAGCCGTTTTGCTCCAGCAGGGATAACGTCTCTTCCAGCAACCCCTTGCGGAACGGCGGGTCGACAAACACCACGGTGTGTGGCGTGCCCTTTTGCGCAAGGAAGCTCAGCGTATTGGTATTCACCACTTTCGCGTTGCTCGCCTTCAGCGTCGCCAGATTTTGCTGCAGCGTCTGCGCCACGCCGCGCTCCATTTCCAGCAGCGTGGCGCTGGCAGCATAGCGCGACAGCGCTTCCAGCCCGAGCGCGCCGCTTCCGGCGAAGCAGTCCAGGCAGTGGGCGTCTACCATTGACGGGGCCAGCCAGTTAAACAGCGTCTCGCGCACGCGGTCGGTAGTGGGGCGTAAACCGGGGCTGTCCGGCACCGGTAATTTCCGGCCTCGCCACTGACCGCCGATAATACGAATTTGACCGGCCGGGGCGCGGTTGGGTTTCTTCATCTCAGGAAAGCTCTGTTAACAATTGGCCTGCGATTGCGGGCGGTGATGTCAATTAAGTAAAGTGTTAGACTATTTCATCATTTTTTTAGCTTCCATGTATATAGCGCCGCGAGGAGTGTAGTCGCAGATGGCAAAACAAAAAAAACGTGGCTTCTTTTCCTGGCTGGGCTTCGGTGAAAAAGAGCAAGAAACAGAACAGAAAACCGAAGAACAACATGCCGTTGAAGAGCCGTCGCAGCCTGAAACGCCTGTAGAAACCGCCGCGGTTGTCGAAGCGGAAGAAACGGCGCACAGCAAAGAAGAGATTGAATCCTTTGCTGAAGAGGTGGTTGAGGTCACTGAACAGGTTCAGGAGAGCGAGAAGCCAGAACCGGTTGTCGTAGAAGCCGCTATCGAAGCGCCACAGGCCGCTATCGAACACGAAGAGCTGCCGCTGCCGGAAGAGGTAAAAGCCGAAGAGGTTGCTGCCGAAGAGTGGCAGGTCGAAGCGGAAACCGTTGAAATTGTTGAAGCGGTGGAAGAAGAAGCGGCACTCGAGCCGGAGCTGACCGACGAAGAGCTGGAAGCCCAGGCGCTGGCGGCGGAAGCCGCAGAAGAAGCGGTTATCGTTGTGCCGGTAGAAGAGCAGGCCGAAGAAGAGACCGTTCAGGAGCAGGAAAAACCGACCAAAGAGGGTTTCTTCGCGCGTCTGAAACGCAGCCTGCTTAAAACCAAAGAAAACTTAGGTTCCGGATTTATCAGTCTGTTCCGCGGCAAGAAGATCGACGACGATCTGTTTGAAGAGCTGGAAGAGCAACTGCTGATTGCGGACGTGGGTGTCGAAACCACCCGTAAGATCATCACTAATCTGACCGAAGGGGCGAGCCGCAAACAGCTGCGTGACGCCGAAGCGCTGTACGGCCTGCTGAAAGACGAGATGGGTGAAATTCTCGCAAAAGTTGACGAACCGCTTAATATTGAAGGCAAAACGCCATTTGTTATTCTGATGGTCGGCGTGAACGGCGTGGGTAAAACCACCACCATCGGTAAGCTGGCGCGTCAGTTCGAGCAGCAGGGTAAATCGGTGATGCTGGCGGCGGGCGATACCTTCCGTGCGGCAGCGGTTGAGCAGCTGCAGGTGTGGGGCCAGCGCAACAACATCCCGGTCATTGCTCAGCATACCGGCGCGGATTCCGCTTCCGTGATCTTTGACGCCATCCAGGCGGCGAAAGCGCGCAACGTGGACGTGCTGATTGCCGATACCGCAGGGCGTTTGCAGAATAAATCGCACCTGATGGAAGAGCTGAAGAAAATCGTTCGCGTCATGAAGAAGCTGGACGAAGACGCACCGCATGAAATTATGCTGACCATTGATGCCAGCACCGGACAGAACGCCATCAGCCAGGCAAAACTGTTCCATGAAGCGGTAGGACTGACGGGGATCACGCTGACCAAACTGGACGGCACCGCGAAAGGCGGGGTGATCTTCTCCGTGGCCGACCAGTTCGGCATTCCTATCCGTTACATCGGTGTGGGCGAGCGTATTGAGGATTTACGTCCGTTTAAGGCGGACGACTTTATTGAGGCATTATTTGCCCGAGAGGACTAACAATGATTCGCTTTGAACACGTCAGCAAGGCCTATCTCGGTGGGAGACAAGCGCTGCAGGGGGTCACATTCCACCTGCAGCCGGGCGAGATGGCATTCCTGACCGGCCATTCCGGCGCGGGGAAAAGTACCCTGCTCAAGCTTATCTGTGGGATCGAACGGCCAAGCGCCGGGAAAATCTGGTTCAGCGGCCACGAAATCAGCCGTCTGAAAAACCGTGAAGTGCCGTTTCTGCGTCGTCAGATTGGCATGATTTTCCAGGATCACCACCTGCTGATGGATCGCACCGTTTTCGATAACGTGGCCATTCCGCTGATTATTGCCGGCGCCAGCTATGACGATATCCGCCGCCGCGTCTCTGCGGCGCTGGATAAGGTCGGGCTACTGGACAAAGCGAAGAACTTCCCGATCCAGCTCTCCGGCGGTGAACAGCAGCGCGTGGGTATCGCCCGCGCGGTGGTGAACAAGCCTGCCGTGCTGCTGGCGGATGAACCGACCGGTAACCTGGACGATGCCCTGTCAGAAGGGATTTTGCGTCTGTTTGAGGAGTTTAACCGCGTAGGGGTTACCGTATTGATGGCAACGCACGACATCGGGCTGATTTCCCGTCGTTCGTACCGCATGCTGACCCTGAGCGACGGGCATTTGCACGGAGGCCACGGTGAACAAGCGTGATGCAATAAACCAGATTCGGCAGTTCGGGAACCGGTTTGACCGTTTCCGTAAGCCGCAGGGCGGGGGTGACGGCAATCGTAATGCGCCGAAGCGCCAGAAGGCCGCGCCAAAACCGGCCTCCCGCAAAACCAACGTCTTTAACGAGCAGGTGCGCTACGCGTTCCACGGCGCGCTGCAGGACCTGAAAAGCAAACCGCTGGCGACGTTCCTTACGGTGATGGTGATTGCCATCTCCCTGACGCTGCCAAGCGTCTGCTACATGGTTTACAAGAACGTCAACCAGGCAGCGTCGCAGTATTATCCGTCTCCGCAGATCACGGTCTATCTGGATAAAGCGCTCGACGATAACGCGGCGGCGCAGGTGGTTGGGCAAATTCAGGCCGAGCAGGGCGTGGAGAAGGTCAATTATCTCTCACGTGAAGACGCGCTGGGCGAGTTCAGGAACTGGTCTGGCTTTGGCGGCGCGCTGGATATGCTCGAAGAGAACCCGCTGCCCGCCGTGGCGGTGGTGATCCCGAAGCTGGATTTCCAGGGGACCGATTCGCTTAACACCCTGCGCGATCGCATCACGCGCATTAAGGGTATTGATGAAGTGCGTATGGATGACAGCTGGTTTGCGCGTCTCTCTGCTCTGACCGGGCTGGTAGGCCGCGTCGCGGCGATGATTGGCGTGCTGATGGTGGCGGCGGTCTTCCTCGTCATCGGCAACAGCGTTCGCCTGAGCATCTTCGCCCGTCGCGACACCATCAACGTGCAGAAACTGATTGGTGCGACGGATGGCTTCATCCTCCGACCGTTCCTTTACGGTGGCGCACTGCTCGGTTTTTCCGGCGCATTTCTTTCACTGATATTGTCAGAAATTTTGGTGATGCGGCTTTCCTCTGCCGTGACTGAAGTGGCGCAGGTTTTCGGAACCAAGTTTGATATCAGCGGCTTAGGGTTCGATGAGTGCCTCTTACTGCTGCTGGTGTGTTCGATGATTGGGTGGGTGGCCGCGTGGCTGGCAACCGTTCAACATTTACGTCACTTTACTCCCGACTAATAAAAGCGTGATATAATCTTTCCCTGCACCGAGATGTTCGCTCTGCAGGGAAAGCGTCCCTGTTGTCTCTACCCCTGATATCATCTCCATGTCACATTTTGTGCGTAATTTATTCACTGTTGCACCTGGAACTTGTGGATAAAATCACTGTCTGATAAAAGAGTGAATGCTAATCTCGTTGCTCAAACGCTTTGGCATGGTTGTTGCCTGACGGGGACAACCTGGACCAGAAGAAACACTGAGAGGAATGAATGACCAAAGAAATGCAAACTTTAGCTTTAGCCCCTGTTGGTAACCTGGAATCTTACATCCGGGCTGCGAACACCTGGCCGATGTTAACGGCCGAGGAAGAAAAGGAGCTTGCTGAAAAGCTGCATTACCAGGGCGATCTGGAAGCAGCGAAAAAGCTGATCCTGTCTCACCTGCGCTTTGTTGTTCACATTGCTCGTAATTATGCGGGCTATGGCCTGCCGCAGGCGGACTTGATTCAGGAAGGTAACATCGGTCTGATGAAGGCTGTGCGTCGCTTTAACCCGGAAGTGGGTGTGCGACTCGTCTCCTTCGCCGTACACTGGATCAAAGCAGAAATTCATGAATACGTGCTGCGCAACTGGCGTATCGTGAAAGTCGCCACGACAAAAGCGCAACGCAAACTGTTCTTCAACCTGCGTAAAACCAAGCAGCGTCTGGGCTGGTTCAATCAGGATGAAGTGGAAATGGTGGCGCGCGAGCTGGGCGTATCCAGCAAAGACGTGCGTGAGATGGAATCCCGTATGGCCGCGCAGGACATGACCTTTGATATGTCCTCCGACGACGACGCATCCGACAGCCAGCCAATGGCACCGGTTCTGTATCTGCAGGATAAAACCTCTAACTTTGCTGACGGCATCGAAGAGGATAACTGGGAAGATCAGGCCGCGAACAAGCTGAGCTATGCGATGGAAGGCCTCGACGAGCGTAGCCAGGATATTATCCGCGCCCGCTGGCTGGACGAAGACAACAAGTCCACGCTGCAGGAGCTGGCCGACCGCTACGGCGTCTCTGCAGAACGTGTCCGTCAGCTTGAAAAGAACGCCATGAAAAAACTTCGCGCCGCTATCGAAGCGTAATTACCGCGAAGTACACCGAGAACCCCTGGATGCGAGTCCGGGGGTTTTGTTTTTGTAGGCCGGATAAGGCGTAGCCGCCATCCGGCAAAAGCCCGATGACGCTGCGCTTATCGGGCCTACGGGGTAGCGCTTTTTTTCATTTCTTGCTCTGGCGAATTTCTCCCCCTTGGCAAACACTTACTGATGCGCTAAGCAGGCGACTTTCTCAGGGGGACAGGGTGAAAAACAACGAACTGAACGACCGGCGTTTACAGGCGACGCCGCGTGGCATCGGCGTGATGTGTAACTTCTATGCCGATAAAGCAGAAAACGCCACGGTGTGGGACGTCGAGGGCAATGAGTACATCGACTTCGCCGCCGGTATCGCGGTGCTAAATACCGGCCATCGCCATCCAAAAGTCATTGCCGCCATCGAAAAACAACTCCACGCGTTTACCCATACGGCGTACCAGATTGTGCCGTACGAGGGCTATGTCGCGCTTGCCGAACGCATCAACCAGCGCGTGCCGATTGACGGTCCCGCCAAGACCGCCTTCTTCTCGACGGGCGCAGAAGCGGTGGAAAACGCGGTCAAAATTGCCCGCGCATATACCAAACGCCCCGGCCTTATCACCTTTGGCGGCGCCTTCCATGGCCGCACCTTTATGACCATGGCGCTGACCGGCAAAGTTGCGCCGTACAAGCTCGGCTTTGGACCTTTCCCCGGTTCGGTTTATCACGCGCAGTATCCGAATGAACTGCACGGCGTCAGCACCGCTGAGGCGTTGAAAAGCCTGGAACGCATCTTTAAAGCGGATATCGCACCCGACCAGGTCGCGGCGATTATTCTCGAACCGGTTCAGGGAGAGGGCGGTTTCAACATCGCGCCAGCCGATTTTATGCAGGCGCTACGTGCCCTGTGCGATACCCACGGCATTTTGCTCATTGCCGACGAGGTGCAAAGCGGCTTCGCCCGCACCGGCAAGCTGTTCTCAATGGAACACCACTGCGTGAAACCGGATCTGATCACCATGGCGAAAAGCCTGGCGGGCGGGATGCCGCTCTCGGCGGTGTCGGGACGTGCTGAGGCGATGGATGCGCCCGCGCCGGGCGGGCTGGGTGGCACCTACGCCGGAAACCCGCTGGCGATTGCCGCGGCGCATGCCGTGCTGGACGTGATTGACGAAGAGGATCTCTGCACGCGATCGGCGCATCTGGGCCATCACCTGGTGGAAGTGCTGAACAAAGCGAAGGAACACTGCCCGTATATCGCGGATATTCGCGCCCAGGGCTCAATGGTGGCGGTGGAGTTTAACGACCCGCAAACGGGCCAGCCTTCGCCGGAATTTACCCGCCAGGTGCAGGAGCGGGCGTTGCAGGAAGGGCTGCTTCTTCTGAGCTGCGGCGTCTACGGCAACGTCATTCGTTTCCTGTATCCGCTGACGATTCCCGAAGTGCAGTTCCGTAAAGCGCTGGACATTATCTCCGCCTCGCTGACACGTTAAAGCCATATGCCCGGCGAAAATCCCAGCCGGGCCTGGCATATATTCATTTCAAATTAGCTATTCCAAAATCATAAAAATCGGGTATGTTTTAGCAGAGTATGCTGAAAAAGCGCGAACAGCACACCTATAACTGACATAAAGCGCTGCACAACAACATCACAACAATCGTAATAACCATAATAATGGGGAATCTCAGGATGAACATGAAGGGTAAAGCGTTACTGGCAGGATGTATCGCGTTGGCATTCAGCACCATGGCGCAGGCAGACATTAAAGTGGCTGTGGTTGGCGCCATGTCCGGACCGGTAGCGCAGTACGGCGACCAGGAGTTTACTGGCGCAGAACAGGCGGTTGCAGACATTAATGCCAAAGGTGGTATTAAGGGCGAAAAACTGCAGATCGTAAAATATGATGATGCCTGTGACCCGAAACAGGCGGTCGCGGTCGCGAACAAAGTGGTGAACGACGGGATCAAATACGTTATCGGTCACCTGTGCTCTTCCTCTACCCAGCCGGCGTCTGACATCTACGAAGACGAAGGTATTCTGATGATCACCCCGGCGGCGACCGCACCGGAGCTGACCGCGCGCGGCTACAAGCTGACCCTGCGTACCACCGGTCTGGACTCTGACCAGGGCCCAACCGCGGCGAAATACATCGTTGAAAAAGTGAAGCCGAAGCGCATTGCCATCGTTCATGACAAGCAGCAGTACGGTGAAGGTCTGGCGCGTTCGGTGCAGGACAACCTCAAGAAAGCCAATGCCGACGTGGTGTTCTTCGACGGGATCACCGCCGGTGAGAAAGACTTCTCCACGCTGGTGGCGCGTCTGAAGAAAGAGAATATCGATTTCGTATACTACGGCGGCTACCACCCGGAAATGGGCCAGATCCTGCGCCAGGCGCGCGCAGCGGGTCTGAAAACCCAGTTCATGGGCCCGGAAGGCGTGGCGAACGTTTCTCTGTCTAACATCGCAGGTGAATCCGCTGAAGGCCTGCTGGTGACCAAACCGAAGAACTACGACCAGGTCCCTGCGAACAAACCTATCGTAGATGCCATCAAGGCGAAGAAACAGGATCCAAGCGGCGCGTTCGTCTGGACCACCTATGCGGCGCTGCAGTCTCTGCAGGCAGGCCTGAACCAGTCAGCCGATCCGGCTGAGATTGCCACCTGGCTGAAAGCCAACACGGTGGAAACCGTGATGGGGCCGCTCTCCTGGGACGCAAAAGGCGATCTGAAGGGATTTGAGTTCGGCGTGTTTGACTGGCATGCCAATGGCACGGCGACAGACGCAAAATAAACGCAAAAAGGCAACGCTAGTTGCCTTTTTTAATGTTTTCTCCCTCTCCCTGTGGGAGAGGGCCGGGGTGAGGGCATCAGGCCGCACCCATCAACTCTGGCGCTTCTCCCACCCGCTCTCCTGCGCCGTAAACCCTAACGCCTGCATAAACGCTGCCATCACGCCGCGGTCTTCCACGCCCACGTCGGCCATCCACCATGAGTTTACGTTCGGGTTTTCGCGGATCACTTCTTCAATTAAATACTGTCCCACGCCGCGACGACGGGTGACGTCACGTACGCGCAGCGAGTCCAGCGCCCCTTCTGTACCGCTCAGGGTGACGCGAACCGCTGCCAGCAGGCGCTCGTTAAAACGCGCGGCATAAATGCGATGGGTCTCATCCACGCGTAGCGACGAAGGAGAATATTCCGGCCAGATCTTGCCCAGGTCGATATGATCCTGGTCGCTAAAGGTCACCAGACGCACGATAGTCAGTTTCATTAGCTACTTGTCCAAATCAAATTGAGTAGAGGCAGTGTACTCAATTTATTCACTCAGGGGCTTCCTCTTTTTATTCTCATTCGCCAGGTGATTAGTTTTTTGGCAACGCGTTGGGCAGTTTGAAAACACATGGATCGAAAAATACGCAGAATTTTAACCTGATGGGTAGTGATTTATTCGGCGCTTTGTACCGTTATTTTATGCTGCAAACTGCACTTTTAGTTGTTTATCTCTGCCTGATTTCAGAATATTATCTTTGCTTAATAGCCTGAAAAATAGAGATTTTAGTCTGGTTTTTGACAAAAACATGCGCTAAACCATTAAAGGCACTGGTAAAAATAGCGTTGTTCATTAAAAGTACAGAATGCTTTTTAACCATAATAAAACAAAATATAAACACGACATCACGAATGGGGATTCAGAGATGAAAAGGAACGCGAAGACGTTAATCGCGGGGATGGTCGCACTGTCGATCTCGCATGCCGCCATGGCGGAGGACATTAAAGTTGCGGTAGTGGGTGCGATGTCCGGCCCTGTCGCCCAGTGGGGTGACATGGAGTTCAATGGTGCGCGCCAGGCCATCAAAGACATCAACGCTAAGGGCGGCATCAAAGGCGACAAGCTGGTGGGCGTAGAATATGACGACGCCTGCGATCCGAAACAGGCCGTCGCGGTCGCTAACAAAATCGTCAACGATGGCATCCAGTATGTGATCGGCCACCTGTGTTCATCCTCCACCCAGCCTGCGTCTGATATCTACGAAGACGAAGGCATTCTGATGATCACCCCGGGCGCCACCAACCCGGAGCTGACTCAGCGCGGCTACCAGCACATTATGCGTACCGCCGGTCTGGACTCCTCTCAGGGGCCAACCGCCGCCAAATACATCCTTGAAACCGTCAAGCCGCAGCGTATCGCCATTATTCATGACAAGCAGCAGTACGGTGAAGGCCTGGCGCGCTCCGTTCAGGACGGCCTGAAAAAAGGCGGCGCAAACATCGTCTTCTTCGACGGGATTACCGCCGGTGAGAAAGACTTCTCCGCGCTGATCGCTCGTCTGCAAAAAGAGAATATCGACTTTGTTTACTACGGCGGCTACTACCCGGAGATGGGGCAGATGCTGCGTCAGGCGCGCGCCACCGGTCTGAAGACCCAGTTTATGGGGCCAGAGGGTGTGGGCAATGCCTCTCTGTCCAACATCGCCGGGGATTCTGCCGAAGGCATGCTGGTGACGATGCCAAAACGCTATGACCAGGATCCGGCCAACAAGGCTATCGTGGATGCGCTCAAGGCGCAGAAGAAAGATCCGAGTGGTCCGTACGTCTGGATCACCTACGCCGCCGTGCAGTCTCTGGCCACCGCGCTGGATCGTACCGGCAGCAAAGAACCGCTGGATCTGGTGAAAGATTTAAAAGCACACGGGGCGAACACCGTGATTGGGCCGCTGAACTGGGATGAGAAAGGCGATCTGAAGGGATTTGAGTTTGGTGTCTTTAAGTGGCACGCCGACGGGTCATCCTCGGCCGCCAAATAATTATCCCACCGCCCGGACCGCCGGGCGGGTATAAAAAGGTTTGCATATGTCCGAGCAGTTTCTCTATTTCCTGCAGCAGATGTTTAACGGCGTCACGCTGGGAAGCACCTACGCGCTGATCGCCATCGGCTATACGATGGTTTACGGCATTATCGGCATGATTAACTTCGCCCACGGCGAGGTCTATATGATCGGTAGCTATGTCTCCTTTATGATCATCGCCGCGCTGATGATGATGGGCATCGACAGCAGCTGGCTGCTGGTCGCCGCCGGGTTTGTCGGCGCGATTGTGATTGCCAGCGCCTACGGCTGGAGCATCGAGCGCGTGGCCTATCGGCCGGTGCGCAGTTCCAAGCGTCTTATTGCGCTGATTTCCGCCATCGGGATGTCGATCTTCCTGCAAAACTACGTCAGCCTGACCGAAGGCTCGCGCGACGTGGCGCTGCCAAGCCTGTTTAACGGCCAGTGGATTGTGGGGGCCAGTGAAAACTTCGCGGCCTCTATCACCACCATGCAGCTGGTTATCTGGGTCGTGACCTTTATTGCGATGCTTGCCCTGACGCTGTTCATCCGCTACTCGCGGATGGGACGTGCCTGCCGCGCCTGCGCAGAAGACCTGAAGATGGCGAGCCTGCTCGGCATCAACACCGACCGCGTGATTGCCCTGACCTTCGTGATTGGCGCCGCGATGGCGGCCGTCGCAGGTGTCCTGCTCGGCCAGTTCTACGGCGTGATCAACCCGTACATCGGCTTTATGGCCGGGATGAAAGCCTTTACCGCGGCGGTGCTGGGCGGTATCGGCAGTATTCCGGGCGCGATGATTGGCGGCCTGATCCTGGGCGTGGCGGAAGCGCTCTCCTCGGCGTATCTGAGCACGGAATATAAAGATGTGGTGTCGTTTGCCCTGCTGATTCTGGTTCTGCTGGTCATGCCTACCGGCATTCTGGGCCGTCCGGAGGTAGAGAAAGTATGAAACCGATGCATTTTGCAATGGCGCTGCTCTCTGCCGCCATGTTCTTCGTGCTGGCAGGCGTCTTTATGGGCGTCCAGTTAGGTCTGGACGGGACGAAGCTGGTGGTGGACGCCGCCCCCGATATCCGCTGGCAGTGGGTGTTTATCGGCACTGCCGTGGTGTTCCTGTTTCAGCTGCTGCGTCCGCTGTTCCAGAAGTCGCTGAAAAACGTCTCCGGGCCGAAATTCATGCTGCCGGCCATCGACGGGTCTACGGTTAAGCAGAAGCTGTTCCTCGTGGCGCTGCTGGTGGCTGCCGTGGCGTGGCCGTTTGTGGTCTCTCGTGGCACCGTGGATATCGCTACCCTGACCATGATCTACGTGATCCTCGGTCTCGGTCTGAACGTGGTGGTGGGGCTCTCTGGCCTGCTGGTACTGGGCTACGGCGGCTTCTACGCCATCGGCGCCTACACCTTCGCGCTGCTGAACCACTATTACGGGCTCGGCTTCTGGACCTGCCTGCCGCTGGCGGGGCTGGTCTCAGCCGCGGCAGGCTTCCTGCTCGGTTTCCCGGTACTGCGCCTGCGCGGTGACTACCTGGCGATTGTGACCTTAGGCTTTGGCGAAATCGTCCGTATCCTGCTGCTGAACAACACCGAAGTGACCGGCGGCCCGAACGGCATCAGCCAGATCCCGAAACCAACCTTCTTCGGTCTGGAGTTCAGCCGTACCGCCCGCGAAGGCGGCTGGGACACCTTCAGTAACTTCTTCGGCGTGAAGTATGACCCGTCCGACCGCGTCATCTGGCTCTATCTGGTGGCGTTGCTGCTGGTAGTGATCACCCTGTTCGTGATTAACCGCCTGCTGCGCATGCCGCTGGGCCGCGCGTGGGAAGCGTTGCGCGAAGATGAAATCGCCTGCCGCTCCCTGGGCCTGAACCCGACCCGCATCAAGCTGACCGCGTTCACCATCAGCGCCGCGTTTGCTGGTTTCGCTGGAACGCTGTTTGCCGCGCGTCAGGGCTTCGTCAGCCCGGAATCCTTCACCTTTGCCGAATCCGCTTTCGTGCTGGCGATTGTGGTGCTCGGCGGGATGGGCTCGCAGTTTGCCGTTATCCTCGCGGCCATCCTGCTGGTGGTCTCGCGCGAGCTGATGCGCGACTTTAACGAATACAGCATGTTAATGCTGGGTGGTTTGATGGTGCTGATGATGATCTGGCGTCCGCAGGGCTTGCTGCCGATGACCCGTCCACAGCTGAAGCTGAAGAACGGGCAAGCGAAAGGAGAGCAGGCATGAGTCAGCCATTATTATCCGTTAACGGTCTGATGATGCGTTTTGGCGGCCTGCTGGCGGTCAACAATGTGTCACTGGATCTGCACAAGAAAGAGATTGTCTCCCTGATTGGCCCGAACGGCGCGGGGAAAACCACGGTCTTTAACTGCCTGACCGGTTTTTACAAGCCGACGGGCGGCACCATTATGCTGCGCGACAAGCATCTTGAAGGGCTGCCGGGCCAGCAGATTGCCCGCATGGGCGTGGTGCGTACCTTCCAGCACGTGCGTCTGTTCCGCGAGATGACGGTGATTGAGAACCTGCTGGTCGCGCAGCATCAGCAGCTGAAAACCGGGCTGTTCTCCGGCCTGCTGAAAACCCCGGCCTTCCGCCGCGCCCAGGATGAAGCGCTCGATCGCGCCGCCACCTGGCTCGACCGCATTGGCCTGCTGCAGCACGCCAACCGTCAGGCGAGCAACCTGGCCTACGGCGACCAGCGTCGTCTGGAGATTGTGCGCTGCATGGTGACCCAGCCGGAGATCCTGATGCTCGACGAACCGGCGGCGGGCCTCAACCCGAAAGAGACCAAAGAGCTGGACGAGCTGATTGCCGAGCTGCGCGATCACCACGACACCACCATTCTGCTGATTGAGCACGACATGAAGCTGGTGATGGGCATTTCCGACCGTATCTACGTGGTTAACCAGGGCACGCCGCTGGCAAACGGCACGCCGGAAGAGATCCGCAACAACCCGGACGTGATCCGCGCATACCTGGGTGAGGCATAAGATGGAAAAAGCGATGTTAACGTTCGACAAGGTCAACGCGCACTACGGCAAGATCCAGGCGCTGCACGATGTCAGCCTGCATATCAATCAGGGTGAAATCGTGACCCTGATTGGCGCCAACGGTGCGGGCAAAACCACGCTGCTCGGCACCCTGTGCGGCGACCCGCGCGCCACCAGCGGGCGGATTGTGTTCGATGGTAAGGACATTACCGACTGGCAGACGGCCAGAATCATGCGTGAGGCGGTGGCGATTGTCCCGGAAGGGCGCCGCGTTTTCTCCCGCATGACGGTGGAGGAGAACCTGGCGATGGGCGGTTTCTTCGCCCATCGCGATGAATACCAGACCCGCATCAAGTGGGTATACGAACTCTTCCCGCGCCTGTGGGAGCGTCGCATTCAGCGTGCGGGCACCATGTCCGGCGGTGAACAGCAGATGCTGGCAATTGGCCGCGCGCTGATGAGCCAGCCGCGTCTTCTGCTGCTGGACGAGCCGTCGCTCGGTCTTGCGCCGATCATCATCCAGCAGATATTCGACACCATCGAGCAGCTGCGTAAAGAGGGGATGACCATCTTCCTCGTCGAGCAGAACGCCAACCAGGCGCTGAAGCTCGCTGACCGTGGTTACGTGCTGGAGAACGGCCGCGTGGTGCTGGAAGACACCGGCGATGCGCTGCTGGCGAATGAGGCGGTGCGGAGCGCGTACCTCGGAGGCTAAGCCGTCTGTGTTGCCCGGTGGCGCTGCGCTTACCGGGCCTACACGCTTTTCTCCCTCTCCCTGTGGGAGAGGGCCGGGGTGAGGGCAACAGACCGCTCCTAACCCCCTTCACACAACCATCATCCCCCTGACCCTTTACTGTCACTTATCTGTAAACAAACAGTTATTTTTCTGTCATTCGAGCATGTCATGTTACCTCGCGAGCATAAAACGCGTGATATCGCGCATCCGGCACAATAAGAGAGATGACAATGACATCGTTACGACACACAGCTTTGGGTCTGGCACTGGGTCTGGCTTTTGCGACGAACGCAATGGCTGTGACGACCATTCCGTTCTGGCATTCCATGGAAGGGGAGTTGGGTAAAGAAGTTGACTCCCTGGCGCAGCGTTTCAACGACACCCATCCGGATTACAAAATTGTGCCGGTGTACAAAGGCAACTACGAGCAGAGCCTGAGCGCGGGCATCGCCGCCTTCCGTACCGGCAACGCGCCTGCACTGTTACAGGTTTATGAAGTGGGCACCGCCACCATGATGGCCTCCAAAGCTATTAAGCCGGTTTATGAAGTGTTCAAAGAGGCGGGTATCAACTTCGATGAATCCCAGTTTGTGCCGACCGTGGCGGGTTATTACACCGATTCCAAAACCGGACATCTGCTGTCTCAGCCGTTTAACAGCTCCACGCCGGTGCTGTACTACAACAAAGACGCCTTCAAAAAGGCCGGTTTAGACCCGGAGCAGCCGCCAAAAACCTGGCAGGACCTGGCCGAATACACCGCGAAGCTGAAAGCGGCGGGGATGAAGTGCGGCTACGCCAGCGGCTGGCAGGGCTGGATCCAGATTGAAAACTTCAGCGCCTGGCACGGCCTGCCGGTGGCGACCAAAAACAACGGCTTCGACGGCACCGATGCGGTACTGGAGTTCAACAAGCCGGAGCAGGTGAAGCACATCGCGCTGCTGGAAGAACTCAACAAGAAGGGCGACTTCAGCTACTTCGGGCGTAAAGACGAATCCACCGAGAAGTTCTACAACGGCGACTGCGCCATTACCACCGCCTCGTCCGGCTCGCTGGCGGATATCCGTCACTACGCCAAATTCAACTATGGCGTGGGCATGATGCCGTATGACGCTGACGTGAAGGGCGCGCCGCAGAATGCCATCATCGGCGGGGCGAGTCTGTGGGTGATGCAGGGTAAAGACAAGGGCACCTATAAAGGTGTGGCCGAATTCCTCGACTTCCTGGCGAAGCCGGAAAACGCAGCCGAATGGCACCAGAAGACCGGCTACCTGCCGATCACCAAAGCCGCGTATGACCTGACCCGCGAGCAGGGCTTCTACAGCAAGAACCCGGGCGCGGATATCGCGACGCGTCAGATGCTGAACAAGCCACCGTTGCCGTTCACCAAAGGCCTGCGCCTGGGCAACATGCCGCAGATCCGCACCATCGTGGATGAAGAGCTGGAAAGCGTGTGGACCGGGAAGAAAACGCCACAGCAGGCGCTGGATTCCGCAGTAGAGCGCGGGAATCAGCTGCTGCGCCGTTTTGAGCAGTCGACCAAATCGTAAAAAAAGGTGAATGCGGCCTGATGCCCTCACCCCAACCCTCTCCCACAGGGAGAGGGAGAAAACCGTAGCCGCCACCCGGCATTGCTCAGGAACCCAATCTCAATGTCATCATCCCGTCCGGTGTTCCGTTCCCGCTGGCTGCCGTACCTGCTGGTCGCGCCTCAGCTGATCATCACCGTTATCTTCTTTATCTGGCCTGCGGGCGAAGCGCTGTGGTACTCGGTACAAAGCGTCGATCCGTTTGGGCTCTCCAGCCAGTTTGTCGGGCTGGACAACTTTACCGCGCTGTTCCATGACAGCTACTACCTGGACGCCTTCTGGACGACGATCAGGTTCAGCGCGCTGGTGACCGTCAGCGGTCTGGTTGCCTCGCTGTTTTTCGCCGCGCTGGTGGATTACGTGGTGCGCGGCAGCCGCCTGTATCAGACCCTGATGCTGCTGCCGTACGCCGTGGCACCCGCCGTCGCCGCCGTCCTGTGGATTTTCCTGTTTAACCCCGGTCGCGGGTTGATTACCCATTTCCTGGCAGAGTTCGGCTACGACTGGAACCACGCCCAGAACAGCGGTCAGGCCATGTTCCTGGTGGTGTTCGCCTCGGTGTGGAAGCAGATCAGCTACAACTTCCTGTTCTTCTTTGCCGCGCTGCAGTCCATCCCGCGTTCGCTGGTGGAGGCCGCCGCCATTGACGGCGCAGGGCCGATTCGTCGCTTCTTCAGGCTGTCGCTGCCGCTGATTGCCCCGGTGAGCTTCTTCCTGCTGGTGGTTAACCTCGTGTACGCCTTCTTCGACACCTTCCCGGTGATCGATGCGGCCACCGCAGGCGGCCCGGTGCAGGCGACCACCACGCTTATCTATAAGATCTACCGCGAAGGCTTCGCCGGGCTGGATCTCTCGGCCTCCGCCGCGCAGTCGGTGGTGCTGATGTTCCTCGTCATCATCCTCACGGTGGTGCAGTTCCGCTATGTTGAAAGTAAGGTGCGCTACCAATGATTGAGAACCGTCGCGGGCTGACGATTTTCAGCCACACCATGCTGATTTTAGGGATTATCGTCATTCTGTTCCCGCTGTACGTGGCCTTTGTCGCCGCCACGCTGGACACCAAAGCGGTGTTCGATACGCCGATGACGCTGATCCCAGGCGGGCATCTTTTCGAGAACATGAAGACCATCTGGACCCAGGGCGTAGGCGCCAACAGCGCGCCGTTCTGGCTGATGATGCTCAACAGCTTCATCATGGCGTTCGGCATTACGGTCGGCAAAATTACGGTGTCGATGCTCTCGGCCTTCGCCATCGTCTGGTTCCGTTTTCCGCTGCGCAACCTGTTTTTCTGGATGATTTTTATCACCCTGATGCTGCCGGTGGAGGTGCGTATCTTCCCGACGGTGGAAGTGATCGCCAACCTGAAGATGCTCGACAGCTACGCGGGCTTAACCCTGCCGCTGATGGCCTCGGCGACCGCCACCTTCCTGTTCCGCCAGTTCTTTATGACCCTGCCGGACGAGTTGATCGAGGCGGCGCGCATTGATGGCGCATCGCCGCTGCGCTTCTTCCGCGACATCGTGCTGCCGCTGTCGAAAACCAACCTTGCGGCGCTGTTTGTGATCACCTTTATCTACGGCTGGAACCAGTACCTGTGGCCGCTGCTGATTATTCAGGACGTCAATCTCGGCACCGCTGTGGCGGGCATCAAAGGCATGATCGCCATCGGCGAAGGCACCACCCTCTGGAACCAGGTGATGGCGGCAATGCTGCTCACCCTTATCCCACCCGTAGTCATTGTTTTAGCCATGCAGCGCGCGTTTGTCCGCGGCCTGGTCGATAGCGAGAAATAAGATGGCAGGTTTAAAACTTCAGGCAGTAACCAAAAGCTGGGACGGCAAAACCCAGGTGATTCAGCCGCTCACGCTCGACGTGGCGGACGGGGAGTTTATCGTGATGGTCGGCCCGTCCGGCTGCGGCAAATCCACCCTGCTGCGCATGGTGGCGGGGCTGGAGCGCGTAACCTCCGGGGATATCTGGATTGACCGCCAGCGCGTCACCGAGATGGAGCCGAAAGACAGAGGCATCGCGATGGTGTTCCAGAACTACGCTCTCTATCCGCACATGAGCGTGGAAGAGAACATGGCCTGGGGGCTGAAAATCCGCGGCATGGGCAAAGGCCATATCGAGGAGCGCGTGAAAGAAGCCGCCCGAATTCTGGAGCTGGACGGCCTGCTGAAGCGCCGCCCGCGCGAGCTTTCAGGGGGCCAGCGTCAGCGCGTGGCGATGGGGCGCGCCATCGTACGCGATCCGGCGGTATTCCTGTTCGACGAGCCGCTCTCTAACCTCGACGCCAAGCTGCGCGTGCAGATGCGTCTTGAGCTGCAGCAATTGCACCGTCGTCTGAAAACCACCTCCCTGTACGTGACCCACGATCAGGTCGAGGCCATGACCCTCGCCCAGCGCGTGATGGTGATGAACAAAGGCGTTGCCGAGCAGATTGGCACCCCGGTGGAAGTGTATGAGAAACCGGCCACCCGCTTCGTGGCAAGCTTTATCGGCAGCCCGGCGATGAACCTGCTGGAAGGGCGCATCAGCAGCACGGGCACGCACTTTGAGCTGGAAAGCGGGATGGCATTGCCAATCAACTGGTACTATCGTGGCTACGCCGGGCGTAAGATGACGCTCGGTATCCGCCCGGAACATATCGGTTTAACCTCTCAGGCGGAAGGCGGCGTGCCGCTGGTGATGGACACGCTGGAGATGTTGGGTGCAGATAACCTGGCGCACGGGCGCTGGGGCGAGCAAAAGATGGTGGTGCGTCTGGCGCATCAGGAGCGCCCTAAAGCAGGCAGCACGCTGTGGCTGCACCTGCCGGAAAATCATCTGCACCTGTTTGACGGTGAAACAGGACAACGAGTATGAGCAACTGGCCTTATCCCCATGTCGTCGCCCACCGGGGCGGCGGTAAGCTGGCGCCGGAAAACACGCTGGCGGCGATTGACGTCGGCGCGCGCTACGGTCACACGATGATCGAGTTCGACGCCAAGCTGTCGAAAGACGGCGAAATTTTCCTGCTGCATGACGATAACCTCGAACGCACCAGCAACGGCTGGGGCGTGGCGGGCGAGCTGCCGTGGCGCGATCTGCTGAAAGTCGACGCCGGAAGCTGGTACAGCGGCGAATTCAAAGGCGAACCGCTGCCGCTGCTGACGGAAGTAGCCGATCGCTGTCGCCAGCACGGCATGATGGCCAATATCGAAATCAAACCGACCACCGGCACCGGGCCGCTGACCGGCAAAGTGATTGCCCTTGCCGCGCGCGAGCTGTGGGAAGGGATGACCGCGCCGCTGCTCTCCTCGTTTGAAATTGACGCACTGGAAGCGGCACAGGCGGCCGTACCGGAGCTGCCTCGCGGGCTGCTGCTGGACGAATGGCGCGAGGACTGGCGCGAGCTGACGACGCGCCTGGCGTGTGTCTCTATCCATCTTAATCACAAGCTGCTGGATGAGGCGCGGGTGAAGATGCTGAAAGACGCGGGCCTGCATATTCTGGTTTACACCGTCAATAAACCCCAGCGTGCGGCCGAACTGCTGCGCTGGGGCGTGGACAGCATCTGTACCGATGCGATTGACCTGATCGGCCCGGACTTTAGTTCTGCGGATTAAGCATACTGCCATTCGACTGCGGCGGCAGCATATGCTGCTGTCCGCTGCCTGACGAGGTCATTCCCCCTAACATTCCGCCGTTTTTGTTCGGCAGCGGCTGCTCGCGCACCTGCCCCTGCTGCACGCGCTGGGTGTTGGCGTTCATCTGATTTTGCAGGCTTTGCTGCTGCATCTGGGTCTGCGTTCTCAGTTGCTGATTCAGCATCCCTTTTTGCTGCTGTTGCTGGCTCATCATCTCGGTCTGCATACGCTGCTGGCTCGGGATGACATAACCCTGCTGGTTCGGGTTGTTCATGGTGTTGAGTGGCTGTGCGAGCGCGGCAAACGGGATCAGCGCCGTAAGAATCATCAAGCGTTTCATTGTCATTTCCTCCTCTTGAGGTCTCTCTTAAGTTTACCCTGATTTCACCATGACGATGATTTTTTAGGAGTTGTGAACCAGGCTTAAGCGGGGAATATGGATCCCTTCACCTGGAGAACAATAATGATGAAACCAACGTTTTTGCGCTGGGTCGCCCTCGCCGCGCTGATGGCAGGCGGTACATTTAGCGTGGCGGCCAACCCGCCCGCGGCGCCTCCGGTCTCTTACGGCGTGGAGGAAGATGTTTTTCATCCCGTGCGGGCAACCCACGGCATGGTGGCATCCGTGGATGCGCTGGCGACCCGCGTGGGCGTCGATATTCTCAGGCAGGGCGGTAACGCGGTGGATGCGGCGGTCGCCGTCGGCTATGCGCTGGCGGTGACGCACCCGCAGGCGGGGAACCTGGGCGGCGGCGGCTTTATGATGCTGCGTACCAAAGACGGGAAAACCACCGCCATCGACTTCCGTGAAATGGCGCCTTCTCAGGCGTCACGGGACATGTTCCTCGACGACCAGGGGAACCCGGACAGTAAAAAATCCCTGACCTCGCATCTCGCGTCCGGCACGCCGGGCACCGTTGCGGGCTTCTCGCTGGCGCTGGAAAAATACGGCACCCTGCCGCTGAATAAAGTGGTGCAGCCTGCCATCAAGCTGGCGCGGGAGGGCTTTGTGGTAAACGACGCGCTGGCAGATGACCTCAAAACCTACGGCAGCGAAGTCATTCCGAATCACGAAAACAGCAAGGCTATCTTCTGGAAAGACGGTGAACCGCTGAAGAAGGGCGACAAGCTGGTGCAGAAGAACCTCGCTAAAAGCCTGGAGCTTATTGCGGAGCACGGTCCGGACGCCTTCTACAAAGGGGCGATTGCCGACCAGATTGCGCAAGAGATGCAGAAGAACGGGGGGCTCATCACCAAAGCGGATCTGGCGGACTACAAGGCGGTAGAGCGCGAGCCGATTAGAGGCACCTACCGCGGGTACGAGGTCTTCTCCATGCCGCCGCCGTCTTCCGGGGGCATTCACATCGTGCAGATCCTCAACATTCTTGAAAACTTCGATATGCACAAGTTCGGCTTCGGCAGCGCGGATGCCATGCAGGTGATGGCGGAAGCGGAAAAACGCGCCTACGCCGACCGCTCGGAATATCTCGGCGATCCGGACTTCGTGAAGGTACCGTGGCAGGCGCTGACCAACAAAGCGTATGCCAAATCTATTGCCGATCAGATCGACATCAACAAGGCTAAGCCGTCGAGCGAGATCCGCCCCGGCAAGCTGGCGCCGTATGAAAGCAACCAGACCACCCACTTCTCGGTGGTGGATAAAGATGGTAACGCGGTGGCGGTGACCTATACGCTCAACACCACGTTTGGCACCGGGATTGTGGCGGGTAACAGCGGCATTCTGCTGAATAACGAGATGGATGACTTCTCTGCCAAGCCGGGCGTGCCGAACGTCTACGGGCTGGTCGGCGGCGATGCGAACGCGGTAGGGCCGAAGAAACGTCCGCTGTCGTCCATGTCGCCCACCATCGTGGTGAAAGAGGGCAAAACCTGGCTGGTAACCGGTAGCCCGGGCGGCAGCCGGATTATCACCACCGTATTGCAGATGGTGGTGAACAGCATCGACTTTGGGATGAACGTCGCCGAAGCCACCAACGCCCCGCGTTTCCACCACCAGTGGTTGCCGGACGAGCTGCGCGTCGAGAAGGGCTTTAGCCCGGACACCATTAAACTGCTTGAGCAGCGTGGGCAGAAGGTGGCGGTGAAAGAGGCGATGGGCAGCACCCAGAGCATTATGGTGGGGCCGGACGGAGCGCTGTTTGGCGCATCAGATCCGCGTTCGGTTGATGATTTGACGGCGGGGTATTGATGTATTGCCCGGTGGCGCTGCGCTTACCGGGCCTACAACTGCACGAACGTAGGCCGGGTAAGGCGAAGCCGCCACCCGGCAAATCACTACTTCATTCTCGCCATATAATACGCGTCCACATATTCGCCGTTGCGCAGGGCATAGCGCTTGCCGGTGCCTTCAATTTCGAACCCGTATTTTTTGTACACCGCAATCGCCGGCTCGTTATCGACAAACACCGTCAGCTCAATGCGGTCAACGCGCAGCCAGTTATCGCACATATCAATCATGGTACGCATCAGCGCGCTGGCTACGCCCCGGTTTTGCCACTGTGCGCCGACACAAATCCCAAAATCAGCCACATGGCTGCGGCGTGGCCGTTGCGCGACGGCGATGCACAGATGCCCGGCGACATGACCGTCTATACAGGCGACCAGTTGCTTAATGCCAGGCTGGTCGGATAGCCGTTCTTGCCACATGTGTTCAGAGGGGTGAGGAACCTGTAGTGTGTTGTGGTACACCTCCGGTTGGGCGTGGATCTGACGAATGGCGTCATAATCTTTCGGTTCCGCATGGCGTATCACTATCTCACTCATTCCTTGTTCCTCAGTCAGTTAAAAGTCCCTTCCAACATCAATGACTTTAAAATTTGAGTCAACCGCTATTTTTTGCAAAAAGTATTGGACAAGTGCGAATGAGAATGATTATTATTGCTCTGCATTCAGGAAGACCCCTACGGGAACCTGAAAGCACGACATTGCTCACATTGCTTCCAGTATTACTTTAGCCAGCTTTTAGCTGGCTTTTTTTTTGTTATGGTTAGACTCAGTAACCTTCCAAAAGGACTGAGCTATGACACTACATTGCGCATTTATTGGATTTGGTAAAAGTACGATCCGCTATCACCTGCCGTATGTTCTTAACCGCAAAGACAGCTGGCATGTGGCCCATATCTACCGCCGCCGCGCGAAGCCGGAAGAGCAATCTCCGCAGTACTCCCACATCCACTTCACCAGCGATCTCGATGAGGTACTTAACGACCCTCAGGTCAAACTGGTTGTTGTCTGCACCCACGCCGACAGCCATTTTGACTATGCCAAACGCGCGCTAAATGCGGGTAAAAACGTGCTGGTAGAAAAGCCGTTCACCCCGACTATTGCCGAAGCGAAAGAGCTGTTCGCGCTGGCGAAAAGCAAAGGCCTGACCGTCACGCCGTATCAGAACCGTCGCTTTGACAGCTGCTTCCTGACGGCGAAAAAAGCGATTGAAAGCGGCAAGCTCGGCAACATCGTGGAAATCGAAAGCCACTTCGATTACTACCGTCCGGTGGCGGAAACGCAACCCGGACTGCCTCAGGATGGTTCGTTCTATGGTCTGGGCGTGCACATCATGGACCAGATCATCTCCCTGTTTGGCCGCCCGGACCACGTGGCGTATGACATTCGCAGCCTGCGCAACAAAGCCAACCCGGACGATACCTTCGAAGCCCAGCTGTTCTACGGCGATCTGAAGGCCATCGTCAAAACCAGTCACCTGGTGAAGATCGACTACCCGAAATTTATCGTTCACGGCACTAAAGGTTCGTTTATCAAATACGGTATCGACCAGCAGGAGACCAGCCTGAAGGCCAATATCATGCCGGGTGAACCAGGCTTTGCCGCGGACGATTCCGTGGGCGTGCTGGAGTATGTGAACGACGAGGGCGTAACGGTCAAAGAAACGCTGAAGCCGGAAACCGGCGACTATGGCCGCGTCTATGATGCGCTGTTTGAGACCCTCACAAACGGCATGGCGAATTACGTCAAGGAATCTGACGTTCTGACCAACCTCGAAATCCTTGAACGGGCCTTCGAACAGGCTTCTCCTGCCACGATAACCCTCGCAAAATAAGCAAAAACGGCTCCTCTGCACTTGTTCACAATTTTTGAACAGAGGAGTCAATTTTCACCCCCTATGATCCCAGGCCGTTTGCGTCCACACTTACTCCATCGAAACGAACTGAGGGTGAAAACAATGATCTACTTACGCAAAGCAAACGAACGTGGTCACGCGAATCATGGCTGGCTGGACTCATGGCATTCATTCTCGTTTGCCGACTACTACGACCCGAACTTCATGGGCTTCTCCGCACTGCGCGTGATTAACGATGACGTGATTGATGCGGGCCAGGGCTTCGGTACCCACCCGCACAAAGATATGGAAATCCTGACCTATGTGCTGGAAGGCGCGGTTGAGCACCAGGACAGCATGGGCAACAAAGAGCAGGTTCCGGCGGGCGAGTTCCAGATTATGAGCGCGGGTACCGGGGTGCGTCACTCTGAGTACAACCCAAGCAAAACGGAAAAACTGCACCTGTATCAAATCTGGATCATTCCAGAAGAGACCGGCATCACGCCGCGCTACGAGCAGCGCCGCTTCGACGCGAAACAGGGGAAACAGCTGGTTCTCTCCCCGGATGCGCGTGAAGGCTCCCTGAAAGTGCATCAGGATATGGAGCTGTACCGTTGGGCGCTGGCGAAAGAGGAGCAGTCCGTGCATCAGATTGCCGCTAACCGCCGCGTCTGGATCCAGGTGGTGAAAGGCGACGTGTCCATCAACGGGACCAAAGCGACAACCGCCGATGGTCTGGCCATCTGGGACGAGCAGGCGATCTCCGTGCATGCCGACAGCGAAAGCGAAATTCTGCTGTTTGACCTGCCGCCGGTGTAATAAAACATAAATAAATCCCCATCCTTCCCTTTGACAGGGGAAGGATGGGCTTTGTCCGTGGTAAACTGAGCAAATCTCTCACTTCAAGATTTCTCAGGACGATGAAAAAGAAACGCCCCGTACTTCAGGATGTCGCCGATCGCGTCGGTGTGACCAAAATGACGGTCAGCCGTTTTTTACGTAACCCGGAACAGGTTTCCGTGGCGTTACGTGTCAAGATTGCCGCTGCCCTTGATGAACTGGGTTACATCCCCAACCGTGCGCCCGATATTCTCTCCAATGCGACCAGCCGCGCGGTGGGCGTTCTGCTTCCTTCTTTGACCAACCAGGTTTTCGCCGAAGTATTACGTGGAATTGAAAGCGTCACCGATGCGTTTGGCTACCAGACCATGCTCGCCCACTACGGGTACAAGCCGGAACTCGAAGAGGAACGTCTTGAATCGATGCTTTCCTGGAACATTGACGGCCTGATTTTAACCGAACGAACCCACACTGCCCGCACGCTCAAAATGATTGAAGTGGCCGGTATTCCGGTCGTCGAGCTGATGGACAGCCAGTCGCCGTGCCTCGACATCGCCGTGGGGTTTGATAACTTCGAAGCGGCGCGTCAGATGACGGCGGTTATTATCGCCCGCGGGCATCGTCATATCGCCTATCTGGGTGCGCGTCTTGATGAACGTACTATCATCAAACAGAAGGGATACGAGCAGGCGATGCTCGACGCGAACTTAACCCCGTACAGCGTGATGGTGGAGCAGTCCTCCTCCTATACGTCGGGTATTGAGCTGATGCGTCAGGCACGACGCGAGTATCCGCAACTGGACGGTATTTTCTGTACCAACGATGACCTGGCGGTTGGCGCGGCGTTTGAGTGTCAGCGTCTGGGGCTGAAGATCCCTGATGATATGGCGATCGCCGGTTTCCACGGCCACGACATTGGCCAGGTGATGGAGCCGCGTCTGGCGAGCGTCCTGACCCCGCGTGAACGTATGGGCCGCATTGGTGCAGAACGCCTGCTGGCGCGCATTCGTGGCGAGACGGTGACCCCGAAAATGTTAGATTTAGGTTTCACCTTGTCACCGGGTGGATCTATTTGAACTGACAAATTTGAAGTAGCTCACACTTATTCACTTCGCGCACGTTTGGATATTGCTTCTCTTTTGCCCCGGCAGGACAATGTTACCGATAACTGTTACCCGTAACAATTGACTGAGGGACACCCTTTGAGCACGACTAATCACGATCACCACGTCTACGTCCTGATGGGCGTTTCCGGTAGCGGGAAATCAGCCGTGGCCAGCGAAGTGGCGCATCAACTCCAGGCTGCGTTTCTTGATGGCGACTTCCTCCATCCGCGCAGCAACATCATGAAAATGGCCTCCGGCGAGCCACTGAACGATGACGACCGCAAACCGTGGTTACAGGCGCTGAATGACGCCGCGTTCGCGATGCAGCGCACCAACAAAGTCTCCCTGATCGTCTGCTCCGCGCTGAAAAAAACCTACCGCGATCTGCTGCGTGACGGCAATCCGAACCTCTCTTTCATCTACCTGAAAGGGGATTTCGAGGTGATTGAAAGCCGCCTGAAGGCGCGTAAAGGTCACTTCTTCAAAACCCAGATGCTGGTAACGCAGTTCGAAGCGCTGCAGGAGCCGGGTGAAGACGAGAAAGACGTCTTAGTGGTTGATATCGATCAGTCACTGGAGGGTGTTGTTGCCAGCACCATCGAGGTCATTAATAAAAGGCAGTAAGTTTTGAGTACATTAACGCTAGTTTTGACAGCAGTGGGTTCGGTATTGCTGCTGCTGTTTTTAGTGATGAAGGCGCGTATGCACGCCTTTGTTGCTTTGATGGTGGTTTCTATTGGTGCAGGTCTCTTTTCCGGTATGCCGCTCGACAAGATCGCCGCGACGATGGAAAAAGGGATGGGCGGTACGCTGGGCTTCCTGGCGATTGTGGTCGCGCTGGGCGCGATGTTTGGCAAGATTTTGCACGAGACGGGTGCGGTCGACCAGATTGCCGTCAAGATGCTGAAATCCTTTGGCCACAGCCGTGCACACTACGCGATTGGTCTGGCCGGTCTGATTTGCGCGCTGCCGCTGTTCTTCGAAGTGGCCGTTGTGCTGCTGATAAGCGTCGCATTCTCCATGGCGCGCCATACCGGTACTAACCTCGTGAAGCTGGTCATTCCGCTGTTTGCGGGTGTGGCGGCGGCTGCGGCGTTTCTGCTCCCGGGACCGGCCCCGATGCTGCTGGCGTCCCAGATGCACGCTGACTTTGGCTGGATGATTCTGATTGGCCTGTGCGCGGCAATTCCGGGGATGATTATCGCCGGTCCGCTGTGGGGCAACTTCATCAGCCGTTACGTTGAGCTGCACATTCCGGATGACATCACCGAGCCGCACCTGGGCGAGGGCAAAATGCCATCCTTCGGCTTCAGCCTGTCGCTGATCCTGCTGCCGCTGGTGCTGGTGGGTCTGAAAACCATCGCCGCGCGCTTTGTGCCGGTGGGGTCCACTGCCTACGAGTGGTTTGAGTTCATCGGTCACCCGTTCACGGCGATCCTGGTGGCGTGCCTGGTGGCGATTTACGGCCTGGCGATGCGTCAGGGGATGCCAAAAGACCGGGTGATGGAGATCTGCGGTGCGGCGCTGCAGCCTGCGGGGATTATCCTGCTGGTGATCGGTGCAGGCGGCGTGTTCAAGCAGGTGCTGGTGGATTCCGGCGTAGGCCCGGCTCTGGGTGAAGCGCTGACCGGGATGGGCCTGCCGATTGCGGTCACCTGCTTTGTGCTGGCTGCAGCGGTGCGTATCATCCAGGGTTCCGCCACCGTGGCGTGTTTAACCGCCGTGGGTCTGGTGATGCCGGTGATTGAACAGCTGAACTACTCCGGTGCCCAGATGGCCGCGCTTTCTATTTGTATCGCGGGCGGTTCGATTGTGGTCTCTCACGTAAACGACGCCGGCTTCTGGCTGTTCGGTAAATTTACCGGCGCCACCGAAGCGCAAACCCTGAAAACCTGGACGCTGATGGAAACCATTCTCGGCACGACGGGTGCGATTGTCGGGATGATTGCTTTTACGCTGCTCAGCTAAATGCGGTGATTTAACAAGGCTAAAAATAAGGCCCGGTAGCGTCAGCGCTTACCGGGCCTTTTTATTATCCAGGGCGTCAGGCCGGGCCATAACCCGGCATTGTGTTACTCGCCCTGCGTGGCGCTCTCAATCGTCAAGCGCACGTCCGAGGTAATCAGCTCTGCCAGCATCTGGTACACCTTCAGCGTCTCTTCCGGCTCGGCATCACCCGTATCGCTGATGAAGCCTTCATCACGCAGCGTCAGCACCAGGGAACTGAAGACCGCTTTGTCGAAGAATTCAGGGGCGTTAATGCCGTGCAGAACGGACAGGCGCTGGGCCAGCGTCCGGCTCTCTTTCTCCAGCGTACCGCGGTTGATAGACGGATTCGCGCTCAGCAGCCAGAACGTAATGGCGTAGCGCTGCAGCGTTTCGCGCGCACCGGCCGCCAGCAGCTGCAGGGTGCGGGAGCGTGACGGATTGATGTGCAGCTCGTCGTTGTTCAGGGTAATCAGCCCCTGGCGACGCATCTCTTCCGTCATCTTATCCAGTTCTGTCGCAAGCTCATCCTTACTCCAGCGCAGGAACAGCTCCGCTTTCAGCATCGGATAGATGGTCTCAAGATGGCGCAATAGCTCCTGACGGGAGATATGACGATGCTGGGTAATAATGGCGGCCATGAGCGACGGCAGCATCAGCATATGCGTGATGTTGTTGCGGTAGTAGGTCATCAGCACTGCCTGCTCGCGCGGCAGAATGATGATGTCGCCGATCGTGTCCTTCTCCACTTCAAACTTGTTCATCTGCAACGCGTGATCGATAAGTTCACTGGCGGTTGCAGAAGGCACGGTCGAATCAACCGAGTACGGCACGTTACGCATCATATCCAGATAGCAATCCAGCTGCTCCGTGAGCTGTTCACGGGTCAGCGAGCGCTGACGTGAAGCCAGAAGTGCCGTACAGCACAGGTTCATGGCGTTAGCCGCACCGGCGTTGTTAATGCGCACCATCAGCTCGGATGCGATGCCGTTAACCGTTGGCGTCAGCCAGGCCGGACGCACCGCTTCGATAGGATCGATGGACTCGCGCCACTCCGGAACGTGATGGTTCAGGTACGTCATCAGCGGCATCGGCTCACCGAAGTTCACGTAGCCCTGACCGAGATTGCGCAGCTTGCTCAAGCCGCGCAGCATCTGCGGCAGGCTCTCTTTCTCTTTGGTCGCACCACGCAGCTCTTTCGCGTACGTGCCCACTTCCATCACGTGCTCGTAGCCGATGTAGATAGGCACCAGCGTGATCGGACGGGTACCTCCGCGCAGCATCGCCTGGATGGTCATCGACAGCGTGCCGGTCTTCGGATCGAGCAGACGTCCGGTACGGGAACGACCGCCCTCCACGAAGTACTCCACGGAATAGCCGCGGCTGAACAGCTCGCCAAGATACTCGCGGAACACGGTGGAGTAGAGCTTGTTGCCCTTGAAGGTACGACGAATAAAGAACGCGCCCAGGCGGCGGAAAATCGGACCTGCTGGCCAGAAGTTCAGGTTGATACCGGCTGCGATGTGCGGTGGTACCAGCCCCTGATGATAGAGCACGTAGGAAAGGAGCAGGTAGTCCATGTGGCTGCGGTGGCAGGGAACATAGACAATCTCATGGCCATCATGCGCCAGCTGACGCACGCGCTCGGCGTTATGGACGTTGATGCCCTGATAGAGGCGGTTCCACGTAAAGCCGAGAATACGATCGGACAGGCGAATCATCTCGTAAGAGAAGTTCGCTGCAATCTCTTCCATCAGCGCAATGGCGTTCTGCTGGGCTTTCTCATGCGAAATTTTCTTGCTGCGCGCTTCATCTTCAACGGCGCGGGCAATCGCTTTGGAGGCCAACAGCTTGTTGAACAGATCCTGACGCGCCGGGAGGCGTGGCCCTACGGCAGCCAGGCGCTGACGGGCGAAGTGCATACGCGCCACGCGCGCCAGTTTTTGCGCGATGATCTTGTCGGTGCCGTGCTCGTCCGCCATGCGACGCAGCGAAACGGAAGGGGAGAAACGCACAAAGCTGTCGCGTCCCAGCCAGGAGACCGCGAAGAACTTCTGGATGCCGTTAAGCATGCGCAACGGCGGATTCTCTTCGCCTTTTTCACGGCCCGGACGACGACCAAACATCACCGATACCGGCACCATCTGCACATCCAGATCGGGGTTGCTGCGGTGCAGATCGAGATAGTCATGGAACAGCTTGATGGACTCTTCTTTTGGCGTGTAATAGGTAAACACGCGCGGTCCACCGTGAATGAACACGTAGCGCGGCAGTAGCGTACCGTCAACTTCCAGCGGTTCAAGCGGGTCAGGTAAGTCATGCGCCAGACACTGGGCGCGAAGCGTCAGTAAGTCAGCCTTCGAGTTATAAGGCAAAACGTACATAATGGGGCGTGACGTATCGAGCCCCAGTTCCAGCGCGGGTTCTGCTGGGATAGACTTGCTTTTTACCAGGATGCTTAATGGTAAATTAAGTAATTTGTAGTAAATTCGTGGCCAGCCGGACATAAACGATGTAAAGCCTCTGGTTAATAATGCAATTGCGGCGCAAGGATAACAGAAAGCGCGCAAAATTTCTGTTGTTACCCGTCATACTTCAGGCTGTAGCGAAACGCGCTACGGCTCCTGTTATTGACGCTCTTTTTTAAAAAAGGTTCTTTTAATGGCCAATAATACCACTGGGTTAACACGTATCATCAAAGCCGCCGGCTATTCATGGAAAGGTTTCCGTGCCGCATGGGTCAACGAAGCCGCCTTTCGCCAGGAGGGCGTCGCCGCTATCATCGCGGTGATCGTCGCCTGTTTCCTTGATGTTGATGCGATTACCCGCGTACTGCTTATCGGTTCCGTTCTTCTGGTGATGATAGTGGAAATTCTTAATAGCGCTATTGAGGCCGTTGTGGATCGCATTGGTTCCGATTTCCATGAGCTTTCTGGCCGTGCAAAAGACATGGGCTCTGCTGCCGTGTTGCTGGCGATTATCACTGCCGTTATCACCTGGGTCACCCTGCTTTGGTCACATTTCCGATGAGCCTCGAGGAATAATTAAGTCCCTGGTTTTTTGTGCAGTTTTTGGTTCCAAAATCGCCGTTGACTGTATATACTCACAGCATAACTGTATATACACCCAGGGGGCGGAATGAAAGCGTTAACGACCAGGCAGCAAGAGGTGTTTGATCTCATCCGGGATCATATCGGCCAGACGGGTATGCCACCCACGCGTGCGGAAATCGCGCAGCGTCTGGGTTTCCGTTCTCCAAATGCTGCCGAAGAACACCTGAAAGCGCTGGCGCGTAAGGGCGTGATTGAGATTGTCTCGGGCGCGTCACGGGGTATTCGCCTGCTGGTGGAAGAAGAGACGGGCATTCCGCTGATAGGGCGTGTTGCTGCCGGTGAGCCTTTACTGGCTCAGCAGCATATTGAAGGTCACTACCAGGTCGATCCTGGCATGTTCAAACCGAGCGCTGACTTCCTGCTGCGCGTCAGCGGCATGTCGATGAAAGACATCGGTATTCTTGATGGCGATCTGCTTGCGGTGCATAAAACACAGGATGTGCGAAACGGCCAGGTGGTGGTGGCGCGCATTGATGACGAAGTGACCGTTAAGCGTCTGAAAAAACAGGGTAACAGCGTACAGTTGCTGCCTGAAAACAGCGAGTTTTCACCCATTGTGGTCGATCTCCGCGAACAGAACTTCTCTATCGAAGGACTGGCGGTCGGGGTGATTCGCAACGGTGAATGGCTGTAACCTCTTCCTGACAGGCTATGGCACCGCTGTAGCCTGATTCATTCCCCACTCCCGGTATCTTTCATGTCACTGCTGACGGCATCCGATAAGGCATTGTGGCGTCTTGCTCTGCCGATGATTTTCTCCAATATTACCGTGCCCTTGCTGGGGCTGGTTGATACTGCCGTTATAGGCCATCTTGATTCACCGGTTTATCTTGGCGGCGTGGCGATTGGCGCGACGGCAACCAGCTTCCTGTTTATGCTGCTGCTCTTTTTGCGCATGAGTACCACCGGTCTTACCGCACAGGCTTATGGCGCGAAAGATCCGCTGCGTCTGGCGCGCGCACTGGTGCAGCCGCTGATCCTCGCGCTTGGCGCGGGTGCGTTAATCGTTGTATTGCGGGCCCCCCTGATCGATCTTGCGCTTCATATTGTCGGTGGCAGCGAAGCGGTACTGGCGCAGGCGCGACGGTTCCTGGAAATCCGCTGGCTCAGCGCACCCGCCTCGCTGGCAAATCTGGTTCTGCTGGGGTGGCTACTGGGCGTGCAGTACGCCCGCGCGCCCGTGATTTTGCTGGTGGTGGGTAATCTGCTCAACATTGTTCTGGACGTCTGGCTGGTCATGGGTCTGCATATGAACGTGCAGGGCGCGGCGCTGGCGACGGCGATTGCCGAATACGGGACCTTTATCATTGGCTTGTGGATGGTCCGGCGTGTGCTGGCCATGCGCGGGATCTCCCTGGCGCTGCTCAAAACCGCATGGCGCGGCAATATCCGTAAGCTGCTGGCGCTCAACCGTGACATCATGCTGCGCTCGCTTCTTCTTCAGCTCTGCTTCGGCGCGCTGACGGTTTTCGGGGCTCGACTGGGGCCGGAAATCGTTGCGGTGAATGCGGTATTGATGACGCTTCTGACCTTTACCGCCTATGCGCTGGACGGATTTGCCTACGCGGTTGAAGCGCATTCCGGGCAGGCGTACGGCGCGCGCGAAAGCGGGCAGCTTCGGGAGGTGTGGCGGGCTGCCTGCCGTCAGTCGGGGCTGGTGGCGCTGGCCTTTGGTCTGGTTTACGCCTGCTTCGGTGAGCAAATCGTTGCATTGCTTACCTCTCTCCCTGCGCTGCGCGAGCTGGCGAGCCACTATCTCATCTGGCAAGTCGTCTTACCGGTGGTTGGCGTCTGGTGTTATCTGCTGGACGGCATGTTTATTGGGGCGACGCGCGGAGCCGAAATGCGCAACAGTATGGCTGTCGCGGCGGCCGGATTTGGCCTGACGCTCCTGACGCTCCCCTCGCTGGGGAATCATGGTTTATGGCTGGCCCTGGCCGTCTTCCTCTCGCTGCGCGGATTATCGCTGGCGTTTATCTGGCACCGACACTGGCAAAACAATACCTGGTTTCCCTCGCGCTCCGATATATCGTGACGGTTAAAGATTCCGAATATGAAATTAACCACGGAATCCTTAACTACAATAATTATCACGTCCAGCAGAAAAGAACGTAACGGACGTTACGACCCGACGCTTAACGAAGAGGACACGATGATGAATAAAGACGAAATCGGCGGCAACTGGAAGCAGTTCAAAGGTAAAGCGAAAGAACAGTGGGGTAAGCTGACGGATGACGACATGACCGTCATCGAAGGTAAGCGCGATCAGCTTGTCGGTAAAATCCAGGAGCGTTACGGCTACGCAAAAGACCAGGCGGAAAAAGAAGTGGGCGACTGGGAAAAACGCAATGACTACCGCTGGTAACGCTGAATAACCCACAGGGCGGCTTTAAGCCGCCTTTTCTTTTGCCGTTAACGCGGCTTTTTCTTCACCAGAATAGAGTGGTCGTGCTGACACGCGTCCTGATGACGACAGGCTTCCACCTCCACGCACGCGGAACAGAGCCCGTGCGCCTCAATCACGTTATGACGCAGGGCAAAACCCATTTTCGCTGCCAGCGTATGCATAATATCTTCCACGCCTTCCGCAGCCTCTTCTTTCACCACGCCGCAGCGGTCACAGATAAACATCGCCGATGTGTGGGTGGGCTGATCGAACAAATGGCACAGCACATAGCTGTTAGTGGATTCCACCTTGTGCACAAACCCTTGTTCAAGCAGGAAATCCAGTGCGCGATAGACCGTCGGCGGCTTTGCCTGCGGTTCGCTTTCGCGCAGCAGATCCAGCAGATCGTAGGCGCTGATGGCACCCTGTTGCAGGCTCATCAGGCGTAAGACTTCAAGGCGCTGCGGAGTCAGGCGCACATTGCGTTGCGCACACAGCTTTTCGGCCTGCGCTAACAGCTCTTTTGTGGACTTATCCATGTAGCACCCCGAATGTGATAGGACGGAAAACCCTCACTTTATCATGTTCTGCTAAAAACACCGAGATCCGCCAGTCTGTGCTATACCTGACCCATCGCAAACCGGGAGATGCATAATGAAAAGACCTGACTGTATTCGACACTGGCGCGACGTGGAAGGCGCGGATGACTCGACCTACCCCGACAGCGATGAGCTGTTTTCTATTGGTGCACCGCTGGCTCGCAGGCTTGGGCTCGGGCGTATTGGCATCCATCATGAGCGCCTGCCGCCTGGGCGCAGAACGTCCTATCCGCATGCGGAGAGCGACGAAGAAGAGTTTATTTACGTGCTCGAAGGTTACCCTGAAGCCTGGATTAACGGCTACTTGTGGAAGCTGGAGCCTGGCGACAGTGTAGGTTTTCCCGCCGGAACCGGCATCTGTCATACCTTTATCAACAACACGTACGACGAGGTTCGGTTACTGGTCGTTGGCGAGGCCAATAAGAAGCACAACCGCATCTACTACCCGCTCAACCCCGTGTATGCCGCCACGCGGGAAGATCGCTGGGTAGACCATCCCCCACAGTTTTTTGGGCCGCATGATGGAAAACCTGGGAAAAAATAATTTCCTCTTCTATAAATATTGAGGGCCGTCACAAAATATAACAGGCCGTAAGGGAGTTTTACTTAGGGAAAGAAATAGCGTGTCTTTTACTACTTATTCACAGCAATAGTTCGTTCCTGTTTGGGTGATAACAGACAGGGGTTATTTCATAACAGACTATAACGGGCATACTGTGAAAAAAAATTTTAAATTTTCGGTGGTTAGCATTGCTGTCTCCTTGTTTATGGCAAATCAGGCGGGAGCAGCCAATACCTGGACAGAATCACGCAGCGACGCCATGGGTGGCACCGGCGTGGCTTCGGGAAGCTATGGTAGTGGGGCGTTAATCAACCCCGCGCTGCTGGCAAAGGCAAAACCGGACGATGATGTGACGGTCATATTGCCTTCGGTTGGCGCGCAAATCACGGATGAAGACAATCTTCAGGACGAGATTGATAACATCAACGACAAAATCAATCACTACAAGGATGTGGTTGATAATCTCACGCCACGAGAAATTATCACCAATCCGTTAGGTTCCATTAATCAATTCCAGGGCGCGGCCAAAGATCTGGCCGATGAGCTGGACTATCTCAAAGGCAAAACCGCACGCGCAACGGCGGGTGCAGGGCTTGCGGTGAGTATCCCTAACGATGTCCTTTCCGTCGCCTTCATGGCGAAAGGTTATGCACATGGCCGGGTGAGCTCGTCTATCGATCAGCAAGATATTGATTATCTGCGTGGTATTCAACGAAGTAATGTGGTGGCGGCCGGTGTTGCGCTGGATGCTGCGCTGAACGGTACGGATCAGATCACCAAAAATCTCAACTCAACGGCGTCCGGCCGGGCGGCGATTGTCTCCGACTACGGTGTTGCCGTTGCCCGTCAGTTTGATCTCGGCGGCGTTCCGGTGTCCGTGGGCGTAACGCCAAAACTGCAAAAAACCTGGGTCTATAACTACACCACGTCAATCTACGATTACGACAGTAACAAGTGGAACGACAGCCGTTACCGCACTGACGATACGGGCTTCAACGTGGATGCCGGTATTGCGGCCGATTTCGGCGAACACTGGACCGTGGGCGTGAGCGGACAAAACCTGATGTCGCGCGATATCGACACCAAAGATATCCGCATCCGCAATGGGCGTACGGGGGAAGTGGTGAGCTATAAAGACACCTACCAGATCCGTCCGCTGGTGACCGCGGGCGCTGCCTGGCACAACGATCTGGTGACCCTGACCGCCGATGGCGATCTGACCGAAACCAAAGGCTTTAAGAGCGAAGATACGTCGCAGTATGTTGGGGTCGGTGCTGAAGTGACTCCGCTGAGCTGGCTGGCGGTGCGTGCCGGTTATCGTGCGGATATGAAAGGGAACGACAGCAACGTCTTTACCGGCGGTGTCGGTTTCGCGCCGTTTAGCACCGTGCATGTTGACCTGATGGGCCTGTACGGTGAAGACGAAACCTGGGGCGCAGGGGCGCAGCTGAGCATGACGTTCTAAATACAAAGGGCACCGTGGCTGGTGCCCATTACACTTATCCGTGTGCTGCTTTCGCCAGTGTATCGTTGATCCATTGGTTCACGCTTTTACCTGACACTTCAGCGGCAATGTTTATCGCTGAATGGACTTCTGGCGAGATGCGCAAACTGATTTTTCCGCTAGCTGGTCGCAGAGGCTCCCGGCCCTGCTCAGCACAATAAGCCAGATAATCATCAACTGCCTCTTCAAACGCTTTACGCAGGGCAGCGACGTTATCAGCATGAAAACCGATAACATCTCTTATGCCAGCAACATGCCCAACGAAGCACAGATCTTCGTCGCTGTAATCTATTTTTGCGGCATAACCTTTATAAGTCATAGTGTTAATCATGGAGATACCCCTGTTGCGATGAGAAAAGCCATTGCGTCGCGAACCTGATAAACCTTCGCTTCTTTATCCGGATGAGGACGATGAAACGAAGCCACAACTCCATTGATTTCGAATCTTACCCTTGAGCCGTTGCCTTCTGAGGCTTTCGCACCCAATGCGATAAAAAGCGCTTCAATCCTGCGCCATTCCAGAGAACTGGGTGTTGGCACAGAGAAAATCAACTGCAATGTTTTTTGGTGGCGGGCGTTCAATGTTTTCATAGTTGATAGATTCCATTTTTATTTTTCTCTCCGCCAAGATGAAATAAATGATATCACTTTTTGATATCATATCAAGCCGGATCGTATCCTTTTTGAGCCTGTGCTATAGTAGCGCCCCTTTCCACCAGATGCTTAAAACTTCGCCATGTCGTCAGAATTACAGACCGCTTTCCCTGCACACCGTTTTTCCATTGCGCCGATGCTCGACTGGACGGACAGACACTGCCGCTATTTCCTGCGCCAGCTCTCCCGCCATACGCTGCTGTATACCGAAATGGTGACCACAGGCGCAATCATTCACGGCAAGGGCGACTATCTGGCCTATAGCGAAGAAGAGCATCCGGTTGCCCTGCAACTGGGCGGCAGCGATCCGGCCGCGCTGGCGCAGTGCGCGAAGCTGGCGGAAGCGCGCGGCTACGACGAGATCAACCTCAACGTTGGCTGCCCGTCCGACCGCGTGCAAAACGGCATGTTCGGCGCCTGCCTGATGGGGAATGCCCAACTGGTGGCGGACTGTATCAAGGCGATGCGCGACGTTGTTTCCATTCCGGTGACGGTCAAAACCCGTATCGGGATTGACGACCAGGACAGCTACGAATTCCTGTGCGATTTCATCAATTCGGTCTCCGGCAAGGGCGAATGCGAGATGTTCATCATCCACGCCCGAAAAGCCTGGCTCTCCGGCCTGAGCCCGAAAGAGAACCGTGAGATCCCGCCGCTGGACTACCCGCGCGTTTATCAGCTGAAGCGTGACTTCCCTCACCTGACCATGTCCATTAACGGCGGCATCAAGTCGCTGGAAGAGGCCAAAGCGCATCTCGAACATATGGATGGGGTGATGGTCGGGCGCGAGGCGTATCAAAACCCGGGCATTCTGGCGACGGTCGATCGCGACATCTTTGGCATCGAAGGTGCAGACACCGATCCGGTTGGCGTCGTGCGTGCGATGTATCCTTACATTGAGCGCGAGCTGAGCAACGGGACGTATCTCGGCCATATCACTCGCCATATGCTTGGGCTGTTCCAGGGCATTCCGGGTGCGCGTCAGTGGCGTCGCTATCTGAGCGAAAACGCACATAAAGCCGGTGCCGATATCGAGGTGCTGGAACATGCGTTGCGCCTGGTGGCGGATAAGCGATAACTTTCGCTAAAAGTTCGTCAAATTCACCACGCCCTGCGAATTCTCGCGGGGCGTTTTGCTTTAAGAACAACACGTTATCTCTGGCATGATTTTTGTAATGTTTGCTGCATCATTCGGGAACTCGTGGGAGAGCACCATGCTGGAACTACTTTTTGTGATTGGCTTTTTTGTCATGCTGTTAGCAACGGGCATTTCGCTGCTCGGCATTCTGGCGGCTATCGTGGTGGCGACGGTCGTCATGTTTATTGGCGGATTGTTTGCACTGACGATCAAACTGCTGCCGTGGCTACTGCTGGCCGTGGCGGTGGTGTGGGTGATACGGGCGATTAAATCGCCAAAAGTGCCCAGTTATCAGCGCAATAACCGCTTCCGTTACTAAGGTATTGAGGGGTTCGTCACAGAGTTGTAACTTTTCCGGCAGCATGGCTTAGAACAGAATAGGATTTACTTATCGAATCTGTCACTATGACTGCCGTTAAAGAATTCATCGCGCTGTACCCTACATACAGCCGAACTAAAAAAAGAAAGGGCTTCCCACGGGAAGCCCAATTTCTTTTTGGGGCTCAGGGAATCAATAAACTCGACCCCTGCGTTGCCCGGCTCTCCAGCACCTCATGCGCACGCTGCGCATCGGCTAGCGGGTATTTCTGCGCTTCTGCCACATCCACCTTAATGACGCCGCTGGCGATCAGCGAGAACAGCTCGTTGCTGGCTTCCTCAAGTTCTTCCCGGTTAGTGATGTAGCCCTGCAGGGAAGGGCGCGTGACGTACAGCGAGCCTTTCTGGTTCAGGATGCCGAGATTCACGCCGGTGACAGCACCTGAGGCGTTTCCGAAGCTCACCATCAGCCCACGACGCTGCAGGCAGTCCAGCGATGCCTCCCAGGTGTCTTTCCCAACCGAGTCATACACGACGCGCACCTTTTTGCCGCTGGTGATCTCCTTCAGCCGTTCGACGATGCTCTCTTCACGGTAGTTAATCACCTGCCAGGCGCCCGCCTGCAGCGCGCGCTGCGCTTTTTGGGCATTGCCCACGGTGCCGATCAGTTTTGCGCCCAGCGCTTTTGCCCACTGACAGGCGATGAGCCCGACACCACCCGCCGCGGCATGAAACAGGAACTGCTCATCGGGTTTAATTTCATAGGTTTTACGCAGCAGGTAGTAAACGGTTAACCCTTTCAGGAAGGAGGCTGCCGCCTGCTCAAAGGAGATGGCATTAGGCAGCAGGGCGGCTTTATCCGCCGGGACGTTGTGGACGGAGCTGTAAGCGCCCAGTGCAGATTGCGCGTACACCACGCGGTCGCCCTCTTTAAGATGCTTAACCGCGCTGCCCACTTTGACGACGACGCCAGCCGCCTCAGTGCCCAGTCCGCTCGGCATCGACGGAGGCGGGTAGAGCCCGCCGCGAATATAGGTGTCGATGTAGTTTATGCCGATGGCTTTGTTTTCAACCTGCACTTCGTTTTCGCCAGGCGCGGTGGGGGTGAACTCCACCGCCTTGAGTACGTCAGGGCCACCATGCTTGTGAAATTCAATACGTGTTGCCATGCTTCCTCCAGAATGTGGTAATCTTTCGACCCACTCTTTATCTCGGTAACTCCATTCACTATGGCAGGAAACAAACCCTTCAACAAACAGACTGAACCTCGCGAGCGTGATTTCCAGGTCGCAGGGTTAAAAGTCCCGCCGCACTCGATTGAAGCGGAACAGTCGGTGTTGGGCGGTTTAATGCTGGATAACGAACGCTGGGACGACGTCGCCGAGCGCGTGGTGTCTGAGGATTTCTACACCCGTCCGCACCGTCATATCTTTACCGAAATGGCGCGCCTGCAGGAGTCGGGTAGCCCGATTGACCTGATCACGCTCGCGGAATCGCTGGAGCGCCAGGGACAGCTGGACAGCGTCGGCGGGTTTGCCTATCTGGCTGAACTGTCAAAAAACACGCCAAGTGCGGCAAACATCAGCGCTTATGCCGACATCGTGCGTGAACGTGCCGTTGTCCGCGAGATGATCTCGGTGGCGAATGAGATCGCCGAAGCCGGTTTTGATCCGCAGGGTCGCACCAGCGAAGACCTGCTCGATCTTGCCGAGTCCCGCGTCTTCAAAATCGCCGAAAGCCGCGCCAACAAAGACGAAGGCCCCAAAAATATCGCCGATGTGCTCGACGCCACCGTTGCCCGTATCGAACAGCTGTTCCAGCAGCCGCACGACGGTGTGACCGGGGTGAACACCGGCTATGACGATCTCAACAAGAAAACCGCCGGCCTGCAGCCGTCGGATTTGATTATCGTTGCCGCGCGTCCGTCGATGGGTAAAACGACCTTTGCGATGAACCTCGTCGAAAATGCGGCGATGTTGCAGGATAAGCCGGTACTGATTTTCAGCCTTGAGATGCCCTCCGAGCAGATCATGATGCGTTCTCTGGCATCGCTGTCGCGCGTGGACCAGACCCGCATCCGTACCGGTCAGCTCGACGATGAGGACTGGGCGCGCATCTCCGGCACCATGGGCATTCTGCTGGAAAAACGTAACATCTATATTGATGACTCCTCCGGCCTGACGCCGACGGAAGTCCGTTCCCGCGCGCGTCGTATCGCCCGTGAACACGGCGGTATCGGCCTTATCATGATCGACTACCTTCAGCTGATGCGCGTCCCGTCGCTCTCCGACAACCGTACGCTGGAGATCGCCGAAATTTCCCGCTCGCTCAAGGCGTTAGCCAAAGAGCTGCACGTGCCGGTGGTGGCGCTGTCGCAGCTTAACCGCTCTCTGGAACAACGTGCCGACAAACGTCCGGTCAACTCCGACCTGCGTGAATCCGGCTCCATCGAGCAGGATGCCGACTTAATCATGTTTATCTACCGTGATGAGGTTTATCACGAGAACAGCGACCTGAAAGGGATCGCCGAAATTATTATTGGTAAACAACGTAACGGCCCGATCGGGACGGTGCGTCTGACCTTTAACGGACAGTGGTCGCGTTTCGACAACTATGCCGGTCCTCAATATGATGATGAGTAATTTCTAAGGAATTCAAATGCAAGCGGCAACTGTTGTGATTAACCGCCGCGCTCTGCGACACAACCTGCAACGTCTGCGTGAACTGGCACCCGCCAGCAAGCTCGTTGCAGTCGTGAAAGCGAACGCTTACGGACACGGTCTTCTTGAGACCGCGCGAACGCTTCCCGATGCCGACGCCTTTGGCGTCGCCCGTCTTGAAGAAGCTCTCCGCCTGCGCGCGGGGGGGATTACCCAACCGATTCTGCTCCTCGAAGGCTTTTTCGAAGCCACCGATCTGCCAACCATCGCGGATCAGCATCTGCACACGGCGGTACACAACGAAGAACAGCTGGCCGCACTGGAAACCGCCGAGCTGAGCGAGCCGGTGACCGTGTGGATGAAGCTTGATACGGGCATGCACCGTCTGGGCGTGCGTCCGGAAAGTGCGGAAGCGTTTTATCAGCGTTTATGCCGGTGCAAAAACGTGCGCCAGCCGGTGAATATTGTGAGCCACTTCGCCCGTGCCGATGAGCCCGAGTGCGGTGCGACCGAGCGGCAGCTGGATATCTTTAATACCTTCTGCGAAGGCAAGCCGGGGATGCGCTCGATCGCCGCATCCGGCGGGATCCTGCTGTGGCCGCAGTCGCATTTCGACTGGGCGCGACCGGGCATCATTCTTTACGGCGTGTCGCCGCTGGAGAATAAACCCTGGGGGCCGGACATGGGTTTTCAGCCGGTCATGTCTCTGGTGTCTACTCTGATTGCCGTGCGCGAACACAAAGCCGGTGAGCCGGTGGGCTACGGCGGCACCTGGATCAGCGAGCGTGATACCCGCCTCGGCGTCGTGGCGATGGGCTATGGCGACGGCTATCCGCGCGCTGCACCCACGGGTACGCCGGTGCTGGTCAATGGTCGCGAAGTGAAGATCGTTGGCCGCGTGGCGATGGACATGATTTGCGTCGATCTGGGTCCTGAAGCCCAGGATAAACCCGGCGACGATGTGGTAATGTGGGGGGAAGGTTTACCCGTTGAACGTATTGCTGAAATCACGAAAGTGAGTGCTTACGAACTTATTACGCGCCTGACGTCAAGGGTAGCGATGAAGTATCTGGATTGATCCTGCGAAAAAGAGTGACTCCAGTGGAGCCACTCTTACTGCTTTAAGGGCGCAGCAGCATTACAAAGGTCCCGGCAATAATGGGTTGCCCGTTCGCTCGGTTAATCACCCGCACCGCGTGTTGTCCCTGATGCTCGACAACATCAATATCCAGGTTTGCATAGTGCTCAATGTGCACCTGGTTGATGTCCGGAGAAGGGATCACATGCACATACCCTGTGCTGGTCCGGTAAATCACTGTAGCATGCCCGACACCGATAATCATGGCGCTATAATCAGCCAGATAGTGTTGAGCCTCCTGCTCTAACGCCTGACGATTAACGTAATCTCCCAGCATTGAAGGCGTGATGATTCGACAACCTGCGCCTTTCAAATCGGTACGCGCCAGGTTGCGATTAACATCATCTTCATTCGGCGCCTGCGCGGCGAGGCCGGGAAGATGGTGGGCAATCTGAAGAGCATCCCACTGGTTTTCGAGAATATCGTTGCGGGGATAGGTACCGAAATTAGCCAGAACCATCTGCAGGCAATTCGGGAAGCACGAATTCTGGAATACCATATTTTTGTAATTGAAACCATATTGATTTAACCACGGCATATCTTTCTCCTTTATTAATTGTGTTTACAGCACAGAAATAATAAGTGGCAGCGTTACCAATGAATATATGCCCTGTGGGAAATGCTATTTTTCGTAGAAAATGATGCAGAACATTATTTGTGAGTTTTACTCCTGCTTCATCTTGATTTTAGTCATACTGTATATGATGTTTACCCTATGGCAAATGCTGTTTTATAAGATCTCAATTAGCGCTCATACTCATTTTTGGAATATGCAGTTATTCATAACCTAAAAGAATAGTACTCAGGTGAGGTTAAATTGAGATGAATATATTGATGATCGATGAATTACCGATCTACATTCATGGTATGAAAAATGAGCTGAAAAGAGTCATGCCAGAATGTACTTTTTCTGCTACCCACAGCTACGAAGAAGCAAAAGAAGTGCTCAAGTCAACACCTGTTTCGATTGTGCTGCTTGATGGAGATATGGACTATTCTGGGTTTATTGATGAACTTGACGTTGAATGGCCAACGGTCCCGGTCGTGATGATGTTCCGTAAAGCGTGTGATAGAAATTTTAATCTTTACCAGCACCATAATATACGAGGGGTCGTAACAAAATCACTCTCTGCTGAAAAAATAATGCAGGTTATCAATGTGGTATTATCAGGAGTTATTTGTATTCCTGAGCAGGTCATTATGCATGGAGCTAAAGCGAAAGTTAATTCTCCGGTTCTCATGCTCAGCCAGCGCCAAAAAGAAGTATTAAGCTTGTTGGCAAATGGCGGAACAAACAAGCAAATCGGTAGAGAATTGAACATTAGCGCAGGTACCGTTAAAGTCCATCTGGAGTCAATATTTCATCGTCTGCAGGTGAATAATCGTACACAGGCAGCAAAACTATATTTTAAATACATTGATAAATGAATTGTCTTTTTTACACTATTATGTCCTGAGATTATCTATCTAAAAAATGCGTGACAACGATGGTGTTTGTCACGCATTTTATTGATTCGTGGCTATCTTGCTAAAAAGAAACGAATGATGATCATTAAGGTTCCCGCATCCTGAAGAAACCAGAAAGGAATGCTCGCGCTTAAATTATCATGGCCAGTCAATAAGCTTTCAATATTCAGTCCACTTTGGGCAAATAACCCAAAGGCAATCGCAGCGAATCCTATCTTAAAGAGGATAGGTTGTCTTTTTATTCTTTTACTGTAAGCGCAAAAGAGAATCACAAAAGAAATGAAAAGATCCAGCATGATTGTGATGAATAACATCCACCAGTCTATTACGCTGTTCATGTTAATCCTCTTTATCCGTGTTGATCAGGGATGAGTCGGGGAGTGCCTCATTGCGCACCCTTTTTTTGATGACTGAGGCAACATCAAAAATATCCTGCTGTTCGTGGCGGCGAAAAAAGTTAGCCAGCCAGACAATAAGACCATTGCTCATCGCCCCTAAAATATAACCTAGCCCTAGTGTGATATCCGGTTGGGTCAGATCAATCTTTAACCATCTTGCGGTAAGGCCACCTAACGCGACGGCTGCTCCCATACTGATACCACCAAAGATTATGCCGGCAATGAATTTGCTGTGTTGATGTAAGCGCTGCGGCTGCCAAAAAAAAGAGATGCTTACACCACCGAATAATCCTGCGAGTGCCAGGAGTGAAGAGCTAATTAATGCGGGAGGAATGGAGGCATGCATAGTAATCTCCTCATTGATAATAAGACCCTCAAAAGAGGGTCTTATATTTAGTCCAAGTCAGATAGTTACGTCTATTTGACATAATTAATCAGTGCCTGGCCGACACCATTTATGAAATTTTGCTGTTTATAGCTTTGCAGCGTAATATTATCTACTAGATCGTTTGGGATAATGATTTCCATATCGTTACTGTCTTCATTGTTATAACATTTGAAGTAGAAACGATGGCGGGCTAGCGTGGGGATAAGAAAGTCGTTATCCGCAACAGGAATTTTCATTCTGCGCAAGGCTTCTTTGAGTTCTTTTAATAATGCCAATTTGTCTTGCGTTGGGGATTTAAATCTCTCATCGTGACATACAATAATACGTGCGGGTGCATTAATGCTCACGATATTAAGGTAGGCCATTCCATTCCCCAACTTGTCGGCGCAATCCGGCATATAGCCAAGCGTCAGAGATTCCGTACTGCTGACATAAAATCCAGACCATTCCTCATCATTTTTTGTTTCGTTAAGATATTTCGTCGAGTCCCAGTTTTTTGCTTTATATTTGCAGGCCTTGTAGCCAAGTACGCCTGCAGGAAGGCATTCTGTTTTCAATTCCATCATGCTTCTCCGATGTTAACGTGTGGGTTAGTTGCAGGAATCCACTTCCACTAAGTGTTGATATTTATCGGTGGTGATATATCGCTGAGGTCCGGAAAGGGTATAAATCAGCCGTTTGGCACCACGATAGCCTTTAAGGACATCAATATCGGCACTAAACCAGGATTGCGATGAGGGGAGTTTCGAACTGATATAGTTATCTCCGCCTATCCATTTATTATTGGTAGGTTTAAGTCCCCAAAGTGTTTCTGTTTCATTGCCTGACCAACCCAGGCGTTTCGCTTCATCGCTGGTGATGTAGCGGGACGGCAGTCTCCCGGTTTGTGTGAGACTGCGCAATGTTTTTGCCAGATCATCCACATCATTTATTCTGGCAGTACCCTGTAGAGACAGAAAGGTATTAACTTCCTTAATCTCATCCTCGCAGGTGGGTAATGCTGCATTGGCCTGCATAACGGCAAGCAAAGGTGCAAAGAAAAGCACTTTTTTTAAAGTTACAGATAACGTCATGTTAACCTCCAGATTTAACCAAGAAATAATTTCATTTCGGCGTCACGGCGACGCGTAAGACCAGCCAGTACCTTACCACCTGCCTTATTCCAGCTTTTGAACTGCAGTGCGGCGCCCTGGATATCGCCTGCGTTGAATTTTTTTAGCAGCGTTGATTTCTTTAAATTGCCCACGCCAAGGTTGAAGGCGAATGAAACCAGTGCGTCGAATTGGTTCTGTGTCGAAGGACTGCTCAGCAGTTTTTTTACGCCGTCCTCGGTGCGTTTCAGATCTTTGCGCAGCAGATCTTTGGCTTCACCGGTGGTAATTTTGGTGAGCTTTTCCATCTCCTCTTTGAGAATCAAATGGCCGTAGCCGATGGTCCACAAACCTACGGCATCGCGATAACGCTCCAGCTTCAGCCCTTCAAACTGGCAAATAAGCTGAATGCCCTTGTCACCTGTACGTTCTGGTTGTTTTTGCATTACGGAGTCTCCTCTGCTTTCGGGCGGGGAATCACCTTGTTGGTGTATTCATCAATCAAACGCATAATGCTCTCCGGCGGCTCAAGCGCGGTAAATTGCATCTCCACATCGACGTGGCGGCTATCACGCCCACCTTTGTTATCGCTGTAAGGCGAAAGGCTGACGTGAAAGCGGCCGAATTCATTTTCACCGGATTGCCGGGAAGGTGCCTGCATGCCTTCCGTGCGGATTGTCAGGTTGACCTTCATCTTTTCCAGCATCAGCCCGCGCGGTGTCGACAGTGCGACTAAGGGCAGGTCAAAGTAGTGCTTTTCGTCCAGTGCCAGCTGTACCGTGCGTGGTATCAATGAACCGTCTTCTGCGGGCTCGAAAAAAGGATCCAGCGCCTTCATATACTGCTGAGCAATCAGTTCGTTGGCCGCAGTGGCCGCGTACTGCATCCCTCGCGTAATATCTTCAAGCGAGATCGGTACGCCGGGAATATCGGCTGGAGGCGCTGGAGGCGTGTTTTCCTGTAGCGGCGGCGTGCCTTCATCCCCTTTGTCCGCCCTGTTTTCCGGCGCTTCATCCTTGCCGCCGCGCAGCCATTTTTTAAAAGACATATTTCGCTCCTGGAAAAAGGGCTACCGGGGTAGCCCCTGCGTTACGGAATCGCACGTATGTCGCGGCGTGGGCGATTATTGCGCGGCGACAGGCTTGGTTTTGGCGTTGGTCAGGTAATCAATCACGCGCTGCAGAGCTTCAGGTGGCTCCTGGCGTTTAATCTGGGTATGGATGGAGTATTTAGCGCGTGTATCGGTCGAACGGGTCTGCTCCGATTTATGGGAGACCTTGCCGGTCATTTTCGCTTTGAATACGCCCCAGCCGACGGACGCTTCCACGGAGGCTTCCGCTTCAGTGCTGCTGGAGCTGGCTTCGCTCTGGCTCACTTCCAGTTCAAAGTCGATGGTGCCGTCCTCGATGCAGATGATGGGGTGGGTGACAGCAGCCAGGAGCGGAATGCTCATCTTACGGGTCACGCTGCCTTTATTGACCCCCTGTTCGTCTACCACGGTTTCGTCGTAGTCGAACTCGATCGCGACAGCCTTGCCGTCTTTAATACAGACGGAGAGCAGGAAGTCGGTATAGGCCTTGCTCGCCTGGACCTGTGCTTTGATCATCGCCTGCAGCGGACCGCCGATCATATGCTCCAGCGGCAGGGCGTTAATAACTGAACCAATAAATTGTGAATCCATAATGTGAACTCCTTGAATCAGTGAATGCGCGGTTGCGCAGGAGCCACATTACGGAAAGCGAGAAGGGGAAAATATTGGGTAAATGGCATGGCGAAAGGACGCAAAAAACCTATGCCGATCGCAGGATAATCTTAAGGGGTGGTGTTGTGTGATTTTCCGGTTTATTGTTGAAATCCCTGCCTCATCGAATTCCGGAGAACCATCGCGTGTTTCAGAAAGTTGACGCCTATGCCGGCGACCCTATCCTCTCCTTAATGGAGCGTTTCAAAGAAGATCCTCGCAGCGACAAAGTGAACCTCAGCATCGGTCTGTATTACAACGAGGATGGCATTATTCCTCAATTAAAAGCTGTAGCTGAAGCCGAAGCGCGTCTGAACGCGGTTCCACACGGCGCTTCTCTTTATCTGCCGATGGAAGGGCTAAACGCTTATCGCAACACCATCGCACCGCTGCTGTTCGGCGGCGATCACGCGGTGCTCGCGCAAAAACGCGTGGCGACCATCCAGACGCTGGGCGGCTCGGGTGCGCTGAAAGTGGGTGCTGACTTCCTGAAAAAATACTTCCCGGATTCAGGCGTGTGGGTGAGTGACCCGACGTGGGAAAACCACGTTGCGATCTTCGAGGGCGCAGGCTTCAAAGTGGCGACCTATCCGTGGTTCGACAGCGAAACGAACGGCGTGCGCGTTGACGCGCTGCTGGAAAAACTGAACACCCTGCCGGAGCGCAGTATTGTGTTGCTGCATCCGTGCTGCCATAACCCGACCGGTGCCGATCTCACCAATGCCCAGTGGGATGCGGTGATTGAGGTGCTGAAGGCCCGTAACCTGATCCCATTCCTCGATATCGCCTATCAGGGCTTTGGCGCGGGTATGGAAGAAGACGCCTATGCCATCCGCGCCGCTGCCAGCGCCGGGCTGCCTGTTCTGGTGAGTAACTCCTTCTCTAAAATCTTCTCCCTGTACGGTGAACGCGTTGGTGGTCTTTCTGTGGTATGTGAAGACGCCGACGCAGCCAGCCGCGTGCTGGGTCAGCTGAAAGCGACGGTGCGCCGTATCTACTCCAGCCCGCCAAACTTTGGTGCGCAGGTGGTGGCAACGGTTCTCGGTGATGAAATGCTGAAAGCGTCCTGGCTTGGCGAAGTGGAGGCGATGCGTAAGCGCATCCTGTCGATGCGTCAGGAGCTGGTTAATGTCCTGAAAGAGGCTGTGCCTGGGCATAACTTTGATTATCTGCTCAAGCAGCGCGGGATGTTCAGCTATACCGGACTGAGCGCGGCGCAGGTCGATCGCCTGCGCGAAGAGTTCGGCGTCTACCTGATCGCCAGCGGCCGTATGTGCGTGGCGGGCCTCAATGCCGGCAACGTTCATCGCGTGGCGCAGGCGTTTGCAGCTGTGATGTAAGTACTCACTACTTATTTTCTCCCTCTCCCGGTGGGAGAGGGCTGGGGTGAGGGCATCAGGCCGCAGAAAATCTTGCCCGGTGGCGCCTGCGCCTAACCGGGCCTATATCACTCATCCACACTTTGTGATCGTCTTCTTTTTATTCCGCTTCATAAGCAAAAACTCCTTCCCTTCACCTCCCGCTGGGGTTATGGTCGGATAGTTTTTTGACCATTCACTCAAAATAAAACGATAACAAGCTGAATATTCAAGGGAAAATATGCGCAAGATCACACTGGCGCTCAGCGCCGCCTGCTTATTGTTCTCACTTAACAGCGCCGTCGTCGCGCGAGCTTCCGCCCCGACGCCGCTTTACACCGGCACTACCGCCGCCATTCTCGCCGAGCAGGCGCCCATTCACTGGGTTTCCGTGGCCCAAATCGAAAACAGCCTGATGGGGCGCCCACCAATGGCCGTGGGCTTCGATATTGACGATACCGTGTTGTTCTCAAGCCCAGGATTCTGGCGCGGCAAAAAAATGTATTCTCCCGACAGCGAAGCGTATCTGAAGAACCCGGAGTTCTGGGAAAAAATGAATAACGGCTGGGACGAGTACAGCATTCCGAAAGAGGTCGCCCGGGCGGTAATTGCTATGCATGTTAAGCGTGGCGACAGTATTTATTTCGTCACCGGTCGTAGCCAGACCAAAACGGAAACCGTCTCCAGAACCCTGCAGGACGATTTCCAGATCCCGGCAGCCAACATGAACCCGGTCATTTTTGCCGGTGACAAAGAGGGGCAAAACACCAAAATCCAGTGGCTGGAAAAGAAAAACATCAAAGTGTTTTATGGCGATTCGGATAACGACATTACCGCCGCGCAGGATGCAGGTGCCAGAGGGATCAGGGTGTTACGCGCGTCTAACTCAACCTATCGCCCGCTGCCGATGGCCGGAAAGTTTGGCGAAGAGGTGATCGTCAACTCGGAGTATTGAGCCCCTGGCAGCGAGTTTGACTCTTTTTTAATCAAATCTCGCTGCTGCGGGTTTTACCTTTCGTCTTCTTGCTGCACACTTAGAAAGATTCATCTTTCATCACGGAGCAGCCTATGTGGTACCAACAGACCCTGACCTTAAGCGCGAAGCCACGCGGATTTCACCTGGTGACGGATGAAGTCATCGGGCAACTCCGCGACCTGTCGCGCGTCAGAACGGGTTTGCTGCATCTGCTGCTTCAGCACACGTCCGCCTCTCTCACGCTTAATGAAAATTGCGATCCCACCGTCCGGTCTGACATGGAGCGGCATTTTCTGAAGAGCGTCCCGGACAACGCCCCTTACGAGCATGACTATGAGGGGGCGGACGATATGCCTTCGCATATCAAGTCCTCTTTGCTGGGCGTATCGTTGATGCTGCCGGTCCACAACGGACGGCTGCTGTTGGGAACGTGGCAGGGGATCTGGCTGGGAGAGCATCGCATTCACGGTGGTTCGCGTAAAATTATCGCCACGCTACAAGGGGAATAAAGATGACAATTTCGGAGATACTTCAGTACTGCATGAGCAAGCCCGGCGCGGAGCAGAGCGTCCATAGCGACTGGAAGGCCACGCAGGTTAAGGTGGGGGATGTGCTGTTTGCGATGGTGAAAGAGGTGGAAGGCCGTCCGGCGGCGTCGCTGAAAACCAGCCCTGAACTGGCCGATTTACTCCGTCAGCAGCATGATGACGTGAGGCCGAGCCAGCACCTCAATAAGGCGCACTGGAGCACCGTCTATCTGGATGGATCGATTCCAGGCTCACAAATTTACTACCTGGTGGACGCATCCTATCAGCAGGCGGTTGAGCTGCTGCCGGAAACGACCCGACAGCAGCTCTCCGTGTGACAATTACAGCAACGGTTTAAGGAAGCGCGCGGTGTGCGAGGCTTCGCACTCTGCAACGGTCTCTGGCGTACCGGAGACGAGGATTTCACCGCCGCCGCTGCCGCCTTCCGGGCCGAGATCGACAATCCAGTCCGCGGTTTTAATCACGTCCAGGTTATGCTCGATGACCACGATGGTGTTGCCCTGATCGCGCAGCTGATGCAGCACGTCCAGCAGCTGCTGGATGTCGGCAAAGTGCAGGCCGGTGGTCGGCTCATCCAGGATATACAGCGTCTGGCCAGTACCGCGTTTTGACAGCTCGCGCGCCAGCTTCACGCGCTGCGCTTCACCGCCGGACAGCGTCGTGGCGGACTGACCCAGACGAATGTAGGTCAGGCCGACGTCCATCAGCGTCTGCAGCTTACGCGCCAGCGCCGGAACGGCGTCAAAGAACTCGCGTGCCTCTTCGATGGTCATATCCAGCACTTCGTGGATGGTCTTGCCCTTGTACTTAATCTCCAGCGTTTCGCGGTTATAGCGCTTGCCTTTGCACTGGTCGCACGGCACGTAGATATCTGGCAGGAAGTGCATCTCAACCTTGATCACGCCGTCGCCCTGGCAGGCTTCACAGCGGCCGCCGCGCACGTTAAAGCTGAAACGTCCTGGCGTGTAGCCGCGTGAACGCGCTTCCGGCACACCGGCAAACAGTTCACGTACGGGCGTGAAAACACCGGTATAGGTTGCCGGGTTAGAGCGCGGCGTACGGCCAATCGGGCTCTGGTCGATGTCGATAACTTTATCGAAATGCTCCAGCCCCTGGATGTCGCGGTACGGTGCCGGCTCGGCCAGCGTCGCGCCGTTCAGCGCCGTCTGCGCAATCGGGAACAGCGTATCGTTGATCAGCGTCGATTTACCGGAACCGGACACGCCGGTGATACAGGTAAACAGGCCCACCGGCAGCGTCAGGGTAACGTCTTTCAGGTTGTTGCCGCGCGCGCCGGTCAGCTTCAGCACTTTTTCCGGATCTGCCGCTACACGCTGTTTGGGCACCTCAATCTTGCGCTTGCCGCTCATGTACTGGCCAGTCAGCGACTCGGGCACCGCCATAATGTCCTTCAGCGTGCCTTCCGCCACCACCTGGCCGCCGTGCACGCCAGCGCCCGGGCCGATGTCGATCACGTGGTCTGCGGCGCGGATCGCGTCTTCGTCGTGCTCCACCACAATCACCGTGTTACCGAGGTTACGCAGGTGAACCAGGGTGCCGAGCAGACGTTCGTTATCGCGCTGGTGCAGGCCGATGGACGGCTCGTCCAGTACGTACATCACGCCCACCAGGCCCGCGCCAATCTGGCTTGCCAGACGGATACGCTGGGCTTCACCCCCGGAGAGCGTTTCCGCCGAGCGGGAAAGCGTCAGGTAGTTCAGGCCGACGTTCACCAGGAACTTCAGGCGATCGCCGATCTCTTTCAGCACTTTTTCGGCAATTTTCGCGCGCTGGCCAGAGAGCTTCAGGTTATTGAAGAAGTCCATCGCGTGGCCGATGCTCATGTCTGAGATGGTCGGCAGCGCCGTATTTTCCACAAACACGTGACGTGCTTCGCGACGCAGGCGCGTGCCCTCGCAGGTGGCGCAGGAGCGGTTGCTGATGAACTTCGCCAGCTCTTCGCGCACCGCGCTGGATTCGGTCTCTTTATAGCGGCGCTCCATATTGTGCAGCACCCCTTCGAACGGGTGGCGACGCACGGAGGTATCACCGCGATCGTTCATGTATTTGAACTCGATGTTCTCTTTGCCAGAGCCGAACAGGATAACTTTGTGTACGTTCGGGCTCAGGCTGGCCCACGGCGCTTCCACGTCGAACTTGTAGTGCTCCGCCAGCGACTTCAGCATCTGGAAGTAATAGAAGTTACGCTTGTCCCAGCCGCGAATGGCGCCACCCGCCAGCGACAGCTCCGGATTCTGGATCACGCGGTCCGGATCGAAATACTGCTGCACGCCCAGGCCGTCACACGTCGGGCAGGCGCCCGCCGGGTTGTTAAACGAGAACAGGCGCGGTTCCAGCTCGCGCATGCTGTAGCCACAAATCGGGCAGGCAAAGTTGGCGGAGAAGAGCAGCTCTTCCGCTTTAGGGGCGTCCATGTCGGAGACCACGGCCGTGCCGCCGGAGAGTTCCAGCGCCGTTTCAAAGGATTCCGCCAGACGCGTGGCGAGATCGTCACGCACCTTAAAGCGATCAATCACCACCTCAATGGTGTGCTTCTTCTGCAGTTCCAGCTTGGGCGGATCGGACAGGTCACACACTTCGCCGTCAATACGGGCGCGGATATAGCCCTGGCTTGCCAGGTTTTCCAGCGTTTTGGTGTGCTCACCCTTACGCTCTTTGATGATCGGCGCCAGCAGCATCAGGCGCTTGCCTTCCGGCTGCGACAGCACGTTATCCACCATCTGGCTCACGGTCTGTGCCGCCAGCGGAACGTCGTGGTCCGGGCAGCGCGGCTCACCCACGCGGGCATACAGCAGACGCAGGTAGTCATGGATTTCGGTAATAGTACCGACCGTGGAGCGCGGGTTATGCGAGGTGGATTTCTGCTCAATAGAGATCGCAGGAGACAACCCTTCAATGTGGTCGACATCCGGTTTTTCCATCAGCGACAGGAACTGACGCGCATACGCCGAGAGCGATTCAACGTAACGACGCTGTCCTTCGGCATACAGAGTGTCGAAAGCCAGTGAGGATTTGCCAGACCCCGAAAGCCCGGTCACGACAATGAGTTTGTCGCGAGGGATTATGAGGTTGATATTCTTGAGATTGTGGGTGCGGGCGCCCCGAACTTCGATCTTATCCATTCACCTTTCCCGGTTGGAACACGGATTGCCTGGTTTGTTTGAAGGACAAACGGCTGTCAGAAACGGCTAATTATGACACAATTTGACCTGTTTGAATATACAGTATTGGAATGCATTTTCTGATTCGCTGTGTAACAATGTGGAGTTGCGGGAGAACTCTGGAACGTGCTACGCAACTATCAAAGTGCAGCATGGAAATGGTACACTCGCGCGTTTACACTATTAAGAAACGTATTCAGGAGACACGAACATGGCCAGCAGAGGCGTAAACAAGGTGATTCTCGTCGGTAATCTGGGCCAGGACCCGGAAGTACGCTACATGCCGAGTGGTGGCGCAGTTGCCAACATTACGCTGGCTACTTCCGAATCCTGGCGTGATAAAGCGACCGGTGAGATGAAAGAGCAGACCGAATGGCACCGCGTTGTGCTGTTTGGCAAACTGGCCGAAGTGGCCGGTGAGTACCTGCGTAAAGGTTCTCAGGTCTATATCGAAGGCCAGCTGCGCACCCGCAAATGGACCGATCAGTCCGGTGCTGAGAAGTACACCACTGAAGTCGTGGTTAACGTGGGCGGTACCATGCAGATGCTGGGTGGCCGTCAGGGCGGTGGCGCACCAGCAGGTGGCGGCCAGCAGCAGGGCGGTTGGGGTCAGCCTCAGCAGCCACAGGGCGGCAACCAGTTCAGCGGCGGCGCGCAGTCTCGTCCGCAGCAGCAGTCTGCTCCGGCGCCGTCTAACGAACCGCCAATGGATTTCGACGACGACATTCCGTTCTGATTTCCGCGTACTTAAAACAAAAAACCCAGACATCGTCTGGGTTTTTTTATTCCATAAGGGATCAGGTAATCACCATCGGCCAGTCGGGTGGCGTGTGGCTCATCGCCTCAACCATCACCACTTTGATATTTTCCCAGACGGCGGCCATATCCAGCAGGGTAATGCCAAGCAAACCCGTTGCAAACCAGCAGGCAGCCCCCAGCCCCAACAGTGTGCTGATGACAGCGAGACCCGCGTAGTCAGATTTACGAAACTGAATGTTCAGCGTGCTGGCCAAAAACATCAGTACCGCACTCAACAAAGGCCAGCGAAGGAGTACCATGCTGGTAGTAATGGTTGCCATAAAACCCATCCTCTATAAAACAGACGAACTGAATGAAACAGAGTGTTTTCGTTACATAAGTTGTGTGAACTATATCACGTTTGCTGTTTTATTCGCCAGTCCAGGGATGATGAAAAACGAGTGAATCATAGTTGCCGAGAATCAGTGGGTGCCTGAGTGAAAATATATCTTTGCTGGCTAAGTTCCCCGGTTCCCGCACTCTTTATAATGAATTCATTAAGATAGCAAAACTGATGCAAAAGGACGCACTCTGTACAATGTTTACAGCAATAACCCTATGGCTTATGCTTGAGTGGACAATTAATTTTACTCGCAGCTAACCTTTCAGGTTTTTGAATTTCATTATATTTTTATTTCTTTGTACGTTTTTAATTACACACAACGTTGTTTTTAATTCGCTACGCTGAGATTCAGCCTGCGCGTTGGTTTGTCGATTTTTCGAATCTGAAGAAAGTTGCGTCCGGTTTATCGCCTGATAATCAGCGAAAAAAATGAAAGAAAACCGACGTGAGATTGTTAATGACAGCATGCAGGCGTTGCATGCGCTGGCTAAGCTAATGCCCCAGCTTCATGCTCAATGTTCTCTGGCCGACATGCTGGCGATCATCAGTCGCGCGCTGGGCGCAAGCCTTGCCTGGGTCAGCGTTAACGGTGATGACGGGCTGAAGCGCGTGGTGTCCGCCGGGGAGATGACCTGCCATCCCCTCGACGTGGCCGATTTCCTGGCGAACACGCTGCTCCAGCGGCATCATCGATCGTGGCGGGTGGTCTACTGGAAAGAGAATATTGGCCGCACGTTATTTCCTCCTCAGCACCCGGGCTATGCACAACTGCAAAGCGGTGTGTTGTGCAAGCTTTCAACCCAAAACTGGCACTGCAGCGGCTATTTCTTTTTAGCGTTCGATGAAAGGCTTTCTTCTTTGCCGATTCTGAAAAATATCGTCGTGGTGCTGGTCGAAAAATTAAAAGACTATTTTGCGGAAATTATTGCCCGAGAAAAAACGGCGCAGGAAATGCAGCGCGTCGTGACGCAATATAAGACGCTCTTTGAACGCGCCCCGGTTTTAATGAACTCTTTCGACAAATTTAACCGCTGCGTGCTGTGGAATGCCGAATGTGAAAAAGTATTCGGCTGGACGATGATGGAGATCGCGGAACATGCCGATCCGCTTTCGCTGTTTTATCCTGACCCTGAAGAGCGGCGACGGGTAAGAGAGTCGGTCAATGCCTCGCCGCTGAAGGATATGTATGAGTGGCATCCGCTACGCAAAGACGGCACCCCGCTGACGGTGCTGTGGTCAAACATTCTGTTGCCGGACAACTCTATCCTCAATATTGGGCTGGATATCACCGAGCGGAAAAAAGCCGAACAGCAGCTCGAAGTTAAAGCCACCACTGACGATCTCACCGGCTGCTTTAACCGTTCGGCGATTTTGCAGCAGCTGGAACTTGCGCTGGCCGCCAGTGCCAGGCAGGAGGCGAACAGCCATTTTTGCGTTCTGATGTTTGACCTGGATTTTTTCAAACAGATCAACGACGAGTGGGGACACCCGGTGGGCGATGCGGCGCTTCTTCACTTCTGCAATGCTATCCGTGAGTTGGCCCCTTCAGGCTCCGCATTAGGGCGCGTGGGAGGGGAGGAATTTTTGCTCCTGCTGGCGCAAACTGACGGCAATGGCGCTGCGCAACTGTCCGCCAGGTTGCGCACCGTTTTGCAAACTCAACCGCTGATAGTGGGCGAGAGAACGCTGTCGCTGTCGTTTAGCGCAGGGGTCGTGGAAGTCCGCGGGGGACAGCGGGATACTTCAGCCTTGCTAAGGCGTGCTGATAAAGCGTTATATGAGGCTAAGCATTTGGGGCGAGGAAAAACGGTGGTGGCGGCTGATTATTTATAAATCAGTGAACACAATATACCCGATCAAATAGCATAAAACGTCATGATGACGGTGTGCTTTTTTCATGCTGCCAGAAGTTTGGCTTAATCAACAATCGTCTGTTGTGTTATCTTCCCACCGCCCTTACGGGCTGGATAATTATTTTCCTTAATTGAAACGGAACGAATACTTACAGTTTCACTTACGGGAAAATATTATCGTCATAACGAAATTTAAGATTTTTAATACGAAAAGTCAGTTGCTAACTTCGCATGATTCATGCAACGTAATCACCTGTTTAACACAGCATCCGGCCTTCATTACTACAGGCGTACAACATGCAGGGATATAGGGCGGGAAATGAATCGTAGCGCGCAGCGCAAGATGCTCAGGGTGGTAGGGATCATCATGGTAGTTATGCTGCCGGTGATGCTTGCGCTATGGTTTGCCCAGCTAAGAGCCGTGTCTGAAACAAGCGCCCAGCTACGGACATTTGCTGAACTGGCTCTGGACAAAACTGAGCTGGTTATACAGCAGGTTGATCTGGCCCGGGACGAGGCAGAAAAATATCGGGGCGAGCTCTGTACCCCGGGACACCGTCAATATATGTTGAACGTTGTTCGTGGTCGTCTGTTTGTTGCCGATTTAATTTACGCTGAAGGTCAGAATTTTCTTTGTTCGACCGTTTTTACACCGGATCAACCCTACGCCATTCCCGTCGCTAATTACACGCGAAAACCTGACGTCGCTATCTATTATTATCGCGACACCCCATTTTATACTGGCTATAAAATGACATATATGCAGCGCGGGAATTATGTAGTGGTCGTTAATCCACTTTCATACAGCGAAGTCATGTCCGCGGATCATTCTCTCTCGTGGGGGGTTTACGACACGGTAACCAATGCTTTCTTTTCCGTCAGTCAGAAAGCCAACATTTCGTTATTAAGTTCGCTGATTCGGGATAAGGAATCGGTATTTCAAAAAGATAACCGCTTTTATACGATCGTCACATCCCCTAAAAGACCGATTGCGGCTATCGTGTCGACATCGAATAAACGCTTTTATGAAACACTTTACCATCAGGCGACATTAACGCTGCCGCTGGGAATGATTTGCAGCATTATTATTTTGCTGGTCTGGTCCCGCACCCATCGTGAGCTCAATTCACCGGGGCGTCTACTGCACCGGGCGCTGAACAAACGCCAGCTTTGCGTGCACTATCAACCGATTATTGATATTAAGAACAACCGGTGTGTCGGCGCGGAGGCGTTATTACGCTGGCCGGGTTTTAACGGGCAGGTGATGAGCCCGGCTGAGTTTATTCCGCTGGCTGAAAATGAGGGGATGAGCGAGCGGATTACGGATTACGTCGTTGAGGAAGTGTTCAGCGATTTGGGCCATTTCCTGGCCGAGCATCCGCATCTCTATATTTCGATTAACCTGTCGGCCACGGATTTCCACTCCTCACGGCTGATCGCCATGATTTCTGAGAAGGCTCGCCACTACGCCGTCCGCGCGCAGCAAATCAAAATTGAAGTGACGGAACGCGGTTTTATCGATGTGCCTAAAACCACGCCGGTGATTCAGGCTTTCCGTCAGGCGGGGTATGAAGTGGCGATCGATGATTTCGGTACCGGCTACTCGAACCTGCACAATCTCTACTCGCTGAACGTCGATATCCTGAAAATCGATAAATCGTTTATCGATACCTTAACGACCAACAGCACCAGCCACCTGATCGCCGAGCATATTATCGAGATGGCGCAAAGCCTGCGGCTGAAAACCATTGCGGAAGGGGTTGAGACGGCAGAGCAGGTGAGCTGGCTGTTGAAGCGCGGCGTCCAGTTTTGTCAGGGATGGCACTTCGCGAAAGCGATGCCGCCCCAGGAATTTATGACCTGGCAGCAGCAACCTTTGCACTGAGCGTGATTAATTCAACTGATGACGATAGTCGCTCGGCGTGCGGTCAAACTCGCGGCGAAACACACGGGAAAAGGTTTGTTGCGACACATAGCCAAGATCCATCGCGATATCAAAAATCGGCCGCTGCGTTGAGCGTAGCGCCTGCGCCGCCAGCAGCAGTCTGCGCTGACGAATGTACTCACCCAGCGTCTGATGCATGACCGTACGGAACATTCTCTGTAAATACCATTTCGAATAGCCCGACTTTTTCGCGACCACATCAATGTTCAACGGTTGGTCGATATGGTCATCAATCCATTCAATAAGCGTCTGAATAATCTGCTGATGCGACATAAGGTTGCCCCTCTGTAGATACAACTATCTCGGTTAATTCGTCGTTTTCTCTGCGGGGGAGTATAATTCCTCAAGTTAACTTGAGGTAAAGAGGTTTTATGGAAAAGAGATTGCCGCGTATTAAAGCGCTGTTAACCCCCGGCGAAGTGGCAAAGCGAAGCGGCGTGGCGGTATCGGCGCTCCACTTCTATGAAAGCAAAGGGTTAATTAAAAGCATCCGTAACGGCGGCAACCAGCGCCGCTATACTCGCGACGTGCTCCGCTACGTGGCGATTATCAAAATTGCGCAACGAATCGGAATTCCACTGGCTACCATTGGCGAGGCATTTGGCGTGCTGCCGGAAGGGCACACGCTGAGCCCCAAAGAGTGGAAAGAGCTGTCGTCCCAGTGGCGTGAAGAGCTGGACAGGCGTATCCATACGCTGGTCGCGCTGCGTGATGAACTGGATGGCTGCATTGGCTGCGGCTGCCTGTCGCGCAGCGACTGCCCGCTGCGTAACCCCGGCGACAAGCTGGGCGAGCAGGGGACGGGAGCGCGGTTGCTGGAAGAGGATTGAGATTGTGCGGCCAGTTTGCCGGGTGGCGGCTGCGCCTTACCCGGCCTACAAAACCGAGAACGTAGGTCGGCAAAACCCCGCACAATAAAGAACTAAAGCGCCACAAAGGGCGCTTTAGTTTTTCCCGGTCTTTGTCTTTCTCTCTATCCCGCTGGTTCACGGGAGGGTTTCCCCCGACATCAGCACCCCTCGTGTCGAGCTGGTTGGGGAGGTTCCGGATTGTGCTGACACTTTAATTCTATGCAAGGCCCGTTTTTTCGCCAGCGACGCTGACCGGTTTTTAGCCGAATTTTTTTCGCGGTGTTGTTCAATTTTCTATAGTTAAAAAGTATGAATAACAGGAGAAAGCCATGCTCACGGTACACCACCTTAACCAGTCGCGCTCGCACCGCGTAATCTGGGCGCTGGAAGAACTCGGTCTGCCTTATGAGATCGTTCACTATCAGCGCGAAAAGAACATGCTGGCACCTGAGGCGCTCAAAAAAGTGCATCCGTTGGGTAAATCACCGGTCATCGAAGATAACGGATTGATCCTCGCAGAGTCAGGCGCCATTCTGGAGTATCTGCAGGAAACATACGATGCCGAGTCGCGGCTTAAGCCTTTAGATCCGGCGCATAAGGTGCAGTACCGCTTCTGGCTGCACTACGCGGAAGGATCGCTGATGCCGCTGCTGTTAATGAAGCTGGTCTTCAACAGCCTCGGCAAGCCGCCCGTGCCGTTTGGTATCCGAACCCTGGGGAAAGCGCTGGGGCAGGGGGTGCAGAAAGCGTACCTCAACCGCCAGCTGGAAACCCATGCACGCTTTATTGAGTCGCACCTTGCTAAAAACAGCTGGTTTGCCGGGGATTCGCTCAGCATGGCCGACATCCAGATGAGCTTCCCGATCTTTGCCCTGCTGGCGCGCGGGGGTATTAACAACCTGCCGCATAGTCAGGCATGGAAAACGAAGGTTGAAAACAGCCCTGGCTGGCAACGAACCCTGGCACAAGGGGGACCGTTATCCATCCCGGGGGAGGATTGAAATGTAAACAAATTGCGCATAAACGATAACGTTTGCGCATCCTCTGTTTATTTCTTCAGCGTCATAAGTGAATTTTAGCGAAAAACGATAAAGTTCAGTTGAAAAGGGCGGGGATTAGGCTAGATAATCGTTTGCCTTAATTTGACCACCCGTTTGTAAGCGTGGAGCTAAACGTTTGCTTTTTCTGTGACGCCCTTTCGTCGCAAACGCAACACAAGGATTTGACGTTTAGCTGGCAGTGGCGTCTCCACCTCGCTTACGGACTTCCTAAAAAACTCTCAGGGGATGTTTTCTATGTCTACGCCATCTGCGCGTACTGGCGGTTCACTTGACGCCATGTTTAAAATTTCGGCCCGCGGCAGCACCGTGCGCCAGGAAATCGTTGCCGGTTTGACAACGTTTCTGGCGATGGTGTATTCCGTCATCGTTGTGCCGGGCATGCTGGGCAAAGCGGGCTTCCCGCCAGCAGCTGTCTTTGTAGCGACCTGCCTTGTGGCCGGCGTGGGCTCTATCGTGATGGGCCTGTGGGCGAACCTGCCGCTGGCGATTGGTTGCGCCATCTCCCTGACCGCGTTTACCGCGTTCAGCCTGGTGCTGGGCCAGCACATCAGCGTACCGGTTGCGCTGGGCGCCGTGTTCCTGATGGGTGTGCTGTTTACCGTTATTTCAGCGACCGGCATCCGTAGCTGGATCTTGCGCAACCTGCCGCAGGGCGTGGCGCACGGTACCGGCATCGGCATCGGCCTGTTCCTGCTGCTGATCGCCGCCAACGGCGTCGGTCTGGTCATCAAGAACCCGCTGGACGGTCTGCCGGTGGCGCTCGGCCATTTCGCCAGCTTCCCGGTGATCATGTCGCTGATCGGACTGGCGGTGATTATCGGTCTGGAAAAACTGAAAGTCCCGGGCGGCATCCTGCTGACCATTATCGGCGTTTCCATTGTCGGCCTGATTTTCGATCCGAACGTCCATTTCTCCGGCATTTTCGCCATGCCGTCGCTGAGCGATGACAAAGGCAACTCCCTGATTGGCAGCCTGGATATCGTTGGCGCGCTGAACCCGGTCATCCTGCCAAGCGTGCTGGCGCTGGTAATGACCGCCGTGTTTGACGCGACCGGTACCATTCGTGCGGTAGCCGGTCAGGCGAACCTGCTGGATAAAGACGGTCAGATCATTGACGGCGGTAAAGCGCTGACGACGGACTCCCTGAGCAGCGTCTTCTCAGGCCTGGTGGGTGCAGCGCCTGCGGCGGTGTACATCGAGTCCGCAGCGGGTACGGCGGCGGGCGGTAAAACCGGCCTGACGGCGATCACCGTGGGCGTGCTGTTCATGCTGATCCTGTTCCTCTCCCCGCTCTCCTATCTGGTTCCGGCGTACGCGACCGCGCCAGCGCTGATGTACGTTGGCCTGCTGATGCTGAGCAACGTGGCGAAAATCGACTTTGCGGATTTCGTGGACGCGATGTCTGGCCTGATTACCGCGGTCTTTATCGTGCTGACCTGTAACATCGTGACCGGCATTATGATCGGCTTCGCGTCGCTGGTGATTGGTCGTCTGGTCTCCGGGGAATGGCGCAAACTGAACGTTGGCACCGTTGTGATTGCCGTTGCGCTGGTGGCGTTTTACGCGGGCGGCTGGGCAATCTAAATTGGCCTTTGATGCGAAAACGGGTGGCTCAGGCCACCCGTTTTTATTTTCAGGACTCATCCTGTTGCCTTTTGCGTTACTCTGGGGAAGATAGAATAAAAGGCACGACGCCTTCCGGAGTACATAAGTAACACAGCAAACAGGGAACGCATGGAAATCTTCTTCACAATACTCATCATGACCCTTGTGGTCTCGCTATCCGGGGTGGTTACACGCGTACTGCCCTTTCAGGTCCCCCTGCCATTAATGCAAATTGCCATCGGCGCGCTGCTGGCGTGGCCGACGTTTGGCCTGCACGTGGAATTTGACCCAGAACTGTTCCTCGTGCTGTTCATTCCGCCACTGTTGTTTGCGGATGGCTGGAAAACGCCCACGCGCGAATTCCTTGAGCATGGGCGAGAGATCTTCGGCCTGGCGCTGGCGCTGGTGGTGGTCACCGTCGTCGGGATTGGTTTTCTGATCTACTGGACGGTACCGGGCATTCCGTTAATACCGGCTTTTGCGCTGGCCGCCGTACTGTCGCCAACCGATGCCGTGGCACTGTCCGGCATTGTGGGCGAAGGCCGTATTCCGAAGAAAATTATGGGGATTTTACAGGGGGAGGCGCTGATGAACGACGCCTCCGGCCTGGTTGCCCTGAAGTTTGCCGTGGCCGTTGCGATGGGCACGATGGTCTTTACCGTCGGCGGCGCGACGCTGGAGTTCTTCAAGGTAGCCATCGGCGGTATTCTCGCGGGCTTCGTGGTGAGCTGGCTGTACGGCCGCTCGCTGCGCTTCCTCAGCCGCTGGGGCGGCGATGAACCCGCTACGCAGATCGTACTGCTGTTCCTGTTGCCGTTCGCCTCTTATCTGATTGCCGAACATATCGGCGTGTCGGGCATTCTGGCGGCAGTGGCGGCAGGGATGACCATTACCCGCTCCGGCGTGATGCGCCGCGCGCCGCTGGCCATGCGTCTGCGTGCCAACAGCACCTGGGCCATGCTGGAGTTTGTATTTAACGGCATGGTGTTCCTGCTGTTGGGCCTGCAGCTGCCGGGCATTATGGAATCCTCGCTGGTGGCGGCCGAAGCCGATCCGAACGTTGAAGTCTGGATGCTGTTTACCGACATCGTGCTGATCTACCTGGCGCTGATGCTGGTGCGTTTCGGCTGGCTGTGGACGATGAAAAACTTCAGCGTCCGCTTCCTGAAGAAAAAGCCGATGGAGTTCGGCTCGTGGACAACGCGTGAACTGCTGATTGCCTCTTTTGCGGGCGTACGCGGGGCGATCACCCTTGCCGGTGTCCTCTCCATTCCGCTGCTACTGCCGACGGGCGATGTCTTCCCGGCGCGTTACGAGCTGGTGTTCCTGGCGGCGGGGGTGATTCTGTTCTCCCTGTTTGTCGGCGTGATTATGCTGCCGATTTTGCTCCAGCATATTGATGTTGGCGATTCGACCCAGCAGCACAAGGAAGAGCGTATTGCGCGTGCGGCCACCGCTGAAGTGGCGATTGTCGCCATCCAGAAAATGGAAGAGCGCCTGGCTGCGGATGCGGAAGAGAACATCGATAATCAGCTGCTGACGGAAGTGAGTTCCCGCGTGATTGGTAACCTGCGTCGCCGCGCGGACGGGCGTAACGATGTGGAAAGCTCGCTGCAGGAGGAGAACCTGGAACGCCGGTTCCGTCTGGCAGCGCTGCGCTCAGAGCGTGCCGAACTGTACCACCTGCGCGCCACGCGCCAGATCAGCAACGAGACGCTGCAAAAGCTGCTGCACGATCTGGACCTGCTGGAAGCGCTGTTGATAGAGAATCAGTAGCGCTGTTTTGCCGGGTGGCGGCTTCGCCTTACCCGGCCTACGGTTCGAACGTAGGCCGGTAAGCGCATCGCCACCGGGCACTATTCAGACCGTACCCAAAACCCCTCACAACACTGCAGCCACGCCTGCGCGCTCTGCGACAAATAAACCCCTTCACGCCAGATCATCCCTAACTGCCAGTGCAGATCGCTCTCCAGCGGGATCCAGCGCAGCGTGTTTTTATCCAGACGCTCGCAAATCGGCTGCGGCAGAATGGCAATCCCCACGCCCGCCTGCACCATCGCGGCCAGGAAATCCCACTGTCCGCTGCGCACCGCAATACGCGGCTTGACGTTATGCTGGTTAAACAGCGTCATCAGCTGGCGGCTGAGGGCGAAGTCTTCGTTGTAGATCAGCAGAGGGTGCTCGCCGAGCAGTTCAGGCTTCACCGACTCCCTCTTCAGCCAGTCGCCGGAGCGGGGCACCAGCACGCACAGCGGGTGGCTAAAGAGCGGAAGCGTCGCCAGGCCGCTCTCTTCCTCAACGGGGAGGGCGGTCATGGCCACGTCGAGCTCGCCGTTAGTGACCGCCTGCTGGACGGTTAACCCACCAAACTCCGAAATCTTCAGCTCTACGCCGGGATAACGCTGGCGAAACAGGCTAATCGGCCCGGCCATCATCATGCCGACCATCGGTGGAATGCCGAGGCGAAGCACCCCTTTGGTCAGATGATTAATATCGTCCAGCTCCGCTTCCAGCTGGCGGAACTCCGCCAGAATCGCCAGCCCGCGTTCGAACACCACGCGTCCGGTGTCGGTCAGCAGCAGCTTGCGCCCGTCGCGGATCAGCAGGGTACAGTTCAGTTCATCTTCGAGGTTTTTCAGCATTTTGCTGATGGTGGGCTGGGTAACAAACAACTTCTCCGCTGCGCGGGTAAAACTTTGCTGGCGAACCACTTCGACAAAATAGCGCAGCGTTCTTATGTCCATGATTATTCCTCGAAACTATACCTTTGATGATTTTAATTCATTTCAGTCCACACCGTGCGCTCACTATACTGGCGCCTCGTCTCATTTTTGAGGAAAACCCCCATGGCCGTGGCGTTAAGCCGTGTTACGCCTGCCGTTGTTCAACGACTCCAGGTCCCGGTTCAGGTACTGCTCTACGCGGGACTGTTTGTTTTCGCGGAATATCTTGTCGGCTGGCTCCACCTGCCGCTGCCTGCCAACCTGGTGGGGATGCTGCTGATGCTGACGCTCATCCTCTGTCGCGTGATCCCCCTTAACTGGGTGCGCGCCGGGGCGCGCTGGCTGCTGGCGGAGATGCTGCTGTTCTTTGTCCCTGCCGTGGTGGCGGTGGTGAACTATGCGCAACTGCTGATGGTGGATGGCTGGCGCATCTTCGCGGTGATCGCGCTAAGTACGCTGATGGTGCTGGGAGCCACCGCCTGGGTGGTGGATAAAGTCTACCGGTTTGAAATCAGCAGGCACAAACATGACTAACTTTCAGATCAGCGTCCTGTGCCTGATCGCGACGCTCGGGATCTACTTCGCCAACAAGCGGCTGTATCGCCGGTTTCATGCGCTGCCGCTGATGCCGCTGGTCTTCACGCCGATCCTGCTGGTGCTAATGCTGGTCTTCGGCCACATCTCCTGGCAGAACTACATTGGTGAATCCCACTGGTTGCTCTGGCTGCTCGGCCCGGCGACCATCGCCTTTGCCGTGCCCGTTTATGACAACCTGGCGATTATCAGGCGCCACTGGATGTCGCTCAGCGCAGGCGTGATCACCGCCACGGTGGTCGCGGTCTGTAGCTCCGTCTGGCTGGCGAGACTGTTTACGCTGCCTGATGAAATTCAACGCAGCCTGGCCGTGCGCTCGGTGACCACGCCGTTTGCGCTGGCGGCGGCTAAACCCCTCGGCGGACAGCCGGACCTGGTGGCGCTGTTTGTAGTGGTGACGGGTGTCTTTGGGATGGCGGTGGGCGATATGCTCTTTCTGCGGCTTTCTATTCGGGAAGGAATGGCCAAAGGCGCGGGATTTGGCGCGGCGTCGCACGGCGCGGGCACGGCACGTTCCTATGAGCTGGGCCAGCAGGAGGGCGTTGTCGCGAGCCTGGTGATGATGCTGTCGGGCGTGGTGATGGTGCTGGTTGCACCGCTGGTGGCGTGGGTGATGTTTTAAGCTCCCCGGCCAGAATGGCCGGGGAGAAAGGTTTAGTGCGCGCGGCCCTGCTCAACGCCAAGACCGGTTTGTGAACGAATAAACTGGGCGCGGAATTTCTCGCGCTCCAGGTTACCCTCCGGCGAATTGTCGGTGGCCGAGAAGACCCAGATACCGATAAACGCCACGGCAATGGAGAACAGCGCCGGGTATTCATACGGGAAGATGGCGCTGGCGTGACCGAGGATCTGCACCCAGATTGTCGGGCCCAGAATCATCAGGATCACCGCCGTCAGCAGCCCCAGCCAGCCGCCAATCATCGCGCCACGGGTGGTCAGTTTCGACCAGTACATGGAGAGCAGGATGATCGGGAAGTTACAGCTTGCCGCGATGGAGAAGGCCAGCCCCACCATAAAGGCGATGTTTTGCTTCTCGAACAGAATGCCCAGCAGGATCGCCACAACGCCCAGCACCAGCACGGTGATTTTGGAGACCTTCAGCTCATCGCGCTCGCTCGCGCCTTTGCGGAAGACGTTGGCGTAGAGGTCATGCGAGACCGCCGACGCCCCGGCAAGCGTTAAGCCCGCAACCACCGCAAGAATGGTGGCGAAAGCCACGGCAGAGATAAAGCCGAGGAACAGGTTACCGCCCACCGCGTCCGCCAGGTGCACCGCCGCCATGTTGTTACCGCCAATCAGCGCGCCCGCTGCGTCTTTAAACGCCGGGTTCGCCCCCACCAGCATGATCGCGCCAAAGCCGATGATAAAGGTCAGGATATAGAAGTAGCCCATGAAGCCGGTTGCGTAGAAGACGCTCTTGCGCGCTTCACGCGCATCGCTCACGGTGAAGAAGCGCATCAGAATGTGAGGTAGGCCTGCGGTACCAAACATCAGGCCCAGACCGAGCGACAGGGCAGAAATCGGGTCTTTCACCAGCCCGCCCGGGCTCATAATGGCTTCTCCTTTCGGGTGGACCGCCATGGCTTCGGTAAACAGGTTATTGAAGCTGAACCCAACGTGCTTCATTACCATAAAGGCCATAAAGCTGGCGCCGAACAGCAGCAATACCGCTTTGATGATTTGCACCCAGGTGGTCGCCAGCATGCCACCGAACAGGACGTACATCACCATCAGCACGCCCACCAGCACCACCGCGATGTGGTAGTTCAGGCCGAACAGCAGCTCGATCAATTTACCCGCGCCCACCATCTGTGCGATCAGATAAAGCGCCACCACCACCAGCGAACCGCAGGCGGAGAGGGTGCGAATCGGCCCCTGCTTCAGGCGATACGAGGCCACGTCGGCGAAGGTATAGCGGCCCAGGTTGCGCAGGCGCTCGGCAATCAGGAACAGAATGATCGGCCAGCCGACGAGGAAGCCGAGGGAGTAAATCAGGCCGTCATAGCCGGAGGTGTAGACCAGCGCGGAGATCCCGAGGAACGAGGCGGCGGACATAAAGTCACCCGCAATCGCCAGGCCGTTCTGGAAGCCGGTAATGTTGCCGCCCGCGGTGTAGTAGTCGTTACGGGAGCGCACGCGTTTCGACGCCCAGTAAGTGATATACAGCGTCAGCACCACGAAAATCAGGAACATCACAATCGCCTGCCAGTTGGTTGGCTGGCGCTGTACCTCGCCGGTAATCGCATCCGCCGCGTGGGCGGCAAAGGGAAGCGTGGCGGCGAGCGCCGTCAGAATTCTCTTCATGATGCTTTTACCTCTTGCAGTACCGCTTTATTAAGGCGATCGAATTCACCGTTCGCGCGCCAGACGTAAACGCCGGTCAGCACAAATGAAATCACAATTACGCCAATGCCAATGGGAATACCGCGCGTCACGCTGGTGCCCTCGTGCAGCGGGGTACCCAGCCAGTGCGGCGCAAAGGCGATCAGCAGAATAAAGCCGACGTAGATAATCAGCATGATGATGGAAAGGGTGAAGGCAAACCGTTGCCGTTTTTCGACGAGCTCGCTGTAGTGCGCACTATTCTCTATCTGCTGACAAATATGGTCATTCATCACAGAGTCTCCAAAGGTAAGGTTGGTTTGTTTTTATCCCCTCTCCCCTATGGGGAGAGGGTGAGGGGAGGAAGGTGCGGTCTGATGCCCTCACCCCGGCCCTCTCCCACGGGTAGAGGGAGAAAAGATTACGATGGCATTGCGATGGCCTGCTTCTCTTCGAGCAGTTTTTCCACCACGCCAGGATCCGCGAGCGTTGAGGTATCGCCGAGGTTGCTGGTGTCCCCTGCCGCGATTTTGCGCAAGATACGGCGCATGATTTTGCCGGAGCGGGTTTTCGGCAGCGAGTCGGTCCAGTGCAGCACGTCCGGCGTGGCCAGCGGGCCAATCTCTTTACGCACCCAGTTGCGCACTTCGGTGTACAGCTCTGGCGACGGCTCTTCACCGTGGTTCAGCGTGACATAGGCGTAAATCGCCTGGCCTTTAATGTTGTGCGGAATACCGACAACGGCCGCTTCGGCAATCTTCGGATGCGACACCAGCGCCGATTCAATCTCTGCGGTGCCCAGACGGTGGCCGGAGACGTTCAGCACGTCGTCCACGCGTCCGGTGATCCAGTAATAACCGTCTTCATCACGGCGCGCGCCGTCGCCGCTGAAGTACATGTTTTTAAAGGTCGAGAAGTAGGTCTGCTCGAAGCGATCGTGATCGCCGAACAGGGTACGCGCCTGACCCGGCCACGAGTCCGTGATCACCAGGTTGCCTTCGGTGGCGCCTTCCAGCGGGTTGCCTTCGTTATCCACCAGCGCAGGCTGCACGCCGAAGAACGGACGGGTTGCCGAGCCCGCTTTCAGCTGCGTGGCGCCTGGCATCGGGGTGATCATGAAACCGCCGGTTTCGGTCTGCCACCAGGTATCCATAACCGGGCATTTCTCGTTGCCGATTTTCTTCCAGTACCACTCCCAGGCTTCCGGGTTAATCGGCTCGCCCACGGAACCAAGGATGCGCAATGAAGAGCGGTCGGTGCCTTCGATGGCTTTATCGCCTTCCGCCATTAATGCGCGGATCGCCGTTGGCGCGGTGTAGAGAATATTGACCTGATGCTTGTCGACCACCTGGCACATCCGCGCCGGGGTCGGCCAGTTGGGCACGCCTTCAAACATCAGTGTTGTTGCGCCACAGGCCAGCGGGCCATACAGCAGATAGCTGTGCCCGGTGACCCAGCCCACGTCGGCGGTACACCAGTAAATGTCGCCCGGGTGGTAGTCGAAGACGTATTTGAAGGTGGTGGCCGCGTAGACCAGATAGCCGCCAGTGGTGTGCAGCACGCCTTTCGGTTTGCCGGTTGAGCCAGAGGTGTAAAGAATGAACAGCGGATCTTCTGCGTTCATCTCTTCCGGCTTATGCTGGTCGCTCGCTTTTTCAATCAGATCGCTCCACCACAGGTCGCGCCCCTCGTGCCAGTCGATTTTGCCGCCGGTACGCTTAAGGACGATGACGTTGCTGACCGTTTTGACGTTCGGGTTTTTCAGCGCTTCGTCGACGTTTTTCTTGAGTGGGATACCGCGCCCGGCGCGCACGCCTTCATCGGCGGTGATCACCAGTTTTGAGCTTGAATCGACAATACGACCCGCAACCGCCTCTGGCGAGAACCCGCCAAAGATAACCGAGTGAATGGCACCGATACGCGCGCAGGCCAGCATGGCCACCGCCGCTTCCGGCACCATCGGCATATAGATTGCGACCACGTCGCCTTTTTTAATGCCTTTATCCAGCAGGACGTTGGCAAAGCGGCACACGTCGCGGTGCAGTTCTTTATAAGTAATGTGTTTGCTCTGCGAGGCATCATCGCCTTCCCAGATAATCGCCGTCTCGTTTCCGCGCGCGGCAAGATGACGATCAAGGCAGTTCGCCGCCAGGTTCAGGGTGCCATCTTCATACCATTTAATGGAGACATTGCCGGGCGCAAAGGAGGTGTTCTTCACCTTCTGATAAGGTTTGATCCAGTCAAGGATATGGCCCTGCTCGCCCCAGAAGATGTCCGGGGCGGTGATAGATTGCTGATATTTCTCGTGGTACTGCTCCGGGGTGATCAGGCAACGGTCCGCAATATTTGCGGGAATGTCATGTTTGTGGATTTGGCTCATGGCTTTTTTTCTCCTTGTAAGATGTTAATAATATGTCGCAAAAACGTTAATAGTAGGGGCTTTACAAGCTTTGTTTAGTATTTGGGCGACAGATCACGCATTGTTTGAAGAGTATGAAAAATGAGCGAATGAAACTTTGAAGGAAAATAATTTATGCTGACGATTATTCACATTTATGTTTAAAAAAGCGTTTTTATAACAAAAGGTTATTTATCAGAATTAGAACAAACTCCCGTCATCGTCGCTTTTGTGAGTGAAACGCGTCGTTCTTTAAGGCTTGCGCAACAGGTCGCGCAAATGATACTCATACGCCGCGTTAAAAAATCCCATAAACCAACGCAACACAATTCATACCCTTTCAGTATGTCCCCCTATTCATGCAGTCTGAGTGAATAAGGCGCTTCATTGAGGAAGTCAGTTTCTATGAAAAACGTTAAAGTCAGCCTTGCCTGGCAGATCTTAATCGCCCTTGTGCTGGGCATCTTGCTGGGCAGCTACCTGCATTATCACAGCGACAGCCGCGACTGGCTGATTGCGAACCTGCTTTCACCGGCAGGGGATATCTTTATTCATCTGATCAAGATGATTGTGGTACCGATTGTGATCTCGACGCTGGTGGTCGGTATTGCGGGCGTCGGCGATGCGAAGCAGTTAGGTCGTATTGGTGCGAAAACCATTATCTATTTCGAAGTGATCACTACGGTTGCGATCATTCTGGGTATCACCCTGGCGAACGTGTTCCAGCCGGGTTCCGGGATTGATATGTCGCAGCTGGCTACGGTGGATATTTCGAAATACCAAAGTACAACCGCTGACGTGCAGAGCCATGCGCACGGCCTGATGGGCACTATCCTTTCTCTGGTACCGACCAACATCGTGGCCTCGATGGCGAAGGGCGAGATGTTGCCGATTATCTTCTTCTCGGTGCTGTTTGGTCTGGGGCTCTCTTCTCTGCCGGCAACGCACCGTGAGCCGCTGGTCACCGTGTTCCGCTCTATCTCCGAAACCATGTTTAAAGTGACCCACATGGTGATGCGCTACGCGCCGGTAGGGGTGTTTGCGCTTATCGCCGTCACCGTGGCGAACTTCGGTTTTGCCTCTCTCTGGCCGCTGGCGAAGCTGGTGATTCTGGTGCACTTCGCGATCCTGTTCTTTGCGCTGGTGGTGCTGGGCATCGTGGCGCGTCTGTGCGGGCTGAGCATCTGGATCCTGATCCGTATCCTGAAAGATGAGCTGATTCTGGCCTACTCCACGGCAAGCTCTGAGAGCGTGCTGCCGCGTATTATTGAGAAGATGGAAGCCTACGGCGCGCCAGCGTCGATCACCAGCTTCGTGGTGCCGACCGGTTACTCCTTTAACCTGGATGGTTCGACGCTGTACCAGAGCATCGCCGCTATCTTTATTGCCCAGCTGTACGGCATTGACCTGTCGCTGTGGCAGGAGATCGTACTGGTTCTGACGCTGATGGTGACGTCCAAAGGTATTGCAGGCGTTCCGGGCGTTTCGTTCGTGGTGCTGCTGGCAACGCTTGGCAGCGTCGGTATTCCGCTGGAAGGTCTGGCATTTATCGCCGGTGTGGACCGTATCCTCGACATGGCGCGTACGGCGCTGAACGTGGTGGGTAATGCCCTGGCGGTGCTGGTTATCGCCAAGTGGGAGCACAAATTCGATCGTAAAAAAGCGCTGGCGTATGAACGCGAGGTGCTGGGTCGTTTTGATAAAACGGCTGACCAGTAACATCCTAAGCCCGGTGGCGCTGCGCATACCGGGCCTACGGGTCTTGTAGGCCGGGTAAGGCGAAGCCGCCACCCGGCACTTTATTCTCCGCTCAACGCATCAAACTCTTCACACCCCGTATCAAACCCTTCAGTGCAGCTCAGGTTCAACCAGTATAGTGCTTTCTGATTATTTGGCGTGATAAAGCCTTTCTCACCCTGCCTGAACAACATCCCTGCCCAGTACTCGGCATAGCCCGTACGCGAAAGGGCTGAACTCCGCTTGAACCACGAGGCAGCCTGCACGTCATCCTGCGCCACCTCGACGCCGTTGGCATAAATGAGTCCCAGCAGCAGTTGCGCATCGACCGCAGAGTCGCTGTCGATATCTTCGGTTGCCGTTTGTAGCAGCCTAATAGCCTGCGGATAGTCCGTTTTCCCAGCCTGAGTATTCACCAGAATGCGCGCCAGCATGATCGCGCCGCGTTTGCTGCCAGCAATGTTTGCCTGTTGGGCCAGGGCTTTGGCCTGTGCGTAATCGCCCTGTGTAAAAAGGATTTGCGAGAGCAACCCCATGGCGTCGACATCGCCGCCTTTCGCGGCTTTCTCGGCCCACAGCGCGGCCTGCTTGCTGTCGCCGGAGCTGAAGTACGTATCGGCAAGATAATACTGGGCACGCGCATCACCGGCTTCCGCCTGTTTCCGATACTGGCTGCCTATCTCATCCGCGCGGGCGAAGGACGTTAAAAACACTAACAACAGAAAAATGGCTTTCATGGATTCTTATCATCTGGGCACACGCCGCGCAGTATAATCGCGGGCGCAAAAGAAAAAAATGGGTGCATTAAGACCTCAGCATCCTACAAGCCGGGCGGAACCGTTGTTCCGCCCATAGAGGTTAGCCTGGGTTGCAGGCTAATTTAGCCGCCACCTCCTGATGTTCACTCTTTATTGAAAACTCGCAGAGCTTACCGCGAGTAATAAAGGTAAAGATCACTATCGTCAGGCAAACAATAAAAACAATGCCTAACGCAGTTTTTAATGGCGTCATGCCTTTTACTCCTTGTCAAAAAAAGAATAAGAGGCTACTCTCAACCTGTTGGGAGTTGAGGGAGTAGCCTCGGGTTAATGAAAATATCCCGGGGCTTTCTACTTTCTGTCCCTCAACAATGCTCAAGACAGAAAGTCTTAAGCACCCGTCGCATATCTTATCTCTCTGAATTAAAATGCAAAGATGTAATTCCTTTTCGCGAAAATTACATTATTTCTGCGAGCCGCTTTCCAGAATAATAATTTCTATTTCTTATGAATTAATCGAAAATAAAAAGGGAGTGAATAATCCACTCCCTTTATTCATCGATGAATTAACGGCTTCAACCCATTGCACTTTCGCGCAGTCGGGCTTTCAGCTTGTTATATTCGTCGATCACGTACTGTTCCGCCGCGTGCTGATCCGCAATCGGCTCAACGTTGACGGCGCAGTATTTATACTCCGGCGTTTTGGTTATCGGGCTTAAGTTCTCCGTTACCAGCTCGTTGCAGGCACCAATCCACCACTGATAGGTCATATAGACCGCCCCTTTGTTTGGACGATCGCTAACCTGCGCACGGGTGATGATCCGCCCTTTGCGCGAATTCACCCACACCAGCGCCTCGTCCTCAATACCAAGGCGTTCCGCATCGGCGGTGTTGATTTGCGCATAGCCGGGCTCGTCCGCCAGCGCCGCCAGCGCGGCGCAGTTTCCGGTCATCGAACGACAGGAGTAGTGGCCCACTTCACGTACGGTGGAGAGCACCATCGGATACTCATCGGTGAGTTTATCAATGGGCGCGACCCAGTCGCAGGTGAAGAACTGCGCCAGCCCATTCGGGGTGTCGAACTTCTCTTTAAAGAGGTACGACGTTCCCTGGTCGGTCTCTGACTCATCCCGGCACGGCCACTGGATGTACCCCAGCTCACCCATTTTTTCATAGGTGGCGCCGTAGAAGTCCGGACACAGGCTGCGCAACTCGTCCCAGATCTCCTGGGTGTTGTTGTAGTGCATCGGGTAGCCCATGCGGGTGGCGATTTCGCTGATGATCTGCCAGTCGGTTTTCAGGTCCCACTTCGGCTCGACCGCCTTGAAGAAGCGCTGGAAGCCGCGGTCGGCCGCCGTGTAGACGCCTTCATGCTCACCCCAGGAGGTCGACGGTAAAATGACATCCGCCGCCGCCGCGGTTTTGGTCATAAAGATATCCTGGACAATCACCAGCTCCAGATCCTCAAACCCTTTACGCACTGCAGAGAGCTCGGCGTCGGTCTGAAGCGGGTCTTCACCCATGATGTAGGCCGCCCGCACTTCGCCGTGCGCCGCGCGGTGCGGCAGCTCGCTGATGCGGTACCCGGTGTGTTCCGGCAGGCTTTCCACGCCCCAGGCCTTCGCGAATTTGGCGCGGTTTTCCGGGAACTTCACGTACTGGTAGCCAGGATAAGTATCCGGCAGCGCGCCCATATCGCAGGCGCCCTGCACGTTATTCTGACCGCGCACCGGGTTCACGCCAACGTGGGCTTTACCCAGATTACCGGTCAGCATCGCGAGGCTGGTGAGCGAGCGCACGGTTTCCACGCCCTGGTAGAACTGGGTCACGCCCATGCCCCAGAGAATGGCGGCGGTTTTTGCCCCGGCATACATTCTGGCCGCCTGACGAATCTCCTGCGCGCTGACGCCGGTTATCGCTTCGACGGATTCAGGCGTATAGCCTTCGACTATTTTCTTATACTCTTCAAAGCCTTCCGTACGGGTCGCGACAAACGCCTGGTCGTACAGGTTCTCCTCAATGATGACGTGTCCCATTGCATTCAACAGCGCGATGTTCGAGCCGTTTTTCAATGCAATGTGCATATCCGCAATGCGCGCGGTTTCAATTTTGCGCGGATCGCAGACGATGATTTTCGCCCCATTCTGTTTAGCGCGAATAACGTGGTTCGCGACGATAGGGTGAGAATCCGCCGGGTTATAACCAAAGATGAAGACGAGATCGGTATTATCTATCTCGTTGATGGCATTACTCATTGCGCCGTTACCGACCGACTGGTGCAGACCTGCAACCGATGGGCCGTGTCAGACGCGAGCGCAGCAGTCGACGTTATTGGTACCAATAACGGCGCGCGCGAATTTTTGCATCACATAGTTAGTTTCATTTCCCGTCCCGCGGGAAGAGCCGGTGGTCTGGATGGCATCCGGGCCATACTTGGCCTTGATGGCGCTCAGGCGTGTGGCGACGTAATCCAGCGCCTCGTTCCAGGAGACGGCTTCCAGCTTGCCGCCGCGCTCGCGGCGGATCATAGGGGTTTTCAGGCGCGGGGTAAGGATTTGGGTATCGTTAATAAAATCCCAGCCGTAGTAACCTTTCAGGCATAGCGTGCCCTGGTTGGTTTTCCCCTGTGCGGCCTCTGCCCGGACGATTTTGCCGTTATCGACCACCAGGTGGATCTTGCAACCTGAGGCACAATAAGGGCAAACCGTGACGACTTTTTTCATCAGTCTGCTCCAGTTAATCGAATCATTCGCACCCACTATGCAGCTTCTATGCCATGTTTTTCGTATGGGTATACCCTGACTTTACGGCCCATTCGGGGTGAAAACCCTGACAAAAAGCAGCCAATCGTCAAAATTGACGTGTCGACAAGGCAGCGGATGTGACATGGGTTGAATTTCCGTCACTGAAAAAACCTTTTGACTGGAGCCGACGGCAGAATAGTTCAGACTTAACATAATCCCCTGACGGAAGCATACGATGAAACCGGCTATTCTGGTGGTTGATGACGATACGGCAGTCTGCGAACTGCTTCAGGACGTGCTGAGCGAGCACGTCTTTAGCGTGCTTGTCTGCCATAACGGCCAGGATGCGCTGCGGCGGGTACAACAGGAGCCGAATATCGCGCTTGTGCTGCTGGATATGATGCTGCCGGATATTAATGGCCTGCAGGTTCTGCTGCAGCTGCAAAAGCAGCGTCCGGCGCTACCGGTTGTGATGTTAACCGGCCTGGGCAGTGAGTCAGACGTGGTGGTGGGGCTGGAGATGGGGGCCGACGATTATATTGGCAAACCGTTTAATCCACGCGTGGTGGTGGCCCGCGTGAAGGCTGTGCTGCGTCGTACCGGAGCGCTGGCAGCAGAAGCCCCCGCGGCGCCCGTCGCGGGCATTGCGTTTAATGGATGGACGCTTGATACCACCCGCTGTGAGCTGATTGATCCGCAGCGTAATACCGTGCCCTTAACCCAGGGCGAGTACGGCCTGCTGCTGGCGCTCACGCAAAATGCACGTCGGGTGCTGAGCCGTGACAGGCTGCTCGAGCTGACCCACAGCGAAAGCGCCGACGTGTTCGACCGCACGATTGACGTGCTGATCATGCGCCTGCGCCGGAAAATAGAGGCTAACCCGCATCAGCCTGCGCTCATCAAAACGATCCGCGGGCTGGGTTACGTGTTTGCCACCGATGTGAGCCGGCCCGAACAGGCGGCATAAGGCTTACGTTATCGCCGGAACAATGATGGCGGCAAAGATTGCAGCGATGCACAGATACTTGAGGGCGTAATAGGCCTTACGGTTTCTTTTTTTCAGACGCTGCCCCCGCTCGCGGCCTGCATGAACGTATTTAAATATGCGGTTAATGCCGCCGGTGCTGTCATTCTCGTCATTCGGTGAGCTGGCTGCAGACATTAGCGTGGTTCCCACCCAATGGTTAACCGCCTGCGTCCAGCGCCATTTCATCGGACGCTCAATATCGCAGAAGAGAATAATGCGCGTTTGATCCGTTTTATTCTCTGCCCAGTGGACGTAGGTCTCATCAAAAATAACGGCTTCACCATCCCGCCAGCTGTGGCGCTGCCCGTCGACTTCAATAAAGCAGCGGTCGTCATTCGGTGTGAATAAGCCCAGATGGTAACGAACCGAGCCCGCGTACGGGTCCCGGTGCTTGCCAAGCTTCGCCCCCGCCGGCAGCTCGGCAAACATGGCCGCCTTCACCGAGGGGATTTCACTTACCAGCCGGGTCGTCACCGGGCATAAAGACTGCGCGGAGGGATGGGCATCGGCATACCACTTCAGATAAAAACGTTTCCAGCCGCGTTTAAAAAAGGTGTTGAAGCCAGCGTCGTTATTATTTTCCGCTGCCTTAATATGATGCTGCAAACGCAGTGCCTCTTCGCGAATAACCAGCCAGTTTTCCGTCAGCTTATTTAATTCCGGGAAGCGTTCTGTTTCAAAGAAAGGCTGCCTGGCGGGCAGGGAAGAAAACGCCGTCATAAACATATTGATGGGTGCCATGAACGTCGAATGGTCGAAGAGCTGACGAGAAAGCGTCTGTTTTTCTTTGCCGCGTGAATGCGCATAAATAACGCTGATAATGAAAATACCGATGATGATGGCTGCGAACATTTTTCCCTTGTCCTCTTTCTATCTCATTTCGGAAAAGCGTGCGGACAGTGTACTGCCCACGCCGAATATGCCAGATGGAGAGAGTGTAGTTCGGGGATGTAAAATTCATAGAACTGTAATGAAATATCGCAATTATTGTTAAATTAAACGTTCTCGCGAATAAACGCCTGCAGCTCGGCCAGCGTTTTTGCGCCGTCAATCGCATTGGCGGCCAGCAGGCTTGCCCGCGCGCAGGCGTGCGCCAGATAAATACTCTCTGTCAGCGGCAGCGATTCATGGCAGCCGTATAAAAAGCCCGCGCAAAAGGCATCGCCCGCGCCGACGCTGCCGATAATCTCTTCCTGCGCAAGCATCCACGACGGGATCCAGCGGCCTTGCTCACCCGGCGCTTCCCCCCATGCCCCTTCCGGGCAGTGGATCACCACCCGCTGACGAACGCCTGCCGCCAGCAGCTGCGCGGCGGCTTCAGCAATATGGGCTGTGTTCAGCGCATCGTCGGCGTTGCGCATCTCCAGCCCGCTAAACTCCCCGGCTTCCAGCTCGTTAATGACCAGATAATCAAGATGGCGCAGGGCAGGGAGCACCAGCGGCTGGTAGCGCGGGTCGCCCTTGCGGGACACCAGGTCGAGCGAAGTCTCATATCCCTGGTCGCGCATCTGCGCCAGCAGCCGCGCGCTGCGGGTGCCGAACTCGTCATCGGGCATATCCAGGCTGTCGAGCAGTAGCAGGTAGCCGAGATGGAAGATCTTCATCGATCCGTCTAAGCGATCGAAGGCGGGAAGATCCAGCAGGCGGTTGGCGCCCGGCGAGTGGAAGAAGGTGCGCTGTCCGCTGGGATCGGTCATCACCTGCGACATGGAGGTTGGCGCAAAGGTGGTGCGCTGTACGCGCTGGCGGTTGATGTGGTACTGGTCGAGCATCGCCAGAATGTAGTCCCCGTCGCTGTCTTCGCCAATCAGCCCCACCGCCTGCAGCGGCAGGCCAACGTGCATTTTCGCCAGCGTCAGCAGCACGTTGAGCGGCGCGCCGCCGGTTGAGCGTTCGCTGTGGGTGATTTCCGCCAGCCAGCCGCGCTCCGGCCACTGCACGATCTGGTGGACATGATCCACCAGCATATTGCCTGCGGCGATGATGCCTTTACGTTCCATCATGCCTGCCCCGCGCTGCCGAAGATGCGCATCTGTTCGGCGACCGTATCCGTAATCGCCTCTTCTATCCCCAGCAGCAGTTCGGCAAACTCATCGTACAGCGGCTGGCGCTTCGCGATGCGCTGCTCAACGGCGGCGAGCGCGGCCTGCGACATGCCGGTGTAGAAGTTGATTTTATGAATGCCCAGCTCGATGGCGCGGCGGAAGTCGGCATTGCTAATCCCGGAGCCGCCGTGTAAAACCAGCGGCAGTCCCGTCTGTTGACGAATGGCGTCCAGACGCGGGAAATCGAGTTTCGGCTCGCCTTTGTATTTGCCGTGCGCGTTGCCGATGGCGACCGCCAGCGCGTCAATGCCGGTTGAATCAACAAATTCGCGCGCCAGCTGTGGGTCGGTGAAGAAGGCTTCATCCGCATGTCCGTACAGCGCGCCGCCTTCATCTCCCCCGACCGCGCCCAGCTCCGCCTCCACCGAGACGCCCACCGCATGGCACATCTTCACCACTTCCCGCGTCTGGCGGATGTTTTCCTCGTAGCTCAGCGTAGAGCCGTCGAACATCACCGAGCTGAACCCTAAGCGCAGGGCGCGCACCACGGCGTCAAAATGCAGGCCGTGGTCGAGGTTGAGCACCACCGGAATAGCGTGACGGGCGGCTTCGAACTTCACCGCTTCGACAAGGGAATCCAGAGACACGTACTTAAAATGCACTTCGGCGATGTTGATGATAAACGGCGAGCGCTCCTGCTTTGCGGCGGCGAACAGCGCGCGCAGGAAGTGGGAGTCGAGCACGTTAAACGCGCCCAGCGCATAGCGGTGTTGTCTGGCGTGCGCAAGACCGTCGGCAAGAGAAATCAATGGCATCATTCACCCCTTATATCCGAAACAGGTGGTACTCGTTGCACAGCACCAGCAGCGCCGGCTCGTCTTCTTCGATGTTGTTATAGCGGGCAACGGGCTGCAAAAAGTGATTGTCGTGTTCATCGTCATTGACCGAGGACACTTCCCCGACCAGCACGTCGCCGAAGCCGCGTTCGCCCCAGAAACTGTGGTAAAGACCGGGCGTCAGGCAGATGCTTTCCCCGGGCAGCAGGCGCAGCTGGCTGCCGGGGGCGTGGGTTTGACGGCAGCCGTCGACGGTGACCGTCACGTCGGTGTTTTCCGTCTCTTCATGCGCCCCGGCATTCCATAATTCCACGATCAGATTCCCGCCGCCCCGGTTGATGATGTCTTCCCGTTTACGCCAGTGAAAATGCATCGGCGTGACCTGACCGTCGCGCACGTGCATGATTTTTTCGGCATAGTTTTTTTCATACGGCACGCCGTTGGGCGAGCCGTTGCGTAGGGTAAACAGCGTCAGGCCCTCAGCGGCAAAGTTATTGCCGCCGAATGCCGTCACGTCCCAGCCGAGCTTGAGGTCAAACACTTCCTGCCACGCGGCCCGATCAAGCTGCTGCCATTTCGTTGGCGGAAAGCTGGCAAACGGCGGGAGATGCACGTCGTGCATGGAGAAGAATTGCCGCGTGTGGCCGAGGATTTCGTTAATGTCGGAGCGTTTCATGGGGACTCCTTGAAAACAGTTCCCTCTCCCTGTCGGAGAGGGAAAAGGATCATTTAACCGTCCACCCCTTATACGTGCCGACGTTCTTTTTATCGATCATCGTCACCGGGATCAGCACAGGCGCTTTCGGCGCAGGTTTGCCCTGCAGAATGTCATAGCCGATCTCCACCGCTTTTGCCGCCATGACCTGCGGATCCTGCGCCGGGGTTGCCACAAACAGCGAGTTTTCACGCTTCAGCGCTTCCTCACCGTCCGGCGAACCATCCACGCCGACGATAAAGAACTCGTTGCGCTGCGCCTGTTTCGCGGCCAGATCGGCGCCGATCGCGGTCGGATCGTTAATCGCAAACACGCCGTCGATCTTCGGATTGGCCGCCAGCAGGGAGGTCATGACTTCCAGACCGCCTTCACGACTGCCCTTGGCGTTCTGATTATCCGAGAGCACCTTGATATCCGGATGTTTTTTGAACTCCGTCTGGCACCCTTCTACGCGGTTTTGTACCGCAGAAACCGGCGGTCCGTTGATGATCACCACGTTGCCTTTGCCTTTCAGGCGGTCGGTAATGTACTTACAGGCCATCTCACCCGCCTGGGTGTTGTCGGAGGTGATGGTGGCATCTGCCCCTTCCGCCGCCACGTCAACCGCCACGACCACGATCCCGGCGTCCTTCGCGCGCTTCACCGCCGGGCCGATCCCTTTGGAATCCGCGGCGTTGAGGATGATCATGTCCACTTTCGCGGCAATAAAGTTGTCGATCTGCGCCACCTGCTGGCCCAGATCGTACCCGCTGGAGACCAGCGTCACCTTGACGTTATCCCCTGCCAGCTTACGCGCTTCCAGCTCGGCACCTTTGGTGATCTGCACGAAGAACGGGTTAGCCAGGTCACCCACCGTCACGCCAATGGACTTCAGATCTTTCGCCTGCGCAAACGGCGTTGCAGCAAGCAGCGCGCCAGCACAGAGCGCGGTTACTAACGGTTTCAAACGCATCTTGTCTTCCTCACTCGTAGGGTATTGTTGTTATGCACTTTGATGGTGTCGGGTACGGTATTTGTCGATCAGCACCGCAATGATGATCACCGCCCCTTTGATCACCAGCTGCCAGAAGTAGGAGACGCCCATCAGCGTCATGCCGTTGTTGAGGGTGGCGATGATCAATGCGCCGACCAGCGTGCCGGTGATCGTGCCGATCCCGCCGACAAAGCTGGTGCCGCCGAGGATCACCGCCGCAATTGCATCCAGCTCGTAACCCGTGCCGAGGTTGCCGTTAGCGCTGTACAGGCGTGAGGCGCTCATGACGCCGCCGAGGCCGGAGAGCAGGCCGCTCATGCCGTAGACAAACAGCAGCACCAGCCAGACCTTAATCCCCGTTAAGCGCGCCGCCTGCATGTTGCCGCCCACGGCGTAGATATGAACGCCGAGCGTGGTACGGCGCAGGATGAACCAGCACACCACGATGACCGCCAGGGCGATCACCACCAGCCAGGGAATTGGGCCGAGATAGTTATTGCCGATCCACTCGAAGTTGATGTTCGAGTTAATGACCGTCGTGCCGTCGGCCAGCAGGTACGCCGCGCCGCGCAGCGCCGTGTAGGTGCCGAGCGTGACGATAAAAGGCGGCAGCCCGGCAAAAGCCACCAGCGCGCCGTTAAACAGGCCCAGCACCATGCCGAGCATCAGCGCGGCGGGAATGGACAGCCCGGCGAATTCGGGAATGAGCGATACCACCATCGCGGCCACCGCCGTGGTGCCGAGAATCGACCCCACGGAGAGATCAATCCCGCCGGTGAGGATAATGAAGGTCATTCCCGCCGCCAGCACGATGTTGATCGACGCCTGACGAGTAATGTTGAGCAGGTTGCTCTCGGTAAAGAAGTTCGGGGCAATAAAGCCAAATACCGCCACAATCAGGATAAGAATTGGCAAAATACCGACCGTTTGCATCAGATCGCTCATCAGCATTTTTTTGGCGGAGGCGGATTTCGCCACCTGCTGCGGATGGGTTGGAGTTGTCATGATTGCACCGCCTGATGATGAGTGTCGTTTACGCCGGTTGCCAGCGTCATAATGTTTTCCTGAGAGATGTCTCGCCCGTGAAGCTCGCCCGCGATGCTGCCTTCGCGCATCACGTAAACCCGGTCGCTCATGCCCACCACTTCCGGCAGCTCGCTGGAGATCATCAGGATCGCCACGCCTTTGCGCGCCATCTGGTTCATGATGCGGTAGATCTCGCTTTTCGCGCCGACGTCCACGCCGCGCGTGGGTTCGTCCAGAATCAGAATGCGCGGGCCGATGGCGACCCAGCGGGAGATGAGCAGCTTTTGCTGGTTGCCGCCCGACAGCCCGCCCGCGCGCACCTGAGCATGCGGCACGCGGATGTTGAGCAGGGCAATCGCGTCATCGGAGATAGCCTGCGCTTTTTTGCGGTTTAGCATCCCGAAGGTGGCGTCGCGCTCCAGCGTCGCCATGGTGATGTTCTCCTGCGCCGCCAGCTCCAGAAACAGCCCCTGCTCCTTGCGGTTCTCGGTGAGAAAACCGATGCCGTTTTCGATGGCCGCGCGCGGGGAGTGGATCACCACCGGCTCGCCGTCGACCTCAATCATGCCGCCCGTGGCTTTGCGCACGCCGAAGATAAGCTGTGCCAGCTCGGAACGTCCGGCCCCGACCAGCCCCGCCAGCCCGACGATTTCGCCGGAACGCACCTGCAGGCTGCAGGGCTGTACTTTTTTACCGTCGGTGAGGTGGTGGACGTTGAGACGCGGGCTGCCGAGGGGAATATCACGCTCCTTGTTGAACAGGTCGCTTAGCGGGCGGCCCACCATCATGCGCACCAGCTCGGAGGCGTTGAGCTTGTCGCGCGTCAGGCTGCCGACGTACTGCCCGTCGCGCAGAACGCTGACGCGGTCAGAGAGTTCATACACTTCCGCCATGCGGTGGCTGATATAGATGATCGCCATACCTTCATCGCGCAGGCGCAAAATCAGTTCAAACAGGCGATGCGTTTCCCGCGAGGAGAGGGCGGCGGTGGGTTCATCCATCACCAGAATGCGGCTGTTGCGGTGCAGCGCGCGGGCGATTTCAACCTGCTGCTGTTCGGCGATGGTGAGCTTCATCACCAGATCGGTGGCGCTGAACTGTGCGCCGAGGCGGTCAATCACCGCCTGCGCCTGGGCAGCCATCTCTTTGCGCTGCACCATCCCGCCGCGCGACAGTTCGCTGCCGAGGAAGATGTTTTCGGCAACGGTCAGATTGGGCGCGAGCTGCATCTCCTGATAAATCAGGGTGATGCCTGCGGCCAGCGCATCTTTCGGCCCTTTAATGTGAAACGGCTGGCCGTCGATCAGGATCTCGCCGCTGGTGGCGGTATAGGCCCCCGCGAGGATTTTCATCAGCGTGCTTTTCCCCGCGCCGTTTTCCCCCATCAGCGCGTGGATCTCACCGGGAAACACCGTCAAATCCACGCCCTTGAGCGCGTGGAAACTGCCAAACGTTTTGGCAATGTTGCGCATCTCTAATACCGGGGTTCTGCTCATGGCGGATCTCCTGTGAATGCCGATTTCTGCACTTCATCACAGGTGCGTAAATGCAAAATGTCAGAAGCTGTTCATATTTGTCATAGTTATGAATAGCGAATGTGGATCACAGTTACGGAGTCAACATGTCTTCACGCCCCCCGTTCTTCTCCAGCGCTCGCGGTCGCCTGCTGATATTTAACCTGCTGGTGGTCGCCGTCACGCTGATGGTGAGCGGCGTGGCGGTGCTCGGCTTTCGTCACGCCAGCCAGATCCAGGAGCAGGTCCAACAGCAAACGCTGGACGACATGACCGGGAGCATGAACCTCGCGCGCGACACGGCCAACGTGGCAACGGCGGCGGTGCGGCTTTCGCAGGTAGTGGGGGCGCTGGAGTACAAAGGCGAGGCCGAGCGGCTGAAGCAGATGCAAACGGCGCTGCGCCGCTCGCTGGAACAGCTGGCGGATGCCCCGCTGGCGCAGCAGGAGCCGGCGCTGGTGGCGCGGATTATTCGCAGAAGCAATGAATTACAGCAAAGCGTAACGGGGATGCTGGAGCGCGGGCAAAAGCGGCATCTTGAGCGTAACGCGTTGCTGAGCTCGCTCTATCAAAGCCAGAGCTATTTACGCCATCTTCAGGACATCAACCGCCGTTATGACAGTAACGTACCGGGTGCGCAGCAGCTGATGGAGATGGACCGGCTGATCGCCGCCGCCATCGATACCCCTTCGCCGCGCGCGACCATCCAGCAACTGGACGCGGTGGCCGCAACGTTGCCCCGGCGTGCCGCACAGCCGGTCGTAAAGACGGTTCTGCCTGATTTTAATGCCGAGCTAGGTCAGCTCGCCCCGCTGTCGAAGCAACTGGAGGAGAGCGATCTGGCGATAAGCTGGTATATGTTCCACATCAAGGCGCTGGTGGCGATCCTCAACAGCGACATCAATCAGTATGTTGAGCAGGTGGCGCAGGCCTCCCGGCTTCGCACCGCCCAGAGCCATCACGAACTGCAATCCATCAGCGTATTTATCACCATTTTCGCCGTGCTGGCGCTGATCATCACCGGGTGTGCCTGCTGGTATATCTACCGCAATCTGGCCTCTAACCTGACGGCCATTTCCCGGGCGATGTCGCGCCTTGCTCACGGCGAACAGGATGTGTCCGTTCCCGCCCTCCAGCGGCGCGATGAGCTGGGTGAACTGGCGCGCGCGTTTAACGTTTTTGCCCGCAATACCGCCTCGCTTGAGCACACCACGCGCCTGCTGAAAGAAAAAACCACGCAGATGGAGATCGACCGCATTGAGCGTCAGGGGCTGGAAGAGGCGCTGCTGCACAGCCAGAAAATGAAGGCTGTTGGGCAGCTGACGGGCGGGCTGGCGCATGATTTTAATAACCTGCTGGCGGTGATCATCGGCAGTCTTGAGCTGACCGACCCTGAATCAAACGATGCGCCGCGCATTACCCGGGCGCTGAAGGCGGCCGAGCGTGGCGCCTTACTGACCCAGCGCCTGCTGGCGTTTTCCCGCAAGCAATCCCTGACGCCGCATGCGGTAGAGATGCAGCCGCTGCTGGAGAACCTTCGGGAACTGCTGCGTCACTCCTTGCCCGCCACCCTGACCCTGGAAATTGAAGCGCAATCCCCGGCATGGCCCGCGTGGATAGACTTCAGCCAGCTGGAGAACGCCATCATCAACCTGGTGATGAACGCGCGCGATGCGATGGAAGGGCAAAGCGGGGTGATTAAAATTCGCACCTGGAATCAGCGCGTTACCCGCAGCGACGGTCGCAGGCAGGATATGGTGGCGCTGGAAGTCATTGACCACGGCAGCGGCATGTCGCAGGAGGTGAAATCCCGGGTCTTTGAACCGTTCTTCACCACCAAACAGACCGGGAGCGGGAGCGGGTTAGGCCTGTCGATGGTGTACGGCTTTGTACGCCAGTCCGGTGGGCGCGTGGAGATTGAAAGCGCGCCGGGGCAGGGAACGACCGTGCGGCTTCACCTCCCGCGCTCGACGCAGCCCGCCGCTGCAGTTGATGAAGCAGTATCTGCCACCGCCTCCGTCGAGAGCGAGCGCCTGGTGCTGGTGCTCGAGGACGAAGCGGATGTCCGTCAGACCCTGTGCGAACAGTTGCACCAGCTTGGCTATCTGACGCTCGAAGCGGACAACGGCGAGCAGGCGCTGAGCATGCTGGCGGCGTCGCCGGATATTGGCATGTTTATCAGCGACCTGATGTTGCCCGGAAGCCTGAGCGGGGCTGAGGTGATTAGCCATGTGCGCAGTCACTATCCGCAGCTTCCTGTGCTGCTGATCAGCGGCCAGGATTTACGACCCACGCATAACCCTCAGCTGCCGGACGTTCCGTTATTGCGTAAGCCGTTTACGCGGGCGCAGCTGGCGCAGGCGCTGCGGAAGGTCTGTTTATAAGAAGTGATATTTAAGAATTCATCAAGAGCGTGAGTAAACCGGGTGATGCTAACCTGCGCAAAATTTGGCAGATTGGGATATAAAGGGAGCTATGCCAGTACTTACAAAAGGGGACTCACAAATGATTGTGATGCCTACAACTTACAGCCCAAAGACTGTAGCAAGGTCATTCAAGCTCGTTGATGAGTTTGAGCTCTCCGGGCGAGTGCTACATGTTATTTTTGATAGCCAGACGCCAAGAGCTGCGATTATTGAAGCGGATATCGAAACCTTCGACGGGGTGCCCCGGCATCGGGTTGTTGCTGCCCTGGATTTACAACGTAAAACGCATTTAGGTGAAGATATCATTGCTGTCGAGCGCTGTTGGGAAGATGCCAGTGTTATTCAGGTAGAAGGTATCTGCGTTGATCCCGCCGAGCGTGACAAGGGACTGGCAACTCGCCTGTATGAAGCCCTGGTATTACAGTGTGGCGTGACGCTTGTAAGCGACTTTGAACAATATGAGGGTGGGAAGATGCTCTGGCAGAAAATTGCCCGCGAGTCTGACCAAATCGCTGTATTTGTTCTCGATACCGAACAGGGCGCATTTTGGCCGTATGATGGTAGCAAGGTTATCTATGACGGAGGGTGTATCCCTGAAGATCGTATCTGGAGTCATTCGCCGGATCAAAAATGCTACGGCATCGTCCTGGTCGCAGAAAATAAACAGCGTGCGAATCAGCTGATGGAAGACCCAGGACACAACTGAATTTGAGATTCCTCCGCTACCCTCGTTCCCTGCCGTTCATTATCGTAAGGCCAGTTCACCTGCGAGTCTGGCCTTATGAAACGTTACTCAACTGCTCTGTTATTTGGTCTGCTGTCACTCACCAGCCAACTGGCTCATGCCGATATTGTTGATGATGCTATTGGCAACATTCAGCAGGCGATCAACGATGCCTACAACCCCAGCAGTAGCCGTAATGGCGATGACGACGATCGTTATGACCGCAGCCGTCAAATCGACAGTCGACAGTACGACGATCGTCGTCGGCAGCTCGAAGACAGACGCCGCCGTTTAGACGAGCGTCAGCGTCAGCTGGACGACGACAGGCGTCGGTTAGAAGAAGATGAGCGCAGGTTGGAAGACGATTACGATCGCGGCTAAGTGCGGCCTGTTGCCCTCACCCCAACCCTCTCCCACGGGAGAGGGAGAAAATCTAATCCAGCACAAGTACCATCCCGTCATATCCCGCTTCAATGCCGTCCGGCAGCGGGTTATCCATCATCCATGCGTCAAACTGATGGCTAATGTGCGTCAGGATCACCTGCGGACAGCCAATCACCTCGTTCAGGGCAATCACCGTATTTAAATCACTGTGGTTTCGCGGCGTTTCGTCACGCGGTGCATGGCTGCAGTCGATAATCATCGCCTGCGGTTGATTGTTGAGCAGGAACTTCACCGTTTTTTCCGGCAGCCCGGCGGTGTCGGACAGCCAGGCCACGCGGCTGTGGGCCGACTCCAGCAAATACCCGAAGGTCAGTTTCGAATGGTTGAGCGGCAGCGGCGTGACCCGCATTCCCTGAAGTTCAAACATCACAAAGGGGTCGACCGTGTGGCTGAAATCCAGAATCCCCGGATGTTTAAACAGGTCGTCGCATCCCGCTTCGTCCGGCGGACCGTAAACGGGGATCGTCGCGCCAACGCCCCAGCGCAGGGGGAAGAGACCCTGAACGTGATCCATATGGTAATGGGTCAGCAAAAACTGCTGAAAGCTGCCTGCGGGCCAGTCGTCCATCAGGTGCGGAATACCGGCATCCAGCAGGGTCACCGCATCGTTGAATTTGACCACCGCGCTACAGGGACGACGGCGATAGGTCCCCTGCAGGCGCGCCCGGCGACACGCCGCGCAGTCGCAGCCAAAGACCGGCACGAGCTGCGCGCTTCCGGTTCCTGTTAACGTGATCGTCAGACTCATAACGCACCTCTACAGCGGTTTGGTGAATCGGAAATGGCTCTGCGTATATCCTTCGCGGACGTAAAAACGGTGCGCGTCAGTGCGCTTCACGCTGGTGGAGAGTTCGGTCAGCTCCGCACCGGCTTCTCGTGCCACCCCTTCCGCCCAGGCCAGCAGCTGGCTGCCCACCTTTAATCCGCGCGCCTGCGGCATCACCACCAGCTCCTGGATCTCACCGATCCAGCGCGCGTGATGGAGATGAAACTGCAGGTGCAGGCCGATCATGCCGATGACCTGCCCGTTAAGTTCGGCAAGCTGATAGCGCATATTGCGATCCTGCAGATTGGCAAGATAGCCCGCGTGAAACGCCTGGCGATCGAACTCGGCCTGCTTTAACTCGCAGATTAACGCGTAAACGATTTGCGCATCGTCGGCGGTGGCGGGACGAAGTGTGCAGTCAGGCATGCTGTTTCTCCTTCTGACGGATAAGCGATAAAAAGATCTCGACTGACTGTAGCAAACTTCCGTCGTTATTGAGGACGTGGCAGTCGGACGGGGTATAGCGGGCCGCGCGTTCAAGCCGCTGGTCGATCTCTCGGGCGGATTCACGCCCCCGGCTCTGCAAACGGCTGCGCAGGACGTCCGGTGAAACCTGCAGGCAGACCGGCAGAAGGGACGCCCCATAGCGGGCGCGCGCTTGCGAAAGATGCGCCCGCGAGCCGTTGAGCAGCACGTCGAACCCCGCATGCAGCCAGAGGTCGATCTCGATGCCGACGCCGTAATAAAAGCCGTTCGCGTGCCAGCTCAGCGCCAGCAGATTTTGCCCGGCACGGGTGAAAAACTCCTGCTCGCTCAGGGCGATATGGTTTTCACTCCCCGCATTCGCCGCCCGGGTAATGTACCGGTGCGCCACCAGCAGTTGCGGATGCTCCTGCTGCCGTAAGGCGGACAGCAGGCTGTCCTTACCGGAGCCGGACGGCCCCATTAACCAGATAAGTCTTCCCATCAGAACACCCTCTTTCCCTGACGCCAGACGTGGTCGATATGGATGTGCTCGCCCCTGCGGTGGGCCAGCACCAGATCCGCCCGCTTGCCTTCGGCTATCTCGCCGCGATCCTGCAGGTTAAGCGCCGAGGCCGGGTTTTTCGTCACCAGGCGAATCGCCTGCGGCAGTGTAAAGCGATTGCCCTCGTCGTCGGCCACCCGGAACGCCGCATCCAGCAGGCTGGCGGGGTAGTAGTCGGACGAGAGGATATCCAGCAGGCCGAGGGAAGCGAGCTTGCTTGCCGCAACGTTGCCGGAGTGCGAGCCGCCGCGCACGATGTTCGGTGCGCCCATCAGCACGTTCATGCCGTGCTTGCGGGAGGCTTCAGCCGCTTCAAACGTGGTGGGAAATTCGGCGATCACGCTGCCAAGCTGGTGGGATTCGAGCACATGATCGTGTGTGGCGTCGTCATGGCTGGCCAGCGCGATATTACGGTCCCGGCACATCGCCGCGATCCTGAGACGGTTAGGCTGCGACCACTGTGCCGCAAGCGCCAACTGCTCTTCTTCGTAACGGGCCATCTCCGCATCGCTGAGAGAATATTTGCCCTGATAGTATTCGCGATACTTTTCGATGTTGGCGAACTGGCGCTGCCCCGGCGAGTGGTCCATCAGGGAGACCAGCGAGACCGGCTCGCGGCTTACCAGCTTTTCAAACAGCGGCAGGGTAGTGTGGTGCGGCAGCTCGCAGCGCAGGTGCAGGCGGTGCTCGGCGCGGTTGAGGCCGCGTTTTTGCGTCTCCTCCACGGCGTTGATCATCTTCTCCAGGTTCTCCAGACGATCGCCGCCGTCGCGCACGTCACCGATGGCCACCGCGTCCAGTACGGTGGTGATGCCGCTGGCGACTATCAGCGCGTCGTGGCTGCTCATCGCTGAATGTGCGGGCCAGTCCACTTTTGGCCGTGGCGTGAAGAACTTGTCCAGATTATCGGTATGCAGTTCGATCAGCCCCGGCAGCAGCCAGCCGCCGTCGCCGTCCATCGCTTCGGGTGAGCGGCTCTGGGTTTCGGCAAACGCGCGGATTGTTCCGTCCTGGATCTCAATCGAGCCGCCAACCACCTCATTGTCCAGTACCAGCTTGACGTTATTGATAATCATGCGGGAGTCCCCATTGGGTGCAGCCTGTCCGCGACGCGGGTGCGAACGCTCTCGTCGTGGAAGATCCCGACGATCGCCGCCCCGCGCGCTTTGGCCTGTTCGATCAGTTCCACCACGGCGGCGCTGTTTTTGCTGTCGAGCGAGGCGGTGGGTTCATCCAGAAGTAAAATCGGGTAGTCGACGATAAAGCCGCGGGCGATATTGACGCGCTGCTGTTCGCCGCCGGAAAAGGTCGACGGGGCAAGGTGCCAGAGGCGCTCGGGCACGTTCAGGCGTGTCAGCAGGCTGGCGGCTTTGGCGGCGCAGGTTTCGCGCGGCACGCCGAGATCCAGCAGGGGCTGCATCACCACGTCGAGGGCGGAGATCCGCGGGATCACCCGCAGAAACTGGCTCACCCAGCCGATCGTGGTGCGGCGCACGTCCAGCACCTTACGCGCGGGGGCCTGTACCAGGTCGACCCATTCATCGCCGTGGCGAATATGAATATGGCCTTCGTCGGGCAAATAGTTGGCGTAGAGGGAGCGCAGCAGGGTCGATTTTCCGCTGCCGGAATGGCCGTGCAGCACCACGCATTCGCCGCGATTAACCTCCAGAGAGGCATTTTGCAGTACCGGCAGGCGCACGCCGTTTTGCTGGTGGAGCACAAAGGTCTTACTTACGTTTTGTACGTGGATCATGTTGGCCTCGCGATTTGTTTTGCCGGGTGGCGGCTTCGCCTTACCCGGCCTACAGGTGCGCTATTCGTAGGCCGGGTAAGCGCAGCGCCACCCGGCAACAGCCCCTCAGTTCTGCAACACGGACGACACCAGCAGCTGGGTGTACGGATGGTGCGGATCGTCGAGCACGCGGTCGGTTAACCCACTTTCCACCACCTGACCCTGCTTCATCACCAGCAGGCGGTCCGCCAGCAGGCGCGCAACGCCCAGATCGTGGGTGACAATCACCACCGCCAGGTTCAGCTCCACCACCAGACCGCGCAGCAGGTCGAGCAGGCGCGCCTGCACGGAGACGTCCAGCCCGCCGGTGGGTTCATCCATAAACACCAGCTTCGGGTGCGTAACCAGGTTGCGGGCGATCTGCAGGCGCTGCTGCATCCCACCGGAGAAGGTCGTCGGCAGGTCGTCGATGCGCGAGGCGGGGATTTCAACTTCCTCCAGCCAATGCTGGGCGGTGGCGCGGATGTTGCCGTAGTGGCGCGCGCCGGTGGCCATCAGGCGTTCGCCGATGTTGCCTCCCGCAGAGACCTGACGGCGCAGGCCTTCCATCGGGTGTTGATGCACCACGCCCCACTCGGTGCGCAGCAGGCGGCGGCGCTCGGCCTCGCTTATGCCGTAGAGGGAGCGCCCCTGATACAGGATCTCGCCGTGTTGCGGCGTCAGGCGCGCGGAGATGGACTTCAGCAGGGTGGTTTTGCCGGAGCCGGACTCGCCGACGATCCCCAGCACTTCGCCCGGCCACAGCTCGAACGACACGTCGCTAAAGCCTTTGCCCGGCGCATAAAGGTGAGTCAGGTGATTAACCGAAAGCAGCGGTTTCATTGGCCGTTCGCCTCGCTCTGTTGGCGGCAGTAATCGGTGTCGGAGCAGACAAACATCCGTTTGCCCGTGTCGTCCAGCACCACTTCGTCCAGATAGCTGTGTTTGGATCCGCAGATGGCGCACGGCTCGTCCCACTCCTGCACCGTAAACGGGTGATCGTCGAAATCCAGGCTTTCGACACGCGTGTAGGGCGGGACGGCGTAGATGCGTTTTTCACGTCCGGCACCGAACAGCTGCAGGGCGGGCATCATGTCCATCTTCGGGTTATCAAATTTCGGGATCGGCGACGGGTCCATGACGTAGCGCCCGTTGACCTTCACCGGGTACGCATAGGTGGTGGCGATATGGCCGAAGCGGGCGATATCCTCATACAGCTTCACCTGCATGACACCGTACTCTTCCAGGGCGTGCATGGTGCGGGTTTCGGTTTCGCGCGGCTCGATAAAGCGCAGCGGCTCCGGGATCGGCACCTGGAAAATCAAAATCTGATCTTCCGTCAGCGGGGTTTCCGGAATGCGGTGGCGGGTCTGGATCAGCGTCGCGTCTTCGGTTTTTTCCGTGGTTGCGACGCCCGTTACTCGCTGAAAGAAGTTGCGGATCGACACGGCGTTGGTGGTGTCGTCCGCGCCCTGGTCGATCACTTTCAGCACGTCTGCCTCGCCGATCACGCTGGCGGTGAGCTGGATACCGCCGGTACCCCAGCCGTAGGGCATCGGCATTTCGCGGCCGCCGAACGGCACCTGATAGCCCGGGATCGCCACCGCTTTAAGTATCGCTCGGCGGATCATGCGTTTGGTTTGCTCATCCAGATAGGCAAAGTTGTAGCCGCTTAAGTTAGCCATGTTTGCACTCCCGTTGCAGGCGTTTCAGCAGTTCCAGTTCGGCCTGGAAATCGACGTAGTGCGGCAGCTTGAGGTGCGAGACGAAGCCCGCGGCCTCGACGTTATCCGCGTGGGCCAGCACGAACTCTTCGTCCTGCGCCGGGCCCGCGATGTGTTCGCCGTAGTCCGGCGCCTGCAGGGCGCGGTCGACCAGCGCCATGGCCATCGCCTTGCGTTCGCCGAGGCCAAATACCAGCCCGTAGCCGCGGGTAAAGTGCGGATCTTCATTTTCGGGCGCGACAAAACCGTTCACCATTTCACACTCGGTCATCAGCAGTTCGCCGACGTTCACCGCAAAACCCAGCTCTTCCGGCACGATTTCGACGTCGATGTAGCCGCTGCGAATTTCGGCGGCAAACGGATGGTTACGCCCGTAGCCGCGCTGGGTGGAGTAGGCCAGCGCCAGCAGATAGCCTTCGTCGCCGCGCATCAACTGCTGCAGGCGGGACGAACGCGAGCACGGGTAAACCGGCGGCGTGCGGGTGATGTCATCCGGCTGCGCGCCGGAATCCGCTTCCGTTTTCGCCAGACCCTGTTTCGCCAGCAGGCTGAAGACGTGCGGGGACGGTTCCTGTTCGGCGTCAGAGGTGCTGAGCTGCGGCGCTTCGCCGTTCGCCAGCAGGGTAAAATCCAGCAGGCGATGGGTGTAGTCATAGGTAGGGCCAAGCAGCTGGCCGCCGGGGATGTCTTTATAAACGGCAGAAATGCGGCGCTCCAGGCGCATCTCCGCCGTGTTCAGCGGCTCGCTGACCGCCAGTTTGGCAAGCGTAGTGCGGTAGGCGCGCAGCAGGAAGATGGCTTCCACGTTATCGCCGCTGGCCTGCTTCAGGGCCAGCGCCGCCAGTTCTCGGTCGGCGATGCCACCCTCGGTCATTACCCGGTCTACGGCGAGGTTTAGCTGCTGCTCGATTTGGGCGACGCTCAGCTCGGGGAGCTGTTCATCGCCCCGTCGTCTGTGCGCCTGCAGCGCATGGGCGGCGGCGATGGCCTTCTCGCCCCCTTTGACGGCAACGTACATCAGCACACCTCCACATGGGTGGTCCGCGGGATCGCCAGCAGGCGCTCGCCGCAGGTCAGGATCAGGTCAATACCCAGCGGGAACGGGTGCGGGCGCTCGGTCAGTTCGTGAATGATGCACTCCGGCAGCTGCGGCGCGACCATGCGTTCGTCGGCGATGCCTGCGCCCGTCAGGCGCAGCATGCGGCCGCCGCTCAGGCTGGCGACCTGCAAAATCAGCGTGGCGCTGGTTTCCGGGGCGACGGCGGTGCCTTCGCTCAGGGCATTCAGCTGTTCATGGCTGATGTGTTCGTCGGCCACGGCAAAGATCGCCTGCCGGGGCTGATCGACCAGCGGAGCGCCGGTGTGAAAACGCAGGTTCTGGCTGGCGATGTCGTTTGACAGGGTGCCCGAAAGCCATACCGGGGTGTCGTTGTCGGCCAGGGTCAGCAGTACACTGGTGGTCGCCAGGTTCAGCGGCAGCCATCCCTGGGAGAGCTGGTGCAGCGAGACGATCACGCCCGGCTCGCTCATCGCCTTCAGCAGGCGACGAAAACTGTGTTGGGCATCCTGGACGGCCAGGGTAAAAGCAGGTTGAAGCGTCATGCGTTGTCTCCGCGAACGAGCGTAAAGAAGTCGACCCGGCTGGTATTCACTTCGGCCTGACGTGCGGCAATGCGCGCGTCGCGGTCGGCCTCCAGCGGGGAAATAAGGGTTTCCATCAGCGTCTGGAAATGCGGTGGTTCCTGTAAAAGCGCGTCGATGACCGCGCAGCGCTCGGCGTGCGCTTTATCACGCCCCAGCACGTAGCCGTAGCCCAGCGTGCCGCTGTGCAGGCGGATCGCTGCGCGGGTGAGGGTGGCATCCCCGGCGAAGAAGCGCTCGCCGGTAGCGCCCATGCGCGCCTGGATCTGCACAAGTCCGATCTCCGGTGCGCGGAGGAGGTCGTACCCGGGAGCCAGGCTAAGGGCGTTCATGCGGGCAGACAGCGCAGCAGGCTGGCTGTGGGCCAGCACGCGCATCCAGCGCTGTCGGGTGGCGGTGTCGAAGTGCATTCAGTGCTCCATGGTGAATTCGATCATGTCGGCGCGGGTCAGGCTGACGGAGTATTCCGTCGCGTCGATCTCGCCGTCACGGTGGTTGAGGGTGCGCACGCAGAGCAGCGGGGCCATATTGGGAATTTCGAGCACCTTGCTCTCTTTCGCCTGCGCGCGGCGGGCGCTGATGCGCGTCTGGGTGCGTTTCAGCGCAATGCCTGTCGCATTCTGGAGAAAATCATGCAGCGATCCGCTGGAGAAATTCTGCAGCACTGGCCAGAGGGTGAGATCCGCGAAGTAGTGGTCTATCTGGCACACCGCGACGCCGTTGACCCGGCGCAGGGTGCGCAGATGGATGACGTTATCGCCCTCCTGAATCCCCAGCGCGTCCGCCACGTGGCTGGAGGCCGGGCGTAATACCGAGAGCAGCTTTTCGCTGGTCGGGTGGCTGCCCTGATCCAGCAGGTTCTGGCTAAAGCGCGCCTGGGCGTTAAGCGGGTAGTCGAACGGGCGCATCAGCACCAGCACGCCCACGCCCTGACGGCGCTGGACCCAGCCGCGCTCGACCAGCTGGTCAATGGCGCGGCGCAGGGTGTGGCGGTTCACTTCATAGCGGTCGGCAAGCTGCTGCTCGGCGGGAAGGTAGTCTCCGCAGCGGTAGTGCGTGCGCAGCTCCACTTCGAGCTTCGCCGCAATCTCTTGCCAGCGGGTAGGGTAACTGGTCGGATGTCTGGATAAGTGCATAGAAAACAAAGCCTCGCTTCTCAGATGAAGTGCTTACGCAAACGTTGAGAGAGGAAATCCAGCAGGCTGACGGTGACGATGATGAGCACCATCAGGGCGCAGGTTTGCTGGAACTGGAAACCGCGAATCGCTTCCCACAGGGTGACGCCAATCCCGCCTGCGCCGACCATGCCGACGACGGTGGCGGAGCGGACGTTGGACTCAAAGCGGTACAGGGAGTAGGAGATGAGCAGCGGCATCACCTGCGGCAGAACGCCGTAAAGAATCTCTTCGATTTTGTTGGCGCCGGTCGCGCGGATGCCTTCCACCGGGCCGGGCTCGATGGCTTCGACCGCCTCGGAGAGCAGCTTGGAGAGCACGCCGGTGGTGTGGATGAACAGCGCCATGACGCCCGCGAACGGACCCAGGCCGACGGCGACCACGAACAGCATCGCAAAGACCATTTCGTTGATCGCACGACAGGCGTCCATCAGGCGGCGCATGGGCTGGTAAACCCACCACGGCACGATGTTCTCGGCGCTCATCAGGCCAAACGGAACAGAGAGAATAACGGCCAGCGCGGTGCCCCAGACGGCGATTTGCAGGGTGACCGCCATTTCGCTCAGGTAGTCCTGCCACTGGCTGAAGTCCGGCGGGAAGAAATCGGCGGCGAAGGTCGCCATGTTGCCCGCGTCTTTGAAGAGCAACAGCGGATTCATTTCCGCGCCCTTCCAGGAGATAACCAGCACCGCCAGCAGGATGGCCCAGCTTATGAGCGAGAACCAGCTGCGCTTTGGCGGTGGGAGGGTGATGGTTTGCATGTTTGCTCCTTTGGGTTTAGTCCCCTCTCCCTTGAGGGAGAGGGTTAGGGTGAGGGGGAAATGTGCGCGCTGATGCCCTCACCCCGGCCCTCTCCCACAGGGAGAGGGAGAAAAGATCTACTGCACCGCTTTATTCACGCTGGTCATCGCGCCTAGCGCGGCGGTCAGGCGGTCGAGGTCTTCAAGCTGGGCCTGAATCGCGGCCACTTTGCTGGTCTTCTCCTCGTCCTTCAGCCCTTTATTGTCCTTCACGCCCTGCATCTCTTTAAACAGCGCCAGCTGGCGAATCGGGACCAGCTGCAGGTCGCTTGACGGGCGGAACGGCGCCCAGCCCAGACGTTCGAGGACCGCTTTCTCTTCCGGCGTTTTGCCATAGGTCATAAAGAAGTCGTACACCTTGTCCTTGGTGCTTTCGGACAGGTTTTTACGCCACACAATCGGGTCGCCGGGGATCAGCGGGGATTTCCAGATAACCTTGATCTCTTTCAGCTTGTCCGGTGCGGAGGTCTTCAGCTTGTCGAGGTTCTCGGTGTTGTTGGTGGCAACATCCACCTGCTTGTTGGCCACGGCCAGAGCGTTGGTTTCATGGCTGGCGTTCACCGTGCGTTTGAAGTCGCTGGCGGAGGCGTTGTTTTTGGCGAAGACGTAGTAGCCAGGGACAAGGTAGCCGGAGGTAGAGTTCGGATCGCCGTTGCCGAAGGTCAGCTCTTTGCGTTTGGCGAGCATGTCATTGAGGTTGTTGATTGGGCTGTCTTTGTTGACGATCAGCACGCTCCAGTAGCCCGGGGAGCCATCTGCCGCGACGGTCTGGGCAAAGACCTGGCCGTTCGCGCGGTCCACCGCTTCCATGGCGGAGAGGTTGCCGTACCAGGCGATGTCTACTTTATTAAAGCGCATCCCCTGGATGATGCCCGCGTAGTCCGGGGCGAAGAAGGCGTTCACTTTGATCCCCAGTTTGGTTTCCATATCTTTCAGGAACGGTTCCCACTGAGGTTTCAGGTTTTGCTGTGATTCCGTCGAAATAATGCCGAAGTTCAGCGCTTTTTCCTGCTCTTCCGCATACGCCGGGCTTAACAGGGTGCTGAGGCTGAACATGCTGGTAAAGGCCAGCGCGGCAACGGCTTTGTAGCTCATGTACTTTCCTCGGATCGGGGTTAATTAAGCAGCCTGCGCGTTCTCTTCGACGCGGTTAATGCTGCGGTAGAGATGGTCAAAACGTTCGTTATCAAACTGATGGCTCGCGCCATCAAAGAACACATGCCCCTGACGCAGGGCGACAATGCGTTCGCAGTAGCGCAGGGCGTAATCCACCTGATGCAGCGTGACCACCACGGTAATGCCGTCGTTCTGGTTAATGTCGCGCAGGGTCTCCATCACGATGCGGGCGGACTCCGGGTCCAGCGAGGCAATGGGTTCGTCAGCAAGAATGATTTGCGCTTTCTGCATCAGGGCGCGGGCAATGGCGACGCGCTGCTGCTGTCCACCGGACAGGGTGGAGACGCGCTGGTGGGCGAAGTGCGCCATCCCGACGCGGGTCAGCGCCTGTAAGGCTTCCTGCTTTTGGGAAGGAGAGAACCAGCGCAAACAGGTACGCCAGAATGGGGTACTGCCGAGCGCGCCAATCAGCACGTTCTCCAGCACCGTCAGGCGGTTTACCAGGTTGAACTGCTGGAAGATGTAGCCCGTCTGGGCACGGCTCTTGCGGATATCGCTGGCGAGACGCCCCGCGCGCTGCACGGTATTGCCCAGCAGCTCGACGTGGCTTTCCGGCGTGTTATCGCCGGTGATAAGCCCGCTTAAATGACGCAGAAGGGTGGATTTACCTGAACCAGATGGCCCGAGAAGCGCCACCATGTCGCCCTGCCGGACGGTCAGATCAACGGCATGCAGAGCCTTGTTGTGATTGAAGGTCTTGCTCAGTTTCTCGACGCGGATGACAGTTTGCATGTGCTGGGCCTCACGATAAATGTGGCCTCATGCTGGCGCATCAATGTGACATTTGGGTTAAGTGCAGGTTGCGGGAGTTTGAAGAGTTGAGCGGAGTTTGATGACAATCACCGTAGGCCCGGTCAGCGCAGCGCCACCGGCGCTGTGGGCGGATGCGCTGCGCGTGTCCTGCCTACGACGTTTGTTGCTTGACGACGTTAATCATCCACGGCACGCCGTATTTGTCGGTGACTTTACCGAAACCGTGCGCCCAGAAGGTCTCCTGCCAGGCCATGTCGATATTCCCGCCATCGGCAAGGTTGTCGAACCAGCGCTTGCCTTCATCGACGTCCTGGGTGTCGAGCACCAGCGTAAAGCCCGCGTACTGCGCGTTGCTGCCGGGCGGCATCCCGTCGCTCATCATGATATCGCTGCCCGCAATGCGGACGTTGGAGTGGGCGATAGCCGAATCCGGAAATTGCATACCGGACGGACAGCCTTCATCGCTGTTATCGCTTTTTGGCATTTCGCCGAAGGTAATTTTATAGAGAAGCTCTGCGCCGACGGCTTGCTGGTAGAAGGCGGTGGCCTCAGCGCAGTTGCCGGCGAAAGAGATGTAGGGACTTAACGGCATAATCTTTACCTCACGTAAGAAAAGCCCATTAAGTGTAGTTCCCGAAAGCCCGGCAAGCGAAGCGCCACCGGGCGGGTAAATCAGTTCTTTTTCACGAACTCAGATTTCAGCTTCATCGGACCGAAGCCGTCAATTTTGCAGTCGATATTATGATCGCCTTCAACCAGACGGATATTCTTCACTTTGGTGCCGATTTTCAGCATGGAAGAACTGCCTTTCACCTTCAGGTCCTTAACGACGGTAACGCTGTCACCGTCTGCCAGCAGATTGCCGTTCGCATCTTTCACGATGAGCGCATCAGCATCCTGAGCCGGCTCGGCATCATTCCATTCATGAGCGCATTCCGGGCAGATGAACATGCCATTATCTTCATAGGTGTATTCAGAATTGCATTTTGGGCAGTGTGGAAGTGACATATCGGTATCCTCAAAAGTGTAAACGCGCTGGAAAGTGCCAGCAAAATGACGGCAGGGTGCCGAAAAAGGCGGCAAGTATAGCGCAAATCCACACCGTTGTCGGTGATATTGTGAATTAAAAAAGGCAAAAAGCGTATCGGGAGTGACACGTTCTGTCAGTCAGTTAAGCGATGCTTATGCCCATTAACACGGTGGGAAGAAATGACGATAAATATATCGAATATTTTATTGCAGCAAATTGCTACGCTCTGCCATTTCGGATAAGGTGAAGCGACACATTGTTATTTATCGCCGGACTTCACTGCCCTACATATCTTATGGCAGTGGCGCATTACCTCTCTTTTTAGGTGGATAAATAATGATGATATATCCTGAAGTTTCTTAAAAATGGGCTACGCTTTTTTCTTTTGGCTAACGGGCCAGGAGAGAAGCTATACACGCCATGCAAGGATAGTGAATTATTTCTGATTATCTTCAATCAGTTATATTTCGGCGAACATGTTTTCCACACGTGATCATATAAGCCCGAACGACATAATTAAAACAAGTGGCTTAATAAAAGTAATAAATTTGCGTTAAGGAAAGGCTTTTATCATGCACACACAGACCATTTTTGAATTAAGCCAGGAAGCGGAGCGTTTGTTACAGCTTGCCCTGCAAAATCTTGATACGTTGAAATCAATGCCGACTGCAATGCTGGAGAGCACTGCGGCTGCTATTACAGGCGAAACGAACAACGTTTTACCTTTGCATTTTAGCGCGCGCGGCGTCGACGCGCAGCAGGCGATGCTGAATAATGAATTACGGAAAATAACCCGGCTGGAAATGGTCCTGGCCATTGTGGGCACCATGAAAGCGGGGAAATCGACCACCATTAATGCGATTGTGGGTACCGAAGTGCTGCCGAACCGCAATCGTCCGATGACGGCGCTGCCGACGCTGATCCGCCACACGCCGGGTCAGAAGGAGCCGGTGCTGCATTTCTCTCATGCCTCCCCGATTGATGAATTGATCCAACTGCTTCAGAAACAGCTATGCGATTACGATCGCGGGAAACTGGCCCAGCGTCTGGAAATTGATAAAGACATGAATACGCTGCTGGAGCGCATTGAAAAAGGGGAAGCGTTTGAGAAGCATCATCTGGGCGCGCAGCCGATCTTTCATTGTCTGAAAAGCCTTAATGACCTGGTGAGACTTTCCCAGGCGCTGGGCGTGGCGTTTCCGTTCTCGGAATATGCGGCTATCGAACATATCCCGGTCATTGAAGTGGAGTTCGTGCATCTTGCGGGCCTGGATGCCCACCTCGGGCAGCTGACGCTGCTCGACACGCCCGGGCCGAACGAGGCCGGACAGCCGCATCTGCAAAAAATGCTCAGCGAGCAACTCTCCCGCGCATCGGCGGTGCTGGCCGTGATGGATTATACCCAGCTTAAATCCATCTCTGATGAAGAAGTCCGCCAGGCCATTTCCGCGGCGGGAAAATCGGTGCCGCTGTATGCGCTGGTTAATAAATTCGATCAGAAAGATCGCAATAGCGACGATGAAGAACAAATCCGGGCGATGATCTCCGGCACCTTAATGAAAGGCAATATTTCGCCCGGCCAGATTTACCCCGTGTCGTCCATGTGGGCGTATCTGGCGAATCGCGCGCGCTACGAGTTGAGTACGCACGGTCAACTGCCGGATCATCAGGAGCAACCCTGGGTGCAGGATTTTGCCGAAGCGGCACTCGGACGTCGCTGGCGTACGGCGGACCTGGACGATATCGACCATATCCGACATTCTGCCGATCTGCTCTGGGAAGATTCGCTCTTCGAGCAACCGATACGTAAGCTGATTTACGCCGCCTATGCCAATGCCTCGCTATACGCGCTGCGTTCGGCCTCGCATAAGCTGCTCAACTACGCGCAAAATGCCCGCGAGTATCTCGATTTCCGCTATCAGGGGCTGACGGTGGCCTTTGAGGCGCTGGAGTTGAATATTGCACGTCTGGAAGAGGACATGGCGCTTTTGCAGACGCGTCAGTGCGTGGTGAGCGATGAGGTGAAACACGAGGTTGAGGAAGCGCTGAGCGCTACCGCGGACTTTATCGGGTCCCAAAAAACCGCGATACACCATGAGATTGACCTGGTGTTCAGCACGCGCCCGATTCTTGATTTGCCAGGCACCGACCGGCAGAACCTTCGCGGTGAGGTGCTGAAGCAGCTGGTTCTGGACGATGAAGGGCAGGCGCAGATTGCGCTGAGTAAATTACGCGCCTCCTGCGAGCAGGTAATGCTGGATGCCCAGACGAAGATCGGCCGGGAGCTGGCGTTACGCTTCGATCAGCTGGAGTCCACGCTGGCGCGCTCCCTGAACGAAGCCATGCGTCCCATCGAAACGCGTATTAAAGAGCATTTGAGCCATGCGGGTTTTCGGGCGCGAATCAGCTTCCCGGCGTTTCAGGCAAGCCAGCTTAACTTCAATACGCGGGCGCTGTTCAACGATGCGATTGCGCAGGACGACAGCCAGGTCGTCCCTCCCTCCGGCGGGAGCAGCATGCGTGAAACGGTCTCTCGTTGGCTCAATAATCCGGGCTGGGGCTGGGACGAGTATGTGGAAACGCGCACGCGGTATGTTATCGACATTGCGCAGCTACATGACAAATTTAAGCAACATATTGATCAGTTTTGTGAACAAATACGTAAAGCTTTGTTCGCGCAGGTCGATGTCTCTGTTACGGCAGGAATGGCGACGTTCTTTGCAGAATTTTCGTTGTGCCTGACCGGGTTACAGGAAAGCTTGCGTGATAGCCTCGCAGTGCGTCAGCAAAATGAGCACTCAACCCGAGCGCTCTGCCAGTTGTTGAAGCAAAGCATCACTACTGCGACGTGGATACAGGAAGATACCCGACTGTTACGCGATGATATTCAAACCCTATTCGCGGCAGAGCAACCATGACAACACCACTACTGGACGGCCCCGGGCGAACGCTGGAGTGTATTAATCCAAAATTTATGGTCGATCTGGTGCAGGGGGGAGACGCAGCGCGTCATCCTCGCCTGGGACCACAGCAGCTGCAGTTTCGTGAGCGTTTGACGCAGGAAATCATGACGCATACCCGGCTACGCCCCTGGGCGATGGCGGGGATGCTCAATGAAAATGCGGGGCTGCGTCTGGGGCTGGCGGAAAAACTGGCCAGCATGCTTGATCCGGGTCATCTCGCGCTGACGCTGATGGCAGAGAAGCTGATAGCGCTGCGTCAGCAGACTCACCCGCGCACCCTGCAGTCCCCCGGACTGACGCAGCAGTACGCCGATCTCGTGTCTCATTTTACCCAACGCGCAGCCTATAAGGAAAAGGCGCTGACCCAGCGCGGCCTGACGGTGCAGGCGGGTGAGCACAGCGAGCAAATTTTTACCCGCTGGCGGGCCGGGCATTATGATGGCTGGTCGCTGGCCGGGCGCTGTTTTATCGTCCTGGAAGAGCTGCGCTGGGGGGCATTTGGCGACGCATGCCGTCTCGCAAACGAAGATGTGGCGGCAATGCTTAAGGATAACCTGCGCAGCATGGCGGCTAACTATCTGGCGCGGGGCATCAATGCCTCCCCTACGACCCGCCATTTTTATCACCAGTGGCTGACAACGCCGGCTTCGCCGGGATTGATCGATCATAAAGACATGCTGGGCTGGCTGGGGGACTGGTGTCAGGCGGATAAGCATCCGGTGAGCTGGTCAGTGACGCAAAACTGGCAGACCGTCGCGCTGGGAATGCCGAGGCTCTGTTCGGCAAAACGGCTGGTGGACGGGATGGTGGAAGAGATTTTTGGGTGACCCTTCTTCCCCTCACCCTGATCCTCTCCCCGGGGGGAGAGGGGATGGTTTGGTGCGGCGCGTTAATGATTCATTTCAATTGGTTTCGGTTCAGGCTGGGTCTCTTGCATATTCCCGTAGCGTTTCGCGTACAGTGCCGTGATGATCGGCACCAGAATCGCGGTGACAATCACGCTGGCGGCAACCAGCGCCGTCGCGGAAGCGGCCACCGGTTCGAAGGCCGGGTTAATCTGGGCAATAATCACCGGGTTGGCGACGGCAGCACCTGCGGCTGAAGAGGCGGCGACACCCGCCGTGCCGTTTCCTCCGCCGATCGCGCGGTCGGCAATGATTAGCGGGATACCGGTAATGATAATGACGGCGACACCCAGCACAATACCCAGCAGGCCAGTATCAAGGATAACCTTCAGATTGATGGTGTTCCCCAGCGCGAAGCCGAAGAACGGGATCAGCACCGGCGTGGCTTTGCTGAAGAAATCACGCAGATCGTGATCGAGATTGCCAAGGGCAAAGCCGATCAGGAAGGGCAGGATCGCGCCGACAAAGTGGTGGGGTTCAAAAGAGGCCAGGCCAGCAGACCCCAGGATCAGCATTGTCATCAGCGGGCCAGACTCCAGAGACATCAACACAAATGCGCCGGACTCTTCTTTTGTCCCGTACTGATTCATCAGGCTGGCGTACAATCCGCCGTTAGTCATATCCATCGCTGAGACAATCGCCAGCACCGATAATCCCGCGAAGAACCCGGTCTGAATTCCAGTCTCCGGGATGAACATCGCGCATATCATCGCTACTGCCCAGGCTACCGCTATTTTGGTTATTACCAGCGTACCGGATTTCCGTAATACGGTACCCGTCGCCCGTAAATTAATGGATGCACCGATACAAAAAAACCAGACGGCAAGAATCGGAACCGTGCCCGTTATCATGCCTTTTGTGAAACCGCCAAAATAAGCCCCAGTATCAGGGGCAAGGGTATTCAGGATGGCGCCCAGTACCAGCGGAACCAGCATCATACCGCCGGGTATGCGTTCTATCGTGGCTTTAATCTTCATAGACAATCCTCACATCTGACCCCGCCTGACGGGCGATCGGTGCTAAAAATTAGTCAATAAATTCAATTGATTGGCGTTTATGCTTGAGGGACATTTCTCGATGACCCTGCAAGGAAAATAAATGTGTGCTCTCGATTAACCTCGTTGGAAAACACATGAAACGTTGTATTCGGATTTATCATGCGATCAATGGAATATTGATTCAATGAAAATAAAACATCGTTTTAGTTATCTTTGTCACATATTCAATGTAAAAACATCGATGGCTTCCTGATGATGAAAATTTATGTAAATTGGATGTGAGAAAACGTGGTTTGTTTTTTTGTTGAGAAAGAACTCATGATGTGTGTGAAGGGGCTCTAAAGGCGGGGATGAGAAAGTGCTTATTTGCACTCATTGACAAATCCGGGAACAAGTTGACCTGATGCTGAAATATGTGTGAAGTTGATCACAAATATAAACGCTGGTAGGGTAAAAAGGTCATTAACTGCCCAGGCAGGCGTCAACAGGTTCGGTTGTATCGACGTAAAACGTCAATGTAAGTAAACCTGCTACGCTTGAAGATGGAGGTTCGCATGGAGCGAATCTCAGGTTCACAGAGCGCGAGTTGGCTGTGGAACGGACAGGGCTAAGTCTACGAGGAAAGCTATGCTAAGAAGGAAAAAGGTTAAACCCATTACGCTTCGCGACGTCACAATCATTGATGACGCTAAACTGCGTAAAGCGATCACCGCCGCCTCGCTCGGTAATGCGATGGAATGGTTCGATTTTGGTGTCTACGGCTTTGTGGCCTATGCGTTAGGTAAAGTGTTTTTCCCCGGGGCCGATCCCAGCCTGCAGATGATTGCCGCACTGGGTACGTTCTCCGTCCCCTTCCTGATTCGCCCGCTGGGTGGTCTGTTCTTCGGTATGCTCGGTGATAAATATGGTCGTCAGAAGATCCTGGCTATCACCATCGTTATCATGTCGATCAGTACATTCTGTATCGGTCTTATACCGTCTTATGCCACCATCGGCATTTGGGCACCGATTCTGCTGCTGATCTGTAAGATGGCACAGGGCTTCTCCGTGGGCGGTGAATATACCGGCGCCTCGATCTTTGTTGCTGAGTATTCCCCTGACCGTAAGCGCGGGTTTATGGGAAGCTGGCTGGACTTCGGCTCCATTGCCGGTTTTGTCCTGGGCGCGGGTGTGGTGGTGCTGATTTCAACCGTGGTGGGGGAAGACAACTTCCTCGACTGGGGCTGGCGTATCCCGTTCTTCCTGGCATTGCCGCTGGGGATCATTGGTCTCTACCTGCGTCATGCGCTCGAAGAAACACCTGCGTTCCAGCAGCATGTCGATAAACTGGAACAGGGTGACCGTGAAGGGCTGCAGGATGGTCCGAAGGTATCGTTCAAAGAGATTGCCACTAAGCACTGGCGCAGCCTGCTGACCTGTATTGGTCTGGTGATTTCGACCAACGTGACCTACTACATGCTGCTGACCTACATGCCGAGCTATCTGTCGCATAACCTGCACTACTCGGAAGATCACGGTGTGCTGATTATTATCGCCATCATGGTGGGTATGCTGTTTGTGCAGCCGATTATGGGCCTGTTGAGTGACCGTTTTGGCCGTCGACCGTTCATTATTCTGGGAAGCGTTGCGCTGTTTGCGCTGGCAATTCCGGCATTTATTCTGATTAACAGCGATGTGCTGGGGCTGATTTTTGCCGGTCTGCTGATGCTGGCGGTGATCCTTAACTGCTTTATCGGGGTGATGGCCTCAACGTTGCCCGCGATGTTCCCGACCCACATTCGCTACAGCGCGCTGGCCGCGGCCTTTAACATCTCGGTGCTGATTGCTGGTCTGACCCCGACGCTTGCCGCCTCGCTGGTGGAGAGCACGCAGAACCTGATGATGCCGGCTTATTACCTGATGGTGATCGCGGTGATTGGTTTGATTACCGGTATTACCATGAAGGAGACGGCGAATCGTCCTCTGAAAGGCGCCACGCCTGCGGCATCGGATATTCAGGAAGCGAAAGAGATCCTGCGTGAGCACTACGATAACGTAGAGCAGAAGATTGAGGATATTGACGCCGAGATTGAAGAGCTGCAGAAAAAACGCTCCCGACTGGTGGACCAGCATCCACGCATCAACGAGTAATAAAGAAACCCGCCAACGGCGGGTTTTCTTTTACTAGCATCCGGCGGCGATGTAGTCGCCATTGGCACTGATGGGGATCACCGTCAGGAAGAGCACCGTCGCGAACAGGATCAGGACTATCCCTCCGGCTATTTTGACGGTCGGCACCAGCCATCTTAATGAGGCGCTTTCTCCGAACCAGGTCACCGTACGTTCGCGGGCGTACCGTACAGCCAGGGAAAGCCCCACAATAGAGAGCGCGGTTCCCAAAGACATGGTCATGACTGCGGCCACTCCCCAGGTAACAATGCCCAGCGCGTTCGAGAACATCAGAATCATGATCGCCCCGCTGCACGGACGTGCCCCAATTGCCAGAATTACGCCCAGACGGGTTTTCCAGTCGCCCTGCGTCAGGTCTGTACCTACGCCGTGATGGCCGCAGCCACAGTGTTCGTCGTGCTGATGAAGCGGCTTAATGGCAGAGACAGACATCCTGCGCGGGCGCAGACTCTTCAGCGCCTGGTAAATGACAAATGCGCCGAATGCGCCAATAAGCACTGCGCTGATCTTCTCCACGTACCAGCGGCTGGTACTGATATCCCCTGAGGCGAGGTTGAAACCCACCGCCAGAATAAAGACAAACAGAATGGCGCTGACGCCCTGCATCAGGCTACCCAGGAAGGGGACGACCCGGGCGGCCAGCTCGCTTTCCTTATTGGTGGTCAGATAGGTCGTCACAATGAATTTTCCGTGCCCGGGTCCGATGGCGTGAAGGACACCATAAAGGAAAGCCCCCGTTAACAGCCATAATCCGCCGCTGTACTGGTGGTTATTCAGCTGCAGCAGGTACATCACCAGATAACGGTGCAGGGTAATTTGCGTGGCAAGACACCACTGGATAAAGGCGTTCCAGTGTGTATGCAGGGTAAAACCGGCAAAGAGAATTGCCAGCAGCATCAACCCAGCGGTAGGAAGACGCCAGTCACGGGTGAGTCGTTGGGTGGTCATGAAGCGGCCTGCACAGAGGAGAGTATTTGCCGCTAGTATAGTTGATCTTCCCGCTCAATTCGTGGGATCGCGTCCGGATCCGTGTATGGCTGTGGATAACTTTGTGCATAAAAGGGTATAAGGCGGGGTTTTGCTGGGGAATGCAGCAGTCAGTCATTTTTTTGCAACTTTTCGGTTGCGGTCGTTCGGGAACTCCCTATAATGCGCCTCCATCGACACGGCGGATGTGAATCACTTCACAAACAGCCCGGTCGGTTGAAGAGAAAAAATCCTGAAATAACGGGTTGACTCTGAAAGAGGAAAGCGTAATATACGCCACCTCGCAACGGTGAGCGAAAGCCGCGTTGCACTGCTCTTTAACAATTTATCAGACAATCTGTGTGGGCACTCAAAGTGACATGGATTCTTAACGTCCTCGGACGAAAAATGAATACCAAGTCTCTGAGTGAACATGCGTAATTCATTACGAAGTTTAATTCACGAGCATCAAACTTAAATTGAAGAGTTTGATCATGGCTCAGATTGAACGCTGGCGGCAGGCCTAACACATGCAAGTCGAGCGGCAGCGGAAAGTAGCTTGCTACTTTGCCGGCGAGCGGCGGACGGGTGAGTAATGTCTGGGAAACTGCCTGATGGAGGGGGATAACTACTGGAAACGGTAGCTAATACCGCATAACGTCGCAAGACCAAAGAGGGGGACCTTCGGGCCTCTTGCCATCAGATGTGCCCAGATGGGATTAGCTAGTAGGTGGGGTAATGGCTCACCTAGGCGACGATCCCTAGCTGGTCTGAGAGGATGACCAGCCACACTGGAACTGAGACACGGTCCAGACTCCTACGGGAGGCAGCAGTGGGGAATATTGCACAATGGGCGCAAGCCTGATGCAGCCATGCCGCGTGTATGAAGAAGGCCTTCGGGTTGTAAAGTACTTTCAGCGGGGAGGAAGGTGTTGAGGTTAATAACCTCAGCAATTGACGTTACCCGCAGAAGAAGCACCGGCTAACTCCGTGCCAGCAGCCGCGGTAATACGGAGGGTGCAAGCGTTAATCGGAATTACTGGGCGTAAAGCGCACGCAGGCGGTCTGTCAAGTCGGATGTGAAATCCCCGGGCTCAACCTGGGAACTGCATTCGAAACTGGCAGGCTAGAGTCTTGTAGAGGGGGGTAGAATTCCAGGTGTAGCGGTGAAATGCGTAGAGATCTGGAGGAATACCGGTGGCGAAGGCGGCCCCCTGGACAAAGACTGACGCTCAGGTGCGAAAGCGTGGGGAGCAAACAGGATTAGATACCCTGGTAGTCCACGCCGTAAACGATGTCGACTTGGAGGTTGTGCCCTTGAGGCGTGGCTTCCGGAGCTAACGCGTTAAGTCGACCGCCTGGGGAGTACGGCCGCAAGGTTAAAACTCAAATGAATTGACGGGGGCCCGCACAAGCGGTGGAGCATGTGGTTTAATTCGATGCAACGCGAAGAACCTTACCTACTCTTGACATCCAGAGAACTTAGCAGAGATGCTTTGGTGCCTTCGGGAACTCTGAGACAGGTGCTGCATGGCTGTCGTCAGCTCGTGTTGTGAAATGTTGGGTTAAGTCCCGCAACGAGCGCAACCCTTATCCTTTGTTGCCAGCGGTTAGGCCGGGAACTCAAAGGAGACTGCCAGTGATAAACTGGAGGAAGGTGGGGATGACGTCAAGTCATCATGGCCCTTACGAGTAGGGCTACACACGTGCTACAATGGCGCATACAAAGAGAAGCGACCTCGCGAGAGCAAGCGGACCTCATAAAGTGCGTCGTAGTCCGGATTGGAGTCTGCAACTCGACTCCATGAAGTCGGAATCGCTAGTAATCGTAGATCAGAATGCTACGGTGAATACGTTCCCGGGCCTTGTACACACCGCCCGTCACACCATGGGAGTGGGTTGCAAAAGAAGTAGGTAGCTTAACCTTCGGGAGGGCGCTTACCACTTTGTGATTCATGACTGGGGTGAAGTCGTAACAAGGTAACCGTAGGGGAACCTGCGGTTGGATCACCTCCTTACCTTAAAGAACCTGCCTTTGCAGTGCTCACACAGATTGTCTGATGAAAAGTAAATAGCAAGGCGTCTTGCGATTGAGACTTCAGTGTCCCCTTCGTCTAGAGGCCCAGGACACCGCCCTTTCACGGCGGTAACAGGGGTTCGAATCCCCTAGGGGACGCCACTTGCTGGTTCGTGAGTGAAAGTCACCTGCCGTCATATCTCAAAACTGACTTGCGAGTCACGTTTGAGATATTTGCTCTTTAAAAATCTGGATCAAGCTGAAAATTGAAACGACACATCTTAATGGTGTGTTCGAGTCTCTCAAATTTTCGCAATCAGAAGTGAAACATCTTCGGGTTGTGAGGTTAAGCGACTAAGCGTACACGGTGGATGCCCTGGCAGTCAGAGGCGATGAAGGACGTGCTAATCTGCGAAAAGCGCCGGCGAGGTGATATGAACCTTTGACCCGGCGATGTCCGAATGGGGAAACCCAGTGTGATTCGTCACACTATCGTTAACTGAATACATAGGTTAACGAGGCGAACCGGGGGAACTGAAACATCTAAGTACCCCGAGGAAAAGAAATCAACCGAGATTCCCCAGTAGCGGCGAGCGAACGGGGAGCAGCCCAGAGTCTGAATCAGCTTGTGTGTTAGTGGAAGCGTCTGGAAAGTCGCACGGTACAGGGTGACAGTCCCGTACACGAAAGCACACTTGCTGTGAACTCGAAGAGTAGGGCGGGACACGTGGTATCCTGTCTGAATATGGGGGGACCATCCTCCAAGGCTAAATACTCCTGACTGACCGATAGTGAACCAGTACCGTGAGGGAAAGGCGAAAAGAACCCCGGCGAGGGGAGTGAAAAAGAACCTGAAACCGTGTACGTACAAGCAGTGGGAGCACCTTCGTGGTGTGACTGCGTACCTTTTGTATAATGGGTCAGCGACTTATATTCTGTAGCAAGGTTAACCGTATAGGGGAGCCGAAGGGAAACCGAGTCTTAACTGGGCGTTAAGTTGCAGGGTATAGACCCGAAACCCGGTGATCTAGCCATGGGCAGGTTGAAGGTTGGGTAACACTAACTGGAGGACCGAACCGACTAATGTTGAAAAATTAGCGGATGACTTGTGGCTGGGGGTGAAAGGCCAATCAAACCGGGAGATAGCTGGTTCTCCCCGAAAGCTATTTAGGTAGCGCCTCGTGAATTCATCTTCGGGGGTAGAGCACTGTTTCGGCTAGGGGGCCATCCCGGCTTACCAACCCGATGCAAACTACGAATACCGAAGAATGTTATCACGGGAGACACACGGCGGGTGCTAACGTCCGTCGTGAAGAGGGAAACAACCCAGACCGCCAGCTAAGGTCCCAAAGTCATGGTTAAGTGGGAAACGATGTGGGAAGGCACAGACAGCCAGGATGTTGGCTTAGAAGCAGCCATCATTTAAAGAAAGCGTAATAGCTCACTGGTCGAGTCGGCCTGCGCGGAAGATGTAACGGGGCTAAACCATGCACCGAAGCTGCGGCAGCGACGCTTATGTGTTGTTGGGTAGGGGAGCGTTCTGTAAGCCGTCGAAGGTGTGCTGTGAGGCATGCTGGAGGTATCAGAAGTGCGAATGCTGACATAAGTAACGATAAAGCGGGTGAAAAGCCCGCTCGCCGGAAGACCAAGGGTTCCTGTCCAACGTTAATCGGGGCAGGGTGAGTCGACCCCTAAGGCGAGGCCGAAAGGCGTAGTCGATGGGAAACAGGTTAATATTCCTGTACTTGGTGTTACTGCGAAGGGGGGACGGAGAAGGCTATGTTAGCCGGGCGACGGTTGTCCCGGTTTAAGCATGTAGGCGGAGGTTCCAGGTAAATCCGGTACCTTTTAACGCTGAGGTGTGATGACGAGGCACTACGGTGCTGAAGTAACAAATGCCCTGCTTCCAGGAAAAGCCTCTAAGCATCAGGTAACATCAAATCGTACCCCAAACCGACACAGGTGGTCAGGTAGAGAATACCAAGGCGCTTGAGAGAACTCGGGTGAAGGAACTAGGCAAAATGGTGCCGTAACTTCGGGAGAAGGCACGCTGATATGTAGGTGAAGCCCCTGCGGGTGGAGCTGAAATCAGTCGAAGATACCAGCTGGCTGCAACTGTTTATTAAAAACACAGCACTGTGCAAACACGAAAGTGGACGTATACGGTGTGACGCCTGCCCGGTGCCGGAAGGTTAATTGATGGGGTTAGCGGCAACGCGAAGCTCTTGATCGAAGCCCCGGTAAACGGCGGCCGTAACTATAACGGTCCTAAGGTAGCGAAATTCCTTGTCGGGTAAGTTCCGACCTGCACGAATGGCGTAATGATGGCCAGGCTGTCTCCACCCGAGACTCAGTGAAATTGAACTCGCTGTGAAGATGCAGTGTACCCGCGGCAAGACGGAAAGACCCCGTGAACCTTTACTATAGCTTGACACTGAACACTGGTCCTTGATGTGTAGGATAGGTGGGAGGCTTTGAAGCGTGGACGCCAGTCTGCGTGGAGCCGTCCTTGAAATACCACCCTTTAATGGCTGGTGTTCTAACGTAGACCCGTGATCCGGGTTGCGGACAGTGTCTGGTGGGTAGTTTGACTGGGGCGGTCTCCTCCCAAAGAGTAACGGAGGAGCACGAAGGTTAGCTAATCCTGGTCGGACATCAGGAGGTTAGTGCAATGGCATAAGCTAGCTTGACTGCGAGAGTGACGGCTCGAGCAGGTGCGAAAGCAGGTCATAGTGATCCGGTGGTTCTGAATGGAAGGGCCATCGCTCAACGGATAAAAGGTACTCCGGGGATAACAGGCTGATACCGCCCAAGAGTTCATATCGACGGCGGTGTTTGGCACCTCGATGTCGGCTCATCACATCCTGGGGCTGAAGTAGGTCCCAAGGGTATGGCTGTTCGCCATTTAAAGTGGTACGCGAGCTGGGTTTAGAACGTCGTGAGACAGTTCGGTCCCTATCTGCCGTGGGCGCTGGAGAATTGAGGGGGGCTGCTCCTAGTACGAGAGGACCGGAGTGGACGCATCACTGGTGTTCGGGTTGTCATGCCAATGGCACTGCCCGGTAGCTAAATGCGGAAAAGATAAGTGCTGAAAGCATCTAAGCACGAAACTTGCCCCGAGATGAGTTCTCCCTGACTCCTTGAGAGTCCTGAAGGAACGTTGAAGACGACGACGTTGATAGGTCGGGTGTGTAAGCGCAGCGATGCGTTGAGCTAACCGATACTAATGAACCGTGAGGCTTAACCTTACAACGCCGAAGGTGTTTTGGCGAAGAGACAGACACGATTTTCAGCCTGATACAGATTAAACAGAATTTGCCTGGCGGCTTTAGCGCGGTGGTCCCACCTGACCCCATGCCGAACTCAGAAGTGAAACGCCGTAGCGCCGATGGTAGTGTGGGGTCTCCCCATGTGAGAGTAGGGAACTGCCAGGCATCAATCAAGAAGAACCCCGTACCGTAAGGTGCGGGGTTTTTTGCTTTGCACGCCAGAAAATATGCCGGATGACGGCTTCGCCTTATCCGGCCTACAAAACCTGTAGGCCCGGTAAGCGCAGCGCCACCGGGCATGGCAGACCGCACGATCCCACGGTAAAAAGAAGCAAGAATACTAAAGAAGGGATTTATAAACGCAGAAAAGCAAAAACCCAGCCATAGGCTGGGTTCTTTAAAGAGTGGTGCCCGGACTCGGAATCGAACCAAGGACACGGGGATTTTCAATCCCCTGCTCTACCGACTGAGCTATCCGGGCAACGGAGCGCATTAAACCGCAATCGCGCCTTATCGTCAACATTATTTCGGGAAAAGCCGTTCAATTGCTTAACTTTGCGGCAATCTGATGGTTTACGCGTCGAATAGGGCAAATTTAACAGGCTCGCTTACGTCAACGCACCGCCCATGCGGCACTGAGCAAAGCGCAGAATATCTTCCGCCAGTCGGTGCGCCGTGTCCACGTCGGCCTGGCTACGGTTCACCAGCATGCGGCTCAGGCAGCCCTCCAGCACCAGCTCCATCTGTTTCGCCACCATTGCCGGGTCATCCACTTCAAGACGGGTCAGCAGCTCGTGAGTGAAGTCATGTGCTGCCCGTTTTTGCTGATCCGCCAACTGGTGGACAGGATGGCCGGGATCGGGATAGTAAGTACAGGCCGCAATAAACAGGCAGCCCGGATAGCGGTTGTTACTGACACATTCCGTCAGGGCGCTATAGCGCGCCAGCAGCTTTTGTTCCGCTGTCAGTTCTTCATTCAGCATCAGCTGCCTGCGCCAGACGTCAACCTGCTGGCTGAGATAGCGCAGGGCATCATAAACGAGCGCCTCTTTATCTGGCCAAAAGCGCTTAAGATCATCCAGGGGGTAATCGATACGGTCGGCTACCATCTCAAGCGTGGTGCTGGCGATCCCATGAATCTCAAGTAATTGCAGGGCTTGTCCCAGTACGTCTTCGCGTTGCACGGTTATCTCCTCCGCTATTCCCAACGGTGTGTTCCGTTTAAAGTGTTGTTTACGGTTGGCGATTGCGCAAATGCGCGCTAAATGCCGCAGCATCCATAAACCCGGTGACACGCTGTTCTGGCTGCTCCTGACCCTGTTCATTGAAGAACAGGATGGTCGGCAGCCCGAGCACGTTAAGCTGCTTCAGCAGAGCCTTATCCTGCGCGTTATTAGCTGTCACGTTCGCCTGGAGCAGAACAGTCTCTTTTAGGGCGTTTTGTACCTGAGGATCGCTGAAAGTGTATTTTTCAAACTCTTTGCAGGCGACGCACCAGTCGGCATAGAGATCGAGCATCACCGGTTTGCCTTTTGCCTGTGCGAGCGCGCTGTTTAGCTCATCAACATTCTTTATCTGGATGAAGTTCAAATGCGCCCGCGTCTGGCCTACCGGCGAGCCAAACACCCAGTCCTGAAGAGGACGCACGCTCACCAGCGCGGCGGCGAGCAGGAGGATTTGCACCAGGCGCATCCACGCTTTTTTCGCCCCAAGACTGACGATAAACCCCCAGGAGAAGAATGCTACACCGAGCATTGCCCAGAGGCGAGTGCCCCACACGTCACCCGTAATACGTTCCAGCAGGAAGACCGGCAGCGCCAGAATCACAAACCCAAACGCGGTTTTCACCGTCTCCATCCACGGGCCACTCTTCGGCAGAAGTCGATTGCCGAAAACCGTGACCAGAATCAGCGGCAGACCCATGCCCAGCGCGTAAAGGTACAGCGTACCGCCGCCAAGCCACAGATTGCCGCTCTGGGCAATATAGAGCAGGATGGCGCTCAGCGGTGCGGTGGTGCAAGGGGAGCAAATCAGTCCGGCGATGGCCCCCATCACAAACACGCCGCCTGCCGAACCACCCTGCTGGCGATTACTCATCAGCGTTAAGCGTGTTTGCAGAGCTGACGGTAACTGCAGCGTGAACAGGCCAAACATCGACAGTGCCAGCAGGATAAATATCGCCGACAGGCCAATCAGCACGTAGGGGTGCTGAAGTGCGGCCTGGAACTGCAACCCGGCAGCGGCGACCACAAGGCCGAGTGCCGTGTAGGTCAGCGCCATACCCTGCACGTAAATAAAGGCCAGCAGCAGCGCGCGGGCGGTGGAAAGGCGCTGTTTGCCGCCCAGCACAATGCCAGAGATGAGCGGATACATCGGCAGCACGCACGGCGTAAAGGCAATGCCGATACCGATCAGTAAGGCCCACAGCGCGGAGAACGGAAGGTCAGCGGGAGCTTCACGCTTCTCGCCCGAAGGAAGAGGGGGAACCGTGGCAGAGGCTTTCACTTCACTGAGCGGAACCACCTTTGTTTCAGGCGGATAGCAGAATCCGGCATCCGCGCATCCCTGATAGGTCACCGTCAGGCTCGCACCTTTATCCGCCTGATTCACCGTAACAGGTATGCTCAGGCGCTGGCGATAGATTTCGCTTTTGCCGTAAAACTCATCTTCATGCCACTCGCCAGCGGGCATCTGTAAAGCGCCCACGCTGGCCTGAGCAGGCGTAATGCTGACCTGCTTGCGGTAGAGGTAGTAACCCTCTTTCACCTGCCAGGTGAGACTGAGATCGTGCTGGTTCTGCTGAAAGTCGAAAACGAACGCCTGGTCGGCAGGAATAAAATTCGAACGACCGGGTGTGTCAAACAACCCGGCAAAAACTGACGTGCTGCACAGCAGCAGGATCAGCGTAAAGAAGCGTTGAGCCATGAGAGATAATCGTTATCGCCGTGAACCACTGGCAGCACCAGCAGCTCTGGGGTTTGGTAAGGATGATGAGATTTGAGGCAGTCCAGGAGTGCCTGCTGATTCGCCAGATTGGTTTTGAGCAACATCTGGACTTCGTACTCTTGCTCCAGCTTACCTTCCCAGTAGTAAAGAGAGGTCGCGCCGGGGAGGAGCGTGACGCAGGCTGCCATTTTTTCGGCCAGCACTTTGGCGGCGAGATCCTGGGCAGAAGCTTCATCAGGGGCGGTACACAGTACGACAACGGCATCAGGCGTGTTCACAAGTCGACCTCCTCATCACGAAAGGTTTCACTATATCACGCAAGGCGGTTGGTCATTAATGAAACGGGCCGCAGAGCGGCCCAATTTTAACTATTTTTACAACGGGGAACGGTTTACAGCACCACGCCACCGATGATAAAGCCGAGGATCACGCAGAGTGAAATGGCCACCACGCCCGGGATCAGGAACGCATGGTTAAACACATACTTACCGATACGGGTTGAGCCGGTGTCGTCCATCTCAACGGCCGCCAGCAAGGTTGGGTAGGTAGGCAGCACGAACAGGGCAGAAACAGCAGCAAACGAGGCGATAGCGGTTAACGGGGTGACGCCCAGCATCAGAGCCGCAGGCATCAACGCTTTGGTGGTCGCTGCCTGAGAGTAAAGCAGGGTAGCCGCAAAGAACAGCACGACCGCCAGCAGCCATGGGTAGTTATGCAGCAGGTCGCCTGCTACGGTCTGAATGTCGCTAATGTGCGCTTTCACGAAGGTATCACCAAGCCACGCCACACCCAGCACGCATACGCAGGCGCTCATACCGGATTTGAAGGTGCTGGCATTCAGCACTTCGCTGGTGTCAATTTTACAGGTGATGCTAATCAACGTTGCGATGGTCAGCATGAACACCACAATCGCTTCGTTACGCGGCAGGACCGGGTTCTGGATCAGCCCCACGGTATCGCTGATGGCGGTCGCATAGAACATGACGGCGACAATCCCAATCAGGAACAGTAGCACGGAGCGTTTCGCATGTGGCTTCAGTTCGAAGACCTGGCTGCCGCGCAGGCTCACTTCACCTTTTGCCAGGCGCTCCTGATAAACCGGATCGTCTTTCAGTTCAGCGCCGAGGAAGTTACACAGCACGGCGGTAATCATTACCGCAATCAGCGTCACCGGGATACAGATCGCCAGCAGCGTCAGGTAGCTCACGCCCATCGGCTCCAGGATACCGGCGAAGAAGACCACCGCCGCGGAAATCGGCGAGGCGGTAATGGCGATCTGGGACGCGACGACCGCAATAGAGAGCGGACGCGACGGACGGATACCCTGTTCTTTCGCCACTTCGGTAATCACCGGTAACGTGGAGAAAGCGGTGTGGCCAGTACCGGCGAGAATGGTCATAAACCAGGTCACCAGCGGAGCAAGGAAGGTAATGTATTTAGGGTGGCGGCGTAGCATGCGTTCCGCCAGGCTTACCAGGTAGTCCATACCGCCTGCCACCTGCATGGCGGCAATAGCGGCAATAACAGCCATGATGATTTCGATAACGTCGAACGGGATAGCGCCGGGTTTAATCTGAAAGATAAGGGTAAGAACGAGCACTCCAAGACCGCCGGCAAAACCGATGCCGATACCCCCGAGTCGTGCTCCCAAATAAATCGCCAACAAGACGATGACGAGTTCTGCTCCAAACATAAGGACCTGCCTTGCTTATTAACAAGTTGATATTGAATTGTTGTATTTTGGTAACGCCTAAAAAGAAAAAAGGCACGTCACAAGTGACGTGCCTTAAGAAGCCTAGCCTGAACGGTTACTGTTCGCTTTCATCGGTATATCGTTTCGCTTTATATGCCGGGTGCATCAGGTTTTGGGCCGAGAAGATATCGTCCAGCTCGGCTTCGGTCAACAGCCCGCGCTCCAGCACCACTTCACGCACGCTCTTACCGGTTTCGGCACAAATCTTACCGACGATGTCGCCGTTGTGGTGGCCGATGAACGGGTTGAGGTAGGTGACGATCCCGATGGAGTTATAGACATAACCTTCACAGACTTCTTTATTCGCCGTGATGCCGTTAATGCATTTTTCCAGCAGGTTGTAGCAGGCGTTGGTCAGAATGTGGATAGATTCAAACATCGCCTGGCCAATTACCGGCTCCATCACGTTCAGCTGCAGCTGACCCGCTTCAGAGGCCATGGTTACGGTCGTATCGTTACCGATGACTTTAAAGCAAACCTGATTCACCACTTCTGGCACGACCGGGTTCACCTTGGCCGGCATGATGGATGAACCCGCCTGCAGTTCTGGCAGGTTGATTTCGTTCAGGCCAGCGCGCGGACCGGAAGAGAGCAGGCGCAGGTCGTTACAGATTTTGGACAGTTTCACCGCCAGACGTTTCAGCGCGCTGTGTACCATGACGTAGGCGCCGCAGTCGGAGGTCGCTTCAATCAGGTCTTCTGCAGGCACAACCGGCAGGTTGGACACTTCAGCCAGCTTCTGTACCGCCAGTTGCTGATAGCCATCCGGGGTGTTCAGACGCGTACCGATGGCGGTGGCGCCCAGGTTCACTTCCAGCAGCAGCTCGGAGGTACGCAGCAGGTTTTTGGTCTCTTCGTTCAGCAGTACGTTAAACGCGTGGAATTCCTGACCGAGGGTCATCGGCACCGCATCCTGCAGCTGGGTACGACCCATTTTCAGAATGTCCTGGAACTCAACAGCTTTACGCTGGAAGCCATCGCCCAGTTGGTTGATCGCATCCACCAGTTTCACCACGGAGGCATACACCGCAATTCGGAAGCCGGTAGGGTAAGCGTCGTTGGTGGACTGGCATTTGTTGACGTGGTCGTTCGGGTTCAGGTACTGGTATTCACCTTTCTGGTGACCCATCAGCTCCAGGCCAATGTTTGCCAGTACTTCGTTAGTATTCATGTTGACGGAAGTGCCCGCGCCGCCCTGATAGACGTCAACCGGGAACTGATCCATGCATTTGCCGTTGTTCAGCACTTCATCGCAGGCCGCGATAATCGCATTTGCCGCGCTTTTAGGAATGGTTTGCAGCTCTTTGTTGGCCAGGGCTGCGGCTTTCTTCACCATCACCATGCCACGAACAAACTCAGGGATGTCGCTGATTTTGCTGTTGCTGATGTAGAAGTTTTCAATCGCTCTCAGAGTGTGGACACCGTAGTAGGCATCCGCTGGAACTTCCCTGGTACCCAACAAGTCTTCTTCGATACGAATGTTGTTTAACATGTGAACCTTCTTTTCAAGCTGCCGATGGATTGTACTAAACACACAGTATTTATGTGGTTTTGAATATTTTCTGGCCGACGATTATTCCCTCAATCAGCCAGATGCTCGAGATCATATGCTGATGATAGCGAATTGCCGTAAGCTGGATCACTTATTATCGAGCCGATTCCATGATAATTATTAATCTGTGAAATGGGTCACCGCTTTAATATTTCCAAAAAAAATATCCGTGCAAACTGATTGAATTTTCGCTAACCGTCACCATCTCATACAAACGCGCGTCGCGAACACATTCAGACAGGGGCCCGATGGCTTCTGCCACACAGGAGATGCCAGTGCGCTGGATACCGTTTATTGCTTTCTTTCTCTATGTTTACATTGAGATTTCCATTTTCATCCAGGTTGCCCATGTGCTGGGCGTCCTGCTGACGTTGATTCTGGTGATTTTCACCTCCGTCATTGGTATGTCGCTGGTGCGTAATCAGGGTTTCAAAAATTTCCTGATAATGCAGCAGAAGATGGCCGCAGGCGAAAGCCCGGCGGAAGAGATGATCAAAAGCGTGTCGTTGATTATTGCGGGGCTGCTGCTGATTCTGCCAGGGTTCTTCACCGACTTCCTCGGCCTTCTGCTGCTTCTGCCGCCGGTGCAAAAGCACCTGACCATGAAGCTGCTGCCGCATCTGCGCTTTAGCCGTATGCCCGGCGGTGGGTTCAGCACCGGGCCAGGCGACACGTTTGAAGGGGAATATCAGCGTAAGGATGAACAGCACGACCGTCTGGATCACAAAGACGATCGGTGATTTTGTTGCCCGGTGGCGCTTCGCTTACCGGGCCTACTAAAGCGCCAGCCACAACACCGCCAGCATGACGATGGCATACACGCTCTTCCATCCCACCATCGCCAGCAACAGCAGGCACAGTAGCCCCCCAACAACCGCCAGTGCTCTATAACGGCCTCTCAGCAAACGGCATCCCGCCAGCATACACAGCAGGTAGATCATAATAAAAATGCCGTTGGCATAGACGAGCAGCGTATCCAGATTGATCTTCAGGACGTAAATGCACAGCGTACTCAGCACGCAGCAGCCCAGTACGGCATTCAGGGCATTCAGCGGCAGCTGGCGTTTAGACAGGCGCGCGAGGCGGTTATCAGGTTTATCCAGCGCCTGCGACCACACCAGACGGGCAAAGCTCTGGATATAAATGTTGAGGCTGGCAAAACAGGCCAGATAGCCGATGACGCAGGCGATCCACAGCGCCTTCACACCAAACAGTTCAATCACGATACCCGGCAGCGATGCCGCGGCGGCGAGATCCGCGCCGAACGCGTGAAAGTGCAACACTAGCACGGTACACGCCCAGTAGACCGTACCCGCCAGCAGCAGGCCGATCATCAGCGCGCGGGGGAAATCACGTTCAGGCTGCTTAAATTCCGACGCCAGATGGGCAAAGGCTTCCAGACCGACAAAACACCAGAACATGATGGAGAGCGCGGCAAAAAGCTGCGCGTGGTCGACGTCTGTTACCGCCGGGAAGGGAATCTCCTTTACGGTGATATCGCCCGCCCACCAGATAGCGGCCACAAGCGCGACAATCAGCACTGCAACCAGCGTCTGCAGGTTGGCGCTGGAGCGGGCGCCGCGTGAGCCCACCCACCAGACGATAGCCAACGTCCCCAGCTCGGCCAGCAACAGCTGCTCGTGATGCCAGCCAAACAATGCCTGACCAAAGCCGGAAGCAATATGCAACGCCGCTGGAAGCCCAACCGGAATGACGGAGAGAAACAGCCAGCCGGTGACGCGCTCCATGCGCGGACCAAAGGCCAGTCCGACAAAGTGCGCCACGCCGCCCGCGCTGGGGAAATGCCGCCCCAGGATGGCAAACACAATGGCTATCGGGAACACCAGCACAATCAGCACCGGCCACGCCCATAGGCTGTTATTTCCTGCCACCAGCGCCGCCAGTGCCGGTACGGCAAACACGCCCGTACCTAACAAGGAGGTTGAAAGCAGGCCAACACCCTGCGCCAGCCCCAACTCCTGCTTAAGTCCGCTCATTGACATCATCCTGCCAATACCAAAAGAGAGGCGATGGTAACACTTTCGCAAATTTTTTTTTCAACTCCCCCTTGAAGGGGTAAAAAGCTATCCCCATCTCTCAGGGCACTAGTCGGAAAACCGCATGCGGGCCGGCGTCATCCATAACTGATAATGACTTTCTCAAAGGAGAGCTATCAATGAGTATTCGTCCGTTACATGATCGTGTGATCGTCAAACGTAAAGAAGTTGAAACCAAGTCTGCTGGCGGCATCGTTCTGACCGGTTCTGCAGCAGCCAAATCAACGCGTGGCGAAATCATCGCTGTCGGTAAGGGCCGCATCCTGGAAAACGGAACTGTGCAGCCGCTGGACGTTAAAGTTGGTGACATCGTAATTTTCAACGATGGCTACGGCGTGAAATCCGAGAAGATCGACAATGAAGAAGTGTTGATCATGTCCGAGAGCGACATTCTGGCAATTGTTGAAGCGTAATTTACGCACGAGAATTTGAGGAAATAAGAACATGGCAGCTAAAGACGTAAAATTCGGTAACGACGCTCGTGTAAAAATGCTCCGCGGCGTAAACGTACTGGCAGATGCAGTTAAAGTGACCCTGGGCCCGAAAGGCCGTAACGTAGTGCTGGATAAATCCTTCGGCGCGCCAACCATCACCAAAGACGGTGTTTCCGTAGCACGTGAAATCGAGCTGGAAGACAAGTTCGAAAACATGGGCGCGCAGATGGTGAAAGAAGTTGCCTCTAAAGCGAACGACGCTGCAGGCGACGGTACCACCACCGCGACCGTTCTGGCGCAGGCTATCATCACCGAAGGTCTGAAAGCCGTTGCGGCGGGCATGAACCCAATGGATCTGAAACGTGGTATCGACAAAGCTGTCGCTTCCGCTGTTGAAGAACTGAAAGCGCTGTCCGTACCGTGCTCTGACTCTAAAGCCATTGCTCAGGTAGGTACCATCTCCGCTAACTCCGACGAAACCGTGGGTAAACTGATCGCGGAAGCGATGGATAAAGTCGGTAAAGAAGGCGTGATCACCGTTGAAGACGGTACCGGTCTGGAAGACGAACTGGACGTGGTTGAAGGTATGCAGTTCGACCGCGGTTACCTGTCCCCATACTTCATCAACAAGCCAGAAACTGGCGCTGTTGAGCTGGAAAGCCCGTTCATCCTGCTGGCTGACAAGAAAATCTCCAACATCCGCGAAATGCTGCCAGTGCTGGAAGCCGTTGCGAAAGCAGGCAAGCCGCTGGTTATCATCGCTGAAGATGTTGAAGGCGAAGCGCTGGCGACCCTGGTGGTTAACACCATGCGCGGCATCGTGAAAGTGGCTGCGGTTAAAGCACCTGGCTTCGGCGATCGCCGTAAAGCAATGCTGCAGGATATCGCTACCCTGACCGGTGGTACCGTGATCTCCGAAGAGATCGGTATGGAGCTGGAAAAAGCGACCCTGGAAGACCTGGGCCAGGCGAAACGCGTTGTGATCAACAAAGACACCACCACCATCATCGACGGTGTGGGTGAAGAAGCCGCTATTCAGGGCCGTGTTGGTCAGATCCGTAAGCAGATCGAAGAAGCCACTTCCGATTACGACCGTGAAAAACTGCAGGAGCGCGTAGCGAAACTGGCTGGCGGCGTTGCGGTAATTAAAGTTGGTGCGGCGACCGAAGTTGAAATGAAAGAGAAGAAAGCACGCGTTGACGATGCCCTGCACGCGACCCGTGCTGCGGTAGAAGAAGGCGTAGTTGCTGGTGGTGGTGTCGCGCTGGTGCGTGTAGCCGCTAAGCTGGCTGGCCTGACCGCTCAGAACGAAGACCAGAACGTGGGTATCAAAGTTGCGCTGCGCGCAATGGAAGCTCCTCTGCGTCAGATCGTTTCCAACGCCGGTGAAGAGCCATCTGTAGTGGCGAACAAGGTTAAAGCGGGCGAAGGTAACTACGGTTACAACGCTGCAACCGAAGAATACGGCAACATGATCGACTTCGGTATCCTGGACCCAACTAAAGTGACCCGTTCTGCTCTGCAGTACGCGGCCTCTGTTGCTGGTCTGATGATCACCACCGAGTGCATGGTGACCGACCTGCCAAAAGGCGATGCGCCTGACTTAGGTGCTGCTGGTATGGGCGGCATGGGCGGAATGGGCGGCATGATGTAATCGTGCGCTCTACGTCGTAGAATGTGAAAAACCCCCGGGCAGAAATGCTCGGGGGTTTTTCTTTTGGTCATCTTTTAGGTATAAGATTTACACACGGACAACTACTGTCCAGCTTATTGAAAACGAGGAATAACATGCGCGTAAAAGTCTGTGCAGGGATTGTAGGGGCAGCACTGCTGCTGGCGGGGTGTAGCTCCAGCAATGAGCTGTCGGCAGCGGGCCAGGGCGTTCGCTTTGTGGAAGATAAGCCTGGCACTGAATGCCAGCTGTTAGGCACGGCAACCGGTGAGCAAAGTAACTGGATGTCAGGGCAGCATGGCGAAGAAGGCGGCTCAATGCGCGGTGCGGCGAATGCCCTGCGTAATCAGGCTGCGGCAATGGGCGGCAACGTGATTTACGGCGTAAGCAGCCCAACGCAGAGTATGCTGTCCAGCTTCGTGCCGACCGCCAGCCAGATGACGGGCCAGGTCTATAAGTGCCCAAACTGATGTAATGTGCTGATGGCGCTGCGCCCGTCCTTGTAGGGCTGGTAAGCGTAGCGCCACCTGCCTTTTTAGTGCTGCCGCAGCTGCAAATCCAGCGGCGTCTTGCTCGGCTCTCCGCCAATCTCACGTGCCAGCTTCGGCACCATATAGCCTGAAACCAGCGTTAACAGTTCGCGCATAATCTGCCGGGCTTCTTCATCCGTCACCATGAAATGCGCCGCGCCCTGAACGCGATCCAGCACGTGCAGGTAATATGGCATCACCCCCGCATCAAACAGAGCATTGCTCAGATCGGCCAGCACGCGGGCGTTATCATTCACGCCGCGCAGCAGCACGCTCTGATTCAGCAGCGTCACGCCCGCTTTACGCAGTCGCGCCATCGCCGCGCAAAACGCATCGTCAATTTCGTTCGCGTGGTTAATATGATTCACCAGCAGCACCTGCAGGCGGGACTGCTCCAGGCGTGACACCAGGCCGTCGGTGATCCGTGCCGGAATGACAATCGGTAAGCGGCTGTGAATGCGCAGGCGCTTAATGTGCGGGATGGCTTCAAGCTGAGTCAGCAGCCAGTCCAGCTCATGATCTTTCGCCATCAGCGGATCGCCGCCGGAAAAAATAATCTCATCCAGTTCCGGATGGGCGGCAATATAGTCCAGCGCGACCTGCCAGTTGCGTTTATTGCCCTGATTTTCGGCGTACGGGAAGTGCCGGCGGAAGCAATAACGACAATTTACCGCACATCCGCCTTTGACCAACAGCAGGGCGCGGTTGAGATACTTATGCAGTAAACCCGGCACCACGCTGTTCTGCTCTTCCAGCGGATCGGTGCTGTATCCCGGCGCAGTAATGAATTCATCCTGCGAAGTAAGCGTTTGTTTTAATAACGGATCGTCGGGGTTGCCTTTCTCCATCCGCGCCACAAACGCACGGGGAACGCGCAGGGCGAAAAGACGCTTTGCCTCGCGGCCTGCAAGCAACTCTGGGTGCTGATCGAGGTCTAAAAGACGCAGCAATTCATCAGGACTGGTGATTACATCGGCAAGTTGCGATAACCAATCTTCTCTGGACGGGGTGTTTAGGGTTACAATATGCGCCATTTTGTGGCTTAGCTACCAGTTAACAAATTTAGAGGGCCTTATGGCAACGTACTATAGCAACGATTTTCGTGCTGGTCTTAAAATCATGATGGACGGCGAACCGTACGCGGTTGAAGCCAGCGAATTCGTTAAACCAGGTAAAGGCCAGGCATTCGCACGCGTTAAGCTGCGCCGTCTGCTGACCGGTACCCGTGTTGAGAAAACCTTCAAGTCTACTGACTCTGCTGAAGGCGCTGATGTTGTTGATATGAACCTGACCTATCTGTACAACGATGGCGAGTTCTGGCATTTCATGAACAACTCCACTTTCGAACAGCTCTCTGCTGATGAGAAAGCGGTAGGTGACAGCGCTAAATGGCTGCTGGATCAGGCTGAGTGCATCGTGACCCTGTGGAACGGCCAGCCTATCGCGGTGACCCCACCAAACTTCGTAGAACTGGAAATCGTAGAAACCGATCCAGGTCTGAAGGGTGATACCGCAGGTACCGGCGGTAAGCCAGCCAAACTGTCTACCGGCGCAGTGGTGAAAGTGCCACTGTTCGTACAGACTGGCGAAGTGATCAAAGTGGATACTCGCTCCGGCGAATACGTGTCCCGCGTGAAGTAATTTACGTATGACTGAAGGCGCAGCGCCCGCTGCGCCTGATTTTTGCAGGCAGGGATGATGAAACGTACCGTTAAAATTCTGCTTCTGTTAGCGCTCTCCAGTGCATTACTTTCCGGGTGCAACACCACGCGTGGAATGGGACAAGATATCCAGGATCTAGGTCATATCATTTCTCACGCCGCCAGCTAAGTTCGTCTAATTTTCCTAAAAATGTGTCCTTTTCCGTCAACCGGCCGGATTTTGTCTATCCTTAAGTTGCTATACACAAAACAACTTTGGCTATAAAAGGAAGATATTATGGTTAAGAAGACAATTGCAGCGATCTTTTCAGTCCTGGTACTTTCTTCAGTGTTAACGGCCTGTAATACCACGCGTGGCGTCGGTCAGGATATTTCTGAAGGTGGTAGCGCAATCTCTGGTGCGGCAACAAAAGCTCAGCAGTAACGAATAAACGGTACGGGACCAGCCGGGTTTCGTACCGTCAGCTTTCTGATTCCTGCAGGGATAAGAACGGAGAAAAACGCGTATCCATATGTAATTTCATGCGGATATTGCGTTTATAGGTATAAACCGTTTTTCCATTGATACTCAGGTGAGCGGCAATTTTTTGATTGCTCGCGCCGTCCATCCACAATGTCAGCACCTTCTCTTCCTGGCGGGTCAGCAAGGGGGCCGCCGCCGTTGGCCTGTCAGCGCCTGCGCGCGAGCGTAATGCGTCGTTGATAACCGTCGCCACTTCTTTGAGACTGGCGTTTTTCAACAGTGACGACCACACCGGGAACTTCCCAAGCCAGTCGGTCATGCCGCTGTCCTCTCCCGACTGCAGTAAAATAAACGGTAAGCGTTCACTGGCGTTAAGCAGAGAAGAGAGCTGCTGAAAATGGTGAATATCCTGCCTGAAGCCGTACAGGTCAGCGATGACCAGCGCAGGTTTCCATTGCAGAATGTGTTCTCTGGCAAGAAACAGATTATTTAGCCCGGTCACAACGTAGTGTCCCGGGAACAAACCGGAATGATTGAGCCATGCTTCAAACCCCGCGCGGGTGAAGTGACAACGGTCAATCAAAAGAATTTTGAACATATTTTATTCGCAGTCGGCTAGTGGTTTGGCTTCCTGCCATCAGAAAGCACATCATCATAGAGAAGTCGGATGAGTGCTAAAAGCCGGAACTCCGCGCCATACTGCGGCTATTTCTTGCCTTAACGTGTTCAGCAAAAAATGATTGAAAAAAAATAGCACGCTAACCACAATAGGGGGCGTAATCTCTGCCTTACGGGACGACCCGTAAGCGTTTCTTTCACCGGGGACGGCCCCAACTTGCATTAAGTTAAGGAGCCTGACATGTCCTGGATCATTCTTTTTATTGCTGGCCTGCTCGAAGTGGTATGGGCGATTGGTCTCAAGTACACCCACGGATTTACCCGCCTGACGCCCAGCGTCATTACCGTTACCGCCATGATCGTCAGTATCGTTCTGTTATCCTGGGCGATGCGCTCTCTGCCTGTGGGAACGGCTTATGCCGTCTGGACGGGTATTGGCGCGGTGGGGGCTGCCATCACCGGCATTCTGCTGCTTGGCGAGTCAGCGAGTCTGGCGCGTATTGCCAGCCTCGCGTTGATTGTGGCGGGGATCGTTGGGCTTAAGCTCAGCACCCACTAATGGGGCTGTTTTACCCAGATAAGTTTTGACACATCAAACCCTTGCCGGGTCGCGACGTCCAGCATCTGCTGCTTCATTTCTGGTGAAAGAGTTGGCGTGCGAGAGAGTATCCACAGGTAGTTGCGATCCGGCCCGCAGATCAGCGCGTGACGGTACTCTCTGTCGAGCGCGATCACGTTATAGCCGCCATAAAACGGGCCAAAGAAAGAGACCTTGAGCGCGGCTCGCCGCGGGTCGCCAGTGAAGTACGCTTTCCCAACCGACTGCTGCCACATCTCACGATCGGGATTATAGCCCCGGTTGATCACCTGAATACCGCCATCATCCATCGGACTGTAATTCGCAGTGACCTTCTCTAAGCCCTGCTCAAACCGATGGTCGAGGCGCGCGATTTCATACCATGTTCCAAGGAAGCGTTGTGCATCAAAAGGCGTGACGACGGTAACGCCTGGCGGTGGGGTAGGGGAACTGCAGGCAACCACTAAAAACGCGGCTGTCACCGCGGCGATAACAGGCAGAATGCGCATAGGAGTTTCCTTACTGTTTTTTGTTAAGTGTAGATGACAGCAGGAAAAATGCGGAAGAGTGTGCGGGGTATTTCGCCGCACACTGTGGATTTTATAGGCCGGGTAAGGCGAAGCCGCCACCCGGCAATGTTTTACTGCAGCGCGTCGAGGATACGGTATGCCGCCTCAACGCGTGCCGGGTTCGGATAGCTTTTATTCGCCAGCATCACAATGCCGAGCTGCTTTTCAGGAATAAATGCCACGTAGCTGCCAAATCCGCCGGTAGAGCCCGTTTTATGGACCCAGGAGGCCTTAACCGGTGGTGCCGGTGGATTCACTTCTCTTGCAGGCAACGGCGCCAGCGCCACCTTATTGTCGCTGCCCCCGACCACCGTTTGGGCGTCGACCGGCCAGTTCAGCATTTCCCAGCCCAATCCTTGATACATGGCTCCCACGCGCCAGTAGCGAGACTGTGCCAGGGCAATACCGTGCTTAAGTGGGGAATCCTGAAGGGAGTCCGGCATCATGTTGACCATCACCCAGCTTGCCATATCCTGCACGTTGGTTTTTACGCCATAGGCTTCCGCGTCCAGCATCCCTGGCGAAACGTGGACCGCTTTACCGTCACGGTATCCCCAGGCGTAATGCGCCTCTTCCGCTTTCGGGATGTTAATCCAGGTATGGTCCAGCTTGAGCGGCTTAAAGACCCGCGTCGTCATGGCCTGCTCATAGCTCATGCCGGAGGGTTTGACCGCCAGCGCGCCAAAAAGACCGATGCTGGTGTTAGCGTAAAGACGCGTGGTGCCCGGCTTCCACTTTGGCTGCCAGTTTTGATAAAAGCGCAGCAGGGAGGCGGTATCCGTGTCCTCATCCGGCACCTGCAACGGCAGACCGCCTGCGGTATAGGTTGCCAGATCCAGCATGCGAATGCCCTGCCACTGCTTGCCCGTGAGCTCAGGCCAGTATGTGGTCACCGGATCGCCCAGCGTTATTTCACCGCGCGCAATCGCATCGCCACCCAATACGCCGGTGAAGGTTTTACTTATCGAACCCAGCTCGAACAAGGTTTGCGGGGTGACGGGTTTGTTCGCTGCAACATCAGCTTTACCGAAGGTAAAGTAGTGCGGCTGACCCTGATAAATCACCGCCACCGCCATACCCGGAATGGCCTGCGCGTTCATCAGCGGCGTAACAGTACGTTCCACCACTTCAGCCAGCTGTTTTTCGGACATCGGTGCGGCGAATGCAGTGCTGGCAACGCTGAGCAGCAGGGCACAGCTTAAGGTTTTTTTCATCATTAGTTATCTTCCGTAATAGCAGTTCAAGGGAGTGTCCGGGCCCGTCAGACCGCTGTAGTCTGTGAGATTTGACTGTGGCTGACAAACGGTTAAATTTAGCATTAGCTGTTAATTTTTCTAACGGACGAGACCATGACGCGCAGCTATCTTCCTCTTAATTCCCTGCGGGCGTTTGAAGCCGCCGCCAGGCACCTCAGTTTTACGCATGCCGCTATCGAGCTGAATGTCACCCATTCCGCGATAAGCCAGCACGTAAAGGCGCTGGAGCAGCACCTGAACTGCCAGCTCTTCGTCCGCGTTTCCCGTGGGCTGATGTTGACCACGGAAGGCGAGAATTTGCTGCCGGTACTGAATGACTCGTTCGACCGAATTGCCGGAATGCTGGATCGCTTTGCCAGCCAGCGCGCTCAGGAGAAGCTGAAAATTGGCGTGGTGGGTACCTTTGCTACGGGGATGTTATTCTCGCAGCTCGCTGACTTTCGTCGCTGCTATCCGCATATCGATCTTCAGCTGTCGACGCACAACAATCGCGTCGATCCGGCAGCCGAGGGGCTTGATTACGCCATTCGCTATGGCGGAGGGGCGTGGCACGGCACGGAAGCGACATTTCTCTGTTTTGCGCCGCTGGCACCGCTTTGCACCCCAGATATCGCTGCCGCGTTGCCTACTCCTGCCGATATCCTGAAGTTTACCCTGCTGCGTTCTTACCGGCGCGACGAGTGGACCGCCTGGATGCAGGCCGCGGGAGAACATCCGCCTTCACCGACGCACCGGGTGATGGTGTTTGATTCGTCCGTGACCATGCTGGAAGCTGCGCAGGCAGGCGTGGGCATAGCGATTGCCCCTGTCGATATGTTTACCCACCTGCTGAACAGTGAGCGCATTGTGCAACCCTTTGCGACGCAGATTGACCTTGGCAGCTACTGGCTCACGAGGCTGCAGTCACGCGCAGAAACGCCCGCAATGAGTGAGTTTGCCCAGTGGCTGGTGGGAAAGATGCAGAAATAAAAGGCCCGCCGGATGGCGGGCCAGAGGCGTCAGAGGGTGACCACCGCAATCAGCGTCACCACGGTCAGGATGGTCGCCAGACCGTAGAATACCCATTTCCCGCTCGGTACATGGATTTTCAGGTCATGCATCGCATGGTGAATACGGTGCAGGCCACACCACAGTGGCAGGACGATCATCAGGAAGATGAACACGCGGCCGATAAAGCTGCTCGCGAACGCCAGTACGCGCTCGTAGCTCAGCGCATCGCCCGGGAACAGCCCCAGCGGCAGCATAATGTCGACCAGCAGAATGATGACGGGGGCAATGATGGCACTCCACATGCCGCCTGCGCCAAAGAGGCCCCAGAAGACCGGCTCGTCCGAACGTTTTGGATTTGGATAGATCACAATAGTCTCCTTACCAGAACAGTGCGACAAACAGAATGACCACGGTGACCAGAACCGTCACCGCCCAGAGCCCCTTAATCACCGGCTCTGGCCCCATTTTCTCGCCTTTTACAATGATGTTCGCCGCTTTTGGCGCCAGTTCAAACCAGGTTTTGGTATGCAGCAGCGCGGCCGCGAGCACAATCAGGTTGAGAATGACTATGATCGGGTTTTGCAGGAAACCGACAAAGCTGGCCCAGGTTTCCGGGCCATGCTTGAGGGCAAAAACGCCGTACATCAGCTCAAGGCTGAACCAGACCGCCGGTACCGCCGTGCCTTCACGCAGCATGTAGAAGCGATAAAACGGCAGGTTTTTCCACCAGGTGGACGGCACAGGCCGCACATAGGCTTTGCGTTTAGTCGTCATCATGCACTCCTTAGCGTGGTTTCAGGGTAGCGATAAGAAAGTCTTTCGAGCTTTCCACTTTACCCTGCTGAATAGCGGCGGCCGGGTCGACGTGCTTCGGACAGACTTCGGAGCAATAACCCACAAAGGTACAGGTCCAGACGCCGTTCTGGCTGTTAAGCTGCGCCATACGTTCTTTTTTACCGTGGTCTCGGCTGTCTTCGTTATAGCGGTGCGCCAGGGTAATGGCGGCCGGGCCGATGAACTCTGGGTTCAGGCCAAACTGTGGACAGGCAGCGTAGCAAAGACCGCAGTTGATGCAGCCGGAGAACTGATGGTATTTCGCCATCTGAGCCGGGGTCTGGGTGTTTGGCCCCTGATCCGGCGTGCGCGGGTTGCCGATGATGTAGGGCTTAATGGCTTCCAGGCTTTCGATAAAGTGGGTCATATCGACCACCAGATCGCGTTCAATCGGGAAGTTGCCCAGGGCTTCGACCTTGATGCCTTTGGTATAGTCACGCAGGAAGGTCTTACAGGCCAGCTTCGGCACCTTGTTGACCATCATGCCGCAGGAGCCGCAGATCGCCATGCGGCAGGACCAGCGGTAGCTCAGGTCTGGCGCCAGGTTGTCTTTGATATAGCCGAGCGCGTCCAGCAGGGAGGTTTGCTCGTCGTAAGGGACTTCATAGAAAGCACTGTGCGGTGCGGCATCCACTTCCGGGTTGTAGCGCACCACTTCAACTTTGAGTGTTTGCATCTCAGCCATTCGCCTTCTCCTTCTTCTCGGCGGCTTCTGCTTCTGCACCGTACACGCGTTTAGCCGGTGGCAGCGTGGTGATTTTCACGTCGCTGTAGTCCAGACGTGTGGTGCCATCCGCATCGCGCCAGGCGAGTGTGTGTTTCAGGAAGTTGACGTCGTCACGCTCGGTACAGCCTTCGTCCAGACGCTGGTGGGCACCACGCGACTCTTTACGCGCCAGTGCAGAGTGCGCCATACATTCCGCCACGTTCAGGCCGTGGCCCAGTTCAATGGTATAGAGCAGGTCGGTGTTGAAAACGCTGGAGGTATCGGTGATGCGCACGCGCTTGAAGCGCTCCTGCAGTTCCGCCAGCTTGTCAACGGTTTTTTGCATCAGCTCAGGGGTACGGTAAATACCGCAGCCTTCTTCCATCGACAGGCCCATCTCGTCGCGGATCTTCGACCAGTTTTCGTTACCTTCCTGGTTCACCAGATCTTTCAGGCGTTTTTCAACGTCGGCGACCTGTGCATCCAGCGCGGCACCGTTGGCTTCGCCTGCGGTTGCCGCCCGCTCCATCGCGCGCTCGCCCGCCATGCGGCCAAAGACGACCAGCTCGGCCAGCGAGTTTGAGCCGAGGCGGTTAGCACCGTGCAGGCCCACGGAGGAACATTCACCGACGGCGAACAGACCCTTAATACGGGTTTCACACTGCTGGTCGGTTTCGATCCCGCCCATGGTGTAGTGCGCCGTTGGGCGGACTGGAATAGGCTCTTTCACCGGATCGACGCCGACGTAGGCTTTCGCCAGCTCGCAAATGAACGGCAGACGTTCCAGCAGTTTTTTCTCGCCCAGGTGACGCAGGTCGAGGTGAACCACGTCGCCGCGCGGCGTGGAGATGGTGTTGCCTTTGCGCCACTCGTGCCAGAAAGCCTGAGAGACTTTGTCACGCGGGCCGAGCTCCATGTACTTGTTCTTCGGCTCGCCGAGCGGGGTTTCCGGACCCATGCCGTAATCCTGCAGGTAGCGGTAGCCGTTTTTGTTGACCAGAATACCGCCTTCACCGCGGCAGCCTTCCGTCATCAGAATGCCGGAGCCCGGCAGACCAGTTGGGTGATACTGCACGAACTCCATATCGCGCAGCGGCACGCCGTGGCTGAGCGCCATACCCATACCGTCGCCGGTAACGATGCCGCCGTTGGTGTTATAACGATAAACACGACCCGCACCGCCCGTCGCCATCACCACCGCATTGGCGCGGATCTGGACGAGCGTGCCTTCCATCATGTTCATCGCCACCAGGCCGCGCGCGTGTCCCTCATCCACCAGAATGTCGAGGACGAAATGCTCATCGAAGCGCTGAATTTGTGGGAACTGAAGGGAGGTCTGGAACAGGGTGTGCAGCATGTGGAAGCCGGTCTTATCGGCGGCGAACCAGGTGCGTTCGATCTTCATGCCGCCAAAGCGGCGAACGTTGACGCTGCCGTCCGGACGGCGGCTCCACGGACATCCCCACTGTTCAAGCTGGGTCATCTCCGTTGGACAATGGTGCACAAAGTAGTCGACGACATCCTGTTCGCAAAGCCAGTCGCCCCCTGCAACCGTGTCGTGGAAATGGTATTCAAAGCTGTCATGATCCTGCGCAACGGCGGCGGACCCTCCTTCTGCGGCCACCGTGTGGCTGCGCATTGGATAGACTTTTGAAATCAATGCGATTTTAGCGTTGGGATTAGCTTGCGCTGCAGCAATCGCAGCACGTAATCCAGCCCCGCCAGCGCCTATTACGGCAAGATCGGCCTGAAAAGTTTGCACGACATTCCTCCAGATTTTTGTTATTTCGCAACGCGACAAACTAAAGGTAGTTCACCCGTCCAAAAGGACGATTGCGAAAGCGTTTCCACTGCTCCTTTATGGGTAAAACAGTATAACCGTGTAGATGTCAGGGAAATTTGACGTGTTCGATTTTTTTGCAGTTCTGTCCGGCGATTTATCATTGAGATTGATGAATTGCATCACGCAATTGTTCACCTAAATGAAATGCGCTTTTTTACTGCGCAAAATTTGTCTCTGTCCCTGCTAACGAGTAGACTTCGTGCCCTTGTCTGAAATCGGAGAACAACTCATGAGCGAAACGGCCACCTGGGAGCCGAGCGCATCCATCCCTAATCTGTTAAAACGCGCTGCAATTATGACGGAGATCCGCCGTTTCTTTGCCGACCGCGGCGTCCTGGAGGTGGAAACCCCGTGCATGAGTCAGGCAACGGTAACGGATATTCATCTGGTCCCGTTTGAAACCCGTTTTGTTGGACCCGGCCACTCTCAGGGCATGAATTTGTATCTGATGACCAGCCCGGAATACCACATGAAACGCCTGCTGGCGGCGGGGTGTGGTCCGGTCTATCAGCTGTGCCGCAGTTTCCGTAATGAAGAGATGGGGCGTCACCACAACCCGGAATTCACCATGCTGGAGTGGTACCGCCCGCATTATGATATGTACCGCCTGATGAATGAGGTGGACGATCTGCTGCAGCAGGTCCTGGACTGCTCGGAAGCTGAAACGCTCTCTTATCAGCAGGCCTTCCAGCGCTATCTGGAAATCGATCCGCTGTCGGCGGACAAAACCCAGCTGCGCGAAGTGGCGGCAAAACTGGATCTGAGCAACGTGGCGGATACCGAAGAGGATCGCGACACGCTGCTGCAGCTGCTGTTCACCTTCGGCGTGGAACCGCAGATTGGTAAAGACCGTCCGACGTTTGTCTATCACTTCCCGGCAAGCCAGGCGTCACTGGCGCAGATCAGTACCGAAGACCATCGTGTCGCAGAGCGTTTTGAGGTCTATTACAAAGGTATTGAGCTGGCGAACGGCTTCCACGAACTGACCGACGCCCGCGAGCAGGCGCAGCGTTTCGAGCAGGATAACCGCAAGCGCGCCGCGCGCGGCCTGCCACAGCAGCCGATCGATACCAACCTGCTGGAAGCGTTAAAAGCGGGCCTGCCGGATTGCTCCGGCGTGGCGCTGGGTGTAGACCGTCTGGTGATGCTGGCGCTGGGCGCCGAGCAGCTGGGCGATGTGATTGCCTTTACGGTCGATCGCGCTTGAAGAATTGCCGGGTGGCGCTGTCGCTTACCCGGCCTACTCGGTCACTTGGCCCTGCCACATTAAAAACTGCCCTATTATCAATATACGGGTGTTTTTCTTAATTTGGCCTTTATAGCCACAATATTAGTCTGGTCTTCTGCTACCATCCGCGCAGTTTAATTCCTCTTTGGATGGTTCTATGTCCCACTCACTCAAAAAGATGACCCTCACCGGGCTCATCCTGATGATATTTACCTCAGTGTTTGGCTTTGCCAACAGCCCCTCCGCGTTCTATCTGATGGGCTATAGCGCGACGCCGTTTTATATCGTTTCTGCTCTGTTCTTCTTTATCCCGTTTGCGCTGATGATGGCGGAAATGGGCTCGGCTTACCGGAAAGAAGAGGGCGGGATTTACTCATGGATGAACAACAGCGTCGGCCCGCGTTATGCCTTTATCGGTACGTTTATGTGGTTCTCATCCTACGTCGTCTGGATGGTCAGTACGGCCGCTAAAGTCTGGGTGCCGTTCTCGACGTTTGTTTTCGGTGCCGATAAAACCCAGGTCTGGTCGTTAGCCGGGCTGAGCTCCACGCAGGTCGTCGGGATTCTGGCGGTATGCTGGATGGTTGTCGTGACGCTGGTGGCGTCTAAAGGTATCAATAAAATTGCCCGTATCACTGCCGTTGGCGGTATTTCCGTGATGTGCCTGAACCTGGTGCTGCTGCTGGTGAGTATCGCTATCCTGTGCCTGAACGGTGGTCATTTTGCGCAGGAGGTGAACTTCGTTTCATCGCCTAATCCAGGTTACCAGTCCGGGCTGGCTATGCTCTCCTTCGTGGTGTTTGCCATCTTCGCCTACGGCGGTATTGAAGCGGTGGGCGGGCTGGTCGACAAGACCGAGAACCCGGAGAAAAACTTTGCCAAAGGGATTATTTTTGCCGCCATCGTGATTTCCATCGGCTATTCGCTGGCGATTTTTCTTTGGGGCGTCAGCACCAACTGGCAGCAGGTGCTGAGCAACAACACCACTAACCTTGGCAACATCACCTATGTGCTGATGAAAAGCCTGGGGATGACGCTGGGGCAGGCGATGAACCTGACGACGGATGCGGCGGCAACGCTGGGCATTTGGTTTGCGCGTATTACCGGTCTGTCGATGTTCCTCGCCTATACCGGCGCATTCTTCACGCTGATCTATTCGCCGCTGAAAGCGATTATTCAGGGTACGCCGAAGGCGCTGTGGCCTGCGCGCATGACCCAGCTCAACACGACGGGGATGCCTGCTAACGCGATGTGGATGCAGTGCCTGCTGGTATGTGCGTTCATTCTGCTGGTGTCATTTGGCGGCGATACGGCGTCTGCGTTTTACAACAAGCTGACCCTGATGGCGAACGTGTCGATGACGCTACCGTACCTGTTCCTGACCCTGGCGTTCCCGTTCTTTAAGGCGAAGCAGGACCTTGAACGTCCGTTTGTGATCTTTAAAACCCGCGCGGCAACGCTGCTGGCCACCACGGTGGTGCTGCTGGTGGTGGCGTTTGCCAACATCTTCACCATTATCCAGCCGGTAATTGAGGCGAACGACTGGAACAGCGCGCTGTGGATGGTGGGCGGCCCAATCTTCTTCTCGCTGCTGGCGATGGGGATTTATGAGAATTACCGTCGACGCGCGACGGCGTACATCGCAGAAGTGGCGTAGCGGGAATATTCCCCTCCCGAAAGGGAGGGGAGACGCGTTACAAACTGCCCGCCGGGCGCGTACGCGCCGCTGACGTCAGCGTTCTTCCCGTTTTACGCCCGTCCAGGCTTTCCAGACGCATCTGGAACGGTGGGAACGGCATATCAATACCGTGCTCGCGGAAGCCCGCCAGAATCAGCTGGTGGATCTCATGGCGCAGCGGCATACGGTGTCCCATTTCGGCGGCGTAGATACGCAGCTCGAAAATCTGGATCCCCTGCTGTAAATCCACAAGGAAGACTTCCGGCGCCGGGTTGTCGATCACCAGCGAGCAGCGTTCAGCAGCGGTGTAGAGGATCTGGGTGACCTCTTCGCTGTTAGCGTCCGACGGTGCCGGCACCGTCAGCACCACACGGGTAACGGAGTCTGACAGCGACCAGTTGATGAACTGCTCGGTGATAAACGCCTTGTTTGGCACGATGATCTCTTTCCTGTCCCAGTCGCTGATCGTCGTCGCTCGGGTGTTGATCTTCGTGATGCTGCCGGTCAGATCGCGGATCGTGACGGTATCGCCAATACGGATCGGTTTTTCGAACAGAATGATCAGGCCCGAGATGAAGTTGGCGAAGATCTCCTGTAAACCAAAACCTAACCCAACGCCGAGCGCTGCGACGAGCCACTGGAGCTTCGACCACTCAATGCCGATCATCGAGAAGCCAACCAGTCCACCAAACAGCATGATCAGATACTTGGTAATGGTCGTGATCGCATAGCCCGTACCCGGCGTTAAATCCAGATGCTGCAGCAGCGCCAGCTCCAGCAGCGCCGGGAAGTTGCGCACCAGCTGGGTGGTGATGATCAGCACCAGAATGGCAATCAGCACTGCCCCTAAGGTGATCGGCTCCAGGCTTTCAACGCCCTGCACCGTGGAGGTCACATCCCACAGCGAGATGTTCTCCAGGAAGCCAAATGCCGAGTGGATCTCCGACCACAGGAAGATGACCGACAGGAGGGCAATCAGCATCAGGATAGAGCGAACCAGACGCAGGGACTGGGTACTGATGGCATCCAGATCCAGCTCGACCTCATCCGCCTCCGTCGTACCTTCCGTACTGTTAACGTGGTTTGGCTCCTCCTCACCCCGCGCGCGCTGGGCGAGGATCTCCGCCCGGCGATGCTTGGCACGGTCAAACGCCAGACGGCGGCGCTGTATCAGCATCCAGCGGCGGATCACGTGGTATACCACCAGCAGCAGGAACCAGATGGCCACCGAGGTTTCCAGACGTGCTAACAGCGCCTGCGACGTCGCCAGGTAGCCCACCGCGGCTGCCAGCATCGCAATCAACGGTGCGCTGAGCAGCAGGTTCCAGAGCAGCCGGTTGAACATGTTGTCGCCGCTGCCGGTTTTATCCAGATAGAGCGGAATACCCGCGCGTTTCAGGCTGAGCGTGACGATGGCCAGCGCTCCGCATATCAGCATAAAGCAGAGGCGGCCCAGCGAGCCTGAGAATTCGCGGTCGTTGAGATTATCGAACATGATCAGCGCCATAATCAGCGGCACAATCAGCCCGATGCTCATCAGATAGTAACGCATGGCGCGCGCCACGCGATTACGCGGCCAACCAAAGTGGGCGATAAACAGGCCATTGGGTCGCGCAAAGGTGGCACAAATCATCACCACCCACAGCAGCGGTACCGTGGCGGTGACGCCATCGCCAATTGCTACCGCGAGCGGATAGGGCCAGGCTTCCCGCAGGCCATAGCCCAGCGTCATCCACAGCACCGGCAGCGGGGAGGCGACAAGAATCGACCAGAATACGGTGCGCAATGTCAGCCAGAAGTGATCCTGGGTAACCTTCCCCACCCGGGAGCTGGAACGCTCGAGGAAGCGGGTGAAATGTCTGCGCGAGTAAATGCTGAAGCCCACCAGAATCAACGCCCCCAGCAGCGGGAAAATGGTCTCTTTGCTGGTGAGCATCATCACGCTGGCCTGTCCCAGCTGGCTGAAGGTATCCAGCGAAATCAGACGGCGCAGATCCTGGACAATCTCAATTGGCCACGAGAAGGTCATCGGACGCACGTCTGACGTCCAGAAGAGATAACGGTGCGTCGCCTCGTTCACCTCTTTCAGCGCATCTTCCAGCTGGCTGTTGGACACTTTTAGCTTGGTCAGCTCCAGAATCAGCGTATCCCCGCCCTGGAGCAGAGAGTTCAGCAGTTCACGCTGGGTACGCAGCTGGGCTTCCAGAATACGGTTTTGCTCGCTGGTCAGCGGCTGTCCATCAGCCTGACGGATCTGGCGGATTTGCGGCTGTTTATTGAGAAGATCTTCAAAATGCAGTCGCTGAACGCGCAGCTGGGCCATCTCGGTATCCAGCTGCTGCGGCTTCGGCATCTCCGGCAGGCGCGCGACCTGGGCGCGCAGCGCTTCGCCCAGCAGGTTTGACGATCCGAGCCACTGGGACTGCTCGCGCAGGGTGTTCAGCGCCTGGCGAACCTGAAGGGTTTGATTAGTGGCCTGACGCTGCTGCGAGGCCACCAGATCCATACGCTGCGCCTGCTGGTTCAGCGCGGCGGAAAGCTCGCGGTTGACCCTGAATTGTTCGTTGATACCGGCAGGCAGATTTTCGCTGTTTTCAGCGAGCAGCTCGGTACTTTCCAGCGCGCGCTCCGCTTCACGCTGGCGCTGGCTGTTGAGCTGGTTGCGCAGGGCCTGAAGATACGCGTCAAGCTGCTCGCTCTGCTTCTGAGCGAGTTCAGAGCGCATCCGTGACAGCTCCTGGCGGTTATTGGCGGAAAGCTGCGCCAGCTCGAGCTCATCGACAAGGGCCTTCAGGCGAGCTGATTCTGCCTGCAGGCCCAGATTTTGGGCCTGCGCCTGTGGCGTGTTGCCGTTTTGCGTACCCACGCGGCGCTCAACTTCATTAAGCTGGCGACGGGCGTCGGTTTGCTGCTGCGGAAGCTGGCTGAGGGAGTCGGCAATTTCACGCGCTCGTTCCTGCTCCTGCTGAGCAAGGCGGCTCTTTTCCAGAAGCTGGCTGCTGACCTGCAGGATCTCCTGGTTCAGTGCGTCGGAGGTCATCCCTGCGGGCACATCGCGCGGTTCGTCACGCAAATTATTGAGCTGCGCGCGCAGCGTCTGCGAGAGTTTGGGGAAGTTGTCGATAACCTGCTGATACTGCTGAGCGCGCTCAAGCGAGCCTTTCCGCTCCTCAAGCGCGTTCAGTGCGGACTGGAGCGACTCGACGGTCTCTGGCTGAGCGGGTTTGGCCGCTTTCGCCTGCTCCAGTTCCTGGGTTATCTGTTTGGCGTCGGGGGCTGTCGCTGCGTACGCCCCCATGCTGAGGCACCAGGCCATCAGTAGAACGATAATCGGGCGCACGTCAGCGATCCTTCTGTTGTTAGCCTTCGTCTTTTTTGTCGTCAACCAGCGGGCTGGCGTCGTGCTCGGCGTCGATCTCTTCTTGCGGCAGCGGAGCCGGTTCTGCATCCGGCGTCACGAAGGTTTCGGTAGAGACCGCCAGCGGCTGACCCAGTTTGGTGACCGACAGGCTTTCGAGCTGCTCAGCCAGCTTCACTTTGCCCGGCGCAAACAGGTTGATGACGGTAGAGCCCAGCTTGAAGCGACCCATTTCCTGGCCTTTCAGCAGGGCGACAGAGCCTTCTTCTTCACCGGCAGGCCACGTCCAGCGCTTGATCACGCCTTCACGCGGTGGGGTAATGGTGCCAGCCCAGACGGTTTCGATGCTGCCGACAATGGTCGCGCCCACCAGAATCTGCGCCATAGGGCCGAATTCAGTATCGAACAGGCAGATGACGCGTTCGTTACGGGCAAACAGGTTCGGTACGTTTTGCGCGGTCAGGTGGTTCACGGAGAACAGATCGCCCGGCACGTAGATCATCTCACGCAGGATACCGTTACACGGCATGTGCACGCGGTGGTAGTCGCGCGGTGACAGATAGGTGGTGGCAAAGGTGCCGTTGCGGAACAGATCCGCCATCAGGTAATTGCCCGCCAGCAGCGCTTCCAGGCTGTAGTTGTGGCCCTTCGCCTGCAGAATTTTGTCGTCTTCGATGTTACCCAACTGGCTGATCACGCCGTCTGCCGGCATCACCAGGACGTTAGGGTCGGTGTTCACCGGGCGCACATCATCACGCAATGGGCGCACGAAGAATTCGTTGAAGGTGCGGTAGCTGGCGGTATCCGGCTTCTGCGCCTCTTTCATGTCGACCTTGTAATATTTTACGAAAAGGTCGATGACCAGTTTGGTCAGCCAGCCTGCGCGTTTGCTCGCGCCCCAGCCCGCCAGGCGAGTGAGCCACAGTTTTGGCAGAATGTATTGAAGCGAAAGTTTAAATGCGTTTAACAAGGTAGCCTCCAGGCCATTGTTTTGTCGTTCCTGATCCGGCGTTAAGCCGCCGGAACCTGAAAAAAGGGGACGATTTTAGCGATGCTTAGCTTAGTTGTCAGTTATCAGAATCAGAAAAGTTTTTACGCGTTTTTACCTGATCCATGCTCTCAAGAATACGGTGGTAATTCTCGAAGCGGGTCTCCGCAATTTCGCCTTTCTCAACCGCTTCACGGATAGCGCAGCCTGGGTCGTTACCGTGTTTACAGTCGCGGTACTTGCAAGCGCCTAAATAATCATGGAATTCGACAAATCCGTTAAAGATTTGTTCCGGCTCCAGGTGCCATAAACCGAACTCTCGCACGCCCGGGGAGTCGATGACATCGCCCCCGTGCGGGAAGTGATACAGGCGTGACGCGGTAGTGGTGTGCTGGCCCAGGCCCGAGACATCAGAGACATCGTTGGTGAGGATCTCTTGCTGGAGGCCAAGCAGGTTGTTCAGCAGGCTCGATTTGCCCACGCCGGACTGGCCCGCAAAGATGCTGATGCGATCGGTAAGCGCCTCTTCCAGCGGTTTCAGACCATCTTTGGTGTAGCTGGAGACCATCAGGACGCGGTAGCCAATCTTGCGATAGATATCCATCTGCTCATTGACGAAGGCCATCCCATCGTCGTCCAGCAGATCGATTTTGTTCAGTACGATAATCGGCTCAACCTGCAGCGTTTCGCAGGCGACGAGGTATCGGTCGATAATATTGAGCGACAGTTCGGGCAAAATCGCTGATACGATAACAATCTGGTTAATGTTGGCGGCAATCGGTTTGACCCCGTCGTAGAAATCGGGACGGGTTAACACAGACGTGCGCTCATGGACCGCTTCAACGATACCTTTTACCGTCACGCCTTCCGCCGCCTCTTTACCCGGCCGCCAGACGACGCGGTCGCCGGTCACCAGAGAACGAATGGTCCGGCGGATGTTGCAGCGGTGAATCGCACCATCGGCGGATTCCACGTCAGCGTGCATACCGAAACGGCTGATGACTACGCCTTCCGTTGGGTCGCCAAACAGGTTGTCGTCGTAATCGACCTTCTCCGCAGTGGTTTTAAGACGGCGCTGGTGATTGGCATTCACGCGGCGCTGCTGCCCTTTGGAGAGTTTATTTTTACTCAATCGCACTGGCTCCTGGTCGCCCGTAGGGGGCAAAACCTCTATGATACACTCTAATTAATACTAGTTAACCTGCTACTGCCGGTTATGCGAGAAGGGTGGAAAATAACATGAGCGCGGATGAAAACAACCTGATTTGGATCGATCTCGAAATGACCGGGCTGGATCCCGAGCGCGATCGCATCATTGAAATTGCAACCCTGGTGACGGACGCCAACCTGAATATCCTGGCGGAAGGACCAACGATAGCGGTGCATCAGTCCGATGATCAGCTGGCGTTGATGGATGAGTGGAATGTGCGCACCCACACCGGCAGTGGTCTGGTGGAGCGCGTGAAGGCGAGCACCATGGGTGACCGTGAGGCGGAGCTGGCGACGCTTGAGTTCCTGAAACAGTGGGTTCCGGCGGGCAAATCGCCTATTTGTGGGAATAGCATCGGCCAGGATCGTCGTTTCCTGTTTAAGTACATGCCGGAGCTGGAGTCTTACTTCCACTACCGCTATCTGGATGTCAGCACGCTGAAAGAGCTGGCGCGTCGCTGGAAGCCTGAAATCCTCGACGGCTTTAAAAAGCAGGGGACGCATCAGGCGATGGACGATATCCGAGAGTCCGTGGCGGAGCTTTCCTACTACCGCGAAAACTTTATTAAGCTGTGATTTTGAGAACCGGCGCCTTGCGTGGCCGGTTTTTTGTCGTTAAATTGTTCAGCTTGCCGATTAAATAAGCATTTGAACTGAATTTCGAAAAAATCGCTTTAAGGGGGGTTGCAGCTAAAAGGATTTCTCGTATAATGCGCCTCCCGTAACGACAGAGAATTACACGTTACGACAGCAACAAAAGCAGTGCAGATTTGCGGGAATAGCTCAGTTGGTAGAGCACGACCTTGCCAAGGTCGGGGTCGCGAGTTCGAGTCTCGTTTCCCGCTCCAAAATTTGAAAGTGCTTTCACAGCACAGACTGCCCAAGCGGGAATAGCTCAGTTGGTAGAGCACGACCTTGCCAAGGTCGGGGTCGCGAGTTCGAGTCTCGTTTCCCGCTCCAAAATTTGAAAGTGCTTCCACAGCACGGACCACCCAAGCGGGAATAGCTCAGTTGGTAGAGCACGACCTTGCCAAGGTCGGGGTCGCGAGTTCGAGTCTCGTTTCCCGCTCCAAATTCTTCTTCATCTCTAAAATATCCACAGCGAAAAGTGTCGCTGGGGACGTTTTCTATTGTCTCTGAAATACTCTTGTGAACAGAGTTATCCACAGAAACTGCGCTTAACCGAAACAGGGTTAAAACTTAGCAGGGTGAATAATATCTTCATAACGTACTGTATTTAAAGTATAAAATTTGATTTCAAAATGTTATTGAGATCACTTGACCTCATCTCCAGCCCAGATGGCGCTTGAGTTTGTAATTTTATTCACAGGCTGTGAATAGTTCAGGCATCCCGCGGAAGCCCTTTTTCAATCACCCTTACCAGACGCTGTTTCTTCGGTAGCTGCACCTCGACCACGCAGGCATTACGCTTCTCTATTTGCTGCGCAATCGCCCATTCTATGTGTTCATCAAGAAGTGGGTGCTCACCTCGACGGCTTTCAAGCGCCCGAATATTGGCTTCATCCCATGGGGCATTCCCCAGCGCGACGGCGACATTTCGCAGCCAGCGCAGATGTCCGATACGGCGAATAGCCGAACCCTCCGTCACTTTCAGGAACCAGGCCTCGGACCAGGCGAACAGCTCAATGAGCGGCGGGGCATGGAGCGCCTTACGCGGGCTGAAATCCTCTTCGTCCGTAAGCTGCGAATAGCGGTTCCACGGGCAGATGAGCTGGCAATCGTCGCAGCCGTAGATGCGGTTGCCGATAAGCGGTCGGAATTCCTCTGGAATGGCCCCTTCCAGTTCGATAGTCAGGTAGGAGATACAGCGGCGCGCATCAACGGTGTAGGGCTCAACGATGGCGCCGGTGGGGCAGATGGTCATACAGGCCACGCAGCGGCCACAGCCTTCCTCTACCGGGCCGTCTACCGGCAGCGGTAAATCAATCAGCAGTTCACCGAGGAAGAAGAACGATCCGGCGTCGCGGCTAAGGATAAGTGAGTGCTTACCTGTCCAGCCAAGCCCGGCTTTTTCGGCGATCGGACGCTCAAGAATAGGCGCGGAATCGACAAAGGGTCTAAAATTCAGCGAAACACAGTGCTGCTGAATAGTTTCCCCGAGTTTTTTTAAACGGTTACGCAGAAGCTTATGGTAATCACGTCCCAGGGCGTACCGGCTAACGTAACCCAGCGAGGGGTCTTTTAGCGTGCGCGCAAAGGCCGCGTTGGCGGGCAGATAGTTCATGCGCACGCTGATGACGCGTAATGTGCCCGGTAAAAGCTCGTGTGGACGGGCGCGCATCATGCCATGACGCGCCATCCACTCCATTTCGCCGTGGTATTGTTTGTCCAGCCAGGCCTGTAGTTTCGGCTCGCTGGCGGAAAGGTCGGTATCGGTAATGCCCACCTTCTGGAAGCCAAGCTCAGCACCCCACTGTTTTATTTTTTGCGCTAATTCATTGAGATCGAGGGGCTGTGACATGACGGACCATACGGTGAAGAAAAACCCCGCAAGTATACCACATTCCATCTGGCATGCGGATGACCTCCGGCGCGCCGAAAAAGAGGCCGCAGACAGCCTCGGGATTACCCTGTATGAACTGATGCTGCGCGCAGGTGAGGCAGCGTTTGACGTAGCCCGAAGCACCTTCCCGCAGGCCGCTCACTGGCTGATTCTGTGCGGGCACGGCAACAACGGCGGTGACGGCTACGTCGTCGCCCGTCTCGCGGTCGCTGCAGGGATCCGCGTGACGTTGCTGGCTCTTGAAAGTGATAAACCGCTGCCGGAAGAGGCCAGCGCGGCGCGGGAGGCATGGCTGAACGCAGGTGGTGTGATTCATGCGCCTGATATCGTCTGGCCAGAGGATGTTGATCTGATTGTTGACGGGCTGCTGGGCACCGGGCTGCGCAGCGCGCCGCGCGAAAACGTTGCCGCACTCATTGAACACGCTAACAGACATTCCGCGCCGGTAGTCGCCCTGGATATTCCCTCTGGCCTGATGGCACAGACCGGCGCGACGCCGGGGGCGGTGATTCAGGCTGCCCATACGGTGACCTTCATCGCCCTGAAGCCAGGATTACTGACCGGCAAAGCGCGGGATGTCGTTGGCGTGTTGCACCACAGTGCGCTGGGACTCGAGAGCTGGCTCGCCGGGCAGGACATGCGCATCGCGCGTTTTGATGCATCGCAGCTTGCAGCGTGGCTCCCGCCGCGTCGGCCGACCGCCCATAAGGGCGATCACGGCAGGCTGGTCATTGTGGGCGGCGACCACGGTACGGCGGGTGCGATTCGCATGACCGGTGAAGCGGCTTTGCGCAGCGGCGCCGGATTAGTGCGAGTGCTCACTCGCATTGAGAATATTGCACCGATCGTCACCGCCCGACCGGAGCTGATGGTCCATGAACTTACGCCTCAGACGCTGGAGGAAAGCCTCGAATGGGCGGATGTGGTGGTGATCGGTCCTGGGCTTGGGCAGCAGGCGTGGGGTAAACAGGCCCTGCAAAAGGTCGAGAATTTTCGCAAACCGATGCTGTGGGATGCCGACGCGCTTAACCTTCTGGCAATAAACCCGGATAAGCGTCACAATCGCATTCTGACGCCACACCCCGGCGAAGCCGCGCGGCTGCTTAACTGCAGCGTGGCAGAAATTGAAAGCGATCGCTTACTTTCTGCTCAGCGTCTGGTAAAACGTTACGGAGGTGTTGCTGTTTTAAAAGGGGCAGGAACCGTTGTCGCCTGTGATGAGACGCAGGGCATTATTGATGCCGGAAATGCGGGCATGGCGAGCGGCGGCATGGGCGATGTGCTTTCCGGCATCATCGGCGCATTGCTTGGACAGAAACTTCCCCTTTATGATGCAGCCTGCGCGGGCTGCGTGGCTCACGGCGTTGCGGCGGATAAACTGGCTGCGCGTTACGGTACACGCGGTATGCTGGCCACCGATCTCTTTTGCACGCTGCGGCGTGTTGTTAACCCGGATGTGATTGACGTAGAAAATGACTAATCGAGCGATTCCTTTACCTGATGAACAAGCCACTTTAGAACTCGGCAAGCGCGTGGCGCAGGCCTGTCAGGGGGCAACCGTCATTTATCTGTATGGTGATTTAGGGGCGGGTAAAACCACCTTCAGCCGGGGTTTTTTGCAGGCGTTAGGGCATAACGGGAATGTGAAAAGCCCAACCTATACGCTGGTAGAACCGTACACCCTTGAAAATCTCATGGTGTACCACTTCGATTTATACCGCCTTGCGGATCCTGAGGAGCTGGAATTTATGGGGATCCGTGATTATTTTGCCAATGATGCCATCTGCCTGGTGGAGTGGCCGCAACAAGGTGCGGGTGTGCTGCCTGACCCGGATGTCGAAATTCACTTAGATTACCAGGCACAAGGGCGTGAGGCACGCATCAGTGCTGTTTCCTCATCAGGCAGTTCCTTACTGGCGCGACTGGCCGGTTAAGCGTAGGGATGACGGGATGATAAATCGCGTTAAAGGTTGGTTGTTGGCTGCCACCGTGCTGCTGTGTGCGCAGGCCGGGGCGGCAAACCTCTCAGATATTCAGGTATCGAACGGCGAAAGCCAGGCCCGGATCACGTTCAGCTTTATGGGCGATCCTGAGTATGCGTTTTCACAGCCAGACAGCCACAGCGTGGCGCTGGATATCAAACAGACAGGCGTGATCCAGGGACTCCCGCTGCAGTTCAGCGGCAACAACCTGGTGAAAAGTATCCGTTCGGGTACGCCGCAGGATAGCCAGTCGTTACGCCTGGTGGTCGATCTGACCGAAAAGGGCAAAACGAAGGCGGTGAAGCAGCAAAACGGGGCGAACTATACGGTTGTCTTTACCATCAATGCCGATGTCCCGCCACCGCCTCCACCGCCGCCGGTCGTTGCGAAACGCGTCGAAGAACCGGTGTATACGCCGCGTCCTGCTGAACCTGCGCGTAATCCGTTTAAATCGCAGAACGATCGCATCACTGCGGCAACCAGCAGCAATACGGTAACGCGTCCGGCAGCGAGTGCGCGCCGTGCAGCGGCCAGCGGTGACAAAGTGATTATTGCCATCGATGCGGGTCACGGTGGACAGGACCCGGGTGCGATTGGCCCAGGGGGAACGCAAGAGAAAAATGTCACCATCGCCATTGCCCGTAAGCTGCGTGCGCTGCTCAACGACGACCCTATGTTCAAAGGCGTGTTGACCCGCGACGGGGATTACTTCATTTCGGTGATGGGGCGGTCGGACGTCGCACGTAAGCAGAATGCGAACTTCCTGGTCTCCATCCACGCGGATGCTGCGCCAAACCGTAACGCGACCGGCGCCTCGGTATGGGTACTCTCGAACCGTCGCGCCAACAGCGAAATGGCCAACTGGCTGGAAGAGCATGAGAAGCAGTCCGAACTGTTGGGCGGCGCGGGCGATGTGCTGGCAAACAGCCAGTCAGACCCGTATCTCAGCCAGGCGGTGCTGGATTTACAATTCGGTCATTCTCAGCGCGTCGGGTATGATGTCGCCACTAACGTATTGAACCAGCTGCAAAGTATTGGCGTGCTGCATAAGCGTCGTCCTGAACATGCCAGCCTCGGCGTTCTGCGCTCGCCAGATATCCCGTCCATCCTCGTAGAGACGGGCTTTATCAGTAACAACGGCGAAGAGCGTCTGCTGGGAAGCGACAGCTATCAGCAGCAAATTGCCGAAGCGATTTATAACGGTCTGCGTAAATACTTTGATGCCCATCCGCTGCAGTCTGCGCCACAGAGTGGCGCAGGCCAGACGGCCAGCGCAGCGCTGCCGGGTGAGATGACCGCGACCAACTAAGGAGAATTCATGCCGATTCAGGTTCTGCCGCCGCAGCTTGCGAACCAAATCGCCGCCGGTGAGGTGGTGGAACGCCCTGCGTCGGTCGTGAAGGAGCTGGTGGAAAACAGCCTCGATGCGGGCGCGACCCGTATTGATATTGATATCGAGCGCGGTGGCGCGAAGCTTATCCGCATTCGCGATAACGGCTGTGGCATAAAAAAAGAGGAGCTGGCGCTGGCGCTGGCCCGTCACGCCACCAGTAAAATTGCCTCTCTGGATGACCTGGAAGCGATTATTAGCCTCGGCTTTCGCGGTGAAGCGCTGGCGAGTATCAGTTCGGTTTCGCGCTTAACGCTGACCTCCCGTACCGCCGAACAGCAGGAAGCCTGGCAGGCTTACGCCGAAGGGCGCGATATGGACGTGACGGTGAAACCCGCAGCGCACCCTGTCGGCACGACGCTAGAAGTATTAGATCTCTTCTACAACACCCCCGCCCGACGCAAGTTTATGCGAACTGAGAAGACCGAGTTCGGCCATATCGACGAGATCATCCGGCGTATCGCACTGGCGCGATTCGATGTCACCATCAACCTCAGCCACAACGGCAAGGTGATGCGCCAGTATCGCGCGGTGGCAGAAGGTGGACAGAAAGAGCGCCGTTTGGGGGCGATCTGCGGTACGCCGTTCCTTGAACAGGCCCTGGCCATTGAGTGGCAGCACGGCGATCTGGCGCTGCGCGGCTGGGTTGCCGATCCAAACGCGAGCAGTGCTGCGTTTGCGGAGATCCAGTATTGCTACGTCAACGGCCGCATGATGCGCGACCGTCTCATCAATCACGCCATTCGCCAGGCCTGCGAAGACAAGCTCGGGGCCGATCAGCAGCCTGCTTTCGTGCTTTATCTGGACATCGACCCGCATCAAGTGGATGTGAACGTTCATCCTGCCAAGCACGAAGTACGGTTCCACCAGTCGCGACTGGTGCATGATTTTATCTATCAGGGCGTGCTGAGCGTGCTGCAGCAGCAGGTTGAAACGTCGTTGCCGCTGGAACACGCAGAACCGGCGCCACGCCCAATCCCGGAAAACCGCGTCGCGGCGGGCCGCAACCATTTTGCGGAGCCCGCCGTCGCGCGTGAACCGGAAGCGCCGCGCTTTTCCTCCGCCGGGGGCGCACCGCGTCCAACGGGTGCCAATTACCCGAATGTCCAGCCCGGCTATCAAAAGCAGCAGGGCGCGTTGTACCGCAAACTGCTGGAAACGCCGGCCGTGGAGCGTCAAACATCCATTCCGGCGCCTCAGCCTTCTCTGGACGGCCACAGCCAGAGTTTTGGTCGTGTGCTGACGATCATCGCGCCGGATATGGCGTTGCTGGAGCGTGACGGTAAATTGATGCTTCTGGCACTGCCGGTGGCCGAACGCTGGCTTAAGCAGGTGCAACTCACGCCGGGCGAAAATGCCGCCTGTGCGCAGCCGTTGCTAATTCCGGTTCGCCTGAAAATATCCCCTGATGAAACAAGGGTATTGCAGCGCGCCGAGGCGCAGCTGGCGCAGATGGGGATTGAAACTGTGCTCGAACCGCAACATGTGACAATTCGTGCAGTGCCTTTACCCTTACGCCAACAAAATTTACAAAACTTGATTCCTGAACTGATAGGCTACCTGGCGCAGCAAACAGCGTTTGATGCCGCTAACACCGCGCAGTGGATCGCCCGTCATCTGGCAAGCGAACACACGCCGTGGAGTATGGCACAGGCCATTAGCGTGCTGGCGGAGGTGGAACGCCTCTGTCCGCATCTGGTGAAAACGCCGCCGGGTGGATTATTACAACCTGTTGATTTACAAACGGCGATGAACGCCCTGAAACATGATTGATGTAAGTAAGGCGAGCCTGCCTAAGGCAATTTTTTTAATGGGCCCAACGGCCTCCGGCAAAACGGCGCTCGCCATTGAGTTGCGTAAAGTTTTGCCTGTAGAGTTGATTAGCGTCGACTCCGCCCTCATTTATCGGGGGATGGACATCGGCACGGCGAAGCCTGGCGCAGAAGAGCTGCGTGCGGCGCCGCACCGTTTGCTGGATATACTCGACCCGGCTCAGGCTTACTCCGCAGCGGATTTTCGCCGGGATGCTTTAGCCGAGATGGCCGAGATAACGGCGGCGGGGCGTATACCGCTGTTGGTTGGCGGAACCATGCTCTACTTCAAGGCGCTGCTGGAGGGGTTATCACCTCTGCCATCCGCGGACCCGGAAGTAAGAGCGAAAATTGAGCAGCAGGCGGCAGAGCAGGGTTGGGACGTTTTGCATCAGCAACTGGCGGAGATTGATCCGGTTGCCGCAGCACGGATCCATCCAAATGATCCGCAAAGGCTTTCCCGGGCACTGGAAGTTTTTTTCATTTCGGGTAAAACTTTAACGGAACTGACGCAAACGTCAGGAGACGCTCTGCCGTATCAGGTGCATCAGTTCGCCATCGCCCCGGCGAGCCGTGAACTGCTCCATCAGCGAATTGAGCAGCGTTTTCATCAGATGTTAGCTTCAGATTTTGAAGCAGAAGTGCGGGCGTTATTTGCCCGTGGAGATTTGCATACGGACATGCCTTCCATTCGTTGTGTGGGATACCGCCAGATGTGGTCATATCTTGAAGGTGAGATTTCATACGATGAAATGGTTTATCGAGGTGTTTGCGCCACGAGACAGTTAGCGAAGCGCCAGATCACCTGGTTGCGCGGTTGGGAAGGGGTTCACTGGTTAGACAGTGAAAAACCACAACAGGCGTTAAACGACGTGATTGAGGTTGTTGGTGATATCGCTCACTGAATGTGTACAATTGAGACGTATCGTGCGCAATTTTTCAGAATCGCAAGGTTCTAAGTACAAAACAAGCATATAAGGAAAAGATAGAATGGCTAAGGGGCAATCTTTACAAGATCCGTTCCTGAACGCATTGCGTCGGGAACGTGTTCCAGTTTCTATTTATTTGGTGAATGGTATTAAGCTGCAAGGTCAGATTGAGTCTTTCGATCAGTTCGTGATTCTGTTGAAAAACACAGTCAGTCAGATGGTCTACAAGCACGCTATTTCTACTGTTGTTCCGTCCCGTCCGGTATCTCATCACAGCAATAACGCTGGCGGCGGCACAGGGAGTAACTACCATCATGGCAGCAACGCGCAGGGTTCTTCAACGCCAGCGCAGGACAGCGACGAGACCGAATAAGGTTTCGCACTGTTATCCACACGGGGAGCCAGGGATCCTGCGTTCCCCGCTGATCTTTTTAGAGAGGTTTACGCTTGTTTGACCGTTATGATGCCGGTGAGCAGGCGGTGCTGGTACACATCTATTTTTCGCAAGACAAAGATATGGAAGACCTCCAGGAGTTTGAATCTCTGGTCTCTTCCGCCGGTGTCGAAGCAATGCAGGTGATTACCGGTAGCCGTAAAGCGCCGCACCCAAAGTATTTTGTTGGTGAAGGTAAAGCAGTCGAAATTGCGGATGCCGTAAAAGCAACCGGCGCGTCAGTCGTGTTGTTTGATCATGCGCTGTCTCCAGCCCAGGAGCGCAACCTGGAAGCTCTCTGCGAATGCCGTGTTATCGATCGCACGGGATTGATTTTAGACATTTTTGCTCAGCGTGCACGTACCCACGAAGGGAAACTGCAGGTTGAGCTGGCGCAGCTACGCCATCTGGCAACGCGTCTGGTGCGTGGCTGGACCCACCTTGAAAGACAAAAAGGCGGGATTGGTTTGCGCGGCCCGGGTGAAACCCAGCTCGAAACCGACCGTCGTTTGCTGCGTGGCCGAATTACCCAGATCCTCTCACGTCTGGAAAGGGTTGAGAAACAGCGTGAGCAGGGGCGCCGGGCACGAACCAAAGCCGACATCCCGACGGTGTCGCTGGTGGGGTATACCAACGCCGGTAAATCCACCCTGTTTAACCAGATAACCGAGGCCCAGGTGTATGCCGCAGACCAGCTGTTTGCGACCCTGGACCCTACGCTGCGCCGTATTGACGTCGCGGACGTCGGTGAAACGGTGCTGGCGGATACCGTAGGGTTTATCCGTCACCTGCCGCATGACCTGGTGGCGGCATTCAAGGCCACCCTGCAGGAGACGCGACAGGCGACGCTGCTGCTGCACGTGATTGATGCGGCAGACGTGCGCGTGCAGGAGAACATCGACGCGGTAAACGTGGTGCTCGAAGAGATCGACGCCCACGAAATTCCCACGCTGTTGGTCATGAACAAGATCGATATGCTGGACGATTTCGAACCGCGTATCGACAGAGATGAAGAGAACAAACCGATTCGGGTCTGGCTTTCTGCCCAGACCGGTATTGGTGTGCCACTGCTTTTCCAGGCTTTGACAGAACGTCTTTCCGGTGAGGTAGCTCAGCACACGCTGCGACTGCCGCCACAGGAAGGCAGGCTGCGCAGCCGGTTTTATCAGCTTCAGGCGATAGAAAAAGAGTGGATGGAGGATGACGGCAGCGTGGGGATGCAGGTGCGTATGCCGATCGTTGACTGGCGTCGCCTCTGTAAACAAGAACCTGCGCTGGTCGACTATATCGTCTGATCAGAAAGGGGATGCCTGAATAATTCGCCCTTGCATAACAAATATGGAGCATATACATGGCGTGGAATCAGCCCGGTAATAACGGACAGGACCGCGACCCGTGGGGAAGCAGCAATAATCAAGGCGGCAACTCTGGGGGAAATGGCAACAAAGGTGGTCGCGAGCAGGGGCCGCCGGATCTGGATGATATTTTCCGCAAGCTGAGCAAAAAGCTTGGTGGTCTTGGCGGAGGTAAAGGTTCTGGCTCAGGTGGAAATTCCACCCAGGGGCCGCGCCCGCAAATGGGTGGCCGCGTAGTGGGCATTGTTGCCGCTGCAGTGGTAATCATCTGGGCTGCTACCGGGTTCTACACCATTAAAGAAGCGGAACGCGGTGTGGTGACCCGCTTCGGTAAATTCAGCCATCTGGTTGAGCCGGGCCTGAACTGGAAACCGACCTTCATTGACGACGTGACTGCGGTCAACGTGGAATCCGTCCGTGAACTGGCCGCCTCCGGCGTGATGCTGACCTCTGACGAAAACGTCGTGCGCGTTGAGATGAACGTGCAGTACCGCGTAACCGATCCTGAGCGTTATCTGTTTAGCGTGACCAGCGCCGATGACAGCCTGCGTCAGGCGACCGACAGCGCCCTGCGTGGCGTGATCGGTAAATACACCATGGACCGCATTCTGACCGAAGGTCGTACCGTTATTCGTAGCGATACCCAGCGTGAGCTGGAAGAGACCATTCGTCCGTATAACATGGGTATTACCCTGCTGGACGTCAACTTCCAGGCTGCCCGTCCGCCGGAAGAGGTAAAAGCGGCCTTTGACGATGCGATTGCTGCACGTGAAAACGAACAGCAGTACATCCGTGAAGCAGAAGCGTATACCAACGAAGTTCAGCCGCGTGCTAACGGTCAGGCGCAGCGTATTCTGGAAGAAGCGCGTGCGTATAAGACCCAGACCATCCTGGAAGCACAGGGTGAAGTGGCTCGCTTTGCGAAGATCCTGCCGGAATATAAAGCGGCGCCGGAAATTACCCGTGAGCGTCTCTATATCGAGACCATGGAAAAAGTGCTGAGCCACACCCGCAAAGTGTTGGTTAACGACAGTAAAGGCGGAAACCTGATGGTGCTGCCGCTGGATCAGATGCTGAAAGGCGGTTCTGCTCCGGCAGCAAAAGATAACAGCGGTGCGAACAACCTGCTGCGTCTGCCGCCATCCTCAACGGGCAGCGCCAGCACGAACACAACGCCTTCTTCGAACGATGGTGACATTATGGACCAACGCCGTGCTAACGCGCAGCGTAACGACTACCAGCGTCAGGGGGAATAAGGATGCGTAAGTCAGTTATTGCGATCATCGTCATCGTACTGGTCGTGCTTTATACCTCGATCTTTGTGGTGAAAGAGGGCGAGCGTGGGATCAAGTTCCAGTTCAGCAGCGTCGTGCGTGATGGCGACAAACGTCCGGTCATTTACGAACCGGGCCTGCACTTCAAGGTGCCGTTCATTCAGTCTGTGAAAACGCTGGATGCGCGTATCCAGACCATGGATAACCAGGCTGACCGTTTCGTGACCAAAGAGAAGAAAGACCTGATCGTTGATTCCTATATCAAATGGCGCATCAGTGATTTCAGCCGTTACTTCCTGGCAACGGGCGGCGGTGACGTTTCTCAGGCGGAAGTGCTGCTGAAACGTAAGTTCTCTGACCGTCTTCGTTCCGAGATTGGTCGTCTGGATGTGAAAGACATCGTGACCGACTCCCGTGGGCGTCTGACCCTGGAAGTTCGCGATGCGCTGAACTCCGGCACCGCGGGCACGGAAGATGAAGTTTCAACGCCAGCAGCTGACGATGCAATTGCCAAAGCGGCTGAACGCGTTCAGGCAGAAACCAACGGTAAAGTGCCGGTGATCAACCCGAACAGTATGGCTGCGCTGGGTATCGAAGTGGTGGACGTGCGTATCAAGCAGATCAACCTGCCGGTGGAAGTGTCCGAGGCGATTTACAACCGTATGCGCGCCGAGCGTGAAGCGGTCGCCCGTCGTCACCGTTCACAGGGCCAGGAAGAGGCGGAGAAACTGCGTGCTGCTGCGGACTACGAAGTGGCCAAGACGCTGGCGGAATCTGAGCGCCAGGGCCGTATCCTGCGCGGTGAAGGTGATGCGGAAGCCGCGAAACTCTTTGCTGATGCCTTCAGCCAGGATCCTGACTTCTATGCCTTTATCCGTAGCCTGCGTGCTTACGAGAATAGCTTCCAGAGCAACCAGGATGTGATGGTGCTCAGCCCGGACAGCGATTTCTTCCGTTATATGAAGACGCCGACTAACGCAACGCGATAAACTCAGGCTCGTTTGAGTATTCAAACCACCGCTCCCCACGGAGCGGTGGTTTTCTTTTATAAGGAACAAAAATGAATTCAACGATCTGGCTCGCGCTGGCCCTGGTCCTGGTGCTGGAAGGTCTGGGACCGATGCTCTATCCACGCGCCTGGCGTCGAATGATCGCCACGATGAGCCAACTGCCGGATAATATTTTACGTCGTTTTGGCGGCGGTCTTGTGGTTGCTGGCATCGTGATCTACTACATGTTGAGGAAAACGATTGGCTGATCAAAAACTAGCCGCAATTGGCGTATTTTGAGGTCAAAAAGTGCTGTATATCTGAAAAAGCGATGGTAGAATCCATTTTTAAGCAAACGGTGATTTTGAAAAAAATGGGTAACAACGTCGTCGTACTGGGCACCCAATGGGGTGACGAAGGTAAAGGGAAGATTGTTGATCTTCTGACTGAACGGGCTAAATATGTTGTGCGCTACCAGGGTGGTCACAACGCAGGCCATACTCTCGTAATCAACGGTGAAAAAACCGTCCTCCATCTTATTCCATCAGGCATTCTTCGCGAAAACGTCACCAGCATCATCGGTAACGGCGTTGTGCTGTCTCCAGCGGCGCTGATGAAAGAGATGAAAGGTCTGGAAGACCGTGGTATCCCTGTTCGTGAGCGTCTGCTGCTCTCCGAAGCCTGCCCGCTGATCCTGGATTATCACGTGGCGCTGGACGTTGCGCGTGAAAAAGCGCGTGGCGCGAAAGCGATCGGCACCACCGGTCGTGGTATCGGCCCGGCTTACGAAGATAAAGTTGCACGTCGCGGTCTGCGCGTGGGCGACCTCTTCGACAAAGCGACCTTCGCTGAAAAACTGAAAGAAGTGATGGAATATCACAACTTCCAGTTGGTGAACTTCTACAAAGCTGACGCTGTTGACTACCAGAAAGTGCTGGATGACGTCATGGCGATTGCAGATATTCTGACCGGTATGGTTGTTGATGTATCCGATCTGCTGGACCAGGCGCGCAAGCGTGGCGATTTCGTCATGTTCGAAGGTGCGCAGGGTACGCTGCTGGACATCGACCACGGTACCTATCCGTACGTCACCTCCTCTAACACCACTGCGGGTGGCGTGGCGACCGGCTCTGGCCTGGGTCCACGTTATGTGGATTACGTTCTGGGTATCATCAAAGCGTACTCCACTCGCGTGGGTGCAGGTCCATTCCCGACCGAACTGTTTGATGAAACCGGCGAGTTCCTGTGCAAGCAGGGTAACGAGTTTGGCGCGACCACCGGTCGTCGTCGTCGTACCGGCTGGCTGGATGCGGTTGCCGTGCGTCGTGCAGTGCAGATCAACTCCCTGTCTGGCTTCTGCCTGACCAAGCTGGACGTACTGGACGGCCTGAAAGAAGTGAAAATCTGCGTAGGCTACCGTATGCCAGATGGCCGCGAAGTGACCACCACTCCGCTGGCTGCTGACGACTGGGAAGGCATTGAGCCAATCTACGAAACCATGCCGGGCTGGTCTGAGACCACTTTCGGTGTGAAAGAGCGTAGCGGCCTGCCGCAGGCGGCGCTGGATTACATCAAGCGTATTGAAGAACTGACCGAAGTGCCGATCGATATTATTTCTACCGGCCCGGATCGTACTGAAACGATGATCCTGCGCGACCCGTTCGACGCATAATCTTCGTGACTGCTGGCCTGCGGGGAGACCCGTAGGCCGGATAAGCGTAGCGCCATCCGGCGACCGCTCCTGGATCTCCGCTTTTTCGCCCCGTCTGTCAAATAAATTAGCCGCTAACTATCTGGCTGGTTTATCATCATTAATGAATATCTCTGCGGTTTGTCCGCGATTTCCCTTTTTCCTGAGGTTGATGTGCAGTTAACAAGTTTCACCGATTACGGCTTACGCGCGCTGATCTACATGGCGTCGTTACCCGATGGGAAAATGACCAGTATCTCTGAAGTTACAGAGGTCTACGGCGTATCCCGTAATCATATGGTCAAAATAATCAATCAACTTAGTCGTGCCGGATACGTTGCTGCCGTCCGCGGGAAGAATGGTGGGATCCGTCTTGGTAAACCGGCACAGAGTATTCGTGTTGGCGATGTGGTACGTGAACTGGAGCCGCTCTCTCTGGTGAACTGCAGCAGCGAGTTCTGCCACATCACGCCCGCTTGCCGCCTGAAACAGGCGCTTTCTAAGGCCGTGCAAAGTTTTCTCATGGAACTGGATAACTACACGCTGGCCGATTTGGTTGAAGAGAATCAACCGCTTTATAAATTATTGCTGGTGGAATGAAGAAAATTTCCACCGGAGCTGACAACGGAGGAACCGACATGTCACACGATCCTTTCCAGGAACGCGAAGCCGAAAAATACGCGAATCCTATCCCCAGCCGCGAGTTCATCATTGAACACTTAACAAAACGCGAAAAACCCGCCAATCGTGAAGAACTTGCCGTTGAATTAAATATTGAAGGTGAAGAGCAAATTGAAGCCCTTCGCCGCCGCCTGCGCGCGATGGAGCGTGACGGGCAACTGGTCTTTACCCGCCGCCAGTGCTACGCGCTGCCGGAACGCCTCGATCTGCTGAAAGGGACCGTCATTGGTCACCGCGATGGCTTTGGCTTCCTGCGCGTGGAAGGCCGTAAGGACGACCTTTACCTCTCATCCGAACAGATGAAAATGTGCATCCACGGCGACCAAATTCTGGCGCAGCCGCTGGGCGCCGACCGTAAAGGCCGCCGCGAAGCGCGCGTCGTGCGCGTTCTGGTGCCAAAAACCAGCCAGATTGTCGGCCGCTACTTTACCGACGCGGGCGTGGGGTTCGTGGTGCCTGACGACAGCCGTCTGAGCTTCGACATCCTGATCCCACCTGAAGAGGTGATGGGCGCCCGCATGGGCTTTGTGGTGGTAGTGGAACTCACCCAGCGCCCAACCCGTCGCACCAAAGCGGTAGGTAAAATCGTCGAAGTGCTGGGCGATAACATGGGCACCGGCATGGCCGTTGATATGGCGCTGCGCACCCACGAAATTCCGTACATCTGGCCGAAAGCGGTTGAAGAGCAGATCGAAAGCCTGCGTGAAGAAGTGCCGGAAGAATCCAAAGTGGGCCGCGTGGATCTCCGCTCCCTGCCGCTGGTCACGATCGACGGTGAAGACGCTCGCGACTTTGATGACGCCGTCTACTGCGAGAAAAAACGCGGTGGCGGCTGGCGTCTGTGGGTAGCGATTGCAGACGTAAGCTACTATGTTCGTCCGCATACCCCGCTGGATAACGAAGCGCGCAGCCGCGGTACCTCGGTCTACTTCCCGTCGCAGGTTGTACCGATGCTGCCGGAAGTGCTCTCTAACGGTCTGTGCTCCCTGAACCCGCAGGTTGACCGCCTCTGTATGGTGTGTGAGATGACCATCTCCAACAAAGGGCGCTTAACCGGTTACAAGTTCTACGAAGCGGTGATGAGCTCGCATGCGCGTCTGACCTATACCAAGGTCTGGCATATGCTGCAGGGCGACCAGGATCTGCGCGAACAGTACGCGCCGCTGGTCAAACACATCGAAGAGCTGCATAACCTCTACAAAACGCTGGATCAGGCGCGCGAAGAGCGCGGCGGGATCTCGTTTGAGAGCGAAGAGGCGAAGTTTATCTTCAACGCCGAGCGCCGCATTGAGCGGATCGAACAGACCCAGCGTAACGATGCGCACAAGCTGATCGAAGAGTGTATGATTCTGGCGAACATCTCGGCGGCACGCTTCGTTGAGAAAGCCAAAGAACCGGCGCTGTTCCGTATTCACGATAAACCGTCGACGGAAGCCATCACCGCGTTCCGCTCCGTGCTGGCCGAACTGGGCCTGGAGCTGCCGGGCGGCAACAAGCCAGAGCCGCGCGATTACGCCGAGCTGCTGGAATCCATTAGCGATCGTCCTGATGCAGAAATGCTGCAGACGATGCTGCTGCGCTCAATGAAGCAGGCGATTTACGATCCGGAAAACCGCGGTCACTTCGGCCTTGCGCTGCAGTCTTACGCCCACTTTACGTCGCCGATCCGTCGTTATCCTGACCTCTCTCTGCACCGTGCAATCAAGTATCTGCTGGCGCAGGAGCAGGGACATAAAGGGAACACCACCGAAACCGGTGGCTACCACTATTCGATGGAAGAGATGCTGCAGCTGGGTCAGCACTGCTCCATGACCGAACGCCGTGCCGATGAGGCCACCCGCGACGTGGCGGACTGGCTGAAGTGTGACTTTATGCTGGACCAGGTAGGTAACGTCTTTAAAGGCGTGATTGCCAGCGTGACCGGCTTTGGTTTCTTCGTTCGTCTGGACGAGCTGTTTATCGACGGTCTGGTGCACGTCTCCAGTCTGGACAACGACTACTACCGCTTCGACCAGGTCGGTCAGCGCCTGATTGGCGAGTCTGGCGGCCAGACCTATCGTCTGGGCGACCGCGTGGAAGTGAAGGTTGAGGCCGTGAATATGGACGACCGTAAAATCGACTTCAGCCTGATCTCCAGCGAGCGCGCCCCGCGTAACGTCGGTAAAACCGAGCGCGAAAGAGCGAAAAAAGGCGGAAACGGCAAAACGAGCGGCAAGCGCCGTCAGGCCGGTAAGAAGGTGAACTTCGAGCCGGACAGCGCGTTCCGCGGCGAGAAGAAGCAGAAGCCGAAGGCGGCGAAGAAAGAAGCCCGTTCAGCGAAGAAACCTTCCGCGAAGACACAGAAAATAGCGGCCGCCACCAAAGCGAAGCGCGCGGCTAAGAAAAAGCAGGCGGAGTAAATTCTCCCCTCACCCTAACCCTCTCCCCAACCGGGAGAGGGGAAATACTTATTACGAGAACCATCAATGAGTGAAATGATTTACGGCATCCACGCGGTGCAGGCCCTTCTCGAGCGCGCACCGGAGCGTTTTCAGGAAGTGTTTATTCTGAAAGGGCGTGAAGACAAACGTCTGATGCCGCTGATCCACGCTCTGGAAGCGCAGGGCGTGGTGATCCAGCTGGCGAACCGCCAGTTCCTGGATGAAAAAAGTGACGGGGCGGTGCACCAGGGCATTATTGCCCGCGTGAAGCCGGGCCGTCAGTATCAGGAGAACGATCTGCCGGATCTGATCGCTGGGCTGGAGAATCCATTCTTCCTGATCCTCGATGGTGTTACCGATCCGCATAACCTCGGCGCGTGTCTGCGCAGCGCGGATGCGGCGGGCGTGCATGCGGTGATCGTGCCGAAAGATCGCTCCGCGCAGCTGAACGCGACGGCGAAGAAAGTGGCCTGCGGCGCGGCGGAAAACGTTCCGCTGATCCGCGTGACCAACCTGGCGCGCACCATGCGTCTGCTGCAGGAAGAGAACATCTGGATCGTCGGTACTGCCGGTGAAGCGGACCATACTCTGTACCAGAGCAAAATGACCGGCCGCCTGGCGCTGGTGATGGGTGCGGAAGGCGAAGGCATGCGTCGTCTGACCCGCGAGCACTGCGACGAGCTGATCAGCATCCCGATGGCGGGCAGCGTGTCCTCCCTGAACGTGTCTGTTGCGACGGGCATCTGCCTGTTTGAAGCGGTGCGTCAGCGTAGCTGATTTTCGCCCGGTGGCGCTTCGCTTACAGGGCCTACGGTTTTGTAGGCCGGGTAAGCGCCACCCGGCAAAACAACCTCACTCCTCTAACGACCGCAAATGGTCATCCTTCCTCAGTGTCATCAGCGCGAAAATACTCACCACCGCCGTTGCCATCACGTAGTACGCCGGAATATCGAGGTTGCCCGTCTGCTTAATCAGCCCGGTTATGATTAACCCTGCGCATCCCGAGAAAATCGCGTTCGATAACGAGTAGGCCAGCCCCAGCCCCGTATAGCGCACGCGGGTCGGGAACATCTCAGAGAGCATCGCCGGGCCCGGCCCTGCCAGCATGCCCACCAGACCGCCCGCAATCAGTACCACTATCGCTTTCACCGCCAGCGTGCTGGACTCCGCCTGCAGAAGTTTCAGCAGCGGCAGGGCGAGGATCAGAAGCAGCGCGGTGGCGATAATCATGACCGTGCGACGCCCGATCCTATCGCTCAGGATCCCCGACGGAATGATGGTCAGCGCAAACCCAACGTTCGAAATCACCGCGATCAGCAGCGCCTGGTTAAACCCGGTGTGCAGCGCCGACTGCAGATAGGTCGGCATAATCACCAGGTAGGTATACCCCGCCGCAGACCAGACCATCACGCGGCCAATCCCCATCACGATGGCCCTGAGCGTGGCGGCAATGTCCGCCTGAGCGACAGCCGGTTTGTCCTGCTGCTGCACAAAGCTGGGTGTTTCCTCCATGCTGACGCGAAGCCACAGCGCAACAGCGCCCATGGGCAGCGCCAGGAAGAAAGGAATACGCCAGCCCCAGTCGTGCAGGGCCTCAGGCGTGAGGAGGGCAGAGAGCAGCGCCACGATGCCTGCACCCGCTAACAGCCCCAGCGCTACGGTAAAGGATTGCCACGCGCCATAGAGCCCGCGCTTGCCGCGCGGAGCAAACTCCGTCATCAGCGAGACCGCACCGCCGTACTCACCCCCCGCGAACAGCCCCTGCAGGATGCGCAGCAGCGTAACGATCAGCGGTGCGGCAATCCCGATGCTGGCGTAGACCGGCACAATGCCGATGGCGGCGGTAGCGAGCGTCATCAGCACCAGCACAATAATGAGCGTCGGCTTACGGCCAATTCGGTCGCCGATGCGTCCAAACACCACCGCACCCAGCGGACGGAAGAAGAAGGCGATGGCGAATGAGGCGTAGGTGAGGATCAGGCTGGTAAGCCCCGCTTCTCCTTCAAGCTGGAAGAAGTTCTTCGCAATGACGGTCGCCAGAAAACCATAGACCGCAAACTCATACCACTCGATAAAGTTACCAATGGAGCCGGCAATTAATGCTCGCTTGTGCGCATCCGGTTGCATAACGATCCTCACTGAAAGGGTAAGAATAAATTATTCAACAAAAGCGGAGTCATGAAATAGTTTATTCTTATATTCTGTGAGCTATTTCACGAATGATATCAGCGGGATCGTGAACGTGTGACTCCCCTCCCATGCAGCGTATGCGCGGTCTGTCCATACTTATCGTCATTGCCACTGAAGGAGGAAGACAGTATGCACTGGCAGACCCATACCGTTTTCAATCAACCCGCACCACTCTCTAACAGCAACCTTTTTCTCTCGGACTGCGCGCTGCGTGACGCCGTTTCGCGCGAGGGTGCCGAGTGGGATATCGAGCTGCTCGCCAGCATAGGACAGCAGTTAGGCACCGCAGAGTCGCTGGAGCTGGGCAGGCTGGCGAACGTGAATCCGCCGGAGTTGCTTCGCTATGACGCCACCGGAGAGCGACTGGATGACGTCCGCTTTCACCCGGCATGGCACCTGCTGATGCAGGGGCTATGTGCCAATCGGGTACATAACCTGGCCTGGGAAGAGGAGGCGCGTAAAGGGTCGTTTGTCGCGCGGGCCGCACGCTTTGTGCTTCATGCTCAGGTGGAAGCGGGCACGCTTTGCCCGGTCACCATGACGTTTGCCGCCACGCCGCTGCTGCAGCAGGCGCTTCCCAAAATATTTCACGACTGGCTGACGCCGCTACTCAGCGATCGCTACGATCCGCATCTGGCCCCCGGCGCGCAAAAGCGCGGCCTGCTGATCGGTATGGGGATGACGGAAAAGCAGGGCGGCTCAGACGTGCTGAGCAACACCACCAAAGCGGAAAAATGTGGCGACGGCAGCTACCGGCTGGTGGGGCATAAATGGTTTTTCTCCGTCCCGCAAAGCGATGCACACCTGGTGCTGGCCCAGGCGAAAGGCGGGCTATCCTGCTTTTTTGTGCCGCGCTTTTTGCCTGACGGACAGCGCAACGCCGTCCGGCTGGAGCGCCTCAAGGACAAGCTCGGGAACCGCTCCAACGCCAGCAGCGAGGTGGAGTTCCTGGATGCCTCCGGCTGGCTGCTGGGGGAAGAGGGCGAAGGGGTACGGCAGATCCTCAAAATGGGCGGGCTGACGCGCTTTGACTGCGCGCTGGGTAGCCACGGACTGATGCGCCGTGCGCTGTCCGTGGCGCTGTACCATGCGCATCAGCGCCAGACCTTCGGCAAAAATCTTATCGATCAGCCGCTCATGCGCGAAGTGCTAAGCCGGATGGCGCTGGTGCTGGAGGGGCAAACGGCGCTGCTGTTCCGCCTGGCGCGGGCGTGGGATAAACGCGCGGATCCGCAGGAGGCGGCATGGGCGCGGCTGTTTACCCCGGCCGCGAAATTTAGCGTGTGCAAAGCGGGTATCCCGTTTGTGGCTGAAGCGATGGAGGTGCTGGGCGGAGTCGGGTACTGCGAGGAGAGCGAACTTCCCCGCCTGTATCGCGAGATGCCGGTGAACAGCATCTGGGAAGGGTCCGGCAACATCATGTGCCTGGACGTGCTGCGCGTGCTGGCGAAGCAGCCGGGTATTCACGATCTGCTTGCCGATGAGTTTGCACAGGTCAAAGGGCAGGACAGACACTTCGACCGCAGCTGGCGACAGCTTCAGCAAAAACTGCGTAAACCGCAGGAGGCGCAGGGGCGGGAAATTGCGCAGCAGCTTTTCCTGCTGGGTGCCGGGAGCGAAATGCTGCGGCACGCATCGCCCCCGGTGGCGCAGGCGTGGTGCCGCATGATGCTGGATACCCGTGGCGGCACGCTGATGAGCGAGCAGGTGCAAAATGACCTGCTGCTGCGTGCGACGGGCAGAGTCGGTTAGTCTTTTAGCTGGAACAGACTTACCAGCTGGGCCAGATGTGATCCCTTCTCGCGCAGCGTTTGAGCCGTTTGTTCGCTGCGTGAGATACGATCGGCATTGATATGCGACGCTTCGCCAATGTGGGTCATGGCAAGATTCACCTGGCCAATCCCGGCGGACTGCTCGCGTGAAGCATGGTTAATCTCGGTGACCAACTGGCTGATGTTATCGATATGAATGATGATGTCATCCATCGCCAGGCGCGTCTTTTCAGACAGCGCATGGCCCTCACTCACTTTCCTGAGCGTATCGCCAATAAGCTGTTCAATCTCCTTCACCGCGTTAGCGCTGCGTCCTGCCAGGGCGCGAACTTCCTGCGCGACCACCGCAAACCCTTTCCCGTGCTCGCCCGCGCGGGCCGCTTCCACTGCCGCATTCAGCGCCAGGATATTGGTCTGGAAAGCGATGGACTCAATCACGCGCGTGATGTCTTCGATGCGTTTTGACGCTTCGCGAATGTCGTCCATCGTCGACACCGCGTGGGTGACCGTCTCACCGCCCTGATGCACCGCGAGCGAGGTTTCACCCACCAGCTGCTGCGTTTGCTCCATATTGGCGGCATTTTGCTGCACGGTGGCGGCCAGCTGCTCCATGCTGGCGGAGGTCTCTTCCACGCTGCTGGCCTGCTTGTTGATCTGCTCTGAAATCTCGCCAGTGTCGGCGGCCAGCGCGTTGGTGCCCAAATGGATCTCGCCTGCGGCCTCGCGGACCTGCAGGACAATTTTTTGCAGGCCGCCACCGATGCCGTTGATGGCGTCGATCAGCTGGCCGACTTCGTCCTGGCGCGTCACGGGCAGGCTGGAACGGAGATCCCCTGCGGCATATTGCCGGGCAAGATGGATCACATTGCGCAGCGGTCGGGTCAGCACGCGGCGAATAATGACCACGAACAGACCAGCAAACAGGATAGATAAGACCACGCCGGCCAGCAGGAAACGATCGCGCATGGCGGTAACGCTTGAGAGCAGCACCGATTTATCCACTTCGCCGACAATAGTCCAGTTCCAGCCTGGCAGCGGGGTATACGCCATTTTCAGCGTGCGGCCGTCGTCGCTTACGCGTTCCAGCGTGCCGGGCTTGTCACCCAGAAGCTGCTGCTGCGTCGCGTCGTCCCACTTCGGCAGCTGCCCCTCTTCACCGGCATGGAAAAGGTATTGCCCGCGCGTTTTGCCGTTGCTGCGATCCAGCACGAAGAAGTGACCGCTCTCACCCAGGCGGCGGTTGAGAATTTTCTCGCGCATGACGTTCCAGGAGTGAGTGATGTCCACCCCGACAAAGACGATCGCAATGACCTGTCCTTCGGCGTTTTTTACGGGCTGATACTGGGTGATGTAGCGTTTGCCAAACAGCAGCGCCAGTCCGCGGTAGACTTCCCCTCTGTTGACGGCGGCAAAGGCCGGACTGGAGGCATCCAGCACGGTACCCATCGCCCGCTCGCCATTCTCTTTGCGCAGGGAGGTCGCTACGCGAACAAAGTCGTTTCCGCTGCGTACAAACAGCGTCGAGATGGCTCCCGTACGGTTCAGGAAGTCGTCCGACAGGGTGTTATTTTCATGTAGCCCGGTGTCGCCGCCTTTCAGAAGCGGGACGCTGAGCCCGTTGATCGTCTGGGGTTGGGAAGGATCACTATTCAGTGGCTGCGGTAAAAAGGTAGTAAACAGCCGGGTATAACTCTCAACCTCTTCACTCAGGCTGGTGTTAAACATCTGCACCATGTCGACCATGCCGGTAGACTGATTATGCAGGTCTTCTACCGCAAGGGCTTCAAGCTGCTGGCTGGCTTTTTGACTGAGCAGAAAAGTGAAAAGCAGAAACAGCGTGGCGACACTGACGCCCGTAAGCAGCGACAGCTTCGCTCCCAGGCCTGCACGGCGAAAAACGTTGATCATAAATTGCTCATCATTGAAAAGGTATGGTTCTTCAACGGCAGAGAGGGGATTACGTTTACTGAATTAATGTAACAAAATGTTATTTTGTTGTTATTGGTTGGTTTTTTATTAGATAAAAAATTTGCAAAAGCGAAAAGCCACTAAAAATAAGTGGCTTTTATCAGGAGGGATATTACACGTAGAGAATGGCCTGTACCCGCCAGTGGTCGATATGGTTATCTTCCTGCATCTGGATGATGCGATACCATGAAGCACCCTGCTCATCGGCCTTTAATGCCACAACGCGTTCAACGTCTTGCGGGCTCCCCGAGATATTATTCACGGAGATCTGGCCAATTTCATTCAGGCCAGTTACACAGTCAGCACTGGCGAATTCTGCTGACTGCGCAGTGGTGCTCACCAGGCCTGCTGAGAGCAACAGAGAGGTCAAAGCAAGAGTTCGTTTCATCGTCAGCTCCATTTCACATATCTCCGGTATCCGCCGGGCAATCCTTCGCAAATAAACTCCCTTCCATTGACGCGGGCATGGAGTTTATTGTGGACAGGAAAATGTCTATGGACGCAAAGCAGTGTAAATCTCGTTCAAAGGTAAACCATTATTTACGGTACAAAATGGCCTGTGAATACCACTGTCCCGTTATGATGGTTTCGTCGATCATAATGATGACGTAATAATCTGCTTTGGCGGCGACGGCCTGTGCTTTTATTGCCGCTTCTGCGTCATCCGGAGAGCCGCGAACCAGCGCGGAGACGGTGCCCATTCGTTGTAATCCTTCCGTCTGATTACGATGAATCTCCTGCGGATGATCGGCGACCGGTGGAGCGGGTTGCGGCGTTCCCTGCAGCGCGCTACAGCCACTGAGCAGAAACACCAGCACTAAAGCAGCAAACCTGCGCATAACCATATCTCGTTTCCTGATAGCCATAGTGTAGTTGTCTGTGAATTTAGTTTTGGGGGAATGTTCCCGAAGTGTTATCTGGGACGTATATTTCGAATGAAAATGATGTGAAAGCGTAACCCAGTTCTCAACATTATGAATCATACATTCGTACAGGGTCGACAATGATTGAAATTGAAATACGCCACCTCGGCGACCATGAAATTTTACACGCTATGCCAGCGGGTAAACGTGATAAACCGCTGCCTGTTGTGGTTTTTTATCATGGGTTTACCTCATCGAAGCTGGTTTACAGTTATTTTGCGGTTGCGCTGGCGCAGGTGGGTTTTCGCGTGGTGATGCCGGATGCGCCTGACCACGGCGCCCGCTTTATGGGTAACGAACAGGCGCGCCTTGGGCAGTTCTGGCACATTCTGCACGGGAGTCTGACCGAGTTTGCCGGGTTGCGCGATGCGCTTTATGAGGCAGGGCTGGTGGCTGAGAATCGTCTGGCCGTGGCCGGGGCGTCGATGGGCGGTATGACGGCGCTGGGGATTATGACGCATCATCCGGAAGTGAAATCGGTCGCCTGCCTGATGGGCTCGGGCTATTTTACGTCGCTGGCGAAGACGCTCTTTCCCCCTCAGGATTTAGCGGAAATCACCGCGACGCTCGAAGAGTGGGACGTGACCCGGGCATTGCCGCGCCTGGCGGATCGCCCGCTGCTGCTGTGGCACGGCGACGCGGATGATGTGGTCCCGCCTGAGGGAACCTTCCGACTACAGCAGGCGTTAATGAATGCAGGCCTGGACGGTAATCTCACCTGTCTGTGGGAAGCGGGCGTTCGCCACCGCATCACGCCCACGGCGCTGGACGCTACGGTGGCGTTTTTCCGCCAGCACCTTTAAACGCGCAGCACTTTTACGCCCTGATCTTCCAGCTTCTGGATGATCTCAGGGTTGGCGCCTTTGCCGGTGATCACCATGTCGATCTGTTCGGCACGGCTGAACAGCATGCCAGCGCGCTCGCCCACTTTGCTGCTGTCGACCAGCACAACGAGCTTGCCCACAACGTTGAGCATATTTTGTTCCGCCATCGCGGTCAGCATATCGGTTTTATACAGGCCATCTGCCGTCAGGCCTTTGCCGCTGGTAAACATCCAGTGCCCGGCATAGAGACTGTTTTCGCTGTCCTGAGGGCTAAGGGTGATGGACTGGCTTTTATTGTACTGCCCGCCCATGATCACCACGCTCTCATGCTCCTGGTCGATGAGATAGTTAGCGAGCGGTAAGTAGTTGGTGATGATTTGCACCGGCTTGCCGCACATTTCACGGCCCAGCAGAAATGCCGTGGAGCCGCAGTTGATCACGACGCTCTCACCGGGGTTCACCAGCTGCGACGCGGCTCTGGCGATCCGCACTTTTTCATCATGATTTTGCGCCTGATGAATATTCATTGGCGACCAGCGTGGACGCTGCTGGCTGATGGCTTCTGCGCCGTTGCGGACTTTTTTCAGCTTGCCGCTCTCATCCAGCTTGTTGATGTCTCGCCGCGCCGTTGCCGGGGAGATCCCTAAACGTTCGATCACTTTCTCGACGGTGATAAACCCTGTTTGCGCCAGGAGTTCCAGGAGAATTTGATGCCGTTGCGCTTCCGTCATGAGCTATTCCGATAAGAATTGATTTGAAAAGATGATATTTGAAATAGCGTGAAATTACTAAAAGAAATATGACATCGCCAGACATCACGTCTGGCGATGTGGCTACACAATCAGAGGAAGGACTTGAACGGCAGGTCTGGCTCAATGGTGAAGCAATCATCGAAACCACGTGGGTAGTGATATTCAAGATTATCTTTGTCCAGCGGCCAGATGAACTTGCCGCCGACCTGCCAGATGAACGGCTTGAAGCCATACTTCAGGCGGTCTTTTTTCATCTCCCACAGCACGCGGATTTCCTGCGGATCGGCCTGGAAGTTTGACCAGATATCGTGGTGGAACGGAATCACCACTTTGGTATTCAGCGCTTCCGCCATGCGCAGCATGTCGGCGCTGGTCATTTTGTCAGTAATGCCGCGCGGGTTCTCACCGTAGGAGCCCAGCGCCACGTCAATCTGGTGCTCGTTACCGTGCTTCGCGTAGTAGTTGGAGTAGTGAGAGTCACCGCTGTGGTACAGGGAGCCGCCAGGGGTTTTAAACAGATAGTTAACCGCGCGCTCATCCATACCGTCCGGCAGTACACCCGCGGCTTTCTGATCGGCAGGCAGGGTAATCAGTGCGGTACGGTCAAAGGCATCCAGCGCATGGATTTCAATATCTTTAATTTTCACCACGTCGCCAGGCTTCATCACGATGCAGCGCTCTTTCGGCACGCCCCAGCCAATCCACAGATCCACGCAGGTCTGCGGCCCGATAAACGGCACATCGTCAGCACAGTTTTGCATCACCGCTGCCGCCACGTTCACATCGATATGATCGTTGTGATCGTGAGTGGAGAGCACGGCGTCGATCTGGCGAATGGCAAACGGATCGAGCACAAACGGCGTGGTACGCAGGTTCGGCTGCAGTTTTTCCACGCCCGCCATGCGCTGCATCTGGTGGCCCTTTTTCATCAACGGGTTGCCGTGGCTCTGCTTGCCGGTGCCGCACCAGAAATCGACGCAGATATTGGCGCCGCCTTCTGATTTCAGCCAGATACCGGTGCAGCCCAGCCACCACATCGCAAAGGTACCAGGAGCAACCTGTTCCTGCTCGATCTCTTCATTCAGCCAGCTGCCCCATTCCGGGAAGGTGCTCAGAATCCATGACTCACGGGTGATGGTGTTCACTTTACTCATCGTTTTGACTCCTGGTTTAATCAAAAATAATCACATTATGATTTGTTGTGATTAATGCTGGCACCATTTGACGCGCTTTGCAATGGTAAAAATGCGGATTTTTATCCGTTCAACTTCACAGATTCTCCGCTTCTTGCTTGTTATAGTAGTACGCACAACTCATTAATTTGATGAATTATAAAGATTAATTTGTTTTTGCAATGCAGTGGTGAAAATCATTATTAACTGCATGGAAATAAATTGCGTGATACGTCACAAATAATCAAATGCAATCTTGTGGTGATTATTTGTGATTAATAGAGTGATGACACCAACCGCACAGGGATTACCCCTCGTGTTCTCATTTCTGGAGAGAGTTATGGAGATCCTCTACAACGTCTTTACCGTGTTCTTTAATCAGGTAATGACCAACGCCCCGCTGCTGCTGGGTATCGTGACGTGTCTGGGCTATATCCTGCTGCGCAAAAGCGTCAGCGTGATTATTAAAGGCACCATCAAAACCATTATCGGTTTCATGCTGTTACAGGCGGGGTCTGGCATTCTGACCAGCACCTTTAAGCCGGTCGTCGCCAAAATGTCCGAAGTGTATGGCATCAACGGTGCGATTTCTGACACTTACGCCTCAATGATGGCCACCATCGAGCGCATGGGTGATGCCTATAGCTGGGTGGGGTATGCAGTGCTGCTCGCCCTGGCGCTGAACATCATCTACGTTCTCCTGCGCCGCATTACCGGCATTCGCACCATCATGCTCACCGGGCACATCATGTTCCAGCAGGCGGGGCTGATCGCGGTTTCTCTCTATATCTTCGGTTACCCAATGTGGACCACGATTATCTGCACCGCGGTGCTGGTCTCGCTCTACTGGGGTATCACCTCCAACATGATGTACAAGCCGACTCAGGAAGTGACGGACGGCTGCGGTTTCTCCATCGGCCATCAGCAGCAGTTTGCTTCCTGGATTGCCTATAAAGTTGCGCCATACCTGGGCAAAAAAGAAGAGAGCGTTGAAGACCTCAAGCTGCCTGGCTGGCTGAATATCTTCCATGACAACATCGTTTCGACCGCAATTGTGATGACCATCTTCTTCGGCGCCATTCTGCTCTCCTTCGGTATTGACGTGGTGCAGGCGATGGCAGGCAAAACCCACTGGACGGTTTACATCCTGCAGACCGGTTTCTCCTTCGCGGTGGCGATCTTCATCATCACTCAGGGCGTACGTATGTTCGTCGCCGAACTGTCGGAAGCGTTCAACGGTATCTCCCAGCGCCTGATCCCTGGCGCGGTACTGGCCATCGACTGTGCCGCTATCTATAGCTTCGCGCCAAACGCGGTGGTCTGGGGCTTTATGTGGGGCACTATCGGCCAGCTGATTGCGGTGGGCATTCTGGTCGGCTGCGGCTCCTCAATCCTGATTATTCCAGGCTTTATCCCGATGTTCTTCTCCAACGCCACCATCGGCGTATTCGCTAACCACTTCGGCGGCTGGCGTGCGGCGCTCAAAATCTGCCTGGTGATGGGCATGGTGGAAATCTTCGGTTGCGTGTGGGCGGTCAAGCTCACCGGTATGAGCGCCTGGATGGGCATGGCGGACTGGTCAATTCTGGCACCGCCGATGATGCAGGGCTTTGCCTCCATCGGGCTGGTCTTTATGGCCATCATCATCCTGATTGCTCTGGCTTATATGTTCTTCGCTGGCCGTTCGCTGCGAGCAGAAGAAGACGCGGAAAAACAAACAGCAGAAGTCTCTGCTCATTAAGGAGTTTCGATTATGACCGTACGTATCCTGGCTGTGTGTGGTAATGGGCAAGGCAGCTCCATGATCATGAAGATGAAAGTGGACCAGTTTTTAACCCAGTCCAACATCGACCACACGGTGAACAGCTGCGCAGTGGGTGAATACAAAAGTGAGTTGAACGGCGCGGACATCATCATCGCCTCTACTCATATCGCCGGCGAAATCAGTGTGTCGGGTAATAAATACGTGGTGGGCGTGCGCAACATGCTGTCGCCTGCGGATTTCGGACCAAAACTGCTGGAAGTGATTAAAGAGCACTTCCCACAAGACGTGAAGTAAGGACGCCACATGAAACTACGTGATTCGCTGGCAGAGAATAACTCCATCCTTTTACAGGCTGAGGCTAGCACCTGGCAGGAAGCGGTAAAGCTGAGTGTGGATCTGCTGGTTAAGGCTGACGTTGTCGAGCCGCGTTACTACCAGGCCATTCTGGATGGCGTGGCGCAGCATGGCCCTTACTTTGTGATTGCGCCAGGTCTGGCGATGCCGCATGGCCGCCCGGAAGAGGGTGTGAAGAAAACCGGCTTCGCGCTGGTGACGCTGAAAACGCCGCTGGTGTTTAACCACGAAGATAACGACCCGGTCGACATCCTGATCACCATGGCCGCTGTTGACGCTAACACCCACCAGGAGGTGGGCATCATGCAGATCGTCAATCTGTTTGATGACGAAGCCAATTTCGATCGTTTACGCGCCTGCCGTACCGAGCAGGACGTGCTGGATTTAATTGATAACGCCACAGCGGCGGCTGTTTAAGAGGAATTGAAAATGTCATTACCCATGTTGCAGGTTGCGCTCGATAACCAAACCTTGTCCCACGCTTATGAAACGACCCGTCTGATTGCGGAAGAAGTCGATATCATCGAAGTGGGTACCATTCTCTGCGTGGGCGAGGGCGTTCGTGCCGTTCGCGACCTGAAAGCGCTTTATCCGCACAAAATCGTGCTGGCAGATGCCAAAATTGCCGACGCAGGCAAAATCCTCTCCCGCATGTGCTTCGAAGCCAACGCCGACTGGGTCACCGTCATTTGCTGTGCGGATATCAACACCGCCAAAGGCGCGCTGGACGTGGCAAAAGAGTTTAACGGCGACGTGCAGATTGAGCTGACAGGTTTCTGGACCTGGGAGCAGGCCCAGGAGTGGCGTGATGCGGGTATACAGCAGGTGGTGTATCACCGCAGCCGCGATGCGCAGGCCGCAGGGGTGGCGTGGGGCGAAGCGGATATCAGCGCGATCAAACGTCTGGCGGATATGGGCTTTAAAGTCACCGTTACCGGCGGTCTGGCACTGGAAGATCTGCCGCTGTTCAAGGGCATTCCGATTCACGTCTTTATTGCCGGTCGCAGCATTCGTGATGCGGCGTCTCCGGTGGAAGCGGCGCGTCAGTTCAAACGCTCAATCGCTCAGCTTTGGGGCTAAGGAGCGGGTATGTTGTCCAAACAGGTCCCGCTTGGCATCTATGAAAAGGCACTCCCTGCGGGGGAGTGCTGGCTGGAGCGGTTACAGCTGGCAAAACAGCTAGGCTTCGATTTTGTCGAAATGTCCGTGGATGAGACGGACGAACGCCTCTCTCGTCTCGACTGGGTCCGTGAACAGCGCCTGGCGCTGGTGAGCGCGATTGCCGAAACGGGGGTACGCGTGCCGTCGATGTGCCTGAGCGCCCACCGCCGGTTCCCTCTCGGCAGTGAAGACGATGCTGTACGCGCTCAGGGGCTGGAGATCATGCGTAAAGCCATTCGCTTTGCGCAGGACGTGGGTATCCGCGTGATCCAGCTGGCGGGTTATGACGTTTATTACCAGGAAGCCAACGATGAAACGCGCCGTCGTTTCCGTGACGGGCTGAAGGAGAGCGTTGAGATGGCCAGCCGTGCGCAGGTCACGCTGGCGATGGAGATCATGGACTACCCGTTGATGAACTCCATCAGCAAGGCGCTGGGCTACGCGCACTATCTGAATAACCCGTGGTTCCAGCTTTATCCTGATATCGGCAACCTGTCGGCATGGGATAACGATGTGCAGATGGAACTGCAGGCAGGCATGGGGCATATCGTGGCGGTGCACGTCAAAGATACCCGTCCTGGCGTGTTTAAAAACGTACCGTTCGGCACCGGGGTGGTGGATTTCGAACGGTGTTTCGAGACGCTCAAGCAGACAGGCTATTGCGGGCCTTATCTGATCGAGATGTGGAGCGAAACGTCGGAAAACCCTGCGGCGGAAGTAGCAAAGGCGCGGGACTGGGTGCGCGAGCGTATGGCGCGCGCGGGGTTACTGGAGGCTGAACATGCTTAAGCTGAAACAGCAGGTCTTTGAAGCCAACATGGATCTGCCGCGCTATGGCCTGGTCACCTTCACCTGGGGTAACGTCAGCGCTATCGATCGCGAACAGGGGCTGATCGTGATTAAGCCTAGCGGTGTGGCGTATGACACCATGAACGCTGACGATATGGTGGTGGTCGATCTTGACGGAAACGTCGTGGAGGGAAAATGGCGTCCCTCTTCAGACACGGCGACCCATCTGGCGCTTTATCGTCGTTATCCCTCACTCGGCGGCGTTGTGCATACCCACTCGACCCATGCCACGGCCTGGGCACAGGCGGGGCTGGCGATTCCGGCGCTGGGAACAACGCATGCGGACTACTTCTTTGGCGACATCCCCTGCACGCGCGCATTAACGCAGGCTGAAGTGGAAGGCGAATACGAGTTCAACACCGGGAAGGTTATCATCGAAACGTTGGGTGAAAGCGAACCGCTGCATACGCCGGGTATTGTGGTCTATCAGCACGGCCCGTTCGCCTGGGGAAAAGATGCCCACGACGCCGTTCACAATGCGGTTGTCATGGAGGAGGTGGCACGCATGGCGTGGATTGCCCGCGGCATCAACCCACAGCTTCAGGGGATTGATGATTACCTGATGAACAAGCATTTCATGCGTAAGCACGGCCCGAATGCCTATTACGGGCAGAAGTGAATAAGTGCTCTGGAATACCGAAAAACAGTTGTAACCGGTGGTATTCCGGAGCCATTCACAAAAAAAGCCCCCGGGCAGGGGGCAACGTCAACTATGGCTATGTTCTCGTTGTTGGCTTTCCTGGTGCTAGCGTTAACGCGTTATCGGTAAATATCTGCACTGGCGTGCATATTGCCGTTGCTGCCGGGCTCACGGATTAACATCACGTGGTAATAGGTTGCACCCTGTGCATCGGTTTCTTGATTAAGGGCCTGATCTGCTTCACTTTCCGTGGCGAAATTATGATTGATGTAAATGACGCCCAAGCTTTGCACATCATCCATGTTTCTGGCCTGTCGGCTGTCTATCTTGATGGCTGCCATCGCGTTTGCACTGAGCAAAAGCGCTGCCATTAGGGCTAATGCGATTTGTTTCATGATATGCGCTCCACGACTGCGTGCTCTGAGAGGGGGACTCCTTCTTCTGTTCAGGTGATCTCTGATTAAAGTGTAATCATTCCTCCGGCGGAGAAGCGTGACCATTTCTGATGCAGTTGTTCAAAAAAACACCGCTTACGGGTGTGAGTAATTTTAAATCACCCACTTAGACCCGCTTCGCGCTTTGTGCGAATTATTTGTGCAATCAGCTTGAGTTTCCGGGGGGGCGCAAGTATTATGACGCGTCAATTTTTCAGCCGACCTTTAACACGTTCCTTGCCTCCCCGGGCCTCGGCTGACCCAGACAGGAGGCTGAATAATCCGTAAGGAGCAATTCGATGCGTCATTACGAAATCGTTTTTATGGTCCATCCTGACCAGAGCGAACAGGTTCCGGGTATGATCGAGCGCTACACTGGTGCAATCACTGCAGCAGCGGGCACGATCCACCGTCTGGAAGACTGGGGCCGCCGTCAGCTGGCTTATCCGATCAACAAACTGCACAAAGCTCACTACGTTCTGATGAACGTTGAAGCGCCGCAGGAAGTGATCGATGAGCTGGAAACTAACTTCCGCTTCAACGATGCCGTTATCCGCAGCATGGTTATGCGTACTAAACACGCAGTTACCGAAGCATCTCCGATGGTTAAAGCGAAAGACGAGCGCCGTGAGCGTCGCGATGATTTCGCAAACGAAACCGCAGATGATTCTGATGCTGGGGATTCTGAAGAGTAATTTCTGATGACCAACCGTCTGGCGTTGTCCGGCATCGTATGCAGGGCTCCCCTTCGAAAGGTCAGTCCATCAGGAATTCCGCATTGCCAGTTCGTGCTTGAGCATCGTTCTGTGCAAGAGGAAGCCGGGTTTCACCGGCAGGCGTGGTGCCAAATGCCCGTTATTATTAGCGGACACGAAAACCAGGCCATTACTCACAGTTTAACGGTCGGTAGTGCAGTAATCGTTCAGGGGTTCATCTCTTGCCACAAGGCAAAGAACGGTCTGAGCAAAATGGTTCTGCATGCCGAGCAGATTGATTTGATAGATTCTGGAGACTAGCCATATGGCACGTTATTTCCGTCGTCGCAAGTTCTGCCGTTTCACCGCGGAAGGCGTTCAAGAGATCGACTATAAAGATATCGCAACGCTGAAAAACTACATCACCGAAAGCGGTAAGATTGTCCCAAGCCGTATCACCGGTACTCGTGCAAAATATCAGCGTCAGCTGGCTCGCGCTATCAAACGCGCTCGCTACCTGTCCCTGCTGCCGTACACTGATCGTCATCAGTAATCGGGCACGGTCCATTAATACGACTTTAAGAGGATAAGGTAATGCAAGTTATTCTGCTTGATAAAGTAGCAAACCTGGGCAGCCTGGGTGATCAGGTAAACGTTAAAGCGGGTTACGCTCGTAACTTCCTGGTTCCACAGGGTAAAGCTGTTCCAGCTACCAAGAAAAACGTAGAGTTTTTCGAAGCACGTCGCGCTGAACTGGAAGCCAAACTGGCTGACGTTCTGGCGGCTGCTAATGCTCGCGCTGAAGCAATCAACGCACTGGGCACCGTTACCATCGCGTCCAAAGCTGGCGACGAAGGTAAACTGTTCGGTTCCATCGGTACCCGCGATATCGCTGATGCAGTAACTGCTGCAGGCGTTAAAGTGGCTAAGAGCGAAGTTCGTCTGCCGAACGGCGTTCTGCGTACCACTGGTGAGCACGAAGTTGACTTCCAGGTTCACAGCGAAGTGTTCGCTAAACTGGTTGTTAACGTTGTAGCTGAGTAATTTTTTACTCTGCTCACGTTGAAACGCCGGCCTTGTGCCGGCGTTTTGCTTTTTACAGATCCCAGTCTTTAACGTGCCCTGATAAAACTGCCGTCCGGCTGGCGGGTAAACAACACCTGTTGTCCATTTCCGGTATCAATCGTTAACCCTGTCACCACCCCGCTGGCATTCTGGCGTATTTGCACCATCTGACCATTCTGCAGGTTACTGAGCGGCTTACCCGCACCTTCCACCTTCGCCATGGCATACACGTCTGTCGGCGGCAGGTTGTGGTCACGGAACAGCTGCGCCAGCGTTTTACCCGACTCTACGCGATAGGAACGCCACTGTTGCTCAATGCCGGTGGGCTGTTGCGTCTGAGGCTGAGACGGGGCGGCGGCTTGTTCCTGCGGCTGTTCGTCCTGAATGGGCTCTGGCTCAACCGGCGCGACCTGACCCGGGTCGTTAGACGGGGTGACGAGCTGCGTCTGCATCGGCTGTGCGTCAGACTGCGGTCGGGTTTGCGACTGAATATCCAGCTGAGCATTGCGGGTGACGGGAGCGGTATCAACATCATCGCCACCGGAAGGAAGCAGGAAGCCCACAATCACCATCAGCGCACCAATGATGATCCCTCTGCGATGCAGAGGCGGCAGCGGGTCCATGATGCGAAAATTGTCCGGCGCCTGCCAGATTTTCGCCAGGGTAGGTTTCAGTTCAAATCGCCCGGGCATGGCACTCCTCCTGCTCCGCGTATTTTTTATCCTGTGCCCCGAAGTATAGTTTGCTAACTGCCTGAACGGCGTAGTAAACCCGACATCCGTGACATCAGTTCGGGATTAATCCTGGTTCTCTCTATTGTTTCTGTTTCGTCGCGGTTTGTCACCTTAACTTCAGACAAAGTTTTACCCATAAGGGCATGGCTGATATGCTGCCCGCTACTTTAAATGTGATGGAAGGAAAACCCATGACCACCCCGACTTTTGACACTATCGAAGCGCAGGCAAGTTACGGTATCGGCTTGCAGGTAGGACAGCAGCTGAGCGAATCCGGCCTGGAAGGTCTGTTACCAGAAGCGCTGGTGGCGGGTATCGCTGACGCGCTGGAAGGCAAACAGCCTGCCGTTCCGGTTGACGTCGTGCACCGTGCGCTGCGTGAAATCCACGAACGTGCTGACGCCGTGCGTCGCGCGCGCTTTGAAGAGATGGCCGCCGAAGGTGTGAAATATCTGGAAGAGAACCGCGAGCGTGAAGGCGTGAACAGCACCGAGTCTGGTCTGCAGTTCCGCGTGATCACTCAGGGCGACGGCGCAATCCCGGCGCGTACCGACCACGTTCGCGTGCACTACACCGGTAAGCTGATCGACGGTACCGTCTTCGACAGCTCCGTGGCGCGCGGCGAACCGGCTGAGTTCCCAGTGAATGGCGTTATCGCAGGCTGGATCGAAGCGCTGACCTTGATGCCAGTGGGTTCTAAATGGGAACTGACTATTCCGCACAACCTGGCCTACGGCGAGCGCGGCGCTGGCGCGTCCATCCCGCCATTCAGCACCCTGGTCTTTGAAGTCGAACTGCTGGAAATTCTGTAATCGACTTTTCTTATTTCCTCTCCCCGGCTGGGGAGGGGAAAATAGCGTGAAAACCTATAGTTAAGCCGGAATCAATATTTTATCTTGCAAACGAAACTGTTGCGTGTATTTTTGTGAGCTGTTTCGCGCTGTATGAGTGATATGACACTCACTTTCAACATATTATTAACATAATATCTAAATCATAGTATTCATCCCGCCGATTCTTACCTAATATCGATTAGCCCTTACAAGGGAACGTCATTTTTTTGGCGTATTTAAAGGCCAGAAGAGCCTTAACAACACAGACAGGCATAAACAGGAAAATATCACATGGTAGATCAGGTCAAAGTCGTCGCCGACGAAGAGGCGTCGTCTGAACAGTCGCTACGGCGCAATCTCACAAACCGTCATATTCAGCTCATTGCGATTGGGGGTGCCATCGGTACCGGGCTGTTTATGGGGTCAGGCAAAACCATCAGTCTCGCCGGACCGTCAATCATATTCGTCTATATGATTATCGGTTTTATGCTGTTCTTCGTGATGCGTGCAATGGGTGAACTGCTGCTCTCGAACCTCGAATACAAATCCTTCAGCGACTTTGCTTCAGACCTGCTCGGACCATGGGCGGGCTATTTTACCGGCTGGACCTACTGGTTCTGCTGGGTCGTGACCGGTATGGCGGACGTCGTGGCGATTACCGCCTACGCGCAGTTCTGGTTCCCGGGGCTGTCGGACTGGGTGGCCTCGCTGGTGGTCATCGTTCTGCTGCTGAGCCTTAACCTCGCCACCGTTAAAATGTTCGGTGAGATGGAGTTCTGGTTCGCAATGATCAAAATTGTGGCCATTGTCGGGCTCATCGTGGTGGGCCTGGTGATGGTGCTCACCCACTTCCAGTCACCAACCGGCGTCCAGGCGTCGTTTACCCATCTGTGGAATGACGGCGGATGGTTCCCGAAAGGCATCAGCGGCTTCTTTGCTGGTTTCCAGATTGCGGTGTTCGCGTTTGTGGGGATTGAGCTTGTCGGAACGACCGCTGCGGAAACCAAAGATCCGGAGAAGTCCCTGCCGCGCGCCATCAACTCCATTCCGGTGCGTATCATCATGTTCTACGTCTTCGCGCTGGTCATCATTATGTCCGTGACGCCGTGGAGCTCGGTGGTGCCAAGCAAGAGCCCGTTCGTTGAGCTGTTCGTGCTGGTAGGTCTGCCTGCGGCAGCGAGCCTGATTAACTTCGTGGTGCTGACCTCTGCGGCTTCTTCCGCAAACAGCGGCGTGTTCTCAACGAGCCGTATGCTGTTTGGTCTGGCGCAGGAAGGCGTGGCGCCGAGCGCGTTCGCCAAGCTCTCTAAGCGTGCCGTACCGGCAAAAGGGCTGACTTTCTCCTGCATGTGTCTGCTGGGTGGTGTGGTGATGCTCTACGTGAACCCAAGCGTGATTGGCGCATTCACCATGATCACCACGGTCTCTGCGATCCTGTTTATGTTCGTCTGGACCATTATCCTTTGCTCCTATCTGGTGTACCGCAAACAGCGCCCACACCTGCATGAAAAATCGATCTACAAGATGCCGCTGGGCAAGCTGATGTGCTGGGTGTGCATGGCGTTCTTCGTCTTCGTGCTGGTTCTGCTGACGCTGGAAGATGATACCCGTCAGGCGCTGATCGTCACGCCGCTGTGGTTTATCGCGCTGGGGCTGGGCTGGATGTTTATCGGTAAGAAACGTATGGCAGGCGTAAGGTAAAAGCAAAACGGCAACGTCAGTTGCCGTTTTTAGTTTTTGCACCCTCTCCCTGTGGGAGAGGGCTGGGGTGAGGGCATCAGGCCGCAGCGGCCTTTTTTATTCCCCCGCCAGTGCCCGCGGGAACAGAACGTTATTCTCCAGACTGATGTGCTCCATCAGGTCGTCGATCGTTTCGTTAATGCCGTTATACATCGCTTTCCACGTTGTGCACGCTTCTGGCGGCGGCGTGACGTTGTGGGTGGTATGTTTGATCACCTCCAGCAGTTCGCCCGCGTCATCATGCTCGCTTTCCATCACGCTGATGGGCCCCATCGCCTGGCTTCCCATTCCCTGTTTAATCATCGGGAAGAGGATCTGCTCTTCCTTCATCATATGGCTGGAAAGTTCTTCGTGCAGCAGGGTCAGGTATTTCGCCAGACCGCGCGGTACGGAAGGTTTGTCGGCATGGACGCGCTCGACTTTGGTCGCCTGCAGGATCAGCTCCGGCAGCTGTTCACGGTGACGGTCATGGTAACGCACGATGATATGGTCGATGATTTCCGCGAGCGGAGCGGTTCGCCAGTCTTTATCGATGGGCTGCGCGGCCAGCTGCGTCAGCTCGGCTTCAATCACCTCAACGTCCAGCTCTTTGCGTAACGCCGCACGCGCCAGGGTTTGCTTACCGCCGCAGCAGTAGTCCATATCGTATTTACGGAACAGCGCAGAAGCGCGAGGAATGGAGAGCGCCAGCTCGCCGAGGGATTGGTCGCGAAAGGCCATAGCAGTTACCTCATTCTCAATAATATAAGATGCATGTTAAATGCATCTTTACGGTGACGCTATAACCCTTTAGAGGGACGGGTAAAAATGAGATGCAGATCACAAAAAAATATCCGATTTAACTCTCTGAATGGGCTCAGGAAAGTGGTTTCGAAACTTTTTAAAGGTGGAGAAACAGTAAACAACCCGCTGTGCCTGCCGATATATCCACGTCAGACAAACCTGCATATAACAAAGGCAACGCATGTTTAAACGTATAAAAGTCATTACCCTTCTTATTTCGGTGCTGCTTGTGCTCGGCATCATGCAAGTGATTTCCGCCGGTATCTTTATCAACGCCCTGAACAACGATAAAGACAACTTCACCGTGGCGCAGCTCTCCAGCAAGAACGTGGCGGAGTTTACCGATGCGTGGATCAGTCTGAACCAGGCGCGCGTCACCCTGAACCGCGGGATGCTGCGCCTGCAAAGCAGCATGGCCTCGCAAATTAACGGCGGTCAGCTGAATGAGCTGGTGACCACGGCGAAAAATCTGCTGACTGAAGCGCAGGTTCATTACGATAAATACTATGCCTTGCCGAATACGCCAGGCCTGGATGAGAGCCTGACTAACCAACTCGAAGAGCAGTACCGCATTTACTCAGCAACGCTGACGCAAATGAACGTTCTGCTGAGCCAGGGCAATCTGGAAGATATGTTCAAGCAGAATGCCGAACAAAAACAGAACGCGATGCAGACGGTTTATCGTGAATGGCGTGAAGCGCAGGCTGCGCTCACGGATAAAGGCATTCAGGATAACGAAAGTGATTACAAGCGCATCCTGTGGATCCTCTCTGCGGTCATGCTGTTGGTGATTGTGGTGATTATCTCCAGCTGGATTGCGATGCGCCGCGTGCTGCTGCTGCCGCTGGAAGAGGTGATTAACCATATTCGCGCCATTGCGGCAGGCGATCTCACTCAGCCGATTCAGGCCGACGGTAAAAATGAAATGGCTATCCTGGCGCGCAACGTGCAGGAGATGCAAACTTCGCTGGCGAACACCGTGGGCGTAGTGCGTGAAGGCGCAGATACCATTTACACCGGTGCAGGCGAAATCTCTGCAGGCAGTAACGATCTCTCTTCCCGCACCGAGCAGCAGGCCGCGTCTCTGGAAGAGACGGCAGCCAGCATGGAGCAGCTGACGGCAACCGTGAAGCAGAACGCCGATAACGCGCGTCAGGCGTCCCGTCTGGCGCTGGATGCCTCCTCAACGGCGAAGAAGGGCGGTAACGTGGTTGAAGGCGTCGTGCGGACGATGGATGAGATCGCCACCAGTTCCAGCAAAATCGCGCAAATCACTAACGTGATCGACGGGATTGCCTTCCAGACGAATATTCTGGCGCTTAACGCGGCGGTGGAAGCGGCCCGTGCAGGCGAGCAGGGCCGTGGTTTTGCGGTGGTGGCAGGGGAAGTGCGTACCCTTGCCCAGCGCAGCGCTCAGGCGGCGAAAGAGATCAAAGCGCTGATCGACGACTCCGGCGAACGCGTGAACGCGGGCTCGCAGCTGGTTAACGAAGCCGGGGCCACGATGGCCGAGATCGTCAATGCGGTTACCCGTGTCACCGACATCATGGGCGAAATAGCCTCGGCCTCTGACGAGCAGAGCCGCGGTATTGACCAGGTGGGCCAGGCGGTAGCCGAGATGGACCGCGTGACCCAGCAGAACGCCTCGCTGGTGGAGGAGTCTGCGGCCGCAGCGGCGGCGCTGGAAGATCAGGCTGCACGTCTGAACGAAGCGGTGGCGGTATTTAAAATCACCCGCAACCAGGCAGTTAAAGCGGCGCCGGTGAAAACCTATGTGCCAAAAGCGCAGCCCGTAGCGACGGCGCCTGAAGCGAACTGGGAAACGTTTTAATATCATGCCGGGTGGCGCTGACGCTTACCCGGCAAAAATCACATCTCCGACGCCGGAACAACACTCGGTTTTTCCGGCTTCGCTCTCACCGCCATCACCACGCCCACGACCAACAGCACGATCCCGCAGGCCGTGAACAACGGCGGCACGCTCTGGCGCATCAGGAAGGTATAAAGCAGTCCGGCCAGGGTTTCGAAGACAATCAGCGGCCCTAAGATCACCGTCGGCAGCTTCTGGCTGGCAATATTCCAGCACAGCGCGCCCACCCATGAACACAGCACCGCAATCGCCACCATCAGACCGATAAACACCCACGGTCTTGGCCCGAAGGGCTGGGCGAAGTCCGGCTGCTGATGGCCCAGCCAGAGGCATGCGCCGAGATACCCCACGATGGATACGGGCAACGTGACCAGCGCCTGCGCCGTCGCCCACATCATTGGGTGCTTGTCCGGATTCTCACGCAGCCAGCGCGCGTTGCGCAGGGCATACCAGGCCCAGCACGCCACGGAAATGAACGCCAGCAGAATGCCAGAGCCGTAGCGCCACAGGTCAACATCCCCCTGCCCATGACGCAGCTCGGCAATATTGACGCATATCAGCCCCAGGGCAGTGCAGACCAGCGCCGGGGCCATTTTTGACCAAGCCAGTTTGCCATCGCGGTGGCTGTAGAGCAGGTTAGCAAAGACGGGGATGACGACCGGCAGCGTGCCGATAATCATGGTCGATACCGGCGCACCGGTACGCTGAATGGCGCTCGCGAGGCAAACGTAATAGATAAGATTGCCCATCATGGTCAGCGCCAGCGCGGTGCCCCAGTCCTGACGGCTGAGCTGACGCAAGCGCGCGCGCCCCAGCCACGCCAGGGGCAGGGCAATCAGCCCCAGCGCCAGATAACGTCCGGTCGACTGCAATATTGCCGGGTACTCCGGCACGATCAGCGGGCCGACAAAAATCAGCCCCCACATCATCCCGGCCAGCAGGGCATACAACACTCCACTAATCATTTTTCCATCCACAGGTATTTACGCTGTTCTCAGTGTAGGAGGGGCAAATGCGCGCGTATTGTATGAGGTTGCGCATTAGCGCCGGGTGACCTGCTTCTGGTAGCGCACGGGAGTAATGCCATAGCGGTGGGTAAACGCGCGGGTCAGATGCGACTGATCGGTCAGCCCGGTTGCGGCGGCGACCTCTGCGGCGGGCATGCCGTGGGTGAGGAACGCTTTGGCGCGCCAGAGGCGAATGGCCATCAGCATCTGATGCGGCGTCACGTGAAAATGGGCTTTGAACTGGCGCTGGAAATGATACGGGCTGAGTGAAACGACGCTGGCCAGCTCGTCCAGCGTCAGGGCGCGCATATAGTTGTCGTGCAGGTACTCGCGTACCCGTTCGAAGCGGTGCGCGCCTTCCTGAACCCGCGGCGCGTGATGGGCAAACGGCTGGAAGGTCTCAATCAGATCCAGCAGTAATCCTTTTTGCGCAAGCGGATCGTCCGTGTGCCACAAGCCGTAAATAAGCCTGCCAATTTGCTGCGAGCGCAACGGGTCATGACGGGTCACGTCGCTGAACCACCAGTGCCGCAGACCGGTCACCTCTTCCAGCAGATTGGGTTCGATATAGACCATCCTGTAGCGCCAGCCGCCCTCGGTGGCGGATTCGCCGGTGTGGATCTCGTCCGGGTTCATGGTGACAACGGATTTCTCGGGGGCGAGGTGCTGGGTACCGCGATAGCGGAAGCGTTCGGCACCGGTTTCAATCGTGCCGATCCCGAAGGCTTCATGGGTGTGAGGCTCAAAGGCGTAGTCAGAAATGTGCGCGTGGTAGAGCTCCAGGCCAGGCAGTTGCGCCAGATGGCGAAAGCGCGCGCTGTCTCTTTCATCATTGAACTGTTCCGGTACGCCTTGCACGGTGAGCCTCCTCGCGGTTATCTATTTTATTATCAGAGATGACCGGCGTTTATGCACTAAACATCTTTGCCCGGACCGTCTTACGATAATCCCCCGGTGACACCGTGGTTTTATGTTTAAACTGGCGGTTAAAGTGCGCAATGTCCTGATAGCCAACCGCATTGGCGATCTCCTGAATGCTCAAATTGGTGGATTGCAACATCGTCATGGCGGATTCAATTCTGGCGGTTAGTAAATATTGCAGGGGCGACATGTCGGTGGCATTTTTAAAGCGACGGTTGAAGTTGCGCAAACTCATGCCAGCCATATCGGCAAGATTTTGCATGGAGATATCCGAGGCGCAGTTGGCTTTTATCCAGATTTGAATTTGAACAATATCTTCATCCGGATGAGGTTTGTTTTCTTCACTGTAACACTGGCGATCAAACTGACTTCGAATTTCATGGAAAAAGGTCCGTTGGGTGTGTGTGGCTACACGTTTCCCGTATATCGTTTCGATGAAATGGATGGTCAGATCTGAGAGAGCTTTGACGCTGGCGGCACAGTAAATATTATCGGCCTGCGTGAGAAAATGTTTGGTTTGTAATTTTACGTTGGGGTAGTCGCGCGAGAACTGTTTGAAGTAGTGCCAGTGGGTGGTGGCGGGTTTCCCGTTGAGCAATCCCGACTCCGCCAGGAAACAGCAGCCCGTTCCGACGGCCGCGATGCGGGTCCCTCGCGTCGCCTGTTCGCTAAGCCATGCCAGGAGTTCAGGCTGTTGTCTGACCACTGCACGAGGATTGCGCCACAGTGCGGGAAGATAGATAACGTCATAGTGCCTGTCTGCGGCAAGGGTCGTATCGGCGGTAATGCTGAAGCCACTGTGCGTCAGGATGGGCTCGTTATTTATGCCAATAGTATGAACTTTCAGTATATTCTCCGGACGACAGAGCCTGAATGAAGACGTCTCCGGTTTGTGGGTGTCTGCGTGGGATGTTGTTTTTTGCTCGGCTAAATAGCTACTGGCTGCGGCTTTCCACATTTCAATCGGAAGACTGAGACCGGAACTTAGCATGCGTTCACATAACACAAATCCTATTTGTGTATTTGTCATTTTTGATTAATACCTGTTTTGACTATTATTTTTGGTAGCTCATCGTTGTCCTGGCCAAAAAAGTCAGCATTTTGGCTGGATTTTCATATTAGCTTTTGTTGGTAATTTGTAAACTAATATCTGAAATTATCGCACTTGCTTAACAAAATAAATCCACGACCACTACAGGATGAATTATGGCGAAATTACCCGTAATAACGGCTTTTGGCGGCTATGGTCCAGCTGGTCGTAGTTCTTCACATCATGCATTTCGTCGAATGATTATTGAGTCATTGTCGGAAGAGGAAAGACAAGCTACGTTATTATCGTTAGCCATTCTGATGGGCGTGCTTAAATATGATGAGGGCGGGTATTGCGACATTTCCGGTAAAAGATTTACACCTGCTCAGGCCGCCGCGAAGATAAAAGACGAGGCGCTTGAGGGAACCCTTATCAGAAAAATTACGCGCGACTATTTTGATGTCGATGCTATCGTCAGCCATGCAAAAATGAATATGGTTTCAGGCGAAGAGGGATTCAGTTTTAATATATCTTCCAGACAATTACCTCAACCCTTACCGGCGGGATGGCACGTTGAAGAATTAGCGGATCAGCGTGTGCGTATTACCGTTAAGGGAGAGATTGACTGTAAAATTGAGGCATTGCTGCGCACGGAGGTTCAGGCAGCAGGGCTGTTGCCGCAAGGATTCCGCCCGGGTGACCATTACAATTCGCAGTTCCATCCGCGGGCGCTACAAATGGCGATTGTCGGAGCGTCAGACGCCATCAACGCCCTGGGGATCCCGTGGCGAGAGATACAGGCCAACATCACACCGGATCAGCTCGGGGTCTATTCGGGCAATATCATGGGACAGCTCGACGATTATGGCTTCGGCGGTATGCTCCAGTCGCGCCTTAAAGGCCATCGCGTCAGCGCCAAACAGTGTCCGCTGGGCCTGAACAGCATGTGCGCTGATTTCCTCAATGCGTACGTGCTGGGTAGCGTTGGTCATACCAGCGCCACGCTGGGGGCATGCGCCACGTTTCTGTATAACCTGAATGCGGCAGTTGAAGATATCAAAGCGGGGCGCATTCGCGTGGCCGTTGTGGGCAGCGCCGAAGCGCCGGTCACCTCAGAGGTGATTGAAGGATTCGATGCCATGGGCGCCTTGGCAACGGAGAGTAAGCTTAAGCATATTGATGAAACGGAAACGGCCGACTGGCGCAACAGCAGCCGCCCGTTTGGCAACAGCTGCGGTTTTGTGATCGCGGAGTCCAGCCAGTATGTCGTGTTAATGGACGACGAGCTGGCGCTGCAGCTTGGGGCAGAGATCCACGGTTCGGTGGGGAATGTCTTCATCAACGCTGACGGCTTTAAGCGTTCTATCGCGTCACCGGGGCCGGGGAACTACATCACCATGGCGAAAGCTGTAGCCTCTGCGGTATCGATGGCGGGGATGGAGACGGTGCAGAAGGGATCGTTTATTCAGGCGCACGGCTCAAGCACGCCGAAGAATTGCGTCTCCGAAGCGGATATTTTTGACCGCGTTGCGCAAGCCTTTTCGATTCGCGACTGGCCGGTGACGGCGGTGAAATCGTATCTTGGTCACTCCCTGGGGCCTGCCAGCGGCGACCAGCTCATCAGTTGCCTTGGCGTCTTCCGCTATGGCATTTTGCCGGGAATTAAAAGCGTGTCGCACATTGCGCCGCAGATGAACAACGCACGCTTAACCATTCCTCTTCAGGACTGCAAGTTAGAGGAAGGCCAGGGGCAGATTGCCTTTATAAATTCAAAAGGCTTTGGCGGGAATAATGCCACGGGGGTGGTTTATTCGCCAACGCTTACCCATCAATGGTTGCGCAAACGCTATGGGGACGCGGCGTTTGCGGATTATCAGCAACGTAACCGCCAGGTGCGACGTCAGGCGAACGCGTACGACGAGGCGGCTTCGCAGGGTGAACTCAATGTCATTTATCTGTTCGGCCAGCAGGGGATAAATGAGGAAGATATTAAGATTGATATGAACGGTATCACCATTCCCGGATTTGAAAAACCGATTACATACGCGACGGATAAAGAATACCCCGACTTTTAATCGTTATATCTGATTTTATTTTTAATAAATAAAGGTGCCTGTATTTCCTCAGGTGCCTTACCTTTATGCACCACTAAACAGGAGAAAGAAAGTGGCTAATCTCAGTGCAATACTGATTGCCTTTGGCTGGAGCGGTATTGTTGTCGGCATAATGATGGGCGGGTTAATGGGGATGTATGCCTTTAAGGGACCGTTTCGCGCGCCTAAAGGACATGAAAACTACACCGATTTAAATCGCAGAATGTTAAGGCTGGCACATATTGCCTTTATTATGCTGCCGTTAATATCCATGCTCTATGGCATGTGTATTGATGACCTCGCCGTGTCTTATACCTATAAATATTATGCCGTTATTTGCATGATGATACTTTCAGTGGGTATTCCGGTTCTCCTGATTGCATCCTGTTTTTATCTACCATTTAAATATGTGCAGGTTATACCGTTTAGCTGTGGAATGTATGCGTTAGTTGTAATGGCAATTGGCAGGGTTTCCGCCCTGTAAACTATCACCTACCTGAGAAATAAAAATGAAAACGTTACTGAATACCCGCCAGCTGGGTCGGGACGCTATTGTCGCGACCGTAGATAAGCACGTTTATACCGAAAACCGCGCCTTTGCCAACAGGCTTATTGACCGGATTGAATCTCATCCGCTGATGCGCAGCCCTATTTTGTCAAAAATGAACAGCGGTGAAGTCGATCTTCAACAGATGCGCGTCTTCCATCTGGAATTTTATCACGCGTTTGCGCAAGTCTTTACCGATGCCGTTATTGAAGCGTTAAGCGCGGCGAAACAGCTGGAAGCGCCGCTGGGCGCGCAGGCGAAAATGGCGGCCCGTTTTCTGCTGCAAATCAACCTACTGGATGAGCTGGGCTTCCACCCTGGCGAAGATGCCGAGGGCAATTACAACGGCCAGCCCGCACTGGCGCACTACGTGCAGTTCTTTACGACCATCCAGCAGTTGGGGATGACGGAACACGAGGTGAAATCCTGGCTGCCGATGTCCAGCTCTCTGGCCTGCCGCGCAACGTTTGAGAATGCCTATGGCGACTATACCCAGCTGGTGGGGTTGCTGGCCGTTGCCGAGACCGTCTTCCATGACTTCGCCACGCCGTGGGCCAAAGGTGTTGATAAAGCGACGGATATTGACGTCACCAAGGGCTATCACAGTATCCATGTAGAAAGCGAAACGGGAGAGTCCATTGAAGATGGCCACTCCGAAGATGCATGGATCCTGTTCTGCCAGGCGCTGACAGAAGACCGCTATGCCGAGATGGAACAGCGCGTCGATCTCTGGCTGAAGGTATGGAACGACTTCTGTAACGATCTGCTGGCTGGCCGCGCCGGAAAATAATCTTTTCACCCTCATTCATTTGAAAATATAGAGCGAATTATGATGCCGTCTCATCAGTTGTTTAACAGGGGATATCATTCCTTCAACCAGCTTTTGCCCGAACTTGCTGTTCAACAGACTACTCAGACGGCATTTGAATTCGTCCGCAGCGCCAGTGAAATTCACAGCCAAAGCTATGACCAGCTCCACCAGCGAGCCGCATCGCTTGCAGAGGCATTGATGCAGTACGGGCAGCGGGGCGACCGGATAATATTGCTCTATCCGGATGGTGAAGATTTTATTGGCGCTTTTTTGGGCTGTCTTTACGCCGGCAGGGTGGCGGTTCCGGTCCCGATGCCCGCAAAATCATCAGGAAGTGCGTGGGAGCGTTTTGCTGGCGTATTACGCGATGCGCAAACGGACTGTATTGTTACAACGGCAAAGGGGGCAGAAACGCTAGGCCAGCTATCACTTCCGTTATTCCCGCTTATTTTTACCTTCGACAAACCAGACACCACTGCGCTACCTGCGGGCTATCGTCTGCATCATCTTGAGCGCACGTTCTCCGGGGCGTTTCACCCCGTTTCGGTAGCAGAAAACGATCTGGCTTTTTTACAGTACACCTCGGGCTCGACGGGCTCTCCGAAGGGCGTGATGGTGACCCATGGCAACCTGTGGGCTAACTCGCATGCCATTCACCGCTTTTTCGGCCACCACAGCGAAAGCCGGGGCACGATCTGGCTGCCGCATTTTCATGATATGGGGCTTATTGGCGGGCTACTGCAGCCCGTGTTTGGCGCATTCCCTTGTCGGGTGATGTCGCCCATGATGTTAATGAAAAACCCCCTTAACTGGCTCAAACAGATTTCCGACTATCAGGCCACGACCTCCGGTGGCCCTAATTTCGCCTACGATCTGTGCGTGCGTAAGATTGGCAGAGAGCAGGTTGAGGCTCTGGATCTTTCACGCTGGGATGTGGCCTTTTGCGGCGCAGAGCCGATTCGGCCCGCCACGCTAGCGCAGTTTAGCGAACATTTTGCCCCCGCAGGGTTTCGGCCCGGTGCGTTCCTGCCCTGCTACGGCATGGCGGAAACCACGCTCATCGTTACCGGAATGGACAAAGGACAGGGGTTCCGCGTGTCGGATGAGGCCGGTGCGGTGAGCTGCGGGCAGGCTCTGACTGATACCGAGGTGCGTATCGTCGATCCTGACCTCCATCAGCCGCTTGCTGACGGTGAGAGCGGAGAAATATGGCTGCGTGGTCCGAGCGTTGCCGCCGGATACTGGGCCAATGATGCCGCCACGCGCGAAACCTTCCGGGCGTCTCTGGCAGGCGATCCGTACCCGTGGCTGCGCAGCGGCGATATGGGTTTTCTCCAGTCCGGCCATTTGTACGTCACCGGACGGCTCAAAGAGCTGCTGATTATCAACGGCCAAAACCATTACCCGACGGATATTGAGGAGACGATCCGCCAGTCCGCTCCCGCGCTGGCGGAAGCGACGGTCTGCGTGTTTGCCAGTGAAGACGAGCGCCCGGTTGCGCTGCTTGAGCTGATGACGCGCCATAAAAATGATCTCGATATGGCGACGCTGGCACCGTCAGTAACCGCGGCGGTGGCGGAGCGCCACGGCATTACGCTGGATGAACTGCTCCTTGTCGAACGAAGGGCAATCCCCCGCACCACCAGCGGAAAATTACAGCGTACCCGCGCGAAGATGATGTATCAGCAGGGGACCCTGGACGTGGCCTGGCGTAGCCGCCAGGACGCGTCAAAACCGGTTGAACACGCGGGGGAAACCCCTCCCGCGCTGGCGGCGCTGATTGCCGGGATAATCGGCAACACGCTGAATACGACGATCGGCGAATCCCGGTGGGATGACGCGTTTACCGGCTTTGGCTTGAGCTCTTTGCAGGCGGTAGGCGTCATTGGCGAACTTGAACAGCGGCTGGGCCGCGAGCTCTCTCCCGCGCTGATTTACGACTATCCCACCATCAATCAGCTGGCGGTCGCGCTGGGACAACCCACTATGGTCCGGCCGGTCAGCGCTACCGTCGCGGAAAGCGCCATTGCGGTGATTGGCATCGGCGTGGAACTGCCGGGGCATAGCGGCGTGGAGGCGCTGTGGTCGCTGCTGCAGCAGGGCCACAGCACGACCGGCGAGATCCCGGCGCAGCGCTGGCGTACCTCGTCCCTTGACGGTTTTAACCGTAAAGGCAGCTTCTTTGACGAGGTCGACGCCTTCGACGCAGGTTACTTTGGCATCTCTCCCCGCGAAGCCGTCTACATCGATCCGCAGCATCGTCTGCTGTTAGAAACCGTTCAACAGGCGCTCACCGATGCCGGCCTTAAGGCATCCTCCCTACGCGGGAGCGATACGGCGGTTTATGTCGGGATCAGTGCCAGTGACTATGCCCTGGCCTGCGGCGATAACGTCTCGGCCTACAGCGGCTTAGGCAATGCGCACAGCATCGCGGCCAACCGAATTTCTTATCTTTATGATTTAAAAGGGCCAAGCGTCGCCGTCGACACGGCATGTTCTTCCTCGCTGGTGGCGATTGAGGGGGCAATGCAGAGTCTGCGGAACGGACGTTGCGCCCTGGCCATTGCCGGAGGCGTTAATCTGGCGCTGACGCCGCATTTGCAAAAAGTCTTCACCGACGCCCAAATGCTGGCCCCTGACGGCCGGTGTAAAACCTTTGACGCCCGCGCGGATGGCTACGTTCGTGGCGAAGGGTGTGGCGTCGTGGTGCTTAAGCCGCTTTCGCAGGCGCTGGCGGATGGCGATCGGATCTATGCCACGCTGGTGGCGAGCGCCGTGAATCAGGACGGCCGCAGCAACGGCATTACCGCGCCAAATGGCCCATCGCAGCAGGCGGTCATCCGGCAGGCAATGGCGGATGCCGGGGTGGATAGCGATAAGATTGACTATATCGAAGCGCACGGGACGGGAACGGCGCTTGGCGATCTGATTGAATATCAGGCGCTGGAAGCGGTATTTGCGGACCGGAAAAAAAACGCACCTGTCCTGGTGGGCTCGATCAAAACCAATATTGGCCACCTGGAGGCGGCGGCGGGCGTGCTGGGCGTGGTGAAAGCATCTCTGATGTTGCACTACCGGCAATACGTGCCGCACCTCAATTTCCAGCATAAAAACCCGCATATTGCGGCGATTAGCCGTCATGTTGAGGTAAGCGGTGCGCAGCCTGCCTCATGGCATACCGATGGCGAAGCGCGCTACGCGGGCGTAAGCAGCTTTGGCTTCGGCGGTACCAACGGTCACGTGATTTTGCGCAGCGCGCCAGCGGTGGAAAAACGCCAGGAGCCCGCTGCGCCCCACGGCCTGCTTCTGATCGGTTCACATGATGAAGGGGCGTTTACCCTTCAGCGAGAGGCGGTCAAAAAAGGGTTATCGACATGCCTGGAGAGCGATATCGCCACCTGGTGTCGCCTGGTGAACACCCGCTACGACGCGGCCCGCTATCGCGGCGTGGCGTACGGCGCGGATCGCACCCAATTGGCGGAAAGCCTTGCGCAGCTGACGGCCTGCAAGGCAGGTAAAGCCCAGCCTCAGGTCTGGCTCTTCCCGGGGCAGGGCACCCAGCAAATCGGCATGGGGGCCGAGCTGTATCACCATCTGCCGCACTATCGCGCTCAGTTTGACGCGCTGGCGACGACCATCCGGCAGCGTTATGAGATTGATATCACGCAGGCGCTGTTTGCTCGTGACGATAGCTGGCAGCGCTGCGCCAGAACCTGTCAGCTCTCCTTATTTGCCTGTAGTTACGCGCTTGCTCAGAGCGTGATGCAGTTTGGACCTCGTCCGGCAGCCGTAATGGGGCACAGCCTGGGAGAGTACTGCGCGGCGGTCATCGCAGGCTATCTCTCGCTCGACGACGGGCTGGCTATGGTTCATCAGCGCGCGCTGTTGATGTCAGCCCTGACGCAGGAAGGGGCGATGGCGGTTGTCTTCAGCGGTGAAGCCGAGGTGCGCCAGCTGATTTCACTCTGGGCGGGCGACATTGATATTGCCGCATTCAACACGCCGACGCTGACCACCATCGCAGGCAGCCAGACGGCGATTGACGCCTGCCTTCAGGGCATTTCTGCTCAGGGCGGCCACGCGAGAAAAATTAAAACCGCCAGTGCATTTCACTCCTCGATGATGGATCCGATCCTCGGAGCCTGGCGCGAGTGGCTGGTCAACAACGTCACCTTCACCCGCGGGACACTCCCGTTTTACAGCAACCTGAACGGTGAGGCGTGCGACCAAACCGACGCTGACTACTGGACCCGGCAAATTCGCCAGCCCGTGAGTTTCCTTCAGGGTGTGCAAAACGTGCTTGTACAGGGTGAGTTCACCTTTATCGATCTGAGCCCGGACGGTTCGCTGGGCAAATTTGTGACCGCCACCGACCGTCGTCACCCGGTGCTGGCCGCAGGCGATCGGCGACATGAGTACAAATCACTGCTGACGCTGCTGGGTACGCTGTGGCAGCAAGGGCACGACATCAACTGGAGCGGGCTTTACCACGCGGCCACGCGGGAGGCGCTAACCCTGCCCGCAATCCAGTTCTGCCGCAAACGTTACTGGCTGGCGGGTGAGACGCCAGCGCAGACCCCATCTGCAAAAGAGGACGCTATGTCAAATCAACACCATTTAGCCGCTGAAATAAAAGCGATTATTGCCGGTTTTCTTGAGGCGGATCCTGCCGAGCTTGACGACTCTCTGCCCTTCCTGGAAATGGGGGCGGACTCACTGGTGCTGCTGGATGCCATCAATACCATTAAAGACTGCTACGGCGTGGTCATCCCGGTGCGGGCGCTGTTTGAAGAGCTCAATACGCTGGACGCGGTGATCGGTTATGTGGTGGAGCACGCGCAGCCAGCGGCGGCTGCGGCTCCGCTCAGCCCCCCGGAAACCGCTGGCCAGGTGGCACCGCCTGTCGTGGCACAGCAGGGCGCCAGCAGGCCGGTGCCTGATACGGTTCAGGATCTGATTGCCCGCCAGCTGGAGCTTATGTCCCAGCAGCTCACGCTGCTCAACGGCACGGCGCAAACTCTCCCGATGCCAGCCGCACCCGCGACGCCGGACGTTATCGCGCCAGCGCCTGTCGCGACCCCGGCCGCACCGGTGAAGGCCAGCGCGCACAGCAGCTGGTTTAAAAAAGAGACGAAAAAAGTCTCCCTGGGCGCCGAGCGAGACCAGCATCTGGCGCAACTCACGCAGCGGTTTGTCGATAAAACGGGCGGGTCGAAACGCAATGCCCAGCAGTACCGCGCCGTGCTGGCGGATAACCGGGCCTCTGCCGGCTTTCGTTTATCCACCAAGGAGATGCTTTACCCCTTAGTGGGGGAGCGCTCTCAGGGATCGCGCATCTGGGATGTCGATGGCAACGAGTATATTGATTTCACGATGGGGTTTGGCGCTAACCTGCTGGGGCATGCCCCGGACTGTGTACAGCAGGCGGTAGCCGACCAGCTGGCACAGGGCATGCAGATTGGGCCGCAAAGTGCCCTGGCGGGCGAGGTGGCAACGCTTATCAGCGAGCTGACCGGCCAGCAGCGCGTGGCATTTTGTAACTCCGGCTCTGAAGCGGTAATGAGCGCCGTGCGCCTGGCGCGCGCCGTGACGGGGAAAAATAAAGTCGCGCTGTTTAGCGGCTCATATCACGGCGTGTTTGACGGCATTCTTGGGCGACAGCAGGGGGGCGAAAACCCCGAGCGCGCCACGCCGGTTGCCGCCGGCACACCGCCATCGCTGGTGGACGACCTGCTGGTGCTCGACTACGGCAGCGAAGAGAGCCTGGCGCTTATCGCTCGCTATGCTGCCGAGCTGGCGGTGGTGATCGTTGAGCCGGTGCAGAGCCGTTATCCCGATCATCAGCCGCGCGAATATCTGCATACCCTGCGTGAACTGACGACATCCCACAACATTGCGCTGATGTTTGATGAGGTGATCACCGGTTTCCGTCTGGCGGCCGGTGGCGCGCAGGCGTATTACGGCGTTCAGGCGGATATCGCCTCCTACGGAAAGATTGTCGGTGGCGGTATGCCGATCGGCGTGATTGCAGGCTCTGCCCGTTTTATGGACAGTATCGACGGAGGATTCTGGCAGTATGGCGATGACTCCTGGCCGCAGGCTGAACTGATCTTCTTTGCCGGTACGTTCTCCAAGCATCCGCTGACCATGGCGGCAAGCAAAGCCGTGCTGGAGTACATCAAAGCCCATCCGGCGCTGTATGACGACATCAACCAAAAAACCGCGCGTCTGACGATGTCGCTAAATACCTGGTTCTCTGCAACCGGTACGCCGATTGAGATCGTCTCTGCCGGCAGCCTGTTCCGTTTCAAATTCAACGGCAACTACGACATCCTCTTCCACCACCTGATGCTGCGCGGCATTTTCATCTGGGAAGGGCGTAACTGCTTTGTCTCGGTCGCACACGCGGACGAGGATATTGATCGGTTTATTACGGCAGTGAAAGAGAGCGTTAACGCCATGCGCGTGGACGGCTTCTTTGGGGAGGCGGGATTACGCCCCGACACGCGTTATACCGTTGCAGACAGCCAGCAGCGTTTTCTGCAGCTGGCCGCGCAGGATGAAAGCGGGCGGTTGGCCGGGACGATCGGCGGCGTCATTGAAACGCCGCGCAATGTAGACAGCGACATCATGCGCGCCGCCTGGCAACTGCTGTGCGAGCGCCATGACGCGCTGCGTATGCAATTCACTGACGCAGGCGAACTTCAGGTGACCCTGGCGCCCACCCTCGATGTCTGCGAGGAATACGCTGCGCCTGCCGCCTGTCTCGCTGATTTTGCCGCACGTCCTTTTGATCTTACCGCCGTGCCGCTGGCTCGCCTGCTGCTGGTCCGCCAGGAGGGGAAAACCACGCTCGCGATCGCGGCACATCATTCGGTGGCGGATGGCTGGTCGTTTATGGTGATGCTGCGCGAGCTGCTCCATCTTTACGATGCCCTGGCGTCGGGTAAACGTCCTGAGCTGGCTGCTGCGGCAAGCTATCTGCAGGTCATCCGTGCGCAGAATATCGTCAGCGAGGAAGCGCTACCTGCGCGTCTTGCAGCGCTACCTGCGCGCCGGGCAACGCCAGACGCCCTTACCGTGCTGGCACCCTCCCGGACGTATCAGGGGCAGCGGCTGGTACAGCGCCTGTCGTATCCGGGCCTGACCGGGCAGCTGCGCAAAGCCTCCGCCGTGCTGCGGGTGACCCGCTTCGCGATGCTGAATGCGCTCTTTACCCTGACGCTTGAGAAGGCGGTCGGTCATTCCCCGGTGCCGGTCGGCGTGCCGGATGCCGGGCGGGATTTCGGGCAGGGCGATGCGCTTGTCGGCCAGTGCGTCCGGCTGTTGCCGCTGTGTATCGACAGCGCCGCCTGTGCGTCGTTATCTGATGTCGCCAGGGCAATCCATGACGGCATCCTCGCGCAGCGCGACGAGCCCGCCCTGCCGTCACGCTGCTTCCACGGTCAGGATGCGCCGCTTCCGCTGCTGGCGACCTTTAACGTCGAGCCGCATGCTCCGCTGGCAGAGCTGCGGCAGTGGGAGGCCAGCCTGTCGCTCCTCCCGATCGGCGCCGTCGAATTCCCGCTGATGGTTAACATTCTCGAGACGAAAGAGGGGCTGTCCGTCGAGCTGGATTACCAGATGCGCTATTTCACCGAGGCGAGCGCCCGTGCGTTGCTGGAGCACTTCCTGAAGGCGATAACCGTGCTGGCCGAGCAGGGCGAAGAGGCTGTTGAAGCATTGTTCTCGTCGTCAGAGGAGCTGGCCGCATCATGAAAAAGCTGATGATTTTTGTCCTCGCAGGTGCCGTGCTGGCGTTCGTGGTTAACCTGCTGATCGATGCCGGGCTGTTTTATCGGGTGCAGGAGAGCGGCGGGTTACAGTGCCAAAAAATAACGGGTATTGAGGGCGCGGAGGATATCGCTCCCTTATCGGGCGGCGGGGCGATAGCCAGTAGCCTCAACCGACACGGCAGCGCGCCCGGGGCGCTGTATTACCTCAACGGCAGCGACAGGCCGCAGCGATTAGCCGGTGACTATCCGGATGCCTTCCTTCCGCACGGTATCGATGTCTGGCAACACGAGGGCGAGACGTGGGTCTACGTGGTGAACCACCGCCCTCAGGAGGACAGCATTGATGTGTTTCGCTTTAATCGCGCGCAGATGCGTCTTGAGTATCAGCCCGCCCTGTCGCGCGCGGTCGGAAACAACATCAATGATATCAGCGTCATTGATAAAAACCGCTGGCTGCTGACGCGGGACCACCGGTGGAAGGGCTTCGCGGGACGCGTGGAGGACTATCTGCGACTGCCGCTGTCCAGCGTCCTGCTGGCAGACGAGGCGGGGCTGCATACCCTGATTGATGGCCTGCATTTTGCGAACGGCATTTACTACAGCCGACCGTGGGGGCGTCTGTACGTGGCGGAAACCACCCGCGGCGCGGTGAGCAGTTGGGCGTGGCAGCCGAACAAGGCCGCGCCCGTCCTGCTGGGGCGCTTCAGCGGTCTGCATGGCGTCGACAATATCCTGCCGGACGGGCAGGGAATGCTGGTGGCGGCGCACCCGCAGCTGCTGAAGCTGGCCGCCTATCAGAAAGATGCACAGGCGCGTTCACCGTCCATGGTGTGGCGGCTGACAACCGGCGCGCGGGGGGAAATCGCTCAGGCCAGTATGCTCTATCAGAGCCACGGCGAAGCGCTGGCGGCGGTCAGCGTCGCCGCGCCGGTGGGCGGAAAGGTGATGATGGGCAGCGTCTTTGACGACGGACTGCTGCTGTGCGGGGAACAATAAGATGCTGAAGAGATGGTTTTCCCGACGCGCTCATTTTCAGGGGACGCTTGAGGGACGTGAATTCCCTCTGTCGTCCGGCCATACGCTCCTCGAAAGCGCGCTCAGCGCCGGCGTTTCCCTGCCGTATAACTGCCAGGTCGGCTCGTGTAAATCCTGCCTTTGCCGGGTAACGAGCGGCAAGGTGCGTTCGCTCGTCGACCTGAGCTATTTGCTCAGCCAGGAGGAGATTGCCGCCGGCCACGTGCTGGCATGCCAGTGCCTGCCGGAATCAGATGTAACGCTGGCCGCGGTATCGACGACCTGGACGTCTGCGCAAATTAAGCAGGCTGTCGCGCTCTCATCAACGGTATGGCGCGTGACGCTGCTGGCGGAGCAGGCGCTGCCCTTTCAGCCAGGACAATACGTTCAGGTCGGTCTCGAAAAGGATAATGATATCAGGAGCTTCTCCGTCAGCTGGCCGAGCCGGGGGCGAGAGATTGTTCTGGATATCACGCGCCGTGAAGAGGGGCGGCTATCCCCGCTGCTGTGTGATGAACAGGGGGCTGGCCGGAAGGTGTGGCTCTCAGACTGCCGGGGGCAGTTCGGCCAGCAGGATGACGGTAACGGTCCGCTGCTGGCCATCGCCAGTGGATCGGGACTGGGAACGACGCTGGGTTTGGTCCGCGCCGCGCTGGCGCGTCATCCCCACCGCGAGGTCATGCTGATCCACGCGGTTCGCAGGCGGCAGGACACATTCGACCTGCCTGAGCTGCAGCGTCTGCGTCAGCACTATCCCGGTTTTCACTTTCTGCACGCGTTATCCCGGGAGCGTGAGGTTCAGGAGCATGAGCTGGCAGGCCGTATTACCTGCTGGCTGGACGACTGGCGTGCTCTCTATCCCCGCCGGACGGCGGTAGCCGAATGGCGCGTCGTGATTTGCGGTAATCCAGCGCTGGCGCAGGCGTGCCGGCAAAGTCTGCTTGCCGGAGGGGTGATGAGCCACCTGCTTGAAATGGACTGCTTCTCTCCGCCGGTCGGTGCAAAAAACAGTCATAACAATAAGGAGCCCGTATGTTGAGTTACCTCAGATTTGCCCTTGTCCCCTGCGTTTTTTTACCGCTAACCGCGCTAACCACCCTGCTCGGCGGCGTGTGGATCGTCGTTTCCATGCTGTGCGTGACGCTGAGCTATCTCCTTTTCGATAACGCAACCACGCACGACACCGCCGATCGCCACTACCGGCTTCCGGCGCTGCTGGAAATCATCCCGTATTTACAATTCCCGGCCGCGCTGCTGGCGTTGTTCGCCCTTATCTGGCAGGCCGCGCCGGGCGATCTGCTCGGGTTTGGCGCATGGCTTTCCGCTCTGACGGGTCACAACGTCATGGCATTGCATAACCTTGCCCTGCCGGAGCTGCTGCTTGCGGCGGCATCCACCGGCTATACCATGAGCACCAATACCGTGGTGGCCCATGAGCTTATCCACAAAACCCACAGTCTGACGGCGATGATGGTCGGACGCTGGCTTCTGGCGCTGGTCGGCGATGCGCAGTTTTCGATTTCACACGTCTATTCGCATCATCCTAACGTGGCGACCCCGGCGGACGGCGCGACGGCGCGTCGAGGGGAGACTGTGTATCGTTTCTTTATCCGTTCTTCTCTGTCGCAGTATGTTGAATCCTGGCAGGTGGAAGCGCAGCGGCTGTCGCAGCAGAACCGGCGCGGCGCCATGCTGGCGAACCGGGTGATACGCGGAGTGCTGATGAGCCTGCTGATCGTGGCGGTCTGCTTCACGGCGGCGGGCGTCCGGGGCGCGCTGGCGTGTCTGGTGACCATGCTGGTCTCTAAGTTCTTGTTTGAAACAGTGAATTACATCCAGCACTACGGTCTGGTCCGCCTTCCCGGCACGCGGGTGGAGCCGCGACACAGCTGGGATTGCAATAACCGGGCCTCGTCGGCCGGTCTGCTGAACCTGACGCGCCACTCCGATCATCACACCCATCCGCGTCGTGAATACTGGAATTTGCAGGCGCACAGCTACGCGGTGGGAATCGAAAAAGGGTATGTCGCCCATATTTTTTACGCGCTGATCCCGCCGCTGTGGTTTAAACGAATGGAAGCAAAACTCGCGTACTGGGACGAACACGTTGCCAGTGACGCAGAGCGTGCCCTGATCCGTCAGTCTGAATCATCTGCGGTTAAGTCCACTGTTCCCTGTGTTTCCGGAGAGTCCCATGAGTGAGCAATTTGATCGACTGATTGAGCAAGCCTACCAGCAGTATCGTGGCCCCGCCTACCTGCGCTCGCCGATGGTGTCATGCGTGAAAGCCGGTATCCGCCTGATGGATCGGGTTGTGCCGGGGGCGACCGCCGACTGGCTGGGCAATCGGTTTTTTACGCCGCGCCGGGTGCCGACGCGTGCAAGCGATAAAGAGATGACGGCGCTGGCGAGTCGCATTGAGTCCCTCCCTCTGAGTAATGGTAAACATGCGGTGGTATACCGCTGGGGCAGCGCGGGACCCACCGTGCTATTAGCCCACGGCTGGGAGTCGAGGGCTTCCCACTTTGGCAGGCTGATCAAGACGCTGGTCGAAAAGGGCTTTCAGGTCATCGGGTTTGACGCCCCCGCACATGGCAACGCGGCTGGACGCCAGAGCAGCATCGTCGAGTTCATTGAAATCATTGAACAGCTGGCGAAGCAGGAAGGCGATTTTGACGCGATTGTGGCCCACTCTTTTGGCGGTTTATCCGTCATCAATGCGGTAAAGGCGGGATTGCGGACCCACGCGCTGGTTATCGTAGGGGCACCGACGCACTTTAGCGGGTTGGTCACCAAATATGCCGCGATCCTGAATCTCCCGGGACGCCAGCAGCAGAGGCTACGACGGTATATTGAAGGATACTTTGGCATTGGTGAGGCAGTCTGGCAGCGCTTTAACGCCTATGAGGGGCTGCAGCAGGTCGATCAGCCTGCCCTTGTTATTCACGACAGCAGCGATGACATCGTATTGCGGGTCGAAGCGGAATGCCTGGTCAACGCCTGGCCTGGCGCGAGGCTGGCAGAGACACACGGTCAGGGGCATAACCCGCTGCGCCGTCCGGGGGAGGGCATCGACATGGTGATGACGTATCTGGCCCCCTTGCTGGCGTCAGGCAATGATCGTGATAACCCTGTCGCCTGAAAGCTGATAATAGCCCTGGATCCGGCTGCCCTGTACGCGTTGAGGCGACAGCGTTTGGGTCAGCTCCAGGGTAATCCTCTGCTGTTCAGGCGCGATGAGGCACACGCGGGCGGCGTCAAAATCGAGGGCGCGGCCAACCTCAGGATAGAGCGCTTTATAGAGACTCTCCTTCGCGGAAAAGGTGATGAGTAGCGCGCTGGCGTCGTCGATCTGGCTGGCGGCAAGACATGCCCGCTCCTGCGGTGTGGTAAACAGGTGCGCTGTCCGCTGGATCGTCTCGGGTGCCAAAAACTCAATGTCGACGCCCGGCGTCAGCCCCGACGCCTCTGGCGCAACGACCACCAGCGCCCATTCATGAGAATGTGACAGGCTTCCCCGCCAGCCGGTAGGCCACACCGGAGAACGATCCGGCGCGCTGCCCGGCGTAGCGTCACAGCCCCAGGATCTCAGCACCCGCTGCGCGGCGTAACGTGCCGCAAGATACTCCGCCCGGCGTTTGACCACGGCGCTGTTGAGCGGGCCGGGAAAGGGGATACCCCATTTATCATAGAGCCCGTCACAGTAGTCGCGCGCGGTGAATGAGACCAGGCAGTAGCGCAGTGCGGGGAAAGGGTCGACGTTGCCCATTTCAACGGAGTGAATAAAAGGGGGCGCTGAATCCGTGTTTATTACAGTCAACATTGCGGGATATCGGTATCTGTCGGGAGGACAGAATGCCACATAAGTGCGGGCCGGGTAAGGGGAAAAACCCGGCCGCGGGAGATAACGGCCAGGCCGTTACAGAATGGCTTTAATGCTCTGCGCCAGTGGTGTAGTCGCGCGCCCGATCAGTTTGCTCAGCGTATGGCTATCGTCAAAAAGTCCCCCTTTGGAGGCACCGACATCGGAGTCCGCCAGCATATCTGCCAGCCCGGCAGGCAGGCCGACGCTTTTCAGCGCGGCGGCAAAATCCGCTTCACTGAGATTCTGATAGGTGACTGGCTTCCCGCTCTGTTTGCTGAGTTCAGCCGCCAGTTCGCTCAGCGTCCAGCCGTGGTCGCCCGCCAGTTCGTATACCTTGCCGGCATGGCCCTCTTCAGCGATCACTTTGGCTGCCGCCGCGGCATAGTCTGCGCGGGTGGCAGCGGCAATTTTGCCTTCGCCTGCCGCACCGATAAACACGCCGTGTTCCAGCGCAGGCGGTGCGCTCGCCAGATAGTTTTCGGTATACCAACCGTTGCGCAGCAGGGCATAAGGAATGCCGGACGCCGCCAGCGCTTTTTCGGTGGCAACGTGTTCTACGTGCAGACCGAGCGGCGAGGTATCCGCATGCAGCAGGCTGGTGTAGGCGATAAATTTCACGCCCGCGGCTTTGGCGGCGTTAATGACATTCTGGTGCTGGGTGGCGCGTTGGCCCACTTCGCTGGAGGAGATCAGCAGCAGTTTATCCACGCCGCTCAGCGCAGTCGTGAACGCCGCCTGGTCGGTATAATCCGCCTGACGGACGACGATACCCTGGTTACTCAACGCTTGAGCTTTCGCCGGGTTACGTACAATAGCCACAATCTGGTTCGCTGGAACGGTTTTCAGCAGCTCTTCAATAACATGTTGGCCAAGCTGGCCGGTGGCGCCGGTAATTGCGATCATGATGAATCTCCTGTGAAGTGACAATAAAGTTGTACTCTTATTTAAAAAAATGACATTAAAGTTGTACCGCTAAGCGGAGATAGTTCTTCTTTTTCATCAACACAGCATTGCGATTTTTAAAACTCACGGTTACTAGATCAACACATAGTGGTATGACATCTTTTCATTTGCTGGTGTCCAGGAAGGATAATGTACTTTAGATAACTTGTCGCCAGCATAGTAACCGTTCTTAATCATTCTCGGATGAATATGCAACGTCACCATTTTTCCCATTTGGCCGGAGAATTTTCATATTTTTTTATCACTTCAGTTGTTGGGCCTGAGTGATGTAATGAAGAAAAGGTAAGTTCAACCCCTAAAGCTGATAACACTCTAAACAAACGCTCAAAACTAGCACTGGCAGGATTGGATTCTAGTCGGGCGTAGGCCTGTTGAGATATTCCTAATCGCTGAGAAATATCTTTCTGTGTTAGCCCATTTTCTTTGCGGAAACCAATCAAAATTGGACGTAACTGATTAATGTGTTTTATCGGGTAAGTCGTATTCATATTAGATAACCGCAGTGTTTGCGCCTGATACTTGCATCTGTAAACACATTAAACAACGTATAGGGTGTTAAAACAAGAAAACAGCCTATAGGTTGTTAAAAGAGTATAAGGTCATACATATCTGGCCAAGAGCCTGGATGGAGTATCCTTGAGCGAGATTGTTACATGACATCCAAAAAGGATGATTGCAAATGAAATGCTATAGCACTAACCGTAGAGACGTTTACCGTCTATGTTATGTGCCTACTCGTGGAAGAGGCTTTTTGAGATTGGCGGTATCCTCATGCGTTACAAAGGCCGGGCTGTAAAATTTTTGCAGGTATTCCTATATGGTAAGGGTGTGAACGGAAGCGTGAAGGCGACCTTCTATAGTTACGTTGACCTGCTCCCCGTTGATTAACACCCCCCGATGTAAGTAATGTCTTCACAAGCCACATGAGGACATTCCCATGAAGAAGCGTTTTTCCGACGAACAGATCATCAGCATTCTTCGCGAAGCGGAAGCCGGGGTTTCTGCCCGTGAGCTCTGCCGTAAGCACGCCATTTCCGATGCCATCTTTTACACCTGGCGCAAGAAGTATGGCGGTATGGAGGTGCCCGAGGTTAAGCGGCTCAAATCTCTTGAAGAGGAGAACGCCCGCCTCAAGAAGCTACTTGCCGAAGCCATGCTGGATAAGGAGGCACTTCAGGTGGCTCTGGGGCGAAAGTACTGACGACAGGCCAGAAGCGGGAAGCTGTTTAGTTTATGTGTGATGCGACCGGTCTGTCGCAACGTCGTGCCTGCAGGCTACTGGTTTGTCCCAGTCAACCTGCCGCTATGAGGCTCAGCATCCGGCAGCTGATGCGCATTTATCAGGGCGCATCACTGAGCTGGCGGAGCGCAGGCGTTTTGGCTACCGCCGCATCTGGCAGCTGCTGCGTCGGGAGGGCCTTCACGTCAATCACAAGCGTAATGGACTGAGCGCAAACGCAGACGACGCCGTAAAGGGCTGGCAACCGAACGGTTTCCGCTTCTGCGCCCGGATGCGCCGAACCTGACATGGTCGATGGATTTCGTTATGGACGCTAGGCCAACGGTCGGAGGAGCAAGTGCCTGACCTGTGTGGATGATTTCACGAAGGAGTGTCTGACGATCACCGCTGCTTTCGGTATTTCAGGCGTTCAGGTCACGCGTATTCTGGACTGCATCGCGCAGTTTAGGGGCTATCCGGCGATAATAAGAACCGATCAGGGCCCGGAATTTACCTGCCGCGCGCTCGATCAATGGGCCTTTGAGCATGGTGTGGAACTACGGCTTATCCAGCCAGGTAAGCCAACGCAGAACGGATTTATAGAGAGTTTTAACGGACGCTTTTGCGATGAGTGTCTGAATGAACACTGGTTCAGCGATATTCTTCATGTCCGGAAAACGATTAATGACTGTCGGCAGGATTATAACGAGTGCCGTCCCCATTCATCGCTGGATTACCAGACACCAGCTGAATTCGCAACGGAGTGGCGAAACAGGAAATATGAAGAAAAACCAACCGACATTACTAACTGAAGGTTGTATCTAATCCTGGGGGCAGGTCACACCATCATCATCTTAAGCCATAATATAGATGTTCTCAGGCCATTGGTGACGATGAGTTATGTCTAGAACATCAGCGATACTCGTAGTTATAAGAGTAAATATTGCTAGAATTAACAAAAAGAAAAAATGAAATATTTGATAGCCAACAGAGTCATTTGTAACAGTGAAAGCGGGGAGTTGATGGTCAATGAACTTGGCTCTGAACAGAGTAAGAGCCTAACAAATACCGCAAACCGCCTTCTTTCTTTGCTAATTGCGTGTCCGGGCAAAGTGTTTGGATTCGATTACTTGTTGGATAAAGTATGGGAGGAGACTGGTCAATTCAGCTCTAATTCTTCGCTCAGCCAATAAATTAGCATTCTAAGGAAAACATTAAACTCTTTAATATTGAGTGAAGAAATAATAATTTTGGTGCCAAAGGTTGAGTTTTATTTTCGCATGAGATAACTGTATACATCCTCGACGTTGACGATATTGAGGTCAGTCTTGTTCCTGTTCATTCTTTAACACAAGTAACTTTGCTTAAGGATAAAACCCCGTTGTGGCTGGTAGCGGTTTTTGTACTCTTGCTGTTGGTGAGTTTATGGAGATGGACGCAGCCAAAAGCATCACAACGTTTTACGTCATCATACAAATTTGGTGAAATAGGCAAATGCTTGTTTACTGGCTTCGTTGATTTATCTGATGAAATTGACCCTCAGGTGTAGAAGCATCTATTTCATGAAAAGCCGGATCTTGAGCAAAAGTGTAGTCAACACAATGCGCAGGTTATGATACATTTTCAGCCCGGCGTGCTCTATGGTAGTCGTGGGCGCTTTTTCTACGCTTATTGTCCTAAAGAGGAAATATCACAAAAAATTATCTATTGTGAGAACTTTTATTCTTTTAACTGGGAGCTAAAATGAAACTGATTGTTACGCTTCTATTGGCCATTTTTGCTTAAATCGGTGGGGTTATATGGCAATTGAGTCAGCATCCATACGTATATGTTGATGAAAGATGCTTTGCAAATATAAGCTATGTCGGTGCTTCAGATAATCCTTTGTTATTCAATGGGATATTACCTTTGAATTTAATGGCAATAGAACCGGAATGTTTAATCTTTCCGCAGTGTTCCTACCATTGTTGGGGAAGGTTTTGGTATGGATGGAGAATACACAATTTACCTGGGTAGGAAAGAAAATAATCTCATTACTATTACTAATGCCTTATCGTCTTTAATAATCTGCGTGAATCAATAGTCATGGTTAGGCTATCCGACCATTATGAAAAAAAAACGGGATCTATTGTACATGGTCGGCTTCGCTGATGGGGGACATTTTTGTTTTTTTTATAACTGAATACAGTGGCAAAAAAACATAAATGACGCTTATACCAAAGTTGTAATATCTGTTCTGGGCTAAGTTAAAATGCCCCTAACTTAATATACCAGAAGGGGCCTTTATTATCTTATTAATTAAAATCGATATTTTAATCCTAGCATCGCCTGCGTTGATGTGTAACCAGAATCACCTACCTGCTGGGTAACATTACCCCACATATCAATAGTTGGTGCTACATGCCCCTCTACGCCTAATTTCGCTTCGCCAATATTACGTGTGCCTTCAATGGAGTTGGCCGTATCGTCCATCTTTATTCTCCAATCTTGGGTATTATGTATCCAACTAGTTTCGACAAAAGGTTGAAATTCTCTCCCGTTGTTGGAATCAAAAGTGCTATGACCGCGTAAAAAGACCCGAACACCAAGACGCGTCATAATGTTAGACGAAGTTTGCTGATGGGTGCGTGTGCCATTTGGCTCGATGTAATCGTTAGCAGTAATATTTGTCCAAACGATTTGCGCTTTTGGCTGTACCCAACTACTCAGCACTCCATTATTTGTCAGTTTAGTACTATAGCCACTTTCCAGAGACGCTTGTACTCCGCGGGACGTGTATATTTCACTGTCGATATCTTGACCGGAAACTGAGTTGTGAAACCAGTTATATCGCAGCGAGTTGTCGACATAGGCCCCTTCGCGGTTCGCAATATTCTGGTACCATGTCCCATAGCCGCCCAAACTGTAACCTTTCGTGCGGCCTTTGGATGAGTAACCCGACACGTCGGAGTGTGTCTGGCTATTGCTGTGGGCATACCCCGCCATTATGCCAAAGTAAACGCGGTCTTCAGTAGTAAAGTTCCACTGTCCAAGATCGGCTCCAATCTGAACCATAAATCTGTTCGATTTGGTTTTCAACTGCCCACTATTATCATTAAACCGATTATGTTCACCAGTCTGAATCATCCACATCCCTGCGCCATTATCGTTGTTACTTAAATACCGAGCGCCTTCGCGATCGTGAAGTTGCAGCAGGAATAGCGTATTGGTTGCCAGCTGGTTTGCCAACCAAGCACCCATTTCAGGACGCATTGTGGAATTATGGCTGCGGCTATTGTTGCCGCCCTGCACGAATAGTACGGAAGGAGACGCTTCCGTGCTTTGAAGCATGGTATCCATTAATACAAATTTACCGCCTTTAACCGCCTGCATGGCATTTGTGCTTACATAACTAGAGCTTGAAGTGATCCCAGGGGCTGCAGTTACAGGCTTGCTTCTATTGCCAAAGCTATAGTGTTCATTGCTTTCTTGTTGCGTTGCACTGTAGCGGCTGGTGAAATCGTGATTAGAACTATCACTGACTTGCCAAGGAGAATTAGAAGCTGCAAAGGTTGAAACTGGTATTAAATAAATATAACTCAGTAAGTTTAATTTTTTCATTGAACTGCATCTTTTCCAGATAGACATGTATTGATCCTACTATTACAGCCATAAAGATGGAAGGCTATATATGATTTTTGATTTGAGGGAAGAAATAATATAACTAGTACTTCTTCTACTTTTTTAGAATTTATTCTAAATATGAGTGCAGCATAGCTGCTAACTTAAATTATATGAGCTGAAAGGGGGGAGGGGAAGTGTATTAATGCCGCGGAAGCTGTTTATTTAATTTTTAGGTTTGCACTATACAATTCCGTACTGGTATTCAATAAGCCAAAGAGCACTTCATCGACAAATGAATGCCAGATTGCTTGCAATCAGGCTTATTCACCACTATCTGGTCATAAGAAGAGGTTTTCTACTGTAAGAAAAATATAATACATATAAATCAATGGGATGTGAATTTTATCCATTGACTCAAAAATTGAAGAACTCCATATAGTTGGTTTGAAGAAATTACTGAAATCATTTTTTAACAAATAAAAAACATGGTGGGTGTTTTTTTTACCATATTTAACAATGTTAAAACATTTAGTGTTGTTTTGTTCGTTTCTTTTAATATTTTTACCGGGGAGTTAATCGCTTTTTTTGTAACTGATATCCAATTTTCTACAAGCGAATAGTGAAAGAGTAGGTAATAAATTTAGATTGCACTTAATTGATCGTATTAATTCTAGATATATATACTCTATCAAGATGTATTTTTTGTTGCGTTATTTACAAAAAATGACATGAGTGTAATTATATTTACGTCAGCTCGTGATGGCGATGCAATCAAGTAATGGCATTTAAGAGCGACTTATACATATCTTGTCTTGAATATTAAGGGGTCCTAATAATGGACGTCCTCAAATACATGGAGTATCAAAAATGAAAAAACTTATTCTGGCATCAGCATTGAGTGTACTTTTCGCGTCTCAGGCATTTGCGGTTTCTGATAACACGATCACTTTTAAGGGGGAAGTAGCTGACGAAACTTGTTCTGTAACCGTAAATGGTAATGCAAGCTCTCCACTCGTTCTTCTTCCTACTGTAAGTACTTCTGATCTTTCTGCTGCAGCTGCAACTGCTGGCGAGACAACCTTTGATATTGCTGTTACTGATTGCCCCGCGGCTCTAGATGGTAAAACCATCTCAACCCGCTTTGCTGGGAACAATGTAAGCTCTAACGGTAACTTGGGAAACATCGCTACTGATGCAGCTGCGAACGTAGAAGTTCAGATCCTCGATACCGCAAACAAAGTTATCGACCTAACGTCTGAATTTACAGCTAACGGTGACTTGTCTTTGGCATCTGGCCAGAGCGATGCTTCTGCGACATATACTGCACAGTACTACGCAACTGCAGCGTCAACTGCTGGTGCAGTTGAAGGTACCATGCAGTACGCAGTTGTTTACGAATAATTTACTCTAACTAAATCCATTTGAGTGGTCTGATTAAGCTTAGCTTTTATCAGTTAGCCAAGGATGGCTTTTCTGAAAAATTAAAGTTCGCGGGAAATATTTATGCAGCATAATTTGTTTGTACGGGCTGTAGTGGCTGTTGCTTTATTAATTTCACTTTTTGTCTACAAAAACGTCAACGCTACAGTGATTATGATTGGGTCGCGAGTTATATATCATGCAGAAGATCAGTCGGTGGATATTCAGCTACGTAATCGTGATAATTTCCCCTATGTCATTCAGGCATGGTTAGACAATGGAGATATTGAATCAACACCTGCAACTGGAAAATCACCTTTTATGATTACACCCGCTTCTTTTCGTATTGCTGCGAATGAAGGGCAGGTTCTGCGTCTCTCGAAAGTAGGGAATGTTTCTTTACCAAAAGACCGTGAAAGTGTGTTTTATTTTAATTTTTTGCAGATTCCACCATCTAATCTCGGTGGAGAGAAAAAAAATAAAATAATGCTAATGCTAAAGAACAGAGTGAAGGTATTCTATCGCCCGGAAGAGATAAACGCTAATCCGAAAAAAATTTCTGATATGTTGTCGTTTATATCAACAGAAAATGGCTTGACGATAAAAAATAACTCACCTTTCTTTTTGACACTTGCGGAAATAAAGATTGATAAGAAAGTGCAAAAAGGAAAAATCCCTATGATTCCCCCTTTTGAATCTCAAAATGTAACTATCAATCACGATGCTGCTCTCAAGGGCAAACAGTCGAAATTAGAAATAACGCATATAAATGATTATGGGGCCAGGGTGGCAAATGAATACGACATTCAGTTCTAAATTTATTAAAAATGGTGATGCCTCAGCCTATTACCTGAGCGCTATGGCGCTCTTTTTGCAACTTGCCATGCAGAACAATGCTCATGCAGAAGAATACCGTTTTGATTCCAATCTACTTACTGGCACTTCTCTCGAACACCATCTTGATCTTGATAAGTTTAGCCAGAAAGAGGTTGCACAGGCTGAAGGTCAACAGCTAGTCGATATTTCATTAAACGGCGAGATTCTTGAGATAGAAGTGCCGGTTAGATTTAAAAAAAAATCTTCAGATGATACATCTGCTTCTCCTTGTATTGATCGTCATTTATTAAATATACTACAGTTAAAACCTGATGCTAATGCTAATGAAAGCTTAGATGAATGTGTTTTTCTATCACAAATAGTTAAACGGGCTAATTGGCATTATGATGCTTCAAACTTGGTACTGGAATTCGTTGTTCCGCAAGTATCACTTTTACGTAAACCGCGAGGGTTTATACCAGTATCAGAATGGAATGCTGGTAACTCTGTGCTTTTTGCTCGACACAGTACAAATTATTTTCATAACGAAAATAGTACCAGCGGCAGCACCTACAATTATTTATGGAGCATCATGAACATTGGTGCGAATGCCGGTGTGTGGCAAGCTCGTCATCAGGCTAATCTACGTTATATGGATAGCAACAAGAGCGGGAGTAGCTATAAGTGGAATTCCGTGCGAACGTGGGTGCAGCGTCCTTTGCCGGATATTTCAAGCCAGTTAAGCTTGGGTGATAATTATACTAGCACCAATATGTTTGGTGGTATCTCTTATAATGGTATTAAGCTAGAAACCGACGAACGTATGTGGCCACAAGGTAAACGCGGCTATGCTCCAGAAGTTATTGGTACAGCAACATCAAACGCGCGTGTAATCATTAAACAACAAGATCGTGTCATTTATGAAACTAGAGTACCACCTGGCCCGTTTGTCATTAGCGATCTCTATAATACGAAAAGTAATGGCGATCTACATGTCGATGTCATTTCTGCAGACGGTAAAACTACATCTTTCACTGTACCGTATGCGGCTGTACCTGATTCGGTGCGTCCAGGTAATTTCTCCTATGAACTTGCTGCAGGGCGCGTACGTAATTATTACTCAGTAAATAATGAATTTACTGAAGGGGTTCTCAAGTATGGTTTAAATAATTACTTCACGTTAAACAGTGGGATGCGCGTAGCGAAAGATTATGAAGCGCTGCTCGCCGGTGGCGTATGGTCCTCTGCTGCTGGGGCCTTAGCGTTGAATACGACATGGTCACACGCGAAAGAGGCTAATGACAAAAGCAGTAGCGGTTGGCGTGCTGAGCTTTCCTACAGCAAAACATTTGCTACTCGAACTAACCTCGTTCTTGCAGCATACCGCTATTCTACTAGCGGCTACCGTGATTTACAGGATGTACTGGGCATGCGCCGTGAGGATAAAGAAGGTGAGATCTGGTACTCCGATACATTACAGCAACGTAATCGGCTTGCTGCGACGATGAGCCAGAATATGTATGATTTCGGTACATTAGGATTCAGCGCGAGTACCACTGACTACTATGGAAATCGTCCCCGGGTCAGTGAATTACAGTTAACTTACAGCAACAACTGGAAAAAATTAAGCTACAACATCAGTGCCGGACGTCAGCGTACAAGTTGGGATAATAGCAGTATTTATAGTGTTAACGATAGTGATTATCACTCTGATAATTATAAAAAAACGACAGAAAATACAATTTCTCTGAATATTTCCATACCGCTCGATTGGCGTGACACTTCTTCACGCGTTTCGTTGGATATGACTCAAGATAAATATAGCCGTAGTACAACGACTACATTATCGGGGTCGGCTGGTGATGACAACCGTTATTCCTATTCTATCTATGGGGGTTATGACCAATATCGTCAAAGTGAGGGGGGGCATGAAACGTCATGGGGAGCTAACCTGCAGGATAGGACATCAATAGGTACGCTCAGTGCCTCTTGGTCCCAGGGGCAAGGATTTAAACAATTAGGACTAGGTACAAACGGGACGCTCGCTATTCACGAAAAAGGTGTAACTTACGGTCCTTATGCTAGCGACACTTTTGCATTAGTGCATGCACAAGGTGCAAAAGGTGCTCTCGTACGGAATGGGCAAGGATCGCGCATTGATACTTTTGGTAACGCCATCTTACCGTCTCTCGTACCGTATCGGAAAAACCAAGTGAGTCTGGATACGCGCACGATGAACCAAAACGTTGAGATTAAAAGTGGAAGTGCACGTCTGGTTCCTTATGCTGGCTCCGTAACACGCGTTGACTTTGAAACGTTATATGGCCGACCAGTGCTGATCATCGCGAAAACGTCAGATGGAACGCTAGTCCCCATGGGAGCCGATGTATTGGATGTAGAAGGTAAGAATATTGGTATGGTAGGCCAAGCTGGGATGGTGTATGCGCGTTTACCGGAGCAAAGTGGAGTAATTCAGGTTAAATGGGGTGACGCATCTAATAAACAGTGTCGAATTCGTTATCAGCTGGATACATTTAATAGCGAGGATGCGGAGCCCATTCAGTTCGATGCGATATGTAAGGAGAGTCAGTCGTGAAGTCAAAATATTTAATTATTACCGGGATGCTGGCACTGACGATTGCATCAACGGTAAATGCTAATTGCATTAAAGTTAACTCATCTTCACAGCTTTCTGACAGTGCGAAAAGCGCCGGTTATACTGCATCAAGCTGGACCGGTGCATGTGGTAACTGTACGGCGAAACTGGGGCTTTCCTCGATGATCAGTATTGGTACCGGTGTAGCCTCGTATCCGAGTGGTACAGTGCTGTCAGCGACAACGGGAAATTTTATTACGGAAGGTGTCAGTAATGGCTATACAGGCGGCGCTAATCGAATTCTATTTCGCTGTGCAAAAGCAGATGAAGACAGCCTTTACGAAATGTATGCAACTGATGGAAAAAATCCTTACGCTGGAAAATATCAGGTTGAGGATATTGAAGGGGCTTATTATACTTACGCGAAAAATATCGCTTTGCGATTAACTAACACTAAAACTGGGCTTTATTACACAAATCATTGGCAAGCTCGCAAGTTATCATCATCAGAGTGGTATGAAGATGGTGGTTACATTTATATTCCTGCATCAGCATTTAGTGATGTATTTATTGAGTTAATAAAAACAGATAATACAACTTATTATTCGAACTCTAGTGCCCAGTATGCTTACAATAACCCAACAAGTAATGGGTTTGTTGTATTTAAAGGGCCTGGTATGCTCAATGCAATAACCGATGGTGGTGATAGTGGGACACAAACTGATGGATTTTATACCAACTGGCCGGCAGCATGGAGTCTGTACCAAAGCGTTACGATTGCCCGCGGTGCAATGTGCATTTTGAAAGATTACACAAATATGGTTATATTTCCCAAAATTGGCACAGGAGAACTCAATAGTGGGGGAGTTAGCCAACAACCATTCTCTATCACTTTGGATTGTGACAAAGATGCTATTTCAGGTGTTAATGGTTCAGCCAGCAAACCTAATGTCGCCGTGGGATTTTTAGTTAATCAGGCTGTTGCGGCAGAAACCGCAGAAAAACTGGGGTTAAAAAACTCCAGCGGTGGGATTTCTTATTTACTAGATAGTCAGTACGGTGCTGAGGGAGTTGCAAGCGGTGTCGGTATTCGAGTTTATGATAAGACTATGAGATTAATTAACTTGCTGTCTTCGCGTACAACAGGAGGCGGTGAAAGCGCTGGTTGGTATGGTTATAAAGACATCACTGATTATGTCGCTGATAATGAGGATTCAACGGTGAAGTACACCGGCGATTTTATTTCTGCTTTGGAAGTGCTTCCGGGCAATAAAGCAACCGCAGGGAGTGTCGATGCACAACTACAGGTGGTGGTTAGTTTTCAGTAAATCCGTGATAATGACTATCACGCTGGCATGGGGAGTTTTCCCCGCTCGAGCAGTTGTGAATCCCGATCGTTCAAGGGTTATTTTGCAGGAAAAGAATGGTGAAGAAACATTGCTATTAACTAATACTGCAATGATTCCATCGTTGAATCAGGTGTGGGTAGATGAAGGGGATCCTCTAATATCGCCAGAAAAATTAAATGTACCAATAGCGATTTTTCCTCCGGTATTTAAATTAGAGGGTGGTCAACAGCGAGATTTGCGCATTAAGTTAATCAAAAAAAATATACTAAATTTTTCCGAGAAGCTATATTGGATTAATATTTATCAAGTACCACCTAACACCGCGCGTAAATCAGAAAATTTGCAGCGGATAGTAATGCCGCTAAGAATCCGCATTAAACTCATTCTACGTCCTGCGGAGATGGGTGAAATCAATGAGGATGAGGGGGAGGGGATTAATTTCTCTATTCTCAATGAGAAGGAAAAAATATTGCAAGTTTCGAATCCAAGTCTACGTGTTATTTCTTTGTCAGGGCTAAAAATTAACAATTCCAACTACAGTGGGCTTACATTGCTGCCAGGTGAAACCAAAAGAATATGTATTTCTGATAAAGATCTTCATAATGGTAAGCAGGTTATTAAGTGGTCAATTGTTAATGATTTGGGGGTTAATTGGAGATATAGTCGTGACATTTGATTCACATTTCACAAATGAAAGTGCCTATATGATGATTTAGGAAAAATCTTACCTCTTTTATGCGCTACAACCATAAATAGTAGCGCAACCGGTTGTTCACTGGTTTTTTTAATTTTATATATGATAATTTAATCTATTTTAATTATAGATGTTTTATTTTAATTAATTTTTCAAAAAAAATTTATTGTTTTTTGTTATTTTTAACTTGTTTTTAAATGTTTATTTATTATCAGGGTTTGATTTATCTTTATGAATTATGATTAACTCATAACGGTCGTTTTATGGGAAAAGGTTTAATTATGAAAAATAAAAGTGTAAACATTGTATTACATCACCGATTCAATGTTTTTCATGAGTTTATTTTTGATTATATCAGGAAGGTGTTGCCAGCATATAACGTCTTTGTTAATGTTTTCAAAAACGACAATGTTCTGTTGAAGGCAATCGAAGTTGAAAATGTTGATCTTATCATTACTGATCTGGCTAGCTGGTTTAATTTGATGAATAACCTTCACGTAAGTCAGATGAATAATCGAATAGATGTTCCATTGATAAAGTGTAAAGTTGCAGTTATCCTTCAGGATTCAGATATTAATGTTATAGATAAAATTCTTAAAATGAATATTAATGCAATTATCAGTATGACTGATGACTCCCTTGAGCTGAAACAAGCTATCAAGTGTATTTTTGATCAAAATTGTTCTGGTAAGTATATTTCCGATTCAATTGTTAAACAGTTAAATGGTAACTCTCAAGCATCGCCCCGAGAAAGGCTTTCTAAAAATGAATGGGAGGTCATCAAGATGTTTTCTGACGGATATAGCCTTATAGAAATAGCAAAAATAAGATCTCGCGCGATCAGTACTATTGCTACGCAGAAAACCAGTGCAATGAGGAAACTGAATCTCCATAATAATGGTGAGTTAATGAAATATGTATACATGCACAGCATTCTATAAAAATAAAGACATGAGAATAATATTTATTTCATTTATTATGTTGGCGAATGCATTTTTTGTTGCAAAAAGTTATTCACTCAACATTGAAGAATCTGTATTGGCAGCTAATATTTTCGATCCAGAAATGAATGCTGCTCGTAATGAACACGATGCTGACAGTGAAAAAAGAAGGCAAGGATTTTCTGGTCTACTGCCATCTGTTTCGTTTAATGGAGCATGGACTAAAACCGATCAGCCGAATGCCAGTTACGCTGCTGGTGTAACACGTCATAACGCTACCATTAACCTCACACAGCCTATTTTTGACCTATCAAAATATGCTGACTGGAAAAAAGGTGATGCCATTGCTGAGTTGGCAGATGCAAAGCTCTTACAAGCGCAACAGAGGCTAATAAGAAATACTATCATAGCTTGGTCAGATGTTGTGTATCGACGAGAGATGCTGAGTAATAAAAATCATGTATTGAAGCTTTATCAACAAAAACTCAAACAGATACAGTCCCAGATGGTACTTGGCGAATCAACGCTGCTTGATGTTAGCGATGCGCAGGCCCGTTTTGATAAAGCTCAGGCGGATATAGTTAATGCGCAAAGTGAACTCAGTGATGCAGAGTTGGTTTTTTCGAACCTAACGGGTCGCGATGCTAATGAAATAAACGAAATGACGTTGACCTGCATTCCTTCTTTGGAAGCATCTTCACACCAGCAAATGCTGGATCATTTAATGCGCGATAATTTGGATATTCGGTCCGCGCAACTATTCATAAAACAGAGCGATGCAGACGTGCTCGGGGCGACGAGCGGCCATTTGCCTGTGGTAAGCTTGCAAGCTGGGTATGGGACAAACTGGAGTCGAGCGGAAGATAGCAATGAGCTCGATGTACTTTTTGGAACCACGAATAAGACTCGTGACACAGTGTTGTCATTGAATGTGTCAATACCATTATTTAGTGGGGGACGGGCGCTCTCTCAAAGTTTTGAGGCAGCGAAACGTCGTGCGCAATCAAAAGATCTGCTCGCATTAGCCCAGCTTCGTGCTAAACAGAGTTTGAGCCGTTCCTTGAACGCGTTAAAAAGTGGTTTCACTCACCTGGCGGCGACTGAACGAGCACTTCATTCCGCGCATCAACGTCTGGATTCGACACGCTATGGGCGGGAACTCGGTATGCGTACACTTATTGATGAGCTTGATTCTCTAAATGAATACGCTACGGCCTTGAGTGAAAAATCTGAAGTGCAGTTTTCATTAATAAAAGCCCATACAGATCTTGACGCCACTCTGGGTGAATTAGATATGTTCGCACTGAAAAAATATAGCTGCGTGCAATAACGATATGGAAGTTGATATGTCTGAAACCTTATTTCGCCAACAGGCGATTGATAATAATCGTGTCAAGTCTCTTGGATCGGTTATACTATTTACGCCTCCATATCGATGGCTGTTAGTTGTCTTCGTAGGTATGATCGGAGCGGCTATTGTTACCTTATTAATTTTTGGCAGCTATACCAAACGAGAGTCAGCTAGAGGAACATTAGTTCCTGAGCAGGGGATTTTAGATATTGTTCCCGTTGGCAGTGGTACGTTGACAGACATTTTTATTCATGAAGGCCAACGAGTAAAAAAAGGAGAGAAACTAGCCGCGATCTCTAGTGATATTTCAACTGCCATGGGGGCAACACACAAGCAAATAGCCCAGCAACTCAATGAACAGCGCGAAGTCCTTAAGAGCGAGTTGGTAAATCTTGATGCAATAAACAGTAGTACTATGCAAGGAATTCACGATCGGATCGGGTTGCTAAAGGAGCAAATTGCACAGCTACAGTTGATTAATAATCAACGTCGCAGTCAGATTGGTATTGAGCAGGAAAAATTAAAAAACCTTAGATCACTCTTAGCAGAAGGTTACGCCTCTAATACTCAAATCGATCAGCAGGAATCGGTGAGGCTCGAAGCGGTGGTACGAATGCAGGATGTTGGTCGCCAATTGCTGGAGCTTAAGCAGCAACTAGCGCAGCTCGAGCAACAATATATCGAACAACCTATCAATTATTTGAAACAGAAAAATGAAGTTAATCAGAAAATTGCTGAGTTAAACCAAACAATGTTGGAAAACGAATCAAGGAGAGGCACGATCCTTACTGCTCCTGCAGATTCAATTGTAGGCTCGGTGCTGGTGAAGAAAGGGCAGATTGTAACGAGTGGACAAACGATAGCTTCGCTTATCCCAAGCGATGGGAACTTACAAGCTCGCGTCATGATCAGTAGCCGTGCTATCGGATTTATTAAACCCGGCCAGAAAGTTGTTTTACGTTATGATTCATTTCCTTATCAAAAATTTGGTCAGCAATATGGCAGCGTTCTTGAAGTATCGGAATCAGCCCTGACGCCAAAAGATGTCGCTTCAGTCACGGGTGATAACCTAGCACAGGAACAGTTCTATCAGGTAAAAATCGTGCTGAAAAAACAGTCCATTAGTGCCTACGGCATAGAGCATCGTTTGCCGCCAGGCAGTGCGGTGAATGCAGACTTTATTGTAGATAAACGACACCTTTATCAATGGGTTCTTGAGCCACTGTACGCGCTCGGTAAACGTTTCTAACTTCAGGTATTCAAATGGATTTTATTGAGAAAATAAGGTTTTCAGCACGAAAATCCTTACCCCTTTTACGGCAGACACAGGCAGCGGAATGCGGCCTCGCTTGTATTGGAATGATAGCTGGATATTATGGCTACAAGATGGATATGCTGACGTTGCGAAAAAAATACGCTATGTCGCTTAAGGGCAGCACATTAACTGATATAATTAATCTGGCAGGACATCTAGGCTTAGTCACCCGCGCTTTGCGTCTTGAGGTTGAAGAGCTGAGTCAGTTGCGCTTGCCTGCGATTCTTCACTGGGATATGAAACACTATATAGTGTTGAGTGAAATTCACGGCGATAAAGTAACTATTCATGACCCCGCACGCGGTAGACGTATACTTAAGATAAAAGATCTTGCGGCTTCGTTTACAGGGATTGCACTGGAACTGGTGCCTCAATCGGACTTTGAAAAACGAGAAGAGAAAGAATCACTTTCGATGCTCAAACTTCTTGGTAACATTTCGGGCATTAAATCGGTCTTCGCCCAGCTCATGATCTTGACATTGTCTCTGGAAATATTTGGTATCATTACTCCATTCTATATGCAATGGGTACTCGATCAGGTATTAGTTTCCAGCGATTATAATTTAATGACCCTGTTGGGCTGCGCTTTTATTATCGTAGTTCTGCTGCAAAATGGGATTACCGCATTAAGAACGTGGGTGACCACATGGTTCTCAAGCTTGCTGAGCGTCCAGTGGTCAAGCAACATTTGTTCCCATTTATTAAATTTACCGCAATCATGGTTTGAAGAGCGTCACATGGGGGATATTGTTTCCCGCTTTGGATCTATAAATAATATCCAAAGCACCCTGACAACACGCTTTATCTCCTCTGTTTTTGATGGCGTCATGTCGATTATTACCTTGGGAATTATCGTTGTATATAGCCCTTCACTATCGCTTATTGTGGTAGGACTTTTCCTAGCCTACACTACTGTTCGCATGGTAGCATTCCAGCCGTTTCGCCAGGCAAGTGAAGATCAGATGGTTGCTAATTCACAAGTACAGAGCCAATTGATTGAATCGATCCGCGGCTCGCAGGCAATTATGCTGAGTAATAAGCAAAACATGCGAGTGTCGACCTATACGAATGAGTTAGTGGAAGCCACTAATAATGGAATCAAAATTCAGCGGTTATCCATCTTTTTCACTACTGTTCAGGGAATATTATCCGGTGTTGGGCGAATTGTCTTAATATGGTTAGCGGCCTTACAGGTGCTGGATGGCCATTTCTCGAGTGGGATGTTGATGTCGTTTATTACCTTCTCGGATCAATTCATCAGTCGGGCATCAGGCTTAATTGATGCCTTTATTGAGTTTCGTATGTTGCGTCTGCATGGAGAACGCTTATCGGATATTGTACTAAGTGAACGCGAAACCGATATGCTCAATCTTTCGGCTCATCCAGACCCTATACATGCCGTCTCGGTAGAGTTTAAAAATCTTTCTTTTCGCTATTCACCAACAGAGCCGTGGATCCTAAAACAAGTAAACATGTTAATTCATGCGGGTGAATCAGTAGCTATTGTAGGTCCCTCTGGCCAAGGTAAAACAACACTGGCGCGCTTACTACTCGGGCTTTTGCGTGCGGAAGAGGGGGCTATCATTATTGATGGCGTAGAGAATGTTCGTCTTGGAATGACGTGGGTACGTAATAACACAGGCAGCGTTATGCAGGATGATCAGCTTTTTGCAGGTTCCATTCTCGACAATATTTGTTTCTTTGACGCTGATTTCGATATGTCCATGGTTGAAGAAGCAGCAAAAATAGCACAAGTGCATACTGATATAATCGCTATGCCAATGGGTTATAACAGCCTAGTAGGTGATATGGGGTCGGCACTGTCCGGTGGACAAATTCAAAGGTTATTGCTTGCTCGGGCATTGTATAAAAAACCTTCAATCTTACTTCTCGATGAAGCCACCAGTCATCTCGATATCTACCGTGAAAAGGCCATAAACGAGGCCATACGAAAGATGAGTATCACTCGCATCATCATAGCACACCGCCCTGAAACGATAATGAGCGCTGATCGTATTTTTGTGGTGGCTAATCATAAAATTAATGAAGTCGACAAAGCCTCGCTTTTTGGGATACAAAACGGTGAGATGAAACCTGCATTAACCTAAAAACGTCATATGCACGTTTTTTTTGAATTATCACAGCGCTTTTTAACTATATGGCTATATTGTTTAAACTTATAACTGTATATATTTTTTCATTTAACTTCATTTTCATTGTTTTTTCTATATCAATGCAGGCTTGAACGTTAAATAATTATAGCCGCTTACACAGCGTGAGTATTTTATATATATATTTAGGATGAAATAGATATGCGTGAATTAACCGTAATTGAAATGGATGAAGTTGCTGGTGCATCTTTGGGCTCAGCCGTATATTCTGGGGTTATGAGTGCAGCTTCAGGTACTACTGGTGGAGCAATCATTGGTGGGGTTCACGGCGGTGATGGTGGCGGCCTGCTTGGCTTTGGTTCAATTGGCCAGGGTGTTGGTATGATTGCTGGCGGAGCTATTGGTTTTGTAACAGCAGGTATTTTTGGTACTGTATACGGTTATAACCATGCTGCAGAAGTTGAAAGTATCAATACCAGTTTTTGGAATAGTGTGATTAATGGTAGCTTCTATCCAGGTACCAGCACTAACAACAAAATTTAATATATATTTTTAATTATCTGGACAAAATTATGCGTGAATTAACACAAAACGAAATGAATGTAGTAGCCGGTGCTTCTCTGGGAAGTTCTCTTTATGGCAGCGTATTGTTTGCTGCATCAGCTACAGCGGGTGGTGCTATCATCGGTGGTGTTCATGGAGGTGACGGCGGTGGTCTGCTGGGTGTAGGCTCTATTGGGCAGGGCGTTGGTATGATTGCTGGCGGGGCTATTGGTATGGTAGCTGGTGGAATTGTTGGCGCACTTTATGGTTATAACCATGTAGAGGAAGTAGAAAGTATTACCTCTAATTTCTGGACCAGCGTAATTAATGGTAACTACTATCCAGGAACCAGCACTAACAATCATATCTGACGGTTATTTTTGAATACTTCAAAATGCAAACCCATATGCCTAGGTATATGGGTTTTTTATATTGGGTTCATTATAAAAGATCCACGACTAAACGTGCCTTTATCCATATCTCCTGCTATTGATAAGTTGAGTTGCATCCGAGCATCATATTGCGATATGATCATATACATAGTATGGTTTCTCCAATTTTTGATCTTCGCCAATGCGCAATGCTACACTACATTTCCTAGACTTAGAGTGGCTTTTAGGCAGACAATATTATTTATAATATTAAATTTCACGTCATCGACGTAGTCAGCAACTTAGTTATATACATACTACCGACGTTTATTGAAGCAATGTTCTTTTGTACACCGTTTCGCTTTCAGGTAAACGGGGGGCATTAACAATGTAATCGCGATACCATATACAGAGCATTTATCTTAAACTTCTTTCTAAGCCGAGTATTTACATACCTCGCTTTAGTCAACGCGCGTCATAGAGTGTATTTGTTCTCTAGTCTAAATGAGTTGAGGGTATAGTGTTAACTTTCATGAGTATAAAATATTATAAATATCCTTGGCGGTTTTCCGGTCGGGCACGAATTTTGCACAAGTGGTGAGATTTATTGCGGTATTACTCATTATTGAAAAATTTTATTAGCTATATGGTTTTGATTGCTGTTTAGAGATTAAAGGTGTGCAGTAAATGCTCAACAGATGTACTGAGCGGAAGTAATATGACCTGAAGCCTCCCGGTTGAGAGACATACGATCACCTTTCGCTGTAAGGTAGAAAGTATGCTCTTCCTGCCTATATAAATTTATACCGGAACCTCTTTCATTATCGTTTTCACAAACTAAGTGGAGTCCATTATCGATTCCATCGCATTGTCAACCAGTTGGTCCTAATAGTGGGAAAGCTGATTAATAGATAATTACTTAAGCTTCGGTTAGAGTGATATGGAGTTACTGCAGTGATATTAACATCAAAATACACATGATAAATTATTAAAGAACTAATTATGCCACAATGATAGGGCATTGTTACAGGCGACATTGACGTTTGCTACGTCTAACATTCACTTATATCCATATTTTCTTCAAGAACAATAATTTCTTTATTATTCACGATGACTTTATTCCTAGACTCCAGCGTATCTAGCGCACGGGATAGTGTTGAGGGTGATATACCGAGCAATTGTGCCAGTTCTTTTTTGTTCAGGGGCAATTCGAGAAGATCATGTCTGAAACCATATTCTTCATTAATGTATATCATTAGTTTTATAAAGTTGCTAACTTTTTGCAGGCCATCGCCGTTCACTAGCACACTGATAAACTGTTGCTTCTCGCTAACCGAGCGCGATAAGATATTGATGATAAAATTAGTAAAGTCACTGGTAATCTGACTCAAATGATAAAAATGTGCATTTTGCAGTTCGCAGAGCTCGATGTCGGTTGCTGCTTGAACGCTGTATTGATGCAGTTCGCTAAAAAGCTCGTCTGCACCAAATACTTGGCCGGGAAAGATGATCCCCTGCAGCACTTGCTGTGAATCATAGATTTTTGCTACCCCGCGGCGCAGGGCATACAGTGCCTGCACTCGCATGCCAGTTTTATAAATAAATGCATTTTTAGCGAAGTGTTTTTTGCGAGCAAGATCCTTAATGAACATCGGCTCCTGATGGTCGAAAAGATAAGAGCGACATATGGCGGCAAATCCACATTTGTTACAATTGACACAGCTATTATTTTTCATAGATAAAAGACTGACCATTTGAGTTAATTAGATATTAAGAATGAACGATACAGTTTATCAACGGCGAAAGTGCATTGGCAATCGTAATAATGCTATTTAATTGCGCTACCGAATTGAGTCAGGCAGTCTCCACCGGTGGCCTGCTTGTTATTGAACCTGCAGTTTCAGGTCTTATCGCAGTAAAAAGGCATTAACCTGCCCCCCGGATTAGATACAACCTTCAGTTAGTAATGTCGGTTGGTTTTTCTTCATATTTCCTGTTTCGCCACTCCGTTGCGAATTTAGCTGGTGTCTGGTAATCCAGCGATGAATGGGGACGGCACTCGTTATAATCCTGCCGACAGTCATTAATCGTTTTCCGGGCATGAAGAATATCGCTGAACCAGTGTTCATTCAGACACTCATCGCAAAAGCGTCCGTTAAAACTCTCTATAAATCCGTTCTGCGTTGGCTTACCTGGCTGGATAAGCCGTAGTTCCACACCATGCTCAAAGGCCCATTGATCGAGCGCGCGGCAGGTAAATTCCGGGCCCTGATCGGTTCTTATTATCGCCGGATAGCCCCTAAACTGCGCGATGCAGTCCAGAATACGCGTGACCTGAACGCCTGAAATACCGAAAGCAGCGGTGATCGTCAGACACTCCTTCGTGAAATCATCCACACAGGTCAGGCACTTGCTCCTCCGACCGTTGGCCTAGCGTCCATAACGAAATCCATCGACCATGTCAGGTTCGGCGCATCCGGGCGCAGAAGCGGAAACCGTTCGGTTGCCAGCCCTTTACGGCGTCGTCTGCGTTTGCGCTCAGTCCATTACGCTTGTGATTGACGTGAAGGCCCTCCCGACGCAGCAGCTGCCAGATGCGGCGGTAGCCAAAACGCCTGCGCTCCGCCAGCTCAGTGATGCGCCCTGATAAATGCGCATCAGCTGCCGGATGCTGAGCCTCATAGCGGCAGGTTGACTGGGACAAACCAGTAGCCTGCAGGCACGACGTTGCGACAGACCGGTCGCATCACACATAAACTAAACAGCTTCCCGCTTCTGGCCTGTCGTCAGTACTTTCGCCCCAGAGCCACCTGAAGTGCCTCCTTATCCAGCATGGCTTCGGCAAGTAGCTTCTTGAGGCGGGCGTTCTCCTCTTCAAGAGATTTGAGCCGCTTAACCTCGGGCACCTCCATACCGCCATACTTCTTGCGCCAGGTGTAAAAGATGGCATCGGAAATGGCGTGCTTACGGCAGAGCTCACGGGCAGAAACCCCGGCTTCCGCTTCGCGAAGAATGCTGATGATCTGTTCGTCGGAAAAACGCTTCTTCATGGGAATGTCCTCATGTGGCTTATGAAGACATTACTTACATCGGGGTGTATTAATCAACGGGGAGCAGGTCACTGCCATCAGCAAAATAAAAACGGCAACGTCCACTACTCGCTGTGAGTTCAATGGGTCGATGCAACGCTATCCTTAATCAAGAAGATTGTGAGCGAATTAGCAATAATTCGCTGGGTCGGAGACGGAGTTCCTATCCGGCTAAACGTGCTGGAGATCGCCCGAGAAGGAGATAGCATCATCCTGCGTCCCATCCGCCCCACCTGAGGTTCGTTCAAGCAGCTGGACAGGGCCGACCCGGGTTTTATGGCGGGACGCGGGGACGTGTCAGCGGCGAAGGACGGTCTGACCTGTGAACAGGGATTGTATGCCCGATACGAATATCTGTTCGTTCATCCTGCGCGGGCTGCAATAAGTGATCCTGAAGCGCCTGGAGCAGAAGGGGTATTGTGATCTGGCCATTACGTACGCCGAGATACGCTCCGGCGCCACCGGTCAAAAGACCCCTGCCACGTGCATTTAGTTGGTGCAACACCTCGCCGGCGTGCCGACAGGTCCTAACGACATGGCGATCGCTGGACATGCCATCCCTGCCATTGCCGTACTTGTGACAAATTACGTGAGAGAATTTGCGCGTGTGCCGGATCTGACAGTGGAAGATCGGGTGAAGTATCGTAGCTAGACCAGCATCCTACGGCCAAAGGGTCATTCAGTTATTTCAGCCGCATTCCATGTCTGTATGACGGAAGGGCTCTGTACGAATACAGATAGTCTTGAGCGTGGGTTGTAACGGCCTGATAAATTCTACAGTCAGCTCCAGAGACCAGACAGGAAAGCAGTTTAAACATTATTTCTGGGTAACACACATCTCGAGGTAGGACTGAGGATTTCCGAGGAGCCGGGCATCGCCTGAAGAGCTTAATCGTAACTTGTATTCGGCACCCTCAAATTTTTTTGATAATCTCATTTTCAGCAGAACCCCTCGCTGTTTTGATATGACGCATGTTGCTCACGACTATTTTTCCAGGCGTCTTAATGTCATAGTCAAGCGTGAGGTTGCACGAGACAGTCTGCCTGTTTGTGGCTGCGTCGATGCGACCGGAAAGTACGACAATACTTTCAAAATCACTCTCCAGTCTAAAGGTTAATTCCAGTGTGGAAATATAGTCAGGGTTTGCATGATCATAGTGAAGATTTATTGCTGCAGAAGGTATGGAGCATTATATGAGATGGGTCAACGCCTGAAGTATTTCTCCTAGGATTGTGCACAGTCATCATCGTACGCTGATAAGCACGCTCGGGCTTGACAATGTGAGCATTCACACTTTTTTCCTTGCTAAGTACATAGCAGCCCGTCGCATTGCACTGACTTGATTAGAAGGCATTCTGAACACTCAGAATACCAGAGTTAATAGATAAAATGCTCAGACTAGAATCCGGGCATTTCCGTGCCAGCCTCTTTTGTCTTACGCAGATCGCGAATTCAGTTGGCGGAATGGTGAGAACATTACAATAATGACCGGTTCCTTGGGTTCCTTCCTTCTTAATGCTACTGCGTAAAAATTCTTCTCCAATACAACCAGCGCAAACCCAGCTTCGATCTGACTCTTCAGCATACATATAAAAAGTATCTCCACTTTATTACTCTGAACAGGGCGTTTATCAGCCGTACCAAAACGCCTGGAGCCTGCGAAGCAGGCACTCCCTTCGATCTGAAATATATATATATTGTTTTTTTTGTTGCTATTTTGCTATTTCCAAGTTAATTAATTAAATCATTCGCATCTTATGCTGTTCTCCAAAATCGTTATTTGCAGCTTTTATCCATTATCTGGTCAGCAATTACTTTCCTGACGCTTGCTTCATCACCCCAATAAACATTATATAAATTTAAAAAAAGAATTAAAATTGGAGTTTTAATCTTAAAAATAGAATTTAATCGACATTTACATTTACCATTTTGAGATTTAATGGTCTTATATTTTGGCCTTGAGTTATGGCGTGGAATGTTGTCCTGCAACCGAAATTGCCACTCTGGAAAGGTGAAATGAATCATCAACATCTGTTCAGATGCCAAGGATGATGTAGCGAGAAGCAGGGATCAGGAAATAATTCCTCGCTACTGACAAAAGTAAATTTGATTAAGAAAACGGGATATACACAAATGTTTAACAAAGCATTAATCGTTGCGGCATTGATGGTTTCCGGCTCCGCACTTGCAGCTGAATCAACCGGTGTAGCGGGTGGTACCATTACCTTTAACGGTTCGGTGTCCGATACCACCTGTAACGTGGTATCTAATAACGGTTCAGACTTTACTGTAAATCTTTCCCCTATCGCTGTAGGTGATATGGGCACCACTGCCGGTATAGTTAAAACCAACGCCAAAGACTTCACCATGAATCTGAAAAACTGCTCTGCGGCATCAGATGTTGCTAAAACGCTTAAAATCACTTTCAGCAGCAGCAACCTGTCGGATGACGCTAAATACCTGAAAAACTATAGCGACAATGGCGCCGAGGGTGTGGGTATTGCGCTCACCACAGACGGTAACACTGCCGTACCGTTTGATACCGCTTTCGATACTGGCCTGAGTTCCGCTGACGCTGCCACCAAAAATGGCGTCACATTAACCATGTATGCCAACTACTACAACTACGGTGGCGCGGCCGTAACAACCGGTAAAGTAGTTACTGACGCAACTTATTCCTTTAGCTACGACTAACTCATTCAGCCGGGGTCTCCCCGGCTCTCCTCTGCGACATTATGAAAACACTGATACTTTTTCTTGCAGCTACGTTCATTTCCATGAATGCCAGCGCAAGCGTTGTGATCAACGAAACGCGAGTTATTTATCCGGCCAGCGCCAAATTTGTGTCGGTGCAACTGGTAAACGACAGCGAACAAACCCATCTGGTGCAATCATGGATTGACGAGGGCGATGCTTCCGCCGCGCCGGAGAAAGTCAAAGTGCCGTTTTCTCTGCTGCCTCCGGTCGTAAAAATGAGCGGGCACGCCGGACAGGCTCTGAAAATCTCGGCGATAACCTCCAATTCGCTGCCAAAAGACCGCGAAAGTGTGTTCTGGCTTAACGTTCTGGATGTTCCGCCCGTCCCCGAAGGAAGTAAAGATAGCTATCTACAGGTAGCCATTCGCAATCGCATAAAACTGTTCTATCGTCCGGATGTTCTGAGCGATCTCGACAGCAGTATTGCGGAGAAAATTACCGTTTCGACATCCGGCGGTCACACCTGCCTGAAGAATAATTCGCCTTATTATATGACTATCCCTCAGGTCGTGGCCTGGCAAGGGGGCGAGCTAAAGCAAAACCGAAAAGATAATTTACTAGCTGAAACTGCATTTATTCCGCCGTTTGGCTGTGCGCTGGTATCCAGCAAAATTCAGTCCGGTGGGCAATATCGCCTTACCTGGCTGGATGATTATGGCGCAAAGAGATTTAGCACTATCCACTGATATCCCAGATAAACGACCCAGGTTCAATTCTAATGAAAAACAGTTCTCTGTTTCGTATAAGCTTGCTAGTTCATTCTGTCAGCATTGTGCTATTTTCATATCGCGCGCTGGCGGAGGATTTCAATAGCAGCCTGCTGGTAGGTAATTCAGCGGATATGGACTGGAGTAATTCCCGGCTGGTTATGACACCGGGAAATTATGATTTGGATGTTTATGTGAATAACGTCTGGCAGGGGAGATTTAATATTTCCGTCGATAACGACGATAAAGGTACGTTGCTTATTAACAAAGATGACGTATCTCTGCTGACAATAAAGGGTCTGGATGACATAGTAAATAAGAGCAGCGCTGAAAAGCTCGACGTTAATACCCTGCTACATGGAGGGAAAAGTGCGCTGATACCCGGTACACTGCGTCTGGATTTAGAAGTACCTCAGGCTTTCGTAAAAGAGTCCAGCCGTAACTGGGTGTCACCGCAAAAATGGGATCAGGGAATTAATGGCCTGTATACTAATTATAATTTCAACTATTACAATTTTCACGGCCTGGAGAATGGCATTAGTGACAGCGATAATCTTTATTTATCGCTGAACAGCGGACTTAATCTGTATGGCTGGCATTTTCTCGATAGCTCATCGTGGATGCGCTACAGCTCGATCAACAAAGGTAGCTGGATCAATACCACGCGTTTTGTTGAAAAACCGATTGCGGCTATCGATTCGGTACTGCGCATTGGTCGAAGTTATACGACGTCTGATTATTATGACACGGTCCGTTTTCGTGGGGTGACACTGAATAAAAGTCGCCAGATGTTACCGGACAGCGAAAACGTATATATGCCGGTGATCGAAGGTGTTGCAACCAGTTCAGCGGTGGTCAGTATCTCCCAGGATGGTCATATCATTCACCAGATCAATGTCCCGCCAGGTCCCTTCGCCATTCGCGATCTGATGCCTACCGGCTCACGCAGCGATTTATCCGTCGAGGTAAAAAACACCGGCGGCAACATTGAGCGCTTCGTTGTGCCGTTCTCCTCGATCCCGGATATGCAGCGCCCCGGCAGCAGCGACTATCAGATTAACGTCGGGGCGGTGGACATGCGCAACGTCGACGATAGCAGCCATTTTGCCCATGTGAGCTATTCTCGCGGGATGAATAACTATCTCACCGCGTTAGTGGGCGGGATCTGGAGCCAGGATTATCAGTCTCTGCTTCTGGGGGGAGCAGTTTCCGTCCCCTACGCAGGATCACTCTCGGCTTCCGTGGAGGAGTCGCAGTATCGTCTGCCTAGCGATAGCCGTCGCCACGGAGAAAAATACGCGCTGTCCTGGAGTAAGTACTTCCCAACCCGAACCAATATATCGCTGGCTTCGTATTATTACCGTACTCAGGATTACGCTTCTTTTAGCGATTATATCCTGACCAAATCCAATATTAAGGATTATGGCGGAACGGGCACCTCAACGATAAACAGCAAACAAGCCTTTAGCGCCAATATTAATCAGCCGCTGGGGGAACAATTTGGAAGACTGTCGCTATCAGCCTACTGGCGCGATTACTGGCGTGGTCAGAAAAGTAGCCGTCAGTACAACATGACCTGGAGCAATGCCAGTCACGGCGTCAATTACTCGGTTTCGCTGCGCCGCTCGGAGGTTACGCAGTCCTATTATGACTATGAAACAAATTATGAAGGCGACCTGGTGAGCGCCTTGCGTTCACGCGGTAAGACGGAAAACAATCTCTATTTTTCTGTCACGATACCGATGTCGATATTTGGCAGCGGCGGCAGCCTGTCTTCTCATGCCAGCGCGCAGAACGGCAAATATTCCTCTTCTGATGTCAGCATGAGTGGGAATATGCATGATGTTGACTATAGCCTGATGCTGAGCCACGACAGTGACAACGATTCGCGGGCAACAGATCTCTACACCAGCTGGAAAAATGACTATACCAGCATGAACAGCGGCGCGACACTGGCCCGTGAATATCGCCAGCTAAGTCTTGGTGCCAGCGGCAATCTGCTGGCATGGAAGGGCGGGCTGCTGGCGTCTCCTTATAACGGACGTAATTTTGTCATTATTGAAGCGCCAGGAGTGGTGAACGCGGTCGTAAACGGCAATACATCTGCACACACCAATAGCAAAGGTATCGCTCTCATCACCAGCGCGACACCGTACCGACAGAATAATTTCCATCTGGAGCAGGATGGAACCCAAAAAAGCGACGTAGACCTTGAAGGTAATTTACTCAATGTGGCGCCATACGAAGGCAGTATCAGCTGGCTGAAGTACAAAACTGACACGCGCAGACTTTTCACTTTTGATGTGCAAACCGCTGAAGGGGAACAGTTGCCGTTTGGCGCAGTGGTCAGCGGTGCCGGGAATGAAGAAGTCGGCTTTGTCGCACAGGGAAGTCAGATTTTTATTAAGTCAGAGACGCTTCCCTCAAGCCTGAGAGTGAATATCAGCAAAGGCAAAACTAAAAAATTCTGCACTATTTCCCAGCCTGCAGAGCATGCTGAAAATATTTGTCGCTAACTCTGTTTATTCAGATAACAAACTCAATCATGAAAAAATTATTTTATCTTATGGTTACGGCAATAGTATTAGCCGCAATACCAGCATTATCAGCACAAGCACAGTCGCAGGCTCAGTCTCGCGGTGTAACAGGTGATACCTGCCGTAATGCTGGTATACTTTTTACCAGCGTCGCAGAATCGGATAAGTCGCTAAATCTTTCATCGGCTTTCGTGAATTCAAACGTCGTTGAATATTCCTATACCACTAGTTGGTCGGGTAGTATGACCTGCACCTACGGGAATATCGGAATAGGTGGTCTGGCACAAGATCATCTATATTATTTTTCCGGCTTCAATGGTTCTCCTATATATTTGAATTTCAAAAGTACGGATGGTGAAAGTAACTACTGGATAAAATTAACGGCCACCATTACTGGCGATACCAAAGTGACTGTCAGCGGTATCGTGGGCATTCATTCTCTGTCGTATCAGACACAATATACGCTACGGGCAGAACTAATGTCGACACCGCCTGTGGGAGTGGAAAGCTATACTAAAACCACAACCAGCGGCGCACTGTCTGTCATACCTGCGGTGATGAGTGGTACCGGAAGCGGTTCCAGTTCACCCTTCCTTTCAAGCAAAACGTATGCTTACCGCGCCTGGTCAAATATGATGGCTGAAACCGCTCGCAAAAGCTGGGACACCGATTATTTTATTGCTTATGAGAAGCTGACGATTCAGTTTGAGCCAAAAGAAACAACATGTAATATGACACGAGACATGAGCGTGAAATTACCCCCCGCTTCGTTTAGCGTCCTGAAAAAAAATGGAAAGGCAAATGGTGCAGATTTCACTATCCCGCTGAAGTGCGGTAACCTAGCCGGAATTAAAAAATCTACTCGCAACGTTAAGGCATGGTTATCCAGCAATGATTTAGTCAGTTCAGATACCAGCTACCAGATAATGGTCAATGATGAAACCACGGCGGGAGGGGTAGGTATTGCCATTCGTAGTAGGATGCTTATGGGTGACTACGACGAAGTGCAAATATCCAGTAGCAGTAATATGGAACATGCCTCGCAAATATTAGATATCGCTAAGGATGATGATATTAGCAGTACACAGTACATTTATCTTCATGCTTATTACAAAGTTTATAACGCATCAGAATTATCAACCGGTAGTGTAGTGGCGACTGCGCAGATAATGTTTGGCTACGATTAACATCCTCTATTTTACAGTGGCCCAAACGGGCCACGGTAAGTTTTTAATCTCGTTCTGTTAAAGGATTATATGAAAATATCTGTTCAAACTGTACTTGATCTTCTGCACAGCATAATGCACCCGCTTTCTCCTGAACTGGTGTATCATTTGCAACGTACGGGTCTCATTTGCTGGTATCTCGGAAATCGCGCCGGTTTTGACAATGCAGCCATCAATAACGCCTGGCTTGCGGGTATGTTGCACAATATCGGGGCGCTGAGCAAAGCGCATACCTTCAATGGCGCCCATGGTAAAGCCTTTATTGAAGAGCATGGAAGGCTTGGCGCCTCAATGATGTCCGGCGTACGTTTTTTACAGCCAGTGACCGAAATTCTTGAAACGCGCCACGTGGAAGCATTGGATTATACGCAACATACAATGCTGAATACCTGGCATCTAGTGCATATGGCCGATGAGTTTGAGCTATGGCTGCGAGGGATTAAAGGTGACTATGTGGCCCAGCGGCATAAAATTGTTTCCGGCTTTCTGGCCAGTAGCCCCTTATGGCCATCTTTTCTGGTCGAGGCGCTACAGGACGCCAGCCACGAAGATGGTTTCTGGTTTCGCCTGAGTTCGCCCGCATTACAACAGGTGCTGCGCGTTATCAGCCCACTCAATGATGTTGTGCTGGATCACCATGATTTTCTGGAGGTCTGTCTGCTGATTTCGAATATTATCGATAATTACAGCAGCTTTACACAGACTCATAGTACCAGCGTGGCTCACGTGGCTGCGAAACTTGCGGAACTGTACGGCTGCGATAGCTACACGCAAGATAAAATCCGCATCGCGGGATATCTGCACGATATTGGCAAGCTGTGTATTCCGCTGGAAATCCTCGAGAAGCAGGGGAAGCTGGAACCGGAAGAGTACGCGCAAATGAAGCGACACAGCTATAAGACGCTGGAGATGCTACACCCTATTGAAGAGCTGGATGAAATCGTATACTGGGCGGCAAGACATCATGAACGCCTCGACGGCAGTGGCTATCCTTTTCGCCTCGATGCAGCTGCGCTTGATATCCCCTCGCGTATTATTGCTGTGGCTGATGTTTTCACCGCGATGACTGAGAACCGCCCCTATCGTCAGGGGATGACTAGCGAAAAAGCATTGATTATTCTGGAGGAAGAGGCGGCAAATTTTCGGCTGGACCGGGACATTATCGAACTGCTAAGCCATAATATTGCAGTACTCAGACCGTTGGTTGCGATGCACTCAGCTCGGCAAAACCCGAGCTCGCATCTGTGCAGAACGCAAATTGTTTAAATTTATCGATAGAAAACTAGAATGAAATATTTGATAGCCAATAGAGTCAGCTACAATAGCGAGAACGGGGAACTTGTGGTGAGGGAACCCGGAAACGAGCAATGCAAAAGGCTAACAAATACCGCTAATCGTATTCTATCATTACTGATTGCGTCGCCTGGCCAGGTAATTGAACGGGATTATCTTCTGGATAAAGTCTGGGAGGAAGCGGGCCATCCGGGTTCCAGCTCATCGCTGAGCCAGTATATTAGTATCCTCCGAAAAACATTAACATCATTAATATTCATTGAGGAAATTATTGTAGCAGTACCCAAGGTGGGTTTTTACTTCTCACCGGAAATAGCCGTCGAACTTCTGAATGATGAGGATATGGAGATTACATCATCTCTTCCTGTATCTCAGCGTAAACCTGCGTCGAAGGATAAAAAAATCCTTTGCCTGATTACAGCTATAGCGCTTTTGCTGCTGGCCAACATGTGGATACTCAGCCAGAAGCAGGTCTCACCCCGTTTTGCTGCGGAATACAGCATTGGTAAAATCGGGAACTGCAAATTTACTGCCTATGAACATTTAGCGGATGAAGTTGACCCTGAGGTCATGAATATAATCCGTCAGCTACAGCCTGAACTTGAGCTAAAGTGTGCCCGAAAACCCGCACAAATTATGGTTTATTTTCAACCCAGTGTTCTTTACGGCAGTCATGGTCGATTTTTCTATTCTTATTGTCCAATAGATAAGGCAACATCAAAAATTGTCTATTGTGAGAACCATTATGCTTTTAACTGGAAATTAAAATGAAGCTGATGACAACCTTAACGCTGGCAATGGTTATGTTGATTTTTCTGTTAACCTGGCAGCTAAGTCTGCGATCGGATGTTTATTTTGACAAGCGTTGCTTTGCTAATATCACTTATGTTGGCGACTCGGATAGCTCTTTCTTATTCAAAGGAAATGTCACGGTTGAATTTAACAAGGACAAAACGGGCGCATTTAATATTTCCGGCAATGTTGACTATCAGGGTCGGCAATATCAATTGTCGCGTTTTATAACATTTTCCTATCATAACGTCAGCGGGAACCAGTATCGCATGAATACTACGACAAAAGATATTATGGCTCACGATAACATTCCGAAAAACATTACCCCGCTGACAATAAAAATATTTGGAATGGAGGGAGAATACGCTACCTTCTTAGAAAAAAGAGAAAATAATTATATTACGATTGCGAATACTTTATCGCCCTTAATGAACTGTGTGATTCAATAACAGGATTGTGTTATACATTCACAATGGAAAAAATAATTGTGTCAATTGTGGATAGTGTGGTTTTGCAGGTCTATGCTCTGCCTATCTGTTCAGACAGAAAGACCGGTTGTTTATACGCAATCTGGAGACAAAAAAGAAGATCGCCAGAGGTGGGTATATTTATCGACGGGGGAGAGAAAATAGATGCGCTGTATGCCCTACGTAGCAGGGCTGCTAAGGTCTTCTATGCGCGAGGGCAGCTGATAGGGATCGTTTTACCAGGACAGGTTATGGATGTGGAAGAACTGCAAATCGGGTACTGTCAGCAGGATATTCAGGCTGCAACTGAAATGGAAATTTGTGTTCTGAAAAACAATCATTTTTACGAAATTAGCCAGCTTATGCTAGGATTTACTGATTATATTGTAAGGATCATGTCACGTTCGGCGCAGGAAAAACAGAAATTTATTCCAGTATTGACAAAAAATGACGCCTTGAAAAAGATTCAATTTTACCTGCAACTTTTGTCTCGCACTTATAAAAGCTATGGCTTTGAGTATCACAATTTCGAGTTACCTCTTAATAAGAATGAACTGGACCAGGTTCTGGCCATTTCTATGTCTACCTTGTCACGCGTCCTTGAAAGACTAACGGAGTAGGGGGGTATTTCGATGCTAAATAAAAAAGAGACAGAGCTAACTCTGCCAGACAAAAAAATAACGTCTGTATTAGGGTGGTTTTGTAACTCCTAAATATTATGTCAACAAATATCAAATAAGACATTTGTTATTAATGTGCACCCCTCTGTGGAAAACACAAGTCTCATTTCATTTAAAAAAGAATAAGGTTTTGCCTAATGTCCTTAGTCGTATTCTCTGATGACTATTATTTCACTCATTCTGTGGGGTGGTTAGCCTCAATAGATAGCAAGTGTGAAGAACACTTATGTATTATTGATATTGATTCTTTTTTCAGCTTGCGTGATATTAAGCGTCGTGTTTGTAATGAACTAACAGACAGCTATTCTATCATTATGATAAAAGGCCGGGGGATGTTATCAGAGGTACTTTCATCACTGGATGGTATATCCAGAACTTCCTCAGCAACTGAGTTTATCAGATTTATAAAAGAAGGTCGGAGATATACTACACTTCATATCCTTAATTTAATTAATAACTTGAGAGAGTTACGAAGCCTTACGCATACTGAGGTTTTCTTAGCTAATGCGTTACGCCGACAAAATAATATCATTTCTGCATCTCAATATTCACGCTGTTCAAAAAAATTGATATATCAGCGAGTATCAACCATTGCTCACAAAATGAATCTTAGATATGGTACCCAAATCCAGTGTTTTTTGCACCGCGAATATACTATTAAGGAACTAGAGCAGATTGGTTATATTAAACTTCGTTCTGATATTGGTGTACTCCAAAATAATGAACCGAGCCCATTGACCTACTCCCAGTTGATTAATACACCCCGATGTAAGTAATGTCTTCATAAGCCACATGAGGACATTCCCATGAAGAAGCGTTTTTCCGACGAACAGATCATCAGCATTCTTCGCGAAGCGGAAGCCGGGGTTTCTGCCCGTGAGCTCTGCCGTAAGCACGCCATTTCCGATGCCATCTTTTACACCTGGCGCAAGAAGTACGGCGGTATGGAGGTGCCCGAGGTTAAGCGGCTCAAATCTCTTGAAGAGGAGAACGCCCGCCTCAAGAAGCTACTTGCCGAAGCCATGCTGGATAAGGAGGCACTTCAGGTGGCTCTGGGGCGAAAGTACTGACGACAGGCCAGAAGCGGGAAGCTGTTTAGTTTATGTGTGATGCGACCGGTCTGTCGCAACGTCGTGCCTGCAGGCTACTGGTTTGTCCCAGTCAACCTGCCGCTATGAGGCTCAGCATCCGGCAGCTGATGCGCATTTATCAGGGCGCATCACTGAGCTGGCGGAGCGCAGGCGTTTTGGCTACCGCCGCATCTGGCAGCTGCTGCGTCGGGAGGGCCTTCACGTCAATCACAAGCGTAATGGACTGAGCGCAAACGCAGACGGCGCCGTAAAGGGCTGGCAACCGAACGGTTTCCGCTTCTGCGCCCGGATGCGCCGAACCTGACATGGTCGATGGATTTCGTTATGGACGCACTGGCCAACGGTCGGAGGAGCAAGTGCCTGACCTGTGTGGATGATTTCACGAAGGAGTGTCTGACGATCACCGCTGCTTTCGGTATTTCAGGCGTTCAGGTCACGCGTATTCTGGACTGCATCGCGCAGTTTAGGGGCTATCCGGCGATAATAAGAACCGATCAGGGCCCGGAATTTACCTGCCGCGCGCTCGATCAATGGGCCTTTGAGCATGGTGTGGAACTACGGCTTATCCAGCCAGGTAAGCCAACGCAGAACGGATTTATAGAGAGTTTTAACGGACGCTTTTGCGATGAGTGTCTGAATGAACACTGGTTCAGCGATATTCTTCATGCCCGGAAAACGATTAATGACTGTCGGCAGGATTATAACGAGTGCCGTCCCCATTCATCGCTGGATTACCAGACACCAGCTGAATTCGCAACGGAGTGGCGAAACAGGAAATATGAAGAAAAACCAACCGACATTACTAACTGAAGGTTGTATCTAATCCTGGGGTTAGGTCACTTTCTTAATATTAAAGAAATTACTTTCGTATGAAAATTCATTTGAGATTATACAGCATCTCTCTTTTGGCCGAAAAATTCAGGATATTTTTAAACTTTATGAATCAAACGGAAAGATTATTGTTGATTATTCTATAGCATATAAATCTAAAAAAACTCTGGGCGAGTGGACTTTTATGTTTAGCAGTTATTCTTTTTCTATACTATTTGTCTGTAACAATCGTGCTAATTTTATGATGTCCATCGACTTCATGTTAGTGCGTGACAGTAGAATGCTGAGTACATGGATAGGACTTATATCATAAATGTACATTCTGAATTTTTGCCTGTTGATGAATTTTATTTTTTCATGGCAATTTAAAATTATTCTCTCCTCAAAGAAACGAATTAACAAAATACAAAGGTTAATTGGTGATAGTCTTTTTTCAAAAACGAGGTCGCAGTGAGAGTTGAGATCTAAAGCAATTGTATTCTGTACTATTCACTAATAGATATGATGCGTTGGATGCTAATTCACTATGCATCTTAACTGATCTCGATGGGATGGTTTTTCATGTTCATGAGGCGCTTCAGCATTGCCCGGAGTAAAACGTGGTGGAATAGCATAGAAACCGCAATGTCATAAGACTCACCCCGAATATTAAGGTCGAGAAACGTTATCAATATAAAAATTAAAAAAGATTTTAAGATGTTGTTATCTGAATTTTTCCGCAGGATGTCAGGTGGCCAGAGGGAAAGGTAAACGTTTTTTAACAGGACATGTCAATGAGTTACACATGTTGCATGAATCGATATTTCTAAAAATAAATATGTATTCAACAATATCATTAATGTTAATTACGCCGCAAGGTATTGGAGTTTTGACTGCATTCTCTTCCCAGAAGGAAATGAAGGGAGTGAAATTTTCCTGAAAAAAAATCCTGAGCATTTTAGAAACACTTTGGTCCTTAGAAAGGTAACTTTTGCTATATTTTTTTATCGTATTTTTTTTAGCAAAGTCGTTTATTAATGACATTTTAGGTAATTCTCCAGGAAACGAAAGGATGAATTTTATGATTTCATTTCTTAGACAGTCTGTGATGTATATAAGATCTCCATTATCATATGGTAGCGTATTATATTCATTAGTAGATAAATAAATTGAAGGTGTATTTTCTGCTCTTGTGTTGTTGAAATCTATAACACTGTAGCAACCGATAGGATGTTCACCTCTAAGTATGGTTCTTAGAGAATCATGATTTCTTTCATAAGGTGTGTGTAGTAATGTTGTTAAACCTTTGTTGTGCGTTATGCAGTAGGTTGAGTAGTAATAATGCCATGATGATTTAAAATATCCATATCCTTTATTTTTAATAGCCTCCCTCATGCAGTCTATACAGTACTTTATCTGAGGTAAGGTATTATATTGTTCCCGTCGTTGTGTAGGAGTGTAAATATTTTCAACATCTGACATGTATTCTGTCGGATCTGTGAACATTCTCGCACTCTTACAGGCACCCCATGAATTCCTAATTAGTAAAAGAAAATCATGGTCGTTGTAATATTTGAAGTGTTTAGCTGTTTCCGCATTTATACGAGGTATTATTCTCCACTTTTTGCTTCTGGTTGTTACATCTGCATGCTGCTCAATTCCGTTTACCAGGCAAACTCTAAATATGAAACTATGTAATGTTTCATCTGGCTGATAAGTTAGTCTAACTGACATTCTGAGCCTCTGGCATTAGCACAATAATTGATTTGGAAACATAAGTATACATTAGACAATTCGTGTTTGAGATACTTTTTTTATGACTAACGGCACGTTTCCTCTTGGGATTGTTTTAACTCTTAACTTTTAACTCTTAGGATGGTTCGAGTTTTTTTAGACAATAGAGTAAGAGCAAGTATCGGGTGGGAGACTGTGGTGAACGGCTAAATAATAAACTTCTCCAGTAGGAAAAGGTGTTTTTTTTCGTCGGGAAAAGATTTTTACTCGAGTGGTCAATTTTTTCAACGATCTTAGATAGTTCCATGTATAAAGCTAATTCGAATACACTTGTGCGCTCTTTTGACTGGACTTGTTTTCTATATCGGCGAATAACAGGTGAATGTATATGGCTAATAAATTCAGGGTTAGAATTGCATATAAATTCGAGAATCTCAGAAGAAAATTTAGCAAAACAGAAGTTTTCTTCACTACTGAGTGTTATTCGCTGTACCTGATGTAGCAACATGTGGCGTGTGATGCCTGATAATCTGGGATAATGGATAGTGTTAAGCCTGACTTGGTGATGATTGCAACTTGTAACGCCAGCAATTTGATGTTGCCGGTGCCAGTATCCAACTCCATAATTCCTGACATCGTGATGTATGCAAACAGGGCAATGTTTTATCAATGCAGGATGACCTTCTGCATAAGTAGATAAGTTGCATATATTGTATAAGTTCATTGCTGTATTAGCCAGATCTTCAAGCCTTTCCCTATACTCCGGCATTGCCCATGCATAGAGTGGGAGAAGTGTCTGTCGATTCCAGAGTTCATGCCCTGTCTCAGTGGTTTTTTCAGACAGTATATTCAGTGATGTGTTCAAATAAGGATGTACTGAGTGTGTTTTTTTATTGAAGAATACCGAAAAAAACTGCTCGGCAGTCATGCCATACACTTCCCGCGTTCTTACACACCGGCTAAAAATTGTCTCTTCAGGTAGTGCAGGCAGAAGTTGCATATGTCACCTGTGAGTAAGGTGGGGTGGAGATGCTTTAATTATACAGCTTTTATTCAAATGCTGGCTCGGTACATAGTAATCCGTATGCAGACAGATGGGTGAAACTTTTATTTTCATTTGCAAGCGTTCGGAACACTGAGCTGAATTCGACCGAGGCCATTCTCTCCTCAAAACCGTTTAGTATCTTCATGGTGCGTTCTGCAAGTTCAATGTGCTGGGGTCGACTCAGATCACCTACGACTATGTGCGATGAAGCCTCCTGTCTGTTCTTATTGACGGTCACCGCCGATGATTTTTCTTCATGGCGTACATGAAACGAAACAGGTCGGGAGGATAAAGTTGTTACGTTAAGTTGTGTGCTGATGAATTCTTCTGAACTGGCTGATAACCTCGGAATCGCTGAGTGTAGTACGGCTTTGTTAATTATTTCATTCCCACTTCCGATCACCATCATCTGTGCTCTTCTGTAAATCATTTGCGCAACTGCAATGTTGCCTTTCGAGAGTAAGTAAAGCGTCTCATTAAGTTCTTGTGTCAAAGGCGTTACAATATTGGTCCACTGAAGGGGCCAGAGATAGTTGATAAAAGATTGCCAGTCAGTTGTATTGAAATCCGGTGGTGTAATGTACATAAATCCACCTGATTCAGCTCTCCTGGCAATCCTGAGCTTTTTTGTCAGGGTTTCTTCAAAGGGATGGTTGCCGCAAAACACGAGTGACACACCCAGTGAATCGACAATCTCATGCAGAAAATCAATTAAAGTTGATTCACCGCCAGTTCTGGAGAATTTTAATCTTTGCATTTCATCAATGACCAGTACGCCAAGAAATGCGGCTTTAATTCTCTGAGCTATCAACCGTGACAGAGCACCATTCCTGGTGGGGGGGGGCGATGGCTCCAGTCCCAGTACATTATCAAGATTGAGAAGAATAGATTCACAGAGGTCACGGACGCTTGCGTTATAAGGGCAGTTAACCTTCACCCAGATGACCTGGTCACCAACTCCGGGATAAATGCCATTATACAGGGTGTGATTAATTACCTGAGGAAAGTGACCGAGAACCTGTTCAATCATGGTCGTTTTACCGGAACCACTGATACCCACTATGGTCAATGTATCTGCATTAGGATGAAAATATCCATCCAAGGGTTCAATCTCCGGACGTTCATCCCCGTAGTAGTGAAGGTACTGTTGAGTGCTGCTTTTGAGTGGGTTTCGTGGGGCGTATCCGTCTCTAATAATCCTGGTTAAATATTTATAGCATTCTATGTAGTTTGTCTGTGGACAACGGAAGTGTTTGATGCGGTCAACGTAATGTCCTCTGACGGACGCTGATTCATTCCAGCGGATATTTTCATCAAGTGGAGGAAAATTACTCAGAGCCATTAAAATCTCGTTATCTTCAAGCAATGGCGGTAATGCTTCGATTAACGGGTTTCCCCGATGCTCGGGGAGTATGGCTTTATTATATCGTGCGATTACCTTTCTCATTTTTTTTCCTCCTTCGCGTCATATTGGTTATTTTTTGTGGCCAGCCATTTTTCCTTTTCTTTAGGGCCTGGTAGCAGGGTGATGTTTTCTTGTGGTAGCTGGAGTAAGCTATGATCCTGTACTCTCGGCAAAACCTCGTTTTTACTCAGTTCTTCTCTTTTGTTTTCCTTTATGTTCTTTGTCCTGGCGCTATTGTGCAGTTTCATGTGATTCAGTCTTTGCAGGCCGGTCTCTTGTAGTGCTTCAGAGAATTCTTTCACAATATAAGATGTTGTGGTTACAGGCGACTTTTCACTATGCAGATCCACCCAGTCGGCGAGAGCATCAGCGTCAAGATGTGGCATGCTCTTGAAGATATTTCTTTTTTCGAGCAGAGCATGGCGGGTGAACGGTTTGTTTTTATCAAGGCGGACATAGATGAAGTCAACGCAGTTGTCATCGATACGGGCTTCACAGCTCGTTTGCCCGAAAACACGAGCTGCCGAGGCAAGACCTTCCTCGCATTCATAATAGAGATTGTTGTACTGTAGCCCACCGGGAGTAATGCTTACACGCTCAGGAGGCAAAAGCCTAGAAATGACTTCATCCTCCATGATTGCGCGCGCGCTGAATCTGCTTTTTTTCAAACTGATCAGCCAGCTATTCAGGGGGGACATTTTAAGGTCGTGTTCTATTAGGAGTGGATTAATGTAGGCGAGTTCTTTAAAGATAGCCTGATTGTGTTCCAGAATGGCGAGAATTATCGTTTTCGTCACTTCCTGCAGCGTCAGGCACGCTCTTGATGTCGGAGATGGCTCTCCTTTAACAATAAGTCCGCCTCTTGTTGATCCCAGAAGGGGATGAATTGCCTCCCGGTTCAAAATACCAAAACGCCTCTCAACGATGCTTTTTTTGTCAGCCCTGTAGCTGGGAGCAAATTCCAGCGTTGTGATCGGTGTTACAACATCTTGGGGTTTAAGGCCAATCATTTCGCCGTTGTCACAAACCAGTTTTACCGGCACGTGAGAGCAGGGCCAATCCCTTTCAGAGATGCTAATGCCAAATAACATGCAAAACTCTTTCTTTGGCATAAAACAGTTAGCCAATGCCTGGCGGGCTGCTCGCCAGGACGCATGGTAAAGAGATACATGCAAGCCGGTGACCATCCTGGTCGCCCGGTCTACAATGGTATAAATTGTTGGTCGGCCTATTACTTTGGTTTTATTCAGGCTGGAAACCAGGTGAACATCCGCGACAGTGGCATCTATCTCAAAAACATCTCCTGGCAGGGTGCTTGTGTTTGCAGCAGAGCCAAGGCGAGCTCGCTGGTTAAGCATAAAATATGATTTCGTAGCTCTGGCGCGTATCCTTTTCTCCTGAGGAATTCGTTTTTTCCCCCAGTATCTGAATTGCCTGAGTGAGGGGATGCAAGGGGGCTTGTTTGCTGCACGAGCATGCTCAATTTCGTCGCGGAAATAGTCTTTCAGGTATTCTTCATACGTGCGGGTTAAGGAATACCCCCCAACCTTCAGATAGTATTTTTTAAGCGTCCTGATAATATTTTTTTTGTCAGCGCTTTTCAGTATGTAAGTGCTAGCACGTTGCATCGGTAGAACCCGATTTTTCTTTTTTTTACCCAGAGGGATTGTGTCTGGATTGCGTTCTTTTCCTGGTGCTCCGCTGCAGGAGTAGGCGGGTAATAAAGCATAACTATTTTGGCCATATCGCCAGTATCGAGCCAGAAGTAGCCTTAGATGCCGCGGGTTAACTCCGGCTTCTGCAGCATAGCGTGTTAAGAGCTGTGAACGCCTGGACGAAGTGAAGTCGTAGAGAAAATTGCCGTTCTGGATAAGTGGTTGAATCAGCCTGTAATTCTCATCTCGTCTACTTTTGCTTTTCTGATTAAGACTGTCTTCATCTACCAGCATATATAACGGAAGTGCAAAAGTAGAGCGAACGACTACACGTGTTTTGACTAGAAGATGGAATCGCTGAAGTGAAAAAAAGAATGGCTTACTGGCACGATTGTCCTCAAGCTCGAAAAGGATGACGGTATCAATATCACCATTCATATCGAGTATACGGTACAAACCGGTTTTGAGTGCATCGGTGTCAGTTGTTTTCCATACACTATTCAGGGTTATATCCATTGCTCAGTCGCCTTCTGATAACAGTTGTTGCCCAGCACCCGTAACACCCCGAGTTCAAGTATAGGTGTGGTTAAATCAACCTTAATGATTTTTCTGGCAATGAGTATCTGGATAGCGGTCAGGATATCTCTATATTCGACATTAAATTGCCGGGCCAATGAAGAACAGAGTTCTTCAATTATGTGGTCTCCTGGTAGTAACGCGAAGGCCACTTCTTCACAGGGTAAATGAGCATGACATGTGGCATTCATTCTTATTGCAGATGTCGCCCAGGAGATGTTTTTACTTATGATTCGATTGAGTTCTGAGCCAATATAGACTTTAAATTCAATATCATGTAGTGCCCAAAAAAGGCGCTCAATTTCCAGCTTTTCTGCAACCCGGAGGGTAGGCACTCCTTCGGGTTTCACTGCATATGCCTTATATTTTATTCCGCCGTTAGGTTCTTTGACGGTCAGGAGAAAATCGGTAGTCATAACATAAAGAACCGGCGGGCCATTCACGCCTATGACAAAAGGATGTTTTACATTAATGTGGCTGGCAATCTTTTCTGTGAGATTAAGAGGAAATAAGGGGAACTGTTCACGAATATCAATAACTGAATCATTGAATTCAGCCTGATAGAAGAAATCACTTTCAATGATGGACATGAAGTGATGCGCGCGCATGGTTTTTAAACCAAAAACTACCGAACGATTACCATGAGATTTTACATCCTGGACTCTTAGCCAGGGCTGATAGTCTTGCATATGCCCGGATCCCACGCCTTTACTTAAGGCCTGCTCATAATCCTGATAGGACTTAAGCTTTCTTCCTCTGCTCATGATCTGCATTACCGCAATGTACGTCAGCTATCAGCTGCGTTCAGTGAACGTAACCCGAATATGAGGCAGTAAACCTACAGCTACAGTATGCAAGGTCCTTCTTTTGCTTCGTGTCCCGGTAGTAGGGCTTGCGGGTGATCATTAGCCAAAGTGGCAGGTAATGTTCCCCATACAAATAGAAATCAAATGAATGAGTTGTCAGTGAGCTGCTGCATTCGGACGATGACGATGTTGATGTATTTAAGTATACAACTTTAATGTCATTTTGCGATCTCAGCGGTACAACTTTAATGTTAGCGGTATAACTTTAATGTCACATCACATCTCCTTCGTATTTGTCTGGTGTTATGGCACACTAGCACCATAGCTAACTTTTAGTAAGTACGTACGAAAAGGTAAGTATGAAAACAACGATACCGACGCTCAGCGAACAAATGCGCGATGGCAATCTTTTCGCGGAACAGTGCCCTTCACGAGAGGTGCTCAAACATGTTACCAGCCGCTGGGGCGTGCTGATCCTGCTGGCTCTTCAACAGGGAACGCACCGCTTTAGCGAGCTGCGCCATAAAATGGGCGGGGTGAGCGAAAAGATGCTGTCCCAGTCGCTCCAGGCGCTGGAGCAGGACGGGTTTGTTGACCGCGTGTCGTATCCGGTCGTGCCGCCGCACGTAGAGTATAGCCTGACGCCGGTGGGTATCGAGGTCAGCGAAAAAGTCGCCGCGCTGGCGGACTGGATTGAGGTGAATACGCCGAAGGTGATGGCGAACAGGGATGAACGTGCGGCGTAAAAGCCGGGTGGCGGCTTCGCCTAACCCGGCCTACCCGTACTCTTTCCTCCCGTAGGCCGGGTAAGCAAGCGCCACCCGGCACAATCGCCGCTACTTGCTCAAATCCACCTGATAAATCGCGAACCCAATATCATCCGTCGCGACCTGTTTCATTGGATACTGCGCCTTGTCCTTAATGAACGCGGCAGCTTTATCGGACGGTGACGTTTCGAAGCGGATATCCAGTTTCGTATCGCTGTGGATCGGCGCGAGACGCCAGTTGTTGTCCACTGCCGGATGAATTTCGCCGGCCTTTTTCGACTCCGCGCTGATCCACGCCGCCAGCACCGAGCGGTTCTCGTCCGGCGAGGCAAAGGCGATGTGGCTATCTCCCGTACCAGCAAACTTACCGCCGTAGGCGCGGTAGTTATTGGTCACCACCAGGAAGGTGGCATTCGGGTCAATCGCCTTGCCGTTGAAGGTCAGGTTTTTGATGCGCTCCGCCTGCGGGTTAATCGCCTGACACTCGCCGTCATATTTCGCCGGCTGGGTGACGTCAATCTGGTAGTTCACGCCGTCGATCACGTCGAAGTTGTAGGTGCGGAAGCCGTCCCAGTTAATCAGCGACTGCGGCTTGCTGCTGCGCGGGTCAATCTGGTTAAACTGTCCGGCAGAACACTCCAGCCACTCCTTTACCTCTTTCCCGGTGGCTTTAACCACTACCAGCGTATTCGGATAGAGATAGAGATCGGCGGCATTACGGAAGGTGAGCTGGCCCTTTTCGACCTCAACATAGCTTGCCGGGTCATTCTTACGTCCGCCCACTTTGAATGGCGCTGCGGCGGACAGGACCGGCAGCTTCGCCAGATCCGGATCGCCCTGCACAAAGTGTTCGGCATAGGCTTTCTGCGCCATGTTGACGACCTGGACGGTCGGATCGTCCTGCACCAGCGCCAGGAAGCTGTACATGTTGTCGGCGGATTTACCGATCGGCTTGCTGACGAATTCGCGCGTGGCGTCGTGATCGTGCTTCAGCACGTCGACCAGTTTTTTATCTTCCGCCGCCAGTGATTTTTTTGCTGCCGCGTCGTAGATCGGACGCGCTTCGGCTTTTGACTGCGTCACCTTCCAGCGGTCGCCGTCGTTATTCAGCACCAGATCCACCACGCCAAGATGGTCACCCCACATACCTGGCATCACCGACGGCACGCCGTTGAGCGTGCCTTTCCCGATATCCGCCCCTTTGATGCTGGCGAAGTCTTTGCCCGGGAAGACCGCGTGGGCGTGGCCGAACAGGATCGCATCGACGCCCGGAACCTCACTCAGGTAGTAAACGGAGTTTTCTGCCATGGCCTGGTACGGGTCGGCGGAGAGACCCGAGTGGGCGACAACGACCACCAGATCGGCGCCATTCTCACGCATTTCCGGCACGTATTTGCGTGCGGTTTCGGTGATGTCGTTAACGGTCACCTTACCGTCGAGGTTGGCCTTATCCCACGTCATGATCTGCGGCGGGACAAAACCGATATAGCCGATGTTCAGCGTCTGCTTTTTCCCGTCCCGATCGACAACCTCGGTCTCTTTAATCAGGTAAGGGGTAAAGAGCGGCTTTTGGGTCTTAACGTCGATGATATTGGCGTTAACGTACGGGAATTTTGCACCTGCCAGGGCATCGTGCAGGTATGTCAGACCGTAGTTGAATTCATGGTTGCCAAGGTTACCGACGGTATAGTCCAGGGTGTTCATCGCTTTATAAACAGGATGGACCTCGCCTTTTTTCAGCCCCCTGGTCGCCATGTAATCCCCGAGCGGACTGCCCTGAATGAGATCGCCGTTATCGACCAGCACGCTATTTTTCACTTCGCCACGTGCGGCATTGACCAAACTTGCCGTGCGTACCAGCCCGAATTTTTCCGTCGGGGTATCTTTGTAGTAATCGAAGTCCATCATGTTGCTGTGCAGATCGGTCGTTTCCAGAATACGTAAATCGACCGTCGCTGCCTGCACGCTTGCCGCAATCAGCGTCGCCAGGAGCGTTGCGCTAAACTTAATCATCAGAAGAGTCCTTTTTTCGATCCAGGCCACAAAAGAGTATGTATCTATAACGCGTTGCTTACATAAATGTGAATCCTGACAGAAAAAAGCAACCTGAAACCGGAATTGCTTCACAGATAGCGGAATTGTTCACATTACGATATAACTAAAACAAAGAGTTAACCTCACTGCGTTAACAAAGAGGTGGAAAATGCTAGATAAAATTTGTCAGCTCGCACGGGATGCGGGAGATGCCATCATGCAGGTGTATGACGGTATTAAACCTATGGAGGTCGTCAGCAAAGCGGACGACTCTCCGGTCACGGCGGCAGATATCGCGGCGCATAAGGTGATCCTGAAAGGGTTACAGGCCTTAACGCCGGACATCCCCGTCCTGTCAGAAGAAGCGCCGCAAAGCTGGGACGAACGCCAGCACTGGCAGCGTTACTGGCTGGTGGACCCCCTGGACGGGACAAAAGAGTTCATCAAGCGCAACGGTGAATTCACCGTCAATATCGCCCTGATTGAGAAGGGTAAAGCGGTGCTGGGCGTGGTCTACGCGCCGGTCATGAAGGTGATGTACGGTGCTGCAGAAGGGAAGGCGTGGAAAGAAGAGTGCGGCGTGCGCAAGCAGATCCAGGTGCGCGATGCGCGTCCGCCGCTGGTGGTGATTAGCCGCTCGCACAGCGACAGCGAGCTGCAGGAGTACCTGCAGCAGCTGGGTGAACACCAGACCACCTCGATTGGCTCATCGCTGAAATTCTGCCTGGTGGCGGAAGGACAGGCTCAGCTCTATCCCCGCTTTGGGCCGACGAACGTCTGGGATACCGCCGCCGGGCATGCGGTTGCTGCGGCCGCCGGGGCGCATGTTCATGACTGGCAGGGCAAGCCGCTGGACTACACCCCGCGCGAATCCTTCCTCAACCCCGGCTTCCGCGTCTCTATTTATTGAGCCAGCAGCTTATGCAGCAGGTCGACAACCTGCTGCACCTCTTCCTGGGTCAGCGCCCCGTCTTTCACCCACTGTACGCGACCTTCTTTATCCAGCACGATAATCGCGGAGCTCTCTTCCTCCAGCTGCCAGGCCTTACGGGTGACGCCGTTGCTGTCGACAATAAACTGCGACCACGGGTAGAGCTTTTTATTGCTCTCAAGGCTTGAGCGCACAAACATCCCGGAGCCCGGAATGGCGTCATCGGTATTCACAATGGTGGTGGTCTGGTAGCGGTCGTGTGGGAATTTTGCGGCCTTGATCGCTTCCACCAGGCTGGCATTTTTCTCTTTTGCAGATGTACGACCGGCAATATGTTGTACAACTCTCACTTTGCCTGCGAGCTGCGCGCTATTCCAGGCTTTGTAGCTAAACTTATCATTGTCGAGAATCAATTCTCCCCGGTCAGCAATGCCGACTGGCGGTACACGTTGTCCTTTTTCAATGTTGTGAGCACTCGCCCACAGGGGCAGCAGCAGGCAGGTTGCTGCAAGGATATTACGTAGGGTCATGGCGTTTCCTTATTGTTTGCAGGTGATCCGACCACTTGGTCATACGCTTTTAATGATAAGTGCGATCAATGTGGTTTTCCCGCAATCCCGATGCCAGTTTGCGGGTGAACGCACATATCCATGAAAAAACGACGGCTTATACTGCGCTCAGTCACGCTTTGCAAAGATTATTCTGAATAATTGTAATCAAACGGTAAATAAACTTATGCACACTGGGTAACACCGTAGTTCTGGTCTATAGTCATTGGGCATTAAAATTTGCGCTCAGGACAGTCGGGCCGATTGTGGCACCGCAAGAGCGTATGATTCGCAGGAGATACAAGAATGAAAATTTTCCAACGCTACAACCCGCTTCAGGTGGCGAAGTACGTGAAGATCCTGTTCCGTGGACGGTTGTACATCAAGGATGTTGGCGCTTTTGAGTTTGATAAGGGCAAAATCCTTGTCCCAAAAGTGAAGGATAAACAGCACCTGTCTGTGATGTCCGAAGTCAACCGTCAGGTTATGCGTCTGCAAACTGAGATGGCTTAACCAACGTGCTATGCAGTAGTAGTAGATAAAAAGACGGCTCCCGATGGGAGCCGTTGATGTTTGTGGGGGCCAGAACGTTACGCCGACACCTTCTCTTCCGCATCCGGCAGCTTCGGCACCAGTACGGTCGGTTTGTTGTCGATACGCGTTACCAGCAGCTGGTCGATGCGGTAGTTATCAATATCCACCACCTCAAACTTGTAGCCGGAGAACTTCACCGAGTCGGTGCGTTTCGGGATTTTACGCAGCATAAACATCATAAAGCCGCCGATGGTCTCGTAGTTTCCGGACTGCGGGAACTCGTCGATATCCAGCACGCGCATCACGTCTTCAATCGGCGTGCCGCCATCAATCAGCCATGAATTATCGTCACGCTGAACAATCTGCTCTTCCAGCCCCTGGCCTACCAGGTCGCCCATCAGCGTGGTCATGACGTCGTTGAGGGTGATAATACCCACCACCAGCGCGTATTCGTTCATGATCACCGCGAAGTCTTCCCCGGCGGTTTTGAAACTTTCCAGCGCTTCTGAGAGCGTCAGGGTGTCCGGCACAATCAGGGTATTGCGGATCTGCACGCCGCTGTTCAGTGCCAGGCTCTGGTTCGCCAACACGCGGTTCAGCAGGTCTTTGGAGTCGACGTAACCGATGATGTGGTCGATATCTTCATTACAGACCAGGAACTTAGAGTGTGGATGCTGCGCCACTTTGTTCTTCAGGCTCTGCTCATCTTCATGTAAATCGAACCAGATAATGCTTTCACGGCCCGTCATGGAAGAGGGCACGGTACGGGATTCCAGTTCGAATACGTTCTCAATCAGCTCATGTTCCTGCTTGCGCAGCACCCCGGCCAGCGCGCCGGCTTCCACGACCGCATAAATATCGTCAGAGGTGATATCGTCTTTACGCACCATCGGTAGCTTAAAGATGCGGAAAATGACGTTTGCCAGGCCGTTGAAGAACCACACCAGCGGACGGAACACGTACAGGCAGAAGCGCATCGGGTTGATGATGCGCAAAGCCACGGCTTCTGGCGCAATCATACCGATGCGTTTCGGGGTCAGGTCTGCAAAGAGGATGAACAGGCCGGTCACCAGCGAGAAGGAGAGGATAAAGCTCAGCTGTTCGGCCAGCTCGGCGGACATGTACTGCACAAACAGGCTATAAAACGCCGGGGAAAACGCCGCATCACCCACGATACCGCCGAGAATAGCGACCGCGTTAAGGCCAATTTGCACCACGGTGAAGAACATGCCCGGGTTTTCCTGCATTTTCAGGATGCGCGTGGCGTTGATGTTGCCTTCATCGGCAAGCAGCTTCAGTTTGATTTTACGGGACGCGGCCAGCGAGATCTCGGATATCGAGAAAAATGCACTGACGGCAATCAGACAAAGTATTACTAAAATACTGTTTAACATAGTTTATCCGGCTTCTCGCCAGATCCTCAGAAGGGGAGTTGATACCATTTGTGTGGAAACACATTGAACACCAGCTCGTAGCGTTGAGCCGATTATTTCAGCGGGTAGTATAGCGTAAAGAGATGTAAATCTGCCAGAGGTCACATTTTGGGCATAAAACAGACCGAACAGCGGGCGCTGTCCGGTACATCGCGTTATTTCACGGTAGACAGGCGGACATCGCCCACCGCCCGACGGGTGGCATCGCCTCCCCATACCTGATCGTATTCATAGCCCGTGAGCTGCTTGATCACCACGCGGGTGCTGGCGTCGCAGTCGCGGTAATCGCCACCCAGCTTACGGCGCGCAATCTCCTTGAGGAGCAGCTTGTGCGTCTCACGGGTGAGCTTGAACCTGTAGGTGGTGAAGAAGCTTACCGCCAGCAGAGCTGCCGTTGCGAAGATCATCAGGCCGATAATCGCCCCCAACGCGCTTTCAGGCTGCGCGCCGCTGCCCTTCACAAAACCGGCCTCCTGCAGCACCAGGCCAATAATCATGATGGCAATCGCCACGGTGCTCTTGCGGGTCAGGACCATCACCCCGGCAAAAATGCCTTCGCGGCGCTGCTGGGTCACCATCTCGTCAATATCCGGAATGAAGCTGTAGATATTCCACGGAATATAGTAGAGACCAGAGCGGGCGGCACCGAGCAGAATAAAGACCGCGGAGAACAGCAGCGTCGGTACCTGCGTTTTGGTGAGGTAGACCGTAAACAGGAAGGCCAGCACCAGGAAGATACAGCCGTAGGAGAGCCGCAGGGCGGCAGACGGCGTGACATTCAGCCGGTTCAGCAACAGCATAAACCCATAGGTGCCGGGGACCGAGGCGAAGGCCGCAATGCTCAGCCAGCCGGATACCGCAGCCGCATCCTGGCTCAGACAGTACACGACATAATAGGTAAACACCGAACCGAACACGTCCATCGCCGTGAACGAAAAGATATAAATAATAATATGCAGGCGGAACGCGCGGATACGGAAGGAGGAAAAGAGATCCAGCACCAGATATTTCAGGTGATTCAGTAGCCCGCCGCTGCGCTGGTTATCCACTTTAAAACTGGATTCCTGCTGCACATCCTTCGCTTCCCAGGTGGTGTACCAGGTAATAAATACCGCAAGGCAGAACACGCAGGAAAATATCAGCCCGGTGAGGGTATAGGTAAACGGATTATCTTTCCCCGTGAACTGCATAATCACCCCGGGAACGGATACCGCAAGAAAACCGCCCAGCTGGGAGCAGATCATCCGTACGCCGGACAGGCGGCTACGCTCTTCATACCGGTTCGTCATCTCAGCCGCCAGGGTCTCCCAGGGAACCAGCACCATCGCCGACAGCAGTTCAATAGAGAGGTAGGTGCCCAGGTAGTACCAGTAACCCATGTCCGTCAGCCACAGCAGGGCATACAAAAACATGAGCGGTGAACTGAGTAATAAAAAGAAGCGGCGACGGCCAAATTTACGCCCGAGCCAGGTATCCCCGAAGTTATCGGTGATATAACCCATTATCGGGCTTAATAGCGCATCAATCACGCGGGCAATGGCGAATATCGATCCCGCTTCAATGACCGAGAGTCCGCAATAGGTGGTGTAAAAAAATAACAGCCAGGTGCCGATAATGGCGAAAGCGCCTCCGCCAAAAAGATCGGTTACGCCGTAGCCGAGCGCTACGCCATAACCCACTCTACGTTCAGTTGGTTTGACCATAATAATATCCAGTGTAGGGTAATGATTAACCCGTTTTCCGGGTCGTTTTTTATTGAGTGCTGGAATACAAATTACGTTCTAGTTATTGATATCTATCCATTGTCTTAATTGAGATGAGCGGTAAATAGCCTCCACAAGCGTGAGTGAATGTCCGGCTTCACGTATGTTGGTGTAATCCGTGTGCCCCGGGTGGGTGATTGCGTGATAAAACCGGCGGATCGCCTGCTCGTGCCCCAGCCCCCAGTAGCTTTTGACCGAACCGTCGGGAGAGTCATCGCTGGCCAGCCTGAGGCGCCCGCCGCGGGCGATGCACCAGAGCACGTTGTTATGCAGCAGCAGTGAGCCCTGTTCGCAGTGGATCTCCATCAGAAGCGGAGAATCGGTGGTATTGCAGTTGCTGGCGTAAAACAGGCCGCGCGCACCGTTGGCAAAATGCAGGGTAGCCATCGCGCTGTCTTCCCCTTCGGTCACGTCCGCCAGCTCGCCGCTGTCCACCACGCCTTTCACGCGCGTTACGCCGCCGGCGAACCACTGCATCAGGTCGAGGGTATGAATGGCCTGGTTGATCAGCAGGCTGCCACCTTCCGTTCCCAGCCGCCCGCGCCACGGGCTTTCGGTGTAGTACGCGCCCGAGCGTGACCACGTCAGCACGGCCTTAATGCTGAGCATTTTCCCCAGCCCGCCGTCCTCCAGCATCTGGCGAATGCGCAGGCTGGTGGGGTTGAGGCGGTTCTGGTAGCACACGCCGAGCAGACCCGACGCCTGTTCGGCGGCGCGGGTGATATCCACGAGTTCGCTGCTGTTCATGCCCACCGGTTTTTCGCAGAAAACATGCTTCCCGGCGGCGAGCGCCGCCAGGATCATGCTTTTATGCTCGAAATGCGGCGTGCAGATGTGGACCACGTCGATGGCATCATCCAGCAGCATTTCCCGGTAATCCTGATAGAAGCGGCACTGATAGCGCATTGCCAGCTCCAGCCCTTTGACGCTGTCGATGTCGACCAGCGCGCGTAGCGCGACGTTGGGGAGCAGGCGCAACGCATTCACATGGCAGCCGTGAATCGCTCCGGCACCGATAACCGCCGTGTTCAGGATCGTCATTATCGCCTCCCGTTATTCCGTCGCGTTGGCCAGCATCTGGGCCTTCACGCAGAGCTCGGCCGCTTTGAAGGCGTGCGCCTGCGTCATGGCGTTTTCGGTACGATGCAGACAGTCGAGGATCAGTTCGCCAAAGAACGGGAACCCGACCTGTCCGGCGACCGGATAGCGGAATTCCCCCTCCTTATTGACGAGATAAACCACGTCCTGCTCGCCGCGGGTGAGATCGACATATTTGCGGATCTCGATATACCCGTCGGTGCCGAGCAGCGTCAGACGTCCATCGCCCCAGGTTGAGAGTCCGTCGGGGGTGAACCAGTCGCAGCGGAAATAACCGCTGGCGCCGTTTTCGCCCCTGATTGTTGCGTCACCGAAATCTTCAAATGCCGGATGCTGCGGATGGTTGAAATTGCGTGCCTGACTGGCGACCACGGTGGCGTTACGGTTGCCCGTGTAAAACAGAAATTGCTCAATCTGGTGGCTGCCGATGTCGCACAGAATGCCGCCGAAGTAGCGACGATCGTAGAACCAGTCCGGGCGGCCGGTCCCTTCCCGGTGCGGGCCTGTCCCCAGGGTTTGGACGACGCGGCCAATGGCCCCCTGCTGCACCAGCTGTCCGGCAAACACCGCGCTCTCCACGTGGAGACGTTCGCTGTAGTACACGGCGTATTTCCGGCCGGTTTTCTCAACCATCGCTTTGGCATCCGCCAGCTGTTCAAGGGTGGTGAGCGGGGCTTTATCCGTGAAGTAGTCCTTGCCGGCCGCCATCGCTTTCAGCCCCAGCGCGCAGCGCTCAGACGGGATGGCCGCACCGGCTACCAGACGCACTTCGTCGTCGTTGAGTATCACCTCCAGCGACTCCGCCACGTTGACCTGCGGGTATTGCTGGATAAATTTATCCACTTTTGCCGGATCGGGGTCGTACACCCACTTCAGCGTGGCCCCGGCTTCAATCAGGCCGTTACTCATGCCGTAGATATGGCCGTGGTCGAGCGCGGCAGCGGCAAAAACAAACTCCCCCTCGCGGACAACCGGCTGAGGTTTACCCACCGGCGCGTAGTTCATTCCGTCATTTTTGTTCATGGTGTCACTCCTTAATCCAGGTCTTTGCCAAGGGGAATCGCACCCACTTCGCTGAAGTTGGCGACGCTTGCGGATTTTTCATAAAAACGGGGAGCGTGGGCGCTCGTCCCGCCGGTACGGTAAAACGGGTCGTCGCGCTGAATCGGCAGCGAGACCACGGTGCGGGTAATGGCGGATTTATAGATCGCGGCGATCAGCTCCAGCGAGCGTTTGCCCTGTAACCCATCCACTAACGGTGCCGTGCCGTGCTCGATGGCAGAAAGCAGGTCATTAATCTGCCCGGCGTGCAGCGTCCACTCGAGCTTCGGCGTCTGCTTAAACACCGCATCGAGCTGCGCTTCGCGCTGCTGGTCGTGGGCTTCCTGCGGGAAGCCATTGTCGGCGCTGACGCTGGCAAAGGCCTGCCACGGCGCGGAGATGCGCGCCTTCTCACCCTGAATAATGATTTTCTGATCTTCCCCGTGGTGCACGACCGAGGCGGTAAGCTGGGTGAGCGCACCGCTGGGGTATTTGAAGATCGCGGCGCTAAGGTCTTCGACTTCAGCGTTGTCGTGCGCCACGTTGGTCATCATCGCCACCACCTCGGACGGAAAGCCCAGTATCCACTGAATGGCGTCGATGTGGTGAACCGCGTGGTTAAGGGTGCAGCCGCCGCCCTCTTTTTCCCAGGTGCCGCGCCACCACAGGTCGTAATAGCAGTGTCCGCGCCACCAGAAGGAGTCCACCTGCGCGTGGCAAACCTTGCCCGCAAGCTCCGAATCCAGCGCTGCTTTTAGGCGCCAGAAGGCATCGGTAAAGCGGTTTTGGGCAATGATGGAGAGCGTTTTGCCGCTGGCCTTTTGTGCCGCGATCATCGCGTCGCACTCCTCCAGCGAGGCGGCCATCGGTTTTTCGCACAGCACGTGGCAACCTGCATTCAGGGCATCAATGCTGATCTCTGCGTGGACGTAGGGCGGCGTGCAGACGTCGACGATATCGATATCCGGCTCTGACGCCAGCATCTGCTGGTGGCTGTCATACACGCGGGCGTCCGTCAGGCCGTAGCGCGCTTTTTTCTCGTGGGCTTTTTCCGGATAAATATCAACCAGCGCGACGATCCGACAGCGTTGGCCAAACTGCAAATAGCCCTGAATATGGTTGTGGGAGATATTCCCTGTTCCCACAATAGCGACATTTAACATTGATTCTTCTCCGGAGTTACCAGGTGCCTGAGGCGTCCAGCGTGACGCTGGCTGTCTCTTTAGCCACTGAGGTGCTGATGCGTTGTTGAAGCAGGCGCAGATACTGTTTTTCGTTGAGCGGGAACTCGACCCAGTCGTCCGTCCAGGTGGAGAGGTGCATGGCGTTGGAGAGCGTCAACCCGTGGATCCCTTCCAGACCCGGCGCAATCAGCGGTTCGCCGCGCAGGATGGCGGCACAGAAGTTGGCGGTAATAACGTGGTGTTCGCTACATTCCGGGGCCACGGGAAGCGTGACCTCCCAGCATTCAGGTTCGCCAAAACCGTTCTGCCAGCGGGCGTTGAAGGCGGTTTCAGATTCCCGCAGCCGCCAGTAGCGCAGCTTGCCCTCTTCGACGACCACCTTGCCGCGATCGCCGACGATTTCCAGCCGGTTGGTTCCCGGCGTTTCCGCCACGGTGGTGATGAACACGCCCGTCGCACCGTTGGCATACTCGGCGTAGGCGGTGACATCGTCTTCCACTTCGATATCGCGATGCTTGCCGAACTGGCAGAACGCGCGCAGACGGACCGGCATACCGACCAGCCACTGCCAGAGATCGAGCTGGTGCGGGTCCTGGTTGAGCAGCACGCCGCCGCCTTCTCCTTTCCAGGTGGCGCGCCAGCCGCCGGAGTTGTAATAGCTCTGCGAGCGATACCAGTTGGTGATGATCCAGTTGGAGCGGCGGATCTCACCCAGCTCGCCGCTGTCGATAAGATCTTTCACCTTCTGGTAGAGCGGGTTCGGGCGCTGGTTATACATGATGCCGAACACCACGTCGCACGCCTGGGCGCAGGCGTTCATCTCCTGTACCTGGGCGGTATACACGCCCGCCGGTTTTTCACACAGGGTGTGGATGCCGTTGCGCATTGCCAGCATCGACAGGCGCGGATGCTCGTAGTGGGGCGTAGCGACAATCACCGCGTCGATAAGCCCGCTCTGGATCATCTCCTGCGCGTCGCTGAACACGGGGAGGGTGCCGACCAGCTGGCGAATGGCCGGATGCTTTTCCGGCGCATTATCACAAACTGCGGCAAGGCAGGCGTCGCTGACCGTACCCGCCAGTAAATAACGCGCGTGGACCGTACCGATATTCCCTATTCCAATAATGCCAAAACGTACCTTCTCCATGTCACACCTTAATTTCAGTTGAAATGAGTGATGACCGGAAAATAGGAAAGAGGAGCGGTAGCGACAATGTGTTTTTGTGAGAATACTCGCAAGGTGATTAAGTAATCTCCAGGCGTTTTGAAATTTGGTTTTAAAATCAAAGGACTGTTTCTGCAAATATTTGCAAAAACTGAATGAGAGCGAGGTCACACTATGCCGGGCAAGTTAAAAATGGAGGAAATTGCGGCCCTGACGGGCTATTCCGTCAGCACGGTTTCGCGGGTATTAAGCGGCAAGTCTTACACCAGCGATAAAGCCAGGGAGGCGATCGTTCGCACCGCGCGGGAGCTCGGTGTGCTGGAGTCTATGGCGAGTGGAAGACTATTAATTAACGGTATCGCTGTCTTTGCACCGGAAAGAACTTTTCAGGGACGCGGGGATATTTTTTATCTGGAAGTGACAAAAGGAATTGCTGAAGCCTGCGCGCGGCATAATGTGTGGGTCACGTGCTGTGGTTTAGAAGAGCAGCACGCCGACGTAAAAGTCTTTATGGAAAAGGCCAGTCATAAGAATATTAACGCGATCATTATTATTGGCACTGATGATTCCACCATATTTAAACTCGCCAGCACGCTGAATAAGCCCTGCGTGTTAATTAATTCCTTTGACCGGGATCGGGAGCTGGACGCCGTCTCACCCGACCACCGGGCGATTGGCTTCACCGCCATGCAGTACCTGTTTGAGCAGGGACATCGACGGGTATTAACGCTCACCTGCCTGCGACGTGAAACGCTGTACGCGCGACTGGACGGCATCAAAGAGGCGTACCGTCATTTTCACGTCGCCTTCGATCCCCAGCGCGATTTGCTCGTGACGGAGTGGTTTACCGCAGAAGAGGCCGAACGGGCGCTGGACGCGTGGCTGATGAGTCATGACAGAACCCTTTGGCCGGAGGTGATTTTCCCGAACAGTACCAGCATGACGGAAGGGGTGGTAAGGGCGTTGACGCGACACGGGCTGCGCATTCCGGAAGACATTTCGCTCATCACGACCGATTTTGCCTGGAATTTAGCGCACCGTCTGGAAAAACCGGTCACGGGCGTGACGGTGCCCTGCCGCGAGCTGGGAATTGAGGCCGTTCATCTGCTGCAAACGCGGCTCAACCGACCGCAGGCACCGGTCTTTAACCTGCTGTTGCAGGGCAAAGTGATGGATTACGGCTCGGTCAGCAATGCCACGCGCCACGCGGCTCGCGTGGCGCTGGATCAGTGATCAGGCCAGCTGTGGCGGCAGGCAAACGCCGATGCCTCCGATGCCGCAGTAGCCGTACGGGTTTTTATGCAGATACTGCTGGTGATCGTCCTCGGCGTAGTAGAACGGTTTCGCCGTCGCGATTTCCGTGGTCACCTCGCGCGTATCGCCCGCTTCACGCATGGCCTGCTGGAAACGCTCCAGGCTGGCGCGCGCGGCGGCATCCTGCTCAGGCGTGAGCGGATAGATAGCCGAGCGGTACTGCGTGCCGTGGTCGTTGCCCTGACGCATGCCCTGCGCCGGGTCGTGATTCTCCCAGAAGACCTGCAGGAGCTGTTCGTAGCTGATTACCGCAGGGTCATAGACCACGCGTACTGCTTCCGCATGGCCGGTTTCGCCGGAGCAGACTTCGCGGTAGGTTGGATTCGGCGTGTAACCGCCCGTGTAGCCGGCTGCCGTGCTGTAAACGCCGGGCAGCTGCCAGAAGAGGCGCTCAACGCCCCAGAAGCAGCCCATGGCGAACAGGGCGATTTCCATGCCATCCGGCACGTTGGTCATAGAATGGCCATTGACGGCGTGTAAGGTCGCTACAGGCATAGGGGTGTTGCGTCCCGGTAATGCATCTGCTTGTGAAACCAGATGCTTTTTGTCGAATAAACTCACGATGGGGCCTCCCGGGGTGCGATGTTTCAGTTAAGGTTGTCACGAAGCGTTTAATTGAACACAATAAATGCGCTGAATGAGACTAGATTTAATCATAAGAAATATTTGGGTGTTACACCCATTTTCAACCCGCGATTCGGGTTTTTGGCCATCAGGCCGTATTTTGCCGCGGAGCGGCACTTCATTTGCTTCCAGGGTGGAAACAGGGATATTCAGGAGAAAACGTGACAAAAATCCGCCAGTTATGTTTAGTCAGTGTGTTGCTGACAAGCGGGATTGCCAGCGCGGCGAATGTCCGTTTGCAGGTTGAGGGGTTATCCGGGGCGCTACAAAAAAACGTACGTGCGCAGTTATCGACCATCCAGAGTGATGAGGTGACGCCGGACCGGCGTTTTCGCGCGCGTGTCGATGATGCGATCCGCGAGGGGCTGAAAGCGCTGGGTTATTACGAACCCACCATTGATTTTGACCTCCGTCCGCCTCCAAAGAAGGGGCGCCAGGTGCTTATTGCCCGCGTTTCGCCGGGCGAGCCGGTGTTGATTGGCGGCACGAACGTCATCCTGCGCGGCGGGGCGCGTACCGACCGGGATTACCTGGACCTGCTCAGCACGCGGCCGAAAATCGGTACTGTGCTTAATCACGGCGACTACGACCATTTCAAAAAAGAGCTGACCAGCGTTTCCCTGCGTAAGGGCTACTTTGACAGCCAGTTCAACAAAAGCCAGCTGGGCATTGCGCTGGCGCGACGTCAGGCCTTCTGGGATATCGACTACGACAGCGGAGAGCGTTACCGCTTTGGCGACGTGACGTTCGAAGGTTCGCAAATTCGTGAAGAGTATCTGCAAAACCTCGTGCCCTTCAAAAAAGGGGACTACTACCAGTCGAGCGACCTTGGAGAGCTGAACCGACGCCTCTCCGCTACCGGCTGGTTTAACTCCGTGGTTGTCGCACCGGAATTTGATAAGTCACGCAAAACCAAGGTGTTGCCGCTGCATGGCGTTGTTTCGCCGCGCACCGAGAACACCATTGAGACCGGTGTGGGCTACTCGACGGACGTGGGGCCACGGGTGAAAACCTCGTGGAAAAAACCGTGGGTGAACTCGTACGGCCACAGCCTGACCACCAGCCTGAGCCTCTCTGCGCCTGAGCAGCAGCTGGATTTCAGCTACAAAATGCCGCTGCTGAAAAATCCGCTTGAGCAGTATTACCTTCTGCAGGGCGGTTTTAAGCGCACCGATTTGAACGACACCGAGCAGGACTCGACGACGCTTGCGGTCTCCCGCTTCTGGGATCTCTCCAGCGGCTGGCAGCGCGCCATTAACCTGCGCTGGAGCCTCGATCACTTTACCCAGGCTAACGTCACCAACACCACTATGCTGCTTTATCCGGGGGTGATGATCAGCCGCACCCGCTCGCGCGGGGGCCTGATGCCGACCTGGGGCGACTCACAGCGCTACTCCATCGATTATTCCAACACCGCCTGGGGCTCCGACGTGGACTTCTCCGTCTTTCAGGCGCAAAACGTCTGGATCCGTACGCTGTACGACAAACATCGCTTTGTGATGCGAGGCAATCTCGGCTGGATTGAAACGGGCGATTTCGAGCGCGTTCCGCCGGATCTGCGCTTCTTCGCCGGGGGCGACCGCAGCATACGCGGATATAAGTACAAATCGATCTCACCTGAGAACGAAAAGGGCCAGTTGACCGGTGCGTCAAAACTGGCGACGGGCTCGCTGGAGTACCAGTACAACGTCAGCGGAAAGTGGTGGGGCGCCATGTTTGTTGACGGCGGTGAAGCGGTGAACGATATCCGCCGCAGCGACTTTAAAACCGGCGCGGGCGTCGGCGTGCGCTGGCAGTCACCCGTCGGGCCTATTAAGCTCGATTTCGCCGTGCCGGTGGGTGACAAAGATGAACACGGATTACAGTTTTACATCGGTCTGGGGCCTGAATTATGAGTTTATGGAAGAAAATAAGCCTCGGAGTGCTGATCTTTATCGTGCTGCTGCTCGGTACGGTGGCGTTTCTGGTAGGAACGACGACCGGGCTGCATCTGCTGTTTAACGCCGCGAACCGCTGGGTGCCGGGGCTGGAAATTGGCCAGGTGACGGGCGGCTGGCGCGACCTGCGCCTGAAGAACATTCGCTATGAGCAGCCGGGCGTAGCGGTTAACGCCGGGGAGTTTCACCTGGCGGTGAAGCTGGGCTGTTTGCGGGACAGTAAGCTCTGCGTCAACGATCTGTCGCTAAAAGATGTCAACGTGGCGATAGACTCGAAGAAAATGCCGAAGTCTGCGCCGGTTGAAGAAGAGGACAGCGGCCCGCTGAATCTCTCCACGCCGTACCCGATCGCGCTTTATCGGGTCGCGCTCGATAACATCAATATCAAAATCGACGACACCACCGTGTCCGTGATGGATTTCACCTCCGGCCTGCGCTGGCAGGAGAAAAACCTCACCCTGACGCCAACGTCCCTGCAGGGCTTGCTGATCGCGCTGCCGAAAGTGGCCGACGTGGCGCAGGAAGAGATCGTCGAGCCGAAGATCCAGAACCCGCAGCCGGAAGAGAAGCCGCTGGGCGAAACGCTGAAAGACCTCTTCGCAAAGCCAGTGCTGCCGGAAATGACCGACGTTCATCTGCCGCTGAACCTTAACATTGAGGAATTCAAAGGCGAACAGCTGCGTCTGACGGGCGATACTGACCTGACGGTCTATAACATGCTGCTGAAGGTCAGCAGCATTGACGGCAACATGAAGCTCGACGCGCTGGATATCGACACCAACCAGGGCTCGGTGAATGCGTCAGGTAATGCCCTGCTGCGCGACAACTGGCCGGTGGATATCACGCTGAATAGCACCCTGAACATCGACCCGCTGAAAGGCGAGAAAGTGAAGGTCAAGGTGGGCGGGGCGCTGCGCGATAAGCTCGATGTTGGCGTGAATCTCTCCGGCCCGGTGGATATAGCCCTGCGTGCGCAAATCCAGCTGGCGGAAGCCGGGCTGCCGCTCAATCTTGAGGTTGTCAGCAAGCAGCTTTCCTGGCCGTTCACCGGCGAAAAGCAGTTCCAGGCCGATGACCTGAAGCTGAAGCTGAGCGGCAAGATGACCGACTACACGCTCTCGTTCCGCACCGCGGTGAAGGGGCAGGGCGTGCCGCCCGCGAACATCACCCTGGATGCGAAGGGCAACGAACAGCAGGTCAACCTCGACAAGCTGACCGTCGCGGCGCTGGAAGGTAAAACCGAGCTGACCGCGCTGCTCGACTGGCAGCAGGCGATCAGCTGGCGCGGCGAGCTGAAGCTGACGGGCATTAACACCGCCAAAGAGGTGCCGGACTGGCCGTCGAAGCTCGATGGCCTGATTAAAACGCGCGGCAGCCTGTACGGCGGCACGTGGCAGATGGACGTGCCGGAGATCAAGCTCACCGGGAACGTGAAGCAGAACAAGGTAAACGTTGAAGGCTCGGTGAAAGGCAACAGCTATCTGCAGTGGGTTATCCCGGGCCTGCACGTGGCCCTGGGGCGCAACACGGCGGATATCAAAGGCGAGCTGGGGGTAAAAGATCTTAATCTGGATGCCACCATCGACGCGCCGAATCTGGATAACGCCCTGCCGGGGCTTGGCGGTACGGCGAAAGGACTCGTGAAGGTGCGCGGCACGGTAGACGCGCCGCAGCTGCTGGCGGATATCACCGCCAATAACCTGCGCTGGCAAGAGCTGAGCGTTGCCCGCGTCCGCGTGGAAGGGGATGTGAAATCCACCGACCAGATCGGCGGTAACCTGAACCTGCGCGTGGAGCGCATTTCTCAGCCGGACGTGAACATCAGCCTGGTCACCCTGGACGCGAAAGGGAACGAGAAGCAGCACGACCTGCAGCTACGGGTGCAGGGCGAGCCGGTCTCCGGCCAGCTTCACCTGACCGGCAGCTTCGACCGCAAACAGGCGCGCTGGAAAGGGACGCTGGATAACACCCGTTTCACTACGCCGGTCGGGCCGCTGGCGCTGTCGCGCGCTATTGCTCTGGACTACCGCAACGCCGAGCAGAAGATTAGCATTGGGCCGCACTGCTGGACCAACCCGAATGCGGAACTGTGTGTGCCGCAAACCATCGATGCGGGCGCGGAAGGGCGCGCGCAGATCAACCTCAACCGCTTCGATCTGGCGATGCTAAAACCGTTTATGCCGGATACCACGCAGGCGAGCGGCGTCTTCAGCGGGAAAGCCGATGTCGCCTGGGACACCACCAAAGAGGGGCTGCCGCAGGGTAGCGTCACGCTGTCCGGGCGTAACGTGAAGGTGACGCAGGAGGTGAATGACGCGCCGCTGCCGGTGGCCTTCGACACCCTGAACCTGAGCGCTGACCTGCATAACAACCGTGCGGAGCTGGGGTGGCTGATTCGCCTCACCAATAACGGTCAGTTTGACGGGAAGGTTCAAATTACCGACCCACAGGGACGGCGAAATCTGGGGGGCAACGTCACTATCCGCAACTTCAACCTGGCGATGGTGAACCCGATTTTCGCACGCGGGGAAAAAGCCGAGGGCATGGTGAATGCCAACCTGCGCCTGGCGGGCAATGCGCAAAGCCCTCAGTTGTTTGGCCAGTTGCGCCTCAGCGGCGTGGATATTGACGGCAACTTTATGCCGTTTGACATGCAGCCCAGCCAGATCGCCATGAACTTCAACGGCATGAGCTCGACGCTGAGCGGCTCGGTATTGACGCAGCAAGGGCAAATCAACCTGAGCGGTGACGCGGACTGGAGCCAGCTCGACAACTGGCGCGCCCGTATTGCCGCGAAAGGCAGTAAGGTGCGCATCACCGTACCGCCGATGGTGCGTCTGGACGTCTCGCCTGATGTGGTCTTTGAAGCCACGCCAAGCCTCTTCACGCTTGACGGTCGCGTCGACGTGCCGTGGGCGCGCATCGTGGTTCACGACGTGCCGGAAAGTGCGGTCGGCGTCTCAAGTGATGAAGTTATGCTCAATGAAAATCTGAAACCGGTCGAACAGAAGAGCGCTGGCATACCGATTAATAGTAACCTTATCGTGCACGTGGGGAATAACGTGCGGTTGGATGCGTTTGGGCTGAAGGCGAGGCTCACGGGCGACCTGAAGGTGGCGCAGGATAAACAAGGGCTAGGCCTGAACGGGCAAATCAATATTCCTGAAGGGCGTTTCCACGCCTATGGTCAGGATTTGATTGTCCGTAAAGGCGAGCTGCTGTTCTCCGGTCCACCGGATCAGCCCCTGCTGAACATCGAAGCGATTCGTAACCCGGAAGCGACGGAAAACGACGTCATTGCTGGCGTACGCGTCACCGGCTCTGCCGACGAACCGAAGGCGGAGATCTTCTCTGACCCGGCGATGTCCCAGCAGGAAGCCCTCTCTTACCTGCTGCGTGGACAAGGTCTCGACAGCGGTCAGAGCGACAGTGCGGCGATGACCTCGATGTTAGTGGGGCTGGGGGTTGCACAAAGTGGGCAGGTTGTGGGTAAAATCGGCGAGACGTTCGGCGTAAGCAATCTGGCGCTGGACACCCAGGGCGTGGGTGACTCCTCGCAGGTGGTGGTCAGCGGCTATGTACTGCCGGGTCTGCAGGTAAAATATGGTGTGGGGATCTTTGACTCACTGGCAACACTCACGTTACGCTATCGCCTGATGCCTAAGCTATATCTGGAAGCAGTGTCCGGCGTAGACCAGGCACTTGATCTGCTCTATCAGTTTGAGTTTTAGCAATGCGAATATTTGTCTACGGCAGTTTACGAACCAGGCAAGGCAACAGTCACTGGATGACCAATGCCCAGCTACTGGGGAATTACAATATCGAGAACTACCAGTTGTACAGCCTGGGCCACTATCCAGGCGCGGTTCCCGGCGAAGGAACAGTACAGGGTGAAGTTTATCGTATTGATAACGCGACACTTGCCGAACTTGATGCCTTGCGCACCAGGGGCGGTGAATACGCGCGCCAGTTGATCCAGACGCCGTACGGAAGTGCGTGGATGTATGTCTACCAGCGTCCGGTCGAAGGGTTAACGCGGATTGTAAGCGGTAACTGGTTAGACAGAGACCAGTACTGAAAAACGACAACGCCACCGTGAGGTGGCGTTGTTTTTTATGTCTGGCAGTAAGAATTACTTCTTAGCAGCGCGTTCGAAAGAGGCGATGATTTCCGCTTTCGCTGCTTCTGCGTTGTCCCAGCCGTCAACTTTAACCCACTTGCCTTTTTCGAGGTCTTTGTAGTGCTCGAAGAAGTGAGTGATCTGCGCTTTCAGCAGTTCTGGCAGGTCGTTCACATCTTTGATGTGATCGTATTCTTTGCTCAGTTTGGTGTGCGGTACCGCAACCAGTTTCGCATCTTCACCGGATTCGTCGGTCATTTTCAGCACGCCAACGGGACGGCAACGAATCACTGCGCCCGGCTGCAGTGGATATGGCGTTGGGACCAGCACGTCAACCGGGTCACCGTCCAGAGACAGGGTGTGGTTGATGTAACCGTAGTTGCACGGATAGAACATCGCGGTAGACATGAAACGGTCTACGAACAGGGCGCCGCTCTCTTTGTCCACTTCGTATTTGATCGGATCTGCGTTAGCCGGGATTTCGATAACTACGTAGATGTCTTCTGGCAGTTCTTTACCCGCTGGGACGTTGAGTAAGCTCATGTCGGTGTCCTTTAAAATGGATGGTAAACAAGTGGCAGGTATTATAGCCAACTCGCGCTGAATGTCTCCGCCTGTTTTCGCCTTCTCTCCACGTTCTTCCCACTTTTCAGACCGATTCCATGACAGAAAAATCCATAAACTCAGCCGCATTTTTCATGGAGAAATGAAAGCGATTACAAACTTGTGATTAACGTTTTATTCACTTTTCTGAAGTGTGATGTAACGCAATTCGTTACATATTTCATGGGCTATAGTCATTCCGCAGAACATCTTTTAACCAACAATAACTCACCCTACGAGGACGTTCATATGTGGAAGCGCTTACTCCTGGTCACAGCCGTTTCGGCAGCCATGTCGTCTATGGCGATGGCCGCTCCCTTAACCGTAGGTTTTTCGCAAGTCGGCTCTGAATCTGGCTGGCGAGCGGCAGAAACCAACGTGGCGAAAAGCGAAGCTCAGAAACGCGGCATTACCCTGAAAATCGCCGATGGTCAGCAAAAACAAGAGAATCAGATCAAAGCCGTGCGATCCTTTATCGCCCAGGGCGTGGATGCCATCTTTATTGCCCCCGTCGTGGCGACCGGCTGGGAACCCGTCCTGAAGGAAGCGAAAGACGCTGAGATCCCGGTCTTCCTGCTCGACCGTTCCATCGACGTCAAAGACAAATCCCTCTATATGACCACCGTCACCGCCAACAACGTGCTGGAAGGGCAATTGATTGGCGACTGGCTGGTGAAGCAGGTCGACGGCAAGCCGTGTAACGTCGTTGAGCTGCAGGGTACCGTCGGCGCGAGCGTGGCCATCGACCGTAAAAAAGGCTTTGCTGAAGCCATCGCGAAAGCGCCAAACATTAAGATTATCCGCTCTCAGTCCGGCGACTTTACCCGTAGTAAAGGTAAAGAGGTTATGGAGAGCTTCATTAAGGCTGAAAACAACGGCAAGAACATCTGCATGGTTTACGCCCATAACGATGACATGGTGATCGGTGCGATTCAGGCCATTAAAGAAGCGGGCCTGAAGCCGGGCAAAGATATCCTCACCGGCTCTATCGACGGCGTGCCGGACATCTATAAAGCGATGATCGATGGCGAAGCCAACGCCAGCGTGGAGCTGACGCCAAACATGGCGGGCCCGGCATTCGACGCGCTGGAGAAATTCAAGAAAGACGGCACGATGCCGGAGAAAGTGACGGTTACCAAATCCACGCTTTACCTGCCTGACACGGCGAAAGAAGAGTTAGAGAAGAAGAAAAATATGGGCTACTAAGCCTGTCTGAACATGCCGGGTGACGCTGCGCTTACCCGGCCTACGATACGCTCTTTTGTAGGCCGAATAAGCGTAGCGCCATCCGGCTTGATGCAGGGGGAAACCATGACCACTGAACAACACCAGGAAATCCTCCGCACAGAGGGCTTGAGTAAATTCTTTCCCGGCGTAAAGGCGCTGGATAACGTTGATTTCAGCCTGCGGCGCGGGGAGATCATGGCGCTGCTGGGTGAGAACGGCGCGGGAAAATCGACGCTGATTAAATCCCTGACCGGTGTTTATCACGCCGACCGGGGTACCATCTGGCTGGAAGGCAACGCCATTTCACCCAAAAACACCGCCCATGCCCAGCAGCTGGGGATCGGGACGGTGTACCAGGAAGTGAACCTGCTGCCGAATATGTCGGTAGCGGATAACCTGTTTATTGGCCGTGAGCCACGACGCTTTGGCCTGCTGCGCCGTAAAGAGATGGAGGCGCGGGCGACAACGCTGATGGAATCCTACGGCTTCTCGCTCGACGTCCGCGAGCCGCTGAATCGCTTTTCCGTGGCGATGCAGCAGATCGTCGCCATTTGTCGCGCGATCGATCTCTCCGCAAAGGTGCTGATCCTCGACGAACCCACCGCCAGCCTCGATACCCAGGAAGTGGAAATGCTCTTTACCCTGATGCGCCAGCTGCGCGATCAGGGCGTCAGCCTGATCTTCGTTACCCACTTCCTCGATCAGGTGTATGAGGTGAGCGATCGCATTACGGTGCTGCGCAACGGCAGCTTTGTCGGCTGCCGCGAAACCCGCGAGCTGCCGCAGATCGAGCTGGTCAAAATGATGCTGGGCCGCGAGCTGGAGACCAACGCCCTTCAGCGCGCAGGCCGCACGCTGCTGAGCGAGAAGCCGGTCGCCGCGTTCAGTGATTACGGTAAAAAAGGGGTCATCTCGCCGTTTAACCTTGAGGTGCGGCCAGGCGAAATTGTCGGGCTGGCGGGCCTGTTAGGCTCGGGTCGAACCGAGACCGCCGAGGTGATCTTCGGGATCAAGCCCGCCGACAGCGGCAGCGCGCTGATCAAGGGCAAACCGCAAACCCTGCGATCGCCGCATCAGGCCTCTTGCCTGGGTGTGGGCTTCTGCCCGGAAGACCGGAAAACGGACGGTATTATCGCCGCGGCCTCGGTGCGGGAAAATATCATTCTGGCGCTACAGGCCCAGCGCGGCTGGCTGCGGCCGATCCCTCGCAAAGAGCAGAACGCCATTGCTGAGCGCTTTATCCGCCAGCTCGGCATCCGCACCCCGAGCGCGGAACAGCCCATTGAATTTCTCTCCGGCGGTAACCAGCAGAAAGTGCTGCTGTCGCGCTGGCTGCTGACCAAACCGCAGTTCCTGATCCTCGACGAGCCGACGCGCGGCATTGATGTAGGCGCGCACGCCGAAATTATCCGGCTTATCGAAACGTTGTGCGCGGACGGTCTGGCGCTGCTGGTCATTTCCTCCGAGCTGGAAGAGCTGGTGGGCTATGCCGATCGCGTCATCATCATGCGCGATCGTAAACAGGTGGCAGAGATCCCGCTGGATAAGCTGTCCGTTCCGGCGATCATGAATGCCATCGCGGCATAAGGAGTGAATCGTGATGTCCCGTTCGCTTTCGCAAACCGGTGAGTCAAAGCGCCGCTTCAGCTGGCCGACCGGCACGCCGCAAATCGCGGCGCTGCTGGTGGTGCTGCTGGTGGATAGCCTGGTCGCGCCGCATTTCTTCCAGATTATCGTGCAGGATGGCCGCCTGTTTGGCAGCCCGATAGACATTTTAAACCGCGCCGCGCCCGTGGCGCTGCTGGCCATCGGGATGACGCTGGTGATTGCCACCGGCGGGATTGACCTCTCCGTCGGCGCGGTAATGGCTATCGCCGGGGCCACGGCCGCCTCCATGACCGTGGCCGGGCACAGCCTGCCGGTGGTCCTGCTGGCGGCATTAGGTACCGGCGTGCTGGCCGGATTATGGAACGGCATTCTGGTGGCGGTGCTGAAAATTCAGCCCTTTGTCGCCACGCTGATTTTAATGGTGGCCGGGCGCGGCGTCGCACAGCTGATTACCTCCGGCCAGATTGTTACCTTCAACTCACCGAGCCTGGCGTGGCTCGGCAGCGGCAACCTTCTGTTCTTCCCGACGCCGGTGATGATTGCCCTGGTGACGTTAGTGGTGTTCTGGCTTTTCACCCGTAAAACGGCACTGGGCATGTTCATTGAGGCCGTCGGGATCAACATCCGCGCCGCGCGCAACGCCGGGGTCAACACGCGGCTGATGGTGATGCTGACCTACGTGCTGAGCGGTATCTGCGCCGCCATCGCCGGGGTGATCGTCGCGGCGGATATCCGCGGAGCCGATGCCAACAACGCCGGGCTCTGGCTGGAACTGGATGCGATCCTGGCGGTGGTCATCGGCGGCGGATCGCTGATGGGCGGACGCTTTAACCTGCTGCTCTCGGTGATCGGCGCGCTGATTATTCAGGGCATGAACACCGGGATCCTGCTCTCCGGTTTCCAGCCGGAACTCAACCAGGTGGTGAAAGCGGTGGTCGTGCTCTGCGTGCTGATCGTCCAGTCGCCGCGCTTTGTCAGCATCATTAAGGGGATCCGTGGCCATGATAAAACGTAATTTACCGCTAATGATCACGCTGGGCGTGTTTGTGCTGGGCTACCTCTACTGTCTGATGCAGTTCCCGGGGTTTGCCTCGACGCGCGTGATCTGCAATATCCTGACGGACAACGCCTTTTTAGGCATTATCGCCGTCGGCATGACCTTTGTGATCCTCTCCGGCGGGATCGACCTCTCCGTCGGCTCGGTGATCGCGTTTACGGGCGTGTTCCTCGCAAAGGCGATCGGCTTCTGGGGGATCTCTCCGCTGGTGGCGTTTCCGCTGGTGCTGGCGATGGGCTGTGCGTTTGGCGCCTTTATGGGGCTGCTGATCGACGCGTTAAAAATTCCGGCGTTTATTATTACCCTCGCGGGAATGTTCTTCCTCCGTGGGGTGAGCTACCTGGTGTCGGAAGAGTCGATTCCGATTAACCATCCGGTGTACGACACGCTCTCCAGCCTGGCGTGGAAGATCCCCGGCGGCGGCCGCCTGAGCGCGATGGGGCTGCTGATGCTGGGCGTGGTCGTCATTGGCATCTTCCTTGCTCACCGTACCCGGTTTGGCAATCAGGTTTACGCCATTGGCGGCAACGCCACGTCGGCCAACCTGATGGGGATCTCGACCCGCAGCACCACCATCCGCATCTATATGCTCTCGACCGGCCTGGCGACGCTGGCGGGTATCGTCTTCTCGGTATACACCCAGGCGGGCTATGCCCTCGCAGGCGTGGGCGTTGAGCTGGATGCGATTGCTTCTGTGGTCATCGGCGGCACGCTGCTCAGCGGCGGCGTGGGGACGGTGCTGGGAACGCTGTTCGGCGTGGCGATTCAGGGGCTGATACAAACCTATATCAACTTTGACGGCACGCTCAGCTCGTGGTGGACAAAGATCGCCATCGGCATTCTGCTGTTTATTTTTATTGCCCTGCAGCGTGGTCTTACGGTGCTCTGGGAGAACCGTCAAAGTTCGCCTGTTACCCGCGTAAACACATCGGTAACAGAGCGATAACACGCTGAATTTGCTTAAAGTCTAAACATTTTCCGGTAGCGGCCGATACTCTTTTTTTATGCCCAGAAATATCTCGCTACCGGAAATAATATCATGCTTAAAACGCTATCGATTCGTACCGGCTTGCTCTCTTTACTGGCCGTTATGACCCTTCTGCTGCTGATTGTCAGCGGCATTGGCATTTATGCCCTCACACAGAGTTCTTCTTCGCTGCAGCGTATTAATCACCTTCAGGGTGAGCAAATGGTGCAGCTTAATTCAGGCTATACGCTGATCCTGCGCGCGCGCAATGAAGCGGGGCAGGCCGTCCGTATGATGGAAATCGGCATGCTGGACGATGCGGCCAACGCGGTAAAAAACATCAACCAGGAAGTCGCCCTGGCCCAGAAAACGCTGAAGGGCGTGATCGACGGCGGCGTGGCTGACGAGCAGGGGCAACAGCTGCTCAATAAGGTGGCGGCCAGCCTGGGGGCGTATACCCAGCAGGGGATCAACCCGATGCTGAAAACCCTCAATGACCAGAGCGCGGACGGGTATTACGATCTGCTGGAGAAGACGCTGATCCCGCTGGCGTCAACGTTTGATAATGACATGCAGGCGTTTCAGAAATGGAGCGAAGCGCGAGGTCTGGCGGAAGTGAGTGCCGTGCAGGCGAGCAAAACCCGCGTCCTGATCCTGATTATCGTGGCGGCGCTGCTGACGGCAGGCATTATTGTGCTGGCCTGGCTGGCGCTGCGCCATATGCTGCTCAAGCCGCTCTCGGCGTCGATTGCTCAACTGGAGAATGTGGCAGCGGGCGATTTAACCCATGCGCTGGCTGCACCCGCGAGCCAGGAGTTTAACCGCCTTAACGCGGTGATAGAGGAGATGCGTCAGTCGCTGATGAACTCGGTTCTGCGGGTACGCGATGCCAGCGCGCAGATTGACACCGGCAGCCGCGAGCTGACGCTGGGTAACCGGGATCTCGCCGAGCGTACGGAATCCACCGCCACGTCGCTGGAGCAGACGGCGGCCAGCATGGAACAGATCACCGCCACGGTGAAGCTCAACGCCGATAACGCCGAGCAGGCGCACCAGCTGGCGAAGTCGGTGTCCGACACGGCCGATCACGGCAGTGAAATGGTCTGCTACGTGATTGAAAAAATGCGCGATATCTCCGGCAGCTCGTCGCGCATCGCTGACATCCTGAGCGTCATCGACGGCATTGCCTTCCAGACCAATATTCTGGCGCTTAACGCCTCCGTGGAAGCGGCGCGTGCGGGCGAGCAAGGGCGCGGTTTTGCCGTCGTCGCGGGCGAGGTGCGAAATCTGGCCAGCCGCAGCGCTGACGCGGCGAAAGAGATTCGAACGCTTATCAGCGACTCGCAGACCCACGTTAACGAGGGCAGCGAGCTGGCCCAGCAGGCTGGCGAAACGATGGACGAGATTGCAACCGAAGTGCTGCGCATGACCAAACTGATGCGTGAGATTGCGACCGCGTCTCATGAGCAGAGCCGCGGCATTGAGCAGGTGAATATTGCGGTGAACCAGATGGACGAAACCGCGCAGCAGAATGCGGCGCTGGTGCAGCAATCCTCTGCCGCGACCCGCTCCCTTGAGGAGCAGTCGCGTCAGCTGATGGAAGCCATGTCATCGTTCAAAGTGACGACTCAGAACGCGGCATAATATTACCCAGCCCCGGTACGTTCTGTGCCGGGGTTTTATTCCTTCCGGAATTAAGCGCCCCGATATTATCGTGAATTTCACCCATTAATATTTCCAGCGAGCTGGTTAAGGCTAACGCTTTTTCAGTCGGTTCAAGATATAAACCTTTACGGAAAAATAACGGCTCATCAAAGAGTTGATTAAAACGCTTTAATGCCAGACTCACCGCAGGACGGGACATCTCCAGACGCAAAGAGGCCTTTGCCATGCTGCCGCAGCGGACGATTTCAATAAATACAGGGATAAGATTTAAATCAATACCGGTATTAGCACGGGAATAATTTTTCATTGCGATTCTGCTCCACGAAATATCTGTCAAACTGTTATGGAAATAATGCAGGAGCAGTGGCGAAGATTAAAGCATGTTTTTTATAAACACTTATACGGTAAAATATATAAATGACCAGGGGAGCCGGATCGGCTCCCCTGAAGAGAGGGATTATGCGTCCGGGTACTCACGGATGAAACGTTCGACGTCTTCAACCATGTGGTTGTTGCCGACGAAGAATGAACGGCGCTGGTGAAGGCTTTCCGGCACGATCTCCAGAATACGCTCTTTACCGTCGCTCGCCTTGCCGCCCGCCTGTTCGGCCAGGAACGCCATCGGGTTGCATTCGTACAGCAGACGCAGTTTTCCGTCCGGGTGGCTGGCGGTGCTTGGGTAGAGGTAGATGCCGCCTTTCAGCAGGTTACGGTGGAAATCCGCGACCAGGGAGCCAATATAGCGGGACGTGTAAGGGCGCTGCGTCGCTTTATCTTCTTCCTGGCAGAATTTGATGTACTTCTTCACACCGTTCGGGAAGCGGATGTAGTTGCCTTCGTTGATGGAGTAGGTGTTGCCCTTCTCCGGGAAGCGCATGCGTTCCTGGCTCAGACAGAAAACACCCAGGGAAGGATCGTACGTAAAGGCGTGTACGCCGCACCCGGTGGTGTACACCAGCATGGTGGAGGAGCCATAGACGACGTAACCGGCAGCAACCTGATTAATGCCCGGCTGCAGGAAATCTTCTTCGGTCACCGGCGTGCCAACAGGCGTGACGCGGCGGTAGATGGAGAAAATGGTACCGACAGAAACGTTAACGTCGATGTTCGAGGAACCGTCGAGCGGATCCATCAGAACAACGTATTTCGCGTGTTCACACCCTTCGAAAACAACAATTTCATCTTCTTCTTCGGAGGCGATACCCGCAACGATGTCGCGCGCGCGCAGTGCAGCTTTCAGTTTTTCATTTGCGAACAGATCGAGTTTCTGTTGAACCTCGCCCTGAACGTTCTCGGCACCGCTGGCACCCAGGATATCGACCAGACCGGCCTTGTTGATATCACGGTGGATGATCTTAGCGCCCAGCTTTATTGCCGACAGCAAAGCAGTGAGTTCACCGGTAGCATGAGAGAACTCGTGCTGCTTTTCGACAATAAATTCACCTAACGTTTTCATAACACTTTCCCTGCATCTTTGTGAGTAGAGCGATTGTATGTTCACTAAAACGACTAAAGCCCAACAATCTTAACAAATATTCAAATAGTAGCGCAGAGGTGAATCGCGCCAGCAGGATACGGATTTTCCTGAAATGCGTTTCACACCCGCTGACATGTGAGTAAAATGTGCGCCACATTGAAGAAGGATAGTGACGTATGCGCATTCATATATTGGGGATTTGTGGCACTTTCATGGGCGGACTGGCAATGCTGGCGCGCTCGCTGGGCCATGAGGTGACAGGTTCGGACGCCAATGTGTATCCGCCAATGAGCACACTTCTGGAGAAACAGGGCATCGCTTTAATTCAGGGCTACGATGCCAGCCAGCTGGATCCTGAGCCGGATCTGGTGATCATTGGCAACGCCATGACCCGCGGCAACCCGTGCGTTGAGGCGGTACTGGAACGCAATATTCCGTTCATGTCCGGCCCGCAGTGGCTGCATGACTTCGTCCTGCGCGACCGCTGGGTGGTTGCCGTTGCCGGTACCCATGGCAAAACCACGACCGCGGGCATGGCCACCTGGATCCTCGAAGCCTGCGGCTACAAGCCGGGCTTCGTGATTGGCGGCGTACCGGGTAATTTCGACGTTTCTGCACGTCTGGGTGACAGCCCGTTCTTTGTGATCGAAGCCGACGAGTATGACTGCGCGTTCTTCGACAAGCGCTCTAAGTTCGTGCATTACTGCCCGCGCACGCTGATCCTCAATAACCTTGAGTTTGACCACGCGGATATTTTTGACGACCTGAAGGCCATTCAGAAACAGTTCCATCACCTGGTGCGCATCGTGCCGGGGCAGGGCCGCATCATCCTGCCGGAAAACGACATTAACCTGAAGCAGACCCTGGCAATGGGCTGCTGGAGCGAGCAGGAGCTGGTGGGCGAGCAGGGCCACTGGCAGGCGAAGAAACTCAATGCCGATGCCTCCGAGTGGGAAGTGCTGCTCGACGGTGAAAAAGTGGGTGAGGTGAAGTGGGGCCTGGTGGGCGAACACAATATGCACAACGGCCTGATGGCGATTGCAGCAGCGCGTCACGTGGGCGTTCAGCCTGCGGATGCGGCGAATGCGCTGGGCTCGTTTATCAATGCCCGCCGCCGTCTGGAACTGCGTGGTGAAGCCCACGGCGTCACCGTGTATGACGATTTTGCGCACCACCCAACGGCCATTCTGGCCACGCTTGCCGCCCTGCGTGGCAAAGTTGGCGGTACCGCGCGCATTCTTGCGGTGCTGGAACCACGCTCGAACACCATGAAGATGGGCATCTGCAAAGACGATCTCGCGCCGTCGTTAGGACGTGCCGATGAAGTCTTCCTGCTGCAGCCGCAGCATATTCCGTGGCAGGTCGCGGAAGTGGCCGATGCCTGCATTCAGCCGGCACACTGGAGTGCAGATGTGGATGCGCTCGCGGATATGGTGGTGAAAGCCGCTCAGCCTGGCGACCATATTCTGGTGATGAGCAACGGCGGTTTTGGTGGGATCCATCAGAAGCTGCTGGACGGGCTGGCGAAGAAAGCGGAAGCGGCCGCCGACGCGTAAAAAAAAGCCCGGTGGCGCTCACGCTTACCGGGCCTACGTTCTTTTCCCCCTCGCCCCTCCGGGGTGAGGGGAACGGATTACTCTTCGTTCTCAGACAGCTCGCGCAGATACTGGAAAATCAGGCGCGCAGACTTCGGCGGCTTATTCCCTTCTTTCTCTTTCTTCGCGTTGCGGATCAAGGAACGCAGCTGCTGGCGGTCGGCATCCGGCCACAGGTTCAGCACTTCCGGTACGGCGTCATCACCCTGTTCAATCAGACGATCGCGGATCTGCTCCAGCTTGTGGAACAGCGCAACCTGCTGGTTGTGGCGGTTTTTTAGCTTGTCCAGCGCCTGGCGGATCGGATCAACATCGCGCTGACGCAGCATTTTCCCGATAAGCTGAAGCTGGCGACGACGGCCTTCTTTTTTGATTTTCTGTGCCAGTTCAATGGCATCGCGCAGATCCTGGTCGAGCGGGATCTTATCCAGCGCGTTTTTACCCAGTTCTACCATTTCCGCGCCAAGCTGTTTTAACTCTTCGGCGTCACGTTTAATTTCACTTTTACTGACCCAGATGATCTCATCATCTTCGTCTTCGATGTCATCACCGGGAACGTCGTCGAGCCAGTCTTCGGGCTGCTTAGTCATGTCAGGCTCCTTAAAAAAAGAGGCTAATGTTACCAGTTAAGACGCGCACTGAAAAACGGTTCTCTGTTAGACTTCAGTTAACTCTCTCTTACAGTATGGCATTTGCGATGAAAGTAACCTCACAAGTTGAAGCGCAGCGTAAGATTCTGGAAGAAGCCGTCTCCACCGCGCTGATGCTTGCTTCAGAAAAATCAGATGGCGCCGAAGTGGCGGTCAGCAAAACCACCGGCATTAGCGTGAGCACCCGCTATGGCGAAGTGGAGAATGTTGAATTCAACAGCGATGGCGCGCTGGGTATCACGGTATATCACCAGAATCGCAAAGGCAGTGCGTCATCCACCGATCTCAGTCCGGATGCCATCGCCCGTACGGTGCAGGCCGCGCTGGATATCGCCCGCTACACCTCGCCGGATCCTTACGCCGGCGTGGCGGATAAAGATCTGCTGGCGTTTGACGCGCCGGATCTCGATCTTTTCCACCCGGCTGAAGTCACGCCGGATGAAGCGATTGAGCTGGCTGCCCGCGCCGAGCAGGCGTCCCTGCAGGCCGACAAGCGCATCACCAATACCGAAGGCGGCAGCTTCAATAGCCACTACGGCATCAAAGTCTTCGGCAACAGCCACGGCATGCTGCAGGGCTACTGCTCCACCCGTCACTCGCTTTCAAGCTGCGTCATCGCCGAAGAGAACGGTGACATGGAGCGTGACTACGCCTATACCATTGGCCGCGCGCTGGGGGATTTGCAGTCTCCTGAATGGGTGGGCAAAGAGTGTGCCGAACGCACGCTGTCTCGCCTGTCGCCGCGCAAACTCTCCACCATGAAAGCGCCGGTGATTTTTGCCAATGAAGTGGCGACCGGTCTGTTTGGCCATCTGGTGGGCGCGATTGCGGGCGGCTCCGTTTACCGTAAATCAACCTTCCTGCTCGACTCGCTGGGCAAGCAGATCCTGCCGGAATGGCTGACCATCGAAGAACATCCGCACCTGCTGAAAGGGCTGGCCTCCACGCCGTTCGACAGCGAAGGCGTGCGTACCGAACGTCGTGACATCGTCAAAGACGGCGTGCTGACCCAGTGGCTGCTGACCAATTACTCCGCGCGCAAGCTGGGGCTGAAAAGCACCGGACACGCGGGCGGCATCCACAACTGGCGCATTGCCGGGCAGGGCCTGAACTTTGAGCAGATGCTGAAGGAGATGGGCACCGGTCTGGTGGTGACCGAGCTGATGGGGCAGGGCGTAAGCGGCATCACCGGAGACTACTCTCGCGGTGCGGCGGGTTTCTGGGTGGAAAACGGCGAAATCCAGTATCCGGTGAGCGAAATTACCATCGCTGGCAATCTGAAGGATATGTGGCGCAATATCGTTACGGTCGGTAACGATATTGAAACACGCAGCAATATACAGTGTGGTTCTGTATTACTCCCGGAAATGAAAATCGCCGGCCAGTAATATCCGTAAAGCGTTTTAATAATAAAAAAGGAAGTGAGCAATGCGTAAACATCTGTTAGCGATCGTCGCAGCTTCAACGCTGGTTCTTGGCTCTTCTGCGTTTGCTGCCGATCTTGAAGACGACATGGGCATCCTCGGTCAAAACCTGAAGGTGGTGCAGAAAACCGACAATGCGGCGGAAATGAAAGACGCACTGACCAAAATGCGTGAAGCGGCGCTGGACGCCCAAAAAGCGACGCCGCCAAAGCTGGAAAGCAAAGCGGCAGACAGTGCTGAGATGAAAGACTACCGCCACGGCTTTGACGTGCTGGTCGGACAGATCGACGGCGCGCTGAAGCTCGCTAACGAAGGCAAAGTGAAGGAAGCTCAGGCGGCGGCCGAGCAGTTTGTGACCACGCGCAACACGTATCACAAAAAGTATCGTTAATTGGGTGCCTGAGCTGTACGTTCTTCCCCGTATGCGGAGGCGCATGATGCGCCCCCGCATCCTTGCTCCCTACTTGCCGGAGCGACAATCCATCCGCGCTGTCACTTCAAGCGAGCCGTTTCGAAAACGGATCTCGCACAGTGTTTTCCTCGTCACCAGCGTTAAGATGATTATTGTCAAAGCAACAATCATCAAAACCCGGATAATTGGGGATTGGCGTTTCATGGATGCCTCCTTGCTGTAAAGCGGGCGAGGTAGCGAACTCCACGGTGTGACGTGTCGTTTCGAGCCCCCGCCCTGATTTTCTATCAGGCGGGGCTTTCCACTTACCGTCCCATGCCTGAGACGGTCAGTCTCAAGCACCCGCCGCCACTCTACCCAATCCCCATAAGAAAACCTTATCCACGTCACATTTCTACGAGCCTGCTCGGAATCTTTTCCACTCTGCTTACCCGTTCGTTGCCGCGTAATAGCGTGATATTCATCACGCGAATACATCGATTTATCCAGATTCGGCGCATTTATGTGGCACAGATCACTGCTGCGGCTCGCCTTTCCACTTCGAAGTGGAAAACAACTCGCTACAAACCCGTCCCTCCCACCGTTAGTTTTAATCCAGAGCCATTAACGGGGTAAGACCAGTGATTAACGGAGCGGTAATGAACGACGTTGGGGAACAGGCGGAGCAAACAGAACAGCTCGCGAACACCATGCTGCAGCAGGTTTATGCCCTGCTGGCCCGGAACAACATCATCCCCAATGCGGTACAGGAGCAGATGCTCACTTCCCACGTGCGCGCAATGGCACACCGGTCCGTGACCGGCGAGCCGCTGCCGGAGGTTGAAGCAGAGCTGTTTGACGAAATTTCACCGGATTCAATGCGGCTTGCCCGTGAAGTGGTCGCGCAGTTTGGCAACCTTCCAGATGAAGAAGCCTGGCTGCTCTCCGTTCACTTTGAAGTCGCAAAAGACAACCTTTAAGGAGCAACACATGGAACAGATTACAGTCGTGATTGGCGATCGCCTGGGTAAAGGTCAGAAAGTGGCTGCCGGTGTGGAAAAAGCAGGTGGACGCGCGGTGGTCGTACCGGGCATGGCGGCGGACATGAAGCTCGGCGACGTGATGAAAGCGGAAAACGCCACCTTCGGCATCTCCTTCTGCGGCAGCGGCGGCGCGGGCGCCATCACCGCCCAGACCAAATATGGCTACAAGGCCAAATACGGCATGCGTTCCGTGGACGAAGGCGTCACCGCCATCAACGAAGGCTGCAACGTGCTGGGCTTTGGCTTTATGGATAAAGAAGAGCTGGGCGAGCGTCTGGTACAGGCGTGGCAGAAGAAATACGGCGCATAAGCATGAAAGAACAGTTCACAACCACGGTGAGAGTGAAGGGGAAGGGCGACGCCAAAGCGCGCGCCTTTGCCGACGCGCTCAACCACGTTCAGGCCGCGGTGATGAAAGCCTCACCGCATATCTTACTGCGTATTGAGCCACAGGATGTGCAGGTCGTTCAGGCGCAAGAAGCGGTGCGTAAAGAAGCGTTTCTGTTCTTCTTTCTGCGCCGGGAAAGACGCACCTACAGCGTGGAGCTGGATGTGACCGTCAACGTGACAGCCATCAATCTCGACCAGGTGGATTTCGTCACGCAACGCTGATTATTCATAAAAGGGCAGACTGATGTTCTTAATTATATTAATAAAATCGCTCATCATTGGCGGCCTGGTTGGCGTCGGTGTGGGTGCAGGGGCTGCACGCATGTTTCATGCGCCTACCACTCAGGGTATGGGCGCGTTTCGTACGTTGGGGGAACTGAACTCCTGTGAAGGGGATCCGGCGTCCCACTTCTCCTTTGGGTTAGGTTTCTTCTTTAACGCCTGGGCCTCTTCCGTGGCCGCAGGGGCTTTCACACAGGACGTTGACCACCGCATCATCCCGAACTGGGGTGCGGCTGCACTGATGATCAAAAACCGTAACGTCGGCGAAACGCTGCACGATCCCCGCAAAATGGCGATTGCCTGCGGCGTGATCGGCATGATCGTCGTGACCTTCCTTAACCTGACCGCTTCCTCCGTTCCCGCAGCGCTTCAGGTCACCGCCGTGAAGGTGCTGGTGCCGGCGGCAAACCTGCTGGTGAACACTGTGATGCCGGTGATCTTCTGGCTGGCAGCCATCGATGCGGGTAAAAAATCGGGCTTCTGGGCCACCATCTTCGGCGGCGCGGCGCAGCTGATTATGGGCAACGCCGTACCGGGCCTGGTGCTGGGGATCCTGATCGGGAAAGGCGTGGAAGAGAGCGGCTGGAACCACGTCACCAAAGTGATGATGGCGGCGATCGTCCTGCTCTTCGTGCTGAGCGGCTTCTTCCGCGGCTTCGACATGAAGATGATCGAATCCTTCCATCTGACCGTGCCGAACTGGCTCGACATGATCCACAACTCGCTCAGCGGTAAATAACAGGAGCCTCTAAATGGAACAGAATAAAGGTTTTTGGTATGCCGACTGGTCGTTCCCGATCTTTGTTGGCCTGCTCTCCTCCGGCGTGTTTGCCGGGACGCACATGTACTACCTCTACGGCATCGGGGCGTTTAACGAAGTGGCCTTCGTGGCGATGCTGAAAGCGGGGATAGATACCGGCGTTTACGGCGCGGTGGCAGCGTTTGGCGCGAGCTTCCTGTTCGCCCGTATTATCGAAGGGTCGCTGGTGGGTATTCTTGATATCGGCGGGGCGATCCAGACCGGCGTGGGCCTCGGCGTACCGGCGCTGCTGCTGGGTGCGGGGATCATGTTCCCGGTGACCAACTTCATTGCTTCGCTGATCACCGGCCTGGTGATTGGTCTGGCGATTGGCTACGTCATCATCCTGGCGCGTAAGTTCACCATCAACCAGAGCAATTCTACCTACGGTGCAGACGTGATGATGGGCGCGGGCAACGCCTCCGGCCGCTTCCTCGGGCCGTTGATCATCCTCAGCGCCATGACCGCCTCCATTCCAATCGGCGTCGGCTCGCTGGTGGGCGCGCTGCTGTTCTACATCTGGCAGAAGCCGATTACCGGTGGCGCTATCCTCGGCGCGATGATTCTGGGCTGGCTGTTCCCGGTTGCCCTTTAATACCCGCGGGCGCGCTGGCGCCCGCCTTATCAGGAGATCCTCATGTTTGATTTACTCCTGCGCCGTGCGCGCCTCACCGACGATACCCTGACCGATATCGCCATTCAGGACGGGAAAATCGCGGCGCTGGGCGAGATTAACGCGCCCGCGCATAAAACGGTTGAGCTGAACGGTGAAGTGTTCGTCAGCGCAGGCTGGATTGACTCCCACGTACACTGCTACCCGAATTCCCCGATTTACCACGACGAACCCGACAGCGTGGGCGTTGCCACCGGCGTCACCACCGTGGTGGACGCGGGCAGTACCGGCGCCGACGACGTGGACGATTTCTATGAGATCACCCGCAAGGCCTCCACCGAGGTGTTTGCCCTGCTGAACATCTCCCGCGTGGGGCTGATTGCCCAGAACGAGCTGGCCAATATGGCCAATGTTGATGCCGAGGCGGTGAAGCAGGCGGTGAAGCGCCACCCTGATTTTATCGTTGGCCTGAAGGCGCGCATGAGCAGCAGCGTGGTCGGTGACAACGGCATCACGCCGCTGGCGCGCGCGAAAGCGATTCAGAAAGAGAACGGCGACCTGCCGCTGATGGTGCACATCGGCAACAACCCGCCGAACCTCGACGAAATTGCCGAACTGCTGAGTTCCGGCGACATCATTACCCACTGCTATAACGGCAAGCCTAACCGCATTCTGACGCCCTCGGGCGAGCTTCGCGCCTCCATTTCCTCTGCCCTGAAGCGCGGCGTGCGTCTGGACGTGGGGCACGGCACGGCGAGCTTTAGCTTTGAGGTGGCAAAACGCGCCATCGCGATGGGCATTCTGCCGCACACCATCAGCTCAGATATCTACTGCCGCAACCGCATCAACGGCCCGGTGGGCTCGCTGGCGAGCGTGATGTCGAAATTCCTTGCCATCGGCATGTCGCTGCCGCAGGTGATTGACTGCGTCACGGCGAACGCCGCCGACGGCCTGCGCCTGACGCGCAAGGGCCGCATTCAGCCGGGTCTCGACGCTGACCTGACGCTATTCATCCTCAAACGTCAGCCGACGGTGCTGACGGATGCCGAAAACGACAGCCTGCAGGCTGAACACATTCTGGTGCCGCTTGCCGCGATCCGCGCGGGCAAGGGCTACATGACCGAACAAGGGAGCACGGAAAATGCCTTCGATTTATGAGAAGTACAACTTAAAGCAGGTGATCAACACCTCTGGCCGCATGACGGCGCTGGGCGTCTCCACGCCGCGCCCGGAGGTGGTGCAGGCGGCGATGGACGGTATGAATCACTATTTCGAGATGAAGGATCTGGTCAACAAAACCGGGGAGTACATCGCCAGGCTGCTGGATGTGGAAGGGGCGACGGTCGTCTCCTGCGCGTCTGCGGGCATTGCCCAGTCCGTGGCCGCGGTGCTGGTCAAAGACAGCGACTGGCTGCTGGAAAACCTGCACGTCACCCCGATTGAGAATAACGAGATCGTCCTGCCGAAAGGCCACAACGTGAACTTTGGCGCGCCGGTGGGCACCATGGTCGCGCTGGGCGGCGGTAAGCTGGTGGAGGCGGGCTACGCCAACGAATGTTCCGCCGATCAGCTGGCGGCGGCGATCACCCCGCGCACGGCCGCGATCCTCTATATCAAATCTCACCACTGCGTGCAGAAAAGCATGCTCAGCGTCGAGCAGGCGGCCGTTGTCGCGCGTAAACACGACTTGCCGCTCATCGTCGATGCCGCGGCGGAAGAAGATCTGCATGTTTACTACCGCTCCGGCGCGGACCTGGTGATCTACAGCGGCGCGAAGGCGATCGAAGGCCCAACCAGCGGGCTGGTGATCGGCAAAACTCAGTACGTCGAGTGGGTCAAACGCCAGACGGCGGGCATTGGCCGCGCGATGAAGGTGGGAAAAGAGGGCATTCTTGGCCTGACCTGCGCCATCGAACACTATCTGACGGCCACCAAAGAGAGTGGCGCCGAGATGGTGGCGAAAATGACGCCGTTTATCGAGGCGCTCAACACCCTGAATGGTGTGACCGCGCGCGTGGTCTGGGACAGCGCCGGACGCGATATCGCCCGCACCGAGATTAAGTTTGATGAAGCCACAACGGGCGTCGGCACGGGTGACCTGGTGGCGAAGCTCAAGCAGGGCGAATACGCCATTTACTTCCGTGGCTACAAGGCCAACGAAGGGATTATCGAAGCGGATGTACGCAGCGTGAATGCTGATCAGCTGAACATCGTGTACCGCCGCATTAGCGAAGTATTAGGACAGGAGAAAAATGCATGAAACTGACCCCCAACTTTTACCGTGACCGCGTCTGTCTGAACGTGCTGGCAGGGTCGAAAGCCAACGCCAGCGCCATCTACGAGGCGGCGGAAGGTCACGTGCTGGTGGGCGTGCTCTCCAAAAATTACCCGGACGTGGCCAGCGCGGTAGCGGATATGCGCGAGTACGCGGCGCTGATTGATAACGCGCTGTCTGTTGGGCTGGGCGCGGGCGATCCGAACCAGTCGGCGATGGTGAGTGAGATCTCTCGCCAGGTGCAGCCGCAGCACGTCAACCAGGTCTTTACCGGCGTGGCTACCAGCCGCGCGCTGCTGGGACAGAACGACTCTGTGGTCAACGGTCTGGTCTCCCCGACCGGCACCGTCGGCATGGTCAAAATCTCCACCGGCCCGCTGAGCAGCGCGGCACCTGACGGCATCGTGCCGGTTGAAACGGCGATTGCCCTGCTGAAAGATTTCGGCGGCAGCTCCATCAAATACTTCCCGATGGGCGGCCTGAAGTGCCGTGACGAGTACAAAGCGGTGGCGGAAGCCTGCGCCCGTCACGACTTCTGGCTGGAGCCGACCGGAGGTATCGATCTGGAAAACTATGAGGAGATCCTGCAGATCGCCCTCGACGCGGGCGTGAGCAAAATCATCCCGCATATCTACAGCTCGATTATCGACAAAGCCAGCGGTGATACGCGTCCGGAAGATGTGCGTACCCTGCTGGCGATGACGAAGAAGCTGGTGAAGTAGAACTCACACCTATACAGGAGCCACCATGCACACCCGTACCTTGCTTGTCGCTTCACTCTCAATGCTCGCCACCGCCGCTGTCGCCCAGACGCAATATGCCTGGGTGGGTACCTATAATCCGAACGGTGAAGGGTTGTACCGTTTTACTGTTAACCCGCAAACCGGCGCGCTGAACGATAAAACGCTGGTGAGCAAACTGCCGAATGCGGCGCAGTTGACCCTTTCACAGGACGGCAAAACGCTGTATCTGGCAAGCGAAGTGGAGCAGGGCGTGGTGCAGGCGCTGCGCGTCGGCGATAACGGTGAGCTGAGCCAGCTCAATCAGGTGGCCTCCGGCGGTGCCGGGCCGGTGTATCTCTCCCTGACGCCGAACGGCCAGCATCTGCTGGTGGCGAACTACGTCAGCGGCTCCATTGCCGTTTTACCCGTCAACGCAGACGGTAGCCTGGGTGAAGCCACGGACACATATCAGGATCAAGGCGAACCGGGTGCGGCGAAGCCCGAAGCCGCTGCGGAGGGCAGTTTCGCGATCAGCGATCATAACGGCCCCCATGCGCACATGATCGCCGCCGATCCAAGCGGGAAATACGTGTTTTCCACCGATCTTGGGCTGGATCGCCTCTACCAGTACCGTTTTGACGATCGGACAGGAAAGCTGACGCCGAACGATCCGCCGTTTATCAGCGCCTCCTCGAAAGGCGCCGGACCGCGCCACTTTGTCTTTACGCCGAAGGGCGATGCCCTGTGGTTGATTAACGAAGAGGCGTCTACGCTCACCCGGTATACCGTGAACGCCAACGGCACCTTGAAAGAGGGTAAAACGGTCTCTGCTCTGCCGGAAGGTTACAAAGGCACCAGCTTTGCTGCCGGGCTCGCATTAAGCGCCGATGGCAGGCAGCTGTATGTGGCTAACCGTTTGCATAACAGCATCGGGCACTTTACCGTAACAGCGGAGGGTACGCTGACGCATCAGGATGACGTGTGGACGCGTGGTGATTATCCCCGCACCCTGACGCTCGATAAACAGGGGCGCTGGCTGTACGTCATGAACCAGCGGAGCGACAACATTACCCGTTTCCGCGTCGGTCAGGACGGCAAGCTAAGCTTTGAGCCAGACTATACCCCGGTCGGCAGCCCATCCCAGATGGTCATTTCACCTTAAGCTGTTAGAGGACAACGACGTGCGATTTCCGAACCAACGTTTAGCGCAACTTTTCGACCTGCTGCAAAACGAGACGCTGCCGCAGGACGAGCTGGCGCAGCGGCTGTCGGTCTCCACGCGAACCGTCCGTGCGGATATCACCGCCCTGAACGCGCTGCTGGCCAGCCACGGCGCGCAGTTTATCCTGAGCCGGGGCAACGGCTACCAGCTCAAAATTGAGGATGCCGGGCGCTATCAGCAGCTTCAGGCATCCCACCCGCGCGCGCTGCGTATCCCACGGACCGGGCCGGAGCGCGTGCATTATCTGGTGGTGCGTTTTCTCACCTCGGCGTTTTCGCTTAAGCTGGAGGATCTGGCGGACGAGTGGTTCGTCAGCCGCGCCACGCTGCAAAGCGACATGGCGGAGGTACGCGAGTGGTTTCATCGTTACAACCTGACGCTGGAAACCCGTCCGCGCCATGGGATGAAGCTGTTTGGCAGCGAGATGTCGACCCGCGCGTGCCTGACCGATCTGCTCTGGGAGCTGGCGCAGCAGGACAGCCTGAACCCGCTGGTAACCGACGTGGCGCTCAATGCGGGCGTGGCGGAGCAGATGGTGCCGGTGCTGCACGACGCCCTGACGCGTCACCACATTCGCCTGACTGATGAAGGCGAGCTGTTCCTGCGCCTGTACTGCGCGGTGTCGGTACGTCGCATCAGCGAAGGTTACCCGCTGCCGGAATTCCATGCCGAAGACGTGGAAGAGAACGTGCGCGAGGCGGCGAAGGATATCGCGGTGACCATCCAGCAGCTGGCGGGCAAAACGCTTTCGCCGTCGGAGGAGAGCTGGCTGTGCGTGCACATTGCGGCGCGGCAGATCCAGGAGATCGCCCCGAGCGCGATTAATGCCGATGACGATGAAGCGTTGGTCAACTACATCCTGCGCTACATCAACACCCACTATAACTACAACCTGCTTAGCGACGCGCAACTGCACGCGGATCTGCTGACGCATATTAAAACCATGATCACCCGCGTGCGGTATCAAATCATGATCCCCAATCCGCTGCTGGATAACATCAAGCAGCACTACCCGATGGCGTGGGACATGACGTTGGCCGCAGTGTCGAGCTGGGGCAAATACACGCCATATGTGATCAGCGAAAACGAGATTGGTTTCCTGGTGCTGCATATTGGCGTCGGGCTGGAGCGCCACTACAACATTGGCTACCAGCGTCAGCCGCGCGTGCTGCTGGTATGCGACGCCGGTAACGCGATGGTGCGCATGATTGAGGCGGTGCTGCAGCGTAAATACCCGCAGATTGAGGTGACGCGCACGTTCACCCTGCGCGAGTACGAGCTGGCGGAAACCATTGGCGAAGACTTTGTGATCGCCACCGCCCGCGTCAGCGAAAAGTCGAAACCGGTGGTGATGATCGCCCCGTTCCCGACCGACTATCAGTTAGAACAGATTGGCAAACTGGTGCTGGTGGACCGCACCCGCCCGTGGATGCTGGATAAATACTTCGACGCGGCCCACTTCCGCATTATCGACAAGCCGATCGATCAGCAGACGCTGTTCCGCGAGCTGTGTGAACAGCTTGAGGCCGAAGGCTTTGTTGGCGCGGAGTTTCTGGATTCGGTTGTTGAGCGTGAAGCTATCGTCAGCACCATGCTCGGCGACGGCATCGCGCTGCCGCACTCCCTCGGCCTGCTGGCGCAGAAAACGGTGGTCTACACCGTGCTGGCCCCGCACGGCGTTAAGTGGGGCGACGAAACCGCGCACGTCATCTTCCTGCTTGCCATCAGCAAAAGCGAATACGAAGAGGCGATGGCGATTTACGATATCTTCGTCACTTTCCTGCGCGAGCGGGCGATGTCACGGCTCTGTAGCTGCGAGGATTTTGCCGGATTTAAGGCGGTGGCAATGGAGAGTTTGAGTCGGTTTTGAGATAAGGGCGGATGGCTAACATCCGCCTTTGATCAACGCAAATGATGCACAACCTGGTTGCTGCTGCCGCGCCAGATGAGCGCCGGGTCTTTTAAATCCTGCATGAACTTGCCGTCGACCAGCACGTTAATCAGATCCACGACTTCCATTTGCTGCGCGTTCAGCTCATCCAGCTTGTATCCCGTCCAGACCCAGATATCCTTTCCCGAGCACTCGCGGCGAATGCGCTTCACCAGCTTCAAAATATCCGGCACGTTTTGCGGATGCAGCGGATCGCCGCCGGAGAGCGAAATTCCCTGACGGTGAATGCGCGTGTCGTTCAGGTCGCTGATGATTTTATCTTCCATCTCCGCGGTGAACGGCTTGCCGGAATTCAGGCGCCAGGTGCTTTTGTTGTAGCAGCCGGGGCATTCGTGGACGCAGCCTGAGACGAACAGGGTGCAGCGGGTGCCGGGGCCGTTGACGATGTCGACGGGGTAGTATTGATGGTAATTCATAGCGTTAACCTGATGCCCTCACCCCGGCCCTCTCCCACAGGGAGAGGGAGAAAACCGGCGGCCGGCATAACAATGTGCTCGATCGGTTCCCTCTCCCTTGAGGGAGAGGGGTAGGGTGAGGGGGAAAACCCCGCGCAGAACTTACCCGATCTGCCCATTCCCCAGATGCTTCACGCGGCGCTTCACCTCTTCCTGCTTGCCGGCGTTAAACGGACGCGCGTCCGGGCTGCCGAGGTAGCCGCACACGCGACGGGTCACGGAGACGCGGGCCGCATCGTGGTTGCCGCATTTCGGGCAGGTGAAGCCTTTGCTCGTACACTCGAACTCACCGGTAAAGCCGCACTCGTAGCACTCGTCGATTGGCGTGTTGGTCCCGTAATACGGCACGTGCTGATAGCTGTAATCCCACACGTCCTCCAGCGCCTTCAGGTTGTGCTGAATGTTCGGGTACTCGCCGTAGCAGATGAAGCCGCCGCTGGCGATCGGCGGATACGCCGCTTCGAAGTCGATCTTGTCATACGGGTTCACCTTTTTCTCCACGTCGAGGTGGAAGCTGTTGGTGTAGTACCCTTTGTCGGTCACGCCTTCCACAATCCCGAACTCGGCGGTGTCCAGACGGCAGAAGCGGTCGCACAGGTTCTCGCTCGGCGTGCTGTACAGGCTGAAACCGTAGCCGGTTTCCTCTTTCCACTGGTCTACCGCGTCGCGCAGGCGCTGAACGATGGCGATGCCTTTCTCACGCAGGGCTTCGCTGTCGTACATGTGCGTGTCGCCAAACAGCGCGTTGATGGTTTCGTGAATGCCGATGTAGCCCAGCGAAATCGACGCGCGACCGTTTTTGAAGATCTCAGACACGTCATCGTCCGCCTTCAGGCGCACGCCGCAGGCCCCTTCCATATAGAGGATCGGCGCGACGCGGGCTTTGACCCCTTCCAGACGGGCAATACGGGTCATCAGCGCCTTACGCGCCAGCTGCAGGCGCTCGTCCAGCAGCGCCCAGAAGGCGTCTTCATTGCCTTTTGCTTCCAGCGCGATGCGCGGCAGGTTGAGGCTGATCACGCCGAGGTTGTTGCGCCCGTCGTGGATCTGCTCGCCGTTTTCATCCTCGTACACGCCGAGGAAGCTGCGGCAGCCCATTGGCGTTTTAAACGAACCGGTGACCTTCACCACCTGATCGTAGTTCAGGATGTCCGGATACATGCGCTTGCTCGCGCACTCCAGCGCCAGCTGTTTGATGTCGTAGTTTGGATCGCCAAACTTGTGGTTCAGGCCGTCGCGGATCGCGAACACCAGTTTCGGGAACACCGCGGTTTTGCGGTTTTTGCCAAGGCCGGAAATACGATTGCGCAGAATGGACTGCTGGATCAGACGCGATTCCCAGCTGGTGCCCAGGCCAAAGCCGAAGGTCACAAACGGTGTCTGGCCGTTGGCGGTGTGCAGCGTGTTCACCTCATATTCCAGCGACTGGAACGCGTCGTAGCACTCTTTCTCGGTACGGGAATGGGCGTAGCCGTCAGCGTCCGGGATCTGCCACTCTTCAGCCGTTTTACGGTGCTTGTTGAAGCTCGCCGTGACGAACGGAGCCAGCACTTCATCAATGCGGTTAATCGTGGTGCCGCCGTAAATGTGGCTGGCGACCTGGGCGATAATCTGCGCCGTGACCGCGGTGGCCGTGGAGATTGACTTAGGCGGCTCAATCTCGGCGTTGCCCATTTTAAAACCGTGGGTCAGCATGCCTTTCAGGTCGATCAGCATGCAGTTGAACATCGGGAAGAACGGCGAATAGTCGAGATCGTGGTAGTGAATTTCGCCGCGCTCGTGCGCCGAGACCACGTCACGCGGCAGCAGATGCTGGCGGGCATAGTGTTTGGCGACGATACCGGCCAGCAGATCGCGCTGGGTGGGGATCACTTTACTGTCTTTGTTGGCGTTTTCATTGAGCAGGGCGGAGTTGGTCTGCTCGACCAGGCCACGGATCTCCTGATTCAGACGACCGCGCTTCTCGCGCTGCACGTCGCGATCGTGGCGGTACTCAATGTAGGCGCGCGCCAGCTGCTTGTAAGGTCCTGCCATCAGCTGGTTCTCAACCGCGGTCTGGATTTCGTTGATATCGACCTGGCTGCGTTCATTCATCTGGCTGCTAACGACTTCTGCGACGGTGGCGCAGTAATCTGCGTCATCGACTCCCGCTGCTTTAGCTGCACGCAGAATGGCTTCCTGGATGCGCTCTGATTTAAACGGCACTTTACAGCCATCACGTTTCATCACATGCGGTGTCATGATCACTCCATTTTTGAAAACAGGTTATCCACAGAGGTGGAGAAGTATTCACCGGACGCATTTCCCGCCAGGCCAAAGACTTCCCGCGTTCCCAGCTCGTGTTATCCACAATTCCGGCCAGCGTCAGCGCCGTCTTGTTGTTGGAATAGTAGACGATTAATACAAGATGTTGGGTCGGCGTGCATTTTAAGTTCTACATATAGTGATTTGCATCAAACAAGTTTGCGATTTATTTGACGCAGAACAAAGTAAAAAGACGAGAGTACAAACGGCGGGCGCTTCAGCCTTTGTAAAGACGCGAAGGAAAAATCTGATTAATTATTCAACAAAAACAAGCGCTCAACGTGGTACGTGCTGAGCGCCGTTCGGTTAACTCACCGCGCAGGCCCAGCTCAATCCTGCCTGTAAAAAGGCTGCGGTAGCGATACTGCCCAGTATCACTGGAATGAGAAGGGAGCGGTCAGGGGCCGCATCTTGTTTTTGAGGTTCTTCAGCACTCAGGGCGGACATCGCCTCTTCCCGGGTGCGCGCCGCCAGAAGCTGCGCGCGCACTCGATCTTCTGTCAATAAACTGGTCAGCGTCGTCAGCAGCTGCATGTGGGTACTGCCTGCTTCCGCGGGCGGAATGGCGAGCAGGAAAACCATTCTGACCTCTTCATCACCGTCCAGCCCCGGCCAGCGTATCGGGTCGTCAAAGAGTGCCAGACAAAACGCCGCCTGCTGCACCGCCTCGGTTTTACCGTGCGGAACGGCGAGCGCTTCACCCAGCGCGGTAGGGCCTTCGCTTTCGCGCTGTAACACGCTCTGGATGAATGTTTCTTCATCGCAGATGATTTTTCGCCTGGCGAGCGGTTCGGCGAGCCAGCGGATCAGCGCTTCAGGCGTACGGTGCGGCGGGTTGATAAAAACCAGATCGGGGTGCGTCAATGCAAGCAAGTTCATATTAAGCCTCCATCAAAAAATCGCAGGTTGCGAAAGGGGGGATTGCCGTTACCGGCGGCACAGGCTCTTCCAGATAGTTGATCTGACGTAGCCCCGCCAGACTTTCCGGGACGGGAACCGGCTGCGTCCCGGCGTTAAACACGCGGACGACGGTGCCATTCGACCGTTGCGCATGGGGCAGGGCAGAAAGGACTAGCGGCTCCGGCAGGGTCAATAATGAGAATTGTGCCGGAAGCTGATGCTCGGGCAGACGCAACGCAAAGCGCTCAAGGCGGTGATCGAGCGTGTGTAACGATTGCTGTTGGTAGGTGAAGGGCTGTCCGGCCGCCTGATTTTCCAGCTGGCGAAGCGTGAGATGATCGGCGTTGTCGGCCAGCGCGACGGTAAATGAAAAGTGCAGCGGTTTCAGTAACTGGGCGTCGGGGGTCTCAACCACCGTATTATTAATGCCGGACGCACGGCCCGGTCGCCAGTCGAGATCGTTGCGCCCGAGCACGCCCGTCGCTTTAAACAACGTCATGGCAATCGTCGCGGGTTCGCTGCCGATAATCTGAAATTCCTTCATACCGCGACTATTCACCACCAGCGCTTTGCCCGCTTCCGCGACAGCGATAATGCCTTCGGTGGTTTCGATATCCACGGGCATCTCGCGATAGCGCTCCTGCCAGTTTTCACTCTCACACCCCGTATCGCGCTGGATTATCGCGAAGGGCTGGGAGGCGATAGCGTGACGGGTGCGAATATCGCTGCCGATCAGTAAACGTAGCCGGTGATCGCAGTGGCTGTTTTCCAGCGAAGCCTCGACGTACAGGTTCGGATCGTCTTCGCGTAATGTGCACTCCAGACGAAGGGATAACGGCGTTCGGGCAGTATCCTGGCGTCCGGCGAGATCTGGCGGAAGAAACAGGGTGGCTTCAACGATCAGCTTTTCGACAAGCGGCGTTTTCAGGCAGTCGACGAGCGTGAAATGGTCGCATCGCGTCGGCGTATCGCTCGCAAGCGGTGAGAAATCGTAGCTGTCGCCCGCGTCCGCGCTGTCTTCAAGGGTAAAGAAAGAGGGGATACGTCTGCCGCTACGTTTGTCATGCAGGGTAAGCATTCCGGCGTCCAGCGTCAGTTGGTAGTGCGTATTTTCTATCTCACAGCCCGTAATCTGTTCAGGCTGCCGGAACGGTGCAGGGTTCTCTTCAACACTGACGGTAAGATAGCCGACCGACGGTATAACCGGAGTTTGCAAAGCAACCTGCCAGCGGTAATAAGAGGGAAGGGGCGTTTCACACTCGCCTTCGGCGGTAAGGGAGATCGCCGTTCCGCCTGGCAGAATATCTCTTTTCAGGACGTCGAAGGGGATGGGCTGCCCCTGATACGTCAGCGCGATATTTTCAGCGCGGCTATAGAGACTGGTTTTCACCACGCGCTGCGTTTGCATGGCCAGCGGGTTAAAAATCAGCAGATCGCCTTCCTGAGCGCAGGCGGCGGCCAGGGTTTTCACCACCAGATTCCACAGGCTGTGGCACAGCTGTTCGGTTTGCTCCAGCCGATGCAGTATGTCGCGGTTGGTGGCATCGCTGTTACAGCCGCCGATAGAGTCGTGGGCATGGCTTCGCAACAGCTTCTTCCAGAGCGTATCGACCACCGAGAGGTTGACCGCAATCCCCTGATGGCGCGCCATAGCGATTGTCGGCTCCAGCTGCCGCAGGATGAACTGCTCCACCTCATCATTTTTCTTTTTGATGTCGTAGCGTACGGAGCCGATCGTTTTATGGATGCGGGTGTAGCGCGGCGATTTCAGCTCCCCTTCCCAGCCTTCAAACAGTTCACGCTGCGCGCGCAGAATGTCGACGTAGCGCTCCAGCGAACTGATAACGTATCGATCCCCATCGGGAGAGTGTGCGCTGGCGACCTGCAGAATTTTCGGCAGCGCCGGGTCGATACTGACCTGATCGCCGCCGCAGGGCAGCAGCAGGTCATTTATTCCGGCCCGCGAGCGCAGGAGATTGACCATCGGGAAGATTTTTCCCTGCAAATGGCTCGCGTCTGAAGAGATGTTTTTAGCCGCGCCATAACCGAGCGCCATCGCGCAGGCGATAACGGTCGCCCCTGACGGCGCGCGCCAGAGGAACTGGCTGCTTTTCGCCTGTCTGTCGTGATCGATACCGCGCCAGAAGACGATATTGTCGATATTGCAGCCCTGCAAAATCGTGGGCATCTGCGCATTGTGGCCGAAGGTATCCGGAAGATACCCAACCTGCATGGCGTGCCCCAGCTTACGGGCAGAGAAGATGCCGTATTTGAGGTTGCGGATAATGGATTCGCCATGCACGTTGTAGGTGTCCGTCTGGGTATACCACGGCCCCACAAAAATCCTTTTCGCTCTGACCAGCGTCTCCAGCCTGGTGCGATAATCGGGATTGATGGCGAGAAAGTCCTCTACCACCGCCATCTGTCCGTCAAGGTGATAGCAGCTGTAAGCCGGGTCCTGCTCCAGCGTGTCGATAACGTCCCCAAAGTTATATGACGCCAGCACCATGCTGTCCTGACGGGTGAAATACCACTCCTGATCCCAGTGCGTATGGGCAATGACGTGGATCTGATTCATGAACTTCCCCTTAGCTGGCGTTCTTTGGGCTGACATAAAGCACGCCCAGGGCGCAAATCAGTGCGCCAATAAAAACGCTCGCCAGGTAGCCCGCCACGTTGGTTGCCAGCGGCCAGCCCCAGATGGCCGGCAGTGGCAGCGTCTGCTTCACGCCAAGGGCAATAGCGACCAGCGCGCCGGCGACGGCACCGGTCATGAAGACCGGGATCAGGCGTGGGTTTTTCAGGATGAACGGGATCGCACCTTCCGAGATCCCAATCACGCCCAGCAATAACGAGGTGCTGCCAACGGTTTTCTCTTCCCGGCTTAAGACATCCGGTAGCCCAAAGCGGCCGTTGAGGAACGCGGCAAAGCCGACGCCAATGGACGGGATGACGATAGAGAGTTCACGGGCGGTTAAATCAAACGTCTCGCTCATGCCGTTCAGGCCGAGCGCGACCGAGCCCGCCGCCTTGTTGACCGGACCACCCAGGTCGAACGCGGTACCGGCAGCGATCATCGCGGAATAGAACCCGCGCCCGGTGTCACCTGCCGAGGTAAAAAAGACCACCATCAGCTGGTTAAGCGAGCCAAAAATCGGGTTAATCAGGTATTCCATGACCATCACCAGCGTAATGCCGGTGATGAGCGGGACGACCAACATAGTTTTAATGGTGGTGAGCTGCTGGCGGACGTGAATCGAATCATTGAGCCAGCGCACCAGATAGCCCACAAAAAAGCCGATGCCAATGGCGCCGAAAAAGCCGGACGGCATAAAGCCTTCGATATCAAAGAAGCGCTTGTAGACTTCGTCTGACATGATGCCGCCAATAAGCCCGGGGATCAGCGCCGGTTTGCCGGCAATGGAAAACGCCAGATACATGGCGAAAATCGGATACATGAACTTAATGGTCATAAAGCCCACTTTATCCAGCACGCTGAACGGCGAATGGTCGATGTTAATAAACTGGCCGGTAATTTTGGCCGTTGCCATCATCAGCCCGCCCATGACCACCACCGGCAGCATATAGCTGATGGCCGCCATGATATGGCCGATAAAAATCTGGTAAGCCGAAGGCTGGAGTTCGTCTTCATCTGCTACGGCGGTAGAGGTAACATTTTTTTCCATGGCCAGCGCCTGACGCAGATAGCGATCGGTATGTTTGATCAGCTCTTGTGTGCGGGTTTGAAGGTGAGGAAGTTTTTCAAAGCGCTCGGCATCCTGAATGGGAACGTCGGTTGCCAGAATAATGGCCGTGGCGGAGGCGATATCCTGTTTTGTTAAGCGGTTTTTAACGCCGTCGCTGCCCTGCGTTTCGACCTTTACCTCGATATTGTGCTCTTTAGCCCATGCAATAATTTTATTCGCCGCCATAAAGGTGTGTGCGATGCCTGTCGGGCAGGCCGTTACCGCGACAACTTTTTGTTTCGTCATTGTCATAATTCCCTGGATGTGAAAACAGGGAAAGTATAAAGAGAACCTAAAACAGTTTTTAATGTTTGCTAATACTAATTACGTATCGTGATACGCGTAAATGCAATATGTGAAGCGCCTTCCAGAGACTATTTTTCTGTTGTGTTAATATCATGTCGGGATTAAACAGGGCGTAATTTATGAATTCATTTCAGGGAAGTGAACGTTTGATATTTGAATACATTCAGCATCACGCGTGTAATATTTCTAATATATCGGCAAAAGAGATTGCCCGGGATACCTTTACAACGACAACATCCGTTAATCGTGTGTGTAAAAAAATGGGCTATAAAAGTTATACCGAGCTTCGGTATCGTTTTTTGCGCGATCATACTACACCTGCACCCGTAGAGCCTGACGTGGGGCCACAGGCGGATGATATTGTGACAGAGGTGTCCAGGCTGCTCGCCCATTCCAGCCATATCTATCTGTACGCACGGGGAGCCTCGCTCACCAGCCTCAACTACCTGTCGCGCTTTTTATCGCTGGCGAGCCTGCCGCACCTTATATTGAATGACATGCACCAGCTGACACGGGTATCGAAGGGGACGCTGGTGCTGATCAGTAAATCCGGGGAGACGCAGTCGCTGATTGAAATGGCGCGTAACGCGCTGCGCAAAGGGTTAAAAATTATTGCGATTACCCGCGAGGGATCGACACTGGCTGCGATCTCTACACTATGCTGGCCGCTAAAAATCGACATTAACGCGGTATCGCTGTATCAGCGGGAAGGGCAGCTTGACCTGTTAAGCGCCGTGGACCGTATCGGCTGCAGGCTACTGCAGCACGATACGGTGTAGTCAGGCCGTCAGAGCTGCTTCACTATTCCCAGACGTACGGCATAATCATTTTCATGATTGCCATCAGCGGTGATGTACGTTTTATCCAGTGAAACCAGCTCGACGTAAGGCGTCCAGCCGTCGTCGAGTTTGTAGTTGAACGCAACGGTATGCTCCCAGTAGGTATCATCCCCGGTTCCCTGATCGACATTATCCTGCCAGCGGAAGCGCGGGTTGTAGGACATACCGAATTTGCCAATGTTATATGCGAACCAAATGTCGAACTGATGCGATTCTCGGCGGGTATAGTCGTTGCTGTTCAGTACCTTGTCGCTGTGCGCGTCATTGACGGTGTTATAACGGTAACGAGCGGAAAGGTTCAGACCGTTATCAAACGCTTTCCAGCCCTGAATGAAGGGACGGTAATGGGTATTGCTGGCGGTGAAAACCGTCACCATGCCAGGCGCAACGGCGAAGCCATTTCCCAGATCGAAGCGCCAGCGCGTTTCTATCTCCTGCGCCGCTTCCGTTAATCCCTTTTCGTCAGGGTTATATCGGTCGGTATCACCAAAAAAGGTATCGTTGTGGTTTTGTGCGGCTTCAACGGAGAAGTAAAAACCGTTATTCGCCTGATGCATGACCTTAATACGTGAATCATTGACGTCTGAGCGCGTATTATGACCAAAGCGAAGGTCGACCGACGTATTCCCGCACCATCCCTGTGTGCTTAATAATAATGCGCTAATACACGTTGCTTTAATAATTGTCTTTTTCATAATGTCCTGCCGAGGTTATTTAATTGGCAGGGCTATTTTTATTTTGGGTACGCCGCGATGTAAAAGTTATCGTCGTACATTTAGTGTATCGCTAAACATAAAAAAGGAGATACAGCATGCTGTATCTCCTGATGTTTATTCCTGCACCCACCAGATGGCTTCAAACGGGCGCAATAGCAGCGTATCGGGACGGGTGGGAACGTCCTCATAATTGCTGAGAGCGACCCGCCAGGCGCCCTGTACCGGGGCTGGCTGCCACTGCTGGCGATCGCGGCTCAGGTTCGCCACCACCATCAGCGTCTGCCCCTGCCACTGGCGACGGTAGCACCAAAGAGAAGGATGTTCCGGCAGGAGATCCTCATAATCCCCCCACGTCAGCACCGGCAGGGTTTTACGCAGGCTAATCAGCGACTGGTAGGTGTAGAACACCGAATCCGGGTCGTCGAGCGCGGTACGGGCGTTCACCGTTTCGTAGTTATCGCAGACCCCAATCCACGGCTCACCCTCGGTAAAGCCCGCATTGTGCGAGGCGTCCCACTGCATTGGCGTGCGCCCGTTATCGCGGGATTTACTTGCCAGAATCGCCAGTAATTCATCCGGATCGCGGCCACAGGCGCGCAGTTCGGCGAACATGTTCAGGCTTTCCACGTCGCGGTAATCGGTGATGCGGCTGAAGTGCGGGTTCGTCATCCCCAGCTCTTCGCCCTGATAGATATACGGCGTGCCCTGCATACCGTGCAGCACCATGCCGAGCATTTTCGCGGCGTGAACCCGGTATTCTCCTTCGTCACCGAAGCGCGACACGATGCGCGGCTGGTCGTGGTTACACCAGAACAGCGCGTTCCAGGCTTTGTTATGCATCCCCTGCTGCCAGTGGCGGAAGAGGGTTTTCAGCGCCACGAAGTCCGGCTTCGCCTTCGTCCACTTTTCGCCGCCGGGATAGTCCACCTTCAGGTGGTGGAAGTTAAAGGTCATCGACAGCTCGCGGCCATCGAGAGAAGCATACTGCTGGCAGTTCTCCAGCGAAGTCGAGGACATCTCGCCTACCGTCATCAGGTTGCGCGGGGTAAAGACGTCGCGACTCATCTCCTGCAGATATTCATGGATGCGCGGCCCGTCAGTGTAGAAGCGGCGTCCGTCACCCGTCTCGTCATTCGGGAAATCCTGATCTTTCGAAATCAGGTTAATGACATCGAGGCGCAAGCCGTCGACGCCGCGGTCGGCCCAGAACGCGCAAACCTTTTTCAGCTCGGCGCGCACCGCCGGATTTTCCCAGTTGAGGTCCGCCTGCTCCGGCGCGAACAGGTGCAGATAATACTGCTCGCTCTCCGCGTGCCAGCGCCAGGCGTTGCCGCCAAACTTGGAGCGCCAGTTGTTGGGCAACTGCTCAGGCGTGCCGTCGCGCCAGATGTAGAACTGGCGGTACGGGCTCGCTTTGTTCAGCGATTCCCGGAACCAGGGGTGCTGGGTTGAGGTGTGGTTGAACACCATATCCAGCACGATGCGAATGCCGCGCTGGTGCGCCTCGGCGACCAGTTCGTCGAAATCATCCAGCGTGCCGTACGCCGGGTCGATGGCGGTGTAATTCGCCACGTCGTAGCCATTATCCACCTGCGGGGAGATATAAAACGGCGTCAGCCAGATGGCGTCGATGCCGAGGGTTTTCAGGTAGTCCAGACGCTGCGTCACGCCGCGTAAATCGCCGGTGCCGCTGCCGGTGGTGTCCTGGAAACTCTTGGGGTAAATCTGGTAGATAACGCCGTTTTGCCACCAGTGAGGAAGGGTATTCATAGTGTGTTCCTGCAAATGCGAAGGGGCGCAACTGCGCCCCGAAAGAGAGAGATTAAACAATCTGCAGCGAGCCCTGACGGAACTTACGCTGATAAACCACGGTAGTCAGCGCCATTGGGACGATAATTGCGATGGCCATTGCCAGGGCGAACACCTGCCAGTAAGCGGGCTGGATGGAGAGGATGCCCGGCAGGCCGCCGACGCCAATCCCGTTTGCCATTACGCCGTTCAGTCCGCACACCAGGCCTGCCAGACCGGAACCGATCATCGCGCAGAGCATCGGGAAGCGGTATTTCAGGTTGATACCGTACATCGCCGGTTCGGTGACACCGAGGTAGGCGGAGATGGCCGCCGGAACGGAAATCTCGCGTTCGTTGTGCTTGCGGCTGACGATGATGATGCCGGTCACCGCGGACGCCTGAGCAATGTTAGACAGGGCGATAATCGGCCAGACCGGCGTGCCGCCGAGGCTCTGGATCATCTGCATATCAATGGCCAGCGTGGTCTGGTGCACGCCGGTGATCACCAGCGGGGCGTACAGGAAGCCAAACAGCGCGGCGCCAATCGGGGCGAAGCTGCCGGTCATCAGGTGACGCACCGCGAAGGCCACGCCGTCGCCAATCATGCGGCCAAACGGACCGATAAAGGCATGCGCCAGGAAAACCGCCAGAATCAGCGAGCACACCGGCACCACCACCAGATAAAGGTAATCCGGCACGATGCGCTTCAGTCGGGTTTCAATAAAGCCCAGCGCCAGCCCCGCCAGCAGGGCCGGAATGACCTGCGCCTGATAGCCCACTTTGGCGATAGTAAACAGGCCGAAGTTCCACACCTCAGGCACCTGCTGACCAAGTAAGTAAGCGTTCATTAACTGCGGAGAGACCAGCGTGACGCCCAGCACGATACCGAGGATCGGCGTACCGCCCATCTTGCGCACTGCGGACCAGCAAATCCCGACCGGCAGATAGAAGAAGATCGCTTCGCCAATCAGCCACAGGAAGTCGTACACGGTTTTCAGCGCCGGATACATCTGCGCCAGGGTTTTGCCGTCACTCATCGGCACGTCGCCGATGACGTTACGGAAGCCTAAAATCAGGCCTCCGCTGATCAGCGCCGGCAGCAGCGGGAAGAAGATCTCCGCGAAGTGGGAAATCAGCTGCTCGTGCCACTTCATATTCTGGCGCGCAGCCTTCTTGGCCTGCTCTTTATCAGCCGCGCTGTGCCCGGTGGTCGCCAGCAGAGCCTGATAGTAATCGCCCACTTCGGTACCAATCACGACCTGGAACTGACCGGCGTTGGTGAAGCAGCCTTTTACCATTTTCAGCTCTTCAATCGCCTTCGGGTTCGCTTTGGCCGGATCGTTCAGCACGAAGCGCAGTCGGGTAATGCAATGGCTGACGGTTGCGATGTTTTCGCGGCCGCCGACCAGGACGATCAACTGATCGATATCTGCTTGTTTGACTTTACTCATCATGAAACCTCATGACAGATGGTGAGGGGGGTAATGACCTGAGCGCAAGCCTACTCCTTCAGCGTGACGGCGGAAATGGGAACGTTCCCGAAATCGGGCGAAGATCACAATAAACCGATTGGTGGGGGTTATGAAAGGTGGGCAGGAATAACGATCTGACGCGGCTCAGCGCGCCCGTTGATCTGCTCGATCAGCTGCGCGGCGGCCTGTCTGCCGGACTCGGCATAACCCGGATCGACGGTAATAATTTCCGGGTGCAAAAACTTCATCAGCGGCGTGCTGCCGACGCTCGCCACCTGCAGGTTATCGATGCGCTGCTCCTGCAGATATTTGCTGGCACCCAGCGCCAGCGTATCCGTGGCGCACACCAGCGCGGTGGTTTGCGGCGTCAGGACGCTGGCGACCTGCTCGTAGCCCTGCTTCATGCCCAGCCCCGGCAGAGAGGCCACGGCGGAGAGATTGTGCTTTTTGCAAAAGGCCAGATAGGCCTCATGGCGGCGCTTGCCGGTGGTGACGTCCGCGTGCGGTACGCCGAGGAAGCTGATGTGGCGGTGGCCTTCGTCGAACAGGCGCTGCATCAGGGTGATAATCGCGCCCTCGTCGTCATAGCAGACCGAGGCAAAGCCGTGGGCATCGCGCGCCAGCAGTACCAGCGACGGCTGCCAGGGTTTTAGCATCTCGTCTTTAATGCCGGTAAAGCCGAACAGCACCACGCCGTCAATGTTGCGCCGCTGGAGCATACCCAGATGCTCTTCCACCAGCTGTGGCGAGAACTGGCTCTCCATCATGATCGGATCATATCCCTGCTCATAGAAGGCGGGCAGCATGGTCTGCACGGCGAGGTTTTCAGACAGAGAATCCAGACGCGAAACAATGATGGCGACCACTTTGTCACTCTGCCCGCGCATGGCGCGCGCGGAGCGGGAAGGGGAAAAGCCGTGCTGATTCATGACCGCCTCAACGCGCTCGCGGGTGCGTTCGCTGACGCCGCTTTCGTTGTTCAGCACACGTGAGACGGTTGATTTCCCCACGCCGCTTAAACGCGCGATGTCTTTAATCGTAAGGCGGTTCTGCATGCTGTATTCCCTGTAACAACGACAAAATGGTCAATTGAGCCTAATGCTATAGCGCGATTTCGCTATGGGCAAAGTCTGGTTTACGTTCGGTTTATTTGCAGTGGGGTATAATACCGCCCGAATCGTCACAAAGGGTACGCTTAAATCCTTATACTGCGCGGCGACACCCTGTTTTTTACTTACCGGAGGCTTCATGGATCCCGATCCCACTCCTCTCCTGAACGGGAGAATGCGTTCTTTCCGGTAAGCCAGCCTGTTGCTGACTCACCGGTGATGTGAGGCAGCAGCGTCCCAAACGTTCCTGCTTGAAAAATTGAGTGCCTCTCAGGTACGGCTTTGCCACGCCTGAAGGAAATGCTGCGTCCGCCTTTGCGGATGCGGAGGAATGACTATGTTTAAAAATATCACCCGGCAGCTGCAGGCCCTGCTGAGCCGCCACCTGCCACACCGTCTTGTTCAGCGCGACCCGCTGCCAAACGCCAAAAACATGGCGGGGGCGGCGATCCCCGCGTCCCTGACCGAACGCTGCCTGAACGTGGCGGCGATGGATGAAAACGAAGTATGGCGCGCCTTTGGCGGCCATCCGGAAGGGCTGAACGCGTCTGAAGTGGAAAAAATCCGCGCCGTGCACGGCGATAACCAGATCCCGGCGCAGAAGCCCTCTCCGTGGTGGGTGCACCTGTGGCTCTGCTACCGCAACCCGTTCAACCTGCTGCTGACCGTACTCGGCATTATCTCTTACGCGACGGAAGATCTCTTTGCCGCGGGCGTGATTGCCCTGATGGTGGGTATCTCCACGCTGCTGAACTTCATTCAGGAAGCCCGCTCCACCAAAGCGGCGGACGCCCTGAAGGCGATGGTCAGCAACACCGCAACCGTCTCGCGCGTGATTAACGACCTCGGCGAAAACGCCTGGGTTGAGCTGCCTATTGACCAGCTGGTGCCGGGCGACCTGGTGAAGCTGGCGGCGGGAGACATGATCCCGGCGGATTTACGCATCATCCAGGCGCGGGATCTGTTCGTGGCGCAGGCCTCCCTGACCGGCGAGTCCCTGCCCGTTGAGAAGGTATCGCGCAGCCGCGACCCGCAGCAGATGAACCCGCTCGAGTGCGACACCCTGTGCTTTATGGGCACCACGGTGGTCAGCGGCACCGCGCAGGCGATTGTCACCGCCACCGGGGGCAACACCTGGTTTGGTCAGCTGGCCGGGCGCGTCAGCGAGCAGGAGAGCGAGCCGAATGCCTTCCAGAAGGGAATTGGCCGCGTCAGCATGCTGCTGATCCGCTTTATGATGGTGATGACGCCGATCGTGCTGCTGATCAACGGCTACACCAAGGGCGACTGGTGGGAGGCGGCGCTGTTTGCGCTCTCCGTGGCCGTCGGCTTAACGCCGGAAATGCTGCCGATGATTGTCACCTCTACGCTGGCGCGCGGGGCGGTGAAGCTCTCTAAACAGAAGGTGATCGTCAAACACCTCGACGCCATTCAAAACTTTGGCGCGATGGACATTCTCTGCACCGATAAAACCGGCACCCTGACGCAGGACAAAATCGTGCTGGAGAACCACACTGATATCTCCGGCAAAACCAGCGAGCGCGTGCTGCACAGCGCGTGGCTGAACAGCCATTACCAGACCGGGCTGAAAAACCTGCTCGACGTCGCGGTGCTGGAAGGGGTAGATGAAGAGTCAGCCCGCACGCTCTCCGGCCGCTGGCAGAAGGTGGATGAGATCCCGTTCGACTTCGAGCGCCGCCGCATGTCGGTGGTGGTGAGCGAGCAGACGGATGTGCATCAGTTGATCTGCAAAGGCGCGCTGCAGGAGATCCTCAACGTGTCGACGCAGGTACGCTATAACGGCGACATCGTGCCGCTGGACGACACCATGCTGCGCCGCATCAAGCGCGTCACCGACAACCTGAACCGTCAGGGGCTGCGCGTGGTGGCGGTGGCGAGCAAGTTCCTGCCGGCGCGCGAGGGGGACTATCAGCGTATCGACGAATCCGATCTGATCCTCGAGGGTTACATCGCCTTCCTCGATCCGCCAAAAGAGACCACCGCACCGGCGCTCAAAGCGCTGAAGGCGAGCGGTATTACCGTGAAAATCCTCACCGGCGACAGCGAGCTGGTGGCGGCGAAAGTGTGCCACGAGGTGGGGCTGGACGCGGGTGACGTGGTGGTCGGGAGCGATATTGAACATCTCTCTGATGACGAACTGGCGAAGCTTGCCCAGCGCACCACGCTGTTTGCCCGCCTGACGCCGATGCACAAAGAGCGCATCGTCACCCTTCTTAAGCGCGAAGGGCACGTGGTGGGCTTCATGGGCGACGGCATCAACGATGCGCCCGCTCTGCGTGCGGCGGATATCGGTATCTCCGTAGACGGAGCGGTCGATATTGCCCGTGAAGCTGCGGATATCATTCTGCTGGAAAAAAGCCTGATGGTGCTGGAGGAGGGCGTCATCGAAGGGCGCCGTACCTTTGCCAATATGCTCAAGTACATCAAGATGACCGCCAGCTCCAACTTCGGTAACGTCTTCAGCGTGCTGGTGGCGAGCGCGTTTCTGCCGTTCCTGCCGATGCTGCCGCTGCACCTGCTGATCCAGAACCTGATGTACGATGTCTCTCAGGTGGCGATCCCGTTTGATAACGTGGACGACGAGCAGATCCAGAAGCCGCAGCACTGGAACCCGGCAGATCTTGGGCGCTTTATGCTGTTCTTTGGCCCGATCAGCTCCATCTTCGACATTCTGACCTTCTGCCTGATGTGGTTTGTGTTCCACGCCAACACCCCGGAACACCAGACGCTGTTCCAGTCCGGCTGGTTCGTGGTCGGGCTGCTGTCGCAGACGCTGATTGTGCATATGATCCGCACGCGCCGCATTCCGTTCATCCAGAGCCGTGCCGCATGGCCGCTGATTGTGATGACGGGGATTGTGATGGCGCTCGGCATCGCGCTGCCGTTCTCACCGCTGGCGAGCTACCTGCAGCTGCAGGCGCTGCCGCTGAGCTATTTCCCGTGGCTGGTGGCGATCCTCGCGGGTTACATGGTGCTGACGCAGATGGTGAAAGGGTTCTATGCGCGTCGGTATGGGTGGCAGTAACGGCAAGCCCGGTGGCGCTGCGCTTACCGGGCCTACGATCCGAACGTAGGCCGGGTAAGGCGAAGCCGCCACCCGGCACTCGCTTTCCTCTCAAATTCAACAACCTGTGATCTCCGTCGGCGCATTCGCTTGACGACAAATTGAGCGCATGTTAACAGAATGTTTTGCCTTTATTTGGCCCGTCAGATAAGGAACATTCATGTTACGGTACAGTCTCTTAACCGCCGGGCTGATGCTCGGCGCCTCTGCCTTTGCCGCCCCGGCAGGGGATCTCCCCTTAATGCCCTGGCCTGCGAAGGTCGAACGCCCGACGACACAGGGCGCGCTGGTGCTCAGCAACAACGTATCCATTAGCGTCAGCGGGGACGATCTCGGTGACGCCGTCAACCGCCTGCGCCAGCGCATCGCCCTGCAAACCGGCTGGACGCTGCAGCCGCAGGCTGAAAAGCCAGACAAACCGACCATCCGCATCGTGATTGCCAAAAAGGTGAAGCCGCAGCCTCTGCCGGACAGCGATGAAAGCTATACGCTCACGGTGGATGCCAACGGCGTGAACATCTCCGCCAACACCCGTTTTGGTGCCTTGCGCGCCATGGAAACCCTGCTCCAGCTGATGCAGAACGGAGCGGAAAACACCTCTCTGCCGTGGGTTACGATTGAAGATTCGCCGCGTTTCCCGTGGCGCGGGCTGCTGCTCGATTCGGCACGTCACTTTATCCCGCTGCCGGATATCAAACGCCAGATCGACGGCATGGCCGCGGCGAAGCTCAACGTGCTGCACTGGCATTTGACCGACGACCAGGGCTGGCGCTTCAGCTCGAAGCGCTACCCTAAGCTGACGCAGCTTGCCAGCGACGGGCTGTTCTACACGCCTGAACAGATGCGTGAGGTGGTGCGTTACGCCGCCGAGCGCGGCATTCGCGTGGTGCCGGAGATCGACATGCCGGGCCACGCCTCGGCGATTGCCGTGGCCTACCCGGAACTGATGAGCGCGCCAGGGCCGTACGCCATGGAACGCCACTGGGGCGTGCTGAAGCCGGTACTGGATCCCACCAAAGAGGCAACCTACGCTTTTGCTGACGCGATGGTCAGCGAACTGGCAGCGATCTTCCCCGATCCGTATCTGCACATCGGCGGCGATGAGGTGGACGACAGCCAGTGGAAAGCGAACGCCGCGATCCAGAATTTCATGCGCGACAACAGGCTGGCGGACAGCCACGCGCTGCAGGCGTACTTCAACCGCAAGCTGGAGACGATCCTCGAGAAGCATCACCGCCAGATGGTCGGCTGGGACGAGATCTACCATCCTGACTTACCGAAAAGCATTCTGATCCAGTCCTGGCAGGGGCAGGACGCGCTGGGGCAGGTGGCGCAGAACGGCTACAAGGGCATTCTGTCGACCGGCTTTTATCTCGACCAGCCCCAGTCCACCGCCTATCACTACCGCAACGAAATCGTCCCGCAGGGCTTAAACGGCGTGGATGTGATAGCCGACACCGACAGCGCCCAGAGCTGGGCCTTCTCCATGCCGCGCCTCAAGGGCAAGCCGGTGGAGGGGAGCTTCACGCTGGTGAAAGGGGATGCCGGCTGGCGCGGGTTTATTGATTTTGCCGGGAAATCGCGCCGCGCGGTGCAGGATATTGCATGGCGGGATGACAATCAGGTGACCTTTACCGTTGATACCTGGATGGGCGAAACGCGCCCGGTCGTCACCGTCGATAACGATAAACTCTCCGGCTATTTCCTTGTCGGGAATACGCGCTACCCGATTAGCGGCACGCGTCTGGACGACGTGCCGAAAGGCGTTCCGCCGGTTGTGCCGGACGTGGCGAACCAGGCCAACCTGCTCGGCGGCGAAGCGGCGCTGTGGGCGGAAAACGTGGTGGCGCCGGTGCTGGATATCCGCCTGTGGCCGCGTACGTTTGCGGTTGCGGAGCGGCTGTGGTCCGCGCAGGACGTCAACGATGTCGACAACATGTACACCCGCCTGCAGGCGATGGACAGCTGGTCGACGGTGTCGGTCGGGCTGCAGCAGCACACCCAGCAGCAGGTGCAGTTCACGCGCCTCGCCGGTAATGCCGACACCCTGCCGCTGCAGATCCTCGCTCAGGCCATTGAACCGGCGCAGTATTACACCCGCCAGCACCTGAAGTTCCAGGCCGGAAACTATCATCAGTTCGAGCCGCTCAACCGCTTTGCGGATGCGCTGAACGCCGAAAGCGCCACCGTGCGCCAGATGCACAAATGGGCGGACCGTCTGGTGAGCGATGCGGAAGACACGGAAAGCGCCGACGCCCTGCGCCACGTTTTCAACCGGTGGCAGAGCAACACCAGCGACGCGCTGGCGCTAAGCGAAAACAGCTATCAGCTGAAGGCGATGAAGCCGGTGATTCAGGAGGTGGATAAGCTCGCCTCGATTGGCCTGCGGCTGACGGATCTGGTGGCGCGCCAGGGCACGCTGGATGATAAAGAGATTGCGTCGATTCAGAGCGAGCTGGATAACGCGGCAAAGGTGCAGGACGAAGTGGTGATTGCAGCGGTCTATCCACTGGAGACGCTGCTTCGCGCCACGCGGAATCAGTAACAAAAATGCCCGGTGGCGCTACGCTTACCGGGCCTACGTAACGTGTAGGCCCGACAAACGAAGTGCCGCCGGGCGTAAAGGCAACTCAGTTCTTCAATACCCACGCCTCTTTCCAGTGCGCACCCACGCCTGGCTCAAACTGGTTTGCGGTTGGGCTGTACTGCACGCAGTAGCCGCTGTACGGGAACGGTTTACACTCGTAGGTCTTACCGTCTTTAGGCTGCAACACTACGGTGCCCGCCTTGTAGGAGGCAATGCTGTCCGGGAAGATAAAGTCATGCGGGCCGCTGCTGTCCGCCGCGTCGCCTTCCAGCATCAGGTTCAGCACGTCCTGCGCGAACAGCGTGCCGTCTTTATTGGTCGCGTAGTATTTCAGCATATGGTGGCCCGCCGTCACGTCATTCAGGGTCATGGTCACGTCCTGACTGGCGTTATTCATCTCCTGCTTCAGGTAGCCTTTTTCCGCACCGTGGTGGTTCATCACATGTGCTTCCATATTCACGTCTCCTTTGGTGTTGACGTGGAAGGTCACGGTCGCGTTGCCATGTTCGATTTTGCTGTATTGCAGATCGGAAACGGCGATGGTCTCATTCACCTGCGCTTTTTGCTCTTCATAAGAGATGGCAACGGATCTCAGCGTGCTGCCCTCTTTCACGAATACGCTGTTGGCGCCGTGAACCGGGCTGATTTCACCCGCTTCATCTTTCACGCCGACGCGCACATCGCTATGAGCGGTGTTGATCTTCTGCGCCAGATCGTAAGACCACTGATTAGCGTCGCCTTGTTCAGAAGAGCCGATGGTCATTTCGGTACGCATGGAGGTCACTTCACCGTTGGTATCGAAGAATCGCGCAATCACTTTATCGCCTGTGTTCAGGTTATTACCCGCGATCTGGCCGCTCAGGGTTTTGCTCCATTGGGAAACTACGGCTGGCGTGTCGTCCGGCGTAACGTTGCCGCCGTTACCGAAATCTACGTCAATCGCCTGATAGAAACTGTTTGCGGTATCCGCAATCTCCCACACGCCATAAATAACCTGGTAGCCCGTACGCTCGGGTACATTGCAGGTCATGGATTTGGTCATCGCCGGTGCCTGGCCATTCCCGCTAATGGTACAGAACGGCGTTAATTCAAACTGGTCGCGAGTCAGGGGCTTATTGGGGTCCCAGTTTTGTTTGGTGATGTAATAGCGCCAGTTGGTGGTTTTATGCGGCGCGGTATGGTGCCAGACAAATTCATGCGGGCCTGCCGTCATGGGGCTTTTGGTCCACGTGTTCAGGCTCTGTTTATCGAGCTGAGAATACTGAGAGATACCCGCGCTGGCGAGGTGTCCGTCTGCTGGTTCTGCCCCTGTCGGGAAACCGGAGGACTTTTCTACGCTCTGCGGTTCGTACTGAACGGAGCCACAGTCAATATTCTGGCCGAGCTTACACATATAAGCGCGGCTGGCGGGTGACTCAATATATCCGTGTGCAAACGCAGAAGAGGCGACGGCAAATGTCGCCACCGCCAGCGCAATTTTAGAGATTCTCATTCTTAGTCCATTTTAATAGAAGGTAATAAAACAGCAGCAGTCTATTAATGGACAGCACCCGACGTCATTGAATGCCGGGAGTAAAAATGGTCGAAATAAAAAAGGTAGCCGAAGCTGCCTGTATAAGCTGAAATGAATTAACGACGTACGGCAATCGCTTCGATTTCAATTTTCACGTCTTTTGGCAGACGCGCCACTTCCACGCAGGAGCGCGCCGGGAAGGTGGCGTTATGCTCGATGAAGAACGCTTCGTAGGTGGCGTTAACGGTCGCGAAATCGTTCAGATCCTTCACGAACACGGTGGTTTTCACGATATCACCCACTTTCAGGCCGGCAGATTCAACGATAGCCTGCACGTTTTCCAGCGACTGACGCGCCTGCGCCGCGACATCTTCCGGCACCGCACCGGTTTTTGGGTTTACGGGGATCTGACCTGAAGTGATGATCATGCTGCCCAGATCAACGCCCTGAACGTAAGGGCCGATAGCGGCTGGTGCATTTTCCGTCGCGAGTACTTTGCTCATGTTTTCTCCAGAATTACAGCGTTAAGAATGTTCCCGGCCATTATAACAGCCGGGATTTCATTACCAACCTCAATTAGTTGGCCAGCACCACATAATGAGAAAACTCTTTTTCGCAGTATTTGCATTTGAGCGCGATGTCATCGGCGCGTTTTTTCACTGCAAAGCTGGAGGAAACCGGCTCAGCATGACTGATGCAGTTGCTGTTCGGGCAGACCAGCACGTTTTCGATGCGATCCGGCAGGCTCGGACGGGATTTGCCGACCACTTCATACTCGTCGATGCGGTTGACGGTGGCGTCCGGCGCGTACAGCGACAGCTGGTTAACCTGCTCGTCGGTCAGGAAGGTGTTCTCGATTTTAATCAGGTCCTTGCGGCCCATCTCGCCCGACGGCAGGTTCAGGCCGATGGTGATGCGCTGGTCGGTTTCGGTCAGTTTGAACAGCGTCAGCAGCTTAAAGCCCACCTGCGCAGGGATGTGGTCAATCACGGTGCCACGCTTGATGGCTTCAACCTGGAGTTTGTTATCGTGTGTCATGGTCGTCTCCCCTTACAGAGCTAATTCGCGATTCAGAACCAGTGCCAGTAACGCCTGGCGGGCGAAGATGCCGTTTCCTGCCTGCTGGAAGTACCAGGCGTGCGGCGTTTTATCCACGTCTGTGGTGATCTCATCGATGCGCGGCAGCGGGTGCAGCACCTTCATGTTGTCGCGCGCGCCTTCCAGGTCGCTGGCGCGCAGCACGAACTGCGCCTTCACGTTGGCGTATTCGGACGGATCCAGACGCTCTTTCTGCACGCGGGTCATGTACAGAATATCCACGTGGCTCATCACCTCTTCGATGCTGGCGTGCAGGCTCCACGCAATGCCTTTCTCGTCCAGCATATCGAGGATGTACTGCGGCATCGCCAGCGCGTCAGGCGCGATGAAGTAGAAGCGGTTGCCGTTAAATTTCGCCAGCGCCTGAGTCAGGGAGTGGACGGTGCGGCCGTATTTCAGGTCGCCGACCATGGCGATATTCAGGTTCTCGAGCTTGCCCTGGGTCTCCTGAATGGTGAACAGGTCCAGCAGGGTCTGCGTCGGATGTTGGTTGGCACCGTCACCGGCGTTCAGCACCGGAATGCCGCCGGAAAACTCGGTTGCCAGGCGCGCCGCGCCCTCCTGCGGATGACGCATCACAATCGCGTCGACGTAGGTGCTAATCACTGAAATGGTATCCGCCAGGGTCTCGCCTTTTTTACCCAGCGACGTGTTGCTGCTGTCCGAGAAGCCCACCACGCTCGCGCCCAGGCGGTGCATGGAGGTCTCAAAGGAGAGGCGGGTGCGGGTCGAGGCTTCAAAGAAGCAGCTCGCAATCACCTTGTGCTTCAGCAGCTCCGGTTGCGGATTGGCCTTCAGTTTTGCCGCGGTTTCCAGAACCAGTTCCAGCTCTTCGCGGCTGAGGTCGTTTATGGAAATGATGTGTTTTTGATAAAGCGGATTCATGTTTATCTCCTGACGCCGGGCAAAAAAAAGCCCCTCAAATGAGGGGCTCTGGGAATAGGTTTAGCAACGGGAAGAAAAACGGCAGGCCAGCGTCTGATTTCAGACGCGGTAAGACGTTATGTCGTACACGCTTGACCATGCTTCCTCCCGGCAAATTGTCGGGCATTATACGCAGCTCGCTTTTCGGATCAAGCGATTTAATGCACGCTTTACTCAATGCAAACGGTTCTTTATGAATATTAATTCGTTCTGAGTAAATAATTAATTTGCTTATGCACCAGCGCGGTGCGCTTCACCACCCGGGGGGCGACCCAGACGATACTGCTGCCGGCCACCACGCCTAATATTTCCGGAAGCTGGTGATAATCCAGAATACGCGCCACCGCGCGGCCATATCCGGCGACGGTATGGACAAGGATAAACTCGCTATTATGCTCGACGCTCACCACCATTTCCGAAACGGTACGCGCGGCGTCCGGGGCAGGGCGAAGCTGGGGATTCAACGAATAAATCTTTAGCCCTTTGGCATTTCGAATTTTTATGACTCCGAGCAACTTCAGCAATCGCGAAACGGTCGACTGGCTGATGCTGTCAAACCCTCTCTCCTGCAGGTCGCGGCGAATCTCTTCCTGCGAAAGATAACTCTTTTCGGCGATCAAACGCTGACACACCGTGAGCTGCAGTTGTTCTTTGGGAGAGTACTCTTCGTAATCCATCATGTTTCCCATATCAGTTCCCGAAATAACCGGTGACACCGCACCGATCCGTAGGCCGGATAAGCGCAGCGCCATCCGGCAAATTACAACAACGCCCCCAGACTTAACGCCACCATAATCACCACCGTCAGGATCGCCAGCAGCGGCGCCACCCATTTCAGATAGCGCACGTAGGGCACCCGGGCGATAGCCAGCCCGCCCATGACCACCGCTGAGGTTGGCGTGACGAGGTTTACGATGCCGGAGGCCGACTGGTAAGCCGTAACCACCAGGTCGCGGTTGACGTTAGCGAAATCGGCAAGCGGTGCCATGATCGGCATCGTCAGAACGGCCAGGCCGGATGAAGAAGGCACAAGAAACGACAGCACGACCTCCAGCCAGTACATCACGTTGATAAACGCCACCGTGGACAACCCGCTGACCAGCCCTTCCGCGCTGTGCAAAATGGTGTGGGTAATCATGCCCTTATCCATGATGACTACGATACCGCGCGCGATGCCGATAATCAGCGCGACGCCCAGCAAATCTCGCGCGCCGTTGATAAACGTCGACGTCAGCTCCTCTTCGCTCATGCGGGCAATCAGGCCGACGATGATCGCGCTGGCGAGAAATACTGCGGAGATCTCCGCCATCCACCAGCCCAGCACCGCCACGCCGTAAATCATCACCGCGAAGGCGAGGGCAAAAATCACCAGGATGATTTTGCGCACCGGGGTGAATTCCAGCGACTGTTCGCCTTTGTTGCCGAGGAAATGGGCGAGGTTCTCTTCCTGCTTGTCTGCAACGATCGACAGCGACGGATCCTTGCGCACCTTGCGGGCGTAGCGCATCACCCACGCCACGCAGATGATCCAGCCAATGACCAGCAGCGCCACGCGCAGGGCGATGCCGTTGGTAAAGGGGATCCCGGCGGCGTTGGCGGCGATGACCGTGGCAAACGGGTTAATGGTGGAACCCAGCGTGCCGATCCCCGCGCCGAGCAGCACGGTGGAGGCGGCGACAACCGGATCGAACCGTGCGGCCAGCATCACCGGCACCAGTAAGGTATAGAAGGGCAGTGACTCTTCGGCCATACCGTAAATCGTGCCGCCTGCGGCAAATAGCGCCATCAGGATCGGGATCATCCATTCCTCGCGCCCGCGCAGCCGAGTGGTCACGCGCTCGATCCCGGCGTCAATCGCCCCGGTTTTGGTGACGATCCCGAGAAATCCCCCGATGATCAGGATAAACAGCGCCACGTCGATCGCCCCGGCCTGACCGGAGACCGGATCGTACAGCCCGGCGATGGGCGCCATCAGGACGGAAACCAGCCCCTGCGGATGCGCCGCTACGTGCGCGTAGGTTCCGGCAATCGGGACTTCTTTACCGAGGGTGTCGTTCATCGCCATCTGGTACTGACCGGCGGGAACGACCCAGCTCAGCGCCGCCACAACGGCAATCAGGAAAAAGAGAATGGTGTAAGCGGAGGGAAACTTAAACTTGCCCATGATGTTCTCCTTAAACCCGGCGCACCCGCGGCGCGCCGGGCGGTGATTAGTCGCCGAGTGTCGCCACCATGACCGCTTTAATGGTGTGCATGCGGTTCTCTGCTTCGTCAAAGACGATGGAGTTCGGTGATTCGAAGACCTCTTCCGTCACCTCCAGCCCCTTCAGGCCGTACGCCATCTCGATCTCGCGGCCCACTTTGGTGTGCTCGTTGTGGAACGCAGGCAGGCAGTGCATAAACTTGACGTTCGGGTTGCCGGTGGCCTTCATCACGTCCGCGTTGATCTGGTACGGCTTCATCAGGCTGACGCGCTCGGCCCAGGCTTCCTTCGGCTCGCCCATAGAGACCCACACGTCGGTGTAGAGGAAATCGGTCCCCTGCACGCCTTCTTCCACGTCGTCGGTGAGGGTGATGCGCGCGCCCGTCTCTTTGGCGATGGCGCGGCACTGCTCAACCAGCCCCGCTTCCGGCCAGAAGGATTTCGGCGCGACGAGGCGGATATCCATCCCCATCTTGGCCGCGCCGACCATCAGGGAGTTGCCCATGTTGTTGCGCGCGTCGCCGAGATAGGCAAAGCTCAGCTCCGGCAGGGTTTTGCCCGGAGAGTGCTCCAGCATGGTCATCAGGTCGGCGAGGATTTGCGTTGGGTGGAACTCGTCGGTCAGGCCGTTCCACACCGGCACGCCCGCGTACTCGCCCAGCTCTTCGACGATGGCCTGACCATAGCCGCGATACTCGATGCCGTCATACATGCGGCCCAGCACGCGGGCGGTGTCTTTCATCGACTCTTTATGGCCAATCTGCGAGCCGCTTGGGCCGAGATAGGTGACCTGCGCGCCCTGGTCGAACGCGCCCACTTCGAAGGCGCAGCGGGTGCGGGTGGAGGTTTTTTCAAAGATCAGGGCGATATTTTTCCCGACCAGGGTTTGCTTCTCGCGTCCGGCTTTTTTGGCGGCCTTGAGCTCAATGGCGAGGTCAATCAGGTACTGGATCTCCGCCGGGGTGTAGTCCAGCAGTTTGAGGAAGTTGCGGTTTTTCAGGTTGATGGTCATGGCTAAATCCTTTTTAAAATGAGTGTTCAGTTACGAATCAACGTGCCTTTCTCGCCCGCGAGGATCTCCGCGCCGTCGGCCAGCGCGCCGATCCCGGCAATGCCGTTGCAGGCTTCAACGAACTCGCGGCAGGCGGCCACTTTCGGCCCCATCGATCCGGCGTCGAACTGCATGCCCCTGAGCAGTTCCGGCGTCACCTGCGCCAGCGGACGCTGGGTCGGTTTGCCCCAGTCGAGGTACACCGCGTCGGCATCGGTGAGGATCAGCAGGGCATCGGCTTCGATCTGGCGCGCCAGCAGGGCGGCGGAGAGGTCTTTGTCGATTACCGCCTCAATGCCGCGATAGCCGTTGGCGTGTTCCACCACCGGTACGCCGCCGCCGCCGTTGCAGATCACCAGGTGGTCGCGCTGGATCAGCGCCGTGATGGCGTCGCTCTCGACGATGCGCTTCGGCTGCGGTGACGGCACCACGCGGCGGACGTAGCTGCCGTCGGCCTTAAACACCCAGCCTTTCTCCGCCGCCAGCGTTTTTGCCTGGGCTTCGCTGTAGACCGGGCCGATGTACTTGGTCGGGTTGCTGAAGGCCGGGTCGGCGGCATCCACTTCCACCTGCGTGAGCAGAACGCTCACCTCCCGCTGCGGGAGGCTGTTTTTCAGCGCCTGCTGGAGCATGTAGCCGATCATTCCTTGGCTTTCCGCGCCGAGAACGTCCAGCGGGTAGGGCGTGACTTTGTCGTAGGCGCTGTTCTGCAGCGCCAGCAGCCCGACCTGCGGCCCGTTGCCGTGTACCAGCACCACGCGCCACTGCGCCGTCAGCCCGGCGATGGTGCGGGCGGCCTGCTCGATGTTCTGGCGCTGGATCTCCGCTTCCAGCGGCTCGCCGCGCTTGAGCAGCGCGTTGCCGCCCAGTGCCACAACCAGAGTGGGTTTTCGTTCCATGATGGCTCCTTAAATTCCGTCGCGTTCCAGCGGGCAGCTCATGCAGCGCGCGCCGCCGCGGCCGCGTCCGAGTTCGTCGCCCGGGATGGGCAGCACGGTGATACCCGCTTTGTCATACTTCTCGTTGGTCCAGACGTTGCGCTCGTAGCCGATCACCACGCCGGGGCGAATGGTCAGCACGTTGTTGGCGTCGTTCCACTGCTCGCGCTCGGCCTCAAAGGCGTCGCCGCCGGTGGTGATCAGGCGCACCTGGTTAATGCCGAGCGCTTTCTCGATGGCGTGCAGCAGGTCGGTTTCCTGCGTGCGCAGCAGGCCGCCGCGTCCGTCCGGGGTGAGCGTCCAGCACTGGGCGTCTTTGCGCACCACTTCCGGGTAGACGGAGAAGGTGTCCACGTCGATGTGGGTCATCACGGTGTCGAGGTGCATGCAGGAGCGGTGTTTTGGCAGCTCAACGGCGATCACGCGCTCGGCCTGACGGTGTTTGAACAGGCTGTTGGCGAGGAACTCCACGCCCTGCGGCGTCGTGCGTTCGGACATGCCGATCAATACCGCGCCGCGGCCAATCACTAATACGTCACCGCCTTCTAAGGTGGCGTGGTCGTAATTAATATTCTCGTCGCCGAAATACTTAATAAAATCGCCATCGGCGAACGCCGGGTGCCAGCGATATATTGCCCGCAGGTTATTGGTTTCACGCTGACGCGCCGGTTTGGCCATCGGGTTAATAGAGACGCCGTTATAGATCCAGCAGGAGGTATCGCGGGTAAATAAATGGTTTGGCAGCGGCTTCATAATAAAATCATTCGCCGTGTGGGTATCTACCACCATATTTTTAATGGCCGCCGGAATTTCACCGTAGGTTAATCCGCCGCTCAGCCTGCGCGCCAGTTCGCGGTGCGGCATATCCGCCAGCCAGCCGCGCACGTCGCCGGCAAAGGTAGGGCCGAGGCGATAGTCAGAGATTTGCGTCTCCAGCAGCCAGGCTTTCGCCTCAGCAATATCAAGGGTTTGTGTCAGAAGGTCGGTCAACAGCAGGACTTCCACACCCTGCTCGCGCAGCGTGTTTGCGAAGATGTCATGCTCCTCACCCGCACGCTCAACCGAGAGCACGTCATCGAAAAGTAGCTCCTGACAGTTTGATGGCGTTAAGCGTTTAAGACTTAAATTTGGGCGGTGCAGCATAACGCTACGCAATTGACCAATTTCAGAACCGACGTAATGCTTTTCCATAATTATTCCTTTAACTGTTTTTCAGAATAAAAAGGGCATGCGCCATGTGATGCATTTAATTTCATGGCGGCTAAGCTCAATTGATTTCGTAATTCATACTAGGCAGTTAAATAATCCGTATTGTGATATTGCTCACGCGAAAATGGATATTTTATAGCTTGTTTTCATTTGCATGATTCGCATCAGATAATGATTAATTGACTATTCTGGCGAGGTGAATAGCTAAGCACTATCCGTTGTCATTATTTGCAGTTGTTAGTGTTTTGTAGAATTACATGCTTTGAAATATTTTGTTAAGCCTTTGATTTTAATTGTGTTTAAAGGTGGCTGGGAATGGCTATGCAATATTGCTAATTAACTATTTTTGGCTTAAGGAAAATCAATAAATATTTATTGAATTTAATAGCAAATTATCAAAGTGATAAAATGTGAAGCTGTAGCGAGTTTTGTTGTTAAGGCATGACGATCAGTAAGTTAGCGCAAGGCCGTGATAACGAAGAACTGAAGATATGCATAATGACTGCATAAATGCCTGGGCAGGATTAACAGCAAATTAACACCATTCCCGATAAACATGCGCTCGCGCAAACCTCGTCCAAAAAGGGCTGGTATGGCAGCCGGGATTCTCGTATAAAAGATAAAAATGAAACATTGTTTTATATTGAGGGTTGAAACATGATTATCGGCAACATCCACCATCTGCAGTCCTGGCTGCCTGACGATCTGCGCCAGGCGATTGAGCACGTTAAAGTTCACGTCACCGACGCGACGCCGCTCGGGAAACACGACGTCAACGGCAACAGCCTGTTCTATCTGGTCTCTGAAGATACAACCCAGCCGTTCGCCGAGCGTCGCGCCGAATACCACGCGCGCTATCTGGATATCCAGATCGTGTTGAAGGGTCAGGAGGGGATGACCTTCAGCACCCTGCCGCCAGGTACGCCCGACACCGACTGGCTGGCGGACAAAGACATCGCGTTCCTGCCGGAAGGCGGGCAGGAGAAAACCGTGGTGCTGAGCGAAGGGGATTTTGTGGTGTTCTGGCCGGGTGAGGTGCACAAGCCGCTGTGCGCGGTGGGGGAGCCTGCTAAGGTCAGGAAAGTTGTGGTGAAGATGCTTGTAGAGTAACCCCTCTCCCAAAGGGTGAGGAATCCCCAGTAATTTTATACCTGAAGCGATGCATGTGACTTCAGGAAAATGAATGGCTTACAGCGATGCCCTGGTCCGGCTGTAAATCGCTGAGGCGTTTGCCTTCCGGCCGGGGCGAGGCGCATGGATGCGCCGAGAGGGCGGGCTTTACAGGGACGTTACCTCCGCCCGTCCCCGAAAAGCCGGAAGGAATAAGCCGAAGGCACCGCGAAGCGGCGATTTACCGCCGGGAGCCCGGGTCGCCAGGGCGGTGGCGATTGAGCCGCCCTGGCACGTTCACCGGCCATGTCCTTACAGAGTAGCAAGGAACATAAAGTGAACGGAATGACCACCTGAGCCGTATGTTCCCCCTCACCCCAGCCCTCTCCCTCAAGGGAGAGGGGGTCGTCCGTGCTGGTATTATTTTGTGGAGATTCCTCAGCCCTGTGGGAGAGGGTTAGGGTGAGGGCATCAGGCCGCACCTTCCAATATGTGATCCAGCTTAAATTTCCCGCACTCCTTCTTCATCTCTCATTTACCTGCGCTTTTTCTGCGTCATAGTATGATCGTTAAATTAATGAACACTGTTCTATAATGTAGAACAAAATGATTCAACAAGGAGATCTCATGCCGCAGTCCGCGTTGTTCACGGGAATCATTCCCCCTGTCTCCACTATTTTTACTGCCGATGGCCAGCTCGATAAGCAGGGCACCGCCGCGCTGATCGACGATCTGATCGCGGCAGGCGTTGACGGCCTGTTCTTCCTGGGCAGCGGCGGCGAGTTTTCCCAGCTCAGCGCTGCAGAGCGTAAAACCATTGCCCAATTTGCTATCGATCATGTCGATCGTCGCGTACCGGTCCTGATCGGCACCGGCGGCACCAACGCCCGGGAAACCATTGAGCTTAGCCAGCACGCCCAGCAGGCGGGCGCGGACGGCATCGTGGTGATCAACCCGTACTACTGGAAAGTATCGGAAGCGAACCTGATCCGCTATTTCGAGCAGGTGGCGGACAGCGTCACGCTGCCGGTGATGCTCTATAACTTCCCGGCGCTGACCGGGCAGGATCTGACTCCGGCACTGGTCAAAACGCTCGCTGACTCGCGCAGCAATATTATCGGCATCAAAGACACCATCGACTCCGTCGCCCACCTGCGCAGCATGATCCACACCGTCAAAGCCGCTCACCCGCACTTCACCGTACTCTGCGGCTACGACGATCATCTGTTTAATACCCTGCTGCTCGGCGGCGACGGGGCGATCTCGGCGAGCGTTAACTTTGCTCCGCAGGTATCGGTGAATCTTCTGAAAGCCTGGCGAGATAAAGACGTGGCGAAAGCGGCTGAGTATCATCAGACCCTGCTGCAAATCCCGCAGATGTATCAGCTGGATACGCCGTTTGTGAACGTGATTAAAGAGGCGATTGTCCTCTGCGGCCGCCCGATTTCTACGCACGTGCTGCCCCCCGCCTCGCCGCTGGACGCGCCGCGCAAGGCGCAGCTGAAAACCCTGCTGCAACAGCTCAAGCTCTGCTGAGCCGGACGATAACCATGACCATCGAGAAGATATTCACCCCACAGGACGATGCGTTTTATGCGGTGATCACCCACGCGGCGGGGCCGCAGGGCGCGCTGCCGCTGACCCCGCAGATGCTGATGGAATCCCCCAGCGGCAACCTGTTCGGCATGACGCAGAACGCCGGGATGGGCTGGGATGCCAACAAGCTGACCGGCAAAGAGGTGCTGATTATCGGCACCCAGGGCGGCATCCGCGCCGGGGACGGACGCCCGGTCGCGCTGGGCTACCACACCGGCCACTGGGAGATCGGCATGCAGATGCAGGCGGCGGCGAAGGAGATCACGCGCAACGGCGGGATCCCGTTTGCGGCCTTCGTCAGCGATCCCTGCGACGGCCGTTCTCAGGGCACGCACGGCATGTTCGACTCCCTGCCGTACCGCAACGACGCGGCGATCGTGTTTCGCCGCCTGATCCGCTCCCTGCCGACGCGCCGGGCAGTGATCGGCGTGGCAACCTGCGATAAAGGTCTGCCCGCCACCATGATCGCGCTGGCCGCGATGCACGATCTGCCGACCATTCTGGTGCCGGGCGGGGCGACGCTGCCGCCGACCGTGGGGGAAGACGCGGGCAAGGTGCAGACCATCGGCGCGCGCTTTGCAAACCACGAACTCTCCCTGCAGGAGGCCGCCGAGCTGGGCTGTCGCGCCTGCGCCTCGCCGGGCGGCGGGTGTCAGTTCCTCGGCACGGCGGGCACCTCGCAGGTGGTCGCCGAAGCGCTGGGTCTGGCGCTGCCGCACTCCGCGCTGGCCCCGTCCGGGCAGGCGGTGTGGCTGGAGATTGCCCGCCAGTCGGCGCGCGCGGTCAGCGAGCTGGATAACCGCGGCATCACCACGCGCGATATCCTCACCGATAAAGCCATCGAAAACGCCATGGTGATCCACGCGGCGTTCGGCGGATCCACCAACCTGCTGCTGCACATTCCAGCCATCGCCCACGCGGCGGGCTGCACGATCCCGGACGTAGAGCACTGGACACGCGTTAACCGCAGGGTGCCGCGTCTGGTCAGCGTGCTGCCCAACGGCCCGGACTATCACCCGACCGTGCGCGCGTTCCTCGCGGGCGGCGTGCCGGAGGTGATGCTCCACCTGCGCGATCTCGGCCTTCTGCATCTGGACGCCATGACCGTGACCGGCCAGACGGTGGGCGAGAACCTCGACTGGTGGCAGGCATCCGAGCGCCGTAAGCGCTTCCGCCAGTGCCTGCGCGCGCAGGACGGCGTGGATCCGGATGACGTGATCCTGCCGCCGGAGAAGGCAAAAGCGAAAGGGCTGACCTCAACGGTTTGCTTCCCGACGGGGAACATTGCGCCGGAAGGATCGGTGATCAAGGCCACGGCGATCGACCCGTCGGTGGTGGGTGAAGATGGCGTTTACCGCCACACCGGCCGGGTGCGGGTGTTTGTCTCGGAAGCGCAGGCGATTAAGGCCATCAAGCGGGAAGAGATTCAGCAGGGCGATATCATGGTGGTGATCGGCGGCGGGCCGTCCGGCACCGGTATGGAGGAGACCTACCAGCTTACCTCGGCGCTGAAGCATATCTCGTGGGGCAAGACGGTGTCGTTAATCACCGATGCGCGCTTCTCGGGCGTGTCGACGGGCGCCTGCTTCGGCCACGTCTCGCCGGAGGCGCTGGCGGGCGGGCCGATTGGCAAGCTGCGCGATAACGACATTATCGAGATAGCCGTCGACCGCCTGACATTAACGGGCAGCGTGAACTTTATCGGTACCGCGGACAACCCGCTGACGCCGGAGGAGGGGGCGCGCGAGCTGGCACGGCGGCAGACGCACCCGGACCTGCACGCCCACGACTTTTTGCCGGACGACACCCGCCTGTGGGCAGCATTACAGTCGGTCAGCGGCGGCACCTGGAAAGGCTGTATTTATGACACCGATAAAATTATCGAGGTAATTAACGCCGGTAAAAAAGCACTCGGCATTTAATTATTTTTCACGCGATTGTCGTCTACGGAATATATTCCGTGGACGGCTTTTGCTTTTCCGTATTTTATCAATTTAAACAATAGGTTGTGATATATCGTTGGCGTCACAAAAGCAAAATAACGTAATTCAGAAATAAGATATGACCATTGCTGGTTAATTGAACAGCTCATTACACTCCCTTAACACGATGTTGTAATTCAGCACACTACATAAGGGTGTAATTCTGATGACGCAATTAACCATGAAAGACAAAATTGGCTACGGGCTGGGTGACACCGCCTGCGGCTTCGTCTGGCAGGCCACGATGTTCCTGCTGGCCTATTTCTACACCGACGTCTTCGGCCTGTCGGCGGGCATTATGGGGACGCTGTTTTTGATCTCCCGCGTGCTCGACGCTGTGACCGACCCGCTGATGGGGCTACTGGTCGACCGCACCCGCACGCGGCACGGCCAGTTCCGCCCGTTCCTGCTGTGGGGCGCCATCCCGTTTGGCATCGTCTGCGTGCTGACCTTCTACACGCCGGACTTCTCCGCGCAGGGCAAAATCATCTACGCCTGCGTGACCTACATTCTCCTTACCCTGGTCTACACCTTCGTTAACGTGCCGTACTGCGCCATGCCCGGCGTCATCACCGCCGACCCGAAAGAGCGTCACGCCCTGCAGTCCTGGCGCTTTTTCCTGGCGGCGGCGGGGTCGCTTGCCATCAGCGGCATCGCGCTGCCGCTGGTGAGCATCATCGGTAAAGGGGACGAGCAGGTGGGCTATTTCGGCGCCATGTGCGTGCTGGGGCTGATCGGCGTGGTGTTGCTCTACGTCTGCTTCTTCACCACCAAAGAGCGCTACACCTTTGAGGTACAGCCGGGCTCGTCGGTGGCGAAAGATCTGAAGCTGCTGCTGGGGAACGGCCAGTGGCGCATCATGTGCGCGTTCAAGATGATGGCGACCTGTTCCAACGTGGTGCGCGGCGGGGCGACGCTCTACTTCGTGAAATACGTGATGGATCACCCGGAGATGGCGACCCAGTTCTTACTCTACGGCAGCCTCGCCACCATGTTTGGCTCGCTCTGCTCCTCCCGCCTGCTGGGCCGCTTCGACCGGGTAAAAGCGTTCAAGTGGATCATCGTCGCCTACTCGCTGATCAGCCTGCTGATTTTCATCACCCCGGCCGAGCACATCGCCCTGATTTTCGCCCTCAACATCCTGTTCCTGTTCGTCTTTAACACCACCACGCCGCTGCAGTGGCTGATGGCCTCTGATGTGGTGGATTACGAGGAGAGCCGCAGCGGACGCCGCCTCGACGGGCTGGTGTTCTCCACCTACCTGTTCAGCCTGAAGATTGGCCTGGCGATTGGCGGCGCGGTGGTGGGCTGGATCCTCGCGTACGTCAACTACTCCGCCAGCAGCAGCGTGCAGCCGGTTGAGGTGCTGACCACCATCAAAATTCTGTTCTGCGTAGTGCCGGTGGTGCTCTACACGGGCATGTTCATCATGCTGTCGTTCTACAAGCTCACCGACGCCCGCGTGGAGGCCATCAGCCAGCAGCTGATCAAGCACCGCGCGGCGCAGGGCGAGGCCGTTCCCGACGCCGCGACAGCCGCATCCCATTAACCGGAGGCACTATGCAAATCACTAACCCTATTCTGACCGGCTTCAACCCGGATCCGTCCCTGTGCCGTCAGGGTGAGGACTACTACATCGCCACCTCGACCTTCGAGTGGTTCCCCGGCGTGCGCATCTACCACTCCCGCGACCTGAAAAACTGGTCGCTGGTCAGCACCCCGCTGGACCGCGTGTCGATGCTGGACATGAAGGGCAACCCGGACTCCGGCGGCATCTGGGCGCCGTGTCTGAGCTACGCCGACGGCAAATTCTGGCTGCTCTACACCGACGTGAAAATTGTCGATTCGCCGTGGAAAAACGGCCGCAACTTTCTCGTCACCGCGCCGTCCATTGAGGGCCCGTGGAGCGAGCCGATCCCGATGGGCAACGGTGGGTTCGACCCGTCCCTGTTCCACGACGACGATGGCCGCAAATATTACCTCTACCGCCCGTGGGGGCCGCGCCACCACAGCAACCCGCACAACACCATCGTGATGCAGGCGTTCGATCCGCAGACCGGCACGCTCTCGCCCGAGCGCAAAACCCTGTTTACCGGCACGCCGCTCTGCTACACCGAAGGGGCGCATCTGTATCGCCACGCGGGATGGTACTACCTGATGGTGGCCGAAGGCGGCACCAGCTACGAGCACGCCGTCGTGGTGCTGCGTTCAAAAAACATCGACGGGCCGTACGAGTTGCACCCGGACGTGACGATGATGACCAGCTGGCACCTGCCGGAGAACCCGCTACAAAAGAGCGGCCACGGCTCGCTGCTGCAGACCCACACCGGGGAGTGGTATATGGCCTACCTCACCAGCCGCCCGCTGCGCCTGCCCGGCGTGCCGCTGCTGGCCTCCGGCGGACGCGGCTACTGCCCGCTGGGCCGTGAGACCGGCATCGCCCGCATTGAGTGGCGCGACGGCTGGCCGTACGTGGAAGGCGGCAAGCACGCGCAGCTGACCGTGAAAGGCCCGCAGATTCCCGAGCAGCCCGCAGCCGTTCAGAGCAGCTGGCGGGACGATTTCGACGCCAGTTCGCTCGACCCGGAACTTCAGACCCTGCGCATTCCGTTCGACGACACCCTCGGCTCGCTCACCGCGCGCCCAGGCTACTTACGGCTCTACGGCAACGACTCGCTCAACTCGACCCTTACCCAGTCGACCGTGGCGCGCCGCTGGCAGCACTTCACCTTCCGGGCCGAGACGCGGATGCAGTTCTCGCCGGTTCACTTCCAGCAAAGCGCGGGGCTGACCTGCTACTACAACAGCAAAAACTGGAGCTACTGCTTTGTGGACTACGAGGAGGGGCAGGGGAGAACCATCAAGGTGATCCAGCTCGACCACAACGTGCCGTCATGGCCGCTGCATGAGCAGCCGATTCCGGTGCCGGAGAGTACGGAGAGCGTCTGGCTGCGGGTGGACGTGGATACGCTGGTCTACCGCTACAGCTACTCGTTTGACGGCGAGACGTGGCACGCCGTGCCGGTAACGTATGAGGCGTGGAAGCTGTCGGATGACTACATCGGCGGGCGCGGCTTCTTTACCGGCGCGTTTGTGGGGCTGCACTGCGAGGACATCAGCGGCGACGGCTGCCACGCTGACTTCGACTACTTCACCTACGAGCCGGTATAGCCCAGCGCGCGTGAGAGCTCGAGCCCGGCCTGCTGAAGCTGCTCGCGGAAATTAGCAAGCTCTGCATCGTCCACGCGGGAGGTCAGCGTCGACAGGCTCAGGGCGGCGATGACGCGGGATTCATGGTTCCACACCGGCACCGCCACGCAGCGCACGCCCTGCTCGTTCTCTTCGCTATCCAGGGCATAGCCCTGCTCGCGGGTCTGCGCCAGGGCGGTCATTAACGCTTCGCGGGAGGCAAGGGTAGCGGGCGTAAAGGTGGTGTACTGATAGCCCTCCAGCAGGGCGTTCAGCTCGGCCTCGCCCAGCCAGGCAATCAACACCTTGCCGATGGCGGTGGCGTGAACCGGCAGGCGGCGGCCGATGCGTGAATAGGCGATGGCCGCCAGCTTGCCTTCAATCTTCTCGATATAAACCCCTTCACGCCCGTCCAGGATCCCCAGATGGGTAGTCTGCCCGGTCCGCCGGGACAGCTCCGTCAGCCAGCCTTTCGCCTTCTGACGAATATCGATGGAGCCCACGACAAAATGGCCGCGCTCGACCAGCTTCATGCCGAGGCGATATTTGCCGTTCTCCGGGTTCTGATCGATATAGCCGTGAAGCTGCAGGGTTTTCAGCAGCGAGTGGAGGGTACTCTTGCTCAGCCCCATCAGTTTGCTGATGTCGGTGATCTTAAGCTCGGTGGCCTGCTCGTTGAACAGGTCGAGGATCTGCAACGCACGTTCAACAGACTGAATAATCGGCATAATGCTGGCATGTCCACGCTGGAATTAAGGCGAAAACGTACCTTTTTCGGGGTGAAAAATCAATTGAGCAGGCCTGATTTGCCCGGCGGCGCTTCGCTTGCACGGGCCTACGGGTTTTGTAGGCCGGGTAAGCGCAGCGCCACCCGGCAAAAAGAGCGCGCAGTATCTATAACATTGCAGGTACGTCGTTTGGCTCAGTTCGATATAGTCAGGTTTCTTGAAAATTCAACAGCAGAAACTGACTGTACCTTCCATAAGTTGTCTTCTTTCACCATGCAGTCTATGACTATGTGGTCCTGCTTTTTACCGAATGCAATGTATACGTTGACACAGACTGGATCGGTATCCCCGGCTATGGCTGTTACATTCTGCGGCCAGTCATCGCCGACGTATTGCGCTTTTAAAAAGATATCGGCCTCGTAAAACTCTTCGTCTGCATAGCGAGGATCCTGCGCATGACGGAGTTTTTTCATTGTTGATGCTGTGACATATTTATCTATTTCGTTTCCATCAGTGATGGGAAATGCATCTTTGTTGATTTGATTAACGTACCAGCTGTTAAATTTTACAGCACGCTCAATCGGGTCAGAATGGCCAGCCATTGCAGACAAAGAAAATATGAAGAGAAGCAGTAAGATATTTTTCATATCAGTAGTGCCTGTAAAGGGTGATTTTGGGCTGTATCTTTCGATATGTCTGACCGGGATAAAGGCTGTTCTGTTTAAAGTCTGAATACCAGGTACCCGATCCGTCGTAGATACATGCATGCCCGTTCTGATGCGCACCAGGTAATGCGTCAATGACTGCAACATCACCCTCAATAGGGGTGCCGTACATCTTACTGAATCCTGCCTTCTCAAGAGAGCGCCAGAAGTTTTTTGCATCAGCACCATCAATCTTCAGTCCTCCGGCGCGGAGCGGATAGCTGCAGCAACGGCACGGGCGCAGTAACCGGTACTTTTATGATGTGCGTGGCTACGGGCGTATGACACAGCTTCATGCTTATTCCATGACATAATTAATCCTTATTAACGAAATGCAGCAATAAGGAAATATTACGCCGATAATATACGGTGTTTTGTAATTGATAATGACCTGATATTAACCATTATCTACTCAGTAAATAATGGTTAATAAAAAGATAAATACCTATTATGGTTAATGCGTATCTGAGAAAGCGTCAGTAAAATGAATTTTTCTGCCTGACGATAACGCTGTTGTCGTTTTTAGTGTTTTCTCCCTCTCCCCGTGGGAGAGGGCACCAACGCGCAGAGGAGCCAATCACTCCCCAAGCGTCGCCACCATCACCGCCTTAATCGTATGCATCCGGTTTTCCGCCTGGTCGAACACGATGCTCGCCGCCGACTCAAACACCTCGTCCGTCACTTCCATCCCGCCGTGCAGGTCGAACTCCTTCGCCATCTGCTTGCCGAGCGTGGTCTGGTCGTCATGGAACGCCGGCAGACAGTGCAGGAACTTCACGTCCGGATTCCCGGTCAGCGCCATCATCTGCGCGTTCACCTGATACCCGCGCAGCAGCGCAATCCGCTCTGCCCACTTCTCTTTGGCTTCGCCCATCGACACCCACACGTCGGTATAGATAAAGTCCGCCCCCTTCACGCCTGCCGCCACGTCTTCCGTCAGGGTGATTTTCCCGCCGTGCTTCTCCGCCAGTGCGCTGCACTCCGCCACCAGGCTCTCTTCCGGCCAGCAGGCCTTCGGGGCCACCAGGCGCAGATCCAGCCCGGTCAGCGCCGCCGCTTCCAGCATCGAGTTGCCCATATTGTTGCGAGCGTCGCCCGCGTAAACCAGCGTCATCTCGTTAAACGCCTTGCCCGGCAGGTGCTCCTGCATGGTCAGCAGGTCCGCCAGCAGCTGGGTCGGGTGGAACTCATTGGTCAGCCCGTTCCACACCGGCACGCCCGCATACTGCGCCAGCGTTTCGACGACTTCCTGGCCGTGGCCGCGATACTGAATGCCGTCGTACATCCGCCCGAGCACGCGCGCGGTGTCCTTAATTGATTCTTTATGCCCAATCTGGCTGCCGCTCGGCCCCAAATACGTGACGCGCGCGCCCTGGTCAAATGCGGCAACTTCGAAAGAGCATCGTGTACGAGTTGAGTCTTTTTCGAAGATGAGCGCGATGTTTTTACCGGTAAGCTTCTGTACTTCCTTGCCCTTTTTCTTATCGGCTTTGAGCTGTGCGGCAAGGGTCAGCAGAGAAGTGAACTGTGCAGGGGTAAAGTCGAGCAATTTCAGAAAGTGTTTCTTGTACAGATCAGACATTTTATCCTCACATGGCGAACGCCACTTATTGAATTAAAATTCACTTTATATGTGTAATTATTCATTTGCAACCCCGTTTCACAAATCTTTCCAACAAAGGTGGAGGCAAACCCGTCCGTGTGTGAAAATAGAAGTATCTGCCGCACTTTAAAGAGGATTGAGCCATGGCAAACCCGGAATTACTGGAAGAGCAACGCGAAGAGACGCGTCTGATTATTGAAGAGCTGCTGGAAGACGGTAGCGATCCGGACGCGCTGTACACCATCGAGCACCATTTCTCTGCGGATGATTTCGACGCGCTGGAAAAAATGGCCGTGGAAGCCTTCAAGCTGGGTTACGAAGTGACCGAGCCGGAAGAGCTGGAAGTGGAAGAGGGCGACACCGTCATCTGCTGCGACATCCTGAGTGAAGGCGCGCTGAAGGCGGAGCTGATCGACGCGCAGGTAGAACAGCTGATGAACCTGGCCGAGAAGTTTGACGTGGAGTACGACGGCTGGGGAACCTACTTCGAAGATCCGAACGGTGAAGACGGCGAAGAAGGTGACGACGAAGATTACATTGACGAAGACGATGACGGCGTGCGTCACTAAGCGTTCCAGGCGGTGGCGCGCGCCACCGCTTTTTTCAAGGCAGAACCATGGATTACCCGCAGATACTCGCCCCCGTACTCAACTTCCTCCAGTGCCCGACCCCGCAAGCATGGATTGATAAAGCCCGCGACCCGGCAAACCTGCCGCTGCTGCTCACCGATCACATGGTGTGCGAGCTCAAGGCCGCCCAGACCGCGCTGCTGCTGGTGCGTAAATACGTCGCCGACGAAAGCGGTGCCGACGCGCCGCTCGACTGGCTCAAACCCTACGAACAGTTCACCTTCCGCGACGGCCCGGAGCCGGACTTCATTGCCCTGCAAAAGCAGATTGGCAAAAGCGTGATGCCCAAAACCGACGACCCGTGGGGCCAGGCGCTCATCGACAGCATGGTGCTGCTGATTAAAGAGGAGCTGCACCACTTCTGGCAGGTGCGCGAGGCGATGCTGGCCCGCGACATTCCGTACGTCAAAATCACCGCCAGCCGCTACGCCAAAGGGATGCTGAAGGAAGTGCGCACTCACGAACCGCTGACGCTGATCGACAAGCTAATCTGCGGCGCCTACATCGAAGCGCGCTCCTGCGAACGCTTCGCCGCGCTGGCTCCGTTCCTCGACGACGACCTGCAGAAGTTTTATCTCTCGCTGCTGCGCTCGGAAGCGCGCCACTATCAGGACTACCTGACGCTGGCCCAGCAGGTGAGCGACGACGATATCTCACCGCGCATACAGCTTTTTGGCGAAATTGAAGCCACACTTATCTCGACACCGGACAACGAGTTTCGCTTCCACAGCGGCGTGCCGGTGTAAACCGGCATAGCGAAAGGATAAGGATGCGAGATGAATAAAACGTGGACCCGTATTGTGATTGTCGTCGTCGCGGCCGCCGCCGTGGCGTTCTGGGTATTCTTCGATAAGCAGCGCGCCCCCGAACACCAGATTGATACCACCCTCAACGCGATGCCCGCCTGGCAGGTGATTAAGGAGCAGGAGCCCGCGCTGCATCAGCGCATCCTCGACCAGATGGCCGCTCTGCAAAAAGCGGGCGAGCCGGAGCAGCAGATTATCGACACCATCCAGCCGCAGATCCTGCATCTACAGATGTCGCGCCTGCAAAACGCCCCGGACGCCAACGTGGTGAACTACATGACCATCAACATGGAGCAGACCGCCGCCATCCAGAAGGTGAGCGACGACGCCTGCTTCCGCTTCCTCTACCCGATGGTGAAGGGCGGCGTGAACCCGATGCGCATGCTGGATAAAGACCTGATGACGCGGCGCATGCAGGCCGATGCCGACATGATGCGCGCGGCTTACGGCAAAAACCGCCACACCGTGACCCCGGCCGAACGCGAGGCGGCTGTCGAGGATGTGCGACCCATTATGAAGGCACTTGCCGATAAGTACGGCGAGGACATCCAGCTGCTGCAGATGCCGGAGAAGGCGGCGGGCAAAGAGAAGCTCTCCTGCGATATGGTGCAGGAGATGTGGGCAAAGGTGCTGGCGCTGCCGGAGCAGAAGGCGGCGAGGGTGATTCGGCTGGCGGTGTCTGAGCTGGACTGACGAAGGACGCTGGTTTTTTGGGCACTTAGCGCGGGTTTCGCGCGTCGTCGCTTGCATGGCGGCGCGCGACAGGTATAATCCACAACGTTTCCGCATCCCCTTCAGTGCCGAAGTGGCGAAATCGGTAGACGCAGTTGATTCAAAATCAACCGTAGAAATACGTGCCGGTTCGAGTCCGGCCTTCGGCACCATACAAAGCTTTTTTTAAGTCTACTAACGTCTACTTTAGTCCATAAAAACAGTAAGTTAAGCGAATTTCTGACTTGGCTTAGTCTGTTCACGTCTACTCAATTCCTTGAACATATACCAACCGATGATGGTATAACTGATGGTATTCCCGGTTCGATTGATTTTGGTACCAACACTGGAGGTATCAACTGATGGCTCTCACCGATATCAAAGTTAGGACTACCAAGCCCTCCGACAAACCTTTCAAACTCACAGATGGGCAGGGTATGCACCTGCTGATCAACCCCAATGGTTCAAAATACTGGCGACTTCAATACCGTTTCGATGGCAAACAGAAAGTTTTAGCATTGGGTGTTTATCCAATGGTCTCTCTTGGTGAAGCTCGCAGGAAACGAGATGAGGCCAAAAAGTTGGTATCTGTTGGTATTGATCCTTCTGAGAAGAAAAAAGCCGACAAGATCGAGCAGAGCGAAGCTCTTACTTTTGAATCTGTTGCCAGAGACTGGCATAAGGCTTGTAAAAGGAAATGGTCAGATTCCCATAGCGAAAGAGTTCTAAAAAGCATGGAAGATGGTCTCTTTACTGCTATTGGTAAAAGAAAAATATCCGAGCTTAGTACCAGAGATCTTCTTGCCCCTATCAAGGCTGTTGAAGCTTCTGGGCGACTGGAAGTTGCTTCCCGCCTACAGCAAAGAACAACGGCAGTGATGCGATATGCTGTCCAGAACGGGCTGATAGATTACAACCCTGCTCAGGAGATGGCAGGAGCTATTGCGGTAGCAAAAAGAACCCACCGACCGGCATTACCGTTTGATCGCTTCTCTGAACTCCTGGAGCGAATTGAAATATTCAAAGGTAGAAAGCTCACGAAGTTAGCCGTAAAGCTTACATTGCTCATTTTCATTCGTTCGAGTGAACTCAGGTTTGCTCGTTGGTCAGAGATAGATTTCGACAATGCCATGTGGACTATTCCTGCAGAGCGAGAGCCATTACCCGGAGTGAAACATTCGCATCGTGGTTCGAAAATGCGAACTCCACACCTTGTTCCTTTGAGTTGTCAGGCATTGTCTGTGTTGATGGAAATTAAAGAGATCAGCGGTGACCATGAACTCGTGTTCATTGGCGACCATGATTTCAGAAAGCCCATGAGTGAAAATACGGTAAACAAGGCTTTGAGGTCTATGGGCTATGACACAACCGTGGAGGTCTGTGGACATGGATTCAGAGCTATGGCTTGTAGTGCTTTAATTGAATCCGGTTTGTGGTCGAAAGATGCTGTTGAACGGCAAATGAGCCATCAGGAGCGGAACTCAGTTCGTGCTGCCTACATACATAAAGCAGAGCACCTTGATGAGAGAAAGCTTATGTTGCAGTGGTGGGCCGATTACCTTGACCTCCTTAGAATACGACAAGTTTCACCATTTGATTTTAAAAAGATTTAACTATGAATAAGTAGATTATCAATCGATCTCCCTTATCGATCTTGTTAAGGGAGAATTAATTCAAATAAGCAGTGTTAACTCATTTAAGCTTTGAATACAGTGGAGGATTAATGAAAGTAGTAAGCCCTTATGAAGAATTAAAAAGCTGGTTTAGTCTCGAAAACTATGAGCAGTTAAAATCACTTACAATCAAAGAACTGCATACTGAGCTTGCATTTAGAGAAGCGATTTTCGACAGTGTAAATTTTGGATGGGAAGATGATAATCAAAATTTAAGGTCTATCCTGGAAGGCAATCCTATTTTAAGCAGACGAGATAATAATCATGGTCATTTTGGCAAGGGGCAAAGGCATGTTGCGCAGGTTAGCTTTGGTGATATAAAAAAATTAGAGAACAAGTTAATAATGTTTAGCATGGATTTTTTTGAGGAAAATGGTGATTTCAAAAAAGAGTTGAAAAAGAAACCAATAACAAAAACTATGAGAGACTTTTTTCTAAACCAAAATAGTAGCAAGATGTATGTTTCCTTTGATTTAGGCTTATCCAGCGATGAAGAAATTATAACAGCCTTACAAACGATGTTACCAGATCTTAGGAAAGAATATGAAATTGAGCCAGTCAAAACAGAAAAAATTGGACTTGCAAAAATAAGAAAATTTGTCGATTACAATATTATCCCAATGATGGATCTATTGATTTGGGCAAAATTTAAAAAAGTAAAAATCTCAAATATGGTCTTGTCTCGTGTCTTGTATCCCGACTTTACAAGTGAGATCAGAGGAGAAGATCACATTAAAGATACAGACAGGCCTGTTGCAGAGAAGTCATTGAGTGGAGAAACAACCCGTAGTCTGGAACATTTTATCAGCAAAAACAGCCATCTCCTCAACATACCGATTTCGGAACTAGGCTCTTTCTAGTTGTAAATCATCATGTTAATTGTCAAGGGGAGGGCATAAATATTTTTCTTCCCTGGAATTTCCTTTCATTCTTCCCTCATCTAACTTTTCAGTTATCAGCATTCCCTTCATAGATACAAATCTGTGTGGCTAATATCTTCGTAACGGAAGCGGAGGAGGTAGCCAAATGAATACAACCGATACAACCAATCAAAGCTTAATTCGTTTACCAGAAGTCTTGAAACGAACTGGTTTCGGCAAGGCCTGGATTTATCGTCTGATCAGTGAAGGTCGGTTTCCGGCCCCCGTTAAGATCGGTGTTCGTGCCGTTGCTTTTGTCGAGAGTGAAGTTGACGAGTGGATTCAATCAGTTATCGAATCAAGCAGAATTAATGTTGCTTAATTAAACCTGGGAGAGATTTTTATGAATATCGAAGAATTTGTGAGTGAAGATAACCATATGTGCAATTTATGCGGAGATCGGTTTTACAAGATCTTTGACCAAGAAGTGATTTATGACTTACCCAATAACGAGTTTAATAAAGAAATAATTTACTGGCTCAGTCAGTACCTTGTAGGAAATTTGAGAGAACCTTTAGACTCGATCTCTGAGCTTAATGCTTCCAAACAGATATATGTTTACGAGACCTGGTTCTCGCTAATTAAATGCCCTGATGAAATGAAACTCTTGGCGAAGCGGATAATTCTATATCTGTTGGATTAAGAAATATTTATGAAAATGTAAAGTTTGGCTGCATATTTTTGCTTAAAACTTTACAGAATAACTTACATTATTTTTATGATCGTTTATTAGCAAGGCAGTGAGATAGTTTTCGAGGTATTAGGTGTACATAATAATAACTAGATCTACCAGATGATAATTTGACAGGAATAATCGTCTATCTCACTGTTTTAATTTAACTAAATGGCTTAATCGATTCAAATAAATTTGTAAATCTACGAAATGCTTATTATTAATATATTGGAATTATACTTTTTGTAAAGTTTAGGAGGAAAATATGTATAGTATTTGTGTGGATTCTTTTATGTTCGAAAATGGTGAGAGGTATTGTCATATCGTAAATAAAGATACTGGTGAACCATTGTATTATCCTAACTTGTATATAACAACACAGGTCAGGAATCGGTCAGAGTCTATATCAACAATGAAGGTTATTGCCGGTAGCATTTCATTGTTATATCGATTCTTTATGAGGAAAGAGATCAATATTGATGAAAGAATTCAGAAAAAAATATTTCTGGCTCCTCATGAAATTGAAGATTTGATTGAATTCACTTCATTCAATTTCCGAGATGGCGAGGATGATAATTTTAGAAGTTCAAATGTCAAAAAACCAACTAAGAACTTTCGGATTACAACCATAGCTAACTATCTGGAATGGCTGTGCAAAATACATCTTTCTCATAGAGGACAGAAGGATACTCTAAAATATATTTTAGATTTCATTAACAACATAAAACGAAAGAAACCGAGAAACAATGACAAATATAATATGGATATAGAAAAAAGCTTAGATAAAGAACAATTGGATTCTTTGTTTAGCATTCTTGCACCAGGTAATAACTTAAATCCTTTTTCAGGAAAAGTGCAAAAAAGAAACAACCTAATATTCCTGTTATTACACTGCTTTGGCCTAAGAGCAGGTGAACTTTTGAATCTGCGAATTGGTGATATAGATTTTGCAGAATCGACAATTGCAATAAGAAGAAGAGCAAATGATAAAACAGATCCGCGAGTGTATCAACCATTAGTTAAAACTTGTGAGAGGAAATTAATTGCTGATACAAAGCTCATGTTTGAAATTTCAGATTATATTCTGAATGATCGAAGAAAGATAAAAAATTCTAACAAACATGATTTCCTGTTTATTACTTATAAGGAAGGAAAAACTCAAGGGCAACCTATTTCATTTTCTTCATATCACAAAGTGGTGAGTGTTGTTCGTCAATCCTCCTCACTTCTAGGGGGATTGACAGGTCACAAACTCAGACATACATGGAATTATGAGTTTTCGAAAGCAATAGACAGGAATCAGGACATATCCGATGAAAAAGAGCAACAAATCCGTTCTTATCTCATGGGATGGCGACCGGGTTCAGAAACTTCAATGATTTATAATCGCAGGCATATTTATGAGCTATCGAAAAAAACTGCACTTGAACAACAAGAGCAACTATTCAAAGGAGAATTTGATGAATAATTTAATTAAAAATAAATCTGATAAAATGTCTTTGCATGAACATAAAATCGTCAGTTCGATTGAAAATAACGGAATCAATCTTACAAACTTAATATATGCTATGAACGAAAATTTGGTTTGTGGGTTTGTATATACAGTACAATATTATTTTAATAGCAACAGCTATTTGTATGTGAAAAATATTGTTAGAAATATGGAGAGTCTTATCCGTAAACTATCTCCTACTCATATTGATGATAAGGTTCTAATTGAATATCAAAATAATAAATTATCAAAAGCCCCAGCATCATTTCGCGTTTTACGACCATTTTTGATTAAATGGTTTGAGTTAGGATATCCGGGAATAGATGAAAGTGCGGTAGAACTGTTAAAGCATTTGGACCTAAAAATAAAAAAATCTGGTCAGTCTGTGCTTCAAGATGATCCAACAGAGGGACCATTAAATAAAGAAGAACATACTTCTTTGATTAAGGCTATGAATCATGCATATAGAAAAGGTGAACTGTCACTGCCACATTATGCAATATCACTATTGATCAGTCTTACAGGTAGAAGACCTCAGCAGTTAGTTATGTTGAAATATAAAGACCTTCTTCAAAAGAACTTAGATAATGGCAAAGTAGAATATGTAATTTCAGTGCCACGAGTAAAACAACGGGGTAAAGAACTACGATACCGAGAACTTGCAATAATATCAGAGGTTGCATCAATTGTTCAATTGCAAGCTAATCAATCAGTGAAACTTGTTGAGCAAGCTCTTGGAAAAACTCTTGATGATTATTCTAAACGAGAAGTTCCTATTTTCTTAAATGAGGAAAAACTCTCAGATTTATCCATAACAGGTTCAATTCTTCTGGAATATAATAAATTATATGCGAAGCCTACAATTGCTAATGTAGCATTGAAAAGTATTGTTAATAATGGGAATGTAATATCCAACCGTACCGGTTCGATACTAAATATTACTCCTCGTAGGCTTCGTTATACAATAGCAACTATGCTGGCTAAGAATGGGCATAATGTTAATACTATAGCTGAATTATTGGATCATTCATCTACTTCAAGTGCGGGGATTTATATTAAAAATCATGCTGACAGTGTTGAAAGGATTGATTCCGCTGTTTCAGAACAATTGTCATTTGTCGCTGATATTTTTATGAACGGAATCAAATCGAAAAAGAGTAGTCATTTCAAATTTTTTTCTTCAAGTAGATGCCAGAGTCAGAATTCAGGATTTCCTTGCAATCAATGTATGTTTTTTATTCCGATTGATCGCAGTGAGGTGAATCAACTATGAATAATATTATTTTGTTCAAATCAAAAAAACATATTCTTGTAGAAGAAAATTATAATGAGTTCATAAAATTTTGTCGCTATCAACTGTCCGGACTAACCCAAACTCAGGATTGGGAGCAGTATGCCTGGAAAGGATATGTCACATTTAGAAAAATAGGGATTGGAAATAAAATCTTTGATTCCATTGATGCAATGCACGAAGATTATATCAATTTTGCGAAAGCATATATCAGATATCAACACACATTGAAACCATTGAAAAATTATGGGGTTATTATGATGGCCTTGCGATGTCTCGAACAGGCCCTTTTGCAGGTTCAGAACACTGGTCTCATTTATAATGTTACAGCCGTTGTTTTCGATGAGGCAATGCAGATCGGGAGTAAATATTTTGAAGGTAACGTTTTGGCTAAATGTGGAATACAGCTTGAAAAAATATCAAAGTTTCTGTGTGAACATAATCTTGTGAAGTCAGGATATATCTCATGGAAAAACCATGTAAAACAGAAAGTCAAAAACAATTATCTTCCTGAGATTGAGGATTATCACCGAAGCGATAAGTTACCAGATGAAGAAGCATTGCTCGCTATTGCTGAAATTTTTTCTCAAAATGATGAGTTACTGAGTCCAAGGGATAAGTTCACCAGTTCAGTATTTGCACTTCTACTTTGTTGTCCGAGCAGAATTTCTGAAATTTTAGCCTTACCTGCTGATTGTGAGATTACACAAATAGATGGCAAGGGTATCGAAAGATATGGTTTGAGATTTTATTCGGTAAAAGGGTATGGCCCTAATATCAAATGGATTCCACGGGTTATGATACCAGTTGCAAAGAAAGCGATTAGAAGATTACTTTCCTTATCACAAAATGCAAGAGCACTTGCTCACTGGTGCGAAAAGTACCCGGATAAATTTTACCGACATGAGCTTTGCCCAACAGTTGATGAAAAAGCTAAATTGACCGTTGTACAAGTTTGCCATGCACTGGGGTATAATTTATTTGATCATAAATCATGTGTTTTAAAAATTAAAAGAACGAGTTTGGATGGTGGGAAAAGTTTCTTAAACCACAATGATTACAACTATTCATTGAGTAATTTGTGGGAAATTATTAGTTCTAATTTTAGCAGAGATTTTCCATGGTATGATAAAGAAAAATCCATAAAATTTAGTAATGCTTTATGCTTGCTCAATACTGATCAATTTTCTTTATCAAGAATGACTTCAATTTTCACATTTTACAAACCTACTAAAAGTTTCTTTTTCAGTGACATACAAAGAAAAAAAAGCTATGAGATGAATTATAAAAATATATTTTCTCGATATGGGTATTATGATGATGAAGGTAAACCACTACTTATTCGCTCACACCAGCCACGGCACCTTTTAAACACAATAGCCCATTATGGTGAAATGTCTGAACTGGATATAGCTAAATGGTCTGGTCGTATCAATGCGAATCAGAACAGAGTTTATAACCATGTGTCAGAAGAAGATATGTTAGATAAAATCAAAGCTATTAAATTGAATAGGAGTAATTACTGTCAAAGGGAGTCAATACCCACAAATGAATTGACAATTGATTTTGATAACCTTAATCAAGGTGCAATACATTTAACTGAATTTGGTTACTGTGTACATAACTATTTAATCAAGCCTTGTACAAAAATTAATCATCTTATTGAATGTGATAATGAAACACCGGACATTAACTCAGTAGATAGAATTAGACTGCAATCTGTCCGAGAGAAAGTAATGCAATTAAAGAGAATAACTCAGATCGCTTATGAAAATGGTGATTATGGTGCAGACAAATGGTTGCAACACCATGAAAAAAATTTGGAAAGAATTAATAAGCTTTTGAATAATTAAAACAGGAGATACTTATGGCAAAACATTTGAACAGGAGTGAAATAAAAGCAATTAAACACATTATACTGACTTGGGACGGTAAAATCACATGGAGTGATTTATGTGAATCAGTGTATAAGAATCTAAACAGAACTATCACAAGGCAATCTTTAAGTGCTCATGATGAAGTTGTTGAAGCATATAGAATAAAGAAAAGTTTGTCCAATTTGAAAAAATCTGGTCTAAAGAAACCAGCTAACTTAACTATTGCGGCACAACAAATAATAAACCTTAAAGCCGAAAACGAAATGTTGAAAAAACAGAACAATAGATACAAAGAGCAATTTAGCTATTGGCAGTATAATGCTTATAGACACGGTCTTACTATGGAACAGTTGAATAGGCCATTTAATAAAAAATAATATTTGATAGGTTACACCTATTGACAAGTTTAATAAATGCGATAAATATAAATATATGGTCAGGAAGACTATTTAACTAATGCAAGGATGCATTTTATGGACAAGAACATTATCTATCCAGAGTTTACTCTGGAAGAGCAACTTATCATTATCGTCGATAAATATATCTCAAAACGATACCAGCCAGGTGATAAAAATTTCTCATACCAGCTTTACTTAATTTTTGTGGGATACCATTTGAAGTATTTCTACCCTAAAAGGATTTATTCCAAATCCAATCGTAATATTGATAACATAATGACTATGTTTAGCTCGGTATACAAAAGTCTGACAAGCAATCTTCTACAACGATTAAATAACAAAGAAGGAGTTATTAGGGAACTAAACTCGCTTGTTAATTACATAGATAACAATCAAGAAAAAGCAGAGGAAATCTATGCTACTGTCAGAGCACAATACGAAATGAAAGTAATTGAGAAAGAGTTAACCCATGAAGTTCGCGTAAGAACCGTCAGGTTATAGGCAATAAATAGCCCCTATGCAGGGGCTAAAAGAGACTTCTTGATATAGGCTACTACTGAACTTCTTTCCAGATACCATCAGCTTTCACAAGCTTAACAGGCTTTGTCTGTTTCATATTGCTAATTGAGGCATCGACAATGCAGTTATAAACATTATTTGCTTCTTCTGTGCAACTAACTTTTCTTACATAATCAATTTTCAAAAGGTCTTTTTCGGGAATACTTGAGTTCAGAGCTTTCATACTTGCATTTGATCTATCTACGACACTTTTGAAAGCATTGTATATATCGTCTTGGGATGGCTCACTGTTACATGCGGTTAAAAGAAGTGTGGTAAGGAAAACTGTGAGGATTGAGTATATTTTCATTTTCTTATCCAGAAATAATTAATTAAGAATACCAGTCTTGGTGTTGTTGTTATCAGAGGAGAAAGTCCATTTACTTACGGTCTCTCCCTTGAAGTCGATCTCAAGAGTTTTAGACTGAGTCTGAGAACCGCCAGTAAACAGCCCCACAACTGGAATGAAAGTCGTTGCACTGAACTGATTGTTAGACATGAAATATTTCCACTGCTCATTTCCGTCATCGAGTGTGGTTCTTGTATCAGGCTCACCTAACTTAGAGAGTAATTCTGTCTTAGTTGTTTTGTTTTTAATGATCTTTGACTGGAGGCTTTGTGGTGTTTCGTTTTTAAGGTTCTGGTTCCCTGATGTTGAACAGCCAGAAAGCAGGAAGACAATAATAAAAAAAGAGGACGTTATAAATCGGTTCATTTACTTTCTCATTTTATGTTTGCGATAGTGTGAAATTAATTTCACCGTATAAAAACAACTCTGTCTGCATACATTCTTTTGATTTTATAGATAAGAATAATGATGCTTACGAAAAACGTAATGACTGATACAAGAGTGCTGTCGGTCCACGAAAATGCTAACCACGCGAGACCAAATGCCACGAATTGAAACAGGAATGCCACACTGAGCGGGCTTTCACCGTAAGCAACCTTTGCATGACACCCTTTGCAAATCCGCACACCATGAGGACTTTGTGTAAAGCAGAACGGGCAATTTATTGTTTCGTCTTTCATATCAACCCCAGGGTGGAAGATTAAATGGTGCGTTTACAGAGATTCTCGATGACCGGCTCGCTTTAGTAAAATTGCTTGTACCGATCGATGGTTGTTACTTGATAGGTTGTATCTATCATAAATGTTTTATCGATCTGTAATAACGATCAAAATTTTTTTGACTAAACACAAATTTATTACTAGGGAATAGAGTGTGGTTACGAAAGATGTTTACAACTAGCTGTCTATAAACGAATTTTTCTTGCGGGTTTCAGATGATGTGTTGAATAGACTTCTGAGAAGTTTGTAGGAACCTTGTGGAGGATGCTCCTTCCATATTTTCTGAGAAGCTCTATGAGCCGTTGTAAAAAGGGAATCCAGCCGGTGAGCCTGAGATGCTTTTGCTGTTTGACTGCATTCTTTTGAAGAATCTTTTCTACGATTTCGTTCCGTTTGTCTTCTCTGAGCCGTAGTTCCAGTTCTGCAATTTTTTTACCGATACTTTCCTTTCTCTCAGCGGTTTTCAAAACTGTTGCAGGAGCAGGAGCAGGAGCAGGAGCAGGAGCAGGAGCAGGAGCAGGAGCAGGAGCAGGAGCAGGAGCAGGAGCAGGAGCAGGAGCAGGAGCAGGAGCAGGAGCAGGAGCAGGAGCAGGAGCAGGAGCAGGAGCAGGAGCAGGAGCAGGAGCAGCAGGGTGGTCTTTTGTTGGTGTGTTGGTTCGTATCGCTTCTAAGTGGTCAGGGTTGTAGCTAAGTTGCTTTTGAAGATTTGCCCAAGAGTAACCCTTGCCTAACTGCGAAGCTTTGAAAGCAATATCGCGGTAAGAAAATGAGAAGCCGTTCATTTTCCCGGTAGAAGCGACATTCGCCGTCCAGCCGACTTCTGCTTCTTCCAGCCTCTTGATAAAAGTTAAAAGGTCAGGTGTATCTGCCAAACTTTTATCGAGTATCTGCTGGAGAGCTTTTTTTGAGGAGGGAAGGCCAGTCCGTTCTGAAAGCATCTGTTCGTTGCGAGAGATTCTTTTCCGCTTCGGTTGTTGATTTGGGAGGGATGGTGCTGTCTTGGTCACTGTCAGACCGTGAGCGATTTCGAGTTCACTAATGATCCGTGTGCTTATAAGGTTTTCGTTCCTACCCAAGTAGAGCTTCCCACCGGCTATGTCGATTCTGCTGGCGATAATGTGTATGTGCTGACCAGCCGGATCGTCATGAAGCACATAGCAACGAAGGTGTGTATCACTGAACCCCATCCTCTTCATGTAGTCATCTGCTATGTTTACCCATTGGTCATTTGATAATGTTTCTCCGTCAGGCAATCGTAGCGAGTTGTGCCAAACTGGTTTCTGAACATCGGGCCGAAGCTGTTTAGTGTCATCAAATTCAGTGATCAGTTTAGAGGCTGAATCACCTAACATGTTCCCGCCAATGACGACTGGATCGCTTTTATGATGTGCTCCCGGCTTCAATGCATATTGAACAACACCTGCGAAGCTTTTACCCCTCTTGATCTTCCGCATACCCTTCACGTGGGATACTCCAAAAATCTGTTCTTAACAAGTTGTGACGAAGCTCTTCAAGTTGTCGCTTCACAGCGAAAAGCTCTGTATGAGTAAGCTGGCTATCTTTGCTCTTACCATCGATATGGATCGCAATTCGATTTAACTTTTGCGATATATCAGTTAAAGCTTTCCAGGCTTTGGTATTAATCGTTGGTATAACAGGAGGCAACTTTTGAAGGGAAGCCATACGAAGCCACTCTCCTTTTTTATAAGAGCCTCGCTTTATATTCAGGAGTTGCAGTTCTTCAACATTCAATCGGACACTGACACAATAACTTCTTACTGCTTCTGAAGGAATTTTAATTTTATTAAAACCACCACGGCGGGAAGTTTTGGATAGATCTAAATTATCTGTATAAATACTCTCTTTCATATAAACTCCATTTTATATGTTACTGATTGATAAGCATAATCCGTATGCTTCATATATCATTTATACAATTAATTAGTAGTTTGTCAATCAGCAATCTTGATTGTGTAGGTGTTCTTTTATTGTCTGACTGAAAGGAAGCAAGAAAAGCAAGGGCTTTATAGAACGGTGCAACCGCTTCTATAAATTAGCTCTTGCTTAATGCCGCTACATAGTTATTTGACATTCTTGTTTTTTAATGATAAAGGATAATAAACTAAACAGGAGGTAATAAAAAATGAAAAAAATAAATTTCCAAATGATGAATTATTTAATATTCTCTGTACTGGTATTGATTAGTGCCATGTCCTTTCTTTATGTGTATTTTAAACATAGCGAATGGCAAGAAGCATTATTAATATTAACCAGTTTAAGTGGATGTGCATTTGGTGGATGGTTAGCTTTCACAATGATTTTTTTACCAACATTCTCTTCCTTTAAAATTTTTGAAATAAAAGGCAGATAAAACCTGCCTTTTTCGTAAGCTATTTGTCTTTATAGTTTTTTAAATCACGTAAAGAAATTAGGAACTTAAGAACGGCAGATATAGCGAATGTGGTAATTATTGAATATACAAGAGTAAAGATAACAGCAAAGAAAAATTGAGAAATCAAATTTCCATCATGTAGGGCATATATTTTCCCTATATAAGGATTCTCAGAATCAATAGTTTTAAATATAAGTATACATGCTGTCAATCCAGATGAAGCGAAAGTAATTGTGTCTACAAATTTTTTAAAATAGTCTAAGTCAACTGTGCCGCTTTTAACAACCATAGTATTAAGTATTATACCAAAAATGATAGGTATTAGAAAAAGAATTAAATGAAAGTTAGAGTCAAAAATCAAATCAAATATTATTGCTATCAGAAGAGCTAGAAATGGCAAGTAAAAATAAAAGCACATTTGCCATTGGGTTATTTTTCTGGGCAGCTTTGATATGTCAGATTTGTTTTTAACAGCATCTTTAAATGTTAATTCAATATCGCATTTCAGTTCAATACCTTCTATTTCCCCTTTCAACTGAGCAATTCCAACATTGCGGGGAATGTTTTCATTGTTTGATTTGCATTTTTCTTTATTAACATCATTTGTTTTCATTAAATTAACCTCGCAAATAAATATATTAAACAGAGTGAAAACTTAAATTTCATATTAAATTAATATTAATCAAAAGCAATCTCAATATTTTCAGAGTTTGTGCTGCATTGTGACTATACAAAAAGAGTCGTTCTATGGGACCCTCTTTCTTTAAGAAACTTAAGAGCTTTTTCTTTAGTTTTATCAGAGTGTTGAATCTCATCGCTCATAGTTAACATTCCTTAGATATCAAAAAATTTGGTTGTGTCAGATTGGTGTTGATTACTGATGCTACCAATGAAAATAGATTGTATATCTAACTCATCGTTATCACTTATGGTGGTACAGTTGATATCACTTTTCATCGAGATGCAATATTTATGTTAATGGATTGATATGTAATGCTTTTTTTTTGAATAAAAGATGGGGTTTTGAGCTTTATTGTGGTAACATGGTGAAAATTTTTCTGTCTGATAACTTACGATATAGAGTTTTGATATGAGTGAAGAGCTAATTCAGCTATCCCCAAAATCCTTAGGTCGATATCTGTACTATCGAGTAGGTAGTTCTACCCTATCTCAGCTTAAAAAGAATAAAGTAATAAAAACGAAAGTTAATGCTGATATTGCTACTAAGAAGCCAGATGGTCTGGTAGTACTCGCTGGCGGTGATGTAAAAGCAGTCATCGAATATAAACAGCCTTCTGAACTTAGAACAAACGCGTTGATTGAAAAGGCGATTAATCAAGAGATTGAGGTAGCCAAAAGCTTGTGTAAGTTACTTATTGTCACTTGTGGCAGTAAGACTATATGGATCAATGCCTTGAATGGTGAGCGAATTCATGATGAAAACGGACATGAATTAAAAAAGCTCTTTGACGTCAAATATATTGAGGATGGTTCTCTTACAAATGAGCAACAACTAGAATTTGAAAAGTTAATAGATAAAATCGACTATTCGCTGACTGAGAATAACAATACTATTACTTTGCCAGAAGTATTAGATCCATCACAACTGGCTAAAACATTATGGCAAAAAATTTGGATTAATACAGGTAAGGAACCAGAAAGATGTTTATATAATGTTGTTGAACTTTTTGTATTTAAGTTCTTAAGCGATGTTGGTGTATTAAAGAAACATCTTAATTTTACTTCTGTTTATAATCTTTTGCAAACCGAATCTTCTTCAGAAGCTCTTAAACATTATGCAAATACTTGCCGTAAAGAAATTAGAGATCTCTTTCCAAAAGGGGCTGACGGCACTACGGTCATAAACGGCACCATTTTTGTTAATGAAAAAGGTGAACCTAATACTGCTCAATCGAGTTTGTTCGGTGAGGTATTAAAAGACCTACAAGATTATGATAGTAAATTTGGTTCTTTCAAATATATTCGCCGGGAGTTTAAAACACGTTTATATGAATCTTTTTTAAGACAGAATGCAGGAGTAAGATCTCTTGGGCAATATTTTACACCTCGAAATGTTGTTCGAGCCATCGTTTCTATGTCTGATTCTTCTAAACTTAAAAAAGGAGCGAGAGTCTGTGATCCATTCTGTGGAGTTGGTGGATTTTTGCTCGAACTAATTGCAGAAAACAAAAATATTTGGAAAGAATTTGAACCTAAGAATGGTTCGATTGATCCTGCAATTGATATTGTTGGTTATGATAAAGGAAGTGACGAAAAGGAAGACGAAAGAACAATTATATTAGCTAAAGCTAATATGCTTATTTATTTTTCCGATTTATTAGTGAAATATCATACTCCGGATTATCTTAAAGCTTTTTCGGAAGGTGCTTTCAACAAAGTTTTCCATTTATTAAGATCAAATTTAGGTACATTTGGTAAAGTTAACGATGAACCTTATGATCTCATCTTAACAAACCCACCATATGTTACGAGTGGTTCCAGCAGTTTAAAACGTTCTATCGATGAAGAAGGTTTAGCTACTTATTACACTTCTAATGGTCGTGGTACTGAAGCTCTTGCTATGGAATGGATCGTCCGAAATCTTAAACCTGAAGGGCAGGCTATAGTTGTGGTTCCTGATGGGTTATTAAATCAAGAATCTATGCTTGAATATTTAAAAACTCATTGTTTCATTGAAGGAGTAGTTTCCTTACCAACTAGGACGTTTTATTCTACACCTAAGAAAACCTACATCATATGTTTAAGAAAAAAAGCTGATATAAACGAGCAACAAAGAAGCTCTGTTTTCGCTTATCTTGTTAGCGAGATTGGTGAGACAAGAGATGCTAAAAGATGGGTTACTGAGGAAAATGACTTAGATCAACTTGTCAATCTTTTTAATCAATTTAAAGGTTCGCCAAATTATTTCACTACAGATAATAAGAGATGCAAAGTTATAAAATTTGAAGAGTTTGGTGAAAAAACTAATTGGATGATCGAAAGATGGTGGTCTAAGGATGAACGAGTAGCTTTGGGGGTAACTTCAGAGGCAAATGAGATCACTCAGGCGGAGTTAATTGATAAAATCACATCAATTTCACAATTAATTAATGAATTCATTGCAACTGTAGATGAGGTTAACGATGAATAATTCAAAAATTATTAGTCTTGGTGACAATAAAATTTTTGAGTTCGTTTCCCTTAAAACCGGCTGGACTAAAGAGGTTTATACTAAATTTGATACTAAGGATAGTTCAGTTGGTTATCCTGTATATACGGCCGCTGAATCACCAGTAGCTCATGTTGAGGTTGAGAATGATAAACTAATTTTAGTAAATGAAAGCGATCAAATATTCTCTTTTGCTTCGAATGGCGATGGTAGTGCTGGACGCAATTTTGTAATACACAAAAGCAGTTTTTATATTAGTAATGATAGAACCGTAATTAAAATTAAAGATTCCACTATCGATATTGGTTATGTGTTGTTTAGCATTCGGAATATGAAGGAAGATTATGGTTTTGATTTTTCCTATAAGGCTATTCCAGCTAATGTTTCTCTTGTCACATTGAATATTCCTTTGGATTCTACTGGTGGGTATAACCTTCTGGAGCAAAAGAAAGTCGCGGAAAAATATAATCGGATTACTGATTTTATACAAAATGCTGAATTCTTTATCAATGAACTTGATGAGTGCTCTGTGTCATTAAAAGAATTCATGAGTGGCTGTAATACGATAGAAGTTTCTTTATCCTACAGCAACTCATTTTTATCTTCCATCGGTGATAGATTATTAAAAAAAGACCAATTAACCCAAGGCATTGAGGTATATAGTGCTAATGTTAATAAACCTTTTGGTTACGTCAAAGAGACCAAATTAGATAATTTTAAAATGCCATCACTTATTTGGGGTATAGATGGTGTTTTTGACTGGGCTTATATCCCTGAAAATAAAGTTTTTGAAATCACAGATCACTGTGGCCGATTGCAAATAATTAACAATAAAATTTTCCCAAAATATGTTTATTATTTTTTGAAATCGACGAAGGATCAATATGGATTCGATAGAACTTTTCGGGCATCGCTAACTAACCTCAAAGAGAATGTAATTATTGAGTTACCTATTGATGTTAATGGTGAATACGATTATCAAAAACAGGTCGAAATTTCTGAAAAATATGAAAGAATTTTCTCTTTTAAAAACATGATTGTTAGGAATTTATCAGAAACCATTGAAGATAATATTCAGATTGATTAAATGAGTAAGATAGGCAGAAGTATCTGCCTATTATTCATCGGAGACAATTATGCCTATACGTGAATTCAGCGATGAAGAATATCAAGGTCGATTTATAACTGAATCCAGAATTAACAATAATGCATTGCAACAAGCTTTGGATATTCGGAAATATGAGATAGATCATTACTGGAAACGAGCAACTTATTTCTGGACCTTTATAGCGGCAACTTTAGCTGGTTTTGTTGCTATACAGACTTCCTCTTCTACAGCTAAGACTGATTTATCCGTGTTACTATGTTCACTGGGTATTGTATTTTCATTCGGTTGGCTCTGTGTTAACCGTGGTAGTAAATATTGGCAGGAAAACTGGGAAAAACATGTCGATATGTTAGAAGATAATATTAATGGTCCACTATATAAAGTGGTGTTATCTCGTGCAAAACCGAAAGGAATAAAAGAGGTTTCGGTTCATTTACTTACTGGTCCATCTCCAATATCAGTATCTAAGATAAACCAAATTATTAGTTTATTTATAACTATTGTATGGATAGGGTTGCTGGTGTATTCGTTACCTCCTTTTGATTTGAAAGCTCCGCTTAATTTCTATTATGTTTTCCTGATTTTAATGACAGTAATTACCTGTACTGGATTTATTACTATAGCAAGAACATATAGTGGTGGGTATTGGCATTCGGCAACAATTAGAACATCCAGCATAAATAATCAAGCACGCGAATGATTAGTAATAGTGACAAATATATTTCAAGAATGGTTTATAATATTTGTCACTTCTACTTAAAATTCTATTCATCTAATCTGTCTTTTGCTATGCTCATGTATATTATTTTGGTTAGATCTGATTGTAAATAATCATCGCTCATGAGTTTAATGAAATGCTTCTGTGATGTCTTGGTTTTAATTAATAACTTATCTCCCGCTTCATTAATCTGAAGTATTGCAGATAAATATTTATGTTGGGATACATAATCAATAATTGTTTTAGTATCTATTTTCCCCAAAACAGGAGAATGTTTGGAGATTTTTGCCAACTTTCTAGCGAATGAAATTTCTCTCGAACTCTTTTCTAAACCTGATATGTCTTCAATTAGTAGTGAATCCCGTAAAGAATTTAAAGCAATAACTGCTTGGGCTTCAATCACTTGATGAAATTTCATTTGAGTTTCAAGAGTCTTGTGATTTTTAATGTAAAAATCCTCACCAATTGAAAATAGATCATAATTGAAATCTAACCGTAATATCTCATTAGGGAGTTGTTTCAAGTATCCATCAGGGTCAGGGACTAAATTAAACATTTTTCTGCTATTTCTCAATACTGCAAGGTTAGTTTTGTTTTTATAAAGAGCCAGGCATTTGTTATCTCCACTTATTAAAATTATAATTCCTTTCACATCTGTGAATTTATTTAAAGGGTTATAATAATCTTGTGAGTTAGGAGGGATAGCGATGGCCTGAGTGATTTTGTTAAATTCTTCAGGATATTGTTCGTAATCAAATTTAAACAAGGCATTTTTTCTATCATCAAAATTGGACAGCAATGGTGAGGTGAGATCTTCATTATTTATAATGTCTTCTTTGATTTTGTTAATAAACCCTTCAGCTATGCTATTTAATGCACTCCCTTCAATTCTGGAAAGCTTTAGTTCATTAGCAGTAGTAGTAAATACAACCCTGATTCCGCTAAAGTTATCAATTATTTTTGAAATTTTTTCTTTTAACTGCTGAGTAGTCATATTTTTTTCCTTGCTATAAAAACAAATTCATCAAAGAAACTATAATAAACATTATCGTCCACTTTTAATACATCATTTGAAATAGCTATCAGATTTTTTGTTTCTCCACTTCCTGGGTGTAGTATATTTACCCTGTATAGTTTAAAGCCAAACAGAGCTAAAGTTGGATTCGCATAATACTTGTCTGTTTTAATAAAAATAATGCCTATTACTACTACAAGCAAAAGATATGCTATATTCTTTTGCATGTCTTCAAAACTAAACCCCATAAAAGGTACAATGTATGTTGCTAAGAATGTTAAACTTTCATAGCTTTCGCTTTGACATGATGTTATTTTAACGCTATCTTGTCCATTGTATTTTGTTATGTTTTTTAATCTATTATAAAAATAAATACTAAATAGCAAAAATACAAAGCAAACAATAGGAACAATATTTTTTAATACAAGTTTCTTCAAACCTATGAAGCTACAATCCGAAGTGAAGCAAAAGGGGATTTTGGCAGTCAGGATAATAATAAAAACAAAAAGCATAGCTAAAGATAGGATGTATAGACCTACTTTGTTGTATGTGTTCCTTTGCATAAACACCCTCCTATCCGACAAATGTATTATAAATGTTCAACAATTGAACACAATAGTGATTCTACCATTTTTTACTGGGTTTATATACAGTTGTTTTTGGTGTGTTAACTATATGAAATGAAATGTAGTTTTTATATGAAATTATTTTTCTTAAGTATTGTGTTAAAAATTTTTCCACTGCATTAAAATGGTAGATCAAAGCATTCAATCTTATGTTGAAGCATAAATTGTTTAGTCATATTTTATTACTGTTCGATTATCATCAATCGGGTCTGATGGTATCAATGATGGTATCATCGACAATGTAGATTGCTTTAATTACTAAAGATCATAAGGATAGTTGCGATGTTCGAGTCCGGCCTTCGGCACCAAAAGATGCAAATCAAAGTCGCTTAAGGGCGGCTTTTTTTGTGTCCATATTCATCTAAATTTACTCATCTCCAAATGTAATAAAATCAAGTTTATTGGTGATAGATAACAATAGATATTGCGTGAACATGCTGCATATAAGTGGTCCTTTCCCGGCAGAGTTTGAAAAGCAGAATGTTAAACAGGATGCTTAACAAATCCCTGGCAATATTATCGTTACCACTTTCCCTTATGTGCATGAGCATGGTCCAGCTTGAGTGGCATAGCATCCGCGTGTCCAAAGCTACGGTTGAACGCTGCAAGATGGCAAGGCGTACAAAGATGCACTTTCACATAGTTGCTGTCGGCATATGCCCTGTAGGGTAGGATCGTCTACCGGGGCGGGGTCAGTCCAAGAAGGCCGAAGATGTGGAGTTGAAAATGGTAGCAGAGGCGAGGACATTTAGCTGAGTTCAGCTAATCATAAAGAGGTCGATTATAGTGGCGATTGATATGTACACCATCGTTGTTGAGGCATTTAAAACCAATATAGAATCACGCCCAAATTAATGGGCGTGATTTTTTTGTTATATGATTGCTGTTTTTTTTGCTGCTCTATCTCTATTGAACTCAGTGATTTCTTCAACCACATAACTTATATGGTGGTTTGTGTCATGACTGACCCATTCAGTGTTACCACCCAATATCTCTTTTTTACTACATGCCAGAATACATTCATCACCCCAACTAAACTCTGGGCCTAAATAATGTGGGGATTTTACTAATATTTCAGATAATCCATGAAGTTGCTTGTATTCTTCGTCTTTGTTTTTTGCGTAACCACGAACGACAAAGTATTTATCGTCAATGGTGTATCGGATTTTACCATTTGCATTAGGGGCTATAACATCATCTTTCGCTTTAGGGTTTCTGATACCATAATCAGAAAAAATAAGTGGTGACGTTGAATCATCAACGAAAGATTTCCAGACGTGAATCTCGCGTCTTGTTACATAATCTGTTGAATTTTCATCTTTAACTGCTTTATTTATGAATGCGGGGAGGGAACCGCCTGAAATAATAATGCACGAAAATTCATAATCGGAAAATATATTTAACACATGCTTAACATGATCATTTAATGACTCAATTGATTTATTTGTAATGTCATCAAAATCAAGCATTATCATAACTTCTTTACTTGATAACCCAAGATCCTCCATGATTTTTTCAAGGGTACCAGTGAAATAATCGACATCGTAAGAATCATCGATAATAGAAGATGAATCAATTCTAATGCAATAGTTAGTCCCGTCAGGGATGTTTAAGTTTTTCAATGCTATTTGGTAATCTAAAATATCCCATCTATCGAATCCCACCACAGGATGAATAATCGCGCCGCTTTTGGATAATTCTTTGTGAAGATAGCTTAGTACATGCTCACCACTTTCAATATAACTGTCAGCTTTCCATTGCGTGATGTCAAAGAAAAAGGCATTAGATTGACAGGAGGAAACGAGTTTTTTTGCCGTTCTTTTCAGATGATCCGTTAAAGGCTGTGTCGATTCCACGAGCCACTTTGGTTCTTTTTGTTTTCTTACTAAAATAGGAATCTCGAAAAATGGTGCTATTTTTTCGGAGTAAGCAGCCTTCAGTTTTTTTAAAGCGGTGAATTCACCTTTTTTTGCTTTGAGAATAGGTACATATGTAGGGTACATAATAACTCTCCTGCGTTTAGTTATCGAAGGCCGGAACCAATAGTGCTTTTACTTCACCTTGACCAATCAATTCATTGAAAATTCTATAATTTCCGCTTTCACGCCTTATCCGACCTGCAATAATCGCAGGCGTAATTTTTAGCTCTCTTGAGAGGCTATCAATTGCCTCTTTAGATGGGGATGAATAAGCCTGGCTTCGCTTCCATGTTGACCTAGGTATAAATGCTTCCCTGGCAAGCCGATTTGCTTCTGACTCCTGTCTATCATCTGTATTAGAGTCGATGTCATCCAAGAAAATCTCATTAGAATCAATGTGTTTCCATATGTGGGCAACTTCATGCAACAAAGTAAACCAAAAGTTATCTAACCGATCATATCGTAAGCTCAAACCAATGATCGGCAACCCGTCAACGTCTTTTAGCGCAGCTCCATCAATCCTAGTTCCCTTTAGACATGGCTCAATCACTATCGCAATGCCATGTTTTTCAAGGAACTCAATTGCTAATAAAGGGCCTTTTTCGAACCAACTTAATTGGGCAAGATCACGCAAAAAGCTGGCTGATAAGACATCTGGATTGAAGATACCTAAGGAGTTCTTGCGTTTACGTGCCTGTTGGACCACTCTGCTGACCCATGCAAACAGCGCATATTTTGTAGCAGGTGAATAAGCATCACCAGAAAGCGTCCGTTTGAATGAAACGCTGCTACTTGCCTGCCAACCCACTTGATCAATAAAGTTCTTTATAATTTCTTCGGTATTTTTCTTAGTTCTATCAACTACATCTGGAAGCCAACCTCTGTTTATCATTTCCTTAACTGGAAATTTAGACCAGTCAATGTGATCTTCAGAAGAATGCTCATTACCAGCATTTATCCCAACTAACGTATCTGTGGAAATGCCCAGTCCAATAGAAAGCGCTTTGATCATTGACACCGTCAAAGGTCTTTTACGGGCAAGGATTTCTGAAACCCTGCTTCTTGTTCCCAGATAGGGTACAAGATCAACCTGCTTTAGACCTTTCTCATGCATTCTGAAAAGAATGGCATCAATGGGGTCAGGAGGTTCGATTGGATACTTAGAGTTCTCATATGCTTCCACAATAGTTATTAGCAATTCTAGGTCTTCATGCGCCTTAGAATGAATGGGGGGCATTTCCAGCATTAAAGAGTGAATCTTCTTTAAATACTCCTGATGCTGTTGCTCTGTTTTTATAACTTTGATATCCATTACATTACCTTTATTGAGGTAATAAGCACCAGTAACATGTTGAAATCAATGATGGTTTCAACAGCGATGTTGCTACCATCAACTTTGAATATGAAAGAGCGTCCATCAATACTGGAGGCGTTTGGAAACTGGTTCATAACGTCATGGACTGATTTCCAAACCACCGAATCTATCTCTGCTGCCCATGCATTGATCCAAACAATACAATCTGGTGTGGTTTTCTTTAACTCATCCAGATGATTTCTTCCGCACAATCTCATAGTTTGTTCCTAATATGGGAACATCATAGTGTTCTCTGTTTGCTGTGTCAACTTGTTCCCAAAAATGGAACCTAAGAAATTTCAGTGGTTACATTTTACCCCGTTACAGTAATTATTTTCATGAATTTAATCAACAGAATAGCCATTTTTGCTTTTAGTGATTGTAACGTCTCTTACTGCTCAAACCAGAAAATCAACCATCAATCGGTTAATTTTTCTACATGCTTCATCAATCTGAATCCGCTGTATTGTAGGTTTTCAAGCTTGTGATCTGTTCTGCGCTGATAGTTGACAACAAGCGCTTATGTTCTGCCCACCTTGTGCCAGAAGCTGTCAATGATAATATTGTGAAATAGAACAACTAGTGAGGGTCAGGAGAAATGATTGTAACCAGGGAAAGCATGAAACAATGGATCATCGAGTGTCTTCGGGAGCGAGGTGGTAGTGCTTGGCCGCGTGAAGTTTCAAAATACGTATGGGACAGTTATGAGGCGGAGCTTAGGGGGCAGGGGATATGTTGTATACGTGGCAATATGACATTCGTTGGGCCGCTCAACAATTGAGAAACGAGGGTACTCTAAAACCAGTAAATAGACGCAGAGATTTGCCATGGGAACTAAGCATAGCAAAGTAAGGTTTAATGTTCATTTCGCGGCCATATCTGACTTTGTTCTGAGTGGATGGGAATTGATACCTCTGAATAAAATTTCCCTATCTGCCAGAATCTTGCTTTGATGACTATATCGCTGTTCTTCTGGTAAGGCTTTATACCCACTAGTAATGTCTATTTTTTGGTTTGTGGGTACAAGTGAGGATATAACTATTTATTTCTGCTTATAAACTACATTGATATCAGTACATTAGGTGTGAAATTTGAGTCCAGCCTTCGCACTCATCCTCTAAACACCTCCCTCCGATGCCATTCCACAAACCCTTCCCCTGGATAATTCCCTTTCACCATCGGCAAAGCAATCTCCTTCCCGGCAAAATCCCAAAACAGCCGCCCAACAATCCCGCCCCCATTCACCGCCTCGGAAACCAGCACCCGCATACTCTCATCCAGCCCAATCGATCCCTTATCAAACGCCTTATGATGAATCGCACACAGTGCCAGTCCGTTCGGAATCTCACACGGCCCGCCAAACTGCTTCCACTTGATATGTGCGGCTTCAAGTCCAACAGAGGCGTTATCATGTCGCATGTTAAACCCGCAGATTGCACACTCATAGTTATAAGCTCGCAGAACCTCCTGGCGGAACAGCGGGTCGCGAACCTTACGAATCTGCTGGATATCAAAACCCATCTCATCCGCAATATCTTCCTGTATGCTTTCTGGAAAATACGCTTCAAGGATTTGCTGCGCCAGCGAGCCGATCAGGTTTTTGTTCTTACTCAGCAGCGCAAAGTGTTCTTCATCAAATCCGCCTGCGACGTTATGTTCTACAAGTTCTTTAACAGGCGGTTGTTTACTGCCAGTGGTCGAACAAAACTCAGTATTCTTCAGATCCCAAAAACCGTCTCCTTTGAGCCGCCAGAAGGGCATATTTGGATAATGTGCCTTCCTCTGCGGGCCAAAGCGTTCAAACAGGTTAAGTAGCTGCCCGTGGACCTCAGTTCCGTAATCAAACAGTCGCGCATGCCCCTGCTGATAGTGCGCCAGTACGTACAGAAGCAATAAAGGCTTATGCGGCGCACGCTGTTCGCCTTTGCGCCAGATGGTGATGTCGGCAATTGCCTGTTCGAGAGTTTTGCTGGAAGCTATCGCGTTACGGAAGAAGGTAAATAATTGCGATGATGCTCGCAAAACTCAGGACAGGCAACCTACAATCAACTAAAACATGACCTTACCGCACACTACGCTATTTCCTGAATCCCCCTCGCAAATTTCAAATTTACTCCACACCAAACCGCTGTATTTATATTCAGCCCTGTATAATGAGCACCAGAAATTACGCCGAACGGCAAAGGAAGTATCGAAGAATATTTAAATAAGAATTCGCGATATGAAGGTGCTGCAACACCCCCATACCGCTAACCACAAACAACTATAGAGGAGTTGAAAATGGCTGCGACGAATTTTAAGCCAGAGTTTACTGTTTGCAAAACAGAATCAGACGCTTTCACCGGCATGATTGAAAACCGCGAGCTGGTACGCAAAAATAGCGCCCGCCGTCTGCACGGCAACCCGCCCAACGCGGCGCCCGTCCACCCTCGCGCGGAAACGCCGCAGGACAGTGCCGCCTGCTGCGAACTGTATGCACGCATAGACATGAAATATCTTCTCCTGGGCGGCGAGTGGTTAACCCGTGCGGGCTTTATCGACGGCATGCCCGTAAAAATCCGCGCCATGAAAGACTGCATTGTGATTACGCCGCAGCATACAAGAGAATTATGGGGATGCCTGGAAGGTATGAGTGTGGTGAATATCAATAAACAGAAAGTCGCGCAGTGGTTGAAGACCTTTCCGGGAGCGCTGAATGATACAGGCGATATACCGGCTGTTAAGCGTGGAACAGGGCAGGCGATGTCGGAGTAACTGTGCTTCCCATATAATGTAACGCTTGAAGCAATAAAACGGGCATGTCATGTCATGCCCGTTTTAAGTAAAAATCAATCGTGCTTAACCTGCTCTTTCACCGCCTTAACCAGCGCAGCGTGAAGTTTGCCGACGGTTAAATCACATATAACAGGTTCGGGTATGCCACGTATCCAACGGATAAACCGACAGATGCCAAAAAAGTCTATGCCTTCACCCGTAAACAGATACTCATTCTCTGCGAGAGAGAACGTTTTCCTGTAGCCATCTTCTTCCGTGGCAAGTTTAACGCCAAACGCTTCTTCGCAGTCTTCCAGTAGGTCTTCGCCGTCGATACCGCAAATATGCAAATCGGCCTCAATCAACGTATTGCTATCGATAGGTTTACGATGCTCACCTGAGGAGTTTCGAACAACCTCAATGACTTGAGAGAGTGTGGGTTCCATAATGATGCTCTCCTTTAAGGCGGTAGAAATAATCGCCAGCGCTTCCCGGCGGCGCTCCGCTTGGTCGGACCGACAAGCGCAACGTTACCCCGGCCCGAGAAATTTTAAAGTCGGTTCAGGCTATCGCCATATGATTCCAGGCATCTCTGTAAACAATATTCCCGTCACAGTGTTTCCAGGTGATTGCCTCATATCTTAGCTCGATCGTCTCTGTATGCGTTCCTGTTCCAGAACCCGGGAACAGATTTGGCGTGATACCCGTGATTTTTACATTCTCCAGGATAATGTTGAAATATTCTCTCTCGATTCCTGCATCATCAATTTGGTACATTTTTATCGTAGCCGATTTCAGTGTTTGGTTTTCACACAGTGCCCTGATGAGAACCGGTGTCGTTTTATCAAACTCTTTCTGAACGGCAATCGGTGTATGTACGCGGGTACCTGTTAGTCGGCCTGTATTTTCACTCACAGGAATGGTGAGGTGATGAGCGACTGCCTTTAATTCAATAGCACCAAACCGGCCGGACACCATGGAACCTCCTACGACGGGTGAGCCATTAGCATCGGTTAACCAAAGATACGCTGGATTTGACATAATTATTCCTCATCTATATTTACATAAGAAGGTAGGTGCAACATCGCCACGACCCATATGAATAAGCCAATAATTTTCAGCGGCCAGGGTTCAAGTACAGCTATACAAGCAAATGCACCGATGATCAGTAAGGGACCTGATAACACATCCAGGATCCCGCCAAAAATATGTATCTTTCCTGGCAGTAATTTATTCATTATTAATGAAATAATGTAAGCGCTTAGGGTAATGATGCAAAAGGCGATTGTTTTATCATGCCAGGTTTCGAATTCAACCCAGCTAAGGATATAGGCTAAAACTAAATATGAGCAAAGAAGCAGGTTTATAATGGGGATGATAAACTTACTCATACGCGCCTGCCGTAGTGTATGCAGTTAGTTTTTCATTAACTTTCTTCATGATCTGATTAAATACAGGCTTTCCTTCTGAATAACCTGCATGGATAGCATCTACGAAAGGCTGGACGGCATCAGCGAACAGAAAATAAAGTAAGTCATAGTCTCTTGGTCTCAGAAGTTGATATACCTCTGGGGCTTCGGCTTTGAGTCTGTCAGATGTTCTAATTGAACGTTCAGCCATTCCCCCAAACAAAAGGAGTGTGCTCAGTGCCGTGATTGGGTTTTTTTTCCCTTTGAAAACAACAAACGTGAAGGATGTTCTTTCAATAACATGCTTTGCGATTGTTGATGCGATAATATTGGTTGATATTCTACCTGCAATTGAAGTCATTACAGATCTGTATATTTTATCCTGCTCATCCTCGGTTAAATATCTATTGAACACTTTAAAAATAATTTTAACTGCGTTGACAATGTTCTCGTAATTCAAAATGTCGTTTTTTATGGCAGTCATCATTCTTATACGTTGAGTTTCACGAGCATACCTGGAATCCGTATCAAAGATTCCATAAACCAGATATCCATAATCTAGCGGTACAGATAGTCCTCCATTTATAAGCCCAGTAACTGTATCAGGAGAAGCTATTATGTTGCATAATCTCCGGGCTATATCTTCTACATCGGCCATAATAATCCTTTAAATGCGCAATAAAGGATTTATCAATGTAATATTAATGTGACTGAAGCAATTTATTTTATCTAAACAAGAAATTAAGAATTGTTATAGGTATGAATTTTATCTTTAATGAGATAATCAGCGGCTTCATGCCATTTCCCCGCATTCCACCGCTAAATCGACTTTAACTAAACACCGGCACCCCCAGCCCAACCTTCACCTCCTTCAACGTCTCCTGCGTCACCCCCTGCGCCCGTTCCGTCCCGCGCTTCAGCATCGCCATCAGCTCCCCCTTATCCCGCATATACATCGCCCTCCGCTCCCGCATCGGCGCAATCAACTCCTGCAAACACGCCTCCAGCTCGTTCTTACACGCCCGGTCACCCAGCCCACCCGCCTGATAGTGTGCCTTCATCGCCGCCACTTTCTCCTTGTCCGGATGAAACGCGTCGAGATACGTAAACACCACGTTCCCCTCAATCTGCCCCGGGTCGCTCACCTTCAGGTGGTTCGGGTCGGTGTACATGGCGCTGACCGCACGGTGAATCGCCTCTTCGCTGGCCGAAAGGTGCAGCGTGTTGCCCAGCGATTTCGACATCTTGGCGCTGCCGTCGATGCCGGGCAGGCGGCTGGTGTCGCTCAGCATCGCCTTGCAGTGGCGCAGCACCGGGGCGGGCAGCAGGCTGTTCATCTTGTGCACAATCTCGTTGGTCTGCTCAATCATCGGTAGCTGGTCGTCGCCGACGGGCACGCATTCGGCCTTGAACGCGGTGATGTCCGCCGCCTGGCTGATGGGGTAGGCCATAAACCCGACCGGCAGCGAGCGGGCGAAGCCCTTCTGCGCAATCTCGTTTTTCACCGTCGGGTTACGCTCCACGCGGGCGACGGTGACGATGTTCATATACAGCATCGTCAGCTCGGCGAGGGCGGGCAGGGCGGACTGCAGGCAGATCGTGGTCAGGTTCGGGTCGATGCCAGCGGCGAGGTAGTCGGCCAGCACTTCGGGGATGTTGTCGCGAATTTTTTGCGGGTTGCTGCCGTTGTCGGTCAGCCCCTGCAGGTCGGCGATCAGCACAAACTGGTTGTGCGTCTGCTGCAGCGCCACGCGCTGGCGCAGCGATCCGACGTAGTGGCCGAGGTGCAGCGGGCCGGTTGGGCGATCGCCGGTGAGGATGGTTTGCGGGTTCATAAAGACTCCTTAACGTTGTAATGCCGAAAGGGGTCTTAGAAATGTGAAAGCCGCCTTTCGGCGGCTATCTGAAAATGGGGAAAACTACTCCGTGCCGCCTTTAAGAAGGCAGCCACCAGCGGTTTACGGTGAGCACGGCGTGGTTTATGTTCATCTCTTTACCGTATCACGTCCGGCGCGAAAAACAAAAGGGCACGTCATGCTGCAATCACTCAACCATCTGACCCTCGCGGTCAGCGACCTGCAAAAAAGCGTCACTTTCTGGCACGCGCTGCTGGGCCTGACGCTGCACGCCCGCTGGAATACCGGGGCCTATCTCACCTGCGGCGATCTGTGGGTCTGCCTGTCGTACGACGAGGCGCGCCAGTACGTGCCGCCGCAGGAGAGCGACTACACCCACTACGCGTTTACCGTGGCGGAAGAGGATTTTGAACCGTTCTCGCACAGGCTGGAGCAGGCGGGCGTCACCGTCTGGAAGCAGAACAAAAGCGAGGGGGCGTCGTTCTATTTTCTCGACCCGGACGGCCACAAGCTGGAGCTGCACGTGGGCAGCCTCGCCGCGCGGCTGGCGGCGTGTCGCGAGAAGCCCTATGCGGGCATGGTGTTTACCTCAGACGAGGCTTGAGGCGCGCACCTTCAGCCTGCCCGCCAGCGTCACGTGCGTGGCGGCATCTTCCTGATTGCACAGGTACTCCACCGCCAGCCGTCCCAGCTCGCTGTAGGGTAGCTGGATACTGGTCAGCGGCGGGGTGAGCTGCTCGGAAATCTTCTGGTCGTCGTAGCCCGCCAGCAGCATGTCCTGCGGGATGCGCACGCCGTTCACCGCCAGCGCCTGATAGCAGCCAATCGCCAGCCAGTCGCTGGCGCAGAAGATGGCGTCCGGGCGCTCGGCCAGTTCCAACAGGGACGTGGTGGCGGTAAAGGACTCGCTGAACTGCCAGTTGGTCTGGCGCACCAGGCCGTCGTCGCACGCGAGTCCGGCCTGCTGCAGTGCCGCCTGGTAGCCCGCCAGACGCTGGCGCGAGGCCTCCATCCAGCTCTCGCCGGTGATGTGGGCGATGCGCGTTGCGCCGCAGGCGATGAGGTGTTTAGTGACCTGGAAAGCGTTGGCGTAGTCGTCCGGGATAAACGACGGCAGCAGCGGCGAGCCGGGGTCGCGCTGGTTGAGCAGCACCAGCGGGATGCGGGTGCAGTCCTGAAATGCCGTCATGTCCACCAGCGTGGTGACCGGGGATGCGAGAATAATCCCGATGCAGTTGCGCTTCTCCAGCTGGCGGATGATGTTCAGCGCCAGCTCGATATCGTCGCCGTAGTCGTAGACGGTGAGCAGGGTCTCGTTGCGCCACGCCGCTTCCCGCGCCTGGCTGATGGCGTCGATAAACGGGTCGAAGCTCTGCATGGAGCTCACCAGCAGGGCGATCTCTTCCTGGTTGCGCGGGGCGTGAACGGCGGGGAGGCGGTCGTAGCCGAGCTCGGTGGCGACGCTAATCACCCGCTGGCGGGTGTCGTCGCTGAGCTTGATGTTGCGGGACTGGTTAAGCACCAGCGATACCGTCGCCTGCGACACCCCCGCCGCCCGCGCAATATCGTTCATCGTCACTTTTGTTTTTCGCTTCATCCGTCCTCTCCCTTTCGCGAATTCGCATCATACCCTAACCGCACGCTTACGCGCCGTCGATCACGTTTCTCATTCATCGAAGCGCGAACTTTGTGAGGGGCATCGCTTTTCTTCGTGCGGGAAATTGCGCATTTATCCCGCAGCTAATATTTATTAGCTAAATATTATCAGTAAGAGGACGCGTAATGAAAGAGCAGTGGAGCAGGGAGCAGGCACAGGCGTGGTATCAGCAGAAGGGCTGGCTGTGCGGGTTTAACTATCTGCCGTCGACGGCGGTGAACTGGACCGATATCTGGCAGGCAGAGACCTTCGATGCTGAAACTATCGACCGCGAGCTGGGCTGGGCGGCGGAGGCGGGCTATAACACCCTGCGCATCAACCTGCCGTTTATCGTCTGGGAGCACGACCGCGACGGGCTGATGGCGCGCATCGACCGCTTTTTGACGATTGCTGACGGCCACGGGTTCAGCACCATGCTGACCCTGATGGACGACTGCGGCTTCTCCGGCGACGAACCGTACCTCGGCCCGCAAAAGCCGCCGGTGCCGGGCAAGCACAACAGCCAGGCAGCGGCGAGCCCGGGGCGCGACAAGGTGTGCGATCCGGACTGCTGGGCAGACATTGAGCGCTATATCCGCGACGTTGTCCGCCAGTTCCGCGAGGATAAGCGCGTGCTGTTGTGGGATCTCTACAACGAGCCGGGCAACCGCGGCATTTTCGCGACGGGCACGCAGGAGGTGCAGTACGACGCGAAGCTGGAGACCTGCGCCCACGAGTTGATGAAGCTGGCGTTCCAGTGGGTGCGTGAAGAAGATCCAACCCAGCCGCTCACCGTCTGCGCGTGGCGCCTGCCGCCGGAAGAGGAAGGCGAGACGTTCTTCCAGCATCCGCTGGACCAGACCGCGCTGGCGCTCTCGGACGTAGTGAGCTTCCACGCCTACACCCACACGGGGCGCATGACGGCGATTATCCAGCAACTGCAACAGCTTGGCCGACCGCTGTTCTGTACCGAATGGCTGGCGCGCCACGTGGGCAGCACCATCGAAGAGCAGCTCCCGCTGATGTACGCGGCGAAGGTCGCGCCGTACCAGTGGGGGCTGGTGCGCGGTAAAACCCAGACGTGGCTGCCGTGGCCGGTGGTGATGAAGGAGTCCACGGACTACTGCCGCCTCTGGTTCCACGACGTGTTTGAGGAGAACGGCATTCCGTTCTCGCGCCGTGAAATCGCCCTGATGCAGCAGTTGCGCAAGATCGCCCCGCAGGCGCAGGACTAATAATATCGACCCGGCGGTCCACCGCCGGGCAACCAGGCAGGCATATAACAATGGCAACGACAATGAAAATACCGTCTCGCGAGCTGTGGTCTTATTTTGGTTATGGATTAGGTCAGTGTTTTAGCTTTGGTTTAGTGGGTTCGTTTATTAACTATTTTTACACCGACGTGCTGGGGATCTCGGCGCTGGCGGCGAGCACCATCTTCCTGATTGCCCGCGCGTGGGACGCGGTTCACGATCCGCTGTTTGCCAGCATTATGGATACCATTAACAGCCGGTTCGGCAAGTTTCGCCACTTTTTGCTGATCGCCCCGCTACTGATCACCGGCGTCACGCTGCTGTCGTTCTATAAAATCGAAGCGGACATGACCACCAAAATCCTCTACGCCGGGGTGACGTACATCCTGTGGGGGACGCTGTACGCCATCTCCGATATCCCGTTCTGGTCGATGTCGTCGGTGATGACCAACGACTCCGGGCAGCGCACCCGCGCGGTGACGGCGGCGATGCTCGGGGTGAACGCCGGGATTGCCTGCGCCAACATCTTCTTCCCGAAGCTGGCGGCCTACTTCGCCCAGTACAGCAATGACAAAGGCTACTTTATGGCGGCGCTGGTGATGATGCTGGTGGGCCTGCCGCTGATGCTTAACGGCTTCATGCAGATCAAAGAGCGCGTGCCGCCGAGCCCGGAGAAGGTGACCATCCGCGACACCTTCCACAACCTGCGTCAGAACAAGCCGCTGTTTATCGTCCTGCTGTCGTTCTTCTTCTGCGTGTTCCACAACGTGGCGGGCGGTCTCTATATCTACTTCTTTATCAACAACCTGGGCGACGGCAGCCTGCAGATGGCGATTGGCGTGATGGGAATAGTCGCGGCGGTGTTGTGCCTGGTCGCCCCGATGCTGACGCGCCGGATGCAGAAGCGGAAGCTGTTTATGATCCTCTGCGGGCTGGACGTGGCGGTGCGCGTGGTGATGTGGTTTGTGGGCTATCAACAGGTGACGATGCTGTTTATTCTGCTCGGCCTGAGCACGCTGTTCGTGATGATGACCAACATCCTCACCTCGTCGATGATTGCCGACACCATCGAGTACGCGGAGTACCACACCCACAAGCGCTGCGCGGCGATCACTTTCTCCGGGCAGACCTTCACCGGCAAGATGTCGGTGGCGGTAGGCGGCGGGTTAATCGGCGTGTTTCTGACGATGATCGGCTACGTGCCGCAGGCGCAAATTCAGAGCGAGAGCGTGCTGTCAGGGCTGTTCTTCGGGATTTGCCTGCTGCCGGCGATTGGGTCGCTGATCCGCATGGGCTTTATGTCGCGCTTTACCTTTACCGAGGAGAAGCACGCGGAGATTTGTCGGCTGCTGGCGGAGCGGAACGCGTCTGCGAAAGCGCCGGGTGGCGGCTGCGCCTTACCCGGCCTACAGAAAATTACAGCGACTTCACAAACGCCAGCAGGTCTTCGTTGAGCTGGTCCTGGTGGGTCAGCGCGAAGCCGTGCGGCGCGTTGTCGTACACCTTCAGCGTGGCGTTTTTGATCATCTCTGCCGCCAGCTTGCCGGTGCTTTCAAACGGCACGATCTGGTCGTTGCTGCCGTGAATAACCAGTGTCGGCACGTCGATTTTCGCCATATCCGGGCGGAAGTCGGTTTCGCCGAACGCGGTCACGCAGTCGATGGTGCCCTTCAGGGACGCCAGCAGGGCGATGTTCAGCGTCTGCGTCAGCGCGCCTGCGGACACGGTCTGCCCGGCGTTGGTGCCGTAGAACGGGGTGGCGAAGTCGCTGATGAACTGGGCGCGATCTTTACGCAGTCCGTCGCGAATGCCGTCGAACACGCTCTGATCCACACCCTGCGGGAAGGAGTCGGATTTGCCGAAGATTGGCGTCACCGCGCCCAGCAGCGCCAGACCGGCCACGCGCGCGCTGCCGTAGTTGTTGATGTAGCGAGTCACGTCGCCGCCGCCCATGGAGAAGCCCACCAGCGTCACGTCCTGGAGGTCCAGGGTGGTGATCAGGTCGTTGATGTCAGACGCAAAGGTGTCGTAGTCGTAACCGTTCCACGGCTGATCCGAGCGGCCAAACCCGCGACGGTCAAAGGCGATGGCGCGGAAGCCGCGCTCGGCCAGGTAGTTCAGCTGGCTGTCCCACATGTCGCCGTCCAGCGGCCAGCCGTGGCTGAAGAGAACCGGTTTGCCCGCGCCGCCTTCTTTGTAGTAAATCTGCGTGCCGTCTTTTGCCTTAAACGTTGCCATAGTGTGTTCCTGTGCAGGTGATGGTTGTGGTTATACCGGCGCGACCAGATAACGAATGGCCGGTGATGTTGTGCCCTGATGAAAAGCCAGAACGCGGCTCTGCAGCAGGAGGTCATTCATGGTGTGGCGCTCCTGCTGGCGCAGATGCTCAATCCAGGAGCCCATCAGGAAGGTCTCGATAAACAGGCCGGGACGCTCAATATCCTCGTACACTGCCCAGCTCATCGCCCCGGCGCGGCGTCGCACCCGGCGCAGCTCGTGGACCGCCTCCAGGAAGGCTTTCGCGTTGTGCGGGTCGATGATGTACTCGTGCGAGACCAGCACCGGGCCGCGCTCGTTCGGCAGGTCGATCTCCACGCCGTCCAGCGGCTGGCCGCTCAGGTCGAGGTTTAATTCCGGGTCTTTCTCCAGCTTCCAGCGGAACACGGTGGCGCTTGCCAGCACCATACCCAGCGTGGCGACAACCAGCGCGGTCGGGGTGCCGAACCGGGAGGCAATCTGCCCCCAGATGGCGCTGCCCGTGGTCATCGAGCCGAAGAATACCGTCAGGTAGACCGCCAGCGCGCGGGCCTTCACCCAGCGGGCGGCGCTGCGCTGGGCGCCGAGGTTCAGCGTCGAGAGCACCGCAATCCACGCGAAGCCGGTGAAGAACTCAAACAGGTTGAGCAGCCAGACGTGGCGCACAAACGCCAGCGCCAGCATGGTGAGGGCAAAGACCAGGCTCGCGGCCACCATCAGGCGGTCAGCGTTCAGCCGCTGGCGCAGGCGCGGCAGCAGAATGGCCCCGGCAATCGCCCCCAGGCCAATGCACGCCAGCATCACGCCGTAGCCCGCCGGGCCCAGGCCCAGCTCACGGCGCGCCACCAGCGGCAGCAGCGCCCAGCCCGCGCTGCCGAAAACGAAGAAGGCCACGGTACGCACCAGCACGTTGCGCAGCACCGGGGCGGCGTGCACGTAGCGGATGCCGGTGCGCACCGCAGAGAAGAAGTGCTCCGGCGGCAGACGCTGAATGGACGGGGCCGGACGCCAGCGCCACAGTACCCATGCCACGCCCACCACGGACAGCGCGTTCAGGGCAAACACCATCCACGGCCCGGCAAGCGACAGCAGGAAACCGCCCAGCGCGGGGCCAATCGCCCGGCTGATGTTCACCCCGAGCGAGTTCAGCGCCACGGCGGCGCCCAGCTCCGGCTTGCTCACCAGATCGGGCACCACGGCCTGGAACGGCGGCGAGCTCATCGCCGCCCCCACGCTCAGCAGAAACGTCGCCACCAGCAGCACGGTGGGGGTGACGTGTCCGGTGAAGGAGAGCGCCGTCAGCCCGGCGGCGGCGATGAACACCCACAGCTGGGAGAAGAGCAGGTATTTACGCCGGTCAACGATGTCCGCCATCACCCCGGACGGCAGGGCGAAGAGGAACATCGGCAGGCTGCTGGCCGCCTGCACCAGCGCGATATCCAGCGGGTCGGCGCTCAGGGTCAGCATGCTCCAGTTGATGCCGACGTCGCTCATCCATGAGCCGACGTTAGAGACCACCGTGGCGATCCACAGCATGCGGAACACCGGCTGGCTCAGCGGCTGCCAGGGTGAAACCGTCGGTGCGGGCGTCGTCTCGACGTGTGCGTCGCGAACGTCGTTAACCTGGGTCATGCGAACCTCTCCGCTGCCTTACGCTGCAGCCGCCACTGGCCCGGCCCGGTGAGGGCGAGAGTGGTGAAGATAATCAGCAGCAGCCAGCCAAACTGCCCTTCGGCAATCGACCAGTTCGGGTGGACCGCCAGCATCGCCACCAGCAGCACGCCGATAATCGGCAGGCACGCCAGGCGGGTGTAGACGCCCGCAATGATAAACAGCGGGCAAACCACCTCGGCGACAATCGCCGGGATCAGGCTGGCGTAAGGCCCGAAGCCGAACGGATCTTCGATGCGCGTCAGCTCTTCGCTGAAGTGCAGCACCTTCGGCAGGCCGTGCACGTACAGCAGCAGCAGGCTGCCGGTCAGGCGCAGAAAGAACAGCCCCAGGTCGACCCGGGGCGGGGTAAAGGTGTTTTTCATCAGAATGCAAAGCAGCTGCAGCCCAGCGCCCCCCAGAAAGCGTTATCGTCGGACACCGGCATCGCTGACGTGCGGGCGAAGTCATGCTGGTGGCTGTGAACCCCGCACGGCCCGCTGCAGTGGTGGACGGCGCTCATACCCACGCGTGCGGCCTGCGGCGGCGCGCTGCGGTAGTGGCCCGGCACCTTGACCACCGGGGACCACTCGGGCAGAACCGGGATGGCCGGCGGCGCGAGCGGGCCAAAGCTGCCCGCGGCATAGACGATGTCGCCGTTGACCACCGTGAGAACGGACTCGATGCCCTTGATCTCCTCTTCCGGCACGCGGAAGTAGTCTTTGCTCAGCACCGCCAGGTCGGCGAGCTGGCCGACTTTAATCTGCCCCTTCTGGTTCTGCTCGCTGGAGAACCACGCGCTGCCCTGGGTCCAGAGCATCAGGGCCGTATCGCGGTCCAGACGGGCGCTGTGATCGTACATCTGCATCCCGCCGACGGTGCGGCCGGAGACCAGCCAGTAGAGCGCGGTCCACGGGTTGTAGCTCGCCACGCGGGTGGCGTCCGTTCCCAGGCCCACCGGTACGCCGGTCTCGAGCATTTTCGCCACCGGCGGCGTGTGGCGGGTGGCTTCGATGCCGTAACGCTCGGCGAAGTACTCCCCCTGGAAGGCCATGCGGTGCTGGACGGCAATGCCGCCGCCGAGCGCTTTGATGCGGTCGATGTTGGCCTGTGACACGGTTTCCGCGTGGTCGAAGAACCAGTGCAGGCCGTTGAACGGAATGCCGCGGTTCACCTTCTCGAAGACGTCCAGCATGCGGCTGATGGATTCGTTATAGGTGGCGTGCAGGCGGAACGGCCAGCGGTGCTCCACCAGGTGGCGCACCACGCGCTCCAGCTCGTCCTCCATGCCCGGCGCGAGATCCGGGCGCGGCTCGAGGAAATCTTCAAAATCGGCGGCGGAGAAGACCAGCATCTCGCCCGCGCCGTTGTGGCGGAAGAAGTCGCTGCCCTGGCCCGGCGTGAGCATGTCGGTCCATTTTTCAAAGTCTTCCAGCTCGTGGCCCGGACGCTGGGTAAACAGGTTGTAGGCGATACGGATGGTCATCTGCTTTTTCGCGTGCAGCTCGGCGATCACCTCGTAATCTTCCGGGTAGTTCTGGAAGCCGCCGCCCGCGTCGATGGCGCTGGTCAGCCCCAGGCGGTTGAGCTCGCGCATGAACTGGCGGGTGGAGTTGACCTGCTGCTCCAGCGGCAGCTTCGGCCCTTTGGCCAGCGTGGCGTAGAGGATCATGGCGTTCGGACGGGCAATCAGCATCCCGGTCGGGTTGCCGTTGGCATCGCGCTGGATCTCCCCGCCCGGCGGGTTTGGCGTGTCTTTGGTGTAGCCGACCACCTTCAGCGCGGCGCGGTTGAGCAGGGCGCGGTCGTACAGGTGCAGGATGAAGACCGGGGTATCCGGCGCGGCGTCGTTAATTTCGTCCAGTGTTGGCATGCGGCGCTCGGCAAACTGGAACTCGCTCCAGCCGCCGACCACGCGCACCCACTGGGGCGACGGGGTGCGCAGGGCCTGCTCTTTCAGCATCCGCAGGGCGTCGGCCAGGGACGGCACGCCTTCCCAGCGCAGCTCGAGGTTGTAGTTCAGCCCGCCGCGGATCAGGTGCAGGTGCGAGTCGTTGAGGCCGGGGATGGCGGTGTGGCCTTTCAAATCCACCACTTTGGTGCCGTCGCCGTGGTGTTGCATCACCTCGGCGACGGTACCCACTTCCAGAAATTTTCCGTCGCGCACGGCAACGGCTTCCGCGACAGGATTCTCGCGATCGACGGTGTGAAACTGGCCGTTAACCAGAATGAGATCGGCTTTACCTGGGGTATCCATAACTGCTCCTGACTGAGAGGGGAATGGTCAGGATTATGGGAACCGGTTTCGGCAAAGATCCAGTTATACAATAGGATAGGTATACCAAAGTATAACTATACCTAAGGTTAACTATACGAAGAGATAATTACGCGCGGAGAGGGAAAACCGCAGGATGAGGGTGACTTTATCGTCGCGGCGCTCGCGGCGATTTCTACCCTTAACCACTGGAAAATGCTATGACCTCTTCAAAGCTCGAAGTGTTAACCCCTGCGAACTGTCAGGTAATCTTTATCGATCACCAGCCTCAGATGGCGTTTGGCGTGCAGTCGATTGACCGCCAGGTGCTGAAAAACAACACCGTGGCGCTGGCGAAAGCGGCTAAGGTGTTCAACATCCCGACCATCATCACCACCGTAGAGACCGAAAGCTTCTCCGGTAACACCTATCCTGAGCTGCTGGACGTGTTCCCGGGCCAGGACATTCTGGAGCGTACCTCCATGAACTCCTGGGACGACCAGAAAGTGCGCGACGCGCTGAAGGCCAACGGCAAGAAGAAGGTCGTGGTTGCCGGTCTGTGGACCGAAGTGTGCAACAACAGCTTTGCCCTGTGCGCAATGCTGGAAGGCGACTACGAAATTTATATGGTGGCGGACGCGTCCGGCGGCACCTCCAAAGAAGCCCACGACTTCGCGATGCAGCGCATGATCCAGGCAGGCGTGATCCCGGTGACCTGGCAGCAGGTGATGCTGGAGTGGCAGCGCGACTGGGCGCGTAAAGAGACCTACACCGCGGTGATGGACATCGTGCGCGAGCACTCCGGCGCGTACGGCATGGGCGTGGATTACGCCTACACCATGGTGCACAAAGCGCCGTCTCGCCAGAAGAGCGAGCACCGCACTTTAGCGCCGGTCCCGGCTCGCTAAGTCCCGTCGGCGGGCTGGCCCCTCATCCGGCTCGCCGCTGCCTCTTTCACTGGAGTTCACGATGAGTACTGGGCTGATATCCCTTGCGGCAGGCGTGTTGATTGGCCTGATGTATGCCGTGCTGAAGGTGCGCTCCCCCGCGCCGCCCGCGCTGGCGCTGATTGGCCTGCTGGGGATGCTGGCGGGTGAACAGGCGACGCGCCATCTCTTATCCCGCGACGGCGCCCCACCTCCTCAGGTGACCGTTCCGCAGGCGGCATCGCAGACGGGAGCGTCATCATGAAAGCATGGATAATTTCGCTGGTGTGCGGCGTGGTTGCTGGGGTAATTTACGCTCTGCTCGACGTCCATTCCCCGGCACCGCCGGTTGTCGCCCTGCTTGGCCTGTTCGGCATGCTGGTGGGCGAACAGCTCATCCCGGTGGGACGACGTTTACTGAGTCGCGAACCGCTCACCCTCGCCTGGTTTCGTCACGAATGCGTACCGAAAATCAGCGGCACGGCGCCCCCTGCGCCCGCGAAGGACGATCGCGACGTTTAATGACTGGTTAGAGGAATAACAGCATGACGCTGCCGTGGCGCATTGCCATCATTGATGACGAACGTTCCGTCCGCAGCGGGTTGAGTAATCTCCTGGAGTCGGAAGGCTATTCAACCGACACGTTTGATTCGGCAGAGGTATTTCTGAGCCATCCGCTTGCCCTGTCCGGCGCGGCGCTGGTGATCACCGATATCAAGCTCCGGGGCATGAGCGGCCTTGAGCTGTTTGACAAGCTGCGGCTGCTGGCCGTACCGCCGCCGCCCGTGCTCTTTATCTCCGGTCATGCTGATGAAAATATGCAGCGGTACGCTCTCGGTCTGGGCGCCGCTGCTTTTTTGCGTAAGCCGATTAACATCGATATTCTGCTGGATCATATTCAGCGGGAGCTGGCCCGCCGACGATAAGGATCGCGGATGAACGAACACGAGCAGCCTGCATTCTGGCCCGCCCAGGGAAATCTTCACCAGGGGCGGGTTTTTGTCCTTAAAGAGGATGTGATTTTTACCGTGCTGGCGCAGGAGGGCGGAATCGCCTGGATGCATGCGCGACATCCTCATTCCGGCGGCTCGTTCATTATCGCCACCGCGGTCAGCGACGAAGAGGAAGAGCGGGCCACCCGGCTGCTGAAAAACGAGTTTGCGCTGCGTGACGCGCTGCAGGATAGCTGGGCCATTCGCGCCGTCGCGTCCACCCAGTACCGGGGACGCTTCGCGCTGGTGTACGCCCCGTTTTCGTTTGAGCTGCTGGCGCGGCGCGCGGGCAGGGCGATCTCGGGCATCGCGCGCTTTATCGAGCTGGCGATCCAGATCTGCGTTCCTCTGCGCCAGATGCATCTGCAAAACCTGATCCACGGCGATATCAAGCCCGGCAATATTTTTGTTCATCACGATGCCACCTGCCGTCTGGGCAGCTTTGGCCTTTCATGCAGCCTCTCCGGCGCCTTCGCGCAGACCCGGCTTGCCGTTTCAGGCGGCACGCCGGCGTATATGTCCCCTGAGCACACCTCCCGCACCCAGCGCCCCGTCGATGGTCGCAGCGATCTCTACAGCCTCGGCGTGGTGCTGTATGAACTCCTGACCGGACGCCTGCCGTTTGAACTGGGGGAGGACGATCGGACCAACTGGGCGCATTACCATATTGCCTCGGCGCCGCTGGCCCCGGACGCGATACGCCCGGATGTGCCGGGAATGCTGTCGACCATCATCCTTAAGCTGCTGGAGAAGCACCCCGATAACCGCTACCAGACGGTTGACGGGCTGATTGCCGACCTCCGCCGCTGCCAGGCGACGTTGACCGGTGAGGGCGAGATCGTTGCCTTTACCCCCGGCCAGCAGGACCGCACCCCGGCTATTCTTCTGGCAGACTCGCTGTTCGCGACGCATCCGCAGGCGAATGACGTCATTGCCGCGTTTGAGAGGGTGGGGCAGAACCGCGTGCCGGAGCTGGTGACCATCGGCGGGCCGTCGGGGATCGGCAAATCCTCCATCATTGCGACGGCGTTAAAAACGCTCCAGCAGCGTACGGTGCTGCTGGCGGTGGGCAAAGTGGATCAGTTTTCACCGTCATTGCCCTACGGCGTATTAAGCTCCGCGTTCCGCCCCCTGACCCTGCACCTGCTGGGCCTGCCGGCAGACGAGGTGGCGAAGTGGAAAATCCGTCTTTCTCGCGCCCTGGAAGGACACGAGGCGCTGGCCGTGAGCCTCGTGCCCGAGCTGGGCCTCCTGCTTGAGCGCAAACCGCGCTTCCCGGCAGATACGTTTTCCATTGATGCCCGGGCGCGCTTCAGCCATATGGTGCTGGCGCTGGTGAAAACCTTTGCCTCGCAGGGCTGCCCGCTGGTGCTGGTACTCGACGATCTCCAGTGGAGCGACGCCGCCAGCCTGCATACGCTCAACTACCTGCTGGTGAACTGCGGCGCGATCCCGCTGCTGGTGGTGGTCGCTCACCGCGACATCGGTTCGTTGTCCGAACCCGCACTGCAACAGCAGCTGGCGAGCCTGCCGGAGGCGGCGCAGCACGCGAGCGAAATTGTCCCGCAGGCGCTGTCGGTCAAAACCGTGTCCCGCTGGCTGGGGACGGTGTTTCGTACCCGCAGCACGGCGACGACCGACCTCGCCACGCTGATCCATGAAAAGACCGGGGGCAACCCGCTCTTTGTACACGAGTTTTTCCGCCGCATCGTCGATGACGGGCTGGTGGTGCACAACAAATATCAGGACAAGTGGCACTACGATCTGCAGGCGATCCGCGCCCGGCATTACACCGAAAACGTCGTCACCCTGGTGCTGGAGAAGCTGGAAGAGTTGCCCGACGAGACGCGTCGCCTGCTGGGCAGCCTTGCCTGCCTCGGCGGCACGGGCGAAATGGAGATGATCTGCCGCGTGGTTGGTATATCGATGGCGGAAATGCGCTACGCGCTGCATCCGGCGGTCATGGCGCAGCTGATCGTGCTGACGGAGAAAGCGTACTCCTTCACCCACGACCGGGTGCAGGAGGCCGCCTTTGCGCTGCTGGATCGGCATGAGAAAAGCCATCTTCATCTGACCACCGCCAGCCTGCTGGCCGACGCCGCGCGGCAGGCGGCGGGGAACGAGCTGCTGTTTCGCGCCGTACATCACGTCACGGCCGCGCTGGACAGCATCCAGCCGGCCCCGCAGCGCCAGATGTTTCGCGAGCTGAGCCTGCTGGCCGCGCGACGCGCGAAACGTTCGGGTGATTACCTTTCGGCGCTGAGCTATATCCAGACTGCCCGAGCGCTGGGCAACGCCGGGACGGTGTCAGACTTTATGCTCGATATCGAAGAGGCGGGCTGCGAGTTTGCGCTGGGGCATCTGGCGCGCACCCGCGAGCTGTGTGACGCCATTCTCGGCTGCCCCGGCGGGCTGACCGAAAAGGCGCTGGCGGCCAATCTGCTGGTGGAAGTGTACATTCGCCAGTCGGACAGCCGCCTGGCGCTGGAGGCGGCGCTCTGCTGGCTGGGGATTTTCGGGATCCAGATTAGCCGCTATCCGGAAGATGCCGACTGCGACGAGGCCTGGGAACACTTCTGTAACCGCGCGGGCGACGCGCCGCAAACCCTGTTTGCCCCGCTCTCGCGGATGGATACCCCGGAAACCGAAGCGGTGATGAACCTGCTTTACAGCGCCAGCATTTGCGCCAGCTTCATCTGTCCGCGCCTGCACTTTTTACTGCTTTGCCGCATGATGCACCTGACGCTCGACCACGGCATTACCGGCGCCTCCACCACGGCGATGGCCTGGTTTGGCGTGCTGATGGGCCACCGCTACGCCGAGTACCGCCTCGGCTTCCAGTACGGCACCCTGGCCCGCGAACTGGTCAATCGCCACGGCTACGACGCATTCGAAGCTAAAACCCTGCTGCCGCTCGACCAGCTCAGCGTCTGGACCCAGCTTTTATCGTTTACCATCGAGTGCGCGAAGGCCTGCTTTACCTCGGCGGTGACCCACGGGGATATGACGATGGCCTGCTTTGCGGCCTGCCACCAGGTGATTAACTTCCTCTCCCGGGGCGATCACCTGGACGGGGTGCTGACCAGCATCGATCGCGGCCTGGCGTTCGTGCGTAAAACCCACTTCCAGGACGTGGAGACCATTTTGATGGTCCAGCGCGGCTACGTTGAGTTCCTGCGCACGCCGGTTATCGGCACCTGGACCGCATCGCAGGTGCTGCCGGAGGCGCTGCTGCCCGCGTCGCCGGAGCAGGCGCCGGAGCAGACCTCCACCATGCTGTTCTGGTACTGGCTCTACCGCGGCATGGCCCACTTTACCTGCGGCGAGTATGCCGACGCACAGGCGGATCTGGAGATGGCGGGGTGGTACGCGTGGTCTGCGCCGGGGCACATCCATCTGCTGGACTACCATCTCTACAGCGCGCTGGCGCTGTCACGTCAGCTGACGCCGGAGACCTTCTCGGCGAACCACCGCCGCAGCATTCACGCCCACTACGACAAAATCGCCCTCTGGGCGCGTATTAATCCCGGCACGTTCGCGGATAAAGAGGCGCTGATCTACGCCGAAATCGTGCGTCTGGACGGGATGAACAGCATTGCGCTTGAGCAATATGAGAAGGCGGTCCGGCTCTCCCGCGAGGGCGGGTTTAATCCGATTAATGCCCTGGCCCACGAGCTGGCGGGCCGCTTTGCGCTGGCCTGCGGCTACCCAACCGCCTCGGACGCACACTTCCGCGGCGCAATTGCCGCCTGGGGCCGGGCGGGCGCGCAGGCCAAGGTGCGCCAGCTGGAGCAGGATTTCCCGCATCTGCTGGCCTCCGGGCAGGCGAGTGCCTATGACACGGTGGCGTTCGCCCAGAACGAGACCATCCGCGATCTGCAGAGCGTCATCAAAGCCTCCCGCGCGCTGTCGGAAGAGATCAATCTTGAGCGCTTAATCGAAAACATGATGACGATCCTCCTCGAACGCGCCGGGGCGCAGCGCGGCCTGCTGCTTCGCGTGAGCGATAACCTGATCCCGGAAATCGAGGCCAGCGCCTGGACCAGCACCGACGGCGTGCGGGTGCGGATCCTGAAAGACGTGCCGACGGCGACCGACATGCCCCTGTCGGTGCTGGCGGCGGTGATCCGCACCGGGCAGGAGATCCGCACCGGTAAGCCGGAGGAGTTTCACCCCTTCAGTCAGGATCCCTATCTGGTGACCTCGGGGGCGGCCGTCATGTGCGTCCCGATGTTCAAACAGGCGCGGCTGGTGGGCGTGCTCTACCTGGAAAACCGCCTGATGCCGGAAGTCTTCACCGCCGAGCATTCTCGCGTGGTCAGCCTGCTGGGCGCACAGGCAGCGGTATCCCTGGAGACGGCGCGGCTCTATGCCGAGCTGCTGGCGGAGAACATCCAGCGCCGTCGGGTGGAAAAAGAGCTGCGCGCCAGCCAGACCTCGCTGATGCTGGGCGAGCAGATCAGCCACACCGGCAGCTGGCGCTGGGAGCTGGAGCAGGATCTGATGTTTGTCTCGGAGGAGTACGCCCGCATCCTCGGCCTGCCCGAGCAGCAAAAGATGATCTCCATGGCGGAGTTTTTGACCTTCGTTCACGAAGACGACTACGCCCGCATCAGCACCATCGTCACGCAGAGCGTGCGCGAAGGGCTCTCCATGCGCGCGGAGTTTCGGGTCAAGCGTACCGACGGTTCAACGCGCTATATCCTCGGCATTGGCGATCCGGTGGGCGTGGGCAGCGAGGTGAACGAGTATTACGGCATCATCACCGATATCACCAGCCAGCGCGCCGCGGAGGATGCCATGCGGGTGGCGCAGGCGGATCTGGCGAGGGTGTCCCGCGCCACCACCGTCGGGCAGCTGACCTCCTCCATCGCCCACGAGATCAACCAGCCGCTGATGTCGATCGTCTCTAACGCCGGAGCGAGCCTGCGCTGGCTCAGCCGGGAGCCGGCCCGGCTGGATAAAGTGCGGGAAGGGCTGGAAGAGATCGCCGCGGAAGGCGCGCGGGCGGGGGAGATCATTCGCAGCATCCAGTCCCTGACGCGCAAGCAGGATCCCACCTTCTCGCGCATCGATCTGCACTATCTGATCCACCATATCATCGCGCTCTCCCGCAGCGAGCTGGAGCAGCGACACATTAGCGTTGATTACCTGTTGAAGGCGCAGGACAGCTTTATCACCGGCGATAGCGTGCAGATCCAGCAGGTGCTGCTTAACCTGGTGATGAACGCCGTTGAGGCGATGGCCGAGGTGAAGGATCGCGCCTGCACTATCACCCTCAGCACCAGCAACGCGGACGGGAAAGCGATCGTTGAGATCGCCGATACCGGGAGCGGCATTGAGCCCGAGCGGCTGGAGCAGATTTTTGACTCGTTCTACTCCACCAAGCCACAGGGGATGGGGATGGGGCTGACCATCAGCGCCAGCATCATTGAGCGACACTGCGGGAAGCTGAGTGCGCGCCGCCGGGAGCCTTACGGCACGGTGTTTGCCTTTGCGCTGCCGCTGGCGGCGCAGGAAGGGTAAACGTTACTCCGCGGGCTGGCTTTTGGTCAGGCGCTCAACGGCCCTGACCAGCTCGGCAACCGAGCGCACCTGCATTTTCTCCATCACGCGGCGACGGTGCACCTTCACCGTGATCTCACTGACGCCCAGCTCGGCGGCAATTTGCTTGTTCAGCATGCCGCTTATCGCCAGCGTGAGCACCTCGTGTTCGCGCGGCGTGAGGGAGAGATGGCGCTGCTTCAGGGCGTAGTGCTCTTTATTGCGCTCGGCGTTGTTCTCCGCCAGCTGCAGCGCGGACTCAATGGCGTCGATGAGCGCGGTGGATTCGACGGGTTTGGTAAGAAATTCGTAAGCGCCGCCTTTGATGGCGCGCACCGACATCGGAATGGTGCCGTGGCCGGTGAGAAAAATAATCGGGATCTCGCGCCCGCTGTCCTTGAGGGCATCTGCTACATCAAAACCGGAGATGGTGGGCATCTGCATATCGAGGACCACGCACGAAGGGAGCTCTTCAAAGCGGTGCTGAAGAAACGCTTCTGCCGATGAAAAGCCGATGGCGTCTAAATCCGCAGATTCCAGCAAGCCGAGAACGGACTGCCTGACCGCGTCGTCGTCGTCAACCACATACACAATGTGTTCCATTCACCGCCCCGGTGCTGATTTAAAAGAATGGAAACAGCCCCAACGGTGAGGTAAGAGACTGTTTATGCTGCCTTTCATCTTAACACATTAACTATCATTATCATTTAACAATATGATAACCGTATGAAGAGGAAGTATAGCGAGCCGTGGCCGACTGGTGTACGGTTTGCCCGGGTCGTCTTCATCATTGTTTTCGCGCTTTGTCTCTGAGGACTTTACCCCGTAAAACAGGCTACACTCTGGTTTTGAGCGCTAAATGCTGAGGACATAACAATGCACTACACACTGAAAGAGAGCGACAAGGAAAAAGCGGAAGGTTCAAACGGCGCGGGCGCTCTGCAGCAAAAACTGCTGGAGTCTCGTTCGATTGTGATCTCCGGTGAGATCAACCAGGAGCTGGCGCAGAAAGTGATCACCCAGATGATCCTGCTGCAAAGCGTCAGCAACGATCCGATCAAGCTGTACATCAACAGCCAGGGCGGTCACGTGGAAGCGGGCGATACCATCCACGACTTCATCAAATTCATCCGCCCGGAAGTCCACGTCATTGGCACCGGCTGGGTGGCGAGCGCCGGGATCACCATCTTCCTGGCCGCGAAAAAAGAGCACCGCTACTCGCTGCCAAATACCCGCTTTATGATCCACCAGCCGCTGGGCGGCGTGCGCGGTCAGGCGACGGATATTGAGATCGAAGCGCGCGAGATCATCCGCATGCTGGATCGCGTGAACAAGCTGATCGCCGATGCCACCGGCCAGCCGCTGGAAAAAGTGAAAAAAGACACTGACCGCAACTTCTGGATGTCCCCGGCGGAAGCGCTGGACTACGGTATCGTGGGTAAACTGATTACCCACTATGACGAGCTGAAGCTGGATTAAGTTTTCGCGGCGTGTTTGTGTCGGGTGGCGGCTTCGCCTTACCCGACCTACACGTGCTGGTTTGACCCATGACAAGTTCCCCCTCTGCCTTCTTGCCTATAATCGCGCCTGTTTCCCTTCTCACTGGTGCTACCCATGGCGTATCAACTGAACCTGAACTGGCCGGAATTTCTTGAGAAATACTGGCAAAAGCAACCCGTTGTGCTGAAAAATGCCTTCCCGAATTTTGTCGACCCGATTACCCCGGACGAGCTGGCGGGTCTGGCAATGGAGCCGGAGGTCGATAGCCGTCTGGTGAGCCATTTCAACGGTAAATGGCAGGCCAGCAATGGTCCGTTTGAGCACTTTGACGATCTGGGCGAAACCGGCTGGTCGCTGCTGGCGCAGGCGGTGAACCACTGGCATATGCCCGCCGCGGAGCTGGTGCGTCCGTTCCGCGTCCTGCCGGACTGGCGTCTGGACGATCTGATGATCTCCTTCTCCGTGCCGGGCGGCGGCGTGGGTCCGCATATCGATCAGTACGACGTGTTTATCATTCAGGGGATGGGCAGCCGCCGCTGGCGCGTGGGCGACAAGCTGCCGATGCGTCAGTTCTGCCCGCATCCGGCGCTGCTGCACGTGGATCCGTTCGAGCCGATCATCGACGAAGATCTGGCCCCGGGCGATATCCTCTACATTCCACCAGGATTCCCGCACGACGGCTTTACCCATGAAACGGCGCTCAACTACTCCGTCGGCTTCCGTGGGCCAAACGGTCGCGATCTGATCAGCAGCTTCGCCGACTACGCGCTGGAAAACGATCTGGGCGGCGAGCACTACAGCGATCCGGATCTGACCTGCCGCGAACATCCTGGCCGCGTCGAGCAGTACGAGCTGGATCGCATTCGTCAGATGATGATCGACATGATTAGCAAGCCGGATGATTTCACAAAATGGTTCGGCAGTTTTGTCTCCACGCCGCGCCACGAGCTGGATATCGCCGCCGCCGAACCGCCGTACGCGCCGGAAGAGGTGCTGGACGCGCTGCAGGGCGGCGAAACGCTGTCTCGCCTGAGCGGCCTGCGCGTGCTGAACATCAACGGCAGCTTCTTCATCAACAGCGAACAGCTGGAGACGGTAGACGCGAAGGCGGCAGATGCGCTGTGCCGCTACACCGAACTCGGTCAGACCGAGCTGGGCGATGCGCTGAAAAACCCGGCGTTTGTTGAGGAGCTCACCGGGCTGATTAACCAGGGATACTGGTACTTCGACGAGTAGTGCTGCCCGGTTTTCTCCCTCTCCCTGTGGGAGAGGGCTGGGGTGAGGGCATCAGGCCGCTCTAGCCCTCCTCCATCGCAATCACAATCGCCTCTCCCATCTTCTTCAACGCCTCGCGATTCTTCTCCGTCGGTGGCAGCGCCACGTTGATCCGCAGGCAGTTGCGGTACTTCCCGGAGGCGGAAAACAGCGACCCGGCCGCGGCCTGGATTTTCAGCCGGCACAGCTGCTTGCTGACGCACACCATATCGACCTTCTCCGGCAGCTCAATCCACAGCAGGAAGCTCCCCTGCGGGCGCGTGACGCAAATCTCTGCCGGAAAATACTGCCGCACCCAGCAGGTGTAGGTTTCCATATTCTGCTGATAAATCTGGCGCATACGGCGAACGTGACGATGGTAATGACCGTCGCGAATAAACGCCGCCACCGCCATCTGCGTGCCCGGCACGTTAAATCCGCCGGCGGCGTATTTCATGTGCATCACCCGGTCGTAGTAGCGTCCCGGCACAATCCAGCCGACGCGCAGGCCCGGCGCCACGGTTTTGGTAAACGAGCTGCAGAGGATCACGCGGCCGTCGATATCCATGGAATGAATGGTGCGCGGGCGCGGGTACTCCGCCGCCAGCTCGCCGTAAATATCATCCTCGACAATCACGATATCGTGCCGCTGGGCGAGGGCCAGCACCTGCTTTTTCCGCGTCTCCGGCATGATAAACCCGAGCGGATTATTGCAGTTGGGCACCAGGATCACCGCCTTGATCGGCCACTGCTCCATTGCCAGCTCTAACGCTTCGATGCTGATCCCGGTCTCGGGATCGGTAGGAATTTCAATTGCCTTGATGTCAAACCCGCGCAGCATCTGCATGGTGCCGTGAAACGACGGCGATTCCACCGCCACGATATCCCCCGGTTTACACACCGAGAGCAGGGCGATAGACAGCGCGCCGTGGCAGCCGTTGGTAATGACAATGTCGCTTGCCGAGACGGTGGAGCCGCCGTCGAGCATCAGGCGGGCGATCTGCTCGCGCAGCTCCAGGCGCCCGTCGAGCACGTCATAGCTCAGCATCTCGCCGGGGTTATGCTGCGCGATGCGGCTCATCTCGCGCCACAGGGGCTTCAGGCTCGGCTGGTTAATGTCCGGCGAACCGCCGCCAAAGGAGATCATCTCTTTGTCGGCGCGGGCGTCCAGCAGCATCATCACCTCATCCCACTGGGTAACGTCCACGGGGCGCTGCACCGGGCGCGTCATCGCCGGGACGGGCGGCTGGGCTTTGCGCGGTGAGACAAAATAGCCGGATCGCGGTTGAGGCGTGATCAACTGGAGGTTTTCGAGGATCTGGTAGGCCTGCTGTATGGTGCTGATGCTCACGCCGTGCTCCTGGCTCAGCGTGCGCACCGACGGCAGACGTTCGCCGCTGCGATACAGCCCTTGCTCAATGCGTTCAGCCAGAAGATTGGCCAGATGTTGGTAGCGTGTCATGCTGTATCCTTTGTTTTCACCATACAGATTATAAAACCAGTACAGATTGCTGCGAAAATTGCCATGCAGATACTGTTTTAGCGGATCTGTATGTTAAACAAAAGGTGTTTTTGCATCTGTATTGCACGGGTGTATTTCCGGGATGATAACCCCACTGACACAGTGAGGAGAGCATCATGGAATTCTACGAGAATCGTTCAAAACGTCCGTTTATTGTGTTCGTCTGGATCGGGAAAACGATCTGCAACTGGTATCGCATCAACCGCACCCGCCGCATATTGAGCCAGATGAGCGACGAGCAGCTCAAGGACGTTGGGTTGTCGCGGCATGATGTGTGAGGTATTTATCGCCCGGTGGCGCTTCGCTTACCGGACCTACGGGATCGAGTAGGCCGGGTAAGGCGAAGCCGCCACCCGGCGATGTTTAGCGCAACAGCGTAAACGTCTGCCATTTCGGCCTTTCCAGCAATTCCAGCGCCTCCTGATACGACCGCACGTTGTTATAGCCCATCACCAGCCCGTAGCGCTTCCCGGAACCGCGGTACCACTCCGAAAGCGCATTGACCTGGAGCTGCTGTTCCTGCCAGCAGCGCGCCACTTCCCGGTCACGGCTTCCTTTGGTCAGGAACGCCACGATATGCATCCCACCGTCGTTTTGCTCGGTGAAAAACAGATCGCCATACACCTCCTGCAGGGCGGCAATCATCCAGTCGCGGCGGGTCTGATACAGCGCGCGCATCTTTTTCAGATGACGGAAAAAATGCCCTTCGTTGAGAAATGCGGTGAGGATCTTTTGCGTCAGCACCGGCTGGCCGCTGGTGGTGATGTCTGCGCAGTCGGTAAAGGCGCCGACGGTACTGGCGGGCATCACCACGTAGCCCATGCGCAGCGACGGCATAATGGTTTTACTGAAGGTGCCCATAAAGATCACCCGGTCGTGATGGTCGAGGCTTTTCAGCGACGGCAGCACCTTGCGGGTGTAGTGAAACTCTCCGTCGTAATCGTCTTCAATAATCCACGCCGCGTTCTGGCTGGCCCAGTCGAGCAGCTGCTGTTTACGCGGCAGGGAGAGCGTCACCGCCAGCGGGCTCTGGTGCGACGGGGTGACGATGGCAAAACGGGCGTCGCTATGGTGACGAAGCAGGTATTCCGTGTCGATGCCGCTGCGATCGACCGGCACCGTGTGAAGCCGCGGCACGATCCGCTTCAGCAGCTGCTGGCCCATAAAATAGCCCGGATCCTCAAACACCACCTTGTCGCTGCGGCTGGCGAGGGTATCGAGGATCAGCCGCAGGCTGCCGCTGTAGCCGCTGGTGATCAGCACCTGTTCGGCGCTGCAGGACAACCCACGCGAGATATTGAGGTAGCTGGCGATGGCCTGGCGCAGTGGATACCACCCCAGAACGGGCGGGTTGAGCATCTCCTCCTGTCGCATAGCCCGCGTCGCCTGGCCCGCCAGCAGCAGCCACTTTTTATACGGGAAGCTGTCGAGGGCGGGGATGCCGGGACGCAGAAACCCGGCCCGCTCGCGCTGGCTGATGAGCGAGGCCGGAAGCGCTCCGGTAGGCTGCTCCGCAGGGGCAGTCTTATCCGGCAGCAGTAAATCCGGGTTAACCCGCGTGCCGCGCGCGCCCTGGCTCACCAGATACCCTTCACCCGTCAATATGGCGTACGCCGTTTCGACGGTTTTACGCGCCACCTTCAGCTCTTCCGCCAGCACGCGGATGGCTGGCACCCTGTCGCCCGGCTTCAGCACGCCGCGCGTGATGTTGTCGCGATAGCGGGAATAAATCTCGTGATAGCCCGGCTTCATGTCCTACCTCGTTTCACGCTTTTTGTATCTTTTTACTATGTCATGAACGGCGTAGATTTGCCTCATCGCATGACATATGCCGCACAAAAAGAGGAAAGACCATGAGCACTCGCGTCAACCACCATAAAGTTACACCTGCCCTCGCCAACGCCCTGTCCGCTCTGAGTATGGAGGTGGCAAAAACCTCCATCGACCCGGCGCTGAAGCACCTGATCGACATTCGCGTGTCGCAGCTGAACGGCTGTACGTTCTGTCTGGATATGCACTCAAAAGAGGCCAAAATCGCCGGCGAGCGCGAACTGCGCCTGTACCATCTGGCGGCCTGGCGCGAGTCTCCGCTGTTCAGCGCCCGCGAGAAAGCGGCGCTGGCGTTCACCGAAGCGCTGACCCAGATTGGCGTTCACGGGGTGAGTGACGCGCTGTACCGCAGCGTGGCGGAGCACTTCTCTGACGTGGAGATTTCAGAGCTGAACTTCGCCATCGTGGCGATCAACGCCTGGAACCGTCTGGGGATCACCTCCCGCATGGCGCCCGGTTCGCTGGATGCGGCGTACGGGCTGAATAAGGCTAACCTGGAATAATCCCGCGCTCGCGGACCATCGCCACCAGCGCCCGCAGTCCTGGCGGAACGTGGCGATGGCCTGGGTAATACAGGCGCAGCCCGGCAAACGGCTGCGCCCAGTCGTTTAAGACGCTCACCAGCTCCCCGCTTTTCAGCTCGTCCCGAATATAGAGTTCCGGTAAAAATCCCACCCCTAATCCCGCTTTCACGGCGCGGATCGAGGCAAAAAGATCGGACGTCGCAAAGCGCGGCGGCACGGCAAGCGCGTACGTTTCCCCCCGACGGGCCAGCTCCCAGCGGTAGATCCCACCGTGAGCCATACGCATGCCGATCCCCTGATGTGAAAGCAGATCGTCCGGCGTCTCGGGTATGCCGTGACGTGCAAAATACGCCGGCGTGGCGGTGACGAGCTGGCGGATCTCACCGGTCAGCGGCACGGCGATCATGTCCTGCGGCACGGACTCTTCGAGGCGGATCCCTGCGTCATAGCCTTCGGCAACGATGTCGATCATCCTTGCTTCACTCACCGTTTCCACGCGCATTTTCGGGTAGCGGATCATGTAGTCGATCAGCAGTTGGTCCAGAAACAGCGTGCCGATATGGTTTGGCACGTTCAGACGCAGCGTGCCGGCGGGTTCTCCGGTGTCGCTGTGGATCTCTTCACTGGCGAGACGGATCTCCTGCAGGGCGGGGCCGATACGCGCCACGTAGCGCTGTCCGGCGTCGGTAAGCGCCACGCTGCGGGTGGTGCGGTTGAAAAGTCGCGTCTCAAGGCGGCTCTCCAGCCCGGCGATGGCGTTGCTGACCGCCGTGGCGGACATCCCCAGCTCCTGCGCTGCGCCGCGAAAGCTGCCGCGTCGCACCACCGCTATCACCACTTCCAGCTCTGTCAGACCTGAACGATGCATAGATTATCCTGAAAATCGAAACAACCCTTGCAGCATAGCGTGGATTATCGCAACGGAGAAGCCATGCCAGACTGGTCTTACACAGCCTGAGGAGGGTTATATGCACACTATCGAACAGATCTTTATTAACGGCGCGTTTGTTACCCCGCACGGTACCGAACGGTTTGATTTGTACAACCCGGCGACGGCGCGGGTCATCGGCCAGGTTCGTCTGGCGGATGAGGTCGACGCAGCGCGCGCCATTGCGGCGGCGAAAGCGGCGTTTCCGGCGTGGTCGCAGACCACAAAGCAGGAACGCATCGCGGCGCTAAAACGTATGCACGCCGCCGTGGCCGCCCGTCACGACGATCTGCTGGAAGCGGTCATTGAAGAGTACGGTGCGCCCGCCTCGCGCTCGGCATGGATGGCAAGCTATCCGGCAGAGGTGATTGCGCAGGCCATCGAGGCGCTGGAGGCGTTTGAGTTTGTCACCCCCGCAGGTGCCGCAACGGTGCAGATGACGCCGCTCGGCGTGGCCGGGCTGATTACGCCGTGGAACAGCGACGCGGGGTTTATCTGCGGCAAGCTGGCGGCCGCGCTCGCCGCAGGCTGCACGGCGGTGATCAAGCCGAGTGAAATGAGCGCCCTGCAAACCCGGATCGTCACTGAAGCGCTGCGCGATGCTGAATTACCGCCAGGGGTATTTAATATCGTCACCGGGCGCGGCGAGACGGTAGGTGAAACCATTAGCCGCCATCAGGACGTGGCAAAAATCTCGTTTACCGGTTCGACGCATACCGGCAAGGCGATCCTGCGCAACGCGGCGGAAAGCTTTAAGCGCGTGACGCTGGAGTTAGGCGGGAAATCGCCGACGATCCTGCTGGATGACGTGGATCTGGCGCAGGCGATCCCGCTGGTAATTCAGGCCGGGTTTATGAACAGCGGGCAGGCGTGCGTGGCCGGGACGCGCATTCTGGTGCCTTACTCGCGTAAGGCGGAGATCGAAACCGCGCTGGCGCAGGCCGTGGCGGCGGTGAAATCCGGCGACCCGCGCAACAGTGCGACAGACGTCGGCCCGATGGTCAGCGAGAAGCAGTGGCAGCGGGTGCAGGGCTATATCCGTAAAGGCCTCGAAGAGGGGGCACGCCTGCTGGCGGGCGGTGAAGGTCGGCCGGAAGGCACGCAGGACGGCTGGTTCGTGCGTCCGACGCTGTTTGCCGACGTGAACAACCGGATGACCATTGCCCGCGACGAGATTTTCGGTCCGGTGCTGTGCGTGATCCCCTATCGTGACGAGGCGGAGGCGATCGCCATTGCCAACGACACCGACTACGGCCTGAGCGCGATGGTGCTGGGCGGCGATGTGGACCGCGCACGACGCGTGGCGCAGCAGATTGTTTCCGGTCGCGTGCTGGTGAACACCCTGGCCCATGAACCGAAAGCGCCGTTCGGTGGCTTCAGGCACTCCGGTTTGGGACGCGAGATGGGCGAGTGGGGAATTCGGGCGTTTATGGAGCCGAGGTCGATGGTGGGCTAAAACCTGCCCGGTGGCGCAGCGCTTACCGGGCCTACCTGAGCCGTAGGCCGGATAAGCGCAGCGCCATCCGGCACAATACTTCGCTCCTTGCCGAAGCATTGTGCTTTTCCCTCCTGCATTCTCTCCCCAACATCACAACGGAGAGAAAACCATGATCGCAGTCCTTTTCGAAGCCAAAGCCGCGCCTGCCCATCAGGCGCGCTATCTTCAGCTTGCCGCCGAACTCAAGCCTTTGCTGGCGGACATCGACGGCTTTATTGATATCGAACGGTTTCAGAGCCTGACCACCGACGGCAAAATCCTCTCCCTTTCCTGGTGGCGTGATGAAGAGGCCGTCCGCCGCTGGAAGCAGAACGTGTTTCATCAGGCGGCGCAGGCCGAAGGGCGTGAGTCAATTTTTGCGTACTACCGCATTCGGGTAGCGCAGGTCGTGCGGGAATATACCTCTGAAACCGGAGGGCATGCCGATGTATGACGTTCATGTCATTTTTCGCGATATCCCGGGTGAACTGGCGCGCTTTGGACAGCTGCTGGGCCGCAGCGGCGTGGGGCTGGAGGGCGGTGGCGTATTTGGTACACATGCCCATTTCCTGGTGGAAGACGGGGAAAAAGCGCGACGCGTGCTGCTCGACGCCGGGTTTACCGTGCAGGCGGTGCGACAGCCGGTGATCAGAAAGCTTAAGCAGGAACGCCCTGGCGAGCTGGGCGAGATCGCAGCGGCGCTGGCGGCACGCGGTGTGTCTATCCTGACTCAGTACAGCGACCATGCGAATCACCTTATTCTGCTGACGGATGATGATAAGCTGGCCGCAGAGATCACCGAACCCTGGGCGGCCCATGCTTAAGACGAGTTTACCCCCTGATAACAGCGCGATGCTGGAAAAGGCGATTGCCGCGGTGGCGGCAGCAATGGCCGATCCGTCGCGCGTGAAGATGCTCTGTGCGCTAATGGACGGACGGGCGTGGACGGCCACCGAACTGAGCGCGGCGGCAGATGTCGCACCGTCGACCGCCAGCGGGCATCTCGCCCGACTGCTTGAAGGGCAACTGATAACCTGCCTGTCGCAAGGGCGGCATCGCTATTATCGCCTTGCCGGGCACGACGTGGCGGCGCTGGTGGAGCAGATGATGGGGCTTTCGTGGAGCCGCATTACCCCGCCGGAAACCACCGCACCGCAAGCCATGCGTGAAGCCCGGACCTGCTACGACCATCTCGCAGGCGCGGTGGCGGTGCAGATCTATGATTTCATGCAGACGGAAGGCTGGCTGGAGGCTGACGGTTCAGCGTTGACACTCTATGGCCGGGAGCAGTTCCTGACGCTCGGCATTTCGTTAAGCGCGCATCCGCGCCGGAAGGCCTGCTGCGCCTGCCTGGACTGGAGCGAGCGGCGGTTTCACCTCGGAGGCGAAGCTGGCGCGGCGCTGCTTATTCATCTGGAAAGCAAAGGGTGGATCCAGCGGGTGGCGGGGTACAGGGAGGTGGTTGTGACGACATCGGGAAAAAGTGCCGTCAGGAGACATTTTAGCCGCTAAACTTCACTGCGGGCTGGGGCCCTCACCCCGACCCTCTCCCACAGGGCTGAGGGATCCCCAGTAATTTTTTTCCTGAAGCGATGAACATTGCTTCAGAGAAATGAATAACTTACAGCGATGTCCAGGTCCGGCTGTAAATCGCTGAGGCGTTTCCTGTAGGCCGGGGCGAGGCGCATGGATGCGCCGAGAGGGCGGGCTTTACAGGGACGTTACCTCCGCCCGTCCCCGAAAAGCCGGAAGGAATAAGCCGAAGGCACCGCGAAGCGGCGATTTACCGCCGGGAGCCCGGGTCGCCAGGGCGGTGGCGATTGAGCCGCCCTGGCACGTTCACCGGCCATGTCCTTACAGAGTAGCAAGGAACATAAAGTGAACGGAATGACCACCAGAGCCGTATGTTCCCCCTCACCCCAGCCCTCTCCCTCAAGGGAGAGGGGGTCGTCCGTGCTGGTATTATTTTGTGGGGATCCCTCAGCCCACAGGGAGAGGGAGAACACCCTTTTCGCAATTCCTGCGCTTTCGCCTCTCGTTTCTTGATAGTTACCCTGATAACTATTATCTTGACCGTGTGTGACGAGAGGTTTCCCCATGAGTGAAGAAGAACTGTTCTGCCGCAGACCGATGGGCATGCGGATGGCGATGATTGTGCGCCAGTGGCGTGCCGTCATCGACGAGGCCATTCTCGATACCGGGCTAACCCAGTCGAGCTGGACGGTGATGATGCAGCTTCATCAGCTCGGGGATAACGTCTCAATGAGTGAGCTGGCGGAGGTGCAGGGCATTGAACTGCCGCCGCTGATGCGCACCCTGACACAGCTGGAAAAGCAGGGATACCTGCTGCGCGCCGTATCGCCTTATGACAAGCGCATCCGGCTTCTGACGCTGACGTCTGAGGGAAAAGCCCTGTTACAAAGGCTCACTCAGGTGATTGAGACGTATCAGGCGCGCGTATCGCAAAACATCGCGCCGGAACATCTCGACATTTTCAGCGCCACGTTGAATCAAATCGCCTGCAATTTGCGGACAATCCGCGAAGAAGATAACAAGACCGAAAAATAATGACCCCTGAACAAAAGTTTGCCCGCTGGGTAAGGGTGAGTATTGCCTCTTTCCTGCTGATGTTTGTCTACTTTATCGTCGCGGATATCTGGATCCCGCTGACGCCGGACTCCACCGTGATGCGCGTGGTGACGCCGGTGTCTCCGCGCGTCTCCGGCTACGTGGCGGCGGTGCATGTGCACAACAACAGCCTGGTGAAGAGAGGCGATCTGCTGTTTGAGCTCGATGACACGCCGTTTCGCAATAAGGTGGAAGCGGCGCAAATCGCGCTCGAGCAGGCACGCCTGTCCAACGAACAGCTGGATGCGCAGATCGCCGCCGCGCAGGCCAGTCTGAAAACCGCCGTGCTGACCGCACGTAACGACAAAGTGACCTTTGACCGCTACCAGAAGCTGAGCACGCTGCAGAACGTCTCGCAGGCGGATCTGGATAAAGTCCGCACCACCTGGCAGAGCAGCGAACAGTCCGTCAGTTCCATTCAGGCCAACATCCAGAACCTGCGTATCCAGCGCGGCGAGCGGGACGAGCACCGCAACGTGACGCTGCAAAAATACCGTAACGCGCTGGATGAAGCAGAGCTGAATCTCGGCTGGACGAAGGTCTACGCCCAGGCGGACGGTACGATCAGTAACCTGCAGTTGAGCCCCGGCTTCTATGCTTCATCCGGTTCCGCCGCGCTGGCGCTGGTGAACAACCAGACCGATATCGTGGCCGATTTCCGTGAGAAGAGCCTGCGCCATACCCATCAGGGCACTGATGCGGCCGTGGTGTTTGACGCCTTCCCGGGACACGTTTTCCGCGCCCACGTCACCAGCAGCGACGCGGGGATCCTGGCAGGTCAGGAGGCCGTTAACGGCCAGCTCTCCGAGCCGGAAACCTCTAACCGCTGGGTGCGCGACGCTCAGCGCATGCGCATTCACGTGACGTTGGACGAGGCGCTGCCGAAGCATCTGCCGACCGGCGCCCGCGCGACCGTGCAGCTCTACAACAGCGAAGGGCCGTTTGCGCGCTTCTTCTCCGGGATGCAGATCCACCTGGTAAGCCTGCTTCACTATGTCTATTAGTACCCTGGCGCGGGTCTTTACCCCGCACGGCAACATCGTCTACACGGCAAACGACTTTCGCCAGACCCTGCGCATCGTCTTTGCCGGGATGATTGCGCTCAGCATCTCCAGTTTCTACAACACCAGCTACGGCGTCTTTTTCGTGGTCTATCCGATCATGCTGCTCTCGCTGGTGCCGGTGTTTAACCGCCACGTGGCGAAGCAGTTTATCTTCAGCGCATCGCTCAACTGCGTTGAAATGGTGATTATCATCGGCTATCTGTCGCAATGGCCGATCATCATGACGCTGGTGGTGTTTGCCCTGTACGTGATGCGCTTTCGCTTTATGAGTAAAGGCCCGCTGTTTCTGTTCGGTTCGATGGGCGTGGTGTGCCAGAGCGTGATGCTCAACTTTATGAGCTACCCCACCACCAACTGGCACACGCTGCTGTTTTCCAACATCGAAGCGAGCGTAATGGCGGTGTGCCTGAGTGCGCTGATGAACTATCTTCTGCCGGACGTGGAGCCCCGCAAGCCGCCCCCGCTGATTGAGAAAGACGACGCCCGTGTGCGCCACGAGTCGCTGCTCTCCGGCACCGTCGCGACGCTGATATTCGTCGTTTTTCAGATCAGCGACTTAAGCGATTCGCTTTCGGCGCTGATGGCAGGGATTTTGATCCTGTTCCCGATGCACTATCGCGGCGCGGTGATGAGCTCCATCTGGCGCGTGGTCGGCGTGGTGCTGGGCTGTCTCTATATTCTGGTGGTGCAGCTGATCCTCTACGATCACAGCAGCCATATGCTGCTGATGATGCCGCTGATCGGCCTTGGGCTGGCGTTTGGTGCGCGACTCCACGTGATGGAGAAGGTGGGGGCGGGCGTGGGCTTCTCCAGCATTACCACCATCGGGATAATGTTCGGGCAGAACATGCACCCGGACACTGACCTGGTGTTCAGCGATCTCTACCGCATCACCTCCGTGACCTTTTCGCTGGTCGCAACGCTGACGATGGTCTTTCTGGTGCACCTGATTCTGAACCGTTTCGAGGCGACGCGCTACGTCATCGCGCCGCCCAAAGCGGATTAATGTCCCAGCACGGCAGGCAGCTGCGAGAGTAAAAACAGGATCAGGCCAATCGTCCCGCCCACCAGCGTACCGTTGACGCGGATGAACTGCAGGTCTTTGCCGATGTTCAGCTCAATCTGGCGGGACATGTCTTTGGCGTCCCAGCTTTTGACCGTGTCGCTGATGTGGCGCGTCAGGAACGCGGCAAAATCCGGCGCGAGGCGGTGCGCGGCCTGCTCCAGATGCTCGTTCAGCGAGGCCTGCAGGTTCGCGTCGTTCGTCAGCGTTTCACCGAACCACAGCCCGGCGTTGGCGATGCGCTGCTTCACGCGCGAGTCCTCACTCTGCATATCCGCCTTCAGCCACTGGCGCAGGTCAGCCCACATCTCGCCCAGATAGCGATTAAACGCCTCATCGTTTTTCAGGTAATGCTTGATGTTGTCGGCTTTGGCGGCCATCTCCGGATCGTTTTTCAGGTTGTCGATAAGCTTCAGCGTGGCGCGGTCAAACGCCTGGCGGATCTGGTGCGTGCGGTCATGGCTGATATCGTCCAGCAGCGTGTTCACCGCGTTTGACACCATCTCCGCGCTTTGATCGCCCAGCCACTCGGTGGGCAGCACCATCGCCTTGCGGGGATGCTCGGTTTTGAGCCAGTGGACGATCTGGTCGGCGATAAAGTCCCGCGTGCTTTCCCGCTGAATCAGGGTAATCAGTCGGTTGATGATGGTGTCCAGCAGCACCTGATGGCGGTTGTTTTTGGTCATGCTCTCCAGCATCGCGGCGCTGGTTTCAGTGAAGTCGACCTTGTCGATGGCCTTATGCACAGCGCGTTTGAGCAGGCGCTGAATGCGCCCGTCGTCGGTGAGTTCGAGAAAACCGCTCATCACCTGCATCAGATGCAGCCCGACGCGCTGGGCGTTGTCGGGCTTGCTGAACCAGGCGCCAATCATCTGTGCGGGCTCATAGCGGCGGATCAACGCCACCAGCGACTGGGTATCCAGAAATTTTTCCTGCACGAACTGGCCGAGATTGTCGCCGATCCGGTCTTTATTTCGCGGGATGATCGCCGTATGGCGGGAGATAAAGGGAATCGGCACCCGGCGGAACAGCGCGACGACCGCAAACCAGTCCGCCAGCGCGCCGACCATTGCCGCCTCGGCAATGGCCTTGACGCCGCGCACCCAGAAGGTCTGCGGCAGGAACAGGGTGGTGATAAAGGCCGCGGCGGCAACCAGCAGCAGCGACAGCGCCAGCAGCTTGGCGCGTTTGAGTTCAGCTATTTTTTCCATGGGTTAAGGATAGAGGCAAGTGAACCAAAAGTGCAAAACTGGTGTAAGGGGAGAGACGCATTTTCTGCCTGACACTTGGCTTTTATATAAAAATTATATAAATCAAAATTATCTATTATTAATTTTTCTATATTTTTTGTGCTTATTTATTTTCGGGCGTAATGTTTTGTGACCGTCGTAGTCATTTTAACGCTCCTGTTAGCCATAAGATAAAGGACTATTTATGAAAGGAGACGGTATCGATGACATGGGAGTATAAAGTTTCGACGGGGGTATTGAGCCATAATGGTGTGTTTTTCGCTAGTTGCTACAGCGGTGCGGGTGAATCGAAAGATAAGCCAGAGTGTGAAAGTCAACGAAACAGAGGCCCCATTCCCAGAGGTATTTATTTTATTGCCGGGTGGAATAATCATAAAAGTGCTGAGGCCATTATTCTTGAGCCTATAGCGGGGACCAATACCTTTGGTAGAGAGCATTTTCAAATTCATGGTGATAAAAAAGGCCAGCCGCCAGGTTCTGCATCAGCAGGTTGCATCATTATGAACGGTCAGGACAAACGTCATATGATTTATGATTCGGGTGATACAATTCTGGTGGTGCGATAATGAAGTACATTATTGCGCTATTCTTCTTGTGTTTACCGATGGGTTTGTTTGCCAAAAACCACACTCCTGAACAGCTCTTGCAGATGATAAACGGCAAAGGCGCCATGTCTGTTGTAGCGGAGCTGGATTCAAATGATACGGGTGAGTCGGAATGGTGGAATCATGTCATACCAGAGATAAGTAAAGGAGCTCAGGCATGGTTAGCCGTGGCGAGTGCCCTTGAACCCGGAGTGGACGCCAGTACGGCTGAAGATTTAAAGGCGGCGCTTTCTGAAGCCATCCCACATAACCCTGAAGGTGTCTTAGCAATCTTAAAAGACGATAAACCGTTACTCACTGTTGAACAAATTTGCGCGTTTGCGAATTTCCCCGAAACCGAGGCAGAGAGTAATAAACTTGTTGTGGATTCTATCAGGGAGATGTTCAAAATAAAAAGCCCGCAGGGTAAAAGATGTCTCGCCGTTATGATCTCAACTGTTGAACACTCTGTTCCATTCGATAAGGATATGTAAATGGCCATTCCGGGATATATGTCATTAACTGACGATGCGGGTAATAGCATAAAAGGCAGCGTGAAAGTTAAAGACCGTGAAAACCAGATTGAGGTTTTAGGGCTCTATCATAACGTAAGCTATAATTCTGACCTGCATAATGGCAGAGCATTGAGCAAACGCCAGCATCGTCCCTTTCTGATTGAGAAGGAAATTGATGCCTCCAGCGTTTTTCTCTATAAAGCACTCAGCACGGGCGGTACGTTCAGGAAAGCGACTATCGACCTGTACAGAATCAATGATGCCGGTCAGGAAGAGATCTATTTCACAATAACGCTGGAAGCGGTGAAGGTCGTCACGGTGTTTTCATTAATGCATGACGTGAAAGAGACTTACCATGAAAAACAGGGTCATCTTGAGCTTGTTTTGCTTCGTTATGAAAAGATTACCTGGCATTACCGTGACGGTAACGTTATTCACTCGGATGACTGGGATTATCGGTTAGGGGCCTGATTAACTGGCAACGGGAGATTCATTATTTCCCGTTGCCAGAGTGCAATATCTACTGTATTTCAATCTGTTAACCGTGTAATTTGTTTTTTGTTAAATATAATAAAGTTTAAATTCTTATAAATTTTCCCTTCACCCCAGGGGTTTGTTGTTGGGCGTACTTTACCGACAACAATAATCTCGTCTTTTGGTTCGAGGTTTTCAAAAAAGGTAGCATCGTTACAAGTTAAACCAGGTGCGAAAAACTCTTTGCTTTTATCCTCATGCTCCAGTGTGCATACCTCTCCTTTGAGGGAGAAGAAATTATTCCTTTCATTATTAATGTATTCTCGCGCTTTTTTAACCGTTATAAGAATTGCGACAGGATGAGTGATTTTTGCGGCCTTTTTAAAAAGAGTGGGATAACGGTCTTCATCATAGAAAAAGTCATTCCAGCTAATTTTCTTGCCGTTATAATCTATCTTTACCAGGTCAGATAGTGTTTTCTTATCGCTGCTTTCCTCTATTTTTGCTCTGATTTTAGCAATGCCTGCAGCCGTGTTAAAGTAATCAGCGAGACGCTTTTCTGTTTTCTTATATCTAATTCGTTTGCGTGCTTTCTCTTCCGGATCGGCTTCTTCCTCTGGTGTAAAACTGACTTTTCTTAGTTCGGCACTGGCTTCAATAAGGACGTTCATTCGGAATATAAATGCTGAATCCTGCGCTTCGAGGAGAAGTTTTCCGTCTTCAACATTTTGTGAATGAGCGACAAGAGAAGTGATTGCTGATTTGACGCTGTTTTTACAATTGAAACTATGTTCCTCATTCTTCTGTAAACGTAAAAACGCTGAAATATTCTTGCCGTTACGCTTGTGCGGCTTAACCCAACTGATTTTAGCGGGGCAGAACTCACATATCAGCCTGTCTCTTTCACTCTCTTTAATATCTGCTACAGGAATATGAGAGTGTATATTGCGCGCATCACGCGCGTAAAACATTTTTAATCCTTCGGCCATGATATGCTCCTCATAATCCTTGTTGCACCGGAAGAACAGTCTTTGCCAAAATCAGTTGATATATTAAATTTTTATCGAGCCCATATTTTGTTTGAAATTTTCTGCCTGCATCAATACGCCCAGATAGACCTCGTCGTTTGCTACAGGAGGGAACTTATGTTTATGCAGTAAAAGAATTAACTCAACTTTAAGTTTGGCTTTAATATCATCACGTTTACTCCAGTCTGGATACTTTGACGTGTTATCAACTACTGCTTTCATCTCTTTTGCCAGCGCCAGCATCTTGTCGTCTTCATAGGTAAACTGATACTTGTCACGCATATGTGCCAGGATGTCATAAAACGCTTTCTCTTCGATATCAATTCCCAAATCTGCATAAGTGCCCATTTCGGTTTTAATATCATAGATAATGTCGGTCATTTCCTGACTGAAATGATCAAACTCTTCACCGTTCAGTACGTCGTCTTCCCGGCGCTCGTTATATCTGTCCATGATGGACTGGAAGCGGCGAGTGAAGTTGATTCCCTGAAGCTGGTTAATCTTTTTAAAGTCGCTGATGGCTTTCTCCAGCAGTTTCTGCAGAAGCTGGATCTTTGTTGCGGGCAGCTTGATCTTATTAATACGCGCCAGATAATCCTCGTCGAAAATATCGATCGATTCCGCTTTCTTATCGCCCAGGAAAAATAGCTCTTCCACGCCATCTGCCTTTAATGCGTCAGAAATCATCTCTCGCACACGGGCGTTCATCTGGGTAACGTCAGGAGCATCACCCTTGGTCAGCTTAAAGACGATGGAACGCACGGCAAGATAGAAATGGATACGATCTCGCTCTGACTGCGATAGCGCCTCGCTGCCGCAGCAGACATCGTATGCCGCCTTCAGGCGCTTCACTAGCCCCATAAATCGACGTTCAATTTTCTGGGTACGCAAGACAAATTCTGCCGCCAGATTCAAACATGCCAGCTGAGCCTGAGGCTCTCCTGTGAAGTAAGCGCGGCTGTCGAAATCGTGGAAAACTTGCGACAGAAGGTCGAGATGATTCTTTACCTCAATGACCGACTGCTGAATGTCTTCAAAGTTGGTGGCGTCAATTCGGGAATACATCGCCAGTGCCTGGTTCATCTGGCGCTTGATGCCGATATAGTCCACCACCAGACCTTTACTTTTCCCTTCCAGCTTGCGGTTAACACGGGAGATGGTCTGAATCAGGTTATGTTTTTGCAGAGGCTTATCGATGTAAATGGTGTCCAGTTCCGGCACGTCGAAACCTGTCAGCCACATATCGACCACAATAGCGATTTTGAAATTCGACTTTGCGTTTTTGAACTGTTTATCGAGCTGTTTACGGTACTCTTTACCGCCCAGCAGGTCGTACAGTTTGGCGTCATCGTCTTTACCTCGCGTCATCACCATCTTGACCATTTCGGACGGTGGCAGCTCTTTCTGCTCCTGCTCGGTAAGCTCAACCCCTTCAGGGGCCTGTTTAACCTCAAACCACGCCGGTCGACAGTCCTTCAACTGACGATATAAATCCCAGGCAATTTCCCGGCTGGCGCAGACAAACATGGCCTTACCTTTCACCGTTGAGCCTTCAGCGACGCGTTTTTCATAGTGTTTAGCAAAGTCTTCCGCCAGCGACTTCAGGCGATCCTCATCTCCGAGGATTGCGTTCATGGTGGCGCTGGCTTTTTTGCTTTCGTCGATCTGCCACTCATTAGTGCCCGCGTTAGCGCACTCTTCGTAATATTTCTCTACCTCTTCCAGCTTGCTGGCATCCAGGATCACTTTTGCTGCGCGACCTTCATAGACGATGCGTACCGTAATCTCATCCTGAACGGATTCGGTCATGGTGTAGCTGTCCACTACCGCGCCGAAGACATCCAGCGTGGCGTCTACAGGCGTTCCGGTGAAACCGACATAGGTGGCCGCTGGCAGCGAGTCGTGCAGATATTTGGCGAACCCCCAGGTCTTGCGTACCTTGCCGCTCTCTTTATCGACGATCACTTTCTGATCCAGGTTGACCTGGCTGCGGTGCGCTTCGTCAGAGATACAAATGACGTTGTTTCGCTCGGAGAGCAATTCGGTGTCTTCAGTAAATTTATGGATGGTGGTCAGGAATACGCCGCCGCTATTACGACCGGCAAGCTTTTCCCGCAGATCGTCGCGGCTGGTGACGGGCTCCACGGTATCGTCACCGATATAATTTTTGGCATTACTCATCTGCGTGGAGAGCTGATCGTCCAGATCGGTACGGTCAGTGATCAGCACGATGGTCGGGCTGGCAAACTCGACACTTTTCATCAGCAGGCGGGTTAAGAACTGCATGGTGTAGCTCTTACCGCAGCCCGTGGCGCCAAAGTAGGTGCCGCCTTTACCGTTACCGTAAGGTTTACGCGCTCGCTCAATGCTGTAGTAGAGCTTGCGCGCGGCATAGTACTGCGGATAGCGGCAGCAGATTTTCACTTCGTGTTTGGCTTTATCCGGGAAGCAGATAAAGTTTTTAATCACGTCCAGCAGGCGTACCGGATGAAATAGCCCCTGAATCATTGAGTGCAGGGAAGGGATACCGTCCTGCTCTCGGTTTTCGTTACCGGTGACTTTGCGCCAGGAGTAGAAATACTCATACGGCGCGAACAGATTGCCCATGCGGTTATTGACGCCGTCGCTGATAATACACAGCGCGTTATAGACAAACAGCTGAGGAATATCGCGACGATAGCGGATACAGAGCTGTTTATACGCGTCGCCAATATTGGCTTCCTGCTCTCGCACCGCGCTTTTAAATTCAAACACCACTAACGGTAGGCCGTTGATATACAGGATGGCATCCGGAATGCGCGGCTGGTTTTCTTTGCCGGTGATGGTCAGCTGATTAACGATCTTAATGTGGTTCAACGGCTGGATAAGATAGCTTGCTGGCGTTTCAGCAGCCTGTTGCAGTTGTACCTCTTCGCTATCGAATAGCTCACGCAGCGCGGCGGGCAGGTGCCGGGTATCGAGCAGTTCGATATAGAGATCTTTTTGCTGACGATCGTCGCGTTTAAACAGGAAGCCATTGGCCAGCCAGGTACAAAAGGTCTTATTACTTTCGTAGAGATCGGAGGCGGGCAGGGTAGTGAACTGTTTGATCAGCCGCTGGATTTCGTCTTCAGTTATACAGTCGGCCTGATAGCGGGATGCGAGATAGTGGCGAAGATCGTCTTCAATAATCACCTGATCGAGGCTGGAACGCGGCATATTGTCGCCTGTCAGGTGCTGGTAACCCTGCTCCTGTAACAATTCAATTATTGCCTGTTCTAACTTCGCTTCACTGAATGAAAGATGCATATCCCGCTCCGGCCCTGGCTGGTTTTCTGGTAAGGGTTCCTGTAATAAGAGAAAACCTTACCAGAAAGCCCCTGATTTTACAGGGGCAAAAATGCATTATGCGGCTTCGGTTTGCTTGATTATGTCTGGGAGATCCTCCAGGGATAGCTCGCCGGAAATTAGTTTGGGGAGCAGGGTGTCGCGGAGGTTTGTTAATGCAGTTATTTGCCGTGTATTGCTTACTACTTTTTCAAAATGTTGGTGAGCTAATCGTGTAAATTCAGCTATTATATTTTTAGATGGGATAACTAAATTAATAGTTTTAAAGGCGCTTTTGCTAATTTCTGCAAATGTCGTTCCTCCAGCCATTCCCTTGATATCATCCATAATATTTTCAAGCCAGTAGATAATATATTCTGGCGATAAATTTTTAGATGAAGGAATGGCTATATATCCCTGGTTTATAGCCATAGGTGTTTTAGCCAGGGCTAAATATCCTATTGGTGCTCGTGATGACATCAAAACTGTATCAGTTGGTAATAAACCAGAGGAAATTTTTATCAAACCTAACTCTGTTATTTTTTTGCTGGTATCCAATAATACCTTACTATCATTACCTGCTAGGTCTTTAGGTGATGTCCAATGAATAGTGCCGTTTTCCCAAAAATCTGCATTTGAAGTGCTTGGCGTTGAACCACCTTTCACAACTAATTCATCGCCAGCAGTGGATATTTTCCAACCTTTCGGTACGCAACCCAACTCGGTTTCTTCAAATTCAGCCGGAAACAATGCACGAATATCCGCCGGAAGTGGTTTGAAATCTACACTCTTGCGTACTTTTTGACGCAGTTCAGCGCGAGATTGCAGTGCTTCCGGGATTGGATTTCCCTCATCCAGCGCGTTATCAATCACTGGGTCGAAATCTACAAACCAAGATTTAAAAATAGATTGAGATATTTTCTCAAATATTTTATTAATGTTCTTATTGATAGTTATTTTTTTATCAAGACAAGCAAGATAACTAGCAATTAATCTTTGCACCTCAAACGGTGGTTTGTTGAAAGTGAAAGACAATATTTTGCTTGGTGATGTATGCTTAACGGTTGTTCCCGTAATACCAGATAAAACATGATTTCGATACTCTGCCCCACAGAGCAAGTAGAAAAGGAAATCTTTATAAATATGGTTATTTTTGAATTCAATTAACCCTATGCGTTGATTATGAAGGAATTTTTTTCCTTGTAAAGATGGAATGAGTGCAGGATATCCTAATGTATCCGCATCTTTACTTAGATCAGTCATCGTGACTATTAGGTTCCCTTCCTTCAAAAGATATTCTTTTTGAATGGGGCCAAGATAATATTTCAATCTTTCGATTTTGAAACCGCCGCCAATACAAAAATTTCCTGGAGTGACCAAGATGTTTTCTGTTTCTGAACTATGGAAGTACTCACCTTTAAAAGCATAACCATGTTTGATAGTGATATATTCCGATAATGTAACAACAGGCCACTTATTCCCCATAACCCAGCACCTCCAGATTCTGACGAATCGCCTTATCCAGTTCTTCCGCCTGCTTCATCTGTGCAAACAACGTCTTCGTCAGCTCGCTCATTTTAGTTTCAAACGCCACGCCGTCATCTTCCTGCTCAGCAGCACCGACATAGCGGCCCGGGGTCAACACATAGTCGTTAGCCTTGATCTCTTCAATAGTCGCGACCTTGCAGAACCCGGCCTGATCGTCGTATTGCGCCAGCCTGCTGTCGCCGCGCTTAACGCGCTCGGCCAGCTCTTCTGGCGTACTGCGCCAGGCGTGGTAAGTATCTGCGATGGTAGCGATATCTTCTGCCGTAAGCTCTTTGGTGGTGCGGTTCATCATGGTGCCGAGGTTACGCGCATCGATAAACAGGGTTTCGCCCTGACGGTTACGATAGCCTTTGGCCGGATCGGCCGCCTTCGATTTGGTCATAAACCACAGGCAGACCGGGATCTGGGTGGTGTAGAACAGTTGGCCGGGCAGGGCGATCATGCAGTCGATCAGATCGTTTTCGATCATCTGCGCGCGAATCTCGCCTTCGCCGCTGGTATTGGAACTCATCGAGCCGTTTGCCAGTACAAAACCAGCGGTGCCGTTAGCCGACAGCTTGGAGAGCATATGCAAAATCCAGCCGTAGTTGGCGTTACCGGTTGGTGGTGTGCGGTAGCCAGCAAAGCGCGGATCGTTGGTCAGCTCGGCGTCGTTGCGCCAGTCTTTCAGGTTAAACGGCGGGTTTGCCAGAATGTAGTCGGCTTTTAAATCCGGGTGTTGGTCGCTGAAGAAGGTGTCCGCCGGGCGCTCGCCAAGGTTGGCGGAAAGACCGCGAATCGCGAGGTTCATCTTCGCCAGCTTATAGGTGGTGGCTGTCAGTTCCTGACCGTACAGGGCGATATCGCGGCTTTTACCCTGGTGGCTTTCGACGAACTTCACCGACTGGACAAACATCCCCGCCGAGCCGCAGCATGGGTCATAAATTTTGCCCTGGAACGGTTCGAGCATTTCGGTCAGCAGCGTAACCAAGCATTTTGGCGTATAGAACTCACCGCCGCCTTTGCCTTCGGTGGCGGCAAACTTGCCAAGGAAGTATTCGTACACGCGGCCGACCAGATCTTCTTTCGACAGCGCTTCAACGTCGGTTTCGTGTGCCAGCGTTTCGATGTTGTCGATAGTGTCGATCAGCGATGCAAGCTTCTTGGTCTCCAGATCCTGACGGCTGAAGTAGTTATCCGGCAGCGCGCCTTTCAGCGTCGGGTTGTTCTTCTCAATGGTGGAGAGGGCGGTATCAATCAGAACGGCGATGTTGCCTTGCTTGGCATTATTTTTGATAAATGACCAGCGGGCCTCTTCCGGCAAATAAAAGATGTTGTCCTGCTGATAGAACACTTCCATATCAACAAACATTTTTTGCTCTTCATCGGCGAGCATTTTCTTACGATGAGACTCAAATTTATCGCTAATAAATTTCAGGAATACGAGGCTCAGCACCACGTGCTTGTACTCGGAGGATTCAACGCTACCGCGAAGCTGGTTCGCGGTATCCCATAATGTGTCTTCAAAGCCTTTCTTTGCTTTGGCTTTTTTTGTTGTTGCTTTGGCCATGATGAACTCAATCAGGAAAAATTTGGCGTCTATTGTAGCGATTAAGACGTTAAATTTCGCCTTTTAATCCCTCTTCCAGCTCATCAAAAAGCTGTAAATCTACGTCCAGCAGCTCGACCGCGTTGCTGCGTCGAATGCCAACATTATTCTCAATCAGCAGTTCAAGCAGTCGGTCACCATCTATCAAGGTAATAGGAGCCGCACCGGGATGCAGCGCCGCTTTTTCACAGTTCCCGGCAAAACGACCCGTGGTGATGAGCGTGCCCCGGATCGCGCTGTGATAAGGCAACGCACCGCGTAACTGGTCGATAACAGGACGGGTAATATTGCTCTGCATACGCTTAACCTGCACCACTTCCGTGATGGTGGTAATGCCCACCTGTACTCTGCCGACAACGTCGACGCCCTTATCGCCCGACGCTTTGGTCACTTCCACCTGTTCATAACCCATCGCCTCCAGAAGTTGACCAATCAGATGCTCAAATTTGTAGGGATTCATGGTGCTGATTTGTTCGCGTAGCTGTTCTTTTTGCTGCTGGTTGTAGCGCTTAACCGCATCCAGAAGTTCTTTTCGTGGATCGGCTTTGCGGGCCGGTAAGGCATTTGCCAGCCATGCCCGGCCTTTATCGGTGATGTAGTAACTCATCCCTTCGCGGGCGACCATATCGCGATCGATCAGGTTATAGAGTCGCGAGTAGAGGGTGCTTTTAATAGAACTGGTAGAAGCGAATTTTGAATGCTGGTGTAAAAAAGCCTGCCATTCCGGGAGTAAGTCAGCACGACGGGACATTTCACGTCCCGCCAGCAGTTCAAGAAGTTGCAGTAACCCTTCTTTATCGTCCAGCGCGCGGAGCGTGGCGTCATCATTATTCAGAAATTGCTGCCCGCGCTGGGTGGGGACCCAGATATCTTTCGGCGTCGTTTCCATCAGTTCGAAAACAGAGGAGTTAAGAAACAAATAGCTACCGTAGCTATGGCGGGGATTTAGGATGTGGTTATCCTGATTCCATATCCGCAGGGCGATTTCAGCGTCTTCGCCTTTCAGGCGTTCGTTGATCCACATATCAGGTTCGGACCAGTCGACCGGGTTTTGCGGCGTGCCGGTTTGTTCCTGAATCGCACTGATCATGTTACGTACCGAATTCACTGAATAGCCGGAGACGGCTTTCATCATTGCCTGAGCCTGCGCATAGGTTGGAAAAAGTGGCGTAATGACTTTGTAATTTTTCACGTTGTTCCCTTAACGATTGCTATGGCATTAGCTTGCCACGTCAGGGAATAAATACTAATAGCTAAGTCACTTATTTTGTAAGGTAATAAAGGCGTTGCTTTCTATAGGGGCAATACACTATTTTCCAGCACCCGCCACAGCACCCACCCGCCAAACCCCATCAGCACCACCCCCGCCGTGCGCTCTATCAGCCACAGCGCAAGGCTGAGCTTCTGTTGCACCGACGATAGCCCCATCAGCGACACCAGCGCCAGATCCCATACCAGCACCACCATCACCATCCAGACGCCGCAGGTTGCCTGCTGAAGCAGCGTCACGTCCGGTCCCAGCAGCGCCGTCATCAGCGCCAGATAGAACAACGCGTTCTTCGGATTAAGCAGCGCAGAGCCGAGCCCCAGCAGGATCTGCTTGCGCAGCGAGGGGCAGCGCTGATGGGGTTCATTCAGCGCCAGTACCTGCGGTTGGTTGCGCACCAGATGCGAGCCGATCCACAGCAGGTACAGCGCCCCGCAAAGCTCTATCAGCGTAAACAGCCACGTAAACTGGCGCAGCGCGCTCCAGCCGATAATCACCAGAACAATATAAAGCGCGTTACCCGCGGCGATGCCGACGCACAATCCGGCGCTGCCGCGCAGTCGGTAGCGCGCCGCGTAGCCCACCAGCAGGAAAAAGTCCGGACCCGGACTTAACAGGGCGACAAAATGCGCCAGCGCCAGGGCGACAAAAGCAGAAGGGAAGAACAGTTCCATAGCGACCTCAGCTAACAATCTGAGGTCAGACTACGGTGATGAAAAACCTATTTATTGTCTGATATTGATCGGCCCGTCGCGTACTGGCGCGGCGTGGCGGCGGTATAGCTGACGAAAGTCTTATGAAAATGGCTCTGGTCGGCAAAGCCGCTCTGGTAGCCGACGTCGGCGATGTCGTCTCCGGCACGTAGCCGCGCTTTGGCGAACTCCACGCGGGAGATGTTGAGGAAGCTGCCCGGCGTCAGGCCGGTGTCCTGCCGGAAGGTGCGGATCAGCGTCTCCTTGCGCAGCGAGAATCGCTGGGCAAGTTCGTCAAGCGAAGGCGGTGCGGCCAGGTCGGCAAGAAACGCCTGCCGCACGTGCTGACTGGTTGAGCGAAGCGCCTCTGCGTTTTCCACGCGGCGGGGCAGGGCTGAAAGCAGCGTGTCCACGGATACAGGCGACATCGTCTCAACGATATCAAGGTAGCGTTTGAACAGCGTAGGGTCGCGAATCACCTGTAACGCCAGAGGAATATCGGTGTCGATATAGAGCATATGGTAGCTGCGCGGCTGCCCGTCGACGGGGTTGCAGCTGTGCGGCACATAAGCTGGGATCGCAATGAGGTCCCCGGGATGAAGAATGTACTCTTGGTCATGGCACACGCAGCAGGTCTGGCCCTCAACAATCGCGCCGATGGAGAGTTGAGGGTGACAGTGGCGTTTATACGCCTGCGTGCTCTGCCAGGTGCTGCGCAGCTCAATGCCCCTGGCGCGGTGAAAAGTCTGGCGAACGTGTCGGGTATAGGTCATGGAAACTCCTTCTGGACGTTTTTTATACCACGTCAGCGAACTGTCCGGCACTGCTTAACTCAGAACCTTCCGGATATACCCAACTTTACGTCCACAGCCAGTTATGTTGACTACCCTTAATACCCTAAGCGGTAAAACAAGGAGATTCGATATGGCTTATCAGACAGTAAATCCTGCCACTAACCAGCTCATCAAAGAATACCCCTCGCATACCGACGCGGATATCGAAGCGGCGCTGAAGGCGGCCGATGCGCTTTACCATTCGGACTGGGCGAAAGGCGACATCAGCCAGCGCCTGCCGGTGCTGCATAAGCTTGCCGACCTGATCGACGAGCGCACCGAGGATCTGGCGAAAATCGCCAGCCAGGAGATGGGCAAGCTCATCGAACAGAGCCGTGGCGAGGTGAAGCTGTGCGCGCAGATCGCCCGCTATTACGCTGACAACGCGAAGCAGTTCCTGGCTCCGGTGAAATATCAATCCGAACTCGGGGAAGCGTGGGTGGAGCATCATCCCATCGGCGTGCTGATGGCCGTTGAGCCGTGGAACTTCCCGTATTACCAGCTGATGCGCGTCCTGGCACCAAACCTGGCGGCAGGCAACCCGGTGATCGCCAAGCATGCCAGCATCGTGCCGCACTGCGCCGAGACCTTTGCCCACCTGGTCCGCGAGGCGGGCGCGCCGGAAGGTGCATGGACTAACCTGTTTATTTCGTCCGAGCAGGTGGCAAACATCATTGCCGACGATCGCGTGCAGGGTGCCGCATTAACCGGCTCCGAAAAAGCCGGTAGCGTGGTGGCCGCACAGGCGGCGAAGCACATTAAGAAATCTACCCTGGAGCTGGGCGGTAACGACGTGTTCGTGGTGCTGGACGACGCGGACCTGGATAAAGCCGTGAAGATTGGTGTGAATGCGCGGCTCAACAACGCCGGACAGGTCTGCACCGCGGCGAAGCGCTTTATTCTGCACGAGAAGATCGCCGATGCTTTCCTGAGCAAATTCACCGAGGCATTTAAGCAGGTGAAGATTGGCGACCCGCTGGACGAGAGCACCACGCTGGGGCCGCTCTCTTCCAAAGATGCGCTGGAAACGCTGACCAAACAGGTTAACGAGGCGGTGAAAAACGGTGCCACGCTGCACTTTGGCGGCAAGCCCGTGCAGCGCGATGGGAGCTTCTTCGAACCGACGATCCTGACGAATATCTCCCGCGATAACCCGGCATACTTTGAAGAGTTCTTCGGCCCGGTTGCGCAGATGTACGTGGTGAAAAACGACGACGAGGCGGTCGCGCTGGCGAACGACTCCCACTACGGCCTGGGCGGGGCGGTGTTCAGCCAGGACATCGAGCGCGCGAAGAAAATGGCGTCGCGGATCGAGACCGGGATGGTGTACATCAACTGGCTCACCGATACCGCGCCGGAGCTGCCGTTCGGCGGCGTGAAGCGTTCCGGCTACGGACGCGAGCTGTCGGATCTGGGGATCAAAGAGTTTGTGAACCAGAAGCTGGTGGTGGTACACAAGTAATACCCGAGACAAAAAAAACCTGCCGCATGGCAGGTTTTTTTGTTTGTTCGTTGGCTTAGAAGCTCACGCCGCCGCCCACGTATGCGCCGTCAATCAGCGTGTGGTTTGGACGGCCGTCTTTGCCGTCAACACTCACGTGGCGGTAACCCACTTTCAGCGTAACCGGTTTGATTGGGGTCCAGCTAACGCCGCCGTTCGCTTCCACGTAGTTTTTCACGCTGTTGTTCAGCCCGTCTGGCGCCACATAGCCTTCTCCGAAGACGTTGATGCTGTCGGTCAGGGCAACCTTCACGCCGCCACCGATGGGGAACGCTACGCCGTTATCGCCTTTTTTTGGGCCAACGTAGAGGGCCTTAGCGCCTGCGTTCAACATTACCGGACCGACTTCGAAGTTGTATCCTGCACCTACGCCACCGGTTGTGGTGCCGTCATCGGTATTTTTAAGCCAGCTACCTTCGGTGTACAGACCGGAGGTCGATTTACCCATTTCCACATTGAGGTTGGTAAAGTTTTTACCCTGTTCAATGCTTCCGCCCATAGCCAGTGCGGAGCCGGAGACGGCGGTCAGAGCAGACAGGATGAGAATGTTCAGCTTTTTCATGAGTATTTCCTCGTCGTCAAAGTAATCTGAGCGCACCTTAACAAGAGATGTTTATGACTGCAAATGTGAGTCATGTCGCGTTTTTATGCTGATTTTGTTGGTTTTTTGATTTTTAAATGTTGGGTGAATGTTTGCAAGGCAAGGTGTCAATGCGTAATGAGGTCGCGTTTAGGAAAGGTTCAGCGTTTTGATTAAACATTAGCTGAACGAGCCGGGAAAATTGCTTTGAAATGCATTAACAGAATTTCTAATAATTTCCAAAAGTGTTTCAGTTGTCATAGATAAAGACACAGGTTTACATTTCTGGGGAGGAATATACACCGCGTTGTGGTGCGCCGCTTCCCTCTCCATGTCATTTTTCTGACACGTTTATTCATTACGTTGTTGGCTTCACTTACTGGATGCTAACAATATGAAAAGAAAAATTATTCCTGTGCTTATCGGTTGTGCGCTCTCTTTCTCTGGCCTGGCGGCACAGCCTACCGCTGAGCGCTATGTCGTCAGCTTCCCTGACGGCTCCCATGTGAAATACAGCGGCGCGTTTGCCGATGCGTTTCCGAACGGGCTCCCGGTGGGGATTGGTTCTGGCCTGCTGTTTACGGGCAAGCAGGGCGATGCCCTGACGTTTGCGACCGTGACCGATCGCGGTCCCAACGCCGATGCGCCAAAAATGGGTAAAAACGAGGCCAAAATATTTGTCACGCCAGATTTCGCGCCGCTGCTGATGACCATCCGCGTCCAGAACGGCAAAGCAGAGGCGGTTGATGCCCGTCCGCTGCATGACGATAAAGGCGAGATTAATGGTCTGCCGCTGCAAAGCGGCGTGATTGGCTCCACCAATGAAGTGGCGTTCAGCGATACCTTAAAGACGCTCAAGGGTGACAACCGCGGGCTGGACACGGAAGGCATCACGCCGGACGGCAAAGGCGGCTACTGGCTGTGCGACGAGTACGGCCCGTTCCTGATTAACGTCGACAGCAAAGGCAAGATCCTCGCGATCCACGGGCCGCAGGCCGCGGAAGGGGAAAAATCCATCGCGGGCGGTCTGCCAAACATCATCAAATGGCGCCAGCCCAATCGGGGCTTTGAAGGCCTGACCCGAATGCCGGACGGGCGGATTATCGCCGCCGTGCAAAGCACGCTGGATATCGATGGGAAGAGCAAAAAGCAGGCGCTGTTTACCCGTCTGGTGAGCTTTGACCCGGCGACCGGCAAAACTGCGATGTACGGTTACCCCATCGACAGCGCGGCCTACGACAAAAACAGCGATGCCAAAATCGGCGACATCGTGGCGCTCGATAACCAGCACATCCTGCTGATTGAGCAGGGAAGCGATAAAAACGACGGGATGCGTAATCTGATTTACAAGGTGGATCTCAGCAAGGCGAGCGATCTTTCCGCCTTCGACAAGCCGGGCGAGTACCCGGAATTTGATGATGAGAAAACCCTGGCGCAGCGCGGCATTACCCTTGCGTCAAAAACGCAGGTGGTCGATCTCCGCGCGCTGGGCTGGCAGCAGGAGAAGGCTGAAGGGCTGGCGCTGATCGACAGCAAAACGCTTGCGGTGGCGAACGATAACGACTTTGGCGTGAAGGTGTCGATGCAAAACCCGGTCGAGGGCAAGAAGCTCAAGGATTATCGGGTGAACGCGGAAGGCAAGTTGACGCTGGATGATAAGCCGGTGGAAACCACGCTCAGCGTGAAGCCGCTGGAGAAGCCGGAGTCCGACAGCGAGTTGTGGATTGTGACGCTGCCGGAGGCGGTGAAATAATTTTATCCCTCATCCTAACCCTCTCCCCACAGGGGAGAGGGGATTGTTCGGTGCAGATATTTATCAACGCGGAGCAGCTAGATAGTTTTAACGCTCTTTTCCCAGGTCTCGACCAGATGATCTCGCAAGTTTCCGGTTCCGTGCATTGTCACCAGAAGATTCTGTCGTGCGCGGGTAAAACCGACGTAAAGGCGCTTGATATCGTCACTCAGATCTTCACTATCCCTTTCCTTTGCCGCATCCATAATGGCGACTGAGTGAAATTCAAGACCTTTACTGCTTGGCAGCGGCATGATGCAGAGGAAATCATTCTGCGGTGACCAGTGCTTTTTATCATCGCTGGAGACAATCATCTGGTAGGGGATCTTGCGGGCTTCGAGCCGTGGTCCGAGCATACCTGAAATGCTGTAGGTGGAGGGGCACAGTATGGCGATTTCCGACCATGCAACCCCCTGCTGACGCTGCTCTGTGACCCAATCAAGGACGCGTGTAATCTCCTCGTCCTGATTATCAAAGCTGTCCAGCGCCGGATACTGCCCTGACAGTCCTCCTGCGGCAGGCTGCTGGTATTTGAGAGAGGCCTCTATGTGATTATTGAGATAATTAAATGCTACGCTGCTAGCAAAATGGAGTATTTGCCGGGTATTGCGATAATTGGTATCCAGAATCGTTGTGCGGCCCTGAGCCTTTATATCGACGCTGGAGAGGGTAAAATCGAGCGCTTTCTTTTTCTGATAAATTGACTGAGCGTCATCATACAGGAAAAGCAGGGAGCTATCTTTATTGTCCGGCATCTTAGCGAGGATTCTTAGCCATTCCGGCTTAAAATCGTGTCCTTCATCGATCAAAACGGCGCTGTACTGCTCCGGTTTTATCACGCCATCGTCAAATGCCACCGTCAGCGCATTTTCCATGAGCTCAATGAAGTTTTTGCTCTTGGGTGGAAGACGCCGATTCGCGTTTAACTGCTGATAACACCAGGCATGAAAATGGATAACTTCGACTGGAAGTCTGAGGCTATATTGTTCGAGCTGCGCTTTAAGTTTTTTGGCCAGCGTAATGTTGTAGCAAATCACGAGTATCGGTTTGGTATTTTCAATGTTGTTGGCAAGCTCAATACATCGGTGGTGCAAAATGAGCGTTTTGCCTGATCCTGCCACGCCGTGAATGACCCTGTGTCCTGCCCCCATACTTCTGGCGAGTTGTTCCTGATTCCTGTCCATCATGCAGACTACATCAGGGGTGTGGAACGTAAAATTATCCAGATCGACCCGCGTCACGGACGCGTTAATACGTACGTCGGGATAAAGATGCCAGCGAATGCGGTCGAGCTGTTGTGGGGTCGCGTGATGAACGAAGCGATGTCTGAGAAGGGATTCGAGCCGGGCGGAGATCTGTTCCCGGGTCATAAATTCGGTGAGCTCGTTTTTGCAAATTACCTGGCTGGTGGGCAATATCTCATTCAGCTCGTCGGGTGTAAAATTCCTTTCCAGCTGCGCCCGGGTGATATTACTCAAGTACACCCCATATCCATACGGCATAATAAAGCTGCCCTCATAATCGCCCTGCTGCTGGCGAAGCAGAGGATCTTTTTTCAGGCTGTCAATGATGTGGAAGGTATATTGTCGAACCTGTTCGAGCGGGTTTTTTAGGGGCTCAATGCCGTTTTTGGTCTCATAATCAATATGCGTTTTATTCGCGGCTTTTATTTTCGTGATAAACCAGTCTTTCACCTCAACAAACAACAAACCTTTTTCGGGTGCCAGAATCACAAAATCAGGATGCTCTTGCCTGTCTCCCATTCGGGTGTCGTACCAGCAGGTACACTGTTCGCTGAGCCCACCCTCAAGAAGCCTTGCCAGCCTTTTTTCTCCGGCCGTTATCTTCTCGCTACAGCTGCTGATTGTGGGAATAATGATTGCCATATTACGCCTACCAATTCATGAAAATTATATAATTCCGTTCAATTAATATTTCAGAGAATATTAATTGAGACATGATTTTTATTATTAAGGACATTAACAGACAATATGGCAAACAGAAAGCGTGATACGAGGAAATCTGCCTCAGAAAAATACGCTCCCTTTCCCGCGGACAAGGGAGCGGCTATTTACTTTTTCAGCCCCGCAAATGCCGCCCGAATCTCCTCTTCCGGCAGCTGGATACCAATAAACACCATCACGCTGTGCGGCGGTTCATCGCCCCACGGTCGGTCCCAGTCGGCGCTGTACAGGCGCTGAACGCCCTGGAACAGCAGACGGTTGGGCTCGCCGTCAATCCACAGCATCCCTTTGTAGCGCAGCAGCTTGTCGGCAAACGACAGCAGCAGGTTCTCCATCACGCGGGAGACTTCGCTGATATCCACCGGATAATCCAGCTCCACCACAATCGACGCCACGTCGTTTTGCTTGTCGGACATAAAGTGGAAGCGCGGTTTTGCGGTGACGTTCTCCTCCAGCATAAAGCCGTTGGTGTTGAACAGCTGGGACAGGTCGATATCGCCGTGCGTCACCGTGTAAATCGGCGCGCGGGAGTTGATGCGCGTCAGGCGCTCGCGAAGCTTAACGCTTTCGCCCGCCACGTCGGTTTTGGTCAGCAGGATGCGGTCGGCGTAGCCCACCTGAGACTGGGCGATGGTGAACTGGTTCATCTGCTCATCGGCGTGGACCGCATCGACCAGGGCAATGACGCCGTCCAGCAGGTAGCGCTGGCAGAGGATTTCGTGAGAGAAAAAGGTCTGAATAATCGGGCCGGGGTCGGCCATGCCGGTGCACTCGATCACCAGACGGTCAAAGTCGATTTCACCGCGATCGCGGCTGTCGAGCAGGTCCAGCAGGGCGTCTTCCAGCTCGTTAGAGCGGGTGCAGCAGATGCAGCCGTTGGTCAGGGTTTTGATCTGCGTGGCGCGATCGCCAATCAGCTGGTCGTCTACGGAGACTTCGCCAAATTCGTTTTCGATGACGGCGATTTTAAAACCGTGCTGTTCATTCAGGATGTGGCGCAGCAGGGTGGTTTTACCGGCGCCAAGGAAACCGGTCAGCAGGGTAACGGCAATCGGGGTCATGGTCTCTCCTTTAGCAGCAGCGGACGCCGCCTTCTCCACTTCCGCCGTAGCGCGCTTCCTGACGCTCGCGGAAGAATTCGGTGTAGGTCATGTATGGCTTATCCGGATGGTTGGTCTTCATATGCTCAACGTAGTTGTCATAGTCCGGAATGCCAATCAGCATTTTCGCCGCCTGACCGAGGTATTTTTTTGCTTCGCCTAAGTTACCAAACATAACGTGTCCTGATAAGAAAAAGCCCGGTGGCGCGCAGCGATCCGGGCCTACAGTTACATGCTGGATTAATGGTGTGAAGAGGTCTTCACGCCGCCTTCCGGCACCGGGACGTACGGGGTTTCTTTATCCGTACGGCCTTCAGCGTTACGCACGTTCAACCAGGTTTTGATGCCGTAGAAGATGATGCTGTACACCACCACCAGGAACAGAATGCTCAGACCCGCGTTGGTGTAGTTGTTCACCACGATATGGTTCATGTTGGCAATCTGCTGGGCCGTAAGGTCTGCGCCGCTTGCGGCAATCTTCTCTTTGTACTGGTTAGCCATGAAGAAGAAGCCTTCCAGCTGCGGATTGGCGCTGAACAGCTTCAGGCCAAGCGCCCAGGTGGTGCAGAGCAGCAGCCACAGCGCAGGAACCACGGTGACCCAGATGTATTTGGTGCGCTTCATCTTCACCAGTACCACGGTGCCGAGCACCAGCGCCACGGCAGCCAGCATCTGGTTAGAGATACCGAACAGCGGCCACAGGCTCTTCACGCCGCCGAGCGGGTCGACAACGCCCTGATACAGCAGGTAGCCCCACAGACCGACGCAGCCCGCCGTACCCAGAATGCCCGCCACCAGAGAGTCGGTTTTCTTCAGGAACGGCACGAAGTTACCGAGCAGGTCCTGCAGCATGAAGCGGCCCGCACGGGTACCGGCGTCCAGCGCGGTGAGGATGAACAGCGCTTCGAACAGAATACCGAAGTGGTACCAGAAGCCCATGTCCGCCCACGGCAGCACTTTGTGGAACACGTGTGCGATACCGACAGCCAGCGTCGGTGCGCCACCGGCGCGGTTCAGCACGGACGGTTCGCCGATGTCCTTCGCGGTCTGCATGATCTGCTCTGGCGAAATCACGAAGCCCCAGGAGCTGACGGTCGCCGCCGCGTGTGCGCTGGCGTCTTTCAGTTGCGCCATAATCAGCGCCGCGTTGTCGCCGCCCATCTCGTGCAGGTTTGGCATGGTAATGCCAAGACCCGCCGGTGGGGTGTTCATCGCAAAGTACAGACCCGGTTCGATGATGGACGCGGCAACCAGCGCCATGATCGCCACGAAGGACTCCATCAGCATCGCGCCGTAGCCGATCAGGCGTGCATCTTTCTCGTTCGCCAGCAGCTTAGGCGTGGTACCGGAGGAGATCAGGGCGTGGAAGCCGGAGACCGCACCGCAGGCAATGGTGATGAACAGGAACGGGAACAGGGCGCCTTTCCACAGCGGGCCGGTACCGTCGATGTACTGCGTTACCGCAGGCATTTTCAGATCCGGGTTGATCAGCAGGATGCCGATCGCCAGACCGACGATAACGCCGATTTTAAGGAAGGTGGCCAGGTAGTCACGCGGGGCCAGAATCAGCCAGACCGGCAGCAGCGCGGAGATAAACGCATAGCCAATCAGCGCGAAGGTGATGGTGGTGTCCTTGAAGGTCAGCGCCGGGCCCCAGTACGGGTCGTGCGCAATCACGCCGCCGAAGTAGATGGAGGCGACCAGCAGCACGATACCAATTACCGACACTTCACCCACGCGTCCCGGACGCAGGAATCGCATGTAGATCCCCATGAACAGCGCAATCGGCACGGTAGAGCAAACGGTGAAGACACCCCACGGGCTTTCAGCCAGCGCTTTCACCACGATCAGGGCCAGCACCGCAAGGATGATGATCATGATCAGGAAGCAGCCGAACAGGGCGATAGTCCCCGGCACGCGACCCATCTCCTCTTTGACCATCTCACCCAGAGAGGCGCCGTTACGGCGAGAAGAGATAAACAGCACCATAAAGTCCTGCACCGCACCCGCCAGCACCACGCCCGCCAGCAGCCAGAGCGTACCCGGCAGGTAACCCATCTGCGCAGCCAGTACCGGGCCGACCAGCGGGCCCGCACCGGCGATTGCGGCAAAGTGGTGACCAAACAGCACGTAGCGGTTGGTTGGCACGTAGTTCAGGCCGTCATTGTTAATGACCGCCGGGGTGGCACGCGTCGGGTCGAGCTTCATGACCTTCTGCGCGATGTATAAGCTGTAGTAGCGATAAGCCACAAGATAGACGGAAACCGACGCGACCACGATCCACAGGGCGCTTACGTGTTCGCCCCGGCGTAATGCGACAACCGCCAGACAAAAAGCGCCGAGGATCCCGAGTAAGGCCCAGGGCACGTGCTTCAGTAGTTTTTTAGTATCCATAGTAAGACCTGGTTTTTTATGTAAAGAAAAAAGGGTCAGGGTTCGTTGTGAGGAGGTATTGATTAATGCTGGAGCGATCGTGCCAGATCAACGCGCGCGTAAAGGACGGTAAATGAATGAGTGGTTGAAAGTGCCGGGTGAGCGGTCAAAGGCGGCGACGAGCGGTTTCGGCTCGCCGCCAGTGGGCGAAATTATGTGATTGAGATCACTTGATTATTCGGGGCACGCTCCACGGCCAGGTAGCTTTCCAGCGTCCTGATGAGCTTCTCCTTCAGCCAGCTCGGTTCCAGTATCTGAATATGGGGGAGCCAGTAGAACAGCAGCGGCAGGATCTGGTTCTCGTGGGCCGCCTGGCAGCGCAGCGTGACGCCGCCCTGTTGCTCCTCCAGCAGCTCCTGTTCCGGCAGAAGATCGCGGCGCAGGAAGTAATGTGAAATATTATCTTTAATGAATATTTTCACTGCGAAAGTATCTTCGGACACCCAGGGGTCAAGGCTTTTTTCCAGCAGCGCAAGGACATTTTCTTCGGGAGTGAAGGTCGTTTTCTGAATATCAAACCAGCTAATCTGGCTCAATGAGAAGGATTTCAGCCGGCTATTTTCGGTGGCTTGTAAATACCATATATTTTTTTTGTTAATGAGTTTATAGGGATTAATCAGGCGGGTTTTGCCCTTATAAACGATCTGGCAAACATTATGGTTTTTAATCGATTTCTCGACTTTCGTTAAATGACGGCGAATATCGCGTTCTAACGTGTGTTCCGCTTCATTACCAAGAATAAGAATATGGTTTTCGTCTACGCGCGTTTCAAGCTTTTGCCAGAATTCCGTATTTCTTTCAGGGAAAAAGCTGTCGGCATTCAGAAAGTTAGCCAGAGTGTGGTGCAATCCTTGTCCGCCGGGCGATTGTGCAGAATGAATCAGACGATATAGCCCGTTACCGGTATGTTCAACAATGGGAGAGAGTGCATTTAAATCCCGATAGACGGTGCGCTCGGTAATTTTAAATTTCTCCATTAACGCACTGCGGTTTACCACACCGTTTAAATGTAGCTCAAGGAGAATATCGACCAGACGTTCAGCCGAGCGGCTCCGCGTCGTTTTAGCCATAAGGTCATCCTGTATATATAGGCATGCGCTGAATGATGCGGGTGCACTGACACAACCTGTCAGTATTCAGGCACAGAAAATTTCTCTTATGGGTATATAACGGCGTGATTTAGCGGAAACCTTAGGAGTTTTTGCAGAAAGCGGCGCTGGCCGGAAAAAAGGCCAGCGCGAGGGAGATCACACGGCGGCTTCCGCCTCCAGCATGACCGGGTGGAAACGGCGCCTGAAGTAGATCAGGCCGTGGCCCGCATCACTCAGAATGATGTTTTTAATTTCTACCAGATAGACCAGATGCGTGCCGATGGTTTGCACCTGGCTTATTTCGCCTTCAAGGCTGGCCAGCGCGCCCTTGAGTACCGGCTGCGCCAGCGGGCCTTTCTGCCAGCAGGAGAGGGCAAAGCGATCCTCCATCGTCATACCGGTCATCCCGGCGAAATGGCGCGCCATGATCTCCTGCTCGTGGTTCAGCACGTTAACGCACAGCCTGCCGTTGCCCTGGAATACCGGGTTCATGGCGCTGTTAGCGTTGATGCAGACCATGACCGACGGCGGGGTATCCGTCACCGAGCAGACGGCGGTAGCGGTGATGCCGCAGCGTCCGGCCTCACCCTCGGTGGTGATCACATTGACCGCCGCCGACAGGCTACTCATTGCGTCGCGAAAACGCAGGCGTTGTTCTGATTGCATGAAAACCTCCCGCTGCGCTATTTCAGCAGCTTGTCGAGCATGTTGATATCGCTGTTGTTGTGCAGGTGCGGCACGGTCCAGCCATGCTGGTCGTACTCGGACATGCAACGGTCGACCATTGCCATCATCTTGTCCATATTCCCGGAGCTTTGCGCCTGACGCAGGCATTGCAGGCGGATCTCATCCTGGCTGCCGGAGTAGTTGATTTCGTACAGCTCGTGACGACCGCCAAACTCGCTGCCGATGGCATCCCACATCAGTTTCAAAATCTTGATGCGTTCGACGTGATCCATGCCGTTGGAGCCGCGCACGTATTTCGCCAGATACTGGTCGATCTGCGGGTTGTTCAGATCCCGGGCGCTGGACGGCAGATAGATCAGCCCGGAGGTGACGTTACGCTCAATGATGTTCTTGATCTTGGCGTAGGCCATTGGGGCCATCACGCGGTAGGTCTGCAGCGCGGCATGATCCGGCAAATATGCGCCGTTGACCCACGGGGTGGCTTCGGAGCACATGGAGTCGCTCAGCGCCCAGAACATGTTGCGCCAGGCCACCACTTCGCCGAGATCCGCCTGCACGCCGCGGAACTCCAGGGTGCCGGTACACTCCAGGGATTTCTTCAGCAGGGCGGTGATGAAGTCGAGCTTCACCGCCAGACGCACGCAGGCCTGCAGCGGGTACATGCGGGCGAAACCGCCTTCCATCGTCCAGCGGCGGCAGCGGTCGAAATCGCGGTAGATCAGCACGTTTTCCCACGGGATCAGCACGTGATCCATCACCAGGATCGCATCGTTTTCATCAAAGCGGCTGGAGAGCGGATAGTCGTACGGGGATCCGGTTGCGCCTGCCACCATCTCGTAGGAGGCGCGGGAGATCAGCTTCACGCCCTCGGCATCCATCGGCGCGACGAACATCAGCGCGAAGTCCGGGTTTTCGCCCATCACCTGCGCGGAGCCGAAGCCGATCATGTTGTAGTGGGTCAGGGCGGAGTTGGTTGCCACCACTTTCGCACCGCTGACGATAATCCCGGCGTCGGTCTCCTTCTCCAGCTTGATGTAGACGTCTTTTACCTCGTCTGCTGGCTTGTGGCGGTCGATCGGCGGGTTAACGATGGCGTGGTTAAAGTACAGGCCGGTTTCCTGAATACGGGTGTACCAGCTCCGGGCGTTTTGCTCGAACTGGCCGTAGAAGGCCGGGTTGGCGCCGAGCGCGCAGCCGAACGCGGCTTTGTAGTCCGGCGTGCGGCCCATCCAGCCGTAGCTCAGGCGCGACCACTCGGCAATAGCGTCGCGCTGCTGGCGCAGGTCGTCGGCACTTTTCGCCACGCGGAAGAACTTGTGGGTATAGCCGCCGCTGCCGGTGTCGGTGCCCCAGCACAGCGTGTCCTGCATGTCCGGCTTGTGCAGCGCGTCGTACATCTGCGCGATGGAGGCTGCCGCATTGCGAAACGCCGGATGGGTGGTGACGTCTTTGACGCGCTCGCCGTAGATATAAATCTCACGACCGTCCTGCAGACTTTTTAAATATTCTTCACCGGTTAACGGACGTTTGGCATCAGCGCGGAACTCTTCAGGTTTCATAGGGACCTCGTATCGGAATAGGTTTGTTAAATTTATGTTTTGTTTTTGTTGTTTAATTGAAGCCTGAGAGGGGCGTAACGTGAAGGGACGTTTGGGACAACGACGGGTACTTTTCGCGAGAGATCGCAGAGTGTGATTTCCCTCACCCTAACCCTCTCCCAAAGGGAGAGGGGATGGTTACTCCCTCTCCCTATGGGAGAGGGTAGGGGTGAGGGGAACAGGGGAAACCGGTACTTTCTGCGCCCGATACGCGCTGGGCGAGCACCCCACTAAGCGGTTAAAAAACCGGGCAAAATAGGCCGGGTCCTTAAACCCCAGCTGCCAGGCAATCTCGCTGACGGTGCTGTCGGAGAAGAGCAGCAGGCGTCTGGCCTCCCGCAGCTGGCGGTCGAAGATCAGGCGTTTTGGCGGGCGGTTGGCGAAGCGGCGGCAGATATCGGTCAGGCGAGATTCGGTCAGGTGCAGCTCGCTGGCGTATTCCGGCACCGTCCAGTGCTGGTGGTAGTGGGTGTCGATCAGCTGGGTAAACCGCTGGAACAGCTTCAGCTCGCCGCGCATGCCGCCTGACGCGTGGTCGTCGAGCTTCGCGTTGCGCAGCAGGAGGGTAAACACTGCCTGCGCCAGCAGGACCAGGGTATGCTCGCGCCCCGGTAGCTGTTCCGTCGATTCCCGGGCTATCAGCTGCCAGTAGTGCTTCAGCGCCGCCAGCTCGTTCGGCTTGTCGGCAAGCGAGAGGCAGATCCCCGGCAGGCCAAACGCCTCCCGCGTGCCGGGGTAGAGCACCTCCAGCAGCGGCCAGATCAGGTCCTCGCGCACCGTCAGCACGTGTCCGTCGCTGTCGGATTCGGTGATAAACGCGTGCGGCACCGACGGCGGCGTGAGGACAAACAGCGGGGCCTGCACCGAATAGCGGTGATCGTCGAGCTGGAGCTCTATCTGCCCGGTATCGAGAAAGTGCATCTGAAAGTACTGGTCGTGACGATGCGCCTGCATGTCGCGGCCAAAAAAGGCCGCCATGCGGGCGAACGACTGGTAGTGCACATCGTCGGTGCCCAGACTTTCGTCGTACTCCTTGCTGATATCAATGTTGGCGATAGGGTTCTGGCACATGATCGTTCCTCTGTTGATCCCGCTGCGTCATCGGAATACGTGTCAGCACCAGCGCGCCGACCACCAGCAGTCCGGCCACGAACCACAGTCCGGAGCTGAAGCTGCCGGTCGCGTCGCGCAGGATCCCAATCAGCAATGGGCTGACGGCGGAGCCGACGTTGCCGATGGCGTTGATCACCGCCAGCGCCACCGCGCGGGACTGCAGGCTAATAACCCGATCCGGCGTGGTCCAGAATATCGCCATGGCGGTAAACGATCCGGTTGAGGCCATGATGATGCCAAGCAGTTGGATCAGGCTGTGATCTGTCGCGGAGGCCAGCATCCATCCCGCCGCGGCGAACAGGTACGGCAGGATGGTGTGCTTTTTTCGCTCTTTCAGTCTGTCGGAGCGGCGGCTCCACCAGATCATCCCGAGGATGGTGCAGAACTGCGGGATCGCCGCCAGCAGGCCGATGACGATATTGCTGCTGCCGGTGTTGAAGCTTTGCAGGATCTGCGGCGTCCAGATGTTGATCGCGCTCAGTGTATTGGTCAGACAGAAGTAGGCCAGCGTGTAGAGCAGCACCGCCGGGGTCAGCACCTCGCGCAGCGTCGAACGCGGCGTGACGGATTGGGCAATGGCGACCTCCTGCTCGCGGGCGATCATCGTTTTGAGCGCCTGCTTTTCGTCCTCATCCAGCCAGGTGGCCTGGTCCGGCGTGTCGTTGAGGTAAAACCAGGTCACCACGCCGAGCACCACCGACGGCAGCCCTTCCAGCAGGAACAGCCACTGCCAGCCCTTGAGGTTCCACAGTCCGTCCATCGCCAGAATGTACCCGGAGAGGATCGAGCCGAGCATCATGGTGACCGGCATGGCAATCATAAACAGCGCGTTGGCGCGGGCGCGGTGATAGGCCGGAAACCACCAGGTGAGATAGACCAGAATACCCGGCAGGAAACCGGCTTCGGCAATGCCCACCAGCATGCGAAGGACGTAAAGGGTTTCGGGGCTGGTGGCGAACATGGTGCAGGTGGAGGCAATACCCCATACCACCATGATCCCGGCGATCCAGCGGCGTGCGCCGATCTTCGCCAGCATGATGTTGCTCGGGATGCCGCACAGCACGTAGGTGACGTAAAAGAGCGTCGCGGCCAGGCCAAACATGGTTGAGGTGAGGCCCAGATCTTTGCCCATCGTCAGCCCGGCGAAGCCGATGTTGATGCGATCGAGGAACGAGAAGACAAACAGGATAAAGAGAAAGACGATCAGGCGTCGGAACAGCTTATTAATGGCGCGATGTTCAACAGCTTTATTATCATGCGTTTGCAGGGTAGAGGTCGTCATGGTGCGCTCCAGATCTTACGTTTAGTAGACGGATTTATTGTTATGAACTGACGTAACCGGTTGTTCGATAAAACGTGCCGCCAGCGCTTCCGCGCTGCGGGCGAGCAGGGTAGTGTCGACCCCGACGGCAACAAACAGTGCGCCGAGCTCAAGATAGCGTTTTGCCAGCTGTTCATTCGCCATCAGGATGCCGGGGGCTTTACCGGCAGCGCGTATCTGCGCGATCGCCTGCTCAATGGCGGCCTGCACCTCCGGGTGCTGCGGATTGCCGGCAAAGCCCATGTCGGCGCTCAGATCCGCCGGGCCGATAAACACGCCGTCGACGCCTTCTACGTCCAGGATCTGTGGCAGGTTTTTCAGCGCCTCGCGGGTTTCGATCTGCACCAGCACGCACATGGCGTCGTTAGCCTGCTGCAGGTAGTCCGGAATGCGGTTCCAGCGCGAGGCGCGCGCCAGGGCGCTGCCGACGCCGCGAATGCCCGCAGGCGGGTAGCGGGTGGCACGTACCGCCTGCCGCGCTTCGTCGGCGTTTTGTACCATCGGCACCAGCAGAGTTTGTGCGCCCACGTCCAGCAGCTGTTTGATCTGCACCGGGTCGTTCCACGACGGGCGGACCACCGGCTGGCTGGGATAAGAGGCGATAGTCTGCAGCTGGGTTAAAACGGTCTGGACGCTGTTCGGCGCGTGCTCGCCGTCGATCAGCAGCCAGTCGAAGCCTGCTCCGGCCAGCAGTTCGGCGCTGTAGCTGCTGGTCAGCCCCAGCCATAACCCAATTTGCGGACGGCCTGCTTGCAGCGCCGCTTTAAATGCGTTTTGCATCGTTTTCTCCTAGACAAAGCGGCAGCTGATGGAGCCCATGTTGCCGTAGTCGACGTGGAAGGTGTCGCCTCTGCTGGCGGGCACCGGGCGGGTAAACGAGCCGCCGAGGATGATCTGGCCAGGCTCAAGCTGCACGTCGTACGGCGCAAGCTTGTTGGCCAGCCACGCCACGCCGTTGGCCGGGTGGTTAAGGACGCCTGCGGCCACGCCGGTCTCTTCGATCACGCCGTTGCGGTAGAGCAGGGCGGAGATCCAGCGCAGGTCCAGCGCGTCGGGCTTAATCGGACGACCGCCGAGGATCACGCCCGCGTTGGCGGCGTTATCAGAGATGGTGTCGAACACCTTGCGCGGGCGCTGGGTCTCCGGGTCGACGTTGTGGCAGCGGGCGTCGATCAGCTCCAGGGCGGGGATGACGTAATCCGTGGCGTTATAGACGTCGAAGATCGTGCAGTTCGGGCCGCGCAGCGGTTTTGCCAGCACGAACGCCAGCTCCACTTCGATGCGCGGGACGATAAAGCGATCGACGGGAATGTCGCTGCCGTCATGGAAGAACATGTCGTCCAGCAGCGCGCCGTAGTCCGGCTCGCTGATCTGCGAGCTGGCCTGCATCGCTTTAGAGGTGAGGCCGATCTTGTGGCCCTTCAGCACGCGGCCTTCGGCGATCTTCAGGCTCACCCATTCGCGCTGAACGGCGTAGGCGTCTTCAATCGTAATCTCCGGATAGTCCAGCGAGATCGCGCGGATCTGCTCCCGGGACTGCTCCGCCTGATGCAGACGATGGGCGATCAGGGTATGGGTATGTTTGTCGAGCATGGCGATATCCTGTTTTTGCCGGGTGGCGCTGCGCTTACCCGGCCTACGTTCGAGCCGTTGTAGGCCCGGTAAGCGAAGCGCCACCGGGCGGAAAAGAGGTCTACTTAAACAACGCGTGCACGTTGTTTTGTTTGTAATTGAGCGTCGCATCGAGTTCTTCCATGGCGAACGACAGCGCCAGATAGCGCTCCGCCATCAGCGCCGCGAAGTGCGTTTTGATCAACGCAAACAGCATTTCACCGACCTCTTCCCGGCTCTCCAGACTGCGCCCCGCGCCAATCTTCAGCGTCATATGGACAAAGGCGTAATCGTGCCTGCCGTCGGCCATCTGCCAGGTGTCCAGCCAGTGGGCGCGGCTGCGGATACCGCCGATAGGGAAGATGTCCGTGGCGGCGAGCGCCTCGTTCACTTTGGCGAACAGCGCCGGCAGGTCGGCCTGCTCGCGGATGTTGTCGGTACATTCAGCAATAAAGTGCGGCATGGTGGCTCCTTAGGCGGGCAGCGGGAAAACGGCGTTGACCTGGCCGGTGCCGGAGCTGGCGAACAGCTCGGTGAGAAACTCCACCTTGCCGTCGTACTGGTCCCAGCCGAGCATGCCCAGCAGCATCACCGTGTCGTGCATATTGCCTTCGCCGTAGCAGTAGTCGGCGTACTCCGGCAGCATGCTGCAGAATTCTTTGAACTGACCCTCTCGCCACAGCTTCACCACGCGCTCGTCCATCTGGTGGTCGAACTCGCGGGTGTAGCTGTTCATCCCTTCCTCGGCGCGCTGGTCGTCGATAAAGCGGTGCGACAGCGAGCCGCTGGCGAGCACCGCCACGGTGCCGTCGTATTTTTCAATGGCGCTGACGATGGCCTCGCCCAGCCTGCGGCTGTCGGCGAAGTCGTGAACCGTGCAGAACGCCGAGATGGAGACCACTTTGAAGTGCTTATCCGCGTTCATGTAGCGCATCGGCACCAGCGTGCCGTACTCGAGCTTCAGGCTCGGAATGTTGTGCGCTTTGGCGCGCACGCCAAGCTTCACCGCCTCGTCGGCAATCAGCTGGCCGAGTTCCGGGTTGCCGTCGTAGTCGTAAGTCATGTCGCGAATAAAGTGCGGCAGCTCGTTGCTGGTGTAGACGCCCGAAAAATGGTCCGCACAGTTGATGTGGTAGGCGCTGTTCACCAGCCAGTGGGTGTCGAAGACGATAATGGTATCGACGCCCAGCTCCCGGCAGCGCTTGCTGATCTCTTTGTGTCCGTCGATAGCGCCCTGGCGGCAGCCGTGATTTTTACCCGGCAGCTCGGAGAGATACATCGACGGCACGTGGGTGATTTTTGCCGCTAACGCTAATTTACCCATGGTCAGATCCCCCACTTTGGAATCGGATGGTCGCCCATGGAGATGCAGACGTTCTTCATCTCCGCGAACACCTCGAAGCTGTACTCGCCCCCCTCGCGGCCGGTGCCGGAGGCCTTCACGCCGCCAAACGGCTGGCGCAGGTCGCGCACGTTCTGGGTGTTGACGAACACCATGCCCGCTTCGATATTGCGCGCCAGGCGCAGCACCTTGCTGACATCCTGGGTCCAGATGTATGACGCCAGGCCGTACTCCACGTCGTTGGCCAGGCGCAGCCCTTCCGCTTCGTCCTTGAACGGCAGAAGACAGGCCACCGGCCCGAAGATCTCCTCCTGCGCCACGCGCATGCGGTTATCAACATCCGCCAGCACGGTCGGGCGCAGGAAGTTGCCGCCCTTCAGGTGCGCAGGCAGATCGCCTGGCTTGTCCGGGCTGCCCGCCAGCAGGGTGGCGCCTTCCTCGATGCCGAGGCGGATATAGCCGGAGACTTTCTCCCAGTGCTGTTGGCTGATGAGCGCGCCAATCTGGGTGTTCGGATCGGTCGGGTCACCCACGCGCAGGCGGTTGGCGCGCTCGGCAAAGCGCTTGACGAATTCCGGGTAGATGCTCTGCTGGATGAAGATGCGCGAGCCCGCGGTGCAGCGCTCGCCGTTGATGGAGAAGATGGTGAACAGGGCGGCGTCCAGCGCGCGATCGATGTCGGCATCTTCAAAAATCAGCACCGGGGATTTGCCGCCCAGCTCCATGGAATACTTCTTCAGCCCGGCGTTTTTCATGATGTTGCGGCCGGTAGCGGTGCCGCCGGTGAAAGAGACGGCGCGCACGTCGTGATGACGCACCAGCGCGTCGCCTGCCGTGGCGCCGTAGCCCTGCACCACGTTCAGCACGCCCGCCGGAATACCCGCTTCGAGGGCCAGTTCGCCCAGACGGTCGGCGGTTAGCGGGGAGAGCTCGGACATCTTCAGCACCGCGGTATTACCTAAGGCCAGACAGGGCGCGACCTTCCAGGTGGCGGTCATAAACGGCACGTTCCACGGCGACACCAGCGCGCAGACGCCCACCGGCTGCACCAGGGTGTAGTTGAGCATCTTGTCGTCAACCGGGTAGGTCTTGCCGTTCATTTGCTGGCACACCTCGGCGAAAAATTCGAAGTTGTGCGAGGCGCGCGGGATCAGCACGTTTTTGGTCTGGTGGATCGGCAGCCCGGTATCGGCGGTTTCCATGGCGGCGATCTCCGGCACGTTCTGGTCGATCAGATCGCCCAGACGACGCATCAGGCGCGCGCGCTCCTTCATCGGCAGGTTGGCCCACTTCGGAAACGCCTCTTTGGCGGCGGCAACGGCCTGATGGATTTCGGCTTCGCCGCCGGCGGCCACTTCAGCCAGGACCTCGCCGGAGGCCGGGTTAGTGGTGTGGAAGTAGTCGCTGCCCGCGACGTTTTTACCGTTGATCCAGTGGTTAATCTTTTTCATTTTGCCGTCTCCTCACTCACAATTCGGTTCACCAGGCGTCCCACGCCTTCCACTTCCACCACCACCTCATCGCCCGGCACCACGTCGGAGAGCCCCTTCGGCGTGCCGGTGGCAATCATGTCGCCCGGCTGCAGGGTCATAAAATCGCTCAGGTAGGCGATCAGGTACGGGATGCTGAAGATCAGATCCGCCGTGGTGCCTTCCTGACGCAGCTCGCCGTTGACGAAGGTGCGCAGGGCGAGGTTGTGCGGGTCGGGAATGGCCGCTTTTGGCACGATGTTGGGGGAAATGGGGGTCAGCCCGTCGCGGCTTTTCACCCGCAGGTTCGGGCGGTAGTAGTTTTCGAGATAGTCGCGGATGGCGTAGTCGTTGCAGACCGTATAGCCCGCAACATAGTCCATCGCCTCGGCTTCGCTCACCTTGCGGGCCGTTTTGCCGATGACCACCACCAGCTCCGCTTCATAGTGCATGTACTCGACGTTGTTCGGGCGCACCGAGGTCTGGTTGTCACCGTTGAAGGTGTTCGGCGCTTTGATAAACACCAGCGGCTCGGTGGGCGGCTTGAAGTCCAGCTCGCTGGCGTGATCGGCATAATTCAGACCGAGGGCAAACAGCGTGGCGTGCGGCGGCGTGCGGTGTGTGTTAGCGACGTCGCGCTCATCCACCACCGGGTTTTCCAGCGGCGGAAACCCCTCCGCCAGAATACGCACGCGGTCGCCCGGGCGGATCTCAACGCGGCTGTGCGGGGTACCGAGCAGGATCGCATCGCCGGGATTAAGGGTGGCGAACTCGCTCAGGGCGCTCAGCAGTTCGGCAGCGTTACGCTGCAGATCGGCGGTGTTCCAGTGGTCCGCTTCGCGGCCGTTGATCTCGGTGATGATGGTCAGGTTATCCACGTTATCAACGGCGACCGGTTCGCCGAGCGGGCAGAATCCGTCACGACATTTGGCCTTGATGGCCGGGCGATAGAAGCTCTCTTCCGGCAGGCTCACCTCGTTGGCCAGCGCATACCCCGCGATGTGCTCCGCAGCGTCCTCCACGCGTACCTTGCTGGCGGTTTTACCGATCACCAGCGCCACCGTCGCGCCGCTCAGCACCGTTTCCCCCTGCGGGAACGGAATGGGTTCGCCCGCACGAATCACGGTGTTATGGGGTTTGATAAACCACACGGCTGTTTTCGGCGGCGTGTTGTAGGGGGCTTTTTCAAATGCCTCACGCCAGGCTTCGCGCTGGCTCTGATGGTTGAGGGCGACGGCAAAGACGGTACCTTTCATTCACATACTCCTCAGGCCGGATGTCCGGTTTGGATTTCATTAATATGTTAATGATCTGGTTTTATGCTTTTGCTGTTTATTTCGCAATCAGAAGTGAAAAATTTGTGATATGAATAACAATAAATTTACATATTCTTTTTTATGCATAGTAAAATCAGTTTGTTAATAAAATTAATGGGTTTCTGTTAGACTTTTTGGCAGAAAACGTGTTGTTTATAAAAACATCTTTTCGTGTTTGTTTACTTGTTAATGATGTGAAGGGAACAGGCTATGCATGATTCATTAACCATCGCGCTGCTGCAGGCGCGGGAAGCGGCGATGTCCTACTTCCGCCCGATTGTGAAGCGCCATAATCTGACCGAGCAGCAGTGGCGCATTGTGCGCGTGCTGGCTGAACATCCGTCGATGGATTTTCACGATCTGGCGTTTCGCACCTGCATTTTGCGCCCGAGCCTGACCGGCATTCTGACGCGCATGGAGCGCGACGGTCTGGTGCTGCGCTTAAAGCCGCTGAACGACCAGCGCAAGCTGTACGTCTCGCTGACCAAAGAGGGCAATGCGTTGTATGAACACGCCCAGGCGCAGGTGGAGGAGGCGTATCAGCAGATTGAGGCGGAATATACGCCGGAGAAGATGAAACAGCTGACGGCGCTGCTGGAAGAGTTTATTGAACTCGGAAACCGTCATAACGCAGCGCGGGATGAAGAGTAAAAACCACAAATTCCAGGATGAATTTCGTAAAGTTTTCCCTTTCCAGGCCGAAAATTCTGTATCTGTCTGAGGAAAGAGAAAACATGTTAAACCGTATCAAGATTGTCACCAGCTTAATGCTGGTTTTAGCGATATTTGGCCTTTTACAACTCACATCCGGTGGTCTTTTCTTTAATGCTCTGAAGAATGACAAAGAGAATTTCACCGTCCTGCAAACCATTCGCCAGCAACAGTCCACGCTTAACGGGAGCTGGGTTGCGCTGCTGCAAACCCGTAATACCCTGAACCGTGCGGGTATCCGCTACATGATGGATCAGAGCAATATCGGCAGCGGCGCGACCGTTAACGATCTGATGCAGATTGCGTCTGCCTCGCTGAAACAGGCGGAAAAAAACTGGGCTGACTATGAAGCCCTGCCGCGCGACCCGCGTCAGAGCGACGCCGCTGCGCTGGAAATTAAACGTAACTACGATATCTACCACGGTGCGCTGGCTGAGCTGATTCAACTGCTGGGGGCGGGTAAAATCAACGCCTTCTTCGACCAGCCGACCCAGAGCTACCAGGATGGATTCGAGAAGCAGTACGTGAGCTACCTGCAGCAGAACGACAAGCTGTACCAGATGGCGGTTGAAGACAGCAACAGCTCTTACACTCAGGCTATCTGGGTGCTGATCAGCGTGCTGGTTGCCGTGCTGGTGGTGATTGTGGCCGTTTGGCTGGGTATCAAGCAGGCGCTGATCTCCCCGCTGAATCGTCTGATCGACAACATTCGCCATATCGCCAGCGGTGACCTGGTGAAGCGTATTGAAGTTCAGGGCACCAACGAGATGGGTGAACTGGCCGACTCGCTGCGCCATATGCAGGGCGAGCTGGTGCGTACCGTGGGCGACGTGCGTAACGGCGCGAATGCGATCTACAGCGGCGCGAGTGAAATCGCGATGGGCAACAATGACCTTTCCTCCCGTACTGAACAGCAGGCCGCTTCCCTGGAAGAGACCGCTGCCAGCATGGAGCAGCTGACGGCGACCGTTAAGCAGAACGCCGAGAATGCCCGTCAGGCGAGCCATCTTGCGCTGAGCGCCTCTGAAACCGCGCAGAAAGGCGGCAAAGTGGTGGATAACGTGGTGCAGACCATGCGTGATATCGCCGGAAGTTCGCAGAAAATCGCCGATATCATCAGCGTGATCGACGGCATTGCATTCCAGACCAACATCCTGGCACTGAACGCGGCGGTTGAAGCGGCGCGTGCGGGCGAGCAGGGCCGTGGTTTTGCGGTGGTGGCGGGTGAAGTACGTAACCTGGCCCAGCGCAGCGCCCAGGCGGCACGCGAGATCAAGAGCCTGATTGAAGACTCCGTGGGCCGCGTGGAAGTGGGTTCAACGCTGGTAGAAAGTGCCGGTGAAACCATGGGTGAGATCGTGAATGCGGTCACCCGCGTCACGGACATCATGGGTGAAATCGCCTCTGCGTCTGACGAGCAGAGCCGCGGTATCGACCAGGTCGGTCTGGCGGTGGCGGAGATGGATCGCGTGACCCAGCAGAACGCCTCGCTGGTGGAAGAGTCTGCCGCAGCGGCAGCCGCACTGGAAGAGCAGGCAAGCCGTCTGACCCAGGCCGTGGCGGTGTTCCGCATTCAGCAGGAGCAGATGAAGGCGCGTGAATTCGCTGCGGCTAAAGCGGTTTCCACGCCGGTGATGGCGCGTAAAACCGCGACGGTCGATTCAGGCGATAACTGGGAAACCTTCTAACGCCGTGTGTTGTGCCGGGTGGCGGCTGCGCCTTACCCGGCCTACGGATCGTGGTTTTTGCCGGGTGGCGGCTGTGCCTTACCCGGCCTACGGATCGTGGTTTTTGCCGGGTGGCGGCTGCGCCTTACCCGGCCTACGGATCGTGGTTTTTGCCGGGTGGCGGCTACGCTTTACCCGGCCTACGGTTTGTGGTTTTGTAGGCCCGGTAAGCGCAGCGCCACCGGGCGATATTACAGAGGCAGGCGCATGGCGCAGCGCGTTTCATACGCGAAACCGTGCGCTGTCTCTTCTTCCCTTTTCTGACGCAGTTCAGGCGTCAGGGTCGTCATTTTTTCAAACCCCAGCCGGGCATAGAACGGCGCATTCCACGGGACGTTCCTGAACGTCGTCAGCGTCAGCGCTGTCAGCCCCCTGTTACGGGCATGGTCTGCCACGCAGGCGATGAGCTGCCTGCCGATCCCTTTTCCCTGCCAGTCCAGATCAACCGAGAGTTCGACAATAAAAAGTGATGAAGTATGGGCTTCGGCAAGGATAAACCCGACGGGGTGGTCGTTTGCCAGCGCCAGCCAGCTTAGCCCGCGTTCGACATAGCCGAGGTGTTGCTCTGCGGAAATGACCTCGCCATCGGCAAGCCAGGCGAGTGCCGGGAAGTCACGGAAGCGCCCGGCCGCCGCGCGCTCAATGGCGGGCAGGGCGGCAACGTCGTCGGAATGTGTGGGCCGAACGGTGAGGTTAAGGGTGACCATTAGCCTGCGCGACTCACGATTTTAATTTCAACCATGCCGATCCCGAGCTGGCGCGGTGAATGGCCGAGAATATTTCCCTCATTGGTGGACTGCGGGTCTGGCGGCACAATCACCAGGGTACTGCTGCGCGATGGATTCTCGAAATGCAGGGTGTGAGTGCTTACGTCATTTCCAAGCGTCAGCGTCTGCTCTTGATCGCCCACACGCACCGGTACGGGTTTATTCGCGTTAGGCCCGTACGCCCTGGCCGTGATCACCAGATCAAATTGCTCCGGCAGCGGATGGGTGTACTCAATTTTCACCTCATTGCCCAGCTGCGCGTTAGACCAGCGTCCCCAGGACTCCGGCCGCGAGATGCCGCTAAACTGCTTCACTTCTTCCGGCGCGCCGGCCACGTTAAAGATAAAGCTGTCCGCTTTGTAGCGAATATCGTTGTCGCTGATTTTCAGCATGTCGACGTTACGCTGATAGCGCGCGGTATCAATCACCGTATCGTTGAACGCGGTTTTGCCCTTCCACTGCGCCTTATCCACGTGCTGCACGGTTTGCTCGCCGCCGAGCTGGCCCTGAGAAACGCACCAGTCGGTAGAGAGCGCCAGCGGCTGCGACCAGAGCTGGCCCATTTTGTAGCACCTGTCGACCCAGACGAAGTTATCGCGTGGCGCAAAATCGGCCAGCTGATAGCGCAGCGGCGCGGAATACTCGCTTTCTGGCAGCGGCTCAACGCGACCCTCAGACACGCGTACCAGCAGCGGCAGGCGGAAGTTACTGCCTGAGAAGGCAATGGTGTTTTTATCCCGATCGACGGTGAAGTCCTTCATCTCCTTCGGGAAGTTCCACAGGCGGATGATGTCGGGCTTCCAGGCGAGGATTTTTTCCTTCATGTTGAGGAACACTTCCGACAGGGATTGCCCCGACAGCGTGCTGCGGCCCAGGCCAATAAAGTTGTCGCCGCCCAGGATGTCCAGCACGGTGGCGCCGTTATCCATGGAGTTGCGTTTGGTGGCGATCTCCTCCTGCTGCGGCTGGTCGCCGCGCAGGACGAAGAACAGATTGCTGCGATCCTGCTTGTTGAGCTGGTCCCACGCGCTGTTTTTCATCGCCAGGTGATCGGACGAGACGACGATGACGGTGTTTTTAAACCAGGGCGAGGCTTTGATTTTCTCGACCAGCGCGGCAATGTGCTCCTGACTGCAGGTGACGGCGCTGAACGATTTGTTGTTTTTACCATCAATGTCATAGCTTTTGCGCTTGCAGGTGCGCGAGACAAACCCGTCCGGATGGTGGGTGTCCACCGTCAGCGCAAAGAGAGAGAAACGCTTGCCCGTGCGGGACAGCTCTTCGAATTTCTTCCAGGTTTCGTCGAGTACCGTATCGTCATAGAAGCCCCAGTCGTTGCGGTAGCTCGGATCGGCAACCGTCGTTTTTAACTCTTCTGAGCCGTACAGGTGGTCAAAACCGTGGGATTTCAGGAACACATCTTTTCCGGCAAAGCGCAGGTTTGCTCCCTGCATAAAGTAGTTTTCATAGCCGGAGTTTTTCAGGATATCGCCCAGGCAAATATTCTGCGGAAAGAACGTCGACATCGAGGCGGAGGCGTTGCCTTCAAAAGGTGCGAACAGCGGGATACCGCACTGGGAGGCCACCATCCCGGCGATAGTGTAATCCGTGCCGGGTAACTGCATGGTGTGGCTGAAATCGAGGCCTTCGTTTTTCAGCGCGCCCAGTTCCGGCGTGAGGTTCGGGAAGGCATCGTTATCAAAGTAGGTGCGCTCCAGACTTTCACCGTAGATATAGACCAAGTTGAGCGTCGGGTTGGCGATCGTTTTCGACGGCTCTTTGTAGTAAGCCGCGAAATCCGGATCGCCATCGCGCGACTGGGATTTCACCAGTTCGGTGATCTGATGGAACGCCGGGCTGGCGTCGACGGAGGCCAGCGCCAGGAATAACGCCAGCAGGCTGTAGCCATGATGGTGCGGAAGATGGCGACGGCGGCGCAGCACCCAGGCCAGCGCGCCAAAAATGGTGACCAGTGCGACGACAAGGCCGAGCCCCGGCAGAATGTACTTGCTTACACCCGCGCCCGTCAGGCTGTTTGTCAGCGTGTAGAGCACCGCATCGTTAATGCCGTCACCGGTAAAGTAATCGCTGGCGTATAAGGTAATGTTTAAAATAATAAAAATGCCGAGCACCACCAGCGTGGCGATAAACCACCAGGTGTGACGGCCAGCTTTCCAGGCGTAAACGCCGACAGAAGCCAGAAAAAGGATAAGAGACATGAATTCAGACAACAGCATATCCTCGTGACGCCAGATGCTTCGCTGGCTAACTGTTTATTTTTTGGGTCATACAATGTAATTGCGATGTCGTTAAGCTGCAATTTTAGTGTCACGAAAGTGTGCTGTTGTTAGGATTTGGTTTAGAAAATCGTTTTTATGAAGACGTGCACATCCTGACAAACGGACGCTGAGACGGTGGCAGGTGGGAAAAACGCTCATTTAGCGCCGCGCTGCAAGGCTATCGCATTAAACGCGGCGTGTTGTGGCAGAAAATGGGGTGGATCAGGAGATGAAATTAACGCCTTGTTTCAGCACCAGATCGCAGGCTTTGGTTTTCACCTGTTTGGCCAGAGAAGAGTTGCCGAGGGTGCTCAGGTTAAGCTGCTGACCGTTCTGCGCGTTAAGCAGGCCCTGAATGCCGTCCATATAATTGGTATCCGCTTTTTGCTCCTGGGTATCCAGACCCAGTTTACCCAGCACCTGGTTTTTCACGTTTTGCGCGTCGGTCACGGAGGCCAGTTTTTGCTTCGCGCAATATTCCAGAATCCCCGCCGCGTTGTTCATCGTGCCCGCGCTCAGGCTCTGACCGCTGTTGCCCAGCAGGCTGGTGAGGGAAGAGGCGGAGAGTCCGCCCTGCGTGCTGCTCTCTTTGGTCAGCTCGTTTGCTGCGCTTGAAAGGGACTCCTGCCAGGACGCCGCCTGCGCTGCACCGGTTACCAGCAGCGCGCCTAAAAAGGTGCTGATTAGAATCTGTTTTTTCATCATGGCTCTCTCAAAAAGGTCCGTTTTGGGCCGAAGGGGTTCCAGTATATACCTACGACCTGTCGGCGATTCCTGGAACTGTCTTAATACTCTTTCCCGGTGACGCGGCTGCGGTAACTGTCCCAATTGAAGTTTACCCATAAACTTGCTCCTAAACGCATCCTGTCCATTACGCGCTCACCGAGAAGCTTAGTCATATCTTCAATATTATAATTTGTTAACATACCTGTAGGCCGTTTGGATGAGGATCTTCGATCAACTAGTTGATTTATGATTACTTTTTCGTATTTAGATTCAGTTTGCACGCCAATTTCATCAATCACAAGGAGATCAACATTGCTTAAATCGGTAAGCAATTGCTCTTCACTTGTTTCTTTATTAGTGAAGGTATCTTTCATTGCAGTCATGATGTCTGCAACGGTAATGATTAAAACGGACTTTCCTTGAATTAACAAAGCATTACATATTGCTGCGGCAAGATGATTCTTTCCGGTTCCTGGTTTGCCAGTAAAGATGAAACTAGCAATATTCCCTTCAAAATTATCGACATACTGCCTAGCTTTGTTAAGTGCATTAAGTTGTCCATCGCTCTCGACAATATAATTATCGAATGAACAATTTTGGTGTAACGGGCGAATGCCAGAACGGTTAAATGTTCTCTGCATTTTCATGGCCCTATTTTCACGTGCGAGTGCAGCAGCTCGGATTTTCCCCTGCTCTTTTTGCCAGGCTAACAGTTCTTCACCTGTCGTAAAGGCGGGTTTTACATTAGCTGGCATCATTTTCTGCAGTCGTTTCATCAGATCGCCGACGTTTTTCATATCATCCTCTGAAGCCTGGTGGGATAGTATTGTCTGGTTCTGAAATGGTGTTGATATCGCGTTTTGGCTGGCCGTTGTTGCCGGCGCGGGTAATCTGGAGATGACGCGCGAGCTTTTGCTGCCACTGAATATGGGTGAACACTTTCCCTTCCGCCTGCCACCAGGCGGTAAACGCGGCAAGCTCTTCCGCGGTGGCGGGTTGGGTTAACGCAATGCCCCACAGCGCGGCCTGCCGCTGAAAATCCGCATCCGGTTGCCAGCCTGCATAGAGGGCAAATTTACCCATCGGAACGGTCACGGGAACGTTAACCGGTTCATTAAAGAACTGGTTATCCAGCGTGACATCGCTTGCCGGGCGTGACAATTGCGCTTCGATCTCCAGAAGCTGTGCCAGACGTTCCGGTGTGATTGCGTAAAACGCCGGCGCGTTGTCGGCAAAAACCGCAACCGTGCCGCCTTCGGCGTGGGTCAACACACCGCGAGGGTCGCGCATAAAGGCATCAATACCAGCAATGCTGGTGGTCAGAATTCTGGAGGACATAACGCTTACTCTACTGATGACTACGGGCGTGATATGGGCTTATGGTAGCACAGAGAGGGGAAAGGGAAGGAGGGGTAAAGTGCGGGCTGATGCCCTCACCCTGACCCTCTCCCACAGGGAGAGGGAACAAAGGGATTACGCGATGATGTTCAGCGTCACGTCAATGTTGCCGCGGGTCGCGTTAGAGTACGGGCAAACAATGTGTGCCGCGTCGACCAGCTTTTTGGCTTCTGCGGGATCCATACCCTCAACGTGGATGTTCAGTTTCGCTTCGATACCAAAACCGGTTGGCAGCGGGCCAATACCCACTTCACCTTCAATAAAGGCATCTTTTGGCAGGGTGAATTTGTCGCGCGCCGCTACAAACTTCATCGCGCCCAGGAAGCAGGCAGAGTAGCCGGCAGCAAACAACTGCTCAGGGTTCGTTACTTCTCCCCCCATGCCGCCCATCTCTTTTGGCACGCCCAGTTTTACGTCCAGTACGCCATCGGAAGAGGTGGCACGACCGTCACGGCCACCGGTTGCTTTGGCTTTGGCGGTATAAACAACTTTTTCTAAAGACATGGCAGGTTCCTCATCTTGCTTAAGTGTGTGCTATTAAATAGCGTGCGATATATATGGGTAATAATAACGCGTAAAGTATAGCCTTACGCGCGGTGTAGCTGTTGTCGCAAAAGTTCGAGCTGCTGTTTGAGCGCCAGCAGGGTGTCGGTATCACACTGCGCTGCGCAACTCACCGCATGGGGGATACCCAGTGCCTGCTGCTGGAGCTCACGTCCCGCTTCACTCAGGGTGACGGCGACCTGACGTTCGTCTTTGCGTGAACGGTGGCGGTTGATGAGCCCGGCACTTTCCAGACGCTTCAACAGCGGCGTCAGGGTCGCAGAGTCAAGAAACAGCCGTTCACCGATGTCCGACACCGTCATATCATCCTGCTCCCACAGCACCAGCATCACCAGATATTGTGGATAGGTCAGGTTCAGCGGTGCCAGCAGCTGCCGGTACAGCTTGTTAAGCGCCAGGTTTGCCGAATAGAGGGCAAAGCAGAGCTGGTTATCCAGCTTGAGCGCAGCGGTTGCATCGTTTGTTTTCGCGTTCATGAGATGAATATAGATAGTGTGCGATTTAATTGCAAGCAATTTTATGGGCAGGTATAGCGGAGCGCCACCTGAACGGCCATTTTGCGGTAGTGCTGACGCTGAGCCTGCTCGTCTGCGCCTTCTTCAAACAACAGCGTAAAGGTGTAGCTGTTGGCAACGTAGTGAAAGCTGAAGCTGCTTATCAGACGATGAAGATCGCGGGCGTCTACCGTCTCACTGAAGAGCTGTTTTTCTTTCCCCCGGCGCAGGATCTCCTCCAGCAGGTCGAGCGCGCTTCGGTTGACCTGGCGGAGATAGCTCGACTGCTGCATAAAGCGGCCGCGCTGCATGTTTTCCATGCAGATAATCCGGATGTAGTCAGGGTGGTCGGCATGGTAGTCAAAGGTGGCTTCAACCAGATTGACCAGCGCTTCGACCGGGGGCATTCCCGTCAGGCTTAGCGCTTTTTCACTGGCGCGAATCTGGGTGTAAACATGTTCCAGAACCAGGAGATAGAGGTTCTCTTTATTCTTGAAATGGTAAACCACCATGCGTTTGGTGGTGCCCGCTTTCTCTGCGATCTGCTCCATCCGTGCACCGTTCAATCCGTACTCGGCAAAAAGCGCGATGGCGCTCTGAAAGATTTTCTCTTTCAGGCTGGATTCTTCACTGTGTTCGGGGTGTTCGCTGCCTGGGTTAGCCACATCCTTTCCTTATTTTCACCAAACGGACCTGAAGGATTATCTCCACGGCAGCGAAATAACACAAATATCAAACGCGTGGGCGTTTACGGTACAGCCACAGGCCGGGGATCGACAGCCCGATGGAGAGCGCACCGACGATGGAGGACGCCTTAAGAAAATTGCTGAGAAGAAGGATCATCTGAGGCTCGGTATAGCCGAAATGGCTGATTTTCACCGCGGAAATCATTGCGGTATAGGCTGATATGCCCGGGAACATCGGGATCACTGCGGCAACGGTGAACACTTTGGGATGTGCCAGGTACCAGCGTGACCACTGAATGCCGATACTGCCGACCAGCATCGAGGCCATAAATGTCGACCATTCGATATTAAAACCCGCCGTCATCATGACCATGCGTGAGCCATGGCCAATCGCGCCCAGCAGGGCACACCACGGCAGAGCGCGTTGCGGGACGTTAAATACCATCGCGAAGCCGATGGCCGGAATCGCGGCCAGAAGCATGTCCTGCGCCAGTGCCAGCAGAAAATCGATCACGCCCATCCGCGTAGCCCCCAGAGTGTCATAGCCATGACCACGCCGATGCAGGTCGCCAGCGTCAGCAGGCTGGCGATCGCCCAGCGTGCCAGACCGGTATTGATGTGCCCTTTAAACATGTCGGCGACGGCGTTGATCAACGGAAAGCCCGGAACCAGCAGAAGCACGCTGGCGGCCATGGCAACGGTCGGAGTGTTGGCAAACTGCGGCAGACGCAGCAGCAGGCCAGAAACCGTGGTGGCGACAAAGGCGGTAATGCAGAAGTTAATTTGCGGGTGCAGCTGCCGATGCGTCAGCAGCTGGCGAACATACATGGCGATACTGCTGGCGAAAAAGGTGATGATTGCTCCGTCCCATCCGCCTTTGTTGAGCTTACAAAAGCAGGCGCACGAGAGCCCTACCATCAACACGACGAGCCAGCGCGGATAACGTAATGGCTTGATCTGGTTGAACCGTTTTTCAATCTCCCTGAGATCGAGAAGCTTATGTTCAGCGAGGATGACAATGTGCTGCACTTCGGTCACGACGTGCATGTTTATACCGCGGTCATGGTTTTTGCGCGTGGAGGTCAGGCACTGACCGTCTTTGATCGTGGTCAGCACGATGGCATTGGATGAGATGGCACTTTCGACGCTGTCCATCCCTAGCGCCAGCCCCAGCCGGGTGGAAAGCTCCTCAACCAGCGCGCTTTCCGCGCCGTGCTGGAGCAGAAAAAGACCGCACTGAATACATAGCCGCGTGATAGCACGCTGCGTTGACCGCTCTGCCTGCATGTCGTGTCCTGAAAAAGATGGAGAGGTTGCCGGTTAGCCCATAATGAGTACTTTTAGCACAAAGTGCAGTCCCTCTTGCTGTGGGCCAGATCAAGGTTTGTGCAAACAGTGGCAGGCGGTGCCGTGAAAGGGGCCGGGATTAATTTATTAATGCCGTGAATTATTAATATCAAAATATAAAATATTTGTATTTAGTTATTCTAATTTTAAATTGTCGTTATTTTAATGACTCCACAATTAAATTTTATTTCGCTTTGTGAGATATTACTGCTGTTTAGGCATTTCTTAAACTAAGCATACATCTCATCTTCTGCTTGTATTAACCAGTCTTACACTCAGGGACGAAAGAGTCATACGTTGATGTGTTTTAACGTTACTCATCAAATGAAAAATGGACACGGAGGGTCTATGTTGTCATTGCATGGTAAGCATGGCGTTGTCATTAGCCGGATGCCCGTGATGCAAAACGGGTTAGGGGGCGTGATGGCACGTCATTTCCCCGATTTTGAATTGAGCTATTGCCGCTCATTGCAGGAATTAACGCTGCTCCAGTTACGCCGCGCGGACGTCATTATTGCCGATATTTCAGGCGAATACAGGAATCCTCGGGGGGCGCTTGAAGAATATTACAGTTTATTGAATCAATACCGGGACATTCACTGGATCTTTTTAGTCTCGCGTCCGCTTTACCCTATTGCGGTTGAGTTACTTATGCGCCCGGAAAGTACGTTGCTTTCTGATATGGAGCCCATTGAAGGCGTGGTTAACGCGATTCGGGCAGGGAGTGAGCGGGCAGAGCGGATAAGCCAGACGTTATTAACCCCGGAGCCTCAGGGCACGGAGGATGAAAACGAATACGTTATCGCGCTTACGCACTCCGAACGTAAGGTCCTGCGTCTGTTAGGGAAAGGATGGGGAATTAACCAAATCGCCACATTGCTTAAGAAGAGCAATAAAACCATCAGTGCGCAGAAAAACAGTGCGATGCGACGGCTTTCATTACGCAGCAATGCGGATATGTACGCCTGGATCAACAGTGCACAGGGAATGAGAGAGCTGAGTTTGTTGTCAGCCTATGGAGAGTTCGAGGAATGGAAAAAACCGATTCCACAAGACATATCGCCATCATCGAAAGTTGCACGATGACGGCTGTCGGGCTACAGCATCTTTTTGCGATGCCCGGCCTGAGCCATTATCAGCTACACCTGTTTAGTGAATTTGACAGCTTTAAGACTGCACTTCGTCACGTTAATTTTTTCTCGCTGATCTATTCCCTTTCCGATGCGCGAGAGGAGCGTCGCAACTGTCTGGCGCACCTGCGGGATCTTGCGTTTACGCACGGTCATATCCAGCGCATCATTTTGGTTGCTGACGAAATGGAAGCACGGCTAATTAGCCATCTTTCGCCATCGCGCCTGCACGGTGTCGTCAGTAAAGCGGTGACGCTTGAGCATCTGCAGAAGGAACTCGTGGAGTTGCTGAGTGAAACGCTGCGCATCAATGACAATATGCTGAATCACTGGTACCGGAGTCAAAACAGGATGCTAAGCCCCACAGAACGGGCAATATTGCGTTATATGTCCTGCGGGTATTCCATCCCTGAAATCGCGGCACATCTTGAACGGAATATTAAGACCATCCGGGCACATAAGTTTAATGCGATGGTGAAACTGGGCGTGAATTCAGACGTAGGGTTACTCGATGCGGCAGATATTATTACGCATCTTCCTGCAAGAGAGCCGCAATGTTTGACTCTCCTCACGCCCACCTTTTTATAAACCGTTTTTTGCGCGCCAGATACGCTCTGGCGCGTCAATCAGATACAGACATCCACCCATTTTGCGGAAGTCAGCTCTGCCATTCTGTCAGGTGAAATGCGCACAGCGCTGTGAATTGCGCCTGCGGCAGGCAGCACTTCGGCGTACTGCTTTAAAGAGATATCGCAATATACCGCGAGCGGGTTTTCCAGCCCGAACGGGCATACGCCGCCAACGGGATGACCGGTGATGGTCACCACTTCATCACTGCTGAGCATGCGCGCTTTCGCACCAAATGTGTCTTTCAGTTTTTTGTTATCCAGACGCGCATCGCCTTTCGCCACGACCAGAATCACCTCATTTTTAACCTTGAGTGACAGGGTTTTGGCGATTTGTCCCGGCTCGACACGATGGGCGGCAGCAGCCAACGCAACGGTAGCAGTACTTTGACTAAGCTCAATAACGTCTATATCCGGCGCGTTGTCGGCAAAAAACTGCTGTACAGACTGCAAACTCATTGTTTCCTCCTGACAAATATCCTGCGTAATCTGTCATAAGAAATTATGCTCTGTAAATATCTCTTAAGTAACAAATATCCCAAACGGCTGATTTCTGGATCCTCTTCACAATCACAGAAACCGGTTACAGTAACCGGTTGCAGAGCGGGAAGCGTAGATTAATACTGAGTACGTAACGTCCCCTGTATCCAATAATAAGAGCCAAATATGAAACCATTTCGTCTGAGCAGTACCGCTGGTTGGCAAGCCAGCAAGGTTGTGAAGCTGATGTATGGAACAACGTGCGGCGCGTATGTGCCCGTAACAAACATCTGACAGGAGATCTGCCATGTCTGCCAACCATGCTGCGTTTAACCTGATATTCCGTTTCGTCGAAAATTACGTCAGCCCGATAGCCGGGCGGATCTCGTCCCAGCGTCATGTTATGGCTATTCGTGACGGGTTCATCTCCGCGATGCCATTTATGATTGTGGGTTCGTTTTTGTTAGTGTTCGCTTACCCACCTTTTTCGCCTGATACCACCTGGGGTTTCGCCCGCGCCTGGCTGGATATGGCGAAGCAGTTTGAAGGCCAAATCCTGACGCCGTTTGATATGACAATGGGCATTATGTCCATTTATATCTGTGCGGCTATTGCCTATAACCTTGGCAAACACTACGTCAAATCTCATCAGCTGGACCCGTTTATGTGCGCCATGCTGTCGCTGATGGCGTTTCTGCTGGTCGCGGCACCCAAAACCAAAGGCACGCTCCCTGTCGACAGTCTGGGGGGGACGGGCATTTTTACCGCGATTCTGGTAGCGATTTACTGCGTTGAGATGATGCGTTTCCTCAAAGCGCATAACATCGGCATTCGCCTGCCGGACCAGGTCCCGCCGATGATCAAAAACTCTTTTGATCTGCTGATCCCGGTGCTGGTAGTGGTGGTGACCCTCTATCCTCTGAGCCTGGTGATTCAGTCTCAGTTCGGCATGCTGATCCCGCAGGCCATTATGTCGGTCTTTAAACCTCTGGTTTCCGCGGCGGATTCCCTGCCTGCGATCCTGCTGGCCGTGTTGATTGGTCATCTGCTGTGGTTCGCCGGGATCCACGGCGCTGCCATCGTCTCCGGAATGTTGCAGATGTTCTGGCTGACTAACCTGGGCGCTAACCAGACCGCACTGGCCGCCAGCCAGCCTCTGCCGCATATCTTCATGGAGGCGTTCTGGACGTTCTTTATCGTGATTGGCGGGTCGGGAGCCACGATGGGGCTGGTGATTTGCTATCTGCGCAGTCGTTCAGCGCATTTACGCTCTATTGGCCGTTTGAGCGTGGTGCCCAGCTTCTTTAACATCAACGAGCCGGTCATTTTCGGTACGCCAATCGTGATGAACCCGGTGTTCTTTATTCCGTTCCTGCTGGCACCGATGGTTAACGCCGTGCTGGCGTGGGCGGCAATGACGTTTGATTTGATTGGGCGCGTCATCTCGGTCGTTCCCTGGACGGCACCGGCGCCGATTGGGGCAGCGTGGGCCCTGGGCTGGGACTTCCGCGCGGCTATTCTGGTTGTGGTTCTGGCCTGCGTATCGGCGATCATCTACTTCCCGTTCTTCAAAGTGTATGAGAAGCAGCTGCTGGAGCAGGAAGCGGAAGAAGCGCAGCGTAGCGCGGAAGAGGACAATCAACAGGTGGCATAGGTAAAAACGAAACGGCAACGCAGGTTGCCGTTTTCTGTTTTTGTAGGCCCGGTAAGCGAAGCGCCACCGGGCAATTCACTGCTCTACTTCAGCGTGCAATCCCCACACTGCTTAACGTCCGGCAGGCGATAGCGCTGGCAGCAGGTGCGACGAACCAGAAGCCCATCACGGAGCACGACGGTTCGGAACAACGGGTTGTCACGGCCATCGGAAAGCTGTTTTGCAAAGAAACAGGACTGACGCAGGGCGTCAACGTTCTCATCACCGAGAAGCGGCTTCATTTCCGTTAAATACCAGTGGATTAAATAGCCCGTATTGCTCCAGATAAGCTTCCCGTTAATCTCTCCCGTCGCTTCCAGCGCTTCCACCACCGGGATCAGAGTCTGGGTGATGAGCTGCTCCATACGTTCCTGAGCCGTCAGGCGTTCAGCGCTATGGTCTTCGTGGAGATCAATCCAGAAGCAGGCTGCACGTCCGGTTTCGTGAAACTCAACATGGAAATTATCCGGCGAGAGTTCCAGCATGCTCTTCTGTGTTAACAGCGCCAGCATGAACGGCGGCACCATCAACCCGATATACCACTGCGCCCAGAGAGAGAGCAGGGGTTTATTTTCCCGCGTAAGGGTGGGTTGATTGCGATAGATATGGTCGGAATAGGTGGCCAGCAGCGATTGCAGCTTTGACGGCTGTCGCCACTCTGAGAGTGTCATCGCATGGGACGGGGGCGCTTCATCAAGCCGGATAAAGTCCAGCAGGTGGGCGCGCGTTTCCGCAATTTTGTCCCGTATCGCATCTGCAAGCGAAGCATTCCCGCTGGTGAGCGGCGCTCGCCAGAGGAGAGGTTCGACGATGTGTGCAGTATGCGTGGCCATAGTATAGATAGAAATCTAAATGATAATGATTGCCAATCCTAACTATTGCTCATACCAATGGCAAGACTTTTGTCCGGGTGACATCGCCGTTATGTCTACGCCGTCTGAATCTCTTCACTTAACAGAATGTTATTGCGTCCCATATGCTTTGCTTCATAGAGGGCTTTGTCCGCTTTTTCCAGCGCGCCTTCCACGTCTTCATCCTCGAAAATGGCGATACCAATGCTGATGGTGACGTTTGTCGCGACGCTTTCGTTAAACAGATGCGGGATTTTCAAATCATAGACTTTCTGACGGATCCGCTCGGCCGTCTGGCGGGCGTGTTCGAGTGAAATGTTGGTCAGCAGCACCATAAACTCTTCCCCACCAAAACGCGCCACAATATCGCGAGAACGCACGGCATCGCGGATTGCTGCAGAGACGCGCTTCAGCGCCTGATCGCCCATCATATGGCCGTAATGGTCGTTATAGGCTTTGAAGTGGTCGATATCCATCAGCAGAACAAAGTGCTCGCCATTTTCTACCGTGGGCAGATTCTCCAGACGGCTTTGCAGACCGCGACGATTATAGAGCCCGGTAAGGGGGTCCATCATGCTGAGATCGGTAAGGGTTTCTCGTTCTTCCAGAAGGCGAGAGAGCAGCTCCTGAGCGAAACGGTCGTTGCGTCTTTGCAATATGTTATGAATAGCAATTGCCACCACAGGAAGTGCGAAAGAATAGGTCATTCTCAGCCATATATCGTGATCGCTTAACCACAGGCAGACAATAAAGGTGGGCAGTGAATGCAGCGTAAAGGCTTTGATATTACTGGCGAACGCCAGCGTGCCGATAAAAAGCACTGTTAAAAGGGCGATTAACAAATACGTCGCATGATCGTGGGTAATTAAGGCGAATTTGGAGACAATTTGCCAGGCCCACAAAATACCGAAGATCCCTGAAACGACAGGAATATTTATCTTCCGCGCGCGCTTTTTCCAGTGCCAGATGAACAGGCCGGTACTGATGGAGAAAATAGCAATCAGAGGGGCGGAAAACAGGCGTACAGAATTGAGCGGGTTTGTTACCGAGAACACTGCCGAGGTTGCGTTCAGAAATAAAAATAAACGTAACGATAATTGATATTTTCTGTGAACCAAAGACCGCCAGGATTGTGATGTCATAGTCGTGTGTTTTTATTAAAATTTAATTAAAACAAATAAATAGATGTCGTTTCGCAATAAAATATGCAAAAAGCGCAAAGAGTAATTATCAGAAAATCTTTAGACGTTGTTAACAGGTGCGCAATTTATCACCTTAGGCAATTCCTGTCATTACGGGAAAGGTAAAGGTCGATGGATTTTGATTCATTCAGCTGACAAATGATAATCTCTGTCATATGATATTGGTTATCATTATCGTTGATGGAGGGCAGATCATGTTGAACAGGGCGCTGGGCAGCGGTTGGGGGGTATTGCTACCGGGAGCCATTCTCGGCGTTTTGACGTTTGCCGATCTCTCTCTTGATACCTGGAAAGCCATCATTGTGTCAGGACTGTTAGTTACGTCAGGCATGATCTGGCATAAGCAACTGCGTCACTTTGTTTTACTGCCATCGTGTGTCGCGCTGGTCAGCGAAATTCTGGTGATACTGATGAGTTTGAAATAACAGGGAAAAGAAGATATTCAGAGGGGTTGTAAGATTATTGGTGCGAGGGGGGGGACTCGAACCCCCACATCCTAAGGACACTAACACCTGAAGCTAGCGCGTCTACCAATTCCGCCACCTTCGCACAGTCATCTTACTCTTTATTGCTATGTTGATATCGCCTCGTTGGTGCGAGGGGGGGGACTCGAACCCCCACATCCGTAAGGACACTAACACCTGAAGCTAGCGCGTCTACCAATTCCGCCACCTTCGCCCAGTGCGAGCAATATCATCGTGATTTATGGTGCGAGGGGGGGGACTCGAACCCCCACATCCGTAAGGACACTAACACCTGAAGCTAGCGCGTCTACCAATTCCGCCACCTTCGCATACCATCGATACTGTAAAAGTATCGTAACCACGGAGGCGCATTCTAGATGTTTTCAGCTTTACGTCAACAGAAAAGTGCGCGCCTTTTATTGATTGCTGCAAAAATGGACGGAATTGCGACACCTGCTTGCCGGATGGCGCTGTCGCTTATCCGGCCTATATTGTATGGCGAATTATTTTTTTGCCTGACGCGTCATCACGGTGCGGTAGACCTTAAAGCGACCCGTCTGGGCGATAACTTCGTGGAAGCCAAAGGTTTCATCCAGCACTTTCGGGTACGCCAGGAAGGCGTTCGCGACGATACGCAGCTCACCGCCGCTGTTGAGGTGACGGACAGCACCACGGATCAGCGTTTGTGCTGCTTCCAGGCTGGTCTCCATACCGTCGTGGAACGGCGGGTTAGAGATGATCATGTCGAAGCGACCGGTGATGTCGGAGAAGACGTTGCTGGCAATCACCTCGCCTTCAATACCGTTTGCGGCAAGCGTTGCGCGGCTGGCTTCAACCGCCGGGGCGCTCACGTCACACAGGGTTAAACGCACCTTTGGCGAATGGCTGGCGAGCACGGTAGAGAGCACGCCCGCGCCGCAGCCCACGTCCAGCACTTTGCCTTTGGTATGCGGCGTCAGAGTGGAAAGCAGCAGCTTGCTGCCCGTATCCAGCGCATCCCGGCTGAACACGCCCGGCAGCGTTTTGATGGTCAGGCCGTCAAGCTGGTACTCGTCCCAGTATGCCTGCGCATCAAACGTTGTCTGTTTTTCCAGACGGCCATGGTACAGACCACAGCGGCGAGCGCTGTCGACTTTGTTCAGCGGCGCGTAGTCTTCCAGCATCTGTTCAGCGCTACGCACGCCGCTGCGGTTTTCACCGACCACGAAAATATCGCAGCCGACCGGCAGCAGGGAGAGCAGGTTCATCAGCTGGAACTGGGCTTCCGGTTTATTCTTCGGCCAGTAGTAGATCAGCGTATCGCAGTCGGCGATATCGCTCTGCTCTGCCACCAGGCTAAAGCGCGCGCGCTCGCCCATCTGGCGGCTCAGCACCTGCCAGTGGTGGTAGTATTGGGTGTGGGCACGGCTTTCAGCACAGTCGAAACGCGCGGGCAGGTCATCCTGCATATCTCCGGCAAACAGAATACGGCTTTCTTCGAAATCATCACTGTGACGCAGCAAGACTTCACTTGCCGGGGTAAATGCAGACATGAATTGTTCCTCAATAAACTCAGGCGGGGATTATAGTAGGTAGATGGCGCACTTTCGACACATTTGCTATATTTGCGCGCCTGAGAGACAGGAGTTTTCCCTATGACATCCCGACGAGACTGGCAGTTGCAGCAACTGGGCATCACCCAGTGGGCTTTGCGTCGCCCGACGGCGTTGCAGGGCGAAATCGCCATCTCCATCCCGGCGCACGTTCGTCTGGTGATGGTGGCGGAAGAACTGCCTGCCCTGAATGAACCCCTGATCGATGATGTCCTTCGCAGCCTGAAGCTGACGGCCGACCAGGTTTTACCGCTGACGCCAGAGCGTGTCGCGATGCTGCCTCCTGATAGCCGCTGTAACAGCTGGCGTATCGGAGAGACAAATGAGATCCCTCTCCAGGGGAGCCAGATCTGCTCGCCAGCGCTGGACGAACTGAAAGCCAACCCAAAAGCGCGCAGCGCGCTATGGCAACAAATCTGCGAATATGAACACGATTTCTTCCCTCACGACGCCTGACCTGTCCACAGCGTTCGCGATTGAAACACGCGCCCACGCGTTTCCGTGGAGCGAAAAAACCTTCGCCAGCAATCAGGGCGAACGGTATCTGAACTACCGCCTGGACGTTGACGGCACCATGGCCGCTTTCGCGATCACGCAGGTTGTTCTTGATGAGGCGACGCTGTTTAATATCGCGGTTGATCCCGCGTTTCAGCGCCGTGGGCTGGGAAGAGAACTGCTTGAGCACCTCATCCGTGAGCTCGAAACCCGTGACGTTTTCACCCTGTGGCTGGAGGTGCGCGCGTCGAATGTCGCCGCCATCGCGCTCTATGAAAGCTTAGGCTTTAACGAGGCGACAATCCGCCGTAACTACTACCCCACCGCAGAGGGACGTGAAGACGCCATCATAATGGCTCTGCCGATTGGATAATAAAAAATAAGGTTGTAACGATGAAATGGGACTGGATTTTCTTTGATGCCGACGAAACGCTGTTTACGTTCGACTCGTTCGGTGGCCTGCAGCGGATGTTTCTCGACTATAGCGTAACCTTCACCGCTGAAGATTTTCAGGACTATCAGGCGGTCAACAAACCGCTGTGGGTGGATTACCAGAACGGTGCCATCACCGCGTTACAGCTTCAGCACCAGCGCTTTGACGTCTGGGCGGAACGCTTAAAGGTCAGTCCGGGAACGCTGAACGAGGCTTTCCTCAACGCCATGGCCGATATTTGTGCGCCGCTGCCGGGCGCGGTTTCCCTGCTGAATGCATTGAAAGGTAAGGTGAAACTGGGGATCATCACTAACGGTTTTACCGCCCTGCAGCAGATCCGCCTTGAGCGTACCGGCCTGCGCGATCATTTTGACGCGCTGGTGATCTCGGAAGAGGTTGGCGTGCCGAAGCCGGATCCGCGAATTTTCGACTACGCGCTGGCGCAGGCCGGCAATCCCGACCGCGATCGTGTCCTGATGGTGGGGGATACGGCAGAGTCAGATATTCTGGGCGGCATGAAGGCCGGTCTGTCGACCGTGTGGCTCAATGCGCATGGCCGTGAGAAGCCTGACGGCATCGAGCCGACCTGGACCGTGACGTCGTTGAACGAACTGGAGCAACTCCTGTGTAAACAATGATTGCCTGCCCCCCGTTGATGGGTAAAATAGCCGCAATTTTGTATTCCATGATGCGTGGCGTGCTGCCGCGCTTATAAAAGAAGATTTAATTATGACGTTGTCTCCTTATCTGCAAGAGGTGGCCAAGCGCCGCACTTTTGCCATTATCTCGCACCCCGATGCCGGTAAAACGACCATCACTGAGAAGGTGTTGCTGTTCGGACAGGCGATCCAGACTGCGGGTACCGTTAAAGGCCGTGGCTCCAGCCAGCATGCAAAATCCGACTGGATGGAGATGGAAAAGCAGCGTGGTATTTCGATTACCACCTCCGTGATGCAGTTCCCGTATCACGACTGCCTGGTGAACCTGCTGGACACCCCGGGTCACGAAGACTTCTCCGAAGATACCTACCGTACCCTGACGGCGGTGGACTGCTGTCTGATGGTGATCGACGCCGCGAAAGGTGTAGAAGACAGGACCCGTAAGCTGATGGAAGTCACCCGTCTGCGCGATACGCCGATCCTCACCTTTATGAACAAACTCGACCGTGACATCCGCGATCCGATGGAGCTGATGGATGAAGTGGAAAACGAGCTGAAGATCGCCTGTGCGCCAATCACCTGGCCGATTGGCTGCGGTAAGCTGTTCAAAGGGGTGTATCACCTTTATAAAGACGAAACCTACCTGTATCAGACCGGTAAAGGCCACACCATCCAGGAAGTGCGCATTGTTAAAGGTCTGGACAACCCGGATCTGGACGCGGCGGTCGGGGAAGAGCTGGCCGCGCAGCTGCGCGACGAGCTGGAGCTGGTCAAGGGCGCGTCTCACGAATTCGACAAAGAGCTGTTCCTGAGCGGCGAAATTACCCCGGTCTTCTTCGGTACCGCGCTGGGTAACTTCGGCGTTGACCACATGCTGGACGGTCTGGTGGAGTGGGCACCTCAGCCGATGCCGCGCAAAACCGACACCCGCGAAGTGGAAGCGAAGGAAGAGAAGTTCACCGGCTTCGTCTTTAAAATTCAGGCCAACATGGACCCGAAACACCGCGACCGCGTGGCCTTTATGCGCGTGGTGTCCGGTAAGTATGAGAAGGGCATGAAGCTGCGCCAGGTGCGCATCGGTAAAGATGTCGTGATTTCCGACGCGCTGACCTTTATGGCGGGCGACCGTTCGCACGTTGAAGAAGCCTATCCGGGCGACATCATCGGTCTGCACAACCACGGTACGATCCAGATCGGCGATACCTTCACCCAGGGCGAGATGATGAAGTTCACCGGTATTCCGAACTTCGCGCCGGAACTGTTCCGTCGCATTCGTCTGCGCGATCCGCTTAAGCAGAAACAGCTGCTGAAAGGCCTGGTTCAGCTCTCCGAAGAGGGCGCCGTGCAGGTGTTCCGCCCGATTGCGAACAACGATCTGATCGTTGGCGCGGTCGGTGTGCTGCAGTTCGACGTGGTGGTTGCGCGCCTGAAGAGCGAATACAACGTGGAAGCGATTTACGAATCGGTGAACGTCGCGACCGCGCGCTGGGTTGAGTGTTCTGACGTGAAGAAATTCGAAGAATTTAAGCGTAAGAATGAAGTTCAGCTGGCGCTGGATGGCGGCGATAACCTGACCTATATTGCGCCAACAATGGTCAACCTGAACCTGACGCAGGAACGTTATCCGGACGTTCAGTTCCGCAAAACGCGCGAGCACTAATCCCCTCTCAGAGCACGGTATTCGCCGTGCTCTTCTTTTATTCCTGTCTTATTAATCCCTTGCGGAATGTTCTTAATTCAACGCAATTTCACGCTATTCGTCCATTTTTTACCCAATTCTGAAAGCGGCTCTGTGAGAGTGATCTATATTTAACTCAGTGTTTAACACCGGGTGTGGATAAATTAACTGTTCAATGCATGGCTTTAGGTTATCCATTTTGTCCGCGTGTTTATTCGCAATATATATCACTACTAAGGAAGTACGTAGCCCGAATAACGGGTCAACACAGGAATAGATCGATGAATATGACAAGACTGAAGATTTCTAAAACTCTGCTGGCTGTAACACTGGGTAGCGTTCTGGTGAGCGGCTCCGCCCTGGCGGAAAGCAGCACCATGGATAAAGCACAATCCACGGCTGACAGCGCAGGGCAAAAAATCGATAGCTCTATGAATAAAGTCGGCAATTTCATGGATGACAGCTCAATCACAGCAAAAGTGAAAGCCGCACTGGTGGATGATGAAGCCATCAAGAGCACCGATATTTCCGTTAAGACCGACAAAAAAGTGGTCACCCTGAGCGGCTTTGTTGAAAGCCAGGCTCAGGCAGAGCAGGCGGTGAAAGTGGCGAAAGGCGTCGAAGGCGTTGCCTCCGTTAGCGATAAACTGCACGTCCGTGACGGCAAAAACGCGTCGGTGAAAGGTTATGCCGGTGATGCAGCCACCACCAGCGAAATCAAAGCTAAACTTTTAGCAGATGACATCGTGCCGTCCCGTAAGGTGAAAGTGGAAACCACCGATGGTGTGGTTCAGCTTTCCGGTACGGTAGATTCGCAGGCGCAAAGTGAACGTGCCGAGTCCATTGCGAAAGCGATTGATGGTGTGAAAAGCGTTAAAAACGATCTGAAAACGAAGTAAATCTGGACCATTCGCCCGTCTGGCTAAAACCTGCGGGCGATATAAGAACGACTCTGGAAAAACGCCGGTGAGTGACCTGAGCGCTCACGTTTAGCGGCCGACATTAACTATGGTAAAGGAGAAGCTTATGTTTCGTTGGGGCATTATATTTCTGGTTATCGCGTTAATTGCCGCCGCATTGGGCTTTGGTGGACTGGCAGGTACAGCGGCATGGGCAGCTAAAATTGTCTTCGTTGTCGGTATTATTCTGTTCCTGGTCAGCCTGTTTACGGGGCGTCGACGTCCGTAGCAAACGCAATATTCCGTCAACAAAATAAAGCCAGTCACTGTGACTGGCTTTTTCTTATTTGCGTAACAGGTCGGGTGCGTTACTGTGGTGTTATAAAATAATCAAAACAGGAAAGCAGAGGTGGGGCAACGAATTCCCGTTACGCTCGGCAACATTGCGCCGCTGACGTTAAAACCGTTTCGCGCAGGTCAACTCGCGCTGGTCTGCGAGGGTGGCGGACAGCGCGGCATTTTCACCGCTGGCGTGCTGGACGAATTTATGCGCGCGCAGTTCAACCCGTTTGACCTTTACTTCGGCACGTCCGCCGGGGCGCAGAATCTCTCTGCCTATGTCTGTAACCAGCCCGGCTACGCGCGAAAGGTCATCATGCGCTACACCACGGCGAAAGAATTTTTTAATCCGGTGCGCTTTGTGCGCGGCGGTAACCTGATCGACCTCGACTGGCTGCTGGAATCAACTTCCAGCCAGATGCCGCTGGCCATGGACACCGCGGCCCGCCTGTTTGATAGCGGTAAAGAATTCTGGATGTGCGCCAGCCGGGGGGATGACTATTCGCCGGGCTATTTTTCTCCGCAGAAGGAGAACTGGCTGGACATCATCCGCGCCTCCAGCGCCATTCCCGGTTTTTATCGTACCGGTGCGCTGCTGGACGGCATTAGCTATCTGGACGGCGGGATCAGTGACGCGGTGCCGGTGCAGGAAGCCGCCCGTCGCGGGGCGAAAACCATTGTGGTGATCCGTACCGTACCGTCGCAAATGTATTACACCCCACAGTGGTTTAAGCGGATGGAGCGCTGGCTGGGCGACAGCAGCCTGCAGCCGCTGGTGAACATCGCGAAGCAGCATGAAACCACCTACGGCGCAATGCAGCGCTTCATTGAAAAACCGCCGGGTAAGCTGCGTATTTTTGAAATTTATCCGCCTAAGCCGCTGCTGAGCATGGCCCTGGGCAGCCGCGTCCCAGCGCTGCGCATGGATTACAAAACGGGACGGCTGTGCGGGCGCTACTTCCTGGCAACGGTAGGGAAAATGCTGGCAGAGCAGCCGCCGCTTCATCGCCATAAACGCATTATTACGCCGCCTGCGATTGTCGCCAACGATGCTCTGACGGTGCCCCTGGTAGACATTCCGCAGGCGAATGACGCTTTACTGGATAACGAGGATCTGGCGTGATGCACCGCTTTATCGATACCCACTGCCACTTTGATTTCCCACCGTTTACGGGAGATGAAGAACACAGTATTGCGAAAGCGGCTGACGCAGGCGTTCAGGCCATTATTGTGCCGTCAGTGGAAGCGGCTTACTTTTCCCGCGTGCTGGATCTTTCCACGCGTCACCCTGCGCTCTATGCGGCGCTCGGCCTGCATCCGATCGTGATTGAGCGGCATCGTGATGAGCACATTGAGAGACTTGATGAGATCCTGCAGACCGCAGGGGACAAGCTTGTCGCCATCGGGGAGATCGGCCTCGATCTTTATCGCGAGGATCCGCATTTTGAGCGCCAGCAGACGATCCTCGACGCGCAGCTCAGGCTGGCGAAGCGTCACGATCTGCCGGTGATCCTCCACTCCAGACGCACGCACGATAAGCTGGCGATGCACCTGAAACGCATCGATCTGCCGCGCAGGGGCGTCGTGCACGGTTTCTCCGGCAGCCTGCAGCAGGCGCAGCGTTTCATTGAACTGGGCTACAAAATTGGTGTGGGTGGCACCATCACCTATCCGCGCGCCAGTAAAACCCGTGACGTGATGGCACAGTTGCCGCTGTCGGCGCTTCTGCTGGAAACTGACGCGCCGGATATGCCGCTAAATGGTTTTCAGGGACAGCCGAATCGCCCGGAACAGGCGGCGCGCGTGTTCACCATCCTGTGTGAACTGCGACAGGAGCCGGAAGAGGTGATTGCCGATGCGCTGCTGGAAAATACGCGGTCGGTATTTGGCATCACGCTATAGATAAAGCGCCGGGCGGATCACCGTTATCCTATGTTTTTCCAGCGCCCGCGCCAGCGGTTCAACGTCTTCCGGCGTGGCGCTGCGCCATGACGCTGCCTCACCGTACACGCCATGCGCATGAAACGCGTTGAGGCGTACCGGCACGTTTCCCAGCCCGTGGATAAACGCCGTCAGCGGCTTCAGATGTTCCAGGTAATCACACTGCCCCGGAATGACCAGCAGGCGGAGCTCCGTTAAACGATTACGATCTGCCAGCCAGCGGATGCTCTGCTTGATCTGCGGATTGTCGCGCCCGGTCAGGAAGCGGTGGTGTTCGTTCCCCCATGCTTTCAGGTCCAGCATCGCGCCATCCAGTACCGGCAGCAGCTTTTGCCAGCCGGCTTCGCTTAACAAACCGTTGCTGTCGACCAGACAGGTTAGATGACGCAGGGCGGGATCGGTTTTGATCGCGGTGAACAGCGTCACTAAAAACGGTAATTGCGTTGTGGCTTCACCGCCGCTTACGGTGATCCCCTCGATAAACGGTGCGGATTTGCGGACCTGGGTGAGGATCTCCTCCACGCTGAAGCGGTGCGCCATAGGCGTTGCCTGCTGCTGACACAGGTGCAGGCAGGTGTCGCACTGCTGGCAGTCGCTCTCCTGCCACCAGACGCGCCCGGCCTGAATGGTCAGCGCGTCGTGCGGGCAGTGAGGCACGCAGTCCCCGCAGTCGTTGCAGCGGCCGATCGTCCACGGGTTGTGGCAGGTTTTACAGCGCAGGTTGCAGCCCTGCAGGAACAGGGCCAGGCGGCTGCCCGGCCCGTCCACGCAGGAAAAAGGAATGACCTGACTAACTAAAGCGCATCTGCTGTTCATGGCTAATCACGCGCGGTTGACGTTCCAGAATGCGGGTATTGCGTGCGGCTTCTTCCCCCAGCCACGTGGTGTTCGTTCTCGACCCTGCTTCCCGGTATTTCTCCAGATCCGATAGCCGCACCATATACCCGGTGACGCGCACCAGATCGTTACCCGCGACGTTGGCGGTAAACTCGCGCATCCCCGCCTGGAACGCACCCAGGCAGAGCTGGACCACCGCCTGCGGGTTACGTTTTACCGTCTCATCCAGCGTTAAAATATCGCTGATCCCAGAGTGATAGTGTTTATGGTGTGGTGCAACGGCCAGCAGATGGCTGATGGGATCCGGCTCATCGCCGTAGGGCAGGCGTGCGCCCGGTGTGGTGCCTGAATCAGAGCTGATCCCCGACTGCGCGTGGAGCATCGCGCGCTGCTTCCAGCCGTGCTTCACCGGCGTGTTTTCGACAAACGCCGCAAGCTGTTCGCTGATGCGATACCCCAGCGCGTTAGCTTGTTCATCCTTTCCGTAACGCCCAGACATCCCTGCTTTCTCACAGAGCACATTTACCGCTTCTGCCAGGCCGTACATGCCAAACATCGGCACAAACCGATCGGCATCTATCAGCCCCTCTTTCACCAGGAAGCTATTCTCAAAGAAGCCGGATTGTTGATACAGGAAATCGCAGCGGGCATTGATGATGGCGATTTGCTGCTGGCAGTAGTGCGAGAGCGTGCGGGTGAAGAAATCGTCAATGGATGTGCTGCGTTCAGCAATGGCCTTGAGGTTAAGGCGTACCAGCGTGCTGCCTCCGCCAGCCAGCGGCAGGGAGTTGTAACAGCTCACCACGCCATAACGGCCTTTTGTGAAAATTTTATCATTCACCGGGCCATTAGAAATATGCGGTTTGCTGCATTCACATATGTTTTTCGCCACCTCGAGCAGTAAATCATCCGGGGTGATCTCTGGATCATAAATAAAGGTCAGGTTCGGCGCGACCTGCTTCAGCTCTGCATCGGCACGCAGAATGGCACGAGTGATGGGCGTATCTTCCGGCCCGATATTGGCATGCATAAAGGCATCCGGCAGCGTACGGTCAAGATAGCGCCAGAAACGTTTTATTCGGCTATTGATTTCTTCTTGTGTTAGAATTCTAACATATGGTTGCAGCAGCGCATCAAGCTGGCCGAGATAGACCGGCATCGATGTGACGGACGGAACATGATGATAGAGGATGGTTAACAGCGAGAGGGCATCGTCGAGATCTTTTGCCCCCCCCAGCTCCAGCCATTCTGAACCGTTAGCCAGAAATTTTGCGTAATCCGGCAGAACGTAACGGGGTTTGTAAGGCGCATGGCCTTCGAACATGTCACAGATAAACCCCTCGTCCAGCGCGGCGCGCGCAGCGTCAGGAAGTGCCGGATACGGCAGGTTGTTTTCCGCTTCCAGCGCCAGAAAATGACGTTTTTGTTCCGGGGTTAACACCGGGCTTATCACAATCTGCTGGCAACGTTGCTGCAGGGCGTCGGGGCTGGAGTGAGGCATATTCGCTTCCTTGAATGTTCTGCGGATGATGAACGGATTGTAGAAAGCCTGCCTGTTGGCGCATTTGATCCCACAGGGGGTATTGCTGCTTTAGTCGGCAATGTGCGCGCTAAAGTTTGAAGAAGATCTCATTACAGTAATGCAAATTTGTACGCAGTTTTCATTAACTGTGATGAATGTCGAAGTGTGGATGCGGGTGGATGTTAGAATACTCACAGACCCGCAAGGTAAAATTTATACGGCACTGCCGTTGGAGAATGTTATGACCGATTTAACTGCAAGCAGCCTGCGCGCGTTGAAACTGATGGACCTGACTACCCTGAACGATGACGACACCAATGAGAAAGTCATCGCCCTGTGCCATCAGGCGAAAACGCCAGTGGGTAATACCGCAGCCGTTTGTATCTACCCGCGCTTTATCCCGATTGCCCGTAAGACGCTGAAAGAGCAGGGCACCCCGGACGTGCGCATTGCAACCGTCACTAACTTCCCGCACGGCAACGACGATATCGAGATTGCGCTGGCAGAAACCCGCGCGGCGATTGCCTACGGTGCAGACGAAGTTGACGTGGTGTTCCCGTACCGCGCGCTGATCGCCGGCAACGAGCAGGTCGGTTTTGACCTGGTGAAGGCCTGTAAAGACGCGTGTGCGGCGGCAAACGTGCTGCTGAAAGTGATCATCGAAACCGGCGAGCTGAAAGAAGAGGCGCTGATTCGTAAAGCCTCTGAAATCTCCATCAAAGCCGGTGCGGATTTCATTAAAACCTCTACCGGCAAAGTACCGGTAAATGCGACCCCGGAAAGCGCGCGCATTATGATGGAAGTCATCCGTGATATGGGCGTGTCCAAAACCGTTGGTTTCAAACCTGCGGGCGGCGTGCGTACCGCCGAAGACGCGCAGCAGTTCCTGGCGATTGCCGACGAACTGTTCGGCGCCGACTGGGCCGATTCCCGTCACTACCGCTTCGGTGCGTCCAGCCTGCTGGCCAGCCTGCTGAAGGCGCTGGGTCACGGCGACGGTAAGAGCGCAAGCAGCTACTGATTGCCAGACAACGCCGGATGACGCTTCGCTTATCCGGCCTACAGGATCGTAGGGCGGGTAAGCGTTGCGCCACCCGCCACAACTCCCCCGATTCCGCATGGAGGTTACCGTGTTTCTCGCACAAGAAATTATTCGTAAAAAACGTGATGGTCATGCATTAAGCGACGAAGAGATCCGCTTCTTCATCAACGGCATTCGTGATAACACCGTCTCAGAAGGGCAGATTGCGGCTCTGGCGATGACCATTTTCTTCCACGATATGTCGATGCCTGAGCGCGTGTCGCTGACCATGGCGATGCGAGATTCAGGAACCGTTCTGGACTGGAAAAGCCTCAACCTTAACGGCCCGATTGTGGATAAACACTCCACCGGCGGCGTGGGTGACGTGACCTCCCTGATGCTCGGCCCAATGGTGGCAGCCTGTGGCGGTTACATCCCGATGATCTCCGGGCGCGGCCTGGGCCACACTGGCGGTACGCTCGACAAACTGGAAGCCATTCCGGGCTTCGATATCTTCCCGGATGACAACCGCTTCCGCGACATTATTAAAGACGTTGGTGTGGCGATTATCGGCCAGACCAGCTCTCTTGCTCCGGCAGACAAGCGTTTCTACGCGACCCGCGATATCACCGCGACCGTTGACTCCATCCCGCTGATCACCGCCTCTATCCTGGCGAAGAAGCTGGCAGAAGGGCTGGACGCGCTGGTGATGGACGTGAAGGTAGGCAGCGGCGCGTTTATGCCAACCTATGAACTCTCTGAGGCGCTGGCCGAAGCGATCGTTGGCGTCTCCAACGGCGCGGGCGTGCGCACTACCGCACTACTCACCGACATGAACCAGGTGCTGGCCTCCAGCGCCGGTAACGCCGTCGAAGTGCGTGAAGCCATCCAGTTCCTCACCGGGGAATACCGTAACCCGCGCCTGTTCGACGTCACCATGGCGCTGTGCGTTGAGATGTTAATCTCCGGCAAGCTCGCCAAAGACGACGCCGACGCCCGCGCGAAGCTGCAGGCGGTGCTGGACAACGGCAAAGCGGCGGAGATCTTCGGCCGCATGGTCGCGGCGCAAAAAGGCCCGACCGATTTCGTCGAAAATTACGCGAAGTACCTGCCAACCGCGACGCTCAGCAAAGCGGTGTATGCCGATAGCGAAGGGTTTGTCTCCGCCATGGACACCCGTGCCCTCGGCATGGCGGTGGTCTCAATGGGCGGCGGTCGTCGTCAGGCCTCAGACACCATTGATTACAGCGTCGGCTTTACCGATATGGCCCGTCTGGGCGACAGCGTTGACGGCCAACGTCCGCTGGCGGTGATCCACGCCAAAGATGAAGCCAGCTGGCAGGAAGCGGCGAAAGCGGTGAAAGCGGCCATCACGCTTGACGATAAAGCACCGGAAACCACACCGACTGTCTATCGCCGTATCACCGAATAGCGGTATACTGATCTGATCGATAATTTTTGAAGCACTACGTACGGAGAACAATTATGAAACGTGCATTTATTATGGTGCTGGACTCATTCGGCATCGGCGCAACCGAAGATGCAGAACGTTTTGGTGACGTGGGTTCCGATACCATGGGTCACATCGCGGAAGCCTGTGCGAAAGGCGAAGCGGATAACGGTCGTAAAGGCCCTCTGACTCTACCCAACCTGACCCGCCTTGGTCTGGTGAAAGCGCATGAAGGCTCTACCGGTAAAATCGCAGCCGGTATGGACGGCAACGCGGAAGTCGTGGGCGCCTATGCCTGGGCGCACGAGCTCTCCTCCGGTAAAGACACCCCGTCTGGGCACTGGGAAATCGCCGGTGTGCCGGTGCTGTTCGACTGGGGCTACTTCTCCGATCACGAGAACAGCTTCCCGCAGGAGCTGCTCGATAAGTTGGTGAAGCGTGCCAACCTGCCGGGCTACCTCGGCAACTGCCACTCTTCCGGTACCGTGATTCTGGACCAGCTCGGCGAAGAGCATATGAAAACCGGCAAGCCGATTTTCTACACTTCTGCTGACTCCGTGTTCCAGATTGCCTGCCACGAAGAGACGTTTGGTCTGGATAAACTCTACGAGCTGTGCGAAATCGCCCGCGAAGAGCTGACCGAAGGCGGCTACAACATCGGCCGCGTGATCGCGCGTCCGTTTATTGGTGACAAAGCGGGTAACTTCCAGCGTACCGGTAACCGTCACGATCTGGCCGTTGAGCCGCCGGCACCAACCGTGCTGCAGAAGCTGGTCGATGAGAAAGACGGTCACGTGGTGTCCGTGGGTAAAATTGCGGATATCTACGCTAACTGCGGCATCACCAAAAAGGTCAAAGCGACCGGTCTCGATGCGCTGTTCGATGCCACCATCAAAGAGATGAAAGAAGCGGGCGACAAGACCATTGTCTTCACCAACTTCGTGGATTTCGACTCCTCCTGGGGTCACCGTCGCGACGTCGCGGGTTATGCTGCGGGTCTTGAGCTGTTCGACCGCCGTCTGCCGGAGCTGATGGAGCTGGTGGGTGAAGATGACATTCTGATCCTGACCGCGGACCACGGCTGTGACCCAACCTGGACCGGTACCGACCACACCCGCGAGCACATTCCGGTGCTGGTGTACGGCCCGAAAGTGAAGCCGGGCTCGCTGGGGCACCGTGAAACCTTCGCGGACATCGGCCAGACCCTGGCGAAATATTTTGGTACGTCTGACATGGAATATGGCAAGGCCATGTTCTGATGTCATTGCCCGGTGGCGCTTCGCTTACCGGGCCTACGGTTTTGTAGGCCGGGTAAGGCGTAGCCGCCACCCGGCAAAAACAACAATGTAAAAGGAACTGAAGATGGCAACTCCTCACATTAATGCAGAAATGGGTGATTTCGCTGACGTCGTGTTGATGCCGGGCGACCCGCTGCGCGCGAAGCACATTGCAGAAACCTTCCTCGAAGACGTGCGTGAAGTGAATAACGTACGTGGCATGCTGGGCTTCACCGGTACCTATAAAGGCCGCAAAATCTCCGTCATGGGTCACGGTATGGGTATCCCATCCTGCTCTATCTACACCAAAGAGCTGATCACCGACTTCGGCGTGAAGAAAATCATCCGCGTGGGCTCCTGTGGCGCGGTGCGTATGGACGTTAAGCTGCGCGACGTGGTTATCGGCATGGGTGCCTGCACCGATTCCAAAGTAAACCGCATGCGTTTCAAAGACCATGACTTCGCGGCGATCGCTGACTTCGGCATGGTGCGTGACGCGGTTGACGCGGCAAAAGCGCTGGGCGTTGATGCGCGCGTGGGTAACCTCTTCTCCGCCGATCTGTTCTATGCACCAGACGGCGGCGAGATGTTCGACGTGATGGAAAAATACGGTATTCTGGGCGTGGAAATGGAAGCGGCGGGTATCTACGGCGTTGCGGCTGAGTTTGGTGCGAAAGCGCTGACCATCTGCACCGTGTCCGACCATATCCGTACTCATGAGCAGACCACTGCCGCTGAGCGTCAGACCACCTTCAACGACATGATCAAAATCGCGCTGGAATCCGTTCTGCTGGGCGACAAAGCGTAATTCTGTCTCTTCCCTCCCTCTCCCTGTGGGTGTACGGTCCGGGGACATGGTAGACAGGTGTTCGGGGACATGGTGAACACTTTTTAACATCCTTTACCCATGGTGATCGACTTTTTCTTCAGGTCGATCACCCCCACTTTTGTGCTGTACCACCACACCTCGTAGCGGCTGTCTTCCTGCATTTCCTTCAGCCCGACCCGTTCTCCCCTGAACGCCTTGCCTGCGCTCAGACTGACACCCTGTATGCTCAGCTTTCCGCTGATATCCACTTTCCTGACCTTCACCCCTTCATCGTATTCAGGTGGTGTTACGCTGCCGCTGTACTGCCGCGCTGACGGCTGATACCGCGAGGCCGGTACCGCCATATCCAGCGCCTCGTGCGGGCGTTCAAGGTTATAGACCGTCCGCCAGTGGTCGAAGGCGCGCTGCAGTTCGCCCTCGTTCGCGAACCATTTTCCCTGCAGCACTTCCGTCTTCAGGCTGCGGTGAAAACGCTCCAGCTTGCCCTGCGTCTGCGGATGATACGGCCGGGAATGGCCCACCCGGATACCGTGGCGCATCAGCCACAGCTCCAGCGCCGTCCAGGTGCCGGTGGTGTCTCCCCACGGGGCGCCGTTGTCCATCGTCATGCACGGTCTCGCGCCGTTCATCGGTACAGTGCGCCAGGCACAGGGAAAAACGGGAGTGGTCGTCCAGCAGGGTGAGCGGATGGCAGCGGCCACCGCCAAAGGGAAAGTGGCCCTTAAAATCCATCTGCCAGAGCCGGTTCGGCGCGTCATGTTCGAAGCGTCCCGTGGCCGGAACGCCCGGTGATGCGCCCGGCAGCAGGCCGTGACGGGCCATCAGGTTATGAACGGTGCTGAAGGCGGGCATACGGTGTCCCTGGTCTTCAAGCCAGCGCTTAATCTTGCGTGCGCCCCAGCGTTCATGGCGGTCATGGGCCATACGCAGCAGGGCCGTGATGTCGTCAGATGAGCGGTTCGGGGAATGGTGCGGTATGCGCGGGCGGTCCTGAAGGCCGGAGGCACCTTCCTCCATCCAGCGGCGAAGCCACTTGTATCCGGTGGCAGGTGAAATGCCGAAGCAACGGCAGAGGGAACGGATGTTCGCCCCGTCCTGCGAGGCGAACAAAACAAACTCGGTACGTAATGACATGGTATCTCTCGCATCCCAGGGCATAAGCGACTCCATAGACGGGTTCTTATGCCTTAGTTGTAAGTGTCTACCATGTCCCCGAACAAGTGTTCACTATGTCCCCGGACCGTACAGTGGGAGAGGGCCGGGGTGAGGGCACCAAACCGCACTTAACGTACGGCCTGCGCAATCCATGCTGACAAATCCCTTAACTCTTTTTCCTGCTCCGGGAAATCCCCAATCAACGCGTCGCATTCCTGCTGCAGCATATCCGCCCGGTACAAACAGCCCTGCAAACGTGCCGCCAGCGCCTCTAACGGTGCCGGATTCAGGCTATCGGTAAACACCTGCGTGCGGGTGATATGGCCTTTCTCCACGTCAAAATGCAGCTCCACGCCGCCCCAGGTAAAACGCTCATCCAGCAGATGGGAAAACGCAGGAGCCTGGCCGAAGTTCCACTCCCAACTGCTCTGGCGGGCGAAGGTTTCGGGAAAGTTGGGCAGGTCCGGGGTTTTGTCAGGAGAGATCACTTCGGCTTCCACGCGCTCGCCGTAATGTTCAAAGAACGCGTCACGGATCGCATCGCAAATCTGCTCGTGCGTAATTCCCGGCAGCAGCTCCACCAAATTCGCCACGCGCCCGCGCACGGAGGTAATCCCCTTAGCCTGGAGCTTTTTCTTGTCCGGATTCAGGTAGTTCGCCAGACGGCTCAGATCGGCATTCAGCAACAGGGTGCCGTGGTGGAACCCACGATCCATCGTTTCGCGGTAGGCGGAGCCGGAGACCTTCCGGTCGCCCTCCGGGGTTTTGACCACCAGATCGTTACGTCCGGAAGCTTCAGCCTTCACGCCGAGTGAATTCAGCGCATTGAGGACAATGGAAGTAGAGATGGTTTTGTCGTACTCCGGTTTTCCTGCCATAAAGGTAAAGCAGGTATTGCCCAGATCGTGGAACACCGCGCCGCCGCCGCTGCTCCGGCGCGCCAGGCGGACGTTGTCCTCTTCCATACGCCGGGTGTTGCACTCTTTCCATGGGTTTTGCGCACGACCAATGACCACCGTATCGGCGTTACGCCAGAGAAACAGTACGCGCTGGGTAGCGGGCATCTGGCGGAAGATGCACTCTTCTACCGCGAGATTAAACCAGGGATCGTAAGAGTCAGAGATAAGCAGGCGTAACGTCGTCATGGCAAAGTTCCTTTTCCGAATCGTTCGCCTACTTTATCACTATTCTTTCTTCTCGCTCTCTTCGTCTTCAGGGACGGATTTGCTGGCGGTCAGCAAGAACGGGGATTGCTGCCAGCGCGAGCGCTTGCCCCGAAGCAGGGTGCGTGCCAGCACAACGCCGATGGCGAGTGAAAGCAGCAGCATCAGGCGCAGAATATTGGTGGTATTATCGACCTGTTTGGCTTCAGTGGGCAGGGTGTGGGTATCAAGCGTCAGGCGCAGATAGCCCAGCGGACCATTCTTTCCCTGAATAGGTTCGACGATCTGCTGGTTAAAATAGCCCCCGGCTTTTTTACCGTCCAGCGCCAGCCTGTCGCGCACGTCGACGTGCTCGCCCGCGCGGGCAATCAGGTTACCTTGCTCATCATAGACGCCGGCATCAAGAATGCGGCTGTTCTCCGTGAGCTGGCGTAAAACCTGGCCTATCCGCTTATCGTCCGGCGTTTCAGTACGCATGGACGGCGCGACGTTGAGCGTCACCTGGCGTGCCAGCGTGCGAGCCAGCTCTTCAAACTGCGGGTTGCGTTGCCGTTGATGATTCTGGCTAAACCACGATGCCCCTTGCATCAGCACCACTAAGAGTGCGAGACAGGAAAGGACAATCACGGCGCGATGGAGCCGGAATTTCAGTTTTGCGCGAGCCATATTCCACCTGCTGAAAATTTACGGCTTAATGTTGCCAGAAGTGATGGTTACAGGGTAGCCTCATGCGTTATTTTCCCTCTGCAACCTTCCGGCGCGAACGAAATTACAGGAGCTTTAATGCCGAACATTACCTGGTGTGACCTGCCAACGGATGTCTCTTTATGGCCAGGATTGCCGCTCTCTTTAAGTGGCGATGAGGTGATGCCTCTGGATTACCACGCCGGTCGTAGCGGCTGGCTGCTGTACGGACGCGGTCTGGATAAGCAACGCCTGACCCAGTATCAAACCAAACTGGGGGCCGCGATGGTTATCGTTGCCGCCTGGTGCGTGGAAGACTATCAGGTCATTCGTCTGGCGGGCTCTCTGACGCAGCGCGCCACGCGCCTGGCGCATGACGCCGGGCTGGACGTTGCGCCGCTGGGAAAAATTCCGCACCTGAAAACGCCCGGCCTGCTGGTCATGGACATGGACTCAACCGCCATCCAGATCGAGTGTATTGACGAGATTGCGAAGCTGGCGGGCAGCGGCGAGCTGGTGGCGGAAGTCACCGAGCGTGCGATGCGCGGCGAGCTGGATTTCACCGCCAGCCTGCGACAGCGCGTGGCGACCCTGAAAGGGGCCGATGCCAACATTCTGCGCCAGGTGCGCGACGTGCTGCCGCTGATGCCGGGGCTGACGCAGCTGGTGCTGAAGCTGCAGTCGCTGGGCTGGAAAGTGGCGATCGCCTCCGGTGGCTTCACCTTCTTCGCGGATTATCTGCGGGAAAAACTGCATCTGACCACCGTGGTGGCCAATGAGCTGGAGATCATGGACGGCAAGCTGACCGGCCAGGTGATCGGCGATATTGTGGATGCTCAATACAAAGCCAATACGCTGACGCGCCTCGCGGAAAAATATGAAATTCCGGTTGTCCAGACCGTCGCCATCGGGGACGGGGCGAACGACCTGCCGATGATCAAAGCGGCCGGCCTGGGCATTGCCTACCATGCCAAGCCAAAAGTGAATGAAAAGACGGAAGTGACTATCCGTCACGCTGACCTGATGGGGGTGTTCTGCATTCTCTCCGGCAGCCTTAATCAGAAATAACGGTCTGCTTTGTAGGCCGGGTAAGCGTAAGCGCCACCCGGCACGCAGGCCGCAGAGAAATAACGAGGTAAACCGTGGCGAAAGCTCCAAAACGCGCATTTGTCTGTAATGAATGTGGTGCGGATTATCCGCGCTGGCAGGGGCAATGCAGCGCCTGTCATGCCTGGAACACCATCACCGAAGTGCGTGGTGTGGCGGCTTCGCCGAGCGTGGCGCGCAACGAGCGCCTGAGCGGCTACGCGGGCAATGCGGGCGTAGCGAAAGTCCAGAAGCTCTCGGACATCAGCCTCGAAGAGCTGCCGCGCTTCTCCACCGGGTTTAAAGAGTTCGATCGCGTGCTCGGCGGTGGCGTGGTGCCGGGCAGCGCCATCCTGATCGGCGGTAACCCGGGGGCGGGAAAATCGACCCTGCTGCTGCAAACGCTCTGCAAGCTCGCCGAACAGATGAAAACCCTGTACGTCACGGGCGAAGAATCACTGCAACAGGTGGCGATGCGCGCGCACCGCCTGGGTCTGCCGACCGGTAATCTGAACATGCTGTCGGAAACCAGCATCGAGCAGATCTGCATGATCGCTGAAGAAGAGCAGCCGAAGCTGATGGTGATCGACTCCATCCAGGTAATGCACATGGCGGACATCCAGTCCTCGCCGGGCAGCGTCGCGCAGGTGCGTGAAACCGCGGCCTACCTGACGCGCTTTGCTAAAACACGTGGCGTGGCAATTGTGATGGTGGGCCATGTGACCAAAGATGGCTCGCTGGCGGGGCCGAAAGTGCTCGAACACTGTATCGACTGCTCCGTGATGCTCGACGGCGACGCGGACTCCCGCTTCCGCACTCTGCGCAGCCATAAAAACCGCTTTGGGGCGGTGAATGAGCTAGGCGTATTTGCCATGACCGAGCAGGGGCTGCGCGAGGTCAGCAACCCGTCGGCCATCTTCCTGAGTCGGGGAGATGAAATCACCTCCGGCAGCTCGGTGATGGTGCTGTGGGAAGGGACGCGCCCGCTGCTTGTCGAAATTCAGGCGCTGGTGGATCACTCGATGATGGGCAACCCGCGGCGCGTGGCGGTTGGTCTGGAACAGAACCGTCTGGCGATCCTGCTGGCGGTGCTGCACCGTCACGGCGGGCTGCAGATGGCCGATCAGGACGTCTTCGTGAACGTGGTGGGCGGCGTCAAAGTTACGGAGACCAGCGCTGACCTGGCGCTGCTGCTGGCGATGGTCTCCAGTCTGCGCGACAGACCGCTGCCGCAGGATCTGGTCGTCTTCGGCGAAGTGGGCCTTGCCGGGGAAATCCGTCCGGTGCCCAGCGGCCAGGAGCGTATCTCCGAGGCGGCAAAACACGGTTTCCGTCGCGCGATCGTTCCCGCCGCCAACGTGCCGAAAAAAATCCCGGAAGGGATGCAGGTTTTTGGCGTGAAGAAACTCGCAGATGCGTTAAATGTCTTTGACGACTTATAATTACGTATTCGATTTTGCAGGAGGCACCGTAATTTATGTCATCATTTGACTACATCAAGACCGCAATCCGCCAGAAGGGCTGCACGCTGCAGCAGGTGGCAGACGCCAGCGGCATGACCAAAGGCTACCTGAGCCAACTGCTGAACGCCAAAATCAAAAGCCCCAGCGCGCAGAAGCTGGAAGCGCTGCACCGCTTTCTGGGGCTGGAATTCCCGCGTATGCAAAAGAACATCGGCGTGGTGTTCGGCAAGTTTTACCCCCTGCATACCGGGCATATCTATCTGATCCAGCGCGCCTGTAGCCAGGTGGATGAGCTGCACATCATCATGGGGTACGACGAAACCCGCGATCGCCAGCTGTTTGAAGACAGCGCCATGTCGCAGCAGCCGACCGTGCCGGACCGCCTGCGCTGGCTGCTCCAGACCTTCAAGTACCAGAAAAACATTCGCATTCATGCCTTCAACGAAGAGGGCATGGAGCCGTACCCGCACGGCTGGGATGTGTGGAGCAACGGCATCAAAGCGTTTATGGAAGAGAAGGGCATTGCGCCTAACTGGATCTACACCTCTGAAGAGTCCGACGCGCCGCAGTTCCGCGAGCATCTGGGCATTGAGACGGTGCTGATCGACCCGAAACGCACCTTCATGAACATCAGCGGGGCGCAGATCCGCGAAAACCCGTTCCGCTACTGGGATTACATCCCGACCGAGGTGAAGCCGTTCTTTGTGCGCACCGTCGCCATCCTGGGCGGCGAGTCCAGCGGTAAGTCAACGCTGGTCAACAAGCTGGCGAATATCTTCAATACCACCAGCGCGTGGGAGTACGGGCGCGACTATGTCTTTTCCCATCTGGGCGGCGATGAGATGGCGCTGCAGTATTCCGACTACGACAAAATCGCGCTCGGTCACGCCCAGTACATTGATTTCGCGGTGAAATACGCCAACAAGGTGGCGTTTATCGATACCGATTTTGTCACCACCCAGGCGTTCTGCAAAAAGTACGAAGGGCGTGAACATCCGTTCGTGCAGGCGCTGATTGACGAATACCGCTTTGACCTGGTGATCCTGCTGGAAAATAATACCCCGTGGGTGGCCGACGGCATGCGCAGCCTCGGCAGCTCGGTGGACAGGCGGGAATTCCAGTCCATGCTGGTGGATATGCTCAACGAAAACAACGTTGAGTTTGTGCATGTGGAGGAGTCGGACTACGACTCCCGTTTCCTGCGCTGCGTCGAGCTGGTGAAGGAGATGATGGGGGAGCAGGGTTAAGCGTTAACCACCCTCTCCCACAGGGAGAGGGCACCAAACCACTCAGAACTCAACCACCACTTTCCCGCGCATATGCCCCTCCAGCACCTTACGGTGCGCTTCGGTAATGCTTTCCACGCTCAGCCCGTGCAGCGTTTCACTCAGTGAGCTTTCCACCACGCCGTTATCCACCAGCTTCGCCACCTCATTGAGGATCTCACCCTGACGCGCCATATCAGCGGTCTGGTACATGCTGCGGGTATACATAAATTCCCAGTGCAGCGCGGCGGATTTCGACTTCAGCTTGTCCTGGTTCAACGGGTGTTCATTCTCCACGATAGAACAGATATGCCCCTGCGGCGCAATCAGTTCGCTGACCGCCTCCCAGTGTCCGTCGGTGTCGTTGAGGATAAAAATGTAATCCACAAAGGTCAGCCCGTGCTTCGCCAGTTCGCCTTTCAGATCGCGGTAATTCACCACCACATCTGCACCGCGATCGCGGCACCACTGGGCGGAATCTTCACGGGACGCCGTTGCGATGACCTTTACCTTGCTGTTGTGCTTCGCAAACGGGATCGCCAGCGATCCCACGCCGCCCGCACCGCCGATGATCAGCAGGGTTTTGTCCGTACCGGCATCCTGAATATTCAGCCGTTCAAACAGGCCTTCCCACGCAGTGAGCGCGGTCAACGGTAGCGCAGCGGCAGCCGCCCAACCGAGGCTTGTCGGTTTGTGCCCGACAATGCGCGCGTCGATCAACTGGTGTGTGGTATTGCTGCCCGGGCGGGTGATGTCCCCTGCATACCACACCTCATCTCCCGGTTTGAATCCGGTGACGCCAGCGCCAGCGGCTTTGACGATCCCGCTGGCATCCCAGCCGAGCACGCGCGGCTCTTTCAGCCCGTTTTTGGCAATGCCCGCATGGACTTTGGTATCGACCGGGTTAACCGAGACGGCTTTGACCTCCACCAGCAGATCGTGCTCGCCGGGCTGCGGCATCGGCGAGGTGATTTCAGTGAAGGTGGACGGATTTTCCGGGTTCACGGCAATGGCTTTAACTGACATGGTGTGCTCCTCAATGGCATGCGTTTTGTTGAGGCTAGTCTATTAAGTGGCCAGCTGCATGATAAGATGGACAATCAAGAACTCAGCGTTCGTACAGGATGAACAATCATGTTTAAACAGCTGCAGGATATGGCGCTGTTCGCGCTGGTGGCGGAGATGGGCAGCTTTACCGCGGCGGCGCACAAGGCGGAACTGCCGAAATCCAGCGTCAGCCAGCGAATTAGCCAGCTGGAGCAGCAGGTGGGTATCCGCCTGCTTAACCGCACCACGCGCAGGCTGAACCTGACGTTTGCGGGCGAGCACTATCTGGTGCACTGCCGCGAAATGCTGGCGGCCAGCGAGCGGGCGGAGTATGCCATTCAGCGCCTGCGCGAAAACCCGAGCGGGCGGCTGCGCATCACCTGTCCGGCTGGGATTGGCGCGACGCTGCTGGCGCATATGAATGCCGAGTTCCAGCTTCGCTATCCTGAGGTTTCGCTGGACGTGTCGATCTCTGATGATGTGGTGGATCTGGTCGAGTCCGGCTTTGACGTGGCGCTGCGTACCGGCAAGCCGCAGGACTCCTCCCTGATTGGCCGAATGATCGGGCATTGTCCGCGCTACATGCTGGCCTCGCCGGACTATCTGGCGCGTCGGGAGCCGTTAATTCATCCCCGTCAGCTGGTGGAGCACCGCAGCATTACGCACAGAGCCTGGTCGGAGTGGCTTCTGCGAAGCGAGAATGAGGATTACCGCTACCTGCCGGATAACGCGCACATGACCGATAATCTGGTGTACGCCCGCGAGTGCGCGATGGCCGGGGCGGGGATCACGCTGCTTCCTGCATTTTTGCTGGAAGATAAGGTTGCAAAGGGCGCGCTGGTGCAGGTGCTGCCGGAGTGGAACGTTGAAGGCAACGACCTCTGGCTGGCCTACCCGAGCCGCAAGCTCAATTCGCCCGCGCTGATGAGCTATATCGAGTTTGCGATGCAGTTTGACGAGGTGAAGCGGTATTACGTGGGCAAATAAAAAAGCCGGGTGGCGGCTTCGCCTTACCCGGCCTACACACTGTGCGGCCTGATGCCCTCACCCTGACCCTCTCCCACGGGGAGAGGGAACAAACATAAAAAACGGCAACCGAAGTTGCCGTTTTGCTTTTATTTCGCAATACGCTTGTACTTAATACGCTTCGGCTCCAGCGCGTCGGCGCCCAGCGTGCGTTTCTTGTACTCTTCGTATTCGGTGAAGTTACCTTCGAAGAACTCCACTTTACCTTCATCCTGGTAGTCCAGAATGTGGGTCGCGATACGGTCAAGGAACCAGCGGTCGTGCGAGATAACCATCGCGCAGCCCGGGAACTCCAGCAGGGCGTTTTCCAGCGCGCGCAGGGTTTCGATATCCAGGTCGTTTGTTGGTTCATCGAGCAGCAGAACGTTACCGCCCACCTGCAGCAGCTTCGCCAGGTGCAGACGACCGCGCTCACCGCCGGACAGCTCGCCTACACGTTTGCCCTGATCGGTGCCTTTAAAGTTAAAGCGACCAACGTAGGCGCGGCTTGGCATCTCGGTGTTGCCGATACGCATGATATCCAGACCGCCGGAGACTTCTTCCCACACGGTTTTGCTGTTATCCATCGCGTCACGGAACTGGTCAACGGAGGCCAGCTTCACGGTTTCACCCAGGGTGATAGAGCCGCTGTCAGGCTGTTCCTGACCGGACATCATGCGGAACAGGGTCGATTTACCCGCGCCGTTCGGACCGATGATGCCAACGATAGCGCCTTTCGGTACGGAGAAGGTCAGATCGTCGATCAGCACGCGGTCGCCGTAGGACTTACGCAGGTTGGTCACTTCAACCACTTTATCCCCCAGACGTGCTCCAGGTGGAATAAACAGTTCGTTGGTTTCGTTACGTTTCTGGTATTCGGTGTTGTTCAGCTCTTCGAAGCGTGCCAGACGGGCTTTGCCCTTAGACTGACGGCCTTTCGCGCCCTGACGCACCCACTCCAGCTCTTTCTCGATAGACTTACGACGGGCCGCTTCCTGAGACGCTTCCTGAGCCAGACGCTGATCTTTCTGCTCCAGCCAGGAGGAGTAGTTGCCTTCCCATGGAATACCTTCACCGCGGTCCAGCTCCAGGATCCAGCCGGCGACGTTGTCGAGGAAGTAACGGTCGTGGGTAATCGCCACAACGGTGCCTTCGAAGTCGTGCAGGAAGCGCTCCAGCCACGCCACGGATTCCGCATCCAGGTGGTTAGTTGGTTCGTCGAGCAGCAGCATGTCTGGTTTTTCCAGCAGCAGGCGGCACAGCGCCACGCGGCGGCGTTCACCCCCGGAGAGGTTCACGATTTTTGCATCCCAGTCCGGCAGACGCAGGGCATCAGCCGCGCGCTCCAGCTGCACGTTCAGGTTGTGACCGTCGTGCGCCTGGATGATCTCTTCATACTTGCCCTGCTGTGCGGCCAGCTTGTCGAAGTCCGCATCCGGCTCGGCGTATTTGGCATACACTTCATCCAGGCCTTTCAGGGCGTTAACCACTTCGGATACCGCTTCTTCAACGGATTCGCGAACGGTGTGTTCCGGGTTCAGCTGAGGTTCCTGCGGCAGGTAGCCAATCTTGATGCCAGGCTGCGGACGGGCTTCACCTTCGATGTCTGTATCAATGCCGGCCATGATGCGCAGCAGGGTGGACTTACCGGCACCGTTGAGACCCAGAACACCGATTTTTGCGCCCGGGAAGAAGCTCAGCGAGATATTTTTAAGAATATGACGTTTCGGCGGGACAACTTTGCCGACACGATGCATGGTATAAACGAATTGAGCCACGTTGGACTTCGCCTCTTTTATCGTAATGAGAAGGAATTTCAGCCTCGAAGTGTAGCCTTTTTCCCGCCCTAATCCCAGCCAGGAACGTCGGGAGTGTTAAAACGCGCAAGAAAGGTAAAAAAGTGTCCATGACGTGGCGCGTTGAAGGATGCCTGGTTAGCATAAGTTAATTAGACTTTGACGTGGCAAGACGCTGCAATTGACGAAAAAACAATGAGGAAGAGCTTGTGGAAAAAGCCAAACGGGTGGTCTGGCGTCTGCTGGCTGCCAGCGTATGCGTAATGGCGGTAAGCCAGGCGGTGCATGCCGATTCACTGGATGAACAACGTAACCGCTACGCTCAGATTAAACAGGCGTGGGACAACAAGCAGATGGATACCGTGCAGGCGCTGATGCCGACGCTAAAGGATTATCCGCTGTATCCGTATCTGGAGTATCGCCAGATCACGGACGATCTCATGAACCAGCCCACCGTCACCGTGAATAACTTCATTCAGGCGAACCCGACCCTGCCGCCAGCCCGAAATCTCCAGTCTCGTTTTGTTAATGAGCTGGCGCGTCGCGAAGACTGGCGCGGGCTGCTGGCGTTTAGCCCAGAAAAGCCGAATACCACCGAAGCGCAGTGTAACTACTACTACGCAAAATGGGCGACCGGCCAGCAGGAAGAGGCCTGGGCCGGGGCGAAAGAGCTCTGGCTGACCGGGAAAAATCAGCCGAACGCCTGTGATTCCCTGTTTGGCGCGTGGCGTGCTTCCGGCAAGCAGGACCCGCTGTCCTATCTTGAGCGCATCCGTCTGGCGATGAAGGCAGGCAACACGCGGCTGGTGACCACGCTGGCGGGGCAGATGCCGTCCGATTACCAGACGATCTCCACGGCGGTTATCTCGCTGGCAAACGATCCCAACAGCGTGCTGACCTTTGCCCGCAGTACGGGCGCGACCGATTTTACCCGCCAGATGGCGGCGGTGGCTTTTGCCAGCGTGGCGCGTGACGATGTGGAAAACGCACGGCTGATGATCCCACAGCTGGTGCAGGCGCAGCAGCTTAATGAGGAGCAAACCCAGGAGCTGCGCGATATTGTGGCGTGGCGACTGATGGGCACCGATGTAACCGACGAGCAGGCGCGCTGGCGAGACGATGCCATTATGCGTTCAAACTCCACGTCGCTGGTGGAGCGCCGCGTGCGCATGGCGCTGGGTACGGGCGATCGTCGCGGGCTCAATACCTGGCTCGCGCGGTTGCCAATGGAGGCCAAAGAGAAAGACGAATGGCGCTACTGGCAGGCCGATCTGCTGATGGAGCGCGGTCGTGATGATGAAGCCAAAGAGATTCTCCATACGCTGATGCAGCAGCGCGGGTTCTATCCGATGGCGGCCGCGCAGCGCCTGGGCGAGGAGTACACCTTCCGCATTGATAAAGCGCCTGCTAACGCGAACCCGGCGCTGACGCAGGGGCCAGAAATGGCGCGCGTTCGCGAGCTGATGTACTGGAATATGGATAACACCGCACGCAGCGAATGGGCGAATCTGGTGACCAGCCGCACCACCGACGAAAAAGCCCAGCTTGCCCGCTATGCCTTTGATAACCACTGGTGGGATCTGAGCGTACAGGCGACGATCGCTGGCAAGCTGTGGGATCATCTCGAAGAGCGTTTCCCGCTGGCGTACAACGATCTGTTCGAACGCTATACCCGCGGCAAAGATATTCCGCAAAGCTACGCGATGGCCATTGCCCGTCAGGAGAGTGCCTGGAACCCGAAAGTCCGTTCCCCGGTGGGCGCCAGCGGCCTGATGCAGATCATGCCGGGCACGGCGACGCACACGGTGAAGATGTTTAACATCCCTGGATACAGCAGCCCGTCACAGCTTCTCGATCCGGATACCAACATCAATATCGGTACCAGCTATCTCCAGTATGTGTATCAGCAGTTCGGCAACAATCGCATCTTCTCATCGGCGGCATATAACGCGGGACCGGGTCGCGTGCGCACCTGGCTCGGCAACAGCGCCGGACGTATCGACGCCGTGGCGTTTGTCGAGAGCATCCCGTTCTCGGAAACGCGCGGCTACGTGAAGAACGTGCTGGCCTATGACGCCTACTATCGCTACTTCATGGGGCAGAAAGATACCCTGATGAGCGATGCCGAGTGGCAGAGACGTTACTGATCGGCGCGGGTTGTGTTATGCTGTACTCGCTAAAGAGTACAAGAGGCAGCATAACATGACCCAGCATTCCCCGTATTCCTCGGCAATGGCCGAACAACGTCATCAGGAGTGGCTTCGTTTTGTGGAGTTGCTTCGCCAGTCTTACGAGCAGGATTTGCATTTACCCCTGATGCAGCTGATGCTCACGCCGGACGAGCGTGAGGCGCTGGGCACGCGCGTGCGGATCATTGAAGAGTTACTGCGCGGCGAGATGAGCCAGCGCGAGCTGAAAAATGAGCTCGGCGCGGGCATCGCAACGATTACCCGCGGATCGAACAGCCTGAAGTCGGCGCCCGTTGAGCTGCGTCAGTGGCTGGAAGCGGTGTTGTTGAAAAATACCTAACGATAAATCGCGTTATGGAACGGGCTTAATGCCAGGATCACCGCCTGGTGGTAAACGCCTGAACGCGTCAGCGCCCCTGCGGTAAAGACGCCAATCGCCCCTTCTTTACGGCCAATCTCATCAATGCCGGTGTACTGTGACATCACCGGCCCGAGCGCTTCACCCGCACGCACTTTTTCCAGAATGATTTCCGGCAGGGGCAGGGTGGCCGAACGCGCTTCGCCGCGCTGTTCACGGCTTTCGATCACCACCCAGCTAAAGGTTGCGCCTTCGTCGATACCGGCTTCAATCGCCACCCAAAAGTCCGCATCCGGTGCCGCAGCCCTGGCATTTGCCACGCGATTCCGTGCGCCAGCGCGCGTTTCCTCGCTGCCAAACGGCTGTTCAGGAACGCCACTCTCGACGCCGATGGCCTCGATATGGCAGGATCCTGCGCCGAAGATCTCGTCAAATGCCCTTAGAATTGCCTGAATTTTGGCAGGATTAGTGGTAGCAGAGACAACATGGTGCATAATTAAGCTCGATTCAAAAAAAACTCATCGCAGTATAACGGAAAAAAAGCATGTTACAGGTATACCTTGTTCGCCACGGTGAAACGCAGTGGAACGCCGAGCGACGTATTCAAGGCCAGTCAGACAGTCCTCTCACTGAGAAGGGGGTGCAGCAAGCGTGGCAGGTGGCAGAGCGTGCCAGAACGCTGGGCATTACCCACGTGATTACCAGCGATTTAGGTCGCACACAACAGACGGCGCGCATCATCGCGGACGCCTGCGGCTGTGACGTCATGCTTGAGCCGCGCCTGCGCGAGCTGGATATGGGCGTGCTGGAAAAACGCCATATCGATACGCTGACGGAAACGGAAGAGGGCTGGCGCCGCACGCTGGTGAACGGTACCGAAGATGGCCGTATTCCTGAGGGCGAATCCATGCAGGAGCTCAGCGTACGTATGCATGCCGCCCTGGCGGAATGCCTGAAGCTTCCGACGGGAAGCCGTCCGCTGCTGGTGAGTCACGGGATTGCGTTGGGTTGCCTGGTGAGCACCATTCTGGGGTTACCGGCTTACGCTGAGCGCCGTCTGCGTCTGCGTAACTGCTCTATTTCCCGAATTGATTATCAGGAAAGCGCGTGGCTGGCGTCAGGTTGGGTCGTGGAGATGGCAGGGGACATTTCGCATCTTGATGCCCCTGCGCTTGACGAACTGCAGCGTTAACGGCGTATCGGAATCAAGAATTCCATACGCAGATTGATAGGGCCTTCTTCCGGTTTGGCATCCTGCGCCGGGTAGTAGCGCTCAATGTCCTGACCTTTACGGCGATTCAGATTCAGCATCGGCATGCAGGTTCCGTAAACGGTCAGGATAAACTCCTGCACCCCCGTTCCCAGCCCTTCATAGGCGAACATCACGTATTCGCCGCCTTCCAGCACGACAGGCTTCGAACCCTGAATGTAGCCATTGGCCATATCCGGCGTCAGCGCGGTGGTGTAGAACACCTCCTGCTCGTCGTCTTTTTCCTGGCTTGGGTGCGTTTCGTTGAGACCATACAGGATCGGCGGGATCGCCGGCGCGTGGCTCAGGAAGTCGCGCCAGAACTGGACGCGCATCTGATGACGGAATTCGGAAATCTGCTCCAGTGAACAGGAGTAGCTCTGCGTTGTGCCAATCAGATGGGTTTCCGGCAGGGTAATAATTTCATACTTCGGCATCGCGAATTCGCCCAGACGCAGCGGCGGACGCATGCCAAACGAGCTCCAGTCAGGCGAGCGACGATACAGCGCTGGCGTCAACGAGAACTGTTTTTTAAAGGCGCGGGTGAAAGTCTGCTGCGAATCGAAACGATATTGCAGGGCAATATCCAGAATCGGGCGCGCGGTCAGGCGCAGAGCCACAGCAGATTTCGATAAACGACGTGCGCGAATATAGGCCCCGATAGCATGACCGGTGACATCCTTGAACATCCTTTGCAGATGCCACTTGGAATAGCCTGCTTTAGCCGCCACATTATCCAGTGACAAAGGCTGGTCGAGATGACCTTCCAGCCAGGTGAGCAGGTCGCGAATAATTCCAGCCTGATCCATATACTATCCTCATCCTTAAAACAGCAGGTGCCTGATAACAGGTTAGCGGATAATAGCATTTTTTGATGTTTTAGCATTCAGTGTTTTTTTTGCGCATTCATGCTTTTTGCAGGGCATTATGGGCAAATATATTCTAATCCTGTGATCTTGCTACATTTTTGTCTAACGTGTTGAATAATCGCTCAGTGTAATTTTAAAGAATGGTAACAATATGAAATACAAGACTTTGCTCTTCACCGCGCTGATGTTGATGGCCGGGCGCGCTGCACAGGCGGAACAGATTGGTTCCGTCGATACCGTGTTCAAAATGTTTGGCCCGGACCACAAAATCGTGGTGGAGGCGTTTGACGATCCGGACGTGAAAAACGTCACCTGCTACGTCAGCCGCGCGAAAACGGGCGGTATCAAAGGCGGGCTGGGACTGGCGGAAGACACCTCCGATGCGGCGATTTCGTGTCAGCAGGTGGGGCCGGTTGAGCTAAGCGATAAAATTAAAAACGGCAAAGCGCAGGGCGACGTGGTATTCCAGAAACGGACCTCGCTGGTGTTTAAAAAGCTGCAGGTGGTGCGTTTTTATGATGCCAAACGCAATACGCTGGCTTACCTCGCCTATTCCGATAAAGTGGTGGAAGGCTCACCGAAAAACGCGATCAGCGCGGTGCCAATTATGCCTTGGCGGGAATAAAAAAAACGGCGCAAATGCGCCGTTTTTTAATGCGTTAACTGCGGGATTACTCCTGCAGGTCACCGCAAAAACGGTACCCTTCGCCGTGGATCGTGGCGATGATTTCCGGTGTATCTGGCGTAGATTCGAAGTGCTTACGAATACGACGGATGGTGACATCTACGGTACGGTCGTGCGGCTTCAGCTCACGGCCGGTCATTTTCTTCAGCAGCTCTGCACGGGACTGGATCTTGCCCGGGTTTTCGCAGAAGTGCAGCATCGCGCGGAATTCACTGCGCGGCAGTTTATACTGCTCGCCGTTCGGGCTAATCAGCGAACGGCTATTGATATCAAGTTCCCAGCCGTTGAATTTGTAGCTATCGACGCTACGACGCTCTTCGCTGACCGTGCCCAGATTCATGGTACGGGACAGCAGGTTGCGTGCACGAATGGTTAACTCGCGAGGATTGAACGGCTTGGTGATGTAATCATCCGCACCGATTTCCAGGCCAAGAATTTTATCAACTTCGTTATCACGGCCCGTCAGGAACATTAACGCGACGTTCGCCTGCTCGCGCAGTTCGCGCGCCAGAAGAAGACCGTTTTTGCCCGGCAGGTTAATATCCATGATCACCAGGTTGATATCATTTTCAGAAAGGATCTGATGCATCTCTGCGCCATCGGTCGCTTCAAAGACATCGTAGCCTTCTGCTTCGAAAATGCTCTTTAACGTGTTGCGTGTTACCAACTCGTCTTCAACGATAAGAATGTGCGGGGTCTGCATGTTTGCTACCTAAATTGCCAACTAAATCGAAACAGGAAGTACAAAAGTCCCTGACCTGCCTGATGCATGTCGCAAATTAACATGATCGGCTTAACGTGACTAAAGTACGTAATTGCGTTCTTGATGCACTTTCCATCAACGTCAACAACATCATTAGCTTGGTCTTGGGTACTTTCCCTTTGGACCCGACAGTGTCAAAAACGGCTGTCATCCTAACCATTTTAACAGCAACATAACAGGCTAAGTGACACCAGACACCCAATAAAACTACGCTTCGTTGACATATATCAAGTTCAATTGTAGCACGTTAACAGTTTGATGAAATCATCGTAGCCGAATGCTAGCCTTTGTCACAATTTTTCAATAAACCAACTAGTTGCGGACATTGATTTATAAACGAAGCGAATCCAATCAGAATAGGGTATTCATGTCGCTATTATCATTATAAAACATAAGGATAATAGTGTTCTGTTAACATTCTAACTGATTGTTCAGACACAGAATAGTTTAGCGTTTTTAATTTGTTATGAAACGCTATTTCGGTGATTTGTGTTGCAATTTTGTAAATTCGCGCTGCGTAATATGTTGAAGTGCATCACATTTTTACCGGCTAACTGATTAAAAAGAGAGCATAAATGCATCTGTCGATTGTACTGGTTGCCCCAGCCAGAGCAGAAAATATAGGCGCAGCGGCGCGTGCCATGAAGACCATGGGTTTTACCGATTTGCGTATTGTGGACAGCATGGTCCATCTGGAGCCAGCCGCCCGTTGGGTGGCGCACGGATCGGGAGATATTCTCGATAATATAACCACTTACGCTACGCTTGCCGATGCGCTGCACGATATTTCGTTTACCGTCGCAACCACGGCGCGCAGCCGGGCGAAGTTCCACTACTACGCCACTCCTGCCGAACTGGTGCCGATGCTCAGCGAGAAAAGCCAGTGGCTGGATAAAGCGGCGCTGGTGTTTGGGCGCGAAGATTCCGGATTAACCAATGAAGAGCTGGAACTGGCGGACGTGCTGACGGGGGCACCGATGGTCGCGGATTATCCGTCCCTCAATTTAGGCCAGGCGGTTATGGTGTATTGCTATCAATTAGCATCTTTAATACAAATTCCCCCGTCGCAAAATACAGGAACCGATGAAAATCAGCTTGCCGCACTTCGCGCGCGCGTAGAAAACCTGCTCGTGCATCTGGGAGTGGCGGACGATCAAAAAATGGCTGACTGGCTGCAGCAGCGTTTGGGGCGTCTTGAGCAGCGGGACACCGCCATGCTGCACCGTTTGCTGCACGATATTGAAAAAAAATTGGCCGAGTAAAACACTGCCATACGTTTTTACTATGGCGAATAAGTCTGTCTGGATGGGTTGCACATGGGGGAATCGGATGAAAATAAATCTGCACACAGCGGGACGTGAGAGTCTCCCGAATTGTGATCAAATTAAAAATTCGTTGACTTAAGGTGCCCGATCCTTTAACCCTAAAAGAATACAGCACAGACAGATAATAATGACAGAGTACACAACATCCATGAAACGCATCAGCATCACCACCATTACCACAACCATCATCATTACCACAGGTAACGATGCGGGCTGACGCGTACAGGAAAAACAGAAAAAAGCCCGCACCTGAACAGTGCGGGCTTTTTTTTCGGCTAAAGGAAACGAGGTAGAACCATGCGAGTGTTGAAGTTCGGCGGTACATCAGTGGCAAATGCAGAACGTTTTCTGCGTGTTGCCAATATCCTGGAAAGCAACGCCAGGCAGGGGCAGGTTGCGACCGTGCTCTCTGCCCCGGCAAAAATCACGAACCATCTGGTGGCGATGATTGAAAAAACCATCGGTGGCCAGGATGCACTCCCGAACATCAGCGACGCAGAGCGTATCTTTGCTGACTTACTGCAAGGGCTGGCAGAGGCGCTGCCCGGCTTCCCGCACGCTCAGCTGAAGTCCTTCGTAGAGCAGGAATTCGCGCAAATTAAACACGTCCTGCACGGCATCAGCCTCCTCGGCCAGTGCCCGGACAGCATCAACGCAGCGCTGATTTGTCGCGGCGAAAAACTCTCTATCGCCATCATGGCCGGCGTGCTGGAAGCGCGCGGCCATAGCGTGACCGTGATCGATCCCGTTGAAAAACTGCTGGCGGTGGGCCACTACCTCGAATCTACCGTTGATATTGCCGAATCAACCCGCCGTATCGCTGCCAGCAAAATCCCGTCTGACCACATGATCCTGATGGCTGGCTTTACTGCCGGGAACGAGAAGGGCGAGCTGGTGGTGCTGGGCCGTAACGGCTCCGACTACTCCGCCGCCGTGCTGGCTGCCTGCTTACGCGCGGACTGTTGTGAGATCTGGACTGACGTCGACGGCGTCTATACCTGCGACCCGCGCCAGGTACCGGACGCCAGGCTGCTGAAGTCGATGTCGTACCAGGAAGCGATGGAGCTTTCCTACTTCGGCGCCAAAGTGCTTCACCCGCGTACCATCTCCCCGATTGCCCAGTTCCAGATCCCTTGCCTGATTAAAAATACCGGTAACCCGCAGGCGCCGGGTACGCTGATTGGCGCGAGCACCGATGAGGACGGTCTGCCGGTGAAAGGCATCTCCAACCTCAACAACATGGCGATGTTCAGCGTCTCCGGTCCGGGGATGAAAGGGATGGTCGGCATGGCGGCGCGCGTGTTTGCGGCCATGTCCCGCAACGGTATTTCGGTGGTGCTGATCACCCAGTCCTCTTCCGAATACAGCATCAGCTTCTGCGTGCCGCAGGCTGACTGCCTGCGCGCCCGCCGCGCGCTGGAGGAAGAGTTCTATCTGGAGCTGAAAGAAGAGCTGCTGGAGCCGCTCGCGATTCAGGAGCGCCTGGCAATCATCTCCGTGGTGGGCGACGGTATGCGCACGCTACGCGGTATCTCCGCCAAATTCTTTGCCGCGCTGGCGCGCGCCAATATCAATATCGTGGCGATTGCCCAGGGCTCGTCAGAGCGTTCTATCTCAGTGGTGGTGGATAACGACGATGCCACCACCGGCGTTCGCGTGGTTCACCAGATGCTGTTCAACACCGATCAGGTCATCGAGCTGTTCCTGATTGGCGTGGGTGGCGTGGGCGGCGCGCTCCTGGAGCAGGTGAAGCGCCAGCAGGCGTGGCTGAAGAAGAAACACATCGACCTGCGCGTCTGCGGGATTGCGAATTCCAAAGCGCTGCTGACCAACGTCCACGGCCTGAACCTGGAAAACTGGCAGGCCGAGATGAAGGAGGCAAAAGAGCCGTTCAACCTGGGCCGCCTGATCCGTCTGGTAAAAGAGTATCACCTGCTTAACCCGGTCATCGTCGATTGCACTTCGAACCAGGCGGTGGCCGACCAGTACGCGGACTTCCTGCGTGAAGGTTTCCACGTGGTGACGCCGAACAAAAAGGCCAACACCTCGTCGATGGATTACTATCACCAGCTGCGTCTGGCGGCGAGCAAGTCGCGCCGCAAGTTCCTGTACGACACCAACGTGGGGGCGGGCCTGCCGGTTATCGAGAACCTGCAGAACCTGCTTAACGCGGGCGACGAACTGCAGCGTTTCTCCGGCATTCTCTCCGGCTCGCTGTCGTTTATCTTCGGCAAGCTGGATGAGGGGATGAGCCTGTCGGAAGCTACCCGCGCCGCGCGCGAGCTGGGCTATACCGAGCCGGATCCGCGTGACGACCTTTCCGGTATGGACGTGGCGCGCAAGCTGCTGATCCTCGCCCGCGAAACGGGCCGTGAGCTTGAGCTTTCCGATATCGTGATTGAACCGGTCCTGCCGGCAGAATTTGACAGCAGCGGTGATGTTGGCGCTTTTATGGCCAGGCTGCCGCAGCTTGACGACGCGTTTGCCGCGCGCGTTGCAAAAGCCCGTGATGAAGGTAAGGTATTGCGCTATGTTGGCAACATTGAAGAAGATGGCGTGTGCCGGGTGAAGATTGCCGAAGTGGATGGCAACGACCCGCTGTACAAAGTCAAAAACGGCGAAAACGCCCTCGCGTTTTACAGCCACTATTATCAGCCACTGCCGCTGGTGCTTCGCGGCTATGGCGCAGGGAACGATGTTACGGCGGCGGGTGTGTTTGCCGATCTGCTGCGTACCCTGTCATGGAAGTTAGGAGTTTAACATGGTCAAAGTTTATGCCCCGGCTTCCAGCGCGAATATGAGCGTCGGATTTGACGTGCTGGGTGCGGCGGTGACGCCGGTGGATGGTTCGCTGCTGGGTGATACGGTGACGGTGGAAGCGGCAGACAGCTTCAGCCTGAACAACGTGGGCCGCTTCGCCAGCAAACTGCCGTCTGAGCCGCGCGAAAATATCGTCTATCAGTGCTGGGAACGCTTCTGTCAGGAGATCGGCAAAAACGTGCCGGTCGCCATGACGCTGGAAAAAAGTATGCCGATCGGCTCGGGTCTGGGGTCCAGCGCCTGTTCGGTGGTCGCCGCGCTGGTAGCAATGAACGAGCACTGTGGCAAGCCGCTGAACAACAATCGCCTGCTGGGCTTAATGGGCGAGCTGGAAGGGCGTATCTCCGGCAGCATTCACTATGACAACGTGGCACCGTGCTTCCTCGGCGGCATGCAGTTGATGATCGAAGAAAATGGCATCATCAGCCAGCAGGTGCCAGGGTTTGATGAGTGGCTGTGGGTGCTGGCCTATCCGGGTATCAAGGTTTCAACCGCGGAAGCGCGTGCGATCCTGCCCGCGCAGTATCGTCGTCAGGACTGTATTGCCCACGGGCGTCATCTGGCGGGCTTTATCCACGCCTGCTACACCCGCCAGCCGCAGCTGGCGGCCAAACTGATGAAGGACGTCATTGCCGAGCCGTACCGCACGAAGCTGCTGCCCGGCTTTAACGAGGCGCGACAAGCCTCGATGGATATCGGCGCGCAGGCATGCGGCATCTCCGGCTCCGGCCCGACGCTGTTCGCCCTGTGCGACAAGGCAGACACTGCGCAGCGCGTGGCGGACTGGCTCTCTAAACACTACCTGCAAAATCAGGAAGGCTTTGTTCATATTTGCCGTCTGGACACGGCTGGCGCACGAGTACTGGGATAATCAATGAAACTCTATAACCTTAAAGATCATAACGAGCAGGTCAGCTTCGCGCAGGCGGTGACTCAGGGACTGGGCAAAAATCAGGGGCTGTTTTTCCCTCATGACCTGCCGGAATTCCAACTGACCGATATTGATGACCTGCTGAAGCAGGATTTTGTCACCCGCAGCACCAAAATTCTGTCCGCGTTTATCGGCGATGAAATTCCGCAGGAGCTACTGGAAGAGCGCGTACGCGCGGCATTCGCGTTCCCGGCGCCGGTTCAGCAGGTTGAGCCTGACGTCGGCTGTCTGGAGCTGTTCCACGGCCCGACGCTGGCGTTCAAAGACTTCGGCGGCCGCTTTATGGCGCAGATGCTGACCCACATCAGCGGCGACAAGCCGGTGACCATCCTGACCGCAACCTCCGGCGATACCGGCGCGGCGGTAGCCCACGCGTTCTACGGCCTGAAAAACGTCCGCGTGGTGATCCTCTATCCGAAAGGTAAAATCAGCCCGCTGCAGGAGAAATTGTTCTGCACCCTCGGCGGCAACATTGAAACCGTGGCAATTGACGGTGATTTCGATGCCTGCCAGGCGCTGGTCAAGCAGGCCTTCGACGACGAAGAGCTGAAGGTGGCGCTGGGTCTGAACTCCGCCAACTCCATCAACATCAGCCGTCTGCTGGCGCAGATCTGCTACTACTTCGAAGCGGTGGCGCAACTGCCGCAGGAAGCGCGCAACCAGCTGGTGATCTCCGTGCCGAGCGGTAACTTCGGTGACCTGACGGCGGGCCTGCTGGCGAAATCCCTGGGTCTGCCGGTGAAACGCTTTATCGCCGCCACCAACGCCAACGACACCGTGCCGCGCTTCCTGAAAGACGGGAAGTGGGCGCCGAACGCCACGCAGGCGACCCTCTCTAACGCAATGGATGTATCACAGCCAAACAACTGGCCGCGCGTGGAAGAGCTGTTCCGCCGTAAGATCTGGCGTCTGGGCGACCTGGGCTATGCCGCGGTGACGGACGAGACCACCAAATCCACCATGCGCGAGCTGAAGGCGGTGGGGTATACCTCTGAACCGCACGCGGCGATTGCCTACCGTGCGCTGCGCGACCAGCTTAATCCGGGTGAATACGGCCTGTTCCTGGGAACCGCACATCCGGCGAAGTTCAAAGAGAGCGTGGAGGCGATTCTGGGCGAAACGCTGCCGCTACCAAAAGAGCTGGCCGAGCGTGCCGACCTGCCGCTGCTGTCTCATGAGCTGCCGGCAGACTTTGCCGCGCTGCGTAAGCTGATGATGACGCGTGCGTGATTGTGTTGCCCGGTGGCGGCTTCGCCTTACCGGGCCTACAAAGACGAACAAACCTTAGGCCGGGTAAGCGCAGCGCCACCCGGCTTTTTTTATGGAGAAATTAAGGAGAAAAATAGCAGGGAAAAAGCAGAAATTCCCAATAAATGCGGTCACTTAGCGTTTAGGATTGCAGAGAATAACATCCCCCGTTCCCCTCGCGTACTCTCCTTACATCGGCCCACGTTGGGCAAAGATAATAAGGAGTCACCGATGTCTATACTGAAACCTGTGCTGATTGCGCTTTCACTGATGCTGGTCGCTCCCATGGCGGTACAGGCATCCGAAATCACCCTCGTGCCCGCGGTCAAACTGCAGATTGGCGACCGGGATAATAACGGGCATTACTGGGACGGCGGCCGCTGGCGTGACCACGACTGGTGGAAGGCGCATTATGACTGGCGCGATAACCACTGGCGTCCCCATGATGAGCATCGTAAACATGACGATCGCCATGATGACCATCACCACGATGACCACCGTGACGATCGTGGTCCGGACTGGAAACACCACTAATGCAAAACCCCGCCAGCCGGCGGGGTTTGTTTTTACTGCTCGTGGCGCTTAAACACCAGCTCGCCTTTCCCCGACGACGACTCGTCAAAGAAATAGCCTTCGCTGTTGAAGGCGGTCAGCTGCTCCGGCTTCGTCAGGCGGTTCTGGATGATGTAGCGGCTCATCAGGCCGCGCGCTTTCTTGGCGTAGAAGCTGATCACTTTGAACTTGCCGTTCTTCTCGTCGAGGAACACCGGTTTGATAATCTCCGCATCCAGCTTTTTCGGCTTCACCGACTTGTAGTACTCATCGGATGCCAGGTTAATCACCACGTTATCGCCCTGGGCGCGCAGCGCCGCGTTCAGCTTGTCGGTAATGATATCGCCCCAGAAATGGTACAGGTCTTTGCCTTTGGCATTCTCCAGACGAATCCCCATCTCCAGACGATAGGGCTGCATCAGATCCAGCGGGCGCAGTACGCCGTACAGGCCCGACAGCATGCGCAGATGCTGCTGGGCAAAATCGAAATCGGCTTCGCTAAAATCTTCCGCCTGCAGGCCGGTATACACGTCGCCTTTAAATGCCAGAATCGCCTGACGAGCGTTGGCAGGGGTGAAATCCGGATGCCATTCATGAAAGCGGGTCGCGTTAAGGTCTGCCAGCTTGTCGCTGATGCTCATCAGCGAGGCGATTTGCGGCGCAGAGAGCTTACGCGCTTCGCGGATCAGCTGTTGCGAATAGTCCAGCAGTTCAGGCTGGGTATAGCGCTCGGTGGCGAGCGGGCTCTGGTAGTCGAGCGTTTTTGCAGGTGAAATCAGAATCAGCATATCCAGTCCTTGCAGGAAATTTAGAGCGACTTTAGCAAAAAATCGCCCCGAATTGATCGATAGCTGTTATTGCCGCGGCAAATCATCCCACGTGCCGGGGGCAAGCTGCGCCTTAATATCGGGATAGCGGGCGGGATCAAATACCGGCGGAACACCCAGTTTGCGCTGACGAAGATAGTCTCTGGCAATCAGGGTCACCACGGGCGAGAGCAGCAGGATTGCCGTGAGGTTAGTGATCGCCATCAGCGCCATAATGATATCGGCCAGCTGCCAGACCAGCGGCATACTGAGCAGGGAGCCTGCTATCACCATCAGGACGACCCCGAGACGCAGGGTTCCGATTGCAGCGCGGGAGTCGAGCTTCAGGAAAATAAGGTTATTTTCGGCGTAGAGGTAATTCACCACTATCGAGCTGAAGGCAAACAAGATCAGAATGAGCGAGACAAACCCTGCACCCCAGCCGCCGGTCAGGTTCACCAGCGCCTGCTGGAGAAGCTGTATCCCGGCGGTTCCTGAGGAATGTGGGACGGGGCCTGCCAGCAGCAAAATCATGGCGCTGGCGGAACAGATGATAATGGTATCGGTAAAGACGCCAATCATCTGCACAATGCCTTGTGCGGCCGGGTGCGGCGGCCAGGAAGAGGCGGCGGCTGCCGCGTTGGGGGTTGACCCCATACCGGCTTCATTGGAGAACATTCCCCGTTGAAAACCCGCCATCAGCGCCTGGCTGAAGGTGTAGCCCAGCACCCCGGAGGCCACCTCGCGCCAGCCAAAGGCGCTTTTGACGATGGTGGCAATCACGCCCGGCACCTGGTCGAGATGCAGTGCGGCAACGAACAGGCTCGCGGCAACCCAGAGCAGCGCCATAATGGGCACCAGCCACTGCATCAGGCGGGCGATGCCCTTAAGACCGGCAGAAATGGTGAGCAGAACGATGAGGGCTAAAGCAATACCGGCGACCCACTCCGGGCAGGAGAAGGCGTAGCTCAGGGCATTGGCGACAGAATTTGCCTGGACGGTATTAAAAATGAGGCCGTACGCGAGCAGCAAAAAAACCGAGAACAGGACGCCCATCCAGCGCATCCCCAGGCCACGCGCCATGTACCAGGCAGGACCACCGCGAAACTGGCCGTGTTTATCTTTCTCTTTATAGAGTTGTGCAAGCGAACTTTCGGCAAAGGAGGTGGCCATTCCGAGAAGCGCCGTCACCCACATCCAGAAGACCGCGCCCGGCCCACCGGCGCTGATGGCCAGCGCAACGCCCGCCAGATTGCCGCTGCCGAGACGCGCCGCCAGGCTGGTACAGAGCGCCTGGAACGACGTTAATCCACCCGGCTGCGGCGTAACGCTGTTTTTCAGACTTCTGCCAAACTTGCGAATATAGCGAAACTGGATAAACCCACTGCGTAGCGTAAACCAAATACCTGCTCCCAGAAGCAGGTAAATCATTATCGAACCCCAGAGGACTTCGTTAATAAAGAAAAAGAAATCAGGCATTAACGTCCCTCTTGTTGATGCCAATGTGAATATGTAAGCGCTACCACTGATTGGGCATGCTGTTGCTTAGCAGCCTGTTAATATTTCCAGTTTATCATACTCTGCCTAAGCGCACTGTCTGCGGTTGCGCTACCCCTCCGTCGTGTTATCATCAGGGCAGACCGGTTACATCCCCCTAACAAGTAAACCTGTCATTTTTCCGCTGCAGGCATGCTGTCGGTAGCGTGAATTATCCAGGGCACGTTAAAAGAGAAACACTATCATGACGGATAAATTGACCTCCCTTCGTCAGTTCACCACTGTCGTAGCTGACACCGGAGATATCGCGGCAATGAAGCTGTACCAGCCGCAGGATGCCACAACCAACCCTTCTCTGATCCTTAACGCCGCACAGATCCCTGAGTATCGCAAACTGATTGACGACGCAGTGACCTGGGCGAAAGCGCAGAGCAATGACCGCGCGCAGCAGATTGTGGATGCCACTGACAAACTGGCAGTGAACATCGGTCTGGAGATCCTGAAACTGGTTCCTGGCCGTATCTCTACCGAAGTGGATGCGCGTCTCTCCTACGACACCGAAGCGTCTATCGCCAAAGCGAAACGTCTGATCAAAATGTACAACGACGCGGGCATCAGCAACGACCGTATCCTGATCAAACTGGCTTCTACCTGGCAGGGTATTCGCGCGGCAGAGCAGCTGGAAAAAGACGGTATCAACTGTAACCTGACCCTGCTGTTCTCCTTCGCGCAGGCGCGTGCTTGTGCAGAAGCGGGCGTATACCTGATTTCTCCGTTCGTAGGCCGTATTTTGGACTGGTACAAAGCCAACACCGATAAGAAAGAGTACGCACCGGCTGAAGATCCAGGCGTGATTTCTGTGACTGAAATCTACGAATACTACAAACAGCATGGCTATGAGACTGTGGTTATGGGCGCAAGCTTCCGTAACGTCGGTGAAATCATTGAGCTGGCTGGCTGTGACCGCCTGACCATCGCGCCTGCGCTGCTGAAAGAGCTGGCAGAAAGCGAAGGTACCCTGGAGCGTAAACTGTCCTACACTGGTGAAGTGAAAGCACGCCCAGAGCGCATCACTGAATCCGAGTTCCTGTGGCAGCACAACCAGGATCCAATGGCGGTAGACAAGCTGGCGGACGGTATCCGTAAGTTTGCTGTTGACCAGGGCAAACTGGAAAAAATGATCGGCGACCTGCTGTAATCATTCTGCGTGACCGGGCTCCCGGTCACGCGACTTCTTTCGTCCCCTGTCTGAATCCCCTCTCTGCGTGTATCATTCCCTTTAATCAGTACTCTTTGAATGGAATGGATATGAATACCTTACGCATCGGCTTAGTGTCGATTTCTGACCGCGCTTCCAGCGGTGTTTACCAGGATAAAGGCATCCCCGCTCTGGAAGCGTGGCTGGCCAGTGCACTGACTACCCCGTTTGAGATCCAGACTCGCCTGATTCCCGACGAACAGCCGATCATCGAGCAGACCCTGTGTGAGCTGGTGGATGAGATGAGCTGTCACCTGGTGTTAACCACCGGCGGAACCGGCCCCGCGCGCCGCGACGTGACGCCGGACGCGACGCTGGCGATTGCCGATCGTGAAATGCCTGGCTTCGGCGAACAGATGCGCCAGATCAGTCTACACTTTGTTCCGACGGCCATTCTTTCCCGCCAGGTGGGGGTGATCCGCAAGCAGGCGTTGATCCTGAACCTGCCGGGCCAGCCGAAGTCGATCAAAGAGACCCTGGAAGGGCTTAAAGCGGAAGACGGCAGCGTCATCGTTCACGGCATCTTTGCAAGTGTACCGTATTGTATACAGTTGCTTGACGGCCCGTATGTCGAAACCGATGAGAAAGTGGTAGCAGCTTTTCGTCCTAAAAACGCGCGTCGCGAAACAATCTCCTGAAATTAATCAATATGTGACATAAGCTGAAGCGGCGATAGCGTGGTAACGGTTTTACGGTATAGTAATTTTTTCTTTACGACCGCTGTAAAAATAAATCCACAATATATGCATAATGGTTCGCTATGTCACATAACACCCGACCTCTGAATCGACAGGATTACAAAACCCTCACGCTCGCGGCCTTAGGCGGCGCGCTGGAGTTTTACGATTTCATTATCTTCGTCTTCTTCGCTGCCGTGGTGGGGGAGCTCTTCTTCCCGGCAGATATCCCGGAGTGGCTGCGTCAGGTGCAAACCTTCGGCATTTTTGCCGCCGGGTATCTGGCGCGTCCGCTGGGCGGCATTATCATGGCCCACTTTGGCGATCTGGTCGGCCGTAAGAAGATGTTTACCCTTAGCATCCTGCTGATGGCAGTACCCACGCTGGCCATTGGTCTGCTGCCCACCTATGCCTCGATGGGCATTCTCGCGCCGTTGCTGCTGTTGCTGATGCGCGTCCTGCAGGGGGCGGCGATTGGCGGTGAAGTGCCGGGCGCGTGGGTGTTTGTCGCGGAGCATGTGCCGGCGCGCCGCATTGGTATCGCCTGCGGAACCTTAACGGCGGGTTTAACGGTCGGGATCCTGCTCGGCTCGGTGGTCGCAACCATTGTGAATACCAGCATGACGCAGCAGGCCGTGCACGACTGGGGCTGGCGTATTCCGTTCCTGCTGGGCGGGGCGTTTGGTCTGGTCGCGATGTACCTGCGCCGCTGGCTGCAGGAGACCCCCATTTTCCTCGAAATGCAGCAGCGTAAAGCGCTGGCGCAGGAGCTGCCGGTGAAGGCGGTCGTGGTACGCCATAAAAAAGCGGTGGTGGTATCGATGCTGCTCACCTGGCTGCTCTCGGCGGGCATTGTGGTGGTGATATTGATGTCCCCAGTCTGGCTGCAAAAGCAGTACGGTTTCGCCCCTGCCGTGACGCTACAGGCAAACAGTATCGCGACAATCATGCTTTGCTTTGGCTGTCTGGCCGCCGGGCTGGCGGCAGATCGTTTCGGTGCCAGCGTTACCTTTATTGTCGGCAGCCTGCTACTGGCCGCTTCAAGCTGGGCGTTTTACCATCTGGCAGGCAGCCATCCTGAACAGTTGTTCCTGCTGTACGGCGTGGTAGGGCTGTGCGTGGGCGTTGTCGGGGCGGTACCGTACGTGATGGTGCGCGCGTTCCCGCCAGAGGTTCGCTTCACCGGGATTTCGTTTTCCTACAACGTGTCGTATGCCATTTTCGGCGGGCTGACGCCGATTGCGGTGACGGTCCTGATGGGCGTGTCTCCCATGGCTCCGGCCTGGTACGTGCTGGCGCTGTCGGTGATGGGGCTGGGGTTAGGGATTTGGCTGGGGCAGAAGAAGGGATGTCGTGCCCGCGAGGCGGACACGACAGAAGGATCAGTGTTTTTCACCAATAGGTAGCACGGTGCGGTCAAACTGCTCGTTCAGCACTTCACCCATTGCCAGGTAGATAGCGCTTGCGCCGCAAACCAGACCAATCCAGCCTGCAACATGAACGATGCCTTCGTTATCCACGAGGTGACCAATCGCCAGCAGGGCGAACAGGACGGTCAGGCTCAGGAAGACGAACTGCAGCATGCGGTTGCCTTTCAGGGTACCGAAGAACATGAACAGGGTGAAGATGCCCCACAGGCCCAGATAAACGCCCAGGAAGTGGGCGTTTGCCGCCTCTGCCATGCCCATTTTAGGCAGCAGCAGAATGGCAACCAGGGTCAGCCAGAAAGAACCGTAAGAGGTGAAGGCGGTTAAGCCGAAGGTGTTGCCTTTCTTATATTCCAGCAGGCCCGCGAAGATTTGCGCGATACCGCCGTAAAAAATGCCCATCGCCAGGATGATGCCATCCATCGGGAACATCCCGATATTGTGCAGGTTCAGCAGAATAGTGGTCATGCCAAAACCCATCAGGCCCAGCGGAGCCGGATTAGCCAACTTAGTGTTGCCCATAAGTCCTCAAAAAAATCATCATTAATATGGTGAAATGGTTAAACCCGCGTCAGTTCTCCCTGACGGGGCGCGGCATCATAATGGGCGCAATCGATGGCGTCTATGATCTCATCAGGGTGAAATTAAAATTTTTTTTATCGTTCCCCCTTGATGGATGACGTTGCGACCCCATCTTGTAGTCAACCGCAGTGTGTGGACCTGAAAAAAATCAAATCAGGGCAGTTGAAAAAGCACGTTCTGCCCTTATTACAGGTACACAACCACATGTTGACTGAATTTTTAGTGGAGACGTTTAGATGGGTAAAATTATTGGTATCGACCTGGGTACTACCAACTCTTGTGTAGCGATTATGGATGGCACTACTGCACGCGTGCTGGAGAACGCCGAGGGCGATCGCACCACGCCTTCTATCATTGCTTATACCCAGGATGGTGAAACTCTGGTTGGTCAGCCGGCTAAACGTCAGGCAGTGACAAACCCGCAAAACACGCTGTTTGCGATTAAACGCCTGATCGGTCGCCGCTTCCAGGACGAAGAAGTTCAGCGTGACGTTTCCATCATGCCTTACAAAATCATCGCAGCAGATAACGGCGATGCATGGCTTGATGTGAAAGGCACCAAAACGGCACCACCGCAGATCTCTGCTGAAGTGCTGAAAAAAATGAAGAAAACCGCTGAAGATTACCTGGGTGAGCCAGTAACTGAAGCTGTTATCACCGTTCCGGCCTACTTCAACGATGCTCAGCGTCAGGCAACCAAAGATGCTGGCCGTATCGCAGGTCTGGAAGTAAAACGTATCATCAACGAACCAACCGCGGCTGCACTGGCTTACGGTCTGGATAAAGAAGTTGGCAACCGTACTATCGCGGTTTACGACCTGGGTGGTGGTACCTTCGATATCTCTATTATCGAAATCGACGAAGTTGACGGCGAAAAAACCTTCGAAGTTCTGGCAACCAACGGTGATACCCACCTGGGTGGTGAAGACTTCGATACCCGTCTGATCAACTACCTCGTTGACGAGTTCAAGAAAGATCAGGGCATTGACCTGCGTAACGACCCGCTGGCGATGCAGCGCCTGAAAGAAGCCGCTGAGAAAGCGAAGATCGAGTTGTCTTCCGCTCAGCAGACCGACGTGAACCTGCCGTACATCACCGCAGACGCGACCGGTCCTAAACACATGAACATCAAAGTGACCCGTGCGAAACTGGAAAGCCTGGTAGAAGACCTGGTGAACCGTTCTATCGAGCCGCTGAAAGTTGCTCTGCAGGACGCTGGCCTGTCCGTGTCTGATATCAACGACGTTATCCTCGTTGGTGGCCAGACCCGTATGCCAATGGTGCAGAAGAAAGTGGCTGAGTTCTTCGGTAAAGAGCCACGTAAAGACGTTAACCCGGACGAAGCGGTGGCAATTGGTGCTGCGGTTCAGGGTGGCGTACTGACCGGTGAAGTGAAAGACGTACTGCTGCTGGACGTTACCCCGCTGTCTCTGGGGATCGAAACCATGGGCGGTGTGATGACTGCGCTCATCAACAAAAACACCACCATCCCAACCAAGCACAGCCAGGTGTTCTCTACCGCTGAAGACAACCAGTCTGCGGTAACCATCCATGTGCTGCAGGGTGAGCGTAAGCGTGCGGCGGATAACAAATCTCTGGGTCAGTTCAACCTGGACGGTATTAACCCGGCACCGCGCGGCATGCCGCAGATCGAAGTCACCTTCGACATCGATGCTGACGGTATCCTGCACGTGTCTGCGAAAGACAAAAACAGCGGTAAAGAGCAGAAGATCACCATCAAGGCATCTTCTGGCCTGAACGAAGCAGAAATCGAAAAAATGGTTCGCGATGCCGAAGCTAACGCGGAATCCGACCGTAAGTTCGAAGAGCTGGTTCAGACCCGTAACCAGGGTGACCATCTGCTGCACAGCACCCGTAAGCAGGTTGAAGAAGCCGGCGATAAGCTGCCAGCGGAAGACAAAACTGCTATCGAAGCTGCACTGAGCGCACTGGAAACGTCTCTGAAAGGCGAAGACAAAGCGGACATCGAAGCGAAGATGCAGGAGCTGGCACAGGCTTCCCAGAAGCTGATGGAAATTGCTCAGCAGCAGCACGCACAGCAGCAGGCGGGCGCTGACGCTTCGGCGAACAACGCGAAAGACGACGACGTTGTCGACGCTGAGTTCGAAGAAGTTAAAGACAAAAAATAATCGCCCTGATGCAGGGTAATTAATCGGCACGGGCGTAGGAGAACTCTCCACGCCCGTGCTCGCATGTTAAGGGGCTTAAAAAAACCAATGGCAAAGCAAGACTATTACGAGATTTTAGGCGTTCCGAAAACTGCGGAAGAGCGTGAAATCAAAAAGGCGTATAAGCGCCTGGCCATGAAATTCCACCCGGACCGTAATCAGGGTGACAAAGAGGCTGAAGCCAAATTTAAAGAGATCAAAGAAGCCTACGAAGTCCTGACCGATGCACAAAAACGTGCGGCCTATGACCAGTACGGTCACGCAGCCTTTGAACAGGGCGGCATGGGCGGCGGTGGATTCGGTGGCGGCGGCTTTGGCGGCGGCGCTGACTTCAGCGATATCTTTGGCGATGTGTTTGGCGACATCTTCGGCGGCGGTCGTGGTCGTCAGCGCGCGGCGCGCGGCGCGGATCTGCGCTACAACATGGATCTGACGCTGGAAGAGGCCGTTCGCGGCGTCACCAAAGAGATCCGTATTCCGACGCTGGAAGAGTGTGACGTCTGCCACGGCAGCGGTGCGAAAGCGGGTACGCAGCCGCAGACCTGTCCAACCTGTCACGGCTCCGGCCAGGTGCAGATGCGTCAGGGCTTCTTCGCGGTACAGCAGGCCTGTCCGCACTGTCACGGTCGCGGTACGCTGATTAAAGATCCGTGCACCAAGTGCCACGGTCACGGTCGCGTTGAGAAAACCAAGACCCTGTCCGTTAAGATCCCAGCTGGCGTCGATACGGGTGACCGCATCCGTCTGGCGGGCGAAGGTGAAGCAGGCGAACACGGCGCACCAGCAGGCGATCTGTACGTTCAGGTGCAGGTGAAGCAGCACGCGATTTTCGAGCGTGAAGGGAACAACCTGTACTGTGAAGTGCCGATCAACTTCGCGATGGCGGCACTCGGTGGCGAAATTGAAGTACCGACGCTGGATGGTCGCGTCAATCTGAAGATCCCGGGCGAGACCCAGACCGGTAAGCTGTTCCGCATGCGCGGTAAAGGCGTTAAATCCGTTCGTGGTGGTGCGCAGGGCGACCTGCTTTGCCGTGTTGTCGTGGAAACGCCGGTTGGCCTGAATGACAAGCAGAAACAGCTGCTGAAAGAGCTGCAGGAAAGCTTTGGTGGCCCGACGGGTGAGAAAAACAGCCCGCGTTCCAAAAGCTTCTTCGATGGCGTCAAAAAATTCTTCGATGATTTGACCCGCTAATCGATCAGCTGGTTTTCATCCGCAAAAGCCCGGAAGCGATTCCGGGCTTTTTCTTTTTGTCGGTATTGCTCGGTTAAACTGAATCTATACTCAATATTAATCTGTTTTTGCCGAGTTATCTGGCTTGGTATTATGGTTTTATCGAGGTATTGTTGTAAAAGAGAGAACTAAAGTGAAATTACTACACCGTTTCTTTAGCAGTGAGGCATCCGGCGGCGTGATCCTGATTATGGCTGCTGCGGCCGCGATGGTACTGGCCAACGTCGGAATGACCCGCGATCTGTATCATGCTTTTCTGGAAACTCCCGTTGAACTGAAGGTCGGGGCGCTGGAAATCAACAAGAACATGCTGCTGTGGATCAACGATGCGCTGATGGCGGTGTTCTTCCTGCTTGTGGGGCTTGAGGTTAAGCGTGAGCTGGTGCTGGGTTCGCTTGCCAGCCGCCAGCGTGCGGCGTTCCCGGTCATTGCTGCGCTCGGCGGGATGGTGGTGCCGGCGCTGCTCTTTCTGGCGTTCACCTGGCAGGATCCGATCGCACGTCATGGCTGGGCGATCCCGGCTGCGACGGATATCGCTTTTGCGCTCGGGGTGCTGGCCTTGCTGGGAAGCCGCGTGCCGGTAGCCCTGAAAATCTTCCTGATGGCGCTGGCGATTATTGATGACCTTGGCGCCATTGTGATTATCGCGCTGTTCTACACCAGCGATCTGTCGATCCTGTCCCTGAGCGTGGCTGCCGGGGCGATTGCGGTGCTGGCGCTGCTGAACATCTTTAATGTGCGCCGCATCGGTATCTACATCCTCGTGGGGATGGTGCTGTGGACGGCGGTGCTGAAATCAGGCGTGCATGCCACGCTGGCTGGGGTGATCGTCGGCTTCTTCGTGCCGCTGAAGCCGCAGGACGGCAAGTCGCCTGCCAAACAGCTGGAGCATGTGCTGCACCCGTGGGTCGCCTTTATGATCCTGCCGCTGTTTGCGTTTGCCAACGCGGGCGTTTCCCTCGGCGGGGTGACGCTGGACGGGCTAACGTCCGTGCTGCCGCTGGGCATTGTTGCCGGGCTGTTTATCGGTAAGCCGCTGGGTATTAGTCTCTTCTGCTGGTTGGCGACGAAACTGAAGCTGGCGTCATTGCCGCACGGCACCACGTTTAAGCAGATTATGGCCGTCGGCGTGCTGTGTGGTATCGGGTTTACGATGTCGATCTTTATCTCGACGCTGGCGTTTGGCGCGCATGCGCCTGAGCTGATCGTCTGGGCGAAACTCGGCATTCTTATCGGGTCATTACTGGCCGCGGTAATCGGTTATACCTTGCTGAAGGTAAAATTGTCCGGACAGGCCGTCCAGGCATAACGGAACACCGGGAGGAGGCGATCCTTCTCCCGATACACACTCAGGGAGAGAAGACGCGATGTCTCATTTGAATTACAACCATCTTTATTATTTCTGGCACGTCTATAAACAGGGATCGGTGGTCGGGGCGGCAGAGGCGCTCTACCTGACGCCGCAAACCATCACCGGGCAAATTAAGGCGCTGGAAGAGCGTTTGCAGGGCAAGCTGTTCAAGCGTAAGGGGCGTGGGATTGAACCCAGCGAACTGGGTGAACTGGTTTTCCGCTACGCGGACAAGATGTTCACCCTGAGCCAGGAGATGCTGGATATCGTCAACTACCGCAAAGAGTCGAACCTGCTCTTTGATGTTGGCGTGGCGGATGCGCTGTCCAAACGGCTGGTGAGCGGCGTGCTGGACGCGGCGGTGGTTGAAGATGAACAAATTCATCTTCGCTGCTTTGAATCCACTCACGAGATGCTGCTGGAACAGCTAAGCCAGCATAAGCTGGACATGATTATCTCGGACTGCCCGATTGACTCCACGCAGCAGGAAGGGCTGTTCTCGGTGAAGATTGGGGAATGCGGCGTGAGCTTCTGGTGCATTAATCCGCCGCCGGAGAAACCCTTCCCGGCCTGCCTGGAAGAGCGTCGCCTGCTGGTGCCGGGAAGACGTTCCATGCTCGGACGCAAGCTGCTGAACTGGTTTAATTCCCAGGGGCTGAAGGTGGAAATCCTCGGTGAGTTCGACGATGCGGCGCTGATGAAAGCCTTTGGTGAAGCGCATAACGCCATCTTTGTTGCGCCGACGCTCTACGCGCACGATCTCTATTCGGATGACAAGATTACGGAGATAGGCAGAGTGGATAACGTGATGGAGGAGTATCACGCCATATTTGCCGAAAGAATGATTCAGCACCCCGCGGTACAGCGAATCTGTAACCGTGACTACTCGGCGCTGTTTACGCCACCGGCAATCTGAAGACATAAAAAAACCCGCGTTAAGCGGGTTCTTTTAAAACAAGCAACAACAAGCGGCGATTAAGCCAGTTTGTTGATCTGCGCGGTCAGGTTTGCTTTATGACGCGCTGCTTTGTTTTTGTGGATCAGACCTTTAGCAGCCTGACGATCCACGATTGGTTGCATTTCGTTAAATGCGTTCTGCGCAGCAGCTTTGTCGCCAGCTTCGATAGCTGCGTATACTTTCTTGATGAAGGTACGCATCATAGAGCGACGGCTTGCGTTGTGCTTACGAGCCTTCTCAGACTGTACGGCACGTTTCTTAGCTGATTTGATATTAGCCAAGGTCCAACTCCCAAATATGATCTATGTGGACAATTCAAAGGCCGAGGAATATGCCCTCTATACCTTCTTTTGTCAATGGATTTGTGCAAATAAGCGCCGTTAATGTGGCGACGCTACGTTACGTAGTGATGGCGCAGGATTCTACCAGCTTGTTGTTCGTGAATACAGCTTTTCGGCATAAAAATCGCAGTTCGCGAGCAGATTTTTTCGCTGCGAAAGGTCAGCCTGATGAAATCATTACGGCTTTCTGTTTTGCACGAACAATCGCCGGTTAACCTTAACCGCTGTACAAGGTATACTTTGGCGATTTTCACTGTTTTGAGCCAGACATGAAGCTGATACGCGGCATACATAATCTCAGCAGAGCCCCGCACGGGTGCGTGCTGACCATTGGTAATTTCGACGGCGTGCATCGTGGTCATCAGGCGCTGTTGCAGGGATTGCGTAAAGAAGGGGAGGCCCGCGGTCTGCCCGTTGTAGTGATGATTTTCGAACCGCAGCCGCTGGAGCTGTTTGCGGGCGATAAATCTCCCGCCCGTCTCACTCGTCTGCGCGAGAAGTTGCGCTACCTGGCAGAGTCCGGTGTGGACTACGTATTGTGCGTACGTTTCGATCGCCGCTTTGCCGCGCTGACAGCACAAAATTTCGTCAGCGACCTGCTGGTTAAGCGTCTTGGCGTGCAGTTTCTTGCCGTGGGTGATGATTTCCGCTTTGGCGCTGGTCGTCAGGGCGATTTCTTGCTATTACAGAAGGCTGGTCTGGAGTACGGTTTTGACGTCACCAGCGCGATGACCTTTTGTGAAGGCGGCGTGCGCGTCAGCAGCACGGCAGTGCGGCAGGCGCTGGCCAACGATGAACTGGATACGGCAGAAACCCTGCTGGGGCATCCGTTCACCATCTCTGGTCGCGTGGTTCATGGCGATGCGCTGGGCCGCACGATAGGTTTCCCGACGGCGAATATACCGCTGCGTCGTCAGGTTTCCCCGGTTAAAGGGGTCTATGCGGTGGAAGTAGCAGGACTGGGCGAAAAGCCGTTCTACGGCGTCGCCAATATTGGCACACGTCCGACCGTTGCCGGTGTGCGTCAACAGCTTGAAGTCCACCTGCTGGACGTTGTAATGGACCTGTATGGTCGCCATATAGATGTAATACTGCGTAAAAAAATACGCAATGAGCAGCGATTTGGTTCGCTGGATGAACTCAAAGCGCAAATTGCGCGAGATGAATTGACGGCCCGCGAGTTTTTTGGGCTTTAGAACCGGCTTAACTGCCTACGTGATAAATACGGAACCGAGAATCTGATGAGTGACTATAAATCAACCCTGAATTTGCCGGAAACAGGGTTCCCGATGCGCGGCGATCTCGCCAAGCGTGAACCGGGAATGCTGGCGCGTTGGACCGATGATGACCTGTACGGCATCATTCGTGCAGCCAAAAAAGGCAAAAAAACCTTCATTCTGCATGATGGCCCTCCCTATGCGAATGGCAGCATTCATATTGGTCACTCGGTTAACAAGATTCTGAAAGACATTATCGTGAAGTCCAAAGGACTCGCGGGATATGACTCGCCTTACGTTCCGGGCTGGGACTGCCACGGTCTGCCAATCGAGCTGAAAGTCGAGCAAGAGTTCGGCAAGCCAGGTGAGAAGTTCACCGCCGCCGAGTTCCGTGCGAAGTGCCGCGAATACGCAGCCACCCAGGTTGACGGTCAGCGCGCTGACTTCATCCGTCTGGGCGTGCTGGGCGACTGGTCGCATCCGTACCTGACCATGGACTTCAAAACCGAAGCCAACATCATCCGTGCGCTGGGCAAAATCATCGGTAACGGCCACCTGCACAAAGGCGCGAAGCCGGTGCACTGGTGCGTGGACTGCCGTTCTGCGCTGGCAGAAGCGGAAGTGGAGTATTACGACAAAACCTCTCCGTCTATCGACGTGGCCTTCCATGCGGTGGATCAGGATGCGGTAAAAGCCAAATTTGGCGTCGCCTCGGTAAACGGCCCGATCTCGCTGGTGATCTGGACCACCACCCCGTGGACCCTGCCAGCCAACCGTGCGATCTCCCTGTCCGGTGAGTTCGAATACGCGCTGGTGCAGATTGACGGTCAGGCGGTTATCCTGGCGAAAGATCTGGTTGAGAGCGTGCTGAAGCGCGCGCATATCACTGACTACACCGTGCTGGGCACCGTGAAAGGTGACGCCCTGGAGCTGATGCGCTTCAAACACCCGTTCCTGGACTTCGATGTTCCGGCGATCCTCGGCGACCACGTGACGCTGGACGCGGGTACCGGTGCGGTACATACCGCCGGTGGCCACGGTCCTGACGACTACAACATCAGCCTGAAGTACGGTCTGGAAATCGCTAACCCGGTTGGCCCGGACGGTTCTTACCTGCCTGGCACCTACCCGGCGCTGGACGGCATCAACGTCTTCAAAGCGAACGACATCATCGTCGACATGCTGCGCACCAGTGGCGCGCTGCTGCACGTTGAAAAAATGCAGCACAGCTATCCGTGCTGCTGGCGTCATAAGACCCCGATCATCTTCCGTGCGACCCCGCAGTGGTTCGTGAGCATGGATCAGAAGGGCCTGCGTGAGCAGTCTCTGAAAGAGATCAAAGGCGTGCAGTGGATCCCGGACTGGGGTCAGGCGCGTATCGAATCCATGGTGGCTAACCGTCCTGACTGGTGTATCTCCCGTCAGCGTACCTGGGGCGTACCGATGTCGCTGTTCGTGCATAAAGAGACGCAGGAGCTGCACCCGAATACCCTGGAACTGATGGAAGAAGTGGCGAAGCGCGTCGAAGTTGACGGCATCCAGGCGTGGTGGGATCTCGACGCCCGCGACATCCTGGGCGCTGATGCGGATAATTACGAGAAAGTGCCGGATACCCTGGACGTGTGGTTCGATTCCGGGTCTACCCACTCCTCCGTGGTTGACGTGCGTCCGGAGTTTGCCGGTCACGCTGCCGACATGTATCTGGAAGGGTCTGACCAACACCGCGGCTGGTTCATGTCATCTCTGATGATCTCTACCGCCATGAAGGGTAAAGCGCCTTACCGTCAGGTACTGACTCACGGCTTCACCGTGGATGGTCAGGGCCGTAAGATGTCCAAATCTATCGGTAACACCGTTTCTCCGCAGGACGTGATGAACAAGCTGGGCGCAGACATTCTGCGTCTGTGGGTGGCGTCGACCGACTACACCGGCGAAATGGCGGTGTCTGACGAGATCCTGAAACGCGCTGCCGACAGCTATCGTCGTATCCGTAACACCGCGCGCTTCCTGCTGGCGAACCTGAACGGGTTCGATCCGGCAAAAGACATGGTGAAACCGGAAGAGATGGTCGTTCTGGACCGCTGGGCGGTAGGCTGCGCGAAAGCGGCGCAGGAAGATATCCTGAAGGCCTACGAGTCTTATGACTTCCACGAAGTGGTGCAGCGCCTGATGCGCTTCTGCTCCATTGAGATGGGCTCGTTCTACCTCGACATCATCAAAGATCGCCAGTACACCGCGAAAGCGGACAGCGTGGCGCGTCGTAGCTGCCAGACCGCACTGTTCCATATCGCAGAAGCGCTGGTACGCTGGATGGCGCCGATCATGTCCTTCACCGCGGATGAAATCTGGGGTTACCTGCCAGGCGACCGTGAGAAGTATGTCTTCACCGGCGAGTGGTACGAAGGTCTGTTCGATCTCTCCAGCACCGAAGCGATGAACGATGCCTTCTGGGACGAGCTGCTGAAAGTACGTGGCGAAGTGAACAAGGTTATCGAGCAGGCGCGTGCTGATAAGAAAGTCGGCGGCTCTCTGGAAGCGGCAGTGACCCTGTACGCGGAGCCAGAGCTGGCGGCGAAGCTGACGGCGCTGGGCGATGAATTACGATTTGTCCTGTTGACCTCCGGTGCGAAAGTTGCGGATTATGCCGAGGCTTCTGCTGATGCTCAGCAGAGCGAACTGCTCAAAGGACTGAAGGTCGCGCTGAGCAAAGCCGACGGTGAGAAATGCCCGCGCTGCTGGCATTACACCACCGATGTCGGTCAGGTGGCGGAACACGCAGACATCTGCGGACGCTGTGTAAGCAACGTCGCCGGTGACGGCGAAAAACGTAAGTTTGCCTGATGAGTAAAACTCTCTGTTCAACAGGACTGCGCTGGCTGTGGCTGGTTGTGGTGGTGCTGATTATTGATCTGGGCAGCAAGTTCCTGATCCTCCAGAATTTTGCTCTGGGGGAGACGGTCCCGCTGTTCCCGTCGCTTAACCTGCACTACGCGCGCAACTACGGTGCGGCGTTCAGTTTCCTTGCTGACAGCGGTGGCTGGCAGCGCTGGTTCTTTGCGGGTATCGCTCTCGGTATCTGCGTGATCCTGGCGGTGCTGATGTACCGCTCGAAGGCAACGCAAAAGCTGAATAACATCGCCTACGCGCTGATCATTGGCGGCGCGCTGGGCAACCTGTTTGATCGCCTGTGGCACGGCTTTGTGGTCGATATGATCGACTTCTACGTCGGCGACTGGCACTTCGCGACCTTTAACCTCGCTGATAGCGCCATTTGCATCGGTGCGGCGTTAATCGTGCTGGAAGGCTTCTTGCCTAAACCCGCTGCGAAAGAGCAGGCGTAAGCATCAATGCCGGGTGGCGCTACGCTTACCCGGCCTACAGAATTTGTGGCTTCCCGTAGGCCCGGTAAGCGTAGCGCCACCGGGCAACAGGTGACCCAAAACAAGCGAGCAATTTGCATGTCTAAATCCGTACAGAGCAACAGCGCGGTTCTCGTTCACTTCACGCTGAAGCTGGATGATGGCTCCACGGCCGAATCCACCCGCAATAACGGCAAACCGGCCCTGTTTCGTCTTGGCGATACCTCCCTGTCTGAAGGTCTTGAGCAGCAGCTTCTGGGCCTGAAAGAGGGCGAGAAAAAAGCCTTTTCGCTGGAGCCGGATGCGGCATTTGGCGTGCCAAGCCCGGACCTGATCCAGTATTTCTCGCGCCGCGAGTTTATGGACGCAGGTGAACCGGAAATCGGCGCGATTATGCTCTTTACCGCTATGGACGGCAGCGAAATGCCTGGCGTGATCCGCGAAATCAACGGCGACTCGATTACCGTTGACTTCAACCATCCGCTTGCCGGGCGTACCGTTCATTTTGATGTTGAAGTGCTGGAAATCGATCCGGCACTGGAGGCCTGAAATGCAGATCCTGTTGGCTAACCCGCGCGGCTTCTGCGCCGGTGTAGACCGCGCTATCAGCATTGTTGAAAACGCGCTGGAGATTTACGGCGCGCCGATTTATGTACGTCACGAAGTGGTGCATAACCGCTACGTGGTCGACAGCCTGCGCGAACGTGGTGCCATCTTTATCGAGCAGATCAGCGAAGTGCCGGACGGTGCGATCCTGATCTTCTCCGCACACGGCGTCTCTCAGGCGGTCCGTAACGAAGCCAAAAGCCGCGATCTGACCGTCTTCGATGCCACCTGCCCATTGGTGACCAAGGTGCATATGGAAGTGGCGCGCGCCAGCCGTCGTGGTGAAGAGTCGATTCTGATTGGCCATGCCGGTCATCCGGAAGTTGAAGGCACCATGGGCCAGTACAGCAACCCTGAAGGGGGAATGTACCTGGTGGAGTCGCCTGAAGATGTCTTCACGCTGAACGTGAAAAACGAAGCGCGTCTGTCGTTTATGACCCAGACGACGCTCTCCGTAGACGATACCTCAGACGTGATTGACGCCCTGCGTCAGCGCTTCCCGAAAATCGTCGGGCCGCGCAAGGACGACATCTGCTACGCCACCACCAATCGTCAGGAAGCAGTGCGCGCGCTGGCTGAAAAGGCGGACGTGGTGCTGGTGGTCGGCTCTAAGAACTCCTCCAACTCTAACCGTCTGGCTGAACTGGCACAGCGAATGGGGAAGGCGGCGTTCCTGATCGACGATGCTACGGATATTCAGGAAGCGTGGGTTAAAGACGCGGCCTGTGTAGGCGTGACGGCCGGGGCATCCGCGCCCGATATTCTGGTACAAAACGTCATTTCCCGTTTGCAGGAGCTGGGCGGCGGCGAAGCGGTGCCGCTGGAAGGACGCGAAGAGAACATTGTTTTCGAAGTGCCGAAAGAGCTGAGAATCGACGCCCGCGAAGTCGAATAGTCCCTTTTCTGATGAAAGGCCAGCACCTCCTGTGCTGGCCTTTTTTTTACCCGTTACTTTATCGTGACGACAAAATCATGTCTTTTACTGATATTTAAGTCGGTTTCACGTTAAATTCTAATTATCGGTGTTTTCAGTTGGCAGTGCTCAGAAAGGCTGGTTAATCTGAAAACGGTTTACATCATTTTAACGTAAGAGAATAACTATGCATGATGCACAGATCCGTGTCGCCATTGCGGGCGCGGGTGGACGTATGGGCCGTCAGCTTATTCAGGCGGCACTTCAGATGGATGGCGTAGCACTTGGCGCGGCGCTGGAGCGTGACGGTTCATCACTTCTCGGGACCGACGCTGGCGAGCTGGCGGGCGCGGGAAAGACCGGCGTAACAGTACAAAGCAGCCTGGACGCGGTTAAAGATGACTTCGATGTGTTCATCGATTTTACCCGTCCTGAAGGGACGCTCACGCATCTGGCGTTTTGCCGTCAGCACGGCAAGGGGATGGTGATCGGCACTACCGGTTTTGACGATGCGGGCAAGCAGGCTATCCAGGATGCATCCAAAGAGATTGCGATTGTCTTCGCCGCAAACTTTAGCGTGGGCGTTAACGTCATGCTGAAGCTGCTGGAGAAGGCGGCGAAGGTGATGGGCAACTACACCGATATTGAGATTGTCGAAGCTCACCACCGCTATAAGGTTGATGCGCCATCAGGCACGGCGCTGGCAATGGGCGAAGCGATTGCTCATGCACTTGATAAAGATTTAAAAGACTGCGCGGTCTATGCCCGCGAAGGCCACACCGGGGAGCGCGTGCCGGGTACCATTGGCTTCGCAACCGTGCGGGCGGGTGACATCGTCGGCGAACATACCGCGATGTTCGCCGATATTGGCGAGCGCGTCGAAATTACGCATAAAGCGTCCAGCCGAATGACGTTTGCCAATGGTGCCGTTCGGTCCGCCTTGTGGCTGAAAGAGAAGAAAAATGGTCTTTTTGATATGAGAGATGTGCTTGATCTCAACAATTTGTAAGCATTATTACCCATCGTGATGTGGTTATTGCAGTCGTAATTATTTGATTGCATAGGGCAATAATTTATTGCCCTTTTATTTTATCTATTTCGTGATTGTTTTGTTCATTTAGCCTTGAAAGTATGGCTATTCCCCTTGTTTATCGTTACTGAAATGTAAATTTTGACCATTTGGTCCACTTTTTGATGCTGTGCCGACGAATTTTTCATTAAACCCGGCGCGCAAGCGTTTTCCGCAGTGATTTACCTGATCTTTTTGTCGCTTAAGCTTCACTCACCTCGTCAGATACGCAAAAGACTAAACAAAATATCGGTTTTAAGTTGACTTTTACCCACCAAATCTCCAGAATGCCGCCGTTTGCCAAAAATCCGCTGGCAACACATTTGCATTGATCCATGACATGGTTATGAATTAATATGCAAATAAAGTGAGTGAATATTCTCTGGAGGGTGTTTTGATTAAGTCAGCGCTATTGGTTCTGGAAGACGGAACCCAGTTTATCGGTCGGGCCATAGGGGCAACGGGTTCGGCGGTTGGGGAAGTCGTTTTCAATACTTCAATGACCGGTTATCAAGAAATCCTCACTGATCCTTCCTATTCTCGCCAAATCGTTACTCTTACTTATCCTCATATCGGCAATGTCGGCACCAATGCGGCTGACGAAGAATCCTCTCAGGTACATGCGCAGGGCCTGGTCATTCGTGACCTGCCGCTGATTGCCAGCAACTTCCGCAATACCGAAGACCTCTCTTCTTACCTGAAGCGCCATAACATCGTGGCGATTGCCGATATCGATACCCGTAAGTTAACGCGTCTGCTGCGCGAGAAGGGTGCACAGAACGGCTGCATCATCGCGGGTGATAACCTCGATGCGACGCTGGCGCTGGAAAAAGCGAAAGCCTTCCCGGGCCTGAACGGCATGGACCTGGCGAAAGAAGTGACTACCGCAGAAGCCTACAGCTGGACTCAGGGTAGCTGGCGGCTTTCAGGCGACCTGCCGGAAGCGAAAAAAGAGAGCGAGTTGCCGTTCCACGTGGTGGCCTACGATTTCGGCGCCAAGCGCAACATCCTGCGCATGCTGGTTGACCGCGGTTGCCGCCTGACGGTGGTGCCGGCACAAACGTCTGCTGAAGACGTACTGAAGATGAATCCGGACGGTATTTTCCTGTCCAATGGCCCTGGCGACCCGGCGCCATGCGATTACGCCATCGCTGCCATCAAGTCCTTCCTGGAAACCGACATCCCGGTATTCGGCATCTGCCTCGGCCATCAGCTGCTGGCGCTGGCGAGCGGTGCGAACACCGTCAAGATGAAGTTCGGCCACCACGGTGGTAACCACCCGGTGAAAGATATCGATAACAACACGGTGATGATCACCGCGCAGAACCACGGCTTTGCCGTCGATGAGGCCTCAATGCCGGCTAACCTGCGCGTGACCCATAAGTCGCTGTTCGATGGCACCCTGCAGGGGATTCATCGCACCGATAAGCCAGCGTTCAGCTTCCAGGGACACCCGGAAGCCAGCCCGGGCCCACACGACGCCGCGCCGCTGTTCGATCACTTCATCGAACTTATCGAGCAATACCGTAAGACCGCTAAATAATCAGGAGCCGAGAAGACAATGCCAAAACGTACAGACATAAAAAGCATCCTGATCCTTGGCGCTGGCCCGATCGTCATCGGCCAGGCCTGCGAATTCGACTACTCCGGCGCGCAGGCGTGTAAAGCCCTGCGTGAAGAGGGTTACCGCGTCATCCTGGTGAACTCTAACCCGGCGACCATCATGACCGACCCGGAAATGGCAGATGCAACCTACATCGAGCCGATTCACTGGGAAGTGGTGCGTAAAATCATCGAGAAAGAGCGTCCGGACGCGGTGCTGCCAACCATGGGCGGCCAGACAGCGCTGAACTGCGCGCTCGAGCTGGAGCGTCAGGGCGTGCTGGCCGAGTTCGGCGTGACCATGATTGGCGCGACCGCCGACGCGATTGATAAAGCCGAAGACCGTCGCCGCTTCGACGTGGCGATGAAGAAAATCGGCCTCGATACCGCGCGCTCCGGTATCGCACACAATATGGAAGAAGCGCTGGCCGTCGCGGCTGAAGTGGGCTATCCGTGCATCATCCGTCCATCCTTTACCATGGGCGGCACCGGCGGCGGTATCGCCTACAACCGCGAAGAGTTCGAAGAGATTTGCGAACGCGGTCTGGATCTCTCTCCAACCAAAGAGCTGCTGATTGATGAATCGCTGATTGGCTGGAAAGAGTACGAGATGGAAGTGGTGCGTGATAAAAACGACAACTGCATCATCGTCTGCTCTATCGAAAACTTCGATGCGATGGGTATCCACACCGGTGACTCCATCACCGTTGCGCCAGCTCAGACCCTGACCGACAAAGAGTATCAAATCATGCGTAACGCCTCGATGGCGGTACTGCGTGAAATCGGCGTGGAAACCGGTGGTTCAAACGTGCAGTTTTCCGTGAACCCGAAAACCGGCCGCCTGATTGTTATCGAAATGAACCCGCGCGTGTCCCGCTCCTCCGCGCTGGCCTCTAAAGCGACCGGCTTCCCGATTGCGAAAGTGGCGGCGAAACTGGCGGTGGGTTATACCCTCGACGAGCTGATGAACGACATCACCGGTGGCCGCACCCCTGCGTCCTTCGAGCCGTCCATCGACTACGTTGTGACCAAAATTCCACGTTTTAACTTCGAGAAATTTGCAGGCGCGAATGACCGTCTGACCACCCAGATGAAATCCGTCGGTGAAGTGATGGCGATTGGCCGCACGCAGCAGGAATCCCTGCAGAAAGCGCTGCGCGGTCTGGAAGTGGGCGCGACCGGCTTTGACCCGAAAGTGAGCCTGGACGACCCGGAAGCGCTGACCAAAATCCGCCGCGAGCTGAAAGACGCGGGCGCCGAGCGCATCTGGTACATCGCCGATGCCTTCCGTGCCGGCCTGTCTGTCGACGGCGTGTTCAACCTGACCAACATCGACCGCTGGTTCCTGGTACAAATTGAAGAGCTGGTGCGTCTGGAAGAGAAAGTGGCAGAGCTGGGCATCAACGGCCTGGACGCAGACTTCCTGCGCATGCTGAAGCGTAAAGGCTTCGCCGATGCGCGTCTGGCTAAGCTGGCGGGCGTGCGCGAAGCGGAAATCCGCAAGCTGCGCGACCAGTATGACCTGCACCCGGTCTACAAGCGCGTGGACACCTGTGCGGCTGAATTTTCGACCGACACCGCGTACATGTACTCCACCTATGAAGACGAGTGCGAAGCGAATCCGTCCGTCGACCGCGACAAGATTATGGTGCTGGGCGGTGGTCCAAACCGTATCGGCCAGGGCATCGAGTTCGACTACTGCTGCGTACACGCCTCGCTGGCGCTGCGCGAAGACGGTTACGAGACCATCATGGTCAACTGTAACCCGGAAACCGTCTCCACCGACTACGACACCTCTGACCGCCTCTACTTCGAGCCGGTGACGCTGGAAGACGTGCTGGAAATCGTGCGCATTGAGAAGCCAAAAGGCGTTATCGTGCAGTACGGTGGCCAGACTCCGCTGAAGCTGGCGCGCGCGCTGGAAGCAGCAGGCGTACCGGTTATCGGTACCAGCCCGGATGCGATTGACCGCGCGGAAGACCGTGAACGTTTCCAGCAGGCGGTTGACCGTCTGAAGCTGAAACAGCCAGCGAACGCCACGGTGACGGCCATCGAACAGGCCGTAGAGAAGGCGAAAGAGATTGGCTACCCGCTGGTCGTGCGTCCTTCCTACGTGCTGGGAGGCCGCGCAATGGAAATCGTTTATGACGAAGCCGACCTGCGCCGCTACTTCCAGACCGCGGTGAGCGTCTCCAACGATGCGCCAGTGCTGCTCGACCGCTTCCTCGATGACGCGGTAGAAGTGGACGTTGACGCCATCTGCGACGGCGAAATGGTGCTGATTGGCGGCATCATGGAGCACATCGAGCAGGCGGGGGTGCACTCCGGTGACTCAGCCTGTTCTCTGCCAGCCTACACGCTGAGTCAGGAGATTCAGGATGTGATGCGCCAGCAGGTGCAGAAGCTGGCCTTCGAGCTGCAGGTTCGCGGTCTGATGAACGTTCAGTTCGCGGTGAAAGATAACGAAGTCTACCTGATTGAAGTGAACCCGCGTGCGGCTCGTACCGTACCGTTCGTCTCCAAAGCCACCGGTATTCCGCTGGCGAAAGTGGCGGCGCGCGTGATGGCGGGCCAGACGCTGGCACAGCAGGGCGTGACCAAAGAGATCATTCCACCGTACTACTCGGTGAAAGAAGTGGTGCTGCCGTTCAACAAATTCCCGGGCGTTGACCCACTGTTAGGGCCAGAAATGCGCTCAACCGGGGAAGTGATGGGCGTAGGCCGTACCTTCGCAGAAGCGTTTGCGAAGGCGCAGCTGGGCAGCAGCTCAACCATGAGAAAATCGGGCCGTGCGCTGCTCTCCGTTCGCGAAGGCGACAAAGAGCGCGTGGTTGACCTGGCCGCCAAGCTGCTGAAGCAGGGCTTTGAGCTGGACGCGACCCACGGTACGGCGATTGTGCTGGGTGAGGCGGGTATCAATCCGCGTCTGGTGAACAAGGTGCATGAAGGTCGTCCGCACATTCAGGATCGTATCAAGAATGGCGAATACACCTACATCATCAACACCACCGCAGGCCGCCAGGCGATTGAAGACTCCAAGCTGATTCGCCGCAGCGCGCTGCAGTACAAAGTGCACTACGACACCACCCTGAACGGCGGTTTCGCAACGGCCATGGCGCTGAACGCGGATGCCACCGAGAAGGTGATTTCAGTACAGGAAATGCACGCGCAGATTAGCAAGTAATCTGCGTAGGCCCGGCAAGCGGTAGCGCCGCCGGGCAAATGGCGGGTGGCGCTTCGCTTACCCGCCCTACTTTTTTTCTTTATCCATCTTCAGAACCTTCTGGTTTTTCATCCGCTTTCAGTCAGTTAGCCTAAAATCATTAGGTCGATAACGAAATTCAACTGAGAGCAGGGGAAAACACCATGCAAAATAAATTACTGATCGCCACCCTTCTTGCCGCCACTGCAACGTTTACCGTCGCGGGCTGTTCCTCTAACCAGGCAGTGAAAACCACCGATGGCAAAACCATTGTCACCGACGGAAAACCACAGATCGATGATGATACCGGTCTGGTGTCGTATAAAAATGCGGAAACGGGTCAGACCGAGCAGATCAACCGCGATCAGGTTAAATCCATGGGCGAGCTGGATAACTAATTCAGAATTCTGACGTAAGCGCGTCAATAATATTCACTATTAGCCTGTTGAATTACTGACTACACTCTTTTGTTAAAAGAAAGCAGTAACAACAGGCTAATCAATGATTCTGATAATTTATGCCCATCCTTATCCGCAGCACTCGCATGCGAATAAGCGGATGCTTGAGCAGGTAAGGACGCTTGATAACGTAGAGATACGTTCCCTCTATCAACTCTATCCCGACTTTAATATCGATATCGCCGCCGAACAGGAGGCGCTCTCCCGTGCCGATCTGATTATCTGGCAGCATCCCATGCAGTGGTACAGCACGCCCCCGCTGCTGAAGCTGTGGATTGATAAAGTCTTCTCCCACGGCTGGGCGTATGGCCACAATGGTCATGCGCTAAAAGGGAAAAGCCTGATGTGGGCGGTCACCACGGGCGGAGGAGAAAGCCACTTTGATATTGGTTCCTTCCCGGGTTTTGAGGTCCTGGCACAGCCGCTGCAGGCGACCGCGCTGTATTGCGGCCTGAACTGGCTCCCGCCGTTTGCGATGCACTGCACCTTTGTCTGCGATGACGAAACGCTGCAGGCGCAGGCTCGCCATTATAAACAACGCTTACTTGAGTGGCAGGAGGCGCACCATGGATAGCCATACGCTGATACAGGCGCTGATATACCTCGGCGCGGCGGCGCTGATTGTGCCCGTGGCGGTACGCCTGGGGCTGGGCTCTGTTCTCGGCTACCTGATTGCGGGCTGCGTCATTGGACCGTGGGGCTTTCGACTGGTGACGGATGCAGAGGCGATCCTGCATTTCGCTGAAATTGGCGTTGTGCTGATGCTCTTTGTGATTGGTCTGGAACTCGATCCGCAGCGGCTGTGGAAGCTTCGCGCCTCGGTATTTGGCGGCGGTGCCCTGCAGATGGTGGCCTGCGGCCTGCTGCTGGGTGGGTTCTGCATCCTGCTGGGCATGGACTGGAAAGTGGCAGAGCTTATCGGCATGACGCTGGCGCTCTCCTCGACCGCCATTGCCATGCAGGCCATGAACGAGCGCAATCTGACGGTCTCGCAGATGGGACGCAGCGCGTTCTCGGTGATGCTGTTCCAGGACATTGCCGCTATCCCACTGGTGGCGATGATCCCGCTGCTGGCGGCCAGCGGTTCCTCCACGACGCTGGGGGCGTTCGCGCTGTCGGCATTAAAAGTCGTGGGGGCGCTGGCGCTGGTGGTGCTGCTTGGTCGCTACGTCACCCGCCCGCTACTGCGGTTTGTTGCCCGCTCGGGCCTTCGCGAAGTGTTCAGTGCCGTGGCGCTCTTCCTGGTGTTTGGCTTTGGTCTGCTGCTGGAGGAAGCTGGTCTGTCGATGGCGATGGGGGCCTTCCTGGCCGGCGTTCTGCTGGCGAGTTCCGAATACCGTCACGCGCTGGAAAGCGATATCGAGCCGTTCAAAGGCTTGCTGCTGGGGCTGTTTTTCATCGGCGTAGGAATGTCCGTCGACTTCGGCACGCTGGTGACGCACCCGCTGCGGATCGTCGTCCTGCTGGTCGGCTTTCTGATCATTAAAATGGCGATGCTGTGGCTGATTGCGCGTCCGCTGAAGGTGCCGAATAAGCAGCGCAGCTGGTTTGCGGTTCTGCTGGGGCAGGGGAGTGAATTTGCGTTCGTGGTCTTTGGCGCGGCGCAGATGGCAAACGTCCTCGATTCCGAGTGGGCGAAAGCGCTGACGCTGGCGGTCGCACTGTCGATGGCCGCGACGCCCGTTCTGCTGGTGGTGCTGACGCGTCTGGAAAAATCAGGTAGCGAGCAGGAGCGTGAAGCCGATGAAATTGACGAAGAGCAGCCGCGCGTCATCATCGCCGGATTTGGCCGCTACGGGCAGATCGTTGGTCGTCTGTTGCTGTCCAGCGGGGTGAAAATGGTTATCCTCGATCACGACCCCGACCATGTCGATACCCTGCGTAAATTTGATATGAAGGTGTTTTACGGCGATGCAACGCGCGTCGATCTATTGGAATCCGCCGGGGCGGCGAAAGCGGAGGTATTGATTAACGCGATTGACGATCCGGAGACCAGCCTGCAGATGGTGGAAATGGCGAAAGAGCATTTTCCGGATCTGACCATCATTTCCCGCGCGCGCGATGTAGATCACTATATCCGGCTACGGCAGGCAGGGGTAGAAGCACCGGAGCGTGAAACGTTTGAAGGGGCGCTGAAGTCTGGCCGCATGGCGCTGGAAAACCTGGGGCTCGGCGCGTATGAAGCCCGCGAACGGGCGGATCTGTTCCGTCGCTTTAATACCGAAATGGTGGAAGAGATGGCGGCGATGGCGGGCAGTACGGCCACGGAGCGTGCGGCAGTGTTTAAACGCACCAGCGCCATGCTGACGGAAATCATCAATGAGGATCGCAATCACCTGTCGCTGATCCAGCGTCATGGCTGGCAGGGCACGGAAGAGGGCAAGCATACCGGCGATCCGTCTGACGAACCGGAGAGTAAACCTTCCGCGTGAAGTGGAGTTGCCAGCAATATTAAAAAATTTCTGTATCTTTACTCTGCCGCCAGTCGACGAAAGATTAAGCTTTCCGTATAGTGGCGGCAATTTTTTGCATCCGGGAAATTTTCAATGATCAGTCTGATTGCAGCGCTGGCGGTGGACCGCGTTATCGGTATGGAAAATGCCATGCCGTGGAACCTGCCTGCCGATCTCGCATGGTTTAAACGTACTACGTTAAACAAGCCGGTAGTGATGGGCCGCCTGACCTGGGAGTCGATTGGTCGTCCATTGCCGGGTCGTAAAAATATCGTTATCAGTAGCCAGCCGGGTACTGACGATCGCGTCGAATGGGTAAAATCCGTCGACGAGGCGATTGCTGCATGCGGCAATGCGGAAGAGATCATGGTGATTGGCGGCGGGCGCGTGTACGAGCAGTTCCTGCCTAAAGCGCAGAAGCTGTATCTGACCCATATTGATGCAGAAGTGGAAGGGGATACCCATTTTCCTGACTACGATCCGGACGAGTGGGAATCGGTATTCAGCGAATTCCACGATGCGGATGCACAGAACTCCCACAGCTACTGCTTCGAGATCCTGGAACGTCGTTAAGTGATTTGCCCTCTCCCGCTCGGGAGAGGGCATGATTCAGGAGGCGACGGCCTCACTTTCCCCTAAGTCCAGCTGTCGGTTGGACGGCTGCACAAAGTAAGCTTTATCTTCCCAGCGCAAGCAGGTTAACTCTCCGCCCCAGCAGCATCCGGTATCCAGACCGTAAATCCCGTCCGGCGTCCCTTTTCCTTCCAGTGCCGCCCAGTGACCAAATACCACGCTGTACTCGCTGGTCACCGGTCCCGGAATGGCAAACCACGGTTTGAGCGGGGCCGGCGCGCTTTCCGGCGTCTCTTTGGAATACATGTCCAGCTGTCCGTTCGGGAAGCAGAAACGCATGCGGGTGAAGGCGTTAGTGATAAAGCGCAGACGGGCCAGACCGCTGAGATCCTCGCTCCAGTGGTTCGGCATGTCGCCGTACATGGCATCGAGGAAGAAAGGATACGAGTCGCTTGCCAGCACTGCCTCAACGTCACGCGCACAGGTTTTCGCCGTTTCAAGATCCCATTGTGGCGTGATCCCGGCATGCGCCATGACCAGCTTTTTCTCTTCGTCGACCTGAAGCAGGGGCTGACGGCGCAGCCAGTTAATCAGATCGTCCGCGTCCGGCGCATCCAGCAGCGGGGTGAGACGATCTTTAGGTTTGTTACGGCTGATCCCGGCGAACACCGCCAGCAGATGCAGATCGTGATTGCCCAGCACCATGCGCACGCTGTCGCCCAGTGATTTGACGAAACGTAATACCTCCAGCGAGCCGGGGCCACGTGCGACTAAATCGCCCGTCAGCCAGAGCGTGTCCTGTTCTGGCGTAAAGTCGACCTGTTTTAATAATGCGATCAGTTCATCGTAGCAACCGTGAACGTCGCCAATCAGATATGTAGACATTAGATTAATGAATAAGTGTGGTTACGGCGAGACGGAACACGGGAATGGCAACGCGGAAGCCATTGCCATCGACATCGACCATTTCATAATGGCCTTGCATGGTACCCATCGGCGTTTCAATCACCGCGCCGCTGGTGTACTGGTACTCTTCGCCAGGGGCGATGTGGGGCTGTTCACCGACCACACCTTCCCCCTGAACTTCGATTTCGCGGCCATTGCCGTTGGTGATAAGCCAGTAGCGTCCGCGCAGCTGCACGGGCGTCCGCCCCAGGTTGCGAATGGTCACGGTGTAAGCAAAGACAAAGCGTTCTTCGTCGGGCGAGGACTGTGATTCAACATAGACGCTTTGTACATGGACACATACGCGGGGCGAATCAATCATGGCTTAACTCTCCTTCGGCGGCGCATTTTCGCTGATGTAATTAGCCAGCTTGCAGTACTGCTCTACGGAAATGTTCTCCGCACGCATTGCCGGGTCGATCCCCAGTTCAGCTAATACCTCAACGGTGAACGAATTGCTGAGGCTGTTACGGATCGTTTTACGACGCTGGTTAAAGGCTTCAGTGGTAATGCGGCTCAGTACACGCAGATCTTTAACCGGATACGGTTTCGTTTTGTGCGGCACAAGGCGCACAACCGCTGAATCCACTTTCGGTGGCGGTGTGAACGCTGACGGCGGTACTTCGAGTACCGGGATCACGTTGCAGTAATATTGTGCCATCACGCTTAAACGACCATACGCTTTACTGTTCGGGCCTGCAACCAGACGGTTAACCACCTCTTTTTGCAACATGAAGTGCATATCGGCAATGGCATCAGTATAGCTAAAGAGGTGGAACATGAGCGGCGTGGAGATGTTATACGGCAGGTTGCCGAATACGCGCAGCGGCTGGCCCATTTTTTCCGACAGTTCGCCGAAGTTCATGGTCATGGCGTCCTGCTGATAGATAGTCAGCTTCGGCCCGAGGAACGGGTGCGTTTGCAGGCGTGCGGCCAGATCGCGGTCCAGTTCGATGACGGTCAGTTCGTCGAGGCGTTCGCCTACCGGTTCGGTCAGTGCAGCAAGGCCCGGGCCGATTTCGACCATCGCCTGGCCTTTTTGTGGATTAATAGCCGAGACAATGCTTTCGATCACGAACTGATCGTTAAGGAAGTTTTGCCCGAAACGTTTACGGGCTAAGTGGCCCTGATGGACTCGATTAGTCATTGAGTATTAACAATCATTTTGATGGCGAGATTAAGCGCCGTAATAAAACTGCCGACATCCGCTTTCCCCTGGCCTGCCAGATCCAGCGCAGTACCGTGGTCAACGGACGTTCGAATAAAGGGTAAACCGAGGGTGATATTCACCCCGCGGCCAAAGCCCTGGTATTTTAGCACGGGCAGGCCCTGATCGTGGTACATCGCGAGCACGGCGTCGGCATTATCCAGGTATTTCGGCTGGAAAAGAGTATCAGCAGGCAGCGGACCGCTGAGGTTCATTCCCTTCGCCCGCATTTCGTTGAGTACCGGAATGATGGTGTCGATCTCTTCGGTGCCCATGTGCCCGCCTTCGCCCGCGTGTGGATTCAGGCCACAAACCAGCACATGCGGCTGCGGGATCCCAAATTTTGTCTGCAGATCGTGATGTAAAATCCCGATGATCTCGCGCAGGAGATCGGGGGTGATCGCATCCGGAATCGCTTTGATCGGCAGATGGGTGGTCACCAGGGCAACGCGCATCGCTTCGGTCGCCAGCATCATCACCACTTTCGGACTGTGCGATCGCTCTTCGAAGAACTCCGTATGCCCGGTAAACGGTATACCCGCTTCGTTGATCACGCCTTTGTGGACGGGGCCGGTAATGAGGGCGGCAAATTCGCCCTTAAGGCAACCGTCGCAGGCGCGCGCAAGGGTTTCAACCACATAGTGGCCGTTTTCCGTGCTGAGCTGGCCTGGAACGACCGGCGTACGAAGGGGAACAGAAAGAAGGGTGAGGGTACCGGCTTGCTGCGGTGCAGGCTGTTGGCCTTCAACGTAAGGGATGAGCGTTAAAGGCAGACCGAGCAGCGTTGCCCGGTCCTGTAACAGTGTTGCATCCGCGCAGACAACCAGTTCTACTGGCCAGCTGCGCTGGGCGAGCTGGACAACGAGGTCAGGCCCAATCCCGGCGGGTTCGCCGGGCGTGATAACAACACGATGCTGTTTCATTAGTTGCTCAGCACTTTCACGTAAGCACTGGCGCGTTGTTCCTGCATCCAGGTGGCTGCTTCTTCTGAGAACTTACGGTTAAACAGCATACGGTAGGCTCTGTCTTTCTGCGCCGCATCCGTTTTATCAACGTTACGGGTGTCCATCAGCTCGATCAGATGCCAGCCAAACGAAGAGTGGACCGGTGCGCTAATCTGGCCTTTGTTCAGCTTCATCAGCGCGTCACGGAAGGCAGGATCGTAGATATCCGCTGCCGCCCAGCCCAGATCGCCGCCCTGGTTAGCAGAGCCAGGATCCTGAGAGAACTCTTTTGCTGCTTTCGCAAACGAGGTTTTACCGCTCTTAATGTCTGCTGCAATCTGTTCCAGCTTCGCACGCGCCTGATCGTCAGTCATGATCGGTGACGGCTTCAGCAGAATATGGCGAGCGTGAACTTCGGTAACGGAGATATTTTGGCTCTGGCCGCGCAGATCGTTCACTTTCAGAATGTGGAAGCCCACGCCCGAACGAATTGGACCGACGATATCCCCTTTCTTCGCCGTGCTCAGGGCCTGGGCAAAGATGGATGGCAGCTCCTGAATACGTCCCCAGCCCATCTGGCCGCCTTTCAGCGCCTGCTGGTCTGCGGAGTAGGTGATGGCCAGCTTGCCAAAGTCGCCGCCGTTACGCGCCTGTTCGACAATTGAACGCGCCTGACTTTCTGCTTCTGCAGCCTGATCGGACGTTGGGTTCTCTGGCAGTGGGATCAGAATGTGGCTCAGATTCAGCTCCGTGCTCGCATCGTTCTGGTTACCCACCTGTTTTGCCAGCGCGTCCACTTCCTGAGGCAGGATAGTGACGCGGCGACGCACTTCGTTGTTACGCACTTCCGAAATCAGCATCTCTTTACGGATCTGATTACGGTAGGTGGCGTAGCTGATGCCGTCATAGGCCAGACGGCTGCGCATCTGGTCTAAAGACATGTTGTTCTGCTTCGCGATGTTAGCGATCGCCTGATCGAGCTGCTCGTCAGTGACCTTCACACCCATTTTCTGCCCCATCTGCAGAACGATCTGATCCATGATCAGACGCTCCAGGATCTGATGGCGCAGCGTGGCGTCATCCGGAAGCTGCTGACCCGCTTCGCCCGAATTGAGCTTCACCGATTTCATCAGGCCGTCAACGTCACTTTCAAGCACGACGCCGTTGTTAACCACCGCGGCGACTTTATCAACAACCTGGGGGGCCGCGAAGCTGGTATTCGCAACCATAGCGACACCGAGCAGCAGCGTTTTCCAGTTCTTCATACTTTTTCCATTTCAATTAACCGCAAAGCGGATTACGTTGCAAATCAAGCACATTACAAGGAACTGCGGTAAGGCAGAATATTCGAGCGCAGCATTTTCTGCGTACCCAGACCGTAGTTGGAACTCAGGCCGCGTAACTCGAAGTTAAAGCCAATCACGTTATCGTATTTGCTTTGATTGTTTTCCCAGCCGTTAAGCTTACGTTCGTAACCGACACGCAGCGCGTAGCAGCAGGAGTTATATTGCAGCCCCACCATCTGGTCAGCAGCTTTATTCGCGTTAGTGTCAAAGTAGTAAGCGCCTACGATTGACCAACGGTCGGCGATGGGCCAACTCGCTGCCGCACCGACCTGAGAAATACCATCCGAATATTGTGGCGATTTCCAGTAGTTGATGCTGTTCTGATCATTGCTTTTCGGTAGCGTTGCCTGAATATATTCTGGGCTAGCGTAACGATAGCTTACCTGAATCATGCGATCTTCATCGCGACGATACTCTATGGCTGCACTACTGTTAGCAACGTTGTCGAGACGCGTGTCATACTGCACACCGCCACGCAGGCCCCAACGGTCAGTCATACGCCAGTAGGTATCTCCCGCCCACACTATCGATCCCGTTTTGTTGTCTTTCTCCCACTGAATATTGTCATCGCCCGTGCGAGACTCTGTGAAGTAGTAGATTTGACCCACAGAAACGTTAAAACGTTCAACAGCGGCATCATCATAAACACGTGTTGTGACGCCGGTCGTTAACTGGTTCGCTGAGGCGATGCGGTCCAGACCGCCGTAAGTACGGTCGCGGAACAGGCCACTGTAGTCAGACTGCAGTAAAGAGGAGTCGTAGTTTTGAATGTTGCTCTGATCGCGGTATGGCACGTACAAATACTGCATACGCGGTTCAAGCGTCTGGGTATACCCATCCGCCAGCAGGGCCATATCACGCTCGAAGATCAGCTTGCCGTCCATTTTAAACTGAGGGAGCGTTCGGTTAACCGACTCTTCCAGATGCGCACTGTTCGTTGCGTTGTAATTATCAAGATTTTTTTGCTGATAGTGCGTCGCCATCAGCTTGGCTTCGGTATTCAGGCTTGCCCAGTCGTTAGACCACGGCAGATTGATCGTCGGCTCAAGGTGAACACGCGTGGCTTCAGGCATGTCCGAATCCGTGTTCACGAAATGCACCGCCTGAGCGTAAACCCGGGTGTCGAAGGGACCTACATCATTCTGGTACCAGTTGACGTCCAGCTGTGGCTCAGCGCCATAGGTAGGCGTGGACTGGTCAGAAAACACCTGGAATTTCTTGGTCGAGACGGTTGCATCAAAGTTCTGCACCGCATAGCCTACGCTGAATTTCTGCGTGGCATAGCCATCGGTACTCGAGCCGTATTTGGACGAGAAGTCATTAAAATAAGCCGAATCGCTGACTTTGGTGTAGTCAACATTAAAGCGCCACACCTGATCCATCACCCCGGAATGCTGCCAGTAGTACAGCCAACGGTGACGGTTATCACCCGAGACGTTTCTGGCGTCGTCCTTGTAAACGTTATCCGACGGCAGATAATCCAGCTCCATCAGACCCGCACCGGCGTGGGTCAGATAGCGGAATTCGTTCTCCCACATGACGTTGCCGCGCTTGTGGATATAGTGCGGCGTGATCGTCGCATCCATGTTGGGCGCGATGTTCCAGTAATACGGCAGGTAGAACTCAAAGTAGTTCGTAGTGCTGTATTTGGCATTCGGGATCAGGAAACCGGAGCGACGTTTGTCACCCACGGGAAGCTGCAGATAAGGGCTGTAGAATATGGGGACCGGACCCACCTTGAAGCGGGCGTTCCAGATCTCTGCGACCTGCTCTTCGCGGTCATGGATCACTTCGCTCCCGACCACGCTCCAGGTATTTGAACCCGGCAGACACGACGTGAACGTGCCATTTTCCAGGATGGTATAGCGGTTTTCTCCGCGCTGTTTCATCAGGTCTGCGTCACCGCGCCCCTGGCGACCCACCATCTGGTAATCACCTTTCCAGACGTTAGTGTCTTTGGTATTCAGGTTTGACCAGGCTTTCGGACCTTTCAGGATGACCTGATTGTCGTCATAGTGCACATTACCCAGCGCATCCACCGTTCGTACCGGCTCGGCCGCACCTTCCGGCTGCTTCTGGTGCAACTGCACTTCATCTGCCTGCAGGCGGCTATTGCCCTGGTTAATATCCACATTACCTGTAAATGTGGCATTGTCAGGGTAAGTCCCTTTCGAACTGTCGGCAGTAATGGTTACCGGCAAGCTATTGGTATCGCCACTCACCAGTGGGCGATTATAACTTGGGACGCCAAGCATACACTGCGAGGCGAGATCGGCCGCCAGTCCCTGTTGACTGTACAGGGCGGAGCCAATCATTGTGGCCAGGAGGGTGGGGATACGTTTTTTCATACGTTGTATTTTATTGTTCCGTCATCAGTGGCTACGGCTTACAAACGCTCAGAGACTATCTTACTCATCTGCGCAGTACCAGCGTTAATCCTGCCCGTTTGCGTGCCAGAGTGTTAGGCTCGCTATCGAATGACGAGTATGATAAAGCAAATTATAGGCGATGTCCTTCAATTGACCGTGACTTGAACACAGTGATGATGACGTTGCGTCGGCCAGGAATATGACTATCCGGGGAGTATATGCAGTATTGGGGTAAAATAATCGGCGTTGCGTTCGCCATCATCATGGGTGCCGGGTTCTGGGGAATAGTGCTGGGGCTTATTATTGGCCATATGTTTGATAAGGCGCGCAGCCGTAAAATGGCCTGGTTTGCCAACCAGCGCGAGCGCCAGTCACTCTTTTTCTCCACCACTTTTGAGGTGATGGGGCACTTAACCAAATCCAAAGGGCGTGTCACAGAAGCCGATATTCAGATTGCCAGCGTCTTTATGGATCGCATGAACCTGCACGGTGATTCCCGTCTGGCAGCACAAAATGCGTTTCGCATCGGTAAATCGGATAATTATCCGCTTCGCGAAAAAATGCGTCAGTTCCGCAGCATCTGCTTCGGACGTTTTGATTTAATTCGGATGTTTCTGGAAATTCAGATTCAGGCGGCCTTCGCCGACGGGTCACTTCACCCTAATGAACGTGACGTGCTGTACGTCATTGCGGAAGAGCTGGGCATCTCCCGCATGCAGTTCGATCAGTTCCTGCGCATGATGCAGGGCGGGGCGCAGTTTGGCGGCGGCTATCACCAGCAGTCGTCCGGCGGCGCCTGGCAGCAGGCGCAGCGTGGTCCGACGCTGGAAGATGCCTGCAACGTGCTTGGCGTAAAGCCCTCTGACGATCAGACCACAATTAAACGTGCCTATCGTAAACTCATGAGCGAGCATCATCCGGACAAGCTGGTCGCGAAAGGCCTGCCGCCGGAAATGATGGAGATGGCGAAGCAAAAGGCGCAGGAAATCCAGAAGGCGTACGAGCTCATTAAAGAGAAGAAAGGTTTTAAATAAGAAAAAGCCCGACGGTGTCGGGCTTTTTTTTAGAAGTCCACCGGGGCTTTAAACGTCATCGCGTTACCGAAGGCCGGATGGGTGATGGTGAGCGTCTGCGCGTGCAGCTGCAGACGTGGCGCTAAGGCCAGCGCTTCGGGCGGCGCGTAGAAGCGGTCGCCCAGAATCGGATGACCCAGGGCGAGCATATGCACGCGCAGCTGGTGTGAACGTCCGGTAATCGGCTTAAGCAGGACGCGCGCGGTATTATCCGGCGCATACTCCAGCACTTCATACTCGGTCTGCGCGGCCTTGCCGGTTTCGTAGCACACCTTCTGCTTTGGCCGGTTCGGCCAGTCGCAGATCAGCGGTAAATCCACCAGCCCTTCCGCCTGCGCGGGGTGACCCCAGACGCGGGCGACATACTGCTTTTTCGGCTCGCGCTCGCGGAACTGGCGCTTCAGCTCACGTTCCGCCGCCTTATTTAGCGCCACCACAATCACACCGCTGGTGGCCATGTCCAGGCGATGGACAGACTCCGCCTGCGGATAATCGCGCTGAATGCGCGTCATCACGCTGTCTTTGTGCTCATCCAGACGCCCCGGCACGGACAATAGCCCGCTGGGCTTGTTAACCACCATAATGTGTTCATCCTGATACAGAATGACCAGCCAGGGATCCTGCGGCGGATTGTACGGCTCCATCACCATCTTGCGCTCCGGTTACTGATGCGTCACAACAATAAGACGCAGGGCATCCAGACGCCAGCTCGCCTGGTTGAGGCTTTCCAGCACCTGCTGACGGTTGCTTTCGATCGCCGCCAGCTCGTCGTCACGGATGTTAGGGTTGACGGCCTTCAACGCTTCCAGACGCGACAGCTCCGCAGACAGTTTCTCGTCGGCTTCCGCGCGCGCGGCATCAATCAGCGCTCTGGCCGCTTTCTCAATCTGGGTTTCGCCCTGCTGCAGAATCGCGTGCACGTCCTGCTGGACCGCGTTAACCAGCTTGCTGCCTGTATGGCGGTTCACTGCGCTCAGCTGTCGGTTGAAGCTTTCGAACTCGACCTGTCCGGCCAGGTTCGTGCCGTTTTTATCCAGCAGCAGACGGACCGGCGTCGGCGGCAGGAAACGGGTGAGCTGCAGCTGCTTCGGCGCCTGTGCTTCCACAACGTAAATCAGCTCCAGCAGCAGCGTCCCCACCGGCAGCGCCTTGTTCTTTAACAGGGAGATGGTGCTGCTGCCGGTATCACCGGAGAGGATCAGGTCCAGCCCGTTGCGGATCAGCGGGTGTTCCCAGGTGATGAACTGGGCATCTTCACGGGACAGCGCCACGTCACGCTCGAAGGTGATCGTACAGCCATCTTCCGGCAGGCCAGGGAAATCCGGTACCAGCATGTGATCGGACGGGGTCAGGACTATCAGGTTCTCACCACGATCGTCCTGGTTGATACCGACGATATCGAACAGGTTCATCGAGAAGCTAATCAGGCTGGTGTCGTCATCCTGCTCTTCGATGCTCTCTGCCAGCGCCTGTGCTTTCTCGCCACCGTTGGAATGGATCTCCAGCAGGCGATCGCGGCCCTGCTCCAGCTGCGCTTTCAGCGCGTCGTGCTTCTCGCGGCAGGACTTAATCAGATCGTCAAAGCCGTCGGTATTTTCCGGTGCGGCCAGGTAACCGATCAGATCGCCATGCACCTGATCGTAAATGGTGCGGCCCGTCGGGCAGGTATGTTCAAACGCATCCAGACCTTCGTGGAACCAGCGCACGAGCACGGACTGGGCCGTTTTTTCCAGATACGGCACGTGGATCTGAATATCATGGGCCTGACCGATACGGTCCAGACGGCCGATACGCTGCTCCAGCAGATCGGGGTTAAACGGCAGATCGAACATCACCAGGTTGCTGGCAAACTGGAAATTACGGCCTTCGGAGCCGATTTCCGAGCACAGCAGAACCTGCGCGCCGCTGTCCTCTTCGCCAAACCACGCCGCGGCACGGTCGCGTTCAACGATGGACATGCCTTCGTGGAACACGGCGGCGCGAATACCTTCGCGCTCGCGCAGGACCTGCTCCAGCTGCAGCGCGGTAGCCGCCTTGGCGCAGATCACCAACACTTTCTGGGAGCGGTGTGCAGTCAGGTAGCCCATCAGCCACTCCACGCGCGGATCGAAGTTCCACCAGGTGCCGGTATCGCCTTCGAACTCCTGGTAGATCTGTTCCGGGTAAAGCATGTCGCGGGCGCGCTCTTCCTGCGTTTTGCGCGCGCCCATAATGCCGGAGACTTTAATCGCCGTCTGATACTGCGTCGGCAGCGGCAGTTTAATGGTGTGCAGCTCGCGTTTCGGGAACCCTTTCACGCCGTTACGGGTGTTGCGGAACAGCACGCGGCTGGTGCCGTGGCGATCCATCAGCATGTCGATCAGCTCTTTGCGCGCGGATTCCGCGTTGTCGCTCTCGCTGTTCGCAGCCTGCAAAAGCGGCTCGATATCCTGCTCGCCGATCAGTTCGCTCAGGGTGTTGAGTTCGTCATTAGAAAGACGCTTGCCCGCCAGCAGCAGGGCGACGGCATCCGCCACCGGACGGTAGTTATTCTGTTCTTCCACAAACTGCTCAAAATCGTGGAAACGGTTGGGATCGAGCAGGCGCAGACGGGCGAAGTGGCTTTCGAGACCCAGCTGTTCTGGCGTTGCGGTCAGCAGCAGGACGCCAGGCACGCGTTCGGCAAGCTGTTCGATAGCCATATATTCGCGGCTCGGCGCATCTTCGCTCCAGACCAGGTGGTGCGCTTCGTCGACCACCATCAGGTCCCACTCGGCATCGCACAGATGCTCAAGACGCTGCTTGCTGCGGCGCACGAAGTCCAGGGAGCAAATCACCAGCTGTTCGGTTTCAAACGGGTTGTCCGCATCATGCTGCGCTTCGGCGTAGCGTTCGTCGTCGAACAGAGAGAAACGCAGGTTGAAGCGGCGCAGCATCTCAACCAGCCACTGATGCTGCAGGGTTTCTGGCACCACGATCAACACGCGCTCGGCGGCGCCGGAAAGCAGTTGCTGATGCAGGATCATACCCGCTTCAATGGTTTTACCCAGGCCCACTTCATCTGCCAGCAGCACACGTGGCGCGTGGCGACGGCCCACGTCATGGGCAATGTTGAGCTGGTGGGGGATCAGGCTGGTGCGCTGGCCGCGCAGGCCGCTCCACGGCATGCGGTACTGTTCACTCTGGAACTTACGCGCGCGATAGCGCAGCGAGAAGCGATCCATGCGGTCGATTTGCCCGGCAAACAGGCGGTCCTGCGGCTTGCTGAACACCAGCTTGCTGTCGAGCAGCACTTCGCGCAGGATGACATTGGCCTCGTCGGTGTCCAGGCGAGTGCCGATGTAGGCGAGCAGTCCATTCTCTTCTTTTACGTCTTCAATCTTGAGCTGCCAGCCGTCGTGGCTGGTCACGGTGTCACCCGGATTAAACATCACGCGGGTTACAGGGGAGTCATTGCGGGCGTACAGGCGGTTTTCACCAGTGGCAGGGAAGAGGAGGGTAACCATGCGCGCATCAACGGCAACGACGGTTCCTAATCCAAGTTCGCTTTCTGTATCGCTGATCCAGCGTTGACCAAGTGTAAAAGGCATAGTTGTTCGGCTCTAATCTTTAATTGCAGGCAATAGTTCGACCACCGTCAAAAAAGACGGTCATCGAAAAATGGGTCCGGGAATGGAAAGGGCGCTATGGTACTGGATGGCAGCCATTTCGTCACGCGTCAAAATAGGCCAAGTTGCCCTGTAACCAGTGTAGCAAAGTCGTCGTCGATGAAGGGCAAAATTCCGTCGGCAACCGGCTGAAGCTGACGCGTCAGATAGTGTTCGTAATCCAGAGGCGAGTGCTGATAATCCACCGGTTCCGGACCGTTTATCGTCCAGACGTATTTGATGGTTCCCCGGTTCTGATACTGCGGCGCGCGGCCACGGCGGACGTTTTCTTCATCCGCGAGGCGCGCGGCACGCACGTGCGGAGGAACGTTGCGCTGGTACTCCGCGAGCGGGCGGCGCAGGCGTTTGCGATACACCAGCTGCGCGTCAAGTTCGCCCGCCATCAGGCTGGCTATCGTCTCGCGCACGTAGTCCTGATACGGTTCATTGCGAAACACCCGCAGATAGAGCGTTTGCTGGAACTGTTGCGCCAGCGGCGTCCAGTCGGTACGTACCGTCTCGAGCCCTTTAAACACCATCCGCTGCGCGTCGCCGTCCTGAATCAGCCCGGCGTAGCGCTTCTTGCTGCCCTGATCGGTACCGCGAATGGTGGGCATCAAAAAGCGGGCGAAATGGGTTTCAAATTCCAGCTCCAGCGCGCTGGTTAAACGCGCTTTCTGAAGATGTTCCTGCCACCAGTCGTTCACGAATGCGACCAGCGCTTTGCCGATTTGCGCGGCGTCTTCTTCTGAATGCGCGCCCTTAAGCCACACAAAGGTGGAATCGGTGTCGCCGTAGATGACGTCATAGCCCCGGGACTCAATCAGCGCTTTGGTCTGACGCATGATCTCGTGCCCGCGCATGGTGATCGACGACGCCAGCCGCGGGTCGAAGAAGCGGCAGGCGCTGGTACCCAGCACGCCGTAGAAGGCGTTCATGATAATTTTCAGCGCCTGCGAGAGCGGCTTGTTGCCGTGGCGCTTGGCCTCATCGCGGCCGTGCCAGATGTTTCCCACGATGTCGGGCAGGCAGTGTTTTTCCCGCGAGAAGCGTGCGCCGAGGAAGCCTTCGGTGCTGTGTTCATCATCCGGCTGGGCCAGGCCCTCAACCAGCCCGACGGGATCGATCAGGAAGGTGCGGATTATCGACGGGTAGAGGCTTTTGTAGTCCAGCACCAGAACGGAATCATACAATCCTGGCCGGGAATCCATGACGTAGCCGCCGGGGCTGGCCTGCGGCGGTACCTCTCCGAGGTTAGGGGCGACATATCCTGCCCGGTGCATTCGGGGAAAGTAGAGATGGCTAAAGGCGGCAACCGATCCACCATGCCTGTCGACCGCAAGGCCGTTCACCGTCGCGCGCTCCAGCAGGAAGGGCATAATTTCGGTTTTGTGGAAAATCTGCGTGACCAGCTCACAGTCTTTCAGGTTATAGGTGGCGAGCGCGGGCTTGTCTTCGTTAAAGCGCCGGTCGATCTCGTCCATTCTGTCCCAGGGGTTGTCGATGGATTTGCCTTCGCCAAGCAGCTCCTGCGCCACCGCTTCCAGAGAGAATGAAGAGAAGTTCCAGAAGGCGGACTTGAGCGCCTCGATGCCGTCGATAATCAGGCGACCGTTCGCCTGGGCGAAGAAAACGCCGTTCTTAAAACCATGCTCGCGCCATTCCAGCTCGCTGTTGCCGCGCCCGAGCATCAGCGGGATGCGGTAACGCTCGGCGTGTTTTTGCAGCACGCGCAGGTCGAACTGCACCACGTTCCAGCCGATCAGGACGTCGGGATCGTAGTCGGCAAACCACTGGTTGAGCTTCTCCAGCAGCTGCGGGCGGCTGTTGACGTACTCAAGTCGGAAATCCAGCGCGGAGGCATCACCATTCGGTGGCCCGAGCATATAGACAACCCGATCGCCACAGCCTTCCAGGCCTATGCAGTACAGCTCGCCGTGACGGGTGGTTTCGATATCCAGGGAGACCCACTTCAGCGGCGGGCGATAGTGCGGATTCGGCTTCAGGCGCGCGTTAACGAGGCTGCCGCTATGCGCGGTGCCGTCGACCCAGACGGGGGCGGTAATAAACCGCTCCATCAGAAAGCGTTCCGGTGGGCGGATATCCGCTTCGTAGAGCGTCACACCCGCCTCGCGGAGCAGTTTTTCATAGCGCATCAGCTGACGATGGGCGCGACAGTAAAGCCCATAAACCGGCTGGCGGTGGAAATCTTTCAGTTCAAGCGGGGTGATGCGCCAGCCGTTTTCCCCGCGCAGCAACTGCTTCACCTTCTCGACGTGGGCTTCAGGAATAAAGGCCACGGAGTCCTGCGGGGGCAGCGTAACGTGCAGCGGACCGTTGTCGGTTGCCAGCCAGAACGCGACCTCGGTGCCCTGAGGGGTATCCCGCCAGTGTCGGGTCAGTAAAAAACCTTCTTGCGCCTGCGCCACGCCGTTATCCCATAAAACAAAACCAGGCCTGATTATAGCCTGGTTAAGGTTGTTTTGCTGGGGTTTTATACAGTGTCTGTTTTGCCGGATGGCGCTGCGCTTATCCGGCCTACAGGCTACTGTCCGTAATAGGCCTTCGCACCGTGCTTGCGCAGGTAATGCTTATCCAGCAGGGTTTGCTGCATATCCGGCAGCTGCGGCGCCAGCTGGCGACAGAAGATCCCCATATAGGCGATTTCCTCCAGCACGATCGCGTTATGCACCGCGTCCTCCGCGTTTTTCCCCCAGGCAAACGGGCCGTGGGAGTGCACCAGCACGCCGGGCATTTGCGCCGCGTCGATCCCCTGTTTTTCGAAGGTTTCGACAATCACGTTCCCCGTTTCCCACTCGTACTCACCGTTAATCTCAGCATCGGTCATCAGACGCGTGCAGGGAATGGTGCCGTAAAAGTAGTCCGCGTGGGTGGTGCCGGTCGCCGGGATGGACTGGCCCGCCTGCGCCCAGATGGTGGCGTGGCGCGAATGAGTATGCACGATGCCGCCGATGCTCGGGAATGAGCGGTACAGCAGGCGGTGAGTCGGCGTATCGGAGGACGGTTTTTTCTTACCTTCGACCACTTCGCCGGTCTCGAGGCTGACAACGACCATATCGTCTGCGGTCATCATCGTGTAATCCACGCCGGAAGGCTTAATCACGAACACGCCTTTTTCCCGGTCAACGGCGCTGACGTTGCCCCATGTCAGGGTGACCAGATTATGTTTAGGCAGCGCCAGGTTGGCTTCGAGCACCTGACGTTTGAGATCGTCTAACATTGTTATCTCCTGCCGGATGGCGCTTCGCTTATCCGGCCTACGGTTCCGTAGGCCCGGTAAACGCAGTGCCACCGGGCATTCAGGGCTTAGCGTTTTGAACCGTAATAGACTTCGTTCCAGCGCAGCGCGTCTTTAAAGGCTGGCAGACGGGTGTCATTATCAATCACGGTCAGTTCGATATCGTGCAGCTCGGCAAACTGGCGCATATCGTTCAGATCCAGCGCGTGGCTGAAGACGGTATGGTGCGCGCCACCGGCCAGGATCCAGGCTTCTGACGCGGTCGGCAGGTCCGGCTGTGCTTTCCACAGGGCGTTGGCGACCGGCAGTTTCGGCAGAGAATGTGGCGTTTCAACCGCATCGACGCAGTTCACCAGCAAGCGGAAACGATCGCCCAGATCGATCAGGCTGGCGTTGATGGCCGGACCCGTGCGGGTGTTGAAGATCAGACGCGCCGGATCGGCTTTACCGCCAATGCCGAGGTACTGCACGTCGAGGATTGGTTTTTCCTCTACCGCGATGGAAGGACACACTTCCAGCATGTGCGAGCCGAGCACCAGGTCATTGCCGTTCTCGAAGTGGTAGGTGTAGTCCTCCATAAAGGAGGTGCCGCCCTGCAGACCGGTCGACATCACCTTCATGATGCGAAGCAGAGCGGCAGTTTTCCAGTCGCCTTCGCCGGCAAAGCCGTAGCCCTGCTGCATCAGACGTTGCACTGCCAGACCCGGCAGCTGTTTCAGACCGTGGAGATCTTCAAAAGTGGTGGTAAAGGCGTGGAAGCCGCCCTGTTCCAGGAAGCGCTTCATGCCCAGCTCAATGCGCGCCGCATCCAGCACGTTCTGACGCTTGTCGCCGTTGATCTGTGCCGCAGGCGTCAGGCGGTAACTGCTTTCGTACTCGTCCACCAGCGCGCTCACGTCGCCATCGCTGATTTCATTCACTACCTGCACCAGGTCGCCCACGGCCCAGGTATTCACGGAAAAGCCGAACTTGATCTGCGCGGCCACTTTGTCACCGTCGGTGACCGCCACTTCACGCATGTTGTCGCCGAAACGCACCACTTTCAGGTGGCGGGTATCCTGCTTCGAAACCGCCTGGCGCATCCAGGATCCGATACGCTGTTGCGCCTTGCCATCCTGCCAGTGGCCGGTGACCACCGCGTGCTGCTGACGCATGCGCGCGCCGATGAAGCCGAACTCGCGGCCGCCGTGTGCGGTCTGGTTCAGGTTCATAAAGTCCATGTCGATGCTGTCCCATGGCAGGGAGGCGTTGAACTGGGTATGGAACTGCAGCAGCGGTTTGTTGAGGATAGACAGGCCGTTGATCCACATTTTTGCCGGTGAGAAGGTGTGCAGCCACACCACCAGACCGGCGCATTTATCATCGTAGTTCGCGTCGCGGCAGATATGGGTAATCTCATCCGGCGTTGTGCCCAGCGGTTTCAGCACCAGCTTGCACGGCAGTTTGGCTTCCGCGTTCAGCGCGTTAACGACGTGCTCCGCGTGTTTTGTTACCTGCTGCAGCGCTTCCGGTCCGTACAGATGCTGGCTGCCAATCACAAACCACACTTCATAGTTATTAAAAATGGTCATCATCGTGTCCTTAATGGGTCAGGGTTGCCGTAGTGTCCGCGGTGCTTTTGGCCGGGGCGGCGACAGGGAGATAGTGAAGTTCGGCGCTTTTTGCCCACTGCTGGTAGCGCTGATAAAGCTGTTCAAAGCGTTGTGCCTGCTGAGCACGCGGCTGAAGGGTGTTTTCGACGGCGCTCGCCATGTGCTGCTGCGCGGTGGGGATATCCGCATGGACGCCCGCGGCGACGGCGGCGAAAATCGCCGCGCCCAGCGCGCAGCACTGATCGGACGCCACAATCTGCAGCGGACGGTTCAGCACGTCGCAGCAGGCCTGCATGATCACCGGGTTTTTACGGGCGATGCCGCCCAGCGCCATCACGTTATTCACGTCGATGCCCTGCTCGGTGAAGCACTCCATAATGGCGCGGGCACCGAAGGCCGTTGCGGCAATCAGGCCGCCGAACAGCGCGGGCGCGTCGGTCGCGAGGTTGAGATCGGTAATCACCCCTTTCAGGCGCTGGTTGGCAAACGGTGTGCGACGACCGTTAAACCAGTCCAGCACCACCGGGAGGTGGTCGAGAGAGGGATTTTTGGCCCAGGCTTCGGTAAGCTGCGGCAGAAGCTGCTTTTTGCTCTCGGCGATCTGGGTTTTCAGTTCAGGATGCGCCGCCGCCAGCCGATCCAGCGGCCAGCCCAGCACGCGACCAAACCAGGCGTAGATATCGCCAAACGCGGACTGACCGGCTTCGAGGCCGATGAAGTCCGGTACCACGCTGCCGTCAACCTGGCCACAGATGCCTTTTACCGCGCGGTCGCCGACGGTGGCTTTATCCGCCGTCAGGATGTCGCAGGTGGAGGTGCCGATGACTTTGACCAGCGTGTTTGGCTGCGCGCCCGCGCCCACGGCGCCCATATGGCAGTCAAACGCGCCGCCGGAGATCGCCACGTTTTGCGGCAGGCCGAGGCGCGTCGCCCACTCCTCACAGAGGGTGCCGACGGGAATATCGGCGGTAAAGGTGTCGGTAAACAGCGGGTATGTCAGGCTCTTGTTGATGATCGGGTCGAGTTCATCGAAGAAGGCTGCCGGAGGCAGGCCGCCCCAGCTTTCATGCCACAAGGATTTATGCCCGGCGCTGCAGCGACCGCGGCGGATATCCTGTGGACGCGTGGTGCCGGAGAGCAGAGCAGGCACCCAGTCGCACAGCTCAACCCATGACGCTGCCGCCTGCGCAACGGTTGCGTCGGCACGGGTGACGTGCAGGATCTTGGCCCAGAACCATTCGCTGGAGTAAATTCCGCCGATGTAGCGCGAGTAGTCCGTTTTGCCCGGCTGATGGCACAGGCGGGTGATGGCTTCGGCCTCTTCCACGGCGGTATGGTCTTTCCACAGCACGAACATGGCGTTCGGGTTGTCGGCAAACTCAGGACGCAGCGCCAGCACGCGGCCATTGGCATCCACAGGGGCAGGCGTGGAGCCGGTACTGTCGACGCCAATCCCAACAATATCCGCCCGCTGGGCGTCGGTCAGTTCGGCCAGAACGGTTTTAATGGCCGCTTCCATCGACTCAATGTAGTCACGCGGGTGATGCCGAAACTGGTTGTTCGGCGCATCGCAGTAGCGCCCCTCTTGCCAGCGCGGGTACCACTCAACGCTGGTTGCTATCTCCTGGCCGGACGTACAGTCCACTGCCAGCGCGCGAACCGAATCGCTGCCAAAATCGAGGCCAATCGCAATTGCCATGGTGTTGCTCCATCGAAAAAAGAGGTATGGAAGAACATTAGAGACTGGGGACAAAAGTCGTCAGGCAGGATCCGCTAATCTTATGGACTAAATTGCTGTTACAACGGAAAGTGTGACGCCGTGCAAATATTCAATGTGGACATTTCTGCCGCAGTTATAGACACTTTTGTTACTGCTTATCTGCCTGCTCAGGCGGAGAAATCAGGGGGAAAGGCTGAAACATGGCGGACGTAAAAGCGGCGTGATGCTTTTTGGATCTTTTCGCGGGCCATTTTTAACCTGCTTTTAGTGATATGGACAATTGGTTTCCTTGAGGACCCTTGGGAGAACTGAATCTATGGCCGAAACGCAAAACGATCCTCTGCTGCCGGGATACTCGTTTAACGCGCACCTTGTGGCGGGACTGACTCCTATCGAGGCTGAAGGATATCTCGACTTTTACGTCGACCGACCGCTTGGAATGAAAGGATATATCCTCAACCTGACCGTGCGAGGGGAAGGGATCATCAAAAACGGCGACCAGCAGTTTATCTGCCGCCCGGGGGATATCCTGCTGTTCCCGCCGGGGGAGATCCACCACTATGGCCGTCATCCGGATGCCAAAGAGTGGTATCACCAGTGGGTCTATTTCCGTCCGCGCGCCTACTGGCAGGAGTGGCTTTCCTGGCCGGCTATTTTTGCGCACACCGGTTTTTATCGCCCGGATGAGGTGCATCTGGCGCAGTTTCGCGAGCTTTTTGCGCAGATTATCGAGGCGGGACAGGCCGGTGGGCGCTACGCTGAACTGCTGGCGATTAACCTGCTTGAGCAGCTGCTGCTGCGACGGATGGAGGCGATTAACGCGTCGCTTAACCCGCCGCTGGATAACCGCGTGCGCGACGCCTGCCAGTACATCAGCGACCACCTTGCCGATAGCCAGTTTGATATCGCCAGTGTTGCCCAGCACGTCTGCCTGTCACCGTCGCGTCTGTCGCATCTGTTCCGCCAGCAGCTGGGCGTCAGCGTGTTGAGCTGGCGCGAGGATCAGCGCATCAGCCAGGCGAAGCTGCTGCTCAGCACCACCCGGATGCCCATCGCCACCGTGGGGCGCAACGTGGGCTTTGAGGATCAGCTCTATTTCTCCCGGGTATTTAAAAAATGCACCGGTGCCAGCCCCAGTGAATTCCGCGCTGGATGTGAATAAACGGTAAAAAAAGATAAACAAACAGGTGAATGCGGGAAGCAACCTGTAAACTATTCAGACAATTGTTGCCTTGACGCGGTGCGGGGCGCTAAGCAGAATCGCTGATTCGTTTTCTGACCGGAATAGTTATGCAGGCATTGCTGGAACACTTTATTACCCAGTCCGTTATGTACTCGCTCATCGCCGTGGCGCTGGTGGCGTTTCTGGAGTCGCTGGCACTCGTCGGGTTAATCCTGCCCGGTACCGTAATGATGGCAGGGCTTGGGGCGCTGATCGGCAGCGGTGAGGTCAATTTCTGGCAGGCGTGGCTGGCGGGAATGATCGGCTGCCTGCTCGGCGACTGGATCTCCTTCTGGCTGGGCTGGCGCTTTAAGAAGCCGCTGCACCGCTGGTCGTTCATGAAAAAGAACAAAGCCTTGCTGGATAAGACCGAGCATGCGCTGCACCAGCACAGCATGTTTACCATCCTCGTTGGCCGCTTCGTTGGGCCAACGCGTCCGCTGGTGCCGATGGTGGCCGGAATGCTGGATCTGCCCGTTGCGAAATTCGTGGTGCCAAACATTATCGGCTGCGTCTTCTGGCCGCCGTTCTACTTCCTGCCGGGGATCCTTGCAGGGGCCGCCATCGATATTCCTGACGGTATGCAAAGCGGTGAGTTTAAGTGGCTGCTGCTGGGCACGGCGCTGCTGCTGTGGCTGGCGGCATGGCTCTGCTGGCGACTGTGGCGCAGCGCGAAAGCGAGCGTCGATCGCCTGACGCGCTATCTCCCGCGTACTCGCCTGCTCTGGCTGGCCCCGCTGACGCTGGGTGTAGCGTTGGTGGCGGTAGTGGCGCTGATTCGTCACCCGCTAATGCCGGTGTACGGTGAGATCCTGTTGAAAGTTGTGAGCCGTTAAGCGCCGGGCGGCACTGCGTTTGCCCGGCCTACGGTTTTATACCCAATAATCCAGAAGCGCTTTCTTTTCCGCTCATTAATGCTTCTGTTGCTCCATCCCACAAAATGCGTCCCTTCGCGATCACCACCGATCGCGGGGCAATCCGTGCGGCATCCTCAATACTGTGCGAAACCATCAGCATCGTCAGCTGCTGGTGCTGACAGACGTCCTGCACCAGGGCCAGCATCTCCTGACGCAGCGCGGGATCGAGCGCCGAGAACGGCTCATCCAGCAGCAGTATCGGCTGCTCGCGCACCAGACAACGTGCCAGCGCCACGCGCTGACGCTGCCCGCCGGAGAGCTCGCCCGGCAGCCTGTCGATGAATTCGGTGATCCCCATCTGCGCGGCAATGACCTCCAGCTTATGGCGCTGATCATCGTTCAGCCTGAGTCCCGGGTGCATTCCCAGCGCGATGTTTTGCCGCACCGTCAGGTGGGTAAACAGGTTGTTTTCCTGAAACAGCATTGAGACAGGACGTTTAGCCGGAGGGGCGCTGGTGAAATCACGATTATCGATGGCTATCGACCCGCTGGCAGGTTGCAGAAAACCGGCGATCAAATTGAGCAAGGTGCTTTTCCCGGCACCGCTTGGGCCAAGCACGGCGATCATCTCTCCCTGGCGCACGGAGAGCGTGAAGCGCATCGGCAGATGCTGATAAAGCCAGGTTACATCAGTCAGTTTTAACATCACGCCCCGGAAGTTTTTCGATAACGGTAAATAAGGCAAAGCACAGCAGCAGCAGTAACAGTGCGGTCACCGCGCCGTCCTGACTGCGGTAAGAGCCGATTTGCTGATAGAGCCAGTATGGCAGCGTGCGGAAATCGTCATTGCCGAACAGCGCCACGACCCCAAAGTCTCCAATAGAGAGCACGCAGGCAAACGCCAGCGCCTGTGCCAGCGGACGCTTTAGCGCGCGCAGTTCAACCACCTTCAGTCGCTGCCAGCCCTGCATGCCCAGCGACTGGCACAGCAAACTGTAGCGGCTGTTGACGTCGCGCATCGGGTTTTCCAGCACCTTGAGCGCGTAAGGAATAGCCATTAAGGCGTTGGTAAAGATCACAATGCCGTCGGCCCTTTCGGGCAGGCCGAGGGTGCTGTTGAACAGTAAAAAGAAGCCCGTTGCCAGTACAATCCCCGGCATAGCAAGAATCAGCATGCCCGTCAGCTCCAGCATTTGTCCGGCTTTTTGCGCCTGGCGGGCGTAAAGCTCACGGCTGCTCCACAACAGCATCATGGTCAGGATGACGCACAGTAATCCGGCAGCCAGAGCGATACGCAGCGAGGTCCAGGTGGCCTGCCAGAGGACGGGCTGTTGCAGGACAGACATGAGATTGAGGTTCAGTCCGTCAACGATAACGGCCAGCAGCGGCGGCAACAGCAGCAGGAGCGCCAGCCCGATCAGGATAACATCGCTGACGCGGCTGTGCAGGCTGTCCTGCGGATCGCGCCAGCCGGTTATTTGATGACTGCCAGCGGGAATGGCTTTACTCAGCCGCTGGCTCAACAGTACCAGTGCAAGGCAGCACGCCATCTGGACTATCGCCAGCAGTGCGGCGCGACCGGGATCGTAGTCGTAACTCAGCGCCTGGTAAATCGCCAGCTCAATGGTGGTGGCCTGCGGCCCGCCGCCAAGTGACAGCACGGTGGCAAAGCTGGCGAAGCAGAGCATGAAGATTAATGCCGCTACGGGCGGGAGCTGGCGGCGCAGCCACGGCCATTCGACAAAGCGGAAGAACGACCAGCCGCGCATGCCGAGCTGGGCGGCAATCTGCCGCTGTTCGCCGGGAATGTTCTCCAGCGCCTGCAAAAAGAGGCGCGTTGCCATCGGCATATTGAAAAAAACGTGTGCCAGCAGGATGCCCTGCAGTCCGTAAGGCGAGAATGACCATTCCAGACCAAGCTGGCCGAACAGCGAAGCCAGCCACCCCTGGCGACCGTAAACACTCAGAATACCAAATACCGCCACCAGCACGGGCAGGATCAGCGTCATGGCGCACAGGCGCAGCAGAGCCTGCCTGCCAGGGAAACGCCGCCGATACAGCGCGCGTGCAAGAAAAATAGCCGGGAGCACCGACATCAGGGCAGAAAGAAACGCCTGCCAGAAGGAGAACCGAATGACGTGCCAGAGGTAGCTGTCGTGCCAGAGAGCGAGCAGGTCGCTCTCTGGCGCGTTAAACCACAGCGCAAGAAAAGCCCCCAGACTGACAGCCACCATTACGACGGCGGCGAGCAGCCCGGGAAGCAACCAGCCGGGAATTAACGGCTGACGGCGCGTTGCCATTCACTTACCCATGCGGCACGCTGCGCGGCGACCTGCTGCGGTGTAAACTCCAGCGAGGTTTTCGGTTTGGTCAACTGTTCAAAACCTGCAGGCAGTGCAACGCTGGTGACCGGATACATCCAGTTGCCTGCGGGAATGGCATTCTGGAATGCCGGCGAAACCATAAACTTCAGGAACTTCTCGGCCAGCTCAGGCTGCTTGCTGGCAGCGGTACGCGCGGCCACTTCCACCTGCAGATAGTGCCCTTCCGCAAAATCTGCGGCAGCATAGTTATCTTTCTTCTCGGCGATAATGTGGTAGGCCGGGGAGGTGGTGTAGCTCAGCACCAGGTCGCTTTCGCCTTTGAGGAACAGGCCATAGGCTTCGCTCCAGCCTTTGGTCACGGTCACGGTTTTGGCGGCCAGCTTCTGCCACGCTTCCGGCGCCTTATCGCCGTAGACTTTCTGCATCCACAGCAGCAGACCCAGGCCCGGCGTGCTGGTCCGCGGATCTTCATAAATCACGCGCCACTTCTGGTCGCTTTCCACCAGCTCTTTCAGGCTCTTCGGCGGGTTTTTCAGCTTGTTTTTGTCGTAAACAAAAGCAAAGTAGCCGTAGTCGAACGGCACAAAGGTGTCGTTCTTCCAGCCGCCAGGCACGTTAACGGCCTCTGCTGCGACGCCGCTTTTGGCAAACAGTTTGGTCTGCGAGGCGGCGTCCAGCAGGTTGTTATCCAGACCGAGCACTACGTCAGCCTTGCTGTTTTTCCCTTCCATGCGCAGACGGTTGAGCAGTGAAACGCCATCTTCCAGCGCCACGAACTTCAGCTCGCAGTTGCAGTCAGCTTCAAAGGCTTTTTTGACAACCGGGCCAGGGCCCCAGTCGGCAGAGAAGGAGTCGTAGGTGTAGACCGTCAGGACGGGTTTGGCTAAAGCGGGCAGCGCGAAAAGCGCCAGCAGGGGGAGAACTTTTTTTAACACTTTGCACCTCAGGGTTGAGTGGCAAAGGATTTTGAGCGACAGCCTCAAATCCCTTCGCCGGCGTTATCCGGATCAGGTTCGACGGGTATTATCTCAGCGCACATCTGTGATGCAGCACCCCGTTGAGAACGGCGCTATTGTAATGATTTGGTGAATATTACGAAAGCGTTATGGCTCCGGGGGCGCAAACCAGGCGGATTTGAAATCAAACCAGCCCAGGGTGTTCATCCGCAGGCCGCGCATGCTGCGCTGGCCCTGAATCATCAGCCAGTGGTGGATCAACGGGACGATGGCCTGTTCGGCCAGCAGTTGCTGGCACCACACGGCAAGATTCATTTCGCCTGCACGCCACAGGGCGGCATCCTGCTGCCAGTCCCGGTCGATGCAGTGCTGGATCAACGGGACTTCAAACAAATGCGAGAAAAGGGAAAAATCGAGCGGCAGGGTAAAATTAGCGCTGTTGAGCCAGATATCGCTGGCGATCTCCCCCTGATGCCATTCGTCATAGTCCACTTCCCTGATGTCCAGCCTGACCCCCTCGGCTGCCAGCAGGCGGGTCATTATCCTCGCGATAAAACGATGCTCAACATGCTCGCGGTAGTAGGTCAGGGTGATGGACTCCAGCCCTGCGGGTTTGTCGCAGTGTGACGGTCGGGCGTGGTGCCAGCGCGGAAGCAGGCCGTACGCCGGGAACCAGTATGTCTGGTACTGCGCTTCCGCATGGTAGATCAGATTGGAAGGGGACAACACGTGGCTGATCCACTTGCGGACATCCTGGTTTGCCCCGCGGTGGGTGCGGCGGTCAAAGAGGAGATAGTAGCATCCCTCCTCCAGGCGGCTCTCCACGGCTTTTTCTCCCGTGGTGGGGCCTTCAAGCGTCAGCCCGCAGCTCAGGTCTTCATTGAGATCCGGCAATACCCACACGTTGACTTCGTCGATCAGCGCCCGATAGCCAAAGTAGTCATCGAACGCGCGGATTTTCAGCTGGTTGCTGTTATTGCGGGACACGGCGTAGGGGCCGGTGCCAATTGGCTGGCTGGCAAAATTGTTCATCGATTCCCACTCGCCGGGCAAAATCATCGACGGTACATAGCCCAGCAGCCAGGGAAGCCACTTGTCCTGCTGCGACAGCTCAATATCCAGCGTCCAGGCCGTGGGGGAGTGGATGCGCGAAATATGCGAGTAGAGCGGCAGCCTGCGGGCGCGTTCCAGAGAGGCGATGACGTCGTGCATCTCCAGTTCGCGACCGTGGTGAAAGTGGATGCCGGGGCGTAAGAAAAAGCGCCAGTGAAGCGGGGAAACCTGCTGCCAGTGGTGCGCGATATCCGCCTCCAGTTCCCCGTTTTCCTCATTTATCCGCGTCAGGCCGCTGAAGATTTGTCGGGCCATATGGGTTTCTGAGCGGCGTAACGCCGTGCCGGGCAACAGATTTTTCATTGGCCGATAGTAGAGTACCCGCAGAATGTGTCGGCCCTGACGAAAACTGCGTCCGAGATGGGAGACCAGCATCTGGCGCACGGCGGCTTTGTCGCCCACCAGCTGGACCAGCTGATCGATGCGGTCCTGCTCGAGCAGGTCTTCTGCTCGCTGCTGCTGCAATGCCAGCCCGGTGTAGAGAAAGGTCAGCCGCGAGCGTTTCCCGCGTCCCGCTTCCGCTTCCCAGCTTAACCACCCCTGCTGCTGCATGGTGTTGAGCAACGTGCGCATATGACGGCGGGAACAGCTAAGCAGGTCAGCCAGCTCGTTGAGCGTCGTTTCCTGCGATTGCCCCTCGCAGCACTGCCAGAGGCGGATAAATTGTTGCTGCAGACGACCGGAAGGCATAAAAGGGGAACTCCTGACAAAAAACCAGCAATTTATTAATCCCTATATTAGGCCAATAATGCTTCCCGATGAAGCGAGGAGGTAAATGATGAAGAGGTCTACCGCACGTCAGTTTTATCAGCAGTACTTTTCAGCGACAAAAGGATCGTCCTGGCTGGCCCGCCAGTGTGCAGAGCAACGGCTGAAAATGTTAGAAGAACTGATGCAGTGGGATGTTACGAAACCGGCCTCTTCTTGCTGACTCGCCTCGATCATGTGTGACTGAGTATTGGTGCTTATCACCCGCCAGCAAAATGTTTTTGCTGGCTTTTTTCGTTTATTCTTTCACCCAATTTCGATTCGCTTTCACAAGGACTTGCTCATGCTGTGGTTGATGACGATGGGGCGACGCCTGAACGGCGTGTATGCCGCTTTTATGCTGGTGGCCTTTATGATGGGTGTGGCGGGGGCGCTGCAGGCGCCGACGCTGAGCCTGTTTCTCAGCCGCGAGGTGGGGGCGCAGCCGTTTTGGGTGGGGCTGTTTTATACCGTCAACGCGATTGCCGGGATCCTGGTCAGCCTGTGGCTGGCAAAACGATCCGACAGTCAGGGTGACAGGCGCAGGCTGATCCTCTTTTGCTGCGCCATGGCGGTGGGCAACGCGCTGCTCTTTGCTTTCAACCGTCATTATCTGACGCTCATTACCTGCGGCGTGCTGCTGGCATCACTGGCGAACACCGCCATGCCGCAACTGTTCGCCCTGGCGCGGGAATATGCGGATAGCTCGGCAAGGGAAGTGGTGATGTTCAGCTCGGTGATGCGTGCCCAGCTCTCGCTGGCGTGGGTCATTGGTCCGCCGCTGGCCTTTATGCTGGCGTTGAACTACGGCTTTACCACCATGTTCACCATCGCGGCCGGGATTTTTGTCATCAGCCTGGCGCTGATAGCCTTTGCGCTGCCGTCCGTGGCGCGCGTCGAACAGACAACGGATAAACCGCTCACCCAGGTGAGCGGCTGGCAGGACAAAAACGTCCGTATGCTGTTTATTGCCTCCACGCTGATGTGGACCTGCAACACCATGTACATCATCGACATGCCGCTGTGGATCAGCAGCGATCTGGGCTTACCGGACAAGCTTGCGGGGATCTTAATGGGGACCGCTGCCGGGCTGGAAATTCCGGCAATGATTCTGGCGGGATATTACGTAAAGCGTTTCGGTAAACGCAAAATGATGGTGGTTGCGGTTGCAGCCGGGGTGTTGTTTTATCTTGGGCTGATCTTATTCCACTCGCGCGAAGCGCTGCTGGCGCTGCAGCTGTTTAATGCTGTGTTCATTGGGATCGTCGCCGGAATCGGCATGCTCTGGTTTCAGGATCTGATGCCCGGACGCGCGGGATCGGCCACGACGCTCTTTACGAACAGTATTTCAACCGGGGTGATTCTGGCCGGTGTGATCCAGGGCGCGCTGGCGCAAAGCTATGGTCATACGTCGGTTTACTGGATGATTGCGGCGATATCCGTCGTGACGCTCCTCCTGACCTGCCGGGTAAAAGACGTCTGATTCTGGAAGACGGCTTCACAAAATGGAACGACATTCTGACAGAGATCACGAAGGGGAATAGAGTGCGTGGCGGGTGCTTGAGGCTGTTTGCCTCAGGCTTTCGCAAGAGGCAAACAGTGGAGAGTCCCACATCAAAAAAACTGATGGGGAGACAAACTTCACAACGATCATTGCGAGGTTAGTCTCTTCATTGCCGAAAAGCAATAAGGAGGCTGGAATGCCAAAACGTACTCTGCTGTTAGGTTTGTTTCTGATCTGTACGACGTTATTGATCTTCACCTGGATGGTCCGTGATTCGTTGTGTGAATTGCATTTCAGACAGGAGAAAACAGAGATGGCGGCAGTGTTGGCTTACGAAGCAAAACGTTAGCGGTATGGGCGGGGAAGTTTCCCCGCCTCTCCAGAGTGGTTGAGCCTCAACGCACCCTTATCAATGGCCCGCATTTCGCGGGCCATTGCCTTTAGCCCATAAACGCAGGCTGTTTTTTCTCGTACGCTGAGATGGCGTCTTCGTGCTGTAGCGTCAAACCAATGCTGTCCAGACCGTTCAGCATGCAGTGACGGCGGAATGCATCAATGCTAAAGCTGTAGGTCTTATCCCCGGCTTTCACCACTTCCGCTTCCAGATCCACTTCAAACGACATGCCCGGATTGGCCTTAACCAGCGCAAACAATTCATCGACCTGCTCATCGCTCAGCGTCACCGGCAGCAGCTGGTTGTTGAAGCTGTTGCCGTAGAAGATATCCGCAAAGCTTGGGGCAATGACCACCTTAAAGCCGTAGTCGGTGAGCGCCCATGGCGCATGCTCACGCGACGAGCCGCAGCCAAAGTTTTCCCGCGCCAGCAAAATGGAGGCACCTTTGTATTCCGGGAAGTTCAGAACGAATTCCGGATTAGGCACTTCGCCTTTGTCGTCCAGGAAACGCCAGTCGTTGAACAGGTGCGCGCCAAAGCCGGTACGCGTCACCTTCTGCAAAAACTGCTTAGGAATAATGGCGTCAGTATCGACGTTCGCGGCGTCCAGCGGGACAACCCGGCCCGTATGTTGGGTAAATTTCTCTGCCATGATTGTCTCCTTATTTCAGGCTGCGAATGTCGGCGAAATGGCCGGTGACTGCCGCAGCGGCGGCCATTGCCGGGCTGACCAGATGGGTGCGCCCACCGCGGCCCTGACGGCCTTCAAAGTTACGGTTGCTGGTGGAGGCACAGCGCTCACCCGGATTCAGGCGATCGTTGTTCATGGCCAGACACATGGAACAGCCTGGCAGGCGCCACTCGAAGCCTGCTTCGATAAAGATCTTATCCAGACCTTCGGCTTCCGCCTGGGCTTTCACCGGACCGGAGCCTGGAACCACCAGCGCCTGCACGCCCGGCGCGACTTTACGGCCTTTGGCAATCTCTGCCGCCGCACGCAAATCTTCGATACGAGAGTTGGTGCAGGAGCCGATAAACACTTTATCAATGGTCACGTCGGTCAACGGCACGCCGGGCTTCAGCCCCATATAGGCCAGCGCTTTTTCCGCACTGGCGCGCTCGACCGGATCGGCGAAGGAAGCCGGATCGGGAATGGCGTCGTTGACGGAAATCACCTGACCCGGGTTGGTCCCCCAGGTCACCTGAGGGGCAATCTCTTCTGCCTGCAGCGTGACAACGGTATCAAACGTTGCCCCGTCGTCGGTTTTCAGGGTTTTCCAGTAGGCTACCGCGTCGTCAAAATCCTGCCCTTTCGGCGCGTGCAGACGGCCCTTCACATAGTTAAAGGTCGTTTCATCTGGCGCGACCAGCCCGGCTTTGGCACCCATCTCAATGGCCATGTTGCACAGGGTCATGCGACCCTCCATGCTCAGCGCCTGAATAGCGTCGCCGCAGAACTCAACGACGTGGCCTGTACCGCCTGCGCTGCCGGTTTTACCGATAATCGCCAGCACGATATCTTTCGCGGTAATGCCAGGCGCCGCTTTGCCCTTCACTTCAATCTTCATCGTTTTGGCGCGGCCCTGCTTCAGGGTCTGCGTTGCCAGCACATGTTCCACCTCGGAAGTGCCAATCCCGAACGCCAGGGCGCCAAACGCGCCGTGGGTTGCGGTATGGGAGTCACCGCAGACGATGGTCATGCCCGGCAGGGTAATCCCCTGCTCAGGGCCCATCACGTGGACGATGCCCTGATACGGATGGTTCAGGTCGTACAGCTCAACGCCAAATTCATTGCAGTTCTTAATCAGCTCCTGCATCTGGATACGCGCCATCTCACCCGAGGCGTTAATGTCTTTAGTCTGGGTGGAAACGTTGTGATCCATCGTCGCGAAGGTTTTACCCGGCTGGCGAACCGGACGCTTGTGCGCGCGCAGGCCGTCAAATGCCTGAGGAGAGGTCACCTCGTGTACCAGATGTCTGTCGATATACAGCAGTGGGGTTTCGTTTGGTGCTTCGTAGACAACGTGCGCATCAAACAACTTTTCATATAACGTCTTAGCCATGATTACACCCCTTCAGCGACATAGCGGGCAATGATGTCGCCCATTTCATCGGTACTGACTGCCGCCGTGCCGCGTGCTAAATCACCGGTACGGACGCCTTCTTCTAACGCCCGGTTAATGGCGTTTTCTATTGCGGTTGCTGCATCGCCTGCATCCAGGCTGTAGCGCAGCAGCAGGGCCAAAGAGAGGATCTGCGCAATCGGGTTGGCAATGTTTTTGCCGGCGATATCCGGTGCGGAGCCGCCCGCAGGCTCGTACAGGCCGAAGCCTTCTTCATTCAGGCTGGCGGATGGCAGCATGCCCATCGAGCCGGTGATCATCGCGCACTCGTCAGAGAGAATATCGCCGAACAGGTTGGAGCACAGCAGCACGTCAAACTGGGACGGATCCTTAATCAGCTGCATGGTCGCGTTGTCGATGTACATGTGCGACAGCGCAACGTCCGGGTACTGTTTAGCGACTTCACTGACGATCTCACGCCACAGAATGGAAGACTGCAGCACGTTCGCTTTATCAATAGAGGTCACCTTATGGCGGCGTTTGCGCGCCGACTCAAACGCGATATGGGCGATACGTTCAATTTCGAAGCGGTGATACACCTCGGTATCGAACGCTTTTTCATGCTGACCGCTGCCTTCGCGCCCTTTTGGCTGACCGAAATAGATCCCGCCGGTCAGTTCACGTACGCACAGAATGTCGAAACCGTTGGCGGCGATATCGGCGCGCAGCGGGCAAAACTCTTCCAGACCCTGGTACAGCTTCGCCGGACGCAGGTTACTGAACAGTTTGAAATGTTTACGCAGCGGCAGCAGCGCGCCGCGCTCTGGCTGCTCTGCTGGCGGCAGATGTTCCCATTTTGGACCACCGACGGAACCAAACAGCACGGCATCGGCATTTTCACAGCCTTCCACGGTCGCTTTTGGCAGTGGCGTACCGTGGTTATCAATCGCAATACCGCCCACATCGTAGTGGCTGGTGGTGATTTTCATCGCAAAACGTGCGCGAACGGCTTCCAGTACTTTCAGCGCCTGTGCCATCACTTCCGGGCCAATACCGTCGCCCGGTAACACAGCAATATGGTAATTCTTCGACATTACACGGTTTCCTTGTTGTTCTCTTTATTCTGAGCTTTGCGTTGCAACTCTTTTTCGACTTCGGCGGCACGCCAGATGTTATTCAGCACATGCACCATCGCTTTCGCGGAGGATTCAACGATATCGGTCGCCAGACCCACGCCATGGAAGCGGCGGCCATTGTGGGTCACAACAATGTCGACCTGGCCCAGTGCATCTTTGCCGTGGCCCTTAGCTGTCAGGTCATATTTGACCAGCTCAACGTCGTACTCGGTAACGCGGTTGATGGCCTGGTAAATCGCATCGACAGGTCCATTACCGTTAGCTGCCTCTGCTTTAATTTCATCTCCGCAGGCCAGCTTGACCGAGGCGGTGGCGATGTCGCTGGATCCGGACTGCACGTTGAAGTAATCCAGACGGAAGTGCTCTGGCTCTTCCTGCTGTTTGTTAATAAAGGCCAGCGCTTCCAGGTCATAGTCGAACACCTGCCCTTTTTTGTCGGCCAGCTTCAGGAACGCGTCATAAAGCTGATCCATGTTGTAATCGCTGTCCTTATAGCCCATCTCTTCCATGCGGTGCTTCACTGCCGCGCGACCGGAACGGGAGGTCAGGTTCAACTGGACCTGGTTCAGGCCAATGGATTCCGGGGTCATAATTTCGTAGTTTTCACGGTTCTTCAGCACGCCATCCTGATGAATACCGGAGGAGTGCGCGAAGGCGCCAGTGCCGACAATCGCTTTGTTGGCCGGAATAGGCATGTTGCAAATCTGGCTGACGGTCTGGCTGGTGCGCCAGATCTCGTTGTGATTGATGCGGGTGTGCACGTCCATGATGTCTTTGCGCACTTTGATCGCCATGATCACTTCTTCCAGCGAACAGTTGCCCGCGCGTTCGCCGATGCCGTTCATCGCGCCTTCTACCTGACGCGCGCCAGCGTGGACGGCGGCGATAGCATTGCCCACCGCCAGACCCAAATCATCGTGGGTGTGGACGGAGATAATCGCTTTATCAATGTTCGGAACGCGGTCATACAGGCCGGTGATGATGTTGGCGAACTCAAACGGCATGGTGTAGCCGACGGTGTCCGGGATGTTGATGGTTTTGGCACCCGCGTTAATGGCGGCTTCCACGACGCGCGCCAAATCGTCGATTGGCGTACGGCCCGCATCTTCACAGGAGAATTCAACGTCATCGGTGTAGTTACGTGCGCGTTTCACCATGTACACCGCGCGCTCGATCACCTCATCCAGCGTGCTGCGCAGCTTGGTGGCGATGTGCATGGGCGAGGTGGCAATAAAGGTGTGGATACGGAACGCTTCGGCCACTTTCAGCGACTCGGCTGCAACGTCGATATCTTTTTCTACACAGCGCGCCAGACCACATACGCGGCTGTTTTTAATGGTGCGGGCGATGGTCTGGACGGATTCGAAATCACCCGGAGACGAGACCGGGAAACCCACCTCCATCACGTCGACACCCATACGTTCGAGAGCCAGCGCGATCTGCAGTTTCTCTTTTACACTCAGGCTTGCCTGTAATGCCTGTTCACCGTCACGTAAAGTAGTATCGAAAATAATGACTTGCTGGCTCATGGGTTAGGTCCTTGTCAGTCTTAGGGCGCCTTGCTACGAGCATAAAAAAACCCGCGCAGTGGCGCGGGTTTTTAGTCTTACTGGTGACGATTCAACGCTGAATTTCGCCCGCCAGTCTACCGCGCACAGTGGATGCGTTTAGTAGTAGTAGACCGGTGAAACGAATGGTGCGAATCATGAATCGTGCTCCGTTAAATTCAATATGCTTTAGTGGTACTGGATACGGCAGTTGATGTCAACCCCTGACGATAAAAACGGACCCGACGGGCGGAACGGGCAGGAGTTTACTTTAGCTAATTGTGCTGGTTATGGCTTTTGCGAGCCGACTAATTGTCTAATTTTGGACTGAAGAAAACAGTTGCAGAAATAAATAAATATAATTGTTTAAAATGAGTGACGCGCGTTACAGAGAGTATTCTGTACATAAAGGGGTTTACTATCATTAAGTTATAATTTCGGTGAATCTATTACGCGTCGCTAAAAAATGAACAGAGGTAACATGTTATTAACTAACTGATGAGCGGTGGCGATAACAGTTTAATAATACTTAAGTCATCATTAATCTGGCGGTCATTGTGTATTTGCTTGGTTTATGGTTTCATTTAAATCCTAAAGTCAAACATATCATTTGCGCTCTTTAGATTTCGTTAATATAGCGTCTTTATATATTCCGAATTTTAAATAATTCTCTTTCGCTGATCGTATTTGCATGATAAATCATATTTTCCGAGATTATTACCGTACGGCGGCAAAGGGAGTGTAGCGTGACAGTGGAGTCAGAAGTGCCAGAAAATAATATTAAACAACCTCAAGCTACTGACGGGATTAAACCGCAGTTACGCACGGTGGATCTAAATCTTCTGACGGTATTTGATGCGGTCATGCAGGAGCAAAACATCACCCGCGCGGCCCAGGCGTTGGGGATGTCACAACCTGCTGTGAGTAACGCCGTTGCCAGGCTTAAGGTCATGTTTAACGACGAATTGTTTGTTCGTTACGGAAGAGGGATCCAGCCTACTGCGCGCGCATTCCAGCTGTTCGGCTCAATCCGTCAGGCGTTGCAGCTGGTACAAAACGAGCTGCCGGGATCGGGCTTTGAACCTTTAAGCAGCGAGCGCACATTTCATCTATGTGTCTGCAGTCCATTAGATAATTATTTAACCTCAATTATCTATAATAAAGTTGAAGAGATCGCGCCAAATATTCATCTGGTTTTTAAATCATCCCTGAACCAAAGTACAGAGCATCAGTTACGCTATCAGGAGATTGAATTCGTCCTGGGGTATGAAGAGTTCCGTCGTCCTGAATTTTCCTGCGTACCGCTGTTTAAAGATGAAATGGTTCTGGTAGCCAGTAAAAATCATCCTCGGCTGAAATATCCGCTACGCGAAAATGATGTCTATAACGAGCAGCATGCCGTTGTTGCCCTCGACAGATATGCTTCCTTCAGCCTGCCATGGTATGACTCTGCGGATAAGCAGGCGAGCGTGGCTTATCAGGGGATGGCTATGGTCAGCGTATTAAACGTTGTCTCCCAAACACATCTGGTGGCGATTGCACCGCGCTGGCTGGCAGAAGAGTTTTCTGACCCGTTAGATCTGCAAATTTTGCCTCTGCCGCTTAAGTTAAATAGCCGAACCTGCTATCTCTCCTGGCATGAAGCGGCCGGAAGGGATAAAGGGCACCAATGGATGGAAGAGTTGCTGGTCGGTATCTGCCGCCGGTAAACGCATCAGGATAAATCGCATCGGATTGTGTGATTTATCCTGAATTTTTTTAGATAATCACTATTTTGTTCTGTGATGCATTTTTTTGTGCCGCTCTTCGGTACGTAAAAATAGATGATTTCCTGCATTGCCGCGCTTTTCAGCGATGATTTATCACACCGTCCTCTATTCCCAGAGGAATTAACCATATCTTTAGTTAACGGCTGCTTTTTCTGCTTTACGCACCGTTTATCTCACCGGGTTTGCTAATTGCCTGCCTCATAACGAGCGGTTAAGGTAAAGAACACTCTGCAAAATATAAGATTGGTTCATCCCGATCGTAAGACGGCGCGGAAATGAATTCGGCAGTCCGTCTATAACAAAATGCCTGGAGGCAAAGCATGGAGATGTTGTCTGGCGCGGAAATGGTCGTGCGGTCGCTGATCGATCAGGGCGTAAAGCAAGTGTTCGGCTACCCTGGCGGCGCGGTCCTGGATATTTATGATGCGCTGCATACGGTAGGGGGCATTGACCATGTTCTGGTACGTCACGAGCAGGCGGCTGTACACATGGCCGACGGTCTGGCGCGTGCGACGGGTGAAGTGGGCGTGGTCTTAGTCACGTCCGGCCCCGGCGCGACAAACGCCATTACCGGTATTGCGACGGCGTATATGGACTCTATCCCGCTGGTGATCCTCTCCGGGCAGGTAGCAACCTCGCTGATTGGCTACGATGCTTTTCAGGAGTGTGACATGGTCGGGATTTCCCGTCCCGTTGTGAAGCACAGCTTTCTGGTCAAGCAAACCGAAGACATTCCCGGCGTACTGAAAAAAGCCTTCTGGCTGGCAGCAAGCGGACGCCCGGGACCGGTGGTGGTCGATCTGCCTAAAGACATTCTGAACCCGGCAAACAAGCTGCCGTATGTCTGGCCTGACTCGGTGAGCATGCGTTCTTACAACCCGACGACGCAGGGGCATAAAGGACAGATCAAGCGGGCGTTGCAAACGCTTCTGGCAGCCAAAAAACCGGTCGTTTATGTCGGGGGTGGAGCGATCAACGCTGCCTGTGAAGCCCAGCTTCGCGAGCTGGTTGAAAAACTCAACCTTCCTGTGGCGTCGTCGCTGATGGGGCTGGGGGCGTTTCCCGCCACACACCGCCAGGCGCTGGGCATGCTGGGTATGCACGGTACCTATGAAGCCAACATGACGATGCATCACTCCGATGTGATCTTTGCCGTCGGCGTGCGTTTTGACGATCGCACCACCAACAACCTGGCGAAGTATTGCCCGAATGCCACCGTGCTGCACATTGATATCGATCCAACGTCCATTTCAAAAACGGTGTCGGCTGATGTGCCGATCGTCGGTGATGCTCGTCAGGTTCTGGAACAGATGCTGGATCTGCTGACGCAGGAGAACGCGACCCAGCCGCTGGATGAGATCCGCGACTGGTGGCAGCAGATTGAACAGTGGCGAGCGCGTCAGTGCCTGAAATATGACACACAAAGCGAAAACATTAAGCCGCAGGCGGTCATCGAAGCGGTGTGGCGACTGACGAAGGGTGAGGCGTATGTAACCTCAGACGTGGGCCAACACCAGATGTTTGCCGCCCTGTATTACCCGTTTGATAAACCGCGTCACTGGATCAACTCGGGTGGCTTAGGCACCATGGGCTTCGGTCTGCCTGCCGCGCTGGGCGTGAAGCTGGCGTTGCCGAATGAAACCGTCGTCTGCGTGACCGGAGACGGCAGCATTCAGATGAACATTCAGGAGCTGTCTACCGCACTGCAGTATGAGTTGCCGGTTCTTGTGCTGAACCTGAATAACGGCTACCTCGGCATGGTGAAGCAGTGGCAGGATATGATTTATTCTGGCCGTCATTCGCAGTCCTATATGCAATCGCTGCCGGATTTTGTTCGTCTTGCTGAAGCTTATGGCCATATTGGGATGCGGGTGACCGATCCGGCCGAGCTGGAAACGAAGCTCGCACAAGCGCTTGAGCACGTTAAAAACAACCGCCTCGTCTTTATGGATGTGATTGTTGATGGAACCGAACACGTTTATCCGATGCATATTCGGGGGGGCGGTATGGATGAAATGTGGTTAAGCAAAACGGAGAGAACCTGATATGCGCCGGATATTATCGGTTTTACTGGAAAACGAGTCTGGCGCACTGTCGCGCGTCATTGGTCTTTTTGCGCAGCGCGGTTATAACATTGAAAGCCTGACCGTCGCGCCGACGGAGGATCCCACGCTGTCGCGCATGACGATTCAAACCGTTGGCGACGCCAAAGTGCTTGAACAAATTGAAAAACAGCTGCATAAACTGGTTGATGTGCTGCGCGTGAGCGAGCTGGGGCAGGGGGCCTACGTTGAACGTGAGGTCATGCTGGTGAAAATCCAGGCCAGCGGCTACGGGCGTGAAGAAGTTAAACGCAATGCGGATATTTTCCGCGGACAGATTATCGATGTCACGCCTTCTCTTTATACGGTTCAGCTGGTCGGGACGAGTGACAAGCTGGATGCGTTCCTGACGTCCGTGCGGGATGTGGCAAAAATTGTTGAGGTCGCAAGATCGGGTGTCGTCGGCCTGTCACGCGGCGAGAAAATCATGCGTTAGCTGTCAAAAAGGTTCGCCTCTTTCTGCCCGGTCACCAAAGCCGGGCTTTTTTTTGCGTAATCAGCCGACAACGCAAACAAAAGCGGTTGCCGCGAAGGCTTTTCTGCGTTTAGATGTTAAAAGATTTAACCATAACCTTGACAGGGCCATGGACTCTTTTCTTTTTTTAAGGGGCAATTGTGAAACTGGATGAAATCGCCCGGCTAGCCGGCGTGTCACGAACAACGGCCAGCTATGTGATTAACGGTAAAGCAAAGCAGTACCGTGTCAGCGACAAGACCGTTGAAAAAGTGATGGCGGTGGTTCGTGAGCATAACTACCATCCGAATGCTGTCGCTGCCGGCCTGCGTGCCGGGCGCACCCGCTCTATTGGTCTGGTGATCCCTGACCTCGAAAACACCAGCTATACCCGTATCGCCAACTATCTTGAACGTCAGGCGCGCCAGCGCGGCTATCAATTGCTGATTGCCTGCTCGGAAGACCAGCCTGACAACGAGATGCGCTGCATTGAGCATCTGCTCCAGCGCCAGGTGGATGCCATCATCGTGTCGACCTCTTTGCCGCCAGAGCATCCTTTTTACCAGCGCTGGGCGAACGACGCGTTCCCAATCGTAGCGCTGGATCGCGCGCTCGATCGCGAGCACTTCACCAGCGTCGTGGGGGCGGATCAGGATGATGCCGAAATGCTGGCCGCGGAGCTGAGAACCTTCCCTGCTGAAACGGTGCTGTATCTTGGCGCGCTGCCCGAGCTTTCCGTGAGCTTCCTGCGTGAGCAGGGGTTCAGAACCGCCTGGAAAGACGATCCGCGCGAGGTGCACTACCTCTACGCCAACAGCTACGAGCGTGAAGCAGCCGCGCAGCTGTTCGAGAAATGGCTTGAAACGCACCCGATGCCTCAGGCGCTGTTCACCACCTCATTTGCGCTCCTGCAGGGCGTCATGGATGTGACCTTACGCCGTGAAGGTAAACTGCCCTCCGACCTGGCGATTGCCACGTTCGGGGATAACGAGCTGCTCGACTTCCTTCAGTGCCCGGTGCTGGCGGTTGCACAGCGCCACCGCGATGTGGCTGAACGCGTGCTGGAGATTGTGCTGGCGAGTCTGGATGAACCCCGCAAGCCAAAGCCGGGCCTGACGCGTATCAAACGTAATCTCTACCATCGCGGAATTTTAAGCCGCCAAAAATGAAATGACCGGGGCGGCGAAATCTGCCCCTTTTTGCTGCAATAATTCGTGCGGATAATTCCCGGAGAGAAATTAGGATAATTCTTGGGAGATCATAATCGCCTATTTTTCATTATTCATTTTGGCTTTTAAATTGCCCTTTAAACAACATCTCAGCGATTTTAAACGGCACTCTTTGTATTATTTTGTTACAAACCCTCTTCGGTCGATGAATATTCAGACGTTTTTTCCTCTTCCTTTGCCAGCTTACGTGCTAACCACTGCGCTTACCGCTCGCCTGAGTGAATCTGGCGCTGTCATCCCCTGAGAATCTGTCATAAAATGCTGCCCGCGTCGCAAACTGACACTTTATATTTATCTGCGATGATATTGAGTGAGCCTTAACGCTAGTGTGCATATTCGGTTTTTTTCTTACAAATATTCATAACGTTAATTTTGCCTCGCCAGTTGTGCAGTTATTAACCAGGACTGTTTATCTCTGTAAATAGAGGGCTTCCGAGTCCTTACAGGGAGAGTCCTGGCTTGACAAGCTTTTCCCTCGCTCCGTAAACTCCTTTAGGTGGGAATTTGTGGGTTAAAGTGGTGAGGAGGGGTGAGACTGGCATGTTCCGTGGAGCTACGTTAGTCAATCTCGACAGCAAAGGGCGTTTATCGGTACCAACCCGATATCGCGACCAGCTGATTGAGAACGCTGCGGGTCAAATGGTTTGCACCATTGACATTAACTCCCCCTGCCTGCTGCTTTACCCCTTACCTGAATGGGAAATTATTGAGCAAAAGCTGTCGCGACTGTCGAGCATGAACCCGCAGGAACGCCGCGTGCAGCGGCTGTTATTGGGACATGCCAGTGAATGTCAGATGGATAGCGCAGGTCGATTATTGATTGCCCCTGTGTTGCGGCAGCATGCCGGTCTGACAAAAGAAGTGATGCTGGTCGGGCAGTTCAACAAGTTTGAACTGTGGGATGAAACGACCTGGTATCAACAGGTCAAGGAAGATATCGACGCTGAGCAGTCTGATTCCGCGACATTATCGGAACGACTGCAGGACTTGTCTCTATAAATATGATGGAAAATTATAAACATAAAACGGTGTTACTGGACGAGGCCGTTAACGGCCTGAATATTCGTCCGGATGGCATCTACATTGATGGCACGTTTGGTCGCGGTGGCCACTCGCGTTTGATCCTCTCCCAACTGGGTGAGGAGGGACGTCTGCTGGCAATCGATCGCGATCCGCAGGCAATTGCCGTTGCACAGACCATCAATGACCCACGCTTTTCCATCGTGCATGGACCTTTCTCTGCGCTCGCGGACTATGTGGCTGAGCGCGGCCTGACGGGCAAGATCGACGGGATTCTTCTCGATCTTGGCGTCTCTTCACCCCAACTTGACGACGCTGAACGCGGTTTCTCCTTTATGCGTGATGGTCCGCTGGACATGCGGATGGACCCGACGCGCGGACAATCCGCCGCCGAGTGGCTACAGACCGCTGACGAAGCCGATATTGCATGGGTCATTAAAACGTTTGGCGAAGAGCGTTTTGGTAAACGTATTGCGCGCGCCATTGTTGAGCGCAACCGCATTGAGCCAATGACCCGCACCAAAGAGTTGGCCGAGGTGATCGCGGCAGCGACCCCGGTGAAGGATAAGCACAAACATCCCGCGACCCGTACCTTCCAGGCGGTTCGCATCTGGGTAAACAGTGAACTGGAGGAAATAGAGCTGGCGCTAAAAAGCTCGCTCGACGTGCTTGCCCCGGGTGGGCGGTTATCCATCATCAGCTTCCATTCGCTGGAAGACCGTATTGTGAAACGCTTTATGCGTGAACAAAGTCGCGGTCCACAGGTGCCAGCGGGGCTGCCGATGACGGAAGAACAACTCAGGAAGCTGGGTGGCCGTCAGTTGCGAGCATTAGGCAAGTTGATGCCGGGCGAAGAAGAAGTGGCAGAGAATCCACGCGCCCGTAGTTCAGTGCTGCGTGTTGCAGAGAGGACGAACGGATGATCGGCAGAGTGACAGAGACCCTAAGCAAAGTTAAGGATTCGTTAGGAAGCAACGAGCGCCATGCCTTGCCTGGCGTGATCGGCGACGATCTTTTGCGGTTTGGGAAACTGCCACTCTGTCTGTTCATTTGCATCATTGTCACGGCAGTAACGGTGGTGACGACAGCCCACCATACACGTTTATTGACTGCGCAACGCGAGCAGATGGTACTGGAACGCGATGCGCTGGATATTGAATGGCGAAATCTGATCCTTGAAGAAAACGCGCTCGGCGATCACAGCCGGGTTGAACGGATCGCAACGGAAAAGCTGCAGCTGCAGCATGTTGATCCTTCACAGGAAAATATCGTAGTACAAAAATAAGGGAAAACGCGACGCATGAAAGCAGCGGCAAAAACGCTAAAACCAAAACGTCAGGAAGAACAGGCCAACTTTATCAGTTGGCGTTTTGCGTTGCTTTGCGGCTGCATTTTACTGGCGCTGGGTTTTCTGCTGGGCCGCGTGGCATGGCTGCAGATCGTCGCCCCTGACATGCTGGTACGCCAGGGCGATATGCGCTCTCTGCGCGTTCAGGAGGTCTCCACCTCCCGCGGGATGATCACCGACCGCTCCGGTCGTCCGCTGGCGGTGAGCGTGCCGGTGAAAGCTATCTGGGCCGATCCGAAAGAGCTGCACGACGCCGGTGGCATTACCCTTGATAACCGCTGGAAGGCGCTGGCTGATGCGCTGAAAATGCCGCTGGATCAGCTGGCGTCCCGCGTTAATGCGAACCCGAAAGGGCGTTTTATCTATCTGGCGCGTCAGGTTAACCCTGACATGGCGGACTACATTCGCAAACTGAAGCTGCCGGGCATTCATCTGCGTGAAGAATCCCGTCGTTACTATCCATCCGGCGAAGTAACCGCTCACCTCATTGGCTTCACCAACGTCGACAGCCAGGGGATTGAGGGCGTTGAAAAAAGCTTCGATAAGTGGCTCACCGGTCAGCCGGGCGAGCGAATCGTGCGTAAGGACCGCTACGGGCGCGTCATCGAAGATATCTCCTCTACGGACAGTCAGGCAGCGCACAACCTGGCCCTGAGTATCGACGAGCGCCTGCAGGCGCTGGTCTACCGCGAGCTGAACAACGCCGTGGCGTTCAACAAGGCGGAGTCAGGCAGCGCTGTGCTGGTGGATGTCAGCACCGGTGAAGTGCTGGCGATGGCCAACAGTCCATCCTACAACCCGAACAACTTTACCGGCACCGCAAAAGATGCCATGCGTAACCGGGCGATTACCGACGTGTTCGAACCTGGCTCCACGGTGAAGCCGATGGTGGTGATGACCGCGCTCCAGCGCGGAATCGTCAATGAAAACACGGTTCTGAACACTATCCCATACCGTATTAACGGCCACGAGATAAAAGACGTGGCGCGCTACAGCGAATTGACCCTGACCGGGGTGTTACAGAAGTCGAGTAACGTCGGTGTTTCAAAGCTGGCGTTAGCGATGCCGTCCTCAGCGTTAGTAGAGACTTACTCACGTTTTGGACTGGGAAAGGCGACCAATTTGGGGTTGGTCGGAGAACGCAGTGGCTTATATCCTCAAAAACAACGGTGGTCTGACATAGAGAGGGCCACCTTCTCTTTCGGCTACGGGCTAATGGTAACCCCGTTACAGTTAGCGCGAGTCTACGCAACGATTGGCAGCTATGGCGTCTATCGCCCGCTGTCGATTACCAAAGTTGATCCACCGGTCCCGGGCGAGCGTATCTTCCCGGAATCCATCGTTCGTACCGTGGTGCACATGATGGAAAGCGTGGCGCTGCCGGGCGGTGGCGGCGTGAAGGCGGCGATTAAAGGCTATCGTATCGCCATTAAAACCGGTACAGCGAAAAAAGTGGGGCCAGACGGCCGCTACATCAACAAATACATTGCCTATACCGCAGGCGTTGCGCCTGCAAGCAATCCGCGTTTTGCGCTGGTGGTCGTGATAAACGATCCACAGGCGGGTAAATACTACGGCGGCGCCGTCTCCGCGCCTGTGTTCGGGGCCATCATGGGCGGCGTGTTACGCACCATGAACATTGAACCGGATGCGCTGGCGACGGGCGAAAAAAGTGAATTTGTAATTAATCAAGGCGAGGGTACAGGTGGCAGATCGTAATTTGCGCGACCTTATCGCTCCGTGGGTGCCAAATGCACCGGAGCGAGCACTGCGAGAGATGGTACTGGACAGCCGCGTGGCTGCTTCTGGCGATCTTTTTGTGGCGGTGGTCGGTCATCAGGCGGACGGGCGTCGTTATATCCCGCAGGCGATTGCGCAAGGTGTGGCTGCCATTATTGCTGAGGCTAAAGATGAGGCAACCGACGGTGAGATCCGTGAAATGCACGGCGTGCCGGTCATCTATCTCAGTCAGTTAAACGAACGTCTTTCCGCACTGGCGGGACGTTTTTATCACGAACCTTCCGACCAGCTGCGTCTGGTTGGCGTAACGGGTACGAACGGTAAAACCACCACCACGCAGCTGATGGCGCAGTGGGCCCAACTGCTGGGTGAAACCGGTGCGGTGATGGGAACCGTAGGTAACGGTCTGCTGGGCAAAGTGAGCCCGACGGAAAACACCACCGGCTCCGCGGTTGACGTACAGCACGTGCTTGCCGGTCTGGCAGGGCAGGGCGCAACCTTCGCCGCGATGGAGGTCTCTTCGCACGGTCTGGTACAGCACCGCGTCGCGGCGCTGAAATTTGCTGCATCCGTGTTTACCAACCTGAGCCGCGACCATCTTGATTATCATGGCGATATGGAGCACTACGAAGCCGCGAAATGGCTGCTGTTCTCTACTCACCATTACGGTCAGGCCATCATCAACGCCGACGACGAAGTGGGCCGCCGCTGGCTGGCGAAGCTGCCAGATGCGGTTGCCGTCTCGATGGAAGATCATATCAATCCGAACTGCCATGGCCGCTGGCTGAAGGCGGTTGAGGTGAATTATCACGACAGCGGGGCGACCATCCGCTTTGCCTCTTCCTGGGGGGAAGGCGAAATTGAAAGCCGCCTGATGGGCGCGTTTAACGTCAGCAACCTGCTGCTGGCGCTGGCAACGCTGCTGGCGCTGGGTTATCCGATGGCGGAACTGCTGAAAACGTCAGCGCGTCTCCAGCCGGTTTGTGGCCGTATGGAAGTATTTAGCGCGCCGGGTAAGCCGACCGTTGTGGTTGATTATGCCCACACGCCGGATGCGCTGGAAAAAGCGCTGGAAGCGGCGCGCCTGCACTGTACCGGTAAGCTCTGGTGCGTGTTTGGCTGCGGCGGCGATCGCGACAAAGGCAAACGCCCGCTGATGGGCGCGATTGCGGAACAGTTCGCGGATATTCCGGTTGTCACCGATGACAACCCGCGTACGGAAGAGCCGCGCGCCATCATTAATGACATTCTGGCGGGTATGCTGGACGCAGGCCGCGCGCGCGTCGTGGAAGGCCGTGCTGAAGCCGTGACCAACGCCATTATGCAGGCGCAGGAGAATGATGTTGTTCTGCTGGCGGGTAAAGGCCATGAAGATTATCAGATTGTTGGCAATCGCCGTCTGGATTACTCGGATCGCGTAACGGCAGCTCGCCTGCTGGGAGTTGTCGCATGATTAGCCTCTCGTTAAGCCAGGCCGCTGCGGTACTGCATGGCGACCTGCACGGGCAAGACCTGACCATTGATGCCGTGACGACGGACACCCGCAAAGTCACCGCTGGCTGTCTGTTCGTGGCGCTGAAAGGCGAGCGTTTTGACGCGCATGATTTTGCCGAACAGGCCAAAGAGAACGGCGCCGGTGCGCTGCTGGTCAGCCGCAAGCTTGATATCGATCTGCCGCAGGTTGTGGTGAAAGATACGCGTCTCGCGTTCGGTGAGCTGGCTGCCTGGGTTCGTCAGCAGGTACCGGCTCGCGTCGTCGCCCTGACCGGATCCTCAGGCAAAACGTCAGTGAAAGAGATGACGGCAGCGATCCTCAGCCAGTGCGGCAATACGCTTTTTACCGCGGGCAACCTCAATAATGACATCGGCGTGCCGATGACATTGCTTCGCCTGACCAAAGAGCATGACTATGCGGTGATCGAGTTAGGCGCAAACCACCAGGGTGAAATCGCCTGGACCGTGAGCCTGACTCGCCCGGAAGCGGCGCTGGTGAATAACCTCGCGGCAGCGCATCTGGAAGGCTTTGGCTCGCTGGAAGGCGTGGCGAAAGCGAAAGGCGAGATTTACACCGGCCTGCCGGAAAACGGTATCGCCATTCTGAACGCCGATAACAACGACTGGCTGAACTGGCAGAGCATCATTGGTGCGCGTAAAACCTGGCGCTTCTCGCCAAATGCGGCCAACAGTGATTTTACGGCGACCAATATCCATGTGACGTCGCACGGCACTGAGTTCACCCTCACTACCCCAACGGGTGGCGTGGAGGTGCTGTTGCCGCTGCCGGGTCGCCATAACATCGCCAATGCCCTTGCGGCGGCGGCGCTGGCAACGGCGGTGGGCGCTTCACATGAGGCGATCAAAGCCGGGCTGGCGAACCTGAAAGCCGTGCCGGGTCGTCTGTTCCCGATTCAGCTTTCGGAAAACAAGCTGCTGCTGGATGACTCCTACAACGCGAACGTTGGCTCGATGACGGCGGCGGTGCAGGTGTTATCTGAAATGCCAGGCTACCGAATCATGGTGGTTGGCGACATGGCAGAGCTGGGCGACGAAAGCGAAGCCTGTCATACCCAGGTCGGTGAAGCGGCGAAAGCGGCGGGGCTGGACTGTGTACTGAGCGCAGGAAAACTGAGCCAGGCGATTAGCCAGGCCAGCGGCGTTGGCGAGCATTTTGCCGATAAAGCCGCGTTGATTGAGCGCCTTAAGGCATTAATGACAAAAAAACAAATTGTGACAGTGTTAGTGAAAGGTTCACGTAGTGCCGCCATGGAAGAGGTTGTGCACGCATTACAGGAGAACGGGACATGTTAGTTTGGCTGGCCGAACATTTGGTCAAATATTACTCAGGCTTTAACGTCTTTTCGTATCTGACGTTTCGCGCCATCGTCAGCCTGCTGACTGCACTGTTCATCTCGTTGTGGATGGGCCCGCGCATGATTGCCCGTCTGCAAAAGCTCTCTTTCGGCCAGGTTGTGCGTAACGACGGCCCGGAATCGCACTTCAGCAAGCGCGGCACCCCGACCATGGGCGGGATCATGATCCTGACTGCCATCGTCGTTTCCGTGCTGTTGTGGGCGTACCCGTCCAACCCGTACGTCTGGTGTGTGCTGACGGTACTGGTGGGTTACGGGATCATTGGTTTCGTCGATGATTACCGCAAAGTCGTCCGCAAAGACACTAAGGGCCTGATTGCCCGCTGGAAGTATTTCTGGATGTCGGTGATCGCGCTGGGCGTGGCCTTCGCACTGTATCTTGCCGGGAAAGACACGCCAGCGACCGAGCTGGTCGTGCCGTTCTTTAAAGACGTGATGCCGCAGCTGGGTCTGTTCTACATTCTGCTGGCGTACTTTGTGATTGTCGGCACCGGTAACGCCGTTAACCTGACCGACGGTCTGGATGGCCTGGCAATCATGCCTACCGTCTTCGTGGCGGCCGGTTTTGCGCTGGTGGCCTGGGCGACCGGTAACATGAATTTCGCGAACTATCTGCACATCCCTTATCTGCGCCACGCGGGTGAACTGGTGATCGTCTGTACGGCGATTGTCGGTGCAGGGCTGGGCTTCCTGTGGTTCAACACCTATCCGGCTCAGGTCTTTATGGGTGATGTCGGTTCACTGGCGTTAGGCGGCGCGCTGGGCATTATTGCCGTGCTGCTGCGTCAGGAGTTCCTGCTGGTGATCATGGGCGGCGTGTTTGTGGTTGAGACGCTGTCGGTGATTTTGCAGGTCGGCTCCTTCAAGCTGCGCGGTCAGCGCATCTTCCGTATGGCGCCGATTCACCACCACTATGAACTGAAAGGCTGGCCGGAGCCGCGCGTTATTGTGCGCTTCTGGATTATTTCGCTGATGCTGGTGCTGATTGGCCTGGCAACGCTGAAGGTACGTTAATCATGGCAGATTACCAGGGCAAAAAAGTCGTTATCATCGGGTTAGGCCTCACGGGCCTGTCCTGCGTGGACTTTTTCCTCGCACGTGGCGTGACGCCGCGCGTGATGGATACGCGTGTCTCTCCGCCGGGTCTGGATAAACTACCGGAACAGGTTGAACGCCACCTTGGTGGTCTGAATGATGACTGGCTGCTGGCAGCCGATCTGATTGTCGCCAGCCCGGGTATGGCGCTGGCGCATCCTTCCCTGAGCGCTGCCGCAGATGCAGGCGTTGAGATTGTCGGCGATATCGAGCTGTTCTGCCGCGAAGCGCAGGCGCCCGTTATCGCGATTACCGGTTCTAACGGTAAAAGCACCGTCACCACCCTAGTGGGGGAAATGGCAAAAGCGGCGGGCATGAACGTCGGCGTTGGCGGTAATATTGGTTTGCCTGCTCTGATGCTGCTGGACAAAGGCTGTGAACTGTATGTTCTCGAGCTTTCCAGCTTCCAGTTGGAAACGACCTCCAGCCTGCATGCTGCCGCTGCGACGATCCTCAACGTGACTGAAGATCACATGGACAGATATCCATTTGGTCTGCAGCAGTACCGTGCTGCCAAGCTGCGCGTTTATGAGAATGCCAAAGTCTGCGTAGTGAACGCCGATGATGCACTGACTATGCCGGTGCGTGGCGCAGACGACCGCTGCATTAGTTTTGGCATCACCATGGGTGATTATCATCTGAACCGCCAGCTGGGTGAAACCTGGCTGCGCGTGAAAGGTGAGAAAGTGCTGAACGTGAAAGAGATGAAGCTCTCTGGTCAGCACAACTATACCAATGCGCTGGCGGCGCTGGCGCTGGCGGACGCAGTGGGGCTGCCGCGCTCCTCAAGCCTGAAAGCGTTAACCACGTTTTCCGGCCTGGCACACCGTTTCCAGCTGGCGCTGGAGCACAACGGCGTGCGCTGGATCAACGACTCCAAAGCCACCAACGTGGGCAGCACGGAGGCCGCGCTGAACGGCCTGCACATTGACGGTACCTTGCATCTGCTGCTGGGCGGTGACGGTAAATCAGCGGATTTCTCGTCCCTGAAGCCGTATCTCTCCGGCGATAACGTCCGTCTCTACTGCTTCGGCCGTGACGGCAGCGAGCTGGCTGCACTGCGCCCTGAGGTCGCCGAGCAAACCGAAACCATGGAACAGGCGATGCGGCTGATTGCCCCTCGCGTGAAGCCGGGCGATATGGTGCTGCTCTCTCCGGCCTGTGCCAGCCTCGATCAATTCAAGAATTTCGAACAGCGTGGTGATGTCTTTACCCGCCTGGCGAAGGAGTTAGGCTGATGCGTTTATCTCTCCCTCGCCTGAAAATGCCGCGCCTGCCAGGATTTGGGATCCTGGTGTGGTTGTTTGCGGCACTCAAAGGCTGGGTGATGGGCTCTCGTCAAAAAGATAACGACAGCCTGATCATGTACGACCGCACGCTGTTCTGGCTCACGATGGGGCTCGCGGCGGTCGGCTTTATTATGGTGACGTCAGCGTCAATGCCCGTCGGGCAGCGTCTGGCGAACGATCCTTTCCTGTTTGCCAAGCGTGATGGTCTGTACATTATCCTGGCATTTTGCCTGGCGCTGGTGACCTTGCGTCTGCCGATGGAGTTCTGGCAGCGGCACAGTACGGCGATGCTGATCGCGTCGATCATTATGCTGCTGATCGTTCTGGTGGTGGGGAGTTCCGTAAACGGGGCATCACGCTGGATCGCCTTTGGCCCGCTGCGTATTCAGCCTGCGGAATTTACCAAGCTCTCCCTGTTCTGCTACCTGGCGAACTACCTGGTGCGTAAGGTAGATGAAGTGCGTAATAACCTGCGCGGCTTCTTAAAACCGATGGGCGTGATTCTGGTGCTGGCGGTATTACTGCTGGCGCAGCCTGACCTCGGTACCGTGGTGGTACTGTTTGTCACCACGCTGGCCATGCTGTTCCTGGCGGGGGCGAAGCTGTGGCAGTTCATCGCCATTATCGGGATGGGGATTTCAGCGGTTGTGCTGCTGATCCTCGCCGAGCCTTACCGTATTCGCCGCGTGACCTCGTTCTGGAACCCGTGGGAAGACCCGTTCGGCAGCGGCTATCAGCTGACGCAGTCACTTATGGCCTTTGGGCGCGGTGAGCTCTGGGGGCAGGGGCTGGGTAACTCGGTACAGAAACTGGAGTATTTACCGGAAGCGCATACTGACTTCATCTTCTCCATTATTGCGGAAGAACTGGGTTATATCGGTGTGGTATTAGCGCTATTAATGGTATTCTTCGTCGCTTTCCGCGCCATGTCCATCGGCCGGAAAGCGCTGGAGATCGATCACCGTTTCTCAGGCTTCCTGGCCTGCTCAATTGGTATCTGGTTTAGCTTCCAGGCATTGGTTAACGTCGGGGCCGCAGCAGGTATGTTGCCGACCAAAGGTCTGACGTTGCCGTTGATCAGTTATGGTGGTTCGAGTCTGTTGATTATGTCGACGGCCATCATGCTGTTGTTGCGCATAGATTATGAGACGCGTCTGGAAAAAGCCCAGGCGTTTACACGAGGTTCACGATGAATCAACCGAAGCGGTTAATGGTGATGGCAGGCGGTACCGGCGGACATGTGTTCCCGGGACTGGCGGTTGCGCACCATTTAATGGATCAGGGCTGGCAGGTACGCTGGCTGGGAACCGCAGACCGCATGGAGGCCGACCTGGTACCGAAACACGGTATCGAGATCGACTTTATTCGTATTTCTGGCCTTCGGGGCAAAGGCCTCAAGGCAATGCTGCTGGCACCGGTGCGCATTTTTAACGCCTGGCGTCAGGCGCGCACCATCATGAAGCGCTTTAAGCCCGATGTGGTGCTGGGCATGGGCGGCTATGTCTCGGGTCCAGGTGGGTTAGCCGCGTGGTCGCTAGGTATTCCCGTCGTGCTGCATGAGCAGAACGGTATTGCGGGTCTGACCAACAAATGGCTGGCGAAAATCGCCACCAAAGTCATGCAGGCGTTTCCCGGCGCGTTCCCGAAAGCGGACGTGGTGGGAAATCCGGTGCGTGTGGACGTGCTGGCACTGCCGCTGCCGGAGGCTCGGCTGGCAGGCCGTGAAGGGCCGGTGCGTGTGCTGGTCGTCGGCGGTTCTCAGGGCGCACGTATTTTAAACCAGACGATGCCGCAGGTTGCCGCAAAGCTGGGTGATACCGTTACCATCTGGCACCAGAGTGGAAAAGGCGCTCAGCAGACCGTTGAGCAGGCTTACGCCGAGGCGGGGCAGCCGCAGCATAACGTGACGGAATTTATCGACGACATGGCGGCAGCGTACGCCTGGGCCGATGTCGTGGTCTGTCGTTCTGGCGCCTTAACGGTAAGCGAAATCGCTGCCGCGGGGCTGCCGGCTCTGTTTGTGCCTTTCCAGCACAAAGACAGACAGCAGTACTGGAATGCCCTGCCGCTTGAGAAAGCCGGTGCGGCGAAAATTTTTGAGCAGCCACAATTTACCGCCGACGCGGTCGCCACCACCCTGGCGGGCTGGAACAGAGGCGTATTGCTTGAGATGGCTGAACGCGCGCGCGCGGCAGCTATCCCTGATGCGACGGAACGGGTGGCAAAAGAAGTGAGCCTGGCAGCCCAGGCTTAACCCTCGCAGCGCGTGAAGCGCTGCACGAATTTTAAGTAGTCGATGGCGTTTAGAGAATGAATACACAACAACTGGCAAAACTGCGTTCAATCGTGCCCGAGATGCGTCGCGTCCGGCACATTCACTTTGTTGGCATCGGTGGTGCTGGCATGGGCGGTATTGCCGAAGTGTTAGCTAACGAAGGCTATCAGATCAGCGGGTCTGACCTGGCGCCAAACCCTGTAACGCAGCAACTGGCGTCTCTTGGGGCGACTATCTATTTTAACCATCGCCCGGAAAACGTGCGCGATGCGAGCGTGGTGGTGGTATCGAGCGCCATCTCCTCTGACAACCCGGAAATCGTTGCCGCGCATGAAGCGCGCATTCCGGTGATCCGCCGTGCAGAAATGCTGGCGGAACTGATGCGTTTCCGTCACGGCATTGCTATTGCCGGGACCCACGGTAAAACCACGACCACGGCGATGGTCTCCAGTATTTATGCGGAAGCGGGTCTCGACCCGACCTTTGTCAACGGCGGTCTGGTCAAAGCCGCGGGCGTGCATGCGCGTCTGGGCCACAGTCGTTATCTGATTGCTGAAGCGGATGAGAGCGACGCGTCGTTCCTGCACCTGCAGCCGATGGTGGCGATTGTCACCAACATCGAAGCGGACCATATGGATACCTACCAGGGTGACTTCGAGAATTTAAAGCAGACCTTTATCAACTTCCTGCACAACCTGCCGTTCTACGGGCGCGCGGTGATGTGCGTAGACGATCCGGTGATCCGCGAGCTGCTGCCGCGCGTGGGTCGTCAAATCACCACATACGGTTTCAGTGAAGACGCTGACGTGCGCGTGGAAGAGTACAAACAGATTGGCGCGCAGGGGCACTTCACGCTGGCGCGTCAGGACAAAGAGCTGCTGCACGTGACGCTGAATGCGCCAGGGCGCCATAACGCGCTCAATGCCGCAGCGGCAGTCGCTGTTGCGACGGAAGAAGGCATTGATGATGAGGCGATCCTGCGCGCGCTGGAAAGCTTCCAGGGTACCGGTCGTCGTTTCGACTTCCTCGGTGAATTCCCGCTGGATCCGGTGAACGGTAAAGCCGGTACGGCGATGCTGGTGGACGACTACGGTCACCATCCAACCGAAGTGGACGCCACTATTAAAGCCGCACGTGCGGGCTGGCCGGACAAGAATCTGGTGATGGTGTTCCAGCCGCACCGTTTCACGCGTACGCGCGATCTGTATGACGATTTCGCCAGCGTCCTGTCCCAGGTCGATACCCTGTTAATGCTGGATGTTTATTCAGCGGGCGAAACTCCGATTCCTGGCGCAGACAGCCGTTCTTTGTGTCGCACCATTCGTGGACGCGGTAAAGTTGACCCTATTCTGGTTTCTGACCCTGCACAGGTGGCGGAAATTCTGGCGCCGGTCCTGACAGGTAACGATTTGATTCTGATTCAGGGGGCGGGAAATATCGGCAAAATCGCCCGTACCTTAGCTGAAATCAAACTGAAGCCGCAAAACCAGGAGGATGAGCATCATGGCTGATAAGATTGCTGTCCTGTCTGGCGGCACCTCCGCCGAGCGCGAGGTTTCCCTGAATTCCGGCGCGGCTATACTGGCGGGCCTGCGTGAAGGTGGCGTCAATGCGCACCTTGTTGACCCAAAAGAGGTCGACGTGACGCAGTTAAAAGCCATGGGCTTCGATAAAGTCTTTATCGCTTTACACGGTCGTGGCGGTGAAGACGGTACCCTGCAGGGGCTTCTGGATCTGCTCGGCCTGCCGTACACCGGCAGCGGCGTGATGGCTTCCGCTATCTCTATGGATAAACTGCGCAGCAAGCTGCTGTGGCAGGGTGCAGGGTTACCTGTCGCACCATGGGTAGCGCTGACGCGACGCGAATTTGAATTGGGGCTGTCGGATAGCGTTAATGCACGCATTGCTGAACTGGGCTTACCGGTTATTGTAAAGCCCAGCCGGGAAGGCTCCAGCGTGGGAATGTCCAAAGTCGACAAAGTTGACGATCTAGCGTCCGCTTTAGCGCTGGCATTTCAACATGATGATGAAGTTCTGGTAGAAAAATGGCTTAGCGGGCCGGAATTTACCGTCGCGATGCTTGGCGAAGAAATTTTACCGTCAATCCGTATCCAACCCGCCGGAGTCTTCTATGATTATGAGGCGAAGTATCTCTCTGATGAGACGCAATATTTCTGCCCAAGTGGTCTTGAAGCTGAGCGTGAAGCCCATTTACAGTCCCTGGTGCTTAAAGCCTGGCATGTTCTGGGCTGCCAGGGCTGGGGTCGCATCGACGTGATGCAGGACCGGGATGGACAATTTTATCTGCTGGAAGCCAATACCTCGCCGGGTATGACGAGCCACAGCCTTGTGCCGATGGCTGCGCGTCAGGCGGGGATGAGCTTCTCGCAGTTAGTCGTACGCATTCTGGACCAGGCGGGCTGATATGTCTCAGGCTGCATTGAACACGCGCAACCGCGATGACGAGGAAGAATACACCTCTTCACGCCGCAGTAATGGAACGCGTCTTGCAGGCATCATTTTCCTGCTCGGGGTGCTGTGCACCGTGTTTATCAGCGGCTGGATGGTCCTGGGCTGGATGGAAGATGCGCAGCGGTTGCCACTTTCTAAACTGGTGGTCACCGGTGAGCGTCACTACACGCGTAACGACGATATTCGCCAGTCGATACTGGCACTGGGCTCGCCTGGCACCTTTATGACTCAGGATGTCAATATTATCCAGAGCCAGATTGAACGTCTGCCATGGATTAAACAGGCGAGCGTAAGAAAGCAATGGCCTGATGAATTGAAGATTCATCTGGTTGAATATGTGCCCATTGCGCGTTGGAATGATCAGCACATGGTTGACGTCGACGGAAATTCCTTCAGCGTCCCTGCCGATCGTGTCAACAAGCAAAATTTACCGATGTTGTATGGCCCTGAAGGCAGCGAAAACGAAGTGTTACAGGGTTTTCGTGAAATGGGTCAAGTGCTGGCGAAGGACAGGTTTACGTTAAAAGATGCTGCCATGACGGCGCGCCGTTCCTGGCAGCTTACGTTAACGAACGGCATTAAGCTCAACCTGGGGCGCGGGGACACCATGAAGCGTCTGGCGCGTTTTGTCGAACTTTACCCGGTTTTACAGCAGCAGGCACAGACTGACGGCAAACGGATAAGCTACGTTGATTTGCGCTATGACTCAGGCGCAGCAGTCGGTTGGGTACCGGCTCCGGTCGAGGAACCTAATCAGCAACAGAATCAGGCACAGGTACAGGCAGAACAACAATGATCAAGGCGACGGACAGAAAACTGGTAGTTGGACTGGAGATTGGCACCGCGAAGGTTGCCGCTTTAGTAGGGGAAGTTCTGCCCGACGGTATGGTCAATATCATTGGCGTGGGCAGCTGCCCGTCCCGTGGTATGGATAAAGGTGGGGTAAACGATCTTGAATCGGTGGTGAAATGCGTTCAGCGCGCCATCGATCAGGCTGAATTGATGGCAGATTGCCAGATTTCTTCTGTCTATCTGGCCCTTTCTGGTAAGCACATTAGCTGCCAGAACGAAATCGGTATGGTGCCGATTTCCGAAGAAGAAGTGACGCAGGAAGACGTTGAAAACGTTGTGCATACGGCGAAATCCGTGCGTGTCCGCGATGAGCATCGCGTGTTGCACGTGATCCCGCAGGAATATGCGATTGACTACCAGGAAGGGATCAAGAACCCGGTTGGTCTGTCAGGCGTTCGTATGCAGGCAAAAGTGCACCTGATCACATGTCACAACGATATGGCGAAGAACATTGTAAAAGCCGTTGAACGTTGTGGCCTGAAAGTTGACCAACTTATTTTCGCCGGTCTGGCGGCAAGTTATTCCGTGCTGACCGAAGATGAACGTGAACTGGGTGTCTGTGTGGTCGATATTGGTGGTGGTACAATGGACATGGCCGTGTATACCGGCGGTGCGTTGCGCCACACCAAAGTGATCCCGTACGCAGGGAACGTCGTGACCAGCGATATTGCTTACGCTTTTGGTACGCCACCGAGCGATGCAGAAGCGATTAAAGTGCGCCACGGCTGTGCGCTGGGCTCTATTGTTGGCAAAGATGAGAGCGTTGAAGTGCCAAGCGTCGGTGGTCGTCCACCGCGCAGCCTGCAGCGCCAGACGTTGGCAGAGGTGATCGAGCCGCGCTATACCGAGCTGCTCAACCTGGTCAACGAAGAGATTTTACAGTTACAGGAACAGCTTCGTCAGCAGGGCGTTAAGCATCATCTTGCGGCGGGGATTGTATTAACCGGCGGTGCAGCGCAAATTGAAGGTCTTGCGGCCTGTGCACAGCGCGTGTTCCATACGCAGGTGCGTATTGGTGCGCCGCTGAATATCACCGGTTTAACGGATTATGCTCAGGAGCCGTATTATTCAACGGCTGTGGGCCTGCTCCACTACGGGAAGGAATCTCATCTCAGTGGTGAAGCGGAAGTGGAAAAACGCGTCTCAGTGGGGTCGTGGGTCAAACGACTGAACAACTGGTTGCGAAAAGAGTTTTAATTTTTTTAAGAGACCGGAGAGAATTAGCGGTCTCGGGCGACAGGCACAACGGAGAGAGAAATTATGTTTGAACCTATGGAACTGACCAACGACGCGGTGATTAAAGTCATCGGCGTCGGTGGCGGCGGCGGTAACGCCGTAGAGCATATGGTGCGTGAACGCATCGAAGGTGTTGAATTCTTTGCAGTTAACACCGATGCACAGGCACTGCGTAAGACGGCTGTAGGCCAGACTATCCAGATCGGCGGTGGCATCACCAAAGGGCTGGGCGCTGGGGCTAACCCGGAAGTCGGTCGCAACGCGGCTGAAGAAGATCGTGAAGCCCTGCGTGCTGCACTGGAAGGCGCGGACATGGTCTTCATTGCAGCGGGTATGGGCGGCGGTACCGGTACCGGTGCAGCACCTGTTGTCGCTGAAGTAGCTAAAGATTTAGGTATCCTGACCGTTGCTGTCGTGACCAAGCCTTTCAATTTTGAAGGCAAGAAGCGTATGGCCTTCGCGGAGCAGGGTATCACCGAGCTGTCCAAGCATGTGGACTCGCTGATCACCATCCCGAACGACAAGCTGCTGAAAGTTCTGGGTCGCGGTATTTCCCTGCTGGACGCCTTCGGCGCAGCAAACGACGTGCTGAAAGGCGCGGTTCAGGGTATCGCTGAACTGATCACCCGTCCTGGCCTGATGAACGTTGACTTTGCAGACGTTCGCACCGTGATGTCCGAAATGGGCTACGCGATGATGGGCTCTGGCGTGGCGAGCGGTGAAGACCGTGCGGAAGAAGCGGCTGAAATGGCTATCTCTTCTCCACTGCTGGAAGATATCGATCTGTCCGGTGCGCGCGGCGTGCTGGTCAACATTACCGCTGGTTTTGACCTGCGTCTGGATGAGTTCGAAACCGTGGGTAATACCATCCGCGCGTTCGCCTCTGACAACGCGACCGTGGTAATCGGTACTTCCCTTGACCCGGAAATGAATGACGAGCTGCGTGTTACCGTTGTTGCGACCGGTATCGGTATGGACAAGCGTCCTGAGATCACCCTCGTGACCAACAAACAGACTCAGCAACCGGTAATGGATCGTTACCAGCAGCACGGTATGTCTCCTCTGACTCAGGAGCAAAAACCGGCCGCGAAAGTGGTGAACGACCCAACGCCGCAAACGGCAAAAGAGCCAGATTATCTGGACATCCCGGCGTTCCTGCGTAAGCAAGCTGACTAAGAATTGGCTGGAATTTGGGGATTTGCGCTCTTTGTGCTAAACTGGCCCACCGTTAGTGATATACACTCTCGGTTGGATAGTTAATTTGGCGAGATTATACGATGATCAAACAAAGGACACTTAAACGTATCGTTCAGGCGACGGGTGTCGGTTTACATACCGGCAAGAAAGTCACGCTGACGTTACGCCCTGCGCCGGCCAATACCGGGGTCATCTATCGTCGCACCGACTTGAATCCACCGGTAGATTTTCCGGCCGATGCCAAATCTGTGCGTGATACTATGCTCTGTACTTGTCTGGTGAACGAGCATGACGTGCGGATTTCTACCGTAGAGCACCTGAACGCCGCCCTGGCGGGGCTGGGTATCGACAACATTATTGTTGAAGTCGATGCGCCAGAAATCCCGATTATGGATGGCAGTGCTGCACCGTTCGTCTATCTGTTGCTGGATGCCGGCATCGAAGAACTGAACTGCGCGAAGAAATTTGTTCGCATCAAAGAGACCGTTCGCGTCGAAGATGGCGACAAGTGGGCTGAATTCAAACCGTACAATGGTTTCTCGTTGGACTTTACCATCGACTTTAACCATCCGGCGATTGATTCCAGCACCCAGCGCTACGCGATGAACTTCTCTGCTGATGCGTTTATGCGCCAGATCAGCCGAGCCCGTACGTTTGGCTTCATGCGTGATATCGAATATCTGCAGTCCCGCGGCCTGTGCCTGGGCGGCAGCTTCGATTGTGCCATCGTTGTTGACGATTATCGCGTACTGAACGAAGACGGCCTGCGTTTCGAAGATGAATTCGTTCGTCACAAAATGCTGGACGCTATCGGCGACCTGTTTATGTGTGGTCACAATATCATTGGTGCATTTACCGCTTTCAAATCCGGTCATGCGCTGAACAACAAACTGTTGCAGGCCGTCCTGGCAAAACAGGAAGCCTGGGAATATGTGACCTTCGAAGACGAAGCAGAACTGCCGCTGGCTTTCAAAGCGCCAAACATGGTTCTTGCGTAACGGTTCACGCCGTTTCGTAAAAAATCGACTGGTTAACCTGGTACTCTCTCCGACCAGGAAGACCAGTCGTTTTTATTTTTGCCCTTCTTCGTTTGCCCCAGTGTTATCTCTTGTTTGTCTTGCGCAGAAAATGCGTGCGTTAGCTGCATTCTTGACCGTTTTTCCCCGCGGTGGCACCTCATTCCTGCTGATGTGCATTGGCTTTAGTGGTAATATCTGGGCGCTTAAAAAAATAACTTAAAAGTAGCCTGTTACAGGCTGACTTATGTGGTGGAGCAAGTGAGCGGAATACTGACGCGCTGGCGACAATTTGGCAGACGTTACTTCTGGCCGCATCTCTTATTAGGGATGGTCGCGGCGAGTCTCGGCTTGCCTGCGCTCAGCAACAGTGCCGAAGCGGCGACGCCAGCGAAGACCTCTACCACCAAACATGATCTCAACACGCGGGTTAACTTTACAAACCTCGCGTGGCTTGAAGCCAGCCGCCGCCCGAATTTCTCCGTTGATTACTGGCACCAGCACGCTATCCGCACGGTTATCCGCCATCTCTCCTTCGCGATGGCGCCCCAGGCAATGCCTGTGGCGGAAGAGACGCTGCCGGTGCAGGCCCAGCATCTTGCCCTACTGGACACGCTTAATGCACTGCTTACGCAGGACAGCCAGCCGCCGGTCATGGTGCGCGAGACGGCGCAGCGCGCGCTCGTTCCTCCTGTTTCATTCTCTGTATCAACCTGGATTAGCCAGGTTCACGGCATTCGCGCCGGGCCTCAACGCCTCAGCTAAATTAACTTTTTCAATACCTTAATTTATCTGCCCATGATGGGGCGTTTGAGAATTTATTATGCTAATCAAATTATTAACTAAAGTTTTTGGTAGTCGTAACGATCGTACCCTGCGCCGTATGCGCAAAGCTGTTGCCGTCATCAACGGTATGGAACCGGCGATGGAGAAGCTCTCTGATGATGAGCTGAAAGCGAAAACGGCGGAATTCCGTGCGCGTCTGGAAAAAGGTGAAACCTTAGAAAGCCTGATCCCGGAAGCGTTTGCTGTCGTGCGTGAAGCAAGTAAGCGCGTGTTCGGCATGCGTCACTTCGACGTTCAGCTGCTGGGCGGTATGGTGCTTAACGAGCGCTGCATCGCGGAAATGCGTACCGGTGAAGGTAAAACCCTGACCGCAACGCTGCCGGCTTACCTGAATGCGTTGACCGGTAAAGGCGTTCACGTCGTTACCGTCAACGACTATCTGGCGCAGCGTGACGCCGAAAACAACCGTCCACTGTTCGAATTCCTCGGCATGACGGTCGGCATCAACATGTCTGGCCTGCCTGCACCCGCCAAGCGTGAAGCGTATAACGCGGACATTACCTACGGTACCAACAACGAATACGGCTTCGACTACCTGCGTGACAACATGGCGTTCAGCCCTGAAGAGCGCGTCCAGCGTAAGCTGCACTACGCGCTGGTGGATGAGGTGGACTCCATCCTGATCGATGAAGCGCGTACTCCGCTTATCATCTCCGGCCCGGCTGAAGACAGCTCCGAGATGTACCGTAAAGTCGACAAAATCATTCCACACCTGCTGCGTCAGGAGAAAGAAGACTCGGATACCTTCCAGGGTGAAGGCCACTTCTCCGTGGATGAAAAAGCGCGCCAGGTGAACCTGACCGAACGTGGTCTGGTGAAAATTGAAGAGCTGCTGGTGGCTGAAGGCATTATGGAAGAGGGCGAGTCTCTGTACTCCCCGAGCAACATCATGCTGATGCACCACGTGACCGCCGCGCTGCGTGCCCACGCGCTGTTCACCCGTGACGTCGACTACATCGTAAAAGACGGCGAAGTGATCATTGTCGATGAGCACACCGGCCGTACCATGCAGGGGCGTCGCTGGTCTGACGGTCTGCACCAGGCTGTAGAAGCCAAAGAAGGCGTGGATATTCAAAACGAAAACCAGACGCTGGCCTCTATCACCTTCCAGAACTACTTCCGTCTGTACGAGAAGCTGGCGGGCATGACCGGTACTGCCGATACCGAAGCGTTTGAATTCAGCTCTATCTACAAGCTGGATACCGTGGTCGTTCCAACCAACCGTCCGATGATCCGTAAGGATATGCCGGACCTGGTGTACATGACCGAAGCGGAAAAAATTCAGGCAATCATCGAAGATATCCGCGAGCGTACTGCCAAAGGCCAGCCGGTTCTGGTGGGGACCATCTCCATTGAAAAATCCGAAGTGGTTTCTCACGAGCTGACGAAAGCGGGTATTAAACACAACGTACTGAACGCCAAATTCCACGCCAAAGAAGCGGACATTGTTGCGCAGGCAGGTTATCCGGCTGCGGTAACCATCGCCACCAACATGGCGGGTCGTGGTACCGATATTATGCTGGGCGGTAGCTGGCAGGCCGAAGTGGCTGAGCTGGAAAACCCAACGCCTGAACAGATTGCGCAGATCAAGGCCGACTGGCAGGTGCGTCATGACGCGGTGCTGGCATCCGGTGGTCTGCACATTATCGGTACCGAGCGTCATGAATCGCGTCGTATCGATAACCAGCTGCGTGGACGTGCGGGTCGTCAGGGGGATGCCGGTTCTTCCCGCTTCTACCTGTCGATGGAAGATGCGCTGATGCGTATTTTCGCCTCCGACCGCGTGTCCGGCATGATGCGCAAGCTGGGCATGAAGCCAGGCGAAGCCATTGAGCACCCGTGGGTCACCAAAGCGATCGCGAACGCCCAGCGTAAAGTGGAAAGCCGCAACTTCGATATTCGTAAGCAGTTGCTGGAATATGACGACGTGGCTAACGATCAGCGTCGTGCGATCTACACCCAGCGTAACGAACTGCTGGACGTGTCCGACGTGAGCGAAACCATCAACAGCATCCGCGAAGATGTGTTTAAAGCCACGATTGATGCGCATATTCCGCCGCAGTCTCTGGAAGAGATGTGGGACATCGAAGGCCTGCAGGAACGTCTGAAAAATGACTTTGACCTCGATCTGCCAATCAAAGAGTGGCTGGATAAAGAGCCTGAGCTGCACGAAGAGACCCTGCGCGAGCGTATCTACGAAACCGCGCTGGATGTTTACAAGCGTAAGGAAGAGGTCGTTGGCGCTGAGATGATGCGTCACTTCGAAAAAGGCGTGATGCTGCAGACGCTGGATTCCCTGTGGAAAGAGCACCTGGCGGCGATGGACTACCTGCGTCAGGGTATCCACCTGCGTGGCTATGCGCAGAAAGATCCGAAGCAGGAATACAAGCGTGAATCCTTCGCCATGTTTGCCTCTATGCTTGAGTCGCTGAAGTATGAAGTCATCAGCACCCTGAGCAAGGTTCAGGTGCGTATGCCGGAAGAAGTAGAAGCGATGGAGCAGCAGCGTCGTGAAGAAGCCGAGCGTCTGGCACAAATGCAACAGCTGAGTCATCAGACCGACGACAGCGAAGCTGCAGCGGCGATCGCCGCGCAGACTGGCGATCGTAAAGTGGGTCGTAACGATCCGTGCCCATGTGGCTCCGGTAAAAAGTACAAGGCGTGCCACGGGCGTCTGAGCTAAGTTCATAAAAAAACAAAAAGGCGCAGACATCTGCGCCTTTTTTATGGAAGTAACAATATGAAAATACTGCAAATTGCCGTCGGGATTATTCGCAACCCGCAAAACCAAATCTTTATCACCCAGCGTGCTGCCGACGCCCATATGGCGAACAAATGGGAGTTTCCTGGCGGAAAAATTGAGGCTGGTGAAACCCCGGAAGCGGCGCTGGTTCGCGAGCTTCAGGAAGAAGTCGGGATTACCCCGCTTGGCGCAACGCTGTTTGATAAGCTCGAATACCAGTTCCCGGACAGACACATCACGCTGTGGTTCTGGCTGGTGGAAAACTGGGAAGGTGAACCCTGGGGGAAAGAGGGGCAGCCGGGTAACTGGGTGGCGCTTCAGGCAAGTGATGCCGAAAAATTCCCGCCAGCCAACGAGCCTGTGATCCTGCGGTTAGTCGAACAACCGAAGACCTGCTAAGCGACGCGCCAGCAGGCTTTACAGATTACTGCTGGTTTTCACTCCAGTCGTCGCTGTCCGAGAGATCGCCTTTACTCGGAATACGTTTCTCTTCCGCCGCCCATTCGCCCAGGTCAATAAGCTGGCAGCGTTTGCAGCAGAATGGGCGGAACGGACTCACTTCGCCCCAGACAACGGTTTTGCCACAGGTCGGGCAGTTTACGGTGGTGACATCAGACATCGGCACTCCTTAACAACAGGCCAGTTCAAAATCGAGGCGTTCCGGCACGGTGCCATTTTCGCTGTCCAGCGGCATAAAGCGAATCGCAAAGCGGCTCTTATGCCCGGAAATTTGCGGATAAAGCTGTTCGCCAAGCGATAAATTCAGGCGCAGAAGATCGGCATCATCACCGTTGTCCTGGTAGAAACCGTTCAGGCTGGTTTGCTTGCGGAACGGCGCTGAGTTACGGATCAGATCGAGGATCAGCGACAGCGTCTGGTGCATCGGCTCCAGGCTTGCCAGCCAGCTGTTCACCTGCGCGTCACGCTGGGCTTGTGGCATATGGAGCCACATATGCAGCGTCGGCAGGTCGAAGCTACAGCAACCGCCAGGGATGCTCAGGCGCTGGCGCACCAGGCCAATCAGGCGGTCCTCACGCAAAAACTGCCCGACGCGCGGTGCGGCCATCAGGATGCTGCTGCTGGTTTTAAGCTGCTGGCGAAGGGAATCGATACGGCTTACGTCCACCCCCGGAACCTCAGCCCATGCCTGCAATTTACGCTGCTGGCGCTCCAGCTCTTTAAGCAATTCTGTGCGGACATCGCCGCGTTCAATCACATCCAGCAGATCGCCTACATTGCGGAAGAAGTGCAACGCCGTAGCGTGATCGTTAACCGGCAGATGTTGTGAAAGCTGCTGAATGAGGAATTCGATGCGCAGCCAGGTACGCATTTTTTCGTTGAGCGGATGCTCAAAAAGGATGTGAGTCGACATTATGGTTTTTCCTGTGCAACGGCCTGCCCGGCTAACGTCAGATACTGCGCGTGCAGACGGGCAACATCCGATGCAATAGCATCTGGTGCGCCGTTATTATCAATAACATCATCCGCCACGGCAAGGCGCTGAGCGCGCGTGGCCTGAGCGGCGAGAATATGTTCAGCATGCTCGCGCGAGACATGGTCTCGCATCATGGTTCTCTGGATTTGTGTCTCGGGTGTGACATCAATCACCAGTACCCGGTCGGCTTTCTTCTGCAGCTGATTTTCCACCAGCAGCGGAACCACCCACAAGACATAGGGCGAGCGGGCTTCGGCTATCTGACGCTGTGTTTCCTGGTGGATAGTGGGATGGAGCAGGGCATTAAGCCAGGCTTTTTCCGCTGAATCGGAAAAAATGCATTCGCGAAGCTGACGGCGATTTAGCGTGCCATCGGCATTGATGATTGCCTGACCAAAATGTTCTGCGATGGCCTTAAGCGCGGGTGTATTGGGCTCTACCACCTGGCGGGCAATAATATCGGCATCGATAATCGTGATACCCAAACGAGAAAACGCGTCCGCAACGGTACTTTTGCCACTACCGATGCCGCCGGTTAATGCAACGATATACCCCATTAAATCAAATCCTGGGAATTATTCATTATAAAAATCAGTTGATTAAAAATCACAGATGCGCCAGTCACTGTTTAGCCCTGTTTACCGGCTTTTTACCAGGTAAATTTATAGGATTGTAGCGTAAAAAAAGAGAATTTCGCAGTCTTGCGGAGCAGGTATTAGTGCGTATGATAGCGTCACTGGAGTTGTGCTTTTAACATATTTGCCTCTAACCCCAGGAATCCGCACATGCGTATCGAAGAAGATCTGAAGTTAGGTTTCAAAGACGTTCTTATCCGCCCTAAACGCTCTACACTGAAAAGTCGCTCAGACGTTGAACTCGAACGTCAATTCACCTTTAAGCATTCCGGTCAGACCTGGTCTGGCGTGCCGATCATCGCTGCCAACATGGATACTGTGGGAACCTTTGAGATGGCAACCGCGCTGGCACAGTTCGACATCCTCACCGCCGTGCACAAACATTACAGCCCTGAAGAGTGGAATGCGTTTGTGGCGTCCGCTTCTGCTGATGTGGTGAAGCACGTGATGGTCTCCACCGGCACCTCCGATGCGGATTTCGAGAAGACCAAACAGATCCTGAAGGCTAACCCGGCGCTGAACTTCGTTTGTATTGATGTGGCGAACGGTTACTCCGAGCACTTCGTACAGTTCGTCAGCAAGGCGCGTGAGGCCTGGCCGACGAAAACCATCATCGCGGGCAACGTGGTGACAGGTGAAATGTGTGAAGAGCTGATCCTCTCCGGTGCCGATATCGTGAAAGTGGGCATTGGCCCGGGCTCCGTATGCACCACGCGCGTCAAAACCGGCGTCGGTTATCCGCAGCTCTCTGCCGTCATTGAATGTGCCGACGCGGCGCACGGGCTGGGCGGTCAAATCATCAGCGACGGCGGTTGCACCATGCCGGGTGATGTTGCAAAGGCCTTCGGCGGCGGCGCGGACTTCGTGATGCTCGGCGGTATGCTGGCAGGCCATGAAGAGAGCGGCGGTACCGTCGTTGAAGAGAACGGCGAGAAATTTATGCTGTTCTACGGCATGAGCTCTGAGTCTGCGATGACCCGTCACGTCGGTGGTGTGGCAAAATACCGCGCGGCAGAAGGTAAAACCGTCAAGCTGCCTCTGCGCGGCCCGGTTGAAAACACCGCGCGCGACATCCTGGGCGGCCTGCGCTCAGCCTGTACCTACGTGGGTGCATCCCGCCTGAAAGAGCTGACGAAACGCACAACGTTTATTCGCGTTCAGGAGCAGGAAAACCGCGTATTCAATAGCCTGTAATGGCTTTCGCTGGCGCATGCTTGTGCGCCAGCGCTACTGCACTATCCCGCGCTCATCGCATCACCCAGATGGAATATCGGCAGGTACATTGCCACCACCAGCGTGCCGATGATAACCCCCGTAACAACCAGGAGCAGCGGCTCCAGAAGCGCCGCCAGGTTATCTGCTCGTTGAAAGGTCTGTTCCGTGTGATGACGGGCAAGGTTTGCCAGCATGATGTCCAGCGCACCTGACATCTCACCGGTGCGTAAAAGCTGAATACAGAGCGGGGTAAACAATGCCGCCTTCTGAAAGGATGACCAGACGGGCAAACCTTTTTCAATGTCCTCCCGCACGTTGCGAAGTATCCCTTGCCAGTACCGGCTCTCAACAGTTTCTTCTGCACTCTCCAGACCCTGTAAAAAAGGGATGCCCGCCTGTTGCGTGAGTGACAGCACGGTAAAGATGTGTCCCAGCTTTTGGCCTTTTGCCAGTGCGCCCATCACGGGCGTCTGCATCAGGATTTGCTGCCAGCGAGGGTTCTGCCGCAGAGCCCAGGCGACGGCAAAGGGGGTTAGTAGCAGGGCGAACAACGCGAGAGCATATGACTGCATAAAGGCGGCCATTCCCATGACCATCTGTGTCAGCACAGGAAGCGGGGTATTAAACGTTTTGTAGATCGCGGCAAACTCGGGCAGGACCAGGGTGACCATCGCCAGCACAACCACTACGGCCAGCGTCAGGACGATCGCCGGGTAGCGCAGCGCCTTTTTCACTTTTGCACTGAGCTGCTGCTGCGCTTTTTGTTGCTGCGCGAGCTGACGACAGCACGCCTCCAGCTTCCCTGTCAGCTCCCCGGTTTTCACCATCGAGACATGCAGCGGGCTAAAAACGGCTGGCCACTTTTTTAGCGACGCCGAAAACGGGCATCCTTCACTGAGCTCATCGGCAATGCTTTGCAGCAGCGCCTGCCACGGTTTTAACGGATGCTGCTCTGCCAGCATTTGCAGACTGTGGGATAATGTCAGTCCAGCCTGCAGAAGCGTGGCGAGCTGATCAAACATCTCGTCGCGGTGGTGTTGCCGCCAGCGGTGTCGCTGCGCGCATCGGGTTAGCGTCAGAGGATGGAGGTCGTTACGCATTAGCCGGGTGAAGGCCGCATTGCGGTCCGTGGCCCACAGTGTCCCGCTTCGGGGTTCTCCATCTTTGGTGAGCGCACGCCAGCGCCATAACTGATTAGCCGCCATTGGGCATTCCCAGGACGCGCAGCAACTCTTCAATCGTGGTTAGCCCCTGTTCGACGGCCATGCAGCCGTGTTCAAAAAGAGAAATCATCCCTGCCTGGTGGGCGCTCGCCTCGATGGCGTCTGTTCCCGCCCCGCTGGCAATGGCCTGGCGCAGGGCATGGTCGATCCCAAGTACTTCAAAAATGGCCACGCGGCCATAAAAACCGTGGTAACAGCGATCGCAGCCGGTGGGCTGCCAGCGTGGAAGCGGTCTGGGCCATACTGAGCGAGGTAAGTCCGCATGCTCCCCGCTTTTCTGTCGGCAGTACGGGCACAGACGTCGAACCAGCCTCTGGGCAATCACCATCGTCAGTGCGGAGGAAATCATCCAGCGTGCGACGCCCATCTGCTCCAGGCGAACCAGCGTTTCCGTCGTCGAGTTGGTATGCAGGGTCGACAGTACCAGGTGCCCGGTCTGGGCAGCATTAATCGCAATCCCGGCCGTTTCACCGTCACGGATTTCGCCGACCATAATAATGTCGGGATCCTGACGCAGCAGCGCCCGCAGCACGCTCTGGAAGGTTAAACCCGCCCGGGGATTAATCTGCGTCTGGTTTAATCCGGCAAGGGGGATCTCAATAGGATCTTCGACGCTGCAGATGTTGACGTCAGGGGTGTTACGCGACTGCAGCGCACTGTACAGCGTCACGGTTTTGCCGCTGCCGGTAGGCCCGGTGACCAGAATCAGCCCCTGCGGCTGGTGGAGAACCGCATTAAAACAGGCCAGTTGCTCAGCATTCATGCCAAGCGCTTTCGGCTCAAGGGCCTGCGGAACCTGCTGCAGGAGACGCAGCACAATTTTCTCGCCGCCGCTGCAGGGAAGCGTCGCTATCCTAAACGAAACCGGCTCGTTGGCCAGCTCAATCGTAAACTGGCCGTCCTGGGGTAAACGGCGCTCAGCAATATCCAGATTACCCAGCACTTTTAAACGCGCGCTGAGCAGGTTAGCCAGTTCCGCCGCAAGCGGAGGCTGCGGGCAAAGTACGCCGTCGATACGTAAACGAATCTGACACGCGTGCTCCATCGGTTCGATATGAATATCAGAGGCGCGTTGGTTGATTGCCTGCTGCAGCGTGTGGTTGAGGATATCTACCGTTGAATGCGTTTGCGAAACACCGGGCAAATGCGATTGTGACGTGAGCTGCCGGTGTTTTTCCATGCGCTCAGCGCTCCAGCACTCAATATCAATCCGTTTCTGAGTCGCGAAACGCAGCGCCTCCATGAGTTCGGCCGCGGGATTGCCCACGACGGCAATGCTGACCATTTCACTGTCGCTGGTAAGCAGCAGTGCGTGATGGCGAAGGCAAAGCGCCACGAGTTGATCGGTCTTCATTTTCCGCTCCTCAGTTATTGTCGAAGCGGAAAACGTCTTCGCAGGCCTGCTTCAGGGCGCTATCAGCGCTGATGTTGCAGAGACGCGTCCAGCCCGTCATACCGTTAGCGTCATTCCACTGCGGCGTCATGACCACTTCCAGCCCGTTAAGACTTTCCTGTCCTGTTAAGGTCACGATCCCTTTCGCTACGCTCATTCCCGACACGTAGCGTGTCGTGGTGGAGGAAGGGATGCCGTTGCTGCCGGCATCGCAGCTTTCCACACCACCGTGATCCAGCGCGCAAAGCTCGATGGCGGTGCGGTAGGGAACGAAGGTTTGCAGCATATCGGTCAGCGCCGCCTTGCGCAGGTAATTCTGATAGGCAGGGACGCCGATGGCGCTCAGAATCGCAATAATGCCGATGACCACCATCAGCTCAATGAGAGTAAAGCCTTGTTGTCTGTCCATATCTGCTCCTTATGCAAAGTGGCGCTACTCTGTCAGCGCGAAAGAGCAGAAACGAGGGGCAAAAAAAGGAACGGGAAGGGGGCTTCAGAGAATTTATTCAGAATTGCAGGGAAGAACAGCGGATCTGCGAGCGGGGCAGAAATTCCCCTCTCCGGGTGGAGAGGGGAGAATGCGTTATTTAAAGCGCATTGAGAGGTCGAGAGCGCGAACGTGTTTGGTTAGCGCACCGACGGAGATGTAATCCACGCCGGTTTCGGCGAATTCACGGATCGTTTCGAAAGTGACGTTTCCGGATACTTCAAGCTGAGCCCGGCCGTTTGTCAGTTTTACCGCCTCGCGCATCTGCTCGGTTTCGAAGTTATCGAGCATGATGATATCGGCCCCGGCCTTAATCGCCTGCTCCAGCTCTTCCAGGCTTTCGACTTCCACCTCAACCGGCACATCCGGATGCAGCCAGAATGCCTTCTCCACCGCCTGACGTACGGAGCCAGAAGCAATAATGTGGTTCTCTTTAATCAGGAAAGCATCGGATAAGCCCAGACGATGGTTTGCGCCGCCGCCGCAGAGCACCGCGTACTTCAGCGCCGTGCGCAGGCCCGGCAGCGTTTTGCGGGTATCAAGCAGCTGGGTTCGGGTGCCGGCCAGCAGGTCAACGTAGCGGCGCACTTCACTGGCGACGCCAGAGAGCGTTTGGACAAAATTGAGCGCGGTACGCTCGCCGGTCAGTAATACGCGGGAAGGACCGTCCAGCTCGAACAGCGGCTGATTGGCGGTCACTGCATCACCATCATCAACGTGCCATGTCACCTGTACATCGTCACCCGCCAGCTGGGTAAAGACCTCTTCAACCCAGCGCTTGCCGCAAAAAACACCCTCTTCGCGGGTGATAATGACCGCGTGGGAGCGTGTCTCTTTTGGCAACAATTGTGCGGTAATATCCTTTTCAGCATTAACGTCACCGCCCAGGTCTTCTTTCAACGCATGGGCGACGCTTGCCGGAATATCCATATTAATACGTTCCAGAAGCGCTTCACGTCGGTGGTCGGGGTTGTAGCGGCGAGGCGGCATGATAAAACTCCAAATTGGTAACGAATCATAATATTGAAACATGCTACTCTGAACCGAGTCATTGCACCATACAGAAGGAGTTCCAGCATGTTGTTAGAAAACGGATGGCTGGTGGATGCGCGGCGTGTGCCCTCGCCTCACCACGATTGCCGCCCGGAGGATGAAAAGCCCACACTGCTGGTGGTTCATAATATTAGCCTCCCACCGGGTGAGTTTGGCGGCCCGTGGATCGATGCGTTATTCACGGGAACGATAGATCCCAATGCTCATCCCTTCTTCGCTGAGATTGCGCATCTGCGCGTGTCGGCTCACTGCCTGATTCGCCGTGATGGTGAGGTGGTTCAGTATGTTCCTTTTGATAAGCGCGCCTGGCATGCCGGGGTATCGATGTATCACGGGCGCGAACGGTGCAACGATTTCTCGATTGGGATTGAGCTGGAAGGCACGGATACTACCCCCTACACCGATGCCCAGTATCAGCAGCTGATTGCTATTACCCACACGCTTATCGGACTCTACCCGGCAATCGCCGACAATATAACCGGGCACAGCGATATCGCTCCGGCGAGAAAAACCGATCCCGGCCCGGCATTTGACTGGCCGCGGTTTCGCGCCATGCTTGCCGCGTCGTCAGAATAAGGAGATACCATGACGTTGTTTACCATGCTGCTGGTTATCATCGCTGAACGCCTGTTCAAGCTCGGCGAGCACTGGCAACTGGATCACCGGCTGGAGGTGTTATTCCGCCGCATCAAGCACTTTTCCATGCTGCGCACGCTGCTGATGATGGCGGGCGTCATGCTTATTACCTTCCTGCTGCTGCGCTCGCTGTACGGACTCTTTTTCAACGTGCCGCTGCTGGTGGTGTGGATCCTGCTCGGCGTGCTGTGCATTGGTGCGGGCAAGGTGCGCTTGCACTATCACGCCTACCTGAAAGCCGCCTCCCGTGACGATGCCCATGCGCGCGGTGCCATGGCGAGCGAGTTGACGATGATCCACGGCGTGCCGCCGGACTGCGACGAGCGCGAGTTTCTGCGCGAACTGCAGAATGCGCTGCTGTGGATTAACTTTCGTTACTACCTGGCACCGCTGTTCTGGTTTGTGGTGGGCGGCCCGTGGGGACCGGTTTTGCTGATGGGGTATGCGTTCCTGCGCGCCTGGCAGACCTGGCTTGCCCGTTACCTGACGCCGCATGAACGTTTGCTGTCCGGCATTGATGCCATCCTGCACGTGCTCGACTGGCTCCCGGTACGTCTGGTGGGCGTGGTGTACGCCTTAATTGGCCACGGTGAAAAAGCGCTGCCCGCATGGTTCGCTTCTCTTGGGGACCGCCATACGTCCCAGTACCAGGTGTTGACGCGCCTGGCGCAGTTCTCGCTGGCTCGTGAGCCGCATACCGACAAGATTGAAACACCGAAAGCCGCTGTTTCCATGGCGAAGAAAACGTCGTTTGTGGTGGTGGTTATCGTGGCGCTGCTGACGATCTACGGCACGCTGGTGTAAGCCAGCGCGCCGCAAAGACTAAAGCGAATCCGCAGGCGGGATGCCGAAATCAGGCATCCCGTTTTCATTCCAGCGGACGCGCTTCAGGCGGGTATGACGGTTCGGATCGTACAGCGGATCGCCCTCAATTTCGGTGTAGTTCCGCGCGTGATACACCAGCACATCTTCCCCTTCCGGCGTTTGCGTAAAGCTGTTGTGTCCTGGGCCGTACTGGCGGTTCTCGTAGCTGGTGACGAAAACCGGGCGAGGGGATTTGTGCCAGTTTGCTGGGTTTTGCGGATCGGCATTCAGGTCTATCCACAGCAGTCCCATGCAGTAGTTCTCGTCGGTGGCGCTGGCGGAATAGCTGATAAACAGCTTATCGCCGTGAACCAGCACCGCCGGACCTTCGTTGACCCAGAAACCACGGCATTCCCAGTCATACTCCGGTTTGCTGAGCATCATCGGCTCGCCTTTTAGCGTCCACGGGTTCGCCATTTCGCACAGATAAAGGTTGGAGTTCCCGGTGATATCCGGTGCCTTTTGCGCCCACAGGTACCATCGTTTGCCCTGATGAACAAAGGTGGTGGCGTCCAGGGCGAAGGTGTCGAACGGGGTGTTGATTTGCCCTTTCTCGATCCAGGTACCGCTGAGCGGATCGCGGTCCGCACACTCAATCGCAAACATACGGTGCTGGAACATCCCGAGCGCGTCGAGCGCCTGGGTGTGCGTCGCGGCAAAATAGATGTACCACTTTCCGTCGATATGATGCAGTTCCGGCGCCCAGATGAGCTGGCTCATCGGGCCGGTCTCGGGTTTGCGCCAGACCACTACCTCTTCAGCGTCGCGTAGTCCTTCCAGCGAGTCCGCGCGGCGGATCGCCAGCCTGTCGTACTGCGGCACGGAGGCAATAAAATAGTACTGTCCCTCATGGCGTAAAATGTACGGGTCGGCGCGTTGTTCGATAAACGGGTTTGGCCAGTTATGCATGCGGCTTTCCTTATTTAGTCTCAGCGGCTTTGAGTTCCTGATAGTCGTTCAGTTCGCGGTAGTTGGTACGGCGCTTTTCCAGATCGGCCTGGATCTGCTTCATGGTCTCACGGTCCACCTTCAGCAGACGTACCACGCCCGCGGTAATCAAATAACCCACGCCCGGAATGACGGTAAAGAGCAGCACGATCCCGTTAAGGGCGTCCGCGCTTTGCGCTTTTGCGGCCGCGTCATAACCGTACCAGGAGAGCAGGAACCCGACCATCGCCCCGGCAATCGCCAGCCCCAGCTTCAGGAAGAAGATGTTGCCCGAGAAGCTGATCCCGGTGATGCGCTTCCCGGTTTTCCACTCGCCGTAGTCGTCCACGTCGGCCATCAGCGACCAGTGCAGCGGAGACGGGATCTGGTGCAGGATGTTCAGCAGGACGTAGAGCACCACGATGGTGACGGTGGCTTTCGGGTCGAAGAAATAGAAGGCGCAGGAGAAAATCGCCAGCACGATATTGGTCCAGAAGAAGACCTTCAGCTTACACCAGCGGTCGGTCAGCACTTTTGCCAGCACGCTGCCGAGCATCATGCCCACCACGCCCAGGCTGATAAACAGCGTGGCGAAGTGGGTGCTCTGGCCCATCACCCAGGTGACGTAATACATGGTCGCCGCCATGCGGATAAAGCCCGGGCAGACGTTGCAGAGCGTCAGCAGCAGAATGCGCACCCACTGGTCGTTTTTCCACACGTCTTTCAGGTCGTTTTTCAGTTCGTCGTTGGTTTGCACTGCCGGACGCACGCGCTCGCGCACGGTGGCGAAGCAGAACAGGAACATACAGGTGCCAATCAGCGCCAGCACGGTCATCGCCATCTGGTAGCCTTTGGCTTTGTTGTCCCCGCCAAACCAGTCGGCCATCGGCAGCAGCGTTAATGAGAGCAGCAGCGTGGCAATGCCGACCAGCACGAAGCGATACGACTGGCAGGCCACGCGCTCTTTTGGATCGTTGGTGATCACTCCACCTAACGAGCAGTAAGGGATGTTGATGGCCGTATAGGTTAACGACAGCAGGAAGTAGGTGACAAACGCATAGATAACTTTGCTGTTATAGCTCCACTCTGGCGTGGTGAACATCAGGATGCTGAACAGCGCGTAGGGGAAAGCAATCCACAGCAGCCATGGACGAAACCGGCCATATTTACTGCGGGTACGGTCGGCAATCGCCCCCATGATCGGGTCCGTTACGGCGTCAATCACGCGGACGGACAGCAGCAGCACGCCGACCAGCGCAGGTGCCAGGCCAAAAATATCCGTATAGAAATAGTTAACAAACAGCATGATGGCGCCGAAGATGATGTTACATCCGGCGTCGCCCATCCCATAGCCGATCTTTTCTTTTACTGACAGCTTTGCGTTATCCATAGACTGCTCTCCGGGTTACGGTATGGAGAGAATTATTCGCTGGCAAAGGAATATATGCGTTGCAGTATCAGGGCGGTGATATGGATAAATGTGCTGTGGGCGTGAAAGTGTGAAGGAGGTAACAACGCGCGGCACCCGCAAAAGCAGGTACCGCGGCGAGAGGTTTAGTGCGCCTTCATGGCATTACGGCTTTTCTGGCTGAAGAGATAGCCCACGCCCAGGATCGCAATCCAGACCGGGATCAGGTAGACGGAAATCGCCATACCCGGCGTGATCAGCATGATCACCAGCACGGCCGCCATAAACAGCAGGCAGATCCAGTTACCCAGCGGATAGAGCAGGGCAGGGAAGCGCGTGGTGACGCCCTGCTGCTGTTTCGCGCGGCGGAACTTGATGTGTGCCAGGCTGATCATCGCCCAGTTGATGACCAGGGCAGAGACCACCAGCGCCATCAGCAGGCCAAACGCCGATTCCGGTGCCATGTAGTTAATGAGCACGCACAGGGCGGTCACGATGGCGGAAACAATGATGGTATTCACCGGCACGCCGCGTTTATCAACGTTAAGCAGCATCTTCGGCGCGTTGCCCTGTTGGGCGAGGCCGAACAGCATACGGCTGTTGCAGTATACGCAGCTGTTGTATACGGAGAGCGCAGCGGTCAGCACCACGATATTCAGCGCGTTGGCGACAAAGGTGTCGCCCAGCTCGTGGAAGATGAGAACAAACGGGCTGGTGTCAGCGGTCACGCGCGTCCACGGCAGCAGGGAGAGCAGCACGGCCAGTGAGCCCACATAGAAGATCAGAATACGGTAGATGACCTGATTTGTGGCTTTCGGAATGCTTTGCTCCGGGTTATCGGCTTCGGCAGCGGTAATACCCACCAGCTCCAGGCCGCCGAAGGAGAACATAATGATCGCCATCATCATCACCAGACCGGTCATGCCGTGAGGCAGGAATCCACCCTGTTCCCAGAGGTTACGCACCGTGGCCTGCGGGCCGCCGTTGCCGCTGAACAGCAGCCAGCCGCCGAAGATAATCATCGCCACCACGGCAATGACCTTGATGATGGCAAACCAGAACTCCATCTCCCCGAACACTTTAACGTTGGTCAGGTTAATGGCGTTGATAATGACGAAGAAGGCTGCAGCAGAAGCCCAGGTTGGGATTTCGGGATACCAGAACTGAATGTATTTCCCGACGGCGGTCAGTTCGGCCATGGCAACCAGAACGTACAGCACCCAGTAGTTCCAGCCCGAGGCGAAACCGGCAAAGCTGCCCCAGTACTTATAGGCAAAGTGGCTGAAGGAGCCTGCGACCGGCTCTTCCACGACCATTTCGCCCAGCTGGCGCATGATCAGAAAAGCAATGAAACCCGCAATCGCGTAACCCAAAATAATGCCCGGACCGGCAGACTGGATAACGGATGCGCTGCCCAGAAACAGGCCGGTACCAATCGCACCGCCCAGTGCGATGAGCTGAATATGGCGGTTTTTAAGCCCGCGCTTTAGCTGATCGCCGTGCTGTTGAGCTTCCATTTGAAACCTCGTGTGTGGTTGTTATGTTCACGCTGAGCGTGTGTAATTATGAAAATCCATATTCTGTATTTATTTCTTTACGGTTAACGAGACCGAAAAAAGCGGAGATGGCTTCCGTAAGCGCCAGAATAGTGGTAAGTGCCTGCGAATGCACCTGCTTTATGAAGGGGGGATGACGACTTGAATAAAAAGAAAGCATTTGTAAATCGGCCCGCTCGTTGTTCCTCACCCAACCTATAGAATAGAAATGCGCCTTAAGTGGGCGAATTTTCATTATTTGCCTTGTTGAATCGCTTCAGATTGCTAAAACCCTCGTTTCATTATGGTCAAAACTGCCTCTTTGGGGGTAATCAACTCATTTGTGCAAAGTTACATTTCTGAAACGTTATTTCTGTAAGGTTGTTAAAATGTGCAGGGTTTACTGATTTCAATCAAAACCAATATGGACAGAAGGTGAATACTTTGTTACTTTAGCGATACGAAATAGAAATTGGTAAGACCAATTGACTCCGGGCAAAAAGGCGTAAGACAGGGAATATGGCCTACAGCAAAATTCGCCAACCAAAACTATCTGATGTGATTGAGCAGCAGCTGGAGTTTTTAATCCTCGAAGGGACTCTGCGCCCGGGTGAGAAACTTCCGCCAGAACGCGAGCTGGCAAAACAGTTCGACGTTTCACGTCCTTCTCTGCGTGAGGCGATTCAACGTCTCGAAGCAAAGGGCTTGCTGCTTCGTCGCCAGGGCGGCGGAACCTTTGTGCAAAACAGCCTGTGGCAGAGCTTCAGCGATCCGCTGGTAGAACTTCTCTCTGACCACCCAGAATCCCAGTTTGACCTGCTTGAGACCCGTCACGCGCTGGAAGGTATTGCGGCCTATTACGCCGCCCTTCGCAGCACTGATGAAGATCGCGTGCGTATCCGCGAACTGCATCAGGCCATTGAACGGGCACAGCAGTCCGGCGATTTAGACGCCGAGTCCAGCGCCGTCGTCCAGTATCAAATCGCCGTTACCGAAGCGGCACACAATGTGGTGCTCCTCCATCTGCTACGCTGCATGGAGCCGATGCTGGCCCAGAACGTTCGTCAAAATTTTGAATTGTTGTATGCCCGTCGGGACATGCTCCCACTGGTAAGCAACCATCGCACCCGAGTATTCGAGGCGATAATGGCCGGGGAACCGGAGCAGGCGCGCGAAGCGTCGCACCGCCATCTGGCTTTCATTGAGGAAATCTTGCTGGACCGCAGCCGTGAACAATCGCGTCGCGAACGTTCATTACGCCGCATACAGCAACGAAAGGATTAAGCGCCAGGTACTTTTAGAGCGCGGCAACTAAACGCAGAACCTGTCTTATTGTGTTCTTGCCCAAGAGCACAATGGGACAGGTTCCAGACAAATCAACGTATTAGATAGATAAGGAATACCCCCATGTCAGAACGTCTCCAAAATGACGTGGATCCGATCGAAACTCGCGACTGGCTACAGGCGATCGAATCGGTCATCCGTGAAGAAGGTGTTGAGCGCGCTCAGTATCTGATTGATCAGCTGCTTTCTGAAGCCCGCAAAGGCGGCGTGAAGGTTGCTTCAGGTGCAGGGGCTAGCAACTACGTAAACACGATTGCCGTTGAAGACGAACCGGAATACCCGGGCAATCTGGATCTGGAACGTCGTATCCGTTCTGCAATTCGCTGGAACGCCATCATGACCGTTCTGCGCGCCTCCAAGAAAGACCTGGAGCTGGGTGGCCACATGGCGTCCTTCCAGTCTTCTGCGACCGTTTACGAAGTGTGCTTCAACCACTTCTTCCGTGCAGCGAACGAGAAAGACGGCGGCGATCTGGTGTACTTCCAGGGCCATATCTCTCCGGGCATCTATGCACGTGCATTCCTGGAAGGTCGTCTGACTGAAGAGCAGATGAATAACTTCCGTCAGGAAGTTCACGGTAAAGGTCTGTCTTCTTACCCGCACCCTAAACTGATGCCTGAATTCTGGCAGTTCCCGACCGTATCAATGGGTCTGGGCCCAATCGGTGCGATCTACCAGGCGAAATTCCTGAAGTATCTGGAACACCGTGGTCTGAAAGACACCTCTGAGCAGACCGTATACGCCTTCCTGGGCGACGGCGAAATGGATGAGCCAGAATCCAAAGGCGCGATCACCATCGCGACCCGTGAGAAGCTGGACAACCTGTGCTTCATCATCAACTGTAACCTGCAGCGTCTGGATGGTCCGGTAACCGGTAACGGCAAGATCATCAACGAACTGGAAGGCATCTTCGCAGGTGCTGGCTGGAACGTGATCAAAGTCATGTGGGGTTCCCGTTGGGACGAACTGCTGCGTAAAGACACCAGCGGTAAACTGATCCAGCTGATGAACGAAACCGTTGACGGTGACTACCAGACCTTCAAATCCAAAGACGGTGCCTACGTGCGTGAGCACTTCTTCGGCAAATATCCAGAAACTGCAGCCCTGGTTGCAGACTGGACTGATGAGCAGATCTGGGCCCTGAACCGTGGTGGTCACGATCCGAAGAAAATCTACGCTGCACTGAAAAAAGCGCGTGAAACCAAAGGTAAAGCGACTGTAATCCTGGCTCACACCATCAAAGGTTACGGCATGGGTGATACCGCAGAAGGTAAAAACATCGCTCACCAGGTTAAGAAAATGAACATGGACGGCGTGCGCTATATCCGCGACCGTTTCAACGTTCCAGTTACCGATGAGCAGGTCGAAAACCTGTCTTACATCACCTTCCCGGAAGGGTCTGAAGAGCACAAGTACCTGCACGAACGTCGTCAGGCGCTGAAAGGCTACCTGCCAGCTCGCCAGCCTAACTTCACCGAGAAGCTGGAACTGCCAGCGCTGGAAGACTTCTCTCAGCTGCTGGAAGAGCAGAACAAAGAGATCTCTACCACTATCGCTTTCGTTCGTGCCCTGAACGTGATGCTGAAGAACAAGTCGATCAAAGATCGCCTCGTGCCAATCATTGCCGACGAAGCGCGTACTTTCGGTATGGAAGGTCTGTTCCGTCAGATCGGTATCTACAGCCCGAACGGCCAGCAGTACACCCCGCAGGACCGTGAGCAGGTTGCTTACTACAAAGAAGACGAGAAAGGTCAGATCCTGCAGGAAGGTATCAACGAGCTGGGCGCAGGCGCATCCTGGCTGGCTGCTGCGACCTCTTACAGCACCAACAACCTGCCGATGATCCCGTTCTACATTTACTACTCCATGTTCGGGTTCCAGCGTATCGGTGACCTGTGCTGGCAGGCAGGCGACCAGCAGGCTCGCGGCTTCCTGATCGGTGGTACTTCCGGTCGTACGACCCTGAACGGTGAAGGTCTGCAGCACGAAGATGGCCACAGCCACATTCAGTCTCTGACTATCCCTAACTGTATCTCTTACGACCCGTCTTACGCGTACGAAGTGGCAGTCATCATGCATGACGGTCTGCAGCGCATGTACGGTGAAGCGCAGGAGAACATTTACTACTACATCACCACCCTGAACGAAAACTACCACATGCCGGCAATGCCAGCAGGTGCCGAGGAAGGTATCCGTAAAGGTATCTACAAACTCGAAACCATTGAAGGTAGCAAAGGTAAAGTTCAGCTGCTGGGCTCCGGTTCTATCCTGCGTCACGTACGTGAAGCAGCACAGATCCTGGCGAAAGACTACGGTGTCGGTTCCGATGTGTACTCTGTGACCTCCTTCACTGAACTGGCGCGTGATGGCCAGGATTGTGAGCGCTGGAACATGCTGCACCCAATGGAAACCCCACGCGTTCCGTACATCGCTCAGGTGATGAACGACGCGCCAGCGGTGGCGTCTACTGACTATATGAAACTGTTCGCTGAGCAGGTTCGTACTTACGTTCCAGCTGATGATTATCGCGTTCTGGGTACTGACGGCTTCGGTCGTTCTGACAGCCGCGAAAACCTGCGTCACCACTTCGAAGTTGATGCTTCTTACGTGGTTGTAGCAGCACTGGGCGAACTGGCTAAACGTGGCGAAATCGATAAGAAAGTGGTTGCGGACGCAATCACCAAATTCAACATCGATGCAGAAAAAGTTAACCCGCGTCTGGCGTAAGAGGTAAAAGAATAATGGCTATCGAAATCAATGTACCGGACATCGGGGCTGATGAAGTTGAAATCACCGAGATCCTGGTCAAAGTTGGCGACAAAGTTGAAGCTGAACAGTCGCTGATCACCGTAGAAGGCGACAAAGCCTCTATGGAAGTCCCGTCTCCTCAGGCTGGCATCGTTAAAGAGATCAAAGTCTCTGTTGGCGATAAAACCGAGACTGGCAAACTGATCATGATTTTCGATTCCGCCGACGGTGCAGCAGCAGCTGCACCTGCGCAGGAAGAGAAGAAAGCCGCTCCGGCCGCCGCTGCTCCAGCCGCTGCCGCGAGCGCGAAAGACGTCAACGTGCCTGACATCGGCGGTGACGAAGTAGAAGTCACTGAAATCCTGGTGAAAGTGGGCGACACCGTTGCGGCCGAGCAGTCACTGATCACCGTAGAAGGCGACAAAGCCTCTATGGAAGTGCCAGCGCCGTTCGCCGGTACCGTTAAAGAGATCAAGATCAACACCGGTGACAAAGTGTCTACTGGCTCCCTGATTATGGTCTTCGAAGTGGCAGGTGCAGAAGGCGCTGCCGCGCCTGCACAGGCCGCTGCTCCGGCACCAGCCGCAGCACCAGCCGCTGCTGGCGGCGCGAAAGACGTTAACGTACCGGACATCGGCGGTGATGAAGTTGAAGTCACCGAAGTGATGGTAAAAGTGGGCGACAAAGTTGCCGCTGAACAGTCACTGATCACCGTTGAAGGCGACAAGGCTTCTATGGAAGTCCCTGCGCCATTCGCGGGTACCGTTAAAGAGATCAAAATCAGCACCGGCGACAAAGTGTCTACCGGCTCTCTGATCATGGTCTTCGAAGTGGAAGGCGCTGCGCCTGCTGCAGCTCCGGCTGCCGCGGCTGCTCCAGCACCGACTGCTGCACCGGCTCAGGCTGCTAAACCAGCCGCTGCCCCTGCTGCAAAAGCAGAAAAATCAGAGTTCGCTGAAAACGACGCTTACGTCCACGCGACGCCGCTGATTCGTCGCCTGGCGCGCGAATTCGGTGTTAACCTGGCGAAAGTGAAAGGGACCGGCCGTAAGGGTCGTATCCTGCGCGAAGACGTTCAGACCTACGTGAAAGACGCGGTGAAACGCGCCGAAGCTGCACCAGCTGCAGCCGCTGGCGGCGGTATCCCGGGCATGCTGCCATGGCCGAAAGTGGACTTCAGCAAGTTCGGCGAGATCGAAGAAGTGGAACTGGGCCGTATCCAGAAAATCTCTGGTGCGAACCTGAGCCGTAACTGGGTGATGATCCCGCACGTTACGCACTTCGATAAGACCGATATCACCGATCTGGAAGCGTTCCGTAAACAGCAGAACGCCGAAGCTGAGAAGCGTAAACTGGACGTGAAATTCACCCCAGTGGTCTTCATCATGAAGGCGGTTGCTGCGGCTCTGGAACAGATGCCACGCTTCAACAGCTCCCTGTCCGAAGACGGCCAGAAGCTGACGCTGAAGAAATACATCAACATCGGTGTTGCGGTTGATACGCCAAATGGTCTGGTTGTTCCGGTCTTCAAAGACGTGAACAAGAAGAGCATCACTGAGCTGTCCCGTGAACTGACCACCATCTCCAAGAAAGCGCGTGATGGTAAGCTGACTGCCGGCGAAATGCAGGGCGGCTGCTTCACCATCTCCAGCATCGGCGGCCTGGGTACCACCCACTTCGCGCCGATTGTGAACGCGCCGGAAGTGGCTATCCTCGGTGTGTCCAAGTCCGCGATGGAGCCGGTGTGGAATGGCAAAGAGTTCGTACCGCGTCTGATGATGCCAATCTCTCTGTCCTTCGACCACCGCGTGATCGACGGTGCTGATGGTGCGCGTTTCATCACCATCATCAACAACATGCTGAGCGACATTCGCCGCCTGGTGATGTAATCGAAAAGCCGGCCAGTCGGCCGGCTTTTTTCTGATAATCTCATGGCGTTTGTGAGGTTATTGGCGAAAGCGACAATTCGTGAGCCGTTTGTTGTTTCAAAATTGTTAACAATTTTGTAAACTGCGGGCGGATAGAACGACCCGGTGGACGACGGGTATAAACTAAGAGGTCATGATGAGCACAGAAATCAAAACTCAGGTCGTAGTACTTGGGGCAGGCCCGGCAGGTTACTCCGCAGCATTTCGCGCAGCGGATTTAGGTCTGGAAACCGTCATCGTAGAACGTTACAGCACCCTCGGCGGTGTTTGTCTGAACGTCGGCTGTATCCCTTCTAAAGCGCTGCTGCACGTAGCGAAAGTTATCGAAGAAGCCAAAGCGCTGGCTGAACACGGTATCGTCTTCGGCGAGCCGAAAACCGACATCGACAAAATTCGTACCTGGAAAGAGAAAGTTATCACTCAGCTGACCGGCGGGCTGGCGGGTATGGCCAAAGGCCGTAAAGTGAAAGTGGTAAACGGTCTGGGTAAATTCACCGGTGCGAATACCCTGGAAGTGGAAGGCGAAAACGGCAAAACCGTGATCAACTTCGACAACGCGATCATCGCGGCAGGCTCTCGCCCAATCGAACTGCCATTCATTCCACATGAAGATCCACGCGTGTGGGATTCCACCGATGCGCTGGAGCTGAAAACCGTGCCTAAGCGTCTGCTGGTTATGGGCGGCGGTATCATCGGTCTGGAAATGGGTACCGTGTACCATGCGCTGGGTTCAGAGATCGACGTGGTTGAAATGTTCGACCAGGTTATCCCGGCTGCTGACAAAGACATCGTTAAAGTCTTCACCAAGCGCATCAGCAAGAAATTCAACCTGATGCTGGAAACCAAAGTGACTGCCGTTGAAGCGAAAGAAGACGGTATTTACGTTTCCATGGAAGGCAAAAAAGCCCCATCCGAACCACAGCGTTACGACGCCGTGCTGGTGGCTATCGGTCGTGTACCGAACGGTAAAAACCTCGACGCGGGCAAAGCTGGCGTGGAAGTGGACGACCGTGGCTTCATCCGCGTTGACAAACAGCTGCGTACTAACGTGCCGCACATCTTTGCTATCGGCGATATCGTCGGTCAGCCAATGCTGGCGCACAAAGGTGTTCACGAAGGCCACGTTGCCGCTGAAGTTATCGCCGGCATGAAGCACTACTTCGATCCGAAAGTGATCCCATCTATCGCGTACACCGAGCCAGAAGTGGCATGGGTTGGTCTGACTGAGAAAGAAGCGAAAGAGAAAGGCATCAGCTACGAAACCGCCACCTTCCCGTGGGCTGCTTCTGGCCGTGCTATCGCGTCCGACTGCGCAGACGGTATGACCAAACTGATCTTCGACAAAGAGACTCACCGCGTAATCGGTGGTGCGATTGTCGGTACCAACGGCGGCGAGCTGCTGGGTGAAATCGGTCTGGCTATCGAAATGGGTTGTGACGCTGAAGACATCGCGCTGACCATCCACGCACACCCGACTCTGCACGAGTCCGTGGGCCTGGCGGCAGAAGTGTTTGAAGGCAGCATCACCGACCTGCCAAACGCGAAAGCGAAGAAGAAATAAGTTTCTTCCCTGATTGCTAACGCCTCCTCTGGAGGCGTTTTTTTTGCCTGAAAACTACCCATTATGGTAGGTAACTTATTGTTATTTCCTCTAAAAATTTTCATCTGTCTGCCGATACCTTTTGCACCATTGTGTAGCTACTGGCCGCACGGTTAACGATTCTGGACTTTTGATTACACACAAAAAGGAAATAACATGTCTTTGAAGAAAGTGATGGGGATTGGCTTATTAGCGGCAGTGATGACGCTGACCGGGTGCGGTGCGATGACGACGGCGGTGAAAAAACGCAACCTGGAAGTAAAAACGCAGATGAGTGAAACCATCTGGCTTGAGCCATCCAGTGAAAAAACGGTCTACATTCAGGTTAAAAACACTTCTGATAAAGACATGAGCAACCTGCAGACGCTGCTGGCAAACGATCTGAGTGCCAAGGGATACAAGGTCACCAGCTCTCCTGACAGCGCATACTATTGGGTGCAGGCTAACGTTCTGAAAGCAGACAAAATGGACCTGCGTGAATCTCAGGGCTACCTGAAAACCGGCTATGAAGGTGCCGCTGTGGGTGCCGCGCTGGGTGCCGGTATCACGGCCTACAACAGCAACTCCTCCGGCGCAGCGCTGGGCGTGGGACTGGCTGCGGGGCTGATCGGCATGGCGGCAGATGCGATGGTGGAAGACGTAAACTATACCATGGTGACCGACCTGCAGATCTCCGAGCGCAGCAAGGCGAAGGTGACCACGGACAACATCGCGGCGCTGCGTCAGGGAACGTCTGGCGTGAAGCTGCAAACCAGCTCCGAGCAGGGCGACCGTGCGAAGTATCAAACCCGCGTGGTGTCGAACGCTAACAAAGTAAACCTGAAGTTTGAAGAAGCCAAACCGGTTCTGGAAGCTCAGCTGGCGAAATCTGTCGCCAATATTCTGTAAGTTAAAAAGCCGGGGGGCGGCTTCGCCTTACCCGGCCTGCAGGCAGAGCGGGTATTCAGGGTTCGACGGGCTGCCAGGTTTTATCAGGCGCGTATGAGGCTAGCGCCCGGGCCTTTTGCTCCGACTCGCTGCCGAGATCGGACTGGTACACTTTGTCGTCCTGGTTTATCACAAAGCTCATCACGCCCGTCTGGCCGTAGCTGACCGGCCAGGCGACCATCGCGAAACCGTTTTTATCCGGCAGGATCCGGAAGCGATAGCCGTGATAGCCGGTCCCCGGCTCTTTTGGGCTAAATGCCGGTCCGAGCGGACTGGGCGCTTCGCCGGGAGAGGCGGGCCAGTACAAACCATCTTTTTTGCCCTTCGAGCTGACAATCTTCTGCGCGTATTTCTGGTTCATCGCAAAGTAGCTTTGCTGCGCATCAACATAGGCATGTAAGGCTTCAATGGCGGCAAGTTCGTTACGCCCGATTTCGCGGGTCAGGATCTCTTCCGCCCCTTCTTTGATATCGAATTGCCAGCCGGCGGCGGTTTTGATCACCGGGATGGGAAGCTGCCAGTCGTTATCTCCAACAACAAGATGCGCCGTATCCCCTTCGACAACGGTGTTATGACGAACTTTCCAGTCGCGCAGGAAACGATCGACGGCATCCGGATCAACGCCTTCGGGGGGCAGAAAATCGCGCCAGTTCTCTCCAAGCAGGTTGCTCATTGCGCGCTCATTATGCTCACTAATGGCGCTAGCCAGCGCATCGGTCGCCTGGTCGGGCGTGCTAAAGGACTGCTGCGCCATCGCCGAGGCCGAAAGCATGAACAACACCATTCCACTGAGTAATTTACGTTTCATGTCGGTTCCCTTAGCGATGTCTAAATTCACGGCGTTCAGCGCGTCCACCAGACGCCTGACGCGGCTGCTGCTGGCGAGCCGCAAGTTGTCTGCTTTGCGCACCGCGCTGCTGCTGCGCCTGCCAGTTCGCGGAGCGGCTGTCGTTGCCGCTCAGGGCATTGGCCCGGGGCTGGCTGTTCCGCTGCTGCAGAGCGCGTTGCTGCGCGGGCTGCGAAACCCGTTTCTCTTGTCTCTGCGCGGTGGCCTGGCGATTTTCTCGCTGCTGCGTGGTGGTCCGCTTCGCCGTCTGCGGTTTGGTGTCGTAGCCACGGTAGTTATTGCGCTGGGAAATCTGCTTCAGCTGTTCACTTGAGGCCTGACGCTGCACGTCTTTCGTGCCGGGACGTGCCATTTGCGGGAAGGTTTTACCCGTGGATTTCTCCATCTGGTTCAGGGCCGCCTGACGCTGGCTGTCCCGGTTAACCGGTTTTTGCTGCGTTGAGCTTAGCCCGGTAGCCGTGCTGGTGGAGTGGAAACGGGTGTTGAGCTGGTTAGTCGGATAGGGCACACCTTCCCGATAGGCCGGGTTATGCTGCCAGGTACGGTTGGCGTCCGTCAGACGCTGTCCGCTGATTTTATTGAAGTTCTCAACGTTGATATTGATGTTGTTATCACCGTTGCGGTTATAGCCGCCGTGATTATCCCAGTCACCGTCATGATGGTAATCCCAGTCATCGTCGTCATCCCAGTCGATATTGCTGAAAATGGCATAGGTTGTGGCGACACCCAGGCTGAAGCCTAAGCCGTTGACGAAGCTGTTGCCAAACTGCTCCCCGGGTGTAGGCGGGAGATAGGTGGGCGGATAGGCGGTGTTGGGCCAGGTACCGTAAACCGTATTAGGGTTATAGGTGGGGACGTACACAACCTGCGGGTCGGCAGATTCAATTTTGATCACCGTTGGCGCGGGCGCAGACGTGGTTGTTGTCGTTGTCTCGGTGGCGCTGGTTTTAGCCGGAGCCGGTTTAGTCACGGTGGTGACCGTCTGCTGAGGCGTGGATTGTAACGCGCCTGTCTTCTGTGCCAGCGCGCGCAGGCGCTGAACAGAATCCATTACGTCCTTCGGCTGCGCGAGAAACGCATCGCCCAGATTTTGTACCCACGGCGGGTTTTCACCCATCAGGGACATCAGCTGAGGAAATGCAACCAGCGATTTGACGCTGGGATCCCAGGGCTGGCTGGCAACGGCCTGAATGGCGGCGTCTCCTTCCATTTTAGGGTTGTCTTTTGACCACTGCGCCGCCTGAATCACGTTGGCCGGGTAAGTCGAGGCCATCAAGATCTGTGACAGCAGGGCGTCCGGGTAGAGCGCGATAGGGGCAACCCACTGATCGATTTGCGCGGCAGTGTAGGCTGGCGCGACGACAGGGGCGGGCGTTGCTGCTGCCGGTGCAGCGGGGGCCGCCGGTTGTTGAGCGACGGGGACGGGCGCAACGGGTTCCGTTGCGCGGCTTTTGACAAACATGACGCCTGAGGCGGCAAGCAGCCCGGCACTGCACAGAAGGACGAGCAGATGTGGCTTAAAGGGCAACTTCATAAAATAACTCCAACGAGACAAGCGCTGTGCCGTGAGGCGTTACGGTTGGCGTGAGTATTATTCACCCGTCTTTTACTGTTTTGACTTTTATTGGGAAGCGTCCGGTACGTCCGGATAAAGATTGTGAGTATTTATTACACAATTATATGCGATGCGGTAAAAACCGCAGGGAATTCAGAAGGCCGCTCTTACGAGCGGCCAGCAGCTAGTTGCCGAGGTTGACGACAAACAGCACCGTGATGTCGGATATGTTCCAGCCACCGTGCAGCGCGGTTAGCAGTAAACCAGTCACAACGATCAGCGCAGTGATTCGCATCTCCATTGCGTGCGTTCCTGTACAGGCTACGCGGGTTCATTCTCCACCGGGAAAGGCAGAACCTGGCAAATGAGTACATTGCCGCGTAGGTTACGGAACTGCTCCCGGGCCCGGTGACTGGTTGCTACACCAGCGAAGCAGGCCGGGGGCAACAGTATTACAGCCTAAATGGACTGAAAAGAGGTGAAATGCAGTTTCATTCTTTTTCATTCGAAACTGGATGGCGGCTCGTAAACACAAAATATGGACTTGCGTATCTAATTACTCAGGAGCATTATTCATGACGAGTGCATTGCCGCAAATCTGCCAACCCGGTGTGCTACCACCGCAAGGCAACAAATAAACCGCTATCAGGCGGTTTTTTTGTCCCCAAAATTCACCTCCTCACCCCGCTACACCATGCTTAACGATTCAGCAAATTTTTTAATGTTGCTTTTTTGTAAACGGATTAACACTGTGCAGAAATCCTGCTATGCTGCCCGACGCGGTATCGGGCATTTACCCTACAAACTGCTGTCTCACAGGAGCGTGAAGAGAACGCCCGCCGCATATGACAATGAGAGCGAGGAGAACCGTCGTGCTAGAAGAATACCGTAAGCACGTAGCAGAACGTGCCGCCGAGGGAATTGTACCCAAACCTTTAGATGCAACCCAAATGGCCGCGCTCGTCGAGCTGCTGAAGAACCCGCCTAAGGGCGAAGAAGAATTCCTGTTAGATCTGCTGATCAACCGCGTACCGCCTGGCGTAGATGAAGCTGCCTACGTAAAAGCCGGATTCCTTGCTGCTATCGCCAAAGGCGAAGCCACCTCCCCACTGGTTACTCCTGAAAAAGCCATTGAACTGCTCGGCACCATGCAGGGTGGTTACAACATTCATCCGCTGATTGACGCGCTGGATAACGACAAGCTGGCACCGATTGCCGCTAAAGCGCTCTCTTCCACGCTGCTGATGTTCGATAACTTCTACGATGTAGAAGAAAAAGCCAAAGCAGGCAACGTCTATGCGAAGCAGGTGATGCAGTCCTGGGCGGATGCCGAATGGTTCCTGAACCGTCCTGCGCTGGCTGAAAAAATCACCGTTACCGTCTTCAAAGTGACCGGTGAAACCAACACCGATGACCTCTCTCCGGCACCGGACGCGTGGTCTCGTCCGGATATCCCTCTGCACGCCCTGGCGATGCTGAAAAACGCCCGTGAAGGCATTGAGCCGGATCAGCCGGGCAGCGTTGGCCCGATCAAACAGATCGAAGCCCTGCAGAAAAAAGGCTTCCCGCTGGCCTACGTGGGTGACGTTGTGGGTACCGGTTCTTCCCGTAAATCCGCGACTAACTCCGTGCTGTGGTTTATGGGTGACGACATCCCGCATGTGCCAAACAAGCGCGGTGGCGGCCTGTGCCTCGGCGGTAAAATTGCACCGATCTTCTTCAACACCATGGAAGATGCGGGCGCACTGCCGATCGAAGTGGACGTCTCCAACCTGAACATGGGCGACGTGATTGACGTTTACCCGTACAAAGGTGAAGTGCGTAACCACGAAACCAACGAGCTGCTGGCGAGCTTTGAGCTGAAAACCGACGTGCTGATCGACGAAGTGCGTGCCGGTGGCCGTATTCCGCTGATCATCGGCCGTGGCCTGACCACCAAAGCGCGTGAAGCGCTGGGTCTGCCGCACAGTGATGTATTCCGTCACGCGAAAGACGTGGCGGAGAGCAATCGCGGTTACTCTCTGGCACAGAAAATGGTCGGTCGCGCCTGCGGCGTCGCCGGTGTTCGTCCTGGCGCATACTGCGAGCCGAAGATGACCTCCGTAGGCTCTCAGGACACCACTGGCCCAATGACCCGTGACGAACTGAAAGACCTGGCGTGCCTGGGCTTCTCGTCTGACCTGGTAATGCAGTCCTTCTGCCACACGGCGGCCTATCCGAAGCCGGTTGACGTGACCACGCACCACACGCTGCCAGACTTCATCATGAACCGCGGCGGCGTTTCTCTGCGTCCGGGTGACGGCGTCATCCACTCCTGGCTGAACCGCATGCTGCTGCCGGATACCGTGGGTACCGGCGGTGACTCCCATACCCGTTTCCCAATCGGTATCTCTTTCCCGGCGGGCTCCGGTCTGGTGGCGTTTGCTGCGGCGACGGGCGTGATGCCGCTGGATATGCCGGAATCGGTGCTGGTGCGCTTCAAAGGTAAAATGCAGCCGGGTATTACCCTGCGCGACCTGGTTCACGCGATCCCGCTGTATGCGATTAAACAGGGTCTGCTGACCGTTGAGAAGAAAGGGAAGAAAAACATCTTCTCTGGCCGTATCCTGGAAATCGAAGGTCTGCCGGATCTGAAGGTTGAGCAGGCGTTCGAGCTGACCGATGCCTCCGCTGAGCGTTCAGCTGCGGGCTGTACCATCAAGCTGAACAAAGAGCCGATTATTGAGTATCTGAACTCTAACATCGTGCTGCTGAAGTGGATGATTGCAGAAGGCTATGGCGACCGTCGTACGCTGGAGCGTCGTATCCAGGGCATGGAAAAATGGCTGGCCGATCCGCAGCTGCTGGAAGCCGATGCTGACGCAGAGTACGCGGCGGTGATCGACATCGATCTGGCGGATATCAAAGAGCCAATCCTGTGTGCACCGAACGATCCGGACGACGCGCGTCCGCTGTCCGAAGTTCAGGGCGAGAAGATCGACGAAGTGTTCATCGGTTCGTGCATGACCAACATCGGCCACTTCCGTGCGGCCGGCAAGCTGCTGGATACCCACAAAGGCCAGCTGCCAACCCGTCTGTGGGTGGCGCCGCCAACCCGTATGGACGCGGCTCAGTTGACCGAAGAGGGTTACTACAGCGTGTTTGGTAAGAGCGGGGCGCGTATTGAAATTCCTGGCTGTTCCCTGTGTATGGGCAACCAGGCGCGCGTCGCCGACGGCGCGACGGTGGTCTCCACCTCGACCCGTAACTTCCCGAACCGTTTAGGTACCGGTGCGAACGTCTTCCTGGCCTCTGCGGAGCTGGCGGCGGTTGCGGCGCTGATTGGCAAACTGCCAACGCCGGAAGAGTACCAGACCTTTGTGGCTCAGGTGGATAAGACCGCGGTGGATACCTATCGCTACCTGAACTTCGACCAGCTCTCTCAGTATACCGAGAAGGCTGACGGGGTGATCTTCCAGACGGCAGTATAAACAGCAAAACCGTCTCTACGAGACGGTTTTTAGTGTTTGCACCCTCTCCCGTGGGAGAGGGACGGGGTGAGGGCATCAGGCCGCAGGGTCTTGCTCTCACCTTTTTATTTTCATTCCTCCCACCTCTCACGCTTTTTTTCTTCCTCTCTGCTGCGATAATTACCCTAATGGCTTTGCAGAGGAAAACACTATGGATTACGAATTTCTGCGCGACATCACCGGAGTGGTGAAAGTGCGTATGTCGATGGGCCACGAAGCCGTTGGACACTGGTTTAACGAAGAGGTGAAAGAAAATCTCGCCCTTCTTGATGAGGTTGAACAGGCGGCAAAAACGGTAAAAGGCAGTGAACGCTCCTGGCAACGTGCCGGGCACGAATACACGCTGTGGATGGACGGTGAAGAGGTCATGGTGCGTGCCAACCAGCTCGAGTTTTCAGGCGACGAGATGGAAGAGGGGATGAGCTACTATGACGAAGAAAGCCTGTCGCTGTGCGGCGTAGAAGACTTCCTTCAGGTGGTGAATGCCTACCGCGAGTTCATGAAACAGCGGTAACTTCCCGAAGCGTCCCTGCTCCGGGCAACACTTACACGGCCGGAATATTACGGCCGTAGTAAATCTCGCGCATTTCTTTCCAGAGCAGGTCAGTAATCGCCTTACGCTCTTCTTCGCTCAAATCTTCCGGCTTCGTGTGGAACATATAGTGCTTAAGGTCGAATTCCTTAAGTAACATCTTGGTATGGAAGATGTTTTCCTGATACACGTTCACGTCCATCATGTCATACAGTGATTTCATGTCCTCGGACATAAAGTTCTGAATAGAGTTGATCTCGTGGTCGATGAAGTGCTTCATGCCGTTGACGTCACGGGTAAAACCGCGCACGCGATAATCAATCGTGACGATATCCGATTCCAGCTGGTGGATGAGATAGTTCAGCGCGTTGAGCGGGGAAATCACGCCGCAGGTCGACACTTCAATATCGGCGCGGAACGTACACAGCCCACCTTCCGGGTGACTCTCCGGGTAGGTATGGACGCAGATATGGCTCTTATCCAGGTGGGCAACCACCACTTCCGGCAGCGGGCCCGGATGTTCCGTTTTGTCGATAAGCTTCGGGTCGACCGGCTCTTCGCTGACCAGGATGGTCACGCTGGCGCCCTGAGGTTCATAATCCTGTCGGGCGATATTCAGGATGTTGGCGCCGATTATGGAACAGGTTTCTGACAGGATCTCGGTCAGACGGTTGGCGTTGTAGAGTTCGTCGATATAGGCGATGTAACCATCGCGTTCTTCCGCTGTTTTGGCATAGCAGATATCGTAAATACAAAAACTCAGGCTTTTGGTCAGGTTGTTAAAGCCATGTAGTTTAAGCTTTTTCAATTAGCTCACCCCCTTAGTGGATAATGCGTCTTGCAGGTACTGCGGCAGAGCAAACGCTGCGGTATGAATAGCCGGATTGTAGTAGCGGCACGTGAGCCCGGCCTGATGGAAGCGGGCCTGAATAATTTCGGTGGAGAGATGACGCAGCACGTCGTTATCCGTTGCCCATGCAAAGGTCATGATCCCGCCGTAGTACGTTGGAATGGCCGCCTGATAGAAGCTGACATCATCGAAATAGGTGCTGAGCTTACGATGGCTGTCGAGCGCTTCATCCTGCTGCAGGAAGCAGACGCCATTTTGGGCGACGAAGATCCCGCCCGGGTTCAGACAGCGCTTGCAGCCTTCGTAGAACGAGGAGGTAAACAGCGACGCGCCGGGACCGATAGGGTCGGTGCAGTCGGAGATAATCACGTCAAAGGTCTGCGAGGTCTGGTTAACAAAGTTAACGCCGTCGTCAATCACCAGGCTAAAGCGCGGGTCGTCATAGCTGCCGGCATTGTGGTTGGGCAGATACTGGCGGCAGAAAGAGACGACGCCCGCATCGATTTCCACCATGGTGATGGTTTCAATGGAACGATGGCGGGAAACTTCACGCAGCATTGCGCCATCGCCACCGCCGATAATCAGGACATGCTTCGCGTGGCCGTGCGCCAGCAGCGGGACGTGGGTCATCATCTCATGATAGATAAACTCGTCGCGCTCGGTCGTTTGCACGACGCCGTCCAGCGCCATCACGCGGCCAAAGGCAGCATTCTCGAAGATGATCAGATCCTGGTGATCGGTTTTCTCATGATAGAGCACGTTATCAACGGCAAAGTACTGACCAAACTGGTCATGCAGTGTTTCATGCCACAACGTGTGGTCGGCCATACGCGGACTCCTCCTTTGTTAACATCCGTTACGCTCACAAAAAATGAGCGAAACATGATAGCTAACTATAACCGTGGTTGCACGGCTATAGGTTCAACAGGGGGCGTCGGGAAGGTTATTTGACGTAGGCGAGCAGGCTGAGTGAGTCGCGAGCCAGCGCTTTGCATTTTTTAGAAGTGGGAATGCCAATACCGCTTAGGTCACGGTAGCTGTCTTCGCCGAGCGCCTTCATGTCAAAGCTGTCGTAGTTGCTAAGATCCCACTGGTTCTGCTGGGCGAAAAAGACCAGCGCGCGGCGAATTTGCCCGTTGGGTAAATTCTGGTAGCCACAATCATTTTTCAGGAATACAAAAACCGCCGTTAAATCGGCCATATCTTCCGCTTCATTTTCACTTAGCGCATAGCTGTTCGCACACATTGCCATCAGGCTACCGAACAAAATTGTCCTGAAAAACGTCTTCATTGCTTCTACCACTTCTTCACGGAAAATTAACGTTAGCATACTTGATGCCAGTGCGACGATCTTTATTATTGCCGCTTGACTTGACCTTCCGGTAAGGGGAGGGTTTATGCTCAAAAGATCGCCTGCTGGAAATAAGGAAATGAACATGCAACGTCGTGATTTTTTAAAATATTCCGTGGCGCTGGGTGCTGCCAGCGCATTGCCTCTCTGGAGCCGCGCGGTTTTTGCGGCTGACAGGCCAGCCTTACCCATCCCTGATTTGCTGACCGCGGATGCCCGTAGCCGTATCAAGCTTGTTGTTCAGTCCGGCAGCACGCTGTTCGGTGCGCACAATGCGACAACCTGGGGCTATAACGGCAATCTGCTCGGCCCGGCGCTGCAGCTGCGCAAAGGGAAGGCGGTGACGGTGGATATCCACAATACGCTTACTGAAGAGACGACGGTGCACTGGCACGGACTGGAAGTGCCGGGCGAGGTAGACGGCGGGCCGCAGGGCATCATCAAAGCAGGCGGTTCGCGCAGCGTCACCTTTACGCCCGACCAGCATGCGGCGACCTGCTGGTTCCATCCGCATCAGCATGGCAAAACGGGCCATCAGGTGGCGATGGGGCTGGCGGGACTGGTGCTGATTGAAGACGACGAAAGCCGCCTGCTGCGCCTGCCGAAGCAGTGGGGCATCGACGATGTGCCGGTGATTGTGCAGGACAAGAAATTCACCGCTGACGGGCAAATTGACTACCAGCTGGACGTGATGAGCGCGGCGGTAGGCTGGTTTGGCGACACGCTGTTGACCAACGGCGCCATTTATCCTCAGCACGCCGCGCCGAAAGGCTGGCTGCGTCTGCGTCTGCTTAACGGCTGTAACGCGCGTTCCCTCAACTTCGCCACCAGCGATAAGCGTCCGCTGTACGTGGTCGCCAGCGACGGCGGCCTGCTGCCGGAGCCGGTGAAAGTGAGCGAACTGCCGATGCTGATGGGGGAACGCTTTGAGGTGCTGGTGGATATCAGCGACGGCAAGGCGTTTGATCTTGTGACCCTGTCGGTTAGCCAGATGGGGATGGCGGTCGCGCCGTTTGACAAGCCGCATCCGGTGCTGCGTATTCAGCCGTTACAGGTGACCGCTTCCGGCACGCTGCCTGATACGTTAACCACTCTGCCGGCACTCCCGTCACTTGATGGGCTTACGCAACGCAAACTGCAGCTCTCCATGAACCCGATGCTCGATATGATGGGCATGCAGGCGCTGATGGCGAAATATGGTGATAAGGCGATGGCGGGGATGCATCACGGGCAGATGATGGGCCACATGAATATGGACCACGGCAAAATGGGTGGCATGGGGCACATGAATCACGGCGACCATGGCTTTGATTTCCATAACGCCAATATGATCAACGGTAAAGCGTTCGACATGAACACGCCGATGTTTGCAGCGACAAAAGGGCAGTTTGAGCGCTGGGTGATTTCAGGTGAAGGGGACATGATGCTGCATCCGTTCCATATTCACGGTACGCAGTTCCGCATTCTTTCTGAGAACGGCAAAGCGCCGGACGCGCATCGCGCGGGCTGGAAGGATACGGTGAAGGTGGAAGGCGGCGTCAGCGAGGTGCTGGTGAAGTTTGACCACGATGCGCCGAAGGAGTTTGCCTACATGGCGCACTGCCATCTGCTGGAACATGAAGATACGGGGATGATGCTCGGTTTCACTGTTTAAAACAGTGCGGCCTGATGCCCTCACCCTGGCCCTCTCCCACGGGGAGAGGGAACAAACACAACAACGGCAACAGAGGTTGCCGTTTTGCATCTTTCCGTAGGCCGGGTAAGGCGTAGCCGCCACCCGGCTTTTTCAGTTACTTGTTTTCGTCAGGCAGTGCATACGCGACAATATAGTCGCCCATCTTCGTGCCAAACGAACCGTGACCGCCCGCAGAGATGACAACATACTGCTTGCCATTCACTTCATAGGTCATCGGCGTGGCTTGCCCACCCGCAGGCAGACGGCCTTGCCACAGTTTTTCACCGTTAGTCATGTTGTACGCGCGCAGGTAGTTATCTGCGGTTGCCGCGATGAACAGCACGTTACCGGCGGTGGAGATTGGGCCACCCAGCATTGGCATACCCATATTGAACGGCACCGGAACCGGCATCGGGGACGGCATGCTGTCCTGCGGGGTACCAATACGTTTTTTCCACACGATCTGGTTGGTTTTCAGATCCAGACCGGAGATGTAACCCCAGGCAGGCTGTTTACACGGCAGACCAAACGGCGACAGGAACGGGTTCAGCGTTACGCCGAACGGTACGCCATACTGCGGCTGAATACCGGCTTCGGTACCGCTGCCTTTCGCGTCTTTCGGCTGCTCCATTGGGTTGCCCGGACCGCGTGGGATTAGACGGGAAACGAACGGCAGCGCCATTGGGTTAGCGATAGCGACCTGACGGTTAGGGTCAACGGAGATCCCGCCCCACTCGAACATCCCCAGGTTACCCGGGAAGACCAGCGTGCCCTGCTCAGAAGGCGGCGTGAAGATGCCTTCATAGCGCAGTTGATGGAACATCACGCGGCACACCAGCTGGTCAAACATCGTGGCACCCCACATGTCTGCCCCGCTGAGGTCTTTCTTCGGACGGAAGCTCAGATCGGAGAACGGCTGGGTTTTGCTGACGTAATCACCTTTCGCTGCACCCTGCGGAACCGGTTTTTCCGGTGCAGGCACAACCAGCTTGCCGTTGCTGCGATCCAGTACGAAGATGTTGCCAGTTTTCGCCGGGGCGTAAATCACCGGAACGGTTTTGCCGTTAACGGTAATGTCCGCCAGCGTCGGCTGGGACGGCATATCCATATCCCACAGATCGTGGTGAACGGTCTGATAGCTCCAGGCCAGCTTACCGGTGGTCGCGTTCAATGCCACGATAGCGCTGGCATAACGTTCCTGCTCCGGCGTGCGGTTACCGCCCCAGATATCTGGCGTAGTAACACCCATCGGCAGGTAGACCAGGTCCAGCTTCGCGTCATACGCAGCAGGTGCCCAGGAGTTTGGCGAGTTAAAGGTAAAGGTGTGCTCGTCCGACGGGATCGCATTCGGATCTTTCGCGCCCGGGTCGAAGGCCCACAGCAGCTTACCGGTATTCACGTCGAAACCACGGATAACGCCGGAGGTTTCACGGGTGGAGAAGTTATCCGTTACCGAACCGGCAATCACGATGGTTTTATCAGTGATGATTGGCGGCGAGGTTGGCTCGTACAGACCCGGCGTGGTGTCCGGCATATTGGTCTGCAGATTCAGGATACCTTTGTTGGCAAAGGTTTCACACAGCTTGCCCGTTTCGGCATTGATGGCGAACAGACGACCATCGTTGACCGGCAGCATAATACGGCGCGGACAGTCGGCAACCACTTCCGGGCTCGCGTTATCGGCGCGCGCTTCGTGATAAGAGACGCCACGGCAGGTCACGTGCTGGAAGGACGGGTTGGAGTTCAGCTGCGGATCGAAGTGCCATTTCTCTTTACCGGTGGCCGCGTCGAGCGCGAACAGACGCTGGTGCGCCGTACACAGATAAAGCATATCGCCGACTTTAATTGGCGTCACTTCGTTGGTCAGTTCGCCCGGATCGTTTGGCATCTTCACATCACCGGTACGGAATACCCAGGCTTCTTTCAGGTTCTTAACGTTATCCGCGTTGATCTGCTTCAGCGGAGAGTAACGCTGGCCTTCCTGGTTACGACCATAGGCAGGCCAGTCGCCGTCAGCGACCTGTGAGATCGCTGCCGCAGGCGTGGATTCTGCGTTCAGCGTACCGTTGATCTCCTGCGGGTCGTTAAAGCCAGCCCATGTCAGGATACCGCCGCTGATCAGCAGCGCCACCACCAGCGCCGCAACGGCACCGCTGGACGGCACGATCAGGCGACGCCAGACGAACGGCAGGATCAGCCAGATACCGAAGAAGACCAGGATGTCGCTGCGCGGCGTCAGCGCCCAGAAGTCAAAGCCGACTTCCCAGACGCCCCAGATCATGGTGGCAAGAAGGAGTGCGGCATACAGCCACAGTGCAGATTGTTTTCTACGCCAGAGCAGGACGGTTACGCCAAGCATAACCAGGCCCGCAATCGGGTAGTACCAGGAGCCGCCGATCGCGACCAGCCAGACGCCACCGATTAACAGATACAGTGCGCAGAAGGCTGCGAACGCGGCTGTTAATGTCACCAGTAGACGCGGCTGTTTAGAGTTTGTTTCAGCCATAGAAAGTGTACTCGTCAGTTTTTGTTAATAATTTGCTAGCAACTAATTATAGGTATTAACAAGTGTGATCGGAATCACAATATTTGCTTTTTATAACTCATACGCCAGGGTTATCCATTTGCTGATATAATGGCTGGCTTGCGTATCAGTGCTGGATATTAACTCATCCGTATTGAGAGATTTTCATTAAAATCATTTGGTTAGTAATATGAAACATACTGTTGAAGTGATGATCCCGGAAGCCGAGATCAAAGCGCGTATCGCCGAACTGGGTCGTCAAATCACCGAACATTACAAGGACAGCGGCAGCGAAATGGTGCTGGTCGGTCTGTTGCGCGGCTCTTTCATGTTCATGGCCGACCTGTGCCGTGAAGTGCATGTGCCCCATGAGGTCGATTTTATGACCGCCTCCAGCTACGGCAGCGGCATGTCCACCACCCGTGATGTGAAAATCCTGAAAGATCTGGATGAAGATATTCGTGGTAAAGATGTGTTGATCGTTGAGGACATCATCGACTCCGGCAACACGCTGTCAAAAGTGCGCGAGATCCTGAGCCTGCGTGAGCCAAAATCGCTGGCGATTTGCACCCTGCTGGATAAACCTGACCGCCGTGAAGTGCAGGTGCCGGTAGAGTTCGTGGGCTTCTCTATCCCGGACGAATTCGTGGTCGGCTACGGCATCGATTACGCGCAGCGTTATCGCCATCTGCCGTATGTTGGGAAAGTGGTATTGCTGGACGAGTAATTGCGGGCTAATGCCCTCACTCCGACCCTCTCCCACGGGGCTGAGGGATCCCCACAAAATAAAGCCAGCACGGACGACCCCCTCTCCCTTGAGGGAGAGGGCTGGGGTGAGGGGGAACATACGGCTCTGGTGGTCATTCCGTTCACTTTATGTTCCTTGCTACTCTGTAAGGACATGACCTGTGAACGTGCCAGGGCGGCTCAATCGCCGCCGCCCTGGCGACCCGGGCTCCCGGCGGTAAATCGCCGCTTCGCGGTGCCTTCGGCTTATTCCTTCCGGCTTGTCGGGGGCGGGCGGAGGTAACGTCCCTGTAAAGCCCGCCCTCTCGGCGCATCCATGCGCCTCGCCCCGGCCGGAAGGCAAACGCCTCAGCGATTTACAGCCGGACCAGGACATCGCTGTAAGTTATTCATTTCTATGAAGCAATGTTCATCGCTTCAGGAAAAAAATTACTGGGGATTCCTCAGCCCACGGGGAGAGGGCGAAAACCCCCAGCTTTATTTATGGTTCACATGCTTAAGCTTGAGGTTGGCAATCCCCGAACGGTAACGCTGCTCCAGCGTTTCGCGGTTGGTGGCGGTCACTTCCAGGTTGCGCAGCAGACCGTCGTGAATACCGTACGCCCAGCCGTGGATCGAGACCTTCTGCCCGCGCTTCCACGCCGACTGCATGATGGTTGAATGCCCGAGGTTATACACCTGCTCCATCACGTTGAGTTCGCACAGGGTATCCATGCGTCGCTCCTGCGGCATTTCGCCCAGCAGTGAGCTATGTTTGAACCAGATATCGCGGATGTGCAGCAGCCAGTTGTCAATTAAACCCAGTTCCGGATTTTCAACCGCCGCCTGCACGCCGCCGCAGCCGTAGTGGCCGCAAATGATGATGTGCTCGACTTCCAGAACGTCAACGGCATACTGAACCACTGAAAGACAGTTGAGATCGGTGTGAATCACCAGGTTGGCGACGTTGCGGTGAACAAACAGTTCGCCGGGCTCAAGGCCGGTCAGGCGCTCCGCCGGTACGCGGCTGTCGGAGCAACCAATCCAGAGAAAGCGTGGATTCTGAGCCTGCGCGAGTTTACCAAAAAATCCGGGGTCTTCCTCCACCAGCATTTTTGACCATAGTGCATTGTTGCTAATGAGTGTATCTATGTCGTTCATGGAGGTTAGCGACCTGTAACCGAGTAATTGCGTTGCGCTACTATAGGGTAACCCGACTTTTAATGAAACCACACAACGTGTGTCAGAACTGAAGGTAAGTTAAATTCATGGCAATTGCACTGGAGCTTGAGCAGCTTAAAAAAACCTATTCGGGCGGCGTTCAGGCGCTGCGCGGGATAGATCTCAAAGTAGAGGCCGGTGATTTTTACGCGCTTCTGGGGCCAAACGGGGCGGGGAAATCGACCACCATTGGGATTATCAGCTCGCTGGTCAATAAAACGTCCGGCCGGGTGAGCGTATTTGGGTACGACCTGCAAAAAGACGTGGTCAACGCCAAGCGCCAGTTGGGGCTGGTACCGCAGGAGTTCAACTTCAACCCGTTTGAGACGGTGCAGCAAATTGTTGTTAACCAGGCGGGTTATTACGGCGTTGAGCGTAAAGAGGCGCTTGAGCGCAGCGAAAAGTATCTAAAACAGCTCGATTTATGGGAAAAGCGTAACGAACGTGCGCGGATGTTATCCGGCGGGATGAAGCGCCGCCTGATGATTGCCCGCGCGCTGATGCATGAACCAAAACTGTTGATCCTCGATGAACCAACCGCCGGTGTGGACATTGAGCTTCGTCGCTCAATGTGGGGGTTCCTGAAAGATCTTAACGATAAAGGCACCACCATTATTCTGACGACCCACTATCTCGAAGAAGCCGAAATGCTCTGTCGCAATATCGGTATCATCCAGAACGGTGAGCTGGTGGAAAACACCTCGATGAAGAACCTGCTCTCCAAGCTGAAATCAGAAACCTTTATTCTCGATCTGGCGGCAAAGAGCCCGCTGCCGAAGCTCGAAGGCTATCAATACCGCCTCGTCGATACCTCGACGCTGGAAGTGGAAGTGCTGCGCGAGCAGGGGATTAACAGCGTGTTCTCCCAGCTGAGCGCGCAGGGTATTCAGGTCTTAAGTATGCGTAACAAAGCGAACCGACTGGAAGAGCTGTTTGTCTCTCTGGTGCAGGATAAACAAGGAGACAAGGCATGACGCATCTTTACTGGGTCGCGCTGAAAAGTATCTGGGCGAAAGAGATTAACCGCTTTATGCGCATCTGGGTGCAAACCCTGGTGCCGCCGGTGATCACCATGACGCTCTATTTCATCATCTTCGGCAACCTGATTGGTTCCCGCATTGGTGAGATGCACGGCTTTACCTACATGCAGTTTATCGTGCCGGGATTGATCATGATGGCGGTGATCACCAACGCCTATGCCAACGTGGCGTCCTCGTTCTTTAGCGCCAAGTTCCAGCGCAATATTGAAGAGTTGCTGGTGGCCCCGGTGCCGACGCACGTCATTATTGCCGGTTACGTCGGCGGCGGCGTGGCGCGCGGTCTGTGCGTGGGGATCCTGGTCACGGCGATTTCGCTGTTCTTTGTCCCGTTCCAGGTGCACTCCTGGCTGTTCGTCGCGCTGACGCTGCTCCTGACGGCAATCCTCTTCTCGCTGGCCGGTTTGCTGAACGCCGTGTTTGCCAAAACGTTTGACGACATCAGCCTGATCCCGACCTTCGTGCTGACGCCGCTGACCTATCTTGGCGGGGTGTTCTACTCCCTGACGCTGCTGCCGCCGTTCTGGCAGGCGCTGTCGCACCTGAACCCGATCGTCTACATGATCAGCGGCTTTCGCTTTGGCTTCCTCGGCATCACTGATGTGCCGTTGTTTACCACGGTGGCGGTGCTGGCGGTGTTCATCATCGTCTTCTACCTGCTGTGCTGGTACCTGATCCAGCGCGGACGCGGTCTGCGCAGCTAATGTAAATTCCCGGCAACGTTGGTTGCCGGGATCGCACTTTACTCCCAAGCGTAGCTGATATTGTTCTGAAGTTCAGGAGGGAGAGGGCTCATATCACTTTCGTTTCTTCCCCAGAAAATGACTTTGCCATCGTCACGAAGGGCACAGAATCCGTATGTGGATGGGTAAATCGCTCTGATATTGAACAGTTCACTCGCGACAGACGTCGTATCGCCGCCACCTTCTGTAGTGCTACCCCAAGCGACAACGCTACCGTCTTTTTTTATCACAGCGACGCTTTCTGGAGCGGCACAGATTAGTATGACATCTGATAAGTCTTTCGGCTGTTGTACGTAGTAGGGATTTTCCACTTTCCCCCAAGAGACAACCTTGCCGTCAGGAAAAAGTACGACAGGAATGTGGCTACTACCGACCTGAACATCGACGAAATCAGAGCGTGAGGCTACTTCTGGTGGAATCGAGTTTCCATACCACCCCCATTCGACAAGCGTGTTATTGGCTCTCAACGCCATAAAGCCGCCAAAATAAGGGTAGATCTTTATAATATCGCTGAGAGCAGAAATATCGGCTGGTATTTCACCTCCGCTCTGGCTATCTCCCCAAGCTGAGACTTTGCCGCTTTCATGTAAAACGACAAAACAATAATTGTTTCCGAAGATTTTTCTGGCATCTGAAATATCGTTTAAATGCTCAGGAATTTGACCGCCCCTCTCGGGATCACCCCACGCAACGACGTGTCCGTTCTCTTTTATTGCAGCAAATGCCCCCTCCGTGGCTTCAATGGCGACAATATCTTTCATTTCCGCGATATGCTCAGGTATTGACCACGGCCATCCCTCGTCACCCCACTGCACAATCTGTTTGTTTTCTCTTAATGCGACGAAAACGCGATATGACGCTGTGTCCCAACTTGTGAAAGCTTTTACAACGCTGACATCATTTAGTGCCGCGATATTCTCGGGTATGGGGTCGTCAGAAGTTCTGCCCCAGACAAAAATTTGCTTCAGGTTATTTATACCTATAGACGTGTCTTCGGAACCATAAACCACTTTGACATCATGATTACGGTCGCTGGTTGGCGTGACCCCCCCTTGGCTTAATAACCCCCAAGCAACAACGTTTCCATTATCCTGAATAGCGGCGAAGGCGGCACCTGCACCGCCTATATTACTGATATTGACCAAGCTACCGCGAACATAGAGTTCTGAGTTGACCAGGAGCCTTTTGGTCGGTTTAGTGTCGGTAAAAATATGAGTGGTAGTTATTTCTTCTGGCGCATCTTCATAGCTCCAATCGGCGACCACCGGTTCGAGCGTGTTTTTATCCAGCGCTACCAATTTTCGTTCATTGTTCGCCCATCCCATACCAACCCGGGTACGTGCGCCCATTATTTTTAAATCAAAACTCTCATTACTATTTTCCATTTGAATTACCTTTGTTTGAGAAACGCTATCACCTTTTCACGTAAGAACATCCTTTAAAAGTTAGTAATAATTAAATGTGATTAATGGAAAAATGAATTTTTAACCTTGATCGCTATCACGCTTACCCGAGCAGTTAGAGGCTATTATATTGCCCTCCTAAGGAGAGATACGATGCTGGGATGGGTTATCACCTGCCACGATGAACAGGCGCAGGATATGCTGGACAAACTTGCAGCCAGGTTTGGCCCGCTGGCGCAATGCCGTGCGGTCAACTACTGGCGTGGATTAAGCACCAACATGCTCAGCCGCATGATGTGCGATGCCCTGCATGAAACGGACACCGGTGATGGCGTGATTTTTCTGACCGATAAATCGGGGGCTGCTCCTTACCGCGCCGCCGCGCTGCTGAGCCACAAGCATGATAATTGTGAAGTGATCTCCGGTATCAGTCTGCCTTTACTCGAAGCCATGCATTCCCTTCGCGCCTCATTAAGCAGCGCTGAGTTTCGTCACGCTATTGTGGCGGAGGGCGTACCGGGGGTGAGCAGTTTGTGGCATCAGCAGCAGAAGCACCCACCTTTCGTTCTGCTTCACGATCTGTATAAGCATTAAACATTGGTATTGATGTCGCTTTTGCTACAATGGCGACTGATTTTCCGTGTCGATTTATATCCTATGTTCATGCGCGTTATCTTTATCTTTTTGCTGCTGGTTTCCGGCGGGGCGTCTGCAAGCCTGATAACTCAGCAAGGGCTCCCTGCTCAATATATGCAAACCACTGAGGATGCAGCCATCTGGGCTCAGGTGGGTAATGATGTGGTTAACGTTGGCAATATTCGTGCCGGGCAGATCCTCGCGGTTTTTCCGGCCGCGGCGGATTATTACGAATTTCGTTTCGGATTTGGTACGGGGTTTATCGACAAAGCGCACCTTGAGAAAGTGCAGGGCAAACAGCGCGTTGAGGACAGTCTGGGCGATCTGAACAAGCCGCTCAGTAACCAAAACCTCATCACCTGGAAAGACACGCCCGTCTATAACGCGCCCAATAGCGGAAGTGCGCCTTTTGGCACCCTTAGCGCTAATCTGCGTTATCCCATCCTGAATAAACTCAAAGACCGGTTGAATCAGACCTGGTATCAGATCCGCATCGGCAATCGCCTGGCGTGGATCAGCAGCCTCGATGCGCAGGAAGATAACGGCATTCCGGTACTGACCTACCACCATATCCTGCGCGATGAAGAGAACACCCGTTTTCGTCATACCTCCACGACCACCAGCGTGCGCGCGTTCAGCAACCAGATGACCTGGCTTCGCGATCAGGGTTACACCACGCTGACGATGTACCAGCTGGAAGGGTACGTGCGTAACAAAATGAACCTGCCTGCAAAATCGGTGGTGATTACCTTTGATGACGGGCTAAAGTCGGTGAGTCGCTACGCGTATCCTGTATTGAAAGAGTATGGTCTCCATGCCACGGCGTTTATCATATCGTCACGTATTAAAGGCCATGCGCAGAAGTGGGATCCTAAATCGCTGCAGTTTATGAGCGTTCAGGAAATTAAGGGTATTCAGGATGTGTTCGACATTCAGTCTCACACCCATTTCTTGCACCGCGTCGATGGCAACAAACACCCGATTTTATTGAGCCGTAGTGAGCATGTGATTCTGTTTGATTTTGAACGTTCCCGGCGCGCGCTGTCACAGTTCAACCCACGCGTGCTATACCTTTCCTATCCGTTTGGTGGCTATGACAACAAAGCGATAAAGGCCGCGAATGACGCAGGTTTTCATCTGGCGGTCACGACCGTGAAAGGGAAGGTAAAACCGGGGGATAATCCGTTCTTACTCAAGCGTCTATATATCTTAAGAACGGATTCGCTGGAGACGATGTCGCGGCTGATCAGCAATCAGCCGCAGGGGTAAATCAGTAATAGGTCATCTGGAAGGTCGTTAACGCTTTAAAGTTGCCTGCTCTCAACTGATTGCCATCCTTGATCAACTGAGCCTCGAAGGTTAGCATTCCCAGACCAGTGCCAGCACCCGTATCGTTACTGTAGATAGTTGTATCAAGACCGTTAGCAGGAATATCTCTTCCTAAATTGGTGGCATGAATTTTCACACCCACACCTGTTGCTGCGTCACTATTTTCCAGAACGTTACCAAGCAGCTCATTCTGGGAACCGGTAACTTTGTTGGTTGTCATTTTAAAATCGACGGCATAAACGTTATCACATCCTAATAACTGTATCCTGAAAGGATGCGTGCGCGGCGAAGCCTTGAACTCAGATATCATGTAATCGCCTAAGTCGACAGTGTTGGTGCCGCTGTCCAGTTGGGCAGTCTGACACGTAGATGGCACAATCGGTATCTGGAAGGACGATGGCGTAACGTTAAATGTCCAGGGGCGGTTATTACTGTCTCCAGGGTCCCCCAAACTCATTTGCCCTAACGTAAATGAAGCTTTAGGTGTGATATAGCTTGCGTTTGCCTTGTTGCCACCAGCATTCATAAATTCACCAGTATCTTGCCAGAGCGTCACTTCAGCTCTCCAGTCCTGGCCATCCCACATATCTGAAGAGGTATCAACCAGCGTAGTCCAGCCTGGAACTTGCTCTGAACCATCGCCACCGAAATACCCACCACCAGCAGGTGAGACTATTTTTACTGAAAAAAGAATGCCCGGGACGTTGGTTAAGAAATACACGCCCATTTTTCCGTCAGGTTGGGGGCCGCGACCAGAAGTATAGGTATAGTCACTGGTCACTTTTTCTAACAGACTGTGTCCGTCATTACCCGCACTGCAATGCGATGTCAGGGCAGGACTAAGGTTTACGGTGAACGTCGTTAATTTCACAATGGTAGAATAGGTATTCCACGCAAACCAGTGGACACCAAACGCTGAACCGCCCGTCAATACGGTAGTGTTGCCACCACCATCGCCAAAGCGACACTCATCAGCATAGGCTTGCCCCTGTAGCACAAGCCAGCCTGCCAGCGCTATTTTCACTAGCGAACGAAACGTTAAACGTCCTGTAATTTGTCTGAACATTCTCATCCTGTTTCCTGTTCTGTTTTATTGATAGGTTGCATTGACCAGCACGCGGCTGGTCACTTTCCCTGATGTCACCGGACCAGTATTTTGCAGGCGTGCGTAGAAATCGTATTCTGTTGCCCACTCGGTTCCGGCGTCTAACGCCACATTTGAGGTGCCGTCAGAATTTAATACATTGGTATTTAAAGCCTTCGAAAAAATAACAACACCAGTGTTATCTGCGCCGCCTTCAGTAACCGATGTCTCGTTAATAAAGACCTGTCGACTACCAATAGGCCACTGTTTCGTCTGCGGCTGAAAACTAAAATCCATTTTGCTTGCGGTCGTGCCATCTCCGGGGCAGCTTTACACTTTCACCGTGAACGCGGTACCGGAAGCGGCATCGGTGGGTTGCAGGCGCGAACTCCCATCGGTGTTGTAAAACCAGCTTTTCCCTACCGTAGGCAGATGTACCTTTCCCTCACCCGGAATAGAGATTTGGCAGGTATTTTCTACAATATTAGCGTTGAGTGTTATATCCATGCCTGTCTCTGCTGACAGGCATGGGGCAGACCAGCTTCCGATTATAAGTCCTGCCAGAATCGATAAATTTTTCAGGACGCTAAGGTTTGTTGTTTTCATCATGGCGGTACTGCCCCTGAGCTTATTTACTGATAGGTCACGACAAAAGTAACAGGTGCGGAGGCGTCGCCTGGTGTTACATCGTTAATATTTTTGGTCTTGGCCAGAACGATTCGAGCCGTCATATCAACATTTGTCGTTGAGCCGCTGATTGTAACCACCTGAGGCACTCTTCTGGGGCTATCACAGATCATCAACGTGCCGTTATCGGCATCACCTTTCCAGACTTCAAAACCTGTGGAGTGACCGGCAGCGAAAGAATTGTCATCCGAATTTGGGCCGGCACATCCTCCCCCTGAACCAGGCGTCGCTGTTATGGTGGCAGATTTCACGCCCGCGCAGCCAGTAAAGGCAATTTTGAAAGGCTCTTTGCGGGTTTGGGCTGCCACTTCGGATTTAAACACGTCACCAAACGCCAGTGTGCTAATAGGCTGACCCCCTGCGTTCTGAATTTGTGCGGTACAGGTACCTGCGCTAATCGTCGAAGTGAAGGTGGCCTGCACGCTGCTCGTACCGGTGATGGCGTTAGCACCCATTGAATAAAGCCCGGCGGAAACAGCCAGAGCAAGCAGTGCGGAATTCCAGTTAGTTTTCATGAATGCGTTTCCTTTCGCTTATTCGTAGGTAAAGTTAAAAGTAGCAATTGCGCTGAAATCACCCGTGGTGGCGCTGTCGGTTTTGGTCTCAACCAGACGGGCGAGCAGTGCCACTTCTTTGGTACTAATTTCTGCTGGGGTCCAGACCAGGCGCTTGCTGTCCTCAGCTGAGTTAGGGGTAAAGGCGCTAGCCGGTGCGGACGCCCGGGCGATGGTTACCCCCGTGTACGCTGCTGGGCCTGCGGATGATGCGTTGGCAAACGCTGTCGGCATATCCGTGGATGCGTTCCCTGTGATGGTGGTTTTTATGGCAGCCAAACCCGCTGGGCACTCGACAATCTTGAGTTTAAAGGGTGCTGTAACCGTATCTGCACCGCTGATGATATCTGCCAGCGATGTTTGACCTGATGTACCGATAGGAATGGTGTTGTTCTGACCATTCCCGGTACCACCTTCGATTTGTATGTCACAGGTGGTTTCACGCAGTGTGGCGGTAAAGGTGACGTCCAGATTGGTGCTACCTGCCATCGCCTGTGAGCTCAGCATCAACGCCAGCAGTGCACCAGGGCGCATAAGTGACTTAGCATATTTCATTAAAATAACTCCCTGTTATAAAAAGTATTACATATGGCAAATTTGATTGTTCAGCATGGTGGTCAGGCCAACTTTCTGAGCGGATGGCAGGATGCGATACGTGACGGTGCATGAAGAATTGGCCTCATTACCCCATACCACGCGCAGCGTACCGGTCTCTTCAATGCCACGGACATAGGCTTGCCCGGCCTGGCCAACAGCGCCGACGGACAACCCTTTTTCGTTGATAACGTCAGCACCCAATGGGATAAAGCCGTTATCAGAGCGATGGAGATCAAGCAACAACGAACGTCCCTGATCGGTTTCGAAATCGACGCGAACAATTGACCCGCTACGCGGAACGGTAACGGTGCTGGTGTTCTTCACCTCTACGTCGGCTTCCAGTTTTGAAATATCAATGCCGACTGTGTTTTCACGGTAGGCAGACAGGTAAGGCATGATGGCGTAGCCAGCGCTGCCGATAATGCCGTCACCTACGGAAAGGCGAGCGCCTTTCGCCCCCGGCGCGCTGACCAGTGCCAGCGTATCGGTATCCCCGATGCTGCCTGGTGCCAGCGTAATCCCGCCTGAGTGCACCAGCATTCCGCCGCTGTAGCTCAGGGAATATTGCTGGCTGCTATCGTCAGAGGCGGAAGCCGACAGGCTGAGTGGGCCATAGGCGCTGCTATAGCTGCCGTAGCCACCTATCTGGCTGAGATCGCCTGTATCTGAATGTGTGATACCGGCGTTGACGCTATAACTGAAGCGATAGTCATCGGTATTGCCGTTCGCACTGGTGTTGTATGCAGTGTTATTTTTGAAGTCTGAGTTCACACTCATGTTGACGCTGCTGAAACCTGCCGGATGGTTGTTGCGCCCCAGCAGGTTTTCCAGCGGGATATTCAGGTTCAGATAGACGCTGTCATCTTTCTCGCCGTACTCGTCGTAGCTGCGTTGAAGCGAAATACTGTAGCTTCCCAGCCAGAACGAGCTGTTATACCCCACGGAGTATTGAGAGGTGGAATCCGATTCGGTCCAGTAATCCTGCCAGCTACCTGTAACATACAACGAGCCATAGTTCTCTTTCCCGGAAGTGAGTGGTTGGCTGATGTTGATTTGCACCTGGTTTTTCATACGCTCAAAGCTGTTATAGACATCTTTGTTGGTATGATCGGGGTTACGCTCACGGTCGCGGTATTTCACATCTTCCGACAGTGAGGCGGCATCATTCAGCGTCAGGTAGTCTTCGGTAGAGAAGCGATAGGCCGCCACGTTAAAGGAGGTATTGGTGTCCTCAATGAGCTTACTCCAGGATAGACGATAGCTCTGCCCGGTAAGGGTACCCACACCGTCCACGTCAGCATCGGAATGGGTCACATCCAGTGCGAAGGCACCGATGCCGGTGTTCATGGCAATACCCAACAGACCAGAAACATAACCGGCATCCATGTACTGGAAACCTGTGTAGCCGGTAAAGGTATTACTCAGACCGTAATAACCTGTGGCGTAGCCAACGCGCGGTTTGTCGCGCAGGCCATTGTCATGTAGCTCGCCCACGCCGATATCCCAGCGGCTATAGCCGGGACGCAACAGCTGGCTTACGGAGGAGTAAGGGACGGAAAACGTTCGGGTACTGCCGTCAGACTCCTCGATGGTAACCACCAAATCGCTGCCGTATCCGGTGGTGCTCAGATCGTTGATTTCGAAAGCGCCCGGCGGAACGGAGCTTTCATAAATTTTATTACCGCTCTGGGTAATACTGACTTTAGCGTTGCTCTTCGCGACGCCGCGAATGGTTGGCGCATAGGTTGAGATACCGCCAGGAAGCATACGATCGTCGTTATACATACGCAGGCCGCGCAGGCTGAACGAGTTAAACGTGTCGCCGCGCGTATAGGAATCACCCATCAGCAGCTGGGCGCGTAACGGAGTGATGTCGCGCTGTAAATAGATATCCTGGCTGGAATAGTCGGTACCGTCATCCTGATCCCAGTTGAGCGTACCGCGCGAGCGCAACCGCCAGGGCCCCAGATTCAGGCCATATTTCAGACCAGCATAGGCGGTGTCGTGCGAGCCGTCTGTGCCATCGGTATGCCAGGTGTTGAGATCGTAAGACAACATTCCTGCGTTGATACCGTCTTCCCAGAGTGAGGGATCGACGTAACCGTTAGGACGACGTTCAATAAAGATCTGCGGGACAACAAGCCCCAGTTCCTGTTTTCCCATATCAAATTCCCATGACGAACCCTGGAGCGTGCGGCTGATATCAATGCAGGCGTTAGCTTTTTCGTCATCGGAATTTTCATCATAGGGTGGGGGATTAATGTAATCGGCTTTAATACCAATCTGCATTAATACTTTGGATGTAAAGCAAGGGGTTGCTCGCGGCGTCCCGTTATCTTTAAACGTGAACTCTGTGAGCAACTTTTTCTGACCATTTAAAATTATTTGTGTTTTGAAGGTGCCCGGAACGACCGGATTACCTCTGGAAAAGCGGCTAACGTCAATATTGCCTCCTGTATTGAACAGGAATTGATCGTTGAATTCGACCTCCTGGCTTCCAGAGATTGGCGCAGCATTTTTTTCCTCCGCAAACGCGGAAGTTTGAATGGCTACGCATATGGCAAGACAAAGCATTGAGCGACGAAATAACATTGTTATCACTAATCCGTTAGCTGCTAATAATCAGAATTTATTAATCTGTAATTATTTTGTGGCTTAATTCACCGTAGCGTCGTGAACGTCCGAGCCACCGAAATCGTTGATTGCGGTATAGGTGACTTTGCTGACACGAGCTGCCCCGTTCTGTTTCAGGCTGTATGACTGGCTGGCGAACGGTTCAACATAATGCGGTTCAACTTCCACTTTTTTGCCGTTAACGGTGGCATCGATTTTGGCGACCGACACGTAGTAAGGTGAGTCGTTGCGGGCAACCAGCGTGGCGTTCTGCTGGGACCATTTCAGTTGACCCGCTGCTACTGCTGGGTCGCCCTTCAGGCCATCCGGACGGAAGAACATTTTGATGCGCGTGCGGAATGCCAGCTGGAGTACGTTATCGCTATCTGCACCTTTGGCTTTTGGCGGGACTTCGAGCACGTTAAACCAGTACATGGTCTCTTTGTCCTTCGGCATAGCCTGGCCTAACCAGGTAATGCGTACAGTCTGCCCTTTAGCTGGGTCGACGCGGGAAACAGGTGGCGTAACGATGAATGGCAGTTTTAATTCTTGTGGGTTAGTGGTATCACGACCATCGTCCAGCCAGCTTTGTACCAGCAACGGCTTATTACCACGGTTTTCCATATTAACCGTGACATCTTTGGCAGATTGCGGGTAAATCACGCGCGTGCCGGAGATCACAATATCCGCCAGCGCAGAGTGAGAAACAGAAAAAGCCGCACTAAAAAGGAGTGCGGTCATACCGATTTTATAAAGGCGCATTTTATTCATCCATTAAAAAAAGCGCCCACCTCATCCGTGAGCGCATGCAATAAACTAAACGATTATTCGTAGCTCATGGTAAAGGTAACGTTGCTGTTCACTTTACCTGCGGTTACCGGGTTAGTTCCTGCAACCCAGCTAGCTGCTGGCACGTATGCAACACGGTAAGCCAGCACACCGGTACCGTCAGTCAGAGTTGCTTTCTGAGTGTTGTTATCTGGCTGACCAACTTTGATGCGGTCAGTGCTGGTGGTGGTGTTGTTGAACAGCGCCAGGCTTACGTTACTTGCGTGGCCCGCAACGGTTGGGTCAGCTTTCAGAGTACCGTTAGACAGTTCAGCGAACTGCTGGGAGGTGAAGGTTGCTGATGCTTTAGCTTTTTCTGCTGGGCATTCGCTCAGGTGCAGTTCGAACTCTTTAGAACCTACACCCGCATCAACGGTGGTACCTTCAACATCGGCTTTTTTCACAACTGGCATGGTGATGGTGACGTTGTTTGCGTCTACACCGTTGCTGGTAGTGATAACGCAAGTAGTATCAGTTACCGCGCCATCGAATGTGATCAGGCCAACGTCATCAGCCATTGCAGATACAGAACCCATTGCCATTGTGGCTACAGATGCAGCCAGAATTGTTTTCTTAAACATATTTAAAATATCCATTTATTAAATAAAATTATTCATGTCGATTATGGTTGTCTCCCATAAAGCTTAATTAATATAATGTTGTTTATTGATGGGGAGTAATTAATAAAAATTCATATTGATTTTAGATATGATTAATTGACTGATTTTTTTATTTAAATTTAATAGGTTGGGTTGTTTTTAAAAATGTCAGATATCAATATTACGATTGTTTTTTAATGATAATATTAATGTTTATTTAGATAGGCTAATTTGTGGATGTATCTTTAGCAGGCAAATAACGCGAAATCAATAGTTACAATAAAAACAGGGCTGCCATTGAGAGGCAGCCCTGTGAAAGGGTCAGGCAACCTGTACCGGAATGGCTTTCGCCGTACGTTTCATCTCGTTGTCGCCTTCGAAGTAGGCCACTTTTGGCTGCCAGCGGCGCGCTTCTTCATCGGACATCATCACGAAGCTGGCGATGATAACAATATCACCCACGTCAGCGCAGTGCGCTGCAGCGCCGTTAACGGAGATGATTTTGGAACCGCGTTCAGCCGCAATGGCGTAAGTAGAGAAGCGTTTGCCGTTGTTCACGTTCCAGATATCAATAGCTTCGTTTTCAAGAATACCCGCCGCGTCGAGGAAATCCTGATCGATCGCGCAGGAGCCTTCATAGTGCAGGTCGGCCTGAGTGACTTTCACACGGTGAAGTTTACCTTGCAGCATTTTGCGAATCATTACGTTTACCTTTAATCATGCGTTAACCCCCCTGTGAAAGAGGGGAGGGTGATAAAACTACGCCAGCTCAACCACTTTATTGTCAATCAGACGAGCCTGGCCGAGCCATGCTGCCACCAGAAGCACCGCACGTTTGCTGGCGTCTGTCAGCTCCAGCAACGTATCAGCATCGCGAATTTGTACGTCGTCAGAGCGGAATCCTTTATCGTTCAGCGCCTGCTCTGCGAGGGCAATGATCTCTTCAGAAGTCAGCTCTTTGGCAAGAAGTTGTTCGGCCATGGTGTTCATGACCTTGCTCAGACCTGGGGCTATCTTACGTTGCTCGGCGGTCAGATAACCGTTACGGGAGCTCAGTGCCAGGCCATCTTTGGCACGCACAATCGGCACGCCAACGATTTCAATGTCGTAACCCATATCCGCAACCATCTTGCGGATCAGTGCCAGCTGCTGGAAGTCTTTCTCGCCAAAGCAGGCGATATCCGGCTGGACCAGGTTGAACAGCTTGCTGACGATGGTTGAGACACCGCGGAAATGACCTGGACGGCTTGCGCCTTCCAGCATGGTCGAAATCCCCGGGACATCCACGTAGGTTGCTTCTTCTGTCCCCTGCGGGTACACATCGGCAGGTGCCGGAGAGAAGACGATGTCCGTATGGCGTTTCTTCAGTTTTTCGCAATCTTCCTGAAGGGTGCGCGGGTAGCGCGCCAGGTCGTCAGAGCGGTCAAACTGCATTGGGTTAACGAAAATACTGACCACCACGATGTCTGCACGGGCTCTCGCTTCATCGACCAGCTTCATGTGGCCGTCATGCAGGTTGCCCATGGTGGGGACCAGTGCGATACGTTTACCTTCCTGACGTGCTCTGCGGATATGCTGGCGCAGCAGCGGCAGGGTTTCAATGATTAGCACAACGAGACTCCTTAATGGAAACTGTGTTCTTCACCCGGATACACACCGGATTCAACGTCGGCAATATACTGCCTGACTGCCGTGCGCATGTCGCCCGCATCGGTCAGGAAATTTTTGGCAAATTTAGGGATATGTCCACCCGTAATGCCAAAGGCGTCGTGCATGACCAGGATCTGACCATCGGTGACGTTGCCTGCGCCAATTCCGATAACTGGAATGGAGAGCGCCTCGGTAATGCGTTTTGCCAGCTCGACAGGAACGCACTCCAGCACCAGTAGCTGCGCCCCCGCGGCTTCCAGCGCCACGGCATCATCAAACAGCGTCTGCGCGGCATCGCCACGGCCTTGTACTTTGTAACCGCCAAAGATGTTAACCGACTGCGGCGTCAGGCCCAGGTGCCCGCACACGGGCACGGCACGCTCGGTCAGCATTTTTACGGTGTCCACAAGCCAGGCACCGCCTTCAATTTTGACCATGTTGGCGCCAGCGCGCATCACTGCCGCTGCATTTTCAAACGCCTGCTCAGGTGTGGCATAGGCCATAAACGGCAGGTCGGAAAGAAGCAGACAAGCCGGTGCGCCACGACGCACAGCGCGGGTGTGGTAAGCAATATCCTCTACCGTTACCGGCAGGGTGGAATCATGTCCCTGTACCGTCATCCCTAACGAGTCTCCGACCAGCATGACGTTGATCCCTTCTTCGGCAAACAGTTTGGCGAAGCTGTAGTCATATGCAGTGATGGTAGCGAAGCGTCTCTTTTCCTGTTTGCATTTTTGCAGCAAGGAGATGGTGGTTGGTTTCATACGGTTTCCTGATAGCCAAAGCGAATCTTTGCGCATTCTATCAGTAACATTCGAGGGAACAATGATTTTAGGCAATCGATTAACCACAATTGTTTAGCGGTTAATCGATAAAAAAACAGGGTTACCAGCGGGCGGGTTTTTCCGCGTTAAGGCTTTCCAGAACGGCTTTCAGGGAAATGCCATCGGGGAAGGTCAGGTCAGGGGCAACTTCAGACAGCGGCCAGAGCATAAACCCGCGGTTTTTCATATCGTAATGCGGCACTGTCAGACGTTCAGTGGTAATAACATCATGGCCGAACAGCATAATATCGAGATCCAGCGTCCGCGGCCCCCAGCGTTCGGCTTTGCGCACGCGACCCTGCTGCAATTCGATTCGCTGGGTGTTGTCCAGCAGCGTTTCGGCGGTAAGGGCGGTTTCCAGCACCACGGCGGCATTCAGGTAATCGGGTTGATCCTGCGGCCCCAGCGGCGGTGTGCGGTAGAACGAGGAGACCGCCACGATCCGACTCTGTGGGATGTCGCCCAGCGCCTGTACGGCAGCATTCACCTGCTCCAGCGGAGAGGCTAAATTGCTGCCGATGGCGATATACGCGAGGGTCATGCTGTTCCTTCACGACGCGGCGCGCGTTTGCGCGGGCGACGATGACGGCGACGCGGTTCCGGCTCTTCATCCAGCCCGGTCAGCATATCTTTCTGCTCTGGCGGGGCGGAGACCTGGAATTCAGCCCACCACTGCGCCAGACGCTGCAGCTCCTGGTTGCGTTCAATTTCCGCACGCAGCGACAGGAGATCGAAGGCCGCGCGGAATTTAGGATGCTCCATCAGCTTCCAGGCGCGTTTGCCCTGACGACGGGACATGCGCAGCTGAAGCTGCCAGATGTCGCGCACCAGGGTGGTAATCCGTTTCGGAATGGCGAGCGTGCGGCAGCCTTCGTCCAGCACGTCGTTGGCGGCCAGCGCGAACGCATCGTAATAGGCGAGCCCGCTCTCCTGGGTAATACGCTGTGCCGTTTCCAGCAGCGGATACCAGAACATCGCGGCAAAGAGGAACGCCGGGTTCACGCGCATATCGTTGCGAATGCGGGTATCGGTATTTTTCAGCACCTGCGCAATCATCCGCTCCATTGGGCTGTCACCGTTTTCGGTAAAGTAGCGGGTAATGGTCGGGAACAGCGGCTGGAACAGGTTGTATTCGCGCAGAAGTTTGTAGGTTTCAAAACCGTGGCCGGCCTGCAGCAGCTTCAGCGCCTCTTCAAACAGGCGAGCAGGCGGCACGTCGTTAATCAGCGTCGCCAGACGCGGGATTGGCTCTGCCGTTTCCGGGCTGATGCGCATATTCAGCTTGGCGGCGAAACGCACGGCGCGCAGCATACGCACGGGATCTTCACGGTAGCGCGTTTCCGGCGTGCCGATCAGGCGGATCAGACCTTCTTTCAGGTCCTGCATGCCGCCGACGTAATCGCGTACGGTGAAATCCGCGACGCTGTAATAGAGGCTGTTGATGGTGAAGTCGCGACGCTGGGCATCTTCTTCGATAGAACCGAAGATATTGTCGCGCAGCAGCATACCGTTCTGGCCGCGCTGCGACGTCGTGCGATCGGACGCGCCCGCTTCGTGGTGGCCGCGGAAGGTCGCCACTTCGATGATTTCCGGCCCAAACATAACGTGAGCCAGACGGAAACGGCGGCCAACGAGACGGCAGTTACGGAATAATTTGCGCACCTGCTCAGGCGTGGCGCTGGTCGTCACGTCGAAATCTTTGGGTTTTTTGCCCAGCAGTAAATCACGCACTCCACCGCCCACGAGATAGGCCTCGTAGCCCGCTTTATTCAGACGATAGAGCACCTTGAGGGCATTTTCACTGATATCTTTGCGGGAAATAGTGTGCTGCTCACGCGGAATAACCGACATGTGTGGCTGTGCAATAGCATCGTTCGCCATGCTCTCTTCGCGGCTTAGCACTTTACGGCAAAAATTAGCGACTCGGGTAAAAATGGTACACCTCGTAGTGTGTTTTGTTATGAAAAAAGCGGCTAATCATAGCTCAGCGCAACGCATTTGAGAATGCTGGATTTTTGGCACTGCCGCGAGCGTCCAGTTAGCAATGGCCATTTTCAGCAGTTCGTCAATACGCAGATCCTGCCATTCGTTGGTTACATTCTGGTTGAGAAATCGCAGCGCGTCGATCAAAACAGGACGTGGATCGCCCTCTGGCAGGGCCGGGGCGTGGTTCTGCTTTGACAATTTTAAGCCCTGCGCATTGACCGCCAGCGGCAGATGAATGTAACCCGGTGCCGTCCAGCCAAACTGATGATACAGCGAGATTTGTCGCACGGTCGGCTCGACCAGATCCGCTCCGCGTACAATTTCCGTTACGCCCTGAAAATGATCGTCCACCACCACCGCCAGGTTATAGGCAAACAGGCCATCACGGCGGTGAATAATAAAATCCTCACGCGCCAGACGTTCATCGGCATGAATTTCACCGGAGAGTAAATCGTTAAAGTGCGTCACCGGGGAGTGCTGTCTGATGCGCACGGCGGCATTTTCAGGACCGTTGTTCAACGTGCGGCAGTGGCCGTCATAAACGCCACCTGCGCTCTGGATACGCGCGCGGGTGCAGGTGCAGTTATAGGAGAGCCCCTGAGCGCGAAGCCAGGCCAGACGTTCCCGATAGGCCTCGTGACGTGTTGACTGCCACAGAACCTCGTCATCCCAGTGAAGACCGTAATGTTCCAGCTGACGCAGAATGGTCTCTGCTGCACCGGGAACTTCACGCGGAGGGTCAATATCTTCAATGCGGACGAGCCATTTTCCCTGGCGGGCGTGAGCCTGCAGGTAGCTGCCGAGCGCGGCAATTAATGAGCCGAAGTGTAATTCACCGGAAGGAGATGGCGCGAAGCGCCCAATATAGTGTGATTCAGACATATCAACAGTAACAAGGCGGGAGAGACTCCCGCCTTTGGAGTGTGTAAACAGCGCTGGTGTTAACCGGCCATCTGTTTTTCGCGGATTTCGGCCAGCGTTTTGCAGTCGATGCACAGATCGGCGGTTGGACGCGCTTCCAGGCGACGAATGCCAATTTCAACACCGCAGGATTCGCAGTAGCCAAAATCTTCGTCTTCGACTTTTTTCAGCGTTTTCTCGATCTTTTTGATCAGTTTGCGTTCGCGGTCACGGTTACGCAGTTCGAGGCTGAACTCTTCTTCCTGAGCGGCACGGTCTACCGGATCCGGGAAGTTAGCAGCTTCATCCTGCATATGAGTAACGGTGCGATCGACTTCATCCCTGAGTTGATTACGCCATGCTTCAAGAATACGCTTGAAGTGCGACAGCTGGGCTTCGTTCATATACTCTTCGCCCGGTTTCTCTTGATACGGCTCCACCCCAGCGATGGCGAGAATACTCAGGGACGATGTTTTACGGTTTTGCCCTTCTTGCATGTTGCTTCTCCTTAACACGCACTATCGATCCCCGTGTTGGGGGAAAAATCAGGTCGCTATAAATAGCAGATGCTTTTCCGTATGGCAATTATCTAAACGTAACACTTGACAAGCCTGTGAGGAAAAGCGTATTTGCGCACGCGGCCAGAACACTTAATCGTCAATCGTCTAATCCCTTATAAGACAATGGGAAGAGAGGATCTCAGAGTCATATTATCGGCAGAAAGTTCCGCTTTATAAGCGAAAACCTCTACCCCCTGCTTTTGTGCCTCATTCAACAATTGCGCGTATTTAGGATCAATATGGCGGGCAGGGGAGAAACGTTCAATGGCTGAATGCAACACTGCAAACAGCAATACGGCGCGTTTGCCCGCCGCCGCCGCACTCATTAGCTCTCGCAGATGCTTCTGGCCACGTAGCGTTACCGCATCCGGGAAGTAGCCATTTTCCTGTTCCGCTAACGTCACTGATTTCACTTCAATATAGCACTCCGGCCTGTCTTCCGCCTGTAACATGAAGTCAATTCTGCTGCCTTCATCGCCATATTTCACTTCGCTTTTATGCGTGCCATAACCAACCAGTTCAGGAATTACGCCATGGGTCAGCGCTTCCTTAACCAGTTGATTGGCGCGCAGAGTATTAACGCAAATAAATGCCCCGTTCTGGGTTTCGGTCATTTCCCAGGTATGGGCATATTTGCGTTTAGTATTTTCTGATGTGGAATACCAGACCCTGTCACCCGGCGTCGCGCATCCCGTCATGGCACCGGTATTGGGGCAGTGCAGGGTGAGCGGTTCGCCTTCAGGCGTGATCACATCGGCGAGGAAGCGTTTGTAGCGTTGGATAAGCGTAGCGTGCTGCAGGGGAGGACTAAACTTCATCAGACTTCCTTTCGGTGTTGCCCAGCGTCCAGCGCTGTAGCGGCGTATAGCGGGTGCGTCCCTGTGCAAAGACGGATTCGTAAAGCGCGAATCCGTTGACCGGAAAGGCCCAGTGAAAACCTGGTGCCGGGATGGCAACGGCCTGACCGGCATCGCGCAGCAGGGTAATGTGCGGATGAAACGGCTGCGGGCTTTGATAACAGCCGCTGCGCGCCGCCTGCGCGCGCAGCATGTTCGCCAGCTGTAATAATCCGCGCGGAGGCTGGCGTGTCCCCAGCCAGACCACGCGCGAACGCAGCCACTGACCCGCGTCGTCGAGATGCAGCGTAAATTCCGGCTGGACAATACGCCCGGCCATTGCGGCTAACGCCCGCTGTTTTTCGGCACTGACATCGCCCAAAAAGGCCAGCGTCAGGTGCAGGTTAGCCGCCGCGACCGGGCGACCGGCTTCCGGCGGGAAGCGATCGGCGCGCCAGCGAACAATTTGACGCTGTAGTGTTGTGGGCAATTCAATGGCAAAAAACAGCCGTTTCGACTCAGGCATACGGAGGACTCGGTAATGATATGCGCCGATGCTACAATGTACGCCGACTAATGTTAACCCTCTGGAGCTGTTAGTGTCCTCATTGCCGGTCGCCGTCGTTCTTCCTGACCTTCTCGCTGCCTTACGTCATGCCCCGCAGGTTTTGCTGAATGCCCCGACGGGGGCGGGTAAGTCCACCTGGCTGCCGCTGCAAATTCTGAAAGACGGGAATATCAGCGGGAAAATAATCCTGCTGGAGCCGCGCAGGTTGGCCGCGCGCAACGTGGCGCAGCGCCTGGCAGAATTGCTGAATGAAAAACCGGGTGAAACGGTAGGTTACAGGATGCGCGCCGAGACCTGCGTGGGCCCGACCACGCGCCTTGAGGTGGTCACCGAGGGGATTCTCACCCGCATGCTGCAAAACGATCCGGAGCTGACCGGCGTTGGGCTGGTGATCCTGGATGAATTCCACGAGCGCAGCCTGCAGGCGGATCTGGCGCTCGCGCTGTTGCTGGACGTTCAGCAGGGGCTGCGCGACGATCTCCGTCTGCTGATAATGTCGGCCACGCTGGACAATGTGCGGCTACGCCAGGCGCTACCTGATGCGCCGGTCATCAGCTCTGAAGGGCGGGCGTTTCCTGTTGAACGCCGCTATCAACCGCTTCCCTCCCACCCGCGTTTTGACCAAGCAATCGCCATTGCCACCGTTGAACTGCTGCGCCAGGAGCCCGGTTCCCTGCTGCTGTTTTTGCCGGGTGTCGGTGAGATCCAGCGCGTTCAGGAGCAGCTTTCCTCTCGCGTAGGCGGTGATGTACTGCTGTGCCCGCTCTATGGCGCGCTGTCGCTACAGGAGCAGCGTAAAGCTATCCTTCCAGCCCCGGTGGGGCAGCGCAAGGTGGTGCTGGCAACCAACATCGCTGAAACCAGTTTGACCATCGAAGGTATTCGCCTGGTGGTGGATAGCGCGCAGGAGAGGGTGGCAAGCTTTGACCCGCGCACCGGGTTGACTAAACTCCTGACGCAGCGCATCAGCCAGGCGTCAATGGTGCAGCGCGCGGGCCGTGCGGGGCGTCTTGAGCCGGGGATCTGCCTGCATTTGACCAGCGCGGAACAGGCAGAACGCGCGGCGCAGCAAAGCACGCCGGAAATTTTACAAAGTGATTTGTCGGGCCTGGTGATGGATCTGCTGCAGTGGGGCTGTCCGGATCCTGGACAGCTTACCTGGCTTGATGCTCCGCCTGTCATTAACCTCGCCGCTGCGCGCAGTCTGTTGACTGAGCTTGGCGCGCTGGAGGGCGAACGTCTGACGGTACGCGGCCAGAAAATGGCGGCGCTGGGCAACGATCCGCGTCTGGCCGCGATGCTGGTGGCCGCGCAGGGGGACGATGAGATTGCCACGGCGGCTAAACTGGCGGCTATCCTTGAGGAGCCGCCACGCGGAGGCAGCAGCGATCTGGGGCAGGCGTTTTCGCGCAATCAGGGGAACTGGCAGCAGCGGGCGCAGCAGCTGTGCAAACGGCTTAACAGCCGCGGCGGCGTGCCAGACAGCGGGAGGATTTCCCGGCTGTTAGCGCAGGCGTTTCCGGATCGAATTGCACGTCGACGCGGGCTGGACGGCCGCTATCAACTGGCAAACGGCATGGGGGCGATGCTGGACAGCGATGACGCCCTGACGCGTCATGAGTGGCTGATTGCGCCGCTCCTGCTGCAGGGGAGCAACTCCCCCGATGCGCGTATCCTGCAGGCGATTGCCGTCGATATCGATGCCCTGACCCATAGCTATCCGCAGTTGCTTAAGCAATCGGACATCGTCGAGTGGGATGACGCACAGGGCACGCTCAAGGCGTTTCGTCGTAGCCAGATTGGGAAACTGACGCTCGGGACGAAGCCGCTGGCGAAGCCGTCGGAAGACGAGCTCCATCAGGCTATGCTGAACGGCATTCGGGAAAAAGGGCTGAGCGTGCTGAACTGGACGCCGGAGGCGGAACAGTACCGCATTCGCCTGCACTGCGCCGCAAAGTGGCTACCGGAGCATGGCTGGCCAGCGGTGGATGACGAGACGCTGCTGGCTACGCTTGAACGCTGGCTACTGCCGCAGATGAGCGGCGTGCACTCTCTGCGCGCCCTTAAGGCGCTTGATGTTAAGAGTGCGTTACAGAATTTACTGGACTGGTCATTGCGTCAACGTCTGGATAGTGAACTGCCAGGGCATTACACTGTGCCGACCGGAAGCCGGATTGCCATCCGTTATCATGAGGATAATCCGCCGGCGCTGGCGGTTCGGATGCAGGAGATGTTTGGGGAAGCAACCACGCCGTCTATTGCTGAAGGGCGCGTGCCGCTCGTGCTTGAGCTGCTGTCTCCTGCGCATCGCCCCTTGCAGATCACCCGAGATTTAGGGGCGTTCTGGGCGGGGAGCTACCGTGACGTGCAGAAAGAGATGAAGGGGCGGTACCCCAAACACGTCTGGCCGGACGATCCGGCGAATACGGCGCCGACGCGGCGGACGAAGAAATATTCGTGAAAGGGGAGTGCGGCCTGACGCGTGCGGCCTGTTGCCCTCACCCCAGCCCTCTCCCACGGGGAGAGGGAGAAAACCCTAAAGACTTTCCTGACAGGAAAGTCTTGCTGTTTATTTTGAGAGATTTCTTCTTTCACAGGCCTGTGAAAGAAAAGAAAATCTGGCCTTTGCGCCTGAAAGTTGCGGAGAAAAAGCATGGCGGGGAATGACCGCGAGCCAATAGGACGTAAGGGAAAACCCACGCGTCCGGCGAAAGAAAAAGTAAGCCGTCGTCGCCTCAGAGATGAGGACTATGACGATGACTATGAAGACGATGATGAGGATGAAGAACCGATGCCGCGTAAAGGGAAAGGCAAAGGGCGTAAGCCTCGGGGCAAGCGCGGCTGGTTCTGGCTGCTGCTGAAGCTCTTTATTGTTTTTGTTGTGCTGATGGCAATTTACGGCGTGTATCTGGATCAGAAGATCCGCAGCCGTATCGACGGTAAAGTCTGGCAGTTACCTGCGGCAGTGTATGGCCGTATGGTGAACCTTGAGCCAGATATGTCCATCACGAAAAACGAAATGGTAAAACTGCTGGAAGCCACCCAGTATCGTCAGGTGTCAAAAATGACGCGGCCTGGCGAATTCACCGTGCAGTCCAACAGCATTGAGATGATCCGTCGTCCGTTTGATTTCCCGGACAGCAAAGAGGGGCAGGTGCGCGCGCGTCTGACCTTTGACGGCGATCGTCTGGACACTATCGAGAACATGGATAACAACCGTCAGTTCGGTTTCTTCCGTCTCGATCCGCGTCTGATCACCATGCTTTCGTCGGCAAACGGCGAGCAGCGCCTGTTCGTGGCGCGTAATGGCTTCCCGGATCTGCTGGTCGATACGCTGCTGGCGACCGAAGACCGTCATTTCTACGAGCACGACGGCATCAGCCTCTACTCGATTGGTCGTGCGGTGCTGGCGAACCTGACTGCCGGTCGTACCGTGCAGGGAGCGAGTACGCTGACCCAGCAGCTGGTGAAAAACCTCTTCCTCTCCAGCGAGCGCTCCTACTGGCGTAAAGCGAACGAAGCCTATATGGCCGTGCTGATGGATGCGCGCTACAGCAAAGATCGTATCCTTGAGCTGTACATGAACGAGGTGTACCTCGGTCAGAGCGGCGATAACGAAATCCGCGGTTTCCCGCTGGCGAGTCTGTACTACTTTGGTCGTCCGGTGGAAGAGCTGAGCCTGGACCAGCAGGCGCTGCTGGTGGGCATGGTGAAAGGGGCGTCCATTTATAACCCGTGGCGTAACCCGAAACTGGCCCTGGAGCGTCGTAACCTCGTTCTGCGTCTGCTGCAACAGCAGCAGGTGATTGACCAGGAGCTGTACGATATGCTGAGCGCGCGTCCGCTTGGCGTTCAGCCGCGTGGTGGGGTGATCTCGCCTCAGCCTGCGTTTATGCAGCTGGTGCGTCAGGAGCTGCAAAGCAAGCTTGGCGATAAGGTCAAAGATCTCTCCGGCGTGAAGATCTTCACCACCTTTGACTCCGTGGCGCAGGATGCGGCAGAAAAAGCGGCGGTGGAAGGCATTCCGGCGCTGAAGAAACAGCGTAAGCTCTCCGATCTTGAAACCGCGATGGTGGTGGTTGACCGCAACACCGGTGAAGTTCGTGCGATGGTGGGCGGTGCCGAGCCGCAGTTTGCAGGCTACAACCGTGCCATGCAGGCGCGTCGCTCGATCGGTTCTCTGGCAAAACCGGCGACCTATCTGACTGCCCTGAGTCAGCCAAACCAGTATCGTCTGAATACCTGGATTGCGGATGCGCCTATCTCCCTGCGCCAGCCTAACGGCCAGGTGTGGTCACCGCAGAACGACGATAAGCAGTTCAGCGGTCAGGTGATGCTGGTGGATGCGTTGACGCGCTCCATGAACGTGCCGACGGTGAACCTGGGCATGTCGCTGGGTCTGCCGGCCATTGTCGATACCTGGCAGAAGCTGGGCGTGGCGAAAGATCAGCTGCACCCGGTCCCGGCGATGATCCTCGGGGCGCTTAACCTGACGCCGATTGAAGTGGCGCAGGCGTTCCAGACCATCGCCAGCGGCGGTAACCGCGCGCCGCTGTCCGCCCTGCGTTCGGTGATTGCGGAAGATGGCTCCGTGCTGTATCAGAGCTTCCCGCAGGCGGAACGCGCCGTTCCTGCTCAGGCGGCCTACATGACGTTGTGGACGATGCAGCAGGTGGTGCAGCGCGGTACGGGTCGTCAACTGGGTGCGAAGTATCCGGGCCTGCATCTGGCAGGTAAAACCGGGACCACCAACAACAACGTCGATACCTGGTTTGCCGGTATTGATGGCCGTGAAGTGGTGATCACCTGGGTGGGACGCGATAACAACCAGCCGACCAAGCTGTACGGGGCGAGCGGGGCGATGTCGATTTACCAGCGTTATCTGGCGAATCAGTCACCGGTACCGCTGAACCTTGTCGCGCCGGAAGATATCGTCGATATGGGCGTGGACAGCTCCGGTAACTTCGTCTGCGGCGGCGGAATGCGTACTCTGCCGGTCTGGACAACCAACCCGGATTCCCTGTGCCAGCAGAGCCAGCCTGAACAGCCGACCGGCAACCCGTTCGACCAGTCTTCTCAACCTCAGCAGCCGCAGCAGCAACAGCCGCAGCAGCAGAATGAGAAGAAAGACAGCGATGGCGTAGCTGGCTGGATTAAGGACATGTTTGGCGGGAACTGATTAATTTTCTAAATAAAAAAGCCGCTTCAATATAAAGCGGCTTTTTTTTATCTTTTTCAATTTGAAATCCTTTAAAAAAATTAAATCTTGAATTAAGAATTTTTAAGTTTAACTATTTTTCATTTAAAACATGCAGTTGAAGTAAGTTGCGCATCGCGCTTCATTGTCTACTCTGGACACAATCAAGAAAAATCTGATGTAATCGCCTTAAGAAATTCTCGAGATCAAGGAATTTCTCTCGAGCCAATGACTCACAGCTGGATAACATTCTAACGCAAAATATTTATGGCGAGAATGAATGCCTCTTTCATCATCTATAAGGATATTATTATGAATAAGTCTGTTATTTCACCGTTATTAGCCGGAAGCATTATGGTGGCGCTTTCTCTGCCTGTATTTGCATCGGATGATTCCGGTACGGTGAACTTTGCCGGAAAAATCGTTGCCGATACCTGCGAAATTAACGTTGATGGCTCCGGGACTAACACTTCCACCGTGACTTTCGCCGATACCTACCCTTCGGACTTTGGTGCTGACGGCACGGTTGGCACCTCAAAGGCCTTTAAGATTGAAGTGAAAAAATGCGACCCCCTTGTTGCAAAACTGAACCTCAAGTTCAGTGGCACGACCACAGATGCGGCCTATAAGCGCCTCCAGAACGATCTTAGTGGCGCAGGTAATGCCACCAACGTAGGGATCATCGTCAGCAATGAGAACGGCGCGAAAGGCGATGTGGTTTTCGATGGCTCAGTACCGGATGCGGGTACGGATGTGAATAACGACGCGACGGGGGCGACGGCTTCTGTCTTTAACTATACCGCGAAAGTGATCCAGGTGGGTGATACCGCGCCAACTGCGGGCCATTACTCCTCCTCAGCAACATTTGAGGTTGTATATCGCTAAGTAATGACAGGCAGCCTGTACGGCTGCCTTTTGGAACGTTGTATGAAGACTTTATTGAATTTATTATGTTGTTGCTTAATTGTTTCCTGCGGTTCAGTGCAGGCAAGTGTTGTTCTCGGCGGCACGCGAATTATTTATTCGTCGAATAAATCAGAAGTTCAGATTGCCCTTAAAAATAAAGATCCGCATACGCGCTATCTGGTACAAAGCTGGGTCAGTTATCCTGATGATAAAAAAGCGCCCTTCATTATTACGCCCCCTGTTTATAAATTACAGGAAAATCGTCAAACCCTTTTACACGTTATTTTTACCGGCGATAAAAAAAGTCTTCCGGCGGACCGGGAATCCCTGTTTCTGGCGAACGTGAAATCCGTCTCTGCCCTGTCTCCCGAACTGAAAGAAAAAAACACGCTGCAATTTGCGATGAAAACGCGGCTGAAACTTTTCTGGCGTCCTGCTCAGCTGAAAGAAACCGATGCCCTGAGCGCCTATGAAAAAATCACTTTCCATCGTCAGGGTGACACGCTTATCGCAAACAACCCCACGCCTTTTTACGTCTCGTTTGGCGAACTGTCCGTTGGCGGGAAAAGTGTACCGGTGAAAGAGACCAAAACTACGCCGGGTGCCATTTCAATGATGGTTGCACCGTATAGCAAGCAGAATTTTGCGTTACCAAAAGCGGCAAATGGTGCGGTAACCTGGACGGCTATCAATGATTTTGGTGCCCAGACTCCTCAACGCAAGCAGGCTCTTTAAATCGATCATGTTGGTAAGTTATGTCGTCATCTTTACTTCACAAGCAGGTACTGTCCGGGATCGCGCTGGCGCTGCTCGCCGCGATCCAGCCTGCAAATGCAGATGACGAATTCAACCTGCGGATCCTTGAGCTGGATACGCCTCTCGAAAATACCTCTACGTTAGAAAGCTTCATCAAGGATAACGGGTTACTTGCTGGCAGTTACCTCACGACAATTATGTGGGACCAGGATGTTCTGGATAAACGTAGCGTCTCCTGGGTACTTTCTGAGGATAAACAGCATCTGCTGCCGGAACTGACCAAAGCAGACCTGCGTGAATACGGGGTTAAAGTCGACACGATCCCTGACTTAAAGGATCTGGATGACGAGGCTTATGTTCGGGACATCTCTCATTTCATCGAAAATGCACGCTACGATTACAACCAGGATAGCCAGACCCTGAAGCTGGTTATTCCGCAGATCTATCGCGATCGCGCCGCAGCTGGGGCGATTAACCCGAAATTCTGGGATGACGGTGCGCCTGCCGCCTGGACAAGCTATCAGCTCAGCGGTTCTCAGCAGCACTATAGCGCGGGCAAAACCTCTTCAACCTGGCTGGGGCTGGAATCGGGGATTAACCTTGGGGCCTGGCGACTGCGGAATAACAGTACCTGGAGTGACGCTTCCGGCTGGGAAGCCATTGCCAGTACTTTACAACGTGACATCAAAGCGTTGAAAAGCCAGCTTGAGATGGGCCAGACGTATACCAATGGCGAGCTTTTTGACAGCGTCCAGATGACCGGCGTGAAGCTGGAAACGGACATTGCTATGCTGCCCGTCAGCCAGCAAGGCTTTGCCCCCGTCGTGCGCGGTATTGCTAACAGCGACGCGAAAGTCACCATTAAACAAAATGGCTACACCCTCTATCAAACAAACGTCTCGCCGGGGCCTTTTGAGATCCGTGACTTAAGCCAGGTGACCTCCGGAGCCGATCTGGAAGTGACCGTCGAAGAGGCGGATGGCAGCGAGCATAGCTTCATCCAGGCCAGCGCGTCGGTGCCGGTATTGCAGCGCGAAGGCGGGTTTAAGTATTCACTGGCAGCAGGGCGTTATCGCGGTAATGAAGGTGAAGAAGAACCGACCTTTGCCCAGGGCACCGCAATCTATGGCCTGCCTTACGGCGTCACGGCGTATACCGGTGTGCTGGGGGCATCACTGTATCATGCGCTGCTGCTTGGGCTCGGTGCCGATCTGGGGCACTTTGGTTCCGCTTCTGTCGATCTCACCACCGCGCGTACCGCGTTTGATGACGGGCGTGACGATGCCAGCGGTTTATCCTGGCGGGCTCAGTATTCAAAAGATATCCCCGACACGGATACGACGGTTACGCTTGCCAGCTATCGTTACTCCACTTCGGGATTTTATACCTTTCAGGAAGCGATCGATCAGCGTGACAGCGAGATCGATGACGGCATTTATACCTACCGCAGAACCAACAACCGCCGTAGCCGCATGCAGTTAAACCTGTCCCAGCGTATTTCAGACTGGGGCTCGGCTTATCTCAACGGGTATCAGCAGGATTACTGGGATATGGATGGCCATGAGCGTAGCGTCAGTGCGGGGTTGAGCTCCAGCTGGCGCAATATCACCTGGTCGATAAGCTACAACCTGACCCGCACGCCGGACGCTGATACCGACCGGCAAATGGCGTTGACGGTCAACATTCCTTTATCAACTTGGCTGCCTGATTCATGGGTAACCTACAGCGCCAACACCGCCAGCGGCGGGTTTGTCTCGCACCAGGTCGGGCTCGGCGGTACCGCGCTTGAGGACAATAAGCTGAGCTATAACCTCCAGCAGACCTATGCCAACCAGGATACGGGCTACGGCGGCAGCCTGTCAGGACGTTATCGCGGCTCTTCCGGTGAGGTGGGGATGGGCTACAGCTATGGTGGCGACAGTCGACAATGGAACTACAATGCGCAGGGCTCAATCGTTGCCCATGAGCATGGTGTAACGCTGGGACAACCCGTCCGCGACGCATTCGCCATTGTGCACATTAAGGATGGCGATAACGTCAAAGTGCAAAACGGACGCGGCATCTCTACGGACCGTTTTGGTAACGCCATTGTTCCTTCCCTGAGCGCCTATCGACACAACATCGTCACGGTCAATACCCAGGATCGGGAAGATATAGATATCGACGCGGCAACGGTGGATCTCGTGCCGACAAAAGGCGCTGCGCTGAACGCAACCTTCGATGCGCGCGTTGGACGACGCGCGCTGGTGACTCTGCGTTACGCGGGTAAGCCCGTGCCGTTTGGTGCCGTGGTGGCGCTGGATAACACCTCGGCCATCGTCGGGGATGACGGCGAGGTTTACCTCACCGGGCTGTCCGGCAAAACAACGTTTAGCGTGCAGTGGGGAGAAGAGCGCGATCGGCAGTGCCAGGGGACGCTGGACATTTCCACGCAGAGCCCGACAGGGATCGTGAAAGCCACGGTCAACTGCTATTAACAGAGGTATTTCATGCATCTACGTCGTTCGGTCAACACTTTTCTTTTACCCGTTCTGCTCGTGCTAACGGGGGCCTTTTTCCATACAGCCAGAGCAGACTGCACCTTTAACGGCAGTTCTGACGTGGATGCCGTGGTGACGTTTCAACTTCCTCCGGTGATCGTTGTTGCGCCCGACACGCCCGTCGGCACCGTCATTTATGACGCCAGCGTTGAGAGTAAAGCGGTGACGGTGGACTGTAGCGGTGATGCGCAAGTACGGCGAGGGTATCTGTACCTCACGGATACCGATGCACGAGAAGATGTCATGCCCGGTGTTTATCAGACCAATGTGCCGGGGATTGGCATCCGCGCGGCTGCGTCGAGCGAACACTTTCCCGGTTACAATGAAGAGGATATTGTCCGGCCTATCCACTATCTGGGTTCGATACATGGTTATTCGCAGAGCACATCGACGTTTCGCGCCGCTGCACAACTGGTCGTGACGGGCGATATCCAGGAGGGAGATTTGGATACGTCGCGATTAACGTCAATGGATATCCTGGGCAACGCGGCGATCGGTGAAATGCGCTTTTCTCCTGCCAGCGTTCACATTACGACCAATACCTGTAATGTGGTCGATCGGAACATCTATGTGCCGCTGAAAACGGTCAATACGCAGGATTTTACCGGTCAGTACTCCGACATACTCACTGACGGTAGCTTTAAGATTGAAATCACCGACTGCGCGGCAGGGACGAAGGTCGATTATCAGTTCACCAGCGCGGGTTCGACGGGGGTGACGAACGGCAATATTTTGGGCATCGCCAGCGGAGACTCTGCCGCCGAGGGCGTTGGCATTCAGATCCTGGACCAGAATAATACCGTGCTGCAGTTTGATCGGAACTACACGGCGATTACCAGCACGCAGGACAAGGTTCCTGTCGAAATCCCCCTCAAAGCCCGCTACATCAAGACCGGGGAGGTTAAAGCCGGCAAAGTCGATTCTGTCGCGACGTTTGAGGTCTTTTACCGCTAATCCCTACAGCCCGCTCTGGTGGGCTTTAACGATCATTTCTCTAACCTTATTAACCCTCTGTTTTCATCTGGTTAATTCCTAAACCCTTAAATCTCGTAGGGTCGCTTACTGCTTGCTATGCAACCCGCGTTTCGCATATTATTCTGCGGTCATAATAATAATTCTCGTTTACGTTATCATTCACTTTTCCATCAGAGAAACACCATGGCGCTTTCCAATACTGCTCAGCCAATGAACACGTCGCTGCGTAAAATCGCGGTCGTCGTCGCCACAGCGGTTGCCGGCATGTCTGCATTTGCTCACGCTGCCGAAACCCCTAAAAAAGAAGAAACCATTACCGTTACTGCCGCACCTGCTGCACAGGAAAGTGCCTGGGGACCTGCTGCGACTATCGCCGCTCGCCAATCTGCGACCGGTACCAAAACAGACACCCCAATTCAAAAGGTTCCACAGTCTATTTCTGTGGTAACTGCCGAAGAGATGGCGCTGCATCAGCCACGTTCGGTGAAAGAAGCCCTGAGCTACACGCCGGGCGTTGCGGTGGGTACCCGAGGTGCTTCGAATACCTATGACTACCTCGTGATCCGCGGTTTCGCGGCCGACGGCCAGAGCCAGAATAACTACCTCGACGGCATGAAGCTGCAGGGCAACTTCTACAACGACGCGGTGATTGACCCGTATATGCTGGAGCGCGCTGAAATCATGCGCGGTCCGGTTTCCGTTCTGTACGGTAAAAGCAGCCCGGGCGGCCTGCTGAACATGGTAAGTAAGCGCCCAACAACCGAGCCGTTGAAAGAGATCCAGTTTAAAGTGGGTACGGACAGCCTGTTCCAGACCGGCTTTGACTTTAGCGATGCGATCGACGATGACGGCGTCTATTCATACCGCCTGACGGGTGTTGCGCGCTCGAACAATTCCCAGCAGGAAGGTAAAGGCGAACAGCGTTACGCTATCGCGCCATCGTTCTCCTGGCGTCCGGATGATAAAACTACCTTCACGTTCCTCTCCTACTTCCAGAACGAGCCTGAAACGGGCTACTACGGCTGGCTGCCAAAAGAGGGGACGGTTGACCCGCTGCCAAACGGCGATCGTCTGCCGACGAACTTCAATGAAGGCGCGAAGAACAACACCTATTCCCGAAACCAGAAAATGGTGGGATACAGCTTCGACCACGAATTCAACGACACTTTCACCGTGCGTCAGAATCTGCGCTTTGCCGAGAACAAAACCTCGCAAAACAGCGTTTACGGCTACGGCATGTGTTCCGATCCGCTCTATTCGAGTAATCCGGCATCCAGCCCTTGCGCGAGCATTCCTCAGTCACAATGGGGGCATACGCTGACTCGCCAGTATGTGATCGATGACGAGAAGCTGCAAAACTTCACCGTTGATACGCAGCTTCAGAGCAAGTTCGCGACGGGGGCTCTCGACCATACTCTGCTGACAGGCGTTGATTTCATGCGCATGCGTAATGACATTAACTCCTGGTTCGGCTACGCCGGCTCCGTTGCGCCATCCGATATTTACGATCTCGATCGTGGCGATTTCGATTTCGGTTCACACCCTGGACCGTCTGGTGCTTACCAGGTGCTGAACAAGCAGAAGCAGACCGGCGTTTACGCTCAGGATCAGATCGAATGGGATAGAGTGCTGGTGACACTGGGCGGCCGTTACGACTGGGCCGATCAGGAGTCCTACAACCGCGTATTAAATACCACCGCCAAGCGTGATGATACTCAGTTCACCTGGCGTGGCGGCGTTAACTACCTGTTCGACAACGGGGTAACTCCTTATTTCAGCTACAGCGAATCCTTCGAACCGGCTTCTCTGACCGATGCTCAGGGTAAACCGTTCTCGCCGTCTAAAGGCAAACAGTACGAAGCGGGCGTGAAATACGTGCCGAACGATCGTCCGATCGTGATCACCGGTGCAGTGTATCAGTTGACCAAAACCAACAACCTGATGGCTGACCCGGCGGGCTCACCCTTCTCCGTTGAGGGTGGTGAGATCCGTGCCCGTGGCGTAGAGCTGGAAGCGAAAGCGGCGCTCTCTGCAAGCGTTAACGTTGTAGGTTCTTATACCTATACCGATGCTGAGTACACCACTGACACCAACTACAAAGGCAACACGCCGGCGCAGGTACCAAAACATATGGCATCCCTGTGGGGTGATTACACGATGTTTGACGGTCCACTGTCTGGCCTGACGCTGGGTACCGGCGTGCGTTATACCGGCTCCAGCAAAGGTGACCCGGCGAATAGCTTCACTGTTGGAAGCTATACACTGGTTGATGCACTGGTCAGATACGATCTGGCGCGTGTAGGCATGGCCGGATCAAACGTCGCGCTTCACGTGAACAACCTGTTCGATCGTGAGTACGTTGCCAGCTGCTTCAACACCTACGGTTGCTTCTGGGGTGCTGAACGTCAGGTTGTTGCCACCGCGACCTTCCGCTTCTAATCTTTGTCCGGGCACGGTTCGCCGTGCCCTTTTTATTTAAGTTGGCTGATATGCAGGATAATCAAACGCAACCCGACACCACCTTTACGCTCAATCATCTCTCCTTTCGCGTACCCGGGCGCACCTTGCTGCATCCGCTCTCTTTGACGTTTCCCGCAGGTAAAGTCACTGGCCTGATTGGTCACAACGGTTCCGGTAAATCCACGCTGCTCAAGATGCTGGGGCGCCATCAGCCGCCGTCAGAGGGCGATATTCTGCTGGATGATCAACCGCTGGAGAGCTGGAGCAGTAAAGCGTTTGCCCGCAAAGTGGCGTATCTGCCGCAGCAGCTGCCGCAGGCGGAGGGGATGACGGTGCGAGAGCTGGTGGCGATTGGGCGTTATCCGTGGCATGGGGCGCTTGGACGATTTGGCGTGGCCGACAGAGAGAAGGTGGAAGAGGCGATTGCGCTGGTCGGGCTAAAACCGCTGGCGCACCGTCTGGTGGATAGCCTGTCCGGCGGCGAACGTCAGCGCGCGTGGATTGCGATGCTGGTGGCCCAGGACAGCCGCTGCCTGCTCCTTGATGAACCCACCTCCGCGCTCGATATCGCCCATCAGGTCGATGTCCTGGCGCTGGTGCACCGCTTAAGCCAGCAGCGTGGTCTGACGGTCATTGCGGTCCTGCACGATATCAACATGGCCGCGCGTTATTGTGACTACCTCGTCGCGCTGCGCGGGGGCGAGATGATTGCGCAGGGAACGCCGTCCGAGCTGATGCGCAGCGAAACGCTGGAACATATTTACGGTATTCCGATGGGTATTCTGCCTCACCCTGCCGGGGCTGCACCGGTGAGCTTTGTCTACTGATGCTGGATAACACACGCATTAGCCGCCGTCGCCTGCTGACGGCGATGGCGCTCTCACCGCTGCTGTTAAAAATGAACACGGCGCGTGCCGCCGCCGTCGATCCGCACCGTATTGTGGCCCTGGAGTGGCTGCCGGTTGAGCTGATGATGGCGCTCGGCGTCACGCCCTATGGCGTGGCGGACATCCCTAACTATAACCTCTGGGTAAACGAGCCGAAGTTGCCGGACTCGGTGATCGACATCGGCCTGCGTACGGAGCCAAACCTTGAACTGCTGACCCAGATGAAACCGTCATTCCTGTTCTGGTCCGCAGGCTACGGTCCGTCAGAGGAGATCATGGCGCGCATTGCACCAGGACGTGGATTCGCCTTCAGCGACGGTAAAAAACCACTGGCGATGGCGAAAAACTCGATTAACGAGATGGCGCATTTCCTCAACCGCGAGGTCGAGGCCAAAAAACATCTCGACGAATTTGATGCCCTGATTGACGCCCTGAAGCCGCGGTTTGCTCACCGGGGCGAGCGTCCGCTGCTGATGGTGACGCTGCTGGATGCCCGCCATATGCTGGTTTTCGGTAAAAACTGCCTGTTCCAGGAAGTCCTCGACAGTTTTGGTATTCGTAATGCCTGGGAAGGGGAGATGACGTTCTGGGGCAGTACCGCCGTGGGTATCGATCGTCTGGCGGCGTTTCGCGATGTCGATGTGCTGTGCTTCGATCACGGCAACGAGCGCGCCATGCAAACCCTGATGGCGACGCCGCTCTGGCAGGCGATGCCGTTTGTCCGTGAGCAACGCTTCCAGCGCGCTCCGGCGGTCTGGTTCTACGGCGCGACGCTGTCGGCCATGCATTTTGCCCGCGTGCTGGATAACGCCCTGGGAGGTAAAGCATGAGTACGCGTATCGCCCGCTTCCCGGCGCTGCTGTTATCCCTGCTTTTTCTGGTTGCGCTGGTATTCACCGGGTTCAACCTCTCGGCCGCATTACCGCGCGCGCAGTGGGGTGCCGCGCTGGCCTCGCCGGATATCGACAATATTCAGCAGATGCTGTTCCACTACAGCCTGCTGCCGCGTCTGGCAGTCTCCCTTTTAGTCGGCGCCGGTTTAGGGCTGGTGGGCGTGCTGTTCCAGCAGGTTTTGCGTAACCCGCTGGCAGAGCCAACCACGCTCGGCGTCGCAACCGGCGCCCAGCTAGGGATCACCATCACCACGCTGTGGGCGCTGCCGGGAGCGTTAACCTCGCAGTTTGCGGCGCTTGCGGGAGCGTGCGTGGTGGGCGCGCTGGTCTTTGGCGTGGCCTGGGGCAAGCGCCTTTCTCCGGTGACGCTGATTCTGGCCGGGCTGGTGGTGAGCCTCTACTGTGGCGCGATTAACCAGCTGCTGGTGCTGTTCCACCACGATCAGCTGCAAAGTATGTTCCTGTGGAGTACCGGCACGCTCACCCAGACCGACTGGAGCATTGTGCAGCGCCTGTGGCCGCAATTGGCTGGCGGCGTTGTGCTGACGCTGCTGCTGCTGCGTCCTCTGACGCTCATGGGGCTGGATGATGGCGTGGCCCGTAACCTGGGGCTGGCGCTGTCGCTGGCTCGCCTGGCGGCGCTGACGCTGGCGATTGTATTGAGCGCCCTGCTGGTGAACGCGGTCGGCATCATCGGGTTTATCGGCCTGTTTGCGCCGCTGCTGGCGAAGATGCTCGGAGCGCGTCGTTTACTGACGCGTCTGATGCTGGCGCCGCTGATTGGGGCGCTGATCCTCTGGCTTTCCGATCAGCTTATTCTCTGGCTGGCGCAGGTCTGGCGGGAAGTCTCCACCGGCTCTGTGACCGCGCTTATCGGGGCGCCGCTGCTGCTGTGGCTGCTCCCGCGGCTGCGCAGCATGAGCGCACCGGCGATGGACGCGGGCGATAAAGTCCATGCTGAGCGTCAGTCGGTACTGTGGTTTAGCCTTGTTGGGCTGGCGGTGCTGATTATCGCCTCGTTCGCGGCGCTTTCATTCGGACGCGATGCCGCGGGCTGGCACTGGGCAACGGGTGATTTACTCAACGCCCTGTTGCAGTGGCGCTGGCCGCGTATCCTCGCTGCGCTGATCGCAGGCGTGATGCTGGCGGTGGCCGGGTGCATTATTCAACGTCTGACCGGCAACCCGATGGCAAGCCCGGAAGTGCTTGGGATCAGCTCTGGCGCCGCCTTTGGCGTGGTGCTGATGCTGTTCTTCGTGCCGGGCAATGCGTTTGGCTGGCTGATGCCTGCCGGCAGTATTGGCGCGGCAGTCACGCTGATGATTATCCTCATAGCCGCCGGTCGCGGCGGGTTTTCACCGCACCGTATGCTGCTGGCGGGGATGGCGCTCAGCACCGCATTCACGATGCTGCTGATGATGCTGCAGGCAAGCGGCGATCCGCGAATGGCGAAGATCCTGACCTGGATATCCGGCTCAACGTACGGCGCGACCGGCAGCCAGGCGATCGGGTCTGGGATCGTGATGATCGTACTGCTGGCGATGGTGCCGCTGTGCCGTCGCTGGATGACCATTCTGCCGCTTGGCGGGGAAACCGCGCGCGCGGTGGGAATGGCCCTGACGCCAGCGCGTGTCGCGTTGCTGCTGCTCGCTGCGTGCCTGACGGCGACGGCGACCATGACGATTGGCCCGCTGAGTTTTGTGGGGCTAATGGCGCCGCACATTGCCAGAATGATGGGGTTCCGCCGGACGATGCCGCATATCGTGATGTCGGCCCTGACGGGCGGGGTGATGCTGGTATTTGCGGACTGGTGCGGAAGAATGGTGCTGTTCCCGTATCAGATCCCGGCGGGTCTGCTGTCGACCTTTATCGGTGCACCGTATTTTATTTATCTGTTGAGAAAGCAGAGTCGGTAATAAAAGCAAACGGCAATCTTTAGATTGCCGTTTTAGTGTTTGCTCCCTCTCCCTGTGGGAGAGGGTTGGGGTGAGGGCATCAAGCCGCACATCTTATAGCTTCGCAAACACCTTACGCGCCGCGTCGATGGTGTTATTGATATCTTCTTCGCTGTGCGCCACGGACATAAAGCCCGCTTCGAACGCGGACGGCGCCAGATACACGCCTTCTTCCAGCATCAGGTGGAAGAAGCGCTTGAAGCGCTCAACGTCGCACTTCACTACGTCCTGATAGCAGGTCACGGTTTTCGCATCGGTGAAGAAGATCCCGAACATGCCGCCCACATGGTTAACCACCAGCGGAATACCGGCTTCCTCTGCCGCTTCAAGCAGCCCGCTTGCCAGCTGTGTCGTCAGGTCGGTCAGGGTTTCGTGGATGCCTGGCTGAGCCACTTCGGTCAGGCAGGCAAAGCCCGCCGCCATGGCGATAGGGTTACCGGAGAGCGTGCCCGCCTGGTAAACCGGGCCGGTGGGTGCCAGCGCTTCCATCACGTCCTTACGTCCACCGAACGCGCCGACCGGCATGCCGCCGCCGATGATTTTACCCAGGCAGGTCAGGTCCGGCTCGACGCCGTAATAAGACTGGGCACCCGCCAGCGCTACGCGGAAGCCGGTCATCACTTCATCGATGATCAGCAGCGCGCCGAACTCGTCGCACAGGGCGCGCAGGCCCGGCAGGAAGTCAGGCTGCGGTGGGATGCAGTTCATGTTGCCCGCAACCGGCTCAACGATGATGCAGGCGATCTCCTGCGGATACTGCTCGAACGCCGCGCGAACGGTGTCCAGATCGTTGTAGGTGCAGGTCAGGGTATGCTTCGCGAAATCTGCCGGTACGCCAGGTGAGTTTGGCTGGCCGAGCGTCAGCGCGCCGGAACCGGCTTTCACCAGCAGGCAGTCCGCATGGCCGTGGTAGCAGCCTTCAAACTTGATGATTTTATCGCGACCGGTAAAACCACGCGCCAGGCGGATGGCGCTCATGGTGGCTTCGGTACCGGAGTTCACCATGCGCACCATGTCCATGGTAGGCACCAGTTCGGTCACCAGCTCCGCCATTTTCACTTCCATTTCGGTTGGCGCGCCGAAGCTCAGGCCGCGCTGAGCGGCTTCAATCACCGCGTTACGAATGGCCGGGTGGTTGTGCCCCAGCACCATCGGGCCCCAGGAGCCGACATAATCGATATAGGCTTTGCCATCGACATCATACAGATACGCGCCGTCAGCACGTTCGATAAACAGCGGCGTGCCGCCCACGCCGGTAAAGGCGCGCACAGGTGAGTTCACGCCACCCGGAATAAGCTCGCGGGCTGCACTGTAGAGGTTTTCAGACTTGCTCATGGCGTCGTTCCTGGTTCGTATAAAATGATTAAGCCCACTATTCTAAGTGATTCGGGGAAGGTTATGAAATTTTTAGCCGGGTAATGCTTTAAGATTTGTTAAGTAATTTTCAGGAGACGGTGGGGCTGTCTCTGGTAAAATCCTCGCGGCTTTTTGTATGACGAATAAGTACAGGACATGAAATCAGATTCTCCGTCTTTTGAAGAACAACAGTTTACGCGCGCCCAGCATCGAATCAGTATTCGACGGCTGCTCAATCGTGATAAAACGCCGCTGGCGATCCTGCTGGCCGCTGCCGTGGTGGGAACACTCGCCGGTCTGGTGGGCGTGGCGTTTGAAAAAGCGGTTAATGCCGTGCTCAACTGGCGAGTGGGCACCGTGGCCGGTTTCGCCGACAGTCGATGGCTGGTCTGGGTTGCGGCGTTCGGGCTGTCGGCGCTGTTTGCCATGGTAGGGTATTTTCTGGTGCGTAAATTTGCGCCCGAGGCGGGCGGGTCCGGCATCCCTGAAATTGAAGGGGCGCTGGAGGAGTTGCGTCCTGTGCGCTGGTGGCGGGTGATTCCGGTTAAATTTATCGGCGGCATGGGGACACTGGGCGCGGGGATGGTGCTCGGCAGGGAAGGGCCGACGGTACAGCTGGGCGGGAACGTCGGCCGCATGGTGGGCGATCTGTTTCGCATGCGCAGCGCCGAAGCGCGCCATACGCTGTTGGCCACCGGTGCGGCGGCGGGGTTATCGGCAGCCTTTAACGCGCCGCTGGCGGGCATTTTGTTTATCATCGAAGAGATGCGCGCGCAGTTTCGCTACAACCTGATTTCCATTAAAGCGGTGTTTACCGGCGTCATCATGTCGAGCATTGTCTTTCGCCTCTTTAATGGCGAAGGGGCGGTGATTGAAGTCGGTAAACTGACGAATGCGCCGGTCAACACCCTCTGGCTTTACCTGATCCTCGGCATGATTTTTGGCGTGGTGGGGCCACTGTTTAATACCTTTATCCTACGCGCTCAGGATATGTTCCAGCGCATCCACGGTGGGAATACGACCAAATGGGTGCTGATGGGCGGCCTGCTGGGCGGGATCTGTGGCGTGCTCGGGTTTATCGAGCCGAATGCCGCAGGCGGCGGGTTCGGGCTGATCCCCATTGCGGCGGCGGGGAACTTTAGCGTGGGTCTGCTGCTGTTTATGTTTATCTCCCGCGTCATCACGACGGTGCTCTGTTTTTCCTCCGGTGCGCCTGGTGGGATATTTGCCCCGATGCTGGCGCTGGGAACCTTGCTGGGTACCGCGTTTGGTATGGCGGCTGAAGCGGGCTTTCCCGCCTATCACCTTGACGCCGGGACCTTTGCGGTGGCCGGAATGGGGGCGCTGCTGGCCGCCTCCCTGCGTGCGCCCTTGACCGGGATCGTGCTGGTGCTGGAGATGACGGATAATTACCAGCTCATTTTGCCAATGATCATTACCTGTCTCGGGGCGACACTATTAGCCCAGTTCCTGGGGGGTAAACCGCTATACTCCACCATCCTCGCGCGTACTCTGGCAAAACAAGAGGCGGAGCGGGCCGCTGCGCAGAATACTTGAATGAATTACCAGGGTATTAGATAATGACGAAAAGAATTGGGCGAATTTTACCCAATAGCAGTATTCATGGGAGCATAAGATGAGTGATGACGTAGCTGTGCCGCTGGAGTTTACCGAAGCAGCAGCCAACAAAGTGAAAACCCTGATTGCCGACGAAGACAATCCGGATCTGAAACTGCGTGTCTATATTACCGGCGGCGGCTGCAGCGGCTTCCAGTACGGTTTTACCTTTGACGATCAGGTTAACGATGGCGATATGACCATCGAGAAACAGGGCGTTGCGCTGGTGGTTGACCCGATGAGCCTGCAATATCTGGTGGGTGGTTCGGTGGATTACACCGAGGGTCTGGAAGGTTCGCGCTTTGTGGTCACCAACCCGAACGCAACAAGCACCTGCGGGTGTGGTTCTTCGTTCAGCATTTAAGCCTGAATGCGTATTGTAGGCCCGGTAAGCGAAGCGCCACCGGGCTTATAAACGACGCCTATCTTGAATTTTCATCCAGCGCAAACGTCGGCAGCTTCAGGTGCCAGCGTATCGCCGCTAAACGTATCACCAGCGTCACGACCATCCCCAGCATCGCGGCGTTTTCCAGCGGAAGTGCAAACGTGTAGTACGCGGTCGCATGGACAATGCCCCCCGCGATACAGGCCGTCGCGTAAATTTCAGTACGCAGGATCATCGGTACCTCACGCGCCAGAATATCGCGAATGATCCCGCCGCCTACGCCGGTTAATACGCCCATGCAGATCGCCACCATCGGACCGGTGCCCGCATTAAACGCCTTATTGACGCCAATGCCGACAAACACGGCCAGACCGACGGCATCCAGTACCGGCAATATCCATTTTGGTAATCGGCGGGGCTGGCGAACCAGCACTATGGTTAACAGGCAGGTGACCATCGCGACCACCAGATCGGTCGGATCTTTCACCCAAAACACCGGTCCATTGGCCAGCGCCATATCGCGGATTGTCCCGCCGCCCACGGCGGTCACGACGCCCAGCACCAGCACGCCAAACGGATCCATGCGTAGTTTTCCGGCGAGCAGGACGCCGGAGATAGCAAAAACGGCTGTGCCAAGAATATCCAGCCAATAAACGAGCATCGTTAAATCCTCGAAAAGGGTCTTATGTTAGTGACTCTCTGCCAGCGCGGCACAGAGCTGTTTTGCGGCGAGGATAATACGCGGGCTGGCGCGTTCAAACCAGTCGCTGTTGAGGGGTATTACCGGTATTTTTAGCTGCTTTTGCCAGAATTGCTCAATTTTGGGAATTTCACTCGCATTTCCGACCACGACGATGGCCTGTGGCTGGCGCGCCAGAACCTGCTCACGGCTTACCTGAGGCCACGGCACCCGGCTGGCAGCAAAGATGTTTTCCCCGCCACACACTTCCAGTACCTGGTTCTGAATCGACCCTTTACCGGTGGTGAACAGCGGCTGGCTGCCAAACTGCAGGAAGATGCGCTTTTTAACTGGGGTATCGTACCGGGATTTCAGCGCGGCATAGTCGCTCAGCATCTGTTTCGCCGCAGCCTCGGCTTTTTGGGGGGTAGGGCTATAGGGTGCCAGGGCGCGTAGCGCCTGTGCGACCTGTTCAATGCTGACGGCATCAATCCACATGACCTTGATGCCAAGGGAAGTGAGCTGGTTAACCTGGCGCTCGGCGTTGCCGCCACGCCAGGCCAGCACGAGATCCGGTTTCAGCGCCACGATGCGCTCAAGGTTCATCCCTTGCCAGGTGGCCACTTGCTCAATCCCCGCGGCATGCGGCGGATAATCGGAAAAGCTGCTCACGCCGACGGGCGTGATGCCGGCGGCAAACGCCAGCTCCGTATTGGCGGGAGAGAGCGTAATCACGCGCGGTACGGCATAGAGCCACAGCGGAGCGAGCAGAAGCAGGGCGGCAAGCGCCCTGAGGGGATGTTTAGCCACGTGCCAGATTCTGCACCAGGCGTTCCACCATCACGGTGGACTGTTTTGCCGCAACGGTCAGGAACTCGTCGAAGCTGATGTGGGACTGCTGGTCAGCCACGTCAGAGATGGCGCGAACCACCACGAACGGTACGTTGAAGTTATGGCAAACGTGCGCAATCGCAGTCGCTTCCATCTCAACGGCCACCGCCTGAGGGAAATTATGACGGATTTTCGCCAGACCCACGGAACCATTGATGAACGCATCACCGCTGACAATCAGACCGCGTACCGCGTTGAGGTTGAGCTCCGCAATGCAGGTCTCTGCCGCCGCAATCAGTTTGTCGTCCGCTTTAAACCCTGCCGGGCAGCCCGGAAGCTGGCCGTACTCGTAACCGAACGCAGTGACGTCAGCATCGTGGTAACGCGCTTCGTCGGAAACAACGATGTCCCCCACCTTCAGCGTCGGCGCCAGGCCGCCCGCAGAGCCGGTATTCACGATCACGTCCGGCTTGCAGCGCTCAAGCAGCAGGGTGGCACCCAGCGCCGCAGCGACTTTACCGATGCCTGATTTCAGCAGAGCCACGTCAACACCGTTTAGCTGACCGGTATAGATCTCACAACCCCCCAGAGAGAGGGTCTGACGGTTCTCAATTTTGTCACGCAGGAGCGTAACTTCTTCTTCCATTGCACCAATAATGCCGATTTTCATAGATTTACTCGCGATGTGCCTTGTTAAGATGCATAGTCTATCATGCGGTTAAGGGGAAACGCATTCTCACGCGGGGGAGCACATGTCACCAATCGATTTTCGCACCAAAATTAACTGGCACCGACGTTTCCGTTCGCCGCAGGGCGACAAGAGCGAACATGAGATCCTGCGTATCTTCGAAAGCGATCGCGGGCGGATCATTAACTCGCCCGCCATCCGCCGTCTGCAGCAAAAAACCCAGGTCTTTCCGCTGGAGCGTAACGCCGCGGTGCGCACGCGCTTAACCCACTCTATGGAGGTGCAGCAGGTCGGGCGCTATATAGCTAAAGAGATTTTGAGCCGTCTCAAAGAGCAGCGCTTGCTGGAAACCTATGGTCTGGACGAGCTGACGGGGCCTTTTGAGAGTATCGTTGAGATGGCCTGCCTGATGCATGACATCGGCAACCCGCCTTTCGGTCATTTTGGTGAGGCGGCAATCAATGACTGGTTTAAACAACGGCTTTACCCTTCGGACGCGGTAAGCCAGCCGCTGAGCGACGACCGCTGCATCGTACGCGATTTACGCCTGCGTGAAGGCGAAGAGGGGCTGAACGATTTGCGCCGCAAGGTGCGCCAGGATCTCTGTCATTTTGAGGGCAACGCGCAGGGGATCCGGCTGGTCCACTCCCTGATGCGTATGAACCTGACCTGGGCACAGGTCGGCTGCATTCTGAAATATACGCGCCCCGCGTGGTGGATGGGGGAGACGCCCGCGTCCCACAGTTATTTAATGAAAAAACCGGGCTATTATCTTTCCGAAGAGGCCTATATTGAACGGCTACGTAAAGAACTTTCATTGACGCCAAACGGCCGCTTTCCATTGACCTGGATTATGGAAGCCGCCGATGATATTTCCTATTGCGTGGCCGATCTGGAAGACGCGGTTGAGAAAAGAATCTTCAGCGTCGAGGAGCTTTATCAGCATCTTTATACGGCCTGGGGCACCCATGAAAAAGGCTCGCTGTTTGCGCAGGTTGTCGAAAATGCCTGGGATAAATCGCGCTCAAATACATTAAGCCGCAGTACGGAAGACCAGTTCTTTATGTATTTGCGGGTCAATACATTAAATAAGCTGGTGCCGTACGCGGCGTCGCGCTTTATTGATAATTTGCCGCTGATTTTCAGCGGGGAATTCAACCATGCGCTACTGGAAGATGACAGCAGTTTCAGCCAGCTCCTCGAGCTTTATAAACATGTGGCGATGCGGCATGTCTTCAGCCATCCGGATGTCGAACAGTTAGAGCTGCAGGGCTACCGGGTGATCAGCGGGTTACTGGAAATTTATGCCCCGCTGCTCCAGCTGTCCGTCGACGAATTCAGCGAGCTGGTGGAACACGAGCGCGTGCGCCGCATCCCCATCGAATCCCGACTTTATCAGAAACTCTCTACCCGACACCGTCTGGCGTATGTCGAAGCGATTAGCAAGCTGGATCGCCATTCCCCCCAGTGGCCGGTGATGGAATATTATTATCGCTGCCGTCTTATCCAGGACTATATCAGCGGCATGACGGATTTGTATGCCTGGGATGAATACCGCAAGCTGATGGCGGTGGAATAACGCCGGAGTTTTGTAAAGACGGCCAATAAATTTTTACCTTTTCCATAAACTTATCGCCGGAACTAAGCGGTATAAAACGAATCTGAGTTACACAGCAATTTTGCGTTACCTGTAAATCGAGATTGAGAAACATGAAAAAAACCACATTAGCAATGAGTGCACTGGCTCTGAGTTTAGGTTTAGCGCTGTCTCCTCTGACTGCTACTGCAGCCGAGACCGCGTCGTCGGCAGCAACCGCGCAGCAGATGCCAAGCCTGGCACCGATGCTCGAAAAAGTGATGCCATCGGTGGTGAGTATTAACGTTGAGGGTAGCACGACCGTCAATACGCCGCGCATGCCGCGTAACTTCCAGCAGTTCTTCGGCGACAACTCGCCGTTCTGCCAGGACGGTTCGCCATTCCAGAGCTCTCCGTTCTGTCAGGGCGGTGGCGCAGGGGATGACGGCCAGGGCGGCGGCCAGCAGCAGAAATTCATGGCGCTTGGCTCGGGGGTAATCATTGATGCAGCGAAAGGCTACGTCGTCACCAACAACCACGTTGTCGATAACGCGAACAGCATTAAGGTTCAGCTGAGCGATGGCCGTAAGTTCGACGCCAAAGTGGTGGGTAAAGACCCGCGCTCCGATATCGCGCTGATCCAGATCCAGGATCCGAAAAACCTGACGGCGATTAAAATTGCCGACTCCGATGCGTTGCGCGTGGGCGACTATACCGTGGCGATCGGTAACCCGTTCGGTCTGGGTGAAACCGTGACCTCGGGTATCGTCTCTGCGCTGGGCCGTAGCGGTCTCAATGCCGAGAACTATGAGAACTTCATCCAGACGGATGCGGCGATCAACCGCGGTAACTCCGGCGGTGCGCTGGTCAACCTGAACGGCGAACTGATCGGTATTAACACCGCGATCCTTGCCCCGGACGGCGGCAATATCGGGATCGGTTTTGCTATCCCAAGTAACATGGTGAAAAACCTGACCGCGCAGATGGTGCAGTATGGCCAGGTGAAACGCGGTGAACTGGGTATCCTCGGTACGGAGCTGAACTCCGAACTGGCGAAGGCGATGAAGGTTGACGCCCAGCGCGGGGCATTCGTCAGCCAGGTGATGCCGAACTCCTCTGCCGCTAAAGCGGGCATTAAAGCGGGGGATGTGATCACCTCCCTGAACGGTAAACCGATCAGCAGCTTTGCCGCCCTGCGTGCGGAAGTCGGCTCTATGCCGATTGGCAGCAAAGTGACTCTTGGTCTGCTGCGCGACGGTAAAGCGGTTAACGTGAGCCTGGAGCTGCAGCAGAGCAGCCAGAATCAGGTGGACTCCAGCACCATCTTCAACGGGATTGAAGGTGCCGAGATGAGCAACAAAGGCGCAGACAAAGGCGTGGTGGTGAACAACGTGAAAGCGAATTCACCGGCAGCCCGTATCGGCCTCAAGAAAGGCGATGTGATCATGGGCGCTAACCAGCAGCCGGTGAAAAATATCGCTGAACTGCGTAAAATTCTCGACAGCAAGCCTTCCGTGCTGGCGCTGAATATCCAGCGTGGTGATACCTCTATTTACCTGCTGATGCAGTAATCCTCTGAAGCCCCTGTTCGCAGGGGCTTTCTCGTTTCTGTGACCCTTCCCACAAGTCCATACTTCTTCCTCTCTCTTTGTGCATTCGCACAATGCAGCCGTCGCTGAACATCCCTATGCTTGAGCTCTGCTCACAGGAGGGTTCTATGGCTGGCTGGCATCTTGATACCAAAATGGCGCAGGATATCGTGGCGCGCACCATGCGCATCATTGATACCAATATCAACGTAATGGATGCCCGCGGGCGCATTATTGGCAGCGGCGATCGCGAGCGTATTGGGGAATTGCACGAAGGCGCGCTGCTGGTGCTCTCTCAGGGGCGCGTGGTCGATATCGACGATGCGGTAGCGAAACACCTGCACGGCGTCCGTCAGGGCATCAATTTACCGCTGCGCCTTGAAGGCGAGATTGTGGGGGTCATCGGCCTCACCGGCGAGCCCGAGTCACTGCGAAAATACGGTGAGCTGGTCTGCATGACGGCGGAGATGATGCTCGAGCAGTCGCGCCTGATGCACCTGCTCGCTCAGGACAGCCGCCTGCGTGAGGAGCTGGTGATGAACCTTATTCAGGCGGAAGAGCATACGCCTGCACTCAGTGAATGGGCGCAGCGTCTGGGGATCGATCTGAATCAGCCGCGCGTGGTGGCGGTGATTGAAGTCGATAGCGGCCAGCTGGGTGTAGACAGCGCGATGGCCGAGCTGCAGCAGCTGCAAAATGCACTGGCGACGCCGGAGCGCGATAACCTGGTGGCGATCGTTTCTCTGACGGAGATGGTGGTGCTCAAACCGGCGCTCAATGCGTTTGGCCGCTGGGATGCGGACGATCATCGCCGTCGCGTGGAGCTGCTGATCGCCCGAATGAAGGAGAATGGTCAGCTGCGTTTTCGTGTTGCGTTGGGCAACTACTTTACCGGGCCGGGCAGTATCGCCCGCTCCTGGCGTACCGCACGCACCACCATGATGGTGGGCAAGCAGCGTATGCCGGAGAGCCGTAGCTATTTCTATCAGGACCTGATGCTGCCGGTGCTGCTCGACAGCCTGCGCGGTGGATGGCAGGCCAATGAGCTGGCTCGGCCATTGGCGCGCCTGAAAGCCATGGACAATAACGGCCTGCTGCGCCGGACCCTGCAGGCGTGGTTCCGTCATAACGTGCAGCCGCTGGCGACGTCAAAAGCGCTGTTTATCCACCGCAATACCCTGGAGTATCGGTTAAACCGAATTTCAGAGCTGACGGGGCTGGATCTGGGGAATTTCGACGACAGGCTGCTGTTGTATGTGGCGCTGCAGTTGGATGAACAGAGATGACTGAGTGCGGTCTGGTGCCCTCACCCCATCCCTCTCCCACGGGGAGAGGGCGCAAACACTAAAAACGGCAATCAAGGATTGCCGTTTTGCTTTTATTTCCGGGTTAACTTCTCAAGATCCGCTTCAATCTCGCTGATCTTATTGGTAACAACGCTTTCAAGGTGACGCAGGTCGTCAAGGATCTTACGCTTGAGATCGACTTCGGTGCGGTCGCGCTGGCAGATCTGATCGAGTTCATCGATCACATAGCGCAGGTTAGGGCTGATTTCCTGTACTTCTTTGTATCCCTGTCCTACACCGTCAGCAACAACGGTCTTACGCTGGCGTGGGTATTTAAACTTCACGCTTTTGGCGAAAAACTCTCCTTTGTCCTTGTGAAAATAGATTTTCAAAATATCGTTGTTGGCTTCCTGGCGGAGGCTGTAACGATCAATTTCATCAGGATTGGTAATGCCCAGACTTTTCAGATTATCGTACATAGCGGTACCCTTGATCTCAACATAACCTTTGAATAATTAACGAAAAAATCTATTTTCGCCACCCTCAGATACAAAAAAAGCGGGGTTGCCCCCGCTTTTTGTTATACCCGATTAATCGATGGTGCGCAGCAATTCGTTGATGCCCACTTTACCGCGCGTTTTCGCATCCACTTTCTTCACGATAACCGCACAGTACAGGCTGTATTTGCCATCTTTTGACGGCAGGTTGCCGGACACCACGACGGAGCCCGCCGGAACACGGCCGTAATGCACTTCGCCGGTTTCACGATCGTAAATACGGGTGCTCTGGCCGATGTAAACGCCCATGGAGATCACGGAGCCTTCTTCAACGATCACGCCTTCAACCACTTCAGAGCGCGCGCCGATGAAGCAGTTGTCTTCGATGATGGTCGGGTTAGCCTGCAGTGGCTCCAGAACACCACCGATGCCCACGCCGCCGGACAGGTGAACGTTTTTACCGATCTGCGCGCAGGAACCGACAGTTGCCCAGGTGTCGACCATGGTGCCTTCGTCAACGTAGGCCCCGATGTTCACGTAGGATGGCATCAGCACGGTGTTGCGTGCGATGAAGGCACCCTGACGCACCGCCGCAGGCGGCACCACGCGGAAACCTTCTTTCTGGAAACGCGCTTCGTCGTAGTCAGCGAACTTCATTGGCACTTTATCGAAGTAGCGGCTTTCTGCTCCGTCGATAACCTGGTTATCGTTGATGCGGAAAGAGAGCAGCACGGCTTTCTTCAGCCATTGATGAGTGACCCACTGACCGTCGATTTTTTCTGCCACGCGCAGCGCGCCGGAATCCAGCAGGGAAATCACCTGGTTTACCGCTTCACGGGTCACGGTATCCACATTTGCCGGGGTAATCTCGGCGCGACGCTCAAAAGCGGACTCAATAACGTTCTGTAACTGCTGCATTGTTTACTCTTTCCATTTCACTAAAAAACATATCACCCTTTATCGTTTGGATTGAGGGCTGCTGTCAACCGTTGTTGCACTTCAAGCTGCAGGTCATTATTAAGGGCACGCCGGTCGGCGGTGGCGATTATAAATAAATCTTCTACTCGCTCGCCAATGGTTGTAATTCGGGCTCCATGAAGCGAAATTCCCAGATCGGCAAAAACCTGGCCGACGCGGGCGAGCAGCCCCGGCTGGTCGAGCGCGATCAGCTCAAGGAACGATTTACGATCGGTGTGGGTTGGCAGGAAATTGACCTCGGTATCCACGGTGAAGTGGCGCAATTTCGCCGGCTGGCGACGCGGCTGCGGCGGTTGCCAGCTGCGCTGGGTGATCGCCTGCTCCAGACCAAAACGTATCCCTTCATGCCTGTCCGACGACAGCGGGCTGCCGTCCGGCTCCAGCACGATAAAGGTGTCCATTGCCATGCCGTCGCGGGTGGTGAAAATCTGCGCGTCGTGCACGCTCAGGTTACGCCTGTCCAGCTCGGCGCAGACCGCAGCAAACAGATAAGGGCGGTCCGGGCTCCAGATGAAAATCTCCGTCCCGCCGCGGGTGGCCTGCGGGCTCAGCAGGATCATCGGCTGGGACAGATCGTGCTTGAGCAGATGCCGCGCGTGCCACGCAAGCTGGTTTGGGCTGTGGCGGACAAAATAGTTGGCGCGGCAGCGGGCCCAAATCTGATGTAGCGCCTCTTCATCAATGTTATCCATCCGCAGCAGCGCCAGCGCCTGAAGCTGGTGGTGACGCACGCGCTCGCGCATGTCTGGCGTGTTCTGCATCCCGCGACGCAGCTGTTTTTCGGTAGCGAAGTACAACTCGCGCAGCAGGCTCTGCTTCCAGCTGTTCCACAGGGTTTCGTTGGTGGCGCAAATATCCGCCACGGTCAGGCAGACCAGATAGCGCAGACGGTTTTCCGTCTGAACCTCTTCCGCGAACTGCTTAATGACTTCCGGGTCCTGTATGTCCCGACGCTGCGCGGTGACCGACATCAGCAGGTGATGGCGCACCAGCCAGGCCACCAGCTGCGTTTCACGTGAGTTCAGGCCGTGCAGCTCGGCAAATTTCAGCACGTCCTGCGCGCCGAGCACCGAGTGGTCGCCGCCGCGGCCTTTGGCGATGTCGTGGAACAGGGCAGCAATCAGGATCAGTTCCGGATGGGTCAGGCGCGGCCACAGCTCGACGCACAGCGGATGGCGGGAGCGCGTCTCTTCTTTTGCAAAGCTTTCCAGCTTGAGCATCACGCGGATCGTGTGTTCATCCACCGTGTAGGCGTGGAACAGGTCGAACTGCATTTGGCCGACAATGTGCGACCACTGCGGCATATAGGCCCACAGCACGCTGTGGCGGTGCATCGGCAGCAGCCCACGGCTTACGGCACCCGGGTGGCGGAGCATGCTCAGGAACAGCGAACGGGCTTCCGGGATATAGCACAGCGGCTCAGTCAAATGGCGGCGCGCGTGGCGCAGATGGCGCAGGGTGGTGGAGTAGATCCCGGTGATGGTGCTGTTGCGCACCATGGTATAGAACATTCGCAGAATCGCTTCCGGCTCGCGGATAAACAGCGTTTCGTCGCGGAGATCGATAAGCGTGCCGCGCAGCTGGAATTCGTCATCAATCGGGCGCGGCTTTTCGTCGGCCGTCAGGGCCAGAATGGCCTCGTCGAACAGCTGCAACAGCATCTGGTTCAGCTCGGTCACCCGGCGTGTGACGCGGAAGAAATCCTTCATCATGTGCTCAACCGGCTCGTTACCCTCGCCCTGGTAATTCAGGCGCTGCGCCACGCTGAGCTGGCGGTCAAACAGCAGACGGTTATCGTAGCGCGAAACTTCCAGATGCAGGGCAAAGCGGATGCGCCAGAGCAGGTGCAGACACTCGTTAAGCTCGTTACGCTCCGCCTCGGTTAAAAAGCCGAAGCCAACCATTTCGTCCAGCGAGGTGGCGCCAAAATGGCGACGGGCGACCCACTGTAAAGTGTGGATGTCGCGCAGGCCGCCGGGGCTGCTTTTAATGTCAGGCTCAAGGTTATAGCTGGTGCCGTGGTAGCGCTGGTGGCGCTGGTTTTGCTCCTCGACCTTCGCGGCGAAGAACTTTTCTGACGGCCAGAAGCCGTCGCTGAAGATGTGTTTTTGCAGCTCCAGGAACAGCGCGACGTCGCCGATAAGCAGGCGGGTTTCAATCAGGTTGGTGGCGACGGTCAGGTCCGACAGCCCCTCCAGCAGACACTCTTCCAGGGTACGCACGCTGTGGCCGACTTCCAGCTTCACGTCCCAGAGCAGGGTCAGAAGCTCGCCGATTTTTTGCGCCTGTTCGTCCGGCAGCTTTTTGCGGCTTAGGATCAGGAGATCGATATCGGAAAGCGGATGCAGCTCACCGCGGCCATAGCCCCCGACGGCAACCAGCGCGACGTCGCTAACCTGACCGAAACCGTAGTCGATCCACAGACGCTGCAGGAGCTGGTCGATAAACTCGGTGCGCGCCTCAATGAGCTGCTCGGCAGATACGCCTGCGTCGAACGCGCTACCCAGCCAGCGATGGAAAACATCCATATGGGCTTTAATATGCGCGCAAGTCAGCTCGTGCGGCGGCCAGACGCCCGGGTTATCGGGCTGGTCGGGGAGGGTGGGAAGGGCTGTGTTAGCATACTGTTCGGGTAAAAGATTACTCATCGTGCGCCACCCATAAGAAAAAGCTATCGCCATTAAAAAAGCCGGCATTTGCCGGCTTTTTTATCATTCGTCGTGCGTCAGTATCGCCGGGATGGTGTCATCCTTGCGCAACGTCATAATTTCGCAGCCGTTGTCTGTTACCACAATAGTATGCTCGTACTGCGCAGACAAGCTTCTGTCTTTGGTTTTCACTGTCCAGCCGTCTTTCATGGTACGGATGCGGTAATCACCCGCGTTGACCATTGGCTCAATGGTAAAGGTCATGCCTTTTTGCAGCACCACGCCGCCGTCATCGGCATCATAGTGCAGAACCTGCGGCTCTTCGTGGAAGACGCGGCCAATGCCGTGACCGCAGTACTCGCGTACCACGGAGAACCCTTCTGCTTCGACAAATTTCTGGATTGCCGCGCCGATGGTGCGCAGGCGAATACCCGGTTTCACCATTTTCAGCGCCAGGTAGAGGCTTTCCTGGGTAACTTTGCACAGACGCTCGCCAAGAATGGTCGGCTTGCCAACGATGAACATTTTTGAGGTGTCACCGTGGTACTCGTCTTTAATGACGGTCACGTCGATGTTAACGATGTCGCCGTCTTTCAGCAGTTTTTCATCGTCCGGAATACCGTGACACACCACTTCATTAATAGAGATGCAGACGGATTTCGGGAAACCGTGGTAGCCGAGGCAGGCGGAAACCGCGTGCTGCTCGTTCACGATATAGTCGTTACAGATGCGGTCCAGTTCACCGGTGCTGACGCCCGGCTTCACGAACGGCTCGATCATTTCCAGCACTTCCGCGGCCAGACGACCGGCGATGCGCATCTTTTCAATTTCTTCAGGTGTCTTAATAGAGATAGCCATGTAATCTGTCCATCGGTGTCGATTTTTTTCGACAATACTAGTCTAAGTGTCGTCAATGGTATCAGTCTGGCACGCTTCGTGCCAAATTGAGAATCATTAACAGCACACTCCGCCAACAACTGTTGGTTTCTGGTCGTGTTTTGTGGTATAAAGCGCGCCGGACTTCCGATCCATCTCAGATACACAGGCTGGACGGGAGCGACAAATCTCACTTTGTGTAACAACACACACGTATCGGCACATATTCCGGGGTGCCCTTCGGGGTCGGTAATATGGGATACGTGGAGGCATAACCCCAACTTTCAATATAGAGGTTTTAAACATGGCAACTGTTTCCATGCGCGACATGCTCAAGGCTGGTGTTCACTTCGGTCACCAGACCCGTTACTGGAACCCGAAAATGAAGCCTTTCATCTTCGGCGCACGTAACAAAGTTCACATCATCAACCTTGAGAAGACTGTACCAATGTTCAACGAAGCCCTGGCTGAGCTGAACAAGATCGCTTCCCGTAAAGGTAAGATTCTGTTCGTTGGTACTAAGCGCGCTGCAAGCGAAGCTGTGAAAGATGCTGCTAACAGCTGCGATCAGTTCTTCGTGAACCATCGCTGGTTGGGCGGCATGCTGACCAACTGGAAAACCGTTCGTCAGTCCATCAAGCGCCTGAAAGATCTGGAAACCCAGTCTCAGGACGGTACTTTCGATAAGCTGACTAAGAAAGAAGCGCTGATGCGCACTCGTGAACTGGACAAGCTGGAAAACAGCCTGGGCGGTATCAAAGATATGGGCGGCCTGCCAGACGCGCTGTTCGTAATCGATGCAGACCACGAGCACATCGCAATCAAAGAAGCTAACAACCTGGGTATCCCGGTATTCGCTATCGTTGATACCAACTCCGATCCGGACGGTGTTGACTTCGTTATCCCGGGTAACGACGACGCAATCCGTGCTGTTAGCCTGTACCTGAGCGCTGTAGCTGCTACCGTTCGTGAAGGCCGTTCCCAGGATCTGGCTTCTCAGGCGGAAGAAAGCTTCGTAGAAGCTGAATAATAAGGTTTTACCCCTTATTAGTACCGTGTATGAATAGGGGCCCATTACCGGCCCCTTTTTTCAATTTACACTGTTTGGCCCCCGGCCGGGCAGTTCACATCTCCCGAGGATTTAAGAATGGCTGAAATTACCGCATCCCTGGTAAAAGAGCTGCGCGAGCGTACTGGCGCAGGCATGATGGATTGCAAAAAAGCGCTGACTGAAGCGAACGGCGACATCGAGCTGGCAATCGAAAACATGCGTAAATCCGGTGCGATCAAAGCAGCTAAAAAAGCAGGCAACGTTGCTGCTGACGGCGTGATCATCACTAAAATCGACGGCACCTACGGCATCATTCTGGAAGTTAACTGCCAGACTGACTTCGTTGCTAAAGATGGTGGTTTCCAGGCATTTGCTAACAAAGTTCTGGACGCAGCGGTTGCTGGCAAAATCACTGACGTTGAAGTTCTGAAAGCACAGTTCGAAGAAGAACGTGTTGCGCTGGTTGCTAAAATCGGTGAGAACATCAACATCCGTCGTGTTGCTTCTCTGGAAGGCGACGTTCTGGGCTCTTACCAGCACGGTGCACGTATCGGTGTTCTGGTTGCGGCTAAAGGCGCTGACGAAGAGCTGGTTAAACAGCTGGCAATGCACATCGCTGCAAGCAAGCCAGAATTCGTTAAGCCAGAAGACGTGTCTGCTGAAGTGGTAGAGAAAGAGTACCAGGTTCAGCTGGACATCGCGATGCAGTCTGGTAAACCAAAAGAAATCGCAGAGAAAATGGTTGAAGGCCGCATGAAGAAATTCACCGGCGAAGTTTCTCTGACTGGCCAGCCATTCGTTATGGATCCAAGCAAGTCTGTTGCTCAGCTGCTGAAAGAGCACAACGCTGACGTAACTGGCTTCATCCGCTTCGAAGTGGGCGAAGGCATCGAGAAAGTTGAGACTGACTTCGCAGCAGAAGTTGCTGCAATGTCCAAGCAGTCTTAATGATTGAAAAGGAGCCGCCTGAGGGCGGCTTCTTTTTGTCACCCGTCACAGGAAATCAGACAGGCTCCAGTATCGCTGTACTGATTTGCGGCATATCATGTCGCCAGAATAAACCCCATCTTAATCGTTGACAGTCTCAGGAAAGAAACATGGCTACCAATGCAAAACCCGTGTACAAACGCATTCTGCTTAAGCTGAGTGGCGAAGCGCTGCAGGGATCGGAAGGCTTCGGTATTGACGCAAGCATCCTTGATCGCATGGCACAGGAAATCAAAGAACTGGTCGAACTGGGCATCCAGGTTGGCGTGGTCATTGGCGGTGGCAACCTTTTCCGTGGTGCTGGTCTGGCGAAAGCGGGGATGAACCGCGTTGTGGGCGACCACATGGGTATGCTGGCAACCGTGATGAATGGCCTGGCAATGCGTGATGCGCTCCATCGCGCCTATGTGAATGCCCGCCTGATGTCCGCGATCCCCCTGAATGGCGTATGCGATAATTACAGCTGGGCAGAAGCCATCAGCCTGCTGCGCAATAACCGCGTGGTGATCCTCTCCGCCGGTACGGGTAACCCGTTCTTTACAACCGATTCCGCTGCCTGCCTGCGCGGTATCGAGATCGAAGCCGATGTGGTACTGAAAGCGACCAAAGTCGATGGCGTGTTTACTGCCGACCCGGCAAAAGATCCTTCTGCCACCATGTACGATCAGCTGAGCTACAGCGAAGTGCTGGATAAAGAGCTGAAAGTGATGGATCTTGCCGCCTTCACGCTGGCTCGCGACCACAAACTGCCGATCCGTGTCTTCAACATGAACAAGCCTGGCGCACTGCGTCGCGTGGTCATGGGCGAAAAAGAAGGCACTTTGATCACGGAATAATTTCCGTTGACGATAAATACAGGTAAGATTCCGCTTTATTTTGTAGTGGTATCTTACCCGGGCGCGCCTTTGGCGTTGTCATGAATTAAACGCGACTATACTTAGCACACCTGTAGCGCTGTGCTGGCGGATAGTCTGCCTGAGACAAGTTTTCAAGGATTCGTAACGTGATTAACGACATCAGAAAAGATGCTGAAGTACGCATGGAAAAATGCGTAGAAGCGTTCAAAACCCAAATCAGCAAAATCCGTACTGGCCGTGCTTCCCCAAGCCTGCTGGATGGCATCATCGTCGAGTACTACGGTACGCCAACCCCTCTGCGTCAGCTGGCGAGCGTGACGGTAGAAGATACCCGTACGCTGAAAATCAACGTATTCGATCGTTCTATGGGCCCGGCGGTTGAGAAAGCGATCATGGCGTCTGACCTCGGTTTGAACCCAAGCTCTGCGGGTGCTGACATCCGCGTTCCACTGCCACCGCTGACCGAAGAGCGTCGTAAAGACCTGATCAAAGTGGTGCGTGGCGAAGCTGAGCAGGGGCGTGTCTCCGTGCGTAACGTTCGCCGCGACGCGAACGATAAAGTCAAAGCGCTGCTGAAAGAAAAAGAGATCAGTGAAGATGACGATCGTCGTTCCCAGGACGACATTCAAAAAATGACTGACGCTGCCATCAAGAAAATTGATGCGGCGCTGGCAGATAAAGAAGCGGAACTGATGCAGTTCTGATTTCTGTCGTACACTGATAAACGCCGTTCAGAGAGACTTAGGGTCTTGCTGGCGGCGTTTTGCTTTTATCTGGTCTAACTTTTCGGGCATCTCATGAAGCATTTAACACTCCTCGGCTCAACCGGCTCTATCGGTTGCAGTACTCTCGACGTCGTTCGCCATAATCCTGAACTTTACACCGTGACAGCGCTGGTGGCCGGTAAGAATGTGCAGCGAATGGTTGAGCAGTGCCTGGAGTTTACACCCCGCTATGCGGTGATGGATGACGAAGAGAGCGCGCGCCTGCTGAAAGCACAGCTGCTTGAGAAGGGCAGCCGAACCGAGGTGCTGAGTGGTCAACAGGCGGCCTGCGAGATGGCGGCGCTGGATGACGTGGATCAGGTGATGGCGGCCATCGTCGGGGCGGCAGGATTATTGCCGACGCTTGCCGCGATTGATGCCGGTAAGGACGTTCTGCTGGCCAATAAAGAGTCGCTGGTGACCTGCGGACGCCTGTTTATGGAGGCGGTGAAGCAGCATGGGGCGCGTCTTTTGCCGGTCGATAGCGAGCACAACGCGATTTTTCAGAGTTTACCGCAACCTTTTCAACAGAACCTGGGGTACGCTGACCTGGAGCAGAATGGCGTCGTGTCGATTCTGCTTACCGGGTCTGGTGGCCCGTTCCGTGAAACGCCACTGTCTGAACTGCGCGCCATGACGCCGGATCAGGCGTGCCGGCATCCGAACTGGTCGATGGGGCGTAAAATCTCCGTTGACTCTGCCACCATGATGAACAAAGGTCTGGAATACATTGAAGCGCGCTGGCTGTTCAATGCGTCAGCGAAACAGATGGAAGTACTGATTCACCCGCAATCGGTGATTCATTCGATGGTGCGTTATCAGGATGGCAGCGTGCTGGCGCAGTTGGGCGAACCGGATATGCGTACGCCAATTGCCCATTCCATGGCGTGGCCGAATCGAGTGAAGTCCGGCGTGAAGCCGCTTGATTTCTGCAAGTTAAGTTCCCTGACGTTCAGTGAGCCAGACTATGACCGCTACCCTTGTCTGAAGCTTGCGATGACGGCCTTTGACCAGGGGCAGGCGGCGACAACGGCACTGAATGCAGCCAATGAAATTACCGTTGAAGCATTTCTGAGTCAGCAAATTCGTTTTACCGATATCGCGGCGTTGAATTTAGCGGTACTGGAGATGATGGATTTGCGCGAACCACAGAGCGTGGAAGAGGTGCTGGCGGTGGATGCAGCTGCGCGTAATATTGCGCGCCAACAGGTGACACGTCTCGCAAGCTGGTGATAAAGCAACCACTAGTCGTCGTGCTATTTGTTAGCGTTGGGCTTCAGTGATATAGTCTGCGCCACCTGATCGCAGGTATTTGACTTAATGTGGTCAGGTGAGCCGTGGTTTGACACGGCTTTTTTATGTATCGGCTTCAGTATTCCTGAGTACCGTTAAATCCTTTTCAGGGACAAAAAACGCGTTATGTTGTCTGCGAATCAACCAATAAGCGAAAACTTGCCAGCGCATGGCTGCCGTCATGTAGCAATCATTATGGATGGCAATGGCCGCTGGGCGAAAAGACAAGGGAAGATACGAGCCTTTGGGCATAAAGCTGGGGCGAAATCTGTTCGCCGCGCCGTTTCTTTTGCCGCCAATAACGGCATTGATGCGTTAACGCTCTATGCTTTTAGCAGTGAAAACTGGAATCGACCACTGCAGGAAGTGACTGCGTTGATGGAATTGTTTGTGTGGGCGCTAGACAGCGAAGTAAAAAGCCTGCACCGCCACAACGTCCGCCTGCGTATCATTGGCGATACCAGTCGTTTTAACTCACGTTTGCAGGAACGGATTCGCAAAGCAGAAGCGCTGACGGAAAATAATACCGGACTGACGCTGAATATTGCGGCGAATTACGGCGGACGCTGGGATATTATCCAGGGCGTTCGGCATCTGGCCGAACAGGTTCAGGAAGGGCTGTTGAGACCCGACCAAATTGATGAAGAGGCGCTGAGCAAGCAAATCTGCATGAATGAACAGGCACCTGTGGATTTGGTAATTAGGACAGGGGGGGAACATCGCATAAGTAACTTTTTGATATGGCAAATTGCCTATGCTGAACTTTACTTTACGGATGTTCTTTGGCCCGATTTTGATGAACAAGACTTTGAAGGTGCGCTGCATGCCTTTGCCAATCGAGAGCGTCGTTTCGGCGGCACCGAGCCTGGTGGCGATAACGCCTGATGGGGGTAGCTTTTGCTGAAGTATCGCCTGATTTCCGCTTTTGTATTAATACCCATTGTCATTGCGGCGCTGTTTTTACTGCCCCCGGTGGGATTCGCTATTGTTACGCTGGTGGTGTGCATGCTCGCCGCGTGGGAATGGGGACAGTTTAGCGGCTTTACCTCGCGCACGCAGCGAGTATGGCTTGCGGTACTGTGTGGCTTTATCCTGGCCATCATGCTGTTTATGTTGCCTGAATATCATCATGATATTCATCAGCCCCTGGTGGCCGGTTCCTTGTGGATATCGTTGGCCTGGTGGGTGGCCGCGCTGTTGCTGGTGCTGTTTTATCCCGGCTCCGCGGCGTTATGGCGTCATTCAAAAGTGCTGCGACTGATTTTTGGTTTGCTCACCATTATTCCTTTTTTCTGGGGTATGGTTGCGCTGCGCGCCTGGCACTACGACGAAAACCACTACAGCGGTGCGATCTGGCTGCTTTATGTGATGATTCTCGTCTGGGGGGCTGACTCCGGGGCCTATATGTTTGGTAAACTGTTTGGCAAACATAAGCTGGCACCGAAGGTTTCTCCGGGCAAAACCTGGCAAGGATTTATCGGCGGTTTGTTTACGGCCGCGATCATCTCCTGGGGCTACGGCGTCTGGGCGAATCTTGAAGTGGCACCGTCAATACTGCTGGTGTGCTCGATTTTTGCTGCGCTTGCCTCCGTGCTCGGTGATTTAACCGAAAGTATGTTCAAGCGTGAAGCAGGGATTAAGGACAGTGGACACCTGATTCCAGGGCATGGCGGTATACTGGATCGCATTGATAGCCTGACAGCGGCGGTTCCCGTGTTTGCGTGTTTGCTTTTACTGGTATTCGGGACGATTTAACGGAAGGTTTTATGCTGAGCATTCTCTGGAATCTGGCGGCGTTCATAGTTGCACTGGGTGTACTGATTACCGTGCATGAATTTGGCCATTTCTGGGTTGCTCGCCGCTGTGGCGTGCGCGTAGAGCGCTTTTCCATCGGTTTTGGTAAATCACTCTGGACGCGCACCGATCGCCACGGCACGGAATTTGTCATCGCCCTTATCCCGCTGGGCGGCTACGTCAAAATGCTCGACGAACGCGTCGAGCCTGTCGCGCCTGAGCTGCGACACAGCGCATTCAACAATAAAACCGTTGGACAACGCGCCGCCATCATCGCTGCCGGACCGGTAGCCAACTTCATCTTTGCGATTTTCGCTTACTGGCTGGTGTTTATCATCGGCGTCCCTGGCGTACGTCCGGTGGTCGGTGAAATTGCCCCCAACTCCATTGCGGCGAGTGCGCAAATTACATCCGGGATGGAACTTAAAGCGATTGATGGTATCGAAACCCCTGATTGGGATGCCGTGCGACTGCAGTTGGTTGCTAAAATTGGCGATCCGCAGACCACCATCAGCGTATCGCCGTTTGGGTCAGACGCCCGTCAGGACAAAGTGCTCGATTTACGTCACTGGCGTTTCGAGCCAGACAAAGAGGATCCCGTCGCTGCGCTGGGCATTCGTCCACGCGGCGCACAGATCGAGCCGGTATTAGCCGAAGTCCAGGCCAACTCGGCGGCGAGCAAAGCGGGTTTGCAAGCAGGCGACAGGATCGTTAAAGTCGATGGTCAACCATTAACAGAGTGGATGACCTTTGTTACTCTGGTGCGCGATAATCCGGGGACGTCTCTCGCGCTGGAAGTTGAAAGGCAGGGCAGTCCGCTTTCGCTGACGCTGATCCCGGATACGAAGTCGGTCGGCAAGAAGGCAGAAGGGTTTGCAGGCGTTGTGCCAAAAGTGATCCCGCTGCCAGATGAGTACAAGACAATACGCCAGTATGGGCCGTTCAGCGCCATCCTTGAAGCCACGGATAAAACATGGCAACTGATGAAGCTGACGGTCAACATGTTGGGGAAATTGATAACCGGTGATGTGAAACTGAACAACCTCAGTGGGCCAATTTCGATTGCTCAGGGGGCTGGGATGTCAGCGGAATTCGGGGTGATTTACTATCTCATGTTCCTCGCGCTCATTAGCGTGAACCTTGGGATAATCAACCTGTTCCCGCTTCCCGTTTTAGACGGGGGTCATCTGCTGTTTTTAGCGATTGAAAAGCTAAAAGGCGGACCGGTATCCGAGCGAGTTCAAGACTTTAGTTATCGCATTGGCTCGATTTTGCTGGTGCTGTTAATGGGGCTTGCACTTTTCAATGATTTCTCTCGGTTGTAAGAGAGTTAGTTAGGAAGAACGCATAATAACGATGGCGATGAAAAAGTTGCTCATAGCGTCGCTGCTGTTTAGCAGCGCCACCGTATACGGTGCTGACGGGTTCGTAGTGAAAGACATTCATTTCGAAGGCCTTCAGCGTGTCGCCGTTGGTGCGGCCCTCCTCAGTATGCCTGTGCGCCCCGGCGATACGGTTAATGATGATGATATCAGTAACACCATCCGTGCTCTGTTTGCCACCGGCAACTTCGAGGATGTCCGCGTCCTGCGCGATGGTGATACGCTGCTGGTACAGGTAAAAGAACGTCCAACGATCGCCAGTATCACTTTCTCCGGCAACAAGTCGGTGAAAGATGACATGCTCAAGCAAAACCTTGAAGCATCCGGTGTTCGTGTGGGGGAGTCTCTGGACCGCACAACTCTTTCAGACATTGAAAAAGGTCTGGAAGACTTCTACTACAGCGTCGGTAAATACAGCGCCAGCGTGAAAGCGGTTGTCACTCCGCTGCCGCGTAACCGTGTTGACCTGAAGCTGGTCTTCCAGGAAGGTGTTTCTGCGAAGATCCAGCAGATCAACATTGTTGGTAACCACGCGTTCAGCACCGACGAACTGATCTCCACCTTCCAGCTGCGCGATGAAGTGCCGTGGTGGAACGTGGTAGGCGATCGCAAATACCAGAAACAGAAACTGGCGGGCGACCTGGAAACCCTGCGCAGCTACTATCTGGATCGTGGTTACGCGCGTTTCAATATCGACTCGACTCAGGTGAGTCTGACGCCGGACAAGAAAGGCATCTACATTACGATCAACATCACGGAAGGCGATCAGTACAAGCTTTCGGGTGTTGAGGTGAGTGGTAATCTGGCGGGGCATTCTGCTGAAATCGAATCGCTGACCAAAATTCAGCCAGGCGATCTCTATAGCGGATCCAAGGTCACCAAAATGGAAGACAGCATTAAGAAGCTGCTCGGCCGCTATGGTTATGCCTATCCGCGCGTACAGACTCAGCCGGAAATCAATGACGCGGATAAAACCGTTAAGCTGCACGTGAATGTTGACGCGGGTAACCGTTTCTACGTGCGTAAGATCCGCTTCGTCGGTAACGACACCTCTAAAGACTCCGTTCTGCGTCGCGAAATGCGTCAGATGGAAGGTGCATGGTTAGGTAGCGATCTCGTTGATCAGGGTAAAGAGCGTCTGAACCGTCTGGGCTATTTTGAAACGGTGGATACCGACACCCAGCGCGTACCGGGCAGCCCGGATCAGGTTGATGTCGTTTATAAAGTGAAAGAGCGTAACACCGGTAGCTTCAACTTCGGTGTGGGCTACGGTACCGAAAGCGGCGTCAGCTTCCAGGTCGGCGTGCAGCAGGATAACTGGCTGGGTACGGGTTACTCTGTCGGAATTAACGGTACCAAAAACGACTACCAGACCTACTCTGAGTTCTCTGTAACGAACCCATACTTCACCGTTGACGGTGTGAGCCTGGGCGGTCGTGTCTTCTATAACGACTTTAAAGCAGACGATGCGGATCTGTCCTCGTACACCAACAAGAGTTACGGTGTGGACGGTACGCTTGGCTTCCCGATTAACGAATACAACACCCTGCGTGCGGGCTTAGGTTACGTGCATAACGACCTGTCCAATATGCAACCGCAGGTGGCGATGTGGCGTTATCTGGATTCTATTGGCCAGTCGGCTAGCAAAAACAGCGATAACAACGGTTTCGCTGCGGATGACTTCACCTTCAACTACGGCTGGACCTATAACCGTCTCGACCGTGGCTACTTCCCAACGGAAGGTTCTCGCGTCAACCTGAACGGTAAAGTCACCGTGCCGGGCTCCGATAACGAGTTCTATAAGGTGACGCTGGATACCGCGTCCTACTTCCCGATCGATGACGATCATAAGTGGGTGGTTCTGGGACGTACCCGCTGGGGCTATGGTGATGGTTTAGGCGGCAAAGAGCTGCCGTTCTATGAAAACTTCTATGCGGGTGGTTCGAGCACCGTTCGTGGCTTCCAGTCCAACAACATTGGTCCGAAAGCGGTCTATTACGGCGGGAACGACAAAGATAACTGCGATAAGTCTTCCTCATCTGAAGTCTGTAGTTCTGACGATGCGGTGGGCGGTAACGCGATGGCCGTTGCCAGCCTGGAGTTCATCACCCCAACGCCGTTTATCAGCGATAAATATGCGAACTCCGTCCGTACGTCCTTCTTCTGGGATGCGGGCACGGTGTGGGATACCAACTGGCAGAATACGGCCCAGATGCGTGCGGCAGGTGTTCCTGACTACAGCGATCCGAGCAATATTCGCATGTCTGCCGGTATCGCATTACAATGGATGTCACCGCTGGGGCCGTTGGTCTTCTCTTACGCCCAGCCGTTTAAGAAATATGATGGAGATAAGTCGGAGCAATTCCAGTTTAACATTGGTAAAACCTGGTAATAATCCGCAGCAAAGGAATGCGTTGGCAGTGTAGCGCTGACAACTGGCGATCGGTAAAACGATCGCCTTGCCACGCAAAGAACGGTACCTTCTGGTGCCAATGGGATGGTAAGGAGTTAATTGTGAAAAAGTGGTTATTAGCTGCAGGTCTCGGTTTAGCGATGGCAACTTCTGCTCAGGCAGCAGACAAAATTGCAATCGTCAACATGGGTAATTTGTTCCAGCAGGTTGCACAGAAAACAGGTGTTTCTGCGACTCTGGAAAACGAATTCAAAGGCCGTGCAAGCGAACTGCAGGGTATGGAAAACGATCTTCAGTCCAAAATGCAGCGTCTGCAGCGTGATGGTTCTACCATGAAAGCAAGCGACCGCAGCAAGCTGGAAAAAGACGTAATGGCTCAGCGCCAGGCGTTCTCCCAGAAAGCGCAGGCTTTCGAGCAGGATCGTCAGCGTCGTTCTAACGAAGAACGCGGCAAGCTGGTGACTCGCATTCAGACCGCTGTTAAAGCAGTGGCTGCCGATCAGAGCATCGATCTGGTTGTTGATGCGAACGCCGTTGCTTTCAACAGCAGCGATGTTAAAGACATCACCGCTGATGTTCTGAAACAGGTTAAATAAGTAATGCCTTCAATTCGACTGGCTGATTTAGCTCAGCAGTTGGATGCTGAATTACACGGTGATGGCGATATCGTCATCACCGCTGTTGCGTCCATGCAATCTGCTAAAGCTGGCACGATTACCTTCATGGTAAGCCCTAAGTACCGTGAGCAACTGGCTCAATGCCAGGCGTCTGCTGTTGTTCTGACGCAGGACGATCTTCCGTTTGCCACTAGCGCGGCACTGGTAGTGAAAAATCCCTACCTGACGTATGCACGCATGGCTCAAATTCTTGATACCACGCCGCAGCCGGCCCAGAACATTGCTGCCAGTGCAGTGATTGATCCCACGGCGCAGCTGGGTAACAACGTTGCCGTGGGCGCCAACGCGGTTATTGAGTCCGGCGTCGTGCTGGGTGATAACGTCGTCATTGGCCCAGGTTGCTTCGTTGGGAAAAATACGAAAATCGGCGCGGGGACCCGTTTATGGGCCAATGTGTCCGTATACCATGACGTTGAAATTGGCGAAAACTGCCTCGTCCAGTCCAGCACCGTGATTGGTTCTGATGGCTTTGGTTACGCTAACGATCGCGGTAACTGGGTTAAGATCCCGCAGCTTGGTCGCGTGATTATTGGCGATCGCGTGGAGATCGGTGCCTGTACCACCATTGACCGTGGCGCGCTTGACGACACGATCATTGGCAATGGTGTTATCATCGATAACCAGTGCCAGATTGCGCATAACGTTGTGATTGGCGACAATACCGCAGTTGCGGGTGGCGTCATCATGGCGGGCAGCCTGAAAATTGGCCGTTATTGCATGATTGGCGGTGCGAGCGTGATTAATGGCCATATGGAAATCTGCGACAAGGTGACCGTGACGGGAATGGGCATGGTAATGCGTCCTATCACTGAACCTGGCGTCTATTCTTCCGGCATTCCGCTTCAGCCCAACAAGGTATGGCGTAAAACAGCAGCTCTGGTGATGAACATTGATGATATGAGCAAGCGCCTCAAGTCCCTTGAGCGTAAGATCGATCAACAAGACTAAGCGTCATCCGTTTAACGCTATTTTTCCCGGCCTGTCGGCTTTCTAATAAACCGGCAGGCCGTGTTATTATTGTTATCAGTACATTTTGACAGGAAGAGTATTTTGACTACTGACACTCATACTCTGCATATTGAAGAGATTTTAGAACTTCTGCCGCACCGCTACCCGTTTCTGCTGGTAGACCGTGTGCTGGATTTTGAAGAAGGTCGTTTTCTGCGCGCAGTGAAAAATGTTTCCGTGAACGAGCCGTTCTTCCAGGGGCACTTCCCTGGTAAGCCTATCTTCCCGGGTGTGTTGATTCTGGAAGCAATGGCTCAGGCTACCGGTATTCTGGCGTTCAAAAGCGTCGGCAAACTGGAGCCAGGTGAGCTGTATTACTTCGCGGGTATTGATGAAGCGCGCTTTAAGCGCCCTGTCGTGCCTGGTGATCAGATGATCATGGAAGTCACTTTTGAAAAAACGCGTCGTGGCCTGACTCGCTTCAAAGGCGTAGCGCTGGTTGACGGCAAAGTTGTTTGCGAAGCGACGATGATGTGTGCTCGTAGCCGGGAGTCCTGATACGTGATTGATAAATCCGCCTTTATTCATCCTACCGCGATTGTGGAAACCGGTGCCATCATTGGTGCTAACGTCCACATTGGCCCGTTTTGTATTGTTGGACCCCATGTCGAAATTGGTGAGGGTACAGTACTGAAATCTCACGTTGTCGTGAATGGTCACACGACCATTGGCTGCAATAACGAGATCTATCAGTTCGCCTCCATCGGCGAAGTTAACCAGGATCTGAAATATGCTGGTGAGTCGACCCGTCTGGAAATTGGCGATCGTAACCGTATTCGCGAAAGCGTCACCATTCATCGTGGAACAGTACAGGGTGGTGGGTTGACGAAGGTGGGCAGCGATAACCTGTTTATGGTGAATGCGCATATCGCGCACGACTGTACCGTGGGTGACCGCTGTATTCTTGCCAACAACGCCACGCTGGCAGGACACGTATCGGTTGATGACTTCGCCATTATTGGCGGCATGACCGCAGTCCATCAGTTCTGCATCATTGGTGCGCACGTGATGGTCGGTGGATGCTCCGGTGTGGCGCAGGACGTCCCACCGTATGTGATTGCGCAGGGCAACCATGCCACGCCGTTTGGCGTGAACATCGAAGGCCTCAAGCGTCGTGGCTTTAGTCGCGAAGCGATTACTGCCATCCGCAACGCGTACAAACTGCTGTACCGCAGCGGTAAAACGCTGGAAGAGGCGAAGCCGGAAATTGCCGAACTGGCGAAAAAGCACCCGGAAGTGGACGCGTTCATGGAGTTCTTTGACCGTTCAACAAGGGGTCTGATTCGTTAATGGTCGACAGTCGTCCGCTTACGATAGCCCTGGTCGCCGGAGAAACCTCCGGCGATATTCTTGGTGCAGGTCTCATCCGTGCGCTTAAGGCGCGTGTACCCAATGCTCGCTTTGTCGGCGTTGCTGGCCCGCTGATGCAGGCCGAAGGCTGTGAAGCCTGGTACGAAATGGAAGAGCTGGCCGTGATGGGTATCGTTGAGGTGCTGGGACGGCTGCGCCGTTTGCTGCACATTCGTGCCGATCTCACCCGCCGCTTTACCGAACTCAAACCCGATGTGTTTGTCGGTATCGATGCACCTGATTTCAATATTACCCTCGAAGGGAACCTGAAAAAGCAGGGTATTAAAACCATTCACTACGTCAGTCCGTCCGTCTGGGCGTGGCGACAGAAACGCGTTTTCAAAATCGGACGGTCCACCCACCTGGTGCTGGCTTTCCTGCCTTTCGAAAAAGCGTTTTACGACAGATTTAATGTTCCGTGCCGTTTTATCGGTCATACCATGGCGGATGCAATGCCACTGGATCCGGATAAAAACGCGGCGCGCGACGTGCTGGGTATCCCCCATGATGTGCACTGTCTGGCCTTGCTGCCGGGCAGCCGTGGCGCAGAAGTGGAGATGCTGAGCGCTGATTTCCTCAAGACAGCGCAAATTCTCCGCCAGACGTACCCCGATCTCGAAGTGGTCGTGCCGCTGGTGAATGCCAAACGCCGCGAGCAGTTTGAGCGCATCAAAGCAGACGTCGCCCCGGATCTTCACGTCCGTCTTCTGGACGGGCAAGGGCGGGAAGCAATGTATGCGAGCGATGCCGCACTGCTGGCCTCCGGCACGGCGGCGCTGGAGTGTATGCTGGCGAAATGCCCGATGGTGGTCGGTTATCGCATGAAGCCGTTTACCTTCTGGCTGGCAAAACGTCTGGTGAAAACGGATTATGTCTCCCTGCCAAACCTGCTTGCCGGGCGCGAGCTGGTGAAAGAGCTGTTGCAGGATGAGTGCCAGCCGCAGGCGTTGGCGGAGGCGCTGCTGCCGCTACTCGCCAACGGTAAAACCAGCCACCAGATGCACGATACCTTCCGCGAACTGCATCAACGGATCCGCTGTCATGCTGATGAGCAAGCGGCCGATGCGGTGCTGGAGTTAGCAAAATGATGGAATTTGTTTATCCTCACACCCACCTTGTGGCGGGCGTGGATGAAGTGGGTCGTGGTCCGTTAGTGGGAGCCGTGGTGACCGCTGCGGTGATCCTCGATCCGGCTCGGCCGATCGTCGGGCTGAACGATTCTAAAAAATTGTCTGAAAAGCGCCGGCTGGCGCTGTTTAGTGAGATTCAGGAGAAAGCGCTGGCCTGGAGTCTCGGGCGCGCTGAACCGCATGAGATAGACGAGCTGAATATTTTGCACGCCACGATGCTGGCGATGCAGCGTGCGGTAGCGGGGCTGAAAATCGCCCCTGAATATGTCCTGATTGACGGCAACCGCTGTCCGGCATTGCCCATGCCTTCAATGGCAGTGGTCAAGGGCGATAGCCGGGTCGCAGAAATTAGCGCAGCTTCTATTATTGCCAAAGTGACACGCGACGCCGAAATGGCCGCGCTGGACCTCACTTACCCTCAGTATGGTTTCGCCCAGCATAAGGGATATCCCACACCTTTCCACCTGGAGAGGCTGGCTGAACATGGCGCAACCGAACACCATCGGCGCAGTTTTGGCCCGGTGAAACGCGCCCTGGGACGGGTGTCCTGAATCATTACGCAAGCAATTAAGTAACGCGGAATCTGAAGATGGCTGAACCACGTTTCGTACACCTGCGGGTGCATAGCGACTACTCCATGATCGATGGGCTGGCGAAGACCGGGCCGCTGGTAAAAAAGGCGGCCTCCCTTGGCATGCCCGCGCTGGCGATCACCGATTTTACCAACCTGTGTGGCCTGGTGAAGTTCTACGGAACGGCGCACGGCGCGGGGATGAAGCCCATCGTCGGTGCAGATTTTCATGTGCAGAGCGATCTCATCGGCGATGAAATGACGCAAATCTCCGTGCTGGCGATGAACAACACGGGTTATCAAAACCTCACCCTGCTTATCTCAAAAGCCTATCAGCGCGGCTATGGCGCGCTGGGGCCGTGGATCGACCGTGACTGGCTGGCCGAGCTGAACGAAGGGCTGCTGCTGATCTCGGGTGGCCGTATGGGTGACGTCGGCAAATGTCTGCTGCGCGGCAATAGCGCGCTGGTGGATCAATGCGTCTCGTTCTATGAAGAATATTTCCCGAATCGTTATTACCTGGAGTTGATCCGTACCGGCCGTCAGGATGAAGAGAGCTATCTTCATGCAGCGGTGGCGCTCGCAGAAGAGCGCGGGTTGCCCGTGGTGGCCACCAACGACGTGCGGTTCCTTGAGGCGGGTGATTTCGACGCGCATGAGATTCGCGTGGCGATCCATGATGGTTTCACCCTCGACGATCCGAAGCGACCGCGTAATTACTCTGCACAACAGTACATGCGCAGCGAAGAGGAGATGTGTGAGCTCTTCTCCGATATCCCCGAAGCGCTGGAAAACAGCGTAGAGATTGCCAAGCGCTGCAACGTCACCGTCCGCCTCGGCGAATACTTCCTGCCGCAGTTCCCGACGGGAGACATGACCACGGAAGATTTCCTGGTCGCGAAATCAAAAGAAGGTCTGGAAGAGCGTCTGGAATTCCTGTTCCCGGATGAAGAAGAGCGTAAAAAGCGTCGCCCTGAATATGACGAACGCCTGGACATTGAACTCCAGGTGATCAACCAGATGGGCTTCCCGGGCTACTTCCTGATCGTTATGGAGTTTATCCAGTGGTCGAAGGATAACGGCGTGCCGGTAGGTCCGGGGCGTGGCTCCGGTGCAGGTTCGCTGGTGGCGTATGCGCTAAAAATTACCGACCTCGATCCGCTGGAATTCGACCTGCTGTTCGAACGTTTCCTCAACCCGGAACGTGTCTCGATGCCCGACTTCGACGTTGACTTCTGTATGGAGAAACGCGACCAGGTGATTGAGCACGTGGCCGATATGTACGGCCGTGACGCAGTATCGCAGATCATTACGTTCGGTACGATGGCGGCGAAAGCGGTTATCCGTGACGTGGGCCGCGTGCTGGGCCACCCGTACGGGTTTGTCGATCGCATCTCTAAACTGGTGCCGCCGGATCCGGGCATGACGCTGGCAAAAGCCTTTGAGGCTGAACCGCAGCTGCCGGAAATTTACGAAGCGGACGAAGAAGTCAAAGCGCTGATCGACATGGCGCGCAAGCTGGAAGGCGTCACGCGTAACGCCGGTAAGCATGCAGGGGGCGTGGTTATCGCCCCGACTAAAATTACGGATTTTGCACCGCTTTACTGCGATGAAGCGGGGCAACACCCGGTTACCCAGTTTGACAAGAACGACGTAGAATACGCCGGGCTGGTGAAGTTTGACTTCCTTGGCCTGCGTACGTTGACCATCATTAACTGGGCGCTGGAGATGATCAACGCCCGCCGCGAGAAGAACGGCGAGCCGCCGTTGGATATCGCGGCCATCCCGCTGGATGACAAGAAAAGTTTCGACATGCTGCAGCGCTCGGAGACCACCGCCGTCTTCCAGCTTGAATCCCGCGGCATGAAAGATCTGATTAAGCGTCTGCAGCCCGACTGCTTCGAAGATATGATCGCACTGGTTGCCCTGTTCCGTCCGGGCCCGCTGCAGTCAGGGATGGTAGATAACTTTATCGACCGTAAGCACGGGCGCGAAGAGATTTCCTACCCGGACGTTCAGTGGCAGCACGAAAGCCTGAAGCCGGTGCTGGAGCCCACCTACGGCATCATCCTGTACCAGGAACAGGTGATGCAGATCGCCCAGGTGCTTTCCGGCTATACCCTCGGCGGCGCGGACATGCTGCGTCGTGCGATGGGTAAGAAAAAGCCGGAAGAGATGGCCAAGCAGCGCTCTATCTTTGAAGACGGTGCGAAGAAAAATGGCGTCGACGGCGAGCTGGCGATGAAAATCTTCGACCTGGTGGAGAAATTCGCCGGGTACGGATTTAACAAATCTCACTCCGCCGCCTATGCTTTGGTGTCGTATCAAACGCTGTGGCTGAAGGCGCACTATCCTGCTGAGTTTATGGCTGCGGTAATGACCGCGGACATGGACAACACCGAGAAGGTGGTAGGGCTGGTGGATGAGTGCTGGCGCATGGGACTGAAGATCCTGCCGCCGGATATCAACTCGGGTCTTTACCATTTCCACGTCAATGACGACGGGGAGATCGTCTACGGGATCGGCGCGATCAAAGGCGTGGGTGAGGGGCCGATCGAGGCGATCATCGAAGCGCGTAACAACGGCGGCTATTTCCGCGAGCTGTTCGATCTTTGCGCCCGTACCGATACCAAAAAACTGAACCGCCGCGTGCTGGAAAAACTGATCATGTCCGGCGCGTTCGACAGGCTGGGGCCGCATCGCGCCGCGCTGATGAACTCGCTGGGCGACGCCCTGAAAGCGGCGGATCAGCACGCGAAAGCGGAAGCCATTGGCCAGGCGGATATGTTCGGGGTGCTGGCGGAAGAGCCGGAGCAGATTGAACAGTCGTATTCCAACTGCCAGCCGTGGCCAGAACAGGTGGTGCTGGACGGCGAGCGTGAAACGTTAGGCTTGTACCTGACGGGTCACCCGATCAACCAGTACATTAAAGAAATTGAGCGCTATGTCGGCGGCCACAGGCTAAAAGACATGCATCCGACAGAACGTGGTAAAATCACCACGGCTGCGGGGCTCGTGATTGCTGCAAGGGTTATGGTCACCAAGCGCGGCAATCGTATCGGCATCTGTACGTTGGATGACCGTTCCGGGCGTCTGGAGGTGATGCTGTTCACCGACGCGCTGGATAAATACCAGCAATTGCTGGAAAAAGACCGCATACTTATCGTCAGCGGACAGGTCAGCTTTGATGACTTCAGTGGGGGGCTTAAAATGACCGCCCGCGAAGTGATGGACATTGACGAAGCCCGGGAAAAATATGCTCGCGGGCTTGCTATCTCGCTGACGGACAGGCAAATTGATGACCAGCTTTTAAACCGACTCCGTCAGTCTCTGGAACCCCACCGCTCGGGGACAATTCCAGTACATCTCTACTATCAGAGGGCGGATGCACGTGCGCGGTTGCGCTTTGGTGCAACGTGGCGTGTCTCTCCGAGCGATCGTTTACTGAACGATCTCCGTGGCCTCATTGGTTCGGAGCAGGTGGAACTGGAGTTTGACTAATACAGGAATACTATGAGTCTGAATTTCCTTGATTTCGAACAGCCGATTGCTGAGCTGGAAGCGAAAATCGATTCTCTGACAGCGGTAAGCCGTCAGGATGAAAAACTGGATATTAACATCGACGAAGAAGTGCATCGTCTGCGCGAGAAAAGCGTAGAACTGACGCGCAAAATCTTTGCCGATCTCGGCGCATGGCAGGTGGCCCAGCTGGCTCGCCACCCACAGCGTCCGTACACCCTGGATTATGTCCGCCTGGCGTTTGACGAATTTGACGAACTGGCAGGCGATCGCGCATACGCTGACGATAAAGCTATCGTGGGCGGTATCGCGCGTCTGGACGGGCGCCCGGTGATGATCATTGGTCATCAGAAAGGTCGTGAAACCAAAGAGAAAATCCGTCGTAACTTCGGTATGCCAGCCCCAGAAGGCTACCGTAAAGCCCTGCGTCTGATGGAGATGGCTGAGCGTTTCAACATGCCAATCATCACCTTCATCGACACCCCGGGTGCCTACCCTGGCGTGGGCGCGGAAGAGCGCGGTCAGTCTGAAGCCATCGCGCGCAACCTGCGCGAGATGTCTCGTCTGAAGGTGCCGGTCATCTGTACCGTTATCGGTGAAGGGGGTTCCGGTGGCGCGCTGGCGATTGGCGTGGGTGATAAAGTGAATATGCTGCAGTACAGCACCTATTCCGTTATCTCCCCGGAAGGCTGTGCGTCCATTCTGTGGAAAAGTGCCGACAAAGCACCTCTGGCTGCCGAAGCGATGGGCATCATTGCACCACGTCTGAAAGAGCTTAAGCTGATCGATTCCATCATCCCGGAACCGCTGGGTGGTGCACATCGTAAGCCGGAAGTGATGGCCGCGTCCCTGAAAGCGCAGCTGCTGGCCGATCTGGCCGACCTGGACGTGCTGAGCAAAGAAGATCTGCTCAACCGCCGTTACCAGCGTCTGATGACTTACGGCTACGCGTAAGCTTCACAATTATCTGAAAAGCCGCACAATGTTGCGGCTTTTTTTATACCTGCGGTTTAGCCGGACTATGCTTAGCTAATGTTTTTTAAGGAGGAAGCCCATGAATATCATTGCCGTTATGGGGCCACACGGCGTCTTTTATAAAGATGAGCCGATTAAGGAGCTGGAGCAAGCCCTGCAGTCGCGCGGGTATCAGCTAATCTGGCCGCACAACAGCGCCGATCTGCTGAAGTTCATCGAGCATAACCCGCGTATCTGTGGCGTGATCTTCGACTGGGATGAATATGACCTCGAACTGTGCAGCGACATCAACAAGCTGAACGAATATCTCCCGTTGTACGCCTTTATTAATACCCACTCAACCATGGACGTCAGCGCCAATGATATGCGTATGGCGCTGTGGTTCTTTGAATATTCCCTCGGCGTGGCGGAAGACATTGCGACCCGCATTCAGCAGTACACGAATGAATATCTCGATAACATTACGCCACCGTTTACCCGGGCGCTCTTCACCTACGTGAAAGAGGGAAAATATACCTTCTGTACGCCGGGCCATATGGCGGGAACGGCCTACCAAAAAAGCCCGGTGGGCTGTCTGTTCTATGATTTCTTTGGTGGCAACACGCTGAAAGCGGACGTGTCCATTTCAGTCACCGAATTAGGCTCGCTGCTGGATCATACCGGCCCGCATCTGGAAGCCGAAGAGTATATCGCCCGCACCTTTGGCGCCGAGCAGAGCTATATGGTGACCAACGGCACCTCGACCTCGAACAAAATCGTCGGAATGTACGCTGCGCCTGCGGGCAGCACCCTGCTGATTGACCGTAACTGCCATAAGTCGCTGGCGCACCTGCTGATGATGAGCGACGTCGTACCGCTCTGGCTGTCACCCACGCGTAACGCGCTCGGTATTCTTGGTGGTATTCCGCGCCGGGAGTTCATGCATGAAGCCATTGAAAGCAAGGTCGCGGCAGTGCCTGGCGCAAGCTGGCCTGTCCATGCGGTGATCACCAACTCGACCTATGACGGTCTGCTGTACAACACGAACTGGATCAAAAAGACGCTGGACGTGCCGTCGATCCACTTCGATTCCGCATGGGTACCGTACACCAATTTCCACCCGATTTACGCGGGTAAGAGCGGCATGAGCGGTGAGCGCGTGCCGGGTAAAGTATTCTTCGAAACGCAGTCGACGCACAAAATGCTGGCAGCATTTTCCCAGGCTTCGCTTATCCACATCAAAGGTGAGTACGACGAAGACACGTTCAACGAAGCCTTTATGATGCACACTACCACTTCACCGAGCTACCCGCTGGTGGCGTCTATCGAAACGGCCGCGGCGATGCTGCGCGGCAATCCGGGCAAACGTCTCATCAACCGTTCGGTGGAGCGCGCGCTGCATTTCCGCAAAGAGGTTCAGCGGCTGAAAGAGGAAGCCGACGGCTGGTTCTTTGATATCTGGCAGCCGGAAGAGATTGATGAGGCGGAGTGCTGGCCCGTCTCGCCCGGCGAAGACTGGCATGGTTTCCGGGATGCCGATTGCGACCATATGTTCCTCGACCCGGTAAAAGTAACGATCCTGACGCCAGGCATGGATGAGCAGGGAAAGATGAGCGAGGAAGGTATTCCGGCCGCGTTGGTCGCGAAATTCCTTGATGAACGTGGCGTGGTGGTGGAGAAGACCGGGCCCTATAACCTGCTGTTCCTGTTCAGTATTGGTATTGATAAAACCCGGGCGATGGGGCTGTTGCGCGGTCTGATGGAGTTCAAGCGCGCCTACGATCTCAACCTGCGGGTGAAGAACATGCTGCCGGATCTCTATGCGGAGGATCCCGACTTCTACCGTAATATGCGCATTCAGGATCTGGCCCAGGGGATCCACAGGCTGATCCGTCAGCACGATCTGCCGCGTCTGATGCTTCAGGCGTTTGATGTGTTGCCGGAGATGAAGTTTACCCCGCACAAGGCGTGGCAACGCCAGGTGAGAGGGGAGGTCGAAACCGTCGAGCTGGAAAATCTGGTCGGGCGCGTATCGGCCAACATGATCCTGCCTTACCCGCCGGGCGTACCGCTCCTGATGCCAGGAGAGATGATTACCGAGGAGAGTCGGGCCGTGCTCGATTTCCTGCTGATGCTCTGTTCGGTAGGGCGTCACTACCCCGGTTTTGAGACGGATATCCACGGTGCGAAGCGCGACGAAAACGGCGTTTACTGGGTGCGAGTCCTAAAATAAGGGTGACCGCTTGCATGGTGCGGGTTTTCGGTTGTAACGTTCAGGCATCATAAAAAGGAGAAGCTATGCTGGGTTTAAAAGCTGTTCATCATATTGCGATCATTGCGACCGATTACGCGAAAAGTAAGGCCTTCTACTGCGACATTCTCGGCTTTACGCTGTTGAGCGAGGCGTACCGTGAGGAGCGCGACTCCTGGAAGGGCGACCTGGCGTTAAACGGGCAGTATGTGATTGAACTGTTCTCTTTTCCTTTTCCGCCTGCGCGTCCGTCCCGCCCGGAAGCCTGCGGCCTGCGCCATCTCGCCTTCAGCGTCGATGACCTGGATAGCGCAGTAAAACATCTGGAAGCGCACGGCGTGACGTGTGAAGCAATCCGCGTCGATCCGTTCACCGACAAGCGCTTTACCTTTTTCAACGACCCGGACGGCCTGCCGCTGGAGCTTTATCAGCAGTAATCTTCGTCCTGTGTGATAATGCCCGCTCAGTTCGGGCATTTTTTATGTGTAATTCCCTATGACCTTACCCGCTATCGCACACGCCGTTTCACCGTACCGCCAGCTGCTGGTGGGGTTTAGCGGCGGCCTGGATTCCACCGTTCTGCTCCATCGTCTTAAACGCTGGCGCGACCAGGAGCCTGACGTCCAGCTGCGGGCGATACATATTCATCACGGATTAAGTCCTCACGCAGAGGAGTGGGTGGCGCACTGCGAAGCCTTGTGTACGGCATGGGCGATCCCGCTCCTCGTCGAGCGCGTCACGCTTGAGGAGGAAGGGCTGGGCATTGAGGCACAGGCGCGTAAAGCCCGCTATGCCGCGTTTGCCGGGGCATTACGTACAGGAGAAGTACTGGTTACGGCCCAGCATCTGGACGATCAGTGTGAAACCTTTCTGCTGGCGCTTAAGCGGGGAAGCGGACCGGCGGGGCTTTCTGCCATGCCGGCGCGTTCGGCATTTGCCGGCACAACGTTACTGCGTCCGCTGCTTGGCGAGACGCGCGCCTCGCTTGAAGCCTGGGCGCGAGAACATCAGCTGAGCTGGATCGAAGATGAGAGTAACCAGGATGACGGCTATGATCGTAACTTTCTGCGTCTGCGCGTCCTCCCGCTATTGAGCGAGCGCTGGCCGCATTTTGCCGACGCGACGGCAAGAAGCGCTATGCTGTGCGCCGAACAGGAATCGCTGCTTGACGAGCTGTTGAGTGACGAGCTGGCTGAACTGATTTCTGAAGACGGAGCGCTGGCGATTGCACCGCTGACAGCGATGAGCCCGGTACGTCGCGCAGCGCTGCTACGACGCTGGCTGGCCTCTCATCACGCTGCGATGCCGTCGCGGGCGATGCTGAGTCGTATCTGGGACGAGGTTGCCCTTGCGCGGGATGATGCTTCCCCGCGCGTCCATCTGAACGGTTTTGACGTAAGACGCTATAAAGGGGAGCTCTGGTGGGTAAAATCAACGCCCTGCCTGACCGGTATGGTGCTCGACTGGCTTTCTCCTGAGCTTCCGCTGATATTGCCCGCTGAGGCAGGACGTGTCTCTCTTATATCGTCTGGTCATGTGCGGCTGCCGAAGCCAGGTGAAGCGGTCACCGTGCGCTTTAAGGCCGGCGGCATGCTGCATATTGTCGGGCGTAACGGAGGTCGGAAGCTGAAGAAAATCTGGCAGGAGTGCAACGTGCCGCCGTGGCTGCGCGACACCACGCCGCTGTTGTTCTATGGTGAAACGTTGATTGCTGCAGCAGGGGTTTTCATCACGGAAGCGGGATGGGCGGAAGACGGGGTCAGGTTTGAGTGGCAGAAAGCGTAACGGGCAGCCTGGCTGCCCGTTAGTGTCATCAGGATTCGCTCACCACGACGGTGCCGATTTGCGGGTGGCTGAAGCTGGCTATTTTATCCAGACGCAGCTCACGCGTCGCACCGGCATCTTCCACTATCAGGTATTCCACGTTCTTACGTGAAACCAGATCGTTGGCTTTCGCCTTCAACACTTCGCCATCTTTTAGCTCCAGCGTCAGTAATAAATGATGCTGGCAGGCGAGTTCGAGGTTGTCATAGTCATCACAATTGATGGGTTGATAAGTATCATTCATCGACATAATCGCTCACCAGTAAATTCGCCGCAGCATACGCTGCTTTTTCCCTGACCGACTCTGAAAGGCTCTCATCAGAGGCCACTTCATTAAGCACTTTCAATACACAGCCCAACGCATCCGGGACATACCCCAGATCTCCGCTGGCGATTTCCGCATACCGTTTGCGAATTAACTCACAATAATTATTCACATCCCCTCCCGCCAGCGCACTGACTTACTGTGAGATATCATTAAGCCTACGAAGATAAACTCGGTTTAGCAAGGTGACTATACCATACTCATTTAAGCAATATCAGCGCCTTGATAGCGGTGTATTTATCACCCTACAACAGCCTTTTGCCGCGGTTTTCGCTACAATGAGCGCCTGATTCGAATGGAGTTCTCTCATGGCGCTGAAAGCGACAATCTATAAAGCAGTGGTTAATGTGGCCGATCTTGATCGCAACCAGTTCCTGGACGCCTCGCTGACGCTGGCACGCCACCCCTCCGAAACCCAGGAGCGCATGATGCTGCGCCTGCTGGCGTGGATTAAATACGCTGACGAGCGTTTGCAGTTTACCCGTGGGTTAAGCGCAGAAGACGAGCCTGAAGCCTGGCTGCGCAACGATCATCTGGGTATCGATTTGTGGATCGAACTCGGACTGCCGGACGAGCGCAGAATTAAGAAGGCCTGCACCCAGTCCGCTGAAGTGGCCTTATTCGCGTATAATCAGCGTGCTGCAGAGATTTGGTGGCAGCAAAACAAGAGCAAGTGCGGACAGTTTAAAAATCTCACCGTCTGGTATCTGGATGATGAGCAACTGGCGCAGCTGAGCGACTTTGCCAGCCGGACGATGGTGTTACAGGCGACGATTCAGGATGGCGCCATCTGGCTTTCTGATTCTCAGAATAATCTGGAAATTCATTTAACGGCGTGGCAACCGGCCTCATGATCGTCTTGTCCCGAAACGTCAGCATTCCGGACAACGAGCTGGAGATCACCGCCATCCGTGCTCAGGGGGCCGGTGGGCAGCACGTCAACAAGGCCTCAACAGCTATCCATTTGCGTTTTGACATTCGGGCCTCAAGCCTGCCAGAGTATTATAAAGAAAGTCTGTTTGCTGCCAGCCATCACCTCATCACCAGCGATGGCGTGATGGTGATCAAAGCCCAGGAGTACCGCAGCCAGGAGCTCAACCGGGAAGCGGCCATCGCCAGGCTGGTGGCGGTCATCAAAGAATTAACGGCAGTACAAAAAAGCCGCCGGGCAACGCGGCCAACCCGCGCATCGAAAGAGCGTCGGCTGTCCTCGAAGGCCCAAAAATCCACAGTGAAAGCATTACGCGGTAAAGTTCGTCGCCCGACAGAGTGACGAAAGGGAACACAAATTTCATAAGGAATTCATTGTGAAAAAAGCATTATGGTCAGCGCTGGCAGTGAGTACGCTGTTTGCGCTTTTCGGGTGTAACAACCGTTCAGAAACGCAGGTTTTGCAACCCACGCAAACGGAAGAATTAAAACCAATGCAGCAGAGCTGGCGCGGCGTATTGCCTTGCGCGGACTGTGAAGGCATTGAAACGTCCCTGTTCCTGCAAAAAGACGGCACCTGGGTGATGAACCAGCGCTATCAGGGCGGGAAAGAGCCTTCTTCTTTTGCGACTTATGGAACATGGGCGCGAACGGCGGAGAAGCTTGTCCTCACCGATACCACCGGCGAGAAAACCTGGTTCCGCCCTAAAGGTGACAGCATGGAGATGCTCGACCGCGAAGGTAATCCTATTGAATCCCAGTTCAACTACACGCTGGCGCCGGTGAAAGCGGCTCTGCCCGCGACGCCGATGGCAATGCGCGGGATGTACTTCTATATGGCGGATGCGGCGATCTTTACCGACTGCGCAACCGGCAAGAAGGTTAGCGTGGCAAACAATGCCCAGCTTGAGCGTGATTACGCTGTGGCGCGCGGCAATGACAGCAAGCCGATATTGCTGACGGTGGACGGTCACTTTACGCTGGAGCCAAACCCGGATAGCGGAGAGATGGTGAAAACGCTGGTGGCGGACAAAGACGCGAAATTTATTGCGGGCAAAGACTGTAACAGCAAATAAGCTGACGTAGCGCCATTAAAAAACCCCGCCTGAGCGGGGTTTTTTGTTTAGCCTTTGATGGCTTTCACCAGGTAATCAAGAATGTCGCCGGTCTTGATCATCTGTTTTTCGCCGCTGCGACGGTATTTGTATTCAATCTCGTCGCTATCGAGGTTACGGTCGCCGATCACGACGGTGTGTGGGATACCGATCAGTTCCATATCGGCAAACATCACGCCCGGACGCTCTTTACGGTCATCCATCAGCACTTCGATACCCTGCGCACGCAGCTCGGCATACAGCTTCTCGGCCAGCTCCTGCACGCGGTAAGACTTGTGCATGTTCATTGGCAGAATAGCGACCTGGAACGGTGCGATGTTGTCCGGCCAGACGATGCCGCGCTCGTCGTAGTTCTGCTCAATCGCCGCAGCTACCACGCGCGTCACCCCGATACCGTAGCAACCCATGGTCAGGATCTGGTTACGGCCATCTTCACCCTGAACGGCGGCGTTCAGCGCGCGCGAGTATTTATCGCCCAGCTGGAAGATGTGACCCACTTCGATACCGCGCTTGATCATCAGGCTACCCTGACCGTCCGGGCTTGGGTCGCCTGCGACCACGTTACGGATGTCAGCCACTTCCGGCGTCGCCACGTCGCGATCCCAGTTGATGCCGAAGTAGTGTTTACCGTCGATGTTCGCACCAGCGGAGAAGTCGCTCATCGCGGCTACCGTGCGGTCAATAACAACAGGCACCGGCATATTCACCGGACCGAGAGAACCTGGCCCAGCATTGACCACGGCGCGGATTTCCGCTTCCGTGGCGAACGTCAGCGGGCTGGCGACCTGCGGCAGCTTCTCGGCTTTCACTTCGTTGAGCTCGTGATCGCCACGCACCAGCAGGGCAACCAGCGGGTAAGCGCTCCCTTCGGTGGATTTCACCAGCAGGGTCTTAACGGTTTTTTCGATCGGCAGATTGAACTGCTCAACCAGCTCGGCAATGGTTTTCGCGTTTGGCGTATCAACCAGCGTCATCTCTTGCGTTGCCGCAGCACGCGGTTCTTTTGGTGCCAGCGCTTCTGCAAATTCGATGTTCGCCGCGTAATCAGAGGAGTCAGAGAAGATCACATCGTCTTCACCGCTCTGCGCCAGAACCTGGAACTCATGGGATGCGCTACCGCCGATGGAGCCGGTATCAGCCTGCACAGCGCGGAAATCCAGACCCATGCGGGAGAAGATTTTGCTGTATGCCGCGTACATTGCGTCGTACGTCTCTTGCAGGGATTCCTGAGAGGTATGGAAAGAGTAGGCATCTTTCATCAGGAATTCGCGAGAGCGCATAACGCCGAAACGTGGGCGAACTTCGTCACGGAACTTGGTCTGGATCTGGAAGAAGTTCAGCGGCAGCTGTTTGTAAGAGCTCAGCTCATTACGAATCAGGTCGGTAATGACTTCTTCATGCGTTGGGCCGAGAACAAACGGACGCTCGCCGCGATCGACGAAGCGCAGCAGTTCAGGGCCATATTGTTCCCAACGGCCACTCTCCTGCCACAGGTCAGCGGGCTGAACCACAGGCATGGACACCTCGATAGCACCGGCGTTGTTCATCTCTTCACGCACGATGTTTTCGACTTTTTTCAGGACGCGCACGCCGGTCGGCAGCCAGGTGTATAACCCGGAGGCCAGCTTGCGGATCATCCCGGCGCGCAGCATCAGCTGATGGCTGATCACTTCGGCGTCGGCAGGCGTCTCCTTCAGAGTGGAGAGCAGATATTGGCTAGTACGCATGTTGTTACGGTTCCATTTCGACGATTGGAACAGGCTGAAACACCAGCCTGACACAAAAAAAGTGGTTTAGTTTACCAGTGTGGCAAAGATGCCAAAAGAGAGGAGAACAAAATTACCTGGGTTCCAGGGCAAACACTTCAAAACCTGCCCCGGTGACGCGCCAGCGAACGTTAAAATCTAGCAGCCAGACGGCGTACGTTTTTCCCGCTTCCTCTTCTTTACGGTAGGCCGGACGCGGATCCTGTGCCAGCACTTCGGTGATGAAATCCCGTAAGCGAGGATAGCGCTTTTCCAGCTGAACAAGCTGTGCGGTTATCTCAGGCGTAAAATACACCGGCATGTCCGCCTGCGGGGCGTCCTGAGCATAGCTTGCACGCGCGTCCGGGAGGGCTTCGGCGAAGGGCAAATAGGGTTTGATGTCGATAACCGGCGTGCCGTCGACCAGGTCCAGGCTACCTAACTCGAGTATCACCTGATCTTTCTGGCAGCGTATGCCTTTCAGTTCAACCAGCGACATGCCAACCGGATTGGGGCGGAAGGTCGAGCGCGTCGCAAACACGCCCATTCTCGCATTGCCGCCAAGACGAGGAGGGCGCACGGTCGGACGCCAGCCGCCTTCCATCGTCTGGTGAAACACGAACACCACCCAAAGATGGCTGAACGCCTCAAGCCCGCGTACCGCATCGGCCTGATTGTAGGGCGCAATCAGGTGAAGCTCACCGCGTCCGCTGGTGACAAGACCGGGCTGGCGGGGGACGGCGAACTTCTCTTTATAAGGAGAGTGGATAACGCCTATCTGCTCGAACTGAAATGCACTCATTTCGCCGTAATGTTCAGCGCAGAACCGATGCACACCGCCTGACGGTAGCAGCCCGGCGTGCCGCTGGTGACTTCACAACTGTGCAGCAGGACCGCGTTGGCTTTCATTTTTGCGGCATTAATCTGCATGCGTTTACGCGCAGTCGGAATATTCGGTGGTGAGTCCTGATTGGTCGCCTGACAGGATTCGCCGCTCACTTCGCCCAGTTCACGGAACGGTTTACCGACGAGTTCGTCCGCTTTCGTGATAATGCGAACCGGCGAAGGGCGAACCACTTTCGGTTTCGCAGGCTCGGTCTTTGGCGGGGTTGCCGTGCTTTGAACAGGTTCAACGGGAGATCTGCTTAGCATAGAACAGCCGCTCAGCATGAGTGCTAAAAGACAGATCGGTAAAGCACGCATAATATTTCCTCAATGGATAATCAAAACGTCAGATATTGAATCAGTTGACTGCACAAATGACAAGACGGGCATAAGCCCGTCCTGATGATATTACACTGAGGTGAGATTACCAGCCTTTAACAGCGCCGCCGTTAAACACTTTGTTGGCTTCCTGGTAAACTTCATCAGACTGATAAGCCTGAACGAATTTCTTCACGTTTTCCGCGTCTTTGTTGTCTTCGCGAGTCACGATCAGGTTAACGTACGGGGAGTCTTTATCTTCAACGAAGATACCGTCTTTGGCTGGCGTCAGGCCAATCTGGCTGGCGTACGTGGTGTTGATAACGGCCAGAGCAATCTGCGCATCGTCCAGAGAACGTGGCAGCTGCGGTGCTTCCAGTTCAACAATTTTCAGATTTTTCGGGTTCTCGGTGACATCCAGAACGGTTGGCAGCAGGCCGACACCGTCTTTCAGTTTGATCAGGCCCACTTTCTGCAGCAGCAGCAGGGAACGACCAAGGTTAGTTGGGTCGTTAGGCACGGCAACCTGAGAGCCCGGCTGCAGTTCGTCCAGTGATTTAATTTTCTTAGAGTAACCGGCAATCGGATAAACGAAGGTGTTACCGACACCCACCAGTTTATAGCCACGATCTTTGATCTGCTGGTCCAGATATGGCTTATGCTGGAAGGCGTTCGCGTCGATATCGCCTTTGCTCAGCGCTTCGTTCGGCAGAACGTAATCGTTGAAGGTCACCAGCTCCACGTCGAGGCCATACTTCTCTTTTGCCACTTTCTGAGCAACTTCCGCAACCTGCTGTTCTGCACCTACGATAACGCCCACTTTAATGTGGTTTGGATCCTTTTCGTCCTGACCGCAACCCACCAGTGCCAGAGAGCCGATCAGCGCGCCTACTGCTGCGAAGGTCTTTAATTTAAACGCCATGTTTTATCCTTAACTCGTAGAGTTTGTGTTGTGTGTAACGTTATTTATGCGTAACAGCCCGGACGATGCGATCGCCAGAGAACTGGATTAAGTAAACCAGCACAACCAGCAATACCAGAACGGTATTCATCACGGTCGCGTTATATCCAATATAGCCGTACTGGTAACCAATCTGACCTAAACCGCCCGCGCCTACGGCACCGCCCATCGCGGAATAACCGACCAGGGTGATAAGCGTAATGGTTGCCGCATTCACCAGCCCTGGCAGTGCCTCCGGCAGCAGAACCTTGCGGACGATCTGCATCGGCGTGGCACCCATCGCACGGGAAGCTTCGATCAAACCGGTTGGGATTTCCAGCAGGGCGTTTTCCACCATACGGGCGATAAACGGCGCAGCGCCAACGGTCAGCGGAACGATCGCCGCCTGCAGACCGATAGACGTTCCGACGATCACGCGGGTAAACGGAATCATCCACACCAGTAAAATAATGAACGGGATAGAACGGAAGATGTTCACCAGCGCAGAGAGCGTACGGTACAGCTTCGCGTTCTCAATGATTTGACCCGGACGCGTCACGTACAGCAACACGCCGACCGGCAGGCCAATCACAAAACCAAAGAAGCCAGAGACAAAGGTCATTGCCAGCGTTTCCCAAACGCCGCGAACCAGCAGCCACATCATCGGCTCAGACATAACCCAGTACCTCTACTTTTACGTGATGTTCTTGCAGCCAGGCAATCGCAGCCTGGGTTTCTTCTTGTGTGCCGTGCATTTCTGTCAGCATGATGCCGAACTTTACGCCACCGGCGTAATCCATCTGCGCGCTGATGATGTTGTTGTTCACGTTAAAACGACGTGCGGTTTCGGAAAGCAGGGGAGCATCAACGGACTGACCGGTGAACTCCATGCGCAGCATCGGGACGCTGTCTGCCGTTGGTTCGGTTTTCAGGCGTTCCAGATAATCTTCCGGAATATCCAGATGCAGCGTGGACTGGATGAACTGCTGCGCCAGCGGGGTTTTCGGGTGCGAGAACACTTCACTTACCGTGTCCTGCTCGATCAGCTCACCGTTGCTGATGACCGCCACACAGTCGCAGATGCGTTTCACCACATCCATCTCGTGCGTAATGAGGAGGATCGTCAGGCCCAGGCGACGATTAATGTCCTTCAGCAGTTCCAGAATCGAACGCGTGGTTGCCGGATCCAGTGCGCTGGTGGCTTCATCGCACAGCAGTACCTTAGGATTGCTTGCCAGCGCGCGGGCAATGGCCACACGTTGTTTTTGCCCACCGGACAAGTTTGCCGGGTAGCTATCGTGTTTGTCGCCCAGACCCACAAGGTCGAGCAGCTCGGTGACGCGACGCTTCACTTCTTCTTTTGGCGTGTTATCCAGCTCAAGCGGTAAGGCAACGTTGCCGAACACGGTGCGGGAGGCCAGCAGGTTAAAGTGCTGGAAAATCATGCCAATCTGACGACGCGCTTTGGTGAGTTCTTTCTCTGAAAGGGCGGTAAGTTCCTGGCCGCCAACTTCTACGCTGCCCTGGGTTGGGCGCTCAAGCAGGTTAACACAACGGATCAGCGTGCTTTTACCTGCACCTGATGCGCCAATGACGCCATAAATTTGACCAGCAGGAACATGCAGGCTGACGTTGTTCAGCGCCTGAATGGTTCGGTTCCCCTGCTGGAACACTTTGGTGATATTGGAAAGTTTAATCATTAGATTATTTTTATCGTATGTAAGTTAGCCGTGGCATTTTCTTCTGCCAGATACGGGTGATGACCGTAAACAAAACGGATGTTAAGGCATCCAGACGTCTAAATCAATCCAACTCTGTACGATGAGCACTTTATTGCGCTGCGATTCATGAGATACTAGTCGAACATGCCTTTTTCAGGAGCAAACCGGTGGCAAAATCAGTACCCGCAATTTTCCTCGATCGTGACGGCACTATTAATGTGGATCACGGTTATGTCCATGAGATTGATGAGTTCGAGTTTATCGAGGGCGTAATAGATGCCATGCGCCAGTTGAAAGAGATGGGCTATGCGCTGGTGGTTGTGACGAACCAGTCCGGTATTGCACGCGGTAAATTCACTGAAGCGCAGTTTGAGACGCTGACGGAATGGATGGACTGGTCGCTGGCTGACCGCGGTGTGGATCTCGATGGCATCTACTATTGTCCGCATCACCCACAGGGAACCGTAGAAGAATATCGTCAGACCTGTGATTGCCGTAAGCCGCATCCTGGGATGTTCATCTCTGCACAGGAGTTTCTGCACATTGATATGGCTGCTTCTTATATGGTGGGCGATAAACTGGAAGATATGCAGGCTGCAGCAGAAGCGGGTGTAGGGACCAAAATATTAGTGCGCACCGGCAAGCCTGTGACGCCAGAAGCTGAGAATGCGGCGGATTGGGTAATTAATAGTCTGGCCGAACTGCCAAAAGAGATTAAAAAGCACCAAAAATAGCCTTTCTGGTGAAAAGATGAGCGATTGAAATAAAAATGCATTTTTCCGCTTGTCATTCCTCGGCGGCCCCCTATAATGCGCCTCCATCGACACGGCGGATGTGAATCACTTCACACAACAAGCGGTTCGGTTGAAGAGAAAAAATCCTGAAATAACGGGTTGACTCTGAAAGAGGAAAGCGTAATATACGCCACCTCGCAACGGTGAGCGAAAGCCGCGTTGCACTGCTCTTTAACAATTTATCAGACAATCTGTGTGGGCACTCAAAGTGACATGGATTCTTAATGTCTTCGGACAATAAATGAATACCAAGTCTCTGAGTGAACATGCGTAATTCATTACGAAGTTTAATTCACGAGCATCAAACTTAAATTGAAGAGTTTGATCATGGCTCAGATTGAACGCTGGCGGCAGGCCTAACACATGCAAGTCGAGCGGCAGCGGAAAGTAGCTTGCTACTTTGCCGGCGAGCGGCGGACGGGTGAGTAATGTCTGGGAAACTGCCTGATGGAGGGGGATAACTACTGGAAACGGTAGCTAATACCGCATAACGTCGCAAGACCAAAGAGGGGGACCTTCGGGCCTCTTGCCATCAGATGTGCCCAGATGGGATTAGCTAGTAGGTGGGGTAACGGCTCACCTAGGCGACGATCCCTAGCTGGTCTGAGAGGATGACCAGCCACACTGGAACTGAGACACGGTCCAGACTCCTACGGGAGGCAGCAGTGGGGAATATTGCACAATGGGCGCAAGCCTGATGCAGCCATGCCGCGTGTATGAAGAAGGCCTTCGGGTTGTAAAGTACTTTCAGCGGGGAGGAAGGCGGTGAGGTTAATAACCTCACCGATTGACGTTACCCGCAGAAGAAGCACCGGCTAACTCCGTGCCAGCAGCCGCGGTAATACGGAGGGTGCAAGCGTTAATCGGAATTACTGGGCGTAAAGCGCACGCAGGCGGTCTGTCAAGTCGGATGTGAAATCCCCGGGCTCAACCTGGGAACTGCATTCGAAACTGGCAGGCTAGAGTCTTGTAGAGGGGGGTAGAATTCCAGGTGTAGCGGTGAAATGCGTAGAGATCTGGAGGAATACCGGTGGCGAAGGCGGCCCCCTGGACAAAGACTGACGCTCAGGTGCGAAAGCGTGGGGAGCAAACAGGATTAGATACCCTGGTAGTCCACGCCGTAAACGATGTCGACTTGGAGGTTGTGCCCTTGAGGCGTGGCTTCCGGAGCTAACGCGTTAAGTCGACCGCCTGGGGAGTACGGCCGCAAGGTTAAAACTCAAATGAATTGACGGGGGCCCGCACAAGCGGTGGAGCATGTGGTTTAATTCGATGCAACGCGAAGAACCTTACCTACTCTTGACATCCAGAGAACTTTCCAGAGATGGATTGGTGCCTTCGGGAACTCTGAGACAGGTGCTGCATGGCTGTCGTCAGCTCGTGTTGTGAAATGTTGGGTTAAGTCCCGCAACGAGCGCAACCCTTATCCTTTGTTGCCAGCGGTTAGGCCGGGAACTCAAAGGAGACTGCCAGTGATAAACTGGAGGAAGGTGGGGATGACGTCAAGTCATCATGGCCCTTACGAGTAGGGCTACACACGTGCTACAATGGCGCATACAAAGAGAAGCGACCTCGCGAGAGCAAGCGGACCTCATAAAGTGCGTCGTAGTCCGGATTGGAGTCTGCAACTCGACTCCATGAAGTCGGAATCGCTAGTAATCGTAGATCAGAATGCTACGGTGAATACGTTCCCGGGCCTTGTACACACCGCCCGTCACACCATGGGAGTGGGTTGCAAAAGAAGTAGGTAGCTTAACCTTCGGGAGGGCGCTTACCACTTTGTGATTCATGACTGGGGTGAAGTCGTAACAAGGTAACCGTAGGGGAACCTGCGGTTGGATCACCTCCTTACCTTAAAGAACCTGCCTTTGCAGTGCTCACACAGATTGTCTGATGAAAAAACAGCAGTAAAAATCTCTGCAGGCTTGTAGCTCAGGTGGTTAGAGCGCACCCCTGATAAGGGTGAGGTCGGTGGTTCAAGTCCACTCAGGCCTACCAAATTTTCCCTGATACTGCGTTGCGGCAACGCTCACATACTGATGTATGCTTCGCGTTACCACGCCTTGTCTCAGGAAAAATTACCGGTACAGAGATTGCAAAACGATGGGGCTATAGCTCAGCTGGGAGAGCGCCTGCTTTGCACGCAGGAGGTCTGCGGTTCGATCCCGCATAGCTCCACCATCTTTTACTGCGAACCCAAGAAAACTTCAGAGTGAACCTGAAAAGGTGCACTGCGAAGTTTTGCTCTTTAAAAATCTGGATCAAGCTGAAAATTGAAACGACACATCTTAATGGTGTGTTCGAGTCTCTCAAATTTTCGCAATCATGAAGTGAAACATCTTCGGGTTGTGAGGTTAAGCGACTAAGCGTACACGGTGGATGCCCTGGCAGTCAGAGGCGATGAAGGACGTGCTAATCTGCGAAAAGCGCCGGCGAGGTGATATGAACCTTTGACCCGGCGATGTCCGAATGGGGAAACCCAGTGTGATTCGTCACACTATCGTTAACTGAATACATAGGTTAACGAGGCGAACCGGGGGAACTGAAACATCTAAGTACCCGAGGAAAAGAAATCAACCGAGATTCCCCCAGTAGCGGCGAGCGAACGGGGAGCAGCCCAGAGTCTGAATCAGCTTGTGTGTTAGTGGAAGCGTCTGGAAAGTCGCACGGTACAGGGTGACAGTCCCGTACACGAAAACACACAGGTTGTGAACTCGAAGAGTAGGGCGGGACACGTGGTATCCTGTCTGAATATGGGGGGACCATCCTCCAAGGCTAAATACTCCTGACTGACCGATAGTGAACCAGTACCGTGAGGGAAAGGCGAAAAGAACCCCGGCGAGGGGAGTGAAAAAGAACCTGAAACCGTGTACGTACAAGCAGTGGGAGCACCTTCGTGGTGTGACTGCGTACCTTTTGTATAATGGGTCAGCGACTTATATTCTGTAGCAAGGTTAACCGTATAGGGGAGCCGAAGGGAAACCGAGTCTTAACTGGGCGTTAAGTTGCAGGGTATAGACCCGAAACCCGGTGATCTAGCCATGGGCAGGTTGAAGGTTGGGTAACACTAACTGGAGGACCGAACCGACTAATGTTGAAAAATTAGCGGATGACTTGTGGCTGGGGGTGAAAGGCCAATCAAACCGGGAGATAGCTGGTTCTCCCCGAAAGCTATTTAGGTAGCGCCTCGTGAATTCATCTTCGGGGGTAGAGCACTGTTTCGGCTAGGGGGCCATCCCGGCTTACCAACCCGATGCAAACTACGAATACCGAAGAATGTTATCACGGGAGACACACGGCGGGTGCTAACGTCCGTCGTGAAGAGGGAAACAACCCAGACCGCCAGCTAAGGTCCCAAAGTCATGGTTAAGTGGGAAACGATGTGGGAAGGCACAGACAGCCAGGATGTTGGCTTAGAAGCAGCCATCATTTAAAGAAAGCGTAATAGCTCACTGGTCGAGTCGGCCTGCGCGGAAGATGTAACGGGGCTAAACCATGCACCGAAGCTGCGGCAGCGACGCTTATGCGTTGTTGGGTAGGGGAGCGTTCTGTAAGCCGTTGAAGGTGTGCTGTGAGGCATGCTGGAGGTATCAGAAGTGCGAATGCTGACATAAGTAACGATAAAGCGGGTGAAAAGCCCGCTCGCCGGAAGACCAAGGGTTCCTGTCCAACGTTAATCGGGGCAGGGTGAGTCGACCCCTAAGGCGAGGCCGAAAGGCGTAGTCGATGGGAAACAGGTTAATATTCCTGTACTTGGTGTTACTGCGAAGGGGGGACGGAGAAGGCTATGTTAGCCGGGCGACGGTTGTCCCGGTTTAAGCATGTAGGCGGAGGTTCCAGGTAAATCCGGTACCTTTTAACGCTGAGGTGTGATGACGAGGCACTACGGTGCTGAAGTAACAAATGCCCTGCTTCCAGGAAAAGCCTCTAAGCATCAGGTAACATTAAATCGTACCCCAAACCGACACAGGTGGTCAGGTAGAGAATACCAAGGCGCTTGAGAGAACTCGGGTGAAGGAACTAGGCAAAATGGTGCCGTAACTTCGGGAGAAGGCACGCTGATATGTAGGTGAAGCCCCTGCGGGTGGAGCTGAAATCAGTCGAAGATACCAGCTGGCTGCAACTGTTTATTAAAAACACAGCACTGTGCAAACACGAAAGTGGACGTATACGGTGTGACGCCTGCCCGGTGCCGGAAGGTTAATTGATGGGGTTAGCGGCAACGCGAAGCTCTTGATCGAAGCCCCGGTAAACGGCGGCCGTAACTATAACGGTCCTAAGGTAGCGAAATTCCTTGTCGGGTAAGTTCCGACCTGCACGAATGGCGTAATGATGGCCAGGCTGTCTCCACCCGAGACTCAGTGAAATTGAACTCGCTGTGAAGATGCAGTGTACCCGCGGCAAGACGGAAAGACCCCGTGAACCTTTACTATAGCTTGACACTGAACACTGGTCCTTGATGTGTAGGATAGGTGGGAGGCTTTGAAGCGTGGACGCCAGTCTGCGTGGAGCCGTCCTTGAAATACCACCCTTTAATGGCTGGTGTTCTAACGTAGACCCGTGATCCGGGTTGCGGACAGTGTCTGGTGGGTAGTTTGACTGGGGCGGTCTCCTCCCAAAGAGTAACGGAGGAGCACGAAGGTTAGCTAATCCTGGTCGGACATCAGGAGGTTAGTGCAATGGCATAAGCTAGCTTGACTGCGAGAGTGACGGCTCGAGCAGGTGCGAAAGCAGGTCATAGTGATCCGGTGGTTCTGAATGGAAGGGCCATCGCTCAACGGATAAAAGGTACTCCGGGGATAACAGGCTGATACCGCCCAAGAGTTCATATCGACGGCGGTGTTTGGCACCTCGATGTCGGCTCATCACATCCTGGGGCTGAAGTAGGTCCCAAGGGTATGGCTGTTCGCCATTTAAAGTGGTACGCGAGCTGGGTTTAGAACGTCGTGAGACAGTTCGGTCCCTATCTGCCGTGGGCGCTGGAGAATTGAGGGGGGCTGCTCCTAGTACGAGAGGACCGGAGTGGACGCATCACTGGTGTTCGGGTTGTCATGCCAATGGCACTGCCCGGTAGCTAAATGCGGAAAAGATAAGTGCTGAAAGCATCTAAGCACGAAACTTGCCCCGAGATGAGTTCTCCCTGAGACTTTAAGTCTCCTGAAGGAACGTTAAAGACTATGACGTTGATAGGTCGGGTGTGTAAGCGCAGCGATGCGTTGAGCTAACCGATACTAATGAACCGTGAGGCTTAACCTTACAACGCCGAAGATGTTTTGGCGACGAGACGAACAATCAAAATTCAGCCTTGATACAGATTAAACAGAATTTGCCTGGCGGCTTTAGCGCGGTGGTCCCACCTGACCCCATGCCGAACTCAGAAGTGAAACGCCGTAGCGCCGATGGTAGTGTGGGGTCTCCCCATGTGAGAGTAGGGAACTGCCAGGCATCAAATTAAGTAGTAAGCCGGTGCATTAATCCGGTGGTTACAAGCAGTCTTCGGTGGAGCGGTAGTTCAGTCGGTTAGAATACCTGCCTGTCACGCAGGGGGTCGCGGGTTCGAGTCCCGTCCGTTCCGCCACTTATTAAAAGCCCTGAGTTAACGCTCAGGGCTTTTTTCTTATCTGACGTTTAATTATTGCGAAATCAGCAAAAATCCTCTGCGTTTTACGATCTTTTTCTCTATAACACCGCCAGCGATAATCGTCCTCAGTTTACGAACATAATGATTGAGGAAAATTATGACTCTCCCTGCATTTGGTCTGGGCACTTTCCGCCTGAAAGACGACGTTGTTATCGCATCAGTTAAAACCGCACTCGAACTGGGCTATCGCGCAGTTGATACGGCGCAGATCTATGAAAACGAAGCTGCCGTTGGACAAGCTCTCGAAGAGAGCGGTGTACCGCGTAATGAGCTGTTCATTACCACGAAAATCTGGATTGATAATCTCAGCAAAGACAAGCTGATCCCAAGCCTGAAAGAAAGCCTGAAAAAACTGCGTACTGACTACGTCGATCTGACGCTGATCCACTGGCCATCACCAAACGATGCCGTCTCCGTGGAAGAATTCATGCAGGCGCTGCTGGAAGCGAAAAAGCAGGGCTTAACCCGCGAAATTGGGATCTCCAACTTCACGATCCCACTGATGGAAAAAGCCATTGCGGCTGTAGGTGCAGAAAATATTGCGACCAACCAGATTGAACTGTCTCCTTACCTGCAGAACCGCAAAGTCGTGGACTGGGCAAAACAGCACGGGATCCACATCACCTCATACATGACGCTGGCCTATGGTAAAGCGCTGAAAGATGAAGTGATTACGCGTATCGCTGAGAAACATAACGCGACTGCCGCGCAGGTCATTCTGGCATGGGCAATGGGTGAAGGTTATGCCGTGATCCCATCTTCAACTAAACGTGAAAACCTGGCGAGCAACCTGTTAGCAACGGATCTTCACCTGGATGCTGACGATAAAAAAGCGATCGCAGCCCTTGAGTGCAACGATCGCCTGGTCAGTCCGGAAGGCTTAGCCCCTCACTGGGATTAAGTTTGACCCACCCTCTGTAACCTGAACCCTCACACAGCTCCTCCGGGAGCTGTTTTTATATGTTCACTCAGAAAATCAATAAAGGCACGAATGCGCGTACTCACCGCTCTGTCACTGTAATACACCGCGCTAAAAGGCATTTCGACCGGCAGGCGTTTATCGGCCATCAATTCCACCAGTTCACCCCGCGCAATCTCCTTATCGATCATATAGTCTGACAGGCAGGCGATACCATTGCCTTCCAGGCACAACTGCTTCAACGTTTCCCCGCTGTTAGACGACAATCCGCTAGTGATTTCATGAAGTTGCCCATCATGACAGGCGACAGGCCAGGTGTTCAGCGATACCGGCTCCGTAAAGCCCAGGCACAGATGCTGCTTCAGTTCTTCAACCGTCTCCGGTTTACCATGTTCAGCAATATACTGTGGCGACGCGATAATTTTTCGGTAGCTGGCAAACAGAGGGCGGGCACGCAAGCTTGAATCGGTCAGCGTTCCCGCGCGGATAGCTACATCTACCTTTCGCTCGATGAGGTTGATAAACGTCTCTGAGGAGACCAGAGAGAGCGTCATCTCAGGATAACGTTCGCGGAAAGGTTTAATCAGCGGCATCAGAAAGTGAAGCACAACCGGCGTGGCCGCATCAATGCGCAGTAACCCGCGCGGCGTGCTGCGGGTTTCCATAATCTCGGTCTCCGCTGCGGCCATCTCCTGCAGTACCGACTGCACGCGGCGAAAATAACGCTCTCCTTCTTCCGTCAGGCTCAGCTGCCGCGTCGTTCGGTTGAGCAGGCTCACCCCAAGCTTCATCTCCAGCTTTTTTACCGAGCGGCTAATGGCTGAGTTAGCCTGTCCCAGCTGTTCGGCCGCGCGGCTAAAGCTGCCGCTTTCGACGACGGCGACAAAGATTGTCAGCTCTTCCGACGTTGCTTTCATTGTTGCACCATCCGAAAAATTCTATTGATATTTTGACCATTTTTGTTATTTAAGCACTGGCGCATACTGCCTGTCATCTTAATCCTGATGATACGGAGTATTTTATGCCACTGGCGCTTCTTGCCCTGACGATCAGTGCCTTTGCAATTGGCACGACCGAATTTGTTATCGTGGGACTGGTTCCCACCATTGCTAACCAGCTTGCGATCTCATTGCCCTCCGCCGGATTACTGGTGTCCATCTATGCCCTGGGCGTTGCCGTCGGTGCCCCCGTGCTGACGGCGCTGACCGGACGCTTTCCGCGTAAGCAGCTGTTAGTTGCATTAATGGTGCTGTTCACCGCCGGCAACGTGCTGGCCTGGCAGGCACCGGACTACACCACGCTGGTTATCGCTCGTCTGTTGACCGGCCTTGCACACGGGGTGTTCTTCTCGATTGGTTCCACTATTGCAACCAGCCTGGTACCCAAAGAGAAAGCGGCCTCCGCCATTGCGATCATGTTCGGTGGGCTGACCGTTGCACTCGTCACGGGCGTACCATTGGGCACGTTTATTGGACAACACTTCGGCTGGCGTGAAACGTTCCTGGCCGTCTCCTTACTGGGCGTCATTGCCCTGGTGACCAGCCTGCTCCTGGTGCCGTCGAATATTCCTGGCCGGGCCAGCGCCAGCCTGAGCGATCAGCTGAAGGTGCTCACGCATCCGCGTTTGCTGATCATCTACGCGGTTACGGCGCTGGGCTATGGTGGCGTATTCACCGCCTTCACCTTCCTCGCACCGATGATGCAGGACCTGGCAGGTTTCTCCCCCAATGCCGTGAGCTGGATTTTGCTGGGATACGGTATTTCCGTTGCGATTGGCAATATCTGGGGCGGCAAGCTTGCGGATAAGCATGGGGCGGTACCGGCGCTGAAATTTATCTTCGCCGCGCTGGTCGTTCTGTTGATGATTTTCCAGTTTACGGCTTCGATACAGTACGCCGCGCTGGTCACGGTGCTGGTCATGGGGATCTTTGCCTTTGGTAATGTGCCTGGGCTTCAGGTTTATGTTGTACAGAAAGCCGAGCTCTATACGCCCAATGCGGTGGATGTGGCATCGGGTCTGAACATTGCCGCTTTTAATATTGGTATTGCGCTGGGCTCCATCATTGGCGGGCAAACCGTAGCACATGTTGGATTAACCCAGACCCCGTGGATTGGCGCGGTGATTGTCCTGGTGGCCTTCCTGCTGATTGGCCTGAGTGGGCGCCTTGATAAACCCGCCCGCGTCGCGCTGGGTTAACATCAGTAAGCGCTTGCTTACAAAACTGGAAAGCGGTTTCTCAGAAATTGCGTTGAAAGTGTGACCTAAAGTCCCTATAACATTAGAACCAGTCCGTTTTCCGGACTGGTTCATGTTACAGAGGCTGTTTCCAAAAGTGCGAAAAAATACCTATGCCATGCGTTATGTAGCCGGACTGCCCGCGGAGAGGATCTTGCCTCCGGGGTCATTTGCGAGCATAAGCCAGGCATTACCCGCCGGCACACCGTTAAGCAGCGATGAGAAAATCCGTGTACTGGTGTGGAATATCTTTAAGCAGCAGCGTGCCGAATGGTTATCGGTACTCAAGAATTTTGGAAAAGATGCCCACCTGGTTCTGCTCCAGGAGGCGCAAACCACCCCTGAGTTGGTAAGGTTTGCCACCACAAACTATCTTGCCGCCGACCAGGTGCCTGCATTTGTTCTGCCACAACATCCCTCAGGTGTGATGACGCTTTCAGCAGCACATCCGGTCTACTGTTGCCCGCTCCGCGAGCGCGAACCTATTCTGCGCCTGGCGAAATCGGCGCTGGTGACGGTCTATCCGCTGCCGGATACCCGTATGCTGATGGTCGTGAATATCCACGCGGTGAACTTCAGCCTGGGCGTGGATGTGTACAGTAAGCAGTTACTTCCGATTGGCGATCAGATAGCGCATCACAGCGGACCCATCATTATGGCCGGCGATTTCAATGCCTGGAGCCGTCCACGCATGAATGCGCTGTATCGCTTTGCGCGCGAAATGTCGCTGCGTGAAGTTCGTTTTAGCGATGACCAGCGCAAAAAAGCCTTTGGTCGTCCTCTCGACTTTGTCTTCTATCGTGGTTTGAGCGTGCATGACGCCTCCGTGCTGGTGACGCGCGCCTCGGATCATAACCCTCTACTCGTCGAATTCAGTCCCGGCAAACCTGATAAATAATGGTGTGTCAGGTCTGCCGTGGGGCAGGCCTGTGCAGGTGCTGCCCTTTAATTTTTAACCCACAAAGGACAGTACGATGACAACAACACACTCCCATCATGACAACGTAGAAAAACAGTTTGGTTCTCAGGCAAATGCGTATCTGAGCAGCGCCGTACACGCTTCAGGCCGCGATCTGGTGCGTCTCGGTGAGCGCCTGTCGGCATTTCCGCAGGCGCACGTGCTGGATTTAGGCTGTGGTGCAGGGCATGCCAGCTTTACGGCTGCACAGCATGTCGCGCACGTTACCGCGTATGATTTATCCAGCCAGATGCTGGACGTCGTTGCTGAGGCGGCGAAAGCGAAGGGGCTGGACAACATTGATACGCACCAGGGCTATGCCGAATCCTTACCTTTTGATGATGCGTCGTTTGAGGTGGTGATCAGCCGTTACTCCGCGCACCACTGGCATGATGTTGGCCAGGCATTACGCGAAGTCAAACGTGTTCTGAAGCCGGGCGGCATCCTCATTATTATGGATGTGATGTCGCCTGGGCATCCTGTGCGCAATATCTGGCTGCAAACGGTGGAAGCGCTGCGCGACACCTCGCATGTGCAAAACTACGCCAGCGGAGAGTGGTTATCGCTTATCACGGAAGCGGGACTGATTACACGCTCGTTAATCACAGACCGTTTGCCGCTGGAGTTTAGCTCGTGGATAGCGCGTATGCGCACCCCGGAAGCATTAAGCCAGGCAATCAGGCTGTATCAGGAGAGTGCGTCGGCAGAGGTGAAGGCGTACTTTGAACTGCAGGACGATGGTTCATTTACCAGCGATACCATCATGGCGGAAGCGCAAAAAGCGGGATAAACAAAAAAGGCACCGAGGGGAATCGGTGCCTTTTTATCTTTCGGTCGTGTTATCAGGAGTCTGGCGTCGCGCTGTTCTTCACAAACAGCGTCAGCTGGTCGCCTGGTTTCAGATTGTCAGTATCATTGTTCCAGCGCATCACATCTTTTATGTTCACGCCGTGACGTTTTGCGATACTGGACAGCGAATCACCCTTACGCACGCGATAGGTAATGCTATCGCTGTTGTTGGCAAGACGCTGCGCGCTGCTACCTGCGCCAACCGTCAGATTCTGACCCACTTTCAAGCCCGATCCGCGCAGATTGTTCCACTGCTGGAGATCTTTTGCGCTCACGCCAAGACGTGATGCAATGCCTGAAAGCGTATCACCTGAACGAACCTTATAACTGCGGCTGTTGACGGGTGAGGCATCCGCGATCAGCGTTGACTGAACGGCGGCGATTTCACCCGAAGCTAAAGACTCACGTAACTGCTCAGCATGTTTCTGCGGAACCATTACATACTGCGGACCACTCGCCCCCAGCGTTGAGCCTTTAACACCAGCATTAAAGGTTTTTAGTTTACTTACCGACATACCCGTCATATCAGCAACCTGTTGAATATCAACCGGATTGCTGAGGCGAACACGCGCCAGTGCACGACTTTCGTCTGGTGTTGGCAGTTGCACACCGTAACGCTTGCTGTTCTTGAGAATATCGCTCAAAGCCAGCATTTTCGGTACGTAAATCTTTGTTTCCTGTGGCAGTGAGAGCGACCAAAAATCGGTGGATTTACCCCGTGCTTTATTCGCTTTCATTGCCTTCAGTACACGACCTTCGCCGCTATTGTACGCTGCGACTGTTAATAGCCAGTCGCCGTCAAACATCTTGTTCAGACGTTGCATCATGTCGAGAGCGGCTGTCGTTGAAGCGACAACATCACGACGCGCATCATAGTTGCGGGTCTGTTTCAGACCATAGTTTCGCCCGGTGCTCGGAATGATCTGCCAAATGCCTGCGGCATTGGCGCCAGACGTCGCGTGTGGGTCAAAAGCGCTCTCCACTATGGGTAGGAGTACCAGCTCCATAGGCATGTTACGTTTCTTAACTTGCCCGGCTATCCAGTACATATACGGCTCTGCCCGTAACGTTACATCGTGGAGATAGCTCTTATTACTTAAATACTTCTGTTTCTGTTCGCGAATCCGGGTATTTTCCGGAATTCCCATCTTTAGCTCGTCGCCAATAGAGGTCCACAAGTCTTGATCCTGCGCGAAAGATGTTCCATCGTCCATCCAGCGCGCCGAACTTGTAAACTTCCCTGCTTCCCCTTGACCAGCTGCAGAAAGGCTCTGTGCGTGCTGTTGTACGTTGCTGCCGTTCTGGGACTGGCAACCTACAAGCAGGACAGAGGCGAGTAATATCGCTTTTGCCTTCATGTGTGTGTCAATAGTTGCTTAAAAGACGAGCGATGATAACGGCGAAATTTTGAAAAGGCAACCCGCAATTATCTGAAGTTATCTTTCTTTGACCTTAACCATGCAAATCGCTGTTCTGGTTGTTGCAAATTTGTTTCTTGGTTAATTTTATTAATTAAATCAATATCATCTGTTCGTAAAAATAAATTAATTTGGCGCTCGTTTTTCAGAATTACGGGGAGTGTTTTTTGGTTTTTTGCACGTAACTCCTTCACTTTGTGATAATAATCCTGAATCGCCCGATCCTCAGGTAACAGGCTGACGGCAAACTTCATATTTCCTAATGTATACTCATGCGCGCAACAAATAACGGTATCATCGGGTAATGCGTTAATCTTCTGTAAAGACTGATACATTTGTGCTGGTGTGCCTTCAAACAGTCTTCCGCAGCCTCCGGAGAACAGCGTGTCGCCGCAAAAAAGATAAGGCTTACTGTAGAAACACAGATGTCCCAAAGTGTGACCCGGTGTGGCAAATACGGAAAACTCCCACTCACGTATGAGGATTTTTTCGCCTTCTTCGACTACTTGCGTGAGTCCCTTATCTTGTGCCTCTGCCGGTCCGTAAACCACAACATGCGGAAAGTGGGCGCGTAGTTCAGGCACGCCGCCCGTATGATCGTGATGGTGATGCGTCAACAGAATGGCTTCCGGCTGCCAGCCGTTCTCTTTTATTGCGCGCAGTACGGGGGCGGATTCTCCGGGATCGACAATGACGCATCGACGTTCATCGTCCACCAAAACCCAGATGTAATTGTCCTCAAAAGCGGAAATACTGATAAGATTCATACATTACCTCTAATAGCGTGGCGGGTGTGTTGATGAAACCGGCAAGGATACCTCAGACTGTCGCAGCACCGGAACGTTGGGCGGAATTGCCCTGGGGTGAATACTATCGCGAAGCGTTAGAGCAACAGCTGAAGCCCTGGCTGGCGAAAATGTATGGCTTTCACCTGCTTAAGATTGGCAATCTCAGCGCGGAAATCAATACCGAAAGCTGCGCTATCTCGCATCAGGTCAACGTCTCTCTCGGCGGATCGCCGGTTCAGGTGAAAGCAGACCCGTTACATCTGCCGTTTGCGGAAAAATCCGTTGATGCGTGCTTGCTCGCACATACGTTACCCTGGTGCAGCGATCCGCACCGTCTGCTTCGCGAAGCCGATCGCGTGCTGATTGATGACGGCTGGCTGGTACTGAGCGGATTCAATCCGCTGAGCCTGATGGGCCTGCGTAAGCTGGTACCGGTGCTGCGTCGGACGCCGCCTTACAACAGCCGGATGTTCACCATGATGCGCCAGCTCGACTGGCTGTCACTGCTGAACTTCGAAGTGCTCTGCTACGGCGGTTTTCAGGTGCTGCCCTGGGCGCGGCAGGGGGGCGTCTTGTTGAGCACGCATTTGCCTGCGTTAGGCTGCATGCAGTTTATCGTCGCGCGTAAGCGAACCATTCCCCTTACGCTTAATCCCATGAAGCAGAGCAAATCGAAAACGCCAATCCGTCAGACCGTTGGCGCCACGCGGCAATACAAAAAGCCGTGATCAGGATTCAGGCTGATAGCCCGCGTCCTCATGCGCTGGGTTAGCGGCCGCCGCACGCGCCAGCTCGTCACAGCGTTCGTTTTCCGGATGGCCGGCGTGCCCTTTAACCCACTCCCATTTAATCTGGTGCTGGCCCAGCGCAGCATCAAGACGTTTCCAGAGATCGACGTTCTTGACCGGTTTCTTATCGGCAGTCTTCCAGCCGCGTTTTTTCCAGTTATGGATCCACTGGGTAATTCCCTGGCGGACGTACTGACTGTCGGTACTTAACACCACGTCACAATGTTCTTTTAACGCCTCCAGCGCCACAATGGCCGCCATGAGCTCCATCCGGTTATTGGTGGTCAGAAAATAGCCTTCGCTAAAAGTTTTTTCGTGCTGGCGATAGCGCATAATCGCGCCGTAGCCGCCGGGACCTGGGTTGCCGAGACAAGATCCATCGGTGAAAATTTCTACCTGTTTACGCATCTCTGGTAGACTTCCTGTATTTGAAACGTTCAGTTAAACGATAAGTCTGACATAAATGACCGCTATGAGCACTGCAATTACTCGCCAGATCGTCCTCGATACCGAAACCACCGGTATGAACCAGATCGGCGCGCACTACGAAGGGCATAAGATCATCGAGATCGGCGCCGTTGAAGTGGTGAACCGTCGTCTTACGGGGAACAACTTCCACGTCTACCTTAAGCCCGATCGGCTGGTGGACCCCGAAGCGTTTGGCGTTCACGGTATTGCCGATGAGTTCTTGCTGGATAAGCCGACGTTTGCGGATGTGGCTGACGAATTTCTGGAATACATCAAGGGCGCCGAGCTTGTCATCCATAACGCCTCGTTCGATATCGGCTTTATGGACTATGAATTCAGCAAGCTTAATCGTGATATCCCGAAGACGAACACCTTCTGTAAGGTAACAGACAGTCTGGCGCTGGCGAGGAAGATGTTTCCCGGCAAGCGTAACAGCCTGGATGCACTTTGTTCGCGCTACGAGATAGACAATACCAAACGAACGCTCCACGGGGCGTTGCTCGATGCCCAGATCCTCGCCGATGTCTATCTGACGATGACCGGCGGGCAGACGTCAATGAAGTTCAGTATGGAAAATGAGTCTCAGCAGACGCAGGGCGAAGCGGGTATTCAGCGTGTTGTCCGTCAGGCAAGCCGGCTACGGGTTGTTTTAGCCAGTGATGAAGAGCTGCTTAACCACGAATCCCGTCTTGATCTGGTGCAGAAGAAGGGCGGCAGCTGTCTCTGGCGTGCCTGAAAAAACGCCGGAATGCCTGTAAAATCATCGTTTGGGCGATTTTTGCAGCAAACGATTCAAAACGCGAGAAAAAGCGTTGACGAGATCGGAGGCGCACCGTAATATGCGCCTCGTTCCCCAAACGGGAACAGTGGAGCGGTAGTTCAGTCGGTTAGAATACCTGCCTGTCACGCAGGGGGTCGCGGGTTCGAGTCCCGTCCGTTCCGCCACTATTCAGAAGGCCTGAATCAGAAATGATTCAGGCCTTCGTCGTTTCAGCGTTCTGTAATTCCATCCTCTCACTTATCGTTAACAAAAAGTTAATATAAATGGTGCAATTAATTAACAATTGCACGGTTGTAGTGCGTTATTTGCACTGTTGTTGTGCATTTTGCCATCATGCCTCTCTTCAGACCTCATTCAGAATGTGTCTTTCTGTAAAAATAATTCACTCAGAATCATTTGGTTATCTCCCGCTTGCCAAAAAAATACCGAACCAATTACGTATTGGTTTGGTTATTGCTTAATCATTAGCACGATAAGCTTCATTCCATATCAATAACTTATCGTTAATAAAAATAAAGCAATGATGAAAGCGAGCGAACCAATATGGAAAAACTGTCACGGTTTCTGGCCAATTCCAGCACCGCGCTTGAGCAGTTGCGCGGGCTAATCAACCAGCATGAGTCAACACCAGGCATTCCGCTGCCCACGGAACGTGAGCTGTCGGACACTCTCGGCGTAGGGCGACGTGAAGTCCGTCGTGCGCTGGACGTGCTGGAAGAAGAGGGGCGTATCTGGCGTAAGCAGGGCAAAGGGACCTTTATCGGCCCGTCAGCACCTGTTGAACCGCTGGCCCTTCAGGGACTGGTGCAGCAAACCAACCTGCTGGAAGTGATGGAGGCTCGTCTTCAGCTCGAACCCGGCCTGGCCCGGCTTGCGGCACTGCGTGCCACCAGGGAAAACCTCGCGCTTATGCAGCGCATGCTGGAACGCATCGATAAGGTCAGCCCGGACGACCGCGATCTCAATGAACTGTGGGATAGCGCCTTTCACCGGGCGATTGCCGAGGCTGCGGGCAACCGTCTGATGCTCGGCCTGTTTGATGCGATTGATGCCGTCAGACGTGAACCGGGCTGGCAGCATCTGCGCGAATTAGCCCGCACGCCCGAACGTGTCGACAGCTATAACGACCACCACCACAAAATCATGGCGGCGATTATCCATCGCCAGCCTAATGAAGCTGCGGCCGCCATGCGCGAACATCTGCTCAGCCTGCAAACCGCCCTGATTCAGGCGATCCACCTTGAGGACGACTTCACGCCATGACGACAATCCCCTTTAAAGACGCCACGCCCGTTCTGCAAGTACAAAACCTCAACGTTACGTTCGCGGGCTCGCCGGTTAGCGTGCTTGACGGTATCTCATTGACCGTCAGGGCGGGCGAAACGCTGGCGCTGGTGGGAGAGTCCGGCTGCGGGAAAAGTATCACCTCACTGGCGCTGATGGGGTTACTGCCCGCCAGCGCACGGATCGTCAGCGGGGAGATGCAGTTTCGCCGCCACGATCTGCGCAAGCTCTCGCCGCGGGAGTATGCCGATCTGCGCGGCAGCGATCTGGCGATGATTTTCCAGGAGCCGATGACCTCGCTCAATCCGGCGTTTACGCTGGGCGATCAACTGAGTGAAGCGGTCATGCGGCACCAGAACGTCTCGCGCGCAGAGGCGATGAAGGTCGCGCGGCAGATCCTCGAGAAAGTGCAGATCCCGGCGGCAGAGATGCGCCTTAAGGCTTATCCGCATCAGCTTTCCGGCGGCATGCGCCAGCGGGTGATGATTGCCATGGCGCTGATTAATCATCCTAAATTATTGATTGCCGACGAACCGACCACTGCGCTTGACGTCACCATCCAGGCGCAAATCCTCGCCTTGCTCAATACCTTGAAAGAGGAAACCGGCACGGCGGTGCTGATGATCACCCACGATTTAGGCGTGGTGGCCGAAGTGGCGCAGCAGGTGGCGGTGATGTATGCCGGACAGGTGGTAGAGCAGGGCAGCGTCGAGGCGATATTTGCCGACCCGCAGCACCCGTACACTATCGGCCTGATGGGCTCGATCCCCTCCCTTGGCGTACGTAAAGGCCCGCTTTCCACCATTCCCGGTTCGGTACCTCTGCCTGAATCCATGCCGAAGGGCTGTCGTTTTGCCACCCGCTGTCCGTTTGCGCAGGCGCGCTGCCATGATGAAAAACCGCAGCTCGCCACGCTCGGCGCGGGCCATCAGGTTGCCTGCTTCCGCGTGCCGCTCGAACACCACATCGCCCTGGGAGAAATCGCATGACTACGCCCATTCTTGAAGCACGGGACCTCAGCAAGCTGTTCCCCGGCCCTAAAAAACTCTTTACCCCGGCCCGGTTTGTGACGGCGGTCGATCGCGTGTCGCTTGCGGTCATGCCGGGCGAAACGCTGGCGATTGTCGGCGAGTCCGGTTCCGGAAAATCCACGCTTGGCCGCCTGCTGCTGCGCCTGCTGGCCGCCAGCGAAGGGCGCGTGTTTTATCAGGGGGAGGAGATTACCCACGCCACAGGCGCCCGTCTGAACCAGCTCCGGCGCGAGTTGCAGATCATTTTTCAGGATCCCTTCGCCTCCCTGAACCCGCGCATGACGGTGGCGCAGATTGTCGGCGAGCCGCTGTGGCTGCACCAGAACATGAAGAAAGCGGACCGCCAGTACCGCGTTGCCGAGCTGCTTAAAACCGTAGGCCTGCCCGCCGCCTGGGCCGGGCGCTACCCGCACGAGTTTTCCGGCGGGCAGCGCCAGCGTATCGGCATTGCGCGCGCGCTGGCCTCGGGACCGAAGCTGCTGCTGGGCGATGAGCCGGTATCCGCGCTGGACGTCTCCGTCCAGGCGCAGGTGGTCAATTTGCTGGAAAGCCTGAAGCACCAGCTGGGGCTGACGATGGTGATTGTCGCCCACGGTCTGGCGGTGATCCGCCACATGAGCGACCGCGTGGCGGTCATGTATCTCGGGCAAATCGTCGAGCTCGCCACCGTGGATGAGATCTTTGACGCACCGCTGCATCCTTATACGCAGGCGCTTATCGCCTCGGCGCCGCAGATGCAGCCGGGCGCTGAACGCGACGCGCCGCTGCTGCAGGGGGACTTACCGAACCCTGCCAGCCCGCCGTCCGGCTGTCGTTTCCACACCCGCTGCCCGTACGTTACCGACGAATGCCGCCAGGTCGAGCCGATTAATCAGGTGCTCGATGGCGGGCGTCAGGTTGCCTGCCACCGCTGGCAGGAGATCAACCGCGATCGCAGCGTTATCCAGATCGCACCGCCATCCGCCGCTTTTCTGCGCCGCCGCGCGCTGTTTGAACACGCGGCCACCCACTCATCCCTTCCTTCAAGGAACTCATGATAATGACAATGCGTAATTCTCTTTTGACCGTACTGGGAAGTGTTATGTTGCTTGGCGCGGCGCTGCCCGCCCATTCTGAAAGCGTGCTGCGTATTGGCCTGGGGGCAGATCCGGACATGCTCGACCCGCACCTGGCGCGCACCTACTATGGCCGCTTCGTCTTCGCCTCCCTGTGCGACAGGCTGGTGGACGTGGATGAAAACCTGAAGGTTGTCCCCGGTCTGGCCAAAGACTGGGCGTGGAGTGACGACGGTAAAACCCTGACGCTCAATCTGCGCGAAGGCGTCACCTTCCACGACGGTGAGAAATTCGATGCCGCCGCGGCAAAATACAACCTCGACCGCGCCCTGACCCTGAAAGGCTCCCTGCGTAAGAGCGAGATCTCCTCCGTTGAATCGGTCGAGGTCACCGGCCCGATGCAGATTGCGCTGCACCTGAAGACGCCCGATGCCGCGCTGCTGATGCAGCTCACCGACCGTGCGGGCGCGATGATGGCCCCCGAGGCGGCGAAAAAGCCTGACTTTGCTGCCCATCCGGTCTGTTCCGGCCCGTATAAATTCGACAGCCGCGTATCTCAGGACCGCATTGTTCTGACCCGCTTCGACAACTACTGGAACAAAGACGCCTACCACTTCGACAAAATTATTTATCTGCCGATCCCGGATGCCTCCGTGCGTCTGGCGAACCTGCGCGCGGGCGATCTCGATCTGACCGAAGGCATCGCCGCCAGCGACGTGAAAACCGTCGAGGCCGACAGCAAGCTGGCGCTGGCGAAGGTAACGGGCCTGGGCTATCAGGGCATCACCTTCAACATCAACAACGGCAAGGTGCCGGCCAACGACCCGTTCAAAGATGCCCGCGTACGCGAGGCCTTCTCGCAGGCTATCGACCGCGATGCGCTAAACCAGGTGGTCTTTGAAGGACTGTATACGCCAGCCAATCAGGCGTTTTCGACGGTCAGCCCGTATCACGTCAACCTGCCGGTCCCGCCGCGTGACGTCGACAAGGCCAAAGCGCTGCTCAAAGCGGCAGGCGTCAGCGCGCCGCTGACCGTCAACCTGCTGGTGCCGAACAACCCCACCTCACAGCAGGTGGGGCAGGTGCTGCAGGCGATGGTCGCCGAGGCGGGCTTTAACCTCAACCTGCAGATGACCGAATTCGCCACGCTGCTGGACCGCCAGCAGAGCGGGGACTATCAGCTGAGCTTCTCCGGCTGGTCGGGGCGCCCGGATCCGGACGGCAGCATCTACGGCTTTATCAACAGCAAAGGCACCCTGAACGACGGCCGCTACAGCAATGCGCAGGTTGATGAGTGGCTGACCCAGGCGCGTCAAAGCACCGACCAGGCTGCGCGCCAGCCGCTGTACGACAAGGTGGTGAAGCAGCTGCAAACCGACATGCCTATTGCCTACCTCTACTTCGAGCCGCGTATTTTTGGCCTGAACAAAAGCGTGCAGGGCTTCAAGCCTTACCCGGACGGCATCGTGCGTCTGGCGGGTTTGACGCTGGCGAAATAACCGTCCTGAGGAGAGCCCATGCTGGAACTGATTTGCAAACGTCTGCTGCTGGCCGTCCCGACGCTACTGCTGGTGAGCATGATGGTGTTTGGGCTGCAAAAGCTGCTGCCCGGCGACCCGCTGATCGCCATGGCCGGCGAGGAGCGCGACCCGGCAGTTATCGCTCAGCTGCGCGCGGAGCTGAACCTTGATGCGCCCATTCCCGTACAGTATTTCCACTGGCTGACGCGGGCGCTGCAGGGCGATCTGGGCGTCTCCTTACGCACGCATGAGCCGGTGACGCAGCTGATTGCCAGCAAGCTGCCGGTTACGCTGGAGCTGTCGCTGCTGGCGATGATTATCGCGCTGGTGTTTGGCATCAGCATGGGGATCCTCGCGGCGGTGAATAAAAACAGCTGGGTCGATCACGGGGCGAACTTTGTGGCGATCTCGGGGATCTCGATCCCGCACTTCTGGCTGGGGATCCTGCTGATTCTGGTCTTTTCGGTGAACCTGCAGTGGCTCCCCGCATCCGGGTATGTGCCGTTCAGCGAAGATCCGCTCCAGAACCTGCGCACGCTGCTGCTGCCCGCGTCCGTGCTCGGAACGGGCCTCGCGGCAACGCTGATGCGCCATACCCGCGCCTCGATGATTGCCGTTCTGAAAGCGGATTACATCCGCACCGCGCGGGCGAAAGGGCTACTGCCGAAAGCGGTGATCCTGAAGCACGCGTTTCGCAACGCGCTGGTGCCGGTGATTACCCTCACCACGCTGCTGTTTGGCGAGCTGCTGGGCGGCGCGGTGCTGACCGAGCAGGTTTTCACCATTCCGGGCTTTGGCAAGATGATCGTCGATTCGGTATTCAACCGTGACTACGCGGTGGTGCAGGGCGTGGTGCTGATCGTGGCGATCGGTTTCCTGATGCTGAACCTTCTGGCCGACGTGCTCTACGTCCTCATCAACCCGAAAATGCGAGGTTAACCATGGCAGAACTGACGACGCAAACCGTTGTGCCTGCGCTGCCGGGGGCACAAAACCGGGTACTGAAGAAATTCCTCGGCAATAAAAGCGCGGTCATTGGCGCGGTGGTGGTGGGGTTCTTTGTGCTGGTGGCGCTGCTGGCGCCGTGGATCGCCCCGTTCGATCCGGTTAAAGCCAACTTCCTGGCGGTGCGCAAAGCGCCGTCGGCGATGTACTGGTTCGGCACCGACGAGCTGGGGCGCGATATCCTGTCCCGCATTATCTGGGGGGCGCGCACCTCGCTGATGGCGGGCTGCATGTCTGTGGTAATTGCGGTGGTTATCGGCGTTCCGCTGGGGCTGGTGGCGGGCTACTTCCAGAAGATGTGGGACGGGGTGATCTCGCGCGTGATCGAGGCGCTGCTGGCCTGTCCGTTCCTGATCATGGCGATCGCGCTGGGGGCATTTTTGGGCCCGAGCCTGACCAACGCGATGATCGCCATCGGTCTTTCGGCGATGCCGATCTTCGCCCGCCTGACGCGCGGGCAGGTGATCGCCATTCGCAACGAAGAGTATATCGACGGCGCGCGGGCGATTGGCCTGCCGGATCGCTGGATCATCATCAAGTACGTCCTGCCCAACGTGATGTCGCCGATCCTGGTGCAGGCCACGCTGGCCATTGCCTCGGCGATTATCGCTGAAGCCAGCCTGTCGTTTTTGGGGCTGGGACAGCAGCCGCCCAATCCGTCCTGGGGCTCCATGCTCAACACCGCCAAAGGTTTTCTTGAGCAGGCCCCGTGGATGTCCATTTTCCCCGGCGTGGCGATTTTCCTTGCCGTGCAGGGCTTTAATTTACTCGGCGACGGGCTGCGCGATGCGCTCGATCCGCGCCATGACTAAGGAGTCATGATGACCAAAGCGCTTGATTTTACGTCCGGTTACGATTCACGCCGCCCGCCGATGCTGGGCCATAACGCCGTTGCAACGTCTCAGCCGTTGGCGGCGCAGGCGGGTATGAAGATGCTGCAGCTGGGCGGAAATGCCGTGGATGCGGCCATTGCCACCGCGATGGCGCTGACGGTGGTCGAGCCGACCGGCAACGGGATCGGCAGCGACGCCTTTGCCATCGTCTGGGACGGTGAAAAGCTGCACGGCCTGAACGCCTCCGGTCGTTCGCCGGCGAGCTGGCATGCGGATCTGTTTGCCGGAAAAACCGCGGTGCCGGAAATCGGCTGGGACGCGGTGACCGTGCCGGGCGCGGTATCCGGCTGGGTCGCCCTGGCGGAACGCTTCGGCACGCTGCCGCTGACCACGCTGGCGCAGCCCGCCATTGACTACGCGCGCAACGGCTTCCCGGTCTCCCCGCTGATTGGGCATCTCTGGCAGCGCGGCTATCACAAGCTGAAAGATCAGCCGGGCTTCAGCGCCTGCTTCGCGCCGGAAGGCCGCGCCCCGCGCGTGGGGGAGATCTTCCGTAACCCGGCGCAGGCGAACTCGCTGGAGCTGATTGCGAAAACTAACGGCGACGCCTTTTACCGCGGCGAGCTGGCGCAGAAAATTGCCGCCTTCGCCAAAGAACATGGCGCGCACCTGACGGCTGAGGATCTGGCCAACCATCGCGTGGACTGGGTAGAACTGCTGTCGCGCGACTTCGCGGGCGGTTCGGTGCAGGAGCTCCCGCCTAACGGTCAGGGGATCGCCACGCTGATTGCGCTCGGCATCCTTGAGCAGTGCGGCATTGAGAAGCATCATCCGGATTCCGTGCAGTCCCTGCACCTGTCCATTGAGGCGATGAAGCTGGCGCTGGCGGATCTCGACCGCTACGTGGCCGATGAAGAGCACATGGCGTTCGCGGCAAAAGAGCTGCTGAGCGACCATTATCTGAAGTCGCGTGCGGCGCTGATCAACCACGACAGCGCCTCTGATTTTGTCTACGGTTCCCCGACGCAGAGCGGCACGGTCTACATCAGCACCGCGGATGCCAGCGGGATGATGGTCTCGTTTATTCAGTCCAACTATATGGGCTTCGGTTCAGGCATTGTGGTGCCGGAGACCGGGATCAGCCTGCAAAACCGGGGCTGCGGATTTGTGCTGGATCCAAAGCACCCGAACGCGCTGGCGGGCAGCAAGCGCCCGTTCCACACCATCATTCCGGGCTTTGCGATGGACGGCAACGGCCAGCCGCTGATGTCCTTCGGCGTGATGGGCGGCCCGATGCAGGCGCAGGGGCACATGCAGATGGCGCTGCGCATCATGCTGCACGGGCAAAACCCGCAGGCGGCAATCGACGCCCCGCGCTGGCGCGTGGTGCAGGGCAGGGAGGTGATCGTTGAATCGACGTTCGATCGCAACACGATTGCCGCGCTGCGCGAGCGCGGGCATCAGATCGTGGTGGAAGATCCGCTTCAGGATTACAACTTCGGTGGCGCGCAGGTGATTTACCGCCTGCCGGAAGGACACTACGTGGCCGCGACGGAAAGCCGCAAGGACGGGCAGGCGCTGGTGAGTTAAAAGAAGCGAGCAACATTGGTAGGCCGGGTAAGGCGTAGCCGCCACCCGGCTTTTTTTTCACTCAATGCTAAAAGGATCCGCATCCTGCCACGCCGGAAACTTCTCCCGGTACTCCTTCAGCGCCGTTAATGATAATTCGGCATCAATACGCGTTGCCTGATGCGGCTCGGCGGTGGCGATGATCTCCCCCTGCGGATTCACCACCCGGCTGTCGCCGCGATAGTGATGCCCGTTGCCGTCCGTCCCCACGCGGTTACAGCCCACCACGTACGCCTGGTTCTCAATCGCGCGCGCCACCAGCAGCGACTGCCAGTGCAGGGAGCGCGGTGCAGGCCAGTTGGCAACATACAGCGCCAGGTCGTAATCGTTGCGGTTACGCGACCACACCGGGAAACGCAGGTCGTAGCAGACCAGCGGCAAAATACGCCAGCCGCGCCATTCAAACACCACGCGCTCGTTACCGGCCTCATAGTGATGATGCTCATCCGCCATGCGGAACAGGTGGCGTTTATCGTAAAAATGCACGTTCCCTTCCGGCTCCACCAGCAGGAAGCGGTTCACCGGCCCGCGTTCGGTCTGCAGGGCGGCGCTGCCGGCGATCAGCGCATTAGTCTGCTGCGCTTTGGCGTACATCCAGGCGACCACCTCATCCTGAGGCATTGACTGTTTTGCCGCTTCCATGGCAAAGCCGGTGGTGAACATTTCCGGCAGGACAATCACATCACGCCCGGTAATGTCTTCCAGTTGACGATCAAAGTGGCGCAGGTTGGCGGGGCCATCCATCCACACTAAAGGTTGTTGCAAAATAGAAATCTTCAGACCAGGCACGATACAGACTCCTCAAACGACCACTTTTTGACACTGTAGCACGACATAACGAGAAAATGTGGCAATAAAAAACCCCGCGCGAGGCGGGGTTTGTATAAGCGAAACGCGTTATGCCGCTTCAGGTTTGCGGTGCTTCTCCGGCAGCTTTACCGGCTGCGTCGCCAGCTCGTCCGGTTCGAAATCATCCACGTTAATGCTGCGCAGACGGCTCTCTTCGGCTTTCACCAGCAGAGCAGCTTCATCTTTACTGATAATGCCACCGGCCAGCGCCTGTTTTGCCAGTTCGTCCAGACGGGTAAACGGCAGGTTTTTGCCCAGCTGTTTACAGATCTTCTGGTGAATCGGATCGGCGGCCATCACGTCCAGCAGCGCCTCTTCCAGCAGACCCACCGGGTTATGCGGCGTCGGTGCCAGGTACTGACCGCGACCGATGCGGGAGCGGGTTGCGCTCGGAACCTGCAGGATCTTCGCCACTTTGTGGTCCAGCTTGTCGGACGGCGCCAGATGGTGACGACCGGTCGGGAAGATCAACACGCGCAGGGCGCCTGCCACGAAGCGGTTCGGGAAGTTCGCCAGCAGATCGTCAATCGCCTGTTCAGCCTGATACAACGCATCCTGTACGCCCCAGTGCACCAGCGGCAGATCCGCTTCCTGACGGCCTTCGTCGTCGTAACGTTTCAGGACCGCAGAGGCCAGGAAGATCTGGCTCAGCACATCGCCCAGACGGGCAGAGATACGTTCGCGACGCTTCAGGCTGCCGCCCAGCACCGCCATGGAAACGTCAGACAGCAGGGCCAGGTTGGCGCTCAGACGGTTCAGATGCTGATAATAACGTTTAGTTGCATCGCCGGTCGGCGTGGCGCTGGTAAGGCCGCGCGTCAGGCCCAGCCAGAAGCTGCGCACCTTGTTGCTGCCTACGTGACCGATATGTTTGAACAGCAGCTTATCGAAGGCATCCACGTCGTTGTTCTGTGCAGCGGCCATCTCTTCCAGCACGTAAGGATGGCAGCGAATTGCGCCCTGACCGAAGATCATCATGCTGCGGGTCAGGATGTTTGCCCCTTCCACGGTGATGGCAATCGGTGCGCCCTGATAGCCGCGCGCCAGGAAGTTGCCTTCGCCGAGCATAATGCCTTTACCGCCTGCAATATCCATCGCGTCAATGATTGACTGCTGCGCGCGGTGGGTACAGTGGTACTTCACAATAGCGGACAGTACGGCCGGTTTTTCGCCCAGCATAATGCCGTAGGTAATCAGCGTGGCGGCGGCGTCCATCACGTAGGCGTTGCCCGCGATACGCGCCAGTGGCTCTTCGATACCTTCCATCTTGCCGATGGAGATTTTGAACTGACGGCGGATGTGTGCGTAGGCACCAATCCCCATCGCGACCGACTTCAGACCGCCGGTTGAGTTCGACGGCAGGGTAATGCCGCGGCCCACCGACAGACATTCCACCAGCATACGCCAGCCCTGACCGGCCATTTTCGGGCCACCGATGATGTAGTCAATCGGCACAAAGATATCCTTGCCGCGGGTTGGACCGTTCTGGAACGGCACGTTCAGCGGGAAGTGACGACGACCAATTTCGACGCCTGGTGTAGAGGTTGGGATCAGTGCACAGGTAATGCCCAGATCTTCTTCACCGCCCAGCAGTTTTTCCGGGTCAGAGAGCTTAAAGGCCAGACCCAGCACGGTGGCGATAGGTGCCAGCGTGATATAACGCTTGTTCCAGGTCAGGCGCATGCCCAGCACCTGCTCGCCCTGCCACTCGCCCATGCAGACCACGCCGGTATCCGGAATCGCGCCCGCATCGGAGCCTGCTTCCGGGCTGGTCAGCGCGAAGCAAGGGATTTCCTGACCGCGTGCCAGACGCGGCAGGTAGTGATCTTTTTGCTCTTCTGTACCGTAATGCTGCAGCAGTTCGCCCGGGCCTAAGGAGTTAGGCACGCCAACGGTAATCGCCAGGATCCCGGAAACGCCTGCCAGCTTTTGCAGCACGCGAGCCTGAGCGTAAGCGGAGAACTCCAGACCGCCGTACTCTTTCTTAATGATCATCGCGAAGAAGCGATGCTCTTTCAGGTACGCCCACAGCTCTGGCGGCAGATCGGCCATTTCATGGGTGATAGCAAAGTCGTTCGCCATACGACAGGCTTCTTCTACCGGACCGTCAATAAACGCCTGTTCTTCCGCGGTCAGACGCGGCTGCGGGTAGTTATGCAGCTTTTTCCAGTCTGGATTGCCCCGGAACAGGTCGCCTTCCCACCAGGTGGTGCCCGCATCAATCGCCTCTTTTTCAGTGCGCGACATTGGCGGCATCACTTTGCGGAAGCCTTTGAACACCGGTGCAGAGATCATTGATTTACGCATCGGGGCAAAGTTAAACGGCAGAAGGATGATGGCAAGAGGGACTAAAAGCCAGATATTCCAGAGACCTGCGACGCCAAGCGCAGCCGTCCAGGCCAGAAGAATCAGGCTGCTCAGGAATAAACTTACGCGGTGATAGAACAACACACCGAGCAGAACAACGGTTGCGAGAATGCTCAAAATCATCATAAAGAAAAGCTCCCTTGCTTGTAGGAGGTCTGACCACTTGTGATGATATGGTTGTAGTTGATGTTATTTCCTTTAGCAATGTGTTTACAAAATAATTACAACCTGGTTCACATTGTTCGCGTTTTACTCGGCACGAAAAAGCAAAACGCCGGACGTTTCGCATGGCTTTAGCTTCTCGCTTTTCCCGCTATCCGGTACACTCCACTGTGTTATTTCATCAATACTGAAGGATTATCCTCATGTACCAGGATCTTATTCGTAACGAACTGAACGAAGCGGCGGAAACGCTGGCGAATTTTCTGAAAGATGATGCCAATATTCACGCTATTCAGCGCGCGGCGGTCCTGCTGGCCGACAGCTTCAAAGCGGGTGGCAAAGTGCTCTCCTGCGGTAACGGCGGCTCTCACTGCGACGCGATGCACTTCGCAGAAGAGCTGACCGGTCGCTATCGCGAAAACCGCCCGGGCTACCCGGCGATTGCGATTTCCGACGTGAGCCACATCTCCTGCGTAGGCAACGACTTCGGTTACGACCACATCTTCTCTCGCTACGTTGAAGCGGTAGGCCGTGAAGGCGACGTGCTGCTGGGGATTTCTACCTCTGGCAACTCCGGCAACGTGATCAAAGCGATTGCTGCTGCACGTGAAAAGGGAATGAAAGTCATCACCCTGACGGGTAAAGATGGCGGTAAGATGGACGGTACGGCGGATATCGAAATTCGCGTTCCGCACTTCGGTTATGCTGACCGCATTCAGGAAATTCACATCAAAGTGATCCACATCCTGATCCAGCTGATCGAAAAAGAGATGGCTAAGTAAGACTTCGCGGGGGGCATATCCATTGGGGCGCTGCCCCCGCTGTTGTGGAGGTGATGTATGTGCGAACTGCTCGGGATGAGCGCGAATGTGCCAACCGATATCTGCTTTAGTTTCACCGGGCTGGTGCAGCGCGGTGGAGGAACCGGGCCGCATAAAGACGGCTGGGGCATCACCTTCTACGAAGGTAAAGGGTGTCGCACGTTCAAAGATCCACAGCCCAGCTTTAACTCACCGATTGCCAAACTGGTGCAGGACTATCCCATCAAGTCCCGCTCGGTGATCGCCCACATCCGTCAGGCTAACCGTGGCGAAGTAGCGCTGGAAAATACCCATCCGTTTACCCGCGAGCTGTGGGGCCGTAACTGGACCTACGCGCACAACGGGCAACTCACGGGCTATAAGTCGCTGGAAACGGGCAATTTCCGCCCGGTTGGCGAAACCGACAGCGAAAAAGCCTTCTGCTGGCTGCTGCACAAGCTGACGGAACGCTATCCCCGCACGCCAGGCAACATGGCTGCCGTGTTCAAATACATCGCGACGCTGGCGACCGAGCTACGCGAAAAGGGCGTGTTCAACATGCTGCTCTCTGACGGCCGCTATGTGATGGCCTTCTGCTCGACGAATTTGTTCTGGATCACCCGCCGTGCGCCGTTTGGCGTGGCAACGCTGCTCGATCAGGATGTGGAGATAGACTTTCAGAAGGAGACCACACCGAACGATGTGGTCACTGTTATTGCAACGCAGCCGCTGACGGGCAACGAAACCTGGCAAAAGATTATGCCAGGCGAGTGGGTGCTATTTTGTCTCGGGGACCGTGTAATTTGACGCCAGCTGTGGATGGACAACTTCGTGGCTCAGCGGCTTGCTGACCACGTAACGGCCATCCACAACCGAGACAACAGGCGGCTTGTGAGTCTGCTCGAAGTAGTCATAGCCGGGTTTCAGCTGTTTCCAGAAATCCGCGTAGTACGAGTATTTGTGACGCGCCATGTTGGCATCCGTCATGCGGAACGGATAGATGCTGACCTGAACGTTTGGCTGACCAAAGACCAACGCGCCAGTGACAAACTGGAAAATCTCATCAATGCCGGAATCGGTCATCGCGTAGCAGCCGATAGACACGCAGGCACCGTGGATCATCAGGTATTTACCTTCATAACCGTGTGCACGGTCATAGGCATTCGGGAAACCGATATTGATGGCTTTATAGAAACGGCTGTCTGGTTTGAGCTGGCTACGCTGAACGTTGTAAAACCCTTCCGGACTTTTGAAATCGCCCTGACGCTGTTTTGGCCCTAATCCACCGGAGTAGTTACATATTTTGTAGCTATCAAGCAGCTGATACGTCTCACCCATTTTTACAAACAGATCGAGAGTGCGTTCTTCCTTGAAGATCTGAATATAAACCGGCGATCCCATTAACTGCTGTTTATATTCTTTGCTGATCGGCGTCGTTGAGCTATTACTGCTGAGCAGTCCGGCAAACGACATGCACGGAATCAGAAGCATCGCAATGAACAATGCGATTTTACGCATACTACTAGTTCCTTGATAAAACCATGACCAACTTGCCAGGACGGCAAAAGAGACCCGAAATCAGATTATTCTGTTAGGAGCGCTCACATTAGCACCGCTAGAGATTTTCGCAAGAGCCGGGCGGTGAGTTTACAAATTAGTTTTACTTTATAAACCATCAAAATCGCGATGGCTCCAGGAACTTTGCGCATTAGCTCGCAATTTGGCGCGCGCGACGGCGGTTTCCCTGCCCGCGAGAAGGGGAAAATGTTACACTTCGCGGCCACTGGATTGTTGTTCATGGAAACCTGCTAACCACATGTTTAAAATAAAAAAAGGACTTGATTTGCCGATTGCAGGCGTGCCCGCGCAGCACGTTTCGACAGGCGCACGTGTCCGTCATGTCGCCATTGTGGGCGACGACTACCTGGGAATGCGACCTTCTATGCTGGTACAGGAAGGCGATCGCGTGAGCGCAGGACAGGCGCTCTTTGAGGACAAAAAAAATCCCGGCGTGATGTTCACGGCCCCCGCGAGTGGCACCGTTGTGGCGATTAACCGTGGCGAACGACGCGTTCTGCAGTCGGTGGTTATCCGCATTGAAGGCAACGAACAGCGTGAATTCGCCCATTACGATGCCGCAGACCTCGCGTCGCTGAGCCGTGACGCTGTTCAGGCTCAGCTTCTGGCGTCCGGTTTATGGACCGCGCTTCGTACCCGTCCCTTCAGCAAATCCCCGGTTCCCGGTACGGAACCGGCCGCGATTTTCGTCACAGCAATGGACACCAACCCGCTCAGCGTGGACCCGCAGCCGGTTATCCTGGCGCAGCGCAAAGCCTTTGATGCCGGGCTGACCGTGTTAACCCGCCTGACGTCGGGGAAAGTCCACGTTTGCCAGGCCGGCGGCGGCAAGCTCGGCGGACATCCGCAGGGGCAGGTCACGTTTAATGCGTTTGCGGGCCCGCATCCGGCGGGTCTGGTTGGAACGCACATCCACTTTCTTGAGCCGGTAAGTCTGGCGAAACAGGTCTGGCACCTTAATTATCAGGACGTCATCGCCATCGGGAAGCTCTTCACCACCGGAGAGCTGTGCGCAGAACGCGTCATCGCCATCGGCGGGCCGCAGGCTGTAAACCCGCGTCTGGTGAAAACGCTGATTGGCGCGGATATCAATGAACTGCTGAACGACGAAACCAAAGCGGGCGAAAACCGCCTGATTTCCGGTTCGGTCCTCAGTGGCCGCCATGCTGTCAATGCACATGCGTATCTGGGACGTTTCCATCTTCAGGTCAGCATTGTGCAGGAAGGGCGTGAGAAAGAGCTGTTCGGCTGGGTGCTGCCCGGTGCGGAAAAATATTCCGTCACCCGGACCACGCTGGGCCATTTCCTGCGTAATAAGCTGTTTAGCTTCTCGACCAGTACGCACGGTGGCGAGCGCGCCATGGTCCCGATTGGTAACTACGAGCGCGTCATGCCGCTGGATATTCTGCCGACCATGCTGTTGCGCGATCTGCTCGCCGGTGACACCGACAGCGCGCAGGCGCTGGGCTGTCTGGAACTTGACGAAGAAGATCTGGCGCTCTGTACCTATGTCTGTCCGGGAAAATACGAATATGGACCGGTATTGCGCGAGGTGTTAACCCGCATTGAGCAGGAAGGATAATCGATGGGCTTAAAACACCTCTTTGAAAAAATTGAGCCGCACTTTACCGAAGGGAAGCTCAAAAAGTACTACCCGCTGTATGAAGCAACGGCGACCATTTTCTACACGCCGGGGCTGGTGACGAAAGGCGCGGCGCACGTTCGCGACGCCATCGACCTTAAGCGGATGATGATCCTGGTGTGGTTTGCGGTCTTCCCGGCGATGTTCTGGGGGATGTACAACGTTGGCCTGCAGACCATTCCGGCGCTGCACCACATGTACGATGCGCAGCAGCTGGCGCAGGTGCTTCAGTCTGACTGGCACTACCGTCTGGCCCAGTCGTTAGGGGTGAGCTTCGCTGCAGACGCGGGCTGGATCAGCATGATGACGCTGGGCGCGGTGTTCTTCCTCCCGATTTACCTCACGGTATTTATCGTGGGCGGCTTCTGGGAAGTGCTGTTTGCCATCATCCGTAAACACGAGATCAACGAAGGCTTCTTCGTGACCTCGATTCTGTTTGCCCTGATTGTCCCGCCAACCTTACCGCTCTGGCAGGCGGCGCTGGGCATCAGTTTCGGCGTGGTGATTGCCAAAGAGATCTTCGGCGGCACCGGGCGGAACTTCCTCAACCCGGCGCTGGCGGGACGTGCGTTCCTCTTCTTTGCCTATCCCGCGCAAATCTCAGGCGATCTGGTCTGGACGGCGGCAGACGGTTTTTCCGGCGCGACGCCGCTTTCACAGTGGGCGGCCCACGGTGGCGAAACGCTGGTGAACAATGCGACGGGTCAGCCAGTCACCTGGTTTGATGCCTTTATTGGCAACATTCCGGGCTCCATCGGTGAAGTCTCGACGCTGATGATTTTGATTGGTGGAGCGATCATTCTGTTTGGGCGCGTGGCCTCCTGGCGGATTGTGGCGGGCGTGATGATCGGCATGGTGCTGACCGCCACGATGTTCAACCTTATCGGTTCGACCACCAATCCGATGTTCTCTATGCCGTGGTACTGGCATCTGGTGCTGGGGGGCTTCGCGTTCGGCATGATGTTCATGGCGACGGACCCCGTCTCGGCCTCGTTTACCGATAAAGGTAAATGGAGCTATGGCGTGCTCATTGGCGCGATGTGTGTCCTGATCCGCGTGGTCAACCCGGCGTATCCGGAAGGGATGATGCTGGCGATTCTGTTTGCCAACCTGTTTGCGCCACTCTTCGATTACCTGGTGGTGCGGGCCAACATCAAGCGGAGGAAGGCGCGTGGCTGAAGTCAAAAATAACGACAGCATCAGCAAAACGCTGCTGGTGGTGCTGGTGCTCTGTCTGGTCTGCTCCATTGTCGTGGCCGGTTCTGCCGTGGGGTTAAAACCCCTGCAGCAGGAGCAACGTGCCCTGGATAAACAGCGCAACATTCTGGCCGTGGCCGGGCTGATGCAGGAGGGGATGAGCGCAGATGAGGTTTCGGCCGTCTTTGCCGAACGTATTTCCGCGCGTCTGGTGGATTTAAAAACCGGCCAGCTGCTGGATAAAGACCCGGCAACCTTCAACCAGGCGCTGGCGCTGAAAGATCCGCAGATGAGCCTGACGCTCGAGGCATCGCAAGACCCTGCCGGGATTAAGCGCCGCAGCAATCTCGCCGAAATTTACCTGGTGCGTGACCCCCAAAAACGCATTCAGGAAGTGGTGCTTCCTGTCTACGGCAACGGTCTGTGGTCAATGATGTACGCGTTTGTGGCCCTTGATACCGATGGGCGCACCGTAAAAGGCATTACCTATTACGACCAGGGCGAAACGCCGGGGCTGGGTGGCGAAGTTGAGAACCCTAACTGGCGGGCACAGTTTGTCGGCAAGAAAGTGCTCGACGATAACGGTCTTCCTGCGCTGAAGGTGATGAAAGGGGCGGCACGTCCCGGTGACGACTACGCGGTCGACGGGCTTTCCGGCGCCACGCTCACCTCAAACGGCGTGCAGCACAGTTTTGATTTCTGGATGGGCGAGCTGGGCTTTGGTCCTTTCCTGAAAAACGTACGTGAAGGAGCGCTGAACAATGGCTGATACCGGTGAACTGAAAGAAGTGAAAAAGGTGCTCATTGGCCCACTGCTCGCCAATAACCCGATCACGCTGCAGGTGCTGGGCGTCTGTTCAGCCCTGGCGGTGACGACCAAGCTGGAAACGGCGGTGGTGATGACGCTGGCCGTCACGCTGGTTACGGCGTTTTCGAGTATGTTTATCTCGATGATCCGCCACCACATTCCCAACAGCGTGAGGATCATCGTGCAGATGGCGATCATCGCCTCGCTGGTGATCGTGGTCGATCAGCTGCTGCGCGCCTTCGCCTATGAAACCTCCAAACAGCTCTCGGTGTTTGTCGGGCTGATTATCACCAACTGTATCGTCATGGGGCGTGCGGAAGCCTACGCCATGAAAATGCCGCCGCTGGCGAGCTTTATGGACGGTATCGGCAACGGTCTGGGCTACGGCGCGATCCTGCTGACCGTTGGCTTCCTGCGTGAGCTGATTGGCAGCGGCAAGCTGTTTGGCATCACGGTGCTGGACACGGTGCAAAACGGCGGATGGTATCTGCCAAACGGCCTGTTCCTGCTGGCTCCCAGCGCATTTTTCATTATCGGTTTGTTGATCTGGCTGATTCGTACGTTGAAACCAGAACAGCAGGAAAAGGAGTAACCGACGATGGCTCATTACCTGAGTTTGTTTGTGCGCGCGGTGTTTGTTGAAAACATGGCGCTCGCGTTTTTCCTCGGCATGTGTACGTTCCTTGCTGTGTCTAAAAAGGTCTCCACGGCATTTGGCCTGGGCGTGGCGGTCACCGTTGTGTTGGGGCTTTCGGTTCCGATTAACAATCTGGTGTACAACTTCGTGCTGCGGGATGGCGCGCTGGTGGAAGGGGTTGATCTCAGCTTCCTGAATTTCATTACCTTTATCGGGGTGATCGCGGCGCTGGTGCAAATCCTCGAGATGATCCTCGATAAGTACTTCCCGTCGCTGTACAACGCGCTGGGGATCTTCCTCCCGCTGATCGCGGTGAACTGCGCCATCTTTGGCGGCGTCTCGTTTATGGTTCAGCGTGATTACAGCTTCAGTGAATCCGTGGTGTACGGTTTCGGCTCCGGTATCGGCTGGATGCTGGCGATTGTCACCATGGCGGGGATCCGCGAGAAAATGAAATATGCCAACGTGCCTGCGGGTCTGCGTGGCTTAGGGATCACCTTTATCACCACCGGGCTGATGGCGCTGGGCTTTATGTCCTTCTCCGGTGTGCAGCTATAAGGGCTAACAGATGGAAATTATTCTTGGCGTGGTGATGTTCACGCTGATTGTACTGGTGCTGTCAGGACTCATTCTGGCAGCGCGGGCGAAGCTGGTGAATTCCGGTGACGTGGTGATTGATATTAATGACGATCCGCAGAATCAAATCCGCACGCCTGCGGGAGATAAACTGCTCAACACGCTCTCCGGCAACGGCATTTTTGTCTCCTCAGCCTGCGGCGGCGGCGGCTCCTGCGGGCAGTGCCGCGTGACGGTAAAAGAGGGCGGTGGCGATATTCTGCCCACCGAGCTGGCGCATATCACAAAGCGTGAGGCAAAAGAGGGCTGCCGTCTGGCCTGCCAGGTCGCGGTGCGTCAGAACATGAAGATTGCGCTGCCGGAAGAGATTTTCGGCGTCAAAAAATGGGGGTGCGAGGTTATCTCCAATGATAACAAAGCCACCTTTATCAAAGAGCTGAAGCTGCGCGTACCGGAAGGGGAAGATGTCCCGTTCCGCGCCGGCGGATACATTCAGATTGAGTGTCCTGAGCATACCGTGGCGTATGCGGACTTTGACGTTCCGCAGGCGTACCGCGCTGACTGGGACAAATTCAATCTCTTCCGCTTTGTATCAGAGGTAAAAGAGCCGACGCTGCGCGCCTACTCGATGGCCAACTACCCGGAGGAGAAGGGCATTATCATGCTCAACGTGCGTATCGCCACGCCGCCACCGAATGTGCCGGATGCGCCGCCGGGCGTGATGTCGTCATACATCTGGTCCCTGAAGCCGGGAGATAAGGTGACCATCTCCGGTCCGTTCGGGGAGTTTTTCGCGAAAGATACCGACGCGGAAATGGTCTTTATCGGCGGCGGTGCCGGTATGGCCCCGATGCGCTCGCACATTTTCGACCAGCTCAAGCGGCTCGGCAGCATGCGTAAAATCAGCTTCTGGTACGGGGCGCGCTCGCTGCGCGAAATGTTTTACGACGACGAGTTTGAACAGCTGGCACGTGAAAACCCGAACTTTACCTTCCACGTGGCGCTCTCCGATCCGCAGCCGGAAGATAACTGGACGGGCTATACGGGGTTCATCCACAACGTGCTGTATGAAAACTACCTCAAACAGCACCCGGCGCCCGAGGACTGCGAGTTCTATATGTGTGGTCCGCCGATGATGAACGCCGCCGTGATTAAGATGCTGAAAGATCTCGGCGTCGAAGATGAGAACATCATGCTTGATGACTTTGGAGGCTGATGATGCTGACGTTTCTGGCAACCTTTGTGGTTTTTGTGCTTGTTATCTTCGGCATGTCGTTAGGCTGGATCGTTAAGCGGAAAAGCATTCAGGGCAGCTGCGGCGGTATTTCCTCCATTGGTATGGAGAAGGTCTGCGACTGCCCGGAACCGTGCGACGCCCGCAAAAAACGCATGGCGCGCGAGCAGCAGCGCATTATTTAAATTTTTGTAGGCCGGGTAAGGCAAAGCCGCCACCCGGCATTCTTACATCTGCTTCTCAATCCTCATTTATTTACTGTATACTTATCCAGTGATGAGTGAGGGCTTACTATGCGCAAAATAATCCATGTTGATATGGACTGCTTTTTTGCCGCAGTGGAGATGCGAGACAACCCGGCGCTGCGGGATATTCCCATCGCCATTGGTGGCAGCCGCGTTCAGCGTGGTGTCATCAGCACCGCCAACTATCCTGCGCGCAAATTTGGCGTGCGCAGCGCCATGCCGACGGCGATGGCCTTAAAGCTGTGCCCTCATCTCACGCTTCTGCCCGGGCGGTTCGACGCCTATAAAGAGGCTTCCCTTCATATTCGGGAAATCTTCTCCCGCTATACCTCTCTGATAGAGCCGCTGTCGCTGGACGAAGCCTATCTCGATGTGACCGACAGCGTGCACTGCCATGGCTCCGCCACGCTGATGGCGCAGGAGATCCGCCAGACGATTTTCAACGAGCTGAATCTGACGGCATCGGCGGGTGTGGCGCCCGTTAAATTCCTTGCCAAAATTGCCTCGGATTTAAATAAGCCCAACGGCCAGTTCGTCATTACGCCGGAAGAGGTGCCTGCATTTTTAAAAACGCTGCCGCTCGGCAAAATTCCCGGGGTAGGAAAAGTCTCCGCCGCAAAGCTTGAAAGCATGGGGTTACGCACCTGTGAAGACGTGCAGCGAAGCGATCTCGCGATGCTGCTTAAGCGCTTCGGGAAGTTTGGCCGCGTGCTGTGGGAGCGCAGCCAGGGGATTGACGATCGCGATGTGAATAGCGAACGGCTGCGGAAATCCGTTGGCGTCGAGCGCACCCTCATTGAAGATATTCATGACTGGTCCGAGTGCGAATCTATTATCACGGAACAGCTTTATCCGGAGCTGGAGCGACGCTTAAGCAAGGTGAAGCCGGACCTGCTCATCGCCCGTCAGGGCATCAAACTCAAATTCAACGATTTCCAGCAGACCACGCAGGAACATGTCTGGCCGCGTTTGAATAAAGACGATCTTATCGCGACGGCAAAAAAGGCATGGGAAGAGCGCCGGGGCGGACGAGGGGTGAGGCTGGTGGGATTGCACGTCACGCTGCTGGATCCGCAGTTAGAGCGTCAGTTGGTGTTGGGGCTGTAGATTACGCTAATCGTAGGCCCGGTAAGCGTAGCGCCACCGGGCAACAGACGACGAATTATTTCGCTGGGATCGCTTTCAGCAGTTCCGTCAGCAGCGTCCAGTAATGGCCAACGCTTTCGATATGAACCTGCTCATCCGGCGAGTGCGGACCGGTAATGGTTGGCCCGATAGATACCATGTCCATGTCCGGGTACGGTTTCTTGAACAGACCGCATTCCAGACCCGCGTGGATCACCTGAATATTCGGCGTGCTGTTGAACAGACGCTGATAGGTTTCACGCACCAGCGCCATCACCGGAGAGCTTGCATCCGGCTGCCAGCCCGGGTAGCTGCCTTTGGCGGAAGTTTTTGCGCCCGCCAGCGTACCCAGAGATTCCAGCATGCTCACCACATACTCTTTACCGCTGTCGATAAGGGAGCGGATCAGGCAGATGATCTCCGCGCTGTCGTCGCTCATGGTCACCACGCCCACGTTCAGTGAGGTTTCCACTACGCCTTTCGCCACGTCAGAGTTGCGGATTACGCCGTTTGGCGTCGCGTTCAGCAGCTGAACGAAGGTGTCACGAGACTGCACGGTCAGCGCGGCTTTATCCGTGGAGACGGATTCCAGCACCACGGTCAGGTTCTTCTCTTTCGCCGACAGTTCGTTTTTCAGGATATCCAGGTACACGGTGGAGAGTTTTTTCAGCTCGTCGGCTTTTGCCGCTGGAACCGCTACGGTGGCGAAGGCTTCGCGTGGGATCGCGTTGCGCAGGGTACCGCCGTTGAAGTCCACCAGACGCAGATCCAGCTCAGCCGCATGGCCTGCCAGGAAACGGGCCAGCAGCTTGTTGGCGTTGCCCAGACCCAGATGAATATCACCGCCGGAGTGGCCGCCTTTCAGACCTTTCAGCGTCAGCTTGAAGGTCTGGAAACCAGCAGGAATTGCTTCGCGTGACAGCGGCAGGGTAGAGATGAAATCAATCCCGCCCGCGCAGCCCATGTAGATCTCGCCTTCTTCTTCTGAGTCGGTGTTGATCAGAATATCCGCCTGCAGCCAGTTCGCCTGCAGACCGAACGCCCCGTCCATGCCCGCTTCTTCGGTCATGGTCAGCAGCACTTCCAGTGGACCGTGCTCAACGCTGTCGTCAGCCAGTACCGCCAGCGCAGAGGCCATACCGATGCCGTTATCCGCGCCCAGGGTGGTGCCGCGCGCTTTCACCCAGTCGCCGTCGATGTACGGCTGGATCGGGTCTTTGGTGAAGTCGTGAACGGTGTCGTTGTTCTTCTGTGGCACCATGTCCAGGTGCGCCTGCAGCACAACCGGTTTACGATTTTCCATGCCTGCTGTGGCGGGTTTGCGGATCAGAATGTTGCCAACCTGGTCACGTTCCGCATGCAGACCTTTTTCCTTCGCCCAGCCCATAATATGTTCGGCAAGCTGTTCTTCATGGTAGGAAGGGTGTGGAATGGAGCAGATTTTGGCAAAAATATCCCACAGCGGCTGCGGAGATAGTTGAGACAGTTCAGACACGATAAGTCTCCTTGTCGAGGCGCTGCAAACAGGGTTGCAGATCACAGGGTTAGCAGGTTAATAGTTACCACAAGTCAGGCTTGCGAGATGAAACTGAGAATACCACTTTCTCTGCCGGCTGGTAGCATAAAGCATGTAAAAACTCAGGCTGAGGGCGCTAAACACTGGTTTTTAGTGCGTCAGATCTCTATAATCTCGCGCAACCTATTTCCCCCTCGAACACTTTTTAAGCCGTATAAAAACAGGCTGGGACACTTCACATGAGCGAAAAATACGTCGTCACCTGGGACATGTTGCAGATTCACGCACGCAAACTGGCTGCGCGTCTGATGCCTTCCGAACAGTGGAAAGGCATTATTGCCGTCAGCCGTGGCGGTCTGGTACCGGGGGCGCTGCTGGCACGTGAGCTGGGTATTCGTCATGTCGATACCGTCTGCATCTCCAGCTATGACCATGATAACCAGCGTGAGCTGAAAGTGCTGAAACGCGCGGAAGGCGACGGTGAAGGCTTCATCGTTATTGATGACCTGGTGGATACCGGCGGTACCGCGGTGGCTATCCGTGAAATGTATCCGAAAGCCCATTTCGTCACTATCTTCGCGAAGCCTGCTGGCCGCCCGCTGGTTGACGATTACGTGATTGATATCCCGCAGGATACCTGGATTGAACAGCCATGGGATATGGGCGTGGTCTTCGTACCGCCAATCTCTGGTCGTTAATCACGTTCCGCAATTAATTTAACGCCCGGTGATGCCGGGCGTTGTTTTTTTTAGTCTGACGCGCGTTACAATAGTCTCTATACGACGTATTCATGGAGGCAATGCAATGACGCAGGCGAATCTCACCGAGACTCTCTTCAAACCCCGTTTCAAACACCCTGAAACGTCGACGCTGGTGCGTCGCTTTAATCCGGGGACCCAGCCTGCCGTCCAGTCCGCGTTAGACGGTAAAAACGTGCCTCACTGGTATCGTATGATTAACCGCCTGATGTGGATCTGGCGCGGTATCGACCCCCGTGAAATCCTGGATGTGCAGGCACGTATCGTGATGAGCGAATCTGAACGGACCGACAGCGAGCTTTACGATACGGTGGTGGGCTACCGTGGCGGAAACTGGATCTACGAGTGGTCTAAACAGGCGATGCTCTGGCAGCAAAAAGCCAGCCAGGAAGAGGATGCCACGCGCAGCGGCAAGCACTGGCTGCATGCGGCCAATCTCTATGCCATTGCCGCGTACCCGCATTTAAAAGGGGATGAACTGGCGGAGCAGGCTCAGGCGCTGGCGAATCGCGCTTATGAAGAGGCGGCGCAGCGTTTGCCGGGCCAAATGCGCGAGCTTGAGTTCAGCATTCCAGGCGGCGCACCCGTCACCGGGTTCCTGCATATGCCGGAAGGTGAAGGTCCGTTCCCGACCGTGCTGATGTGCGGCGGGCTGGACTCTCTGCAAATTGACTATTACAGCCTGTATGAGCGCTACTTCGCACCAAAAGGGATCGCGATGCTGACGCTGGATATGCCCTCAATTGGCTTCTCCTCCAAATGGAAACTGACTCAGGATTCCAGCCTGCTGCACCAGCATGCGCTAAAAGCGCTGGAAAACATCCCGTGGGTTGACCACACCCGCGTGGCGGCATTTGGCTTCCGCTTTGGTGCAAACGTCGCGGTGCGTCTGGCTTACCTTGAATCCTCCCGCCTGAAAGCCGTCGCTTGTCTTGGTCCGGTCGTTCACGCCCTGCTCAGCGATCCCGCCCGCCAGGGGAGCGTGCCTGAAATGTACCTTGATGTGCTGGCCAGCCGTCTTGGCATGCATGATGCATCAGACGAAGCGCTGCGCGTGGAGCTCAATCGCTACTCGTTAAAAACGCAAGGGTTACTGGGACGTCGCTGCCCAACGCCGATGCTGTCGGGTTTCTGGAAAAACGATCCGTTCAGTCCGGAAGAAGAGTCGCGCTTAATTACGTCGTCATCTGCGGATGGCAAATTACTTGAGGTGCCGTTCAGCCCGGTCTATCAGAATTTCGATAAAGCTCTGAAAGAGATTACGCGCTGGATCGCTCAGAGATTGTGTTAATAGATTGCTAAATTTCGCTGGTTTGGTAAAACAGTGGCTTCACAAAAGGAGATCGCAATGACGTTACCGAGTGGACACCCGAAAAGTAGATTGATTAAGAAGTTCATGGCTCTTGGCCCGTATATTCGAGAAGAGCAGTGTGAAGAGAATCGCTTTTTTTTCGACTGCCTGGCTGTATGCGTCAACGTGAAGCCTGCACCCGAAAAACGTGAATTCTGGGGCTGGTGGATGGAAATGGAAGCAGAGGAAAAACGCTTTACGTATAGCTACCAGTTTGGCCTGTTTAATAAAGACGGTAACTGGCAGGCCACCACCATTAAAGATCAGGAAGTGATCGATCGCCTGGAATATACCCTGAAAGAGTTCCACGATAAGGCACACGCGCTGCTGGCGACCCTGGACCTTAAGTTCGAGCCAGCGGATGACTTTTCCAGCGAAGCGGTGAAGCTGACTGCCTGATAGCGTCACAGCGCCGGGTGGCGGCTTCGCCTTACCCGGCCTACAAAAATGATGGTTTTCTCCCTCTCCCCATGGGAGAGGGCCGGGGTGAGGGCACCAGCCCGCATTAATCCCCGAAATAAAAAAAACCGGCACCAGGCCGGTTTTTTATTTCGCATCATTAGAACTGGTAGGTCATACCCAGAGCAACAATGTCATCGCTGCTCACGCCCAGTTTATTATCGTCGTCAATCTGGTTAATTTTATAATCAACAAACGCGGACATATTTTTGTTGAAGTAATAGGTCGCGCCAACGTCAATATATTTCACCAGATCTTCGTCACCAATACCTTCGATATCTTTGCCTTTAGACTGGACATAACCCAGGGACGGACGCAGACCGAAATCGAACTGATATTGTGCGACCACTTCAAAGTTCTGCGCTTTATTGGCAAATCCGCCAGAAATTGGCGTCATATTGCGGGTTTCTGAATACATCGCTGCCAGATAAATATCGTTCGCGTCATATTTCAGACCGGTAGCCCAGGCTTCGGCTTTCTGCCCCTGGCCACGCGCCAGCAGGTTCTGCGCATTGGTGCGGTCAGAGTTAGTGTAAGCACCGCTGACGGCGAAATCGCTGCCGCCGAAGTCATAGCTCAGAGAGGTACCAAAACCGTCACCGTTCTGTTTCTTGGCGTCACGGTTTTCGTTTTTGCCCTGGTACTGCAGGGTCATGTCCAGGCCGTCAACCGCGCCGAAGAAGTCGGTGTTACGGTAGGTAGCAAGACCGGTCGCACGCTTGGTCATGAAGTTATCGGTCTGCGCGGAAGAGTCGCCACCGAACTCAGGGAACATGTCGGTCCATGCTTCAACGTCATACAGGGCGCCCAGGTTACGACCGTAATCCAGAGAACCAAAGTTTTTCAGCTTCAGGCCCGCGAACGCCAGACGGGTTTTCTGAGAGGAGTCGCTCTCGGCTTTGTTACCTGCAAATTCAGACTCCCAACGGCCATAGCCCGTCAGCTGATCGTTAATCTGCGTTTCGCCTTTGAAACCGAAACGAACGTAAGTCTGATCGCCATCTTTGGTGGCATCATCGCTGATGTAGTGCATGGCTTTCACTTTGCCGTACACGTCCAGCTTATTACCATCTTTATTATAAACTTCAGCTGCGTGAACGGATGCAGAAGCCACTACGCCCATAACCATTAATGCCAGAGTGCTCTTTTTCATTTTCGATCCTGTCTTATAAACGCGCTAAAAAATTCGCTGGACGATAAGCTCATGCTTAAGTCCCGTGAAAAAACAGGAAGGGTTTTATCGTTCTGGAATGAAACTTTTATGACAAACTAAGAATAATTTTAAAAAACTGTGATTTATTATTTCGGTAATAAAAGTGTCAAATTCTCCCGCTACGCTTCCTGATCCCGCGCAACAAAGTGTTTCGCGATGTGCTAAGGCAGTTGGCAACGGGGCTGACTCCTGCTAAAACGTTCGTTCGACATTACTTTCCCTTATCGTTGAACGGCAGAGAATCATGAGTGACAGCCAGACGCTGGTGGTAAAACTCGGTACCAGTGTTTTAACAGGCGGATCGCGCCGCCTAAATCGCGCCCACATTGTTGAGCTTGTACGTCAGTGCGCTCAGTTACATGCCGCAGGGCATCGTATTGTAATTGTGACCTCCGGGGCGATTGCCGCCGGGCGTGAACACCTGGGTTACCCCGAACTCCCCGCGACGATCGCCTCCAAACAGCTGCTGGCCGCCGTGGGACAAAGCCGACTCATTCAACTCTGGGAACAGCTGTTCTCTATCTATGGCATCCACGTCGGGCAGATGCTGCTGACGCGTGCGGATATGGAAGACCGAGAGCGCTTCCTGAACGCCCGCGATACCCTGCGCGCGCTGCTGGACAACAATATCGTTCCGGTCATTAATGAGAACGATGCCGTTGCTACCGCTGAAATCAAAGTGGGTGATAACGATAACCTCTCTGCGTTGGCCGCCATTCTGGCCGGCGCCGATAAATTACTGCTTCTGACCGATCAGCAGGGGTTGTTCACCGCCGATCCGCGCTCCAACCCGGAAGCTGAGCTGATTACCGACGTTCATGGTATCGACGATGCGCTGCGCGCCATCGCCGGTGATAGCGTGTCCGGCCTCGGAACGGGCGGGATGGGGACCAAGCTGCAGGCCGCCGACGTGGCGTGCCGCGCCGGTATCGACACCATCATTGCCGCGGGCAGCCGTCCTGGCGTGATTGGCGACGTGATGGAAGGCATCTCCGTTGGCACCCGCTTCCACGCTCAGGAATCTCCTCTGGAAAACCGTAAGCGCTGGATATTTGGCGCGCCGCCTGCGGGTGAACTCGTCGTCGATGAAGGGGCAACCGCCGCGATTCTGGAACGAGGAAGTTCATTACTTCCTAAAGGAATTAAAAGCGTGACAGGCAACTTCTCCCGTGGTGAAGTGATCCGTATCCGTAACCTCGAAGGCCGCGACATCGCCCACGGCGTAAGCCGCTATAACAGCGATGCCCTGCGCCGCATCGCGGGTCACCATTCGCAGCAGATCGACGCCATTCTGGGCTATGAATATGGCCCGGTTGCCGTGCATCGCGATGACATGATTATTCGTTAAGGAGCCAGAACATGCTGGAACAAATGGGCGCCGCCGCGAAGGCCGCCTCTTATAAACTGGCGCTCCTTTCCAGCCGCGAGAAAAACCGCGTGCTGGAAAAAATCGCTGATTATCTGGAATCACAGTCCCAGGAAATTTTGCTCGCCAACGAGCAGGATTTACTGGAAGCGCGTCGCAACGGTCTGAGCGAAGCCATGCTCGACCGTCTGGCGTTGACCCCGGCTCGCCTGAAAGGCATCGCCGACGATGTTCGTCAGGTCTGCAATCTGGCCGACCCGGTAGGGCAGGTGATTGACGGTGGGCTGCTGGACAGCGGTTTACGCCTGGAGCGCCGTCGCGTGCCGCTCGGCGTTATCGGCGTGATTTATGAAGCCCGTCCAAACGTGACGGTGGATGTCGCCTCCCTGTGCCTGAAAACCGGCAACGCCGCTATTCTGCGCGGTGGGAAAGAGACCTGGCGCACCAACGCCGCGACGGTGAAAGTCATTCAGCAGGCGCTGGAAGAGTGTGGCTTACCGGCGGGTGCCGTGCAGGCAATTGAGAGCCCGGACCGCGCGCTGGTCAACGAAATGCTGCGCATGGACAAATACATCGACATGCTGATCCCACGCGGCGGCGCGGGCCTGCACAAGCTGTGCCGCGAGCAGTCGACGATTCCGGTTATCACCGGCGGTATTGGCGTGTGTCATATCGTGGTAGACGACAGCGCTGAGATTGCTCCTGCTCTGAAGATTATCGTTAACGCGAAGACCCAGCGTCCTAGCACCTGTAACACCGTTGAAACGCTGCTGGTGCATCAGGACATAGCGAATACCTTCCTGCCGGCCCTGAGCAAACAGATGGCAGAGAGCGGCGTGACGCTGCATGCTGACGCCAGTGCGCTCGCGCTGCTGCAGGATGGCCCGGCTAACGTCGTTCCCGTCAACGCGGAGCAGTACGATGACGAGTTCCTGTCACTGGATCTGAACGTGAAAATCGTGAGCGATCTTGACGACGCGATTGCGCACATCCGTGAGCATGGCACGCAGCATTCTGACGCCATCCTGACGCGTACGCTGCGCAATGCCGATCGCTTCGTGAACGAAGTGGATTCCTCTGCGGTGTATGTGAATGCCTCCACCCGCTTCACCGACGGCGGCCAGTTCGGCCTCGGCGCTGAGGTGGCGGTTAGCACGCAGAAGCTGCACGCGCGCGGTCCGATGGGGCTGGAAGCATTGACCACGTATAAGTGGATCGGCTTCGGCGACGATACGATTCGTGCGTAAGTAATCACGGGTGATGCAAAAATAGCCGTTTGATTCAAAAGGGCATTGACGCATCACCCGGATAGATCTAACCTTTTGCCCCGTGGTTACACTCGTAACCGGCCTCTCAGGGCCGATATAGCTCAGTTGGTAGAGCAGCGCATTCGTAATGCGAAGGTCGTAGGTTCGACTCCTATTATCGGCACCATCTAAAAAATCAATCACTTAGCGAAAAATATCTAACGGATTGTATCTTCAATTATCATCCTTAATAACACCTGGTAAACGCCTTTGCGTTGTATCGGCTCAAGGATTGTACAACGTACTTGCGGGTAGTTACCGGGTTCAACCCCGAACAGCATTAGAAATTTTGCCATCCCTTGAAGCTGAAAGAGTTGCCGGACTCTCTAAACACATCACTTGAACCCTTAGCGATACGTTCCGCGCTTCGTGCGGAGCTCAATGAAGCTACACGTCGAGATGACGTTGCAGAAAATAAACAGGCGTAATGTTGGGGAGAGTTGGCGCGAGCGGCTAATAACATGTTTTAACCTAGCGATCACGGCACTAAATGGTTTGTATTGTTAGAAATCTAATAAATTGTACAAACATCATGTGATCGATAGCCTTTAATGGTCGAAATGCCTTGGCGCCACCCAGACGACATGAAAGGGGATGGAGTCTGCCGAAAAGTTTCGGCTGGATTGCTATAAAGTTCATCAGTATGATTGCTGACACAATCAGTGATTGGGAAACAACTTCCGAGTGATAAAGGACGATACAATATGAAAGTGACTGATGAGGCGTTGTTACGTTCAGGGTTTACACCATCGGATTTGCAGAAGATAAAAAATAACGTTGATAGTTACGGCGGAACCTTGGGGGAAGCGATTCAGGATTTGGCTAATCGATTCAGGGTTGTTTTATGGATAACATCGGCATGTCTGATGGTTTTTATCCTTTTAGTGTTGTTTACTGCGAAAGAAACCGTCGTGGGTGGTGGGATATCAATTCTGATCGCAATAGTCATCGTTGCATTTATTCAGCCGCCAGTTCTTTCTTACAAATCCTGGCGGTTCTGGAGAAAATTCAGAGGCTAATTGTTCGATGTGTCAGTAGAAAGCAGGTCAAATATTACTTTGGCCTTAAGTCCATAACCTACTATTTTCATTGTTAATTTGGGACGGCTCATTGTATCAACCTTACGATAGAAATCACGAGGCATCCATTTAAACAGTCTCCATGCTTCGGGTTTTCTTGCTAATCCAAAGATGCTGTAAACACTTGCGCTTAACGTAACAGCGTTATAAATCGCCAGTCCTGTTTCAGGCTTGAAACCCATAAAGTGAGCCGCTTCCATAGTGCCATCAGCTACAAATCCCTCTGTTTTATATTGTTTTCCATATATACCAGGAATGATTTCTTTTGACAGACCGTTAATGCCATCTGTTACAAGAATAGCCCCTGCCAGCATACCTAAAGGTGTCATCGTAGCGACCATCAACGCACCGCCAGCAATTGCCATTCCAGAAACCACAATATGAATAGCTGAAATCATGTAGCCGACGATTTTATTATTTTCCTTAACAAACTCGACCTTCGCGTAAAGCTGTGCGGACTTGGTTCTTAACAGACGCTCTTGTTCAAGCAGATTGTCTGTTTCAGCGCGCAGATTTTTGATGCATACAATACATTCTTCATCGGTTTTAGCTCGTCGAGCTGTTTCAAACTCTCTATCTACAACCTGTTTTATCTCTCCAACAAACTTGATGCGCGTTATCCCATCTAGCAAATAGAATGCTGATAGCCGATTTGCTGTTTCGACCAGTTTCCGGGCTTCCAGATTCACCATGGTATCTGACCATGTTCTGTTCCAGCCCCTGTTGAGCAGCGCGATATCCATTAAAGACTCCTTCCCAAAATGTGTCTGGTCATTTTACGTGCAATAAGGTCGAAGACAACAGGAAATGATTTCCCAACATCTGATTTCAGCGGAACGAACACATAATTAAACCCTGAGACTCCACGCGGTAATTCTCTATTTTCATTGTCCGACGTATCAAACGTCCTGGCGTACGGGCAGGACTGTGAGCTCGTCACCACTGTAAACAAGTAAATGCTGTTCTGATACGTGCATAGCGTTTTCCCGTACTCCGTCTGTTCCCCCTGCGGGTTGGTCATCGTAATTTGTCCGGCAATCGCCAGGGCTGGGAATAGTGCCAGCGTGAGCACACAACATGTTTCATGTTGATCACTCCCAAATCTTTGCAAGGGCAGCGCCCACGCTCTTAACGTCAATCTTCAAATAGTTCATGGTGACTTTAGGGGCTGTATGGTTCAGTGCTTTTATGGCTAAAGCTAAATTTCCGTTAGACTGCTCCCACACCTGTGTGGCAGAAAACTTGCGAAAAGAATGGCAGCCTATCGTTCCTTTAATCTCGACATTCTTCGCAGCCTGTTTGATCTCACGGTTCACCTGCTCACGGCTTGCGGGCGCTTTTCCAGATGTACGGTTGCTGTGTGACGTGAAAACATATTCGTCTTTCGGGAATGCCTTATGGAGGCGTTCTATGTTCTCCTTTTTCTTGCTCGTCTTACTCTCAAGCACTTCCAGCGTGTTTCCCTCCTTGAACTGGTTGAACTTCAAATTCACCGTGTCACCGACACGCAAAGATAAAGAGGCCATTGTTACCGCTACATCTGCGAATAGCTGTTTGTTATGGCTTTCAAGCCAGCTAATCAGCTTAACCCGGACACGCTCAAAGACTTTACCCGCGGGGTGGCAGCCGTAAGCGAGCAGGCCGCAAACATTCTCGATTACCTGAAGAATAAGCTCGCACCGGTTAATCCCCTGGCATCTGATGATGTCCAGGGATTCATGCGTGACAGCGAAATGCGCCAGGCATTCGCCCGACTGGATCGCCGTAGTCAGGAAAAAATGCTGCTGTCGATGCACAGTGGAAAGCATCAGGAGCTGGCGGACGCCTTACTAAGGGCGCACGCGGTGTGTTCGGGACTCGATACGGAACAGCTAAAACGTCTCGGCTTCTCCCGTATTGCATCAGAGAACGGGCAGGTGATTAACGCGGTTGCCGATCTGGTCGACGCGGTAAGGAAGGACGTCGCACAAATTACAGCTGTCCGAACCTGGTATAACAATCTCGTTTACGGGAAGAACGACGATCCATCAGAAGTTCTGCCCCGCATGACCGGCCTTGATCAGTTAAGCGAACATGTCAGCGCGATGCTCAAAGGCAGCCAGCGGCAGACACATTCAGAAGAGAAGCAGGCCGCCTGAGGGCGGCTTTTTTCTGCCCGGAGGGAAACATCACGATGCTATTAAGTAAATCAGCCTACGCCAGGCATATGGGCGTCAGCCGGCAAACTGTTTACGACTGGATAGCCCGCAGTGAAATTGTAATTTCAGGCGATAAAGTGGATGTCGAAGCATCGCAGGCTAAACAAAATTCTGCTGGTGCTGGCGAACACCAGACTGAAATGACATGGGCGCAGGCCGCCGCATGGGTATGGAAGCATGACGGCGGGAAAGAGCTGCCGGCTGATATTAATGCTGGCCAGCGAATAGAGGCAGCAGCCGCTGAGCTGGGTTTTGATGTTCAGCACGAGCCCGATGAACAATTGCTGATTCTCTTCCGGCCGGATGAAGAAACCCACAGCTTGTATGGCAAAGACCGTGCCGCGGGCGCTTTACGGTTTCTTCGTTCTGAGCTGGCTTACGTTGCCACAATGCACCCCGATACGCCGGATGACTGGAGCAAAACAAGATTAAGGGCGCTCTGCCTGCTGGACGGCGAAAAACTGTAAATCTCCGACCAAACCTAACTCCTCTAACTTGACACTTTTTCGTGAAAAACAGGGAAAAGTGTCAACCCAACCTAACGGATCCTGACGCCTACGAACAGCAGCTACAGCAGAAGTGTAAAGGGCTGGCGTTGAGATTTGTTGAGCCCTGGCTGTTAGCTTTTGTTAATCCTGATGCGAAGCAGGGCAGGTGTCAGCCTGTTATGGTTTGTTATGCCTCACCAGAAAAGTGTCAGCCGCTGCCGCTTCAGAAAACTTCAGGTACACGAACTCGTGAAGGGGAGGTGTTAAGCACTCCCCCAATGCAACCATCCTCGAGCCTCTTTCAGACGCTGTTCTGGTTTGCCCGGACGCTGGCGTTCAGATTGAGTTGTCAAAAGTTGTCCCCACCGGCAGCACCAGTGGGGATTTTTGGCAGAACGCGCTCTAAGTTACAGTTGCTTCAGATAAACAATTACGCCTATCAATGTAGATTTAGAACACCCTTTATTGAATTAAGTTCTGCTGACGTCAAGTACAAAAACATCTATTAAATTTTTTAATTCGTGGGGTAAAAATCCTTCAATTTTGGTTTTCAGCTCTTCAGCTGATTGAAACTGATGCGTTTTTTTTCCTGCAACCGCAACTTCTTTTCCAAACCAAAGTACAAGAAAAATTCCTTGTTGCTCAGCATCAGGATGAATGGAGTAACGTTCATACAGTTGTGCGGATGCAGCATTGTATAATTCTCGATGCCACTGCCCTTTAACCTCTGTAACTAATAAGCAACGTTTGCCATTTAATATTTTTGTGGCTGTAAAATCACTTCTATTATGGTTTTTTAGCTGATGCTCTGGAGTAATTGAAATTCCTTGGGGTTCTAAACGTAAGTTTAAACGTTCGGCAATAATTGCTGTTGAATCATTCTCACTGAGATGCTGTCCATTCTGATAGAATCTATCGGTAGAATTAAACTCGCCACCATATAATGCGCCTTGAAAATCATTTAGTTCTTGAATTATAAGTTGACGTAAAGATTCGACCGTAACAATTTCTCCATTATCTAAATACTTTACAATTTCATTTGGAGTAGGAGGGACGAAATCATGAAGAGCTTGTTTTCGAACTTGCTGTGTATGAATGCTTTGCAGTGCATTTTTCAATAATGTAAATTTTGGATCGGATAATAATCTTTTAGTTACGGTTAATGCATCTAATGAGTCATCTGAATTAATTTTCCAAACTAAATCACTCATGAATCTAGATGCTTTCTCTTCATTTGAACTGTCGTTGATCAAATCGGACGAAGGATTGGTTTGAGGCCAAAGATTGTAAAAAGCTTTAAGAATATATTCAATTTTAATTGCTGAAAGTTCTGGCCAAGTAGACTGATTGTCATAGGGAATTCTATCAGAAACACCTTGAAATAAAAGGATGTTTTCCCTGTCGAGCGACAAATAGCGCCACCTAGTTTGATTTACTTCATCATTAAAATAAAAATCCCGAAGATACCAAAATGTTTTTTGTAAACTAACAGGGGAATTTTTTAAAGATTCGACGTCTTCTAATAATAAACACTTGTGAGAAATTAATTTTTTTAAAGAGTCTCTATTACTGTTTTTAACAGCAATCTCGAAAAGTGTATACAGGGTGTCACTATCTATATCTGGATATTTTTCAAGCCATTCAAGAGCTAGTTTTGAACGCAGATGGTTAAAAACTGTTTCATTTTCAAGTAGCCATACTTCTGGGTGTGCGCATGGTTGTTGAAGCTGGGGTTCAACATATTCTCTTAAGAACTCCTCAGCAAAATTTTTATCATTATCGAAGAGGATTCTATCTATCTCAGCTTTCAATAACTCGGATTCATCGGAGGTTAATGCACTAAACCCCATATTAATTCCAGTGCGTAAAGAAGCTAGCATTGATGAAGGTACACGCTCCAGGCTTTTTTCCGCTCGGAAGATTTCTAAACAGGCTGCATACAATACCATTTCATAATGTGAATATTTGGATTCACACTGTAATTTAGCGAGTTCTCGGAGGTTTGGCACGTGAGCGGAAATAAATCCGATACAATTTTTTAAGGCATTTCTAACTAATGAATTGTCGCCAACTTCTATTGCTATCTGGTCTGGTTTAGAGAGAGTAAGATGCGCAAAATGGAGAAGACAATTCCAGTGCTGCCCACTTTCGATCAGAGTTCTATTTTCATTAATATAAGCTATATTAGTAAATCTTTTTTCTTGTCGTTTTTTTTCATATCTTTTCCTCTTGCGATCAAGTTTACGATGTAAACCAGAATCATTCTTTTCCATATCTTTAAAAACTTTATTTAACCGCATCCATACTTTCATAAACTCAGGTTTGGAACATGCGTGCTGGCGCATTAAATGACGCAATTCATCTTTTCCACGAAGATTATTAACACCAAATCGTCTGTGAGGACTGAAGAAACCAGCCCAAAGCTCATGGTTATCGATTTCAAAAGCATAGGTGATAATAAATTTATAATCTTCGTTACGCATTTGAAGGCCAGAGTGAGCATTTAATGAATTTTGAAATGTATGTATCTTAAGGTCAAATATTTCATCTCGATCTTTCAATGGGCCAAATACAAAAGAAATAATTCCTTGTCTTAATTTATTGTTTGACTGAATTACTTCAACTGATTTGCTATGTTGTTGCTGCATAGGATGAACAAAATTAAGATTATGCAGCCAAGCCCATACTTTTTCTGGTGAGTATGGAGGTGCTACAAATTCAAAGTAACGATCAACAATTAATCCAACTATTTTACTAATACCCAGTCGACAATAACACTCGTAGCTTTCTTTTCCACAAGTACAAGTAATCTCATAAGTTAATGAATTAAGTAACGGTTCGAGATGATATGTAGGTAGTGACCTCACAAACTTCTTAATGAAATATCGAGTGCCAACTACTCTTTCTAAAGGTTGTCTTTCAGCGGGATATAAATGCGTACATAGTTTTAAGTAGTTTGACAAGAATTTTAATGAGAAATTCTCAATACCAATTTTTTCAATTATTTTAGCGGACATATTTAATGACAAATTGGTAGCTTCAAAAAGTAATATCTGAAGTGTTGGAAAAAGGTTATAACCTTTTAAATGCAACAAACAATCAACTGCGGAAGTTCTGATATTATTAGATTCTCCAATGTCTCCTGCAATTTCATAAATATCGTTAGCAAGCGATTCAACTACTTCTGAGCCAGAGATTAATTCAAAAATGAGTCCTCTTAAATGACTGTCATTACTTCCAACTATTAATGATCTAATTTGTTCAGAAACATCTCTTGTAAAAAAACCAGCTACGCTGAATCTACGCCAAAAATCACCTCTCCGGAAATAAGGATCTTTTTCTTGAATTTCTTTCAGTTTTGTTAAAAGTAGTTTTTTTGATGATGGTTCTAATTGTGAGGGATCACCGTTAGCCAATACTGCATAAGCATCAATTTCAATCAATTTCTCTTGTATTGACTTGCTTCCTAATGCTGCCATCCATCCGATCAGGCCTCTCAATTCATCGCGAGCTACATTGTTTGGTGCAATAATCGGAAGGCATTTCCACAGAGTAAGTGGATCACTACTATTATTTATTCTTTTAATTAAGTGATAAGCGGCGCAGTATTCAACTACTATCTTATGTACTGGACGATGTTGATATTCACATTCTCCTAGTCTAAACAACCTTGTTGAAAGGATGTCACTAGATGCTTGATTTTTAGGAAGAAGTGTTTTTAGTAACGGATAAATTATACTTTCATTCGCCTCTGATGTTGTTATACCTTCCGATGCTGATAGAAGTAATTTTGCGAATGCTTCTGAAGCAAGTTCGATCTTTTGTTCTACTGTTAAATGTGATGGCTTCAAGGGAGTTTTAGCATTAGCCTCTTTCGCTAAACGTTCAACTGCTAATGAAAAAATTGAACGTTTATTTATAAAATGTCTATTACTTTCAATATAAGCGTCTGCAAACATTTTTAAAAATTGCGGATTTGGCAAAAGCATCTCTAAGTTAAAACGACAAACTTCTCTTTCGAAACTATTAAAATCTTCGCCAGATGTATGAAATTCAAATATTTCAGATTGTTGTTGTCGATCAAATTCGTTCAATCTAACTATTAGAGGGGGGAACCCTAAAAATTGCTCAAATGCTATAGTTGATGATTGCCCCCATTCACTTGAACGACTTGACATAATTACTAATGAAGGGGTGTTTTTCTTGACTTCGCTCAATAATCTATAAATGCTTGATTGATCGATAGTTGCAACTTCATCTACCGCGTCGATCAATAATGGAGCGTTTTTTTCATTAATTCCTGCGAACAAAAAAACGCTGGCATTAACAGTTTCTGTCTCTAATCTTCGGGCAAGATTATTCATTAGCTCTGTTTTACCGCCACCCGGTTCAGCTAAAATCACAATGTACCTTGAAGCTTGGAGTAATTCAGTTTCAGTGAACGTTCTGTCACTATAAGAAAGGTTTCGTTCAAGATAAATTGATGAAGGCCTAGCCAAAGTATCGTTTTTCATAGTTCCTTTCATGAGTTTTCAATGAGTTCATTATGATGAAAATTTTAACACAGCTCTTACTACTGCCGTATGTTCATGTTGAACATGGTAAATCTATCAGATAAACAACTGGGTTCGCTGCATTGTGATTTCTTAGTATGAAGGGTTCAGTTCTCTCCATCTGTTACTTAGATATCATTTTTTAACCTAAGTATTCATTTGTGGGGTTTTTTAGGACTGAAGTTGTGGGGGAGGCTGGTTGGGCTTGCTGTAATTTTGCCGCCTTGTCTCAGAGAAGAACTGATGGGGGTACTTCTGGGGGTATCTAACAATGACATTCTTTTTTTTTCGATTAATTACAATAAGTTATCATGCATGATTTGTTCCTATTATCGGCACCATCTCAACTTCCCCAAACGTCCGTTTTCATCCATAAACACCCTGCTTTATAACGATTTTATTTCTTTTTAGTCCGTTGCTGTCCGTAACCTTCCAGTAAAATCGATGCTGAATCTGTATAGGATTGTGTATATATTCCTGTTCGGTTTGCGCCGTCCGTGGTTAAACAACAAACAGATCTTCGTCATCATTTACGTTCGGATGGGGCGCTAATGTGGGCTGTCTGTCATCTTCCGCAAGCAGTGTGCTTTCTTCTCAGCGTGCAGAACCCGTTGCTTACAGCCACAGAACTGGCCATTACCTGCTATATTCGTGTCTTTGCCAGATTTCCGGAATGAGCGATAATGTGGCACATAATGGCAGCGTAAAAGGGGCAATATGCTTCATCACAGCCAGGCAATGTCACTGGATGACATCTACCTTGAGGACATTCCTCACATTATTCACCCGGATACGGCGGCAGGAGACCTCGCAGATACTGCAAGGCCTAACCGCATCATTCAGGAGTGGAATTTGCCACAGGGCTACACCCGGTTTGTCAGCCGGTATCAACTGTACCACTGGCAACATCCCTGGATGGCATACCGTGACACGCTCGACGACATCAAATCCGGGAAGCTCGTTCTGCTGAGAAAAGACATCACCGGCCATGCAATTTCGGGCGTGCTGACGACATCCGGTGACCTTCGCAATGACCTGCCTCTGTTCCTTCAAACTCGACTCCGACACATCCTGTCCCGGCAACTGAAACGCCCGAGATATCAGGTCCGCCATGCGGCACCGGTGCAACATGCCCAGGCCGCAAAAACCATCAACAGCAAAACTGCCGGTCGGTTGCTGGCCGCGGGCGGGATCTATAATGGCAATATCGAGGGATTCCGTCAGACCGCGCAGCAGCTCGGTGGTGATGCACCGGCGGGTTACGATCAGGTTATGGATAATAAAGGGCTGATTATCGCTGGTGCTTCTGTTGCTGCGGGCCTTGGCCTGGGCAGACTGGGGACGGCGAGTGAGCTTAGCAATCTTCATGTTCTGGGAAAAGTCGAGGGTGAATACTCGATGATAAAACCCGGACCATTACCTAAAGAGCTGGCTGAAACCTTCTCCAGTGGTACATATAAAGAGATCACGCTATCAACAGACACGAGTTTCTACAGAGGTGGTATAGAGGGGCGACCACTAGGTCAGTTTTTCGGATATGAACAACCTCAGGGAGTGCTCCAGACCAGAATAGATAAGGCCCTGCTCCCCAAATGGCCTAACGGAAGTGAATCCCCTCTTGATAGCTATCACAAGATACAAATACCCGCTGGAACGAAAGTATATGTTGGAGAAGTTGGCTATCAAACAGACCTTTTTTCCGGTGGCTCTGAGCAAGTTGTGATACCTACCCCGTGGAAAATACCTGGCGTTAAGATACTTGAAAGTGGTGGTTTGAAATGAAAAATGAAATAAAGAAAACGGTAACTGATATCATCAAAATCCTCTCCTCAAATGATGAGGATTCATGGGCAAAAACATTCGAAAAACTAGCCATTGAGCTCGATGTTGATTGCGAGTCATCCATTTACTCGTTGAAAAAACTCTACGGCGGGATGGGATCATTTAACGATATTGTTCTTCATAAAAATGGCATACCTCTCATTCGGGAAAATGACGAGTTAGACGATTTGAGACACAAACTCTACAAGCAGCTTGACCATGCAATCGCTTTGTTAAAAGCAGGTGATTTACCATAGCGTTAGTTTCCGGCGCCGCCAGTAAATTATTGGGTACGCCTCCAGCCTGACAGGGGAAGCGCAGAACCTTACAACAGCCTCATGTGTGTTCGTCTCGTCAGCATCGATGCCCCCGAAAAGAACCTGCCCTTTGGGCAGCGTTCCCGGCAGACATTCTCATCGATAGTGGCGCAGTGTGCCGTCTCCATAACGTGCAGGAACGCAGATCTCTATGGTCCTCTACTGGATACGGTGTGGCCTCACATGGAAAGCGCATAAAATAATGAAAGGCCGGTAGGCTTCTCACACTCACTCCTGCCAGATGGAAACCATCAGCACTTCTTACGCATCATGCGCCAGGTTCCTCTAACAGCCCTGGCAAACCATCACACATCTCCTGCAGCTCATTAAACATCCTTGCCACATGGAAGCCATCGCACACCGAGTGATGAACCTGCACCGCGAGCGGCAACAGCACTTTTCCGTCCTGCTCGTAGTATTTTCCAAACGTGAACATAGGCGAAAAGAAGTTCTTCATGTGCGCAATGTTCATATTAAAGTTGGTAAACGTAACCCACGGAATAGACGACACAAAAAAGACATTTTCCCGGGACTCTTCCTTAGGCCAGTAAGAAAGGCTATTTCCATAGCGGGCCGTATCTTCAGCATACGTGTTCTGGAAGTGATGAATATTGCCGTCATAGTGGCTCCACAGTGACGAAAACGTCTCCGTTTCGGGGTGGAAAATGGTGTAGCTGGGATGAACTTCATTCCATATGACAAGCTCATTGTCCTTCATGGCCATGCGGAACTCAGGATGCCGGTTCATGATGTTAGACAGGAGAAAAATGATCGTCGGGTAAAACTTCCAGCCCACCGCTTTGATATGTTTTCGCAGCGCGGTAATGTCGATCAGAACGGTTTGGTTAATTGTGCATTCAGCAAATGACTGGAAGACTTCAAAATGCTCCTTCCTTGGCCAACGAGATAAATCAACAGGCGTATAGTCCGGGGCTGTTTTTTTCATTGTTTAACCTTTGATTATCAATCGTCTACATGATTTTGGGCCAGAAACAACCGCACAATCATTTCAACCGTATCTAATCTTCCTGTCAATCTCAGCCTGTGGTTTTCCGAACAGGTATCCCTGCACGAGATCGCAACCAAGCGCCTGAAGACGTTCAAGCTGTGCTTCGGTTTCAACACCCTCTGCAATGACCCGCATATTGAGGCTCTTCGCCATGCCGGTAATCAATTTAACGATATTAAGGGCATCATCCTGCGTGGATATCGGGTTCACAAAGGATTTATCTATCTTAATTTTATCAAAATTAAGTTCACTCAGTCGCGAGAGCGAGGAATATCCGGTTCCGAAATCATCGATGGAAATTTTTACGCCCAGTGCTCTAAGCTTTTTGAGAATAGTGATCGGCATGTTGCTGTCACTGAAGAGCGAAGACTCTGTTACCTCTAACTCAAGTCGGTTGGCCGGTAGCCCCGTCTCTTTCAGGATGGACTGCACCATCGTGGTAAACGATTTCGTGCCTAACTGAACGGGTGAGACGTTCACCGAGATCCTGGCCGGCACCGCCCAGGACACTGCTTCCCGGCAGGCCATCTCAAGCACCGACTTGCCGATCTCATTGATCATCCCCGTTTTTTCAGCGACGGAAATAAAATAATCTGGCGCGAGTATCCCTTTCACCGGGTGTATCCAGCGAATAAGCGCTTCATAGCCGTAAATTTCATTGCTGAATGAATCGACAATAGGCTGGTAATACACAACGAATTCATTGTGATCGATCGCCAGAGCCATATCATGTTCAAGGGTTCTGCTTTCCTGCAGTCTTTGCAACATCCACTGACGGAAGACTTTGATCTGCTGCGAACCTTCTTTTTTCGCCTCGTAGAGCGCCAGGTCGGCAAATTTATAAAGATAATCAGAGCGTCGTTCATTATCAGATAAAACGATGCCCACGCAGGTGGCAATTTTTATCAGCTGATTATTAATCGTATAGGGCTGGCTGATATGATCGCTGATTTCTTTGGCGCGCGAAACGGCAGCGGTTTCCGTGAGTCCGCTGGAGAGAAGGGCGAATTCATCGCCACCCAAACGGTAAAACGTATCCGTTGCGCTGCTCATCGAGGTCAGCCGTCGGGATACCTGATTCAGCAGCAAATCTCCTGTATCATGGCCATAGGTATCGTTGACCTCTTTGAAACGGTCTAAATCAAATAACATCACCGTGACGGGGACGTGGTTTTTATCTGCCTGAAGATTAATTTTGTTGAGATCGTCCCAGAAGAAAAGGCGGTTTTTCATGCCGGTGAGGGAGTCATGATAAACATCATACTCCAGCTTCGAGTTCTGAATTTGCAGTTTTTCTTTTGATATTTGAAGTTCATCAGCCAGGCTTTTAACCTGCATGTGTGCTTTCAGAATGTTTTTATTCTGGTAGATCATTAAGAAGCCAAGAATAAAGCTTAAAATCACCAGAAGCAAAGAAAGTGCGGAATAAATATAATACAGGATTTGTATTTTGTTGTTGGATTCATTAACCGTGTTAATATCTTTTGTTAATGCCGTTGCAGACAGCTGGCTGAGCGGTGCGTCAAGCTCATGCATATTTGTCAGGTATGCCTGTAACTCCGGGTGGCTCATATTTTCAAGATGGCTATCCAGATAGGCCAGTATGTTTTCTAAGCGTAAAGCGAGCTCCTGATGCGTTTTATCGCTGTCAATGTAACGACCTAAATCGCCCCCCTTCATTAAATCGCCCTGACTGAGCATAATTTCGAGACGCATGCGGACCTGGTCTATCGTAACGTCATCAGTATCGGTTGCGTATAGACCAAGCCATGATTCAAAACGGTAATACTCTGATACCAGTTGTGCCACGGACCAGGACTCAGTGTATTGAGTCAGTTTTTGCAATTCCTGCTGACGATCATAAACAAGGTATGCAATATATCCTGTCGTGATAAAAAGAGAAAAAATGATACCAACCAGTATCCTGTTCATTATGTTCTCCTGAACGGCTACTCAATCTTCATTTTGCTTACCTGCCATGCTGATCGTGAGTAATAAATCTGATTATTCAACTCAGGAAGACTGTCATAGGGGTATACAATGAACGATGGGCCCTTATCGCGGATGCGCATATATTCGCCATTGACCTTTAAGGCAAGGATGGCGTTGTATTTTTTAAAGTCGCTGAGAGGGATGACGGTTGAGTAATCATTGAGCGCAATAACATTCACGTTCGTACCTTTTGCACCCACATAATCCATGAGCTTGCTCATGGGGACACCCTCAAACTTCGTACGACCGTTATACCAGGGGGAGGTCGTCTCGAAACTCACTACTCCGAGTTTTTCAAGGCTGGCGAGATCAAACACTGCTTTTCCATTTTCGTTGGTATTTTCTATATTACCGTAAATCGTTAAAATGGGTTTACCAACTGGTTTTGGCAGGTCGCCAGCCCAGGTTACACTTTGTACCAGACAGCATAACAGCAGTAGGGTTAATCGCATTTTGACCTCCACCTTTTTAACAGAAGTATAAGAATTATAATTTAGATATCACACGAGTTGATATATTTTGTTGGGGAGTCGGGGATTTTATCGTTTTTATTGATGTAAAGTCTTTTTAATCAATAGGTTAGGTGTTGTGAGTGTCAGGGTGTTTGATACGCGAGCGACGCTTAACTTTTTGATAAAAGCTAAAATTGCGGGCATAAATGCTCTTCTGTTTAAAAAATAAACGCTTTAATTGAGAGATATTATCTTCCACGATAATTGTGGGGTGTCCATGGCTTTTTGGCGCGCGGAATTTAGCGGCTAAATACGCGCCCCGGTTGTGTGCGCTGTTTCAGGATGGCGATGATAAGCGAGGACACGAACATTCTGATTGTGCGTGTCACCTGCCGCTTGCCTTACTTCAGGTCATCCCGGATGGCTGACGCCGGCTTACCCCCTTTCGCCATGCTGGCAAATACTGTGTCCCGGTAGATCCACGCATGAACGAGTGCGGCGGAGAGATGAACCAGCACCACGGCAAAAAGCAACTTTGCCAGAAGGCTATGGGCGTCGTGACACCATGCATACAGTGCCGGACTGGTCGGGACAATTGCCGACAGGTTGACGCCATCAAACATGACAATTGGCAGGCCCGCTGCCGACAGTTGCGCCCAGCCCAGCAGCGGCATTGCCAGCATTAACCCATACAGCATCCAGTGTGATGCCTTTGCGGCAAGCACCTGCCAGACGGGCAAATCGGCAGGAGGTGGGGGCGTGCGGCTCAGGAGCCGGTTGACCAGACGAACCAGTGCCAGCAGTAAAATGGCGATACCCAGCGGCCGGTGGAGGTCGATTAACCAAATCCGGTGATGTAACGACGTCATCATCGCGGCACCGATGAACAGCATGGACAGGATCATCACCGCCATCAGCCAGTGCAGGGTTCGCGCCAGAGTATTGAAGTGCCGCGGCACGTGTGCTCGCCTATCTTTATTTGAGATCATTTTACCTCCTGCTTTTGCACGGCTTCGGTGGCCTTGCCGTAGCCGATTTCCCGCTCACGGCGGCTGAAAGAGTGGGAGTAGGCCGCGGAGCGGGCGTTTAAGATGGGATCATCAGACACCGCAACGCCTGCAGGAACGACAGAAGGGTCAAAGTTAACGTCGCGGCACGCGCCTGTGGATTGTGCTTCGACCCGCGTCACTTCCAGCGTACCGGCCACCCTTTTTTTGCGATCGTCCGGCCATGGCTGGGAAGGGTCATCCACCGGATCGCCCGGCTGTGCGAGCTGCAAAACGTAATCCCAGTAGAGTGGCTTCTGCGCCAGGCGCTGACGCAGGTTTTCGAACAGGAAGTTGTCATCGGCTTTCTGTCGTTGCTCATCGCTTATCGACAGGAAAGGCTCGTGTGGACGCATCATCCAGCGAACGGCCTGGCGATCCCCCTGCGCGTTCACAAGGTAAAAGGCGTTAATGCTGTAAAACGTCGCACCCGCGAAGCTGCCGGGCGCAGGTTTTTGTGCCGCCCATTTTAGGTATTTCTCCGCCTCCGGGTACGCTTTCAAAAAGTCTTTGAGACGCTGCGGATCCGGTTTGCCGGTGGCCGCATCAATGGCCGTGGCTTTTCGCAAGGCCAGAAAACCTTCCGGGCTGTGCGTGGCGAAGAAAGGCTCGTTGTTCATCGCCATTCGCCATTGTTGCTTGTCATCTGTCTTTAGCAGCAGCGCCATGCTCAGGGTTTTGGTCGTACTATCCGGGGCATGCGGATCGCCGGTACCAATAGAGAATCGGCCCACCACGGGCACTTCCTGCTGTGAGAAGAGGCGGGAGGTTGAAAGGGAATCCGCCGAGCCGTTTGGCGTAAAGGTGCCGGCAAAGCAGATGCCTTTTCCATGCGCGCGGCGAAAACCCGGTGGGAAGGGTTTCGGTGTTTCCCCTACCAGTGCCTGGCTGACCGTGCGTGAACCAAGCCAGCCTGCCGTCCATGCAAAAGCAGATGCCAGCGTACCGGCGACAACGGCGATCGCTGCCAGCGCGCCCCAGGTTTTTTTGGATCTCAAATCCAGTTTCGACATAGACGTTTTTCCAGAACAAAATATCTTCACCTGTCATACGCAACGTATTGCGCGCGACAGGTGTTAATACAGTGGCGAATATGGCTCGAGTATAGGAACTAAGGGGCGTAAAGAAAGAATATCACGAAAAGTTTAAACCTTTCCGCTGTCGAAAAGACCGGGTTACTCATCGTGTCGGAAGTTGTGACCGAGTCGGTGACCCAGTGAGAAATAGTGGCGAAATAGATAATAGAGGGGTTTCCATTTCTCCACATTAAATTTTACCCCTCTCTGAGTACGAATTAATAATGCCTCAGATATGTGGACGCAGGTTATCGTGGCATCAACGGACACCAGGTTCCCCTGCGAACCGGTCAGGGGCGATATCCCGCAAACCTTAGCCTCTATTTGTACAGGACACTCTTTAATTCTCAATGAGTTAATCGTCACCGCCTTTTCCTTATGGAAATTCCCGCAGCTAAATTTGTCCTGTTCAAAAATATATCCCATCTTTTTCTTCCATTCCGGTGGCGATGCTTTTCCCGTTTTATTTGCGATAGCTTCAATATTCTGCCAGAGCCTGCTGTCCGGTATGTTCAGAACAATATCGGGGTTACCCGTGATATTTTCATAACATTTTCCGGAGGTGCCAAGCCCGAACACGATATTCCGGTCAAGGACCCACCACGAGGAGATCGGGCTCAGGTTGGTTGAACCGTCAGGATTTTGGCTGGAGATAATGGCGACCGGTGTACCAAAATATAAAGAAGCAAAATCGACCTGCTGGGTTTTCATTTTATCATCCTCTGATTAACGAAGGTCCAGTCTACGTTGTGCAAACGTGCGTTACTTCGGTGAAGCGCGAAGTAAAACACGGCAGGCTAAAATTCCCAGGGGAACGGCAATAGCTGCCTTGTACCCAACTGAGCGAGAACGTGCGTAATGCGTCTACCTTTTGCGAGAACGCGTAAGGTTCGTTGTCCCTGCCGGAACAGATTTATTGACTTAAATCATGATGTCTATTTCATTCGCCGCCTATCGTGTGCACCCCCTCCTTAAAACGAATCAAAAATGAAAAAAAGACCGTTCCTGATGGTGCTTTGTGCTGTGTGCTGCTTTTTTGTAGCGGACATCGCCATGGCAAAAAACAGTTCAATTTCCAGTGAACAGGTTAAAGAGAACGTTATTGCAGAGTCGATAGCATCTTATCCCGGAGTATGCGCTTGTCCTTTTAACCGGGCCAGAAACGGAAGCGCTTGCGGGAGACGCAGCGCATGGAGTAAGGCGGGAGGCTATGCTCCCATTTGTTATAAAAATGAAGTAACAGATGAGATGGTAAAGCAGTGGCGTGAAAATAATAGCTAACCCGCCTCCAGCATCCCAAAACTCACAATCCGCGCGCGTCCCAGCTCTTTTGCTCGGTACAAGGCCACATCCGCGGCGCGCAGCAGGTTGTCGGTCTGGGCATGTTGTGGGTAGCTGGCAATGCCAATCGACACGTCCACCGGCCCAATCTCGGTCAGCCCGTAGCGAATCGAAAGCTCATGCACGCCGGTGTAAATCTTCTGCGCGCAGGCGTACGCTTCTGCTTCATCGGCACCGGAAAGCAGCACCAGAAACTCCTCGCCGCCGTAGCGGAATGCCAGCCCGTTGTCATGTGCGGCCCGCTGAACAATTGACGCCACGCTTTTGATCACCAGATCGCCCGCTTCATGGCCGAACCGATCGTTAATGCTCTTGAAGTGATCGATATCAATCATCATGCAGCTTAACGGTACGCCAGTGCGTATCGCCTGTGCCGTTTGGGTTTGCAGGGTATCTTCCAGATGATGACGGTTACGCAGGCCGGTGAGCGGGTCAAACAACGCTTTTTCCAGCAACGCGTCGCGCAGACGCTGGTTGGCCAGCGCCAGCCCGAGCGCCTCGGCCATCAGCTCCAGATACGCGCGGGAAGGGGCATTATCCGCCGTGATATTCTGGAAGGAGAGCAGGCCAATGGCCTCACCCTGAGCGATAAGCGGCACGCAAAGCGCGCTTTCCGCCTGGGATGCCGGAAGATGGTAGCAGGCAATATCCGGCTCGCCGTTCACCGGCGGGTGACTCTGCCCGCGACGCACGGCCCAGCACTCGTCCGGGTGGAACGTCGTCTCTTCACCAACCGGCGAAAGCCACTGCGCGACGCACCGCATCTGCCACGGTTCGCGGTCAAGGACGTAGAGTCGGCCCGCGATCCCCGGCGCGATATTGGGGGCAAACAGCTCCGCCACGTTAATCACATCGTTAAAGTTCTCACACCCCTGCAGCCGCTGGGTCATGCGCGCCAGCAGCTCGCGGATGGCCCAGTCGGCATCACGCTCTTTTTCCAGACGCTGCCGCGCCAGGCCGTTTTCACGGAAGATGCTGATGGCCTGAGCCATATCGCCTATCTCATCGATCTGGTTGAAATTGGGCGTTTCAACCGCGTAATCCTGGGATGCCAGGCGGTGCACCACGTCGCTCAGGCGCACCACGGGGCGCAGCACGCGGCGTTTTAATATAAAGCCGAGCACAAACAGGAACAGCAGGGCGGTCAGGCCAACCGTCAGCTCAGAGGCGGTACGCAGCGCTTTCGATTTTTTTGTCGCCTCCTGAACGGAGCCGATGACGCGCTTGTCGAGTATCTGGCGAAAGTGATCGATCTGATTCTGCGCGCGATCCAGCTCCTGCTCATAGGGCTGACCATAGAGTAAAGCAACGGCCTGGGCGTCTTCACCGCGTTCCAGGCTGGCGAGGGCGGTTTGCTGCTCGTCCTGCAGCTCATCGACGATCTTTATTCCTTCATGCAGCAGGGCCAGCTCTTCATCCGATGCGCCGTTATCCTGCAGCTTTTCCAGCCGAAGCTCGATGCGCTTCAGGCTGTTTTCTGCCTGGTTATATTCCTTGAGCACCTGAGGATCTTTTTTAATGACGTACAGCCGCGCTAAATCAGACTGCGCCCAGATATCGGTTTCGATATCTTCCGTCAGTTGATCAAATTTCTGCCGTTGTTCAACGGCCTGACGTTCGAGGGTATCCGCACTGGACGCCATCAGCATGATGATGCCGGAGGCGATAGTCAGGCAGACCGTGGCCCCATAGGCCCAGTTTGTTATCGTCGCGATTCGCACCAGATGATCCTTTTACGACATGAGTAGGATGGCGTTCTTCAAATTATAGAAAACGTCTGATTTAAGGCGAAAAAAAAGGCGGCACAGCGCCGCCTGGTGTGGTCTTTATCGTCACGTCCTTACAAATCTGGAGGATTTTTTCCTTCTTCGATGAAATCCGCGTCCAGCTCTTCGGCGTTACCTTCGTGATCGCGTCCGGAGAAGAGGTTCCAGCAGGCGATAAACAGCGCGGCGATGAGCGGCCCAATCACAAAGCCGTTAATGCCGTACAGCTCCATGCCGCCGAGGGTGGAGATCAGAATCAGGTAGTCCGGCATTTTGGTGTCTTTCCCCACCAGCAGCGGGCGCAGGATATTGTCCACCAGCCCAACGACGATCACGAAGAAGCCGACAATAAACAGCCCCTGCCAGATCTGGTGCGTGGCGAACAGGAAGATAGCGGCAGGCACCCAGACAATCGCCGAGCCGATGGCGGGCACCAGCGAGAGGAAGGCCATCAATGCGCCCCAGAGCACGCTGCCGTCGATACCGGCAATTGCAAACGCAATCCCGCCGAGGATGCCCTGAACCACGGCCACCGCCGCCGTCCCTTTTACCGTGGCGCGTGACACGCCGACGAATTTGGCGAACAGGTGCTGCTTCGCGAAGTCGGACAGGGGGAGGGAGTCGAGGATCTGGCGTACCAGATACGGGCCGTCTTTCAGCAGGAAGAACAGCAGATACAGCATGATGCCGAAGCTAATTGCAAAGCCAAACGTTCCCTTGCCAATCAGAAACGCGCTGCCGGCGAGATACTGTCCGCCCTGCAGAGCGACATCGGAGAGTTTTTTCTGGATCTGCGCCGCGTTGGTCAGGTTGTGATCCGCGAGGAAGCCGCTGGCCCAGTCAGGCAGGTGGTTGAAGATGCTCGCCACCACTTCCGGGAACTGGGTGTTGTTCTCCTGCAGTTTGGTGTAAACCACGTTCAGCTCAATGGCGAGCGAGGAGAGGATCACCATCAACGGAATAAAAACGATCAGGCAGATAATGCCGATGGTCAACAGCGAGGCCAGCCCGTTGCGATCCCCCAGCGCGGCGCGCAGCTTGTTTTTTACCGGGTTGAAGATAACGGTCAGAATGGCGGCCCACAGTATCGCGGAGAAGTAGGGCGACAGCACGTCGAAGAAGGCCCAGGTCACAAGGGCGAGAATGAAAATAAAGAAACCTTTAGTCAGTCCGTTAAAGCGCATCAGTCAGTCCTGGTTACTAAGAAACTGTGACGACTATAGAACTGATTATGAGAATTACCAACCATTGCACCGGTTAAAGTGCAATGGTTGGTGAGGCGTTAAATCGCCTCAAATAACGCGCTTACCAGCGCAATATGTGCCTTAACGCCCACGGCCAGCGCGGCTTCGTCAATGCGGAAATGTGGGTTATGGACGTTCCATACCGCACCCTTTTCCTCGTTGCCGCAGCCGATAAACAGGAACGAGCCGGGAATTTTCTCCTGATAGGATGAGAAATCTTCGCTGCCGAAGAGCGCGCGATCGGTCAACTGCAGCGTCCCGTCACCAAAGTGCTCCGCAATGGCTTTTTTGGCGATGGCGTTGGTGTCGGTATGGTTATTTCCGACGGCATAACCCTGCTGCCAGCGGATCTCGCAGCGCGCCCCGTGGGCGCTCACTACGCCTTCAACAATACGCTGCATCAGCTGGGGAACCTGTTCACGAACCTGCTGATTATGGGTTCGCACCGTTCCTGCCAGACGGGCGCTGTCCGGAATGACGTTATAGCTATCTCCGGCCTGGAAGGTGGCAATGGTCAGCACCGGGGCGTTAATCGGGTCAAGATTACGTGCGACCACGTTTTGCAGTGCGGTAACCACTTCAGCACCGATTACCACCGGATCGATACAAAACTGCGGCATTGAGCCGTGGCCACCCTGCCCAAAAATAGTGATGTCAAAGTTATCGCTAGAGGCGACGTAAACGCCCTCTTTCAGTGTGATTTTTCCAGTAGGGCTGTTCGGAAAAACGTGCAGGCCGAAAATCTTTTCGACGTCGTCAACGACTCCTTTCTCCACCAGCTCGCGTGCGCCGCCCGGCGGCACCTCTTCGGCAGGCTGGAAGATAAACTTAATGCTGCCGCAAAGCTGGCTGCGCAGATGGCAGAGCACTTTCGCTGCCCCCATTAACATGGCGGTGTGGGCATCGTGACCGCAGGCGTGCATCACGCCGGGCCGAGTGGAGCTAAATGATTCTCCACTCTCTTCCTGTAGCGGTAGCGCGTCGATATCGGCCCGTAGCGCCCACGTTGGGCCTGGCTTTTCGCCTTGCAATACGGCTACTACGCTGTTATCCAGCGGGCGGCTTATCACCAGCTCCGGCAGATTCCCCAGCTCGCGGGCAATAAAATCAGCGGTGGGTTTTTCCTGAAACGAGAGGTCCGGGTTGGCGTGAATATGCCTGCGCCAGCGGATCACCTCTTCATTAACGTCGCGGATAAGGTTTTCAGTGGTACTTTTCATGACGGTCTCCTTCAGTCAGTCACCGGCAGCGTGGCCACAGGTTTTTTTATCAGCGGTACTATCGCCGCACCCGCGCAGACCATTGCCAGTGACAGGAAAATAAACGCGCTTTCGTAGCTGTGGCTTTTCCCGACAAGATAGCCAATTACGACAGGCGAAACGAAGCCTCCCAGCGTTCCGCCGGTGTTTATCAGGCCGATAGCCGAGCCCATAATATTCTCCGGAAGACGTTTCATCGGCAGGGTAAAGGCGGTTACAAAGGTTGCCATCAGGAAAATCTCCCCCACGAACAGCAGGATGCTGGCCGTCAGTGCCGTGGCGGTATGGAAGATGCCGAAAATAGCAGCAGCACCGATCAGTGCGCAGATCAAAATCACCTGCGGCTCGCGGTTGTGGAAATATTTCCCGACGAACCAGCCGGTGCACAAGGACGAGAACCAAATCCCCGCGCCGCCGACGGCGACGATATAGCCGGAAATTTCTAGCGGCATCCCCCTGCTCTGCACGAAGAATTTTGGCAGCCAGGCCATCAGGCCATAGCTGGGAATATTGATGCAGAACACAGAGACAAAGAGTAGCACCACCGTCGGGTTACGCCACAGGACGCCGTTTTGTTCACCTGACTGCTGGCGCGGCGCAGGTTTCTGATAGGGCACGCGCACGGCGATCAGCACGGCGATGGCACAAGCAACAATCCCCAGCACCACAAACGACGCGTGCCAGCCCAGATGCTCCAGCGCAGAGACGGCCACAATGGGCCCCACGGTCATTGCCAGCCCGGCGGAGGAAAGTAAAACCGATTGTGCAAAAGTGCGTTTTTCCAGCGAGAAATTGCTGACCACCGCTTTTGCGCATGAGCAGGGATAGCCGGAATGCCCCACTCCGGAGAGAAAGCGAAACAGCAGCAGCAGGCCAAAGCTCATGCCCAGCGCACCGAAGCACAGGGCGAAAATCCCCAGCGCGCACAGGGAGAGGAGCAGCATGGTTTTATAGCCGAGCCTGTCGTTCAGCCAGCCCGCTGGCACCTGAAAGAGAGAATAGGCCAGGAAGAAAATGCCGGTGATATAGCCCAGCTCCGCGCTGGTGAGGCTGAACTCTTTTTCGATAGGCAGCAGGGCAAACCCCATGACGGTTTTATCGATATAGACCACGACATAGCCGACAAAAAGCAAAAAAATCATCTGTGACTGGCTTTTCATTTTATTTTCCGCCTGACGTCAGAGTGTGATGAGGAGTGTGGTGTGTATTCCGAATCTAGGGGTTTACCTGAGACTCGGGAAGATATAATTTTTCTATAGGTGATGCTTTTTTGTTATAGGGTGAGTGATGAGATATTTGCCAAAGCTTGGGCATCTTCAGGCCTTTCGTCAGGTGGCACGTAGCGGCAGTATTCGTTCAGCCGCGCGTGAGCTGGGCGTTTCTCAGCCCGGGTTGAGCCGAACATTGCGTGAGCTTGAGCAAACTTTAGGCACGCAACTTTTATTGCGCAGCAAAGAGGGCATCGCCCTGACCGAGGCGGGAGTGGCCTTTTCTCACCGCGCGGAGTGGGTGCTGGAGGAGTTGCGCCGTGCGGCAGATGAAGTGGAACAGATTAACCATTACACCCACGGACGGCTGACCGTGGGATTCTCGTCACTGATTGCGTTGACGGTGTTTCCCGATGTGGCCGAAGCGTTTAAAGAGACGCTGCCGCAGGTGCTGCTGACGGTTAAAGAAGGACAGTTATCCTCGCTGTTACCCGGCGTACGCAACGGTGAAATTGACATTGCCATCGGTTCTGTCGATCCGATGGCGCCGCCAGAAGGGGTAATGATCGAACCCCTGTTCACCTCGCCGTTTTGTATCGTCGCGCGCAAAGGACATCCGCTGGCTGACGCACGGGATCTGATGGCGCTACGTCAGGCTAAATGGCTACTGCCGGAGTCATCAATGGGTTACTACCAGCAGTTGCAAAACGAGCTCAGCCATTTTTACCGACAGGTCGACGTGACTCCGCTGCGTACGGATTCTGTTATCACCGGACTGAGTATGGTACTCAACGCGGACTATCTGACGGTGGTTGCTCGGGCAATGTGTCAGCCGCTGCAGCTTGATGACAAGCTGGTCGCGCTGCCCATCGCCCAGTTGCCGTCGGCTCAGTATTGCGCGGTGTGGTCGCAGAAATCGGCGATGACGACTAACGCGCGCCAGTTTTTAATTCGCCTGCGCGAGGCATGCAGAAGGTTTAGCTGGTAGGGAAAAGATACGACTTTTGTCTGACCCAGGAGCGACCTCGTCCGCACCATGCTGTAAGTATCTGCTTGCGGAGGTGCTTATGGCCTGGCGTCCTATTCTGTATGTGATCCTCACAACCCACCCCAGACTCAGCGCGCGGCGCGCCCGTTTGCGTCTGGTCATCTAGCTTTTTATTAACAATCGCGGTATAACACACCTTCTTTGGATGTTTAGATGTCCATACGTATAGAAGGTAATATGCAAACACAACAAGAAAATGGGCAGCTTAAGCGCACCATGAAAACACGCCACCTGATCATGCTCTCGCTGGGTGGCGTGATTGGGACAGGGTTATTCTTCAATACCGGCTACATCATTTCCACGACCGGGGCGGCGGGCACGCTGCTGGCCTACCTGATAGGTGCGCTGGTGGTCTGGCTGGTGATGCAGTGTCTGGGCGAACTCTCCGTGGCGATGCCGGAGACCGGCGCGTTCCACGTCTATGCCGCTCGCTATCTTGGCCCGGCGACGGGCTACACCGTGGCGTGGCTCTACTGGCTCACCTGGACGGTAGCGCTCGGTTCAAGCTTCACCGCCGCGGGCTTTTGCATGCAGTACTGGTTCCCGCAGGTGCCCGTCTGGGCGTGGTGCGTGGTCTTCTGCGTGGTGATTTTTGGCCTGAACGTCATCTCAACGCGCTTCTTTGCGGAAGGCGAGTTCTGGTTCTCCCTGGTGAAAGTCATCACCATCATCGCCTTCATTATTCTTGGCGGCGCGGCAGTCTTTGGCTTTATCCCGATGCAGGACGGTTCCCCCGCGCCGGGCTTAAGCAACATCACTGCCGAAGGCTGGTTCCCGCACGGCGGCCTGCCGATCCTGATGACCATGGTGGCGGTGAACTTTGCCTTCTCCGGGACAGAACTCATCGGCATCGCCGCGGGCGAAACGGAAAATCCACACAAGGTGATTCCGGTTGCGATCCGTACCACTATTGCTCGCCTGATCATCTTCTTTATCGGCACCGTGTTTGTGCTGGCGGCGCTGATCCCGATGCAGCAGGCGGGCGTGGAAAAGAGCCCGTTCGTGCTGGTGTTTGAAAAGGTCGGTATTCCTTACGCGGCGGATATCTTTAACTTTGTGATCCTGACGGCGATCCTTTCGGCGGCGAACTCCGGGCTGTACGCCTCCGGGCGCATGCTGTGGTCGCTTTCTAATGAGAAAACGCTCCCGCGCTGTTTTGCCCGCGTAAATAAAAACGGTGTGCCGCTGACGGCGCTGTCGGTTTCTATGCTCGGGGGCGTGCTGGCGCTGTTCTCAAGCGTCGTGGCGCCGGACACGGTGTTTGTCGCGCTCTCGGCGATTTCTGGCTTTGCGGTGGTAGCCGTCTGGATCAGCATCTGCGCGTCGCACTTCGTTTTCCGTCGTCGCCATCTGCAGTCCGGGCAGCCGCTCTCTGCGCTGCAGTACCGCGCGCCGTGGTATCCGCTGGTACCGGTGCTCGGTTTTATCCTCTGCGTGGTGGCCTGTGTCGGCCTGTGGTTTGACCCAAGCCAGCGCATTGCCCTTTATTGCGGGATTCCGTTTGTCGCCCTGTGTTATGGTGCCTACTATCTGACCCGAAATATGACATCGCAGGAGCCTGAACATGTCGCAGAATAATCCGCTTACCGCCCTCCTTGAAAAGCAGCCGTTTGTGGTGCTGGATGGCGCGATGGCGACGGAGCTGGAAGCGCGCGGCTGCAACCTGGCAGACAGCCTCTGGTCTGCCAAAGTGCTGATGGAAAACCCGGAGCTTATCCGCGAAGTGCATCTTGATTATTACCGCGCAGGTGCGCAGGTGGCGATCACCGCCAGCTACCAGGCCACGCCTGCGGGTTTTGCGGCGCGCGGCCTGGACGAAGCGCAGTCCCGGGCGCTGATTGGCAAAAGCGTGGAGCTGGCGCGTAAGGCCCGCGAAGCGTACCTGGCCGAAAACCCGCACGCGGGCACGCTGCTGGTAGCGGGCTCCGTTGGGCCGTACGGCGCGTATCTGGCGGATGGCTCAGAGTATCGCGGCGACTACGTGCGCAGTGCCGAAGAATTCACAGAATTCCACCGCCCGCGCGTGGAAGCGCTGCTGGACGCGGGTGCAGACCTGCTGGCCTGCGAAACGCTGCCTTCGTTTGGGGAAATTAAGGCGCTGGCGGCGCTTCTGGCCGAGTATCCTCGCGCCCGGGCGTGGTTCTCGTTTACCCTGCGTGACAGCGAGCACCTGAGCGACGGTACGCCGCTGCGTGACGTAGTCAGCGCGCTGGCCGACTCTCCGCATATCATCGCGCTGGGCATTAACTGCATCGCGCTGGAAAACACCACGGCGGCACTGAAGCACCTGCAAAGCCTGACGCCGCTGCCGCTGGTGGTCTACCCGAACTCGGGCGAGCATTATGATGCGGTGACCAAAACCTGGCACCACCACGGCGAAGCGTGCGAGACGCTGGCGGGGTATTTACCGCAGTGGCTGGAAGCGGGAGCGAAGTTAATCGGCGGATGCTGTCGGACCACGCCGAAAGACATTGCTGAGCTTAACGCGCAGCGCTGAGTGCTTTGCCGGGTGGCGGCTGCGCCTTACCCGGCCTACGGATCGCTGGCCCTCTCCCACAGGGCTGAGGGATCCCCACAAAATAATACCTGCACGGACAACCCCCTCTCCCTTGAGGGAGAGGGCTGGGGTGAGGGGGAACATACGGCTGAAGTGGTCATTCCGTTCACTTTATGTTCCTTGCTACTCTGTAAGGACATGGCCGGTGAACGTGCCAGGGCGGCTCAATCGCCACCGCCCTGGCGACCCGGGCTCCCGGCGGTAAATCGCCGCTTCGCGGTGCCTTCGGCTTATTCCTTCCGGCTTGTCGGGGACGGGCGGAGGTAACATCCCTGTAAAGCCCGCCCTCTCGGCGCATCCATGCGCCTCGCCCCGGCCTACAGGAAACGCCTCAGCGATTTACAGCCGGACCAGGGCATCGCTGTAAGCCATTTATTTTCCTGAAGTCACATGCATCGCTTCAGGTATAAAATTACTGGGGATTCCTCACCCCACAGGGAGAGGGAAAAAAACAAGCGCACAAAACCAACTATCCTTTCCCGCTTTTTATCTAAAAACGAATCGTTATGAGCGATTCATTTTTATTCCTTTATCAAAATTCCCGCGTTGGAAATACTGCCCTCATAACAACAAGGGGAGCAGGCTCTATGGCAATTTCATCGCGAATCACACTTCTCGGCGCACTGGCGCTGTGGGCATTTCAGGCGCAGGCGGTGGACGTCACCGTCGCGTATCAAACTTCTGCGGAACCGGCGAAAGTCGCGCAGGCGGACAACACCTTTGCCAAAGAGAGCGGCGCGAAAGTTGACTGGCGCAAGTTCGACAGCGGCGCGTCCGTGGTGCGTGCGTTAGCCTCCGGCGACGTGCAGATCGGCAATATCGGCTCCAGCCCGCTGGCGGTCGCGGCCAGCCAGCAGGTGCCGATCGAGGTGTTCCTGCTCGCTTCGCAGCTCGGTAACTCTGAAGCGCTGGTGGTGAAGAAAAACATCACCAAACCGGAAGATCTGATCGGCAAACGCATCGCCGTGCCGTTTATTTCGACCACCCACTACAGCCTGCTGGCGGCGCTCAAACACTGGGGCATCAAGCCGGGGCAGGTACAAATTATTAACCTCCAGCCGCCGGCGATTATCGCGGCCTGGCAGCGCGGTGACATTGACGGGGCGTATGTGTGGGCACCGGCCGTGAACGAACTGGAAAAAGACGGCACCGTGCTGACCGACTCCGAAAAAGTGGGCCAGTGGGGCGCGCCAACGCTCGACGTGTGGGTCGTGCGTAAAGACTTCGCCGAGAAACATCCTGAGGTGGTGAAAGCCTTCGCGAAAAGCGCGATTGACGCCCAGCAGCCGTACATCAGTAACCCGGATGAATGGCTGAAGCAGCCCGCCAACCTGGAAAAACTCTCCCGCCTGAGCGGCGTGCCGGAAGCGGACGTGCCGGGGCTGGTGAAGGGCAATACCTATCTGACCACCGCGCAGCAGGTGCAGCAGCTGACCGGGCCGGTAAACAAAGCGATTGTTGATACCGCCACCTTCCTGAAAGAGCAGGGCAAAGTGCCCGCGGTAGCGACGGATTACAGCCAGTACGTGACCGATCGTTTTGTGAAATAAGGAGTCCGCCATGCTGAATATTACAAATCTGTCTGCTGATTACGGTGGCAAACCCGCGCTGGAGGAGATCAACCTGACGCTGGACAGCGGTGAGCTGCTGGTGGTGCTTGGCCCGTCCGGGTGCGGAAAAACCACGCTGCTGAATCTGATCGCCGGGTTTGTCCCTTATCAGCATGGCTCCATTCAACTGGAAGGCAAAAAGGTGGAAGGCCCCGGCGCCGAGCGCGGCGTGGTCTTCCAGAATGAAGGCCTGCTCCCGTGGCGCAACGTGCAGGAAAACGTGGCGTTTGGACTACAGCTTGCGGGCATCAATCGTGAACAGCGGCTGGAAACGGCGCGGGCGATGCTGAAAAAAGTGGGGCTGGAAGGCGCGGAAAAACGCTATATCTGGCAGCTTTCCGGCGGCCAGCGACAGCGTGTCGGAATTGCCCGCGCGCTGGCCGCGAATCCGCAGCTGTTGCTGCTGGATGAGCCGTTCGGGGCGCTCGACGCCTTCACCCGCGAGCAGATGCAAACCCTGCTGTTGCGCCTCTGGCATGAGACGGGCAAGCAGGTGCTGTTGATTACACACGATATCGAAGAGGCGGTATTTATGGCTACCGAGCTGGTGCTGCTCTCGCCAGGGCCGGGCCGCGTGCTGGAGCGCTTGCCGCTGGATTTCGCCCGCCGCTACGTCGCGGGGGAACCCGTGCGCAGCATCAAATCCGATCCGCTGTTTATCGAACAGCGTGAGTACGTTTTAAGCCGCGTGTTTGAACAGCGGGAGGCCTTCTCATGAGCATCGTCTTCAGTGAAAAAACGCGCCGCACGCGTCTGGCGCTGCGCTGGCCTTTCTCACGTCACATCACGTTGAGCGTCGGCACGCTACTGGTGCTGCTGGCGGTCTGGTGGGCAGTTGCTGCCATGCAGTGGGTCAGCCCGCTGTTTCTGCCGCCGCCGGGACAGGTGCTGGCCAAACTCATTACCATCTTCGGGCCGCAGGGCTTTATGGATGCCACGCTCTGGCAGCACTTAGGCGCCAGCCTGGCGCGCATTCTGGTGGCGCTGCTGGCGGCGGTGATTATCGGCATTCCCGTGGGGATTGCGATGGGGCTGAGCCCGACGGTGCGCGGCATCCTCGACCCGCTGATTGAGCTTTACCGCCCGGTCCCGCCGCTGGCCTATCTGCCGCTGATGGTGATCTGGTTCGGCATCGGTGAAACGTCAAAAATCCTGCTGATCTATCTGGCGATTTTTGCCCCGGTGGCCATGTCGGCGCTGGCGGGCGTGAAGAGCGCTCAGCAGGTGCGGATCCGCGCGGCACAGTCGCTGGGAGCCAGCCGTACGCAGGTGCTGCTGTTCGTTATTTTACCGGGCGCACTGCCGGAAATTTTAACCGGGCTGCGCATCGGCCTTGGCGTGGGCTGGTCCACGCTGGTGGCGGCAGAGCTGATTGCAGCCACGCGCGGCCTCGGGTTTATGGTGCAGTCGGCGGGAGAGTTCCTGGCGACTGACGTGGTGCTGGCAGGGATCGCGGTGATCGCCGCGATCGCCTTCGGATTAGAACTGGGGCTGCGCGCGTTACAGCGCCGCCTGACGCCCTGGCATGGAGAAATACAATGAGTGAACGTCTGACCATTACCCCGCTGGGGCCGTACATTGGCGCACAGGTATCGGGCCTGGATGTGACCCGTCCGCTGAGCGATAACCAGTTTGAGCAGCTGTACCACGCGGTGCTGCGTCATCAGGTGGTGTTCCTGCGCGAGCAGGCGATCACCCCGCAGCAGCAGCGCGCGCTGGCCCTGCGCTTTGGCGATCTGCATATCCACCCGGTCTATCCGCATGCGGAAGGGGTGAAAGAGATTATCGTCCTCGACACCCACAACGATAACCCGCCGGATAACGATAACTGGCATACCGATGTGACCTTTATCGAGACGCCGCCTGCGGGGGCCATTCTGGCGGCGAAACGGCTGCCGGAGACGGGGGGCGATACGCTGTGGGCCAGCGGGATTGCGGCGTATGAGGCGCTCTCCGCGCCGTTCCGGACGCTGCTGAGCGGGCTGCGGGCGGAGCACGACTTCAAAAAATCGTTCCCGGAGTACAAGTACCGTAAAACAGCAGAGGAACATCAGCGTTGGCAGGAGGCTGTGGCGAAGCATCCCCCGCTGCTGCACCCGGTGGTGCGGACCCATCCGGTGACGGGCAAGCAGGCGCTGTTTGTGAACGAAGGGTTCACTACGCGCATCGTGGACGTCACGGAAAAAGAGAGTGAGGCGCTGTTAGGTTTCCTGTTTGCGCATATCACCAAACCGGAGTTCCAGGTGCGCTGGCGCTGGCAGGAAAACGATCTGGCGATCTGGGATAACCGCGTCACGCAGCACTATGCCAATGCGGACTATCTGCCGCAGCGCCGGATTATGCAGCGGGCGACGATTTTGGGCGATAAGCCGTTTTATCGTCCTTAACCCGTCGCTCCCGTAGGCCGGGTAAGCGCAGCGCCACCCGGCGAAAACGGTGCACAATTGCCGGGTGGCGGCTACGCCTTGCCCGGCCTACAAATACCGCACATTTAAAGGTGCGCCTCAATATACCGCTGATAGCGGTTCGCTTTCAGGTAACACAAATCCACCAGCACCAGCCCGTCAACGCAGTTGTTGAACGCCGGGTCGCTGCCAAAATCAATAAACTGTACGCCGCCGGGTTCACAGAGTTCGGAATATTGCTTGTAGAGCGGCGGAATGCCGCAGCCCAGATTGCCGAGCAGGAATTTCAGCTTCGTCAGGTCGTCCACGTAATCCACGCCGCCAAACTGTGCCAGCACGTCCGGCAGCGATGCCGGGTACGGCTGGCGCGAGGCGGCGAGCGGATGTGTCGCCGGGAACCACAGGCGGTAAAAGGCGACCAGCAGATCCCGCGCGGCAGGCGGTAAGCCGCCGGAAATCGAGACCGGGCCAAACAGGTAGCGGTAGTGCGGATAGCGCGCCAGGTAAGCCCCAATGCCGGACCATAAATAGTCCAGGCCGCGGCGTCCCCAGTAGCGCGGCTGAATAAAGCTGCGCCCCAGCTCAATGCCGTGTTCCAGCACGTCCTGCATTTTGTCGTCGTAGTGAAACAGGCTATAGCTGTACAACCCCTCAACGCCGCGCTTTTCGATCTGCATGGCCGTCGGCATAAAGCGATACGCCCCGACGATCTCCAGATCGTCCTCATCCCACAGGATCAGGTGCAGATAATCATCGTCGTAACTGTCGGTGTCACGACGTTTGCCGCTCCCTTCCTCCACCGCGCGAAAGGCAATCTCGCGCAGGCGGCCCAGCTCGCGCAGCAGCGGGGCGTCTTCCTGACCGTTTCGCTGCCAAAGATAGATGGTTTTACCGTCGCTGGTTTTACCCAGACATTCGGCCTGCGCCAGCGCGCGTTTCAGGGTGGCCCGGTCTTCCGGACGGGCAATCGCGCACTGGGTTTTAAAGACGCCGGGCACTCCCTTGCCAAGACGCATCACGTGCTGACGGCAGTGCTCGGCCATCTCACGCGACGAAAGGTTAGCGCTGTGCCAGTGATGCCACGCAATCTGCTGGCCGATTTTGATCGGCAGCTGGCTATGGCGGCGGCGGAACATCTGCTGCATCAGCAGCAGCATGGACAGCGTCGGGGAGACCAGCGTGCTGGCATAAAAGAGCAGGCTGTTATGCGCCTGAATATGCACCGGCAGCAGCGGAGCGCGCAGCTTGCTGGCGAGTTTGATAAAGCCAGAGTGCCACTTTTTGTCGCGAATGCCTTTGCGCGTGGGGCGGGACACTTCGCCTGCCGGGAAGAAGATCAGCACGCCCGCGTTTTGCAGATGCTGTTCCATCTGCACCAGAGACGTTTTCGCCGTCCTGCCGCCCATGTTGTCCACCGGAATAAACAGCGAGCTGAGGGGCTCAAGGTGGGTCAGCATCCGGTTGGTGACGACTTTAACATCGCGCCGTACGCGGGAGACGGCATACAGCAGCGCCAGTCCGTCCAGCGTACCCGTCGGGTGGTTGGCAATAATGACCAGCGGGCCATGTTCGGGGATTTGTTCAAGATCGCGGGCGGAAACGGTGCAGAGAATATCCAGGTGTTCCAGAACCTGCTCCACCATATCCAGGCCTTTCAGGTGGCGGTGAGCGGCGGCAAATTGCTGAAATTCGTCTTCATAGAACAGTCTTTTTAACAGACTTTTTTGCCATGGTGCGGGCCTCGCCTGAGGCCAAAGATCGTCGAGAACGCTATCGAGGCTAAACATGGTCACTCCTCCTGCCGTCTTGCGAAGACAGTAGAAGGAGCAGATGTCGGTTGTATTGCAGTTGGGTGAAGATTTGAGCAGAGCGTAGGCCGGGTAAGGCGAAGCCGCCACCCGGCGCTAAAGCGGATTAACGCAGAATTTTCTTCTCGGCCAGATCCAGCGCGAAGTAGCTGAAGATCAGATCCGCGCCTGCGCGTTTGATCGCACCCAGGCTTTCCAGGATCACTTTCTCTTCATCAATGGCACCCGCCAGGGCGGCGAATTTGATCATCGCGTACTCACCGCTCACCTGATAAGCGCCCAGCGGCAGCTCGGTGCGCTCGCGGATGTCGCGCAGGATATCAAGGTACGCGCCAGCCGGTTTTACCATCAGGCAGTCTGCGCCCTGGGCTTCATCGAGCAGGGATTCACGAATCGCTTCCCGACGGTTCAGCGGGTTCATCTGATAGGTTTTACGATCGCCTTTCAGCGCCGTCCCGGCGGCTTCACGGAACGGGCCGTAGAAGGAGGAGGCAAATTTGGTGGAGTAGGACATGATGGCGGTGTCGGTGAAACCGGCCGCGTCCAGGGCCTGACGAATCGCCTGAACCTGTCCGTCCATCGCAGCAGACGGTGCGATGAAATCTGCGCCCGCAGCGGCCGCGACAACAGCCTGCTTGCCAAGGTTAAGCAGGGTGGCATCGTTATCCACGCCGTGATCGCACAGCACGCCGCAGTGACCGTGCGAGGTATATTCGCAGAAGCAGGTATCGGACATCACCACCATTTCAGGCACGGTCTCTTTGCAGATGCGGGACATGCGGGCAACGAGGCCATCTTCTTTCCACGCGTTGCTGCCGGTCGCGTCAGTGTGGTGGGAGATGCCGAAGGTCATCACCGAGCGGATCCCCGCGTTGGCGATACGTTCGATCTCACGTGCCAGATATTTCTCCGGAATGCGCATGACGCCCGGCATGGCTTCGATGGCTTTGTAGTCATCGATCTCTTCTTCAACAAAAATCGGCAACACCAGATCGTTTAAGCTCAGGGTTGTCTCTTCAAACATAGCGCGCAGTGCCGGTGACTTGCGCAGGCGGCGTGGTCGTGCAATTAAATCGTTCATGGTATGCCTGATGTTTGTGGAACAAAGAGGGCTAGTGTACATCAAAGTGAAGACGGGTGTTTTACTAAAGTGGGCATTTTGTTTTTGTGAAATGCGGCAGGTGAGTTTGCCTGCCATGAATAATATAATACAGGTCAGTATAACGCTGAGAGAAGAATGAAATATTCGTGTTATTTCTATATGGAAATGAATGCATAATTAAAAATGATTTATTATTTTCCGGTATGTTCTTCCGGTAGGTTTAGCTGTGTATTAACATTCTGTTTTTATAATATTTATTTTATGACGCCTTTTGGTTTGTGGTCTGAATGTGTTTTTTGTCTGAAAACGGACTTAATGGAAACATTCATTGAACCTTTTCGAAATGAAACTGCATAATTCCCTCCGCAATTAAATATTGCAAATTCATTGATGGACAAACTTGCTTACGTCCCTGAGGAGGGATGACCCAATGCAAACATGGAAAAAGAAACTCGTTGTATCTCAACTTGCATTAGCCTGCACCCTGGCTATCGCTTCTCAGGCCAATGCGAAGGATATTTCCGGTACGACATATAATACCTTCGGATACGATAATACAGCGTCCACCCCCTGGTATTATGGTTATGCCGACTGGGATTACTCGGATGCCATCCATGATGGTGATATTTATCCCGCGATTAATAAAGCCACCGTGAATGGCGTTATTTCAACGTACTACCTGGATGATGGCATCAATGGCCGGGCGAATGCGTTGAGTATTTCCAATAGCACCATTAACGGCATGATCACTTCTGAGTGTATGACCACCACGTGTGCAAACGGTATAGATACCGACGGCACGACACATTCACAGTACGATCGTTTTAGCCTGACCGTGGATAACACTACGATCAACGATACCTATGAGCATTACGCTTATGACGTCGTCAATGGCCAGAGCACAGAGACGCATTATCTGGACACTTATGCCCTGGGTAACGCGATTACCCTGGATGTGGAATCGGATATCGTTATCCAGAATAACTCCCACGTTGCGGGGATTACCCTGACGCAGGGGTACCAGGAACTCGATAATACCCCGTACGACGGTGTTGAAGGCGTAGCCAACAGCAGCAACGTCTTTACCGACACGCTCGTGGTGAAAGATTCGGTACTGACTTCCGGCGCGTACAGCGATTTAGGGACCAGCGGATTCTACGGTCAAACCGCGAAGCCGAGTGACTATGGTGAAACCGGCGCGACGGCGGCAGACGATGCGGCGCTGATTGTGGCCGCCAGCGCGTCGGATAACGCGATGCAGACCAGCGCCACGTTCGATCACTCCACCGTTACGGGCGATATTCTGTTCTCCAGCACCTTCGACAACAACTTCTACCCGAACGGCGATCCGGCAACGGATACCACCGAAGACGGTGTGTACAACCCTACCACCAACGGCTGGGACGGTACTGATACGCTCGATGTTACGCTGACCAACGGCAGTAAATGGGTGGGCGCAGCTCAGTCCAGCGTCGAAGCTATCGGCACGGCGCAGATGTACGGTCAGGGCTACAGCAACGTCGACTGGCGCACGCTCTCTCCAAACAGTATCTGGCCTGATTCCACTTACGACAGCAACGGTCACGTTGCGGGCGAAGAGGTGTATCAGAGCGGTCTGTTTAACATCGCGCTGGATAACGGCTCCGAGTGGGATACCCGTAAGGTATCTAACATCGACACGCTGGCGGTAAACAACCAGTCTCAGGTCAATGTTGAAAACTCAGGCCTGCTGGCGGATACCATCACCCTGACCAATGCGTCCTCATTGAATATCGGCGACAACGGCGGCGTGGCTACCGACCATCTGTATCTGGACAGCGATAGCCGTGCGGCACTGACGGAAGAAACGGCCGACCTGTATGCCAACACCATCACCGTGGATAACGGTGCTGAGCTGGCGCTGGGGCTTGGCCAGGTTGATACGCACAATATGGTGCTGACCGATGGCGGTGTGCTGAACGTTGCCAGCCGTGATTACGTGCTGAACAGCGATCTGAACAACGCCCGCTATATCACCAACGATAAGCGCAGCGCCGATTATGATTACGGCGTAGTGGCCATTAACTCTGACGGCCATCTGGCGGTGAACGGTGACGTCGCCGGTAACTACAAGGTCCGTATCGACAACGCGACCGGAGCCGGTTCCGTCGCCGATTACAAAAACAAAGAGATTATTCGCGTCTATGACAATAACGCGGATACTGCAGCCAGCTTTACTGCTGCAAACAAAGCCGATTTAGGTGCTTACACTTACCAGGCGCAGCAGCAGGGTGACTCTGTTGTCCTCCAGCAGAAAGCGCTGACCGACTACGCCAATATGGCGCTGAGTATCCCTTCTGCTAATACCAATATCTGGAATCTGCAGCAGGATACCGTAGGTACGCGTCTGACCAACAGCCGTCACGGCCTGGCGGACAACGGCGGGGCGTGGGTGAGCTACTTCGGTGGTAACTTCGACGGTGACAATGGTGTTATTAGCTACGATCAGGACGTGAGCGGCATTATGGTCGGTCTGGATACCCAGATTGACGGTAATAATGTGAAGTGGATCGTCGGTGGTGCGGCAGGTTTCGCGAAGGGGGATATCAGCGATCGTACCGGTCAGGTCGATCAGGATAGCCAGACGGCGATGATCTACGCGTCAGCGAAGTTTGCGAACGATCTGTTCCTCGACAGCTCCCTGAGCTACACCCGCTTCAACAGCGATCTCTCTGCTAACATGAGCAACGGCCAGTATGTTGACGGCAACACCACTAATGACGCTGTTGGTTTTGGGCTGAAGCTGGGCTATGACTGGAAACCAAACCTGTCCGGCTATGTCACACCATACGCAGCCGTGTCTGGCCTGTTCCAGTCTGGCGATGATTATCGTCTCAGCAATGACATGCGCATGGATGGGCAATCTTACGACAGCCTGCGTTATGAACTCGGTGTTGATACAGGTTACACCTTCAACTACGGCGGCGATCAGGCCCTGACGCCTTACTTCAAACTGGCCTGGGTCTATGACGACGCCGATAACAATGCCGATATTAACGGTGACAGCATTGATAACGGCGTGAAAGGCTCCGCTGTGCGGGTAGGGCTGGGCACCCAGTTCAGCTTCACGAAGAACTTCAGCGCTTACACGGATGCCACTTATCTGGGCGGCGGCGACGTTGACCAGAACTGGGGCGCAAACCTGGGTGTGAAATATACCTGGTAATACCTGAAAGCGGGGGAGGGGTTGCCTCCCCCGCTTTTTACAGAAGTAAGAAAAATAATATTGAACCGACAAATACGGATGCCTTGAGGTCTGCATGAACGTTAATGCGAAACCGCTTTCTGAATTACGCCGGCTCGAACAGTGTTTAATATCGGCCAGTACCCCTTTTACATGTGCTCCCCAACAATTAATTACGTCAGGCGAATCAATTGAGCCTCGAACGATCGTATTACAAACCGGTGTTATTGAGGTCTATCGCCCTGCCGATGAACTGCTGGTGGGGATCGCGACGGCACCTTTTATTTTCGGTCTGTCTACGGTGGTTATTCATCACTCTCAGGAATACAGGGTAATGGCTAAAACGGCCTGCACCGGTTTTTATTTACCTACGGAAACTACCCGTCAACTCATCCAACAGAATTCACTCTGGAAAGAGGCTTTCTGTTGGTTATCCTGGATAAACTACATTCTCGGAAAACGCGATATGCAGCTGGTGGGCAATAACTCCTATCACCAGATCCGGGCTATGCTGTTAAATATGGCCGAGTGGGATGAAACGCTGCGTTCAAAAATCGGTGTAATGAATCATATTCAGCAAAGCACACGCATTTCACGTTCTGTTGTTGCCGAAGTTCTGGCCGCCTTGCGACAGGGAAACTATATCAATATGAGCCGGGGCAAGCTGGTCAGCATCAACCGCTTGCCCACGGAATATTAATATCAGTTGGATGCGGTGAGTACCTGGGCTTTATTGGCGCTCAGTTCTGCCACCAGGTTATTAATCCCGTCACTCATATTGACGAAACGCGTATGCGGGGAGCGAGTGACCACCACAAACGCGCCCACGTTTGACTGCGGGATCATGGCCATATAGGTGATGAATCCGCCGCCGCCGCCGGTTTTCTGAATAATACCCGGACGCCCATTTTTCGGCGCCATATAGACCCACCCCATGCCGAGCGCATCGGCTTTACCCGGTACGTCCATCCCGATGACCCGATGCAGCTGAGTACGCTGATAAATCAGGGTCTGCATACGATCGGCCTGGCTGCTGCGCGAGTAGAAATCCGAGGAAAGGAACTGCTGCATCCAGCGCATCATGTCGCCAGGCGTAGAGTAAACCCCGCCGCTGCCCACGGCCGCCAGCGTGTTATTACAGGGGCTGGCGCCTTTCTCCGCCACCATCAGGCGACGGCACTGGTCCGGGGAAGGGGTAAACGTGGTGTCTTTCATGCCGAGCGGACGGGTGATCTGCTCTTCAAACAGCTGCGTGTAGGGTTTGCCAGCCGCCGTTGAGAGGGCATCCGCCAGCAGGTCGAAAGCCAGGTTTGAATAAGAGGCCTGCGAGCCCGGTGCCGCTTTCAGCGTGGCGGTACTCAGATAGCTCCAGCGCTGGTCGCGCGTTGGCCAGACAAACACGTCACGATGCGCCGCTCCGCCTGGCTGCTCACGCGGCAGGGCGCTGGTGTGGGTAGCAAGGTTCACAAGCCGGATCGGGGTTCCCTGATACGTGGGGACCCGGGCACCTGGCGGCGCGTATTTGCTGAGCGGATCGTCGAGCTTCACCACGCCCTGGTCGAGCAGTTTCACCAGCATTTCGCTGGTCATGAGCTTGGTTAAGGATGCGATGCGGATGACGGAATCCAGCTGCGGGTGAATGTTATTTCCCGGGCGCGTTTCGCCAAAGCTGCGGAATACACGCTGGTTTCCGTCGATGACAACCATCGCCATTCCGGTCGCGCCGCTGCCGTAATAGATAAGGTTCGCGTAGCGATCGGCAATATCTGAAGCTAAAACGGGAGCCGTCAGCGGTTGGGCTGCCTGGGCGGTAGAGAAGCTCACCGCACACAGCGCGGCAAAAGAGAGCAGACAACGTTTCAACGAAAAGCATCCATGAAGTGAATGAGGAAAGTAATGGGTATTTATACTACTAATCGGTACCGTGCAATGCCCCGAATTGCATAACGATAGCGAGAAAAACGTAACCATGGGTAAATATGAACAATTTACTTGCGAGCCATCTCCCATTTTGTGACATCGGGCTTATGATAGGCACCAGTGTCACTCAATCTTACGGAGAACGGTATGTCTGAGAAGCGTGTGGTTATGGTTGTCGATATGCAGAACGGGGTATTTGAAACCCCTCGTCATCAGCGCGAAAAGTGTGTCTCTCTGATCAACCAGCTTACGCAGGCAGCCGACACGGTGATTTTTATACAGCACACCGAGGCCGGTGGGCTGGAAGAGGGGAGTGCAGGGTTTGCGCTACTGCCTGAACTCCATCAGCCTGCCGACGCGCTTTACGTGACCAAAACGGCCTGTGATGCCTTCTACAACACCGGGCTTGAGACGCTGCTGTGGGAGCAGGGCATTCGCGAGTTTGTCATTTGCGGCTGCGCCACCGATTACTGCGTCGATGCGACGGTTAAGAACGGCGTCAGCCGGGGTTATCACATCACCGTGGCGGAAGATGCCCATACCACCGCCAACCGTCCGGCTGCTGACGCACAGATCCTGATTAACCATCACAACGACGTCTGGCGTAACTTCATTGCGCCAGCGAATCCTCTCGCGGTGAAACGCACCGAAACAATTCTTGAAAACTGGAAAGCGAACTAATAATTAACGATCGGGTCTGACCTTTTTGCCGGAGCCGGGAGGCTGGCTCGGGCAGGTTTTCGTGTGGTGACGTGTTGTACACAGCAACAGCCATAACAACAAGAAGGGAGCATTATGTTTAAGTCTTTTTTCCCAAAGCCGGGGCCTTTTTTCCTGTCGGCATTTATTTGGGCACTGATCGCGGTCATTTTCTGGCAGGCGGGCGGCGGCGCATGGCTGACGCGCATCACGGGGGCGACTGGCGAGGTGCCGATTAGCGCGGCGCGCTTTTGGTCGTTGAGCTACCTGCTGTTTTACGCCTATTACACGGTGTGCGTAGGGCTGTTTGCCTTGTTCTGGTTTGTCTATTCTCCGCACCGCTGGCAGTACTGGTCGATCCTCGGCACATCGCTGATTATCTTTGTGACCTGGTTCCTCGTGGAGGTGGGCGTGGCAGTGAACGCCTGGTATGCGCCGTTCTACGATCTGATCCAGACCGCGCTGAGCTCGCCGCATAAGGTGACCATCAACCAGTTCTACCATGAAGTTGGCGTCTTCCTCGGCATCGCCCTGATTGCGGTTATCATCGGCGTGATGAACAACTTCTTCGTCAGCCACTACGTTTTCCGCTGGCGTACCGCGATGAACGAACATTATATGGCGCACTGGCAGCACCTGCGCCATATCGAAGGTGCCGCGCAGCGTGTGCAGGAAGACACCATGCGTTTTGCCTCCACGCTTGAAGACATGGGCGTAAGCTTTATCAACGCCATCATGACGCTGATTGCCTTCCTGCCGGTGCTGGTGACGCTCTCTGCGCACGTGCCGGATCTGCCTATTGTCGGTCATATTCCGTATGGTCTGGTGATTGCCGCGATTGTCTGGTCGCTGATGGGGACGGGCCTGCTGGCGGTGGTGGGGATCAAACTGCCGGGTCTGGAGTTTAAGAATCAACGCGTGGAAGCCGCTTACCGTAAAGAGCTGGTTTACGGTGAAGACGATGCCAACCGCGCTTCGCCGCCAACCGTCCGCGAGCTGTTTGGCGCCGTACGTCGTAACTACTTCCGACTCTATTTCCACTACATGTATTTCAACATTGCGCGTATTTTGTATCTGCAGGTGGATAACGTTTTCGGTTTGTTCCTGCTGTTTCCGTCCATTGTTGCGGGTACGATTACGCTCGGGCTGATGACGCAGATCACCAACGTTTTCGGTCAGGTTCGTGGGTCATTCCAGTACCTGATCAGCTCCTGGACCACGCTGGTGGAATTGATGTCCATCTACAAACGTCTGCGCAGCTTTGAACGCGAGCTGGACGATCGTGACCTGCAGGAAGTCACCAACACATTTAGCTAATACAGGACGTTGCTATGCCTTTTGCCGTACCGCGCGCATTACCGTTGACCATTCTGGCCGCTTTCGTGCTGGCAGGCTGTGCCGAAAAGGGGGCCGCTCCGCTCAAAAAGGGGGAGAAGCCCGTCGATGTGGCAAGCGTTGTGCGGCAGAAAATGCCCGCCAGCGTGAAGGATCGCAATGCGTGGGCAGACGCGCTGGCAAAAACCTTTGAAAGCCAAAAGATCGCGCCCACCGAGGAGAACATCTGTTCGGTGCTGGCGGTGGCGCAGCAGGAGTCGATGTACCAGTCAGACCCGGCTGTGCCGGGGCTAAATAAAATCGCCTGGAAAGAGATCGACCGCCGCGCGGAGTCTATGCATATCCCGGTGTTCCTTGTGCATACCGCGCTTAAAATCACCTCGCCGAACGGCAAAAGCTACAGCGAGCGGCTGGATACGGTGAAAACCGAAAAACAGCTTAGCGCTATCTTTGATGATTTCATCAGCATGGTCCCAATGGGGCAGAAGCTGTTTGGTTCACTGAACCCGGTCCACACCGGCGGCCCAATGCAGGTAAGCATCGCGTTCGCGGAGAAGCATACCGACGGCTACCCGTGGAAAATCGACGGCACGGTGCGCCAGGAGGTCTTCTCCCTGCGTGGCGGGCTGTGGTTCGGCACGTATCAGCTGCTGAACTACCCGGCGAACTACGATGAGCCGCTGTATCGCTTTGCCGACTTTAACGCCGGCTGGTATGCCAGCCGTAATGCGGCATTCCAGAGTGCGGTCAGCCGCGCAAGCGGCGTTAAGCTCGCGCTGGACGGCGATCTCATCGCTTACGGCAGCAGCGAGGCGGGAAGCACTGAGCTTGCCGTACGGAAATTATCGACCACGCTTGGCTTGAGCAACAGCGACATTCGCCGTCAGCTTGAGAAAGGCGACAGCCTGGCCTTTGAGAAAACGGATCTGTACAAGAAGGTGTTTGCGCTTGCAGAGCAGAAAAGTGGGAAAACGTTACCGAGGGCTATCCTGCCAGGTATTCAGCTGGAAAGCCCGAAGATCACGCGTAACCTGACCACCGCGTGGTTCGCAAAACGCGTGGACGATCGCCGGGCTCGCTGTATGGGGCTTTAACGACGGCGGCGAAAGCGCAGCACTAATGCCACAACGCCCAGAATCATACATCCCGCGAGGAAGGGGATCAGGCCGAACAGGGTGCTGACGCCAAAGCCAATCTCAACTCGCGGGCGTCCGTTATCCTGCACCTGCATCAGGTGTTCGTAAACGCCGGGCGCATGGACCAGCATATTGAGCAGCTGCGAGCCAGCCCAGAAGCAGAACAGGACAAACAGGGCATACGCGATATTACCCGCCGTGGAGGTTTTTGGTTTTCCGCCAAAAATCGGTTTCGACAATGTAAAGTCAGCCATGATGACCTCCGGATAAATCGCTCTGTTAATACGCTTCGTACAGGGTGAGTTTGACAGGTCATCGCATTTGTCAATATCAGAATCGTGGTAATTTAGGCGACGGAATCCTCCTGGATTGTTGATTTCTGCAGCACGTCACAATTTATTAACTTAAGTGAAATTGCGTCGCGTTTCAGAATTTCCGTATGTGCCACAGACCTGGTCGTAAAACTGTGAGAGGATGTCTTTTTTTCCTGCCGGAGTTGTTATGAAGCTCACGTCCAAACTACGCCGTGACTGGCACTACTACGCCTTCGCAATCGGGCTGATCTTTATTCTTAACGGTGTCGTGGGCCTGCTGGGGTTTGAAGCAAAAGGCTGGCAAACCTATGCCGTCGGGCTGGTGACCTGGGTCATCAGTTTCTGGCTGGCGGGGTTGATTATCCGCCGTCGTCCTGAAGAGACGACAGCGGATGAGGCAGAGTCGGCGACGCGCGCCGATTAACCGTTTACGGAACTTTTAAGCGCGCTGTCGGCGGCGTGACGCTCCAGCGCGAGTTCGATCAGGCGGGTGATCAATTCCGGGTAGCTCAGGCCGCTCGCCTGCCACAGCTTCGGATACATGCTGATGTTAGTGAACCCCGGCAGCGTGTTAATTTCATTGATCACCACCTCGTTTTCCGCCGTCAGGAACACATCCACGCGCGCCATGCCGCAGCAGCCGAGCGTCTGATAAGCGCGAATGGCGATCGCCCGGATCTTATCGTTAACCGCCGGATCGAGATCCGCAGGCACGACAACCTGCGCGCCTTTATCATCAATGTATTTGGTGTCGTACGAGTAGAAGTCGCTTTTTAAGACCACTTCACCGCAGGTGCTGGCCTGTGGGAAATCGTTGCCCAGCACGGCGCACTCAATTTCACGGCCTTTGATGCCCTGCTCAACCACCACTTTATGGTCGAACTCAAACGCCAGGCGGACGGCTTGTGTGAACTCAGCTTCGCTGGTCACTTTACTGACACCCACGGAGGAGCCCTGGTTTGCTGGCTTCACAAACAGCGGCAGACCCAGCTCTCCGCTGATTTGCGCGAAGGTGTGTTTGTCGCGGTTGGCGCGGGTGAGCGTAACGAACGGGGCAATATTCAGCCCGGCATCGCGCAGCAGGCGTTTGGTCACGTCTTTGTCCATGCAGGCGGCAGAGCCGAGGACATCCGAGCCGACGAACGGCAGGTTGGCCATGCGCAGCATTCCCTGCAGGGAACCATCTTCGCCCAGTGTGCCGTGAACGATAGGGAAGACGACGTCGATCTGGGCGAGAGCCTGTGCATTGCCGGCGTCGATAAGCTGCCCCTTCACGACGCCGGGTACGGTGGCGACGCTCACTTCTGAAGGATTCAGGGCGATGTGTGCCGGATCGTGAGCATTGAGCAGATACTGGCTGGCATCGTTAACGTGCCACTGGCCCTGTTTATCAATGCCCAGCAGCACCACGTCGAAACGGCTTTTATCGATCGCATCAACGATATTTTTAGCCGATTGCAATGACACTTCGTGCTCCGCTGATTTTCCCCCAAAGACAATACCTACGCGCTGCTTAGCCATCTCACTCTCTTCCAGTCTGACGAAAAGCCAATAACATACCACGATGCCCGGCGTGTTTCGCGGCCTTCTGCCATAATGTTTTGGGGAATGTTGAGGGGGGAGAGTGAGAGGAAAAACGCTGCTGACCGGATTTATCATTTTGACCATCGCAACGCTGGGTTACCGCTGGTTGCCGCCTTACTACAACCCTTTCACGCCGCTGACGCTTGACGATCCGCCAGGCCGAATCACTCAGTATAAGCTTCGGCGCTTAACGCCCGAGGCGTGCGCGAGCCTGCTGTTACAGGCTAATCAACGCGATCTCATCCGCACCCTGCCGGTAGCGGACAGCGGCGGCGCGTGTCCCCTTAACAACGTCGTGCGCGTGCGTGACTTTGGTCCCGTCGGCCTGAACAACAGCTTTCTTGCCAGCTGCCCGCTGGCGCTCAGCTCAGCTCTCTTTATCAGCCAGCAGGCCCGGCCGCTGACAAAACGCTATACGGGCAGCGAGCTCGCGAGTATCGACCACCTTGGCAGCTTTGCCTGCCGCAATATTTATCACCGCCCTGACGCGCGCCGCAGTGAACATGCCACGGCGGAGGCGCTGGATATTGCCGCTTTTCGTCTGGCGAACGGTGAACGCGTCACGGTGCTGAATGGCTGGAAGGCGACAACAACGCAGCCCTGGCTGAAGGCCATGCTGGCGGCGAGCTGCGGCTACTACGGGAACGGCCTGGGACCGGAGTATAACGCGGCGCATGCAAACCATTTTCATCTGGGAATGCGCGGTTTTGGCCTCTGCCGGTGAAGCATAATATTCCGCCAGGAAATGGATGAATTGTGACTTATTTCACAAATATGATGACTGGGAAGATAAAACACCAAAGTCTGTCGGGCCGCATCTCTGGTGCGACGTTGACACGCGTAACTTGCTAATCTGTCGGCGAATTCGCCTAAAAATGAAGACTATTTCGTTATGGAATCCTGGAAAGTTAATCTTATCTCGGTCTGGTTCGGTTGCTTCTTTACCGGGCTGGCCATCAGCCAGATTTTACCGTTCCTGCCGCTGTACGTGTCGCAGCTGGGGGTGACCTCGCATGAAGCGCTTTCCATGTGGTCCGGTCTGACGTTCAGCGTCACGTTTCTGGTCTCCGCCATTGTGTCACCGATGTGGGGCAGCCTGGCAGATCGAAAAGGCCGTAAACTGATGCTGCTGCGCGCCTCGCTCGGGATGGCGATTGCCATTCTGCTGCAGGCCTTCGCCACCAACGTCTGGCAGCTGTTTTTCCTGCGGGCGGTGATGGGGTTGACGTCCGGGTATATTCCAAACGCCATGGCGCTGGTCGCCTCTCAGGTGCCGCGCGAACGTAGCGGCTGGGCGCTGAGTACGCTCTCCACGGCACAGATCAGCGGCGTCATTGGCGGGCCGCTGCTGGGGGGCTTTCTGGCGGACCACGTCGGGTTGCGCGCGGTATTTATTATCACCGCGATCCTGCTGGTGGTCAGTTTTCTGGTCACGCTCTTTCTGATTAAAGAAGGGGGCCGTCCGGTTATCAATAAATCTGAACGTCTCAGCGGCAAGGCCGTTTTCGCCTCGCTGCCTTATCCGGGGCTGATGATTAGCCTGTTTGTGACCACCATGGTGATCCAGCTCTGTAACGGTTCGGTCGGTCCGATTCTGGCGCTGTTTATTAAGTCGATGGAGCCGGAGAGCACGAATATCGCTTTTCTGAGCGGCATGATTGCCGCCGTGCCGGGCGTATCCGCCCTGATTTCCGCACCGCGTCTGGGTAAACTGGGGGACAGGATCGGCACGGCGCGCATCCTGATGGCGACGCTGATCTTTGCGGTGGTGCTCTTCTTCGCGATGTCGTTTGTCACTTCTCCGCTTCAGCTTGGCATATTGCGATTTCTGCTCGGCTTTGCTGACGGCGCCATGTTGCCTGCGGTACAGACCCTGCTGGTCAAATATTCCAGCGACCAGGTGACGGGGCGAATTTTTGGATATAACCAGTCATTTATGTATCTGGGGAATGTTGCCGGTCCGCTTATTGGCGCATCCGTTTCCGCAATGGCCGGTTTTCGTTGGGTATTTGCGGCGACAGCGATTGTTGTTTTAATCAATATTATCCAGCTGGCTATTGCGCTGCGACGCCGCAGACAAATGGCGGAGGCCAAATCGGCGAGATAACACTTTCGAAGATGTATTATATATTCTTATGGTAGCCGCATTTTTATATAACAAAATGCGGCGTCTTTTTTAGAAAAACGTTTCGCTCACGGCGCTACCTCTTTATTTTCGTTCCTGTGTCACTTTTGCATACCATAATTAATTTCTTCTCTTTGCAATAGGGATTCAGAGTGATAACGTCAGATAAAACTGAAAAGGAACTGGCACGATGAAAAACCTCATTGCTGAATTGCTGGTCAAGCTGGCACAAAAGGAAGAAGAGTCAAAAGAGCTGGTGGCTCAGGTCGAAGCGCTTGAGATTGTGGTCACCGCGTTGCTGCGACAAATGGCGAAAACCGATCAGCAGGCGTTGATTGAGAGCGTGGAAGGCGCGCTGGAGAGCGTCAGGCCTGAATCGCAGGTACCGGTTGAGGATGCGGAGATGCTTCACCAGTACGTAAAGAAGCTGTTAAGGCATCCGCGCAGCTAAACCGTCACAGGACGTAACGACGTGTCATAGAATTGTCATGCAGGATGCCTATAGTCGCTCTGTTTTTATTTTTATGTATTTGTACATGGAGAAAATAAATTGAAACAGAGCGCACTTTTCATTGCATTACTTCCCCTGTTAATTACCCCTGCCATTTATGCAGATACGACACAAACCAGCGTGCTGGATAATCGTGCGGCAAAAGGGGATATCACCCAGCCTGGCGGCGCGCGCCGTTTATCAGAAGATCAAACTGCTGCTATTCGCGCTTCGCTGAATGAGAAGCCGGCAAAAAATATTATTCTGCTGATTGGCGATGGAATGGGCGATTCCGAAATCACGGCGGCGCGAAATTATGCCGAGGGAGCGGGCGGCTTTTTTAAAGGTATCGACGCCTTACCGCTAACCGGACAATATACCCACTACGCGCTGGATAAAAAAACCGGTAAACCGGATTACGTAACGGATTCCGCGGCCTCTGCCACGGCGTGGTCCACCGGCGTGAAAACCTATAATGGTGCGCTGGGCGTGGATATTCACGAACACGATCATCAAACCCTTCTGGAGATGGCAAAAGCGGCGGGCCTGGCGACCGGCAACGTCTCTACCGCTGAACTTCAGGATGCGACGCCTGCGGCGCTGGTGGCACACGTGACCTCGCGTAAGTGCTACGGCCCGTCAGTGACCAGCGAAAAATGCCCAACAAATGCGCTGGAAAAAGGCGGGAAAGGCTCGATTACGGAACAACTGCTGAACGCACGTCCTGACGTGACGCTGGGCGGCGGCGCGAAAACCTTCGCGGAAACCGCGACGGCGGGCGAATGGCAGGGCAAAACGCTGCGCGAGCAGGCGCAGGCTCGCGGCTATCAGCTGGTGAGTGACGCAAATGCTCTGGCGGCGATAAGCGAGGCGAACCAGGACAAGCCGCTGCTGGGGCTGTTCTCCGACGGTAACATGCCCGTGCGCTGGGAAGGTCCAAAAGCCTCGTATCACGGCAATATCGATAAGCCTGCGGTGACCTGTACGCCAAACCCGAAACGCACGGACAGCGTACCGACGCTGGCGGCGATGACCGATAAAGCGATCTCTCTGCTGAGCAAGGGCGAAAAAGGGTTCTTCCTGCAGGTAGAAGGCGCGTCAATCGATAAGCAGGATCATGCGGCGAATCCGTGCGGTCAGATTGGCGAAACCGTCGATCTGGACGAAGCGGTGCAGAAAGCGCTCGCGTTCGCGAAAAAAGACGGTAACACCCTGGTGATCGTCACCGCGGACCACGCGCACGCCAGCCAGATCATTCCGCCAGATACCAAAGCCCCTGGCCTGACGCAGGCGCTGAACACCAAAGATGGTGCCGTCATGGTGATGAGCTACGGTAACTCTGAAGAAGAGTCCATGGAGCACACGGGCACCCAGCTGCGCATTGCCGCTTACGGCCCGCACGCGGCAAACGTGGTAGGCCTGACGGATCAAACGGATCTGTTCTACACCATGAAGGCGGCACTGGGTCTGAAATGATAAAAATCCCGGCGGAAATCACATCTGCCGGGTGGTTTTTTTCCTGTCACGAACCAGACTTACAGGGAATGTTCACAAAAGGATGGTGCAATGAAAACAACATTACTGGTTACTCTGCTCTCCGGCCTGTTCCTGGTCGCCTCGGCGAACGCGGAAGAGAAAACGTTAACGCCGCAGCAGCAGCGTATGACCACCTGTAATCAACAGGCGACGTCTCAGAGTCTGAAGGGCGATGCTCGCAAGACCTACATGAGCGACTGCCTCAAAAACGGCGCCGCGAAGCCAGCTGAAAAAAGCCTGACGCCTCAGCAGCAAAAGATGCGCGAGTGTAATGCCAAGGCCACCGAACAGTCTCTGAAAGGGGATGACCGCAGCAAGTTTATGAGTGCCTGCCTGAAGAAAAAAGTGTAGTTCGAACGGGTGAGCGGCTCCGGCGGCTCACCCGAAATTTCATACTTTCCCCGCAGACCCCCTCTCTATAATTTGGGAAAATGTTTCAGAATATTCCCAAAAATGATGAATGATGAAACGTATTACAACAAAAAGCGCATTCGGGAAGAGTGGAATTTAACCCTTTCTCAGGATGACCCTCACCGCGCCGGCATTCAGTTTGCCCGGCGGGTTCGGCTGGCGCGCGCCGTGGGGCTGGCAGCGATGTTTTTTCCGGTTGCAGGAATGCTGGTCACCCATTTTTTACCCGGAGGCTGGTGGCTTTTACTGGTCGGTTGGGCGTTCGTCTGGCCCCATTTCGCCTGGCAGTTATCCTGCCGGGCCGCGTCACCTCATCAGCAGGAAGTATTCAATCTTAAGATCGATGCCATCATTGCCGGGCTCTGGATCGGCGTGATGGGGATGAGCGCGTTACCCACGGCAGCGCTGGTGATGATGGTAGGGATGAATATGATGGGCTCCGGGGGCTGTCGTCTGTTTATTCCGGGGATCCTGTTGACCCTGCTCTCCGCGCTGGTGACGCTGCCGCTTGTCGGCCGCGTGGCCGTCTTTAACCCCGACCCGGTGGAGTGGGGCTTAACGCTGCCGGTGCTGGTGCTTTATCCCATGCTGTTTGCCTGGCTCAGCCACCGCACCGCCGTCAGGCTTGCTGAGCACAAGCAGCGGCTGGAAATGATGAGCACCCGCGACGGCATGACCGGGGTCTTTAATCGACGCCACTGGGAAATGCTGCTGCGAAATGAATTTGAGCATTGCCGCCGTGACCACTGCACCGCCACGATTTTGCTGATTGATATCGACCACTTTAAAAATATCAACGATACCTGGGGGCACGCCGTGGGCGACGAGGCGATCATTGCCATCACGCGCCAGCTCCAGATGTCGGTGCGGTCAGGTGATGCCATCGGCCGGTTTGGCGGGGATGAGTTTGCGGTGATTATGTCGCAGACCGCGGCGGAAAGCGCGATCGCCGTGATGTCCCGGGTGCATGAGCGGCTGGAAAAGCTGACGTTACCGTGCGCGCCAAAAGAAGCGCTGCGCATTAGCGTGGGCGTTGCCCCCTGGGGGCCGCAGTTTGGACACTATCGGGAATGGCTAAAGGCGGCTGACGTGGCGCTGTACAAGGCGAAAAATGCCGGGCGCGGCCGCACCGAAGTGGCGGCCTGACGCCCGACGGCGAGGATCAGGATTTACTCAGCTTCTCTGATTTTTCCATGCATTTTGCCATGGCTTCAATGACGGCCGAGCGGAATCCGCGCTCTTCCAGCACCCGCACTGCTTCGATGGTGGTACCGCCAGGGGAGCAGACCATATCTTTCAGCTCGCCCGGGTGTTTGCCGGTCTCCAGCACCATTTTGGCGGAGCCCATGACGGCCTGCGCGGCGAACTTATACGCCTGGGCGCGCGGCATTCCGCCAAGCACGGCGGCATCGGCCATCGCTTCTAAAAACATGAAGACATACGCAGGCGCAGAACCACTGACGCCGACTACCGGATGGATCATCGATTCGGCAATCACTTCTGCTTCACCGAAGCAGCGGAAAATGTTCAGTACATCCGCCACGTCTTCTGAGGTCACCAGGGCGTTAGGCGTGACGGAGGTCATGCCGGCGTTGACCAGCGACGGTGTGTTCGGCATCGCACGGACGATTTTGCGGTCGTGACCCAGCGCGCGCGCCAGCTGATCGAGCGTGACGCCCGCGGCAATCGACACCACCAGCGTCTCTTTGTTCAGGCTGGAGGTGATATCGCTCAGCACTTTAATCATGATGTTCGGCTTGACGGCGCCAAAGACGATATCGGCGACCTGGGCCACTTCCTGCGCGCTTTCGGCGGCGTTGATCCCGTACTGATCGCGCAACGCGGCGACCTTGTCCGGTGACGGGGTATAGACCCAAATCTGACCCGGCAGCACCTGCCCGCTGGCGATCAGACCGCCCAGGATGGCTTTGCCCATGTTACCGCAGCCGATAAACCCGATTTTCTTGTCCATCACGATTCTCCGTCATTATGCGTTGTTTTCTCTGATTGATAGCTTAACAACGAAATGCAGGCGACAATAGTCGGCAGAGTTATTATGGGGAGACAATATGGCGATTTGGGTTGATGCGGACGCGTGTCCGAATGTGATTAAAGAGATTTTATTTCGTGCCGCCGAGCGCGTTCAGATGCCGCTGACGCTGGTGGCGAACCAGAATATTCGCGTACCGCCTTCGCGCTTCATCCGCTCTTTACGCGTGCCGGCCGGGTTTGACGTAGCGGATAACGAAATTGTCCGCCTGTGCAGCGCGGAGGATCTGGTGATCACGGCGGATATTCCGCTGGCTGCCGAAGTGCTGGAGAAAGGGGCGGCGGCGCTCAATCCGCGCGGAGAGCGATACTCGCCGTCGACCATTCGCGAGAAGCTCACTATGCGCGATTTTATGGATACGATGCGGGCCAGCGGCGTGCAGACCGGTGGGCCGGATAGCCTGTCACAGCGCGATCGCCAGCAGTTTGCTGCCGAACTGGATAAATGGCTGCTGGAAGTGAAGCGCCGCACAGCGTAATGATAATTATTGTCAATTTGTGGTACAGTGTGGCCTCCACAGGGTTGTCATCCCGTACCGCTTTGCAGTAAAGTAATCGCAACATCTTCTGCAATTATTTCTTTACACTCTTCAGCCATCCGGCATCAAGGGGAACACCTGGCTATGACCCAACCCATCTTTTTAGTTGGCCCCCGCGGCTGTGGGAAAACCACCGTTGGCCTGGAGCTGGCACGCGTGTGTCATCGCCAGTTTGTGGATACCGACCACTGGCTGCAAACCGAGGCTGGAAAAACCATCGCTGAGATTGTGGAGCAAGAGGGATGGGAAAGCTTTCGCGCACGCGAAACCGCCGCGCTGAAAGCGGTCACTATCTCGTCTGCGGTTATCGCAACAGGCGGGGGCATTGTTCTGGCGGAGTGTAATCGTCAGTTTATGCGCGAAAAGGGGATTGTGATTTACCTCAGCGCGCCGGTGTCGGCCCTGGTTGGGCGTCTGGAAGCCTTTCCGGAAGAGGGGCAACGCCCCGCGCTAACCTCGAGGCCGCTGAACGAAGAGGTGAGTGAAGTGCTGGCGGAACGCGATGCGTTATACCGCGAAGCGGCTCACCACGTGGTGGATGCGTCAGCCTCTCCCGAAGACGTTGTGATTCAGATTATTACCGCCCTGCGTTTGGCGTGTGCCAGCTAAGCGGCGTCTATACTTATAGCTCAGACATAAAAAAAGGATGAGCTATGCCAACCAGACCTCCCTATCCGCGTGAAGCGCGCATTGTTACCGTTGAAAAAGGCCATACGGGTCATACCGTGACCTGGTATCAACTGCGTGCCGATCACCCAAAACCGGACTCGCTGATCAGTGAACACGAGACTGAACAGGAAGCGCTGGATGCGAAACGGCGCTACGAAGATCCCGACATAACCTGAATGTTTTCCTAAACGCTCCAGGATCGTGCCTGAATCACACTTTTTACTCATCGTGAAAGTTAAGCAGGAGTTAATATTTAGTTATTACAAGTAACTCTGGTATCGGCAGGCGATCTTTACATTTCGATGTCGGGATCACCTGCTACGCTTGGTGCTGTTTTGTTGAAAAAATGAACTGTGCAGCGTAGTGAGCCTGTACCTGTGTGCACGATGTTGGAGTAATGGAAGGCGATAAAGATGAAGGCAACGTTGGCGATCCTCACCATTGGTGTGGTCCCTGTAAGCGAAGTGTTACCGCTCTTAACCGAGCATGTATCTGAACAACAGATAACGCATCTGAGCCTGCTGGGGAAGATGAGTCGGGAAGAGGTCATGGAGGACTACGCTGTCGAGGCGGGGGAGGATCCCCTGGCGACGTTATTAAGTGACGGTAAACTGGCGCATGTTTCACGCCAGAAAATCGAGCGCTCGCTGCAGGGCGTAATAGAAGTGCTCGATAATCAAGGTTATGACGTTATTTTGCTGATGAGCACGGCCCCCATTAAGGGGCTCATGGCGCGCAATGCGATTCTGCTGGAACCGATGCGCATCATTCCGCCGCTGGTGGCCTCCATCGTGGATGGTCATCAGGTGGGGGTGATTGTCCCCATTGAGGAGCTCATGGATAACCAGGAGGCAAAATGGCACGTGCTGGAAAAAGTGCCCTTATACGCGCTGGCCAATCCGTTCTGGGACAGTGAGGCCAAACTCATTGCGGCCGGGAAGGAACTGCTGGAAAGAGGGGCCGATGTCCTGATTCTGGACTGCCTGGGGTTCCACCAGCATCATCGTGATTTGCTGCAAAAAGCGCTGGATGTGCCGGTGCTGTTATCCAACGTTCTGATGGCTCGCCTGGCCTCAGAACTGCTCATGTAATGATTTTGCGTGACAGGTGATGAGCATGGCCCCTATAGTGAATTTTTATCTAAAAATATAAGGGCCAGTTCATGCTTCAGAGTAACGAATACTTTTCCGGTAAAGTGAAATCCATTGGTTTTACCAGCAGCAGCACTGGCCGCGCCAGCGTTGGCGTAATGGCGGAAGGGGAATATACCTTTGGCACGGCGGAAGCGGAAGAGATGACGGTGGTCAGCGGCGCGCTGAACGTCCTGCTGCCGGGTGAAACGGAATGGAAAGTTTACGCTGCCGGGCAAGTTTTCAACGTCCCTGGTCACAGCGAATTTCATTTGCAGGTGGCTGAGCCTACCTCTTATCTGTGCCGCTACCTGAAATAAAAAATTAGCCGGGTGGCGCTAACGCTTACCCGGCCTACGTTTTACCCGTTATCTCTGCGCTTCGCCGCCGAGACCTTCCACCAGATTCTGAATCAACGCGGCCAGCTCGCCGGTCATCAGGATGAAGTCCGCGTCAAAACGCTGGGCGTAATCTTCCCGGTCGATATCTTCGTTCTGATCGCGCAGCTCGTCGCAGAACTTCAGACGCTTCACGGAGCCGTCGTCGCACATCACGAACTGGATGCGCTGCTGCCAGTCGAGCGCCAGCTTGGTGACCACTTTACCCGCTTCAATGTGTACGGCGATCTCGTCGCTGACCAGATCCTGCTTCTTCGCGCGGATCACGCCGCCATCTTCCAGCAGGGCTTTCAGCTCGGCTTCATCAAGGATCTGGAAACCCTGTGCCGCAGCACCGCTGCGTACCCATTCGGTCAGCGTTAACTCAATTGGCGTTTCCAGCGCCAGCGGAACGACCGGTAACGAGCCGATGCTCTTACGCAGCAGGGCCAGCGTATCTTCTGCTTTCTTGGCGCTGGCGCAGTCCACCATGATCAGCCCGTTAACGGTGTCGATCCACATCATGGTCTGGCTGAAGCGGCTGAAGGCGCGCGGCAGCAGAGAGTGCAGCACTTCGTCTTTCAGCGAATCTTTTTCGGTCTTTTTCAGCTTGCGGCCCTGCTCGGCTTCCAGCTTGAAAATTTTCGCCTCGAGCGCCTGCTTAACCACCGGCGTGGGCAGAATCTTCTCTTCTTTACGGGCGCAGACGATGATTTGACCCGTGCTGCTGGCGTGGGTCAGTGCATCGCTTTGTGAACCCATTGGCGGAACCCAACCGGTTTTTGCCATATCCTGGCTACCGCAAGGGGAAAAGGTATAAGCGGCTAACTGTTTTTCCATCTCTTCTGCACGCAGCGAAACGTCGCGGCTGAGACGGTAAACCATCAAATTTTTGAACCACAGCATGATAATTTCCACGGCCTTGTCGTTAAATCAGCGGGCATGATAACGAATTGTCGCATCGCTTGCATTGCTAATCGGGAAGCGTGCTTCTACTCTGTTGATAATCAAAATAATGAGGAGAGTCTTGTGCGTATTGGCATTGATTTGGGCGGCACCAAAACAGAAGTTATCGCACTGAGCGAGCAGGGGGAACAGCTGTTCCGCCACCGTCTGCCTACGCCGCGCGATGATTATCACCAGACTATTGAGACCATTGCCAGGCTGGTTGAGATGGCCGAGGAGGCGACTGGGCAAACTGGCAGCGTCGGGATGGGGATCCCGGGGTCGATCTCGCCGTATACCGGCGTGGTTAAAAATGCGAACTCCACCTGGCTCAACGGTCAGCCGTTTGATAAAGATTTAAGCGCGCGCCTGAACCGGGAAGTGCGTCTGGCCAACGACGCCAACTGCCTGGCCGTCTCTGAGGCCATCGACGGTGCGGCGGCCGGTGCCCAGACCGTGTTTGCCGTGATCGTCGGTACCGGCTGCGGCGCGGGCGTGGCGTTTGGCGGGCGTGCCCATATCGGCGGTAACGGCACGGCGGGCGAGTGGGGACACAACCCGCTGCCGTGGATGGATGAAGACGAACTCAAATACCGCACTGAAGTCCCGTGCTACTGCGGAAAACAGGGCTGTATTGAGACGTTTATCTCCGGTACCGGTTTTGCGACCGACTACCATCGCCTGAGCGGCCAGCCGCTGAAGGGCAACGAAATTATGCGTCTGGTCGAAGCGCAGGACCCGGTGGCCGAGCTGGCCCTTAGCCGCTACGAAATGCGGCTGGCGAAATCCCTGGCGCACGTGGTGAATATTCTCGATCCGGACGTGATTGTGCTCGGCGGCGGCATGAGCAACGTCGATCGGCTGTACGCCACGGTGCCGAACCTGGTGAAGCAGTGGGTCTTCGGCGGCGAGTGTGAAACCCCGATCCGCAAAGCGCTGCACGGGGACTCCAGCGGCGTGCGCGGCGCGGCGTGGCTGTGGCCGGAATAAACGCGAAACGGCAACTTGCGTTGCCGTTTTTAATGTTTCTACCCTCTCCCTGTCGGGTGAGGAATCCCCAGTAATTTTATACCTGAAGCGATGCATGTGACTTCAGGAAAATAAATGGCTTACAGCGATGCCCTGGTCCGGCTGTAAATCGCTGAGGCGTTTCCTGTAGGCCGGGGCGAGGCGCATGGATGCGCCGAGAGGGCGGGCTTTACAGGGATGTTACCTCCGCCCGTCCCCGACAAGCCGGAAGGAATAAGCCGAAGGCACCGCGAAGCGGCGATTTACCGCCGGGAGCCCGGGTCGCCAGGGCGGCGGCGATTGAGCCGCCCTGGCACGTTCACCGGCCATGTCCTTACAGAGTAGCAAGGAACATAAAGTGAACGGAATGACCACCAGAGCCGTATGTTCCCCCTCACCCCAGCCCTCTCCCTCAAGGGAGAGGGGGTCGTCCGTGCTGGTATTATTTTGTGGGGATTCCTCAGCCCTGTGGGAGAGGGCCAGGGTGAGGGCACCAGACGGCACCCCTCCCCCCATTTATTCCACCGCAAACACCTTATCCAGCCTGCTATACCCCAGCCCGTTAATCTTCTTCACTTTGATCTGCACCGGAATACGCTCTTTCATCGCCTCTACGTGGCTGATCACGCCGATGGTTTTCCCGGTGGCGTTCAGCGCGTCGAGCGCATCCAGCGCCGTATCCAGCGTCTCACTGTCGAGCGTGCCGAACCCTTCATCCAGGAACAGCGAATCGATCCGCGTTTTATGACTCACCAGATCGGAAAGCGCCAGCGCCAGCGCCAGGCTGACCAGGAAGCTCTCGCCGCCGGAGAGAGTGCGGGTATCGCGGACCGCATCCGCCTGCCAGGTATCGACCACTTCCAGCTCCAGCGCGTCACTGGCCTTACGCTGCAGCAGATAACGCCCGTGCAGACGGTTAAGCTGCTGGTTAGCAAGCCAGACAAGATTGTCCAGCGTCAGCCCCTGGGCGAACTTACGGAACTTGTCGCCGGTGCTGGAGCCGATCAGCGCGTTCAGGTACCCCCAGTCATCCGCCTGGCGCGCGGCCTCTTCAATTTGCTGCATCAACGCCAGCTGGTGCTGCCGGTTATCGCTGTCCTGCTTAAGCTGCTGACGGATCTCGCCCTGATGCGTGGTGTTCTCGCGAAGCTGTTGTGCCAGCTGCTGCAGCTGGCTTTGCAGCGTGGGTACATCGGCGTTGAGCCCTTGCGGCCTCTGCGCCAGATGAGACTGCAGCTGTTGGTTCGCTTGCCCGCACAGCGCCGCGGCCTGCTGTATCTGGTTTTCCAGCGACTGCTTTCGCTGTTCGAGATGGCGAATGGCATCGTCATCCAGCAGGGCGGCAAGAAACGCGTCCTGGTCGGCAAAGCAGCTTGCCGAGAGCGCCGCGGTGAACTGCGTCTGCGACTGCTGCAGGCGCTCTCGCTCCAGCGCTTCCTGCTGCTGTTGCGCGGTAAGCTGGCTTTGCAGCGACACGCATTCGTCGTGGATGGCGCGCCAGTTATCAGGAATAACCGGTTCGGCGTCTTCGCTGTTCGTTGCCGGAAGCGCGTCGAGCAGTGGCTTCAGGGCGTTTATACGTTCCTGAAGCACGCCGTGCTGCGTTTGTTTCTCCTGCCACTGCGCGAATTCAGCTTCACGGGCCTGAAGCCAGGCGGCTTCCTGACCCTCTTCAGGTGCGTTAAGTGAGAGCGCGAGCAGGGCATGCTCCAGCGCCTGCCGCGTGGCCGCCAGCTGCTGCTGATACTGCTGCTCCTGCGCTTCCTGTTCGCTCAGCTGGTTCTGCAGGGTCAGCCGCTGACTGAGCTGATAAAGCTGGCGCTCGTACTGTTCCTGCTCGTTCAGCCATGGCGCGATATCGTCCTGAATATTCAAAGTAATGTTCAGTGACGTGCAGGCCGCCACCCACTCTTTAGTGAGCGCTTGCTCTTCCTGAGAGAGCGTCTGAACTTCGTCTGTCTCGCGCTGGATCTGCTGAGTCAGGGCATTGACCTGTCCCAGCAGCAGCAGGCCTTCCTCTTTAAGGGCGGCAACCTCTTTTTCCAGGGCATCACGGCGGCGCTGGTTATCCGTCAGCTCAAGCGACTGATATTGCTCAACGGCCGGATGTTCGCAGGAACCGCACAGCGGACAGGGTTTGCCCGCCTCAAGCTGGGAGCGGTAATGCTCCAGCTTCTTAATTGTTGCTTCGGTTTCGCACAGGGCCTTCAGATCCTGATAGTGCTGGTTTTTCTCTTTGTACTGCTGGCGGCGCAGCGTCAGCGTTTCATTAAGCTTACTTTGTTCGGCCTGCGCCTTCTGCACGCTTTCACTGCTCTGGCGCAGGCGCTTTTGCAGCGGCTGATAGCGGGCATGCAGCGACGTCAGCTGCTGGCGCAGCGTGCGTAACCGGGACTGCTGCTCCATGGCCGCGCTGACTTCATCCGCCGTCAGCGTCAGCGCATTTTCCGGCATCGCAGTCAGCCTGTTGCGTAATTCACCTATCCGCGCAGCAAGCGAGGCTAACTGCGTTTTATCGCGGTTAAGCTGTGAGAACTGGGCACGCCAGCCTGCAATCTCCTGGCCTAACAGACGATAGCGCTCGTGCTCCGCCAGCCACTGCGCCAGCGCCGACAGCTCGGCCTGTCGCTGCTCGTGGTCACGCAGGGCGGTATTGCGGATACGCGAACGCAGCGCGGTTCTGGCCTGTAAGCGAGTATTTACTTCGATAATTCGCTGCTGGGTTTGCGTCAGGCGCGCGGTTTGCTCCTGCTGATGCTCCCAAAGCGGCCGAAGCTGGGCGGCGGGGAGAGCAAGCTGCAGTTTTGCCAGCTCAGGCGCAGCGTCCGTCAGCGCCTGTTGCGTCTGCTGCTGCATTGCGGTGACGCGCTGTTGCTCGCGCACGAGCTCATCATGGCGCGTAAGCCACTGAAAATCTTTCTGTTGATTTTGCTGCTGTTCCAGCAGGGTTTTCTCTTCGTCAGTAAGTGCCTGCAAACTTTGCTGTAACTGCTGCTGTTGTTCTTCGCTCAACAGCACGACGCCCGCCGCCTGCGCCTCGCACTTTTCAAGCACGCTGCGGGCGGCTTTGTGTTTCTCAAACACCATGGCGGAAATCTGGCCGTAGATCTCGGTACCGGTCAGCTCTTCCAGCAGCTCGGCGCGATCGCTCGGTTTGGCGTTGAGAAAGGCAGCAAACTGCCCCTGAGAAAGCAGCATGGAGCGGGTAAAGCGTCCGTAGTCCAGCCCGGTGAGCGCGGCGGTTTGCTCCAGCTTATCCGTCACTTTGTCGGCCAGGATTTTGCCATCTTCGCAGCGCGCCAGCTCCACGCGCGGCGCCTGCAGGTTCCCGTCCGGCTGGTTGCGCGCGCGGTTCTGGCTCCAGAAGGCGCGATAGGCGGTGCCTTTTACCTCGAACTCCACTTCCGCCAGGCACTCGGCGGTGTCGCGCGTCATCAGGTCGTTTTGCGCCTGGGAGACCTTCTGCAGTCGCGGCGTTTCGTGATAAAGCGCCAGACAGATGGCGTCGAGCAGGGTGGTTTTACCTGCCCCGGTCGCGCCAGTGATGGCAAACAGCCCGTTGCTGGCAAACGGCTCAGCGGTAAAATCAATTTTCCACTCGCCCTTGAGGGAGTTGAGGTTTTTCAGGCGCAGGCTCAAAATTTTCATGCGTTTTCTTCCTCATCATTGAGCGCATGCAGGGTATGGCTGAACAGCTCGCTGAGCCTTGCGCGCTTCGCCTCGTCGATTTCCTCCTGCGAGAGTCTGCGTTCAAACACCTCTTCGACCCCCAGTTCACTGAGCGTTTCGCGTTGAGCGCTTAACAGGATTTTCTCGCGCTGCTCGCGGCTGCGGCGCACCAGCAAGACCTCAACCGGCAAATCTTCGGTCAGCGCCTGGATTTTTCGCTGCATATCGTGCAGGTAGTCGTCGGTGGTGATTTCGATGTCCAGCCAGATGGGGGGATCTTGCTCGACGCCGCGCCACTGCTCCAGCTGGGCGGTGATGGCATTGAGATCGCCTTTCAGCACTGCCAGCGGCTGGGTGACGGGCACCTCCAGCGTCTCGACGGCGCTGAGTTTTCCGTCGGAGAAGGTCACCAGATGTACGGATTTGGCTTTGCCCGTTTCGTCAAAGCTGAGCGAAAGAGGCGAGCCGCAGTAGCGGATGTGCTCGCAGCCGCCGACGATCTGCGCCCGGTGAATGTGCCCGAGCGCAATGTAGTCGGCGGGCGGGAAGTGCTGCGCCGGAAAGGCGTCCAGCGTGCCGATATAGATGTCACGCACGGCGTCACTTTTACTGGCCCCGACGGTGGTGAGGTGCCCGGTCGCAATCACCGGAATCGACTGGTCACCGCGCAGGGCACAGGCTTCGGCGTGCTGCTGGTGGTAATAGTCGGTGATGGCCTGCAATAAATGTTGCTGCTTTTCCGCGCCCGACAGCCCCGCCTGGCTTTGCACGATGTCGCGCGGACGTAAAAACGGTATCGGACACAGCACCGCCCCCGGCGACCCGTCGCGCTTTTTCAGAATCTGCGGGGCGTGCCCGGCGCTGGCGACGACGGTGGTATTGAGAAACGCCAGGATGTCACGGGATTCATTCAGCGTTGCGACGGAATCATGGTTGCCGGCGACAATCACCAGATGACAGCCGGTTTGCTGCAGATTCACCACGAAGCGGTTATACAGCTCGCGTGCATAGCTCGGCGGCGAGCCGGTATCAAAGATGTCACCCGCCACAATAATCGCGTCCACCTCGTGCGTCCGGGCCGTTTCCAGCAGCCAGCCCAGGAACGCTTCATGTTCAGCCGCACGGCTTTTGCTGTAAAAATTTTGACCCAGATGCCAGTCCGAGGTGTGAAGTATGCGCATAGCTGATCCGTGGCAAAAAAGAGAAAGCGGGATTATAAACCTTCAGAGACGGGAAAATAACCGCTGTAATAAAACAACGGTTTGCCATTTATAGTGGTACTGTTTTTCATAAATCTGTCATAAATCTGACGCATAATGGCGCCGAATTACAAACTTGTAACGTAAATAAGATAAGACAGGGCAAAGTATGGCGAGACGTATTCTGGTCGTAGAAGATGAAGCTCCAATTCGTGAAATGGTGTGCTTCGTGCTCGAGCAAAACGGCTTCCAGCCGGTTGAAGCGGAAGATTATGACAGCGCAGTGAACCAGCTGAATGAACCTTGGCCCGATCTGATTCTGCTGGACTGGATGCTGCCCGGCGGCTCCGGACTGCAGTTTATCAAACACCTGAAGCGTGAAGCGCTGACCCGCGACATCCCGGTTGTGATGCTTACGGCGCGCGGAGAAGAAGAGGATCGTGTGCGCGGTCTGGAGACCGGCGCGGACGATTACATTACCAAACCGTTCTCCCCCAAAGAGCTGGTGGCCCGCATTAAAGCCGTGATGCGCCGTATTTCGCCGATGGCGGTGGAAGAGGTGATCGAAATGCAGGGGCTGAGCCTTGATCCGACTTCTCATCGCGTGATGACCGGTGAAAATCCCCTCGACATGGGGCCTACCGAATTTAAACTCCTGCACTTCTTTATGACCCACCCGGAGCGGGTTTACAGCCGCGAGCAGTTGCTGAATAACGTCTGGGGAACTAACGTGTATGTCGAAGACCGAACGGTTGACGTACATATCCGCCGCCTGCGAAAAGCACTGGAACTGAGCGGCCACGATCGCATGGTGCAGACGGTCCGCGGCACGGGTTATCGTTTTTCTACCCGTTTCTGAACAATGACAGGAGTGTGACGCGTGCTGGAACGTCTGTCATGGAAAAGGCTCGTCTTTGAACTGATCTTATGCTGTATTCCGGCCTTCATTCTGGGGGCCTTTCTTGGACACCTGCCGTGGTTTCTGCTGGCGTCGGTCACCGGGCTGCTCATCTGGCATTTCTGGAACCTGCTGCGCCTCTCCTGGTGGCTGTGGGTTGACCGAAGCATGACGCCGCCGCCGGGAAGCGGCAGCTGGGAGCCGCTGCTGTACGGTCTGCATCAGATGCAGATGCGTAATAAAAAGCGTCGCCGCGAGCTGGGAAGCCTGATTAAGCGTTTCCGCAGCGGTGCAGAGTCGCTGCCGGATGCCGTGATCCTGACGACCGAAGAAGGGACGATCTTCTGGTGTAACGGCCTGGCGCAGCAGCTGCTGGGCCTGCGCTGGCCGGATGACAATGGACAGAATATCCTCAACCTTCTGCGTTATCCCGAGTTCACGCTGTACCTGAAAAAGCGTGATTTCACCCGTCCGCACAATCTCAAGCTCAATAATGGTCGCCATCTGGAGATCCGCGTGATGCCCTACAGCGATAAGCAGTGGCTGATGGTGGCGCGCGATGTCACCCAGATGCACCAGCTGGAAGGAGCGCGTCGTAACTTCTTCGCCAACGTCAGCCACGAACTGCGAACCCCGTTGACCGTGCTGCAGGGCTACCTGGAGATGATGCAGGAGCAAACGTTAGAAGGTGCGCCGCGTGAAAAAGCGCTGCACACCATGCGCGAGCAAACGCACCGGATGGAAGGGCTGGTGAAGCAGCTGCTGACGCTCTCGAAGATTGAAGCGGCGCCAACGCTGGCGCTCAATGACACCATTGATGTCCCGATGATGCTGCGGGTCGTGGAGCGTGAAGCGCAGACGTTAAGCCACAAAAAGCATCACCTGACCTTTGAGGTCGACAACACGCTGAAGGTATTAGGCAGCGAAGATGAGCTGCGCAGCGCCATTTCCAACCTGGTGTATAACGCGGTGAATCATACGCCGGAGGGGACGGATATCGTGGTGCGCTGGCACCATACCCCAACGGGGGCCGAGTTTAGCGTGGAAGACAACGGGCCGGGGATCGCGCCGGAGCATATTCCGCGACTGACCGAGCGCTTCTACCGTGTGGATAAAGCGCGATCGCGCCAGACGGGCGGAAGCGGCCTCGGGCTGGCGATTGTGAAACACGCGGTCAACCACCATGAAAGCCGTCTCGATATTCAGAGTACCCTGGGCAAAGGAACCCGCTTCAGCTTCGTTATCCCGGAACGATTAATTGCCAAAAAGATCGCCTGACGGCGGGCGTGTCATCTTACCTTTCCACGGGTCAGCCATCGCTGGCCCGTTTGCTTTGCAGTCAAGCGAAACGCGGATGAATTTTATACGGCTGGCTGTTTTTTGTTCGCATGATTAGCCATGGGTTTTTCTTATAAACAGCGTATTGTGCTGGTGTGTATTTTCATGCTGGCATATTGTTCTGGTTTTACGATCCCACCTTGCCTTTAAACGTTATAAGCGTTTAAATTGCGCCCCAGATACTGTCAGACCGACTGTATTTGCGTGGTAAATCGAAAAACTATTCTTCTCCACGCCAGGACGGGAGCATTTCCCGCTGAAATTGAGCAAATTTTCGGCTGTATCGTCCCGTCAGGGATATCGAAAATCTCAATGTTTTCAACACCACATCCACAGGCAGTAAGGTTTTATGACCCATCACTTAAAATCGCGTGACATCATCGCGCTGGGCTTTATGACATTTGCGCTGTTCGTTGGCGCAGGCAACATCATTTTCCCTCCAATGGTTGGCTTACAGGCGGGTGAACACGTCTGGACCGCCGCGTTTGGCTTCCTGATTACTGCCGTGGGTCTGCCAGTGCTGACCGTGATCGCGCTGGCGAAAGTCGGCGGCGGTGTGGATAGCCTTAGTACCCCGATCGGCAAAGTGGCTGGCGTTCTGCTGGCAACCGTCTGCTATCTGGCCGTAGGGCCGCTGTTTGCCACCCCGCGTACCGCGACCGTTTCCTTTGAAGTGGGGATTGCTCCCCTGACCGGTGACGGCGCGATGCCGCTGTTCATCTACAGCCTGATCTACTTCGCGATCGTGATTCTGGTTTCCCTCTATCCTGGCAAGCTGCTGGATACCGTGGGTAACTTCCTGGCTCCGCTGAAAATTGTGGCGCTGATTGTCCTGGCGGTGGCGGCCATCGTCTGGCCCGCCGGCCCGATTAGCGACGCGATGGACGCCTATAAAAACGCTGCGTTCTCTAACGGCTTTGTGAACGGCTACCTGACGATGGATACGCTGGGCGCGATGGTGTTTGGTATCGTTATCGTTAACGCCGCGCGTTCCCGCGGCGTGACCGAAGCGCGTCTGCTGACCCGCTATACTATCTGGGCTGGTCTGATGGCCGGTGTGGGGCTGACGCTGCTGTATCTGGCGCTGTTCCGTCTGGGTTCCGACAGCGCCATGCTGGTCGATCAGAACGCCAACGGTGCGGCTATCCTGCACGCCTACGTTCAGCACACCTTCGGTGGTGCGGGCAGTATGCTGCTGGCGGCGCTCATCTTCCTGGCCTGTCTGGTTACAGCGGTTGGCCTGACCTGCGCCTGTGCTGAGTTCTTTGCGCAGTATCTGCCGCTCTCTTACCGTACCCTGGTGTTTATCCTTGGTATCTTCTCCATGGCGGTGTCCAACCTCGGTCTGAGCCACCTGATTCAGGTCTCTATTCCGGTACTGACGGCGATTTATCCGCCGTGCATCGTGCTGGTGGTGCTGAGCTTCACCCGCCCGTGGTGGAACAACTCCTCACGAATTATTGCGCCAGCCATGTTTATCAGCCTGATTTTTGGTATCCTTGACGGGATTAAAGCATCAGCGTTCGCGGAAGTTCTGCCAGCCTGGACACAGCGTCTGCCGCTGTCCGAGCAGGGTCTGGCCTGGCTGATGCCTACCGTTGTTGCGCTGGTTCTGGCGATTATCTGGGACCGTGCCGCAGGGCGTCAGGTCGCATCGAACGCCCATTAATCAACGGCAACAAACTGTTTAACCACGGGGCTTAAGGCCCCGTGGTTTTTTGTTTTTTCGTGTTGAATGGCAAGATTTAAATGGAAAGCACTAACAAACTTAAACGTGGATTGAGCACGCGCCACATCCGCTTTATGGCGCTGGGCTCGGCTATCGGCACCGGTCTTTTTTATGGCTCGGCAGATGCCATCAAAATGGCCGGTCCCAGCGTGCTGCTGGCGTACATCATCGGCGGCGTGGCGGCGTATATCATCATGCGCGCGCTGGGCGAAATGTCGGTTCATAACCCGTCTGCCAGCTCATTCTCCCGCTACGCGCAGGAAAACCTCGGCCCGCTGGCCGGGTTTATCACCGGCTGGACCTACTGCTTTGAAATCCTGATCGTGGCGATTGCCGACGTGACGGCGTTTGGCATCTATATGGGCGTCTGGTTCCCGGCGGTGCCGCACTGGATTTGGGTGCTGAGCGTGGTGCTGATCATTTGCGCCGTCAACCTGATGAGCGTGAAGGTGTTCGGCGAGCTGGAGTTCTGGTTCTCCTTCTTCAAGGTCGCCACCATCATCATCATGATTGTGGCCGGTTTCGGGATCATCATCTGGGGGATTGGCAACGGCGGGCAGCCGACCGGCATCCATAACCTCTGGAGCAACGGCGGCTTCTTCAGCAACGGCTGGCTCGGCATGGTCATGTCGCTCCAGATGGTCATGTTCGCCTACGGCGGTATCGAGATTATCGGTATTACCGCCGGGGAAGCGAAAGACCCGGAGAAATCCATTCCGCGTGCGATCAACTCGGTGCCGATGCGTATTCTGGTGTTTTACGTGGGTACGCTGTTCGTGATCATGTCCATTTACCCGTGGAATCAGGTGGGTACCAACGGTAGCCCGTTTGTCCTGACTTTCCAGCATATGGGTATTGCGTTTGCCGCCAGCATTCTCAACTTTGTGGTGCTGACCGCGTCGCTCTCCGCGATCAACAGCGACGTCTTTGGCGTGGGCCGTATGCTGCACGGCATGGCGGAGCAGGGCAGTGCCCCGAAGGTGTTCGCCAAAACCTCACGCCGCGGCACGCCGTGGGTGACCGTCGTGGTCATGACCGTAGCGCTGCTGTTCTCGGTGTACCTGAACTACATCATGCCGGAGAACGTCTTCCTGGTGATCGCATCGCTGGCGACCTTCGCGACCGTGTGGGTGTGGATCATGATTCTGCTGTCGCAGATTGCCTTCCGCCGTCGCCTGTCGCCGGATGAGGCGAAAGCGCTGAAGTTCAAAGTACCGGGCGGCGTTGCGACCACCGTCGTCGGGCTGATCTTCCTGGTGTTTATCATTGGCCTGATTGGCTACCATCCGGACACCCGCATTTCGCTCTACGTGGGCAGCGCGTGGATCGTGCTGCTGCTGGTGGGCTGGGTGTTTAAATGCCGCCGCGACCGTCAGTTGGCGGAAGCGCAGTAATATTTGTATTACTTGTTCCGTGGAAGGGGATTGCCAGGCAATTTTTAACCTGAAGCGATGCATGTGGTTTCAGGAAAGTGAATGGTTTACAGCGATGTCCTGGTCCGGCTGTAAATCGCCGAAGCGTTTCCGTAAGGCCGGGGCGAGGCGCAGGGATGCGCCGAGAGGGCGTGGCCTGCAGGGATGCAGGCTCATGCCCGACCCGATAGCCTGAAGGAATAAGCTGAGGGCACCGCGAAGCGGCGATTTACCGCCGGGAGCCCGGGTCGCCAGGGTGGTGGCGATTGAGCCACCCTGGCACGTTCACAGGCCATGGCATTACATAGTAGCAAGGAACATGAAGTGAACGGAATTACCCCAATAGCCGCATGTTTCCCCCTCACCCCAGCCCTCTCCCTCAAGGGAGAGGGAGCCGTCCGTGCGGGCATTATTACCTCCTCCCCCGTCCTCCTCCCCCAATAAATCCCATCATGGTGAGCTATCCTTAACCACCCTGTGGCAAGGTGACGTCAATTTCATCAAAGGGGATTCGTGATGTTAAACGCCTGGCACCTTCCGGTTGCCCCATTTGTTAAGCAAAACAAAGACAACCTTGTGATTACGCTCTGGCTGGCGGGGGAAAATCAGCCTGAACGCGTGACGCTCCGCGCCGAAATCGATAACGAAGAGACCGGGCTGAAAATGCACAAGCTGCGCAGCCAGCCGCAGCCGGGGATCACCGCCTGGCGGGCGAATATCGACCTGCGTAGCGGACAGCCGCGTCGCCGCTACAGCTTCAAGCTTTTGTGGAACAACCGTCAGCTGTGGTTTACCCCTCAGGGGTTTAGCCGTTTCCCGCCCGCACGGCTGGAGCAGTTTGCTGTGGATTACCCGGATAACGGCCCGCAGTGGGTTAACGATCAGGTCTTTTACCAGATTTTCCCGGACCGTTTTGCGCGCAGCGAAAAGCGCACTGCCGACCAGGATAAGGTCTACTACCACCATGCCGCGGGCCATGACATTATCCTGAAAGCGTGGGATGAGCCGCTGACCGCGCAGGCGGGCGGATCGACCTTCTACGGCGGCGATCTCGACGGCATCAGCGAAAAGCTGCCGTACCTGAAAAAACTGGGTGTGACGGCGCTGTATCTCAACCCGGTGTTTAAAGCGCCGAGCGTGCACAAATACGATACCGAAGATTATCGCCACGTTGATGAGCAGTTTGGCGGTGACGAGGCGCTGCTGCGCCTGCGTAAGAACACCCAAAACGAAGGCATGCGCCTCATTCTGGACGGCGTGTTCAACCACAGCGGAGATTCGCACGCCTGGTTTGACCGTCATAACCAGTCGATGGGCGGGGCATGTCATAACCCGGATTCGCCGCAGCGCGACTGGTACAGCTTTAATGAGGAGGGGCGTGCGCTGGACTGGCTGGGCTACCCGAGCCTGCCGAAGCTGGATTTCCAGTCGCCAACGCTTGTGAACGAGATTTACGGCGGGGAAGACAGCATCGTGCGCCACTGGCTGAAGGCGCCGTGGAATATTGACGGCTGGCGTCTGGACGTAGTGCATATGCTCGGCGAAGCGGGCGGGGCGCGGGAAAACCTTCAGCACGTCGCCGGGATTACGCGCTCGGCAAAAGCGGCCCAGCCGGAGGCGTTCGTCTTTGGCGAGCACTTTGGCGACGCGCGCCAGTGGCTGCAGAACGATGCGGAAGATGCGGCGATGAACTATCGCGGCTTTACCTTCCCGCTGTGGGGATTCCTCGCTAACACCGATATCTCCTACGATCCGAATCATATCGACGCTGAAACCTGCATGGCGTGGATGGAGAACTACCGCGCCGGTCTGTCGCATCAGCAGCAGCTGCGGATGTTTAACCAGCTCGATAGCCACGATACCGCGCGCTTTAAATCCCTGCTCGGCAAGGATGTGGCGCGTCTGCCGCTGGCGGTGACCTGGCTTTTCACCTGGCCGGGCGTACCGTGCATCTACTACGGAGACGAGGTGGGGCTGGACGGCAACAACGATCCGTTCTGTCGCAAAACCTTCCCGTGGGCGCCGGAGAGACAGGACAAGGTGCTGTTCAGCCTTTATCAGCGCCTGGCGAAGTTGCGTAAGCAGAGTCTCGCCCTGCGCTACGGCGGTTGTCAGGTGGTGTACGCCCACGATAACGTGGTGGTGTTTGCTCGCGTCTATAACCAGCAGCGCGTGCTGGTGGCGATCAACCGGGGCGAGGCCTGCGAAGTGGTGCTGGATGATTCACCGCTGCTGAAGGTGGCTGCGTGGAAGAGCAAAGAGGGCAAGGCGACGATACAGGACGGCGTGCTGGCGCTGCCTGCGGTATCCGCGACCATCTGGTTCGGCAGCTAATGCGCTAATGTTTCCACCTTTTAAGATGGCGCAAATGCAACGATTTGTGTCAATCTTAACGGATCGTTTACGGTGAAGGTGGAAACATGGACGAGCTTTACATCCTTGGCTGTTTATTCCTGGTTTTTGCGCTGCTGGTTGCGCCCGTGCTTGCGGTTATCGGGTTTAATCGCAGTACGGCAGCGCGGCAGGAGATTGCCCGGCTACGCCAGCGCATAGAGGCGCTTGAGCAGCGCGGCGTGCCTGAGAACGCGCCGGAGCCGATGCAGACCGCCGCGCCGGAGGCTATGACCGCGCCGGTGGTGGAGGACGCTCCCGCGCCTGTCGACCCCTGGCGACCCGATATTCCCGCAGCGGTGGCAGAACCCGCTCAGGCTCCTGCGCCAGTGGCAAAACCGCCTTCAGCCTTTGGCGGCATCCTGACGTCGCTGGCGCGCTGGTTCATGCAGGGCAATCCGCTGGCGAAGCTGGGGATCCTGCTGCTCTTCCTCGGCCTCTCTTTCCTGCTGCGCTATACCGTTGAGCATTCCCTGTTCCCGCTTGAGCTGCGCCTCGTGGCAACCGCGCTGTTTGCCATTGTTCTGCTGGCTGTCGGGTGGCGACTGCGGCACAGGCAGCGCGTCTATGCGCTGATCCTCCAGGGCGGGGCGACCGGCGTGCTCTACCTGACGGTGTTTGGCGCCTTCCGGCTCTGGCAAATGTTGCCGATGACGCTGGCCTTTGCGCTGCTGGTGGTGATTTGCGTGGCGAGCGTCGGGCTGGCGGTACTGCAGAAGGCGCTGAGCCTTGCCATGCTGGCGAGCCTCTGCGGCTATCTTGCGCCGCTGCTCTTATCTACCGGGGGCGGCAGCTTTGTCGCGCTGTTCTCTTTCTACCTCCTGCTGTCCATCGGCATTCTTGCTATCAGCATCTGGCAGCACTGGCGCGAGCTGAACCTGCTCGGGCTGCTGTTTACGTTTGGCGTGGGCGGCCTGTGGGGGCTGAATGACTACCAGCCTGAAGATTATTGGATTTGCCAGCTGTTCCTGATTGCCAATACGCTGATATTCGGCGTGCTGAGCGTGGCGCTGTCGCTGCGGGCGCAGGAGAAAGGGAAGCAGATCGTTGACGGCGTGCTGTTGTTTGCCCCGCCGCTGATCGGCTTCGGGATGCAGTACGGCATGACCCGGTACTGGGAATATGGTCCCGCGCTGAGTGCGCTGGGATACGGCGCATTTTATCTCACCCTCGCGTACCTCGCGCTGCGGCGCTATCCCTCCCTCGGACGGCCGCTGGTCATGGCGGCGCTGGCGATCGGCGGCGGGTTTGCCACGCTCGCCATTCCGCTGGCGCTGTCGGCGCGCTGGACGGCAATGGCCTGGGCGCTGGAGGGGCTGGGTATTCTCTGGCTGGGCGTGCAACAGCAGCAGCGGCGGATGAGCTATAGCGGGACGGCGCTGCTGGTGCTGGCGCTCGGCAGCGCGCTGTGGGCGCAAACAAACGGCGTTACGCCGCTGAGTCTGCTCCTTATCTTCGCCATCCTTAGCCTTTGCTGGCTGGCTGCGGCCTGGCTGTGGCGGACTCTCTTCCTGCCGGTCAGCTGGGCGCTGCAGGCAGGTGGTCTGTTGTTCTGGCTCGTGGCGCTATTGGGTGCATCGCGGCTGGCGCTGACGCAGGAATTACCGATTCTGGCGAGCGTGCTGGCGCTGACGGCGGCGTCGGTCTGGGGCTGGCGGCAGGTGGCTGCTCGTCTGGCGTGGCGGGAACTGGATGCCAGCAAATGGCTACTGTGGCCGATTATGCTGCTGATGGTGGGCTATCAGCTCTGGCACCAGCAGATCGTCTCCGCCGGCTGGTCAAACCTGGCCTGGTGCGTTGCGCTTCCTGCCGCGCTAATGCTGCTGCGGCGCGACGGTGAAAGACTCCTGCCGCGCATCGCGATGGGGCTGCATCTGTCGCTGTGCTGGATGATTTTACTGGCGCTGGCCACCGAGCTTTACTGGTTTGCCCGGTCCCTGCCGTGGGGCATGGCGGCCTGGGGCAGCGGACTGGCGATGGCCGCAGGCGGCGGGATTATTATGGCGCTTTCTGCAGCCGTACGGCGTCGCGTGTGGCCGTTCCGGGAGTGGCCTGCGCTCTACGCCTGCCTGGCACCGATTCCCGTAGTCGTGGCGCTGCTGGTATTGCTGGTGGTGACCAATTTCCAGGACGGCGTGGTCTATCGTCAGACCTGGCTGCCGCTGGTGAACCCGCTTGAGGAAGGTGCCGCGTTCGCGTTGCTGGGTCTGGTGGTCTTTTATCGGGCGGTGGATCGCTACTACCCGGCGTGGCTTGCGCAAGCGCGCCCGTGGCCTGCCGTTGCGCTCATGGCGTTTGGCTTCTGGTGGCTAAACGGTGCGTTGATGCGCGCCCTGGCCTGGTACGGCGACGTGGCCTGGAATATGGCATCGCTGTGGGATTCGCGGCTGATCCAGACCAGCTTCGCCCTGTTCTGGATGTTGAGCGCGCTGGTGGTCATGATCCATGCCACCCGTCGGGCTTCCCGGCAGGAGTGGCTCTGCGGTGCCGCGCTGCTGGGTGTGGTGATGGTGAAACTGATGCTGGTGGACAGCGCGGGCGGAGGCGGTCTGTCGCGCGCAGTGGCGTTTATCGGCGTGGCGATACTGGTGCTGATAGTGGGCTATTTCTCGCCGCTACCGCCCAAAACAGGAGATGAAAAATGAAATGGATGAAAGCGGTAGCGTGTACCGCGCTGCTGGCGCTTTCCGGCCCGGCGTTCTGCGACGAGGTACCCGTGGAATCGCCCCGGGACTATGCCTTTGGTCGTTCACTCGACACGTCCGTTCCTTCCCGGTGGTATCGGGTGATGCTGCCGCTTGCCGTCTATGAGCAGAGCACGTCAGCGGATCTGCATGATGTTCGCGTCTTTAACCAGTCGGGCGAGCCGGTTCCCTTTAGCCTGATCGCCGCAACGCGCCCGCAGGACACAGCGCACTCCACGGCGCTGCGTCTCTTTCCGCTGGACGCCTCGCCGCTCGCGGGTGGCTCAGATGCCGGTGACAGCGATAAGATCCTGCTCCGTTCCCGAAACGGCGTTGAGATTGTACTGGAGGGGCAAAAAGCCGCCGCAGCCGGACAACATTACCTGCTGACCTTGCCGGAGCAGACGACGGGTGAGTTGGCCATATCCCAGCTGCAGCTGCTCTGGAATACCCCGCAGTCGCCCTGGCAGGGAACGGCGTCGGTCTATTACAGCGAGGATCTTAAGCGCTGGTATACCCTGCGTGAGGATATGCCATTGCTGGACGTCGTCAGCGGCCAGGATCGTCTTAAGCTCGATCGGATCGATACCGATACGGTTTTATCTCCCGATGCGAATCGCTATCTCATGGTGGTGCTGAGTACGCAGAGCAAGGGGATAACGTTGACCGGCGTAAACGCAATCAGTGCACCTGCGCAGGCGGCTCCGGAAGAGATCAATCTTGAGGGAGAAGGGGAGCAGTTATCGACAAGCGAAGCGCAGTGGCGCTGGGCGCGCCCGCAGCCGCTGAGTGCTGTCAGCATTTCGCTGAACGGTGATGGTGTCCTTCCCGTGGAGATCGCGTGGCGCAGTACAGAAAAAGACGCATGGCACCCCCTGAAAAAAGAGGTGATTTACCGTCTGGAGGGAAAAACGTCGGGACCGGTTTCGCTTAGCGGGGGCCTGGTGCAGGCCGTGAAAATCACGACGCTGAATGCGCGTCTGCCAGAATACCTGCCAAGCGTCACGGGACATCGCGACCGCTATGACCTGGTGTTCAACGCGCAGGGTAAAGCGCCGTACGTGCTCGCCTGGGGCAACGGCGCCGCAAAGCCTGCACAGGTGGAACCTGACATGCTGATCCCCGCCGATCTGCGCAAGACCTATGATATGGCGAACCTGCCGCAGGCCGATATTCTGGATGATGTCGCGTTGGGCGGTGAGGGGCGGCTAAACGCCACCTCTGCAGGCGAGCGGGCGAGCTGGATGAACGCCCTGCTGGTGTGGGGCGTGCTGATCGCGGGCGTGCTCCTGCTGGTGGGCATGGCCTGGCGCATCTGGCGGGAAACGCAGCGCAAGGCATAAAAAAAGGCCCGCATAAGCGGGCCTTTCTCGTAAACCGTGCCGATTACAGGCTGGATACGTTCTCAGACAGGTATTTAGCCACGCCGTCTGGGGAAGCAGCCATACCTTCTTTACCTTTTTCCCACTGAGCCGGGCACACTTCGCCGTGCTCTTCGTGGAACTGCAGCGCGTCAACCATACGCAGCATTTCGTCGATGTTACGACCCAGCGGCAGATCGTTCACAACCTGGTGACGAACGATGCCGTTCGCGTCGATCAGGAAGGAACCGCGCAGCGCAACGCCAGCGTCCGGATGTTCGATACCGTAAGCCTGCTGGATTTCGCGTTTGATGTCCGCAACCATTGCGTATTTCACCGCACCGATGCCGCCTTTGTCGACAGGGGTGTTACGCCATGCGTTGTGTACAAACTCAGAGTCGAAGGAGACGCCAACCACTTCTACGCCACGCTTCTGGAATTCTTCATAACGTTTGTCGAACGCGATCAGCTCAGACGGGCAAACGAAAGTGAAGTCCATTGGCCAGAAGAACAGAACGGTCGCTTTACCGTTGGTGTGCTGTTTGAAGTTGAAGTTTTCAACGATTTCACCGTTGCCCAGAACTGCTGCAGCTGTAAAATCCGGAGCCGGACGAGTTACCAGAACCATATGATTCTCCTGTAGATACTAAGGTTATTTGGAACGCAACGCCGCCCAGTATAGAGAGTGTTCGTTGAGAAGACAAAGAGGCGCTGACAATCGTTCAACAAGCTTTCGCCTATCAAGGTGCATTCAGTCAGAGCTGTTTGTTTTTCGCCTGCGCCATCATGCGGGGATAGAACTGCCAGAAGCGGGTTTCCAGCGCATCATAATGTTCGTCCAGGTCATACCAGGAGTCGCGCAGCGCCTCAAGCCGTGGTCGACGGCTTGCCATCCCGTTCAGCACATTCTGGATGAAGTCCATCTCGCGATAGCGCTCCAGCCAGCGTTCCGACCACAGATAGTTGTTCAGATTCACAAAGCGCGGCGGCGAGTCGGGCAGAATGATCGACACCTGCTGGTGGGCATAGCGCACAAATTCGGGCAGGGATAGCTCCGGCGACAGCTGTTCCCAGTGGCGCGACAGGAAGTGATCCCACATTACGTCGAGTGTAATCGGCGCAACGCGGCGCGTTTCCGGGCGGAACCACGCTTTGGCTTCCGTCACTTCCGGAAGCTTATCCGTCAGCACGTCGATGCGGCGGTGCATAAAAATCCCGTCGACAACCTCGGGAGAATACGCTTCAGCGGGGTTGCCGCGCACGAAATCGGCCAGCAAATTGCCGGAAAGGGAGCTGTCAGCGAGGTGCGCGAGATGCAGGTGAGCGAGAAAATTCATGCGTTTTATTTGTCCAGTGGCGGCTAGTTGTTGCAGCAAAAGGGTGTGAGCACTAGACTATGCCGCCTGTTTTTAAGTCACGAGTATACGTCATGCGCGTCGCCGATTTCTCCTTTGAACTACCTGAATCCCTGATTGCTCACTATCCCATGCCTGAGCGCAGCAGCTGTCGCTTACTGTCACTGGATGGGCCAACGGGCGAGCTGACGCACGGTACTTTCACCGATTTGCTCGACAAGCTCAACCCTGGCGATCTGCTGGTATTTAACAATACCCGCGTGATCCCGGCGCGCCTGTTCGGCCGTAAGGCCAGCGGCGGCAAGATTGAAGTGCTGGTCGAACGTATGCTCGATGATAAACGTATTCTGGCACATATTCGCGCATCCAAAGCCCCGAAGCCGGGCGCGGAGTTGCTGCTGGGCGATGATGAGAGCATCAAGGCGACCATGACCGCGCGCCACGACGCGCTTTTCGAAGTGGCGTTTGACGACGAGCGCACGGTGCTTGATATCCTGAACGCCATCGGCCACATGCCGCTGCCGCCGTATATTGAGCGTCCGGACGAAGAGGCCGACCGCGAGCTATATCAGACCGTGTACAGCCAGAAGCCTGGCGCGGTCGCGGCCCCAACGGCAGGTCTGCACTTTGATGAGCCGCTGCTGGAAAAACTGCGTGCGAAAGGCATTGAGATGGCGTTCGTGACGCTGCACGTCGGCGCGGGTACCTTCCAGCCGGTGCGCGTGGACAGCATTGAAGATCACATCATGCACTCTGAATATGCTGAAGTGCCTCAGGACGTGGTGGACGCGGTGCTGGCGGCGAAAGCGCGCGGTAGCCGCGTCGTGGCGGTCGGTACGACGTCTGTGCGCTCGCTGGAGAGCGCCGCGCAGGCGGCGAAGAACGATCTTATTGAGCCATTCTTTGGCGATACGCAGATCTTTATCTACCCGGGCTACCAGTACAAAGTGATTGACGCGCTGGTGACCAACTTCCATCTGCCTGAATCGACGCTGATTATGCTGGTCTCCGCATTCGCGGGTTATCAGCATACGATGAATGCCTACAAGTCTGCGGTAGAACAAAAATATCGCTTTTTTAGCTACGGTGACGCGATGTTTATCACGTACAATCCGCAGGCTTTGAATGAGCGTGTCGGGGAATAAGTCCGCGGCACCGTGTTACAACGTTGGACTGTTTTTCTGACGTCGGAGAAAAAATGAAATTTGAACTCGATACCACCGACGGTCGCGCGCGTCGCGGTCGCCTGGTGTTTGATCGCGGCGTGGTGGAAACCCCCGCGTTTATGCCTGTGGGCACGTACGGTACCGTAAAAGGGATGACGCCGGAAGAAGTTGAAGCCACTGGCGCGCAGATTATCCTCGGCAACACCTTCCACCTCTGGCTGCGTCCGGGTCAGGAGATCATGAAGCTCCACGGCGACCTGCACGACTTCATGCAGTGGAAAGGCCCTATCCTGACCGACTCCGGCGGTTTCCAGGTCTTCAGCCTGGGCGATATCCGCAAGATCACCGAGGAGGGCGTTCACTTCCGTAACCCGATCAACGGCGATCCGATTTTCCTCGATCCCGAAAAATCAATGGAGATTCAGTACGATCTCGGCTCTGACATCGTGATGATCTTCGACGAATGCACGCCGTATCCGGCCGACTGGGACTACGCCAAGCGTTCTATGGAAATGTCTCTGCGCTGGGCGAAGCGTAGCCGTGACCGTTTTGACTCCCTGCAGAACAAAAATGCGCTGTTCGGCATTATTCAGGGCAGCGTTTACGAAGATTTACGCGATATCTCAGTTAAAGGTCTGGTAGAGATAGGTTTTGATGGCTACGCTGTCGGCGGTTTGGCTGTGGGTGAGCCGAAGGAAGACATGCACCGCATTCTGGAACATGTCTGCCCGCAAATCCCGGCGGATAAACCACGATACCTGATGGGCGTGGGCAAACCAGAAGATCTGGTTGAAGGCGTACGCCGCGGCATTGATATGTTCGACTGCGTCATGCCTACCCGCAACGCGCGTAACGGCCATCTGTTCGTTACCGATGGCGTGGTGAAAATCCGTAACGCGAAGCATAAGAGTGACACCAGCCCGCTCGATTCCGAGTGCGATTGCTATACCTGTCGCAATTATTCTCGCGCGTACCTGCATCATCTCGATCGTTGCAATGAGATTTTGGGCGCGCGTCTCAATACCATTCATAATCTTCGTTATTATCAGCGCTTAATGGCTGGTTTACGTAAGGCTATCGAAGAGGGTAAATTAGAGAGCTTCGTGACCGATTTCTACCAACGTCAGGGGCGGGATGTTCCACCGTTGAACGTTGATTAATTTTAATAATGAGGGAATTTGAATGAGCTTTTTTATTTCTGATGCGGTAGCGGCAACAGGTGCTCCAGCGCAGGGCAGCCCGATGTCTCTGATTCTGATGCTGGTTGTGTTCGGTCTGATCTTCTACTTCATGATCCTGCGTCCACAGCAGAAGCGCACCAAAGAGCACAAAAACCTGATGAACTCCATTGCGAAAGGCGATGAAGTGCTGACTAACGGTGGTCTGGTCGGTCGCGTAACCAAAGTGGCTGAAAACGGCTACATTGCTATCGCCCTGAACGACACCACTGAAGTGGTCATCAAACGTGACTTCGTAGCTGCCGTTCTGCCGAAAGGCACCATGAAGGCGCTGTAATCCCAACTTTTCCCAAAGGGAACTGCCGTGTTAAACCGTTATCCTTTGTGGAAGTACATCATGCTGGTCGTCGTGATTCTCGTCGGCCTGCTGTACGCGCTTCCCAACCTGTATGGTGAGGATCCGGCTGTTCAAATCACTGGCGCGCGCGGTGTCGCCGCCAGTGAGCAAACGCTGATCCAGGTCCAGAAAACGTTACAAGAAGAAAAAATTACCGCTAAGTCTGTGGCTCTGGAAGAGGGGGCAATTCTTGCTCGCTTCGACACCACCGACACGCAGCTCCGCGCACGTGAAGCGCTGATGGGCGTGCTGGGTGATAAATACGTCGTGGCGCTTAACCTTGCCCCTGCAACCCCGCGTTGGCTGGCTGCGATGAATGCAGAGCCAATGAAACTCGGTCTTGACCTGCGTGGCGGCGTTCACTTCCTGATGGAAGTGGATATGGATACCGCGCTCGGCAAGCTGCAGGAACAGAATATCGACAGCCTGCGCAGCGATCTGCGTGATAAAGGCATCGCTTACACCACCGTGCGTAAAGAAGATAACTACGGCATGAGCATCACGTTCCGCGACAGCGCGGCGCGCGATCAGGCTGTAGATTACCTGACCCAACGTCACCGTGACCTGGTGATCTCCTCGCAGGGCAGCAACCAGCTGCGCGCGGTGATGACCGATGCGCGTCTGAAAGAAGCGCGTGAATATGCCGTTCAGCAGAACATCAACATTCTGCGTAACCGTGTAAACCAGCTGGGTGTGGCTGAGCCGCTGGTGCAGCGCCAGGGTGCTGACCGTATCGTGGTTGAACTGCCGGGTATCCAGGATACCGCGCGTGCGAAAGAGATTCTGGGGGCGACCGCCACGCTGGAATTCCGTCTGGTCAATTCCAATGTCGATCAGTCCGCTGCCGCAGCAGGCCGTATTCCGGGTGATTCCGAAGTGAAACAGACTCGCGAAGGTCAGCCTGTTGTGCTGTACAAACGCGTGATCCTGACCGGTGACCATATCACCGATTCCACCTCGAGCCAGGACGAATACAACCAGCCGCAGGTTAACATCTCGCTTGATAGCGCGGGTGGTAACATCATGTCGAACTTCACCAAGGACAACATCGGCAAGCCGATGGCAACCCTGTTCGTGGAGTACAAAGACAGCGGTAAGAAAGATGCGAATGGTCGTGCGGTGCTGGTGAAAGAGGAAGAGGTGATTAACATCGCCAACATCCAGTCTCGTCTGGGTAACAGCTTCCGTATTACCGGTATTAGCAACCCGAACGAAGCGCGTCAGCTCTCTCTGCTGCTGCGTGCCGGTGCGCTGATTGCGCCAATTCAGATTGTTGAAGAACGTACCATTGGTCCAACGCTGGGGATGCAAAACATCCAGCAGGGCCTGGAAGCGTGTCTGGCCGGTCTGGTGGTCTCTATCCTCTTCATGATCTTCTTCTATAAGAAGTTTGGTCTGATTGCGACCTCCGCGCTGATCGCGAACCTGGTGCTGATTATCGGCATTATGTCCCTGCTGCCGGGGGCGACGCTGACCATGCCGGGGATTGCGGGTATCGTTCTGACCCTTGCGGTGGCGGTCGACGCCAACGTACTGATTAACGAACGTATCAAAGAAGAGTTGAGCAACGGTCGCTCTGTTCAGCAGGCGATTGATGAAGGTTATAAAGGCGCGTTCAGCTCCATCTTCGATGCGAACGTAACAACACTGATTAAGGTTCTTATCCTGTATGCAGTGGGTACTGGCGCGATCAAAGGCTTTGCGATTACAACCGGTATCGGTGTCGCAACGTCAATGTTTACCGCTATTGTCGGCACCCGTGCCATCGTGAACCTGCTGTACGGCGGCAAGCGCGTCAAAAAGCTGTCTATCTGAGGAGTGCGTTGTGGCACAGGAATATACTGTTGAACAATTGAACCACGGCCGTAAAGTCTGGGACTTTATGCGCTGGGACTACTGGGCCTTCGGCATTTCAGGTTTCCTGCTGATTCTGTCCATCATCATTATGGGCGTGAAAGGCTTTAACTGGGGTCTCGATTTCACCGGTGGTACGGTCATCGAGATCTCCCTGGAAAAACCGGTCGATATGGACCAGATGCGCGAATCGCTGCAGAAAGCGGGCTTTGAAGAGCCGCTGCTGCAGAACTTCGGCAGCAGCCGCGACATCATGGTACGTATGCCGCCGGTGCACGATGCCAACGGCAGCCAGGAGCTGGGCAGTAAAGTTGTTAGCGTGATTAACGAAACAACCAGCCAGAACGCAGCGGTTAAGCGTATTGAGTTCGTCGGCCCAAGCGTGGGTGCTGACCTGGCGCAGACCGGCGCAATGGCGCTGCTGGTGGCGCTGATTTCCATCCTGGTGTACGTCGGTTTCCGCTTTGAGTGGCGACTGGCGGCCGGTGTGGTTATCGCCCTGGCGCACGACGTGGTGATCACCATGGGCATACTGTCACTGTTCCACATTGAGATTGACCTGACGATTGTGGCATCCCTGATGTCCGTTATCGGTTACTCACTGAACGACAGTATCGTGGTATCTGACCGTATTCGTGAAAACTTCCGTAAGATCCGTCGCGGTACGCCGTACGAAATCTTTAACGTGTCGTTGACCCAGACGCTGCACCGTACCTTGATCACCTCCGGTACTACATTGATGGTGATCCTGATGCTGTTCCTCTTCGGTGGTCCGGTACTGGAAGGCTTCTCGCTGACCATGTTGATTGGTGTCACCATCGGTACGGCGTCGTCTATCTACGTCGCGTCTGCCCTGGCACTAAAACTCGGCATGAAGCGCGAGCACCTGCTCCAGCAGAAAGTCGAGAAAGAAGGGGCGGATCAGCCGTCCATTCTGCCGTAAGGCGACGTTTAGCGCGTTATCGAAATCCCGGTCGGTTGACCGGGATTTTTTTTATCTGCTCCTGACAAACACTCCTGACAGTATGCTGTCAGGAGCCCTGTCGTAGACTCCTTCTGAACCCAAACAACAGGCAGGAGGATGTATGAAAAGCGTCATTAACTGGTTTGAAATTCCGGTCTCGGATATGGATCGCGCGATTAAATTTTATGAGCCGGTCATGCAGCTTGCGCTGCGTCGCGAGAAAATGGACTGCGCGGAGCTGGCAGTTTTCCCGCATGAGGATCCCGCCACCGGAGGCGCACTGGCAAAATTTGACGGCGTTACACCGTCTTTGCAGGGCGCTATTATTTACCTGCATACTGACAATCTGGCGGCCACGCTCGATCGCATCGCCTCTGCGGGCGGCGAGTGCGTGTTTGGTCCGCTGGAACTGCCGCATGGCATTGGCACTATCGCCTTGTTTACCGACAGCGAGGGCAACCGCGTCGGGCTCCATCAACCTGCCTGAGAGCGGACTAAGATATGACCCGACGCGCTGACCGTTTGTTTCAGATTGTGCAGATCCTGCGGGGCAGGCGTCTGACAACGGCAGCGCATCTGGCGGACCGGCTTGGCGTGTCCGAGCGTACGGTCTATCGCGATATCCGCGACCTGTCGCTTTCCGGCGTGCCGGTGGAAGGTGAGGCGGGGAGCGGATATCGGCTCATGTCGGGCTTTGACCTGCCGCCGCTTATGCTGACTAATAAAGAATCTGAGGCGCTGATCGTCGCGATTCGCCTGCTCAAAACCTGGGGAGGGGAATCGCTGTCGCGCGAGCTGGAGTCGGCTCAGGAAAAGGTGTTGGCGATTCTGCCCGAGGAAAGTCGTCGAAAGGCGGAGCAGACGCGGATCTACGCCCCGGATTTTTGCATGCAAAGCCACTCCCGCAGCGACTTTGACAGAATTCATCAGGCGATATCCGCCCAGCAGGTGCTGGCACTGCATTACCGTGATGAAGCAGGACAGTTGTCTAATCGTGAGGTTCAGCCGCTGGGGCTGTTCTTCTGGGGAGAGCGCTGGCTGCTGGCCGCGTGGTGTGAACGGCGCGATGACTATCGCTGTTTCCGGCTCGACAGATGCCTCAATATTGTGACTACGGAAAGGCGGTTTAGCGAGAGTGCGGACAGGTCTTTGGCGGATTTTTTGCGGAAGGTGAGGCAGTAAAAAGCCAGCTTAAGAGCTGGCTTTTTTTGCCCGGCGGCGCTGCGCTTGCACGGGCCTACAGGTTTTGTAGGCCGGGTAAGGCGGAGCCGCCACCCGGCAACAACCACGAGATTAGAAGTTGTAACCCACAACCAGGTAACCACCCCAACCGGTAGAACGGACGTGTTCGTTCATCCATACCAGTTTAGCGTCGTCGTTCCACTGGCCGCCGTTGTGCCAGTAACGTGCCACAACAGAGTAGTGCCAGTGATCGTAGTTCAGCGCCAGGATGTGGCTGGAGGCGATGGAGTCATTGGTACGCTGCTTAATACCGTTCTCTGCGTAACCGCTCTTATCGCCCAGATCTGAACCCCAGTCGAAGTTGGTGAAGCCGATATAGCTCAGGTTACCGCCCCACAGCTGGGTGATTGGCACAAAGTATTTCACTTTGAAACGATAGCCATCCCATTCGTTCTGGTTTTCAGCGCCATAGTTCTGCCACTGATATTTGGCATAGACGTTCAGAGACAGGCTCATTGGCAGGCCGGTGTCGATGTCCGTACCCAGACCCATATACCAGGTGCTCTGACGACCGGACTCGTTGCGGCCCATGTCGTAAATGTAGTTGTTCGCGAAGTACCACTCTTTGAACGGGCCGAAGCTCAGATCGGTGCCGGTCAGCTTGTCGATGGAGAAGCGTGGTTCGATTTCCATGAACAGAGGGGAACCGTGGTTCCAGATACCTTTAGCCTGAGAGTTACCACCGAAGAAGACCGGTGCATCCATGTAGCCGTAGAAATCAAACCAGTCTTTCTTGGCGAATGCTTCATATTCCAGGTAGGTATCGTTACGAATCTGTGGTCCGAAACGCGTGTGGTAGCTGCCGACCACGTTAACGCTCTGGTGCCACCAGTCGGAGAGGTATTGTGGTTTATCGTTTTCCGCTGCGTTAACAGTGAAAGAGGAGGAGAGTGCCAGTACAGCACCCGCTGCGAGTAATGTTTTTTTCATAATCATGCCACTGATTGAAATTCCCTTCCGGGAGTGAAAAATGCGCGAATTGCGTTTCTAAATATTTCGTGTTTCTGCGGTGCCTATTATAGGAATCCCTGCTCACAAAAATATGTGTTGTTTCACATATCTCTCACACGCGTAATCGATTGCGTTCACGTTTGCGTACTTTAAACGGCCGGGATTGTAGCGGCAATCATTTATGTTGCCAATCCATATGAAATGTAAATGTTAGCGAAGTGACATTTCACTCCGCTAAAAAGAAGGGGATTAGTGCGCAGCGGGTTGAATGTCGTGAATGCGGATAAAGCCTAACTGTTCCGGCGCAAGGCCGCTTAACTGAAGCGGAATATCCACATCGCTTGGTGCTAAAACACTGGCCGGGGCGGTGAAGAGCTGATTCTTCACGTTCACCTCCTGGTAATTCTCCGTGGTGCCCTGGATCTGGCCCCACTCGACGGTGCCGCTGAAGGCCGGAAGCGGATCGTTGGACTCTCCCTGGATGCGTAATGTTGCGCGAGTACCATCTGCATTCGCCGCCACATTCACCAGAGACATTTTTAGCGTGCCGATCTGACTATTGAGACGCGCAGGCGTATTCGCGCCCGGCAGCAGATAAACCCCGCTGCTGGATTTGGCATTCAGCGCGTTTTGCTGGGTGATTTTCACCGTTTCTTTGTTCAGCTTGTCCATCGACGTATTGAGCGTATTGACGCTCTGTTTCAACTGACGGACTTCGGTTTGCTGTGCACAGGCGCTAAGGGTGAAGAGGCTCCCCACCAGCAATATTTTCAGGTAACGTCTTGTCATTGCGTTTATTTCCTTGAAATAACGGATCGTCCTAATGGTAGCCAGCATCATTGTGTCAGACATAGATCCTTTGTCTCAAAAAGCTCTTCCTTTGTTGTCAGGCCAGATCAGGGTAAAATGAAAATCAGTTAACCAGATAACAGGGATACCGTATGCATTGCCCATTCTGCTCCGCTGTGGATACCAAAGTCATCGACTCTCGCCTGGTGGGCGAAGGGTCATCCGTACGCCGTCGTCGGCAGTGTCTGGTGTGCAACGAGCGTTTTACGACCTTTGAGGTGGCAGAGCTGGTCATGCCGCGCGTGGTAAAAAGTAACGACGTGCGCGAGCCGTTTAACGAAGAGAAACTGCGCAGCGGAATGCTGAAGGCCCTCGAGAAACGTCCTGTCAGCGCGGATGACGTGGAGATGGCGTTAAACCACATAAAATCTTACCTTCGTGGTTTGGGTGAGCGTGAAGTGCCGAGCAAAATGATCGGCAACCTGGTGATGGAGCAGTTGAAAAAGCTCGATAAGGTCGCCTATATCCGCTTCGCCTCGGTCTACCGCAGCTTCGAAGATATCAAAGAGTTTGGCGAAGAGATCGCCCGCTTACAGGATTAAGCTCATGCAGGATGAGATTTACATGGCGAGAGCCATGAAGCTGGCGCAGCGCGGTCGTTTTACGACCCATCCTAACCCGAACGTCGGGTGCGTTATCGTCAAAGATGGCGAGATCGTGGGGGAGGGGTTTCACTATCGTGCCGGTGAACCGCATGCTGAGGTTCATGCGTTGCGCATGGCCGGCGAGAAGGCGCGCGGCGCGACGGCCTACGTCACGCTGGAGCCCTGCAGCCATCACGGGCGTACGCCGCCGTGCTGCGAAGCGCTGATCGCGGCAGGTATTTCGCGCGTGGTCGCATCGATGCAGGATCCGAATCCGCAGGTAGCCGGACGCGGTCTGTATCGCCTGCAGCAGGAAGGCATTGACGTCAGCCATGGCTTGATGATGCAGGATGCGGAAGCGCTCAACAAAGGTTTCCTGAAGCGCATGCGTACCGGGTTCCCGTATATCCAGCTTAAGCTAGGCGCCTCGCTGGACGGTCGTACGGCGATGGCAAACGGCGAGAGTCAGTGGATCACCTCGCCACAGGCAAGGCGCGATGTGCAACGTCTGCGCGCGCAAAGCCATGCTATTCTCACCAGCAGTGAAACCGTTCTGGCTGACGATCCGGCCATGACCGTGCGCTGGGACGAGCTGAATGCCGATACCCAGGCCCTGTACCCGCAGGAGAACCTGCGTCAGCCGCTGCGTATTATTATTGATAGCCAGAACCGCGTGACCCCGGCGCACCGCATCGTGCAGCAGCCGGGTGAAACCTGGATTGCGCGCACCAAAGAAGATACGCGCGAATGGCCGGAAGGCGTGCGCAGCATTATGGTGCCGGAGCATAACGGACATCTGGATCTCGTGGTGCTGATGATGTTGCTCGGCAAGCAGCAGGTGAACAGCATCTGGGTCGAAGCCGGTCCGACGCTCGCCGGTGCGCTGTTACAGGCAGGACTGGTGGATGAACTGCTTGTTTACGTTGCGCCTAAACTGTTAGGTCACGACGCGCGCGGCCTGTTTGTGCTGCCCGGCCTTGAAAAACTGGCTGATGCACCACAACTCAAATTCAGCGAGATTCGTCCGGTAGGTCCGGATGTCTGCCTCCACTTAACGACAGCGTAATTGCTCCCGAAATAGGGAAGCAGTGCGCAAAGTATTATGATAAAATCCGCCCCCCTGCGGGGCCAAATGAACCCGTAAAGGAAGAGTATGAACATTATTGAAGCTGCTGTAGCTACCCCGGACGCTCGCGTCGCCATCACCATTGCGCGTTTCAACAACTTCATCAACGACAGCCTGCTGGAAGGTGCCATTGACGCCCTGAAACGTATCGGCCAGGTTAAAGATGACAACATTACCGTTGTTTGGGTTCCAGGCGCTTACGAACTGCCACTGGCGGCGGGCGCGCTGGCGAAAACCGGTAAATACGACGCGGTGATTGCGCTGGGTACTGTTATTCGTGGCGGCACTGCGCACTTCGAATACGTTGCGGGCGGTGCAAGCAACGGTCTGGCACACGTTGCGCAGGATGCTGAAATTCCTGTCGCGTTCGGCGTGCTGACTACCGAAAGTATTGAACAAGCCATCGAACGTGCTGGCACCAAAGCCGGTAACAAAGGTGCAGAAGCTGCACTGACCGCGCTTGAAATGATCAATGTATTGAAAGCCATCAAGGCCTGATTTTTTTGTAAGGGGAATTCCGTGAAACCTGCTGCTCGTCGCCGCGCCCGTGAATGTGCCGTCCAGGCACTTTACTCCTGGCAGTTGTCCCAGAACGACATCGCTGATGTTGAATACCAGTTCCTGTCAGAACAGGACGTGAAAGACGTTGACGTTCTGTACTTCCGTGAACTGCTGTCGGGAGTGGCGACTAATAGCGCGTATCTCGATGGTCTGATGAAGCCTTATCTGTCCCGTCTGCTCGAAGAGCTGGGCCAGGTAGAAAAAGCAGTGTTGCGTATCGCGCTGTTTGAGCTGTCTAAACGTGATGATGTGCCGTATAAAGTGGCCATTAATGAAGCGATCGAACTGGCGAAAACCTTCGGTGCTGAAGACAGCCACAAGTTTGTAAACGGCGTACTTGATAAAGCAGCACCTGCGATCCGTCCCCACAAAAAGTGATCCGCAAACCGGAGCTCTGCATTGCCTGACGGGCAGTGCGGCTCCGGTTTTTTCTTTTATTTGCTGAGGCATAACGTATGGCATGCGGCGAATTTTCCCTGATTGCCCGTTATTTCGACCGTGTCAGAACCTCTCGTCTTGATGTTGAAACCGGCATCGGCGATGACTGTGCACTTCTCAATATTCCCGAAAAACAGACGCTGGCCATCAGCACCGACACTCTGGTGTGCGGCCGTCATTTTTTACCGGATATCGATCCTGCCGATCTGGCGTATAAGGCGCTGGCGGTTAACGTCAGCGATCTGGCGGCGATGGGGGCCGATCCCGCGTGGTTAACCCTGGCGCTGACGCTGCCTGAGGTAGACGAAGCCTGGCTTGAAGCATTCAGCGATGCGCTGTTTGAACAGCTGAACTACTACGATATGCAGCTGATTGGCGGCGATACGACTGCCGGGCCGCTTTCGATGACGCTGGCGATCCACGGGTATGTGCCGCTTGGCCGCGCGCTGAAGCGCTCAGGCGCAAAACCCGGCGACTGGATTTACGTGACCGGTACGCCGGGCGACAGCGCCGCGGGCCTGGCGATTCTTCAGGATCGCTTAACCGTGAAGAACGCTGACGATGCGGCGTATCTGGTGAAACGCCACCTGCGCCCGACGCCGCGTATTCTGCACGGTCAGGCGCTGCGCGAGCGGGCAAGCTCGGCTATCGATCTCTCTGACGGGCTGATCTCCGACCTCGGCCATATTCTGAAGGCCAGCGGTGTCGGCGCGCGCGTCGATCTGGACCTGTTCCCGCTGTCAGAGGAGCTGCTTCGCCATGTCGAACCTGAGCAGGCGCTGCGCTGGGCGCTGTCCGGTGGCGAAGATTATGAGTTGTGCTTTACCGTTCCGGAGCTGAACCGCGGAACGCTCGACGTGGCGTTAGCGCACCTCGGCGCGAAATTCACCTGTATCGGGCAGATCATGCCGGAGAGTGAAGGGCTGAAGTTTGTGAAAGACGGTGCGCCGGTTACGCTGGACTGGAAAGGGTACGATCACTTCGCGTGATGTTGTACGCTCTGTATTGCCGGGCGGCGGCTCCGCCTTACCCGGCCTACAAAAGATGGGGCTTACTTAAATTCCACCACCGGATGCTGCTGATACGGCGTCTCCAGCTCGGCAACCTGTTCGGGCGTCAGCGTGATATCCACCGCGTTTAACAGTTCGTCCAACTGCTCTTCCCGGGACGTGCCGATAATCGGCGCCGCGACGCCGCGTTTACCCAGCAGCCAGGCCAGCGCCACCTGGGCGCGGGTTGCCCCGGTATCGTCGGCAATTCCGGCTAAGCGTTCGGCAATTAGCGCATCGCTGGCTTCTGTACCGCCATACAGATTTTTTCCCACTTCATCCGACACCAGACGGGCCGTGGTTTCTCCCCACGGACGGGTCAGGCGGCCGCGGGCCAGCGGGCTCCATGGGATGACCGCCACGCCCTCCTGATTGCACAACGGCAGCATCTCACGTTCTTCTTCACGGTAGATCAGATTGTAGTGGTCCTGCATGGTGACAAAGCGCGCCCAGCCGTGCTGCGCCTGCAGATCCAGCGCCTGAGCAAATTGCGAGGCATGCATAGACGACGCGCCGATATAGCGCGCTTTACCGGCTTTGACGACGTCGTTGAGTGCTTCCAGCGTCTCTTCAATGGGCGTGTTGTAATCCCAGCGGTGAATTTGCAGCAGGTCGACGTAATCCATTTTCAGGCGCCTGAGGCTGTCGTCAATGGAACGCAGGATCTGCGCGCGAGAAAGGCCCTCAGCCAGGTCGCCCACCGGATAGTAGACCTTGGTGGCGACAACGATGTCATCACGACGGGCAAAATCACGCAGGGCGCGGCCGACAATCTCCTCGCTGCTGCCGTCGGAATAGCTGTTGGCGGTGTCAAAGAAGTTAATGCCGCCTTCGATGGCGCGTTTGATAATCGGACGGCTGCTCTCTTCCGGTAGCGTCCAGGCGTGGTTTCCCCGATCGGGTTCGCCAAAGGTCATGCATCCCAGACAAAGTCGGGAAACCTTAAGGTCCGTTTTTCCTAACGAAGTGTATTGCACGGTTCCGCTCCTGCTGTTTAAACACCAGGTTTAAGCATAGCAGGAGCGGAAAAGGGGGAAGGGGTCAGTCCAGCCAGCGGCGGATTTTAGCTTCGATACCGGCAGCGTCCAGGCCAATCGCCGCGCGGGCTTCGTCCTGGGTACCTTGCGGGATGAAATGGTCCGGCAGGCCGAGGTTCAGCACCGGAACGGCTTTACGGTTTGCCATCAGCACCTCGTTCACGCCGCTGCCCGCACCGCCCATAATCGCGTTCTCTTCCAGCGTGACCAGCACGTCATGCGCCTCAGCCATACTCAGGATCAGGGATTCGTCGAGTGGCTTCACAAAGCGCATATCCACCAGGGTGGCGTTCAGCGTTTCAGCCACTTTCGCCGCCTCTGGCATCAGCGTGCCGAAGTTCAGGATCGCCACTTTTTCACCGCGACGTTTGACCAGACCTTTACCGATCGCCAGCTTCTCCAGCGGCTGCAGCTCAACGCCCACCGCATTGCCGCGCGGGTAGCGAACGGCGCTTGGGCCATCCTGATAGTGGTAGCCGGTAAACAGCATCTGACGGCATTCGTTCTCGTCGCTCGGCGTCATGATCACCATGTCCGGGATGCAGCGCAGGAAAGAGAGATCAAATGCGCCCTGGTGCGTCTGACCGTCGGCACCCACAATGCCCGCGCGGTCGATAGCAAACAGCACCGGCAGCTTCTGGATCGCCACGTCGTGGATCACCTGATCGTAGGCGCGCTGGAGGAAGGTGGAATAGATAGCGACAACCGGTTTGTAGCCGCCAATCGCCAGGCCCGCGGCAAACGTCACCGCGTGCTGCTCGGCAATGGCCACGTCGAAATACTGGTCAGGGTATTTTCTGGAGAACTCCACCATGCCGGAGCCTTCGCGCATGGCCGGGGTGATCGCCATCAGCTTGTTGTCTTTTGCGGCGGTTTCGCACAACCAGTCGCCGAAGATTTTTGAATAGCTCGGCATGCCGCCGCTGCTTTTTGGCAGACAGCCGCTGGACGGGTCAAATTTCGGTACCGCGTGGAAGGTAATCGGATCTTTTTCCGCCGGTTCGTAGCCACGCCCTTTTTTGGTCATGATGTGCAGGAACTGCGGGCCTTTCAGGTCGCGCATGTTCTTGAGCGTGGTCACCAGACCCAGCACGTCATGGCCGTCAACCGGGCCGATATAGTTAAAGCCCAGCTCTTCAAACAGGGTTCCCGGCACGACCATGCCTTTGATGTGCTCTTCGGTACGCTTGAGCAGCTCTTTGATCGGCGGTACGCCGGAGAAGACTTTCTTACCGCCTTCACGCAGCGAGGAGTAAAGCTTGCCGGAGAGCAGCTGCGCCAGATGGTTGTTCAGCGCGCCAACGTTTTCGGAAATCGACATTTCGTTATCGTTAAGCACAACCAGCATGTCCGGCTTGATGTCGCCCGCGTGGTTCATGGCCTCAAAGGCCATACCGGCAGTGATGGCGCCGTCGCCAATCACGCAGACGGTGCGGCGCTGCTTGTTCTCTTTTTCGGCGGCAACGGCAATCCCGATGCCCGCAGAAATGGAGGTGGAGGAGTGACCGACGCTCAGCACGTCATACTCGCTCTCACCGCGCCACGGGAACGGGTGCAGACCGCCTTTCTGACGAATGGTGCCAATTTTATCGCGACGTCCGGTCAGAATTTTGTGCGGATAAGCCTGGTGACCCACGTCCCAGATCAGCTGATCGAACGGCGTGTTATAGACATAGTGAAGCGCCACGGTCAGCTCTACCGTGCCAAGCCCGGAGGCGAAATGGCCGCTGGAGCGGCTTACGCTGTCGAGCAGGTAGCGACGCAGCTCGTCGCACAGCTTCGGCAGGCTCTCTTTCGGCAACAGACGTAACTCCTGGGTGGAGTCAACTAACGCCAGTGTCGGGTATTTGGCAATATCAAAACTCATCAAAGGCTCATCGAGATATATAGTTTATTTATCACGCTGGATTATGTAGTCCGCTAGCGCTTCCAGTGCCGAGGTATCCAGCGATTGCGCGGCCAGCTGATTCAGCGACTGGCGGGCATCGTCAATCAGATCCCGGGCTTTACGTTGGGCTTGCTCAAGACCCAGCAGGGCGGGGTAGGTACTTTTGCCAAGCTGCTGGTCCGCACCCTGACGTTTACCCAATGTTGCAGTATCGCCCACCACATCCAGAATGTCATCCTGAACCTGGAATGCCAGACCGATACTTTCTGCGTATCTGTCCAGAATCGGCAGGGCTTTGCGCCCTTGCTCACCCGCGCTCAGCGCGCCCAGGCGAACGGCTGCACGAATGAGCGCACCCGTCTTATGACGGTGAATGCGCTCCAGCTGTTCCAGATTAACCTGACGACCTTCCGCCTCTAAATCCAGCGCCTGACCGCCGCACATCCCGGCGACGCCGCTGGCCATTGCCAGTTCGGAGACCATCGCCAGACGGTCGCGATCGGCCACTTCCGCCATCGGTGCATCGCTTAAAATCGAGAATGCCAGCGTTTGCAGGGCATCACCCGCCAGAATGGCATTCGCCTCGCCAAACTTAATGTGGCAGGTTGGCTGACCGCGACGCAGATCGTCGTCGTCCATGGCCGGGAGATCGTCGTGGATCAGCGAATAGGCGTGGATGCACTCCACGGCGGCTGCCGGGGCGTCCAGGGTGTTATCGCTGATACCAAACATATTCCCCGTGGCGTACACCAGGAACGGGCGCAGGCGCTTTCCACCCAAGAGTGCGCCATAGTGCATGGCTTCAACCAGTGGAGTGTTCTGAAAAGGCTGCGGTTCAATGAAACGGCGCAGGGCATCATTGGCGCGAACAACGCGCGCCTGAAGCGCGTTAGCAAAATCCATTTACTCGGCGTCCGGTGTGAAAGGCGTGGTTTTCGCCTCTTCGCTGTCGGACAGCAGGATCTGCACGCGCTGTTCGGCCTGCTGCAGCTTGACCTGACCCTGACGCGCCAGCTGGACGCCGCGCTCGAATTCGTTGAGTGCCTCTTCCAGCGGGAGATCGCCGCTCTCAAGGCGGGTAACAATTTGCTCCAGTTCACTCAGCGCAGTTTCGAAACTGGCCGGTGCGTCGTTCTTCTTCGGCATAGTGAATTGACTCTTATATTCTTCGCCCCGACATGGTAACGGACTCGGGCGGATAAGCAAATAACGCGCAATGTGCACAGGAGCGGCGCGATGGTGGTATACTTGCGCGCCTGGATGCAGCCACGGGTGTGGGCTGCTGTACTCTTTTCCATTACAAGCCTTAACAGGCTTGCCTAAGAAACATTGCCGCCATGAAGTTTATCATTAAATTGTTCCCTGAAATCACCATCAAAAGCCAATCTGTGCGTTTGCGCTTTATTAAAATTCTCACCGGGAACATTCGTAACGTATTAAAGCACTACGACGAAACCCTCGCCGTGGTGCGCCACTGGGACCACGTTGAGGTCCGTGCCAAAGACGAAAACAAACGTCAGGATATTCGCGACGCCCTGACCCGTATTCCGGGGATCCACCATATCCTGGAAGTGGAAGATGTCCCGTTTAGCGATATGCACGACATCTTCGAGAAAGCGCTGGTCCAGTACCGCGACCAGATCGAAGGCAAAACCTTCTGCGTGCGCGTGAAGCGTCGTGGCAAGCACGAGTTCAGCTCCATTGAAGTGGAGCGTTACGTCGGCGGCGGTCTGAACCAGCACGTCGAGTCTGCGCGCGTGCGCCTGACCAACCCGGACGTAACCGTTAATCTGGAGATCGAAAACGATCGCCTGCTGCTGGTGAAAGGCCGCTATGAAGGCATCGGTGGCTTCCCTATCGGTACCCAGGAAGATGTTCTGTCCCTGATCTCCGGCGGCTTCGACTCCGGCGTCTCCAGCTATATGCTGATGCGCCGCGGCTGCCGCGTACACTACTGCTTCTTCAACCTGGGCGGCGCGGCGCACGAAATCGGCGTTCGTCAGGTGGCGCATTACCTGTGGAACCGCTTCGGCAGCTCCCACCGCGTGCGTTTCGTGGCAATCAATTTCGAACCGGTGGTCGGCGAGATTCTGGAGAAAGTGGACGACGGCCAGATGGGCGTTGTCCTCAAGCGCATGATGGTGCGTGCGGCATCCAAAGTGGCTGAACGCTACGGCGTGCAGGCGCTGGTTACCGGCGAAGCGCTGGGCCAGGTCTCCAGCCAGACGCTGACGAACCTGCGCCTGATCGACAACGTGTCTGATACGCTGATCCTGCGTCCGCTGATCTCTCACGATAAAGAACACATCATCGATCTGGCGCGCGAAATCGGCACCGAAGATTTTGCCCGCACTATGCCGGAATACTGTGGCGTGATCTCAAAAAGCCCAACGGTGAAAGCGGTGAAGGCGAAGATCGAAGCGGAAGAAGAGAACTTCGATTTCAGCATCCTGGATAAAGTGGTGGAAGAAGCGTCCAACATTGATATCCGTGAGATTGCCCAGCAGACCGAACAGGAAGTGGTTGAAGTGGAGACCGTGAGCGGTTTCGGCGCGAACGACGCGATTCTGGATATCCGCTCCATTGACGAGCAGGATGACAAACCGCTGCAGGTGGATGGCGTGGAGGTGGTTTCTCTGCCGTTCTACAAGCTGAGCACGAAGTTTGGCGACCTCGACCAGAGCAAAACGTACCTGCTGTGGTGTGAGCGCGGGGTGATGAGCCGCCTGCAGGCGCTGTATCTGCGCGAGCAGGGCTTTGCAAATGTGAAGGTGTATCGTCCGTAGCGTGCGGCCTGATGCCCTCACCCGACCCTCTCCCACAGGGCTGAGGGATCCCCAGTAATTTTTTTCCTGAAGCGATGAACATTGCTTCAGAGAAATGAATCACTTACAGCGATGTCCTCGTCCGGCTGTAAATCGCTGAGGCGTTTCCTGTAGGCCGGGGCGAGGCGCATGGATGCGCCGAGAGGGCGGCTTTACAGGGATGTTACCTCCGCCCGTCCCCGACAAGCCGGAAGGAATAAGCCGAAGGCACCGCGAAGCGGCGATTTACCGCCGGGAGCCCGGGTCGCCAGGGCGGCGGCGATTGAGCCGCCCTGGCACGTTCACAGGTCATGTCCTTACAGAGTAGCAAGCAACATAAAGTGAACGGAATGACCACCAGAGCCGTATATTCCCCCTCACCCCAGCCCTCTCCCTCAAGGGAGAGGGGGTCGTCCGTGCTGGTATTATTTTGTGGGGATTCCTCAGCCCACAGGGAGAGGGCGCAAACATTAAAAACAACCTTTGGTTGCCGTTTTGCTTTTACCTCGCGCCACCCGGCTTTTTTTATGCACTACTCTTCATAATAATTATAAATCCCCGCCGGCATCACCAGTGATGACGCCACTTCGTACGCCTTCTCGCGCCCGACCAGCAGATCAATAATCTTTAAGCCAAAATCAATCGCGGTGCCGGGCCCCTGGCTGGTCAACAGGTTGACGCGCGGATCCCAGACGACGCGTTTGTCCACCCACTGATCTTCCGGAATGGTGTCTTTCAGCCCCGGGAAGCCGGTCATATTGCCGATGGGGAAGATGTCATGGGGAACCAGCACCGTGCCGGCGGCGGCGCAGATTGCCGCGACAATGCGCCCGGATAAATGAAACTGACGCACGGTCTCAACCAGCAGCGGGCTGTCGCGAAAATACTCCGCGCCCTTCAGGCCACCGGGCAGGACGATGATGTCGTAATCCCCGTCGGCCACCTGCACGAGCGGAGCATCGGCCAGCAGCTTCACGCCGCGCGAGCAGGTAATCGCCAGGCTGCCATCGCTGGCGACGCTGGCGGTTGTCACGTTAATGCCGCCACGCACCATCAGATCAATGGTGGTAACCGCTTCCATCTCTTCGCTACCAGGGGCGAGGCAGATCAGTGCCGACGCGCTCATATTCACTCTCCTTACGTTTAACCAGGTCATACAGACGGGCGTTTTCCGGCACCGCGATGCCGTGCGCGCGGGCGCGTTTTAGCAAATAACCGGTGATATAGTCGATCTCCGTGTGGCGTAATGCCCGAACATCCTGCAGCATCGAGGAGATGTTCTCAGCCGTACTCTCAATAACCTGCTCGACATAACAGCGCAAATCGTCTGCCGAGGTATGCAGGCCTTCCCGCTCAACGACCGCCGCGACTTCCGCACAGAGCAGTGCAACCTCCTGAGGATGATTTTTCAGCTCTCCGTTCGGACAGTTCCACAGCGCCGTCAGCGGATTGATCACGCAGTTTACGGCCAGCTTGCGCCAGAGTTGTGGACGAATATGGTTATGCCAGGCCACGTCCGGGAGCACCTTCTGCAGCACATCGGCAAGATAGCTGTAGTCCCCATCCTGCGTTCTGGCAGGCCCGATGTGTGTCACGCCGCTGGCGACATGCACGATGATGTTGCCGTCGCGGCGCGCAGCGTGGGTGGTTGTTGCCATCAGCAGGGGCTGCGGAACGCTTTTCAGCTCATCCAGGGTCCCCATGCCGTTATGCAGCAGAAGTATGGGCGAAGTGGGGGGGAGCTGGGCGGCCAGTGTCTTGACCGCGTCTGAAACCTGCCACGCTTTGAGCGTCACCAGTAAAAGGTCGCTTTGCGCCAGGAAATCAGGATCGTTCGCGGTGAGGGATTCGTTAAAGATGCTTCCGTCTTCGCCAATCAGGTTTACACTGCAATAGGGCTGGGGCACGCGCAGCCAGCCCTGAACCTCATGTCCGTGCTTGCACAGCGCGGTCAGCCATAGCTGACCAAGGGCTCCACATCCGAGCACTGTAATTTTCATTGTTCCTCCTCACCTGCAACTGCGCCAGGTGTTACAGCTTAATTATACAGCTAAGCTTCTGTTGAGTTATGCCTCGTAGCGGGTATTATGCAACGCAACAAAAGTGAAGGGAGAAGAAAAGATGCCATCTTTCGATATTGTTTCCGAAGTTGATATCCAGGAAGTTCGCAACGGCGTTGAGAACGCAACCCGCGAAGTTGAGTCACGTTTCGATTTTCGTGGCGTTGAGGCGTCGTTTGAGCTGAACGACGCAAATAAGACCATTAAGGTGCTGAGCGAGTCTGATTTCCAGGTAAATCAGCTGCTCGACATTCTGCGCGCCAAGCTGTTAAAGCGCGGCATCGAAGGAACGTCTCTGGATGTGCCAGAAGAGTTTGTGCACAGCGGTAAAAACTGGTTTGTAGAAGCCAAGCTGAAGCAGGGCATCGAGAGCGCGGTGCAGAAGAAGATTGTGAAGCTCATCAAAGACAGCAAGCTGAAGGTGCAGGCGCAGATCCAGGGCGAAGAGATTCGCGTGACCGGTAAGTCCCGCGATGACCTCCAGTCGGTGATGGCGCTGGTGCGCGGCGGCGATCTGGGGCAGCCGTTCCAGTTTAAAAACTTCCGCGATTAATATAAAAAGCCCGGTTTAACCGGGCTTTTTATCACGCCTTGAGCGCCTGCTCGACCTCGAAGCGGTTGGTCACCTTGCTGTCAATTTTGACGTAAGCGCTGCGCTCTTCGGGAACAATCAGCACCTCTGTGACCCCGTCTTTAGCTTCCAGACGCTGTTTCAGCGCATCGCTCATCTCCACATCATCCGGAATTTCTACGCGCAGGCTGCTCACGTAGCGCGGCTCTTTCATGGTACCGGCGACCAGCAGCCAGACTGTCGCCAGCAGCGCCCCCACGAGAAACACGGTTTGTGAATCAAAGAGTCCGTCCACCCAGCCGCCGAGCGAGCCGCCGATCGCCACACCGAGAAACTGGCTGGTGGAGTAGATGCCCATTGCGGTGCCTTTATATCCGGCGGGGGACTCTTTGCTGATAAGCGAAGGCAACAGCGCTTCCATCAGGTTAAAGGCCAGGAAGAACAGCTGCACGCCGGCAATCAGCTCCCAGAAGTGCGGGCCGGCACCCCAGAGCACGATCTCGGCAATCAGCAGGACCGCCACGCAGCCCACGAAGACGCGCTTCATTTTGCGCTTCACTTCAGCGTAGATGATGAACGGCACGACGGAGACAAACGAAATCAGCATCGTAACCAGATAGATTTTCCAGTGCTCAGCCGCCGGGAAACCCGCTGCGGCAAGCTGGCCGGGCAGGGCAACAAAGGTCGACATCAGCAGAATGTGCAGACACATAATGCCAAAATTCAGCTTAAGCAGGCGCGGCTCGACAATCACTTTGCTGAAGCAGCCTTTTACCATCCCCGACTCACGGTTGAGGACGTGGTTTTTGCTGTCCGGAACCACCCACAAGGTTAAGGCTATACCGATGGTTGCCAGCACGGCAATCATCCAGAACAGGGCGTGCAGACCCAACGTGTGCGTAATGATGGGGCCGAGCACCATCGCAATCGCAAACGTCACGCCAAAGCTCACGCCGATGAACGCCATCGCTTTAGTGCGGTTCTGCTCGCGGGTTAAGTCTGACAGCAGCGCCATCACCGCAGCGGCAATCGCGCCGGAACCCTGCAGGGCGCGGCCGAGAATAATTCCCCAGATGGAATGGGAGAGGGCGGCAATTACGCTTCCGAGCACAAAGACCAGCAGCCCGCCGACAATCAGCGGCTTGCGGCCCACCCGGTCAGAGAGCAGGCCAAACGGGATCTGGAACACCGCCTGCGCCAGACCATAAATGCCAATGGCGAGGCCAATCAGCGCCTCGCTGGCCCCCTGCAGCGCCATACCGTACGTGGTCAGAACAGGCAGGACCATAAACATGCCAAGCATCCGTAGCGAGAAGACAGTCCCTAAGCCCCAGGTCGCGCGTAGCTCGCCTGGCGTCATTTTATAATCGTTCATTACCACCTCAGTTCAAAAGCAGGCCATAGTGTAGTGCGGGGAAGGGGCGGGGTAAATAAAGGGTTATTTAACAAATATTACATGCGTTATTAATGGATTTTATGAATAAAAAAGGGTGCCGAAGCACCCCTTTATTCACCTGTTGTGGCTTACCAGACGTAAGTCAGCAGGTTGTGTGAATCTGGCACCATGAAGTCCACGGACATCATCACGGACAGTGAAGTAATGGCCACAATCGAGAACACAAACAGCTTGCGCGCCCAGACTTTGTCATCTTCCACTTTGTAACCACGCAGCGCCATGCCGAGCCACCAGACGCTCACCGCAGCCGCTACCGCCAGATATTTGTATCCAGCGTAACCACCCAGAGAGAGCATCAGCGTTGCCACGGCAAAGGCGATGATGTACAGCGTGATGTGGTTCTTGGCAACGGAGATGCCTTTCACGACCGGCAGAACCGGGATGTTCGCTGCCTGATAATCCTTAAAGCGGAAAATCGCGATGGCATAGGAGTGCGGCATCTGCCACAGGCTAAAGATAGCCAGCAGGATCAGCGCACCGCTGTCGAACTCGTTCGTGACCGCGCAGTAGCCAATCACCGGCGGCGCTGCGCCGGAGAGAGAACCAATCAGCGTGCCGTAGACGGAGTGACGCTTCATATACAGGCTGTAGACGCCCACATACACCACGAACCCCATCACCCCCAGCCAGCAAGCCAGCGGGTTAGCACCAAACCACAGCAGCATAAAGCCAGCAATACCCAGCAAGGTGGCGTACACCAGCGAGACGGAAGGGGCGATCAGGCCTTTCACCAGCACCCGATTTTTGGTCCTTTCCATCTTCTTGTCGATATCCATGTCGATGTAGTTGTTAAATACACAACCGGACGCAACAACCAGTGACACACCGACCAGCGTGTAGATAAAGAGGGTGTAATCAATGCTGCCTTTGGAGGCCAGCAGGAACCCTCCGATCACGGAGATCAGGTTGCCAAAGATGATGCCTGGTTTCGTTACTTGCAGGTATTGCTTAAACATACTCGCCGCTCTTAGTGAACCATCATGTTGTAGTTGAGGTTCCACATAATCCAGATGGAACCGACTACCAGGATAGCGATGATAATCACGGTAAAGATAAAGGCGGTCATGTTCCAGCCTTCATCGGACTTGGTGTTCATGTGCAGGAAGCAAACCAGATGCACCAGAATCTGAATCACCGCGGTCACCAGGATTGCACCCAGGATAACCGGCTTAGACGCAGAACCGCTCATCACCATCCAGAACGGGATCACCGTCAGGATGATCGACAGGATGAAACCTGTCATGTAGGTTTTTACGCTGCCGTGGGAAGCGCCATGATCGTTAGAATGACTCATTACATCGCCCCCATCAGATAGACAACAGAGAACACACAAATCCATACCACGTCCAGGAAGTGCCAGAACAGGCTCAGGCACAGGATACGGGTACGGTTAGTACTGGTCAGGCCGCGACGGGAGATCTGGAACATCAGTACTGCCATCCAGATCAGACCGGAGGTCACGTGCAGACCGTGGGTGCCGACCAGCGCGAAGAACGCGGACAGGAAGCCACTGCGATCCGGGCCGAAGCCTTCCATGATCAGGTGATGGAATTCATAGATTTCCATCCCGATAAATCCAGCACCAAACAGCCAGGTCAACGCCAGCCAGGACACAACCTGGCTCTTGTTGTTTTTGTACATGGCGATAGCCGCCATGCCGTAGGTGATGGAGCTGAATAACAGCAGTGCGGTTTCAACCAGAACGAACGGCAGTTCAAAGATGTCCTTGCCGGTCGGGCCGCCCGCTGTGCCGTTCACCAGAACGGCATAGGTCGCGAACAGACAGCAGAACAGAATGCAGTCGCTCATCAGGTAGATCCAGAAACCGAAGACTTTGGTCGGTCCTGTATCGTGGTGCGCATGCTCATGCGCGTGGGCAGTTGAGTGCGCCAGAGTATCAGTTGCCATTTTTCAGCCCCGCTTTAGAAATCTCGTCGAAATGCTGATTTTCCAGCTTCTCAACTTCACGGACTGGTACGTAGTAGTCCACGTCCTCGTCAAAGCTCTTCACAATCCAGCTGATTACGATGCCAGCGAAGCCAACAATCGCCATCCACCAGATGTGCCAGATCATTGCGAAACCAAATACCGTCGCGAAAGCGGCAATCACAATGCCCGCACCGCTGTTTTTCGGCATGTGGATCTCTTCGTAATGAGCAGGTTGCTTGTACGCTTCACCTTTTTCTTTCATTTCCCAGAATGCGTCGCGTTCATGAACCTGCGGCACGATGGCAAAGTTATAGAAAGGCGGTGGAGAAGAGGTCGCCCACTCCAGCGTACGGCCACCCCATGGGTCACCGGTCAGGTCACGGTTCTGGTCGCGGTCGCGAATAGACACGTAGAACTGAATCAGCTGAGATGCGATACCACAGGCAATCAGCACGGCACCGCCCGCTGCAACCATCAGCATTGGGTGGAACTGCGGATCGATCTGCTGGCTCAGACGACGGGTCATACCCATGAAGCCCAGCACGTACAGCGGCATAAATGCTACGAAGAAGCCGATGATCCAGAACCAGAACGCGCGTTTACCCCATTTCTCATTCAGCGTGAAGCCGAACGCTTTTGGCCACCAGTAGGTTACGCCAGCGAAGCAGCCGAAGACCACGCCACCGATGATAACGTTATGGAAGTGCGCAATCAGGAACAGACTGTTGTGCAGAACGAAGTCAGCACCCGGTACCGCCAGCAGTACGCCGGTCATCCCACCTACGGAGAAGGTCACGATGAAGCCGATGGTCCACAGCATTGCTGAGTGGAACACGATACGGCCCTGGTACATGGTGAACAGCCAGTTGAAGATCTTCACCCCGGTCGGGATGGCGATAATCATGGTGGTAATACCGAAGAAGGCGTTTACGTTCGCGCCCGCACCCATGGTGAAGAAGTGGTGCAGCCAAACGATGAACGACAGAACGGTAATACACACAGTTGCCCACACCAGAGAGGTGTAACCAAACAGACGTTTACGCGAGAAGGTTGCTGCGATTTCGGAGAACACACCGAACACAGGCAGAACCAGGATGTACACTTCCGGGTGACCCCAGGCCCAAATCAGGTTGATGTACATCATCATGTTGCCACCCATATCATTCGTGAAGAAATGGGTGCCCAGGTAGCGGTCCAGGGTCAGCAGCGCGATGGTGACGGTCAGGATTGGGAAGGAGGCAATAATCAGGATGTTGGCGCACAGAGATGCCCAGGTAAATACCGGCATCTTGAACATGGTCATGCCAGGGGCACGCATCTTGATAATGGTCACGAAGAAGTTGATACCGGTCAGGGTTGTACCGACACCGGAGAGCTGAAGCGCCCAAATCCAGTAGTCGACGCCAACGCCCGGACTGTACTCAATTCCTGACAGCGGTGGGTAAGCCAGCCAGCCGGTCTGCGCGAATTCGCCCACACCCAGTGACAGGTTAACCAGGATAACGCCGACAACCGTGAACCAGAAGCTCAGGTTGTTCAGGAACGGGAACGCCACGTCGCGCGCGCCGATTTGCAGCGGAACGACCACGTTCATCAGACCGATAACCAGCGGCATCGCCACGAAGAAGATCATGATAACGCCGTGAGCGGTAAAGATCTGATCGTAGTGGTGCGGCGGCAGGAAGCCGGCTTCACCCGCAGAGGCGAGTGCCTGCTGGCTACGCATCATGATTGCATCCGCAAAGCCACGAATTAACATGACGATACCGACGATGCAGTACATGATACCGAGTTTTTTGTGGTCAACCGAAGTCAGCCACTCGTTCCACAGGTAGCTCCACTTACCGAAGTAAGTGATCAGGGCCAGTAAGGCCGCGCCACCAATGATAATTGCAGCCACCGTAACCACGATAATCGGTTCATGGTAGGGCACTGCATCCAGTGTCAATTTTCCGAACATTTTCTTCCTCGGCCCCTTAGTGAGCGGTTTCCGCGTGGCTCATGTCCATGCCTTCCATACCTTCGTGCGCGCTGTGCTCGCCTTCAGGCTGGGTCATGTCCATGCTCTTGCCGTGATCCATAAATTTGCCAATCACATCTTTGAACAAATCGGGTTTCACGTTAGAGAAGTACTCCACCTTGTTGTATTCGCTAGGTGCAGCCACTTTTTCGAACGCCGCCATGTCAGACATGGTGTTTGGAGACTGCTTCGCTTTTTCAACCCACTGGTCGAAAGCGGCACGGTCTGGCGTTGCAATAGCTTTGAACTTCATACCTGAGAAGCCCGGGCCGCTATAGCTGGCGGAGATACCATCATAGGTGCCTGCTTCATTCGCGATCAGGTGCAGGTTAGTCTGCATACCGGCCATCGCGTAAATCTGGCTACCCAGACGCGGGATGAAGAAGGAGTTCATTACGGAGTTGGAGGTCACTTTGAACTGAACCGGAGTGTTCGCCGGGAAGGCGATTTCATTCACGGTAGCAATACCCTGCTCTGGATAGATGAAGAACCATTTCCAGTCCATGGAGACCACTTCGATGGTAATAGGTTTTTCATCGTGAACCAGCGGCTTGCTCGGCTCAAGTGCGTGAGTGGTTTTCCAGGTCAGTACGGCAAGGAACAGGATGATCAGGATAGGGACCGTCCAGACCACAGCTTCCACTTTATTGGAGTGTGACCAGTTCGGGCTATACTTCGCATCTTTATTGCTCGCACGATACTTCCAGGCGAAACCAACAGCCATCAAAATGGCTGGAATAACCACAATCAACATCAGGCCAAAAGCCGTCAATATCAGTGAACGTTGTTCCAGTCCAATCTGTCCTTTGGGGTCTAGTAGTGCAGAATCACAGCCACTGAGTAATACAGTGCCTGCGAATAATGACAACCATCCCAAACTTTTATTGTATTTCCTGAGTCTCATTTAACGACCTCAATTCCACGGGAGTCTGGTGGCGTTTAAAGTGTGCGGGCATTTTACGGGAAGGTTACATTACTGTAAACATCATTAGGCCTGTGTCAGGAAGGTGTTACCGGGTTCTGCCGCACGTGTCACAAGTGTTGCAAATTATGTCGATTTTTATGACCGAAGCCGCATGAGATGGGCTTTATAACGAAAGGACCCCCAAGCATACCCTAAAAGGGGCAATTGGTATAACCATTGTTAAAAATAAACAAAAAATTAACAATTAATTATCAATAAAAAGACATCTAAAAAACGAAAAATCAAACTATCACATGCTGAATCGTTTAATGAAAAATAGCGTTTTGGAACCGGAGCCAATAATTTCCAAATCCTATCCCGCACAAAACAACAAATATTTTTTTTCGTCGCTGGTGGCTATTTCACCGTTATAATTTCGGTTGGTGACTACAACGGGAAATAACCTTTCGTATTTTTCTTCAGGTCAGCTGCGTTTTACGCAACGCCATGAAATCGAGCAGACCCCCGGTCAGGATCCCAACGATAGCCAGCAGGGCACCGGCGTCCAGCAGAAGGGCCCCGAAGGGGAGTGCCAGAGACGTGCTGGCATTAATAATGAGCACCACAAGCCAGAGTGCCAGCGCAATGCAGCCCACCATTAACAGTCGTAACGCAAAACGGTAGGCGCGGTGATATTCGGTGCGCGGCATAAAGTGTTCGGTCCGCTGGGTATATTCCAGCGTCTGGCGACACACCAGCAGCAATAAAATCCCCGGCACGGCAGCCACGACCGAGAAGAGATAAAATGTTGGCCAACCGTGGGCTTCCACGAACCAGCCGGCAATTGGGCCTACATAAACGCGGCCTACGGCAGAGAGCGCCGAGAGCAGTGCGAACTGCGTAGCGGAAAATGACTTGTTGCACAGGGTCATCAGCAGGGCGACAAAGGCCGCAGTCCCCATACCGCCGCAGAGATTTTCAAAAAATACCGCCGCAGCCATGCTGATCATATGTTTGTCGGTAATCGACAGCAGCCAATAGCCTGCGTTAGAGGCGCCTTGCAGAATACCGAAGATCAGCAGCGCGCGGAACAGCGTCAGGCGCTGCATCAGCACGCCGCCATACAGTGCTCCGACAATGGTCGCAAACAGCCCCAGCGTTTTATTCACCACGCCCACTTCACCGGCGTCAAAGCCGACACCCCTGATCAGGAAGGTGGTGGTCAGGCTCATGGCAAAAGCGTCACCCAGCTTATAAAGGACGATAAGCAGCAGGATCAGCCAGGCGTTGTTGCGGCCAAAGAAGTCACGCAGCGGTTCGGCGACGGCCTGCTCCAGCGAGCGGGGAACCGGGATAACGTCACTCGGTTCAGGCGCCAATAGCGTCGCGATAATGCAGGGGATCAGCAGAGCAGCCATCAGCCAGTACATCCCCTGCCAGCCTAAGTAACGGTCTGCCAGCCACAGCGCCAGCCCGCCGGAGACCAGCATCCCGAGGCGATAGCCCAGCACGCTGATGGCCGCACCGGCACCGCGCTCTTCCGCAGGTAACACGTCCGTCTTCCAGGCGTCGAACACGATATCCTGAGAGGCGGAACAGAAGGCAATCACCACCGCAAGCGCGGCCATCCAGCGCAGCTGCGTGGTGGGTTCAAGAAACCCCATCGCCGCAATGGCCAGCAGCAGCAGGAGCTGCGTCATCACCAGCCAGCCGCGACGACGCCCGAGGAAAGGCGGCGTGTAGCGATCCATGACCGGAGACCACAGAAACTTGAATACATAGGCCTGACCCACAAGCGAGAAGAAGCCAATGGTTTTCAGATCGATGTTCTCGACCGTCATCCACGCCTGAAGGGTGCCGGAGGTGAGCGCGAGGGGTAAACCCGAGGCAAAGCCGAGGATCAGCAGAATCGCTGATTTCGGTTGCTGGAAAATGCGTAAGTAATGGCTGGACATGTTCTTATAAAACTGACCCGGCGATAGACCGGGTCAGCGGGCAGGATTAACGCGCGTTCTGCTTGATGAAGTCGTGAATGCTGGTGTCCTGCGCCATGTCGGAAATGGTATCCGTCAGCACGCTGTTAACCGCATCAGCAATATTTTTATTCGATGCCTGGAACGCGCCTTCTACAGAGTAGCTCGCACGATAGTTCTTGGTCATCTTGTTACCGTTCTTCGCGGTCGCGATGATGGCGATATCCGCTTTGGTGGCGATGTTGTAGCGCACGTTGCCCTGAGACACATCAGCGTACAGGTTGTTCACGATGATCTGCAGATCCACCGCGCCGCTTGGGCCAACCATATAACCACGGGAGGTCATCTGTTTCTCCAGCACTTCCTGCAGCAGGAAGCGCAGGTCGCGGGAGGCGGTGAGCGTCACCTGCTGGTTATCGCGGGTCACTTTTGCCAGGGCCTGATCCTGACGCTGATCGGCGCCGTTAATGCTCACGGTGACGCCCATCAGGCTTGGATCCTGCTGAGGCAGGGTGATTTTCGGTGAGACATCAATGGTGGTCGGCGGGGTAGCGCAGCCTGCCAGCATAAAAAGGGCTACCAATGGAAAGAAGAGTTTTTTTAACATTTTAAGGTTCTCACGAATCGTAAGCATAATAGAGAGAAAAATTGCCGCCATCATAACATCGCCAACGGTCAGGGGAAGTGGTCAACGCATGTAAATTCATCGCCTTGTCCGAAAACTGACCAGCTCACCCATTTTCTCCTTCCACGGATGACAAAAGGTATGAGCCTCACAGTGAACTTCATTCGTTTGAATGAGAAAATCAGACGAAAGCTAAATATTTGTTGTCAAGGTGTAATGGAAACGGTAAAAGCGGCTAACATTTAAAGGGATGGGTGACATCCTGGCGTTGTCGGAGGAGTAATTTCATGATGATACGTGAGCATATAGAAGATAAATTAAGGGCAGCGTTCAACCCTGTGTTCCTCGAAGTCGTCGACGAAAGCTATCGTCATAACGTACCGGCAGGTTCTGAAAGCCACTTTAAAGTGGTTCTGGTTAGCGATCGCTTCACGGGAGAACGTTTCCTGAACCGACATCGCTTGATCTACAGCACCTTGACGGAAGAGCTCTCCACGACCGTGCATGCGCTGGCACTGCATACCTACACCATTAAGGAATGGGAAGGCTTGCAGGATACGGTTTTCGCATCGCCGCCCTGTCGCGGTGCAGGCACTATCGCCTGATAAATCGGATTTGCAACGGCTGGAGCTTTTCCAGTATGTTGCTTACAGATTTCCTCAAAACGGCCTCCGGGCCGTTTTGTTTTGTCTGAGTTTTGAGCGGATGGTGCGATTTTAAGGCTAAAAATAGCCTTAAAGTGTGAAAAAAGCCGCAGCAACATGCCCCAACCGTTCTCGACTCACCTAAGTGATGCCGCTATAATGCCGCGTCTTATTGAATGTCTTCGGGATGATTCTGGCGACAGGGAATGTGAATCTGCACTAAGAGAGCATCCCGGTATAACAGACAGATTCAGAGTTGACCGAGCACTGTGATTTTTTTGAGGTAACAAGATGCAAGTTTCAGTTGAAACCACTCAAGGCCTTGGCCGCCGTGTAACGATTACTATCGCTGCTGACAGCATCGAAACTGCTGTGAAAAGCGAGCTGGTCAACGTAGCAAAAAAAGTACGTATTGACGGCTTCCGTAAGGGCAAAGTACCAATGAATGTTGTTGCTCAGCGTTATGGCGCTTCCGTGCGTCAGGATGTGCTGGGTGAACTGATGAGCCGCAACTTTATCGATGCGATCATCAAAGAAAAAATCAATCCGGCCGGTGCGCCAAACTACGTTCCAGGCGAATACAAACTGGGCGAAGACTTCACCTACTCCGTAGAGTTCGAAGTGTACCCGGAAGTTGAGCTGAAAGGTCTGGAATCTATCGAAGTTGAAAAACCGATTGTCTCCGTGACTGACGAAGACGTTGACGGCATGCTGGACACCCTGCGTAAGCAGCAGGCGAACTGGAAAGAGAAAGAAGGCGCTGTTGACGCGGAAGACCGTGTGACCATCGACTTCACCGGTTCTGTAGACGGCGAAGAGTTCGAAGGCGGCAAAGCGTCTGACTTCGTACTGGCAATGGGCCAGGGTCGTATGATCCCAGGCTTCGAAGACGGTATCAAAGGCCACAAAGCGGGCGAAGAATTCACCATCGACGTGACCTTCCCTGAAGAGTACCACGCTGAAAACCTGAAGGGTAAAGCAGCGAAGTTCGTCATCAACCTGAAGAAAGTGGAAGAGCGCGAACTGCCAGAACTGACTGAAGAGTTCATCAAGCGTTTCGGCGTGGAAGACGGTTCTGTTGCTGGCCTGCGTACCGAAGTGCGTAAAAACATGGAGCGCGAGCTGAACGGTGCTGTGCGCAACCGCGTGAAGTCTCAGGCGATCGAAGGTCTGGTGAAAGCCAACGAAATCGACGTTCCTGCTGCCCTGATCGACAGCGAAATCGACGTTCTGCGCCGTCAGGCTGCACAGCGTTTCGGTGGCAACCAGCAGCAAGCGATGGAACTGCCACGCGAGCTGTTCGAAGAGCAAGCGAAACGTCGCGTTGTGGTTGGCCTGCTGCTGGGCGAAGTGATTCGTACCCACGAGCTGAAAGCTGACGAAGAGCGTGTCAAAGGCCTGATCGAAGAGATGGCTTCTGCATACGAAGATCCATCAGAAGTGATCGAGTTCTACGGTAAGAACAAAGAGCTGATGGACAACATGCGCAACGTAGCCCTGGAAGAGCAGGCGGTTGAAGCGGTACTGGCGAAAGCGAAAGTGACCGAAAAAGCGACCTCTTTCAACGAACTGATGAACCAGCAGGCGTAATTTCGCCCCAACGGTTTAAAGTTTGAACAGAAAACCCGTTGCCTTGCGGCAGCGGGTTTTTTTTATCGCAGCCAGAGCCCAGGAAGAGTGCTAAAACGCCCTTTCGGTGTTAGCGTAACAACAAAAGGTTGTTATGCTTGAAATAGGGCACTGTGAACCCCATAAGTACGTAATCATGATGAATGAGACTGGCTGATAATCCGTCCGTAAGGTTACAATCAGTACAGCAGGTGTTTTCAATTTTGATCCAGGAGACGGAAATGTCATACAGTGGCGAACGAGATAACTTTGCACCCCATATGGCTCTGGTGCCAATGGTTATTGAACAGACCTCACGTGGTGAGCGTTCTTTTGATATCTATTCCCGTCTGCTCAAGGAACGCGTTATCTTTCTGACCGGCCAGGTGGAAGACCACATGGCTAACCTGATCGTGGCGCAGATGCTGTTTCTGGAAGCGGAAAACCCGGAAAAAGACATTTACCTGTACATTAACTCCCCGGGTGGCGTGATTACAGCAGGGATGTCCATTTATGACACCATGCAATTCATCAAACCGGATGTCAGCACGATCTGTATGGGTCAGGCAGCATCTATGGGCGCGTTCCTGTTAACCGCAGGGGCGAAGGGTAAGCGTTTCTGCTTGCCAAATTCCCGCGTGATGATTCACCAGCCGCTGGGCGGTTACCAGGGGCAGGCGACGGATATCGAAATCCACGCCCGCGAAATTCTGAAAGTAAAAGCGCGCATGAATGAACTTATGGCGCAGCATACGGGTCAACCTCTCGAGCAGATCGAGCGCGATACCGAGCGCGATCGCTTCCTCTCTGCTTCAGAGGCAGTTGAGTACGGCTTAGTCGACTCCGTGTTGACCCATCGTAATTGATGCCCGCGACGCGAGTGTGCCGCTATACTAAGGTAGGGCGGCACGCTGCTTGATGCAGCTTGCGTCTTAGAATGGCATTTGCGTCGTCATGTGCGGCACAAAGAACTTAAAAAGAGGTTTGGACTCATGACAGATAAACGCAAAGATGGTTCGGGCAAACTGCTGTACTGCTCTTTTTGCGGCAAAAGCCAGCATGAAGTGCGTAAACTGATTGCCGGGCCGTCCGTGTATATCTGCGACGAATGTGTCGATTTATGTAACGACATCATTCGCGAAGAGATTAAAGAAGTCGCACCGCACCGTGAGCGCAGCGCGCTGCCAACGCCGCATGAAATTCGTCATCACCTTGACGACTATGTCATCGGTCAGGAGCAGGCCAAGAAAGTGCTGGCGGTAGCGGTCTATAACCACTACAAACGCCTGCGTAACGGCGACACCAGCAACGGCGTTGAACTGGGTAAAAGTAACATTCTGCTGATCGGCCCAACCGGTTCCGGTAAAACGCTGCTGGCTGAAACCCTGGCGCGTCTGCTTGATGTTCCGTTCACCATGGCGGATGCCACCACCCTGACCGAGGCCGGTTACGTGGGTGAGGACGTCGAAAACATCATCCAGAAACTGCTGCAGAAGTGCGATTACGACGTACAGAAAGCCCAGCGCGGGATTGTTTACATCGATGAGATTGACAAGATCTCCCGTAAATCCGACAACCCGTCCATCACCCGTGACGTATCGGGTGAAGGCGTACAGCAGGCACTGCTGAAGCTGATTGAAGGTACGGTAGCCGCCGTTCCACCACAGGGTGGGCGTAAACATCCTCAGCAGGAGTTCCTGCAGGTTGATACCTCCAAGATCCTGTTCATCTGTGGCGGTGCGTTTGCCGGTCTGGATAAAGTCATCTCCCACCGTGTTGAAACCGGCTCCGGCATTGGTTTTGGCGCAACGGTGAAATCGACGGCTGAAAAACCGAACGAAGGCGAGTTGCTGTCTCAGGTTGAACCGGAAGACCTGATCAAATTTGGTCTGATCCCTGAGTTCATCGGTCGTCTGCCGGTTGTGGCAACGCTGAATGAGCTGAGTGAAGACGCGCTGATCCAGATCCTGAAAGAGCCAAAAAATGCGCTGACCAAGCAGTATCAGGCGCTGTTCAATCTGGAAGGCGTTGACCTGGAATTCCGCGACGAAGCGCTGGATGCCATTGCCAAGAAAGCGATGGTCCGTAAAACCGGTGCTCGTGGTCTGCGTTCTATCGTTGAAGCGGCACTGCTCGACACCATGTACGATCTGCCGTCGATGGAAGACGTTGAGAAAGTGGTGATTGACGAGTCCGTCATCAGCGGTCAAACCAAGCCGCTGCTGATTTACGGTAAACCGGAAGCCCAGCAGGCATCTGGCGAATAATTCACCAAATCATACAAGCAGTTAATCAAAAAGGGGGGATTTTATCTCCCCTTTACTTTTTCCGTATTCATAGCGTTGAATGTGTGGGAAACATCCCCATATACTGGATACATGTTAATGGTTATGTGAAGCACAGTGACATGACCAGCTTACCTGGCGGACACTAACTAAGAGAGAGCTCTATGAATCCTGAGCGTTCTGAACGCATTGAAATCCCCGTATTGCCGTTGCGCGATGTGGTGGTTTATCCGCACATGGTCATACCCTTATTTGTAGGGCGGGAAAAATCTATCCGTTGCCTCGAAGCCGCTATGGATCATGATAAAAAAATCATGCTGGTGGCGCAGAAAGAAGCATCAACGGATGAGCCGGGTGTAAACGATCTTTTCACCGTCGGGACCGTGGCCTCTATTTTGCAGATGCTGAAGCTACCTGACGGCACCGTGAAGGTGCTGGTTGAAGGCCTGCAGCGTGCGCGTATTACCACTCTGTCAGACGACGGCGAACATTTCTCTGCCAAGGCAGAGTACCTTGATTCGCCTGAACTTGATGAGCGCGAGCAGGAAGTACTGGTTCGCACCGCGATTAGCCAGTTCGAAGGCTATATCAAGCTGAACAAGAAAATCCCACCAGAAGTGCTGACGTCGCTGAACAGCATCGACGATCCTGCACGTCTGGCGGACACCATCGCTGCACATATGCCGCTGAAGCTGGCTGACAAACAGTCTGTGCTGGAAATGTCCGACGTTAACGAACGTCTGGAATACCTGATGGCGATGATGGAGTCTGAAATCGATCTGCTGCAGGTTGAGAAGCGTATTCGCAACCGCGTGAAAAAGCAGATGGAAAAATCTCAGCGTGAGTACTATCTGAATGAGCAAATGAAGGCCATTCAGAAAGAGCTGGGCGAGATGGACGACGCGCCGGACGAAAACGAAGCGCTGAAGCGTAAGATCGACGCGGCGAAGATGCCGAAAGAGGCGAAAGAGAAAGCCGAAGCCGAGTTGCAGAAGCTGAAAATGATGTCTCCAATGTCGGCTGAAGCGACCGTCGTACGCGGCTACATTGAGTGGATGGTGCAGGTTCCGTGGAACGCCCGCAGCAAGGTCAAAAAAGACCTGCGTCAGGCGCAGGAAATCCTCGATACCGACCACTATGGCCTGGAACGCGTGAAAGACCGCATTCTTGAGTACCTCGCGGTACAAAGCCGTGTAAACAAAATCAAAGGCCCAATTCTGTGCCTGGTAGGACCGCCAGGGGTGGGTAAAACCTCTCTGGGTCAGTCCATCGCCAAAGCGACCGGACGTAAGTATATCCGTATGGCGCTGGGTGGCGTACGCGATGAGGCGGAAATCCGCGGTCACCGCCGTACCTACATCGGTTCTATGCCGGGTAAATTGATCCAGAAGATGGCGAAAGTGGGCGTTAAAAACCCGCTGTTCCTGCTGGATGAGATCGACAAGATGTCGTCGGACATGCGTGGCGATCCGGCGTCAGCCCTGCTGGAAGTGCTTGATCCAGAACAGAACGTGGCGTTCAGCGATCACTACCTGGAAGTGGACTACGACCTGAGCGACGTCATGTTCGTGGCGACGTCGAACTCCATGAACATTCCGGCTCCGCTGCTGGACCGTATGGAAGTGATCCGTCTCTCCGGTTACACCGAAGACGAGAAGCTGAACATTGCTAAACAGCACCTGCTGCCGAAACAGATTGAGCGTAACGCGCTGAAATCCAACGAGCTGACCGTCGAGGACAGCGCGATTATTGGCATCATTCGCTACTACACCCGTGAAGCGGGCGTGCGTAGCCTTGAGCGTGAAATCTCTAAACTGTGCCGTAAGGCGGTGAAACAGTTGCTGCTGGATAAGAGCCTGAAACACATTGTGATTGACGGCGATAACCTGCATGCCTATCTCGGTGTTCAGCGCTTCGACTACGGTCGCGCGGACAACGAAAACCGCGTGGGCCAGGTGACCGGTCTGGCATGGACGGAAGTGGGCGGCGATCTGCTGACCATCGAAACCGCCTGTGTACCGGGTAAAGGCAAACTGACCTACACCGGCTCGCTGGGTGAAGTGATGCAGGAGTCCATTCAGGCGGCGCTGACCGTGGTGCGCGCGCGCGCGGAGAAACTGGGGATCAACCCTGATTTCTACGAAAAACGCGACATCCACGTGCACGTACCTGAAGGGGCGACGCCGAAAGATGGTCCAAGCGCGGGTATTGCCATGTGTACCGCTCTGGTTTCTTGCCTGACAGGGAACCCGGTGCGTGCCGATGTGGCGATGACCGGTGAGATTACGTTGCGTGGTCAGGTTCTGCCGATTGGCGGCTTAAAAGAAAAACTGCTGGCGGCACACCGCGGTGGGATCAAAACCGTATTGATCCCTTACGAAAATAAACGCGATCTGGAAGAGATTCCGGACAACGTGATTGCCGACCTGCAGATTCATCCTGTTAAGCGAATTGAGGAAGTTCTTAGTCTCGCATTGCAGAATGAACCGTCAGGAATGCAGGTTGTAACCGCAAAATAGTGACCTCGCGCAAAGAGCGTCAATAAAAACAAGGCTGGTAAGTCATTTCGCACTTGCCAGCCTTTTTTTGTATAGCTAATTTAGATTGCTGATTAGGTCAGCCATCAACAACGGGTGTTGTAAGGTCATGGCAGGCCTGATATAACTGCTGCGCGGTCGCGTTGTGAAGGATTCAGGCGCGATATAAATTATAAAGAGAGGAAGAGAACAGTGAATAAATCTCAACTGATTGACAAAATTGCTGCTGGTGCTGATATTTCTAAAGCTGCAGCTGGACGTGCGTTAGATGCATTAATTGCTTCTGTTACTGAATCTCTGCAGGCTGGGGACGACGTTGCACTGGTAGGCTTCGGTACTTTTGCTGTTAAAGAGCGTGCTGCCCGTACTGGCCGCAACCCTCAGACCGGTAAAGAGATCACCATTGCTGCCGCTAAAGTGCCGGGTTTCCGTGCAGGTAAAGCGCTGAAAGACGCAGTAAACTGATTGCTTTCCCGTTTCAGGGAAGCCGGATAGTACAAGGGCGCATCGTTTGATGTGCCTTTTTTGTTTGTCCAGACCTGATTTGTGCGAGTTTATGCGAGTTGTGGGCTGACAATCGCCCCGTTTTCTTGTCACAATACGACTTTACGCGCGACGGGCAGGATTTTCCGTCAGCGTCAGGTAACCAGTCACCTACAGCGGAGTGTTGTTACACCATGATGGACAGCTTACGCACGGCTGCTAACAGTCTCGTGCTCAAGATTATTTTCGGTATCATTATCGTGTCGTTCATATTGACCGGCGTGAGCAGTTACCTTATTGGCGGTGGCGCGAACTATGCCGCAAAAGTGAATGGCCAGGAGATCAGCCGCGGTCAGTTCGAGAATGCTTTTGCCGGTGAACGTAACCGTATGCAGCAACAGCTGGGCGACCAATTCTCTGAACTGGCAGCGAACGAAGGGTACATGAAGACCCTGCGCCAACAGACTCTGAACCGTCTTATCGACGAAGCGCTGCTGGATCAGTATGCCAAAAAACTGGGCCTTGGCATCAGCGATGAGCAGGTGAAAAAAGCCATTTTCTCCACGCAAGCCTTCCAGTCTAACGGTAAATTCGACAACGCGCGTTACAACAGCATCGTTAACCAGATGGGAATGACGGCCGATCAGTACGCGCAGGCGCTGCGTAACCAGCTGACCACTCAGCAGCTCATCAATGCCGTTGTCGGCACTGATTTCATGCTCAAAGGTGAAACGGATGAACTGGCCGCGCTGGTGGCACAGCAGCGCGTTGTACGTGAAGCGACTATTGATGTGAACGCCCTTGCCGCGAAACAGCAGGTGAGCGCCGCTGACGTTAACGCTTACTACGAGCAGAACAAGAATTCCTTTGTTTCTCCAGAGCAGTTCCGCGTGAGCTACATCAAGCTGGATGCGGCTGCGCTGCAGGAAAGCGCGTCTGACGCGGAAATCCAGTCTTACTACGACCAGCATCAGGATCAGTTCACACAGCCGCAGCGTAATCGCTACAGCGTGATTCAGACCAAAACCGAGGCGGATGCCAAAGCGGTACTGGATGAGCTGAACAAAGGCGCTGATTTTGCGACCATCGCGAAAGCGAAATCCACCGACATTATCTCTGCGAAAAACGGCGGCGATATGGGCTGGCTGGAAGACGCGACCACGCCGGATGAGCTGAAAAATGCTGGTCTGAAAGAGAAAGGCCAACTGTCTGGCGTCATTAAATCATCCGTAGGTTTCCTGGTCGTGCGTCTGGACGACATCACCGCGGCGAAAACCAAGCCGCTGGCTGAGGTTCGTGACGATATCGCGGCAAAAGTGAAGCAGGAAAAAGCGCTGGATGCCTACTATGCGCTGCAGCAGAAGGTGAGCGATGCGGCGAGCAACGACAACGAATCTCTGGCGGGTGCCGAGCAAGCGGCTGGGGTGAAAGCGGTTGAGACGGGCTGGTTTGGTCGTGACAACCTGCCGGAAGAGCTGAACTTCAAACCGGTTTCTGATGCCATTTTCAATGGTGGTCTGGTGGGCGAGAACGGCACGCCGGGCAGTAACTCAGACATCATTACCGTCGATGGCGATCGTGCGTTTGTGCTGCGCGTCAGCGAGCACAAGCCAGAAGCGGTCAAACCGCTGGCGGAAGTGAAGGATCAGGTCGTCGCTCAGGTTAAGCACAACAAAGCGGAACAGCAGGCGAAGCTGGATGCTGAGAAGATTCTGGCCGATCTGAAAGCGGGTAAAGAGGATGCGCTGAAAGCGGCTGGCCTGAGCTTCGGTGAAGCGAAAACGCTGAGCCGTACCGGTCAGGATCCAATCAGCCAGGCGGCGTTTGGCCTGACTCTGCCTGCGAAGGACAAGCCAAGCTTCGGTACTACCACCGATGCGCAGGGTAACGTCGTTCTGCTGGCGCTGGATGAAGTGAAAGCCGGTACCCTGCCTGACGCGCAGAAGAAGGCAATGGTCCAGGGGATTACCCAGAACAATGCTCAGATTGCTTTCGAAGCCATGATGAGCAACCTGCGTAAAGATGCCAAAATTAAGCTGGGTGACATCATCACTCAGCAGCAATAATTACGTATCTGCTCGCAGATTTTCGTAACGCTCTGCAATAACTAAAGGCCGCTTTCGCGGCCTTTTCCATTTCTGCACTCTGCTGTTTGTGCCTCTTTTATCGGGCGGCTATCGTGACGTGGCTGTCTACAAACAAGGAGATAACAGCATGAAATGTGGAATCAAAGCACTGTTAATTACGCTGGCTATTGCCACCAGCGGGCTGAGCGCGGGCGCAATGGCGGCGACACCTGCCGCTAAATCACAGGCGGTACAGAGTAAGACCGACACCGCAGCGCCGGGGCAGGGGCAAACCAAAGCGACTGACGTCGGTAAAAACGTGGATGATGACGGTACGCGAGTCAGCATCAATTCAGCCTCTGCCGAGGATCTCGCCCGCGTGATGAATGGCGTCGGTCTGAAAAAAGCGCAGGCCATCGTCAGCTATCGTGAAGAGTATGGTCCTTTCAAAACGGTCGACGATCTCAAACAGGTTCCGGGCATGGGGAGCGCGCTGGTTGAGCGCAACCTCTCACACCTGACGTTGTAATCACGCAATTTCTTGCACTGCGGCAAAAATTTGCCAGGATAAAGAGGTCATACCAGTTATGACCTCTCATCCTACAATAACAGTAAAGGCTATTGCGCTATGCAGACAAAAATCAAAGTACGCGGTTTTCACCTCGATGTTTACCAGCATGTGAACAATGCCCGCTACCTGGAGTTTCTTGAGGAAGCGCGCTGGGACGGGCTGGAAAACAGCGAAAGCTTTCAATGGCTGACCGCGCACAACATCGCGTTCGTGGTCGTCAATATCAACATTAACTACCGTCGTCCGGCCGTGCTGGGCGATGTGCTCACGGTGACCAGCCAGGTTCAGCAGATCAATGGCAAGAGCGGCGTGTTAAGCCAGGTGGTGACGCTCGATCCAGAAGGGCAGGTGGTGGCTGATGCACTGATCACCTTTGTCTGTATCGATCTTAAAACTCAGAAAGCGCTGCCGCTGGAAGGGGAATTGCGCGAAAAGCTGGAGTTGATGATCGTTTAGATATTTTGTCTTTTATAAAAGACAAAAGGAATTTTCAGGGATAGAATAATGGGCAGGGACTACGTTGTTGAACGTTACCGTACCCGTGACGGGAAAGTGCCGTTTGAGGAGTGGGTAGCGAAGATGAAGCGAAAGGATCCGGAATCAGTGTTTCGGATTCTTTTGCGAATTGACCGTGCAGAGAAAGGGAATTTCGGCGATTACCGGTATCTCAGAGAAGGTATCTGGGAATTGAAAATTGATTGTGGTCCCGGATATCGAATCTATTTTGCAGTACAACATCGGGAGATTCTATTGTTGCTGATTGGGGGTAACAAAAAGAGTCAAAGGACCGATGTGAAACTGGCAATAGATTACTGGAGAGAACATCAAAAGGATAAACCGGATGAGCAAGAGCCAACGAAAATTTTCTAGTTCCGTCAGCCATGATGAAGCCGTCGTAAAAATGCTTCGCGAAAACCCTTCCTACGCTCAACTCTATCTGCAGGTTGCGTTGGATGAGATTTATGAGGAACAGGGGATCCCAGCATACTTGATCGCGTTAAGACGTGTCATCGAATCCCGCGGCGGCATAGGTACAATCGCTGCCAAAGCAGGCCTGTCCCGTCAGCAGCTATACCGAACGTTATCAGACAACGGCAACCCAACGCTGACAACGCTGATGAAAGTCACCCGTGCTGCCGGCGTGAAACTGTTCGACAGCACGGTTAAGTAGCCCTATTTAAGCCCGGTTTTTTTCTGCATAGCGGCCATCACGCCGGCTTTATCCGCCAGATAGTGGTTCAGCCCATTCGCGCGCAAATTACAGGCGGCGCACTGCCCGCAACCGTCGCCTTTGATGCCGTTATAGCAGGTGAGGGTTTCGCTGCGAACCAGATCCAGCTTGCCCCAGTAGTCCGCCAGCGCCCAGGTTTCGGCTTTATCCAGCCACATCAGAGGGGTTTCAAAGCGGGTCTCTTTCGCCATCCCCAGATTGACGGCGTGGTTTAATGCCTTCACGAACTCATCACGACAGTCCGGGTAGCCGGAGAAATCTGTTTCACACACGCCCGTGATCACCGCTTCGGCTTTCACCTGGTAGGCGTAGATCGCCGTCAGGGTCAGGAAGAGGATATTACGGCCCGGCACGAAGGTATTCGGAATGCCGCTGGCATCGGGTTCGTAGTCCGGGACGGGAATACTGTCCCGGGTGAGGCTACTCACGGCCAGTTCATTTAACAGCGTAACGTCCAGCACCTTGTGCGCGCGTGCGCCCAGTTTCAGGGCCAGTTCACGGGCAACGTCGATCTCAGCGCGATGACGCTGACCATAATCGAAAGTCACACAGTGAACTTCATCGTACTGATGAAGAGCCTGAACCAGGCAGGTAGTAGAATCTTGTCCTCCGCTGAACACGACGACGGCACGTTTCATAAATCATCTCGACTGTTACGGTAAAAACATTATGTTACCGTCTGACCACGACGGCGACCAGCTTCTTCACGCTTTGGGGGCGGGCAGCCAGGCTTCGGTAAAGTCAAACCAGCCGCGGGTGTTGAGGCGTATGCCGTTGACACCCGGCGGGGCGCTGATCTGGTATTGATAATTGAACAGTGGGGTGATCACCGCCTTTTCCATGAGTCCAGAGAATATGGCCCTGAGCCCGGCATGTCTGGCCTGCTCATCGGACTGAGTCTGTACCGCATCCAGCGTGGCCTGCAGATGGGCATATTGCGGCGCGCTCAGCAGGTGTGGCCAGAGGGCATCACAGCGTAGCCACTGCTCAAGCGTATATTCCGGCGCTTCGCCAATCAGCCTGTCACCCATCATGAGATCCGCGTCCGCCAGTTGCTGGCATCCGTCCCAGGTTTTTGCGTCGTGAAAGATAACCGTTAGCTCGCAGCCCTGCTGTGCAAGGTACTGTTTTAGCTGACGCGCCATCGTGTGCAACTCAACCGGCAAATGGTAAATCAGGGTTAAGGTCTCCGGCAGGGGGACATGGGCCAGATCAGACCACTGAGGGATCGCCCATCCGGGCAGTAGCTCCTCTGTTGGGGTAATCAGCCCCTCGTTAAGCGGTAGCGTATGCAGAAGCGATGAGAGATGAATGATGTTGATGAGCCGTCGTGCCTGCATTTCACTCAGCCGCGGGCTTTGCTTCAGGGTGAGGTAACAAAATCCCAGACTGGTGCTGTTCGTCACCAGGCGCAGGCTCTCCAGTTCATCCGGCTCGCCAATGGCGATCTGCACCGGATGGCGACAGCTGGTCCCTAACCCATAGTCAAACAGCGACGGGGTGATCCAGTATTCGATAGCCTTAAGCAGCGGATGGCTGAGATGGTACTGCTCATGGCTTTCCAGACGAACCAAATCCGGTTCATACACGCTGACTCTGAAGGGGCCGCTGCCCGTCATGGGCTGTTCGGGATGTGCAAGCCGACTACAGTAGGTGGCCAGGCGATGCGCCAGCCAGTAGTCCGGCTGGTGCAGCGTAAACGTCAGACACTGAGGATGGGTAACGTCAACGCGTAAGACGCTCTGGAACAGTTTACGCAGGGCAGGCAAGGCGAAAAGCGCATCCAGGCTTTGCTGAAGCTGTCCGGTTTCGATTTTATCGCCGTTATGCCAGTGCAGCGTGGAACGAATGTAGAAATGCCAGCGCAAACCGTCCTTCGACACCTCCCAGTGATGGGCAAGGTCGCCAGTCGGTTCACTGCTGTTGCCGTGAAAGCGCGTCAGTCCGGAAAAAATCTGTCCTGCCAGATGCTGTTCCGCCCGACCGGGTAAAAAACCCGGATGCAGCGGATCCAGCGAGCGGTAATAGGGGATGCGCAGCGTTGGCGTGTCGTTTTGCCACTGCCCGCCTAAAAACGGATGCAGCAACGATCGTAATTCTGCGGGGGCAAGCTGGGCCAGTTCCAGCGCGTTATGCTGCTGCCCGCTCTTCAGCGCCTCCTCCATCATCGCATTGCGCAGTGACTCCGGCGTGACATGGAACGTAAGCTCACCCCGCTTACCGCGGCCAGACTGCGCTCGCCAGCTCAGCCAGCCCGCCTCCTGGGCCTGACGCAGCAGCGTTCGGACATGCCGCTCGCTACAAAAACAGCGGGCGGCCAGCTCGCTGATGGTGACCTGTTGCGTTGCACCCTCGGAAGGCTGCCAGAGCCGGTGATACTGGTTAAGTCGATTGAGCTGGCGCATGCTAAACCCGGAACAATAATTATCATCTTTTCACTATTACTTCCGTATATCTCACACGATACTGATGCACAAGTTAACCGCATCACATTTCGGGAGTAATCATGGCTCGGCTCGCTGCATTTGATATGGACGGTACGCTGTTAATGCCGGATCACCGTTTAGGGGAGAAAACCCTGAACACGCTGAAGCGTCTGCACGAGCGTAATGTCACCCTGACGTTTGCCACTGGCCGCCATGTACTGGAGATGCGCCACCTGCTGGGCGCGTTTTCCCTCGACGCCTTTCTGATCACCGGCAACGGGACGCGAATTCACTCCGTGGAAGGCGATGTGCTGCACCGACAGGATCTCAACCCGGAAGTGGCGGACATCGTGCTGCACAGCACCTGGGACACGCAGGCCAGCGTCCACGTCTTTAACGATCGCGGCTGGTTTACTGGAAGCGACATCCCGGAATTATTGCACGCGCATGTGTATAGCGGTTTTACATATCAGCTTATCGATCTGCGCCGGATCCCCGCCCATGCGGTGACCAAGATCTGCTTCTGTGGCGATCACGACGATCTCTGTCGCTTACGGATTCAACTGAATGAGGCGCTGGGTGACCGGGCACACCTGACCTTCTCGGCGGTGGATTGCCTGGAAGTGCTGCCGGTGGGCTGTAACAAAGGTTCCGCTCTGGCGGTGCTGAGCGACCACCTGGGCTTAACGCTGCAGGAGTGTATGGCGTTTGGTGACGCCATGAACGACCGCGAAATGCTGGGTAGCGTAGGTCGCGGTCTGATCATGGGGAATGCGATGGCGCAGCTGAAAGCAGAACTTCCCCATCTGCCGGTTATTGGTCACTGCCGTAATGAAGCGGTGTCCCATTTTTTGACGCATTGGCTGGACAATAACAACCTCCCCTATTCCCCCGAATAGTGAGACCCTTCCAGCAAGCCAGACTTCGGTCTGGCTTTTTTTTATTTCAGCAGCTGCGCAATCTGCGCTTTCCACGGGGCAATATCGCCGATGTTAGCCTGCACCCACTCCGCATTGTAGTAGCTCTCAAGGTAACGCTCGCCGCTGTCGCACAGCAGCGTGACGATGGAACCGCTGCGCCCCGTTTCGCGCATGCGTGCGGCAAGCTGCAGCGCGCCCCACATATTGGTGCCCGTCGAGGCACCCACTTTGCGGCCCAGCTGCGTCTCCAGCCAGTGTGCGGTGGCCACGCTGGCGGCATCCGGCACGCGCATCATCTCATCCACCACGTCGGGGATGAAAGAGGGCTCGACGCGCGGACGGCCAATGCCCTCAATTTTACTGCCTACCGGGCTGCGCAGGCCGGCATCGCGGTTTTGCCAGTAGTCGAGGAACACGGAGTTCTGCGGGTCAACCACCATCAGCTGCGTATCGTAGCCCTGACAGCGGATGTAGCGCCCGATCGTGGCTGAGGTGCCGCCGGTACCGGCGCTCATGACAATGTACGACGGAACCGGATGCGGTTCGTGGGTCATCTGGCGGAAAATACTGTCGGCAATGTTGTTATTCCCGCGCCAGTCCGTTGCGCGCTCGGCGAAGGTGAACTGGTCCATATAGTGGCCGTTCAGCTCACGGGCCAGCATTTCGGAGGCGGCGTAGATTTCGCAGGCGCTTTCCACAAAGTGGCAGCGACCGCCGTAAAATTCGATCTGCTCGATTTTGCGTTTTGCGGTGCAGGACGGCATCACCGCGATAAACGGCAGACCCAGCAGGCGGGCGAAATAGGCTTCGGATACCGCCGTTGAACCGGAAGAGGATTCAATAATGGTGGTACCCTCTTTAATCCAGCCGTTACATAAACCGTATAAAAACAGCGAGCGCGCCAGGCGATGCTTCAGGCTGCCGGTAGGATGGGTGCTTTCATCTTTCAGATAGAGCTGAATGCCGTCAAATCCCGGCAGGGAAAGGCGAATCAGGTGCGTATCCGCCGAGCGCTGATAGTCGGCATTGATTTCGCTGATCGCATGTTTAACCCAGGTGCTATTCATCGTCGTTATCCGTTTGTCATTTTGTGCCTAGCATAGCGAAAAGCACAGAAAAAATTGTTGCTATCTGGCCTTTAAAATAGAATGAAGGGAGAAAAATTTTCTCTGTGAGGTGGGTATGCTAGATAAAATTGACCGCAAGCTCCTTTCATTGCTGCAAAGTGACTGTACCCTCTCTTTGCAGGCGCTGGCAGATGCCGTTAATCTGACCACCACCCCGTGCTGGAAGCGTCTTAAGAAGCTGGAAGATGACGGCATTCTTCTGGGGCGCGTCGCGCTGTTAGATCCCGAAAAACTGGGGCTTGGGTTGACGGCATTTGTGCTGATAAAAACCCAGCATCACAGCAGTGAGTGGTATTGTCGCTTCGTCACCCAGGTGTCTGAGATGCCCGAAGTGCTCGGTTTCTGGCGCATGGCCGGCGAGTACGATTACCTGATGCGCGTCCAGGTGGCCGACATGAAGCGCTATGATGACTTCTACAAGCGGCTGGTGAACAGCGTGCCGGGGTTATCTGACGTCACCTCAAGCTTCGCCATGGAACAGATTAAATACACCACAGCATTACCTATTGAATAACTTCGTAAAATACCTTCAGGAACAAACCGCGTGCGATTATTTGCCCAATTAAGCTGGTACTTTCGTCGGGAGTGGCAACGCTACCTCGGTGCAGTCGCCCTGCTTATTATCATTGCCATTCTGCAGCTGATCCCGCCGAAAGTGGTGGGCTACGTCGTGGATGGCGTCACCGAACAGCATTACACCACCGCACGGGTGTTGATGTGGGTTGGCACGCTGGTGCTGACGGCGGTCATTGTTTATCTGCTGCGCTACGTCTGGCGCGTGCTGCTGTTTGGTGCGTCCTATCAGCTGGCCGTTGAGCTGCGCGAAGATTTTTATCACCAGCTGAGCCGACAGCATCCCGAATTCTATCTGCGCCACCGCACCGGGGATCTTATCGCGCGCGCCACTAACGACGTTGACCGTGTGGTCTTTGCCGCCGGGGAAGGGGTGTTGACGCTGGTGGACTCGCTGGTGATGGGATGTGCGGTGCTGATCGTCATGTCCACGCAGATCAGCTGGCAGTTGACCCTGCTGGCCCTGCTGCCGATGCCGCTCATGGCGCTGGCGATCAATCGCTATGGCGAACAATTGCACGAGCGCTTCAAGCTGGCGCAGGCGGCGTTTTCGTCGCTGAACGATCGCACCCAGGAGAGCATGACCAGCATCCGCATGATCAAAGCGTTTGGCCTGGAAGACCGGCAGTCTGCGCTGTTTGCAGCCGATGCCGCGGACACGGGAGCGAAGAACATGCGCGTCGCGCGCATTGACGCCCGCTTTGACCCGACGATCTATATCGCAATCGGCATGGCAAACCTGCTGGCCATTGGCGGCGGCAGCTGGATGGTGGTACAGGGCACGCTCACCCTGGGGCAATTGACCAGCTTCGCGATGTATCTGGGGCTGATGATCTGGCCGATGCTGGCGCTGGCCTGGATGTTTAACATTGTGGAGCGCGGCAGTGCCGCCTACAGCCGCATTCGCGCCATGCTGGCCGAAGCGCCGGTGGTCATCGACGGTAGCGAAGCCGTACCGGAAGGGCGCGGCGTCATGACCGTCGACATCCGCAAGTTTGTCTACCCGCATACCGAGCATCCGGTGCTGGAGAACGTCAGCTTTACGCTGCAGCCAGGGCAGATGCTCGGCATCTGCGGCCCGACGGGATCCGGTAAAAGTACCGTGCTCTCGCTGCTCCAGCGCCACTTTGACGTCACGCTGGGCGATATTCGCTTCCATGATATTCCGCTCACCAGACTGCTGCTGGATGAGTGGCGTGGTCGCCTGGCGGTTGTCAGCCAGACGCCGTTTCTTTTTTCTGACACCGTGGCGAACAACATCGCGCTTGGGTGCCCGGCGGCAACGCAGGAAGAAATCGAGCATGTGGCGCGTTTAGCTAGCGTACATGATGATATTTTGCGCCTGCCGCAGGGCTACGACACCGAAGTCGGGGAACGCGGCGTCATGCTGTCCGGAGGGCAAAAACAGCGTATCTCCATTGCCCGCGCGCTGCTGCTGAATGCGGAAATCCTGATCCTTGACGATGCGCTCTCCGCTGTGGATGGCCGTACCGAGCATCAGATCCTGCATAACCTGCGCCAGTGGGGCGACGGACGCACGATAATCATCAGTGCCCACCGTTTGTCAGCGCTTACCGAAGCCAGCGAAATTCTGGTATTGCAGCACGGCCATCTTGCCCAGCGCGGGCAGCATGACGCGCTGGCCGAGCAGCCGGGCTGGTATCGCGATATGTACCGCTATCAGCAGCTTGAAGCGGCGCTGGACGATGCGCCGGAGCAGAATGAGGAGGCCGCAAATGCGTAAGCTCGGAACGATGTGGCCGACGCTCAAACGTCTGCTGGCCTACGGCTCGCCGTGGCGTAAACCGCTCTCGGTTGCCGTGCTTTTACTCTGGATAGCGGCGGTTGCTGAGGTGAGCGGTCCACTGCTCATCAGCTATTTTATCGACAACATGGTCGCCAAAAGCTATCTGCCGCTGGGGCTGGTGGCGGGCTTAGGCGTGGCCTACGTTGGCTTACAGCTGACGGCGGCAGGATTGCACTATGCTCAGTCGCTGCTGTTTAACCGGGCCGCCGTGGGCGTCGTTCAGCAGCTGCGTACCGATGTCATGGACGCGGCGCTTCGCCAGCCGCTCAGCGAGTTTGATATCCAGCCGGTCGGGCAAGTGATTTCGCGCGTGACCAACGATACCGAGGTGATCCGCGATCTGTACGTCACCGTGGTCGCGACGGTATTACGCAGCGCGGCGCTGATTGGCGCGATGCTGGTGGCGATGTTCAGCCTCGACTGGCGCATGGCGCTGGTGGCGATCACCATCTTCCCGGCGGTGCTGATCGTCATGGTGATTTATCAGCGTTACAGCACGCCGATTGTGCGTCGTGTTCGCGCCTACCTGGCCGATATCAACGATGGCTTCAACGAAGTGATTAACGGCATGAGCGTCATCCAGCAGTTCCGCCAGCAGGCGCGCTTTGGCGAGCGCATGGGCGAAGCCAGCCGTTCACACTATATGGCGCGTATGCAGACGCTGCGCCTCGACGGTTTCCTGCTGCGACCGCTGCTGAGCCTGTTCTCGGCGCTGGTGCTGTGTGGGCTGCTGATGCTCTTTGGCCTGAGCTCAAACGGTACGATTGAGGTGGGCGTGCTGTACGCTTTTATTAGCTATCTGGGACGCCTCAACGAGCCGCTGATCGAGCTCACTACGCAGCAATCGATGCTGCAACAGGCGGTCGTCGCCGGTGAGCGCGTCTTTGAGCTGATGGACAGGCCGCGTCAGGCCTACGGCAATGATGAGCGACCTCTGCAAAGCGGGACTATCGCCTTTGATAACGTCTCGTTTGCCTACCGCGAAGACCGTCTGGTGTTGCAGAACATCACGCTTGACGTTCCGTCGCGCGGTTTCGTCGCGCTGGTGGGTCATACCGGCAGCGGTAAAAGCACGCTCGCCAGCCTGTTGATGGGCTACTACCCGGTCACGCAAGGCGAAATCCGCCTCGACGGGCGCCCGCTCGCGTCTCTTAGCCACACGGTGTTACGCAAAGGCGTTGCGATGGTGCAGCAGGATCCGGTCGTACTGGCCGATACCTTCTTTGCCAACGTAACCCTGGGACGGGACTATTCGGAGGAGCAAGTTTGGGCGGTACTGGAAACGGTGCAGCTGGCAGAGCTGGCGCGCGGGTTCAGCGACGGGATCAACACGAAGCTGGGCGAGCAGGGCAACAATCTCTCCGTGGGGCAAAAACAGCTCCTGGCGCTGGCGCGCGTCCTGATTGAAACGCCGCAGGTGCTGATTCTTGACGAAGCCACGGCCAGCATAGATTCCGGTACCGAGCAGGCGATTCAGCAGGCGCTGGCCGCCGTACGCGACCATACGACGCTGGTGGTGATTGCCCACCGTCTTTCCACCATCGTCGACGCGGACACTATTCTGGTGCTGCATCGCGGACAGGCCGTGGAGCGCGGTACGCACCGCGAGCTGCTGGAAGCAAAAGGGCGCTACTGGCAGATGTATCAGCTGCAGTTGGCGGGCGAAGAGCTGGCCGCCAGCGTGCGTGATGAAGAGTCGCTTAGCGCCTGATGCACTAAAATGAGGCGCCGCGCTAACAGTCATTCCTGTTGGTGCAAAACTGAAACGCACCCTGCACCGGCATGGTGCGTTTTTTTTCACCGGTTCATTTATCAGGACCGTGTAACGCACATCGCACCGCGATTCCCTCCTGTTTTCATTTCTGGCACATCCCTTGCAATACCTTCCTCGTAAGCTGCGGCCATTACCGAATTCTGACTGGAGGGGATCTATGAAGCTGGTTACGGTTGTAATCAAACCATTCAAACTCGAAGACGTGCGTGAAGCATTGTCTTCAATGGGTATTCAGGGACTGACTGTCACCGAAGTGAAAGGCTTTGGTCGTCAGAAGGGTCATGCCGAGCTTTATCGCGGGGCGGAATACAGCGTTAACTTTCTGCCAAAAGTAAAAATTGATGTCGCGATTGCTGACGATCAGCTTGATGAAGTCATTGATGTCATTAGCAAAGCGGCCTACACCGGCAAAATTGGCGACGGCAAAATTTTCGTTGCCGAACTGCAGCGCGTCATTCGCATCCGTACCGGCGAATCTGACGAAGCGGCTCTGTAATTAACGCCTGGCACACAGTGATAGGGATCGAGAAAATGAAGATAGCAACACTTAAAACGGGTCTGGGTTCGCTGGCGCTGCTGCCGGGCCTGGCGCTGGCTGCTGCCCCTGCGGTGGCCGACAAAGCCGATAACGCCTTTATGATGATCAGCACCGCGCTGGTGCTGTTCATGTCCATTCCGGGCATTGCGCTGTTCTACGGCGGCCTGATCCGTGGCAAAAACGTTCTCTCCATGCTGACGCAGGTTGCCGTGACGTTCGCACTGGTCTGCGTGCTGTGGGTGGTTTACGGTTACTCGCTGGCGTTCGGCACGGGCAACGCCTTCTTTGGTAACTTCGACTGGGTGATGCTGAAAAACATTGAACTGACCGCGCTGATGGGCAGCTTCTATCAGTATATTCACGTGGCGTTCCAGGGCTCCTTCGCCTGCATTACCGTCGGGCTGATTGTGGGCGCGCTCGCCGAGCGTATTCGTTTCTCTGCGGTCCTGATCTTCGTGGTGGTCTGGCTGACGCTCTCCTATGTGCCGATTGCGCACATGGTCTGGGGTGGCGGTCTGCTGGCGACACACGGTGCACTGGACTTCGCAGGCGGTACCGTTGTTCACATTAACGCCGCGGTCGCGGGTCTGGTGGGCGCATACCTCATTGGCAAACGCGTGGGCTTCGGTAAAGAAGCGTTCAAACCGCACAACCTGCCGATGGTCTTTACCGGTACCGCGATCCTCTACTTTGGCTGGTTTGGCTTCAACGCCGGCTCAGCCAGTGCCGCGAACGAAATTGCCGCACTGGCCTTCGTGAACACCGTGGTGGCCACGGCGGGTGCAATCCTCTCCTGGGTATTTGGCGAGTGGGCGGTGCGCGGTAAACCTTCCCTGCTGGGTGCCTGTTCAGGTGCGATTGCCGGTCTGGTTGGTATCACCCCTGCGTGTGGTTATGTCGGTGTCGGCGGCGCGCTGCTGGTCGGTCTGGTGTCCGGTCTGGCGGGTCTGTGGGGTGTCACCGCACTGAAACGTGTTCTGCGCGTGGATGACCCTTGCGATGTGTTCGGCGTGCACGGCGTGTGCGGGATTGTCGGCTGTATCATGACCGGTATCTTCGCGGCGAAATCACTCGGTGGTGTGGGCTATGCAGAAGGCGTCACCATGGTTCATCAGGTGCTGGTGCAGCTGGAAAGTATTGCTATCACCGTGGTGTGGTCTGCCGTTGTCGCGTTCATCGGCTATAAGCTGGCGGACATGACGGTTGGTCTGCGCGTACCGGAAGAGCAGGAGCGCGAAGGTCTGGACGTCAACAGCCACGGCGAGAATGCGTATAACGCGTAATAAACAGCAAAACGGCAACCTTAGGTTGCCGTTTTTAGTGTGTATTCCCTCTCCCCGTGGGAGAGGGGCAGGGTGAGGGCATCTGGCCGCACAACATCAACCTCTGTTACGCATTACCCCTTCCTGCACCGTTGAAGCGACCAGCACACCGTCCTGAGTATAAAACTCCCCACGCACAAACCCGCGGGCACTGGATGCCGACGTACTCTCCACGCTGTAGAGCAGCCACTCATTCATGTTGAAGGGACGGTGGAACCACATCGAGTGATCGATCGTCGCGACCTGCATCCCTTTTTCCAGGAACCCAACGCCGTGCGGCTGCAGCGCCACCGGCAGGAAGTTGAAGTCAGACGCATAGCCCAGCAGATACTGATGAACGCGGAAATCTTCCGGCACGGTGCCGTTGGCACGGATCCACACCTGGCGTTTTGGCTCGGCGGTGTGGCCCTTCATCGGGTTGTGGAATTCGACGGGGCGGATCTCAAGCGGCTTATCGCAGAGAAACTTCTCTTTGACCTGCGGCGGCAGCAGATGCGCCAAGGCGCGAGCGATATCCGTTTCCGATTTGAGATCGTCCGGCGAGGGGGCAGGGGGCATGACTTTCTGATGCTCATAACCCGGCTCTGGCGCCTGGAAGGAGGCGGTCATGTAAAAGATCGGCTTACCGTTTTGAATGGCCGCGACGCGGCGCGCGCTGAAGCTGTTACCGTCTCGCAGAACTTCAACATCATACACGATGGGTTTCGCGCTATCGCCAGGGCGTAAGAAATAGCTGTGGAATGAATGCACCAGACGGTCTGCCGGGACAGTCTCCTTTGCAGCGTACAGCGCTTGTCCAACGACTTGCCCCCCGAAGACCTGGCGTAAGCCTAAATCTTCGCTCTGTCCGCGAAAGAGTCCTTCCTCAATTTTTTCCAGATTCAGTAATGTCAGCAGATTGTTCAGTGCCTGACTCATAGTTGTCCTCAATAAACGCCGTAGCGAAAGATAGGCAGAGTATAACGCAGAAATGAAAGTGGTCCGATGGGTAGAATAATCTGAATATCGGGATGATTTCAGGCATTAATCAGTGAGTTGTGCCACACTTAACTACGTTATGTGATTGAAACGACATCGGATGGGATCGATCCCGCTGGTGCATTGATGATAAGGAGACTTCAATGAAACTCGTGCCTATGCTAAGTGGTGTAGCGATTGCGGTGGCGTTGTCCGCCTGTGCCGGTAAGAGCGCCCAGGTGCCAGTGCCAGCAGCTGACCCGAACGGGATTAATACCCTTTCGCAGCAGTCCATTCAGCAGCCTAACGTTTCCGGTACCATCTGGATTAAACAGAAAGTTGCGTTGCCGCCGGATGCGGTATTAACGGTGACATTGTCCGATGCTTCCCTGGCCGACGCACCGTCGAAAGTCGTGGCTCAGCGTGCCGTCCGTACTGAAGGCAAGCAGGCGCCGTTTAGCTTCGTGTTGCCGTATAACCCGTCGGACGTGCAGCCTAATGCCCGTATTCTGCTGAGCGCAGCGGTCACCATCAACGGTAAGCTGGTGTTTATCACCGATACGGTCCAGGAAGCGATTAACAATGGTGGGACCAAAATCGACCTGAACCTGGTGCCTGTGCAGCAGACCGAAGTGCCGATCGCCCCGCAGACCAATCAGCCGTCCCTGCCAACCCCACCCACTCAGATGTAATGGGTATTCCCCTCTCCTTCGGGAGAGGGGTTAATACACCCACCGGTACTTCTGCAGATCGATCTGACCCGACCCTGACACCTGCACCCCCTCTGAAAGTAACGCCTGACGCTGACGCTGGAGATCCGGCCCGGTGAGCGAGATGACACCATGACGGTTCACCACCCGATGCCAGGGCAGCGTACTGCCTTCCGGCAGCCGTTTCAGGACGCCTCCAACCTGTCGCGCCGCGCGCGGGGAACCGGCCAGCCGCGCGACATCACCATAGGTGGTGACATAGCCCTCCGGGATTGAAGCCACGATTTGCCATACGCGCTGTGGAAAGGAGTCGTGCTCGTCCATACCTTCACCTGTGGGGAGTTTCTGGAGAGCCATGGTAAACGAAGATCGTCATGATTGCTGCGCCTGTTTGCGCAAGAAACCAGCATCCGGTTCCTGGCGGCTTGCAATTGGGCCTTCGCACAGGGATAATGTGCCAGCGCGTTGGTTATCAACGCTCTCAATGGGGGCTCTGTTGGTTCTCCCGCAACGCTACTCTGTTCACCAGGTCAGGTCCGGAAGGAAGCAGCCAGGGCAGACGACGTGTGTGCCGGGATGTAGCTGGCAGGGCTCCCACCCATTTCCGCCTTCATAAAATCTTCCTGCTTTCAGCTCTCACTTTTGACCGCTATCCCACATTAATATTATGCCTATATCGTGTAATATATATTTCATCCCGCTGCAATATTATTGTCATAAACTTGTAATAATAGTCGGGCATTTTATTATTGGACGGTTATTTTCTGGCATAACTCAAAAAAATATATATCTGGATAACATTGTTAACTTCGTGTATTAAATAAAGTACTTATTCCGAAGGGAAGTGACAAACATGGCTACAGCGGTGTTAAACGTTAAGATTGATGATGCGCTGAAAGAAAGACTTCGCCACTATGCGGAAGTGAATAACGAGAATTTAAGCGTGACGACAGAGAAACTGCTGCTGCTGGCGTTCGAAGCAGTAGAAGAGGCGGGAGTATCGGAAGAGGATATTGATAATCAGCACACGGAAGAAGAGAGTGTTTCTCCTTTTACTCCTAAAGAAATCAAGGCTCTACGCAAACTTCTGAAGAAGAGAAAATGAAACAACAACTGTCAACTGCCAGTGACTACAAAGAGGCCTGCGACCTGCTGCGTTCAGGCTACGTGAAGCATGTACGTCTTGGCTGGAATGTCGGAAGTGATGAGTTCTTTCGTATTGCGTCTGACTGGTGTGATACTGGCGCAAAAATAAAGAAAGACGGTGAAAACTTCGTTATTTCACTGAAAGGTTTTCCTATTCCTGCTCAGCATTAATTCCGGATGGGTGAAAACTGCTGACTGTATCCGTGACAGTCAGCAGTTTTTATTTTTTATGATCGGCTTCAAACTTTTGCTATTAAACCACGCTGCGTTTAACGGCTGGCACGTTTTTATTCAGGGCGAGCCATAACGGTTTAATCCTCAGCAGCGCCTGTTCAAGCTCTGTTGGCTCGAGCGAGAAGGGCATCCGCAAATAACGGTCAAACGCGCCCGATAAGCCAAACCGCGTACCGGTTCCCAGATTAATCCCCAGAATCTCAGCCCGCGCGGCAAGCTGTGTCGCCAGCATGCCCGGTAGCTCGATCCAGTAAGAGAGCCCGCCTTCCGCTTCATGGAATTTCCAGTCCGGGAAATGTTCACGCAGCAGTTCACCGCATCGATTGCGTCGTTCCGCCAGCATTTTGCGGCGGGCGGGTAGAAACGTCTCGCTGTTGTTGATGAGCCACAGCGCCGCCAGTTGTTCCAGCAGTGGCGAACCTAAATCGAGGGTATCCCGCGTCTGGGCAAGCGTGGCGATCGTGCGCGAGGAGGCGCGGATCCAGCCGAGACGCAGCCCGCCCCAGAAACTTTTTCCGGCGGAGCCTAAGGTGATGACGGTGGCCTGCGGGTTAAAGGAGGCCAGCGGAGGCGGAGGAGGGGCGTCAAACCAGAGATCCACCATCGTTTCATCCACCACCAGCGCCGTACGGGTTTGCGCAGCAATATCGGTAATGGCCTTGCGCGTCGCAATATTCATACAGCGCCCGGTGGGGTTATGAAAATCAGGCATCAGGTACGCCAGGCGCGGCGCGGTTTGGGCAAGCGTGGCGGCGAAACCATCCGTATCCCAGCCCGTTTCCGGCAGCGACACCCCCACGGGCCGACACTGCGCGCCCTGAATGGCGGCAATCGCCAGCGGATAGGTGGGGTGATCGACTACGACGCGATCACCGGGCCCGGTCATCATCCGCAGGACCAGCGCGAAGCCGCTGACGGCGCCATTGACCACCATCACTTCGTCTGCGCGGGTGGGAAGACCCCGCGCGGTATAACGCGCAGCGATGGCCTCCCGCAGCGTTGGCAGTCCTAGCTGATCGTAGCCCGTCAGCGAGAGGTGCTGCGTAATGGCCGTGAGCGCATGGGTATACGCCTGGTGGATCTCCGGCCCGGCATTGAGGGCGGCAGTGGAGAGATCCAGTGCGGCACTCGCTGCGGAAAGCGTGGGAACGGCGCGCGTATCCGGGAGGATCACGCGTGACCCGCTGCCGTGGCGGCTCTCAAGATATCCCTCCTCGCGCAGATGGGCGAGGGCGCTGCTGATGGTGGTCCGGCTTACGTCCAGCGCCGTGGCCAGCTCGCGCTCTCCCGGTAGCCGTGAATTCAATGCCAGACGTCCATCAAGGATTAACAGGCGCAGCGCATCGGCCAGCTGCCGCCAGAGCGGCGTGCGGGATGAGGTTTGCTGCCAGTGGCCTAAAAGGCGTACCAGAGACTGGCTTCCGAAGCGACGTGATGACATATGCAGTCCACTATTTGAAAACTGGACATTAATCATAGTGCCATTTTAGGTCAGGATGAAAGCCTGGTTCACTGGAGAAGATAAAAATGGTACGTCGTCTGCTACAACTCTATGTCGGTTTAGGACTGTATGGCCTGTCCACCGCGATGTTTATTCGTTCCGATTTGGGTGTCGATCCCTGGGATGTTTTTCACCTTGGGGTGGGGATACAGCTGGGGATGACCATCGGGACGGTGATCATTTTAACCGGTGCTGCGGTGCTGCTGCTGTGGATCCCCCTGCGCCAGATGCCGGGCCTTGGCACCATCAGCAATGTGATTTGTATCGGTCTGGCGGCGGACGCCAGCATGGCGCTTATTCCTGAACTGGATTCGTTACCTGTGCGCATCGCTTTCCTGGTGTCGGGCATCGTGATGAACGCGATTGCGACCAGCATGTACATTGGCGCCGGTTTTGGCCCTGGCCCGCGCGACGGCCTGATGACCGGCATTCATGCCCGGTTAGGGTGGTCCATTCGCAGCGTGCGTACCTCCATTGAGGTGTCCGTCCTGCTGATTGGGTGCGTGCTTGGCGGCACGTTTGGGGTGGGAACCCTAGTGTATGCCTTGACCATTGGCCCCCTTATCCAGCTCTGTCTGCCCTGGTTCCGCCAGAAGCCGCGCATTGAAGAAATACCTCAGCCGGAGCGGGTTGTCTAAATTTGCGAAGCGCTCACATGCTTTAACGGCGTCGCTGTGCCACAATAATGGGCCATGACTCACGCGATGCCACAATGCATGAAAGCGATCACTCTCTATGATGTCGCCCTCCTTGCGGGGGTTTCTTATCAGACCGTCTCTCGCGTCATTAACGACGCGGAGCATGTCTCTGCCCGCACACGGGAAAAGGTGCAGCAGGCGATGGCGGAGCTGCACTACGTGCCTAACCTGCGGGCACAGCAGCTGGCGGGTAAACGCACCCGCACGCTGGGACTCATCACCACCGATCTTGCCCTGCATGCGCCCTCGCAAATTGTGTCGGCGGTAAAATCACGTGCGGCCGAAAAAGGGGCGAGCGTCCTTATCTCCATGGTCGAGCAACCGCAGCAGTGTCAGGCCGCGCTTCAGGCGCTACTGGCGCAGCGGGTGGACGCGCTGCTGGTGAATGTGCCGCTCGACGATCCTGACGCCGAAGCGCTCAGGGCGCTGGCATCACCTGTTCCGGTGCTGTTCCTTGATGTCTCGCCTTCAGCGCAGGTAAACAGCCTCGTGTTTAACGCCGGGCAGGGGGCGCATCTTGGCGTTGAGCACCTGCTTTCGCTGGGGCATCAGCGCATTGCGCTACTGAGCGGGCCGGAAAGCTCGGTCTCTGCTCGGGCGCGTCTGGCAGGATGGAAAGCGGCTCTGGCCCGCGCGGGGCATGACGCCGCTGCGGTGGTCTACGGGGACTGGAGCGCGGCCAGCGGATATGAGAAGGGGTATCTGCTGTTATCTGCGGCGACATTACCGGACGCGATTCTGGTGGCGAACGATCAAATGGCGCTCGGAGTGATGCGCGCCTGTGCTGAAAAGGGGATCGCGATTCCAGGTCAGATGTCGGTGGTCGGGTTCGACGATACGGCTGACAGCGCCTGGTTTTCCCCGCCGCTGACGACCATTCGCCAGGCATTTCGCGAGGCGGGCGAACGCAGCGTGGAGTGGCTGCTGGCCCCCACCGAAGGCGAGACGTGCTGGCAGGTTCAGCTGCCGGTGGCGCTGGTTACCCGGCATTCCAGCGCGCGCCGCGCGCCACAGCAGGCCGAACGCGAGGAGCTGGCGCAGCAGCTCAGAAGCCTTGCCTTGCTGGCCGAGCAGCTTGCCCGCAAATAAAACTTTGTGATCGGACTCGCTACCCTGCGATCGAACGCTTTACCGTCGAATAATGCCAGGGCATGTTAACCAAAATTGTGAGCGCTTCGCAAAGAGGTTGATATGTCTCATACACCTTCGCTGACCCTCAGCGACATCCTGGCCCGTCGGGACTGGGAAAACCCCGGCGTTACCCAGTGGAACCGCCTGCCTGCACACGCGCCATTGCACAGCTGGCGTAATGAATCTTCCGCCAGGGATGACGCTGGATCCCTCAGCAGGCGCTCCCTCAACGGGATCTGGCGGTTTAGCTACTTTTCTGCTCCCGAGCGGGTTCCTCAGGCATGGGTAACAGAAGATTGCGCTGATGTCGTCGCGATGCCCGTGCCGTCTAACTGGCAGATGCAGGGGTTCGATACGCCCATCTATACCAATGTCACCTATCCGATCCCCGTAAACCCACCTTTTGTACCGCAGGAAAACCCGACCGGTTGTTACTCGCTCACATTCGACGTGGATGACGCCTGGCTTCAGAGCGGGCAAACCCGAATTATTTTTGATGGCGTGAACTCGGCGTTCCATCTGTGGTGCAACGGGCAGTGGATAGGCTATTCCCAGGACAGTCGATTGCCCGCCGAGTTTGACCTCTCGGCGGCATTACGCCCCGGGCAGAACCGCCTGGCGGTCATGGTCTTGCGCTGGTGTGACGGCAGCTATCTGGAAGATCAGGACATGTGGCGCATGAGCGGCATTTTCCGTGATGTCTCCCTGCTGCATAAGCCGGAGACGCACATTGCGGATTATCATGTGGTCACCGATCTGAATGCGGAGCTGGACCGCGCGGTGCTGAAAGTCGAGGTCGCGTTGACAGGCGCTGACTACGCGGAGTGCGACGTGACGATAACGCTGTGGCGCAACGGTGAACGCTGTGGCAGCACTACCCAACGGCCAGGCTCTGCCATTGTGGACGAGCGCGGCAACTGGGCCGAGCGGTTAACGGCGGCGATCCCGGTTACAGCCCCCGCGTTATGGAGTGCGGAAACCCCGGAACTCTATCGCCTGACGATCGCGCTTTTGGATGCGCAGGGCAGCGTGCTGGAGACGGAAGCCTGCGATGTCGGCTTCCGCCGGGTTGAAATCAGCAGCGGCCTGCTGAAGCTCAACGGTAAACCGCTGCTGATCCGCGGGGTTAACCGGCACGAGCATCACCCGGTAAACGGCCAGGTGATGGACGAAGCGACGATGCGTCGCGATATCGAGATCATGAAGCAGCACAACTTCAACGCCGTGCGCTGCTCGCATTACCCGAATCATCCGCTGTGGTACCGGCTTTGCGACCGCTATGGGCTGTACGTTGTTGACGAAGCCAACATCGAAACCCATGGCATGGTGCCGATGAGCCGCCTTGCTGACGATCCGCGCTGGCTGCCCGCCATGAGCGAGCGCGTGACCCGTATGGTGCAGCGCGATCGTAATCATCCCTCAATTATCATCTGGTCGTTGGGCAATGAGTCCGGCCACGGTGCAAACCACGACGCGCTGTACCGCTGGGTGAAATCCACGGATCCGACGCGTCCTGTGCAGTATGAAGGTGGCGGCGCGAACACGGCGGCGACCGATATTGTCTGTCCGATGTATGCCCGGGTCGATCAGGATCAGCCCTTCCCGGCAGTGCCTAAATGGTCAATCAAGAAATGGATCGGCATGCCGGATGAAACACGCCCGCTGATCCTCTGCGAATACGCCCACGCGATGGGGAACAGCTTCGGCGGGTTCGCGAAATACTGGCAGGCGTTTCGCAGCCACCCTCGCCTGCAGGGGGGATTTGTCTGGGACTGGGTCGATCAGGCTCTGACGAAGCAAGATGAAAAGGGCAATTCGTTCTGGGCATACGGCGGGGACTTTGGCGATAAGCCAAACGACCGACAATTCTGCCTGAATGGGCTGGTCTTTCCCGATCGCACGCCGCACCCGGCGCTGTACGAGGCGCAGCGCGCCCAGCAGTTCTTCACCTTTACGCGGGTCAGCACCTCTCCGCTGGTGATTGAGGTGCAAAGCGGCTACCTGTTCCGCCATACCGATAACGAAGTGCTGAGCTGGACGGTCGCCCGGGATGGGGAGGTGCTGGCTTCGGGCGAGGTGACGCTGGCGATAGCCCCTGAAGGCGCTCAGCGTCTGGAGATCGCTCTGCCAGAATTGAAAGCCGAGCCGGGGGATGTCTGGCTGAATGTTGAAGTGCGCCAGCCGCGTGCAACGGCGTGGTCACCGGCTGACCATCGCTGCGCGTGGGAGCAGTGGCCGCTTCCGTCTCCGCTGTTTGTCGCACCGCCAGCCTCTGCGGGCGAGCCGCCGGTTTTGACGCAAAACGACCGCATCCTGGCGATCGCGCATCGTCAACAGCGCTGGCAGTTCGATCGCGCATCCGGAAACCTGACCCAATGGTGGCGAAATGGCGTGGAAACGCTGATGTCACCTCTGACGGATAACGTCAGCCGTGCGCCGCTGGACAATGATATTGGGGTGAGTGAAGCGACGAGGATCGATCCGAATGCCTGGGTTGAACGCTGGAAAGCGGCGGGCATGTACGATCTCACCTTACGCGTTTTGCGCTGCGAGGCAGAGCAGCATGCGGGCGAAGTCGTGGTCAACACCCTTCACGTCGGGGAGTATCATGGCAAAACGCTGTTCCTGAGCCGTAAAGTCTGGCGGGTGGATGACCAGGGGAAGCTGCACGGCGATATTCAGGTCGATATTGCGTCCGATATCCCGGAACCCGCACGTATTGGCCTGAGCGTTCACCTCGCCGAAACGCCGGAAAACGTGTCCTGGCTGGGGCTGGGGCCGCATGAAAACTACCCGGACAGAACGCTGGCGGCGCAGCAGGGGCGCTGGACATTACCCCTGGCGGAGATGCACACGCCGTATATCTTCCCGACGGAAAATGGTTTGCGCTGCGATACGCGGGAGCTGGTGCTGGGAACGCATCAGCTACATGGACGGTTCCATTTCTCGGTGAGCCGCTACAGCCAGCAGCAACTGCGCGAGACAACCCATCACCATCTGCTGCGGGAAGAGCCGGGGTGCTGGCTCAACCTCGACGCGTTCCATATGGGCGTGGGCGGCGACGACTCCTGGAGCCCCAGCGTTTCACCGGAATTCATTTTGCAGACACGCCAGCTTCGCTACGCCTTTAGCTGGCAGCAAAATCCTTAACTGACCGAGAGATGCGGCCACAGGGCGTGGCCGCAGGCTTACGCCATAATGCCGCTCAGACCGTGCAGGCTCATATAAATCCCTACCAGGGTAATCAGCGCAGCGGAAATCCATGGCGCTTTACGGGAAAGTTCATTAAACCCGGGCCAGCGTTTTGTCGCGTGCTTAAGGCTTAAGGCGGCAATCGCGCCGGAAGCGACAAGCGTTAACGCCAGTCCAATACTGAAGCTGAACACCAGCGTTGCACCGAGGGCAAAATGCTTCAGCTGCAGGCAGATCAGCAGAACGGTAATGGACGCCGGGCAGGGGATAAGCCCGCCGGTCAGGCCAAACATAACGATCTGTCCTGTGGTGACGTTTTGTCCGCTAAAGCGCCGGTTGATATCCTGCGCGTGCGCACGTTGGTGGGCATCCTGCCACTCCTCTTCAACCAGCGGGTGTTCGTGGTGGTAATGATCATGATGATGGTCATGGTGGTGATGATCGTGATGGTGATGATCGTGTGGCTGGCTCTCTTTCCAGGTTCGCCACGCCATCCACAGGGCGATCGCAACGATCAACACCCCGGAGATCAGCTGGAACCAGGGTTCGGACGTATGCGCATCCCATCCCCGCCCAAACCATAATCCCGCCATAGCAACGAGCCAGACCACCGCCGTATGGGAAAGCGTGGCCGCCAGGCCGAGCAGGACCGCCTGTTTCAGCGTACCGCGGATAGCCACGATAAAGGCGGCCATCATGGTCTTTGAGTGGCCCGGTTCCAGGCCATGCAGCGCGCCAAGCAGGATGGCGCTGGGAACAAACAGCCAGGCATTACCCTGTTGCAGAAGTGAAGCAAAATCGGTCATGGGGGATTCCGGCATGGAAAATGTCTGCAAATACTACTCCCCCCCAGTAGGCTAATACTACCCCCCAGTAGAAAAATACTCAGGGGGAGTAGAGCGTGTTATGCTTTAAAAGCCAAAAATAAGGATAGAGAGATGTCACATACCGTTCGCGACAAGAAAATGTTACTGACTCGGCTGAAGAAAATTCAGGGCCAGAGTAACGCCCTGGAGAAAATGCTGAACAGCGATCACGAATGCGCCGAGGTGTTACAGCAGCTGGCGGCGATCCGCGGGGCGGTCAATGGCATGATGATGCAGGTGATCGAAGGGCATTTAACCGATCATGTGGTGAAAGAGCCTGAAGAAGCGCAGCGTGAAGCCGATCTCGGCGTGGTGTTGCGGGTGATGAAATCCTATCTCAAGTAGCGTGCGTGCCGAGGTTATTCTCTGCCCAGAGAATAAATTCCGCTTTTGGCAGCGCTTTGCTGTAGTACCACCCCTGCCCGTATTGCACGCCGTGCTGGTGCAGCCAGGCGAGCTGCCCGGCGGTTTCGACACCTTCCGCCACCATTGCCAGCTTCAGCGACTTTGCGATTTCAATGATGTGTGGCGTCACGTTTTTATATTCCAGCGCATCCACGAACGATTTATCAATTTTAAGCGTGTCGACATCCAGATCCTGCAGATAGCTCAGGCTGGAATAGCCCGTACCAAAATCATCTATATAGACAGGGTGCCCCGAACGGCGGAATGCAGCGATAGCCGGCGCGCTAATTTTGGGATCGGCAAAGCCGCGCTCGGTGAGTTCAAGGGCGATTTGGCTCGGGTGGACCTTCCATTTGTTCAGCAAGTGACTCAGCAGCGGCGGCAGCGTGCCGGAGGTCAAATCGGCGGGCGCGAGGTTGATGGAGATATGCTGATCGGGGTGAAGGTGCAGCCAGTTGCCCATATCCTCGAACACTTTTTCGATAACGAGCTGCGTCAACTGGGAGATAAGCCCGGTTTGCTCGGCAAGAGGAATAAAAATATCAGGCGAGAGGCTGCTTCCGTCCGGCTGTGGCCAGCGCGTCAGCGCTTCTGCGCCGACAATTTTTCCGCTACACAGCGCCACGATGGGCTGATAGTGAACCACAAAATCGCGGCTGTTAATGGCATCGAGCAGGCGGTTGCGCGGCGACTGGATGCGACGCAGTATCCGCAGGACAAAGAGCGCGGCAAGCAGGCTTATCAGGATGCCGAAGGGCAGCCACAAAAGCAGCTGCCGGTGCCAGGTTTCCGCCAGCGGTTTGAGCGTAGCCCATGCAACGACGGTAAACCCCAGTTCAGGGACGGGCTTCATAACGTACATTGAACCGTCGTACTGTATGCTGGTCATCTCCTGACCTTTGATCATGTCACGGATATGCGGATCGAGTGTATTGCTGCTGGCGAAGATGCGGCGTGTGGTATTTCCTACCAGGGCAGCATCAATCGCTATCTCGCCGAAAGGGATGACATCCACCAGTGAGGCCGGATCGACCAGGACAAGGTAGTGACCTTGCCCCAGCACGGCCATGTAGCGATGAAACCCAAGATCGTTTTGCGTGGTCAGCCATGCGCTGTAACCGTCTTCGGTAATGCGCATCGGCGGGGGGAAAGGGGCGGCATGGCTGGTTTGCTCAAGAGAGGAGCAGAGCGGCCTGAGGTTGTCGATATAAATCACTTCCTGAATGTATCGCCACGAGAAAGCGACCCGTCGCATCTCTCTTAACTGCAACGGGCTGCACGGCACGCCTTCAAAGGCCTGCAGATGATTAAGCGCTTCTTTCGCCTGATCCACGACCTTGTCGGTGCGTATCAGCACGCGTGAGGCATAGTTTTCCAGCGCATCGACAAATTTATCTTCCGCCTGGCGATGGGCCAGCCAGATGCTCAGGCAAATGGGGACCAGCACGGAAAAGATGAGTACGCCAGTCACCAGACTGACCAGATGTCGGGTTTTCATGCTGTCGTGTCCTTCCTCGTATACCCGTTCCTGAGTACTGAGTTCCCTGCCTGAAGAGAAAGATTTTACCGCGAAATGATATAGTTATAGCACGTGGGTGGCCTGGTTTTCATTTTATCTCAGGTAAACCAGAAATTATCGTCAGAGGGGAGGGGTTGTTTTTTGAATCTGGCCTGGATATTATTTTGTTATGTTATAACAAAACATAACAGGATTGACGATGAAACCCAATATCCATCCCGCCTATCGCACCGTGGTCTTCCATGACACCAGCGCGAATGAATACTTCAAAGTGGGCTCAACCATTAAGACCGACCGCGAAATTGAACTCGACGGTGAAACGTATCCATACATCACCATCGAGGTTTCTTCAAAATCGCACCCGTTTTATACCGGTAAGCAGAAAACGTTCTCCACGGACGGTAGCGCAGCGCGCTTCCGCAAGCGTTTTGGTGGCTTTCTCAATGCGAAGCGGGGCTAACCATGCAGGTACTTAACTCATTGCGCAGTGCAAAACAGCGTCACCCGGATTGCCAGATAGTCAAACGCAAGGGACGCTTGTACGTGATTTGCAAATCCAATCCGCGCTTTAAGGCGGTTCAGGGACGTAAAAAAAGACGCTAAACGCGCGTTTCTCGCCAGCTTTCCAGGGATCTTTTCTGTTTGCCATCGGCAGTAAAATTGTCGGTGGCAAGCCAGCTCTCAAAGGCGTTCGCCAGCGTCGGCCACTCTTTATCGAGAATCGAAAACCAGTCGGTATCCCGGTTATGGCCTTTTATCACCAGCGCCTGACGAAAACGCCCCTCAAACTGAAAACCCAGACGCAGTGCCGCTTTGCGGGAAGGTTCGTTCAGGCTATTGCACTTCCACTCATAACGCCGGTAGCCCAGGGTATCGAACACATACCGCATCAGCAGATATTGCGCCTCTGTCGACATGGGCGTGCGGCTTAACAGAGGCGAGAAGTGAACGTGCCCCACCTCCACGACCCCGTTTTTAGGATCAATCCGCATCAGGGACAGCGTCCCGACCGGAGACCGGGTCTGGTTATCGATAACGGTAAAGTGTATGGGGTCGGATAACTCACTCACGCTCGCCACCCATTCGGCAAATTCCTCTGCGGTAGCGTCGGGTTCACGCAGCAGCCACGTCCAGCTGCGCGTATCTCCGGCCAGGGAATAGGCGGAGAACAGCGCGTTGGCATGTTCCACGCGCAGCGGTTCAAGGCGACAATACCGGCCCTGAAGCACGACCCGGGATGGGGGCTGACGAGGTTGCCAGTCGCTAAGCGCTTCGCCCACTGGCTGTCCGAACTGATTGAATGTCTTCATCTTCATTTCCGTGACGTTGAAAAGAGTTTCAGACTAGTGAATTGCTGGTTCCTTAAAAAGAACCACTGCGCTATGTTTTTATGGTGCCACGAGGAGGCGAGATGAATATACCGGGTGATGAATTTTATACCTTGCTCAACGCAGCCCTGAAAAAACGCGGGGAAGAGACGCTCCAGCGCGCGCTTTATCTTGCTTTACGGGAGGCGATTCTGTGCGGAAGACTCCTGTCCGGCAGCCAGCTTCCCGGTTCGCGAACGCTGGCCCAGCAGCTCTCCCTTTCCCGCAATACCGTCAATGCGTCGCTGGACCAGCTCACGCTGGAAGGGTATTTGCAGCGTAACCGCCAGGGAACGCGGGTGGCACAGCTGGCTTACCGCTCGACCACCCGGACATTGCCGGACCCTGACATCAGGCTCGCCCGGCGGGTTGGCCTGCTGCCTGCGCCGGTGCAACGGGATACTCCGGTTCTGGCATTTACGCCGGGGACACCCGCCATCAACTATTTCCCTCTGCCGCTGTGGCGGCGATTGTACGATCGCGTGATGCGGGAGGAGGGAAATGCCCTGCTGGGGTATGGCGACCCGGCCGGTGAACCGTCGCTGCGGGCAGCGATTGCCCGGCATCTCGCCCTGTCCCGCGGTATCGACTGCGACGCGAGCCAGATTGTGATCACGGAAGGCGCGCTTGAGGGCGTCAACCTGTGCACAATGCTGCTGAGCGAGCCGGGGGATATCGCGTGGGTAGAAAACCCCGGCTATAGCGGGGCAAAAAGCGCGTTTGTTAAAACCGGCCTGACCATGACGGGGATCCCGGTTGATGACGAGGGGATGTGCTGGGAGGGACTGAATGCCCCTTCTCCCTCGTTAATTTTTACCTCACCTTCACACCAGTTCCCCTTCGGGAGCGTGCTCAGCGCCCAACGGCGTCTGGCGCTGCTGGAGCTCGCCCGGCAGCACAACGCGTGGATCATAGAAGACGATTACGACAGCGAATTCCGTTATGCCGGAGAGCCCGTGCCGGCGATGCTGGGAATGGTCAATAATGCGCCCGTGGTTTATCTCGGGACGTTCAGTAAAACGCTGTTTCCGTCGCTCCGAATAGGGTTCATGGTCTTGCCGCCTGCGCTGGCCAAGGCGGTTCGTCCGGCCATCGGCTCGCTGTTGCGCGGTGGGCATCGTGCCGAACAGCGCACGCTTGCGCTGTTTATCGAAGAAGGTCACTATGCCCGTCATCTTGCCGCCATGCGTCGGCTCTATCGTAAACGATACCGCCAGCTGCGAGAGGTGCTGGGCGCAGAGCTTCATGCGCCGCACCGGATTCTGGCCGGTGAAGGCGGGATGCATCTGACGCTGGCGATAGACGATATTGATGACCAGAAACTGGTGGCGCAGGCGAGGGCGTTTCAGCTGGCACCCGCTGCATTGAGCGGGTACTACCTGGAGGCGAAGCAGGGGCAAACCGGTCTGGTTTTAGGTTACGGCAATACCTCTGCTTCTCAGTTTGCCCCGGGGATCCGGCGTCTGCAGGCGTTAATTACGCAGCAGCAGGGCGCGAAAGGGTAAAGACGTCATAGAAAGAGAGCTGACCTTTGGTAGAGACCATTTTCTGCAGCTTCTCTTTTTGCACGGTTTCAACGGCCGGAGAGTGCAGGATGCTGTCGATCAACTCCTCTGGCACGTAACGCGTGTTGTACCATTCGCCGTTATAGCAGACCCGAAAATCGAGGACGTCGATATCTTCGTAACGGTAGCGCGGATTCACGTCGAAAAAGAAAAAGGCGTTAAAGACCACAAACAGCACCACCAGCAGCCAGACGGAGTCCACCAGCGTTTCAGACTTCAGCATCACAATAAGCGTCGCCAGCCAGGCGGCATACATGGCGACAAACAGTCCAGGATGTTTGCGAATAAAGCTAATGCTAAAGCGCGGGCGATTGTCGCGCTTTTCGCGGAGGTTAAGATCGTCGATGGTGGCGATGAGCAGGCGCTGTATCTCGGTCATTTTTTGCCTTTATGAGAGTTGACAATACAGGGTGTCTGCCAATTTTAGGGGAGCCATTGGGCTGAAAAAAGTAACAGTCTGGCGCTAAAAGACCATAACAGTTGACTCCCCACTCCCTCAGAGCGTTTTAATGATTTTTGCCGGATTGCCGCCCACGACAACGTTAGCCGGGACGTCTTTCGTCACCACGGCACCGGAGGCCACCACCACATTATCACCAATGGTGACGCCAGGGTTAATAACCGCCCGTCCACCGATCCAGACATTATTCCCAATGGTGACGGGTTTGCCAAACTCCACGCCGCTGTTCCGTTCCTCTGCATCCAGCGGATGGGTGGCCGTATAAATATGCACACCCGGCGCGAGCATGCAGTTATCGCCGATACGAACGGGGCAGACATCCAGCATCACGCAGTCGAAGTTCGCGTAAAAGTTTTTACCCAGAGAGATGTTATATCCATAGTCGCAGCGGAAGCTCGGTTCGATATAAGCGCCTTCGCTTTGCCCCAGCAGTTCCGCCAGGATGTTCTGGCGTTCTGTCTTTTCATCGGGCGCGGTGTGGTTATAGCGGTACACCAGATGGCGGGCCCGCAGTCTGTCGGCCCGTAACGTCTCATCGCCGGGGCGGTAGTGTTCACCGGCAATCATCTTCTGTTTTTCTACGCTCATAGGAAACCTCTCTGGAAATGATTACCGCAGGGTAATAGGAACAGGCCAGGAGGGGAACGTTCCCGAAAAGCCGATGTGACTTTCGTCACAACAATGTTGCTGATAAACACGTTTTACACGGAGACCTGGCCTGGGCACAGGGAGCATAACGGGATAGGTAAAAACAGCTTAGAACGTGGCGTAGAACTCTACAGACACCCTTCAAACATTAACGGACAAATTTCCATACAGAAGTAGGGATTTTGTCATACAGCTTATTCATGGTCAGTTCAGCAAGACGATGGTCCGCGGCTGAATAAAATACGGCCAGTTCATTATCAGAAAGCTCGTATTTATTCTTTTCAATGACGCGTTCGAGCGTGTCAATTGACTGGCAACGTCGTAAGCGCATCAAATAATCGATTTTTGTGAGTGGTTTATCAGACATAAATTCACCTTAGTAATTGTAATAATTTTAACAGGAAAGACTAACCGGGTTAGCTCTGCTCACGTTGACGAAACAGCGGAATAGCCGGTTTCCCGATTTACGCCATTTTTGCAAATCCTGGGCGTTAATGCCGTAACTACTGAACAACATAAAGGTGTCGTCCAGGTATTCATCAATTTGCTCAATGAGCTTATTATCTTCATTGTACTTAATTTTATAATTAAGTGCGAAGGTTGCGATATGCTCTATCAGCTCATTCAACTGTAAATTGATGGCAGACGTTGGGTCGTTTACCCAGCCATGGTTACTTTCATCAAGGTTGGCAAGGCAGTCATGGTACAAGGATTCGCAGAGAAATTTCAACTGCGCGATATCATGCCTTTTTGGCGAGTACTCGTCCATAGCGCATCCCCTTCTGAGTGATTTCTTACTCACCGAACATCATAGTCGGGATGGATACAACTGACTTAGCTACATGAGTGCTGTGTTCCTGATAACTTAACTATAAGCCACTCCTTCCTGGATTTCATCGCGCTATTACGAAAAATTACAAATAAAACCGTAGACTGCGAGAACGTACGCAATGTTCCGTCCTGGGCACCTTTTTTTATCCAAATTAACGCGATTTCTTATCGCTTCCTTACGTTTCATTGGCTTAGCAAAACGGCCTGAAAAGTTCAGATTCGAACTTATCTTTGTCAGAACTTCCTATTAGGAATATTCCTAATGGCTTAAGCGGGGAAATGAAATTAAAAAAATCCTGAATTCACCGATTAAGTTATCAGTTAATTATGATATGTCTAATTAAGATGGCAGAAAATAAATAGAACCACAATAAGCGTAATTTATGATTTTTTCTGAAAATGAAAAAGGCCGCTAATGCGGCCTTTTTATCATGTGAAACCGGTATCAGTGAGGTTCTACCGAATGCGTGTGTTCAATATCCTCATTTTTCCGGCTGAAGCGGCGGCGAACCACCACGAAGAACACCGGTACGAAGAAGATAGCGAGTACGGTTGCGGTAACCATACCACCCATCACGCCTGTACCAACCGCGTTCTGCGCACCGGAGCCAGCACCGGAGCTGATAACCAGCGGCAGTACGCCGAGGATAAACGCCAGTGATGTCATCAGGATTGGGCGCAGACGCATACGAACAGCCTCAAGCGTCGCCTCAATCAGACCTTTACCTTCTTTCTCCATCAGATCTTTGGCGAATTCAACGATAAGTATCGCGTTCTTCGCCGACAAGCCAATGGTTGTCAGCAGGCCTACCTGGAAGTACACGTCGTTGGTCAGTCCACGGAACGTTGCCGCAAGCAGCGCACCGATAACCCCAAGCGGTACCACCAGCATAACGGAGAACGGAATTGACCAGCTCTCGTACAGCGCTGCCAGACACAGGAAGACGACGATCAGTGAAATCGCGTACAGGGCAGGGGCCTGGTTTCCGGACAGACGTTCCTGATAGGACATACCGGTCCAGTCATAGCCGATACCCGCAGGCAGCTTGCTTGCCAGCTCTTCCATCAGGTTCATGGCTTCACCGGTGCTTCGGCCCGGAGCGGCCTGACCCAGGATCTCCATCGATGGCAGACCGTTATAGCGTTCCAGACGCGGCGAACCGTATTCCCAGCGAGACGTTGAGAACGCCGAGAACGGTACCATCTGACCATTGCTGCCGCGCACGAACCAGCTGTTGATATCGTTTGGCAACATACGGTATTGCGCCTCGGACATCACGTACACTTTCTTCACGCGACCGCGGTCGATGAAGTCGTTAACATAGCTACCGCCCCAGGCGGCGCCCAGCGTGGTATTAATGTCACTGATGGATACGCCCAGCGCCTGGGCTTTCTCCTGGTCGATGTCGATTTTGTACTGCGGCGTATCTTCCAGGCCGTTCGGACGCACGCCGACCAGCAGGTCAGGGTGCTTAGCCACTTCGCCAAACAGCTGGTTACGCGCCTGCGTCAGTTTTTCGTGACCCAGACCGCCCTGGTCAATCAGCTGGAAGTCGAAGCCGGTCGCGGTACCCAGTTCAACAATCGCTGGCAGGTTGAAGGCGAACACCATCGCATCTTTAATCTGCGAGAAGGTGCCCATCGCACGGCCGGTAATGGCTTCAACCTTGTTCTCTTTGCCCGGACGTTCAGACCAGTCTTTCAGAGAAACGAAGGCAATACCGGTGTTCTGACCACGACCCGCAAAGCCAAAGCCGTTAACCGCAAACACGGATTCAACGTTGTCTTTCTCTTTGGTGAGGTAGTAGTCCGTCACTTCGTCCAGCACTTTCTGGGTACGCTCTTGCGACGCGCCCGCAGGAAGCTGTGCCATCGTCAGGAACACGCCCTGGTCTTCATCCGGCAGGAACGAGCTTGGCAGACGAACGAACAGGAACGCCATCCCCACGACGATGATGATATAGAGCAGCAGGTAACGACCGGTGCTGCGCAGGATGTTGCCCACGCTGTCGGTGTAGTGGTGCGTGCTCTTATCAAACATGCGGTTAAACCAGCCGAAGAATCCTTTATGCTCCCCGTGACCGCCTTTCTGAATCGGCTTCAGCATGGTGGCACACAGGGCAGGGGTCAGGATCAATGCGACCAGCACCGACAGCGCCATCGCGGAAACGATGGTAATCGAGAACTGACGGTAAATCGCACCGGTAGAGCCCCCGAAGAAGGCCATTGGGATAAATACCGCAGACAGCACCATCGCGATACCGACCAGCGCGCCCTGGATCTGACCCATTGATTTACGGGTCGCTTCCTTCGGCGGCAGACCTTCTTCTGCCATTACGCGCTCGACGTTCTCGACCACGACGATGGCGTCATCCACCAGCAGACCGATGGCGAGCACCATCCCGAACATCGTCAGAGTGTTTATCGAGTAGCCAAATATCGACAGGATCGCAAAGGTCCCGAGCAGAACAACCGGCACGGCAATCGTTGGGATAAGCGTCGCGCGGAAGTTTTGCAGGAACAGATACATCACCAGGAACACCAGGATGATGGCTTCTACCAGCGTTTTAACCACTTCGTGAATCGAAATTTTGACGAACGGCGTGGTGTCATACGGGTAAACGATTTTCAGACCTGACGGGAAGAACGGTTCCATTTTCTTCAGCTCTGCGCGGATCGCCGTGGCGGTGTCCAGGGCGTTAGCCCCTGTCGCCAGTTTGATACCCAGACCGGAAGCCGGTTTACCGTTAAACTTCGCGATGATGTCGTAGTTCTCACCGCCCAGCTCGACTTTCGCCACGTCGCGCAGGCGAACCTGGGAACCGTCCTGATTCACTTTCAGCAGAATTTTGCTGAACTCATCGGCAGAGGTCAGACGGGTCTGTGCGATGATCGAGGCGTTAAGCTGCTGGCCTTTCACCGGCGGCGTACCGCCTAACTGACCGGCTGCCACCTGGGCGTTCTGCGCTTTAATCGCATTGATCACGTCAACCGGGGTCAGCTGGAAGTTGTTCAGTTTGTTCGGATCCATCCAGATACGCATCGCGTACTGAGAACCGAACAGCTGAACGTCACCCACACCGGAAGTACGGCTGATGGCGTCCTTCATGTTGGCCCCCACGTAGTCGGAAATATCCTCCTGCGTCATGGTGCCGTTGGTGTTGATAACGCCGACAACCATCAGGAAGCTGCTGGACGATTTCTCGACGCTCACACCCTGCTGTTGTACTTCCTGCGGCAGCAGAGGCATCGCCAGCTGCAGTTTGTTCTGCACCTGAACCTGCGCAATGTCAGCATCCGTACCTGACTGGAAGGTCAGGGTGATCTGCACCGTACCGGTAGAGTCACTGTTTGAGGACATGTACATCAGGTTATCGATACCGTTCATGTTCTGTTCGATAACCTGAGTGACGGTGTCCTGCACCGTTTTCGCATCAGCCCCCGGGTAGGTTGCGGAGATAGTCACCGCCGGTGGCGCAATCGTTGGATATTGCGCGACAGGCAGCTTCAGGATCGCAAGTCCCCCGGCCAGCATGATGATAATGGCGATCACCCATGCAAATATGGGGCGATCGATAAAGAAATTAGGCATGTCTTAACGGCTCCTGTTTAAGTTAAGACTTGGTTTGTTCTGACTGGCCAGCGGCCGAAGCTTGTTGTTTATCGTCAGATTTCACTTCCTGTGCTTTAACCTGCGCGCCAGGACGAACTTTTTGCAAACCAGAAACAATCACGCGATCGCCATCTTTCAGACCTTCCGTCACCAGCCATTTATCGCCAATCGCCTGGGTGGCGGTGATATTGCGCGTTTCGACTTTGTCATCTGCTCCGACAACCAGCGCGCTCGCATCGCCGCGTGGCGTACGGGTCACACCCTGCTGTGGAACCAGAAGTGCGGTTGGATTCGTCCCTTCTTCCAGACGCGCGCGGACGAACATACCTGGCAGCAGATTCTTGTCAGGGTTCGGGAAAATCGCACGTAAGGTGATGGAACCGGTGGTCTGGTCGACCGTCACATCAGAGAATTCCAGGGTACCTTCCTGCGGGAACTTGATACCGTCGTTGGTGATCAGCTCCACTTTGGCTTTGCCGTTTTCCTGTTTCAGGGTGCCGTTAGCCAGCTCCTGTTTCAGGCGCAGGAAATCATTGCTGGACTGCGTAACGTCAACGTAGATCGGATCGAGCTGCTGCACGGTCGCCAGCGCAGTGGTCTGACCGTTCTGCACCAGAGCCCCTTCCGTCACGGAAGACTTACCAATACGACCGCTGATAGGCGAGGTCACTTTGGTATAGGCCAGGTTAATGCGCGCGGTTTCGACGGCCGCTTTGGCTGCCACCACGGCTGCGTTAGCCTGCTGGGCATCCGCCAGGGCGGTATCGTAATCCTGCTGACTGATGTACTTGGTACCGAGCAGTTTTTGATAGCGGTTCAGCGTCAGCTGAGCAATTTTAGCCGCGGCCTGTGCTTTAGCCAGATCGCCTTTCGCGCTTTCATAAGACGCCTGATAGGTTGCGGGATCAATCTGATACAGAGACTCACCGGCCTTCACATCACCGCCTTCGGTGAAGTTACGTTTCAGGATAATGCCGCTAACCTGAGGACGCACTTCCGCAATACGGTAAGCATTTGTACGGCCGGGTAATTCGGTGGTGATTTGTAGAGGTTCAGATTTGAGCGTCACAACGCCTACTTCTGGCGCCTGCTGAGCTCCTTGTTGAGCCGGTTTGTCGTCACATCCTGTTAGCGCTAAGCTGCCTGAGAGCATCAGAACGACCGCCAGAGGCGTTAACCCTCTGTTTTTGTTCATATGTAAACCTCGAGTGTCCGATTTCAAATTGATCAAGGGTCCTGAGTCTAAAAACCCATTGCTGCGTTTATATTATCGTCATGCTATGGTACATACATTCACAAATGTATGTAAATCTGACTCCTGTAAATTCACCCACCTATGGCACGAAAAACTAAACAACAAGCGCTGGAAACCCGACAACACATTCTGGATGTGGCAATACGTTTGTTCTCGCAGCAGGGTGTTTCATCTACCTCGCTGGCGCAAATTGCTCAGGCCGCCGGTGTGACGCGAGGAGCGATTTACTGGCATTTTAAAAACAAGTCAGATCTGTTCAGTGAAATCTGGGAGCTTTCAGAGTCCAGCATTAGCGATCTCGAGAGTGAGTATCGGGCAAAATTCCCTGACGATCCACTCTCAGTATTGAGAGAAATATTAGTATATATCCTTGAAGCAACGGTAGTTGAAGAACGTCGCAGATTAATGATGGAAATAATCTTTCATAAATGCGAATTCGTGGGCGAGATGGCGATTGTTCAGCAGGCACAACGCAGCCTCAGCCTGGAGAGCTATGACCGTATTGAATACAACCTGAATCAGTGCATGCAGGCAAAACTGCTACCGGCCAACCTGTTGACCCGCCGGGCGGCGATTCTGATGCGTAGCTACATTTCCGGTCTGATGGAAAACTGGCTGTTTGCACCACAGTCGTTTGATCTTAAAGCGGAGGCCCGCAGCTACGTCGCGATTTTACTGGAAATGCTACAGCTCTGCCCCACGCTGCGCAGCGACGCGCCGTCGCTAACCGCCTGACCCATTTCCAGGATTTATCTCAGAGGCTCACGTTCGCGCTATTCTGCTTTCGGCGAGCGTGATATTCTTCACGCCGGACTATTTTCGGTCATCTTCTGACATCATTCACAACTATGCTGCCCATCAATCGCTCGCAACATCCTGTTTTTGCATTGCTCTTTGCGATGCTGTTTTTCTTCGCCACGGCGCCGCTGACCTGGGCCCGCGCCGACAACAGCAACGATATCCCCACGCGTGCGGATGTTCAGTCGCAGCTCGACACGCTGAACAAACAAAAAGAACTCTCTCCTCAGGAAAAACTGACGCAGCAGGATCTGACGGAAACGCTGGAAACGCTGGATAAAATTGAACGCGTTAAGGCTGAAACCGCACAGCTTCGTCAGAAGGTGGCGCAGGCCCCAGAAAACATGCGCAAAGCGACGGAATCGCTGAATGCCCTGAGCGATGTGGATAACGACGACGAAACGCGCAAAACGCTCGCCGCGCTCTCCTTACGCCAGCTCGAGTCGCGCGTGGCGCAACTGCTCGACGACCTGCAAACGGCGCAGTCCGATCTCGCCACCTACAACAGCCAGCTTGTCTCCCTGCAAACCCAGCCCGAGCGCGTGCAAAATGCGATGTATACCGCGTCTCAGCAGCTGCAGCAGATCCGCAACCGCCTGAACGGCACGACGGTGGGCGAAGGCACGCTGCGCCCGACGCAGCAAACCCTGCTGCTGGTGCAGCAGTCATTGCTCAATGCGCAGATCGAACAGCAGCGTAAAAGCCTGGAAGGGAATACGGTGCTGCAGGACACCCTGCAGAAACAGCGCGATTACGTCACCGCGAACATTAATCGTCTGGAGCACCAGCTACAGCTGCTGCAGGAAGCGGTTAACAGCAAGCGCCTGACGCTGACGGAAAAAACCGCCCAGGAGGCCGTATCCCCTGACGAAACCGCCCGCATCCAGGCCAACCCGCTGGTGAAGCAGGAGCTCGAAGCCAACCACCAGCTTAGTCAGCGCCTGATACTGGCGACCGAAAATGGCAACTCGCTGGTTCAGCAAAATATCAAGGTGAAGAACTGGCTGGATCGCGCCCTGCAGGCGGAACGCAACATCAAAGAGCAGATCGCGGTCCTGAAAGGCAGCCTCCTGCTGTCGCGTATTCTCTACCAGCAGCAGCAGACGCTTCCGTCCGCCGATGAGCTGGAAGACATGACTAACCGCATTGCGGATTTACGTCTGGAACAGTTTGACGTCAACCAGCAGCGTGATGCTCTTTTCCAGAGCGATACCTTTGTCGCCAAAATTGAAGAAGGGCACTCCAGCGACGTGAACCCGGAAGTGCATGACGCGCTGCTCCAGGTCGTGGATATGCGTCGCGAGCTGCTGGATCAGCTTAACAAACAGCTGGGCAACCAGCTGATGATGGCCATTAACCTGCAAATCAACCAGCAGCAGCTGGTGAGTGTCTCGAAAAGTCTGCAGGAGATCCTGACCCAGCAGATTTTCTGGGTGAACAGCAACAAACCGATGGACTGGGACTGGGTTAAATCCTTCCCAGAGACGCTGAAAACGCAGATTAAGAGCATGAAGATCACCGTAAACTGGGAGAAAGCCTGGCCTGCGGTAATGATTGCTTTTCTGGCCGGTTTGCCGCTGCTGCTGATTGCCGGTCTGATCCGCTGGCGTCTGGGCTGGCTGAAAAAATACCAGGCGAAGCTGGCCTCCGAAGTAGGGCAACTGCGCAACGATAGCCAGCTCCATACGCCAAAAGCGATTCTGATCGATCTCATCCGCGCCCTGCCGGTGTGCCTGATTATTCTGGCCGTGGGCCTGATCCTGCTCACCATGCAGCTCAACGTCAGCGATCTGCTGTGGGCGTTCAGTAAAAAACTGGCGCTGTTCTGGCTGGTGTTTGGCCTGTGCTGGAAGGTACTGGAAAAAGACGGCGTGGCGGTGCGTCATTTCAACATGCCTGCGCAACTGACCAGCCACTGGCGTCGTCAGATTGTGCGCATCAGCCTGGCGCTCCTGCCGCTGCACTTCTGGTCGGTTGTCTCTGAGCTTTCCCCGCTGCATCTGATGGATGATGTGCTGGGCCAGTTGGTTATCCTGCTGAACCTGCTGCTGATTGCTATCCTGATGTGGCCGATGTGCCGCGACAGCTGGCGTGATAAAGAGTCCCACAATATTCGCCTGGCCACCGTGACGGTGCTGGCGATCATTCCGCTGGCGCTGATGGTGCTGACGGCAACGGGCTACTTCTATACCACGCTGCGCCTGTCCGGGCGCTGGATTGAAACGGTCTATCTGGTGATCGTCTGGAACCTGCTCTATCAGACCGTGCTGCGCGGCCTGAGCGTGGCGGCCCGCCGCATTGCCTATCGCCGTGCCATCGCGCGTCGTCAGCATCAGGTGAAAGAGGGGGCCGAAGGCGCGGAGCCGCAGGAAGAGCCGACCATCGCGCTGGAGCAGGTTAACCAGCAGACGCTGCGCATCACCATGCTGGTGATGATCGCCCTGTTTGCCGTGATGTTCTGGGCGATCTGGTCCGATCTTATTACCGTTTTCGCCTATCTCGACAGTATTACCCTCTGGCAATACAACGGAACCGAAGCCGGCGCGGCGGTCATGAAAAGCGTGACCATGGGCAGCCTGCTGTTTGCGCTGGTGTCGTCGGTGGTCGCCTGGGCGCTGATCCGCAACCTGCCTGGCCTGCTCGAAGTGCTGCTCCTGTCACGTCTGAATCTTCGCCAGGGGGCGTCCTACGCCATCACCACGATCCTCAACTACGTCATCATTATTGTTGGAGCGATGACGGTCTTTGGTTCGCTTGGCGTCTCGTGGGATAAACTGCAGTGGCTGGCGGCCGCCCTCTCGGTCGGTCTGGGTTTTGGCCTGCAGGAGATCTTCGGTAACTTTGTCTCCGGCCTGATCATCCTGTTTGAACGTCCGGTACGTATCGGCGATACCGTCACCATCGGCACGTTCTCGGGAACGGTCAGCAAGATCCGCATTCGTGCGACCACCATCACCGACTTCGATCGCAAAGAGGTGATCATCCCGAACAAAGCGTTCGTGACCGAGCGTCTGATCAACTGGTCGCTCTCGGATACGGTGACGCGCGTGGTGATCCGCCTGGGCGTGGCCTATGGATCGGATCTGGATAAGGTGAAAGAGGTGCTGCTGAAGGCGGCGTCTGAGCATCCGAAAGTGATGCACGATCCGGCTCCGGCGGTCTTCTTCACCACCTTTGGGCCGAGTACGCTGGATCACGAGCTGCGTTTATACGTGCGTGAACTGCGTGACCGCAGCTACACGGTGGATGAGCTTAACCGCTCTATCGATCGTCTGTGCCGTGAAAACGATATTAATATCGCCTTCAACCAGCTTGAGGTTCACCTGCGTAACGAGAAAGGTGATGAGCATACGGAAGTGAAGCGCGACATTAAAGGCGACGACCCGACTTCGGCTTAATCTATTTTCCCTCTCCGTGTGGGAGAGGGTTAGGGTGAGGGGGAAGTTTCCCCTCAAAATCCCGCCGTACAATCTCCAGTGCCTTAAGCACCGTCCCGGCGGGGATCTCATGATTCTCCAGCAGCATAATCAAATCGACGGCCAGCTTGACCTCATCGGGTGCATTTTCCAGTGACATGGGTGTGGCTCCTGTTAACGGGTCAAACGTTCAATGACGCGTTCAATGTCATCCAGCGCCTGACGGCAGCGGACGATGCGTCCTTTCAGCGCGCTAATCTCGCGCATCAATAGCTGCTGCTCTTCCAGCGTTTCGCTGTTGTTCAGACGCACCTCGCGTTCACGCTTCATCTCAAACAGCCGGCGCTCAAACTCCTGGTTTTCCAGCCGCTTGCGCTGCCATTTGCCGAGCCCCGGCGAGGCGCTGTCCCAGGCGCGCAGCGGCCAGGCGGCGATTTCGCGATGCAGCGCGGTGATCTGCTCGGTGAGATGCTCCGCAAGCCACGTCACCTGTTCCTGCTGTTCACTCTCAACCGCATGGCGAAGCTCGTCGAGGTTCGTCTGCGCTTCCGCCAGGTAATCCTGAATGACGGTGCTGCGGGTACGAAAAAGCTGCCGGTCAAAGCGCGGCTTCAGCGTGGCGTGCCCCATCAGCGGCGTGGCCTGCTCCCGCAGAGCAATCAGCTGATTTTGCAGCCTCTCAAGAAGCAGTGCTGTTTTCAAGGCGCTCTCCAGTGGTAAAGTAGCCGTTCAGTTTGATAACGATTCGCATTATGCAGCGTACTATTTTAATCATCATTGGCTGGCTCGCGGTAGTGCTTGGCACGCTGGGTGTGGTTTTACCCTTGCTGCCGACCACGCCGTTTATCCTGCTGGCGGCCTGGTGCTTCGCCCGCTCGTCGCCGCGTTTTCACCACTGGCTGCTCTATCGCTCATGGTTTGGCGGCTATCTGCGGCACTGGCAAAAACACCGGGCCATGCCGCCCGGCGCCAAGCCGCGCGCGATCGCGGTGATCCTCATCACCTTCGCCATTTCATTATGGCTGGTGAAAATGATGTGGGTACGCATTCTGCTGCTGGCGATCCTGACCTGCCTGCTTATCTTCATGTGGCGGATCCCCGTGGTTGATGAAAAGCAACAAAAGCACTGAAGCCTTATCATGGCTGTTGCAATTATTGCTTACAGCCAGTAAATTCGACCGTTTTCGAGCACAGGCGCGCCTGGTTAAAGGTTAAACAATTGTTACCTTTGCCGACTCGTTGCGCGCCGTGAGTAACACTGTTTCATTTAGGCACAAACCGATGACCGCAACTGCACAGCAGCTTGAATATCTGAAAAACAGCATCAAAAGCATCCAGGACTATCCAAAGCCTGGCATTCTTTTCCGTGATGTCACCAGCTTGCTGGAAGACCCGAAAGCGTACGCGCTCAGCATTGAACTGCTGGTCGAGCGTTATAAAAACGCCGGGATCACCAAAGTAGTAGGTACCGAAGCCCGTGGCTTCCTGTTTGGCGCACCTGTCGCGCTGGCAATAGGCGTAGGTTTTGTGCCGGTGCGTAAGCCGCGCAAGCTGCCGCGTGAAACCATTGCAGAAAGCTACGAGCTGGAGTACGGCACCGATCAGCTGGAGATCCACGTTGACGCGATCAAGCCTGGCGACAAAGTGCTGGTGGTTGACGATCTGCTGGCGACCGGCGGCACCATTGAAGCGACCGTGAAGCTGATCCGCCGTCTGGGTGGGGAAGTGACCGACGCGGCCTTCATCATCAACCTGTTCGATCTCGGCGGTGAACAGCGCCTGGAAAAACAGGGTATTACCAGCTACAGCCTGGTGCCTTTCCCGGGTCACTAATCCCGGTTTTCACAACCTCGCTCAATGGGTGAGGTTGTGATAGCATTCCCCTTCATAAATTCACCTTCCAGCGTTGCAGAGCCTGCCCATGAGTTATCAGGTGTTAGCCCGTAAATGGCGACCACAAAACTTTGCTGACGTTGTCGGTCAGGAACATGTGCTGACGGCCCTGGCGAACGGCTTGTCGCTAGGTCGCATCCATCACGCCTATCTTTTTTCCGGCACCCGCGGCGTCGGTAAGACCTCTATTGCCCGTTTGCTGGCAAAAGGTCTCAACTGCGAAACCGGGATCACCGCCACCCCGTGCGGCGTTTGCGATAACTGCCGGGAGATCGAGCAGGGGCGTTTTGTCGATCTGATCGAGATCGATGCCGCTTCGCGCACCAAAGTGGAAGATACCCGCGACCTGCTCGACAACGTGCAGTACGCTCCGGCGCGCGGCCGCTTCAAGGTCTACCTGATCGATGAAGTGCACATGCTGTCGCGCCACAGCTTTAACGCCCTGCTGAAGACGCTGGAAGAGCCGCCCGCGCATGTGAAGTTCCTGCTGGCGACCACCGATCCGCAAAAGCTGCCGGTCACCATCCTGTCGCGCTGCCTGCAGTTCCATCTGAAGGCGCTGGACGTTGAGCAGATCCGCGCGCAGCTTGAGCATATCCTTGATGAAGAGAACATTGTCCACGAACCGCGCGCCCTGCAGCTGCTGGCCCGCGCGGCGGACGGCAGCCTGCGTGATGCATTAAGCCTGACCGACCAGGCGATTGCCAGCGGTGACGGAAAGCTCTCCACCGAGGCGGTCAGCACCATGCTCGGCACGCTGGATGACGATCAGGCGCTGTCGCTTATCGAAGCGATGATTGCCGCTAACGGCGAACGCGTGATGTCGCAGGTGAACGCGGCCGCTGCCCGCGGTATTGAGTGGGAAGGGCTGCTGGTTGAGATGCTCAGCCTGCTGCACCGCGTGGCGATGCTGCAGCTTTCTCCCTCCGCGATTGGTGCGGATATGGCGGCCATTGAACAGCGGATGCGTGAGCTTGCCCGCACCGTGCCGCCTGCCGACGTGCAGCTTTATTACCAGACGCTGCTGATTGGCCGCAAAGAGTTACCGTTTGCGCCGGATCCGCGGATGGGCGTTGAAATGACGCTGCTGCGCGCGCTGGCGTTCCACCCGCGCATGCCGCTGCCGGAGCCGGAAGTGCCGCGACAGTCTTTCGCGCCGGTCGCCCCCACGGCGGTGATGTCGCCGCAGCAGGTGCCGCCGCAGCCGACGCCGCCACCGCAGCAGAACGTACCGCTGTCGGATGCCACCAGTTCGGTGCTTGCCGCGCGCAGCCAGCTGCAGCGTGCTCAGGGAGTAACCAAACCAAAAAAGAGTGAACCGGCAGCGCCAGGAAGAGCGCGGCCGGTGAACAACGCCGCGCTTGAACGACTGGCCTCGGTAACGGAGCGCGTACAGTCGCGTCCGGCACCGTCCGCGCTCGAGCAGAAAGCCCCGGTGAAAGAAGAGGCTTACCGCTGGAAGGCAACCACCATCACCGAAACGGTGAAGGAAGAGGTGGCCACGCCGAAAGCGCTGAAAAAGGCGCTGGAGCATGAAAAAACGCCGGAGCTTTCCGCGAAGCTTGCCGAAGAGTCGATTGCGCGCGATGCCTGGGCCGCCGAGGTCAGCAAACTCCAGCTGCCGAAGCTGGTGGAGCAGGTCGCGCTGAACGCCTGGAAAGAGCAGGACGGCAATCAGGTGCGTCTGCACCTGCGTCCGGGCCAGCGTCACCTGAATTCACCGGGCGCGCAAAAGGCGCTGGCCGAGGCGCTTGCCGCTTTACAGGGGGCACCGGTTGAATTGACTATCATTGAAGATGATAATCCGGCAGTGAAAACGCCGCTCGAGTGGCGCCAGGCCATTTATGAAGAGAAGCTCGCGCAGGCGCGCGAGGCGATTATTGCGGATAACAACATTCAGACCCTGCGCCGGTTCTTCGACGCCGATCTGGATGAAGAGAGTATTCGCCCCATTTGATCGTGAGTCTGACTTACGGTTGTAATCCTTAAACGTGAAAGAAGAGAGAAGCCTATGTTTGGTGGAAAAGGCGGTCTGGGTGGCCTGATGAAGCAGGCTCAGCAGATGCAGGAAAAAATGCAGAAGATGCAGGAAGAGATCGCTCAGCTGGAAGTCACGGGTGAATCCGGTGCCGGTCTGGTCAAGGTGACCATCAACGGTGCGCACAACTGCCGTCGCGTTGAAATCGACCCGAGCCTGCTCGAAGACGACAAAGAGATGCTGGAAGATCTGGTTGCAGCCGCGTTTAACGATGCCGCTCGCCGTATCGACGAAACCCAGAAAGAGAAAATGGCCTCCGTTTCCAGCGGCATGCAGCTGCCGCCTGGCTTCAAGATGCCGTTCTGATGCAAACCAGTCCGCTGCTCACGCAGTTAATGGAAGCACTGCGCTGCCTGCCGGGCGTTGGCCCGAAGTCGGCGCAGCGCATGGCGTTTACGCTATTGCAGCGCGACCGCAGCGGCGGGATGCGCCTGGCGCAGGCTTTAACCCGCGCCATGTCAGAAATCGGTCACTGTGCGGATTGCCGTACCTTTACCGAGCAGGACGTGTGTAACATCTGCACGAACCCGCGTCGTCAGGAAAACGGCCAGATTTGCGTGGTGGAGAGTCCGGCGGACATCTACGCCATCGAACAAACCGGGCAGTTTTCCGGCCGCTACTTCGTGCTGATGGGGCATCTCTCCCCGCTGGACGGTATTGGCCCGGACGATATCGGTCTTGACCGCCTTGAACAGCGTCTTGAGTCCGAAACCATCAAAGAGGTGATCCTCGCCACCAATCCCACGGTGGAAGGGGAGGCAACTGCCAACTACATCGCCGAGCTCTGCTCGCAGTACGGCGTTGACGCCAGCCGCATCGCCCACGGCGTGCCGGTCGGCGGCGAGCTGGAGATGGTGGACGGCACCACGCTGTCACACTCTCTGGCCGGGCGTCACAAGATTATTTTCTGACCAAACGGAGGCAGCGCGCGCGGCCTCCGCTTGAAAATTTCCCCCCGTATCCCCATCTCTCACTCAACGTTTTAAAACCCCATTAAATGGCATTGTTGAGGTCGACATAGATGAAAGGACAAGAAACCCGTGGTTTCCAGTCAGAAGTAAAACAGCTTCTGCACCTGATGATCCATTCCCTGTATTCCAACAAAGAAATTTTCCTGCGTGAGCTGATTTCCAACGCCTCGGATGCGGCGGACAAGCTGCGCTTCCGCGCGCTGTCTAACCCGGATCTGTACGAAGGCGACGGCGAGCTGCGCGTGCGCGTCTCGTTTAATAAAGAGAACCGCACCCTGACCATCGCCGATAACGGCATCGGGATGAACCGCGACGAGGTGATCGACCACCTCGGGACCATCGCGAAATCTGGCACCAAAGCGTTCCTGGAGTCCATGGGCTCTGACCAGGCGAAAGACAGCCAGCTTATCGGCCAGTTCGGCGTCGGTTTCTACTCGGCGTTCATCGTGGCGGACAAAGTCACCGTGCGCACCCGTGCGGCGGGCGACAGCGCCGAGAACGGCGTGCTGTGGGAGTCCAAAGGGGAAGGCGAATACACCGTTGATGACATCACCAAAGCGGATCGCGGCACCGAAATCACCCTGCACCTGCGCGAAGGCGAAGACGATTTCCTGAACGACTGGCGCGTGCGCTCCATCATCAGCAAATATTCTGACCACATCGCCCTGCCGGTTGAGATTGAAAAACAGGAAGAGAAAGACGGTGAAACCGTGGTTTCCTGGGAGAAAATCAACAAGGCGCAGGCGCTGTGGACGCGCAACAAGTCTGAGATTAAAGACGACGAGTACAACGAATTCTACAAGCACATCGCCCACGACTTTACCGACCCGCTGACCTGGAGCCACAACCGTGTGGAAGGTAAGCAGGAATACACCAGCCTGCTGTACATCCCGGCACAGGCGCCGTGGGACATGTGGAACCGCGATCACAAGCACGGCCTGAAGCTGTACGTGCAGCGCGTCTTCATCATGGACGACGCCGAGCAGTTCATGCCGAACTACCTGCGCTTTGTGCGCGGCCTGATCGATTCCAACGATCTGCCGCTGAACGTCTCCCGTGAAATTCTGCAGGACAGCACCGTCACCCGTAACCTGCGCAACGCCCTGACCAAACGTGCGCTGCAGATGCTGGAAAAACTGGCGAAAGACGATGCGGAAAAATATCAGACCTTCTGGAAACAGTTCGGTCTGGTGCTGAAAGAAGGCCCGGCTGAAGACATGGCGAACGTTGAAACCATCGCCAGACTGCTGCGCTTTGCTTCTACGCACACCGACTCCTCCGCGCAGACCGTGTCGCTGGAAGAGTACGTCTCCCGCATGAAAGAAGGGCAGGAGAAGATCTACTACATCACCGCCGACAGCTACGCCGCGGCGAAGAGCAGCCCGCACCTGGAGCTGCTGCGTAAGAAAGGCATCGAAGTGCTGCTGCTTTCCGACCGCATCGACGAGTGGATGATGAACTACCTGACCGAGTTCGACGGTAAGGCGTTCCAGTCCGTTGCCAAAGCCGACGAGTCTATCGACAAGCTGGCGGATGAAGTGGATGAGAACGCGAAAGAAGCCGAGAAGGCGCTGGAGCCGTTCGTTGAGCGCGTGAAAACCCTGCTGGGCGACCGCGTGAAAGAGGTGCGTTTCACTCACCGTCTGACCGACACCCCGGCCATCGTCACGACCGATGCCGACGAAATGAGCACCCAGATGGCGAAGCTGTTCGCGGCAGCGGGTCAGGCGGTACCGGAAGTGAAATATATCTTTGAGCTTAATCCGGATCATCCGCTGGTGAAACGCGCGGCGGATACCCAGGACGACGCCCGCTTTGCCGAGTGGGTTGAACTCCTGCTGGATCAGTCCCTGCTGGCCGAACGCGGCACGCTGGAAGATCCTAACCTCTTCATTAAACGTGTGAATGCGCTGCTGCTGGCGTAATTGACCACGCCTCTCCTGGTCTTCTCCCTTTCCCCGAGGGAGAGGGCCAGGGTGAGGGCACCAGACCGCACTATCCCAAATTATCTCCCCCCATTAACCGTTTCAGCCTTCCTGCCTTCCTTGAGCGATGCCCGTTCTGGTGGTATTGTTTAGCGCTTTTGAAAAATTGAAACGACTTTTGAGGGGATTTTCGCAATGCGTATTATTCTGCTTGGCGCTCCGGGCGCGGGTAAAGGAACTCAGGCTCAGTTCATCATGGAGAAATACGGTATTCCGCAAATCTCCACCGGTGATATGCTGCGCGCCGCTGTTAAATCTGGCTCCGAGCTGGGTAAACAGGCGAAAGACATCATGGACGCAGGCAAGCTGGTGACCGACGAGCTGGTGATTGCTCTGGTCAAAGAGCGCATTGCTCAGGAAGACTGCCGTAACGGTTTCCTGCTGGACGGTTTCCCACGCACCATTCCTCAGGCTGACGCCATGAAAGAAGCGGGCATCAACGTGGACTACGTTCTGGAGTTCGACGTACCGGACGAGCTGATCGTTGACCGCATCGTTGGTCGTCGCGTACACGCAGCCTCTGGCCGCGTTTACCACATCAAATTCAACCCGCCTAAGGTTGAAGGCAAAGACGACGTGACTGGCGAAGAGCTGACCACCCGTAAAGACGATCAGGAAGAGACCGTGCGCAAGCGCCTGGTGGAATACCATCAGATGACCGCGCCGCTGATCGGCTACTACACCAAAGAAGCGCAGGCGGGTAACACCAAATACGCCAAAGTCGACGGCACCAAAGCCGTGGCTGACGTACGTGCAGAGCTGGAAAAAATCCTCGGCTAATTGCACTTCTCTCACCCGGGCCCTCCGGGTGAGAAATATTCTCATCTTACCTATTGCAGCAATGGGTTCCGTTTAAACGCATTTCCGCTACAATTGACAACCATTCAAATGGTTAAGAGGCGTGAATGAGTCAGGCGAAAACCGGCATCCTGCTTGCCAATCTGGGCACTCCAGAAGCACCTACATCAGACGCGGTAAAACGCTACCTGCGACAATTTTTAAGCGACACGCGCGTCGTGGATTTTCCGCGACTGCTGTGGTGGCCGCTGCTGCGTGGCGTCATTCTGCCGATTCGTTCTCCGCGCGTCGCCAAACTTTATCAGTCCGTGTGGATGGAAGAGGGCTCGCCGCTGATGGTTTACAGCCGTCGCCAGGAAAAAGCGCTGGCCGCCCGCCTGCCGGAGATGCCTGTCGCGCTCGGCATGAGCTACGGCAAACCCTCTCTGGAAAGCGCGGTAGAATCCCTGCTGGCGCAGGGCGTGGACCATATCGTCGTGCTGGCGCTCTACCCGCAGTACTCCTGCTCGACGGTGGCCGCCGTCTGGGACGAGCTGGCGCGCATTCTGGCGACCCGCCGCCGCATTCCGGGCGTGACCTTTATTCGCGACTACGCGGATAACGAGCTGTACATCAAGGCGCTTGCCAACAGCGCGCGCGCGTCGTTTGAAAAGCACGGCGAGCCGGATCTGCTGCTGCTCTCCTATCACGGTATCCCACAGCGATTCGCCAATGAAGGGGATGATTACCCGCAGCGCTGCCGCGATACCACGCGCGAGCTGGTCTCCGCCCTTGGCCTGCCGCCGGAGAAGGTGATGATGACCTTCCAGTCGCGCTTCGGCCGCGAGCCGTGGCTGACGCCGTACACCGATGAAACCCTCAAAATGCTGGGTGAGAAGGGCGTGAAGCACATTCAGGTGATGTCGCCGGGCTTCTCGGCCGACTGTCTGGAAACGCTGGAGGAGATCGCGGTGCAAAACCGGGAATTTTTCCTGGAGGCTGGCGGCGAAAAGTACGAGTACATTCCGGCGCTTAACGACTCGCCTGAGCATATCGACATGATGGTCTCACTGGTGACGAACAGCCGCTGATCGCACTCCGGGCCGGGTTTGTGCTACCATTCCCGGCCCATATTCTTCGTACAGTTCAGACCATGAAATTTCCCGGTAAACGTAAATCCAAACACTACTTCCCCGTCGATGCCCGCGATCCGCTCCTGCAGCAAATCCAGCCAGAAAATGAAACCAGCGCGGCGTGGGTCGTCGGTATCGACCAGACGCTGGTGGACATTGAAGCGAAAGTGGATGATGCGTTTGTCGCCCGTTACGGTCTGAGCGCCGGTCACTCGCTGGTGATTGAAGATGACGTTGCCGAAGCGCTGTACCAGGAGCTGGTGCGCGAAAACCTGATTACCCATCAGTTCGCCGGCGGTACCATCGGCAATACCATGCATAACTACTCCGTGCTGGCTGACGACCGTTCGGTACTGCTCGGCGTGATGTGCAGCAATATCGAAATCGGTGGCTACGCCTATCGCTACCTGTGCAACACCTCCAGCCGTACCGATCTGAACTATCTCCAGGGCGTCGACGGGCCGATTGGCCGCTGCTTTACGCTGATCGGCGAATCCGGCGAGCGGACCTTTGCCATCAGTCCTGGGCATATGAACAAGCTGCGCGCGGAAAGCATTCCTGAAGAGGTGATTGCGGGCGCCTCGGCGCTGGTGCTGACCTCCTACCTGGTGCGATGCAAGCCGGGCGAGCCGATGCCGGAAGCGACCATGAAGGCGATTGAGTACGCGAAGAAGTACGACGTGCCGGTCGTTCTGACGCTGGGCACCAAATTCGTGATTGCCGATAACCCAGAGTGGTGGCAGGCGTTCCTGAAAGAGCACGTCTCGATTCTGGCGATGAACGAAGAGGAGGCCGAAGCGCTGACCGGTGAAAGCGATCCGCTGCTGGCGTCCGATAAAGCGCTGGACTGGGTGGATCTGGTGCTCTGCACCGCGGGCCCTGTCGGACTGTATATGGCTGGCTTCACGGAGGAAGAGAGCAAACGCAAAACCCAGCACCCGCTGCTGCCCGGCGCGATTGCCGAGTTTAACCAGTACGAGTTCAGCCGCGGCATGCGTTACAAAGATTGCATTAACCCGCTGCGCATCTACTCTCACATCGCGCCATATATGGGCGGTCCGGAGAAGATCATGAACACCAATGGCGCAGGCGACGGCGCGCTGGCCGCGCTGCTGCACGACATTACCGCCAATGCCTACCACAAAACCAACGTGCCGAACTCCAGCAAGCATAAGTTCAGCTGGCTGACCTATTCGTCGCTGGCGCAGGTGTGCAAGTACGCCAACCGCGTAAGCTATCAGGTGCTGAACCAGCACTCACCGCGCTTAACGCGTGGCCTGCCGGAACGGGAAGACAGCCTCGAAGAGGCGTATTGGGATCGGTAAATGTAAAAAGGCAACGTAAGTTGCCTTTTTTAATGTTTGTTCCCTCTTCCCGTGGGCTGAGGAATCCCCACAAAATAATACCAGCACGGACGACCCCCTCTCCCTTGAGGGAGAGGGCTGGGGTGAGGGGGAACATACGGCTCTGGTGGTCATTCCGTTCACTTTATGTTCCTTGCTACTCTGTAAGGACATGGCCGGTGAACGTGCCAGGGCGGCTCAATCGCCACCGCCCTGGCGACCCGGGCTCCCGGCGGTAAATCGCCGCTTCGCGGTGCCTTCGGCTTATTCCTTCCGGCTTTTCGGGGACGGGCGGAGGTAACGTCCCTGTAAAGCCCGCCCTCTCGGCGCATCCATGCGCCTCGCCCCGGCCTACAGGAAACGCCTCAGCGATTTACAGCCGGACCAGGGCATCGCTGTAAGCCATTCATTTTCCTGAAGTCACATGCATCGCTTCAGGTATAAAATTACTGGGGATTCCTCACCCCTGTGGGAGAGGGCCAGGGTGAGGGCATCAGACTGCACCAAACTTACCCCGTCACCGCCTCTTCAACCGGCGGTTTCTCCAGCAGCGTCAGCATCGTATTCGCAATCTCGCGCTCGCCCATCACCACCTTATCTGCACCGCGCTCGGTAATGTACTCCACCTCGTCGTCATAGTGCGCCCGGGCGATAATCTCAATCGTTGGGCACTTCGCGCGCGCGGAAGCCACTATCTCACCCGCTTCATAGCCGTTGGGTATGGTGAGCAGCAGCCAGCGGGCGCAGTCCAGATGCGCCAGATTCATGATCTCTTCGTTCGCCGCATTGCCCAGCACCGCGCGAATACCGCGCTCGCGCAGCTCGTCGACGCGGGTGCGTGAGGTTTCAATCACCACCAGCGGGATACCCTGCGCCATCAGCTTCTCGCCGAGCAGGCTGCCCACGCGGCCAAAGCCGACCAGCAGGGCGTGATTGCAAATATCCACCGGGATCTGCTTCTCTTCTTCGATGGCCTCTTCCAGCGTCTGCTCTTCCAGCGTTTCGGTTTTGTCGAGGTATTTTTCCAGCAGGGCAAACAGGACCGGGTTCAGCATAATCGACAGGATCGCCCCCGCCAGCACCAGGTTTTGCCCCGCCTGCGGCAGCAGGTTCAGGGCCATGCCCAGACCGGCCAGAATAAAGGCGAACTCGCCAATCTGCGCCAGGCTGGCGGCAATGGTCAGCGCCGTCCGCGGGGAGTGACCGAACATTCGCACCAGGAAGAAGGCGGCGAGCGACTTACCAAAAATAATGATCGCCAGCGTGCCCAGTACGGCCAGCGGCTGCTGGATCAGCACCAGCGGATCGAACAGCATCCCGACGGAGACGAAGAACAGCACGGCAAACGCATCGCGCAGCGGCAGCGTATCGTGCGCCGCACGGTGGCTCAGCTCGGATTCGTTCAGCACCATCCCGGCGAAGAACGCGCCCAGGGCAAAGGAGACATCAAACAGCTCAACGGCACCAAAGGCGATGCCCAGCGCCAGCGCCAGCACGGAGAGGGTAAACAGCTCGCGGGAGCCGGTCGCTGCGCTGCGGGACATGATCCACGGTACCAGACGGCGGCCCACCAGCATCATGATGGCGATAAACGCCACCACTTTACCGATGGTGATGCTCATATCCAGCGCCAGCGAGGCGAAGCCGACGTTGTCTTTTTCCATCATCCCGGCGACGGCGGGCAGCAGCACCAGCGTCAGGACCATGACCAGATCTTCAACAATCAGCCAGCCAATCGCGATCTGCCCGCGCTGGCTGTCAATCAGCTGTCTCTCCTCAAGCGCGCGCAGCAGCACCACGGTACTGGCGGTTGAGAGACACAGCCCAAATACGATGCCGGTCATTAACGACCAGCCCAGCACGGCCGAAAGAGCCATCCCAAGCAGCGTCGCCACCCCTATCTGGGCGATCGCTCCCGGTATGGCAATCGACTTTACCGCCATCAAATCCTTCAGGGAAAAGTGCAGACCGACGCCAAACATCAGCAGAATCACGCCCAATTCCGCCAGTTCAGGGGCCAGTTTGGTATCCGCAACGAAACCTGGCGTGAACGGTCCCGCCAGCACACCTGCCAGCAGATAGCCGACAAGAGGAGAAATACGCAGTTTATTGGCAATCATGCCGAGGATAAAAGCGAGCACAAGTCCACCAACAATGGTGGTGATAAGCGGTGTGGCGTGGTGCATTCCGTCTCCTTTCGTTGTGGGTGTTCCTTTTTGGTGAAAAACCAAAAAACCGAGTAATAGTTTATGACAATTTTTACTCTTATGTTTATGAATAATTGTTGAAGTTTGAATAAAACAGCAATATGCGCGTAAAAAAGCGCATTTTGATAAATTCAGCGAGAGGAGAAAGAAGAAACCCTTATGGCATCAGGGTGTCAGGCAGCCAACGTCACACTTTGGCTGCCCGTAATTCACGCTTTGTGGCGGTTATCAGGCAGGAATATGGTCAACATCCCAAGAAGTGGCAGGAAAGCGCAGATTTTATAAACCAGGAAGATGCTGGTGTGATCCGCAACCATCCCTAACACCGCTGCACCCAGCCCGCCCATGCCGAAGGCAAAACCGAAAAAGAGTCCGGAAACCATACCGATACGGCCAGGCAGCAGCTCCTGAGCATAGACCAGAATGGCGGAAAACGCGGAAGCGAGGATAAAACCAATAATCACGGTTAAAATTCCCGTCCATTCAAGGCTGGCGTACGGCAAAATGAGGGTAAAGGGCGCCACGCCGAGGATAGAGCCCCAAATGACATATTTACGCCCAATCTTATCCCCCACAGGCCCGCCAATGACCGTACCGGCCGCAACGGCGAACAGAAAGGCAAACAGATGGAACTGCGCGTTTTGTACCGATAATCCGAATTTTTGCATCAGATAAAAGGTGTAATAGCTGCTGATGCTCGCCATATAGAAGTATTTCGAGAAAATCAGTATCAGCAGGACGGCCACCGCCAGGATAACCTTATTGCGCGGCAGGGGATTGATAACCTTCGCTTTAGGTTTTCCTTTATTGACGCGATGCTGAGCGGCATACCAGCGGCTGATCTGCGCCAGCACGATAATCGCCAGCAGCGCGGCCAGCACAAACCACGCCACGTTGCCTTTACCGTAAGGGGCAATAATCACCGCGGCCAGCAGCGGGCCGAGAGAGCTACCAAAGTTACCGCCCACCTGGAAAAGTGACTGCGCCAGACCGTGACGACCACCGGACGCCATCCGCGCCACGCGGGAGGACTCCGGATGGAACACGGACGAGCCGGTACCCACCAGCGCGGCGGCGATCAGCACGGCTTCAAAACTCCCGGCCATGGCGAGCAGCACCAGACCGCTTAGGGTAAAGCACATGCCGATCGGCAGCGACCACGGCATCGGGTATTTATCCGTCCAGTAGCCCACCACCGGCTGAAGCAGCGAGGAAGCCAGCTGGAAGGTCAGGGTGATCATCCCGATCTGCACGAAGGTTAACGAAAACTCGGACTGCAGCAGCGGATAAATTGCCAGAATCAACGACTGGATCATGTCGTTGAGCAGGTGTGAAAGACTGATTGCCCCTAAGACTTTAAAGGAGGTGCGCGACGCCGGCGCGCCCGGAACGGGCTGGGTTGATTCACTGATTGCCATAAATACCACGTTTTGTTAGCAGAAGTGCAGGGAGTAATTATTATCCGACTAACATACCCGCCTGCGACATTTGAAGAAAGTCGCAATTATGAAAACTTATTTGTCTATTCTTATTAGTCACTGTAATTTCTGCCTTTGTCTATTGGTCAGGGAGAGAGAAGATGAAGTTAATGAAGCGGGGCGTCGCGCTGGCGCTCATCGCGGCGTGGGGGCTGGTAAGCCTGCCCGCGCAGGCGTATGAAAAAGACAAAACCTATAAAATTACCATTCTGCATACCAACGACCACCACGGTCACTTCTGGCGCAGTGAATACGGCGAATATGGCCTGTCGGCGCAAAAAACGCTGGTGGATGGCATTCGCAAAGAAGTGGCGGCTCAGGGCGGCAGCGTACTGTTGCTATCAGGCGGTGATATTAATACCGGCGTGCCGGAATCCGATTTGCAGGACGCCGAACCCGACTTTCGCGGCATGAATCTGATTGGCTACGACGCGATGGCCGTCGGTAACCATGAATTTGATAATCCGCTGACCGTACTCCGTCAGCAGGAAAAATGGGCCAAATTCCCGTTCCTCTCCGCCAATGTTTATCAGAAAAGCACCGGCGAACGCCTGTTTAAACCCTGGGCGCTGTTTAAGCGTCAGGATCTGAAAATCGCGGTCATCGGCCTAACCACTGACGATACGGCGAAAATTGGCAACCCTGAGTTCTTCACCGATATCGAATTCCGTAAACCGGCAGACGAAGCGAAGCTGGTGATTCAGGAATTGCAGCAGAACGAAAAACCGGACGTGATTATCGCCACCACCCACATGGGCCACTACGATAACGGCGAGCACGGCTCCAATGCGCCCGGCGACGTCGAGATGGCGCGCAGCCTGCCCACGGGCTCGCTGGCGATGATTGTGGGCGGTCACTCACAGGATCCGGTGTGTATGGCATCCGAGAACAAAAAGCAGGTGGACTACGTGCCGGGCACGCCGTGCGCGCCGGACCGTCAAAACGGTATCTGGATTGTGCAGGCGCACGAGTGGGGCAAATACGTGGGCCGGGCGGACTTTGAGTTCCGTAACGGCGAGATGAAGCTGGTCCACTACCAACTCATCCCGGTCAACCTGAAGAAGAAAGTCACTTACCCGGACGGGAAAAGTGAGCGCGTACTTTACACGCCAGAGATTGCAGAGAACCAGCAGATGCTCTCCCTGCTGACGCCGTTCCAGAACAAAGGCAAGGCGCAGCTGGACGTGAAGATTGGCACGCTCAATGGCCGCCTTGAAGGGGACCGCAGTAAAGTTCGCTTCGTGCAGACCAACATGGGCCACCTGGTGCTCGCGGCGCAAATGGCGCGCACCGGGGCTGACTTTGGCGTAATGAGCGGCGGCGGCATTCGTGATTCCATCGAAGGTGGAAACATCACCTATAAAGACGTCCTGAAGGTGCAGCCGTTCGGTAACGTGGTGGTTTATGCCGACATGAGCGGGAAAGAGGTTGTTGAGTACCTGACCGCTGTGGCGCAGATGAAGCCGGATTCCGGGGCCTATCCGCAGTTTGCTAACGTCAGCTTCGTCGCGAAAGACGGCAAGCTTAACGACCTGAAGATCAAAGGCGAACCGGTTGACCCGGCTAAAACCTACCGTCTGGCGACGTTAAGCTTTAACGCTACCGGCGGCGACGGCTATCCGCATATTGATACTAAACCGGGATACGTGAACACCGGCTTTATCGATGCGGAAGTGCTGAAACAGTATATCGAGCAGAATTCGCCGATTGACGTGAATGCCTATGAGCCAAAAGGCGAGGTGAGCTGGCAGTAGTGCCGTGCGGCCTGATGCCCTCACCCCAACCCTCTCCCACCGGGAGAGGGCGCGAACACAAAAAACGGTAACGCCTGTTACCGTTTTGCTTTTACCTCGTAGCCGCCACCCGGCTTTTTCTTTTACTCCCGTCGCGCAATATCCGCAAACTTCGCGTCCAGCATTTTCGCCAGATCGCCCGCGGCCAGCTCAATATCCAGCCCGCGCTTGCCGCCGGAAATATAGATGGTCTCAAACTCCTGTGAAGGGGCATCGATCAGCGTCGGCAGGCGTTTTTTCTGCCCGAGCGGGCTGATGCCGCCCACCAGGTAGCCCGTGGTGCGCTGCGCCACCATCGGATCGGCCATATCCACCTTCTTTGCCCCCAGCGCTTTGGCGACTTTCTTCAGATCCAGCTGTCCTGCCACGGGCGTCACCGCGACGGCGAGGTGCTTCATATCGCCGTTCACCGCCACCAGCAGCGTTTTATAAACCTGGTCAGCGTTCAGCCCCAGCTTGCGCACCACTTCATCACCAAAGTTGGTCTCGTTCGGATCGTGATCGTAGGTGTGGATCCGGAAAGAAATATTGTTTTTTTCGAGTAATTTAACGGCGGGAGTCATAGCTATCCTTCTTACGACAGACAAATCATGCAGCCAGCATACGCCTGACGTTTGTCTAAAAAATAGCACCATCTTGCGCAATAATGTTGGCAGTGATGGTCACTTTGAGCGACAATCGGCTCAACCGAAGGTCTCCTTCGGCATAATAAAAACGATGAAATTCCTCTTTGACGGGCCAATAGAAATATTGGCCATTTTTTTATTTTAACAGCGACGGCAAATTCCCTTCTCCGTACAAATGTAACGCCCCAACCGCCACCACGTAATGCCCCGCAGGTAACGCATGCAGCGTCTGCCGCCAGGCTTTGTTGCGCGCGTTCATCAGCACGTCATACAGCGATTCGCTGAACGTCGACGGTAACGCCAGCCTGCCGTCCGCGGGCGGCGCATCCAGCCACCAGCCAATCATGGTCTGCAGCAGGCGCGCGTTGGTGTGCCAGTGGGTCAGCGTATCATCCAGCAGCATCAGACCGTCGTCGGGAAGCTGTCGCAGGAGCGCAATCTGGCTGTCCGTTCCTTCCAGCTCGATGATGGGCAGGCTGCGCGCCCTTGCCGCGTTCAGCAGCTGGTAATCAATGCCGTAATCACCGCGCAGGCCCAGACGCTGCGCCTGCGTAGCCTGCAATACCATCGCGATTTGCCAGAGCGGGAGGGTGTCAATCATGGAGAGCGAGACGCCGGTTTCCTCGGCGACGCGCGTCAGTTCCGCAAGCTGGGCTTCATCCAGGCGCTCCGCCAGTGTGAGATCGCTCTCGAGCCCGGCAAACGGTGACTCCTGACCCGAAATGTCCGCCTCAACGACCAGCGCATCGGCGTGTTTTAGCAGTTTAATCAGGCCGGGTGGCAGGGGAGACATATCCTGTGTGCCCATATGGATGCTGCCAACCAGGTGCAGATGTTGCCCGCCGGGAAGCGAAATATCCAGACCGGGCCAGGCGTAACGGCGAGGGAAAAGGGCGCGAAACGATGTTTTTATACGATGAAACAGACCCATACGCGCTCCATAAACGGAAAGGTTCATGCTAGCGCGTACGGGTACAAGGTTCAATCCTTCGGTTTAAACCGCAACAGCCGGTTGGCGTTGCTGACCACGGTGATGGAGGAGAGCGCCATCGCCGCACCCGCGACGACCGGATTAAGCAGCGTGCCGGTCAGCGGCCACAAAATGCCGGCAGCAATCGGGATGCCGAGCGAGTTGTAGATAAACGCCCCCAGCAGGTTCTGCTTCATGTTGCGCAGCGTAGCTTTCGAAATGGCTAGCGCATCGGCCACGCCCATCAGGCTGTGGCGCATCAGCGTGATGGCCGCGGTTTCGATGGCTACGTCGCTGCCGCCGCCCATTGCGATCCCCACATCCGCCTGGGCCAGCGCCGGGGCATCGTTGATGCCGTCGCCGACCATCGCCACCTGACGGCCCTGACGTTGCAGGTTTTTAATGGCGTCCGCTTTGCCGTCCGGCAGTACGCCCGCAATCACCTCATCAATACCGGCTTCTTTCGCGATGGCGTTGGCGGTGGTCGGGTTATCCCCGGTCAGCATCACCAGACGATAGCCCGCACGGTGCAGGCGCTGTAAGGCATCCACGCTGTCCTGGCGAAGCGGATCGCGCACGGCCAGCAGCGCGGCGGCTTTGCCATCCACCGCCAGCAGAACCGGGGTGGCGCCCTGTGACGCCTGCGCCTTCAGCTCACTTTCCAGCGCGGCGGTATCAATGCCGTTTTCATTGAGCAATGCCTGGTTGCCAAGCAGCAGCGTGTGGCCTTCTGCTTCACCGCTCACGCCGAGTCCGCGCAGGGTGCGGAAGTTGCTCACCTGCGGCAGGGCAGATGCATTGGCTTTATCGAGAATGGCGCGCGCCAGCGGATGGCTGGAGCCTTGCTCCAGCGCGGCGGCGAGACGCAGTGCATCCTCTTCCGAAATGCCCACGGTGCGGACGGCGACTACCTGCGGTTTACCTTCGGTCAGCGTACCGGTTTTATCAAACACCAGCGTGTCCAGGGTGCTGGCCCGCTGCAGCGCGTCCGCATCCCGCACCAGCACGCCAAATTCGGCCGCGCGGCCTACGCCGGAGATAATCGACATTGGCGTCGCCAGACCAAGGGCACAAGGGCAGGCGATGATCAGCACCGTGGTGGCGATCACCAGGGTATAAACAATCTGCGGCGCGGGGCCGAAGAAGTACCAGATCGCCGCACTCAGCAGGGCAATGCCGACCACCACCGGCACAAAAATGGCCGAGATTTTATCAGCAAGCTGGCCAATTTCCGGCTTGCTGCTCTGCGCCTGGCGCACCATGCGAATAATACGCGACAGCGTCGTGTGGCTACCGACGGCGCTGGCGGTGAACAGCACGCTGCCGTCCTGCACGACCGTACCGGCATGCACGGCGTCGCCGTCTGATTTCTGCTGAGGGATAGGCTCCCCGGTCAGCATCGCTTCATCCAGCCAGGCTTCGCCCTGAGTTATCTTGCCGTCAACGGGAACCCGGTCGCCGGTAGTCAGACGCAGCGTCATGCCGGGCTGAACTTCCGCCAGCGGGACGCTTTTTTCCCCTTCGTCCGTGACCACGCGGGCCGTCGGTGGGGTTAAATCGAGCAATCTTTCGAGCGCTTTCGAGGAGCGCTGGCGGGCGCGGGCTTCCAGCATATGGCCTAAGTTAATCAGGCCGATAATCATCGCGCTCGCTTCGTAATAGAGATGCCGCGCTTCCATCGGGAACCACTGGGGCCAGACGTTCACGCTCATCGAATAGAGCCACGCCGCGCCGGTCCCGAGGGCGACCAGGGTATCCATCGTCGCGGTGCGATTTTTCAGGCTCTTCCAGGCACTGGTATAGAAATGTCCGCCTGCAAACACCATCACCGCAAGGGTAATCAGACCAATCACCAGCCACAGCGTGCGGTTGTCGTCGGTGACCATCATGTTGTCGCCGAGCATGCCCCACACCATCACCGGAATACCGACCAGCAGGGCGACAATCGCCTGCCAGCGGAAGCGCTTCATGGTGGCGATAGCCGTTTCCTGCTGGCGCTCGCGGCGTTCGGCATCATCTTCGATGGCCTCCGCGCCGTAGCCCGCTTTCTCAACGGCCTGCACTAACTCTGCGGCGGAGGCGCTGCCCATTACCAGCGCAGTACGCTCCGCAAGATTGACCCGTGCCTGCGCGACACCCGGTACCGCCTGCAGGGCGTTTTGTACCCGGGAGACGCAGCTGGCGCAGCTCATGCCGTTGATCAGCAGCTGTTGGCTGTCATCAATATCATCCGCTGCCGGAAGCTCAGGAGTGGCCGCTGTCAGTGCTTCCGACGGGGATGATGACTCTGCCAGCGGTTTAGCCTTTGGGTGGCTTAACTCCGCCCCGTAACCGGCCTGCTTGATGGTATCAATCAGCGCATCCGCGCTGGCGCTGCCGGTCACGGCGGCATGATCGATAGTCACGTCAGCGCTTTCAACGTCAGGACGCTGTTCCAGGCTTTCTTTAACACGTTTGACGCAGTGGCCGCAGGAGAGGCCGTCCAGCGTCAGGTCGATAGTGTGAGACATAACAAAACTCCCGTATAATATATTGGTCAGTTGTTGACCGGAGTAACGCTTTTCGCTAACTGTTATGAAGGTTAAACCTTCCATCAAGGGGAAGGTCAAGGGGGAAATGTGAATATCAGTGACGTGGCAAAAAAAACCGGCTTAACCAGCAAGGCGATCCGCTTTTATGAAGAGAAGGGGCTGGTAACGCCACCGCTGCGCAGTGAAAACGGCTACCGCAGCTACACGCAGCTGCATCTGGATGAACTGACGCTGCTGCGCCAGGCAAGACAGGTCGGTTTTAATCTGGAAGAGTGCGGCGAGCTGGTTAACCTGTTCAACGATCCAAAGCGTCACAGCGCCGACGTGAAAAAACGCACGCTGGAAAAGGTGGCCGAAATTGAACGCCATATCGTCGAGCTACAGGCGATGCGCGAACAGCTGCTGCAGCTCGCGGCGTCCTGTCCGGGTGATGACAGCGCCGACTGCCCGATTATCGATAACCTTGCCGGCTGCTGCCACCGCAAAACCCACGCTTAGCAGGCTTTGACCCGCAGGGTAATGCCTTCCACCGCGACGACCTCAACCCGCGTGCCGGCGCTGAGGTCGTCGTCGGCCACCACCGGCCACGAGCTGTCGCCCACCCGCATGTGCCCGCGCCCGTTTACCAGCGCGCTGTCGAGGGTAAAACGCTTGCCGACAATCTGCTGTCCGCGCTGGTTAAGGTGGGCGTCGACCGGTTTCTGCTCGTTAACCTGCCGGTTAAGCCAGCGCCACCACAGCCAGGCGGCCACCAGCGTTAGCACGGCAAACAGCGCGCCCTGCCACGCCCAGTCCAGGGGAAGGATCCAGACCAGAAGACCGGTAATGACGGCGGCAACGCCGCTCCAGAGCAGGTAGCCGTTGCCGCCCAGCATCTCCGCCGCCAGCAATAAGCCGCCGAGGCTTAGCCAGAAGGCATGAGGATGTGCAACGATCAGCTCAATCATTTTTTACGCTCGTTTCCGCTGTCCTTGATCAGTTCGGCTATGCCCGCGATAGAGCCCATCAGGCTGCTGGCATCCAGCGGCATCATCACCACTTTGCTGTTGTTCGCGGAGCCGATCTCTTTCAGCGCGTCGGTATATTTCTGCGCGACAAAATAGTTCACGGCCTGAATATCACCGGCGGCAATGGCCTCAGACACCATCTGGGTGGCGCGGGCTTCCGCTTCGGCGGAACGTTCACGCGCTTCCGCCTGCAAGAACGCGGACTGACGATCGCCTTCCGCTTTCAGGATCTGAGACTGCTTTTCCCCTTCCGCTTTCAGGATTTCCGCTTGACGCACCCCTTCGGCTTCAAGAATATAGGCGCGCTTGGTTCGCTCGGCTTTCATCTGGGCGTTCATGGAAGCGATCAGCTCCGCCGGTGGACGCACATCGCGGATCTCGATGCGGGTGACCTTGATCCCCCACGGGTTGGTGGCCTCATCGACAATGTGCAGCAGGCGAGTGTTGATGCTGTCGCGCTGGGAGAGCATTTCGTCCAGCTCCATCGAGCCAAGCACGGTACGGATGTTGGTCATCGTCAGGTTGACGATCGCCAGCTCCAGGTTGCTCACCTCATACGCCGCTTTCGGGGCATCAATGACCTGAATAAAGCAGACGGCATCAATGGTGACGTTGGCGTTATCTTTCGAGATCACTTCCTGAGAAGGGATATCCAGCACCTGCTCCATCATGTTGATCTTGCGACCAATTCTGTCCATGAACGGGACGATCAGGCTTAAGCCGGGCTGCAGCGTGTTGGTGTAGCGACCGAAACGCTCAACGGTCCACTGGTAACCCTGAGGGACAATTTTGACGCCAGCACCCACGATAACCAGCGCAACGAAAATAAGGACAGGAACAACGATAAGCATTAAAACCTCCTGTTTTGCATGCTGTGGGGGGGAATGACATGTTTGTTGTCGGTAAGTATAAAGGATTATGCCAGGCGCTGTAGTAATAAAGATAACGGCAGGGAGTACGATGAACAATAAAACCAGGCTTTTGCAGATTAAGGATGTCGGCTTGCGTGTGGGGAATAACACTATTCTTCAGCACGTCGATTTTTGCCTTTCACCTGGCGAATTTAAGCTTATTACCGGGCCGTCAGGCTGCGGTAAAAGCACGCTTTTTAAGATCGTGGCCTCGCTCCTGAGCCCAACATCGGGTGCGGTGATTTTTGAAGGGCAAGATATCGCCACGCTCTCGCCGGAAAGCTATCGCCAGCAGGTCTCGTATTGCGTACAAACCCCTACGCTTTTTGGTGAGACGGTTTATGACAACCTGATTTTCCCGTGGCAAATCCGCAATAGAACGCCGGAGCCGGAAAAATTTCTCAGCGATCTCGCCCGCTTTGGCCTGGCGAAGGAGACGCTGACCAAATCCATCAATGAACTCTCAGGCGGCGAAAAGCAGCGGGTCTCGCTGATCCGTAATCTGCAGTTCCTGCCGAAGGTACTGCTGCTCGACGAGATCACCAGCGCGCTCGATGACGCCAACAAACGCAACGTCAACGAAATTATTCATCGTTACGCTCGGGAGCAGAACATTGCCGTGCTATGGGTGACGCACGACTCAAATGAAATTGCCCATGCGGATGACGTCATCACGCTCCAGCCGCACGGCGGAAAAATGCAGGAGGCAAACCGTGGGTGAACACAACATTACCAATGAATCGCTGGCCTTTTCGATGGTGCTGGTGCTGATTGCGATTGTGGTCAGCTACCGCGAAAAGCTGGGGCTGGAAAAAGATATCGTATGGAGTATCTGCCGCGCGGTGATTCAGCTCATCATCGTCGGCTATGTGCTGAAGTATATCTTCAACGTTAACCACGCGGTGCTGACGCTGCTGATGGTGCTCTTTATCTGCTTTAACGCGGCCTGGAATGCGCAAAAACGCAGTAAATACATTGATAAAGCGTTTATCTCGTCGTTTATCGCGATTACCACCGGAACGACGCTCACCCTGGCGGTGCTGGTGCTCTCCGGCTCGATTGAGTTTACGCCGATGCAGGTTATCCCTATCTCGGGGATGATTGCCGGGAACGCGATGGTGGCCGTTGGGCTCTGTTATAACAACCTTGGCCAGCGATTCAGCAGCGAACAGCAGCAGTTGCAGGAGAAACTCAGCCTGGGGGCAACGCCCAAAGTGGCCTCGGCGCGGCTGATTCGTGAGAGCATTCGTTCATCGCTGATCCCAACGGTAGATTCCGCCAAAACGGTGGGGCTGGTGAGCCTGCCGGGCATGATGTCGGGGCTGATTTTTGCCGGTATCGATCCGGTAAAAGCGATTAAGTACCAGATCATGGTGACGTTTATGCTGCTTTCCACGGCAAGCCTGTCGACCATCATTGCCTGCTACCTGACCTATCGGAAGTTCTACAACGCGCGCCACCAGCTGGTGGTGACGCAGTTGAAAAAGGTGCGGTGATTGTGCCGGGCGGCACTGCGTTTGCCCGGCCTACGGTTCGTGCTTTTGTAGGCCCGGTAAGGCGAAGCCGCCACCGGGCAAAGTGCATCAATATAACAACGCGTACAGCTGACGGCGATACTTCGACGCCAGCGCGTCTCCGGTGCCCAGCGCGGCCAGGATCTCCTGGAACATCTTACGCGCCTGACCGTCTGCGGCTGCCAAATCTTTTTGCAGATGGCTGAACAACAGCTCCAGCGCCTCTTCGTTACGCCCAACCTGGTGCAGCTGCAGCGCCAGCTGGCTTGCCAGCGCGGCGTCGGCCGGGTTGTCGGCAACTTGCTGCTGCAGCTGCTGAATTTCCGGGGTGTCCGCCGCCTGTTTCAGCAGCTCAATCTGCGCGACCAGACCCTGATAGCGAGTGTCCTGATCCTGTAGCGGAACGGTCTTGAGTACGGCTTCTGCGTCTTCTGAGCGGTGCAGGGCGATCTGCGTCTCCGCCAGCAGCAGGCCAATCTGGCTGTTCTGTTTTGACAGCTGCCACGCCTCTTTGAGCAGCGGCAGCGCCTCGTCGTATTTGCCTTCCTGCATCAGCGCCATGCCTTCCTGCGCTTTCAGCTCTTCTTCGCGCGGCAGCACCTTATCCAGCAGGGCGCGGATAGCCTCTTCAGGCTGTGGCCCCTGGAAGCCATCAACAGGCTGGCCGTTCTGGAACAGATAGACGGTAGGAATGGCGCGCAGACCAAACTGAGACGCGACCATCGGCTCGGCGTCACAATCCAGTTTCGCGAGAATGAACTGACCGTTGTACTGGGCGGCAAGGCTTTCCAGCACCGGCGTCAGCTGCAGACAGTGTTGGCTGCGTTCAGACCAGAAGTAGAACAGGACCGGTTTGGTCATCGACTGTTCAAGGGTCTGTTGCAGGTTAGCTTCTGTGATATTGACGATATTCTGTACGGACATGCGGCTTTCTCTTTTGTCGGTGTGTTCTTTACATGGGGATGCGCGTCGGCGCTTCAACTCAACCGTGTAAAATTTTGTCCATTATCCGGCCCGGCAGCAGGCGTTTTAACCAGCCGACGGCATGGGTGACCAGTGTCACCGGATAGCGCATTTTGGGATGTTCACTCTCAAAAGCATGGCGCACTTTGGCCACCACCGCCTCTGGCCCGAGGGTAAAACGTGCGGCGATGCCGGGGTTTTCGACCGGTTTATCCGCCTGCGTCTGGTTAACGTTTTCGGTAAAGCGGGTGCGGATCGGGCCGGGTTCAATCAGGCTGACCTTAATGCCGCTGTGGCGTAACTCCATGCGCAGGGCGTCGGACCAGGCCTCCAGCGCATATTTGCTCGCGGCGTAGGCGCCGCGGCCCGGGGTGGAAATCAGTCCCATCACCGATGACGTCATCACGATGCGCCCTTCACCGTGCGGCAGCATCGCGGGGAGCAGACGCATGGTGAGCTGATGTACGCCGAAAAAGTTGGTCGAAAACTGCTTCTCCAGCGTTTCGCGGGAGAGGGTGTCCAGCGGGCCATACACGCCGTAGCCGGCATTATTAAACAGGCCGTACAGACGATTACCGGTCAGTGCGATCACCTCATCCGCGGCGCGCTCAACGCTCTCCGGTGAGTCCATATCCAGCAGCACGCCGGTAAAGCCCAGCCCGTTCATGCGTTCGACATCGTCGGGTTTGCGGCAGGCCGCCAGAACCCGAAACCCCTGGCGCTTCAATTCGAGCGCGCTTTCCAGGCCGATTCCGCTGGAACATCCTGTAATTAAGACCGATTTTTGCATAACTTTACCTGTCAGGATCTCCGCTTAATCAGGAGTCATGTTTAACTAAAGGAGCTAGCCGCGTTGCCATCCAGTCGGCAATAAACGGCTGCGCATCGCGATTGGGGTGGATCCCGTCGTCTTGCATCCACTGGGGTTTGAGATAGACCTCTTCCATGAAAAATGGCAGCAGCGGAATATCAAACTCTTTGGCAAGCTTGGGGTAGATCGCGCTAAAGGCCTCATTATACCGACGACCGTAGTTGGCGGGCAGGCGAATTTGCATCAGCAGCGGCTGGGCGTTTGCCGCCCTGATGTCCTGCAAAATGGTGCGCAGTGTATTCTCCGTTTGCTGAGGCTGGAAACCGCGCAGGCCATCATTACCACCAAGTTCAACCAGCACCCACCGTGGTTGATGCTGTTTGAGCAGCGCAGGCAGGCGCGACAGCCCCTGCTGCGAGGTGTCGCCGCTGATGCTGGCGTTGATTACAGCCGTTTTGCTCTGCCATTTGTCATTAAGCAGAGCGGGCCAGGCCGCGCTGGCCGCCATGCGATAGCCAGCGCTCAGGCTGTCGCCGAGAACCAGTAACGTGTCCGCTGCCGCCGCGCGGAAAGTCATCAGAATCAAAAACAGGAAGGGCAAATGCCAGCGGAAAACAGTGTTGAAGTTCATCATCTTAAGAAGTCCGTCGGTCAGGGGGAGCACGAGCTTTCCATCCTTACCGGAGTTGAACTCGTTGTCAAACGCGCTGAAACCATTGCGCTGATTGGCGAATCCGGTTCCGGTAAGTCCACGCTGCTGGCGATTTTAGCCGGTCTGGACGACGGCAGCAGCGGTGAGGTCCACCTTGTCGGTCAGCCGCTGCATCAGCTTGATGAAGAGGCGCGGGCCGCGCTGCGCGCGCGTCACGTTGGTTTTGTCTTTCAGTCCTTTATGCTGATCCCGACCCTGAACGCCCAGGAAAACGTCGAGCTCCCGGCGCTGCTGCGCGGTGAAAATAGCCGTGAAAGTCGCGCTCACGCGAAGGCGCTGCTGGAACAGCTCGGTCTGGGTAAACGTCTCGACCATCTTCCCGCCCAGCTTTCCGGCGGTGAGCAGCAGCGCGTGGCGCTGGCCCGCGCGTTTAACGGCCGCCCTGAGGTGCTGTTTGCCGATGAGCCTACCGGTAACCTTGACCGTAAAACCGGCGACCGGATTGCCGACCTGCTGTTTTCGCTCAACCGCGAGCACGGCACTACGCTGATCCTCGTGACCCACGATCCGCAGCTCGCCGCACGCTGTGACCGTCGCCTGCGGCTGGTCAACGGTGTTCTTCAGGAGGAAGCATGATTACCCGCTGGTTCTGGCGCGAGTGGCGCTCGCCCTCGCTGCTGATTGTCTGGCTGGCGCTCAGCCTGGCGGTGGCCTGCGTGCTGGCGCTCGGCAGCGTCAGTGACCGCATGGAAAAAGGGCTCAGCCAGCAGAGCCGGGAGTTTATGGCGGGAGACAGGGCGCTGGAAAGCTCCCGCCCCGTGCCGACGGGCTGGATTGAAGCAGCGCGCAAAGAAGGGCTGAAGGTGGGAGAGCAGCTCACCTTCCAGACCATGACCTTTGCGGGCGACACGCCGCAGCTGGCCAGCGTCAAGGCCGTCGATAATATCTACCCGATGTACGGTGACTTGCAGACCCGCCCGCCGGGATTAAAGCCGACGCCCGGTACGGTGCTGCTGGCATCGCGTCTGATGGCGCTGCTGAACCTGAAACCCGGCGACAGTATCGACGTCGGTGACGCTACCCTCAGGATTGCCGGGGAAGTGGTGCAGGAGCCCGACGGCGGATTTAACCCGTTCCAGCTTGCGCCGCGCCTGCTGATGAACACCGCGGATGTCGCGGCCACCCATGCGGTACAGCCGGGCAGCCGCGTTACCTGGCGCTATAAGTTTGGCGGCACGCCTGCCCAGCTTGACGCATATGAAAAATGGCTTCTGCCGCAGCTCAAACCGGAACACCGCTGGTACGGGCTGGAGCAGGACGAAGGGGCGCTCGGTAAATCTCTGGAGCGCTCTCAGCAGTTCCTGCTGCTGTCGGCTCTGTTGACCCTGCTGCTGGCGGTGGCGGCGGTGGCCGTGGCGATGGGGCATTACTGCCGCAGCCGCTACGACCTGGTGGCGATCCTCAAAACCCTGGGGGCTGGCAGGGCGCAGCTGCGCAAGCTGATCGTCGGCCAGTGGCTGATGCTGCTGGTCCTGTCGGCGCTGACCGGCGGAATAATGGGGCTGCTGTTTGAAAAACTGCTGATGGTGATGCTAAAACCGGTGCTCCCGGCCGCCTTGCCACCGGCCAGCCTCTGGCCGTGGCTGTGGGCGATGGGCGCGATGACGGTGATCTCGGTGCTGGTGGGGCTCCGGCCTTACCGCCTGCTGCTCGCCACGCAGCCGCTACGCGTGCTCCGTAACGATGTGGTGGCGAACGTCTGGCCGCTGAAGTTCTACCTTCCGGTGATTATTGCGGTGGCGGTAGGGCTGCTGGCGTGGTTGATGGGGGGCAGCACGCTGCTGTGGGCGGTGCTGGCCGGGGCGGTTGTGCTGGCGCTGCTGTGCGGCGTGCTGGGCTGGATACTGCTTTACCTCCTGAAAAGGGTGACGGTAAAATCCCTGCCCGTGCGCCTGGCGGTCAACCGTCTGCTGCACCAGCCCTGGTCTACGCTCAGCCAGCTGTCGGCGTTCTCGCTGTCGTTTATGCTGCTGGCACTGCTGCTGGTGCTGCGCGGCGATCTGCTCGATCGCTGGCAGCAGCAGCTTCCGCCGGAAAGCCCGAACTATTTCCTGATCAATATCGCCCCTGAGCAGGTTACGACGCTGAAGGGTTTCCTGGCGGAACATCACATCATCCCCGAGTCGTTCTATCCCATCGTTCGCGCGCGTCTGACGCAGATCAACGGGCAGCCAACGGAGGGGAACAAGGACGAGTCGCTGAACCGCGAGCTGAACCTCACCTGGCAGGAGAAACGCCCTGACCACAACCCGATAACCGCCGGCACCTGGCCGCCAAAAGCGGGAGAGGTGTCGATGGAGGAGGGACTGGCGACGCGCCTGAACGTGAAGCTGGGAGACAGCGTCACCTTCACCGGCGATACCCAGGATTTCACCGCGAAAGTCACCAGCCTGCGTAAAGTGGACTGGGAAAGCCTGCGGCCCAACTTCTTCTTTATCTTCCCGCGGGGGGCGCTGGACGGGCAGCCCCAGAGCTGGCTGACCAGCTTCCGCTGGGAAAACGGCAACGGCATGCTGACCCAGCTAAACCGGGAGTTTCCGACGGTCAGCCTGCTGGATATTGGGGCGATCCTGAAGCAGGTGGGGCAGGTACTGGAGCAGGTGAGCCGCGCGCTGGAGGTCATGGTGGTGCTGGTGACGATCTGCGGCGTGCTGTTGCTGCTGGCCCAGGTGCAGGTGGGCATGCGCCAGCGCCATCAGGAGCTGGTGGTCTACCGCACGCTGGGGGCCGGAAAGCGGCTGCTGCGGATGACGCTCTGGAGCGAATTTGCGCTGCTGGGGCTGGTGGCCGGTCTGGTGGCCGCCATTGGCGCAGAGACGGCGCTGGCGGTGCTGCAGACAAAGGTCTTCGACTTCCCGTGGGAGCCTGACTGGCGCCTCTGGTTGACTCTGCCTCTCTGTGGCGCTGCGCTGCTTTCTCTCTGCGGAGGCTGGCTCGGCACGCGGCTGTTAAAGGGCAAAGCCCTGTTCCGTCAGTTTGCCAGTTGATTTAGCATGGTGATAATTACGCACCGGATTTTTATGCCGGTGCGTAGTGTTTAAATAGCACAAAGTGATAATACCCACTCATTTAGTAGCACAAAACATTAAAAACCCAACCACACAGCCCGATTATTTCCAGTTAATATTCACCCGCTAAATATTTAGCAGCGTGTCTATTAAGGAAAAATAATGACTATAAAAAAATCAGCGCTGGCGGCAACGATCGGCGCGGCAGTGGCATTAACGACCTTCGCTTCTCAGGCGGAAATCACCGTTCTTAAGCAGGATCCTCAGGCGGGTAACCCGCTGAGCCGCCTGAACTTCACCGTTGGCGGCAGTATTCGTCCTCAGTTCCAGAACATGACCGGCGACGACGGTAAAAACAGCTACAAGCGTAACGGCTTTGACGGCGGCACCCGTTTCCGTTTCGCTGCAGATTACTACCTGTTTGATGACATCAGCTGGGTAAGCTACTACGAGCTGGGTGTGAACATTCCTGCGCAGTTTAACTGGGATCACCACTACGCCGAAGGCGCACACGACACCACGCGTCGTATGCTCTACACCGGTCTGAAGAGCGACACCTGGGGTACGCTGACCTTCGGTCAACAGAACAGCGTTTACTATGATGTGGTGGGCGCGAAAACCGATATCTGGGACTACGACATGATCGCTCAGGCGCCAGGTAACGGGATCAACGGCGACTACGACGGTTCTTACCGTTCACGCCAGATGCTGAAATATAAGAAAACCGTGGGCGATGCTGATATTTATGCATCCTACCTGTTTGAAGACAGTGAATACCTGCCGGGCAACGGCCTGCGCTACAAGCGTAAAGGCGGCGGTTCACTGGGCCTGGATTACCACCTGACTACCGACCTGACCTGGGGCGCCGCGTGGAACTACACCCGCGCCGACATGCGTAACCCGGACAACGGCGACAGCAAAACCTACGACCAGAACATTCTCGGTACCGCGCTGAGCTGGACACCGGACAACTGGACCTTCTCCGCAGGCGGCGGCTGGTATCAGAACTTCCTGACCACCAAAAAAGTGTCTGTTAACGATTACTTTGCGGGCGACGCGTGGGGTATTGAATACTTCGCAGGTTACAAATTCCCAATCGGTCAGTACGCGGTTAAATCCATCCAGCCTTACTTCATGGGTGACCGCATTGAGTACGTGAACGGCCGTAACTACCAGCGCATCGACAACGGCGTGGGTATCAGCTTCCAGCTGGATTACGGTTTCCGCGTGGATTACGAACACGTGTTCACTTCCAGCACCGACAACCTGGGCGACATGAACCTGGTGCGTCTGCGTTACGACTTCTAAGCCGTCTGTTCCCCGGTGGCGCTGCGCTTACCGGGGCTACAACAGTACGCGTAGGCCGGGTAAGGCGTAGCCGCCACCCGGCTTTATTTTTCAGCGATCAAGCCACTCAGCAATTTCTTCGTACGTCCCGCGATACACAATCTTCTCCGCCTTTTTCTCCAGCTGATAGCCGTACATCGGGTCGTAATAGTCCTTCAGGAGCGGCGCAAGCCAGCTGAAGTGCGCGTCCGTGCGGCCAGATCGTTGCTGTTCCAACAGCGCGGAATCTAACAGCGCGGTAAATTCCGCAAAGCGCTGCAGCCCCAGGCGGCGACGAATGGCGAACAGGCCGTGATGCAGGTACTCGCTGTATTCTTTCCAGCCTGCTTCCTCGCCGTAGGCGGCAGAAAAATCCGCCCACATATGGTCGAAATACTCTTCGCGCAGGCGTTCAAGACGGATCTCAAACGGATCCTCTACCACCACGATAGGGGCTTCAACCATGCGGTCGCGCAGGCAGGCTGGCAGGTGGTTAGAGCCAATCATCCGGCCTTCATCTTCCAGCACCCAGCGCGCGGCGTCTTTTTTCAATAGCTCAACCGCAAGGTGATTTTCAAAGCTGGCCTGGGAAAGCTGCGGCGTCAGCGTGCGGCCAAATGACGAGCCACGATGGTGCGCGAGTCCTTCCAGATCGATACCCTGTGCATGCTGCTTCACCAGCAGGGTTTTACCGTTCCCGGTACAGCCGCCAATAAGCACCATCGGCTTTTGCGACTGCTCAATGGTCACCTGAATTGCCGTCTGGCGCAGGGCCTTATAGCCACCGCGGATCAGCGGGTAGTCGATACCCGCCTCTTTCAGCCAGGCCTGCGAGATATGCGAGCGCTGGCCGCCGCGCGCGCAGCAGAGAAAGCCCTCAGGATGGGCAAGGCTGGCTTCGCGCCAGGCGGTGATGCGGGCCTCACGCGTGTCGCCGCTCACCAGGCGATGGCCGAGCGCCAGCGCGGCGTCCGGTCCCTGGCGTTTATAACAGGTGCCGACGGCGGCGCGCTCGTCATCATTCATTAAAGGCAGGTTGACTGCCGCTGGCATCGCGCCCTGGGCAAATTCGATCGGCGCGCGAACGTCGATTAAAGGGGTATCGGACGCGAGGATCGCGCGATAGTCCGTTCCATCGTTCATGGTTATTCCAGAAGAAAGCTAAGCAGCAATGGGCGGGAATTGTACGCCGGGGAAAGAGGAGGTCAACTCCCCGGCGGAGGGATAACTATTTAAGCTTTGACTGTGCCCAGACAATACCGCTTGCGTATTCCGGCGGCAGGAGCGGGATCATGGCTTCCAGCGTGGCGCTCAGACGGCCCGTGTCGCTGTCGTTGAGGTTCAGGTGGCCGACTTTACGACCCTCGCGGACCTCTTTGTCATACCAGTGCAGATGCACCAGCGGCAGCTTCAGCCAGTCGTAGTTCAGATCGGTTCCGATCAGGTTGATCATCACCGACGGGCTGTTCACCACCGGCTGCGGCAGCGGCAGGTCGGTAATCGCACGCAGGTGCAGCTCGAACTGGCTGATGGAGGCGCCGTTTTGCGTCCAGTGGCCGCTGTTGTGCACGCGCGGTGCCAGCTCGTTGATCAGCAGACCAGACGGGGTGATAAAGCACTCCATCGCCATCACGCCCACGTATCCGAGCTCGTGCATGATGGCAGAGAGCATCTCTTCCGCCTGCGCCTGGTGGTCAGCATTGGCCTGCGGGAAGGCCACGCTGGTGCGCAGAATGCCGTCCTGATGGAGGTTATGCGTCAGCGGATAAAAGACGGTATGCCCGTCATGACCGCGCGCGCCAACCAACGACACTTCACCGCTAAAGTTGATGCCCTGCTCAACAATGCACTCGCCGTAGCAATCATCCGGCAGCTCGGCGGTGTCGCCTGCGCGCAGGCGCCACTGGCCGCGGCCGTCGTAGCCACCCACGCGGCGCTTCACGATCGCCAGTTCGCCCAGCATGGCGAAGACGTCGTTCCACTCGTTTTTATCAGACAGTAGCTGCCACGGTGCGGTTGCGAGACCCAGCTTGTCGAAAAGCTGCTTTTGCGTCAGACGGTCGGCAATGATCGGGAACACGTCGCGGTTAACGAAGGCGTTATGACGCGCCAGCTCGCGGGTCAGGGCGGTCTCCGGCCAGCGTTCGATCTCAGCGGTAATGACGCTCTGGTGGAACGGTACCGCTTCCGGCTCGGCGTCCAGGCCGACGGGCCAGACGGAAATCGCCAGCGGTTCGCCAGCCTGACGCAGCATGCGGCCTAGCTGGCCGTTACCGAGAACGCAAACCTGCTTCATGCGGCACCCCGCGGGTCTGGATTGTCCAGCACCTCGTCGGTCTGGGCTTTACGCCAGTCCGCCAGACGCTGATGTAAGTCTTTATCGTGCGTCGCCAGGATCTGCGCGGCCAGCAGGGCGGCATTGGCGGCACCCGCTTTACCAATCGCCAGCGTGCCGACAGGAATACCGCGCGGCATCTGGACGATGGAGTAGAGGCTATCCACACCGCTTAACGCGGCGCTTTGGACCGGAACGCCCAGCACCGGCACCAGGGTTTTGGCGGCAATCATGCCCGGCAGATGTGCTGCGCCGCCCGCACCGGCAATGATCACCTCATAACCGTTCTCTTCGGCGCTTTCGGCGAAGCTGAACAGTTTGTCCGGCGTACGGTGTGCAGAGACCACTTCAACGTGGTGCGGAACATTCAGGATGTCAAAGATTTCGGCGGCGAACTGCATGGTAGCCCAGTCGCTTTTGGACCCCATCACGATGGCGACACGCGCCGGATTATTGCGGGAAGACATGCGTCTTAAAACTCCTGTGGTGCGAAACACACTGCTTTCGAGGGCACAGAGAATAGCATGTTATACGGGCAAGGAAAACGGTTGCGCGGTTAAATCTTGAGCCGTTGTTGCCATCAATTCATAACAAAACAGACCGCATTCTGGCGGTCTGTTTTTGTCGAAGGGCAATCATTATTTCGTCAGTTCAGCGGTCATATACACGCGGTTGTCGACCTTCGCGCTGGTGATTTTGTAAGACGCGCCCTGTTCAGCAGCCTGTGCAGCGATTTTCGCTTCTGCGCGGTCAAGGGTAGAGGCGGTTGCACTCACGCTCTGCGCGAAAGAACCGAAAGAAACCAGGGAGAGGGCCGCAACTGCAACGAAATTTTTGATGGATTTCATGGTCGTATTCCTTAAGTGTATTGTCTGGGATAGGGCGTGTTGCCCTGATGTGATAAATAATAGGCCGACCACGGGCTGATTAAAATCGAAACAATTTGCCAATATTGTTCAAAAAAATAGAATAACATGAAGGGGGGTTAAAACGGAAACGCAATCAGCTCCACACCCTCAGGCGTGACTTTGACCATAGAGCCTTCGCTGTGCCAGGCACCCAACACCACGCGGTGTGCGGGCTGGCCGTTGGCGAGGAGGGAATGCACGTCAGGACGATGGGTATGACCGTGGATGAGCCACTGAACGTCATGCTTTTCCATCACCCGCACGACCGCCTGTGGATTGACGTCCATGATGGTCATGGATTTGCTGCTGTTGGCGGCTTTACTGCCCGCGCGCATTCTGGCGGCGATGCGGTTGCGGATAAACAGCGGCAGGGCAAGGAACACCTTCTGGATCCACGGGGTGTGGACTTTGGCGCGAAACGCCAGGTAGCCGGTATCGTCGGTGCAGAGCATGTCGCCGTGCATGATCAGCACCTTGCGGCCGTAGAGGTCGAGCACCTGTTCTTCCGGCAGCAGCGTCATGCCGCTTTCACGGGCGTAGCGCTTGCCGATCAGGAAATCACGGTTGCCGTGAATGAAGTAGCAGGGGACGCCCGAATCCACCAGCGCGTGAATGGCGGCGGCCATTTCACGGTGCAGCGGGTTAGGATCATCGTCGCCAATCCAGGCTTCAAAGAGGTCGCCCAGGATGTACAGCGCATCGGCGCTTTTCGCTTCACCGCGTATAAAACGCAGAAAACCGGCGGTTATCGCCGGTTCTTCTGTTTGCAGATGAAGATCCGCAATAAAGAGTGTCGCCACCAATTACTCGCTGACGGTCACGCTTGTAATCACAACGTCTTCTTTTGGAACGTCCTGGTGCATACCGCTGCGGCCAGTAGAGACGGCTTTGATCTTGTCAACCACGTCCATACCTTCAACCACTTCTGCGAATACGCAGTAGCCCCAACCCTGCAGGCTTTCGCCGGAGAAGTTCAGGAAGTCGTTGTCCGCCACGTTAATGAAGAACTGTGCAGTAGCAGAGTGAGGCGCCTGAGTACGTGCCATCGCCAGCGTGCCGCGGGTGTTTTTCAGGCCGTTGTTCGCTTCGTTCTTGATCGGCTCTTTAGTGGCTTTCTGGTTCATGCCAGGTTCGAAACCGCCGCCCTGGATCATAAAACCGTTGATCACGCGGTGGAAAATGGTGTTGTTGTAGAAACCTTCGCGGCAGTAGTCCAGGAAGTTTTTAACTGTTTCAGGCGCTTTGTCATCAAAGGTTTTGATTACGATATCGCCATGATTAGTGTGGAAAGTAACCATTTTTGCATCCTGTTCCGTTATTGTGGTACGTCGACCCGCCTTCGGGTCATCTATAGGGGCTTGTTATAGCATAACCACAGGATGCGATCACCTTGCATTGTGTGCTGCTTCGGGTTTGAATTACGGGTAGAATAGCCGGTTTTCAACCACACACGTGTTTACATGGAATCTTCGATGTTAAAAATCTTTAATACAATGACGCGCCAAAAAGAGGAATTTAAACCTATCCATGCCGGGGAAGTCGGCATGTACGTGTGTGGTATTACGGTTTACGATCTCTGTCACATTGGCCATGGCCGTACCTTTGTCGCCTTCGACGTGGTGTCACGCTACCTGCGTTTTCTCGGGTACAAGCTGAAATACGTGCGCAACATCACCGACATCGACGATAAGATCATCAAGCGCGCCAATGAAAACGGCGAAAGCTTTGTCGCGCTGGTGGATCGCATGATCGCTGAGATGCACAAAGACTTCGACGCCCTGAATATTCTGCGTCCGGACAGCGAGCCGCGCGCGACCCACCATATTCACGAAATCATCGACATCACCGAAAAGCTGATCGCCCGCGGTCATGCGTATGTTGCCGACAACGGCGACGTGATGTTCTCCGTGCCGACGGACCCAACCTACGGTGCGCTTTCCCGTCAGGATCTGGATCAGCTCCAGGCCGGCGCGCGCGTTGACGTGGTTGACGTGAAGCGTAACCCGATGGACTTCGTGCTGTGGAAGATGTCCAAAGAGGGTGAGCCAAGCTGGCCATCCCCGTGGGGCGAAGGCCGTCCGGGCTGGCACATTGAATGTTCTGCGATGAACTGCAAACAGCTGGGCAAGCACTTCGACATTCACGGCGGCGGTTCAGACCTGATGTTCCCGCACCACGAAAACGAAATCGCGCAGTCCACCTGCGCCCACGGCGGCGAGTACGTGAACTACTGGATGCACTCCGGGATGGTGATGGTTGACCGCGAGAAGATGTCGAAATCGCTGGGCAACTTCTTTACCGTGCGCGACGTGCTGAAGTATTACGATGCGGAAACCGTGCGCTACTTCCTGATGTCCGGCCACTACCGCAGCCAGCTGAACTACAGCGAAGAGAACCTGAAGCAGGCGCGCTCGGCGCTTGAGCGTCTCTACACCGCGCTGCGCGGGACCGACAGGTCTGTTCCGGCAGCAGGCGGCGAAGCGTTCGAAGCACGCTTCGTTGAGGTGATGAACGACGACTTCAACACTCCGGAAGCCTACTCCGTGCTGTTCGACATGGCGCGCGAAGTGAACCGCCTGAAGTCAGAAGATATGGCCGCGGCGAATGCGCTGGCGTCCCATCTGCGTAAGCTCTCTGCCGTGCTTGGCCTGCTGGAGCAGGAGCCGGACGCGTTCCTGCAGAGCGGTGCGCAGGCGGATGACGGCGAAGTGGCGGAAATTGAAGCGTTGATCAAAGCGCGTCTGGAAGCGCGTCAGGCGAAAGACTGGGCGGCGGCAGATGCGGCGCGTAACCGTCTGACCGAGATGGGTATTATTCTGGAAGATGGCCCGCAGGGAACCACCTGGCGCCGTAAGTAAGTCTGTAACGCCCGGTGGCGCTTACGCTTACCGGGCCAACAGGCAAAAGTAGGCCGGGTAAGGCGCAGCCGCCACCCGGCTTTTTTTTACCGTCTTTTCCACCACAACATTACCATCAGCACCACCCCCGGCAGCCACACCCACAGCAGTTCTGAAATAATCACCTGATGCCCGTACGGCGTGGTATAGCGTGAGAGCGCAAACGGCGCGACCTTGATCACCTGCCACGGCGCAAAGAAGCGTTCATCAGACCACGGCCACAGCCAGCCGACACCTTTCCCGCCTGTGGTAATCGAATCCAGCAGGCTGTGCGACAGCAGTGACACGGTTAAAAACAGCCAGCACCGCGTCAGGCTGGCCCTGAACCATCGTCGTCCAGTCAGTACGCAAAGTATCGGCACCACGAAGGCAAACAGCAGGGAGTGGGTAAAGCCGCGATGGCCGAAAACGTTGCCATACGCGACGCCGAACTTAAACGCCAGCACGTCGGCGTCCGGCAGCATGGCGAGAACAATGCCGGCAAACAGCAGGCGGGGTGGGATAACTTTTGTCCCCAGGCCTAAGCCCAGGCAAAGCGGAACAGCAGCGTGTGTAATGACGGTAGGCATTGTGATTATCCATGGCAAATCATGGAAATATAGCAGTCATTCCGTGCTAAAAAACCTGTGCGAAATTCTGATTTTACGCCGACTCGCGTGCGATAAGCTGCCCGGAGAGCGTAATACGCTGGGTTTGCAGCGTCGGCTCCTTCAGCGTGCGAATAATCAGCCCGGCCGCCTGACGCCCCGTCTCTTCGCTGGCGGACGAGACGTAGGTAAACGAGGGCGAGGTGAGGTTAACGTGGAGCATATCTTCGAAACCGACCAGGGCGACCTGCTGCGTCAGAAACACATCTTTACCCACCGTACGCCCGACCTGATGAATACCGGAGATGGAGCCGATCATGGCATCCGGCGAGTGGCAGAGCAGGGCGGTGATGGTGTTGTTTTTTTCCAGCAGCTGGCGGGTCGCGAAACCCGCTGCCAGCGTGTCATCGCTGCAGGCCGGAGAGTATTCATCGCGCCAGACCAGCCCGTTTTGCGCCATCGCGCTGCGAAAACCGAGCAGGCGCTGTTCGCGGATAAGGCAGCCTTCGCGTCCGCCAATGTAGGCGATATTACGATGACCGCGCTCGATAAGATAACGCACCGCCAGATTGGCCGCCTGTCGGTTATCGCGCATCACCAGATTGCATTTTTCATCCAGCAGCGACTGCGAGACCACCACCAGCGGCAGCGGGCAGTGGCGAATCTTTTCCGGCAGGGTAGAGGTGTGGGTATCCGAGGCCAGATAGATCACCCCTGCGACGCCCTGCTGCTTAAACGACAGCAGGCAACGCTCAAGATGGTCATGGTCGTTCTGGGGCTGACCGAGAAAAACCATATACCCTTGTTTTTCAAGATCCTGGACGATGCTCGCCATCACCTTGATGGAGAAACTGTCGCTAAAGTCACGGAGGATCAGGCCAATCAGGTTGGAGGTATTGGCGCGAAGGTTGGCAGCGGCAACGTTATGAACATAGCCCAGGGTATTGATGGCAGCGTTGACCTTCTCGATCGTTGCCTCTGAGATTTTCCCTTTCTGGCGCAGCACCAGCGAGACGGTGGAAACCGACACGCCCGCGTGCTTCGCGACATCAATAATGCTGACTTTCTTCAAAACCGCTCCCTGAAATTTACCGATTATCAGCCAGATAAAACACGTCTCCCAGCGTACAGGAGACGTGTCGTTCAGGCATCTTATTATTTGCCGATCATGGTGGACATGGTCTGGGCGATAAACTGTGCTCTGGCACCGAAAATCACCTGAATACCGTTGTCGCCGACAAACACCACGCCGCGTGCGCCGAGTCCGTTCAGGCCGTCTTTATCCACCGCCTCGCTTTTTGCCACCTCCAGACGCAGACGGGTGATACAGGCGCCGACGGAGTCTATGTTATGCGCCCCGCCCAGCAGGGTGATGATCTCGGTCGCGAGTTCTGAATCCGATTTCTCATCCGCGTTGGCGGTCACTTCAGTGCGGCCCGGCGTTTTCACGTCGAAACGACGGATCACAAAGCGGAATGTAAAGTAATAAATCAGGCCCATCGGAATGCCGATGATAATGGCATTCAGGAAATTGGTCTGGTAGCCGTTAAACGACGGCAGGATCCCGAATGACAGATAGTCGATAAAGCCTGCAGAGAACGACTTGGCGATATGCGCATGCAGCAGATACATGGTCATGTAGGCCAGGCCCGCCATGATGGCGTTAAAGACGTACAGAATCGGTGCCACGAAGATAAAGGTAAACTCAACCGGTTCGGTGATCCCCGTCAGGAAGCAGGTTAGCGCCGCGGAGAACAGAATACCGGCCGCGATTTTCTTATTCTTCGTATGGGCTTCGTGATACATCGCCAGGCACGCCGCAGGCAGCGCGAACAGCATCAGCGGGAATTCGCCCTGCATGAACTTACCGGCGTTCTGGTAGGTGTCGCTGCTGAAAGATTTCACCCCTTCTTCCAGCATCTTGAACCAGATGGTCTGGTCGCCGTGGATCACCTGACCTGCCTGGGTGGTGTAATCGCCAAACGAATACCAGAACGACGGATACCAGATATGGTGCAGACCGAGCGGGATCAGCGCGCGCTCCACCAGACCGAAGATAAAGGTCGAGGCCGCCTGATTGTCGCCGTTAACGACCACGGAGAGGGCGTCGATCCCGGCCTGGATATGCTGCCAGACGTACGGCAGCAGCAGCCCCATCAGAAACGAGAGGAACGCCGTTGCAATCGCCACGAAGCGCTTGCCGGAAAAGAAGCCCAGGAACTCCGGCAGCTGCATGGTGTGGAAGCGGTTGTAGCACCAGGCCGCGAGAATACCGCAGATCAGGCCGCCAAAGACGCCCATCTGCAGCGTCGGAATGCCGACCACCATGGCGTATTTCCCGCCCTGGGAGGCCATTTCCGGCGTGATGCTCAGCACGGTGCTGATGGTGATATTGGTAACAAACACCGAAACGGCCGCAGACAGCGCCGCGATGCCGGATTCTGATGCCAGGCCCACGGCAGAGCCAATGGCAAACAGCATCGGCAGGTTATCAAAAATAACCCCGCCCGCGTTCATCATCAGCGGCAGATGGAACTTATCACCAAAGGCCAGCAGCAGGCCCGCAGCGGGAAGCAGTGAAATTGGCAGCATTAAGGCGCGACCAATCATCGATAACTTAGACAGCGATTTAACAAACCCTGATATCAGACTCATGCTGATTTCCCCCGAGTAGCGCTTTTTTTTGGCGCTGTTATTGTAAGTAGAACGTTTTAGTAGAACGTTCTACTTATCGTGGGCAAAGCGTGAAAAACGCGCAACTGAATTTTCACTTTTCAACAGATGAAATAGTGATTATTTGAAGTGGATCGATAAATAACCGTGATGGGTGTGAGGGGATTTTTTATCCCCTCTCCCTGCGGGGTGAGGAATCCCCAGTAATTTTATACCTGAAGCGATGCATGTGACTTCAGGAAAATGAATGGCTTACAGCGATGCCCTGGTCCGGCTGTAAATCGCTGAGGCGTTTCCTGTAGGCCGGGGCGAGGCGCATGGATGCGCCGAGAGGGCGGGCTTTACAGGGACGTTACCTCCGCCCGTCCCCGAAAAGCCGGAAGGAATAAGCCGAAGGCACCGCGAAGCGGCGATTTACCGCCGGGAGCCCGGGTCGCCAGGGCGGTGGCGATTGAGCCGCCCTGGCACGTTCACCGGCCATGTCCTTACAGAGTAGCAAGGAACATAAAGTGAACGGAATGACCACCAGAGCCGTATGTTCCCCCTCACCCCAGCCCTCTCCCTCAAGGGAGAGGGGGTCGTCCGTGCTGGTATTATTTTGTGGGGATTCCTCAGCCCTGCGGGAGAGGGTTAGGGTGAGGGCATCAAACGGCTCAGGCCGTAACGGTTACGCTCTGGCCTTCAAAGCTCACGGTCTGCCCCGCGACAATCTTGCAGCGCTTGCGGGTTTCCACCGCACCGTCCACTTTGACAAGCCCGTCGGCAATGGCAATTTTCGCCTGCGCACCGCTTTCGCTCCAGCCTTCCAGCTTGAGCAGATCGCACAGCTCAACGTGCGGGTGTTTTCCTAATGAAAAAGTCGCCATCTTACGCGTCCTCTACGTCGTGATATTCTTCGCACGCCTGCAGGGTATTCTGAATCAGCGTGGCTACGGTCATCGGGCCTACGCCGCCCGGTACTGGGGTAATGTATGACGCGCGCGCGGCGGCGTCTTCATACACCACGTCGCCGACCACTTTGCCGCTTTCCAGACGGTTAATCCCGACGTCCACGACAATTGCACCTTCTTTGATCCACTCGCCTGGGATAAAGCCCGGCTTGCCGACCGCGACGATCAGCAGATCGGCGTTCTCGACGTGGTGGCGCAGGTTTTTGGTGAAGCGGTGGGTGACGGTGGTGGTACAGCCGGCCAGCAGCAGCTCCATGCTCATCGGGCGGCCCACGATGTTGGACGCGCCGATAACCACGGCGTTCAGGCCGTAGGTGTCGATGTTATAGCGCTCCAGCAGCGTCACGATACCGCGCGGCGTGCACGGACGCAGGCGCGGCGCGCGCTGGCACAGGCGGCCAACGTTGTACGGGTGGAAACCGTCCACGTCTTTATCCGGCGCAATACGCTCCAGCACCTTCACGTTGTCGATACCGGCTGGCAGCGGCAGCTGAACCAGAATACCGTCGATCTCTTTATCGGCATTCAGGGTGTCAATCAGTTCCAGCAGTTCTGCTTCGCTGGTGGTTTCCGGCAAATCGTAAGAGCGGGAGACGAAGCCGACCTCTTCACACGCTTTGCGCTTGCTGCCGACATAAATCTGCGATGCCGGGTTGCTGCCAACCAGCACAACGGCCAGCCCGGGGGCGCGTTTTCCGGCCGCTTTACGCGCCTTCACTTTTTCCGCGACCTCAGAGCGCACCTGCTGCGCAATCGTTTTACCGTCAATAATCTTTGCTGCCATCAGAGAGAAGATTCCGTCTGTAACGTTTGAAAGGGGGGATGCGTGTATTTTGTCAGAAGCGAGCCTCGCTGTCAGTCACCCTTTGCGCGTTTTTATCCGCAAGACGCAAAAACCCTTCTTAAGGGATGGTCAATTTCTTAGGCGGGATTAGGATGTGACCTGGCGAAATGGCAGCGTTTTGACATATTTAAAAGTTTATTCCTGAGCTACTTTGTCTCCTCCGAAATAAGCTTTCAATTACTCAATTGAACGTATTTCTTATTCCCGATTTTTCGCGGGAAGGGTTATTTACATTTTAAAGGAATAGACATGAAACTCAGCAACATTGCTTCTACTGTTATTGCAACTTTGGCCCTGGTTGCGGGTGCCGCAAATGCAGCAGATCCTGCTGCCCCGGTTTCCGTAAATGGCGGTACCGTACATTTTAAAGGTGAGCTGGTTAATGCGGCTTGTTCAGTAAATACTGATTCTTCCGAGCAGACCGTTAATCTGGGTCAATATCGTACCGCGAAATTTACCAAAGTGGGCGACACCACCTCGAATATTCCATTCAACATTGAACTGAATGACTGCGATCCGCAGGTTGCTCAAACGGCAGCGGTTGCGTTCACCGGTCAGATCGACCCAACGGACAAAACCCTGCTGGCCGTCACCTCCGGTAACAACGACAACACCGCGAAAGGCGTGGGCATTGAGATCCTCGACAGCAAATCCAGCGTGCTGACCCCAGACGGTGCAACCTTCTCTGCTGCGCAGACGCTGATCGAAGGGACAAACACCCTGAAGTTCACCGCGCGCTATAAATCAACGGCTGCCACTACCGAGCCAGGCCAGGCGAACGCTGACGCCACCTTCGTAATGAAATACGAATAATTCCTCCGCACAGGGATGTTCAGGCCTCAGGGACGAGGCCCGTCATACGCTATTGCCAGGAACGAAGGATGACAAGGACTGGAACACTACTGCTGTTAACCCTTGCGATGGCTTGCCCGGCATCGGCACATACCGTGGTGATCGAAGGTGGCAAGGTTCATCTCCGGGGTGAACTGGTTAACGGCGGCTGCGCCGTGGCGCCCGATAGCCAGAATATGCGCATCGACATGGGGCAGTACCGAACGAATTCATTTTCCGGCGTGGGCAGTTTTTCCACGGTTAACGTGCCTTTCACCGTGCGGCTGCTGGACTGCAGCGTTGATGTTTCGCGCACCGTGGGGATCCAGTTTCAGGGGGCCACACCCGCAGAAGATCCGCAGGTCTTTCTGGCGACATCGCGGCCAGGTGAAACGCCTGTCAGCAGCGGCGTTGGGCTGGCGCTCTTTGACGAGCAGCAGCGTCAGATTATCCCAAACGCCACGGCCGTCAGCTGGCTGCCGATCGATACCCGCGAGCTGGCGTTTCATTTTAGCGCCCGCTATCGGGCTATTTCCGAACACCTCGAGCCAGGCAAAATTCAGTCGGATGTCTGGTTTACGTTGATTTATCCATAACACCTGCGAACACATTATTAAAGGTACGGTTGTGATGAATACCCTAATTAAACCAGGACTTTTTTTATCGTTTATTTTAATGGTGGTTTCTGCCTGCGCGAATGCATCCGGCGGTATTGCGCTGGGAGCCACCCGCGTTATTTATCCCGCAGAGGCGAAGCAAACGTCGCTGGCGATCACCAACAGCAATAAACAGGAACGCTATTTAATTAACGCGTGGATTGAAAATGCAAACGGGCAAAAAGAAAAAACGTTTGCCGTCACGCCGCCCCTGTTTGTTAGCGAGCCGGACAGTGAAAACACGCTGCGCATTATTTACGCCGGTCCTGCGCTGCCTGCCGACCGTGAATCGCTGTTTTACATGAACGTGAAAGCGATCCCGTCAGTGAACAAAGCCAAAACGGAAAACAATAACGTGCTGCAGCTAGCGATCCTCTCGCGCATCAAGCTATTTGTGCGCCCGAACAACCTGGCGATGCAGCCGGAAGAGGCGCTTTCCCAGCTGCGGTTTGAGCGCGCGGGCAGCCATCTCAAAGTCAGCAACGCCTCCCCGTATTACATCACCCTCGTCAATCTGAAGCTGGGCGGGCAACAGCTGGATAACCTGATGGTTGCGCCGAAAAGCGCGGCTCAGCAGGTGCTGCCAGCCGGTGCCAGCGGTACGCTTTCCTGGCAGAGTGTGAATGACTACGGTGCCATCACCCCGGCGCGTAGCGTCAACCTGTGAGCAGAGTCAGGGCGATGAAAAACCACCAGAGACGTTACTGCCCGGTTGCGCTGGCGCTAATGGCTGCACTCTGGCCACAGGCTGGCTGGAGCGAAAGCTATTTCAACCCGGCCTTTTTGTCCGACGACACCGCCAGCGTGGCGGATTTGTCGCGTTTTGAACAAGGACACCAGCAGGCGCCCGGCGTTTATCGCGTGGATATCTGGCGTAACGATGAATTTATCGGGACTCAGGACGTGCGTTTTGAGCAGGCTGAGAACACGCCGCCGGTGGCGGGCGGGTTATCGCCGTGTATTACGCGGGCGATGCTCGACCGCTTTGGCGTCAACGTCGCGGCGTTTCCCGAGCTGGCTCAGGTCCAGGGCGAGACCTGCTTGCCGTTGACCACGGCCATACCCGGCAGCGAAACGGTATTCAACTTTGCCTCACAGCGTCTGGACGTCAGCCTGCCGCAGGTGGCATTGCAGAACAGCGCCCGGGGCTACATTCCGCCTGAACAGTGGGATGAGGGCATTCCCGCCGCGCTGCTGAACTACAGCTTCTCCGGCAACCGGGGAAGCGAAGACGACAGCTATTATCTCAACCTGCAGAGCGGGCTGAACTATGGCGCCTGGCGCTTGCGTAACAACGGCGCATGGCGATACACGCAGACCAACGGGCAGCGACACAGCGAGTGGCAGAATATTGGCACCTGGGCGCAGCGCACCGTGATCCCGCTGAAAAGCGAACTGGTCCTGGGCGACAGCAATACCGGCAATGACGTCTTCGACAGCATGGGGTTCCGCGGCGGACGGCTCTTCTCGTCTGACAGCATGTACCCGGACAGCCTGCAGGGCTACGCGCCCACCGTGCGCGGGATCGCCCGGACGCCCGCCAAAGTGGTGGTGCGTCAGAATGGCTACGTGATCTATCAAAGCTATGTGCAGCCGGGCGCCTTTGCGATTACCGATCTCAACCCTACCTCCTCAAGCGGTGACCTGGAAGTAACGGTAGAAGAGAAAGACGGTACCCAGCAGCGCTATACCGTGCCGTACTCCACCGTGCCGCTTCTGCAGCGTGAAGGGCGCTGGAAGTATGACCTCGTCGCGGGGGATTACCGCAGCGGTAACAGCGATCAGGACACGCCGTTCTTTACCCAGGGCACCCTGATTACCGGGCTTGCCAACGGCTTCACGCTCTACGGCGGAACGCAGCTGGCCTCACGCTATACCGCGGTCGCCGTCGGGGCCGGAAAAAACCTGGGCGACTGGGGCGCGGTTTCGCTCGATATCACCCACGCCCGCAGCCAGCTCGCGGACGACAGCAAGCATGAAGGACAGTCCCTGCGCTTCCTCTATGCGAAATCCCTTAACGGCTTCGGCACCAACTTCCAGCTGCTGGGCTACCGCTACTCCACAAAAGGGTTTTACACCCTGGACGATGTGGCCTGGCGCTCAATGGAAGGCTATCAGTATGCCGACAGCCAGGACGATAACGATGTGCCGGACGTGCAGAGCTATCACAACCTGACGTGGAATAAAAAAGGCCGCTTCCAGCTTAACGTTTCTCAGTCGCTGGGGGATTACGGCTCGGTCTATATCTCCGGTAGTGAGCAGACCTACTGGGGAACCGACGAGTCGAACCTCTGGTACCAGTTGGGGTATGCGGGGGGCGTGAAGGGGATCAACTACTCCGTTTCGTGGTCGTGGAACAAATCCGTCGGGATCGACGGTACCGACCGGATCGCGTCGTTTAACGTCTCCGTGCCGTTCAGTATCTTTACTCGCCAGGGCTATCGTCGGGACAGCGCGATTGACCGCGCCTATGCCACGGCATCTGCCAGCCGGAACAGCGATGGTGACACGAGCTGGCAAACCGGCGTCAGCGGCACGCTGCTGGAGGACCGCAACCTGAACTACAGCGTGACCCAGGGACACACCAGCACCAACGGCGCAAGCGGAAGCGCCAGCGCCAACTGGCAGGCGACCTATGGCACGTTGGGCGTGGGCTACAACTACAGCGACGATCAGCACGATCTCAACTGGCAGCTCTCCGGCGGGGTCGTCGGCCATGCCGACGGCGTGACCTTCAGCCAGCCGCTGGGCGACACCAACGTGCTGATCAAAGCCCCGGGGGCATCCGGCGTCAGCGTCGAAAACCAGACCGGCGTGAGAACCGACTGGCGAGGCTACGCGGTGATGCCGTATGCCACCGTCTACCGCTACAACCGCGTGGCGCTGGATACCAACACCATGAGCAACAACACCGATATCGAAAACAACGTGAGCAGCGTGGTGCCGACCAAAGGCGCGCTGGTGCGCGCCAGCTTTGATACCCGCATTGGCGTGCGCGCCCTGCTGACGGTGATGCGCGGTAACCAGCCCGTGCCGTTCGGCGCGGTGGTCCGTGAGACCCGGAGCGGTGTCACCAGCATGGTGGGGGACGACGGGCAAATTTACCTGAGCGGGCTGCCGCTGGAAGGCGAACTGCTGATCCAGTGGGGAGACGGGGCGCAGTCCCAGTGTCGCGCGCCTTACAGCTTGCCTGAAAAGAGCCTGCAACAGGCAATCACACTGAAGGGGATTCGCTGTGAATAAAACCCACATCTTAGGCTTGTCGCTTCTGGCACTACTGCCTGCGGCAAACGCATTCGCCACCGTGTGCGTCAATGAAAAAGGCGTGCCGACGGAGGTGCATTACGACCTGACGGATAAATTCAATAGCTCGAATAACCAGATTGGACAGGTCGTGACGCTCAGCGAGAAGTCGCAGTGGGTAGGGGTGAATGCCGTCTGCCCGAAGGGCACGGTCGGGAATACCACCAAACGTAGCTATGTGACCGACTACCCGGTAACGGGCACGAGCGATGGCTATCAGTACCTGAAGCTTAACGACTATCTGGACGGGGCTATGAAAATCACGGACAGCTATGCTGGCGTGTTTTATCCGCCCAAAAACTATATCCAGATGGGGAGCCACCCTAACGTCTCGAAAAACAAACCGTTTGGCGTGCAGGACTCCAGCCTTGTCTTTCGCCTTAAGGTGACCCGGCGTTTTATTAACATGGTGGTGATCCCGCGCGCCACCATGTTCCGCGTTTACGTCACTACCACCTCCTCCGATCCGTTGACCACGCCGGTCTACACCATCAGCTACAGCGGAACCATTCAGGTGCCGCAAAGCTGCGCCATCAACGCCGGGAACGTGGTGGAGTTTGATTTCGGTGACATTGGCGCCTCCCTGTTCAGCAAGGCGGGTGTAGGTAACAAACCGGAGGGGGTCTCATCGCAAAGCAAAACCATCGCGATCAAATGCACCAACGTGGAGGCGAACGCCATGCTGACGATGCGCGTTGAGGCGGAAAAAGTCTCTGATAATGTGCTGGTGTCGGATAACCCGGACGTCGGGTTTATCATCGCTAACGAAAGCGGGGCGCCGCTGACGCCTAACAACCTGACAAGCAAAATTCCGTTCCGCCTCGACGATAGCGCGCAGGCACAGGTAGGGATCCGGGTCTGGCCGGTGAGCGTGACGGGCAATAAGCCAGCGGAAGGGCGTTTTACCTCGCGCGGGTATCTGCGTGTGGATTACGACTAAGGAGCCGATATGCGAAACGGGATCCGTTTTATCACCGTGGCGCTTTTTGCGCTTTGCACACAGGCTCAGGCGGACACCGCGCTGGGCGAAATTAACATTCGGCTCTACGGCAACATTGTCGATTTTACCTGCGTTGCCGAGGGGAGCGACAGCGACAAGACCGTCACGCTGGGCACCTGGCCCACGAAACAGCTCAGCACTACCGGGAGCCGCACGCAGCCCATGCCGTTTACGCTGAAGCTGACCGGCTGTCCGCCGGGGGCGGCGTCCATTACGTTTTCGGGCAAAGCCGACGGGAGCAATAACGGATTGCTGGCGCTGAACGACGCCAGTACAGCGAGCCGTGTCGCGGTAGAGATCAGGGATGCGGATAAAACGCGTCTGGCTCTCCAGCAGGCCAGCCAGCCGGTCTCGGTTGATGCGCAGGGGAATGCAACATTGTCGTTTTATGCCAATTATATTGCCACTGCAGATAACCCTCAGCCCGGACGAGCCGATGCGGATGCCACCTTTATGATTAACTATAATTAGCACTGACCGCACTCCCTGCAGCTCAGATAAGCTGCAGGGAGTGAATTCAGGTTAAAGTAGCTCGTGCGCTTTGGCGTAATCAATTAATTCCACGATGCTTTGCACACCCAGCTTGGAATAAATATTGGATTTATGTGCGCTAATGGTTTTGTTGCTTAATAGTAGCTGTTCAGCAATTTCCTTATTGGATAATCCATTCGCCAGATACCGTAATACCGTGACCTCGCGATTCGATAATGGCATATCGACAGCCATCCCTTTCCCTGAACCCAAATGGTTTATAAAGTTCAGCGTTTCCGACGGGAAAAAGGAATAGCCCATCAGGATCATTTCTACGGCGTTGTAGATCTCACCCAAATCTTTACGTTTACTGACGAAGCCATTTGCCCCGGCGCGAATAGCGCGACCCGCGTAAAATAACTCTGATTTAGACGAGAGGAACAGAACCTTAATGTCTTTGTTTAAGTTTCTGATTCTCTTAAGTAAAGCGAAAGCATCCGTGCCCGTGAGTTCAATGTCAAGGATCACCAGATCGATAGGGTGATTACGGATACAGTCAAGAACTTCATGGCTATCGCCAGACTTGAGCTTGACTGTGATATTCTTATTTTTCTGTAGCAGGACTTCTATCGACATTCTGACGATAGGATGTTCGTCCATAATGATAACGGATGCCGGTTTCATTTTTAATGCCTCAGATTGTTAAAAGCGTTATGCAGAGTTTGGTAAAACTCTCGAAATGCCGGAAGGATATAATGTGCAGATCCCTATACCGTAGTATTTCCCTGGAAAGAGCGAAAGCATCCTTGTTTACGTAATGAAAAGAACTATGCCTCAGCGCGGTCATCTCATTTGGCTGGTGTTGGCAAAAAGGTTTTTCTTATTCAGATTTGGTACGCATCTTATTATACAGGGTAAGTTTTTTCCGAAAACCCTGTAAATTAATATCCGCTTATGGGTTTGTATTATCTTCTGGATCTGAATCGCTATTTTTTTAAATTTAGCGGAAATATCCTGTTATCTCATTTACCGCATATTTTCATCTTTATGTAATAACAAAAAATAACACATATCTCTTTATGTTAATAAATTGTTAACAAAAATGCGCATCATTCAGGGGGACTAATCCACGCTGATGAGGACAACAATTGCCCTCGCAGGCCGTCAGACCTTCATCTGAAAGCGCGCAGGTTGACCCGAAGGCCCACATCTCATGCACAGGAGAACATGCTATCCGCTTCGCTTTTTCCTCCTGAGCGTTCCCGCTAACCTGCTTGTTTTTACATCATTATCATCTTGTTAACGCTGTCTGCATTCACTTAACGGATGGAGGAAAGTGCTGCCGTTCGTTCAATTTGTGGCATTTCGCAAGGTTCGCGGCCATAAATTAGGAATAGTTATAATTTCGACTTTATTGTTAAAAATTAACATTTTTGAAACATGAATGGTAAGTAATTTCTTAAAGCGCTTTAGGAAATAAGAGGTTAGGACGTGAGGGAAAACGTGCAGTCTGAGAGGTTATTAAGAAGATGCAACAATTCCTGCCGATGACTCAGCCCCAGCTTCACCAGGATGCAGCTAAGACGATAGATAATGCGGCTATAAGGACGATTCTGCATAAGGGCAATCTGACGTAACGTCTTGCCCCGGGAGAGTTCCTGCAGGATCGGCCATTCATTGCGGTTGAACCAGTCTTTGTCGGAGCCCTGTGGCGGGCGGGCATCCAGCAGGCTGTTCTGGAGTGCCGCGGCGTTCAGCTGGCGCTCGAGCACATGAAAGGGACCTGCCGCTTTGCAGAAAAGGCGGGTGTCGTAATTATCGGCCCGGACTAACAGCCAGGGCGTCAGGAACGGAGGAAACAGGCTATGCCTTCTCAACTGATCCAGTTTCTCCAGAAGTCCCGTGGATCGGCTTTCAATATCCACGACCAGACGGGCAGAGGGCCACTGCGTCTGCGCGACAAGGGCGTCATCCAGCGTGGCGTAGTCGCAGCAGCTGCTCAGCGGGAACTGCCCGTTGAGAAAACCGGTGCGCAGATAGTGATCCTCCGTCACCAGAAGGATAAACGGGGCATCTGTTTTGCGGGGCTGGCTGATGGACTGGCTCAAAAATTCGAGCCGGTCGAAAAAGGGGGGAGCAAAAGGTGAGCGCGTAAATCCCAGTGCATCACTTCCTGTACGCCGCCGCCGGTAACGGCGCACTGTCATTCGCATGGCCTCCCTCCTGGAAATGGCGTTTTAATCCTCCGGCCATGTCCAGGACGGCCAGTAATATCCCTGGCCGAAGTCTGCGCCTGCCTGCAGTGCCCAGGTACGATCGCGTTCAGTCTCAATACCTTCGATAAGCACTTTCCCGGCAAGCTGAAAGCAAAGGGAAACCAGTTGCCTCAGCGCAGAGGTGTCGCGTAAACGCCAGAATGCTTCCTTATCTATTTTGATGCCGCTTAACGGAAGTCGACAGGATAAAAACGGCTGCACTAAGACGTCATCGATGTCGTCCAGCCAGATTGCGTGCCCCTGTCTGCTCAGCTGCTGCAGATTCTGAACCACAAGCTGCTTGCGCGCGACAGACAGCGCCAAAAAAGCCGCAGGGTCGACAAACTCAATATTGAGCGGCACGCTGGGGAGTCTGATAAGACGCTGAAAGGACGCAGGCTCTGTCAGGACGGTTATCGGCAGATTAATAAAAAGGTTATGACCGTGCGGCGTATTTTTTAACGTGGCAAGCTGCGCTTCAAGCAGTGTTATCGACCACTCAGCGGACCGATCGCAAAAAAAGTCCTCACTGTGCCGCGTGTCGGCCAGAACGCTAAGGACCTCGACACCAACCTGGCGCAAGGAGGTAAGGGCGACGATGGGCTCAAGCTTAATGCCGACGATGTCCTGAGAGAGGTACTGTAACCGGGGGGGCGTATCGATCAGGTTTTGCGCTGTCACTCCATTGTCCTGTTGTCTGTCAGCCTCCAGGCGGCCGGGATACCTGACTCTAGTGTGACGAGCTGACGTACAGGAAAACAGCAGGCGTTACTTAAATGCAACTAAGCCTTTTCGCAGCGCTAAATTTTACGGTAAAACGGGGATAAATGTTGAGAAAATAGCCGTATTTACAATCGGCTAGCGGTAATTGCCCCTGAAAACGGAAAAGGCATTGACTCACCTGCCATTGACCGTATAATTCTTCGCGTTTCACCGCCGCGAAGTACACGCTTCATCAGTGCGCCCTTAGCTCAGTTGGATAGAGCAACGGCCTTCTAAGCCGTAGGTCGTAGGTTCGAATCCTACAGGGCGTGCCATTTAGTCTCAGGTATCTACGTCTCTCCCTCTCCTTACTCTTTTCGAACGGTATTATTCAGGCTGCAGACAAAGCGCATTTTGTGCGTTTCGTACGGCGTCGCTACGCTTGCATGGGCTTGCAATGGTGAGAAATGTAGGCCGGGTAAGCGCAGCGCCACCCGGCAAGTAAGGCGGCTATATTATTAATGGCAGAGTTTGTCATCAGATTCATTATTCTTCCCTTATCAGATAAATAACCGCGAAATAAATAGAAGCCTAATCAAAAGCCGTTATCACCAACCTTAAGGTTTTCTTAATCTTTATTTTTCTCCCTTTTCAATTCTGGATTTTTATCATTTCAAATTCCATAAAAAAGAAATTTTACACTTTTACGCGTAAACTGGATTGATACTAATTATCATTAGCGTTGTTGTATGCTTTAATCCTGTCCCACAAAGCTATGAGTGGTTACTCCCGTTGGTCTATTAAGGATATGTTCATGAATTCTCGCCTGCTGTCCTGCTTCTCGCTTGCCTTGTTGTCTTCATCCCTTTTCCTTTCCACACAATCGGTTGCCGCCGATAACAACGACGGCATCGTTGTCTATAACGCGCAGCATGAAAACCTGGTGAAGTCGTGGGTTGACGGTTTTACCAAAGAAACCGGGATTAAAGTGACTTTGCGTAATGGTGATGACAGCGAGCTGGGTAACCAGCTGGTTCAGGAAGGCAGCGCATCGCCGGCAGACGTATTCCTGACGGAAAACTCGCCATCCATGGTGCTGGTGGATAACGCTAACCTGTTTGCACCGCTGGATGCCGACACTCTGAAGCAGGTACCGGCAGAGTATCGTCCGGCGCACGGCCGCTGGATCGGCATTGCCGCCCGCAGCACCGTATTCGTCTATAACCCGGCTAAGCTGAGCGAACAGCAGCTGCCTAAATCGCTGATGGATCTGGCGAAACCCGAGTGGAAAGGCCGCTGGGCGGCATCTCCTTCAGGCGCGGATTTCCAGGCCATCGTGAGCGCGATGCTGGCCCTGAAGGGCGAAAAAGCCACCCTGGAATGGCTCAAGGCGATGAAAGCCAACTTCGTGGCCTATAAAGGTAACAGCACGGTGATGAAAGCGGTCAATGCCGGTCAGATTGATGGCGGGGTGATTTATCACTACTACCGCTTTGTCGATCAGTCCAAAACCGGTGAAAACAGCAAAAACACCCAGCTCTACTACTTCAAACACCAGGATCCGGGCGCGTTCGTGAGCCTCTCTGGCGGCGGCGTGCTGGCGTCCAGCAAACACAAAGCGCAGGCGCAGGCCTTCATCAAATACATTACCGGTAAAGAAGGTCAGGAAAGCCTGCGTACCAACAACGCCTTTGAATATGCCGTGGGCGTGAACGCGGCCTCAAACCCGAAACTGGTTCCGCTGAAAGATCTTGATGCGCCGAAAGTTGAACCTTCAATGCTCAACAGTAAGAAAGTTATCGAGCTGATGACGCAAGCCGGTCTGCTGTGATCCTGAGAGTGAAGTGAACGTCTTATGTCTGGTCTGAGTCTCGACATCGGAAAAAACAGAGTGCAGGAGCCTGCCCGCAGGCGTCCTGCACTGCCGATGGTTGCGTTAGCTGTCTTATTTTCATTACTGGCGCTTCTGCCTTTGGGTTTTATCATTGCCATTGGCATTGAGACGGGCTGGGAAACGATAAAGGCGCTGGTGTTTCGCCCGCGGGTGGCTGAGCTGCTCGGCAACACGCTGTGGCTGACGGCCCTGGCGGTTCCGCTGTGTATTGTGACGGGCGTGGCGATAGCCTGGCTCACCGAGCGCACGCAGCTTGCCGGGCGAGGGATCTGGCCTGCACTGGCGGTCGCCCCGCTGGCGATCCCCGCGTTTGTGCAAAGCTATGCCTGGGTGAGCGTTGTTCCGTCCATGCACGGGCTCTCCGCGGGCGTGTTTCTCTCCGTTCTGGCCTACTATCCCTTTATCTACATGCCGGTTGCGGCGGTGCTGCGCCGCCTTGACCCGACGCTTGAAGATGTGGCCGCGTCGCTCGGTACCCCGCCGTGGCGGGTCTTTTTCCGCGTGGTGCTGCCCCAGCTCAAGCTGGCTATCTGCGGCGGCGCGCTGCTGGTGGCGCTGCACCTGCTGGCGGAATATGGCCTGTACGTGATGATCCGCTTTGATACCTTCACCACGGCAATTTATGACCAGTTTCAGTCTACCTTCAGCGGCCCGGCGGCAAACATGCTGGCGGGCGTGCTGGCGTTATGCTGCCTGGCTATCTTAGTGCTGGAAGGCGTGACGCGTGGAAAGGCACGCTACGCGCGCATTGGCGCCGGTGCCGCGCGCGAACAGAAACGCTGGCCGCTGAAACCTGCGGCTGCCGCGCTGGGGCAGCTGTTTTTCATCGTGCTGATCGTGCTGGCGCTGGGCGTGCCGTTAGTTGTCCTGTGTCGCTGGATTTGGCTCGGCGGGGTGGAAAACTGGATGAGTGCCGATCTCTGGCACTCGCTGCGCCAGACGCTGATGCTCGGCGTGGGCGGCGCGCTGCTGACGACGACGTGCGTGATCCCTATCGCGTGGCTCGGTATCCGCTATCCGCACCGTATCTTCCGGATGCTGGAAGGGTGCATCTATATCACCAGTTCACTGCCGGGCATTGTCACGGCGCTGGCGCTGGTCACCGTCACCATTCACTACGCCCGCCCTATTTACCAGACGGAAATTACCCTGTTCCTGGCCTACCTGCTGATGTTTATGCCCCGAGCGCTCATCAATCTGCGGGCGGGAATTGCGCAGGCGCCGGTCGAGCTGGAAAACGTGGCGCGCAGCCTGGGCAGCACGCCCGCGAAGGCGCTCTGGAGCGTCACGATGCGGCTGGCCGCGCCGGGTGCGGCGGCGGGAGCCGCGCTGGTTTTCCTCGGCGTCAGCAACGAGTTGACCGCCACGCTGTTGCTCTCTCCCCTGGGCACGCGCACGCTCTCCACCGGATTCTGGGCGCTGACCAGCGAGATTGATTATGTGGCAGCGGCACCTTACGCGATGCTGATGATCCTGATTTCCCTCCCGCTGACCGCCATTCTCTATATGCAGTCGAAGAAAATTGCAGGGCTATGACATGCTTGAATTAACCGCCATTTCTAAATCGTTTGCTGATGTGCAGGTGCTCGACAGCTTAAACCTGAGCGTTGCGCCGGGGAGCAGAACGGCCATTGTCGGGCCGTCGGGGTCGGGTAAAACCACGCTGCTGCGTATTCTTGCCGGGTTTGAGACGCCCGACACCGGACGTATTGTCATGCAGGGAAGCACGCTGTTTGATGAAAACCGTTTTGTCCCTGCCCACCAGCGCGGGATCGGCTTTGTGCCACAGGAGGGCGCGCTGTTCCCGCACCTCAACGTGGCAGACAACATTGCCTGGGGGCTGGACGGGACCCGCCACGAGAAGCGTCAGCGCGTTGAGGCGCTGATGGAGATGGTCTCGCTGGACAGGCAGCTCGCCACGCACTGGCCCCACGAGATTTCCGGCGGACAGCAGCAGCGCGTGGCGCTCGCCCGTGCGCTGGCCCAGCGTCCTTCACTGATGCTGCTGGATGAGCCGTTCTCGGCGCTGGATACCGGCCTGCGCGCGATGACGCGTAAGGCAACGGCCGATCTGCTGGCCGAAGCGGGCGTGGCCTCGATTCTGGTCACCCACGACCAGAACGAAGCGTTGTCTTTTGCCACGCAGGTTGCCGTCATGCGTTCCGGACGTTTCACGCAGGTCGGGACGCCTTATGAGGTCTACACCCGTCCCGTTGACGAAGAGACGGCACTGTTTCTTGGTGATGCGCTAATCCTGCCTGCGCAGCTCACCGCGGGCTACGCTCTATGCGCCCTGGGTGAGGTGCCCACGGACAACGCGCAGGCGACAGGGCAGGGCAGAGTGATGCTGCGCCCGGAGCAGCTGAGCGTGACGGCATGTGCCTCACATGAAAGCCCAATCTCCATTCTTGATGTGGATTTTACCGGCCACCTGTCGACGCTCACCCTCGGGCTCGCCGGGCAGCAAGAGCCCGTGACCCTGAAGACCGTCAGCCAGCCAGGATGGAACCCGGGCGCGGCGGTACGCATTGATATTGCTGGCGCCGCGCGCGTATTCGATTATTCTTAATATTCGTTAATAATTTCATGCAATGGGTTGTTATAAAAGAATTTTCCCGAAAGAATGGCATTTCCTGAGATTCTCTACCATGCTCATAAAACCTCACCATAATGAGTGAGGTTTTTCGTAGTTGCTGATTAATCTCAAGGAAAAAGGTTATGAAAAAGACGACTGCTATTTTGTTGGGAACGGCGTTACTGTTTACGACCAATGCTTTTGCTGCCCAACTGCTGACTAAAAATGAGTTCAAGAAAGTCGAGTCTCAGTATCAAAAAATCGGTACGGTAAGCACTTCAAATGAAGTATCGGTTGATGATGCAAAAAAAGAACTGATTGAGAAAGCTGATAAGCAAGGCGCGGATGTTCTGGTGCTCACCTCAGGGAACACCAACAATAAAATTCACGGTACGGCCAATATCTACAAGAAAAAATAACGTCACTGCAGCCACCCCGTGTTCGGGGTGGTTGTTCCTCACCCTGTCTCCCCATCTCTTCTTGTTGTTCGCGGTTACGCTTGCTAACGCATAGATAATGCGTATAGTTCTCATTTGCATTGCTATCAATACATTCTAAGGCCCGACTACGGGTCATTTTTGCGCGCACTTTCAAATGAGTTAACGATGAACAACACCAACATACACAAAACGCTGCTGGCGCTCGCCGTTGGCGCGGTAACACATTCCGCCTTCGCGGCGGACGATAAAAAAGAAGATACCCTCGTCGTGCAGGCTAAGCCTGCCAGCGAGTTCAAACCCGGTGGCGACCGGCTGGTACCGGCCTTCCTCGACGGACAGGTGGCAAACGGCGGACGGATGGGGATGCTGGGCCAGCAGAACGCCATGGATGTACCGTTCAACATCATCAGCTACACCTCAAAGCTGGTGGAAGATCAGCAGGCGAAAACCATTGCTGACGTGGTCGCCAACGACGCGGGCGTGCAGTTCGTTCAGGGTTTCGGCAACAGCGCGGAAACCTACCGTATTCGTGGCCTGAAGTTCGACGGTGACGACATGACCTTTGGCGGTCTGTCCGGCGTGCTGCCGCGGCAGGTGGTGGATACGCAGATGGTTGAGCGCATTGAGATCTTCAAAGGGGCAAACGCCCTGATGAACGGCGCGGCGAGCTCCGGCGTGGGCGGGATGATCAACCTTGAGCCAAAACACGCGGGCGAACTCCCGCAGGCGAAAGTGGGCGTCGACTACACTTCCGATTCTCAAATTGGCACCACGCTGGATGCGGGCCGTCGCTACGGCGACAACGACCAGTTTGGTGCGCGGGTGAACCTGGTGCACCGCGAAGGGGAAACCGGCATACCGAACGATCGCCGCCGCACCACGCTGCTCTCTACCGGCCTGGATTACAGCGGTGACCGCTTCCGCACCTCGCTGGATCTGGGCTATCAGAAGAAAACCTTCCACGGCAGCCCAACCAGCGTCAACATTTCGGCGGTGGATTTCGTGCCCGAACCGCCAAAAAACGATCGCAACTTTTCGCAGAAATGGGCCTACAGCAACATCGAAAACGAATTTGGGATGTGGCGCAGCGAGTACGACATCACCGACGGCTGGACCGCCTATACCGGCCTGGGCGCGCAGCACGCGCACGAGGAAGGGATCTACAGCGCGCCGAAGCTGGTGGATAAAAGCGGTAAGGCAACGGTCAGCCGCCTTGATACCAACCGCATCAGCGATTCCGTCAGCGGCATGGCGGGCATTCGCGGTAACTTTGATACCGGTTTTATCTCGCACAAGGTCAACGTTGGCTATTCGGCGATGACCAAAAACGAAAAAATCGCGTGGAAAATGTCGGCGACGAAGGATAACCCGACGACCAACATCTACCACAACACCGGGGTCGATATGCCGGACAGCAGCAACTTCAACGGATCTGGCGGAAAGTACAGCGACCCGCTGACCAGCGGACGCACCCGTACCCAGGGCTGGCTGTTGAGCGATACCCTGGGCGTGCTGGACGACAAACTGCTGTTCACCGCTGGCGCACGCCACCAGAAAGTGGTCATTCGCGGGTATAACAAAATTACCGGTGCGGAAAACGCGGCAGACGGCTTCGACGGCAGCCGCTGGATGCCAACCTACGGCGTGGTCTACAAGCCGTGGGAGGACATCTCCCTCTATGCTAACCATACCGAAGCGCTGCAGCCGGGCAAAACCGCGCCTAATACCGCCACCAACTACGGCCAGAGCACCGGTATCGTTCACTCTAAGCAGAACGAAGTGGGCGTGAAGGCGGACTTTGGCCGCGTAGGCGGATCGCTTGCGCTGTTTGAGATCAAGATGCCGTCGGCGATCCTCGACAGCAACAATCACTACGGCCTGGACGCCGAGCAGCGTAACCGTGGCGTGGAGCTGAACATTTTCGGCGAACCCATGCTCGGGATGCGTCTCAACGCCAGCGCCACCTGGCTGCAGGCCGAGCTGACCAAAACCAAAAATGGTGTCAATCAGGGTAACGATGCGATCGGTATTCCGAACTTTTACGCCGTATTGGGTGCAGAGTATGACATCAAGCCGATTGACGGCCTGACGGCGACCGCCCGCGTCAACCACTCCGGTGCGCAGTACGCTGACCTGGCAAACACCAAAAAGCTGGACAGCTACACCACGCTGGATCTGGGGATGCGCTATCGCTTCGCGGTGAACCACAATGCAAACCCGATGACGGTGCGCGCAGGCATCGACAACGTGACCAATGAAAACTACTGGGCCAGCGTGGACGATTCCGGTACCTACATCACGCAGGGCGAACCGCGTACCTTTAAGATCGCGGTTGGCTACGAATTCTAAGCGTTCCATCTCGTTATCCGGGGCAGGGATGCCCCAATCCCTTGCTACCTCCAGCATGAAGTGTTAAAACGTGCCCCTTCTAAAAAAGAGACAGGGGTAGGACGTGAAAGACGCGTCATCCGCTTCAGGCCATGGTAGCGCCGAAGCCTCGTCGGATCAGAATCCGACGCTGCAACGTGGTTTGCAAAATCGACATATTCAGTTAATTGCCCTTGGCGGCGCAATCGGTACCGGGCTCTTTCTCGGCATCGGCCCCGCTATTCAGATGGCGGGCCCGGCGGTGCTGCTGGGTTACGGTATCGCCGGGATTATTGCCTTCCTGATCATGCGCCAGCTTGGCGAGATGGTTGTCGAAGAGCCGGTTTCAGGCTCCTTCGCGCACTTTGCTTATAAATACTGGGGCCCGTTTGCCGGCTTCCTGTCCGGCTGGAACTACTGGGTGATGTTCGTGCTGGTGGGGATGGCGGAGCTGACCGCCGCAGGCATTTATATGCAGTACTGGCTGCCGGACGTCCCGACGTGGATCTGGGCGGCGGCCTTCTTCATCATTATCAACGCCGTTAACCTCGTCAACGTGCGCCTGTATGGCGAAACCGAGTTCTGGTTTGCGCTGATCAAGGTGCTGGCGATTATCGGCATGATCGGCTTTGGTCTGTGGCTGCTGTTCTCAGGCCACGGCGGCGAGCGCGCCACGATCGACAACCTGTGGCAGCACGGCGGCTTCCTCGCCACCGGCTGGAAAGGGCTGATCCTCTCCCTGGCGGTAATCATGTTCTCCTTCGGCGGACTGGAGCTGATTGGCATTACCGCCGCCGAAGCGCGCGACCCGCATAAAAGCATTCCAAAAGCGGTTAACCAGGTGGTGTACCGTATCCTGCTGTTCTACATCGGCTCGCTGGTGGTCTTGCTGGCGCTCTATCCGTGGGTGGAAGTGAAATCCGACAGCAGCCCGTTCGTGATGATTTTCCACGATCTGAACAGCAATGTGGTCGCCTCTGCGCTGAACTTCGTCATTCTGGTGGCATCGCTGTCGGTCTATAACAGCGGCGTATACTCCAACAGCCGTATGCTGTTTGGCCTCTCCGTGCAGGGCAACGCGCCGAAGTTCCTCACCCGCGTCAGCCATCGCGGCGTGCCGGTGAATTCCTTGTTCCTTTCCGGTGCTATCACCTCGTTGGTGGTGTTGATTAATTATCTACTGCCGAAAGAGGCCTTTGGCCTGCTGATGGCGCTGGTAGTCGCTACGCTGCTGCTGAACTGGATCATGATCTGCCTGGCGCACCTGCGGTTCCGCGCCGCGATGCGCCGCAAGGGGCGCGAAACGCAGTTCAAAGCGCTGCTTTACCCGGCGGGGAACTATATCTGTATCGCTTTCCTGGGGCTGATTCTGGTGCTGATGTGCACCATGGATGAGATGCGCCTTTCGGCGATGCTGCTGCCGGTGTGGGTGGTGTTCCTGTTTATTGCTTTTAAGCTCTCGCGCAAAAAGTAGCGCGGTTTTCTGCCTCTCCCTGTGGGGTGAGGAATCCCCAGTAATTTTATACCTGAAGCGATGCATGTGACTTCAGGAAAATGAATGGCTTACAGCGATGCCCTGGTCCGGCTGTAAATCGCTGAGGCGTTTCCTGTAGGCCGGGGCGAGGCGCATGGATGCGCCGAGAGGGCGGGCTTTACAGGGACGTTACCTCCGCCCGTCCCCGAAAAGCCGGAAGGAATAAGCCGAAGGCACCGCGAAGCGGCGATTTACCGCCGGGAGCCCGGGTCGCCAGGGCGGCGGCGATTGAGCCGCCCTGGCACGTTCACCGGCCATGTCCTTACAGAGTAGCAAGGAACATAAAGTGAACGGAATGACCACCAGAGCCGTATGTTCCCCCTCACCCCAGCCCTCTCCCTCAAGGGAGAGGGGGTCGTCCGTGCTGGTATTATTTTGTGGGGATTCCTCAGCCCTGTGGGAGAGGGTCGGGTTGAGGGCACCAGACCGCACCTGCCTTTTCGCCCGGTGGCGCTTCGCTTACCGGGCCTACAAAAAGATTATCTGGCGACAACACCCGATAGGGCGCGAATATCATTCCCGGTGGGTGACTGGTGAATACGCAGACCAAATTCATCCACCACCGCGAAAATATGGTCGAAGATGTCGGCCTGAATCTCCTCATATTCTGCCCAGACCACGGTATTGGTGAAGGCATATATTTCAATCGGCAAACCATTCGCGTCAGGCGCTAGCTGGCGCACCATCAGCGTCATATCTTTACGAATACGCGGGTGGTTGCGCAGATATTCGTTCAGGTAGGCGCGGAAGGTGCCGATATTGGTCATCTTGCGCAGGTTTAATACCGATTCCCCTTCACCGTTCTGCTGATTCCACAGGTTAATTTCCTCATGACGTGCGGCCAGATAAGGCTTCAGCAGTTTCGCCTGAATGAGCTTCTGCTGTTCCCGCTCGTCGAGGAAATGAATGCTGGTGGTATCAATGTTCAGGCTGCGCTTAATGCGTCGCCCGCCGGAGGCCGACATGCCGCTCCAGTTGATAAAGGCGTCGGAGACCAGGGCCCACGTCGGAATGGTCGTAATCGTATTATCGAAATTGCGGACTTTCACGGTGGTCAGGCCGATATCCGTCACCGTGCCGTTGGCACCGTATTTCGGCATCTCCAGCCAGTCGCCGAGCTTGAGCATATCGTTGGCGGAAAGCTGAATCCCCGCCACAAGTCCAAGTATCGGGTCTTTAAACACCAGCATCAGCACGGCGGCCATGGCGCCCAGACCGCTGATCAGAATCGCCGGGGACTGGCCAATCAGCAGGGAGATAATCAGTATCCCCACCAGGATGGCGCTCACCAGCTTGATGCCCTGGAAGATCCCTTTCAGCGGCAGCTGTGACGCGGTAGCCATTTTCTGCGACAGATTGAAAATCACGTCCAGCAGCGAGAAGAAGGAGAGCAGGGCATACACCATCACCCACAGCTTCGCGCAGGTGGTGAGTATTTCCGCCGCTTCGCTGCCCTTTTGCAGCCACAGTACCGCCTGGACGTTGACAATTATCCCCTGCAGGGTAAAGGCCAGACGGTGAAATAATTTATTCTGGGTGATGATCTGCAGCCATAAATGGCTGCTGGCCTGCGCGCGTTTTTCGAATGCGCGAAGCACCCCTTTGTGCAGAATAAAATGAACGATGATGGCGGTAAGAAAAATAATACCAAAGATAATCACTAAAGAGGTGGTGTGATTAATTTCAATGCCTAACTCTTCAACCTGAGCAATCAATTCCTGCATAACGTCTCCTGTATTTTTGCAGCCCCATAATGGCGGCTGCGGATCTATTATGCAAATTCACGACCTTATTTGGCGGCCTGGCAGACCTTTACCACCGGCAGGCACAGGCGATGGCGGATGCGCAGCGTCGCCAGAGCCAGCACCACCATCATGGCTGTTTCCACCATGAGGAAGACGTTAACCGCCTGGGTGTAATCCCCGTGATGGTTTTGAAGCGCATGCAGCAAAATGGCGCCAAAAATAGCCGGGCCAAGACCCAGCGCGGCCTGCTGCAGGGTGCTTAAAATAGCGCTCGCGGCCCCCGCGTCGTCTGGCTGAATGTCGCGCATCCCGATGCGGTAGAAACTGTTCACGATCAGCGCCTGCCCGTAGCCCACCAGTCCGGTCGCGGGTGCCAGCGTCAGGGTGGTATTTTCCATGCCCCAAACCCGGAACGTGGCGATCAGCGCCAGCAGGCCGGTAATCTGGATCGCCAGACCCGTCAGCAGGATGGTGCTGGTGCTGTAGCGGGCAATCAGCCGCGGCGCGAACCACGCCGAAACAAAGTAGGTCACGCCCAGGGCGATAAAGCTGTTCCCGGACTGCCACGGCGCCATCCCCAGACCCGTTTGCATGGTCAGGGCCATACAGAACATAAACCCGGACCAGACGCTGAAAAAGAGCATCGCAATCAGAATGCCAAAGCGCACGCTGCGAAGCGCAAGCAGGCGCGGCGGGATCAGCGGGTGGGCATTCTCACGCTCTTTTTTGCGCGCATTCAGCGCCGTCAGCCAGGCCAGCGGAACAAGGGCGAGCAGCATCGCCTTCAGCGGCCAGGACCAGTGCCACTGCGGGCCGAGCGCCATCGGGAACAGCAGGCAGCAAAGCATGATGGCCAGCAACACGGTACCCGGCCAGTCGATGCGTGACGGCGTCTCGCGACGGGTTTCCGGTACGAAGCGGCGGCTCAGCGCCAGCACCACCAGACAAATCGGCACGTTGATAAAGAAGGCGTTACGCCAGCCCAGCCCGGCGATATCCGCCGATACCAGCCAGCCGCCGCCCATCTGCCCGACGATAAACGCAATCCCGCCGATGCCGCCGAACAGGCTGATGGCTTTTGCATGCGCCGTACCTTTGAGCGTCACGTGCAGCGTGGCAAGAATTTGCGGCATGATCAGTGCGGCACCTGCGCCCTGAACGATGCGCGCGGCGAGCAGCTGTTCAATGTTCCCCGCTATTCCGCAGAGCAGCGAGGCCAGGCCAAAGCTCGCCACACCCCACATGAACAGACGGCGACGGCCAAAATTATCCCCCAGCTTGCTGCCGAGCGCGAGGCAGACGGCAAAGGCCACACCGTAGAGTGCGACGATCAGCTCCAGTTCGGTGGCGGTAGCGTGCAGTGAATGGGTAATGGCGTCCAGCGCCACGTTGGTGATTGAGGTATCAATCATCGGCAGCATCTGGCCGGTTAACAGCAATATCAGGCCAGCGCGACCCGGTGAAACAACTGACGTATTCATGGTAACTCCATTGCGTCATTCAACAGATGGTCGTAGCATCTACCATCAGATAAACGGGTACCAGTTCTTGCTTATACTGGTACTGGCACTACCATGCAGGGGGATTTATGGCGCTGATGTCTGAACCCGTCGTCTCACTTCAGGATGACACCCGAAAACAGCTCGGGGCATTTTTACGCGCCCGGCGTGAAAGCCTCGATCCGCAGCGTCTCGGCTTGCCGCGCAGCGGCCGTCGCCGCACGCCGGGTCTGCGCCGGGAAGAGGTGGCGATGCTCGCTGACGTGGGCGTGACCTGGTACACCTGGCTTGAGCAGGGCAGGGACGTCAATCCGTCCAGCGCGGTGATGGCAGCCGTGGCAAAAGCGTTGCAATGCACCCCGACCGAGGCCCGGCACCTGTTTGTGTTAGCGGGTTTGCCGCCGGGTGAAGCGCCGCAGGCGGTCTGCTGCGAAGGCATCAGCGAAGGCACCCGACGCCTGCTGGATACGCTGATGCCGAAACCCGCGAGCATTCAAAAACCGAACTTCGATATCGTGGCGTGGAACGACAGCTTCGGGCATCTGATGGGCGTCGATTTCAATGACATCCCTCCCGAAGATCGCAACTGTATTTATCTGTTCCTCACGCATCCGGCGTGGCGCGCGCGCCTCGGCAGACGCGACGACGTGCTGCCCATTTTTGTCTCCTATTTCCGGGCGGCGATGGCCGAACACCGGGGTGACCCACTGTGGGAGGCCAAACTGGCGCGCTTCTTCGCGGTGTCCGAAGAGTTCAAAACCCTGTGGCACCAGCGCAACGACGTGCGCGGCGTGGAGAATCAGCTCAAGCTGTTTACCCATCCCGAGCTGGGGGATTTTACGCTGCAGCAGATGTACTGGTATTCCGCGCCGCGAAACGGATCGCGGCTGCTGGTGTATCTGCCGGTGGATGAAGCGGGAGAGCGGGCGATGGCGTGGCTGGCGGCGCAGGGGAAATAGTTTTTTTGCGAGGGGCTTTCAGGGAATAAGCACGGTTTCGGTTTAGCCTGTTTGAAGCGTATAAATTGCGTCATGAAAGGCAATGTTAGCCTTTAATGCAAATTGTCTTATATGCTAATATCATCAGGGATGAAAAATCGTGTTCAGACTTATCGTTCATGAGGCCGTCAGAGAAGAAATTCTCGCATTGCCAGCAGAGGTACAGGCGAAGCTGATTCGCCAACTTGATAAATTACGCACTCACCCGACAGCACTACGAGAACCCGACAGCAAGCCCTTACCCTATGGTTTGTTTGAAATCAGAACCGTTGGGGCGATCCATAGCCGTGGGATCTATGTGTACCAGCGGGAAAAGACGATTTTCCTGTTGCGTGTGTTTATCAAAAAGACGCAAAAAACACCCTCTGCTGAGATTCGTCTGGCGCTGAAAAGACAACAGGAGATGTTGGATGAGCAAAAAGATTATTGACTGGGACGAATTAAGAACCGAGCTGTTAAGTGATGCGGAAGTAAAGGCGTCTTTTGATGCGGAAGCCCGTAAAGAACGTTTGCAGGAGATGCTGGCACAATGGCGTAATCATGCTGGCCTGACGCGTGCTCAGGTTGCGGAGCGAATGGGCGTCAGCGCGCCAACGGTATCGCGAATGGAAGCCAATATCACCCGGGCGAGCCTTGATACATTAACGCGATATGCGCTGGTATGTGGGGTTAAGCATCCGCAGATCACGCTTTACTGATGGCTGGCACGCCGGGATCCAGCGTGCCAGTAAGGTTTAGCACTCGGTCACAATCGTGCTCAGCGGCAGGCGAGATTTCGGCAGCGTGGCGTTGAAATCTTCCACGCTGTGATGCCCAACCGGCACCACCACCAGGCTGGTGAAGCCTTTCTCTTTCAGGCCAAACTCTTCGTCGAGGATCGCCGCGTCGAAACCTTCGATCGGTACCGCGTCCAGGCCCAGCGCAGCCACGCCCAGCAGGAAGTTACCGACGTTCAGGTAAACCTGCTTCGCCATCCACTGGTCGTCATCTTTCAAATCCACGCGGTGCATATCGGCGAAGTAGGTGCGGCCCTTATGGTTCGCGGCTTTAGCTTCCGGCGTGTTGAAACGGCCATCGGCTTCTTCCTGATCGACAACGCGCTCCAGCCAGGCGTCGTCCATCGCGGTTTTCGCGCAGAACACCACCACGTGAGAAGCATCCAGCATTTTGCGTTCGTTGAACACATAGGTGCCCGCCGCGGATTTCGCCACGCGCGCTTTTCCTTCCTCGGTGCTGGCGACAATAAAGTGCCACGGCTGGGAGTTGGTGCTGGACGGGCTGTACTGCAGCAGGGTTTTGATTTTTTCCGCTTCTTCAGCGGTCAGTTTTTTGCTTGCGTCGAACGCCTTGGTGGAGTGGCGTTTCAGGGCGACAGAAATGATATCCATAACTACTCCTGGTAATGAAATTCGCCCGCGTGCGGGCGCGAAAGGTGAGCAGATTACAGCGGGACGTGGAAAAAGATAAGGGCAATTCGAGCGCTTAATCTGTTCGTCTCAGACGAACAATCAGACCGGCCGGATCCACTTCTGGTCTTTTTTCGGCAGTTTATCCACCACCAGATGCCAGGAATCATTGATGAGATCGGTAACCAGTTCCGGCGTCACGTCGTCCGTACCGTAAAGGGAAATCCAGTGCTTTTTGTTGAGGTGATAGCCCGGTTCAACGCCGCGATAAATCTGCTGATTTAACAGCGATTTTTCCGGGTCGGATTTCAGGCTAACGTGGGGGCGTCCGTGTGCGGTGGCCATCAGCATAAAAATTTTCCCGCCCACCTTAAACACGTCGTACTCGGGGCCAAACGGCCAGCAGTGTTCGGTGAAAGGCATCTCCAGCGCGACACGTTTTGCGTGCGCCTGCAGGGATTTACTGTCCATCGTTATCCTCCTGAGCCAGCCCGCGCCACATGGCTTCGAAACCCAGCGCTTTAAAATCGGTGGCGCGGGACGGATCGCGGGTGGCAAACTCCATGGTGGTTTCCGCCAGCGATAAGAAAAGCGCATCGCCAAACGTTTTGAATTCATCGGACATAAACACCGGGCGCACCGAACGGCGGCATAGCTCGTGAAGTTCCGGGAACATCTCTTTCACCGCCTGTTCCGTTTCGGCGCTCAGCTTTTCGCTGACGCCAATCTGGCGGATCGCCGCATGGGCAACGGGGTTACGAATACCCCAGTCCACATAGCTGTTCCAGATATTGCGGGTATGTTCTTTGGGCAGCGTAATGGTGCGATCGAGGTTCGCCAGCATGGTCTGGCAGAGATCCTGCTTCAGATGCAGATAGAGGGCATTCAGCAGATCGTCTTTCGTAGCAAAGTAGCGGAACAGGGTGCCTTCGGCGACGCCCGCCTTACGGGCAATGAGCGCCGTTGAGGCGGCAATACCTGACTGTGCAAACGCCGCCGTTGCGGCGTCCAGTAAGGCCTGTTTTTTATCTTCACTCTTCGGACGTGCCACTAAATTTTTCCTCCTGTCAATTATAAAAACCCTGATTGAAACACGTGCTTTGACACGCTGCAACGCGGAATGTCAAAGATCGAAAACGTCTTGACGACTTTATCATCATATCTATAATGAGTGCTTACTCACTCATAATCAAGTTTACCCTGCGCACGCTATCGGATGGGGCGCGTTTTCGGGTCAGGATATGAAAAAACCTCTCTTCATCTGCGTGGTGTTAATCATGATTATTGCTTCAGCCGCGAGTTTACCGTTTGTTCTGAATGCCGGATTCGGCCAGCCGCCGCAGGGTGAACGGCTTACTGAAGTGGAGGCCTCTCCCCAGTATCGCGAGGGGAAATTCCACAATACGCTGCCGACGCCGGGTTATAACGGTGACAAAAATATGCTGGTCGCGATGTGGGAGTTTCTGACCAAAAAAACCGAAAACGCTCGCCCGGCCCAGCCGCTGCCGCTGGTGAAAACCGATCTTGCGAGCCTGCCGCTGGAGCAGGACACCCTGGTGTGGCTCGGTCACTCCTCGTGGTACCTGCAGCTCGCGGGCAAACGGATCCTGATTGACCCGGTTCTTGGCAACTATTCCGCGCCGTTCTCGTTCCTCAATAAGGCCTTTGCCGGCGAGTATCCGTGGCGGGCTGAAATCATGCCGGAGATCGACCTGCTGATTATCTCACACGATCACTACGATCATCTGGATTACGCCACCATCAGGGCGCTATTGCCGAAGGTGAAGCGGGTGGTGACGCCGCTGGGCGTCGGCTCCCACCTGCGTTACTGGGGGATGAAGCCCGAGATTATTGACGAACGCGACTGGAACCAGTCGGTACGCATCAGCGATGAATTGACGGTGCACGTTCTGCCAGCGCGTCACTTCTCCGGTCGCGGCATCAAACGCGATCGCACCCTGTGGGGCAGCTTTATGTTCGTCACGCCAGAGCAGAAGGTTTACTACAGCGGAGATTCCGGTTACGGCCCGCACTTCAGTGCCATCGGTGAACAGTTTGGCGAAGTGGACGTCGCGATCATGGAAAACGGCCAATACGACCAGGACTGGAAGTACATCCACATGCTGCCGGAGGAAACGGCGCAGGCTTCGGCGGATCTGAATGCGAAAGCCGTGGTGCCCGGGCATAACGGACGCTTCGTCCTGGCGAAACACGCCTGGAACGATCCGCTGATCCAGCTGGCAAAAGCCAGCCAGGATAAAAATTATCGGTTGCTGACGCCGGAACTGGGCGAGCCCGTCCGGGTAAGTGACACCGCGCAAACCTTTCGTGCGTGGTGGGAATAATGTTTAAGCGAGAAGCAGAGGGGGACAGCAGTATGACCATTTCCGCTCAAGTCATCGACACTATCGTCGAATGGATCGACGACAATCTGCACCAGCCATTACGAATAGAAGAGATTGCCCGTCACGCGGGTTACTCGAAATGGCACCTGCAGCGGCTGTTTATGCAGTACAAAGGGGAGAGTCTGGGGCGTTATATTCGTGAACGTAAGCTGCTGCTGGCGGCGCGCGATCTGCGAGAATCCGACGCCCGGGTGTACGACATCTGCCTGCGTTACGGGTTTGACTCGCAGCAGACGTTTACCCGCATCTTTACCCGTACGTTCAACCAGCCGCCGGGTGCGTACCGTAAAGAGAACCATAGCCAGACACATTAACCTGTCGCGTGCAGGCCGGGTAAGGCGTAGCCGCCACCCGGCTTTTTTATGGGCTCAGGACGCGAGTGAAAACCAGCGTCGCCAGACGAAACGCAGCACGAAGAATTCAATCGCCCCGAGCAGTAAAAACCACACGCAGAACAGAATGGTATAGAGCTGGTTAAGATCGACCATGTGAAAGGTCTGAACCAGCTTCTGCGCCAGCACCAGCCCAAGCGAAGGCGCCGGGAGCAGCAGGCACGAAAGCAGGGCCAGTAATAAAATGCCGCCTGCGGTGAGCAGCGATTCTAGCGGGTGTTTCATCGTAATGTTAATCGTCAGTTAAAAATGTCATTGTCCGGCATCCTGCAACGTAAAGCAATATCAGCAAGTCAGGCATTAATGAATAAAAAAAAGATAGTATTTCGCGAATAAATAACAAAACACGACCCGACATTCATATTAATTTCGTATTATGTAAATAAACGTCTTTATCAGGAAAATAATTTTACAAATGTATAGGTGCTATACCCAATTAACGTGGCAATAACAATCGCCGCGATAACGTATAACACCAGTCTGCGCCCGCGATAAATACCCCACATGGTTCCCCCTCGTTTAGTTTTGGTTTAGAAATATTTTGTAAAAATCAGGTCATCGAAATAGTTTTAATCAGTTTTGAATAACCGAGAAGTCATTATATTGCGGTAGATCAATTTTACCCGCAAGACTTTAAAATGAATTTATTTAAGCCCGAAAGGAATTCAGGCTTCTGTTCACCGGAAATTGAAGGAAAAATACGATGACTGAAAAAAAATTGACTCCTAACGTGCCGCCTTCCGGCGGGCTGGCATACCAGCAGACCGTAGAGCAGGCGCTTGCACACGCGCAGAGCCAGGCCAGCGGTCTGGACCGTGCAGAGGCGCAGGCGCGTCTGCAAAAAACAGGGCCGAACGCGCTGCCGGAGAAAAAAGGCAAACCCGCCTGGCTGCGTTTCCTGGCCCATTTTAATGATGTGCTGATTTATGTCCTGCTGGCCGCCGCTGTATTAACGGCAGTAATGGGCCACTGGGTTGATACGCTGGTTATTTTGGGCGTGGCGGTAATCAATGCCTTAATTGGTCATATTCAGGAAAGCAACGCGGAAAAATCCCTGAAGAGTATTCGTAATATGCTCGCCAGCGAGGCGCGCGTTATTCGTAACGGCAACCATGAAACAATTCCCACAACTGAAATAGTCCCGGGTGATATTATTGTATTGCGTGCGGGGGATCGTATTCCGGCGGATATGCGTTTAATTGAAGCGCATAATTTACGTGTGGAAGAGGCGATTCTGACCGGTGAATCCACCGTGGTGGATAAACACGTTAATCCGCTGAGCGGTGAATTACCGCTGGGCGATCGCACCAATATGGTCTTCTCCGGGACGACCGTCAGCGCGGGCGGCGGTATTGGCGTGGTCACCGCGACCGGTCAGGATACGGAACTCGGCCACATCAACCAGATGATGGCGGATATCGAAAAGCACCGTACGCCGCTGCTGGTGCAGATGGACAAGCTGGGTAAAGCGATCTTCGCCATTATTCTGGCGATGATGGCCGCGCTGTTTGTCTTCAGCCTGGCGTTCCGCGAGATCCCGATGGGCGAGCTCCTGCTCTCCCTGATTAGCCTGGCGGTGGCCTCCGTACCGGAAGGTCTGCCGGCCATTATCTCCATCATCCTCTCCCTGGGCGTGCAGGCGATGGCGCGCAAGCGGGCGATTATACGCAAGCTGCCAACGGTGGAAACACTCGGCGCGATGACCGTGGTCTGCTCGGATAAAACCGGTACCCTGACCATGAACGAAATGACGGTGAAAGCCATCATCACCGCCGATGCCTGCTACCGCGTGGACGGCAATAGCTACGAGCCGGTGGGCAACCTCTATCTGGAAGGCAGCGACGAGCCGGTCCACATCCAGCCGGGCACCGTGCTGGAGCAGTACCTGCGCACCGTTGACCTGTGTAACGACAGCCAGCTGATTCAGGACGATCGCGGGCTGTGGGGCATCACCGGCGGTCCAACCGAGGGCGCGCTGAAGGTGCTGGCGGCGAAGGCCAGCCTTGAGCCGGTAACGACCACGCTGGTTAACAAAATCCCGTTCGACTCGCAGTACAAATACATGAGCACCCACTACCAGATTGGCGGTGAGGAGCAGATCCTGATCACCGGCGCGCCGGACGTGATTTTCGCCCTGTGTGCCGAGCAGCAGACCCGCAACGGTGCGGAAGCCTTCAACCGCGCGTACTGGGAAAGCGAGATGGAGCGCTATGCGAGTCAGGGGCTGCGCATGGTCGCCGCGGCGTTCAGGCCAGCGAACGGCGAGCAGGAGCTGACGCATGACGACCTGAGCCACGGCCTGATCTTCCTCGGCATCGCCGGGATGATGGATCCGCCGCGCCCGGAAGCCATTGACGCGATTAACGCCTGCCAGCAGGCGGGGATCCGCGTGAAGATGATCACCGGCGATCACCCGCAGACGGCAATGAGCATCGGGCAGATGTTGGGGATCAGCAACAGCGAGCAGGCGGTGACCGGCTACGAGCTGGAGAAGATGGACGACACCGCCCTGGCGGACGCGGCGGTGAAGTATGACATCTTCGCCCGTACCAGCCCGGAGCATAAGCTGCGCCTGGTGAAAGCGCTGCAGGACAAAGGTGAAATCGTCGGCATGACCGGTGACGGTGTGAACGACGCCCCGGCGCTGCGTCAGGCGGACGTCGGCATTGCGATGGGCATTAAGGGCACAGAAGTGACCAAAGAGGCGGCGGACATGGTCCTGACGGACGATAACTTCGCCACCATCGCCAGCGCGGTGAAAGAGGGGCGTCGCGTTTACGACAACCTGAAGAAGACCATCCTGTTCATCATGCCGACCAACCTGGCGCAGGGGCTGCTGATTGTGATTGCGCTGCTGGCGGGGAACATCATTCCGCTGACGCCGGTGCTGATTCTGTGGATGAACATGGCCACCTCCGCCACGCTCTCCTTCGGCCTGGCCTTTGAGGCCGCCGAGCGCAACATCATGCGCCGTCCGCCGCGTCAGACCGGGCAGCACGTGATGGACGCCTACGCCGTCTGGCGAGTGGCCTTCGTCGGCACCATGATTGCCATCGCCGCCTTTGCGCTGGAAGCCTGGCTGGCTCCGCGCGGCCACAGCGCGGAGTTCATCCGCACCGTGCTGCTGCAGATGCTGGTCTGCGCCCAGTGGGTATACATGATTAACTGCCGCAACACCGAAGGGTTCTCCCTCAACCGCGGCCTGCTGGCGAACAAAGGGATCTGGCTGGTGACGGGCGTGCTGTTCCTGCTCCAGGCGGCGATTATCTACCTGCCGTTTATGCAGATGCTGTTTGGTACCGAAGCGCTGCCGCTGCGCTACTGGTTCGTGACGCTGGCGGTGGCTGGGGTGATGTTCTTCGTCGTCGAAATCGAGAAGCGACTGACCCGCAGGTTCCGTAAGGCTGCATAACCTTTTGCCCTCACCCTAACCCTCTCCCTGTGGGAGAGGGCCGGGGCTAGAGCAACAACCCTGAGGTAATCCCATGAAATTCCCACTCCTGTTCGCGCTCCTCGCCTGCACTCTGCAACCCGCATTCGCTGCCGCCATTCCCGTTCGCATCGCCACCGTGGAGCAAACCGCCCACGCCGCCGAGCGCCAGATCCCGGGCCGCATCGAAGCCATTCACACCGTTGAGCTACGGGCGCGCACGGAAGGCGCGATCGCCAAAATCCACTTCCGCGACGGGCAGTACGTGAAAAAAGGCGACGTACTGTTTGAGCTGGACGACGCCGAGCCGCGCGCTGCCCTGCGCCTGGCACAGGCCGAAGTGAGAAGCGCCGAAGCCACGCTGCGCCAGGCGCAGCAGCAGCTTTCCCGCTTTGAAAGTCTCGGTAGCAGCAACGCCATCAGCCGTCACGACGTGGACAACGCCCGCATGCAGCGCGACGTCGCCAGCGCCGCTCTCGAGCAGGCGAAGGCCCGGCTCGAAGCCCGCAACGTCACCCTGAGCTACACCCGCATCACCTCGCCGATTGACGGCCGCGTGGGGCACAGCAGCTTCCACGTGGGTAGCCTGGTCAACCCGGCGAGCGGCGTTTTGGTGGAGGTGGTGCAGCTTGACCCGATCCGCATCGCCTTTGCGCTGGAAGAGGGGGCGTTTGCCACCAAAGCCGGACAGCATGCGGATATCAGCGCCATGAAGCAGGCGTGGCAGGCATTAATTGACAGCAACGGCCAGCGCATAAGCGGGGAACTCACCTCCGTGGATAACCGCATTGACCCGCGCACCGCCAGCGTGATGCTGCGCGCCGAGTTCGCCAACCCGCGCCATCAGCTGCTGCCCGGCGGCAATGTGAACGTCTACCTGCGTCCGGCAAGCGAGCAGCCGGTGCTGACGCTGCCCGCCGCTGCCGTACAGCAGAACGGCGACGGGTTCTTTGCCTGGGTGGTTAACGCCGACGGCAAAGCCGAAATGCGTCCGCTGAAGGTCGCCGGACAGATTGGCCAGCAGTTCCAGATTGCCTCCGGCGTGAAGCCCGGTGAGCGAGCGATTACTGACGGTGCGCAGCGCGTGCAGCCAGGCGCTGCCGTCCAGATACTGAATTAAGGAGCCATCATGCTGACGTTTTTCATCAAACGCCCGCGTTTCGCGATGGTGATTGCGCTGGTCATCACCCTGCTGGGGGCCATCGCGCTGAGGATTATCCCTGTGGAGCAGTACCCGCAGATCACGCCGCCGGTGGTGAATGTGTCAGCGTCATGGCCGGGCGCCAGCTCGGCTGACGTAGCGGAGGCCATCGCCACGCCGCTGGAGACCCAGCTGAACGGCGTGGATCACATGCTCTATATGGAATCCACCAGCTCGGACGAAGGCACCTATAGCCTGAACATTACCTTTGCGGCGGGTACCGATCCGGATCTCGCGGCCATCGACGTGCAGAACCGCGTGGCGCAGGCCGTGGCGCAGCTGCCGACCGAGGCGCAGCAAAACGGCGTGCAGGTGCGCAAGCGGGCCACCAACCTGATGATGGGGGTAAGTCTTTACTCACCGAATAACACCCACACACCGCTGTTCGTCAGCAACTACGCCAGCACCCAGGTGCGCGAGGCGCTGTCGCGTCTGCCCGGCGTGGGGCAGGTGCAGATGTTCGGCGCGCGCGACTACAGCATGCGCATCTGGCTGCGTCCGGACCGTATGAACGCCCTGAACGTCACCACTGATGACGTGGCGCAGGCGCTGCGCGAGCAGAACGTGCAGGGGGCGGCAGGTCAGGTCGGCACGCCGCCGGTATTCAACGGCCAGCAGCAGACCCTGACTATCAACGGGCTGGGGCGCTTAAACCAGGCCGAAGATTTTGCCGACATTATCATCCGCGCAGGTGAGATGGGCCAGCTGGTGCGCCTGAAGGACGTGGCCACCATCGAGCTTGGCTCGCGCAGCTACAGCTCCGGCGCGCAGCTGAACGGGCACGACTCTGCCTACCTCGGCATCTACCCGACGCCGTCCGCCAACGCCCTGCGCGTGGCCGACGCGGTGCGCGCTGAGCTGGAGCGTTTGTCCACGCGTTTCCCGGACGATCTCGTCTATGAAGTCAAATTCGACACCACCTCTTTTGTTGCCGCCACCATTAAGGAGATCGGCGTCTCGCTGGCGCTGACGATGCTGGCGGTGGTTATCGTCGTTTCCCTGTTTCTGCAAAGCTGGCGCGCAACGCTGATTGTCGCGCTCGCCATTCCGGTGTCGCTGGTGGGCACCTTCGCGGTGCTCTACACGCTCGGCTACTCCGCCAACACCCTCAGTCTGTTCGCCATTATTCTGGCGCTGACCATGGTGGTGGATGACGCCATTGTAGTGGTGGAGAGCGTCGAAACGCTGATGGCGGAAGGGCAGAGCCGCACGGCGGCGACCGCGCTGGCGCTGCGCCAGATCGCCGGGCCGGTGATCGCGACCACGCTGGTGCTGCTGGCGGTGTTTGTGCCGGTGGCGCTGCTGCCGGGGATTGTTGGCGAACTCTACCGCCAGTTCGCGGTGACGCTCTCCACCGCCGTCACGCTCTCAAGTCTCGTGGCGCTGACCCTGACACCCGCGCTGTGCGCGATGCTGCTGCGCCCGCGCCCGGAGAAACCGGCGGCCGTTTATCGCGCCTTTAACCGTGGGCTGGACGCCACGCGCGGTTTCTACACCCGCCTCGTGCATGTCTTAAACCTGCGTCCGTGGCTGGCGCTGCTGGCCACCGCAGGCGCGGCGGCCGTGGTGGCGTTCAGCTTTACGTCGATGCCCAAAGGCTTCCTGCCGCAGGAAGACCAGGGCTACTTCTTCGCCAGCGTCCAACTGCCGGAAGCGGCCTCGCTGGAGCGCACCGAGGCGGTGATGACCACCGCGCGGGAGCTGATCGCCCAAAATCCGGCGGTGGAGGACGTGATTCAGGTGTCCGGATTTAACATCCTCAACGGCACCAGCGCCTCCAACGGCGGGTTTATCTCCATCATGCTGAAGGACTGGAGCGAGCGCCCGCCGCTGGAGGAGGTGATGGGCACCCTGCAGCGCCAGCTGCTGGCCCTGCCGGAGGCGACCATCATGACCTTCGCGCCGCCGACGTTGCCGGGGCTGGGCAACGCCTCCGGCTTCGACCTGCGTATTCAGGCGCAGGCGGGGCAGAGCCCGGCGGAGCTGGAGCGCGTGACGCGTGAGGTGTTGGCGAAAGCTAACCAGCATCCTCAGCTGAGCCGCGTGTTCACCACCTGGAGCAGTAACGTGCCCCAGCTGACGCTGACCGTTGACCGCGAGCGCGCCGCGCGCCTCGACGTGCCGGTGTCGCGCATCTTCAGCAGCCTGCAAACCGCCTTTGGCGGCACGCGCGCCGGGGATTTCAGCATCAACAACCGCGTCTACCACGTGGTGATGCAAAACGAGATGCAGTGGCGCGAGCGCGCCGAGCAAATCAGCGAGCTGTTTGTGCGCAGCAACAGCGGCGAGCGGGTGCGCCTGAGCAACCTCGTCACCATCACGCCAACCGTCGGTGCGCCGTTCCTGCAGCAGTACAACCAGTTCCCGTCCGTATCGGTGAGCGGCTCGGCGGCGGCTGGGGTGAGCAGCAGCACCGCGATGGCGGCGATGGGCGAAATTCTGGCGCAGAGCCTGCCTGCCGGGTACGACTACGCCTGGAGCGGCATGTCGTATCAGGAGCAGCAGACCGGCAACCAGGCGATCTGGATTGTGCTGGCGGCGGTGGTGATGGCGTGGCTGTTCCTTGTCGCCCAGTATGAGAGCTGGACGCTTCCGGCGAGCGTGATGCTCTCGGTGCTGTTCGCCATCGGCGGGGCGCTGGTCTGGCTGTGGATAGCGGGCTATGCCAACGACGTGTACGTGCAGATAGGTCTGGTGCTATTGATAGCCCTCGCCGCCAAGAACGCGATCCTTATCGTGGAGTTTGCCCGCGCGCGGCGCATGGACGGGATGGCGATTGTCGATGCGGCGCGGGAAGGGGCGTCACGTCGCTTCCGGGCGGTGATGATGACCGCCGTGTCGTTCATTATCGGCGTATTGCCGATGATGCTGGCGACCGGGGCGGGTGCCCAGAGCCGCCGCATCATCGGCACCACGGTGTTCAGCGGCATGCTGGTGGCGACCGTGGTGGGGATCCTGTTTATCCCGGCGCTGTTCGTGCTGTTCCAGCGCCTGCGCGAGTGGGGTCACGGCATTACGGACTCGTCGCCCACAGCTCGCAGTGCTTCTGAACCAGAGAAATCAGCGAGCCGCCGTCAGAGATAAAGTCCCGCATGCGCTGCGTCTCGCTCTTGCCCTGCTTTAACAGCAGGGCAATTTCATTGATGGCGCTCGTCGCGCCGAGCTTCTCGGCCGACGGCGCCACCTGCTCCAGCAGCCAGGCGATGTCCTCCGCCACGGTTTTGTGCTCGCCGGTATGCACGTCCGTCAGAACCCCCTCCAGCCCGTAGCGACACGCCTGAAAACGGTTAAAGCGGTACAGCAGAAAATCCCGCTCCTGATGCTTATACGGCCGCGTGGTCAGCAGCCAGTGTGACGTGGCCTGAATCAGCCCGGCGATGTTAATCGCGTGGCCGAGCGTCAGCGGCGTATCCATCACCCGCACCTCCACGGTGCCAAAATGCGGGCTGGGGCGAATATCCCAGTGCAGATCTTTGATGCTGTCGATCATGCTGGTGGAACTCAGGCGGCGGAACAGCCCCTCGAATTCCTGCCAGCTGTTGACCCACGGCATCTGTCCGTTATCCGGGAACCCGGAGAAGATATTGAGCCGCGATGAGGCGAACTTCGTGTCGGTGCCCTGCATATACGGCGAGGCGGCCGCCAGGGCAATAAAGTGCGGCACAAAGCGCGACAGGCCGTGCAGGAGGTAAATGGCGTCATCCCCGGTCCGGCAGCCGACGTGAACGTGCTGACCGAACACCGTCGCCTGCAAAATCAGATAGCCAAAGCGCTCCAGCGTGACGTTATAGCGCTCGTCGTCGCACACCTCCTGGCGCTGCCATTTCTGGAACGGATGCGTCCCGCCTCCGCAGATCTGAATGTGCTGATCCGCCGCCGCGCGCAGGATGCTCTGCTGCATCACCGAGAACTGTGCCGCCGCCTGGTCGATGTTCTGGCACACGCCGGTGGCGATTTCGAGCATGCTTTCGGTGATGTCGTGTTTGACTTCGCCGCCTTTGATGTCGTCTTTGACGGCGGCGATAAGCGCGGAGGAGTCCTGGCTGAGATCGTACCCCGGCGGGTTAACCACCTGCAGTTCGAGCTCGATGCCAAGGGTGAACGGTTCAGAGGATTTAAAATCGGGTAAAGGCATGGCGCACTCCGTTGTCTGTAGAGTGTTGAGTATAGACAACGGGTGTGGCGCGCTCGTCTCAGGGTGGTATAACTGTTAGCAGGCTTAGCAAAAGGGGAGTTAACCATGTCTGACCATCCTGTGATTGCGCTGATTGGGCCTGGCGCAATTGGTACCACCATTGCCGCTGTGCTGCACGACGCGGGCCGCACGCCGCAGCTGTGCGGACGCACCGCGCATCCTGAACTGCGTTTGCGCTACGACGAAGGTGAAACGGTCGTGCCGGGTCCGGTATTAACCGATCCGAACGTCATTACGCGCCCCGTCGATCTCGTTTTTGTGGCGGTAAAAACGACGCAAAATGCCGACAGCGCCGGATGGCTGCGCGCGCTGTGCGATGAAAATACCGTGGTCTGTGCGCTGCAAAACGGCGTGGAGCAAAAAGCCCAGCTTGAGCCGTGGGTTAACGGCGCAACGGTGCTGCCGTCGGTGGTCTGGTTCCCGGCGCAGCGCGAGCCGGATGCCTCCGTGTGGCTGCGGGCTAAACCGCGCCTGACCCTGCCGGACGTGCCGCAGGCGCAGCGCGTGGTGGAGGCGCTTCGCGGTACGCGCTGTGACGTTGAGCTCTCGGCTGATTTCCCCACCGTCGCCTGGCGCAAGCTGCTGCAAAACGCGGTCGCCGGACTGATGGTGTTGTCCAACCGCCGCGCCGGAATGTTCAGGCGCGAGGATATCAGCGAGCTTGCGCTGGCCTATCTGCGGGAAGGGCTTACTGTCGCCCGCGCCGAGAGGGCGAAGCTGGCCGATGACGTGGCGCAGGAGATTCTGGCGAACTTTCAGCGCGCGCCTGAGGACCTCGGCACGTCGATTCTGGCGGACCGTCAGGCCAACCGTACGATGGAGTGGGATATCCGTAACGGCGTGATCCAGCGCTACGGGCGCGAGCACGGTATTGCGGTGCCGATTAGCGACGTGGTGGTGCCGCTGCTGGCGGCAGGGAGCGAGGGGCCGGGTTAACGGCCGCTGTATTTCCGTTCGGCGAGGGCTAGCGTAAGGCAATAATCTGGGGATAGTCAGCCTTAAACACATATGCGAAACTTACCGCTTCTGAAAAAATGTGGTGGGACCCGCTGAATGTCAGAACCAACTTCGCAGTGCCTTTTCAGTGAAGGACTGATCGCTTTTCCTGAAGGTTATCAGGATCGTACCGTCAACGTATTCGCGCCGTCCGCTGCGGATGCGCCAGCGTTCAACATCTCCCGCGATGCCCTCAACCCCGGCGAAGCGCTTGCCGCATATATCGATCGCCAGCTCGGCCTGATGGAAAAACACATCAAGGGCTGGAAGCAGGGGGAGCGCAGCGCCGCGACGCTGGGCGACGGCCTTTTGCAGGGTGAAACCGTCCAGGCGAGCTACCTGCGCGACGGGAAACGCATCTGGCAGCAGCAGGCCGTATTTAACGTCGAGAACGATAAAATTCTGGTGTTCACCATGACCTGCACCCGCGCGCCTGGCGATGTCGACCGCGCGCTGTTTGGCGATCTTCTCAGGAGCTTTCGCTTCCACCATTAACATCAGGGACCGTTGTTATGTTTGAAGCTGCACGCGTAGGTGATGATATCGGCCACTCCGGTGCGCTGGCAGGGATGATTGCCGGAACGATTGTCGGTGGCCTGATTGCTGCCGCCGGGGGCATTCTGGCGGGGGCGATGTTTATTGCCGGACTCGGCGCATCCTGCCTTGGGGTGGGCGTCCTGCTCGTCGGCGCCAGCCTGGCCGTGGGGTACTACACCGGGGAGCTGGCGACCGCCGCCCGGGACAGCATCGCGGACGCCGGGGCATCCAGCATGACGAAGAAAGGCGTCATCACCTCCGGCTCGCCCAATGTGTTTATCAACGGTAAACCCGCCTCCATGGCCACGGACAGCGCGGTAAAGTGCTCTGACGACGGCTCGCAGCAGATGGCCGAAGGCTCCTCGCGTGTTTCCATTAATGGCCTGCCTGCGGCCCGCATCGGGGATCGCACTACCTGCGACGCGAAGGTGATGACCGGTTCGGATAACGTCATTATCGGCGGCGACCCGCAGCAAACCCTGCCCATTCAGTCTGAAGTCCCCGAGTGGCTGTATAAAGTCTCCGATCTTACCCTGCTGTTCGCCGGGCTTATCGGCGGGTGGGGCGGTGCCGCCGGCAAAGTCGGGGCGTTGTCTAAGCTGCTGGGGAAAATCCCCGGGATCAACAAGCTGGCCCGTATCGCCTGCCGCGCCGGCACGCTGATGACCGGCGTGGCGGCCGCGGGGATCATCGCCCGTCCGGTGGATATTGTCAGCGGACAGAAGTTTCTCAGCGGGGATGATGAGCTGGACTTCATCCTCCCTTCCCGTCTTCCTGTGCGCTGGCAGCGCTACTGGCGCAGCGGCAACCCCGGCGACAGCGTGCTGGGCCGCGGCTGGAGCCTGTTCTGGGAAAGCCGCCTGGAGCCTTATCAGGACGGCCTGGTGTGGCGCGCGCCGTCCGGCGATTACGTCGCCTTCCCGAAGGTCCCGAAAGGGATGCGCACCTACTGTGAAAGCGAAAAGAACTGGCTTGAACACCACCAGGACGACAGCTGGTCGGTGTATGACGTCAGCGGCGAGCGCTGGCACTATGCGCCGCTGCGGGATGATGCCCCGTCACTGCTCCAGCGCATCTCTGAACCCTGCGGCAACGCTATCCTCTTCGAGTGGAATGCGGATAATACCCTGCATGCTCTGACCGACAGCGCGGGCCAGCGCGTGGTCTGCCGCTACGACCGCGACAGGCTCGTGGGCGCCTGGCTGGATGACGAGATCTGCCTGGTCAGTTACGCTTATGATGAACAGCGCCAGCTGGTCTGTGTGACCGGCCGGGGCGGTAGCGTGCGCCGACGCTTCCGCTGGCAGGACGGGCTGATGAGCGCCCACGAGGACGCCAACGGCCTGCTGAGCGAATACCGCTGGCGGGAGATTGACGGTCTGCCGCGCGTGGTCGGCTTCCGCCACAGCGGCGGCGAACAGCTGACGTTCGAATACGATTTTGATAACGGCACCCGCCGCGCGACCCGCGAAGACGGCGCGCAGGCGCACTGGCTGGTGGATGACGACGACAACGTCGCGCGCTTCACGGATTACGACGGTCGCCAGACGACGTTTGTTTACCGCGACGGCGAGCTCTGCGACGTCATCCTGCCCGGCGGGGCGATGCGCCGCAGCACGTGGGACAAATACGGCCGCATGACCAGCGAGACGGACCCGGCGGGCCGCCGCACGGAGTATCACTGGCATCGTCTGACCGACCGCATCACCCGCACGGTGTACCCGGACGGCACCTCATCGCAGGCCAGGTACGATCTTCGCGGCCGCCTGCTGTCGGAGACGGATCCGGCCGGTAGCGCCACCGCGTATCGCTATCCCGATGATGAAGAAAACCTGCCGGAGAGGATCACCGACGCCACGGGCGGCGTGGTGCGCCTGGTCTGGAACCACCAGGGGCTGCTGACGCAGCGCACCGACTGCTCCGGCAGCGTGACCCGCTTCACCTACGACCGCTTCGGGCAGCTGATTGCCAGCGAGGATGCGGAAGGGAACATCACGCGCCGGGAGTGGAACAACGCCGGGCTGCTGAGCGCCGTGATCCACCCGGACGGCAGCCGCGAGGCGCTGGTGTGGAATGAACGCGGCCAGCTCACGGGCTGGCGCGACCCGCTGGAAAGCGAGGTGAGCTGGGCCTATAACGCGCTCGGCCTCCCGGTCAGCCTTACCGACCGTATTGGCCGCGTGCGCCAGTGGCGCTACGACCCGCGCGGTAACCTGCTGCGACTCGATAACGGCAACGGGGCGGAATACCGCTTCACTTACGACGCCGTGGGCCGCCCGCTCAGCGAAACGCGCCCGGACGAGACCGTGCGCCATATGGAATGGGACGCGCGAGGGTTCCTCTGCGCGCTCGAAGAAAACGGCAGGCCTGCCGCCGACGGCGGCATCGCCCGTAGCGTCCAGCAGTTCAGCTATGACGATAGCGGGCTGCTGATCGGGCGCACTCAGCGCCACGCGGAGTACCGCTACTTCCGCGACCTGAGCGGCCAGATCACCCGCATCCGCCGCACGCCGACGGCCGAAGGCGTTGCCCTGGGTATCGAAAGCGATGAGATCGCTTACCGCCACGATTCCGCCGGCCGCGTGCTGAGCGAGTCCGGCATTAACGGCGCGGTGGGCTACGAGTGGGATGCCCTGAGCAACCTGACCGGTCTGACCCTGCCCGGCGAGCAAAAGCTGGCCTGGCTGCACTACGGCTCCGGCCACGTCAGCGCCATCCGCTTCGGGCAGCAGCTGGTGACCGAGTTCACGCGCGACCGCCTGCACCGTGAGGTGCGCCGCACCCAGGGCGCGCGCGAGCAGTTCCGTCAGTATGACAGCCTCGGCAGACGCACCCTGCAGCGCAGCGAATTGAGCACGGACGTGACCCTGCCGGAGCAGGCGATACTGGAACGCCTGTATCGCTATACCGCGCGCGGTGAGCTTTCCGGCGTCAGCGACACCCTGCGCGGTGAGGTGGACTACGGCTACGACGCCGAAGGGCGTCTGCTGAAGCACTACGAGGCCCGACAGGGGCACTGCCGGGCGCAGTTCAGCTATGACGCCGCGGATAACCTCGCCGCCAGTGACGATCCGGTACCGGTCACGGATAACCGCCTGCAGCACTGGCAGGCGCTGTTCATGAAATACGATCACTGGGGTAACCTGGTCAGCCGCCGCAACGGGCTGTATGAACAGCATTATGCGTATGACGCCGAGAACCGTCTGGTGTCCGCCCGGGGAACCGGGCCGGAAGGGCGGTTTGAGGCGCGCTATCACTACGACGCGCTGGGCCGCCGCACGCGCAAAATCGTCACCACGACGCACGGCACCACCGACACCCGCTTCCTGTGGCAGGGCTACCGCCTGCTGCAGGAGCAGCAGGAAAGCGGGCTGTGCAGCACCTATGTATACGACCCGAATGAGGCCTGGAGTCCGCTGGCGCGGGTGGATCATCTTCGTGACCAGAGCAGCGGTGAGATTTACTGGTTCAACACCGACCTGAACGGCGCGCCGCTGGAAGTGACCGACGAGCGCGGCGCGGTGCGCTGGAGCGGCCAGTACGGCAGCTTTGGCGAGGTGCGCCATCAGAGCGAAGGGTTCTCACGGGTTGTGAATCGCTCGGCAATGGCACACCAGCCGCTTCGCTATGCCGGACAGTACGCTGATGGTGAATCGGGGCTGCACTATAATCTGTTCCGCTACTACGACCCGCAGGTCGGGCGGTTTATTGTGCAGGATCCGATTGGGTTGAATGGTGGGTGGAACCTTTATCAGTATGCGCCGAATCCGTTGGGGTGGATTGATCCTTGGGGCTTAAGTGGCACAGATCTGGTCACTTATTGGCCTCCAAATGATGGTGCCTATGGTGAAACCAAGATAACTTTATTGAAACCAGGAACACAAATTGATCGTTATGGATATCCGGGTGGTACTTATACATCACCTGTCGGAACCCCATATCCGATGCGTGCTTTGCCTCCAGGAACTGATGCAAAACCTTATACTATTTATGAAGTTATGAAGCCAATACCAAACGTACAGGAAAGTAAAATTGCCCCTTGGTTTGGTGAAATGGGTATGGGCACTCAATATAAGCTCCAACAATCTGTACAGAGTTATATTGATTCCGGACATTTGAAAGTAATTAAGCAAACAGAAGGCAAAACCTGTGGATAGAGTAGAGTTACAAAGTGAATTAAATAAATTAAACATACCTAGAGATAGCTACTCTATTGATGGTGTTAAGGATGAGACATTATGTTTGATCTTCGATGGAGGGCTATGGTGTGTTTTTTATAGTGAACGTGGAAAACGCACAGAGATTGAATTTTTTGCAACTGAAAGTGATGCCTGTCAATCCTTCCTTGCCAGAATCACCAAATGGTTCTAGTTTCAAAAAGTATGTAAAATTAGGTGCCAGTTTTTGGTGTTTCTTAGGCTGGTACTAATTTTCATGCTTTGGTAATAATAATCAAAGAATGTGAGTGTAATTCTGTCGCATCAACCTTTTTTAGTCTGGTAAGTACTTTTTCCTAATCGGAAAATCGTCACCACGTCGCACGGCATCACCGACACCCGCTTCCTGTGGCAGGGCTACCGCCTGTTGCTGGAGCAGGAGAGTGGGCTGTGCAGCACCTATATTTACGAACCGAATGAAGACTGGAGCACGCAGGCGCGGGTGGATCACCTTCGTGACCAGAGCTGCGGTGAGATTTACTGGTTTAACACCGATCTGAACGGCGCGCCGGGGTGCGCTGGAGCGGCCAGTACGGCAGCTTTGGCGAGGTGCGCCATCAGAGCGAAGGGTTCTCACGGGTTGTGAATCCCACGGCGATGGTACACCAGCCGCTTCGCTATGCCGGGCAGTACGCTGATGGTGAAACGGGGCTGCACTATAACCTGTTCCGCTACTACGACCCTCAGGTCGGGCGGTTTATTGTGCAGGATCCGATTGGGCTGAATGGCGGGTGGAACCTTTATCAGTATGCGCCGAATCCGCTGGGGTGGATTGATCCGCTGGGTTTAATAAACGAATTTGGAATCGCAGGCTATGGAAGCCCCGTCCATGCAAAAGACGGTTTAACTGCACATGAGTTATTACAAAATGCTTGGCTAAGAAATAATGGCATAATAAAAGGTAGAATGTCTGGTATTGCAACTACCAACCCAGCGATAGCTTTGCAAGAAAACGCTATGCATAAAACCATATCCAAATTACAGGCCAAATATGGATTGCATAATCCTAATGTACTAAAAAACCAGTCCGCATTGCAGAATATCAACAGGAATACTGCAATTACTCGAAGAGGTATTTACGAAGACTTGGTGAATAACAGAGGTTGGGAACGTCAAAACGCTAAAAAATTTGCCACTGAAACGGCAATGAAACTTAGAGAAGAGTCTATTGGGTTTGCCAGAAAAAATGGGTTGACAAAATGTTAAAATCTAATCTTATCGCTAAAATAAGTACCCTGCCTGATGGTAATGTCATTGGGCGGATTGGTGGAAATATCCCTGAATACTTTTTAGATAAACTAGGTGATATTCAGGGGCATAAGTTTTATTTGACAGTTCAGAATCCTGATGATGGACATGAGTATATTACGATACTTATTCCTGAAGGATATGATGATATGATTGATAACAATATCTACCCCAATTGTTCAGTAAAAGTTTTTACGCATACGTTTTCTGATGAAAGCAATAATGATGCATTTACGATAAAACACATTAATAAGGCAGTTATTGTTGGGTATGATGAGGTTGAAAATGAAGAGTTTGATTTTATCACTAAAACCAAAGAAGCAAGGTTAATACAATCGGAAGATTATTATTTTGATGCTTTGCAGAAGGATGGTTATGAATTTTTCATGCAGATAGATGAAGATTATTATCCAGATGCATTGCTTGATGGTGATTACATCTTTGGTTACGGTGCTTTGTATTTGTATAAAAACATATCTGGCGGGAATATCATAGCTGGTTTTTGGCAGTACTCGTAAAATTAAGTTATGAATACAAGCCGGATTAATATTAATTATTTCCGGCTTATATAATACAGATGATGTATTTATCCAGAATGCATTTGCTTTCTTATTTTTTAATTGCTTTTATAAAATTTTTTTTCTAATTTAATTAGTTATTACTGAGGGCTATATTTATGGATGCGTCTGATACTGTTGTGAATGAGATTGAAAAAGCATTAAAACAACTTATTGTCATTTGCAATAAATACTCGCTGTCAGGGAGTTTCAGCACCGTCAATGATCTGGACAATGCATTCCCGTCCAACTTACCTCGTTCAACAGATGTTGATTACTTATATAAAAATTACAATCCTGAATATTTAAAAATTGAAACAGGATTCACGCCAATTAAAATTCATTCTGTCAGTGAACTCTCGAATGCTCAAAATGGTTATGAATACTTACCAGACAATTACCTTGTTATTGGTGATGATTTAGGTGGTGGTAAACCTATAATTGCGGTTGTCGATGAAGGGAATACCCCTGTTTATGCAAATTATGATGTAATTGAACCATTTACAATAGCTAGCAGTCTCTCTGGATTTATATTTTCATTAGCTGAGCTTATTGATTTGGTATATGGCCAATATGATATCTTTGATATAGCAGATGATAATGACGAAGTAAAAGATGATTTTATTGATGAGTTGCGGAAAAGAATTGTGCCTCTTATCGGCAATGAAAATTTCGATGCATTCTATGATTATTTTTATGGCTAGGATACATGTTTTTTGATTTAGATAAATGAATGAAATATGCCGGAAACCATTAAGTTCCGGCTTTAATTACTACCATCGATTTTTCCATAACAGAGGTGGAGTATCTAAGATCACTAAGTCATGACCTTAGCAAGGAGAGCTTATGCCTATTTCATGCGGTAAACCTACAACTCAAGATGAAATTAAAATTTTGGAGGCAAAATTCAAAATTAGTTTGCCTGAAGATTATACAGATTTCCTCAGGTTGAAAAATGGCTTTGTTGTAAAATCTCCGGATTTTTGTGAGTTAGAGTATGAAGGTGTCGATGAAGGGGTTATCGCCTTTTATGCCCTTTTTGGAATAAATATGAAAAATCCAAACCACGACATTTTTCGTCAAAATGAAAATTTTTTAAGTGAACTTGATTTCATTGATGATAAGTTAATTATTGGTGATGATCCTGGAGGTAACTTTTACCTTATATTAAATGGCAGTGAAAGCCAAGGTGTGTATTATTGGGACAGAACACCTCTACATGCTGAGGATGATATCCAAGAGTTTGAGATCGCTGAGCAAAATGAGTGCGGCAATATCTATAGAATTACTAATAGCTTTACGGAATTTTACAAGAAAATTTGTGAGACATCTCTTGATGCAGGAATGAATGTAACTGTTGATTTATGATATTTCAAAATAAAGCCATAATCAGAATATGATCATGGCTTATTTTTTTTGCATTTAGACGTTAGTAAATAGATAAACAGTAATAAAAAGAATGTCAGATATGCTTGTATTTTACTATTGGTAATAATGCCATTGCATAGGAAAAAGGTCTTACACAGAAAGGGGCTCAGAATTTGTTAAGGGAAAAGATGCACACTCCACATCATCTGATTGCGAATACCATAATTCTTGTCCCAAGAGATCTTCATGGCAATGTGCCACATATTGGCTCCGCATCAGATATGAGGAGGAAAGGAAAATGTTGAAAAAATTAGAGCGCTTTGGAGCGAAACCGACATCATTACCATTAGATGAACTGAAAAAGAGTTTAAAAGCATTAGAAACATCAATAGGGCCAATTCCTGAAAGTTATCGTGTCTATTTACTTCATTTTGGCGTTTCTGTTCTTTTTGATGTAAATATTGTTTTCAAGGCGTTTCAACCATCTCCGTGGTCTGATGAGCAAGGAAACGATACGCTTGAGTCTTTGTACGGGCTTGCAGAATCGGGTAAAGAATATACTATCTTTGAAATGGCTGATACATACCGGAATGATTTTCGCGATCAATGGTTACCGATAGGAGCCTCGTCTGGTGATAATCAAATCTGTCTTTGCCTCAAGGGAGGTATGTCGGGAGAGATTTGGTTTTGGGATCACGAGTCTGATCCAATATTCAATCATTCAGTAGTGACCTCCGGGCTGACGAAAATAGCAAACTCCTTCAATGAGTTTATTGATATGCTTACTGCTCAGGATGATAAAATAGATGCATCAGGGGTAGTTAAAGTCGATCTTGATTTTTAATAAAAGTGTACTTGTGGTGATCCTGGCGAAGCCCACCTATTGCTGTAAGGTGCGCGTGGCTGGTGCAGAAAATACCACAGTAGCAACAGCCGCTTCGCTATGCCGGGCAGTACGCTGACGGTGAGACGGGGCTGCACTATAACCTGTTCCGCTACTACGACCTGCAGGTCGGACGGTTTATTGTGCAGGATCCGATTGGGCTGAATGGTGGGTGGAACCTTTATCAGTATGCGCCGAATCCGTTGAGGTGGATTGATCCGCTGGGATTATGCAAGACAGAATCTGATGCTGGTGGAAAAAATCCTAATCCTCCAGGGCAGGGGTACCACAATGAGACTTATGCTCCTAAGCCAGTTAAACCAGAGGATGCCCTTAATCGTTGGGATGATTTCCTTGGCCCGGCCCCCATAAAAATACCCATCCAAGAACGGGATTACCAGACCCAGACCGAATCGTATCGGCTGACGGTAAGAGAAGTATCCGTTATGGTAATCATGAAATCCAGATAAGGTCGATATTATTGTCAAAATCACGCTGGATCGATAGCTCTTTTCAACTTCATGCTGCCCAAAGTGGTCAAAATCTATTTTTCGTGAGAAACGCTCAGGTGGTTCTCTTTTTTTCATGGAGAAGCTTTCCAAAAACGCTTATCTGTCGGTATTGTCGTGATGCCTATCTTTTACCTTGCTAAATATTTTGCCGGGAGAGGGAGGCAGGTAAGGAAACAGAACCAGGATGAGCTAGCGTATTGTCACGCTTTATTTCATTGCCTGGCGCTCTTCATTGCATCCTGCTTCCCCGGGTTGCATTGCTGTTTTGTTCCGGGAAGATAAAAATTCCCCGATGGATCCTGATCTGTTCCGCCCGGACAACCTGCTCGGCCATTAGATGAGACGGTGCCATCAGAACCGTTTCCGCCATCAGAGCCATTTCCTCCATCACCACCCTTACCGCCATCAGCAGCATTTACTGCGAATGCACTGAGTACGAGCAAACAGGCAATAGCGCGCTTATTCATTAAAATCTCCATTGTTCAATCCATTTACGTGCGGGAAAATATTCCCGCGAGGGTCCCATGCGGAACATTTCACAGGTACACCTCACGCCTGACTTTCAATATTCGCTTTGACAGCCTCCAGCGTCCTTTTACGAATCCAGCCGCTGCCTGCCCGGATTACCAGCCAGTAAGCTGTCATCCTTAGCCGAGTGCTTCTGTCCGGACAATAGACGAACGTTTCCGTACAGAGTTCATGTTGCCCTGGCGCCAGTTCCGTTATCCGATAGCGAAGTAACAGTTTCGCACTGCCCGGAGCGGCTGGCGTCTGAAAAGCACTGGCATCCGGCACGTTTTCCAGACCGAAATCAGTTCGCCAGAATTGTCCGATTAAGCCATAGCACAGCTCAGATGGTGAACTTTTCAACTGGGTAAAGCTGTGCGAACCAAAGTTGCCGATCGCGTTAGACTGCGGGTTGCGCAGTAATTTCTGCGGTATTTGACGTAATGACATTAGCCGCCGAATCACGGGGTCTTGCCGGACGTCAAAGTTAGCAATCAATGGCAGAATAGTTTCAGGATGAGCAGTATGAATGACCGTTCGATGTCTCTCATGGAAGTGAAACTGGGGTAGAAAAGCGGGAACGTCCCGCCAGTGAGCAAGCGCTTTGCGGGTAACGAATCCTGGATTCAGCATCTCTCATCCTTGTCATCCTTTTAGCCCAGCCAGAGTAACAGATGCTTTGATAAAGACAATTACCAGGAAAAGAGAGGGGGATTTGGCCGAAATCCTCGCCCATCCGCAGCAGAATTCCGGCCTTCCATCACCCGTCTCAGTGCGCCGGAATATACGGCTCCTTCACAAACTCAGCCAGCAGCCAGACCATATCATGCAGTAGCCCTGTGAGTTCTTTTGCCACGCTCGCAGGCAACGTCCCGCCCATCACCGCCCGCGTTAACGCCACGGCATAGTCCACCTGAAGAGCCGTTTCTTGCCAGCAGTCCGGTACGCAGGAGGTAACCTTTTCTCCTGCAATCAACTGCTCAACCAGATACGACGGAAGCTCCGAGTCACAGCATTCCCGCAGCCGCTTCAGCGCAGCCAGCAATCGCTTACAGAGCGTGGTAAACGTCACCGCGTCGTCAGTTTCCACCAGCACGCTAACATACGCCGTGCAGGCGTCAGCCAGTTGAAAGAGATCCGCAGAGTCAGAAAGTTGCAGGTGGAGAAGGTGATGAACAGCGCTTTCTTCAGCGCGTACGTACGAAAATCCAGGGGTAGTCGCCATTTAGCATCCTCTTTGTCCATAAAACGTCATGTTATGCTAACGGGTTCCTACGCCCGGTTACGGATGTGCCGCAACGCAGGCACTTTACGACCGCGAAGAAGGGATGAAAAGGGATGCCCCTGAATTACATAAGGTTGCTTGCAGGTTTGCGAGGCGGCTTCCAGAAGGGCATTGCCGGGTGGCGGCTACGCCTTACCCGGCCAACAAAAACCACCAACCAAACTGGCCGCTAACCCTCGCTCATCATTGTCAGAAACCGCTTCACCGTCCGCGAACGTTCAAAGCGCCGCCAGCAGAGCGCGATATCGGTATAGAGCGCCGGTGAACTCAGCGCATGATAGGTGACATTCGGCGGAGAAATGGCCGCCATAGATTTCGGTACCAGCGCGAACCCGCCGCCTGCGGAAACCATGCTCAGGGAGGATGAAAGCTGCGACGACTGCAGCGCGTGCTGCACGTCAATCCCGGCCCGCTCGCAGCAGCCGTAAACCCGGTCATACAGGCCCGGCGCGACCTCCTGCGGGAACAGCACCACCGGCGTATCCCGCAGTTGTTCTAATGCCAGCGAATCGCATGCCGCCAGCGGATGATCGCGATGCAGCGCCACCACCATCGGCTCGCGGTCGAGAATTTTGATTTCAAACATCTTGCTGCTTTCGCACGGCAGGCGCACGAAGGCGATATCCAGCTCACCGTCCGCCAGCATCGTCGTCAGCGAAGACATATTCGCTTCTACCTGATGAACCTGCACCGCCATGTTCTGCACCTGAAACTGACGGATTAGCGCGAAAATCTGAGGATGAAAAGCGTCAGAGCTGGTGATGCCAATCGACAGGCTGCCGTTCAGCCCGCGCGCGATGCCGCGGGCTTTCTCCAGCGCGGCGTCGCTCAACGCCAGGATCTTGCAGGCGTCCTCGTAGAAGGCTTCTCCCGCTTCGGTCAGCTCCACGCCCCGCGTCAGGCGCCTGAACAGCGGCGTGCCCACTTCCTCTTCGAGCCGTTTGATCTGCTGGCTCAGGGGAGGTTGTGAAATGCCCAGCGCTTTGGCTGCTTTGGTGAAGTGTCGCTCGCGTGCAACCGCGACAAAATAGCGCAGATAACGAAGTTCCATATCTAAAACGTCTCAAACCAGCATGGTATCTATATTGGAACTCTCTGCTGAATCGGGTCAACATTTATTTAACCTTTCTAAATAAAGTTGAAGAGGACGAGCATGATGGAGCATTCATCTGCCTGCGACTGTGAGGCCAGCCTGTGCGAGACCCTGCGCGGGTTCTCTGCTCAGCATCCTGACAGCGTGATCTATCAGACATCGCTAATGAGCGCCCTGCTAAGCGGCGTGTATGAAGGAGAAACCACCATCGCCGATCTGCTGGCACACGGTGATTTTGGTCTGGGCACCTTCAACGAGCTGGACGGCGAAATGATTGCCTTCAGCAGCCAGGTGTACCAGCTGCGCGCCGACGGCAGCGCCCGCGCCGCGAAGCCGGAGCAGAAAACGCCGTTCGCGGTGATGACCTGGTTCCAGCCGCAGTACCGCAAAACCTTCGATGCGCCGGTCAGCCGTCAGCAGATCCATGACGTCATCGACCAGCAGATCCCCTCCGATAACCTGTTCTGCGCGCTGCGCATCGACGGTAACTTCCGCCACGCTCACACCCGCACCGTACCGCGCCAGACGCCGCCGTACCGGGCGATGACCGACGTGCTGGACGACCAGCCGGTGTTCCGCTTTAACCAGCGCGAAGGGGTGCTGGTCGGGTTCCGCACGCCGCAGCATATGCAGGGTATCAACGTGGCGGGCTATCACGAACATTTCATTACCGACGACCGTCAGGGTGGGGGGCATCTGCTCGACTACCAGCTGGAGAGCGGCGTGCTCACCTTCGGTGAAATTCACAAGCTGATGATCGACCTGCCTGCCGACAGCGCGTTTTTACAGGCCAACCTGCATCCCAGCAACCTTGATGCGGCTATCCGCGCCGTCGAAAACTAACAGGAGAACTACCGTGAACAGTGAGAAACAGTCACGTCAGTGGGCGCACGGCGCCGATTTGGTTGTCGGCCAGCTGGAAGCGCAGGGCGTGAAGCAGGTGTTCGGGATCCCGGGGGCGAAAATCGACAAGGTCTTTGATTCCCTGCTGGACTCCTCCATCGAGATTATTCCGGTGCGCCACGAGGCCAACGCGGCGTTTATGGCGGCGGCGGTCGGGCGTCTGACCGGCAAGGCCGGGGTGGCGCTGGTCACCTCCGGGCCGGGCTGCTCGAACCTGATCACCGGCATCGCCACCGCCAACAGCGAGGGCGACCCGGTGGTGGCGCTGGGCGGGGCGGTGAAGCGGGCGGATAAAGCCAAACTGGTGCACCAGAGCATGGACACCGTCGCCATGTTCAGCCCGGTCACCAAATACGCCGTGGAGGTGAGTGCGCCGGACGCGATTGCTGAGGTGGTTTCCAACGCGTTTCGCGCCGCTGAGCACGGCAGGCCGGGGGGCGCGTTTGTTAGCCTGCCGCAGGACATTGTCGATCAGCCCGCCATGGGGGCGATTTTACCCGCCAGCGGTCCCGCGCTGATGGGCCCGGCACCGGAATCCGCCATTAACGACGTGGCGAAGCTTATCGAAAAGGCCAAAAACCCGGTCATCTTGCTGGGGCTAATGGCGAGCCAGCCCGCCAACAGCGCCGCGCTGCGAAAGCTGCTGGAGAAAAGCCGCATTCCGGTGACCAGCACCTATCAGGCCGCCGGGGCGGTGAATCAGGAGCACTTCACCCGCTTCGCCGGACGCGTCGGCCTGTTCAATAACCAGGCGGGCGACCGTCTGCTGCATCTGGCGGATCTGATTATCTGCATCGGCTACAGCCCGGTGGAGTACGAGCCGTCCATGTGGAACAGCGGCGACGCCACGCTGGTGCACATTGACGTGCTGCCTGCCTATGAAGAACGTAACTACGTCCCGGATCTGGAGCTGGTGGGGGACATCGCCGAAACCCTGAATCAGCTCGCTAACCGTATCGACCATAAGCTGGAGCTAAGCCAGCGGGCCTCCGAAATTCTGGTCGATCGCCAGCATCAGCGGGACCTCCTCGACCGACGCGGCGCCTCGCTTAACCAGTTTGCCCTGCATCCGCTGCGCATCGTGCGCGCCATGCAGGACATCGTGAATAACGACGTGACGCTCACCGTGGATATGGGCAGCTTCCATATCTGGATCGCCCGCTACCTCTACAGTTTCCGGGCGCGTCAGGTGATGATCTCCAACGGCCAGCAGACCATGGGCGTCGCGCTGCCGTGGGCGATTGGCGCGTGGCTGGTCAACCCGAGCCGCAAGGTGGTGTCGGTCTCCGGTGACGGCGGCTTCCTGCAGTCAAGCATGGAGCTGGAAACCGCGGTGCGCCTCAACGCTAACGTGCTGCACATCATCTGGGTGGATAACGGCTACAACATGGTTGCCATTCAGGAAGAGAAAAAATACCAGCGTCTTTCCGGCGTCGAGTTCGGCCCGGTCGATTTCAAAGTCTATGCCGACGCCTTTGGCGCGAAAGGCTTTGCCGTGGAGAGCGCCGACGCGCTCGAACCCACGCTGCGTGCGGCGATGGATGTGGATGGCCCGGCCGTGGTGGCCATTCCCGTCGACTACAGCGATAACCCGCTGCTGATGGGCCAGCTCCATCTCAGCCAGATTTTGTGACTCAACATAAGGACAGAGAAATGCAAAAAGTTGCTCTCGTAACAGGCTCAGGCCAGGGGATTGGTAAAGCGATTGCGCTTCGCCTGGTGAAGGATGGCTTTGCCGTCGCCATCGCCGACTATAACGCGGAGACGGCCAGAGCCGTGGCCGATGAAATTATCCGCAACGGCGGTAACGCCGTCGCCGTGAAGGTGGACGTCTATGACCGCGAGCAGGTATTTGCGGCGGTGGAGAAAGCCCGCACCGCGTTGGGCGGCTTCGACGTGATCGTTAACAACGCCGGGGTTGCGCCGTCCACGCCGATCGAGTCCATCACGCCGGAGATTGTCGACAAGGTCTACAACATTAACGTCAAAGGGGTGATCTGGGGGATCCAGGCCGCGATTGACGCGTTCCGCAAAGAGGGGCACGGCGGCAAAATCATCAACGCCTGCTCCCAGGCGGGCCACACCGGCAACCCGGAGCTGGCCGTCTACAGTTCCAGTAAGTTCGCGGTGCGCGGCTTAACCCAGACCGCCGCGCGAGATCTTGCTCCGCTGGGGATCACCGTTAACGCCTACTGCCCGGGTATCGTGAAAACGCCGATGTGGGCAGAGATCGACCGTCAGGTCTCCGAGGCGGCGGGTAAACCGCTCGGCTACGGAACCGAAACCTTTGCCAAACGCATCACGCTTGGCCGCCTGTCCGAACCGGAAGATGTCGCTGCCTGCGTTTCATACCTCGCGGGACCGGACTCTGACTACATGACCGGCCAGTCTCTGCTCATCGATGGTGGGATGGTGTTCAACTAAATTCTAATAAGCTCTGACATGAGTTTTCCCCTGCCCCTGTGCAGGGGCTTTTTTTTGTCTCCTCCGTCATTGTGCATTACACTGCGCGCTGCAAAACTTTAGTCATTACGATCTGACAGGCGGTAACAGCGATGAACGGTACAATCACAACGTGGTTTAAAGATAAAGGCTTTGGATTTATCAAAGATGAAAACGGCGACAACCGCTATTTTCATGTGATTAAGGTCGCGAACCCCGATCTGATTAAGAAAGATGCCGCGGTGACCTTTGAGCCGACCACCAACAACAAAGGCCTTTCCGCCTATGCGGTGAAGGTGATCCCGGAAAGCAAACATCTCTATATCGCAGGCGAGCGCGTAAAGCTCACCTCGATCAAATCCTTCGTGGTGTTCAGCGAAGAAGAGCCCGTTGATACCAAAATCGACAAAGAGAACGCCGTGCTGTCGGTGGGCCTGCTGATGAACAGCATCAAACCAAAATCCGATAAAAAGCCGGGCGAAATGCGCACGGTGAAGAAGCTGGCGATCACCACCTTCCAGAACACGACGCTGATCTTCACCGAAGATGAGATCGACATTGATGCCACGGTGAAGCTGCTGAAGTAATCTTTTTGCCGGGTGGCGGCGATGCCTTACCCGGCTTAAACATCCTCTCTTTTCGCCCGCTTTTTAACCTGCTATAACAAACTCCTTACCTTTCAGGGAGTCACCGCCGTGCCCGAAATCAATCAACATGGTCAAACCGTTAACGATATCGTTCCCGACTGGAAAGGCGCGCGCGCGTTAACCCGCACGCCGCTGTTCGGCCAGTATTGTCGCCTGGAGCCGCTGGACGCCGATCGCCACGCGGCCGATCTCTATGAGGCCTACGCGCTGGGCGACGACAGCGACTGGACGTGGCTTGCCAGCACGCAGCCCACGAGCGTGGAAGCCACCGCGCACTGGATCATGGCGAAGGTCATGGACGATGAGCTGGTGCCGTTTGCCGTCATTGACTTACGCACCGAACGTGCGGTGGGGCTGGTGAGCTATATGGCCAACGAGCGACTGCTGGGGTCGGTGGAGATCGGGCACGTCACCTGGTCGCGCAAAATGAAAGGATCCCGCATCGGTACTGAAACGGTGTGGCTGCTGCTGAAAAATGCGTTTGAGCACGGCTACCGGCGCCTCGAGTGGAAGTGTGATTCGATGAACGTTGCCTCACGCAGGGCGGCGGAGCGGCTGGGGTTTGTCTGGGAAGGGCGCCTGCGCCAGAAGCTGGTGCGTAAAGGGCGCAACCGCGACAGCGATATGCTTTCTATTATTGACGGCGAATGGCCGCAAAGAGACGCGGAGCTGCGTGCCTGGCTGGCGGCGGAGAATTTTGACGACGATGGGCGTCAGATAAAGCGGCTTGAGGCGTTTCGGTTATAAGTTTTTTATGTAGGGTACAGCGTAAACGCGCGGCTAATCCGCGGAAATCGCAATTTCAATCAGGTTGGTTTTTCCTGACTGTAGCCCGCGCGCTACCGCTTCGGCGATATCTGCAGCCTCGGTCACCCGGCAGCAGTGGACGCCCATGGCGGTGGCCAGCGACTGAAAATCGATATGCGGGTTCACCAGGTCCATCCCGATAAAACGCCCCAGCCGCGTTGAGCTGTAGTCAGCCTGGCTCTTCATAAAGTTTTTCAGGATGTTGTACTCCCTGTTGTTCATAACGATAAAGGTGACCGGCAGATTTTCGTGTGCCGCCGTCCAGAGCGCCTGCGGCGAGTAAAGGGAGGCTCCGTCACCTATCAGGCAGACCACCGGCTCCCGTCCGCGCCCCAGCGAATGACCCACTGAGGCAGGCATCCCCCAGCCCAGTCCGCCACCGCGCATAAAGTAATAGCGCTGGTGCTGCTGGTCAGAGATGAACCGGCGGACATGCCTGGCGGTCGCTATCGCCTCATCAACGATGGTGGTGCCCGCCGGAATGGATCGGATGACTTCCCAGGCTGCGACCATCGGGGAGATCGCCGGGCGTAGCCGCTCGGCGGCCAGACGTTCCTCCTGCTGCTGCCACTCCTTCTCCCGTTCGTCGCGGGCCGCAACCAGCAGCCGCTGGTGGACCAGCGTGCTGGCGATCAGGCGCTGCTCAAGCTTTGGCAACAGTTCGTGCAGGGAGAGCTTGATATCCCCCATCACCGAGAGGCGGGTGGCATAGGTGCGGCCAAGTTCGTGCATATCCGCCGAGAGCTGATACACCGCGCAGGTCGCCGGAATGGCCTCCCCCTCGCTGTACAAAATGGTGATCAGGCTTCTGCCGCCGATGATGAACACAGCATCGTAGGCATTGATGATGCTGGCGATTTCGCTGGCGGTGGTGGGCATATTGCCCCGCCAGAGCGCGTGCTGAGTGGGAAAAGGCAAATTCAGCGGCCAGGAGGAGCCGTAGACGTGGGCGCTGAGCGCTTCCGCCAACTGGACAATCTCCTGCGTCGAGCCGCTGGAGTGCACCTCATCGCCCGCCACAATCATGATCCTGCCGGGCGTAACCTGGCTCAGTTCCTCGGCCAGCTCGTCCAGCGAGCCCGCCACGGTGTGGTAGTTCACTTTAGAGGCCGTTTGTATCCCGGCGTCGCTGAGCTCTTCCATCACGTTCATTGGCAGAGAGAGCAGCACCGGACCGGCCGGAGGGTAGCTGGCAGCGTGAAACGCGCGGCGCACCAGCACCGGGAGCTGGTCGGCGCTGGTGACCTCCTGCGCCCATTTCATGACCGGGGAGCCAATGGAAACAATATCATCATACAGCAGCGGATCGCGGACGTAGTGCCGCGTATCCTGCTGTCCAACGGTGACCACCAGCGGGGTTTTCATGATCCGCGAATTAATGAGGTTCCCCATGCCGTGCCCCAGACCGCTGGCGGTATGCAAATTGATAAAGCCCGTTTTGCCGGAAGCTTTCGCATAGCCGTCAGCAATCGCCACCACGGTGCTCTCCTGAAGCGCCAGAATATAGTGAATATTTTCATGGCGAAGCAGGGCATCAATGAGTGGAAGCTCGGTGGTTCCGGGGTTGCCAAAAATATATTCCACGCCTTCACTCTCCAGCACTTCAAGGAGAATATCGGCACCCGTTCGCATATTGAGATCTGATAAGGACGTTAATGATTTAATCATAATGACACCTCATTCAGCATTATTTAACGCCGGCTAAAATTCTTCCTGCGTTGGACGAACAACAATTTCATTAATATCAACGTCGCCAGGCTGTTCTATGGCAAATAAAACCGCGCGGGCAATCGCGTCAGCCGGAATAGCCTGCTTATAAAACTCATGGAGAAATTTTTTGCTCTCTTCGTCAGAACTGCCGAATTGCAGTTCGCTTTCGACGGCGCCGGGCGAAATAAGCGTCGTGCGGAGGGTTTTACCCGCCTCCTGACGTAAGCCTTCACTCAGTGCACGGACGGCGAATTTCGTGGCGCTGTACACCACGCCGCCAGGTGCCAGCACCTTGATGCCCGCGACGGAGGCAACGTTAATAAAATGCCCGCTGCCCTGACGCTGGAACACCGGAAAAGCGGCAGCGATACCGTACAGTACCCCTTTCAGATTGGTATCAATCATCTTGTCCCATTCGTCGGTTTTCAGCTCGCTGAGGGGGGCGATAGCCATAAAGCCCGCGTTGTTGATCACCACATCCACGCGCTGGTAGGCGGCAACGGCAGCGTCAATGGCGCGCTGAACCTCTTCCTGACGGGTGACATCGGCCTTGACGGCGATAGCCTTGCCGCCTTGCTGAATAATCTGATCCACCAGGGCATTAATTCTGTCCAGACGGCGCGCCACCAGCACCAGCGAAAACGCGTTATTCGCTAAATGGAGGGCAATCGCCTGACCAATACCGCTGCTGGCACCAGTAATGACAACAACCTTGTTTGCACTATTATTCATGAGCTTATCTCGCTATTGAGTGATGCAAAAAATAAAAGGCAGAGAAGCGTTAATGAATAATGACAAATTCATTAACGCAGTTTTGGATATATTGTGTATCGGGAATAAAATGATCTTCGTTTAAAACTTAATGGAGTATGGAAGAGTCTGTCAATGTCGTTTTTTAATAATTAAATTAATTACAGTCCTAATATTTAATTCTTATAGGTAACCGAGAATAGTATATAAATGAAATGGGGTCACGATAGCGGCCCTGCGAACAGGGCCTGAGGATTACAATTTGCCACTGTAAAGCACCGGGCCAGTGGGAAGTCCAGTGGGCGATCCGCCCTCTGGTTCAAGGCTTATGGCTATCGTGGCGTCAGGAGGGAGCGTTGTGTTCCTGAGGGTGACGCGTGTGGGGATGTCGTTATGCAGCAGCCCCATGGATACCGGCGCCTGCCCGCCTGGGATCAGCCAAAGCTGCAGGCTGTGTTGCGCCGCGACAGCCGTTGGTCGAAGAGGGGCAATGCTCAGGTGCTGACGGCTGGCGTCCGCGCTGACGACCCACTGTCCGTGCTGTTGGGTATCGTTGAGTACCATCAGCGGAGCGAGTTCCGGGGTACGGATGGCATACCAGGCAACGACCGACAGGACGGCGAGGGAGGCCGCAGCCATCCAGCCGACATAAGGCCGACTTTTGCGTAAAGGCTTTTTGGGCGGCAGATCGAGGGCGATTCTCTTCCACACCGTCTCGGGTGGAGGGACGGGCACAAGATGACTATCCAGCGTGCTGAACATTTCCTGCCAGTACGCCACGCGGGCGGCCAGAGCGGGTTCATGGAGGACCCTTTTCTGGAACTGAAGCCGTGCTCCTCCCCGCAGCGTGCCGAGGGCAAACTCTGCTGCTAGCATGTCGTCGCGTTTTTCTGCGTCATTCATAGCCCGACACACTCCCGAAGATGGTCCATTGCCCGACGTATCCAGCTTTTCACCGAGCCCAGAGGCTGCTGGAGCCAGTCGGCAATGTCGCTGTGAGACATTCCCTGATAGTAGGCGAGCGTAATGCTCTGGCGCTGTTCGCTGCTCAAATGTTCGAGACACTGTCTGAGCCGCTCTGCCTGCACATCGTCGTGCCAGTTATTCTGCTCATCGTTCTCGCAAGGCAGAATCGCGTCGTTATACGCCGTCTCGCGGTCGGCAGCGCGGGTTTGTCCGCTGCGCAGCCAGTCAATACAGCGGTTGCGCACAATGTGCGTAAGCCAGGTCATCGGGGAGCTCAGTGCAGCGTTGTAGGTTTCGGCTTTACTCCAGACGGTGATAAAACAGTCGTGAAGGATCTCTTCTGCCCACGCGCGGTCACGCAGCATGCGCAGCGCGACGGCAAACAGGTGTGGCGACGTGAGTCGATAAAGTTGTTCAAATGCACGGCGATCGCCGTTTGCGACCGCCTGCATTAATTTCAGTTGCTGTTCAGCCAGCGCGTTATCCATGTTTTTCCCGGAAGGCAACGTCACACTTCCGAAGTATAGACAACTACTTAGGCATCAGGACGGTATCAATCACATCGATCACGCCGTTTTTTTGATGAACATCATAGGTGCTAATGTTCGCCACATTGCCTTTACCGTCCTTAAGCTGAATATTGTGCGGGCCGTTGCTCATGATCCACAGCGGCTGACCGTTAACGGTCTTCAGCTCCGCGTGGCCGCCGCCCTGTTTAATTTTCTGCTCCAGCGCTTTCATATCGTAATTACCAGCGACCACGTGATAGGTCAGAATGCTGGTGAGCGTGGCTTTGTTTTCGGGTTTGACCAGGTTCTCGACCGTGCCGGCAGGCAATTTCGCAAACGCCGCATTGGTCGGGGCAAACACGGTGAATGGCCCTTTGCTCTGGAGCGTATCCACCAGCCCGGCCGCTTTGACGGCGGCCACCAGCGTGGTGTGATCTTTCGAGTTCACGGCGTTTTCAACAATATTTTTGCTCGGGAACATCGCCGCTCCGCCCACCATCACGGTGTCTGACGTCATGGCGGCTGATGCGCCTGCACAGAAGAGTAAAGCGCTGGTTACGAATGCAACACGGGTTAGCTTTTTCATCATCTTTCCTCGGATTGGGGAGCAAAGGGGTTGCTCACAGACTGATATACGAGGGGCGGGGGGAAACTGGATGCAGGTAAATAAAAAAATTTTGGGTGGGGAGATAAACGCCCTCTCCCTTATGGGGTAAGGGATCTCCATTCATTTTTTAACCAGAAGCGATAAATGTGATTCAGGAAAATGAATAACTTACAGCGATGCCCTGGTCCGGCTGTAAATCGCCGAAGCGTTTCCGTAAGGCCGGGGCGAGGCGCAGGGATGCGCCGAGAGGGCGTGGCCTGCAGGGATGCAGGCTCATGCCCGACCCGATAGCCTGAAGGAATAAGCTGAGGGTACCGCGAAGCGGCGATTTACCGCCGGGAGCCCGGGTCGCCAGGGCGGCGGCGATTGAGCCGCCCTGGCACGTTCACTGGTCATGTCGTTACAGAGTAGCAAGGAACATAATGTGAACGGAATGACCACCACAGCCGTATGTTCCCCCTCACCCCAGCCCTCTCCCTCAAGGGAGAGGGGGCCGTCCGTGCAGGCATTATTTTGTTGGAAACCCTCTCCCGTATGGAAGAGGGCCTGGGTGAGGAGAAATATCCTCAGCGGCGAACCGGTGCCCCGTTCGCCACATAATACGCCGCCGTGCTCTTCGCCAGCGGCTCGCGTCCGCGGATGGCGTCGGCAATCTTTTCGCCGATCATAATGGTGGTGGCGTTCAGGTTGCCGGTGATGATCTGCGGCATAATGGACGCATCCACCACGCGCAGCCCTTCCAGCCCGTGAACGCGGCCTTCGCCGTCGACTACCGCCATCTCGTCATAGCCCATCTTGCAGGTGCCGCACGGGTGGAAGGCGGTTTCGGCGTGGTTGCGCACGAACTCGTCCAGCTGTTCGTCGGTCTGGCACTCGACGCCCGGGCTGATTTCACGGCCGCGATACTTGTCCAGCGCGGGCTGGTGCATGATCTCGCGGGTGATGCGGATCGCATCGCGAAACTCCTGCCAGTCCTGCTCGTGTGACATGTAGTTGAACAGGATCGCCGGATGCTGGTGCGGATCGCGGGACTTGATGCGCACGTGGCCGCGGCTCGGCGAGCGCATGGAGCCGACGTGGCACTGGAAGCCGTGCTCTTTTACCGCGTTCGAGCCGTTGTAGTTAATCGCCACCGGCAGGAAGTGGTACTGAATGTTCGGCCACTCAAACTCCTCGCGGCTGCGGATAAACCCGCCCGCTTCGAAGTGGTTGCTCGCACCCACGCCGGTGCCGCCAAACAGCCACTCGGCGCCAATTTTCGGCTGGTTCCACCACTGCAGGGCAGGGTAGAGGGAGACCGGCTCTTTGCATTCGTACTGGAGGTACATCTCCAGGTGATCCTGCAGATTTTCGCCCACGCCGGGCAGGTCGTGCACCAGCGGAATATCAAACTGCTTCAGCAGGTCTGCGCTGCCTACGCCGGAGCGCTGGAGGATCTGCGGGGAGGCAATCGCCCCTGCGCACAGCAGCACCTCTTTGTTCGCCGTCGCTTTGGATGGAATGGTGCTTTCACCCTCCAGCCACTCGACGCCCACCGCGCGCTTGCCGTTAAAAATAATGTGATCGGTCATGGCGTGGGTGCGGATGGTCAGGTTCGGACGCGGTTTCGCCTGGTCCAGATAGCCGCGCGCGGTACTGGCGCGTCGGCCCTGCGGCGTGACCGTGCGGTCCATCGGGCCGAAGCCTTCCTGCTGGTAGCCGTTGAGATCGTCGGTGCGCGGATAGCCCGCCTGCACGCCCGCTTCCACCATTGCCTCAAACAGCGGGTTCACACCCGGTTTCGAGGTGGTGACGCTCACCGGACCATCGCCGCCGTGATAGTCGTTCGGCCCCACGTCGCGCGTCTCTGCCTTGCGGTAGTAGGGCAGGCAGTTGAGGTAGCTCCAGTGCTCCAGGCCCGGCTCTTTTGCCCAGTGGTCGAGGTCCATCGCGTTACCGCGGATGTAGCACATGCCGTTGATCAGCGACGAGCCGCCCAGCCCTTTGCCGCGCCCGCACTCCATGCGGCGGTTGTTCATGAAGGGCTCTGGCTCGGTTTCGTACGCCCAGTTGTAGCGCTTGCCCTGCAGCGGGAACGCCAGCGCGGCGGGCATCTGGGTGCGGAAGTCAAATCGGTAATCCGGTCCGCCTGCTTCAAGCAGCAGGACGGTGGTGTTCGGATCTTCAGTCAGTCGTGTAGCCAGCACGTTGCCGGCAGAGCCGGCCCCGATAATGATGTAGTCAAATTGCAAATAAACCTCCCGGTTAAAATATGGACTGGAATTTACCCATCTCAACCTGGATGGACTTCACCTGGGTGTAGCTCTGCAGCGTCATCACGCCGTTCTCGCGGCCAATGCCGGAGTGCTTGTAGCCGCCGACCGGCATCTCTGCGGCGGATTCACCCCAGGTGTTGATCCAGCAGATGCCCGCTTCGAGTTGATGAATGACGCCGTGGGCGCGGTTCAGGTCGGCCGTGACGATGCCTGCCGCCAGCCCGTAGTCGGTGTCGTTGGCGCGGTGAATCGCTTTCTCAATGGACTCATAGGTCAGGATGGACATCACCGGGCCGAAGATCTCTTCGCGCACGATGGTCATCTCGTCGGTGCAGTCGGTGAACACGGTCGGGGCCACCCACGCGCCGTTATCGAAGCCTTCGCCCTTCAGCACGTCGCCGCCGCACAGCACGCGCGCGCCTTCCTCTTTGCCTTTGGCGATGTAGCGCATCACGCTGTCTCGGTGCGGGAAGCTGACCATCGGGCCAAAGTTGGTGCGTTCATCGAACAGATCGCCCGCGCGGATGCGGCCCACGCGCTCGACGATTTTCTGCTCAAACGCGGCTTTACATTTCGCGGGCACGAACACGCGGGTGCCGTTGGTGCATACCTGGCCGGAGCTGAAGAAGTTCGCCATCATGGCGATGTCCGCCGCGAGATCCAGATCCGCGTCGTCGAAAATAATCAGCGGCGATTTGCCGCCCAGCTCCATCGTCACCTCTTTCAGGGACGAGGCCGCCGAGTTGGCCATTACCTTCTTGCCGCTGGCGACGCCGCCGGTGAAGGAGACTTTGGCGATGCCCGGGTGCTCGGTCAGGTACTGGCCGGTCTCCGCGCCCACGCCCGGCAGGACGTTAAACACACCGTCCGGAACGCCCGCTTCGGTGTAGATCTCGGCAAGCTTCAGGGCGGTGAGTGGCGTCACTTCGCTCGGCTTGAAAATCATCGCGTTGCCCGCCGCCAGCGCCGGGGCCGATTTCCACAGGGCGATCTGGATCGGGTAGTTCCACGCGCCGATGCCCGCCACCACGCCCAGCGGCTCGCGGCGGGTGTAGACGAACGAGGTCTCGCGCAATGGGATCTGACTGCCTTCCAGCGCCGGGATCAGCCCCGCGTAGTACTCCAGCACGTCCGCACCGGTGACGATATCCACGGTTGAGGTTTCGGAATACGCTTTACCGGTGTCGAGGGTTTCCAGCTTTGCCAGAGCGTCGTTGCGCTCGCGCAGGATATCGACGGCGCGACGCAGGATGCGAGAGCGCTCCATGGCGGTCATCGCCGCCCAGACTTTTTGCCCGCGCGTTGCGCTTTCGACGGCGCGATCGACGTCTTCGCGCCCGGCGGCCTGTACGGTCGCCAGAACGTCACCGTTGGCCGGGTTGATGGTCTCGAAGGTGCGACCGCTGGTGGAGGATGTATAACCACCATTGATATAAAGCTGCTGTTCTGCCATTCGGGACATAAATTCTCCTCGGTTATTCGGTCGGTAAATGCTGGCTGATAAAGTGGCTGGTGAGCGATTGTGCCAGGGTCTTATCCAGCGGCTTGCCGCTTAGCGCGGCGCGCAGCCACAGCCCGTCGATCAGCGCCGCCAGGCCGTAGCCCGCCTCTTCGGCCTGATCGCGCGGCAGTTCGCGGCGGAACTCGTACACCAGGTTCGACAGCAGGCGGCGGCTGCTTACCTGCTGCAGGCGGTAGAGCATCGGCTGGTGCATGCTGCTCGCCCAGAAGGCCAGCCAGGCCTTCATTGCCGCGCCGCTGGTCTGGGTTTCATCAAAATTGCCGCCGACAATCGCCTGCAGGCGCTGCTCCGCGCTGGCGTCCGGCAGGGCGCGTAAGCGGCTCAATACCGCGTCGCGCAGCTGGCCGGTGATATCGCGCATGGTTGCTTCCAGCAGACCGTTTTTGTCTTTGAAATAGTGACTGATGATCCCCGTGGAAACGCCCGCCCGACGGGCGATCTGCGCGATCGTCGCGTCATGCATTCCCACTTCATTTATTGCTTCCAGCGTGGCGTCGATAAGCTGCCTGCGCCGGATCGGCTGCATCCCCACTTTGGGCATTTTTGCCACTCCATTCATCAGCGTTGGTTAACCATTAAAGCGGTTTTTGATTGGACGTTCAATATAAAATGTGTCTTAATTGTTGCGGATTTGGATTTTAATAGTTACAAAAACAGTGAGGATACTGGATGACAGACCTTTCACAGGACAGAGAAAAAGACAAAATCAACCCGGTCGTTTTTTATACGTCCGCCGGGCTGATTTTGTTGTTTTCCCTGACGACCATCTTCTTTCGTGATTTTTCTGCCGAGTGGATTGGACGCACCCTGAACTGGGTGTCGAAGACCTTCGGCTGGTATTATCTGCTGGCGGCGACGCTCTATATCGTCTTCGTGGTCTGTATTGCCTGCTCGCGCTTCGGTTCGGTGAAGCTCGGGCCCGAGCAGTCCAAGCCCGAGTTCAGCCTGCTGAGCTGGGCCGCAATGCTGTTTGCCGCGGGCATCGGCATCGACCTGATGTTCTTCTCCGTGGCGGAACCGGTCACGCAGTATATGCAGCCGCCAGAAGGGGCGGGGCAGACGATGGAGGCCGCGCGCCAGGCGATGGTCTGGACGCTGTTCCACTACGGACTGACGGGCTGGTCGATGTATGCCCTGATGGGTATGGCGCTCGGATACTTTAGCTATCGTTATAATTTACCCCTCACCATTCGCTCTGCGCTGTATCCGATTTTCGGTAAAAAGATTAACGGCCCGATTGGCCACAGCGTCGACATTGCGGCGGTGATCGGCACCATCTTCGGCATCGCGACAACGCTCGGGATCGGCGTGGTGCAGCTCAACTACGGGCTGAGCGTGCTGTTTGATATTCCGGACTCGATGGCGGCGAAAGCGGCGCTGATCGCGCTCTCCGTCATTATTGCCACCATTTCGGTGACATCGGGCGTCGATAAGGGCATCCGCGTGCTCTCCGAGCTGAACGTGGCGCTGGCGCTGGGCCTGATCCTGTTCGTGCTGTTTATGGGCGACACCTCGTTCCTGCTCAATGCCTTAGTGCTCAACGTGGGCGACTACGTGAACCGCTTTATGGGCATGACGCTGAACAGCTTCGCCTTCGACCGCCCGGTGGAGTGGATGAACAACTGGACGCTGTTCTTCTGGGCGTGGTGGGTGGCGTGGTCGCCGTTTGTCGGCCTGTTCCTGGCGCGTATTTCGCGTGGCCGCACCATCCGCCAGTTTGTGATGGGCACGCTGATCATCCCGTTCACCTTTACCCTGCTGTGGCTGTCGGTGTTCGGCAACAGCGCGCTCCATGAGATCATCCACGGCAATGCGACCTTTGCCCAGGAAGCGATGGCGCACCCGGAGCGCGGCTTCTACAGCCTGCTGGCGCAGTACCCGGCGTTTACCTTTAGCGCCTCCGTGGCGACCATTACCGGCCTGCTGTTCTACGTCACCTCGGCGGATTCCGGCGCGCTGGTGCTGGGTAACTTCACCTCGAAGCTGAAAGACATCAACAGCGATGCGCCGAACTGGCTGCGTATCTTCTGGTCCGTCGCCATCGGCCTGCTGACGCTCGGCATGCTGATGACCAACGGCATCTCGGCGCTACAGAACACCACGGTGATCATGGGGCTGCCGTTCAGCTTCGTCATCTTCTTCGTGATGGCCGGGCTGTATAAATCGCTCAAGGTGGAAGATTACCGCCGCGTCAGCGCCAGCCGCGACACCGCCCCGCGTCCGATGGGGGCGCAGGACAGGCTGAGCTGGAAGAAACGCCTGTCGCGCCTGATGAACTACCCGGGCACGCGCTACACCAAACAGATGATGGAGACGGTCTGCTTCCCGGCGATGGAAGAGGTGGCGCAGGAGCTGAAGCTGCGCGGTGCCTACGTGGAGCTGAAAAACCTGCCGCCGGAAGAGGGCGAGACCCTGGGACACCTGAACCTGCTGGTGCACATGGGCGACGAGCAGAACTTTGTCTACCAGATCTGGCCGCAGCAGTATTCGGTACCCGGGTTCACCTATCGTGCGCGCAGCGGGAAGTCGACCTACTACCGGCTTGAGACCTTCCTGCTGGAAGGGAGTCAGGGGAATGATTTGATGGATTACAGCAAGGAGCAGGTGATTACGGACATTCTGGACCAGTATGAACGGCACCTGAACTTTATCCACCTGCACCGGGAAGCGCCGGGGAATAGCGTGATGTTCCCTGATGTTTGATCCTTGAAGTGAAGAATGTAAAAAGGCATCGCCGCTGCCTTCATGCCGGGTGGCGGCGATGCCTTACCCGGCCTACAAAACCGGTTTGCTGTAGGACTGATAAGCGAAGCGCCATCAGGCGTTAAATGTGCTTTGGGACTGAAGGGCAATATTTCCTTTATTTATATTCACCATTCTGTTTTTCTTTCTGCGCAGGTTTCATCCATGCATCATCATAAATAATATTGCCTTTAACATAGTTCCATTGAATGCCACGAAATCGCAGGCCTACTACTTCATGCATGTTAGGGGCAGAACTGCCTGGATAGTATACATGCGTAAAATCTAAAGATGAGATTACCACACTATCAAGCGTGAGGGTGTAGATCTCTCTTTCTGCTCCCGCTTCAATAATTTCATAATATTTAATAATGGCTTTTTGCAGGCGTCTTCCTTCGCAAGCGACAACGGCAAGGTAAGGACTTACCTTATCTAATTGCTTATGCAGCGTAACTGGGCAATGCTGTCGTGTTCCGGTCATATTGCCGGTATGACTATCGACGGCTTGTTTTACACCATAGCTGCTGTTCATGATTTCGATAGCACCTTCTCGACCTGGCATCATACATTCGCCCTGTACGAGCATTCCGTTCTCGTCGTAGAGAAATAGGTAAGCGGGTAGTGACATTATAATCCTCCCAGATTAGTTAGTTGCCCGTCGTTATCGATAAAAAACTCATGTTCATAATCTTCACCATTCAATCCATAGTTAATTACGTAGGTATATCCATATTTCCAATTGATATCTATGCAATTATCAGGGTAGTTAAGATTCAAATGTTCTCTTCCGGAGCCCGCCACGATAGTTATATCGCTACCTTCACTAGAGTAAATTGTATAGTAATTAAGTTTGTCTTTTTTATTTACGCTAAAACAAAGATAATCTCCATTGATGTACGTGGCTCTGGGATGGGGTGCACGTTTGCCTCCTGGACAGCCCGTCAGTAAAATGCATAAACTAAGCAAGGTAATTATTTTTTTCATCCAGGAAAACCTCTCAAAATCGCCTGGTATTTCTGAAGAAGGTAATAAATAGTCTCATTCCGGTTAAAATCACGATATTCAAACAAATGCTCATTGTTTGTTAATCCATGGAATTTCAATAACCAATAGTCACTTACTATTGATGCCTGTTGCTCTAAACCATAATGCAATAGATCTGCTTTATCTAAGCTGTATGAATAATCAGCAATGCCAGAAAATAATCCCCTGGTTCTGACAAACATTCCTTTTTGTGTCTGCCAGACGTGCATCATTTCATGCATGAATCGATGCTTTTTTCGGAGGCTTTTCTCTAACGAAAAATCTGGTGAATACGTTTCCTCTCTGTACCACATTTCACCATTGGGACTCATCGCTATATCCACAGGCTGGAGATTAAAAGGAAGATAACTTTCCCTGTGCACCCACACCAGATGATAATGGATACTGTAACCGTAAAGCGTCTTAGCGAGAGCTATCTCACCGATGGTGAGTTGTCGGATACCGCCTGGGTTAATCGGGGTTCCTGAGGTGGGAATAATGCTTTCATTTACCGGCATCATAAGTCCATTTAAATTTTGTGGTTATTGGGGTTTTATCCTACTCCTGCAGAAATGGAAAAGAAGATTGATATATTCCTAAAAAGTGTTTTTTTGCATTGCGAGAAATAAAAGAAGTGAAAGAGTGGTGAACAAAGATTTTCGAAGCCTGACGCGCGTTAAAGCAAAGTGATGACTTGATTACCATCAAGTAACCAGTGAACTGTAAATAGCGTGTTTTCCTTAAACTCCGCCTGTGGTCGGGTTAGGGCCAGCGTAAGTGTTCTTTCATCGAGTGTCATAATACGAGCGCAGTCAAAACCCATGTAAGTCCTCACCTGCGGAAAGAGCGCCTTAAACAAACTCTCTTTTGCGCTAAAAGCGAGCGTCAGCGCCAGCGCAAAAGGGTAGCCCGAGTGCGTCAGGCATATCGCTTCCTGCGCATCAACGATGCCGTCCTGGATTTCGCGGGCTTCCCGGTCTGGAAGAATGGCTTCGCAATCAATACCCACAAGCGCATCTGGATGACGGACGGCAACCGCCATCGCCTGCGTGCCGCTGTGGGTGATGCTCCCTGAAACGCCTTCCGGCCAGAGCGGCTCACCGCTGGGGCCGATGCCGGGCACGGTGTAGTCAGGTAAGGCATGCGCGGCGGCGATGCGGCCTGCCAGATGCTCGGCTTTGCGTTTGCGCCCGGCGTTTGGAAGCTCGGCGTGGTGGGGGAGCCAGAGGAGATCGGCGTCGGTGAAGGTGGTTGAGTCGAAGGTGACGTGGTGAACGGTGTGGCCGGCGAGAATGAACGTGCTGTGGGTTGTGTGCATGGTTTTTTCCTTCAGAATTCTGCGGCCTGATGCCCTCACCCCGGCCCTCTCCCACGGGAGAGGGAGCAAACACTAAAAACGGCAACAGGGTTGCCGTTTTGCTTTCACCTTAGAATCGCGTATTCACGCTCATATACCACGTGCGGCCTGGCTCATTATAGGTATAAGCCCCCGCGCCGTACATATACGCACCGGTGGTGGCGTTACCGGTTGTCTGGGCATTACCCGCGCGCCACTGGCGTTTGTCGAAGACGTTATCCACGCCGCCGGTCAGGCTGACGTTTTTGGTCATGTCCCAGGTCGCACTCAGGCCAACGATGCTGTACGGACTGACTTCGTCTTTTTCAGACCCGGTCACCGGCTGACCTTTGTAGTTGTACTTCTTCGGCTGCTGCTTGCCGTACCAGGTAAAGGTCGACTGGAGCGACACGTCCTGATGCACCTGCCAGCTCAGGGTTGAGTTCAGCGTGTACTCCGGAATGATCGACAGACGGTCGCCGGTCTCCTTGTTCTTGCTCTGCAGCATGTAGGTGATGTTGTTGGTCCAGTTAATCGTGTCGCTGACCGGCACGTTCAGGGAGCCTTCCAGGCCTTCCACCACCGCTTTCGGCACGTTTTCCCACTGGTAGATATCCGTCTGCACTTTACCGGAAGAGGTGTGACCAATCGGCGCGTAGCCCGCTTCAATCTTGTCGCGGTAGTCGTTGCGGAACCAGGTGACGCCCGCCAGCCAGCCGTCGTGTTTCCACTCCAGACCAATCTCTTTGTTGATGCTGGTTTCGGCCTTCAGGTCGTCGTTACCCATCATGTAGCAGCCCACGCCGTCGGAGCTTGCGTAGCAGCCCTGGCCTTTGCTGTAGAGCAGGTAGTTCGGGTTGGTCTGGTACAGGCTCGGCGCTTTGTATGCGCGGGCGATGCCCATCTTCAGCGTGAAGTCATCCCCCAGACCCTGCGACAGGTTAAGTGACGGGCTCCAGTTGTTGCCGACGATGGTGTGATGGTCGAAGCGCAGGGCAGGGGTCAGCATGGTGCTGTCGGTCAGCTCCATGTTGTTTTCGGCGAACAGAGAGAAAATCTCTGCCGACGTGTACGGGCTGCGGTCATTGCTCATGCCCGGAATGGTGCCGCCCTGCTGGGTTTGGGTGAAGGAGGTCGAGTCCTTCATGCGCTGCTGGTTCCACTCGGTGCCGAGCGTCAGGTTCTGGTTAACGAGGAAATCAATTGGCAGGTTGATTTCACTGTGCAGCATCACGTCGGCCAGATCGGTGTCGGTGAATTTATTACTGTTGAACAGGCCTTCCAGACCGCCCGCCAGCCCTTCGCCCAGACGGGAGTTTCGGGTGTGCTCGTACTGCGCCCAGTTGCTGGTGGTAATGCCGTTATCCCAGCCGCCGTTCCAGGTCACCGCGAAGTTCTGGCGATAGATACGGTTGGTCTCTTTGCCGTAATTCTTTTTCACCAGGCCGCTGGAGCTGTTGTCGTTGTTGGTGTTCTGGGTATCACCGGCGTAGAGGTTATTCTGACGGCTGTAGCCCGCCTCAAATTCCAGAGACTGCATCGGCGCAAAGTCCCAGCGCACCACGCCGTTGATGTCTTTATTCTCTACCCCTTCACGGCCCGCGGGCAGCGTGTCGGCGTAGGCACCGGTACGGTCAGACTGGTGACCCTGGTTGATGTCCCACGCGTCGGCCTGGGTTTTGTCCAGATTACCGAACATGCGGAAGCTGAAGTCGCCGCCCAGCGGGCCGCTCAGGCTGAAGTTGGTGCGTTTGGTGGAACCTTCATCCTTGTGCTCAGGCGCATTCAGGTAGGTGTTCCAGGAGCCGTGCCACTGGTCGTCGAATTTTTTGGTGATGATGTTCACCACGCCGCCTGCCGCGCCGTTGCCATAGCGCGCGGCGGCAGGGCCGCGGATCACTTCGATGCGCTCGATCATCTCCGGTGGCACCCAGCCGGTATCGCCGCGGGTATCTCGTTCGCCGCGCCAGCCCAGACGGATGGAGTTACGGCTGGTCACCGGCTTGCCGTCGATCAGGATCAGGGTGTTTTCTGGCCCCATGCCGCGGATATCAATCTGACGGTTATTCCCGCGCTGGCCGCTGGTGGAGTTTCCGGTCAGGTTAACGCCCGGCATGGTACGAATGATTTCCGCCACGTCGCGCGCGGGCGGGTTTTTACGGATCTCATCGGCGGTGATGGTCGATACCCCCGGCGCCTGCAGATTCTGCTCGGCGGCGGTGATCACCATCGTGTCTTCGTGCTGCGCAGAGGCGGTGTTGTCGTCTGCCAGAGCGGGCAGCGCGACGCCGTAAATCCCTAAATTGACCAGCAAGGCCAGAGAGTGAATCTTCTTATTCATTGTACGTCCTGCTTTTGTGGTTGTTTTATGAGCGCTTCCCACAGCGCGGGCACTACGCTATTGCAAATGCAAATAGTTATCAATAATATTATCAATAAAATTTGCTCTGAAACAAAAAAGACTGTTAAACATGAGGTTATAAGGGTGACGGCGTTAACAACGGGAAGTGAAGCGTGGTGGCAGTCGAAAAACGGGCCTGAATGGAAGCCGGAAAAGGGAAACTATCGCGTCACGTTCTGGTGGCGTGACCCGGCAGGAACGCAAACAACGTCACGGATCAAACGCGTCTGGCTCTACGTCACCGGCGTGACCGATCACCACCAAAATGCCCGCCCGCAGTCTCTCGAACGCATTCCCGATACCGACGTCTGGCAGTGGCAGGGCGAGTTCAGCCCCGAGTGGCGCGGAAGCTACTGTTTTATCCCTTCCGTGAATGAAAACGATTTTGCCAGCGTCGTGTTTGAAGGCGAGCAGCCGGAGCGCATGGCGCTGCGCGAAGGGTGGCGCAAGCTGCTGCCGCACGCGGTTTCCGACCCGCTGAATCCGCAAAGCTGGCGCGGCGGGCGCGGCCATGCCGTCTCCGCGCTGGAGATGCCGGGCGCGCCGGTTCAGCCGGGCTGGGATCGTCCCGATACGCCGTATCAACAGCCGGTCTGCATTGAGTGGAACAGCGAGCGTCTCAACAACCGTCGCCGCGTATGGATTTTTACCACCGGGGATGACGGCCCCGAGCGCCCGCTGGCGGTGCTGCTCGACGGACAGTTTTGGGCCGAAAGCATGCCGGTCTGGCCTGCGCTGGCGTCGCTCACCGCCGGGGGCAAATTACCGCCTGCGGTCTACGTATTAATCGATGTTATCGATATGGCGCATCGCAACCGCGAGCTGCCGTGCAATTCCGATTTCTGGCTGGCGGTGCAGGAAGAACTTCTCCCCCTGGTTAAAAACCGCGTGCCGTTTAGCGACCGTGCCGACCGTACGGTAGTGGCAGGCCAGAGCTTTGGCGGTCTCGCGTCGCTTTATGCTGGCCTCCACTGGCCGCAGCGTTTTGGCTGCGTGCTTAGCCAGTCCGGCTCCTGGTGGTGGCCACACCGCGGCGGACAGCAGGACGGGCTGTTAATCGAACAACTTAAAGCCGGTGAAATATCTCCTCGCGGGCTACGCATCATCCTTGAAGCCGGGCGCAACGAGCCGCTCATCTTCCGCGCGAATCAGGCGATTTACGCCGAACTGCACATACATCAACCGGTTATCTGGCGTCAGGTTGACGGCGGACACGATGCGCTTTGCTGGCGCGGTGGGCTGACGCAGGGGCTGATGACCCTTTGGCAGCCGCTTATTCACTAACGGAGTCTGTATGGAATTCAGCAATCCTTTCGATAATCCGCAGGGACAGTTCGCCATTTTGCAAAACGACCAGGGGCAGTACAGCCTGTGGCCGCAGCAGTGCGAACTGCCAGCAGGGTGGCGCGTGGTGTGTGAAGCACAGTCGCAGGAGGCGTGCCAGCAGTGGCTTGCCGGGCACTGGCAAACGCTTGAGCCGTCTTACTTTGTGGGGGAGAACGCATGAACCGCCTTCCTCTCGTCGCCGCCCAGCCGGGGATCTGGATGGCGGAACAGCTGTCCACGCTGCCAAACGCCTGGAGCGTGGCGCACTACACCGAGCTGAAAGGCGACATCGACGCGCCGCTGCTGTCAAAAGCGATTGCTGAAGGCATGATGCAGGCCGATACCGTGCGCATGCGCTTTGTGGAAGACAACGGTGAGGTGTGGCAGTGGGTGGATGACACCTTCATTTTGCCGGAACCGTCCGTTGTTCGCGTTGATTCCCACGCCGCCGCCGTGGCGCTGATGGAATCCGATCTTAACCAGAACCTGCGCGTCGACAGCGGTCAGCCGCTGGCGTTTCATCAGCTGATTCGGGTCGGTGAAAACCACTGGTACTGGTATCAGCGCTATCACCATCTGGTGGTGGATGGCTTCAGCTTCCCGGCCATAACTCGCCAGATCGCCGCGATTTATGCCGCGTGGAAAAAGGGCGAACCCACGCCGGAATCCCCGTTTACGCCATTTGCAGAGGTGGTGGACGAGTATCAGCGCTATCGCGACAGCGAGGCATACGCGCGCGACGGCGCGTTCTGGGCCGAGCAGCGCAAACAGCTGCCTTCTCCGGTCTCGCTCTCCTCCGCGCCGCTGCCGGGCCGCGCCGCCACGACCGACATTCTTCGCCTGAAAATTGCAATGGACGCTCGCGCTTTTAGCCAGCTGGCGCAGGCAGCCGGGCAGGCGCAGCGCACCGATTTGGCGCTTGCGCTGGTGGCGCTGTGGCTGGGGCGCCTCACCGGACGGCTGGACTACGCCGCCGGGTTTATCTTTATGCGAAGGATGGGGTCCGCAGCCCTGACCGCGACCGGGCCGGTGCTAAACGTCCTGCCGCTGGCGGTCAATATCGATCCGCAGGAGAGCCTGCCCTCGCTGGCGCTGCGCCTGGCGAACCAGCTGAAAAAAATGCGCCGCCACCAGCGCTACGACGCCGAGCAGATCGTGCGTGACAGCGGGAAAGCGGCGGGCGATGAAGCGCTGTTCGGCCCGGTGCTGAACGTGAAAGTGTTCGACTACCAGCTGGATATCGACGGCGTGGAGGCCATCACCCACACGCTGGCGACCGGCCCGGTGAACGATCTGGAACTGGCGCTGTTCCCGGACGAGCAGGGCGGGCTGAGCATGGAAATCCTCGCCAATAAGCAACGTTACGATGAGGCGACGCTGACGCGTCACGTGGCGCGCCTGAACGCGATGCTGGTGCAGTTTGCCGCCAATCCGGACCTGCGCTGCGGCGAAGTAGAAACCGTTTCAGAGCAGGAATATCAGCAGCTGGCCCGTATCAACGATACCGGGCTGGCGCTGCCGTCCACCACGCTGGCGGATCTGGTGGCAGAGCAGGCAAGCAAAACGCCGGACGCCCCCGCGCTGACGGATGCGCATATTGAACTCAGCTATCGCCAGATGCGCGAGCAGGTCGTCGCGCTGGCTCATCAGTTGCGCGCGCGCGGCGTGAAGCCGGGCGACAGCGTGGCGGTGGCCCTGCCGCGCTCGGTGTTCCTGACGTTAGCATTGCACGGCATTGTGGAGGCGGGCGCCGCGTGGCTGCCGCTCGACACCGGCTACCCGGACGACCGCCTGCGGATGATGCTTGAGGACGCGAAGCCGTCCCTGCTCATTACTACCGACGAACAGCTTCCGCGCTTTAGCGATCTGCCGATTACGACGTTTAGTTACAACACACTGTTACCGACCGCGGGTACTGAGCCGCTGCGGCTGGCAAAGCCGGAGCAGACGGCGTACATCATCTTTACCTCCGGTTCGACGGGCCGCCCGAAAGGGGTCATGGTCGGCCATACCGCCATCGTTAACCGCCTGAAGTGGATGCAGGACCATTATCCGCTGGGCGCGACGGACGTGGTGGCGCAGAAAACGCCGTGCAGCTTTGACGTGTCGGTGTGGGAGTTCTGGTGGCCGTTTATCGCCGGGGCGAAGCTGGTGATGGCCGAGCCGGACGCGCACCGCGATCCGCAAGCGATGCAGAGCTTCTTCGCGCAGTACGGCGTGACCACCACCCACTTCGTGCCGTCGATGCTGGCGGCCTTTGTCGCCTCGCTGACGCCGGAAAACTTCGACTGCTGCAAAACACTTAAGCAGGTGTTCTGCAGCGGCGAAGCGCTGCCGACGGCGCTGTGCCGCGAGTGGGAAGAGTTGACCCGCGTGCCGCTACACAATCTTTATGGCCCGACGGAGGCGGCGGTGGACGTCAGCTGGTATCCGGCGTATGGCCCCGAGCTGGCGGCAGTTGCAGGCAACAGCGTGCCGATCGGCTTCCCGGTGTGGAATACGGGGCTGCGCATTCTGGATGCGATGATGCGCCCGGTGCCGTTCGGCGTGGCGGGCGATCTCTACCTCACCGGCATCCAGCTGGCGCAGGGGTATCTGGGACGCCCCGATCTCACCGCCAGCCGCTTTATCGCCGACCCGTTTGCACCGGGCGAGCGAATGTACCGCACCGGAGACGTTGCCCGCTGGCTGGACAACGGCGCGGTGGAATATCTGGGCCGCAGCGACGACCAGCTAAAAATTCGCGGCCAGCGCATCGAGCTGGGTGAAATCGACCGGGCGATGCTCTCGCTGCCTGACGTGGCCCAGGCCGTGGCGCACGCCTGCGTCTTCAACCAGGCGGCGGCAACGGGCGGCGATGCCCGGCAGCTGGTGGGGTACGTGGTTTCTGAATCCGGCTTACCGCTGGATCGCGACGCGCTGCTGGAATCGCTCAAAGCCCAGCTGCCGCCGCATATGGTGCCGGTAGTGCTGCTGCAAATCAGCGCGCTGCCGTTAAGCGCGAACGGCAAGCTGGATCGCAAGGCGCTGCCGCTGCCGGAGCTGACCCGCAAAACCTCCGGGCGCGCGCCGGAGAGCGAAACCGAAATCTCCGTCGCGCAGGCGTTTTCCGCCCTGCTGGGCTGCGAGGTCAATGATATAGAAGCCGATTTCTTTGCCCTCGGTGGACACTCGCTGCTGGCAATGCGTCTGGCGGCGCAGCTTAGCCGCGCGTTCAACCGCAAGGTCACGCCGGGGCAGATTATGGTCGCCTCGACGGTGAGCAAGCTTGGCGCACTGCTGGACTCGCAAATGAGCGACGAGCAGGCGCAGCGACTGGGGTATGAAACCCTTCTTCCGCTGCGCGAAAGCGACGGCCCGACGCTGTTCTGTTTCCACCCGGCGTCCGGCTTTGCCTGGCAGTTTAGCGTCCTGGCGCGCTACCTCAGCCCGCGCTGGTCCATCGTCGGCATTCAGTCGCCGCGTCCGGACGGTCCAATGCAGCAGCGTGCGGATCTGGATGGGGTGATTGAGCATCACCTGGCTACGCTGCGTAAACAGCAGCCGCAGGGGCCGTATTATCTGTTCGGCTATTCCCTCGGCGGCACGCTGGCGCAGGGTATTGCCGCCCGTCTGCGTGAGCAGGGTGAAGCGGTAGCCTTCCTCGGCCTGCTGGACACCTGGCCGCCGGAAACCCAGAACTGGTCGGAGAAAGAGGCCAACGGCCTCGACCCCGAGGTGCTGGCGGAAATCGAGCGCGAGCGTCAGGCGTTTATCGCCGCCCAGCAGGGGCAGGGCTCCAGCGAGCTGTTTAACGCTATCGAGGGCAACTACGCCGACGCGGTGCGGCTGCTCACCACGGCGCACAGCGCGCGGTTTGACGGCAAAGCGACGCTGTTTGTCGCCGAGCGCACGCGAACGATGGATCCGCAGGTCGCGTGGGCGCCGTGGGTGAGTCAACTGGAGGTGTACAGCCAGGATTGCGCCCACGTGGATATCATTTCACCGCAGGCGTTTGAGAAGATTGGACCGGTGTTAAAGGGGATATTGGGATAACGGCAAAATGTAGTTGTCAGTGGAACGCTACTTACACCTGGATAGTTGATCAGCTATACGATGCGTTAAAGTAAAACAGAAAAGGGACTCTTGCGAGTCCCTTTTTTATGCTACAGCCCGTTCATTCCATGAATCTTTGAACATTATATTTCCATCACAATATTTCCATTCTATAGATTCATAACGAATCTCAACTTCTTCCATATGGTGACCTGCTACACCAAGAGGAAATAATACTGGGGAAATTCTTGTTATCTTTACATTTTCCAGTTTTATATTGAAGTATTCTATTTCTATTCCGGCCTCATTAATCTTATACATCTTGATTAATGCTTCTTTAAATGTTTTCCCCTGGCATACACCTCTGAATAAATAGGGCGTAATGCGATCTATTTCCTTTTCAAATGTGATCGGGACATGAAGACGTGTTCCAGTAAGTTTCCCTGTGTTGTGATCCGTAGGAATCCATATCGAGTGATTTAATGATTTAAGCTCTGTGGAACCTAATCGCGTTGGCATTAAGCATTCACCCACTAAAGGAGAACCATTTTCATCGGTGAACCAAATATGTGCTGGTATAGACATTTTTATCCTTTGTCCTTAAAACGGAAAGCAATTACGAATATAATTATAAAGATCCCTGGGATCAATTTACCGGTTATATTAATATCATCAATATTGGCTACCACTACCCCACACAACAAAGCAGTAAATATAAATACTCCGTACCAATAAATATCATCGATACAATCTTGTATAAAACTATTGAAGAATTGCTTTAAAAAATCCAATATTGGTTTTAACATGATCACATCATTCTTTTAAGCGCATTAGTAATTTCATCATCGGATGCTGTGCTTATGTTTAAATATCCAGCCTTCATAATTATTGGTTCTATAAGAAAATACATCATCTCAAGTTTTTCGACATAAAGTGCATGATAAAATTGTGGCATAAAATGTTTTAATCTGTTGGCGCTTTCAGAAGCTTTGTAGACGATACCATATAAATTCAATGCGGTAATTGGAATACCAGCCCTACCTCCTATTTTTTTCATGAAAGCTGCTTCTACTGATGCATTCATCTTGTTTCCATAACAGATGTAAGAAGTAACGGTATAGATTATGGCGGATTTTGAAAGGTTTTTTATGGCAATGTTTTTTGTAAACGGCGTTAATTTTTCAAGAAGTGTTTTTTTTTCAACTTCATTTTTGTTTTTGAGAATCGTTTCAATATAAATCTTAATCATTCTGAAAATCAAATCTCTGTGTTTAACTAGCTTGCCCAATCCCTGTATAAATCTAACATCTTCATCAATTAATCGGGTGCATACATCATGATAGTTTTTTGTTAAACATGATGAGTAATATGAAAGGCGTGTTGTGGCATCACCAAGATTACTTAAATATTCAATTACACCATCTTTGACACCTATCATAGCCTTATCCAATCTTACGGCTAGTTCTTTGTCAGTTCCTATTTTTTCAATGATATCTTTGCTGTAATACATTCTATGTTCCCATTATTTGATACATTGATGATCCTATACATGGTGTTTTAAACAAAGTGATCACCGTCTCAATATTGGAAAATAGCCAAAAAATGACGCCTTATGTATTATCTTGATAGATAGGTGACCTTAAATCATTAATATGATGAATGTGCTATTCGATGGGTGTTTCTTTATTATTTCCTTCTTCTTGCTTTCTTATTTAAAAAGGGCTTCCAGCCTCTTCTGGTTGTAATTGTATCATCATTGTGAATAATCAATATATCATGTAAGGCGTGATGTTAAATTCTGTCGAGAAATTTTATTTTGTGATTTTGATCTCCTCTGTAAGAGTTTTGACCATCTTTTTGACATCGCGGCGGGAGAATATCAATATTATTTTTCGCAGTGGCTTCTAATATTATCTAACGGCAAATAACAGGGCACGCTTGCATAGTGTGCTATGTAAGCGGCGGTATTTGGAGGAAGATTATCAAGGTTTGAGCTGTAAACTTAATTTGCATTATTCACATCCTTTACAAAATAAGTGCATGCTTATTCGCAGTTTAAGTTCAATTATTTTAGCTCTTTCTCCGTGGGAGAGGGTAGGGACGACGGCAGTCGTCAAACCGCACGTTTCCCAAGCGGCACCACCAGCGGTGTGCCCGCCACCGGATCGTCAATAATCATGCAGCGCATGCCGTAGATCTGCGCGATCAGCTCCGGCGTGACAATCTCTTTCGGCGCGCCCTGCGCCACAATCTCCCCGTCTCGCAAGGCAATCAGGTGCGTGGCGTAGCGGCACGCCTGGTTTAAATCGTGCAGCACCGCCGCCAGGGTGTACCCCTGCGTGCGGTTCAGCTCGCTCAGCAGCTCCAGCAGGTCAATCTGATGGCTGATATCCAGCCAGGTCGTCGGCTCGTCCAGCAGCATGATGGACGTTTCCTGCGCCAGCACCATCGCAATCCACGCCCGCTGGCGCTGTCCGCCGGAAAGGGTATCGACGCTTTGTTGGGCGAGATCGGTAATCCCCGTCGCCTGCATCGCGCGACTGACCGCCTCGTCGTCCTCCTTGCGCCAGCGGGTGAACAGCGGCTGGTGCGGGTAGCGCCCGCGGGAGACCAGCTCCTGCACGGTTATATCCCCCGGCGTGGTGGCGTTTTGCGCCAGCAGCCCGATGCGCCTGGCCACCTCTTTGCTGGCGAAGCGCTGGATCTGCTCCCCGTCGAGGAACACGCTGCCCTCAGCCGGCGTCATCAGGCGGCTCAGCGTGCGCAGCAGGGTCGATTTGCCGCAGCCGTTCGGCCCGATGATTGCCGTAAAATGACCGTCCGGAATGGCAACGGATAAATCACGGGCAATAATTTTTTTGCCGTAACCGAGGGTGAGATTTTCGCCGCGCAAGCGGGTGGTTGAATCTGTCATTTCTTGCGAGACTCCTGAACGAGCAAGACGATAAGGTAAATGCCGCCGAGGCTGACGGTCACCACGCCCACCGGCAGTTGATAAGGCATAAACAGCCGCTGGGCGCAGAGATCGGCGGCCAGCAGTAATACTGCGCCGCACAGTGCCGCCTGGGTTAAGCCCCATCGCGCCGTCCCGCTAAGACGGCGGGCGATGTGCGGCGCCACGAGGGCGATAAACGAGATCGGCCCGGCAATCGCGGTAGAGGAGGCGGTCAGCAGTACGGCGACCAGCATCAGCATCAGGCGCGAGCGCTCTACGCTCACGCCCAGCGCGCAGGCGCTGTCGTCACCCATCTCCAGCAGGCGCATACGGCGCACCAGCAGCAGCGCGCCGATAAACATCAGGATAATCAGCGGCGCGGCGGGCCAGGTTTTGCCCCACGTCAGGCCGTTGAGCGACCCGGCGTACCACAGCCCGGCGGAAAGCGCCGTTTCCAGCGAGGCCTGCAGTAAAAGCCAGGTGTTAAAGGCCATCAGCATGGCGCGGATGCCGATCCCGATGATGATCAGGCGGAAGGTGTCGATACCGTTGCGCCAGGCCAGCGCCCAGATCAGTAATGACGTCAGAATGCCGCCCGCCATCGCCGTAAAGGTAATGGCCGTCAGGTGCTGACCAAACAGCACCATCGCCACCAGCACGCCGCTCCAGGCCCCCGTGTTGAGGCCCATCACGTCCGGGCTGCCGAGTGGGTTGCGCATCAGCGACTGGAAAATCGCGCCGCTGACGCCGAGCGCCGCGCCCACCAGAATGGCCATCGCCACGCGCGGCAGTCGCCATTCGGTGACCACCATGGTGATGTTACGCGGCGCGCTGCCGAGCAGGGCGTCAAACACCTGGGTGAAATCAAGCGTCACCGCGCCGCTTCGCAGGCTCCACGTTGCCAGCAGAAGAATGGCGATAACCAGCTGGGAGACGCAGGCGACTAAACGCCGGGAGGGAGCCATCATGCCCCACCTCCGCGTCTGCGTCGTACCAGGAAGATCAGCACCGGCGCACCGATAAAGGCGCTGACCACCGAGACGCGCAGCTCGCCCGGCACCAGCAGGCGGCCCAGCACGTCGGCAAACAGCAGCAGGGCAGGCGTCGCCAGCAGCGTGACCGGCAGCGACCAGCGGTGATCCGCCCCCACCAGCCAGCGCGCCATATGGGGCATCATCAGGCCGATAAAGGCAATCGGGCCGACCACGGCGGTCGCGCTGCCGCACAGAATCGTGATGGCCAGCAGTCCCGTCAACTGCGTGCGCGCTACCCGGTTGCCGAGGGCGGTGGCGGTGTCGCTGCCGAGGCTCAGGCTGTTGAGCGACCGGCTTAAAAACAGCGCCACGGCGGCAGCGATAATGACCGGGATCGCCACCACTTTAAGCGAGTCCAGGGTGCGGATATCCAGCGAGCCGGCCTGCCAGAAGCGCAGCTGGTCGTAAACGTCCGGGTTGAGCAGGGCGATGCCGTTGGATAAGCCTTCCAGCACCGCGGCAAGCGCCACGCCCGCCAGCGTCAGGCGTACCGGGCTCAGCTGTCCGCCGCCCTGGCTGCCGGTAAACGCGACCACCAGCGAGGCGGCCAGCGCGCCGCAAAAGGCCATCACCAGCTGTTCAGAGGGCGATGTCAACCCGAACAGCGCCGCGCCGAGCACGATGGCAAAGCTGGCACCGGAGTTCACGCCGAGAATGCCGGGGTCCGCCAGCGGGTTACGGGTGAGGGTTTGCATCAACGCACCGGCAAGACCGAGCGCGCCACCGGCCAGCAGTCCGGCAAGGGTGCGGGGCAGGCGGGCGTCGAGCACGATGACGCAGTCGGCGCTCTGACAGGTGCCGGAGAGCGCATCAACGATAACGGAGGCGGGCAGCGGCTTCGCGCCGACCAGCAGGCTGAGCGCAATCGCCAGGCTCAATAGCAGCAATAAAACGGGCACGGCAATGGCGCGCACCGAAGAAGAGGAAAACGACATAGCAACATCCATGATTTGATAATGATAGTGATTATCGTTATCTATCTTATTTGGCTATGTTAGCATGTGCGCCCATGGAATGGGTAGAATTACACTCAAGGCTTTGTCATGAATCAAAAATCCTGGCTGCTCAACCTCAGCCTGCTCAAAACGCACCCGGCGTATCGCGCCGTCTTTATCGCTCGTTTTATCTCCATTTTATCCCTCGGCCTGCTCGGCGTGGCCGTACCGGTCCAGATCCAGACTATGACGCACTCCAGCTGGCTGGTGGGGTTATCGGTGACGTTAACAGGCGGGGCGATGTTCATCGGCCTGATGGTCGGTGGCGTGCTGGCGGACCGCTACGAGCGTAAAAAGCTGATCCTGCTGGCACGCGGCACCTGCGGCGTGGGCTTTATCGGGCTGTGTCTGAACGCCATGCTGCCAGAGCCGTCGCTGATGGCCATATATGCCCTCGGGCTGTGGGACGGTTTCTTTGCCTCCTTAGGCGTGACGGCGCTGCTGGCGGCGACGCCCGCGCTGGTCGGGCGAGAAAATCTGATGCAGGCGGGGGCAATCACCATGCTCACCGTACGCCTCGGCTCGGTGATTTCACCGATGGTCGGCGGCCTGCTGCTGGCAACCGGCAACGTGGCGTGGAACTACGGCCTGGCCGCAGCGGGGACCTTTATCACCACGCTGACGCTGCTGCGCCTGCCGCTGCTGCCACCCCCGCCGCAGCCGCGCGAGCATCCGCTGACATCACTGATGGCCGCTATTCGTTTTCTGTTCAGTAACCCGCTGATTGGCGGCATTGCGCTGCCTGGCGGCCTGCTGACCATGGCGAGCGCCGTGCGCGTGCTGTATCCCGCGTTAGCGGGAGAGTGGCGGATGAGCGCCTCGGAGATTGGCCTGCTGTACGCCGCGATTCCGCTCGGCGCGGCCTGCGGGGCGCTGACCAGCGGCAACCTGGCGCAGAGCGCGCGACCGGGGTTGATTATGCTGCTTGCTACGCTGGCCTCGTTTATCGCCATTGGCTTCTTTAGCCTGATGCCGGTCTGGGCGCTGGGGGTGATGTGTCTGGTGATCTTTGGCTGGCTGAGCGCCATCAGCTCGCTCTTGCAGTACACCCTGATCCAGACCCAGACGCCGGAAGGAATGCTCGGGCGTATTAACGGCCTGTGGACCGCGCAGAACGTCACGGGCGATGCCATTGGCGCGGCGATCCTCGGCGGGCTGGGGGCAATAATGACCCCGGCGGCGTCCGCGAGCAGCAGCGGGTTTGTGTTAGCGATGATTGGCGTGATTTTGTTAGTGGCGTTGGTGGAATTGCGGCGGTTCAGGCAGGAGAGTGTGTTGAACGACGGTGCGGCCTGATGCCCTCACCCCGGCCCTCTCCCACGGGGAGAGGGAGGGAAAAAGCCTACTTAAACAACGTATTCAATCTGTCTAACACCAACATCGCGCTGTAATAATCCAGGCGGAACGTCTCCGTTCCTAACGCCCAAACCCGTTTGTTTTTCACCGACGGCAGATGCGCCAGCAGCGGGTTGGCGTAAATCGCCTTCACGTCTTTCTCATCACCGGCAAATACAAACAGCCCTTCGCCATTCAGCCCCGTCGCCAGGTTTTCACCGCCCAACTGGATAATGTCGTGGCGTTTGCCCTGGCTTTTAGAGGTGTGCAGCCCGGCGGGCAGGTCCGCCAGCGTAAAGCCCAGCTGGTGCAGCAGCTTGCCCTGCGCTGATTCCGCGGTCCACAGGTTGGCACTGTGCGCGGCGGCGGTGTAGACGATGGCGTTCACCGGCTGCGTCGGCAGCTTCATCTGCTGTTTCACCTGCGCGAGCTGTTTATCAAACGCGGCAATGCGCTCTTCGGCCTGTTTTTCCTGCCCGGTGATGGTGCCCAGTTGCGTCAGTAGTGCCTGCCAGCTCTTGTCGTCGTAGTTGATGATAAGCGTCGGCGCGATGGCGGAGAGCTGATCGTACAGCGCCAGTGCGGAATCCCCGCCAGTAGCGCTGATCAAAATCAGGTCAGGCATTTGCGCGGCCACCGCTTCAGCGCTCGGCTCGCCGATATACAGTCGGGCAACCTTGCGCTGCTTCGCGATATCGCCCCACTGGCGCAGGAAACCCTGTCCATCCGCCACGCGGTTGTTCGGCGTGGTCGCGCCGCTGGCGACGACCGGTGCGTCAATGGCCAGCAGGGAGCCGGTTAAGGTCACGCTGGTGGAGACAATGCGCGTCGGTTTGTGCTCAAGGGTATGTACCCCGCGGCTGTCAGTCACCTGACGCGGCCAGTCGGCGGCAGCGGCTGAGGTAAGTCCTAAAACAAAAAGTGATAATAAAAGCAGAGGATTACGGAAAACGGCAGGGAGTTTCACAGCGCGGGATCCTGTTTTTGTTGAAGATAATGCTTCTCATTTTCATAGTTGCCGCAACGGGATGCAAGCTTTTGTCGCACAAGTTATTTGCCCGACGGTTGACAGCGAAGCGATGTGGGATTAGGTTAGCCGACGAAAATATAAATGATAATCATTATTGCTTCTTTTATCATTTTGAGGAGGATGATATGGATACGTCCCTGGCTGAGGAAGTTCAGCACGCCGCAACCACGCTCGAATCAGACCGTTTTTTCTTTATGTCGCCTTACCGCAGCTTTACCACGTCCGGCTGCTTTGCCCGCTTCAGTGAACCCGCCGTCGGCGGTGACGATCCGGCGGGGCACTTCCAGCAAAAATTAGCCCAGGCCTTCCGCACGGCAAAAGCCAGCGGTATTGCTCACCCGGTGATGGTGGGGGCGATCCCGTTCGACACCCGCAAGCCCTCGTCGCTGTTTATTCCGCAACGCTGGGAGACCTTTTCCCGTCCCGCACGTCAGCAGTCCGCACGTTATTTTTCCGGCGCGCAAGCGCTGAAGGTGGCACAACGCACCGAGATCCCGCCACAGCCCGTCTTCGAAGAGATGGTCGCTCGCGCCGCGTCGCTGACCGCCACGCCGCAGGTGAACAAGGTGGTGCTGTCGCGCCTGATTGATATCGCGACCGACAAACGCATGGACAGTGGTGCCCTGATGGAGCGCCTGATCGCCCAGAACCCGGCTAGCTTCAACTTCCACGTGCCGCTGGAAGACGGCGGCGTGCTGCTGGGCGCCAGCCCGGAGCTGCTGCTGCGCAAAGAGGGGGCGCACTTTAGCTCGCTGCCGCTGGCAGGCTCTGCGCGCCGTCAGCCGGACGATGTGCTGGATCGCGAAGCGGGCAATAAGCTGCTGGCCTCCGAAAAGGACCGCCACGAGCACGACCTGGTGACTCAGGCGATGAAGGCCATTCTGGCACCGCGCTGCCACCATCTCAGCATGCCGGATTCTCCTCAGTTGATTACCACGCCGACGCTGTGGCATCTGGCGACGCCGGTGGAAGGCGAGGCGCGTGAAAACGAGAACGCCCTGACCCTGGCCTGCCTGCTGCACCCGACCCCGGCGCTGAGCGGCTTCCCGCATCAGGCGGCGAAAGAGCTGATTGCCGAGCTGGAGCCGTTCGACCGCGAGCTGTTTGGCGGCATCGTTGGCTGGTGCGACAGCGAAGGCAACGGCGAGTGGGTGGTGACCATCCGCTGCGCGCGTCTTCGTGAAAATACCGTTCGCCTGTTTGCCGGTGCGGGCATTGTGCCTGCCTCCTCCCCGGTGGGCGAGTGGCGCGAGACGGGCGTAAAGCTCTCCACCATGCTCAACGTGTTTGGTTTGCACTAAGGAAGACTCATGACCATTCCCTTTACTCGCTGGCCTGAGGCATTTGCCCGCCGCTACCGTGAAAAAGGCTACTGGCAGGATCTGCCGTTGACCCACATCCTGACGGATCGGGCGGACAGCGATGCGGTGGCGATTATCGATGGCGATCGCCACATTACCTACCGCGCGCTGAATCAGGCCGTAAACAACCTGGCCTCAGCTCTTCAGGCGCGTGGGCTGCAGCGTGGCGAGACGGCGCTGGTGCAGCTTGGCAACGTGGCCGAGTTCTACATGACCTTCTTCGCGCTGCTGCAAATCGGCGTGGCGCCGGTCAACGCGCTCTTTAGCCACCAGCGCAGCGAGCTGAACGCCTACGCGGCGCAGATCAACCCCGCCGTGCTGATCGCCGATCGCGACCATGCGCTGTTTGCGGGCGATGATTTTCTTCATGCCTTTGTGGATGAACATCGCTCGGTGCGCGTCGTGCTCCTGCGCGGCGATAAGGGTGACTACGCCCTGGACGCGGCGATTGCGCGTCCGGCGGACAATTTTATCCCTAACCCGACGCCCGCCGACGAAGTGGCGTTCTTCCAGCTCTCTGGCGGCAGCACCGGCACGCCGAAGCTGATCCCGCGGACGCACAACGACTACGACTACAGCATTCGCCGCAGCAACGAGATCTGCGGCATTACTGCGCATACCCGGTATCTGAACGCGCTGCCCGCGGCGCACAACTACGCCATGAGTTCACCGGGATCGTTAGGCGTCTTCACGGCGGGCGGCTGCGTGGTGCTGGCGAACGATCCGAGCGCCACGCTCTGCTTCCCGCTGATTGAACGGCATCAGATTAACGTCACCTCGCTGGTTCCTCCGGCGGTGAGCCTGTGGCTGCAGGCGATTGCCGACGGCGCGGGGAATGCGCAGCTCAAATCCCTCAGGCTGCTGCAGGTGGGTGGCGCACGCCTCTCCGCCACGCTCGCGGCGCGCATTCCGGCGGAAATCGGCTGCCAGCTTCAGCAGGTGTTCGGCATGGCGGAAGGGCTGGTGAACTACACCGCGCTCGACGACGCGCCGGAGCGCATCATCAACACCCAGGGCCGCCCGATGTGCCCGGACGACGAAGTGTGGGTGGCGGACGAGCACGGCAACCCGCTGCCGCGCGGGGAAGTCGGACGCCTGATGACGCGCGGCCCGTACACCTTCCGCGGCTATTTCAACAGCCCGGAACACAACGCCAGCGCCTTCGACGCCGACGGCTTTTACTGCTCCGGGGATCTGATCGCTATTGACGAGCAGGGCTACATCACCGTGCAGGGACGCGAGAAAGATCAGATCAACCGCGGCGGGGAGAAGATTGCCGCTGAAGAGATCGAGAACCTGCTGCTGCGCCATGAGTCGGTGATCCACGCCGCGCTGGTGAGCATGGAGGACAGCCTGCTGGGTGAGAAGAGCTGCGCGTATCTGGTGGTGAAACAGCCCCTGCGCGCGGTGGAGGTGCGTCGCTTCCTGCGCGAGCAGGGCGTCGCCGAATTCAAGCTGCCGGACCGCGTGGAGAGCGTGGATGCGCTCCCGCTGACGCCGGTCGGCAAAGTCGATAAGAAAAAGTTGCGCCTGTGGCTTGCTGAACGCGCCCGGGGCTGAGGAACAGAGTATGGCCATTCCAAAATTAACCGCTTACGCGCTGCCAACCGCCGCAGAGTTGCCGACCAACAAGGTGAACTGGGCGTTTGAGCCCGAGCGCGCGGCGCTGCTGATCCACGATATGCAGGAGTATTTCCTGAACTTCTGGGGCGAAAATAGCGACATGATGCAGCAGGTAGTGGCGAACATCGCCAGACTGCGCGCGTACTGCAAAGAGCACAATATTCCGGTGTACTACACCGCGCAGCCGAAAGAGCAGAGTGATGAAGACCGCGCCCTGCTGAACGACATGTGGGGGCCGGGCCTGACCCGCTCGCCGGAGCAGCAGCGCATTGTCCGTGAACTCACCCCGGACGAAGCGGACACGGTGCTGGTGAAGTGGCGCTACAGCGCGTTTCACCGCTCGCCGCTGGAGCAGATGCTGAAAGAGACGGGCCGCAACCAGCTGCTGATTACCGGCGTGTACGCCCACATCGGCTGCATGACCACCGCCACCGACGCCTTTATGCGCGACATCAAGCCGTTCTTTATCGCCGACGCGCTGGCGGATTTCACCCGCGACGAGCACCTGATGTCGCTGAATTACGTGGCCGGACGCTCGGGCCGTGTGGTGATGACCGACGAGCTGCTGCCGTCCGTTCCGGCAACGAAAGCCGCGCTGCGTGAGCTTGTTCTGCCGCTGCTGGATGAGTCCGACGAGCCGATGGATGACGAAAACCTGATCGACTACGGCCTGGACTCGGTACGCATGATGGCGCTGGCCGCCCGCTGGCGCAAAGTACACGGCGATATCGACTTCGTGATGCTGGCAAAAAATCCAACAATCGACGCCTGGTGGGCGCTGCTTTCCCGCGAGGTGAAGTGATGGGATTGGATTTCACCGGTAAAACCGTCTGGGTGACGGGCGCGGGGAAGGGGATTGGCTACGCGACCGCACTGGCATTTGCCGAAGCCGGCGCGCAGGTGACCGGGTTCGATTTGGCCTTCCCTCAGGATCACTATCCGTTTGCCACCGAAACGCTGGACGTGGCGGATGCCGCACAGGTGCATGTGGTGTGCGGGCGCGTGCTGGCAACGCTTGAGCGTCTGGACGTGCTGGTCAACGCGGCGGGCATTCTGCGCATGGGGGCGACGGATCAGCTCTCGCAGAAGGACTGGCAGGACACCTTTGCGGTCAATGTTGGCGGCGCGTTCAATCTGTTCCAGCAGACCATGGGACAGTTCCGTCGTCAGCAGGGCGGGGCGATTGTTACCGTGGCGTCAGATGCGGCGCACACGCCGCGCATCGGCATGAGCGCCTATGGCGCATCGAAAGCGGCGCTGAAAAGCCTGGCCCTGACCGTCGGGCTGGAGCTGGCAGGCAGCGGCGTGCGCTGTAATCTGGTGTCGCCGGGCTCAACGGACACCGATATGCAGCGCACCCTGTGGAAAAGCGACGATGCGGAGCAGCAGCGCATTCGCGGCTTCGGCGAGCAGTTTAAGCTCGGTATTCCGCTGGGCAAAATTGCCCGTCCTCAGGAGATAGCTGCGACAGTGCTGTTCCTTGCCTCCGATGCCGCCAGCCATATCACCCTGCAGGATATCGTGGTGGACGGCGGCTCCACGCTGGGGGCGTAAATGATCTGGAAACGTCATTTATCGCTTGAGGAGCTGAACGCCACCAGCGTGAATACCCTGGTGGCGAACCTGGGCATTGTCTATACCCACCTCGGGGATGACACGCTGGAAGCGGAGATGCCGGTGGATGCGCGTACCCATCAGCCGTTTGGCCTGCTCCACGGCGGGGCCTCGGCGGCGCTGGCGGAAACGCTCGGCTCAATGGCCGGATTTCTGATGACCCGCGACGGGCAGAGCGTGGTGGGAACGGAGCTGAACGCCACGCATCATCGGGCGGTATCCCACGGCACGGTTCGTGGCGTGTGTCAGCCGCTGCATCTTGGGCGTTCGAGCCAGAGCTGGGAGATTGGGGTCTTCGACGAGCAGGGGCGGCGGTGCTGTACCTGCCGGTTGAGTACGATGGTGTTGGGTTGATTTTTGCGGTCTGCTGCCCACCCTAACCCTCTCCCACAGGGCTGAGGGATCCCCACAAAATAATACCTGCGCGGACAACCCCCTCTCCCTTGAGGGAGAGGGCTGGGGTGAGGGGGAACATACGGCTGAAGTGGTCATTCCGTTCACGTTATGTTCCTTGCTACTCTGTAAGGACATGGCCGGTGAACGTGCCAGGGCGGCTCAATCGCCACCGCCCTGGCGACCCGGGCTCCCGGCGGTAAATCGCCGCTTCGCGGTGCCTTCGGCTTATTCCTTCCGGCTTGTCGGGGACGGGTGGAGGTAACGTCCCTGTAAAGCCCGCCCTCTCGGCGCATCCATGCGCCTCGCCCCGGCCTACAGGAAACGCCTCAGCGATTTACAGCCGGACCAGGACATCGCTGTAAGTTATTCATTTCTCTGAAGCAATGTTAATAGCTTCAGGAAAAAAATTACTGGGGATCCCTCAGCCCACAGGGAGAGGGGACGATTTAGTGCAAAATTAGAGCATAGAGACTACGCGTCTGAGTAAGCGAATTCTTGGCTCAATCGACGCTTTATCCAGCCATTCCGCCGGGCTGTGGAACCCGGCGCCAATTGGCCCCAGGCCGTCGAGCGTCGGGATACCCAGCGCGGCGGTGTGGTTGGCATCGCTGCCGCCGCCGACCGCCTGCCAGGTAATGCCGATACCCTCCGCTTTTCCTGCGGCTTCAACCTGCTGCATCAGGGCCTGAGTCGCAACGCTTGCTGCCATCGCCGGTTTGTGATTCACCCGCGCAAGCGTAGTGGTCACGCCGTCTAAAAAGCCTTTTTCACATAATGCTTCAAGCGCCTGATTCACCCGGTCGTACTCGTCGTTTTCCCAGAAGCGCACGTCGAGTTCGGCTACAGCGTTATCCGCCACCACGTTGGCCGCGCTGCCGCCGTGAATCACCCCAACGTTGAGCGTGGTGCCGCGATCCCAGTCGGTTAACGCATTTATCGCGCTGACGCTGTTCGCCAGGGCCGTAATCGCTGAGCGGCCTTTCTCCGGATCGTTGCCCGCGTGTGCCGCAACGCCGCTGAAGGTAAGGTGATAGCCTGCCATTCCTTTACGCGCCTTCACCAGCGAGCCGTCGGCGCGGGCGGCTTCGCACACCAGCACGCAACGGGAACGTTTGGCCAGCTCGCCGATCCATTCATGGGAATACACCGAGCCGGTCTCTTCGTCCGGGTTCATCGCCACGGCAATCGCGAGACGATCTTTGTCCGCGGCGTCGAGCCCGCGCATCGCCCACAAAATATTCAGCAGTCCGCTCTTCATATCCGAGACGCCGGGGCCGTACAGGCGGGTATTGTCCTCGCTCAACGGGCGATCGGCGACGGTGCCGGGCGCAAACACGGTATCCAGGTGCCCGACCAGCAGCACATCAAAGCGTTCCGCCTGCGGCTTGTTGCTGACGAACACGCCGGGACCTACCTTATCGCCCAGATCCACCTGCCCGGTGTGCCAGCCTTCGCGCTGCCAGAGCTGCTGTATGATGCCTGCCACGGCGGCAACGCCCGCAATGGTCTGGGTGCCGCAGTCCACGTTCACCAGGGTTTTCAGTTCTTCAATGTAGTGGTCAAGATTCATGTTCACGTCCTGTTCAGAGAATAATGCGCATCAGCAGCATGGCTAAGAAAGCGTTGACCACCGAGAGGGCGATCATCAGCGGGATACGTTTGGCGCGGGTGCCGATCACGCCCAGAATGCGGCCCAGATACTGCACCTGTGAGCCCATCAGGTAGATAGCGGGCGCCAGGATCGCCAGGTGCTCGCCGTTGATAATGCCTTTATCAAACAGGCCGATGGCGACGCCGATCCCGCCGCCCATCGACATCCAGCCGCCAATCAGCACCGCGGCAGCCTCACCCGGCAGGCCGAACAGGCCCATTAACGGGGCGAAGATCATGCCCAGCCCTTTCAGGGCACCGGTAATTTCCAGCGCTTTGATGATGATAAATGCCATCACCACGTTGGGCAGGGTGCTGCTGGTGGCGATGCTCCAGCCTTTGCGCGCGCCCTCGACGAAGACATCGGTAATCACGGGGTTAGACTGTGGGGCACTCATGTGGCGTCTCCTTTACGGGTGAAGGACAGGATCAATCGCAGCATATTTGCGCCCACGATTTTCATGATAAACATGACGGCGATACAGGCGCCAATGGACGTGGGAACCGCCGCCGTGCCGTCAACGGCGACCAGCGTGAAGAGGATCGCCCCGGAAGAGAAAAAGTTGGTGATCATCGCCCCGGCGGAGAACTGGAACATGGCGAAAACATCTTTCTCTTTTTCGCTGATTTGCCCTTCATCAGACAGGTTGCGGGTCAGCGACGCGCCCACGTCGGTGCTTTGCAGGCTGCCGATCAGCGCCAGCCCGGTGGTGCCGGGAATGCCCAGCAGCGGGCGAAGCAGAGGGGTTAACAGCTTGCGGGCGGCACGCAGCGCGCCGTAATGCTCCAGCACGTTGATCATCCCCAGCGCGAACATCACCGCGGGAATTAAACCGAGCGCGAAGAGAAACCCGTCCATCGCGCCGCTGCCGCCGGTGCCGCGAAAGGCGCTGGTGGCGGTGGTCAACGTGCCGTCGTCAAGGCTGGCTTTGCTGACGACTTTGCCAAATGCGCCGTTGAGGGTGGTGAAATCAAAGACGCCGTACCACTCTTTTCCGCCCAGCAGGCCGGAGAAGAAAACGGCTGCAAACGCCAGCGCGAAGTACGCGCCCGGCCCGACCTTTTGATCCTGAGGTATTGAACTGTTCATATCCTTTTTCCTTGTATGCACGCGATTGCGCAGGACCATTCTGGCGAGGTTATGAGTAAAAAAAATGATACAAATCATTTCGTAAAGCCGTGTCTGGCTGAAAAAGGCAAAAGTGTGACCAGTGATGGCACGAAAGTGATCGGCTTAACACTGTGGTGTAAATCTCTGGTTTGACCACGCATTATTGCGTTTCAATGTTGTTAAATTTTTCCGATTGTTCTAGAAACAAAATGTAACATCTCACTGTTTCACAACAACGGATAACCACTATGAACAACTCAGGGAAATACCTTACATGGGCAGGGCTCTCCGTTGTGGGAGCCTTTGCCCTGGGCTACATCGCCCTCAACCGGGGGGAGCAGATCAATGCGCTCTGGATCGTCGTTGCCTCGGTCTGCGTTTACCTGATCGCCTATCGTTTTTATGGTCGCTATATCGCAAAGAACGTGTTAGGCGTTGATGCGACGCGCATGACGCCTGCCGTCCGCCATAACGACGGTCTGGACTACGTGCCGACCGACAAGAAAGTGCTGTTCGGTCACCATTTTGCGGCGATTGCCGGGGCAGGCCCGCTGGTGGGACCGGTGCTGGCGGCGCAAATGGGCTACCTGCCGGGGATGCTCTGGATCCTCGCCGGGGTGGTGCTGGCAGGGGCGGTGCAGGACTTTATGGTGCTGTTCGTCTCCACCCGCCGCGACGGACGTTCGCTGGGTGAGCTGGTGAAAGAGGAGATGGGGGCGACCGCCGGAGTGATTGCGCTGGTGGCGACCTTTATGATCATGGTGATCATCCTCGCGGTGCTGGCGATGATTGTGGTGAAAGCGTTGACCCACAGCCCGTGGGGAACGTATACCGTAGCCTTTACCATTCCGCTGGCGCTGTTCATGGGGATCTACATCCGCTACCTGCGTCCGGGCCGCATTGGTGAAGTGTCGGTGATTGGTCTGGTATTCCTCGTGTTCGCCATTATCTCCGGCGGCTGGGTGGCGGAAAGCCCGACCTGGGCGCCGTTCTTCGACTTTACCGGCGTACAGCTGACCTGGATGCTGGTGGGCTACGGCTTTGTGGCGGCGGTGCTGCCGGTGTGGTTGCTGCTGGCCCCGCGTGACTACCTCTCTACCTTCCTGAAAATCGGCACCATCATCGGGCTGGCGATCGGCATTCTGATTATGCGCCCGACCCTGACCATGCCGGCATTAACCAAATTTATCGACGGTACCGGCCCGGTCTGGACCGGTAACCTGTTCCCGTTCCTGTTTATTACCATTGCCTGCGGTGCGGTGTCGGGCTTCCACGCGCTGATCGCCTCCGGGACGACGCCGAAGATGCTGGCGAATGAAAATCAGGCCTGCCTGATTGGCTACGGTGGCATGCTGATGGAGTCCTTCGTGGCCATCATGGCCCTGGTCTCCGCCTGCATTATCGACCCAGGCGTCTACTTCGCGATGAACAGCCCGATGGCGGTCCTGGCTCCGGCCGGTACCGTTGACGTGGTGGCCTCTGCCGCGCAGGTGGTGAGCGGCTGGGGCTTTGCGATTACGCCTGATACGTTGACGAGCATCGCCAGCGAAGTGGGCGAGCAGTCCATTATCTCCCGCGCGGGCGGGGCGCCGACGCTGGCGGTGGGCATGGCGTATATTCTCCACGGCGCGCTGGGCGGACTGATGGACGTGTCGTTCTGGTATCACTTCGCCATTCTGTTTGAAGCGCTGTTTATCCTGACGGCGGTGGATGCGGGAACCCGTGCGGCGCGCTTTATGCTGCAGGACCTGCTGGGGGTGATCTCCCCGAACCTGAAGCGGACCGACTCGCTCCCGGCTAACCTTCTGGCGACGGCACTGTGCGTGCTGGCGTGGGGCTATTTCCTGCATCAGGGCGTGGTCGATCCGCTGGGCGGGATTAACACCCTGTGGCCGCTGTTCGGTATCGCCAACCAGATGCTGGCGGGCATGGCGCTGATGCTCTGCGCGGTGGTGCTGTTCAAGATGAAGCGCCAGCGCTATGCGTGGGTGGCGCTGGTGCCTACCGCGTGGCTACTGATCTGTACCCTGACGGCGGGCTGGCAGAAGGCCTTCAGTCCGGATAACAAAGTGGGCTTCCTGGCAATTGCCAACAAGTTTCAGGCGATGATCGACAGCGGCAAGATCCCGGCACAGTACACCGAATCGCAGCTGTCGCAGCTGGTGTTTAACAACCGTCTGGACGCCGGGCTAACCATCTTCTTTATGGTGGTGGTCGTGGTGCTGGCGTTGTATTCTCTCAAGACCGCGCTGGCGGCGTTGAAAAACGATAAGCCAACGGCGAAAGAGACGCCATACGAGCCAATGCCTGAAAACCTGGAAGAGATTGTGACCCAGGCGAAAGGGGCGCACTAACCTTTGTGCCGGGTGGCGGCTTCGCCTTACCCGGCCTACATTCCCTGTGAGATCAGAATTATGTTCGACACCCTTTCCAAAGCCGGTAAGTACCTGGGCCAGGCCGCCAAAATGATGATTGGCGTGCCGGACTACGACAACTACGTCGAGCATATGCGCGTCAACCATCCGGACCAGACGCCAATGACCTACGAAGAATTTTTCCGTGACCGCCAGGACGCCCGCTACGGCGGCAAGGGCGGGGCGAAGTGCTGTTAACCCTCTTTCGGTAAATAGAGGCTGATTTGCTCCTGCTTGCAGCCATAAATTGCCGCCAGCTTTTCGCGGGTGCGCTTTTGCGGACGGGAGTCCAGCGCTTCCAGCTGTGACACGGCGGACTGGCTGATGCCGAGTTTTTCCGCCACCTCCTGCTGCGACATGCCGCGCAGAATGCGCCATGCGGCCTGCAGGCTGACGTTCTCGTTATGCATGACGTCGCACACTTCCCCCGGTAAACCTACGTTATCGTAGATATCTGATTCGTAAGGGATGTCTTCCCAGTCGTTTTCATCATCGTCATCATACTCAAGCATGGCTAAACGCATGCGAAAATATTCATCGTAGGGAATGACAACATACTGTTTTTTTCCTTCTTCATCCTTGATGAACTGAATAGTCATATTCCGTATGCTCCTCATGAAGGTAGGTGGTGGTTGTCCGGCGTTTTACCGCCACTACGTAACAGGTATCACCTGGCGGGTCTCCGAAGGTGTAAATGACCCTGTAATCACCTAATCGCAACCTGTAGTGGTTTTCGGGAGAAGATAATTTCTTGATATCCGCGACAGTTGATGTTTTATCATCCATCTTCTCCAGCCTGAATTTAATGCGGTTCTGATATCGCGTATCGATTTTAGAAAATTGCTTCTCTGCTGTTTTTGACCACACGATCTTCATCCGTACCTCCACTGTACGCCCATACAAAATATAAGGAAATAATAAGACTATTAGATAAATTCCGAATTTCTTATGAGGTACTGTAGAGCGGAAAAAAAGCGCAGGTAAGAGGCAAAACGCAAACCGTCGAGGCGGCTCGACAAGGCCTCTGCCGGGCGACAGAGGCTTGCAGGAATATTGCGATCAGGCGTTCAAACCGCCGTCCACGTCCAGACCGGTGCCTGAGATCTGCCCGGCTGCCGGGCTGGCGAGGAAGGTGACCGCCGCCGCGATGTCTTCCGGCTGGCCGTAGTGGCCCAGGGCAATAAGCTGACGCTGTGAGTCAGCCTGTTCGCCGTCTTCCGGGTTCATATCGCTGTTGGTGGGGCCGGGGTGCACCAGGTTAACGGTAATGCCGCGCGGCCCTAAATCACGGGCCAGCCCGCGGGTGAGGGAGTTAAGAGCGGACTTGGTCATCGAGTAAACGGCAATGCCCGGCATCGCCACGCGGTTGGCCAGACAACTGCCGATGTTGATGATGCGCCCACCGTCGGACATGTGCACCAGCGCTTCCTGAATGGCGATCACCACGCCGCGAATGTTGACGTTGATCAGGGCGTCAATATCCGCCAGCGTCATGGACTCCAGCGGGCCGCCGCGTGCGATCCCGGCGTTGTTGACCAGAATGTCCAGCCCGCCGAGGGAACGCGCCGCATGGGTGACGGCATCCTGAATCGCCTGCGCGCTGGCGCTGTCCGCCTGCACGGCTTCGCTGTGTCGTCCCAGCGCCTTAATCTCATCGGCGACCGCCTGGGCTTTATCGGCGGATTTTTCATACGTAATAACTACATCGGCACCGGCGCGCGCCAGCGACAGTGCAATAGCCCGACCCAACCCGCGGCTGGCACCGGTAACCAGCGCCTTTTTACCTGTTAAATCGATCAGCATGATGACCTCGTTGCAAGAGTATAAAGAATCATCATTAGGTATAGCCTGTCGGCGCGATTAACGGCTGAAGGATTCCACCTTCTCAAACGCCGCGCGCAGAACCTCAGGCGTTAACGTCACCGGCAGGTAATGAATTGACTCCACCGGGCGCAGGGTGTGGGCAACCACCCTATCCAGCTCGTCGCGGTTGTGAATATCGACCTCCAGCGCGCGAAGCGTGGTCGGCAGGTTAAAACGTCGATACGCCGAGACAAGCTGTGCCAGCACGTCGTCCTGGCCGAGCAGGGCGCTCTGCACCAGAATGCCGTAGGCCACCTTGGTGCCGTGGAGGTATTTTTCCGTCTGCGGCAGCACGGTCAAACCGTTGTGCACCGCATGCGCCGCCGCCACGCGGGTATAGCGTTCGCCCAGACCGCCGACCATCCCGCCGCCTGCGATAATCGCATCCACCACGTCCCGGAACGCCTGCGTCTGTTCACCGCGCTGCTGGTCAGCCAGGGCTTCCTCACTGTGCTCCAGCAGCACGTCGCGGATCGCCAGCGCGCCGTTGATGCCCAGCCGCACGGTCAGCGGCAGCTTTTCAGGCTGCGGGGCGAGCACTACCGCTTCGTACCACTTCGCCAGCGTATCGCCGATGCCCGCCAGCAGATACTCCGCCGGGGCGTTAAGAATGATTTGTGGCTCCACCAGCACCAGGAAGTTGGCGTCGTCGAAGATCTCAAAATGCAGCGCCTGACCGGCATCGTTGTACCAGACGGAGAGCGGGGTCCACGCCGCGCAGGTGGCGGCAATAGTGGGGATGCCCACGAACGGCACGCCCAGACGACGCGCCACGGCCTTGACGGTATCCAGTACCGCACCGCCGCCGACGCCAATCACCACGCTGGCGTCGCTGCCGGATTCGTTCACCAGATGATTGACGTCGCGCTCGCTGCAGTGGCCTTTAAACAACAGGTGTTTCGCCCCCGGCGCGTGAAAGCTCTCCGGCAGGAACGGGCGCGCGCCGTCGATAGCGCGCTCGCCGTAGATCCACACCGCGCGGGAAAGCTGTTCCGGGGTAAAGAAGTCATTCAGATGCGCAAGGCTTCCGGGATGGGAGAAGTAGTTCGCCGGGCCAGGCACGACGCGGATATCGGTGTTGCTCATGGTGTTGTCCTTTTTTAGCAAGCGCTAACCCGATGTTATGTCTGGACATCCGGATGGCTAATAATATTTCGCTTTAACTTATGCCTTTTCCGTCGTTGTCAGTCAACCGGAGCTGTGAAAAATTCGATAAATCAGAAGAGTTATGAAGGATTTACGTGGATGGTTTCCAGTCGCCTTGAAATGCGCGGTATCAGCCTGGCCTTTTCCGGCTTTCAGGCGCTGTCGCGCGTGAACTTCACCTTAACCGGCGGATCGGTACATGCGCTGACCGGCGCCAACGGCGCGGGAAAATCGACGCTGATGGCGGTGCTGTGCGGGACGCACGACCACTATGAGGGCGAAATCTCCATTAATAACCAGCCGGTAAGCATCCGCGAGCCGCTCGACGCCAAACGGCTGGGGATCCACCTTGTGCAGCAGGAGGTGGACGTGGCGCTGATCCCGGGGTTAAGCATCGCCGAGAACATCATGCTCGACCAGCTGGCGCAGCCGGGGCATCGCTTCCGCTGGCGCGCGATCCGTCAGCAGGCGAGACAGGCGCTGGCGCAGCTGGATGTTTCTCTGGACGTACGCCGTTCCATCGACAGCTGCACGCTTGCCGAAAAGCAGCAGATTTTGCTGGCGCGGGCGCTATCCCACCACTGCCGTTTTTTGATTCTTGATGAGCCCACCGCGCCGCTGGACGCGCATGAGAGCGAGCGCCTGTTTGCGGTAGTGAGACGTTTAAAGCAGCAGGGCATCGGCGTGGTGTTTATCTCCCACCGCATTCACGAGCTGAAGGCCATCTGCGACACCTTAACGGTGCTGCGCGACGGCAAGCTGATCGAGTCCGGCCCGATGGCCGATCTGAGCGGCGAAGCCATCGTCGAGAAGATGCTCGGCCACGTGCTGAGCGACATCTATCCTCCCGCGCGACCGCCGCACGGCGACGAAACGCTGCTGCGCGTTGAGGGGCTTCACGACGACGCGCTGCTGAAAGATATCTCCCTGCACCTGCGCAAAGGCGAAATCCTCGGGATTGCGGGGCTGGCGGGGGCGGGGAAAACCGAACTCTGCAAGGCGCTGTTTGGCGCCACCAAAAGCCGCGTGGCGCGCGGTGAGCTGAATCATCAAACCTGGCAGCCGCGCGACCCGGCCGACTCCGTGCTGCGCGGGCTGGCGCTGGTGCCGGAGGAGCGCCGCAAAGAGGGCATTTTTATCGACGAGCCGGTGAGCATGAATCTAGCCGTGTGCGCCGATAACAGCTTCTCGCGCTGGAGCCTGTTCGGCCATCGTCAGGCGTGGCGCTGGGCGGAGGAGGTGATCGCCCGCGTTGGCGTGCGTGCGCGTGGGCCGGGACAGGTGCTGCGTCGCTTATCTGGCGGCAATCAGCAGAAGATCGCCATCGGCAAATGGCTGCGAAATGACGCGAGCGTGCTCATCTTCGACGAGCCGACCAAAGGCGTGGACGTGAAGGCCAAAACCGATCTGTTCCAGCTAATCGACGGCCTGGCGCGCGAGGGTAAAGGGGTGATTTACGCCTCGGGCGAATTTGCCGAACTGGTCGGGCTGTGCGACCGCATCTGCGTGCTGTGGGACGGGCGCATCGTGGCGGAAATCGCCGGGGCCGAGGCCCGTGAAGAGACACTACTTTATTATTCAACCGGAGGAACGGCGTCGTGAGTAAGGCCCTTTCAGTGAACGCGACGGCGTCTGGCCGTCAGCAGATTTTCGATTTTCTCTACAAGTGGGGCATGCTATTAACCGTCGTCGCGCTGGTGGCTGTCTTTGGCCTGGCGTCGGACAGCTTCCTCGACCCGAACAACATCGTCAACATTCTGCGCTCGATTGCCATCGTGACGGTGATAGCCATCGGCGTGTCGATCTCGCTGACCATTGGCGGGTTCGATCTCTCCGTGGGGTCTACCGCGTCGCTGGCGAACGCGCTGGTGATTTCCCTTTTTGTCTGGCACGGCTTCGGCACCACCGAGTCGATTCTGATCACCCTCGCGCTCTGCACGCTGGTGGGGCTGTTTAACGCCTTTCTGATCGTCATCCTGCGCATTCCGGACATGCTCGCGACGCTTGCCAGCCTGTTTGTTATTCAGGGCGTGGCGATGACCTACAGCTACGGCGGGTCGATTACCGAGAACATGGTGCTGCCGAGCGGCGATATGGCGGAAGGGACTATTCCGGCGGCGTTCAGCCTGCTGGGACAGGTGCCGACCATCGTGATCGTCATGCTGGTGGTGACCGTGCTGGCACAGCTGGGGTTGTCGCTCACCACTCACGGACGCCGGATGTACGCCATTGGCGGTAACCCTGAAGCGGCGCGTCTCTCCGGCATTCGCACCACGCGCTACAAGGTGGCGGCCTACGTGATTGCCTCCCTGCTGGCGGGCTTGGGCGGGATTTTGCTGGCCTCGCGTATTGGCTCATCGCAGGTGAACGCGGGCGGCGGTTACCTGATGGATGCGGTGGCGGCGGCGTGGATTGGCTTCTCGCTGGCCGGGTCCGGCAAGCCGAACGCGCTGGGCACGCTGGTGGGGGCGGTGATCCTCGGCGTGCTGTCGAATGGGCTGGTGATGCTCTCCGTGCCGTATTACGCCATGGACATTATAAAAGGGCTGGTGCTCGCGGTAGCGCTGGCGATTACCTACATACAAAAACGCTGACAACACAACGGGATAAAAAATGAAAAAGATTGCACTCTCTTTGGTGGCACTAGGGTTGCTCACTGCTCTGCCGGGATTCGCGGCCACGCCCGCGCCGGTTCCGGCCGCCATTGCGAACCATGACGGCCCCATTCGCATCGCGGTGATCCGTAACCTTGGCTCAGACGACAACACCACGCAGTTTATTGCCGGGGCGATTCAGGAAGGGAAGAAGCTCGGCTTTAAGGTCAGCACCTTTTTAAGCAATGGCGACGATGCCAAATTCCAGGACTTCGTGAACCAGGCCATCAGCCAGAAGTACGACGGGATTATTCTCTCTCAGGGGCGCGATCCGTACTCCACCGCGCTGGTGAAGAAAGCGGTGGACGCCGGGATTAAGGTCGCCGTCTTTGATACGGCGGTTAATGGCGAGATCCCTGGCGTGACCGTCACCCAGCAGGACGATGCCTCCCTGACGAACCTCTCCTTCGGCCAGCTGGCGAAAGATTTCAACGGCAAGGCCAATATCGTCAAGCTGTGGGTGGCGGGCTTCCCGCCGATGGAGCGTCGTCAGGCGGCGTATAAAGAGTTGCAAAAACAGTACCCGGACATCAAAGAGCTGGAGTCTATCGGCGCGGTCTCCTCTGACGTGCAGGGCGACACCGCCAACAAGGTGGGTGCGATTCTGACGAAATACCCGAAAGGTAAAATCGACGCCATCTGGGGAACCTGGGACGCCTTCAGCCAGGGGGCGTATAAAGCGCTGAAGGAGAACGGCCGCACCGAGATTAAGCTCTACAGCATCGACATCTCTAACCAGGATCTGCAGCTGATGCGCGAGCCGGGCAGCCCGTGGAAGGTGAGCGTGGCGGTGGATCCGAAGTTGATTGGCGCGACCAACGTGCGTCTGGTGGCGAACAAAATTGCCGGGGAAACCACACCTGCGACCTACGATTTTAAGGCAGCCGCCATTCCTCAGGCGCTGCTGACCGCCCAGCCGGGCGCGGTGAACGTGGCGTCGCTGGGCAAAATCATTCCGGGCTGGGGCCAGACGGAAGATTTTATCGCGCCGTGGTTTGCGACGCTGGAAGCCAGGTCAAAATAATGCCCGGTGGCGCTTCGCTTACCGGGCCTACGGTGTTGTAGGCCGGATAAGGCGAAGCCGCCATCCGGCGAAAGGACTCAACTATGTCTGCATTACCTCAACCCGAATACAGCCGCAATATGCGGCTGATTGGCCATAGCGATCAGGGCGGTCGCCCGGACGGCGTACAGCTGATGGTCCACCGCGGCTTTGCGTATATCGGCCATATGGTGTCGCAGGGCTTTTCGATTGTCGACGTGCGCGACCCGAAAAACCCGAAAGCGGCGGGCTACGTGCCCGCGCCGGCCGGCACCTGGAACGTGCATCTGCAGGCGCATGATGACCTGCTGCTGGTCATCAATGCCCGGGATCTGTTTGCCGATGCCCGCTTTGCCGACGAAAAGGTCTACTACACCCGGCAGGTGGGCGAGACCGTCCGCGATGTGCAGGACAAAGGCTGGAGCGCCGGGCTGCGCGTTTTTGATATCTCGACCCCGGACGCGCCGCGCGAAATCGGCTTTCTGTCGCTGAGCGGAATTGGCATTCACCGCATCTGGTACGTCGGTGGCCGCTGGGCGTACGTGTCGGCGCTTATTGACGGTTTTACCGACTACATCTTTCTGACGATCGATTTGGCCGACCCGCGTAAGCCTGAGGTGGCAGGGCGCTGGTGGCTGCCGGGGATGAACCAGGCCGAAGGTGAACAGCCGAACTGGCCGGAAGGGAAACGCTACGCGCTCCACCATGCGATTATTGCCGGCGATACCGCGTACGGCAGCTGGCGCGACGGCGGCCTGACGCTGCTGGACGTGAAGGATCGTACCCAGCCTAAGCTCATTAGCCACCGTAACTGGAGTCCGCCGTTTGGCGGCGGCACGCACACCGCACTGCCGCTGCCGGACCGCGATCTGCTGGTGGTGCTGGATGAAGCAGTGCTCGACAACCAGGAGGACGGGGAGAAGCTGATCTGGCTGTTTGATATCCGCGAGCCGTCTAACCCGGTCAGCATCTCTACCTTCCCACAGCCGGACGAAACTGACTACGTGGCGAAAGGGGCGCATTTCGGGCCGCATAACCTGCACGAGAATCGGCCGGGGAGCTTTGTCAGCTCCACGCTGATTTTTGCCACGTATCAGAATGCGGGCGTGCGCGCGTATGACATTTCCAATCCGTATCGTCCGGTTGAAACGGGGGCGCTCGTGCCTGCGGCACCAAAGAAAATGATGGATACCCGCCCAAATCGCCCGCAGGTGATCCAGTCGTGTGACGTGTTTGTGGATGCGCAGGGGATTATTTACAGCACGGATTATAACGGTGGGTTGTCGGTGATTGAGTATTTGGGGTGAGTTTTTGCCGGAGGGCGCTGCGCTTACCGGGCCTACATTCGTAACGTAGGCCGGGTAAGGCGAAGCCGCCACCCGGCAAAAGCACTCAACTGTACTGCCGCACCCGTGCCACCAGCTCTTCCGCGCTGTCGATACGGTCGGCAATCACAATCAGCGCTTTACCGAGCGTTATCGCGTGGCGCAGGCATTCGTGGCGCATGGCTTCATCCTGGATGGTGTCGATATCCGCCACGTGGGAAAGCCCGACGCTGCGGCGAATGAGCTCGGTGCCGCAAAAGCCGATGGCGTCATGCCAGACCTTTTTCAGGAACGCGGAGGCGTAGCCCGGTGCGCCGAGCGCAGCGTCGCGGGCTTTCTCGTTTGCCAGCGCCTGGAACCGTTCCGCGAAGGTGTTCCACAGCTCCTGAATATCGGTCAGGCGCTGCTCGCGCGCGGCGGCGGCATCGCGAATGCCCAGATGCCCCGGCAGGCCGCAGAAGTTCAGCAGCAGGTTGCCGATGGCGGTGCCGACGTCAAAACCCATCGGCCCGAAATAACCGAACTCGGCGTCGATGGCCTTCAGGCTGCCGTCGGCCACAAAAATCGAGCCGCTGTGAATGTCCCCGTGCAGCAGGGCTTCAGCCTGAGAAAAGAAACGGTGCTTCAGGGAGGCCACGGCAATTTTGAGCTGGGCGTCGTCGCGCAGGGCCGCTACGTCATTTTCCAGCTCGGCCGGGTAGCTGTTGCGCTCGTGGATCTGGTAGGGATCGTTGAAGAACAGATCTTCGGTGATCTCGCACATCTCCGGGTTGATGAATTTCGCCACCTGCGCTTTTTTCGCGTGCGGGTGCAGGTAGAAATCGCTGGTGTGGAACAGCGCGTGCGCGAGGTATTCGCCCAGCTGCTGCGCCGCCTGCGGGTAGTAAACGTTGTTGATCAGCTCGCCGCGCCAGATGCGATGGCTGGAGAGATCTTCCATCACCATCACCGCCAGTTCCGGGTCATAGTGGTAGATTTTCACCGTGTGCTGCGGGCTGTGCCGGTAGTGTTCGACCAGGGTTTGCGCTTCGAGACGGGCGCGGTCCAGCGTCAGCGGCCAGGATTCGCCGACGCAGCGCACGTAGGGCAGCGCCTGCTTAACGATGATGCGGCTCACGCCCGCGCTGTCGAAAATTTTGAACACCAGATTGAGGTTGCCGTCGCCTACCTCCTGCGCCTCCACCAGCGATGAAGGATCGTCAAGGCCGCCAAACTGCCTGGCATATTCCACGGCGTCCTGAGCGGTAAAGGTACGGTATTGCGACATGGCCTGCTCCTCACGGGTTTGCTAATAAAGACATGTAGACGTCTATACATCTGGATTTCATCCTGACACAATGTGCTACAACAACGCAACAGGGAATTAACGACATGCAGACATTACAGACGACCAGCCTGCGGGTAGTGGATAATCAGCTCTTTATTCTCGACCAGCAGGCCCTTCCGCAGGAGAAACGCTGGCTGGATGCCTCAGCGGTAGAGACGCTGGTGGGGCATATTCACGCCCTGCGGGTGCGTGGCGCGCCGCTGATCGGTCTCTCTGCAAGTCTGCTGCTGGCGCTGCTGGCGGAAAACGGCAAAAGCCGCGATGAGCTGGCGGTTGCGCTGGAAACCCTGCGCGCCTCCCGCCCGACGGCGGTGAATTTGATGAACAATCTCGACCGCATGAAGATTGCGCTGTGGCAGGAAGATTTCGTTCCGGCGCTGGTGGCTGAAGCGCTGCGCCTGATTGACGAAGATAAACGGCTCTGCGACGCGATTGCGAAAGCCGGTAGCGCGCTGGTAAAACCCGGCAGCCGCCTGCTGACCCACTGCAACACCGGCGGGCTGGCAACGGCGGGCGTCGGCACCGCGCTGGGCGTGATTGCTCGCGCGCATCAGGAAGGCAAGGTCAGTAACGTCTGGGTCGATGAAACCCGTCCGCTGCTGCAGGGGGGAAGATTAACCGCCTGGGAACTTGGCGAGCTGGCCGTGCCGTATCAGCTGATTACCGATTCCATGGCCGCCAGCCTGATGGCGAAAGGGCAGGTGGACGCCGTGTGGGTGGGTGCAGACCGCATTGCTGCCAACGGCGACGTGGCGAACAAGATTGGCACCTATTCCCTGGCGGTGCTGGCAAAATTCCACGGCATTCCGTTCTACGTGGCCGCGCCGCAAACGACCCTCGACCCGGACTGCCCGAACGGCGACGCGATCCCGATTGAACAGCGCGCAGCCAGCGAGGTAACGGGCGTCGCCGGAAGCTTTGGCGCGGTGCAGTGGGCACCGGAAAACGCGAAGGTCTACAACCCGGCGTTTGACGTGACCCCAGCCTCGCTGATTAGCGGCTGGGTGCTGGATACGGGCGTGGTCACGCCGGAAGAGGTTGCGGAAGGGAAATTTGCCTGAGTCCGGCTATCCTTTAAGGGGCTCCCTTAAGAGGACAACATCGTGACGCTCGATCCTGAAACAGACTTAAAACTGGAGCGCGTGGTGGACGCACCGCGCGACCTGCTGTGGCTCTGCTGGACTACGCCCGAGCATATCAAAAACTTCTTCATTCCTGCTCCCCATAAGGTGACCGAATGCGACCTCGACCTCCGCGTGGGCGGACGGTTCAACACCGTGTTTGAGGTGGACGGTCAGCGGATGGATAACCGGGGTGTGTTCCTTGAAATCGACCCGGGAAAAAAGCTGGTCTTTACCGACGGCTATACCGAAGGCTGGAAACCGGCCGAGAAGCCGTTTATGACGGCGATCCTGCTGCTGGAAGACGTAGGCGAGGGCAAAACCCGCTACTCGGCGATTGCGCGTCATCCGACGAAGGAAATCCGCGAGCAGCACGAGCAGATGGGCTTCCACGAAGGGTGGGGGATAGTGCTGGATCAGCTGGTGGAGTATGTGAAGAGGCTAAACGCGTAGTGCGCGCTGGTGCCCTCTCCCACAGGGGTGAGGAATCCCCAGTAATTTTATACCTGAAGCGATGCATGTGACTTCAGGAAAATGAATGGCTTACAGCGATGCCCTGGTCCGGCTGTAAATCGCTGAGGCGTTTCCTGTAGGCCGGGGCGAGGCGCATGGATGCGCCGAGAGGGCGGGCTTTACAGGGACGTTACCTCCGCCCGTCCCCGAAAAGCCGGAAGGAATAAGCCGAAGGCACCGCGAAGCGGCGATTTACCGCCGGGAGCCCGGGTCGCCAGGGCGGTGGCGATTGAGCCGCCCTGGCACGTTCACCGGCCATGTCCTTACAGAGTAGCAAGGAACATAAAGTGAACGGAATGACCACCAGAGCCGTATGTTCCCCCTCACCCCAGCCCTCTCCCTCAAGGGAGAGGGGGTCGTCCGTGCTGGTATTATTTTGTGGGGATTCCTCAGCCCACAGGGAGAGGGAGAAAAGATCAAGCGAGGCGCGGATACGCATCCGCAATGGCGTCACCGGTAAACTGGGCCACCCAGCCTTCCGGATTATCAAAAATACGAATGGCGGTAAAGTTCGGCTCTGAGCCCATATCAAACCAGTGCGGCGTGCCCGCAGGAACAGAAATCAGGTCGTTTTTCTCGCAGAGCACCTGATACACCTCATCGCCAATGTGCAGGCAGAACAAGCCCGCGCCTTCTACGAAAAAGCGTACTTCGTCCTCGCCGTGGGTGTGTTCGTTCAGGAACTTCGCGCGCAGCGCGTCTTTCTGCGGATTGTCGGCGCGCAGGCTAATCACGTCCCAGCTCTGGTAACCCTTCTCTGCGACCAGTTTGTCGATCGCATGTTGATACGCCGCGATCACGGCTTCAGGGGCGGGATCGTGTCCTAAATCGCGATCCGCCGCCCAGCGTTCAAACCGCACGCCTTTCGCGTTGAGCTGTTGGGCAATCTCGGCGGCGTCGGTGCTGTGCCACTGGTGCTGACTGGCGTCTTTGTCGGAATAAATGGTCAATGCGCTCATGAAGGGATCTGCTCCGGGTTAATCTCGTCAAACTGGTGGACCTGATGGTGATGGCTTGCGCCGTCATCTTCACCGCGAATCAGCTGCAGGGTGCGAAAACCTGCCTGTTCAGCCGCGTCCAGCTCCTGATGAATATCCGACAGGAACAGGATCTGCGACGGGGCGATGCCCGTTTGCGCCGCAATGTTCTGATAAGACTGCACCTCGCGCTTGGCGCCGATGTGGGTATCAAAATAGCCGCTGAACAGATGAGTAATATCACCTTCATCGCTGTAGCCAAATAACAGTTTCTGCGCAGCAACGGAGCCAGAGGAATAAACATAGAGATCAATCCCTTGCGCTTTCCATTTTTCCAGCGCAGGCAGCACGTCCGGGTAGAGGTGACCGGTAAAGTCGCCGTTCACGTAGCCGTCGTGCCAGATGATCCCCTGCAGCGCTTTAAGCGCGGTCGATTTGCGGTCTTCATCCATAAAGGCAAACAGGGCGTCGATAAGCTCGCTGACGCTGGCGTGCGGGTGACCGATTTCATCACGCAGGTTGTCCAGAATGGATTTCACCGGCTCGGCGTACTGCTGCGCGGTCACGAAGGCCGCCAGCCGCTCACGCGCGTAGGGGAACAAAACATCATGGACAAAACGAATATCGCTGGTGGTCCCTTCAATATCCGTCACAATCGCGCGAATCATACTCTCTCCAGTTGTCGTAAACGCATTTCGCATTCAAATAAGAACTCTAATCCTTCCAGATGACGGCGGGCTTCGGCCACGTCACGTCCCCAGCAGGTTAAGCCATGACCGCGCAGAAGAAAACCATAATTAAGCGGGCGTTCCTGGGCGTAATGGGCGATGCGCGAGGCGAGGGCGTCGATGTCCTGGTCGTTATCAAAGACCGGGATAGCCACCGTATCCAGATGCGTGGTTTGTCCGGTGAGGGATTTTTGCATCTCAAAGCCGCTGATGTTGAGCTCGGCCTCTTTGACCAGACGCGACAGCACCGTGGCGTTAACCGTGTGAACGTGCAGCACGGCGTTGGCTTCCGGGAACAGGCGATAAATAAGGGTGTGCAGACCTGTCTCCGCCGACGGTCTGCGGCCAGACGGCGCGCGGTTGGTGGCGATCTCCACCTGGAGAAAATCCGCCGTCGTCAGGCTGCCTTTGTCTTTGCCGGATTCGCTGAGCCAGCAGAGGCGTTCGTCCTGACGCACCGACATGTTGCCGCCGGTGGCGGGTGCCCAGCCTTTGGCACCGATCCAGCGGCAGGCGTCGACCAGATGCGTGAGTTGCAGGTTGTCTGTCATTTTCCTTTTACCCTCTCGGCCAGGAATATTCATATTGTTTAGACGTCTAAGCGTCTTGATTGCCAAAGACTAACATCGTGTTATAGTGGCAGCAACATAAGTATTACAAGCAGGCACAACACAATGAGCATTAACGCCTTGATTCCGCAAAGTAAACTTCCCAATCTCGGTACCACCATCTTTACGCAGATGAGCGCTCTGGCGCAGCAGCACAACGCCATTAACCTTTCTCAGGGGTTCCCGGATTTCGACGGCCCGGCTTATCTGCAGGCGCGTTTAGCGTATCACGTGGCGCAGGGGGCGAATCAGTATGCGCCAATGACGGGCGTGCAGGCGCTGCGGGAAGCCATTGCCGACAAAACGGCTGAGCTGTATGGCCATAAGCCCGATGCGAACAGCGACATCACGGTGACGGCAGGGGCGACCGAAGCGCTGTACGCGGCCATCACTGCGCTGGTGCGCGCGGGCGATGAAGTGATCTGCTTTGACCCGAGCTACGACAGCTATGCGCCTGCGGTGGAACTTTCCGGCGGCGTAGTGAAACGCGTGGCGTTACAGCCTCCGCATTTCCGCCCTGACTGGCAGGCATTCGCGGCACTGTTGAGTGATAAAACCCGCCTGGTGATTCTGAATACGCCGCACAATCCATCCGCAACGGTGTGGCAGAAAGCCGATTTCGCGGCGCTGTGGCAGGCGATTGCGGAACGTGAAATCTACGTGCTGAGCGATGAAGTGTACGAACACATCTGCTTTGCAGAAGAAGGACACGCCAGCGTGCTGGCCCATCCGCAGCTTCGCGAGCGCGCTATTGCCGTCTCATCGTTCGGTAAGACCTACCATATGACCGGCTGGAAAGTGGGCTACTGCGTGGCACCGGCCGCCATTAGCGCTGAGCTGCGCAAGGTGCATCAGTACCTGACCTTTGCCGTGAACACGCCGGCTCAGCTGGCGCTGGCGGATATGCTGCGCGCGGAGCCGGAGCACTACCGCGAGCTGCCGGACTTTTATCGCGCGCGCCGGGATCTATTTGTGAATGCGCTCAGCGAAAGCCGCCTGGAAATTTTGCCGTCTGAAGGAACCTATTTCCTGCTCGCGGACTACAGCGCGATTTCCGATCTGGATGACGTCAGCTTTTGCCAGTGGTTGACCAAAGAGGCAGGCGTGGCCGCCATACCGCTGTCGGTCTTCTGTGCCGATCCCTTCCCGCATAAACTGATCCGTCTCTGTTTTGCGAAGCAAGAATCGACACTGCTGTTGGCGGCCGAACGCCTGAATGCGCTCTGATTATTTCACCGTCCAGGCTTCTGAATAACGACGGTCTGCGAACAGTTCCAGCAGGCCGTTGATTTGCTTGAGGCGCAGAACCTCATCGCTGTCCATACCGAGCTCTTTGCCAATTTTTTGCTCGTTCCAGCCAAGCTGCGCCAGTTCACGGACGATTTCTGCCATCGCGTTGATCTGGTGTCGTCCACGCGCCCGGTTGTGACGGATCGTGGCGGCCATACGGTCATGCTTTTCCTGTCGATCCTGGCGCAGGCAGGTGACGGGGAAATATCCCCTGAGCTGACGCTTTAACGCCGCCCGAGTTTTGCCAATTTCATGGCGGTGGAAACCATCCACAATTTCGTAATGTTGCGGTTCACTTTCCGTCACGACAATAGGTTGGGTGAATCCATCGAGTTCCAGCGACTTGCTGAGCAGACTTTTTTCTGGAGGGGCAACGTTATTGGGGTTGTAGTCGTTTGCGATAATCGCGTCCTGTTTGATCCAAAGCACGCAGTCTATCGGTTGCTCACGAAAAGGACTATTTTTATGAATCGCTTCACGAAAAGCATTGATGGCGTTAATCCGATCCTCTTCGGGAAGAGACTGAAGGTACGTTTCGATCTCGGTGATTAATCGTTGTCGCATAATATGCCCCACTCCTTGCGTTTCGCCTTCACTCTTTCACTGTAGCGCTGATAATGTTTGGGTTTATTTGGGCTGAACGACAGCGCTCTGCACCAGTAGTCGTTATTAAGGATAACCTTGCAAATACGGCGCCATGAGGGAATGTCTTTGGCACCAATATCACCGTCCTGGGTGTCGGGAATATCCTCTATGCCTTTCTTCTGATACCAGCGCAGATAAATGGCGATTTTATTGCGGTAATGCTCAGCCGTATTTTGCGGCATGCTGTCGAGGAGCAGCAGGGCATATTCACGCCAGCAGAGGTGATCGGGTTTCAGGATTTTCCGGTGACCATAAAAATGGTTATCGTGCCCGGCGTAAATCCCTCCGCTGCGTACGCCGCTCACGCGCTCGCACATGGCCGCCCAGCGATCGGGCTCAACAACATGGTAGAGCCATAATCCCTGACGCTGCTCAGGACCGAAGGGCTCACAAATACGCATATAGCGGGGCGGCACGCCGGCCTGAAACATCAGATCGTAGAGGGGATTATAGCAGCAGCCTGATTTGGCGAACCAGGTCCAGATATCGGCGGTTTTCCAGTCGTAAAGCGGGTAGACATACCAGGCATGTCCCCCCGGCGCGACGGTTGTCCAGGGCTTATCATCGGCAAACCGTTGTTTACGCGCTGACGCGATAGCCAGAAAGCGGTTGTAAGATTCATCGGCGCGGATACCGATCATCACGGCGGCCGGGCGCTTGTGAGAGAACCAGTCGGAGAAACTGCGCACAAAGGTCTCGAAGGTCATTCCCGTCTGGTAAAAAGGGAAAAAAGCGGGGTCAGAGATGGCATCTGCAGGAGGTTGACGCACCCACTCGGTATGGGGTTCCCAGCACTGCCACTCCGGCTGGAATTGCGACAGGGAATTCTGCGTGGTGAGGGGGAGCGCTACCCACCAGAAACGATCGATGACATCGCTGTATAAGGCACGCATATGTTCGACATGGTTAATGGTGTAAGTAAATTGCGCTTCCCAGTCAATAAAGAGAACATCTATTTTGCGCTTCATCTTGCGGGCGCGTAATGCCGTCAAATGTAACATGACGGTGGAATCTTTTCCCCCTGAAAAAGAGACACACACTCGAGATAAATTTTCCAGAGTCCAGGCTATTCGTTCCTGCGTGGCCGTAAGGACGTTATTATCCAATGGAAGCTTGTAAATTGACATGTCATTCCCTTGCAATAAACCGTGCAATCCGCTAATACATTAATCCAGTGAATGTATTTAATATTACTGACCGCGGGTGAGCGGCCAGTAATTATTGTCTCAGCGCCGAAACTTCGTCAATAAAACTCGCAAATGCAGCGCTATTTAGTGCTGAGCGATTATACATCATATAAACAGGAATTGAAGGGAAGGTTAAATCCGTATTAATTTCACGAAGACTTAGTGCTGAGCCGTACTGTTCAAAGGCCGGGACGGGAACTAACCCAATAATATCGGAGTGGCTGATTATCGACAGAAGGGAGATAAACGAGTCGCTGCGGAAAAGAATATTTCGCTCTGGGAGCACTTTTTCAGCATTCTCCTGATAGCTCTTCACGCTCAGCTCGCTGCTCAGGTAGGCCGTAAATTTTTCCTGAAGAATTTCGTCACGTGTCGCATATGAGCCTAAGCGGGGATGCGCCTCGCGGCAAACCAGCGTAAAAGGCATGTCATAGAACATGTTGCAGGCCGTCGAGCGGCTATTCAGCGCTACAAAAGAGAAGACGAGGTCTGCTTTCCGGTACGCCAGAAGGTCTTCCGCTGAATCCCGGGCAAGGAAAACATCATGCAGTTCAATCTGATAGTTATGCTTCTCCATGAGAATTTTCATCGGATCAAGCATGATTTTAGGCGTCATAAACTGTGGGCAGTAGATCACAAAATTTTTCTTCAGCCCGCTGCTGTGCATAATATTAATGGTTTGCTCAAGCTGATTGAGATTCTGTTCCAGATGCTGATGCAGGTTAGCGCCTACCGTGGTTGGGGTGATCCCTTTACCTGAACGGATAAACAGAGGGTCATTGAGTTGCCCGCGCAGACGTTGCAGTGACTGGCTCACTGCTGAGGGGGTAATGTAGAGCGTCTCGGCCGCTTTACTGATGCTCAGATGTTGATAAATGCACTCAAAAATGACTAACAGGTTGAGGTCAAATTTTTTGAGGTCGTAGAGATTAGCCATGTTGCGTCCTGAAAATGTCGTGTTTGCTATAGCTATCACATCACTGATAACTATAGTTTGAAGTTAACCATTTACAATCCTTGTGGTTAACTCTCTTAATTTTAAATTAAACTCAACTAAATATATCACGCTGTCAGATTATTGAAATAGCGCTTCAAAGATGATTAAGATATTTTTATCTTAGAAGTGAGGGTGAGCACGTCAAATAACAATTGTCATTTATATATTGAGATATTTTTATCATTAAAATAAATTTATAACGTCTCTAAGTGGCTGTTCGATGCTGCCTATCACAGCCATAGGCAGGAATGTCTCTCTTATGGATTGCCCAATCCCTGTACGGGTGGTGTAATCAAACCGCTGTTACCGCCTTGATATAAAGGGTTGTAGAGCGCAACGCAACGCCAGCTTCGGCTGGCACTGAATGTACCTGCGGGGAATTCAGGTATCAGGGCCGCCCGTTGAGGCGGCCTTTTTACTTTCAGGCTTCCCTGTAAAAGGTTCACTTTGTTGTCTTGTCGACGTTGTAAGGTTTGGCTGATTGATTTGATAAAGCATACGCATTAGCCCCGATGGATAAAGTTGGTTACCTTACATCTCAACGAAAACACGGAGGAAGTACAGATGTCTTTGATTAACACTAAAATTAAACCTTTCAAAAACCAGGCATTCAAAAACGGTGAATTCATCGAAGTTACCGAGAAAGATACCGAAGGCCGCTGGAGCGTCTTCTTCTTCTATCCGGCTGACTTCACCTTCGTTTGCCCGACCGAACTGGGCGACGTGGCTGACCATTACGACGAACTGCAGAAGCTGGGCGTAGACGTTTACTCTGTGTCTACCGATACCCACTTCACCCACAAAGCGTGGCACAGCAGCTCTGAAACCATCGCCAAAATCAAATACGCGATGATCGGTGACCCGACTGGCGCCCTGACCCGTAACTTCGACAACATGCGTGAAGATGAAGGCCTGGCCGACCGTGCAACCTTCGTGGTTGACCCACAGGGCATTATCCAGGCTATCGAAGTTACCGCTGAAGGTATCGGCCGTGATGCGTCTGACCTGCTGCGTAAAGTGAAAGCAGCGCAGTATGTCGCTTCTCACCCAGGCGAAGTGTGCCCGGCTAAATGGAAAGAAGGCGAAGCAACGCTGGCGCCATCCCTGGACCTGGTCGGCAAGATCTAAGTCTGTAAAGCCTGGCGGCGCTACGCTTGCACAGGCCTACAGTATCGTAGGACGGGTAAACGAAGTGCCACCCGGCAATCAATGGGCGCCCCCCCGCGCCCATTTCATTCCAGCACCATGATGCAAGTTGCATTCAGGCCGCCTGTGTAAGGCAGCTTGCATGATGACGTTTTAAGAGAGGGAAGAATAATGCTCGACACTAATATGAAAACCCAGCTCAAGGCCTATCTTGAGAAACTGACTAAACCCGTTGAGCTGATTGCCACGCTGGACGACAGCGCGAAATCGGCAGAGATCAAGGAACTGCTGGCTGAGATCGCCGAACTGTCGCCAAAAGTGACCTTCAAAGAAGATAACTCGCTTAACGTCCGTAAGCCTTCTTTCCTGATCACTAACCCAGGCTCTGAGCTGGGGCCGCGTTTTGCCGGCTCACCGCTGGGGCATGAATTTACCTCGCTGGTGCTGGCGCTGCTGTGGACCGGCGGTCATCCGTCGAAAGAGGCGCAGGCGCTGCTGGAGCAGATCCGCGATATCGACGGTGATTTTGAGTTTGAAACCTATTACTCGCTCTCCTGCCATAACTGCCCGGACGTGGTGCAGGCGCTGAACCTGATGTCGGTCCTCAACCCGCGCATCAAGCACACGGCAATTGACGGCGGTACCTTCCAGAATGAAATCACCGATCGCAACGTGATGGGCGTTCCGGCGGTGTATCTGAACGGTCAGGAATTCGGTCAGGGTCGTATGACGCTGACGGAAATCGTTGCCAAAGTGGATACCGGTGCCGAAAAACGTGCCGCAGAAGCGCTGAACAAACGTGCTGCCTATGACGTGTTGATTGTCGGTTCCGGTCCGGCGGGCGCGGCGGCGGCAGTGTACTCCGCGCGTAAAGGGATCCGCACGGGCCTGATGGGCGAGCGCTTCGGGGGCCAGGTACTGGATACCGTGGACATTGAAAACTATATCTCCGTGCCGAAAACCGAAGGCCAGAAACTGGCCGGCGCGCTGAAGGCGCACGTCAGCGATTACGACGTAGACGTGATCGACAGCCAGAGCGCCAGCAAGCTGGTACCTGCTGCGGTTGAGGGGGGGTTACACCAGATTGAAACCGCCTCCGGCGCAGTGCTGAAAGCACGCAGCATCATCATTGCCACCGGGGCGAAATGGCGCAACATGAACGTCCCGGGTGAAGATCAGTATCGCACCAAAGGCGTGACCTACTGCCCGCACTGCGACGGCCCGCTGTTCAAAGGCAAGCGAGTGGCGGTGATCGGCGGCGGAAACTCCGGCGTGGAAGCGGCTATCGACCTGGCGGGGATTGTTGAACACGTCACCCTTCTGGAGTTCGCGCCAGAAATGAAAGCCGACCAGGTGCTGCAGGACAAAGTTCGCAGCCTGAAAAACGTCGACATCATACTGAACGCGCAGACCACGGAAGTGAAGGGCGACGGCAGCAAGGTGACCGGTCTGGAATACCGCGACCGCGTGAGTGGCGACGTGCACAGCGTGCAGCTTTCAGGGATCTTCGTGCAGATTGGTCTGCTGCCAAACACCACCTGGCTGGAAGGCGCGATTGAGCGCAACCGCATGGGCGAAATCATTATTGATGCGAAGTGTGAAACCAGCGTGAAGGGCGTGTTTGCGGCGGGCGACTGCACCACCGTGCCGTATAAACAGATCATTATCGCCACGGGTGAAGGGGCGAAGGCGTCTCTGAGCGCGTTTGACTACCTGATCCGCACTAAAACTGCATAATAAAAGAAAGTAAGACATACCTGCAGTAGCCACCTCTTTATGAGGTGGCTTTTTTTTAGATTTTTTTACCCTCAATTATTCTCGTTATTAACCCCTTCATGCGTTAATTACCTGCTTCGATCAAAGAAAATAATAAGTCTGCTGATAATATCTTGTCGTTTTTTATAGCGATAAATATTTATATTTAATATGAATGACAAAGATACATCCACTTCTTCAATATATGAGGCGTTAACCCCATTTGAAATAAAGGGATTGATGTTTCGTGATTTCTTTAACGCGGCAGACATGGCATCGCGATACGCTTCGTTACATCCTTTATTCCCGGAAAGTGAAACCTGGCAGCAGGATGAGGCGTTAGAGGTAGAGTATGATTTCAACGCCCTTTTTGTCGGCCCTGCAACGCTATTGGCGCCGCCTTATGCCTCGGTGTATCTGGACGAAGAGCCTCTGCTGATGGGAGCTACAACGCTGAGCGTACGCGAATTCCTGCGCAGCATCGGGCTTTTTGTGACCGGGGAAAATAGCGTTCCCGACGATCACGTCAGCTATGAAATGGAGCTGGTGGTGATGCTCTCCGCGCATGCCAGACATTCGCCGCAATATCATGACGCACTCGCCCGTTTTGTGCAGGTGCATCTTGAATTATGGCTCCCCGCATTTATCGCAAAAATAAAGGATTGCGCGAAAACAATCGCAATTAAATGTCTCGCGTTGCAGATGACTAATTGGTTTGATGAATTAAAGACGAGAGTAATATTATGAGTATTGATAAAGGGCTGCTAAACCGGCGCTCCTTTTTAAAGGGACTGATTGCGCTGGGTACCGTTGCCGCATTACCCGGCGGACTCTTATCATCCCGATGTGCCATGGCACAGCCCCCCATTCCGTTTAACCCAAAAACTTACAAAATTTTCCGTAACGCTTGCCCGCGTAACTGCTACGACACCTGCAGCTTAAAAACCTGGGTCAAAGATGACGTCATCACCTTCGTTGACGGGGCAAGCGAGTCCACGTTCACACACGGTGCCCCGTGTGTGAAAGGGCTGACCTACCCGCGCCGGGTCTACTCCCCGGACCGTATTAAATACCCGATGATCCAGGATGGGCGCGGCAGCGGTAAATGGCGTCGCATCTCCTGGGATGAGGCCATGCAGCGCATTGCCAGCAAGATGCTGGAGATTAAAAAGAAAGACGGGTCTATGCTCGGCCTGGCGCTGTCGAAATACTCCGGCAACCTGGGCGTGATGAGTTATGCCGTGGAGGGGATGATGTCTTCTCTCGGTTACACCACGCGGTTCGCCGGTACGCCATGCTGGCCAGCAGGGATCGATGCCCAGCACTACGACATGGGCGACATGTGGTGTAATGACCCGGAAGATCTGGTGAAAGCCAAATACATCATTATCTGGGGCGCAAATCCGGCCTGGTGCTCCATGCATACCATGAAGTACATCTATCAGGCGCGTGAGAAAGGGGCGAAAGTGGTGGTCATTGACCCGCTGTTCTCGCAAACCGCCGCGAAAGCCGATTTGTATCTGCGCGTGCGCCCGGGATCGGACGGCGCATTGGCGCTGGGAATGGCGCGGCACCTGCTGGATATTGGCCGCGTCGACCAGGAGTTTGTGAACAACTTCGCGCACGGCTTCCCCGAATTTGAACAGTATCTGCGCAGCAATATCACCGTGGAGTGGGCATCTGAAATCTGTGGCCTGTCGGCAGAGGTGATTCGCCAGTTGGCGGAAGAGTTCACCGCGGTAAAACCTGCCACTGTCTGGATCGGCTACGGGATGCAGCGCCACGTCAACGGTGGGGCGAACGTACGCGCCATTGACGCTTTTGTTGCCATGACAGGCAACATCGGTGTGGAAGGCGGCGGTGCCCGCTACGGCCATCTGCAGACCTGGGGCTACAACTATCATGCGATGACGCAGAAGCCACCGGTCGGATCTGTTGGCATGGTGGGAGAAAGCGGCCCGGTAGGGGAGTTTGTCAGCGACAGCGGCGAAAAGAGCCACTATTCCGACCGCGCGCTGAATCTGAACCAGACCGCGCAGAGCATTCTAGATGCCAACGATCCGCCCATTCGTATGCTGTGGGTGGCGTGTAAGAACCCGTTCGCGCAGGACTTTGACCGCAACAAAATGGAAAAAGCTTTCAGCAAGCTGGAGATGGTGGTCTGCGTCGATCAGTTCTTCAACGAGACGGTGCAGCATGCCGATATTGTGCTGCCGGTGACTACCACCTTTGAGCACTGGAACCTGTCGTCGTCTTACTGGCATTACTGGCTTTCGGTGAATGAACCGGCCATTAAACCGATGTACGAGTGCAAGAGCGATCTGGATATTGCCGTGCTGCTCTCGCGTACCATCAACAAAATGGAGCCAGGCTCCTGTACCTTCCCGCAGGACATTGACCAGAAAAAATGGCTCGACCTTGAGTTCAATGAGGGCATGGCGAAGCAGTTCGGCATCCGCTCCTGGGACGATCTGCTGAATGGGCCGGTGAAAGCCAAAATGGTCAGCTCGGCGGCCTGGCACGACCGCAAGTTTAAAACGCCATCGGGCAAGTATGAGTTCCTCTCCGAGTTGTGTGAAAAGAACGGTCACAAAGCGCTGCCGGAGTATCTGCCTGCCGCGGAGGGCAAGCTGACGTTCCATCTGTTTACCCCGCATTTGCAGTACGGCCTCCACTCTCAGTTCGTCAACCTCGACTGGATGCAGGTCTTCTGGCCGGAGCCGTTTGTCTATATCCACCCAGCCGCCGCGCACAAGAAGGGGATTCGTGAGTTGGCGAAAGTCCGCGTGTTTAACGACGTGGGCGAAGTGGAGCTGCGGGCGAAGATCACCACCAACGTGCCGGAAGATTTCCTGGTGATGTATGAGTCCTGGTTTAACAAGCTTAAGTACAACGTGCAGAACGTCGTGAAAGATACGCCAGCCGATATGGGCAAGATGGCAACCGGCGCGCCTGGCGCGGCGATCCACAGCCAGTTTGTCGACATTGCCCTTATCGCGAATGAAGGAGCAGACGCATGAGACGCGCATTTTTAGTGAACAGTGATAAATGTATTGGCTGCCGCGGATGCGCCATGGCCTGCAAGAGCTTTAACCAGCTTGAGCCGGATCGCTTCTGGCGCTATGTCTATCCGCTGGATAAAGACATTTATCCGCATGAGGAGCGTGCGTTTTTCTCGCTGGCCTGTAACCACTGTGAGAACCCGGCCTGTCTGGCGGCGTGCCCGGTGGAAGCCTACACCAAACGTGATGACGGCGTGGTGGTCCATAACCCTGAACGCTGTATCGGCTGTAAAAACTGCATCCGTAACTGCCCGTACGGCGCGCCGCGCTTCAATGAAGAGACGCAAAAGGCGGAGAAGTGCAGCATGTGCTATGAACGTCTGGATATCGGTATGGCCCCGGCCTGCGTGAACGCGTGTCCGGTCGGTGCCCTGTCGATTATCGATCTGGATGCCGATCCGCTGCCGAACAATGCCGTGCAGTATCCGCCGGGCTTCCCGAAGATGCCTCAGCTTAATCCGGGTACGCGCTTCATTCTGGCCCGTCAGCCAAAACAGCCGGGGGATAAATAATGGAAAAGTATGAATTACCGCTCGTTATCTTTACCGTGCTGAGCCAGATGTCCGTCGGGATGACGCTGCTCCTGACCTGGCGCACGCTGCGTGGTGAAGTGCATGGCACCCGCCTTCACTGGCTGATTACCGGGCTGATTCTGGGTGTTGCCTCCATTGCCGCCGTGCTGCATCTGGCGCACCCGGAACACGCATACAACGCGTTGATTAACCTGAAACATGCCTGGCTGAGCCGCGAAATTCTGGGCGCGACCCTGTACGGCGCCATGATTGGGCTGGCCTTCCTTAGTAAGGGAAACAAAGGCGCAGCGCTGCTGGCGTCCCTGTTCGGGATCCTGCTGGTGGTGGTGCAGGGAATGACCTACGCGGCACCGGCGATGCAGGCCATTGCCAACGGCATCACCATGATGCTGTTCTTTGCGACGGTCTGGGTGATGGGCTGTGCCGCAACGCCGCTGCTCGGGCTGAAAGGATCAAACACCGCGCTGCGCCAGGGGATTATCGCCCTGATGGCGCTGCTGATTGCCGCGCCGGTGATGTGGCTCAGCGGCGGTACCATCATGAAAATGACCGCTCACGCCTGGTTAAGCTCGCCGCTCTATCTGGGTAGCCTGCTGTGCTGCGTTATGGGTGGCGCATTATCGCTGAAGCGCCAGCCAATGCAGAAAGCGGTGTTTGCGCTTCTGCTGGTGGGCGTGGTGCTCAGCCGCCTGACCTTCTTTGGCGATACCGTCAGCACCATCGTCAATATTGGTCACCTGTACTGATAAACAAAACCCCGCGAAAGCGGGGTTTTTTGTTGGTATTTACCGGACCACCATCACCGGTATATGCGTGTGGCGGATCACACTGGAGGCGTTAGATCCCAGCAGATGCGTGGTAATGGACGGGTTACGCGAACCGATAACCACCACGTCTGCTTTCAGTTCGTTCGCCAGTTCATTTACCGCATCACGTACGCTGCCGAATCTGACGTGCGTTTTGATCCGTGAAGGGTCGATGCTGAAGTGGCTGACCATGGTTTGCAGGCGCGTTTCCGCCTCGTGCTGCAGATGCTCTTCGAAGCGGCGCACATCGGCAGCAAAGCGGTGCAGGCTCAGGCTGGCGGAGCCCGGGAGCACGTGCAACAGATGGATAACCCCGTCCTGCTGCGCCAGGAACTCCGCGTGGCGTACGGCCTTGTCGCTCAACTCCATCTCAAAAACATCAACCGGCATAATGATTCTCTGATACATACCCGTTTCTCCTTGTTTATAAACGCTGTACTCATTCAACCACAAAATAGTCATGGTTTCTGTAAGCGCTCCGTCAGTTTTCTTATCTTGCCAGGATAAATCTCAAAAGACCCGTATTCACAGGCAGACCTTCAGGGGTAGCTACCTTTATACACTTACCCGGAACCTTTCGGAGGTCGCATGAAAGCACTTACGTATCACGGTCCACACCATGTTCGCGTCGAGAATGTCCCCGACCCCATCATCGAACAGCCCGACGATATTATTCTGCGCGTCACGGCCACGGCTATCTGCGGCTCCGATTTGCATCTCTACCGCGGAAAGATCCCGAAGGTGCAGCACGGCGATATTTTTGGCCATGAGTTTATGGGGGAAATCGTCGAGTGCGGCGCAGAGGTGAAGAATTTGCAAAAGGGCGATCGCGTGGTGATCCCCTTTGTTATCGCCTGCGGGGACTGTTTCTTCTGTCGCCTCCAGCAGTACGCGGCCTGTGAGAATACCAACGCCGGGCAGGGTGCCGCACTGAACAAAAAGCAAATCCCCGCGCCGGCCGCGCTGTTTGGCTATAGCCACCTCTACGGCGGTGTGCCGGGGGGACAGGCGGAATACGTTCGCGTGCCAAAGGGGAACGTCGGGCCGTTTAAAGTCCCGCAGCTTCTTTCTGATGATAAGGCGCTGTTCCTTTCCGACATTTTACCCACCGCCTGGCAGGCGGCAAAAAATGCGCAGATTGAAAAAGGCTCAAGCGTAGCCGTTTTCGGCGCCGGGCCGGTGGGGCTACTGACCATTGCCTGTGCGCGGCTGCTGGGGGCTGAGCAGATCTTTGTCATCGATCATCATCCGTACCGGTTGCGATTTGCCGAGGCACGATACGGCGCAATTCCCATCAACTTCGATGATGATAACGACGCCGCGGAAAAAATCATCGAGCAGACCGCGGGCCAGCGCGGCGTTGACGCTGTGATTGATGCGGTCGGGTTTGAAGCGAAAGGCAGCACCACGGAAACGATCCTCAGCAATCTTAAAATTGAAGGCAGCAGCGGCAAAGCGTTGCGTCAGTGCATTGCTGCCGTGCGGCGCGGCGGGGTGGTCAGCGTACCCGGCGTATACGCAGGGTTTATCCATGGCTTCCTGTTTGGCGATGCCTTTGATAAGGGGCTGACGTTTAAGATGGGCCAGACGCACGTCCATGCCTGGCTGGGTGAACTTTTACCGCTGATCGAAAAAGGGCTGCTGACGCCGGAGGAGATCGTGACCCACTATCTCCCCCTTGCGGATGCGGAGCGCGCCTATAAGATTTTCGAAAAACGGGAGGAGGAGTGCCGGAAGGTGATTCTGGTCCCGGGGGCAGACACGCCCGAAGCCGCAGAGCAGACCGTTAAGGGACTGGTGAACGCCTTCCCGGGTGGGGTGGCCTGAGAATGTTCGCTTACCAGTGACGTTCAAGATAGAGCACGGCCGTGACGATAATCGCCACAAAAATCAGAAAGATAAGTGTGATAACGCCTATCTCACTCATGACCGTCCCCGCGGCACCAAAACAGATTAAGCGTGGATTAAGGCCATTTTGCGCGGTATAGGAAAATCGGGTGAATTTGCGGAAAGAGGATGCGGCTGCATCCTCTGTGCAAAGCGGGTAGGCGCTTATTCAGAAGAGTTTAACGCAGGTAATCGCCCGCGGCTTCTGGCTGGTAGAGCAGCTCCAGCACTTCCAGATGGGTCGAGGCACCGCCCGGCAATTCCCAGTGGATCGTATCCCCCGTACGCAGCCCCAGCAGTGCGGCACCCACAGGGGCCAAAACAGATAGCTGTGCGCTGCTGTCGGTCATCTGAGCGGGGTAAACCAGCGTACGGGTCAACTCTTCACCGGTGGTCAGGTTGCGGAATTTCACCTGGCTGTTCATGGTGACCACGTTATGCGGCATCGTCTCAGGCGTGCACATCTGTGCCCGGTCGAGCTCCTCATTCAGGGCGTCGGCCACGGGGAGCGAGGCGAACTCCGCTTTTTCCAGCAGCCTGTCGATACGTTCTGCGTCGAGCTCATTGATGATAATGGTAGGTCTGGACATTTTTTACTCCATGTCGTTAATGCTGCGTCTTACGCAGAAACTGATCCAAAAGAAAACCCTCGCCGTCTGGCAGCGAGGGTTTAACTCTCCCGATGATACTGGCTGAGCGCGCAAGTTTGAAGTGATGAAAGTCACATTCATGGGCCATATGAATTTTGCTGAAATTTATTCAGTCTTCATTCCTGGCGGAATACGTTACGCTGAGTGTCCTGAATCCGGGCGTTGCCCGCCAACGAGAGAGAATTATGTACTTCTATCAACCGTCTCAGGGACACGGCCTGCCGCATGACCCGCTGAACGCCATTATTGGTCCGCGTCCGATAGGCTGGATCTCCTCATGCGATAAGGCCGGTCAGCTGAATCTCGCACCGTACAGCTTCTTTAACTGCTTTAACTATCGCCCGCCGATCATCGGCTTTTCCAGCAACGGCTGGAAGGACAGCGTGCGGAATATTACCGAAACAAAGGAATTTGTCTGGAACCTGGCGACGCGCGATCTTGCCCAGGCGATGAATCAAACCTCCGCGATGCTTCCCCACGACCGGGATGAATTTAGCTTTGCCGGGCTCACGCCTGCGGCCAGCCAGCTGGTGAACGCCCCTCGCGTTGCAGAAAGCCCGGTGAATTTTGAGTGTCGCCTGTCGCAATGCATTCAGTTGACGGGGGCTGACGGTACGCCGGTAGACACGTGGCTGGTGCTGGGGGAAGTGGTCGGTATCCATATTGCCGACACGCTGCTGGAAGAGGGGATATATCAGACGGCGAAAGCGCAGCCCATCCTGCGTGCGGGTGGGCCGACGGCGTACTATGGCATCAGCGATGAAAACCGGTTTGATATGGTGCGCCCAACGGTGGATCAGTAGCCGGCTTTATCAATCACAAATTGTTTACCGCAGTTACCCGGATGTGGCTGCGGGGCAAATGAGGTCGCAGAAAGCGGGTTGTTAATGGTGTCTGCCTTCAGCGAAATCTGCATCTCGGTGAGATACGCCGGATTGCCGTTGCAGGTCAGCTTGAATGCTTTGACGTTCTCGCTGCCCCAGCTCCTGGCCACGGCACGGTCAAAATCGCTGCGAGTGACGGTTTTTCCGTAGTTATCGGCGAGGAATTTACCCACCGCACTGTTTTTAACTTCCTGATTCATCCGCACCATCGTGCCAAAATAGGCATCGGGATCGAAACCAAAGCAGACGCCGTGTTTAGCGTATTCGTAACGCTCCAGGCAGGAGTTACCGCCCGCGCCTGGCATCACGTCGTTGAGCTTTGCGGCAGCGGAAAGCGACAGCCCGGTTTCGGCGGCTTCGCATTTGCGGCTGGCCTTCACTTCCGGCATGTTCGGAATGGGGCGCGTGGCGCAACCAAAACGCATCCAGCGACGCTCATCTACCCCGCGTGCGGCAATGGATTTCGGCAGGCCGGGCCATAATCCGTGAACGGTCAGAAAATCGGCTTTATTTTCGCGCTCTTTTTGCAGGCGACATTCGTCAGGTTCATTGCGGTTGCGCTCGACCATGCTCTGGCAAAACCCGGTTTGCCAGGACAGGGCCAGCACATAGCGATCGAAATCGCCATACTGAGTTGCCTTGAGCGGTTCTGCCTGTGTGGAGAAGACACAGAGGGCAAGCGCGATTGCCCCAGACGGGATAGCGATATCCTTCCTGAACATATGATTTCCTGATCGAATGAGCGTGATTAATTCCTGGGGGTTATTAAAGCACAAAAAGCGCCCGCAGGCGCTTTCTGGATATCAGGAATTTAGCTTAGGCTGCGCCGGGCACCAGCACCTCCGTGGCGATAATTACGATGATCAGCCCAACCAGAACGGGTACGGAGGTGCGTTTTACCACTTCGAATGGGGAGATTTTTGCCATCCCGGCAACGGCGACCACCACGCCTGATACCGGGGAGATGGTACGGCCCAGATTTGACGCCTGCAGCATGGGAATGGAGAGATAGGCCGGGTTAATACCGGAGGAGTGGGCCAGTTTCGGGATCATCTCAACGAAAGCGTAGAAAGGCGCATTGCCGGAACCGGTGGTCATGGCCGCCAGCATGGTGAGTACCACCAGAACCAGCATCAGGATAATACTGGCCGATCCGAACGAGGTGGCGATAGAGATCAGGCTCTGGATAAAGCCGATGGTGCTCAGACCCTGGGCAAAAACGCCCGCAGCCACCAGCAGCATCACCACGCCAGCAAAGGCATCCGCCATTCCGCGATAGGCAACTTCCAGACCCGAAAACACCTTTTGCGTGTTAAAACCGCGCACAAATTCCAGCACGGCAGCCAGCAGCATGCAGATCACCAGAATGGTGATAATGTGCAACTGCGGGCCCCATTTGCCGTCAAAAATCAGCACTCCGATAATTGGCGTGAAGGGCAGAATGGCATAAAACGCGGGTGCGGTGGTGGTGATCTCACTCACGTCCATCATCTCGTGGCTGATGTTTTCTTTCTTATCCAGATAGCGCTGCCAGAAGAAATGCGCGATTCCCATTCCCACAATGGCGACAATAGAGATTGGCAGCGTGGTTTTAAAGGCGAAGTCGATGAGCGACATCTCCGCAGCCTTTGCCGCCAGCACAACGTCGCCGGAGGTCGGGGAGAGAATAATGGCAGCTGGAGACGCGCAAATGGCTGCTGCCGCGCCGCGGCTGATACCAACATTCACCATGACCGGGAACAGCGTGGCCATCAGCAGTACGCCAAGTCCGGTAGCCGACGAAACGGCCAGTGACATCAGGCAGGCGAGGAAATAGGCGGCGACCATCAGCAGATACGGCGAGTTAATGTATTGCAGGGGTTTGGAGGCAAGCTTAACGACCATGTCGTTGGCGCCGATGTGGGTCATGTAGGCCGCAAAACCGCACAGCATCATGATCATCATGCCCAGGTCACCGCCGCGGCTCATGAGCAATATTTTAATATATTCCACAATATCGGTGGCGGTGTAACCGGTGCTGGTTGCGCTGGCAGGCAACACCTGATGCCCCATCAGTGCGCTGATAATCAGCAGCGTTAAACCGCCAACAAATAATACGCCCGTGGCCGAGTAGCCTTTAATGATGTAGCGTGCGACACCGACAATGACGACGACTCCAATAAGGAGCTCGAATAACGTAAGCATGATTTCCCCTGTATCTCTGCTGCTATGGAGCACAAAAAATCAATAAAAAAAAGAAGGATGAAAATGTGCCGAATAAATGGCCTGTTCTTGCTGATTAAAATCAATAAACAGACGACTAGAGAGCAGAACAACTGTGTTTTTGCCATGGCTCATACATTTATGCCATGCGGGTCTTGACCGTCAGAAATAGCGCAATATGTCCTTACAATGATAACAGATTGTTAATATTTTGTGTAATTCAGCATGTTACTGATAAAGAAGGTGAAACAGGCTAAAGGCTCACCCTGTATGTGCTTATTCGACCTTACTGTCCGGTTTTATTAAGAATATTCCCGGAAAAAGGCCGAATAATTAGGAATAACGCTGATGCCGTTAAGCTTTGATTCAACTATTTTATGGTAAACTTTGCCTCGAATACTAAGAATGGTAATTGCATTGTGATCGTACGTAATACATTTTTCTCAATTTTATTGTTTATTTTTGGGCAGTTAACGTTTTCTTCTGTTGCACAGGCAGAGGACAACGCGACGGATAAAGGGTGGTTCTCAACCTTTACGGATAATGTCTCCCAGACCTGGACGTCGCCGGAACATTATGATCTCTATGTTCCGGCAATAACGTGGCATGCGCGTTTTGCCTATGACAAAGAAAAGACCGATAAATACAACGAGCGTCCGTGGGGCGCCGGTTTTGGTCAGTCGCGCTGGGATGAAAAGGGTAACTGGCATGGCATCTATCTGATGGCCTTTAAAGACTCCTTCAATAAATGGGAGCCGATTGGAGGCTACGGCTGGGAGAAAACCTGGCGCCCGCTAGCCGACGAGAACTTCCATGTTGGGTTGGGCTATACCGCGGGGGTCACCGCGCGTGACAACTGGAACTACATACCAATTCCGGTGCTGCTGCCGCTGGCCTCGATCGGTTACGGCCCCGCAACGTTCCAGATGACCTACATTCCGGGCACGTATAACAACGGTAACGTTTACTTCGCCTGGATGCGTTTTCAGTTTTAACTGAAAAAACGTCATAGTCTGGTGAAAAAACATGCAGGCGTTGATTCATAAACGATAAAAATCGGCCAGTGAAAATTAACGCGACTTTAGTCACTTTTTATCAAAGATCCGCTGGACAAAAGGTCTCACAATTGATGTACTGGTAACCGACACAGCATTTGTGTCGTTTTTTAATGTAAAGGTAATTTTGATGTCTAAGATTAAAGGTAACGTTAAGTGGTTTAATGAGTCCAAAGGATTCGGTTTCATTACTCCTGAAGATGGCAGCAAAGACGTGTTCGTACACTTCTCTGCAATCCAGTCTAATGGTTTCAAAACTCTGGCTGAAGGTCAGCGTGTAGAGTTCGAAATCACTAACGGTGCCAAAGGCCCTTCTGCTGCTAACGTAATCGCTCTGTAATTCAGACGCGTCAGCAAGAATTTCAAAACCCGCTCACTGAGCGGGTTTTTTTCGTTTTGAATCAGCCAAGCAGATACATTTTCAGGAAGCTTGCAACGATCAGCACGCTCAACAACACCATGCCTGCGCTCATCAGACTCTGTTTCATTCTGTCACCCTCGTTCAGTACTGCACTCAGAGTGACAGAGAAAAATTAAGCCAACATTAACGGTCCGTCTGTTAATGCGTGCTTGCGGAGGAAAAGAGCCAAAATGCGATCCCCGTCATCGCAAACGAGCCGAGCATGTTAATTGCGATATTCGTCAGCGCCCAGCCGATACGGCCTTCCTGAAAAAGAAACACCACTTCCGCAGAGAACGTCGAAAAGGTGGTTAATCCACCGCAGAATCCGGTGGTAATCAGGACTTTCCACATTGGATCAATATGCGTCATTCGGTTAAACCAGGCCAGCCCCATGCCAATGATAAAGGCACCAATCAGGTTTGCAGCCAGTGTCCCCATGGGAATCGCCTGATGCAGCGGGTTAAACCGCATACTCAGAAACCATCGCGCAACGCTACCCGTTCCCCCACCAATAAAAACGGCTAAAAGTAGTTGTAACACGCTAAATACCTGCTATTTGATGTGTAAGAGAAGCGAGTTTAACGCCGTTTATGATGAGGGGACAAATATGTATGTTGCGGTAGGGCAATTTGCGGTCACGCCAGACTGGCAGGCGAACGCGATAACATGCGTCAACCTGATGATGCAGGCCCGGCAGAAAGGCGCGTCGCTGCTGGTGCTTCCTGAGGCGCTGCTGGCCAGGGATGATAATGATCCGGATTTATCGGTGAAGTCCGCGCAGCCGCTGGACGGCGAGTTCTTGCAGCAACTGCTCGCCCAGAGCGTGGACAATACGATGACAACGATCTTAACGATCCATGTCCCCTCCACGCCGGGCCGTGCAGTGAATACGCTGGTGGCGATTCGTGGCGGGGCCATTGTCGCACGCTACGCCAAGCTGCATCTCTATGATGCGTTCAGCATTCAGGAGTCGCGGCGCGTTGACCCCGGAGACAGTATCCCACCGCTTCTGGAGATTGACGGATTCAGGATCGGGTTGATGACCTGCTATGACCTGCGTTTTCCCGAGCTGGCGCTCCATCTGGCCCTGCAGGGGGCGGACGTACTGGTACTCCCTGCCGCGTGGGTTCGCGGGCAGTTAAAAGAGCACCACTGGGCAACGCTGCTTGCGGCGCGTGCGCTGGATACCACCTGCTATGTCGTTGCCGCAGGAGAGTGCGGCACGAGAAACATCGGGCAAAGCAGGGTGGTCGATCCGCTGGGGGTGACGATCGCCGCCGCTGCTGAAGCGCCGGATTTGCTGGTGGCGGAGATAAACATAGACAGAATTGCGCTTGCACGTCAGCAATTACCTGTTCTTCGCAATCGTCGGTTTGCGCCACCGCAATTATTGTGATGTTTTTTTCAACAATGCTTGATTCACCTTGTTACAGATTGCTATTGTGTGCACGCGCTAAATGACCGTTAATACAGTCAGGTTTTGGCGCTGAATGCAGCCTGTTTTAAGTAAAGAAGGTATCTATGGGTGAGATTAGTATTACCAAACTGCTGGTGGTTGCCGCACTGGTCGTCCTGCTGTTTGGTACCAAGAAGTTACGCACGCTGGGTGGTGACCTGGGGGCTGCCATCAAAGGCTTTAAGAAAGCGATGAACGACGATGATGCAGCCGCGAAGAAAAGCGCTGAGGATGACGTCCCGGCAGATAAGCTTTCTCACAAAGAGTGACAGCAACGCCTGAGGGCTTGCGAAAAAAAACCGGCTCATGAGGCCGGTTTTTTTGTATTACTGTAAATGAATATTACAGCTTTATTTCACTTCTTCGCCTTTAGCCTGCATATCGGCATGGTATGAGGAGCGAACGAATGGGCCGCAGGCTGCGTGGGTGAAGCCCATCGCCATTGCTTCGGCTTTCATTTCATCAAACTCGTCCGGGCTCACGTAGCGCTGTACCGGCAGGTGGTGACGGCTTGGCTGCAGATACTGACCCAGGGTCAGCATGGTCACACCGTGGCGGCGAAGATCGCGCATCACCTCGATGATTTCTTCGTTAGTTTCACCCAGACCTACCATCAGACCTGACTTGGTCGGAATATGCGGATGCGCTTCTTTGAAACGCTCCAGCAGTTTCAGAGACCAGTTATAGTCAGCGCCCGGGCGCACCTGACGGTAGAGACGCGGCACGTTCTCCAGGTTGTGGTTAAACACATCCGGTGGCGTCGCGGTCAGGATATCCAGCGCGCGGTCCATACGGCCGCGGAAGTCAGGTACCAGCGTCTCGATTTTGATGTTTGGGCTTTTCTCGCGAATGGCCGTGATACAGTCAGCGAAGTGCTGCGCTCCGCCGTCGCGCAGATCGTCACGGTCAACGGACGTGATAACCACGTAACGCAGCGCCATGTCGGCGATGGTCTGCGCCAGCTTCTGAGGTTCGTTAGCATCAGGTGCGACCGGACGGCCATGAGCAACATCGCAGAACGGGCAGCGGCGGGTACAGATCGCACCCAGAATCATAAACGTCGCGGTACCATGATTGAAACATTCAGCAAGGTTCGGACAAGAGGCTTCTTCACAAACGGAGTGAAGGCCATTCTTGCGCATCGCCGCTTTGATCCCCTGGATACGCGAAGAGTCGGCCGGAAGTTTGATTTTCATCCATTCCGGTTTTCTTAACAGCGCCTCGCGCTCTGTAGCCACGTTTTTAACCGGGATAAGGGCCATTTTATCGGCATCGCGGTATTTAACACCGCGTTCCATCACAATGGGTTTACTCATAGCGTGCGTGTTCCAGTTGCGAATATCGAAGGAAAGCGTTTCAATTCAAGGGAATGTTGTATTTATCAACTATTTTTGAACGAACGACAGGCAGTATATCATTGAAACGGTCGTTAAAGCAGCCTGCCAGATCGCCAATTTGTAAAATAGTTGTTGTTTTGTGCCTTTTGCCCTGCCTGTCACAGGGGCTTATGCTGGCTCAACCTGTCAGAAGGCCTGACGGATAATGCGGATGACGTTTTCCAGGACCGGATCGCGTAAACTCAGCTTATTGTAATGCAGTGAAATCTCAACTGATTCCGCATTAAGCTGACTGAGGGGAATGCTGTCCAGCGGCCAGCATTTCCGGAGCAGGTTATACAGGCGTGATGGCATCACGCACAGCATATCGCTGCTGCCGATCAGAGAGGCGGTGGTGAACATATTGTAACTGCTGAAGCTGATCTGACGTTCCGGGAAAATTTCATCAATACGCTGACGAAGGGCATGGTTAGACTGCCCTTCGGTCATGAAAGACGAGTGGTCGTAGTTGCGCAGGTTTTCGAGGGTCAGCGGTTCGCTGAGAACCGGATGCTGCTGCCGGCAAACCAGCACCAGGTTGTCCGTATAAAGCACATTTTGCCCCAGCGCTCTGGCGCTGAAGCTGCCGCTTTCAATAATCAGGTCCGTCTGGAACTGGGCAAGCTGAACGTCAGGTTCATGGAGAGGCACATTGCGAAGCAGGAGCTGCGGAGCATGCTCTTTCACGGCCTGGAAGATCGCAGGCATGACCAGCACACCCACAGAAGGGGAACAGCCGATGGTGATGGTTCTCTGCTTATCGTAGCTCCCGGTTAAATCCAGTGCGCCCAGAATCGACTCCAGCCCCTGGCTGATGTACTCATGGAGATGCGTGGCGTAGGCCGTCGGCGTTACCCCCTGGCCCTTACGGATAAATAACGGGTCAGGAAATATAGCGCGTAGCTTTTGGATGGACTGGCTAATTGCGGATGGCGTGAGATTAAGAATTTTCGCAGCGTTAACGATACCCTTATGGACATATACTGCCTCAAAAATAGTCAGTAAATTGAGATCAATATTACGTAAAGTCCGAAAAATTTGCGGCTTGTCTTCGCCACCAGGTTCATTCAGTCGTTTGGCTGGTAAATTATTATACTCCACGCTTTCACTCCGTATACATTCACAATATGAATGATAGTTGAATTTATTTATTATGCTTGTAGAGATTCGTAAAGTGTTGGTTTTGTTTCACTTGTTTATCAAAAGCAAACACTTGTGTGATAATTGCTCACGTTACTTATGCCGTGTTTGCCGTGCTTGCTGGAGGCTAAATAATATGTAGCGGTAATATTCGGGCGCTTCGAAAATATAGAATCTGTGGATTATTGTAAAGTGCAAAAACGGTAAATAAACGGTGGCCCGCCAAATTAGCGAGCCCTGTTGTAGGATATATTAAGCAGGGATATATTCGTGCGGTGGATTGTTAAGTAGTGCTAACACGTTCTTCAAAAGCACGGGACGAATAGTGTCTGGCGTAGCGGTTTCAACCCACTGGCGCACCTGCGTCATTTCCATACCGGCGTAGCCGCAGGGGTTTATGCGCTGGAAAGGGGCAAGATCCATATTAATATTCAATGCCAGGCCGTGGAATGAGCAGCCTTTACGAATACGCAGCCCCAGAGAGCAAATCTTCATTTCCCCAACGTAAACCCCAGGCGCATCGGCACGCGGATGCGCATCAATACCATATTCCGCCAGCGTGTTGACGACGGTTTGTTCCAGTAGGGTAACCAGCTCACGGACGCCCAGCTTTCTGCGCTTCAGATTGAGCAGGACGTACATCACCTGCTGCCCGGGCCCATGGTACGTGACCTGGCCGCCGCGATCGCTCTGGATAACCGGGATATCGCCCGTCATTAATAAATGTTCTGCTTTTCCCGCCTGACCCTGCGTAAAGACCGGCAGGTGTTCGACCAGCCAGATCTCATCGGGGGTTGTATCATCGCGTGAATCGGTGAAGTCATGCATAGCCTGGGAGACAGGCTCGTAAGGTTGCAGCCCGAGGTGACGGACCAGAATTTTATCCTGATACAAAACTGCGTCTCCGAAGACGAGGGACAAAAGGTATGCGGGAGTATATCACAGCGGGGAGAGGGGTTACCCGGCAAACCGGGTAACCGCAAAGGGACTACAGCACCATACGAACGATTTCGATATTGCCGAGCTCTTCGTACAGCGTCTCAACCTGCTCAATGTGTGTCGCAGTGATGGTAATAGAAACCGAGTGGTAGTTGCCCTTGCTGCTTGGTTTTACTGACGGAGAGTAGTCACCCGGCGCATGGCGCTGTACCACTTCAACCACCTGATCAACCAGCTCAGGTTTCGCCAGACCCATTACTTTGTAGGTAAATGGGGTAGGGAATTCAAGCAGTTCGTTAAGTTTGGTTTTCATGTCAGCTCCGGCGTAACGTCAAAAAATAATAACTCCCACGTCAGGTGGGAGTTATCAGGATACTTAGTATATGGGGATCAAAATCACACTTTCAAGTGTTCAATTTTTAACCAAACCAGTGGTGGAACATCAATTTAATGTAATCAATGATTTTGCCGAAGAAATTGCCTTCAGGAATTTCTTGCAGGACCACCAGCGGACGCTGATCGATCGTTTTACCATCCAGCTGGAAGTTGATGGTACCCACAACCTGGTTTTTCTGCAGCGGGGCGTGCAGCTCGGTGCTGTTCAGTACGTAGCTGGCTTTCAGATCCTTCATACGACCGCGCGGAATGGTCAGATACAGGTCTTTATCAACGCCGAGAGAAGCACGGTCGTTGTCGCCGAACCAGACGGGTTCAGATGCAAACTCTTTGCCTGCTTTCAGTGGATTCACGGTTTCGAAGAAACGGAAGCCCCAGGTCAGCAGTTTTTTACTTTCAGTTTCACGGCCTTTAAAGGTGCGCCCCCCCATCACGGCAGAGATCAGACGCATCTGGCCTTCAGTGGCGGAGGCGACCAGGTTATAGCCCGCTTTGTCGGTGTGACCGGTTTTGATGCCGTCAACGTTCAGGCTGTTATCCCACAGCAGGCCGTTACGGTTGGTCTGACGGATACCGTTGAAGGTGAACTCTTTCTCTTTATAGATAGAGTACTCATTAGGGACATCGCGGATCAGCGCCTGACCAATCAGCGCCATATCACGTGCGGAGCTGTACTGACCGTCTGCGTCCAGGCCGTGTACGGTCTGGAAATGGCTGTTTTTCAGACCCAGCGCGTTCACGTAGCTGTTCATCAGGCCCACGAAAGCATCCTGGCTACCGGCGGCGAAATCGGCCATCGCCACGCAGGCATCGTTACCCGACTGCAGGTTGATACCGCGAATCAGCTGGGAAACAGGAACCTGCATACCCGGTTTCAGGAACATCAGAGAGGAACCTTTAAAGACCGGGTTCCCGGTCGCCCACGCATCGTTACCGATGGTGACCAGATCCGTTTCTTTGAATTTACCTGCCTTCATCGCCTGGCCGATAACGTAGCTGGTCATCATTTTGGTCAGGCTGGCCGGGTCACGGCGGGCATCGGCATTCTGTTCTGCCAGCACTTTGCCAGAGTTGTAATCGATCAGGATGTAAGATTCCGCGTCGATTTGCGGAACGCCAGGGATCATGGTCTTGATATTCAGGTCATCGGCGTGAGCTGCAGAGAGCGCAGCCGCGCAAAGGGTCGTGGTCAGCGCCATGCGCTGCACAAAACGAGCAGAAAAAGTGGTCTTCATGGTCAGAACTACGACATCCGTGATGGAATTAAAAAAAGTGCCTTACTATAGCAAATGCTATTCAGGCAGGCATCCGACTTTAAGCATGAGTTTGTGAATGTGTTTTACACAAACTGACAATTCGGATACCGCCGGTTAATTATTTCGCAACAGCGATAAATGACTGAAGCTGAGCTTCATTCTGCAGACGCTGCTGCAGGGAGGCTGCCTGTGATTTGCTGGCAAACGGCCCCATCTGAATGCGCCAGACCGCACCGTTCTGCTCAACGCGTCCTGGTACGCCAAACTGCTGGCTCAGACGCTGCTGATACTGTTTGGCCCGGGCCTGATCGCTCACTGCGCCGACCTGAACCACATAGCTGCCGCTGGCCGCTGTTGGAGCCGTTACCGCTGCACTTTGCGTGGCCGCGGGCGCCGTTACGGGAGCCGACTGGGTTGCTGGCGCAGCAACGTGAGCGGGGGTTGGGGTAGGCTCACTGCCTTCCAGCACGCCAGAGGCTAAGGTCGTCGGTGCGCCAAGAAAGCGGCTACTCTTTACCGGTGCGCCCGTTGAATCGTCGCTTTGCAGCGTGTCATTGCTGATTGGACGTGTTTCTCCCCCCGGCTGAGCAGGCTCGGCCGGAGAAGAGACGCTGCCCATTCCGCCGTCAAGATTTGGGCGGTCGGGCAGGGCATAGGTCTGTTTCGCCACCGTCGTACACGCGGTACCTGGCCCGGACAGCGAACCATCCTGTGCCACGATAATCGGGTCAATACGGACTTTGGTGTTGTTCGAGGTATTCAGACGATCGGCTGACGCGCGAGACAGGGAGATCACCCGATCATTTCCGTACGGGCCGCGGTCATTGATACGCACGACAATCATACGGCCGTTTGCCAGGTTGGTGATACGGGCGTAGCTCGGGATCGGCAGCGTCGGGTGTGCTGCGGTCAGCTGCATGGGGTCGAACGTCTCCCCGGAGGCCGTAAGGTTACTGCCTGGCTCGGCATCGTAAATGGCGGCAAAGCCCGCCTGACTGAAACGGGAAGGATCCTGAACAATTTTATAGCTTTTGCCGTCGCGCTCGTAATCCTGATTGGCACTGGCATTCAGCGGTTCATAAACGGGATCGGCACCGCTGATTTCAACGATTGGGCCATTACACACCGCAGGCTGCGGCGGCGCGACGGTTGCCTGTTGCTGACCATCATCACTTGTGCAGGCCGCAAGTAAACTTGCCGCAATGCAGATCCCCAGCCACTGCTTACGCATTCCGATCCCCTTATTTTTATACGCTTTTTGACAACATTTTTCTGTGGGTATGGATCGACATCACGATACCAAACCCGGCCATCAACACGATCAGTGCCGAGCCTCCGTAACTCACCAGCGGCAGCGGTACGCCTACCACCGGCAGAATACCACTCACCATACCAATATTTACGAAGACATAAACGAATAAAATCAGCATCAACCCGCCAGCCATGACGCGACCAAAGGTCGTTTGCGCGCGTGCTGCAATCCACAATCCCCGCATGATTAGCAGAACGTATAGCGCCAGGAGTATTAAGATGCCCACCAGCCCCAGCTCTTCCGCCAGTACGGCAAAGATAAAGTCGGTGTGGCGTTCCGGTAAAAATTCCAGCTGCGACTGCGTACCGTGCAGCCAGCCCTTACCGCGCAGGCCGCCGGAGCCAATCGCAATCTTGGACTGAATAATATGATAGCCCGCGCCCAGCGGATCGGTTTCCGGATCGAGCAGCATCATGACGCGCTGGCGCTGGTAATCATGCATCAGGAAGAACCAGAGAATAGGGATGAACGCCGCAATCAGCACCACTGCGATGCCAATCAGGCGCCAGCTCAGGCCCGACAGGAAGAGGACAAACAGACCGGAGAGCGCGATAAGGATTGAGGTGCCAAGGTCAGGTTGTGCCGCAACCAGCAGCGTTGGCAGGAAAATCAGCACCAGCGCGATAGCGGTATTCTTCAGAGACGGCGGACAGACGTCGCGGTTGATAAAGCGTGCCACCATCAGTGGCACGGCGATTTTGGCAATCTCCGAGGGCTGGAAGCGGACAATACCCAAATCCAGCCAGCGCTGCGCCCCTTTTGAAATGGCACCAAACGCATCGACCGCAACCAGCAAAATAATACAGAAGATGTAGAGGTAGGGCGCCCAGCCTTCGTAAACGCGCGGCGGGATCTGCGCCATCACCACCATAATGATCAGGCCCATGGCGATCTGGCCGATTTTGCGCTCCATCATCCCGATGTCCTGGCCGCTGGCGCTCCAGATAACCAGCGCACTGTAAACCAGCAGAGCCAGCAGGATTAGCAGCATGGCTGGGTCGATGTGGATTTTGTCCCACAGCGATTTTTTATTTGGATTATCCGTCATGATTATTGGTCCTCCGCCGCAGCGGCGGCCGGGTTTTCAGCCGGCAGTTCGGTGTTGTTATCACCCAGCATGATGTGGTCAAGGATCTGGCGCATGATGGTCCCTACTGCAGGCCCGGCACCGCCGTTCTCCAGAATCATTGCCACCGCGACCTGCGGGTTGTCATAAGGGGCAAACGCCGTCATCAGCTTATGGTCACGCAGACGTTCGGCAATGCGGTGCGCGTTATAGGTTTCGTTGGCTTTCAGGCCAAATACCTGCGCAGTACCGGACTTCGCCGCCACTTTGTACGGCGTCCCGGCGAAATACTTGTGTGCGGTACCGTTCGGGCGGTTTGCCACGCCGTACATACCGTCTTTCGCGATTTCCCAGAAGCCGGAATGAATGTCACCCACCGGGGCTTCGTGCGGCTGGTTCCACGGCACTTTTTTGCCGTCTTCAACCGTACTCTGCAGCAGATGCGGCACTTTCACCACGCCGTCATTGATGAGGATCATCATGGCTTTGTTCATCTGAAGCGGCGTTGCCGTCCAGTAGCCCTGACCGATACCCACCGGAATGGTGTCGCCCTGATACCACGGCTTTTTAAAGCGCTTCAGCTTCCATTCGCGCGTCGGCATGTTGCCGGAGCGTTCTTCCGCAAGGTCAACGCCGGTGTAGTGTCCGTAGCCGAATTTGCTCATCCACTCTGACAGGCGGTCGATCCCCATGTCATACGCTACCTGATAGAAGAAGGTATCCGCAGACTCCTCCAGCGATTTGGTGACGTTCAGATGACCGTGGCCCCATTTTTTCCAGTCGCGATAGCGCTTATCTGAACCCGGCAGCTGCCACCAGCCCGGATCAAACAGGCTGGTATTGCGGTTGATGACGCCAGCACTCAGAGCAGAGACCGCCACGTACGGTTTAACCGTTGATGCCGGTGGGTAAACCCCTTGGGTCGCGCGGTTCACCAGCGGCGTGTTGGGGTCATTCAGCAGACCGGAGTAGTCTTTACTGGAAATGCCGTCAACAAACAGGTTCGGGTCATAGCTTGGCATAGACACCATCGCCAGGATGCCGCCGGTTCGAGGATCGGTGACCACAACGGCTGCACGACTGCCCGCCAGCAGGGTTTCAATATACTGCTGCAGCTTAAGGTCGAGGGTCAGATAGACGTCATGCCCCGCCTGCGGCGGTACCTCTTTAAGCTGGCGGATCACGCGGCCACGGTTGTTAACCTCAACTTCTTCATAGCCGGTTTGCCCGTGCAGGACATCTTCGTAGTAGCGTTCAATGCCCAGCTTACCGATATCATGCGTTGCGGCGTAGTTCGCCAGCTTGCCGTCTTTATCGAGGCGGTCGACGTCTTTGTCGTTAATCTTGGAGACGTAGCCAATCACATGCGTCAGCGCGGAGCCGTAGGGGTAGTAGCGACGCTTGTAACCTTTTACTTCCACGCCGGGGAAACGGTACTGGTTCACCGCAAAGCGGGCCACCTGGACTTCCGTCAGGTTGGTTTTAACCGGAATGGAGGTGAATCGGTGTGAGCGGGCGCGCTCTTTTTTAAAGGCGGCGATATCGTCGTCGTTAAGGTCAACAACGCTTTTCAGCGCTTCCAGCGTATCCTGAACATTATCGACTTTTTCCGGCATCATCTCGATTTGATAGATGGTGCGGTTTAACGCCAGCGGGGTGCCGTTACGATCGTAAATAATGCCGCGGCTGGGTGCGATAGGTACCAGCTTGATACGGTTTTCGTTGGAACGCGTCTGGTAATTGGTAAAGCGGACAATTTGCAGATTATAAAGGTTGGCGATCAGCACGCCGGTAAGCAGCAAAATCCCGGTGAAGGCGACCAGCGCCCGGCGCACAAACAGCGCGGACTCAGCCGTATAGTCGCGAAAAGAATTCTGTAGTTTCATCCGCTGCTTAATCTACCCTGGTCAGTCATTACTCGCGGTGATAGGGGTGGTTGGTAGTAATGCTCCACGCGCGATACAGGCTTTCTGCCACCAGTACCCGAACGAGCGGGTGGGGAAGCGTCAGCGCGGAGAGGGACCAACTTTGTTCTGCTGCCGCTTTGCAGGCAGGGGATAACCCTTCAGGCCCGCCAATCAACAGACTGACGTCACGACCATCCTGCTTCCAGCGCTCCAGTTCGTGCGCCAGCTGCGGCGTATCCCAGGGTTTTCCTGGAATATCGAGGGTGACGATGCGGTTCTTGCCTGCGGCAGCCAGCATCAGTTCGCCCTCTTTATCGAGAATACGTTTGATATCGGCGTTCTTGCCGCGCTTACCGGCGGGAATTTCCACCAGTTCGAACGGCATGTCTTTTGGAAAACGACGCAGATATTCAGTAAAACCGGTTTGTACCCAGTCCGGCATTTTGGTGCCGACGGCGACCAGCTGCAACTTCACGCATTAACCCCAGAGTTTTTCCAGTTCATACAGGCGACGGCTCTCGTCCTGCATGACGTGGACAATCACATCGCCGAGATCGACAACCACCCAGTCAGCCGTCGCTTCACCTTCAACACCCAGCGGTAACAGCCCTGCTGCACGCGATTCCTGAACCACGTGATCGGCAATCGAAACAACATGACGCGTGGACGTACCGGTGCAGATAATCATGCAGTCGGTAATACTGGATTTACCCTTCACGTCAATCGCGATGATGTCCTGACCTTTCAGGTCATCAATTTTGTCAATAACAAAATCCTGGAGTGCTTTACCCTGCAAGTTTTCCCCCTGGGGTGAATGAGATTGTAAAACGTTGAATTCGTAGCCAGGCAGTATACCTGAACTCATGCCTGTGTCGGGACAAATGTCTCCGGCCGGGCTTTTGAAGGCGGGTATCATCCCACCCTCCGCCTGAGATTGCATCGCCATTTTTGTAAAACAATTTCTGTAAAGCAATGACTGGCGGGAAAGTCTGGCAGCGGAGAATAACAGTATGGCTTACCCTGTCAAGGCAGGATAAACAATAAGCCGCTTTTTATGCCTTCCCGCTATTCATCTGCGCTTTTCTGATACAAACCGTGCGTATGGATATAGGCCAGCACCGGTGCGGGGAGCAGATCGTCACATGCTAAACCCTGCTGTAAACGCTCACGAATGAGGGTCGCAGAGATATCGAACCACGGCGTTTCCGCCAGATAAATCTTCCCGGCAGGCTGATTGTGGAGATCTTCAACATTGGCGGTGAGATGATCTTCCAGCCACTGCTGGTACTGCGCTTCACGCATGGTCAGCGGATAGCCAGGACGGCGGCAGACGAGCAGATGGCTGTTCTCCAGAATGGTTTCATATTTATGCCATGTGGGGAAGTTCAGCAGGGAATCCTGACCAATGATAAAAGCCAGCGGCTGGTCTGGCCCCTGTTCTGCGCGCCACTCCTGAAGCGTCTGCGAGGTCCAGGAGGGGGTGTCGCGACGCAGCTCACGCTCGTCAAGCCGGAAGAGCGGCTTATCAGCGATGGCCAGGGCAAGCATCTCTTTTCGCTGCTCGCTGGTCGCCTCGGGCTGTGGACGGTGGGGCGGGACATTATTGGGCATGATGGTAACGCGCTGAAGGCCGATCAGATTCGCCAGAATTTCAACCGGCTTCAGATGCCCGTAGTGTACCGGGTCGAAGGTGCCGCCATACAGGGCCTGTAAAGAATGCATACTATCCATCAATAAAAACGTCTGCCAGCGCCTTGTGGCAGAGCAGCAGAGAAAGGCTTTCCAGCTCCGCCCAGACCGACTGGCCGTAATCTTGCTTGAGCGTAAGCTCGGCGCGCATCAGAAGCTGTACCGCCTGGCGAAGCTGTTCATGACTCAGGCGGTTGATGGCTTCGGTGGTCAAAGCTCGGCGATTTTGCCACACCCGGTGTTTATCAAACAGCGAACGCAAAGGCGTGTGGGCAGACTGACGCTTGAGCGTAATCAGCAGCAGTAATTCGCGCTGCAGGGTTCGCAGCAGAATAACCGGTTCGCTGCCTTCGAGGCGCAGCTGCTGCAGAATATGCAGGGCGCGTTTACTTTTTGCCGACAGCAGCGCGTCCACCCAGTGGAACGGCGTGAAGTGCGCCGCGTCGTTAACGGCCTGCTCGACGCGCGGCAAGGTCAGCTTGCCGTCCGGCCAGAGCAGGGAGAGTCTGTCAAGCGCCTGCGCCAGGGCCAGCAGGTTACCTTCATAGCAGTAGCAGAGCAGCTGATTTGCCGCGTCATCCAGCTGAAGGTTGTGCTGTTTCGCTCTCGCGGCGACCCATTTAGGCAGATGTGCCTGCTCAGGCGTCTGACAGCTGACCAGCACCGCGCGGGGCGCGAGTTGGGTAAACCAGGCCGCGTTTTCCTGCGCTTTGGTCAGCTTGTTGCCACGCACAATAAGGAGCAGATCGCTGTGTAAGAGGCTGACCAGCGTAGCGAGCTGCTCGTTTATCGCCGCGTTAGGGCCGTTATCCGGCAGCAGGATCTGAATTGTCTGGCGCGATGCGAACAGGCTCATCGCCTGACAGAGCGAGAAGAGGGCGTTCCAGTCGGTGTTGTTATCCAGCTGGACGGTGTGGTGTTCATCGAAGCCCTGCGCGGCGGCGGCATGTCGCACGGCATCCAGGCTTTCCTGAAGCAATAACGGATCGTTTCCAAGAAGCAGATACGCCGCGCGCAGCCCTTCATTGAGCTGCGCGCGGAGTTGTTCAGGATACAGCCTGATCATCATTTACCCAGAGAGTTAGCAGCAGGAAGCGTGCCATCAACCGGTTTATCAACAATGTCAGATCCTTGTTTGGTTGACGCTGCAATACTAGGCAGTTTACGGATCAGCTGCTCCGCCGCCTTGTCGTACATTTCGTTGATGATAATCTGCTGTTCGGCATCTTTTGCCAGCGCCGTCTGCGGGTTATCGAAGAACGAACGGTATACTTTCGTGCTGATCGGGTAGATGTCTTTACCCGGGATCAGGACTGCCGCGTTGACCGTCAACACCATTTGATACTCTGCGGTACGGCCATCCTGGAAGATAGACGCGGTATCTCTCGACAGACCACTTCCTGTCACACGCAGAGACGGTACATCCTGACGCAGCGTCTGTTTCTCAACAAGCTCAACGCCGTTCAGACGCAGCTGATTGCGAATTGCCCGGCTGAGTGGACCATTCGGATCCCCGGAATCGAAGATCATCGTTTTCATCTCAGCGGGCACCGCTGTGGTATTGCGCAGGTGCCAGCCACAGCCAGCGGTGACAAGCACCGCCAGTGATAAGAGTATTGTTGCCAGTTGTCGCACGTTTCCTCCCGCGCTTAGCCAACGACCAGATTCAGCAGTTTACCCGGTACGTAGATCACTTTACGTACGGTAACGCCCTCAAGATATTTTGCGACCAGAGGTTCCTGGCCCGCGCGCTCGCGAACCTGTTCTTCGGTTGCATCGACCGCCACGGTAATTTTACCGCGAACTTTGCCGTTCACCTGGACCACAACCAGCGTCGTGTTTTCCACCATCGCTGATTCGTCTGCCACTGGCCACGGCGCGTTGTCGATATCGCCTTCGCCTTTCAGCTCCTGCCACAGGGTAAAGCTAACGTGCGGCGTGAACGGGTTCAGCATACGAACGACGGCCAGCAGTGCTTCACGCATGAGGGCACGATCCTGCTCGCCGTCCTGCGGAGCTTTCGCCAGCTTGTTCATCAGTTCCATAATAGCCGCAATTGCGGTATTGAAGGTCTGACGACGACCAATATCATCGGTCACTTTTGCAATCGTTTTATGAACATCACGACGCAGCGCCTGCTGATCTTCAGTCAGGGCGGCGGCGTTCAGCGCTGGGGCATCGCCCAGTGAGGTGTGCTCGTAAACCAGTTTCCAGACGCGTTTCAGGAAGCGGTTAGCCCCTTCAACACCGGATTCCTGCCACTCCAGCGTCATGTCTGCCGGAGAGGCAAACATCATGAACAGTCGCACGGTATCCGCACCATAACGCTCAACCATCACCTGCGGGTCGATACCGTTGTTTTTCGACTTAGACATCTTGCTCATGCCGGTGTAGACCAGCTCATGACCTTCGGCGTCTTTGGCCTTCACAATACGGCCCTTCTCGTCGCGTTCAACGATCGCGTCAACCGGAGACACCCAGTTACGCTCGCCGTTTGCACCGACGTAATAGAAGGCATCCGCCAGCACCATGCCCTGGCACAGCAGCTGTTTTGCAGGTTCGTCAGAGTTCACCATGCCCGCATCGCGCATCAGCTTATGGAAGAAGCGGAAGTAGAGCAGGTGCATGATGGCGTGTTCGATACCACCGATGTAGATATCTACCGGCAGCCAGTAGTTCGCCGCGTTGGAATCCAGCATGCCGTCCTGATACTGCGGGCAGGTGTAGCGAGCATAGTACCAGGATGACTCCATAAAGGTGTCAAAGGTGTCGGTTTCGCGCAGCGCAGGCTGGCCGTTGACGGTGGTTTTAGCCCACTCAGGATCGGCTTTGATCGGGCTGGTGATGCCGTCCATAACGACGTCTTCCGGCAGGATCACCGGCAGTTGATCTTCTGGCGTTGGCATCACGGTGCCATCTTCCAGCGTCACCATTGGAATTGGCGCACCCCAGTAGCGCTGACGGGAAACACCCCAGTCGCGCAGACGGAAGTTAACTTTACGCTCGCCCACGCCAAGGGAGGCCAGCTTGTCGGCGATGGCGTTGAAGCCCTCTTCGAAGCTCAGACCGCTGAACTCGCCGGAGTTGAACAAGGTCCCTTTTTCGGTCAGCGCGTGTTCGGACAGGTCTGGTTCAGAACCGTCAGCGGCCAGGATAACAGGCTTGATGGTCAGGCCATATTTGGTGGCAAATTCGTAGTCGCGCTGGTCGTGACCCGGAACGGCCATCACGGCGCCCGTGCCGTATTCCATCAGTACGAAGTTGGCGGCCCAGACAGGGATCGCTTCGCCCGTCAGCGGGTGAATGGCTTTAAAGCCGGTATCAACGCCTTTTTTCTCCATCGTTGCCATATCGGCTTCGGCCACTTTGGTGTTGCGGCATTCGTCGATGAAGGTAGCCAGTTCCGGATTGTTTTCTGCCGCTTTCTGCGCAAGCGGGTGACCTGCGGCCACGGCCAGGTAGGTCGCGCCCATGAAGGTGTCCGGACGGGTGGTGTAGACGGTCAGGGTCTGGTCGTAGTTCTCAACGTTGAAGGTGATTTCCACGCCTTCGGAACGGCCGATCCAGTTGCGCTGCATGGTCTTAACGGTATCTGGCCAGTGGTCCAGATTATCCAGATCGTTCAGCAGCTCATCAGCATAAGCGGTGATTTTGATAAACCACTGCGGGATCTCTTTACGCTCTACTTTGGTGTCACAGCGCCAGCAGCAGCCATCGATAACCTGTTCGTTCGCGAGAACGGTCTGGTCATTCGGGCACCAGTTAACGGCAGAGGTTTTCTTGTACACCAGGCCTTTTTTGTACAGCTCGGTGAAGAACTTCTGTTCCCAGCGGTAGTATTCCGGCGTACAGGTTGCCAGCTCGCGGCTCCAGTCATAGCCGAAGCCCAGCATTTTGAGCTGGTTTTTCATGTACGCGATGTTGTCATACGTCCACGGTGCCGGCGCCGTATTATTTTTTACCGCCGCGCCTTCCGCAGGCAGACCGAACGCATCCCAACCGATGGGTTGCAGAACGTTTTTACCCAGCATGCGCTGGTAACGCGCAATCACATCACCGATGGTGTAGTTACGCACGTGGCCCATGTGTAGTCGACCAGAAGGATAGGGAAGCATCGACAGGCAGTAATACTTCTCTTTGCTCTCGTCTTCGGTTACTTCAAAGGTGCGCTTCTCGTCCCAGTGTTGCTGGACTTTTGATTCTATCTCTTCCGGGCGGTATTGCTCTTGCATGGCAGCCAGTGGTCCTGTTTTCAATACAGCTACAAATGTAGCCAATGGATGTGGTAATTCAGATCCGCATAGCATAGCCCAAACGCCCGCGTCAAAACAGCCTTTCGCACAAATGCGCTTTGCAGGAATTTACCGGGTCTGTGCTTCACCTGACAAAGCGGCGATGAAATAAGGTCTATTATTAGAAATAGTTACTTACCCGGGAGGCAAAATGATGAACAAGGTTGCTCAATTTTACCGCGAACTGGTGGCGACACTGACGGAACGGCTGCGTAACGGCGAGCGCGATATCGATGCGCTGGTGGAGCAGGCGCGTGCCCGCGTGTCGCAAACGGGTGAGTTAACGCGAACCGAAGTGGAAGAGGTGACGCGTGCCGTGCGTCGCGATCTGGAAGAGTTCGCGCGCAGCTACCAGGAGAGCCAGGAGGAGGTCACGGACAGCGTTTTCATGCGGGTGATCAAAGAGAGCCTGTGGCAGGAGCTGGCCGATATCACGGATAAAACGCAGCTGGAGTGGCGTGAAGTCTTTCAGGATTTGAACCACCACGGTGTGTACCACAGCGGTGAAGTGGTCGGGCTGGGAAATCTGGTGTGCGAGAATTGCCACCACCATATTGCGGTGTATACGCCGGAGGTTCTGTCGCTGTGTCCGAAATGCGGCCACGATCAGTTCCAGCGTCGGCCGTTTGAGCCCTAGGTAAAAGCGCAGGTTTGCGCCCTCTCCCCGTGGGAGAGGGCCGGGGTGAGGGCGTCAGGCCGCAAAAGGTAAAAGCAAAACGGCAACCATGTTGCCGTTTTTAGTGTCTGCTCCCTCTCCCTGTGGGGTGAGGAATCCCCAGTAATTTTATACCTGAAGCGATGCATGTGACTTCAGGAAAATGAATGGCTTACAGCGATGCCCTGGTCCGGCTGTAAATCGCTGAGGCGTTTGCCTTCCGGCCGGGGCGAGGCGCATGGATGCGCCGAGAGGGCGGGCTTTACAGGGACGTTACCTCCGCCCGTCCCCGAAAAGCCGGAAGGAATAAGCCGAAGGCACCGCGAAGCGGCGATTTACCGCCGGGAGCCCGGGTCGCCAGGGCGGTGGCGATTGAGCCGCCCTGGCACGTTCACCGGCCATGTCCTTACAGAGTAGCAAGAAACATAAAGTGAACGGAATGACCACCAGAGCCGTATGTTCCCCCTCACCCCAGCCCTCTCCCTCAAGGGAGAGGGGGTCGTCCGTGCTGGTATTATTTTGTGGGGATTCCTCAGCCCTGTGGGAGAGGGCCGGGGTGAGGGCATCAGGCCGCACTATAGTAATCCAGCCTCTCCGCCAGCAAATCCACAAACGCCTCACGGTCAATATCCACCATCAGCGTGGTATTCGGCTTATTTCCCGTCAGCGAGTAGTAGTCCACCACCGTCATCCCCTGGGTGTATTTCCCCTGAGTTTCGACGCCAACCCACCTGTGGACCGTGGTAAACATCTCCGGTTTTAATAGCCAGGCAATGGTGCACGGATCGTGCAGCGGCGCGCCGTGGAATCCCCATTTCTCGGCTTTGTGATACTCCATAAAGAAGTCGAGCAGCTCAGCCACGGTTGTCGCGACCGGATTACCAACGGAGCGGAAGCGCTCAATGTCGTCAGCCATAATCTGTGCGCGATGGGTCACGTCCAGCCCCGCCATCACGACGGGCAAACCGGACTGGAAGACGATCTCCGCCGCTTCCGGGTCGACAAAAATGTTGAATTCTGCGGACGGCGTCCAGTTTCCCAGACCCATGGCCCCGCCCATGATGACGATACGGGCGATTTTGCTGTGCAGTTCAGGGTGGCTGTTCAGCAGCAGCGCGACGTTGGTTTGCGGCCCGGTAGCCACCAGCGTCACGGGTTCCGCGCTATCGCGCAGCACCTTCGCCATCAGCTCCACGGCGGTGCAGTTTTGCGGCGTGAAGCCTGGCTCAGGCAGCGCCGGACCGTCCAGCCCGCTTTCACCATGCACGTTATCCGCGATAATTAATTCACGCATCAGGGGCTTGAGGGCGCCACCGGCGACGGGAATATCGGTGCGCCCGAGCAGCGTCAGCATGCGCAAAACGTTACGCAGGGTTTTATCCGGCGTCTGGTTTCCGGCGGAAGAGGTGACGGCTTTGACGTCGAGTTCAGGGGAGGCAAGTGCAAGAACGAGCGCGATCGCGTCATCATGACCCGGATCGCAATCGAAAATGATGGGTTGTGCCATAGCGTTCTCCATTCATAGCGTTATTTTGTGACAAGGTTAACGCTGCAATGTGACGCCGAATAGAAAAAGAGATCTAAAGCGTGAAGCAGTGCGCAATCCGCAGATTGCGCACCGGGAAGGTTAGTGCAGGATTTTGGCGAGGAAATCTTTCGCACGTTCGGATTTCGGGTTGGCGAAGAACTCCTCTTTCGGGGAATCTTCCACGATCTTCCCTTCGTCCATAAAGATCACGCGGTTAGCCACTTTACGTGCGAAGCCCATTTCGTGGGTCACCACCATCATGGTCATTCCTTCGTGCGCCAGTTCGACCATCACGTCCAGCACTTCGTTGATCATCTCCGGATCGAGCGCCGACGTTGGCTCATCAAAGAGCATAGCAACCGGATCCATGCACAGGGCGCGGGCGATCGCCACACGCTGCTGTTGGCCGCCGGAGAGCTGCGCCGGGAACTTATCGGCATGCGCAGAGAGGCCAACGCGTTCCAGGAGCTTCAGGCCTTTCTCGCGCGACGCTTTTTTATCACGCTTGAGCACTTTCACCTGGGCCAGCGTCAGGTTCTCAATAATGGAGAGGTGAGGGAACAGCTCAAAATGCTGGAACACCATGCCAACGTGAGAGCGAAGCTGGGCGAGGTTGGTTTTCTTGTCGTTGACTTTGGTACCGTTGACGACGATCTCGCCCTGCTGCACCGGCTCCAGCCCGTTGACGGTTTTGATCAGCGTCGATTTACCGGAACCGGACGGTCCGCACACCACTACCACGTCGCCTTTTTTCACTTCGGTGGAGCAGTCGGTCAGCACCTGAAAGTGCCCATACCATTTAGAAACATTTTTCAGGGAAATCATTGTACCGTCCTTTTCTTCAGCCAGCTGACCAACAGCGACGCGCTTAAACTAATCACAAAATAGACCGCACCCGCAAAGAGCACCATCTCAACCTGCGTACCATCACGCTCACCGATGGTTGACGCGGTACGGAAGAAGTCTGCCAGGCTCAGCACGTAGACCAGAGAGGTATCCTGGAAAAGCACGATACCCTGGGTCAGCAGGAGCGGAACCATGGCGCGAAACGCCTGCGGCAGAATAATGAGCTGCATGGACTGCCAGTGTGTCATCCCCAGCGCCAGTGCGGCGCTGGATTGCCCGCGGGAGATACTCTGAATGCCCGCACGGATAATCTCCGAGTAGTAAGCGGCCTCAAACATCGAGAATGCCACCATCGCCGAGATCAGACGGATATCGGTTTTCGGCGACAGCCCCAGCACGTTTTGCAGGAAGCCGGGCACGATCAGGTAAAACCACAGCAGCACCATTACCAGCGGGATGGAGCGGAACACGTTAACGTAGGCGGTCGCGAACCAGGCGAGCGGCTTAAAGCTCGACAGGCGCATGACGGCCAGCAGGGTGCCCCAGACGATACCGACAATAATGGCAATAACGGTGATTTTTAAGGTAATCATCAGTCCATCAAGCAGATAAGGCATGGATGGAACGATAGAACTCCAGTCAAATTCGTACATTATTTGCCCCCCATGTTGCCCGGCAGGCGAATTTTGCGTTCAACCAGGTTCATCACCAGCATGATGAAAGCGTTAATCAGAACGTACGCGAGCGTGATCGCGGTGAAGGATTCCCACGCGTGAGCGGAGTAATCCAGCAGCTTGCCCGCCTGTGCAGCCATATCGACCAGGCCGATGGTTGAGGCGATGGCCGAGTTTTTCACCAGGTTCATCATCTCGGAGGTCATCGGCGGAACGATGACGCGGTAGGCGTTAGGCAGCAGCACGTAGCGGTAGGTTTGTGGCAGGGTTAATCCCATCGCCAGACCCGCATTTTTTTGTCCACGGGGTAATGACTGAATGGCGGCACGCACCTGCTCGCAAACGCGCGCAGCGGTAAACAGCCCCAGACACATCATGGAGGAGACAAAGAACTGCACATTCGGATCCAGTTCCGACTTGAACCACATGCCAATATTTTCCGGCAGCAGTTCCGGGATAACCAGATACCAGGTAAAGAATTGCACGATCAGCGGAACGTTACGGAACAGTTCCACATAGAGGGTGCCAAGCGTTGAAAGAAAACGGTTAGGGACGGTGCGCAGAATACCGAACAGAGAACCGACAAGAAACGCGATGATCCACGCCGTTATCGATAATGCCACGGTGACCTGAAAGCCGCTCCACAGCCAGCCAAGATAGGTGGTGTTGCCGAACGGGGCTTGTTGCAGAAATATGCCCCAGTTCCAGTCGATTGACATAATAAACTCCAGAAAAAAAAGGGTAGCAGCGCTACCCTCGAAGATTGGTGAGAAGCTCATTTTTCGCGCTGAGTGGGGAACGACCACTCAACGTATAGTCTGTCCATGCTTCCCGACAATCGAGAGGGCAGGAGATCCCGCCCCTGTTGTTCTAATTAGTTAAGAGCCTTGTCATTTGGAGATTTGAACAGCGCTTTCATGTCGTCAGACAGTTCAAAATTCATGTTCAGGTTTTTTGGTGGAATCGGGTTCTTGAACCATTTGTCGAACCATTTTTCCGCTTCGCCGGAGGTCTGCACCTGAGCGATGGTGTCATCGATCAGCTTTTTGAACTGCGGATCGTCTTTACGCAGCATACAGCCGTAGGCTTCTTTCGACTGCGCGGTGCCGACGATATCCCAGTTGTCAGGTTTCTTCGCTTTCGCACGCTCGCCCGCCAGCAGGGCATCATCCATCATAAACGCGACGGCACGACCGCTTTCCAGGGTACGGAAGGAGTCGCCATGGTCTTTCGCGCTGATGATGCGCATATCCATTTTTTTCTCGTCGTTCAGCTTGTGCAGCAGCACTTCTGACGTGGTACCGGAGGTGACAACAACCGCTTTGCCTTTCAGGTCAGCGAAGTCTTTGATCTCGCCGCCTTTCTTCGTCAGCAGACGGGTGCCCACGACAAAGATGGTGTCAGAGAAGGCCGCCTGTTTCTGACGCTCGAGGTTGTTGGTGGTGGAACCACACTCGAAGTCAAAGGTGCCGTTTTGCAGCAGTGGAATACGGTTCTGTGAAGTGATTGGGATCAGCTTCACCTGCAGGTCAGGTTTGTTCAGCTTTTTCTTCACGGCTTCAACGATAGCGTTGGAGTAATCCTGTGAATAGCCCACGACTTTTTGCGTGTTGTCGTAGTAAGAGAACGGGACAGATGATTCACGGTGGCCGACCACGATGACGCCGTTTTTGGCAATCTTGTCGAGAGTGCTGCCTGCTGCTGGCGCATCTTCAGCGTGAACCACGCCTGCAGACATTCCCATCACCAGCATTGCTGTGGCCAGTTTACGTAATTGCATACCCAACTCCTTTCTTATCAGCGCCAGAGACGCATTGATACCCATTGTGATGTTGTTATATCTCGCGCAATGCGAGTGCAGTGTTATGCAAGCTTGTTAACATTTAGTCTGGCTTAATGTAAAGATTTTGCTGCGTTATTGTTTATTTTTGCGAAGCGCGCCGCACCATTCAGAGGCAAATATCTCCCGTTGCACCGTTTCGGTGCTACCGATGAGCTACGCTGGTGCGACAAAGTTGCACGTTAAGCCAAACTGCGTTTACCTGAATAAACAAAGCAATAGGCGTGCCAGAATGGGAGTTTGGGAGGATTTACCGGGTAAGCGTCAGCGCCACCCGGCAACAGAAGGGAAGGTTATTTACGACGCTGACGCAGGCTCATCAGCACTGCGCCAAAGCCGAACAGCACGGTCAGTATCCACAGCGACCAGTTGCCGGTACGGGCGTATGGCGTCAGTCCCGTGGTTGGCGTGACGTTAGCGGTCAGTACCTCACGGGTAAACTGCGGGATCATCGCCTGAATTTCACCCTGAGGACCAATCACGGCGGTGATGCCGTTGTTGGTGCTGCGCAGCAGCGGACGCGCCAGCTCCAGGGAGCGCATACGTGCCATCTGGAAGTGCTGCCACGGGCCAATTGACTTACCAAACCAGGCATCGTTGGAGATGGTCAGCAGATAGTCCGTATCCGGGCGGAAGTTATCGCGCACCTGCTCGCCGAGAATGATTTCGTAGCAGATAGCCGGCGTCAGGGCAGCGCCGTGCGCGTGCAGCTGAGGCTGAACGTACGGTCCGCGGCTGAAGGAGGACATCGGCAAATCAAAGAACGGGGCCAGCGGGCGCAGAATCGATTCCAGCGGCACAAATTCACCAAATGGCACCAGGTGGTTCTTGTTGTACCGGTCAGTGGAGTGGTAGCTGTATTCGCTGTCTTTGCCGAGCGTAATGATGGTGTTGTAGGTGTCGTAGCGGTTCTGCTGATTCAGACGCGCATCGACAATCCCGGTGATCAGCGTGCTGCCGCGGGCCAGCAGCAGGTCGTTCATCATGTTGAGGAACGGCTGCTGGTTGATCTCCAGATCGGGAATGGCAGACTCCGGCCAGATAATCAGCTGCGATTTACCCATCACCTCTTCGGTGGCGTTGGCGTAGATCTTCAGCGTATTCAGCAGCTCTTTCTCGTCCCACTTCATCGACTGCGGGATATTACCCTGAACCATGGAGACCTGCATGGCGCGCTCGGGCTCGGGCGTGAACCACTGGATATAACGCAGCGGGAAGGGCAGGGCGAACAGCACCAGCGCCACAACCAGCGGCTTCCAGCCACGTGAAACCAGCGCTAATACCAGCAGGCCGCTGACCACCATCAGCAGGAAGTTAATGGCCTCAACGCCCATGACCGGCGCCAGGCCTTTGAGCGGGCCGTCAATCTGACTGTAGCCGAACTGCAGCCACGGGAAGCCGGTCAGCACCCAGCCGCGCAGGAATTCCGTGATTTGCCAGACCACCGGTGCGGCAACCGCGACGCGCAGCCAGCTGGTTTTGGGCCACAGGCGAGAAAGGATGCCGGCGAACAGGCCAGTATAGAGCGAGAGATAGGCGGCGAGCAGTACCACCAGAAAGACGTTTACCGGGCCCGGCATACCGCCAAACTGGGCGATGCTGACGTAGACCCAGTTAATACCTGAGCCAAACAGCCCCAGTCCCCAGAAGTAGCCGATAGCGGCAGCCTGTACCGGACGACGGTTCAGGGTCAGACCCTGAAGCCCCATCAGGGAGAGTATGGCCGCAGGCCAGATATCGTAAGGAGAAAAAGCCAGCGTACCGCTGGCTCCGAGTAACAGCGCCAGCAGCAAACGGACGTGCTGGCGTTCAAGCAATGGGGCAAATGCCATTTACATTAATCTTCCAGTTTTGGCACCGGTGAGTCGTCCGGCGTTCTGACGTGAACCTGTATAATACGTCGGCTGTCGGCCATGGCTACTTTGAACTGGTAACCGTCGATGTCAACGGTCTCACCGCGCGCCGGGAGATGGCCAAAGGCCTGCATCACCAGCCCGCCAATGGTATCGACCTCTTCGTCGCTGAAGTGGGTCCCGAAGGCGTCGTTGAAGTCCTCGATGGAGGCCAGCGCACGCACGGTCCAGGTGTGGCGGCTAAGCTGACGGAAGTCGATATCCTCTTCTTCGTCATACTCATCTTCGATTTCGCCCACGATCAGCTCAAGGATATCCTCGATCGTGACCAGACCGGAGACGCCACCAAATTCATCAATAACAATCGCCATGTGGTAACGCTGAGAGCGAAACTCTTTCAGCATCCGATCCACACGTTTACTTTCCGGCACAACCACGGCCTGGCGTAACACTTTTTCCATGCTGAAGGCTTCGGCATCGCTGCGCATAAACGGCAGCAGATCTTTCGCCATCAAAATCCCTTCGATGTGATCTTTATCTTCGCTGATGACCGGGAAACGCGAGTGGGCGGATTCGATGATCACATCGAGGCACTCGTCCAGTGTCTGGTTACGTTTCAGGGTGATCATCTGCGAGCGGGGGATCATGATATCGCGAACGCGCTGGTCGGCGATGTCCATAACCCCTTCGAGCATTTCGCGCGTATCTTCGTCGATAAGGTCGTTCTGCCCGGAATCACGAATCAGCTCCAGCAGTTCATCACGGTTTTTGGGTTCGCCGTGGAAAAGCTGGTTCAGAATGAGGGAGAAAAATCCCTTTTTACTGGTTGTCGTGTCGCTACTGTGTGAATTGTCGTCGCTCATGGCGTTTGTTAAGGGTTCTCTTGTTAGTTCAACGTTTACCGCCACGCGATGTCCTTTCGTGGCGGCAGGTGAGTCAGTCAGGTGACTAACTATTCTTTCTCGGCAATGTACGGATCCTCATAGCCCAGAGCAAGCATTATCTCTGTCTCGAGGGACTCCATCTCTTCCGCTTCGTCGTCTTCGATATGATCGTAGCCGAGCAGATGCAGGCTGCCGTGTACCACCATGTGCGCCCAGTGGGCTTCAAGGGGTTTCTGCTGCTCTTTGGCTTCCTGTTCAACCACCTGACGGCAGATGATCAGATCGCCCAACAGCGGCATCTCGATGCCCGGTGGGGCTTCGAACGGGAAAGAGAGCACGTTGGTCGGCTTATCTTTCCCGCGATAGGTCAGGTTAAGCTCATGGCTTTCTGCTTCATCCACCAGGCGAATCGTGACTTCTGATTCTTCCTGAAACTGCGGGATAACGGCATCCAGCCATTTCTGAAACTGTGCCTCATCTGGCATGCCGGAATTGTCTTCACAGGCCAGCTGTAAATCGAGGATCACCTGACTCATTTTTGTTCTTGCTCCTGCGCTTCGCGCTTACGTTCTGCGGCCAGTTCGGCCTTACGCTTCTGATCCGCCTCTTCCCAGGCTTCATAAGCGTTAACGATACGCGCGACCACCGGGTGGCGTACCACGTCTTCACTGTGGAAGAAGTTAAAGCTGATTTCGTCGACCTCGGCCAGCACTTCGATGGCGTGGCGCAGGCCCGATTTGGTGCTGCGCGGCAGATCGATCTGGGTGACGTCACCGGTAATCACCGCTTTCGAGTTAAAGCCAATACGCGTCAGGAACATTTTCATCTGTTCGATGGTGGTGTTCTGGCTCTCATCGAGAATGATGAACGCATCGTTCAGCGTGCGGCCGCGCATGTAGGCGAGCGGGGCCACTTCGATCACGTTACGCTCAATGAGCTTCTCGACCTTCTCAAAGCCCAGCATTTCGAACAGCGCATCGTATAAAGGACGCAGATACGGATCGACCTTCTGGCTCAGATCGCCTGGCAGAAAGCCCAGTTTTTCACCGGCTTCAACGGCAGGGCGGGTCAACAGGATACGTCGGATCTCCTGACGCTCCAGCGCATCGACCGCCGCGGCAACGGCCAGATAGGTTTTACCCGTACCCGCCGGTCCCACGCCGAAGGTGATGTCGTGGTCGAGAATATTGGCGATGTACTGCGCCTGGTTTGGCGTACGCGGCTTGATGACGCCACGCTTGGTCTTAATGTTGATTGCCTTACCATAGTCCGGCACGCTCTCCGCGCTCTGCTCAAGCACGCGCGCCTCTTTAATGGCGAGGTGAATCTGCTCCGGTTCGATATCCTGAATTTCACCGCGCATGGGGGAGGTGTCGACATACAGGCTACGCAGAATGTCCGCAGCGGCGTTGACGCAGATAGGGCGTCCGGTGAGTTTGAAATGATTATCGCGACGATTGATTTCGATACCCAGACGTCGCTCCAGTTGTTTGATGTTGTCATCAAACGGCCCGCACAGGCTCAGCAGGCGAGCGTTGTCTGCTGGCTCAAGGCTAATTTCACGCGTATCTATGTTCAAACTGTTCCTCTTTGATTGATTAACTGACCCGCTGCCACACGGCGCAATAAAACGGTCATTACCGAAATTATTCACGCCACAGAATAAAGGCGCAAGCGTTGCGGAAGATATTGGGGGCGATGAGAGGAAATACAAGGCCTGCCAAAGCGGCAGGCCTGAAGGATTAGGGCTGGTAAATCCCAACGCCAGAATCGTTTTCTTTGCGGGTACGCGAGATCACGGATTGCGGTGACTCTGCGATACGCAGGCCCATTTCGTCTTCGGTGCGGACTACCTTCGCGCGCAGCGAGTTGGTCAGCACTTCGACAATCTCGACGTCCACGAATTTACCGATCATATCCGGGGTGCCTTCAAAGTTCACCACGCGGTTATTTTCGGTACGACCAGAGAGTTCCATAATGCTCTTGCGGGAAGTGCCTTCCACCAGAATGCGCTGAACGGTGCCGAGCATGCGGCGGCTCCAGGCGTTGGCCTGCTGGTTGATACGCTCCTGCAGAATATACAGACGCTGCTTTTTCTCTTCTTCCGGCACATCGTCAACCATATCGGCCGCCGGTGTTCCAGGACGCGCGGAGAAGATGAAGCTATAGCTGACGTCAAAGTTCACTTCGCCGATGAGCTTCATGGTGCGCTCGAAGTCATCAGCGGTTTCGCCAGGGAAGCCGACGATAAAGTCAGAGCTAATCTGGATATCCGGACGCGCTTCACGCAGCTTGCGGATGGTGGATTTATACTCCAGTACCGTATGCGGGCGGCCCATCAGGTTCAGCACGCGGTCCGAGCCGCACTGGATCGGCAGGTGCAGGAAGCTCACCAGCTCTGGCGTATCGCGATAGACGTCAATAATGTCGTCGGTAAATTCCATCGGATGGCTGGTGGTAAAGCGAATGCGGTCAATGCCGTCAATCGCGGCCACCAGACGCAGCAGCTCGGCAAAGCTGCCGGTCGTGCCGTCATAGTTCTCACCGCGCCAGGCGTTAACGTTCTGGCCCAGCAGGTTCACTTCGCGCACACCCTGCGCGGCAAGCTGCGCGATTTCAAACAGAATATCGTCTGCCGGGCGGCTGACCTCTTCACCACGGGTGTACGGCACCACGCAGTACGTGCAGTATTTGTTGCAGCCTTCCATGATGGAGACGAAGGCGGTCGGGCCATCGGCACGTGGCTCAGGCAGACGGTCAAATTTTTCGATTTCCGGGAAGCTGACGTCAACGACCGGGCTACGGTTACCGCGAACCTGATTGATCATCTCAGGCAGACGGTGCAGGGTCTGAGGGCCAAAGACGATGTCCACATACGGGGCTCTCTGGCGGATCAGCTTGCCTTCCTGCGACGCGACGCAGCCGCCCACGCCGATGATCAGGTCCGGATTTTTGCGTTTGAGAAGTTTCCAGCGGCCTAACACGTGAAAGACTTTTTCCTGCGCTTTTTCACGAATTGAACAGGTGTTCAGCAGCAGCACATCGGCTTCTTTCGCATTTTCAGTCAGCTGGTATCCGTGGGTGGTATCCAGCAGATCGGCCATCTTGGATGAATCGTATTCGTTCATCTGACAGCCCCAGGTTTTTATATGGAGTTTTTTAGTCATCGACTTGCTCAGCTCAGGATTGCAAGCCGCGTATTGTAATGCTTTGGTGGGGTTGTGACCAGTATGAAGGTTGTGTGTCTCAGGACCGCAAAAATCCGGTAAACTTAAGGGATTCTCCAATAAGGAAAATTGACCATGACACTCCAACACACCGAAGTTGCCGTTGTCGGCGGCGGTATGGTCGGCGGCGCGCTGGCGCTGGGGCTGGCACAGCAGGGATTTGAGGTAACGGTAATCGAACAGGCGGCTCCGCCAGCCTACGATCCCGCCAGTAAACCGGATGTGCGCATTTCCGCGATCAGCGCGGCGTCCGTCGATCTGCTGCGCGGGCTGGGCGTCTGGGAGACGGTGCTGGCGATGCGCGCGCACCCTTACAGCCGTCTTGAAACCTGGGAATGGGAAAATGCCCACGTCGCGTTTGATGCCGCTGAGTTGAAGCTGCCGCGCCTGGGCTATATGGTGGAAAACAACGTGCTCCAGCGGGCGCTCTGGCAGGCGCTGGAGGCGCACCCGAAGGTGACGCTGCGCGTTCCTGCGTCGCTTAAGGCGCTGCGTCCTCACGAGAGCGGCTATCTACTGACGCTCGACAGCGGCGATGAGCTGTCCGTGAAGCTGGTTATCGGGGCGGATGGCGCTAACTCGCAGGTCAGACAGATGGCGGGGATCGGGGTTCATGCCTGGCAGTATGAACAGTCCTGTATGCTGATTACCGCCAGGTGCGAGAATGCGCCGGGTGAAAGCACCTGGCAGCACTTTACGCCGAACGGCCCGCACGCCTTTTTACCGCTGTTTGATAACTGGGCGTCGCTGGTGTGGTATGACAAACCGGCGCGCATTCGTCAGCTGCAGGGGATGAACATGGAACAGCTGCAGCGCGAAATTCTGCTGCACTTCCCGAGCCGTCTGGGACACGTCACGCCGGTTGCCGCCGGGGCGTTCCCGCTCACGCGTCGTCATGCGTTGCAGTATGCCCGCGAAGGCTTAGCGCTGGTGGGGGATGCGGCACACACCATTCATCCGCTGGCCGGCCAGGGCGTCAACCTGGGGTATCGTGACGTCGATGCCTTACTGGATGTGCTGGGCAGCGCCCGCGGACACGCGGAAAACTGGGCCAACCATCAGGTGCTGAAGCGTTATCAGACGCGGCGTATGGCGGATAACTTCCTCATGCAGTCGGGAATGGATCTGTTCTATGCCGGGTTTAGCAATGACGTAGCGCCAGTGCGTATTCTGCGTAACATAGGCCTGATGGCAGCGGAACGCGCCGGTGGCCTGAAGCGTCAGGCCCTTAAGTACGCTCTCGGCCTTTAAACTTTTTTCCCTCTCCCCGTGGGAGAGGGCCAGGGTGAGGGCATCAGGACGCACAATTCTGAACAACAAAAACAAAAAAGCCCGCAGAGCGGGCTTTTTTGTTACTTAAGTGGCTGGGGTGCAGGGATTCGAACCCCGGAATGCTGGTATCAGAAACCAGAGCCTTACCGCTTGGCGACACCCCAATTGCGTTAAACAAGCTGCCTAACGACTTTTTTAAATTGGCTGGGGTACGAGGATTCGAACCTCGGAATGCCGGAATCAGAATCCGGTGCCTTACCGCTTGGCGATACCCCAACAATTTTTTTCATTACCGAACAACATCGATAATCTAAATTTGGTGGCTACGACGGGATTCGAACCTGTGACCCCATCATTATGAGTGATGTGCTCTAACCAACTGAGCTACGTAGCCAGTACTGCAATCTTCGATGGCTGGGGTACCTGGATTCGAACCAGGGAATGCCGGTATCAAAAACCGGTGCCTTACCGCTTGGCGATACCCCAATACCGCGGAGAACCGCAAAATCGAAGAAATATGGCTGGGGTACCTGGATTCGAACCAGGGAATGCCGGTATCAAAAACCGGTGCCTTACCGCTTGGCGATACCCCATCCGTGCAACGCTTACCCGGGAATGGTGCGGGAGGCGAGACTTGAACTCGCACACCTTGCGGCGCCAGAACCTAAATCTGGTGCGTCTACCAATTTCGCCACTCCCGCAAAAAAGATGGTGGCTACGACGGGATTCGAACCTGTGACCCCATCATTATGAGTGATGTGCTCTAACCAACTGAGCTACGTAGCCATCTTTTTTCGCGTTACCTTATCGGCGTTGCGGGGCGCATTATGCGTATAGACCCTTGCAGCGTCAACACCTTTTTCAACGAAAATAGCCGGAATGTGACTGTTTGGTTAGGTTGCGAACAGCGTGACCGAATATTCGGCAATTATTGGTTATTAATCGGTTTTAGCTGTGCAAAAGCGGGGCAAAAAAAATCAGGCCCCGCAGGGCCTGATGATGAAATGCGTGATTATTTATAGGCTGACTGGTGAACGCCTACCGCACGTCCTGACGGATCGTTCATGGATTTGAACGATTCATCCCATTCAATCGCTTTGGCAGACGAGCAGGCGACGGACGGGCCACCCGGCACACACTCCGCAGCGCTCGGTACCGGGAACAATTCTTCAAAAATTTCACGGTAGAGATACGCTTCTTTCGAACCCGGCGTGTTGTACGGGAAGCGGAAGCTTGCGGTTTCCATCTGTTGGTCAGAAACCTGTTTCGCCGCCACCTCTTTCAGGGTGTCGATCCAGCTGTAGCCGACGCCGTCAGAGAACTGCTCTTTCTGACGCCATGCCACGCTCGCTGGCAGGTAGGATTCAAAACATTCACGCAGGATATGTTTTTCCATTTTTCCGTTGCCGCACATTTTATCCTGCGGGTTGATGCGCATCGCCACGTCGAGGAATTTCTTATCCAGGAACGGTACACGCGCTTCGACACCCCATGCCGACATCGCTTTGTTGGCACGCGCGCAGTCAAACATATGCAGCGCCTGGAGTTTACGCACGGTCTCTTCGTGCAGTTCTTTGGCGTTTGGCGCTTTGTGGAAGTACAGGTAGCCACCAAACACTTCGTCAGAACCTTCACCGGAGAGCACCATCTTGATGCCCATCGCCTTGATCTTACGCGACATCAGGTACATCGGCGTTGAAGCGCGGATGGTCGTTACGTCATAGGTTTCGATGTGATAGATCACATCGCGGATCGCATCCAGGCCTTCCTGCACGGTGAAGTGAATTTCATGGTGCACGGTGCCGAGGTGGTTTGCGACTTCCTGCGCGGCTTTCAGATCCGGCGCGCCTTCCAGGCCCACGGCAAAGGAGTGCAGTTGTGGCCACCAGGCTTCTGAGCGCTCCTGATCTTCCACGCGACGAGCCGCAAATTTCTTGGTGATTGCGGAGATCACGGAGGAGTCCAGACCGCCGGAGAGCAGCACGCCGTAAGGTACGTCTGACATCAGGTGGCTTTTCACGGAATCTTCCAGCGCCTGACGCAGCTCGGCTTTGTCCGTGACGTTGTCTTTTACCGCGTCGTAATCGAACCAGTCACGCTGGTAGTATGGACGGATCTCGCCGTCTTTACTCCACAGGTAGCTACCCGCAGGGAACTCTTTGATGGTGCGGCAGACCGGCACCAGGGCTTTCATTTCAGAGGCAACGTAGAAGTTGCCGTGTTCATCGTGGCCCATGTACAGCGGGATAATACCGATGTGGTCACGGCCAATCAGGTAAGCGTCTTTTTCGCTGTCGTACAGGGCAAAGGCAAACATACCCTGCAGGTCGTCCAGGAACTCAGGACCTTTCTCCTGATACAGCGCCAGGATCACTTCACAGTCGGACCCGGTCTGGAACGCGTAGCGGTCGCCGTACTCGGCGCGCAGCGCCTGATGGTTGTAGATCTCACCGTTGACAGCCAGCGCGTGCGTTTTTTTCTCGTTATACAGCGGCTGTGCACCGGCGTTGACGTCAACAATAGACAGACGTTCGTGAGCCAGAATCGCTTTGTCACTGGCGTAAACGCCTGACCAGTCCGGTCCGCGATGGCGCATCAGGCGGGACAGTTCGAGTGCCTTTTTACGCAGTTCGCCCGCGTCAGTTTTAATATCCAGTACGCCAAAAATTGAACACATAACCTTCTCCGTTAACCCTGTTGCTTTGTAATGTTGCTTGCTTATGAAAATGCCGCAAAGGGGCAGGGTGCGCAAGCGTTTTACGGGTGAAAACGGAAATAGTGCAATGGTGGTTGCGGATCGGTGAAAAACGCGTATACCAAGAGCGTTTTTATTGATGATTATGCAATGAAAGTGCTTTTTCGTTAGATGTGGCAGTGTTTTGCAGGCGAGAAAATAAAAAACCACGCCCTGAGGCGTGGTTCGGAATCAGATAATGTCGATTTCGTCGACGGAGGGGTAAATCCAGCTTGGCCGGAACGGCATCGAATCAATGTCATCAAGCTGAGAGACGCCAGAGAGGACCAGAATCGTCTCCAGACCCGCCTGGAAACCGGCCAGAATATCGGTGCGCAGGTTGTCGCCGACAATAACGGTTTCTTCAGAGTGGGCCTGCATTTTGTTCAGTGCGGCACGAATGATCCACGGGCTCGGTTTCCCGACAACGAACGGCTGACGACCAGAGATTTTTTCGATACCGGCACACAGCGCGCCGCAGGCCGGATAAAAACCGCGGCCGTGGGTATCCGGATTGGTAGCGATAAAGCGCGCACCGCTGGCGACAAAGTATGCAGCTTTATGCATCATCTCCCAGTTAAAGGATCGCGTTTCGCCGACAATTACGAAGTCCGGGTTGACGTCGGTGATGGTAAAGCCCGCTTTGTATAGCTCATGGATCAGCGCGCCTTCACCGACCACATAGGCTTTTTTTCCTTCCTGACGTTTCAGAAAATCCGCCGTGGCCATCGCCGAGGTATAAAACACGCTGTCTGGGACGTCGACCCCCGCCGTGGCAAAGCGGTTTGCCAGATCCTGACCGGTCTGAGAAGGGTAGTTCGTGAGAAGAACCAGAGGCATTCCTTTGTCGATGATGCGGTGAAGAAACTCCGCAGCACCCGGCACGGCAACGTTGTCGTGCATCAGCACGCCGTCGATATCACAAATTACATTCTTAATGGTCATGGACAGTCCGACATTAAAAAAAGAAGGCGTTACTATAAGGTCCGATCAACTTTCCAGCAAATGCTGGAGCAGAATTCCGTTGAGCATGGCGCGTTTGACCAGCGCGAACGCGCCAATCGCCGAACGATGGTCAAGCTTCGATCGAACCACCGGAAGATTCTGGCGGAATGCTTTCAGCGCCTGGGTGTTAATACAGCCTTCAATCGCGGGGAGCAGCACCTTTTCCGCTTCCACAATTTCACCGGCGATCACCACTTTTTGTGGGTTAAACAGGTTAATGGCGATGGCGATGGTTTTCCCCAGATGGCGCCCCACCTGCTCTAGCACTTCACAGGCCAGCGCGTCGCCTTTATTAGCGGCTTTGCAGATGGTGCCTATCTTGCAGTCGTCCAGCGTGACGCGGCTTTGATAACCCTGTTCAAGCAGATGGCGAACGCGCTGCTCGATGGCTGTGTTGGCGGCGATGGTTTCGAGGCAGCCAAAGTTGCCGCAGTGGCAGCGCTCCCCGAGGGGCTCAACCTGAATGTGGCCGATCTCACCGACGTTACCATTGCGACCAATAAAGATTCGGCCGTTAGAGATAATGCCGGCGCCCGTACCGCGGTGAACGCGCACCAGAATAGAGTCTTCGCAGTCCTGGCTCGCACCAAAGTAGTGCTCTGCCAGCGCCAGAGAGCGGATGTCATGGCCCACAAAGCAGGTCACCTTGAAACGCTTTTCCAGCGCGTCGACCAGCCCCCAGTTTTCAACCTGAATGTGCGGCATATAGCGGATCACGCCGCTTTCCGGGTCGACCAGACCGGGCAGTATCACCGAAATGGCGATGAGTTCGCGGATCTTGCGCTGACAGCTTTCAATAAACTGCGCGATAGTATTCAGCAGCGCATGCTCCAGCGTCTCCTGGGTGCGCTCCGGAAGGGGATAATGCTCTTCCGCAATGGCTTTGCTGCTCAGATCGTACAGCGTGAGCGTGGTGTCATGACGGCCGAGCCGGACGCCAATCGCCTGGAAATTACGGGTTTCGGTAATAATGGATATGGCGCGGCGGCCCCCGGTGGAGGCCTGCTGATCGACTTCTTTGATCAAACCGCGCTCAATGAGCTGACGGGTAATTTTTGTCACGCTGGCGGGAGCAAGCTGGCTTTGTTCGGCTATCTGAATCCGCGAGATGGGGCCGTGTTGGTCAATCAGGCGGTAGACCGCCGCACTGTTAAGTTGTTTAACGAGATCGACATTACCGATTTGAGCTTGTCCGCCAGGTGTCATACTTTTACTTACTCAGTGACGACCTCGTTACCATTAACGATGGTCTTAATAATTTTATAATCGTGTGTGAATGCCGTCAGGTTTGCAACCATACCTGGTGCAATTCCGCCAAGCTGTTTATCCACGCCGATCGCGCGGGCCGGATAAAGGGTGGCCATGCGCAGGACTTCCTCAAGCGCAATTCCGCAGTGCTCAACCAGGTTACGTACCCCTTCAATCATGGTCAAAGAGGAACCGCTCAGCGTACCGTTTTCATCCACACACAGTCCATTGCGGTAGTATATTGTTTTACCGGCAAAAATGAACTGCTCAATATTTGCACCTGCCGGTGCAGTGGCATCGGTCACGAGACAAAGCTTGTCACCTTTCAGCCGCTTGGCATTGCGAATGTTGGTGTAATCGACGTGTAAGCCGTCAGCAATAATGCCGCAGTAGACGTCTGGCTCATCCAGAATCGCCCCGACCAGACCCGGTTCACGCCCCGTGATATACGGCATGGCGTTATACAGATGCGTCGCGAAGGTAATGCCCGCGCGGAAACCGGCTTTCGCTTCTTTCAGCGTGGCGTTTGAGTGGCCTGCTGAAACCACAATTCCGGCGGCGGCCAGCTTGCTGATGACGTCCGTGCCGGTCATTTCCGGTGCCAGCGTCACTTTGGTGATCACATCGGCGTTGGCACACATGTAGTCGACCAGCTCCGCATCAGGTTTGCGCACGTAATCCGGGTTATGCGTTCCTTTCTTGACCATGTTCAGCCATGGCCCTTCAAGGTGCAGACCGAGCGCCTGATTGGGGTGTTTGGCGAGGTATTCGCGCATCACGCGGATACCCTGCTTCATCAGGTCATCACTGCTGGTAATGAGCGTCGGCAGATAGCTGGTGCAGCCCGATTTCTCGTTGGCTTTCTGCATGATCTCCAGCGTTTCGACCGTTACCGCATCGGCGGTATCATTGAATTGCACACCGCCGCAGCCGTTCAGCTGTACGTCGATGAAACCGGGGGAGATTACTGCTCCATTGAGTGAGCGCTGTTCAATCTCCGGCGGCAGTTCTGCCAGCGGGCAAACACGTTCAATCAGGCCATTCGCGATAACAATCGCGTGGTCATCCAGAATTTCATGGCCGGTATAAATCCGACCGTGGGTTAAAGCGTACATAACGACCCCCGGTTAAAAAAAGCGGCCGCCTCTTGAGAAAGAGGCGGTTATTCAATTACAGACCTTTGATGTTCTCGGCTTCTAACTCGTTAAAGTATTTCAGCGTTTTAACCTTCAGCTCCATCGTGGACGGCTCGTCGCAGACGATGACTGATTTAGGATGCAGCTGCAGACAGCTGATGGTCCACATATGGTTAACGTTGCCTTCAACAGCAGCCTGGAGCGCCTGCGCTTTCACGCCGCCCAGCACCAGAATCATCACTTCTTCGGCATCCAGCAGGGTGCCTACGCCTACGGTCAGGGCGTATTTTGGAACCTGGTTAACGTCACCGTCAAAGAAGCGGGAGTTTGCCACGCGCGTGTCATGGGTCAGCGTTTTAATACGGGTACGGGAAGCCAAAGAGGACGCCGGTTCGTTAAACGCGATATGACCATCATTACCTACGCCACCCATGAACAGGTGGATTTTACCGTAGGAACGGATTTTTTCTTCATACTGACGGCATTCTGCGTCAATATCCGGCGCGTTTCCATTCAACAGGTTAATATTTTCAGCTGGGATATCAACGTGATCAAAGAAATTGCGGTGCATAAAGCTATGGTAGCTTTCCGGGTGGTCTTTCGGTAAGCCAACGTATTCATCCATATTGAAGGTTACAACATGTTTGAAGCTAACCTGGCCTGCTTTATGCATCTCAACCAGCGCCTTGTAGGCGGTCAGCGGCGTGCCGCCGGTCGGAAGGCCAAGAACGAAAGGACGATCGGCGGTCGGCTTGAACGCGTTAATGCGGTTTACGATATGGCGAGCGGCCCATTTACCGACTTGTTCAGCAGTTGCCAGGGGAATCAGTCTCATTGTTCACCTCAAAGTTTAAGTAGAAGAGTGGGCGGATGGCTTCGGAACCTGATACTAAAGCGTAACCTGGAAACTTTCAGGCCGGATCAATCCGTCTTGATTTTTTGAATGATAAAATAAGTTTTCGCTGTTAGCCAGTGTAAGGGAGGGCTGAATACGATATTTGGTGACAAAAATCACAAAAAATAGGTGTTTAATTTGCGATACGAATTAATTTTTCACACACTCAGACTGCCAGTGAATTATCAACGGTATCTATCGTTCGTGACACAATAAAAACATAGTTTATGCGCGAGCCTGAAAAACGGGTCTCGTAGGGGGAATAGGATGAATATTTTAGGTTTTTTCCAGCGCCTCGGTAGGGCTTTGCAGCTCCCTATCGCCGTGCTACCGGTTGCAGCGTTGCTGCTGCGATTCGGGCAACCCGATCTTCTTAACGTACCGTTTATTGCCCAGGCTGGCGGTGCTATTTTTGACAACCTGGCGCTGATTTTCGCCATCGGTGTTGCCTCAAGCTGGTCAAAAGACAGCGCGGGTGCTGCAGCGCTGGCAGGGGCAGTCGGTTATTTCATCCTGACGAAAGCGATGGTAACGATTAACCCGGAAATCAACATGGGCGTGCTGGCAGGTATTATTACCGGTCTGGTCGGTGGTGCTGTGTACAACCGCTGGGCAAACATTAAGCTGCCAGACTTCCTGAGTTTCTTTGGCGGCAAACGTTTCGTGCCGATCGCGACAGGTTTCTTCTGTCTGGTTCTGGCCGCTATCTTTGGCTACGTCTGGCCACCGGTACAGCATGCGATCCATGCGGGCGGTGAGTGGATTGTTTCAGCGGGTGCAGTGGGCTCAGGTATCTTTGGTTTTATCAACCGTCTGCTGATCCCAACCGGCCTGCATCAGGTGCTGAACACTATCGCATGGTTCCAGATTGGTGAGTTCACCAATGCTGCGGGCACTGTATTCCACGGCGATATTAACCGCTTCTACGCGGGTGATGGCACCGCAGGCATGTTTATGTCTGGCTTCTTCCCAATCATGATGTTTGGTCTGCCGGGCGCTGCACTGGCAATGTACCTGGCTGCGCCAAAAGCGCGTCGCCCAATGGTTGGCGGCATGCTGCTGTCCGTTGCGATTACCGCGTTCCTGACCGGCGTTACCGAGCCGCTGGAATTCCTGTTCATGTTCCTGGCGCCGGTGCTGTACCTCATGCATGCGGTGCTTACCGGTATCAGCCTGTTTGTGGCGACCCTGCTGGGCATCCATGCTGGCTTCTCCTTCTCTGCAGGCGCGATCGACTACGTGTTGATGTACAACCTGCCGGCGGCAAGCAAGAACGTCTGGATGCTGGTGGTAATGGGTCTGGTCTTCTTCGTCATCTACTTCGTGCTGTTCACTGCGGTTATTCGTATGTTTAACCTCAAAACGCCGGGCCGCGAAGACACCAAAGACGACGTGGTCACCAACGAAGCCAACAGCAATACCGAAGAGGGTCTGACTCAGCTGGCGACCAGCTATATCGCTGCCGTCGGGGGGACTGACAACCTGAAAGCCATTGACGCCTGCATCACCCGTCTGCGTCTGACGGTGGGTGACTCGGCGCGCGTCAGCGACGCAATGTGTAAACGCCTTGGTGCATCGGGCGTGGTTAAACTGAACAAACAAACTATCCAGGTTATCGTGGGCGCCAAAGCGGAATCCATCGGTGACGAAATGAAGAAAGTGGTTGCCCGTGGACCGGTCGCGGCGGCGTCAACCGACAGCGCACCTGCGTCTACGGCTGCCCCGGTAGCGAAGCCGCAGGCCGTGCCTAACGCCGTGACGGTGGCCGCGCTGGTCTCTCCGGTAACGGGTGACGTGGTTGACCTTGAGCAGGTCCCTGATGAAGCGTTCGCCAGCAAAGCGGTTGGTGACGGTGTGGCGGTGAAACCAACGGATAAAACCGTGGTGTCTCCTGCTGCCGGTACCATCGTGAAAATCTTCAACACCAACCACGCGTTCTGCCTCGAAACCGAAAAGGGTGCGGAGATCGTTGTCCACATGGGTATCGATACCGTTGCGCTGAATGGTCAGGGCTTTACTCGCCTGGTGGAAGAGGGGGCTGAAGTGGTGGCCGGGCAGCCGATTCTGGAAATGGATCTGGACTTCCTGAATGCCAACGCGCGTTCCATGATTAGCCCGGTGGTTTGCAGCAACATCGACGACTTCAGCGGTCTGGTCATCCAGGCGAAAGGTCAGGTTGTTGCGGGTCAAACCCCGCTGTACGAGATTAAAGGCAAGTAATCGCTCCTGAGTAGAGTCATGCCTTAAGCGGCGGGGGATATCCTCCGCCGCTTTTTTTTGCAGCAAATGCCCTCATTATTTTCTTCAGAGACGTTTTAAGGGTTGTCACTACGTCCGGCTTATAAGATCATATGCCGTTATACGTTGTTTACGCTTTGAGGAATCCACGATGAGTGAGGCTGAAGCCCGCCCGAGTAACTTTATTCGTCAGATCATCGATGAAGATCTGGCCAGTGGTAAGCACACCACAATTCATACCCGTTTTCCGCCGGAGCCGAATGGCTACCTGCATATCGGGCATGCGAAGTCCATCTGCCTGAACTTTGGCATTGCGCAAGACTACCAGGGACAGTGCAACCTGCGTTTCGATGACACCAACCCAGTAAAAGAAGACATCGAATACGTTGAGTCCATCAAAAATGACGTGCAATGGCTGGGCTTCAACTGGTCTGGCGATATCTGCTACTCCTCTGACTACTTTGATCAGCTGTATGCCTACGCGGTAGAGCTTATCAACAAAGGTCTGGCGTATGTTGACGAACTGTCTGCAGATGAGATCCGTGAGTACCGCGGTACGCTGACCGCGCCGGGCAAAAACAGCCCGTTCCGCGACCGCAGCGTGGAAGAGAACCTGGCGCTGTTTGAAAAAATGCGTGCCGGTGGCTTCGAAGAAGGCAAAGCCTGCCTGCGTGCCAAAATTGACATGGCATCGCCGTTCATCGTGATGCGCGATCCGGTGCTGTATCGAATTAAGTTCGCTGAACACCACCAGACCGGCAACAAGTGGTGCATCTACCCGATGTACGACTTCACCCACTGCATCAGCGATGCGCTGGAAGGCATCACCCACTCGCTGTGTACGCTGGAGTTCCAGGACAACCGTCGTCTGTATGACTGGGTGCTGGATAACATCACCATTCCTGTGCACCCGCGCCAGTACGAGTTCTCTCGTCTGAATCTGGAATACACCGTGATGTCCAAGCGTAAGCTGAACCTGCTGGTGACCGACAAGCACGTTGAGGGCTGGGATGACCCGCGTATGCCGACTATCTCCGGTCTGCGTCGTCGTGGCTACACTGCGGCGTCAATCCGTGAATTCTGCAAGCGTATCGGCGTGACCAAGCAGGACAACACCATTGAGATGGCCTCTCTGGAATCCTGCATTCGCGAAGATCTCAACGAAAACGCTCCGCGCGCGATGGCCGTTATCGACCCGGTGAAACTGGTCATCGAGAACTATCCGCAGGGCGAAAGCGAGCTGGTCTCCATGCCTAACCATCCGAACAAACCGGAAATGGGTAGTCGTGACGTGCCGTTCAGCGGCGAGATCTGGATTGACCGCGCTGACTTCCGTGAAGAGGCCAACAAGCAGTACAAGCGTCTGGTGCTGGGCAAAGAAGTGCGTCTGCGTAACGCTTACGTCATCAAAGCCGAGCGTGTAGAAAAAGATGAGGAAGGAAATATCACCACCATCTTCTGTACTTATGACGCTGAAACGCTGAGCAAAGATCCGGCGGATGGCCGCAAGGTGAAAGGCGTTATTCACTGGGTGAGCGCATCCCACGCGCTGCCGGTAGAAATCCGTCTGTACGATCGCCTCTTCAGCGTACCTAACCCGGGTACGGCGGAAGACTTCCTGGCGACCATCAACCCGGAATCTCTGGTGATCAAGCAGGGTTATGCGGAGCCTTCTCTGAAAGCGGCTGAAGCAGGCAAAGCGTTCCAGTTCGAACGTGAAGGTTACTTCTGCCTGGACAGCCGTCACAGCACGGCGGAAAAACCGGTATTTAACCGTACCGTAGGCCTGCGTGATACATGGACGAAGATCGGCGAATAATATTCCTGCTCTGGTCAATGAGAGACAAACGCCGCACTGTGCGGCGTTTTTTTATTTAACGATCAGGGTATTAAGCCAGGGGCTAAAGAAGCATCCTGAAAATAACAGGTCAATGAGGTGCTACTTATTTTTTTTAAAAAAAGTTTGTACCATTGCGAAAATTAAAAATGTTACATAAAAGGAAAGGGATACCACGTCTACCCACTGAAATAACTGATAATTCCCCGACATTTCTCGCTTTCCCGTAAATGTTACAAAGCACTACCAATTATGTGCACTTCGTCATAATCCTGACTTTTGCCCACTGAAAAGCATTGATAATTCGCGTCGCGAAAAATAACCTAAAGACGGTAGTTAATTCGAGGGTATTTAAAACTACCCCTGACCATTTGGTCTTTTTTATTTACGCCGTTTCAGGCGTTTTAATTCGTCAAAGAGGAATAATCTATGCGTACGTTCAGTGGCAAACGTAGTGCGCTGGCGCTGGCTATTGCCGGTGTGACAGCAATGTCGGGCCTGGTGATTGCGCCAGAGGCAAAAGCAGCGGGTTTCATCGAAGATTCTACCCTCACGGGCGGTATTTATTACTGGCAGCGTGAGCGTGACCGTAAAGACGTCACTGAAGATAAATATAAAACTAACCTCTCGCACTCCACCTGGAACGCCAACCTGGATTTCCAGTCAGGCTACGCCGCGGATATGTTCGGTCTGGATATTGCCGCGTTCACCGCGATCGAAATGGCGGAAAACGGCGACAGCGGCCACCCGAACGAAATCGCCTTCTCCTCCAGCAACAAAGCCTATGATGAAGACTGGTCCGGGGATAAGAGCGGTATCAGCCTTTACAAAGCCGCAGCGAAATTCAAATACGGCCCGGTCTGGGCACGCGGGGGGTATATTCAGCCAACTGGCCAGACGCTGTTAGCCCCACACTGGAGCTTTATGCCGGGTACCTATCAGGGGGCGGAAGCAGGGGCTAACTTTGACTACGGCGATGCGGGTGCGCTGAGCTTCTCCTATATGTGGACCAACGAGTACAAAGCACCGTGGCACATTGAGATGGACAAGTTCTACCAGAACGATAAGAAAACCAAGGTCGATTACCTTCACTCGCTGGGTGCGAAATACGACTTCAAAAACGATCTGGTTCTCGAAGCGGCATTTGGCCAGGCGCAAGGGTATATCGATCAATACTTTGCCAAGGCCAGCTATAAGTTCGATATCGCGGGTAGCCCATTGAGTACCAGCTACCAGTTCTACGGTACGCGCGACAAAGTCAGTAACGGTGGTGTCAACGACATCTACGACGGCACCGCGTGGCTGCAGGCGCTCACCTTTGGCTACAAGGTCGGTCAGGTTGATTTGCGTCTTGAAGGCACATGGGTGAAAGCGGAAGGGCAGCAGGGCTACTTCCTGCAGCGTATGACCCCGACCTACGCCTCCTCCAATGGTCGTCTTGATATCTGGTGGGATAACCGCTCCGACTTCAACGCCGACGGTGAGAAAGCGGTCTTCTTCGGCGCAATGTACGATCTGAAAAACTGGAACCTGCCTGGCTGGGCGGTGGGCGCGTCTTACGCTTACGCCTGGGATGCAAAACCTGCCGACATGGCAACACCGGATGCTTACTACGATCCAAACTATCGCCTGAAAGAGTCTTCCTACAGCCTGGATGCAATCTATACCCTGCAGGATGGCCGCGCGAAAGGCACGATGTTCAAACTGCACTTCACCCAGTACGACAACCACTCCGATATCCCGAGCTACGCGGGCGGTTACGGCAACATCTTCCAGGATGAACGTGACGTGAAATTCATGGTTATCGCACCGTTCACCATCTTCTGATGAATCGTCCGGCGGGTCAGCTCCCGCCGGACCGGAGACTGCATATGATGAAAAAAATCGTAATCGTCGCGCTGTTGGCATCGGGGCTGGTGGCGTGTGCTCAGACTCAGGCACCGAAAGAGGACTCCCGTCTCAGGGAGGCCTACAGTGCCTGTATTAATACGGCGGAAGGTTCGCCGGAGAAAATTGAAGCCTGCCAGAGCGTGCTGAATGTGCTGAAGAAAGAAAAGGCGCATGAGCAGTTTGCGACGCAGGAGAACGTCCGCGTGATGGATTACCAGGCCTGTATCCAGGCACGTAAAACCGGTAACGATCAGGAAGTGGCGAAGCGTTGCGACAAGATCTGGAACGAGATACGCAATAACAATAAATAAGTTGCTTTACGCCCGGTGGCGCTGCGCTTACCAGGCCTACTAAGGTGTCATAGCCCGTAGGTCCGGTAAGCGCAGCGCCACCGGGCTTTTTTCAGGCAAAAAAAAAGCCAACCTTGCGGCTGGCTCAGAGTATGAATACTCGCTTATTTTGCGTCGTGCGCGTGGTCATCTTCACGGCAGTCGCCTTCAGCGCAGTGACCGTAAAGGTACAGGCTGTGGTTGGTGAGGCGGATACCGTGACGCGCGGCGATTTCACGCTGGCGCGCTTCGATAGAGTCATCGCTAAATTCAATGACCTTGCCACAGTCGAGGCAGATCAGGTGATCGTGGTGCTGCTGCTGGGTCAGTTCGAATACAGATTTACCGCCTTCGAAATTATGACGAGTGACAATGCCTGCGTCATCAAACTGGTTCAGCACGCGATAGACGGTAGCCAGCCCAATCTCTTCACCCATGTCGATAAGACGTTTATAAAGGTCTTCCGCACTGACATGGTGATTGTCTGGACCCTGAAGCACTTCGAGGATTTTTAACCGAGGAAGCGTAACTTTCAGGCCAGCCTTCTTTAATGCGGTATTGTTGTCAGTCATGCGGAATCTGTCCTGTTGCTAAACGATTCACTTCTGTAGGAAGTGACAGAAAATGCACCTAGGATAATGCGTCTCATTATAGAACTGCCATGGCTAAATGAAAACTGCAAGTCTCAGGCAAAATATGCTTATAAAAATGGGGCATCACCGACAAACTTGCTCGCTGGAAAACCACATTTATCAGGGAGACATTGTACAGGTCTGGGCGAAAAAGTTAAAAGTTTGTAGCAATTAATTTAATCGGTTTGACCTGGTGCACGGGCGCAACCGCCGTTGCGCCGCGATAAAAAATCAGGCGTTAAGAATATCGTCCAGGTGCAGTTCTTCACGGATCTGCTTAACCCACTTCTCAACGCGCTCTGCGGTCAGTTCTGGCTGACGGTCTTCGTCGATGGCCAGGCCCACGAAGTGATCGTCATCGGCCAGGCCTTTAGATGCTTCGAAGTGGTAACCGGCTGTCGGCCAGTGCCCGACGATCACTGCGCCATTCGGCTCAATGATGTCGCGGATGGTACCCAGCGCGTCACAGAAGTACTCGGCGTAGTCTTCCTGATCGCCGCAGCCAAACAGGGCGACCAGCTTACCGTTGAAGTCCACTTCTTCCAGCGTCGGGAAGAAATCATCCCAGTCACACTGGGCTTCACCGTAGTACCAGGTCGGAATACCCAGCAGCAGAATGTCATAGCCTTCGAGATCTTCTTTGCTGCTCTTGGCGATGTCATGCACATCAGCAACGTCTTTACCGAGCTGTTTTTGAATGTTTTTCGCGATATTTTCGGTATTGCCGGTATCACTGCCAAAGAAAATGCCGATGATTGCCATGAGTAAAATAACCTCTTGAAACTTAATAGTATGGTGGCGCAATTCGGCCACGGATAAGGGCAATAATAGCAGAACTGGCAACCCTGCGGAAACAGCTATCGCGCAGGACTGCACTCTGTGCTACATGAAAAGGGTAATTAAGGGATTTTTCAGACTTATGCCTGGCCGCGCAATGTCTCAAGCTGGGCGATCAGCATCGCTTCAATGAGCTCGCTGCGGCTGATATTTCGCGCCTCGGCCAGCTCGTTAAGTGCATCGACCGCGTCGGCGTTGAGCTTCAGTTCGACACGCTTAAGCCCACGATTTTTATCGCGTTTAAGCTGATTGCGTTTATTGATACGCAGCTGTTCATCGCGCGAAAGCGGATTCGTCTTCGGTCGTCCCGGGCGACGCTCATTCGCGAACAGATCTAGTGTCGTACGGTCCGTTTGTTCTTTGGCCATGATTCTGAGACTTCGGGGGAAACACGCCGCCCTGCTAATGCCCGGGCGATAAGCGCGCCATCATACATCACCAAAAACGGCACGCCAACGACTGGAAGCCCGCAGCCTTCCAGTCGCTCTCTTTTTAATCAATTTGCAGTATCAGCAAGATAGCGGCGAATGGCGCGCAGCACGGCGTCAGGTTTTTCCGCATGCACCCAGTGTCCGGCTCCGGCAATGACGTGGGCGCGAGCCTGTGGGAATTGCGCCAGTATGGCGTCGCGGTACGCGTCGGTAACGTAAGGGGAATTGCCGCCGCGAATAAAGAGGGTAGGGTGTGGCCAGGCGGGGACGGTTTCCCAGCCCACGATATTGTTGTATTGCTCCCAGAGTACCGGCACGTTAAAACGCCATTGCCCGTCAACAAACGACTTCAGCAGGAACTGCACGACGCCTTCTTCATCAAGATGCTCACGCATGACGGCAGCCGCCTGCTGACGCGTCGCGACACCCGCTTCTGTGACCGCATTGATGGCGGCAAAAATCTCGTCGTGACGGCGCACGTCGTAATCCACGGGCGCAACATCAATCACCACCAGGCCGTTAATACGCTCCGGGGCCAGCGCCGTCAGGGCCATCACCGCTTTGCCGCCCATTGAATGCCCGATGAGGGTGACCTTTTGCAAGTCGTTGGCATCCAGCGTATCCAGCAGATCCTGCGCCATCGCGGCGTAGGTCATCTCGTCAGAACGCCCGGAAAGACCGTGATTACGCATATCGACCTGCAGAATATCGTGGTTGGTAACCAGATCGCGCGCCAGCACGCCCAGGTTATCCAGGCTGCCAAAAAGCCCGTGAACCAGTACGATGGGAGAATTATTGTTCGGCGATTGTGCAGTTTGCGCTCGGGTATTCAATTTCATGGCAAAGTTCTTTTTTTACGTATGTCAGGTTAGGGTATCATGTTGACCATTCTGCCGCCCGGCTGCAAGGTTCCAGTTTAATCTGACTTTTGCCGCCAACCTGGTTTGACGCTATCCGCTGTTGGGATTTGACCTTATAATCCCAATGACTTGTATTCAGATAAGATATCGCACTGGATTAAGATGAAAACAATCGAAGTTGATGACGAACTCTATCAGTATATTGCCAGCCAGACGCGGCATATCGGGGAGAGCGCGTCCGACATTTTACGGCGCATGCTTAAAATTTCCGCCGCTTCACAGCCTGCTACCCCAGTCACCAAAGATGTCGTGTCTCAGCCGAGCGTTGTTGCACAAGCAAAACCTGCCGTGACGCCGGCAAAAGATAAAGTGCGCGCGATGCGCGAGCTGCTGCTCTCCGACGAGTATGCGGAGCAAAAAAAGGCGGTTAACCGCTTTATGCTGGTGCTGTCTACACTTTATTCACTGGATAACAAAGCGTTTGCTGAAGCGACCGAGTCGCTGCACGGTCGTACTCGCGTCTACTTCGCGGGCGACGAGCAGACGCTGCTGCAAAATGGCAATCAAACCAAACCCAAACATGTTTCTGGCACCCCATACTGGGTGATCACCAATACCAATACGGGCCGCAAGTGCAGCATGATTGAACACATCATGCAGTCCATGCAGTTCCCGGCGGAATTGATTGAGAAGGTTTGCGGTACAATTTAACCCTTGCATCAGAAGGACCCGGTAATGGCAAATCACAGCCGTGCAGGCCAACCTGCACAACAAAGCGATTTGATTAACGTCGCTCAGCTGACCGCGCAGTATTACGTGCTGAAACCGGTCGTGGGCAACGCAGAACACGCAGTGAAGTTTGGTACATCTGGCCACCGCGGCAGCGCGGCGCGCCACAGCTTTAACGAACCGCACATTCTGGCCATTGCTCAGGCCATTGCGGAAGAGCGCGCTAAAAACGGCGTTACCGGTCCATGCTACGTGGGTAAAGATACCCATGCGCTGTCTGAACCGGCGTTCATCTCTGTTGTGGAAGTGCTGGCTGCAAACGGCGTCGATGTCATTGTTCAGGAGAACAACGGCTTCACCCCAACGCCTGCGGTGTCTAACGCCATCCTGGTACACAACAAAAAAGGTGGCGCGCTGGCTGATGGTATCGTTATCACGCCATCCCACAACCCGCCGGAAGACGGTGGTATCAAATACAACCCGCCTAACGGTGGCCCGGCAGACACCAACGTCACCAAAGTGGTTGAAGATCGTGCGAACGCCTTGCTGGCCGACGGTCTGAAAGGCGTGAAGCGCATCTCTCTGGATGCGGCGATGGCGTCCGGCCACGTAAAAGAGCAGGATCTGGTTCAGCCGTTCGTGGAAGGTCTGGCGGATATCGTCGATATGGCGGCCATCCAGAAAGCCGGCCTGAAGCTGGGTGTGGATCCGCTGGGCGGCTCCGGTATTGAATACTGGAAACGTATTGCCGAGCATTACAAGCTGGATCTGACCATCGTGAACGATCACGTCGATCAGACCTTCCGCTTTATGCACCTGGACAAAGACGGCGCGATCCGTATGGACTGCTCCTCCGAGTGCGCGATGGCGGGCCTGCTGGCGCTGCGTGATAAATTCGATCTGGCGTTTGCCAACGACCCGGATTACGACCGCCACGGTATCGTCACCCCTGCCGGGTTGATGAACCCGAACCACTATCTGGCTGTTGCGATCAACTACCTGTTCCAGCACCGTCCGCAGTGGGGCAAAGAGGTGGCCGTCGGTAAAACGCTGGTTTCCTCGGCGATGATCGACCGCGTGGTGGACGCGCTGGGCCGCAAGCTGGTGGAAGTGCCGGTGGGCTTCAAATGGTTTGTTGACGGTCTGCACGACGGCAGCTTTGGCTTCGGTGGTGAAGAGAGCGCAGGCGCGTCCTTCCTGCGTTTCGACGGCACCCCGTGGTCAACCGATAAGGACGGCATCATCATGTGCCTGCTGGCGGCGGAGATTACCGCGGTTACCGGTAAAAACCCGCAGGAACATTACAACGAGCTGGCGGCACGCTTTGGTGCGCCAAGCTATAACCGTATTCAGGCCAGCGCGACGTCAGCTCAGAAAGCGGCCCTGTCCAAACTCTCTCCGGAGATGGTCAGCGCAAGCACCCTGGCCGGCGACCCGATTACTGCGCGTCTGACGGCGGCACCGGGTAACGGCGCATCCATTGGTGGGCTGAAAGTGATGACCGAAAACGGCTGGTTCGCCGCGCGTCCATCCGGTACGGAAGATGCGTATAAAATCTATTGCGAAAGCTTCCTCGGCGCTGAGCACCGTCAGCAGATTGAGAAAGAAGCGGTAGAGATTGTCAGCGAAGTGCTGAAAAACGCGTAAGTGGTGTTCGGGTGCGGGCTGATGCCCTCACCCCGTCCCTCTCCCACGGGGAGAGGGAGAAAACATTAAAAACGGCAACCCTTGGGTTGCCGTTTTGCATTGACCTCGTAGGCCCGGTAAGCGCTAGCGCCACCGGGCTTTTTTTTAACTATGTTTGTTCTTCAATTCAAATCTCGGCGACACAAGACCGTACAGCGTCCAGCCCATAAAGGTTACCATGGCGCCATACAGCATCGCTTCCTGGCCGGATGAGTAGAGCGCGTAAAAGCTGTAGATTGCCCCAATCAGCGCCACGATATTCGCCGCTCGAGCCTTGCGTGGATCCACTTTCGCGACTTTCTGAATAATCACCAGCGCCGCCATCGACAGAATATACGGAATGATATTTGTCACGACCGCCAGGTTGACCAGCACGTTGAACTGGCTGTTCAGCGACGGGCTAATGGTCATCAGCGACAATCCGCTCTGGAAGATGACAATCGCCAGCATGCCCTGCACCGGCGCATCGGCTTTGGTGACGCGGGAGAAGATTTTTGGGAAGTAACCCTCATCAGCCGAGGATTTAAACACCTGCGCGATGGTGAACTGCCAGCCAAGGAGTGAACCGCAGCACGACATGACCATCAGACCCATAATCACTTTCCCGACTTCCGGCGTGAACATCTGCGCGAAGGCCAGCCCGAACGGCGCCGTGGAGTTAGCCAGATCCATATTCGGTACGATACCCGCAATGACGTTCGTCGAGACGATATAGATCACCGCCGCGCCCAGCGTACCGCCGAGGACCGCAATCGGGACGTTCTTTTCAGGATTATCAACGACTTCTGCGTTCGCGCAGGCGGATTCCAGACCGAGGAAGGCCCAGAGCGTCATGGCGATAGAAGAGCCGACTGCGCTGAAGAACGGCACATGGTGCGGGTTCCAGGAGTTGGCGTACAGGGTCGGGCTGAACCAGAACCAGCCGATAATGCACAGGCCGACAACCGGAATAATCACGCCCCAGACGGTGATGCTGCTGAGCTGTCCGGTGATACGCGCGCCGCCAAAGTTAGCCACGGTGCAGATCCACAGCACGCCGATGGTGGCTAAACCAATCTGTACCGGGCTAAGCGTCGCGCCAAACAACTCCGTACCGTAGCCCACGGCGGAGATGGCAATCGCCACGTTGGCGATCAGCAGTGATACCCCGTAGGTGTAGTTGGCCATAAAGTTGCCCGACTTGCCAAAGGCATACTCGGCGTAGCCTCCCATGCCGCCTGACTTGCGGCTGAACATCCCGCACTTGGCAAATGCCCACGCCAGTGCCATTGAGCCGACGGCGGTCACCAGCCAGGAGATGATTGAAATGGTTCCTACTTCGGCAAGCTTGGTGGGCAGCATGATGATGCCGGAGCCCATCATGTTCACCATGGTGAGGATGGTCAACTGCACCACGCCCATCTTATTGGACTTACTCATAATTTCTCTCCTTTCAGCAGCGCGGGCTGAGCGGCGGGTTGTTTGATGACGTTACAGCGAACCTGTTTACGGCCCTCGCACTCCTCGATGTACACACCCTGCAGCTCCGGCGCAAAGCCCGGCAGCAGGTTGATGCCTTCTTCCAGCGCGGTGAAGTAGCGCAGCACGGAGCCGCCCCAGACCTCCCCAGGGACAACGCACAGCACCCCCGGCGGATAAGGAAGAGCGCCTTCAGCAGCGATGCGGCCTTCCGCGTCGCGCAGGGAGACCAGTTCCACTTCTCCGCGCAGATAGGCATAGTTTGCGTCCTGCGGGTTCATCATCACGCGTGGGAAATGGGACTTGCGGAACATCTCTTTCTGCAGCTGCTTCACGTTGTGGCGGGCGTACAGGTCATGCATCTCCTGGCAGATCTGGCGCAGGGTGTAATCCGCGTAACGTTCCGGATGTTGTCTGCAGATGGAAGGCAGCACCTCTTTTAATGGAGCATCGCTCTCGAGCAGTTTTTCGAAACGCACCAGCTGCGCCACCAGCTGCTGCAGCTTGCCCATATCTTCCGCAGGCGTGAGCAGGAACAGGATCGAGTTGAGATCGCATTTCTCCGGCACGATGCCGTTTTCACGCAGGAAGTTGGCGAGGATGGTGGCGGGCACGCCGAAGTCGTCATACTCGCCGGTGCGGGCGTTAATGCCCGGCGTGGTCAGCAGGAGCTTGCACGGGTCGATAAAATACTGATGCTCGGCGTAGCCTTCAAAAGCGTGCCAGTTTTCACCCGGTACGAAGTGGAAGAAGCGCAGATCGGTCGCAATCTCCGCCGTGTCCCAGCTTTCCCACGGACGGCCATCCACCGTCTCCGGCACGAAGGGGCGCAGATACCGGCAGTTCTCCAGGATTAGCTTACGCGCTTCAATACCGTTCACCACGCAGTCCATCCACATATTGCGGCCGCTCTGACCTTCATGCATACGGGCGTTGATGTCCAGCGCGGCAAACAGCGGATAGAACGGGCTGGTGGAGGCGTGCATCATAAAGGCATTATTCAGCCGCTTATGCGGGACATAGCGCTGCTGGCCTTTGATGTGGCTGTCTTTCTTGTGAATTTGCGAGGTCTGCGAGAAGCCAGCCTGCTGTTTATGCACGGACTGGGTAACCAAAATCCCCGGATCGTTTTCGTTCAGCTCCAGCAGCAGGGGTGAGCAGTCGGCCATCATCGGAATAAACTGCTCGTAACCCACCCAGGCGGAGTCAAACAGGATGTAATCACACAGATGCCCAATTTTATCCACCACCTGACGGGCGTTGTAGATGGTGCCATCGTAGGTGCCCAGCTGGATCACCGCCAGACGGAACGGACGCGCATCGCGCGCACGGCCCGGCGCCACCTCTGCCACCAGCTCTCGTAGATAACTCTCTTCGAAGCAGTGGGCGTCAATGCCACCAATGAAGCCGTACGGGTTACGCGCGGTTTCGAGATAGACCGGCGTTGCACCTGCCTGGAGGAGGGCACCGTGATGGTTAGATTTGTGGTTATTACGGTCAAACAGCACCAGGTCGCCGGGGGTGAGCAGGGCGTTAAGTACCACTTTGTTAGATGACGAGGTGCCGTTCAGCACGAAATAGGTCTTATCGGCATTAAAGACCTTCGCCGCATGTTGCTGCGCAATGCACGGCGCGCCCTCGTGAATCAGCAGATCGCCCATTGCGACGTCGGCGTTACACAGATCGGCGCGGAAAAGCGTCTCGCCAAAGAAATCAACGAACTGATTACCGGCAGGATGGCGGCGGAAGAACTGGCCGCCCTGATGGCCCGGGCAGTCAAACGCGCTGTTGCCCTGCTTCACGTAGTCGACCAGGGCGCGGAAAAACGGCGGGCGCAGCTGGGTTTCATACCGCAGGGCAGCCGCTTCCAGCTGGCGTCCATAAAAGTCGTTGCTGGTGTCTGAATACTCAAATACGCCATGAATGCGCGATAAATAGTCTGCCGGAATGATCTCTTCTTTATGCGTCGCAACAAAAACAGGAATGCCAAATCCGGTGGCTTCTATTTCCTCCAGTATCCCGTCGGTAATATCACTGACCGCCAGCACAATGGCGGCAACGTCGATATAATCAGAGGTTCTGACATCCACCAGTTCACGCTGAGTGGTAAAGCAATCCGGACAGGCACGGCTGGCTGCGATTTTTAAACTTTTCATCTTCCTCTCTTTATTTTAGGTAATAAGCGTCCCTCGATTTCTTGCAAGAAAGAAATCGATAATTTTCCGGAAAAAAAGCAAAGGGTGGCCGCTGATTAAAATCAGTACATTGCTTTTTTGATGATTAAAATTCAGTCCGCCCGGTGCGGATGAGTCTGAGTCAAAATGAATGAGCGCACGAGTTCACAGGCAATAGCCTGTAAAATAGGATGTTTCAGGGTAACCTGTAAGCGAGTGCGCCAGAAGTCGAAGGACTACCGGGCATTAAAGAGATGAAAGTCAAAGCAGTTTCGGTGGGCAAACATCATGATATGTGTTGTCCGCCTTATATGGGGCATTAAACGATTGTTGTTTTCCATGATTCATTTTCCTTTCAGTAATTGAAAGCACGGTCATTTTATCCAGGAAAAGGCGATTAACTGTGAAGAAGATCACCGTTAACCGATCATTTTAGAAATAAATAGTCGTTTTTGATGAATATCTCAGATCAAAACTCTGATTTATTGATAGTGCGTTAATGGGTTGTGTTATCAATGTTTAAATGAGCAAAAATAACCCGTATAAATAACTTATGGGTTATTTGTGAAATATTTTCTGAGGGCTTTAGTTTTATTTAAAAATAAAATGAATAGTTATTCAGAGCATAAACCGATAACCGATACCGGTTTCAGTTAATAAATGGCGAGGGCGAGCGGGGTCGACTTCGAGTTTCTGACGAAGGTGTCCCATATATATGCGTAAATAGTGACTATGTTCCACGGCGTTGGGTCCCCACACCTGACTTAACAGCTGGCGCTGGGTGAGAACCTTGCCGTGATTGTTAAGCAGTACGGCGAGCAGGCGAAATTCAATGGGCGTGAGGTGAATCTCCTCATCGCCGCGCACAATGCGCCGCGCGGCCAGGTCAACCCGGATATCCCCAAACGTGTAGGTTGGATCGGCAGGCGTGGTGGCGCTGTGGCGACGCAGCGCCACGCGAAGGCGAGCCTGTAACTCGCCTATGCCAAACGGTTTAATCAGATAGTCATCCGCCCCGGCATCCAGCGCGGCGATTTTATCCGTTTCTTCCGTACGGGCGGAGAGCACGAGGATCGGCATCTGGCTCCACTGACGGACTTCCCGGATAAAATCGATGCCGTCACCGTCCGGTAGACCAAGATCGAGGATCACCAGGTCCGGCTTGCGGGTAGCGGCTTCAATTAAACCCCGCTGAAGCGTACCCGCATCATGAACGCGCAGACCGTCTCCTTCCAGCGCAGCGCGCAGAAAACGGCTAATGGCGATCTCATCTTCAACAATCAGAACGTTGATCACAAATCCTCTGGTAATTCATTAAGTTCTGGCGGGGTTTCCAGAGGAAGTGTAACACAAAAACGTGCGCCGCCTTCGGGACGATTCTCTGCGGAAATGGACCCGCCATGGACGTCAATGATCGCCTGGCAAATCGCCAGCCCCAGCCCGACGCCTGGAATGGCCGACTCCTTATTGCCGCGTGCGAATTTCTCGAAAATAGCCAGCTCCTGCCCGACTGGAATGCCGGGGCCGGTATCCCAGACGTCAAGGCGAAGCGTGCCATTTTCCACCGTCGCATCCACCCCAATCTGCGCACTGGCACCCGCATATTTGGCGGCATTTTCCAGCAGATTGATCAGCACCCGTTCGAATAAGGGCCCATCAACGTGAATTAAGGTCAGGGGCTCAGGCATGTTCAGCGCAATATGCCGCCCGCCCAGGCCCGGCTCGAGCATTTTCAGCGCGCTGCCCACCACCTCTTCCAGCGTGAGCCACTCTTTTTTGAGGTTAAATCCGCCCGACTGGATACGCGCCATGTCGAGCAGGTTATTCACCAGGCGCGTGGTATTCAGCACATGCTGGCGGATCTCGCTGGCCTGAAGGGCGTGTTTAGAGCCTTCCGCCGCCAGGTCCAGCGTCAGAATTTCTGACTGACCAAACAGGACGGTGAGCGGGGTACGCAGATCGTGCGAGAGCGCCGCCAGCAGCGAGTTACGAATGCTTTCACGCTCGCTCGCCAGACGGGCCTGTTCCTCGCTGGCGGTGAGGGCCAGTCGTTCCAGCGCGCTGGCAACCAGCAGCGTAAACGTCTCCAGTAAACGCTGCTGTTCGGGGATCATCAGCTGGCGCAGGTTGGAAGGCTCTACGATGACCAGCCCCTGATTTTTATCGGCACTGCGCAGCGGCAGAATTTGATAGGGCACGCCGGGGAGGGTGTCGGTCCCCGCGCCCGCCGGTAAGCCTTTGTCAAAGCTCCAGCGCGCGATGGCTTCGTCCCAGGGGGTCATGCCTGTGGCCGACGTCAGCGGGCGCAGCTTGCCGTGTTCGTCCGGGAGCAAAATCAGGTTGCTGGCATGAAAGGTCGAGCGGATAAACTGCTCGCTGGTCTGCACGATATCCAGCGGCGTGCGGCCCACCGCCAGCGATTTCGACATCTCATAGAGATGGCGCGTGCGCTGTTCGCGATAGCGGGCGATACGCGCCTGATAGCGCACGCCCGCCGTCAGATTCCCGATCACCAGCCCGACGGTGAGCATCACCGCGAAGGTGAGGATGTACTGTACGTCCGAGACGGCCAGCGTCCCGCGGGGGGCAATAAAGAACAGATCGAAGCTGATGACGTTAACAACCGTCGCCAGGACCGACGGCCAGCGCCCGTAAAAGAGCGCCACCACCACCACGCCCAGGAGGTAGATCATCACCAGGTTGGCAGCATCAAACGCAATCAGCCACTGGCTGGCAATCACGGTAATCAGGGCGCAGAGCACGACGGCGACAAGACATCCGCGAAGCTGAATGCGCCATTTATCGCTGAAGGTGCGGCTGTCCGGGGCGCGATTGGGTAAGGGGGTAGGTTTGTCGTCCAGCGCCACGATCACCAGATCCAGATCCGGCGCACGACGGGCGAGCTTGTCGGCAAAGGATTCGCGGCTAAACCAGCGGCGATGCTGGCGACGGCCGATGACGATTTTCCCCAGGTTATGCTCGCGCGCGTAGCGCAGAATGGCTTTATCTTCCTGCGGATCGGAAAGCGTCGCGGTTTCGGCACCCAGCTCCTGCGCCAGACGCAGCGAACTCAGGATCGCGCGACGCTGGTTTTCGGGCAGCGCGTGCAGCTGCGGCGTTTCGACATACACCGCATGCCAGACGCTGCCAAATTTGGCCGCCAGGCGCGCGGCGGTGCGGACAAGTTTTTCGTTGCCGCTGCCGTGACCGACACACAGCAGGATGGCATCCCGCGTGTGCCAGACGCGTTCCTGGCCCTGCAGGTCGCGCCAGGCGCGCATCTGATCGTCCACCCGGTCGGCGGTTCGGCGCAAGGCCAGCTCGCGCAGGGCAATCAGGTTGCCTTTACGGAAGAAATGTTCGATGGCGCGCTCGGCCTGGCCGGCGATGTACACTTTGCCTTCGTGCAGGCGCTGGCGCAAATCATCGGGGGGCAGGTCGACCAGCACCACCTCGTCCGCGGAATCAAAGAAGGGGTCGGGCACCGTCTCGCGCACCTGAATGCCGGTCACGCCGCTGACCACATCGTTCAGGCTTTCGAGATGCTGAACGTTAACCGTGGTAAACACATCGATGCCGGCTTCAAGTAATTCTTCAACATCCTGCCAGCGTTTTGGATGGCGTGAGCCAGGCGCATTGCTGTGCGCCAGCTCGTCCATCAGGATAAGCGCGGGACGGCGGGCGAGGGCGGAATCGAGATCGAATTCAGTGACTAACCGACCGCGATGGCTGATGCGGCGGGGCGGCTGGGTAGCCAGCCCCTTCAGCAGTGATGCTGTCTCTTTACGTCCGTGGGTTTCAACCACGCCGATCAGAATATCGAGCCCCTGCGCCCGAAGCCGCTGGGCTTCCGTTAGCATGGCGAAGGTTTTCCCGACGCCCGCACAGGCGCCGAAGAAAATTTTCAGTTTGCCGCGATGGGCTTCAGCTGTTTGTTCGAGCAGCCTGTCCGGATCCGGGCGCATGGGCTCGTCGGTCATTTAGTTTTTCCTTAGCGCGTCCAGCGCCAGATTCAGCTCAACAATATTTACCACGGGCATGCCGATGAAGCTGACCAGCGGCTTTTGCGTGTGCTCTGCCACAAGCCTGCTCACCTGTTCGACGGTCAGCTGACGGGCAGCGGCAACGCGCGGGATCTGCCATGCCACCGCTGCCGGCGTCAGGCTGTAGTCCAGCCCGCTGGCCGAGGCGGTCACCAGCTCCACGGGAACGTCACGGCTGGCCTGCGGATTCGCGGCGCGCAGGGCTGCTACGCGCTCAGCGACGGCTTTGTCCAGTTCAGGGTTGCTGCCCGCCAGGTTGCTGCCGCCGGATGCCATCGGATTATACGGGCTTTCGGCAGTGGCGGAAGGGCGTCCCTGGAAGTAGCGGGCATCCGTAAAGTTCTGACCAATCAGGCGAGAACCGCGGTTTTCACCGTTTTGCAGTATCAACGAGCCGTTAGCCTGATCCTTAAACCACCACTGGCCCAGCGCGGTGGTTACCAGCGGGTACAGCCCGCCGGTAATGAGAGACAGCAGAATAAACAGAAGTATAGCGGGGCGTAACATGGTCATTTGATTCACCTTTTAAACCAGGCCGAACAGCGTCAACAGCAGGTCGATAACCTTGATACCGACGAAGGGCACCACCAGCCCGCCCAGGCCGTAAATCCACAGGTTACGGCGCAGCATGGCGGCGGCCGTGAGCGGCTTGTAGCTCACGCCTTTTAGCGCCAGCGGGATCAGGAAGACAATAATCAGGGCGTTAAAGATGACTGCGCTCAGAATCGCCGAGGCCGGAGAGTGCAAGTGCATCACGTTCAGGGCATTTAACTGCGGATAGGTCGCGGCAAACGCGGCCGGAATGATGGCGAAATACTTCGCCACGTCGTTGGCGATACTGAACGTGGTCAGCGACCCGCGCGTCATCAGCATCTGCTTGCCAATGTGCACCACTTCAATCAGCTTGGTCGGGTTAGAGTCGAGGTCGACCATGTTGCCCGCCTCTTTTGCTGCCTGGGTTCCGGAGTTCATCGCCACCGCCACGTCGGCCTGCGCGAGGGCAGGAGCATCGTTGGTCCCGTCGCCGGTCATCGCCACCAGACGGCCTTCCGCCTGATACTGACGAATCAGTGCCAGCTTGGCTTCCGGTGTGGCTTCGGAAAGGAAATCATCCACGCCCGCTTCGGCGGCAATCGCCGCGGCGGTAAGACGGTTATCCCCGGTGATCATCACCGTTTTGATCCCCATTTTACGCAGCTGGGCAAAGCGCTCTTTGATGCCGCCTTTGACGATGTCCTTCAGGGCAATGACCCCGAGCACGCGCGCGCCTTCGGCCACCACCAGCGGCGTCGCCCCCTGACGGGCCACGCTTTCGACCAGGCTGTCCACTTCCGGCGGGAAGTGGCCGTTGTTAGCCTCGATGTGGCGGCGGATCGCGTCAACCGAGCCTTTACGGATCATGCGATCCTGAATGTTAATTCCGCTCATGCGGGTTTGCGCCGTGAAGGGCACGAAAGTGGCGTGCAGGCTCTGAACGTCGCGCTGGCGCAGGTTAAAGCGCTGCTTGGCGAGGATCACAATACTGCGGCCTTCCGGGGTTTCATCGGCAAGGGATGAGAGCTGGGCGGCATCCGCCAGCGTTTTTTCATCCACGCCCGGGGCGGGTAAGAAATCCGACGCCTGGCGGTTACCGAGGGTAATGGTCCCGGTTTTATCCAGCAGCAACACATCCACGTCACCGGCGGCTTCTACGGCACGCCCGCTGGTGGCGATGACGTTGGCACCGAGCATACGGCTCATGCCAGCCACGCCGATGGCCGACAGCAGGCCGCCAATGGTGGTTGGGATCAGACAAACCAGCAGCGCCACCAGCACCGTGACGGTGACCGCGGTACCGCCATAGGCGGAGAACGGCCACAGTGTGGCGGTTGCCAGCAGGAAGACAATGGTCAGGGCCACCAGCAGGATGGTCAGGGCAATCTCGTTTGGCGTTTTACGGCGCTGTGCGCCTTCCACCATGGCAATCATCCGGTCGAGGAAGGTTTCACCCGGGTTAACGCTGCACTGGATCACCAGCCAGTCGGAGAGAATGCGCGTCCCGCCCGTCACGGAGGCGAAATCCCCGCCGGACTCACGGATCACCGGCGCGGATTCGCCGGTGATGGCGCTTTCATCCACCGATGCGCCCCCTTCAATGACTTCGCCGTCGCAAGGGATGATGTCACCGGCTTCCACCAGTACCACATCGCCTTTACGCAGTTCATCCGCCGGAACGTGGTCCATCTGCGCACCGTACTTCGGTTCACGTAGTTTGCGCGCGAAGGCGGTTTTTTTCACCCCTTTCAGGCTATTGGCCTGGGCTTTGCTCCGGCCTTCCGCCAGCGCTTCCGCAAAGTTGGCGAACAGCACGGTAAACCACAGCCACAGGCTGATGGCGCCGGTAAACATCGCATTTCCCGGCATATGGCCCGTTCCCATGGCAATCGCCAGGGCGGTGGTCAGGACGCTTCCCGCCCAGACGATAAACATCACCGGGTTGTGCCACTGCACGCGCGGGCTCAGCTTTTTCACCGCATCCATGAGCGCCTGGCGAACTAATGACGGTTCGAACAGGGCCAGTTGTTTACGACTCATGACAATTTCTCCGCAAAATCAGCGTAAAGAGAGGTATTCCGCGACCGGGCCTAACGCGAGGGCGGGGATAAAGGTCAGGGCGCCGACCAGCAACACGGTGCCCGTCAGCAGGCCGATAAACAGCGCGCCGTGGGTCGGCAATGTCCCGGTGGTGGTCGGCTGGATTTTTTTGTTCACCAGCGATCCGGCTATCGCCAACACCGGCACAATGATCCCAAAGCGACCCACGAACATGCAGAACGCCAGCAGGCAGTTCCAGAATGGTGAGTTGGCGCTTAAGCCCGCAAAGGCGCTGCCGTTGTTGTTGGCGGCAGAGGAGACGGCATACAGCACTTCACTGAAACCGTGAATGCCGGGGTTAAAGATGCCGCTGCGTCCGGCCTCGGTCATCAGCGCCAGCGCGGTGCCGAGCAGCACGAGAGCCGGGGTGACCAGGATTGCCAGCGCGGTTAATTTCATCTCGCGAACGTCGATTTTTTTACCCAGATATTCCGGGGTGCGGCCAATCATCAGACCGGCAATAAACACCGCCAGCAGCACGAACAGCAGCATGCCGTAAAGACCGGAGCCCACGCCGCCAAATACCACCTCGCCAATCTGCATCAGCCACATCGGGATCATGCCACCCAGCGCCGTAAAGGAATCATGCATGGCATTGACGGCCCCGCACGACGCTGCTGTGGTGACCACCGCATACAGGCTGCTGGCGAGAATGCCAAAGCGGCTCTCTTTACCTTCCATGTTGATTGCACTATCGGCCCCGAGTGAGAGGAAGTGCGGATTACCCTGCCATTCGGCCCACATCACCAGCGCAACACAGACCACGAAGATAAGCGACATGGTCCAGAGCAGGGTGCGCCCCTGACGGCGATCGTTGACCACATCACCAAAGGCGAAACAGAGCGCGGCGGGGATCAGGAAGATCGCCAGCATCTGCACAAAATTGGTCAGGGCGGTAGGGTTTTCAAACGGATGCGACGAGTTGGCGTTGAAGAATCCGCCGCCGTTCGTTCCGAGCATTTTGATGGCTTCCTGCGACGCCACTGGGCCCATCGGCAGGAGCTGTTTTGCGCCCTCCAGCGAGGTATAGGGCGCGTAGGGCAGCAGGTTTTGCAGGCTGCCCTGCTGAATGAAGAACAGCGCGATCAGCAGCGCAATCGGCAGCAGGATCCACAGCGTAATGCGCGTCAGGTCTACCCACGCGTTACCCAGCGTGCTCACTTTCTGGCGTGCAAACGCACGCGTCAGCGCGAAGATCACCGCAATACCGCTGGCGGCAGAGAGGAAGTTCTGCACGGTTAACCCGACCATCTGGCTGAAGTAGCTGAGCGTGGTTTCGCCGGAATAGGACTGCCAGTTGGTGTTGGTGACAAAACTGACTGCCGTGTTCAGCGCAAGATGCCAGGACAGACCCGGTAATTGTTGCGGATTCAGCGGCAGGATACCCTGCAGCATCAGCATGGCAAAAAGCGCAATGAGTCCGACGATGTTCAGCAGCAGAATGGCGATCAGATAGTCACGCCAGTTCATCTCCCGATCGTCTACACCCAGTACGCGCCAGATCCCTTTTTCAACGCTTCCCGTGCCGGGCAGGGGAACATTATTGATGAGCCGTGCCAGCCCCGAGCCCAGTGGCCTTGCCAGGACGAACAACACCACTAAGAAACTGGCAATAAGCAAAAACGCCTGAGCAGCCATCAGAATGCCTCCGCATTAATCAGGGCATAAACCAGATAACCCAATAACAGGAACACCAGCACGATGCCGGCAATAAGACCTGCACTCACAATCCACCTCCGGGTGACTTTTGTTGTTGTGCTAACGGTAGGATTTATGGCGCAAAGATTTCGCAAAAATGAGAAGGGCGGGTGTAAAAAAAGTATAAAAATGGCAAAGCCCACAATTTAACTATTGATAAGTAAATCGTTAACTTTTTTGTAACTTAATTACGGTGCGAGTGTAAATTTTGGCTAAACGGACGAAAATAAGTGGTCGGATGAGTAGTAAAATTACAAACAAAGCGATATTATTTTAGCCAGGTCACAGATTTTGAATTTTCCGGATGACGTTTCCGGCCAACTATAGGGGAGAAAAATATGGATCTTTATAAAGAGTTTCCGGCTCATATCGTGTTCATGCGCCGCGCTTTCGCCGTAGTGGCTGGCGTGCTGGCTCTGCCGGTGATGCTGTTCTGGAAAGATCGTGCACGTTTTTATAGCTATCTGCACCGCGTCTGGGCGAAAACCAGCGAGAAGCCGGTATGGATGGATCAGGCCGAGAAAGCGACCTGCGACTTCTACTAAGACTACACACAGCAATAAAAAAACCGCCAACAGCAATGTGGCGGTTTTTTTGTCCCTCCGGATTCGCGGTCCGTTGGGTGGTTTTCAAGCCCTCGTCAGAGGCTTAAAAGAATATCTCGGGTCCTTAAGTAATCAAACTGCAACTCCCTAAATATATTCTTAAAAACCTTTTCGATGGATTACGTTTTACGCCAGGGCCAACTACTATGCAGCGTCCCTTTCCGCCATCTCGCACATGGGCACCGGTCCCGGGAAAGGCGTGACCTCAACCGTAAGTCAGGCTCTCGTCAGAGCTTGTGTCCACCGACTTATCACCGGTGGTGAACGGTGGAGCGGTTAGCAGCAGGGACCGCATAATGAAACGCTATTTTTGCATCGCGTTCATTGTCGCCAGCGTACTCGTTGTCAAAAGTGATGAACCGATCGGGTTTGTCGCTTTAGCCACGATAGCGCAGGACAAGTAGCGTTAAGGCCGCCTTGGGCGGCCTTTTTTATTTCATCCCGTCTACACTTCATGGCAAAGTAGTTCAATGCATGCTTTTTCCTTTTACGGCATGCCCTTACGGACATAATGGATATTTGCCTGGAGTTTTATGCCCACCCATCTGGTTTGGTTTCGCGCGGACCTGCGCGTACATGACAACATCGCCCTGGCGGCGGCCTGCCGCGCCAAAGACGCTAACGTACTGGCTCTGTTTGTGGCTACGCCCGAGCAGTGGCGGCAGCATGATATGGCGCCACGCCAGGCGGCCTTGCTGCGTGCGTATCTGACCGATCTGCAGCATTCGCTGGCCGGAAAAGGCATACCGCTGATTTATAAAGAGGTAAGTGATTTTGCCGCACAGCTGCAGACGGTGCAGGAGACCTGTAAGCAGCACAACGTCACGCATCTTTTTTACAACTATCAGTACGAATTCAACGAGCAGCAGCGCGACCGTCATCTGGAGAAGATGCTGGAGGATGTGGTCTGTGAAGGATTTGATGACAGCGTGATGCTGGCGCCGGGCAGCGTGATGACCGGCAACCGTGAGATGTATAAAGTTTTCACTCCGTTTAAAAATGCCTTTATCAAGCGTCTTAAAGAGTCGCTGCCGGAGTGCGTTGCCGCGCCTGCCGCGAGGGGCGAACCCCTGAAGGACCTGTTTGAACTGACGTTTGACTACCCACAGGAGCCGTTTGATAAAGCGCTGTTCCCCGCCGATGAAAAAGCGGCCATCGCGCAGCTCCGCCAGTTCTGCAAACAGGACGCGGCCAACTACGACGCGCGGCGAGATTTTCCGGCCATCGAGGGCACCAGCCGCCTGTCGGCCTGTCTGGCGCTGGGCGCGATCTCTCCTCGCCAGTGTTTACACCGTCTTCTGGCCGAGCAGCCGCAGGCGCTGGATGGAGGCACCGGTTCTGTCTGGCTGAACGAACTTATCTGGCGTGAATTCTACCGCCATCTGATGACGTACCATCCCAATCTCTGTAAGCATCGTCCGTTCATTCCGTGGACCGACAGCGTAAAATGGCAGCACGATGAGGCACTTTTACAGGCCTGGCAAAAAGGGGAGACGGGCTATCCGATTGTGGACGCCGCTATGCGCCAGCTAAATGAAACCGGGTGGATGCACAATCGTCTGCGAATGATTACCGCGAGCTTCCTGGTGAAAGATCTGCTTATCGACTGGCGTATCGGAGAGCGCTATTTTATTTCTCAGCTGATCGACGGCGATCTCGCCGCGAATAACGGCGGCTGGCAGTGGGCGGCCTCTACGGGCACCGATGCGGCTCCCTATTTCCGGATTTTTAATCCAACCACCCAGGGACAAAAATTTGATGAGAACGGCGAGTTTATTCGCCGCTGGCTCCCTGAACTAAAAGAGATACCGGCTAAAGCGATCCACGAACCGTGGGCATGGGCGGATAAACAGCGTGTAAAACTGAATTATCCCCGTCCGATTGTCGATCATAAACAGGCGCGTGTCGCCACGCTGGCTGCGTACGAAGCGGCCCGCAAAGCATAAGAGAGTGATGATGAAAAACAGCGAACTGGAACGCCTGATTAACGAAAAACTCAATACCGCCTCCTTTAGCGACTACGGTCCAAATGGCCTGCAGGTAGAAGGGCGCGAAACGGTGCAGAAAATTATCACCGGCGTCACGGCAAGCCAGGCGCTGCTGGACGAGGCGGTCCGTCAGAACGCTGATGCGGTAATTGTCCATCACGGTTACTTCTGGAAAAACGAATCGCCGATTATTCGCGGCATGAAGCGCAACCGCCTGAAAACGCTGCTGGCAAATGACATTAACCTGTACGGTTACCACCTGCCGCTGGATGCGCACCCGGAGCTCGGTAACAACGTCCAGCTGGCGCAGCTACTGGGCATTACCGTGATGGGCGAGATTGAGCCGCTGGTGCCGTGGGGCGAACTGGCGATGCCGGTTCCGGGGCTGGAGCTGGCCTCGTGGATTGAAGCGCGCCTGGGGCGTCGTCCGCTATGGAGCGGTGATACCGGCCCGGATACGGTGAAGCGTGTGGCCTGGTGCACCGGAGGCGGGCAGGGCTTTATCGACAGCGCCGCGCGTTTTGGTGTCGATGCTTTTATCACCGGCGAGGTGTCCGAGCAGACGATTCATTCGGCACGTGAGCAGGGGCTGCATTTTTACGCGGCCGGGCATCATGCCACCGAGCGCGGCGGTATTCGTGCCCTCAGCGAGTGGCTGACGGAAAATACCGATCTGGATGTAACCTTTATTGATATCCCTAATCCGGCCTGATGAGAGGTGCCTGAGTGCAGCGAGCGCGTTGTTATCTTCTGGGAGAAACGGCAGTGGTTCTGGAGCTCGAGCCGCCGGTGACCCTTGCCACGCAAAAGCGTATCTGGCGGCTAACCCAGCGTCTGGTCGATCTGCCGGATGTGGTTGAAGCCATTCCGGGGATGAATAACATCACGGTGGTGCTGCGTAGTCCGCATACGCTGGCGCTGGATGCCATTGAACGTTTACAGCGCTGGTGGGAAGAGAGCGAGGCGCTGGAGCCGGAATCGCGTGCCATTGAGATCCCGGTCGTTTATGGCGGTACGGGGGGACCGGATCTTGGTGTGGTCGCAGACCATTGCGGACTCACCGAAAAGCAGGTTGTTGAGTTGCACAGTTCGGTGGATTACGTCGTCTGGTTTCTGGGATTCCAGCCCGGATTCCCGTATCTGGGGGGATTATCTCCCCGGCTGCATACGCCGCGCCGTGCTGAACCGCGCCTGAGCGTACCGGCGGGGACGGTCGCGATTGGTGGCGAGCAGACTGGCGTATATCCACTGACTTCGCCCGGTGGTTGGCAGCTTATTGGGCATACCGCCACCCCGTTATTTGACCCCGGGCTGGCGTCGCCAATACTCCTGCGCCCGGGCGATACCCTTCGCTTTATCCCGCAGAAGGAGGGGGTATGTTAACGCTTATTCGCGCCGGGCTTTATACCTCCGTACAGGATGCCGGCCGCTTTGGCATGCGCCAGTCGGGCGTGAGCTATTGTGGCGCGCTGGACCGTCCTGCGCTGGAAATCGCTAACGTGCTGGTGGGCAACCCCGGCAGCACGGCGGCGCTCGAAATTACGCTCGGCCAGTGTGTGATTGAGTTTGGTCAGGAGACCTGGTTCGCGCTCACCGGCGCAGGCTGTGATGCCACGCTGGACGGCAAAGCGGTGTGGACCGGCTGGCGTCTGCGGGCGAAAGCCGGACAGCGTCTGACCTTAAAGCGTCCTTTGCACGGCGTGCGTAGCTATCTGGCGGTGGCTGGCGGCATTGATGTGCCTGAGGTGCTGGGCTCATCCAGTACCGATCAGAAAGCCGGGATAGGCGGTCACGAAGGACGTCTGTTGCGCGACGGCGATCGCCTGGCGATTAAGCCCTCTTCGCGTCACTTTTCGACGGCGCAGGGGGTGAAACAACTTCTCTGGGGAAACCAGATCCGCGCCTTACCGGGGCCGGAATATCATGAGTTCGACGAGGCCTCCAAAGAGTCCTTCTGGCGCTCGCCGTGGAAGCTCAGTCCGCAGAGTAACCGTATGGGCTACCGCCTGCAGGGGCAGCCGCTGATCCGGACGACCGACAGGGAACTGCTTTCCCACGGTTTACTGCCTGGGGTTATTCAGGTGCCGGGCAACGGGCAACCAATCGTGTTAATGAACGACGCGCAGACGACGGGCGGTTATCCGCGAATTGCCTGCATCATTGAAGCCGATCGCTACCATCTGGCGCAAATTCCCCTCGGACAGCCGATTCACTTTGTGCAGTGTTCGCTGGAGGAGGCGCTAAAGGCGCGGCAGGATCAGCAGCGCTATCTCGAACAGCTGGCGTGGAGGCTCGATGGTAAAGATTGATTTGAATGCCGATCTGGGCGAGGGCGGCAGCGCCGATGCGGCGCTGATGACGCTGGTCTCTTCGGTCAATATCGCCTGCGGCTTTCACGCAGGCGATGCGCAAATCATGCTGGAGAGCGTGCGTCATGCCATCCAAAATGGCGTGGCGATTGGCGCCCACCCGAGCTTCCCTGACCGGGAAAACTTTGGCCGCACCGCGATGGACCTGCCGCCTGAGACGGTCTACGCTCAGGTGCTCTACCAGATCGGTGCGCTTGAGGCGATGGTGCGTGCGGAGAACGGTGTGATGCGCCACGTGAAGCCGCACGGCATGCTCTATAACCAGGCGGCGAAAGATGCTGCTCTGGCAGACGCCATTGCCCGTGCGGTGCGGGACAGTCATCCGCAGCTGATCCTTGTAGGTCTGGCCGGCAGCGAGCTGATTCGCGCCGGAGAACGGCTGGGCCTGACCACCCGTCAGGAAGTATTTGCCGATCGGGGATACCTGCCGGACGGCAGCCTGGTTCCACGTACGCAGGCCGGTGCGCTGATTACCGACGAAGCTAAAGCGCTGGCGCAGACGCTGGAGATGGTACGTGCCGGGCGGGTGACCGCTGTGGACGGAACATTGGCGAACGTGCAGGCTGATACGGTGTGTTTACACGGTGACGGCGAGCATGCGCTCCAGTTCGCGCGCCGCTTGCGGGCGGCGTTCTCTGAAGAGGGCATTCTTGTCAGCGCAGACTAATCATGAAAGGACAGAAAAATGCCAGAAGGCCCGGAGATCCGCCGCGCAGCGGATAGCCTCGAGGCGGCGATAAAGGGCAAACCCCTGACGGAGGTCTGGTTTGCTTTTCCTCAACTGAAACCGTTTGAATCACAGCTGGTGGGGCAGTCGGTAACGCATATTGAAACGCGCGGCAAAGCGCTGCTCACGCATTTCTCCCATAACCTGACGTTATATAGCCATAACCAGCTTTACGGCGTCTGGCGAGTGGTGGAGGCGGGTGAACAGCCGCAGACTACCCGCGTGCTACGCGTCAGGCTGCAAACGGCCGATAAGGCGATCCTGCTCTATAGCGCCTCTGATATCGAAATATTAACGCCGGAGCAACTCCTCACGCATCCGTTTCTACAGCGAGTGGGGCCGGACGTGCTGGATATGCGTCTGACGGCGAGCGATGTGAAGGCCCGATTGCTATCGACCACATTCCGCAACCGGCAGTTTTCCGGCCTGTTTCTTGACCAGGCGTTTCTGGCCGGGCTTGGTAACTACCTGCGGGTGGAGATCCTCTGGGAAGTCGGGCTGGCGCCGCAGCATAAAGCCTCTCAGTTGAGCGATGAACAGCTGGAGGCGCTGTCCCACGCGCTGCTGGACATCCCGCGGCTGTCGTACAACACGCGCGGCATCGTCGATGAAAACAAGCATCACGGGGCGTTGTTCCGGTTCAAGGTGTTTCATCGGGCGGGGAAAAAGTGCGAGCGGTGCGGCGGCGTGATTGAGAAGGCTACGATCTCTTCCAGACCGTTTTACTGGTGTCCAGGGTGCCAGATGTAAAAAAGCCGGGTGGCGGCTACGCCTTACCCGGCCTACGTTTCGCATTTGTAGGCCCGGTAAGCGTCAGCGCCACCGGGCTTAACGTTTAGCGCTTCAGGTCAGACTTAAAATCACGCTGCTCGTAGCCGGTATACAGCTGACGAGGACGGGCGATCTTCATGCCTTCGCTGTGCATTTCGTTCCAGTGTGCAATCCAGCCTACGGTACGCGCCATCGCGAAGATGACGGTGAACATGGAAGACGGAATGCCCATCGCTTTCAGAATAATTCCAGAGTAGAAATCGACGTTCGGGTAGAGTTTCTTCTCAATGAAGTACGGGTCGTTCAGCGCGATGTGTTCCAGCTCCATCGCCACTTCCAGCAGGTCATCTTTGGTACCCAGCTCTTTCAGCACTTCGTGGCAGGTTTCACGCATTACGGTGGCGCGCGGGTCATAGTTTTTGTAAACACGGTGACCGAAGCCCATCAGGCGGAAGGAGTCATTCTTGTCTTTCGCGCGACGCACGAACTCTGGAATGTGCTCAACGGTGCTGATCTCTTCCAGCATCTTCAGCGCCGCTTCGTTCGCGCCGCCGTGCGCCGGTCCCCACAGGGAGGCGATGCCCGCAGCGATACAGGCGAACGGGTTCGCGCCTGAAGAGCCTGCGGTACGGACGGTAGAGGTAGAGGCGTTCTGCTCGTGGTCAGCGTGCAGGATCAGAATACGGTCCATCGCGCGTTCCAGAACCGGGTTCACTTCGTACTCTTCGCACGGCGTGGAGAACATCATGCGCAGGAAGTTGCCCGCGTAGGAGAGGTCGTTGCGCGGATACACAAACGGCTGACCGATGGAGTATTTGTAACACATCGCCGCCATGGTAGGCATTTTGGACAGCAGACGGTAAGCGGCGATTTCACGGTGACGCGGATTATTTACGTCAAGGGAGTCGTGGTAAAACGCTGCCAGTGCACCGGTAATCCCGCACATCACCGCCATTGGGTGAGAGTCACGACGGAACGCATGGAACAGACGGGTAATCTGCTCATGGATCATGGTGTGACGGGTCACGGTGGTTTTAAATTCATCGAACTGGGCCTGCGTCGGTTTTTCGCCGTTCAGCAGGATGTAGCACACTTCCAGGTAGTTGGATTCGGTGGCTAACTGATCGATAGGGAAGCCGCGATGGAGCAGGATACCTTCGTCACCGTCAATGAAGGTGATTTTGGATTCGCAAGATGCGGTAGAGGTAAATCCAGGGTCAAAGGTAAACATCCCTTTGGAACCCAGCGTACGGATATCAATAACATCCTGACCGAGCGTGCCTTTTAGCACATCCAGTTCAATAGCAGTGTCACCATTTAGGGTGAGCGTTGCCTTTGTATCAGCCATTTACGGTCTCCTTAGCGCCTTATGCTTAAGACTGCGCTTTACCGGATTTGCTTTCAGCTGTTAATCACCGTTACCAGATTGTTATTTGGCTTACCGCTCAGCTCACGAGGACAAACCAGGGTACAGAGCTATGGCGCCTTGCAGGTAAACGAATGAAATATCAGTGAAACAACAGCAAATCAGCGTTTTTGCAGTCCGAATTATTCAAACCTGTATATCACTAATAACTGTCCTGATAACTTCGGTCAATACCATCACACTGTTACATAACTATTTGTCAGGTGAAAGAGAGACCTCATAACTTTTGCGCATTATATGCCTTTTCTGATGACGTTTGTAACAATATTGTTTAACATTTGTCAAATCAGATGATTAAAAATTAAAAAGATGTTGTTATCGTGACCCTGATCACTGTTCCAGAGAAAACCCGACAAACTGTATGTAGGTTAATTGTAATGATTTTGTGAACGGCCTATACTGCCGCCAGGTCTCCGGAACACCCTGCAATCCCGAGCCACCCAGCGTTGTAATGTGTCGTTTAAGCATCTGGAAGCACTGTTTTGCATGACGCGCAGTTATAGAAAAGGAACGCTGTCTGACCCGCATCGCAGTCCGGAGGAAGGAAACAATAAGAACAGCATGTGGGCGTTATTCATGATAAGAAATGTGAAAAAACAAAGACCTGTCAATCTGGATCTCAAAACGATCCGGTTCCCCGTAACAGCAATAGCGTCCATTCTGCACCGTGTTTCTGGTGTGATTACGTTTGTGGCGGTCGGTATTCTGCTGTGGTTACTGGGCACCAGCCTCTCTTCCCCTGAAGGATTCCTCCAGGCCTCTGCCATCATGAACAGCTTCTTCGTGAAATTCATCATGTGGGGCATTCTGACCGCGCTGGCGTACCACGTAGTCGTGGGTGTTCGCCATATGCTGATGGACTTTGGCTACCTGGAAGAGACCTTCGAAGTAGGGAAACGCTCCGCTAACATTTCATTTGTGATTACAGTCGTGCTTTCACTTCTCGCAGGAGTTCTCGTATGGTAAGCAACGCCTCCGCATTAGGACGCAACGGCGTACATGACTTCATTCTGGTCCGTGCTACCGCCATCGTTCTCACCCTCTACATCATCTATATGATCGGTTTCTTCGCGACCAGCGGCACGCTGACGTGGGAAATCTGGAGTGGGTTCTTCGGATCCGCCTTCACCAAAGTGTTCACCCTGCTGGCCCTGTTCTCCATCCTTATTCATGCCTGGATTGGCATGTGGCAGGTGTTGACCGATTACGTTAAACCGCTGGCGATTCGCCTCCCACTGCAGCTGGCCATTGTCGTTGCACTGGTGGTTTACGTTATTTATGGATTCGTTGTGGTGTGGGGTGTGTAATGAAACTGCCAGTCAGAGAATTTGATGCTGTTGTGATTGGTGCCGGTGGCGCAGGTATGCGTGCCGCACTGCAAATTTCCCAGAGCGGCCAGAGCTGTGCGCTGCTCTCTAAAGTTTTCCCGACCCGTTCCCACACTGTGTCCGCGCAGGGTGGTATCACCGTTGCGCTGGGTAACTCCCATGAAGATAACTGGGAATGGCACATGTATGACACGGTAAAAGGTTCCGACTACATCGGCGACCAGGATGCCATCGAATATATGTGTAAAACCGGCCCGGAAGCGATTCTGGAGCTGGACCACATGGGTCTGCCGTTCTCCCGTCTGGAAAATGGCACCATCTATCAGCGTCCGTTTGGCGGCCAGTCGAAAAACTTCGGCGGCGAGCAGGCGGCACGCACCGCGGCGGCGGCTGACCGTACCGGTCACGCGCTGCTGCACACCCTGTATCAGCAGAACCTGAAAAACCACACCACCATCTTCTCCGAGTGGTATGCGCTGGATCTGGTGAAAAACGCCGATGGCGCAATTGTTGGCTGTACCGCGCTGTGTATCGAAACCGGTGAAGTGGTTTACTTCAAAGCCCGCGCTACCGTGCTGGCGACTGGTGGTGCAGGCCGTATTTACCAGTCTACCACCAACGCCCACATCAACACCGGTGACGGTGTCGGTATGGCTATCCGCGCGGGCGTGCCGGTGCAGGATATGGAGATGTGGCAGTTCCACCCAACCGGTATCGCCGGTGCAGGCGTTCTGGTGACGGAAGGCTGCCGTGGTGAAGGTGGCTACCTGCTGAACAAACACGGCGAGCGCTTCATGGAGCGTTATGCCCCGAATGCGAAAGACCTTGCGGGTCGTGACGTGGTGGCGCGTTCCATCATGATCGAAATCCGTGAAGGCCGCGGCTGTGACGGCCCATGGGGTCCACACGCGAAGCTGAAACTCGACCACCTGGGTAAAGAAGTGCTGGAATCCCGTCTGCCGGGCATCCTGGAACTGTCCCGTACCTTTGCACACGTCGATCCGGTGAAAGAGCCGATTCCGGTTATCCCAACCTGCCACTACATGATGGGCGGTATTCCGACCAAAGTGACCGGTCAGGCGCTGACCGTGAACGAGCAGGGCGAAGACGTGGTCATTCCTGGCCTGTTCGCGGTGGGCGAAATTGCCTGCGTATCCGTACACGGCGCAAACCGTCTGGGCGGCAACTCCCTGCTGGATCTGGTGGTGTTTGGTCGTGCGGTGGGTCTGCATCTGCAGGAATCCATTGCCGAGCAGGGCGCGCTGCGTGACGCAACCGACGACGAAATTGATGCCTCTCTTGAGCGCCTCAACCGCTGGAACGGCAACCGTAACGGCGAAGATCCGGTGGAAATCCGCAAAGCGCTGCAGGAGTGCATGCAGCACAACTTCTCGGTATTCCGTGAAGGCGACGCGATGGCCAAAGGTCTTGAGCAGCTGAAAGCGATCCGCGAGCGTCTGAAAAATGCCCGTCTGGACGATACCTCCAGCGAGTTCAACACCCAGCGCGTTGAGTGCCTGGAGCTGGATAACCTGATGGAAACCGCGTTCGCGACCGCGATGTCGGCAAACTTCCGTACCGAAAGCCGTGGCGCGCATAGCCGCTTCGACTTCCCGGAGCGTGATGACGAAAACTGGCTGTGCCATTCCCTGTATCTGCCAGAGTCGGAAACCATGACGCGTCGTAGCGTCAACATGGAACCGAAACTGCGTCCGGCGTTCCCGCCGAAGATTCGTACTTACTAATGCGGAGACAGGATAATGAAACTCGAATTCTCAGTTTATCGTTATAACCCGGATGTAGACGACGCTCCGCGCATGCAGGATTACACCCTGGAAGCGGAAGAAGGTCGTGACATGATGCTGCTGGATGCCTTAATCCAGCTGAAAGAAAAAGATCCAACGCTGTCGTTCCGCCGCTCCTGCCGTGAAGGGGTGTGTGGCTCTGACGGTGTGAACATGAACGGCAAAAATGGCCTGGCCTGCATCACGCCAATTTCAGCGTTGCAGCGTCCTGGTCAGAAAATTGTTATCCGTCCTCTGCCAGGCCTGCCGGTCGTGCGTGATTTGGTGGTAGACATGGGGCAATTCTATGCACAATATGAGAAGATTAAGCCTTACTTATTGAATAATGGGCAAAATCCACCGGCTCGTGAGCACTTACAGTCTCCTGAGCAGCGTGAAAAACTCGATGGTCTGTACGAGTGTATTCTCTGCGCATGCTGTTCAACGTCCTGCCCGTCGTTCTGGTGGAACCCGGACAAGTTTATCGGCCCGGCCGGTCTGCTGGCTGCCTATCGCTTCCTGATCGATAGCCGCGACACCGAAACCGACAGCCGTCTGGAAGGACTGAGTGACGCTTTCAGCGTATTCCGCTGCCATAGCATCATGAACTGCGTCAGTGTGTGTCCGAAGGGGCTGAACCCGACGCGCGCCATCGGCCATATTAAGTCGATGCTGCTGCAGCGAAGTGCGTAAGTAGTGAGAGGGGAGCGTTGTTCCCCTCACCCTAACCCTCTCCCAAAGGGAGAGGGAACAGATTGCAGGAAATCTTTAAAAACTGCCGACGACCTTCCCCCTCTCCCCGTGGGAGAGGGTCGGGGTGAGGGGAAACCCTTAAGACAGTTTCTAAAGGTTCCTTCGCGGGCCACAAAGAGCTCGCAGGTGAACCCCGGCACGTACACGCGGTGTGCGTGGTAGTTTCTACGGCGAAAGTAAGCATAAAAATGCTTAAGGGATCACGATGCAGAACGGCGCAATGAAAGCCTGGCTGGACTCTTCTTACCTCTCTGGTGCCAACCAGAGCTGGATAGAACAGCTCTATGAAGACTTCTTAACCGATCCTGACTCAGTGGACGCAAACTGGCGTTCCATGTTCCAGCAGTTGCCTGGTACAGGGGTCAAACCGGATCAATTCCATTCCAAAACACGTGATTATTTCCGTCGTCTGGCGAAGGATGCCTCACGTTACTCTTCTGCGATTTCCGACCCTGACACCAATGCGAAGCAGGTTAAAGTCCTGCAGCTTATCAACGCTTATCGCTTCCGTGGTCACCAGCATGCGAATCTCGATCCGCTGGGACTGTGGAAACAAGACCGTGTGGCCGATCTCGATCCGGCGTATCACGATCTGACCGAGGCCGATTTCCAGGAAAGCTTTAACGTAGGTTCCTTTGCCATCGGCAAAGACACGATGAAGCTGGGCGATCTGATTGACGCGCTCAAGCAAACCTACTGCGGCTCCATCGGCGCGGAATACATGCACATTACCTCTACCGAAGAGAAGCGCTGGATCCAGCAGCGCATCGAATCCGTAGCGGGCCACGCGACCTTCTCGGCTGACGAGAAAAAACGCTTCCTCAGCGAACTGACCGCAGCGGAAGGCCTTGAGCGCTATCTGGGCGCGAAGTTCCCAGGCGCAAAACGCTTCTCGCTGGAAGGCGGTGACGCCCTGGTGCCGATGCTGAAAGAGCTGATTCGTCACGCAGGCAAGAGCGGCACCCGTGAAGTGGTGCTGGGCATGGCACACCGTGGTCGTCTGAACGTACTGGTCAACGTGCTGGGTAAAAAACCGCAGGACCTGTTCGACGAATTCGCGGGCAAACATAAAGAACACCTCGGTACCGGCGACGTGAAGTACCACATGGGCTTCTCGTCAGATATCGAAACCGAAGGCGGTCTGGTTCACCTGGCGCTGGCGTTTAACCCGTCACACCTGGAAATCGTCAGCCCGGTGGTTATCGGTTCCGTGCGCGCGCGTCTGGATCGTCTGGACGAGCCGAGCAGCAATAAAGTGCTGCCAATCACCATTCACGGTGATGCGGCGGTAACAGGGCAGGGCGTGGTGCAGGAAACCCTGAACATGTCCAAAGCGCGTGGTTATGAAGTGGGCGGTACCGTTCGCATCGTGATCAACAACCAGGTGGGCTTCACCACCTCTAACCCGCTGGACGCGCGTTCCACCCCGTACTGCACCGACATCGGTAAGATGGTTCAGGCGCCGATCTTCCACGTTAACGCGGATGACCCGGAAGCCGTGGCTTTCGTTACCCGTCTGGCGCTGGACTTCCGTAACACCTTCAAACGCGATGTGTTCATTGACCTCTTCTGCTACCGCCGTCACGGCCACAACGAAGCGGATGAGCCAAGTGCAACCCAGCCGTTGATGTACCAGAAAATCAAAAAACACCCGACCCCGCGCAAAATCTATGCTGACAAGCTGGAGAGCGACAAAGTGGCGACGCTGGAAGATGCGACCGAAATGGTCAACCTCTACCGCGACGCGCTGGATGCGGGTGAGTGCGTAGTGAAAGAGCTGCGCCCGATGAATATGCACTCCTTTACCTGGTCGCCGTACCTCAACCACGAGTGGGATGAGAGCTACCCTAACAAGGTGGAGATGAAGCGCCTGCAGGAGCTGGCTAAACGCATCAGCACCGTGCCGGACGCTATCGAGATGCAATCTCGCGTAGCGAAAATTTATGCTGACCGTCAGGCCATGGCGGCAGGTGAGAAGCTGTTCGACTGGGGCGGCGCGGAAACGCTGGCTTACGCGACGCTGGTTGACGAAGGCATTCCTGTGCGTCTGTCCGGTGAAGATGCGGGCCGTGGAACCTTCTTCCACCGTCACGCGGTCGTTCACAACCAGTCTAACGGTTCAACCTACACCCCGCTGCAGCACGTGCACAACGGTCAGGGCCAGTTCAAGGTCTGGGACTCCGTGCTGTCTGAAGAAGCGGTACTGGCTTTCGAGTACGGTTACGCCACGGCAGAACCGCGCACCCTGACCATCTGGGAAGCGCAGTTCGGCGACTTCGCCAACGGTGCGCAGGTGGTTATCGACCAGTTCATCTCCTCCGGCGAACAGAAATGGGGCCGTATGTGTGGTCTGGTGATGCTGCTGCCGCACGGCTATGAAGGCCAGGGTCCGGAGCACTCCTCCGCGCGTCTGGAACGTTATCTGCAGCTCTGCGCCGAGCAGAACATGCAGGTCTGCGTGCCGTCCACCCCGGCGCAGGTTTACCACATGCTGCGTCGTCAGGCGCTGCGCGGTATGCGTCGTCCGCTGGTGGTGATGTCGCCGAAATCCCTGCTGCGTCACCCGCTGGCGGTGTCCAGCCTGGAAGAGCTGGCGAACGGTACCTTCCTGCCAGCCATCGGCGAAATTGACGAGCTGGATCCACAGGCCGTGAAGCGTGTGGTGATGTGTTCTGGTAAGGTTTATTACGACCTGCTGGAACAGCGCCGTAAGAACGATCAGAAAGATGTCGCCATCGTGCGTATCGAACAGCTTTATCCGTTCCCGCACCAGGCGGTGCAGGAAGCGCTGAAACCGTACGCTCACGTTCATGATTTTGTCTGGTGCCAGGAAGAGCCGCTCAACCAGGGCGCATGGTACTGCAGTCAGCATCATTTCCGTGAAGTGATTCCATTTGGGTCAGCCCTGCGCTATGCAGGTCGCCCGGCCTCCGCCTCTCCGGCGGTAGGGTATATGTCCGTTCACCAGAAGCAGCAACAAGATCTGGTCAATGACGCGCTGAACGTCGATTAATTAAAGGATACATAATGAGTAGCGTAGATATTCTTGTTCCCGACCTGCCTGAATCTGTAGCAGATGCGACCGTCGCTACCTGGCACAAAAAACCAGGCGATGCCGTTAAGCGCGATGAAGTGCTGGTAGAAATCGAAACTGACAAAGTGGTACTGGAAGTACCGGCTTCGGCGGATGGCGTTCTGGACGCGGTGCTGGAAGATGAAGGTACCACCGTAACCTCTCGTCAGATCCTGGGTCGCCTGCGTGAAGGCAACAGCGCGGGCAAAGAGTCCAGCGCGAAATCTGAAGAGAAAGCCTCTACGCCGGCTCAGCGCCAGCAGGCCTCTCTGGAAGAGCAGTCTAACGACGCCCTCAGCCCGGCGATCCGTCGCCTGCTGGCGGAACACAGCCTTGACCCGGCAGCCATTAAAGGCACCGGTGTGGGCGGTCGTCTGACCCGCGAAGACATCGACAAGCATCTGGCGAAAGCGCCAGCTCAGGCAGAAGCGAAAGCCCCTGCGGCAGCACCAGCAGCACAGCCTGCTCTGGGCGCGCGCAGTGAAAAACGCGTGCCAATGACCCGCCTGCGTAAGCGCGTGGCCGAGCGTCTGCTGGAAGCGAAAAACTCCACCGCGATGCTGACCACCTTCAACGAAGTGAACATGAAGCCAATCATGGACCTGCGTAAGCAGTACGGTGACGCGTTTGAAAAACGTCACGGTATCCGCCTGGGCTTTATGTCCTTCTACGTGAAGGCGGTGGTTGAAGCGCTGAAACGCTACCCGGAAGTGAACGCGTCCATCGATGGCGATGACGTGGTTTACCACAACTATTTCGATGTCAGCATGGCGGTTTCTACCCCACGTGGCCTGGTAACCCCGGTTCTGCGTGATGTGGATACCCTGGGTATGGCTGACATCGAGAAAAACATTAAAGAGCTGGCTGTGAAAGGCCGCGACGGCAAGCTGACCGTAGACGACCTGACCGGCGGTAACTTCACCATTACCAACGGCGGCGTCTTCGGCTCGCTGATGTCTACCCCGATCATTAACCCGCCGCAGAGCGCGATCCTGGGTATGCATGCCATTAAAGATCGTCCTATGGCGGTAGACGGTAAAGTTGAGATCCTGCCGATGATGTACCTGGCGCTCTCTTACGACCACCGCCTGATCGACGGCCGCGAGTCCGTGGGCTTCCTGGTTGCCATTAAAGAGCTGCTGGAAGATCCAACGCGTCTGCTGCTGGACGTCTAGTCACGATTTAGCATCACCTGCCCCGTAGACCGGCACACGCTGCGCCGGTCTACAGGTTTGAAGATAACGATTACCCTGAAGGATGGATAGAACACATGAACTTACATGAATATCAGGCCAAACAGCTGTTTGCCCGGTATGGCTTACCGGCTCCGGTGGGTTATGCCTGTACTACCCCGCGTGAAGCAGAAGAAGCCGCATCTAAAATCGGTTCCGGCCCGTGGGTAGTTAAGTGTCAGGTTCACGCTGGTGGCCGTGGTAAAGCGGGCGGTGTGAAGGTTGTTAAGAGCAAAGAAGAGATTCGTGCGTTTGCTGAACATTGGCTCGGCAAGCGTCTGGTAACGTACCAGACAGATGCGAACGGCCAGCCGGTTAACCAAATCCTGGTGGAAGCGGCGACCGACATCGCGAAAGAGCTGTATTTGGGCGCGGTGGTTGACCGTAGCTCCCGTCGCGTGGTGTTCATGGCGTCTACCGAAGGCGGCGTGGAAATCGAAAAAGTGGCGGAAGAAACCCCACACCTGATCCACAAAGTGGCTATCGATCCGCTGGCAGGCCCAATGCCTTACCAGGGTCGCGAGCTGGCGTTCAAGCTGGGTCTGGAAGGTAAACTGGTTCAGCAGTTCACCAAGATCTTCATGGGGCTGGCGACCATCTTCCTGGAGCGCGATCTGGCGCTGATCGAGATCAACCCGCTGGTGATCACCACCCAGGGTGACCTGATCTGCCTCGACGGCAAGCTGGGCGCTGACGGCAACGCACTGTTCCGCCAGCCGGATCTGCGCGAAATGCGCGACCAGTCTCAGGAAGACCCGCGTGAAGCACAGGCTGCACAGTGGGAACTGAACTACGTGGCGCTGGACGGTAACATCGGCTGCATGGTTAACGGTGCGGGCCTGGCAATGGGCACCATGGACATCGTTAAGCTGCACGGCGGTGAGCCGGCGAACTTCCTCGACGTGGGCGGTGGCGCAACCAAAGAGCGCGTAACCGAAGCGTTCAAAATCATCCTCTCTGACGACAACGTTAAAGCGGTACTGGTTAACATCTTCGGCGGCATCGTTCGTTGCGACCTGATTGCTGACGGCATCATCGGTGCGGTAGAAGAAGTGGGTGTTAACGTTCCGGTGGTTGTGCGTCTGGAAGGTAACAACGCTGAACTCGGCGCGAAAAAACTGGCTGACAGCGGCCTGAATATTATTGCAGCGAAAAGTCTGACGGATGCAGCTCAGCAGGTTGTTGCCGCAGTGGAGGGGAAATAATGTCAGTTTTAATTAATAAAGATACCAAGGTTATCTGCCAGGGCTTCACCGGTAGCCAGGGGACTTTCCACTCCGAACAGGCGATTGCCTACGGCACGCAGATGGTTGGCGGCGTAACGCCAGGTAAAGGCGGCACCACCCACCTGGGCCTGCCGGTGTTCAACACCGTGCGTGAAGCGGTAGAAGCGACGGGCGCAACCGCGACCGTGATCTACGTTCCGGCGCCGTTCTGCAAAGACTCTATTCTGGAAGCGATCGACGCAGGCATCAAACTGATCATCACCATCACTGAAGGCATCCCGACGCTGGATATGCTGACCGTGAAGGTGAAGCTGGATGAAGCTGGCGTACGCATGATCGGCCCGAACTGCCCAGGCGTTATCACCCCAGGCGAATGCAAAATCGGCATCATGCCGGGCCACATTCACAAGCCGGGTAAAGTGGGCATCGTGTCCCGTTCCGGTACCCTGACCTATGAAGCGGTTAAGCAGACCACCGACTACGGTTTCGGCCAGTCCACCTGCGTGGGCATCGGCGGTGACCCAATCCCGGGCTCTAACTTCATCGACATCCTGAAGCTGTTCCAGGAAGATCCACAGACCGAAGCGATCGTGATGATCGGTGAGATCGGTGGTAGCGCGGAAGAAGAAGCGGCTGCTTACATCAAAGAACACGTGACCAAGCCGGTTGTGGGTTACATCGCGGGTGTGACCGCGCCGAAAGGCAAGCGTATGGGTCACGCAGGCGCGATCATCGCCGGTGGTAAAGGTACGGCTGATGAGAAATTCGCAGCGCTGGAAGCCGCAGGCGTGAAGACCGTTCGCAGCCTGGCGGATATCGGCGAAGCACTGAAATCCATCATTAAGTAAGTCCTCTCTGCTCCCCGAAAGGGGGGCGTTGCAGTATAAAAATGTCCGTTTCGACATGGTTGGCCGCTGTAAAGCGGCCTTTTTTATTGCCTGCGTCTGGCGACTAGCGTGAACTTGTAATCATCGGTATTGAACACGTTGCGGCTGTATTCAAATACCCGTCCGTCCTTCAGAAACCCGCGGGAGACTTTTTCCAGGATCGGTTTTGCCGGATCGAGCGACAGCGCGGCGATCGCCTCTTCTGACGGCATGATCGGCACCAGCTCCTGCTCGCTGCGATCGATAACCAGCTTTTTGATCTGCTCAATGTAGTGGTATTTCGAATTCTCCATCACTTCCCAGGTGAGGTCGGGGAACATGGCTAGCGGCATCCACGTCTCTTCCAGATTTACCGGTTTTTGTTTGATAAAGCGGACGCGTTTGACGTGCCAGACTTTATCCTCATGAGAGAGATTCAGCTTTTCGGCAAGTTTTGCATCGGCTTTCAGCACTTCGAAAATGCTCACCTCACTGTGGGTATCCACGTTCCGGTCCGCCAGTTTTTCGTAAAACCCGGTGAGCTGGTAAATGTCGTAATTGACGCGCTCTTCTTTTACGTAGGTGCCGCTGCCCTGAATGCTCTCGACGATCTGCTCTTCCGTAAGCAGCTTCAGCGCCTGTCTCACCGTGACGCGACTCACGTTGAATGCCTCCTGAAGGCTGGATTCCGTCGGTAACGCATCGCCAGGTTTTAACTCTCCCGCACTGATTTTCTCGCGAAGCGCATCGGCTATCTGCCGGTACATCGGTTTGTTACCCATCGAATCTGCCTTTCTAATACCTTTTCACGGAATTATGCCTTCAGCTTAAAATTTGTAAATAATACAATTTAAATACAAATTCGCACTGTTAGTGAAAATGATCACGTAAATGTATTGTGTTGCCTGCCACAATTGCCGCCAGACAATAACAACTTAGGTGTGAGGATCTTATGAACCTGACGACTCTGACCCACCCCAGTGCTGTCTGCGTGCAGGCGCACTATGCCAGCCGTGATGAGGCTATTCGCCAGCTTACAATGCGGCTGGTGGCGCTGGGCAAAATTACAGATGGAGATGCATTTTTGGCGGAGGTCTACCGTCGCGAATCGCAGGGGCCAACCGCCCTGGGTGAAGGGTTGGCTGTCCCGCATGGTAAATCGAACGCGGTGAACCAAGCGGCTTTTGCGGTTGCTACGCTGCGCAAACCGCTGGAGTGGGAGGGGGTAGACGGCCCTGAACGCGTAGAGCTGATCGTCCTGCTTGCCATCCCGCCAGCTGAAGCGGGTTCCACGCATATCCAGGTGCTGACGGCGCTGACGTCTCGCCTTGCCGATGATGCCCTCCGGGGACGCGTTATGGCTGCAGAGACGGCAGAGGATCTGCTTGATGCGCTGAACGCTGTCTCGAAGGAAGACGAGGCTGATACGCGGGTGAATGCACCCACCGTCGTCTGTGTCACCGCCTGTCCGGCGGGGATCGCGCATACCTATATGGCCGCAGAGTACCTGGAAAAAGCGGGACGTAAGCTCGGCGTCAACGTGGTGGTCGAAAAGCAGGGGGCGAACGGTATTGAAGGGCGCATTACTGCCCAGCAGTTGCTGGAGGCGAAAGCGTGTATTTTTGCCGCAGAAGTGGCGATCAAAGAGAGCGAGCGTTTTCAGGGGATCCCCGCCATTTCCGTGCCCGTCGCGGAACCCCTGCGCCATGCTGAAGCGCTCATTGAGCGCGCGCTGGCATTACCGTCTTCGTCTGAAGCACTTCCCGGACAGGCAGAAAAAAAGAGCGTTAAGACGGAGCTCAAGCAGGCGCTCCTTAGCGGTATCTCCTTTGCGGTGCCGCTGATCGTCGCCGGCGGTACGGTGCTGGCCGTATCGGTACTGCTGGCACAAATCCTTGGCCTGCAGCACCTGTTTGACCAGGAAAACTCGTGGCTGTGGATGTACCGCAAGCTTGGCGGCGGCATGCTTGGCATTTTGATGGTGCCTGTCCTGTCGGCCTATACCGCCTACTCGCTGGCGGATAAACCTGCGCTGACGCCGGGCTTTGCGGCCGGTCTGGCTGCCAACATGATCGGCTCCGGTTTTCTTGGCGCTATCGTCGGCGGGCTGATCGCGGGCTATCTGATGCGCTGGGTGAAAAACCACATCCGGCTCAGTAGCCGCTACAACGGCTTTCTGACTTTTTATCTCTATCCGGTGATTGGCGTGCTGGGCGCGGGCAGCCTGATGCTGTTTGTGATTGGCGAACCGGTGGCCTGGCTCAATAACACGCTCACCGTCTGGCTTAACGGTCTGTCCGGCGCGAATGCGCTGCTTCTGGGGGCAATCCTCGGGTTTATGTGCTCATTCGATTTGGGTGGCCCGGTCAACAAAGCCGCTTACGCGTTTTGCCTGGGGGCGATGGCGAACGGGGTATACGGTCCCTATGCCATCTTTGCCTCCGTCAAAATGGTCTCAGCCTTTACCGTCACGGCGTCAACGATGCTGGCACCGAAGCTGTTTAAGTCGTTTGAAATTGAAACCGGCAAATCGACCTGGCTGCTCGGTCTCGCGGGCATTACCGAAGGGGCGATTCCGATGGCGATAGAAGATCCGCTTCGTGTTATTGGCTCATTTGTACTCGGATCCATGGTGACAGGCGCGGCTGTCGGTGCGATGGGGATCGGGTTGTCTACGCCGGGGGCCGGGATTTTCTCTCTTTTTTTACTTCACGATGCCGGGTTGGGTGGTGTGGTTGCTGCGGCGGGCTGGTTTGGCGCGGCGCTGGTGGGTACCGCTATCTCCACCCTGGTTCTGCTGCTCTGGCGACGCCAGGCGGTAAAAAAGGGCAACTACGTTACTGAAGATGCCTTATCGTAAAAACGCACAAACAGGAAACGAAGATGAAAGCTGTATCTCGCGTTCATATCACGCCGCATATGCACTGGGACCGTGAGTGGTACTTCACCACCGAAGAGTCGCGTATTCTTCTGGTCAATAATATGGAAGAGATCCTGACCCGGCTGGAGCAGGATGATGAGTACAAATACTATGTTCTCGATGGACAGACGGCTGTTCTGGAGGATTATTTTGCCGTTGTGCCCGAAAACCGCTCTCGCGTGAAGGCGCTTGTCGAGCGTGGAAAGCTGATTATCGGCCCCTGGTATACCCAGACCGATACCACGATCGTGAGCGGCGAGTCGATTGTCCGCAACCTGATGTACGGCATCCGGGATTGTATGGCCTTCGGCGAGCCGATGAAGATCGGCTATCTGCCGGATTCGTTTGGCATGTCCTGCCAGCTTCCGCATATCTATAACGGGTTTGGCATTACCCGCACGATGTTCTGGCGCGGTTGTTCTGAACGCCACGGGACCGATAAAACCGAATTTCTCTGGCAGAGCCAGGACGGCAGTGAAGTGACGGCACAGGTGCTGCCGCTGGGCTACGCGATTGGTAAGTACTTACCGGAGGACGAAGCCGGGCTGCGAAAACGGCTCGACAGCTACTTCGAGGTCCTGGAAAACGCCTCCGTCACCAAAGAGATTTTACTTCCCAACGGCCACGACCAGATGCCGCTGCAGCAGAACATTTTCGCGGTGATGGATAAGCTGCGTGAAATCTATCCGCAGCGTCAATTCGTGATGAGTCGGTTCGAAGAGGTGTTTGATTATATCGATGCGCGCCGCGATGAGCTGGCGACGCTAAAAGGGGAGTTTATCGACGGGAGATACATGCGCGTCCACCGGACCATCGGCTCTACGCGCATGGATATCAAAATCGCCCATGCGCGTATTGAGAACAAAATTGTCAACATCCTCGAGCCGCTGGCGACGCTTGCCTGGACGCTGGGCTTCGACTACCACCACGGCCTGCTGGAGAAGATGTGGAAAGAGATCCTCAAAAACCACGCTCACGACAGCATCGGCTGCTGCTGCAGCGACAAGGTGCATCGCGAGATTGTCTCCCGCTTTGAACTGGCTGAGGACATGGCAGATAACCTGGCGCGTTTCTATATGCGCAAGATTGTCGACAACATGCCGCAAAGCGATGCCGATAAGCTGGTGATGTTCAACCTGATGCCCTGGCCGCGTGAGGAGGTGATGAACACCACGATTCGACTGCGCGCCAGCCAGTTCCGTCTGCGGGATGACAAAGGCAACGAGATCCCGTATTTCATCCGCAGCGCGCGAGAGCTCGACCCGGGCCTCATTGACCGACAGATTGTTCACTACGGCAATTACGAGCCGTTTATGGAGTTTGATATTCAGCTCAGCCAGATATTGCCGTCGATGGGCTACCGTACGCTGTTTATCGAACCTGACGTGGCCGGGAAGGTGCTCTCTCCGGGGGAAAACACCGCCTCCTTACTTGAAAACGCCTTCTGGCAGATTGACGTAAATGATGACGGTTCGCTGCGCCTGCGCGACAAAGAAACCGGGCTTATTTATGACCGCGTGCTGGAAATCGAAGAGAGCTCGGATGATGGTGATGAGTACGACTACTCGCCTTCGCGGGAAGAGTGGAGACTCACTTCTGCGCAGGGCGAGCATGAATTTGAGGTTACGCATGAAGGCTGGCAGAGCAGGGCAGTTATCCGCCATCGAATCGCCGTTCCGGCGAACCTGGCCGAACGTGCGGCGCGCCAGCGAAACGGCTGTCTCAACGCTGAATTTGAAATTACGCTAAGCCGCAACAGCAGACGCATTGACGTGGCGGTGCGCCTGGATAATCAGGCCGACGACCACCGCGTTCGCGTGCTCATCCCAACGCCGTTTATGACAGAGGAAGTGTTAGCGGATACGCAGTTTGGCTCGATCACTCGCCCGGTGCAGGACGCAGCGATGCAAAACTGGCAGGAGGAGGGGTGGAAAGAAGCGCCGGTTCCCGTCTGGAATTTACTTAACTACGCCGTCCTGCAGGAAAAACGAAACGGGCTTGCGCTATTTACCGAGGGGCTGCGTGAATTTGAAGTCGTGGGCGATGAACAAAAAGCATTTGCTCTGACCTTGCTGCGCGGCGTGGGGGTACTCGGCAAAGAAGATCTGCTCCTGCGCCCCGGCAGACCATCCGGTATCAAAATGCCGGTCCCGGACTCTCAGGTGCGTGGTCCGCTAAGCTGTCGCTTTAGCCTCTTCAGCTTCAGCGGCTCGCCGGAAAACGCGGGTGTCGCGCAGCAGGCTCAATCGTGGTTAACGCCGGTGCAGTGTTATAACAAAATCCCCTGGGATGCAATGAAGCTGAATCGCGCGTCGTTGACCACGCCGGAAAGCTACAGCCTGTTAGCGCTTTCGCCAACGGGATGCGTACTCAGTGCGATCAAAAAAGCGGAAGATCGTGATGAGCTCATTCTTCGACTGTTCAACCCTTCGCAGTCCAGCGCATGTGACGCGATGCTATCTGTCAATCCAGCGGTGAAGCGGTGCTGCGAAACGGACATGAATGAACGGCTGATGGACCACGGTGAAGACGACGGCATTGTCGGGGCGTTCAGACCGGGACAGTCGCGAACCTTTAGCCTTCTTCTTGCCTGAGAACCGCTGATATCATTAAAAGGCTGCACTGTTTGCGGCCTTTTTCATTAAATAGTCACTCCGCGGTGTTAAGTTATGGGGTGACAAAAGTAAAATAAATGTAATTACGAAGGGTTGCATAAATGCCATGGAAAAATAACCCGGCCCGACTATGCTTTATTGTTTGCCGTGCATCGTAATGAGGCTTTTGTTTCGCGTTAATTAAAATCACTTCTGTTTATATTTTTTTTCGTCTTCGATAACCAATCACATCTTCACATGCACATATCGTTAACATGGTTTTTACCATTCTTACCGCGATTAAACATAGTTAACACCAAGGTTTGTTTTTGATTTAAATCAAAGTTTAATCCTTGGAAAAAGGTGCTGAAAAGCGCTAAATTGTTCCCGATCAAAATGGCCGAAAAGTGGTAATTTTGCTATAAATTGATCACCGTCGAAAAACGTAAATGTGATTCAATAAAAACCTGTTTATTGTAAGGGTTTTGCAGCGTATTATATTTGCGGGATCAATTTGAATTTTTTATTAACGTATTTGTAACCTCACGTCATCGTTTTTATCCTCCTTCAGGGTAATAACGACGACTAGGATGCGAATAATTTGTATTGGGGCATGCGTGTGGATCTCTTTCTGACGGGGTTCACTCTCGGAGTCTTCATGCGATGAGCAAGGAGTCATGATGTTAGATATAGTCGAACTGTCGCGCTTACAGTTTGCCTTGACCGCGATGTACCACTTCCTGTTTGTGCCACTGACGCTCGGTATGGCGTTCCTGCTGGCCATCATGGAAACGGTATACGTTCTCTCCGGCAAACAGATTTATAAAGATATGACCAAGTTCTGGGGCAAGTTGTTTGGTATCAACTTCGCACTGGGCGTGGCAACCGGTCTGACCATGGAGTTCCAGTTCGGGACTAACTGGTCTTACTATTCCCACTATGTCGGGGATATCTTCGGTGCGCCGCTGGCCATTGAAGGTCTGATGGCATTCTTCCTTGAATCCACCTTTGTAGGTCTGTTCTTCTTCGGTTGGGACCGTCTGGGTAAAGTCCAGCATATGGCGGTAACCTGGCTGGTGGCATTAGGTTCGAACCTGTCCGCGCTGTGGATCCTGGTCGCGAACGGCTGGATGCAGAACCCTATCGCGTCTGATTTTAACTTCGAAACCATGCGTATGGAGATGGTCAGCTTTGCCGAGCTGGTCCTGAACCCGGTTGCTCAGGTTAAATTCGTTCACACCGTCGCTTCTGGCTATGTGTGCGGCGCGATGTTTGTACTGGGCATCAGTTCTTACTATATGCTGCGCGGTCGTGACTTCGCGTTTGCTAAGCGCTCCTTTGCTATCGCTGCAAGCTTCGGTATGGCTGCTATCCTCTCCGTTATCGTTCTGGGTGATGAATCCGGTTACGAAATGGGTGACGTGCAGAAAACCAAACTGGCCGCTATCGAAGCCGAATGGGAAACCCAGCCGGCGCCTGCTGCCTTTACGCTGTTCGGTATTCCCGATCAGGACGCGCAGGAAAACCGCTTCGCGATTCAGATCCCTTACGCGCTGGGTATCATCGCCACCCGTTCTGTTGATAAGCAGGTGACGGGTCTGAAAGAGCTGATGGTGCAGCACGAAGAGCGTATCCGTAACGGTATGAAAGCCTACTCGCTGCTGGAACAGTTGCGTGCCGGTTCTACCGACCAGGCCGTTCGCGACCAGTTTAACGACGTGAAGAAAGATCTGGGTTACGGTCTGCTGCTGAAGCGTTATACCCCGAACGTTTCTGATGCGACGGAAGCGCAGATCCAGATGGCAACCAAAGACTCAATTCCACGCGTTGCGCCACTGTACTTCGCATTCCGTATTATGGTGGGCTGCGGCATCATCATGCTGCTGATCATTGCGGCGTCCTTCTGGTCCGTGATTCGCAACCGTATCGGCGAGAAAAAATGGCTGCTGCGCACCGCGCTGTACGGTATTCCACTGCCGTGGATCGCAATTGAGTCCGGCTGGTTTGTGGCGGAATATGGCCGTCAGCCATGGGCGATCGGTGAGGTGCTGCCAACGGCGGTAGCGAACTCGTCCCTGACCGCAGGCGACCTGATCTTCTCCATGCTGCTGATTTGTGGTCTGTACACCCTGTTCCTGGTGGCTGAACTGTTCCTGATGTTCAAGTTCGCGCGCCTTGGCCCAAGCAGCCTGAAAACCGGTCGCTATCACTACGAGCAGTCCACTGCGACTACTCAGCCGGCACGCTAAGACAGGAGTCATCAAATGATCGATTATGAAGTATTGCGTTTTATCTGGTGGCTGCTGGTTGGCGTTCTGCTGATCGGTTTCGCCGTCACGGATGGTTTCGACATGGGGGTGGGGATGCTCACCCGTTTCCTCGGTCGTAATGACACCGAGCGTCGAATCATGATCAACTCCATCGCCCCGCACTGGGACGGTAACCAGGTGTGGCTGATCACCGCGGGCGGCGCGCTGTTCGCTGCCTGGCCGATGGTCTACGCGGCTGCGTTCTCCGGTTTCTATGTGGCGATGATTCTGGTGCTGGCCTCTTTATTCTTCCGTCCGGTCGGTTTCGACTACCGTTCCAAGATTGAAGATACCCGCTGGCGCAACATGTGGGACTGGGGCATCTTCATCGGTAGCTTCGTTCCACCGTTGGTGATTGGCGTGGCGTTCGGTAACCTGCTGCAGGGCGTGCCGTTCCACCTGGACGAGTACATGCGTCTTTACTACACCGGTAACTTCTTCCAGCTGCTGAATCCGTTTGGTCTGCTGGCCGGTGTCGTGAGCGTGGCGATGATCATCACTCAGGGCGCAACCTATCTGCAGATGCGTACCGTGGGTGAGCTGCATCTGCGTTCTCGCGCGACGGCTCAGGTTGCTGCGCTGGTTACGCTGGTCTGCTTCGCGCTGGCCGGTGTGTGGGTGGTGTACGGTATTGATGGCTACGTGGTGACGTCTGCGATTAACCACACCGCACCGTCTAACCCGCTGACCAAAGAAGTGGCGCGTCAGGCGGGGGCATGGCTGGTGAACTTCAACAATACCCCTGTGCTGTGGGCGATCCCGGCGCTGGGCGTGTTGCTGCCGCTGCTGACCGTGCTGACGTCTCGTCTGGAAAAAGGCGCGCTGGCGTTCGTGTTCTCTTCACTGACCCTGGCATGCATTATCCTGACGGCGGGTATTGCGATGTTCCCATTCGTCATGCCATCCAGCACCATGCTGAATGCTAGCCTGACCATGTGGGATGCAACGTCCAGCCATATGACGCTGAACCTGATGACGTATGTTGCTTGCGTGTTCGTTCCGATCGTTCTGGCCTACACCATCTGGTGTTACTGGAAAATGTTCGGTCGTATCACGAAAGAACATATCGAAAGCAACACCCACTCTATGTACTAAGTAAGGAGCTGAATATGTGGTATTTCGCATGGATTTTAGGGACGCTTCTTGCCTGTGCATTTGGTGTCATCACTGCCCTGGCGCTTGAGCACGTAGAAGCGACCAAAGCGGGTGAAGAAAAACACTGATGAATATTATCGCGAAACTTTACGCGGTAATGGACAAGCGCCCGTTACGGGCGCTTTCTTTAGTGATGGCATTACTGCTGGCAGGTTGTATCTTCTGGGACCCTTCGCGCTTTGCAGCGAAAACCAGCGAGCTTGAAATCTGGCACGGCTTCCTCATTATGTGGGCGGTGTGCGCAGGTGTGATCCACGGCGTGGGCTTTCGTCCGAAAGCCGTTCACTGGCAGGGAATTTTCTGCCCGCTGATTGCCGATCTGGTGCTACTCGCCGGTTTGATTTTCTTCTTCTTCTGAATAAGAAATGTCCGTTAACGTTATGGGCTTACCCGAGCCCATAAAAATTTACTCTCCGTTTACTTTCCCCCATTCCAAACCATCTTTCCCGCGCGTATAGTAGCGAAGTTTAAAAGCTCTAACTTTTGTTGCATTACTGGGATGTAAAGTGAATACAACGCTGTTTCGATGGCCGGTTCGTGTCTATTACGAAGATACCGATGCCGGTGGTGTGGTTTACCACGCCAGCTACGTTGCTTTTTATGAACGGGCACGCACAGAGATGCTGCGCCATCATCACTTTAGTCAACAGGTGCTGTTGGCTGAGCGAGTTGCCTTCGTGGTACGCAAGATGACGCTTGAGTATTTTGCGCCTGCCAGACTCGACGATATGCTCGAAGTCCAAACTGAAATTACATCAATGCGCGGAACCTCACTGGTTTTCACGCAGCGGATAGTCAACACAGAGAACACTGTACTGAACTCAGCTGAAGTACTGATTGTTTGTGTTGATCCAACCATAATGAAGCCTCGTGCGCTTCCTAAGTCTATTGTCGCGGAGTTTAAGCAGTGACTGACATGAATATCCTTGATTTGTTCCTGAAGGCAAGCCTTCTGGTTAAACTTATCATGTTGATTTTGATTGGTTTTTCAATCGCATCCTGGGCCATCATCATCCAGAGAACGCGTATCCTCAATGCCGCCGGCCGTGAAGCAGAAGCGTTTGAAGATAAGTTCTGGTCGGGCATTGAGCTTTCTCGTCTGTACCAGGAGAGCCAGGGGCGTCGTGAAAACCTGACCGGCTCCGAGCAAATTTTCTATAGCGGTTTCAAAGAGTTCGCCCGTCTGCATCGTGCAAACAATCATGCGCCGGAAGCGGTGGTGGAAGGTGCCTCGCGTGCGATGCGTATTTCCATGAACCGTGAGCTGGAAAACCTTGAAACGCATATTCCATTCCTCGGTACTGTCGGCTCCATCAGCCCGTATATCGGCCTGTTTGGTACCGTGTGGGGGATCATGCATGCCTTTATCGCGCTGGGCGCGGTGAAGCAGGCGACGTTGCAGATGGTTGCACCGGGTATCGCTGAAGCACTGATTGCGACCGCTATCGGTCTGTTTGCGGCAATTCCGGCAGTTATGGCTTACAACCGTCTGAACCAGCGCGTGAACAAACTGGAACTGAACTACGACAACTTTATGGAAGAGTTCACTGCGATTCTGCACCGTCAGGCGTTTACCAGCACCGAGAGCAACAAGGGGTAAACCATGGCCAGATCGCGTGGACGAGGTCGTCGCGAGCTCAAGTCCGAAATCAATATCGTTCCACTGCTGGACGTCCTGCTGGTACTGCTGCTGATCTTCATGGCAACAGCGCCAATCATTACCCAGAGCGTGGAAGTGGATCTGCCGGATGCGACAGAATCACAGGCGGTGAGCACCAATGACGATCCTCCGGTTATCATTGAGGTTTCCGGCGTAGGGCAATACAGCGTCGTGGTAGAAAAAGATCGTATGGATCAGCTGCCACCTGAGCAGGTTATTGCCGAAGCGCAGCGTCGCCTGGAGTCAAATCCGAAAACGGTCTTCTTAATCGGTGGCGCGAAAGACGTACCCTACGATGAAATTATTAAAGCGCTGAACTTGCTACATAGTGCGGGTGTTAAGTCAGTTGGCTTAATGACCCAACCTATTTGATCATCCGCGTAGTTTTTGGGAACCGATAGTGTCAAAGGCAACCGAACAGAACGACAAGCTTAAGCGAGCGATAATCGTCTCCGCAGTGCTGCACGTTATTCTTTTTGCAGCGCTGATCTGGAGTTCGTTCGACGAGCATATTGATGCATCAGCTGGCGGCGGTGGAGGGTCTTCCATTGACGCCGTGATGGTGGATCCCGGTGCGGTAGTACAGAACTATAATCGCCAACAACAGCAGAAGGCGAGTGCAAAACGGGCTGAAGAGCAGCGTGAAAAACAGGCGCAACAGCAAGCGGAAGAACTGCGTGAAAAGCAGGCCGCAGAGCAGGAGCGTCTGAAGCAGCTTGAGAAAGAACGTTTGCAGGCGCAGGAAGCCGCGAAAGCGCAGGCAGAACAGCAGAAACAAGCCGAAGAGGCCGCGAAAAAAGCACAGGAACAGCAAAAGCAGGCGGAAGAGGCGGCAGCAAAAGCCGCAGCGGACGCGAAAGCACAGGCTGATGCCCAGGCGAAATTAGCGGCAGAAGCGGCGAAGAAAGCGGCTGCCGACGCCCAGAAGAAAGCGGAAGCCGAAGCCGCGAAGAAAGCCGCCGCTGATGCTCAGAAGAAAGCGGAAGCCGAAGCCGCGAAGAAAGCCGCCGCTGATGCTCAGAAGAAAGCAGAAGCGGAAGCCGCGAAGAAGGCCGCTCAGGAAGCAGAGAAGAAAGCTGCTGCCGAGGCCGCGAAGAAAGCGGCGGCTGCTGAGAAAGCAGCAGCAGAAAAAGCCGCGGCAGAAAAAGCGGCAGCCGCCGAAAAAGCCGCTGCTGACAAAAAAGCTGCAGCTGAGAAGGCCGCTGCCGATAAGAAAGCAGCAGCTGAAAAAGCGGCTGCTAAAAAGGCTGCCGCTGCTGAAAAAGCCGCTGCTGCCGCAGGGGTTGACGATCTGCTGGGCGATTTGAGCTCCGGTAAGAATGCGCCGAAAACGGGCGGTGGGGCGAAAGGAAGTAATGCTGCTCCTGCGGGAAGTGGTAACACTAAGAACAACGGTGCTTCTGGCGCTGAAATCAATGACTATAAGAACCAGATTGCTGCGGCTATAGCCAGCAGGCTTAACGATAAATCATTGTATACCGGGAAAACGTGCAGACTGCATATTAAACTGGCTACTGATGGTATGGTGCTGAGCGTTGAGTCAGAAGGTGGAGATGAAGCATTGTGCCAGGCTGCGCTTGTTGCGGTTAACCAGGCAAAATTGCCTAAACCACCGAGCCAGGCTGTGTATGAGGTATTCAAAGATGCCTCGCTGAACTTTAAGCCATGAGCAGAATGGCTGCGGTTTATGTTGGCGAGTTCTGATAGTTTTGTGTAAATGAGTTTGTTAACCTTCTGCTAAATTATCCAGGGCGAATTGTTCGGATAAGGGAGATATGATGAAGCAGGCATTACGATTAGCGTTTGGTTTTTTAGTACTGTTGACTGCAACAGTACATGCAACAGTCAGCATTGACATTACAGACTGGAACGACTCGGCACGCCCAATCGGTGTTGTTCCGTTCCAGTGGGCCGGTCCTGGCGCTGCACCTGAAGATGCCGGTGGCATCGTGGCGGCTGACCTGCGTAACAGCGGTAAATTCAACCCGTTAGATCGTTCTCGTCTGCCTCAGCAGCCGGGTAGCGCGCAGGAAGTACAGCCTGCAGCATGGTCTGCACTGGGTATTGATGCCGTGGTTGTGGGTCAGGTTACGCCTAACCCGGACGGCTCTTACAACGTGGCCTGGCAGCTGGTGGATACCGGCGGTGCACCGGGTACCGTTCTGGCCCAGAATTCTTACAAGGTCACTAAGCAGTACCTGCGCTACGCGGCTCACGCTGCCAGCGATGCGGTATTCGAAAAACTGACCGGCATTAAAGGTGCGTTCCGTACCCGTATTGCTTATGTGGTGCAGACCAACGGTGGTCAGTTCCCGTATGAGCTGCGCGTATCTGACTACGATGGCTACAACCAGTTCCTGGTGAAACGTTCTTCACAGCCGCTGATGTCTCCAGCCTGGTCTCCGGACGGTTCTAAACTGGCGTATGTCACCTTCGAAAGTGGCCGTTCTGCGCTGGTTATCCAGACGCTGGCAAACGGTGCGGTTCGTCAGGTGGCCTCTTTCCCACGTCACAACGGTGCGCCTTCGTTCTCTCCAGACGGCTCTAAACTGGCGTTTGCGTTGTCTAAAACCGGTAGCCTGAACCTGTACGTGATGGACATTGGCTCTGGCCAGATCCGTCAGGTGACCGACGGTCGCAGCAACAACACCGAACCTTCATGGTTCCCGGACAGTCAAAACCTGGCGTTTACCTCTGACCAGGCCGGCCGTCCACAAATCTATAAAGTCAACATCAACGGCGGTGCTCCGCAGCGTATTACCTGGGAAGGTTCTCAGAACCAGAACTCAGACGTGAGCAGCGACGGTAAATTTATGGTAATGGTCAGCTCTAACGGCGGGCAGCAGCACATTGCCAAACAAGATCTGGTAGCGGGTGGCGTTCAAGTTCTGTCGTCAACGTTCCTGGATGAAACGCCAAGTCTGGCACCTAACGGCACGATGGTAATCTACAGCTCTTCTCAGGGGATGGGATCTGTGCTGAATCTGGTTTCTACAGATGGGCGTTTCAAAGCGCGTATTCCGGCTACTGATGGACAGGTAAAATCACCTGCCTGGTCGCCGTATCTGTAAATAATAATTAATTGATTACTAAAGGAATCATAGAAATGCAACTGAACAAAGTGCTGAAGGGGCTGATGATCGCTCTGCCTGTAATGGCAATCGCAGCGTGTTCTTCTAACAAGAACGCCAGCAATGACCAGAGCGGCGAAGGCATGATGGGTGCCGGCACCGGTATGGACGCGAACGGCAATGGCAACATGTCTTCTGAAGAGCAGGCGCGTCTTCAGATGCAGCAGCTGCAGCAGAACAACATCGTTTACTTCGATCTGGATAAATACGACATCCGTTCTGACTTCGCTGCGATGCTGGATGCGCACGCTAACTTCCTGCGTAGCAACCCATCTTACAAAGTCACCGTAGAAGGTCACGCGGACGAACGTGGTACTCCAGAGTACAACATCTCCCTGGGTGAACGTCGTGCTAACGCTGTTAAAATGTACCTGCAGGGTAAAGGCGTTTCTGCTGACCAGATCTCCATCGTTTCTTACGGTAAAGAAAAACCTGCAGTACTGGGTCACGACGAAGCGGCTTACTCCAAAAACCGTCGTGCCGTACTGGTTTACTAAGAGAATTGCATGAGCAGTAACTTCAGACATCATCTGTTGAGTCTGTCGTTACTGGTTGGAATAGCGGCCCCCTGGGCCGCTTTTGCTCAGGCACCAATCAGTAGTGTCGGCTCAGGCTCGGTAGAAGACCGGGTCACTCAACTCGAGCGTATTTCTAACGCTCACAGCCAGCTTTTAACCCAACTCCAGCAACAACTTTCCGATAACCAGAATGATATTGACTCTCTCCGCGGTCAGATTCAGGAAAACCAGTATCAGCTTAACCAGGTTGTGGAACGTCAGAAGCAAATCTTGTTGCAGATCGATAGCCTGAGCAGTGGTGGTGCAGCAGCACAGCCAGCCGCAGGCGATCAGAGCGGTGCGGCGACGTCTACGCCAGCGCCATCTGCTGATACGTCAGCCTCAACAGGCGCGCCTGTACAGAGCGGTGACGCGAATACGGACTACAATGCGGCCATTGCCCTGGTGCAGGATCAATCTCGTCAGGATGACGCGATTGCTGCGTTTCAGAGCTTTGTTAAGAAATACCCTGATTCCACTTATCAGCCAAATGCCAATTACTGGCTCGGTCAGTTGAATTACAACAAGGGTAAAAAGGACGATGCGGCGTTTTATTTTGCCTCAGTGGTGAAAAATTACCCAAAATCGCCGAAAGCGCCCGATGCGATGTATAAGGTTGGCGTGATCATGCAGGACAAAGGCGACACCGCGAAAGCCAAAGCGGTTTATCAGCAGGTGGTCGCAAAATTCCCGGGCACCGAAGGTGCTAAGCAGGCGCAAAAACGTCTGAATTCGATGGGATGATTATCGCATGACCAGAAATCGCGTTATTTCTGGTCGTGCAGCATGATTACTAAGCAGTTAAGTGATCTTCATCGAAATTTTTGTTGCGCAGAATTCTTAAATCAGTAATATATGCCGCCGTTGCCACGGGATATCAAACAACGTGAAAGCAGCATAAAAGTGGGTCGTTAGCTCAGTTGGTAGAGCAGTTGACTTTTAATCAATTGGTCGCAGGTTCGAATCCTGCACGACCCACCACTAAGTCAGGTGGAAGTAGTAGTAAAACGTGAAGGATAACGTTGCGTCAGCAACGGCCCGTAGGGCGAGGCGAAGCCGAGTCATCCTGCACGACCCACCACTTAACGCAGTTCCGGCAGTACAGAGTGGGTGATTAGCTCAGTTGGTAGAGCATCTCCTTTACACGGAGGGGGTCGGCGGTTCGAGCCCGTCATCACCCACCACTCGGGTCGTTAGCTCAGTTGGTAGAGCAGTTGACTTTTAATCAATTGGTCGCAGGTTCGAATCCTGCACGACCCACCAATTTTATTGGTGCCGAGTGATAATTCAGGCAACACCCGAATGGGTCGTTAGCTCAGTTGGTAGAGCAGTTGACTTTTAATCAATTGGTCGCAGGTTCGAATCCTGCACGACCCACCAGCCTGAATAAATTTGCAGTAAATCCCGCAAGGGGTCGTTAGCTCAGTTGGTAGAGCAGTTGACTTTTAATCAATTGGTCGCAGGTTCGAATCCTGCACGACCCACCAATGTAAAAAAGCGCCCTAAAGGCGCTTTTTTGCTATCTGCGATCTGGATGATTCGAACCTGCAGCAGGTTCGAGCCGAACGTAGTGAGGCACCGGAGCCGTTTACGGCGACGGCCCGAAGGGCGAGCGAAGCGAGTCATCCTGCACGACCCACCAGTGTAGAAAGGCGCCCTAAAGGCGCCTTTTTGCTATCTGCGGTACAACAAATGCTCCGCCCATCTATTCCCGGTGACTTTTCACGCCAGATTCGCTATCTTGTTTAGTATACAAAACACAATTGCCATACGTTTTGCTATGTCAGGCAGAAGAAAGGCAATATTGTTAAGCCCGTAAAACGAGAAGCCATAATGAGTGTGATGTTTGATCCTGAAGCCGCAATCTATCCGTTTCCGCCTAAGCCTGTCCCACTGAGCCAGGACGAAAAGCAGTTCTACCGCGAGAAGATCAAACGTCTTCTTAAAGCGCGCGACGCGGTGATGGTGGCCCATTACTACACCGACCCGGAAATTCAGCAGCTGGCGGAAGAGACCGGGGGCTGCATTTCTGACTCACTGGAGATGGCGCGCTTCGGTGCACGGCATCCCGCTTCCACGCTGCTGGTTGCCGGCGTGCGTTTTATGGGCGAGACGGCAAAGATTCTGAGCCCGGAAAAAACCATTCTGATGCCCACGCTTAACGCGGAGTGTTCCCTGGATCTGGGCTGTCCGATTGACGAATTCACGGCCTTCTGTGACGCTCACCCTGACCGGACCGTGGTGGTCTACGCTAACACCTCAGCGGCGGTAAAAGCGCGGGCTGACTGGGTGGTCACGTCGAGCATCGCCGTTGAGCTGATTGAACATCTGGACAGCCTGGGGGAGAAAATTATCTGGGCGCCTGATCGTCATCTCGGCAATTATGTTCAGAAGCAGACGGGGGCTGATGTCCTTTGCTGGCAGGGTGCCTGCATTGTGCACGATGAATTCAAAACTCAGGCGCTGGCGCGCATGAAGGCGCTTTATCCTGACGCCGCCATTCTTGTTCACCCTGAGTCACCGCAGTCAATTGTCGACATGGCGGATGCCGTGGGTTCAACCAGCCAGCTTATTAACGCGGCCAGAACTTTACCTCACAAGCAGCTTATCGTGGCGACCGATCGCGGTATCTTCTACAAGATGCAACAGGCCGTGCCGGAGAAAGAGCTTCTTGAAGCACCAACGGCGGGCGAGGGTGCAACCTGCCGCAGCTGCGCGCATTGTCCCTGGATGGCGATGAACGGCCTGAAAGCAATTGCCGAAGGGTTAGAAACCGGTGGTGCGGCGCATGAAATCCATGTGGATGCCGCCCTGCGTGAAGGCGCGTTAATTCCGCTTAACCGCATGCTGGATTTTGCGGCTACACTACGTACTTAATTCAACTCGCCCCGGGGAAAAGATGGATTTTTTTAGCACACATAACATTCTGGTTCATATACCGATTGGTGCAGGTGGCTATGACCTGTCATGGATTGAGGCCGTAGGTACGCTGGCGGGCTTATTGTGTATCTGGCTGGCAAGCCTGGAGAAGATCAGTAATTACGCGTTCGGGCTGATTAACGTCACGCTGTTTGCGATTATCTTCTTCCAGATCCAGCTGTACGCCAGCCTGCTTTTGCAGCTGTTCTTCTTTGCCGCCAATATTTACGGCTGGTATGCCTGGTCGCGTCAGAACAGCCAGCAGGAGGCCGAGCTGCAGATCCGCTGGCTGCCCCTGCCGAAAGCTATCGCCTGGTTTGTTGCCTGCGTGGTGGCCATTGGCTTAATGACCGTCTTCATCAATCCAGTGTTTGCGTTCCTGACCCGCATTGCCGTTTCGGTCATGTCCGGCATCGGCCTGAACGTGACGATGCCAGAACTCCAGCCGGATGCTTTCCCGTTCTGGGATTCCTGCATGATGGTGCTGTCGATTGCGGCAATGATTCTGATGACCCGTAAATACGTCGAGAACTGGCTGCTGTGGGTCATCATCAACGTGATTAGCGTGGCGATCTTCGCCCTGCAGGGTGTCTATGCCATGTCGCTGGAATATCTGCTGCTGACCTTCATCGCACTGAACGGCAGCCGAATGTGGATTAACAGTGCGCGTGAGCGAGGCTCTCACGCGCTTTCCAGCTAGTGGTCATGATGATGTGAATGACCGGACTGCGCCTCGTTAAGGTGGCAGTCCGGTCCGCTACAGGGCTGATACTCCATCTGGACGGTAGCGTGGCTAATGTCGTAGTGGTGCTCCAGGAAGTGCTGGATGCGATCGAGCAGCGCATCGTGGTCGTGAGGCGGGATCACCTGGACATGCAGCGTCATGACCGGTTTCTCTCCCACCAGCCAGACGTGCACGTGGTGGACATTACGGACTTCCGGAACAGTACGGCGCAGGTTGCGCTTCAGCTCGTCGATGTCCATGGATGCCGGCGCCCCTTCGAGCAGTTCATTCACGCTCTCCTTCAGCAGCCGCCAGGCGCTGCGCAAGACCAGACACGACACCAGAACGGACAGAATCGGATCGACAGGCGTCCAGCCGGTATAGAGGATCACCAGCGCGGCGACAATCGCCCCGACTGAACCGAGCAAATCCCCCAGCACATGCAGAGCCGCCGCGCGCACGTTGAGGTTCTTTTCCTCGCTGCCGCGGTGCAAAATCCAGAAGGCCAGGATATTCGCCACCAGCCCTGCCACGGCAATCACCATCATTGTCGCCCCGGCAATCGGCTGAGGATGTCTGAAGCGTTGAATGGCCTCCCAGACGATAAGAATGGTAATGACCACCAGGGCAATCGCGTTAACAAAGGCGGCAAGGGTCGTCAGCCTCAGCCAGCCGAAGGTATGGCGTGTATTGGGGGGACGACGGGCAAACTGTACGGCCAGAAGGGCGAAAAGTAGCGCCGCTGCATCGGTAAGCATATGCCCGGCGTCAGCCAGTAGCGCCAGAGAGCCGGAGACCAGACCGCCGATGACCTCAATTATCATGAAGGTTGCGGTGACGCCGAAGGCCAGCAGCAATCGTTTAGCGTTCTCGTCGCCGGCGGCGTGGGAATGTGTGTGTGCCATGTTATCTTTCCTGATTCGTTATCGTTTTTAGTGTAGCGTTTTTAATAGGTTACTCAAAAAGAAAGGAGAGCCTTAGCTCTCCTTTTATCATTAATTTCACAGCCGGTTACTGAGTTGTACCATCTGTTTTGGTATTGGCATCATCCCCCACTTTGTCATTCGGGTCGGGACATTTGCCATCTTTACACATGGAGTTCTTATGAACTTCATCTTTACTCATGCTGTCATGATTCATGGTGCCGGAGTCGGTACCGTTGGGGTGCAGCATGGTGCCGCCGGTGTTGGTGTTTCCATTATTGATCTGACTATTATCGACATTGTTCGGGGCGACGTTCTGTTTGGCATCAGGGGCGACCTGGCCTGCCGCCGCAGCCGCATTCGCGTCACCGTTGCTGTCTGAGGTGCCCGTTTCGGCGGCCAGGACGCTGCCGCTGGCAAGGGTAAGGGTGGCGGTCAGGAAGAGGGTTGCCAGTTTTGTCATTTTCATCATGGTGCTCCTGTTCTTGTCGTTACGCTGGATAACTTTCTCCAACAGTGCATCTTTTTCAGAGGCGAAAGATTCCACCATACGGACTTACGTCAGTCGGGAATCGCGTTTAAGCGTGTAAAATTGGTTGTTACAGTTAAAAAGCTTAGGTTAGATCTCGTTTTTCGCTATTTTGTGGCGATTTTTAGGCGAATTCCAGGAATTATCTGCGTGAAGTGTAAAACCGTGTTTACACTTCATGACCGACAAGATAGATTGAAAGGATTGCTTTCATTACTAAAGATATGGCAGAGCTGGAAAGAAAATGAATTATCAGAACGACGATTTACGCATTAAAGAGATCAATGAGTTATTACCTCCTGTAGCGCTCCTTGAGAAATTCCCCGCCACTGAAAATGCCGCAAACACGGTTTCTCATGCTCGTAAAGCGATCCATAAGATCCTGAAAGGTAATGACGATCGTCTTCTGGTGGTGATTGGCCCGTGCTCGATTCACGATCCTGCTGCCGCGAAAGAATACGCAGCCCGTCTGCTCATCCTGCGTGAAGAGCTGAAGGACGAGCTGGAAATCGTCATGCGCGTCTACTTTGAAAAACCGCGCACCACCGTGGGCTGGAAAGGGCTCATTAACGATCCGCACATGGATAACAGCTTCCAGATCAACGACGGTCTGCGCATTGCGCGCAAGCTGCTGCTGGAGATCAACGACAGCGGCCTGCCTGCGGCCGGTGAATTCCTGGACATGATTACGCCGCAGTACCTGGCAGACCTGATGAGCTGGGGGGCAATTGGTGCCCGCACTACTGAATCTCAGGTTCACCGCGAGCTGGCGTCCGGTCTCTCTTGTCCGGTGGGGTTCAAAAACGGCACTGACGGCACCATCAAGGTCGCCATTGACGCTATCAATGCTGCAGGTGCACCGCACTGCTTCCTGTCCGTGACCAAGTGGGGTCATTCTGCCATCGTTAACACCAGCGGTAACGGTGACTGCCATATCATTCTGCGCGGCGGCAAAGAGCCGAACTACAGCGCAAAACATGTGGCCGAAGTTAAAGTCGGGCTGGAAAAAGCCGGGCTGCCACCGCAGGTGATGATCGATTTCAGCCACGCCAACTCCAGCAAGCAGTTTAAAAAGCAGATGGAAGTGGGCGCAGACGTCTGTCAGCAGATTGCCGGCGGTGAGAAGGCGGTGATTGGGGTGATGATCGAAAGCCATCTGGTTGAAGGTAACCAGAACCTGGAAGGCAGCGAGCCGCTGGTGTATGGCAAGAGCGTGACCGATGCCTGCATCGGCTGGGACGATACCGACGCCCTCCTGCGCCAGCTGGCTAGCGCAGTGAAAACGCGTCGCGGTTAATTCTGACGGCTCAAATAAAAAAGCGCGGACGGTTCCGCGCTTTTTTTATGGCCAGCGAAATTACTTCGCTTTACCCTGGTTCGCAACGGCCGCCGCTTTCGCTGCGATTTCGTCCGCGTTACCCAGGTAGTAGTGTTTGATTGGCTTGAAGTTTTCGTCGAACTCATACACCAGCGGTACGCCGGTTGGGATGTTCAGTTCGAGGATCTCGTCTTCACCCATGTTGTCGAGGTATTTCACCAGCGCACGCAGGGAGTTACCGTGAGCCGCGATGATCACGCGCTCGCCGCTTTTCAGGCGTGGCAGAATGGTTTCGTTCCAGTAAGGCACAACGCGGTCGATGGTCAGCGCCAGGCTCTCGGTGGTTGGCAGCTCAGCGTCGGTCAGTTTCGCGTAACGCGGGTCGTGGCCCGGGTAGCGCTCGTCATCTTTGGTCAGCTCTGGTGGGGTGACCGCGAAGCCGCGACGCCACTGTTTAACCTGCTCGTCACCGTATTTCTCAGCGGTTTCCGCTTTGTTCAGGCCCTGCAGCGCACCGTAGTGACGCTCGTTCAGTTTCCAGGATTTCTCAACCGGCAGCCAGGCCTGGTCCAGTTCGTCCAGCACGTTCCACAGGGTATGGATGGCACGTTTCAGCACAGAGGTGTAAGCAAAATCAAAGCTGAAGCCTTCTTCCTTCAGCAGTTTACCTGCTGCTTTTGCTTCGCTTACGCCTTTCTCGGACAGATCAACGTCGTACCAACCGGTAAAGCGGTTTTCGTTGTTCCACTGGCTTTCGCCGTGACGCACCAGAACCAGCTTAGTAATAGCCATCTCTTACTCCTCAAGCATTTTTAGAATGATAACAATTCTCATTATATTGCCGTGGCCGTGCCAGCAGCAACGCTTAACCCTAACCATAGCGAAAATAGTCTCTGAGTGTAAGATGCTTGTGAATCCAGGGTTATGATTTTGTCTGCGATCGGCGCTATTTTCAGCAAGGCGCGCAGAAAAAAGCCCTCCAGAGGGAGGGCTGAATATTAATGGGGAATAAAATGATATTCCGTCACGCTAACGTACTCTTCACCCGGGCGCAGCACGCAGTCCGGCTGCGGCCATTCCGGATGATTCGGGCTGTCCGGCAGGAACTCGCTCTCCAGCGCCAGGCCTTGCCAGTCGCTGTACTCTTCGTGTTCGCGCGCCGTTGTGCCGCCGAGATAGTTACCTGAGTAAAACTGCAGGGCAGGGGCGGTGGTATACATCGTCATCTGCAGCTTCTCATCCGCAGACCAGACCTGTGCGGCAGGTTGTTTCACATCACCTTTGGCCTGCAGCAGGAACGCGTGGTCGTAGCCTTTCACCTTGCGCTGATCGTCATCGCTCAGGAAATCCTGGGCGATCGTTTTCGCGCGGCGGAAATCAAAGCTGGTCCCGCTCACGTCTTTGAGCCCCTGATACGGAATGCCCATTTCGTCAACCGGCAGATACGCATCCGCCAGGATCTGCAGCTTGTGCTCACGCACGTCGCACTGGTTACCGTCCAGATTAAAGTACGCGTGATTGGTCAGGTTGACCGGACACGGCTTGTCGACCGTCGCACGGTATTCAATGGCGATACGGTTGTCGTCCGTCAATGTAAAGCGCGCGGAGGCGATAAGGTTACCCGGGAAGCCCTGATCGCCGTCCTGCGAATCCAGCGAGAACAGCACTTCGCCGTCATTTTGACGAACAATCTTCCAGCGGCGTTTATCAAAGCCTTCCGGGCCGCCGTGCAACTGGTTTTCACCCTGGCTTGGAAGCAGGGTGTACTGCACGCCGTCGAGTTCAAAACGGCTCTTCGCAATGCGGTTCGCATAGCGCCCTACGGATGCGCCCAGATAGGCAGGCTGATTAACATACTGCTCGGGTGAGGCGCAGCCGAGCAGGGTTTCGCGCACGCTGCCGTCCGGCATCGGTACGCGGGCTGAAAGAAGGGTTGCACCCCAGTCCATGAGCGTAACCACCATCCCCGCGCGGTTGCGCAGGGTTAACAGGCGATACGGCAGACCATCCGGTGCGAGGGTAGGTGTTTCGTTTAGCACTGTCCGGCTCCTTGTGATGCTTTGCAAACATAGAAGGTTTCTTTGATACCTGTTTTCGCTTCGTACTGCTTCGCCACGGCGTCCTGTACGGCAGGGACCAGCTCTTCCGGAACCAGCGCAACGATGCAGCCGCCAAAACCGCCGCCCGTCATGCGTACGCCGCCTTTGTCGCCAATGACCGCTTTGACGATCTCCACCAGGGTGTCGATTTGCGGAACGGTGATATCAAAATCATCGCGCATGGAGGCGTGAGATTCTGCCATCAGCTCACCCATGCGTTTCAGGTCACCTTTCGCCAGCGCGGAGGCGGCTTCAACGGTACGGGCATTTTCCGTCAGCACGTGACGAACGCGTTTGGCGACAATCGGATCCAGTTCGTGCGCCACTTTGTTAAATTCATTGAGCGTTACGTCGCGCAGGGCGGACTGCTGGAAGAAGCGGGCGCCGGTTTCGCACTGCTCGCGGCGGGTGTTGTACTCGCTGCCCACCAGCGTGCGCTTAAAGTTGCTGTTGATAATCACCACAGCCGCGCCTTTTGGCAGGGGAACGGCTTTGGTGCCAAGCGAGCGGCAGTCGATCAGCAGCGCGTGCTCTTTTTTGCCCAGCGCGGAGATCAGCTGGTCCATGATGCCGCAGTTGCAGCCCACGAACTGGTTTTCCGCTTCCTGACCGTTCAGGGCGATTTGTGCACCATCCAGCGGTAAATGATAGAGCTGCTGGAACACGGTACCCACCGCCACTTCGAGCGAGGCCGAGGAACTTAATCCCGCCCCCTGCGGCACGTTGCCGCTGATGACCAAATCGGCGCCGCCGAAATTTTTATTACGCTTCTGCAGATGCTTCACCACGCCGCGCACGTAGTTAGACCACTGCTGGCTGTCGTGCGTCACAATCGGGGCATCGAGGGAAAACGCGTCCGTCTCATTACCGTAATCCGCCGCAATCACACGAACCTGACGGTCGTCGCGCTTCGCGCAGCTGATGACCGTCTGGTAATCGATGGCGCACGGCAGGACGAAACCGTCGTTATAGTCAGTGTGTTCACCAATCAGGTTAACGCGACCAGGTGCCTGAATAATATGGGTGGCAGGGTAGCCAAATTTCTCAGCAAACAAGGATTGTGTTTTATCTTTCAGACTCATTTTTTAGACTCCTGATTCGCGATAGTGGACGTCGCTAACGGCACGCAGACGTTCTGCCGCTTGTTCCGCCGTCAGATCACGCTGGGTTTCCGCCAGCATTTCGTAGCCCACCATAAATTTACGTACCGTCGCAGAGCGCAGCAGCGGCGGATAGAAATGGGCATGCAGCTGCCAGTGCGGATTCTCTTCCCCGTTAAACGGTGCGCCGTGCCAGCCCATGGAGTACGGGAAGGAGCACTGGAACAGGTTGTCGTAACGACTGGTCAGTTTTTTCAGCGCCAGAGCAAGGTCGTCGCGCTGCGCGTCGCTGAGTTCGGTGATGCGCTGTACGTGCGCTTTCGGCAGCAGCAGCGTCTCAAACGGCCAGGCGGCCCAGTAAGGGACGACGGCCAGCCAGTGTTCGGTTTCCACCACGGTACGGCTGCCGTCTGCCTGCTCACGCTGCGCGTAATCCACCAGCATCGGCGAGCCGTTTTCCGCGTAATACGCTTTTTGCAGACGGTCTTCACGCTCGGCTTCGTTAGGCAGGAAGCTGTTCGCCCAGACCTGGCCATGCGGATGCGGGTTGGAGCAGCCCATTGCCGCACCTTTATTTTCAAACACCTGTACCCACGGATAAGTCTGACCCAGCTCGGCGGTTTGCGCCTGCCAGGTGCTGACCACCTCTTTCAGTGCCTCAACGCTCAGCTCCGGCAGCGTTTTGCTGTGATCGGGAGAGAAGCAGATCACGCGGCTGGTACCGCGCGCGCTTTCACAGCGCATCAGCGGATCGTGGCTTTCCGGCGCGTCCGGCGTGTCGGTCATCAGGGCGGCGAAATCGTTGGTAAACACGAAGGTGCCTTGGTAGTCCGGGTTTTTATCCCCGGTCACGCGCGTGTTGCCCGGACAGAGGAAGCAGTCCGGATCGTGCTGCGGCAGGGTCTGTTTTGCTGGCGTCTCCTGCGCCCCCTGCCAGGGGCGCTTGGCGCGATGCGGAGAAACTAAAATCCATTGCCCGCTTAACGGGTTAAAACGACGATGCGGATGATCGACGGGATTAAATTGCGTCATGACGGATCCTTAGTCCGGATAGCCTTGCGGGTGGCGTGACTGCCAGTGCCAGGTATCCTGTGCCATTTCATCAAGCGTGCGCGTAACACGCCAGTTAAGCTCTTTGTCGGCTTTGGTGGCGTCGGCCCAGTAAGCAGGCAGATCCCCCTCACGACGCGGTGCGAAGTGGTAGTTCACCGGCTTGCCGCAGGCTTTGCTGAAGGCATTGACCACGTCCAGCACGCTGCTGCCGACCCCGGCGCCGAGGTTGTAAATATGCACGCCAGGTTTATCCGCCAGCTGCTGCATGGCGGCAACGTGGCCGTCTGCCAGATCCATTACGTGGATATAGTCGCGCACGCCAGTGCCATCTTCGGTGGGGTAGTCATTGCCAAAAATCGCCAGCGAATCGCGACGACCGACGGCAACCTGCGCGATATACGGCATCAGGTTGTTCGGAATGCCCTGCGGATCTTCACCCATATCGCCTGACGGATGGGCACCGACCGGATTGAAGTAGCGCAGCAGCGCGATGCTCCACTCCGGCTGGGCTTTTTGCAGGTCGGTCAGGATCTGCTCCACCATCAGCTTGCTTTTGCCGTACGGGCTCTGCGGCGTCCCGGTCGGGAAGCTTTCAACGTAAGGAATTTTGGGCTGATCGCCGTAGACGGTGGCGGAAGAGCTAAAGATGAAGTTTTTGACGTTGGCCGCACGCATGGCGGAGATGAGACGCAGGGTACCGTTGACGTTGTTGTCGTAATACTCGAGGGGTTTTGCAACGGACTCCCCGACGGCTTTCAGACCCGCGAAGTGGATCACCGCTTCAATGGCGTGGTCGTGAAGGATCTCGGTCATCAGCGCTTCGTTGCGGATGTCGCCTTCCACGAAAGTCGGTTGTTTACCGCCAAGACGTTCAATCACAGGCAGCACGCTGCGCTTACTGTTGCACAGGTTGTCGAGGATGATGACGTCGTGACCGTTTTGCAGCAGTTGCACGCAGGTATGACTACCTATGTAACCGCTACCACCTGTTACCAGAACTCGCATATTTCGCTCCATTGGGCTTATGGTATGTAATAACCATAGCATAACAGAGACGCAAAAAGTGTGACATGGGATAAAATAGTGGAATCGTTTACACTGTTTTTAAAATCCGATTTTCAGCTACCGTGAGGCATTGTAGATCAACGGGATAGCAATGTCTTAGTGCAGGTTATCTGAAAAACGGAGGGCGGTGCCCTCCGGGGGTCAATCGATTTTGCTTTGCAGATAACGATAGTGTTCACCATCCGGAACAAACTCCAGGCGATGCGTGATGCAGGAGGGGGCATCTTCGGCATGATGTGAAACAAACAGCAGCTGCGTTTCACCTTCGCTAATCAGCACGTCCACAAAGCGGCGGATAAGCTGTCGGTTCAACGGGTCGAGTCCCTGCAGCGGTTCGTCGAGGATCAGCAGCGTAGGGTGTTTCACCAGCGCGCGAACGATCAGTGCCAGACGCTGTTGCCCCCACGACAGGCTATGAAACGGCGCGTCAGCGACCCGGTTGTCCATGCCCAGGATATCCAGCCACTGCTGGGCCAGCTTGTGCTGTTTGTCCGACACCGCCTGATAAATGCCGATCGAGTCAAAATACCCTGAGAGGATCACGTTGCGTACCGTGGTACTGACCCGATAATCCAGATGCAGGCTGCTGCTGACATAGCCGATATGTTTTTTAATATCCCAGATGGTTTCGCCGCTGCCGCGACGCCGACCGAACAGCGTCAGATCGTTGCTATAGCCCTGCGGGTGATCGCCGGTGATCAGGCTCAGCAGCGTGGATTTCCCCGCGCCGTTGGGGCCGACAATCTGCCAGTGCTCGCCCGGATTGACCGTCCAGCTGAGGCGGTTAAGAATCGGGCGATCGTCGTAAGCAACCATCCCGTCACGCAGCACGATGCGCGGCTGGTGGGGGTCAAGCGCATGGCGGGCCGAAGGGGCGTCAGGTTCCGGAAGGGTAATACCGTCGAGCTGTTCGCTGTGGGCGAGCTGGGCAATCAGCGCCTGCTTAAGCAGCGCGGTTTTTTCGCCGGTCTCGGTCAGGTTACAGTCGGCCAGGACGCCCGCGTGCTGGATAAAATCCGGAATTTCATCGAAGCGGTTAAGCACCAGCACGAGGGTATATCCCTGCTGATTAAGCGACGCCAGCAGGGACGCCAACTGCGCCCGGGACTGCACGTCAAGACCGTCGAACGGTTCGTCCAGAATAAGCAGTTCAGGTTGGCTCATCAGCGCCTGACAAAGCAGCGTTTTTCGCGTCTCGCCGGTCGAAAGGTATTTAAAGCGCCGGTCCAGCAGAGGGGTGATACCGAACTGTTCTGCCAGGCGCTCACAGCGGGCGGGGTCTTTCACCTCATCCTGTATAATTTCTGCGGTCGTACGGCCGGTATCGTCTTCGCCAGGGCTGAGCAAATCGGTGTTGTTGCGCTGCCACTCGTCGCTGACCAGCTTTTGCAGTTGTTCAAACGACAGGCGCGTCAGGCGCGTAAAGTCGCTCTGATATTCGCCTTTAAGGAGGTTGAGCTCTCCCGCCAGCGCACGGGCCAGCGCAGATTTACCGCTGCCGTTGGAGCCGACAAACGCCCAGCTTTCACCCGCGCGTAGTGTCAAATCAGCAATCGTCAGCGTTCGGGTATCGCTAAGACGAAACGTGCCTTGCGAAATATGCAATGATGACATGATTTATCCCTGTTTTTGCAGCACCAGATATCAGGGATACGCACTGTCGGTACGATTGTCAATGCGCTCAGCACAAAGTGGCGATAATCACCCTGTCCGCGTTGAAATACGCGGTGACGATAGCACCTTCTTCTAAGCCGTCCGACTCGCTGAGCGGTAGGGTCGCGCAAAGCGGTTGCCCGTCTGCCAGGGTCATGAGCACTTCGCACTGCGCCTGGCCGCGTTCGATGTGGCTGATGGTGCCCTTCAGCTGGTTATCTGCTGCCTTTGCCGCATCGGGATCGCGCGTGATAGTGACCCACGGCGCCTTCAGCAGCACCAGCACCTCTTTACCTTCATCCAGTTCAAGACGTTCCGCGCTTTGCGCCGTTATGGCGGCTTTCAGGCGGGTGGTGCCATCGGCAAGCAGGATCTCAATATGCTCCTGTATCTGCAGATTATCGCGCGCCGTCACCGTTCCAAACCACTGGTTACGGGCGCTGGTTTGTAGCGAGAAGCGGGAAATGGCGGCCAGCAGACTGTCCAGTGGCACGTTATCGTCATCGCTTAACACATCGAACGCTTTTTGCTGAATCTGGGCCAGCAGCTCGTAAAGCTGAATCAGGCGCTGTCCATAACGCGTCACGATCGCACCGCCGCCACCTTTGCCGCCCGTGGCTCTGTCCACCAGCGGCTGTTCGCTCAGGGTGTTCATTTCGTTGATGGCGTCCCAGGCGCTTTTGTAGCTGATGCCCGCGTTTTTCGCCCCCTGGCTAATTGAGCCTGTTTGTTCTATTTGTTTAAGCAGGGCGATACGTCGCGGATCGGCGAAAAGCTTTTGCTGAAGTCGGAGTGTGAGAAGAATTTCGGCCTGCATAACAGTGTCCTGGCAAAAAGGGTATTGTGACCCAAATGGTGCAGGGCGCAAAGGGTACCGCACAAAAGGGGATGTTTTTCTCAGTTGAAAGGGTAGAATACGCTATTCACAATATCTGGAGAAAACCATGTTAGAGTTGTTGAAAAGTCTGGTATTCGCCGTGATCATGGTACCAGTAGTGATGGCCATCATCCTCGGTGCCATCTACGGCCTGGGTGAAGTGTTCAACGTCTTTTCGAACATTGGTCACAGAGACCAGGCTAAAAAGCAGCATTGATTCCCCCCAAAACGCCCGGCTTGCCCGGGCGTTTTGCTCTCAAGATTTTCCCGTTTTCGCCGATAATATTTAACGTATCACACCGGTTTACCTCTTCAGCGGTACGATTTAACGCTGGGATCTCCCTGACGTTACCGTTATATTGATGTGTATATAACGATACTCACAGGAGTTAAAAATGACACGTACCTGGGTACGCCTTTTCGCAGGGGCAACGCTGACGCTTTCACTTACCGGCCACGCGCTGGCGGACGACGGTAAAATCACGGTCTTTGCGGCGGCGTCGCTGACCAACGCGCTGCAGGATATCGCGGCGGCGTATAAAAAAGAGAAAAACGTCGAGGTGGTCTCCTCGTTTGCCTCTTCCTCGACGCTGGCGCGCCAGATAGAAGCGGGCGCACCAGCGGATCTGTTCATCTCTGCCGATCAGAAGTGGATGGATTACGCGGTGGAGAAGAAAGCGATTGAGGCGGCAACCCGCGAAACGCTGCTGGGGAATAGCCTGGTTGTCGTGGCGCCAAAAGCCAGCGCGCAGGCTGACTTCACCATCAACAAAGAGACCCACTGGATAAGTCTGCTGAACGGCGGGCGTCTGGCGGTGGGCGATCCGGAGCACGTTCCGGCCGGGATCTACGCCAAAGAAGCGCTGCAAAAGCTGGGCGCGTGGGAGACATTGTCGCCGAAGCTGGCTCCGGCGGAAGATGTCCGCGGCGCGCTGGCGCTGGTGGAACGCAACGAAGCCCCGCTGGGCATTGTGTATGGCTCTGATGCCGTAGCCAGTAAAGGTGTGAAAGTGGTGGCAACGTTCCCGGAAGACTCCCACAAGAAAGTGGAATATCCTGTTGCGATTGTTGATGGACATAAAAATGCGACCGTGACGGCCTTCCGCGATTATCTGACGGGGCCGGAAGCGTCCGCAATCTTTAAACGTTACGGATTTACGACTCACTGATGATATTGACCGATCCTGAATGGCAGGCTGTTCTGCTGAGCCTTAAAGTCTCTTCCCTGGCGGTTGCGCTGAGTTTGCCCTTTGGGATCTTCTTTGCCTGGTTACTGGTTCGCTGTCAGTTTCCCGGTAAAGCGCTGCTCGACAGCGTGCTTCATCTTCCGCTCGTGTTGCCGCCCGTGGTGGTCGGTTATCTGCTGCTGGTTTCGATGGGGCGGCGCGGTTTTATCGGCGAGAAGCTCTACGACTGGTTTGGGCTGACGTTTGCGTTTAGCTGGCGCGGTGCGGTACTGGCGGCAGCGGTAATGTCATTCCCGCTGATGGTGAGGGCGATCCGCCTCGCGCTGGAAGGCGTGGACATGAAGCTCGAACAGGCGGCGCGTACGCTGGGTGCCGGGCGCTGGCGCGTCTTTTTCACCATCACGCTTCCCCTGACGTTACCCGGCATTATTGTCGGGACGGTGCTGGCCTTCGCCCGCTCGCTGGGCGAGTTTGGCGCGACGATCACGTTTGTGTCGAACATCCCTGGCGAGACGCGAACCATTCCCTCGGCCATGTATACCCTGATTCAAACGCCGGGCGGTGAAGGCGCGGCGGCGCGGCTGTGTATCATCTCAATCGTATTAGCCCTGGTATCGCTGCTGGTGTCGGAATGGCTGGCGCGGCTCAGCCGTGAGCGGATGGGGAAATAAGCATGCTGGAACTGAATTTCACTCAGACGCTGGGAAACCATACCCTGACGCTTAACGAGACGCTGCCTGCAAGCGGTATCACCGCCATTTTCGGCGTGTCGGGGGCGGGAAAAACGTCGCTGATAAATGCCATCAGCGGCCTGACGCGCCCGCAGTCAGGACGGATTGTATTGAATAACCGCGTTCTGAATGACGTGGAAAACAAGGTGTATCTGTCGCCGGATAAACGCCGCATCGGCTATGTTTTCCAGGACGCGCGCTTATTCCCGCATTACAGCGTGCGCGGCAACCTGCGTTACGGCATGGCGAAAAGCATGGCCGGGCAGTTTGATAAACTGGTGACGCTGTTAGGCATTGAGCCACTGCTCGACAGATTACCCTCATCGCTTTCCGGCGGAGAAAAACAGCGCGTGGCCATTGGCCGCGCGTTGCTGACCGCACCCGAACTGCTGCTGCTCGACGAACCGCTGGCCTCGCTGGATATTCCGCGCAAACGTGAGCTCCTGCCCTACCTGCAGCGCCTGACGCGGGAAATTAATATTCCAATGCTCTACGTCAGCCATTCGCTGGATGAGATCCTGCATCTGGCCGACAAAGTGCTGGTGCTGGAAGAGGGCAGCGTTAAGGCGTTTGGCAACCTGGAAGAGGTCTGGGGCAGCAGCGTCATGCACCCGTGGTTACCCCGGGAGCAGCAGAGCAGCATCCTGAAAGTGAGCGTGCTGGAACACCACCCGCACTACGCGATGACGGCGCTGGCGCTGGGCGATCAGCACCTGTGGGTCAATAAGATCGACAAGCCATTACAGTCCGCGCTGCGTATTCGTATTCAGGCATCTGACGTTTCGCTGGTGCTGCAGCCGCCGCTGCAAACCAGTATTCGAAATATCCTGCGCGCCAAAGTCGCGGAGTGTTTTGATGATAACGGCCAGGTGGAAGTGAAGCTCGAGGTGGGAAGCAGAACGCTCTGGGCGCGTATCAGCCCGTGGGCCAGGGATGAGTTAGGGATCAAACCTGGCCTGTGGCTCTACGCGCAAATCAAGAGCGTCTCGATCACCGCCTGATTACAGCAGGTGGGTATAAATGTACTGCGCGATGCTGTCGGTGGTGTTGTCGCCAATCACCACGTTAGCGCGCGCTTTTACCGCGTCGTCGGCATTGCCCATCGCCACGCCCGTACCGACGGCTTCCAGCATGCTGATGTCGTTGTAGTTGTCGCCGAAGGCGATCGCGTCCTGCATTGACCAGCCCTGCGATTCCACATACTGCGTCAGACGCTTGCCTTTGCTGTTGCCTTTGCGGGCAATATCCACCTGATCGTGCCAGGACCATTCGCACTCCAGACCCAGCGTCTGTTCCACGTGTTTCGCGAAGGCATTCAGTTTGGTCGTGTCTTCATCCGTCAGGGCGAATTTCCAGATAGCCTCAACGTCCTGGGCTGCCTGACGCAGGGAAGATACCTGAGTAAAGACCGGACGCTGCGCTTCAGGCAGGGACAACGCCCAGTTGCTGGTGCGCACCACGTGGCCGGTTGGGCGCTCGTACACCATCGCGTTATCCACGTACATCAGGCCGTGAATGGCATGCTCATCCAGCAGATCAATCAGTTGCAGCGCCTGGGTAACCGGCAGCGGGTCGGAGGCTAAAACCTTTTTTGCCTGATAATCATACAAATAAGTGCCATTACAACAAATTGCAGGTGTATCTAACGCCAGTGCCTGATAAAAAGGGTGAATGGCAACGTGATGTCGACCCGTTACGATAAGGAGTTGATATCCCGCTTCCTGTGCGCGTTTAAGCGCTTCCAGAGAAGAGGGGAGAAGGGTTTTTTGCGGCGTCAGTAAGGTACCGTCTAAATCCAGAGCAATCACACGCGAGGTCATTTGTTTTTCCGGGTTAATATTGAATTTACGTTTTGATGGGATGGTACACCGAGAGGCGAACGCTTCAAAACTCCTGTCGACAATTCAGCATTCACCGTCAAAAGTTAACTACTTTCATGCGCAGTGAGGAGTGAATATTCATGAAACAAACCGTTTATACCGCCAGTCCTGAAAGCCAGCAGATCCACGTCTGGCGTTTAAATACCGAAGGGACACTCACGCTGGTTCAGGTTGTTGATGTGCCAGGCCAGGTGCAACCGATGGTTATCAGCCCGGATAAACGTTTCTTGTACGTGGGTGTGCGCCCGGAGTTCCGCGTGCTGGCCTATCGCATCTCTCCGGACGACGGCGCGCTGACTTACACTGCCGAAGCCCCGTTGCCGGGCAGCCCAACCCATATCTCAACCGATCGTAAAGGCAACTTTGTCTTCAGCGGCTCTTATAACGCGGGCTGCGTCAGCGTAACCCGTCTTGAAGATGGCATTCCGGTCGAAACCGTGGATGTGGTGGAAGGGCTTGAAGGCTGCCACTCGGCGAATATCTCTCCGGATAACCGCACGCTGTGGGTGCCTGCGCTGAAGCAGGATCGTATCTGCCTGTTCACCCTGAGCGACGATGGGCACCTGGTGGCGCAGAGTCCTGCTGAAGTCACGACGGTAGAAGGTGCAGGCCCGCGTCATATGGTCTTCCATCCGAACCAGCAGTACGCCTACGTGGTCAACGAACTGAACAGCTCTGTGGACGTATGGGAACTGAAAGATCCAAACGGTCAGATTGAGTGCGTGCAGACGCTGGACATGATGCCGTCTGATTTCTCCGACACCCGCTGGGCGGCAGATATCCACATTACGCCAGATGGCCGTCATCTGTACGCTTGTGACCGTACCTCCAGCCTGATTACCGTGTTTAGCGTTTCCGAAGACGGCAGCGTGCTGGCGGTTGAAGGCTTCCAGCCGACGGAAACCCAGCCGCGCGGCTTTAATATCGATCACAGCGGCAAATACCTGATTGCGGCGGGGCAGAAATCCCACCATATCGCGCTGTATGAAATTAAAGGCGAGCAGGGTCTGCTGGAAGAGAAAGGGCGCTACGCCGTAGGCCAGGGGCCGATGTGGGTGGTGGTTAACGCTCACTAAGCGGGTTAAAACAAAAACCTCGCGAGTGCGAGGTTTTTTTATGCCCGGTGGTAGCCGGGTGAGCACATCAAAACGTAACCAACATGGTCATCATAATGTCGACTCAAGGCGAAGTAAATTCATCGTCAACGAAGGACAAAGAACATAGAATGATTATCGGTTGTTATTTTTAAAATAATCAGTTGGTTAGATGCATTTTCTTTATAAATTCCTAAACTGATTTTATCTGTTTTTATGTACAGTAGTGATTTGATATCATTCTGTCCGTTGGCTTGATGTGTTGCAGTTCCGCAATTCAGGATCCGTATTCAGTCCTGGCTGTCGGGTGGTGCCGACAGTGCCTAAACTGCGGAGCACATCAAAACATAACCAACACACCTCTGATGACAGGCAGCGGAAAGGTAAATCAGGGGAGAAGTGCTCTATACCAAAGGAGTGGCGTATGAGCGGTGTGGAATGGGCAATTCTGTTCCTGCAACTCATGGTTGCGATTATGCAACTATTGGATGCGTATCTTAAGTTTGGAGCCTGACGCATTCAGTCGCAGTAAAAAGGGGGATTAAACTCCCCCTTTTACTCTCATCTTATTACTGCTTCGGCTCAGCAACCACTTTGCTACCCAGACCGCGGTTGTTGTACTCCCACATGCGGTTGAAGTTAGCGTCGTTCAGGTTACGCTGCACGTTCCCTTTATCGTCCACCGCACCGGTATTGCCGGAGAACGGACGTTTGGAGATCGCCGCATCCGCCCACGGTTTCGCCATGTTGAAGCCTTCGTTGATCACGCTGTCGCGGATCACAACCTGACCGTTGGTCGCAGCGTCCACGTCCAGGGAGCGTCCCAGCTGCGCCACGCCGTCACCGGCAGCGTTGAAGCGGCTGTTCACGGCCAGGAATCCGAAGAAGAGGTTCGACTGGGTTGCCGGAGCAAACACGTAACCTTCCTGCTGAGTGCGTGAGTTCACCACGCGGAAATCGGTGTTATCAAATACCACCGCGCCGCGGCCGGACACCAAATCCACATCACCTTCAACGTAGCTGTTGGTCACCAGCGTACGGGTCAGACGATTATTCTGCAGCGTGTTCTGTACACCGCTGTTGGTCACGAAGAAGGTGTTCTGACGACCCAGAATGTTGACGTTGTTAATCTGCACTTTATCGCCATCGCTGCGCAGCGCGACGGCCTGGTGGTTACCGGCGTCAACGCTGTCACCCAGGGTATTCTGGATGGTCAGGTTCTGCAGCTGCAGACCGTTATTCTGGGACCAGAACACCGCAGAGCACATCACGCCAATGGTGGCAGCACGCTTGCTCTGGCAGTTATCAAACATGTACCACGCCGGTTTACCCGGCATATATTTACCGGCCGGGTTCACCAGGTGACGCCAGGTGTTGCTGTCGATTTCGGAATCAATCGCCAGGCCAATTTTTACGTCGATCGCTTTTTCGCCCAGACCGTAAAGCGTAATGCTGCCCGGTGCCGCCGGAACATACACGGTGCCTTCATAATCCCCTGGCAGGATCGCGATGTACTGGCGAGACGCGCTGTGTTTCGTGATGGCCGCATCTACCGCAGCCTGAATCGAAGTATGCGTCACACCCTGCGCACCCGCCGGGCCAACCACGAAGTCAGGCTGTTTCGGCAGGTTAATCGAAGACGGGGTCCACGGCGCAGCGTTAGGATCCATCGACGAGAAGTAGTGCGCACGGTCGAAATTCTTCGCTTCATCAGCGGACAAAATCGGGCGGGAGGCGGTACCGGGCGCGACCTGCTCAGAAGGCCGCTGATCCGGTGGGGTTGAACTGCATGCGGATAATGTCACGCCAAAGGCGAGTGCTAACGCCAGACGGGAAATCCTGGAAATGTTCAAGGTGAAGCTCCTGGGTATGCAAGTCTTTACGGGATAGACGAAATAGCCTGCTTTTTTATACTAAGTTGAGCGAAACGGGAAGATAAAAAGGGTAAAAGTTGCATTTTTAGCCCAGGGGCGGCGGGTAAGTGATCACAAATAAATAACATTTTCCGCAAAGTCGGTTGACAGCAGACAACAGATGAAAATAAATGTCTATACAACCCATGACAAGTGGAATGCCCATGCAGCAGATTCATCCCGACGATGTGATATGGCGAAATGCGCGGCTGGCTACGATGGCGCCGGACGTACCTGAGCCTTATGGCCTGAAAGAGCAACACGCCCTGGTCGTGCGCGGCCACACTATTCTGGCCGTGATCCCTGAACCTGATATTCCACCCGGACACCCTCACTGTGTCGATCTTCAGGGACGTCTGGTCACGCCTGGCCTGATCGACTGCCATACCCACCTGGTGTTTGGCGGCGATCGCGCGGCGGAGTGGGAGCAGCGTCTGAACGGCGTCTCTTATCAAACCATCAGCGCCCAGGGGGGCGGGATTAACGCGACCGTGACGGCGACGCGCAGCAGCTCGCCCGAAACCCTGCTTAAGCTGGCGCAGCAGCGACTTCAGCGTCTGATGAATGAAGGTGTCACCACGGTTGAAATCAAATCCGGATACGGTCTCAACGCCGAGGCCGAAGAGAAAATGCTGCAGGTCGCGCGCCAGCTCAGCCTCAATAATCCGGTTGATATCAGCCCAACGCTGCTGGCGGCTCATGCGGTTCCGCCGGAATACCGACAGGATCCGGATGCGTACCTCACGCTGGTCTGTGATCAGATATTGCCCACGCTGTGGCAAAAAGAGTTATACGAATCAGTAGACGTGTTCTGCGAAAACGTCGGCTTTACGCCGTCGCAAACCGAGCGCCTTTTTAAGGCGGCAACTGCGCTCGGTATCCCGGTGAAAGGGCACGTCGAGCAGCTGTCGAATCAGGGCGGTGCGGCGCTGGTCAGCCGGTATAAAGGACTCTCCGCCGATCATATCGAATATCTTGACGACGCAGGCGTTCAGGCGATGGCGCAAAGCGGCACGGTTGCGGTCCTGTTGCCGGGCGCGTTCTATTTTCTGCAGGAGCGCCAGCGTCCGCCGGTTGAACAGCTCAGAAAACAGGGTGTGCCGATGGCGGTCGCGACCGACTATAACCCCGGTACCAGCCCGTTTGCGAGCCTGCACCTGGCGATGAACATGGCCTGCGTCCAGTTTGGCCTGACGCCTGAAGAGGCCTGGGCTGGCGTCACGCGGCATGCCGCGCAGGCGCTGGGCCGCGGGGAAACCCACGGACAGCTGCGGGCCGGGTTTGTCGCTGATTTTATCGTCTGGGATGCGCATCATCCTGTAGAGATGGTCTACGAGCCGGGACGCAATCCGCTGTATCAACGTATTTTCCGTGGGGAGGCAGTATGAGGTTATGGCGGCCCGTCGCCGAAACGGTCTGGCAGGGGCGCGATGACAGCGCCGAGGCAAGCAACGCAACGCGCATTTTCCAGACGATACGGCAGCAGGGAGCGTTCAAGCCGCTATCATCCGGCATTGCGCTGATAGGCTTTGAATGTGATGCAGGGGTAAAACGCAATCAGGGCAGGCCCGGTGCCGTGCAGGCGCCAGATATGCTGCGAAAGGCGCTGGCGAATATGGCCAGCCATCAGGGACACGATCGGCTGGCGGATATGGGGTCGGTCTACGTTGAAGGTGACGAGCTTGAGGCGGCACAGCAGACGTTAAGCGATGCCGTGACAGCCTGCCAGCGCTCCGGGATGCGCACGCTGGTCTTTGGCGGCGGGCACGAAACCGCCTGGGCACACGGTCGGGGCGTGCTGGACGCGTTCCCGAACGAGCGGGTTGTCATCATCAACCTTGATGCCCATCTCGATCTGCGCAAGGCCGAGCGGGCGACGTCCGGCACGCCGTTTCGCCAGCTGGCGCACTACTGCGATGAGCGCGGGCGGGCATTTCAGTACGCCTGCTTTGGCGTGAGCCGGGCGGCGAACACGCAGGCGCTGTGGGATGAGGCTGAACGCCTGAACGTCACGCTGGTGGAGGATCTCCATTTCAGGCGCGATGCACTGTCCGCGCTGGAAAGTGTGCTGGCGCAGGCCGATCGCGTCTACCTGACAATCGATCTGGACGTCCTGCCCGCCAGCGAAATGCCTGCCGTTTCCGCCCCGGCTGCGTTAGGCATACCGGCACTGGATCTCCTCCCCGTCATCGAACATATCTGCCGTAGCGGTAAGCTCCAGGCCGCCGATCTGGTAGAGTTTAACCCGCAGTACGATCGGGACGGGCAGGGCGCTAAGCTCGCCGCCCGCCTGGCCTGGCAAATTGCTCACTGGTGGGCATAACACTATTCAAGGAGTCACGATGTTTTCACGCTCACCCCTGCCGCAGTCGAGCTCTCCCGCACCTTTCTACGAAAAGGTGAAGCAGGCGATCAGCGAAAAAATCGCCACCGGCGTCTGGCGGCCGCACGACCGCATTCCCTCGGAGGCCGATCTGGTGGCGCAGTTTGGCTTTAGCCGGATGACCGTCAACCGCGCGCTGCGCGAGCTGACCGACGAAGGGCTTCTGGTGCGTTTGCAGGGCGTTGGGACGTTTGTGGCGGAACCGAAAGGGCAATCCGCCCTGTTTGAAATCCGCAGTATTGCGGACGAAATTGCCGCGCGTAATCATCAGCACCGCTGTGAAGTGCTGGTGCTCGAAGAGACCCAGGCCAGCGCCGAGCAGGCGGTAGAGCTGAATGTCAAAGAGGGAAGCCGCATCTTCCACTCCGTGATGGTGCATTTCGAAAACGATATTCCGGTGCAGATTGAAGATCGCTGCGTGAACGCCGAACGGATACCGGACTATCTGAACCAGGATTACACCCAGACCACGCCGCATGCCTATCTTTCGCTTGTCGCACCGCTGACGGAAGGGGAGCACATTGTGGAAGCCGTGCGCGCCACGCCGCAGGAGTGCGAGCGGCTGCGCATTAAAGAGCACGACCCGTGCCTGCTGATCCGCCGTCGAACCTGGTCCTCGTCGCACATTGTGTCGCATGCCCGACTGCTTTTCCCGGGTAACCGTTACCGGCTGCAGGGCCACTTTATGTCATAAGTTTTATAAGCGTGATCGCTAACGCAATATAACAAAATTGTATCTTTTTTGTTAAATCTGACCTTGTGTGTGCTTGTCTATACAAGTATATCTAAATGCATCATCTGTCCCGTATAGGAGCACACAATGTCGTCAGGTAAATACCGCCAGCAGGATGTCCGCGCCGCGCGCGGCACCACCCTTACCGCCAAAAGCTGGCTCACCGAAGCCCCGCTGCGCATGTTGATGAACAACCTCGATCCGGAGGTGGCGGAAAATCCCCACGAGCTGGTGGTTTACGGCGGCATAGGCCGCGCCGCGCGCAACTGGGAATGCTATGACGCAATTGTAAAATCCCTGACCGAACTCGAACACGACGAAACCCTGCTGGTGCAGTCCGGCAAGCCGGTGGGCGTGTTTAAAACGCACAAAAACGCGCCGCGCGTGCTGATCGCCAACTCTAATCTCGTGCCGCACTGGGCAACGTGGGAACACTTCAACGAACTGGACGCGAAAGGGCTGGCGATGTATGGCCAGATGACCGCCGGGAGTTGGATCTACATCGGCAGCCAGGGGATCGTGCAGGGCACCTACGAAACCTTCGTGGAAGCCGGTCGCCAGCACTATAACGGCTCGCTGAAAGGCCGCTGGGTATTGACCGCCGGTCTGGGCGGCATGGGCGGCGCACAGCCGCTGGCCGCCACGCTGGCCGGCGCGTGCTCCCTGAACATTGAGTGCCAGCAGAGCCGCATTGATTTCCGACTGCGCACCCGTTACGTCGACGAACAGGCCGAGAATCTCGATGACGCGCTGGCGCGCATCAAAAAATACACGTCCGAAGGCAAAGCGGTGTCGATTGCCCTGTGCGGCAACGCGGCGGATATTCTTCCTGAACTCGTCGCCCGCGGCGTGCGTCCGGATCTGGTCACCGACCAGACCAGCGCCCATGACCCGCTGCACGGCTACCTGCCAAAAGGCTGGTCGTGGGAAGAATATCAGCAAAAAGCGGAGACCGACCCGGAAGGTACGGTGCTTGCCGCGAAACGCTCCATGGCCGAGCACGTCTCCGCCATGCTGGCCTTCAGCCAGATGGGTATTCCGACCTTTGATTACGGCAACAACATTCGCCAGATGGCGAAAGAGATGGGCGTGAATAACGCCTTCGATTTCCCCGGCTTCGTTCCGGCCTATATCCGTCCGCTGTTCTGCCGCGGCATCGGACCGTTCCGCTGGGTTGCCCTGTCCGGTGACCCGGAAGATATCTACAAAACCGACGCCAAAGTGAAGGAGATCGTCGCCGATGACGAACACCTGCACCACTGGCTGGACATGGCCCGCGAGCGCATTAACTTCCAGGGCCTGCCAGCGCGTATCTGCTGGGTAGGGCTGGAGTGGCGTCAAAAACTCGGCCTCGCCTTTAACGAAATGGTGCGCAGCGGTGAAGTCTCCGCGCCGATTGTGATTGGCCGCGACCACCTGGACTCCGGCTCCGTTGCCAGCCCGAACCGTGAAACGGAAGCCATGCGCGACGGCTCGGATGCGGTGTCCGACTGGCCGCTGCTGAACGCCCTGCTCAATACCGCCAGCGGCGCGACCTGGGTGTCGCTGCACCACGGCGGCGGCGTGGGGATGGGCTTCTCCCAGCATTCCGGGATGGTTATTGTCTGTGACGGAACGGATGAAGCCGCCGCGCGTATCGCTCGCGTGCTCCACAACGACCCGGCTACCGGCGTGATGCGTCACGCGGATGCGGGTTACGAGATTGCCATTGACTGTGCCAAAGAGCAGGGCCTTAACCTGCCGATGATCCCTGCCACACAAGGAAAGCATGAATGAACGCATTAACCCTCACTCCCGGCTCACTGACGCTCAAACAGCTGCGTAACGTCTGGCGTCAGCCGGTCACCCTTTCGCTGGATGAAAGCGCCCACGCCGCCATTAACGACAGCGTGGCCTGTGTGGAAGCCATTGTGGCCGAAGGGCGCACGGCTTACGGGATTAACACCGGCTTTGGGCTGCTGGCGCAGACCCGCATCGCGACGCACGATCTGGAAAACTTACAGCGTTCGCTGGTGCTGTCGCACGCGGCGGGCGTCGGCCAGCCGCTTGACGATGAGATTGTCCGTCTGATGATGGTGCTCAAAATCAACAGCCTGGCGCGCGGTTTCTCCGGCATCCGCCTGAGCGTGATCCAGGCGCTGATGGCGTTGGTGAATGCAGAGGTCTATCCGTGGATCCCGGCGAAGGGTTCCGTCGGGGCCTCCGGCGATCTCGCACCGCTGGCGCACATGTCGCTGCTGCTGCTGGGTGAAGGCAAAGCGCGCTGGCAGGGGGAGTGGCTTCCGGCGAAAGAGGCGCTGAAAAAAGCCAGCTTAACGCCGATCACGCTGGCGGCGAAAGAGGGGCTGGCGCTGCTGAACGGCACCCAGGCGTCGACCGCCTTCGCGCTGCGCGGCCTGTTTGAAGCGGAAGATCTGTTTGCCTCGGCGGTGGTGTGCGGTGCGCTGACCACCGAAGCGGTACTGGGCTCGCGTCGCCCGTTCGATGCCCGCATCCACGAGGTGCGCGGTCAGCGTGGGCAGATTGATGCTGCCGCGATGTACCGTCACGTGCTTACCGACACCAGCGAGATCGCGGAGTCACACCACAACTGTGAAAAGGTGCAGGATCCGTATTCCCTGCGCTGCCAGCCGCAGGTGATGGGCGCGTGCCTGACGCAGCTGCGCCAGGCGGCGGAGGTGCTGCTGGTGGAGGCCAACGCGGTGTCCGATAACCCGCTGGTGTTCGCTCAGGAAAACGAGGTGGTCTCCGGCGGTAACTTCCACGCCGAGCCGGTTGCGATGGCGGCGGATAATATCGCCCTGGCGATTGCCGAAGTCGGCGCGTTGTCCGAGCGCCGTATCGCGCTGATGATGGATAAACATATGTCCCAGCTGCCACCGTTCCTGGTGCGTAACGGCGGGGTCAACTCGGGCTTTATGATTGCCCAGGTGACGGCCGCAGCGCTGGCAAGCGAGAACAAAGCCCTGTCGCATCCGCACAGCGTGGACAGCCTGCCAACCTCGGCGAATCAGGAAGATCACGTTTCGATGGCACCGGCGGCCGGGCGTCGTCTCTGGGAAATGGCCTCCAACACCCGCGGCGTGCTGGCGGTGGAATGGCTGGCGGCGAGTCAGGGTATCGATCTGCGTGAGGGGCTCAAATCCAGCCCGCTGCTGGAGCAGGCGCGTCAGGTGCTGCGCGAGCACGTCACCCATTACGACGACGACCGCTTCTTTGCCCCGGATATTGATAAGGCGATGCAGCTTCTGGAAGAGGGACGCCTTGTAGGACTGCTACCTTCAGTGCTGTGATTTTTGCCCGGTGGCGCTGCGCTTACCGGGCCTACGAATGAGAAATCCAGGCCGGGTAAGGCGTTGCCACCACCCGGCTTTTTTCAGGAATACATCGCCGTAATCGATGCGCTCCCGAGCGAATGGAAATGCACGTTAAACCCGACCATCGCGCCGCTCGCGCCTTCATCGACCTCAATCTTCTCCACATCCAGCGCGTGCACCGTGAAGATATAGCGGTGGGTTTCCCCTTTTGGCGGCGCTGCGCCGCCGTAGCCCGCTTTACCAAAGTCAGTGCGCGTCTGAATGGCACCTTCAGGCAGGGCAACCAGGTCTGAACCGGAACCCTGCGGTAGTACGCGCGTGTCGGCAGGCAGGTTCGCCACAATCCAGTGCCACCAGCCGGAGCCAGTTGGCGCATCCGGGTCGTAGCAGGTCACGACAAAGCTTTTGGTGCCTGCCGGAACCTCGTCCCACGCCAGGTGCGGGGAGATATTGTCTCCCTGATAACCCATGCCGTTAAAAACGTGACGCTCCGGCAGTTTTTCGCCGTCGCGCAGATCTTTACTGATGATTTTCATACGGTTTACCCTCGTTGATCGCTCGTTCAGCAAGTGTAATGCATAGGGTTAAATCGTGAAATGCGCGGGAATGTTAACGGCTGTTACGACCGCGTCGGTTAATTTACGCAGCTGCTCCGGCGTAATGCTGTACGGCGGCATCAGGTAGATAAGCTTGCCGAAAGGCCGTACCCACACGCCCTGGTCTACAAAGAAGCGCTGCAGGGCTGCCATATTCACCGGATGGATGGTTTCAATCACCCCGATGGCGCCCAGCACGCGCACGTCCGCGACGAAGTTCGTCCCCGAGGCGGCGCTCAGCTCCGCTTTCAGCTGCGCTTCAATCGCCGCAACCTGCGCCTGCCACTCGCCGCTCGCCAGAATCGCCAGGCTTTCACTCGCCACGGCGCAGGCCAGCGGGTTACCCATAAACGTCGGGCCGTGCATAAAGCAGCCTGCTTCGCCGTCGCTGATGGTGTCGGCCAACTGGCGGGTCGTGAGCGTGGCGGAGAGCGTCATGGTGCCGCCCGTCAGCGCTTTGCCGAGACACAAAATATCCGGGGCGATACCCGCATGCTCGCAGGCAAACAGCTTGCCAGTGCGGCCAAAGCCGGTGGCAATCTCATCGGCAATCAGCAGAATGCCCTCGCGGTCGCACATCCTGCGAATACGCCTCAACCATTCCGGATGGTACATCCGCATTCCGCCCGCGCCCTGCACGATCGGTTCAAGAATGACGGCAGCAATCTCGTGACGATGTGCTGCCATCAGCCGCGCGAAGCCGACCATGTCCATCTCGTTCCACTCCCCGTCGAAGCGGCTCTGCGGCGCAGGGGCGAACAGGTTTTCCGGCAGATACCCCTTCCACAGGCTGTGCATGGAGTTATCCGGATCGCACACCGACATCGCTCCGAAGGTATCCCCGTGATAGCCGTTGCGGAAGGTGAGGAAACGCTGGCGCGTTTCGCCTTTAGCGTGCCAGTACTGCAGCGCCATTTTCATCGCCACTTCCACCGCCACGGAGCCGGAATCCGCCAGGAAGACGCACTCCAGCGATGCAGGCGTCATCGCCACCAGACGGCGGCATAAATCCACCGCGGGCTGATGGGTGATCCCGCCAAACATCACGTGCGACATCTGGTCAATCTGGGCCTTCATCGCCGCATTCAGGCGCGGGTGGTTGTACCCGTGAATGGCCGCCCACCAGGAAGACATCCCGTCAACGAGCCGCTCGCCGCTGGCGAGGCGCAGCTCGCAGCCGTGGGCGGAGGCCACCGGATAAACGGGAAGGGGGCGGGTCGTGGAGGTGTAAGGGTGCCAGATATGCTGCTTGTCGAAGGCGAGATCGTCCTGGGTCATAATCGACTTGTAAACCATTTTGAAAAGTTTTAGGTTTACGAGTATAAACCGAACCGAAAATTAACAAAACCCTTTGGAGAAGCCCGATGGCTCACCACGCACGCTGGACGATGTCGCAAGTTACTGAATTATTCAACAAACCTTTCCTTGAGCTGATGTTCGAAGCCCAACAGGTGCATCGTCAGCACTTCGATCCCCGCCATGTTCAGGTCAGCACCTTGCTGTCGATCAAGACCGGCGCCTGCCCCGAAGACTGCAAATATTGCCCGCAGAGTGCGCGCTACAAAACCGGTCTGGAGTCAGAGCGCCTGATGGAAGTGGAGCAGGTCCTCGACTCCGCGCGCAAGGCGAAAAACGCTGGCTCAACCCGCTTCTGCATGGGCGCGGCGTGGAAGAACCCGCACGATCGCGACATGCCGTACCTGGAGCAGATGGTGAAGGGCGTGAAGGAGATGGGCCTCGAAGCCTGCATGACCCTTGGTACGCTCAACGAAGAGCAGGCGCAGCGCCTATCGGCCGCGGGGCTGGATTACTACAACCACAACCTCGACACCTCGCCGGAATTTTACGGCAATATCATCACCACGCGTACCTACCAGGAGCGTCTGGATACGCTGGATAAAGTGCGTGATGCGGGGATCAAGGTCTGCTCCGGCGGCATCGTGGGCTTAGGCGAAACGGTGAAAGACCGCGCGGGCCTGCTGCTGCAGCTGGCGAACCTGCCGACCCCGCCGGAAAGCGTGCCAATCAACATGCTGGTGAAGGTCAAGGGCACGCCGCTGGCGGATAACGAGGACGTGGATGCGTTTGATTTTATCCGCACCATCGCGGTGGCGCGTATCATGATGCCAACGTCTTACGTTCGCCTCTCAGCGGGCCGCGAGCAGATGAACGAGCAGACCCAGGCGATGTGCTTTATGGCCGGCGCCAACTCCATCTTCTACGGCTGCAAGCTGCTGACCACGCCGAACCCGGAAGAGGACAAAGACGTTCAACTGTTCCGCAAGCTGGGGCTGAACCCGCATCAGACCGAGGTGCTGACGGGCGATAACGAGCAACAGCAGCAGCTGGAGCAGCAGATTTTCAACGCCGACACCGACCAGTTCTACAACGCGGCAGCCGTATGACCTGGCAGGCACGTATCAACTCTGCGCTTGACGACCGTCGGGCGGCAGAGGCATTTCGCGTTCGCAGGGTGGTGGAAAACGGCGCGGGTCGTTTTCTTACCCGTGAAGGCCAGCGGTTCTGCAATTTCTCCAGCAATGACTATCTCGGGCTGAGCCAGCATCCGGCCATTATCCGCGCCTGGCAGCAGGGCGCGGAGCGGTTTGGCGTGGGCAGCGGCGGATCGGGACACGTCAGTGGATACACCACGGCGCATCAGGCGCTGGAAGAGGAACTGGCTGACTGGCTCGGCTACCCGCGCGCGCTGCTGTTTATCTCCGGCTTTGCCGCCAACCAGGCGGTCATCACGGCCCTGATGGGGAAGGCGGACCGCATTGTCGCCGACCGCCTGAGCCACGCCTCCCTGCTGGAGGCAGCAAATTTAAGCCCGGCGCAGCTGCGGCGTTTTGCCCATAACGATGCGGGACAGCTTGCTGCGCTGCTGAATAAACCCTGCGAAGGACAACAGCTGGCGGTCACGGAAGGGGTGTTCAGCATGGACGGCGACAGCGCGCCGCTTGCCGCGCTGCACGAGGCCGCAAAGCGGCAGCATGCCTGGCTGCTGGTGGACGATGCCCACGGCACTGGTGTGATGGGCGACGAAGGGCGCGGGAGCGCGTATCAGCAAAACGTGAAGCCGGAACTGCTGATTGTCACCTTTGGCAAAGGCTTTGGCGTCAGCGGCGCCGCCGTGCTGTGCAGCGAATCTATCGCCGACTATCTGCTGCAGTTTGCCCGCCACCTGATTTACAGCACCAGCATGCCTCCGGCGCAGGCCGTGGCGCTGTCGGCGTCGTTGGCAGTCATCCGCAGCGCGGAAGGGGATGAGCGTCGCCAGCGTCTGGCAGAGCATATCGTCCGCTTCCGTCAGGGACTCGCAGCGCTGCCCTTCCGCAGCACCGATTCGCAGAGCGCTATCCAGCCGGTGATTGTCGGTGAAAATGCCCGCGCGCTGGCCCTGGCACAGGCGCTGTGCCAGCGCGGCATGTGGGTGACCGCCATCCGCCCGCCAACAGTACCACCGGGCACGGCGCGGCTGCGCTTAACCCTGACGGCGGCGCATGAACGACAGGATATTGAGACGTTGCTGGAGGCGCTCCATGATGCCGGTGAATAAGCAGGCCATCGCGGCGGCATTTGGCCGCGCCGCGCAGAGCTATTCGCAGCATGATGAGCTGCAGCGTCTGAGTGCGCAGGGGCTTCTGGCCACGCTTGGCGAGAACCGTTTTCCCCAGGTGCTTGACGCCGGGTGTGGTCCCGGCAGCAACAGCCGCTACTGGCGCGGAGCGGGAAGCCAGGTGACGGCTATCGATCTCTCAGTACAGATGCTGGAAGAGGCGCGCCAGCGGCAGGCAGCAGATCGTTATCTGCTGGCCGATATCGAGGCGATCCCGCTGGCAGATGCGCAGTTTGATCTGGTCTGGAGCCATCTGGCAGTCCAGTGGTGCAGCAGCCTGCCGCAGGCCTTGCGCGAGCTTTATCGCGTGGCGCGACCGGGCGGGAAGGTGGCGTTTACTACCTTGCTGGAAAGTTCGCTGCCGGAGCTGAATCAGGCCTGGAAAGCGGTGGATGAGCAGACGCATGCTAACCGGTTTTTATCGCATGAACAGGTGACGCAGGCGCTGGCAGGCTGGCGCGCTCGTAGCGTGGTGCAGACCATCACGCTCAATTTTAGCGATGCGTTCAGCGCCATGCGTTCGCTGAAGGGCATCGGCGCCACGCACCTGCATACCGGACGCGAGAAAAAACCGCTCACCCGCGGTCAGCTTCAGCGCCTTGAGCTGGCCTGGCCGCAGCAGCGGGGTCAATTCCCGCTCTCCTATCAACTTTTTCATGGGATTATCGAACGTGACTGAACGTTATTTTGTCACCGGCACGGACACAGAAGTGGGTAAAACGGTGGCCAGCTCGGCGCTGCTGCAGGCGGCACGCCTGCTCGGGAAAAACACCGCCGGGTATAAACCCGTGGCGTCCGGCAGCGAGATGACGGCGGAAGGGTTACGCAACACCGACGCGCTGGCGCTCCAGCGTAACAGCACGCGTGAACTCGCCTATTCCGCGGTGAATCCGTACACCTTTGCCGAGCCGACCTCGCCGCACATTGTCAGCGCCGATGAAGGCCGTCCGATTGATTTCGCCGTGCTGTCCGTCGGATTGCGGACGCTGGAAAGCCAGGCCGACTGGGTGCTGGTGGAAGGGGCTGGCGGCTGGTTTACGCCGCTTTCAGACACGCAGACGTTTGCTGACTGGGTGCAGGCCGAGCAGCTTCCGGTCATTCTTGTCGTCGGCGTCAAGCTGGGCTGTATCAATCACGCCATGTTGACCGCGCAGGCCGTACAGCAGGCCGGACTGCGTCTGGCGGGCTGGATAGCCAACGACGTGGTTGCGCCGGGTAAACGACACCTGGAGTATCTGGCGACGCTCAGGCGCGTCCTGCCCGCGCCGTGCCTCGGGGAGATCCCCTGGCTTGCTGACGGCGCGGAAAATGCCGAAACCGGACGTTATCTCGATCTCAGCGTTTTGCTTCCCGCGACATCCAGTGAGCGATAAGCTCATCATCCAGTTCGTTAACGTGGCCCTGCGCCACGTTACGCCCGCGATAGAGCATACAGAAACGGTCCGCCACCCGACGGATAAACGACAGCTGCTGCTCCGCTAACAGCACCGTCATACCCAGCTCCCGGTTTAATCGCCCCAGCAGCTGCACCAGCTTCTGGGCAACGCTGTGCCCCGCGCCGTGCAGGGGTTCATCGAGGATCAGCAGGTGAGGGCGGTTTACCAGCGCATTAGCCAGCGCCAGCTGATACTGGTCGTCCGGAGAGAGCGTGTTGGCGCGGGTTTGCCGCACCCCATAGAGCGCCGGAAACAGGTCGTAAACGTCATTTTTCGCCTCCGGGTTAGGTTTCCCCGTCGCCCGCATGGCGATATGCAGGTTCTCTTCAATCGTTAGCTGAGAGAAGATCCGCCTGTCCTGCGAGACATAGCCAATCCCCGGCCCGGAGCGCTGTTCTGACGGCGGGTGGAGCAAATCACGCGGCGGCGCGCCCGCCTCATACCAGATGATGCTGCCGCTTTCGACGGGCACTTTCCCGGCGATGCAATTCATGAGGGTGGTTTTCCCCATACCCGGCAGACCAACGACGCCTGTACACATCCCTTGCGGAAAATCTAAATCCACATTCCATAGCGTATGTTGACTTCCGTAAAACTGATTCACTGCACGCAGACTCAACATCTTTCTCTCCTTAAAAATGTGTGTAGGTGTGGCTCGTGGATGAATCTGCAAAACCCCTGCCATAAAGCGGAAAGTGGTTAAAAAAGCGACTTTTTTAGGAATAAGTCACAGAAGCGCGGCGGATAAAAACCGGGCTTGCACATCGACGGTGCTGGCGGTGGTGAGTTGTGGTGCAGAGCCCGAAAGGGTGAAAATGTGAGCAAGATCGCATCGGTTGGTTATGAATGACGCAACTGTTAATCAGCAAAAAATAGCTATAAAAATTTTTTGCCGCCGTCTCGTGGGAAAATCCGGGAATTTGCGGAGCGCCAGTCTGTATGGGCTGGAAGCACTTATCCACTATTCCTGTGGATAACCATGTGCATTAGAGTTAGAAAACACGCGATAAGCGAGAGAAGACGCGGCTTACGCCCAAATTGACGCGAAACGCGGCTTTAGAAAATATCGTTTAGTTTTTAATTGCTTAGATAAAAGCAATTCCCGTCATGAAAGTGTCACCGGTTGCCACAAAACTATCATTACCTGGCTTGACAAATGTTAAAAAAGAAAAAGTTCTGGGGATAACCTGACCTGACTGGTGTTTTATGTTGTCACAGTCCAAATTTTGGTCGCTATCGCGCTAATCATTCAGGCGCTACTCTAAATATCCTGACATGCTACTGGTTTTTCATCCAGTGTTTTTTACTGGCATTCCTGGCAACAAGGAGTAAAATTACTCACCTGCCGCTTATAACGTCATCAGGTTGTCGCCCATGAGTAAACCGTTCAAATTGAATTCTGCTTTCCGTCCATCTGGCGATCAGCCTGAGGCGATACGTCGTCTGGAAGAGGGGCTGGAGGATGGGCTGGCGCACCAGACGCTGCTGGGGGTCACCGGCTCGGGTAAAACATTTACCATTGCCAACGTGATTGCGGATCTCCAGCGCCCAACGATGGTGCTGGCGCCCAATAAAACCCTGGCGGCGCAGCTTTACGGCGAGATGAAAGAGTTCTTCCCGGAAAACGCGGTGGAGTATTTTGTCTCCTACTACGATTACTACCAGCCTGAAGCCTATGTGCCGAGCTCTGACACCTTCATTGAAAAAGATGCCTCAGTGAACGAACACATCGAGCAGATGCGACTGTCGGCCACGAAGGCGCTTCTGGAGCGTCGCGATGTGATCGTCGTTGCCTCGGTTTCCGCGATCTACGGTCTGGGCGATCCGGATCTCTATCTCAAGATGATGCTGCACCTGACGCAGGGGATGATCATCGACCAGCGCGCGATTTTGCGGCGCCTGGCGGAGCTGCAGTACACCCGCAACGACCAGGCCTTCCAGCGCGGCACCTTCCGCGTGCGCGGTGAAGTGATCGACATCTTCCCGGCAGAATCGGACGATATGGCGCTGCGCGTCGAGCTGTTTGACGAAGAGGTTGAACGCCTGTCGCTCTTCGACCCGCTGACCGGACACGTTGAGTCGGTGATCCAGCGCTTCACCATCTACCCGAAAACGCACTACGTGACGCCGCGCGAGCGTATCGTGCAGGCGATGGAAGAGATCAAAGTGGAGCTGGCCGAGCGCCGTAAGGTGCTGCTGGCGAACAATAAGCTGCTGGAAGAGCAGCGCCTGAGTCAGCGTACCCAGTTCGACCTGGAGATGATGAACGAGCTGGGCTACTGCTCCGGCATTGAAAACTACTCCCGCTTCCTCTCCGGGCGCGGCCCGGGGGAGCCGCCGCCGACGCTGTTTGATTACCTTCCGGCCGACGGTTTGCTGGTGATCGACGAATCCCACGTCACGATCCCGCAGATCGGCGGGATGTATCGTGGCGACCGGGCGCGTAAGGAGACGCTGGTGGAGTACGGTTTCCGCCTGCCGTCAGCGCTGGATAACCGTCCGATGAAATTTGAAGAGTTTGAGGCGCTGGCGCCGCAAACCATCTACGTCTCGGCCACGCCGGGCAACTATGAGCTGGAAAAATCGGGCGATGAGGTGGTTGACCAGGTGGTACGTCCGACCGGGCTGCTGGATCCGGTTATCGAGGTGCGTCCGGTGGCCACGCAGGTGGACGACCTGCTCTCTGAGATCCGCGCCCGTTCCGCCATCAACGAGCGCGTGCTGGTGACCACGCTCACCAAGCGTATGGCGGAAGACCTGACCGAGTATCTCGAAGAGCACGGCGAGAAGGTGCGTTATCTGCACTCGGATATCGATACCGTGGAGCGCATGGAGATTATCCGCGACCTGCGTCTGGGTGAGTTTGACGTGCTGGTAGGGATTAACCTGCTGCGAGAAGGTCTCGATATGCCGGAGGTCTCGCTGGTGGCGATTCTGGACGCGGACAAAGAGGGCTTCCTGCGCTCTGAACGCTCCCTGATCCAGACCATTGGCCGCGCCGCGCGTAACGTCAACGGGAAAGCGATTTTGTACGGTGACAAAATTACCCCGTCGATGGCGAAAGCGATTGGTGAGACGGAGCGCCGCCGTGAGAAACAGCAGCGCTACAATGAAGAACACGGCATTACCCCGCAGGGGCTGAACAAGAAGGTGGTGGATATTCTGGCGCTGGGTCAGAACATCGCCAAAACCAAAGCGAAAGGCCGCGGCAAGGCGCGTTCACTGGTGGAAGAAGATACCGTCGTGCTGACGCCAAAAGCGCTGCAGCAGAAAATCCACGAGCTGGAAGGGCAGATGATGCAGCACGCGCAGAACCTGGAGTTCGAAGAGGCAGCGCAGATCCGCGACCAGCTTCATCAGCTGCGGGATCTGTTTATCGCGGCATCATAGCTTAAAGCAGCGTGTTTTCTCCCTCTCCCCGGGGAGAGGGCCGGGGTGAGGGCATCAGGCCGCACAAAACGAACCTAACCCAGCGCCTGAATCGCCTTCTCCAGTGCCTCGCGCAGCAGATGGCGGTCGTGGCGATACTTGATGTCTGAGGCCTCCAGCGGCTCCTGCACTACCAGACGATCGCCAATCCCTGACACATCCACTTTTGGGCCTACGACTACGCCGTCAATGATTTTCTTGCCGACGTAATGCTCCATTAATTCAAGCTTGTCCGCCAGCGACAGGCTCGCCGCCGCCGGGCTCAGTTCACGTCCCAGATTACCGATGTAAACCATCGGCGCCGGGGTGCGGCGCAGCGCCTGCGCCAGCTCTTTCACCAGCAGAATGGGCATCAGGCTGGTGTAAAAACTGCCTGGACCGATCAGGATAAGATCCGCTTCCCCGATTGCCTCTACCGCTTCACGCGTGGCGGGCACGCTCGGATAGGTCATTAACTCCGTTGGCGGCAGGAGGAGCTGGTCAATGTTCACCTCACCGTAAACTTCATGCCCTTCGGCGTCGATGGCCATCAAGTCAACCGGTTGTTCAGACATGGGGATCAGAAATGCGTCCACTTTGAGCAGATTACGGATCAGATTGATGGCTTCGAGAGGCCTTACGCTCAGGTGATCCAGCGCCTTTAACATCAGATTTCCGAGGTTATGTCCGGAAAGTTCGCCATTACCGCCAAAACGGTACTCAAACATCGCCGACGCGACGCTCGGCTCGGTAATTAACTGGTTCAGGCAGTTGCGCATATCGCCCCAGGCAATGCCGCCTTCGGCACGTCTGATCCGCCCGGTTGAGCCGCCGTTGTCGGTGGTGGTCACTATCCCTGTCAGCCTTGAGCCGAGTGACGACAACGAGGACATGACGCGGCCCAGGCCGTGGCCTCCGCCAAGAGCGACCACTCGGTCAAGATCCGCAAAAGTGCGATTGCGCATACGTATTCCTTATCACGTTCGATCGCGTAACAGTAACCTAACTACCCCTAAAAGACGATGCCTCACCCGAAGCAAAATGACGTATATCAATGTGAAAGTGCAGTTTTTAGGTATTCTGTAGCGAAAATGGACGAATGATTCGCTATATACATAATTATATAGCGAAAAGCGACAATGGCGCAGTCCGACTTTCCGCGCTACTATCGCCCTAACCACGTTTTCAACATTGAAAACATACACTCTAGCCCTTGTGCCTGTGTCGAAAGATATGGCGCTCTGGCCGTGGCGAATGTGCCACCAGGGTACAGAAAGAAATGACTGTGCCTCCCGATCTGGAAAGGTGTACATGGCTTCACAACTTACTGATGCTTTCGCGCGTAAGTTTTATTACTTACGTCTGTCGATTACCGATGTGTGCAACTTCCGTTGCACCTACTGCCTGCCCGATGGTTACAAACCGGGCAGCGTCACCAATAACGGCTTTCTCTCCGTGGATGAAGTGCGCCGCGTCACGCGCGCCTTCTCTGAGCTCGGCACCGAAAAAGTGCGCCTTACCGGCGGTGAACCCTCGCTGCGCCGCGATTTCCCCGACATCATTGCCGCCGTACGTGAAAACGAACGTATCCGCCAGATTGCGGTGACCACCAACGGTTACCGTATGGCGCGCGACGTAGCCACCTGGCGCGATGCGGGCTTAACCGCCATTAACGTCAGCGTGGACAGTCTGGATGCCCGCCAGTTCCACGCCATTACCGGCCAGGATAAATTCCAGCAGGTCATGGACGGTATCGATGCGGCATTTGCGGCCGGCTTCGAAAAAGTCAAAGTCAACACGGTGCTGATGCGTGATGTAAACCATCACCAGCTTGATACCTTCCTGGCGTGGATCAAATCCCGCCCCATTCAGCTGCGTTTTATCGAGCTGATGGAAACCGGCGAGGGCAGTGAGCTGTTCCGTCGCCATCACATCTCCGGCATGGTGCTGCGCGACGAGCTGCTGAAACGCGGCTGGATCCACCAGATCCGCCAGCGCAGTGACGGTCCGGCACAGGTCTTCTGTCATCCTGATTATGAAGGTGAGATCGGGCTCATCATGCCTTACGAGAAAGACTTCTGCGCCAGCTGCAATCGCCTGCGCGTCTCTTCCGTGGGTAAACTCCATCTCTGCCTGTTCGGCGACGGCGGCGTGGACCTTCGCGATCTGCTGGAAGACGATGCGCAGCAGGACGCGCTTGAAGCGCGCATTTCTGAAGCACTGACGCATAAAAAACAGACCCACTTCCTGCATCAGGGCAATACCGGCATTACTCAGAACCTGTCTTACATCGGCGGGTAACCAGTCTTAAGAAGGAATCAGAAGATGAGTCAGGTTAGCGCAGAATTTATCCCGACACGCATTGCAATCCTTACGGTTTCCGACCGTCGTGGTGAAGAGGATGATACCTCCGGCCACTGGCTGCGCGAGGCGGCCCATGACGCGGGGCATAACATTGTTGATAAAGCGATCGTGAAGGAGAACCGCTACGCCATTCGCGCGCAGGTCTCGCAGTGGATCGCCAGTGATGAGGTGCAGGTGGTGCTGATCACCGGCGGCACCGGCTTTACCGCGGGCGATCAGGCGCCTGAAGCGCTGCTCCCGCTGTTCGACCGCGAGGTGGAAGGCTTCGGCGAGGTGTTCCGCATGCTCTCCTTTGAAGAGATTGGCACCTCCACGCTGCAGTCGCGCGCCGTTGCCGGGGTGGCGAACAAAACCCTGATTTTCGCCATGCCGGGCTCGACGAAAGCCTGCCGCACCGCGTGGGAAAACATCATCGCCCCGCAGCTGGATGCCCGTACCCGTCCGTGTAATTTCCATCCCCATTTAAAGAAATAAGCTATGTCACAACTGACCCACATTAACGCCGCCGGTGAAGCGCATATGGTTGACGTCTCCGCCAAAGCGGAAACGGTGCGCGAGGCGCGCGCCGAAGCGTTCGTCACCATGCTGCCGGAAACGCTGGCGATGATTATCGACGGCAGCCATCACAAGGGTGATGTCTTTGCCACCGCGCGCATCGCGGGTATTCAGGCCGCCAAGCGCACCTGGGATCTCATCCCGCTGTGCCATCCGCTGATGCTGAGCAAGGTGGAAGTGAACCTGCAGGCGCAGCCGGAGCAGAACCGCGTGCGCATTGAGTCACTCTGCCGCTTAACCGGCAAAACCGGCGTGGAGATGGAGGCGCTGACGGCGGCCTCCGTTGCCGCGCTGACCATCTACGACATGTGCAAAGCGGTGCAGAAAGATATGGTGATTGGCCCGGTTCGCCTGCTGGCAAAAAGCGGCGGAAAATCCGGTGATTTTAAGGTGGACAGCCATGATTAAGGTGCTCTTTTTTGCGCAGGTGCGCGAGCTGGTGAATACCGACAGCCTGACGCTGGATGCCTCTTTTGAAAACGTTGCGGCCCTGCGCGCGCATCTGGCGGCACAAAGCGACCGCTGGGCGCTGGCGCTGGACGAAGGCAAGCTGCTGGCCGCCGTTAACCAGACGCTGGTGGAGCTTACCCATCCGCTGAAGGCCGGGGATGAAGTGGCCTTCTTCCCGCCGGTCACAGGGGGTTAAGATGGCTGAAACCCGAATTCTGGTGAGCCCCGAGCGTTTTAACGTGGGGACCGAATACAGTTGGCTGGCGGAACGCGATGAAGACGGCGCGGTCGTCACTTTCACTGGCAAAGTGCGCAACCATAACCTCGGTGACAGCGTGAAGGCCCTGACGCTGGAGCACTATCCCGGCATGACGGAAAAATCGCTGGCGGAGATTGTGGACGAGGCGCGAGGCCGCTGGCCGCTCGGGCGCGTCACGGTAATTCACCGCATCGGTGAGATGTGGCCTGGCGAGGAGATTGTCTTCGTCGGGGTGACCAGCGCGCACCGCGGCAGCGCGTTTGCCGCAGGGGAGTTCATTATGGATTACCTCAAAACCAGGGCGCCGTTCTGGAAGCGCGAAGCCACGCCGGAAGGTGACCGCTGGGTGGAATCGCGCGACAGCGATAAACAAGCCGCCAGCCGTTGGTAGTCGGTTTACGTGGATGTGTTAATCTTAACGTGTGTGTCTACTTAAACTTAATCAGGAGTGAATCATGGACCGATTTCCGCGTTCCGATTCAATAGTACAGCAGACCCGTAGCGGCCTGCAGACGTATATGGCTCAGGTGTACGGCTGGATGACGGTTGGCCTGCTGCTTACCGCGTTTATCGCGTGGTATGCGGCGAACACGCCGGAGCTGATGATGTTTATCTTCTCCAGCAAGATCACCTTCTTTGGGCTGATTATCGCGCAGCTGGCGCTGGTGTTTGTGCTTTCGGGTCTGGTGCACAAGCTGAGTGCCGGCATGGCAACGACCCTGTTTATGCTCTATTCGGCGCTAACGGGGCTGACGCTTTCCAGCATCTTTATCGTTTACACCTACTCATCCATTGCCAGCACCTTTGTGGTCACCGGCGGGATGTTCGGTGCGATGAGCCTGTACGGTTACACCACGAAGCGCGATCTGAGCGGTTTCGGCAGCATGCTGTTTATGGGGCTGATTGGGATTGTGCTGGCGTCGCTGGTGAACCTGTGGCTGAAGAGCGAAGCGCTGATGTGGGCTGTGACCTATATCGGGGTGGTGCTCTTCGTGGGGTTAACGGCCTATGACACCCAGAAGCTGAAAAACATCGGCGAGCAGATTGACGTGCGCGACAGTTCAAACCTGCGCAAATATTCGATTCTGGGCGCGCTGACGCTCTATCTGGACTTCATCAACCTGTTCCTGATGCTGCTGCGAATTCTTGGCAACCGTCGTTAAGATTGCTTTGCAGGGTGGCGGTTTCGCCTTGCCCGTCCTGCGAAGCGCGAACCGTAGGTCGGGTAAGGCGAAGCCGCCACCCGACTTGTTCACTTCGCTAGCATCCTCTCATTCTTCGCCCGCAGCTTTTTCGCCCGACTCTCCAGCACCAGATAACAGACCGTTGCCAGCGCCAGCGGCAGGAAGTAATACAGCATGCGGTACGCCAGCAGGGCGGCGATAATCGTTCCCTGAGAGACATGCTCCCCGGCCAGCAGGGCAATAAATACCGCTTCCAGCACGCCGATCCCCGCCGGAATATGCACAATCACGCCCGCAATACTGCTCACCAGCAGCACGCCCAGCACGAAGAAGTAATTTACGTCCTCGCCAATCAGCAGCCAGATGATGGCTCCCATCGCCATCCAGTTAGCGCTGGAAACCGCCATCTGCAACACCGCAAACTTCCACGAGGGCAGGACCAGCTTTTGCCCTTTAATGGTCATATGACGGCGTCTGGCAAATGCGCAGGCCCACAGATAAACGGCGATAATCAGCAGCAGTACGATGCCCAGAATCCGCAGCGTGGCCTCATCGATATACCAGTGCGCGGGCAACTGCACCACGCCGATGGTGAAGATCACCCCGCCGAGCAGAATATAGCCCAGCCAGTTGGTGGTAATGCTCAGGGAAAAAATGCGGGTGATGGTCCCACCCGGCAGCCCGAGCCGCGAGTAGAGGCGATAGCGCATGCCAATCCCCCCGACCCAGGTGCTCAGCGTCAGGTTAAAGGCGTAGCAGATAAACGACACCAGCATTACCTGACGTTTGGCCAGCTTGTGGCCGCAGTAGGCCCGACCCAGCAGGTCATAGCAGCCGTACATCAGGTAGCTTACGATAACCAGCCCCGTCGCGCCCAGCAGCACCATCCGGTTATAGTTGCGGATAACCTTCCACACCTCTTCCCAGTCCACTTTCTGCGCGTAGACCACCAGCAGCACCGCGACGGCAATAAAGAATACCCAGGTGAGGATCTTTTTTGCCAGACGCCAGCGTGGATGCGATTTTGACATCAGGGTTTGCCTCCGTCTTCCGCTTCTATGCGGTCCTGGGTTTCCATTTCGGGTTGTACCGGCGGGTCCACCTGCGCCAGCTTCGGCGTATGCGCTGGCAGCCAGCCGACCATCGCCGGGAAATGCCGCAGAAAGTGGAACACCACCACGCTGATGCCCAGGTTCCACCAGGTGCGTTTGGGGACCATGGACTCATCCACGCGCACGCAGTCGTTAACGATCAGCGCCTGCAGGTTATCCCGCAGGGTCTGATTAAACTGGCGATCGTGAATGATCAGGTTGGCTTCAAGATTCAGCGACAGGCTCAGCGGATCGAGGTTGCTGGAGCCCACGGTGGCCCAGTGATCGTCCATCAGCGCGACTTTGCCGTGCAGCGGCCGACGACGATATTCGTAGATCTGGACGCCGCCCTTCACCAGGTAGTTGTACAGCAGCCGCGCCCCGACTTTGACGATCGGCATGTCCGGCTCGCCCTGTACAATCAGCTTCACGCGCACGCCGCGTCGGGCGGCATTGCGCATGGCATGCAGCAGGCGATAGCCCGGGAAGAAGTAGGCGTTGGCGATGATCACTTCGCGCTTCGCGTTGGCCAGCATCTTGAGATAGTGACGTTCAATATCGTCCCGGTGCTCGCCGTTGTCGCGCCAGACGAAAAGCGCCTGCGCTTCGCCGGGCTTCCGGTTCTCTTCCGGGCGATGGCGGCGTCGCCACCAGCGGCGAACGGCCTCTTTCCCCGGCAGGTTCTCCAGCTCAAACAGCAAGATGTCCTGCACCACCGGGCCTTCAATGCGAATGGCGTAATCCTGCTTCGCTTCCGGGCCGTAGTCGGACATATGCTCAGCGGAGTAGTTAATGCCGCCGACAAACGCCACCGTCTCATCCACCACCACAATTTTGCGGTGCATCCGGCGGAAAAGGTTGGTCCGCATGCCGAACAGGCGAGGGCCGGGATCGTAGTAGCGGAACACCACGCCTGCGGCGGTCAGTTCATTGACGAACGCATCGCTGAGGTCCGGCGAGCCGTAGCCATCCAGCAGTACTTCAATTTTGACGCCGCGCTGGGCGGCGCGCAGCAGCACGCTGTGCAGCTGCTTGCCGACGTTGTCTTCGAACCAGATGAAAGTTTCGAGGATCACCTTCTGCTGAGCGTGATCAATCGCCTTAAACACGGCCGGGTAATACTCGTCCCCGTTGACCAGCAGCGTGATCCGGTTGCCTTCCTGCCAGGAACATTTCATAGGTGGATCTCCGCGCTGAGCGGGGCATGGTCGGAAAGATGCCGCCAGTTAAGGAGCGCCAGGGCGGTCGGGCTGCTGGCATGGGCATTTTTTACGTAGATGCGGTCAAGCCGCAGCAGTGGGAAACGGACCGGGAACGTGCGCGCAGGTCTGCCGTTCGCCCGGGTGAAAATTTCCTCCAGCCCGGCTTCCACCTTCAATGGATGGTTTGCCCGCTGTCGCCAGTCGTTGAAATCGCCTGCGACCACTACCGGTTCTCCCTCGGGAAGCGCATTGGCCCATTCGGCCAGCATTTTCAGCTGCGCCTGACGATGGGCCTCGCGCAGGCCCAGGTGAACGCAGCCGACGTGGATGGGCAGCTCAAGGTCGGGCGGGGTAATGCGGCAGTAAAGCAGGCCGCGTTTTTCGCTCTCCCCGACGGAAACGTCGCGGTTTTCGTAATGTTCAATGGGGTAGCGGGACAGCACAGCGTTGCCGTGATGCCCTTCCGGATAGACCGCGTTGCGGCCGTAGGCATAATCACTCCACATGGTGTCGGCCAGAAATTCATAGTGCGGCGTGTCGGGCCAGTTCTCAAAGTGAAGCGGATGCACTTCGTGTGCGCCCATCACCTCCTGCAGGCAGACAATATCCGCGCTGACGGTGCGCACCGCGTCGCGCAGCTCCGGTAAAATGAAGCGGCGGTTAAATGCTGTGAAGCCTTTATGAATGTTTATCGTCAGCACTTTAAGCGAGAAATGCTGCATTTTTTTCGTCATAAGCTCCTTCCTGAGTGACTATCCCAATGAAAATAAAGTGTAGTCGGCGTCACAAAAAGATGCGGCGTTACGGAATTTTCCGTAAAGTGCGGTAGTCTGATTAAGCAGAGAAAAATCCTTCAGGAGAGAAGCCATGAAGTGGCAACAACGTGTTCGTGTCGCAACTGGCCTGAGTTGCTGGCAGATAATGTTGCATTTACTGGTCGTGGCCGTACTGGTGATGGGCTGGATGAGCGGCACGCTGGTGCGTGTTGGCCTGGGGCTATGCGTCCTTTACGGCGTCACCGTGCTGTCGATGCTGTTCTTACAGCGCCACCATGAAGCGCGCTGGCGTGAGGTGGGTGATGTGCTCGAAGAGCTCACCACCACCTGGTACTTTGGTGCAGCGATGATTGTCCTGTGGCTGCTGTCACGCGTCCTGCAAAACAACCTGCTGCTGGCCCTGGCGGGTCTGGCTATCCTCGCAGGGCCTGCGGTGGTCTCGTTGCTTACCAAAGAGAAAAAGCTACGCGATGTTGCGTCTAAACATCGCATAGGCCACTGAGCCCGTCGTGGCCGCGATGACCAGTAGCGGCCACAAACTTCCCCAGACAATATCCAGACTCGCATCCTTCAGATAGATCTGCTTGGTGATATCCGTAAAGTGGCGAATCGGGTTTATCCACGTCAGATCCTGGAGCCACACCGGCATATTCTCGACGGGTGAGACGTACCCCGAGAGCAGGATGGCGGGCATCATAAAGACGAATACCCCAATAAACGCCTGCTGCTGCGTCGAGCAGAGTGCGGAAATCAGCAGCCCAAACCCCACCAGCGACAGCCCGTAAATCACCATCGTGAAGTAAAACAGCGCCAGCGATCCGGCGAACGGGATCTGGTAGGCCCAAATTCCCACCCCCAGCACGATGGTGGCCTGGAAGGTCGCGACAATCAGCGCCGGCACCGCTTTGCCGACGAAAATTTGCCAGGTGGCGAGCGGGGAGACCAGCAGTTGATCCAGCGTGCCCTGTTCGCGCTCGCGGGCGACGGAGAGGGAGGTGACGATCATCACCCCGATGGTGGTGATCATGGCGATCAGCGACGGCACCACAAACCACTTGTAGTCCAGATTCGGGTTATACCAGTTGCGCACCACCAGTTCGCTGTTGTTGGGCTTCGGTTTGCCGTCCATCAGCTCCTGCTGGTAATCCTTCACGACCTGCTGCAGATAGTTGGCCGCGATCTGGGCGCTGTTGGAGTTGCGTCCGTCGAGGATCAGCTGCAGCGGCGCGGTCTGGAAGGTATCCAGATTGCGGGAAAAATCCGCCGGGAACCGCACCAGCAGCAGCGCTTTTTGCGTGTCGATAGTGGGTTGGATCGCCTGCGGGCTTTTCAGCAGCAGGATGTGGGTAAAGGCTTTCGCGCGGGCAAAACGCTGCGTCAGCTCAACGGCGTGTTTGCCGTTGTCTTCGTTGTAAATGGCGATGGTGGCGTTGGTCACCTCCAGCGTGGCGGCAAACGGGAACAGTAAAACCTGGATCAGCACCGGCAACACCAGAATGGCGCGGGTTTGCGGCTCGCGCAGCAGGGATTGCAGCTCTTTGCGTATCAACGTCCATAATCGGTGAAACATCGCATCGTCCTCCAGTCGGGTGGCGCTTGCGCTTACCCGACCTACAAATCGTAGGCCCGGTAAGCGTAGCGCCACCGGGCGAAATATTTGCACGGTGTTAATCTAAACGCCGTTTGGTTTTCATCCACGTCAACCCGATAAACATTGCCGCTGACGCCAGTAAAAACAGCGTGTTGACGATCAGCACCACCGGAATATTCCCTGCCAGGAACAGGCTCTGCAGCGTGCTCACAAAGTAGCGCGCCGGAATCACGTAGGTCACGGCGCGGATCACGGCAGGCATGCTGTCTATCTGGAAGATAAAGCCGGACAGCATAATCGACGGCAAAAAGGCGGCGTTGAGCGCCACCTGGGCCGCGTTAAACTGGTTGCGGGTGATGGTGGAGATGAGCAGCCCCATGCCCAGCGTGCTGAGTAAAAAGAGGCTGGTGATAAAGAACAGCACCACCAGCGAGCCGCGATACGGCACGCCGAGGATAAAGACGGAAACCAGCATGCAGAGCAGCATCGCCAGCATGCCGAGGAAGTAGTAGGGGATGAGCTTGCACAGCAGCAGCTCGACGCGCGTCACTTCGGTGGAGAGCAGCGCCTCCATGGTGCCGCGCTCCCACTCGCGAGCGATCACCAGCGAGGTCAGAATCGCGCCGATTACCGTCATGATGATGGTCACCGCGCCCGGAATAATAAAGTGCTGGCTGATGGCGGCGGGGTTAAACCAGTAGCGCGTTTGCACATCAATGAGCTGTTTAAATTCTTCACCCCGATCTTCCGCCCGCTGCATCTGCCAGAGCTGCCAGATCCCCTCCGCGTAGCCCTGCACGAAGTTCGCGGTGTTCGGCTCGCTGCCGTCGGTGATCACCTGGATCGGCGCATCGGCATTGGCCCGCGCCATATTGGCGGCAAAATCCACCGGAATGACGATCAGACCGCGAATTTTCCCGGCCTGCATCTTCTGGATCAGTTCCTGACGATTGTCGCTGATGGTGGCGTCAATGTAGGGCGAGCCGGTCATGGCGTGGGTGAAGTCCAGCGCCTCCTCGCTCTGCTGCTCCAGCAAAATCCCAACCCGCAGCTTGCTGGAGTCCAGATTAATGCCGTAGCCAAAGATAAACAGCAGCAGCAGGGGGATCACCACCGCAATCAGCCAGCTGCTGGGATCACGCACGATCTGCCGCGTCTCTTTTATGCACAACGCGCGCACCCGGCGCCAGGAAAGGGCGTTACTGCGCATGGGCATTCTCCTTATCCCAGTCGTGGATGAGGGTGATAAACGCCTGCTCCATGGTCGGGTCCGGGACCTCATCGTCGGCGGCCTGATTTTTCAGGTCGTCCGGGGTACCGTGGGCAATCAGCTTGCCGCGATACACCAGCCCGATGCGGTCGCAGTACTCCGCCTCGTCCATGAAGTGGGTGGTCACCATCACGGTCACCCCTTTTTCCACCATACTGTTGATATGCAGCCAGAACTCGCGGCGGGTGAGGGGATCAACGCCGGAGGTCGGCTCATCCAGAAACAAAATATCCGGCTCGTGCATCAGCGAGCAGGCCAGCGCCAGCCGCTGCTTAAAGCCGAGCGGCAGTTCGTCGGTGGCGTGGGAAGCAATCGTCGTTAACCCGAAGGCGTCGCTCATACGGCGGATCTTCTCGTTCTGCGCCCGACCGCGCAGGCCATACACGCCGGAGAAAAAGCGCAGATTCTGCTCGACCGTCAGGTTGCCATAAAGCGAGAACTTCTGCGCCATATAGCCCAGATGCTGGCGCGCCTTGCCGGAGCTGACCTTCAGGTCCATGTCCAGTACCAGCGCCTTGCCGGATGTCGGGACCAGCAGGCCACACATCATTTTAAAGGTGGTGGATTTTCCCGCGCCGTTCGGTCCAAGCAGGCCAAAAATCTCGCCGCGTTTTACCGCGAAATTGACGTTATCGGTGGCGGCGAAATCCCCGAACTTTTTGGTGAGGGATTTGGCTTCGATCACCGTTTCGCCCGGCGTGCCGTCCACCGTGTGCAGGATTGCGCCAAGCGGCGACTCGGACGTCCCCGCGCCACCCAGCAGGTCGATAAACGCATCTTCGAAACGCGGCGCCGTCTCTTCCATGTCGATCTCAGGCATGCCGGGCGCCTGGCGAATATCGTCGACGGTGGCCTCTTTTTTGAGGATCACCCGCACCGAGCGTCCCTGAATCATCCCGTCGCTGACCTGCGGCAGCTTGAGTACCCGCTGCAGCAGCGAGCGGTTGGACGCCTGCGGGCTGTGAAGCAGGAAGCTGCGCCCGGCCATGCTCTGCGTCAGCGTCGTCGGCTCGCCCTGATAAAGCAGTTCGCCTTCGTTCATCAGCAGCACGTCCCGGCACTGTTCCGCTTCATCGAGGTAGGAGGTGCTCCAGAGGATCAGCATCCCGTCGCCCGCCAGCTCGTGTACCATCTGCCACAGCTCGCGGCGCGATATCGGGTCGACGCCCACGCCGGGCTCGTCCAGCAGCAGCACTTTTGGCTCGCCCACCAGCGTGCAGGCCAGACCCAGCTTCTGCTTCATCCCACCGGAAAGCTTGCCCGCCAGCCGGTCGGTGAACGGGCCGAGGGAGGTAAATTCCAGCAGGCGGGCGAAGGTCTTCTGTCGGGCTTCGCCGGTGACGCTGCGCAGGTCGGCGTACAGGTTCAGGTTTTCCATCACCGTCAGATCTTCATACAGGCCAAACTTCTGCGGCATATAGCCGAGCATGGCGTGGAGCTCGCCGTCATCTTTTATCGGGTCAAGGCCAAGCACGCTGGCCGATCCTTCATCCGGCTTAAGCAGCCCGGCCAGCATGCGCATCAGCGTGGTCTTTCCCGCACCGTCCGGGCCGACCAGGCCGGTGACATAGCCTTTCTGGATGGTGCAGTTCAGCGGCGCGACCGCCGGTTTGTCCATCCCTGCGAAGCGTTTGACCAGATTGTTGAGCTGGATAACCGCATCATTCATGTCGTTCCCCGCTGTTCACTTTTACGGTGACGGGCATGCCCTGGCGCAGGGCATCATCCGCATCAGTCACGATGATGCGCAGGCGATACACCAGGTCGGTACGCAGGTCCGGCGTTTCTACTGTTTTCGGCGTGAATTCGGCGGTAGGGGAGACAAAGCCCACCTTGCCGTGATACGGCTTGTCCGGGCGACCGTCGGTATAGAGCAGCAGCTCGCGGCCCGGCTGCATCTGGCCGAGATTAGGCTCATCAATGTAGGCACGTACCCAGACCGGGCGAGTCAGGGAGAGGGTTAACACGGTGCTGCCCGCGCTGAGCATGCTGCCCGGCTCCACGGCGCGGGTCATCAGCGTGCCGTCAGACGGGGCGATGAGCGTGGTGTCGTGCAAATCCAGCTCCGCCTGCGCCAGTTGCGCCTGCGCCTGTTCAAGGCTGGCTTTCGCCTGGGCGATATCCTGCGGGCGGTTGCCGGTGTGGTACTGGCTTAATTTATCCTGCGCGGATTTCAGCGTTGCCTGCGCCTGGTCGCGGGAGGAGCGCGCATTTTCCAGGTCATTCGCGGAAATGGTTCGGCTTTTCCACAGCCCCTGCTGGCGAGCGTAAAAGTTCTGCGCGTAGTCATAGGCCGCCTGCGCCTGTTTGACGGCCGCTGCGGCCTGAGCGATCTCTTCGTCGCGATAGCCTGCCAGCATCAGGTCATACTGCGCCTGGGCGACGGAGACGCCGGCTTTTGCCTGCAGCAGCGCATTTTCATAGGGCGCTTTGTCCAGCATCCCCAGCGTCTGCCCGGTTTTAATGGCATCGCCTTCGTCAACGCTCAGCGAGGCGAGACGTCCGCCGACGCGGAAGCTCATCTTCACCGTGCGAATATCCACGTTACCGTACAGCGTCAGGCCTTTATCCTGATGGCTCTGGTACCACAGCGATCCACCGACGCCCGCGGCAAGCAAAACAACAACCACCAGAATGATGGCGACAGGTTTTTTCATGACTTCAGGCTCCTTTGCGTTAAGCCTTGCAGGATCAGATCGAGATGACAGGCGATCACCTCACCGATCTGCGCGGCTTTATCCTCATCAAATTGTGTCCAGCCGGTGCGTAACAGGATGGTTTCCCTGCCCAGACGGAAGGCAAGGATTTCACCCAGCAGGGCGTGGGTATGCAAAATTGTCGCGGTATCACTGGCATCGCGCCCGGTATAGGCGGCGATCAGCCGGGTCAGGTGGGTATGCATCGGGGCAATGACCCGATCGTGTACCCGCTGATAGGCGGTAGTGGGGGAGAGCTGCTCGCGGGAGATAAACTTGCTCAGGTTGAGCGTATCGTCGTGCGTCAGCAGGCGGATCATGTTGTGGCAGGCATTGAGGATCAGCTGGCGGATGGCCTCGCGATCGGGCGACGGTTGGCTGAGCAGCGCGGTGGCCTCCTCGACGTGCGGGTGAAACTGCGTGCCGATAAAATCGGCAATCCACTCGGCGCAGGCGAGATATAAATCCTCTTTTGAGCCAAAATAGTAGGTAATCGCCGCAATGTTTTGCCCGGCCAGCGCGGCGATATCGCGCGTGGTCGCATGCAGCCCGTACTCACCAAACTGCGCCAGCGCGGCGGCAATAAGTTGGTTTTTGGCCTGTTCACCTTTGGTTGTTGTGGGTGACGTATTCATGGCGGCATTAAAAATTAATCAATCGATTGATTAAGATTATGCCTGATTCACGCTAACGTCGAGGGAACGCGGAGGGATATTTTATGCGCCACGTCACAAAAGCTGCTACACTCCGCCCCTTCGCGACATTGTGGTTTTTGTCCTCCTAATTGTTATATCTCCCTGAAAACTACACCTGTGATGGTCGGGGCGGTTCGGAGTTTTTATGTCTTTTGATTCCCTTGGCCTGAACCCGGAAATTCTGCGCGCGATCGCAGAGCAGGGCTACGTTGAGCCAACCCCAATCCAGCAGCAGGCTATTCCTGCCGTTCTTCAGGGCCGTGACCTGATGGCCAGCGCCCAGACCGGCACCGGAAAAACCGCGGGCTTTACGCTGCCGCTGTTAGAGCTGCTGGTAAAAAACCAGCCGCACGCCAAAGGCCGTCGTCCGGTTCGTGCCTTGATCCTGACTCCAACCCGCGAACTGGCCGCGCAGATTGGCGAGAACGTGCGTGACTATAGCCGCTATCTCAACATTCGCTCGCTGGTGGTGTTCGGTGGCGTTAGCATCAACCCGCAGATGATGAAGCTGCGTGGCGGCGTGGACGTGCTGGTGGCAACGCCGGGCCGTCTGCTGGATCTGGAACACCAGAACGCGGTGAAGCTGGATAACATCGAAATTCTGGTACTGGACGAAGCCGACCGCATGCTCGACATGGGCTTTATTCACGATATTCGCCGCGTGCTGGCCAAGCTGCCGCCGCGTCGTCAGAACCTGCTCTTCTCCGCGACCTTCTCCGACGAGATCAAGGCGCTGGCGGAAAAGCTGCTGCATAACCCGCTGGAAGTGGAAGTGGCGCGCCGTAACACCGCCTCTGAGCAGGTGACGCAACACGTTCACTTTGTTGATAAAAAGCGCAAGCGCGAACTGCTCTCCCAGATGATCGGCCAGGGTAACTGGCAGCAGGTGCTGGTCTTTACCCGCACCAAGCACGGTGCCAACCACCTGGCGGAACAGCTGAATAAAGACGGTATCCGCAGCGCGGCGATCCACGGCAACAAGAGCCAGGGCGCGCGTACCCGTGCGCTGGCGGACTTCAAGTCTGGCGACATCCGCGTGCTGGTGGCAACCGACATTGCTGCCCGTGGCCTCGACATTGAAGAGCTGCCGCACGTGGTGAACTACGAGCTGCCAAACGTGCCGGAAGACTACGTGCACCGTATTGGCCGTACCGGTCGTGCAGCGGCAACCGGTGAAGCGCTCTCTCTGGTTTGCGTGGACGAGCACAAGCTGCTGCGCGATATCGAACGTCTGCTGAAGAAAGAGATCCCGCGCATCGAAACCCCGGGCTACGAAGTGGATCCGTTTATCAAAGCCGAGCCGATTCAGAACGGTCGCCAGGGCGGTCGCGGTCAGGGCGGCGGTGGTCGCGGTCAGCAGCCGCGCCGTGCCGAAGGCGGCGCGCCGAAGTCAGCGGGCAAACCGCCGCGTCGTAGCAACGACAGCAAACCGGCCGGTGACAATCCGTGGCGCAGCGGCGAAGGCAAGCCGGCAGGAGAAGGGCAGCGCCGACGCCGCCCGCGCAAGCCTGCTAACCCGCAGTAATCTGGAAGCCCGGTCGTAAAGCCGGGCTTTTCTTTTTGCGGCTGCGAAGAGAAAGTGCCACAATAGTGGCTGTTTATACAGTATTTCAGGTTTTCCGATGGCTTTAACCGCTGCGCTCAAGGCGCAAATTGGCGCATGGTATAAGGCGCTACAACAGCAGATCCCCGATTTTATCCCCCGAGCGCCGCAGCGGCAGATGATTGCTGACGTGGCAAAAACGCTCGCCGGGGACGACGGGCGACATCTGGCGATTGAAGCCCCGACCGGCGTCGGGAAAACCTTGTCGTATCTCATTCCCGGCATTGCCATCGCGCGGGAAGAGGACAAAACGCTGGTGGTCAGCACCGCCAACGTGGCGCTGCAGGATCAGATCTTCAGCAAAGATTTACCGCTGCTGCGTAAAATCATCCCCGACCTGCGGTTTACGGCCGCCTTTGGGCGCGGGCGCTACGTCTGCCCGCGTAACCTGGCAGGGCTTGCCAGCAGCGAGGCGTCGCAACAGGATCTGCTGGCGTTCCTCGACGACGATCTCACGCCAAACAACAAAGCCGAGCAGGAGCTCTGCGCAACGCTGAAAGGCGATCTCGATGGCTACAAATGGGACGGCCTGCGCGATCACACCGATAAAGCCATCAGCGACGACCTGTGGCGCAGGCTCAGCACCGATAAGGCAAGCTGCCTGAACCGCAACTGCCACTACTACCGCGAATGCCCGTTCTTCGTCGCCCGACGCGAAATTCAGGAGGCCGAAGTGGTTGTGGCTAACCACGCCCTGGTGATGGCGGCGCTGGAGAGCGAAGCGGTGCTGCCGGAGCCGAAAAACCTGCTGCTGGTGCTCGACGAAGGCCACCACCTGCCGGACGTGGCGCGGGACGCGCTGGAGATGAGCGCGGAAATTACCGCCCCCTGGTTCCGCCTGCAGCTGGATCTCTTCTGTAAGCTTGTCGCCACCTGCATGGAGCAGTTCCGGCCGAAAACCACGCCGCCGCTGGCGGTGCCGGAGCGTCTGAGCGACCACTGCGAAGAGGTTTACAGCCTTATCTCGTCGCTTAACAACATCCTGAATCTTTATCTTCCTGCAACTCAGGAGGCGGAACACCGCTTTGCGATGGGCGAACTGCCGGACGAGGTGATGGAGATCTGCCAGCAGCTGGCGAAGCATCTCGAAAAACTGCGCGGGCTGGCGGAGATGTTCTTAAACGATCTGAGCGAGAAAACCGGCTCACATGACGTGGTGCGTCTGCACCGCATCCTGTTACAGATGAACCGCGCGCTGGGCATGTTCGAAGCGCAGAGCAAGCTCTGGCGGCTCGCCTCGATGGCGCAGGCGTCCGGCGCGCCGGTCACCAAATGGGCCACCCGCGAAGTGCGGGACGGGCAGGTGCACCTGTTCTTCCACTGCGTGGGCATCCGTGTGGCCGATCAGCTGGAAAAGCTCATCTGGCGCAGCGTGCCGCACGTGGTGGTCACCTCTGCCACGCTGCGTTCCCTGAACAGTTTCTCAAGGCTGCAGGAGATGAGCGGGCTTAAAGAGAAAGCGGGCGACCGTTTTGTGGCGCTGGACTCGCCGTTTAACCACTGCGAGCAGGGCAAGCTGGTGATCCCGCGCATGAAATTCGAGCCGCTGATCGACAACGAGGAGCAGCACATTGCGGAAATGGCGGCCTACTTTCGCGAACAGGTTGAGAGCAAGAAATACCCTGGCATGCTGGTGCTGTTTGCCAGCGGGCGCGCGATGCAGCGCTTCCTGGAGCACGTCACCGATCTGCGTTTATTACTGCTGGTCCAGGGCGATCAGCCGCGCTACCGGCTGGTGGAAACGCACCGCAAACGTATCGATAACGGCGAGCGCAGCGTGCTGGTGGGATTACAGTCCTTCGCGGAAGGTCTGGATTTGAAGGGCGATTACCTGACGCAGGTGCATATTCATAAAATTGCCTTCCCGCCCATCGACAGCCCTGTCGTCATCACCGAAGGCGAGTGGCTGAAAAGCCTCAACCGCTATCCCTTTGAGGTGCAAAGCTTACCTGCGGCGTCGTTTAACCTCATTCAGCAGGTCGGGCGTCTGATCCGTAGCCACGGCTGCTGGGGGGAGGTGGTGATTTATGACAAACGTCTGCTCACCAAAAATTACGGCCAACGTTTGTTAAACGCGCTGCCGATCTTTCCGATTGAACAGCCAGAAATGCCCGAGGTAAAAAAACGCCCGGCAACACTGACCGCCGGGCGCAGGAAAAGCATCCGTGCTAAGGGGCGCGGTCCTACTGGTAAGTGAAGGTCACCTGAATGACGCTGCTGAACGTCCCCGCGCTCACCGGCATGGAGGTGGCGTAATAGCGTGCGGACAAAGGAAACGTGGCCGTATGGTCACTCGGGCTGATGGCGGCGTTAAAGGCGGCCTGCGGCGCAATCAGTATTTTGTCCTGTCGGTCAGCCAGCTCCAGCGCCAGTCCTTTCGCGCTGCCGATATTGGCAAATTTTGTCGGGTGCGCACTGTCTGCCTGGCCGTAGAAATAGGCGGTGGCGAGGGCAAGCGTGGCCGGACAATGCGACACCGAAAGGGAAAAGTCTTTCCACTCGCCGGTATCGCCCACATCTTTAAAACTGCCCGACACCGCCTGACCTAAATCTACCGTCAGGTTGCGGCTGGCGCTGTCTACGACGCACGTATTAGCGTAAATATTACCCGTCATTTGAATCTGGATGTCATCCGCGTTAGCGTACGATGTCAGACCCAACAGCAGGATTGTCAGTATTTTTTTCATGGCAGTTATTTATAGGCGAGAGTGAGGGTGGCGACCGTGTTAGCCGGACCGGGGAGAACCTCCGGTTGCGTTTGCATATAACGAACCTGGAACGGGATCTCCAGCGTTTCATTGGCTTCTGCCGGACGCTGAGTGCTAACGTAGTTGTCGAAGGTGGCGATGTTGCCGTCAAATAACATCCTGACGCCCACCCCTTTTGCTGCTCCGCTCTCGGGGGTCAGTTTTATCACGCCTTCAAACCCCTCTTCGTATCCGTTCGCGCTGGTGATCTTTACTTCCGGCTGTACGGTAGTATTACAGTTCACGCTGACGTTGAATTCCTGAGCAGGTTGTGAGAGCGTGCCCACGCCAATAAAGTCGCTCACCGGGAAATCGCCCAGGTCGATGGTGAGGTTTTTTGGCAGGACAGAACAGGTAACGGTCTGCAGATTGATGTTTCCGGCGTAAGCGATGTGGTTTGGCGAACCGATCCCTTCGTGAGCGAATACGCCGATACCAAATTCAGTTTGTGATTGCACCAGCGTGCCGGACGTGACTTCGCTGCTGGTTTTTACCAGCTCCAGCGTCACGTCAAAATTGAATGACAGCTGTCCGTCATCTGAGACATACCCAATGGGCGTGGCGCGCGAGTCGCACTGCACGCCACCGGCTCCGCTGATGCGTTGCCCTTTGTCGTTCATCAGCGCGATACCGATGCCTGGTACGCCGGAATCATAGACACCTTTCATGCCGGGGATTTCCGCACCGGTACCGTAATAGCAGGCGACGATTTCCAGCCCGCTGTCGATGGATTCATCGCAGTGCCCCGCAACATGCGCAGTCTGTTCCGTGCCGGGAATGGTTTCGCCCACCGCAAGCGTGGTCGGAACTGAAATCGAGGAGACGTTAATCATCTTCGGCATATCCGGCGTGGAACAGGTCGCCTTTGCGTGCGGCATAAATAACGCGGCGGTTCCCAGAACCAGTACAAAAAAGCATTGTTTCATCATGTTCATAATCGTTAGCCTGAACGGTGGATCAGTGACACTGCGCGGCAGCGTTAATGATGCTGGTTTTCTCTTTCTCATCCGTTAGCACATAGTCAGCGACGCAGTGCTCGCTCGCTTCCTGTCCCCAGGAGACGGTGAGATGCCCTTGCTGCGGTAGACCTGAGAGGTAGGTCTGGCCGCCGCTGCCCACGATAAACTCGCTGTCCTTATCGTCGGTGGTCACCGTTGCGCCAAAGGGCAGCGGTTTCCCGTTTTGCGTAAGCACCATCAGTACCCGGTTCCCCACGCGGGTGTTAAAGCTGGCGCGCACCACCGCGCCGCGGGTCGGGGTAACAACCTGCGCGGCGTGGGTAACGTCGGCGTCGTCCGGCAGCGTTTCGGTGTCCAGGGCAATAGTGTTATGACGGTAGGCCGTGACGAACGGCACCACGGTATAGCCGCGGAAGTCGGTTTCAACGCCGGTCTGGTTAGCGATATGCGTACCGTGGGTGCCCGGCGCTTTCACCAGCGCGATGGTTTCACCCAGCGGCTGGCTCAGGGTGATGCCGTTGGCATGGGCCACCACGCCGCCCTGCAAACCGACGTTAACGGTCTGCTGATACTTATCCTGACTGACCCCTGCGCTCACCTCGCCGTAGGTCGCTTTGTAATCAGCATTCATGCTGGTCGAGTTACCGCTACCGGTGCTACTCAGCCCCTGCTGGATATTCCAGTTCAGGTTGTCTTCCTTCAGCGCCGTGCCGTTCAGGCCGATATTCTGTGTGGTACCGTCTTTGGTATTGTTAAGGTTGTAGGTGGCCCAGGTGTTATGCATCCAGTGGTCCAGCGGAACGGAGACGCTCAGCGAGAACTGGTTGTCGTTCGTCACCTCATCGCCGTTTTCATCGCTGTCGTTGGTGTTCTTGTTCATGCTGTAGCTCAGGCTGTAGCTCACACCGTGCCAGCTGTTGTTGTAGCTGACGCTCATGGAGGTCATGTCCTGGTTCTGGCTCCAGTAAGTCTCTTTCACCATGCTGAGGGTGACGGATCCCCAGCCTTCAGGCAGCGTCTGGTCGACGGTGGCCTCGGTTCGGGCGCGGCGCTGCTGGGGGGCAGACCAGTCGTCAGAGCGGGTGTAAGACTCCATGGTGTCTTCCAGGGTGTAAAACCCTTTGCTGTTGTAGCGATAGCCCGCGAGCGAGAAGTTGGTGCCTGAACCGGCAAAATCTTTGCTGTAGCGCACGCGCCACGATTGCCCCTTGCTGGACTGCTGCTTTTTTAGCAGGGCTTTCGCGCGGGTGACGTCGATGGAGAAGGCCCCTAAATCGCCCATGTTTTTCCCGGCGCCGAGCGCCTGGGACTGATAGTGGCTGCTCTGCTGTACGCCGCCGTAAGCGGTGAAACCATAGGGCAGGCCGTAAATCGCGCTGCCCTGAGCAAACGGCGTCTTCTCGACGTCTTTGTCGTAAGAACGGTACCGCCCGGCGGTCACGCTGTAGCGCAGGTTTTTTTCACGCTGCAGTACCGGCACGGAGGCATACGGCACCACGAAATGGCTTTCGCTGCCGTCGGTCTCTTTCACGGTGACCTGCAGATCGCCGCTGCTGCCGGTGGGGTAAAGGTCGTTAATTTCAAACGCGCCGGGAGCGACCGTGTTCTGATAAATGACGTAGCCGTTCTGGCGAACCATCACCAGCGCATTGCTGTGTGCGGTGCCGCGAATAATGGGCGCATAGCCTTTTTCGCTGTCTGGCAGCATGTCGCTGTCGGATTTAAGCTCCACGCCGGTGTAGGGTACGCTGTCAAAAACATCAGAAGGCGAAGAGCTTTGTCCAACGGTGAGGTCGCTTTTCATCGCCACGATATCGCGCTGGGCGTAGGTATAAACGGAGGAGAATTTCTGCTGTTCTTCCTTTCCCTGGGTGCTGCGATTCCACGTGGAGTAGTTGCGTACGCGCCAGGCGCCAACGTTAAACCCGGGACGCAGGTTAACGTACTGGCTGCTGTTATTCTGCTCGCCCGACTGTCGCGCATGGCTCTGGCTGGCGGTCGCGCTGTAGTTGAGAATGCCCGCGGTGATCCCCTCGTCGAATTCTTTCGGGTCGATATAGCCGCGTGGAACCTGGCCCAGGGCCAGTTGAGGGATACTGAGCAGCAGCTGCTGGTTGCGAACGTGAAACGACGCGAAGGCTGCCGGGATGGCGGTTAAATCAGCGCACTGGCCTTTTGCCATCAGCGCCGGATATTTTCGGGTTTTGATCCCAAGGCTTTTTAAATCGCTCAGGCTAAAGCAGGGCTGGAGCGAACTGTTGCCGTGTGAATCTTTTTGTAATGTGAACGTAACGTCGCGGGTATCAATTTTATTATTGTTGATAAAGATGGCGACCTGATATTTACCCGGTGCCTGCCCTGGCCCTTTTTCGTAAACCGTCAGATCGGTCTTACCCTGCTGCGGATTATCAATATCCAGCAGTGCCGGGTTAAAATAATCATCAGCCATAACCTGCTGCGCAAAGATCGCCAGTGCCAGGCCACAGAGAATGACCAGCAGTGATGAAATTCGGCAGGTGAACGGCTTTTTATGGCTGTACATGATCATTTTATTACCGGGGGATAGTATTAACGAACGGCTTTCGACCAGGTATGGCTGATGCTGCCGTAATCAGTAATAATGGAATAGGTGACGGTTGAGCCTCCGATATTGCCAGGCAAGGCAAAATGCGTTTCCGTTTTCGGGACCGCCCAGGTGGCTTTTGTTACTTTATGACCGTTCAGCGTGACGGTCTGGAAGTTCATAAAGAAAGGCGTGGGGTTATTCACCACCAGTTCATTACCTTCACGGCGCCATTCAAGCTTATCGGCCACCTCTTCTGGTCTGCCTTTTACTGCTGACGGGCGATAAAGCAATTTAATACGCGTATTAATGGCAATTTGTAGCGTATTCACACCTTCGACGTGCTTTGATGATGGGATCGCTTTAATATTTAACCAGTACAGAGATTCCCTGTCTTCCGGTAAATTTCCGCCCGTACGTACAATGCGCAGAACGTTATCTTCTTTCGCATCCAGACGGAAAAGAGGAGGGGTGATCAGGAATGGCGCTTTGGCCAGGTTTTTACCGCCAGCGTCGACCCAGGACTGTACCAGATAATCCGTTGTATCCGGGTTTGAAAGACCAAGAGACGATTCCTTTTTCTCTCCCTGGTAGACCAGACGTGTGCCATTAATAATGACACCTGCGTGTGCAGTGGCGGCCGCCAGTAAAAGCGTGCTCAGTAAATAACCGTGGCGCATAAATATTTCTCAATAAGATAAGAGATATTAACGCGAATAAACGCGTTAATATCTCAGGATTGATAATATCAGTTATAGATAACGGTGAAGGTCGAAACGGAGTTAGCCGGACCTGCGGTAATCGCGGCCCCGGTTTGAATATAACGAGCACCGAATATCAGGTCGTTAACCGCCGTACCGGAGGCTAGCGGATATTGCTGAGAAGGGGTGTAAAGACTCACCGGCTGCTCGGAAGCGTCAACCAGCTGAATAGCGACACCCGTTGCCGCATCCACATCCGGCGTTAATGCCAGCGTTGCGTTGTTATTCGCATCCGGCGTTCCACCGAAGTTAATCGCTGCAGAGGTAACGGTTTCCGGACAGTCTTTTAACTGAATATCGAACTTCGTTAACGTGCTGGTAGAGCCTGCCCCGGTAAATACCGTTTTAGAGACTTTGCCTAACTGAACGTTTAACGGGTTACTTAACCCATTAACCACCTGACACGCTGAATCAATAATTTCCCCGGTGAAGTTGATCTGACCTTCGCCGTTTGTTGCCGCAAATGCGGATGCAGAACACCCCACCGCTGCGGCGATGAATAAACCTAAAGCAACCTTGTTCATAGTAAATCCTGGTATGTGACTGGTGCGAACGTTGCCTGGACGTTTTCACCGTTGACCCTTAATGACTTTCCGCTGGTTATTTAATCAAAAAATGTATGGCTAAGAATCTTCTATAGAAATCACAAATAATTGAAAAATTGCTTGTGTTTATTTTTTTTCATTAAAACAGCGCGTTGGGTTCGGGGATAAAACACTAACGGCCTGGCAATCATCAGGGCTATATTGTTAACAAGATGATGCTGTCAGGAGAGATGTCGTGGATTACCGCAAAATTATCAAAGAGGTAGGGCGTGGGAAAAATCATGCCCGCGATCTGGACCATGAAACCGCGCGTGCACTTTACACCCGCATGCTTGAGGGCGACGTCCCCGACCTGGAAATGGGGGGCATTCTGATCGCGCTGCGTATCAAAGGGGAGGGTGAGGCGGAGATGCGCGGGTTCTATGAAGCCATGCAGGCGCAAACGCTGCGCTTAACGCCGCCTGTGGCAAAGCCCATGCCGATCGTGATCCCGAGCTACAACGGCGCGCGCAAGCAGGCAAATTTAACCCCGCTTCTTGCTATTTTATTACACAAGCTGGGGTTCCCGGTGGTGGTGCACGGGGTGAGTGAAGACCCCACTCGCGTACTGACGGAAACCATTTTCGGGATGCTGGGTATCGAGCCAACGCGTCATGCCGGTCAGGCACAGGCGAAGCTGGATGGCCATCAGCCCGTTTATATCCCGGTTGGCACACTTTGCCCGCCGCTTGAAAAGCAGCTCGATATGCGCTGGCGCATGGGCGTACGCAACAGCGCGCACACGCTGGCGAAACTGGCCACACCGTTTGGCGAAGATGCCGCCCTTCGTCTTTCCAGCGTCTCGCACCCGGAATACGTGGCGCGTGTGGGTCAGTTCTTTGCGGCTATTGGCGGAAGGGCGTTACTGATGCACGGCACGGAAGGTGAGGTTTATGCGAACCCACAGCGTTGCCCGCAGGTGATGCTGATTGATTCTGCAGGTACGCGCGCCATTCTGGAACGCGGGGAGGAAAATAGCGGTGTGATATTGCCTGAGGCAAAAGATCCCCATACTACAGCCCACTGGATTGAGCAGTGCCTTGCCGGAAAAGTTCCTGTTCCGCATTCGATCAAGCTGCAGATGGCCTGCTGTTTGCTGGCAACCGGTGAAGTGGACACGGTAGAAGCCGGGCTGGCACGCGTGGCGCAGTCTTTTTAACAAAAAAAAGCCCGTCCAGTGGCGGACGGGCAAGCAAGGGTAACAAACAACAGGGTCAATGAGGGTTGGAGCAGCTCACCAGAGGGTTTGGCGAGGGGACAGCATTCGTTCAGGCGATTATTTGTAGATAACCGCGGTACCGCTCAGCTTGTTATTGCCGTTAGCGGAGGTAATGGTGTATCCGCTTGCACCGGCAGCAGCCGCTTTCTCAGCCAGTTTGGCTTCCAGACCGTCCAGCGTGGTCGCGCCATCAGCACTTACCACACCGACTTTATTCATGTTCTGTGCCTGAGTTGAAGAGACTGGCTCTACGGCGAAAGCGCCGAAGGACAGGGCGGACAGGGCAACAGCAGCTACAGCATATTTGATGGTTTTCATAATTAATCTCTCGCAGGTGTTTCTGTTAAGGGGACGATGTTCCGTCGATGTGATAAGTATCACGGTTTTTTGCGAGGGATAAAATCGAAGAGAATTGACGTGGTTGCTCAAAAAAATTGAATGACAAATAACTTATTGAATATTAATAAATTCAAACTGGCGATTTACACTTCTTGTTGATGCGCTTTACAGAAGAAAGATGAAGGGCACATTTTGCTACGCGGTTCGCTAAAAATCGTGAGCGTAAAGGTTAGGGCCTGTGCGGTTAACTTAGGTAAAGGAAAGTCAACGTAACTGGCTTTCTTTCGAACCTCTGCGATTATATCCCGAATGCGATGAGTTTTTCGAATCTTTATGCTGCTGGCAGGTGATGCAAAGCCTTACGCCGGGGATGGCTTTTCGGCGCGCCTCGGGAATGGGATCTCCACACTCTTCGCATTCAGTTAAGCTTTCGCCGCGCGGAATTTCACCGCGAGCACGCGCTACCGCATCTTCAATTGTACTGTTGATCTGGTCGTTAACGGCATCATCATTTGCCCAGCCGGAAGCCATTATGCCCTCCTGATATTGGTTCAGCCCTGCTTTTAATATGGGGTTAAAAAAAGAACAGTCAAGGCGAGGGGGAAGAGAACTGCATCCGGTGGACAGATGCAGTCTGGGGAAAAAAGCAGATTATTTATAAATGGTCGCTGTGCCGTACATATGGTTATCGCCGCCAGCGGAATTCACCACGAAGCCTTTTGCACCTTCCTGACGGGCTTTTTCGGCAAGTTTAGACTGGAGATCGTCAAGGTTGCTGGCACGGCTTACCGAGACGGTGCCCGCAGGCCGAAGCTGGCTGGTGTCGGTACTCGGGGTCAGCGACTGAACGGCCATCGCAGAGAATGACGCGGTCGCCAGGGCGGCAGCAATAACGGCAAGGGTCAGATACTTTTTCATAATCACATCCTCATGAGGAAACAACAGGTGATTCCCCTTAAGTTTAGAAGCCGGAGGAGTGTGACTTAGCGCAAATATTTGATGATGATCTGCTTATTTTTTGAACAACATCAGTTGACATTTCGCTGACATATCATAGACATAAAGGTGTTTGATTTATGTCGAATTTTTAATCGATGCAGAGAAAGATTTACCGTTGGGCCAGCAAAGGGTATCTTACGCCGCTGTTTAAAGGAGAACGCCATGACTTCCCAAAAGCCGGGATTGCACCCACGAAATCGCCACCGCAGCCGCTACGACATGAATGCGTTATGCCTGAGCTGCCCGCCGCTGCAGGACTACATTGTCCAGACCCCCGCGGGTGAACCTTCGGTCAACTTTGCTGACCCCCAGGCGGTTAAAATGTTGAACAAAGCGCTGCTTGCACACTATTACGGTGTGGCGAACTGGGATATTCCCGAAGGCTTTCTCTGTCCACCTGTGCCGGGCCGCGCGGATTACGTGCATCACCTTGCCGACCTTCTTGCCGAAGGTAATGAGGGCGTTATTCCAGAGCAGGCCACCATTCTGGATATTGGCACCGGGGCGAATCTGATTTACCCGCTGATCGGCGCGCATGAATACCACTGGCGCTTTACCGGAAGCGAAATCGGTGCCGAGGCCTTTGCCAGCGCCCAGGCGATTATCAGCGCGAACCCTGGGTTAAGCCGCGCCATTCGTCTGCGTCGTCAGAAAGAGGCGGCGTCGATCTTCAACGGTATCATTCACAAAAATGAAAGCTATGACGCCACGATGTGCAACCCGCCGTTCCATGATTCGGCGGCCACGGCCCGTGCGGGCAGCGAGCGCAAGCGCCGCAACCTGGGTCAGGCGGAAGATGCCGCGCTGAACTTCGGCGGTCAGCAGCAGGAATTATGGTGTGAGGGCGGCGAAGTGGCGTTTATACTGCGCATGATTGCGGAAAGCAAACCGTTTGGTCGTCAGGTGAAGTGGTTCACGACGCTGGTTTCCCGCGGAGATAACCTGCCGCCACTCTACCGCGCGCTCACCGAAGCGGGTGCCGTAAAAGTGGTGAAAAAAGAGATGGCGCAGGGCCAGAAGCAAAGCCGCTTTATCGCCTGGACGTTTATGGACAATAACAAACGTCGCAAATAGCACGCCGTCGTAGGCCGGGTAAGGCGAAGCCGCCACCCGGCAACGAGGCTATAGCGTCGGCTCCTGCGGTGGGAGCGGCGCTGCGGGCGGCGGCAGTACCTGATAGGTCTGGACCGGCATCCGCACGTTCGCCAGATCGAAGTGTTTTTTCACCATGCTGTCGAGCGCAAAGCGCACCGTCCACTGCTTCAGCGGCTGGGTGGTAAACGACACGCGCAGGGTAAAGGCCGTGTTCGTCAGCCCGACAATGCCGGCAAATGACGGTTCGCCAATCACCAGCCCGCGAATGTCCTCCATCTGCATCAGTTCTTCTACCGCATCGCGCAGCGCCTGCTTTGCTTTATCGGCATCCTCATGACGATCCACATCGTAGTTCGCCACCACGGAACCAATGCCGCGTACAAAGTTGGCGAAGGTGGTTATCGAGGACCAGGGAATGATGTGGTACGCCCCGGTGTCCTGGCGAACGCCCACCGAGCGAATCGACATCCTCTCAACGGTGCCGGTTAACGGCCCGATGGTCACCAGATCGCCCGTGTTCATCCCGTTCTCAAACTGGATAAAGATGCCGGTAATAATATCCTTCACCAGCGTTTGCGACCCGAAGGAGATCGCCAGCCCCAGGGCACCGGCACCGGCCAGCAGCGGGGCGATATTCACCCCGATTTCCGACAGCACAATCATGATGGTGATGGTGCTGATAATCACCGCCAGCGCGTTGCGGAACAGGGTTAACAGCGTTCTTGCCCGCGCGCTGGGCAGGGGACGGCCGTGGATATCCGACACCAGACGGTTCTCGATAAGGCTCGCCAGCAGCGTCCAGCCGACGGCAGAGAAGAACAAAATCAACGCGATGCGAATCAGGATGTCGACCGTTTTCTCACCCGCACCGTTGTGCAGCCAGTTCCAGAAATCAAACAGGCTCCACGCATTCAGGAGCAGCATGATCGCCACGCAGACGGTGAGGATGCGCGCCACCTTCAGCGATACCGACATCCAGCCATTTACCCGTTTTTGCAGTTCCGGGTAATTACGCTGTACCTGCGGCGACAGGGTGATGGTTTTCGAAATCCAGCGCGACAGCAGCCCCGAGACAAACGCCGCGATGCCGATAATGGCCAGGCTTTTGAACGTCGCCCCCATCATGAATTTCAGGCTATTGCCCGGGTCGAACAACGAGAAGAAGCACAATACGATGAAGTAGGCGCTTGCCAGCCAGTGCCACACCAGGGCGAAAGCGCGGATAAACAGGCTGAAGAACGAGAGGGAGCGATCGGCCAGATTCAGCAGGCTTTGGGTAATGGTTTTTTTATTGTGGAAGATCAGATACAGCGACCAGACGGTAATGCAGATCATGATAATGACGTTTGCCAGCGCGCCAAACTGGACGTTCACCTGGTTGGAGATGATCGGCACGGCAACCAGCAGGCCGTAGCCAATCAGCCCGCTGAGCACGCTCAGGCGCAGCGCCCAGTACTTCGCCGTTTCATCCCGGATGGCGAAAGGACGCAGCGCCGGCACGTGGGGACAAAAGAGTAGCCGCAGCAGCGCCTTGAAGAACTCAATCAGGGCAAAGGCATTCAGGAAAAGCGACTGCTGGAAGGCGATGGTTTTGTTGCCCGCGTTCAGCCTGTCGGCCAGCATCTGGCCTAAGAACAGCGTCAGGGCCAGCAGCAGTAAATCAATGATAAACGCTGAGGCTATCATCAACGGCAGGTGCAGCCAGCTGCTTTTCTGCTGATTCTTTCTGCGTCCCCATTGCCCCATTTTGCGGTACAGCGGCCACGCGCACAGGCGCACCAGCCAGTAAAAAAGGAAGACTGCACCGGCCAGCATCAGGAACTGCGTGGCGGCGGCGGTAAACGTTTGTGGGTTAAACGGCTTATGCGGTGAGCCAATCAGGTTGCGGTAGAGCTGAGCAAAGCGCGAGGAGAGCGCTTCCCCATAGTGTCGGCTCACGTCGGTGACATTTTCCAGCACCGTTTTTTGTTCCTCCACCTGGGGAGGGGTGATGACAGGCACTGGCTTCTGCGGCGGCGTGGCGGCCACTTTCCGCAGCTGGCTGATGAGTTCCTGCCGGGAGGTGTCGTTCTCAAGGACGTCGGCGAGGGCGCTGTAGGCGGCTTTTTTCTGTTCGACATCGGGTTCAGGAGGGGGCGTACTTTGCTGACTGGCGGTTGTTCCGGTGGTCACGCCGGGGATCGCGACGGCGAACGATGGCGCACTAAACAGGCTAATCAACAGCAACAGGATCCACGGCACGGCGTCCTCCGGTGAAAATGTCGAACAAAATGATAAGTATAGAAGTCGGGACGCGGAGGGGGATTTTTGGGAACAATCTGGCGTAAAAAAGCCGGGCAAGCCCGGCTTAAGCGTCAAGCGAGGGATCAGGAGACGTGCTGCAGGAACTCCTGCAGACGCGGGCTCGGCGGGTTCGCAATCAATTCCTGCGGGTTACCGTCTTCCGCGATACGGCCTTTATCAATAAAGATCAGGCGGGACGCCACTTTCTCAGCGAAGCCGATTTCGTGGGTCACGATCACCATCGTCATCCCTTCTTCCGCCAGATCCTGCATGACCTTCAGCACCTCGTGGCGCAGCTCCGGGTCGAGTGCGGACGTAGGCTCATCAAACAGCATCAGTTTCGGTTTGACCGCCAGCGCGCGGGCAATTGCCACGCGCTGCTGTTGACCACCGGACAGCTCGGAAGGGTAGTGGTGCGCGCGTTCAGCCAGGCCGACTTTCGCCAGCAGATCTTTGGCCAGCGCTTCTGCCGCCGCTTTGTTGGCGCCGCGCACGCGCAGGGGGCCAAACATCACGTTCTCCAGCGCCGTCAGGTGCGGGAACAGGTAGAACTGCTGGAACACCATGCCCGCTTCCTGACGAATCAGACGGTCATCTACTTTCGGGTCATTCACCTTCAGACCGTCGACGATCAGATCGCCGCTGGTGATCTCTTCCAGCTTGTTGATGCAGCGCAGCAGGGTCGACTTACCGGAGCCGGATGGCCCGATAATGACCACCACTTCACCCTGCTGGATGTTCAGATCGATATTGTGCAGCACCTGGGTTGGGCCAAAGTGCTTGGAAACGTTTTTAAATTCAATCACAGGATTTTCATCCTTCTTTCAAGACGACGCAGAACGAAGCTCAGAACCAGAGTAATAATCAGGTAGACCACGGCCACCGCACTCCAGATTTCCAGCGCGCGGAAGTTGCCAGCAATGATCTCCTGCCCCTGACGGGTCAGTTCGGCCACGCCGATAACAATGAACAGCGACGTATCTTTAATGCTGATGATCCACTGGTTACCCAGCGGTGGCAGCATGCGACGCAGCGCCAGCGGCAGAATAACGTGGCGGATCGTTTCGCGACGTGAAAGGCCTAATGCCAGACCGGCTTCACTGAAACCTTTATGAATCGACAGCACCGCACCGCGGGTGATTTCCGCAATGTAGGCGCCTGAGTTGATCATAATGGTGACGACGGCTGCGCTGAACGGGTCGATGCGCAGGTCAGTGAACGCCATAGGCAGGGCGAAGTAAATGAACATGACCTGCACGACAATGGGGGTGCCGCGGATCACTTCGATGAAAACCAGTGCGATGTGGTTTGCAATCCAGCCACCGTAGGTACGGGCGAAACCGGCGACAAGACCGATAATCAACCCGCCAACCAGACCCAGGACCGAAATCCACAGAGTCATTTTAGCGCCTTCAAGCAAGAGTGGAATGGCAGGCCAGATGGCGCTCCAGTCAAACTGCATGATGTATTCCTGTATACCGTGGTGAAAAACGAAAAACGTAGGCCCGGTAAGCGGCAGCGCCACCGGGCGTTACAAACCTGAATTCAGGTAAATTATTTAGGCTCGGTACCGAACCATTTTTTGTAGATTTCGTTATAGGTGCCGTTCTCTTTCAGCGTTTTCAGCGCGCCGTTAACTTTCGTGCGCAGGTCGTCGCTGCCTTTCGGGAACGCGATACCGTACTGCTGGGCTTCCAGAGACTCGCCAACGGCTTTGAACTTGCCGTTACCGGCTGTTTTGATGAAGTACAGGATGTTCGGCGTGTCGTGCAGAACAGCGTCAGCACGGTTGGTGCCGAGTTCCATGTACGCGTTGTCGATGTTCGGGAACTGACGCAGGTCTTTGGTTTTGATATTGGCTTTCGCGTAATCAACCGAACCGGTGCCGCTCTTCACTGCCACCACTTTGCCGTCGAGATCTTTCACGCTTTTTACGTCGTTATTATCGGCTTTGACCATCACCAGCAGGCCGCTTTTGTAGTAGCCATCAGAGAAGTCGATCGCTTTTTTACGTTCGTCGGTAATGGTGATACCCGCCAGAGCCAGATCAACGTTCTTGGTTTGCAGTGCCGGGATGATGCCGCTGAAGTCCATCGGCTTCAGGGTGTAATCCAGTTTGAGTTCTTTTGCGACGGCGGCCCACAGATCCACATCGAAACCAACGTATTTATCACCCTGTTTGAATTCAAACGGAACGAACGCCGTGTCGGTCGCCACAACCAGTTTGTCGGCAGCCTGAGAGGACACCGCAAAAGCCAGGGTAAGTGCAGCCAGTGAAACTTTTAATACAGACTTCATAGCATTTCCTTTTATATCCACGGGGCGATCCCCTGCGAGAACAGCTGGCACAATGAAAAAATCGTGCCAACTTTACAAGCTATTGTTTTTCAAAGGGGATGATGTCATGCATTGCACAATAAATGGGGCAATGAGGTCTTATTGCACCAAAGTGGAGCACTGTTTTGGTGCGCTTCGTTTGGCTCAACTGACGGGGAGATATTTAGCGTAAATTCTGACGAAAAAACAATCTTCCGTTAACGGTTGTGTGAGGTGATTATTACAATTTCTTCACTTTTGCACGTTCTCAGGCAAAAAACGTGCACCATAGATGTGCAAAACCCTCACCGAAGGGCGAGGGTTTGATAGGAAATGCGTATGAATTATTCGATGTTAGATTCGATGAACCACAGGAACTGATCCAGATCGCGGGACGCGGCGGTGAAGATGTCTGCAGTATCTTCGTCTTTCGCTTCGCTAATCGCTTTGCGCACATCGTTCGCCACAATCGCATAACGGTCCGCCAGCTCTTTCAGGTGATCCTGAACGGTATGGATATCCAGCGGATAGCTTTTCAGTGGCGTTTTGCTGTTGATCACCTGCGTGGTGCCCAGCGCCACGCCGCCTAACTGAACGGCACGTTCAGCCATCGTGTCGAGGTGGGTAACCAGTGCTGTGCGGAAGCCATCCAGCATTTCATGAACGGCAATAAAGTTTGCACCGCGCATATTCCAGTGGGCCTGTTTGGTGATCAGCGAAAGATCGATGAACTGGATCACCTGGCGATTCAGCAACTCAATGGTCGCTTTTTTGTCGCTGTCCGATACATCGTTACGGGTATAAAGCAGATTAGACGCTTTCGTTTTCACCAGTTTAGCGGTACTCATAATCTCATATCCTCTTGATGTTTATGTCCCAGGTAATTACGGAACTAAGTATAGCACCGGATTTTTTCTCTGCGGTTTGGCTGTGCCTATCGGTTTAATAGTGAGAAGGAGGTTGAGAATTTAATTTATTGAAAGTATTGAATAATTTATAAATTGATACAGATCAATCTTAATTGCTGAATGGGGAAGTTAACGCAGAGGAATATTTTGCGGGCAGGCGTGAGTGTGTAAGAAATTATAACGCCTGTGTTTCTTGCCTTTATTCTGCATGGCGTGGAAGCCATGCAGAATATATGGCCTTAGTTGATATCCACTTTCTCAACTTTTGGCTCCGGGCGCATGGTAAGCGTCGAGCCCATTGATGCCGCGATAATCGAGCAGAGCGCCAGCGTTTGGGTCAATGTCAGGGTTTCGCCGAGAAACACCATCCCGGAAATCGCGGCAAGTGCAGGCTCCATACTCATCAGGGTGCCAAATATGCGTGTCGGCAGACGCGTAAGGGCAATCATCTCCAGAGAATAGGGGAGTGCGGTAGAGAGAATCGCGACCGCCAGACCGATGGGCATGACGGACCATTGCCAGATAGACTCTGTCGCCTGCGCCATGCCGATAGGCACAAATACGATGGCCGCAATCAGGGAACCCAACGCGACGGTCGCCGGACCGTGCTCTTCCCCGGCGCGCTGGCCGGTGAGGATATAGACAGCCCAGCAGGCACCTGCGCCCAGCGCCAGCGCTGCGCCCGTCAGGTCAATCTCAGAAACGCTCTGGCCCAGCGGCAGCAGGAACCATAAGCCCAGTACGGCCAACACGACCCAGATAAAATCGACCGGACGTCGGGAGGAGAACAGCGCCACCGCCAGCGGGCCGGTAAACTCCAGCGCGACGGCAATACCCAGCGGTATCGTCTGGATGGAGAGGTAGAACAGGTAGTTCATTGCTCCCAGGGAGAGTCCATAAAACAGCAGCGGTAAACGCTGCTCCTTTTTGAAGCGCAGACGCCACGGTTTAAAAATGACCACCAGTATCGCCGTGCCCAGCACAATACGCAGGGCGGTCACCCCGGGCGCGCCAACCAGCGGAAAAAGCGATTTTGCAAGCGAAGCGCCGCTTTGAATGGACAACATGGCAATGAGTATGACGGCTACCGGCAACCAGACCGACGACGTGCGGGATAACCCAGGCATCCTTTCTCCTGTCAGCTTATGTCAAATGAGGTAAAGGATGCAGTGTAAAGGAAATATGCGGCTACGGTTGAGGTGCTGTTGAAAAAAAAGCAGGTGAAATCCGTAAAATGGTTAAGCGCTGGTGGATTTATCGCCTGTCAGATTAGGAATAGTCTGGATGAATGTAACTGCGCAGACGCGCACTATGCGCATTTAGTCGTGAAAATTGCATGTGATTTGAAAGAGATAGCTGATGCTGGAAACGTTCTGTTACAGGAAAGGTTTCATTAGACATCACGAATCACAAAGAGTTTCGCAAATTTTTTTGATATATTTAAAACTTACGGACTTACTTGGATCACATTTGAGGTGGTTATGAAAAAAATTGCATGTCTTTCAGCACTGGCCGCTGTACTGGCTGTTTCCGCAGGTACCGCTGTAGCTGCTACTTCTACTGTTACTGGTGGTTACGCTCAGAGCGACTATCAGGGCGTGATGAACAAAGCTAACGGTTTCAACCTGAAGTATCGTTACGAGCAGGATAACAACCCACTGGGCGTGATCGGTTCTTTCACCTACACCGAGAAAGATCGTTCTGAAAACGGCGCATACAACAAAGGCCAGTACTACGGTATCACTGCTGGTCCAGCTTACCGTCTGAACGACTGGGCAAGCATCTACGGTGTTGTAGGTGTTGGCTACGGTAAATTCCAGCAGACCGAAAACGAAGGTCTGAACCGCACTGCAAGCAACAGCGACTACGGCTTCTCCTATGGCGCAGGCCTGCAGTTCAACCCAATCCAGGACGTTGCTCTGGACTTCTCCTATGAGCAGAGCCGTATCCGCAACGTTGACGTTGGCACCTGGATCGCGGGCGTAGGTTACCGCTTCTAATCACTTCGGTGATTAAATAAAAAATCCGCCCACTGTGGCGGATTTTTTTTGTCTTTTTCCCTCTCCCTGTGGGGTGAGGGGGGAACATACGGCTGTAGTGGTCATTCCGTTCACTTCATGTTCCTTGCTACTCTGTAACAGCATGACCTGTGAACGTGCCAGGGCGGCTCAATCGCCGCCGCCCTGGCGACCCGGGCTCCCGGCGGTAAATCGCCGCTTCGCGGTACCCTCAGCTTATTCCTTCAGGCTATCGGGTCGGGCATGAGCCTGCATCCCTGCAGGCCACGCCCTCTCGGCGCATCCCTGCGCCTCGCCCCGGCCTTACGGAAACGCTTCGGCGATTTACAGCCGGACCAGGGCGTCGCTGTAAGTCATTAATTTTGCGAAGCAACGTTCATCGCTTCAAGTAAAAAAATTACTGGGGGATCCCTCAGCCCTGTAGGAGAGGACCAGGGTGAGGGCATCAGACCGCTACTTACTCTTAATATCAAAAATATCCGTACCCAGATGGTTGTAGTCAACTTTCTGTAACTTGAAGTTGGTAACGTACACTTGGGGAGCTTTCTTGTTAGAGACAAACGGGTAAGCGTTTTTTATCTGCCCGGCGGTAATCCCCGTCCACTGCGAGAAAAACTGCAGGAAATCATTCGCTGAACGGCGCGCTTTAATGACGCGATGCGTTTTATCGTCACTCGATAGCACCATAAACGGCACCTGGAAGTTCTGCTGGAACTTGTCATCGTGCGCCAGGTACTGCACCTCTTTCCCGCGCTCCTTAAACGCCAGTCCGTGATCCGAGAAATAGACCAGGGAGAAGCTGTCGCCCGTATTGCGTAGCTGATCGTAGAGCTTGCTCAGCAGGTCGTCGGTTTGCGTCATGGTGTAGAGATAGCAGGAGGTCTCTTTGGACTGCACGAACTCCGCGTACTTCCCGCCGGTCCGATCGCAGGCCTGCGGGTGCGATCCCATCAGATGCAGGACGATCAGCTGAGGCTGGGTGCGCGGGGTAGCGAAGACCTGCGCCGTCATTTTCAGCAGCGCTTCGTCTTTGGTATTTTTGTCTGCTTCAAAATCACCGTTTTTCAGGAACTGCACTTCGTCAGCCCGTTTGGCGATACTGGCGATGGCCGTATCGTATTCGCCAATTTGCCCCTGATTAGAGAACCACCACGTCTGAAAACCCGCACGGTTTGCCAGGGTGACGAAATTATCCTGATACTGCGGTTTGCCATCCACCACCCGGTTAAGGGTCAGGCCGAGCGATTTCTGCGTTGAGCCGCTGGCCGCGACATAATCGGTAAACAGGGTGCCTTTGACCGAACTGGCAAACGGGGTGTTATCCCAGTGGCCACCAAACGCGCCCATTGCATCGCGACGTGCGCTTTCGCCAATCACCACCACATAGGTGTGATATTTCGGCTTAACGGCCAGCACGTTCCAGGTGTCTTTCATATTGGAAAGCTCAGCCATGCGGGCCTGTTCGTCGAGAACCTCTTTATTATTTACAACGACATCTTTCACGAAGCGGAAAACCGGATAGCCGATGTTAATAAGTCTTAGCTTACCGTCCCAGGGAATATTCTGGATGGGGGCGACAAACGCCACGGCAACGCTGAACACCAGACAGAGTATGTCGATCTTACCCCAGGATTTTTTCTCGCCCGGCTGACGACGGATGGCGATAACGCCCAACGCGAAGATAAAGAGCCCGACCACGTAGCTGTACCACGGGAAGATCGTCAGGATTTCCGTCGACTCCTCCATATTGGTCGAGTGCAGCGCCAGCAGGGTATTAAAGTTTGGCGAGCCGTAGGCCTGACCAAACGGGAAATAGAGTGCCGCAACCAGCGAACAGATGCCAATTAACGCTTTTTGCGCGCGCGGCGCGGCTCGCCACAGCACATGCAGAATGCAGGTGAAGGCCACCGCGTAGAGCAGACTAAAGGGATAACCGAGCGCAAAGTTAATCAGTAATGACTGCAAAAAGTAAAATCCCGTCCACGGGCTTAAGGCCCGGCTGCGGGTCACAACGGTATCTATCAGGGTTAAATTCATAGGTCACTATCATGGATGAAAACGCCATGTGCTCACCCTGGCGTCAAGGGTCATAACCTGCCTGACAGTGCGTGGAGAGGGAATGAGGGTCCGCTTCAGCGAGCCGCAAATTGTGCAGGGCTGCAAGAAGATAGTGCGAGCGCTAAATAATATCAACAGTTGCTAAGCAGATGTTTTGCGAAGGGGATTGCAAATCCGTAAAAAAGATCGGGAATAGGGCGGCTGGGAGCCAGTTTACAGCGAGAATATGACGGGAAAATGAAGCGGCGTACCGCGACGCCGCTTAGTGGGAAGGTTTATCATCCTGATGCGGTTTACCGTTAAACATATCGCACAGCATGTTCAGCAGCATTAAGCGCACTTTAAAGGGTGAGTGGGTAAACACGGTCATGCACCTCTTGAATTCGTTCATAAGACCTCCTGATTTTTGATCCCTTCGATCCGTGAAGGGTGACTGCATTACATACAGATATAGCACAGGCTATATTGTATAGCTATGGCTATTTAGTTAATTTTTTGTGCTTGTGGAGGGATGGTTTACAATGTGCGCTCTCGATACCGGGCGCTGGAAGCGTCACCCCACTGAGGAAGTACAATGAACCGTCGCGCAGGTAAGCCAACCATTAAAAAAACGACGCAACTGGTGAATGTTGAAGAGCATGTCGAAGGTTTTCGCCAGGTCCGTGAAGCGCACCGGCGTGAACTGATTGATGATTATGTTGAACTCATTTCCGATCTGATTCGTGAGGTCGGGGAAGCGCGTCAGGTCGATATGGCCGCCAGGCTGGGGGTATCGCAGCCAACTGTCGCAAAAATGTTAAAACGTCTCGCCTCCGTGGGCCTAATCGAAATGATCCCCTGGCGCGGGGTCTTTCTGACGCCAGAAGGGGAGAAACTCGCGCAAGAGAGCCGCGAGCGCCACCAGCTTGTCGAGAATTTTTTGCTGGTGCTGGGCGTCAGCCCGGAGATTGCCCGCCGGGATGCGGAAGGAATGGAACACCACGTCAGCGAAGAGACGCTGGTGAAGTTTCGTGAGTTTACGCTTAAATATGGTCCCTCCGCTGAATGAACATCCCTGGACTGCAGGCCCTGGCACGCGATCGTTTCTTCCATCTCTTATTACTCATTGGCGCAGGGTTAAGCCTCTTTGTGCCGTTTGCGCCGCAGGCCTGGCCCGCTGCCATTGACTGGCGCACCATCATTACCCTGAGTGGCCTGATGATGCTCACCAAAGGGGTCGAGCTGAGCGGCTATTTTGACGTGCTGGGCCGTAAAATGGTGCGCCGCTTTGCCACCGAGCGCAGGTTGTCCCTGTTTATGGTGTTCTCCGCCGCGGTGCTGTCGACGTTTCTGACCAACGACGTGGCGCTGTTTATCATCGTGCCCCTCACGCTCACGCTGCGTAAGCTTTGCGAGATCCCGGTCAGCCGGCTGATTATCTTTGAAGCGCTCGCCGTTAACGCAGGTTCTCTGTTAACGCCTATCGGCAACCCGCAAAATATCCTCCTCTGGGGACGTTCCGGGCTGTCGTTCGCCGCCTTTACCTGGCAGATGGCGCCGCTGGCGCTGGTGATGATGCTGTCGCTGCTGGCGGTCTGCTGGTTTGCGTTTCCGGATAAAAAACTGCAGTACCACAGCGGCACCACGGGCCCGCAGTGGCAGCCGCGTCTGGTCTGGAGTTGTCTCGGGTTATACATTGTCTTTCTGTTCGCGCTCGAGCTGAAGTATGAGCTGGCGGGTGTCCTGCTGGTCGCCGCGGGCTTTGTCGTCCTCGCGCGGCGCGTACTGGTCAGCGTGGACTGGACGCTGCTGCTGGTCTTTATGGTGATGTTTATTGATGTGCATCTTCTCATCCAGCTTCCGGTGCTGCAGAACGTGCTGCACAGCGTCAGCACGCTCTCTCAGCCGGGACTGTGGCTGACGGCGATTGGCCTGTCGCAGTTTATCAGCAACGTGCCGTCCACTATTCTGCTGCTCAACTACGTTCCGCCGGATACCCTGCTGGCCTGGGCGGTGAATATCGGCGGGTTTGGGCTGCTGCCCGGCTCGCTGGCCAACCTGATTGCCCTGCGCATGGCCAACGACCGTCGTATCTGGTGGCGCTTCCATCTCTGGTCGATCCCGATGCTGGTTTGGGCCGCGGCGATCGGTTTCGGAATATTCCTTCTCATATAGTGCGCAATTTGTCAGTTTTTCCTGGCAAACGTATAGCAACGTCCTAGCTTTAGTGAACGGCATAGTGTGATGCCGCTCACTGACAGGACCGTTGCTGAACTATGGCTGAAGATCAAACTCCACCTGCTGACGAGCAGGACAAAAATAATAATGAGCGTAAGCGCCCGGGCAAAAAACCGTTAATTATCCTCGGCATTGTCGTGGTGGTGATGGTTGTCGTGGCGCTGGTCTGGTGGTTTTTAACCCGTAACGAAGAGACGACTGACGACGCCTTTACCGACGGCGACGTGGTGACGATTGCCCCGAAAACGGCGGGCTACGTTACCGAGCTTCGCGTGCGGGATAACCAGCGCGTGAAGAAAGGGGATGTGCTGGTGGTGATCGATCCGCGTGATACCACCGCGCAGCGCGATCAGGCTCAGGCCCAGCTTGGGCTGGCCATCGCGCAGCTCCATCAGGCTCAGGCGCAGCTGGCGCTCTCAAAAGTGCAGTATCCCGCCCAGCGTGACGAAGCCAAAGCGCAGGTACTGAAAGCGCAGGCCGATCTGGCGAACGCGCAGGCGGAGTACCGTCGCCAGCGCGGCGTCGACCCGCGGGCAACCACCCAGCAAAGCATTGATTCCGCGAACGCTCAGCTGCGCAGCGCCCAGGCGGGGCTGGCCAGCGCCCAGGCGCAGCTGGAAGTGGCAGAGCAGGTCCAGCTGCAAATCCGCCAGCAGGAAACCAACGTTGAAGCGCGCGAGCGTCAGGTCGATCAGGCGAAAGCGCAGCTGGAAACGGCCAATCTGAACCTCTCTTACACCGAAGTCCGCGCCCCGTTCGACGGGTTTGTCACCAAACGCAACGTGCAGCCCGGCACGCTGGTGCAGGCGGGTACGGCGCTGTTCTCCCTGGTTTCGCCGAACGTGTGGGTGGTGGCAAACTTCAAAGAGTCCCAGCTTGAGCGCATGAAGCCCGGCGATAAGGTCACCGTGTCCGTCGACGCGTGGCCGGATATGGCGCTTGAGGGCCACGTTGACAGCATCCAGCAGGGCAGCGGCTCGCGCTTCTCCGCCTTCCCGGCAGAAAATGCCACCGGTAACTTCGTCAAAATTGTGCAGCGCGTGCCGGTCAAAATCGTGATTGATAAGGGGCTCGATCCGAACAAACCGCTGCCGCTGGGGCTGTCGGTTGCGCCGAAGGTGACGGTGGAATGACGGATCACAGCCACGACAGCTGGAAGCCCGCCAGCAATCCGTGGGCGGTGGCGATTGTCGTCACCCTGGCGGTGTTTATGGAAATTCTGGACACCACTATCGTCAACGTGGCGCTACCCCACGTGGCGGGTTCGCTCTCGTCCAGCTATGACGAATCCACCTGGGTGTTAACCAGCTACCTGGTGGCGAACGGCATCGTGCTGCCCATCTCGGCGTTTCTGAGCCGCGTCTTCGGCCGCAAGCAGTTCTTCCTGATCTGCATCGTCATGTTCACCGTCTGCTCGTTCCTGTGCGGGATCGCCACCGAGCTGTGGCAGATCATCCTGTTCCGCGTGATGCAGGGCTTTTTTGGCGGCGGACTACAGCCCACGCAGCAGTCGGTACTGCTCGACTACTTCAAGCCGGAGGACAGGGGCAAAGCCTTTGGACTCTCGTCCATCGCGATTATCGTTGCACCGGTCCTCGGCCCGACGCTGGGAGGCTGGATCACCGACAATTACTCCTGGCGCTGGGTGTTCTTTATCAACATCCCGGTGGGAATTGTCACGGTGCTGGCGATCTACCAGCTGCTGGAAGATCCGCCGTGGGAGAGCAAGTCAAAAGAGAAGCTGACCATCGACTGGACGGGGATCGGCCTGATCGCCCTGGGGCTGGGCTGCCTGCAGGTGATGCTTGACCGGGGGGAAGATGAGGACTGGTTTTACTCGAACTTTATTCGTACCTTCGCGGTGTTAACGCTTATCGGCATTATCGGTGCCATTTACTGGCTGGTGTATGCCAGAAAACCGGTGGTGGATCTGCACTGCATGAAGGACCGCAACTTTGCCATCTCCAGCCTGCTGATGGCGGGGATGGCGATGATTTTGTACGGCAGTTCCGTGGTGATCCCGCAGCTGGCGCAGCAGGACCTGGGCTATACCGCCACCTGGTCCGGCCTGGTGCTGTCGCCCGGGGCGGTGCTGATTGTGCTGACTATACCGCTGGTGCTTAAGCTGATGCCGGTGGTGCAAACGCGCTGGATAATCGCCTTTGGCTTTACCTGCCTGGCGGTGTCGTTCTTCTGGTCGCGCACGCTGACCCCGGATATCGACTTCGAAACCCTGGTGTTGTTCCGCAGCGCCCAGTCGCTGGGGCTGGGGTTCCTGTTTGTGCCCCTGACCACCATTGCTTTCATCTCGATACCGAGGCGGCTCAACGCCGACGCGGCAGCGCTGTTTACCATGTTCCGCAACGTTGCGGGCTCGGTCGGGATCTCGCTGTCGACGGCGGCCATCACCGAACGATCCCAGGCGCACAGTGCGCATCTGGCGTATCACGCCTCGCCGTTTAACGAGCAGTTCCAGCAGGCGATACGCGAAAGCGCCCAGGCGATCCAGAACTTCACGACCCAGGTGGGAGACCCCACCGGTATCGCCACCGGACGCCTGTATCAGACCATGATCGAGCAGTCGCGCTTTTTGGCCTACATCGACGTCTTCACCATCCTGAGCGCCGTGGCCTTGTTACTGATCCCGTTTTGTTTGTTGCTCTCGCCGGTTAAGAGCGAGGGGAGTGCAGGAGCACATTGATGATACACAGACGTTTACACCCCCTGATGATAATGATGCTGCTGGCAGGCTGCGCCGTCGGACCGGACTATCAGCCGCCCGCGCCGCCTGCCGTTACGCACTGGAACGATAAGGGCGACAGCACGGTAAAATCGCAGACGACCTCCGCCGCGACCAACCCGCGCTGGTGGAAGACCTTCGGCTCGCCACAGCTCGACAGCCTGGTGGAACGCGCCATCGCCGGAAACCTGACGCTGCAGCAGACGGTGCTGCGCATCGCCGGCGCGCGCGAGCAGATTAACCAGGCGGGCGGGGCGTTTTATCCGTCGGTGAATGGCAATCTGCAGGCGACGCGCCAGCAGCTCGGGCTGGAAGGGGAACTGAAATCCCACGGCGTGTATGACCAGGTGGATAGCATCGATCCCGCTCTCAAGGGCGCGCTGGGACCGCTGACGCAGCCGATCAACCTCTACCAGGGCAGCTTCGACGCCCAGTGGGAAATCGACCTGTGGGGCAAGGTGCGCCGTCAGGTGGAAGCCGCCGAAGCGCAGCAGAAAGCGGCTATCGAGCAGCGTAACGACGCGCTGGTGTCGCTGGAGGCGGAAGTGGCGCGCGCGTGGCTCCAGCTGCGCGGGGCGCAGAGCGTTATCGCCACGCTGAACACCCAGATTAAAAGCGCGCAGCAGACGCTGGATCTGACCGAGAGCCGCCAGCGCGGCGGGCTGTCGCCGCAGATGGACGTGGAGAATGCGCGTGCACAGCTGGGTAACCTGGAGGCGCAGCTGCCGCAGTACCAGGCGCAGGCGCGTCAGGCGATGAATGGCCTGGCAATCCTCCTGGGTAAGCCGCCGGGGGCGCTCGATGCGGAATTACAAAGCGTGCAGCCGATGCCCGCGCTGCCGGATATCGTGCAGACCGGCATTCCGTCAACGCTGGCGCGCCGCCGTCCGGACGTGCGTGAAGCTGAGGCGAACCTTCATGCCGCCACGGCGCAAATCGGCGTCTCGGTGGCGGAGTTGTTCCCGAGCTTTGCCCTCTCCGGGCAGTTTGGCCTGCGCAACAGCGAAACCAACTGGCTGACCGACTGGAGCAGCCACTTCTACAGCTTTGGCCCGCAGGTCTCCATTCCCATCTTCCAGGGCGGTCGGCTGGTCTCCAGCGTGAAGGTGGCGCGCGCGCAGCAGGGGGCGGCGGTGCTGGACTATCGTCAGACGGTGCTCACCGCGCTTGGCGATGTCGAAAATGCGCTGGTGAGCTATCGCACCGACCAGCAGCGTGAAGCGGGTCTCGCAAAAACGATCGACGCCCTGCAAAACGCCTTTGACCTGGCGAGCGACAGCTATCGCCAGGGGATCGCCAGCTTCATTGACGTGCTGGACGCCCAGCGGCAGTTGGCCCAGGCCGAGCAGCAGCGCGCGCAGGCGCAGGTGCAAAGCGCACTCGATCTGGTGGCGCTCTACAAGGCGCTCGGCGGCGGCTGGGAGCCGTATCAGCAGGTGCAATTACCGGACTACAGCGTCTTTGGCGACGCCCCGCGCGGATAAATTTTCAGAGGATTGGGCAAGAAACGGACAGGAACGCCACATTCGCGATGGCTGAGGGGCGGGTATAACTATCGGGTACCCCTTAAACGACATGCGAGGATTATCTTATGCGTTATCAAAAACTGGGCAACACCGGTCTGTTCGTTTCTGAACTGTGCCTCGGCACCATGACCTTCGGCGGTGAAGGCGGCATGTGGGGCAAGATTGGTCAGCTCCAGCAAAGCGAAGCAGAACAGCTGGTGGGCCGCGCGCTGGATGCCGGGATCAACTTTATCGATACCGCGGACGTTTACTCGGAAGGGCGTTCGGAGGAGATCACCGGCCAGGCGCTGAAAAACCTGAAAATCCCCCGCGAGAACGTGGTCGTCGCGACCAAAGTGTTCGGCGAAACCGGAACGGCAGGGGTGAACTCGCGCGGCAGCTCGCGCTATCACATCATCAGCAGCGTGAAGGAGAGCCTGCGCCGCCTGCAGCTCGATCATATCGATCTTTATCAGCTGCACGGCTTCGACCCGGCCACGCCGATTGAAGAGACGCTGTATGCGCTGGATAACCTGGTGCAGCACGGCCACGTGCGCTATATCGGCGTCTCGAACTGGGCGGCGTGGCAGATTGCCAAAGCGCTGGGCATTTCCGAGCGTCTCGGGCTGGCGCGTTTCGCATCCCTCCAGGCGTATTACACCATCGCCGGACGCGATCTTGAGCGCGAGCTGGTGCCGATGATGCAGAGCGAAGGCGTCGGGCTGATGGTCTGGAGCCCGCTGGCAGGCGGCCTGCTGAGCGGAAAATATGGCCGCGACGGGCAGAGCGAAGCCGGTGGACGTCGTCTGGAGTTTGATTTCCCGCCGGTGAACAAAGATCGCGCCTTCGACTGCGTGGACGTGATGCGCACTATCGCCGAAAGCAAGGGCGTCTCCGTCGCGCAAATCGCGCTGGCGTGGCTGCTGCACCAGAAAGCGGTGACCAGCGTCATCATTGGCGCGAAACGCGTTGAGCAGCTGGACGACAATATCGCCGCGACCGGGATCCGATTAAGCGAAGACGAGCTTAAACAGCTGGATGCGGTCAGCGCGCTGCCGCGGGAATATCCTGGCTGGATGCTGGAGCGGCAGGGGGAATATCGCCGCAATCAGCTCGCACAGCAGTAACCTTTCTTGCCCCGGTAGTGCATCGCTTACCGGGGCTACGTTCGATCTTTTTCCCTATCCATCTCACAAAAAACGATCCTCCTCTTTGATCAACTTTTCATCTTCGCCTATATGACTAGTCATGAATTTTTAAATGACTAGTCATATAGGGAGGGAACATGAAGAATCAGCTGCCGGCCAACTTTTTATGGGGCAACTCGGTCTCCAGCATGCAGACGGAAGGGGCCTGGAACGAGGGCGGGAAGGGGATGTCGGTGTACGACATTCGTGAAGCCGGGGAGAACGTCTCCGACTGGAAAGTGGCGACCGACTCCTACCACCGCTACCGGGAAGATTTCGATCTGATGCAGGATCTGGGCATGAACTGCTACCGCTTCCAGATCTCCTGGAGCCGCGTCTGCCCGCAGGGCGACGGCCCGTTCAACGACGAAGGCATCGCCTTTTACGACCGCTTTATTGACGATCTGATCGCCCGCGGCATCGAGCCGATGATCTGCCTGTACCATTTCGACATGCCGCTCGCGCTGGCGCAGGAGTACAACGGCTTCAACGACCGCCGCGTGATGGACGCCTTTATCCGCTACGGCAAAAAGATGATCGACTGCTATGGCGACCGCGTAAAATACTGGCTTACCTTCAACGAGCAGAATATTTTCCATATGCCGGAAGCCTTCCGCATTTCCGGCTATATGAAAGGCGGGAAAACCCTGCGCGAGCTGTACCTGCTCCAGCACCATACGATGGTGGCGCACATGGCGCTGACCGAATACCTGCACCAGACGAAACCGGGCCAGCTGATGGGCGGCATGCTGGCGCACCAGCTGATCTACCCGGCCACCTGCAAACCGCGCGATATCTTCTGCGCCCAGCAGTATGACGAATTCCTCAACCAGAATTTGCTGCGCGTCTTTGCCGGGCAGGGCTACAGCCCGGCCGTGATGGCGGTGGTGGAGCAGGAGGGCTTTGGCGATATCTACTGCGCTGAGGACCTGGCCCTGTTCGCCCGTACAAAGAACGACTATATGGCTTTCAGCTACTACGCCAGCAAAACGCTGGACAGCGATGCGATCCCGGAAGGCACGCCGGTGAACTATTACCTGCTGCACGGCGAGAAAAATAACCCCTACCTGAGAGCCACCGAGTGGAACTGGCAGATCGACCCGCTCGGTTTTCGCACGATCATCACCCGCTACGCCAACGACTGGCGCCTGCCGGTGTTCCCGATTGAAAACGGCATCGGCGTGATTGAGTCCTGGGACGGGGTGAACCCGATTGAGGACACCTACCGCATCGACTACCACCGGGCGCATATCGAGGCCATGAAGGAAGCCATGTTCGAGGATGGCGCAGAGGTCATTGGCTATCTCGGCTGGGGGTTAATTGACATTCTCAGCTCGCAGGGGGACATGCGTAAGCGCTACGGCGTGGTCTACGTCAACCGCGAGAATCATGACCTGAAAGACCTGAAGCGCGTGCCGAAGAAGAGCTATGCGTGGTTAAAACAGGTTATCCATACCAACGGACGCGAGATGTAAGCCGTACGCTGCCGGGCCGTTTTTGTGACTGATTGATGGGAACACGCCGCTATGTCTGAAGCAAAAATAACACCGCACATGCAGTCTTTTGTCGACAAATTTGTTGAGTTCTCGGCGCGTCTGGCAAACCAGGTGCACCTGCGATCCCTGCGCGACGCCTTCGCCACGGTGATGCCGATTTTCATCCTCGCCGGTCTGGCGGTGCTGGTGAACAACGTGGTGTTTCCATGGATGTTTAAGGGCGATACGCTGGCGCATTTTCAGGTGTGGGGCGAGGCGATTATCAACGGCACGCTGAACATCGCCGCGCTGCTGCTGGCCCCGATGATTGCCTGGTCGCTGGCGCGCAACAAAGATTTCGACAATCCGGTCTCGGCAGTGGTTATCGCCGTCAGCAGTTTTATCATCATGATGCCGATGCACTTGCAGATTACGCCCGTCGGCAGCGACGCTGCGGTCAGCGTGACGCAGGTGCTGACGTTCGCCAATATCGGCTCCACCGGGATCTTCGCCGGCGTGCTGATTGGGCTGCTCTCAACGGAAGTCTTTATCGCTATTTCGCGGCTTAAGGCGCTGCACATTTCGCTGGGGGAAAATGTCCCCCCGGCGGTGAGCAAATCTTTTACCGCGCTGATCCCGACCATCCTCACGCTTTCGCTGTTTGCGGTGCTCGCGGCGATACTGGCAAACGTGCTGCATACGGATCTGATCCATCTTATTACGACCTTTATCCAGCAGCCGCTGCGGCTGATCAACACCAGCCTGCCGGGGACGATTTTCATCTACAGCTTCGGCAACTTCCTGTTCACGCTCGGCATTCATCAGTCAGTGGTCAACAGCGTGGTGCTGGAGCCGTTCCTGCTGATCAATACCAACGAGAACATGCTGGCCTTCGCCAACGGCCAGCCCATTCCGCACATCATCAACAACATCTTCGTGCCGACGTTTGGCATGGTGGGCGGCACGGGCAGTACAATCTCGCTGCTGATCGCCATCTTTATCTTCTCCCGACAACAGTCGGCGAAGCAGGTGGCGCGCCTGTCGCTGGCACCGGGCCTGTTTAACATCAACGAGCCGGTGATTTTTGGCCTGCCGATCGTGTTTAACCTGCCGCTGATGATCCCGTTTGTGCTGCTGCCCGCCATCGGCATTTATTTCGCCTGGCTCTGTACTACGCTGGGGCTAATGTCGCGCTGCGTGGTGATGATCCCGTGGACCACGCCGCCGATCCTCAGCGCCTGGCTGGCCACGGCGGGAGACTGGCGGGCGGTGGTGGTGCAGTTGGCAATCATCGTATTTGGTGTATTCTTCTACCTGCCTTTCCTCAAGATTGCCGAGAGAGTGGCGTTGAAAAACAGCGGGATAGAAACTAACTGAAAGGAAGGACGATGGCGGCGAAGTACATCACCATAGCGCGGGAAATCAAGAAACGCATTATCAGCCAGCAGTACGCCGCCCATGAACCGCTCCCGGACCAGTTCGCGCTGGCGGCGGAGTTCAGTACCAGCCGGATGACCATTCAGCAGGCGATGCGCCAGCTGATCGTCGAAGGGCTGGTCTATACCCGCCAGGGGCAGGGGACGTTCATCCGCAAAAATTTCCTCCAGCTTTCGCAGTGGGATCTCTCCGGCAGCGACTACTTTGGCGCGACCAAAACCTGGGCGCATCTGGGTACGGTTACGAGCCAGGTGGTGCATTTCGAACTGCGCTTCCCGAATGAAAAAGAGCAGGCGTCGCTGATGATTAACGCCGATGCGCCGATCTACGACTTCATTCGCCTGCGTTTACTGAACGGCGAACCGATGTCGCTGGATTCCACGGTGATGCCGATGAATCTGGTGCCGGGCCTGACGAAAAACCATCTTGAAGGTTCGGTGTTTCAGTACGTTCAGGAGACCCTGGGGCTGAAAATTATGGGATCGTACCGGGTGGTGCGGGCGCTTAAGCCCAGCGCGCTGGACAGAGAGCATCTGGTCTGTGAGGAAACCGATCCGGTACTGGAGGTGGAGCAGGTGATTTATCTGGAGGATGGCACGCCGCTGGAGTATGCCCACTGCCACTATCGCTACGACCACGGCGGGATTGTGATCGTGAATAACGGGTAATCAGTCTTTCAGGCGCACGACTCGAAATAGCTGTCTGTGTCTTTTATGTAAAGATCGTTCTGACACAGATGCTGTATTTGACCAGGCTTAAATGTAAAACGGATTTTTTGAAACCAGGAACGTTTTATTTTGCTGGTATTCTCGCGCGATAATCCATAGTCATGGATTATTTCATGAACAAAACGAATGCTTTGTGCAGAAACATAGACAGGTGTTTTGGTTAGCTGAATCAGTTTGCTGATCCAAATATCATCCGCGCGAGGACAAACCGTAATAAAATCTTCGTTAAAATGGAAATATTCCGGGATCATATTTTTCTTGAGCACAACGCCACCAAGGCCGGTGATGATATAGTTCTGCTCAACGACTTTTGGCACGGTGATAAGCGGGAAATTACGATAGGTATCAAGAAGTTCTTTCTTCTTCTTTACTGTTTCACGCACCCGCGCGGCAACCACATATTTTTGATTGTGGCGATAAAAATCATCCAGCAGTGTTTCTGCCCAAATTTCGTTATAGATTGCGTCATCATCGGCATAAATCAGAATATCGTCTTCGGTTGCTGCTTGCAACGCCGGAAACAATTTCCGATAAGGGCCGGTGTTCTTAACCCATTTAAAAACCAGGTTGGTGCCCGTCTGGCGAATTTTCTGCGCCCACTCCGGCTCCTCAGTGATACCTTCGTCACTGAGATAAGGTGTACTGGAGACCCACACAACAATTTGATCGACCTTCTTACTCTGGTTCGCCAGTGACCACACTGTTTGCGAACAGAGATAAAGGCGCGATTTTGTTGTTGTTAAGTTAATGCTAATCATCGAACTATGCGTGCTCCAGGAGATAAAAAGACCTTATAAAACCAGATAAAACTGATTTTATAAGTGGGCGCATCATAACACTTAGAGGATTAGATGTAACCCCGCCGGGTTAGCAGAAAATGGCAAGAAAGGCACTTACGGCAGTAATTGCTGTTCAGAAAGGGTCAGCGTGGTGGAGATTACAGTGCAATAAGACCCCGATAATACGGGGTCTTATAAGATACGTTATTGATTCAGCGTGATCAGTTCAGACGCACCGGCATACCGGAACGGTTCTGAACGGCCTGGTCAACAATCGCCGTTTCAACGTCTGGCTGAGACGTTACCGCCTGTACCGCGCTGTTCAGCGTAACAGGAACGACTTCGTTGTTGTTGATCTGGTCTTCGCTGGTGGACAGCGGGTTGTGCACTTCGATGTAGCGGCTGCCGTCTGGCTCAGACGTTGCTTTCACCGGTTCGTTGATGAACTGCACGCGCGTACCGACCGGCACGTTTTCGAACAGGAACTTGATGTCGTCGTTACGCAGGCGCACGCAGCCGTGGCTCACGCGCAGGCCGATACCGAAGTTAGCGTTGGTGCCGTGAATCGCATATAGACGGCCAATGTACAGGGCATACAGACCCATCGGGTTATCCGGGCCTGCCGGCACAACGGCTGGCAGCGGTTCGCCCGCAGCGATGTATTCCGCGTGCATTTTAGCCGTCGGCGTCCAGGTTGGGCCCGCTTTCTTACGTTCAACTTTGGTGGTCCAGTTCAGCGGGGTGTCTTTACCCAGCTGGCCGATACCGATTGGCAGCACGATCACGGTGTTGGTGCCTTTCGGGTAGTAATACAGACGCATTTCGGCGCTGTTAATTACGATACCTTCATGAACGGTATCCGGCAGGATCAGCTGCTGAGGGATATTCAGCACGGTACCCGCTTTCGGCAGGTACGGGTCAACGCCCGGGTTCGCTTCCAGCATGTTAGACAGACCCAGCTGGTACTGCGCCGCGAAATACTCCAGCGGCTGAGAGTTACCTTCAGGAACCGTCACCACCTGGTTTTGACCCACCAGACGGCTTCCGTCGGTCGGCAGGGGATACGTCACCGCAGACGCGGTCTTACAAAAACCTACTACGGCTAACGCCGCCGCAAAAAGCGCTGTTAATTTCATGTTCATGTTGTGCGAGGTATCTAAGCCATTCTGGCGATGAGTTGATAAGTCTGAATCTGTGATGGGAGCGCATTATATGTGCATTCCCGCTTACAGGGAATTCAGATGTGTACGAAATCACATTTTTTTCGATTTTGTTAAAGTTTAGTGGATTGCCGCAACACGGGATCTCAATTCGGAATTGTGGCATAATGCCGTGTTTATCACACTTTTCGCAGGAATCTCCCCGTGTTAGTTACCAGCAACGTCACTATGCAGTTTGGCAGTAAGCCGCTGTTCGAAAACATTTCCGTCAAATTTGGCGGCGGCAACCGTTACGGCCTGATTGGTGCCAACGGTAGCGGTAAATCCACCTTTATGAAGATCCTCGGCGGCGATCTGGAGCCGACCCTCGGCAACGTGTCGCTCGATCCGAACGAGCGCATCGGTAAGCTGCGTCAGGATCAGTTCGCCTTCGAAGAGTTCACCGTGCTCGACACCGTGATCATGGGGCACGCGGAGCTGTGGGAAGTGAAGCAGGAGCGCGATCGCATCTATGCGCTGGCCGAGATGAGCGAAGAAGACGGCTATAAAGTGGCCGAGCTGGAAACGCAGTACGGCGAGATGGACGGTTACTCTGCGGAAGCGCGCGCGGGCGAGCTGCTGCTGGGCGTGGGTATTCCGGTTGAACAGCATTACGGCCCGATGAGCGAAGTCGCGCCAGGCTGGAAGCTGCGTGTACTGCTGGCTCAGGCGCTGTTCTCTAACCCGGACATCCTGCTGCTCGACGAACCGACGAACAACCTGGACATCGACACCATCCGCTGGCTGGAGCAGACGCTTAACGATCGCGACAGCACCATGATCATCATTTCGCACGACCGTCACTTCCTGAACATGGTCTGTACGCACATGGCGGATCTGGACTATGGCGAGCTGCGCGTCTATCCGGGCAACTATGACGAGTACATGACGGCGGCCACCCAGGCGCGCGAGCGTCTGCTGGCGGACAACGCCAAGAAAAAAGCGCAGATTGCCGACCTGCAGTCTTTCGTCAGCCGCTTCAGCGCTAACGCCTCTAAATCGCGTCAGGCAACCTCGCGTGCGCGTCAGATTGATAAAATCAAGCTGGAAGAGGTTAAAGCCTCCAGCCGTCAGAACCCGTTCATCCGCTTCGAGCAGGACAAGAAGCTGTTCCGTAACGCGCTGGAAGTGGAAGCCCTTACCAAAGGCTTCGATGAAGGCCCGCTGTTTAAAAACTTCAACCTGCTGCTGGAAGTGGGCGAGAAGATTGCCATTCTGGGCGCCAACGGCGTGGGTAAATCTACCATGCTGAAAACCCTGGTCGGCGAACTGCAGCCGGACAACGGCACCGTGAAATGGTCCGAAAACGCGCAAATTGGTTACTACGCGCAGGACCATGAGTACGAGTTCGAAAATGACCTGACCGTCTTTGACTGGATGAGCCAGTGGAAGCAGGAAGGCGACGACGAGCAGGCGGTGCGCAGCATTCTGGGTCGTCTGCTGTTCAGCCAGGACGACATCAAAAAGCCCGCCAAAGTGCTCTCCGGTGGTGAAAAAGGCCGCATGCTGTTCGGCAAGCTGATGATGGAAAAACCAAATATCCTGGTGATGGACGAACCGACTAACCACCTGGATATGGAATCGATCGAATCCCTGAACATGGCGCTGGAGATGTATCAGGGTACCCTGATCTTCGTCTCTCACGACCGTGAGTTCGTCAGCTCGCTGGCGACCCGCGTGATCGAAATTACGCCAGAGCGCGTGGTGGACTTCACCGGAAACTACGAAGATTACCTGCGCAGTAAAGGTATCGAGAACTAAAAAAAAGCCGGGTGGCGGCTTCGCCTTACCCGGCCTACGTTCTATTCCCTCTCCACGTGGGAGAGGGTTAGGGTGAGGGCATCAGGCCGCACTACATCACCCACTCGCCCCCTTCAACCCCGTTCACCCGCAGCGTGCGTTTTTCCCCCGCCGGTAATGATACCTTCAGCGCCTTCCATGCCGGACGATAATCCCCACGCGCGTTCACCTTCAGGTTGATGGTTGCGCCGTCGCACACCATTTCCCATTCCACCCACAGTGCATTGCCGTTCTGGTAGCCCCAGCTTTCGCCGTCGTCTTCAAACAGCAGCCCGGAGGTGGTGCCTACGCCTTTCACCGGGAACAGCTTCAGCTCGCGGGTCGTATCTTTTTCGGCACTCACATGCGTGATGCGCTCGCTCAGCGGCAGACCGGCTCCGGCGCGGACCAGCAGCGGCAGTTTTTCCAGCGGCGCGTCGAGAACGATCGACTGACCGCCCGCATACCACGCGTGGGTGTAAAAATCATACCAGCCCGTTTCGTTATCCGGCAGCCAGACCCGGCGCTCGCGCTGCCCGGCTTCGACGACGCTGGCGACCAGCAGGTCGCGACCCAGCAGGAAGTCGTCGCACTCTTCGAAGGTCTGCGCATCGTGCTCGTGGTCGAGGAAGGTCGGGCGCAGCATCGGCTCGTCGTCTTCGTGCGCCTGCCAGAGCAGGGTATAGAGATACGGCAGCAGGCGGTAGCGCAGCTCAATTGCGCCGCGAATGGCAGGCGTGACGCCCGGATACATCCACGGCTCGTTTACCGTGTGGTCATCGTTCCACGAGTGAATGGTAAAGCGCGGGTGCATCACGCCGTTCTGCACCCAGCGCACGAACAGCTCGGCGTCCGGCTTATCGCCGGAGAAACCGCCCACGTCGTGCCCGACGTTGAACAGCCCGGACAGGCTCATGCCCAGCCCCATGCGGATGTTATAGCGCAGCGTGTCCCAGCTGGTGCGGTTGTCACCGCTCCAGGTCTGAACGTAGCGCTGCATCCCGGCGCAGCCGGAGCGGGAGATGAGATACGGGCGTTTTTCCGGCGCAAAGCGCTGCTGCGCTTCCAGCGAGGCGCGCATCATCAGCAGCGGCATGACCGGGCGAATATGCTTGATGGCGATCTCCTTGCCGAAGCCGTGACAGCGGGCTTCTCCGTCCCACACTTCATACTCGTTGTTGTCGTTCCAGGTGGAGTCGATGCCCATCTCCAGCAGCTGCGTGGTGACGCCGTTCTGCCACCACTGCACCGTCTGCGGGTTGGTAAAGTCGAGGTGCGAACCTTCGTCATCCCAGAAGCTGGAGCGTTCGGGTGCATCGGTTTCTGAATCGCGAATGAACAGGCCGCTCTCCGCCACTTCGCTGTAGCGCGGATGATCCTGCAGCAGGCACGGCTTGATGTTTGCGGCCAGCTTCAATCCCGCGTCGTGGAACGCCTGGCTCATCACCTTCGGCTGCGGCACCTTGTCATAGTTCCAGTTGAAGACGTAGCGCTTGCCGTTGATGGAGGTATAGCCGGACGAGAGCTGGAACGAGTCGCACGGAATGGCGTGCTCTTCGCACAGGCGGATGAAGTTCATCAGTTGATTCTGCGCGTCCGGCGCGTCGGTGTAGTGCATGGTCGAGCCGCTGTAGCCCAGGCTCCATTTCGGTCCGAACAGCGTCTTACCTGTGAGGCGCACGAAGGCTTTGGTGACGTCCAGCACGCGCCTGCCGGTAAAGATGTAGTAGTCGATATCGCCCGCTTCCGCCTGCCAGCGGCGATAGGCGGTGTGGTAGTTGTCGATTTCGTTACCCAGATCCAGCCAGCAGCTGCTCAGGTTGTCGTAGAACAGGCCGTAGCTCACGTCGTCGCGGCGGGCGATAGTGAACGGGATGTGCTTGTAGAGCGGGTCGGTGCTGGCGGCGTTGTAGCCCATGGCGTCGAGGTTGCGCATCTCGTAGCGTTTACCGTTGCGCTGCAGATCGCCCGCTTTCTCACCCAGGCCGTAGAAACGCTCGTCCTTGCGGCGGCTCAGGTAGTGCGCCACGCCGTCGCCGTGGGCGTTCAGCAGGTAGGCGCTGGTGGGGCGGTCGTTGACCAGCGGCTGCCACTCGCCCGCCTCATTGCGGTAGTGCCACTCCAGCCACAGCGGCTGGTGCACGGTGACGCGCAGCTGTTCGGTTGCCACGGTTAACGTCTCGTCCTGCTGCGTCAGCGTCCAGGCCGGGCAAGTGAAGCCGCTGACATCGTCACGACGGCGACCTTCCCACGGCACGTCTTGTTCCGGGGCGATGCTCCAGGTGCGGTCCAGCGCCAGCTCGCCTTTGCGTTTGATCAGCACGCGGAACAGATTCTCTTCCAGCACATACAGGCACAGGCGGTGCTGGTTATCGACCAGCAGTTCCAGATGGTTTGCCGACTGCGTATCAACGGTCCAGTTTTTCAGGGTTTTCATATGCAATACATCCACTATCAGGCGCGATTGGCGCGACGTTCAGCAATAAATGCTACCAGGAAGAGAGCGCCAATCAGGTCAAAGAAGCCCATGGCGATAAAGAGCGGGTTAAAGCCGATTTTGTCGGCGGTCACACCGATTAACAGCGAGAACAGGAAGCTGGCGATCCACGCCGCCGAGCCGCGCATGCCGTTGACGGTCGCCATCTGGCCTTTGTCGAACGACTCCACGACCAGGGCGCTCAGCATGCAGGAGATGATCTGGTGCCCGAAGCCGCCGATGGAGATCAGTACGATGGTGATGTACGGGTCGCGGGTAATGGCCACGATGGCCAGCGAGATCATCAGGAACGCGCCCGTCACGGAGCTGGCGACGACCGAGTTCACGCGGGAGCAGCCGAACAGGCGGGTGTACAGACGCGTCAGGTAGCCGCTCGCCACGCTGCCGAGGTCGGCGGCGAGGAACGGCAGCCAGGCAAACATCGCAATCTGCTTCAGGTCCATGCCGTGTTCTTTGGCAAGGTACAGCGGCACCCAGAAGCTCAGCACCGCCCAGGCCGGTTCCGCCATAAAGGCCGGGATGGCGATACCGTAGAAGCGTTTGTTCTTCGAGACGGTTTTCAGCGCGGTCAGGAAGGGCAGTTTGACGGCAGGCGGTTCGTTATCCTGCTTGATAAACGCCAGCTCGTCCTTGCTCAGGTTCGGATGCTGTTCCGGGTTGTGGTAGAACGCCCACCAGAGGATCACCCACAGCAGCGCCAGCACGCCGGTAAACATGAACGCACCCTGCCAGCCGAGCGATGCGTGCGCAAAGTAAATGATAGGCGGGGCCAGCATCGCGCCGATGGAGAAGCCCACGCCCGCCCAGCCGGCGGCAACGGGACGCTCTGATTTCGGGAACCATTCGCCGATGGTTTTGGCGTTCGCCGGGGTAGCGGCGGCCTCTGACGCCCCCATAAAGAAGCGCAGTATGGCCAGGTGCAGCCAGCTTCCGGCGCCCGCGTGGAAAATACACATCAGCGCCCAGATCCCGGCGCAGACCATAAAGCCAATCTTCAGGCCAATGACGTCAATCAACCAGCCGCACAGGGGCTGGAAAATGGTATAGGCGATCTGGAACGCGCCGACGATCCAGGAGTATTGCTCGGTGGTGATCCCGAGGCTCTCTTTCAGTTCCGGGGCGAGGATCCCGAGGGAGTTTCGGGTGATGTAGTTAACGGTGACGCCAAGTAAGAACAGCACCAGCACGTACCAGCGCAGGTTCTTGATGACGCGACGGGTTTTGCTTGTCGCAACGGTGTTATTGATGTCCTGACTCATTTTACTCTCCACAAGACGGACGGTAAGGGGACGGAGGTTCAGGTGTCACACAGATTTTTATACCTTTGATTTCTATCCGTTTAATACGCTTAAGTTGGCATACAACTAGTATGGAAGTTGTGTGACAAGTTCACCTTAAGGAAGAAAATGAGTGGGCAAAAGTGGATTTTGTGCAAAATTTCTCATAACCGACGTAAACCCTCTGGCATGATGGTCTTTATGTCAGTTATTTCCTGACAAACACGCTATGAAAATTTTTTCATTTCGCAAATGGAGCCAGATCACAAAATGGACAAAAGGCTAAAAATCACCGAAATCGCTGCTCGCACGCAGCTCTCGATCAGCACCGTGTCTCGGGTGCTGGCGGGGAAAGCGAATACCAGCGAAAAAGCGCGCGCAAAGGTGCTGGCGTGCGCGCGGGAGCTGGGGGTGATGGAGGGCATGGCGGCGGGTCGGCTGCTGCTCAATAGCCTGGTGGTTTTTGCTCCTCAGCGCGCCTTCGACGAGCGGTCCGACATCTTTTACTACCGCGTGATCCAGAGCGTGAGTAAAGGCCTGGCATCCCACGATGTGCGCCTGCGCTACTGCGCGCTGGAAGAGAACGACAGCGACGCCCAGCTTTTTTTGGCGCGCATGAATGAGCCGGATACTCAGGCGGCAATCCTTCTCGGCATTGACGATCCCCATATTCACGATCTGGCTGTGGATGTGGGTAAACCCTGCATGCTGATTAACTGTCGCGACCGGCACATGCGTCTGCCTGCCGTTGCGCCGGACCACCGCGCCATTGGCGAGCGGGCGGCGGAATACCTGTTCGAGATGGGACACCGTGAGGTGATGAACGTCCTGTGCCTGCGTCGCTACACCATGGAGCTGCGCCTGTCGGGGATCCGCGACGCGTGGCAGTCCCACAACCTGACGTTCTGCGATAAACGCGATCTGCTGGTGGTGCCCAGCTTCAGCGCGCGCGAAACGGAACAGGTGGTCAGCGGCTGGCTCAGCCAAATGCAGGGCAAGGATTTGCCAACCGCGTTCCTGGTCGGCGGGGATTTTATGGTGGCGGGCACCATTAGCGCATTACAAAACCATGGCCTGCGCGTGCCGCAGGACGTGTCGGTGATGAGCATTGACGGGTTTAACCTGGCGGCGATTCAGGATGTGCCGCTGACGGCCGTGCATGTTCCCCGCGACGAGCTGGGAACGGAAGCGGTTTATATGCTCCAGCAGCGGCTGATGCGCCCGGACGCGCCGGTAGGAACGTTACTGCTTAACGGCACGCTGACCGTGCGGGAATCGGTACGGCGGATACGTCAGGGGAAACGACGCACCGCCGTGGAGCGGGAAGGGCTGTACGACAGCTAGACCATGCCCAGCGCGCGCTTGCCGTGGATGTTGAGATCGTTCACGGTAAAGCGGTCCTGCCAGCTCTTTTCATAATCTTCGCGTGGGAAATCCCCCGGCGATGCGCCGGTCTCCAGCGCTTCCTTGACCTTCTTCGCGTAGGCGAGGTTTTTCTCGCACATCGGTGCGGCGGGAATATACATCACGTTGCCCCAGCCCTGCTGATTGTCCACCGGCGCGACGGAGTGGATCACATCGCAGTGCCACCACACCGAATCGCCCGCTTCGAGCGCCGGAATGCTGGTGAGCGCCTCGATGAGCAGCGGGTGCCACTTCTCGGATATCGGCAGCACGCGCCCCGGCGCCACACCGCACAGCTCGTCTTCCGGCACGTCGTCCAGCAGCGGACGCAGCAGAATGTACGCCATCGCTTCCGGAATCGGCACCACGTGCAGCAGCCCCTGGCCAGGGATCATGTCCGACAGCGCCGTCCAGCCCTGGAAGGTGCGGAACACCGAGCATTTGGTGGTGTTATCGACGGTGTACTCTTCCACTTCGGTACGGTGCGCGGCGTTCCACGGATCGTATTTCTCGACGTTGCCGTCAAACACGCGGGCAAAGACCTGCTGGTAAGCCGGCAGCAGCCAGCGCTCCAGCGCGCCGGAGTCGGTATGCGCGCCAAGCCCTTTCGAGGTGGTTCCCGGCGGACGGCGGCGAATACGGTCCGGGTAAATCACGCTCACGTCCGGGTCGAACCACTGTTTGCCGTTGCTCTCGAATGTCCACAAACGGTTCAGGAACGACTGCACCTGCGCCATCTCTTCGCTCTGGCGCGCCTGCATCTGCGCCTGCGACCAGTAAATAGGGTAAATCTCCGGACGGGAAGCGGTCAGGGTGCCGAAGAAGTTATCGCCTGGCCCTTTGTACACCTCGTCAAACTTGTTCAGATCGAGGTAGTCGAGCATCGACTGATCCCACGCCAGCGCCTGCTCGCGCGGGAAGTGACCTTTAATCACCGCGCAGCCGCGGCGTTTAACGGCGTCGCGCTGCGCGTCGGTAATCGTGCCGTTTTTTACATCGGCAAACGGGATCACCGGCCAGACGGATTCACCTTTATTTTTAAGGGCGTTAATTTCCGCCACGCGGGTGGCAATTTTATCGCTGAGCTTATTAAAAACCGCCTGCACGTCACCGATCTGCGCACGCAGCTCACGTTTCAACTGACGGATTGCCGCTTTGTGATCCGTCGGCAAAGTTTCACTGGTAAAGGTCATAACTGCCTCGCATCTTTCATTCGAAAGTAAAATTGTCTACAAGTGATACTTTAAGTTAAAATTAAGTTAATGCAAGTTTAAAAACTTGACGCAAGCCACAGGACGGAAAAAGAGTGAGAAGCCGGAGCCAGGCTCCGGCGAGGAAAGGATCAGGCGTCGAACGGGGAATGGTTGTCGAGCACGGCCTGAATGACGTTCAGCGCGCCATGATGGTTGTTATCGTCAGTGCTGTAGCGGCTGATTTCTTTGATGCTTCCCGCCGCGTTGCCCATCGCAAAGGAATATTTCACCAGCTTCAGCATCTCGGCATCGTTGCCGCTGTCGCCAATGGCCACGCACTCTTGCGGAGAGATTTTCCAGCGCTTCAGCAGACGGCTGATGCCGTTGGCTTTGTGCAGGCCGGGGATAATCAAATCCACAAAACCAAAGCCGCTGGTGACGGGCTTCATGATGCCGTCCAGGGAGACGTGAAGTTTATCCACCAGATTAGGGATATCGCTGTCCGGCAGGTTCAGGGAGAACTTAAACAGCACGTCGTCAATGTCGCGGTAATCGCTGATGCGCTTTAAGCGGTGGTAGTGCTTTGACATCAGCGCCACGAACGCGTCCGGGGCTTTATCGCTGACGTATGCGCTCTCCAGCCCGCAGGCCACGAAGTTCAGCCCTTTATCTTTCAGCAGCTCGCCAATGACGATCTGCGATTCATGGCGGGTCAGCTCGCCGTGAAAAATCTGCTCCCCGCGATCGAACACCAGCGCGCCGTTTTCCGCCACGAAGGAGATCCGATCTTTGAGCTCCGGAAAGAAGGAGATGAGCTGGTAATACTGATTGCCGCTGGCGACAACGAATTCAATGTCGCGGGCTTTAAGCTGCTCAAACTGTGCCTGGAAGCGGTCACGATCGTACTGCTTGGCATCATCAAGAAAAGTTCCGTCCATATCGGTGACGATAACTTTAACGGTCATACTGTGCTCCTGGGTCACTGCGTTTGAAACATTCTAATAACAAGGTGACGGGGAGCACAAATTTAATTTCATTCGAAAGTAAAAGCAAAACGGCAACCGAGGTTGCCGTTTTTAGTGTTTTCTCCCTCTCCCCGTGGGAGAGGGCCGGGGTGAGGGCATCAGCGTGCGCATTTCCCCTTAGGGGATACACCGTTACAGCGTATGCTCAGTACGCGCAATAATATCGTCCTGCGCATCCGGCGACAGGGCGGTGAAGAACGCCGAGTAACCCGCGACGCGCACCACGAGGTCACGATACTGGTCAGGGTGTTTCTTCGCCTCCAGCAGCGTGTCGCGCGAGACAATGTTGTACTGAATATGCCAGCCCTTATGCACCTCGAAGAAGGTGCGCAGCAGCACCATCAGCTTCTGGCGATCGCTGTCGTTTTCCAGCGTTGACGGGTTCAGCTTCTGGTTCAGCAGCACGCCGCCGAGAATCGCCTCGGTAGGCAGTTTACCCACGGAACCGATGACCGCCGTTGGACCCAGGTGGTCGGTACCGGAAGCCGGGCTTGCCCCTTCCGCCAGCGGCGTGTGCGCCTTACGTCCGTCCGGTGTCGCCATCGTCGCCGCGCCAAACGGCACGTTCGCGGAAATCGAGGAGGTGCCTGCGTAGTAGTTACCGCCAATCGGGCCGCGGCCGTAGCGCGGGTTATGGTATTGCTTCAGCTCTTCAATGTAGGTCTGATAGGCGCGGGTCAGCAGCATATCCACGCTGTCGTCATCGTTACCGTACTTAGGCGCGCCATTGATCAGGCGCTGACGCAGCTGCTCGTGGGTCAGCCCCTCGAAGTCATCCTCCAGCGCGGCCGCCAGCTGCTGCTGACCGATGACGCCCTGTTCGAACACCAGCTTCTTCACCGCCGCCAGGCTGTTGCCGAGGTTGGCGATGCCCACCTGCAGGCCGGAGACCCAGTCATACTTCGCGCCGCCCTGCTTGATGCTTTTCGCGCGTTCGATGCAGTCGTCCACCAGCGCCGAGCAGAGAATATCGTGGACGTTCTCCTCCAGCATGGTGTCGACCACGTACTCAATCTCGATGGATTTACGGGTGTAGTAGCGGATCTGGGTATCCCACGCCGCCATCACCTCGTCGAAATTGTCGAAGTTACCGGCAGAGAGCGCTTTTTCCTGCGGCAAGAACACCTTGCCGCTGGTGGCGTCGCGCCCGCCTTCCAGCGCCGCCAGCATCACGCGGGCAAAGTTGATGAAGCTCATGCCGGTGCAGCGGTAGCCCCACTTGCCGCCCACCGCGGTTTCGATACAGCCGATGGCCGCGTAATCGTAGGCGTCGTCGCGCTCAACGCCGAGCTTGATGAATTCCGGGATCACGATTTCGTCGTTGTTAAAGGCAGGCATCCCGAAGCCGCAGCGGATCACCTGCACGCAGGCGTCGAGGAAGTCGTTGCTCATGCCCGCGTGATACCGCACGCTCAGGTTCGGCTGGGTGGAGCGCAGACGGCCGCAGGATTCCAGAATCGCGTAGGAGAGCGGGTTCACCGCGTCCATCGGCTCACCGTTGACCAGCTTCTGGCCGCCGATGGTAACGTTCTGGTACAGCGGGCTACCGGCGGAAGCCTTGGAGTGCGAGCCGGAGCGGATCTTGTTCACTTCCAGCAGCTTCAGCCAGCAGCTGTGCAGCAGCTCAATGGCGTGTTCGCGATCCAGGCTCTGGTTCAGCTCCACGTCGCGGCGGTAGTACGGATAGAGATACTGGTCCATACGCGCGAAGGAGACGGAGTGGCCGTTGGACTCAATCTGCAGGATCAGCTGAATGAAGTAGCACAGCTGCAGCGCCTGCCAGAAGGTTTGTGGCGGCTCGTGAGCAATCACGTCGCAGTTTTCCGCCATCGCCAGCAGCTCGTCGCGGCGGCTTTCGCGGGTTTCGGTGGAGGCCATCTCGCGCGCCAGATTGGCGAAGCGTTTGATGTGCAGGCTCACCGCTTCCAGCACGATATCAATTGCCTTCAGGAACTGATCGCCGTGCAGGTCTTCCAGCACCGTCAGGTTGATGCGCGAGCGGCGCTCGGCCACTTTGGCGCGCAGGCCGTCGAGACCTTTCTCCAGCACCAGCGGGAAGTTCACCGCCAGGTGCGCGTCGCCGGAGGTCATGTTGCCTTCGGCTTTGATGATGCCGGTTTCCAGCAGGCCTTTCTGCTCGTCGGTGAACATGCCGTAGCAGCGGTCCTGCACCGTCTGGCCGCGCCACCACGGGCAGATCTCATGCAGCACGCGCTTGTTCTCTTCGCTCACCGCAAAGCCCGCGCCCGGGCGGTCCGCCAGGTCGTCAATCTCTTTCTCAATCCAGGAGACGGTGTATTCCGGGAAGATCGGCGCGGCGCGTACTTCGCTTGCCTGGTTACCGATAATCAGCTCGTCGTGTTTGATCCAGATGGTACGCTCGGCCAGGTGATGCGCCAGCGCCAGAGCGCGACGGACCGGGATCGGCTTGTCCATGTGCTGCTGATACATTTCGGTGTAATGCCGGGCGCGCTCGGTACAGACCGGCGGCTTAACGATATGCACCAGCGCCGTTTTGTGGGCCTTAATGCGCTCGCTGAGGGTATTGAGATTCAGGGTTGTCATAAGTTTATCCTCGTAAGGTCGCGGTTAACCCTTTCTGGCAGGCGTACTGCTGCGCGAAGTCCAGCAGGGCAGGGTTATCCAGCGGTTTGTCAGGGGCAGAGTAGGGTTGGCCGAGCAGGGTGTATTTGTTCATGCCCAGCGTGTGATACGGCAAAAAATGAATATCGTCGACGCCGAGCTCATCGGCAGCGAAGTTGGTGATGGCGGTGATGGAGGCTTCATCCGCGTTAAAGCCCTGGATCAGCGGCACGCGGATGGTGATCTGTTTCCCGGCGGCGGCCAGGCGTTTCAGGTTGTCCAGGATGCGCTTAGCCGAACCGTCCGTCCACTGTTTAAACACGTCACCGTCGACGTGCTTCAGGTCGGCGAGGAACAAATCGACGTACGGTAATGACGGCCCGATATAATGCCACGGCACGTGAAGGCAGGTTTCGACGGCGGTGTGGATCCCCTGGTCATGGCTGGCTTTAAACAGGGCCTGCGCCAGCTCCGGGTTCATGAACGGCTCGCCGCCGGAGAGGGTGATCCCACCGCCGCTGCGGTCGTAGAAGGGTTTGTCGCGCAGTACGGTCGCCATGATCTCGTCGACCTGCTGTTCTTCACCGCAGACGGTCAGCGCTTGCGTCGGGCAGCAGTCGGTGAGGGCATCGAGCGTCTCTTCACTTAATTTCTCACGATGAATGACCAGCCCGTTCAGCGCGCGTTCGATACAGCCCGGTGCCGCCTGCTGGCACAGGTCGCAGCCGTCCAGGCACAGGCGTGAATCAAACAGCACGTCCCGACTGCGGGAGCGGCTTTCCGGGTTCTGGCACCAGCGACAGCCCAGCGAGCAGCCTTTCAGGAACACCACGGTACGGATACCGGGGCCATCGTGGGTAGAGTAACGCTGAATATTGAAGATCATGTTTTCGCCTCTCATCTTGCATATGAAGATTAAATGACTTTCGAATGAAAGTTATCTTGATGCAGGTCAACTCTTGAGCAGGTTTTGTCGTGATAGGGTAAGTGCAGGCTAATTTTGAGGGTGACATCATGGAACTTTATCTCGACACATCTGACGTTGCGGCAGTTAAAAAGCTGGCGCGTATCTTCCCGCTGGCGGGCGTGACCACCAACCCAAGCATCGTGGCTGCCGGTAAAACGCCGCTCGACGAACTGCTGCCCGCGCTGCACGACGCGCTGGGGGGGAAAGGGCGTCTGTTCGCGCAGGTGATGGCGACCACCGCCGAAGGGATGGTGGAGGACGCGCGTAAGCTGCGCGCTATCATTAACGATCTGGTGGTGAAAGTGCCGGTGAGCGCAGAAGGGCTCGCGGCGATTAAGATGCTGAAGGCGGAAGGGATCCCGACGCTGGGCACGGCAGTCTACGGTGCAGCGCAGGGGATGCTGTCCGCGCTGGCGGGGGCGGAGTATGTGGCCCCTTACGTTAACCGCGTGGACGCGCAGGGCGGGGACGGGATCCAGACCGTGGTGGAATTACAGCAGCTGCTGACGCTGCATGCCCCGCAGTCAAAAGTGCTGGCCGCGAGCTTTAAAACCCCACGTCAGGCGCTGGACTGCCTGCTGGCTGGGTGCGAGTCCATCACGCTGCCGCTGGACGTGGCGCAGCAGTTTATTACCTCTCCGGCTGTGGATGCGGCGATCGTGAAGTTTGAGCAGGACTGGCAGGGGGCGTTTGGACGGACGTCGATCTGACGGGTGCGGCCTGATGCCCTCACCCCAACCCTCTCCCACGTGGAGAGGGAGAAAATCGTAGGTCGGGTAAGGCGAAGCGGCCACCCGACTTTTTTACTGGCTGCACACCTCACATCCCGGGTTACGCATCAGCTTCATCTCGCGGAACTGGCAGGTCATCGCGTCGTACATCACGATTTTCCCCGCTGCGGGCGTGCCGTAATTCGCCAGCACTTTGATCGCTTCCATTGCCTGCAATGAACCAATCACGCCGACGAGTGGCGCCATCACGCCCGCCTCAACGCAGGTCAGCGCATTCTCGCCAAACAGACGGCTCAGGCAGCGGTAGCAGGGTTCACCCTCGGCGTACGTGAAGACGCTGATTTGCCCCTCCATGCGGATCGCCGCGCCGGAGACCAGCGGGGTTTTGTGAGCAAAACAACCCGCGTTGAGCTGGTTGCGGATGGCGACATTATCGGTGCAGTCCAGCACCAGGTCGTGCCGGGCAATCTGTGCGAACAGCGCGTCGTCATCCAGCATTGCGTCAATCAGCGTGAACTGAACGTGGGGGTTGATGCGCGCCAGCGCAGCCCTGGCGGATTCCACTTTCGGCTGGCCCACCGTCGCATCGCTGTGCAGCGTCTGGCGCTGCAGGTTGGAGACCGACACGGTATCGAAATCCAGCAGCATCATCTTTCCCACGCCCGCCGCGGCAAGGTACTGCGCGGCGGCGCAGCCCAGCCCGCCCAGCCCGACGACCAGCACGCTGGCCGCCTTGAGCGCTTCCTGACCCTCGAAGTCAAACCCGCGCAGCACGATCTGGCGGTTGTAGCGCATCATCTCCGGGTCGCTCAGCTCCACCGTCATGTCAGCCTCCGAACAGGTGGTTAAAGCGCTCGACCTCAACCCATTCGCCGGCTTCCACGTTGCCGCGCTCGCGCTCCAGCACGATGAAGCAGTTGCCCAGACTGAAGGAGCTGAAAATGTGCGAGCCCTGATGTCCGGTGGTGCTCACTTCGAGCTCGCCGTCCGCACCGCGGGTCAGAATGCCGCGCTGGAAATCGAGACGGCCCGGTGATTTTTTCAACCGCGTGGCGGCACGCACGCGCACGCGTTCTGGCAGCGGGCTGGCCTTGTTGCCGGAAAGCTTCGCCAGCAGCGGGATAGCCAGCTGGTAGAAGGTGAGTGCCGCCGAGACCGGGTTACCCGGCAGGCCGCAGAACCAGCTGTGTGAAAGCTTGCCAAACGCGAACGGCTTGCCCGGCTTGATCGCCAGCTTCCAGAAGGCGATTTCGCCCAGCTCTTCAAGAAGGGTTTTGGTGTAATCCGCTTCGCCCACGGAGACGCCGCCGGAGCTGATGACCACGTCGGCGGATTTATCCGCCTCGATAAACGCCGCGCGCAGTTTTTCCGGGTTGTCTGGAATAATCCCGAGGTTAATCACCTCGCAGCCCAGCTGCTCCAGCATCAGGTGTACCGCCAGACGGTTGGTGTCGTAAATCTGGCCGTCCTGCAGCGGCTGGCCCGGAAGCTGCAGTTCGTCGCCGGTGGAGAAGACGGCGACGCGCACTTTACGGATCACGTCGATGTCCGCGATGCCGAGCGAGGCCAGCACCGGCAGCTCCGCCACCGTCAGCTTCTGTCCGGCGGCAAAGACCGTCGCGCCGAGGGTAATGTCCTCGCCGGTACGGCGGATGTTCTGGCCCGCTTTGACGCTCGCGGTAAAACGCACGCCGTCGTCGGTCTGTTCGGTCTCTTCCTGCATGACTACAGCGTCGCAGCCTGGCGGAACCGGTGCGCCGGTCATGATGCGCACGCAGGTGCCCGCAGGCCATTCACCGCTAAATGGCTGACCTGCAAAGGCTTTACCCGACACCGGCAGGGCGTTACCCGTCTGGAGATCCACCAGGCGCACCGCGTAACCGTCCATCGCGGAGTTATCAAACCCCGGCACGTTAAGCGGAGAAACGATATCGCGTGCGGCAATACGGCCAAAACAGCGCATGAGGGGCAGCGTTTCGACGTCTTGCAGCGGGGAAACTCGGTCAAGCATCTGCGTGAGTGCCGTCTCAAGCGGCATCAGTCCGGCGGTAAAATCCATGGTGGGCTCCTGCGGAGTAACAACGAAAGCGTCCATTATGGCAGAAAAGTGCGGCTAACTGTATGACCGAAGGGTACACGCTTTACATCACTGTTACGTCTTTCTATATTCAAAAATCATCTGAAGTTTCGTCGACGATAATGATATTTATAGAAAAAGCCGCAAAACAGGCTAACGGGTGATGCGAATGGTTAAGGCGGTAATCGCAATTCATGGCGGCGCAGGGGCAATCACCCGTGCACAGCTCACTCCCGAGCAGGAAAAGCGCTACATTGACGCGCTGTACGCCATTGTGGAAACGGGCCAGAAAATGCTGGAAGCGGGCGAGAGCGCGCTGGATGTGGTCACCGAGGCGGTGCGTCTGCTGGAAGAGTGCCCGTTATTTAATGCGGGGATCGGTTCGGTCTTTACCCGGGATGAAACGCACGAGCTGGATGCCTGCGTGATGGACGGTATCACCCTGAAAGCGGGGGCCGTGGCAGGCGTCAGCCACCTGCGTAACCCGGTGCTGGCCGCGCGTCTGGTGATGGAAGAGAGCCCGCACGTGCTGCTGACGGGCGCGGGGGCGGAGAGGTTTGCCTTCGAACACGGAATGGAGCCGGTATCGCCTGACCTGTTTTCCACGGAAGCCCGCTATCAGCAGCTGCTTGACGCCCGTTCGGCGGGCATGACGCAGCTTGACCATACTGCGCCGCTGGATGAGCGCAGCAAAATGGGCACCGTCGGCGCGGTGGCGCTGGATAAAGTCGGCAACCTCGCGGCGGCAACCTCCACGGGCGGGATGACCAACAAGCTGCCCGGACGCGTGGGCGACAGCCCGCTGCCTGGCGCGGGTTGCTATGCCAATAACGCGACGGCGGCGGTGTCGTGTACCGGCACCGGAGAAGTGTTTATCCGCGCTCTCGCGGCCTATGACATTACCGCGCTGATGGATTACGGCGGCTTAAGCCTGAGCGAGGCCTGCGAGCGTGTGGTGATGGAAAAATTACCTGCCCTGGGCGGCATCGGCGGACTCATTGCGGTGGATCGTGAGGGCAACGTGGCCCTGCCGTTCAACAGCGAAGGCATGTACCGCGCCTGGGGCTATGCCGGCGATGAGCCGAGCACGGGGATTTATCGTGAATAAGGGGGCAGCGCGTGCCGCACAGTGAAGAGCTGGACAACCGCGAAGTGCTGGCTGTCCATCAGCTGAATATTGCGTTTCAGGAAGAGCGGCAGTTCATCCCCGCAGTACAGAATTTATCGTTCACGCTCAGGCGCGGCGAGACGCTGGCGATTGTTGGCGAGTCCGGCTCCGGGAAATCGGTCACCGCGCTGGCGCTGATGCGCCTGCTGGAACAGACGGGCGGGCAAATCAGCAGCGAGAAAATGCTGCTGCGCCGCCGTAACCGCCAGGTCATTGATTTAAACGAGCTGAGCGGCGCGCAGATGCAGGGCGTGCGTGGGGCGGATATTGCGATGATCTTCCAGGAGCCGATGACCTCCCTGAACCCGGTATTCCCGGTGGGGGAACAAATTGCCGAGTCCATCCGCCTGCATCAGGGGCTGAGCGGCGATGAGGCGCTCAGGGAAGCGAGACGCATGCTGGAGCTGGTACGCATTCCGGAGGCGCAGGCCATTCTCGGCCGCTACCCGCATCAGCTTTCCGGCGGTATGCGCCAGCGGGTGATGATCGCCATGGCGCTCTCGTGCCGTCCGGCGGTGCTGATTGCCGATGAGCCGACGACGGCACTGGACGTGACGATTCAGGCGCAGATCCTGCAGCTCATCAAAGTCCTGCAGCAGGAGATGGAGATGGGGGTGATCTTTATCACCCACGATATGGGCGTGGTCGCCGATATCGCCGATCGGGTGCTGGTGATGCACAAGGGCAGCGCGGTGGAAACCGGCCCGGTTGAGCAGATTTTTCACGCGCCCGCGCATCCCTACACCAAAGCGCTGCTGGCGGCGGTCCCGCGTCTTGGGGCGATGAACGGCAGCGATCTGCCGCGCCGCTTCCCCCTGATTTCTCTCGAGGCGTCTGAGCAGCAGGAGGATGAGCGCGAACAGGACACCGTGGTGCCGGGCAAGCCCATTCTGGAAGTGCGCAATCTGGTCACCCGGTTTCCGCTGCGCAGCGGTGTACTGAACCGGGTGAAGCGCGAAGTGCACGCGGTGGAAAACGTCAGCTTCGATCTCTGGCCGGGCGAAACGCTGGCGCTGGTGGGGGAGTCCGGCTGCGGTAAATCCACGACCGGGCGCGCGTTGCTCCGTCTGGTGGCCTCTCAGGAGGGCAGCATTACCTTTAACGGCGAGCGCATTGATACCCTTCCTGACAGCAGGCTGCAGGCGGTGCGGCGGGATATTCAGTTTATTTTCCAGGATCCGTATGCCTCCCTCGATCCGCGCCATACGGTGGGGTATTCGATCATGGAGCCGCTGCGGGTGCATAACCTGCTCGACGGCGAGGCGGCGCAGCGTCGCGTCGCGTGGCTGCTGGAGCGCGTTGGCCTGAAGCCGGAACACGCCTGGCGTTATCCGCACGAGTTTTCCGGCGGGCAGCGGCAGCGTATCTGCATCGCCCGCGCGCTGGCGCTGAACCCGAAAGTGGTGATTGCTGATGAGTCCGTCTCGGCGCTGGATGTCTCTATCCGGGCGCAGATCATCAACTTATTGCTGGATTTACAGCGGGATATGGGGATCGCCTTCCTGTTTATCTCGCACGACATGGCGGTGGTCGAGCGCATCAGCCATCGCGTGGCGGTGATGTTTATGGGGCAAATTGTGGAAATTGGTCCGCGAAGAGCGGTGTTCGAGAACCCACAGCACCCGTATACCCGCAAGCTCATCGCGGCGGTCCCGGTTGCCGACCCGGCGCATCGTCACGGCCAGCGCGTGCTGCTGCAGGATGAAATGCCGAGCAATATTCGTAAACGCGGCGAGGCCGTGGAGCGCGTGGCGCTGCGTGAGGTCGGGCCGGGTCATTTCGTGGCTCCCCCGCGTCAGGACAATGCTTTTTCGCGGTTATAACTTTCAACAGGCAGGAGAACATAATGGTTACATTTGTAGCGCGTAGATGGTTGTTAGCCGCGAGCGTGACGGCAGCCCTGGCCGCTGCCCCCGCGTTCGCTGCCAAAGATGTGGTGGTCGCCGTCGGCTCTAACTTCACCACGCTGGATCCGTATGACGCTAACGACACGCTCTCCCAGGCGGTGGCGAAATCGTTCTACCAGGGCCTGTTTGGCCTGGATAAAGAGATGAAGCTCAAAAACGTGCTGGCGGAGGGGTACACCGTTTCGGATGATGGGCTGGTGTACACCATTAAGCTCAAAACCGGGGTGAAGTTCCAGGACGGCACCGACTTTAATGCAGACGCGGTGAAGGTAAACCTCGACCGCGCCAGCAATCCTGAAAACAGCCTCAAGCGTTATAACCTCTATAAAAACATCGCCAAAACCGAGGTGGTTGACCCGACGACGGTAAAAATCACCCTGAAAGAGCCGTTCTCCGCGTTTATCAATATTCTGGCGCATCCGGCGACGGCAATGATTTCCCCTGCCGCGCTGAAGAAATACGGCAAGGAGATCGGCTTCCACCCGGTCGGCACCGGTCCGTACGAGCTGGTCACCTGGAATCAGACCGATTTTGTGAAGGTGAAGAAATATGCGGGCTACTGGCAAAAAGGGCTGCCGAAGCTGGACACCATCACCTGGCGTCCGGTAGTGGATAACAATACCCGTGCGGCGATGCTGCAAACCGGCGAGGCGCAGTTTGCCTTCCCGGTCCCGTACGAGCAGGCCGCCATTCTGGAGAAAAATAGTAAGCTGGAGCTGGTCGCCAGCCCGTCGATCATGCAGCGCTACATCAGCATGAACGTCACGCAAAAGCCGTTCGATAACCCGAAGGTGCGCGAAGCCATTAACTACGCCATTAACCGTCAGGCGCTGGTGAAGGTCGCTTTTGCGGGCTATGCCACCCCGGCCACCGGCGTGCTGCCGCCGGCTATCGCGTATGCGCAAAGCTATCAGCCGTGGCCGTACGATCCGGCCAAAGCGCGCGAGCTGCTGAAAGAGGCGGGCTTCCCGAACGGCTTCAGCACCACGCTGTGGTCCTCGCATAATCACAGTACCGCTCAGAAGGTGCTGCAGTTTACCCAGCAGCAGCTGGCGCAGGTCGGCATCAAGGCGCAGGTCACCGCGATGGATGCCGGACAGCGTGCGGCAGAGGTCGAGGGGAAAGGGCAGAAAGAGAGCGGCGTGCGGATGTTCTACACCGGCTGGTCGGCCTCGACCGGTGAAGCCGACTGGGCGCTGTCGCCGCTGTTTGCCTCGCAGAACTGGCCGCCAACCCTGTTCAATACTGCGTTCTACAGCAACCCGCAGGTGGACAAAGACCTTGCCGATGCGCTGAAAACCACCAAACCGGAGGAGAAAGCACGTCTCTACAAGGACGCGCAGGACATCATCTGGAAAGAGTCGCCGTGGGTGCCGCTGGTGGTGGAGAAACTGGTGTCAGCCCATAACAAAGCGTTGACCGGGTTCTACATCATGCCGGATACGGGCTTTAGCTTTGACGATGCGGATTTAAAATAAACCTCATGCTGAATTATGTTTGTAAACGCCTGCTGGGGCTTATCCCGACGCTGCTGATTGTGGCAGTGCTGGTGTTTTTGTTTGTCCACATGCTGCCGGGCGATCCGGCACGTCTGGTTGCCGGGCCTGAAGCGGATGCCACGGTCATTGAGCTGGTGCGTAAACAGCTGGGTCTTGACCAGCCGCTTTATATGCAGTTTCTGCACTATATTGGCAACGTTCTGCAGGGTGACTTTGGCATCTCGATGGTCTCGCGTCGTCCGGTGTCGGAGGAGATCGCCAGCCGCTTTATGCCCACGTTCTGGTTAACGATAGCCAGCATGAGCTGGGCCGTGGTGTTCGGACTTGGCGCCGGGATTGTGGCGTCCGTCTGGCGTAACCGCTGGCCGGACAAGCTCGGCATGGCGCTGGCGGTGACCGGCATCTCCTTCCCGGCGTTCGCGCTGGGGATGCTGCTGATGCAGATCTTCTCCGTTGAGCTGGGCTGGCTGCCCACCGTCGGGGCCGATACCTGGAAGCATTACATTCTGCCCTCGATGACGCTGGGGGCTGCCGTGTCGGCGGTGATGGCCCGCTTTACCCGCGCCTCGTTCGTTGACGTGCTGAGCGAAGATTATATTCGCACCGCGCGGGCGAAAGGGGTCAGCGAAAAGTGGGTCATTCTCAAGCACGGGTTCCGCAATGCGATGATCCCGGTGGTGACGATGATGGGGCTTCAGTTTGGCTTCCTGCTGGGCGGCTCTATCGTGGTGGAAAAGGTCTTCAACTGGCCGGGGCTGGGACGCCTGCTGGTCGATTCCGTCGAGATGCGCGACTACCCGGTGATCCAGGCGGAAGTGCTGCTTTTCTCGCTGGAGTTTATTCTTATCAACTTAGTGGTGGACGTGCTCTACGCCGCCATTAACCCGGCCATCAGGTATAAGTAAGATGCGATTGTTGAACTGGCGACGTCAGGCTGTTTTAAACGCCATGCCGGGGCTCAAACCGGACCACATCCGCACCCCGTGGTCTGAATTCTGGCGGCGTTTCCGCCGTCAGCCGGTCGCGATGACCGCGGGGCTGTTCGTGCTGCTGCTGATTGTGGTGGCGATCGTGGCGCCGTGGGTGGCGCCGTTTGATGCGGAAAATTATTTTGACTACGACCGCCTGAACGACGGGCCCTCGATGCTCCACTGGTTCGGCGTGGATTCCCTCGGGCGGGATATCTTTAGCCGGGTACTGGTAGGGGCGCAGATCTCGCTCGCCGCCGGGGTGTTCGCGGTGCTGATCGGCGCGGCCATCGGGATCGTGCTGGGGCTGGTTGCCGGGTATTATGAAGGCTGGTGGGACCGCATCATCATGCGCATCTGCGACGTGCTGTTTGCCTTCCCCGGCATTCTGCTGGCGATTGCCGTGGTGGCGATCATGGGCAGCGGCATGGCGAATGTCATCATTGCGGTGGCGGTGTTTTCGATTCCGGCGTTCGCTCGCCTGGTGCGCGGCAACACGCTGGTGTTGAAACAGCAGACCTTTATCGAGTCGGCCCGCAGTATGGGGGCCAGCGATGCGACCATCCTCTTCAGCCATATTCTACCGGGGACGGTGTCGTCCATCGTGGTCTATTTCACCATGCGTATTGGCGTGTCGATTATCTCGGCGGCCAGCCTGTCGTTTCTGGGGTTAGGGGCACAGCCTCCGACGCCGGAGTGGGGCGCGATGCTGAACGAGGCGAGGGCCGATATGGTGATTGCGCCGCACGTGGCGATTTTCCCGAGCCTGGCGATTTTCCTGACCGTGCTGGCGTTTAACCTGTTAGGTGACGGGCTGCGCGACGCGCTGGATCCGAGGATAAAGGGGTAGTGCAGTGAAATGTGCCGGGTGGCGGCTACGCCTTACCCGGCCTACAAAAGCGGAGTGGGGAGATTAAACCCGGCTACCCCACAGGTCATATTCGTCGGCGTTTTCAACCTTCACGCGAATAATATCACCCGGCTTAACGTTGGTTTCGCCATTCAGGTACACCGCACCGTCGATTTCAGGGGCGTCCGCCATGCTGCGGCCAATCGCGCCTTCTTCGTCCACTTCGTCGATGATAACCATGATTTCGCGGCCCACTTTCTCCTGCAGACGCTCGGCAGAGATCTGCTGCTGAAGCTGCATGAAGCGGTTCCAGCGCTCCTCTTTCACCTCTTCCGGCACCTGGTCCGCCAGCTCGTTGGCGGTTGCGCCTTCCACCGGGCTGTACTTGAAGCAGCCGACACGGTCCAGACGCGCTTCTTTCAGGAAGTCGAGCAGCATCTGGAAGTCTTCTTCGGTTTCACCCGGGAAGCCGACGATAAAGGTGGAGCGCAGGGTCAGGTCCGGGCAGATCTCACGCCACTGCTTGATGCGGGCCAGCTGGCGGTCAACGGAGCCAGGGCGCTTCATCAGCTTCAGGATACGCGGGCTCGCGTGCTGCAGCGGGATGTCCAGGTAAGGCAGAATCTTGCCTTCCGCCATCAGCGGGATGACGTCGTCAACGTGCGGGTACGGGTAAACGTAGTGCAGACGCGTCCAGATACCGAGTTTAGACAGCTGCTCGCACAGGCCCACCATGCTGGTTTTCACCGGCTCGCCGTTGTGGAAACCGGAGCGGTGCTTCACGTCCACGCCGTAGGCAGAGGTATCCTGGGAGATGACCAGCAGCTCCTTCACGCCCGCATCGGCCAGACGTTTGGCTTCAGCCAGCACTTCGCCAATGGGACGGCTCACCAGATCGCCACGCATGGACGGGATGATGCAGAAGGTGCAGCGATGGTTACAGCCTTCGGAAATCTTCAGGTACGCGTAGTGGCGCGGCGTCAGCTTCACGCCCTGCTCTGGCACCAGGCTCAGGAACGGGTTGTGCTTGGGTTTTGGCACGTAGTGATGAACATGTTGCAGCACCTGCTCATAGCTGTGCGGGCCGGTGATCTCCAGCACCTTCGGGTGCACTTCGCGGATCTGGTCTTCTTTCGCGCCCAGACAGCCGGTCACGATCACTTTGCCGTTTTCGGTCAGCGCTTCACCGATGGCTTCCAGTGACTCCTGGACCGCGCTGTCGATAAACCCGCAGGTGTTAACGATCACCATATCGGCGTTGTCGTAGCTTGGCACCACGTCATAGCCCTCGGTGCGCAGTTCGGTCAGGATGCGTTCGGAATCCACCAGGTTTTTCGGGCAGCCCAGGGAGACGAAGCCGATTTTCGGCTGGTGCGTAACATTGCTCATAGGTTAAAAATTCATCAATTATGGAGTTATCAGGGCGGGATTTTACAGCGTATCGCGGGGGATTTATACACTCTTTGCAAGGCGGATGCGTCGGGCCGAGGTTGTAACATTGTAAATAATGTTAATCAGTTAATAAAAATTGATCCCAGGCATTAAACTGTACAAAAAATGTACTTATCCTGACTATGCACAATGACTGACAGAGGAGGAAAGAGCATGACCGTTGACAGACTAAAACGCGATCTGCTGAACAAGCTGATCAACGCCCGAATCGACCTGGCCGCGTACCTGCAGTTGAGGAAGGCAAAAGGGTATATGTCAGTCAGCGAAAGCGAACATCTGCGTGATAACCTGTTTGAACTGTGTAATTTCATGCGTGAAAAAGCACCGACCCTGAAGGCGAACGGCGGCGAAAGTGAAGAGATCGCGCTGCGCCGCGCCGCTGAGGTGCTCTCCATTGCAGGGGTGTGTCTGATGAACGGACGCCACGACTGCCCGAACTTTATCGCCGTAAACGCGGAGAAGCTTGAAAACTGCCTGACAACGCTCTCTCTATGCATCATGTGCCTGAACGAGCACAAACGGCTTGAACAGCACTGATCCCGGGGGAGGCAACTCCCCCTTCTGATTAAGCTTTTGTAAAAGTGATAACGCGCCCGGACGCAGTGGCTAATCTTTATGCCATATGCCGATAAAGGAGCGCGTTATGCCTCGATCCTCGCTGATTTCCCTGCCTGCGTTGTTTATTTCGTTTTCACTTCTTGCTGCGCCAGAGGCGGTGAAGGTCGAGGTGCTGCAAAACAGACTCGATCACCCCTGGTCCCTGGCGTTCCTGCCGGATAATGACGGGCTGCTGGTGACCCTGAAGGGCGGTCAGCTCAAACGCTGGCAGACCGGAAAAGGGCTCTCCGATCCGATTGTCGGCGTACCGAAGGTCTGGGCAAACGGCCAGGGAGGATTGCTGGATGTGGTATTGGCGCCGGATTTTGAAACGTCGCGCCGCGTCTGGCTGAGCTACGCCGAGGCCGGACATGACGGCAAAGCCGGAACGGCGGTGGGCTATGGCCGCCTGAGCGACGACTATTCCCGCATCGAAGGATTCCAGGTGGCGTTCCGTCAGATGCCGAAACTCTCAACCGGTAACCATTTTGGCGGGCGGCTGGTGTTCGACGGCAAAGGTTCTCTCTTTATTGGACTCGGCGAGAATAACCAGCGTCCGACGGCGCAGGATCTGGATAAATTGCAGGGTAAAGTGGTGCGCCTCACCGAAGACGGGAAAGTCCCGCCGGATAACCCCTTCGTGAATACCCCCGGTGCGCGACCCGAAATCTGGTCTTACGGCATTCGCAACCCGCAGGGAATGGCGATGAACCCCTGGAGCGACACGCTGTGGCTGAACGAGCATGGTCCGCGTGGCGGAGATGAGATCAACATTCCGAAGAAAGGCAAGAACTACGGCTGGCCGCTGGCCACGCACGGCATTAACTACAGCGGCCTGAAAATCCCGGAAGCCAAAGGCGAGCACGTTGAGGGCACCGAGAAGCCGCTGTTCGTCTGGAAAGTCTCACCCGCGGTGAGCGGCATGGCGTTCTATAACAGCGACGTCTTCCCGCAGTGGAAAAACAAGCTCTTTATCGGCGCGCTGAAGGAGAAGGACGTGATCGTGCTGAGCGTGGAGGGTAACAAGGTGACGGAGGACGGGCGCATTCTGGGCGACCGGGATCAGCGTATTCGCGATGTGCGGGTGGGGCCGGATGGGTATCTGTATGTCCTGACCGACGAGACGGACGGGCAGCTGTTGAAAGTCAGCCCGTCCGGCGCGTAATCAGGTAACCGGGATCATCACGACGTTACGGTACGCCGGGCGATCGCTCAGCTGTTTAAGCCAGCGCTCCAGGTGCGGGCGCGGCGTCCACTTCAGACCCATGTTGGTCAGGTTCCAGACGAACGGCGCCACGGCGATATCGCCGGTGCCGAACGCCTCGCCGGAGAACCAGGCGTGCTTCGCCAACTCGTCATCCATCATCGCAAACAGATTTTCGCAGGCATCCTGCGCGGCGTGAATTGCGGGATAGTCGCGTTCGGCTTCCGGCGTGCGGATAAGCCCCATCAGGATCACGCGGTGGGTCGGGGACAGCGTCTGGTTTGCCCAGTCCATCCACTTTTCGCCCTGAGCGCGCCGGGCCGGGTTTTCAACCCACAGGCGTCCCTGACCGTACTGGGCGGCGAGGTAACGCACAATGGTGTTGGACTCCCAAAGCGTCGCGTCTGTTTCATCATCGCGCAGCAGCGGCACCAGGCCGTTCGGGTTCATGGCCAGATAGTCGGCCTCTTTGTTCACGCCGAACGCCATGCCAGCCATGATTTGATTGAACGGTAAATCCAGCTCTTCCAGCGTCCAGAGCACTTTCTTAACGTTGGTCGAATTATTCCTGCCCCACAGCGTAATCATACTTACTCCCGATGAGATGTGAATCCGAGTCAGCCTTTCGCCATGGTGAGATAAACCTAACAATTACGCAACAGAAGACAAAAAAATCGTCTTAATCAAAGCGTATCTGAATGTTATTGCATAAACTTTAATAACTTTACCCTCGTTGGGTTTCTTTAACGGTTTTAGTGCGCTATTACTCATCGCTTCTTGCGACACGGTGATGTGACGTAATTTTTGAATGGACACTCGGGTGGCATTTATGACGCGTAAAATGACTTCTCTGCGCAGCCTGGCGGCAGGCTCTGCGCTTCTTTTCCTGTTTGCACCAACGCTCTACGCAGCTGAACAGGCTGCGCCCGAAGCGCCGCCAGTGGATGCGCGCGCCTGGATCCTGATGGACTACGCCAGCGGTAAAGTGCTGGCGGAAGGGAATGCGGATGAGAAACTCGATCCGGCAAGCCTGACCAAAATCATGACCAGCTATGTGGTGGGCCAGGCGCTGAAAGCGGGCAAGATCAAGCTGGACGATATGGTGACCATCGGGAAGGACGCGTGGGCGACCGGCAACCCGGCGCTGCGGGGTTCTTCCGTGATGTTCCTGAAGCCTGGCGATCAGGTTTCCGTTTCCGATCTGAACAAAGGGGTAATTATCCAGTCCGGCAATGACGCCTGTATCGCGCTGGCGGATTACGTCGCGGGAAGTCAGGATTCATTTATCGGTCTGATGAATGGCTACGCGCAGAAGTTGGGCCTGACCAACACCACCTTTAAAACCGTTCACGGCCTGGATGCGCCGGGCCAGTTCAGCACCGCACGCGACATGGCGCTGCTGGGGAAAGCGCTGATCCACGACGTGCCGGATGAATACGCCATCCACAAAGAGAAAGAGTTTACCTTCAACAAAATCCGCCAGCCGAACCGCAACCGCCTGCTGTGGAGCAGCAACGTCAATGTGGACGGGATGAAAACCGGCACCACGGCGGGGGCAGGTTACAACCTGGTGGCTTCCGCGACGCAGGGCGACATGCGCCTGATTTCGGTGGTGCTGGGCACCAAAACCGACCGCATTCGCTTTAACGAATCCGAAAAACTGCTGACCTGGGGCTTCCGCTTCTATGAAACCGTGACGCCGATTAAGCCGGATGCCACGTTCGTCAGCCAGCGCGTCTGGTTTGGTGACAAGAGCGAAGTGAACCTGGGCGCGGGTGAGGCGGGCTCGGTGACCATTCCGCGCGGCCAGCTGAAAAACCTGAAGGCCAGCTACACCCTGACTGACCCGCAGCTTACAGCTCCGCTGAAAAAGGGTCAGGTGGTCGGGACGATTGATTTCCAGCTTAACGGTAAGTCGATTGAACAGCGCCCGCTGATTGTGATGGAAGCGGTGGAAGAGGGCGGCTTCTTCAGCCGGATGTGGGATTTCGTGATGATGAAATTCCACGGGTGGTTTGGCAGCTGGTTTAGCTAAACCTTATGATTTTTCTCCCTCTCCCTGTGGGGTGAGGAATCCCCAGTAATTTTATACCTGAAGCGATGCATGTGACTTCAGGAAAATGAATGGCTTACAGCGATGCCCTGGTCCGGCTGTAAATCGCTGAGGCGTTTCCTGTAGGCCGGGGCGAGGCGCATGGATGCGCCGAGAGGGCGGGCTTTACAGGGACGTTACCTCCGCCCGTCCCCGAAAAGCCGGAAGGAATAAGCCGAAGGCACCGCGAAGCGGCGATTTACCGCCGGGAGCCCGGGTCGCCAGGGCGGCGGCGATTGAGTCGCCCTGGCACGTTCACCGGCCATGTCCTTACAGAGTAGCAAGTAACATAAAGTGAACGGAATGACCACCAGAGCCGTATGTTCCCCCTCACCCCAGCCCTCTCCCTCAAGGGAGAGGGGGTCGTCCGTGCTGGTGGATTCCTCAGCCCTGTGGGAGAGGGCCGGGGTGAGGGCATCAGACCGCACCCCTCTTAATACATCAACTTCACCTGCTGCGCTTTCGCGTGGGCCACAATCTCGTCGTCTGGGCGGCAATCGCTGACGATGGCATCGAACTGCGCCAGCTCGCCCATTCTTGCCGAACGTACCTTACCAAACTTGCTGTGATCGACCACCAGCACATGGTACTGCGCGGCGCTTAACGCCCAGTGCTTTACCGGCAGCTCTTCCAGATTAAAGCAGGTTGCGCCCTGGCGCACATTAACGCCGGCGGCGGAATAAAACGCGATATCCGGGCAGAGATTGCTGAGCGTGTCCTGCAGGTTGAGCGGCTTAAAGATCGCGTTGCTGGCGTGAAACTCACCGCCGCAGAGGATCACCCGGCACTCGGGTTTCTCCTGAAGCGCCAGAAAGGTGTTCAGGGAGTAGCACACGGCGGTAAATGGAATGCTGCTGTCGATGGCCTCGATAATCCACGGCGTGGTGGTACCACAGTCAAAAAACAGCGTCTGGTGCGGCTGTACCAGTGAGGCTGCAAGCCGCGCGGCTTTGCGTTTCTCTTCCACCAGGCGCGTCTTCTGGTCGCTGATCAGATAATGGCTGGCGCTGCGCGGCTCAAGCACAATATACCCGCCCAGCAGCACGACAGGCGCGCTCTCGCTGTTCAGATCCCGACGAATGGTCATCTCTGAGACGCCGAGGAGGTTGGCGGCTTCCTTAAGATGCAGCTTATCGCTGCGCTTCAGCGCCTGGAGCAGCTGAGCAATGCGGTCATCGCGACGTGTTTCCATAGTTCCTCGGGATAAAAAAGTGAACCCCCGCAGGGCGGGGGTTCAAGTGTAACCTGTCAGGTCGGGGTTAGTCACGTATCCAGCCTTTGCGGATCGGGATAGCGAAAATGGCGCGATGGAGGGTAGAGAGCCCGCTATAGAGCGCCTCACCGATAAGGCTCCACAGGATAGCCGCGCTCACGCAGCCAATCAGCCCCACCAGGAAGCCACCCACCATATCCAGCGGCCAGTGGACGCCCAGATACACGCGAGACCAGGCGATGGCCACCGCGACCACCATCAGCACCGCACCCGACCACAGGCGATGCCAGAACAGGAAGGCCAGCGCGAAGGTGAAGATCACCGTACCGTGATCGCTCGGGAAAGAGTCATCCGGCGCATGGCGCAGGAAGGTATAGCCGACGTGATCGACAAACGGCCGATCGTGCGGGAACGCGTGGCCGAGAATATAACTCACCATCACGCTTACCCCGAGCGCCATTGCGACTTTGATCACCAACTGGCGCTGTGCCTTGACCTGACTGCGGGGCCCCCACAGCCAGAGGATGGCTGCCAGCGCGGGCACGATACTGATCAGATCTTTTGCCAGAAAGGTGGCGAAGTCGATCATCCACTCGGGCGAGGCCGGGGTGGCGTTGATCAGATAAAACAGCTGATAATTCAGATTCTCTAGCATAGCGTTATCACTCTTTAGCAAACCGGGTGGAAACAAGGCCGTAGACCACCACCTGAGAAAACCAGACCCACCACCCAGCCCACAGGTTGTGAGAGAAAAAATGTGCCCCGCGCATGATCTGGCCATAACCCATCACCAGACCTAACACCACGCCCAGCGCAACGAAGCTCCAGGCGAGACGCGGACGCTCGCGCCAGAAGGCAAAGAACAGCCCCATCACCATAAAGCCGCTGGAGGCGTGACCGCCGGGGAAGCAGCGCCCCGGACCGCTGTCAGCAGGGACGGCGCTGAACAGGGGATAAGAGACGGCCTTACCGCCATATTCCACCAGATCCCACGGGCAGCTGTGATGGCTCACGCTTTTCAGCACGCCCACGACCAGCGCGCCAAGCCCCATCAGCAGCGCCGCCGTAACCAGCCTCGCGTTACGCTTGTACGCGCCGTAAAACAGCGCCACGGCGCCTGAGGCGATGGCAATGTACTTCGCCAGACGATGGTTGAGCAGATCCAGCAGGTGGTCTTTCTGCAACGGGAAGCTCTGCGTCGCCGCGTCATACCAGAAGCCGGTGATCCATCTGTCGAGCGCTTCATTGCGCGATAGCCACGTAAACACCACGGCAAGGACTATCAGTATGAAAAGCTGATAACCATAAAAGCGGGCCGGCAAGCGGTAAAGGCGTTTTGTCTTATTTGTCTGTAACTTAGACAATTCTGAACGACTGGAGGTGAGTGCCATAATTTGGGGTCGTTGACGAGTAATGGGGCTATCATAAATCTGTCAACTTAAGGAAACCTTAAACGAAGACGATATGTGCTTTATTTGTGTTTCTCCTCGATAAATCACTATCTCGGGCTGCGGCATTTCATTACACTCGTCGCGATTTTGTCATTATAAAGAGATTGCATGTTAAACCGTTCTTCTTCAGGTTCACGTCTGGGACGTCAGGCGTTGCTTTTCCCTCTGTGTCTGGTGCTCTACGAATTTTCTACCTATATCGGCAACGATATGATCCAGCCCGGTATGCTGGCCGTAGTGGCGCAGTACAACGCCGGAATCGAGTGGGTACCGACCTCCATGACCGCCTATCTGGCCGGCGGCATGTTTTTGCAGTGGCTGTTAGGCCCGCTGTCGGATCGTATTGGCCGTCGTCCGGTGATGCTTACGGGGGTGGTATGGTTTATCGTCACCTGCCTTGCCACGCTGCTGGCGCAAAACATTGAGCAATTTACCCTGCTGCGTTTCCTGCAGGGGGTGAGCCTGTGCTTTATCGGTGCCGTGGGGTATGCCGCCATTCAGGAGTCGTTTGAAGAGGCGGTGTGTATCAAAATTACCGCGCTGATGGCGAACGTGGCGCTGATCGCTCCCTTGCTCGGGCCGCTGGTAGGCGCCGCATGGGTGCATATGGCCCCCTGGGAAGGGATGTTTGTACTCTTTGCGCTTCTCGCCGCCATCGCGTTCTTTGGCCTGCACCGGGCAATGCCGGAAACCGCCACCCGCATCGGCGAGAAACTCTCGCTGAAAGAGCTGGGTCGGGATTACAAAGAAGTGCTGAAGAATGGCCGCTTTGTGGCGGGTGCGCTGGCGACGGGGTTCGTTAGCCTGCCGCTGCTGGCGTGGATTGCCCAGTCACCGGTCATTATCATCAGCGGTGAAAAGCTGAGCAGCTACGAGTATGGCCTGTTGCAGGTACCAATCTTTGGCGCGCTGATTATCGGTAACCTGGTGCTGGCGCGTCTGACGTCACGCCGCACCGTGCGTTCACTGATTATCATGGGCGGTTGGCCGATTGCAGCCGGGCTGATTTTGGCGGCGGTGGCGACCGTTGCGTCAACGCATGCTTACTTATGGATGACGGCGGGGCTGAGCATTTACGCCTTCGGGATTGGCGTGGCGAACGCTGGGCTGGTGCGCCTGACGCTGTTTGCCAGCGAGATGAGTAAAGGCACGGTCTCCGCGGCGATGGGGATGCTGCAGATGCTGATTTTTACCGTCGGTATCGAGGTAAGCAAGCATGCCTACGCGATGGGCGGCAACGGGCTGTTCAGCCTGTTTAACCTCGCCAACGGCGTGCTGTGGGTTGGCCTGATGGTGGTGTTCCTGAAAGACAAACGCGTCGGGAACGCCCTGCAACCTTAATTCTTATTCCCTCTCCCTGTGGGGTGAGGAATCCCCAGTAATTTTATACCTGAAGCGATGCATGTGACTTCAGGAAAATGAATGGCTTACAGCGATGCCCTGGTCCGGCTGTAAATCGCTGAGGCGTTTCCTGTAGGCCGGGGCGAGGCGCATGGATGCGCCGAGAGGGCGGGCTTTACAGGGACGTTACCTCCGCCCGTCCCCGAAAAGCCGGAAGGAATAAGCCGAAGGCACCGCGAAGCGGCGATTTACCGCCGGGAGCCCGGGTCGCCAGGGCTGCGGCGATTGAGCCGCCCTGGCACGTTCACCGGCCATGTCCTTACAGAGTAGCAAGGAACATAAAGTGAACGGAATGACCACCAGAGCCGTATGTTCCCCCTCACCCCAGCCCTCTCCCTCAAGGGAGAGGGGGTCGTCCGTGCTGGTATTATTTTGTGGGGATTCCTCAGCCCTGTGGGAGAGGGTTAGGGTGAGGGCACCAGACCGCACGCGGTCAATTAAACGGTGCCTCCCTGTTCAACACCTTCTCAATCACATCCAGCACGCCTTCATCGTTATTATGCGGCGCTTCAAAACGCGCCGCCGCTTTGATATGCGGTCTGGCATTCGCCATTGCAAAGCTGAACCCGGACTGGCGCAGCATCTCCACGTCGTTGCCGCTGTCGCCGAAGGCCACCACGTCGCTGTTCTCTATCCCCCAGCGCTGCTGCAGGATCCGCAGGCCGTTGGCTTTGTGCACGCCGGGGATAATCAGGTCGATACTGCCGTGACCGGTGGTGACGGGCACCATGATGTCGCTGAGCTTTTCATGCAGCAGCGCCTGAATACGCGGAATTTCATCATCAGACACGTTAAGCCCGAACTTGAAGAAAATATCGTTCAGGTTGCCGAAATCGCTGACCATTTCCAGACGGTGATAGTACTTCGCCGCGATGGCCTTAAAGCCCTCGTCATAGCACTTGAGCGTGTAGGCGCTGCTCTTCCCGCAGGCGATAATCTCAATGCCCGGCACATCGTTTAACACGTTCGCGACGGTCTCGAAATGGGCTTTCGACAGTTCACCGTTGAAGACGTCCTCACCCTCACTCACGACCCAGCCGCCATTTTCGGCAACAAAGGCAATTTCATGCGCAATCTCCGGGAAAAAGGAGATCAGCTGGTAGTACTGGTTACCGCTGGCGACCACGAAGCGAATGCCTTGTGCCTTCATGCGCGCGTACTGCGCCAGAAAGCGCGGGCGGTTGTAGGTCTTGGCATCGCTCAGGAATGTGCCATCCATGTCGACGGCGATCAGTTTAACGCTCATATCCCTTCTCCAGTGTCGTTTGATTCGTTTCCGGCTTTGCCACCGCGCGCGCCACCAGCGCCGCGATGATGACCAACCCTAACACCACCAGCATGGCGCTGCGCAGCCCGTAGTGCTCCCCGAGGAAGCCGAGCAGCGGCGGCCCGACCAGGAAGGCGAGATAGCCGGTTGTCGCCACCACGCTGACGCGCGTCGGGGCATCCGGGCCGGTGTCGCTGGCGGCAGAGATGGTCAGCGGGAAGCCGAGGGACGCGCCCAGCCCCCAGAGGATCACCGAGACGCCGGCAATCCAGTCCACATCCACAAAGATGATCATCGCGATACCCAGCCCGCCGAGCAGGGCGCTGGCGCGCACTACCGCCACTCGGCTGTACCGGTCGATAAACCAGCCGCCGGTGAAGCGCCCGACGGTCATCCCCAGCGTAAACCCGGCGTAAATCAGCGAGCCGGAGGTCGGGCTAAAGCCGTGACCGTCCACCATCAGCAGGGGCAGCCAGTCGTTGGCGGAGCCTTCCGCGAACGCCATCGCCAGCACCACCACGCCGATCAGCATCAGCTGGAAATCGCGGTAGAAGGGCAGCCCTTTTTCGGCTGAGTGCTGTTCGTCAGCGGAGTTTTTACCGGTGCCGTCCGGGATGGCCCGGATGCCGGTCAGAATGGGAATGATGCACACCAGCGCCGCCAGCAGAATATGCAGATTCGCGCTCACGCCAGTGGCGGTCAGCGCCATCCCCACGCCCGCACCGGCCAGCGTGCCGAGGCTATAAAAGCCGTGCATCATCGGCAGCACGGTTTTGTTCATCTCGCGCTCGACCGCCGCCCCTTCAACGTTTATCGCCACTTCCGCCGAGCCGAAGCTGCCGCCAAACACCGTCAACCCCAGTGCAAACAGCACCGGCGAGGCAAACCACAGCGCCACGCTCAGCACCATCATCCCGAACACCGCGAAGCACATGGTGGTGCGAATAACCGCTCGCGTACCGAAGCGCTTTACCAGCCACGCGGAGCAGAGAATGCCGCTCATGGAGCCTATCGACAGGCCGAACAGCACGATGCCCATTTCTGCGGTAGAAACGGACAAAATGTCGCGAATGGCGGGGGTGCGCGTGGCCCAGGAGGCCATCAGCAGGCCGGGAATAAAGAAGAACATAAACAGCGCCCACAGGCGGAGCTGCAGGGCTTTGCGGGGAGAGGTCAGCGTCATTGGGGTAGCACCAGAAGTACAACAATAGCGACAACACTAGCAAGTTTGTGTACATTTGTACATAAACTACGTGAGGAATTTATGAGCAGACCACCCAACGATCCGCATCGCCGTGAGAAGATCCTGCAGGCAACGCTCGATACCATTGCCGAGCACGGGATTCACGCCGTCACGCACCGTAAAATCGCCACCTGCGCGGGCGTGCCGCTGGGGTCGATGACCTACTATTTCGACGGTATGGAGCCGTTGCTGGAGGAGGCCTTCACGTGGTTTACCCGCCAGATGTCGCAGCAGTACCGGGATTTCTTCGCGGGCGTCACCGGGCCGGAAATGGCGTGCGAATCCATCACCACCCTGATCTACAGCTCGCAGGTGACCACGCCGCACAACATGGCGCTGATGTATCAGCTTTACGCTTTTATGCACCGCAGCGCGGCGCTCAAAACGGTGATGCAGGACTGGATGAAGATGAGCCAGACCACGCTGGAGCAGTGGTTCGACCCGGTCACCACCCGCGCGCTGGACGCGTTTATTGAAGGGATGACGCTGCATTATGTCACCGACCGGGCGCCGTTAACCCGGGAGGAGATCCGGGCGATGGTGGGGAGAATTGCGGGCGAGGGGAACCCTTAGGTATCCCGCGCCCTGTCAGTTTTACCGGTGTTGAATTTTTTTCCCTCTGGCGTCCACCACCGCTTCGCCATCCTCTTTCGTAAACGCCCCTTTCTGCGCGTCCGGCAGGATATCGAGGACGACTTCTGACGGGCGACACAGGCGCGTGCCCAGCGGCGTGACCACGATCGGGCGGTTAATCAGGATCGGGTATTGCAGCATAAAATCGATAAGCTGGTCGTCGGTGAAGTTATCTTCAGCAAGGCCGAGCTGTTCATACGGCTCCACGTTTTTACGCAGCAGATCCCGCACCGAAATGCCCATATCGGCAATCAGGGTGGTCAGCGTATCGCGCGACGGCGGGGTTTCCAGATAGAGGATAATCTCTGGCTCCGTGCCGCTGTTGCGGATCATCTCCAGCGTGTTGCGCGAGGTGCCGCAGGCGGGGTTATGGTAAATGGTGATGTGGCTCATATCAGTGGCTCATTACAGTGTGAAGGAGAGACGTAGCGCCAGCGCGGCGAGCGTCACAAACAGGACCGGCAGCGTCATGATGATGCCCGTCCGGAAATAGTAACCCCAGGTGATCGTCATGTTTTTCTGCGCCAGCACGTGGAGCCAGAGCAGGGTGGCGAGGCTGCCGATAGGCGTGATTTTCGGGCCCAGATCGCAGCCAATCACGTTGGCGTAAATCATCGCCTCCTTAATCAATCCCGTTGCCGTGCTGCCCTCAATGGAGAGCGCGCCAATCAGCACCGTGGGCATATTGTTCATTATGGATGACAGGAACGCGGTGATGAACCCGGTCCCCAGCGTGGTGGCCCAGAGTCCGTGTCCGGCCAGGCTATTCAGTACGCCTGAGAGATATTCCGTCAGCCCGGCATTGCGCAGGCCATACACCACCAGATACATCCCCAGCGAGAAGATGACGATCTGCCACGGTGCGCCGCGCAGCACTTTTCCGGTGTTTATCGCATGTCCGCGTTTTGCGACAGCGAATAAAATCAGCGCGCCGACGGTCGCGATGGCGCTGACCTGAATACCCAGAGGCTCCAGCACGAAGAAACCGACGAGCAGAAGCAGCAGGACGATCCAGCCCGTTCTGAACGTGGGGAGATCGCGAATGGCCCGCGCGGGCTCGCGGAGTTTTGCCAGGTCATATTCCGGCGGAATTTCCTTACGGAAGAAGAGATGCAGCATCACCAGCGTTGCGGCAATCGCGGCGATATCCACCGGGATCATCACCGAAGCATATTCGCTGAACCCCAGCTTAAAGAAGTCAGCCGACACGATGTTGACCAGGTTGGACACAATCAGCGGCAGGCTGGCGGTATCGGCGATAAAACCCGCCGCCATCACAAACGCCAGCGTGGCCTGCTTGCTGAACCCCAGCGCCAGCAGCATGGCGATAACGATAGGCGTCAGGATCAGCGCCGCGCCGTCATTGGCAAACAGTGCCGCGACGGCTGCGCCCAACAGCACGATATACGTAAACAGCAATCGCCCGCGACCGTTCCCCCAGCGGGCGACGTGCAGCGCCGCCCACTCGAAAAAGCCGGACTCATCCAGCAGCAGGCTGATGATGATGACGGCAATAAACGTTGCCGTAGCGTTCCAGACGATATTCCAGACTACCGGTATATCGTTAATGTGAATCACGCCGCTGGCCAGCGCCAGCACGGCGCCGATGGTCGCGCTCCAGCCGATACTCAGTCCTTTCGGCTGCCAGATGACCAGCACCAGCGTAAACAGAAAAATTGCCCCTGCCAGAAACATCGCTTACTCCGTTATATCTGTTTTTGTGAATGTGTTTTGTTTAGCATGAGCCCGGAAGCCGGTTTTTCAGCTTCATACGCGTCTCTTCCCGCAGGCAGTTCCAGCTGGTGTCGATAACGGCTGCCGCCCATGCAGGCATGTTGGGAGAGAGACGGTAATGGACCCATTTCCCCTCGCGACGGTCGATAACCAGCCCGGACTCGCGGAGCAGGGCCATGTGGCGTGAGACCTTCGGCTGCGGCTCGTTGGTGGTGGAGCAGAGATCGCAGACGCACAGCTCACCGGCTTCGCGGAGCAGCATGACGATGGCGAGCCGCGTTTCGTCGGAGAGGGTTTTGAAGAGCTGGAGTGGGTGGAGCATTCGGTCATCCTGAATGTCTTTTATCATATACATTAAATCATATATGTTTATGGCTGGCGAGAGAAGAGGGAAAAGCAGGAAGGATAGAAAAACTCAGGGAGGGCTTGTAGAAGGTCAAAATAGTCTTTATGGCTTGCCCGGACCACTCCTGACAGTCATGAGAAAGAAACCGTCCCCTGGAACGGATTCTTTTTATCTGCTCACTTTCAACACTCTTCTGTGCTCAGGCGCAACAGCGATCGTTCCAGGTGTCACGGTAAATGATATTCCCCTCCGTGTACTTCCATGAGATGGCTTCATAACGCAATTCGAGCGTTTCAAGATGGGTGCTGCTCATCCCGTTAGGGGTCAGGAAGGGTGCCACTGTCGTGAACTTAACGTTTTCCATCACGATATTGAAATATTCGGCCTCGATTCCGGACTCCAGAATACGGTACATCTTAATAATCCCCTTCTTCATCACTCGCCCTTCGCACACGGCTCGGTAAAGAAGTGGGGTAGTCTGATCAAATTCTTTGATTATCGTAATAGGGCGATGGACGCGCGTGCCGGTGAGCTTGCCCCAACTTGGGTCAACCGGAATGGTTACGCCATGGGAGAACGATTTCAGTTCTATGGAACCATGACGGGTGGGCATCATGCAGCTACCGACAATTGGCGAGCCGTTCTCGTCCTCAAGCCAGAGATGTGCGGGTGTAGACATGTCATTTCCTTATTAGTAAACGTGAAGCTTTTATGGTCCTCAATGCCATATCCAGTAAGCCAGCCCCAGTGTGACCAGGTAAAACAGGAGGATGAATCCCTGGCTAACCTCAGGGAAGTAAACGTCAAGGACATAGCCAAAAATGAACGCGAGGATGATGGGTATATAAGTCCAGAAGAAAAACTGGGCCTGAGATTTGAGCCAGCGTCTTAGAAAGCCCATTAGTGCCTGCCCATGAGCTTCAGGATAGTGTCAGCAGCATCATAAGGGCTTTGACTGTCAGTCCATTGCTGCGTTAGCACGCCCGCGCGCATAAAAGCAGGTTCCACCAGGAAATACATCATTTCCAGTTCTCGCAGGTACAACGCTTGATAGTAGGCAGGATGCATCACTTGCAAGCGATGAGCGCTGTCAGCGGCCTGTTGCACAATCCCATATATCCCCAGTCCGCCAATAGCCGCGCCCGTTAATCCTGAAACGACCTTTAACCCTGAAGGTGGAAGGGTTACATAAAGGCAAACAGTCGATGTGACGCCTGCAGAGAATGAATAAGAGGTTAGCGTGCTGGTGGATATATAAACGTTAGCGCGCATTAGAGCATGCTGTATCGCTGATAATTCTGCCGGGGAATAATCCTTAACCAGCTCCTCAACGTACGTGTTGATTAGGTCAAAGACGATGTTCCAGCGAGAAACGAGATGGAATATGCCCTTTCGGAAGCGAGCGTCCTCCAGGTTTTGTCGGGTGCATACATCGTAATATTCATCAGTAAAGCAGGAGGTGTAGTACAGCAGGCGTTGGGCACCGGCACCTATATTACTCAGCTGGCTCTTTACTTCTTCACCTACCGCGCGTACCGCCTGGTCCAGCTTCATTGCCAGTATCTTTTGGCTCTGAAGCTGGCGGATGATCTCTTCAGAATGGTACATGCTTACTGACCTTGCACTTCAGTTCAATTGTGCGATCTTTTGCTTCATTCCCTAAGACCGGTATTGCTGTTACTGAACCTGAAAACTGCATTCCTGTCCCCTCCATAGCGTTTCTATCCGCTCCAGCGTATGCCTGTAACTAATATGGAAGTTCAAAGCAGATCATGTTTATGAAAAGCAGGGGATTTTTAGGATAATGACCTGATATTTTTTAATCTAAATACGATTTATCGGGAGCTTTAAGTGCGAATCGATGAGTTTAATACTGAGTGGCTCGTTCCAAAATCCGGAAGAATTGCAGGATCAATTAGCTGACAGATACAGACCCGCCGCTGGCTGGTTTTTTATTATCTGTTACAGCTATATAAAAGTTCTGCCGCGACGATGTCGCTATGCAGGGGAACCTGGAGGCATAAAGCATTAATTTACAGAGTGGTAATTTTCAGGCAACAAAAAACCCATCAACCTTGAACCAAAACGGCGGGGTTGATGGGCTCCACAAATTGGGGACATCAAAGAAAAGCAGTGGCACTAGTTATGACTGCCCCCTGATAAAAAAGTTCTGCGCGTAACTAAAATATTTTCCGCCACGCGCATTCTTAGGAGTTATCCGAGTCCCGGCCAGATGATGATAATCAGCGTACCCGCCAGCGTCAGCAGCACGTTGGCGATAGCATACGTGCCCGCATAGCCCAGCGCCGGGATGTTGCTGCGCGCGGTATCGCTGATGATTTCCATAGCAGGCGCACAGGTACGCGCCCCCATCATCGCCCCGAAGAGCAGGGCGCGGTTCATGCGCAGCACGTAGGCACCGAACAGGAAGCAGATCACCACCGGTACCAGGCTGACGATAAGTCCGGAAACCAACATTTGCCAGCCGACGGCGCCGAGGCTGTGACCAATCCCGCTGCCCGCGCTTAAGCCTACGCCCGCCATAAAGACCATCAGACCGAACTCTTTCACCATATTCAGCGCGCCCTGCGGAATGTAGCCGAAGGTCGGGTGGTTCGCTCGCAGGAAGCCCAGCATGATCCCGGCGAACAGCAGCCCGGCGGCGTTACCGATGCCGAAACTGAAGTTGCTGAACTGGAAGGTGATCATCCCGATCATCAGGCCAACGATAAAGAAGGCACAGAAGGCCAGCAGGTCGGTGACCTGGCTGTGAATGGAGATAAAGCCGATGCGGTCGGCCACGGTTTTCACGCGGCGGGCGTCGCCGCTGACCTGCAGCACGTCGCCTTTGTTGAGCACCACGTTGTCGTCGATAGGCATCTCAATCTGGCTGCGGATCACGCGGTTGAGGAAGCAACCGTGGTCGGTCAGCTTCAGCTGCGCCAGGCGGCGGCCCACGGCGTTATGGTTTTTCACCACGATCTCTTCGGTGACGATGCGCATGTCGAGCAGATCGCGGTCGAACACCTCTTTGCCGTTACGGAAGCTCGGGTCGAGACGGGCGTGGGCGTCCGGATAACCTACCAGCGCGATGTCATCGCCCATCTGCAGCACCGCGTCGCCGTCCGGGTTCGCCAGAATGCCGTTACGGCGGATACGTTCGATGTAGCAGCCCGTCTGGCGGTAAATCCCCAGCTCGCGCAGGTTTTTGCCATCAGCCCAGGCAACCAGCTCTGGCCCGACGCGATAGGCGCGGATCACCGGGAGATAAACTTTACGTTTGGAGTCGGTATCGAGACCACGCTCGCGGGCGATTTGCTGGGCGCTGGTCTGCAGATCCTGGTGCTGCAGTTTTGGCAGGTAGCGTGCGCCGACAATCAGGCTCACCAGACCAATCAGATAGGTCAGGGCATAGCCCAGGCTCAGGTGGTCGAGTGCGGTAGAAAGCTGCGCGCCGGCCATGCCGGAATGGCGCAGGGTATCACCGGCGCCCACGAGCACAGGGGTGGACGTCATGGAGCCTGCCAGCATACCGGCCGTTAACCCGATATCCCAGCCAAACAGTTTACCCAGCCCTAACGCGATCAGCAGCGCGCTGCCGACCATTACCAGCGCCAGCATCAGATAATTTTTGCCGTCGCGGAAGAAAATTGAAAAAAAGTTCGGTCCTGCTTCCACGCCAACACAAAAAATAAACAGCATAAAACCTAAGTTGAGCGCGTCCGTGTTAATGCTGAAGTGCTGCTGGCCTAATAATAAGGAGACGACTAAAACGCCAATGGAATTACCAAGTTGAACTGAACCCAGGCGCAATTTACCCAGGCAAAGGCCCAGCGCCAGTACCACAAATAATAACAGGATGTAATTCCCATTTAACAAGTCTGCGACGTTTATATTCACGGAGGCTAACTTCTTGTTTACCAGTAAGTTGTTGAATGAAAGGACTTTTTGGGCTACTGTTTTCTGGGTCAGGGAAAGGCGTTAACGCTCCCTGTTTCCTGCTTTATTCCCTAAAACATTAGCTGGCGTGTAGTTTAATCGTATTAGCTACTGACAGCTACTGATTATCGCATCACCCTGTGCGTACTTTGGCAAGGATTGCCGCATTGCTTTATCTGACTGGGCGTCTACCCGACGAAAGTGTATTTGATAGAGATAAGTCAGGAGGATAGTTTGAACATTAAACGAAACTGGGCGGGGGTGATCAGCTGCTTTTTGCTGTTCACGGTCGTATGCATGTCGCTTGCTTTTAACGTCAAAGGGGCATTCAGGGCGTCGGGTCATCCGGAGCTGGGGCTGCTCTTTTTTACGCTGCCGGGGGCTGCTGCCAGTTTTCTCTCCCGTAAAGGGGAGGTGGTGAAGCCGCTGCTGGGCGCCATGCTGGCCGCGCCGCTCTGTTTGCTGCTGATGCGCTTGCTCTATATCTCAACGCGGAGTTTCTGGCAGGAGCTGGCATGGTTGATGAGCGCCGTATTCTGGTGCGCCCTTGGCGCGCTCTGCTACTTATTTGTGCGCAGTCTGCTTCATAATCGACGGCACCACAAATAAAAACGCCCTCTCGGTGAGGGCGTCTTCACATTACTGGGCGGCAAACAGGCCCAGATGCTCTTTGGCGTAGGCTTCAAAGTCCGTGCAGCCGCCGATGTGTTTCTGATCGAGGAAGATCTGCGGTACGGTTTCAACCGGCTTACCGACAGTTTTTTCCAGATCGGCTTTGGTGATGCCTTCCGCGTGGATGTCCACATAGCGGAAGTTGAAGTCATCGCGCTCTTCGGTCAGTTTCTCAGCCAACTCTTTGGCGCGTACACAGTATGGGCACCCTGGACGACCAAAAATTACTGCAAACATTTCTCTCTCCTCAAAAAACAAGCCTGACGGCGAATAAGACATATAGTGCCCGATAACCTGCCGCCATTAAAGAAGGTTTCGCCTGTCGCTTTGATACAGTCAGGCTATGTTTCGCCAATTACATCGCGCAAATCATTGCCTATACTGGCTGCAATACGTATTAAGCAAGACAAAGAGAGACAAGATGACACCCACGATTGACCTGCTCCAGTCCCACCGCTCCATTCGCCACTTCACCGATGAGCCGATTACCGAGGCGCAGCGTGCCGCGATTATTGACAGCGCCAGGGCGACCTCCAGCTCCAGCTTTCTACAGTGCAGCTCTATTATTCGCATTACCGATAAGGCCATGCGTGAAGAGTTAGTGACGCTCACCGGCGGACAAAAGCATGTGGCTCAGGCAGCCGAGTTCTGGGTATTCTGCGCCGACTTTAACCGCCACCTGCAGATCTGCCCTGAGGCCGAGCTCGGGCTGGCCGAACAGCTGCTGCTGGGCGTGGTGGATACCGCGCTGATGGCGCAAAACGCCTTCACGGCGGCGGAGTCGCTGGGGTTAGGCGGCGTCTACATTGGCGGCCTGCGTAACAACATTCAAAGTGTGACCGACCTGCTGAAGCTGCCAAAACACGTGCTGCCGCTGTTTGGCCTGTGCCTTGGCTGGCCTGCGGATAACCCGGATCTGAAGCCGCGCATTCCTGCGGCGATGCTGGTGCATGAAAACCACTACCAGCCGGTCGATCAGGACGTCCTGAATCACTACGATGAAGAGCTGGCGAACTACTACATGACGCGCGGCAGCAATAACCGTCGCGATACCTGGACTGACCATATTCGTCGCACCATCATTAAAGAAAATCGCCCGTTTATTCTTGATTATCTGCACAAACAGGGCTGGGCGACGCGATAGTCCATTTATCCTGCGCCTGCCTGCGTATATGATACGCAGGCTTTTTCCATGTCTTCAGAGAGGTGCAGGGTGAAAATTGCCATATTGTCCCGGGATGGAACGCTCTATTCATGTAAGCGCCTGAGAGAAGCGGCGGCGAAACGCGGGCATCAGGTTGAGATCCTCGACCCGATGTCCTGTTATATGAACATCGACCCGGCCGCCTCGTCGATTCACTACAAAGGTCGCAAGCTGCCGCATTTTGATGCGGTCATCCCCCGCATCGGCTCCCAGATTACCTACTACGGCACCGCCGCGCTGCGCCAGTTCGAGATGCTGGGCAGCTATCCGCTCAACGAATCCGTCGCCATTTCCCGCGCCCGCGACAAGCTGCGCTCGCTGCAGCTTCTTGCCCGTCAGGGGATCGATCTCCCGGTCACGGGGATTGCCCATTCCCCAGACGACACCAGCGATCTGATCGACATGGTGGGCGGTGCGCCGCTGGTCATCAAGCTGGTGGAAGGCACCCAGGGCATTGGCGTGGTGCTGGCGGAGACGCGTCAGGCAGCGGAGAGCGTGATTGACGCCTTCCGGGGCCTCAATGCCCATATTCTGGTGCAGGAGTACATCGAAGAGGCGAAAGGGCGCGATATTCGCTGCTTCGTGGTGGGTAACGAGGTGGTGGCGGCGATCGAGCGTCAGGCCAAAGAGGGCGATTTCCGCTCTAACCTTCACCGCGGCGGCGTCGCGCGTGTAGCCGATATCAGCGACCGGGAGCGGGAAATTGCGGTGAAAGCGGCGCAAACCCTGGGGCTGGACGTGGCGGGTGTAGATCTTCTGCGCGCGACGCGCGGGCCGCTGGTCATGGAGGTGAACGCTTCGCCGGGGCTGGAAGGCGTGGAAAAAACCACAGGGGTCGATATTGCAGGTAAAATGATCTTATGGATTGAGCGTCATGCGACGCCGGGCTACTGTCTGAAAACGGGTGGTTAAATGGATTACCGCGCGCTTTTTTCGTAATCTATGCGAAGTTTTTATTAGAGAGGCTGCACAGCGATGGATTTACAGGTCGTACCTACACTGGATACGTTACGTCAATGGCTCGATGATGCCGGAATTACGTTCTTCGAATGCGATTCCTGCCAGGCGCTGCATCTGCCTCATATGCAGAATTTCGACGGCATTTTCGATGCCAAAATCGATCTGATTAACGACGTGATCCTTTTCTCCGCGCTGGCCGAAGTGAAGCCGTCCGCGCTGCTGGCGCTGGCCTCCGACCTGTCGGCCATTAATGCCAGTTCTTTGACGGTGAAGGCATTTCTCGACATACAGGATGATAATCTGCCAAAACTGGTCGTTTGCCAGTCTTTATTCTCCGGGGCAGGGCTGTCGTTCAAGCAGTTCGCCTGGTTTATGCGCCTGAGCGAAGAGCAAATTTCGATGGTCATGATGGAAGCCAGTGCACACCATCTGCTGTATAGCGCGGAAGATGATGCAGAGAATAATGATGCATCTCCCAATTTTCTTCACTAAGCCTGTCTGACTTTTGCGCAGTCGCTGCCATGGCGGCTGCAGAAGGCCATTTTTTCTGCTGCTTTTAACCTTCCTTTAAAGAATTATTCACCTCCCTGAAGGCCGTTTCGGCTTATCACGTAGACTTAACCTGCATAAAAAATTGATAAAAGGCGTTTTTTCGTCTGGGCTATAGCCGGAGACACGGGCTACAGTTATTCTTGCGATGCTTCAAAAAGCGAGCGGAAGCTGCCGGGTAAAGAGGTTTCTTTTTATTTTGAGCAGAGCGACAAACTATGCATGATTTTTGCATATATCCAGATTGCACAGTTTTAGTTCGTTTGTTAACGAGCTTTCAGAAGGAATAACACTATGATCGCCTTGAATAAAAAATGGTTATCGGGTCTGGTTGCGGGTGCTCTGATGGCCGTCTCTGCCGGCACGCTCGCTGCGGAACAAAAAACGCTGCACGTTTATAACTGGTCTGACTATATTGCGCCGGACACGGTGGCAAATTTTGAAAAAGAGACCGGCATTAAAGTGGTCTACGACGTGTTCGATTCCAACGAAGTGCTGGAAGGAAAACTGATGGCGGGCAGCACCGGGTTTGACCTCGTGGTGCCTTCCGCAAGCTTCCTCGAGCGCCAGCTGACGGCAGGCGTCTTCCAGCCGCTGGATAAGAGCAAATTACCGAACTGGAAAAATCTCGATCCGGAAGTGCTGAAGCTGGTGGCCAAACACGACCCGGACAACAAATACGCGATGCCGTATCTCTGGGCGACCACCGGTATCGGCTTTAACGTTGATAAAGTGAAGGCGGCGCTGGGCCCGGACGTGAAGCTGGACAGCTGGGACGTGGTGCTGAAGCCGGAAAACCTTGAGAAGCTGAAAAGCTGCGGCGTCTCCTTCCTCGATGCGCCGGAAGAGATTTTCGCGACCGTGCTGAATTACCTGGGCAAAGATCCGAACAGCAATAAGGCGGATGATTACACCGGCCCGGCGACCGATCTGCTGCTGAAGCTGCGTCCAAACATTCGTTACTTCCACTCTTCCCAGTACATTAACGACCTGGCGAACGGCGACATCTGCGTCGCGATCGGCTGGGCTGGGGACGTATGGCAGGCAGCTAACCGCGCGAAAGAGGCGAAAAACGGCGTGAACGTCTCCTACTTCATTCCGAAAGAGGGGGCGCTGGCCTTCTTCGACGTCTTCGCGATGCCGGCTGACGCGAAAAACAAAGACGAAGCGTATCAGTTCCTCAACTATCTGATGCGTCCTGAGGTTATCGCCCACATCAGCGACCACGTTTACTACGCGAACGGTAACAAGGCCTCCGTGCCGCTGGTGAGCGAAGAGATCCGCAATAACCCGGCGATTTATCCGCCGGCGGATGTGTTCGCCAAGCTCTTCACCCTGAAAGTACAGGATCCTAAAATTGACCGCGTGCGTACCCGCGCGTGGACCAAGGTGAAAAGCGGTAAATAAGTTACCGTGAGTCGTAGGCCGGGCAAGCGTTAGCGCCCCCGGCAACAGGCGCACCGTTCTGGTGCGCCTGCACCATGATTTGATCTCTACCGGAGAGCACCCCGTGAATGACGCGATCCCCCGCCCGCAGGCGAAAGTCCGTAAAGCGCTGACCCCGCTGCTTGAAATTCGTAACCTCACCAAATCTTTTGATGGCCAGCATGCCGTGGACGACGTCAGCCTGACGATCTATAAAGGCGAAATTTTTGCCCTTCTGGGGGCCTCTGGCTGCGGTAAATCGACCCTGCTGCGCATGCTGGCCGGTTTTGAACAGCCCACCGCCGGGCAGATCGTGCTCGACGGCGTGGATCTCTCCAGCGTGCCGCCGTATCAGCGTCCGATCAACATGATGTTCCAGTCCTACGCGCTGTTCCCGCATATGACGGTGGAGCAGAATATTGCCTTTGGCCTGAAGCAGGACAAGCTGCCGAAAGCCGAAATTACCGCGCGCGTGGCCGAGATGCTGAGCCTGGTGCACATGCAGGAGTTCGCGAAGCGTAAGCCGCACCAGCTCTCCGGCGGCCAGCGCCAGCGCGTGGCCCTGGCCCGCAGCCTGGCAAAACGCCCGAAACTGCTGCTGCTCGACGAACCGATGGGCGCGCTGGATAAAAAGCTGCGCGACCGTATGCAGCTCGAAGTGGTCGATATCCTCGAGCGCGTGGGGGTGACCTGCGTGATGGTGACCCACGACCAGGAAGAGGCCATGACCATGGCCGGACGTATCGCCATCATGAACCGCGGCAAGTTCGTGCAGATTGGCGAGCCGGAAGAGATTTATGAGCATCCAACCACCCGCTACAGCGCGGAGTTCATCGGCTCGGTTAACGTCTTCGAAGGGCTGCTGAAAGATCGTCAGGAAGACGGGCTGGTCATCGAATCACCGGGGCTGCAGCATCCGCTTAAGGTCGATCCGGATAACTCGGTGGTGGATAACGTGCCGGTCTACGTCGCGCTACGTCCGGAGAAGATCATGCTCTGTGAGGATCCGCCTGCCGATGGCTATAACTTTGCCGTGGGCGAAGTGGTGCACATTGCTTATCTGGGCGATCTCTCCATCTATCACGTGCGCCTGAAAAGCGGGCAGATGCTCAGCGCGCAGTTACAGAACGAACATCGCTATCGCAAGGGACAGCCGACCTGGGGCGACGAAGTGCGCCTGTGTTGGGATGCAGACAGTTGCGTTGTGCTGACGGTATAAGGAGCGATCATGAGCACACTTGAACCTCCAGCCCGCGTCGAAAAGCCGGGCGGCTTTGCCCACTGGCTGACGCGCATGCAGATGAAGCACGGCCGCAAGCTGGTGATCGCCATGCCGTACGTGTGGCTGATCCTGCTGTTCCTGCTGCCGTTCCTGATTGTTTTCAAAATAAGCCTGGCGGAAATGGCGCGGGCGATCCCGCCTTACACCAACCTGCTGGACTGGGCCGACGGGCAGCTGACGCTGACCTTAAACCTGGGTAACTTCCTGCAGCTCACCGACGATCCGCTCTATTTCGAAGCCTATCTGCAGTCGCTGCAGGTGGCGGCGATCTCGACGCTCTGCTGTCTGTTGATGGGCTATCCGCTGGCGTGGGCGGTGGCGCACAGCAAACCGTCGACGCGAAACATCCTGCTGCTGCTGGTGATCCTGCCGTCGTGGACCTCGTTCCTGATCCGCGTTTACGCGTGGATGGGGATCCTGAAAAACAACGGCGTGCTGAACAACTTCCTGATGTGGCTCGGGGTTATCGATCAGCCGCTGACGATACTGCACACTAACCTCGCGGTCTATATCGGGATTGTGTACGCCTATCTGCCGTTTATGGTGCTGCCGATCTACACGGCGCTGACCCGTATCGACTACTCGCTGGTAGAAGCGTCGCTCGATCTCGGTGCCCGTCCGTTAAAAACTTTCTTCAGCGTCATTGTCCCGCTGACCAGGGGCGGCATTATCGCCGGATCGATGCTGGTCTTTATCCCGGCGGTGGGGGAGTTTGTGATCCCGGAACTGCTCGGCGGGCCGGACAGCATCATGATTGGCCGCGTGCTGTGGCAGGAGTTCTTCAATAACCGCGACTGGCCGGTGGCCTCGGCGGTGGCGATCGTGATGCTACTGCTGCTGATCGTGCCGATCATGTGGTTCCACAAGCATCAGCAGAAACAGATGGGAGATCGCGGATGAACAATTTACCGGTAGTGCGCTCCCCGTGGCGAATTGCGATCCTGGTCATCGGCTTTACCTTCCTGTATGCGCCGATGCTGATGCTGGTGATCTACTCGTTTAACAGCTCCAAACTGGTGACGGTCTGGGCAGGCTGGTCGACGCGCTGGTACAGCGAGCTGTTCCACGACGATGCGATGATGAGCGCGGTGGGGCTGAGCCTGACCATTGCCGCCCTGGCGGCGACCATGGCATCCGTGCTGGGCACGATCGCCGCGCTGGTAATGGTGCGCTTCGGGCGTTTTCGCGGTTCAAACGGCTTCGCCTTTATGATCACCGCCCCGCTGGTTATGCCGGACGTGATCACCGGTCTCGCGCTGCTGCTGCTGTTTGTGGCCCTGGCGCACGCCATCGGCTGGCCGGCGGATCGCGGGATGCTCACCATCTGGCTGGCGCACGTCACCTTCTGTACCGCCTACGTCGCGGTGGTGATCGCCTCGCGCATGCGCGAGCTGGATCGCTCCATTGAAGAGGCGGCGATGGATCTCGGCGCGACGCCGCTGAAGGTCTTTTTCATCATCACGCTGCCGATGATTATGCCGGCGGTGATCTCCGGCTGGCTGCTGGCGTTTACCCTGTCGCTCGACGATCTGGTGATCGCCAGCTTTGTCTCCGGCCCGGGGGCGACGACGCTGCCGATGCTGGTCTTCTCCAGCGTGCGCATGGGGGTCAACCCGGAGATCAACGCCCTGGCCTCTATCATCCTCGGCGTGGTCGGAATTGTCGGATTTATCGCCTGGTATTTGATGGCGCGCGCGGAAAAACAGCGCGTGCGTGATATCCAGCGTGCAAGACGCGGCTGAAGGATTTAAAATTTCCAGTGATGTGCCGCGCATGACGCGGCACTGTTTTTCAGGGAAGTAAAACATTGGGATTATTAAAAAAATCACGTATTACGCACGCCCGTCCTAACGTACCTGCACTGGTTCAGGTGGCGGCGCTCGCCATTATTATGATCCGCTGCCTGGACGTGCTGATGATTCTGAATACCCTGGGTGTGCGCGGCATCGGTGAATTCATTCACCGCAGCGTGCAGACGTGGAATCTGACGCTGGTCTTTTTGAGCAGTCTGGTGCTGGTGTTTATCGAGATCTACTGCGCGTTTTCGCTGGTTAAAGGGCGCAACTGGGCGCGCTGGGTCTATCTGCTGACGCAGATTACCGCGGCGAGCTATCTGTGGGCCGCCTCGCTGGGCTATGGCTATCCTGAGCTGTTCAGCATTCCGGGCGAGTCGCGACGTGAGATTTTCCATGCGCTGGTCATGCAAAAACTGCCGGATATGCTGGTGCTCTGCCTGCTTTTCGTTCCGGCGTCCAGTCGGCGGTTCTTCCGCCTGCAATAATGTGTATAATCGCAGCCCTCGTTTTTCTTAAGGTTTTCATATGCAGTGCGCACTCTATGACGCCGGACGCTGCCGCTCCTGTCAGTGGATAGAACAGCCGGTTTCTCAACAACTCACCGCCAAAATGGCCGACCTGCAACAGCTGCTGGCAGCACACGCGGTGGGCGAGTGGTGCGCACCCGTCAGCGGCCCTGAGCAGGGTTTTCGCAATAAAGCCAAAATGGTGGTCAGTGGCAGCGTCGAAAAACCGCTGCTGGGGATGCTGCACCGCGACGGCACGCCGGAAGACTTAACCGACTGCCCGCTCTATCCCGCTTCCTTTGCACCGGTCTTTGCCGCACTCAAGCCGTTTATTGCCCGGGCAGGGTTAACGCCCTATAACGTGGCCCGCAAGCGCGGCGAGCTGAAATACCTTCTGCTGACGGAAAGCCAGATCGACGGCGGCATGATGCTGCGCTTCGTGCTGCGCTCTGAAACTAAGCTGGAGCAGCTGCGCGCGGCGCTGCCGTGGCTGCAGGCGCAGCTTCCGCAACTGAGGGTCATTACGGCGAATATTCAGCCGGTGCATATGGCGATCATGGAAGGGGAGAAAGAGATTTTCTTCACCGAACAGCACGCGCTGGCCGAGAACTTCAACGGCGTGCCGCTGTGGATCCGCCCGCAAAGCTTCTTCCAGACCAACCCGACCGTGGCAAGCAGCCTGTACGCCACCGCCCGCGACTGGGTGCGTGCGTTAAACATCCATCATATGTGGGATCTGTTCTGCGGCGTGGGCGGGTTTGGCCTGCACTGCGCCACGCCGGAGATGCAGCTCACCGGGATTGAGATCTCTGCCGAAGCAATTGCCTGCGCGAAGCAGTCTGCCGCCGAGCTGGGGTTAACGAACCTGCACTTCCAGGCGCTGGACTCCACGCAGTTCGCCACCGGCCAGGGCAACGTGCCGGCGCTGGTGCTGGTCAACCCGCCGCGCCGCGGCATTGGGAATGCGCTGTGCGACTACCTGAGCCAGATGGCACCGGAGTACATCGTCTATTCCAGCTGTAACGCACAGACCATGGCGAAAGATATTGCCAGCCTGCCGGGCTACCGCGTTGAACGCGTTCAGCTTTTCGATATGTTCCCTCACACCGCGCATTATGAAGTGCTGACGTTGTTGGTGAAAACGCGCTAATCCTAAACATCGCCCGGTGGCGCTGCGCTTACCGGGCCTACAATCTGGAGTAGGCCGGGTAAGGCGTAGCCGCCACCCGGCTTTGTTTGCTCAGCCCAGTAATGCGACTCCGCCTCTGTATTAAGCCAGCGTGGCGCTTTCAGCTGGTCGGCAAAATAGCCAGTCAGCTCAAAGAGCAGATCACCCATCACGCGGGCTGACTCCGGCGCAAGTACTCCCCCAATTAAGAGTTGCGTAATCTCCTCACAGTAACGGCACAATTGATCAGGCTCTGCGTTGAACGCGGGTTCGCTTTCCGGGAAAACATCCACCGTTAATCGTTCATACAAATGCTCCGGCACAGGCTCCAGCAGCATCGGGCGGAGCAAGGCAAGACAGGCGGCGAGGCGGCTACAGAGCGCGATTTTTCTGGCAGGGTCGGTTTCTTCAACCAGCGCTTCGCAGTAGCGCTGGCAGTTGTCGGCCAGATCGGTGAAATCGGTATTGTGATGAACAGGAAGTGTGAGAAGTGTGTCTGAAAAAGACGAGACAATAGACATATAAACATCCTCAGTATGTTGGTTTGTTACCTTCCAAATCTTCAACAAAATGTGAACTCTTCATCCCGGCGAAATCAGGTAAGCTTACGTCATAAGACATGAATAAAGGCTTACCCATGAAGCAGATCCTGCTGGTAGAAGACGACCACGATATCGCGGCGCTTCTGCGACTCAATTTAGAAGACGAAGGCTACGCCATCACCCACGAGCCCGACGGGGGCAATGCCCTGCAGCGTCTTGAAGCACAGACATGGGATGCAGTGATCCTCGACCTTATGCTGCCCAACGTTGACGGCCTGGAGATCTGCCGCCGCATCCGCCAGATGACCCGCTACCTGCCGGTGATCATCATCAGCGCCCGCAGCAGCGAAACCGACCGCATCACCGGGCTGGAAACCGGCGCCGATGACTATCTGGCAAAACCGTTCTCCGTGCAGGAGCTGATTGCGCGCATCAAAGCACTGTTTCGTCGCCAGCAGGCGATGGGGCAGGCGCAAACCGACGGACACATTCAGGTGCACGGACTGACCATCGATCCGCTGGCGCGCAGCGTGCTACTTCACGGCCAGGTGGTGGATCTCACCCCGCGCGAGTTCGAGCTGCTCTACTTCTTTGCCCGTCATCCCGGCGAGGTGTTCTCCCGTCTGGCGCTGCTGGAGCAGGTCTGGGGCTACCAGCACGAAGGCTACGAGCACACTGTCAACACCCATATCAACCGCCTGCGTATCAAGATAGAGAAGGACGCCGCCGAGCCGGAGATCATTCGCACCGTCTGGGGCAAGGGCTACAAATTTGCGGAGCCGCAGCATGATGCGTCGCTTTAGCCTGAGCCAGCGTCTGACGCTGCTCTTCATCCTGCTGATGATGCTCTGCGCCGCCGTCGCCTGCGCGGTACAGCTCTACAGCAGCATGCAGTACGGTAACGCAATGGTGCAGCGTTTGTCGGGCGGGCTGGCGCAGCAGATCGTCCAGCGCGAACCGATTCTGGACGCGCAGGGCCGGGTCGACCGCAGCGCGCTGAAACCGCTGTTTGGCCGGCTGATGACCTTTAATCCGAGCGTTGAGCTGTACGTTATCTCGCCGGACGGCGATATCCTCGCCGATGCCGCACCGCCGGGCCATATTCAGCGGCAAAAAATCGACCTGGCGCCGGTGCAGAGCTTCCTGAGCGGCACCGCCATGCCGGTACTGGGCGACGATCCGCGCAGTCAAAATCAAAAAGTCTTCAGTGCCACGCCGCTGCGGCAGGACGGCGAGCTAAAAGGCTATCTGTACATTATCTTGCAGGGCGAGGAGTCAAACGCTCTGGCGGAAATGGCCTGGCACAAGGCGCTGTGGAGTACCGTCCTGTGGTCACTGCTGTGGGTCGCGCTGTTTGGGCTGCTGGCAGGGCTGCTGGTCTGGTACTGGGTCACGCGTCCGGTCAAACAGCTGACGGTGGAGGTCGCCGGGCTGGAGCAGGACAGCATGAGCGCAATCAGGCTGCTGGCGGCACAGACGCCGGACGCGGCGGCAAAAGATGAAGTGGCGATCCTGCGCAACAGCTTTATCGAGCTGGCGCGCAAGATCACCCAACAGTGGGATCGGCTGGCCGACAGCGATCGCCAGCGCCGGGAGTTTATCGCCAATATTTCGCACGATCTCCGTACGCCGCTGACCTCACTGCTGGGCTATCTTGAAACTCTGTCGCTCAAATCCGCCACCCTGACGCCGCAGGAGCACCAGCAGTATCTCGCTACCGCGCTGCGTCAGGGACAAAAAGTCCGGCATCTTTCGCAGCAGCTGTTTGAGCTGGCGCGCCTGGAACACGGCGGTATTAAACCCCAGCGCGAGCGGTTCGCAATGGCGGAGCTGATTTCCGACGTGGCGCAGAAGTTTGAGCTCACGGCCCGCACGCGTGAGGTCAATCTGCATATTGACGTGCCGGGGCCGCTGCCGATGGTAAACGCCGATGTGTCGATGATTGAACGCGTGGTGACCAACCTGCTGGATAACGCGATGCGCCATACGCCTGGCGGCGGAGAAATTCGCCTGGCGGTGTGGCAGGAAAATGAACAGCTGCAGGTCGAAGTGTCCGACAGCGGAACGGGCGTGGATGCCTCGCTGCGCGACGATCTGTTTCAGCGGCCGTCTGCGCTCACTACCCAGGCCTCGCGGGAGAATCGCGGCGGGTTGGGGCTATTAATCGTGAAACGGATGCTGGAGCTGCACGGGGGCGGGATCAGGCTAATGGAGTCGGTGAGCGGGGCACGGTTCAGGTTCTTTGTGCCGTTATGAGAGAGTGCCGGGCGGCGCTGCGCTTGCCCGGCCTACAACTCCCCCCGTAGGCCGGGTAAGGCGAAGCCGTCACCCGGCAAAAGACATTACTGCGGGAACCACTGATCGCTGATTTTCTGATATGTGCCGTCCGCTTTAATCGCTTTCAGCGCGCCGTTCAGTTTTTCCAGCAGAGCTTTGTTATCCGGACGTACCGCGATGCCGAGGCCCGTGCCGAAGTACTGTGGATCGGTCACTTTTTCCGTTGCGGTGCCCAGCTGCGGGTTGGTTTTGAGCCACTCGTTCACCACGGCGGTATCGCCGAAGACGCCGTCGATACGGCCATTTTTCAGGTCGATAATCGCGTTCTGGTAGCTGTCATAGGCCACGGTTTTCACTTCCGGATGTTTGTCCTGCAGGTATTTCTGGTGCGTGGTGCCGTTTTCCATCCCGATGCGTTTGCCTTTCAGCTGATCGAAAGAGGTATAAGCGCCTTTCTTCGCAATCACCACCGCCGAGTTGGCATAGTACGGGTCGGTGAACGCCACCTGCTTGCTGCGCTCAGGCGTGATGTCCATCCCGGAGATCACCGCGTCGTATTTTTTGAACTTCAGCGACGGGATCAGGCTGTCAAAAGCATGGTTAGTAAAGGTGCAGTCGGCCTGCATCTGTTTGCACAGCGCTTTCGCCAGATCGATATCGAAACCGACGATCTGGTTGCTGGCATCCAGCGATTCAAACGGCGGATAGGTGGCGGACACGCCGAAATTGATTTTTTCCGCAGCGGATGCGCCAGCGGCGAAGGTGGCGAGTAATGCGGCCAGAACTAACTTTTTCATTGTAATGCTCCCGTCTGTCTTATTGATGCGCCGTGTCTGCGGCCTGGATGTACAATGCCAGTTAATGAATTTATATGCAATAAAAATGATTAAGTATTATTTTTATCGCAAAAAAAAGCGGATAACCAATCAGGTTACCCGCTCCATGAATACCGTTTTATGCATTCGCGTGGTTAATTTCTGCGCTCAAACGCCAGCGCTTTACGCTCAATCAGGCGCATCATCAGCGTCAGCAGTCCGTTCACTACCAGATACACCACGCCCGCCGCGCCGAACACCATCACGTCATAGGTGCGTCCATACAGCAGCTGTCCGTGTCCCATCACTTCCATCAGGGTGATGGTGTAGGCCAGCGAGGTACTTTTGAACACCAGCACCACCTCGTTGGAATAGGAGGAGAGGGCGCGCTTAAAGGCGTACGGCAGCAGGATCGCCAGCGTGTCTTTCTTGCTCATGCCCAGCGCTCCACAGGACTGCCACTGGCCTTCCGGAATGGCGCGGATCGCTCCGTAGAACAGCTGGGTGGTATAGGCCGCACTGTTCAGCGAAAGGGCAATCAGGGCACACAGCCACGGCTCAGAGAGCAGATGCCAGATAACCGGATAGTCCTGCAGCGACGGGAACTGGCCCGGGCCGTAGTAAATCAGGAAGATCTGCACCAGCAGCGGCGTACCGGTAAACAGGGTGATGTACCCGCGCACAATCCACACCAGCACCGGCGTTTTCAGCGTCAGGATGATGGTGAAGATGAGCGCCAGGATCAGCGCCACGATAATGGACGCCACGGTCAGCGTCAGGCTGGTGTGCAGCCCTTTCATCAACTCGGGAAAGTATTCAAGCATCAGCCTGGTCTCCGTTCAAAGCGCGTCGCTCGCAGATCAATACGCTTGAGGATGTACTGACTGAGCAACGTGATCACCAGGTAGATCGCCGCCGCCACAATGTACCAGGTAAACGGCTCCTGGGTACGGGTGGCGATGCTTTTGGTTTGCAGCATCAGATCGTTAACGCTTATCAGGCTCACCAGCGCGGTATCTTTCAGCAGCACCAGCCACTGGTTGCCGAGTCCCGGCAGGGCATGACGCCACATCTGCGGCATCACCAGACGGAAAAAGATGGCGGATTTCGACAACCCTAACGCCTGACCCGACTCCCATTGTCCCTGCGGCACGGCTTTCAGCGCACCGCGCAGGGTTTGCGACGCGTACGCGGAGTAGAGCAGGGAGAGGGCAATCACGCCGCACAGGAACGGGCTGACGTCGAAGTTATCGATCTGCATCTGCACCGGGATCTGCGCAAAACCGAGATTAATCGTGAAGCCGTCCGAGAGCGTGAGCAGCAGCTGCGAGGAACCGAAATAGATGAACAGAACCACCAGAATTTCCGGTAGCCCACGCAGCACGGTGACCAGCGCGGAGCCTGTCCAGGCGACGGGGAACCATTTCGCGGATTCCCACACCGCAAAGAACATCGCCAGCACCAGGCCGATAATCAGTGCGCAAACGGCAAGGCCGACGGTCATCCCGGCGGCGCTTGCTAAAGGAAAAATTTCATTCATCAGGAATTACTTCTGGAACCATTTTTTGTAGATGGTTTCGTAGGTGCCGTCTTTCTTCACTTTTTCCAGCGCAGCGTTGAATTTCTGCTGCAGCTCGGTGTTGCCCTGACGAACGGCAATCCCCAGACCGGTACCGAAGTAATCCTTATCGGTCACTTTGTCGCCCACTGGCGCCAGCTTGTCGTTGGCTTTCAGCCACTCGGTCACGACCGCGGTATCACCAAATACGCCGTCGATACGGCCATTCTGCAGATCAAGCTTCGCGTTCTGGTAGCTGTCATACGGAACGGTGGTGATTTCCGGATGTTTATCCATGATGAATTTCTGGTGCGTGGTGCCGTTCTGCACGCCCACTTTTTTGCCTTTCAGCTGATCGACAGAGGTGAATTTACCTTTCTGACCAATGAACAGGGCGGAGTTGTCGTAGTAAGGGGTGGTGAACAGCACCTGCTTTTCACGCTCGGGGGTGATGTCCATACCGGCCATCACGGCGTCAATACGACGGAACTTCAGGCTTGGGATCAGGCTGTCGAACGCCTGGTTGCTGAAGGTACAGGTTGCATCGATCTCTTTACACAGGGCGTTAGCCAGGTCCACGTCGAAGCCCACAATTTTGTTGTTCGCATCAATGGACTCAAACGGAGGGTAAGAGGCTTCCGTGGCGAAACGAATGGTCTGGGCTGCGGTAGCGGAAAGGGTAACGCCAGCAAGCAGCACGGCAAGTAATACTTTTTTCATTATATTTCCCCTGACACAATCAATGAGATAAATAGTTTTTGAAGGCATCGGTTTGCGGGTTAGCGAAGCAGCTCGCATCACCTTGCTCAACGATATACCCGTTTTCCATATAGACCACACGGCTGGCGGTTTTACGCGCCACTTCCACTTCGTGGGTGACGATAACCTGCGTAATGTTGGTTTCCGCCAGCTCGCGAATGATGCTCACGATCTGGGCTGTGATTTCCGGATCCAGCGCCGCGGTGGGTTCATCAAACAGCAGCACCGCAGGCTCCATCATCAGTGCACGGGCAATGGCCACGCGCTGTTGCTGACCACCGGACAGGTGCAGCGGGTAGCGGTCGCTGTAGGGCTTAAGGCGCAGACGCTCCAGCAGCTTTTCGGCACGCGTAATGGCCTGATCCTTGCTTAAGCCCAGCACCCGGCACGGGGCTTCAATCAGGTTCTGCAGCACCGTCAGGTGCGGCCAGAGATTGTATTGCTGGAAGACCATGCCGACGTTTTGACGCAGCTCGCGAATCGCTTTATCAGACGGCGTCTTTGCGAAATCAAAATGGTTACCGGCAATTGCCAGCGTACCTGAACGGGGCATTTCAAGCAGATTAAGGACGCGCAGAAGGGAACTTTTGCCTGCACCGCTTGGGCCAAGCAAAACCAGCGTTTCGCCTTCCGGGCAGTTTAGCGTGATGTCAAACAGCGCCTGGTGTGCGCCGTAGAAGCAGTTAATGCCGTTTAGTTTAATACTCATCGGGGCAGTCTTTACTCATCCAGGCAATCTATAGCAATTGAGGCCGCAGATAGTACCGTTGACAGAATAGTTATGCAATATTTCTGCGTTAAAAGTTAAATATAACCCGTGTTTCCTCTTAAACATAGCACAAAATAGCGAACGGCAATGTCGGCGAGTATAAATGTCGGCATTCCGCAAGAAATGCCGGACATTTTACGGGGGTAACATTTTTATCACTGATGAATCAGCGGTTCTCAATTGACTGGCGAAGCGTGCCTGCCGGGGCATGAACGCTGCCGCCCACGTAGCGTACGTCGTCCACCGCCCAGCACTGTCCTTCACGGATCATCAGCACTTCGTCCTGCCAGGTTTGGGTACCCTGCGTCAGCTTCACGCGCAGTGGAATATTACGGGCATCCGTGTTCGGGATGGTTGACGCGCTGGCCACTTCGGCGCTGTCCGGTAGCGTGGTGCGACTGGAGAACGGATCGGATTTCAGCAGGGCGTTATGCTGCGGATCGCGGGTGGCATCGTTAAGCAGTTTTGCCAGGCCATCGCTCAGATACGGGCGCAGGCCAGTGAGATCGTTGCTGCGGTGCTGGATGCGATAATCATAGAACTGCTGCGCCACGGTGTCCGGGCCGCCCTCAATGCAGGGGCCGCTGCGGGTACCGATATCCTTAAAAGCAGGCGTGACCGTGGTGGTACAGGCGCTGAGCACCAGCGCGCAGGGCACGAAAAGTGTTAAAGCTGAATAGCGCATGTTGATTTCCTTATTTATTAACTATCCTTTCAATCATAGCGTAACGAACCGATAATGCTGTGCCTAAGGCATTGAACGCTAAAGAAGGAGAGAAACCATGCAGTTTTCAACAACGCCAACCCTGGAAGGGCAGACAATAACCGAGTACTGCGGCGTGGTCACCGGCGAAGCGATTCTCGGCGCCAATATCTTCCGTGACTTTTTTGCCGGTATCCGCGATATCGTGGGTGGCCGCTCGGGTGCATACGAAAAAGAGCTGCGCAAAGCCCGCGAAATCGCCTTCAAAGAGCTCGGCGAGCAGGCGGAAGCCCTCGGCGCGGATGCGGTCGTGGGAATCGATATTGATTACGAAACGGTCGGGAAAGACGGCAGCATGCTGATGGTGAGCGTAAGCGGTACGGCGGTGAAAACCCTGCGATGAAGCGTTCGTATGCGACACTCCTGCTGGCGCTGCTGCTGGCAGGGTGTGCCACCGAAAAAGGGATCATCGACAAAGGCGCCTACGAGCTGGACACGCGTCATCAGGCGCAGGCGGCTTACCCGCGCATCAAGGTGCTGGTGATCCACTACACCGCGGATGATTTTGACAGCTCGCTGGCCACGCTGACGGATAAAAACGTCAGTTCTCACTATTTGATCCCTGCCAGCCCCCCGGCACCGGACGGTAAGCCGCGCATCTGGCAACTGGTGCCGGAGAGCGAGCTGGCCTGGCATGCAGGCATCAGCTTCTGGCGCGGCACTAATCGTATCAATGATACGTCCGTCGGCATTGAACTGGAAAATCGTGGCTGGCAGAAAACGGCCGGGGTGAAGCGTTTTACGCCGTTTGAACCTGCGCAGATTGCGGCGCTGGTGCCGCTCGCGAAAGACATTATTGCCCGCTATAACATCCGGCCCGAAAATGTGGTGGCTCATGCGGACATTGCGCCGCAGCGCAAGGACGATCCTGGCCCGCTGTTCCCCTGGCGACAGCTGGCTCAGCAGGGGATAGGCGCATGGCCCGATCCTGCCCGTGTCGCATTCTATATAAATGGACGACCGCGCTTTCAGGCGGTGGAGACCGCCGCGTTACTCGATTTACTCGCGCGCTACGGTTATGAGGTGCCGGCTAACAGTACCCCGGCGCAGCAAAAGCGCATCATTATGGCATTCCAGATGCACTTCAGGCCTGACCTGTGGAACGGCGTCAGCGATGTTGAAACGATGGCCATCGCTGAAGCTCTTCTGGAGAAGTACGGACAGGGGTAGTCCTTCGGAATGCCCCCGAATGCATGATTTACCCGGTACCTCTTAGGATTAATCTTAAGTACAAACTCAATTCATTTTTAGTTAATTGACTTAAAATTATCCGGATTTAAGATAGACACATAGCTTGCTAACTAATGCAGCAGATAAATATATCGCACTCTTTCTTTATTTTTCTCCTTGAGATTAACTTCAGGAAAATATTCTGAGATTAAGGCTCTGGTGCCTTATTTCTTTAAATTAAAAATTCACATCTTAAATCGGGTATAACAATGTTAAGCATCTATGCAAAAAAATTACGACCGCAACATGAAATGGAAGCCATTATTTCTGCCACTTCAGGCTTTGAAGAGAAAACGTTAAAGAAATGGCAAAGATTATCCACGTCTGATTCACAATACATTCATATTATCGTCAGCGGCGAAGTGGAATTCCGACGTGAATCCGACGAGCTTTGCATGTTCACGGTAACGGGCCAGTGCATTTTTGGTCTCTCTTCTATGTACTACAATGCGACCCACATGTACGGCCTCATTCGCGCCAACACCGTGGTGCGCTCCATAAAGAAAGAGATCTTTGCGCAGCTGATGACCGATAACAATTTATGGCCTGAGCTGACTAAAGTACTCTCCTGGTACATCTGCATGCTGAGCAAGCGCGACGACATACTTGTTGCCCGCAGTGCGTATTCCGTGGTACGCGAATTTTTATATGAAATTAACGAACTGATTGTTCACCACCAGCGCGATATTAATATATATGATTATATTCAGGAATACACTAACCTGGCTCGCAGTACCATTATTAAAATCCTCTCCGATCTGAAAAAAGGTCAGTATATTGTTGTGGAAAAGGGCCGACTCCTTAACCTGACAACCCTGCCTGAAAAATATTAACTATTCCAGCCGGTCTCCTTTCTCACTTAAAGGAGATCGGGAATTTTCATTATGTCGCCCATCCTTCTGCGAATTATCCTGCGTTTCGTCAACTGGCGGCGCGGGAATTTTGCCTTGCGAATAATCTTGTTCCTGTTCTTTTAATGCCTGTTTAAACAACTCCGTTAATGAGGCATCGTCACCGCCTGCGCTGGCGGGAGCGGCATCATGCGCTTCGGTACCGGGTAAGGTATCCCGCGAGGTGTCGTGCGGCACGCCGCCGTCTGGCGCTTGCTGCCAGTCGGCATCATCGCTGCTGATGGGCAGATCCTGCATCGCAGGAACAGTGGCCTGCACCGGTGCGGGCTTAGGATGTGGTTGCGGGAACGGCTTGCTCACATACACGTAGTGCATATCTGAAAGTTGCGTCTCGGGCTTCGCGACGCTGGCTTTGACCGGCTCCGGCGCCGGATGGCGCAGGTTCCAGTAAACGTGCGCGTATAATCCCACTATTACCATGGCACACAGACCCAGCATCCATAAAAAAGCATGACTGAAGATGTTTCTCAGGCTGGGCAGGCGGTACGAAAACCAGACCGCCTCTCCGCTGGTATAGCTGCGCTGAGCCGCAAGACAGATGGTAGACATCAGGAATGTTTCTCCTCTGTTTTAGCGTCCGGTGTGGAACGCGAGGCCTGTATTAATATGCTCGGCGTGGTATGGGTTTCACGCATCAGCTGCATCAGCGTATCTTCCCCTGGAATGCCATCCACGTGCAGATGCATTTTTTGCTGGAACTCACGGGTGCGTTTCATCATCTCCGCCGTCCAGGTTTGAGAATGGGTTTCAGGCTGGGCAAGAGCCACGCTCAGTTGCTGATCCAGCCAGCCCATGTCCTTCGCATCGCTGGCGGCGCTGATGGCGTCTTTGCCTTCCGGCGTCAGGCGATGGAGTAGGGTATAGTTCCCGGTCGCATGCCGGTTAAACCAGTTGCGGCTCACCTGCCAGGTGCGGTTGTTCATCAGCAGGTCGAGTGAAGTCTCTCCGACACGGGCGACCACGGCATAGTTAAGGTGGTCACCGGTTTGGAGTTCACTCACCCACGGATAACCTTCCTGCGCCAGCGCATCCGGTGTAGCGTTGCCCTGTTTACACATCAGGTTCACCTTCGCGGCGTTCTGACACAAGGCATCGTCCACCGAGGCGTCATACCCCCACATCAGGTAAAGCTGGTGCATTGCATCCGGCTGATTCACCATTTCGTTGTCGATGACCGGCACCACGGGTGTCTCAGCTTTCGGCGCCTGCTGCTTCCAACTGACGGGGACCGGCAGTTGAATCGGCAGTTTTGCGTTAATCGACGAGGTCAAATACCAGCCGCAGGCGGCGAACAGTACGGAGGCGAACAGTCCCACGGTTGCCAGGCGCTTACTGTGTTTTTTCGCGGGCAGGATCTCACCCGCCGCCAGGCGCAAGTGACGTGGGCTGACCTGAGCTGCGCGTTCGGTCCAGGCGGCCAGCATCGACAGGTGCGCGAGCTCATTCAGTTTGCTGATATTTCCTTTGGTCAGCGCGTGCATCTTGCGCACGCGCGCCGGGGTTAGCGGTGAATTTTCACTCCCGTGTTCTTCACACTGCGCCTGGACATAGCTGAGAAATTCCCGGCAGGTCAGGGGGCGTAACGTGTGGCGGGTGTGCGCATATTCACGTAGTTCAGACTGCTGCATCAGAACGGTGTCCTGATCCGTCGTACCCATCAGCACAACGGCCAGGCGAAACTCCAGCTCCTGGGCGCGGGTAAGCAACATGCCCAGCACTTCACGACAGCTCTCTTTCATCGCCCCGGCATGGGTAATGACCAGCACTTTCGTTCTGGCTTTCCCACCCTGCCACTGCTGCAGCACGGCATCCACCGCCTGAATCCGGTTCTTGCTCTCTTTCGTTCCCGGGCTGAGCTTGTACAGCAGGCTACTGGCACTCAGTTTAGGAAACGCATTGATGGCAAGAACGCCTGGCGTCGCGGATTTCAGCGCATGGCTGAACTGATCTAACAGCCGGGCGTCGTCGCAAAAGAGTCCGCTCACGCCCGCCTGTTGGGTTTTCTCTTTCAGCAGGTTGAACACGTCCTGATGATAAGGCACCAGAAAATCCCCGGATAAGCGGACGATCTCCCTGAACGGCGGGTTTTTAAAATTAAAGTGGCTCTGATACATAACGACTTACCGTCTCTGATTAGGAATAGCAACAGGACGAGAAAGTAAAGCAACGCGGCAGGGCGTTCAATTTGTACACAGGGTAAAAATATTCTGCTGATATCGCCTAACATCTGAATTTTATACGGTCAATATTTTTCTGTATGAAAGTTAGCGGCAAAGTCAGTGGTCGTCTTTACTGCCGCTCATTACTATTTTTCTCACATATTGGCGCAGCACGACGCTGCTTATTTTCGCTTTGCTAAAGGCCAGATGAAAAATGAGGTTCCCATTTCTGTCGCGGTGGATAACCCCTTGCATGATGTTTGCGCTGTTGATTTTTTGCGGCCAGCAAGGGTATCTGACGTTTAAAGATTATAAAAAAGTTACGAATAAGTTGGCTAACGCTGATGCGCAGCCGCTGAAAAATCGTCGTGATGAAAAGACATTCACCCTTTTCACGGCGGCCGTACGTCAGGACAACCTGCCAGCCGCCGCGAAAGCCCCGCTGGCCGCGGAGATTGAAGGCATTGTGCGCAGCGATGACGCCTGGCTTTCCTTTGCGGTAATCAAAACGCCGGGTGGTCAGAAGAGCTACCGTGAAGGCGAGCCGCTGACCGGTTTTAACGATGCCTTTATACAGGAAATTAATAAAGACAATGTGGTGGTTAATTACGAAGGTGCTACGCAGGTACTGGCGTTAAATAAACCTGATTATTTTAAGGGCGGCGTTGACAGCGGCCCGGTAAGCAAATCGACGAAAGATGCAGGCGCGGAAAGTGTGCATCTGAATGATTATCTGGTGTTAAAGCCGTTAATCGAAAAGGGCCAGCTGGAAGGCTACAACATTAATCCAAGGAATGCCTCTTCCTTCTACAGCCATTCAGGGCTGGAAAAAGGTGATGTGGCGGTAAAAGTGAATTCTGTCGATATGACCGATGAAGCAAAGGCAAAAAGTATTATTGCCAACTGGTCGAAAATGAAAGAGGCGGAGGTCGTTGTCAGACGTCACGCTCACCTTGAAAATATTCGGGTTAATGTTCTAAACAATTAACAAGTGTACAGACATGAAGAAATTTCCCTGGGCGTGCGTGGCGCTGACCGCATTGTCGTTATATTCCAGTTCGCTGCTTGCAGCCAACTTTAGCGCGAGCTTTAAAAATACCGATATCCGCGAGTTTATCGATACGGTAGGCCGCAATCTGAATAAAACCATTCTCGTCGATCCGTCCGTGCAGGGCTCGGTGTCGGTGCGAACCTACAACGTACTGACGGAAGATGAGTATTACCAGTTCTTCCTGAGCGTGCTGGATCTGTACGGCCTGTCGGTGATCCCGATGGACAACGGCATGATTAAAGTCGTGCGTTCCAGCGTGGCCCGTACCGCCGGCGCGCCGCTGGCAGACAGCAAAAACCCGGGTAAAGGTGATGAGATCATCACCCGCGTCGTGCGCATGGAAAATGTGCCGGTACGTGAACTTGCCCCGCTGCTGCGCCAGCTCAACGATGCCACCGGCATCGGCAACGTGGTGCACTTTGAGCCGTCCAACGTGCTGCTGTTGACCGGTAAGGCCTCGGTGGTGAACCGCCTGGTGGATCTGGTTCAGCGCGTGGACAAAGACGGGATTCAGCGCCGCGAGATCGTGCCGCTGCGCTTTGCCTCTGCCAAAGAGCTCTCTGACATGTTGAACAACCTCAACAACGAAGAGCAGAAGGGGCAGAACGCGCCGCAGCTGGCCACTAAAGTGGTGGCGGATGACGAAACCAACAGCCTGGTGATCAGCGGCTCGGAAGATGCGCGCATGCGTACCCGCTCTCTGATCCATCAGCTGGACCGCGAGCAGAACAACGAGGGGAATACCCGCGTCTTCTACCTCAAATATGCCAGCGCCACGAAGGTGGTGCCGGTTCTGACCGGGATAGGTGAACAGCTGAAGGACAAGGCCAGTACGCCGAAGGCGAAAACCGCCACCGCGTCCAGCGATCTGAACATTACCGCCGACGAGTCAACCAACTCGCTGGTGATCACCGCCCAGCCTAACGTGATGAACTCGCTTGAGAAAGTGATCGACAAGCTCGACATCCGCCGTCCGCAGGTGCTGGTGGAAGCAATCATTGCGGAAGTGCAGGACGGCAACGGGCTGGATCTCGGCGTGCAGTGGACCAGCAAGCACGGCGGCGTGCAGTTCGGCTCCACCGGCCTGCCAATCAGTCAGATCAAGAACGGCACCATGAAGGGGGCGAGCTTCACTGGCCTTGCGACCGGCTTCTTTAACGGTGATTTCGGGGCGCTGATGACCGCGCTCTCCACCGACGGCAAAAACGACATTCTCTCCACGCCAAGCGTCGTGACGCTGGATAACAAAGAGGCGTCGTTCAACGTGGGTCAGGACGTGCCTGTGCTCTCAGGCTCCCAGACCACCAGCGGCGACAACGTCTTCAACTCCGTTGAGCGTAAGACGGTGGGTACCAAGCTAAAAATTGTGCCGCAAATCAACGATGGCGACATGATCCACCTGAAGATTGAGCAGGAAGTCTCCAGCGTCGACAACAGCGCGACGGAGGATTCCAGCCTCGGCCCAACCTTCAATACGCGCACGATTAACAACGAAGTGATGGTCCACAGCGGCCAAACGGTGGTGCTTGGCGGTCTGATGGAGAACGTGACTAAACAGTCGGTCTCCAAAGTGCCGCTGCTGGGTGATATTCCGTTGGTCGGACAGCTGTTCCGCTACACCTCCCAGGATACGTCTAAACGCAACCTGATGGTGTTTATCCATACTACCGTTCTGCGCGACGACGACAACTACAGCGCGGCGTCAAAAGAGAAATATGATCAGATCCGGGTGCGCCAGATGCAGCGCGTAGAAGAGAAAAAGCTCGGTATTATTGAGCCGAGCGACAATGCCGTCCTGCCCGCGTTTCCTTCAGCAAGCCCTCACGCCGCAACGGTGAAAACCAGCGCGACACGCAATCCGTTTAAAGAATAAGGCGGAGGGGCAACGTGGACGAACTGAGTAAAACACTGTGTAGCAGCAGCTACGCAAAAGATAACGGCGTTCTGCTTTACAACAATGACGTCTATATCCGTGAGGACACCCCGGCGTTAGCACTGCTGGAAGTGCGCCGGGTGCTGGGCCGCGCGTTCGTCCCGGTTACTGTGACGCCAGAAGCGTTTGACGAGATGCTGGCCAAAATCTGGCAGCAGAGCAGCGGCGTTTCACAGCAGCTGGTGGACGACATGGACGCGGATATCGACCTGATGGCATTAACCGAGGAGATCCCGGATAACGAAGATCTGCTTGATAACGACGAAAACTCGCCGGTGATCCGCCTGATCAACGCCATTCTCGGCGAGGCGGTGAAGGACGGCGCGTCGGATATTCACATTGAAACGTTCGAACGCACGCTGAGCATTCGCTTCCGCGTTGACGGCGTCCTGCGCCCGGTTCTCCAGCCCGCGCGCAAGCTCGCGCCGTTGCTGGTGTCGCGCATCAAGGTCATGTCAAAACTCGACATCGCCGAGAAGCGCCTGCCGCAGGATGGCCGTATCTCCCTGCGCATTGGCCGCAAGGCCATCGACGTGCGCGTCTCGACCATTCCGTCCCAGTACGGCGAGCGCGTGGTCATGCGCCTGCTCGATAAAAGCAATCTGAAGCCCGACATCAACAAGCTGGGCCTGATTGATGAAGAGCTGGAGAAGTTAAAAGGGCTGATTGACCGCCCGCACGGCATCATCCTGGTCACCGGGCCGACAGGCTCCGGGAAAAGTACCACCCTTTACGCCATTCTCTCGGCGCTGAACGGTCATGAGCGCAACATTCTGACCGTTGAAGACCCGATTGAATACGAGCTGGAAGGGGTGGGGCAAACCCAGGTGAACCCGCGCGTGGACATGACCTTTGCCCGCGGGCTGCGCGCCATTCTGCGTCAGGACCCGGACGTGGTGATGATCGGGGAGATTCGCGACGGCGAAACCGCGCAAATTGCGGTACAGGCGTCGCTTACCGGTCACCTGGTCATGTCTACGCTGCACACCAACAGCGCCGCCGGGGCCATCACCCGTCTGCGGGATATGGGGCTGGAGTCGTTTTTAATCGGTTCATCGTTGCTCGGTGTCATTGCCCAGCGTCTGGTGCGTCGGCTGTGTACGCACTGCCGCACCACCAGTCCGCTGGACGCCAATGAAAAAGCGCTGTTCAGCTTCATGGAGACGCCGCCGAAAGCGATCTATCGCGCGGTGGGCTGCGAGCATTGCCGCCAGAGCGGCTATCAGGGACGTGCGGGCATTCATGAATTCCTGGTGGTGGACACCGCCATGCGCCGCGCCATCCATGAAGATAAAGATGAGATGTCCATCGAAACGCAGCTCTTTAAGCAGGCCTACAGCCTGCGCGAAAACGGGCTGCTGAAGGTGATTAGCGGCATCACCTCTCTGGAAGAGGTGATGCGCGTCACCGCCGAGCGTGGAGGGGATGAGTAATGGCCCTCTACGCATGGACGGCAACGGATGCGGCGGGCAAAACCCGACGCGGCACGCTGCAGGCCGAAGGGCAAAAGCAGGTTCGCCAGACGTTACGTGAGCAAAAGCTGATGCCCGTCAGCATCTCCGAAACGCGCGAGGCGGCGTCCGGGAAAGCGAAAACCGGGGCGAAGCTCTCCACGCCGGTGCTGTCGATGTTTACCCGTCAGCTCTCCACGCTGGTCAACGCCGCACTGCCGCTGGAGAGCGCGCTGAAAGCGATTTCGAAGCAAACGGAAGACAAAAAGCTGGCGGCAATGGTGGTGGAGATCCGCGAGAAGGTGGTGGAAGGGCATACGCTGTTCGACGCCTTCAGCCAGTTCCCGCGCACCTTCGACAAGCTCTACTGCACGCTGGTGATGGCCGGTGAAAAGACCGGTCACCTGGGCGACGTGCTGGAGAAGCTGGCGGAGTACAACGAACAGCGTCAGAAGATGAAAAGCAAGCTGACGCAGGCGATGGTCTACCCGATTACCCTGACGGTGGTGGCCATCGCGGTCATTAGCATTCTGCTGGTGGCGGTGGTCCCGCAGGTGATCGAGCAGTTCACCCACATGAAGCAGCAGTTGCCGATCACCACCCGCACGCTGATCGCGGTGAGCGATTTCCTGCAGGCGTACGGTATCTATATTGTTGGGATCCTCGGCGGTGGGTTTGTCGGCTTTAAGACCTGGCTCAGAAACGCCAAAAACCGTTTTCGCTGGCACAGCTGGCTGGTGAACGGCTCGCCGATTAAAAAGCTGGTCTGCGCCATCAACAGCGCCCGCTATATCCGAACCCTGAGCATTCTGCAGGCCAGCAGCGTGCCGCTGCTTGAAGGGATGTATATCGCGATGGACGGTATCGAAAACCTCTACGCCCGGCAGGTGCTGGAGCAGGCGGCGGATACCGTGCGTCAGGGGGCCTCGCTCTATGCCGCGCTGGAGCAGGCGAAGCTATTCCCGCCGACCATGCTGTACATGATTGCCTCCGGCGAAGAGAGCGGGGAATTGGGCAATTTAATGGACCGCGCGGCGGAAAACCAGGAATCGGCATTACAGCATCGCATTACGTTAACGCTGTCGGTATTTGAGCCGGCGCTGGTGGTCTCCATGGCGACGATTGTTTTATTCATCGTGCTGTCAATATTACAGCCGCTTCTGCAACTTAATAATATGGTAGGTTAAATCATGGCTATAAAAAGAAAACACCTGGCTCGCCAGGCGGGCTTCACGTTGCTCGAATTAATGGTGGTGATCGTTATTCTCGGCGTTTTAGCGAGTATGGTGGTGCCAAATTTAATGGGTAACAAAGAAAAAGCGGACGCGCAAAAGGCGACCAGCGATATTGTCGCGCTCGAAGGTTCGCTGGATATGTACAAGCTCGATAACCACCGCTATCCAACGACCGAACAGGGTCTGCAGGCGCTGGTGACCAAACCTGAAATCGCACCTATCCCTAACGGCTACCGCGCCGACGGCTATATTCGCCGCCTGCCGCAGGACCCGTGGGGCGAGGATTATATTCTGGTGAGCCCGGGCGAACACGGCGCGGTTGACGTCTTCTCTGCCGGTCCGGACGGTGAAGCCAATACCGCAGACGATATTACGAACTGGTCTCTGGATAAGAAAGAGAAATAATGAAACGTCAACGCGGCTTTACGTTGCTGGAAATTATTCTGGCGCTGGTGATATTTGCCAGCTGCGCCATGATGGTGGTATCAACAATACCCTCACGCAGCGGTGCGGATATATTTGGCCAGCAATTAAAAGCCCTCGTTGATTATGGTTCAGACCGTGCGGTAATGGACGGAAATATTGTCGGGCTGGTCATCACTACCGATAACTATCAGCTGGTCACGCTCGACGATAAAAACGGCGAACGTCGCTGGGTGCCATTATCCGCGGGCCGTATTACCACGAAGGGCGATTTCCCGGAAGAGATGCACGTATCGCTCTCGCCGCAGCGTCTTGCCGCCACGGTCGCCTCAGAGCCGCAGGTGCTCTTTTTGCCGGACGGCGAAATCAGCCGCTTTACGCTGACGCTGCAAAGCTACGACAAACAGCACCATTTCCGCGTGGTGTCACAGGGCGCGGCTCCGGTATCGGTAGAAAACGATGGCTAACGGAAAGAAAAAGCAAACGGGAATGACGCTGCTGGAGGTGATGGTCGCCCTGGTGATCTTCTCCACCGCCGCGCTGGCGCTGATGAACTCGGTTTCCCTGAACGTGCGCTTTACCCACGGTCTGGCCGACACGCTGCAGGCCAGCTGGGTGGCGGAAAACCAGCTGGCGGAAGCGCAGCTCGCGAAAACTGACTTCCCCGATGCCGAGGCGCAGGGAACGGAAATCATGGGCGGGCGCAGCTGGGCCTGGCGCAAGCAGCGGGTAAAAACCGCCGATGGCGTTTGGGCGAACGCGATCCGCGTTTACGCCGAAGGCGACGGCAGCCAGCCGGTTATTTCGCTGCACATCATTCCGCCGGGAGAGAATAAGTGAAGAAAACGCGACGCCAGCGTGGCTTTACCCTGCTGGAGATCATGATTGCGCTGACCATTTTCGCGGTGATCAGTACCCTGGCCTGGCAAATTCTGGACGGCGCGATGCGTACCAGTTCGGCCACCGATGCCAGCGCCGCAAAGCTCAACCAGCTTCAGCGCGCCTGGAGCCTGATGGAGCGCGATTTTTTCCAGCTTCAGGCCCGCGCCCCGCGCAACGAGCCGGAACGGTTTCGTCAGGAGGGCGACACCCTTGAACTGACTACCCTGAACGGGGTGAGCGGCACGGTCCAACTGGAGCGCGTGCGCTGGCGGCTGGAAGAGGGGCGCCTGTACCGCGACGTCTGGCCGGTGATTGACGGCCCGGCGGACGTCAAACCCGATGAAGTGCCGATTGTCGGCGAGGTGAAATCCCTGCAGTGGCGCTTTTACCGTCAGGGCTGGCAGAAAAGCTGGAACGACCCGGCGCATCTGCCGGACGGCGTGGAGCTGACGCTGACCATGGAAAACGGCGACACCTGGCGCTGGGTCTTTACGACGCCGGGCGACATGCCTGAAGCGGCCACACCAGCGCCGGCCGCAGCGCCAGAGGCCGCGCCTGTCCCGCAGCCTGCACCGGAAGTGAAGCCATGAGCCGATTACAGAAACAGAAAGGCGTTGCCTTGCTGGTGGTGCTGATCCTGCTGGTGATGATGTCGGCGCTGGCCGCCAAAATCAGCCAGCAGTTCTGCCGCAACCTGCAAAAAACGCATTACCAGGTGAGTCAGCAGCAGCTGCGCTGGGCGATGCTGGCCCAGGAAACGGTGGTGAAAGACCGCCTGCAGACCGATGCCAGTGGTGAGAGCAAGCCCCTGAACCCTGAAGGTGACTGGCACCAGCCGCTGGAGACCCGGGGCGAAGATTACACGGTGGTCGGCCAGGTGGAAGACGCGCAGGACTGCTTTAACGTCAACAACCTGCTGGCGGTCGAAAAAATTGCCCAGGGGCAAACCGCCCCGGCGGTGCAGGAAAAGCCGCGCAGAGAGCAGATTGTTGAACAGCTTCTGACACAGAGCGGCCTGAGCCAGACCAACGCGGAAGAGGTGTATCAACAGCTGGTGGATTATCTCGACGGCGACGCGACGACGGTCAAAGAGGGGGCAGAGACCGATGCCTGGGCAGGCGTGGTCCCCGCCCGCCAGCCGGCGAACCAGATGATGCGCACGATTGCCGAGATAAAGCTGCTGCCTGCGTTCCCGGTTGCGGCCTACCCGAAGGTGAGCAAGCTGCTTTGCGCGCTGCCGGACACCGCCAGCAAGGTCGATGTGAACACCCTGAAACCGGAACAGGCCGCCTTACTGGCCGCCCTGTTCCCCGGAAAAATAACCGAAGATGATGCCCTTCGCCTGATTGAATCGCGTCCTGAAACCGGCTGGGAAAATAGGGAAACCTTCAGCAAAGCGCTGGAGCAGACCTTCCCGCAGTTAAAAGACGACCTTCCGCAGGTGGCCGACTATCTCTCCATTAATAGCCGGTATTTCCGCGTGAACTATACGGGCAATACCGATGAATTAACGCTTCGCGTGGTTAGCCAGCTTCAGGTGAATAACGAAGCGGGCGAGATCGTGACGTGGCAACGTCGTTACCGAATGATTGAATAAGAAAAGTAGATCGCTATGAAACAGGTACTTTTTGTTCGTCCCGATAACCGCGAGGGCGGGAAAATAACGTGGTGTGTCTCCGGCAGCCAGCAGGTTGAGAGGCTGGAGAGCCTGGACGCGCTGGCGGCGCATCCCCTGGCGGCCCGTGTTTGTCTGCTGCTGCCCGCCAGCAGCATGATTTTCCGCCACTTTACGCTGCCGAAGAAAGTCGCCTCGCAGGCGACGGCATTCTCGTGGATGGCGGAAGAGACGCTGATCGGCGACGTGGATAATCTCCACTGGACGGTGCTGAACAAAAAAGGCGCCGAGGTGGATGCGGTGGCGATAGACGCCGATCTGCTGCGCGGCTGGTTAAGCCGCTGTCAGGAGGCCGGGCTGAAGGTGATCCAGGCGCTGCCGGATGCCTGGCTGCTGCCCGTGACGGCTGGCGGGAGCACGCTCGTCGCCCAGGACGACGGCTACTGGCTGCGCTTATCACCGCATGTCGCCAGTGAGATGGAGGCGAGCCTGCTGCCGCTTGTGCTGCGGAAGGCCGGAGAGGGGGACATCTGTTGCTACGGCGAGGCCCCTGCCGGTGTGGCTGTCGATATCGTTCAGCCCTGGCAGCATCCGCTGATACTGATCCAGCCCCAGTGGCAAGCCTGTCGCGTTACGCTTCTGCACGGTGAATTCAGTCCGAAAGCGGGTAACGGTAAAGCTTCGAAAGGCGTTAAAGCGGCGCTCGCCGCAGCGGGCCTGCTCTCTCTCGGGCTGCTCCTTGGCCCGCGCGTTGCCATGGCCTGGATGCTGATGCAGCAGGAAAATCAACTTCAGCAGGAGATTCTGCAGGTTTACCAGCACCATTTCCCCAGTATGCGTCAGCAGAGCAATATCAAATATCACTTTGGTCAAAATATGAAAAAGCAGGGCAAAGGGGTATTTCTGCAGCTGGAAGACCTGGAGAAAGCCAGGCAGACCGTGCCCGCGATGGAGATCACGCTCCTTGAATATGATGCTCAGCAAAACACGCTGACGTTGAGCGCCCGTTCACAAAATCAATCCGCGTTGCAGACGTTTGTAAACCAGGCCAGTGAATATTTTAATTTCACCTTACAGCCTGTTTCTACCTCTGCCCCTTATACCGCCATGATCGCAGGGAAATATAAATGAAAGAGCGAATCACGCAGCTTAAGTCTCGTTACCAGAATTACAGTGCCAGGGAAAAAGTGATTCTGAAAATATGTGCCGTCGCACTGTTGGGGGCGGTCGTTTATTACGCGGGCATGGTCCCGCTGGATAATATGATTCAGAACAATAAAGCTACGCTGACCAGACAAAAAGAGACGCTGAACTGGATGCGCAGCGAAATAGATAAAAACCATCTCCAGGTTCAGATTATCAAAACGGATAATCCTCGCACGGTGGTAGAGAAAAGCGCGCAGGAAATTCATCTTCCCCTGACGGACGTGCGTCAGGATGGGCAAACCTTATCCTTCGTGATCAGTCGCGTTAACGTCTATGAATTAAAGAGCTGGCTGCGGGAAATTAACCAGACCTCCGGCGTCCGACTACAGAAGCTGAACCTCACGCCGGTGGATCACCTCAGCGACGTGAAAGCGGAAATCCAGCTCACCTGGAGCAAAACGGCATGAACGCCTTCGCGCTGATGCGCGACGTTTACCCGGTAGGGTTCCCGGTAATGAGTGCGATCTTCGGCGGCATTGTCGGCAGCTTCCTTGGGGTCGTCGCCGAACGCGTGCCGGGCATGGTGATGGAGGAGAAGGGGAGCGGCAACCTGCTCTTCCCCCCCTCGCACTGCCCGGTGTGCCAGCACACGCTGGCCGCCTGGGAGAATATTCCGCTGGTCAGCTGGCTTTTATTGGGCGGCCGCTGCCGCCAGTGCCGAACGGCAATCCCCTTGCGGTTATTTTTGATCGAACTTTTTTCCGGGCTGTTTTGCGGCATCACCGCCTGGTGCATGCCGGATACCCAGTCCCTCTTTGCCGTGTGGCTGCTGGCCGCCTTTTTACTCCCCCTGGCGATGATCGACTGGCGGCACCAGCTCCTGCCGGATTGCCTGACCCAGCCTCTGCTGTGGGCTGGCCTGTTGCTCCATACGTTTGACCATACGATGCCGCTACGCGATGCGCTATTTGGCGCCGTGGCAGGTTATCTCTCTCTTTGGCTGCTCTACTGGGCATTTCGGCTTTGTACCGGGCGGGAAGGGCTGGGATATGGCGATTTTAAACTGCTGGCGGCCCTGGGCGCCTGGTGCGGCTGGCAGGCGCTGCCTTCAATTGAACTCGCGGCAGCATTGAGCGGCATCGTAGGTTATTTCGCCTTAAATAATTTAAATAAAAATAACCTCACTATTTCTTTCGGACCCTATCTCTCATTTGCTGGAATAGTGGTGTTTATTGGACAGCAGTTTGCTTTCATATTTTAAATATGTGGGTCAAGTTTTTTTATAAGTTTTTTTGACGGTGGAAGAGAAGGACGTCTCTTTGCGCTCAGTGTATCGTAAGGGATATAAGCTACACGGAATTTGGGCTTGTTTCTTTTTATGGAGGAATGCAACGCAGCAAAACGTTTTTATTGTCACGGTTTTCAGGTCGGTTAAATACGCATTACGCGAAGAGATCCCATGCTCTTAAGGAAGACATGGATTATTAACGTCACGAATAAATTTATCAGGAAATAAAAATGAAATTTATGAAGCCTAAATATCTGGCGCTTTTTGTTGCCGCGGCAACAAGCTCAGTATTTGCAGCGGCACCGGGTACACCTACTATTAGCAGCGGCAACGACAAATTTGCGCTGGTAGAAGTAGACCAGGCGGCACAGGACTACAACAGTCTCGTCAAAGTCCATAAAGATGGTGTGGATGTGAAGGTTGAGTGGAACGTCTGGAGCGGCGATGCGCCTACCTCAGCGAAAGTTCTGCTCGACGGCACCACCGTCTGGACCGGCGCGGGCAGCGCATCTGGCTCCGCTACCTTCAAAGTGAAAAAAGGCGGACGCTATCAGGAGCAGGTTGAACTCTGTAATGCCAGCGGCTGCACCAAAAGCGCCAGCAAGCTGATTATCGTTGCGGACACCGACGGTAGCCACCTGCTGCCGCTGAATGCCCCGATGCAGGAGAACAACAAAACCTTCGCACAGCATACCGATAAAGTCGTCGGTGCTTACTTCCCTGAGTGGGGCGTGTACGGCCGTAACTTCCCGGTGGATAAAATCCCTGCGGCTAACCTGAACCACATTCTGTATGGCTTTATCCCTATCTGCGGCGGCGACGGTATCAACGACAGCCTGAAATCCATTGAGGGTGGCAACAGCTTTGAAGCCCTGAAACGCGCCTGTAACGGCCGTCAGGACTACACTGTGGCTATCCACGACCCCTGGGCTGCCCTGCAAAAACCGCAGGCCGGCGTCTCCGGATGGGATGACCCGTACAAAGGTAACTTTGGTCAGCTGATGGCGCTGAAAAAAGCCCACCCGGGCCTGAAGGTACTGCCGTCTATCGGCGGCTGGACCCTGTCAGACCCGTTCTATCAGATGAACGATCCGGCCATTCGCGCCCGTTTCGTCTCCTCCGTGAAAGAATTCCTGCAGACCTGGAAGTTCTTTGACGGCGTGGATATCGACTGGGAATTCCCGGGCGGCGGCGGTGAGAACGCAGCATTGGGTAACCCACAGCAGGATAAGGCAACCTACACTGCGCTGATGCACGACCTGCGCGCAATGATGGATGAGCTCTCAGCACAGACCGGCCGTACCTACGAACTGACCACGGCGATTGGTTCCGGTAAAGATAAGATTGAAGATGTGGACTACACCACGGCACAGCAGTATCTCGATCATATCTTCCTGATGAGCTACGACTTCTACGGCGCGTGGAGCAACACGGTTCTGGGCCATCAGGCGGCGCTGCATGCACCATCATGGCGTCCTGACACGGATTACACCACCGAAAACGGCGTGAATGCGCTGCTGCAGCAGGGCGTACAGCCAGGCAAAATTGTGGTGGGTGCAGGCATGTATGGTCGCGGCTGGACGGGCGTACACGGCTACACCGGTAACAATCCATTCACCGGTACCGCAACAGGTCCGGTGAAAGGCACCTGGGAATCGGGCGTGGTTGACTATCGTCAGATCGTTAACGAGTACAAAGGTAAGCCAGGCTGGGAATACGGTTACGATGCTGACGCGGAAGCACCTTACGTCTTCAACAAGTCAACCGGCGACCTGATCTCTTACGAGGATGCGCGCTCCGCTGCGGCAAAAGGCAAATACGTTCTGGCCAACCACCTGGGCGGTCTGTTCTCCTGGTCTATTGACTCTGACAACGGCGACATTCTGAATGCGATGAACGAAAGCCTGCTGGGCGGCTCGACTCCGGTTGAACCGGTGGTCACTAACCACGCGCCAATCGCGTCATCTGCCGATCAGAACGTCTCTGGCCCGGCAACCGTCACGCTTGATGGCTCTGCTTCCAGCGATCCAGACGGCGATGCGATCACCTACAAATGGACCCAGATCTCGGGTCCATCGGTGGCCCTCACCAACAGCACCAAAGCGAAAGCAACCTTCAACGTTGCGGCAGCGACTAGCGACCAGACCATGGCGTTCCGCCTGACGGTAACGGATGCAAAAGGCCTGAGCAACGCGATTGATGTGCAGGTTGTGAACAAAGCGCCGAAAGCGAACCAGGCACCTGTGGTGAACGCCATGGAAGCGGTGACGCTGCAGGCCGGTGAAACCTACGCTCTGCACGCGCAGGCTGCCGATCCAGACGGTGATGCGCTGACTTACGCCTGGAGCGTTCCGGCGGATATGCACGCGACCGGTACTGATACCGCGAACGTGACCATCACTGCGCCAGAAGTGACCGCAACCTCTACCTACACCCTGAGCGTAGTGGTAGGCGACGGTAAAACCAGCGTGCAGTCTAACGTACAGGTGACAGTGAATCCGAAACCGGCTGACGTTACGCCACCGGCTGATGAGGTTACCCCACCTTCTGATGAGGTTACCCCACCTTCTGACGAGGTTACCCCTCCGGCTGATGACGTGACTCCGCCATCCGAGGAAGGCACTGCAACCGGTAGCTGCGACGCGCCTGTCGATGCTAACGCCAGCAAATATGCCGCGTGGGATGCCAGCAAAATCTACAACAATGGCGATACCGTCAGCTTCGACCATCTGGTGTGGAAAGCGAAGTACTGGACCCAGGGCAACCAGCCTGGCTTCGGTGTGGATGCGTGGGAGCTGGTCAGCAACGTGAAGATGAACTGGCGTTCTGACCTCGTCTATAACGGCGGCGAAACCACCACCTACCAGGGCAACGTATACCGTGCCAAATGGTGGACACGAGGTGATAACCCGGCTAACAGCGATGTCTGGGTGAAAGAAGGTCCATCAACCGACTGCAAATAATCTGGCCCGGTAAACACTCACCATCCCCGACGGGGTGGTGAGTGATTCAAAATTCATTTTACAGGATGTTGCTAAGGAGAAATCACTGACGCTTACAGCAGGTAAATATGAAAAATGTAATGTTGTTGTTATTGATAATAAGCCAAAGCGCACTGGCGAACTGTTGGGACAGAGCCGCACACTATTATCATATCGATCCTTATTTATTGTATGCCATCGCCAACGTTGAATCCGGCATGAACCCGTATGCGGTTGGGCAAAATCATGATGGCACGCGTGATGTCGGGCTAATGCAAATTAATAGCTCTCATTTTGCGCAGCTTGAGAGCAGGGGGATTGATGAATACCGGCTGATGACCGAGCCCTGTACCTCCATCATGGTCGGCGCTTCCATCCTGTCCGGGATGATTAAGGTCTATGGCTATAACTGGGAGGCGGTAGGTGCGTATAACGCCGGGTTAAAAAAAGAAAATTATCCGCAACGCATGAAATATGCCCATAAAGTCTGGGCGAAATATCAGCAGTTGAAATTAGCGGCACGTTATTAAGGTTTTTTATTTTTGAAGAATTCCCGAGGGTGTTCTTCGAAAAGTGAAAACAGCTGTCTGTGGTTTATTTATTAACGGATTAATACATAAGCCGGGATTTAACTTTAACATTAACTTTAATTAACAGGAATACTGAAATGAATAAAAGGACGTTACTGAGTGTACTCGTTGCCGGCGCATGCGTAGCACCGTTTATGGCGCAGGCTGCCTCGCTGCAAGCGACCACCAGTGAACCATACACCATGAAAGCCAGCGATCTGGCGAAGAAAGAGAAAGAGCTGACCAGCTTCCCGCTGATGGCCTCTGTGAAAGAGACCATCCAGACGCTGGACAATGCGCAGGTGGAAATGATTGAGCCAGGCCGCGCGGCGAACCCGGACAACGTGAAGCGCGTTGAAGGGATTGTGAAAGCCAGCGACTGGGAATACCTCTTCCCGCTACGTGCCCAGGCATACACGTACAGCAACTTCCTGAAAGCGGTGGGCAAATTCCCGGCGCTGTGTAAGACCTATAATGACGGTCGTGACAGTGACGCGATCTGCCGCAAAGAGCTGGCGACCATGTTTGCGCACTTTGCCCAGGAAACCGGCGGCCACGAAAGCTGGCGTCCGGAAGCCGAATGGCGTCAGGCTCTGGTTCACGTGCGTGAAATGGGCTGGAGCGAAGGCCAGAAGGGCGGCTATAACGGCGAATGTAACCCGGACGTCTGGCAGGGCCAGACCTGGCCGTGCGGTAAGGATAAAGACGGCGACTTCCTGAGCTACTTCGGTCGCGGTGCGAAGCAGTTGTCCTACAACTACAACTACGGCCCGTTCTCTGAAGCGATGTACGGTGACGTGCGTACGCTGCTCGACAAGCCTGAGCTGGTGGCGGACACCTGGCTGAACCTGGCGAGCGCGATCTTCTTCTTCGCCTACCCGCAGCCGCCAAAACCAAGCATGCTGCAGGTTATCGACGGCACGTGGCAGCCGAACGATCACGATAAAGCCAACGGGCTGGTCCCTGGCTTCGGCGTGACCACTCAGATCATTAACGGCGGTGTTGAGTGCGGCGGCCCGACTGAAATTGCCCAGTCTCAGAACCGTATCAAGTATTACAAAGAGTTCGCGAACTACCTGAAAGTGCGCGTTCCGGCGAACGAAGTGCTGGGCTGCGCCAACATGAAGCAGTTCGACGAAGGTGGCGCAGGTGCGCTGAAGATTTACTGGGAACAGGACTGGGGGTGGAGTGCGGATACGCCAAGTGGTGCAACCTACTCCTGCCAGCTGGTGGGCTACCAGACGCCGTTCAGCGCCTTTAAGGAGGGTGACTACAGCAAGTGCGTGCAGAAATTCTTTAACGTGAATATCGTTAACGACGATGGTTCTGCCACCACGCCGGACGAAACCCCGGTAACGCCAGCGCCGACGCCAGCAGAAGATGAAACCCCGGCACCAGCGCCGACGCCGGATGAAACCCCGGCAGAACCTGCCGCGGTGAACCATGCCCCGGTTGCGCACATTGCTGGCCCAATTGGTGCTGTTGAAGCGGGAGCGCAGGTTTCTCTGAGCGCGGAAGGTTCTACCGATGCGGATGGCAACAAGCTGACCTACACCTGGCGTTCACAGGATGGCCAGACCGTGACCGGTCAGGATAAAGCGGTGGTGACCTTCAAGGCGCCAGAAGCGGCGACGGCTCAGCAGATTGAAATCAGCCTGACCGTCAGCGATGGTGAACTGAGCAGCACCACCTCTTACCTGCTGAACGTGAAAGCGAAAGCATCAACGCCTTCTCAGGATGACGGTGCTTACCCGGCGTGGAGCGCGAACAGCAAGTACAACGCAGGTGATATCGTGAACAACCACGGCAAACTGTTCCAGTGCAAACCGTTCCCGTACAGCGGCTGGTGTAACAACGCCCCGACATACTATGAACCGGGCGCAGGTCTGGCATGGTCTGATGCCTGGACGGCATTATAAACAGCAAACGGCAACCCTCGGGTTGCCGTTTTAGTGTCTGCACCCTCTCCCCGTGGGGTGAGGAATCCCCAGTAATTTTATACCTGAAGCGATGCATGTGACTTCAGGAAAATGAATGGCTTACAGCGATGCCCTGGTCCGGCTGTAAATCGCTGAGGCGTTTCCTGTAGGCCGGGGCGAGGCGCATGGATGCGCCGAGAGGGCGGGCTTTACAGGGACGTTACCTCCGCCCGTCCCCGAAAAGCCGGAAGGAATAAGCCGAAGGCACCGCGAAGCGGCGATTTACCGCCGGGAGCCCGGGTCGCCAGGGCGGTGGCGATTGAGCCGCCCTGGCACGTTCACCGGCCATGTCCTTACAGAGTAGCAAGGAACATAAAGTGAACGGAATGACCACCAGAGCCGTATGTTCCCCCTCACCCCAGCCCTCTCCCTCAAGGGAGAGGGGGTCGTCCGTGCTGGTATTATTTTGTGGGGATTCCTCAGCCCCGTGGGAGAGGGGCGGGGTGAGGGCATCAGGCCGCACACTCTGTCTTTTGCCGGGTGGCGCTGCGCTTACCCGGCCTACATGAGGCTGGAAGCTTACCGGTGCAACTTCCCGTGATCCCGTAACCACGCCGCCGTGCGCATAATCCCTTCATCCAGCGTTACAACCGGTTTATACCCCAGCTCATTCTCCGCCCGCGAAATATCCAGCGTGAAGTCAAAGTTGAGTTTAGAAACGCCGTAATGCGTCAGCGCAGGCTCTTTGGCTGATTTACTGCCAAAGCGCTCCATGCTGCGGGCAATCATATCCAGCATGGGATAGGGAACAGAACGGATACGGCAGTCGATCTGCAGCTCGTCGATCAGCCGCTGCACAATGCTGCGCAGCGTGCACGGTTCGCCGTTAGTGATGTTATAGGCGCGACCGGAGATCAGCTTATCGCAGTCCGGCTGGCTGGCCAGCCACATGGCGTGAACGGCGTTTTCGTAGTAGGTCATATCCACCAGCGCATCGCCGCCGCGCGGCAGCAGCACGCTGCCGTAGTGGTGCATCATCTGCGCCAGACGGGGAATAAATACCTTGTCGTGCGGCCCGAACAGGCTCTGCGGACGCAGGACCGTAAAGCGGGTATGCGGGTTTGACTGCGCCAGCAGGTCAATGACCTCTTCGCTGGCCGCCTTGCTGCGGGCAAATTCACAGGCAAAGCGGGCAGGGCGGAAATCTTCCTGCACGTCACGATGGTGGTGATAGTCGAAATAGAGCGACGGGGAGGAGATATGAATAAAGTTACGCACGCCCCAGGCAACGGCCCATTCACCCAGACGGCGGGTGGCCCGCACGTTGGCGAGATCGAAGGCTTCCTGGGTCCCCCACGGGGAGGTAAAACTGGAACAGTGCCATAGCGTGTCGATACCGGCGAGCATCACTTTCGCCTGCGAGGAGACGAGCTCCGTCAGGTCGGCATGGACAAACTCTGCGCCCATTTTTTGCAGCAGTTTACCCATCGCTTCGTTGCGACCGGTGGCCCTGACGCTGATGCCCTTGTTTCGCAGAAATTCGACCGCATTTCGGCCTAAGCCGCTGGTCGCCCCGGTAACCAGTACCTTCATAACTATCCACTGTGTTGAAAAGAATTTCGTGCGCATTCTTTCGTGAATTACGATGTGTTGCAATGGGAAAGGTGAAAGAAAGAGAGTTTTATTTAGATCTTTTCCGTCTTTTGTTCCGCCCGTTGCGCAATGCGTTTCGCCATTCCCCGGAAGATAAACAGGTGGGCAGGGATCATCAACAGCCAGTAGAACAGACCCGGCATTCCGTGCGGATGCCACCAGGCGCGCACGTCCAGTTCACGATGGTCGCCTTTGTCTTTGAGGGTAAAGCAGAGCCGGCCAAGTCCCGGGGCTTTCATGCCGAACAGCAGCGCCAGCTGTTTTTCCGGCTCGACAATGATCACCTTCCAGCTGTCGACCGCATCGCCCACCTCAAGATACGGGCGTGCCGGACGGCCTTTTGCCAGCCTGTGCCCCACCAGCAGATCCATTGCCCCGCGCGTTTGCCAGAGGATATTGCCGAAGAAATAACCGTCTTTGCCGCCAATCTGGTTCACCACTTCCCACAGCGCGGCCAGGCTGGCGTGGGTTTTCACCGTGCAGCCCGCCTGTTTCGGGTAATAGCCGTACTCCGGGCGCCAGCGGGCAAACGCCTGGGCGTCGTAACCCCAGTCGCTGGAGTTCACCAGCTGCTCTTCTTCTTTCAGCGTATTGCGCACGGCATCGTCAAAGCGGATCAGGTCCTGGGGAATGAGTGCCCGCAGTTCGCGATCGTCCGCCAGCAGATCGTGCTTTAACCCCTGGATCAGCGCTTTGGCGGTCGTAGGCGGCACCGAGGTGATCACATTCAAAAACCACACCGAAATCCAGCGGGTCGGGAAGGGGATGGGGATGAGCCAGCGGCGGCGACCGCTGACGCGCATGAAATGTTCGAACTGCTCCTGATAGCTCAGAACTTCGGGGCCAGCAGCTTCCAGCACGCGGTGTTGTGCCGCCGGGTGATCCAGCAGGGCCACCAGATAATGCAGCAGGTTCTCCAGCGCAATCGGCGTGGTGCGCGAACGCACCCAGCGCGGCGGCGTGAGCACCGGCAGGTTGTAGACCATATCGCGCATCACTTCGAAGGCGGCGGAGCCTGCGCCGACGATAATGCCGGCACGCAGTTCGGTGACGGGGATATTTGCTCCGCGCAGGGTTTCAGCCGTCAGCTGGCGGGCGCGCAGGTGATCGGACTGCTCGTGTTCAGGTGCCTGGAGAGAGCTTAAAAAGATCACCTGCTTCACCGGCGTTTGCAGAAGGGCATCGCGGACGTTCATCGCCACCTGACGCTCGTGGGCGATAAAATCCCCGCCTTCGCCCATGCTGTGCACCAGGTAGTAAAGCGTGTCGACCCCGTCCAGCAGCGCGGGAAGTTCCTTCGGCCAGTTGAGGTCAACGTTGTGGCAGGTGACACCTGGAAAACTGAGTTTTTGCAGACGTTCGGTGTTGCGTGCCGCTGCCAGCACCTGGTGCCCCTGCTGGCTTAACGCCGCGGTGAGATGCTGACCGATATACCCGCTGGCGCCGAGCACCAGAATGCGTTGCGGCACGTGATGCTCCTTATCGCTGTAAAAACGCCTGCCAGTGTTTTACCACGTCGGCCAGCTGCTCGCGGTTGACGTCGAGATGCATGACCAGACGCACCACAGGTGAGGCGTTGATCAGCACGCCACGTGCTTTCATAAACTCGCCAAGCGCAGCGGCGTGGTCATCGCCCACGCGGACGAACAGCATGTTGGTGTCGTGGCGCATCACGTCGGCGCCAATTTCACGCAGCTGCGCCGCCATCCACGCGGCATTGTCGTGATCGTCCTTCAGGCGCGCCACGTTGTTTTTCAGGGCATACAGCCCCGCTGCCGCCAGAATACCCGCCTGACGCATGCCGCCGCCGGTCATTTTGCGCCAGCGGTTCGCGCGTTTGATGTAGTCCGCGTTGCCCACCAGCAGGGAACCCACTGGCGTGCCCAGCCCTTTAGAGAGGCAGATGGTGAACGAGTCGCAGTATTGCGCAATTTCTTTCAGCTCGCAGCCGTACGCCACCACGGCGTTGAAGATGCGCGCGCCGTCAACGTGCAGACCGAGTTTACGCTCACGCGTGAATTCCCACGCCGCCTTCAGGTATTCGCGCGGCAGGACCTTGCCGTTGTGGGTGTTTTCGAGGCTGAGCAGACGGGTGCGGGCAAAATGAATATCATCAGCTTTGATTTTCGCCGCGACTTTATCAAGGGGCAGAGTGCCGTCCGGCGCGGCGTCAATCGGCTGCGGCTGAATGCTGCCGAGCACCGCGGCACCGCCGGCTTCGTAGAGGTAGTTATGCGCGCCCTGGCCGACGATATACTCTTCACCGCGCTCGCAGTGGCTGAGCAGCGCCACCAGGTTAGCCTGCGTACCGGTTGGCAGGAACAGGGCAGCTTCCTTACCGCTCAGTTCAGCCGCGTAGCGCTGTAGTTCGTTGACCGTCGGGTCATCGCCGTAGACGTCGTCCCCGACCGGGGCGGCCATCATCTCTTCGAGCATGGCGCGGCTCGGGCGGGTTACGGTATCACTGCGTAAATCAATCATGGCATGTCCTTATATTTAAAAAGGCGATGCCAGATGTTTTACCTGAGCCAGTTGGTTTTTGCCAGTTCGATCACTTCGTCACCGCGCCCGCTAATGATGGCGCGCAGCATATACAGGCTAAAGCCTTTGGCCTGTTCCAGCTTGATCTGCGGCGGGATCGCCAGCTCCTCTTTGGCGACGACGACATCCACCAGCACCGGACCGTCAATGGAAAAGGCGCGCTGCAGGGCTTCATCCACCTCGGAAGCTTTCTCCACCCGAATGCCCGTGATGCCGCAGGCCTCGGCGATGCGGGCAAAGTTGGTGTCGTGCAGCTCGGTGCCGTCCGTCAGATAGCCCCCGGCCTTCATCTCCATCGCCACGAAGCCCAGCACGCTGTTGTTGAAGACCACAATTTTCAGCGGGAGCTTCATCTGCACCACCGACAGGAAATCGCCCATCAGCATGCTGAACCCGCCGTCGCCGCACATCGCCACCACCTGGCGCTCCGGCGCTGTCGCTTTTGCGCCCAGCGCCTGCGGCATGGCGTTGGCCATCGAGCCGTGGTTGAACGAGCCGAGCAGGCGGCGTTTGCCGTTCATCTTCAGATAGCGAGCGGCCCAGACGGTTGGCGTGCCTACGTCGCAGGTGAAGATGGCATCGTCGTCCGCGAAATGACTGATCTGCTGCGCCAGATACTGCGGGTGAATGGCTTTGTCGCTCGGTTTGGCGAGATCGTCCAGACCCTTGCGGGCATCGCGATAGTCGCTTAGCGCTTTATCGAGGAACTTGCGATCGGTTTTCTCTTCCAGCAGCGGCAGAAGGGCGGCAAGGGTGGATTTGATGTCGCCCACCAGCGCCATATCGACCTTGCTGTGCGCGCCGATGCTGGCCGGGTTGATATCAATCTGAATGATTTTGGCATCCGTCGGGTAAAACGCACGATACGGGAACTGGGTGCCGAGCAGGATCAGCGTGTCGGCGTTCATCATGGTGTGGAAGCCGGAAGAAAAACCGATCAGTCCTGTCATGCCCACGTCGTACGGGTTATCGTATTCGACGTGCTCTTTGCCGCGCAGGGCGTGAACGATTGGCGCTTTCAGCTTACCGGCAAATTCCAGCAGCTCCTTGTGCGCGCCCGCGCAGCCGCTGCCGCACATCAGGGCGATATTGCTGGCGTAACGCAGCAGCTGCGCCAGCTTTTTCAGCTCCTCCTCGGCTGGCGTCACCACCGGCTGCGGCGCGTGATACCAGTGGGTGCTGGCCCCTTCCGGCGCGGCCTTGAGCGCCACGTCGCCCGGAATAACGACCACCGAAACGCCGCGATTCAGCACGGCCTTGCGCATGGCGATCGCCAGAACCTGCGGGATCTGCTCCGGGGATGAAACCAGTTCGCAATAGTGGCTGCATTCACGGAACAGCTCCTGCGGATGCGTCTCCTGAAAATAGCCACTGCCAATTTCGGAAGAGGGGATGTGGGCGGCAATCGCCAGCACCGGCACGTGATTGCGGTGGCAGTCGAAGAGGCCGTTGATCAGGTGCAGGTTACCCGGCCCGCAGGATCCGGCGCAGACGGCCAGTTCACCGGTAAGCTGTGCTTCAGCGCCTGCGGCGAAGGCGGCAACCTCTTCATGGCGGGTGGGCATCCATTCGATGGTCTTCATCTTGTTGAGGCTGTCGCTGAGTCCGTTCAGGGAATCGCCGGTTACGCCCCAGATACGTTTTACGCCAGCCTGTTCGAGCGTTTTCGCTATATATGCAGCCACGGTTTGTTTCATGGTTGTCCGTCTCCTTTTTGTGATAACGCTTACAAGCTTAGAAGAAAGTCTCCGTATTGCCCGTCAAATCCCCCCAATTAAAAGGTGCTTTTCACGCGCAACGCTTCGGCATAATCTGATGATACCTCAGTGAAAACAGGAATCATTTCAAATGGTTAAATCATTGTTAATTGCTGTTAATGAAAAGCTATCGTGCGACGATCTTGGCAAACTCTTGTTACGACTTGCCGTCGGCGGGCTGATGCTCTTTCACGGTTTGCACAAGCTGTTTGGTGGGGTGGGCTTTATCAGCGGCATGCTGGTGGAGAAAGGGCTGCCGGGGTTTATTGCCTACGGCGTGTTGATTGGCGAAGTGGTGGCGCCGATCCTGATTATTGTCGGGCTCTTTACGCGCCCGGCCGCGCTGGTGCTGGCGTTTACGATGATTGTGGCGTGGCTGATGGTGGGAATGGGAGAAACGCTCGCCCTTGATAAGGTTGGGGCATGGGCGATTGAAAGCCTGGTGTACTTCTTTATCGGCTCGCTGGCTGTCGCGTTTTTAGGGGCAGGGCGCTTTGCGGTAGGGAAAGGTCCGGCGTGGCGGTAGGGTTGTTGTAGGTCGGGTAAACGCAGTGCCACCCGACAAAAAGCCCGGTGGCGCTGACGCTTACCGGGCCTACGAACGTTTATTGTTTATGCGAGGACCAAATCCCCCTGTGGATGACACGAACATGCCAGCACGTAACCCTCGGCAATTTCCGCGTCGGTCAGCGTCATGGTACTGGTGACGGTGTACTCCCCGGAAACCACCTTCGTCTTACAACAGCCGCACACGCCCGCGCGGCAGGCCGCCGCTACCGGCACCTTGTTGCTTTCCAGCGCCTCCAGCAGCGTGGTCCCCACGCGGCCAAAGAAGGTCTGCGCAGGCTGCAGTTTGGTAAACGTAATCCCGCTGGTTGCTGCTTCTGCCACCGGCGTGAAAAACTGCTCTTTGAAGAAGCGGGTCACGCCGAGCGCTTTCACTTCTTCTTCCACGATAGACATGTACGGCGCCGGGCCGCAGGTCATCACGGTGCGGTTCGCCATATCCGGCACGCTTTGCAGCAGCTCGCGGCTCAGGCGACCGGGCACAAAACCGTGCGTCGCGTTGTGCTCAGCCACCAGCGTCACCGGATAATCACGCCACTCCTCGGCAAAAATCACATCCTCCGGGGAGCGCACGCTGAAGATCACCTGCACGTCGGCCTGCGGGCGGTTTTTTGCCAGCCAGCGGCGCATTGACATAATCGGCGTCACGCCACAGCCTGCCGCCAGCAGCAGGAATTTCTCTTCCGCTTTGTCGTCACAGGTGAATTCACCCTGCGCATCGGACAGCCAGATATAATCCCCGCGCTTCACGTCCCGGGTCAGCCATTCTGAACCGGCTCCGCCTTCAATGCGACGGACGGTAAGCGTGATGTACTCGCTCACGCCCGGCGTGGAAGAAAGGGTGTAGGCGCGCAGGGTGTCTGCCGAATGGCGAACGCTAACCAGCGCATACTGACCCGCACGGTACGGATAGTAGTCGTGGCACAGCAGCGATAGCGTCCAGACATCCGGCGTCTCCTGATGGATGTGATGAACCTGCATGCGCCACGGGCAGTGTGAGGTTGGCATGGTCATGAGTGACTCCTTACGCGCTCAGCAGTTGCTTCATATCGTCTTCAACGTTGGTCACGGAGCGCAGACCGAATTTTTCATTGAGCACCGCCAGCAGCTCCGGCGTCAGGAAGCCTGGTGCGGTCGGGCCGGTCACGATATTGGTCACGCCCAGAGAGAGCAGGGTCAGCAGGATGACAATCGCTTTCTGCTCAAACCACGAGAGCACCAGCGACAGCGGCAGGTCGTTCACGCCGCAGCCCAGTTTCTCCGCCAGGGTAACGGCCAGAATGATGGCCGAATAAGCATCGTTACACTGGCCCGCATCGATCAGGCGCGGCAGGCCTTCGATGTCGCCGAAGTCCAGCTTGTTGAAACGGTATTTTCCGCACGCCAGGGTCAGGATCAGGCAGTCTTCCGGCACGCGGGTGGCGAAATCGGTAAAGTAGTTACGCTCGCCACGCGCGCCGTCGCAGCCGCCGACGAGGAAAATGTGGCGCAGCTTTTCACGGCTGACGAGGTCAATCAGCGAATCGGCGGCACCGAGCAGGGTTTCACGACCGAAGCCGACGGTGATCAGGTGCGGGATCTCGCTGTACGGGAAGCCAGCCATCTGCTGCGCTTGCGCTATCACCGGACCGAAATCGTCACCTTCAAGATGGCTCACGCCCGGCCAGCCGACGATGCTGCGGGTCCAGATGCGGTCGTCATACGCGCCCACGGTCGGGTCGATGATGCAGTTAGAGGTCATCACGATAGGGCCAGGGAAGCGGGCAAATTCCACCTGCTGGTTCTGCCAGCCGCTGCCGTAGTTACCGATCAGATGTTTAAACTTGCGCAGCTCCGGGTAGCCGTGCGCCGGCAGCATTTCGCCGTGGGTATAGACGTTAACGCCGGTGCCTTCGGTCTGTTTCAGCAGATTGTAGAGATCTTTCAGGTCGTGGCCGGAAATCAGGATGCACTTGCCTTCGGTCGCTTTAACGTTGACCTGCGTTGGCGTCGGGTGGCCGTAGGTGCTGGTTTCACCGGCATCCAGGATGCTCATCACGCGGAAGTTCATCTGGCCGATTTCCATTGAGCACTCAAGCAGGGCATTCATATCGGCAGGCCAGGTGCCCAGCCACGCCATGATTTTGTGGTACTGGGCGTAGATGTCGTTATCGTACTGACCGAGCACGTGCGCGTGCTCCATATAGGCTGCCGCGCCTTTCAGGCCGTACAGGCACAGTAGGCGAAGGCCGAGAATGTTCTCGCCAATCGCCGCTTTGTCTTTATTCGGCGTGAATTCTGCCGCCTGACGCTGGAGGTCGCCCAGATCGTCGCTAGCCAGCTGAAGGTCTGACATCGGGTTTTCCACGCGGGCGCTGGCATCCGCCTTGTGGCACTGCGCCTTCAGCGCTTCACGCAGGGCAATGGCTTCGCGGGCATAGCCAACAATGCGCGGAGAGTCGAAGTTAACGTTGGTCAGTGTGGAGAAGAAGGCGCGCGGGGTGAAGCTGTCGACGTAGTGGTCGATGATGCCATATTCGCGGGCTTTAAACGCCCAGGCGGAAAGGCCTTGCAGGGCCGCAATCAGCAGATCCTGCAGGTCAGATGTTTCTGCGGTTTTGCCGCACATACCCTGTGCGTAAGAGCAGCCATTGCCTGCCGGGGTACGGATGGTTTGTTCACATTGCACACAAAACATAATCACACCTGTTAAAGTTATATTTAATATACATGTTTAAGGTTATGCCTGTGCCAGAACGGTGAAAAGGGCTTTTTACTACAAAATAGAGGGAGATTGATTTAGCGCAATTTTGGCGGCAGGAACCCTACCGCCAAAGAAGTATCAGGCCGAGAAGACGGCCATCAGAACCGGAACCAGCAGGCTTAAAATAAAGCCGTGAACGATGGCAGCGGGCACCATCTCCAGCCCGCCAGAGCGTTGTAACACCGGCAGGGTAAAGTCCATCGACGTCGCGCCGCACAGGCCCAGCGCGGTAGAGCGGCTACGGCGAACCAGTCCCGGGATCAGCATTATGGCGATCAGCTCGCGCGCCAGATCGTTAAAGAAGGCGGCGCTGCCGATCACCGGACCGAATGATTCGGTCAGCAAAATACCGGAGAGGGAATACCAGCCAAAACCTGACGCCATCGCGAGACCGGTTTTCAGCGGCAGGTCGAGAATGAAAGCGTTAATCACGCCCGCCACCATGGAGCTGGCGATAACAATGACCGCGACCATCATTCCCCGACGGTTCAGAACAATTTGCTTCAGCGTCATGCCATTATTTCGCAGCTGGATACCGATCAGGAACAGCAGGAAGATCAGCGTATATTCACTGGCCTCTGTTGCGTGCTGTAAAAACGCCCAGCCGGTCAGCCCAAGAAGAAAACCGAGCACCACGACGCCGCACAGTTTTAATGATTCCAGCGCCATCGCAATTCGGGAAGGCAGCTTTTCCTTATGATGATGGTTTTTCCACGGAACGGTGCGCTCAAGCCAGAATAATGCGGCGATATTACACAGCAAAATAACCACCACGGTGACCACCGAATAATGCAGGATGGAAAGCAAATTCGTCGCCAGATTATCCAGGAAGGCCAGGCTTATCCCCATAAAGAAAAGAATGACGTAAACAATCCAGCTGAGAAAACGGTTGATGAGCCGTAATGCGGATTCTCTGTGCAGGGGAATAAGGTAACCCACAATCAGGGGCAGCAGAATAATGAGGAGTCCTGAAAACATGAACAGCCGGTCCTTTTGAGTATCTGTTGAGCGCCAGAGACACTACCCAATAAAGGCTGTCAGGTAAAGGAGCAATAAAAAAGCCGGGTGGCGGCTGCGCCTTACCCGGCCTACAAAGTGCACTCTAACGTAGGTCGGGTAAGCGTTAGCGCCACCCGACACCGCGCTCGATTAATCGCGTTTTTCCAGCAGGGTGCGGTACAGCACGCCGCCCAGGATACCGCCGATAATTGGCATCACCCAGAACAGCCACAGCTGTTGAAGCGCCCAGCCGCCCTGGAAGATGGCGACGGCGGTACTGCGTGCCGGGTTAACGGAGGTGTTGGTGACCGGAATCGAAATCAGGTGAATAAGGGTCAGCGCCAGACCAATCGCAATAGGGGCAAAGCCTGCTGGCGCGTGTTTGTCGGTTGCGCCGTGGATCACCAGCAGGAAACCTGCGGTCAGCACAATTTCAATCACGATGGCAGACAGCATGGAATAACCGCCCGGAGAATGCTCGCCAAAGCCGTTAGAGGCGAAGCCGCTGGCCGCCGCGTCGAAGCCAGCTTTACCGCTGGCAATCACGTACAAAACGCCCGCTGCGATAATACCGCCCACCACCTGAGCGACAATATAACCAATCACCTCTTTCGCCGGAAAACGCCCGCCCGCCCATAAACCTAACGTCACTGCCGGGTTAAAATGACCGCCGGAAATATGCCCCACGGCAAAGGCCATGGTTAATACGGTTAAGCCAAATGCCAGCGCGACGCCGACAAAACCAATACCTAATTCCGGGAATGCTGCTGCCAGAACGGCGCTACCGCAGCCACCAAATACCAGCCAGAATGTACCAAAGCATTCTGCTGCCAATTTTCTAAACATAACCACCTCAAAATAATTTTCCACGCGTTTTCCCGCGCGCGGGATATATCGCCATAAAGGGATGACGACTCAAAGAGCCCGTATTTTAAAAACCAACAACATCCCTTCGCCACTTAAATAAATTCGGTTAATTTGATTTAAGGCAATGTGATGTCAATCCTTGTTCAAATCAGCGGTAAATAGAGCATAGTTCAAATCCCGCAAGGGTGAATGTTCTGCTGTCGTGCCAGGGTTCCTGCCGCTATACTGCTGATAACTTAAAGGAAAAAGTGATCATTTCGCGGGGGATTTATGCTTCTCGAACGTGTGGAAATTGTCGGGTTTCGCGGTATTAACCGCCTGTCGCTGCAGCTGGAACAGAACAACGTCCTGATCGGTGAGAACGCGTGGGGTAAGTCCAGCCTGCTGGATGCGCTGACGTTACTGCTTTCGCCCGAAGACGATCTGTATCACTTCGTTCGCGACGATTTCTGGTTCCCGCCCGGCGACGTGACGGGGCGCGAGAAGCACCTGCATATCATCCTGACCTTCCGCGAATCCGAACCCGGACGGCATCGGGTGCGTCGCTTCCGCCCGCTGTCACCCTGCTGGGTGCCGTGCGATGACGGCTTCCACCGGATTTTCTACCGGCTGGAAGGGGAGATGGCGGAAAACGAGGGCGTGTTGACCCTGCGTGATTTTCTTGATGAGAAGGCCAGCCCGATCCCGCTGGACAATATCGACGATCTTGCCCGCCACCTGATCCGCCTGATGCCGGTGTTACGCTTGCGCGACGCGCGTTTTATGCGGCGTATCCGTAACGGTACCGTACCGAATATGCCGGAAGTGGAAGTCACTGCCCGCGAGCTGGATTTTCTGGCAAGAGAGCTGGTGTCGCGTCCGCAGAATCTGACCGACGGTCAAATTCGTCAGGGGTTGTCCGCAATGGTACAGCTGCTGGAGCACTATTTTTCCGAGCAGGGAACGTCGGAGTCGCGCCATCGCCTGATGCGCCGCCGCTCTCATGACGAGCAGCGCAGCTGGCGCTACCTCGATATCATTAACCGGATGATTGACCGGCCCGGCGGTCGTACCCATCGGGTGATTTTGCTGGGGCTGTTTTCAACGCTCCTGCAGGCTAAAGGCACCGTTCGTCTTGACCGGGACGCCCGGCCGCTGCTGCTGGTGGAAGACCCGGAAACGCGCCTGCATCCCATCATGCTCTCCGTGGCATGGCATCTGCTGAACCTGTTGCCGCTCCAGCGCATTACGACCACCAATTCCGGTGAATTATTATCGCTAACGCCGGTAGAGCACGTCTGTCGTCTGGTGCGTGAATCTTCCCGCGTCTCCGCCTTCCGCTTAGGGCCGGGGGGATTGAACGCGGAAGACGGGCGGCGCATCGCGTTTCATATTCGCTTTAACCGCGCGTCGTCGCTCTTTGCCCGCTGCTGGCTGCTGGTGGAGGGAGAGACGGAAACCTGGGTCATCAACGAACTGGCGCGCCAGTGCGGCCACCATTTTGATGCGGAAGGCATTAAGGTGATTGAATTCGCCCAGTCGGGATTAAAGCCGCTGATCAAATTTGCCCGCCGGATGGGGATCGAGTGGCATGTGCTTGTCGACGGTGATGAGGCGGGCAAAAAATATGCCTCGACCGTGCGTAGCCTGCTGAATAACGAGCGCGAGGAAGAGCGCGACCATTTAACCATGCTGCCCGCCATGGACATGGAGCACTTTATGTATCGTCAGGGGTTCGACGACGTATTCCACCGAATTGCCATGGTGCCGGTCGATGTCCCGATGAACATGCGGCGCGTGATCGCCAAAGCGATTCATCGTTCTTCAAAACCGGATTTAGCCATTGAAGTGGCGACGGAAGCGGGGAGGCGGGGCGTGGAGGCGGTGCCGACCCTGCTGCGGAAAATGTTCTCCCGCGTGCTGTGGCTGGCACGCGGGAGAGCGGATTAACGTTGAGTCGCCTGGTTCACCTGCTGAATCAGGCTATCCAGCAGCGCGTAGCGGCGGCGATATTCGGAACGCTTTTTGCTCGCGATCTCTTCCATCGGTTTGCGCGGCATGACGAGGGGCAGCATAAAGTTGCCGCTATCCTGCTTTTCACCGCCGATGGAGATCCAGAAACTGTCGTAATCGGCCAACAGTTTCCCCTCTTTTTTCTTGCGGTAACGCCAGCTGCGATAAATATGGGTGTCGTTACTGACGGCGACAATCTGTTCTACCGGGAAGGCGGTGCCGAGGGTCATGGCGGCTTCGACCAGCAGACGTTTCGGGAAAAGACCATGGCAGGCCTTCGTCGCACCCTGGATCAGCTCATGGGGAACGTGGGCTTTTGCGCCCTGCAGGCCGCCGATAAACAGCGTCGATTTTCCCTCAAACTGGCACAGGGTGAAGGTCATCTCGGCCAGCACCGTATTCTGATGGTCGCAGAAGGCGAGGGTGGCTTCCCCTTCTTTATCCAGAAACGCATCGGCGCACAGGCGGACGGTAAATTGCTCTTCATCTTTACCGGTTAAGGTGAGCAGCGTGAAGCCCTTTTTCGACAGATAGCCCGAGAGCAGCGATGCCGGCATATGGCGGCTCATCGTTTGATAGTGCCAGTTAAGGGACTCGAGGGCCTGCTGACGATTCATATTCACCGTCAGCCAGGGGCGATGCAGACGGCACGGCAGTCCTGGCTGTACCTGCAGCATTTGCATCAGGCTCGGCTGTTTTGCAAGGCTCGTCAACAGGCGAGCGGTACTTACCGGCGTCGCCAGCGAACGTAGCATGAATTTACGTCGATAGGCGGGGTTTTGCCACGCCAGCCCTGGCGTGAGCTTACCGGAAGCCAGATGACTGAAGAGCTGCCAACCCGATGCAGGCTGTGGCAGGTTTGAAAAAGGTGTATCGACGATGGAAGACATGTTAGATCCTGCTTCTTGATGAAGATTTCCATTTCAGCAGGCGAACGTTCAACGTCTCGTAAACAAATTGTGACGATTTCGGAGAAAAGGGGTTTTGTTGAGGAGTCGTTTAGATAGAATCAGCATTTATCATTGCCAGAACATTTATTTGGAATATTTATGAACCTCAAGGGAAAACGCAGAACGCTGTTTCTGCTGCTGGCGGTCGTGGTGTTAGCCGGTGGATACTGGCTATGGCAGGTGCTGAATGCGCCGGTGCCGCAGTATCAGACGCTGATTGTTCGCCCGGGCGAACTGCAGCAAAACGTCCTCGCGACGGGCAAGCTTGATGCCCTGCGCAAGGTTGACGTCGGCGCGCAGGTCAGCGGTCAGCTGAAAACGCTGTCGGTTGAGATTGGCGATAAGGTGAAAAAAGGCCAGCTGCTCGGCGTGATCGATCCAGAACAGGCTGAGAACCAGATCCGCGAGGTGGAAGCCACGCTGATGGAGCTGCGCGCGCAGCGTGCGCAGGCGCAGGCAGAGCGTAACCTGGCCCAGGTGACGCTGACCCGTCAGCAGGCGCTGGCCAAAACCCAGGCGATCTCGAAGCAGGATTTAGACACGGCCACCACGGAACTGGCGGTGAAGCAGGCGCAGATTGGCACGATTGACGCGCAAATCAAACGCAATCAGGCCTCGCTGGATACGGCGAAAACCAACCTCGACTACACCCAGATCGTGGCGCCGATGGCCGGTGAAGTCACTCAGATCACCACGCTGCAGGGGCAGACGGTGATTGCTGCGCAGCAGGCGCCAAACATTCTGACGCTGGCGGACATGAGCACCATGCTGGTCAAAGCCCAGGTCTCCGAGGCGGATGTGATCCATCTGAAGCCGGGGCAGAATGCCTGGTTTACGGTGCTGGGGGACCCGCAGACGCGCTACGAAGGCGTGCTGAAGGACATTCTGCCGACGCCGGAAAAAGTGAACGACGCCATCTTCTACTATGCCCGTTTTGAAGTGCCGAATCCGAAGGGCGTGCTGCGTCTCGACATGACCGCGCAGGTGCATATTCAGCTGACCGGTCTGAAGAACGTGCTGACCATTCCGCTCTCTGCGCTGGGTGAATCCGCCGGGGAGAGTCGCTATAAAGTGAAAGTGCTGCGCAACGGCGAAACGCGTGAGCGCGAAGTGGTGATTGGCGCGCGCAACGACACCGACGTGGTGGTGGTGAAAGGGCTGGAAGAGGGCGAGGAGGTTGTTGTCAGTGAAAGCCTGCCCGGAGCCGCGAAATGACGGCATTGCTTGAGCTGAAGGACATTCGCCGCAGCTATCCGTCGGGCGATGGCCCGGTGGAGGTGCTGAAGGGCATCTCCCTGCGCGTGGAAGCGGGCGAGATGGTGGCGATTGTCGGGGCATCGGGTTCCGGTAAATCGACGCTGATGAACATTCTCGGCTGTCTGGATAAGCCGACCAGCGGGACCTATCGCGTGGCTGGAACAGATATCTCCACGCTGGATGGCGACGCGCTGGCGAAGCTGCGTCGGGAGCACTTCGGCTTTATCTTCCAGCGTTACCATCTGCTTTCTCACCTCAATGCTGCGCAGAACGTGGAAGTTCCGGCGGTCTATGCGGGCGTCGAGCGGAAAAAACGGCTCGAGCGCGCGCAGATGCTGCTGACGCGTCTGGGGCTGGCGGAGCGGGTGGAGTATCAGCCCTCGCAGCTGTCCGGCGGCCAGCAGCAGCGCGTGAGTATTGCCCGCGCCCTGATGAACGGCGGGCAGGTGATCCTCGCGGATGAGCCAACCGGCGCACTCGACAGCCATTCCGGCGAAGAGGTGATGGCGATCCTGCACCAGCTTCGCGATCAAGGGCACACCGTCATCATTGTGACTCACGATCCGCAGGTGGCGGCGCAGGCGGAACGGATTATTGAGATCCATGATGGCGAGCTGGTCAGCAACCCGCCGCCGCGTGAGTCCAGGGCTGCGGCGCCGAAAGAAGTGCTTCCGGCCTCAACCGGCTGGGGACAATTTTCCAGCGGCTTTCGTGAAGCGCTGACCATGGCCTGGCTGGCGATGGCGGCCAATAAAATGCGTACCCTGCTGACGATGCTCGGCATCATTATCGGTATCGCCTCAGTGGTGTCGATTGTGGTGGTGGGCGACGCGGCCAAGCAGCTGGTGCTGGCCGATATCCGCGCTATCGGCACCAATACCATTGACGTCTATCCTGGCAAAGACTTCGGGGACGACGAGCCGCAGTATCAGCAGGCGCTGAAATACGACGATCTGGCGGCCATTCAGAAGCAGCCGTGGGTCAACTCCGCCACGCCTGCGGTGTCGCAGAACCTGCGCCTGCGGGTGGGCAATGTTGACGTGGCAGCCAGCGCGAACGGCGTCAGCGGGGATTATTTCAACGTCTACGGCATGACCTTCAGCGAAGGCGCCACCTTTAACGCCGAACAGCTGGCGGGCAGGGCGCAGGTGGTGGTGCTGGACGCGAACTCGCGCAGACAGCTCTTCCCCAATAAAGCCAACGTGGTGGGCGAAGTGATCCTGGTCGGCAACATGCCTGCCACGGTCATCGGCGTGGCGGAAGAGAAACAGTCGATGTTTGGCAGCAGCAAGATCCTGCGCGTCTGGCTGCCCTATACCACTATCTCCGGGCGGATTATGGGGCAGTCCTGGCTTAACTCCATCACCGTACGCGTGAAGGAGGGCTACGACAGCGCGCTGGCCGAGCAGCAGCTGGAGCGGCTGTTAACCCTGCGCCACGGGAAGAAGGATTTCTTCACCTGGAATATGGACGGCCTCTTGAAAACGGCGGAAAAGACCACACGTACTCTTCAGCTGTTCCTCACGCTGGTGGCGGTGATTTCGCTGGTCGTCGGCGGCATCGGGGTGATGAACATCATGCTGGTGTCGGTCACCGAGCGAACCCGGGAGATTGGCATCCGCATGGCGGTCGGGGCCAGAGCCAGCGACGTGCTACAGCAGTTTTTGATTGAAGCCGTGCTGGTGTGTCTGGTCGGCGGTGCGATGGGGATTGCGCTCTCGATGATGATCGCCTTCGCGCTCCAGCTCTTTTTACCCGGCTGGGAGATTGGCTTCTCGCCGGTGGCCATTATTACCGCATTCTTGTGTTCGACCTTTACCGGCATTTTGTTTGGCTGGTTGCCCGCCCGCAACGCGGCGCGGCTGGATCCGGTGGATGCGCTGGCTCGGGAATAACCCGAAAATAAAAATGCCAGCCGATCGGGCTGGCATTTTGACTGCGGGATGTACACAATAAAACAGAGAGCTATGCAACCGTCTCTGCTTCAATGGGGACGATAAGGCTTGCATGATTGCCTTTTGGTCCCTGGTGGACATCGAACCGGACGGACTGCCCGGCTTTGAGCGTTCTGTAACCATCCATCTGAATGGTGGAATAGTGAGCGAAGATATCCTCGCCGCCGCCTTCGGGGCAGATGAAGCCAAACCCTTTGGCGTTGTTGAACCACTTAACAGTACCCATTTCCATGCTTCGACATCCTTCGTAAATCTTATAAGTTAAGATGGAATGAACCGGTGGTGGAGTGGGGGCTGTTCAAAACCTCGCCATCTCACGCTTGTACAATTTAGAGAAACGAAAGAAGTCGTCAAGCGTTTGGCGCTGGAGATGGGACAATAATCAACCAAAGTTTGAAGCAGTTAACGCTATTGCAACAGTTTGTGACAGACATCGCGGATGACAGTAATAGATGATTGTTATCTAACATCTGAGGTAGATTCAAAGTGGTTATGCAAAATGGGTAAGACCAACGACTGGCTGGATTTTGACCAGCTGGCGGAAGACAAAGTGCGTGACGCGCTAAAACCGCCATCTATGTATAAAGTTATGTTAATGAACGATGATTACACGCCGATGGAATTTGTTATTGACGTGCTACAAAAGTTCTTTTCTTATGATGTAGAACGTGCAACGCAACTGATGCTTACCGTTCATTATCGTGGCAAAGCTATCTGCGGCATCTTCACTGCCGAAGTGGCGGAAACCAAAGTGGCGATGGTGAACGATTATGCGAGGGAGAACGAGCATCCGTTGCTGTGTACGCTGGAAAAGGCCTGATAAGGCATAAAATTGGGGGAGGTGCCTATGCTCAATCAAGAACTGGAACTCAGTTTAAACATGGCTTTCGCCAGAGCGCGTGAGCACCGACATGAGTTTATGACCGTCGAGCATTTACTGCTCGCACTGCTTAGCAACCCATCTGCCCGCGAAGCGCTGGAAGCCTGCTCCGTGGATCTGGTGGCGCTACGTCAGGAACTCGAAGCCTTCATCGAACAAACCACACCGGTGCTGCCAGCCAGTGAAGAGGAGCGCGACACACAGCCGACGCTCAGCTTCCAGCGTGTGCTGCAGCGCGCGGTATTCCACGTCCAGTCTTCCGGACGTAGCGAAGTGACTGGCGCAAACGTCTTAGTCGCCATCTTCAGCGAGCAGGAGTCACAGGCTGCCTATCTGCTGCGCAAACACGAAGTCAGCCGCCTCGATGTGGTTAACTTTATCTCTCACGGAACGCGCAAAGACGAGCCTAACCAGGCATCGGATTCCAGCAATCAGGTCAATAACAATGAAGAGCAAGCAGGCGGGGAGGATCGTATGGAAAACTTCACCACCAACCTTAATCAGCTTGCTCGCGTTGGCGGTATCGACCCGCTGATTGGTCGCGATAAAGAGCTGGAACGCGCGATCCAGGTGCTGTGCCGTCGCCGCAAGAACAACCCGCTGCTGGTGGGGGAATCTGGCGTGGGTAAAACCGCGATTGCTGAAGGTCTTGCCTGGCGCATTGTGCAGGGCGACGTGCCGGAAGTGATTGCTGACTGCACCATCTACTCGCTGGATATCGGCTCGCTGCTGGCGGGCACGAAATACCGCGGTGATTTTGAAAAACGCTTCAAGGCACTGTTAAAACAGCTGGAGCAGGATACCAACAGCATCCTGTTTATCGATGAGATCCACACCATCATCGGCGCGGGTGCGGCCTCCGGTGGCCAGGTGGATGCGGCTAACCTGATCAAACCGCTGCTCTCCAGCGGCAAGATCCGCGTGATTGGCTCCACCACCTACCAGGAGTTCAGCAACATCTTTGAGAAAGACCGTGCGCTGGCGCGCCGCTTCCAGAAAATCGACGTGACCGAACCGTCCGTCGAGGAAACGGTGCAGATCATCAACGGCCTGAAACCGAAGTACGAAGCGCACCACGATGTGCGTTACACCGCGAAAGCGGTCCGTGCGGCGGTGGAGCTGGCGGTGAAATACATCAACGACCGTCATCTGCCGGATAAGGCGATTGACGTGATTGATGAGGCCGGGGCGCGTGCGCGTCTGATGCCGGCCAGCAAGCGTAAGAAAACCGTTAACGTGGCGGATATTGAGTCCGTGGTGGCCCGCATCGCGCGTATCCCTGAGAAGAGCGTTTCTCAGAGCGACCGCGACACGCTGCGCACCCTCGGCAATCGCCTGAAAATGCTGGTCTTTGGTCAGGATAAAGCCATTGAGGCCTTAACCGAAGCGATCAAGATGGCCCGTGCCGGACTGGGGCATGAGCACAAGCCTGTCGGTTCCTTCCTGTTTGCCGGCCCGACCGGCGTGGGGAAAACCGAAGTAACGGTTCAGCTCTCTAAAGCGCTGGGCATTGAGCTGCTGCGCTTTGATATGTCTGAGTATATGGAGCGTCACACCGTCAGCCGTTTGATTGGTGCGCCTCCGGGCTACGTGGGCTTTGACCAGGGCGGCCTGCTCACCGACGCGGTGATCAAGCATCCGCACGCGGTACTGCTGCTCGACGAAATCGAGAAAGCACACCCGGACGTGTTCAACATCCTGCTGCAGGTGATGGACAACGGGACGCTGACCGACAACAACGGGCGCAAGGCGGACTTCCGCAACGTGGTGCTGGTAATGACCACTAACGCCGGGGTGCGTGAAACCGAGCGTAAATCCATCGGCCTGATCCACCAGGATAACAGCACCGATGCGATGGAAGAGATCAAGAAGATCTTCACGCCGGAGTTCCGTAACCGTCTGGACAACATCATCTGGTTCGATCACCTGTCTACCGAAGTGATCCACCAGGTCGTGGACAAGTTCATCGTCGAGCTGCAGGTTCAGCTGGATCAGAAAGGCGTGTCGCTGGAAGTGAGCCAGGAGGCCCGCAACTGGCTGGCCGAGAAAGGCTACGACCGTGCGATGGGCGCCCGTCCGATGGCGCGCGTGATTCAGGACAACCTGAAGAAACCGCTGGCGAACGAGCTGCTGTTTGGCTCGCTGGTGGACGGCGGTCAGGTGACCGTGGCGCTGGACCAGGCGAAGAACGAACTGACGTACGATTTCCAGAGTGCAGCGAAGCACAAGCCGGAAGCGGCTCACTGAGTTAAACGTTAAACGTAAAAACCGGGCGAATGCCCGGTTTTTTTATGCCCTCTTCCTGTGGGGTGAGGAATCCCCAGTAATTTTATATCTGAAGCGATGCATGTGACTTCAGGAAAATGAATGGCTTACAGCGATGCCCTGGTCCGGCTGTAAATCGCTGAGGCGTTTCCTGTATGCCGGGGCGAGGCGCATGGATGCGCCGAGAGGGCGGGCTTTACAGGGACGTTACCTCCGCCCGTCCCCGAAAAGCCGGAAGGAATAAGCCGAAGGCACCGCGAAGCGGCGATTTACCGCCGGGAGCCCGGGTCGCCAGGGCGGCGGCGATTGAGCCGCCCTGGCACGTTCACAGGTCATGTCCTTACAGAGTAGCAAGGAACATAAAGTGAACGGAATGACCACCAGAGCCGTATGTTCCCCCTCACCCCAGCCCTCTCCCTCAAGGGAGAGGGGGTCGTCCGTGCTGGTATTATTTTGTGGGGATTCCTCAGCCCTGTGGGAGAGGGTTGGGGTGAGGGCAACAGGCCGCAGAGGAATTTTGCGAGGCGCTTTCCAGTTTCTTTCGAAGTCAGTTGCTGGATAAATCCACAGTAATAAAATGGCGGCGCACCTGCAAAATCAGGTGCCGGGATTGGCGTCCTGATTACACACATATGGAAAGATGTTGCTCAACGCAACGTCACTGGTTTCGTTCACTCTTTTTTTAGCTGCGGTATAATCCGTATCTTCAAATATGGTGGGCTGAACCGGGGCTTCTTTTGAAGCGCCGATTTTCCATATGGTCGGTACGCCAAACCGGTTCAGTCTGCCACCCGAAGTTGGCGTTTCTGGTGGTAGTTTTCAGCTCTTAATATGGAAATTATGAATATGGAAAACCAGTCTATCTCCCAACTCTACAGCGAACTCTCCCTCAACCCCGATCTCCCCACCCTGGCCGAGCGCTGCAAACTGCTCACTGAAATCCTCCTCGACTGCAAATCACTCCCGCAAACGCAGCCCGTTTGCCGCTGTCTCGGAGCCTACCTGGAAGAGGTAAAAACCGGCCTCACAGAATCAATGCGTGATTTTCAGATAGTGGAATTTGAGAAAGAAGCGGAACAACCGCGACAAAAGGAGTGGCTGCTGGAAGATACAGATACAAAGTGTGATTACTGCCGGGCGTTGAATCATGTGCTGCTGGTGTCGCATTTTGACCGCGATATGCTGCCGCACCTGACGGGATTACTCCATGACATGGCTCATTCTATGGCGGGGGATTTAATCGCTCCTGTACAACCATGGATGACAATACATCTTCCGACGCAGCAACACTAACGCCACAAATAAAAAAGGCCGGGATAATCCCGACCTTTTAAATATTCATCTGCCATTACAGGCGAAAAAATTAGCGACTACGGAAGACAATGCGGCCTTTGCTCAGGTCGTACGGGGTCAGTTCAACAGTCACTTTGTCGCCCGTCAAAATGCGGATGTAGTTTTTGCGCATTTTACCGGAGATGTGCGCAGTTACCACGTGACCGTTTTCCAGCTCTACGCGAAACATGGTATTAGGCAACGTATCAAGTACGGTACCCTGCATTTCAATATTGTCTTCTTTGGCCATCTAATCCTCTGGGGTATCACTACCAAGTTTTGAACCGGCAAGATAATGCCGAAATTCATCAATTAAGTAAAGAATTGCGCGATTAAAACGCAGCAAAACAGTTTCGGCGCATTGCCCAAGCGTCACGGTACAACCGAACAGGAAGCGCATTCGTAAAGGGGAGACGACAGGATAAACGTCAGGACGTTATCTGAAGCGAGGGTCCCAAACGGCGGCGGGGCAACAGGCAGAAGCTACTCTGCGGCGTAATTATAACACCCTCACAAAAAATATGCGGAAAACATTTAGGCATTGGGCATAAAGAGCGTTCTCGGTATCCAGAAGTCGCGGGGGAGCTTCTCCTGACGGCTGGCATCCAGATGCTCGATGTACTGACGTCGTGGGATCTCAACGGCGCCGAGAGAAGCCGTGTGCTCGTTAAGCACCTGACAATCGATCAGGCGTCCACCGCGCTGGGCAAACGCCTGGCTGAAGACCAGCAGCGCCGTTTTCGAGGCATTCACCGCGCGGGAGAACATCGATTCGCCGCAAAATAGCGTCCCCTGCGCCACGCCGTACATACCGCCGACGAGTGCTCCACCGTCCCATACCTCGATGGAGTGAGCGTAGCCAAGCTCATGAAGCTGGTGGTAGGCGGTAATAATATCGCGGGTTATCCATGTTCCCTCAAAGCGGTCTTCGGCACAGCCTTCAATGACCTGTCCAAAGGCGTGGTTCAGAGTGACGCGGTAGGGGGATTTCGCATGGAAACGCTTCATGCTGCGGCTCAGGTGAAACTGCTCTGGCCACAGCACGGCACGCGGATCGGGAGACCACCATAAAATGGGGTCGCCGGGAGAAAACCAGGGGAAGATACCGCGCTGGTACGCCATCAATAGCCGCGCAGGGCTGAGGTCACCGCCAAGGGCCAGCAGCCCATTGGGCTCACGCAGCGCCCCTTCCGGAGAAGGGAACGCGATATTATGACGAGAAAGCTGGACCAGGCGCATGACAGCAAAACTCCAGTACGCGAGTGAGGACGCTACAAATATAGTCTACAGACGCTGTTTAAACTGGTAGTAGCGACCCTGTTTCGCCAACAGCTCTGCGTGACTACCTTGCTCAATAATGTGTCCGTTGTCCATCACAATTATCTGATCAAAACTCGCCAGTCCGCGCAGGCGGTGCGTGACCATCAGGACGGTTTTACCGGTCATAACATTGGCCAGCAAATCAAGGATTTGGCTCTCAGTCGTGGCATCCAGCCCTTCGGTGGGCTCGTCAAGCAGCATCAGCGGCGCATCGTGCAGCAGCGCGCGCGCAATCGCCAGGCGGCGCAGTTCACCGCCGGAGAGTTGACGACCACCTTCGCCCAGCCAGCTGTTCAATCCCTCGTCTTCAAGCAGCTTATGCAGACCGACCTGTTCCAGCATGGCGCGAAGCGCATCATCCGTGGCCTCTGGGGCTGCCAGCAGCAGGTTATCGCGCAGGGTGGCGCTGAACAGATGCACGCGCTGCGGAACAACGCTCACGGTCTTGCGCAGGGCCTGCTCGCTGAAATCAGTCAGCAACGTGTTATTAAAACGAATCTGACCGTGCTGTGGATCCCAGGCGCGCGTCAGCAGCTGCAGCAGCGTCGACTTACCGCAGCCGGTACGGCCGAGGATCGCAATCCGCTGACCGGCATTCACAGAAAGGGTAACACCGTCCAGCGCGTTCTGCGCCTGTTTGTCATAGCTGAAGGTAACATCTTCAAGCGTCAGCGCAACCTGCTCGGGGACAGCGGTCTGCCCGGCACTGAACGTGACTTCAGGTTTCTGCTCGGCAATCTGGGTGATGCGCAGGGCAGAGGCGATGACCTGCCCCAGATGCTGGAAGGCGCCCGTCACCGGGGTCAGCGCTTCAAACGCAGCCAGCGCACAGAAGACGAAAAGGGCAATAAGCGGACCCGGCTGAGTATTTCCCCCGATATCGCCGGATGCCAGCCACAGCATGGCTATCACCGCCACGCCGCCGATCAGCATCATCAGCGCCTGAGAGAAGGCCGTCAGCTCCGACTGGCGGCGCTGAGCCTCATGCCAGTTCAGCTCCGTGCTTTCCATCCGCGCGCGGTAGCGCTTGCTGGCACCAAAAATGGTCAGCTCCGCCTGCCCCTGAAGCCAGGCGGTCAGCTGCTGACGGTAGTCCCCGCGCAGACGCGTCAGGTTTTCCCCGGTGGATTTTCCGGCGCGGTAAAACAACGGCGGCAGAATGATCAGCGTCAGCAGCATGATCCCGCCCAGCGTCAGAGCAACGGGAACATCCAGAACAGACAGCCCCAGCGTGACCACCACAATCACCACAAACGCGCCCACGATCGGGGAAATCACGCGCAGGTAAAGGTGATCCAGCGTGTCGACATCCGCGACGACACGGTTAAGGAGCTCACCCTGACGAAAACGCGCCAGCCCGGCAGGGGAGAGGGGCAGCAGTTTGCTGAAGGTGTAGATGCGCAGGTGCTGCAGCACGCGGAAAGTGGCGTCGTGGCTGACCAGCCGTTCGAAATAGCGTCCGGCAGTACGGGTGATGGCGGTACCGCGAACACCGGCAGCCGGGAGCATATAGTTGAAGCTGTACAATCCGGCAAAGCCCGCGACGGCCGAAGCCGACAGGAACCAGCCGGAAAGCGTGAGCAGGCCGATGCTGGCGAGCAGCGTGACAATGGCCAGCACAATCCCCAGCGTCAGCATCCATTTGTGGCGCTTATAGAGCGCCAGGTAAGGCAGCAGAGCGCGCATCAGATATCCTCCTGACGGTTCGCCAGCAGGGTAGCAAATGGCCCCTGGGCGGCAACGAGAGAGGCGTAATCGCCTTGCTCAACAATACGGCCGTTTTCCATGACCCAGATCTGGTCCCAGTCGGCAATCCCTTCCAGCTGGTGGGTGACCATCAGGGTGGTTTGCTGCAGGGAGGCGGCGTTAAGCGCTTCCATTACGCGCTGCTCGCTGTGTGCGTCAAGGCTGGCTGCGGGCTCGTCCAGCAGCATCAGCTGGCATGGGTTGAGCAGCGCGCGGGCAACGGCCACACGCTGCGCCTGCCCGACCGACAGCCCGGCGGACTGGTCGCCGACAACAGTATCCACCCCTTGCGGCAGCAGCGGCAGAAACTCGCTGACCCAGGCGCGGTCGAGAACCGACTGCAGTTCATCTTCACGCGCGTCCGGACGCGCCAGAAGCACATTTTCGCGCAGCGTAGCGGCGGGAAGCTGTGGGTTTTGGCCTACCCAACTGAGCTGTTTACGCCAGGCGTCAGGATCGAGGTTGCGCAGTTCGGTTTTGTTGATCCGCAGTGAACCCGTGTAAGCCATAAACCCGGACAACGCGTTCAGCAGAGAACTTTTCCCGGAACCGCTGATGCCGACAAGGACCACGCGCTGTCCGGCAGATAAGGTAAAGTTCAGCGGACCGGCGAGCACTTTGCCTTCGGGGGACAGAATGGAAAAATCCTGCGCTTCAATGGTCACCGGATCTTTCGCATTCAGCGTTACGTCACCGCGCTCCGGGTGGGCCAGCGGCGTTTCCAGGAACGTTTTCAGGCTATCGGCGGCACCAACCGCCTGAGCTTTGGCGTGATAGAAGGTTCCCAGATCGCGAAGCGGCTGGAAAAATTCCGGCGCCAGGATCAGCGCCAGGAACCCGGCGGAAAGGGTCACCGCCGTGCCGTAGTGGCCGAAATCCAGCGCGCCGAGGTAGGAGAAGCCGAAGTAGACCGCCACGAGGGCAATCGACAGCGAGGTGAAGAATTCCAGTACGCCTGAAGACAGGAAGGCGAGGCGTAGCACTTCCATGGTGCGCTGACGAAAGTCCTGTGACGCCAGGCGAATATTTTCGGTTTCCGCTTCACCGCGGCCAAAAATGCGCAATGTCTCCATACCGCGCAAACGATCGAGGAAATGACCGCTTAAGCGACCCAGTGCGAGGAAATTACGGCGGTTGGCATCCGCAGCCCCCATGCCGACCAGCGCCATAAACAGCGGGATCAGCGGGGCGGTGCCCATCAGAATCAGCGCCGCCATCCAGTTCACCGGGAAGATGGCGATCACGATCAGCAGCGGAACGAAGACGGCAAGGGCCATCTGCGGAAGATAGCGCGCGTAGTAGTCATGCATATCGTCAATCTGCTCAAGGATCAGCGTCGCCCAGCTACCGGCCGGTTTACCCTGGATCCACGCGGGCCCGGCTTCCTGAAGCCTGTCGAGCACCTGACGGCGGATCTCGTAACGGATGTGCTGTCCGGCGTGAAAACCGACACGCTCACGCAGCCACACCACCCAGGCGCGCAGGATAAAAATCAGGATCAGGACAATAAAGGGTAGCAGGAGCGCTTCGCGTGGAATGTTCTCCATGATCATGTGATTAAGAATGCGGGCCAGCAGCCATGCCTGGGCAACAATCAACAGACCGCTGACGAAACCCAAAAGACGGGAAATCGTAAGCCAGCGGCGGGAAAGAACGCTTTGCTGTTTCAGCCAGCGTGTTAGCTCTTGTTGACGGGTTTTTTCCATTGCGTACTTTGCAGGTGACGTTATTAGAAGTTGGGCAGCGCAATGTTACAACGGGGAGACAATAAAGGCGACTTATCGCCGCCTTTATTTACGTTTGTTACTGACTTGTAAAGATTATTTACCTTGTTCAGCCAGTCCATCGAGGTAGCGTTCAGCGTCCAGCGCGGCCATACAGCCGGTGCCCGCAGAGGTGATCGCCTGACGGTAAATATGGTCCATCACGTCGCCGGCCGCGAATACGCCCGGGATGCTGGTTTGAGTCGCATTACCGTGAATGCCGGACTGCACTTTGATGTAGCCGTTTTCCAGCTCCAGCTGACCGTCGAAGATTGCGGTGTTCGGGCTGTGACCGATGGCCACAAACAGACCCGCCACTTCCAGCGTTTCGACATTATCGGTGTTCTGGGTATCACGAATACGCAGACCGGCAACGCCCATCTGGTCGCCCGTCACCTCTTCCAGCGTACGGTTGGTGTGCAGCACGATGTTGCCGCTTGCCACTTTGTCCATCAGACGTTTGATCAGGATCTTCTCCGCGCGGAAGGTCTCGCGGCGGTGGATCAGGTGTACTTCAGAGGCAATGTTCGCCAGGTACAGCGCTTCTTCAACGGCAGTGTTGCCGCCGCCGATGACCGCGACCTTCTGATTGCGATAGAAGAAACCGTCGCAGGTGGCGCAGGCAGAAACCCCACGGCCTTTAAACGCTTCTTCGGATGGCAGGCCGAGATAGCGGGCAGAGGCACCGGTTGCAATGATCAGCGCGTCACAGGTGTATTCACCGCTGTCACCCGTCAGGCGGAACGGACGGTTCTGCAGGTCGACCTTATTGATGTGATCGAACAGAATTTCGGTTTCGAATTTAGCGGCATGCTCGTGCATACGCTCCATCAGCAGCGGCCCGGTCAGGTCGTTCGGGTCGCCTGGCCAGTTTTCTACTTCGGTGGTGGTGGTCAGCTGACCGCCTTTTTCCATGCCGGTGATGAGTACCGGGTGCAGGTTAGCGCGTGCAGCATAGACCGCCGCGGTATATCCCGCAGGTCCAGAACCAAGGATTAGCAGCTTACTGTGTTTGGCCGTGCCCATGAGATCCCCATTGTTGTTGGCAGACATTTGGCTGGATTGTAGGGAATTTGTTGCCGTAAAAAAAGAGCGCAGCAATTTTGATATCAATCTGTGTAATAGCCATGGACGATGAATCGCGCGCGATAACATCACGCTTTCTCCTGAAAACCGGTCGTTTGTAAGGCAATAAAATGAGGATTAATACCCTGCCGCAATGAATATCCGGCATGTTGTACTAAAAAACGATGTTTTGCTTTGACAATCCCCTGCGCTTTTGCGAAAACATTCAAGGAAGAAGAAAAAACCGTGTTAACCGTATGCCGCATAGGCATGCACGTAAATGCCATTTTTACCGGGTCAGTGAAATCTACGCATGGCGTGGACAGACGCCATACGTGATGTCGGTGACTGCCTTCGGGCAACGGTCTTCTTACCAACAGAACCCGAATCCGCATCGCGTCTATTACATAATCAGGCGATGTGATGACTAACGGGTACAGGCTCTGAACAGTGATGTGCACAGGGTCCAGGCAGGAGTAGGGAAGGAATACAGAGAGACAATAATAATGGTAGATAGCAAGAAGCGCCCTGGCAAAGATCTCGACCGTATCGATCGTAACATTCTTAATGAATTGCAAAAGGATGGGCGTATTTCCAACGTCGAGCTTTCAAAACGTGTGGGACTTTCCCCGACGCCGTGCCTTGAGCGTGTGCGCCGACTGGAAAGACAGGGTTTTATTCAGGGCTATACGGCTCTGCTGAACCCGCATTATCTGGATGCCTCACTTCTGGTATTTGTTGAGATTACTCTGAATCGTGGTGCGCCGGATGTGTTTGAGCAATTTAACGCCGCTGTACAAAAACTTGAAGAAATTCAAGAGTGTCATCTGGTGTCCGGTGATTTCGACTACCTGTTGAAAACCCGTGTGCCTGATATGTCCGCCTACCGTAAGCTGCTGGGGGAAACCCTGTTGCGTCTGCCGGGCGTGAACGACACCCGTACGTACGTGGTGATGGAAGAGGTCAAACAGAGCAATCGTCTGGTTATTAAGACGCGCTAACACGGAACAGGTGCAAAATCAGCGTAGTTTGATTACACTCCTGTTAATCCATACAGCAACAGTGCCGGGGAGTCCCGGCGCTGTTGTCCGTTTTAGCAAACAGGCAGGATATGCCTGATACCTGGAGAGCCTTTCTTGAGCCAGGAATACACTGAAGACAAAGAAGTCACACTATCGAAGCTAAGCAGCGGACGTCGTCTCCTCGAGGCTTTGCTGATTGTTATTGCCCTTTTCGCCGTCTGGCTGATGGCAGCCTTACTCAGTTTCAACCCCTCGGATCCCAGCTGGTCACAAACTGCATGGCATGAGCCTATCCATAATTTAGGCGGTGTCCCTGGTGCCTGGCTTGCGGACACGCTGTTCTTCATTTTCGGTGTGATGGCCTACACCCTTCCCGTCATTATCATTGGCGGATGCTGGTTTGCGTGGCGTCATCGTCAGAACGATGATTACATCGACTATTTCGCCGTCTCGCTGCGCCTGATTGGCGCGCTGGCGCTGATCCTCACCTCCTGCGGGCTGGCGGCGATTAACGCCGATGATATCTGGTACTTCGCCTCTGGCGGGGTGATCGGCAGCTTATTAAGTTCTGCGCTCCAGCCGATGCTGCACAGCAGCGGCGGCACGCTGGCGCTGCTGTGCATCTGGGCCGCCGGGCTGACGCTGTTTACCGGCTGGTCCTGGGTGAGCATTGCCGAGAAAATTGGCAGCTTTATCCTTACCATTCTGACTTTTGCCAGCAATCGTACCCGCCGTGACGATACGTGGGTAGATGAAGACGAATACGAAGATGAAGAGGAAGACGATGCGCCTGTGCAGCGTCGCGAGTCTCGTCGTGCCCGAATTTTGCGCGGCGCGCTGGCGCGTCGCCAGCGTGTTGCTGAGAAATTTGCCAACCCGCTGGGCCGTAAAACCGATGCGGCGCTCTTCTCCGGTAAACGCATGGATGAAGACGAGCAGGTGGCGTATCGCGCTGCGGGTGTCGCCGTCGATCCTGACGATGTGCTCTTCTCCGGCAGCCGGGCCACGCCCGGGGACTTTGACGAATACGACCCGCTGTTAAACGGCCACTCGGTCACCGAACCGGTGGCAGCCGCGGCCGCTGCGACGACCGCAGCCCAGACGTATGCCGCGCCTGTCGACGCCGTGATGCCATCCACGCCGGTACCGCCACCGGAATCCGTTATTCAGCAGCCTCAGGTTGAGTGGCAGACTGCGCCGGGTGTTCACACGCCAGAGCCCGTCATTGCGCCTGAACCTGAAAGCTACATCCCCGTGCAGCAGGAACAGTGGCACCAGCCTTATCAGCCGCCGCAGCCTGAGTATGAACCGCAGCAATATCAGCAGCCAGTGGCTCAACCGTATCAGGAGTATGTGCCTGAACCGGTTGAACCTGTGCAGCCTTATGTTGCACCGCAGCCTGAACCTGAGCCTGATATCGTGGAAGAGGTGAAGCCTGCCCGTCCACCGCTGTACTATTTTGAAGAAGTCGAAGAGCGCCGTGCGCGTGAACGCGAACAGCTGGCCGCCTGGTATCAGCCTGTGCCTGAACCGGTGCAGGAGCCGGTTACGAAAGCGCCTTCTGTTTCTGTACCACCTGTCGACCCGACGCCTGCTGTTGCACCCGTAGCGGAAAGCGTGAAGCAGGCTACCGCGGCGGCGGCCGTGGCTGCACCCGTCTTTAGCCTGGCAACCGGGGGGGCACCTCGTCCTCAGGTGAAAGAGGGGATCGGTCCGCAGCTGCCTCGCCCTAACCGCGTCCGCGTGCCCACCCGCCGTGAGCTTGCTTCTTATGGCATCAAGCTGCCTTCCCAGCGTATGGCTGAAGAAAAAGCGCGCGAGTCTGAGTACGATGATGATGCTGATGAAATGCAGCAGGACGAGCTGGCCCGCCAGTTCGCTGCGCAGCAGAATCAGCGCTACGGTGAAGAGTATCAGCACGATGAACCGGCGCTGGAAGACGACGATGACGCCGCAGAAGCTGAACTGGCGCGTCAGTTTGCCGCCACCCAGCAGCAGCGCTATTCCGGTGAACAACCGGCTGGTGCAAATCCGTTCTCGCTGTCCGACTTTGAATTCTCGCCGATGAAAGATCTGGTGGATGATGGCCCAAGCGAGCCTTTATTTACCCCGAGCGTGATGCCGGAAGCTGAGCCTGTGCGCCAGCCACCGGCACCACAGGCCTACGCGCAGCCGCAACAGCCCGTTCAGCAGCCGTATACACAGCCGCCACAGTTCCAGCAGCCTGCGCCTCAGCCTCAGGAGAGCCTGATTCACCCGCTGCTGATGCGTAACGGTGACAGCCGTCCGCTACAGCGTCCAAGCACGCCGCTGCCGTCTCTGGATCTGTTAACGCCGCCGCCGTCAGAAGTGGAACCGGTTGATACCTTCGCGCTGGAGCAGATGGCGCGTCTGGTGGAGGCCCGTCTGGCTGACTTCCGTATCAAGGCGGACGTGGTGAACTACTCACCGGGTCCTGTGATCACCCGTTTTGAACTGAACCTGGCGCCGGGCGTAAAAGCCGCGCGTATTTCCAACCTGTCCCGCGACCTGGCGCGTTCGCTGTCGACCGTGGCGGTGCGCGTGGTAGAAGTGATACCGGGTAAACCTTACGTTGGTCTTGAGCTGCCGAACAAAAAACGTCAGACCGTCTACCTGCGTGAAGTGCTGGATAACACCAAGTTCCGCGATAACCCCTCCCCGCTGACCGTGGTGCTGGGTAAAGATATCGCGGGCGATCCGGTGGTGGCAGACCTCGCAAAAATGCCTCACCTGCTGGTCGCGGGTACTACCGGTTCCGGTAAGTCCGTCGGTGTGAACGCCATGATCCTCAGCATGCTCTATAAAGCGCAGCCGGAAGATGTGCGTTTCATCATGATCGACCCGAAAATGCTCGAACTGTCGGTCTATGAAGGTATTCCTCATCTGCTGACCGAAGTGGTTACCGACATGAAAGACGCCGCCAACGCTCTGCGCTGGAGCGTGAATGAGATGGAGCGTCGCTACAAGCTGATGTCTGCGTTGGGCGTACGTAACCTGGCCGGCTATAACGAGAAAATCGCCGAAGCGGCGCGCATGGGACGTCCGATTCCGGATCCGTACTGGAAGCCGGGTGACAGCATGGATGCCCAACATCCGGTGCTGGAAAAACTGCCTTATATCGTGGTGCTGGTCGATGAATTCGCTGACCTGATGATGACCGTCGGTAAGAAAGTGGAAGAGCTGATTGCCCGCCTGGCGCAGAAAGCGCGTGCGGCCGGTATTCACCTTGTGCTGGCGACCCAGCGTCCTTCCGTGGACGTCATCACCGGTCTGATTAAAGCGAACATTCCGACGCGTATCGCCTTTACCGTATCCAGTAAAATTGATTCGCGTACTATTCTTGACCAGGGCGGTGCAGAATCGCTGTTGGGTATGGGTGACATGCTCTATTCCGGTCCGAACTCTACCTCTCCGGTGCGTGTTCACGGCGCGTTCGTGCGCGACCAGGAAGTGCACGCGGTTGTGCAGGACTGGAAAGCGCGCGGTCGTCCGCAATACGTCGATGGCATCACCAGCGACACGGAAAGCGAAGGCGGCGGCGGTGGCTTTGACGGCGGTGAAGAGCTGGATCCGTTATTCGATCAGGCGGTTAACTTCGTTACCGAAAAACGTAAAGCATCTATCTCCGGCGTACAGCGTCAGTTCCGCATCGGCTATAACCGCGCGGCGCGCATCATCGAGCAGATGGAAGCGCAGGGCATTGTGAGTGAGCAGGGGCATAACGGTAACCGCGAGGTGCTGGCACCGCCACCGTTTGATTAACCTTTCGCAATTGCAAAGAAGGGTAAATCAGCCAAAATTAAGCATTTTCTTCTGTCGCCTGCCTTCGGGCAGGTCCAGAATAGAAGACGGAAACCCCCTATCGGGAAGACGTATTTTAAGGAATAACAATGAAAAAAATCGCCATCGCCTGTGCATTACTCACCAGTTTTGTCGCCAGCAGCGTCTGGGCTGATGCAGCCAGCGACCTTAAAAGCCGACTGGATAAAGTAAGCAGCTTCCACGCCAGCTTCACCCAAAAAGTGACGGACGGCAGCGGCAACGCGGTGCAGGAAGGTCAGGGAGATTTGTGGGTTAAACGCCCCAATCTGTTTAACTGGCACATGACCCAGCCGGATGAGAGCATTCTGGTCTCTGACGGTAAAACCTTATGGTTCTTCAACCCGTTCGTTGAGCAGGCCACGGCGACCTGGCTGAAGGATGCGACCAGCAATACGCCGTTTATGCTGATTGCCCGTAACCAGGCCAGCGACTGGCAGCAGTACAATATTAAACAGACGGGTGACGAATTTGTCCTGACGCCGAAAGGCAGCAACGGCAACCTGAAGCAGTTCACCATCAATGTCAGCACCAACGGTACCATTAATCAGTTCGGCGCGGTTGAGCAGGACGATCAGCGCAGCAGCTATCAGCTCAAGTCTCAGCAGAACGGCGCCGTTGATGCATCGAAATTCACCTTTACCCCGCCGAAGGGCGTAACGGTGGACGACCAACGTAAGTAAGAGGCGTGAGTGGGCAATCTGTCGCTCGATTTTTCAGATAACGCGTTTCAACCTCTGGCCGCACGTATGCGGCCAGAAAATTTAGCGCAGTACATCGGCCAGCAGCACCTGCTGGCTGCCGGTAAGCCCTTGCCGCGCGCCATTGAGGCGGGGCATTTGCACTCCATGATCCTCTGGGGGCCACCCGGCACCGGTAAAACGACCCTCGCTGAAGTGATTGCCCGCTATGCCAACGCAGACGTCGAACGTATCTCGGCGGTGACGTCCGGCGTGAAAGAGATCCGCGAAGCGATCGAGCGTGCGCGGCAGAACCGCAATGCCGGGCGGCGCACCATTCTCTTTGTGGACGAAGTCCACCGCTTCAACAAGAGCCAGCAGGATGCTTTCCTGCCGCACATTGAAGACGGCACGATCTTCTTCATCGGAGCGACCACCGAAAACCCGTCGTTTGAGCTGAACTCGGCGCTGCTTTCCCGCGCGCGCGTTTACCTGCTCAAATCGCTGACGACCGAGGATATCGAAAAGGTGCTTACCCAGGCGATGGACGACAAAGCGCGCGGCTATGGCGGGCAGGATATCGTTCTGCCTGACGAGACGCGTCGTGCGATTGCAGAACTGGTTAACGGCGATGCGCGTCGGGCGCTGAACACGCTGGAGATGATGGCTGATATGGCCGAAGTCGACGATGCCGGGAAGCGAGTGCTAAAACCGGAACTGCTCACCGAAATTGCCGGGGAACGCAGTGCGCGCTTCGATAATAAAGGTGACCGTTTTTACGATCTCATTTCGGCCCTGCATAAGTCCGTGCGCGGCAGCGCGCCGGATGCGGCGCTGTACTGGTACGCGCGTATTATCACTGCGGGCGGCGATCCGTTATACGTCGCGCGCCGCTGTCTGGCGATTGCCTCAGAAGATGTCGGCAATGCCGATCCTCGCGCCATGCAGGTCGCACTGTCGGCCTGGGACTGTTTCACCCGGGTTGGACCTGCGGAAGGCGAGCGTGCCATTGCGCAGGCGATTGTCTATCTGGCCTGTGCGCCGAAAAGCAATGCCGTCTATACCGCGTTTAAGGCCGCGATGTCTGATGCACGCGAACGCCCGGACTACGATGTACCGGTTCATCTGCGTAATGCGCCGACCAAGCTGATGAAAGAGATGGGGTATGGGCAGGAGTACCGCTACGCTCATGATGAACCCAATGCCTACGCCGCCGGGGAGGAATATTTCCCGCAGGAGATGGCACAAACGCGCTATTATCACCCCACAAACAGAGGTCTTGAGGGCAAGATTGGTGAAAAGCTCACCTGGCTCGCCGGACAGGATCAAAATAGCCCTATAAAACGCTACCGTTAGTTCAGTCGTTGCGGTAATGTTGGCAATGTATCCTTGTGGCCGCAGGCTGTGGCCACATTTTCCTATTTTAATTCGATAAGCACAGGATAAGCATGCTCGATCCCAATCTGCTGCGTAATGAGCCAGACGCAGTCGCTGAAAAACTGGCACGCCGGGGCTTTAAGCTGGATGTAGATAAGCTGCGCGCTCTTGAAGAGCGTCGTAAAGTTCTGCAGGTACAAACTGAAAATCTGCAGGCAGAGCGTAACTCTCGATCGAAATCCATCGGCCAGGCGAAAGCGCGCGGGGAAGATATTGAGCCATTACGCCTGGAAGTGAACAAGCTGGGTGAAGAACTGGATCAGGCGAAAGCTGAGCTGGACGTTCTTCAGGCCGAGATTCGTGATATTGCCCTGGCTATCCCGAATATTCCTGACGACAGCGTGCCTGTTGGCAAAGATGAAAACGACAACGTTGAAGTGAAACGCTGGGGCACGCCTCGTGAGTTTGACTTCGAGGTGCGCGATCACGTGACGCTGGGCGAAATGCACGCGGGCCTGGATTTTGCGGCAGCGGTTAAGCTGACCGGTTCTCGTTTCGTGGTGATGAAAGGCCAGATTGCCCATCTGCACCGTGCGCTGGCGCAGTTCATGCTGGATCTGCACACCGAGCAGCATGGCTACAGCGAAACCTACGTGCCGTATCTGGTCAACCACGATACGCTGTACGGTACGGGCCAGCTGCCGAAGTTTGCCGGCGATCTGTTCCATACCCGTCCGCTGGACGAGGAAGCCGACAGCAGCAACTACGCGCTGATCCCAACCGCGGAAGTGCCGCTGACTAACCTCGTGCGTGATGAGATCATCGACGAAGACGATCTGCCGATCAAACTGACGGCGCACTCTCCGTGCTTCCGTTCTGAAGCCGGTTCTTACGGTCGCGACACGCGTGGTCTGATCCGTATGCACCAGTTCGACAAGGTTGAGATGGTGCAGATCGTCCGTCCTGAAGAGTCCATGGACGCGCTGGAAGAGATGACCGGCCACGCCGAAAAAGTGCTGGAGCTGCTGGGTCTGCCGTACCGTCGTATGGCGCTGTGCACCGGTGATATGGGCTTTGGTGCCTGCAAAACCTTCGATCTGGAAGTGTGGGTGCCCGCGCAGAACACCTACCGTGAAATCTCCTCCTGCTCTAACGTCTGGGATTTCCAGGCGCGCCGCATGCAGGCACGCTGCCGCAGCAAATCTGACAAGAAAACCCGTCTGGTGCATACCCTGAACGGTTCTGGTCTGGCTGTGGGCCGTACCCTGGTTGCCGTGCTGGAAAACTACCAGCAGGCAGACGGTCGTATCGAGATCCCTGAAGTGCTGCGTCCATACATGAAAGGCCAGCATTACATCGGCTAATATTTGCCTTAAAACAAAAAAGCGCCTCAGGGCGCTTTTTTTATGCCTTTGATTTGATACGACGCAATAATCCCTCCCTCTAAAGTAGTAATACTCCTCCGAATGAAAGTCAGCATAAAACGCTAATAACGAAAAAATTCGTTATATATAAAACTACATAGCGGTTTGCGCCGCCTCTCTTTTCTTTGTGAGCAACCAAAGTGAGTCTCTATGAAAATCAACGCGCCTGAAGCGTTAATGGCTGCCGAGGTCACTCGCCGTGGGTTGATGAAAACCACGGCAATTGGCGGCCTGGCTGTAGCCAGCAGCGCCTTCACGCTCCCTTTTACACGGCTGGCTTCGGCTGCGGATGCGTTATCCCCGGCTACAGCACCGGAAAAAGTGGTGTGGAGTGCCTGTACCGTAAACTGCGGTAGCCGTTGTCCGCTGCGCATGCATGTGGTGGACGGTGAAATTAAATATGTCGAAACCGACAATACCGGAGACGATAACTACGAAGGGTTACATCAGGTCCGTGCCTGCCTGCGTGGTCGCTCCATGCGTCGTCGTGTCTATAATCCGGACCGCCTGAAATACCCGATGAAGCGCGTCGGTAAGCGTGGGGAAGGGAAATTCGAGCGGATTAGCTGGGACGAAGCCTACGATATCATCGCCACCAACATGCAGCGTTTGATTAAAGAGTACGGTAACGAATCTATCTACCTGAACTACGGTACCGGGACGCTTGGCGGCACGCTGACCCGCTCCTGGCCACCGGGAAAAACGCTGGTGGCGCGCCTGATGAACTGCTGCGGTGGTTATCTCAATCACTATGGCGACTACTCCTCTGCGCAGATCGCGGCAGGACTGAACTACACCTACGGCGGCTGGGCTGACGGCAACAGCCCGTCCGATATCGAAAACAGTAAGCTGGTCGTGCTGTTCGGTAACAACCCGGGTGAAACCCGCATGAGCGGTGGCGGAGTAACCTACTACCTCGAACAGGCTCGCGCTAAATCCAATGCCCGCATGACCATCATCGATCCGCGCTATACCGACACCGGTGCCGGACGTGAAGACGAGTGGATCCCCATCCGTCCGGGAACCGATGCGGCGCTGGTCTCAGCGCTCGCGTGGGTGATGATCACCGAAAACCTTGTTGATCAGTCTTTCCTGGATAAATACTGCGTCGGCTATGACGAGAAAACCCTGCCCGCCAGCGCACCGGCAAACGGTCACTACAAGGCGTATATTCTCGGACAGGGCAGCGACGGCGTGGCGAAAACGCCGGAGTGGGCCTCCACCATCACCGGCATCCCGGCAGAGCGTATCGTTCAACTGGCGCGTGAGATTGGCTCAGCCAAACCGGCCTATATCAGCCAGGGCTGGGGTCCGCAGCGTCATGCGAACGGCGAAATCGCGACCCGTGCCATCTCCATGCTCTCCATTCTGACCGGCAACGTCGGCATTCACGGCGGTAACACCGGCGCGCGTGAAGGCTCATATGAAGTGCCGTTTGAACGTATGCCGACGCTGGATAACCCGGTTCAGACCAGCATCTCCATGTTTATGTGGACCGATGCGATTGAACGCGGCCCGGAAATGACCGCTCTGCGCGACGGCGTGCGCGGCAAGGACAAGCTGGACGTGCCGATCAAGATGATCTGGAACTATGCCGGTAACTGTCTCATCAACCAGCACTCCGAAATCAACCGCACCCATGAAATCCTGCAGGACGACAAGAAGTGCGAGATGATTGTGGTGATCGACTGCCACATGACCTCCTCGGCAAAATATGCCGATATCCTGCTGCCGGACTGCACCGCCTCTGAGCAGATGGATTTCGCGCTGGACGCCTCCTGCGGCAACATGTCCTACGTGATCTTTACCGACCAGGCGATTAAACCGCGCTTTGAGTGCAAAACCATTTATGAGATGACCTCTGAGCTGGCGAAACGTCTTGGCGTTGAGCAGCAGTTTACCGAGGGACGTACTCAGGAAGGGTGGATGCGCCATCTGCATGAACTCTCCCGCAAGGCGATCCCGGACCTCCCTGACTTCGATACCTTCCGCAAGCAGGGGATGTACAAACAGCGCGATCCGGAAGGGCACCACGTGGCGTACAAAGCGTTCCGTGAAGATCCGCAGGCGAACCCGCTGACCACGCCGTCGGGCAAAATCGAAATTTACTCCGAAGAGCTGGCAAAAATCGCGTCGACATGGGAGCTGCCGGAAGGGGACATCATCGATCCGTTGCCGATCTACACGCCGGGCTTTGAAAACTATAACGATCCGCTGACGGCGAAATTCCCGCTGCAGCTGACCGGCTTCCACTATAAAGCGCGTGTTCACTCTACCTACGGTAACGTCGACGTGCTGAAGGCCGCCTGCCGCCAGGAGATGTGGATTAACCCGATGGACGCGAAAGCGCGCGGCATCAGCAATGGCGATCGCGTGCGTATCTTCAACGGTCGCGGCGAGGTGCATATTGAAGCCAAAGTCACCCCACGCATGATGCCCGGCGTGGTGGCGTTAGGGGAAGGGGCCTGGTACAGCCCGGATGCCAACCGCATTGACCAGGCGGGCAGTATTAACGTGCTGACCACGCAGCGTCCGTCGCCGCTGGCGAAGGGCAATCCATCCCACACAAACCTTGTCCAGGTTGAAAAGGTTTAAGGAGTAACCGATGACAACTCAGTATGGATTTTTTATTGATTCCAGCCGTTGTACCGGGTGCAAAACCTGCGAGCTGGCCTGTAAAGATTACAAAGACCTGACGCCGGACGTGAGCTTCCGTCGCATCTACGAATACGCCGGGGGCGACTGGCAGGAAGATAACGGCGTCTGGCATCAGAACGTATTTGCGTATTACCTGTCGATTGCCTGTAACCACTGTGAAGATCCTGCCTGCACGAAGGTTTGTCCGAGCGGAGCGATGCACAAGCGCGAAGATGGTTTTGTGGTGGTGGATGAAGATGTCTGCATAGGCTGTCGCTACTGCCATATGGCCTGTCCGTATGGCGCGCCACAGTATAACGCTGCCAAGGGCCATATGACCAAATGCGATGGTTGCCACACCCGCGTAGCGGATGGCAAAAAGCCGATTTGCGTCGAGTCCTGTCCGCTGCGCGCGCTGGACTTCGGCCCGATTGAAGAGCTGCGTCAAAAACACGGTCAGCTCGCCGCCGTGGCACCGCTGCCGTCTGCGCACTTCACGAAGCCGAGTATTGTGATTAAACCTAACGCCAACAGCCGTCCTACAGGTGACACCACCGGCTACCTGGCAAACCCGAAGGAGGTGTGAGATGGGAAGTGGATGGCATGAATGGCCGCTGATGATCTTCACGGTCTTTGGTCAGTGCGTGGCGGGCGGCTTCATTGTGCTCGCGCTGGCGTTGTTGAAAGGTCAGCTCAATGCTGAACAGCAGCAGCGTTTAGTGTTGAGCATGTTTGGCCTGTGGGTGCTGATGGGGATTGGCTTTATCGCCTCAACGCTGCACCTGGGCTCGCCGATGCGCGCGTTTAACTCTCTGAATCGCGTGGGGGCCTCATCCCTCAGTAACGAGATTGCCAGCGGGGCGATTTTCTTCGCCGTCGGTGGGCTGGGCTGGCTGCTGGCCGCTTTGAAGAAATTGCCAGCGGGTCTGCGCAGCCTGTGGCTGATCGTGACCATGGTACTGGGCGTGGTGTTCGTGTGGATGATGGTGCGTGTCTATAACACCATTGATACCGTCCCCACCTGGTACAGCGTCTGGACGCCAATGAGCTTCTTCCTGACGATGTTTATCGGCGGGCCGCTTCTGGGCTACCTGCTGCTGCGCGTGGCGGGTGTAGACGGGTGGGCTATGCGTTTGCTGCCCGCTGTTTCGCTGCTGGCGCTGGTGGTGAGTGCGATGGTCGCCCTGATGCAGGGTGCCGAACTGGCAACCATTCACAGCTCTATCCAGCAGGCCTCTGCCCTGGTGCCGGACTACGGTGCGCTGATGGCCTGGCGTATCGTTCTGCTGGTCGCGGCGTTGGTATTCTGGATTGCTCCTCAGCTGAAAGGCTATCAGCCTGCGCTGCCGCTGTTGTCACTGGCTTTTGTGCTGGTACTGGCGGGTGAACTGATTGGTCGCGGCGTGTTCTACGGGTTGCATATGACCGTTGGTATGGCTGTCGCCAGTTAACGTTGCATTTGGTTATATCAAGCCGGGCCTGAGTGCCCGGCTTTTTCTTTTTTTCGATCATGAAATTTTTCGACTGTCGTTTTGTTTTAATTTTGCCCATTAATAAATGAAAACAGAGACATAATTAATATCTATAGCAGGCGTGGCATTAGCAGGATAAGTTTTTTAAATCGACAGGGAACATATTGTGCGAGGCGGCTAAATCAGTGGATTGACTTTGTTTTTGCCAGTGGCATGATGCGCACGAAATCTGAACTTCCTCACGGCTTTTTAATCCATGACCACCTATACCCGGCCAGTGCTGCTGTTGCTCTGTGGCCTGCTTCTGTTGACCCTGGCGATCGCAGTGTTAAATACGCTCGTCCCGCTGTGGCTCGCCCATGAAAACTTACCGACCTGGCAGGTGGGTATGGTCAGCTCATCCTTTTTTACCGGGAACCTGCTGGGTACGCTGGTGACCGGGAGCCTGATCAAGCGCTTTGGCTTTAACCGTAGCTATTATCTGGCTTCGCTGATTTTCGCTGCCGGGTGTGCGGGGTTGGGCCTGATGGTCGGCTTCTGGAGCTGGATGGCATGGCGCTTTATCGCCGGTGTCGGCTGCGCGATGATTTGGGTGGTCGTTGAAAGTGCGCTGATGTGCAGCGGCACCTCCCGCAACCGCGGACGCCTGCTGGCTGCCTACATGATGGTTTACTATGTCGGCACCGTGCTGGGACAACTGATGGTGAGCAAGCTGCCAACCGACCTGATGAGCGTTCTGCCGTGGGTGACCGGTATGGTGCTGGCCGCGATCCTGCCGCTGCTCTTTACGCGCATTGTGAACCAGAACAGTGAACACCAGGAAGCAACCCACGTCTGGCCAATGCTGCGGCTGCGTCAGGCGCGTCTTGGCGTTAACGGCTGCATTATCTCGGGGATTGTCCTGGGCTCGCTCTATGGCCTGATGCCGCTCTATCTGAACCATCAGGGCGTTAGCGACTCCGGAATTGGCTTCTGGATGGCGGTGATGGTGAGTGCGGGTATTGTGGGGCAGTGGCCAATTGGCCGTCTGGCTGATCGCTTTGGTCGTCTGCTGGTGCTGCGCGTTCAGGTCTTCGTTGTTATCATGGGATGCCTCGCCATGCTCAGCAATGCCGCGATGGCACCCGCGCTGTTTATTCTTGGAGCGGCAGGTTTCACGCTTTATCCGGTCGCGATGGCGTGGGCCTGTGAGAAAGTTGAGCATCACCAGCTCGTGGCAATGAACCAGGCGCTTTTACTGAGCTATACCATCGGCAGCTTATTAGGGCCGACGTTTACCGCGATGCTGATGCAAAATTATTCCGACAATTTACTGTTTATCATGATCGCCAGCGTGTCGTTTATTTATCTGTTAATGCTGCTGCGTAAAGCGGGCGAACATCCAACGCCGGTGGCACATGCCTGATGAATTAAAAGCCTGTCGATGACAGGCTTTTTTGTCCCCATCACAACTCAGAGTTTTACTTATTGTTTGTTTATTGCGCCGGGCGATAATTCAGGTGAGTCCTACCACAATAAGGCAGCAATCATGTCTATACGTCGTTTTTCCACTACCGCACTTGCCGTAGTGTTGTCTTTAACGTTTGCAACGGCTCCGGTCATGGCTAATCCTGGCAACGGGAACGGCGGTGGTCACGGAAACGGTGGCGGACAAGGTAATGGCGGCAATCATGGTAACGGGAATTCTGGTAACGCCGGTAACCATGGTAATAAGCAAAATAGCGGACAGGATAACCCTGGAAAATCTGATAAGAACTTCAAAAACAGCAAAGATGTCGGTAATGACGTTGATGCTCGCGTGAGCTTCGATCATGCCCGCCATCTGGCCGTGAATTACGGCTTAACGGGCTATAAGTCTCTGCCCCCGGGGATCGCAAAAAATCTGGCGCGCGGTAAACCACTGCCTCCGGGTATTGCGAAGAAGGCCGTTCCGGCCTCAATGCTGGACCAACTTCCTGCCTATCCCGGCTATGAATGGCGCGTAGTGGGTGACGACCTGGTCTTAATTGCGCTGAGTACTGCGATTGTGACGTCCGTTATTAACGGCGTCTTTAAATAGAATAAAAAAGGCCCGGTTCTCGCCGGGCCTTTTCTTTAATACATCACTTTGTGACCGTACTGTTCAAGTATACCTTTGACGCGTTCCATCGTCTCTTTTTTCGGCGGCTTCACGCCATCAAGCTTGTACTCTTCACCCATGGCCACCCATTTATGTTTACCCAGCTCGTGATAGGGCAGAAGCTCGATTTTCTCGACGTTGCCCATGTCGCGGGTGAATTCCCCCAGGCGGTGCGCGGAGTCGTCGTCATCTGACCAGCCTGGTACCACCACGTAGCGGATCCAGGTTTTGATGCCTTTATCGGCAATGTATTTGGCAAACTCCAGCGTGCGGTGGTTGGAGACGCCCACCAGATTCTGGTGGATCTCATCGTTCATCTGTTTGAGATCGAGCATCACCAGATCGGTCACCTCGAGCAGTTCATCAATCACCGGATCGTAGCGACGTACAAAGCCGTTGGTGTCCAGGCAGGTATGAATGCCTTCTTTGTGGCAGGCGCGGAACCAGTCGCGGACAAATTCAGCCTGAAGAATGGCTTCACCGCCGGATGCGGTCACACCGCCACCGGAGGCGTTCATAAAGTGGCGATAGGTCACCACCTCTTTCATCAGATCGTCGACAGTGACTTCTTTACCGCCGTGCGTATCCCAGGTGTCGCGGTTATGGCAGTAAAGGCAGCGCATCAGGCAGCCCTGGAAAAAGGTGATAAAGCGGATACCCGGGCCATCGACGGTGCCACAGGATTCAAAGGAGTGAATACGACCAATAGTTGACATTGCGGTGATATCTCCATCATCGGCCCGTCCGGGGCCTGTGTATGCACAGCTCAAAGCCGGCTGTGTTAAGTCTGTTTTGGCTGTTATCCATTCAGTATAGATAGCGGACAAAAGAGACTGAGGTGGAGAGGGTGCTAAAAAGGCCCCACTGACGTGGAGCCTTTATTGTACGCTTGTTAACGCGCGATTTCAGTCAATTCCACTTACATGGACTGAGTGAAAGTACGGGTGATAACGTCCTGCTGCTGTTCTTTAGTCAGGGAGTTAAAACGTACTGCGTAGCCAGATACGCGGATGGTCAGCTGAGGATATTTCTCAGGATGTTCCATCGCGTCGAGCAGCATTTCACGGTTCATGACGTTCACGTTCAGGTGCTGACCACCTTCGATGGACGCTTCGTGGTGGAAGTAACCATCCATCAGACCCGCGAGGTTAGTTTTACGCACTTCGTCGTCTTTACCCAGCGCGTTTGGCACGATAGAGAAGGTGTAAGAAATACCATCTTTCGCGTAAGCAAACGGCAGTTTAGCAACGGAAGTCAGAGAGGCAACCGCACCTTTCTGGTCACGACCGTGCATTGGGTTGGCACCTGGGCCGAATGGCGCGCCAGCACGACGACCGTCTGGGGTGTTACCGGTTTTCTTACCATACACAACGTTAGAGGTGATGGTCAGAACAGACTGAGTCGGGATAGCGTTACGGTAGGTAGTCAGTTTCTGAATTTTCTTCATGAAACGTTCTACCAGGTCAACCGCCATGTCATCAACGCGAGCATCGTTGTTACCAAACTGCGGATATTCGCCTTCGATTTCGAAGTCGATAGCCAGACCGTCTTCGTCACGAATTGGTTTAACTTTCGCATATTTGATTGCAGACAGGGAGTCAGCAGCAACGGACAGACCTGCAATACCACACGCCATGGTGCGGATAACGTCACGGTCGTGCAGCGCCATCAGAGAAGCTTCGTAGCTGTACTTGTCGTGCATGTAGTGGATAACGTTCAGCGCAGTGACGTACTGTTTCGCCAGCCAGTCCATGAAGTGATCCATGCGCTCCATGACTTCGTCATAGTTCAGCACATCGCCTTTGATCGGCTCAGACTTAGGACCAACCTGCATTTTCAGTTTTTCATCAACGCCGCCGTTGATTGCGTACAGCATGGTTTTCGCCAGGTTTGCACGCGCACCGAAGAACTGCATTTGCTTACCAACAACCATTGGGCTTACGCAGCAAGCGATAGCGTAATCGTCGTTGTTGAAGTCCGGACGCATCAGGTCATCGTTCTCGTACTGCAGAGAAGAGGTGTCGATGGACACTTTAGCGGCGAATTTCTTGAAGTTCAGAGGCAGTTTTTCAGACCACAGAACGGTGATGTTCGGCTCCGGAGAAGGACCCATGGTGTACAGGGTGTTCAGGAAGCGGAAGCTGTTTTTGGTCACCAGAGTACGGCCGTCAACGCCCATACCGCCGATGGATTCAGTTGCCCAGATTGGGTCACCGGAGAACAGCTCATCGTATTCAGGCGTACGCAGGAAGCGAACCATACGCAGTTTCATGACCAGGTGGTCAATCATTTCCTGAGCGTCTTGCTCGGTGATTTTGCCTGCTTTCAGGTCACGTTCGATGTAAGCATCCAGGAAGGTGGATACGCGACCAAAGGACATCGCTGCACCGTTCTGAGACTTAACTGCGGCCAGGTAGCCGAAATAGGTCCACTGGATAGCTTCCTGAGCGTTGGTAGCCGGACCAGAGATATCGCAGCCGTATTTAGCCGCCATCTCTTTGATCTGACCCAGCGCGCGGTGCTGTTCAGCGATCTCTTCACGCAGACGGATAGTCGCTTCCAGGTTTACGCCGTTTTCCAGATCGGACTGCAGGGAAACAAACTGCGCGTACTTGTCTTTCATCAGGAAGTCGATACCGTACAGCGCAACGCGACGGTAGTCACCGATGATACGACCACGGCCATACGCATCTGGCAGACCAGTCAGAACGCCAGATTTACGGCAGTTCAGAATGTCTTTGGTGTAAACATCGAATACGCCCTGGTTGTGGGTTTTGCGGTATTCGGTGAAGATTTTTTTCAGCATTGGGTCCAGCTCGCGGTTATACGCTTTGCAGGAACCTTCAACCATTTTAATACCACCGAACGGGATGATTGCGCGTTTCAGTGGTGCTTCAGTCTGCAGACCAACGATTTTCTCAAGGGCTTTGTTGATATAGCCAGCGTCGTGAGAAGTGATGGTGGAAGCAACGGAGGTGTCAAAATCAACTGGCGCGTGAGTGCGGTTTTCCAGTTTAACGCCTTCCATTACGCTGTCCCACAGCTTGGTGGTCGCGTCAGTTGCGCCAGCCAGGAAGGATTCGTCACCTTCATACGGGGTATAGTTTTTCTGAATGAAGTCACGTACGTTTACTTCATTCTGCCAGTCACCTTTCGCAAAACCTTCCCAGGCTGTGGCTAACTTTTCATTAAGCTCGGACATGTAACACCTACCTTCTTAAGTGGATTTTTTATTTACTGCCTGAGAAAACCATCAATGATGATCGTCGCCACGCAGGTAAATGACCCAGTATGTCAACCCAACTAACAGACCCCCACCGATAATGTTCCCGATAGTGACAGGGATCAGGTTATCAGTAATGAAATTCATAATAGTCAGGTGAGAGAAACTTTCCGGGGATGAACCAACTGCGGTCCAGAACTCCGGGCTCGCAAAGTCGCGGATAACAATGCCCATTGGGATCATGAACATATTCGCGATACTGTGCTCAAAGCCGCTGGCAACAAACATCGCAACCGGCAGAACCATAATTAAGGCTTTGTCCATCAGGCTACGACCCGAGTAGCTCATCCATACAGCCAGGCAGACCATCAGGTTAGCGAGGATGCCGAGAGCAACGGCTTCGATAAATGTGTGGTGCATTTTGTGGTCGGCGGTTTGCAGGACGTTAAGGCCCCAGCCACCGTTGGCGGTCATGTACTCGCCAGAAAGCCACATCAACAAAACAAAGAGCAGACAGCCAACCAGGTTACCCACGTAAACATTAAGCCAGTTACGTGCCAGCTGACCCCAGGTAATTCTTCCGCTGGCCTTTGCTACGACAATCAGCACCGTTGAGGTGAAAAGGTCGGCGCCGCAAATGACGCAGAGAATCAGACCCAGTGAGAAACAAATGCCGCCAATCAGTTTGGCCATGCCGAAAGGCATTCCGGCAGTACCGGTGGTGGCGGTGATGTAGAAGACGAAAGCGATAGAGATGAACACACCAGCCGTGATCGCCAGATAGAACGTCTTCATCGGGTGTTTCGTTGCTTTATAGACACCTGCTTCTTCGGCAACTTTGGCCATCGCAGCAGGGAGTAAAAGATCAAAAGGGTTGTCAGCTTTCACACTAACTCTCTCTTTATTAAGTCGGCGACGAGATACTAACAAAGCATTATAGAAGAGAAATTGATATAGATCATATCTCGCCTGGCTTATAGGTCCGCAGTGTGTATGGATTTACAGCAAATGCGGAGTAAGTATTTGATTATCCGTATAAAAATAAATTTTAAAAGTTATGAAAAGAGTTGAATTTTTTCGTTCAGCCACCTCTTTATCAGTTAATTAATATGGAGTATTAACCATAAAAAGTAACAGTAAAGCCCAGATCAATATTATTATATTTACCCGTGTTTAACTTTATTATTACAATCAACAATCATTGCCGAAGAAAATAAAAAACGGGGCAATGAAATTGCCCCGTAATATAGCCCAGACGATTGAATACGCCTACTGCTGGTAATGTTATGTGCGCTTATTTTGACCAGTAAGCGGCTTTTGCTTTCTGCAGCTTTTCGTAGGCCTTCAGCAGTGACTGATGCGCCGGGAAGGCTTTCAGATCGCTATCAACAGCCTGCAGGCCATAGAACGGCGCTTCGCCGCTCAGGGCCGCGCTGGCTGCTTCAACGGCCTCAGCCCCGTACATACGCACGAAAGCATTCAGGTATTGCAGCGGTTCGCGATCCTCTTCCTGTGCAAGCAGCAGCAGGGTTTGCAGGCAACGGTAATAGTTGGTGCGCTCGGCAGAGAAGACCGACTGGTTGAACTCCATGGTCCACTCGGTCCAGGCCAGGGCCTGATCCAGATCGCCACCCGCCAGAGCCAGCATTGCTTTCAGTTCACCAATACGCAGGGTATACCAGCCGTTATCTTTACCGGTCGCCAGACCCAGGAGTTCGCGTACGCGGGTGAAGTCATCGTGGCCTTCTTCGTCCAGTTGGGCGATCAGGTTCAGGTAATCTTCTTTCTCCCATTCACTGCCCGGCAGAGCCAGCAGCGTTTCGCGCAGATGGGCGCCCATGCTGTTGTTCGCCAGCCACAGGTCTTCAGCGGGGTAGATGTCAGACATGCCAGGCACGATGATGCGGCACGCGTAAACGCCCAGGTGCTCGTAATCGGCAATGTACACTTCCTGGTCTTCCGCGTTGAAGATCGCCATCAGCGTGGCGAACTCTTCTTCCGTGGTTCCGGCGAAGCTCCAGTCCACGAACGGATAGTCCGCGTCCTGCTTGAACATATCCCAGGAAATTAAGCCGCTGGAATCGATGAAGTGGGTTTCGAGGTTGGTATGCTCGGCCACTTCTTCATCGTCAAACGTTGGCGGCGTAAACACGTCGAGATCTTTCAGGCTACGGCCCTGCAGCAGCTCGGTGACGGTACGCTCCAGCGCCACGCCGAAGTCCGGGTGCGCGCCGAAGGAGGCGAAGCAGGTACCGTTAGTCGGGTTAAACAGCACGACGCAGATCACCGGATACTTGCCGCCCAGCGAGCCGTCATACGCGAAGATAGGGAAACCTTCTGCTTCCAGTTTGGCGATGGATTCCACCACGCCCGGGTAGCGCGCCAGCACGTCTGCCGGAATTTCAGGCAGGCTGATGGATTCGGCAATAATGCGGTTTTTGATGTGACGCTCGAAGACTTCAGACAGACCCTGCACGCGCGCTTCATTGCGGGTGTTACCGGCGGACATGCCGTTAGACACATACAGGTTGCCGACGATGTTCATCGGGATATAGACGGTCTGCTCGTCAGACTGACGGGTAAAGGGCAGGGCGCAAATACCGCGATCGTCGTTTCCGGACTGCAGATCGATCAGCATGCTGGCGGTCAGTTCGTTTTCCGGATCGTAGAAAGCGCGCAGACGCGCGTCGAGAATACCTTCCGGCAGTTCGTCGTCTTCCGTCAGTGGGAACCATTTTTCGTTCGGATAGTGAACGAACGGGCCGTTGGCGATGGTTTCGCCCAGCCAGAAGTCAGCGAAGAAATAGTTGGTGGACAGACGCTCAAAATACTCACCCAGCGCGGAGGCCAGTGCCGCTTTTTTCGTCGCGCCTTTACCGTTGGTAAAGCACAGGGCACAGTCTTTATCGCGAATATGTACGGACCAGACATGAGGCACCGGATTGAGCCAGGAGGCTTCTTCGATGTTAAAACCCAGATCGGTCAGTTTCTGCTGGAAGCGAGCGATGGAATCTTCCAGTGCGGCGTCTTTGCCGGGGATAAACGTTTGAGTCATGGCGTTCACTTTTATCGTACGTAAAGCGCGCAATGATACGGGTTTTGCGTGACGGGTGCTATCTTCGGCGAAAATAAATGCCTGAGCTATGCTTACACTCAGTAACCTACTGTTAAGGCATAGAAAAATGAAAGCATTCGATCTCCAGCGGATGGCGTTTGATAAAGTCCCTCCGGAGTTTTTAGGCGAAGTCGCGCTTCGCAGCTTGTATACCTTCGTCCTCGTCTTCCTGTTTCTCAAAATTACGGGCCGCCGTGGCGTACGGCAGATGTCGCTCTTTGAAGTGTTGATTATCCTGACGCTGGGTTCCGCGGCGGGAGACGTCGCCTTTTATGATGATGTGCCGATGGTGCCGGTCTTCATCGTTTTTGTCTCCCTGGCGCTGCTTTACCGGCTTGTCATGTGGCTGATGTCGAAAAGTGAAAAGCTGGAAGATCTGCTTGAAGGGAAGCCGGTCGTTATCGTCGAGGACGGTCAGCTGGCCTGGGAAAATGTGCAAAGCGCCAATATGACCGAGTTTGAGTTCTTTATGGAGCTACGCCTGAACAGCGTGGAACAGCTCGGGCAGGTGCGTCTGGCGATCATGGAGACCAACGGGCAGATCAGCGTCTATTACTATTCTGACGATGAGGTGAGGCCGGGACTGTGCATCCTGCCGGATATGCTGATCGAGCGATTCAGAACCGTACCTGAGTCAGGCGAGTATGCCTGCGTGAGATGTAGCCATGTCGTCGCGATGCAGCCGGGGGATCGTCAATTATGCCCCCGCTGTGCAAATCCGGAATGGACGAAGGTTAGCCGGGCTAAACGCATCACCTGACAGCCATTTTGTCGGTTTTGTCCTGGCGAGGCGGCAGATTGTTTTGTGTGACGTGGGGCACATTTCACGGGTCATAAGTTTTAGACATTGCGGCGCGTGTCACTGAATGATAAAACCGATATCCACAGTTATAACTTATGGCTTTTAGCGTGGTGAGGGGAAATGGCTCAAGTCTTTAATTTCAGTTCAGGTCCGGCAATGTTACCGGCAGACGTGCTTAAACAGGCTCAACAGGAACTTTGTGACTGGAACGGTCTGGGAACGTCGGTGATGGAAATCAGCCACCGGGGTAAAGAGTTTATTCAGGTGGCGGAAGAGGCAGAAAAGGATTTTCGCGATCTGCTGAATATTCCCTCGAACTACAAAGTATTGTTCTGTCACGGCGGCGGGCGCGGCCAGTTTGCGGGCGTACCGCTGAACATCCTGGGCGATAAAACGACGGCAGACTACGTTGACGCAGGCTACTGGGCGGCCAGTGCTGTGAAAGAAGCGCACAAATACTGCACGCCGAATGTGATCGACGCCAAAGTGACCGTTGATGGCCTGCGCGCCGTGAAGCCAATGCGCGAGTGGCAGCTTTCTGATAACGCCGCGTATCTGCACTACTGCCCGAACGAAACCATTGACGGCATTGCCATCGACGAGACGCCAAACTTCGGCAGCGATGTCGTGGTTGCCGCTGACTTCTCCTCCACCATTCTGTCTGCGCCAATTGACGTCAGCCGTTATGGCGTGATCTACGCGGGCGCACAGAAAAATATCGGCCCTGCAGGCCTGACGATTGTTATCGTGCGTGAAGATCTGCTGGGTAAAGCGCATACATCCTGCCCGTCGATTCTTGATTACACCGTGCTGAACGACAACGATTCGATGTTCAACACCCCACCGACGTTTGCCTGGTACCTCTCCGGCCTGGTCTTCAAATGGCTGAAGCAAAACGGCGGCGTGGCGCAGATGGACAAAGTGAATCAGCAGAAAGCTGAACTGCTGTATGGCGTGATCGACAAGAGCAATTTCTACCGCAACGATGTGGCGAAAGCTAACCGTTCCCGCATGAACGTGCCGTTCCAGCTGGCGGACAGCAGCCTGGATAAAGTGTTCCTGGAAGAGTCCTTCGCGGCAGGCCTGCACGCGCTCAAAGGTCACCGTGTCGTGGGCGGCATGCGTGCTTCCATCTATAACGCGATGCCGCTGGAAGGCGTTAAAGCGCTGACCGATTTCATGATCGACTTCGAACGTCGCCACGGTTAATTGCGCTGTTTTCACCCCCGTAGCCCTGCTGCGGGGTTTTTATTATGTTGAGTTGAGAGTTAAGTTTTCATGGAATCCCTAACGTTACAACCTATCGCGCGGGTAGATGGCACCATTAATCTGCCTGGTTCAAAAAGTGTCTCGAACCGCGCTCTGCTGCTGGCAGCACTGGCAAACGGCACCACCGTCCTTACAAACCTGCTGGACAGCGATGACGTGCGCCATATGCTCAATGCGCTGAAAGCGTTGGGCGTTCATTACACTCTCTCCGACGATCGCACCCGCTGCGAAGTGACCGGCAACGGCGGCGCGCTGCAGACGGGTGAAGAGCTTGAGCTGTTTCTGGGCAACGCGGGTACCGCGATGCGTCCGCTGGCGGCGGCCCTGTGTCTTGGGCGCAACAACATTGTGCTGACCGGTGAGCCTCGCATGAAAGAGCGTCCGATCGGTCATCTGGTGGATGCCCTGCGTCAGGGCGGCGCGCAGATTGAGTATCTGGAGCAGGAAAATTATCCGCCACTGCGTCTGCGCGGGGGCTTTACCGGCGGTCACGTCGAAGTTGACGGCAGCGTTTCCAGCCAGTTCCTGACCGCGCTGCTGATGACCGCGCCGCTGGCACCGCAGGATACGGTAATTACGATTAAAGGCGAGCTGGTCTCCAAACCGTATATCGATATCACGCTGCACCTGATGAAAACCTTCGGCGTCGAGGTGGAAAACCAGTCTTATCAGCGCTTTGTGGTGCGTGGGGCGCAGCAGTACCAGTCGCCGGGCAGCTATCTGGTTGAAGGCGACGCCTCGTCGGCTTCTTACTTCCTGGCGGCGGGCGCGATCAAAGGCGGTACCGTGAAGGTGACCGGTATTTGCCGCAACAGCGTGCAGGGCGATATCCGTTTTGCGGACGTGCTGGAGAAAATGGGCGCGGTTGTGACCTGGGGTGATGATTTCATCTCCTGTACCCGCGGCGAGCTGAAGGCCATCGACATGGACATGAACCATATTCCGGATGCAGCGATGACCATTGCCACGGCGGCGCTGTTCGCAAAAGGCACCACCACGCTGCGTAATATCTACAACTGGCGCGTAAAAGAAACCGACCGACTGTTCGCGATGGCGACTGAACTGCGTAAGGTCGGCGCTGAGGTGGAAGAGGGCGAAGACTACATTCGCGTCACGCCTCCTGCAAAACTGCAGGTTGCCGAGATCGGAACCTACAACGATCACCGTATGGCGATGTGCTTCTCGCTGGTGGCGTTGTCAGACACGCCTGTCACCATTCTTGATCCAAAATGTACGGCGAAAACGTTCCCGGACTACTTCGAACAGCTGGCACGCATTAGCACGCTGGCCTGATAACGCCTGCCGCATCACCCGATGCGGCATTTCCTTACGCTTCCTGACGAACACTTCCGTTCATTTCTTCTACACTCTGCTTCAATCAATCCGTAATTTGCACGCAAAGGTAACAGTTGCGCACGTTGACGCGTATAATGCGCGGCGTTCATGTTAACGGTATGCCTTATTTAAGGAGAAAAAGATGACGGCAATTGCCCCGGTAATCACCATTGATGGGCCGAGTGGCGCAGGGAAAGGGACTCTGTGCAAAGCGATGGCGGAAGCGTTGCAATGGCATCTTTTAGATTCGGGAGCAATCTATCGCGTGCTGGCTCTGGCTGCGCTGCATCACCACGTGGATGTCGCGTCTGAAGAAGCGCTGGTTCCGCTGGCTGCGCATCTGGATGTGCGCTTCGTGTCGACCGATGGCAACCTTGAAGTCATCCTTGAAGGGGAAGACGTGAGCGGGGAAATTCGTACTCAGGAAGTGGCGAATGCGGCCTCTCAGGTCGCGGCCTTCCCGCGCGTTCGCGAGGCGCTGTTGCGTCGTCAGCGCGCGTTTCGTGAAGCCCCGGGTTTGATCGCGGACGGACGCGATATGGGAACCGTGGTATTCCCTGATGCACCTGTGAAAATTTTCCTTGACGCCTCTTCAGAAGAACGTGCTCAACGCCGCATGCTTCAGTTGCAGGAAAAGGGGTTTAGTGTTAACTTTGATCGCCTTTTATCCGAGATAAAAGAGCGCGATGACCGCGATCGTAACCGCGCCGTCGCCCCACTTGTTCCAGCAGAAGATGCATTAGTTCTGGATTCAACCAGTTTAACTATTGAGCAAGTGATTGAAAAAGCGCTACAATATGCGCGCCAAAAACTGGCACTCGCGTAATCGCGACCGATTTAGCAGTACCCCCGCTGCAAGGGATTGACGGCGGGTATGTGAAACAACCCCATCCGGCACGGAGCCAGGTGGACGTTAATATTAACCTGAAGATTAAACATGACTGAATCTTTTGCTCAACTGTTTGAAGAATCCTTAAAAGAAATCGAAACCCGCCCGGGTTCCATCGTTCGCGGTGTTGTTGTTGCTATCGACAAAGACGTAGTACTGGTTGACGCCGGTCTGAAATCTGAGTCTGCCATTCCGGCAGAGCAGTTCAAAAACGCCCAGGGCGAGCTGGAAATCCAGGTTGGCGACGAAGTTGACGTTGCTCTGGACGCAGTAGAAGACGGCTTCGGTGAAACCCTGCTTTCTCGTGAGAAAGCGAAACGTCACGAAGCATGGATCACGCTGGAAAAAGCTTACGAAGAAGCTGAAACTGTGGTCGGTGTTATCAACGGCAAAGTTAAAGGTGGCTTCACTGTTGAGCTGAATGGTATTCGTGCGTTCCTGCCAGGTTCTCTGGTAGACGTTCGTCCAGTTCGTGACACTCTGCACCTGGAAGGCAAAGAGCTTGAGTTCAAAGTAATCAAGCTGGACCAGAAGCGTAACAACGTTGTTGTTTCCCGTCGTGCCGTTATCGAATCCGAAAACAGCGCAGAACGCGATCAGCTGCTGGAAAACCTGCAGGAAGGCATGGAAGTCAAAGGTATCGTTAAGAACCTCACTGACTACGGCGCATTCGTTGACCTGGGCGGCGTTGATGGCCTGCTGCACATCACCGACATGGCGTGGAAACGCGTTAAGCACCCAAGCGAAATCGTGAACGTGGGCGACGAAATCACTGTTAAAGTGCTGAAGTTCGACCGCGAGCGTACTCGTGTATCCCTCGGCCTGAAACAGCTGGGCGAAGATCCATGGGTAGCTATCGCTAAGCGTTACCCAGAAGGTACTAAACTGACTGGTCGCGTAACCAACCTGACTGACTACGGCTGCTTCGTTGAAATCGAAGAAGGCGTTGAAGGTCTGGTGCACGTTTCCGAAATGGACTGGACCAACAAAAACATCCACCCATCCAAAGTTGTTAACGTTGGTGATGTAGTGGAAGTGATGGTTCTGGATATCGACGAAGAACGTCGTCGTATCTCCCTGGGCCTGAAGCAGTGCAAAAACAACCCATGGCAGCAGTTCGCGGAAACCCACAACAAGGGTGACCGTGTTGAAGGTAAAATCAAGTCTATCACTGACTTCGGTATCTTCATCGGCCTGGACGGCGGCATCGATGGCCTGGTTCACCTGTCTGACATCTCCTGGAACGTTGCAGGCGAAGAAGCAGTTCGTGAATACAAAAAAGGCGACGAAATCGCTGCAGTTGTTCTGCAGGTTGACGCAGAGCGTGAGCGTATCTCCCTGGGCGTTAAACAGCTCGCAGAAGATCCGTTCAACAACTGGGTTGCACTGAACAAGAAAGGCGCAATCGTAAACGGTAAAGTGACTGCAGTTGACGCTAAAGGCGCAACCGTAGAACTGGCTGACGGCGTTGAAGGTTACCTGCGCGCTTCTGAAGCTTCCCGTGACCGCGTTGAAGATGCCACTCTGGTTCTGAACGTAGGCGACGACGTTGAAGCTAAGTTCACCGGTGTTGACCGTAAGAACCGTGCAATCAGCCTGTCTGTTCGTGCTAAAGACGAAGCTGATGAGAAAGATGCAATCGCAACTGTTAACAAACAGGAAGATGCAAACTTCTCTAACAACGCAATGGCTGAAGCTTTCAAAGCAGCTAAAGGCGAGTAATATCAGGTTCTCAGCATCATGTGCGCTGTAATGCATTTACAGCGTGAAGGATGAGGAGCAAACTTGACAGATTACAGGATTCGTCCTGTAATCAATAACAAAGGGCGGCTACGGCCGCCCTTGTTTAATAAGCTGTTCAGCTAATTGGTTTGAAAGGAACCGGAGGAATCATGACCAAGTCAGAATTGATTGAAAGACTTGCCAGTCAGCAACCGCATATCCCTGCCAAAGCAGTGGAAGATGCCGTAAAAGAGATGCTGGAGCATATGGCCTCCACTCTTGCCCAGGGCGAGCGCATTGAAATCCGCGGTTTCGGTAGTTTTTCTCTGCACTATCGTGCTCCACGTACCGGGCGTAACCCGAAAACTGGCGATAAAGTCGAGCTGGAAGGTAAGTACGTTCCACACTTTAAGCCGGGTAAAGAACTGCGCGATCGCGCCAATATTTACGGCAACTGAGTTTAGCCAGCCGGTTAAACTGGGTTCGAAAGAAAGCACCTGCGGGTGCTTTTTTTGTACCCGTCGCTTTCTTTCTGAAGGTGCCCCGCATTTTCCGTTTCGTTTTCTGCAACCCGTAAAATACCTTGCTGCGCTTGCTGTAAATCGCATCCTTCACACCTGACGACCCGCTCACCCTGCTTGCATACTGCCACCCTGAAACAGGGAGGTAGCAATGGGAATTCCCGCGCTTAGTGTCTGCGCCATGCTGGCGACAGTTCCGTTACTCTGGTTACCTGAATTGCCGTCACCTTACGCCGTGTGGCTCATGGTGGCTGGCGGGATAGTGCTTGCTGCATGGCAAAACCGTCGAATGAAGTATGCTGGTATCACGCTGTTATTTTGTGCGTGGGGCATTCTTGCCGCGCAAGAGAGCGTCTGGCCGATGCAGCATTTAACAACGGGGGCCGTGCAGGCTGAGGTAGAGCTCACCGCGACCGACGGCGCCACTTTGCATCAGGGAAACATTCGCAGCGTCGAAGGGAAGCGCTGGTGGGCCACCACCGGCGTAACGCTGTATGGCAATTATCTGCCGCAGAAAGCCTGTGCCGGTCAGCGCTGGACCATGACGCTCAGGCTCAGGCCTGCACACGGCGAACTGAACGACGGCGGTTATGATGCTCAGCGCAGCGCTTTTGCCCGACATCAAACTCTGAGCGGGCGCTTCACCCGTGCGGAGCTCGTCGACGGGCGCTGCAGCCTGCGAGCGCAATATCTGATGTCGCTGCAAAACCGACTTTCTGCTTATCCATGGGGATCGGTTATCCTGGGCCTTGGGATGGGGGAACGCCTGGATGTACCGCGGGAAATAAAAGATCTGATGCGGGAAACCGGCACGCTACATTTGATGGCGATTTCGGGTCTGCATATCGCGCTGGCAGCCTCTCTCGTCTGGTTACTTGCACGTGGACTCCAGTTTTTATTACCCAGCCATCGGGTCCGCTGGCAAATGCCTCTCCTTGCCGGGTTAATCTTTGCTGCTTTCTACGCCTGGCTTACCGGCCTGCAACCGCCTGCGCTGAGGACGGTCATCGCACTTGCTGTGCTTGCCATGTTGCGGATCGCTGGCCGTCAATGGTCTCCCTGGCAGATATGGAGCTGCTGTATCGCGGCGATACTGATTAACGATCCCCTGGCCGTACTTTCGCAGAGTCTGGCTCTGTCAGCCTTTGCCGTCGCCGCGCTGATTTTCTGGTTTCAGTGGCTGCCGCTTCCCGACTGGCAGCGGACAAGACGTATACGGCCGCTAGCGAACCTGATTTATCTGCAGGTCGGCATGTTGCTGCTGCTCATGCCGTTACAGGTTCTGATTTTCCATGGCTTCAGCTTCTCCTCCCTGGTCGCGAATCTCTTTGCCGTGCCCCTGGTCACGTTTGTCTCTGTCCCGCTGATCCTGCTCGGTATGTTGCTCCATCTGCTACCGCTGGCAGCGGTTGAAAGTGCCATCTGGTTTGCTGCCGATAAGTCGCTTGCGGGACTCTTCTGGCTACTGATGCGCCTGCCTGATGGCTGGCAGAATGTCGATCAACGCTGGCAAACCCTGGCATTACTGCCGTGGTTGATCATCATTGCCTGGCGTTTTCGTGCCTGGAAAACCGTTCCTGCCGTTTGTCTTGCAGGCAGCGTCTTACTGACGTTTCCTCTCTGGCGAGCGGCAAAAAGCGAGAGCTGGACGCTGCATATGCTGGACGTGGGACAAGGGCTGGCCATGGTCATTGAAAGGCAGGGAAAAGCCATTCTTTATGATACCGGGCTCGCCTGGCCGGACGGAGACAGCGCGCAGCGGTTAATTATTCCCTGGCTTCGCTGGCATCACCTGCAGCCAGACGGGGTGATTCTCAGTCATGAACACCTCGACCATGCTGGAGGCCTCATTTCGTTGCAAAAAGCATGGCCGGATATATGGATAAGAAGCCCGTTGCGCAGGACCGGACACCGTCCCTGTTTTCGTGGGCAGAAATGGGAATGGCAGGGGTTAACCTTCACCGTCCACTGGCCCCCTGAAAATTACCCGGCCCAGGGGAATAACCGTTCCTGCGTGGTAAAGGTGGACGACGGGGAGCAAAGTGTTTTGTTAACAGGAGATATTGAAGCGCAAGCGGAACAGGCTATGCTTAGCCATTACTGGCGCTATATGACGTCCACGCTGATACAGGTGCCCCATCATGGCAGTAACACCTCGTCTTCACTGCCGCTGGTACAGCGGGTGGGAGGACAGATCGCCCTGGATTCCGCGGGCCGCTATAACGCATGGCATTTCCCGTCGCCAAAAGTTGTCCGACGCTATCGAAAAGAGGGGTATATCTGGCACGATACCCCTCACTCAGGACAAATATCGGTGACATTCTCGCAACATCACTGGCAAATCCGGCGCTTGCGAGAGCAAATTTTACCACGTTGGTATCATCAGTGGTTTGGCGCGCCCGTCGATAACGGGTAGAATATGCGGCTATTTCAACAATGCTGGTTTTTTGAATGCATAACGACAAAGATCTCTCCACGTGGCAAACGTTCCGCCGACTCTGGCCGATGATTGCCCCTTTTAAAGCAGGCTTGATCGTGGCGGGTGTAGCGTTAATCCTCAACGCAGCCAGCGATACTTTTATGCTATCGCTTCTTAAACCGTTACTGGATGACGGTTTTGGTAAAACGGATCGCTCAGTGCTGCTATGGATGCCTCTGGTGGTTATCGGACTGATGATCTTACGCGGTATCACCAGCTATATCTCAAGCTACTGCATTTCCTGGGTATCCGGGAAAGTGGTGATGACCATGCGCCGTCGACTGTTCAGTCACATGATGGGCATGCCGGTTGCGTTCTTTGACAAGCAGTCAACCGGGACGCTGCTGTCGCGTATTACCTACGACTCCGAGCAGGTTGCTTCTTCCTCTTCCAGCGCGCTGATTACCGTTGTGCGCGAGGGCGCGTCGATCATCGGCCTGTTCGTAATGATGTTCTACTACAGCTGGCAGCTGTCGCTTATCCTTATCGTTCTGGCACCGGTGGTTTCTATTGCTATCCGCGTCGTGTCAAAGCGCTTCCGCAATATCAGTAAGAATATGCAGAACACGATGGGGCAGGTGACCACCAGCGCAGAGCAGATGCTGAAAGGGCATAAAGAAGTGCTGATATTTGGTGGCCAGGACGTCGAAACCAAACGCTTTGATAAAGTCAGCAACAAAATGCGTCTGCAGGGGATGAAAATGGTCTCGGCCTCATCCATCTCTGACCCGATTATTCAGCTGATTGCCTCGCTGGCGCTGGCGTTCGTCCTGTATGCAGCAAGCTTCCCGAGCGTCATGGAGACGCTGACGGCGGGTACCATTACCGTGGTCTTCTCCTCAATGATTGCCCTGATGCGTCCGCTGAAGTCACTGACGAACGTAAACGCCCAGTTCCAGCGTGGGATGGCCGCCTGCCAGACCCTGTTCAGCATTCTGGATTCCGAACAGGAAAAAGATGAAGGCAAACGCGTCATTGAGCGTGCGCACGGCGACGTTGAGTTCCGCAATGTGACCTTTACCTATCCTGGCCGCGAAACACCGGCTCTGCGCAATATCAACCTGACCATTCCAGCGGGGAAAACCGTTGCGCTGGTAGGCCGTTCTGGCTCGGGTAAATCGACCATTGCCAGCCTGATCACCCGTTTCTACGACATTGACGAAGGTGAAATTCTGTTAGACGGCCACGACCTGCGGGAGTATACCCTGCAGTCGCTCCGTAATCAGGTAGCGCTGGTCTCTCAGAACGTGCACCTGTTCAACGATACCGTGGCAAACAATATTGCCTATGCGCGTACTGAAGAGTACAGCCGCGAGCAGATTGAGAACGCCGCGCGTATGGCTTACGCGATGGACTTTATCAACAAGATGGATAACGGTCTGGATACCATCATCGGTGAGAACGGCGTACTGCTCTCCGGTGGGCAGCGTCAGCGTATCGCCATTGCCCGTGCGCTGCTGCGCGACAGCCCGATCCTGATCCTGGACGAAGCGACCTCTGCGCTGGATACGGAATCTGAACGCGCGATTCAGTCCGCGCTGGATGAGCTGCAAAAGAACCGTACCTCGCTGGTGATTGCGCACCGTCTGTCGACTATCGAGCAGGCTGATGAAATCGTCGTGGTTGAGGACGGTATCATTGTTGAGCGTGGAAGCCATGCTGGCCTGCTGGAACACCGCGGCGTTTACGCTCAGCTTCATAAGATGCAGTTCGGCGAATGATTGCACGCATCTGGTCCGGTGAATCCCCGCTGTGGCTGCTGCTTTTGCCGCTCTCCTGGCTCTACGGCCTGGTGAGCGGCATTATCTGTCTGCTTTATCGTCTTGGGGTAAAGCGGGCCTGGCGCGCGTCTGTGCCGGTTGTGGTTGTCGGTAATCTTACGGCGGGCGGCAACGGCAAAACGCCGGTGGTGATCTGGCTGGTGGAGCAGTTACAAAAGCGCGGTATACGCCCGGGCGTGGTATCGCGGGGATATGGTGGTAAAGCGGCGCATTACCCGCTGTTGCTGACGGCGGAAACCACGACGGCTGAAGCGGGTGATGAACCGGTATTGATTTTCCAGCGTACCGGCGTACCGGTCGCGGTTTCCCCGGTGCGCAGCGATGCCGTTCAGGCACTGCTTGCCGAACATGCGGTACAGATCATTATCACTGACGATGGTCTGCAGCATTATGCCCTGGCGCGAGATAAAGAGATTGTGGTCATCGACGGGGTTCGCCGTTTTGGGAACGGCTGGTGGTTACCTGCCGGACCCATGCGCGAACGCGCTTCGCGTCTGAAGTCCGTTGATGCGGTGATCGTGAACGGGGGTGAGGCGAAAACGGGTGAAATCCCGATGCACCTGCAGCCGGGTCTGGCAATCAACCTGGTGACGGGTGAACGCCGGTCGGTTTCAGAGCTTCCTTCACTGGTAGCGATGGCGGGCATTGGTCATCCGCCGCGCTTCTTCGCGACGCTGGAACAGTGTGGTGCCCGGCTGGAAAAACGTGTTCCGCTGGCCGACCACCAGGCGCTGGTGGAAGGGCAGGTAGACGCCCTAACCGCACCCGGGCAGTCGCTGATCATGACCGAAAAAGATGCGGTGAAATGCCGCGTCTTTGCGAAAGATAACTGGTGGTATCTGCCGGTTGACGCCGAACTTAGCGGTGAGCAGCCGGAACATTTGCTCAAGGAACTGATTGCGTTGGTGCACTAAAGGCTTACGCGGTTCTGGTGGCGCTTTGACTGACAGGAAAACGCATGTCTTTACCGCAACTCTCGCTTTCAGCCGCACGTAATCTCCACCTGGCCGCGCAGGGGCTGCTCAAAAAGCCCCGCCGCCGCGCGCAGCCTGCCGATATCCTCTCTACCGTACAGCGCATGTCGCTCCTCCAAATCGACACCATTAATATTGTGGCCCGTAGCCCTTACCTGGTGCTGTTTAGCCGCCTGGGGAGCTATCCTTCTCAGTGGCTGGATGAGGCGCTCAGCAAGGGGGAGTTGATGGAGTACTGGGCGCATGAAGCCTGCTTCCTGCCCCGCAGCGATTTTGCCCTGGTGCGTCACCGCATGCTTGCGCCGGAAAAGATGGGCTGGAAATACCGACAGGCCTGGATGCTGGAACATGCGGCTGAAATAGAGCAACTCATCGCGCATATTCAGGAAAATGGTCCTGTACGCTCTGCCGATTTTGAACACCCGCGCAAGGGGACAAGCGGCTGGTGGGAGTGGAAGCCGCACAAACGTCATCTCGAAGGATTATTTACCTCTGGGAAAGTCATGGTGATTGAGCGGCGTAACTTTCAGCGCGTCTACGATCTGACGCATCGCGTGATGCCGCACTGGGACGACGAGCGCGACCTGCTTACCCAGGAGGTGGCCGAGGCCATTATGTTAGAAAACAGCGCCCGTAGTCTGGGGATTTTTCGCGCGCAGTGGCTGGCAGATTATTATCGCCTGCGCCAGCCCGTGCTGAAACCGCTGCTGGACATGTGGCAACACGAGCAGCGCGTTATTCCCGTTACCGTGGAAACGCTGGGCGAAATGTGGCTGCATGCGGATCTCCTCCCGTTATTGCCTCAGGCTCTGGAGGGGAAACTTCAGGCAACCCACAGCGCGGTATTGTCGCCTTTCGACCCGGTCGTCTGGGACAGAAAACGCGCCGAGCAGCTCTTTGATTTCTGCTACCGGCTGGAATGTTATACCCCGGCCCCAAAGCGCCAGTATGGCTACTTTGTTTTACCGCTGCTGCATAAGGGACAGCTGGTCGGGCGCATGGACGCCAAAATGCACCGCAAGACCGGCACGCTTGAAATTATTGCGCTTTATCTGCAAGAGGGCGTCAGGGTGACGGCGAGCCTGGAAAAAGGGTTAACGTCCGCCATTAGCGAATTCGCGCGCTGGCAGGGGGCCGACGACGTGACGCTGGGCCGGGTACCCGACGAACTGTTTACATCCTGTCGAAGTGGCTGGGAAACAGGCACGTCCTGAAAAGGGAATGTGTTAAGCTTTAGCGATTACCCATACGGAGGAACTATGGATCACCGTTTACTTGAAATTATTGCCTGCCCGGTATGCAACGGCAAACTTTACTACAGCCAGGACAAACAAGAGCTCATTTGCAAGCTGGACAGTCTGGCTTTCCCGCTGCGTGACGGTATTCCGGTATTGCTGGAAAATGAAGCCCGTTCCCTGGTGGCAGAAGAGAGCAAGCCATGAGTTTTGTCGTCATTATTCCTGCGCGTTATGCTTCAACGCGTCTGCCGGGTAAACCGCTGGTGGATATTAACGGCAAGCCGATGATTGTGCATGTCCTCGAGCGTGCGCGTGAATCGGGTGCTGACCGCGTGATTGTTGCCACCGACCATCCGGATGTCGCTCGTGCGGTTGAGGCCGCAGGCGGAGAGGTGTGCATGACTCGCGCCGATCACCAGTCCGGTACCGAACGTCTGGCGGAAGTGGTTGAGAAATGCGGTTTCAGTGATGATACGGTCATCGTAAACGTGCAGGGTGACGAGCCGATGATCCCCGCGGTCATTATCCGTCAGGTGGCCGAAAACCTGGCGCAGCGTCAGGTCGGAATGGCGACGCTGGCGGTACCCATTCATCATGCAGAAGAAGCGTTCAACCCGAATGCGGTGAAGGTCGTCATGGATGCGGAAGGCTATGCGCTCTATTTCTCCCGCGCCACGATCCCGTGGGATCGCGATCGCTTTGCGCTCTCTAAAGAGACCATCGGTGATACCTTCCTGCGTCATATTGGGATCTACGGCTATCGCGCCGGCTTTATTCGCCGCTATGTGGCCTGGGCGCCGAGCCCGCTGGAGCATATCGAAATGCTGGAGCAGCTTCGCGTGCTCTGGTACGGCGAGAAAATTCACGTTGCCGTTGCTGAGGAAGTTCCCGGCACGGGCGTAGACACCCCTGAAGATCTTGAGCGCGTCCGCGCCGAATTGCGTTAATCTTACCGGCATCTCTCCGCAGGGAGGGATGCACTCTCCGCTTTATTTTTCACTTTCTTTTTCCTGATTGATCTCTTCCGGGTGACATCTTCATTAAGGACGCTCATTATAAAAGCAGTAGTCTTAATGGGGGTAATCTCATATGGAACAGCTGCGTGCCGAACTTAGCCATCTGCTGGGTGAAAAGTTAAGCCGGGTCGAATGCGTGAGTGAAAAAGCCGATACCACGCTCTGGTCGCTTTACGACAGTCAGGGTAACCCGATGCCGCTAATGGCAAGAAGTTTCACGTCACCCGGCGTTGCCAGGCAGCTTGCATGGAAAATGTCGATGCTGGCGCGGGAGGGAACCGTGCGTATGCCGACAGTGTATGGCGTGATGACCCATGAGGAACACCCCGGCCCGGACGTACTGCTGATTGAGCGTTTACGCGGTGTGCCCGTTGAAGCGCCCGCGCGAACGCCGGAACGCTGGGAGCAGCTGAAAGACCAGATTGTCGAGGCGCTGCTGGCTTGGCACCGTCAGGATAGCCGCGGACTTGTTGGGCCGGTCGACAGTACTCAGGAAAATCTCTGGCCGTTGTGGTATCGCCAGCGGGTTGAAGTGCTGTGGGGAACGCTTAACCAGTTCAACAATACCGGTTTAACCATGCAGGATAAACGTATCCTGTTTCGCACCCGGGAGTGCTTACCGGCCTTGTTCGAAGGTTTTAATGACAACTGTGTGCTGATCCACGGCAATTTTACCCTGCGCAGCATGCTCAAAGACGCCCGCAGCGATCAGCTTCTGGCAATGGTGGGGCCGGGCATCATGCTCTGGGCACCACGCGAATATGAGCTGTTCAGGCTCAGCGACAGCGGGGCGGCGGAAGGTTTACTGTGGCATTACCTTCAGCGCGCCCCCGTTGCGGAAGCGTTTCTCTGGCGACGCTGGCTCTATCTGCTCTGGGACGAAGTCGCGCAGCTGGTGAACACCGGACGATTCAATCGCGCAAACTTCGATCTGGCAACAAAATCACTCTTGCCCTGGCTCGCCTGAGGATCCTTTCAGCCACTGCCAGAGGCGTCCGAGCGTCTCGTAGCCAACGCGGTCGCTATGCATCAGCCACACCGGGGAGGGGATCGCCCGTTCCCACGGGTTGAGCGGTGCGTCGATGGCCATCTGGTTTGCGGGTGCGGGAAGCGGGTGCAGGCCTTGCTTCTCAAAGAAAATCATCGCGCGCGGCAGGTGCGAGGCGGAGGTCACCAGCAGGAACGGGACATCGCCAATCGCCTGCTTCACTGCGGCAGCTTCTTCTTCAGTATCTTTCGGGCTGTCCAGCGTGATGACGGAGGAGCGTGGTACGCCGAGTGATTCCGCGACCCGGGCGCCCGCTTCCGCCGTACTCACCGGGTTCGTTTTGGCCGCCGCGCCGGTGAAGATCATTTTTGATCCCGGATTCGCCAGCCACAGGCGAATACCTTCGTTCAGCCGTGGCAGGCTGTTGTTGATCAGGTTTGAGCTCGGGGCCCAGTCAGGATCCCAGGTATATCCACCGCCCAGCACCACGATGTACGACACTTTCTGATTTCCCTGCCATGTTGGGTACCTGTTTTCGATGGGGCGTAACAGGCCATCCGCGACCGGTTGCAGGCTCAACAGCAGCAAGACCAGCCAGCCGAGCGTGATAAGCGTTTTGCCACTCTTCTGAAAGCGACTGAACCACACCAACGCCAGCCCCAGCGCGATGATGATGAGCAGCAGCGGAAGGGGAAGCATCATCCCTCCAATGTATTTCTTAAGGGTAAAAAGCATCCTTTTTGGTTCCTTTTTTGACCATATAGCAGGTGATTGCCGGTGATATTACACCAGAGAGGTTCATTCTCCGCGCGGGTGTGACAAAATAGCGGTTTTGCAGTTAGCGAGTGGAACTCTCCCAATGCGGGATCGCAATTTTGATGACATCGCGGAAAAATTTTCGCGCAACATTTATGGCACCACGAAGGGGCAGCTCCGTCAGACGATCCTCTGGCAGGATCTGGACACCATTCTGGCTACGTTCGGTGGCCAAACGTTGCGCGTGCTGGACGCCGGTGGTGGTGAAGGGCAGACGGCCATAAAAATGGCTGAACGCGGTCATCACGTCACGCTTTGCGATCTTTCTGCTGAAATGGTCGCCCGCGCGACGCGTGCGGCAGAAGAGAAAGGTGTGAGCGACAACATGCATTTTATACAATGCGCCGCTCAGGACATCGCACAGCATTTGGAAACCCAGGTTGATCTGATATTGTTTCATGCGGTGCTGGAGTGGGTTGCCGATCCGCAAAGCGTGTTACAAACCCTGTGGTCGATGTTGCGCCCGGGCGGCACGCTGTCGCTGATGTTCTACAATGCTAACGGCTTCCTGATGCACAACATGGTTGCGGGAAACTTCGACTATGTTCAGGTCGGGATGCCCAAAAAGAAAAAGCGCACGCTTTCCCCGGACTATCCGCGCGATCCACAGCAGGTTTATGGCTGGCTGGAAGCGATTGGCTGGCAGATTGTCGGGAAGACGGGCGTCAGGGTGTTTCATGATTATCTGCGTGAAAAACACAAACAGCGTGACTGTTTTGACACCTTAACAGAATTGGAAACGCGGTATTGCCGTCAGGAGCCTTTTGTCAGCCTTGGCCGCTATATTCACGTCACCGCGCACAAGCCGCAGATGCAAGGATAACCTATGAGTGAATTTTCCCAGACAGTCCCCGAACTGGTTGCCTGGGCCAGGAAAAATGATTTCTCCATCTCGCTGCCGGTAGACAGACTCTCTTTCCTGCTGGCGGTCGCCACGCTGAACGGCGAACGGCTGGATGGTGAAATGAGCGAGGGTGAACTGGTGGATGCGTTCCGCCATGTCAGTGATGCGTTTGAGCAAACCAGCGAAACCATTAGCGTCCGTGCCAACAACGCGATCAACGATATGGTGCGTCAACGTCTGCTGAACCGCTTTACCAGCGAGCAGGCGGAAGGAAACGCCATCTATCGCCTGACGCCACTGGGCATCGGCATCACCGATTATTATATCCGCCAGCGTGAATTTTCCACGCTGCGTCTTTCCATGCAGCTGTCGATCGTGGCGGGTGAGCTTAAGCGCGCCGCCGATGCGGCAGATGAAGACGGTGACGAATTCCACTGGCACCGAAACGTTTATGCACCGCTGAAATATTCGGTGGCGGAAATCTTCGACAGTATCGATCTGACCCAGCGCCTGATGGATGAACAGCAGCAGCAGGTGAAAGACGATATCGCACAGCTGCTGAATAAAGACTGGCGAGCGGCCATCTCAAGCTGTGAACTTCTGCTGTCAGAAACCTCCGGTACACTGCGTGAGCTGCAGGATACGCTGGAAGCCGCAGGGGATAAGCTGCAGGCGAACCTGCTGCGCATCCAGGACGCGACGCTGGCGCACGACGATCTGCACTTTATCGACCGTCTGGTGTTCGATCTGCAGAGCAAACTCGACCGCATTATTAGCTGGGGTCAGCAGTCGATCGACCTGTGGATTGGCTATGACCGACACGTGCATAAATTTATCCGTACCGCGATCGATATGGATAAGAACCGCGTCTTTGCCCAGCGTCTGCGCCAGTCGGTGCAGACCTATTTCGATGCGCCGTGGGCGCTGACCTACGCCAATGCCGATCGTCTGCTGGATATGCGCGACGAAGAGATGGCGCTGCGTGATGAAGAGGTGACCGGTGAACTGCCGCCGGATCTCGAATACGAAGAATTTAACGAAATTCGCGAGCAGCTTGCGGCGATGATCGAAGAACAGCTCGCGGTCTACAAAACCAGACAAGCTCCGCTGGATCTTGGACTCGTGGTGCGCGACTATCTGGCGCAATATCCGCGCGCGCGCCACTTCGACGTTGCCCGCATTGTGGTAGACCAGGCGGTTCGCCTGGGTATCGCGCAAGCAGACTTCACCGGACTGCCGCCGAAGTGGCAGCCAATTAACGATTACGGAGCCAAGGTACAGGCGCATGTCATTGACAAATATTGAACAAGTGATGCCGGTTAAGCTGGCACAGGCGCTGGCGAATCCGTTATTTCCGGCGCTGGACAGCCAGCTGCGTGCCGGTCGTCACATTGGCTTAGACGAGCTGGATAATCACGCCTTTTTGATGGACTTCCAGGAGTACCTGGAAGAGTTTTACGCCCGCTACAACGTGGAGCTTATCCGCGCGCCGGAAGGGTTTTTCTACCTGCGCCCGCGCTCCACGACGCTGATTCCGCGTTCCGTGCTCTCCGAGCTGGATATGATGGTCGGCAAAATTCTTTGCTACCTCTACCTCAGCCCGGAACGTCTGGCGAATGAAGGGATCTTCACCCAGCAGGAGCTTTACGACGAGCTGCTGACGCTGGCAGATGAGGGCAAGCTGCTCAAGCTGGTGAACAACCGCTCCACGGGGTCGGATCTTGACCGTCAGAAATTACAGGAAAAGGTTCGCTCTTCCCTGAACCGTCTGCGTCGTCTGGGGATGGTCTGGTTTATGGGTCACGACAGCAGCAAATTCCGCATTACGGAATCTGTCTTCCGCTTCGGCGCCGACGTGCGTGCGGGCGATGACGCGCGTGAAGCGCAGCTTCGCATGATCCGCGACGGTGAAGCGATGCCGGTGGAAAACCATTTGCAGCTCAATGATGAGCATGAAGAGAATCTGCCGGATAGCGGGGAGGAAGAGTAATGATTGAACGCGGTAAATTTCGCTCACTGACGCTGATTAACTGGAACGGCTTCTTTGCCCGAACGTTCGATCTGGATGAACTGGTGACGACGCTCTCCGGCGGTAACGGTGCGGGTAAATCCACCACCATGGCGGCCTTTGTCACGGCGCTGATCCCAGACCTGACGCTGCTTCACTTCCGTAACACCACCGAAGCGGGGGCCACAAGCGGTTCCCGTGATAAAGGTCTGCACGGGAAGCTGAAGGCCGGCGTCTGTTATTCGGTTCTGGACGTCATTAACTCCCGCCATCAGCGCGTGGTGGTGGGCGTACGCCTGCAGCAGGTTGCCGGTCGCGATCGTAAAGTCGATATTAAACCGTTCGCCATCCAGGGGCTGCCAACGTCCATGCAGCCAACGGCGCTGCTGACGGAAACCCTGAACGAACGCCAGGCGCGCGTGCTCACGCTCCAGGAGCTGAAAGATAAGCTCGAAGCGATCGAAGGCGTGCAGTTCAAGCAGTTCAACTCGATTACCGACTACCACTCGTTAATGTTCGATCTGGGCGTGGTGGCGCGTCGTCTGCGCACGGCATCAGACCGCAGCAAATACTATCGCCTGATTGAAGCGTCTCTGTACGGTGGTATCTCCAGCGCGATTACCCGCTCCCTGCGCGACTACCTGCTGCCGGAAAACAGCGGCGTGCGTAAGGCCTTCCAGGATATGGAAGCGGCGCTGCGTGAAAACCGCATGACGCTGGAAGCGATTCGCGTGACCCAGTCTGACCGTGACCTGTTTAAACACCTGATCAGCGAAGCCACCAACTACGTGGCGGCGGACTACATGCGCCACGCCAACGAGCGCCGCGTCCACCTCGATCAGGCATTAGAATATCGCCGCGAGCTGTTTACCTCCCGTAAACAGCTGGTGGCCGAGCAGTACAAGCATGTCGAAATGGCGCGCGAGCTCGGTGAGCACAACGGTGCCGAGGGCGACCTGGAAGCCGACTACCAGGCCGCCAGCGATCACCTGAACCTGGTGCAAACTGCGCTCCGTCAGCAGGAAAAAATCGAGCGCTATGAAGCGGACCTCGATGAGCTGCAGATCCGTCTCGAAGAGCAAAATGAAGTGGTGGCCGAAGCCGCCGAGATGCAGGAAGAGAACGAAGCCCGCGCCGAAGCGGCCGAGCTGGAAGTGGATGAGCTGAAAAGCCAGCTTGCCGATTACCAGCAGGCGCTGGACGTGCAGCAGACGCGCGCGATCCAGTACACCCAGGCACTGCAGGCATTACAGCGCGCGAAAGAGCTGTGCCATCTGCCTGACCTGACGCCGGAAAGCGCCGACGAGTGGCTGGATACCTTCCAGGCCAAAGAGCAGGAAACCACTGAGAAACTGCTGTCCCTCGAACAGAAAATGAGCGTTGCGCAAACGGCGCACAGCCAGTTTGAGCAGGCCTATCAGCTGGTCGTAGCGATTAACGGCCCGCTGGCGCGTAACGAAGCCTGGGACGTTGCCCGTGAACTGCTGCGCGACGGCGTGAACCAGCGCCATCTGGCCGAGCAGGTTCAGCCGCTGCGTATGCGTCTGAACGAGCTGGAACAGCGCCTGCGCGAGCAGCAGGAAGCCGAGCGTCTGCTGGCGGAATTCTGCAAACGTCAGGGCAAAAATTACGATTTTGACGAGCTTGAGGCCCTGCATCAGGAACTCGAGGCGCGTATCGCTGCGCTTTCAGACACGGTCTCCAGCGCCAGCGAACAGCGTATGACCCTGCGTCAGGAGCTGGAACAGCTGCAGTCCCGCTCGCAAGCGCTTCTGCAACGTGCACCGGTCTGGCTGGCGGCCCAGAGCAGCCTTAACCAGCTCAGCGAACAGTGCGGTGAGCAGTTTGAATCCAGTCAGGAAGTGACCGAATACCTGCAGCAGCTGCTGGAGCGCGAGCGCGAAGCCATTGTTGAGCGTGATGAAGTCGGCACGCGCAAGCGTGAAGTCGACGAAGAAATTGAACGGTTAAGCCAGCCGGGCGGTGCGGAAGACCCGCGTCTCAATGCCCTGGCGGAGCGTTTTGGCGGCGTGCTGCTGTCCGAGATTTACGACGATGTCGGTCTGGACGATGCACCATACTTCTCCGCGCTGTACGGTCCATCCCGTAATGCGATTGTAGTGCCGGATCTGTCGCTGATTTCTGAGCAGCTTGCCGGCCTGGAAGATTGTCCGGAAGATCTTTACCTGATCGAAGGGGATCCGCAGTCGTTCGATGACAGCGTATTCAGCGTCGACGAGCTTGAAAAAGCGGTGGTGGTGAAAATCGCCGATCGCCAGTGGCGCTATTCCCGCTTCCCTGAGCTGCCGCTGTTTGGCCGCGCCGCGCGCGAAAGCCGCATCGAAAGCCTGCACGCCGAGCGTGAAACGCTGTCTGAACGTTTCGCGACGCTGTCATTTGACGTGCAGAAAACCCAGCGTCTGCATCAGGCGTTTAGCCGCTTTATCGGCAGCCATCTGGCCGTGGCCTTTGAAGCTGACCCGGAAGCGGAAATTCGCAAGCTCAATACCCGTCGCGGCGAGCTGGAACGTGCCATTGCCAGTCATGAAAGCGACAACCAGCAGAGCCGCGTCCAGTTCGAGCAGGCGAAAGAGGGCGTCGCGGCCCTTAACCGCATTCTGCCGCGACTGAATCTGCTGGCGGATGACACGCTGGCCGATCGCGTGGACGAGATCCAGGAGCGCCTGGATGAAGCGCAGGAAGCCGCGCGTTTCGTTCAGCAGCACGGCAATCAACTGGCGAAGCTGGAGCCGGTTGTCTCTGTCCTGCAGAGCGACCCGGAACAGTTTGAGCAGTTGAAAGAAGACTATGCCTGGTCGCAGCAGGTGCAGCGCGAAGCGCGTCAGCAGGCGTTCGCCCTGACGGAGGTGGTGCAGCGTCGAGCCCACTTCGGCTACTCCGATTCGGCAGAAATGCTGAGCGGTAACAGCGATCTGAATGAAAAGCTGCGTCAGCGCCTTGAGCAGGCGGAAGCGGAACGTACCCGCGCCCGCGAAGCAATGCGCAGCCATTCCGCTCAGCTGAACCAGTACAACCAGGTGCTGGCCTCGCTGAAAAGCTCCTTCGATACCAAGAAAGAGCTGTTAAACGACCTGCAGAAAGAGCTTCAGGACATCGGCGTCCGTGCCGACAGCGGGGCGGAAGAACGCGCGCGCATTCGTCGTGACGAGCTGCATGCTCAGCTCAGCAACAACCGTGCGCGTCGTAATCAGCTGGAAAAAGCGCTGACCTTCTGCGAAGCGGAAATGGATAACCTGACCCGTCGCCTGCGCAAGCTGGAACGCGACTATCATGAAATGCGCGAGCAGGTCGTGACCGCCAAGGCGGGCTGGTGCGCGGTGATGCGCATGGTGAAAGACAATAACGTAGAGCGTCGTCTGCACCGCCGCGAGCTGGCGTATCTCTCTGCCGATGAGCTGCGCTCCATGTCGGATAAGGCGTTGGGTGCCCTGCGTCTGGCGGTGGCGGATAACGAACACCTGCGCGACGTGCTGCGTATGTCGGAAGATCCGAAACGTCCGGAACGTAAAATCCAGTTCTTCGTGGCGGTTTACCAGCACCTGCGCGAACGTATTCGTCAGGACATCATTCGTACTGACGATCCGGTCGAGGCTATCGAACAGATGGAAATCGAGCTGGGTCGCCTGACGGAAGAGCTGACCTCCCGCGAGCAGAAGCTGGCGATCAGCTCCCGCAGCGTGGCGAACATCATCCGTAAAACCATTCAGCGCGAGCAGAACCGTATCCGCCAGCTCAACCAGGGTCTGCAGAGCGTGTCGTTTGGCCAGGTGAACAGCGTGCGCCTCAACGTCAACGTGCGTGAAGCCCACGCGACGCTGCTGGAAGTGCTGTCTGAGCAGCACGAGCAGCATCAGGATCTGTTCAACAGCAACCGTCTGACCTTCTCCGAAGCGCTGGCGAAGCTGTATCAGCGCCTGAACCCGCAGATTGATATGGGGCAACGTACGCCGCAAACCATTGGTGAAGAGCTGCTGGATTACCGTAACTACCTGGAAATGGAGGTAGAGGTAAACCGTGGTTCAGACGGCTGGCTGCGTGCGGAATCCGGCGCGCTCTCAACCGGTGAAGCGATCGGTACCGGTATGTCAATTCTGGTGATGGTGGTACAGAGCTGGGAAGATGAAGCGCGCCGCCTGCGCGGCAAAGATATTTCCCCATGCCGACTGCTGTTCCTGGATGAGGCGGCGCGTCTTGATGCGCGCTCCATTGCTACGCTGTTTGAGCTTTGCGAACGTCTCGATATGCAGCTCATCATTGCGGCACCGGAGAACATCAGTCCTGAAAAAGGGACAACCTACAAGCTGGTGCGTAAAGTGTTCCAGAACAGCGAACACGTGCACGTTGTGGGGCTGCGTGGCTTTGCGCCGCAGCCGCCAGAGTCATTGCCGGAAACCACAGCCGACGCTTCCTGAAGCGTCTTCTGACCCGAAGCGGCGCCCTGGCGCCGCTTTTTTTTTAAACTTAACTTGTGCTTAGGGCTGCGTTATCTTTAAACTTCTTTACATAAGGTAAGGCAACAGCTTAGCCGTCTACCTATAATGAAAGAAAGCCCCAACGTGATGGGCATGTCGTGAAAACAGGGGGCAAGGGATGTTGCTTAAGAAAGAATGTGGTCGTCAGCTGTCGGCGCTTAGTTTATGCCTGGCAGTGATGTTTGCTCCACTGTTAACCGCCCAGGCCGACGAGCCTGAAATTGTGCCGACTGACAGCTCGGCAACGACAGGCGTGCAGCCTACGTCGTTGTCCCAGCCGCTGGAACAGTCTCCGGCGACAGCTATCATGGCCGGTATTAAGCCGCTGCCGGAAGGCATCGATGCCGAATCGCTCAGCCAGCAGCTGCAGTCAGGGCTGCCGTCAGGCTACACGCCGGTCTATATCAATCAGCTCACGCTCCTCTATGCTGCCCGCGATATGAAACCGATGTGGGAAAACCGCGATGCCGTGCGCGCCTTCCAGCAGCAGCTGGCGGAGGTCGCGATTGCAGGGTTTCAGCCACAGTTTACAAAGTGGGTTGAGCTGTTAACCGATCCTGCTGTCACCGGGCAGGCGCGGGACGTCGTGCTTTCCGATGCCATGATGGGCTATCTGCAGTTCGTGGCGGGTATTCCGGTCAATGGCAACCGCTGGCTGTACAGCGACAAGCCATATAAGCTGGCGACGCCGGCGCTGTCGGTGATTAACCAGTGGCAGCTAGCCCTGGATAACGGCGAACTGCCGCGCTTTATTGCCAGCCTCGCACCGGCGCATCCACAATATGCCACTCTGCACCAGTCGCTTCTCGCGCTGGTGGGCGACTCGCGCCCATGGCCGCAGATGCGCGGCACCGCGACGCTGCGTCCGGGGCAGTGGAGCAGCGATGTGCCTGCTCTGCGCGAGATCCTGACGCGCTCCGGTCTTCTTGATGGCGGGCCACATATCGCTCTGCCTGGTGACGATCCACAAAACGCGGCGGTCAGCCCGTCAGCGCCCGTGAAAGAGAAAAAAGCGATTGCCGTCAGCAATAAACCCGCAGCATACGATCGCGAGCTGGTTGCGGCAGTGAAGCAATTCCAGGCCGCTCAGGGACTGGGAGCCGATGGCGTCATTGGCCAGACGACGCGAGACTGGCTGAACGTATCGCCTGCGCAGCGGGCTGGGGTGCTGGCGCTCAATATTCAGCGTTTGCGCCTGCTGCCTGGAACCCTCTCTACCGGGATTATGGTTAACATTCCGGCGTATTCCCTGGTCTATTACCAGGACGGTAGCGAAAAACTGGCGTCGCGCGTGATTGTCGGGCGTCCGGATCGTAAAACACCGATGATGAGTAGCGCGCTGAATAACGTGGTGGTTAACCCGCCGTGGAACGTGCCGCCGACGCTGGCGCGTAAAGACATTCTACCGAAGGTCTGGAACGATCCGGGTTATCTGGAACGTCATGGTTATACGGTGATGCGTGGCTGGAACAGTAAAGAGGCCATCGATCCTTATATGGTCGACTGGTCGACCATCACGGCTTCTAACCTGCCGTTCCGTTTCCAGCAGGCTCCGGGGGCGCATAACTCTTTAGGGCGTTACAAATTCAATATGCCGAGTTCTGACGCTATCTATCTGCACGATACGCCGAACCACAATCTGTTCCAGAAAGATACGCGCGCGCTGAGTTCTGGCTGCGTGCGCGTGAACAAAGCCTCGGAGCTGGCCAATATGCTGCTGCAGGACGCGGGCTGGAACGATACGCGCATTTCGGATGCTCTGAAGCAGGGGGATACGCGTTACGTTAATATTCGCCACAATATTCCGGTCAATCTTTACTATCTGACGGCGTTTGTTGGCGAAGACGGGCGTACTCAGTACCGTACAGATATTTACAATTATGATCTCACCGCGCGATCCGGCGCACAAATTTTGCCAAAAGCGGAACAATTAATCAGGTAAATGAAGCAGTTCGGGAAAAATGATTGTCGTAAGTTAGGGTGAATAAGGGGCTATATCGCTGCAAGCCGCGTATTCACTGGAGTTGGGCGCCTTGACGTACCCTGTTTTGCCAGTTAAGGTGCCCTTCGTGCGCTAAGCATATTACGATTTCTTTTACCTGTAGACCTGATTATCATGGACAAATTTGACGCTAATCGCCGCAAACTGCTGGCGTTAGGTGGTGTTGCGCTTGGCGCAGCGGCCATCTTGCCAACGCCAGCATTTGCCACCCTCTCGACACCTCGTCCGCGAGTTTTAACGCTCAACAATCTTCATACCGGTGAGTCGTTAAAAGCGGAGTTCTTCGATGGCAGAGGCTATATTCAGGATGAATTAGCAAGACTTAACCATTTTTTCCGTGATTTCCGCGCGAATAAAATTAAAGCCATCGACCCAGGACTGTTTGATCAGCTTTTCCGCCTTCAGGGCCTGCTGGGCACCAGCAAGCCGGTGCAGCTTATTTCTGGTTATCGCTCGGTTGATACCAATAATGAACTGCGCGCCCACAGTCGCGGGGTAGCGAAAAAAAGCTATCACACGAAGGGCCAGGCAATGGATTTCCATATTGAGGGCGTTTCGTTAGCCAATATTCGCAAAGCTGCGTTATCTATGCGCGCAGGTGGTGTAGGATATTACCCCAGCAGCAACTTTGTGCATATTGATACCGGTCCGGTTCGGCACTGGTAATAACGAAACACAGGAGCAGTATGAACTATCGTATTATTCCGGTTACCGCGTTCTCCCAGAATTGTTCACTCATCTGGTGCGAACAAACTAAACTGGCCGCGCTTGTCGATCCCGGCGGTGACGCTGAGAAAATCAAGCAGGAAGTCGCCGACAGCGGCGTGACGCTCATGCAGATTTTACTGACGCATGGTCACCTCGACCATGTGGGCGCAGCGGCTGAACTGGCTGAACACTACGGCGTGCCGATTGTCGGTCCGGAAAAAGAAGATGAGTTCTGGCTGCAGGGATTACCTGCCCAAAGCCGCATGTTTGGCCTTGATGAGTGTCAGCCCCTGACGCCCGATCGCTGGCTGAATGAAGGAGAGCGCGTTAGCATAGGGAATGTGACTTTACAGGTGTTGCATTGTCCTGGGCATACGCCAGGCCATATCGTCTTCTTTGATGACCAGTCCCGTCTGCTGATCTCCGGCGATGTGATTTTCAAAGGTGGCGTAGGACGCAGCGATTTTCCGCGCGGCGATCACGGACAGCTGATTCAGTCGATTAAACAGAAGTTATTGCCGCTGGGTGATGATGTGACGTTTATCCCTGGGCACGGTCCGATGTCGACGCTGGGCTATGAACGGCTCCATAATCCGTTCCTTCAGGATGAAATGCCTGTCTGGTAATCCGCATAAAAAAAGCCTGCATAATGCAGGCTTTTTTATAGGCGCAAATTACAGTACGGCGACAATCGCTTCGCACAGCGGCGCCATGTTGTCAGGCGTCATGCCTGCAACGTTCACGCGGCCAGACGCCACGGCGTACACGCCGAACTCTTCGCGCAGACGCAGAACCTGCTCTTTGGTCAGGCCGCTGAAAGAGAACATGCCGTTCTGTTTGATGATAAAGCTGAAGTCGCGATCCGCGCCTTTCTCCGCCAGGGTGTTCACAAACAGCAGGCGCATGCGCTGGATACGCTGACGCATATCGTTCAGCTCTTGTTCCCAGATGGCGCGCAGCGCATCGTTGCTCAGGATAGTCGCAACGACGGACGCACCGTGTGCCGGCGGGTTAGAGTAGTTTGCGCGGATAACGGATTTCATCTGGCTGAACGCGCGATCGACGGTCTCATCATTAGCCGCAACCAGCGTACAGGCGCCTACACGCTCATTGTACAGACCAAAGTTCTTGGAATAGGAACTGGCAACGATCAGTTCCTGATGCACGGCTGCGAACGCGCGCAGGCCTTCGGCATCTTCTTCCAGACCACGGGCGAAGCCCTGGTAGGCAAAGTCAAACAGCGGCAGCCAGCCTTTCTCTACGGACAGCTTCGCCAGGTGTTCCCACTGCTCAAGCGTTGGATCGATACCGGTTGGGTTGTGGCAGCAGCCGTGGAACAGCACCACGTCACCTGCCTGCGCTTCGTTCAGGCTTGCCAGCAGGCCGTCAAAGTCCAGAGAGTGGTTTGCTGCGTCGTAGTAGGCGTATTCACGCACTTCCAGGCCCGCAGAGTTAAACACGCTCTTGTGGTTCGGCCAGCTTGGATTGCTTACCCAGACACGCTTCACAGAGGTGTTTTTCGCAAGGAAATCCGCCGCCACGCGCAGCGCGCCGGTACCGCCCGGGGTCTGAGCTGTACGGGCACGTTTGTCACTCACAATTGCACTGCCTTTACCGAACAGCAGCTCCTGGGTGCAGCGACCAAATTCAGGGATACCATCAATACCGAGGTAGTTTTTGGTGGTTTCGTTTTCCAGCAGATACTGCTCAGCTTTCTTAACGCTGGTCAGTACCGGGGTTTTGCCGGTTTCATCTTTATATACACCAATACCCAGGTTGATTTTGCCAGGGCGGTCGTCGGCACGAAACAGATCGGCCAGGCCCAGAATAGGGTCGGCAGGAGCGGCGGTAATGTTCTCAAACATGACGAAGTTCCATTGTGATTACAGAAGTGAAATCCGCTATCAGGTTAACGGTAGATTTACAAAATGCCAACCGTTTGCGACGAAAAGCGTGCGGCTTTTCAAAAGTCGCCATTATTTTCTGTCAGGCATAAAAAAACAGGGCCGAAGCCCTGTTCATTAAGCATATAACAAAGTGGTGTACTGATTAGAACTGGTAAACGAGACCCAGTGCTACGATGTCATCGTTGCTGATACCCAGTTTGTTGTCATCTTTCAGCTGGTTGATCTGGTAGTCAACATAGGTGGACATGTTTTTGTTGAAGTAGTAAGTCGCGCCAATGTCGATGTAGTTGATGAAATCTTCATCACCAATGCCTTCTACGTCTTTCGCTTTAGATTTGTAGTAAGCGATGGATGGACGCAGACCGAAGTCGAACTGATACTGAGCGACAACAGAGAAGTCCTGAGATTTGTTAGCGAAACCGCTGCTGCCCAAACGTGCGGCGTTGTGCATTTCGCCGTACAGCGCTGCCAGGTAAATGTTGTTTGCGTCATACTTCAGGCCAGTTGCCCACTGCTCAGCTTTATCGCCTTTACCCCAGGCCAGAGTCTGCTGGTTGTTGGTACGGTCAGCTGCGCCGTAAGCACCTACAACGCCAAAGCCTTCGAAATCATAGCTAACTGAAGTTGCCCAGCCGTCACCGTTAGAACGTACTGCATCAGCACGGTCATTTTTGCCCAGGTACTGAACGCCAAAGTTCAGACCGTCAACCAGGCCGAAGAAGCCGCTGTTACGGTAAGTCGCCAGACCACCATTACGGCTGGAGAAGAAGTTATCGCTCTTGCCAGTGTCGCCACCGAACTCTGGCAGCATATCGGTGATGCCGATTGCATCATACACCAGGCCATAGTTACGACCGTAGTCGAAGGAGCCTGCATCACCGAATTTCAGACCTGCGAACGCCAGACGGGTTTTGTTACCGGTCTGAGCATCGGCGCCTTCAGAGTTGTTACCCTGGAAGTTGTATTCCCATTGACCATAACCGGTCAGCTGGTCGTTAATTTTTGTTTCGCCTTTGAAGCCCAGACGAGCATAGGTCTGGTCGCCATCGTTGCTGTCATCATCAGAGAAGTAATGCAGACCAACCGCTTTCCCGTAAAGATCCAGTTTATTAGCGTCTTTGTTATAGATTTCTGCAGCGTTCGCTGCACCGGTTACCAGCAGGGCAGGGATTACCACTGCCAGAATATTGCGCTTCATCATTATTTATTACCCTCATTGGTTTTTTTATGACACTCGCCACTGCCGTCAATAAATTCTGTCAATAAATATTTCCGGAACTATTGATGAGAGTTTGGTGTCTTTATGTATCTGACAGGCATCTTTCCATTCGCCGAAGCGTTTCGCTAGCCTGAAAGTGCTACAATTCTCAAGATTAGGTAACCAAAAGAAAATATGTGTAACTAAATATGTATTTTTGGGAACTTTGTGAACCACCTCAAACTTCAGAGCGCCCTGGCGAATTAAGCGACAGGACATATCCTATATATATGAATTCCTTATGATTAATTTGGATAAAGGCATTTCATATAAACAGACGCTAAACGACTCGTTTTTTCTTATGGCGCCGAAAAGCCTTCTGGATGGCTGTAAAACTGGTTGAAATTTGTGCTATCGCTTGAGAATGTAATAATCGCAATAAGAATGAGGTTAATTTTTTGTGGCTGGATATTTCGCGGAAACAAAACGTAACAGGTAGCGGTTGTGACGGGGTAGTGGTTTAAAAACGCTGACTTTACGCTGACAAAAACTGACAGGGCAGAATAAAATAATGGCCAGCAAATGCTGGCCATTGTCGGTTGTGTTGCTTAGAAGCTGGCGTTGCGTGGTGTACGCGGGAACGGAATTACGTCACGCACGTTCTGAACGCCGGTCACGTAGGCGATCAGACGCTCGAAGCCCAGACCGAACCCAGCGTGCGGAACGGTGCCATAACGGCGCAGATCGCGGTACCAGCTGTAGTCCGCAGGGTTGAGACCCATCTCTTCCATACGCGCGTCCAGCACGTCAAGACGCTCTTCACGCTGTGAACCACCGATGATTTCACCGATGCCCGGCGCCAGGACGTCCATCGCTGCCACGGTTTTACCGTCTTCGTTAAGGCGCATATAGAAGGCCTTAATGTCTTTCGGGTAGTTTTTAACGACAACCGGCGCTTTGAAATGCTTCTCGGCCAGATAGCGCTCGTGCTCAGACGCCAGGTCTACGCCCCAGTAAACCGGGTTTTCGAACTTCTCTCCGCATTTCTCGAGGATCGCCACCGCGTCGGTGTAGTCCACCTGCGCAAAATCGGCAGAGACGAAGCGCTCCAGACGGGCTACTGCGTCGCTGTCTACGCGCTCGGCGAAGAATTTCATGTCGTCCGGACGCTCTTCCAGCACCGCTTTGAAGACATACTTCAGCATCGCTTCTGCCAGACCCGCGACATCGTCCAGGTTGGCGAACGCCACTTCAGGCTCCAGCATCCAGAATTCCGCCAGGTGACGGCTGGTGTTGGAGTTTTCGGCACGGAAGGTTGGGCCGAAGGTGTAGATCTTAGACAGCGCGCAGGCGTACGTTTCGCCGTTGAGCTGACCGGATACCGTCAGGAAGGCCTCTTTACCAAAGAAATCTTTGTCATAGTCCACTTTACCTTCCGGGGTGCGCGGCAGGTTTTCGAGATCCAGCGTAGAGACGCGGAACATCTCACCGGCGCCTTCCGTATCGGACGCGGTGATCAGCGGGGTAGACACCCAGAAATAACCCTGCTCATCGAAGAAACGATGCAGCGCCTGCGCCAGCGTATGACGTACGCGAGCAACCGCACCAATCAGGTTGGTACGTGGACGCAGGTGCGCCACTTCACGCAGATACTCAATGCTGTGACGTTTAGCCGCCATCGGATAGGTATCCGGGTCTTCAACCCAGCCGGTGACTTCAATGGCCGAAGCCTGAATTTCGAAACTCTGACCCTGACCCGGGGATGCCACGACCACGCCGGTGACAATAACGGAACAGCCCGTCGTCAGGTGCAGAACGTCATCATTGTAATTGGGCAGAGAATTATTAATGACGGCCTGTACAGGATCAAAGCAGGAACCGTCATAGACGGCAAGGAAGGAGATGCCAGCTTTAGAATCTCGGCGGGTACGCACCCATCCGCGCACGGTGACTTCCTGGTCAACGGCGACACGGCCCTGGAGTACGTCGGCTACAGGCACAACGCTCATAATATTCTCTCTGTTAATAGTCGGAAAAAATAAACACTTGTCCACCCTTATGGGGGGATATCTATGTTACCTGCCATCCGCTATCAGACAAGTAAATTTCGCAGTCAAAAGAGAAGAATTGAGAAATAAATAAGAAGAGGGGAGCCATGAAGGCTCCCTTAAGCGCTTAACTGGCTTTTTTGATCTGAGGAAGATCGAAGGCTTTGCGCAACGCGCGGACAAACGCCTTGTCATGGCAGATGGTTTTGCCCGGGCTGTCGGAGAGTTTCGCCACTGGCTTGCCGTTACATTCCACCAGCTTTATCACGATATTCAGAGGTTTTACCTGAGGAATGTCGCAGGTTAACCGGGTACCAATCCCAAAACTCAGGTTCACTCTGGCGTTGAAATGGCGATAGAGTTCGATGGCTTTCGCCAGATCGAGGTTATCGGAGAAGACCAGCACCTTGCTCATCGGGTCAATGCCCAGTTTCTCGTAATGGGCAATGGCCTTCTCTCCCCACTCAATCGGATCCCCTGAATCGTGGCGTAATCCCTGATAACGCTCTGCAAATTCAGGTCCAAAGTCGCGCAGGAAGGCATCCATCGTAATACAGTCGGTGAGGGCGATCCCGAGTTGATTCGGGTACTCCTCAAGCCATGCGGCCAGCGCCGCGCGCTGGCTGTTTGCCAGGTCAGGGCTGATCTGCTGATGCGCCTGGAACCACTCGTGTGCCTGGGTACCCATTGGCGTCAGGTTGAGGCGGCGGGCCAGATCGTAGTTACTGGTGCCCACGAACCATGGCTCCTGTTGCAGACGTTTAACGATGGCCTCCTGGACGTCGCGCGAAAAACGGCGACGGGTGCCAAAGTCCATCAGGCGGAAACGGGACATGTCCAGCCCTGCGGTCAGCGTGGAGAAGTCAGCGAGCTTGTTTTCCAGCGAGGCGACCGCCTGCGCTACGCCCGTTTCCGGTGAGCGATAGCGGTGAGCCAGTTCACTGATCACCGCCAGAAGCGGCACTTCCCACATGATCACTTCCCGCCACGGACCTTCAAGGCGAATATCCAGCTTGCCGTTATCGTTCACCACGGTGACCTGCTCCGGCCTATAGCGGAAATCGCGTAGCCAGTTCAGGTAGTCGGCTTTGAAGAAAGGCAGGCCAGAAAGCCACTGATATTCCTCGTCCTGCAGCGTCAGATGCTGCATAGCATTGACCTGTTCACGAATGGCGTCTGCGTAGATACCGAGCAAGTCGTCGCCACGACAGCGGAATTCCGCCGCGACATGAACGTCATAGTAATGGTGGAAAACGGCTTGCTGCATATGCAGTTTATACGCGTCGGTATCCAGCAACGTATGCAGAACTGGAGAAGCGAATTGAGTCATAGGTGCGCAGTAGCATCCTCTCACAGGAGCGTTTAGTACAATAAACAACTCCGGAGTATACCTTGTTTAGTGATTTATTGAACCCCGATCACAACATAAGCGCGTTTTATGGTCGAGGGCATTTTGTGCCCCGTGTTATACAAATGTAGCAAAAAAAGGTGTTGACCCTGAAAAGATGAACATTCTGCATAGCGCGTTTTGCGCAACAGGAATATATTGAAACGTTACTCGACAAACGATGCATAAGGTTTTCTATGACACAACAGCCACAAGCCAAATACCGCCACGACTACCGTGCGCCGGATTATCTGATTAGCGAAATCGATCTGACTTTTGACCTGGATGCCACTAAAACCGTTGTCACGGCGGTGAGTCAGGTGACGCGCCACAGCGCAACTGCCGTGCCGCTGCGTCTGGATGGCGAAGACCTGACGCTGGTCTCCCTGCATATTAATGATGAAGCCTGGTCGGACTATAAAGAAGAAAACAACCAGCTGGTCATCGACAACCTGCCGGATCAGTTTACGCTGCGCATCGTGAATGAAATCAGCCCGGCCGCCAACACCGCGCTGGAAGGGCTGTACCAGTCAGGCGTGGCGCTGTGTACCCAGTGTGAAGCGGAAGGGTTCCGCCACATTACCTGGTATCTCGACCGCCCGGACGTCCTGGCGCGCTTCACCACCAAGATCATCGCCGATAAAACCCTGTATCCCTTCCTGCTCTCCAACGGCAACCGCGTAGGTGAAGGCGAGCTGGAGAATGGCCGTCACTGGGTACAGTGGCAGGATCCCTTCCCGAAACCGTGCTACCTGTTTGCGCTGGTGGCGGGCGATTTCGACGTGCTGCGCGACACCTTCAAAACGCGCTCAGGCCGCGAGGTGGCGCTGGAGCTGTTTGTTGACCGCGGCAACCTTGACCGCGCGCCGTGGGCGATGACCTCCCTCATCAACTCCATGAAGTGGGACGAAGAGCGCTTCGGCCTCGAATATGACCTCGACATCTATATGATCGTCGCCGTTGATTTCTTCAACATGGGCGCAATGGAGAATAAAGGCCTGAACGTCTTTAACTCCAAATACGTGCTGGCGCGCACCGATACCGCAACGGACAAAGACTACCTCGATATCGAACGCGTCATCGGCCACGAATATTTCCACAACTGGACCGGTAACCGCGTCACCTGCCGCGACTGGTTCCAGCTGAGCCTGAAAGAAGGCCTGACCGTCTTCCGTGACCAGGAGTTCAGCTCCGATCTGGGGTCACGCGCGGTGAACCGCATCAACAACGTGCGAACCATGCGCGGCCTGCAGTTTGCGGAAGATGCCAGCCCAATGGCGCACCCGATCCGTCCGGATAAAGTCATCGAAATGAACAACTTCTACACCCTGACGGTGTATGAGAAAGGCGCTGAAATTATCCGCATGATCCACACTTTGCTGGGTGAAGAGAACTTCCAGAAAGGGATGCAGCTCTACTTCGAGCGTCATGACGGCAGCGCGGCCACCTGCGACGATTTTGTGCAGGCAATGGAAGATGCCTCTAATGTCGATCTCTCTCACTTCCGCCGCTGGTACAGCCAGGCCGGTACGCCGATTGTTACCGTCAAAGACGACTACAATCCGGAAACCGAGCAGTACACGCTGACCATCAGCCAGCGCACGCCGCCGACGGCAGAGCAGGAAGAGAAATACCCGCTGCATATTCCGTTCAGCATTGAGCTGTACGATAACGAAGGCAAAGTCATTCCACTGCAGAAGGGCGGCCACCCGGTACACCACGTGCTGAACGTGACCCAGGCCGAGCAGACCTTTATCTTCGATAACGTCTATTTCCAGCCGGTGCCTGCGCTGCTGTGTGAATTCTCCGCGCCAGTGAAGCTGGAGTACAAGTGGAGCGATCAGCAGCTGACGTTCCTGATGCGTCACGCGCGTAACGACTTCTCCCGCTGGGATGCCGCGCAAAGCCTGCTGGCGACCTACATCAAGCTCAACGTAAACCGTCATCAGCAGGGCCAGCCGCTGTCGCTGCCTGTTCACGTAGCTGACGCGTTCCGCGCAATCCTGCTGGATGAGAAGATTGACCCGGCGCTCGCCGCTGAAATTCTGACCCTGCCGTCAGCAACGGAAATCGCGGAGTTGTTCGAGATTATCGATCCAATCGCGATCGTGGCGGTGCGTGAAGCGCTGACCCGTACGCTGGCTGCTGAGCTGGCGGACGAGTTCCTTGCCATTTATAACGCCAACAAGCTTGACGCTTATCGCGTTGAGCATGCGGACATCGGTAAACGTTCTCTGCGTAACACCTGCCTGCGCTATCTGGCGTTTGGTGAAACCGAGCTGGCGAACACCCTGGTGAGCAAGCAGTATCACGAGGCGGATAACATGACCGACGCGCTGGCCGCGCTGGGCGCAAGCGTTGCCGCCGAACTGCCGTGCCGCGATGCGCTGATGCAGGAGTACGACGACAAGTGGCATCAGGATGGCCTGGTGATGGACAAGTGGTTCATCCTGCAGGCGACCAGCCCGGCGGCCGATGCGCTCAGCAACGTGCGCAGCCTGCTGAAGCATCGTTCCTTTACCCTGAGCAACCCAAACCGCGTGCGTTCGCTGATTGGCGCGTTTGCCAGCAGCAATCCGGCCGCGTTCCACGCCGAAGACGGCAGCGGTTATCAGTTCATGGTGGAAATGCTGACCGAGCTGAACAGCCGTAACCCGCAGGTGGCGTCGCGTCTGATTGAGCCGCTGATCCGTCTGAAACGCTACGATACGAAGCGTCAGGCGAAGATGCGTGCCGCGCTTGAGCAGCTGAAAGGGCTGGAAAATCTGTCTGGTGATTTGTACGAGAAGATCGCCAAAGCGTTAGCGTAAAATAAGTTAACCCTCCCTCTCCCCGTGGGAGAGGGCCGGGTGAGGGCATCAGGCATTAGCCTTAGCTCGCTGTAACTCTATGCTCCCGCGCTTCATCACTCGATCTAATACCTCAGCTTCGAGCTCCGCCAGTCTTGCCGAACCCACGCGACGAGGCCGCGGAAGATCCACCGTCAGATCCAGACCGATTTTCCCGTCCTCTATTAACAGCACCCGGTCCGCCATTGCGACGGCTTCGCTCACGTCATGCGTCACCAGCAGTACCGTAAAGCCGTGCGCCTGCCACAGGGATCCAATCAAATCCTGCATTTCGATTCGCGTCAGGGCGTCGAGCGCACCCAGCGGTTCATCGAGCAACAGCAGTCCCGGACGGTGAATTAACGCCCGCGCCAGCGCCACGCGCTGCTTCTGTCCACCCGAAAGGGCAGCAGGCCATTCATCGGCTCGATTTTCCAGCCCAACGGCGGCCAGCGCCTGACGGGCTTCATCCCGCCAGCTGCCCTTAAGGCCGAGCCCGACATTGTCGATAACCGTTTTCCACGGCAGCAGGCGCGCGTCCTGGAACATCATGCGAGTATCGTCCCGGATATTCGCAAGCGGCGTTGTCCCTGCCAGAATGTCGCCGCCGTTGGGGGCTTCCAGTCCGGCCAGTAGCCGTAGCAGCGTACTCTTGCCGCCGCCGCTCCGCCCGACAACGGCCACAAACTGCCCGGCGGGAATATGCAGATCCAGCCCGTTAAGAATGGTATTTTCGCCGTAGCGTTTGGTGACGCCGTTCAGCAGTAACGGGGTCCCCTGATTCAGTCGTGCCGTATTCATGCTTTCGCCTCCTGGAGGGTATAGGCTGGGTTCCAGCGCAGCCAGCTGCGCTCCAGCCACTGGGCGCTGACGTCAGCGAGTTTGCCGAGCAGGGCATAAAGGATAATGGCAACTACCACCACGTCCGTTTGCAGGAATTCACGGGCGTTCATCGCCAGGTAGCCAATCCCGGAGTTAGCTGAGATGGTTTCCGCCACAATCAGCGTCAGCCACATCAGGCCGAGCGCAAAACGCACGCCGACCATAATGGAGGGCAGGGCGCCCGGCAGAATCACATGAATAAAGAGGGAAAAACCCGATAAGCCGTAGCTGCGCGCCATCTCCACCAGACCACGATCGATATTGCGGATGCCGTGCCAGGTATTGATGTAAATCGGGAACAGCGTGCCCAGCGCCACAAGGAAGATCTTGGCGCTCTCATCAATTCCAAACCACAAAATGACCAGCGGGATCAGCGCCAGATGCGGCACATTACGCAGCATCTGGATGGAGGTATCCAGCAGCCGTTCACCCCAGCGTGAAAGGCCGCTGATCAGGCCCAGGATCAGCCCGATACTGCCGCCGATGGAAAACCCGATCACGGCGCGCCAGGAGCTGATCGCCAGGTGCTGCCACAGCTCTCCGCTAACGCTCAGCGACCAGAACGCTTCTACAACGCCCTCCGGAGAGGGCAGAATGCGGCTCGACAGCCAGCCGGTAGACGATGCGAGCTGCCAGAACGCCACAATGCCGACGGGTAAAAACCACGGCGCGGCGCGCAGCAGCCATTTTTGTGAGGTGGCAGACATGGTCACTCCTTAGCTCTGTGCGGCTTTGCGTGGAATGAATTCGTTCGCCACGGCTTCACCCTGAAGCTGAAGCCGCTGCGGCTGTGGAATTTCCGGAATGGCGACATCCAGATGCGGGAATAACAGCTCGCCCACCTTGTACGCCTCTTCCAGATGCGGATAGCCGGAGAGAATAAAGCTGTCGATGCCCAGCTCGGCGTATTCATTAATTCGCGCGGCCACGGTCGGGCCGTCGCCGACCAGCGCTGTGCCCGCACCGCCACGTACCAGGCCGACGCCCGCCCACAGGTTCGGGCTGATCTCCAGGTTCTCGCGCTTGCCGTTGTGCAGGGACGCCATTCGGTGCTGTCCGACGGAGTCGGTTTTGGCAAATGCGGCCTGGGCTCTGGCGATCGTTTCATCATCCAGATGCGAGATCAGGCGGTCCGCCGCCTGCCAGGCTTCTTCATTGGTTTCGCGAACAATCACATGCAGGCGAATGCCGAAGCGCACCTTGCGGCCATGGGCGGCCGCTTTCGCGCGGACCTGGGCAATTTTTTCTTTCACCAGCGCAGGCGGTTCGCCCCAGGTCAGATAGAGATCGACCTGCTCTGCCGCCAGATCCTGAGCCACATCCGACGATCCGCCAAAATAGAGCGGCGGGCGCGGCTGCTGCACCGGCGGGAAGTAGAGTTTCGCGTCACGCACGTGAATATGCTTGCCTTCAAAGGTGACGGTTTCACCTTCCAGCAGACGTCGCCAGACGCGGGTGAACTCGGCGGAGGCTTCATAGCGCTCGGTATGGTCGAGGAATACTCCATCGCCCGCCAGCTCCTGCGGATCGCTGCCCGTCACCAGGTTAAACAGGGCGCGGCCGTTGGACAGTCTGTCCAGCGTTGCCGCCTGACGCGCCGCCACGGTGGGGGAGACCACGCTCGGGCGTAACGCAACCAGGAATTTCAGACGCTGAGTGACCGGGATCATCGACGCGGCGACCAGCCACGCATCTTCACATGACCGTCCGGTCGGGATCAGCACCCCGGTGAAACCGATTCGGTCTGCTGCCTGCGCAATCTGCTGCAGGTAGCCATGGTCAACCGGGCGCGAACCCTCTTCTGTACCAAGATAGTGTCCATCACCGTGGGTGGGTAAAAACCAGAAAAGATTCAGACTCATGATTTAGCTCCTTCTTTGCCTGCGGGCTGCCAGATGCGTTCGCGAATAGTGACCTGTTTCGGTACCAGGTGGTTTTGATAGAAAAGGTCAGCCGTTTGTTGCTGAAGCGCGGCGACGTGGGCGTCCACGGGCGTGATGGTGGTCGGTGGACGGTGGTTGAGATAGCTCGCGATCACCGGCTCAGGTAAGCCCATGGTTTTCGCCAGCAGGGTAATGCTCTCCTGGCGCTGGCTCTGAGTCAGGGCATCGGCCTGGGTAAAGGTATCCAGCACGCCCTGAATAAATGCGCCGTTCTTTTCCGCATAAGGGCGCGCGGCCAGATAGAACGAGCCGGTTTGCTTCAGCGTGGTGCCGTCTTTCAGCACGCGAACGCCGCCCTGCAGTAATGCGGCGGAGTAGTACGGATCCCAGATGGCCCAGGCATCAACGTTCTTCTGCTGGAACGCGGCGCGCGCGTCGGCAGGCGTCAGGTAAACAGGCTGAATGTCAGTGAACTTGAGCCCGGCCTCTTGCAGGGCACGCAGCAACAGGTTGTGTGAGCTGGAACCTTTCTGGAATGCGACCTTATGGCCTTTGAGATCGGCGACACTTTTAATATCGCTGTTTTCAGGCACCAGGATCACCTCGGCCTTCGGCTTGGGCGGCTCAACGCCTACATAGACGAGGTCCGCTCCCGCCGCCTGGGCAAATATCGGCGGAATATCGCCCGTGCTGCCGAGATCGATACTGCCCACGTTCAGGGCCTCCAGCATCTGCGGGCCAGCAGGGAACTCCACCCAGGAGAATTTGGTGTCCGGGAAGCGTTTTTCCAGCAGCTGGTGGCTTTTTGCCAGCACCATGCTGACGCTGCCTTTCTGATAGCCGATACGTAAGCTGTCCGGAGCCGTTTCTGCGGCATGGGCCAGCGAGGTAAATGCCATCAAACCGGCCAGTCCGATGCGGGTTAAGGTTTTAAACATGGGCGACTCCTTGAGGCTGACCAAACGCCGGGGCCTGGATATCCCGGCGATGCAGGGCATGCCAGAAGGTTTCCAGTGCGTTATCGAGGCGGGTTTGCAGGTTGGGCGTAAAGTGAGGTTTGTGCTGATAGTCGATAACCTGTGAGTCATCGGCGAAAACGCCGTGGAGGATCTCCTGCGCTTTCAGCGCGTTCAGCACCGGCTTCAGGGCGTAATCCACGGCCAGTAAATGGGCAACCGTTCCGCCCGTTGCCAGCGGCAGCACCACCTTTCCGTCCAGCGCGCGTTCCGGAAGCAGATCGAGCAGGGTTTTCAGCGCCCCGGAAAAAGAGGCTTTATAAATCGGCGTTGCCACGATCAGGCCGTCCGCGCCGTTAAGTTGTTCAATGAGGGTTTTCAGCGCGGGGCTGTCGAAACGGGCGTAGAGCAAATCTTCAGGTTCGAAGTTATGCAGGTTCCAGTGGCACACTTCCACATCCAGAGCATTCAGTTTTTCACGGGCATATTCCAGCAGGGCGCTGGAGCGCGACGGGAATCGTGGACTTCCGGCCAGGGTAATGACGCGCATACTTCCTCCTTATAACTAATTGTTTGCTTTTATCTAACATTCATAACAATTTTATGGAGTGTGACACCGCGCGTTTATTCCACTAAATGATTTATCTGCAATTAAAATGCGAAAAAGTGCATAAGAAATAGACGGGGAGGTAAACGATTGCGTTTTACGCTGATTTTTTGCCGCAGGTCAATTCCCTTTCGCGCCGGGATCGCCCATAATCCCCTCCCGGTTTGCACACCGGGAATCCAGGAGAGTTCATGTACTACCCCTTCGTTCGTAAAGCCCTTTTCCAGCTCGACCCTGAGCGCGCTCATGAATTGACATTCCAGCAATTACGTCGTATTACCGGAACGCCTCTGGCCGCACTGGTGCGCCAGCATGTGCCGGTAAAACCTGTGCAGTGCATGGGGCTGACCTTTAAAAATCCGCTGGGTCTGGCGGCCGGTCTGGACAAAAACGGCGAGTGCATTGATGCCCTGGGCGCGATGGGCTTTGGCTCCATTGAAATCGGCACCGTTACCCCGCGCCCGCAGCCGGGAAATGACAAGCCGCGCCTGTTCCGACTGGTGGAAGCCGAAGGGCTGATCAACCGCATGGGCTTCAATAACCACGGTGTTGATCACCTCGTAGAGAACGTTAAAAAAGCCCACTTCGACGGAATTCTGGGCATCAATATCGGCAAAAATAAAGACACGCCGGTCGAGCAGGGTAAAGATGACTATCTGATTTGTATGGAAAAAGTCTACGCCTATGCCGGTTATATTGCGGTGAATATTTCTTCTCCCAATACCCCGGGGCTGCGATCCTTACAATATGGTGAGGCGCTGGACGATCTTCTGAGTGCCATTAAAAATAAACAAAATGAACTCCAGTCGATCCACCATAAATATGTTCCGGTCGCGGTTAAGATCGCGCCGGATCTTTCTGCCGAAGAATTGATCCAGGTTGCCGACAGTTTAGTTCGTCATAATATTGATGGTGTGATTGCGACCAATACCACCCTCGATCGCTCCCTCGTGCAGGGAATGAAAAACTGTGACGAAGCGGGGGGGTTAAGCGGCCGTCCGGTGCAATTAAAAAGCACCGAAATTATTCGTGCTCTGTCTGCGGAATTAAATGGCCGTCTGCCGATTATTGGCGTCGGTGGTATTGACTCGGTGATTGCTGCGCGCGAGAAGATGGCAGCGGGTGCGTCACTGGTGCAAATCTATTCCGGCTTTATTTTTAAAGGGCCGCCGCTGATTAAAGAAATCGTTACTCATATCTAATCTTTTCTCTTAATCAGACAACCAGGGCTTTATTTCCAGCCCTGGTTGTTTTATATTCCGTCACTGTTGCTTATTTAGACATTATAGTCTTTTATTAATGGTGTTATAAACGAAGCGGCGATCAGGACATTTTTAGTACAGGACGTTTCGGGGACGGGAGAGAAACATGCGAATTAAACCTGACGATAACTGGCGCTGGTATTTTTGCGACGAGCATGACCGAATGATGCTCGACTTAGCCAATGGCATGTTGTTTCGCTCTCGTTTTGCCCGCCGAATGTTAACCCCGGACGCCTTTTCCCCGTCAGGCTTTTGCGTTGATGACGCGGCGCTGTATTTCTCCTTTGAGGAAAAATGTCGCGATCTGGTGCTCTCGAAAGAGCAGCGTGCCGAGCTGGTATTAAATGCGCTGGTGGCTATTCGTTTTCTGAAACCGCAAATGCCAAAGAGCTGGCATTTCCTGCCGCACGGCATGAACTGGACCCCGGCAACGGGTGATGCGGCCAGCGTCAATCTGAGCGATACCGCAGAAGAGGTGAGCCTGCTGGTGGTGGAGCCCGGCGAAAATGCCGCGCTCTGTTTGCTGGCCCAGCCCGGCGTGACGATTGCCGGGCGGACAATGCAGCTTGGGGATGCCATTAAGGTTATGAACGACAGGCTGAAGCCCCAGCTTCGCGTGGATGCCTTCAGCCTCGAGCAGGCGGTTTAAGCTTCCAGCTGTACGGACGTTTTAGGGACGCAGCTACAGCACAGAATTGTGCCGTCATTTCCAATTGCCGATTTTTTCAACGCACTCACTTCGCCATCCACCAGCCTGATGCGGCAGCATCCGCAAATTCCCGCGCGACAGGAATAGGGGATGCGGATCCCTGCTTGTTCCAGCTGCTCAAGCAACACCTGCTGGTTATTACCCCGGATCACGTTGCCCTGCCAGTGAATCTCTACCGCAGCGGCGACGTTTGTCTCAACGTCGACAAACTCCTCTTCCTGACCCGAGCCGTAAACCCTTGCTGGCCCGCGGGCGAGAATTTCAACCTCATCGCCTACGCGGATCGCGCCGCTGGAGCGTGGGATCAGGTTCTGGCCGAAATCGACATCGCCATTATCCTGCGCGGTGCGGAATGACTGCAGCGTCTTCAACGGTTCGCCGGAAGGGTGCTTCTGGCCTTTCTCCGGGCTGACCGTGGTGAAAATGCAGCGGCTGCACGGCTTCACCACGTCAAAAATGACGCTGCCAATGCGGATCACTTTCCAGGTATCTTCGTCCCAGGCCTCTGCGCCCGTCACCACCAGGTTCGGACGGAACTGTTCCATCTGAACGCTGGCTTTGCAGCGGCCTTGTAAATCACGCAGCGAGGCTTCGTTGGTCAGCAGGAACGGGAAGCCATCGGCGAAGGAAAGAGGAACGGCGTCGTGGCGCTTCACGCGACGCATCAGTTCAGGCCCAACCCAGCGCAGCTGCACGTCACGGGAAAAGAAGCCGCTCAGCCAGCGGTTAATCTCATCCGGGGCGATGCGCGCGGTAAAATGGTTACCCCACACTTCCGTTGGCGCATCGACGGGCGCAAAATCAGCAAAGCGAATCACCGCGCTGGAACCGTCCGGCGCGGTAAGGTGCAAACCGTCGTGAAGCGGGGAAGGGGTAAAACGAACCATCTGAGGGAACTGGCGTGCGGTAATGAACGTACCGTCAGGCTCGGTGACCATAAAAATACGATCGAAGGCAAATCCGCTCATGTCGGCCAGCGCGTGAGAGACGCCGATGCCGCGCATGGATTTCACCGGATGAATAAAAAGCCTGGATAACGTCGCCACTGCACACTCCCTCGAATGAAAATAAGCCTTCAACTTTATGACATACACGCCATATTAGCTATAATGCGCGACAATTTTCTAAGAGTAAAAGTGACGATATGAATTCTCTGTTTGCCAGTACGGCCCGTGGGCTGGAAGAGCTGTTAAAAACTGAACTGGAAAGCCTGGGCGCGCAAGAGTGCCAGGTGGTTCAGGGTGGTGTCCATTTTGAGGGCGACACGCGGCTTATTTACCAGAGCCTGATGTGGAGCCGCCTGGCGTCGCGCATCATGCTACCGATGAAGGAGTGCAAGGTCTATAGCGACCTTGATCTCTATACCGGCGTACAGATGATCGACTGGACAGAGATCTTCACCCCGAATGCCACCTTTGCGGTGCATTTCAACGGCGTGAACGACGAGATCCGCAACAGCCAGTACGGTGCCCTGCGCGTAAAAGACGCCATTGTGGACTGCTTCACGCGTAAAAATAAGGAACGTCCCAACGTCGATCGTGAAAACCCCGATCTGCGTATTAACGTCTGGCTGAACGGCGACACGGCGAGTATCTCCCTCGATCTGAGCGGCGCGGGCCTGCACCTGCGCGGCTACCGCGATCGTACCGGTATGGCACCCATCAAAGAGACCCTGGCGGCCGCAATTGTGATGCGCTCCGGCTGGCAGCCGGGCACGCCGCTGCTCGACCCGATGTGCGGTTCCGGTACCCTGCTGATTGAAGCGGCTATGCTGGCTACCGACCGCGCGCCGGGGCTGCACCGCGGCCAGTGGGGCTTCAAGGGCTGGGCGCAGCACGATGAAGCGCTCTGGAAAGAGGTCAAAGACGACGCGCAGACCCGCGCGCGTAAGGGGCTTGCGGAATATACTTCTCATTTCTACGGCTCCGATAGCGACCCTCGCGTCATTGAGCGTGCGCGCAGCAACGCCCGCCGTGCCGGTATCGGCGAGCTGGTCACCTTTGAAGTGAAAGACGTGGCGAACCTGACCAACCCGCTGCCAAAAGGCCCGTACGGTACCGTCATCAGCAACCCGCCATACGGCGAACGTCTCGATAGCGAACCGGCGCTGATTGCCCTGCACAGCCTGCTTGGCCGCAATATGAAGGACCACTTCGGCGGCTGGAACCTGTCTCTGTTCAGCGCCTCGCCGGAACTGCTGAGCTGCCTGCAGCTGCGCGCCGATCGCCAGTTTAAAGCGAAAAACGGCCCGCTGGACTGCGTGCAGAAAAACTACCATCTGGCGGAGAAGGCGGCCGACAGCAAGCCGTCCGGCGTGGCAGAAGATTACGCCAACCGCCTGCGCAAGAACCTGAAGAAATTTGAGAAGTGGGCGAAGCAGGAGGGCATTGAATGCTATCGCCTGTACGATGCCGACCTGCCGGAATACAACGTGGCGGTTGACCGCTACGCGGACTGGGTGGTGATTCAGGAATATGCGCCGCCGAAAACCATTGATGCGCAAAAAGCGCGTCAGCGCATGCTGGACGTCATTGCCGCCACCATCGCCGTGCTGGGTATTGCGCCAAACAAGCTGGTGCTGAAAACGCGTGAACGTCAGAAAGGCAAAAATCAGTACCAGAAGATGGGCGAGAAGGGCGACTTTATCGAAGTGGGCGAATATAACGCGCGCCTGTGGGTCAACCTGACCGATTATCTGGATACCGGTCTGTTCCTCGACCACCGTATCGCCCGTCGCATGCTGGGCCAGATGAGCAAGGGCAAGGACTTCCTGAATCTCTTCTCCTATACCGGCAGCGCCAGCGTGCATGCCGGTCTGGGTGGCGCGCGCAGCACCACCACGGTGGACATGTCCCGTACCTATCTGGAGTGGGCGGAGCGCAACCTGCGTCTTAACGGCTTAACCGGGCGTCAGCATCGCCTGATGCAGGCTGACGTGCTGGGCTGGCTGCGCGACACCGACGAGCAGTTTGACCTGATCTTTATCGATCCACCGACCTTCTCCAACTCCAAGCGTATGGAAGATAGCTTTGATGTACAACGCGATCACCTGCGCCTGATGACCGACCTGAAGCGCCTGCTGCGCAAAGGCGGCACCATTATGTTCTCGAACAACAAACGCGGCTTCCGTATGGATCATGACGGCTTAGCAGCCCTGGGACTGAAAGCACAAGAAATCAGCCAAAAAACGCTGTCTCAGGACTTTGCCCGTAACCGTCAAATCCATAACTGCTGGTTGATTACCGCGGTCTGAAAGGAAAAATAAATGTCTTTAATTAGTATGCACGGCGCGTGGCTCTCTTTCAGCGACTCACCGCTTCTCGACAATGCAGAACTTCACATCGAAGATAACGAGCGCGTCTGTCTGGTGGGCCGTAACGGCGCGGGTAAATCCACGCTGATGAAAATCCTTAACCGCGAACAGGGGCTGGATGACGGGCGTATTGTTTACGAGCAGGATCTGATTGTCTCCCGCCTGCAGCAGGATCCACCGCGTCACGTGACCGGCAGCGTTTACGATTTCGTGGCGGAAGGGATCTCCGAGCAGGCTGAATACCTGAAGCGCTATCACGAGATTTCGCATCTGGTGATGACCGATCCGAGCGACAAAAACCTCAACGAACTGGCGAAAGTGCAGGAGATGCTCGATCACCACGGTCTGTGGCAGCTTGAAAACCGCATTAATGAAGTACTGGCGCAGCTCGGTCTGGAACCCGATATGGAGCTGTCGGCGCTCTCCGGCGGCTGGCTGCGTAAAGCGGCCCTGGGCCGCGCGCTGGTCAGCGGGCCGAAGGTGCTGCTGCTGGACGAACCGACCAACCACCTGGATATCGAAGCGATCGACTGGCTGGAAGGTTTCCTGAAAACCTTCAGCGGCACCATCATCTTTATCTCGCACGACCGTTCGTTTATTCGCAATATGGCGACGCGCATTGTCGACCTCGACCGCGGCAAGCTGGTCACCTATCCCGGGGATTACGACACCTATCTGCTGGAGAAAGAAGAAAACCTGCGCGTGGAAGAGCTGCAGAATGCCGAGTTCGACCGCAAGCTGGCGCAGGAAGAGGTCTGGATCCGCCAGGGCATCAAAGCCCGTCGTACCCGTAACGAAGGCCGCGTGCGTGCCCTGAAGGCGATGCGTCGCGAGCGCAGCGAACGCCGTGAAGTGATGGGCAGCGCCAAAATGCAGGTGGAAGAGGCGTCCCGTTCCGGCAAGATTGTCTTCGAAATGGAAAACGTCAACTATCAGGTTGACGGTAAAGTACTGGTGAACGATTTCTCCGCGCAGGTGCAGCGCGGCGACAAAATCGCCCTGATTGGCCCGAACGGCTGCGGTAAAACCACGCTGCTGAAGCTGATGTTGGGCCAGCTGCAGGCCGACAGCGGACGTATTCACTGCGGAACCAAGCTAGAGGTCGCCTACTTCGACCAGCACCGCGCGGAGCTGGATCCGGACCGTACGGTGATGGACAACCTCGCCGAAGGTAAGCAGGAAGTGATGGTGAACGGCAAGCCTCGCCACGTGCTGGGCTACCTGCAGGACTTCCTGTTCCATCCGAAACGCGCCATGACGCCGGTGCGCGCGCTGTCCGGCGGTGAGCGAAACCGTCTTCTGCTGGCGCGCCTGTTCCTGAAGCCAAGCAACCTGTTGATCCTCGATGAACCGACCAACGATCTGGATGTCGAAACGCTGGAATTACTCGAAGAGCTGATTGACGGCTATCAGGGTACCGTGATGCTGGTCAGCCACGATCGTCAGTTCGTTGACAACACCGTGACCGAGTGCTGGATCTTCGAAGGTGAAGGGCGAATTGGTCAATATGTCGGCGGTTATCACGATGCAAAAGGGCAGCAGGCACAGTCGCTGGCGACGAAGCAGGCAAAGTCCAAAATAAGTTCTGAACCTGCTGTAACAAAAGCAGAAACTGTCAAGAAAACCTCGGCTAAACTAAGCTATAACCTGCAGCGCGAACTGGAGGGGCTACCGCAGCGTCTTGAAGAGCTGGAAGCCGCGCTTGAGGATCTGCAAAAACAGGTTGCTGATGCGTCATTCTTTACTCAATCGCATGACTATACTCAGAAAGTACTGTCAGAACTGTCCGCGGCTGAAAAAGCCCTGGAAGAAGCATTTGAGCGCTGGGAGTACCTTGAGTCTCTGAAAAACGGCGCATAAACAGGGATAACATATGTGTGACCAGCACCATGCCGACAGGCATATTTTATGCTCGCAATGCGATATGCTCGTGGCGTTGCCAGAGCTTGGTCACGGTCATAAAGCCCTGTGTCCACGTTGCGGTACGACGTTGACAACCGAGTGGGACGCGCCGCGGCAGCGTCCCACTGCTTACGCTCTGGCAGCCTTATTTATGCTGCTGCTCTCCAATCTCTTCCCCTTCATCTATATGAAGGTGGGGGGGATCACCAGCCAGGTGGATTTGCTTGAAATCCCGGGCGTGATGTTCTCGGAAGATTACGCCAGCCTGGGGACCTTTTTTCTCCTGTTTGTCCAGATAGTCCCGGCTTTTTGCCTGGTCGTCATCCTTTTGCTGGTGAACCGCGTCAGGATGCCGGCACCGCTGAAAATCCGACTGGCGCGTATTCTTTTTCAGCTCAAAAGCTGGGGGATGGCCGAGATCTTTCTGGCGGGGATTCTGGTCAGCTTCGTGAAGCTGATGGCATACGGCGACGTGGGGATTGGCAGCAGCTTTATTCCCTGGTGTTTGTACTGTGTTCTGCAGCTGCGCGCCTTCCAGTGTGTGGACAGGCGTTGGGCGTGGGACGATATCGCGCCAGCGCCGACGCTTTCACAGACGGTGAAGGTCGGGGTGCCCGGCATTCGCCAGGGGCTTCGCTCGTGCCCGTGCTGTACCGCCGTGCTGCCCGCCGATCTCGACGTCTGTCCGCGCTGCGAAACAAAGGGGCACATCCGCCGTAAAAATAGCCTGCAGTGGACGATGGCGCTGCTGGTCACGTCCGTCATGCTGTATCTGCCAGCCAATATTCTGCCAATCATGATCACCGATTTGCTCGGTGACAAAATGCCCTCGACGATCCTCGCCGGGGTGATACTGCTCTGGGGTGAAGGTTCCTATCCGGTCGCTGGCGTCATCTTTATCGCCAGTATTATGGTGCCCACCTTAAAAATGATCGCCATCGCCTGGCTCTGTTGGGATGCGAAAGGGCATGGGAAACGCGATAGCGAACGCATGCACCTTATTTATGAAGTGGTCGAGTTTGTTGGACGCTGGTCAATGATTGACGTGTTTGTCATCGCCGTTCTCTCTGCGCTGGTGCGGATGGGCGGTTTGATGAGTATTTATCCTGCGATGGGGGCTTTAATGTTTGCACTGGTCGTGATCATGACCATGTTTGCGGCCATGACCTTCGACCCTCGTTTATCGTGGGATCGTGAGCCTGAATCAAGCCATGAGGAAGAGTAAGAGCATGGAAAATAAGAGTGGAGAGGCGAAAGTGCAGAAGGTCAAAAACTGGTCTCCGGTGTGGATTTTTCCCATCGTGACTGCGCTGATCGGTGCCTGGATCCTGTTTTATCATTACAGCCATCAGGGACCGGAAGTGACGCTGATAACCACCAATGCCGAGGGGATTGAGGGTGGCAAAACGACCATCAAAAGCCGTAGCGTGGATGTGGGCGTGGTCGAAAGCGCAACCCTGACGGACGATTTAACCCATGTGGAGATTAAGGCGCGCCTTAATGCCGGCATGGAAAAACTGCTGCACGGCGATTCCGTTTTCTGGGTCGTTAAGCCGCAGGTGGGACGTGAAGGGATCAGCGGCTTAGGGACGCTGCTTTCGGGCGCCTACATTGAGCTGCAGCCCGGCGCTAAGGGTAACCAGCCAGCCAACTACCAGCTCCTGGACTCACCGCCGCTTGCGCCGCCTGATGCCAAGGGTATCCGCGTGATCCTCGACAGTAAAAAAGCAGGTCAGCTCACGGCGGGCGACCCGGTTCTGTTCCGCGGCTACCGGGTCGGGTCGGTTGAGAAAAGCACGTTTGATCCGCAGAAACGCGCGATCAGCTATCAGCTCTTCATCAATGCGCCAAACGATCGCCTGGTCACCAGCAACGTCCGCTTCTGGAAAGACAGCGGGATCGCGGTGGATCTGACTTCGGCAGGTATGCGCGTTGAAATGGGGTCGCTGACCACGCTGTTTGGCGGCGGCGTGAGTTTTGACGTGCCGGAGGGCCTGGATTTAGGGCAGCCGGTCGCAGAGAACACCGCCTTCCGTCTCTTTGACGATCAAAAAAGCATTCAGGATGCGCTCTATACCGATCACGTTGACTTCCTGATGTTCTTTAAAGACTCCGTTCGCGGCCTGCAGCCGGGGGCGCCTGTTGAGTTCCGCGGCATTCGTCTCGGTACGGTTGGGCAAGTGCCGTTCTTCGTCCCGGGCCTTCAGCAGGTGCTGGATGATGATTACCGCATTCCGGTACTGATCCGCATTGAACCGGAGCGTCTGCTTAATCAGATTGGTGAAAATCAGGATATCGCGACTCATATCACCCAGCTGATGGAACGCGGTCTGCGCGGGTCGCTGAAAACCGGCAACCTGGTCACCGGTGCGCTGTATGTGGATATGGACTTCTACCCGAAAGCACCGCCGATTACCGGTATCCGTGAGTTCGGTGGCTATAAGATCATCCCAACGGTGAGCAGCGGCCTGGCGCAGATCCAGCAGCGTCTGATGGAGACGCTGGATAAGATCAACAATCTGCCACTGAATCCGATGATTGAAGCGGCGACCGGGTCGTTACATCAGAGCCAGGAGACAATGCAGCGCCTGCAAACCACGCTGGATAACATCAACAAGATCACGGCGAGCCAGAGCATGCAACAGTTGCCGCAGGACATGCAGAAAACGCTGCGTGAGCTGAACCGCAGTATGCAGGGCTTCCAGCCGGGCTCAGCAGCCTATAACAAGATGGTGGCAGATATGCAGCGTCTTGATCAGGTCCTGCGTGAACTGCAGCCTGTTCTGAAAACGCTCAACGAGAAGAGCAACGCGCTGGTGTTCGAAGCGAAAGATAAAAAGGATCCTGAGCCGAAGAGGGCAAAAGAATGAAAAAGTGGCTATTGATGGTTGGCGCTCTGCTGTTAACGGCGTGCAGTTCAGGGGTAGAGAATAAAAGCTACTATCAGCTGCCTGTGGCGACCCACAGCGGCGGGCAAAGCACGGCGAGTCAGGGAAACCGCCAGCTGTGGGTTGAGCAGGTTGCCGTGCCGGATTATCTGGCAGGAAACGGCGTGGTCTATCAGACCAGCGACGTTAAATATGTGATTGCGACCAACAACCTGTGGGCCAGCCCGCTGGATCAGCAGCTGCGCAACACGCTGGTGGCCAATCTGGGTAGCCAGCTTCCGGGCTGGGTTGTCGCGTCGCAGCCGCTGGGTAACGATCAGGATACGCTGAACGTCACCGTAACGGGCTTCCACGGCCGCTATGACGGTGCAGTGGTGATCAGCGGGGAGTGGTTGTTGAATCATCAGGGGCAGCTGATTAAGCGTCCTTTCCATCTGGAGCTGAAGCAGCAGAAAGATGGCTATGACGAAATGGTGAAAGTCCTGGCTCAGGGTTGGGCGCAGGAGTCGGCCAGTATCGCGAGAGAGATTTCCCGGCTGCCATAAGTAAAATTCATCATCAAAAACCGCAATCGGTCTGTTGCTGATTGCGGTTTTTTTTCGTTTTCACTTCAGGTCGTTACTTGTGCCACGTCACAATTTTTGTACAAATGATCTTCCAGGTAGCTCACAAATATGACACCCGTATGAATTTTGAACATTGACGATGCGACTAATTCGGGGTATTCGTTATCTGTGCCTGTGCAGATAGTGCAGACACTGTTTTCTTTCCACCAGACAAAAGAATGAGGGAAACGAGGCATGAAGAGACAGAAACGAGATCGCCTGGAACGGGCTCATCAACGTGGTTATCAGGCCGGCATCGCTGGACGTTCTAAAGAAATGTGTCCTTATCAGACGATAAATCAAAGGTCACAATGGCTTGGAGGCTGGCGAGAAGCCATCGGCGACAGGGCACTCATAGCCTGATAACGTCTCTTTTAAAAAAGAAACCTCCGCATTGCGGAGGTTTCGCCTTTCCGGGGGTGCAAAAAGCACGATCAGAACGCGGACGTGTCCTGGAACAGGCCAACCTTCAGGTCGCTTGCGCTATAGATCAGACGACCGTCGACCAGCACTTCGCCATCTGCCAGGCCCATAATCAGGCGGCGGTTAACGATGCGCTTGAAGTGAATACGATAGGTCACTTTCTTCGCTGTAGGCAGAACCTGGCCGGTGAATTTTACTTCGCCTACGCCCAGCGCGCGGCCTTTACCTTCACCACCCAGCCAGCCCAGATAGAAGCCAACCAGCTGCCACATTGCATCCAGACCCAGACAGCCAGGCATTACCGGATCGCCAATAAAGTGGCAACCGAAGAACCACAGGTCCGGGTTGATATCGAGTTCTGCTTCTACGTAACCCTTATCGAAGTTGCCGCCGGTTTCGGTCATTTTCACGACACGGTCCATCATCAGCATGTTCGGGGCCGGTAACTGTGGGCCTTTCGCGCCAAACAGTTCACCGCGACCAGAGGCAAGAAGATCTTCTTTTGTATAGGATTCGCGTTTATCTACCATGTTCTCAGTAAGCCTTATTTTAGTGAAGGACGCAGGATAGCTAACACGTGTACGCTGAACAAGTCCGATCAGTTCGAACTAAACCAGCCCAGCCAGCGTAACGGCCATGGATAACGATGACGAGCATCCTGCTGTGTCGCCTGAGCAATGCGCTCCTGGATAGTCTGCATCAGGGTGGTTTGCCCTTCGCCATCCCATACCAGGTTTGTCAGTAAGGGTAGTGCATCCTCAATCCCTTCGATGGCCCAGATAGCGAACTGCTCTTGTTCAACCGCATCCAGGATCTCCTGACTGAGGCTTAAATGGCGTGCGTTGGGAGCCGGAATAATCACACCCTGCTTGCCGTTTAAGCCACGCTGCTGACAGATAGAGAAGAAGCCTTCGATTTTCTCGTTGAGGCCACCCACAGGCTGCGCACGACCAAATTGATCCACCGAACCGGTGATTGCGATGTTCTGATTGATGGGCACTTCCGCCAGGGCGCTGATTAAGGCGCACAGTTCAGCCATAGAGGCGCTATCCCCATCCACTTCGCTGTAGGACTGCTCAAACGTCAGCGAGGCGGAGAAGGGGATCTGTTGCTCAAGCTGCAGTTCAGACATCAAAAACGCCTGCATGATCATCATGCCTTTGGCGTGAATGTTTCCGCCCAGCTCGGCTTTGCGTTCGATATCGGTAAATTCGCCATCGCCAATATGCACAACGCAGCTGATACGGGACGGCTCCCCGAACGCGCGCGGATGGCCAGGAAATTCAATCACCGACAGGGCGTTAATCTGCCCGACGCGTTCGCCTTCGGTTTCCACCAGAATTTGTTCCAGCAGAATTTCATCCTGCATACGGTCAGCAAGATAGCCTTCTCGCCACTCTCGCTGAGCCAGCATCTGGGTGAGTTGTTCTCCGGTGAACGCACCGTTACCGCTAATCACACCCACTTCACGCAGTTGCTTGCCGATCCAGAGCGGGCAAAGTGGCAGCGTTTCCTGGTCACCGGTATAACGCACCGCTTCGCGGATCAGGCCTGGCCACGCGTCAGCCGCAGGCGTTGGCAGCGCAAAACGTTCGGCAACGGCCATCACCCACTGACACCACTGCGCCATATCGTCGGCATCGGCAATCTGGATATTGTCTTCGTATTCGCTATATACCGCCTGCTCAGCCAGTTCCGGCTCCATTTCCTGGAAATCCGCCAGCGACTCACGGTCGCCCGTCAACACGACGGTTAACGACAGCGGCATGGACGGAACAGAGACGGGCAGAGGACGAGACTCATCATAGCCGACCCAGTCGAAACGCTGCTGGTGCACGATGGTTTTCAGACGCATCCACAGCAGCGGCTGCGAGAGCAGGGTACGCAGCGAGATGATCAGGACACCGCCATTTGCGCGATGTACCAGCCCAGGCTGCAGCGAAAGCTCGCCGTTAAACTGGCGCAGACAACCAAAGAGTTGTTCAGCCTCGACCCAGTTCGCGGTAATCACCTCGCCCTTAGCGGCAAAAAGGCCGTCAGCCTGCGCCGCCGGTTCGAAAGTGACATCATGTCCCGTAATACGATACTGGCCGCCAAAAACGGCGTTCGCTTCCGGCTTTAGCTGACGCACGGCATCCCCGAACAACGTCAGGTATTCCGCTTCTTCCGGGGCTTTGAGCAGCATGAAGGGCGCAGTTGCCCAGGGGCTTAATGCCTGCTCCAGCGCGTAATGCAAACGGGGCTGCGTATCGCTAAGGATGAATTCGTGTTCTTTTGCGAGATCTGGCTGTGCAAACAATTCCTGATAACTTTCGGTATCCGGAACAAGGTCACGCCATGCAAGTTTCGTAATGGTCAAAGTTGATGTTTTTTAGTCAGATGTAAAAGCGTGGAGTATACCGTAAGCGGGGGGCTGTACCCAAGCAGGATTGGGGATTTCGACAGGGCGATTGGCTGCATTCACTCACAGGATATGATTTCTTTTCAGCAGATTGCTAAAAAACTGATATTCTGAACAGAGTTACGTGGTAACACTGAGATCGCAATGAAATATCAACAACTGGAAAATCTCGAAAGCGGCTGGAAATGGAAGTACCTGGTCAAAAAGCACCGTGAAGGGGAGCTGATCACCTGCTACATCGAAGCCAGCGCTGCACAAGAAGCCGTGGATATTTTGCTGACCCTCGAAAATGAACCGGTACAGGTTAACGGCTGGATTGAGAAACACATCAATCCTGCCTTGTTAAACCGGATGAAGCAAACTATCCGTGCGCGACGCAAACGGCATTTTAATGCTGAGCATCAGCACACGCGCAAAAAATCAATCGACCTGGAATTTGTTGTCTGGCAGCGCCTGGCCGGGCTGGCACAACGTCGGGGCAAAACGCTGTCGGAAACCATCGTGCAGCTGATTGAGGATGCAGAACATAAAGAGAAATACGCCAACCAGATGTCGACACTGAAGAACGACCTTCAGGCGCTGTTGGGTAAGAAGTAGATTTTTTTACTTTTCTTCAGACAATAAAAAACCCCGCATTGCGGGGTTTTTTTATAAGACGATAACTTATGCCGCTGGCTGAGTTACAACGTCTTTGATGCCTTTAACTTCGATCTCTACGCGACGATCTGGAGCCAGGCAGTCGATCAGTGCAGCGCGAGCTTTCACGTTGTCACAGGTGTTGCCAGTAACTGGGTTAGATTCGCCCATACCACGTGGGGAGATCTTGTTAGCTGGGATACCTTTAGAGATCAGGTAATCAACAACAGACTGAGCACGTTTCTCAGACAGTTTCTGGTTGTAAGCGTCAGAACCGATACGGTCGGTGAAGCCCAGAACCACTACAGAACCATCTTTAGGATCCAGGTTGCTCAGCTGGGTGTACAGCTGATCCAGTGCCTGCTGGCCTTCTGGTTTCAGAGTCGCTTTGTTGAAGTTGAACAGAACGTCAGACTTCAGAGTGAAGTGCTTGGTCTGTACTTCTGGAGCTGGAGCCGGCGCTGGAGCAACAACTGGTGCTGCTTCTTCCTGCTGGCCGAAACGGTAGGAAACACCTACGCTCAGCATGCCGTTGTCTGGACGAACACCAACGGTGTTGCCGTCGCCGATGTTGTTAACCCACTGGTATTCCAGACGGGTAGCGATGTCACGGGTCATAGCCCACTCAACGCCACCAGCGAATACTGGGGAAACACCGGTGTCATGGTCGTCGCCAGCGATGCTGTTGCTGGAGTCAGCGCGCCATACCATGCCGCCCAGACGGGTGTACACGTCCAGATCGTCAGTTACTGGGTAACCCAGTTTAGCGGTCAGCTGAACGCCCTGTGCTTTGAAAGCGCCGTTTACGGTGTCGCCTTTGTATGGCATACGACCTAACCAGTCGTAACCCATTTCAAAACCAACATACGGGTTAACCTGATAGCCACCGAACGCACCTGCACCAAGCTGGCTCTCGTGAGTTGGGCCATCATTGTTCAGGCTGCTGTTGTACCAGCCAGTGTCGTGGAACTGAGACCAGCCCAGTTTACCACCTGCATACCAGGTATTATCTTTCGGAGCGGCCTGCGCTACGGTAGCGAAGCCAGCCAGTGCCACTGCAATCGCGATAGCTGTCTTTTTCATTTTTTGCGCCTCGTTATCATCCAAAATTCGCCATGAAAGTCTCAAGAGAGAATCACGGTTAAATCCTTCACCGGGGGGCGTGGTCAAATATAAATCTACCGATATCTTCGGCTTAGGCCGAGCACCCCTGGCGATGTAAAGTCTACAACGTAGCTGAAAACTTACAAGTGTGAAGTCCGTCAGGCATATGAAAAAAAAAGTTCCGTATACCGATTATTTAACATTTTTCGAACGAATTTTGTGCAATAAAATGAAGGAGAACCGCACCAGACAAGCCTTGCCGCAATTTTGAGGTCGGGAACTAAAACCTCATCTTGCGGTCAAAAAAAATTCCAGGAAAAATCTTAATTTCACTCAATGATACAAATTTGAGTGAATTTTTAGCCCAGAAAGTTGTCCTCTGCGGTAAGAATCCGATCGAACCGGACGCATAATGAACCCGATCGCATTCCCTTCTTCAGCAGCTTCGGTCAGGCGGAAATGTTCCTCTTCCGTCAACTCTTCCGGCAACCAGCCAATCACCACGCTGTAATTCCCTGTGCGTAACGCGCGGATCATCGACTCAACGGTATCGCAAGGCGAGAGCTGATTAATCTGCATGACCTTGGTCAGCGGCAGGCCAGCGGACTGAACCCACTCGCGGCTCAGCTTTTGCTGTGGCGTGAGCCAAAGCTGCCAGCGCGATTGCTGACCGAGTTGTTGTAATAACGGCAGTAGCAGAAGTTGCGTTAACAAGGGCTGGTCTTCACGATAAACCACTTCACTGATAAGCCCTGTGGAAACACGCTCGACGGAATTCTGCGCGACATTGCCTGCGGCAGAAGAGAGAGAGATTGCGCGATTTGCATAGCCTGAAGTGTGCATATTCATTCCAGCCCTGTAGTTACTGTATGGATATACAGTAACCCCTGTATGCCCAAAGATCAACCTCATTTTCGGAAAGCGACTCGCAAAATTCATTCAATCTTGATGCCCCTCGAAAAATCATCTTGCTCAACGACGATAAGTTGCCTATTTTCCTGCTAACGGATCCGCTAGTAAGAAATTTTGTTGTTAGTCTATGATTCTGAAGGGAAATATCATGAAAAAGATATCTTATGAACGGATTTATAAATCCCAGGAATACCTGTCCCCGTTGGGCGAGATTCATCATCGCGCGCTGTTTGGCGGCTACACCCTGGCGGTGGATGATGCGGTTTTTGCTATGGTGTCTGATGGCGAGCTTTATCTTCGGGCTTGTGAGGAGAGTGCGAAATATTGTGTAAAGAATGCTTCCTCCTTTTTGACGTTGATGAAGCGAGGCCGCCCGGTGCTGCTCAACTATTATCGTGTGGATGACGGATTATGGCAGGACAGGGCGCGGTTGCTTCAGCTCTCTTCGTTTGCACTCAGTGCGGCAAGGAAAGAGCGCTATCAGCGCCATCAACGAAACCGACTCAAGGATCTGCCAAACCTGACCTTTCAGCTTGAAGTCTTGCTCTTTGAAGCCGGTATCACCAATGAAGAAACGCTGCGGGCACTGGGGGCCAGAGCGAGCTGGCTGAAGATGCGGGCAAAGAATAAGGCACTGAGTATAAAAGTGCTTTTTGCGCTGGAAGGGGCTATCGAAGGGCTGCATGAGGCGGCACTCCCGGCAGGCATCCGCCGGGAGCTGACGGAGTGGTTTAATGCGCTGCCTGAGCCACAGGAGAGTCGTTCTTCCAGGTAGCGATGTGCTGTTGCAGCCGGCAAATTTCAGGCAGCAGAGCGATAAGCAGGCCTATCTGCTGAAGAACCAGCGGCGCTTTGCTGTCATTTCCTGGGTCAAGATGCGCAATGCGTTGAGCCAGTTCATCCAGAGCCTGTCTAACGCGCGGTTCATCGGCCGGGCGGTGATGAAGCGCATCATCGACATAGCAGACGGCGTCATCGAGGAGGTTGAGAATCGCCGGGTTAGTAAGCTTCTCGCGGTGGGCCCCCAGCGTCGAAATATAGCTGGTGAAGGTATGGTTAAGGCAAAGCAGGCGAAACGCGGTCTCACGAATTTCCGCCGTGGCGCGAGGCTCCGTTGACATGTTAGAGACAACGGAGGCCAGTTCTGCATCACTGTTGTGCGCATCACGACGTGCTATCCGGTAAGCCAGGCGGTTATCGCGCCCCTGGTGATATTGCTCCAGGATAGCGTCAAGGTATCGACAGTTGGCATTCATCGCCCTGTCGACCACGCGCGGCAAATTGCGGAAACGCCAGTCCGGCCAGATAAAGCTGACTGCGGCCCAGGCAATCGCGCAGCCTATCAGCGTATCAATCACACGGGGCAGGGCGACTTCAAAGCCTTCACCCAGCAGGTTAAAGCAGAGCAGTACCAGCAGCGTGATGAACATGGTGGCGTGGGCATACTGCACGTTGCGAAACGCGAAGAACAGCACGCCGGTGATCACGATCAGAATCAATTGACCTTCGATGGAAGGCACGAAATAGAGCACCGGCAGGCCGATCGCGACGCCAACCAGCGTGCCGATAATACGCAGCGCCAGGCGATGTCGGGTTGCGTTATAGTTCGGCTGGCAGACGAACAGGCTGGTGAGCAGGATCCAGTAGCCATGATGCAGCCCGGTTATCTGGATAAAGGCATACCCCACGCACAGCACCAGCGACATTCTCACCGCGTGGCGAAAGAGAGCCGACTCCGGCGTGAAGTTGCGGCTCAGGCGTAGCCACATATCGCTAAAACTGTGCACGCTGTCATCAGCAAGCTGGTTTTCCACCTCACTGCCCGGAAGCGCCATCGCCTGTTCGGACTCAATGGTCGCCAGCTGTGCATCAATTGCCCGCAGGTTGTTGAGCAGAAAGCCTAGCGCTTTGATGTGTTCCGGTGACGTTCCGCTGGCCTGAACGCGGTCGAGCGCCGCATCAAGGTGGCTGAATACGCGTTCAAAGCGGGGATCATGCTGATAGGGCGTGCGCAGCAGAATGGAGCGCGAGAGCCGCTGACACGCCTGAGACTGCATGGAGAGCAGGCGCTGGAAGCGGAACATCACGTCGCTGTAGCGGAACCTCTCACGCAGGGCGGCATACTGAACGTGCGAGGAGCTGGCACGTTCATGAATATCCTGGGCGGCAAAATAGTAGTGTAAGGTCCTTCGCGTTCCGCGCTGACCGCGATCGCCACGCAGACGGGTAAGCAGAGAGGCTTTTGTCTGATTAAGGGTGGCAACCAGCTGGCCGTTAGCAAGCGCCAGATCGTAGAGCGGCGCCTGGCTTTCTTCCTCGATATCCGGGTCGAACAGCCGGGATTTCAGTTCCAGATAGTGGGCTAACTGCTCAAAGCTGCGGGCAAGATTATCCTGCAGAGGGCGAACCGGGAAGATCAGATGACCGGTTAGCGTCAGCAGGTTATACCAGATGGCACCCAGCAACAGCAGAACCGGCTGCTGGTACCACTGGTCGTACAGGGAAACGCCCAGCATGGTGTAGATGGCGATCAGCAATGCACCAAAAGCGATGGTGGCATAGCGCTGCCCAAGGCCACCCAGCAAAATAAACCCGCTGGTTGAGAGGGTAAGACCCAGGGCAAACAGCCAGGGCCAGGGGAAAAGCAGCTCAACGGATGCTGACGCAATAAAAAAGCAGACAAGCGTAATGACCAGATTACGCAAACGCCCGGCCAGACGATCGTCCAGGTCCGCCAGCGCCCCGGCCACCACTCCTAGCGTGAGCGGGATAGTGAGTTTGACATCATTCAGCCACCAGGGCAGAGCAACCGTGCCGCAAAGCGCGATAAATATCCTGACGTTATAAAGCCAGGTGCTGTTCCAGGTATAACGGCGAAGCAGTGGGCTTAGCATAAACGCGGCCAGTCCTTAGTTACTGAAAACGACGACGCGCATTGGCTTCACGCGCCGCCTGGGCCACTTCGACCGGAACAACCCTGCGCCCGACGGGCCAAAGGGCGATAGCGGCGATCTTAAAGTTCGCGATCCCCACCGGAATACCAATAATCGTGATGCACTGCGCAATCCCCGCAAAAATATGCATGATGCAGAGCCACCAGCCGAAGAAAATCAGCCACAGAATGTTCAGCAGGGTTCCGCCCGTATTCATCAGGGCGTTTTTGTTCTCCGGATTCAGCTCGTCAACGTGGATGGCTTCATTCCCGTAGGGGACGAAGGAGAGTTTTGTGATTTCCCAGCAGGAGCGGGTCAGGGGGAGCGTAAAAATCAGGACGATGCTCACCAGCGTGGCAAAAAGCCAGGAAAGGGTGGTGGCAAAACCGCCCAGCACAAAATTCAACACATTCAGAACGGTACGCATAAACCCTCACTTCCTTTCGATAAAATTAACGCCCAATGATTGTAACGTTTTTTTAGGCTGGAGCACCTTAAAACTGGCAGTTACACTGTCAGGTAAATTATCTCTTCGTGGATTTGGCGGAACATGGAACTGAAAGCAACGTCGTTAGGCAAACGTCTGGCGCAACACCCTTATGACAGGGTGGTTCTCCTCAATGCCGGGGTAAAAGTCTCCGGGGAACGCCACGAATACCTTATTCCGTTTAATCAGCTTCTGGCTATCCACTGCAAACGCGGGCTGGTGTGGGGCGAACTGGAGTTCGTACTGCCTGACGATAAAGTCGTGCGTCTTCACGGCACCGAGTGGGCAGAAACCCAACGTTTTCATCATCACCTGAACGCGCTCTGGCAGCAGTGGAGTCAGGATATGAGCGTGATTGCCGCCGGGGTGCTTCAGAAGGTGCTGGACGATATCGCGCAAAGCAACGCGCAGCATTCGTGGCTCACCCGTCAGCAGACCGCCGGGCTACAGCAAAAAATCCGGCAGGCACTCTCGGCGCTGCCGATCTCCGTGACGCGTCTCGAGGAGTTTGACAACTGTCGCGACGCCTGGCGCCAGTGCCAGGCCTGGCTGAATGATAAGGATAAAAGCCGGCTCGCCCATAATCAGGCCTGGACGGACGCCATGCTCACCCAATACGCCGACTTTTTCAGTACGGTGGAGTCTTCTCCGCTTAATCCGGCTCAGGCGCGCGCGGTGGTCAACGGCGAGCAGTCGCTGCTGGTGCTGGCGGGGGCCGGTAGCGGTAAAACGTCGGTGCTGGTCGCGCGTGCCGGCTGGCTGCTGACGACCGGGGAAGCGGTCGCCGATCAAATTCTGCTTCTGGCCTTTGGTCGCAAGGCGGCCCAGGAGATGGACGAACGGATCCAGGAACGTCTGCATACCCGGGATATCACGGCCAGAACCTTCCATGCCCTTGCCCTGCATATTATTCAGCAGGGCAGTAAAAAAGTGCCTGCTATCAGTAAGCTGGAAAACGACGCGCAGGCGCGTCAGGCGCTGTTTATCAAAACGTGGCGCCAGCAGTGCAGTGAGAAAAAGGCGCAGGCGAAAGGATGGCGTCAGTGGCTCGAGGAGGAACTCAACTGGGACGTGCCGGAAGGCAGCTTCTGGCAGGATGACAAACTGGCGCGTCGGCTGGGTTCACGGCTTGACCGCTGGGTCAGCCTGATGCGAATGCACGGCGGAACGCAGGCAGAGATGATTGAAAGCGCGCCGGAGGCGATCCGCGATCTGTTTTCGAAGCGGGTCAAGCTGATGGCGCCGCTGCTGAAGGCCTGGAAAACCGCGCTGAAAGCGGAAAATGCCGTTGATTTCTCCGGCCTGATCCATCAGGCCATCATCATTCTTGAGAAGGGGCGTTTTGTCAGCCCGTGGAAGCATATTCTGGTGGATGAGTTCCAGGATATCTCTCCGCAGCGTGCAGCGTTGCTCTCAGCGCTGCGGGCGCAAAATAAGCATACCTCGCTGTTTGCGGTGGGGGATGACTGGCAGGCCATCTATCGCTTCAGTGGGGCACAGCTTTCGCTGACGACCGCATTCCACCACTATTTTGGCGAAGGCGATCGCAGCGATCTGGACACCACCTACCGCTTCAATTCACGGATTGGTGAAATCGCCAACCGCTTCATCCAGCAGAACCCGCATCAGCTAGCAAAACCGCTCAATAGCCTGCGGCCAGGGGATAAAAAAGCCGTGACCCTGCTGGCGGATGATCAGCTGGAACCGCTGCTGGACAAGCTCAGTGGTTACGCGAAGCCCGATGAGCGTATCCTGGTGCTGGCGCGTTACCATCATCTCAAACCCGAGGCGCTGGAAAAAGCGGCCACCCGCTGGCCGAAGCTGCAGCTTGAATTTATGACGATTCACGCCAGCAAAGGGCAGCAGGCCGACTATGTGATTGTCATGGGGCTGAAAGAGGGCAGCGACGGTTTCCCGGCTCCGGCCCGCGAGTCGGTCATGGAGCAGGCCTTGCTGCCGGTGCCGGAAGACTTCCCGGATGCCGAAGAGCGGCGTTTGCTGTATGTGGCCATGACCCGCGCGCGCCATCGCGTGTGGCTGCTGTTCAATAAAGAGGAGCCATCCGTGTTTGTCGATATTTTGAAGAGTATTGATGTGCCAGTGGCGCGAAAGCCTTAACGAAGACGGGCAAGGATGGGTAGGCCGGGTAAGGCGTAGCCGCCACCCGGCAAAAAAAGCTACTTCAGTCTGTCGGAAAGATAACGCTGATAGTCCGGAATGAGGATATCCACCGTCGAGTTAAACTGTGGCGATTCGATAATGAAATCCGCCGTCGAGAGGTTTGTTGCCACCGGAATATTCCACACCGTCGCCAGACGCAGCAGGGCTTTGACATCCGGGTCGTGCGGAACCGCGTTCAGCGGATCCCAGAAGAAGATCAGCACATCAATCTTCCCTTCGGAGATCTGCGCGCCGACCTGCTGATCGCCACCCATCGGGCCGCTCAGCATGGCGTTCACCTCCAGACCCGTTTCGCGCTGGATCAGGTTACCGGTGGTGCCGGTTGCCGACAGGGCGTGCTTTTCCAGCAAAGACTGATGGCGGCGAACCCAGTTAAGCAGCATTTGTTTACAGTGATCGTGCGCCACCAGAGCAATGTGTTTGCGTTCCGGGAGCGTGCGTGTTGTCAGTTCCATAATCATATCCATCAGGTTAACTACCTACACGATGACGGGAACCGTTTGACGCTGCAAGAGAAAGGCGTAAAAAATGTGGCTTATGATGAAGGTTGTTGTTTTGCCCACTGTAAAAACCGGGCACGGGTGTCTGCATCGGCCTGCTGGAACCAGAATTTAAGGCGTTGTTCCGTCAGGGTCTGGGACTGGGGAGGAATGACGTCCAGTTCTGAGACGCCGGAAAGCAGCGTACTGTCGTCAGCCATCATGGTAGCAAACTGGGGAAGCGACGCGCGTTTCCCCGCTTTGTTATAGGTCTGCATCGCGGCCTCGTAGTCCGGACCTTTCGGTGAGGTCGTCAGCGCCAGAATATCCAGCTTCACCGGAATCGGCATCGCATCCCCGTCCAGCAGTTCAATGCGGGGTGAAGCGTCGAAGGCCGCCGATTCCTTCTCGGTTTCAAGACGAGGCAGGGTAATGTTGACCTGACTGATTTGCCGGGTATTAAAGCTGACAATCAGCGGCGGGGAGATGTACATCCGTTGCTCGTGATTCGCCAGACCGATCGATTTTTCCACCCGGAATACCAGCTGATGCGGCCCGTTATCCAGCTCGATGCTGTCTGCACCGCGCAATAAGGAACTGGAGACCTTTTTTCCGTCCAGTACCAGGAGGTCAATATCGGTAGAGAGCCGGAGCGTGGTCGCAAAAACGCAGACCGGCATCACTAACGCAATCAGAGCAGTGGCAATACCGGTTTTCATAGAAGGCTCCCGTCAGAAATCCTGTCGCCGCATTAATGTATCTAAATTTTTCGAGAATCATGTTTACTAACATATAGACATATTTCGCCGTTTTGCCCTCATACGTCGGTATGGGATGGATGGTTGAGATGTGCGGTTTGGCGTACACTTTTAAAAAAGCCAGGAGAAAAACCATGAAAGAGAACGATATTGCCGAGATTCTGACATCCACGCGTACCATTGCACTGGTGGGCGCGAGCGATAAACCCGATCGTCCAAGCTATCGGGTGATGAAATACCTTCTCGATCAGGGCTACCACGTCATCCCGGTCTCGCCAAAAGTGGCGGGGAAAACCTTACTGGGCCAGCAGGGTTATGCCACGCTCGCTGACGTGCCGGAAAAAATTGATATGGTCGATGTCTTCCGTAATTCCGAGGCGGCGTGGGAAGTGGCGCAGGACGCTATTGCCGTCGGGGCGAAAACGCTGTGGATGCAGCTGGGCGTGATTAACGAGCAGGCTGCGGTGCTGGCGCGGGATGCGGGGTTAAACGTCGTCATGGATCGCTGTCCTGCGATTGACATCCCCCGTCTGGGGCTGGCGAAATAATAAAAAAAAGCCCGTTCATCGGGCTTTTTTTACACGCTTAGTTCCGCAGGCGCGGAGCCTGTAACTGTTTGCGGATAGTCTGAGCAAGTTCATCCATAGTGGGTTGCTCCGGATGCTCTTCCTGCAGCTCGCTGCTTAGCTGCGCTTCAGCAAGATAGGTGTGGACGGGTTGTCCATCATCCCCCTCCATCACCACATGGTACCAGGGCGCGGCGCGAAGCTCTGCGTTCACCGCCAGCTCGTCTGCTGACGGTTCATCAAGGGAATACTCCGGGTCGATATCCACGACCACACCCAAATACCCGAGCAAAGTGTGGCGGACCTGCTGGCCGATACCGAATTTGCTGGCAATCATAGTCACCTCCCGGGAAATACGACTTACACGTTATGTGCGGGCAATATTTCTCTTTTCAAGTTACATGACGCGACAGGCAAACCCTTTCAGATACAGTCCTTCCGGGTAGGTAGCAATCACGGGGTGATCGGCTGCCTGACGGAACTGCTCTATAAATTGTACATCACGGCCAGCATCTATTGCGGCATCGGCGATGATTTTCTGAAATAAATCTGTGGTCATCAGGCCGGAGCAGGAGAACGTGAGCAGAACTCCGCCCGGGTTCAGCAGCTGGATGGCCAGCATGTTGATATCTTTATACCCACGGCAGGCGCCCATCAGCTGGCTTTTGTTTTCCACAAACTTTGGTGGATCCATCACGATGACGTCGAACTTCTCGCCCTGGTCGCGATATTTACGCAGCAGCTTGAAGACGTCATCACGCACAAACTCCGCTTTGCTCAGATCCAGCTTATTCAGCTCGACGTTCTGTTTTGCCACGTCCAGCGCTTCCTGCGAGGTGTCCACGCTCACCACCTGGGCACAGCCGCCCATCAGTGCCGAAACGGCAAAACCGCCGGTATAGGAGAAGCAGTTCAGCACGCGTTTGTCGGCAACGTACTGACGCGTAGCCAGACGGCTGTCGCGCTGGTCGAGGTAGTAACCGGTTTTGTGTCCGCCCTGAATATCCACCAGCAGCTTCATGCCGTGCTCTTCAATCGGCAGCAGGGTAGGCGGCAGCTCACCCGTGACCGGCCCCTGGGTCAGCTCCATGCCCTCTTTTTTGCGCACCGCCACATCGCTGCGGTCGTAAATGGCGCACTGCGGGAACAATGTTTGCAGCGCGCTAATCAGCGCAGCGCGCTGGTATTCCGCCCCGGCGCTCAGGAGCTGTAGCACCAGGAAGTTACCGAAGCGATCGATGGTCACGCCCGGCAGACCGTCGGACTCACCGGCAATCAGGCGGTAGCTGTCCAGCCCGTCGCGTTTTGCCAGCCACTCGCGCCACTGCTGCGCCTGCTGCAGGCGGCGGACAAAAAAGTCGATGTCGATGGTTTCGTCTTTATCGAAGGTCCAGACGCGGGCACGGATCTGGGACGCTGGCGAGTAGGCGCCTCGCGCTAACCATTTCCCCTGGTGGTCCACGATATCAATGGTTTCACCGAGGCTGGCTTTGCCTTCCATACGGGCAACCGCGCCGGAAAAGACCCAGGGATGACGGCGCAGTAATGATTTCTCGCGCCCTTTGGCTAACACTAAACGTACACTCATAATTTGCTGTTCTGTCGATTTCAGGGAAATGGCGCGTAGAGTAGCACATCAAAACGGATCAGAGCTTGTTGAAATCATTTTCTGTTGTTCCTGATCGCGTCGCACGTAAAATAATCAAAGCGATGGAGTAATTAAGCTCGTTACCGTTAAAAAGTCGGAGGGAATCAAAATGGATATTGCGTTACTAAATAAGGGAAGAAACAGGGCATGGTCAGAAACCATGGTTAATCTGGAGGCGCGTAAGCTCGTTGATACAGCCAACCAGTTATCAGCCTTCTACCTTCAGGACGGGCTTTGTCGTATCAAGTTTGTAGAAGAAATAAAACAGGTCGTTGAAAAGGAGTTTGCAACAGCGCGTCGTGCCAGAACAGATGAAGAATGTATGGTTTGCATCAAGAATCTTCGAGCTGAAACGGAAAATCTTCGTGAGCAAGAGCATCTACTAAGAACCCGCGCCGCGCAGCTTTATGCAAAAGTCGAGTTTGTCAGGGAAAATAATAAAATTGTCGGATATGTCATTTCGGCAGTGAATGTTGTGCTATCAGGCGTCGTTTTGTTTGGTGGATTTGTGATGTTATCCACCATGGGGCCGATAGGCATGTTTGCAGGAGCTGTCCTAATTGCTGATGGGATTAACGGGTTGACCCGGGAAGTACTCAACTTTGATCTACCCGCAGGACAAAAACCTTCACAGGGAATTATTGCTGATACCGTTATGGAAACAGCTCAGTTTATGGGGTTCAGTCCCAGCTCAGGATTGGCTTTTTACAACGGTGTTACTCTTAGTGCCAGTATCTATAGTATCGCTGGACTAGCCCGAAAAACGGGAGCGTGGAGATTGTTTCGATGGCTTCCACACGATTACTATCGCAAAGTCAGTACGATGGGCGCGCCTAAACTCACAATGAAGATTGTCGGATATGGCGTTAAAGCCAAGGTCATTTTTGATCTGATAACAACAGATAACGGAATCCGTTAATCTCTGGTGCTTTTTCGGTAACGCCAGGATTTATACGACAGTACAGGAGGCTGTGCGAGAGTCATAATGCTTACCCCTACGATAATCGCCAGCCCCCACGCCAATGCTTTGAGAGGTGAACTGAAAACGACAAGTATAATCAGGATCGTGAAGCATACACTGGCTACCCAAAGTAAGGTATTAAATCGACGGGCGAGATCGTAAATCGCCTCTTCAAGCGTTCCACCGTATCTCTCAACGTTATTTTTTATCTTCTGCAAGTCAGACAGTGTGAAACCAGAACGCAACAGAGCTTCATCAGTGACATTCATATCGTTTTCCTTTCACGTAAAAAATCCCATTTACTGTTTGTACACTTACATACTCACGGTGCGTAGAGTACCACATTCAGCAAGGCGCAATCATCTGCGGATGCCGTTGAGCGTTTCGGCACAAAATCAAATCGCTTAGGCACATTGAGGCATTGTTGCGTGCTTTATCTTAGGGCTTCCGGTTCAGCAAAGGAAATACCCATGAAAAAGCGCAGTGTCATCACAATAGCCGCTCTGACGGCAATGAGTTTTCAGGTTTTCGCAGCAACGTCTTTCAGCGTGACCAGCCGGGATATCTCCGGCGATCGGCGGTTAGCGTCACCGCAGGTGTTTGAGGGATTTGGCTGCCATGGTGGGAATACCTCACCGCAGCTGGTGTGGGAAAATCCGCCCGCGGGTACGAAAAGTTTTGCCATTACGGTCTATGACCCGGATGCGCCTACCGGCAGCGGCTGGTGGCATTGGACCGTAGCCAACATTCCCGCGAAGACAATGACGCTGCCCGCTGGTGCCGGTAACCCAAATGGCGAAAAATTACCTGCTGGCGCTGTGCAGGGGCGTAATGATTTCGGTTATTCTGGATTCGGCGGCGCATGTCCCCCTGCCGGGGACAAGCCTCACCGCTATCAGATTACCGTCTGGGCGCTGGACGTGGATAAACTGCCCGTCGACAAAAATGCCAGCGGCGCGCTGGTCGGTTTTATGCTCAATAGTCACGTTCTGGCAAAGGCTCAGTTAACAGCAACCTACAGCAGATAAGGATGGCGGGGTGCAGGAGTTCCATTTTCGACATAAACATCTCACGGCGGGTGAAGTGAGTGCCAGCAAAATGCATCGCCTGCACCAGGTTAAGCTCTTTTTTCCGGCGATTTGCCATATCACTCACGGCAGTAAGGTGATTGTGCAGGACGATAACCGCCTGGTGGCAACCCGGGATGAACTCATCATTATTCCTGCCAATACGGTGATGGAAATCATCAATCAGCCTGCAAATGGCCTGTTTCACTCGGACTTGCTGATGTTATCGCCGGAAATCGTTGCCGAGTTTAAAACCCATTACCTGAAATCCTGGCCGCGCACGACGTTACATTCGCTCTGTGCTCCGCTGAGCGAGGGGCTGGCGTTTATGTGGGATAACCTGCTGCACGCCGTGCGTCAGGATTTACCGGAGGCGTTGCAAAAACATCAGGCCTTCGGTCTGTTGCTGGCATTGCTGCATGACGGCGTGGCAGGTCCGCTGCTTATTGAGCGAAACAATAACCTGACCGAGCAGGTGCGACAGTTCATCATGCTGTCGCCCGCCAGAGCCTGGACCGCGCAGGATGTCGCCAGCCGTCTCGCATTAAGCGTGCCGACGCTGCGCAGGCGGTTACGCGAGGAGTCACAGAGTTTTCGCCAGATTGTGGAGGAGGTGAGGATGGGCGTTGCGCTGTCACAGTTACAGTCAACCCGATTACCGATCGGCGAAATCGCATTACAATGTGGGTATCTGTCCAGCTCTCGTTTCACCGCCCGTTTTCGGCAACACTACGGCTGTTTACCGAAAACGCTACGTTAAGGAGAAGAAGAATGTCAAAAGTCTGCACTATTGCCTGGGTTCACGGCGTTGTTCAGGGCGTGGGGTTCCGCTACAGCACCCAGCGCGAGGCTGTTCAGCTTGGGCTAACGGGATACGCGCGCAACATGGATGACGGCAGCGTCGAGGTGGTCGCCTGCGGCGAAGCAGAGCAGGTCGACAAGCTGGTGGCGTGGCTGAAAGCGGGTGGGCCGCGCAGCGCGAGGGTTGATAAGGTCTTAACGGAACCCCATCAACCGGGGCGCGAATACGTAAACTTCGGTATTCGGTATTAAATACACTTCACCGGCTTTGGCAGGCCGGCAATTTTTGTGGCCTGTTTTGCCGGACCTTTCGGGAACAAACGATACAGATAGCGGCTGTTGCCTTTCTCTTCACCGAACTTATTGGCCATCGCCTTGACCAGCATGCGGATCGCCGGAGAGGTGTTGAATTCGAGGTAGAATTCGCGCACGAAACGGACCACTTCCCAGTGTTCGGGGGAGAGGGTAATCCCTTCGTTTTCCGCAATTTTCTCCGCCAGCGGTTCGCTCCAGAGCGTCGTATCTTTCAGATAGCCTTCGCTATCGGTCTCAATTTCCTGGCCTGCAAAAATGAACATAATCTTCTGTCGTAGGTGAAAAATCGGCGACAGTGTAGCAAAAAAGCGGGCTCAGGATAAACCGTGACCTACAGGAGCAGTTGAAGCAGATTGTTGGCATTGAGCTTCTTCAGCGCGTTGCATTTATGGGTTGAAATCTGTTTCTCCGACATGTGCGTCACGATGGCAATGTGGCGGACCGGCAACCCGGTCAGCATCAGATCGAGCACGTTGAATTCAGGAACGGTCAGGCAGCAGTCCAGGCTTCGAACGCGGCGCGGCTCTTTTGCCAGCAAATACGCCGCATCGGCAACGGCGATCCTGTCGTCGATGATATAAAGCGTTAGCGTACCGAAACGCTTGCGTAAATGCGTCGCCAGCGCCCACCCCTTTTCGTTGCAGACCAGATAAAGGCTGCCTTTCCAGCGGGCGGCTTCAAGCCTGAGCAAAATGTTGATCAGCGCCTGATGCGTCGCCGCCACGGAAAAACGGCAGCGGACGACAATCACGCGGCGGGTAAGCAGCGTTGGCTGCCATTGTACGGTATCGCTTATGACCTCTGGCTGGATGCCCCGACGCAGCAGCGCGTAGCGCAACCCTTCGGCGTAAAATCGATTATTGTCGAGAATGGCGTAACTCACGGTGACCTCGTTATAATGTGCTGGGCGTATAGATGACGCGCAGCGTGCCGGTATAGTCGCCCGCGTTTTTGCTGCTGGCGGCAAACGCAGGCGTTTTCAGGATAATCGGCGCAGGAATGCACAGTACGCTCTCACGTCCGCCGGGCAGCACGACCTGACGCAGATACTGCGGATCGTTAGTGCCTTGCCAGACAACGGTTTTACCATTCGTGACAATTTCCATTGCGCCTGTGACGGGATGGGTGACGGAGACCTGATAGTCGAGACGATCTCGCGCATCGGTCTGGCTGCCACCGCGTCGCCGGATGGAAAACGCCCCTTCGGCACGTCCCGCTGAGGGAAGCCCGTCATCCTCAAAGCGCAGATAGGCCCGGGTGCTGGTGCTGTTTTTGCCGTCGTACAGGCACATATCGAGCGAGGTTTCTCCCTGGATCTCGCTGCCCCCGGGTCGCCCCGGGAAGTTGGTCAGGTTGAGGTTAACGATGGGCGTGGAGTGCGGAAAGGCCGGCAGATAAATCTGCTGGTTTCCCGGGTCGACCACCTCAATGCGAATATTTGCCTGCCATTTGGCGATGGTGAGATAACCAGGACAGCCGACATTCACGTCATTGAAGTTCCCGCCGCAGTCGGCGCTTCCCCACTGGCGCAGGTTCTGCTTCAGCGTGGCGGTCCAGATCCCCGGCAGGGCGAGCTTATCCAGTTCGCTTTTCACGATATAGAAATCGAAGTAGGGCTCTCTGTTCCAGCTCGCAATTTCCGTCGTCCCTCCCGTCACAAAGCTGGCAAAGGTGAACACTTTATTGTTGATAAACATGTAGTGATCGCCATACACCTTGATATTCACCGTCTTGCCGGTAAGGGAATGGGTAAACGCTAAATTGATGGCATAAGGCGCGCCCGGGTTACCCGAGAACCAGACCGGGGCGGTCATGCAGGCCCCGTACGTGGCGTCAGTCCGGGACTGACAGGTCAGGGTATTACGTCCCCACTTTTGCGGGTCGGCGGCGTCAAAGCCGCCCGATTCATGAAACCAGATGTCAAAACGCGCGGGCGGTGCCGTGCGATCGAAGCTGATCCCAACGCTGGTGTTTCGTCCCGCAGGGGCGCCCGCCAGCGTCTGGCCTGTCCACAGGCTTAACAACAGTAAAATAAAGAGGCACTTAATCACATCATTTCCCTTTAGTGAGGCTATCGGTGTTCATGGCAGTTGGACCGGTTGGGACCGATCGTCCGGCAAGCATCAGCTGCGCCTGCTGCTGGACGGCATCCGGCAGGGCGGAGAAGGTTAATTCCCGGCAAGGAATTGAGCCGACATAGCGCACCACGTCGCGCATACTTTTCACGTTGAGTTCGCACTGATAAAACTGCTGCTGGCGCACCAGGTAGAGGTTATGCAGCAGGGCATCGCTCTGGGCGCTGAATCCGCCGTTGCCGAGATCGCTCCAGCCGTTAACGTTCAGCGGCACGCCACCGATAAACGGCGAATGACGCTCGTCGGTTAACTGGCCAAGCCAGGTGTAGCTTGCGGTGGTTTGCACGTCCCGGCGCAGCAGTTTGCCTGGCACCATAAACAGCGTTCTGCTGCCCGAACCTTGCGTGATCTCGCTGCTGGCCCCCCGGGAGACGTCCAGCGATTCGTTAACCGTCAACGTTGTCTGCTGATACCCCGGCACTGCGAAAAGCGCGCGGCTATTGCCCGGAATGTCTGCGCTCCCGCTGTTATCCAGCGACACGGCAATGCTCGGAGCCTGGGTATCTTCCGGTGTGGCAACGTTCACCGCGACGGCGGAAGCAGGGCGACCGTCGCTCCAGCGGCCCAGCCACAGGCCAGAGCGGGACAGTGCAAACGTCGAGCTGTAATTGCCGCTGCTGCTCAGCGTATGGCGACGATCCTGCCGATCCCAGGCGTCGCTGACGGTCAGACTCCCGTTGCCATATCGTCCTCCCTGGCGCGTATAGGCTGAGGTATTCAGCGAGTCGCTGTTAATGCCCGACGCGCTCAGACCGTACTCATTTTCGCCGCGTGCATCGGCGTACCAGTTATGCGCCACGCTGTAGCTCAGCTGGTTTTTTTCACGCTGCTGGTGCTGCCATGTTGCGCCCAGAGAGGTGTAGCTTGACGCATCACCCTGACGGTTATGCGCCATGGACAGGCTCACGTTCAGGTAGCCGCCTTTATCCCTGCCTTCGCGGGCGTCATCGTTACGCATGAACAGGTTAATGCTGCTGTTAATGTTCAGGCCATGGGTGCTGAAGGCATTGCTCAGGCCAGCCTGCCAGGCCCGCGTTCGCGAGCGGGTCATATAGACCGATTCCCACGGCAGACCCGCATCGTGGCGATCGTCATTGTCCGGCAGCTCCCGGCGTGAAACGTACCGGCCTTCGTTGCGGTTATCCGAATACCCCAGGCTTGCATACCAGGCGTCGACCGGGACGGAGAACATCACCGAGAGGGTGCGATAACAGCCATTCACGGCGTCAAATCCCGCGCTTTGGGTGTTGCAGTTTTCAGCGGATAATGCGTTGCGATAGACGCTCAAAGAAAAACCGTCGTTGTAGCTGATTTGCTGAATATTGCCGCGCTGGCCTTCGCTGCCGTATAGGTAGCTAAACCGGGTACTCAACACGCCATCGATCGGGCCCGCATTGAAGCCCCGGCTCCAGTCGATCGCGTTTTCCAGAAAACGCTGGTTTTTCTTGAACGTTGCCCCGCTGGTCAGTGCCAGCGTCGGGGTCACGGGCAGACGAACGCCCGCCTGCGCAATCGCGCGGCGCTCTTCGTTTTGATCGCTATTATCGGTTTCGCCCGCCTGCAGGAACCACTCGATGCGGTCGAATGGCGTAATGCCGGTTCGGGTAAACGGCACCTGCTCGGTGCGCGTCAGCCGGTTATTTTCATAGATGGAGAGCGTCACGGTGTAGCTCCCGTCCGGGAACGAACGCGTGTCCAGGGTTTGCGCCCCGGCATTCAGATAAAAGCTCGCCAGCAGCTGATTGCCCCGGCGGGCATCGATACGCGCGTCATGGGAAAGCAGCACGGTAACAGGGGTTCCCTTCGACTGCTGAACCGGGTTCATCCACGCCCGTGTTGAACCCGTGCGCAGTCCGCGAATTTTGCCCAGCGGCAGCTGGCTGAGGGAGATATTCCCGCCGGCATTGCTGAACAGATCGCGGGTATCCATCTCGCCCAGTTGGATATAGTACTGACGCAGGATATCCTGGCGGAACCAGGCGTTGTTGACGGTGACCTCCTGCTGCTGCTGGTGCCGTGAACGCTGCCCCAGCCAGGTCCAGTCGAGATTCACATAGCCGTCCTGGGTGAGCGCCAGCGCGCCGTTGCCCTGCACGGTTGCCGACTGATAATCCCTGTCGGCAACGAAGTTAATGTTCTGCTGATGGATCAGCGCATTTTCGGTGCCGTGCGTGGGCTGATACCATTGATTCTCTGCCGTCTGCTTAGGCAGAAATTTCTTGTCCAGGAACAGGTTAATGCGGGCGTTATTCTCGTCATAAATAATGGCCGCGCGGTCGGTATTGATGTAATCACAGCCCGTTGCGGAGCCGTTGCTGCTGCAGGCCAGGTTGCCGTTACGGGCAAGCGGAACGGCCAGCGCGTCAGAGACGGTGGCAACGAGGGATGGGTAGTCATTAAACCGGCGTTTGATGGCCGCTACCACGGTTTCAGGTGCGACAAAGCTCACCGTTTCAAGCGTGATATCCGTTTCAAAAAGGCCCAGCGATTCGCCATAGAGGTTCACCTCTATCCACACGCGCTGCGTCTTTGCCAGATCTTCAAAACCTGGCGGGACTGCCAGCCCGGCGCAGGCGAGTTGGATGGAAGCGGGTAACAAAGCAACAAAGAGGAGAGTATTTCTGTGAAACGCCATGAACGAGCCTCGACATCATCCTGACGTCAGAGGGTGGGCACCCTCTGACGTTATTCCTTAGGTGCTGTGGTGTTACGCACCGCCTTCCGTGGTCGTCGCCTGCGTCAGCATCAGGCTGACAACGCCGCTGTACTGACCGGTTTTCAGAATGCCTTTGGTGGTCTGGGAAATGGTCAGCGGCAGTACCGCAGAACCGTTTTCAATGCTCCCCGGGAACAGTTCGGTACCGGTGTATTCAACATCTGCGGTAGAGAGGGTTTTATCGCCCAGTTTCACCGTCATAGGGATGGTCTCAGCACCGTCGGCATTCGCCAGCTTCGCGGCGCTTACCAGACGGACTTTTACGTTGCTGGTCGCGGAGTTAGACCACACCTTGGTATTCAGACGGTAGCTTTCCAGGCCACGGCCAGGCAGGTACTGCATATCGATGCTTGCCGGCAGTGGCGTGTTATCGGCCTGAGTCATATCCAGCTGTGAATCAACGCTGGCGTTGACGGTAATATCTTTTTGGATCGCCAGCGCGCTAACGGATGTGGTCATCGCGGCAACAATCATCAGAGGTTTAAAATACTTACGCATTGATATCTCCATATTTACAAATGAGCACCCTGGCTCTTTAAACAAACCCTTTGGGGTCTTTACGGTAACGTCGTGTTATTGCACGACGGGTAAATCAGCTTCTTCAGCGGTTTTATTCAGCCAGTTGAAGTAGCGGAATTTATATTTCTGGCCTTGTGCCTTCGTGAGCGTTTTTAATTTCCGTTCGGTGTCCGGATAAATCGTCGCGTCTTCTTTAATCCATCTGCACGACGAATCCGCATCACAAATACCGATCTCTCTGAGCGGCACGCGCAACGTGCCGTTGTTTTTTAACGTTCCCCTCTGAGGGTCAATCGACAGCGAAACCACGCTTTTTTCCGGTGCGAGATGGATCAGGGCGCCCCAGATTACATTGACGCCAAGTCTTGCCGTCGCTGCAGGGCTTTCTGCCTTGCCCGGAATAATGCTGTCAGGCTGCTTGACCCCTTCAAAATAGACGCGCCAGGTGGTCTCTTTTTCCGGTGGCGTAAGCGATACCAGACGAACGACTCGCATTGCGCCTGCCGCGAGGGCAAATTTTTCCGGCGTGACAACAACGCCGCCTTCTTTCCACGACGCCACATCAATCTCTTTTTCCTGGGCCGTGCCGGGATTAAGAATTTTCTTTTGCCTCACCCGAATGAACTGAATATCATCGGTTTTCGACGCTACCTTAATTTGCGCCACACCGGACCTGTCCACATTCAGTTCCATGGGGTACACGCTCATATTGGCCAGTGCCATTTCCGGGAAAAATGGCAATGACAGCGCAGCGACATATAGGGCGGTTGTGACGCTCACTCTTTTTTTCTGTTTCACAATCAAGTCTGCCTGCTTTGAGTTTAAAGGCGGCGCGTTAACACCAGGACACCGTCTGCTTTCGTATCGCTTCAGGGCAGGGAAACTTTAACCAGAACAGCGGTTTGTGAAAATTTGTATTAATTAACTCGTTATATACAGTTTTTTATCCTGATTTTCTGGCTTTAAGGTTGTATAGTTAAGCGAAAATACCGCGACCAGGGATGGGGAGAAAATTCCTTCTGATGAGAAAATAAGCAAGTCAGGAGAGAGTTTTCATGTCGATGTACCAGGGATTAAAAAGCATGCGGTAACAGCCGAGAATAAAAGATGTTTTTTATATGCAATAATTCGTTGTTATTCGATCCTGAAGCACATGCAATAAGTCTTGTTGGACAACCGGAATCTGTATTAACGCTTTCGGCACCAGCCGTTCGGCTTTTGCAGGAATTTATAAAACACCGAGGACGCGACCTGAGTCGGGAGGAACTGATTACTCGCGTGTGGGAAGAATTTGGCTTTACGCCATCGGGCAATAACCTCAATAAAGCGGTTAGCGAATTACGTAAAAGCTTCCAGTCTCTGGGAGAGGGGCACGATTTTATCGTGACCGTGCCCCGTTACGGATTTCGTTTTGATGCCGATGTGATTTTTCAGCCCGGAGAGAATATTCCATCTGTCGACCCGCAGCCCTCGTTCGCACCGCAAGAAGTAAAGCCTCAACGCGCCTCCATGAAAAAATGGGCGATTGTGGCCGTATTGATCGTCGCTGCGCTGGGGACGAGTCTCTACTTTAGTCGACTGCAGGGGATTTTCATTCCGGCGAAACTTAAGCCGGTTAAGGAAAAAATCGCGCGTTGCAGCATCTGGATTGTCAACGATCACGGACGACCGCTGGTGCTATCGAAATTAGCGGAGCGGCTGGAGGCTAATAACGTAGCATGCGAACGTGAGGCGTACGACATTTATTATTTCAGCGCCCGCTTTACTATTTCCGCTGCAGATGAGGTGTTTATTGGTGCCTGTCCGGTCAGCAAAACCAGCCTGTGTAAAACCATACGTTACAAAAGCGGGGCACAAAAATGAAAATAAAACTTCTTTTTGGCGTGGGCGGTGTCCTGGTTGGTTGTTCGCTGGCATTTTTTTACTTTTCCGGCAGCGTGGGTAAAAAGGATGTGCTGGCCTGCAGCACTGAATTTAATTTCACGCGCAATGAGGGAAAAGCCAGTGAAGTGAAGATCAATACCGTTGCCCAGTTCTATTTTCATCGGGACGGTACCGGGTTGACCACCTACAAAGGCGCGGCAAGAGCGGGTGGGCAATGTTTGATCGTTGACAGGGATGTGGACTTTACCTGGCAGCAGCGTGACGATGATAACGTCATCGTACTGAGCTACACCAAAACCTGGCGTCGGCACAATGACAATACGCCTGATGCCCAGTGGGGTAGCTTCGCCAATCCGACCGCTCGCTACTACCTTACAATCTCTGAACTCGCGCCTTCCGTGTGGCTGATTCAGGACCGGCGCTATCCCACCTATATTTGCCGGGGTGAGTAGGGCATAAAAAAAGGAGAATGCCACAGGCATTCTCCTTTTTCGTATCCGTTGTGCTTAATCCCTACTGGCGAAGCCCAGGATGCTCAACAGGCTGACGAAGATGTTGTACAGCGACACATAGAGGCTGACGGTGGCGCGAATATAGTTCGTTTCACCGCCGCGAATGATGTTGCTGGTTTCAAACAGGATCGCGCCGGAAGAGATCAGAATAAACACGGCGCTGATCGCCAGATGCAGGGCAGGCAGCTGCAGGAAGATGTTGGCCACCATACCCACCAGCACTACCACAACACCCGCCATCAGCATACCGCCGAGGAAGGACATGTCCTTACGCGTGGTCAGCACGTAGGCCGAGCAGCAGAAGAACACCAGCGCGGTGCCGCCCAGCGCCATACCAATCACATCGCCCATTCCGGCGGACAGATACGCGTTCAGGATTGGCCCCAGGATGTAGCCCAGGAAGCCGGTGAAGGCAAACGCGGACAGAATACCGACCGGTTTGTCAGCGGTTTTGTAGGTCAGGAACATCAGGCCATACATACCCACCAGGGTCAGGATCAGCCCCGGAGACGGCAGCATCAGCACGGTGCTGGCGGTGGCGGTGATCGCGGAAAACGCCAGCGTCAGGCTGAGCATGAAATAGGTATTGCGCAGCACCTTGTGGGTGCTGAGTAGCGATGTGCGGTCGCGTGAGGAAGTAATTATACGATCCATGAGTCACTCTCTTATGACAGATGTAATTAACGGAAAGAATAGGAAACGGCGCGTCACTCTCAAAGTGGTTTTACCCATCTTTACTCAGCAGGTTAGCGCGGGAGCTGGTTGTTTCTTCTGCATAAATACGTTTCACCAGTATGAACAGCGGTTTGACGCGATTAATCAGATCAACCTCTTATAGGTTACTGAAAATTATTGCGTTATTACCATAAGGCCGCTAAGAGTTATTTCCGGATCGTCACAAAAACAGACAATAAGGCGAAGGAAATGAAACCACAAACACGCACGCGCTTTACGCTCTCTTTACTTACCGCCGGGATCCTGTGCGCCAGCACGGCAGCCTGGGCGGCTAACGTGCCGGCAGGAACGCAGCTGGCCGATAAGCAGGAACTGGTCAGGAACAACGGTAATGAGCCCGCTTCGCTCGACCCGCATAAAGTCGAAAGCGACGTCGAATTCAATATTATCAGCGATTTATTCGATGGGCTGGTCAGCGTTTCCCCGTCGGGTGAAGTTCAGCCACGGCTGGCAGAAAAATGGGAGAACAAGGACAACACCGTCTGGATGTTCCATTTGCGTCCGGGCATCACCTGGAGCGACGGCACTGCCATTACCGCGGAAGATGTGGTCTGGAGCTGGCAGCGTCTGGTTGATCCTAAAACCGCTTCACCGTATGCCAGCTATCCAGGCAACATGCACATTGTAAATGGTGCGGATATCGCCCAGGGGAAAAAAGCCCCCGATACGCTGGGCGTGAAAGCCATTAACGACACCACGCTGGAAGTGACATTGACGCAGCCTAACGCGGCGTTCCTCGCCATGCTGGCGCACCCGTCGCTGGTGCCAGTGGATAAAGTGCTGATTGGCCGCTTTGGCGACAAGTGGACCAAGCCTGAACATATCGTCACCAGTGGGGCCTATAAGCTGTCCCAGTGGGTGGTCAACGAACGTATTGTGGCGGAGCGCAACCCGCGCTACTGGGATAATGACCATACCGTGATCAACAAGGTGACGTATCTGCCTATCACCTCCGAGGCCGCGGATGTGAACCGCTATAAAGCGGGTGAGATTGATATTGTCTACACGGTGCCGATCAACCAGTTCGCTCAGCTCAAGAAAACCCTGGGCAGCCAGCTGGATGTCTCCCCGCAGCTGGCTACCTATTACTACGAATTCAATACCACCCGACCGCCGTTCAACGACGCCCGCGTGCGCAAGGCGCTGAACATGGCGCTCGATAAAGACATCATTGCCGGAAAAGTATTAGGGCAGGGGCAACGCCCGGCTTGGCTCATCAGCCAGCCGGATATCGGCGGCGTTAAGCTTCAGAACCCGGACTACGCCAGCTGGCCGCAGGACAAGCGCATCGCTGAGGCGAAAAAACTGCTCAACGAGGCCGGGTACAACGAAAGCCACCCTTTGAGCTTCAACCTGCTCTATAACACCTCTGAATCGCACCAGCGTATCGCGATTGCGGCCAGCTCCATGTGGAAAAAGAACCTCGGCGTGGAGGCGAAGCTGCAAAATCAGGAGTGGAAAACTATGCTGGATACCATGCACACCCACAACTTTGACGCGGTGCGTTACGCCTGGATTGCCGACTACGACGACGCGGCGACCTTCCTGAACACCTTCCGCACCGGCGACAGCGAAAACACCAGCCAGTACAGCAATCCGGAATACGACCAGGCGCTGGTGAATGCCGCAAAAGCCAAAACAACGGAAGAGCGGGGTAAGTTCTACCAGCAGGCGGAAGATCTGCTGGGGCGCGATGTGCCCGCCATTCCGGTGTATCACTACGTCCGTACGCACCTGGTTAAACCGTGGGTGGGCGGATTTACGCCCGATAAGCTCGGGTACTATTACACGAAAGACATGTTCATCAAAAAACACTAGGCCTGTGCTGATAAAATCGTCGATGTGTTGTCAGTTCAACCGATTAAACACGTTTTGACTATTTTTACAGCGAACGATTGCTGGCACTCTTTACAGCACGCGGTGAGGTGTTTATAGTTCGCCTCACTCAGGAAGTGTGGCCGAGCGGTTGAAGGCACCGGTCTTGAAAACCGGCGACCCGAAAGGGTTCCAGAGTTCGAATCTCTGCGCTTCCGCCAGATATAAACCCCAGGTTACTTGTTAACCTGGGGTTTTTCTTTTGGTTTGAATGATTCAGGTCACACTTTTCAGGTTTCGATATTTCCCTGTAAAAAACAGGCGTTATCATTCACCCCGTAAATACCTTTTCATCGCTTACCGAGGCTTTGATGCTGGAGAATGTTTTCATCAGATAATCAGCTTCCCGCTCTTTTCAGGACGGACTGGTTATCGCTGCGCTTAAACCTTACGCACGCACCTGCGGGTGTGGGCTCGTTTTTACGCATGATGATTACACAGGTTTTCCAGTATGAATTTATCCCGTCAGGAACAACGTACCTTACACGTTCTCGCCAAAGGTGGGCGTATTGTGCACGTCCGCGACAGTTCTGGCCGCGTCACGTCCGTTGAGTGCTACACCCGTGAAGGGCTGGTGCTGAGTGACTGCACGCTGAACGTCTTCAAAAAACTCCGCGCCAAAAAGCTGATCCGATCCGTGAACGGGCAGCCTTACCGCATCAACACCACCGGGCTGAACAACGTTCGCGCCCAGCTGGATAATCGCTAAGGAGCAGTGATGAATACACCCTATACAGATAGCTATGACCGCGCTTTTTTGCTCGACACCATGATGGGCCCAAACGCCATGCGGCTTACCGAGGAGCTGGTTGCTCAACTGCATATCGCTCCAGGGATGCGCATTCTCGATCTCGGCTGCGGGAAAGGGATCTCTTCTATCCTGCTCGCCGAGAAATATGACGCCACGGTTTTTGCCGCCGATCTGTGGATTACGCCGGGAGAAAATGCAGCGCGTTTCAGCGAACGGGATCTGGACGGAAAAATCTTTCCGCTGCGGGTTGATGCTACAAAAGCGATCCCGTTCGCGCATGATTATTTTGACCTGGTCGTCAGCGTGGATGCATATCAATACTTTGGCAACAATGACGCCATGCTGGGTACGCTGCTACCCTTCATCAAACCCGGCGGGCACATTGCGGTTGCCGTTCCCGGGTTTATCGGGGAGTACAACGAAACGCATCTCCCGGAGGTGGTTAAACCTTTCTGGACCCCTGAGTGGTATTTCTATCCGCTCTCCTGGTGGAAAGCGCTGTGGGAAAAAGAGCCCGGTGCGGCGCTGATCGCCGTACGGGAGATGGATACCTGTCAGCAGGCGTGGGATGAGTTTATGCAATGCGAGATCGCTCAGGAGATGATGGTGCCCATTATGGACGCGGGGGCCGGAGCGTATTTCAATATGATCCAACTGGTTGCGCAGAAGCGCTAAGCGGAATAAACAACGCCACCCTCGGGTGGCGTTCATGTATTGAATGGAATATCGTGGCGGAATGTAGGCCGGGAAAGCGCAGCGCCACCCGGCAAGAAACGCGGCGTTATGAGCGAATAAAAGCCAGAATATCCGCGTTGATAGTATCCGCATGGGTGGTATGCATCCCGTGCGGGAAGCCCGGATAAATTATCAGCACGCTGTTCGCCAGCAGCTTGTCCTGGAGAAGGGCGGCATTTTTATACGGTACAACCTGATCGTCATCGCCCTGCAACACCAGAACGGGAACCGTGATGGTTTTCAAATCTTCCGTCTGGTCGGTCTCTGAAAACGCCTTAATCCCCTCATAGTGGGCTTTGGCGCTGCCGATCATACCCTGTCGCCACCAGTTCTGGATCGTACCCTGCGAAACCTCGGCGCCATCGCGATTAAAACCGTAGAAAGGACCGCTGGCAACGTCGAGATAAAACTGGGCGCGGTTAGCCGCCAGCGCTTTGCGGAAGCCGTCGAAGACCTCGATGGGCGTTCCGCCGGGATTCGTCTCCGTTTTGACCATCAGAGGCGGGACGGCGCTGACGAGCACCGCTTTGGCGACGCGCCCCTGCGGTTGGCCATACCGCGCAACATAGCGGGCGACCTGGCCGCCGCCGGTGGAGTGACCGACGTGCACGGCATTGTGCAGATCCAGGCTTTCAACCACGGCTGACGCATCGGCCGCATAATGATCCATATCGTGGCCCTCACTCACCTGGTCCGATCGTCCATGTCCGCGGCGATCGATAGCGATAACGCGATAGCCTTCTGCCAGGAAGAAGAGCATCTGGTTATCCCAGTCATCGGCACTCAACGGCCAGCCGTGGTGGAAGACAATGGGCTGGGCCTCTTTTGGGCCCCAGTCTTTGTAGTAAATATTGACGCCGTCTTTCGTGGTAACGAATGCCATACCGCAGACTCCTCTGTTAAGAACAACACGACCCCTAAAGTGTAGGAGAAATCACAAAAGCGGTTGGTTTAATTCCGGTGATGGATATTCATTTTGCGTCTGGGCTCTGGCGCGATGCGCCAGAGCCTTCAGGACAGGATTAACAGCAGGGGCGTTTAGCGGTTTTCTTCAATATAGCGGGCCAGATCCGCCGGGGTTTTCAGCACCGTCGCCACGTCTGTCGGCGGGATCATGCAGCCGTAAATGTCCTGCACTTCCAGGACCATATCGACCGCCAGGATGGAGTCGAGAATGTCGGATTCAATCAGTTCATCGTGAAAGCCCACCTTGCGGGATAACACTTTTTCGAACAGGGCGAGAATTTCTTGTTCCATAATTTTTCCTGGGGTCATTAATTTGTGCGGGCGTAAGCGTCCAGCAGCTTGCGGTCAATTTTGCCGTTAGGATTCAGCGGCAAAGCGTCTTTTACGATAATTTGTGAAGGCACCATATAGTGGGGGACTACCTTCGAGAGCGAGGTTTTGATGGTATCCGGCGCCAGTTCCGTCACGCAGAACGCGGCAATGCGCAGCACGCTGCCGCAGGATTTCATCAGCGGCAGAACCACCGCTTCGTTAATGCCGGACATCGCCAGCAGGCGGTTTTCGATCTCGTTAATTTCAATACGGTAGCCATTCAGTTTGACCTGGCTGTCGTTGCGGCCCTGACAGTAGATGAGCTCCGCTTCATAACCCAGATCGCCGGTCCGGTAGCCGCGAAATGCCTCGTTTTCCCGATGAAGTAATTTCGCCGCGTTCTCCTGCGGCAGGCCGAGGTAGCCGCGCATAACGTTTTTTCCCCAGATGATCAGCTCGCCTTCCGCGGAAATTTCTATTCTGCTCTCAGGCATCATGACCCCCACCGGCAGCACGGCGCTGTCGCTGTTGAGGATCGCATCCGTGATCTCGACGACGGTTGTTGCGATGGTCGCCTCCGTTGGGCCATAGGAGTTAATAATTTTGGCCTGCGGGAAACGGCGGCGCAGTTGTTTGACCAGCGCTTTATTCAACACTTCACCAATGAAGATAAAGACGCTCAGCGCAGGCAAATACTCGCTGTTGAACTGCGGGGAAAGTAGCTGCTGATACGCAAAAGAGGGGGTGGAAACCCAGGCGGAGACGGCGTTGCTTTTCAGTCGCTCCAGCCAGTTCTCTTTCTGAATATCGTCTTTGGCGTTCAGCACGATGTGTCCACCCATCGCCAGATTCGCCAGCAAAGGGATCAGGGAAAGGTCAAAACTGAACACCGCGTGGTTCATCAGGACCGGTTTTTCCGGCAGCGAAAAGTCCTGGCTGACCCATTTCATGAAGTGCCACACGCTTTCACGCCCAATCTGCACCCCTTTAGGCTTGCCGGTGCTGCCTGAGGTAAACATGATATAGGCCAGATCCTGCTCCTCCAGCACCTTGCCCGGTTCACCCGTGGCGATGAACTGCCGGGTCGCGACGTCGTAATAGTAAGGGGCGCTGGCCAGATGGCAGATCTCCCGCAGGCGCTCCTGCGGGTAAATGCAGTCCACCGGAATGTACGGAATGTTGTGCAGCAGGCAGCTATAAATCGCCACGGCGAACTCGGCCTGCTGGTGTCCGTACAAGACGACCGGCGTACCGGCAACAGGCTGGCTACGCTCATAGCGCTGAGCCCAGTCCGTCACGGCAGCGGAAAGCTGCAGCCAGCTTAAGGCTTCGTCGCTGCCGCTGATGGCCAACTGTTGCGGGGAGGCGGGATCGTATAATGCCGCACGCAAGAAATCCTGCAGTTCCTGAAGATCGGAGTGATTTTTCATAGAGGTGACATTCCACTAAAGATGTAAAGGGAGCCCGCGGCGCTTCCCAGCGTCAGAATGCGTCCCAAAAACGCAACAGCCGGATACTGCAACCCGCGGTGTAACGCGGGGCTGCGTTTGGCTGACCACAGCAGCATGTTGTGAGCGACAGAAATGGCGCCAAACAGCGCGCCGCTGATGACGTAATGGCGTTCCAGGCCATTCCATGCCCCCATGCAAAACAGGGTGCAAAAAATACCGATATTTTGCGCCAGCGTTTTGTTCTGACGGAAAAAGTTGAACTTCATCAGGTTCATATAAACGGGCATAAAGACCACATCGCGCAGCCATTCAGACAGGCTAATGTGGAAGCGGCGCCAGAAATCCTGCGGATTCTTTGCCAGAAGCGGCATATTGAAGTTTGCCGGAATATTCAACCCAAACAGGCGGCCCGCACCGATGGCCATATTGCTGTAGCCCGCAAAATCAAAGTAGAGGTAGGCGCTATAGGCAATCGACATCACCACGCCCACGGTCAGCGTAAACGGCTTATGGCTCCAGGGCTGCACGACAAGTGAATCCACCAGCATGGCAAACAGGAACTTCTGGACAATGCCGGTAATGATTTGCTCCAGCGTCACTAAAAACTGTTCGCGGTTAAGGGCAAAGACGGGCTTACTGACGTCGCTCATCCATGTCCGCCAGCGATACATTGGGCCCGCCAGAATAATAAAGGGCATAAACAGATAGCAGAAATAATGCAGGAAATTCTGCCCTTCTTTTTTACTGCGATAGAGCAGCACGTCCACCGCGCGGAACGTCATAAAAGAGAGGCCGATCATGCCGAGATGATGATTAAGGTGCAATTTCACCAAAAATAAAGGCAGCAGCGTTAACACAATCGCCTGCCAGGTTTTTAACCATCCTTTTTCTTTTAACGTGGCGACAAGGTAAAAACTGATAAAAACGACCGCGGGAACACGGTAATCACCCTGAAAAATATAGCCCCAGCCTAATGCAGCGAGGACGGATAACGCCGATAAATACGTCAGGCGATGACGTAATACGCGATTGACCAGCGCAAACGCCAGGGCGGATGAAAATAAATAGACAAAAAACATGCCTGAGCTATACATCATTCGGCCTCAGAACTTTTGATATTCAAAATGCAGCTGCATACTCATGCTGTCATCGACAGAGGTCCACGCGACGATGGTGATCGCCAGCAGGAGATAAAGGAAAAAAAGACGGATCGCGATTTTCATTATTTAAAGCTCTGTGCAATAAAGCGAATCATAGGAACCCAGGCCAGCTCGGAAGGATGCAAACGATCCCAGTTCCAGCCATTCTGATAAGGCATGGCGTACATATCTAAATAGGGGATCTGGTTCGCTTCCAGAATGGTTTGAATTTGCTTATCAACCGGGCGGAAGGTATCAGTATTGTAAAGCGCCCAGGGGTTAACCGGGTCGACGATAGCAATCACCTGCACGTGACGGTCTTTCAGCAGTTGGACGGTTTTTCTGAACGCGGCGATTTGCGCAGGTACGACCGGCGTGTCATCCCACTGCTGTCGCGTACCGTCCTCCTCGTAAATCGTTTTGTCCATCCACAGGGTGGCCGCGCTCTGCTGGCGTTTTTTATTTAACTCGCGGGCATTCGCCAGCTCTTTATCCCAGTCTGGGGCAATATGGGGGGGTGGCTGCGGCGGCCACGGCTGTACCGTCCGGGGCGTGACGTTGAGCAGCGCCAGCCAGTCGTTTTTTATCATGGTGCAGACGTTGGCAAACTGGAAACTCACCTCGTCCCATATCAGATCGGGGTGCCAGCCAAAGACACGCATTTGACCAAAGGTTAAATGGCTTATTTCTTTACTATCAATATGTTTTAAATAATTGACTAATATTGGGCGTGCCTGCGGATCCTTCATCAAAGGATTAAAAACAGAACCCGGGAAATTATCGGCGTAGATAGCAGGTGGCAGACCTTTTGAGTAAAAGCTGTCAGGTGCCAGCAGCAAAACAACTTTACTGTTGGCGTTAAGGCTATTTTTAAAACGTGAGAACAGTAAAAACTGCGTTTCGTCATCGACAAACGCATCGCCATACGCCACGACGGGTTTGTGTAATTGCTTATTGAAATAATTATAGACAGCGTAATGTTCATCTTCTGAGGTCGCCACCTCAGACGCACCAATGAAGAATATCGCATTCCCTTCTAAGGCATGAGAAATAGTGGCAATTTTTTCCGCTTGTTCTTTAGGCGTCCCCGCCATTGATTTAATCAGCGGCTGGAAGGCGAGCGGTGGATCGAAGCTCGTCACCAGCGGGTGAATACAAAGGAACAAAATGGCCAGGGTTGCCATCAGGATATGTAAGCAAAGCGTATTCTTGATTTTCATCATCAACCCGTAACACTGCATGGCAGTAATGTCTAAAATCTGCGGGAATTCAGATTTATAACAATTACACTACAAATGACCGTCTATTTTTGTGGCATTCTATACCAGAGCGATTTAAAAGGATGAGCGTTGCTATGTTACGGTATGTACAAGGTCGTGGAGAGTGACGTGAGGTCAGCGTGCGGGTGACTTTTTGCGCAGTCAAACGCGTGTGGGGAAAAATAGAAAAATTCCTGCTTTACAAGGCGCTAATAGATGTTTATAGTGCGCCTCACTTTGGAAGCGTGGCCGAGCGGTTGAAGGCACCGGTCTTGAAAACCGGCGACCCGAAAGGGTTCTAGAGTTCGAATCTCTACGCTTCCGCCAAATTCGAAACCCAGGTCGTTATGCGACCTGGGTTTTTTGTTTATTAAACCGCCTTAACAGGGAATCCTGGTGCCGCGGAGACTGCGTCGATACTGCAGCGGCGTCTGACGCATCATCTTTTTAAAGCAGGTAATGAAATAGGTCACCTCGCTAAACCCGACAGCCAGGGCAATAGCGTCAACAGGCTCATCGCTGTACCGCAACAACTCGCAGCTGCTTTTTATCCGCCGGGTCAGCAAATATTCGTGGAGGGTACCGCCGGTCTGCTGGCGGAAAATGCGTGAGGTATAGCTGCGCGAAAGCCCCAGGTCGTGGGCTAGCTGGTCGAGCGAAAACTTGCTGGCATAGTGGGCTTCGACCCAGCTCATGATCCGCGAGGCGACGGTCTGCTGGCGCGGCGGGTAGGGCTGCGGCTGCTCGGGCAGAAACGTCATGAGCTGCATCATCAGAAAGGCCACCTCGCAGGCCTCTGTCTGCTCGTTGCCTTCCAGGCGCTGAAACTGTTCAAGGATCCGCTCAATAAACGCCGCGTGCTCGCTAAGATCGTAGATTTGCGCCGGCAAATTGCTGGCGGCCAGCGCAGCGAACCGGGCCTGATGGCGCGGGAACATGCCAAGCGCACTTTCGACCACCGATTGCTCAATGTGCATGGTGGTGCGGTGATAGGGGTTCTTATCGCTATGATCGACCTGCACTTTGTGCAAACGGAAGGGCGGGAAGATAAATAGTCGCCCCGGACGGGCGGTGTAGTGCTGGTTATCCACCACAACAATGCCGTAGCCGCTGGAGATATAGAGCAATTCAACGCATTGATGCCAGTGGTAGTAAATCGCGCTGGTGGTGTACATGCGGTTAAAAGAAATGGCCTGCCGATCGAGCGTAATGCGTTCCAGTAGTTGCGTTTCACCCATATTACCTCCAGAACAACAGAATTAAATTTTTAGGCCATCATTTGTAATTTATCCCCTTCGCGTTCGACAAAATCCAGTGAAAATGAAATAGCGGTTCAATTTTGTGAGTCCGCTCACTCAGCATCGGGAATAAAAGCAGTTACTCTTCATTCAGACGTCGCACGCGTGGCTTTAAAAAGCCTAATAACAATAACTTATCTCTACCCTCGTGTAATGCGGGAGGACCCTGTGCAACCTGAAAATATTCATCTGGATAATCCACTGACAAGCCGGGAAGAGGTGCTACGGCTGGTCAACGACATGCTGAACGCGGTGGCGCCCTGGTTTAAAAAAGACGCCAGCCGCATTGATTTAGCGAACTTTACCGCTCACTACGGTCAGCAGGTGGCGAGCATGGAAACGTTTTCCCGCCTGCTGTGGGGCGTGACGCCGCTGTTGGCTGGCGGCAGCGAGCCGCAGCACTTCTCATTCTATTTACAGGCGATAAAAAACGGCACCGATCCGCAGCATGCCGATTACTGGGGCGATGTCGGGCCTTACGATCAGCGAATCGTCGAGATGGCGGCCTACGGGCTGCTGCTGGCGCTGGCGGGTGAAACCGTACTGGCACACTTCACTGAGACGGAGAAAGAGCATTTATGGCGCTGGCTAAAGCAGTGCGAGACCCAGGAAATCCCCGATAACAACTGGCACTTCTTCCCGATTCTGGTGCAGGTCGGCTTCCATTATTGCGGCATGCCGACCAACCCGCAGGCGCTGGAAGATCATTTTGCTGCCATGGAGCACTACTACCTCGGCGATGGCTGGTATTCCGATGGTCCGGGACGGCCGCGCGACTATTACATCTCGATGGGCTTCCATTTCTATGGCCTGATTTACGCGAAGCTCATGGCCGGGGTCGATCCGAAGCGCTGTGCAACGCTGCGCGATCGGGCCGCGCGTTTCTCCTCTGACTTCATCCATTTCTTTGCCGAAGACGGCGCGGCGATCCCGTTTGGCCGTAGCCTGACCTACCGCTTTGCCGAGGCGGCGTTATGGAGTGCGGCGGCCTTCGCCGGGCTGGAAGTCTTTTCGCCCGGCGTGATGAAGGGCATCGTCCTGCGTCATCTGCGATGGTGGCTGAAGCAGCCGATATTCGACCGCGACGGCGTGCTGAGCGTCGGTTACAGCTATCCGAACCTGGCGATGGCGGAAGACTACAACGCGCCGGGGTCGCCGTACTGGGGCCTGAAGACCCTGCTGGTGCTGGCATTAGATGAGGGCGATGCCTTCTGGCAGGCGGCTGAGCTGCCGCTGCCGCCGTTGCCCGCGCAGCACACGATAGCCCACGCGGATCAGGTGGTGGTGCATCAGGCCGACCACCTGTGGATGCTGACGTCCGGCCAGCTGGAGCTGAACAACTTCGTGAACACCGAAGCGAAATACTGCAAATTTGCCTATTCCACCCGCTTTGGCTTCACCATCGAACGCGGCCGCTACGGCCTGAACCATGCCGCGCCCGATTCGATGCTGCTGCTGTCCGAAAAGGACAACTACTGGCGTGGCCGTCGCGAATGTCAGCACGTGGTCACCGCTGACGGCACTATTTACAGCCGCTGGCTGCCGTGGCACGACGCGGTGATTGATAGCTGGCTGCTGGCGCTGGGCGACTGGCAGCTGCGCGTCCATCGTATCAATACCCGGCGCGCGCTGGATTGTGCTGAGGGTGGCTTTAGCCTGGCAAACCGCCCGCAGCCGCAGGTCCACGAGAGCGACAGCGCCTGCTGGTTACGCAATGCCCGGGATGCCTCAGCCATTTTCTGTTTACATCCGCACGCCCGCCGCGGCGAGACGGTGTTGACGCCGCCAAACAGTAATCTGCTGTTCGCCGAGCGCGCAGCGGTGCCGGTGCTGCGCGGCGAGCTCGACCCCGGTACGCATGTGTTAATCAGCGCGGTGTGGGCGGGAAATGCCGTCGACTTCGATCCGCAACGCTGCCCGCAGGCCTTCATTAGCGATGACGCGGTACGCTTCGTGACGGCACGACAAGAAACGACGCTCGTTCTGGCTCCGGAGGCATCGCTATGAGCACATCATCGTCCGTACGCGCCGCACAGTACAAAATGAGTACTTTTATTTTTCTTTACTTCTTCACGTGGTCATCCAGCTTTGGCCTGTACGCCCTGTGGCTGAGCCAGAAAGTGGGCCTCGATAGCGTCACCATCGGCAGCGTGTTCGCTATAAATGGCGTCTTCGCGGTGGTCCTGAAGCCGGTGTACGGCTACATCATGGACAAAATCGGCATGAGCAAGTGGCTGCTCTATTTTGTCTGCGCCATTTCTGCGCTGATGGCGCCGTTTTTTGCACTGGTTTACCAGCCGCTGCTGCAAAGCCATGCGATGGCGGGGATTATCATCGGCGCGCTGTATCTGAGCCTGGGCTGGTACGCCGGTGTGGCGGCGTCTGAATCTTACGCCGACCGCTTTAGCCGCCTGTACGGGCTGGAGTTTGGCCGCATCAGAATGTGGGGTTCACTGGGCTGGGCGATGGCGGCGTCGGTCTCCGGGCTGTTGTTTAACATCACCCCGCTGGCCAACTTTCTCCTCAGCAGCGGGACCTCGGTACTGATGCTGCTGGTGCTGATTAGCCTCAAAATCGGCGATGAGCAGCTGCGCAATAACAGCGTCATTTCCGCTAATAAGATCGTCTTCGCCGATGTGCTGATGCTCCTGAAAAACCGCAAATTCTGGATGTTCAGCCTCTATGTCGCCGGGGTGGCGTGGATGATGTTTATCGCCGAACAGCAGTTCCCGCGCTATTTCGTCTCGTTCTTCACCACCAAAGAGCAGGGGAATGCCTGGTACGGCTACCTGAGTACCGTCCAGTCGGGGATGGAGTTCGTGATGATGATGTTTATCCCGTGGCTGGTGAACCACTACGGCGCTAAGCGCGGCCTGCTGTTCTGCGGCTGCGTGGTCGGGGCGCGGCTGATCGCCTCCGGGCTGACCAGTGACCCGATTATTATCTCCATCATCAAACCGTTTTATGGCGTCGAGATCGCGCTGCTGCTGATCTCGGTCTTCAAATACATCGCCGAACATTTCCATCGTCGGGTTAACGCCACGATGTACCTGTTGGGCTACCAGGCGATGATTTACGTGGGGTCGATTGTGGTCGCCCCGCCCGCCGGCTACCTGTACGACAGGATTGGCTTTGAGCACACTTATCTGCTGATGGGCAGCTGCGCCCTGGTATTTACGTTGATTTCCGCCTTTACGCTGTCGCGCTGCCAGTCGACGCGCGATGACTCACGATCCTTTGCTCCGGCTTTAGATACCGCCCCGGTTGAACCGGCCAAACATTAATTCAGGAGTTGTTATGACCAAATCTGTTATCACCGAAGCGCTGCGGCCGATCGAACTGCATCAGGTCGATCGCCTGGCTCTGAGCCAGAAGCTGGAAGCGGCGTTAGCCCGCGTCACGCGCAAGCTCGACAAAAATATTGTCGCCTTCGGCGATAAGTTCCCCGGTGAGGCCTGCGAGAAGGGAGTCTGGCCGCGCACCGATAACGTGGAATGGACCACCAGCTTTTGGCCTGGCCAGCTGTGGCTGGCGTGGGAGATGACCGGCAAAGCACATTATCGCGAAGCCGCCGAACGCTATTTACCGTCGTTCGCCCGGCGTATTGAGCAGCGCATCGACACCGCAACGCACGATCTCGGGTTCCTCTATTCGCTCTCCTGCATCAGCGCCTGGCGCCTCACCGGCAACGAAGCCGCTCGCCAGTCGGCGCTGCTGGCAGCCGAGCGCCTGATGGAGCGTTTTAACCCGACGGCCAACATTATTCAGGCGTGGGGTGATTTAAACGACCCGGAGCAGCAGGGGAGAATGATCATCGACTGCAATATGAACCTGCCGCTGCTGTACTGGGCCAGCGAACAGACCGGGGATCCGCGCTATGCGCAGGCGGCGACGGCTCATGCCGGACAGGCCGCGAACTATATCGTGCGTGAAGATGCCTCGACGTATCACACTTATTATATGGATGTGCAGACGGGCGAGCCGCGCTTTGGCAACACCCATCAGGGCTACAGCGATACCTCGTGCTGGTCGCGCGGCCAGGCATGGGGCATTTACGGCTTCCTGCTCAGCTATCAGCACACCGGTGATAAGCAGATGGTGGAGCTGTCACGCAGCCTGGCGCATTACTTCCTCAACCGTCTGCCGGAAGATGATGTTTGCCACTGGGATCTGGCGCTGCTCGGTACCGACGCCGTGCGCGACAGTTCAGCGGCGGCGATTGCCGCCTGTGGCCTGCTGGAGCTGGTCAAGGCACTGCCGACGCTCGACGCACACCGCGCGTATTATGAAGAGATGGCGCTGCGTATTGCTCAGTCGCTGACCGATAACTACCTGGCTCACGACGACGATCCGACCGAAGGGTTGCTGCAGCACTCGGTTTATCATATGGGCAGCGGTAAGGGCGTCGATCAGTGCTGTAGCTGGGGAGACTATTTCTATCTTGAACTGCTGGCGCGGCTGCGACAGATTTGGCACCCGTACTGGTAACCCTTAAGCAATGGAGAGCAAAATGAAAAGCGTAGCCGTGCTATTAGCCCCTGGTTTTGAAGAGGGGGAAGCGATTGTCACTATCGATATCCTGCGCCGCCTGAATATTTCGGTGCAGACGATTGCCTGCGGCGAGAGTCGCGAAGTGGTGAGCTATCACGCCATCCCTATGGTGGCGGACAGCACTCTGCAGGCCAGCCTCGACCGGACCTTTGACGCCGTGGTGTTACCGGGCGGCCCGCAAGGCAGCGTTAACCTGGCGAAAAGCGCGGAGGTCATTGCCTTCGTCCGCCGCCACGATGAAGCGGGCAAATATATCTGCCCGATTTGTTCCGCCGCCGCCCGCGTGCTGGGCGGCAATGGACTGCTGAAGGGACGGCGCTATGTCTGTTCCGGCGATCTGTGGAAAACAGTCAGCGATGGCATCTACGTCGATGCCGACGTGGTGGAAGACGGCAATCTGCTGAGCGGCCGTGGGCTGGGCAACGTATTTGATTTCGCCTTTACCCTGGCGGCGCGATTGCAGGGCGATGGGGCACTGGCGCGCGAGCAGGCCAGCCATATTGAGTACGTGTGGCAGGATAGCGATCCCGTTTACGGGCTGGCAAAGTGCGATTTGTGAGTTTCGCCCGGCGGCGCTACGCTTGCACGGGCCTACAATAAAACGTGCAACCAATTGAAAAGTCTGCGCAATGTAGGCCGGGTAAGCGCAGCGCCACCCGGCAAGAAAGACTGTGCAGGTGGTTTACAGCCCGATCACCAGCTCCCCCGAATGGCTCCGCGAGCAGCACAGCGCCACCTGCTGCTCCGTTGCGCTTTTTTCCGCCTCCGACTGCACGCTGTCCCGGTGATCCACCACGCCGTCAATCACCGGCGTCAGGCAGGCGCCGCAGATCCCCATCTCACAGGAAAGCGGGACCGCCACGCCATTTTCCTGCAGCACCTGGGCGATGGTTTTGTCCGCAGGCACCGGCCAGCGCTCCCCGGTGGAGGCCAGTTTGACCGTAAAGATCTCACCCGCGATACCGCTTGTGGCAGGGGCGGCGGGCTGAAACGCCTCGCTGTGAAGATGGCCGTCATCCCAGCCCTTCGCCGTCGCCACCTCACGCACTTTTTCCATAAAACCTGCCGGACCACAGACCCAGGCGTGAAGGCCCGATTCGGCCGCGGGGAGATGTGCCGCCAGCGCTGTGCGCGGGCTGGCGGTATGAATGAGGCACTCACCGAGCCGGGAGAGTTCGCGCGCAAACGCCGCGCTTTCCCGGTTCCTGACGTAGTAGTGCAGCGTGAACGGCGTTCCGGTCGCCTTCAGCTGCAGGGCCATCGCATACAGCGGCGTAATGCCAATTCCCGCCGCCAGGAGCAAAACCCGCTCTGCCTGCTGAAGCGGAAACAGGTTGCGCGGGGCGGATATCATCAGCTTCTGCCCGGGACGCAGCGTCTCGTGAACGTAGCGCGACCCGCCGCGCGAGGCGGTGTCCCGCCCCACGCAGATCAGGTAGCTCTCGCCGCCACACGCTCCGGTCAGGGAATACTGGCGAACCACGCCGCAGGGCAGGTGAACATCAATGTGCGCACCGGGCTGCCACGGTGGCAGCGCTTCGCCGTCTTCCGCCACCAGCCTGACGGCGAGGCTTTTGTCGCCCTCTCGCCACAGCCCGTCAACAATCACGCTCAGCATATCGGCCTCCGTCATACCAGGAAAAACTCGCCAAAGCCCATCTTCTTCAGTCCCCGACGGTAGGCAATCGAGCTTTTATCTGCGGGAATATGGGCTTCCAGCGTCAGGTCCAGCGGCAGGCTTTCCGGGCGCTGGGTTTCCACCATCAGACGGTCCTCTTCAAAAATCCGCAGATTGAAGGCATGCACATCCTCCACCGGAATATGCAGGTCAAAATTGCGGGCGATAGGGGCGAACATGCGGGTCACGCGCGATGACACCGGCGATGCGGCGTTCATAATGACCAGTCTCGATTCACCCGGAAAATGAATCGTCAGGGTGGCGGTGAACGGCAGGTGCATCTCAAAATGGCGCAACCACTGGAAGCCTTCCGGGGCCTGCACGGGGGAACTGGCGGGATAGTTGCTCACGGAGCTCCAGTAATCCGCCACGAAGCCAAACGGCGTCTCCTGCGGCTGATAGTGGGGCACCAGCGGGTTATTCGGGTCCGCAAAGGTATCGGTATGGATCCACGCAAAGTGGGCAACATCCAGAAACCCCTCCACCTGACGTCCGGCAAAGCCGTTGACCTCAAACGCCGGGCAGTTTATCTGCTGAAATCCGTCGTCATCCCAGTGCGGCATGGTGGGCAGCGGCGCGGGGTTTTCCGGATCAAACGCCAGGCAGGTCCAGATCAGGCCGAAGCGCTCCTCCACGGCGTAGTTAATCAGGTTCAGCTTCGCCGGAACGGGCTGGTCGGGGCTGGACGGAATACGGTTGCAGCGCCCGTCCTCCCCGAAGCGGAGGCCGTGATAGGGGCAGATAATTCCGTGCTCGTCGTGAAAGCCGAGCGTCAGCGGCACGCCGCGGTGCGGGCAAACGTCACGGGCGACCACGACCTGGTCGTTTATCCGGTAAATCACCAGCTGTTCATCCAGTAGCGTCGCTTTGACCGGCGCCGGACCGACGTCGCAGGCGCGCGCGACCGGATGCCAGCATTTCGCCAGACGCAGCCAGTCCTCTGGCTCAAACGTGCAGTGGGCGGGTGGAGTCGGTTCTCTTTTCATCATTATCCCTCTTACGTTCAGCCTAACGGGCCGCCCTGAATGGTCTCGCACAGACCGTTGATGATGCGCTCTCCGGTCTCCTCTTTGAGCTCCTGATACCAGGCCTGCGTCAACGCCATGTCTTTGCCGTGGGTGACGTCGCAGCGCTTGCGCGCCTTCAGCACCAGGTCGCGCACCCGGTCGCAGCGCAGCGCCTCGTACTGCCGAAGCGCCAGCGTGATGTTGTGGTTTTCACGCAGGCATTCCCCCAGCACCACGGCGTCTTCCATCGCTGCGCAGCCGCCCTGGCCGATATCCGGCGTGGTGCTGTGCCCGGCATCGCCCAGCAGCGCGACGTTGCCGCGTACCAGGCTGTCGAACGGCTCAATGTCGTGGATTTCAATGCGGTTGGTGGTGTCAGGATCCAGCGCGGCGATAAGCCTCTGCACCGGCGGCGCCCAGCCGCGGAAGTAGCCCGTGAGATCGGCGCGCAGGGTGGTGCGATCCTCCGCCAGGCCCGCAGGGAGCGGCACGTCAAAAAAGAAGTAGAAGCGTCCGCCGGAGACGGGCATCAGCGACACGCGTTTGCCTTCGCCAACGAAGGTGGTCCACTGGTGCGCCGGGGCGATCTTCTCGTCAATCTTCACCAGCCCGTTCCAGTTCACGTAGCCGGCGTAGCGGCGCTCGGGGGTATACCCCAGCACGTACGGGCGAACCGCCGAGTGACTGCCGTCGGCGGCAATCAGGAAATCCCCGGCTGCGGTGGTGCCATCGGTGAAGGTCACGCTCACGCCCGCGTCGTCTTCATGAACGCGTTCGACGCGCTTGCCAAACTGCACCTTGTCGCGACCCCAGAAGTCCAGCATTTCGCGCTGAAGCTCAGCGCGCGAGACGGGGCAGGGACGCCCGCCCGTACGCTCAACCAGCGGGGCAAGGCTAAAGCGGGTCAGGGTATCGCCGCGCCGGTAATCCTTGTAGGCCATAAAATGCATCGGCCCGCCCCAGGTCTCGATGATGTCGCCCATGCCGAGGTGCTGCATGCATTTCACGCCGTTAGGCCAGATGGAGATGGCCGCCCCGACGGGCCTGATCTCCTTTACGGCTTCAAATACGGTACAGTCGATGCCCGCTTTCTTCAGCGCGACGGCGGCGCTCAGGCCGCCAATACCCGCGCCAATAACGATTGCTCTCATGCTTCTCTCCTTTTGCAGGGTGTAAAGTCATTCAGCAATTTGCGTACCAGGCTGCAGAGTGGCGAAAACGGCGTTGTGAGGGAGACGTTTGCACTGCTAAGGTGCGTAAACGCGGTGAGCGTGCCTTTTTATGAATCAAAAATTTCCTGGCCGACCTTGTGGAATCGACTGTTTCACGCCTGTGCTCAGGGTGGCGTGGTTTGTGCAATAGCCTGGAGAAGGACAATAAAGGAGACACTATGATCGCACTGCACGACTTTAATCATCTTCCCCACGAACAGGCGTTAGCGCTGATTCACCCCTGCGTGGCGCTTCCCTGCTGGACCGATGCGCTGGTTCACGGGCGTCCTTACGCCAGCCGGGACGAATTGTTCAGTACGGCGAAATCGCTGATGCAAAACTGGGACGACGCGGCGCTGGCGCAAGCCCTGAGCGCCCATCCGCGCATCGGGGAAAAGCCTGCGGGTTCAGCGGCGGAGGCGGCACTGTCGCGCCAGGAACAGGGCGCGGTGAACGATCGCAATAACGCCCTTGCCCAGGCGCTGCGTGAAGGCAATGCCCGCTACGAAGCCCGCTTTGGGCGCGTCTTTCTGATCCGCGCGAAGGGACGCAGCGGCGAGGAGATATTACAGGCCCTGCACGCGCGGCTGGAGAACAGCGACGCGCAGGAAATCCGTGCCGCGCTGGAACAGTTGCGGGAAATTACGCTGCTGCGACTGGAAGGAGTCATTCACGAATGAGCACACTTAGCACCCATATCCTCGATATTTCGACGGGCAAACCCGCAGAGGGCGTGACGGTTCATCTCCAGCAGGACGGGAAGACGCTCGCCACGGGGGTGACCAACGCCCAGGGGCGCATCGCCGCGTTCGTTCCCTCTCTGCCCGCGGGCCGCTATCGGCTGGTGGCGGAGATTGGGGCGTGGTTTAGCGATACCGGCCGGGAGACAATCTATCCCTGCGCGCACATTGAGTTTGTGACGGGAGAAACGGCAGACGAGCATTTCCATCTGCCGTTTGTGATTGCCCCCGGCGGATGGTCAACCTACCGGGGCAGTTGACCACACCCGCTCGCCGTTGACCCAGGTCTCGCTGATGTTGCGTTCGTCACCGAGGGTCATCAGCACAAAGAGCTGCTCGTAGATATCCTGACAGCGGCGATTGCGCAGGCGCTGCAGCGGCGTCACGTCAGGATCGATAACCACGAAATCCGCCTCTTTGCCTGCCGCGAAGTTGCCAATCTTATCGTCCAGCCGGAGGGCGTGCGCACCGCCCAGCGTGGCATGATAAAACGCCTCGCTGGCGCGCAGGCGGTAGCTCTGAAGCTGGCCGACCTTGTAGGCCTCCCCCAGCGTGCGCAGCATGCTGAAGGTCGTGCCCGCCCCGACGTCGGTGCCGATGCCCATCCGCACCCTGTGCTGCCAGCAGGCGGGCAGGCGAAACAGCCCGCTGCCGAGAAACAGGTTTGAGGTGGGGCAAAACGCCACCGCCGAGCCGGTGTCATGCAGACACTGCCACTCGCTGTGGTGGAGATGGATCGCGTGGGCAAACACGCTGCGCTCGCCGGTCAGGCCGTAGTGGTGATACACGTCCAGATAGCGCTCATGCTCCGGCCAGAGATCGCTCACCCAGGCCACTTCGTTGGGGTTCTCGCTCAGGTGGGTCTGCAGCCAGGTGTCCGGGAACTCCTCTCTGAGCAGGCTGACCGCCGCAAGCAGCTCGGGTGATGACGTCGGCGCAAAGCGCGGCGTAATCGCATAGCCCAGCCGTCCACGGTGATGCCAGCGCTGGATCAGCGTCCGGGTCTGCCGGTAGCTCTGCTTCGCGTCTTCGCTCAGGTAGTCCGGCGCGTGCCTGTCCATCATGACCTTACCAGCGATAAGGCGCATGTTCAGGCGCAGGGCCTCGGTAAACAGCGCTTCGACCGATTCCGGATGCAGCGTGCAAAACACCAGCGCGGTGGTGGTGCCGTTGCTCACCAACTGGTTAATGAAAAATTCGGCGATCCCTTTTGCATAGGCCTCATCGGCGAACTGGCTCTCCACCGGGAAGGTGTAGGTGGTCAGCCACTCCAGCAGCTGTTCGCCAAAGGCGCCAATCATCTCCGTTTGCGGGTAATGGACGTGGGTGTCCACAAAACCGGGTAGCAGTAGCCTGCCGCGCAGGTCGGTATAGCCTTTGTGCGGGTCAAGATACTGCTCGCCCTCCTGCCACGGCATCTGTGCCAGAATTTTTCCGTGCTGGATAAACAGCAGGCCGTCCTCAAGGTAGCGCGCGTGCTGGGCGATGGCGTCTGCACTGTCGCAGACCCGGGCAATATCAAAAAAAGCACCGCGTATCGCAGTCTGGTATTCCATCATGGTTCCTGCCTTCGTGTGTGCGTAGCGGGGGTGAGAAGGCGCAGCAAGAACGGTGCCAGAATGAACGGGCCGCAGAGATGCTGCGGCCGGAGGGAGGGAAAGGTTACTCTTTTTGTGTCGCCACGCGGGAGCCAAACGACGTCGCACCTGCCGTCTCGCGCTCTTCCCGCGCCAGCCAGCGGTAGGTGACGCCGCCGAGGAAGACGCCAATAAACCAGCTGAAGTTTGCCACCTCATGCAGGGCCGGGATAAAGCTAATGACCAGGCCCACGGCAACGGACGGGATTAGCGCGCCAATGGCTTTCGGGTTAAAGCCGTTGCGGTACCAGTATTTGCCCTTTGGCGTGTCGTCGAACAGATCGTCAACCGACACCTTGCCGCGCTTAATCAGGTAGAAATCGGCGATCAGGATGCCGAACAGCGGGCCGATAAACGCCCCGAGCACGTCCAGGGTGTAGTGGATAAGCTCCGGCGAGTTGAACAGGTTCCACGGGGTGAGCAGGATCGAGCCGACGGCGGCAATCATGCCTCCGGTACGGAAGCTGATTTTCTGCGGCGAGCAGTTAGAGAAATCAAACGCCGGTGAGACGAAGTTTGCCACGATGTTGATCCCGATGGTGGCGGTGATCATCGTCAGCAGGCCAATCGCCACGGCCAGATCGTTGCCCACGCGGCTGACGGTCTCGATCGGGTCGGTGATCATGCGGCCAAACAGCGACTGGGTGCCGGAGACAATCACTACGGTGACGATGGAGAACAGCAGGAAGTTAAACGGCAGCCCCCAGCGGTTGCCGCGGCGGATCTCACCCATGCTTTTGCCGTAGCGGGAGAAGTCGCCAAAGTTGAGCAGCGGACCGGAGAAGTAAGAAACCACCAGCGCGGTGGCGGTGATCATCTGCCAGGTCTGCTCGCCCGCGCTCAGGGATTTGCTGGCGAGGGTAAAGGAGATCCCGTCGAAACCGGTCTTGTATACAATCCAGCCGGCGAGAGCCAGCATCACCACATAGACCGCCGGACCGGCGATATCAATAAAGCGTTTGATGGCGCTCATGCCGTGCCAGAAGACCATCGCCTGCAGGACCCACATAATGGCAAAGCAGATCCAGCCCAGATGCGACAGGCCCAGGAATGCGCCGGTAGTGAGTGAAGAGAGCGACGGCCAGAACTTCAGCGCCACCAGCATCAGGGCGTTGGCGGCGAGATAGGTCTGAATACCGTACCACGCGAAGGCAATCAGCCCGCGGATCACCGCCGGAATATTGGCCCCGAAGACGCCAAACGCCTGACGGCTGATCACCGCGTAGGGCACGCCCGCCATCTGGCTCGGTTTGGCCACCAGGTTGGCGCACAGCTGCACGATGCAAATCCCCACCAGCAGGCAGAGCAGCACCTGCCAGCTTGCCAGCCCGAGCGTAAAGAAGCTCGCGGCGACAACATAACCCCCCATGCTGTGAACGTCCGACATCCAGAACGAAAAGATGTTGTACCAGCTCCAGTTCTGGTCACGCGTCGGTGCCAGATCCTCATTGCAAAGACGTGGGCTGTAAACCGCACCGGAATCAGCGGCCGTACCTTGCTGTGCGTTTTGACTGTTTGGCATGAAACCTGCTCCTGTGAATGGAAACCCGTTGAGTGGGAGTGCAAACGGTGTTGCAGGATCCAGGCCAAAATAATAAATCTTGTATGCAATATTTTATTTTTATGTATACGATTCGAAAACAGAAAGTAAAATTCGGAGTGGTGAATGAACAACCTAAACGCCCTGCAGACCGCGCCAGACCTGCATGACAAAGACGAATCCATCTTCCAGGCGCTGATGACCGCGATTGTCGAACACCAGCTGCTGCCGGGGAGCAAATTGCCGGAAGAGGCGCTGGCCGAGGTCTTTGGCGTGAGCCGCACGGGCATCCGCAAGGTGCTTCAACGACTCGCCGCTGTGCAAATGGTCACCCTGACGCCCAAGCGTGGTGCACACGTCGCCAGCCCGACGGTGGAAGAGGCGCGGCACATCTTCCGCACCCGCGCCCTGCTGGAGGTCGCTAACCTGCCGGACGTGCTGGCGCACTGCCAGCCGCCGCACCTTGCCGCGCTGGAGGCCATTATTCGTCAGGAGCAGCAGGCGCACGAGGCCTATGACGGCCCGGCGGCGATCCGCCACTCCGCCAATTTCCACATTCAGCTGCAGGCCATCTCCGGCAACCAGGTGCTCACGGAAATGGTGACCAGCCTGAGCCAGCGTTCTTCGCTGGTGATTGCCACCTGGGGCGCGCCGTGGCGTCAGGGTTGTCGCTGCAACGATCACGAGCAGCTGGTGGATCTGCTGCGCCAGAAGGCGCTCCAGCCGCTAAGCGATGCATTAATGCACCATTTTGAACATATCGTCGCCAGCCTCTGCTTCGAGCGGGCGGGCGAGTGCCTGCCTGATTTTGCCCGGCTGTTTGCCGGCTACAAGGAGTCGTAATGTCTGTCTGTATACAAGTGATCAACCCCAACACCAGCCTCGCCATGACGGAAACCATCGGCGCGGCGGCCCGCGCGGTGGCGGCGCCGGGGACGGAGATCCTCGCGGTCTGCCCGAGCGCGGGCGTGCCGTCTATAGAAGGCCACTTTGATGAGGCCATCGCCGCCGTCGGTGTCCTGGAACAGATCAAAAAAGGCAGGGAGCAGGGCGTGGACGGTCACGTGATCGCCTGTTTTGGCGATCCGGGCCTGCTGGCGGCGCGCGAGCTGGCGCAGGGGCCGGTTATCGGCATCGCCGAAGCCGCCATGCATATGGCGACGCTGGTCGCGACGCGCTTTTCGGTGGTCACCACGCTGCCGCGCACGCTGATCATTGCCCGTCATCTGCTGCACCAGTATGGCTTTCAGGACCATTGTGCGGCGCTGCACGCCATCAACCTTCCGGTACTGGCGCTGGAAGACGGCAGCGGTCTGGCGCAGGAAAAAGTGCGCGCGCGCTGTATACAGGCGCTGAAAGAGGATGGCTGCGGCGCCATCGTGCTGGGCTGCGGCGGCATGGCGACGCTGGCGCAGGAGCTGACCCGCGAGCTGCGCGTGCCGGTGATCGACGGCGTCAGCGCGGCGGTGAAGATGGTGGAATCGCTGGTGGCGCTGGGGCTGTCGACCAGCAAGCACGGGGATCTGGCGTTCCCGGAGAACAAAGCGTTAAGCGGGCATTTTCAGGCATTGAATCCATTTTAATTTTTGGGGGGTGGCAATGGGGCTTTTTGAACAGGATTATCCGCGGGATCTGCGCGGCTACGCGGGCAACCCGCCGCACGCGCGGTGGCCGAATCAGGCGCGCATCGCGGTGCAGTTTGTGCTCAATTATGAAGAAGGGGCGGAAAACCACGTTCTGCACGGCGATGCCGGATCCGAGCAGTTCCTGTCGGACATCATCGGCGCGGCCAGCTACCCGGACAAACACATGTCGATGGACTCCCTCTACGAATACGGCAGTCGCGCCGGGTTCTGGCGGATCCACAGTGAATTTCAGAAACGCGGCCTGCCGCTGACGGTCTTCGGCGTGGCGATGGCGCTGGCGCGTCACCCGGAGATCGTCGAGGCAATCAAAGCCGCGAATTACGACGTGGTCAGCCACGGCTGGCGCTGGATCCACTACCAGAATATGGACATCAGCCAGGAGCGCGAACACCTGCACAAGGCGGTGCAGGTGCTGACCGACCTGTTCGGCAAGCCGCCGACGGGCTGGTACACCGGGCGCGACAGCCCCAACACCCGCCAGCTGGTGGTGGAGCACGGCGGTTTCGACTACGACAGCGACTACTACGGCGACGATTTGCCCTTCTGGACGGAAGTGGCCTGCAGAGACGGCACCCGCAAACCGCACCTGGTTGTGCCCTATACGCTGGATGCGAACGACATGCGCTTCGCGACCGCGCAGGGGTTTAACACCGCCGAGCAGTTTTATACCTATCTGAAGGACAGTTTTGACGTGCTGTACGAAGAGGGGGAAAGTGCGCCGAAGATGATGTCCATCGGCATGCACTGCCGCCTGCTGGGGCGACCGGGGCGTTTTCGCGCGTTGCAGCGGTTCCTGGATTATGTGCAGCAGCACGAGCGGGTGTGGGTCTGTACCCGCCAGCAGATTGCCGACCACTGGCGGGAGGTGCATCCGTTTCAGAAGTAAGCGTGCCGTGTTTAGCCGGGTGGCGGCTGCGCCTTACCCGGCCTACAGGACCTCGTATTACTGGTGGCATTACACCATCAAACTCACCTGCGCCGCCACGACGCGCCATCCACAGGCAAACCGCACCCACGTCTGCTGCTGACGGCCAATACGTTCTGTGCTCTCCCGGGTAAACTCGGTGCTGCACACGGCATAATCCGCCCCGAAGGTAGTGATGACGGTGTGGCGCAGCGTCCGCTGCAGCCCGGCGGCGGGGCGCGCCGCACGAAAGGCGCGGATTTCATCAATTCCGTACAGGTTTTCACCCGCCCCCAGACGCACCGTATTTTTGTCGTGCCAGAACAGCTCGTCCAGCACCGCAACGTTGTTGCTGACCAGCGCGTCCTCATAGCGGTAAAACGCGGCCGTCACCTCGGCAACCACCCACGGCAGGTTAATGTCATCGTGATTTATCATGCTGCCACCTCCGCCGGACGGGCATCGGCGATCCCACTCTCTTCCAGTACGCGCGCAACGCGCAGGCAGGCCTGCTCGTTAAACGGCGCGGCAATCAGCTGCAGGCCGATGGGCGCGCCCTGCGCGGTGCGCAGCGGAACGGTGGTCACGGGCAGGCCCAGGAACGAAATCGGCTGGGTTAGCATCCCCATGCTGGCGCGAATGGGTAGCGGCTGGCCGTTGATCTCCATGGTTTGCTCGCCCGCCAGCGTGGCGCTGCGCGGGGTGGCCGGGGCGATCAGCACGTCGGCCTGCGCGAATAAGGTTTTGAATGCCTGCCGGGCGTGAGTGCGAAACCGCTGGGCCTGAATGTACCAGGCGGAGGGGATCATCGCTCCGGCCAGCAGGCGTTCGCGGGAGTGCGGTTCAAAACGCGCTGGCTCCTGGCGAAGCGCGGGCAGGTACTGATTTCCCCCTTCGGCGGCGCTGATGATAAACGCCGCAGAACGCGCCAGCTCGGCGTCCGGGAACTGTAGCTCATCCTGCACGTCGAGCGCCTTCGCCACCCGCGCCACGGCCTCTCTGGCGTCCGCGTCGCACCAGGTGGTGAAGTAGCCGCCGAGCACCGCGCAGCGCAGGCCGTCAAGCCCGCGATCGAGCAGGGGGCGCGTCTGTTCCCGGGAGCTTTCGGCCTGAAAACCGTCGCTGGTGTCCCGTCCCTGCAGGGCGTCATACACGGACGCCAGGTCACACACGCGGCGGGCGAAGGGGCCGATATGATCCAGACTCGGGACAAACGGATGGCTTCCTGCGCGCGACAGGCGGCCAAAGGTGGGCTTCAGGCCGTAGATGCCGCACAGGGAGGCCGGAACGCGAATCGACCCGTTGGTGTCGGTGCCGAGTGAAAAGTGCACCAGCCCGGCAGCCACCGCGGCCGCTGACCCGCCGGACGACCCGCCCGCAATGCGTGCCAGGTCGTGCGGGTTACGCGTCGTGCCGTAGTGGCTGTTCTCGGTGGTAAAGCCGTAGGCGTAGGCGTCCATATTGACCATCCCGGTCAGCAGCCCGCCCGCGCTGCGCAGCTGGCGTACCGCAAAGCCGTCAGCCGCGGCGGCAGGGCGCTGGCTGAACAGCTCGGCCCCGGCGAGGGTGGTGTGACCGGCAACGTCGAACAGGTTTTTCACCGCATAAGGCACGCCCGCCAGCGGCGGCAGGGGACGCTTTTCCCGCCGCAGGGTATCAATATTATCGGCTTCGGCGAGCATGCGTGCTTCCGTCACGGTGGTCCAGGCGTTGATCTGCGGATTTACGCGCGCAATCGCCTCCAGCGTCTGTCGGGCAATCTCGTGGGCGCTCAGCTCCCCCGCGCTCAGCGCCTGCTGGATCGCGCTGATACTCATCTCGTGTAGCGTCATGCTTTATACACTCCTGCAATCTCCAGACGGTCGTCGAGCGGCAGCGCCATCAGCGGGGCGGCCATGCTGGCAATGCGGCTGAACTGCAGCTGCAGCTCGGCGCGGCGGGCGTCATCCAGCGTCACGCCGAGTACAGTTTCCATTTGCGCCAGGTACGCCTGCCAGTTGGGTTGATGTGTCGTCATTGTTTTCTCCTCAGAATCCGGCGGCTGTGCCGTTGCTGCGCGGGTCAAATGCCCCTTCGAACAGCCCGTTGGGGTGGCGGACAATCGCGCCCGCGTGGCCCATAGCTTCACTAAATTCAGGGAAAAGCTCCACCTCGTGACCGAGTGCCTGCAGGCGCGCGACCGTCTCGGGTGAAAAACGCCCTTCAAGCTTTAAGGTGTCCGAGGTTTGTCCCCAGGTGCGCCCCAGCAGCCAGCGCGGGCGGGTGATGCTCTCCTGCAGGGGGACGCCCTGGATAACGTAGCGGGTAAAGAGCGCAGCCTGGGTTTGCGGCTGTCCGTCGCCGCCCATCGATCCGTACACCATCACGCGACCGTCTTTCAGACGTGCCGCCGCCGGGTTCAGGGTGTGGAACGGCTGTTTGCCCGGCGCGAGGGCCAGAAGATGGGCGGGATCGAGACTGAACGATGCGCCGCGATTCTGCCAGACGATGCCGGTATCGGGCAGCACCACGCCGCTGCCGAACTCGTGATAAAGGCTCTGGATAAACGACACGGCAAGCCCGCTGCTGTCCATCACCCCCATCCACACCGTATCGCCGGGACCTTTTCCGGTTCCCCACGGCGCGGCGCGACTGTCGTCAACCCTGTCGGCAAGCGCCTGCAGGGCGGCAGGATCCAACAGTTGCTGAACATCGATTTTCAGCGCGCGCGGATCGGTGATGTGGGCATCCCGCAGGCCAAAGGCCAGCTTGGTCGCTTCCACGATACGGTGAAGGGTGTCGGCGTCGTCGGCCTCCGCCATGTTCAGGCGGTCGGTAATGCCGAGTATCGCCAGCGAGACCAGCCCCTGCGTCGGCGGGGCATGGTTAAAGATCTCTCCCTGCTGATGCTTGAGCTTCAGCGGCACGGTGCGTCGGGCGGCGTGCGCGTTGAGATCGGCCCGCGTCACGGGCAGGCCCAGCGTCTCCATGCCCTGCGCCAGGACTTCCGCCAGCGGACCGCGATAAAAGCTGTCCAGACCGTCCTCCACCAGGCGCGTCAGGGTCGTGGCCATGGCGGGCTGGTAAAAGCGGCTCCCGACCTGCGGCGGCTTGCCGTCCACCAGCCAGGTTTCTGCGAAGCCGGGAACGTCCTTCAGCTCGTCGAATTTACTGGCCGTGGCGTGGGCCTGAGAGGCCGTGACCGGCGTGCCGTTTTGCGCATAGTCAATAGCATCGGCCAGCAGGCGGGCCAGCGGCAGCGCCTTGCCGGTCATCTCACGCGAGACCGTTAGCGCCTCGTCCCAGCCGCTGACGGTTCCGGCGACGGTCAGTGCCGCACGAGGGCCGCGATGGGGGATCTGCGTGAGCCCGTCGTAGGCGGCCAGCGTCGCGCGCGATCCCGCCGCGCCGCTGGCATCGATGGCGATGGGATCGCCTTCCGGGGGCACGATAAGCCAGAAGCCATCGCCGCCCAGCCCGTTCATATGCGGATAGACCACGGCGATGGTGGCCGCCGCGGCGACCATCGCCTCTATCGCGCTGCCGCCTTCTCGCAGCACCGCCAGCGCGCTCTCGCTGGCGAGGTGGTGGGGCGCAACCGCCATACCGTGTGTGGAGACATTACTTTGCATGAAGAGTCCTCGTAACCCTGAAAGTCACAAGGTGCTGCAAAAGCTGTTCCAGTTCTGAATAAAAAGTTTCATGCCAGTTGCCGCAGAAGCTGGCATGCTTAATGAATAATGAGCATGAGATGAAACAAACGTTACAGAGGCGTTATGGAACAGCTTGATGAACGACTGAAAGCACAATACGCGTCATTGTCGCCGCAGGAGCAGCGGGTGGCGGATTTTATTTTCGATCATTTTGACGACCTCATTAGCTACAACAGCGCCGAGCTGGCGCAGCTGAGCGGGGTGTCGAAAGCCACGGTGAGCCGTCTGTTTAAGCGTCTGGGCTATGAGAAATATAAGGACATGCGCGAAGAGTTGCGCACCCTGCGCCAGAGCGGGATGCCGCTCACCGACAATCGCGATGCGGTGCAGGGCAATACGCTGCTGGCGCGCCACTATAAGCAGGAGATGGCAAACCTGACCCAGTGGGTCAATGCCCTCGACGCGCAGCAGTTTGCCGACGCCATGGCCTGCATGGTCAGGGCGCGCCGCATCGTCATTATCGGCATGCGTAACGCCTATCCGGCGGCGCTGCACCTGCGCCAGCAACTGCTGCAGGCGCGCGGTCAGGTGCTGGTGCTGCCGCAGCCGGGGCAGAGCCTGAGCGAGGAGCTGGTGGACTTAACGCCGGACGATCTGGTGGTGATGATGGCCTTTCGCCGTCGCCCGCGCATCATTCGCCCACTGATGCAGCAGCTTCAGAACAGCGGTATTCCTGTGCTGTTGATGTGCGAGCCGCAGGCCCATAGCCTGTTCCCGCTGGCGAGCTGGCAGCTCTGCACCCCGCTGGACAGTGTCTCCGCCTATGACAGCTATTCGTCGGTCAACAGCCTGATCAACCTGCTGGCGAATGCCTTCCTGCATGACATTCTCGATAAAGGCCGCCCGCGCATTCACGAAATAGCCTCCCTCTACCAGCAGCTGGACGAGCTGGAACAGCGATAATGGGGCATCAGGCTGGTGCTTTGCATCAAAACAGTGCAATCAGACGGGGCGTAAAAGAGCGCCCCCTTTTCGCCATTCCCCGCTTTATCAGGCTTTATGGCAATATCCCCCGTTTCGCCTGATCTGGCACATTAGTTGCAAAATCACATTCAAAGAATCTTTTGTTTCATGTTAACGTTACGGGGAAGCACCATGAAAAAATTGTTGATTGCACTGGCCGGGGCAGCATGCCTCTTCACACAGCTGCCGGCAAAGGCTGACCAGCTTCAGGATATTGAGAAACGCGGGACAATTCGCATCGCCGTTCCGCAGGATTTCCCGCCGTTTGGCTCGGTGGGAACCGATCTGCAGCCGCAGGGCTATGACATCGACATGGCGCGCTATCTCGCTAAACAGATGAAGCTCAAGCTGCAGCTGGTGCCGGTGACCAGCGCCAACCGCGTGCCGTACCTGCAAACCGATAAGGTGGATCTGGTCATTTCCAGCCTCGGTAAAAACCCGGAGCGCGAGAAGGTTATCGACTTCAGCCGCGCCTACGCGCCGTTCTTCCTCGGTGTGTTTGGCCCGAAAGGGGCTGAACTGAAGGATGCCGCCGCGCTGAGCGGAAAAACCATCGGCGTGACGCGCGGGGCGGTGGAGGACATGGTGCTGACCGGCCTGGCGCCGAAAGACGCGGACGTGAAGCGCTACGAAGACAACAACACCACGCTTTCCGCTTATCTGTCCGGCCAGGTGCAGTACGTGGCGACCGGCAATCTCGTGGTGGCGGCCATTTCGCGACAGAACGCGGCGAAAGCCCCGGTGCCGAGCTTTATGCTGAAAGACTCGCCGTGCTTCATTGGCCTGAAGAAAAACGAACCGGCCCTGAAGGCAAAAGTGGACGCGCTGATCGAGCAGGGCATTAAGGACGGCACGCTGAACGGTCTGTCTGAGCAATGGCTGAAAGCCCCGCTGCCGGCAAACCTTGGCGCCTGAGCCGATGACTGAGCAACTTGATTTTTCCGCCCTCTGGCCGCACTGGCCGGAGCTGCTGGCCGGGCTGTGGGTCACTATTCAGCTGACGGTGATGGCCACCGTCGGCGGGCTGGCAACAGGGATTGTCGGGGCGGCGATCCGCAGCGGACGCACCACCTGGTTCAGCCGGATCTGGGGCGCGTACGTGGAGATCATCCGCAACACGCCGTTTGTGGTGCAGCTGTTTTTCATCGTCTTCGGCCTGCCGAATCTGGGGCTGAAGATGACGGCGGGGGAAGCGGCGCTGCTGGCCATGGTGGTCAACCTGGGCGCCTACAGCACCGAGATTATTCGCGCCGGCATTCAGGTCACGCCGAAAGGGCAGTGGGAGGCCGGTCGCGTACTGGGGCTGACCCGCCTGCAGACCTTTATCCGCGTGGTGCTGCCGCCTGCGCTGCAGCGCATTTACCCGGCGCTGGTGAGCCAGTGCATCATCGTGATGCTCGGCTCGTCGGTGGTGTCGCAGGTCTCCTATGAAGAGCTGACCTTCGCCGCCAACCTGATCCAGTCCAGAACGTTTTTAAGCTTTGAGGTCTATCTGGTGACCACCGGGATTTACTTAGCGCTGTCGATTACCCTGCGCCAGCTGATGATGGCGGCAGGACGGAAATGGCTGGGGGTGCAGGCATGATGACCACCTTTACCGACTGGGACATTATTCGCAACCTGCTGCTGGCCGGACGCTGGACGGTGCTGCTGTCGCTGGTGGCGTTTGTCGGCGGGGCGGTGGTGACCCTGCCTCTGCTGCTGCTGCGCCTGACGGGCGGGCGCACGGTGACGCGCATTATCCGCGGCTATATTGAGCTGTTTCAGGGCACACCGCTGCTGATGCAGCTGTTCCTGGCCTTCTTTGGCGTGGCGCTGTTCGGCATCGACGTTTCGCCGTGGACCGCCGCCTCGCTGGCGCTGACGTTCTACACCAGCGCGTTTCTGCTCGATATCTGGTTTGGCAGCATTCGCGCCCTGCCGAAAGGGCAGTGGGAAGCGTCGCGCTGCCTGGGGCTGACCTTCGGCCAGACCCTGTTCCGCGTGGTCGCCCCGCAGGCGCTGCGCATCGGCATTGCGCCGACGGTCGGCTTTGCCGTGCAGGTGATCAAAGGCACCGCGCTGGCGTCGATTATCGGTTTTGTCGAGTTGACCAAGGCCGGGACCATGCTGACCAACGTGACCTATCAGCCGTTTAAGGTCTTTGCGCTGGTGGCGCTCGGCTACTTTATTCTGTGTTATCCGCTGTCGCGCTACAGCCGCTATCTGGAGACGAAATTCAATGCCTCTCATCACCATTAATCAGGTGCAGAAGTACTACGGCGATAACCACGTGCTCAAGGGCGTCGATCTGGATATCGACATGGGCCAGGTGATCTCCATCATCGGGCGCAGCGGATCGGGCAAAAGCACGCTGCTGCGCTGCATTAACGGCCTGGAAGGCTATCAGGACGGCAGCATCAAGCTGGGCGGCATGACCATTACCGACCGGGATTCCCAGGCGCGTGAAATCAGCCGCTCGGTGGGGATGGTGTTCCAGAGCTTCAACCTGTTCCCGCACATGACGGCGCTGGAAAACGTGATGCTCGCCCCGCGTCGGGTGCTGAAGAAAAGCGCCGCCGAATGCCGGGCGCTGGCGCAGCAGATGCTGGAGAAGGTTGGCCTTGGCGATCGTCTGGATTACTACCCGTCGAGCCTCTCCGGCGGCCAGCAGCAGCGCGTGGCGATTGCCCGCGCGCTGGCGATGTCGCCGAAAGTATTGCTCTGCGACGAGATCACCTCCGCGCTTGACCCGGAGCTGGTGGGCGAAGTGCTCAAAGTGCTGGAGCAGCTGGCGGCCGAGGGGATGACGCTCATACTGGTTACCCATGAAATGAATTTTGCCCGCGAAGTGGGCGACCGCGTGGTGTTTATGCACCAGGGGAAAGTCTGGGAGCAGGGCGACAGCAAAACGCTGTTCGCCAACCCGCAGACCACGGAACTGAAGCAGTTCATCTCCTCCGTGCGCGGCCTCAACTGATAAGGACTGAACAATGGATATCGCACACTTTCCGCAAATCAACCCGCCACAGCGCCTGCTAATGGGCCCGGGCCCGATCAACGCTGACCCACGCGTACTGCGCGCCATGTCGAGCCAGCTGATCGGCCAGTACGATCCGGCCATGACCCACTACATGAACGAGGTGATGGCGCTCTACCGCGGGGTGTTCCGCACCGAAAACCGCTGGACGATGCTGGTGGACGGCACCTCCCGCGCGGGGATTGAAGCCATTCTGGTTTCCGCCATCCGACCGGGCGATAAGGTGCTGGTGCCGGTCTTTGGCCGCTTTGGTCACCTGCTGTGCGAAATTGCCCGCCGCTGCCGTGCAGAGGTGCATACCATCGAGGTGCCGTGGGGCGAGGTGTTTACCCCGGACCAGGTCGAGGATGCGATAAAACGTATTCGTCCGCGCCTGCTGCTGACCGTGCAGGGCGACACCTCCACCACCATGCTGCAGCCACTCGCGGAGCTGGGCGCGATCTGCCGCCGCTACGACGTGCTGTTTTACACCGACGCCACCGCGTCGCTCGGCGGTAACGCGCTGGAGACCGACGCCTGGGGGGTGGATGCCGTCTCGGCCGGGATGCAGAAATGCCTCGGCGGCCCGTCGGGCACGTCGCCGATCACCCTGAGCGCGCGGATGGAAGAGGCGATCCGCCGCCGCAAGTGCGTGGAGGAGGGCATTCGCACCGACGCCCACCGCGACGGCGACGAGGAGATGATCTACTCCAACTACTTCGATCTCGGCATGGTGATGGATTACTGGGGGCCGGAGCGGCTGAACCACCACACCGAAGCCACCACCGCGCTGTTTGGCGCCCGCGAATGCGCGCGGCTGATCCTGCAGGAAGGGCTGGATAACGGCATCGCGCGTCATAAGCTGCACGGCGATGCGCTGCTTAAGGGGATTCAGGCGATGGGGCTGGAGACCTTCGGCGACCTGAAGCACAAGATGAACAACGTGCTGGGCGTGGTCATTCCGCAGGGCATTAATGGTGACCAGGTGCGTAAGCTGATGCTGGAAGATTTCGGGATTGAAATCGGCACCTCGTTTGGCCCGCTGCACGGCAAAGTGTGGCGCATTGGCACCATGGGTTATAACGCGCGCAAGGACTGCGTGATGACCACCCTGAGCGCGCTGGAGTCGGTGCTGAATTACCTCAAATTTACCACCACGCAAGGGGCCGCCATGCAGGCCGCGTGGGACCACTATCGCCGCGAGACGCCGCAATGAGCCCGGCGGCAGAACGGGTGATGGCGCGCGCCGACGCGCTGGCCGCCATCAGCGAAACCCCGGATGCGCTGACAAGGGTCTATCTCTCCACGCAGCATCTGCAGGCCAACCAGCTGGTCGGGGAGTGGATGCGCCAGGCGGGCATGACCGTCTGGCAGGACAGCGTGGGCAATATCTGTGGACGCTACGAAGGCGCGCAGGAGGGAGCCCAGGCGGTGCTGCTTGGCTCGCATCTGGACACCGTACGCAACGCCGGGCGCTACGACGGCATGCTCGGGGTACTTACCGCCATCGAAGTGGTGGATAGCCTGCACCAGCAGGGTGTGCATCTGGCACAGGCCATAGAGATTGTCGGCTTTGGTGACGAAGAGGGAACCCGTTTTGGGATCACCCTGCTAGGCAGCCGGGGGCTGACGGGCACCTGGCCGCAGGGCTGGCTGGAGACGTGCGATGCTCAGGGCATCAGCGTGGCGCAGGCGATGGTGCAGGCGGGGCTCGATCCTGCCAGCGTGGCGCTCGCGGCACGTCATCAGGACGATTTCAGCGCCTGTCTGGAGCTGCACATTGAACAGGGACCGTGTCTGGAGCAGGAAGGGCTGGCGCTGGGCGTGGTGGAAGCCATCAACGGTGCGCGCCGCCTCAACTGCCGCTTCACCGGAGAGGCCGGACACGCGGGTACCGTGCCGATGCATCACCGTAAGGATGCCCTGGCCGCCGCCGCCGAATGGATGGTGCTGATTGAAAACACCACCCGACAGCAGGGCGGTAACCGGGTGGCGACGGTCGGTGAATTGCGCTGCCTGCCCGGCGCGGTCAACGTGATCCCCGGTGAGGTTACGCTCTCGCTGGATATTCGCGGCCCGCAGGATGCCCCGCTTGACGCGCTGCTCGCGGAGCTGCTGGCGCAGGCGGAAACCATTGCCGCTCGTCGCGGGCTGAGCTTCAGCGCCGAGGAGTTTTACCGTATCGCCGCCACGCCGTGCGATGCGCGTTTGCAGGATCTGCTGGGACAGGCCGTTGAATCGGTGCAGGGGCGCTCGTTATCCCTGCCCAGCGGCGCCGGGCATGACACCATCGCGCTGGCAGAACGCTGGCCGGTCGGCATGCTGTTTGTGCGCTGCAAAGGGGGCGTCAGCCATCATCCAGCAGAATCGGTGATGGCTGAGGATGTTGCCCTGGCGATTGAGGCGTTTGGGCAGGCGGTGAGAAGGCTGGCTAATGGTGGCGCGCGTTAAGCCACCGAACGTACTGCATCTTCGATATCCGCGCTCACCCGCACGTCCTGTTCGTCAAAAATCATGCAGTGACGGTCGTCAAACGCCACGTCTATCTTCTGCCAGGGCGCGAACTTCACGTCGCCCGGCAGTAAGATCTTCACGTTGTCATGGCCGTAGCATTGTCCAAACAGGTACGTATTGTTTCCCAGACGCTCCACGACTTCACAGTTGAATTCCAGCGGCGTGCCGCGCTTGACGTCGGTGGACAAATGTTCCGGACGAATACCCAGCGTCACCTGGCTTCCCGGCTGCAGCGGCGTGGTGGTCATCGCGAGCGTGAGCGACTTCTGCTGCGACAATCTGACGGTGAGCTTGTCCGGTTGCCAGGCTTCGACGGTCGCCGGCAGAAAGTTCATTTTCGGCGAGCCGATAAACCCGGCGACAAACTTATTTGCCGGTTTGTAATAGAGGTCCATCGGCGCGCCCATCTGCTCAACCTTGCCATAGTTCATGACCACAATTTTGTCGGCCAGCGTCATCGCTTCGATCTGGTCATGCGTGACATAAACCATGGTGGTTTTAAGCTCCTGATGCAGGCGGGCGAGGTGCAGGCGCATCTCGACGCGCAGTTCAGCGTCCAGGTTAGAGAGGGGTTCATCGAACATAAAGACGCGCGGATTACGCACGATGGCGCGCCCAATGGCCACGCGCTGGCGCTGGCCGCCGGAGAGTTGTTTCGGCTTACGGTCCAGCAGGTGTGAGAGCTGCAGCGTTTTTGCCACCATCTCCACCTGATGGCGGATCTGCTCTTTCGGCACTTTGTTCACTTTCAGACCGTAGCCCATGTTTTCGGCGACCGTCATGTGTGGATAGAGCGCGTAGGATTGAAAAACCATCGCCACGCCCCGGTGTGAAGGGGCGACGTCATTCATCACCTCATTCCCGATTAAGACTTCACCTTCGCTAATCTCCTCCAGCCCGGCAATCATGCGCAGCATAGTGGATTTGCCACAGCCGGAAGGCCCGACGAATACGGCAAACTCACCGTCCTCAATATCAAGATTAACGTTGTGGAGCGTGACGGTGTCGCCAAAGCGCTTGGTGACATTCCTCAATTGTATGTTCGACATCAGTGTTCCCCGAGTAAATCGTCAGTTATGTTTTACGTATAACAATCTGGTTCAACACAGCTGGACGGTGCAATTTGTCTGGATTGACTATAACTTCCAGTATTCACGCGCCCTATACAGATATTCCATTAATGTTATGACGATCACACAACTTACAGTTTTTTGTAGAGTTATCATGATGTGAAGGGTAGCGTATACCAAACCAAAGGCATTTGATGTCATACGTGCAGCATTTGTTTTAATGCTTAATAGTATGCGGCAGATGCGGCATTAAATGCGATAACAACCATAAAATTGTTATACCTTCACATGAGGTTGAACATGAAAAAGAACATTCTCGCTGCGCTTATCCTCTCTACGCTCGCGGTGCAGGTTCACGCCACCGCGCAGCTTAACGTCTGGGAAGACATCAAGAAGTCATCCGGCATTAAAGATGCGGTCGCCGATTTTGAAAAACAGTACGACGTGAAGGTTAACGTCCAGGAAACCCCTTACGCTCAGCAGCTGGAAAAGCTGCGTCTGGACGGTCCGGCAGGGATTGGCCCGGATGTGCTGGTCATCCCTAACGATCAGCTAGGCGGCGCCGTTGTGCAAGGGTTATTAACTCCCCTGAATCTGGAGGCCAGGCAGACCGAACAGTACACCCCGGCCTCGATTAACGCCTTCAAAATGGATAACGCCCTCTACGGCGTGCCGAAAGCGGTTGAGACGCTGGTGCTGATCTACAACAAAGACCTCATCGCTAAACCCCTTAACTCGCTGCAGGACTGGTATGACTTTTCTAAACAGCAGCGCGCAAAAAACCAGTACGGCCTGCTCGCCAAGTTCGATCAGATTTATTACAGCTGGGGCGCTATCTCCCCGATGGGCGGCTACATCTTTGGGCAAAACGACAAGGGCGGTTATAACGCCTGCGACGTCGGCCTGAACAAACCGGGCGCAGTAGAGGCCGTGACGTACCTGAAAAAATTCTACGCTGACGGGATCTTCCCGGCCGGGATAGTCGGCGACAACGGCCTGAACGCCATTGACTCCCTGTTTACCGAGAAAAAAGCGGCAGCCGTGATCAACGGCCCGTGGGCGTTCCAGCCGTATGAAGCGGCAGGGATTAACTACGGCGTTGCGCCGCTGCCCACGCTGCCGGACGGCAAGCCCATGAGCTCCTTCCTTGGCGTGAAAGGCTACGTGGTCTCCACGTGGAGTAAAGACAAAGCGCTGGCGCAGAAATTCATCGAATTTATTAACCAGCCGCAGTACGTCAAAACCCGCTACGTCGCCACGCGCGAGATCCCGCCGCTGACGGCGATGATCGACGATCCGATTATCAAGAACGATGAAAAAGCGAGCGCCGTTGCGGTACAGGCCGCGCGCGCCTCCGCCATGCCGGGCATTCCGGAGATGGGCGAAGTGTGGGGGCCAGCCAACGCCGCGCTGGAGCTGAGCCTGACCGGCAAACAGGATCCGAAAGCCGCGCTGGATAGCGCAGAGAAGCAGGTCCAGATGCAAATCGAAGCCATGCAGGCCAGCAACCAGTAATTTTCTGACGTCACCGAACGGGAGGCTGCTCTCCCGTTTATTGAAAGGAGTTGTCTGTGAGTATCATCCCGGAACATATTGCCAAACCGCGCGTGGCCGGGCGTCATGCCTGGACTGGGCTGCTGCTGGCGGTCATCCCTGGCTTCGGTCAGTTCTACCATCGCCAGTGGCTGAAGGGGATCATCTTCCTGGTGCTGCTGGCCAGTTTTATCGGCGTATTCGCTGATTTTTTGCGCGAAGGGCTGTGGGGGCTGGTGACGCTTGGCGAGGAGGTGCCGCGTGACAATTCCATCTTCCTGCTGGCTGAGGGGATCATCAGCGTGTTGATTGGCGCGTTTGGCGTGGCGGTGTATGCCCTGTCGATGCGGGATGCGTGGGCAAATGGCCGTCGACGTGACGAAGGCTTACGGCTTAGTAGCGTGCGCAAGCAGTATCAGATGCTGCTCAGCGACGGTTTCCCGTATCTGATGATCACGCCGGGTTTTATCCTGCTGGTGTTTGTCGTGGTATTCCCCATTCTGTTCGGCTTTGCCATCGCCTTTACCAACTACAACCTGTACCACACGCCGCCGGCTAAGCTGGTGGACTGGGTTGGCTTTAAGAACTTTATCAATATTTTCACGCTCTCCATCTGGCGCTCGACCTTCTTCGACGTGCTCCAGTGGACGGTGGTCTGGACCCTGCTCGCCACCACGCTGCAATGCTCGGTAGGCGTGCTGCTGGCCATCCTGGTTAACCAGAAAGATCTGCGCTTTAAGCCGCTGATCCGCACCATCTTTATCCTGCCGTGGGCGGTGCCGGGCTTTGTCACCATTCTGGTGTTTGCCGGGATGTTCAACGACTCCTTCGGGGTGATTAACAACGCGATTCTGGCCTTCTTCGGCATTGCGCCAAAAGCCTGGATGACCGACCCGTTCTGGACCAAAACGGCGCTGATTATGATGCAGACCTGGCTCGGCTTCCCGTTTGTGTTCGCCATGACCACCGGCGTGTTGCAGGCGATCCCTGACGATCTGTATGAAGCGGCCACCATGGATGGTGCCAGCAGCGCGACCAAGCTGCGCACCATCACGCTGCCGCTGGTGCTGTACTCGATTGCGCCGATTCTGATCACCCAGTACACCTTCAACTTCAATAACTTCAACATTATTTATCTGTTTAACAACGGCGGTCCGGCGGTGGTCGGGTCAAATGCGGGCGGGACCGACATTCTGGTGTCGTGGATCTACAAGCTGACGATGTCCTCTTCGCAGTACGCGATTGCGGCGACCATTACCATCCTGCTGTCGATTTTCGTCGTCGGCCTGGCGCTGTGGCAGTTCCGCGCCACCAAATCTTTCAAAAATGACGACATGGCGTAAGGGACGTAACAATGGCTCAATCACCAAGTATTAAACGTGAGAAGTGGGTACGCCTCTCGCTCTCCTGGCTGGTTATCGTGCTGGTGTCGACAATCATCATTTACCCGCTGGTGTGGACGGTCGGGGCGTCATTCAACGCCGGTAACAGCCTGCTCAGCTCGTCGATTATTCCGGAGAACTTTTCGGTCCAGCACTATGCCGACCTGTTCAACGGCCAGGTGAACTACATGACCTGGTACTGGAACTCGATGAAAATCAGCTTCCTGACCATGGTGCTGACCCTCATCAGCGTGAGCTTTACGGCCTATGCCTTTTCGCGCTTCCGCTTTAAGGGGCGTCAGAACGGGCTGATGCTGTTCCTGCTGCTGCAGATGATTCCCCAGTTCTCGGCGCTGATTGCCATCTTCGTGCTGTCGCAGCTGCTGGGCCTCATCAATAGCCATCTCGCGCTGGTGCTGATCTATGTGGGCGGCATGATCCCGATGAACACCTATCTGATGAAAGGCTATCTCGATGCCATCCCGAAAGATCTGGACGAATCCGCGCGCATGGACGGAGCCAGCAATTTTCGGATTTTCATCGAAATCATCATGCCGCTTTCGAAGCCGATTGTGGCGGTGGTGGCGCTCTTTTCCTTCACCGGGCCGCTGGGCGATTTCATTCTCTCCAGCACCATCTTGCGCACCCCGGACAAATTCACGTTACCCATTGGGCTTTATAACCTGGTGGCGCAAAAAATGGGTGCCAGCTACACCACCTACGCGGCAGGCGCGGTGTTGATTGCCGTACCGGTGGCGATCCTCTACCTGGCGTTACAAAAATACTTCGTCTCCGGCCTGACCTCCGGGAGTACCAAAGGATAATCATGAAAAGACTCAAACCCGCTTTGCTCGCCGTTTGCCTCTCATGTGGCCTTGCCGCAGGCGCTTTTGCTGCTGACGCGGTGAAAACGCGTCCTTTTAACGCTATGCCGGCGGATTTCATCAAGGGGGCGGATATTTCGACCCTGCTGGAAGCCGAACAGCACGGTGCCAAATTTTATAATCAGAACGGTCAGCAGCAGGATGCGATAGCGATCCTCAAAGCGAACGGCGTGAACTATGTGCGCCTGCGCCTGTGGGTTGACCCGCAGGATTCGGATGGCAATACCTACGGCGGCGGCAGTAACAACCTGGAAAACACGGTTGCGCTGGCGAAGCGCGTGAAAGCGCAGGGCCTGAAGCTGCTGCTCGACTTCCACTACAGCGATTTCTGGACCGATCCGGGCAAACAGTACAAACCAAAAGCCTGGGAAAAGATGGACTACCCGCAGCTCAAAACGGCGATCCACGACTACACCCGCGACACGATTGCCCGCTTTAAGAAAGAGGGCGTCCTGCCGGACATGGTGCAGATCGGTAACGAAATCAACGGCGGCATGCTGTGGCCGGAAGGGAAAAGCTGGGGGCAGGGCGGTGGCGAATTTGACCGCCTGGCCGGTTTGCTCACTGCCGCCATTGGCGGGCTAAAGGAGAACCTGACCGACGGTGAACAGGTGAAGATCATGCTGCATCTGGCGGAAGGGACCAAAAATGATACCTTCCGCTGGTGGTTTGATGAAATCACCAGGCGCAACGTGCCGTTCGATATTATCGGCCTGTCGATGTACACCTACTGGAACGGCCCAATCAGCGCGCTGAAGGCCAATATGGACGACATCAGCAAACGCTATAACAAAGACGTTATTGTGGTAGAAGCGGCCTACGGCTATACGCTGGAAAACTGCGATAACGCCGAGAACAGCTTCCAGGCGAAAGAAGAAAAAGACGGCGGCTATCCGGGCACCGTTCAGGGTCAGTACGATTATATTCACGATTTAATGCAGTCCGTTATTGATGTTCCGGACCATCGCGGCAAGGGGATCTTTTACTGGGAGCCTACCTGGATCGCCGTGCCGGGTACCACATGGGCGACCAAAACCGGCATGAAATATATCCATGACGACTGGAAAGAGGGAAATGCCCGCGAAAACCAGGCGTTATTTGATTGTCAGGGAAAAGTGCTGCCGTCAGTAACGGTATTTAAGTAATTTATTTTCATTCAGGACCTTTTTAATATGAATAAATTTGCGCCTTTAAGCTCGAAGGTCGCGGCGTTATTGCATGGCGCCGACTATAACCCGGAACAATGGGAGAATTACCCCGGTATTATTGAAAAAGACATCGCTATGATGCAGCAGGCGAAATGCAATGTGATGTCGGTGGGAATATTTAGCTGGGCGAAGCTCGAGCCGCGCGAGGGGGAATATGATTTTGCGTGGCTGGATAATATTATTGAAAAACTCTATGCGGCCGGTATTCATATTTTCCTGGCGACGCCTAGCGGCGCGCGCCCGGCCTGGATGTCGCAAAAATACCCTGAGGTGCTGCGCGTAGGACGCAACCGCGTGCCCGCGTTGCACGGAGGTCGTCATAACCACTGCATGTCATCCCCGGTATACCGTGCTAAAACGCTAAAAATAAACGGCCTGCTGGCTGAGCGATATTCACACCATCCGGCGGTGCTGGGCTGGCATATCTCAAATGAGTACGGCGGAGAATGCCACTGTGACCTGTGCCAGTCACGCTTTCGCGACTGGCTGAAGGCGCGCTACAAAACCCTCGACGCGCTGAACCATGCATGGTGGAGCACCTTCTGGAGCCATACCTACACCGACTGGTCGCAGATTGCGTCTCCTGCGCCGCAGGGGGAAGTGTCGATTCATGGCCTGAACCTCGACTGGCGGCGTTTCAACACCGCGCAGGTGACGGATTTCTGCCGCCATGAAGTGGCCCCGCTGAAAGCCGCGAATGCGGAACTGCCGGTGACCACCAACTTTATGGAGTATTTCTACGATTACGACTACTGGCGGCTTGCTGACGCGATCGACTTCATCTCCTGGGACAGTTACCCGATGTGGCACAAGGAGAAAGACGAAACGGCGCTAGCCTGCTACACCGCCATGTATCACGACATGATGCGCAGCCTTAAGGGCGGCAAACCCTTTGTGCTGATGGAGTCCACGCCGAGCACGACTAACTGGCAGCCGACCAGCAAGCTGAAAAAGCCTGGGATGCACATTCTCTCGTCTATTCAGGCGGCAGCGCACGGGGCGGATTCAGTGCAGTACTTCCAGTGGCGTAAAAGCCGCGGGTCGGTGGAGAAATTCCACGGCGCGGTGATCGATCACGTGGGCCACCTTGATACCCGCGTCGGGCGGGAAGTGACGCGCCTTGGTGAAATGCTTGAACGTTTGTCGGGTGTCGCGGGCTGTCGTACAGAAGCCCGGGTGGCGATTATCTTCGACCAGCAAAACCGCTGGGCGCTGGACGATGCCGAAGGGCCGCGCAACAAGGGGATGGAGTACGAGAAAACCGTTAACGAGCACTATCGTCCGTTCTGGGAGCAGGGCATCGCGGTGGATATTATTGACGCCGATTGCGATCTCAGCCCGTACGCGCTGGTCATTGCGCCAATGCTCTACATGGTGCGCGAAGGCTTTGCCGAACAAGCGGAGGCCTTTGTCGCTGCGGGCGGGCATCTGGTGACAACCTACTGGAGCGGGGTGGTGAATGAAACGGATCTTTGCCATCTGGGAGGATTCCCGGGACCGTTGCGCAAGCTGGTGGGGGTCTGGGCTGAGGAGATAGACTGCCTGGATGACGGCGAACGTAACCTGGTTCAGGGGCTGGCGGGTAATGCGTCAGGGCTACAGGGGCCGTATCAGGTCCGACATCTGTGCGAGCTGATCCACGCTGAGTCTGCGCAGGTGCTGGCGACCTACCGGGATGATTTCTACGCCGGTCGCCCTGCGGTGACGGTCAACCGCTTCGGCAAAGGCAAGGCGTGGCACGTGGCCTCGCGCAACGACCTGCCGTTCCAGCGCGATTTCTTCGCCGGGATTATCGACGAGCTGGCGCTGCCGCGCGCGGTCGAGGGGGATTTCCCACCGGGCGTGGTCGCGACGGCGCGTACGGACGGCGAAACCACCTGGGTGTTTGTGCAGAACTACACGGCACAGCAGCAGTGCATCACGCTGCCGCAAGGGTATACCGACTGCATGACAGACGCCGCCGCAGCGGGCGATACCGTGCTGCTGGCGTGGGACTGTCGGGTGCTCAGGCGTAAAGCGTAGTTGATTTTCTCCCTCTCCCTGTGGGGTGAGGAATCCCCAGTAATTTTATACCTGAAGCGATGCATGTGACTTCAGGAAAATGAATGGCTTACAGCGATGCCCTGGTCCGGCTGTAAATCGCTGAGGCGTTTGCCTTCCGGCCGGGGCGAGGCGCATGGATGCGCCGAGAGGGCGGGCTTTACAGGGACGTTACCTCCGCCCGTCCCCGAAAAGCCGGAAGGAATAAGCCGAAGGCACCGCGAAGCGGCGATTTACCGCCGGGAGCCCGGGTCGCCAGGGCGGTGGCGATTGAGCCGCCCTGGCACGTTCACCGGCCATGTCCTTACAGAGTAGCAAGGAACATAAAGTGAACGGAATGACCACCAGAGCCGTATGTTCCCCCTCACCCCAGCCCTCTCCCTCAAGGGAGAGGGGGTCGTCCGTGCTGGTATTATTTTGTGGGGATTCCTCAGCCCTGTGGGAGAGGGTTGGGGTGAGGGCATCAGACCGCACCGTCCCGGCAACAAGGCACAAAACGCCTGCTCCCCGAGCAGGCATTTTTTTATCTGCATAACAGAGAGGCGTATTATGGACAGTCAAATTACCCAGCGTTTAATTCCGGCATTTGGCGGCGACGATAATATCGAGCACGTCGAAGCCTGTATTACCCGCCTGCGCGTGACGGTTAAAGACTTAAATAAGGTTGATTCACAGGCGTTACAGAATGAAGGGGCGTTGGGTGTAATTATTATCGGTCAGCAGGTGCACGCCATATTTGGCAGGCAGTCTGATACATTACGCCAGTTATTAGATAAACATTTTAATCATTAAATATAAAAAAGGGATAGCCAAAATAATGGCTATCCCCGAGCAGAGATATAGGCTGCAAATAGCTGGAGATACAATAACGATTAACGCATTTTAAAAATGAAGACTTACCACCAGGCTTCGACCTGTACGCCAAAGTTCCAGGTATTATTCGCCGTGCCGTCCTCGAACGATTTTCCTTTTTCAGAATCATTCAGGTAGGAGGCAAACACACGCAGTTCCGGACGTGACATAAAATCAGGGCCGTCTGCCAGACCCAGCGCGAGGGTATACTTCTCGCCACTCTGCTTGTAGTTCGAGCCGTCGGTGTAGGTATCTTTCTGATAGAAACCACCCACTTCGCCAATCAGACGGACATACTCGGTGAACTGATACTGCGCGCGACCGACCAGGGAAACCAGGCGCGATTTATCGGTAAATTGCGTGGTGTCGTCCGCCGACCCCCAGGTCAACACGTGGTTCAAGGAGAGCTTGTCGGTAATGGGAATTAGGCCGGTGTTGATCACGCGGTAGCCGCTTGCATCGTTCACATAGTTCCACATGTCGTACCAGCCGCCACCCTGGGACACCATGTTCTGCGCCAGCCCTTTGTTGGCGTACTGCAACACCAGCTTGTTGTAACCCCCCAGCATGTCCTGGCTGATTTCGCCGGTCACCATCACGCCGTTATCGGCCTCGTAGAGCCCGCCGTACTCTTTCTGCTTGTTGGTTGGGTTGGGCATAGCGTAGTCGATACCGACTTCGGTCCAGGCACCTGCCCATGGTTTCCAGCCCGCATAGCGCAGATCGATGTAGTTGATGTTCACGTCGTTGTCACCGTTAACACGATAGTCTACGTCGTTGGCATCACCGCGGATCCACGCCACGGAGACTGCGCCTGGGCCGAGCGTATAGTTCTCAATACCCGCGCCGGAACCCGAGATATTCCAGTATTTAGTATCAATGATGTGCAGATCATGGCGCTGGTAATAGCGTTTACCGCCCCAAATCACCGCGTTAGGATCGCCCGGGATCAGGCCTTTGATTTGCAGGTTCAACTGACGGAGACCGAACTGGGCATCATCACCGAAGGTAGTCTCGTTATCGTTAGAGCCGTCAGACACCATGCTCACCATACTGTCGAGGTAGAAGCTGACGTCGTTCTTTTTGTAAACCTCAGAGCCCAGCTCCAGCTCACCGTAGGTATCGGCTTCGTTACCCAGACGGCCAATTTTATTTTTTTGCCACTCCTCCATCCCACCATCCCGTGAGACGCCCACGCCGGAGCGAAGATATCCATGAAAATCAATCGGTACTGAAGACGCTGCAAACAGCGAAGGAGACGCTAGCGCCGCAGCCAGCGCAACAGATACAGAGCGGATCGTCGTGTTCATTGTTACCCTCTTATTGTTTTGTAATACGTTCACAAATCCGCTGTCATAAAATGCCTAAACCTTCTGACTGGCAATTGCGCGATCATAAATGTGTGATTAAGTGCAAATAAAATAGACAATTTTGTATCAGGCAATGAGATTTTACAGGCGTTGCGGTATTGTGAGCGTCATACTTTTTTGAGGTGTTATGCCAGCAGTGAGAGGGCGATTAGCGTTTTTATTCAGCGCCCCTGTTACAATCAGCGTATAACAGCATAAGGAACCGGACCATGAAGTCGAAAAGCGCAACATTAGAGGACGTGGCACGCCATGCGGGCGTCTCTTATCAGACCGTGTCCAGGGTACTGAATAAATCTGCCAATGTATCCGACGCCACGCGTAGCAAGGTGGAGAAATCCATAGAGTTATTACGGTATGTGCCCAACCGCCTGGCTCAGCAGCTGGTCGGCAAACAGACTCAGACCATCGGGCTGGTGACAATTTCGCTCGCGTTGCATGCCCCTTCTCAGGTGGCGGCGGCGGTAAAACGCTATGCGAACGTGGAGGGTTATCAGGTCCTGATTTCAATGATCGATGAGAACGTCAACCACAGCATTCAGGACTCTATCAACGAACTGAAGTCTCAGTTGGTGAGCAAGGTGATCATCAACGTGCCGCTGGAGGCCGAAGAGGCGCAGAAAATCGCCACAGACAACGACGATATCGTCTGTTTGTTCCTGGATGTGGACCCGTACAGTTCCGTGTTTAACGTTTCATTTAACCCAGCTGACGGTACCCGTGCGAGCGTTAAATACCTCTACGAACTGGGCCATCGCGACATCGCCCTGCTGGCGGGGCCAGAGTCCTCTGTCTCGGCGCAGTTAAGGCTGAAAAGCTGGATCGAAACCCTGAAGGGTTATGGCCTGGAGCCTGCCTCGGTGATACGCGGCAACTGGGATGCACAGAGCGGGTATGCCGGCGCGCTGCAGATGCTGCGCGAAACGCCGCACTTTTCCGCCGTGCTAGTGGGCAACGACCAGATGGCACTCGGCGTCCTGAGCGCGTTCCATCAGCAGCAAATTTCAATTCCGGGCGAGAAGTCGGTGATTGGCTATGATGACACCTACGAAAGCTCGTTTTTCTACCCGGCGCTAACGACGGTCTCACTGGATTTAGACCTGCAGGGTAAAGAGGCGGTGCGCCGTCTTCTCGACAGTGGCGAAGATAATGCGCTGCGCATGTCCTCGATTTTGCCTGCTCGTCTGGTGGTGCGGCAGTCTACAGGGCCAAAAGGGGCAAAGGGGAAAAATCTCCAGGCGCTGGCCCAGCAGTTGCGCGAGATTGCGCATCAGCTTGGTGACGCGTAGCGGCGTGAGCACCGCATTCGCGTGAAAGCGGTGCTCGCAAGATTACTCCAGCCCCAGCGTGTACTGGGCGATCTTAAAGTAGATAATCAGCCCGGTGCCGTCGATCAGCGTCGCGATAAACGGCGCGGAGACGACTGCCGGGTCAATGCCGCAGCGCTTGAGCACCATCGGAATGACGGACGAGACAATCGCACTCCACAGCGTAATGCACACCAGCGTCAGGCTGACGATAAGCGTGATTTCCAGCCCAATCCCCATCATCCACGCGCGAACGCATCCGGCCAGACCCAGCGTGGCGGCAATCATCAGCGAGGTGGTCATCTCTTTACGCAGCACGCGGCCAACGTCGCGCAAACGCACTTCCCCCAGCGCCATGGCGCGCACCAGGGTGGAGGTGATCTGCGTCCCGCTGTTGCCGCCCGTGCCGATCAGCAGCGGAATGAAGAACGCCAGCGCGATGGCGGACTCCAGCGCCTCTTCAAAATGCTGGATCACCGAGCTGGTGTAGGCCTCCGCGACAAACAGCAGCAGCAGCCAGACGGAGCGTTTTTTCCACAGGCTATACGGGCTGGTCTCCAGATAAGGCTTCTCCAGTGGCAGCGTCGCCCCCTGAAGCTGAGCATCTTCGGTGACGTCATCTTCCAGCAGATGAGCGATTTCGCGCTCGGTCAGGCAGCCGACGAGCTTGCCGTGGGTGACCACGGGCACCACATCCGCGCCGCCGTGCGCCAGCAGTCCGGCAACATCGGCACGTTCATCCTCCGGTTTGACCTGCAAAAACTGCGAAATCATCAGGCTTTTAATTGGCTGTACGGTATCTGTGGTCTGTAGCAGTTTGCGCACGGCAACCATCCCCGCAAGGCGGCCATTGTCTTCAATAAAAATATGCGACGGAATATCATCGTCTTTTAATTTTTCGAAGAATTGCTCGCGCGCCAGCGCCACGCATAATGCCATATCGAGAACGATAAAATCGGTATTCATATATTGCGCGACCGCGCTGTCATTGAATGCCAGGTTTTGGTTGTGAATAGCGTAAGACATAGTGAATTCCCTTTGAATAATAACATCTCTCAGGGGCGAGCAAGACAGGGCATGTCGAAGAGGAGATCCCCACGTCCTGGGTTCAGCACTGTACACCGTATCCCGCGAGGGAAGTTATACTGACAAAGCCTTGATTCGACAGTGCCTGTTTTACCCTGTGTCGATTCTCTCGAACCTACCAGAGCGATAACGTGTATTTGTACAGGAGCCTCGCCATAACGAGATCGTTGTAAAACGAGAGGGATAATACGCTTATTTAACGTTGCCGCTCAGGAATTTAAAAAATGTTTAAGAACGGTTTAGGAGAATATTAATAATAGAATGTTGAGGATTTATTTAAGGTTATTCATTTTAAATGGAGAATTAAATAATTAACGGGGGAGGGGAAAATGGCGTGGCTTGATAATCTGCTGAATCATTTTGCGCTGTATCCGGCACATCTGTTCGCGCTGTTATTCGCAATGGCGCTGAGCAAATCGACGGTGCTGATCTCCTCCGTGCTGCCGCCCGCCTCGGTGATGCTGCTGGCGGGCATCGGCGTCAGCCAGGGGAGCATGCACCCGGCGCTGGCGTGGCTCGCCGTGGTGCTGGGGGCAACGGCAGGATCGGTGCTGAACTACCATATCGGCCAGCTGATGGGGCACACCCGGCTGGTCACGCGTTTTACCTCAAAGCATGCCGACAAGTTCTTGCGGGTACAGCATCAGCTGCAAAAGAACGGTGTCATCGTGCTGTTTACGTCGCGATTTCTGGCGGTGTTGCGTTACATCGTCCCGCTGGCGGCGGGGATGCTCAGGCTGAATGCAGCAAAGGTCTACGCCGTCAGCCTGATTTCCGCCTGCGTATGGGCGGCGCTGTATGTTGGCATCGTCACCGGCATCAGCGCCTTTTGAATTACAAACTCCCCATTCCGCCATCCACCAGCAACTCCGTGCCTACCGTGTAGCTCGACTCGTCGGAGGCGAGATAGAGCGCGGCTTTTGCCAGCTCCGCCGTCGAGCCCATTCTGCCCAGCGGCACCAGTTTGATGATCTCCGCCATCATCGCGTTAAGCGCCTCTTCGCTTAAGCCCGTTTTCGTAAAGGCCGGGGTTTCCACCGGACCGGGGCTCAGGCCGTTGACGCGGATCCCGCGCGGCAGTAGTTCCGCCGACAGCGTGCGCGCCAGCGACAGCAGGGCGGCCTTGCTCGCGGCATACACGCTGCTGGTGGGCAGTCCGATGCGCGCGCTCACGGAGCCGCAGAGGATCACCGACGACGGGTTATTCAGCAGCGGCAGCAGCGCCTGGATTAAAAAGAACGGTCCCTTCAGGTTGATGTTCATCAGACGGTCCCAGGTCTCTTCCTGCCAGGCTTCCAGCGGCGCGTGCGTCACGTCGCCGGCGTTGAGAAAGACCGCGTCCAGGCGTGGCCAGCGGGCGGCGAGGGTTGCCGCCAGCGCTTTTTGCGATGCGATATCGCCCGCATCGGTTGGGATCACCCAGGCCTTATCGCCCAGAATGCGCTCTGCTTCGGCGAGGGTGTCCGGGTTGCGTCCGGTCACGGCGACGTGCGCCCCTTCGGCGATAAATGCCTGCGCGGTGGCGAGACCGATACCGCTGGTGCCGCCGGTAATCAACGTATACTTATCGGTTAAACGACCCATGTTCTTCTCCTGAAATGTCACTGGAGAAAGCACTATAGAAACGTTAGTATCGAAAGGAAACCAGGTACCAAATGGATACTAAAGAGGCAAGAGGTGTGCTATGGCAGAAATGCTGGAAGAGTGCTGTGAAAAAAAATCTGAGGCCTATACCTGCCCGATGACGCAGTTTGTAAACCTGATTTCCGGCAAATGGGCAATCCCGATCCTCTATCGTCTTATTGTGATTAATACGCCTGTCCGCTTTGGCGACCTGCTGCGGGCGGCTGCCCCCATCACCCAGAAAGAGCTGACGAAGCAGCTGCGCCTGTTTGAACAGCGCGGGCTGGTGACGCGGACGGTCTATCCGGAGATCCCGCCGCGCGTGGAGTATCAGATTACCGGGCTGGGGTTAACCCTGCAGGATGCGCTCTCGCCGCTGGCCGCCTGGATGAGCGAGTACGGCGACCAGCTTCAGCGTTAGGCTACTGTTTTACGTAGCGCGGTGCCGGGATGCCGGTGCGCGCGCTGCTAAACAGCTCAAGGCGCGCCGCTTCGTAGCGGTCCCACAGTGCGGCATCATGCATCGGCGGGATGGTGATCGGTTCGCCCTGATCCAGACCCGCCAGCGACGCATCCACCATATCGTCGGTGGTCATTACCGATCCTTCCGGCAGATCGTCCACCGTGACGCCTGAATGGCTCCAGATCTCCGTTGCGGTGGCGGCGGGCAGTACGGCCTGAATACGCACGTTGCTGTCGGCAAATTCTTCCTGTAGCCCACGGGTAAAGCTCAATACCCACGCCTTCGTGGCGCTGTAGAGCGCGCTGCCCGCCCGGACGTGCAGCGCCAGCACGGACGCGATATTGATCAGCGTGCCGCGATTGTTCTGTGCCAGGCGCGGCAGGATGGCGTAGGTCAGACGCATCAGCGCCGTGGTGTTCAGGGTGTTAATGGCCTGATGCTGCGCCACCTCGCCCGCGAGGAACGGTGCCATCTGCGCGGTGCCCGCATTGTTAACCAGCGTATCAATGGCGGTATTGCTGCGCAGTTCGTCTTCTACCGCGCTGATCCCGGCTTCATCGGTGAGATCGGCCACCAGAATATCGACGGCCACGCCATAGCGTGCGCGCAGGTCGGCGGCGAGAGCTTTCAGGCGATCCTCGCGGCGGGCGACCAGGACCAGGTTAGCACCGCGCGCGGCAAGGCGATCGGCATAGACGGCACCGATCCCGGAAGAGGCACCCGTAATCAGGGCGGTGGTGATTTGCGTAGTCATCGTGCATTACCTCAGTCAAAGTGGGTTATTTGGTTTCAATATGAAACTGAATTAACTTTCGGCTATTTGGTTTTATAATGCAACCATATTGGCGATCATTTTGTGCTTTTGCCGTCGGGAACGGTCAGGAGGGGAGTTTGGCCACGATCTCTTCAGGCGTCAGTTCGCGGCCATCGTCGGCAATAAGCGCCAGTTTGCGCAGGGGTTTGCGCTGTTCGCTATCGACCAGCACGGTGCCGCATTCGTTTTCCGCGAACAAAAATTCATTGCCCCACTGGGACAGGGCAACCAGCACGGTTTGCAGGGCGCGTCCCTTGTCGGTCAGGACGTATTCCTGCCAGGCGCTGCCGTCGGAGGCGGGCTGAAGCCGGAGAATGCCTTCGTCTACCAGCAGCTTGAGCCGCGTGGTCAGCATGTTTTTCGCGATACCGAGGCTTTTCTGAAACTCGCCGAAGCGTTTAATCCCGCGGAGCGCGTCGCGGACGATCAGCAGCGACCACCAGTCGCCGATAATATCCAGCGAACGGGCGACGGGGCAGGTGCTCTCTTCAAGGCGGGTACGTTTCACAGCGAATTCTCCGGTGGGGTATGGTTTTATTATAAAACTAATCCGTACACACCGTAAGCACGTTAATCATCAGTTTGAGAAATGCTTCCCGGAAAATTGTGACGAATCTGTCACACTGAGCGCGACATTTTAAAACGAGTGAGGAATTAGGGATGAGAAAAGCATTACTCGCGCTGGCAGTCGCCGGTTCCATTTCAGCAACGTTTGGCGTGCAGGCGCAAGAGACGCCGGAAGGGTATCAGCTGGAGCAAGTTTTAATCATGAGTCGCCATAACCTGCGCGCACCGCTGGCTAACAACGGCAGCGTGCTGGAGCAGTCCACGCCGAAGCAGTGGCCGGAGTGGGAGGTGCCGGGCGGTCAGCTCACAACCAAAGGGGGCGTGCTGGAGGTCTATATGGGCCATTACATGCGCGAGTGGCTGGCGCAGCAGGGGATGGTGAAGACGGGTGAATGTCCACCGGCGGAGAGTGTTTATGCCTATGCTAACAGCCTGCAGCGCACCGTCGCCACCGCGCAATTCTTTATCACCGGCGCGTTCCCGGGCTGCGATGTGCCCGTGCACCATCAGGAAAAAATGGGCACCATGGATCCGACATTTAATCCGGTGATCACCGATAATTCGCCGGAATTCCGCGAAAAAGCGCTCAAGGCGATGGAGGCGGAACGGCAGAAAATGCAGCTTGGCGAAAGCTATAAGCTGCTGGAGCAGATGACGAACTACGCCGACTCGCCGTCCTGCAAAGAGAAAAAGGTCTGCTCGCTGGCGGACGCGAAAGATACCTTCAGCGCCGACTATGAAAAAGAGCCTGGCGTATCCGGGCCGCTGAAGGTGGGCAACTCGCTGGTGGATGCGTTCACGCTGCAGTATTACGAAGGCTTCCCGGCCGACCAGGTCGCCTGGGGAGAAATCAAAACCGACCAGCAGTGGCGCGTGCTGTCGAAGCTAAAGAACGGCTATCAGGACTCGCTGTTTACCTCCACCGAGGTGGCGCAAAACGTGGCGAAGCCGCTGGTGAAATATATCGATAAAACGCTGGTTACCGACCAGGCGAAAGCGCCGAAAATCACCCTGCTGGTGGGGCATGATTCGAACATTGCTTCCCTGCTCACCGCCCTCGATTTCAAACCGTATCAGCTGCACGATCAGCAGGAACGTACCCCGATCGGCGGCAAGATTGTATTCCAGCGCTGGCATGACAAAAATGCCAACCAGGAGCTGATGAAAATTGAGTATGTCTACCAGAGCTCAGAGCAGTTGCGCAACGCCAGCGTGTTGTCGCTGCAGTCTCCGGCACAGCGCGTGACGCTGGAGCTCAAGGGCTGCCCGGTGGATGCGAACGGCTTCTGTCCTGTTGATAAATTCAATGCGGTGATGAATAACGCGGCGAAGTAAGAGAGAACCCCCCGCTGCGGCGGGGGGAAACGCTTAGACATTTTTACGTTCGATGGTTTGCTCGCCCCAGAAGAGCGAGTCTTTGTCCGTTTTTTCGAAGGCGCGCACCAGCACCTCATCGTTACCTTCCTCCCAAATCTGCTCGGCCAGCTTTTCATCGTACTTCGCGACTTCAAAGATAGCTTCGGCAATCTCCGGAGAGGTGTTGCGTAAACTTGCCCATTCGCCCACGTGGTGAGCTTTGGATTCTTGAGTTGGCATGCTTGTCCTCCTGTTGGGTGTTAGCCGTTCAGTTTTTTGGCCAGACCCGCGACATATTCACCCTGATAGCGGGCGATAGACAGTTCTTCATTGCTTGGCTGACGTGAGCCATCCCCACCGGCAATGGTGGTTGCGCCGTACGGCGTACCGCCGCGCACCTGGGAAACGTCAAACAGCTCCTGCGCGCCGTAGCCAATTGGCACAATTACCATCCCGTGATGAGCAAGGGTAGTCCAGGTTGAGGTAATCGTCTGCTCCTGGCCGCCGCCGGTCCCGGTAGAGCTGAATACGCTGGCGAGTTTGCCGTAGAGCGCCCCGGATGCCCAAAGTCCGCCGGTTTGATCGAGGAAGGTACGCATCTGGCCTGACATATTGCCGAAGCGGGTCGGGGTGCCGAAGATAATGGCATCATAATCCGCCAGCTCCTGCGGGGTGGCAACCGGTGCATTTTGCGTTTTTCCCCCGGCTTTCGCGAAGGCTTCCGCCTGCATGGTTTCCGGTACGCGTTTCACCACAACCTCTACGCCATCAACCCTGTTTGCACCTTCTGCTACCGCGTGAGCCATGGTTTCAATGTGTCCATACATGGAATAATAGAGCACCAGAACTTTTGCCATTTTGCATCACTCCTCGTTGGTTTTTCTGACAGCGGATCGCTGCGTTCTTTTAAAGATATGTCATCACAGCCAGACTGCAAAAATGAACGCCATTTATTTGATTTATAACAACATGAAGAGAAAAATGCCTTTGTAGCAAAATGATACAACTTTCCCGGAGCCGATTTTTAAAATGATAAGAAAGGCTTATGGATTGCCGCCGCGTCATCTCACCCGAAAGACTGAGATCATGTTGCAGGATATTACCTTCGACTTGCCGGATAACCTCATTCCACTAAGCTTAGTTTCACGCGGCACAGATAAAGGCGTTGTCCTTGAGCCGCGAGGTGAAAGAATCCTCTTTTACTGAATGCAATATGATGTCTAATGTTTCACATTCTGGAGGTTAGAGATGGCAAACCATCGTGGTGGTTCAGGTAATTTCGCAGAAGACCGTGAAAGAGCATCAGAAGCAGGCCGTAAAGGTGGCCAGCATAGCGGAGGTAACTTCAAGAATGACCCGCAACGCGCATCTGAAGCTGGCAAGAAAGGGGGGAAAAACAGCCACGGCAGCAGTAAGTAACACGCCGGGTTGAACCCCTGCCGCCGGGATATCCCGGCGGTTTTTTTATTTCTGCAACATTGAACTGTAACCAAAGGCAACGCACACTACAGAATTGTTCTCACTTGCTGGTGTCGCATGTCTGTCTCACGCTTTAAATTCTCCGTTAAACCGCAGGAAGCCATCCTCATTCTCATCACCATGTTCTGGGGCGGGACGTTTCTGGCCGTTCAGTACGCGGTGACCCTTAGCGATCCGTTCTTTTTTGTTGGTCTGCGCTTTGCAACGGCGGCGATAGCCGTGGGGCTGATATCCCTTAACACGCTGCGGGGTCTGACGCTCAAAGAGCTTAAGGCGGGCGTGGCGATTGGGGTGGCGATCGCGATGGGCTACAGCCTGCAGACGTGGGGATTGCAGACCATCTCCAGCAGCAAATCCGCGTTTATCACCGCGATGTACGTGCCGCTGGTGCCGCTATTGCAGTGGCTGTGCCTGGGGCTGCTGCCCGGTCTGATGTCCTGTATTGGGATCGTGCTGGCGTTTATCGGTCTGATTTTGCTGGCCGGGCCGGAAAACAACCTCCTGGCGCTGGGGCCGGGCGAGATCATTACCCTGATTGGGGCGGTTGCCATTGCGGCGGAAATTATTCTGATCAGCGCCTGGGCGGGCAAGGTGGACGTTAAGCGGGTGACGGTGGTGCAGCTCGCCACGGCCTCGCTGGTGGCCTTTGCGACGATGGTTCCGGCAGGGGAGTCCGTGCCGCCGATGTCCACTGGGCTGATTGTGGTCGCACTGGGCCTGGGTTTCTTCAGCGCCATTATTCAGGTCACCATGAACTGGGCGCAGCGCAGCGTATCGCCAACCCGCGCGACGGTGATTTATACCGGTGAACCTGTCTGGGCGGGCATTTTCGGGCGACTGGCCGGGGAACGTCTGCCGCTGCTGGCCCTGGTGGGCGCGGCGTTTATTGTCGCCGGGGTGCTGGTGAGCGAGTTGAAGCTCAGAAAACGTCGGAGCCAGGTGAGCGATATGACAGCTGAAGAAGGTTTAGATTGAAAAAATAGACGGGTTTATCTACTATGTGTACGGATAATTACCGTACACGATGAAGTAAATCATGCCAGCACTTAAAAAACAGCGTATCGATCTTCGCTTAACGGACGAAGACAAAACAATGATTGAAGAAGCGGCGGCGATGACGAACCAAACGATCACCCAGTTTATGGTGAACAGTGCGTCAGAGCGCGCTGCGGAGGTCATCGAACAGCATCGCCGTCTCGTCTTAAACGAAGCATCATGGAATGCGGTGATGGATGCCATCGACAATCCGCCAGAGCCAAATGAACGCCTGAAGCGAGCGGCAAAACGTCTTCGAAACATGGAGTGAAGCGTCGTGGAAAATCTCACGGTCGAAATGTTTTCAGAGGGAAAAGATTATGATTTCAGGGATTTCGATTGTGGCGAACCCTCGCTAAATGTCTTCCTCACAGAACATCTGGTGCGTCAGCACAATGGGCGTATTTTACGAGGCTATCTGCTTAAAGAGCGCGATCGTCCGCGAGTCCAGGGCTATTACACGTTGTCTGGGAGCTGTTTTGAAAAAGCGATGCTGCCTTCTAAGACTCAGCAGCGTCGGATCCCTTATAGCAACGTACCGAGCGTAACGCTGGGACGTCTGGCGATACATAAAGACCTGCAGGGACAGGAGTGGGGAACGACGCTCGTCACGCATGCCATGCGGGTTGTCTATCTGGCATCGCAGGCGGTGGGCGTACACGGAATATTTGTTGATGCACTCAATGACCGGGCAAAACGATTTTATCTGAAGCAGGGTTTTATTCCGCTGACGGGTGAAAACAGCCATTCTCTTTTCTTTCCTACAAAATCTATCGAACGACTGTTTGAGCAGGCGTGATTGCCTGACATTAGGGTGTTCTTACGGAACGTAAAGGTCGGGTAAGGCATCGCCGTCACCCGACATTGAGATTTCACGACTCCTGACGCACCACCTCGCCCTGCGGCGCAGCAGCCATCCGGCGGCTCAGCAGGGCGTTAAGCAGGATCGCGCCGAAGGTCGCCGTGCCAATCCCGCCGATCGTAAACCCGCCCAGCGTCAGGGCAAAATCGCCCGCGCCCAGCACCAGCGTGACCGCCACCATAATCAGGTTGCCGTTCTGGCTAAGATCGACCCGGTGCTGTACCCAGATCCGCGCGCCGGCCACGGCGATCAGCCCAAACACCACGATTGAGGCTCCGCCGATCACCGGTGACGGAATGGTGTGGATCAGCGCGCCGAATTTCGGCGAGAAGCCGAGCAGCATCGCCATCACCGCCGCCGCCACGAAGACCAGCGTCGAATAAACTTTGGTCACCGCCATCACGCCGATATTCTCGGCATAGGTGGTAACGCCGCTACCGCCGACTGAGCCCGAAAGCATGGTCGCCAGCCCGTCGCCAACGAACGCGCGGCCCATGTACGGGTCCATGCTGCGTCCGGTCATTCCCGCAACCGCTTTCAGGTGACCTAAGTTCTCTGCCACCAGGATTACCGCCACCGGTGCGATAAGCATCATCGCCTGGGTGTTAAAGGTGGGCGAGGTCACCTTCGGCAGGCCAAACCAGGCGGCCTGATGCAACAGGGTAAAATCCACCGGCTTGCCCAGACCAAAAACGTTCGCCAGCAGGGCATACACCAGACAGGCAACAATCAACCCGACCAGGATCAGCAGCCGCTGGATCATGCCTCGCGTAAACACCGCCACCAGGCCGATGCACAGCACGGTCACGACGGCCATCCAGCTTTCAAACGGCGAGCCGGAGACGCTTTTCACCGCAATCGGGGCGAGGTTCAGGCCAATCGCCATCACCACGGCGCCCGTCACGACCGGGGGCATCATGCGCTCGATCCAGCGCGTACCGATTTTCATCACCACCAGACCAATCAGGGTATACACCAGACCACAGGCGATGATGCCGCCGAGGGCCACGCTCAGGTTGGGGTTGATTCCCTGGCCGTTAAATCCGGTGGTGGCGATCACCACGCCGACAAAGGCGGCGCTGGATCCCAGATAGCTGGGCACGCGCCCGCCGGTGACAAAAAAGAACAGCAGGGTGCCGATACCGGACATCAGAATCGAGAGGTTGGGATCGAGTCCCATCAGCATCGGCATCAGCACCGTGGCGCCAAACATGGCGACCGCGTGCTGGACGCCCATCACCATCGTCTGCCCGAGCGGGAGTCGTTCATCCGGCGCGACCACGCCAGCGTCTGTGGAGGTCGATTTCAACTGCCAGTGGGGAAATCCGAACATGGTCTGTCTCCTTAGAGCGCCTTAACAGGCGGGTCGCATCAGCGCGTGGTAGCCGCGGTCAAACCACACCAGCCCTTGCGGCGCCGGGTGGCGAATAATCGAAACGATATCGCAGAACAGAATGTCATGGGTGCCGACGCTCACCACCTGGCTGATGCGGCAGTCAAACGAGGCCAGCGCATCCTCCAGACGCGGGCAGCCGGTGTCGCCCGTCTGCCAGCGGGCGGCGGCAAAGCGTTCTTCCATCGGCGTTTTGCCGCCAAACAGGTTTGAGAGCGGCTCCTGTCCGGCGCTGAGGGTATTGACGCACAGCGTGCGGTTCTCGCTGAACGTCGGCCAGACGGACGCGCCGCGGTTCAGGCACACCAGCAGGGTGGGCGGTGAATCCGTGACGCTGCACACCGCGCTGGCGGTGAAGCCTGCCATCCCCGCCGGACCGTCGGTGGTGATGATATTCACCGCCGCGCCGACGCAGGCCATGGCATCGCGAAAGGTTTGTTTATCCGGTGTCGTCATCATCGCTCCTTACGCCAGCCCGCAGGCATCGTCAAAGGTCAGGCGCGGCAGGCGGCCGTAAAGTTTGCCCGTGTCGCCGTAGCCAATGTTGATCAGCAGATTGCTTTTAAGTGTCGTGCCGGTGAAAAAGGCCTCGTCGACCTTTTGGCGGTCAAAGCCCGACATCGGGCCGGTGTCCAGCCCCAGCGCGCGACAGGCGAAAATCAGGTAGGCAGCCTGCATTGAGCTGTTGCGAAAGGCGGTCTCTTCCGCCAGCGCGGGGCTTACGGTAAACCAGCTTCTGGCATCGCCGTGCGGGAACAGCTCGGGCAGGCGCTCATAAAACTCGCTATCCCAGGCCACAATCGCCGTGACCGGGGCGGTAAGCGTTTTCTCCAGGTTGCCGCTGGAGAGCGCCGGGCGCAGCTTCTCTTTTCCCTCCGCGCTTCGCACAAACACAATGCGCGCCGGGGAGCAGTTAGCGGAGGTTGGCCCCCATTTCATCAGGTCGTAGATTTCGCGCAGCGTCTCGTCGCTGACGGCAATATCCTGCCAGCCGTTATGGGTGCGGGCGCCGGTGAACAGCGTTTCCAGCGCGGTGGGATTAATGGCTTCGCTCATTACAGCTCCTTATAAAGCGGGTTCATGACTGTGCAGCAGGCTGGCCAGCCCGTTAAGCAGCAGGGTGTTAAAGGTGTCCGGCTCGGTGACGTTGCAGGCATGGCCGCCCTGACGCATCACCGCGCTGCGGCTGTGCGGGAGCGCTGCCTGCAGTTCAGACGAGCAGACAGAGGGCACCAGCATATCGTCGGCGGAACAGATGATCTGTACCGGGCAGCGGATGCGTGCGGCGTGGCGGCTGAAGTCGGCCTTTTTCAGGGCGCTGAGCCGGTGCAGCAGGTTGGCTTTTCCCTGAAAATGGGCCAGCGCCAGCGCTTCTTCGGCCTCAATGCGGGGAGCGCGGGCGGCCATCCAGTCTGCCGGATAGAGAAACAGCGGCTGCGCCTCGACCCACGCCTGCGGGCCGCCGGAATGCAGCAGGCGCTCGCGGATCTGAAAGCAGCGGCGGGTATGCGCGTTGAGGGTCAACCAGCCGTTGACGCACACCAGCGCGGTGAGGGCGTCGGGGCGGTCGAGGGCCAGCTGCAGGCCGACCAGTGCCCCCAGCGCATGGCCGACAACGCTGTAGCGCGCGATACCGGCCTCAGCCAGCGCCTGGGCCAGTTCATCCGCCATCTGTGCCAGGCTGTAGCCTTCCGGCAAGGCGTCGGGGTTAGTGCCCGTTCCACGCTGGTCATAGCACACCACCTGATACTCCGGTTCCAGCGCGGCCAACTGGGGCAACCAGTAGCTGCCGCTGCCGCCGAGACCGGCAATAAGGACCACCACGGGCGCACCCTCATACGGGGGCGGCGAGACGGAGAGTTTCATGGCTGCCTCACTTCGCGATATGCGCAACGGTGGCGATCTCAACCAGCGCGTCTGGCTTCACCAGCCCGCACTGAATGCAGAACCGGGCCGGTTTATCGCCGGGGAAGAACTCCGCGTAGATTTCATTAATCGCGGCGTAGTTTTTCCAGTCGGTGATAAAGATGCTGTTGAAGGTCACATCCTCCATCGTGCCACCCGCCGTTTCGATCACGGTTTTGATCGTCTCCAGCACGTGGCGGGTTTGCGCCTTTGGGTCGTTGATAAACACCACGTTGTTGTCTTTATCAAACGGCAGCGTGCCGGAGACATACACCACGCCGTCGGCGAGCGTGCCGGGGACAAACGGGGCGATAGGCATGCTGGTGCCCGGCGGGATGATTACGGATTTCGGCATCGTGCGTCTCCTCAGGCGATACGGGCGAGCGGGGGATTCAGGGCGTCGCAGAAATCCGCAACGTTACTGACCCAGCCAAAAAAGGTTTCGATATTGAACAGGGCCGCCTTCTGGGCGAAATCCGGCCCGGCCTGATGGGTCGCGTCTTCCAGCACCACGCCGAAATACTCGAGGAAAAAACCGTCGCGCAGGGTCGACTCCACGCAGACGTTAGTGGCAATGCCGGTGAAGACCAGGTGGCGAATGCCCCGGCTGCGCAGCAGGCTGTCGAGTGGCGTGTTGAAAAAGCCGCTGTAGCGCGGTTTCGGCAGGACGATATCGTCCGCCTGCGGAACCAGCTCATCCACCATCTGATAATCCCAGCCGCCCTTCGCCAGCAGCTTGCCCTGCAGTTCGGGCCGCTTGCGCATGGTTTTCAGGGCGTTCGACTTGTGGAAGTTCGGTGAACCTGGGCCACCGGCCTCAACGTACTGGTCATCCCAGCCGTTCTGGAACCAAATGATAAGCATGCCCGCCGCGCGCGCGGCGGCGACGGCGGTTTTGATATTCGCTATCACAGGCTGCGTAGCGGAGACGTCGAAGCCCGCCAGATCAAGATAACCACCGGGGCTGGCGTAGGCGTTTTGCATGTCCACCACGATCAGCGCGCTCTGCTGTGGCGCGAAGGTAATGGCTTCCGGGCGTGCGTTAAGGGTTGTCATTACGCTACCTCCTTCGTGACGGCAGGGATGTGGGCGCGGCACTGCATCAGCGGCTGGATGCGCTCGCCGAAGGTCTCCACGCCGGTGAGGAAGTCATCGAAGGTCAGCAGGACGCCTTCCGCACCGGGAACGGCCGCCACTTCATCGAGCATTCTGGCAACGCTGGCGTACGAGCCGACCAGCGTGCCCATGTTGATATTGACGGCGGAGGTCGGGTCGGCCATCTGACGAACGTTGGTATCCGCCCCGGAGCGGGTGTCCTTCTGGCTCTGCTCGGTGAGCCAGCTCAGGGCTTCCTCGTCGGCGCCGTCCTTATAGCGCTCCCATTTCGCGCGCGCGGCGTCGTCGGTTTCGTCGGCAATCACCATAAACAGCACGTAGGAGCCCACGTCGCGCCCGGTTTTGTCGGCGGCTTCTTTCATGCGCGCGGCGGTCGGGGCGAAGGCGGCAGGGGTGTTAACGCCTTTGCCGAAGCAGAAGTTAAAGTCGGCGTATTTCGCCGAGAACGCCATTCCCGCGTCGCTCTGCCCGGCGCAAATCACCTTCATCGGCACCGAGGGTTGCGGGCTGACGCGGCAGTCGTTCATGGTGAAGAAGTCACCCTTGAAATCGCTTTTGCCGGTACCCCACAGATCGCGCAGGACCTGCACGTACTCGGTCAGGTAGTCGTAGCGGCGCGAGAAGTAATCGTCACCCGGCCAGAGCCCCATCTGCTCGTACTCGGGTTTTTGCCAGCCGGTCACCAGGTTGACGCCAAAGCGTCCGCCGGAGATGGAGTCGATGGTGGAGGCCATGCGCGCCACAATCGCCGGGGGCAGGGTGAGGGTGGCAGCGGTGGCGTAGATCTGGATCCGCGAGGTGACCGCGGCCAGTCCGGCCATCAGGGTGAAGGACTCCAGGTTGTGATCCCAGAATTCGGTTTTGCCACCAAAGCCGCGCAGCTTGATCATCGAAAGCGCAAAGTCGAAATGGTAGTGCTCCGCTTTCTGCACGATGGCTTTATTCAGCTCAAAGGTCGGCATGTATTGCGGTGCAGTGGTCGAGATAAGCCAGCCGTTGTTGCCGATGGGTACAAATACGCCAATTTTCATCACGAACCTCTCTTCATCTCAGTGTGGGGTGAAAGTCAGACGTGGCGCTGCATCCTGCATATCCTGTTCAGCCTCGTGAAAAGGGATTTGCAAAGGGGATGCCAGTTTTTAAAATGGCTTTGTTATTAATGTGTTAATAAGGGGTTGGTGAATTGGGTGTGGTTAAAGTGGACTAAATGGTCAAAAGAAATGCACGCAAAGCAGGCAACGGTGCGCGATGGCGGTGCAGGGGCGAGGAGGGTAATGTAGCACGATCCCGGTGCGGGCCGGGATCGAAGGTTAGCGTTTATTGTGGCTTCAGGCATAAAAACGTCTTTTATTTAGTTGCTGGTTTAGCATTAACCACTGTCTCCTTACCTTTGATAGCATTATCTAATATTTTAGAGAATAGTTGTGCGTAGGTATTTTGGTCTATGGCATTTGAACCATAAGCCATGCATAGTGAGAAGCTAGACGATAATACAAACAAAGCAGATGACATTTCATCGTCCTTATTCAGAACAACCACATCAGAAGTATCTTGAGAATCACGTTTCCCAGTAATAGATACTTTTGGTACGGTGATTGTAGCTTCTGTATTACGGATCTTTTTTAATGCTTCTGCTGCTTGAGATGGTAGAGTACAAAGTACTGGTTCGAAGTGTGCTGTATCCCCCTTCCGATACAGGACATAAGATAAATTTTTCATGGGATTGGTTAAAATCAATTTACCTTGCACTCTGCAATTGCTATCTCTGTGGTGTAAAATTCCACTAGTATCCTTATAATCATCACAATTATATGAGGCTTGATTAGTGATCGCTAAAATATCAGTTTCCTTAGGTGCCTCTGTGGTGCACCCACTTAAAATTAAACTAGCCAAAACAATAGAGGGAGCAATCAATTTGTTTGAATCTGAGAGAATGCGTAAATAAAAACCAAAGTAAGTCGACATGGGTGACTCCAATCAAAAGGATAATTAAAATAACAGGCGGTCTCTATATCACATAACTATAGCCATTCAAAAAAAAGTCTTCAGTAGTACATTAGTTGTAGTTAATTAAATGGCTTCAATCTTTATTCACCATTGAGGGGCTCTGATGGCTGAACATGTTACGGAGTTAGCCAACTTTTTTATTTCATTGCATAAGCCTGGATTAGTCTCCACAACAACCGACCCATAGGTAATCGATAGATATCGCTATGGGCATCGCCACCTGTACCAAAGGAATTGAATTGTGTAATTCCGTTTGATGTATCAATGTAATCAATCATTCTTGACCCATTAATAATTTTAAGAGGGTTTGTACATTTTTCTGATGTATCACCACGGTTGCAGAGTGAAAATTTGCCATGTGTTTCTGTAGCTGATGTATCTGAGGCAGTCATACAGTGAAATGTTCCCGAGTAAACTGGTTGGGTACAAGCTTTCACATAACTTTTCTCTGCTCCTGCAGGGGCAGTCCATTTCGCAAATTTTACTGCTGAGTCGAATTTCGATGCTGTTAATACTAATTTAGTATTACCCTGCCTCATGTAATCTCTATATGGCGCTCCTTCTTCACTTAACCTAGGAAAGAACCTGTTGATACTCATGGCACCCTGCAATGACACAGCTAAATTTACAGGGCTCGAGACCGTTGTGTCATTTTTTATTAATGGACGGCTAAATAGCGCTCGAGTCATAGCGCGAGCACCGAAACTATGACCTATGGCGATGACAGGAAGTTTGATGCCTGATTCGCTCATGCTCTCAGGTATAGTTTGATTGATAATTTTATTGAGCCAGATGAGACCCAGTTCGTCCGCATCGTTTGCTTTGTTTGGGTAACTGGCAACATTATCTAGCCTGGTGGACCAATATGAAGGCCAGGTAATACCAATTACGAGCGGCCTAAAAGAAAGGTTGTTTTTTTCGGAGGACTTTATAACTCGTACTCTGGGAATTAGCATGTTGCTTGCGGGACTTGAAGGGTTTTCTTTAACATCATCCTGTTGTTCCAGAGAGGCTGTTATTATATTTCCAGTAATGTCATTAAAATTACGGATTGCGTCACTTTGAGACGTATTCCAACCCATGACGATGATCAGGATATGGCTATAAGCGCCACTTTTAAGATCATGCTTGAGATTGCTTTTAAGCGCAGTAAGCCCAACGTCACTATTTTTATAAAATGAGTATAATTTAGCGTCCTTTGCATCTTCAATAGAGCTGGAAATTTTACACGCATCCCACCCATTTATTTTTGCCAGATCGATATTTGATTCGCCTACTAATTCTTCTGATATATAGGAATTATAAACAAAACAGTAGCTGCTAGTAATATAAGGAGTGGGTGAGTTTTCATTTATGACATTAAAATTATTTTTTATGATATGAGAAATAAACATGGATTTTCTATTGCTTTTTGTGAGTGGTTTGATTTCATTTGGTCCGCCGATAATTCTTATTGGTGATTTTTCAACGCCAATGATATATCCGGGGCTGTGAAGGGCTATACCTGAAGGATAATATAACATAGAGTGAAAGCTTCGAGTGGTTGTGCCATTGAGTTCAAGTTTTTTTTCATAAGGACCCATTACCGTATCAGCATTGCTACAACTACTGACAGAAGAACAAAACATTATGATGAATATCTTTGATAATTTCATATGCTTTACCCAATCAAATGCTGTGAGTTGAAAATTTCGAATGCAATAATTCATAAATAATAGAATCTGTTTATAAAAAATACCTTAATCTCACTTAAAAATAATTCAATGTGTTAGAGAATAAATGTGATTTGTTCTCATGCCCTCCCCATTAAATAGTTTTCTAATCATAAAAGCACAGTGGTTCAAGCTCGAGTAAGTAACTTCATTAAACTTAGACCTGTTTAAAAACAACTCCAGTGATTTCCGGTTGGAAATGAAAATAACATTAAAATACTGAATTTTATTTTTATTGTGGTGTTTAATTTCATGGCATTAAACTCTTCCAGGATTTTATTGATTTTACTTTGGTAGGATAGAACGCCTTAATAATAGATTCATTCACCAAATGAATAAATGGTGTATTGAAAAAAACATCAACCTGTTTCTAAAAAAAATTTATGGTTCATGTAGTTTTAACAACCGCACCAGGCACGAAGCGGACCGTTTAAAGTACCGAGGAGTCAGCTATAAAGGACTAGCAACATTCGCACCTGACCTCGCACAACAGCTTTTCTTTTTCGATTTTGCACAGAGCCTGTACCCCAAAATGTCGAGAGAAAGCAGGGCTTTTGCTATGCTATGGCAAACCAATAAGGAGAGCGGGAATGACACAAGGCGCAGTGAAAACACCAGGTAAACGTTCGCAGGCGGTGAGCGCCAAGAAGCAGGCGATCCTCAGCGCGGCGCTGGAGACCTTTTCGCAGTTTGGCATTCACGGCACGCGCCTGGAGCAGGTGGCGGAGCAGTCCGGGGTATCCAAAACCAATCTGCTCTACTATTACCCGTCGAAAGAGGCGCTGTATGTTGCGGTGATGCAGCAGATCCTCGATATCTGGCTGGCGCCGTTGAAAGCGTTCCGCGAAGAGCTGGCCCCGCTGGTGGCGATCAAAGAGTACATACGCCTGAAGCTGGAGGTGTCGCGCGATTACCCGCAGGCATCACGGCTGTTCTGCCTTGAGATGCTGCAGGGGGCGCCGCTGTTGCAGGCGGAGCTGACCGGAGATTTGAAACAGCTGGTGGACGATAAGTCGGCCATTATAGCCGGATGGGTGGCCAGCGGAAAACTGGCTCCGGTCGATCCGCATCATCTGATCTTTATGATTTGGGCCTCCACCCAGCATTACGCTGACTTTGCGGCCCAGGTCGAGGCGGTGACCGGAAAAACGCTCCAGGACGAAGCGTTTTTCCACAGCACCCTGGAAAACGTGCAGCGGATGATTATCGAAGGGATCCGCTTGCGCTAGTTCCCCGGTGGGAGAGGGCAGCTTAAGTCGCCCTCTTCACACTGCATCAGCGAGGCCAGAAACGCTTCGCGCTCAACGGTTTTTTCCGCCAGGCACTGGTTAATAATCATTGGCTGGACGCTTCCGCCTTCCGTCCCCGAACCGATAAACGCACAGTCCGCGTCGCGCAGGGCAATCCAGGCCTGCTGCGCCTTTTTCAGCAGCTCGCGCTGGGGAGCTTCCGCACGCTTGACGGCGGCCTGATAGGTCTGGTTGAGTTTTTTATCGGCAGCCTGGTACTGCTGCGCGCTACAGGTATTCAGTTCAAGCTGAGTGGTCGCTTTGTCGCACTCGTCAGCCAGCGCGCTGGCGCTCAGCAGCAGTGCTGCGCCTGCGATTAGAAATCGTTTCATACACTCCCCAATTAAATAAGGCTCCGTCTCCGGAGCCTTATTAGCACAGCGTTAGCCTATTGTCATCAGGCTGGCGTTACCGCCCGCTGCCGCGGTGTTGACGCTGAGGGAACGCTCCACGTACAGACGCTCCAGCAGCAGGTTGGTTTCCCCGCGCGCGAAGCCCTGCACCGAAACAATTGCCCCGCTGCGGGCCGCAACCTGCTCGCACAGTTCGCGCAGCTGGTCAGAATCACCGTGATAAATCACGGCATCAAACGGCTGCGTCAGCAGCGCATCGGCTTTCGCGAAGTGGATACGGGCCGAGACCGCTTTCGGCAGCTGTTTGGCCAGGTCACGATGCAGCGCATCGTCCGGCCACAGCACTTCACACCCGGTGGCCATCGCGGCGGCCAGCTGTACCAGCGCGTCCTGCTCGTTATCCGCCACGCACAGAACGCGCTCGCGCGGCATCAGCGTCCAGGTATTGCGCTCGCCGGTCGGCCCCGGCAGCAGACGCTGCGTACCGGCCTGTGCCAGCTCGCCGTACTGCTGCGCCACGGCACGCAGTTCAGGACGTTTTTCCGTCCAGGCGATCAGCGCTTCCAGCGGCTGGGTCAGCACGGTTTTCAGCTGTGCATCCACCGGATACTCCGCATCCTGACGCGCCAGGGTGACGCCCAGGGCGTTCTCCGGACGGTTCGCCAGCAGACGGTACAGGTAGAGCGGACCACCCGCTTTCGGACCGGTGCCGGAGAGACCTTCACCGCCGAACGGCTGCACGCCCACGACCGCGCCAACCATGTTGCGGTTAACGTACAGGTTGCCCACTTTGGCGCTGCCGGTCACCTGCGCGATGGTCTCGTCGATACGGGTATGCACGCCGAGCGTCAGGCCATAGCCGGAGGCGTTGATCTGCTCAACCAGCTCGTTGAGGTTGTTACGGTTGTAGCGCACCACGTGCAGCACCGGACCGAAGACCTCTTTTTTCAGCTCGTCAAAGCTTGCCAGCTCGATAAGCGTAGGCGGCACAAAGGTGCCGGAACGCCACTCGCGGGCGTCTTCGCTGTTGTCTCGCACCGCCTGGAACACCGGACGGCCTTTCGCGCGCATGGCCTGAATGTGGTTTTCAATATTGGCTTTGGCTTCCGCGTCGATCACCGGCCCGATGTCGGTGGTGAGACGGCCCGGGTTGCCCATGCGACATTCGGCCATCGCGCCGCGCAGCATTTTCAGCGTGTGGTCTGCCACGTCATCCTGCAGGCACAGCACGCGCAGGGCGGAGCAGCGCTGACCGGCGCTGTCGAAGGCGGAGGCCAGCACGTCAACCACCACCTGCTCGGTGAGGGCGGAGGAGTCAACGATCATGGCGTTCATGCCGCCGGTTTCCGCGATAAGCGGAGTAGGACGACCCTGCGCATCCAGACGGGTGGCAATATTGCGCTGCAGCAGCGAGGCCACTTCGGTCGAACCGGTAAACATCACGCCGCGCACGCGGTTATCGGAGGTCAGTTTGGCGCCGACGGTTTCACCGCGGCCCGGCAGCAGCTGGACCACGCCCGCCGGTACGCCTGCTTCCAGAAGAATGTTGATGCCCTGCGCGGCAATCAGCGGGGTCTGCTCTGCCGGTTTTGCCAGCACGCTGTTGCCAGCGGCCAGGGCGGCGGCAATCTGGCCGGTGAAGATCGCCAGCGGGAAGTTCCACGGGCTGATACAGACGACCGGGCCGAGCGGACGGTGGGTTTCGTTGTCGAAATCATCACGCACCTGACCGGCGTAGTAGTGCAGGAAGTCGACCGCCTCGCGCACTTCGGCGATGGCGTTGCTGAAGGTTTTACCCGCTTCGCGCACCAGAATGCCGATAAGCTGCTGCATCTGATCTTCCATCAGCACCGCCGCGCGCTCCAGGATGGCGGCACGTTCCTGCGGCGGGGTGGCGAACCAGATAGGGGCGTTATTCACCGCGCTGTCCAGCGCCTGATCCACTTCCGCATCGGTGGCTTCACGCACGTAGCCGACGATATCTTTTGGCTCAGCCGGGTTGATGACCGGCTGCATGTCGCCGTCAGCAACGGGCTGCTCCAGCATCGGTTTGGCCTGCCACTTCTGCAGCGCGCTGTTAAGCAGGGCAGAGGAGAGGGATGCCAGACGGTGTTCGTTGGCGAGATCCAGCCCCGCCGAGTTGACGCGGCCCTTGCCGTACAGCTCGCGCGGCAGGGCAATCTTCGGATGCGGCAGGCCAATCTGGCCTTCCTGCGCCGCCATCTTCTCAACGGCATGCACCGGATCGGCAACCAGCTCGTCCAGCGGCAGGGTGGTGTCGGCGATGCGGTTAACGAAGGAGGTATTCGCCCCGTTTTCCAGCAGGCGACGCACCAGATATGCCAGCAGGGTTTCGTGGGTGCCTACCGGGGCATAGATACGGCACGGGCGGTTCAGCTTGCCGTCCGCCACTTTACCGGTCACCTGCTCGTACAGCGGTTCACCCATGCCGTGCAGGCACTGGAATTCGTACTGGCCCGGGTAGTAGTTCTGCCCGGCCAGGCTGTAAATGGCCGCAAGGGTGTGGGCGTTGTGGGTGGCGAACTGCGGATAGATCAGGTTCGGCACGCCAAGCAGCTTTTTCGCGCAGGCGAGGTAAGAGACGTCGGTGTAGACCTTGCGGGTATAGACCGGATAGCCTTCGAGCCCTTCCATCTGGGCGCGTTTGATTTCGCTGTCCCAGTAGGCGCCTTTCACCAGACGGATCATCAGGCGACGGCGGCTGCGGCTGGCCAGGTCAATCAGATAATCAATGACGAACGGGCAGCGTTTCTGGTAGGCCTGGATAACGAAACCAATCCCGTTCCAGCCCGCCAGCTCCGGCTCGAAGCACAGTTTTTCCAGCAGATCGAGGGAGATCTCCAGACGGTCGGCCTCTTCGGCGTCGATGTTGATGCCGATATCATACTGGCGCGCCAGCAGGGTCAGGGACTTCAGGCGCGGGTAGAGCTCTTCCATTACCCGATCGTACTGCGCGCGGCTGTAGCGCGGGTGCAGGGCGGAGAGCTTAATCGAGATGCCCGGGCCTTCGTAAATACCGCGACCGTTGGACGCTTTACCGATGGCGTGGATCGCCTGCTGGTAAGAGACCATGTAGGCCTGCGCGTCGGCGGCGGTCAGCGCCGCTTCGCCCAGCATGTCGTAGGAGTAGCGGAAACCTTTATCTTCCAGCTTGCGGGCGTTCGCCAGCGCTTCGGCAATGGTTTCTCCGGTCACAAACTGTTCGCCCATCAGACGCATCGCCATATCCACACCTTTGCGGATCAGCGGCTCGCCGCTCTTGCCGATGATGCGGTTCAGGGAGCGGGAGAGGTTGGCTTCGTTGTGGGTCGAGACCAGCTTGCCGGTAAACAGCAGACCCCAGGTCGCGGCGTTGACGAACAGCGACGGGCTGCGGCCAATGTGCGAATGCCAGTTGCCGTTGCTGATCTTGTCGCGGATCAGCGCGTCGCGGGTGGCTTTATCCGGAATACGCAGCAGCGCTTCCGCCAGGCACATCAGCGCCACGCCTTCCTGTGAAGAGAGGGAAAATTCCTGCAGCAGACCCTGAACCATCCCGGCGCGGCCGGTGGCGGTTTTCTGGTTGCGCAGCTTGTCGGCTAACTGATACGCCAGGCTGTGCGCCTGTGCGGCAATAGCTTCCGGCAGTCGAGCCTGCTCCAGCAGCATCGGCACGGCGTCGGTTTCGGCACGGCGGTAGGCGCCGGTAATGGCGGCACGGCTGACGGACTGCGGCAGGATCTGCTCGGCGAATTCCAGGAATGGCTGATGGCTCTCGTCACCAGCGGCCGGCGCTTCCTCGCTTTCATTGGCGGCGCCGGCGAGCAGGGCAGGCAGCTCCGGCAGGCCCTCGTCGCTCTCGAGTCTTTCGAGATAGTTAAAAATCGCCTGCTTAATTAACCAGTGCGGCGTGCGGTCAATGCGGGTTGCTGCGGTCTTAATCCGTTCGCGGGTTGCGTCATCCAGCTTAACCCCCATGGTGGTCATACCCATGCCAAAGCTCCTGTTGTGCTTTCATCGTGTTTGGTCGTTAGCGTGAAATATCCACCATGTTGCAACTTTGTGCAACCGTGTTAAATGTGACCTGGTTTGCAACCCAGGAAATGAATGAATTGTTAACGGATGGTTAGCTGGAAAAACGTGCTGCCTTTGTCCCGGGAAGCCTGTTTTTATGCGGGAGTTAACACTTTTAAAAGGTGCAACCCGTAAAAGCGTGAGCGAGTGCAACCTATAGGAAACTCGTATCAAACCGGGGATGAAATTGATGTAAATGCAGTGTTAAATCGTTTGTCAGCGGAGGGCGCATACGGCAGGATAGCGCGCCTCACCGAAACACAAGATACCGTCACCTCGTTCCGGTGATCATATAACAAGGCAACCCGGACGGTTGTCGCTCGACACTTTTGGAGAATTTGAATGGCAATTAGCACACCGATGCTGGTGACATTTCTCGTTTATATTTTTGGCATGATCCTGATAGGGTTTTTGGCGTGGCGATCAACGAAAAACTTTGACGACTACATCCTGGGCGGACGCAGTTTAGGCCCGATGGTGACTGCACTCTCTGCGGGCGCATCCGACATGAGCGGCTGGCTGCTGATGGGTCTGCCCGGTGCGATTTTTATCTCTGGTATCTCGGAAAGCTGGATCGCCATCGGTCTGACCGTCGGCGCGTGGATCAACTGGAAGCTGGTGGCAGGCCGTCTGCGCGTGCATACTGAGGCGAACAATAACGCCCTGACGCTGCCGGATTACTTCACCGGACGCTTTGAAGATAACAGCCGCATTCTGCGCATTATCTCTGCCGTGGTTATCCTCCTGTTCTTTACCATCTACTGTGCCTCCGGCATCGTGGCGGGCGCTCGCCTGTTCGAAAGCACCTTCGGCATGAGCTACGAAACCGCCCTGTGGGCCGGTGCGGCGGCGACCATCCTTTATACCTTCGTGGGCGGGTTCCTGGCGGTAAGCTGGACCGACACCGTGCAGGCGAGCCTGATGATCTTTGCCCTGATCCTGACCCCGGTGATTGTGATTTTCACCGTTGGCGGCTTTGGCGAATCGCTGGAAGTGATCAAGCAGAAGAGCATTGAAAACGTCGACATGCTGAAAGGGCTGAACTTTGTCGCCATCGTCTCCCTGATGGGCTGGGGTCTGGGCTACTTCGGACAGCCGCACATTCTGGCGCGCTTTATGGCGGCAGATTCTCATCACACCATCGTGCATGCCCGTCGTATCAGCATGACGTGGATGATTCTGTGTCTGGCGGGCGCGTGTGCGGTCGGCTTCTTCGGGATCGCCTACTTTAATAACAACCCGGCGCAGGCGGGCGCGGTGAACCAGAACGCCGAGCGCGTGTTCATCGAACTGGCGCAGATTCTGTTTAACCCGTGGATTGCCGGTATTCTGCTCTCCGCGATCCTGGCCGCGGTGATGTCCACCCTGAGCTGTCAGCTGCTGGTCTGCTCCAGCGCCATCACCGAAGACCTCTACAAGGCCTTCCTGCGCAAGGGCGCGAGCCAGAAAGAGCTGGTATGGGTAGGGCGCTTTATGGTGCTGCTGGTGGCGCTGATTGCGATTGCGCTGGCGGCCAACCCGGAAAACCGCGTGCTGGGTCTCGTGAGCTACGCGTGGGCGGGCTTCGGTGCGGCGTTTGGTCCGGTAGTCCTGTTCTCCGTCATGTGGTCCCGTATGACCCGTAACGGCGCGCTGGCGGGGATGATTATCGGTGCGTTGACCGTTATCGTCTGGAAACAGTTCGCCTGGCTGGGCCTGTACGAAATCATCCCGGGCTTCATCTTCGGCAGCATCGGTATCGTGGTCTTCAGCCTGCTGGGTAAAGCGCCGTCTGCCTCCATGCAGAAACGCTTTGCGGAAGCCGACGCGCACTACCACTCCGCGCCGCCGTCTAAGCTGCAGCCAGAATAATTTTCTCACGCAGTACCGTAGGCCGGGTAAGCGCACCCGGCTTTTTTCTTGCCAAAGTCTGTCTTTTCCTGTGATATCCCTGTGCTTATAACAATGAGGATAGCGAAGCATGACAATCAAAACAGGGTTAATGGCGGCGGCATTATTGATGCTGGCGGGCTGCAACGCGCCATCGCAACACGCGGCGGTGGAAACCTGCAAAGCGGATAACCAGATGCAGCAAACCACGCTCTATTTCGGCTTAAACCGTCCTGCCGGGGCGCAGATTACCCCCAACGAGTGGCAGCAGTTTGTTGACCAGGACGTGACGCCGCGCTTTCGCGATGGCTTAACGGTATTTGATGCCCGCGGGCAGTGGCTGGGGAACGACGGAAAAGTGGCGCGTGAACCGAGCAAGGCGCTGATGCTGATCCACGGTAAAGATGCGCAGAGTGAGAAGAACATCGAAGCGTTACGCGGGATTTATAAGTCACGCTTCGCGCAGGAGTCGGTGATGCGTGTCGATCAGCCGGTGTGCGTACAGTTTTAATGAAAACGGCGGGAATTCCCGCCGTTGTTGTTTTGTAGGCCGGGATCGCCGCGCGCCACCCGGCGTTGCATCAGAGCACCAATCCCGCAAAGCTCGCCGACAGCAGGCTCACCAGCGTCGCGCCGTACACCAGACGCAGACCAAACCGCGATACCACGTTCCCCTGCTGCTCGTTCAGGCCCTTGATTGCGCCTGCGACAATACCGATGGAGGCGAAGTTAGCAAACGACACCAGGAACACGGATAAAATCCCCAGTCCGCGCGGTGACATCTGATGCGCAATTTTTTGCAGCTCAATCATTGCCACAAATTCATTCGCTACCAGTTTGGTTGCCATAATACTGCCGGCATTTAAGGCATCACTCAGCGGAATACCCACCAGCCACGCCAGCGGATAAAACACATAGCCCAGGATCTGCTGGAAGCTCATGCCAAATATGCCGGAGAAAAGGGCGTTGATGGCGCTAATAAGGGCAATGAAGCCAATCAGCATCGCCAGAATAATCATCGCCACTTTAAAACCAGCCAGAATATACTCGCCCAGCATTTCGAAGAAGCTCTGGGATTCGTGCAGTTTTTCGAGCTTAATATCCGGCTCCGCTTCCGGGCGCACCGGGTTGATGACGGAGAGAATAATGAAGGTGCTGAACATGTTGAGAACGAGCGCCGCTACCACAAATTTAGCGTCGAGCATGGTCATATAGGCACCGACAATCGACAGGGAGACGGTCGACATGGCCGTGGCCGACATGGTGAACAGACGACGTGACGAGAGATCGCCCAGTACGCCCTTGTAGGCAATGAAGTTTTCAGACTGTCCGAGGATCAGCGAGCTTACCGCGTTAAAGGATTCCAGCTTGCCCATACCGTTCAGTTTCGACAGCAGTGTCCCGATCACCCGAATAAAAATCGGCAGAATGCGCCAGTGCTGAAGAATACCAATCAGTGCGGAAATAAAGATAATCGGGCACAGTACGCCGAGGAAAATGAACGCCAGTCCTTTTTCACCCATTCCGCCAAAGACGAAATTGGTCCCTTCGCTGGCAAATTTCAGCAGCGATTCAAAGAAACCGGAGACGTATTTAATCAGGAATAACCCGCTTTCGGCATGCAGGAAAAAGAATGCCAGTGCGATTTCAATAACAATCAGCTGTAAAACATAACGAACCCGAATTTTCCGGCGGTCAAAACTCGTAAGCCAGGCGAGCGCAAGAATAATCACCAGCGCCAGCAGGAAATGGACAATCTTAAACATGGTTTATTTTCAGTTAGGTTGTGAGGCGGATATTTAGCCACAGCCCTGAATCAGCGTAAATGGGCATTTTCGTTATAACTTATAAACCTGACCGTTACGTACGTCACTATTATCAGGCTTTGCGTTTACAACTCGTCATCAAAACACCGCACATTTCGCTTGTTTTTCTTTTCGTCGTAATGATAATCACTATCACAAGAATTTACCTTTCTTTGCATCAGTTGACCGCGATAAACATTTAAGGTGTCGGCATGTTTGTTCCATTTCTCATTATGTTACGTGAAGGGCTCGAAGCCGCCCTTATCGTGAGCCTCATCGCCAGTTATCTGAAGCGAACCCAGCGCGGGCGCTGGATTGGCGTCATGTGGATCGGGGTCTTCCTTGCCGCGGCGCTCTGCCTGGGTCTGGGGATCCTCATCAACGAAACCACCGGCGAGTTTCCGCAGAAAGAGCAGGAGCTGTTTGAAGGTATCGTTGCCGTAATTGCGGTGGTGATCCTCACCTGGATGGTGTTCTGGATGCGTAAAGTCTCCCGTAACGTGAAGGTGCAGCTGGAGCAGGCGGTGGATAACGCGCTGCAGAAGGGGAACAACCACGGCTGGGCGCTCATCATGATGGTCTTTTTCGCCGTGGCGCGTGAAGGGCTGGAGTCTGTTTTCTTCCTGCTGGCGGCGTTTCAGCAGGATGTGGGGATCTGGCCGCCGCTGGGGGCCGTGTTGGGCCTCGCCACGGCTGTGGTGCTCGGTTTCCTGCTCTACTGGGGCGGTATTCGCCTGAACCTGGGCGCCTTCTTCAAGTGGACCAGCCTGTTTATTCTGATGGTAGCCGCGGGTCTGGCGGCAGGGGCGATTCGCGCCTTCCATGAAGCGGGCCTGTGGAACCATTTCCAGGACGTGGCGTTTGACCTCAGCAACGTTCTCTCCACGCACTCTCTGACCGGCACCCTGCTCGAAGGTATCTTCGGCTATCAGGAAACGCCGAGCGTCAGCGAAGTGGCGATGTACTTCATTTATCTGGTTCCGGCGCTGGTGCTGTTCGCAATGCCGCCGCGTACCGGCACGCAGGCGTCGCGCGTTGCGCCGTAATTTTTGATTTAGTGACAACATACTTTTAAAGGGAAGAGTCATGGCAATTCAGTTCCGTCGTAGTGCGTTATGCGCAGGCATTGCCGCGCTGTTCGCTTCTGCATTCTCCGCCTGGGGCGCGGATGTTCCACAGGTCAAGGTCACCGTCAACGACAAGCAGTGTGAGCCGATGACCCTCACGGTGAACAGCGGTAAAACCCAGTTTATTATTCAGAACCACAGCCAGAAGGCGCTGGAGTGGGAGATCCTGAAAGGCGTTCTGGTGGTGGAAGAGCGTGAAAATATCGCCCCTGGCTTCAGCCAGAAGATGACCGCCAACCTGCAGCCGGGCGAGTATGAGATGACCTGCGGTCTGCTGACCAACCCGAAAGGGAAGCTCATCGTCAAAGGTGAAGCGACGGCTGATGCGGCGAAAGGCGCTGCGGTGCTGAGCCTGGGCGATGCAATTACCGCGTATAAAGCGTACGTCACGAAAGAGACGGCGGATTTGGCAGCGGCAACCAAAGCCTTTACCGATGCGGTGAAGGCCGGGGATATCGAAAAAGCGAAATCTCTCTATGCGCCAACCCGTCAGCACTACGAGCGCATCGAGCCGATCGCCGAGCTGTTCTCTGACCTTGATGGCAGCATCGATGCCCGTGAAGATGATTTCGAGCAGAAAGCGGCCGATCCGAAATTCACCGGTTTCCACCGTCTGGAGAAAGCCCTGTTTGGCGATAATTCTGCCAAAGGGATGGAGAAGTATGCCGACCAGCTGAACAGCGACGTGCTGGAGCTGCAAAAGCGCATCAGCGAGCTGGCCTTCCCGCCGTCAAAAGTGGTGGGCGGTGCGGCCGGGCTGATTGAAGAAGTGGCCGCGAGCAAAATCAGCGGCGAAGAAGATCGCTATAGCCATACCGACCTGTGGGACTTCCAGGCAAACGTCGACGGCGCGCAGAAAATTGTTAACCTGCTGCGTCCTCAGCTGCAGAAAGAGAACGGCGAACTGCTGGCCAAGGTGGATGCCAACTTCAAAAAAGTCGACACTATTCTGGCGAAGTACCGCACCAAAGACGGGTTTGAAACCTACGACAAGCTGACCGACGCTGACCGTAACGCGCTGAAAGGCCCGATTACCGCCCTGGCGGAAGATCTCTCCCTGCTGCGTGGCGTACTGGGTCTGGACTAAGCACGATGAATAAGCATAGCGAGAACGACGTGGTTGAGCCTTCACGTCGTCGGTTGTTAAAAGGGGTAGGGGCGCTGGGGGGCGCGCTTGCTCTGGCTGGCGGGTGTCCGGTAGCGCATGCGGCAAAACCGCAAAGCGCGCCCGGCACGCTGTCACCCAATGCCCGCATGGAGACGCAGCCGTTTTATGGCGAGCATCAGGCGGGCATCCTGACGCCGCAGCAGGCGTCGATGATGCTGGTGGCCTTTGATTCGCTGGCCAGCGATAAAGCCGATCTGGAACGTCTGTTCCGCCTGCTGACGACGCGCATCGCGTTTCTTACCGCCGGTGGACCAGCGCCCGATACGCCGAACCCGCGTCTGCCGCCAATGGACTCCGGCATTCTGGGGCCGTTTATCGCCCCTGACAACCTGACCATTACCGTTTCGCTGGGGGAATCGCTGTTTGATACACGCTATGGGCTGGCAAAACAGAAGCCGAAAGCGCTGCAGAAAATGACGCGTTTCCCGAATGACTCGTTGGACGCTGCGCTGTGTCATGGCGACCTGCTTCTGCAAATTTGTGCCAACACCCAGGATACGGTGATCCACGCCCTGCGCGACATCATCAAGCACACGCCGGATTTACTAAGCGTGCGCTGGAAGCGGGAAGGATTTATCTCGGACCACGCCGCCCGCAGCAAGGGGAAAGAGACCCCGGTGAACCTGCTGGGCTTCAAGGACGGCACGGCTAACCCGGACAGCCACGATAGCGCGCTCATGAAGGAGGTGGTGTGGGTCACTGCCGACCAGAATGAACCGGCATGGGCGGTGGGTGGCAGCTATCAGGCGGTGCGGATTATTCAGTTCCACGTGGAGTTCTGGGACCGCACGCCGCTGAAAGAGCAGCAGACGATCTTCGGTCGTGATAAGCAAAGCGGGGCTCCGCTCGGCATGAAGAACGAGCATGATGTGCCCGACTACGCCAGCGATCCGAATGGCGATGTAATTGCGCTGGACAGCCATATTCGTCTGGCCAATCCGCGCACCAAAGAGACGCAGTCGAGCCTGATGATGCGTCGGGGATACAGCTACTCGCTCGGCGTCACCAATTCCGGTCAGCTCGATATGGGGCTGCTGTTCGTCTGCTATCAGCACGATCTGGAAAAGGGCTTTCTGACCGTGCAGAAGCGGCTCAACGGCGAAGCGCTGGAAGAGTACATTAAACCCATCGGCGGCGGCTATTTCTTTGCCCTGCCAGGCGTGCGCGACAGCAACGCGTATCTCGCTCAAGGTCTTATTGAAGCCTGATAATTGTCCCTGCGACGATTCGCAGGGACATTATTTTTTCATATGACTATCCTGCTGTTATATTTCTGTAATATTTCTATATGAGACTGATTTCAACTGTAGGGACAGTCCTAAAAGTTGCATTCAGGTAAAATAAATGTTGCATTTATGATAACTCCTGATGTACTTAAGATAAGACAGCGGTAGTTCCCGGCAGTGATGCTGAATCACTATGGAGATCGCGAATGGTTGCGTCCTGTACTGGACAAGGTAAACATAACAACCGCAGCACCCGGCGCGGAGGCTCAGACTCCGGCAGCGATTTCCTCACCACTAAATTTTCCCCCCTCCCTCAAGAATCTGATTCGACCGACGTGCAGAACGGTGCGCGTAGCTGTTCCGTATCGTCATCCGATAGTGCAAGCAATGGCTTACAAGGAAGCCAACCCTCTGATGTTCGTGCGCATAATCGTGCCGACGCTGGCGCGTGTGATGAATACCAACAACTCAAGGTGCTATCCATGGGAAGACAAAAAGCAGTGATCAAAGCTCGTCGCGAAGCAAAACGTGTGCTGAGACGGGATTCACGTAGCCATAAACAGCGTGAAGAAGAATCGGTCACCTCGCTTGTGCAGATGAGTGGCGTAGAAGCAATTGGCATGGCCCGTGACAGCCGTGATAATTCTCCAATTGTGGCGCGCAATGAGGCTCAGGCGCACTACCTGAATGCTATCGAGAGTAAACAGCTCATCTTTGCAACCGGTGAAGCCGGATGCGGGAAAACCTGGATCAGTGCAGCCAAAGCGGCGGAAGCGCTGATCCATAAGGACGTGGAGAGAATCATTGTTACCCGTCCGGTACTGCAGGCTGATGAAGATCTCGGCTTCTTGCCCGGTGACATTTCGGAGAAGTTTGCCCCGTACTTCAGGCCCGTCTACGACGTGCTGGTGAAGCGACTGGGTGCATCCTTCATGCAGTACTGCCTGCGGCCAGAGATTGGCAAGGTGGAAATCGCGCCGTTCGCCTATATGCGCGGACGTACATTTGAAAATGCGGTCGTCATTCTTGACGAGGCTCAGAACGTGACCGCTGCGCAAATGAAGATGTTTTTAACGCGCCTCGGGGAGAACGTGACGGTTATCGTTAACGGCGATATTACCCAGTGTGACCTGCCGTCCGGCGTGAAATCCGGACTGAGCGACGCCATGTCACGTTTTGAGGAAGATGAGATGATTGGGGTGGTACGCTTCACCAAAGAGGATTGCGTGCGCTCGGCGCTCTGCCAGCGCACGCTGCAAGCGTATTACTGAGTTTGCTGTTGCGTTCAAGGCCCGGGAAACCGGGCTTTGTTTTTTGTGCGGGCATGTCGTCGGGTGGCGCTGCGCTTACCCGACCTACAATACCCGTAGGCCTGGTAAGCGTAGCGCCACCAGGCATAAAGAGCGCAGGGAGTCTCAAGGTTCGAATCCCCAGGTGCGATCCAAAAGAAAAAAGCCCGTACTTTCGTACGAGCTCTCATCTCGAATATGGCGGTGAGGGGGGGATTCGAACCCCCGATACGTTGCCGTATACACACTTTCCAGGCGTGCTCCTTCAGCCACTCGGACACCTCACCATATTGTTTTGCTGCCTGACCGCTTGGGGGGCAACGGGGCGCTACTATAGGGAGTTGCGCTGACACGGTCAAGCAGATTTTCAGCTTTAGTGCCTGTTCGGTTAAGCAATAATCAGCTCCACGGTTTTAACGCCGTGGAGCAGGGGATTAACGCTGTGAATCGAGCACTTCGCTGTTTTTAACCACTTCCTGCGCTTTGCTGTAGCTTTCGATCAGCAGCTGATAAGCCGGGAAGATGTGGGTGTACACTTCCGCCCACTCCGCTGCATCTTCACGGTTCCATGTACGCTGGATCTCAGAGGCCACCGCCGCCGTATCCATCGGGACCACGCCCGCCTGTACAACGCGCGCCAGCGTGATCTCCTGCGCCATTTTGCTGTAGGTGCCGGAGGCATCAATCACCGCAAACACTTTATACCCATCAGCCACCGCGCTGATAGACGGGAAGGCCATGCAGACGCTGGTGATGGTGCCCGCAATGATCAACGTTTTACGCCCGGTGGCTTTTACCGCCGCCACGAACTCCGGGTTATCCCAGGCGTTGATTTCGCCTTTACGGGCAACATATTGCGCATGCGGCGCGTTGGCGTGGAGCTCCGGAATAAGCGGTCCGTTTGGTCCTTGTGGGACGGACGCGGTGGTGATCACCGGGATCTTCGCCAGGGTTGCGATTTTTGCCAGCGCTGCCGCACGGGCACGCAGTTCCGGCATGGGCATATCCCCAACGGTCTGGAACAGACCGCTCTGGTGATCGATAAGCAACATCACCGCATCGTTTACATCGATGGCCGGACGGGTTCCGTTAAAATTCGCAGGTGTAGACATCTTCTTCTCCTTTATTTCGTTCAGATCTGGCCGAAGCGGCCGGAATTGAAATCACGAATGGCTTCGTTGATTTCGGTTTTACTGTTCATCACAAACGGGCCGTAGCCCACAATTGGTTCATTCAGCGGCTCACCGGCCATCAGCAGCAATTTCGCGTCGCTGTTCGCTTCCAGATGCAGCTTTTCACCGCTCTGACTTAGCACAACCAGCTGCGCTTCACCCGCTGACGTGGTGCCGTTCACCGTTACGCTGCCCTCAAGTACCACCAGCGCCGTGCTCCAGCCTTCGGGCTGGTTGAGCGTCAGATGGCTGCCCTGGTTAAGCGCGATGTCCCAGACGTTCAGCGGTGAGAAGGTATGGGCCGGGCCGGTCACCGTGTCGTAGCGACCGGCAATAACCCGCAGCGTTCCACCATTGTCAGGCAGCGTCACCACCGGGATGTCGGCTTTCGTGATGCTCTGGTAGCCCGGTGCGGCCATCTTGTCTTTCGCCGGTAGGTTGACCCAAAGCTGCATCATTTTGAGTTCCCCGCCTTTCTGCGAGAACGCGCTGGAGTGGAACTCCTCGTGCAAAATGCCAGCGCCTGCGGTCATCCACTGCACGTCGCCGGGCCCAATCACACCGCCTTTCCCCGTGGAGTCGCGATGCTCCACTTCACCGGCATAGACGATAGTGACCGTCTCAAAACCCCGGTGAGGGTGTTGGCCGACGCCACGTTTCGCACCATCTGCCGGAAAGGTGTATGGACCCGCATAGTCCAGCAGCAGGAACGGGCTGAGCGGCTCGCCGTGCGTCTGATAAGAGAACATTGAACGGACCGGGAAACCATCGCCCACCCAGTGCTGACGTGGAGCGGTATAAACGCCAGTGATGTTTTTCATGATTAACTCCTGATGTTCTGTTGATGTAATTAGCTTATATTCAGGGTTAATATCCCGGTAGATAGTGAAAATGGCATTCACTGTTCTGAAAATAGAACGATGAGGATTTATGCAGGATCTCAATGACTTCGTCTGGTTTGTGAAGGTTGTGGATTACGGTGGCTTTGCGGCGGCGGGAAGGGCGCTTGATTTGCCGAAGTCCAGGCTAAGCCGCCGGATTGCGCAGCTGGAAGAGCGTCTCGGTGTGCGGCTCATCCATCGAACAACCCGGCAGTTTACGGTAACCGAGGTCGGCCAGACGTTCTATCAGCACTGTAAAGCGATGATGGTTGAGGCGGAGGCCGCGCAGGAAGCCGTGGCGGCACTGCAGGCTGAACCGCGCGGTGTCGTCAGGATCACCTGTCCCGTCACGTTACTGCACGTCCACGTGGGTCCGATGCTGGCGCGGTTTATGGCGCGCTACCCCGGGATTAATCTCCAGCTTGAGGCCACCAATCGTCGGGTCGATCTTGTTGGCGAAGGTATTGATGTGGCTATCCGCGTGCGTCCGCGTCCGTTTGATGACAGCGATCTGGTGTTAAGGGTGCTGGCTGACAGGGGGCATTGCCTGGTGGCAAGTCCGCAGTTGATTGAACGTATGGGTAAACCGCGAATGCCTTCCGAGCTCAGTGAATGGCCTGGATTAAGTATGGGGGCCGGTAAACAGGTGCATAAATGGGAGCTCAGTGGTCCAGAAGGGGCGAAAGCGGAGGTCCACTACGCACCGCGCTTTATTACCACCGACATGCTGGCACTGCGGGAAGCAGCGATGGCGGGCGTGGGCGTTGTACAGTTGCCGATATTGATGGTGAAGGATCAGCTTGCGTCAGGGGAACTCGTACGGGTGCTGGACGCGTGGGAACCCCGACGGGAAGTGATTCACGCGGTTTATCCTTCGCGGCGCGGCATGCTGCCGTCGGTCAGGACGCTGGTGGATTTTCTGACTGAAGAGTATGCGAAGATGGTGGAGGAGTAGCTTTTTGTAGGTCGGGTAAGCGCAGCGCCACCCGACATAAAGAGCGCAGGGAGCTTCAAGGTTTGAATCCATTTGACGCCGATCAAAAAGAAAAAAGCCCGTACTTTCGTACGAGCTCTCATCTCAAATATGGCGGTGAGGGGGGGATTGACTCGCTTCGCTCGCCCTGCGGGCAGACTGTTCGCTACGCTCTCAGTCTGTCCAACTGGCTGCGCCAGTTGTCGAACCCCGGTCGGGGATTCTCATCCCCCCGCAGGTGTGCAACATGCGAAAAAAAAGCCCGCATTTTCATGCGAGCTCTTCTTTAAATATGGCGGTGAGGGGGGGATTCGAACCCCCGATACGTTGCCGTATACACACTTTCCAGGCGTGCTCCTTCAGCCACTCGGACACCTCACCATATTGTCATCCCGTTGTTGACGGGACGGGCGCTAATGTAAGGAAAAGCCGAACTGCCGTCAACTCACTTTTTCAGTAATTTAGCGCGTTTAGACAAACTTCAGGCAACATGATTCTTAAATGTGCTGAAAGCGTCTTTTTTATCAACAACACAGCCGTGCAATAAATTTGTTATGCTGACAACCTCGTTAAAAAACAAAATAAATCAGCGCAATAAAAGGCAGGAATGACTATGGATATACTTTTCTATCACCCCACGTTTGATACGGCCTACTGGATCGAGGCGCTCACGGCGGCATTACCCGGAGCACGTGTTCGCGAGTGGAAGCGTGGAGATAACGAACATGCTGACTATGCGCTGGTCTGGCATCCTCCGGTCGAAATGCTCCAGGGTCGCAAGCTAAAGGCCGTTTTTGCCCTTGGGGCGGGCGTGGATTCCATTCTCAGCAAGCTGAAGGCGCACCCTGACATGCTGCCGGAAGCGATTCCCCTGTTCCGCCTGGAAGATACCGGAATGGGCCAGCAAATGCAGGAATATGCCGTCAGCCAGGTGCTGCACTGGTTCCGCCGCTTTGATGACTATCAGGCATTTAAACAGCAGGCCCACTGGGAGCCGCTGCCGGATTACCGTCGTGAAGACTTTACCATCGGCATCCTCGGCGCGGGCGTGCTGGGCTCAAAGGTGGCTGAAGCCCTCGCACCGTGGGGCTTTCCGCTGCGCTGCTGGAGCCGCAGCCGCAAAGATTATCCGGGCGTCGAGAGCTTTGCCGGCACGGATGAGCTTCCGGCCTTTCTGAACGGCACGCGCGTGCTGATCAACCTGTTGCCCAATACGGCGGAAACGGTCGGTATCATCAATGAAGGCTTGCTCAACCAGTTAGCCGATGAGAGCTACCTGATGAACCTGGCGCGCGGGGTGCATCTGGTCGAGTCCGATTTGCTGAAGGCGCTGGACAGCGGAAAGCTAAAAGGCGCCATGCTGGATGTCTATAGCCGTGAGCCGCTGCCGGTGGAAAGCCCGCTGTGGGCACATCCGCGCGTGGCGATGACCCCGCACGTGGCCGCCGTGACGCGTCCGGCAGAAGCGGTGGCGTACATATCCCATACCATCAGCGAAATGGAGAAGGGTAACGCGGTCACCGGCCAGGTCGACAGACAGCGCGGCTACTGAGAGAAACCCGGCGTTCGCCGGGTTTTTGCTAATATTCGCCGCTGATAACTGCTATCCTTTGGAAAAACCGCAGAGGAGAGAGAGATGTATCCCGTTGACCTGCATATGCACACCGTCGCCAGTACCCACGCGTATAGCAACCTCCATGATTATATCGCCCAGGCGAAGCTTAAGGGGATTAAGCTGTTCGCGATCACCGATCATGGCCCGGACATGGCGGATGCGCCGCACTACTGGCACTTTGTGAATATGCGGATCTGGCCGCGTCTGGTGGACGGCATTGCGATACTGCGCGGCATCGAGGCGAATATCAAAAATACCGATGGTGAGATTGACTGCACCGGCCCGATGCTGACGTCTCTGGACCTTATCCTCGCCGGTTTCCACGAGCCGGTTTTTGCACCTCAGGATAAAGAGACCAACACCGCGGCGATGATTGCCACCATTGCCAGCGGCAATGTGCACATTATCAGCCATCCCGGCAACCCGAAGTACCCGATTGATATTCAGGCTGTCGCACAGGCGGCAGCGAAGCACCGCGTGGCGCTGGAGATTAACAACTCCTCCTTTGTTCACTCGCGTAAGGGCAGTGAAGCCAACTGCCGCGAAGTGGCTGCCGCCGTCCGCGATGCGGGCGGCATGGTGGCGCTGGGTTCGGATTCCCATACAGCCTTCACGCTGGGCGATTTCAGCGAGTGCCTGAAGGTGCTGAATGACGTTAACTTCCCGGAAGCGCAAATCCTGAACGTCACCCCGCGCCGCATGCTCGATTTCCTCGAATCGCGCGGCATGGAGCCGATTGCCGAATTTGCCGATCTTTAATTGTGTAATGGAATAATAAAAATGAACGAGTTTTCCATCCTTTGCCGCGTGCTGGGTACGCTCTATTATCGCCAGCCGCAAGACCCGCTGTTGGTTCCGCTTTTTACGTTAATTCGTGAAGGTAAACTGGCGGAGAACTGGCCGCTGGAACAGGATGATTTACTGGCGCGTCTGCAAAAAAGCTGCGACATGCAGCAGATTGCGACCGATTACAATGCGCTGTTCGTCGGTGAAGAGTGCCGCGTTTCGCCATACCGTTCTGCCTGGCAGGAAGGGGCGACGGAAGCGGAAGTCCGTGCTTTCCTCTCCACCCGCGGTATGCCGCTAAGCGATACGCCAGCCGATCATATCGGTACGCTGCTGCTTGCTGCCTCCTGGATCGAAGACAACGCCGGGGATGATGAGAACGAAGCCATCGAAACCTTGTTCGAAACGTACCTGCTGCCGTGGGTCGGCACATTCCTTGGGAAAGTAGAAGCCCACGCCGCCTCGCCATTCTGGAGAACGCTGGCACCGCTGACCCGCGACGCAATTGCGGCGATGTGGGATGAGCTGGAAGAAGAGAACGAAGAGTGATTTGGATCACATAAATCCTGCAACGCCGCATTTCAATTTGCACATAATGTGCTTCTGATCGCATTTCTATGGTGCGCTTCTGCTAAGATGCGCGCCATGAACATATTACTTTGTATCGCAATAACGACGGGCATTCTCTCCGGACTTTGGGGATGGGTTGCCGTGTCTCTCGGATTGCTCAGCTGGGCCGGTTTCCTCGGCTGTACCGCCTATTTCGCCTGTCCGCAGGGGGGCGTCAAAGGGCTCTTTATCTCAGGCTGCACGCTGATGAGCGGCGTTATCTGGGCGCTGGTGATCATGAAAGGCAGCGCGCTGGCGCCGCAGCTGGAGATGCTGGGGTACATCATGACGGGCGTTGTTGCCTTCCTGATGTGTATCCAGGCTAAGCATCTCCTGCTTTCGTTTGTTCCGGGAACCTTTATCGGGGCGTGCGCGACCTTTGCAGGGCAGGGTGACTGGAAGCTGGTCGTTCCTTCTCTGGCGCTGGGATTGCTGTTTGGCTATGCCATGAAAAACAGCGGCCTATGGCTGGCGTCGCGGCGGGAAAAAGCGCAAAACATCACGGCGGTGAGCGAATAAAAAAAGGCGAGATAATCATCTCGCCTTTTTTATGCGCTTCCTGTCAGGATTCCGGAGGGACTGACATATCGCGGTATTTCACCAGTATCGGGTTCTGCACGTCTGCTTTGTTTTGCAGATCCCACAGCCCGCGGTCTATACCGTCGTTGATTAAGAAGATCACGCCGGTTTCAATGGCTGACATCAGACACATCATGACCGGCTCGTTAGAGGTGTAACCAATTTCACCTTCCAGCAAACGCTGGTAATCGATGAAGCGGAATACACCTGCCTGAACTTCATAGGACAGTATGGTTTTGCTGGTGTTCACCGAAGAGAGCACTTCGCCTGTACTGACGTTGACCACACGCAGGTTAACGGCGATCTGGTCAAGCTGGTATTGGGTATCCGCGCCGATACCGAAGTACCGCGCGCCCGCACCACCCGATTTAACGTTACTTTCGTAACCAATAATCGATCCTTCAATCATCACGTTTGCTGCCGCCAGAGATTCCAGAGGCGTGCGGTTATTGGCCGCGACGGTACCATTCTCCTGTGCGGCACGAATGATTTTGCGTTCATTCAACAGGTTCTGAAGACCCTGACGTTCCAGCGGAATAAACCAGTGCGAATCCTTGAGTGCGGTAACCAGCATCGCGGTGGCGCTTTGCGGCACGGCCGTGGAGAAGTTACTTGCCGGGTAAGGTTTGAATTGCCCGGTTTCATCCTGAATGTTGTATACGGAGACAAATATTTTCCCCGTTGGAGCAGGTAAATGCGTTAAATCACGATAACTCTGGGCCCGAGGCATTAATGTTGGTTTTGCAGCTTCTTTAGGTGGAGCAGTTAAACAACCGCTCAATAAGCACACTGCAACAAATATCAGGAAGCGCTGCATGATCGTTGTCCTTATTTAGCTATTGTTTAAAAGTCAGTTGAATTACTTTGAAGACCGGAAACCTGAATGGTGGATATTCTTCCGGTTTTACGATCGGTCACGTTCAGCTGAAGCTGTCCATCAGTGTTGGCGATATCAACGATAAAATCGTTGGTCACCATCCGGCCGGGTTTACCGGTATTAATGTTGGTTAATAGCCCGCCTAAAATCTGCGACTGGATAGCCTGAGTGAAGTTGTCCAGGGCGGATGGGGTATCAATGCTAAAATCCTTTAAGCTTGGATCCTTATAGGAGTTTTGCGCCTGAGCCTCATTCAGCAAAAACGCACCGTTGTTAGGGTTACCGCCAAAGTTAGGGTTCCGGAACTGAAACGTCATGTTTCCGGCCCAGCTTATGGGTGTTATAAGCATTATCGAAACAACTGCATATGCAATACGCATGACAGCCTCCGCATATCGGTTCGCTAGAACTCGTCTTTTGCTAAATCGCTGGTGCTTAATAGGGCTTTATCTATTTGCAGGCGATTAATAGCGTCTTCTGATTGTGCCAGTGCTAAGGCTACGTTTTTATCGAAGTCCATTTTTGTGGGGAATAAAAACGTTTGATAAATAACGTACTGATTGGCCGTTATTGTTATCCAACTTCCCCATCGTGCACTGGGCCGCTCGTTGATTGTTATATTTCCGGTATAAGTACTGTCCCATTTGTCACTGAAGGCCCGGTAAAAACTGTGCCCGACCGATGAGACAGTGTGGTCTGTTAACAATCCGGGAACTTCGACCTCGACGGCCTTCAGATTCCCTGCAGCGAGCAGGAAACTCGCTGCGGCGATCCAACTCAACGTGCGTTTCATGTGATTAACGCCTGAGGTTATCGTTAGCCCACGAAACCGCCTGAGTTCGGTTTTTTACAGCTATCTTCTTGAAAAGATTATAAAGGTGCGTCTTTACCGTATTTTCGCTGATAAATAACGAACGGGCGATTTCAATATTTGAAGCACCAATGCGTAACTTATTCAGGATCTCTTTCTCACGGTGCGTGAGCAGTGCTGACTCTGAGCTGTTATAGCGATAATTTCCTGAGTGTGTAATGAGATAGCTTGCAAGCTTTTGCGAAAAATAACACTCGCCGCGCAATATACCTTGCAGGCCCTCAACCACCCGGTCTTCTTCTTCCGTGACGTAGAACACGCCATTGATATGCGGCCAGCTTTCAATATCTCTGAAGGGATATTCGTCAGGTGTATTCAACAATAGCACGCGGATATTATTGTTTTTCCTGCTTAAAATATCCTGCCAGTAATGGATAAGCTTCTTATCAGCTTCCATCATATCGAACAGAATGATGCTGCCAGGGGCAATATCATCAAAAGAACGTTGAATATTATGCAATTTCCCGTTCAGTGATAAAGATTGCTTTAAATGTTGTAATAACGCTGTCGCTTGCAAAGAAGGTTTTGTGATCAACAGTAATGTATGACCATGTAAACTATGGACTTCATTATACATGATGAAACCCCACTTTTTTTGGCACCTGGCAGCTGCCCTCCTGTTTATTAGAGGACACCAGAAGTACTGACAGATGTTGCACTGCTGTGTGTAGAATCAGACCATAACCTCCACAGGGAGGTAAATATAAAACCAATTTCGTACATCTAATTTCAATCTAGCTTTTACGAAGTTTAAAGCAAGTGTTAAACATGTAACTGAATGTAAAAATAAATATTAATTTGTGAAATTGGCTTGTGATGAATGGCGAGAAATGATGAGAAAGTTGTACATATTAATTGATATGCACAGATTTTAAAAATCATACAAATATTTATAACTGCTTAATTTATAAGATTATTTATAATTTTTATGAAACGATAATTAAGTATGAGTTACAGGTTTTTTCTAAGTCCAGGAATGAGCCGTGGTCTGGCTTAAGAAAAGAGGGGTTGTGTCACGCACTGAGAAAAAATGTTCTTCAGCCGTTACGTTTAAACACCCCGGGAAGACCTGTGGACAGCCTTCGCCTCGCTGTACAACCCTTTCGCAAAACACATGTAATAAAAAATATAAGCTGGCCTGAATAAAGTGTTTTTTGATGTAAATTACGACTTTGTGGTGATCTGAAAAATAAAAATAAGCCGCGCGGGTGAGATATTTAAAATGTTTCAGCGGACATACTCTTCACCGTAACGACGCGTTAACACAATACGAATCGTTTTTACAAGTTACACGGTTATACGGTTATGGCGTGATTCAATAACCAGGTCCAGGGTGACAACATGAAATACACATCGTTATTTATGGTGTTTACATTACTGGGTGCGCCTGGATTTGTAACCGCAGCGAATTCAGATTTAGCCAATCCTGAATATAACTTTGCGGTTAACGAATTAAGTCTTTCATCACTCAATCAGGCAGCCATTATTGGTCAACAGGGTGTTTTCAATGACGCTCAGGTTCGCCAGGAGGGTTCAAAACTCTTGTCCATTGTTTCCCAGGATGGGGCAGGTAACAGAGCGAGAGTTGATCAATCAGGGGGTTACAATATTGCCTGGATCGATCAGAGCGGTAACGCGAATGATGCAGGTATTACGCAAGATGGATACGGTAATAGCGCGAAAATTATCCAGAAAGGGTCGGGTAATAGAGCAAATATTACGCAGTACGGTACGCAGAAAACCGCAGTTGTAGTGCAGAAACAGTCGCAAATGGCGATTAACGTTATTCAACATTAGCGCATTCGCGACGACTTTAATCAATCCGATGGGGGTTTACCATGAAATTTCTCAAAGTGGCAGCGCTTGCAGCAATCGTAGTTTCTGGTAGTGCTATGGCGGGTTCTATTAATCAGGGCGGCTGGGGTCATGGACATGGTCATGGCGGATACAGTGGCCCAAATTCAACCCTGAATATTTATCAGGACGGTGGCGGTAACTCCGCGGTTGCTCTGCAGACAGACGCCAGAAATTCTGTGCTGAATATTACCCAGAAAGGTGGCGGTAACGGCGCTGACGTTGGTCAGGGTTCTGATGACAGTAAAATCAACCTGAGCCAGAAAGGATTTGGCAACAGTGCAACACTTGATCAGTGGAACAGTAAAAAATCTGTTATGAACGTTAGCCAGTCCGGCGGCTTTAACGGTGCCCTCGTAGACCAGACTGCTTCTAACTCTACTGTCAACGTTACCCAGATCGGCTTCGGTAACCACGCGACAGCTCATCAGTACTGATACTGAAATCTGTGCTACAAAAAAACAGGGCTGATGCCCTGTTTTTTTTCGGGAGTTCATCATGAATACCTTAATTCTTCTCGCCGCGCTTTCCAGCCAGATAACCTTCAAAACGTCGCAGCAGGAAAATATGACCACTATTATTCCGCAGGTCACTCTGGCGCAGCCGTGTGATTGTCAGGTTCAGATTGTTTCCGTTCGGGAAGGGCAGGGGGGACAAAGTTCGTCCCGACAGCAAAATACCCTTTTTATACCCGCTAATCAGACGATTGATTTAATGCGCCTGAGTTTAAATATTAACGCAGGAGACACGGTAAAAATCGTGGTCACCGTCTCAGATGGAAAATCGCTTCATTTATCACAACAGTGGTCGCCAGCGGGAAGTTCGATCTAAACATTCATGGAATCAATGATTTGCGAATGTGGCGGGTCTGCACCGTTGAGCTATGCTGATATCAGGGACCAGGTCATTATGTTCCTTAACGTGAGACTTCGTTTGTCATAATGAAGTGCGTTTACCCCTCAAGGACGATTTTCATTGAGGAGTACCTATAATGAACCACTCTTTCGCTCGACTCTTGACGGGGCTGGGCCTGATCGTGTCTGTTTTTAGCCTCCCGGTTTATTCCGCAACCATTGTGAACGGTGGCGTCATTCATTTTCGCGGTGCCATTGTTGCCGACCCCTGTGAAGTTTCGCCGCAGCAGAGACAGTTTGCCTTGTCCTGCCCGGATAATAATCGTATGCAAACGCGCATGGTCAGCTATGAAGAGGCGCTTAATGGCCACGTGTCCGATTCGAACCTGGCATCGCTGCGCATGAAATACCTCAACCCTGAAAAAACGCTCGCGGTTGTCGAAATACAGTATCGATAACGCTCTCTCTTCCGCTTTGTGCGGAAGAGGATTTTTTCTGATAGTTTTTTCTCCCGGGCAGCCCTGCGATACACTTAAGAAAAAGGCGGGTTGCAGAGGGGCTTTATGAAACCGCAAATTGAAGTTATTCATGGCGATATTACGACCATGCATGTCGACGTCATCGTCAATGCGGCCAATCCCTCCCTGATGGGGGGAGGCGGTGTGGACGGGGCTATCCACCGGGCTGCCGGACCGCAGCTGCTGGAAGCCTGCAAAACCGTTCGGCAACAGCAGGGCGAATGTCCTCCCGGCCATGCGGTCATTACGCTTGCGGGCAATCTGCCTGCCAGAGCGGTAATTCACGCCGTAGGGCCCGTCTGGCATGGCGGGGACCAGCACGAAGCGAGTATTCTGGAAGAGGCTTACCGGAACTGTCTGCGGCTGGCTGCCGACAACGGCTATAAAACAATGGCGTTTCCGGCCATCAGTACCGGTGTGTATGGCTATCCTAAGGCGGCTGCCGCGACGATTGCCGTCGAAACCGTTTACCGCTACCTGTCGTTAAAACCGATGCCTGAGAAGGTTATCTTTGTCTGTTTCGACGAAGAAACTACCCACCTTTATCAACGGTTGCTGACCCAGCGCGGGCAGGAACTGGACACCTGAAGAAAGCGCGGCGCACTCAGTGCGCCGCGGTTATTTATGAGGCTTTTACCTGTGGTTTTCCTGAAAAGAGGAAACGCAGGAGCGGGATCCGCAGATGGATTTCATAGAGCACGATCGCAATCCCCACGACAAACACCAGACCGGTAAAGAACCCCAGCGTGTTGGAGGCGATATGCGGGGTGATATAAGCCCCGAAGAAAAGCGTTAACGGGTGATGCACCAGATAAATAAACAGCGAAGCATTGACGAAGTAGGTCACGCGGCTGGACTTAAAGTTCAGCAGGCGGTGGCCGAGCGCGAATACCACGTTCACCATCCACAAACCCAGCAGCATGGTGATCACGCTTTCCGTTTCGTACATCCAGGCGTCGCCGCTGCCGTAGCGCTGATTCAGCAGATAGGCTGCGAACGCGAAGGCCGCACCTATCGCGCACCACGGTGACGGAGTGGTAAACAGTGCTTTCAGCTTCGGATAAATAAACGCCAGCGCGCCGATTAAAAAGAACGGGATGTAGAACAGCGACTGCATCACCACGAAATTAAAGAGCCCGTCGCTTAAAATCGGCGAATAGACGATAAGCAGGGTCCGTCGCACGGCGGCATAAGCGATCCCCAGCAGCAAGAAGAGCACCGACAGTTTGCCCATCGTAACGTTGGCGAAAAAGGCGTCTGCTGTCGAACTCAGGTGGTGGCGCAGGCGGCTAAAAATGAACAGACTCACCGTGGTGAGCACCACCAGGACCAGCAGGAACCACAGGTGAGACACCAGTTCCCAGACCAGCGTGTTGTACTTTTCATACAGCGAGAGATTCGGCCAGTGCTCCGCCTTGCCTTTAACGTACTGCAACATGATGAACTGAGGCAGCGTCAGCAGCGGAATCGAGGTCAGCATGGGGATCCCCACGCGCTCGACGCGCACCTTCCACCAGCGTTTAAGCGGGTATCGCAGAAACAGCATGTAAGAGAAATAGCCGGAGATGACAAAAAACACCTGCATACGGAAGGCGTGAATAAAATCATTAAACAGCGTCAGCCACCAGGAGGGCATCTGGCTATTCACATGCCAGGTGTGGCTGGAGTAAATCAGTGATATGTGAAAAGGGATCCCCAATAGCATCAGCCATGCCCGGATCGAGTCGAGGAAATATTCACGTTCTGTTGGTGTTGTGCTCATATAACGTTGTGCATTCTCAGACTTTTCGTCTTATCCCTAAGACTCATAATGGTTACATTCGAAAGCAACCCTACACCAAGACCGACACCCTGTCTCCAGGATAAGCACGCAAAGTGAATAATGGGTTCTTTCATTTGCTTAATCCATGAGCCAGCAGCTGAACAAAGCAGTGATAATGTTGTCGGATTGCCTGAGTTTCCATTAAAATGGATCGGATCGATATAAGCACACAAAGGGGGAAGTGCTTACTTATTATGAAACATAAACCACAGATGATGAAAATGCGTTGGTTAGGTGCTGCAGTGGTGTTATCACTGTATACCTCATCGGCACTGGCCTTTAACATCGACGATGTCGCAAAACAGGCAAAATCGATGGCGGGCAAGAGCTACGAAGCGCCGAAAAGTAACTTGCCCTCCGTTTTCCGCGATATGAAATACGCGGACTATCAGCAGATCCAGTTCAATCACGACAAAGCCTACTGGAGCAACATCAAGACCCCGTTCAAGCTTGAGTTTTATCATCAGGGTATGTATTTCGACACGCCTGTTGCCATCAATGAAGTGACGGCGACAGCGGTTCGTAAGATTAAGTACAGCCCGGATTACTTCAATTTTGGCAATGTGCAACACGACAAAGATACGGTGAAAGACCTGGGCTTCGCAGGCTTCAAGGTGCTTTACCCGATCAACAGCAAAGATAAAAACGACGAAATCGTCAGCATGCTTGGTGCCAGCTATTTCCGCGTGATTGGCGCGGGGCAGGTATACGGGCTTTCTGCGCGTGGACTGGCTATTGATACCGCGCTGCCATCAGGTGAAGAATTCCCACGTTTCCGTGAGTTCTGGATTGAACGTCCAAAACCAACGGACAAACGTCTGACCATTTATGCGCTGCTGGATTCTCCGCGTGCGACCGGTGCCTATCGCTTTGTGATCATGCCGGGTCGTGACACGGTGGTTGACGTGCAGTCTAAGGTTTACCTGCGTGATAAAGTGGGCAAACTGGGCGTTGCGCCATTGACCAGCATGTTCCTGTTTGGGCCGAACCAGCCGTCACCGGCCACCAACTTCCGCCCGGAACTGCATGACTCCAACGGTCTGTCTATTCACGCCGGTAACGGCGAGTGGATCTGGCGTCCGCTGAACAACCCGAAACATCTGGCGGTGAGCAGCTTCGCAATGGAAAACCCACAAGGTTTTGGCCTGCTGCAGCGTGGTCGTCAGTTCTCCCGCTTTGAAGATCTGGACGACCGCTATGACCAGCGCCCAAGTGCCTGGGTCACGCCAAACGGTGATTGGGGTAAAGGTAAGGTCGAGCTGGTAGAAATTCCAACCAACGACGAAACCAACGATAACATCGTCGCTTACTGGACACCGGATCAACTGCCGGAAGCCGGTAAAGAGATGAACTTCAAGTACACCATTACCTTCAGCCGCGACGAAGATAAGCTGCATGCGCCGGATAACGCGTATGTGATGCAGACTCGCCGCTCAACGGGTGATGTGAAGCAGTCTAATCTTATCCGTCAGCCTGACGGTACCGTGGCCTTTGTCGTGGACTTCACAGGCCAGGATATGAAAAAACTGTCACCGGACACTGCCGTTGCCGCTCAGGCCAGCATCGGTGATAACGGTGAAATCGTTGAGAATACCGTGCGTTACAACCCGGTAACCAAAGGCTGGCGTCTGACCCTGCGCGTGAAAGTGAAAGATCCGAAACAGACCACTGAAATGCGTGCAGCGCTGGTCAGTAACGATCAGCCACTGAGTGAAACCTGGAGCTATCAGCTACCTGCCAATGAATAATACATCTGAATATATTGATGCCATGCCGCTGACGGATATCGAAAAAGCGGCACTGCCTAAGAGCGACATCCGCGCGGTTCACACCGCGCTGGATGGTGAACATCGTCAGTTTTCCCGTGATGATGATACGCCGCTGGGGTCAGTAAAGGCACGTCTGGAGCAGGCCTGGCCGGACTCGCTGGCAGAAGGGCAGTTGATTAAAGACGACGAAGGACGCGATCAGCTTCAGGCGATGCCGAAGGCCACGCGTTCCTCAATGTTTCCCGATCCATGGCGCACCAACCCGGTGGGCCGCTTCTGGGATCGCCTGCGCGGGCGTGATGTGACGCCCCGCTATCTGTCACGCCTGACGAAAGAAGAGCAGGCTTCCGAACAGAAATGGCGTACCGTGGGGACCATCCGTCGCTACATCCTGCTGCTGCTGACGCTGGCGCAGACGGTCGTCGCGACCTGGTATATGAAAACCATCCTGCCTTATCAGGGCTGGGCGTTTATCAACCCGACGGACATGATGGGCCAGGATCTCTGGGTCTCCTTCATGCAGCTGCTGCCGTACATCCTGCAGAGCGGCATCCTTCTGCTGTTCGCGGTTCTCTTCTGCTGGGTCTCGGCCGGTTTCTGGACCGCGCTGATGGGCTTCCTGCAGCTGCTGATGGGGCGTGACAAATACAGCATTTCGGCGTCAACGGTCGGGGATGAACCCCTCAATCCTGAGCACCGTACCGCGCTGATTATGCCTATCTGTAACGAAGACGTTGACCGCGTGTTTGCGGGCCTGCGTGCCACCTGGGAGTCCGTAAAGGCGACCGGCAACGCGGAGCATTTCGACGTCTACATCCTGAGCGACAGTTACAACCCGGATATCTGCGTGGCGGAACAAAAAGCGTGGATGGAGCTGATTGCGGAAGTGCAGGGCGAAGGGCAGATCTTCTACCGTCGCCGCCGCCGTCGTGTGAAGCGTAAAAGCGGTAACATCGATGACTTCTGCCGTCGCTGGGGTAATCAGTACAGCTATATGGTCGTGCTGGATGCGGACTCCGTCATGAGCGGTGACTGCCTGAGCGGTTTGGTGCGTCTGATGGAAGCCAACCCGAACGCGGGTATCATTCAGTCTTCGCCAAAAGCCTCCGGTATGGACACGCTCTATGCGCGCTGCCAGCAGTTCGCCACCCGTGTTTACGGGCCGCTGTTTACGGCGGGTCTGCACTTCTGGCAACTGGGTGAATCGCACTACTGGGGTCACAACGCCATTATCCGCGTGAAGCCGTTCATTGAACACTGTGCGCTGGCGCCGCTGCCGGGCGAGGGTTCGTTTGCCGGTTCTATTCTGTCGCATGACTTCGTGGAAGCGGCGCTGATGCGTCGTGCTGGCTGGGGCGTCTGGATTGCCTACGACCTGCCGGGATCGTACGAGGAGCTGCCGCCGAACCTGCTGGACGAACTCAAGCGTGACCGCCGCTGGTGTCACGGTAACCTGATGAACTTCCGCCTGTTCCTGGTGAAAGGGATGCACCCGGTTCACCGTGCAGTGTTCCTGACGGGCGTGATGTCTTATCTCTCCGCACCGCTGTGGTTTATGTTCCTTGCGCTCTCCACTGCGCTGCAGGTTGTCCATGCCCTGACGGAGCCGCAATACTTCCTGCAACCACGGCAGCTGTTCCCGGTGTGGCCGCAGTGGCGTCCAGAACTGGCGATTGCGCTGTTTGCCTCCACCATGGTGCTGCTGTTCCTGCCTAAGCTGCTCAGCATCATCCTGATCTGGTGCAAAGGCTCGAAAGAGTACGGCGGTTTCTTCCGCGTGACCCTTTCACTGCTGCTGGAAGTGCTGTTCTCCGTGCTGCTGGCACCTGTGCGTATGCTGTTCCACACTGTGTTCGTGGTCAGTGCGTTCCTGGGTTGGGAAGTGGTCTGGAACTCACCGCAGCGTGATGACGACTCCACGCCGTGGAGCGAAGCCTTTATGCGCCACGGTTCTCAGCTGCTGCTGGGTCTGGTGTGGGCGGCCGGGATGGCATGGCTGGATCTGCGCTTCCTGTTCTGGCTGGCGCCGATTGTCTTCTCGCTGATCCTGTCGCCGTTTGTCTCCGTGATCTCCAGCCGTTCGACGGTGGGGCTGCGGACCAAACGCTGGAAGCTGTTCCTGATCCCGGAAGAGTATTCCCCGCCGCAGGTGCTGGTGGACACCGATCGTTATCTCGAGCAGAACCGCAATCGCACGCTGGATGACGGCTTTATGCACGCCGTGTTTAACCCGTCATTCAACGCCCTGGCAACGGCGATGGCCACCGCGCGCCACCGTGCCAGCCAGGTGCTGGAGATTGCCCGCGATCGTCACGTTGAGCAGGCGCTGAACGAGACCCCGGAAAAACTCAACCGTGACCGTCGTCTGGTCCTGTTGAGCGACCCGGTCACGATGGCGCGTCTTCACTACCGCGTGTGGTCCGCTCCGGAGAGATACTCTTCGTGGGTAAACTACTATAAAGAACTGAAGCTGAATCCGCTGGCGTTGAAGGCTAAGTAAGTGGTTAAGTAGGGCGGGCGCGCGAAGCGCCACCCGCCAAATAAAATACCGGCTTAATCGCCGGTATTTTTTTAAAGGTTACTCATGAGAATAATCATCGCCGTTCTGATGGCATGCCTGCTCAGCGGCTGCGGCAGCATCATCAGCCGCACCATTCCAGGGCAAGGCCACGGGAATCAGTATTACCCGGGCGTGAAATGGGATCTACGTGACTCCGCATGGCGCTACCTCACCGTGCTGGACCTGCCATTCTCGCTGATTTTCGACACGCTGCTGCTGCCGATCGATGCCAGCCACGGCCCTTACGAGTAGCGTAAATTAACGCTCGTCCCACTCATCGGCTGCGGTTTGACCTTCTTCCGTATCGAGCGGTGGCTCGAGCTGAAATTCGCCTTCATCCCACTCGTGCAGGGTGTTCTCTTCCAGCCATTCCTGCCGCAGCTCGATTTCATCGTAGTCACCGTCAAAGACGGCCTGCGCACCTTCTCCGCTCAGGACCGGCAGGCATTCCCCTTCTTCACCTTCATCGGCAAAGAATTCGGCCTGCCACATAATATCCCCATCCTGCAGAACGTATTTTTGGATATTAAGTTGTTGCACGTCAGCATCTTCTTCTTCAACGCCGGGGTTGTCGGCGAGGAACTCTTCACGAGCGGCATCAATAGCTTCTTCCAGCGTGGCGTACATGGTCATTGGTGTCTCCCTGTTTTCCAGAAGGTTTCAGGGAAAGAATAGCTGAATATCTGATTCTGCAAGTATGAATGCGAAAATAAGCTTCAGGCGTTTGTCTTATTCCGCCACCGGCCGTAACGCGCGGGATAAACTAAACCACGAATAGATCGCATTAAACAGCACTACGCCTGCCGTCACGATAAAGACGGCGCGAAAACCAAAGCTGGCGGAAATGCCAGCCCCGAGGAGCGGCCCGGTGACGTTACCGATGTCGCGAAACGACTGGTTATAGCTGAAAATACGCCCGGCAATCTGGTTTGTGGAGTTGTAGACCAGCAGGGTCTGAACGGCGGGCAGTAACGCGCCGTCGGCCGCGCCCAGTAAAAAGCGCAGAACACCAAGCTGCCAGGGCGAGTGCACCATCGACATGGGGATCAGCAGCAGGACGGAGATCACCAGCGCACAGATCAGAATTTTTTCCGGGCCGACGCGGTCTCCCAGTTTCCCCAGCCTCGGGGCGCTGAGCAATGCCGCCACGCCGGGCACGGATGCGATCAGTCCGCTAATAAATGCAATATTGCTGACGTTGCCCGCCAGATCGCGAACGTAAAGCGTGAGGATAGGAGCAATCGATCCGGTTGCGACCTGAATAATCAGGGTCGTCACGAACAGACTCAGCACCAGTCTGGGATTTTTGAGCGAGGTCAGCACCTCCCTGGCGTGGAGCATCTCTTTCTTCGCAATGGGCGTGAAGTTTTCCCGAATACAGAGCAGGGTAACGATAAAGCACAGGAACAGCACGCTGGCGGTGATGAAGAACACCGGGCGCAGGCCATAGCTGTCGGCCAGGAGTCCGCCGGCCAGTGGCCCCAGCAGGGCACCGCTCACGCCGCCGGTTGAGAGCGTGCCCAGCGCCCAGCCGCTCTTATGGCGAGGAATTTGTGTGGCAATCAGGGCGTTGGCATTGGGAATAAAGCCTCCCAGCAAGCCCAGCAACGCGCGCAAAATCAGGAACTGCCAGACGTTTTGCGCCACGCCCATCAGCGCCATGATGATGGCCATCCCCAGCGCCGAGCGGAGCAGCATGATTTTTCGCCCCTTGCGGTCGGCAAGACCACCCCAGAAGGGCGAGGCCATCGCGGAAAACAGGAACGTGATGCTGAATACCAGGCCGGACCACATATTGAGCGCGCTGTGGCCCGTCACGCCCAGCTGTTCGACGTAAAGCGGCAGGAAAGGCATGACCAGGCTAAACGCTGCACCGGTGAGAAAACAGCCAAGCCACGCAACCGTGAGGTTACGTTTCCAGTTTATGGGGGGAGCTGAGGGTGACATAACAATCCGCATAATGAGGTGCTGAGCACCTGAAGCATGAAGTAATAAGCCTGCTAATTATGCGCCTGGGTTATGATTGCCGCAATGAGGGGGAGCTTTTAAAGCTAAAACAGCATGCGGCCCTGAGGGCCGCACGTTGAAAATCAATAGCGGGACGGCGTGCCTTTTGGCCGGGTTTTAAAGCGACGGTGCAGCCACATATACTGCTCCGGGGCGAGCATGATGCACTTCTCCACAATGCTGTTCATCCAGCGTGCGGTGGTTTCTGCATCGTCAAGCGGCGGCGCGAGTTCCGGCTCCAGCATCATCAGCTCGTAGCCCGAACCGTCCGGCTTACGGCGGGGAACAAAAGGCACGATGGCGGCTTTGGACATCCGCGCCAGCATCCAGGTACCAGTGGTTGTCGCGGCCTCTTCAACGGCGAAGAAGGGGACAAAAACGCTGGCCTGCGGGCCATAGTCGTGGTCGGGGGCATACCAGACCACTTCACCGGATTTCAGCGCGCGGATCATTCCCTTCAGATCTTTACGGTCGATCATGCTTTTGTTAGAGCGCATGCGGCCGTTGGTCTGGATTAAATCGATGACCGGGTTATCGTTAGGGCGATAAACGCCAATGCCGGGCGCCTGCATGCCGAACATACGCGCCCCGATTTCCAGCGTCAGAAAATGGACGCCGATCAGCAGAACGCCCGTCTGGTTGGCCTGAAGCGTATGCACCGGATCCATGCCGGTTCCCGTCACCTCACTCCAGCGAGCCATGCGTTTGTCCGGCCAGAACCACGCCATGCCGGTTTCCATAAGCCCCATCCCAACGGATTCGAAATTCTTCGCGACCATGTCGTGACGCTCTGATTCGCTCATCTGCGGAAAACACAGCTCAAGGTTGCGGTACGCGATTCTGGCGCGACGCTTCATAAACAGTTGTGCGAAACGGCCCAGAAATTTACCCAACCGAAAAATAACAGGGTAGGGAAGCTGTACCAGAAGCCATAAAAAGCCGATGCCAAGCCAGGTCAACCAATAGCGGGGATGCAAAAGGGCGGCAGTAAATGTTGGTAACTGGGTCATGTCTTTCCTGTGTTCAAACGTCCTGTTTCGCTAGTGTCTCATTTTTTGAGGCGTAGCCAAAATATCTGCTTTCGAAGCGTGCACGAATACAGCAATTGTTAAGCCTGATTAATCAGGGTGTGTGAAATGTAGCGTAAATTGTGTGGATGTAAATTGGTTTTGTTTGCTATATGATGCCGACCGAATTTTCATTCTCTCTAACGATTCCAGGACTGTACACCATGCCAGTGTTACACAACCGCGTGTCGAATGAGATGTTAAAAGCGCGTATGCTGGCTGAAACCGAGCCGCGCACCACCATCTCTTTCTACAAATACTTCACGATCGACGATCCGCAGGCAACCCGCGATGCGCTTTATCAGGCGTTCACGGCGCTGAACGTCTTCGGCCGCGTCTACCTTGCCCGTGAAGGTATTAACGCGCAGATTAGCGTACCGGAAAGCAAAGTCAGCGCCTTCCGTGACGTACTTTATCAGTTTGACCCGGCCCTTAACGGCTTACGCCTGAACATTGCCCTGGATGATGACGGGAAATCCTTCTGGGTGCTGCGCATGAAGGTGCGTGAACGCATCGTGGCGGACGGTATCGACGATCCTGAGTTTAACCCGGCGGACGTCGGTGAATACCTGAAGGCGGCGGAAGTGAATGCGATGCTGGACGATCCGGATGCCGTGTTTATTGATATGCGTAACCACTATGAGTATGAGGTGGGGCATTTCGAGAACGCGATGGAAATCCCGGCCGATACCTTCCGCGAGCAGTTGCCGAAAGCGGTTGAGATGATGCAGGAGCATAAAGATAAAAAGATCGTTATGTACTGCACCGGCGGTATCCGCTGTGAGAAAGCCAGCGCGTGGATGAAGCACAACGGCTTTAATAAGGTCTGGCACATTGAAGGCGGCATTATCGAGTACGCTCGTCGCGCCCGTGAGCAGGGGCTGCCGGTACGCTTTATCGGGAAAAACTTTGTCTTTGACGAGCGTATGGGTGAACGTATTTCGGACGACGTCATTGCCCAGTGCCACCAGTGCGGCGCGCCGTGCGATACCCACACCAACTGCAAAAATGACGGTTGCCATCTGCTGTTCATTCAGTGCCCGGCCTGTGCCGAGAAGTTTAACGGCTGTTGTAGCGAGCTGTGCAGCGAAGAGAGCATCCTGCCGGAAGAAGAGCAGCGTCGCCGTCGCGCAGGACGTGAAAACGGCAACAAGATTTTCAATAAATCACGCGGTCGTCTGAATACCAAACTGGGTATCCCTGACCCGGAATGATAATAACGCCCGGCACGGTGAAAGCCTGCCGGGCGACGTTATTACGATTTCTGCTGTACACCTTCAACGGAAATAATCAGCTCCACGTCCTGAGACGCCGGGCCTAAATCCGTTGTGATATTAAAATCTTTCAGGTGAATTTTCCCTGCCGCTTCAAAACCTGCGCGTTTACCTCCCCACGGGTCATCACCCTGACCCAGTAATTTCGCATCAAGCGTGACCGGTTTGGTTACGCCGTTAAGCGTCAGGTTGCCGGTAATATTCAGCTTATCGCCGTCTTTCTTCACCTCAGTTGAAGTGAAAGTCGCCTGCGGGAATTTCGCGACGTTGAGGAACTCCCCACTGCGCAGGTGTTTATCGCGCTCTGCGTGGTTTGTGTCGACGCTGTTCGTATTAATCGTCACATTGACTTTATCGGCCGCGGGATTTTTTTCGTCAAAGGTGAACGTGCCGTCAAAATCCTTAAAGGTGCCGTACAGCCAGCTATATCCCAGGTGCTGAATACGGAAATTGACGAAAGCGTGCTGGCCCTCTTTATCAATTTTATAATCCGCCGCCACGGCGGAACCGGCGGTGAATAACAGAGAGCCCAGGGCGATACCCAGCAGGTGTTTTTTCATTTTATGCTCCAGAGTCAACTGACGAGCGGCCAAGCATGCGCTTTAGCGTATCGTCTTTATCAATAAAATGGTGTTTGAGGGCGGCAAGCCCGTGAAGTACGGACAGGATCACCACGCTCCAGGCAAGCCAGAGGTGAATGACCCCCGCCGTGTCGGCCTGCGCCCCGGCATCGCTCAGTGTTGCCGGAACGTCGAACAGGCCGAAGACGTTAATCGGCTTACCGTCAGCCGTCGAAATGAGATAGCCGCTAATCAGGATGCCAAACAGCAGTGCATAGAGGGCAATATGCGCGGCGACGGCACTGAGGCGGGTAAATTTACTGTGGGTCTTTGGCGCAGCGGGCGGCGGAGAAATATGTCGCCAGATCACGCGGAAAACCAGCCCCAGCATCAGCAGGACACCAATGCTTTTATGCAACTCCGGCGCCTGGTGATACCAGCCATCGTAATAGCTGAGTGTGACCATCCAGAGCCCAAGTCCAAACATACCGTAGACGGCAAGAGCAAATATCCAGTGCAAACCTATGGATATTATTCCGTAGCGCCGGGAGGAGTTACGCAATTGCATCAGAATGTCCATTTTTCAAATTAACCGGAAAGTAAAAATGAACGGGAAGGCGGGATATTGCAACTGAAATAATTGTCTATTGATTTTTATTTTATTTATTTCAGCAATTTTGAAAAGGATCGCTGGCGCTAATTCAATCTCTTCGTGCAAGCGAAATGGTGAGTTTCAATAAAGATAAATTAACGTCAATTATTGTCAGTAAGGCTTTTCAGTAAAATACAATGTAAACAAAATCAATAATGGCCAACAGCGCCCACAATAAGAGATAGAGCATAAAATGCTCGCGAATATTATTCATCAGAAAGCTAACGATCCTGCGCATAACGCCCCGTAATGCAGTGTGAATGAAACGGGCCCCGGGACGTCCGGTGCCCGTGGCGAATTATCCGTTAAAACGCGAGAGGGAGAAGGGCGTCAGATCAAACTGCGGTGCAATACCCTGGGCAAACTGCGCGGCGATTTCACCCAGCACGGAAGCAAACTTAAAGCCGTGGCCGCTCAGGCCGGTGATGAGCAGCGTGTTGTCATGCCCAGGCAGCGTATCAATGATAAAGTCTTCATCCGGCGTGTTGTCGTAGGTACAGGCCGCGCCATACAGCAAGCCGCCGACGCCCGGAAGAATAGTGCGCAGGAACGAGAAGGCTTCCGAACCATCCTGAGGAAAGGCGCCGAAAGGCTTACGCTCTTCAGGGGAGGTGATAGCCTGGCCCCCGTTGTGTTTACCGATTTTCAGCGCGTCTTTTTCTGACGGGAAGCCGTAGAACTGGTCGCCGTTGGGTAATTCGCCGGTGAAGGCCGGGAATTTATTCTGGACGCTGTAACGACCATCCGACTGGAACCAGGAGAAGACCTTGCGCACCGGCTGGATCGGCAGATCGGGCAGCAGGCGGGTAACCCAGGTTCCCGCGCTGACCAGCAGGCGATCCGCGGAATATTCACCGTCAAGGGTCGTTACCGTGACGCCATTATCGTCATGGGTGATGGCATCCACCGGACAGTTGAACAGCTGCGCGCAGCCTGCCTTCTCGGCAAGCTCGATCCAGGTCTTGATCGCCGTTTCACAATGCAGCACACCAGAGTGGGCTTCAAAGAGGCCAATATAATCGTCCGGGACGGTAATTTCGGGCCAGCGTGCGCTAATGCCCGTCGCGTCCAGCTTCTCAACGTCCAGATTAAACGCTTTCGCGCTGCGTTCGACGCCGGCGAGAAATTCAGAATGGGCCGGGCCCAGGTTGATAACGCCGGTACGTTCGAAAATGCGGTCTTCAGTCTGTTTCGCCAGTTCGTCCCACAGCGTCTGGGCGCGAAGCACCAGCGGAACATAGCGCTCGCCTTCGCCATAGGCATGGCGGATGAGGCGGGTATCGCCATGATGGCTGCCCTCCGCATGAGGCGGAAGATGGCTATCGATCATCAGGACCTTGAGGCCCGCCTGCGTCGCGTAATAACCGGCGGCAGAACCCACGGATCCGCTGCCAATAATGATTAAGTCGTATCTCATATGCATCTCGTAAACTGATGTTTTGTTAGCAGAGTAATTAACAACGCGGGGTTAGACAAGGGAGAAATAAATAAGGCACCGCGAGGGTGCCTGTTGAGTGAAAAGTGGGCATAAGCTTAGTGCCGTTTATACTCATTTTCCTGATAGTCGCCAGATTCTATTTTTGCAATACCTGCCTCTAAAATAGAAATAAACTGACGGGCGACGTCTGTTGTTAACCACAGCGTCTGTCCAACTTCCGCTTCGTCACGGTTAAGTTGATTTGGGGTCTGGTAGTGCAAACGCAGCATCAGCGCATCGTAGCTATCTACGGTACTGATATCCCAGCCAACGAGTGGGTGGGTCTGGATGACTTCACTATTCTTTTCCATTATAACCCCCTTAATGCGTGTTAGAAGACAACGGCTTTGAGGTTCAATGCATGTTTTTCTGAAAGCAACTTCAGTATACCAAGTAATAAGGGTTCCGAAGGGAAAAATAAACAGGTGGCAACACATTTTTCTGCTTTTTAGGATTGTTCGAACAATAAAACACCATCTCGTTCACGATTTTTAAAGAAGATGCCGAATTAATTTGAACTTACGGGATTTTAGGCAAAAAAAAGCCGGGGCGACCCGGCAAAAAACACAATGAGGGAGCAGTGTTAATCCGTGATGAACCAGTCGTCAGCGCTTTCCCATGTTTCCTGCAGGATTTCGCTGATGCGATCTTTATCTTCTTTTGCGGCACCAATAACGGAAAGGTTGTTTGCCGCGGCGTAACGCACCGTGACGGCACCTGCGTTGTCAGGAAAGGTATTGTTAATACGACGGGATAATTCGCCTGCCAGGGCATCAAGCGCGCCGGCAGGCAGAACGGTAGTTTTGGCTATGGTGATTTCAATACGCATAAATGCCCCCTGTGTAATATACTGTTCATTTATACAGGTATATTATCAGTTTGACAACAAGGGGCATTGATTTTTTAACGTTTTACCGTCCAGCTTACGGTTTCACCCGCCAGGAATGGGATCAGCGTGTCATCCGTCAGGGCAATGGACTCCTCAACGTGGCTCGCTTTACGCTCCAGTTCGATGAAGGTGTCATTGACCGGCAGGCCGTAGAAGCGCGGGCCGTTAAGAGAGCAGAATGCTTCGAAATGTTCCAGCGCGTTCATCTCTTCAAATACGGTTGCGTAGCTGGTAAGCGCCGTTGGGGCGTTGAAGCAGCCTGCACAGCCGCAGCTTGCCTCTTTACGATGGCGGGCGTGAGGTGCGGAGTCGGTACCAAGGAACGCGCGGGAGAACCCGCTGGCGACCAGCTCACGCAGCGCCTGCTGGTGGATGTTGCGCTTGAGGATAGGCAGACAGTAGAGGTGAGGGCGCACCCCGCCCACCAGCATGTGGTTACGGTTAAACATCAGGTGCTGTGGCGTAATGGTGGCGGCGATGAGATCGTTGCCGTCACGCACGTACTCTGCCGCGTCTTTGGTGGTGATATGCTCAAAGACCACCTTCAGCGCGGGCAGGCGCTGGCGCAGAGGCTCCATCACGGTCTCGATAAAACGGGCTTCACGGTCGAAGATGTCAATGTCAGCATGCGTCACTTCACCGTGAACCAGCAGCGGCATACCCAGTTTCTGCATGCGTTCCAGAACCGGCATGATGGCATCAATGCTGGTGACGCCGTGGCTGGAGTTGGTAGTGGCATTCGCCGGGTAGAGTTTCGCTGCCGTAAACACGCCTTCGTTAAAACCGCGCTCCACTTCGTTAGGATCCAGTGAATCGGTCAGGTAGCAGGTCATCAACGGGGTAAAATCGTGTCCCGCAGGAACGGCATCGAGGATGCGCTGACGATAGGCTATCGCGGCATCGACGGTGGTGACTGGCGGCACCAGGTTAGGCATGACAATCGCGCGGCCATAAATTTCGCTGGTATAAGGCACGACGGTTTTCAGCATATCACCATCACGCAGATGAATATGCCAGTCGTCAGGGCGGCGGATTTTAAGAACCTGGGGTTGTGCAGTCATGGAAGCTCCGGCTTGTCAGGAATCAGTCATTAGGATGGCTGTTTTTGCCGGACACAAATCATAAGCGGAAACGTTTTCGTTTGCACACTTTTCCGTAAAAAAAAGGGCGCCGCAGCGCCCTTCAGGTTAATCGGTGAAAGGAATGATAATTTCACCCGGCTTAACCTCTATGCCTTTTGCGTATTTTTTCGCCAGGGCTTCACCCTTACTTTTGTCCTCACTTAAGACGTACGCGGGCTGCTGGTTAAAGTAATTCCGCAGCGACTGATTCAGATAGGGCATCAGGGTTTGCAGAACCGGCGCCATTTTATCCGGAGACACCTGCGCATCGACGACCTCCATCTCCTGCAGGAAAATTGCCCCTTTCTCTTTGTTGAAAACAGGGAGAGCCTTCAGCTTGAGCTTGATGTTGGCTTTCTGGTTACCAAAGAGGGAGGACATATCGAGGTCCGCATCACCGGCCAGGGTGACTTTGTTTGGCTCTTCACGTCCGATTTGGCTGGTGAGGTTTGTGAGCACAATATGCGCATCGGCAAGACCTGGTACGCCAATGTCTTTCGAGAAATTGTTATGTTTTTCCAGCGCCTGATTAATTTCCTGTTCACTGACGGTATATTGTGTGAGCTGGTTACAGCCAACCAGCAGACCGCTGACAACCAATGCCGCGGCTAAGACAATTTTCTTCATAGTGTTCCTCAACGAAAAATCGGCGCTTCTGTCCTGTTACGCCAGTATGTCAGCGTGAATGGGTAGAAACCAGCAGAAAAAACTGAGAAGTGGGGCGGGAGAGGCGCCCGCCCGAGGGAAAAGTTATGCACCCGGCTCGAGCATGCCGCTCGCGCTGCGTTTCTGACTGAACTGCCACCACAGGGCAAGGAGCGTCATAAACCCCACCGCGCCAAGCATCATCCACGGGAGTTCAGGTTGATTTAACGCTTTGCCGGCATCAAACAACCAGCCGCCCCCGGCGTAACCTAATGCCCCGCCAAGCGCCAGCCCCAGGCGGCTGAACCCCATATAGCTGCCGCGCGCACGCGCATCCGCAAGCGAGGCGCTCAGCGTTTCGCGGGCAGGCTCGGCGATGATTGAGCCAATATAGAATGTGCAAATCAGCGTAAACAGCTGCTGGAGCGTGTTCACCAGGCCGATCGGCATCATGCTCAGCGTCATCAGGAACAGTCCGGCCATCAGACGATGTTCCAGACGAAAACGTCGCTCGCTCCAGCGGGCAATCGGATAGAGCAGCGTTAACGACAGGCAGGCTTCGATGGCGTACATCCATTTCACCGCCGCGGGGGTACCTGCAATGTCGTTAACCATGATCGGCAGCATCAGCATGACCTGCACGGCCAGCATGTAATATCCCGTCAGGGTCAACACATAGGTGACAAAGCGCTTGTCATGCAGGACGCGACCAAGCCCTTCCCGGACCGGCGCTTTCACCGTCGACAGTTTCCACGCCGGCAGAAACAGGCCATTAAACAGCGCGCACAGAATAAAGAGTACCGCGCCAGCCGCGCAGACCAGGCGGAAGTCATACTGCAGCAGCCAGCTTCCCAGCAGGGCGCCGACAACCGCCCCGGCACTGTCCTGCATCATGAGAATCGAGAAGAAGCGGCCGCGGTGCTGCGGGCGAATCAGCTTTACCACCAGCGCGGTGCGGGGCGGATCGAACAGCGTGCCCCCGATACCGGAGAGGAAACAGGAGAACCAGAGCAGCCACGGCTCCTGAGCGACCGCCATCGTGGCAAACCCTGCCGCGCGCAGCAGCATACCGGTTACGATCATCGGTTTAGCACCAAAGCGGTCGGCGATGGCCCCGCCAAAGACGCCCAGGCCCTGCTGGACAAACTGGCGTAGCCCCAGGGCAATGCCGACCATTAATGCCGCCCAGCCCATCTGATCGACAAAGCGGATCGAAATAAGCGGAAAAACGACAAAAAAGCCGAGCACGACCAGCATGTTATCGACGAGCAGGAAATATTTACCCAGGCTCCTGGCCTGTGATACGCGGGACATTTTCCCTCCGGGGAAAATAAGATGGTGAGCACGCTAACATTCTGCGGTGTCGCCGCGTTTTTTCCCACCCCTGAACGCGACAATATTTTTTTATCAAAAGGGTGCTTTGATAGAGAGTTCTCATCGAAAAATGTGAAAAGAGGTGAAAATGGTATGTCACTGTTTTCACAGACGGCGCAGGCGCAGGTATAGTAAAGCTAATGGGTAAGCTGAAGTGACGGGAAGGAGTGGTATCGATGTTTGGCTATCGCAGTAATGTGCCAAAAGTGCGTCTGACAACGGACAGGCTGGTCGTTCGTCTGGTGCATGAGCGTGATGCCTGGCGTCTGGCGGATTATTACGCCGAGAATCGCCAGTTTTTAAAACCCTGGGAACCCGTTCGGGATGAGAGCCATTGTTACCCTTCCGGCTGGCAGGCGCGCCTCAGCATGATTACGGAATTTCACAAGCAGGGCAGCGCGTTTTACTTCGCGCTGCTGGATCCTGAAGAGAAAGAGATTATCGGGATCGCCAATTTTTCAAACGTGGTGCGGGGATCGTTTCACGCCTGCTACCTTGGCTACTCCATCGGTCAGAAATGGCAGGGGCAGGGGCTGATGTACGAGGCGCTGACGGTAGCGATCCGCTATATGCAACGCACGCAGCACATCCATCGCATTATGGCGAACTATATGCCGCATAACCAACGCAGCGGAAATCTGCTGGCGCGTTTAGGGTTCGAGAAAGAGGGTTACGCCAAAGACTATCTGCTGATAGACGGAGAGTGGCGCGACCACGTTCTGACGGCATTAACCACCCGGGACTGGACTGCAGGTCGTTAAGGAGAAAAGATGAAGTATCAGCTAAACGGTAAAGAAGCGCGCGTGATTGGGTGCTTACTCGAAAAACAGGTCACCACGCCGGAGCAGTATCCGCTCTCCGTCAACGCCGTGACCATGGCCTGCAACCAGAAAACCAACCGCGAGCCGGTGATGAACCTCAGCGAACATGATGTTCAGGAGGTGCTGGACGCCCTGGTCAAACGCCACTATCTGCGCACCGTCAGCGGATTCGGCAACCGCGTGACAAAATACGAACAGCGCTTTTGTAACTCCGAATTTGGCGACCTGAAGCTGAGCAGTGCGGAAGTGGCGGTCATCACCACGCTGTTGCTGCGCGGGGCGCAGACACCGGGGGAACTGCGCACGCGCGCTTCCCGCATGCATGAGTTCAGCGACATGCAGGAGGTTGAGCAGACCCTGGAAGGGCTGGCCGCGCGTGAAGACGGCCCATACGTGGTGCGTCTGGCGCGCGAGCCGGGCAAGCGTGAAAGCCGCTATATGCATCTGTTCAGCGGTGACGTTGATATTTCAGTGAAATCCAGCACAACCGATATCAATGCAGGAGATGACGATTTGGTTGCCCGCGTGGCGGCGCTGGAAGACGAGGTTGCCGGGCTGAAACAGCGTCTGGATGCCTTGCTGGCACATTTGGGAGACTGACGGTGAAAAAATTACGCGTAGGCGTGGTGGGGCTGGGCGGTATTGCACAAAAAGCCTGGCTGCCTGTTTTAGGTGCGGCGACGGACTGGACCCTGCAAGGGGCATGGTCACCCACGCGCGAGAAGGCCGAGCGGATCTGCGAAACCTGGCGCATGCCGTATGCTGCCTCATTGCAGGATCTGGCCCGCGAGTGCGATGCGGTATTTGTCCATACCTCAACGGCAACCCATTATCAGGTGGTGAGCGAACTGCTCAATTTGGGGGTTCACGTCTGCGTGGACAAACCGCTGGCTGAAAATGTTCAGGATGCCGAGCGGCTGATTGAACTGGCCGCGCGTAAAAAACTGACGCTGATGGTCGGTTTCAACCGCCGCTTCGCACCGCTTTACCAGAAGCTTAAGGCACAGTCGGGCACGCTTTCCTCGCTGCGGATGGATAAACACCGCACAGACAGCATCGGGCCGAACGATCTGCGCTTCACGCTGCTGGATGACTATCTGCACGTTGTGGATACGGCGCTGTGGCTCGCCAGCGGCAATGCGCAGCTGCAAAGTGGCACGCTACTGACGAACGAGCAGGGTGAAATGGTCTACGCCGAACACCATTTCTCGATTGACCATCTGCAGGTAACCACCAGCATGCATCGTCGTGCGGGCAGCCAGCGAGAATGCGTCCAGGCCGTCACCGACGGCGCGTTGTACGACATTACCGACATGCGTGAATGGCGTGAGGAGAAGGGTAGCGGCGTGGTGACGCTACCTGCCCCTGGCTGGCAGAGCACGCTTGAACAGCGCGGTTTTGCCGGCTGTGCCCGTCACTTCATCTCCTGCGTGCAAAATCAGACGGTTCCTGAAACGTCCGGCGAGCAGGCCATCATGGCGCAGCGCGTTGTGGAAAGGCTCTGGCGCGAGGCCATGAGTGAATAACTCGCTGTAACATCTGCGGATAGTAATTCGTTGAAATCCGGGTAGACTAAGCGCCGCTTGTAGGCTTTGCCGGGTGGCGCTTACGCTTGCCCGTCCTGGAAATCCGTATGGTTCTGGAAATTCACGTTAATGAACTTATTAAAATCGCTGGCGGCCGTCAGCTCGATGACCATGTTTTCCCGCGTGCTGGGTTTTGCGCGCGACGCCATTGTGGCAAGGGTATTCGGTGCAGGGATGGCCACGGACGCCTTTTTCGTCGCGTTCAAATTACCGAACCTGCTGCGTCGTATTTTTGCGGAAGGGGCGTTTTCTCAGGCATTCGTCCCCATCCTGGCGGAATATAAAAGCAAGCAGGGTGAGGACGCAACGCGCGTCTTTGTGTCTTATGTCTCCGGCCTGCTGACGCTGGCGCTGGCGGTGGTGACCGTCCTCGGGATGCTGGCCGCGCCGTGGGTGATTATGGTGACCGCGCCCGGCTTTGCCGATACGGCCGACAAGTTTGCCCTGACCTCGCAGCTGTTGCGCATCACCTTCCCTTATATTCTGCTGATCTCGCTGGCCTCGCTGGTGGGGGCGATCCTCAACACCTGGAACCGCTTCTCTGTACCGGCGTTTGCGCCGACGTTCCTTAACGTCAGCATGATCGGCTTTGCCCTGTTCGCCGCGCCGCACTTCAACCCGCCGGTACTGGCGCTGGCCTGGGCGGTCACCGTGGGCGGCGTGCTGCAGCTGGCGTATCAGCTGCCGCATCTGAAAAAAATCGGCATGCTGGTGCTGCCGCGCATCAACCTAAAAGATGCCGGGGCGATGCGCGTCATCAAGCAGATGGGGCCCGCCATTCTCGGCGTCTCCGTCAGCCAGATCTCGCTGATTATCAACACCATCTTTGCCTCGTTCCTGGTGTCCGGCTCGGTTTCCTGGATGTACTATGCCGACCGCCTGATGGAGTTCCCGTCCGGGGTGCTGGGCGTGGCGCTGGGGACCATCCTGCTGCCGTCGCTGTCGAAAAGCTTTGCCAGCGGTAATCATGATGAGTATTGCCGCCTGATGGACTGGGGCCTGCGTCTCTGCTTCCTGCTGGCCCTGCCAAGCGCGGTGGCGCTGGGAATTCTGGCCAAACCGCTGACGGTGTCGCTCTTCCAGTACGGGAAATTCACTGCCTTCGATGCCGCCATGACCCAGCGCGCGCTGATTGCCTACTCGGTGGGACTGATGGGGCTGATCGTGGTGAAAGTGCTGGCGCCGGGCTTTTATTCGCGTCAGGACATCAAAACGCCGGTAAAAATTGCCATCGTGACGCTGATTATGACGCAGCTGATGAACCTGGCGTTTATTGGTCCGCTGAAGCATGCAGGTCTGTCATTATCGATTGGTCTGGCGGCCTGTCTGAATGCCGGGCTGCTGTACTGGCAACTGCGCAAGCAGGATATTTTCACGCCGCAGCCTGGCTGGGGGAGTTTCCTGGCGCGTCTGATCGTTGCAGTACTGGTGATGTCTGCCGCGCTGCTTGGCATGATGTACGTGATGCCGGAATGGTCCCTGGGCACCATGCCTTATCGCCTGATGCGGCTGATGGCCGTAGTTGGCGTCGGGGTGGTGGCGTACTTTGCCACGCTCGCGGTGCTGGGTTTCAAAGTTAAAGAGTTTGCCCGCCGGACGGCATAAACGCCAAAAGGGGAGTTCACCTTAGGGTGCTCCCCACTGCATAATTTGTCGCTTAAGCGTCAAATCGAAATCTTTTTCACACCCGCAATACGTGCAGTCGCTGTCTGACCATCCGCACCGTACAGTCCGGTTTCTTTATGCGGTTTCAACACCTCAAGCGCCTGCTGATTACGCTCAATCTGACCTTCCAGTAGCCAGCCGTTATGCTGGTTAAGATCACGCAGGTGCTGGGTTTTTTCAGTAATGGTCTGCCAGCGCTCAATAATATCGTCATTGGCGCTGCGCTTAGGATCCTGCTCAGCGCGTCGCTGCTGCTCCAGATAATCCAGCGTTGCCAGAAGCGAACTTTTGTCTTCAGTAATACGCTGCAGCGCGCTGCCGTTGATGTGACCGGAAGAGAGATGCTGCTGTTCAGCGTCCATTACCGTTTTCAGGTCGTTCAGGACAACCGTCATTTGATCCAGTATTTCTGACAGTCGACTCATACGGTTAGTTACTCTGTAAGAAACTCTGTGCTTCCTGAATCAGGGCGTCAGCGATCTTGCTGGTGTCCATTTTCAGCTCACCGTTACGAATAGCGGTTTTCAGCGCTTCAACACGTTCCATATTGATATCGTTGCTGCCCGGCTGCATCAGTTTCGCCTGGGCGTCGCTCAGGGTCACGCTGGTGCTGTTGGACGTTGACGGTTTTTCCAGACGCGTTTTCTGCGCCGTAGCGTCATTCGTTTCGCGAGGTTGTACAGCGCTTACCGGCTTCAGGGCTGATGTACGATCAATGCTCATAGTGTTGTCCTCATCGAGGGTTCGCGGCGTTTGCGCCTGACATCATCATTAGTGGAATATTTATCGGCACGCGCCGCGAAATCTTTAAAAAGATTATAGGTTAATCAGAATATTCCCATCAGCATCGACGGTTCCGCTCACCACCTGGCCTGAGGACATTCTGACGCGGGCGTTTTGCGCCACCGCGGCATTGTTCAACGCTTTCCCTTCACTGTTGATGCTAAAGCCATCTCCGTTGGCCACCACCATCACCTGCTGGCCTGCTTTTACCCGCCATGCCTGACGCAGCATGGAGATCTGTATCGGCTGGCCTGGCGCGACGTCGCGCAGGCTGACGGCGTCCTGTGCCTGGTTAATATCCAGCATGGTGCGTGGCGGCAGCTGATCCAGACGGCCGCGCTTCAGCGTCACGCTGTTTGTCTGCAGCACGCTGCCGCGCGCAATGGGCACAGCAGCGACAACATAATTACCCGTCGCCTGAACGGCAACCTGTAAATAGCGTTTTTCGTTGGCGCAGCGTGCCAGCACGTTCACATTCCCCCAAAGCTTTGTGAACCCCACCACGCTGAAGGACGGCTGGTCGCACGTTGGGTACAGATTCGGTGGCGTGCGCACGGTAACGGCCACGTCATCGCTAAAGCCTGCCAGTTTTTCAGCAAAAAAAGCCGTTAGCCGATCCTGTAATCCTTCAGCCTGCGCCAGAGGGCTTAACAGCAAGAGAGCCGCCATCAGACCACGTTTTAACGTTTGCATCGCAAGTTCCACCGTTTCCAGAGTTGAACGAATTTTACCTGCAGTGGTTTTGCATCAACGGAATAAATAGCGACGCATTTTGCGCTTATTCCGTCGATAGGGGAGACCGGGTGAGATTTAAGCTGTGAACTGAAATTTTGCCATCAGCGGAGGAGACATGCTCGATAAACTCGACGCCGCGTTACGTTTTCAGCAGGAAGCGCTCAACTTACGCGCCCAGCGGCAGGAGATTTTAGCCGCCAATATCGCTAACGCCGATACCCCGGGGTATCAGGCGCGCGATATTGATTTTTCCAGTGAACTCAAAAAGGTGATGGAGCGTGGACGTGCCGAAGGAACGGGTGTTGCACTTGCCATGACATCCTCTCGCCATATTCCTGCTCAGGCGATGACCGCGCCAGCGACCGATTTACTTTATCGCATTCCCGATCAGCCCTCACTCGACGGTAACACCGTGGATATGGACCGGGAGCGTACCCAGTTTGCCGACAACAGCCTGAAATACCAGACGGGCCTGACCGTACTCGGCGGACAAATCAAAGGCATGATGAACGTCCTGCAGGGGGGGAACTGATAGATGGCCTTGCTGAATATTTTTGATATCGCCGGTTCGGCGTTAACCGCCCAGTCCAAGCGCCTGAACGTGGCCGCCAGTAACCTCGCGAACGCCGACAGCGTCACCGGACCCGACGGACAGCCTTATCGTGCCAAACAGGTTGTGTTTCAGGTCGACGCTGCGCCAGGCGCGGCAACGGGCGGCGTGAAGGTGTCTGACGTGGTTGAGAGCCAGGCGCCGGACAAGCTGGTGTATGAGCCAGGTAACCCGCTCGCGGATGCCAGCGGATACGTGAAGATGCCAAACGTGGATGTGGTAGGCGAGATGGTGAACTCCATGTCGGCGTCCCGTAGCTACCAGGCGAACGTCGAAGTGCTTAATACCGTGAAGAGCATGATGCTCAAAACACTCACTCTCGGCCAGTAAAGGAGACATGCATGTCCATCGCCGTAAATGTGAATGATCCTACGAACTCGGGTGTTAACAACACAAAGAGTACGACAGGTTCTAACTCCCTGACGGGGAGTAACGCCGCCGACCTTCAGGGCAGCTTTCTGACGCTGCTGGTGGCGCAGCTTAAGAACCAGGATCCCACCAACCCAATGCAGAACAACGAACTGACCACGCAGCTTGCGCAGATCAGTACCGTGAGCGGCATTGAGAAACTGAACACCACCCTCGGTTCCGTCTCCGGTCAGATTAACAGTGCTCAGTCCCTGCAGGCGGCAAGTCTGATTGGTCACGGCGTGATGATCCCGGGGACCACGATCCTTGCGGGCACCAGCACCACCGACGGTACATCGACCACCACCACTACGCCGTTCGGCGTTGAATTGCAGCAGGCGGCTGACAAAGTGACCGCGACGATCACCGACTCAACCGGCGCCGTGGTTCGCACCATCGACATCGGCGAGCTGAAAGCGGGCGTTCACACCTTTACCTGGGACGGCAGCCTGACTGACGGCACCAAAGCACCAAACGGGTCCTACAAAGTGGCGATCAGCGCCAGCAACGGGACGACCCAACTGGTGGCGCAGCCGCTGCAGTTCGCGCTGGTCCAGGGCGTGATTAAAGGAAGCGACGGCAACAAACTGGATTTGGGAACCTCGGGTTCCACCACACTCGACGAAGTTCGGCAGATTATCTAAGCCTTAACACTTATCAGGAGTAAGTCATGGCCTTTTCTCAAGCGGTCAGCGGCCTGAATGCTGCGGCCACCAACCTGGACGTCATTGGCAACAACATCGCCAACTCCGCGACCTATGGTTTTAAATCCGGTTCTGCTTCCTTTGCAGACATGTTTGCCGGTTCCAAAGTCGGCCTGGGCGTGAAAGTTGCGGGCATCACTCAGGACTTTACCGACGGCACCACCACCAACACCGGTCGTGGCCTGGACGTTGCCATCAGCCAGAACGGTTTTTTCCGTATGGTCGATGCAAACGGCTCGGTGTTCTACAGCCGTAACGGCCAGTTCAAGCTGGACGAAAACCGTAATCTGGTAAACATGCAGGGGATGCAGTTAACCGGTTATCCGGTTGCCGGAACGCCATCTACGGTTCAGACCGGTGCGAACCCACAGGCTATTAATATCCCGACCACGTTGATGGCCGCGAAGTCCACCACTACGGCTTCCCAGCAAATTAACCTGAATTCCACCGATACCGCACCGACCACCGCCTTTGATCCGACTAACCCGGACACCTACAACAAAAAAGGTACGGTAACCGTCTTTGACAGCCAGGGTAATGCGCACAACATGAACCTGTTTTACGTCAAAGATGCGACGCCGGCCAACTCCTGGAAAGTCTATGCCCAGGACGGCAGTGTGGCTGGCAGCACGGCGGCATTGGCCACGACCCTGACCTTCGATAATAACGGTACGTTGACCGGCGGTGGAAATATCAACATCACAACCGGAACTATTCCGGGCGCGACGCCAGCAACCTTCGCGATGAGTTTTGCGAACTCCATGCAGCAGAACACCGGTGCGAACAATATCGTGGCGACCAGCCAGAACGGCTTCAAGCCGGGCGACCTGGTGAGCTATCAGATCAACGATGACGGCACCGTGGTCGGGAACTACTCCAACGAGCAGACTCAGGTACTGGGGCAGATCGTGCTGGCAAACTTTGCCAACAACGAAGGCCTGAAATCGGAAGGCGATAACGTCTGGTCGGCTACCCAGTCCTCCGGCGTGGCGCTGCTGGGGACGGCGGGAAGCGGTAACTTCGGCACGCTGACCAACGGTGCGCTGGAAGCCTCTAACGTGGATCTGAGTAAAGAACTGGTGAACATGATTGTCGCGCAGCGTAACTATCAGTCGAACGCGCAGACCATCAAAACTCAGGACCAGATCCTCAATACGCTGGTTAACCTGCGTTAAGCGGCTAACAGGAAAGCGCAATGGATCACGCAATATATACCGCGATGGGCGCGGCAAGTCAGACGCTCAACCAGCAGGCCGTTACCGCCAGCAACCTGGCAAACGCCTCGACGCCGGGCTTTCGCGCGCAGCTGAACGCGCTGCGCGCGGTGCCGGTAGAAGGGCTTTCCCTGCCGACCCGAACGCTGGTGACCGCATCGACCCCTGGCGCCGATATGACGCCAGGGCAGATGGATTACACGTCACGCCCGCTGGACGTTGCTCTGCAGCAGGACGGCTGGCTGGCGGTGCAAACGGCGGACGGCAGCGAAGGCTATACCCGTAACGGGAACATCCAGGTGAGCGCGACGGGCCAGCTGACGATTCAGGGGCATCCGGTGATGGGGGAAGCGGGTCCGCTGACCGTACCGGAAGGCGCTGAGCTGACTATCGCCGCGGACGGCACCATTTCGGCGCTCAACCCGGGCGACCCGGCCAATACCGTTGCGCCCGTCGGACGTCTGAAGCTGGTGAAAGCGGAAGGCAAAGAGGTGCAGCGTGGCGACGACGGCATGTTCCGTCTGACCCAGGCGGCGCAGGCGACGCGGGGCGCCACCTTACAGGCCGATCCGAGCATCCGCGTGATGTCCGGCGTTCTGGAAGGCAGTAACGTCAAGCCGGTCGAAGCCATGACCGACATGATCGCCAGCGCCCGTCGTTTTGAAATGCAGATGAAAATCATCAGCAGCGTGGACGAAAACGCGGGCAAGGCTAACCAACTTCTGGCTATGAGCTAACAGGATTCCTTATGATCAGTTCTTTATGGATCGCGAAAACTGGCCTGGACGCCCAGCAAACCAATATGGATGTGATTGCCAACAACCTGGCAAACGTAAGCACCAATGGTTTCAAGCGTCAGCGCGCCGTTTTCGAAGATTTGCTTTATCAAACCATCCGCCAGCCGGGGGCGCAGTCTTCTGAACAGACGACGCTGCCATCGGGTCTGCAGATCGGTACCGGTGTTCGTCCGGTGGCCACCGAGCGTCTGCACAGTCAGGGCAACCTGTCTCAGACCAACAACAGCAAAGACGTGGCGATCAAAGGCCAGGGCTTCTTCCAGGTGCAACTGCCTGACGGTACCTCTGCCTACACCCGCGACGGCTCGTTCCAGGTCGATCAGAACGGCCAGCTGGTGACGGCGGGCGGTTTCCAGGTCCAGCCTGCGATTACCATCCCGGCGAACGCCCTGAGCATCACCATCGGACGTGACGGTGTGGTCAGCGTAACCCAGCAGGGGCAGGCCGCGCCGGTTCAGGTTGGGCAGCTCAACCTGACCACCTTCATGAACGATACCGGTCTGGAAAGCATTGGTGAGAACCTCTACACCGAGACGCAATCCTCCGGTACGCCAAATGAGAGCACCCCAGGCCTGAACGGCGCGGGCCTGCTGTATCAGGGCTATGTTGAAACCTCCAACGTGAACGTGGCAGAAGAGCTGGTGAATATGATCCAGGTCCAGCGCGCGTATGAAATTAACAGTAAAGCAGTGTCGACGACCGACCAGATGCTGCAGAAACTGACGCAACTCTAAGGTGTAGCCCGGTGCGGTAAACGCCGCGCCGGCTCCCTGTTTTCGAAGATGAAGGCAATGCAAAAAAACGCGGCGTTTCGTTATCCGATATTGACTGTTCTGGCCGTCACCCTCAGCGGGTGTGCCTGGATCCCGTCTAAACCTTTGGTCCAGGGTGCGACGACTGCCCAACCCGTTCCTGGCCCTGCGCCAGTGGTCAACGGCTCCATTTTCCAGACTGCGCAGCCGATTAATTACGGCTATCAGCCGCTGTTTGAAGATCGCCGCCCGCGTAACGTCGGCGATACATTGACCATTGTGCTGCAGGAAAACGTCAGCGCGAGCAAGAGCTCGTCGGCGAACGCCAGCCGTGATGGCAAAACGAATTTTGGCTTCGATACCGTCCCGCGCTACCTGCAGGGACTGTTCGGCAACGCGCGTGCTGATGTCGATGCCTCTGGCGGCAACACCTTTAACGGTAAAGGTGGCGCGAATGCCAGCAACACCTTCAGCGGTACGCTGACGGTCACGGTTGACCAGGTACTGGTTAACGGCAACCTACACGTGGTGGGTGAAAAACAGATCGCCATCAACCAGGGCACTGAATTCATTCGCTTCTCGGGCGTGGTTAACCCTCGCACCATCAGCGGCACCAACACCGTTCCGTCCACCCAGGTGGCGGATGCGCGCATTGAGTACGTCGGTAACGGCTACATTAATGAAGCGCAAAATATGGGTTGGCTGCAGCGCTTCTTCCTTAATTTATCGCCGATGTAAGCGAGGTGACCCATGTTTAAATCGATCTTCGCCGTGGCGCTCGCGCTGGTGGCTACGTTTGCCCAGGCTGACCGTATTCGCGATCTCACCAGCGTTCAGGGCGTGCGTGAAAACTCGCTGATTGGCTACGGCCTGGTGGTGGGGCTGGACGGTACCGGTGACCAGACGACCCAGACGCCCTTTACCACCCAAAGCTTAAACAACATGCTTTCTCAGCTCGGCATTACCGTGCCGGCGGGAACCAACATGCAGCTGAAAAACGTGGCGGCGGTAATGGTCACCGCGTCCTACCCGGCGTTTGCGCGTCAGGGACAGACCATTGACGTGGTGGTCTCCTCCATGGGTAACGCCAAAAGCCTGCGCGGCGGTACGCTGTTGATGACCCCGCTGAAAGGCGTCGATAGCCAGGTTTATGCGCTGGCGCAGGGGAACATTCTGGTCGGCGGTGCGGGTGCATCCGCAGGCGGAAGCAGCGTGCAGGTGAACCAGCTCAACGGCGGACGGATTACCAACGGAGCGATTATTGAGCGTGAACTGCCGACCCAGTTTGGCGCGGGCAACACCATTAACCTGCAACTGAATAATGAAGACTTCACGATGGCACAGCAGATTGCCGATACCATCAACCGCAGCCGCGGCTACGGTAATGCAACGGCGCTTGATGCGCGTACCGTGCAGATCCGTACCTCCACCGGCAGCAGCAACCAGGTGCGCATGCTGGCCGATATCCAGAATATGGAAGTGAACGTTCCGGTCCAGGATGCGAAGGTGATCATTAACTCCCGTACCGGCTCGGTGGTGATGAACCGGGAAGTGTCGCTCGACAGCTGCGCCGTGGCGCAGGGGAACCTCTCCGTGACGGTAAACCGATCGGCAAACGTCAGCCAGCCTGATACGCCATTTGGTGGGGGGCAGACGGTGGTGACGCCGCAAACGCAGATTGATCTGCGCCAGAGCGGCGGGTCCCTGCAAAGCGTGCGCTCAAGCGCCAACCTGAACAGCGTGGTGCGTGCCCTGAACGCCCTGGGGGCAACGCCGATGGATCTGATGTCCATCCTGCAATCGATGCAAAGCGCGGGCTGCCTGCGCGCCAAACTGGAAATCATCTGATGCTGACCGATAGCAAACTGTTGACCAGTGCAGCCTGGGACGCCCAGTCGCTCAACGAACTGAAAACCAAAGCAGGCAAAGACCCGGCGGCGAATATCCGCCCGGTTGCCCGCCAGGTGGAAGGGATGTTTGTCCAGATGATGCTGAAAAGCATGCGTGAAACCCTGCCGAAGGACGGGATGTTCAGCAGTGATTCAACGCGTCTCTACACCAGCATGTATGACCAGCAGATTGCGCAGCAGATGACAGCCGGGAAAGGCCTCGGTCTGGCTGACATGATTGTCAAGCAGACCGAAGCCGCGCAGGGCATTCAGCCTCAGGAACAGCCGCAGCAGGTACCGATGAAGTTCGACCTCGAAACGGTGACCAGCTATCAGAACCAGGCCCTGACGCAAATGGTGCGTAAAGCCATGCCGAAAGCCACGGGCAGCGGCGATGAGCCGCTCTCCGGTGACAGCAAAGACTTCCTGGCGCAGCTTTCTCTGCCTGCGCGCCTTGCCAGCGAACAGAGCGGCGTGCCGCATCACCTGATTCTGGCTCAGGCCGCGCTGGAGTCGGGCTGGGGGCAGCGCCAGATCCGCAAGGAAAACGGCGAGCCGAGCTTCAACATCTTCGGCGTGAAAGCGACTTCCAGCTGGAAAGGGCCGACGACGGAGATCACCACCACCGAGTACGAGAACGGTGCGGCGGTGAAGGTCAAAGCCAAATTCCGCGTCTACAGCTCGTATCTTGAAGCCTTGTCCGATTACGTGGGGCTGCTGAGCCGAAATCCGCGCTATACCGCCGTGACGCAGGCGGCAACGGCGGAGCAGGGGGCTCAGGCCTTGCAAAACGCGGGCTACGCGACCGACCCGAACTACGCACGTAAGCTCACCAGCATGATCCAGCAGCTGAAATCCATGGGCGAGAAGGTCAGCAAAGCCTATAGCACAGATATTGAAAATCTGTTCTGAAAGTTCTCAAGTCCCGGTGGAGGTTGCCGATAACCTTCATCAGGACTCGTGTCTGAACGTATAAAAGGAACCCCCATGTCCAGTTTGATTAACAGCGCCATGAGTGGCCTCAGTGCTGCGCAGTCGGCACTCAATACCGTCAGTAATAATATTTCAAGCTATAACGTGGCAGGCTATACCCGCCAGACCACGGTGCTGGGCGCATCTAACAGCACGCTGACCGGCGGTGGCTGGGTGGGTAACGGGGTGTATGTCTCCGGTGTCCAGCGTGAGTATGACGCCTTCATCACCAACCAGCTGCGCGCCGCGCAGACGCAGAGCAGCGGCCTGACGACGCGCTACCAGCAGATGTCAAAAATTGACGATGTGCTCTCCGATACTACCAACTCGCTTTCCACTACCCTGCAGGATTTCTTTAAGAGCCTGCAAACGCTGGTGAGCAACGCGGAAGACCCGGCCGCGCGTCAGACGGTGCTGGGAAAAGCGGGCGGTCTGGTCAATCAGTTCAAAACCAACGATCAGTATCTCCGCGACCAGGATGCGCAGGTTAATACCGCCATCTCAAGCAGCGTTTCTCAGATCAACAACTACGCGGCTCAGATTGCCAATCTGAACGATCAGATTTCTCGTCTGACCGGTGTGGGCGCGGGCGCGTCCCCTAACGATCTGCTTGACCAGCGCGACCAGCTCGTGACTGAGCTCAATAAAATCGTGGGCGTGGAAGTCAGCGTGCAGGATAGCGGTACGTATAACATCTCTTTCGGCAATGGCTACAGCCTGGTACAGGGCAGCAAAGCGAACCAGCTTGCGGCCGTGAAGTCCAGCGCTGATCCTTCCCGTACCACTATTGCCTATGTTGACGACGTGGCGGGGAATGTCGAGATCCCGGAAAAGATGATCACCACCGGTTCTTTGGGCGGTTTAATGACCTTCCGCGCTGAAGACCTGGATAAGGCCCGCAATACCCTGAACCAGATGGCGCTGGCCTTTGCCGATTCGATGAACACGCAGCATGAAGCCGGTTTTGACGCTAACGGTGATGCGGGCGGTAAGCTGTTCAACTTTGGTTCTCCGGCGGTGCTGTCCAACAGCAAGAACGGCGGATCGGCGGTTGTTACGGCCTCTGTGACAGATAGCAAACAGGTCCAGGCGACAGACTATAAGCTGCAGTTCAACGGCACTGACTGGACGATCACCCGTACATCAGACAAAACCAGCTTTACGATGAGCCCGGATGCCAGCGGCAATCTGTCGTTTGATGGTCTTAACGTCAACGTGAGCGGCACGGCAAATACCAAAGACAGCTTTACCGTGAAGCCGGTTTCCGACGTCATCATGAACATGGATCTGGCGATCAGCGATGAGTCCAAACTGGCGATGGCGTCGGTGCAGAACGGCGGCGAAAGTGATAACCGTAACGGCCAGAAACTGCTCGATCTGCAAAACGCGAAAGTCGTGGGGGGCAACAAAACCTTCAACGATGCCTATGCCTCTCTCGTCAGTACCGTCGGTAGCTCAACGGCGTCACTGAAGGTGAGCAGCCAGACGAAAGCGAATGTGGAAACACAGTTAACCAAACAACAGCAGTCCATCTCAGGGGTAAACCTCGACGAAGAGTATGGCAATTTGCAGCGTTATCAGCAGTATTACCTTGCCAACGCGCAGGTGTTACAAACTGCTAGTACGCTCTTCGACGCAATTATCAATATTCGCTAAGGTTGAGGTGAACAATGCGTATTAGCACCCAAATGATGTACGACCAGAACATGCGGGGGATCACCGATTCCCAAAGCAAATGGTTAAATTACGGGGAACAAATGTCCACCGGTAAGCGTGTCAATCGTCCGTCGGACGATCCTATCGCGGCGTCGCAGGCGATTGTTCTATCACAGGCTCAGGCGCAGAATAGCCAATTTGATCTTGCGCGTACCTTTGCAACGCAGAAAGTATCGCTTGAGGAGAGTGTCCTTTCACAGGTTACAACGGCCATTCAGAGCGCTCAGGAAAAAGTCGTTTATGCGAGGAACGGGACATTAAGTGACAGCGATCGGGCATCTCTGGCGACAGACCTGCAAGGCATACGCGATCAGCTTATGAACCTCGCCAACAGCACTGACGGTAATGGAAGATATATCTTCGCAGGGTATAAGACGGAGAATGTCGCTTTTGACCAAACCAGCGGCAATTATATCGGTGGTACTACCCCGGTTAACCAACAGGTGGATTCTGCACGAAATATGCAAATCAGCCACACTGGCACAGAGGTTTTCGCCACGTTTACCAGCAATGCAACACCGGAGCCGGGTGGTGGAACACCTGAAAAGAATTTATTCAAGATACTGGATAATGCTATCACCTCGTTGAACACACCGGTCGGTGACGATCAAGCGAAGGTCGATCAGGAAAATGCAGCTATTGATGCTGCGAACCGGGGGTTGCGTAACTCGCTTGATAATGTATTAACTGTACGGGCCGATTTGGGTACCAAACTTAACGAGCTGGATAAACTGAACACGCTCAGTAACGACCGGTCACTCGCACAGACTTCGCAAATGAGTGACCTTGTGGACGTTGACTGGAACGCAGCGATTTCCTCTTACACCATGCAGCAGGCGGCCTTGCAGGCGTCTTATAAAGCGTTTAGCGATATGCAGGGCATGTCTCTGTTCCAGCTGAACAAATAACATCTTGACCTCTTGGAACATGTCTTGAAACTGGGCATGTTTTACTGCCCAATCCGTCTGGATTGGGCATTTTTTTTATGCGGCTTCCGCCGGTACGGAGGCGACACGTGCGCTTTCTATCAGACGGATGGCCAGCGCAATGACGCCACAGACGGTGGCCAGTGCGACTACGCCCGTCCAGCCAGCCAGCGAGTAGATATTGCTGCCTAACGCGGACCCCAGCGCCATCCCGATAAAGACCACCGTAAAGAGCAGGGCGTTGAGACGACCACGCGCCTGCGGTTCAAGGCTGTACACCAGGTTCTGGTGGGCGACCAGGCTGGACTGCAAGCCCAGGTCGAACCCGACGGCAGAGATGGCGATCAGCATCAGCTGTCCATGAACGCCCAAGGCGGGCATCAGGAACATCAGGGCGAAAGAGACGGTCACAAGAACGGCACCAAGCTGCGTGACTTTTCCTGCCCCCAGTTTGTCCGCCAGCCCCCCCGCCAGTGGGGCAGCTAACGCACCCGCGGCACCGGCAATACCAAAACCACCTGCGACGGCACTACCCAGGTGGTAGCGTTCCAGCAGCATGACCGCAAGCGTTGACCAGAAGGCGCTAAAGGCAATCGACAGGAAACCCTGAGCCAGCGCCGCGCGGCGCAGCGCCGGATAGCGACGCCACAGGTGTTCCATCGAGCGCATCAGCGCGGGGTAGCTCAGCGTGGAGTGAATGGCAAAACGGGGAAGTACAAACCACATCATCACCCCAATGAACGCAATGCTCGCCGCCGCCAGTTGGTACATGACGCGCCAGCCAAACGCTTCGCCCACCACACCGCTTACGGTTCTGGATAATAAGATACCCATCAGCAGGCCGGTCATTACCGTGCCCACGGTTTTCCCCTGTTTACCTTCCGGTGCGAGAATGGCCGCGGCGGGGACGATATCCTGCGCCATGGTGGCGGCCATGCCGATGAGCAAGCTTGCCAGCAGAAGAGAATGGATCTGCCCGGTCAGGCTACAGCCGAGAAGAAACAGCGCCAGCGCCGCGCTTTTGATCAGAATTAATGTCCTGCGGTCGTGGCGATCGCCCAGAGGAAGCAGGAACAGAATGCCGAGCGCGTAGCCTGCCTGCGTTAATGTTGGCACCAGGCCCATACCTTCAATGCTCAGATGCAGGTCTGCACCCATCAGCGGCAGGAGGGGCTGCGCGTAATAGATTGATGCCACGCTGAAGCCCGCCCCCAGAGCCAGCATAAAAATCACCCAGCGGCTTACTGCATGGGGAGTCGTTGTTGTGTTCATAAGTTGTTCCTCATTCGTCGTGTGCGGCTATTTTTTATCAGTACGCCTTGCGACGGTAGCGGGCCCGGTGGTAAAACGCTTATACGTTAAACGTATAACTGAAAATGCGATGAAAAGAGCTGAGCGTATAGATAGGGTTGAGCTAATGCGGACGTTTGTGCGCATTGTCGAAGCGGGTTCGCTTTCTGCGGCGGCACGGCAGCTGGCGACAACCCAGGCCACGGTAAGCCGACGGTTGCAGTCGCTTGAAACCATGCTGGGTGTGCGCCTGATGTTGCGCACCACCCACACGACGCGGCTAACGGATGACGGCGAGCGCTGCTATCAGCACGCCCGTCGGGTGATCGACAGCTGGCTGGCGCTGGAAGATGAGGTGGGGCAGACGGAAGATGAGCCGGTAGGCGTGCTGCGGGTGCGCGCTCCCCACGCGTTTGGTCAGGATCAGCTTCTGAAACCCGTAACCGAATTTTTGCAACGCTATCCTCAGCTTTCGATTGAGTGGATGCTCAACGATCGGTCGGCAGATTTTCTCGGTGACAATCTTGACTGCGCTATTCGGGTGGGTGTGGAGGTCGATCCGGCGACCGTATCCGTGCTGCTGGCGGAAGTGCCTCGCTCGGTGGTGGCCGCGCCAGCTCTGCTGGCCCGCTTCCCGGCGGTGAATACGCCGGAGGATTTGCAGCAGTTTCCCTGGATAGCCATCAGCTCTTTCTACCAGCGCCACGTGGAGCTATTTCACGATGCTTCGCCCGCCACCGCGCGGATTGCTATTACGCCACGCCTCAGCACCGACAGCCTGTATGTTGCACGCAATACGGCACTGACCGGGCTCGGTGTGGCGGTCGTATCAAGCTGGACGGTACAGGATGATATTCGGGAAGGGCGGCTGGTGCATTTGCTGCCGGAGTGGCAGCCAGCGGCGCTACCGGTGCATCTGGTCTATCCCTGGTCCCGTTATTATCCGGCACGCTTGCGGCGTTTTCTTGAGCTGATGCGGCAGGTCATGCCGGAGGTGACCGGGATGAGAAAGCCGGTGCAGCAGCCATAAAAAAGCCGACCCAAGGGTCGGCTTTTTACTTTCAGCGTTGTTTGTCGTTATTCGACAGACTGTGGACGCGTTGCCGGTGCAGTCGCCTGATGCGTTGCACTGTGACCACCGGCTGCGCCTTTACCTTCGAAACTGAAGGCCGGGCGAACCCAGTCGCTGTGACGCGGGGCTTCTGGCACGTAATCCGGTGCCGGAGCGCGGGTCATCGGTGCTGTCGCCACGTGGGCAGCGGCTGGCGCAGAAACAACCGGCTCAGGTTTCACTTCATGCGCTTTCGGTTCTTCAACAACCGGTTCAACCTCAATCTCAACGTCCTGAACGATTTCTTCAGTGGTCGTTTCGACGATGGCTTCAGCGGTGTCTTCCACGGCGGCTACAGGTTCAGCTTCTTCAGCGATTTCCTCAGCCACCACCACATCTTCTTCAGCAATAAGCTGCGGTGCGGCATCAACCGGCGCGGCAATCACTTCCGGATGCGTGGTTTCGACCTCAGCTGCCTGAGGTGCTTCCGCTTCAACAACCTGAGGTTCAACCACGGTTGCCGCTTCAGTCACGACCTCTTCTACCGCTGCCGCAGGTGCAATGATCTCTTCCGCAACTGGCTGTTCTTCAACAACCTGCTCCGGACGCGCTACCGGGTAGCGGATCCAGACTTTGCCGGAAGCCATTTCTGGCGAAGCACAGGCAATGGTCAGCGGCATTGGCGACTGAGTCGGGTAACGCTCGTCACGATAGCGGCGACGGCGCTGACCGCTGACGCGCAGATGACGTGGGGAACGACGTGAACGGCGCGGCATGCCGGCGTTATCACGGTTTTCACCGTTTTCATCCTGCTCAACGTTGTTATCAACGACCGCTGGCAGGTCAACTTTTGCCAGCTGTGTGCCGGTTGCGCTCTCGCGGGTTTCAACCGCGACGATTGCTGACTCTTCGGTTGCTTCGGAGGCGAAGCGAACTTTCTGAGCAAGCTGGCGCTGCTTACGACGCGGCATGACCTGAGTACGTTCTTCCTGCTCGCCGTCCTGCTGTTCAACAGGCTCTTCGCGGTTCAGGTTTTTGACTTCCTGCTGTGCCTGACGCTTCTCGTCGTTACGGCGACGGTTGCGTTCACGGCGCGGCTGCTGGTCGTCACGCTGTTTGCTCTTCTCAGACTCATCGCCCGCCTGCTGGCGAATTTCACGATCTTCAACATTCTGCTGCTGTTTCTCGCGACGGTTGCGGCGGTTGTCTTCGCGTTGCTCACGGCCTTCGTTATTGTCAGAGCGGTTGTCACGGTTGTCACGACGCTCGTTGCGCTCATTACGATCGCTACGGTCATTACGGTCGCGGCGGTTGTTCTGACGCTTACGGCGGTCCTGCTGACGTTCAGGCTTGGCTGCTTTTGGCTCTTCTTTCGGCTGCTCTGGCTGAACTTCCTCACCGGCAAACATCTTCTTCAGCGCGCCGAAGAAGCGGCTCAGCAGACCCGGCTGCGCTGGCTGGGCTTTCGCTGCCGTCGCTTCTGGTTTCTGCGCCGCAGGTTTGGCCGCTGGTTTTTCCAGGGCGGCTTCCGGTGGGGCTTCTGGCATGATGAAGGTCGCTAACGCAGGCTGCTCTGGCAGCTTACGCTCTGCTGGCTCGTCATCAGATGGCAGGGCCATCTCTTCTTCGTGCAGCTTCGGCAGCAGGTAGCTGAGCGTTGACGTCTCTTCGCCTTTACGGACACGTAGCACGTGGTAGTGCGGGGTTTCCATCTGATCGTTTGGCACGATGATGCAGCGAACACCGCCCTGACGCGCTTCAATGGCACTGACCGCAGCACGTTTTTCGTTCAACAGGTAGGACGCAATTGGCACAGGCACAATCGCGTGAACCTCTTTGGTATTCTCTTTCAGCGCTTCTTCTTCAATCAGACGCAGAATCGAGAGGGACAGCGATTCGTTATCACGCACGGTACCGGTGCCGGAGCAGCGTGGGCAGACGTGATGGCTGGACTCACCCAGCGATGGGCTCAGACGCTGACGGGACATCTCCAGCAGGCCAAAGCGTGAGATATGGCTAATCTGAATACGCGCCCTGTCCTGACGCACCGCTTCGCGCAGACGGTTTTCTACCGCACGCTGGTGACGTACAGGGGTCATGTCGATGAAGTCGATAACAATCAGACCACCCAGGTCACGCAGGCGGAGCTGGCGGGCGATTTCATCAGCGGCTTCAAGGTTGGTGTTGAAGGCGGTCTCTTCGATATCGCCACCGCGCGTTGCGCGAGCGGAGTTGATGTCGATAGCGGTCAGCGCTTCAGTGGTATCGATAACGATAGAACCGCCGGATGGCAGACGCACTTCACGCTGGAAGGCGGATTCAATCTGGGATTCGATCTGATAGTGGCTGAACAGCGGGATTTCACCGGTGTACAGTTTAATTTTGCTGGTGAAATCAGGACGGCCCAGCGCGGCGATGTGCTGGCGCGCCAACTCAAGCACTTTCGGGTTATCGATCAGAATCTCACCGATGTCCTGACGCAGGTAGTCACGGAAGGCACGCACGATCACGTTGCTTTCCTGGTGGATCAGGAACGGAGCAGGGCGGCTTTCCGCTGCTTTCTGGATGGCTTCCCAGTGCTTCAGGCGGAAGCTCAGGTCCCACTGCAGCGCTTCGGCGGATTTGCCGACGCCTGCGGTACGCACGATAAGCCCCATGCCGTCAGGCAGTTCAAGGCTTGCCAGCGCTTCTTTCAGCTCGGTACGGTCATCACCTTCGATACGGCGAGAGATACCACCCGCACGCGGGTTGTTTGGCATCAGCACCAGATAGCTCCCCGCCAGGCTGATAAAGGTTGTCAGTGCGGCACCTTTGTTGCCACGCTCTTCTTTATCAATCTGAACGATAACTTCCTGACCTTCACGCAGAACATCTTTGATGTTTGGGCGGCCATGGGCGTTGTAGTTTGCAGGGAAATATTCGCGGGCGATTTCTTTCAGAGGGAGGAAACCATGACGCTCAGCACCGTAATCGACAAATGCAGCTTCAAGGCTTGGTTCAATGCGGGTGATTTTGCCTTTGTAAATGTTCGCTTTTTTCTGTTCGTGTCCAGGACTTTCGATATCCAGATCGTACAGGCGCTGCCCATCCACAAGGGCGACACGCAACTCTTCTTGCTGAGTTGCGTTGATTAACATTCTTTTCATCGTAACTTACTCGTTATTCTTACATTGACGACAAAGCTGCGGGCAAGGTGACGCTTTCCGGGGTATGAACCGATGGCCTCGTGTCTGTTCACGTCGCCAACCTCACGGTTGTCGCTCGCTTAAGAGGCGCAGAGTGTCGGTTGCCTGTATTTCATACGGAAACACAGCGCAATTATCAGGGGAATTGCCTGGGTAGAACTCTCCAGAGAACAATCCTTATACCGGGAAGTACTGCAACCCGCAGCCCGCTAACTGCCTGAAAGATCAATACGTCTTACGCCATTGCTGCGTGGATGATCGGTCAGACAAAATTGGTCATTCCGTCAACATCCTTACAAAACCTGGATTAAACACGGAAAACGGATTCATTATTCCACTGCTCGCCGGGTTATAGCAAGATGACTTTTACCAATTATCACCCGGTTACTCACAGTTTCTTCACTTCAGAATGGCGATTGGTTTAATAACCACCAAATCGGTTGCGCGAAACGGGGGACAGGCCGGATAAAAGTAAATATAAGCATAGAAAAATGAGTGGCGCTAATGGCTGTCGATATTTAGAATCGCCAACCATGAAAACAGAGACTCCAGCCGTAAAAATGGTTGCCATCGCCGACGATGAAGCGGGGCAACGTATCGATAACTTTTTGCGTACCCAGCTGAAAGGGGTGCCAAAGAGCATGATTTATCGCATCCTGCGTAAGGGCGAGGTGCGGGTTAACAAAAAACGCGTGAAGCCTGAGTATAAGCTCGAAGCAGGTGACGAAGTCCGTATTCCGCCGGTGCGCGTGGCAGAGCGTGAAGAAGAGACCGTTTCACCGAAGCTGCAGAAAGTGGCGGCCCTGAGCGATGTCATCCTTTACGAAGACGACCATATTCTGGTGTTGAATAAACCCTCAGGGACGGCTGTTCATGGCGGTAGCGGTCTGAGCTTCGGCGTGATTGAAGGGCTGCGAGCCCTGCGCCCGGAAGCGCGCTTCCTTGAGCTGGTGCACCGTCTTGACCGCGACACTTCAGGCGTACTGCTGGTGGCGAAAAAGCGTTCCGCGCTGCGTTCGCTGCATGAACAGCTGCGTGAAAAAGGGATGCAGAAAGACTACCTGGCGCTGGTTCGCGGTCAGTGGCAGTCCCATGTAAAAGTGGTGCAGGCACCGCTGCTGAAGAACATTCTGCAAAGCGGTGAGCGTATTGTCCGCGTGAGCCAGGAAGGGAAACCGTCTGAGACGAGTTTTAAGGTTGAAGAGCGCTATGAGTTTGCCACGCTGGTGCGCTGCAGTCCGGTGACCGGTCGTACCCACCAGATCCGCGTGCATACGCAGTTTGCAGGGCACCCCATCGCTTTTGATGACCGCTATGGCGACCGCGAGTTTGATAAGCAGCTGGCGGGGACGGGACTGTCGCGTCTGTTCCTGCATGCGGCAGCGCTGAAGTTTACCCATCCGAATACCGGTGAAGTGATCCGTATTGAAGCGCCGCTGGACGAGCAGTTGAAACGCTGTCTTAAGGTTTTGCGCGGCTAAGGTAAACGCAAAACGGCAACGAATGTTGCCGTTTTTAATGTTTGCTCCCTCTCCCTGTGGGAGAGGGCCGGGGTGAGGGCAGCAGGCCGCAGTGTAGTAGGCCCATGCAAGCGCAGCGCCACCCGGCGAAGGTCACATCATCAGCGGATTACACTCTTCTCGGCGTAACATCTGACACAAGGCAATCAGCGGTAACCCCACCAGCGTGTTGGGATCGCGACCGTCCAGCTTGTCGAACAGCGCAATCCCCAATCCTTCACTTTTAAAGCTCCCCGCGCAGTTCAGCGGTCGCTCACGGCGCACATAATCCATAATCTCTTGCTCGCTGAGATGACGGAAGTGTACGTCGAACGGCTCACACTCGGTTTGCAGATGGCCTGACGCGGAGTTATAGAGGGCCAGGCCCGTATAGAAGGTCACGATAGTACCGCGCGCACGCAGAAGCTGCTGGCAGGCATTTTCCTCAGTATGGGGTTTGCCGGTGATTTCGCCGTCCAGCACGCAAACCTGATCGGAGCCTATAATCAAATGCGAAGGATAGCGTGTGGCCAGCGATTGCGCCTTCTCTTTAGCAAGACGCGTCACCAGATGGCGCGGTGACTCGCCCGGCTGTGGCGTCTCATCCACCTCAGGCGCGGCGCATTCAAACGGGATCCCGAGCTTTTCCAGCAGCATTCGGCGGTAGGGAGACGTGGAAGCAAGGACGAGATTTGGCATATTTTTATCACCAGATATAGCGTATCGATGCCAGCCATTTTAAACTACAGGCCGCAATGTGTGCGAATAATTGGCAAAAGGCAGCTCTGGTTGCCTTTTTCTTTGACTCTATGACGTTACAAAGTTAATATGCGCGCCCTATGCAAAAGGTAAAATTACCCCTGACTCTTGATCCGGTTCGTACGGCTCAAAAACGCCTCGATTACGAAGGTATCTATACTTCCGATCAGGCTGAGCGTATTGCCGAATCCGTAGTCAGTGTGGACAGTGATGTAGAATGCTCCATGTCGTTCGCTATCGACAACCAGCGTCTCGCCGTTTTAACCGGTGATGCAAAGGTGACGGTAACGCTCGAGTGTCAGCGTTGCGGGAAACCGTTTGTACAGCATGTTCACACAACGTATTGTTTCAGTCCGGTTCGTTCTGACGAACAGGCTGAAGCACTCCCGGAAGCGTATGAGCCGATTGAGGTTAACGAATTCGGTGAAATCGATCTTCTGGCTCTGGTTGAAGATGAAATCATCCTCACCTTGCCAGTGGTTCCGGTGCATGATTCTGAACACTGTGAAGTGTCCGAGGCGGACATGGTCTTTGGGGAACTGCCTGATGAAGCGCAAAAACCAAACCCATTTGCCGTATTAGCCAGCTTAAAGCGTAAGTAATTGAGGAGTAAGGTCCATGGCCGTACAACAGAATAAACCAACCCGTTCCAAACGTGGCATGCGTCGTTCCCATGACGCGCTGACTGCAGTTACCAGCCTGTCTGTAGACAAGACTTCTGGTGAGAAACACCTGCGTCACCACATCACCGCTGACGGTTTCTACCGCGGCCGCAAGGTTATCACTAAGTAATCACGCGTCAGCGTGATTAGGCTTAGTGAGGAGCTCCCCGTGCAAACGGGGAACTTACCGAACCAGGCTGCGACGATACCTTGACACGTCTAACCCTGGCGTTAGATGTCATGGGGGGAGATTTTGGCCCTTCCGTGACAGTGCCTGCAGCATTGCAGGCACTGAATTCTAATTCGCAACTCACTCTTCTTTTAGTCGGCAATCCCGACACAATCACGCCATTACTTGCAAAAGCTGACTTTGAACAACGTTCACGTCTGCAGATTATTCCTGCGCAGTCAGTTATTGCCAGTGATGCCCGACCCTCGCAGGCGATTCGTAACAGCCGCGGCAGCTCGATGCGGATAGCGCTGGAGCTGGTGAAAGAAGGTCGAGCCCAGGCTTGCGTTAGCGCGGGAAATACCGGCGCGCTGATGGGGCTGTCGAAATTATTGCTCAAACCGATTGACGGTATTGAGCGCCCGGCGCTGGTGACGGTGTTGCCGCATCAGCAGAAGGGCAAGACGGTAGTGCTCGATTTGGGCGCGAACGTCGATTGTGATAGTACAATGCTGGCTCAGTTTGCCGTCATGGGATCGGTGCTGGCAGAAGAGGTGGTCGGGATCAACACTCCCCGTGTTGCGTTACTGAACATTGGTGAAGAAGAGACCAAAGGCCTGGACAGCATTCGCGAAGCAGCTGAATTGCTCAAACAGGTTCCCTCCATCAACTATATTGGTTATCTCGAAGCCAATGAGTTGTTGACGGGTAAAACGGATGTTCTGGTGTGCGATGGCTTCACCGGGAACGTGACGTTGAAAACCATGGAAGGGGTCGTGCGGATGTTTCTTTCTCTGCTGAAATCACAGGGAGAGGGCAAAAAAAGCGCCTGGTGGCTGATTTTATTGAAGCGTTGGTTACAAAAGAGCCTGACGCGGCGATTCAGTCACCTCAACCCCGACCAGTATAATGGCGCCTGTCTGTTAGGATTGCGCGGCATCGTGATTAAGAGTCATGGCGCCGCCAATCAGCGAGCATTTGCTGTCGCGATTGAACAGGCAGTGCAGGCGGTGCAGCGACAAGTCCCTCAGCGGATTGCCGCTCGCCTGGGATCTGTATTAGCTAAAAGTGACTGAGCGTACATGTATACGAAGATTTTAGGTACCGGCAGCTACCTGCCAAAACAGGTGCGTACCAACGCCGATCTGGAAAAAATGGTAGATACGTCTGACGAGTGGATTGTCACGCGCACAGGTATCCGTGAACGTCGTATTGCCGCGCCAGACGAAACCGTGTCGACCATGGGTTACGAAGCCGCACAGCGTGCTATCGAAATGGCGGGCATTGATCAAGAACAGATTGGTTTGATCGTGGTGGCCACGACGTCTGCCACGCATGCTTTCCCAAGCGCGGCGTGCCAGGTGCAAAACATGCTCGGTATTAAGGGTTGCCCGGCGTTTGACGTCGCTGCCGCATGCGCAGGTTTTACCTATGCGCTGAGCGTAGCCGATCAGTACGTGAAGTCCGGTGCCGTTAAATATGCGCTGGTGATCGGTGCTGACGTGCTGGCGCGTACCTGCGATCCGACCGATCGCGGAACGATCATTATTTTTGGTGATGGTGCGGGTGCGGTGCTGCTGGGGCAGTCCGAAGAGCCGGGTATCATCTCTACGCATCTGCATGCTGATGGCAGCTATGGCGAACTGTTGACCCTGCCTAACGCCGATCGCGTAAATCCGGACAACTCGATTTACCTGACCATGGCAGGGAACGAGGTGTTCAAGGTGGCGGTGACTGAGCTTGCACACATCGTTGATGAAACGCTGGAAGCGAATAACCTTGAACGCTCCGCCCTCGACTGGCTGGTGCCGCATCAGGCGAACCTGCGTATCATCAGCGCAACCGCGAAAAAGCTGGGCATGTCGATGGATAACGTTGTGGTGACGCTGGATCGTCACGGCAACACCTCTGCGGCGTCAGTACCGTGCGCATTTGATGAAGCGGTACGTGACGGGCGAATCAAACGGGGCCAGCTGGTCTTGCTTGAAGCCTTCGGTGGCGGGTTCACCTGGGGTTCCGCGCTGGTTCGTTTCTAGGATAAGGAATAAAAAATGACGCAATTTGCTTTTGTGTTCCCGGGGCAGGGCTCTCAAACCGTTGGGATGTTGTCTGAAATGGCAGCAACCTATCCGGTCATTGAAGAGACTTTCCGTGAAGCTTCTGATGCACTGGGTTATGATTTATGGGCGCTGACCCAGCAGGGGCCTGCCGAAGAACTGAACAAAACCTGGCAGACCCAGCCTGCGCTGCTAACCGCGTCCGTTGCGCTGTGGCGCGTCTGGCAGCAGCAGGGCGGTAAAGCGCCCGCACTGCTCGCAGGACATAGCTTGGGTGAATACTCAGCGCTGGTCTGTGCCGGTGTGATCGCGTTTGCAGACGCGGTTCGTCTGGTGGAACTGCGCGGTAAATTCATGCAGGAAGCAGTGCCAGAAGGCACGGGCGGCATGTCAGCCATCATCGGTCTGGATGATGCCGCGATTGCAAAAGCGTGTGAAGAGTCTGCTGAAGGTCAGGTTGTCTCTCCGGTTAACTTTAACTCGCCGGGCCAGGTGGTTATCGCCGGTCATAAAGAAGCGGTTGAACGTGCCGGTGCTGCCTGTAAAGCTGCTGGCGCGAAACGTGCGCTGCCACTGCCGGTCAGCGTGCCGTCCCACTGTGCGTTAATGAAGCCCGCTGCCGAGAAACTGGCGGTTGAGCTGGAAAAAATTACGTTTAACGCACCGACGATTTCCGTTGTGAACAACGTCGATGTGAAATGCGAAACCGCGCCGGAAGCTATCCGCGACGCGCTGGTTCGCCAGCTCTACAGCCCGGTACAGTGGACCAAAACCGTTGAGTTTATGGCCTCTCAGGGCGTTGAGCATCTGTATGAAGTCGGCCCAGGGAAAGTCCTCACCGGTCTGACAAAACGTATTGTTGACACCCTGACAGCCTCGGCGATTAACGAGCCGGAAGCGATGTCAGCGGCACTCTCGCAATAAAAGAGGAATACCATGAGTTTTGAAGGAAAAATTGCCCTGGTCACTGGCGCAAGCCGCGGTATCGGGCGTGCAATTGCTGAAACACTGGTTGCGCGCGGCGCGAAGGTGATTGGGACAGCAACCAGCGAGAATGGCGCTCAGGCTATCAGTGAATATCTGGGTGCAAACGGTAAAGGTCTGGTACTGAATGTGACCGAACCTGCATCTATCGAATCTGTTCTGGAAAATATTCGCGCAGAGTTTGGCGAAGTGGATATTCTGGTAAACAACGCCGGGATCACTCGCGATAACCTGTTAATGCGAATGAAAGACGACGAGTGGAACGATATTATCGAAACCAACCTGTCATCTGTATTCCGTCTGTCAAAAGCGGTAATGCGCGCTATGATGAAAAAGCGTCATGGTCGTATTATCACTGTCGGTTCTGTGGTTGGTACCATGGGAAATGCTGGTCAGGCTAACTACGCTGCGGCGAAAGCCGGTCTGATTGGTTTCAGTAAGTCGCTGGCGCGTGAAGTCGCGTCCCGCGGTATTACGGTAAACGTTGTTGCTCCGGGCTTTATTGAAACGGACATGACGCGTGCGCTGACTGATGAGCAGCGTGCGGGTACGCTGGCGGCAGTTCCGGCGGGTCGTCTTGGCGACCCTAAAGAAATCGCCAGTGCGGTTGCATTTTTAGCCTCTGACGAAGCGGGTTACATCACTGGTGAGACCCTCCACGTCAACGGCGGGATGTATATGGTTTAACCACGATGAAAAATATTTGCGTTATTAGGGCGAATGGCATCAAAATAACGTAAAATCGTGGTAAGAACTGCCGGGATTTAGTTGCAAATTTTTCAACATTTTATACACTACGAAAACCATCGCGAAAGCGAGTTTTGATAGGAAATTTAAGAGTATGAGCACTATCGAAGAACGCGTTAAGAAAATTATCGGCGAACAGCTGGGCGTTAAGCAGGAAGAAGTTGTGAACTCCGCTTCCTTCGTTGAAGACCTGGGCGCAGATTCTCTTGACACCGTTGAGCTGGTAATGGCTCTGGAAGAAGAGTTTGATACTGAGATTCCGGACGAAGAAGCTGAGAAGATCACCACCGTTCAGGCTGCCATTGATTACATCAACGGTCACCAGGCGTAAGTGAACATCTCCAGGCGGTCATTCGACCGCCTGAGTTTTATCTTTTTTAGTCCCACGAATCTCTTTTTTTATCCCTCCCTGGAGGACAAACGTGTCTAAGCGTCGTGTAGTTGTGACCGGACTTGGCATGTTGTCTCCTGTCGGCAATACCGTAGAGTCCACCTGGAAAGCTCTCCTTGCCGGTCAGAGCGGCATCAGCCTAATCGACCATTTCGATACTAGCGCCTATGCAACGAAATTTGCTGGCTTAGTAAAGGATTTTAACTGTGAAGAGATCATCTCGCGCAAAGAGCAGCGCAAGATGGATGCCTTCATTCAATATGGAATTGTCGCTGGCGTTCAGGCCATGCAGGATTCTGGCCTTGTGATTACGGAAGAGAACGCAACCCGTATCGGCGCCGCTATCGGCTCCGGGATTGGCGGTCTTGGCCTGATCGAGGAAAACCATACATCCCTGATGAATGGCGGCCCGCGTAAGATCAGTCCGTTCTTCGTTCCGTCCACGATTGTTAATATGGTGGCAGGTCACCTGACCATCATGTTCGGCCTGCGTGGGCCAAGCATTTCTATCGCTACCGCCTGTACGTCTGGCGTACATAACATCGGCCAGGCCGCGCGCATTATTGCGTACGGCGATGCAGATGCTATGGTTGCCGGCGGTGCTGAAAAAGCCAGTACCCCACTGGGTGTCGGCGGTTTCGGCGCGGCCCGTGCGCTCTCTACCCGCAACGATAATCCACAGGCGGCAAGCCGTCCGTGGGATAAAGACCGTGATGGCTTCGTGCTGGGCGACGGTGCGGGCATGATCGTACTGGAAGAGTACGAACACGCGAAAAAACGCGGTGCGAAAATTTATGCTGAAGTCGTTGGCTTCGGGATGAGCAGCGATGCGTACCACATGACGTCTCCTCCGGAGAACGGTGCAGGTGCTGCGCTGGCGATGGAAAACGCGATCCGTGATGCGGGTATTACCCCGGCTCAGATTGGCTACGTCAACGCGCACGGCACCTCTACACCTGCAGGCGATAAAGCGGAAGCTCAGGCGGTTAAGTCTATCTTCGGCGAGTCTGCCAGCCGCGTACTGGTGAGCTCCACGAAATCCATGACCGGTCACCTGCTGGGTGCGGCGGGTGCAGTAGAGTCAATCTACTCCATCCTTGCGCTGCGCGATCAGGCTGTTCCACCAACCATCAACCTGGATAACCCGGATGAAGGTTGCGATCTGGACTTCGTTCCTCACGAAGCGCGCCAGGTTAGCGGAATGGAGTATACCCTGTGTAACTCCTTCGGCTTTGGCGGTACCAACGGTTCTCTGATCTTCAAAAAGATCTGATCCTGACGTTCCGATCGCACTAAAAAAGGTCCGCTTGCCGGACCTTTTTTATTAAGGCTAATCTTCTTGTCGACTGCATGACATCCTGCCAGACTAGACGTCCACGCATAAGGAGCCACCATGTTTTTAATCAATGGCCTTGAGCAGGACACGCTGCCTGCCAGCGACAGGGCGGTACAGTTCGGGGATGGTTGCTTTACGACGGCGCGCATGCTGGATGGCCATGTTTGCTTTCTGGAAGCGCACATAAGACGCCTGCAGCATGGCTGTGAAAAGCTCATGATCCCCTTTACGCACTGGGACACCTTACGTCAGGAAATGTGCCAGCTCGCATCGGGAAAGCACAGCGGCGTACTCAAGGTTTTCATCAGCCGCGGCAGTGGTGGCCGGGGTTACAGCGCTGCATCTTGTCTCGCCCCAACGCGTATTCTTTCCGTGTCTGCTTATCCCGCGCATTACTCTCGCTGGCGAGAAGACGGCGTCACGCTGACGCTAAGCCCGGTACGACTGGGACGAAACCCAATGTTGGCCGGGATTAAGCATCTCAATCGCCTGGAACAGGTGCTCATTCGTACTCATCTTGAACAGACGGACGCCGATGAGGCGCTGGTCCTTGACAGCGAAGGGTTTGTTACGGAATGCTGTGCGGCTAATTTGTTCTGGCGACAGGGCAGGAACGTGTTCACCCCCGCGCTGGATCAGGCTGGCGTGAACGGCATAATGCGCCAATTTTGTTTGCAGCAGCTGGCACACTCTGACTTTCACGTTGTCGAAGTTAACGCAAAGGAAGAGGTGCTACAGACTGCTGATGAAGTCATCATTTGCAACGCGCTGATGCCTGTTGTGCCCGTTCGCGCCTGCGGCCAGCTACGCTGGTCGTCGCGCGAGCTGTTTCAGTTTTTAGCCCCGATATGTGAGCAAACCAGATAGTCATGAAAAAAATGTTGCGCTTTGTCCTTCTCCTCATTGTTGCGCTGGGCGTTGCTGGCGGAGCAGGCGTATGGAAAGTTCGCCAGCTGGCGGACAGCAAGATCCTGGTTAAAGACGAAACGATCTTTACCCTGAAAGCGGGAACCGGCCGCCAGGCGCTTGGGGAACAGCTCTACGGTGATAAAATTATCAATCGTCCACGGGTATTCCAGTGGTTATTGCGTGTGGAGCCTGAACTGTCACATTTCAAAGCCGGTACCTATCGCTTTACGCCGGGAATGACCGTCAGAGAGATGCTGCAGCTGCTGGAAAGCGGCAAGGAAGCCCAGTTCCCTCTGCGATTTGTGGAAGGGATGCGCCTGAGCGATTACCTCAAACAGCTGCGCGATGCGCCATATATTAAGCATACCCTGAAGGATGACAGCTATCAGACGGTGGCCGACGTGCTCAAGTTTGAGCACCCTGAATGGGTGGAAGGCTGGTTCTGGCCGGATACCTGGATGTATACCGCAGGCACGACCGATGTGGCGATCCTGAAGCGGGCGCACAAAAAAATGGTCGCTGCCGTGGATGCGGCCTGGGAAGGGCGAATGGAGGGGTTACCCTATAAAGATCAAAACCAGTTTGTCACCATGGCCTCGATTATCGAGAAAGAGACCGCCGTTGCCGCCGAGCGCGATCGGGTGGCGTCAGTATTTATCAACCGTCTGCGCATTGGCATGCGCCTGCAAACCGACCCTACCGTCATCTACGGCATGGGCGAGAGCTACACGGGCAAGATCTCCAGAAAAGATCTGGAGACGCCAACGGCGTATAATACCTACGTGATTAGCGGTTTACCGCCTGGTCCGATTGCCACGCCGAGCGAAGCGTCGCTGAAAGCCGCCGCGCATCCGGCGAAAACACCGTATCTCTATTTTGTGGCTGATGGAAAAGGGGGACACACCTTTAACACCAACCTTGCCAGCCACAATCGCTCTGTTCAGGACTATCTGAAGGCACTTAAGGAAAAAAATGCGCAGTAAATACATTGTCATTGAGGGACTCGAAGGGGCGGGTAAAACCACCGCCCGCAACGTGGTGGTGGATACGCTGAAATCGCTTGGCGTCGCCGACATGGTATTTACCCGCGAGCCGGGCGGCACGCAGCTGGCTGAAAAGCTGCGCAGCCTGGTGCTGGACATTAAATCCGTTGGCGACGAAGTTATCACTGACAAAGCCGAAGTGCTGATGTTCTACGCGGCGCGTGTACAGCTGGTTGAGACGGTGATCAAACCCGCCCTGGCCGATGGCAAGTGGGTAATCGGCGATCGTCACGATCTGTCGACTCAGGCGTATCAGGGCGGTGGACGCGGTATTGACCAGACCATGCTGGCAACGCTGCGCAATGCCGTACTGGGGGATTTTCGTCCCGACCTGACGCTCTATCTGGATGTGACCCCGGAAGTGGGCCTCAAGCGTGCCCGCGCGCGCGGCGAGCTCGACCGCATTGAACAAGAGTCGTTTGATTTCTTTAACCGCACCCGTGCGCGCTATCTTGAACTGGCCGCACAGGACAGCTCCATTCGTACCATCGATGCAACGCAATCCCTGGATGAGGTGACGCGTGACATTCAGCAAACCGTGACGCAGTGGGTGCAGGAGCAGCAGGCATGAAATGGTATCCATGGTTGCGCCCGCACTTTGAACAGCTGATCGGCAGTTATCAGGCGGGGCGGGGGCATCATGCGTTACTGATTCAGGCATTGCCGGGAATGGGCGATGATGCATTGATTTATGCCATCACCCGTTTTCTGATGTGCCAGCAGCCGGAAGGGCATAAAAGCTGCGGCAAATGCCGTGGCTGTCAGCTGATGCAGGCGGGCACACATCCTGACTACTACACGCTTGAGCCTGAGAAGGGGAAAAGCGCGCTCGGTATCGATGCCGTGCGGGAAGTCAGTGAAAAATTGTACGAACACGCGCGGCTGGGCGGCGCTAAAGTGGTCTGGCTTAAAGACGCCACGCAGCTGACCGAGGCGGCAGCTAACGCCCTGCTGAAAACTCTGGAAGAGCCGCCGGTAAAAACGTGTTTTTTCCTCTCGTGCCGTGACCCGGGACGCTTGCTGGCGACGCTGCGCAGCCGTTGTCGTCTTCATCACCTGGCGGTGCCCCAGGAATCGTGGGCGCTGAGCTGGCTTGAGCGTGAGGTGACAACGTCACCTGAGAGTGCGCTGTCCGCCTTGCGCCTGAGCAGCGGTGCGCCCGCGGCGGCGCTGGCATTGCTGCAACCTGACGTCTGGTCGCAGCGAGAAACGCTTTGCCGGGCCGTCGAAATGGCACTCAATAACCACGACTGGCTAAGCGTATTGCCTGCGCTTAACAGCGATCAGGCCGTTGAGCGTCTGCACTGGCTGGCCTCGTTGCTGCTGGATGCCCTCAAAATTCAGCAAGGGGCAACGCTGCTGACCAACCCGGACGCGTGGACACTGGTGAGTACGCTGGCGAACCGCCTCTCAGGGACGATTCTTCATGCGATGCTTCATGAAATTTGCCAGAGTCGAGAACAGCTTTTAACCGTGACGGGTCTTAATCGCGAGCTTTTACTGACCGACCAGTTACTGCGTATTGAACACTACCTGCAACCCGGCACCACACCGCCGGTTTCCCATCTCTGAGAGAGACATTATGTTTTTAGTCGACTCACACTGCCATCTTGATGGCCTGGATTATCAATCCCTGCATAAAAACGTGGATGACGTGCTGGAAAAAGCCGCCGCCCGCGATGTGAAATTCTGCCTTGCGGTAGCGACGACGCTGCCGGGCTATCGCACGATGCGCGAGCTGGTGGGCGTTCGCGATAACGTGGTGTTTTCCTGCGGCGTACACCCCCTGAACCAGGATGAAGAATATGACGTTGACGATTTGCGTCGTCTGGCGGCGGAAGAGGGCGTGGTGGCAATGGGCGAGACCGGGCTTGACTATTTTTACACGCCGGAAACCAAACCGCGCCAGCAGGCGTCCTTCCGCAACCATATTCGCATTGGCCGCGAACTGAACAAGCCGGTTATCGTCCACACCCGTGATGCGCGTGCGGATACCCTGGCGATCCTCCGTGAAGAAAACGTGACGGATTGCGGTGGCGTACTACACTGTTTCACAGAAGACAGAGAAACGGCGGGTAAGCTGCTTGATTTGGGGTTTTATATCTCGTTTTCCGGGATTGTGACGTTCCGTAACGCTGAGCAGCTGCGTGATGCTGCACGTTATGTTCCGCTCGATCGCATTCTGGTAGAGACCGATTCTCCCTATCTGGCACCGGTTCCGCATCGCGGTAAAGAGAACCAGCCCGCGATGACGCGAGATGTGGCTGAGTACATGGCCGTCCTGAAGGGCGTCAGTATCGAAGAGCTGGCCCGCGTGACGACGGAAAACTTCTCCACGCTGTTCCATATTGACCCTGCCCGCCTGCAATCTGTCTGATACACCTGTTTTTTTTAGGCTCGTAATTAATAAATAAACCGAGTAAAGTTCACCGCCTCATTTGGGGCGGTGATGCTGTATTTAGACACATTCGGACATGCTTTTTGTAAATAACTGAAAGTTTTTCGACCGTCTTAAGCTGAAACGTGATAGCCGTCAAACAAACTCACAGGGAATTATTTTACTCTGTGTAATAAATAAAGGGCGCTTAGATGTCCTGTCCACGGCACGGTACTCCCCCCGGGCCAATGCGTGAAAGCGTAAAAAAAGCACAAATACTCAGGAGCACTCTCAATTATGTTTAAGAATGCATTTGCTAACCTGCAAAAGGTCGGTAAATCGCTGATGCTGCCAGTATCCGTACTGCCTATCGCAGGTATCCTGCTGGGTGTCGGTTCTGCTAACTTCAGCTGGCTGCCAGCCGTAGTGTCCCATGTGATGGCCGAAGCAGGCGGTTCTGTCTTTGCTAACATGCCACTGATCTTCGCGATCGGTGTGGCTCTGGGCTTCACCAATAACGACGGCGTATCTGCGCTGGCTGCAGTGGTTGCTTACGGCATCATGGTGAAAACCATGGCTGTGGTTGCGCCGCTGGTTCTGCATTTACCGGCAGAAGAGATCGCTGCGAAACACCTGGCAGACACCGGTGTTCTCGGCGGTATCATCTCCGGTGCGATTGCAGCGTATATGTTCAACCGCTTCTATCGCATCAAGCTGCCTGAGTACCTTGGCTTCTTCGCGGGCAAGCGTTTCGTTCCGATCATCTCTGGTCTGGCAGCGATTTTCACTGGCGTGATCCTGTCCTTCATCTGGCCACCAATCGGCTCTGCTATCCAGACCTTCTCTCAGTGGGCTGCTTACCAGAACCCGGTTGTGGCGTTTGGTATCTACGGCTTCATCGAGCGTTGCCTGGTGCCATTTGGTCTGCACCACATCTGGAACGTTCCATTCCAGATGCAGATTGGTGAATTCACCAACGCAGCAGGTCAGGTATTCCACGGCGATATCCCACGTTACATGGCGGGCGACCCAACTGCAGGTAAACTGTCTGGTGGCTTCCTGTTCAAAATGTACGGTCTGCCAGCAGCGGCGATTGCTATCTGGCACTCTGCGAAGCCAGAGAACCGTGCAAAAGTGGGCGGTATCATGATCTCCGCAGCGCTAACCTCGTTCCTGACCGGTATCACCGAGCCGATCGAGTTCTCCTTTATGTTCGTTGCGCCGATCCTGTACGTTATCCATGCGATTCTGGCGGGCCTGGCGTTCCCAATCTGTATTCTGCTGGGTATGCGTGACGGTACATCCTTCTCTCACGGCCTGATCGACTTCATCGTTCTGTCCGGTAACAGCAGCAAACTGTGGCTGTTCCCAATCGTCGGTGCGTGCTATGCCGTTGTTTACTACACCATCTTCCGCGTGCTGATTAAAGCACTGGACCTGAAAACCCCAGGCCGTGAAGATGCGACAGAAGACAGCAAAGCGGGCGCGACCAGCGAAATGGCTCCTGCACTGGTTGCCGCGTTCGGTGGTAAAGAGAACATCACTAACCTGGACGCGTGTATCACTCGTCTGCGTGTGAGCGTTGCTGACGTCGCGAAAGTAGACCAGCCGGGTCTGAAAAAACTGGGTGCAGCTGGCGTAGTTGTTGCAGGTTCGGGTGTACAGGCAATTTTCGGTACTAAATCCGATAACCTGAAAACCGAAATGGATGAGTACATCCGCAACAACTAAGTTGTGACCCCGGGGAGACTAAGGCAGCCGAATGGCTGCCTTTTTTATTCCTGCGGTTTGTGGTGCCGGGTGGCGGCTGCGCCTTACCGGGCCTACGTGATGGGTAGGCCCGGTAAGCGTAGCGCCACCGGGCTTCTGCCACTCAGAAGTCGTAGCTCGCGCTCACCGAGACGTTCAGCGGCGCGCCATAAACCACATAAGAGCCGACGTAATCGTAATACTCTTTGTCGAACAGGTTGTTGACGTTCGCCTGCACAGCAAAATCTTTGGTGACCTGATAACGGCTGAACAGGTTAACCAGCCCGTAGCTGCCTTGCTCCGCACGGGTACGGTCAGCCGGCGCGCCATCCACATCCGTCCACACCTTGTTTTGCCAGTTCACGCCACCGCCCACGGTCAGTTCCGGCAGCATTGGCAGTTGATAACGGGTGAACAACTTCATGGTTGTACGCGGCTGATCGGAGCTGACGGCGTTGCCATTCTTATCTTCCGCAATGTAGCGGGTCGCGCCGAAGGTCAGCTGCCAGTTATCGGTCAACGCGCCGTTGAGCTCGAACTCAATCCCTTTGCTCACTACGCCGTCCAGCGATTGGTAAATCGACTCACCGCTCGGCATATAGGTATACGTATTGCTTGCTACGTTATCTTGCTCAATGCGGAAAATCGCCAGCGAGGTGGTAAGACGGGTATTGAACCAGTCTGCTTTCACACCGGCTTCGTAGCTTTTGCCCGTAGTCGGGTCGAGATAGCGTCCGCTGGCGTCCCGCTTGTCCTGGGGCTGGAAGATAGAGGTATAGCTGACGTAGGTCGACCAGTCTTCATTGATGTCGTAGACCAGGCCCGCGTAGGGCGTCACGTCATCTTTGGTACTTTCCAGACGGGTGTCCGGGGAGCCCGCAGGGTTATAGCGAATGTTATAGTTGGTATAACGCGCGCCGAGGATCAGATGCAGCGGATCGGCCAGTGAGAAGCGGGCGGAGGTATACGCTGAGGACTGGCGAATGTCGTCCTGGCTGTAGAGTTTCCACGGCGTCCACTGCGGGTCGGCAATGTTACCGTTCCAGTTCTTAAAGTTACCCACATCAACCATGCCGTAAACCGCGTCAGGCATTGAATTGTCATAATGGTTACGCTGACGACTGAAGCTGCCGCCGAACATCATTTCGTGCTGACGGCCGAAGAGATCGAAATCGCCGCGCAGGAAAGCGTCCACGGCATCCTGTTTCCGTTCGCCACGGTTCCAGCCTCCGTAGCCAACCATGCCTGCACCAGTCTCTTTATCCGGATAACCGGACATATACATCAGCTTGCTGTCGAAGTTGGTCTCCGCGTGCATGCCGTTGACGTGTGCCTCCCAGCCGCTGTCGAAACGCTGGGTCAGGTTAGCGAAGATGCGGGTGCTGTCCTTGTCCGAGTAGGCCCAGTCAGGCGCGACGGTCTGGCTACGATTGTAATTGGTTTTGCTCCCGTCGCTGTACCAGGTTGGCAGACCGCCCCAGGTTGGGTCATCGGTGTTACTTTCCTGATACTCATACCCCACAGAGAGGGTAGTGCTGTCGGTGACATCCGCATCCATCACGCCGTAGAGGAATTTCTTCCGATAGTGGTAGTTATCCACGAAACTGTCGTTATCCTGATAACCCGAAATCAGGCGACCCCGCACCTTACCGGACTCCACCAGCGGCGCCTGCAGATCCAGCACGTAGCGCTGCTTGTCCCAGCTGCCGTAGCTGGCCGAGACATTCCCTTTGAATTCATTGCTGTCCGAATGCTTACGCACCATGTTGATGTACGCTGCCGGGTTGCCCGTACCGGACATCAGGCCGGTTGCGCCGCGTACCACTTCGATACGGTCGTAGATCGCGGTATCGGCGGCGGTATCGCCAAAGTTCCACACCTCGCTGATGGAGGTAGGAAGGTCGTCATAGGCGTAGTTGCTAACGAAGAACCCGCGTGAGTAAAACACGGTACGATCGCTGTCCTGCACCTGCGCCGTTACGCCCGTGGTGTTGGTTAACACCTGACCGATGGACTGCAGGTTCTGATCGGCCATGCGCTGCTGGCTAATCACGCTGACGGACTGCGGGATATCGCGGGGAACCAGCAACAGCTTCGTGCCGGTGGTGGTGGTTTTGACGCTGTAATCTCGCTCCTGACTTGCGGAAGGATCCTGCGTTTGGTCAAATCCGCCGTCAACAATAACGGTATCTTCGGCTGTTGATGCAGCGAAAGCGGCGGCTGGCGTCAGTGCCATAGCAATGCAGCCTGCCAGCAACGAAGGCGTTGCGACAGGCTGACGTTGCCCATCCCTGGTGTGATGAATGAAAGACATGATTAAACCCTTATGAACGATGAAGAGGGTATGCGTCAGTCCCACGGACGCGGGCTGGCGTCGTTTTCTATGTTAAAAATGCGCATGAAAATGCAAATGCGAAATATACGCATTGCTATTAATGCTGTAAACAGATGTGTCGACCGCAACTGAAATAATGTTTCAGCCCATTAAGGCCCGCGAGCGGTCACTCTTCACTCAGCTGATGAGCATTCAGGAAAGAAATCGAGGGAGGAGGTTGAAAGGACAGGAGAAACTCGCTCATACTCTTGAATTGTGTCACACACCGATCCCGGGAGTGTGTTTACAGCGGACGCATCGCGCCTGATTAATCAAAAAAGGAATAGGTCATGGCTGAAGAAACGATTTTCAGTAAAATTATCCGTCGCGAAATTCCGTCGGATATCGTCTATCAGGATGAACTGGTAACGGCTTTTCGGGACATTTCCCCTCAGGCTCCGACGCACGTCCTTATCATTCCCAATATTCTGATTCCGACCGTAAACGACGTAAAAACCGAGCATGAAGTGGCATTAGGTCGTATGCTGACGGTGGCCGCGAAAATCGCCGAACAGGAAGGGATTGCAGAAGACGGTTACCGTCTGATCATGAACTGCAACCGTCATGGCGGCCAGGAAGTTTATCATATTCACATGCATCTGCTGGGTGGACGTCCTCTGGGGCCGATGCTGGCACATAAAGGTCTTTGACATGCGTAAAGGGCGTATTGCAGCGCTGGTAATGACGATGATGATTGTGGGGTGCAGCTCGCGCCCGGCGATCCCCGTGAACGATGAACAGACGCTGGTGATGGAATCCTCCGTGCTTGCCGCGGGCATCACGGCGCAACAACCCGCGCTGACCATCAGTGAAATCAATTCATCTGCCTCCTCTACGCTCTTTAATGAAAGACACGAACCCGTGACGGTCCACTACCGTTTTTTCTGGTATGACGTAAGAGGTCTCGAAATGCATCCGCTGGAGGCGCCGCGCAGCGTCACCATTCCGGCCAGATCGTCGGTAACGCTCTATGGCAGCGCCAACTATCTGGGTGCGCATAAGGTGAGACTTTATCTTTATCTCTAAGGGGTGAACCTTGATTAAAAACTTGAGCCGCTATGCGCTCGTGACAGCTTTCGCGCTGGTCCTGGCGGGGTGTGTGACCCGAACTGAACAGCCAGCGCCTGTGGAAGAGGCGAAACCGGGCACTGAACAGCCGACACAGCCAACGCAGCCGCAGCCAACCGTGCCGTCCGTACCGTCTATACCGGCACAGCCAGGCCCGATTGAGCATCCGGACCAGACGTCGCAGCCGACGCCGCGCGTGCGCCATTACGACTGGAACGGCGCAATGCAGCCCATGGTCGGCAAAATGCTGCAGGCACAGGGCGTGACGGCGGGCAGCGTATTGCTGGTCGACAGCGTCAACAACCGTACCAACGGTTCACTGAACGCGGGCGAAGCGACTGAAACGCTACGCAATGCCCTGGCAAACAACGGTAAGTTTACGCTGGTCTCGGCTCAGCAGCTTGCGGTAGCCAAACAGCAGCTGGGCCTGTCGCCGCAGGATAGCCTCGGCACACGCAGCAAGGCGATCGGCATTGCCCGTAACGTTGGCGCACAGTATGTGCTGTACTCTAACGCCACCGGTAACGTGAATACACCGGCCCTGCAGATGCAGCTGATGCTGGTTCAGACAGGCGAAATTATCTGGTCAGGTAAAGGTGCGGTTACGCAACAATGACAGCACGCGTGAAGAGATTCTGACGCGCTATTTTCCTCAGTACCGCCTTATCGCGCCGCAGGCCCACTCCGGGCTTGGCGGCGCGAGTTGCATTATAGCGCAGGGCGAACGACGTCTGGTCTTGCGGCAACATCACGACCCCTATGCGCCTGCCTCCCATTTCCGTCGTCAGTTTCGCGCCCTGAGGCGTCTTCCGTCAGATCTCGTGCCTGCCCCCCGTTTTTTCAGAGAGAGCTGGATGGCCGTCGACTATCTGGACGGTGACGTGAAAAGCGCGCTGCCGGACACGCCGGCGCTCGCGGCGATGCTGTATCATCTGCACCGGCAGCCACGTCTTGGATGGCGAATCACGTTATACCCGCTGCTGGAACGCTACTGGCAGCAGGCCGCGCCTGACAGACGCACCCCAGTGTGGCTGGCGCATCTCAAGCGGTTGCGTAAAACGGGCGAGCCGCACCCGATTCGGCTCTCGCCGCTGCACATGGATGTTCATGCCGGAAATATTGTGCATACGTCAGCGGGCATCAGGCTCATCGACTGGGAATATGCCGGAGATGGCGATGTGGCGCTGGAGCTGGCGGCAGTCTGGACGGAGAGTGACGCCGCACGGCAGACGCTGATCAGGGACTACGCCGAGGCGGCACATATCAACGCCGACGCGCTGAGGCGTCAGGTCAAACGCTGGCGGCCCTGGGTCGTCATGTTAATGGCTGGCTGGTTTGAAATGCGCTATCAGCAGTCGAGAGACAAACACTTTATTGCGCTGGCAGACGATGCCTGGCGTCAGTTACAAACGAAAGGATAAGAGAGGTGGATGTGGGTCCAGTCATGTTGGATGTAGAAGGGTTTGAGCTGGATGCGGAGGAGCGTGAAATTCTGGCGCATCCGCTGGTGGGGGGTCTGATCCTGTTTACCCGCAACTATCACGATCCGGCGCAACTGCGTGAGCTGGTGCGTCAGATCCGCGCCGCGTCGCGCAATCATCTGGTGGTCGCCGTCGATCAGGAAGGCGGCCGCGTGCAGCGTTTTCGCGAAGGGTTTACCCGCCTGCCGGCGGCCCAGTCTTTTGCCGCGCTGCTCGGCACGGAAGAGGGCGGGAAACTGGCGCAGGAGGCCGGCTGGCTGATGGCCAGCGAAATGATTGCCATGGATATCGACATCAGTTTTGCCCCGGTTCTGGACGTGGGGCATATCAGCGCCGCGATTGGCGAGCGCTCATACCATGACGATCCGCGCATTGCGCTGGCCATGGCGACCCGGTTCATTGACGGCATGCACGATGCCGGGATGAAAACCACCGGGAAACACTTCCCGGGTCACGGAGCGGTAACGGCAGACTCGCATAAAGAGACCCCGCGCGATCCGCGCCCGGAAGCAGAAATTCGCGCCAAAGATATGTCGGTGTTCAGGTCGCTTATCACTGACAACAAGCTGGACGCCATTATGCCCGCGCACGTGATTTACAGCGACGTTGACCCGCGCCCTGCCAGCGGCTCCCCGCACTGGCTGAAAACCGTTCTGCGCCAGGAGCTGGGTTTCAACGGCGTCATTTTCTCCGACGATCTGTCGATGGAAGGGGCGGCAATCATGGGCAGCTATGCTGAGCGCGGTCAGGCCTCGCTGGATGCAGGTTGCGATATGATCCTGGTCTGCAATAATCGTAAAGGTGCCGTTAGCGTGCTGGATAACCTGTCGCCGATCAATGCAGAGCGTGTTACGCATTTGTATCATAAAGGTTCATTTAGCCGTCAGGAGCTGATGGATTCGGCGCGCTGGAAGACGGTCAACGCCCGGCTTGAAGACCTGAATGAGCGCTGGCAGGCACATAAAGCCAGCCTGTAAACCCTCCCGGAAGGCGTAGCGTGGTGAGAAGACGATGATCATCTATTTACACGGTTTTGACTCAAACAGCCCTGGTAATCATGAGAAGGTGCTGCAGCTGCAGTTTATCGATCCGGATGTACGGTTGATCAGCTACAGCACGCGTCATCCGAAGCATGATATGCAGCATCTGCTCAAAGAGGTGGACAAGATGTTGCAGCTCAACGTCGACGATCGGCCGTTGATTTGCGGCGTGGGGCTGGGCGGCTACTGGGCAGAGCGGATTGGCTTCCTGTGTGACATCCGTCAGGTGGTGTTCAATCCTAACCTGTTCCCGAACGAAAACATGGAAGGCAAAATCGACCGCCCGGAAGAGTATGTCGATATTGCGACCAAGTGCGTCAGCAATTTTCGTGAGAAAAACCGTGACCGCTGTCTGGTGATCCTGTCGCGAAACGATGAGGCGCTCAACAGCCACCGGGCTGCAGAACTTCTGCATCATTACTATGAGATCGTCTGGGACGAAGAGCAGACCCACAAGTTCAAAAACATCTCCCCACACCTGCAGCGTATCAAAGCGTTTAAAACGCTGGGTTAATTCCTTGCCTGCAGGCGTCGAAGCCCGGCACGCGAAAGTGTGCCGGGCTTTCTTCTTGACCAGAATTGTCTACTTTTAAGCCATCAAAACTTGATGCATATCAATTTTGGTATGACCAATGCGCCTGACGTGGTATTCTCAATGCACCTGAATGGTTTCAGTGCTGTAACCTGTTGTTAATTAAGAGTTATTTATATAACTTTTAATTAACAATTGGTTAATAATTTGAGGGGGTCACGTTGACTACGCCATTGAAAAAGATAGTGATTGTAGGCGGTGGTGCTGGCGGGCTGGAGCTGGCGACACAGTTGGGTAAGAAGCTGGGTCGCGGTAAAAAAGCCAAAATCACGCTCGTGGATCGTAACCACAGCCACCTGTGGAAACCGCTGCTGCATGAAGTGGCGACCGGCTCTCTGGACGAGGGCGTGGACGCGCTCAGCTATCTGGCGCATGCGCGCAACCACCATTTCCAGTTCCAGCTGGGCTCGGTGGTGGACATCAACCGTGAAAGCAAAACCATCACTCTGGCAGAACTGCGTGATGAAAAAGGGGAGCTGTTGGTTCCTGAGCGCAAGCTGCCGTATGACACGCTGGTCATGGCGCTCGGCAGTACCTCCAACGACTTCAACACGCCGGGCGTGAAAGAGCACTGTATCTTCCTCGATAACCCGCACCAGGCGCGTCGTTTCCATCAGGAAATGCTGAACCTGTTCCTGAAGTACACCAGCAATATGGGTGCGAACGGCAAAGTAAATATCGCCATTGTTGGCGGCGGTGCGACGGGCGTTGAGCTGTCTGCGGAGCTGCACAATGCGGTGAAGCAGCTGCACAGCTACGGTTACAAAGGGCTAACGAATGAAGCGCTGAACGTCACGCTGGTAGAAGCCGGTGAACGCATTCTGCCTGCGCTGCCTCCGCGTATTTCCGGTGCGGCGCACAATGAACTCACCAAGCTGGGCGTGCGGGTGCTGACGCAGACCATGGTGACCAGCGCCGACGAAGGCGGCCTGCACACCAAAGACGGCGAGTATATCAAAGCGGATCTGATGGTCTGGGCGGCCGGTATCAAAGCGCCTGACTTTATGAAAGATATCGGCGGCCTGGAAACCAACCGCATTAACCAGCTGGTCACGGAGCCAACGCTGCAAACCACGCGTGACCCAGAAATCTTTGCTATCGGTGACTGCGCCTCCTGCGCCCGTCCTGAAGGTGGATTCGTGCCGCCGCGCGCGCAGGCCGCACACCAGATGGCAAGCCTGGTCCTGCACAACATTCTGGCGCAGTACAAAGGCAAGCCAATGAAGGCCTATGTCTACAAAGACCATGGTTCTCTGGTGTCTCTGTCAAACTTCTCTACTGTCGGCAGCCTGATGGGTAACCTGATGCGCGGCTCGATGATGGTAGAAGGGCGCATTGCCCGCTTCGTGTATATCTCCCTCTACCGTATGCACCAGATTGCGCTGCACGGCTACTTCAAAACCGGGCTGATGATGCTGGTGGGCAGAATCAACCGCGTGATCCGTCCGCGTCTGAAGCTGCACTAATCTTTCACTCCCTCCGGGCTCTCCGGAGGGAGTTTTTAGCATTTCATGCTGTAGATCACAGATTGAGCGCTTAAGAGTTCTCCTAAATACAATATATCTCCTCTGAACGTCCCTTTTTTGATCCTTTATCTGATTGGCGAAGCCGTGCCTCCATTGCAAAATTGTTACCAATAGCAACAAAGGAGGAAGTCCCGTGAATAAATCAATGTTGGCGGGTATAGGGATTGGCGTCGCGGCTGCGTTAGGTGTGGCTGCCGTTGCCAGTCTCAACGTATTAGATCGCGGCCCGCAGTATGCGCAGGTGGTTTCTGCTACACCGATTAAAGAAACGGTAAAAACGCCTCGTCAGGAGTGCCGTAACGTCTCCGTGACGCATCGTCGTCCGGTGCAGGATGAAAACCGCATCGCCGGTTCTGTTCTGGGCGCGGTAGCGGGTGGCGTGATTGGTCACCAGTTCGGCGGCGGCCGGGGTAAAGATGTGGCGACCGTGGTCGGTGCGCTGGGTGGCGGCTATGCCGGTAACCAGGTGCAGGGCGCGATGCAGGATAACGATACTTACACCACGACTCAGCAACGCTGCAAAACCGTCTATGACAAGTCGGAAAAAATGCTGGGCTATGACGTGACGTACAAAATTGGCGATCAGCAGGGCAAAATCCGCATGGATAAAGACCCGGGCACGCAAATTCCACTGGATGGAAATGGCCAGCTGGTTCTGAATAACAAAGTGTAAAAAAGATGTTCTCTGAATTTAGCTCCTCATGCGCTCAGGCTGAGGAGCTTTTTTTTGCTTCAGATTTTTAGTAGCTCAGGCCACAGTCGCAGCGTGGTTTCGCTAATATGCTGCAGTTTTTCCAGCGTAGCCCCTTCACGGGCGCTGATCGACATCCCCTGCAAAATACAGCTCAGGTATTGCGCCAGCAGCTGAGGGTTGCATTGCGCAGGGATTTCACCGCGCTGCTGGCGCTGAGCCAGAAATGCGCTGAGCGTCTCTTCCTGCATGGCATGCCGCGATTTCACCGTATTGGCAATCTCTTTCGAGGACGCCGCCAGGGTGGCAGAGGTGTTAATCATAAAGCAGCCCGCAGGCGTATCTTTACTGGTGAAGCAGGTCGCGACGGCGGTGAAGTAATCCCGAAGCGCCTGTTCGACGCTTTTCTCTTCACAAAATAGCTGGGCTTCATGTTTCGCCGCAAAGCGCGAAATGTATCTGTCCAGCACCGCCCTGAACAGCCCCTCTTTATTGGTAAATTCGGCATACAGCGTCGGCGCTTTGGCGCCGGTGGCTTCTACCAGATCGGAAAGCGAGGTAGCTTCATACCCATGTTGCCAGAAGAGAGTCATGGCCTTATCAAGCGCTGCATCCCTGTCAAACACTTTTGGTCGGCCACGGCTTTTCTTCGCACAACTCGTGACGTCGGTTGTCATGTGCCGTTGGTCCTCTGTTGGTTTGGTGAATAACCATTATAAAAATAAATGCAACCCATCACCAGTGCTGAATGCTTAAAAATATATTAATCATATCTATATGAAAAATAACGACTTTAAAATTAAGTTAATGGTCGTTATAAAATTATGTTGACGCGTGACCTGGATCACATTTATGATTTACCTATCGATCGTTAACTAAATAGATAACGACCTCCAAATTCATCTGCTAAAGGTAAACATCATGAAAAACGTAAAAACCCTCATCGCTGCTGCTGTTCTGAGCTCACTCTCTTTCGCAAGCTTTGCTGCTGTACAGGTTCAATCCACCCCTGCCGATCAGCATAAAGTAGGTACAATTTCCGCGTCTGCCGGGACCAACCTGGGTTCCCTGGAAGATCAGCTGGCGCAAAAAGCGCAGGAGATGGGTGCAAAATCTTACCGCATCACCTCTGTGACCGGTCCTAACACCCTGCACGGCACGGCTGTCATCTACAAATAAGCCGGGCATAAACCCTCATTTATGCCACTGCAATAAAAACGCCCTGCACTTGTGCAGTAATGCCGATCGTTTAAGAACGCTTGAACGATCCTGCCAGTAAGAGACAATCCGGGTTCAGCCCCTCTGAACCCGGATTTTTTTTCGTCTGAACACGATATGGACTTCGTTGCGGATGCTTTCCCGTCTGAACGGCATACCTTTTCCCGCACTTTGTATGCGACCAGGGAGAGCCGTCTGGCCATAATCTGATGTTTCCGACAAAGTGGTGTCCACAAATAAGGGTGGGTATCAAAATGTCAGATATGCGGAAAAATGTGCTCCGGCAGGCGAAAAGGCTGCCATGATTATTTTCTTCAGTTTAAGCAGCAGCTCGTTGCCGCCTCCTGCGAACCCGGGATACCGGGACGGATTTTATCTTCATATAATGTTGGCATATAAAATCCCCCATACAAAAAATGCCGTATATTCTTTTCGGGCGACGAACCAGTTTAATATTTATTGCTGTTCATCAGGGAGGAGCGATTTATATCAGGAAAAACGGCCGAATAACCCTTCAGCGGCGGTTCCTGAATATCTGATGATGTATTCACAGGAAAAGAACGTCGTCCATATTGTTACCGACTGAATTGTTATATACGGAGCGGATATTATCCCTGATTTTTATTTGTGGCGTGATTGTTTTTTGTTTTATTTATTTTTAAACTGAATGATATGTATTTTGTAACATTATGTGATGTGTTACGGAATGGCATTTTATTCAATGGCCTGTGAGTGTATTGTTTTTTAATAAACAGCCATTCTTTATCAGGGATATTTTACGATGAAAGGACCGTCAGGCATTGTTCAGCAACAGAATACGTTAAACCGTTATTTACTGTATTTTCCACGAAGCAAATCTTTTTTACCGGATGTTCACTCTTTTACCGGGGAAGAAGAACTCAGTAAGCCCTATCGCTACACCATCCGCTTTACCAGCCCGGCATCAAACATTGCCGTCAACGATGTCCTCAATCAGAGGGCGGAGTTTATTCTGCGTGCCCCGAATCCGAAAGCTGGCTGGCACAATCAGGAGCCCTGGCTGCCGGTGCGCCAGATTAACGGGGTGATCACGTCGTTTGCCCGTCTGAAGTCATCTGCCGATGAAGCCCTTTACGAGTGTGTGCTGGAGCATGATCTGGCGCTGCTGGACCGGAATTACCGTTCGGCCGTATACATGAATGTGTCAGTGCCAGAGCTCGTCACGAAGCTGATGAAAGAGAGCGGGCATTTTGAAGGTTACAACATTGATTTTGACCAGTTGAGCCACAGCTACCCCAGCCGTGAAATGATTATTCAGTGGAAGGAAACCGATCTTCAGTTTATCCGCCGTCTGCTGGCCGAGGTAGGGATCTGGTTCCGCTTTGAAAACCATGACAAGGTACAGGGCGAAACGGTGGTTGTCTTTGGTGATGGTGGGCGCCGCTATGTTTTCAGCGATAAGAGGCTTCCGTACGTTCGCCATTCCGGCATGACCAGCCATGAAGAATATATTACCGAGATTGAAGAACAATACGAACTCATTCCCGAAAGCGTGCTGGTACGTACGTATAACTACCGCGATCCCTTGTCGCCGCAGGCGGATAAAACCATTTTCGATAATGATATTCCCGACGGAATAACCAGCGGCAAACAGTATCACTATGCCGATCATTATCTGGAGGACGGCGATTTTTACGGTGAAGAGGCGGAAACAGCCACGTTCTGCGCACGCCTGCGCTATGAGCGCCTGCTGAACAAACAGAGTGTGCTGGGAGGGACAACCAGTGACCCGACACTGTTGCCGGGTGTGATGTTCCACCCGACAGGGGATATTCCTGACGGATTTAAACACGGTTTTCTTGTCACCACAATGACGCTATCCGGCAGTCGCGCACAGCACTACCGCGCCATCCTGAAGGGGATCCCTTATCTGAACGGCTACAGCTATCGTCCGGAATATCTGCCGCGACCGGTGATTCCCGGTACGGTACCTGGGCGCGTGGCAGCCATGAATCAAGATCACACTTATGCCGGAGTCGATGCCCAGGGCCGATACCGCGTGAAGTTTGATTTTGACCTCGACGAGAAACGTGACGGATTTGAAAGTGCGCTGATGCGTCTGGGCAGACCGTACGGCGGGGATGTGTTTGGTTTTCATTTCCCGCTGCTGGACGGCACAGAAGTGGCTGTAGCCTTTGAAGGCGGCGATCCGGACCGGCCCTTTATTGCGCACGTCATGCATGACGGCAAGCACCCTGATCTGGTTACAAACCGCAACGACACCCGCAATGTGATCCGCACTGCTGCTTCGAACAAAATCCGCCTGGAGGACCGCCGCGGTCAGGAACACATCAAGATTTCCACGGAGTACGGCAAGAGTCAGGTTAGCGCTGGCCACCTCGTTGACGCGGAGGGAAAACAGCGCGGTGAAGGTGTGGAAGCGCGTACTGACAATCACATGGCGCTCCGTGCCGCGAAAGGAGTGATGATCACTACGGAGGCGCAGCCGCGTGCTGCGGGTAAGCAACTGGATATGACGGCCGCCATTGCGCAACTGGAGAAAGCGTTGTCGCTGGCAATGACGCTGCAACAAAGCGCACTGACAGCCGGGGCCAGTAATGTGGAAACCGACCGGCAAAGTCAACTGAGCCAGACACTGGCTAACCTTACCGGCGCGGGCCTGCTGACCTATGCCGACAAAGGTCAGGCGCACGTCACGCCGGACAGTCTGCAACTGTCTGCCGGGAAAGATGTGATTATTACGGCAGGCCAGGATACCAGCGTAAACGTGGTGAAAAAGTTCTCGCTGGCCGTCGGGGAAAAATTCTCGCTGTTTGCCCGCAAGCTTGGCATTCAGATGATTGCCGGGGCCGGGGATATCACGACGCAGGCTCAGCGCGGTGCCATGCACATGCTCTCGCAGAATGATTTCACGATGGCGAGTACCGACGGGCAACTGAACGGCAGCGCCAGACAGGGCATACAGCTGGTCTGTGGTGGAGGCGGGATACGCATCAGTCCGAACGGACTGGTCACTATCTTCTCGCCAACGGGAATTGAACTGAAAGGACCCAGTCTGAAGTATGACGGCCCGGAAAGCGCACAGGTCACGGTCCCGCCGTTCAATAAGGGGGCATATAAGCTCCGCTACCAGCTGCACGCCGGAGACGACCCGGAGCAAATTCTCGCAAACAAAAAATTCCGGCTGACCAGCTCGGCCGGAAAAGTGGTGGAAGGCATAACGGACAGCAACGGTCATTCATCGTTGCTCGATGCCGATGACCTGGATACTTATAAAATGGAGTTAATGGAATGACGGAAGCCAGACAAAGCCCGTATGCCTCGCGGGTCATATCAGAAGGGGATATTCCGGTACACAAAGATTTGGGTGAGGTGGCCCAGACCCGTCGCGTTGGCGTGCCGCGTCCGATGCCGGGAATTGTGATCCTGGTTCATGGCGTGAACGACGTGGGTGAAGCGTACCAGAATCAGGAGAAGGGCATTCTTGCGGGCCTGAGTAAGCGTCTTAATCGTCAGGATTTTTACGCGCATGAATGGGGGGAGTACCGCATTACCCATCCTGGCCGTTCGCCTGTTATCCCGTTTTACTGGGGGTACAAGCCGGTCACTCATGCTGATTACGTTGCAGACCAGCAACGCTACAGGGAAGAGGTTTACAGGCAGGGAAACAGTGCGCATCTGGCGTTTGATGCCTATCAGGAGAATGACGAGAAGAAAAAAGCCGACTTGGGCAATGACGGGAAAAGTACGCTTAAGTTCCAGAACGATAACTTTGGTAACGCGCTGGAAGCGAATTTTTCCAAAGGGGGCGGCACCTTTGCCAACGCCACAACAAATATCCCCGATATGCTGGGGCCGGGTGCGGGCGGCGCGGCGCTGGCCGCTGCCGGATTTGCCTCGTTTCATATGAATGGTGGCGATTTTACGCATCCTATCTACGACAACCCGCATCGAATCTACCAGTTTTTTGCCGCCCAGCGTCTGGCTGATTTGATTCTGACTATCCGCCGAACCCCAGAGACAGCAAAGGATGTGATCAACGTGGTGGCGCACAGCCAGGGAACAATCATTACCATGCTGGCGAATATGCTCGTCAAGCAAGAAGGAATGGATCCAGTTAACTGCGTCATTCTGAATCACTCGCCGTATTCGCTTGAAGAGCGTTTACTTGAAAACGCCCAGACCGGCCATCATCAAACGGCGTTCGCCCGTCAGGAGACGTTTAAACACTTCTGCGCATTGATGGCGACCCAGTACAAAGGGAAAAGCCTGTCAGAGACTGATATGCAGGCAATGGAAGCCAGCTGTGCCGCGCGCAAGCCTTCAGATAACCCATTACGTCAGGATGCTAAATACCGGCGTGATAACAACGGCAAAGTCTATAACTACTGGTGCCCGCAGGATGGCACGGTTTCTCTGCAAAATATCCAGGGATTCGGCTGGCGGGGCATTCCCGATAAGTTAGCTGCTGGCATTCCTAACCTGCGTCAGCGTGTATTCTGCCAGCACCGCTGGGTCGGCCGTCTGGAGACGGAGCCGTTTAAGATGACACCGGAGCGAAAGGGGGATTTCAGTACCACGCCGGTGATGAACGCAGGCTACTCGTACAGCGATGTGGTGATTAACGGCGAAGAGCTGCCGGAGCCGTTTATTTTCAAACTCATGGGGCAGGATAACCATCCGGATAACGATCCGAAAACCAGTGATAAACCGTACACCGCGTATATCGACCCGGACAGTCCTGACGCTTACATTTCCTATTCAGCTAAAGCCAGTGCCATTTCGCGCAGGGCATCGGCTACCTATGCGCTTAGTAGCTATCAGCGTATCAGCTGGCAACCGGGCCATGTATTAACGCCTAACGAGCTGCAGGTGGAAAGTTTTGACCGGGGGCATGAAGTTATTCGCGGTGAAGTGACGGGAACGAGAGATTTTTCTCAACTGACGCTGACCTGGCTTAAATCCCGTGATGAACTTGAAAAGGAGTGGCAGAAAACCGATCCGGTAGGCTACAGCCAGCATTCTTCTATTGTCGCCAGTGAATTTGCACCGTCGCACGCGATGGCATTCGACCTGGCAATTGGTCAGTGCAAGTCGTTTGACTATCAGGCAGGGAAATTCTGGGAGGGATTGTTACACCGTGCGGACTGGCGTGATCCCCAAAATGGTTATCCTTTCGCTAAAGAATATTACCGAACCGGTAAGCTGGATAACGTGACGACAAAATTTTTCATGAACAAACCAGATGACATTCTGCCAAAAGGTGAGTTCGGTGTGGAAAATCAGTTTAACAATGCCACGTCGGTTAAGCCATCCCGTGATCTGGCAACAGGGAATCAGGAAGTGGCAAATCTACAATGGGATATGCCTAAGCCAAAATCTGACAGCGACCTGGGAATAGCGAAACAAAAATCGTGGTGGGAATCGTGACAGGGAGACAAGCATGAAGATAGAACGTACAGCAGGTATTGCCCTGGTGTCAGTGCTGGTGGCCGCAGGTTGCAAGGCTTCAGAGCCGCCAACGCAGGTAGTGTACCGGTTCGATGACCATCGTTATCTGGAGCTGAAGGGCTGGGACTGCGAGGGTGAACTCTGGTACACGGATACACTGCGGGGTATCCACACGGAGCCTGTCAGCCAGTTTTACCGGATATTTACCAAAAAATATGTCCATCCATCTGAGAAATATATTGCAATAACTGGTTGGGGTGTTGGTGGATTTAGGGTTTCGAAAGATTATGGGCAGACCTGGCAAATTGCACAGTTTTCCCCTGGTGAAAATGATCTTAATGGAATGAATGCCCCACAGCAGGAAGATGTTCTTTCCTTCACGGTCGTCAACGATCAGGGTTTTTTGCAGACCAAACATCGACTGTATATGTCGTCCAAACCGTTTGACGACCCGCGCCTTGCCGCTGGTGGTCCTGGGATTGAATATACCGTTGACGACGGAACTGGGCAAAAGGTAAGCGGGAAAGTGGAACCTCGTTCACCTGGCTGGCCTTGGGGAATGGTGTATATGACCAAACAAGGTTTAGAAGGCTCTACTGAGCAACTTAAAACCAATTGGCACAATCAACCCGATAAGGTTCCGGAAGTGAAGGGATACACCGGCTGGGACCATATGCGCTGTGATATGGATGCGGGGCGTTAAAAGATGAAAGGACTTTATTCAGTGCTGACCGCGCTGCTGGTGGCCGGTTGCCAGGCTTCAGAACCACCGACGCAGGTAGTGTACCGGTTCGATGGCCATCGTTATCTGGAGTTGAAGGGCTGGAACTGTGAAGGTGAACTCTGGTTCACCGATACACAACGGGGTATTCACTCTGAGCCTGTCAGTCAGTTTTACCGGATTTACACCAAAAAATTTATTCATCCTTCTGAACGTTATATTGCTATTCCTACATGGGATTCTCCAGGGGCTATGGTTTCGAAAGATTATGGGCAAACCTGGTATCCTTCGGCGTTTGCTCCCAGAGAAAACGAGCCTAACGGTGATTCTTCGCCTCCTTACGACGACATTATTTCCTTCACTGTCGTCAACGATCAGGGTTTTTTGCAGACCAAACACCGACTATATATGTCGTCCAAGCCGTTTGATGATCCTCGTCTCGCTACGGGTGGACCCGGCATTACTTACAAGCTACAGGACGGGACTGTGCAAGTTCTGGAACCCCGTTCACCTGGTCCAGCCTGGGGGCTGGACTACATAACTAAACAAGGTCTGAAAGAGGATATAGCCCAGTTTAAGGCTAACTATCAGGGCTTACCCGATAAAGTACCGGAAGTGAAAGATTATACCGGCTGGGACCATATGCAATGCAATATGGATGCAGGAAGATAGCCATGAAAGGACTTTTTTCAGTGCTGACCGCGCTGCTGCTGGTGGCCGGTTGCAAGGCTTCAGAGCCGCCGACGCAGGTGGTTTATCGGTTTGACGATCATCGCTACCTGGAGCTGAAGGGGTGGGACTGCGAAGGTGAACTCTGGTACACGGATACCCAGAAAGGGATTCATACCGAGCCGGTTAGCCAGTTTTACCGAATATTTACCCATAAATTTATTCACCCTTCAGAGCGCTATATTTCAATCCCCAACTGGGAGGTAGATGGATTCCTTGTTTCGAAAGATTATGGCGAAACATGGAGGTCAGTAGGATTTTCCCCATCACCGAATGAACCTAATGGTGATAACAGAGCACCCGCAGAAGATGCTGTGTCTTTCACCGTCGTTAACAATCAGGGTTTTTTGCAGACCAAACATCGACTGTATATGTCGTCCAAACCGTTTGACGACCCGCGCCTTGCCGCTGGTGGTCCTGGGATTGAATATACCGTTGACGACGGAACTGGGCAAAAGGTAAGCGGGAAAGTGGAACCTCGTTCACCTGGCTGGCCTTGGGGAATGGTGTATATGACCAAACAAGGTTTAGAAGGCTCTACTGAGCAACTTAAAACCAATTGGCACAATCAACCCGATAAGGTTCCGGAAGTAAAGGGATACACCGGCTGGGACTATATGCGCTGCGATATGGACGCAGGAAGGAAAGGATACTGATGAACGGCGTAATTCGACTGAATGACCCGCTGGTGAGCGGCGGGAAGGTAATTAAGGCGTCAGGCGCGCAGTTTATGGGCATGCCTGTCGCGCTGAAAGGGGATGAGGTGATGTGTCCCGAACACAAGGGGACGTTCCCCATTAAAGAGAGCCATCCGACATGGACGATGAACGGCCGGGGCGTGGTCGTGGATGGCTGTAAAGCGGCGTGCGGCTGTGTTATTCGCACCACACTCCCCACTGCGGGGGCTGTATGATGAACTGGTGGCTTTATCCTAAGCAGAACGAATTTAAACATGACTTTCCCACCATTGGTGTCTGTGTTGTCTATGTGCTCGTGGTGATTGTTTGTATTGGTATCCGGGCTGTCACCTGGCCGGGTAATAAACATGTTGATTCAGGTTTTCTTATTGATGCCGTGGTAATACCTGTCGCTGCAGTAACCTTTTTAGTACAGGCGTTCTGTATGGCGTATAACGCGAACAGACACTACATAGAAACGCGGTTATTAATCGCGGCACGGCAGGAATACAAGGTTGTCAGCTATGCCAGGAGTAACATCATCCTGGCTGGTTGGTCGATACTGACCCCGCCAAAGGCAACAAAGGAGTTGGCACTGAACATGTTGAAACTGGAGGGGGAGTTTCCGCTGGCCGCCAAAATGCCGTTGAAAATTGACCTGGATAAATCATTCGATTTCACGCGGGTCGGGCAGGCTATTATCTACGTCCTGGAGCCGATGATGGATACACTCTCCCGGTACAGGCAGATTGAAGCGCTTGTATGGGTGCGAGGTGGGAATGAATCCTGTAGCGACGAACTCCGGCGTGTGCTTGAACGTCTCGGGATCTCGACCAAAAAAATCACATTTTTGCCTGAATGCCCGGACTATACGTTAGTCACAGAGTGGATAAAACAAACGAACGGCTATGTCGTTGAACGCCTGCTTATCTGTGTAGATTTGCATTCTGAAGAAGGGGAATGCAAGTGGATGGAGAATGCTACCGCACTTCTCCTGACGAATTACTACGTTAAAACGGAAGGAGAAAAACCTGTTTATCTTTATCAACCTATGACGGGAGTTATTGACGTAGAAGGAGCAATACCTGTTTATCTGCGTGCGGAGGCTGTCAGTAAACCCAAACAGCTCTGGTATACCGGTTTATCGCGCACAGAGAAGTATCCGTTGCTGGAAGTGCTGGACGAAAAAAAAGTCGTACCGGATCGACTGGAGCTTGAAACGTCGCTCGGTGAGCATTCTGCAGGGTATCCGTGGCTGGCGCTGGCGCTGGCATCAGATGCAGTAACGTATGCACAGGGCGACCAGTTTGTGGCGGCCTTCGAACATAAAAAGTTATCTATTACGGCGGTATCATCCAGATTAACCCCTCAGCCCGATTATCCGGCAGAAAAAATATACACTCCACCGTGGTCTTCCGCCGGAATATCCGGAGTGATGTTATTTTTCGCTTTTATATTAACTCTGTGTAGTTTAAGCGGTAACGAGGGTAAAGATATTTCTGGCTGGTTCTTGGTTATTCTGTTTTTAATATGTACTGGATTGTTTACGGCTGCAGGGATATTTATTACCTGGCTGCAGGGTGATAAGGCTTACCAGCACATGGGGATGTAATGATGAATGAACTAATTGCTCTCATTTTACCTCATAAATCTGTATTTTATTATGATGGTCTGGCCCTCGGTGCACTGCTTGCGTTAATGGCAGCGCATATTGATTTATCTTTTTATTTCAGGAATAAAAAGCACTGGTGTGCACATAATAAATTAGAATCATTGAAGGACTCTCCAGAAATCTACCACTTATATATGTCGATACGTATCCCTTCCAGACGGAAATACTATAGTAGTGTGCCACTGAAAGTTTTCACAGATTATAAGGTTTTTTTAATGATATTGATTATGTATCTGGGAGTGACTGTGTTAACTATGTCTTACGTTATATATCATTGATAGATGTAGCTGGCTTTGTGCCTGCTCTCATTGCATGTCTGAAAATGTTAAAGCCTTTATCCTGCCGGAAAAAAGAAAGCACTGACGATACGATCGTTCAGTGCTTTATGTGCCGCCTGAATATCCGTTCAGCTTTAAGACACGTGAGCCTTAAGTGAACGGCATTACTGCACACGTGCAGGGCGTTTTTCTTTCTGGTTCACATCGATTGCTGGATGATATCGTGATACCGGGTAACGTCGGTAGGCATGCCTGAGCGGGCCTCCATTGCGCGCTCCATCACCACGCTGTTGGTATTCACATTCGTTTTGAAGCTTACCATTGCGGCATTCAGGTTAATGGGCAGCGTCTGCGGATCGTCGCCAATGTTTTTCGAGAGCGGCTGGTGAATTTCGACCAGCCGCACGCCGCCCGGCTCTTCAGAAACCTTAATCGGCGTATTGATGATATTCACTTTGGTACCCGGCGTAACAACATTAAACAGCGTTTTGATATCGTCATCGCGCAGACGAATACAGCCGGAGCTGACGCGCATGCCGATGCCAAAGTCCGCGTTCGTTCCGTGCAGCAGGTAAACGCCACCGTAGGCCGCCAGGCGGATCGCGTGGTGACCCATCGGGTTATCCGGGCCTGCTGGCACCACGGCCGGAAGATCGATGCCCTGAGCTTTATAACGGGCACGAATATTGGCCGTCGGGGTCCAGGTTGGATTCGCGCGTTTATCCGAGACGGTGGTCACCATCGTCGGCGTCAGGGTGTCGCCGCCCAGCTGACCAATACCAATCGGGTAGACGGTCACCTCATTTTTACCCGGCGGGTAATAGTACAGACGTAGCTCCGCCAGGTTTATCACGATCCCCTCACGTGGGGCGTCCGGCAGAATCGTCTGTAACGGAATAGTCAACACACTGCCCGCGCGCGGAACGTACGGGTCGACGCCGGGATTCGCCTGCAGCAGAGCCAGAAAACCGACGTTATATTTTTTGGCAATGGCTTCCAGCGAACCGCCATTATTTTCAACCACATGAAAGCGGTTTTCCCCCACCACTTTGCTGCCGGGCGGAGGAAGAGGCCAGGTATTTGCGCGAGCGGGAAGCGCCACCGCGACGGTGGCTGCCAGCGCAAACAGGGTTAACCAGCGAGTAAAACGCGAAAAGGTCATCATCACCATAATCCATGCAAATGATAAGGTTATTGTTTTATAAGGCGTTAATGATAATTATGGCGAATGGGTGTGTCGGGAAGATCGGGTGAAGTGCAAAGAGTTTGTAAATTGTCCCCCGTTAGCGCTGGGCTAACAGGGGAAGGGATCCCCATAAAATAATGCCTGCACGGACGACCCCCTCTCCCTTGAGGGAGAGGGCTGGGGTGAGGGGGAACATACGACTCTGGTGGTCATTTCGTTCACTTTAAGTTCCTTAGTACTCTGTAACGACATGACCTGTGAACGTGCCAGGGTGGCTCAGTCGCCACCACCCTGGCGACCCGGGCTCCCGGCGGTAAATCGCCGCTACGCGGTACCTTCGGCTTATTCCTTCCGGCTTTTCGGGGACGGGCGGAGGTAACATCCCTGTAAAGCCCGCCCTCTCGGCGCATCCCTGCGCCTCGCCCCGGCCTGCAGGAAACGCCTCAGCGATTTACAGCCGGACCAGGGTGTCGCTGTAAGCTATTCATTTTCCGGAAGCAACTTTCATCGCTTCCGGTTAATAAACTACATGAAATTCCTCAGTTAAGAGGGGAATGGAGGTCAGGCGATCGCGTTCTCTTCCAGCTGACGCATAAAGTTACGCACCCAGTCCATACGGGTTTTGCGCTCCGTCAGTTCCTGGGTGAATTTCAGACGCGTTGGGCCATCCAGACGGAAATGCTGCGGCTGTTTTTGCAGCAGACCGATGAGCCACATCGGGTTGACGTGGTTCTTCTCCGCGAATTCAATCACGCCGCCTTTTTCGTTGCCTTCAAGCTTGCGAATGCCCAGCTTCTGCGCCTGCTGGCGCAGGCGAGCGATATCCAGCAGATTTCGCGCCGCATCGGGCAGCAGACCAAAGCGGTCGATTAGCTCAACCTTAATCTCTTCCAGCTCGCTTTCCGTCTTCGCACTGGCGATGCGCTTGTAGAACGACAGTCGGGTATTCACGTCCGGAATAAAATCGTCCGGCAGCAGAGAAGGCATGCGCAACTCGACCTCGGTCTGCTGGCTGGTGAGATCTTCCAGCGACGGCTCGCGCCCGGCCTTAAGAGCATCAACCGCGTTTTCCAGCAGCTCCATATAGAGCGAGAAGCCGATGGTCTCCATCGAGCCGCTCTGGTCTTCACCCAGCAGTTCACCGGCACCGCGGATCTCGAGATCGTGCGTGGCCAGCGCGAAGCCTGCACCGAGGTCTTCCAGAGAGGCGATGGCTTCCAGACGCTTTTGCGCGTCGGTGGTCATCGCTTTTGGATGCGGCGTCAGCAGCCATGCGTAAGCCTGATGGTGCGAACGTCCGACGCGGCCGCGCAGCTGGTGAAGCTGCGCCAGACCAAAGTGATCCGCACGTTCAATGATGATGGTGTTCGCCGTCGGAATGTCGATCCCCGTTTCGATGATGGTGGTGCACACCAGCACGTTAAAGCGCTGGTGGTGGAAGTCGTTCATCACCCGTTCCAGCTCGCGCTCGCGCATCTGCCCGTGACCGATAGCAATGCGCGCCTCCGGCACCAGCTCCGCCAGCCTGTCGGCCGCTTTCTGGATGTTTTCCACGTCGTTGTACAGGTAATAGACCTGACCCCCGCGCAGCACTTCACGCAGAATGGCCTCACGCACCACCAGATTATCGTACTCGCGGACGAAGGTTTTCACCGCCAGACGGCGCGCCGGCGGCGTGGCGATAATCGACAGATCGCGCATGCCGCTCATCGCCATGTTCAGGGTTCTCGGGATCGGCGTTGCGGTCAGGGTCAGGATATCGACGTCGGCACGCATCGCTTTGATGCGCTCTTTATGGCGCACCCCGAAGCGGTGCTCTTCGTCGACAATCAGCAGCCCCAAATCTTTCCACTTCACGTCGCTTTGCAGCAGCTTATGGGTGCCGATCAGAATATCAATCTTGCCTTCGCTTGCCTGCTCCAGGATCTGCGTCTGCTCTTTGGTGCTGCGAAAACGTGACAGCATCTCGATGCGTACCGGCCAGTTGGCGAAGCGGTCGCGGAAGTTGTCGAAGTGCTGCTGAGCGAGCAGGGTGGTCGGCACCAGTACCGCCACCTGCTTGTTGTTTTCCACCGCAAGGAAGGCGGCGCGCATCGCCACTTCGGTTTTACCGAAGCCAACGTCGCCGCAGACTAAGCGGTCCATTGCCAGCGGCTGGCACATGTCGCTCAGCACGGCGTTAATAGCCTGAGCCTGATCCGGCGTGGTTTCAAACGGGAAGCTGTCGCAGAACAGCTGATACTGTTCCTTATCATGCTTAAACGCGAAGCCCTCTTTGGCCGCGCGCTGGGCGTAGATATCCAGCAGCTCGGCGGCCACGTCGCGCACTTTTTCCGCGGCCTTCTGGCGCGCGCGCGCCCAGGCATCGCCGCCCAGCTTGTGCAGCGGCGCGTTCTCTTCAGCACCGCCCGCGTAGCGGCTGATCAGATGCAGGGACGACACCGGGACATACAGTTTGGCGTCGTTAGCGTAGGTCAGCATCAGGTATTCACCTTTAATGCCGCCCGCCTCCAACGTGGTCATCCCCTGATAGCGTCCAACGCCATGCTCCAGGTGAACAATCGGCTGGCCCGGATGCAGCTCGGCCAGGTTGCGGATCAGCGTGTCCGGGTTGATGGTTCGACGGCTGTCCTGACGACGGCGCGCGACGCGCTCGCCCAGCAGGTCGCTTTCGCAAATCAGCGCCAGGTTGTTGAGCGTGTCGATGAACCCATGCTCGGCGGCGCCAATCATCAGGTAACGGCCGTTTCCGGTCGCTTCGCTCAGGCGCAGGATGCGCTTCGGCGCCACCTTAATGCGTCCCAGCAGCTCACCTAACGCTTCGCGACGGCCTTCACTCTCAACGGAGAACACCACCGGGCCGGTAAAGGACTCCAGGAACTTGCGCAGATTATCCAGCGGGGATTTCTGCTGCGCCTGGACGGCCAGGTCCGGCAGCGTCCGGAAGGCGAGGTTGGTGTTGGCGGCCTTATCGGCAAGCGAATCGGTTTTCAGCTGCATGCGTGGCCAGCGCTTCAGCTCGGCGTTGAGCTCGTCGGTACGCAGCCATAGCGCTTCCGGCGGCAGCAGCGGGCGCATCGGGTCAACGCCCCGGTTTTCGAAGCGAGCACGGGTTTCGCTTTCAAAGCGGCTGGCGCTGGCGTCGATATCCCCGGTGTTAACAATCAGGGTATTCGCCGGGAAGTAGCTGAACAGGGCAGGGAGCGGCTCGCTGAAGAACAGCGGCTGCCAGTATTCGATCCCGGCAGGCAGCGTGCCTTTACTGACCTGCTGATAAATATGTTCCGCGTCGCGCTTCACCTCGAACTTATCGCGCCACTGGCTGCGGAACAGTTCGATAGCGGTTTTGTCCGTCGGGAACTCATGTGCGGGCAGTAAATTGATGGACTCCACTTCCTCCAGCGTGCGCTGCGTGTCGGCGTCAAAGACGCGCAGGCTGTCGATTTCATCATCGAAAAAGTCCAGACGATACGGCTGGTCGCTGCCCATCGGGTAAAGGTCGAGCAGCGCGCCGCGGGTCGCGTATTCCCCGTGCTCCATGACCTGGTCGACGTGGCGATAGCCGGCACCGTCAAGCTGCGCCCGCAGGGCATCTCGGGACAGGCGCTGGCCTTTTTTCATCACCAGCGCGTGACCGTGCAGATAGCTGTGCGGACAGACGCGCTGCATCAGGGTATTCACCGGCACAATCAGCACGCCGCGCTGCATGGTCGGGAGTTGATAGAGCGTCGACAGGCGCGAGGAGATGATCTCCTGGTGCGGAGAGAAGCTGTCATAGGGCAGCGTTTCCCAGTCGGCCAGGCTGAACACCAGATTATCGGTGAACTGGCGAATTTCGTCGTGCAGGCGCAGGGCGTTTTGCATATCCGGGGCAACCAGGATCACCGGGCCAGGATGACGCTCGGCGATTTCCGCCACCAGCGTGGCGCACGCTGCGCCCGTGAGTTCACCCAGCTGGCGCTGGTCGCCCGCTTTGACAGGCAAGGAATAACGATAGTGTTCAGGCATGGCTATGTCAGAGTCTCTTATGGATATACCAACAGTATTGGGGCATATCACTGATACGCAATGTCTTTATTATCCTCGATCGTTTTACATAAGCAAATCGGAACCGCACGGCGGGGTTATACGCCCCCGAAAGGGGGCGGAGAGGGCATTAACGGGTGGTCGGTGAGAGCGTAAGCGTCGAGGGCGGAGAGAAGAAAATGTCCCCGAACAGCGCGGTGGAGAGTTTACGCACCCCCAGCCCGGCCAGGGTACAGATAAGCAGGCTGGCAAACGGATAGACAAGAATCAGGGATAGCTCGGCCCAGACTGGCCAGTAAGCGGCATTCATCTCGCCGATCAGGAACAGGCTGAAGGCCTCAATTAAGATGCGGTGAGTGGTATAAATTGCAATGGTATTGGAGCCAATCATGTTCAGCAGGTTGTCAGGGTGAACGGCATAGCGCTGCTCAAAGCTGTAGAACAGCTTCATGATCAGCACAATCGACAGCAATGAGAGCAGCAGCGGAACGTTAGCAAACCACAGCACCACGGAGACGGCGGCGAAAGCGCCCGTTGCCAGCCAGCTGCGGCGCAGGTTTAGATTTTTCATCCATGCCATCAGCGCTGCGCCATACCACGCCCCGAGGCTGTAGTAGATCATGTTGCGTACCACGCTGTTCATTCCCCACCACGGCAGCGGCAGGAAGTTGATCGCGATGCTTGCCAGCGCCAGCAGCCCCAGCATCGGCAGCTTCCAGCGGCTCAGCAGTTTACACAGCGTGAAGTAAACAACCAGGGCATACAGATACCACAGACTGGTGCTGGCGGTGAGCATGCCTCGCACAAATCCCGGGAGCGAGTCGGCGTAGGCCGCGTTCGACGAGGTGGCAAGCTCGCGATCGGGCGCCAGCCAGGCATTCAGGTGGGTCAGCGCCTGCCATTGCAGAATTCCCCACAGCGCCAGGACCCAGACAATGCTCCAGATCCGTTTGTCGAGACTGGTTCGCCAGTCCACCTCATCAATATAACGACGGATCAGATAGCCGGAGATAAAGAAAAAGACCGGCATACGGAAGGGGGCGAGGTAGAGATTAAAATAGACCCAGCATTTGGCGAGAAGGCCGGAGAGCGGGTGTTGCAGCCCGATCAGGTGCGGATAAAACGTGATAACCGAATGATAGATAACCACCAGGCAGATACACAGCCCTTTTATCTGGTTAATCCATAATGCTTTTTGCTTCATTGTTCGCAACTACCTTATTGCCATAGACGAACGAACAATTGTTGTTAAACGAAACCGGGCTGTAATGGGTAACAGTCTGTATCAGGAGGTTTTTCGGAAAAGGTGGAGGTTGCGAGGGGCGGTTTCAGACATTAGTACCCTGATTTATCTGAATTTTTCGGAAAAATGATTACCAAAGCTTACGGTTTCAGTCATTTACGCTTAACGGATTCGCTTATATACTCGTGGGTCTGCTATCAGCAAACAGACGGACTTCATGTATCAACCTGTCGCACTCTTCATAGGCTTACGCTACATGCGTGGGCGCGCCGCGGACCGCTTCGGTCGCTTTGTCTCCTGGCTTTCGACTATTGGCATTACGCTTGGCGTGATGGCACTGGTGACGGTGCTTTCCGTCATGAATGGCTTTGAGCGCGAGTTGCAAAACAACATCCTGGGGCTGATGCCGCAGGCCGTTCTCTCATCGACTAACGGTTCGGTTAACCCACAGCAGCTGCCGGAAAGCGCGGCGAAGTTACAGGGCGTCACGCGCGTTGCGCCGTTGACCACCGGTGACGTGGTGCTGCAAAGCGCCCGCAGCGTGGCGGTCGGCGTGATGCTGGGTATCGACCCGGCACAAAAAGATCCGCTGACGCCGTATCTCGTTAACGTGAAGCAGACTGACCTGGAAGCCGGGAAATACAACGTGATTCTGGGTGAGCAGCTTGCCGGCCAGCTTGGCGTCAACCGTGGCGACCAGCTGCGCGTGATGGTGCCTTCAGCCAGCCAGTTTACGCCGATGGGGCGCCTGCCAAGCCAGCGCCTGTTCAACGTAATTGGTACCTTTGCCGCCAACAGCGAAGTCGATGGCTACCAGATGCTGGTTAACATCCAGGACGCGTCACGCCTGATGCGCTACCCGGCCGGAAATATCACCGGCTGGCGCCTGTGGCTTGACGCGCCGCTGAAGGTGGATACCCTCAGCCAGCAAAAACTGCCGGACGGCACCAAATGGCAGGACTGGCGCGAGCGCAAAGGCGAGCTGTTCCAGGCCGTGCGGATGGAGAAAAACATGATGGGGCTGCTGCTGAGCCTGATCGTCGCCGTGGCGGCATTTAACATCATCACCTCGCTGGGGCTGATGGTGATGGAGAAGCAGGGCGAGGTCGCTATCCTGCAAACCCAGGGGCTGACGCCGCGCCAGATCATGGCCGTGTTTATGGTGCAGGGCGCCAGCGCCGGTATCATCGGTGCGCTGCTCGGCGCCGTGCTGGGGGCACTGCTTGCCAGCCAGCTCAACAACTTAATGCCGATTATCGGCGCGCTGCTCGACGGCGCGGCGCTGCCGGTGGCTATCGAGCCGCTGCAGGTGGTCGGTATTGCGCTGGCCGCGATGGCCATTGCGCTGCTTTCAACGCTTTATCCTTCCTGGCGCGCCGCCGCCACTCAACCCGCTGAGGCTTTACGTTATGAATAAGATCCTGTTGCAATGCGACAACCTGTCCAAACGCTATCAGGAAGGCACTGTGCAAACCGACGTGCTGCACAATGTGAGCTTCAGCGTGGGCGAAGGCGAGATGATGGCGATTGTCGGCAGCTCCGGCTCCGGTAAAAGTACCTTATTACATCTGCTGGGCGGGCTGGATACCCCAACCAACGGCGACGTGATTTTCTCCGGCCAGCCGATGAGCAAAATGTCCTCAGCAGCGAAGGCCGAGCTGCGTAACCGCGAGCTGGGCTTTATCTACCAGTTCCACCACCTGCTGCCGGATTTCACGGCGCTGGAAAACGTGGCGATGCCGCTGCTGATTGGCAAAAAGAAACCCGCAGAAATTACCGCCCGCGCCAGCGACATGCTGAAAGCGGTAGGGCTGGGCCATCGCGGTAACCACCGTCCGTCGGAGCTGTCCGGCGGCGAACGCCAGCGCGTGGCGATTGCCCGTGCGCTGGTCAACAACCCGCGTCTGGTGCTGGCGGATGAGCCCACCGGTAACCTGGACGCCCGCAATGCGGACAGTATTTTCCAGCTTCTGGGCGAGCTGAACGCCTCACAGGGTACCGCGTTTCTGGTGGTGACCCACGATCTGCAGCTGGCAAAACGCATGGGGCGCCAGCTTGAGATGCGCGACGGTCATCTGAACGCGGAACTGACCCTGATGGGAGCAGAGTAATGGCGTCACCGTTATCGTTACTCATCGGTTTACGTTTTAGCCGCGGCCGCCGTCGCGGCGGCATGGTGTCGCTGATCTCCGTCATCTCGACCATCGGTATTGCGCTGGGCGTGGCGGTGCTGATTGTCGGCCTGAGCGCCATGAACGGTTTCGAGCGCGAGCTGAATAACCGCATTCTGGCGGTGGTGCCGCACGGGGAGATCGAACCTGTTAACCAGCCGTGGACGAACTGGAGCGATGCGCTCACCAAAGTTGAAAAAGTGCCGGGCATCGCCGCGGCCGCGCCCTACATTAACTTTACCGGGCTGGTGGAGAGCGGGGTAAACCTGCGCGCCATCCAGGTGAAAGGGGTGAACCCGGCGCAGGAAGCGCGCCTCAGCGCGCTGCCGAACTATGTGCAAAACGGCGCGTGGGCCAACTTCAGGGCGGGCGAGCAGCAGATCATCATGGGTAAAGGCGTTGCTGATGCCCTGAAGGTGAAGCAGGGCGACTGGGTGTCAATCATGATCCCCAACGCCAGCGCCGATCACAAACTGCAGCAGCCAAAACGCGTGCGCCTGCACGTTACCGGTATTCTTCAGCTGAGCGGCCAGCTTGACCACAGCTTTGCGATGGTGCCGATGGAGGATGCGCGCCAGTATCTCGACATGGGCGACAGCGTGACGGGCATTGCGATTAAGGTGAACGACGTCTTTAACGCCAACAAACTGGTGCGCGACGCGGGCAGCGTGACCAATAACTATGTCTACATCAAAAGCTGGATCGGCACTTACGGGTATATGTACCGTGATATCCAGATGATCCGCGCCATTATGTATCTGGCGATGGTGCTGGTGATTGGCGTCGCGTGCTTTAATATCGTCTCGACGCTGGTCATGGCGGTCAAGGACAAGAGCGGCGACATCGCCGTGCTGCGTACCCTCGGAGCAAAAGACGGTCTTATTCGCGCCATCTTCGTCTGGTACGGTTTGCTGGCGGGGCTGTTCGGCAGCCTGTGCGGCGTGGTGATTGGCGTGGTGGTTTCCCTGCAGCTGACGCCGATTATCAACGGGATTGAAAAGCTTATTGGTCACCAGTTCCTGTCGGGTGATATCTATTTTATTGACTTCCTGCCGTCTGAACTGCACTGGCTGGATGTTTTTTATGTGCTGCTTACAGCACTTTTACTGAGTCTGCTGGCAAGCTGGTATCCGGCGCGTCGCGCAAGCCGAATTGATCCGGCGAGGGTATTAAGTGGCCAGTAATTACGTCATGATCTAGCGGCTTTCGGGTCGCCAGATCGAAAGAGGAATGCGTTATGTATTATGGATTTGATATTGGCGGCACCAAGATTGCGCTCGGCGTGTTTGATAAAGACCTCAAACTGCAGTGGGAAACCCGCGTTCCCACGCCGCGCGACAGCTACGACGAATTTTTAACCGCCATTGCCGCGCTGGTGGCACAGGCCGATGAACGCTTTGGCGTGAAAGGCAGCGTCGGCATTGGTATTCCGGGCATGCCGGAAACAGACGACGGTACGCTTTACGCGGCCAACGTGCCTGCCGCCAGCGGTAAACCGCTGCGCGCCGATCTCTCCGCGCGCCTTGAACGCGACGTGCGTTTAGACAACGATGCCAACTGCTTCGCGCTCTCTGAAGCCTGGGATGATGAATTCCGTCGCTACCCGCTGGTGATGGGGCTGATCCTCGGTACCGGCGTCGGCGGCGGAATCGTCATCAACGGTAAGCCCATCACCGGCCGCAGCTACATCACCGGCGAGTTTGGTCATATTCGCCTGCCAGTGGATGCCCTCGAGGTGGTGGGACGTGATTTTCCGCTAACCCGCTGCGGTTGTGGCCAGCACGGCTGTATTGAGAACTACCTTTCCGGCCGTGGGTTTGCATGGCTTTACGAACACTTCTATCATCAGAAACTTGAGGCCCCTCAAATCATTACCCTGTGGGAGCAAGGGGATGCGCAGGCGCGTGAGCACGTCGAGCGCTATCTGGATCTGCTGGCGGTATGTCTGGGCAATATTCTCACTATCGTCGACCCGGATCTGCTGGTGATCGGGGGAGGGCTCTCAAACTTTACCGCGATTACGGAACGGTTGTCCGGGCGTTTGCCCCGACACTTATTGCCGGTTGCCCGCGTGCCGCGTATTGAACGCGCGCGACACGGGGACGCAGGAGGCATGCGCGGAGCCGCATTCCTTCATCTCACCGATTAGTTTACGAGGTTACTATGCTGTCGCGTCGCCAGGGTCGACTCAGCCGTTTTCGCAAAAACAAACGCCGCTTGCGTGAGCGTCTGCGCCAGCGGATCTTTTTCAGAGACAGAATGATGCCAGAAGCGATGGATAAACCCAGAGTGGTGGTGCTGACCGGGGCGGGGATCTCCGCCGAGTCAGGAATTCGAACCTTCCGCGCGGCGGACGGGTTGTGGGAAGAGCACCGCGTGGAGGATGTCGCCACGCCGGAAGGCTTTGCCCGCGACCCGGATCTCGTGCAGGCGTTTTACAACGCTCGCCGTCGTCAGCTTCAGCAGCCTGACGTCGCGCCGAATGCGGCGCATCTGGCGCTGGCGAAGCTGGAAGAGGCGCTGGGCGATCGTTTTCTGCTGGTAACGCAGAATATCGACAACCTTCACGAGCGGGCCGGTAACAAGAACATCATCCATATGCACGGCGAGCTGCTCAAGGTTCGCTGCGCCTGGAGCGGTCAGGTGCTGGACTGGAAAGAGGACGTGCTGCCAGAGGATAAGTGCCACTGCTGCCAGTTCCCGTCGCGCCTGCGTCCGCACGTGGTCTGGTTTGGCGAAATGCCGCTGGGAATGGATGAGATCTACAGCGCCCTGGCGATGGCCGACGTATTTATCGCCATCGGCACATCTGGCCATGTTTATCCGGCGGCGGGGTTTGTACACGAAGCGCGACTGCACGGCGCGCATACGGTAGAACTCAATCTTGAGCCAAGCCAGGTAGGCAGCGAGTTTGAAGAGAAACACTACGGCCTGGCAAGCACGGTTGTTCCGGAGTTTGTCGACAAGCTACTGAAAGGGCTGTAACGCGAATCGCGTGAAAAGGCACCCGCTGGACGGGTGCCTTTTTATTTAAGAATGAAAGAACGCCAGCGTCTTCTCCAGCGATTTAGCCTGCTCATCCAGCGAGAGCGCCGCCGCTGAGATCTGCTGAACCAGAGAGGCGTTCTGCTGGGTGGTGCTGTCCATCTGGTTAACGGCGGTACTGACCTGGCTAATCCCGCGGTTCTGCTCGTCCAGCGCCTGAACAATGTCGTTGATGACCAGATGAACGTGCGACACCGCCTCAATCACCTGTTTCATCATTACGCCGGTCTCATTGACCAGCTCAACGCCTTTGCTGACGCGTCCTGAGGACTCGGCAATCAGTTGAGATATTTCTTTGGCCGCGTTAGCGCTTCGCTGGGCAAGGTTGCGCACTTCACCTGCAACTACCGCGAAACCGCGTCCCTGTTCACCTGCACGCGCCGCTTCAACGGCCGCATTCAGCGCCAGGATATTGGTCTGGAAGGCGATGCCGTCGACGATGCTGTTAATCTCACCGATCTTACGTGCGCTCTCGTCAATCTCCCCGATCACCATGACCACGTCGTTTACCAGCGTTTCGCCATGCCCGGCAAGGCTCGCGGCGCGATCGGTCAGCGTGGTGGCCTTGTGGGCGTTGTCGGCGTTATTCTTCACCGTGACCGAAATCTCTTCCATGCTGGCAGCTGTTTCAACAATCGCCGCCGCCTGTTCTTCGGTACGCGAGGCGAGGTCAAGGTTGCCCGCCGAAATTTCGCTGGTCCCGCCGTGCACGGAATGGCTGGCTTCGCTGATATTGTCGACGATGCGCTTGAGCTGCGTCTGCATGGTGTGCAGGGCATAAAAAATGCTGTGGGTATCCCCTGAACGTACCGGGATGGTGTTGTTCAGCTCTCCCCGGGCAACGGCCAGGGCGATCCCGGCGGCCTCAGAAGGTTCTCCCCCCACCGGACGGTCAACCTTGCGGGTAAAGATCTGGGCCATCACCAGGCTGACCGCAACGATGCTTAACACCATCAGGACGATGGCTTTCAGTAAAAATGCGCGCGCTTCGGCCATCACTTCGCTGACCGGGGTGATAATAGCCAGTTTCCACGGCGTCTGGCTGTTGCCGACGGCGATGTCCTGCCAGGTGATAAACACCTCTTCCTTCAGCAGCGGATCGTTTACCCGGGTGACGTCATGACCGGTAATCTGACCCGCGTAAGGCTTGCCTGCAGCACGTTTGTCCGGGCTGGACACCACGTTATTGCCCGCAGACAGGAGGAGAGCGTAGCCTGTGCCATTCCACGGTTTAATTGCGCCGATCGTGGACTGCAGCGTGGCGAGCGAGAAGTCAGAGGTGACCGAGCCCAGAAACTGACCGTCACGCATGATGGGGGCGGCAATCGAGGTGAGCATCACGTCCACGCCGTTGTAGGGATAGATATAGGGCTCGATGATCACATCTTTATGCCGCTGTTTCGGCAGCAAATAATAATCACCGCTGCCGGGCGTTTCGATGTCTGTTAGCAGGTGCAACGCCGGTTTGCCGGTGGCGTCCCGGTCGACGTAGCGGGCGTAGCGCCCGGCAGGATCTTCACCGCTCTGACCGGCAAAGGCGGCATCTTTATCATCAAACGCGTTGGGCTCAAAGGCCATCGACATGGAGAGAAACGATGGGTGAGCCGAGAGGTAGTGGATGAGCAGCTGGTTCAGGCTCTGGCGATCGGATACGCCGGCCTCACGCAGCGCCAGGGCGCTGTTGCCCATATCCCGGGCGGCAGTCAGGGCGGAATCCAGCTGTTTGCTGACCTGTAAAGCCTGTACCTCGGCTATCTGGCGGATATGTTTTTTGGCCAACACCTCTTGCTGCGCCATCCACTGCCACATCATAAACCCGATCGTTGCCGTAAATCCCACCGTCACGGTGAGGAAAATGGACAATAGCATCAACGTCTTGACTCTTATTTTTTGTTTTTGGACCATGGCGTCTTTCATTCTCATCTCCCGTAATGTCGTGCATGTCGGGCAGGCACACAGTACTTATCGGATATTTCGTTCTCTTTCTGTAGAGCGCCGGATATATTTAATTTAAATTCCAGAATAGTAAATCCCGTTAATTAGTGTGGATGCTTTTATTTTGTGCATTCAATCAAAATAGCGCTCGATAATGCTCGTTATCATCGTGTAGAAAGAGGATGCTAATAAATATTAAGTGGTAGAGGAGGATGGGATATGTACGGATTTATCGCGCGACAACCCATTTTTAACCCAGAGATGAATACCGTGGCCTATGAGCTGCTTTTCAGAGACGGGATGACAAATCGTTTTCCTGATGTGTCGGCGGAATATGCCACCTCCAGGATGATATCCGATCAGTTTTTATGTGTGCCGTCCCAGCGCATCGCCGGGGCACATACGTCGTTTATTAATTTCCCTTCAAGGATGGTCATTGACCGCAGTGGCGAAGCGCTTGATAAAGAGAGCGTGGTGATTGAGATCCTTGAAGATGCTGTGCCGGGAGCCGAACTGCTGCAGGCCGTCAGGGAGATGAATGCGCATGGCTACCAGTTTGCGCTCGATGATTTCACCCTTGCGCCAGAATGGGATGCTTTTTTACCCTATATTTCGATCCTGAAATTCGACGTCAGAAATTATACTTTAGCGCAAATTAAAGCGTATCTGAAAGCACGTAAACATCTGACCGGTCATATTAAATATCTCGCTGAAAAAGTTGAGACTAAAGAGGAATTCAACCAATACAGGGACGAGGGGTTCTCTCTTTTTCAGGGCTATTTTTTCTGCCGTCCGGAGGTCATTAAATATAAACGGCTGTCGCAAAATCAGCTGGCGATTTTCCGGCTGCAAATGGAGGTCGGACGCAATAAACCTGATTTTCGAATCATCGAGTCGTTGATAAAAACGGATCTGACGCTCTCTTATAAAATCATGCGCTATATGAAGCATACGGCGTTTAAACATGTCGGCGCTTGTAATTTCAGCAAGTTAACCCTGAGCGAGGTGCTCAGGTATCTTGGCGAAAATCAGCTCCGACGGTTTGTTGCCGTCGTGGTCCTCGCCAGTGCGGGTAATGACACCGTCAGCGAGCTTTACCCGTTAAGCATGATGCGCGGCAAGTTCTGCGAACTGATCGCAGAGACGATGAAAGACCCGATTCTGGCCGAAAATGCGTTCATGTGCGGCCTGTTTTCTTTGCTCGATACCCTTCTTGAGCTGCCGATGGCCGAGTTGATGAAGCAAATTGCGGTACCGCAGAGCGTGAGCAACGCGCTGTGCCATCAGGAGGGGCAGTTAGCCGACATGATCAACCTCTGTCGTTATTATGAACAGCAGCGCTGGGACGAGGCAACCCGGGTTCGTCAGGCGCTGGGTCTGTCTGATGAGGAGGTGGTGGAGGCGATGCGAAAGGCGACGATCTGGGCAGGAGAGAATGCGGTCAGTTAATTCCCCCTCACGCCGCGCAGGCGGCGTGAGGAAGAACGCGATACCGGTTAGCGGCCCGCTTTTAACTTCTGGTAATACTCTTCGTAGAGGCGGCTGGCGTCGCCGACATCGTTCTGCCATTCACCTTTGCTGATGGTTTCGGCGTCCGGGTAGAGCGACTTATCGTTAGCCACGTCAGGCTTCAGCAGCTTGCGTGCGGCCAGGTTGGGCGTCGGGTAGCCAATCGTCTCGGCAACCTGTTTCGCCACGTCAGGGCGCAGCAGGAAGTCAATCAGCTTATGTGCCCCGTCCACGTTTTTCGCGTTGGCCGGGATTGAAAGACTGTCCATCCAGAAAATCCCGCCCTCTTTTGGCCAGACAACCTCAAGCGGCGTACCGGCCTGGCGGGCGACATACGCGGAGCCGTTCCACACCATCCCCAGGTTCACTTCGCCTTCCATATACGGGTTTGCCGGGTTATCGGAGTTGAATGCCGCCACGTTAGGCATCAGCTTTTTCAGCTCGGTATACGCCGCTTCAATCTCTTTTGGATCCGTCGTATTGCCCGAGTAGCCCAGCTTGCGCAGCGCGATCTGGAACACTTCACGCGCGTCGTCTGTCAACAACAGGCTGCCTTTGTACTCCGGTTTCCACAGGTCGGCCCAGCTTGTCACCGTTTTCGGATCGACGGCCTCACTGTTAACGCCAATCGCGGTTGCCCCCCAGATATACGGAATGGAGTAGTCGTTATTCGGGTCAAACGGCTTGTTGAGCATCTCCGGATCGAGGTTTGAAAAATGGGTTAGCTTCGTTTTATCGATCTTCTGGATCATGCCCTCTTTGCGCATTTTGTCGACAAAGTAGGTGGAAGGTACCACCAGATCGTACGCGCCGTCTTTGTAGGTTTTGAGCTTGGCATACATGGTTTCATTCGACTCGTAGGTCGAGTAGATCACCTTGATGCCCGTCTCTTTGGTGAACTGTTCCAGCAGTCCCGGCGGCACATACTCGGTCCAGTTGTAAAAATAGAGCGTTTTGCTGTCATCAGCGTGCGCGGCACCCATGCCAAGCACCAGCGCCGCAGCGGCGAGCATTTTTTTCATTTCATTGTCCCCTGAGATTTTGTTTTATCACGAGCAATAACCTGGCTGGCGATCACCAGAACCAGCGAAAACACCAGCAGAATGGTCGCCAGCGCGTTCACCTCAGGTGAAACGCCGACTTTCACCATCGAATAGATTTTCAACGGCAGAATTTCATAGCTCGGCCCGGTCACGAAGGAGGAAACCACCACGTCATCCATCGACAGGGTAAAGCTCAGCAGCCATCCGGCCGCCACGGCGGGCATCGCCAGTGGCAGGATGATTTTGCGCAGGATGGTCATCTCGCTGGCGCCCAGATCTTTCGCCGCCTCCAGCATGCGCACGTCGAACCCTTTCAGGCGCGCAAAGACGGTCACCACCACAAACGGCAGGCAGAAGGTGATATGGGAAAACAGCAGCGACCAGAAGCCAAGCTGAACGCCCAGCAGCATAAACAGCACCAGCAGCGAAATCGCCATCACGATGTCCGGCGACATCATCACCACAAACAGCATGCCGCTGACGAACGGCTTACCGCGAAAACGATAGCGGTAGAGCGCCACGGCGGTCAGGGAGCCAATCAGCGTGGCGAAGGTGGCGGAGAAGATCGCCATCGTCAGCGAGTGCTGAGCGGCCTGCAGCAGGCTGTCATTGTTCATCAGCAGGCTGTACCAGTCGGTGGTAAAGCCCTGCCAGTTAATCCCAAAGCGCGAGCTATTAAACGAGTTCACGATCAAAATAATGATCGGGATATACAGGTAAGCGTAAATGGCGGTCATAAAACCGCCGCGAAGCAGTCGACCGATCATTCGAGTTCCACCTTCTTATTCAGCAGCCGTGAGGCGCGCCAGTAGACCAGCAGCATCAGACCCATCACCACCGTCAGCGTAATGCTGGTGGCGGACCCGAACGGCCAGTCGCGGATGTTGAGGAACTGGCTCTTGATCACATTCCCAATCAGCAGGTTTTTCGCCCCGCCCATCAGGTCAGAAACGTAGAACAAGCCCATCGCCGGGAGCATCACCAGCAGACAGCCCGCGATAATGCCGGGCATGGTCAGCGGGATGATAATGCGTATAAAGGTCTGGAACTTGTTGGCACCCAGATCTTTTGCCGCTTCCAGCAGCGGTTTATCCAGCTTCTCAATGCTGGAGTAGAGCGGCATCACCATAAACGGCAGCAGGATATAGACCAGACCGATAATCACCGCGCTCGGGGTGAACATGATGCGGATCGGCGTATCGATCACTCCCAGCCACAGCAGAAATTCATTGAGGTAGCCTTTGGTGCTGAGGAAGATTTTCAGCCCGTAGATGCGAATCAGCGAGTTGGTCCAGAACGGCACAATCAGTAAAAATAGCAGCAGGGGCCGCACCTTTTGCGGCAGGCCCGCGAGGAACCACGCGAAGGGATATCCCAGCACCAGACAGGCAATCGTGGCAATCAGCGCCATATTCAGCGAGTGCAGCAGCACGTCAAAATAGAGCGGATCGAGCAGGCGCGTGTAGTTGTCCAGCGTAAAGACAAGCGAAACGAAATGGGTATCGTCGCGGGTCAGGAAGCTGGTGGCGATAATCATCAGGTTGGGTAGAAAGACAAACAACACAAGCCAACCGACGATCGTGGCAATCACCACATTCTGGAACTTACTTGTGTTCTTCATCAGCCAGTACAACCTCCCAGCTTTCTACCCAGTTGATAACCATTTTCTGGTCGAGAGAGTGGTCGAAGTCAGGGTCGTCCTCGTTAAAGAACTCGCTGACCATCACCATTTTGCCGTTCTCCAGCTCGACGACAGACTCCAGCGTCATCCCTTTGTAGTTGCGCTCGCGGATATAGCCGATTAACCCTTCGGCCTCGGCATTGCCGTGGATTTCATCGACGCGCAGATCTTCCGGGCGCAGCAGAACGTTGAGTTTTTGTCCCTTTTCGACGGGGAAATTCACCGTGATGGCGCAGTCCCGTCCTTCGACGCGGGCCCGGACGCGCTGGTCGTCCAGACGTTCGATCACCGTGGCGTCGAAGATATTGATTTCACCAATGAAGCTGGCGACAAACAGGTTCTTCGGCTCTTCGTAGATTTCACGCGGCGTGCCGTCCTGCTCGATTTTACCGTCACGCATCACCACGATGCGGTCGGACATGGTCAGGGCCTCTTCCTGATCGTGGGTGACGAAGACAAAGGTAATGCCGAGCTTGCGCTGCAGGGCTTTGAGCTCGTTCTGCATCTGCTTGCGCAGCTTGTAATCCAGCGCCGAGAGGGATTCATCCAGCAGGAGCAGACGCGGCTTGTTCACCACGGCGCGGGCGATGGCCACGCGCTGCTGCTGGCCGCCGGAAAGCTGATGGGGTTTACGCTGGGCAAACGTCTCAAGCTGCACCATGCGCAGGGCGTCGGTGACGCGCGGTTCGATTTCATTCGCCGGGGTTTTTTGCATCCGCAGGCCAAACGCCACGTTTTCAAACACGGTCATGTGCGGGAAGAGGGCATAGCTCTGAAAGACAGTGTTGACGTGGCGATCTTCGGCGGGAACCTGGGTGATGTCCTGGTTTTCAAGATGGATGTGGCCGTTATCGACGCTTTCCAGCCCGGCGATAAGGCGCAGTACGGTTGTTTTGCCGCAGCCGGAGGGGCCAAGCAGCGTCAGAAACTCACCGTCATTGATGGTGAGAGTGAGGTCGGAAATGACGTCCTTGCCATCAAAACTTTTACGAATTCGTTCCAGTTTCACCAGCGGTGAACGGGTTTGTGTATTCAATTTTTGCGCTGTCCCATATAGACGCCTCAGGCAGCAGACTGAAGCGGGGTTTGTGTGTAACCACCTTGGTGACTCGTAATGAGGGCGGCCATTCTACGGCAATCCCCTGCAATCGCCAATCCTTGTCACTGATTCATAAGCTACATTTACTAACGCATAACGATATAAACGGAAAATATTCTCGTTTGCGGGATAAAAGTGACCTGACGCAATATTTGCGTTTTGATGCTTATTGATAATGTTGTCACAAAAAGTGAGGGTGACTGCATGGATAAATTACTTGAGCGTTTTTTACAGTACGTTTCGCTGGATACCCAATCTAAACCGGGTGTTCGCCAGGTGCCGAGCACCGAAGGCCAGTGGAAGTTATTAAACCTGCTTAAAGAGCAGCTTGACGCCATGGGGCTGGTCAACGTCACGTTAAGCGAGAAAGGCACTGTGATGGGAACGCTGCCGGCGAATGTCCCGGGTGACATTCCGGCGATTGGCTTCATCTCCCATGTCGACACCTCTCCTGATTTTAGCGGTAAACATGTAAACCCGCAGATTGTTGAAAACTACCGCGGTGGCGACATTGCGCTGGGCATAGGCGACGAAGTGCTCTCGCCCGTCATGTTCCCGGTGCTGCACCAGCTGCTGGGCCAGACGCTGATCACCACCGACGGAAAAACGTTGCTGGGGGCGGATGATAAAGCGGGGATCGCGGAAATCATGACGGCGCTGGCGGTGCTGAAGGGCAAAGATATCCCGCACGGGGATATCCGCGTGGCCTTTACGCCGGATGAAGAGGTCGGCAAGGGCGCGAAGCACTTCGACGTGGACGCCTTTAACGCGCAGTGGGCCTATACCGTTGACGGCGGCGGCGTCGGTGAACTGGAGTATGAAAACTTCAATGCCGCGTCTGTTACGATCAAAATTGTCGGTAACAACGTTCACCCCGGTTCGGCGAAAGGCGTCATGGTGAACGCGCTGTCGCTGGCGTCGCGAATTCATGCGGAAGTCCCGGCGGAAGAGAGCCCCGAACAGACCGAGGGGTATGAAGGGTTCTATCACCTGACCAGCATCAAAGGCACCGTGGACAGCGCGCAGATGCACTACATCATCCGCGATTTCGACCGTAAAGCCTTTGAGGCGCGCAAGCGTAAGATGATGGAGATCGCCAGGAAGGTGGGCAAGGGCCTGCATCCTGACTGCTATATTGAGCTCATCATCGAAGACAGCTATTACAATATGCGCGAGAAGGTGATGGTGCATCCGCATATTCTCGATATCGCCCAGCAGGCGATGCGCGACTGCGATATTGAACCGCAGCTGAAGCCGATTCGCGGCGGCACTGACGGTTCTCAGCTGTCATTCATGGGACTGCCGTGCCCGAACCTGTTTACCGGTGGCTATAACTACCATGGCAAGCATGAGTTTGTGACGCTGGAAGGAATGGAAAAGGCGGTGCAGGTGATTGTGCGGATTGCGGAGTTGACCGCTAAACGCTAAAAAAACGCCCGGTGGCGCTACGTTTACCAGGCCTACGATCCGAATGTAGGTCGGGTAAGGCGAAGCCGCCACCCGGCATTGAGGCAAGGAGTGCCCATGTCAAACTACCGTCGCCATTACGTCCCCGGTGGAACCTGGTTCTTCACCGTCAACCTGCAAAATCGTCAGAACGATTTGCTTACCCGCCATATCGATAGCCTGCGTTCCGCCACCTCAACGGTTAAACGTGCGAAGCCCTTCACCATCAACGCGTGGGTTATTCTGCCTGAACACATGCACTGTATCTGGACCCTACCGGAAGGAGACAGTGATTTTTCTGCTCGCTGGCGGGATATCAAAAAGACGTTCAGCCGCAACATCGACATGCGCCATATCTGGCAGCCACGATTCTGGGAACACACTATCCGTAACGAAGAGGACTACCGGCGGCATGTGGATTACATTTACGTCAATCCGCTGAAGCACGGCTTTGTGGGTAAAGTCAGCGACTGGCCGTTTTCAACGTTTCATCGGGACGTGGCTCAAGGGTTGTATCCGGTGGATTGGGCCGGCGAGATCGAGGATTTTGCGGCGGGAGAGCGGCGATAAAAACGCCCGGTGGCGCTACGCTTACCGGGCCTACGATCCGAATGTAGGCCGGGTAAGGCGAAGCCGCCACCCGGCAAATATCACGACTCAGTCCTCAAAGAACCAGTACCCGCTGTTGACCAGTGCGGCCAGCATCGCGAGGAAGGATGGGTCTTCCAGCGCATCGCCAAAGGTATCGGCAGTCAGCACCAGATGGCTGGCAATCGCTTCCAGCGCCGGTCGGTGCGGTGAGTCCAGCTTCTCGCCATTGACGAACACGTCCTCACCAATACGCAGCACGCGTAGTCCGCCCAAGCGCGTCAGCTTGTCGCCCTGCTGAAGCGCATCATAAATCTCGTCAGCTTGATAAGGCGGCTCCGGTGGTGCAACGTCCAGCTCGTGGCGGGACTGGCTGATAAACTCGCCAAACCACTGTTTGAAGTGCTCCGGCTCGTTAATCAGATCCAGCATCATGCCGCGCAGCTTATCCAGCTCTGCGGGCAGGATATCGGCCGGATGCTCGCGTGCAGGCACATCAGGGTCGCTGTAACGATAGCTGCCCAGCTCGCGCTGCAGAACATAGTCGGCAAATCCGCTGATCATCTCGCGCCCGCTTGGCGCGCGGAACCCGACGGAGTAGTTGAGGGAATTCTCCAGGGAGTAACCTTCGTGCGGGAATCCCGGTGGAATGTAGAGAATGTCACCCGGCTCCAGCTCTTCGTCGATAATCCCGTCAAACGGGTCAACCTGAAGCAGGTCCGGGTGCGGGCAGTGCTGCTTCATGGGGACTTTTTCGCCCACGCGCCAGCGGCGGCGGCCCGTACCCTGAATGATAAACACGTCGTACTGGTCCAGATGCGGACCCACGCCGCCGCCAGGTACGGAGAAGGAGATCATCAGATCGTCCATGCGCCAGTCGGGCAGGGCGCGGAATGGACGCATTAAGGCGGCCGTTGGCTCGTGCCAGTGGTTGACCGCCTGTACCAGCAGCGACCAGTTGTTTTCACCGAGGTGATCGTAGCTTTCGAAAGGACCGTGGCTAACCTGCCATTTCCCGTCCTGGTGGCTGACCAGGCGGCTGTCGACTTCGTTTTCCATGGCCAGACCGGCCAGCTCGTCAGGCGAGATAGGGTCGACAAAATTGCTGAACCCGCGCTTCAGAACCACCGGGCGTTTTTGCCAGTAACGTTCTATAAACTCGGGCCAGTTAAGTGTTAAGTGATAATCCATAATTTTTTTATTCCGCAGGCTCTTACTGACTCGGATTATAACGGAAGCTCAGCCCCCCGGCTGCGAGATCCTCGCATTTTTCACATAACGGGTTAACTATCGTTCGATGTGGGCTGCTGGCGACCAAAAATGACCTCCATTCTGGCGCCGCCCAGCAGGCTTTCGCTGGTTTCGATTTTCCCGTCGTACTGATCGACAATCTCCCGGGCGACGGCTAATCCAACGCCCTGGCCAGGACGCAACGTATCGGCGCGCTGACCGCGATCGAACACCACATCTCGTTTATTGCGCGGGATCCCCGGGCCATCATCCTCCACGATGATATGCAGCTCGGTTTCCGTCTGGCGCGCCGACACTTCCACGAACTCCAGACAGTATTTGCAGGCGTTATCCAGCAGGTTACCCATCACTTCCATGAAGTCATTTTTTTCACCCACAAAGCTTATCTCTGGCGAGATATCGAGGCTGATGTTCACCCCTTTACGCTGATACACCTTGTTGAGGGCAGACGTAAGGTTATCCAGAAGCGGGGCGACCGGATGCAGCTCACGGCTCAGTAGGGCGCTGCCGGAACGCATGCTGGCGCGGTGGAGGTAATAACCAATTTGCTGGGAAATACGGCTGATCTGCTCCAGCATCACCGGCTCGGCATCGTCAACGCTCAGCTTCGAACTGCGCATGGAACGCAGGGTGCTTTGCATGACCGCGAGCGGGGTTTTCAGGCTGTGGGTCAGGTCGGTAAGCGTCGTGCGGTATTTATCATAGCGTTCGCGTTCACTTTTCAGCAGGCGGTTGAGGTTTCGCACCAGGCTGGTGAGCTCGCGGGTGGTTTCCGGATTAAGCTTTTCGCGATGATGTTCTTCCAGTTCGCGAACCTCTTTCGCCAGTGATTCAATGGGGCGCAAGCTCCACCACGCCGCCACCCACAGCAGCGGGATCACCAGCAGCAGATTTGCCGCCAGAACGTAGATGAACCAGCTCCAGACCATATAAGAACGCTTCAGCTCGACCGGAATGGTGTCGATCACCACGATGGTCAACTGCGGCATGTTTAGCGTCGCCGGATAGAGGTTAATCGCGACGGAGTGGGTCATCTCCGTTTCGGCATCGTCGGCGCGGATCTCGTTCAGCTTTTGCTGCAGGGAGCGATCTTCACGGATCAGCGAGCTGGTGGTGTTGAGATCGGCTTCAATTTCGTGAAACCCGTTGGTTTTCAGCCAGTCCGGACGAATGCTTTTGACCAGCCACGGAATGTCTCGCTGCGCCCACAGTAGCTTCCCCTTTTCGTCATAAATCAGGGCCAGCGTGGGGCTCTGCTGATTGAGGTTTTCCGGCATTTCGACGGTGATTTTATTGTCTTCCCACTTCGCCAGGGTATAAAACAGATTGCTTTCGCCACGCAGCAGGCGAAAGGTGGTTTTATCAAAGCTGACGCTGTAGCCCACCAGGGCGACCATGCCGTAGGAGAGCGACAGCACCAGCACGACGGCTGCCGTTGCCAGTAAAAAGCGCACCCGCAGCGAGAGGGGCAAAATATGGCGCAAGATCCGTCTCATTTAGCGTAATTCGAACAGGTAGCCCTGGCCACGGACGGTGGTAATCACATCCTGTGGATATTGCGCCTGAATTTTCTTACGTAAACGTCCCATCAGCACGTCAATGGTATGGCTCTCACGCAGTTCAGCATCAGGATAGAGCTGGAGCATTAAGGAGTCTTTGCTCACGACCTTGCCGTTGTTACGGATCAGCGTCTCCATGATGGTGTATTCGAAGGCGGTGAGCTTGATCACTTCATCATTGATGGATAATTCCCGGCGGGAGAGGTCGACCTGGAAAGGCGGGATGGAGATAACCTGAGATGCCAGCCCGCTGTTGCGACGAAGCAGCGCCTGCATGCGGGCCGCCACCTCTTCAATATGGAACGGCTTGGTGACGTAATCATCCGCACCCGCGCTGAGCACTTCGACCTTATCCTGCCAGCCTTCACGGGCGGTCAGCACCAGAACCGGCAGAGAAACATCGTGGCTGCGCCAGCGGCGAATCAACGACAGACCGTCTTCATCAGGCAACCCTAAATCGACAATGGCGATATCCGGCAGGTGTTCATTGAGATAATAATCGGCTTCTTTTGCATCTTCAGCATCGTCCACCTGATGTCCCATCTCCTGAAGCTGAACCTTCAGGTGATGACGTAGCAATGCGTTATCCTCAACAACCAGTACGCGCATCATCTTTTCTCCCAGAATAAATAGTATGAATAGTTTAACGCTGATTATGTTGCTGTGGGGATAAACATTGAGTAAACCGGGGAAAAGCAACCCCCTTTCCGGGCGGAAAGGGGGGAGAGGAGATTACTTCAGCTCGTCAACCATGGTGATGGCGCGGCCAATGTAGTTCGCCGGAGTCATCGCCTTCAGGCGGGTTTTCTCTTCTTCCGGCAGCGCCAGGCCGTCGATAAACTGCTTCATACCCTCGGCATCAACGCGTTTGCCGCGGGTCAGCTCTTTCAGTTTTTCGTACGGTTTTTCGATGCCATAACGACGCATCACGGTCTGAATCGGCTCCGCCAGCACTTCCCAGTTGTGATCCAGTTCGTCCAGCAGACGATCGCGGTTCACTTCCAGCTTGCTCACGCCTTTCAGGGTGGACTGGTACGCAATCAGCGCGTAGCCGATGCCCACGCCCAGGTTACGCAACACGGTGGAGTCGGTCAGGTCGCGCTGCCAGCGGGATACCGGCAGTTTGCTTGCCATATGCTGCAGCACGGCGTTCGCCAGACCCAGGTTGCCTTCGGAGTTTTCGAAGTCGATCGGGTTCACTTTGTGCGGCATGGTGGAAGAGCCGATTTCACCCGCAATGGTTTTCTGTTTGAAGTGGTTCAGGGCGATGTAGCCCCACACGTCACGATCGAAGTCGATCAGGATGGTGTTGAAGCGCGCGATGCAGTCAAACAGCTCGGCGATATAGTCGTGCGGCTCAATCTGGGTAGTGTACGGGTTCCACTGAATGCCCAGAGAGGTCACGAACTCTTCGCTGAACTGGTGCCAGTCCACTTCCGGATACGCGGCGATGTGGGCGTTATAGTTACCGACCGCGCCGTTGATTTTACCCAGAATTTCAACCTGTTCCAGCTGACGATACTGGCGCTCCATACGGTACGCGACGTTCGCCATCTCTTTACCCATCGTGGATGGGGTGGCTGGCTGGCCGTGGGTACGGGAGAGCAGAGGAATGTCGCGGTATTCCACGGACAGCGCTTTCACCGCGTCGATGATTTGACGCCAGTAAGGTAGCACCACCTCTTTGCGCGCGGTAGAGAGCATCAGGGCGTGCGACAGGTTGTTGATGTCTTCAGACGTACAGGCGAAGTGGATGAACTCAGACACGGCGTGCAGTGCAGGAACGCTTTCCACTTTCTCCTTCAGGAAGTACTCGACCGCCTTCACGTCGTGGTTGGTGGTGCGCTCAATGGTTTTAATGCGCGCGGCATCTTCTTCATTGAAGTCGGCAACGATTTTATCAAGGTAATCGTTTGCCTTTTCATCAAAAGCAGGAACTTCCTTGATTGCTGCCTGGGCGGCCAGCTTTTGCAGCCAGCGTACTTCAACCTGAACACGGAACTTCAGCAAACCATATTCGCTGAAGATCCCGCGCAGCGCGCTGACTTTATCGCCGTAGCGTCCATCGACAGGGGATACGGCGGTCAGTGAGGATAATTCCATAATTCGCAACTCCGGGAGGTTAACAATGAGCAAGAATTTGTTTTGCCTGAGTGGTCAGGCGATTACGAGAAAACATTAGCTGCAGGCGGCCACCGCCAACCTGGTGCCACAGCACGGCAGCGCGGATCCCAGCCAGCAGGGAGGCGCGCACTTTTGCCTGTACCTGCGGACTTTGCAGCACGGCAGGGGAGCCGGTGACCTGTATACGCGGTCCCAGCGGGCTGATGACGTCAACATAAATGCCGGCCATGGCACTCAGCAGCGTGTCGGACTGCAGGTCGAAATGATCGAGCTGACGCTGTAGCCCGGCAATGCGATCGCCCAGGGTATTAAGCGCGCCTTTTGCTGCGCTCAGCTTACGCTCCAGCACCATCAGGCTCAACGTGTAGCGGGTCAGCTCTGCGTTTAACCCCTGACGGCTGCTGGCGTTAAGCACGCCAAGCAGGGTTTCAAGACCGAGACGAAGATTGGTTTCACTGCCACCGAACACGCCCAGGGTTGAACCGGGGTTGAGGTCGATAACGCTGTTGAGTGAAACGTGCAGGGCGTCAGCGTCGCAATGACCCTGATGCGCCAGCTGTTGCACCAGACGGGCTGACTGGCAAATTCCCGCCAGCGCCAGGGTGATGTCATAGTAGTTCTTCGCCACACGGTCTCCTTTATGTGTGCAATCGCTGTTAAACAGCGGGCAGCGGCAGGCGCTGTTCAATGATCCCGCCGCCCAGGCAGATTTCGCCGCTGTAGAAGACAGCAGACTGGCCCGGGGTGACGGCGGCGACCGGCTCGTCGAAGCGCACGTCAATGCGATCGTCATCGAGCGCGGTAACGGTGCAAGGAATATCGGTCTGACGGTAGCGTGTTTTCACCGTGCAGCGCAGCGTGCCTTTTAGCGGCTCACGATCAACCCAGTGCAGCTGTTGCGCGATCAGGCCAACGGACATCAGACGCGGATGGTCGTGACCCTGAGCAACTACCAGAATATTGTTTTCGACATCTTTGTCGACCACGTACCACGGATCTTCGCTACCTTCTTTCGTCCCGCCGATACCCAGGCCTTTACGCTGGCCTAAGGTGTGGTACATCAGCCCCTGATGCTGGCCAATCTCTTCCCCGTCGACGGTGACAATTTTACCCGGCTGTGCGGGCAGGTAACGTCCGAGGAAATCGCGGAATTTGCGCTCGCCGATGAAGCAGATGCCGGTAGAGTCTTTTTTCTTCGCGGTGATCAGGTCCAGCTCTTCGGCGATTTTACGCACCTGCGGCTTTTCCAGCTCGCCGACGGGGAACAGGCTCTGGGCGATTTGCTCGTGGCTCAGCGTATAGAGGAAGTAGCTTTGATCTTTGTTGCCGTCCAGACCGCGCAGCAGCTGGCTTTTGCCATTCACGTCAGCGCGACGCACGTAGTGACCGGTCGCAATGTAGTCTGCGCCCAGATCTTCCGCGGCGAATTCCAGGAAGGCTTTAAATTTGATCTCTTTATTGCACAGAATATCCGGGTTCGGCGTGCGGCCCGCTTTGTACTCTTCGAGGAACAGTTCAAACACGTTGTCCCAGTATTCTGCGGCAAAGTTAACGGTGTGCAGTTCAATGCCGAGCTTATCGCACACGGCCTGCGCATCGGCGAGATCCGCTGCGGCAGTGCAGTATTCCTCGCCATCGTCTTCCTCCCAGTTCTTCATGAACAGGCCCTCCACCTTATAGCCCTGTTGCTGCAACAGGTAGGCGGAAACGGAGGAATCGACACCGCCGGACATGCCGACGATCACTTTTTTTGGGCTTTCTGACATTGGAATACTCACGACATTGAACTTCAAGGCGGCGTATTCTATCACGCCCCCCCACCATTGGCACCCTCTGTAAACGGCCAGTTAAAAGCGCCGATGACATCCAGCGGCAAGCGGTCGGCAGACTGCCAGCAGCGAATGCTTTCCGCAACCAGCGGCGAGCGCAGGTTTCGCGCGTTCAGGATCTCGTCGGCGGTGACCCACAGACAGCGGTCGATATCGTCATCCTGCGGCTCTGTGGCGCACGTTTCGCTAAGCTCAACGGCAAATAAAAAACGCAGGAAGGGGGTGCTGTCGGGTGCAATCCACTGGTGCATACGGATGAAGTGCTGGGGTTCAGCGTGAATGCCGGTCTCTTCCCACAGCTCGCGTTTTGCGGCCTGAAGAAGGGTCTCATTGGCTTCAAGGTGTCCGGCTGGCTGGTTCCACAGCGCTTTGCCGTTAATGCTCTCTTCGACAACCAGGAATTTACCCCGGGCGTGGACCACGCAGGCAACCGTGACATGAGGTTTAAACATAGTGACTCCTTAAGGGGTAACGTCGCGCCATTCACCGTTTGCCAGCGTTTCCAGGGTGTAGCTGCCCATGGCGTAGCGAATCAGACGCAGGGTAGGGAAGCCGACGTGCGCGGTCATGCGCCGAACCTGACGGTTGCGGCCTTCATAAAGGGTGATTTTGAGCCAGCTGGTCGGAATGGATTTGCGTTCGCGGATCGGCGGATTGCGCGGCCACAGCCACTCCGGTTCATTCACGCGTTCAATACCTGCCGGCAGGGTGGGACCGTCGTTCAGCGTGACGCCTTTGCGCAATTTATCCAGCGTTTCTTCGTCCGGCTCCCCTTCGACCTGGACGAAGTAAATTTTGCCGGTGCGTTTTCCTGGCTGCGTGAGCTTCGCCTGCAGCGCGCCGTCGTTGGTCAAGACCAGCAGGCCTTCGCTGTCCCGGTCCAGACGCCCGGCCGCGTAGACCCCCTGAACAGGGATATAGTCCTTTAGCGTGCTGCGTCCGGCTTCGTCGGTGAACTGCGGCAAAACATCGTAGGGTTTATTGAACAGAATCACCCGCTTTGGCTGGGTTTCTTGCGGTCGTCTGGCGGCTTGTCGCGAGCTGAATCGCTCAACCCGGTGTTTTGTAAAAGAAGTTTTCTTCATGGTATTTTCAGGCGTTATCAATTGCCGCATTATAGCCTAATAACGAAGACCTTTCATGGCGTCGGACAATCAGGTACTATCGAAGGGCTCATTACAATTTATTAACATAAGATCAGTAACAACCAGAAGCGCTCGAAGGAGAGGTTAATGGAAAGCAAAGTAGTTGTTCCGGCGGAAGGTAAAAAGATCACCCTGCAAAACGGCAAGATTAACGTTCCTCACAATCCGATTATTCCGTTCATCGAAGGTGACGGTATCGGTGTAGACGTTACCCCGGCAATGCTGAAAGTGGTTGATGCCGCTGTTGAGAAAGCCTACAAAGGCGAGCGTAAAATTTCCTGGATGGAAATTTACACCGGTGAGAAATCGACGCAAGTTTATGGCCAGGACGTCTGGCTGCCAGCAGAAACGCTGGACCTGATCCGCGACTACCGTGTTGCTATTAAAGGCCCCCTGACTACCCCAGTCGGCGGCGGTATCCGTTCCCTGAACGTGGCGCTGCGTCAGGAGCTGGACCTGTACGTCTGTCTGCGTCCGGTTCGTTACTATCAGGGCACCCCAAGCCCGGTTAAGCACCCTGAACTGACCGACATGGTTATCTTCCGCGAAAACTCAGAAGACATCTACGCGGGTATCGAATGGAAAGCGGACTCTGCTGACGCAGAAAAAGTGATTAAATTCCTGCGCGAAGAGATGGGCGTGAAGAAAATTCGCTTCCCTGAGCATTGTGGTATCGGCATTAAGCCGTGCTCCGAAGAAGGGACCAAGCGTCTGGTGCGTGCAGCAATCGAATATGCGATCACCAACGACCGTGACTCTGTGACCCTGGTTCACAAAGGCAACATCATGAAGTTCACCGAAGGCGCGTTCAAAGACTGGGGCTACCAGTTGGCGAAAGAAGAGTTCGGCGGTGAGCTGATCGACGGCGGCCCATGGCAGAAGATCAAGAACCCGAACACCGGCAAAGAGATCATCATTAAAGATGTGATCGCCGATGCGTTCCTGCAGCAGATCCTGCTGCGTCCTGCAGAATACGACGTGATTGCCTGTATGAACCTGAACGGTGACTACATCTCTGACGCCCTGGCAGCGCAGGTTGGTGGTATCGGTATCGCCCCTGGCGCGAACATCGGTGACGAGTGCGCCCTGTTCGAAGCGACCCACGGTACTGCACCAAAATACGCAGGTCAGGACAAAGTGAACCCAGGCTCTATCATTCTGTCCGCAGAGATGATGCTGCGTCATATGGAATGGTTCGAAGCCGCAGACCTGATCGTTAAAGGTATGGAAGGCGCGATCAACGCGAAAACCGTCACGTACGATTTCGAACGTCTGATGGAAGGCGCTAAGCTGCTGAAATGCTCAGAGTTTGGCGACGCGATTATCGCGAACATGTAATCCAGATTCTGGGTTAAACAAGAGCGGGGGCCTGAGGGTTCCCGTTTTTTTTGCTTCTGCCTGCGGGAGACAACTCAATGTTAGCCACTGTCCTTATCGCTGTCGTTGCACTCATCCATCTCTACATTCTTGTGCTTGAAATGTTCCTGTGGAATACCAAAACAGGGCACAAGGCTTTTAATCTGCGTCCTGATTTTGCGCGCGACACCCGCGTGCTGGCCGCGAATCAGGGGCTGTATAACGGGTTCCTGGCAGCCGGTCTGCTCTGGAGCCTCTGGCTCGGCGAAAACGGGATTCAGGTGGCCATCTTCTTCCTGACCTGTGTACTGATTGCCGGACTTTTTGGCGCAGCCACCGCCAGCCGTAAAATTTTGTATGTGCAGGCCATACCCGCGCTCGCAGCGCTGCTCGCGTTACTCCTCTGAAGCAATGCTTTGGTTGAGATAATGCCTCCGATATACTCGTGACGTTACCTTTATTGATCAGAGACGAGACTGTTATGCACAACGACATCCCACTGAAATATTATGACATTGCCGACGAATACGCGACGGAAGCTGCAGAGCAAGTCGCTGAGTCAGAGCGCGACGCGCTGGCACACTATTTCCAGCTGCTGCTCACCCGCTTAGCGAATAATGAGGAAATCAGCGAGGAAGCCCAGCAGGAGATGGCCACTGAAGCCGGGATCCGTGCGGGTCGTATTGATGATGTTGCGAACTTCCTCAATCAGTGGGGAAATGAATAGCCTGCCTTAGAAACCGTTATGCTGATGCTTTGCGATACAGCTCAGCATCACGCTATCGGACCACATGCATTTTTTCCGCAGAATAGGCGAAGTGGGTTTATCGATAAACAGCGCGAAAATAACGATCAGAAAGAACAGTACCACTGGGAAAAGTAAGGATAATTTCACGTTTTTAACCAAAATCAGAGTGTGCTTCAGGGTAATCTACCGTCTGAATATGACGACTATATGTTTTGGCGGATAAAATGGAAACGCCTGCGTGTAAAAAAACGTGCATGGCAGGCTTCTGATTACGGGGCGACGCCAGTGAGTTGCTTCGCCAGTTCGCTCCGGGTGAGTGCTTTTGAAAAATACCATCCCTGGATCAAGGCATTGGGATATCTGTCCGCAATGAAGCGATATTGAATTTCATTTTCCACGCCCTCGAAAACAAGGGTTTTATTCAACTTCGCAAGGGCATCGCTGAAGATAACAAAGATGTTTTGCTTATAATGCTCGCTGACGCCATCCACCAGCGACTTATCAATTTTAATTTCATCATATTCAAGCTGTGACAGCCGGGCCAGATTTGAATTTTGCACGCCAAAATCATCGATTGAAATTTTAACGCCAAGCGACTTCAGTTCCTGACAGAACTCCTCAAGGATACCCGCCGCGGAAACAGCTTTCTCAGAAAGCTCGACCTTCATCAGGGAAAGGGGGAGGCGATTGACTAAGCACTCGCGACGCAAAATGTTAATAAACTGTCCGTCTTCAATTTCCTTTCGCCCAACGTTGATTGAAACGATCAGCTGATGCTTAATCGCCAGCGGGGCAATTTCTGAAAGGGACTTCGCGATAATATTGCTGTAATATTTTTTATACAGACCGATTTTCTTAATTAATGGGATGAACAGCTCCGGCGAGACGTCTCCGTGCTTTTGATCGCGCCATCGCGACAGAACTTCGACGCCCACGATTTTTTGATCGCGAATACGAATAATGGGCTGATAATTAACGCTGAAGGTATTCGTTATCACGGCTTTGATCAGCGTGCGTTCCAGCGAAAAACGGTCTTCATAGAGACGGAAGATAAATAACGTTATTGCGACCCAGATAAAAAAGAGTATGACCGCGAGAAACGTAAAGATAAACGGGGGGAGCGAGGCCAGTCCCGCATCGTGGTGTTTTACAATCACGCATAGATCCCACAAGGCGCTGCACTGCGGTATGGTCAGGGTGAACAGCACCGAATGGAGCCAGCTTCGCGGCTGCAGCTCAGGGGCGGCTGAAAAAAAGATCCGGCCAAAGTCCTTCGTGGTGGCGCTCAGAGAATAGCTTGCGGTAACCGGGGTGAATTTATCGTAAGCATAGCGGGAGGTGAAGATAATAATATTATTATAAATGGCCGCATTGCCGGTGAAAAAGCCTTTTCTGGAAAACTGCGCCAGGAGAAAACCTCTCGGCGTTTTATGCAGTTCCGCAGGAAGTGGAACGGGCGTCGTGAGTTTACCCCAAAAAGCGGTACAGACAATTTTTCCCTTTTCGATAAAACCGATATCGCTGAAATAGAGGTTATTAAGCTTTATTTGCCTGTAGCTATCAAGGCTGGCTTTATCACATCCCTGCGTCGTTATGCTTTTGAGGCCCAGCGCCACGCTTTGGGACAGATCTTCTGAATAATGTAAAAGGGTTCGGGATATTTCAAGCTGTTTGGTTTTTTGCTGTCCGATGATAACCACGTTGACCGCATAAAGAGACAGGATGACCAGAAGCGTTGAAACGATCGCAACGGCAATGCGCTTTTTCATTTTCCAGTTATCCTGTCCGCTCCCTGATTTCACAAAGCTTAACACAGCCAGGGCAAGGCACAAGCCTGATAGTCACGTCGGGTGAGCAAATTGGGGCGGGTGAACTCATACGAAAGCATCAGTTTTTTAAGACAATTCTCAGCTAAGCTATTTTCATTGTGATAAGCAACGCCGGGTAAACCACGGGTTCTTCTTTCCGATCCTCCATGCTGGTTTATTCTATTAAGGAAAACATCGTGCGTAACGTGATGATCCCTGTTCTCAGTGCCTTGTTTCTTTTTCTGATCGGCATACTGATTATTAACTGGCAGTTATGGCAGATGGCGAAAATGAATAATGTTCATACCGCCACGGTAAGCACCCAGAAAATAGAAAGCATTCTGTCGGAAGCCGTCAGTGCGGCCAGCGCGGCGAAGCGCGTTGCGGAGCAGGGGTGTAGCAGCAGCGGCCAGCTGGCGCTGGGGACAGAAGCCGCGCTAAAACCGCATCTGCGCGCCATCATGATCCAGCAGCAGGGGAAAATCATCTGTACTTCCCTTCCCGGGAATGGCGTTTTGATTGTGCATCCGGAGACGTTACCTGAACAAAAATTAATGCTGCTACCCGGTAACCGACTGGTGAACGGCATCCCGGTGCTTGTCTTCCAGATGCCTATCGCGGGAGGGCGCGTCATCGTCAGCGTCAGCGATGCGCATTTGCAGGACGTCATCGCGAACGCATCAAACAGCGTTGACCTGGGGTTGGTTGTCGGCGACAGGATGTTTACGCGCAACGGTGAGGTGACCGGCTGGAAAGCGGCCTCGTGGGCGGGGTCACTGACGACCTCTTCGCGCTTCCCCTTCAGTCTGGCCTGGCAACCGCCTGCTTTTTTTAGCCTGACGCGGCTACTGCAACAGGGCTGGAGCCTGATACTGCTGATTCTCGCGCTATCCCTGGCGGTGGGCATTTTGATCCGCCGCTACAAGGGAAAAAGTACCACCTTTGAAGACGATTTGCGTAAGGCCATTTTGCAGGGAGAGATCGTGCCTTATTACCAGCCGATCGTGAACGGCGATACCGGCGGGTTATACGGGGTTGAAGTCCTGGCAAGGTGGAAGCATCCTAAGTCAGGCTTTATCCCGCCGGACGTCTTTATTCCGATTGCTGAACGTAGCGGGTTGATTATTCCCCTGACCAAAGGCTTGATGGCGAAAGTGGTGACACAGCTTAAGCCGCTGTTGCCTAAGTTGCCGGACGGGTTCCATATCGGGGTGAACATCAGCGCCAGACACATCAATGCCCCTTCTTTCATCGGTGACTGCCGAATCTTCGGCAAGGGGTTTCAGGGTAAAGCCGTGAAGCTGGTTCTTGAGGTGACCGAGCGTGAACCGTTGATCGATAATCCTCATCTGGTGGAAAACCTCAACGCGCTGCATAACGCCGGTTTTGTCATTGCACTGGATGATTTTGGTACAGGGTATTCCGGGCTGTCATGTCTCAATGCGCTTGCCATAGATTATATTAAAATTGATAAAAGCTTTGTTAACCGGGTATCAGAGGAGAAGGACTCAACGATCCTGCTGGACTGCGTTATTGACCTGGCGAAAAAACTCTCGTTGCGTATTGTGGCTGAAGGCGTAGAAACGAAAGAGCAGCTGGAGTATCTCAACCGTAATGAGATTACCCTGCTGCAGGGTTATTATTTTGGTAAACCCGTCTCCTATATCGATTTTATTAAAGTCATTTTATCTAAGCCCCGGGAGACGGTAAGTTTGTAAAACGAAATTACGACGAGCTTCTGTTATATGCTTAAGTGCAATTCATTTTCCTCTTATCCTGAGCTTTGTTACAGTGACAAGAGTTGTCAGCCAGGGATATCAGGCGTGATAAGGTGGAAAAGCTCGTGCATGTGAAAAATACTTTTTACACAACAACCATTACCGTCATCATTGTCTCATTGATCATCTCGCTGGCGCTTGCCGTCCAAATTGCCACGTCCAGAGAGCAGTCAATCCAGCAAATTAATACCAGCGTCGCTAACCTGAGCCATACCCTTGATGTCTATACCGAAGGGATCATGCGCCAGAGTGAAATGTTAATTACTACCGTTTCCGACATAATCGAAATTTATGGCATGACCCCGCAGCAGGCGACTCATATTCAGCGGATGATAAATAATCAGGATAATCTCCTTACCCAGATTAATAATGTGGTTGTTTACGATGCTCAGGGCGATATCTTTACCGCGTTGCATGAAAGTTTTACGGGGCCACGCAAAGGCTCGGACAGAGAGTTTTTTATCTATCACAAGGAAAATAAAACTCAGCAGGTCTTTATTGGGGAGCCGGTGGTAAGCAGAACCAATGGTAAATGGGTTATCACCCTCAGCCGGCGCCTTGAAACCCAGACCGGGGCATTTAACGGTGTGGTGGTGGTGACGCTGGGTATTGAAAATTTTCTGGCACTCTACGGGCAGATTAATATCGGCCACTCGGGCGTCATCGGCTTAACGACGCAATCAGGCGTGCTGCTGGTCCGGTATCCCTTTAAAAATACCTATATCGGCACGATTGTTTCTGATTCACCGCTCTTCAGGAAATATCTCAAAGTACAAAATACGGGGATAGCCAGCTCCATCTCACGGTTTGATAAAATCGAGCGCATCTATGCCTATGAGAAAAACATTCGCTACGGACTGGTCACCACCGTGGCGGTTAGTATTGATGAAGCTCTTGCCCCCTGGCGCAAACAGGCGATTCAGCTGGCGGTACTCATTTTCGTGTTCACGGCGATACTCATCGTCGCGTCATACTTCCTGTATTCTGACCTGTCCCGTAAAACACGGGATAACAAAGCGCTGAAGATTATTGCCTCAGAAGATGCGTTGACCGGGCTGTACAATCGCCGCGTCTTTGATGAAAAAATCCTCTCGGACATCGCTATGTGTGCCGCGCATGACGCACCGATTTCGATACTGATCGTGGACGTGGACTACTTCAAAAAATACAACGATAACTACGGCCATCCGGAAGGGGATCGGTGTCTGGCTATGCTTGGAAACAGCCTCAGGGAGAGCCTTACCCGTGATAATCAGCTTGTGGCGCGATACGGCGGAGAGGAGTTTGCGCTGATATTGCCGGATACGGATATTCAGGAGGCGCTTCGTCTGGCCCAGACGATTATTCGCAATGTGTTCTCGCTGCAAATCGCCCATGCCTTTAGCCCCTTCGGTCGGGTGACGGTAAGCGTCGGGATTTCTACCGCCCGTGCCGTCGACATCGCGGGCAGCCAGCAAAATATCATTATTGCCGCAGACCAGGCGCTCTATCAGGCGAAACGCGCGGGACGTAACCGGTACGCGTTTGTTGGAGTATGAGCAAAAAAAAACCCACTCAGGAGTGGGCAAGAAATACTGGAAGCAATGTGAGCAATGTCGTACTGAATACCTGAGTGTTTCTCTCAACTATTCAGTGTTGAGAAAGATAATCTTTCTCAACAAAAGATGCAACCCCACACTTTATGTGGCCCGTACATTTTGTTGATGAATAATTCCTCACTCTCTCACTGTGATGCTTATCACAAATTTCCTTTCTGGAATCCTGTGCTATTCTTTTTTGTGTCGTTGATTTAATGACAAAAACCATACAGAGAGGAAAGTTATGGGAATTTTATCCTGGATTATCTTTGGGCTTATTGCGGGTATTCTGGCGAAGTGGATCATGCCGGGCAAAGATGGCGGTGGGTTTATCGTCACCGTAATACTGGGTATTGTCGGCGCGGTAGTCGGCGGCTGGATCAGTACGCTGTTCGGTTTTGGCAAGGTCGATGGCTTTAACTTCGGCAGTTTCGCCGTCGCGGTGATCGGTGCGCTGGTTGTTCTGTTTATCTACAGAAAGATCAAAAGCTAAGGTCTTAAAGCGTTGAAAAAGGCTGCCGGATGGCGGCCTTTTTACGTATCGGGTTTACCACCAGCCAAGCTGCGTGCCGGCAAACGCTGCAATGGCAACGATTAGCATAATGACGGTTGTCTTCCGCATTTACGCCCCCGGCGCCGCGTAGCCGCCAACAAAAAACCATGCTAAAAAAACCACCGCCGTTATAAAAATAACGACCGGGAAGAGGATCCCTATTCTCATACCATCACCTGTTTCGGTTTCTGTAACGCCGTAGAGTGTACGGGGTTAATCCATAGTGAGAAAGCGTGTTTTGCTTTTTCCTTTCTTATCCTGATACATCGCCACATCCGCAGCGCGTAACGCGCTGTCAGGATCGGTTGCGGCAGGGTCCACTTCGATCACGCCGAAACTGGCGCCCGGATAAATAATATGAACGCTGCCGAGCCAGTATTCACCGGCGATGCAGGCGCTAAGGCGCGTTTTGAGCAGCGTAAGCTGCGCGTTATCCCCGTCCTGGTGGGGCTGGCTCAGCGACGCGACCAGAAATTCATCCCCGCCCAGACGACCGATAATATCGTCCTGCTGTTTCTCTTCGTTCAAACGCTTGCCCACTTCTATCAGGAACTGGTCGCCAGACTCGTGGCCGTAACGATCGTTAATCAGCTTGAAATCATCCAGATCGATAAACGCGATGATGGCGTTACGCTTCAGGTGCCGGGCCAGAGAAAAGAGGGTGGTCAGATCTTCAAAAATGGCGCGACGGTTGGGTAAACCGGTAAGGGCATCCGTATAGGAGTGCGCGATGAGGGCCGCATTGGCTTCGCGAAGCTGGGTCACCAGCGACTCTTTCTGAATGGACTGGGCAATCAGCCCGGCGAAGAGCTTCAGCACCTGTTCAGCGCGCTCGCTCAGCGGCTTTCTGGCCGTGCTGGTGGCGCAGAGCGTTCCGTAAAGTGAACCATCCGCAAGATGGACAGGAATACTCATGTAGGTGGTAATGCCAAGCGCTTTTGCGGCTTCACACTCGGGCCAACGTTCGGGCACGTCATTGCTGAACATCGTGTCACTATCCAGCGCGCGTTTGCACAGCGTCTCATCCCATGGGACGCTCAGCCCCTCCGGGATCGTCATCTGTTTGCTGTTGCGGGCGTAGAGGATGTGCTGCAGCCGCGCCTCGATATCCACCTTCGTCAGGTAGGTCGACTCCATGTCGGTGACAATTTCCAGCATCTCCAGCAGCTGGCGAACGAGGCTTCCAAGGGATTGCTCGGTGGCAAGGGTTTCTGAAACGCGAGCGAGGATAAGGTCCGACATGACGTAGAATGACTCCCAGGCAGAAGACGTCTGCATCTGCATGTTATGCTGAGTTTTTAGGCTTCAGGCATAGTAAAACACGAATACAGAAAATTTAATATATGCAGGAAGCGGGGAGCAGGCGAGAAAAAAAGCCCCGTTGTTGAGGCCGGGGCAAAGACATCTTGATTACGGAATGATGTTCTCTGGTCATATCGAGAACATGCCACACTATAGTGCTGAAAAGTGCAGTTAAAATGGAGAAATCATGGAGAACGCGGCGATGACCCGTTACCCTTAGGGTGTAATGACGTCAAAAGGATCAATGAGATGAGATTTCTGCTTCTGACGCTGGCGCTTCCTCTGGCCGCCTGCACCGCAAAAACCACGCCACCCGATGCGCCGAAACCGCCGCACGTTATCGGTATGGCGAACCCGGCCTCCGTCTACTGCCTGGAGAAAGGCGGGGAACAGATCCCGGTTCAAAGCCCGCAGGGCGTTCGCACCGAGTGCAAATTACCGGGCGGGGAAGTGATCGATGAATGGACGCTCTATCGTCGCGATCATCCGCAACCCACCAGGTGACAGACGGATACCGCCTGCGATACACTTCTCTTTAGGATTAATCTTAGCCAGTTTCTGGCGTTCGTTTCCGCGAGAGAAGTATGTTTCAGCTAAAACCGGGCAGCATGGCGATGATCGTGGGTGCCCGCACGGCGTCAGGCCGTCGCAATATTGGTAAATCTGTTGAGCTGTTTGGCCTTTGCCAGCCTGGCCTGCGTTTCGTTAACCCGGTCAACGGCGTGATGACGCAATTACCCACTACCGCAGATCGCGCACTTTGGCTGGTGACGGGTGATGTCTACGCCTTCGATAACCAGCACGGCTTTGCGTTTGTCCGCGCCGAACATCTGATGCCGCTCACCCCGGATGACGCACCGCAAATTCTGGATGAACTGACGATCGGCTGATCACAGATGGCGCAGCCAGTCGGCTAAGACCAGGGCGTGATTTTGCTCCGTGTTTTTGGCAGCAAAGAGCAGGGTGACGGTCTGCCTGCGCGCCAGCGTCGCCAGACGCGCGCCCTCGTCAGCCTGCTGCGCCAGCTCTTCCCGATAGGCCTGACTGAAGGCGGTGAAATCAATCGTTTCGCTATGAAAGGCCTTGCGTAGTTCAGTCGAGGGCGCGAGCGCTTTACACCATTCGTCATACACGAGATCCGTTTTCTTAACGCCGCGCGGCCACAGCCTGTCCACCAGTACCCGATAGCCGTCGTCAGAGCCTGCCTGTTCGTAGACCCGTTTGCACTGAATCATGATTTCACCCTCCCAATTTAAGGTATTGTGATAATTGCAAAAGATCGGTAGTCTGAGGTTCCTTATGTTATCTGATAATACTCTGGCATAAGGAACCTTTCATGGAACACCTCCCGGTTAAAACGACGCTGCGCATTGCGCTGGTTGGCGATTACAATCCCAATGTTATTGCGCATCAGGCGATCCCGCTAGCCATTGACGACGCCGCCGCAGTGCTTGACCTCACCGCCGATTACGACTGGCTGGCCACGACGGAGCTGACAAGCTCTGAAGATCTGGTGGGCTACGATGCCATCTGGCTGGTTCCTGCCAGCCCCTACAAAAACACCGAGGCCGCTTTTATCGCCGCGCGCTACGCCCGTGAAAACAGCATCCCGTTCCTGGGCACCTGCGGCGGGTTCCAGCATGCGCTGATTGAGTATGCCCGTAACGTGCTGGGCTGGGCTGATGCGGCACACGCTGAGACGGATACCGAAGGCACCATGGTGATTGCGCCGCTGACCTGCTCGCTGGTGGAAAAAACTGATGCGATTGAACTGCGCAGGAATACGCTGATCGCCAAAGCGTACGGCAAGCCGGAAATTGAAGAGGGATATCACTGTAACTATGGCGTGTCTCCAGCGTTTGCACAGGCGCTGGAAAACGGAGATATGCATGTGACGGGCTGGGACGATCAGGGTGAAATTCGTGCCGCGGAGCTGGTGACGCACCCGTTCTTCGTGATCACCTTATTCCAGCATGAGCGTGCTGCACTGGAAGGACGTCCGGTCGTGCTGGTACAGGCGATGCTGCGCGCGGCGCGCGGGTAAAAAAGGCAGACCCGAGGGTCTGCCACACTGTTTAACGGGGCGCGATCTCCCGGTCTCGCCCGGCTAAGATGCCGCAGAGGGCCATTATCACGGCGGCCAGCGCGCATCCCAAGAGCGGGATCCGCCAGTCTCCCGCGCTATCGTGAATTTTCCCCATTAGCGGAGGGCCGCAGGCGGCGAGCAGATAGCCAATCGACTGCGCCATGCCGGACAACGCTGCCGCGTGGTGTGCAGTGCTGGCGCGCAGACCAATAAACGTCAGGCCGAGGATCATCGTTGCCCCTGTGCCAAAGCCAAACACCAGCGTCCACATTACCGCCATGCCCGGCATAAACCATAATCCCGCCGCACTTATCGCGCACATCAGCGCCACCGCGCCTGCGATCGCCCGCTGGTCTTTCAGACGGTGGAGGATCAGCGGAACGGCGAGTCCCGGCACGGCCGTGGCTAGCTGCAGCAGCCCGTGCACCGAGCCGGCCTGCGCTTCGCTGTAGCCGTGGCTCAGCAGTATCGCCGGCAGCCAGCCGATGATGACGTAGTAAATCAGCGAGTTAATCCCCAAAAAGAGTGTGACCTGCCAGGCGAGGGCCGAGCGCCAGATCGCGCGGTTATGCAGCGCGCCTGCGCCCGTTACCGTTGCGACGTGTTTCTGACGCCACTGCGGCAGCCAGAGCAGCAATGCGACCAGCGGAAACGCCATCAGCATCAGCAGCGCGCCATGCCAGCCCGCACTCCCTTCTGCCAGGGGAACAATCATCGCTGAGCCAAACGCCGCCGAGACGCCCATCGTCAGGGAATAGGCGCCGGTGAGCTTCGCCACTTGGCCCGGAAAATCACGCTTAATTAATCCGGGTAACAGTACGTTCCCGAGCGCAATACCGCAGCCGACGATCGCCGTTCCGGTGAAAAGCAAAGCGGCGGAGGGCAGCGAGCGAACGGCAATCCCGACGCAAATCAGCAGCAGGGCGATAAACAGGCTGCGCTCCATGCCGATACGCCGGGCAACGCCTGCGGCGAGCGGCGAGACGAGGGCGAAAGCCAGCAGGGGCAGGGTGGTCAGCAGACCGGTTTGCGCCGTACTTAAGCCATAATCAAGACGAATGGTATCAAGCAGCGGCGCTGCGCCGGTAAAGGTGACGCGAAGCGTAGTGGCAATCATCAGGATGCCTGCAATCAACAGCGCGCCGTGTTTTCCTGAGGTGCGAATAGCAGTAGTCATTATGTTCTCATACGTTCAAGCGAGCGCACACAATACCGATTTTCTCAGCGGTTGAAATCAGGCTAAAATGACAGTTTATCGCTAATATCGGACAAACTGATGATTGGTCTGGGACTGGAAGGCTACGATCCAGATAGCCAGCACGATGCGGCCGTCGCATTTCGCATTCAGGTGGTGGCGGAGGAACAGTATATTCCCCGGCATCATCACCGTAAGGGGCAGCTGATTCTGGCTCTCGGCGGCGCAATCACCTGTGAAGTGGAAAATGCGATGCTGATGGTGCCGCCTCAGTATGCCGTCTGGATCCCCGGCCAGATGCCGCACAGCAACAGGGCCACGCCGGGCGCGCAGCTCTGCTTTTTGTTTATTGAGCCGGGGGCCGTCAGCCTGCCCGAGCGCTGTTGTACCCTGAAAATCTCCCCTCTGGTGCGGGAGCTGATTTTATCGCTGGCGGAAAAATCGCCTGAGCATCTCTCTCTTGCGACCACGTCGCGCCTGGTGGACGTGCTGTTTGACGAGCTGCCGCTCCAGCGTCAGGAGCATCTGCAGCTGCCCGTGTCGCCCCATCCCAAAATCAGGCTGATGAGCGAGAAGATGGCGGAAGAGCCCGCCGCCTGGCAGACGCTAACGCAGTGGGCGAGTCACTTCGCCATGAGCGAGCGCAATCTGGCGCGGCTGGTGGTGAAAGAGACCGGTCTCAGCTTCCGCCGCTGGCGCCACCAGCTGCAGCTGATTGTGGCGTTACAGCATTTAATAAGCGGGAAATCGGTGCAGCAGGTGGCCCAGTCACTGGGCTATGACTCGACCACCGCGTTTATCACCATGTTCAGGAAGGGATTGGGCCAGACGCCGGCGCGTTATATGGCCAGCCTGACTACGACTTCCCAATAAACAGCGAGACAAGGCCAGCCGCAATCAGCGGGCCGACCGGCACGCCGCGAAAGAGCGCCACGCCCAGCACGGTGCCCACCAGCAGACCCGCCACCAGCGAGGGCTGGCTGCTCATCAGCGTGACGCCGCGACCGCCCAGCCACGACACAAAAATCCCCACCGCGATCGCCACCAGCGATTTCCAGTTTACAAACGAATGCAGCAGCGTTGAGGCGGGAAGGGTGCCGCTGGCGATCGGCGCCATCACCCCAATGGTTAAGATGATAATCCCGATGGTGAGGCCTTGTTTTTCTATCCACGGGAAAAAGGTATTTAACGGGGTCACGCGCACAATGATCAGCACCAGAATCGAGATGGCGACGGTAGTGTTATGGCTGATAAAGCCGAGCGCGGCGAGTGCCAGAAGAATGAGCAGAGTAGGGTCAAACATAGGGAATCCTTGCCAGAATAATTGTTCTGTTTACTGTACGCGCAAACGCGGCAGAGAACAGGGTTAAAAAGATTTTGTCGTTGTCATAACCTTGTCATTTACGCGGATTAAAACGAAAGCAGATATCGCAAAAGGGGTCGCCATCATGAACGATCACATGTTTGTGGAAACGCTGATTATCTCCTCATCGTTTTTCGCTATTGCCGTTATTCTCGTTGCCTCCGTGCTGTTTCTGGAACGAAAAGGCTGACAGGGCGTCAGCCATCGCAGTTACGCTTTATGGAAGGTGACGAGCTCAGGACGGGCGATGCGCAGGTAATCCTGGGTATCCATAATCACGGATTTCTCCAGCAGGCCGGCGTTAAACGCGATTTCGTCAAAGCGCTCGAACAGCAGCGGGTCGGCAACCAGTGCCAGGTCAGGATGAAAGCTAAAGGGCGGGATAGCGCCGAAAACGCAGGCGGTCAGGGCATCGACTTCGGCCGGGCTGGCGAGGGAGGCCTTTAGCCCGCCAAAATGGCTGGCAAGCTGGCTCAGGTCAGCCTGTAGATCGGCGGCCAGAATCGCCAGAACGTGTTTTTTTACGCCGTTTCCCTTCACTTTGCAGACCAGGGCTTTGGCGCCTTGCCGCAGATCGGTTCCGCGAATTTCACTTACCGCTTCACATTTCCCAACCGCCTCGTGTTCCATGACGCGAAAACGCGCGCCCTGCTCAGTAAGTAAGGTAATGAGCTGCTGGTGGGTTCCTGTTCCTATAACGTCGTCAGTCATAACGATTTTCCCGGTGATAATCCAGTATGCAGCGTTCTACATTAGCACGGGATGAACGGGGTCGAAAGAAAACAGCCAGCGGGTTCGCTGGCTGTGGGGTTATGCGTTGCTGGTAGCAGACTGCTTGTGGAACAGCTCCCTGAACACCGGATAAATGTCATCCTGGTCACGGATATGCTGCATGGCAAAATTATCGAACATCGCCTGCAGATGCTCATACTCCCGCCACAGGGTCTGGTGAGCACGACGGGTGATTTCGATATAGCTGTAGTAACGCACCACCGGCAGAATTTTCTTCGCCAGGATCTCGTGACACAGCGGCGAGTCGTCGGCCCAGTTATCGCCATCCGACGCCTGCGCGGCATAAATATTCCACTGCGCCGGGTCGTAGCGCTCTTTGACCACTTCATCCATCAGCTTCAGCGCGCTCGAGACGATGGTGCCCCCGGTCTCCTGCGAGTAGAAGAACTCATGTTCATCCACCTCCTTCGCCTGGGTGTGGTGGCGGATATAGACTACCTCCACGTTCTTATAGGTTCTGCTCAGGAACAGATAGAGCAGGATATAAAAACGCTTCGCCATATCTTTGGTGGCCTGATCCATCGAGCCGGACACGTCCATCAGACAGAACATCACCGCCTGGCTGGAGGGCTCAGGGCGTTTTTCGTAGTTCTTGTAGCGCAGGTCGAAGGTGTCGATAAACGGTACCCGTTCGATCTTCGCCCTCAGCTCTGCAATCTCTTTACGCAGGCGCTCCTCTTCCAGCAGTTGCGCCGGTTCCGTGTTTTCTACTACCTTGAGGCTGCTCTCCAGCTCGCGCAGTTCGCGACGTTTGCCTGCCGTCATGGCCGTGCGTCGCGCCAGCGAATTCTGCAACGAACGCACTACGCTGATGTTGGCGGGCACGCCGTTGGCGGTATAACCCGCGCGGTGGGTTTTATATTCATTAAGCTGACGATGCTGATTCTTTTTCAGATTCGGCAGCGCCAGGTCTTCGAACAGCAGGTCGAGATATTCATCTTTCGAAATCTGGAAGACAAATTCGTCCTGGCCTTCACCGTCCTGGCTGGCCTGTCCCTGACCGCTTCCTGAACCACCGCCGCCGCCCTGAGGGCGCTCAATTCTGTCGTTCTGAACGAAGTGGTCATTACCTGGGTGTACGCGATGGCGCAGGCCGCCTCGCCCCTGATGAAACATCGGTTCGCTGATGTCATCGGTGGGGATGGAGACAGACTCGCCGCTGTCGACGTCGGTCACCGAGCGTTTGTTGATGGCCTCGGAGATAGACTGTTTAATTTGCGCTTTATAACGACGCAAGAAGCGCTGGCGGTTCACCGTGCTCTTGTTTTTGCCGTTAAGACGCCGGTCAATAAACCAGGTCATATACCCCCCGTACTGCATTTGCCAACTTGCATTTTGTAGGCCCGGCAGGCGCTCACCGCCGCCGGGCACTTGTTTTAAGACGATTTACGCACGCGCAGGTACCATTCGCAGAGCAGGCGAACCTGTTTGCGGGTGTAGCCTTTTTCCATCATACGGTCGACAAAATCGTCGTGTTTTTTCTGTTCATCGGTTGAGGTTTTGGCGTTAAACGAGATTACCGGCAGCAGCTCTTCGGTATTGGAGAACATTTTCTTCTCAATGACCGTGCGCAGTTTCTCGTAGCTGGTCCAGTTCGGATTGCGCCCGTTGTTATGCGCTCTGGCGCGCAGGACGAAGTTCACAATCTCGTTACGGAAGTCTTTCGGGTTGCTGATCCCGGCAGGCTTCTCGATTTTTTCCAGCTCCGCGTTCAGGGATTCACGGTCAAACAGCTGGCCGGTATCCGGGTCGCGGTACTCCTGATCCTGGATCCAGAAGTCAGCGTAAGTGACGTAACGGTCGAAAATGTTCTGCCCGTACTCTGAATAAGATTCCAGGTAGGCCGTCTGGATCTCTTTGCCAATGAACTCGGCGTATTTCGGGATCAGGTAACCTTTCAGGAACTCAAGGTAGCGTTCAGCCTGCTCCTGCGGGAACTGTTCGCGTTCAATTTGCTGCTCCAGCACATAGAACAGATGCACCGGGTTGGCCGCCACTTCCGCATGGTCGAAGTTAAAGACGCGGGAGAGGATCTTAAACGCGAAGCGCGTGGACAGGCCGTTCATCCCTTCATCAACCCCGGCGTAGTCGCGGTATTCCTGATACGATTTCGCTTTCGGATCGGTATCCTTCAGGCTCTCACCGTCATACACGCGCATTTTCGAGTAAATGCTGGAGTTTTCCGGCTCTTTCAGGCGCGAAAGGATGGAGAAGCGTGACAGCGTTTCCAGGGTGCCCGGCGCGCACGGCGCATGCACAAGCTCACTGTGGTTAAGCAGTTTCTCGTAAATTTTGATCTCTTCGGAGATCCGCAGGCAGTAAGGCACCTTGACGATGTACACGCGGTCAAGGAAGGCCTCGTTGTTTTTGTTATTACGGAAGGTCACCCATTCAGATTCGTTCGAGTGGGCAAGAATGATCCCGTTAAACGGCAGGGCGGAGATACCTTCCGTCCCGTTGTAGTTTCCTTCCTGAGTCGCCGTCAGCAGTGGATGCAGCACCTTGATGGGCGCTTTAAACATCTCGACGAATTCCATAATCCCCTGGTTAGCCCGGCACAGCGCGCCCGAGTAGCCGTAGGCATCCGGGTCGTTTTGCGCGAAGTTTTCCAGCTTGCGGATGTCGACCTTACCAACCAGCGCCGAAATATCCTGGTTGTTCTCATCACCGGGTTCCGTTTTGGCGATGGCGATCTGTTCCAGGATCGACGGCCAGACCTTGACCACGCGGAATTTGGTGATGTCGCCACCAAATTCGTGCAGGCGTTTGGCCGCCCACGGCGACATGATGGTGCCGAGGTAGCGACGCGGGATGCCGTACTCTTTATCCAGAATCTGCGCATCTTCCTGCGGATTGAACAAGCACAGCGGATGGTCATTCACCGGGCTGCGCTCGCCGTTGGCGCTCAGCACATAGATAGGCACGCGCTGCATCAGCGACTTCAGGCGTTCCGCCAGCGAGGATTTACCGCCGCCCACGGGGCCGAGTAAATAAAGGATCTGTTTCTTCTCTTCCAGACCCTGAGCGGCATGCTTCAGGTAGGAGACAATCTGTTCGATGGCATCTTCCATACCATAGAACTCTTCAAACGCCGGGTATCGGGCGACCACCCGATTCGAAAAGAGACGGGAAAGCCGGGGTTCCAGGGCAGTGTCAACCATGTTTGGCTCACCAATAGCCATCAATAGCCGTTCTGCCGCATTGGCATAGGCACTGCGATCTTGCCGACAGATGGTAAGAAACTCCTGCAGTGTGAACTCTTCGTCCTTGGCAGCTTCATAGCGCTGGCGATAGTGATCGAATATATTCATGGCATGCCGTCCTTTCGTTTTTTAGCACAGGATAAGAGCCGTTCGTATGAGTAGTGGAGGCTCCCGGAAGAGAATCTCTCGCACCTCACTGCCAGAGCAGCAACCTGTGTGCCAGGTCAGACGCTAAGAACCGCAGGTGTTCAGGAAAACTCTTCTTAAATTAAAGCGTAGATGGCATTTGCAAAACTTGCATGCCCATAAAATCTACTTTCAATGACATATCAATAACTCATCCAAAAATTTCCACTCTGGTAATAAGGCAAAAGCACGTTTTTCATTCAGCGTTCATGTAAATGAAAGCAGGTTGTCATCTGATAAGTTAAAAATAATGGGTTAATCGGACTGATTAGCAGGCAAAAAATTTTGGGATGTACGGGAATGGCGGTTACACTTCACCCGCTGATTATTTGACTACAGGAAAGAATGGATTGTGACCAAACTCAAACTTCTGGCATTAGGCATCCTTGCCGCGACCGCAGTAAGCACCGCACAGGCGGAAAGTCAGTGGACGGTTGGCGCGGGTGTTGGCGTCATTAACAGCCCGTACAAACAGTATGACCGTGATGTTTACCCTGTTCCCGTTATCACCTATGAAGGGGATAACGTCTGGTTCCGTGGGCTCGGCGGCGGCTACTATCTGTGGAACGATACGGCCGATAAGCTCTCCATCATGGCCTACTACGATCCGACGCACTTCAAGCCGGGTGATAGCGACAGCCACGCGCTTCGCCAGCTCGACAAGCGTAAAAGCTCGATGATGGCCGGCCTCTCTTATGTGCATAACACCCAGTATGGCTTCCTGCGTACGGCCCTGGCAGGCGATACGCTGGATAACAGCAACGGTTTTATCTGGGACCTGGCGTGGTTGTACCGCTATACCAACGGTGCTTTGACTCTGACCCCAGGGATTGGTGTGCAGTACAACAGCGAGAACTACAACGACTACTATTATGGCGTCTCTAAAAACGAGTCCCGTCGTAGCGGTCTGAAGAGTTACAGCGCAGATGACGGCTGGGATCCGTACCTGGAGCTGACCGCGAGCTATAACTTCCTCGGCGACTGGAGCGTGTACGGTACTGGCCGTTATGAGCGTCTGAGCGATGAAGTGAAGGATAGCCCGATGGTCGACAAGTCCTGGGCAGGCATCTTCTCTGTCGGTGTGACCTACAAGTTCTGATTGTGCACTCAAAGTGTGCAATTGATGCATTAAAACGGGGCGCATGCGCCCCGTTTGCTTTAGTGTGGTGCGGCGAGATTATCGCTTAACAATGCGGATCGTCTGCCCTAAACGAGATGGCTTTTCTTCACTCGCTTTCTGCGGGGTGGTCACGCAGGCGGTTTCCACGCAGACGAACGTTTTATAACCGTCGTCAGGCACGTCGGCCATGCTGACAGACAGCGCCGGACCCGGGTTCCAGCCCACCACGTTGCTATGGTGGTGATGTACCACCTCGATGCCGCGGTTCAGGGCACCGTCGTGGATCATGCTGCATGCTTCCGGATGCAGATAGACGCGGTCGGTACGGTCAGGAAACGCCTGAACGCCGTCACTCAGCTTCCCTTCTTTGGCGTTATCGACTTTGTCGATAAAGGTATCGCCAAGGCCGCTCACCTTCACTGCGCTGATGTCACCCACGTTGAAATAGGTGTGCAGGGCTGAGGTGGTTTCGAACTCGCCATGGGCTTCCAGTTCGATTTCACAGGTTTTACCCAGCTTAAAGCGGGCGTACAGGGTGAAATCATGCGGCCAGAGGGCACGAGTTTCATCGTTAGCCTGCAGCTCAAAGGTCAGCACGGCGCCGTTGTCGTCTTCGTTATGCGCTTTCAGGGTCCACTGCTGGTTACGGGCAAAACCGTGAGAAGGCAAACCCGGCTGTGCGGACGGGCCGAACCACGGCCAGCAGATCGGTACGCCGCCGCGAATCGCCGCCCCTTTTTTGAAAGAGGTCGCATCGCTCAGCCACAATCCCTCTGCTTCACCTTCGGGTTTCCAGGAGAGAAGGTGGGCGCCGTTCAGCGCCACGGAGGCCTTAACGCGTGGATGGTCAACGACGATAACGTCAGCACCGTCAATCTGGCGGCGGGAGAGCACAGGGGTAAGTTGTTCGACTACCGGAAGTGCAAAAATTTTATTAATCATTAAGCAATCCTCTGTCTTATAAATAAAAAAGGCGACCGAAGTCGCCTTTTTGGATCAAACACTCATCTCAACTTATTTGGAGATGTGAGCGATCAGGTCCAGTACTTTGTTAGAGTAGCCGGTTTCGTTGTCGTACCAGGATACCAGTTTAACGAAGTTGTCGTTCAGTGCGATACCTGCTTTAGCATCAAACACGGAAGTGCACACTTCGCCGTTGAAATCGGTAGAAACAACGTCGTCTTCGGTGTAACCCAGAACGCCTTTCATTGGGCCTTCGGAAGCAGCTTTGATTGCTTTCTTAATTTCTTCATAAGAAGCAGCTTTTTCCAGACGAACGGTCAGGTCAACAACGGATACGTTAGGCGTTGGAACGCGGAACGCCATACCAGTCAGTTTGCCATTCAGTTCTGGCAGTACTTTACCTACAGCTTTAGCCGCACCGGTAGAGGATGGGATGATGTTCTGAGCCGCGCCACGGCCGCCGCGCCAGTCTTTGTGAGACGGGCCATCAACGGTTTTCTGAGTAGCGGTGGTTGCGTGAACGGTAGTCATCAGACCTTCGATGATGCCGAAGTTGTCGTTGATAACTTTAGCCAGCGGTGCCAGGCAGTTGGTGGTGCAGGATGCGTTAGACACGATATCCTGGCCAGCGTAAGTTTCGAAGTTTGCACCACGAACGAACATTGGGGTGTTGTCTTTGGAAGGACCAGTCAGAACAACTTTCTTCGCACCAGCAGTGATGTGTTTACGTGCAGTTTCGTCGGTCAGGAAGATACCGGTTGCTTCAGCAACAACGTCAACACCAATTTCGTTCCATTTCAGGTTAGCTGGGTCTTTTTCAGCAGTAACGCGGATGGTTTTGCCATTTACAACCAGGTGGCCGTCTTTCACTTCAACGGTGCCGTCGAAACGACCGTGAGTTGAGTCGTACTTCAGCATGTACGCCATGTATTCAGCGTCCAGGAGATCGTTGATACCAACGATTTCGATGTCAGAACGTTTCTGAGCAGCACGGAAAACAATACGGCCGATACGGCCAAAACCGTTGATACCTACTTTGATAGTCATATATTCCACCAGCTATTTGTTAGTGAATAAAAGGTTGCCTGTAAAATTACAAAAACCTTACGCAGCGTCAAGCGGAATCGTGTCAATCATTGCGACAAATCAATCCTGTGACTAACGTTTGTGCGACTGACTCGCCTCACTTTCCCTTTGAGCTTGCAACCACATGGGGGCTGCGCCCGGAATTTTAAAGTCCTCGCAGGATAAAAATGTGAATGTGATCACAATTGCCTGACCGCCTTTTCGCGACACATAAGTTTAGATCAAAAGTGCACGCAAGGGTGTTAATGTTTTGTTAGAATGCGGGGTAAAAGATGTCTGTTTCTACAGCGAGATGTAAGCATATGTCGAACCAACGTAACCCTGACGATTTGAAAAAAAACCTCACAGAAATGCAGTTTTACGTAACGCAGAACCACGGAACGGAACCCCCGTTCACCGGGCGTTTACTGCACAACAAGCGGGACGGTGTCTACCACTGCCTGGTCTGTGATGCCCCGCTGTTTAATTCACAAACGAAATTTGATTCGGGCTGCGGCTGGCCGAGCTTTTACGAGCCGGTGAGCGATGAGGCTATCCGCTATCTGACCGATTCGTCGCACGGCATGGTGCGCACGGAAATTCGCTGTGGCAACTGCGATGCGCACCTTGGCCACGTCTTCCCGGATGGCCCTCAGCCAACGGGCGAGCGTTTCTGCGTGAATTCAGCCTCAATGAGCTTCACCGATGATGAGAATGGCGACCAGATCAAGGGTTGAAAAAACGATTCAGCAAATTATTCCTTCGAAAGGGCGGGATTGTGAATATTGATGACATGATTAGCGGGATGACGCCGGAAATTTATCAGCGTCTGGTCACCGCCGTAGAGCTGGGAAAATGGCCCGATGGCGTCGCGCTGACCCCGGAGCAGAAAGAGAACAGCCTGCAGCTGGTGATGCTGTGGCAGGCGCGCAACAACACCGACGCGCAGCACATGACGATCGACACCCAGGGCCAGATGGTGATGAAGAGCAAGCGCGAGCTGAAAGAGGACTTCGGCATCACGCCGAAGCCGATTGCGACTTTCAAATAAGGCTCTCCGTGTAGGCCGGGTAAGCGTGAGCGCCACCCGGCACACTACCTTAGTGTGGGATCCCGAGCGACGCCGCCAGCTGCTTCGCTAACCGGTTTTCGTCATCCGCGCCGTACTCCCAGAACATCGCTCCGGCGAGCCCTTTCTCTTTGATGTAGTCCGCTTTGATCGCCACGGATCGCGGGTTCTCATACGAAATCGCAAACAGCGCGCTGCCATCGACACCTTTCACCGAGAGCCACGGCACTTTTGCCTGGTCGTCCCAGTGTTCGGTGAAGCGTCTCTGCGGATCGTTCAGCAGCTTTTTGACGATATCGTTATACTTCACGTAGGTATCTTTGGTCAGGTCATAGCCGAGTGACTTGAACAACCCAATCTCCTGCGGCCCGAAGTAAGGCTGAGTGGCCGGATTTTTTTGCGCATCGGGTTTCGTCCAGTCAATGCCCGGCTCCACGGCGCGTTTCGGTACGCGGCCATAGAAACCAATCCCGAGGTTCATCTGCTGCGGCTTGAGTCCGGCGGCCAGATAGTTGTTCACCACAAAATCGACGCTGTATTTGTCCGCGGCGGCCACCGTCGGCCAGGTGCTGGAGTCATACAGGTTGGCATTGAAGTACTGCGTGCCGTACGCCATGTCGTAGGTCATCAGGTTGATGTAGTCGAGCAGGGGCGCAATCGCTTTCACATCCACCCAGCTTTTCGGACTTTCCGCATTCGCGCCTACCGCAATGGTCACCAGCTTTTTATGCCCGAACGCGTCGCGCATCTCCTTCAGCAGGGCGGTAAAGTTATCCCGGTCGGCGGGCTGGCTTGCCACCAGCCCCCAGGCGCCGTTGACCGGATACTCCCAGTCGAGATCGATCCCGTCCAGACCATATTTTTCGACAATCTCCTGTGCGGAGCGGATGAACACCGCGCGGCTCTCCTGGGTTGCCGCTGCGCCAGAGAAGCCACGCGCGCCCCAGCCGCCGACGGAAAGCAGCACTTTGATGTTCGGGTTTTGCTTACGCAGCGTGGGGATTAAGGCCAGATCGGACGCTACTTTTGGCGATAGCCAGATTTGATGCAGCTTCGCCGGATCTTTCAGCGCGGCGTTGGTTTCGTCTTTTTCGTCGTTATAGACCAGACCAAACGAGTAGTTCAGGTGGGTGATCTGGCGAACGTCCAGTTTATTGATATCGCCACCCGGTCCGGCGGTGACGTCGCCGCCCCCGTTAAAGTAGCCCACGGACATCAGGGAACTGGCGGAGGCAACTGACGCGCAAAGCAAGGGTAATGCTGCCAGCAAGGGCAAACGTTTCATACAAGTTCCTCTTTGACTTAATAAAATTAACCACGCCACGGAAAAGGCGTGGCGAAAAAACAGCCTAAAGAGAATAGCATTGCCGCTTCGCTGAGGTTGCGAGGGAGTTCACTTTATGGGGATCGGAGAGGGGGATTGCCGGGTGGCGGCCGCGCCTTACCCGGCCTACGGGGAAAGCGAAGCCGCCACCCGGCTTAAAAGGCCTAAGCCTGCGTTTCCTGCCAGTCTTCGAGCGTATACAGCGTTGCGCCTTCCGCTGCCATATCCATAAACGCCTGGGCGCTGTCCTGCGGGTGAATGTTCACCCCGCGGCAGCCGTCGGTGATGACGCTGACGGTGTAGCCTAACTGAAGCGCATCCAGCACGGTGAACTTCACGCAGTAGTCCGTTGCCAGGCCCAGCACAATCAGCTCCGTGATTTCGTGGTGACGTAACCACGCATCGAGAGCGGTTTTCTGACGATGCCCGTTATCAAAAAACGCGCTATAGCTGTCAATAGCCGGGTTTTCGCCTTTGTGGAACACCGCGTCGATGGCTTTTTGATTCAGGAGCGGATGCAGCGCTGCGCCTTCGGTCTGCTGTACGCAGTGATCCGGCCAGAAGGTTTGCGCCAGCCCGTCGAGCTCTCCCTGAGTGAAAGGCTCGACGTTATGCTGGCTGGCAAAGCTGCCGTGATTCGCCGGGTGCCAGTCCTGGCTTGCGACAACCGCTTCGCCGCGGGCTTTGCACCAGTCAATCAGCGTGTTGGCCACGTCAACGGTGCTGTCACCTTCGGCGACGGCCAGCGCACCGCCCGCGCAGAAATCATTTTGCAAATCGACCAGGAGCAGGGCGCGTTGCTTCATGAGACCTCCTTATTCGTCAGGCGTCAGTTCGCCGCGCAGGTTTTGCATCATCGCGCTGCGAATGGACTGAATGTCCAGATCCTGACTCAGTAAATAGTGAAGTTTAGTCAGCGTTGCCTCAACGGTCATATCGAAACCGCTGATCACCCCCGCATGCGCCAGCGCGTTGCCGGTGGCATAGCCGCCCATATTCACTTTACCGGACATACACTGGGTCAGGTTCACCACCACAATTCCACGCTCGCTGGCTTCCTGAAGCTCTTTCAGGAATTCACCGTTCTGCGGCGCATTGCCCACGCCGTAGGAGCGCAGGATCAGCGCTTTCACCGGCTGGCGCAGGAAGTTACGCACCACGTCGGCAGAGATACCCGGATAGATGGTGACCACGCCAATCGGTTGCGGAGTAATCGGATGCACAATCAGCTCGCCCGCGGTGTTCGGCGCAGGCGGCGTGCCCAGACGACGGATATGAATCCCGGCCTCCAGTAGCGGCTGCAGGTTAGGGGAGGCGAAGGCGTCAAAACCGTCGGCATGGGCTTTGGTGGTGCGGTTGCCGCGATACAGACGGTTGTTGAAGAACAGCGACACTTCGTTAATCGGGTAATTCGCCGCCACGTACAGGGAGTTCAGCAGGTTGATCTGCCCGTCCGAGCGCAACTCCGCCAACGGGATTTGCGACCCGGTGACGATAACCGGCTTGCTCAGGTTCTCCAGCATGAAGGAGAGCGCCGAGGCGGTAAACGCCATGGTGTCGGTACCGTGCAGGATCACGAAACCGTCGTACTGGTCGTAATGGGCTTTAATGTCATCCGCGATGTGCTGCCAGTCTTCCGGCGTCATGTCGGAGGAGTCCATCAGCGGCTCGTATTCGTGGATAGTAAAGTCAGGCATTTCCGGACGGTGGAATTCGGGCATCAGCGCAAGCTGACGCTGCAGGTGGCCGGAGACGGGGATATAGCCGTTTTCGGAGCGCTGCATACCGATGGTACCGCCAGTGTAGGCTACATAAATCGATTTCTTCTGCATGGTAGTGAGTTCTTGTTCTTCAAAAGAAAAAAATCCCCTCTTCGTGGGAAGAGGGGACGGTTTTTAACGGACGTTCGCGCAGGTCAGGCAAAACGCGTAACGACTCTGTGGATCGTTAAAGGCCGCAAGCTTATCGCTTTCCGCCTTCATCGCTTTTGCCGCCGTGGCGACCGGCGCAGGCAGGTAAGCCTGCAGCGCCTCCGGCAGCATGGCGCGTACCGAGCCGGACATGCTGTCCATGACCATATCGAAGAACGACGGTTCGTCCTGGTAATACTCGATATGCCACTGCTTCAGCTTCGCCAGTTCGGCGGCTTTCTTCACCGCGTCATCGAAGTCGCCCAGGCTGTCTACCAGTCCGTTGCTCTTCGCATCCTGACCGGTCCAGACGTGGCCCTGCGCAATCTGGTCGATCTGCTCAGGCGTCTTTTTACGCGAGTCGGCGACCAGGGAGATAAAGCGTTTATAGCCGTTCTCAATGCTGAGCTGCATCATCTCAGAGACTTCCGGCGGCAGGGATTTGGTCACCGCGACATCCGCCAGCGGAGAGGTCGCTACGCCGTCGGTATGCACGCCCAGAGAATCCAGGCTGTTCTCTACGGTGTTGATCACCCCGAAGATACCAATCGAGCCGGTCAGCGTACTTGGGTTAGCCACGATGTAGTTGGCTGGCGTTGAGATCCAGTAACCCCCGGAGGCGGCCATTCCGCCCATTGAGACGACGACCGGCTTACCGGCGGCGCGGGCCGCGGCCAGTTCAGCGCGGATCACTTCAGAGGCGCTGACGCTGCCGCCAGGGCTGTTCACCCGCAGGACAATCGCCTTCACTTTCGGATCCAGGCGCGCATCGCGGATTTGTGACGCGGTAGTATCGCCGCCCACGTTCCCCGGGGTCTCCTGACCGTCCATGATCGCACCGTTAGCAAAGACCACCGCGACGCTGTCACCGTTCTCATCCGGTTTCTTCGTCGAGTAATCATACATGCTGATGGCGCTGTAATTTTTGTCCTCTTTGCTCCAGCCAAACTGTTTGCTCAGGGATTTTTCAATCTCGGCGCTGGTGCCCAGGGCATCAACCAGTTTGTTATCGAGCGCGTATTTCGCGGTATCGCCGTCAACCTTACGCAGGCCTGCCAGCACGCCCTGCGCGCCAGGGAACAGCTGCTCAGGCGTAATCTGACGGTTCGCGGCAACGGTGCCCAGATAGTTCTGCCACAGCTCGCCAATCCAGCGGCTGTCCGCTTCACGGGCGGCAGGGGACATATCGTCGCGGATAAACGGCTCTACGGCAGATTTGTACGTACCGACGCGGAAGACGTGGGTGGTGACCTTCAGCTTATCGAGCAGCGATTTGTAGTACAGGCCGTTGGTGGCAAAGCCGTGCAGATCGACCGTACCCTGTGGGGAGAGCCAGATCTTATTGGCGAAGCTCGCCAGATAATATTGTCCCTGGCTGTAGCTGTCGCCCACGGCAATTACCGGCTTGCCGCTGTCGCGGAACTCGCGCAGCGCTTTACCGATGTACTGCATAGAAGGCTGGTCGCCGCCGGCAAAATCTTTCAGATCCAGCACGATCCCGGTGATGTTTCGGTCGTCTTTGGCCTGACGGATAGTATCGACGATATCGAACAGGGAGTTCTCCTGCAGGCGGTCTGACGTCGCGCCAAACAGCTGGCGACCAATCACGCTCAGGCGACTGCTGGTGGACGGCTTATCAACGATAACGCCAGTGATATCGAGTAATAGCGCGCCGCGCGTTGAATGCTGCGCCTGATTTGCATTGCTGATATGCATCCAGATGCCCGCGCAAACCAGAACCAGGAAGATGAAGAAGATGTTCATCACCAGGTTGCGGACGAAGTTGAGCAGTCTCCACGTCCATTTAAAGAAACCGGCAATGATTCGCCAAAGGGTTCGCATGTATTCTCCCTAACCAGAAAATGACTGTTTCCGTCGCCACTGGACGGTAATGTTGGGTTATCGTAATGACCCAACCGCCACTTGTCAGCAGGAATCGCCTGCCAGGCTGTAACAAAATCTGCCGCCGTGTTAATTTTGTGAGTAAATTTCAAGAAAGGAGTTAACCAATGGACGCACTCGAACTGCTTGTTAACCGCCGTAGCGCTTCCCGTCTGGCCGAACCTGCCCCGGCAGGCGAGCAGCTGGAGAACATTCTGCGTGCCGGCATGCGTGCCCCCGATCATGGCACACTGCAGCCATGGCACTTCTTTGTAATTGAAGGCGAAGGCCGCGATCGCTTCAGTCAGCTGCTGGAGCAGGGGGCGGTGGCCGCCGGGCAGGATGAGAAAGGGATCGACAAGGCGCGCAATGCTCCGTTCCGCGCCCCAATGATCATCGCCGTCGTGGCAAAATGTCAGGCGGGCCATAAGGTGCCGGTCTGGGAGCAGGAAATGTCCGCGGGCTGTGCGGTGATGGCGATGCAAATGGCTGCCGTCGCGCAAGGCTTCAACGGTATCTGGCGTACCGGTGCGCTGACTGAAAGCCCGGCGGTCCGTGACGGTTTTGGCTGCGGTGAGCATGACAAAATTGTCGGTTTCCTCTACCTCGGCACCCCGCAGCTTAAAGCCTCCAGCACCATCAGCGTGCCGGACACCACGCCTTTCGTCAGCCGCTTCTGATAACGCACGCTAAACTGTCTGGATTCTGAGCATCTGCCGCAGAATTCAGACAGTCATACTTACCTCTTTATGGAATGAGCGCTACCATAGCGCGATTGAGATGACAGGAGACGTCCATGAGCGAGCAAACCATTCGTTTAACGCAGTACAGCCACGGAGCCGGTTGCGGTTGTAAAATTTCCCCGAAAGTGCTGGAGACCATCCTGCACAGTGAACAGGCGAAGTTTGTCGACCCGAACCTGCTTGTCGGCAATGAAACGCGCGACGATGCTGCAGTTTATGACTTAGGTAACGGCACCAGCATTATCAGTACCACCGACTTCTTTATGCCGATTGTCGACAATCCGTTCGATTTCGGGCGCATTGCGGCCACCAACGCCATCAGCGATATCTTTGCCATGGGCGGTAAGCCGATTATGGCGATCGCCATTCTGGGCTGGCCGATCAACACCATCCCGCCGGAAGTGGCCCGTGAAGTGATTGATGGTGGCCGTTTCGCCTGCCAGCAGGCAGGAATTGCGCTGGCCGGTGGTCACTCTATCGATGCGCCGGAGCCTATCTTCGGCCTGGCCGTCACCGGCGTGGTGCCGACCGAACGCGTGAAGCGCAACAGCACCGCACAGGCGGGCTGCAAGCTGTTCCTCACCAAGCCGCTGGGTATTGGCGTGCTGACCACCGCCGAGAAAAAGTCCCTGCTGAAACCGGAGCACAAAGGGCTGGCAACCGAAGTCATGTGCCAGATGAACCTCGCCGGTGCGGCGTTCGCCAATATCGATGGCGTGAAGGCGATGACCGACGTAACCGGTTTTGGTCTGCTGGGGCACCTCTCCGAAGTGTGTCAGGGCGCGGGCGTGCAGGCGCAGGTCTGGTATCAGGACGTGCCGAAGCTACCGGGCGTGGAGGAGTACATTGCTCAGGGCGCGGTCCCGGGCGGTACCCAGCGTAACTTCGCCAGCTATGGTCACCTGATGGGCGAAATGCCAGAAGAATGGCGCAATCTGCTGTGCGATCCGCAAACCTCCGGCGGCCTGCTGCTGGCGGTCACGCCGGAATCCGAAGCCGAGGTTCAGGCGACCGCCGCCGAGTTTGGTATTACCCTGACGGCGATCGGCGAGCTGGTGACCGCGCGCGGTGGCCGACCGATGATTGAGATCCGTTAATTCGATGCGGTTGTTTATTGCCGAAAAGCCGAGCCTGGCCCGTGCCATTGCCGATGTGCTGCCTAAGCCGCATCGCAAAGGCGACGGCTTTATCGAATGCGGTAACGGGCAGGTGGTCACCTGGTGTATCGGCCACCTGCTTGAGCAGGCGCAGCCGGATGTCTACGACAGCCGCTACGCCCGCTGGAATTTGAACGATCTGCCCATCGTGCCGGAAAAATGGCGCCTGCAGCCCCGGCCTTCGGTCACCAAACAGCTCAACGTGATCAAGCGCTTCCTGCATGAAGCCGAAGAAATCGTGCACGCGGGTGACCCGGACAGGGAAGGACAGCTGCTGGTCGATGAGGTGCTGGACTATCTGGAGCTGGCGCCGGAAAAGCGCCAGCAGGTGCAGCGCTGTCTGATCAACGATCTCAACCCGCAGGCGGTCGAGCGAGCCATTTCGCGCCTGCGCGCAAACAGCGAGTTTATTCCGCTGTGCGTCTCGGCGCTGGCCCGCGCGCGCGCGGACTGGCTGTACGGTATCAACATGACCCGCGCCTACACCATCCTCGGGCGCAACGCGGGCTATCAGGGCGTGCTCTCCGTGGGGCGCGTGCAGACGCCGGTGCTGGGGCTGGTCGTGCGTCGTGACGAAGAGATTGAGAACTTCGTCGCTAAAGATTTCTTTGAGGTGAAAGCGCATATCGTCACGCCTAAAGACGAGCGCTTTACCGCCGTCTGGCAGCCGAGCGATGCCTGCGAATCGTATCAGGATGAAGAGGGGCGTTTGCTGCACCGCCCGCTGGCGGATCATGTGGTTAACCGCATTACCGGACAGCCAGCTATCGTTACCAGCTATAACGATAAACGGGAATCAGAACCCGCGCCGCTGCCGTTCTCGCTGTCGGCCCTGCAGATCGAGGCCGCGAAGCGCTTTGGCCTCAGCGCGCAGAACGTGCTGGACATTTGCCAGAAGCTCTACGAAACCCATAAGCTGATCACCTATCCGCGTTCGGATAGCCGCTATCTGCCGGAAGAGCATTTTGCCGGTCGTCATTCGGTGATGAACGCCATTAGCGTGCATGCGCCGGATCTGCTGCCGCAGCCGGTGGTGAACCCGGACACCCATAACCGCTGCTGGGACGACAAAAAGGTGGACGCCCACCACGCGATTATCCCGACGGCGCGCGCCAGCAACGTCAACCTGACCGACAACGAAGCGAAGGTCTATAACCTGATCGCCCGCCAGTACCTGATGCAGTTCTGCCCGGACGCGGTGTTCCGCAAATGTGTGATCGAACTGGAAATCGCGAAAGGGAAATTCATTGCGAAAGCCCGTTTCCTTGCTGAAGCAGGCTGGCGCACGCTGCTGGGGAATAAAGAGCGTGACGAGGAGAACGACGGCACGCCGCTGCCCGTCGTTGCCAAAGACGATGAGCTGCTGTGTGAAAAAGGCGAAGTGGTTGAACGTCAGACTCAGCCCCCGCGCCATTTCACCGATGCGACGCTGCTGTCGGCGATGACCGGCATCGCCCGGTTCGTGCAGGATAAAGATCTGAAGAAGATCCTGCGCGCCACCGACGGTCTGGGGACGGAGGCGACCCGCGCGGGGATCATTGAGCTGCTCTTTAAGCGCGGTTTTCTTGAGAAAAAGGGGCGCTATATCCATTCGACCGAGCCGGGCCGCGCGCTGATTCATTCCCTGCCTGAGCTGGCCGCCAGGCCGGACATGACCGCGCACTGGGAATCGGTGCTGACGCAGATCAGCGAGAAGCAGTGCCGCTATCAGGACTTTATGCAGCCGTTGGTGGGGACGCTTTACCAGCTGATCGATCAGGCGCGCAGCACGCCGGTGAAGCGCTTCAGAGGGATGGTTGCACCAGGCGCGGGTGCGAAGAAACCGTTTAAAAAGAAGAAGAGCGCGGCCGCCTCTTAACCCGTAGGCCGGGTAAGGCGAAGCCGCCACCCGGCGAAAAACGGCTCTGCGGCCTGAAAAAAGCCCGGTGGCGCTAACGCTTACCGGGCCTACAAGTTGAGAAGGCCGCGAAATTTTAAATCACGCCCTGCCCAATCATCGCATCCGCTACCTTCACGAACCCGGCGATATTCGCCCCGCGCACGTAATTGGTTTGCGATGCTTCACCGCCGTACTCCACGCACGCATGGTGAATATCCAGCATGATATGGTGCAGGCGCGCGTCCACTTTCTCCGCTTTCCAGCCGAGACGCGCGGCGTTTTGTGCCATCTCGAGGCCGGAGGTCGCCACGCCGCCCGCGTTAGCGGCCTTGCCCGGAGCAAACAGCACGCCCGCCTCCAGGAACAGGTCCGTCGCGTCGATCGTGGTCGGCATGTTCGCCCCCTCGGCCACCGCTTTTACGCCATTGCTAATCAACGTGCGCGCGGCTTCAGCATCCAGCTCGTTCTGCGTGGCGCACGGCAGGGCGATATCCACCGGCACGCCCCACGGCTGTTTCCCTTCCAGGTAGGTCAGGCCAAACTCCCGGGCGTAATCCGCCACGCGTCCATCGCGGCTGGCTTTGATTTCACACAGGCGCGCCAGCTTCTCTGCCGTGAAGCCCGCTTCATCCACCACCGTGCCGCTGGAGTCAGAGGCGGTCACCACGCGAGCGCCAAACTGCATCGCTTTTTCAATCGCGTACTGCGCCACGTTACCGGAGCCGGAAACGGCTACGCGCATGCCTTCGAAGCCTAAGCCGTGACGCTTGAGCATGGCTTCGGTGAAGTAAACCAGGCCGTACCCGGTCGCTTCCGGGCGGATCAGGCTCCCGCCAAACGACAGCCCTTTGCCGGTAAAGACGCAGGCGCTGTTGTTGGAAAGCTTTTTCATCATCCCGGCCATAAAGCCCACTTCACGTCCGCCCACGCCGATATCACCGGCAGGCACGTCGGTGTCCGGGCCGAGGTGACGGTAGAGTTCGGTCATCAGCGCCTGGCAGAAACGCATCACTTCACCTTCGCTTTTGCCTTTCGGGTCGAAATCGCTGCCGCCTTTTCCGCCGCCCATGGGCAGCGTGGTCAGCGCGTTTTTAAAGGTCTGCTCGAAGCCGAGGAATTTCAGAATCGACAGGTTCACGGACGGATGGAAACGCATGCCGCCCTTAAACGGACCGATGGCCGAGTTAAACTGGACGCGCCACGCGCGGTTAACCTGCACCTGATTGCGATCGTCCACCCAGGTCACGCGGAACTGGATCACGCGCTCTGGCTCGACCAGGCGTTCGAGCAACGACATCTGGCGATAGCGCGGGTTTTGTTCAAGGAAGGGCCACAGGGTGGTCATCACTTCACGCACGGCCTGGGCGAACTCGCTTTGGTGCGGGTCGCGCTGCTGAACGTGGGCAAGGAAACTTTCCAGAGAGCGTGTCTGATCCATAGATATAAGAACCTCTTATAATAATGTTTGTATATGACTTATACGTTTTGTGTTGTTTTTTTGACTATACCACCCGTACTGCTTTGTCTGGCAAGCTGAAATTCAGGGCGAAAGGGAAATTAATGAAATGAGCTGCGTCATAACCAAAAGCGATGACGAGATATATTAAAGGTTCCGCGCCGGTTTACCGTTATAGTCATTATCAAGGGAACAACAGGAAGATGTGTCTATGAACCGTTATCTACTGACCGCGTTATGTGTGATCTTTACCGCAGGTGCGCAGGCTGACCGCATTCGCCCGGACGTGGAAGTGAATGTGCCGCCGGAAGTGTTTAGCTCCAGCGGCCAGAATCAAACGGTGCAGCCCTGTAATCAGTGCTGCATCTATCAGAATCAGAACTACTCGGAAGGGGCCGTGGTGAAAGCGGAGGGCGTGCTGCTGCAGTGCCAGCGCGACGAGCGCGTTATCGGCACGAACCCGCTGGTCTGGCGTCGCGTAAAACAATAAACGCTTCCAGCAGGGGAATATCCGCGGGGGCCAGGGCGTAGCCGAACGCCTCTTCCGGCGTACACCACGCCAGCGCGCTGTGGTAGTGCGCTGTGAGCTCGCCGCTAAACGCAGCAACGTGCCAGGCGTGCAGGTTGATTAACCGCTGCGAGACCTCGCGCTGGTGGCTTGCCACGTATTGCGCGGGCAGCGCTTCAATACCCAACTCTTCGCGCAGCTCACGGATAAGCGCCTCAGGCTGGGTTTCTCCCGCCTCGACTTTGCCGCCTGCAAATTCCCACATGCCCGGCTGGTCGGCGTGGGCAGGGCGCTGTGCCAGTAAAATTTTGTCGTCTTTTTCGATGATGGCGGCAACGACATCGAGTGTTTTCAGCATGGTCGTCAATAATTGATAGCGAAAAAAGACATATTATCGTGCCCTTTCTCAGAGTCCAGCTATCAGGAGAATCAGGTGAAAGAGACTACCGCCTGGGTTGCCCCTATCGAATCCCTTCCCGCCAGCCTTAAACCCATTGCCGTGATGCAGAAAAAGCATTTTGGCGCCGTGCTGAATCCCACGCGCTGGTGGGGGCGCATGCCGCGTCTGTTCTGGCTGGTGGCGCTGTTCGTCGGTTTTCTGGAGCGTCGTCGCGCGCGCCTGACGCCCGTGCTTCGTTCGCTGCTCATGACGCGGGTGTCCCAGCTCTGCCACTGCGCTTTCTGTATTGATGCCAACAGCCTGCGGCTGGCCGAGCGCTGCGGGGCGCTGGATAAGGTGCAGGCCGTGAGCGACTGGCAGGGTTCCGCCTTGTTCACGGAGCAGGAGCGCGCGGCGTTGGCCTACGCCGAGGCGGTGACCGCCACGCCGCCCCGGGCGGATGAGGCGATCAGAGCGGCGCTGAAGCGCCATTTTACGGATGACGCTATCACCGAGATGACGGCGCTCATTGCCTTTCAGAATCTCTCTGCCCGTTTTAACGCCGCGCTGGATATTCCGGCGCAGGGGCTGTGCGCCACCTTTAACGAGACGCCCCATGCTTGATCGCCATCTTCACCCGCGGATAAAACCGGCGCTGAATCGTCTGGTCTCCGTGCTTGACCGACCGGGCATCACGCCCGACGGATTAACCCTGACCGGGTTTGCCATCGGCGTGCAGGCGCTGCCGTTTCTGGCCCTTGGCTGGTATCCGGCGGCGCTGGTCGTCATCGTGCTGAACCGCCTGCTGGACGGTCTGGATGGGGCGCTGGCGCGCCGCAGAGGGCTGACCGATGCGGGGGGATTTCTCGATATTGCGCTCGATTTTCTGTTCTACGCCCTGGTGCCGTTTGGCTTTGCGCTGGCAGCACCCGTTGAGAATGCGCTGGCCGCGGCCTGGCTGCTGTTCGCGTTTATCGGGACCGGCAGCAGTTTTCTGGCGTTTGCGGCGCTGGCCGCGAAGCACGACATCGACAACCCCGGCTATGCGCACAAGTCGTTGTATTACATCGGCGGGTTAACGGAAGGAACGGAGACCCTCGCGCTGTTTGTGCTGTGCTGCCTCTTTCCGGCGCACTTTACGCTCTTCGCGTGGGTATTTGGCGCGCTGTGCTGGCTGACCACCACAACGCGCATCTGGAGCGGCTACGTGACGCTGAAGGCACTCAACCCTTAGAGCGCACTTTCAGGCCCGCGCTCACCGGTCGTCACCGGGTTCTGCGGGTGACTGCTCCATTCGTACCAGCCGCCGTCATAGACGGCGATATTCTTCCAGCCCATCGCCCGGGCGTACATAAAGGTTTCGGACGCCCGCCAGCCGGTGCCGCAGTAAAACGCGACGTGCTGTTCCGGCAGAATATTCCAGCGCTTCCACTGGGCGGCGATGTCGTCCGCACTGCGCATGGTGCCATCCGGGTTATGGAAATCCTCCATGTGGGTGGCATCGCTGCCCGCGTGACCCCAGCGGGCACCGGCAATTTCACCTTTTGGCTTGATGTAGCTGTAGCCGCTGGTTTCGCCGATGAACTCCGGCCACGAGCGAATGCTGACCAGGGAGGCATCCTGACGGTGCAGCATCCCGCGCGCCTGTTCCATATCCACCATCAGCTGTGGCTGGCCGGGGATCGGCGCGCCGAAATCGGGGGCGGGCGTCACTTTACCGGGCGTGCCGCGCTCAACCGGCAGGTCTGCGTCTGACCACGCTTTCCAGCCGCCGTCGAGAATACGCACATCCTTCACGCCCGCATACAGCATAATCTGCGCCACGCGCGCGGCGGCGTAGACGTCGCGGCCATACAAAATGACGGTGGTATCGTGACGGATCCCGTGCTTCGCCAGCATCGCTCTCAGCTTGTCGTCGGAGACTTTATTCCACAGCGGTTCGCTTTCCACCTCGTTGGTGTCGATATAGCCCGCGCCGGGAATGTGGTTCAGCAGGTAAAACTTCGGTGCACCCCAGGCGGCTTCGATCACTTTCCAGTCGCCCGCTGGTGCGGCAGTCACGGGTTTACCCTGCTGGAGCCGGTGGATCCACTGCGGGTAAACCAGCTGTTCAAAATGGGGCAGGCGCTGAAGGCGGTCGGGCGTCTGTAGAGCATCGCTGAGCAGCGAAACGTGGCGGTAACCGGCTTTCGCCAGGCGGGCTTTCACCGCCTGGTTATCGTTCTCGTCGCCATAGAGGGCGATGGTCGTCGCAGGGGTAAGCTGATGCTGTTTTGCCCAAAGCGCAATCTGCTCGTCGCTCATGGCGGTAAGCCAGGCGGCAGCAAGGTTGAGCGCGGCGGGTTCATGCCCGGAGGGGCCGCTGAGCGTCTGCGGCCAGCCGTTATAAAAGGCGCTGGCGCGGGTGTCGACAGGCGTGCCGTGCTGTGCCTGAAGCTGAGACAGCGTGATGGCGTTGGGCATATCAGCCGCCAGCGAGGAAAAAGAAGCGAGGCCGCAGAGCAGGGCCAGCGCGGTCAGTTGAGAAACACGTTTCATCGAATAACCTGACGTCAGTAAAAGAGGGGGGCATTGTCGTCTCTCCCGAATCGGAAAACATTGCGTTAGCACATTATTGCCAGCGAGAAATCTCAATCAGCTCGCCGCCGGGCGGAATATCGTCCTCATCGTGCGTGACCAGCACCACCGGAATATTGCGCGCGCGGACGGCGTCAAACACCCATGCCCGAAATGAGGCCCGCAACGCTTTATCGAGGCGGCTGAACGGTTCATCCAGCAGCAGCGCCTGCGGCTCCGCGAGCAGGGCCCGCAGCAGGCTGACCCGGGCGCGCTCCCCGCCGGAGAGGGTGGCCGGATCGCTGGCGTAATGGCCGCTCAGCCCGGCGGAATCCAGCGCCTGCTCGACCGCTTCCCGACGCGCGCTTCCGGTGATGCGCTCAGGCAGCGCCAGCAGCAAATTCTGCCCGACGCTGAACGGGTCGAACAGCAGCGCGTCCTGAAAGAGAATACCCAGCCCGCGGGACTCCACGGGAAGACCGTCGCAGCGACGCGCGTCGAGCCACAGTTCGCCCCGCGCCTGGAAATCGTCTGACAGCGCGCCGACCATCCAGGCAAAAAGGGTCGACTTGCCGCTGCCGGACGGCCCCATCAGGGTGACGATCTCTCCCCGAGGCACGCAAAAACTGACCTCGCGGAAAAGCGGTTCGATGGTGAGATTTTTTACCTTCAGCATTAACGTAACCCTTGTCGGTAGCGGCCCACGAGCCGGGATAGCAGGGCGGCAAGACCAAACACCGTGCCCGTGACCAGCAGTAATCCCAGCGCCCGGTTAGCAAGAATCGGGATGCTGCCCCCGCTGCTCAGCGCGACGGTTTCGGTGGTCAGCGTGGCGAAACGCCCCGCGCCCAGCCACAGCGTCGGCATGTATTGCGCCATGCTGACGGAAAAGCCGGTGGCAAAGGCCAGTAGCGCAGGGCGCACCAGCAGGGGGCATTTCACCAGGCAGAAGACTTTGGTCCGTCGCCAGCCGAGGGTTCTGGCGGTGAGGATAAGCCGGGGATCGATCCGGCGCCAGGCGGGTTGCAGCACCAGCAGCGTCCACGGCAATACCCACAGGAGGTGGCTCCAGAGCACGGCGGCGTAGTGCCCGTCGATGCCCAGGTGCAACGCAATCGCATACTGGCCGGTAACAAGCGGGAGGGCCGGAAGGGCGAGCGGTAACCATACCCACAGTGCGCCGCGCTGCGGGCCCCATTCCAGCCAGAGTAACCCGACGACCAGGGCGATCAGGGCTGAAAGCAGACCGAAGGAGAGGCTGCTCCCCACCGGGCCAACGTCATCCCGTTGCGCCAGCATCAGCAGTACCACGGCGCACAGCACGCCGCACGCGGGCAGGAACTCGCTCAGAGCCCGCTCAGGCAGGACGCGCTGCGACCGGGGACGCGTTCCGGAGAAGTCCGCAAGCGTGCGAACCCATGCCTTCCAGAGTCCGTATCCCAGAGCGGCAAGCGCGGCCAGCAGCAGAAGGAGTAGCAGGCACAGCAGCGTCCCTTTTGCCTGCTGCTGCGCGTCGCCCTGGCTTAACCACTGCCAGGCCAGCACGGCCAGGGTAGGCGGGTTGCCCGGCCCGAGAACGATCGCCACATCGACGACCGACAGCGACCACGCCAGCACCGCCAGCATTACTGCCCCGAGGACAGGGGCGATAGCCGGCAGGATCAGCCAGCTGAGCGTCTGAAAACGCCCGTAGCCGAACGTCTGCAGGACGATTTTCTGCTGCGCGAGCCGTTTTTCCGGCAGTACGGCGTAAATCGCCCACAGGACAAAGGCGCTCTCTTTGACCGCGAGCGTCAGCCCCAGCCCGGCGCCGTAGCGGTCAAACGGAGGGGAACAGACGGTGCAGACCTGATAAAACAGACCGCCCTCGGCAAACAGCAGTAGCGCGCCGGTGGCGAACGCCACATGGGGGATCGCCAGCAGCCACGGCAGGCGGGTTGTGAGACTTCGCCAGCGTTTCCCGGGCCAGACAAGGCTGACGAGGAGAAGGGCAATCAGCAACGCCCCCAGCGTGGCGATGAGCGTTGAGACCAGCGTGGCAATGGTTGCCTGAGGCAACTGCGGATCGTTCAGCAGCCGCTGCCAGTTTGTCACCGAAAACGCCGGGGCAAGCAGCATGGCGCCGGCGGGCAGGAGCGGCAGATAAATTACCGCCATCGCCAGCCAGACAAGCCCGTTCAGCGGGTGCCGTAACGACGCAGCCATTCCTGCTCCAGCGCATTGACCCAGGCGGACTGGGGCTCTGCAAGCACCTTCGGCAGCTCCTGCGGCGTGTGGGCCAGCAGCTGTCTGGCTTCACCTTCAGGCAGCGTTTTGGCATTCAGCACGCTCGGATCGCCCCAGATGGCCGGGTCAGCTTTGCGGATCTGCGCCTGCGGTGAAAGCAGGAAATTGGCGACCACTTTCGCCCCTGCGCTGGCGCTGGCATTGGCCGGAATCGCCACAAAATGGACGTTGCCAATCGTTCCACCGTGGAAACCAAAGCTGTAGCTGTCGGCGGGCAGTTCGCCGCTCGCCACTTTTTGCTGCGCATGTGCGGGGTTAAAGGTCAGGGACAGGTTCAGGCTGCCGCTGGCAAGCAGGGCATCCATCCGTGCAGGAGAAGGGGGGAAATCTTTCCCTTCGCGCCACAGCAGCGGGTGGAGTTTGTCCAGATAATCCCAGAGCGGTGCCGTCACCTCGGCAAAGGTGCTATCGGGGGCCTTTTGCAGCGCGTCCGGATGAGCAGTCAGCGTCAGCAGCAGCTGCTCAAGAAACGCCGTGCCGGTAAAATCTGGCGGGCGAGGATAGCTGATCTTGCCGGGGTGCTGCTGCGCGTAAGCCAGCAGCGCCTGAGGATCCACAGGCGGCGTCGGCATGCTGGCCTTGCGGGCGATAAAGGTCAGCTGCGCGCCTCCCCACGGCGATTCCGCGCCGTCTGTGGGGATAGCAAAATCCTCCGTAACCGGTTTGCGGGTATCGACATAGCGCCAGTTGGGCAACGTCTGCGCCCATCCGGTCTGCAGCAGGTTTGCCTCTTTTAGCGTGCGGAAGTTCTCGCCGTTAACCCACAGCAGGTCGACGGAGCCGTTGGTTTTACGCCCCGCGGCGGCTTCGGTCTGAATACGTTTTACCGCGTCGGCAGCATCCGCCAGCGGGACAATTTTAAGGGTAATGGCATAGTGCGTTTGCATCTCACCGCTGACCCACTCCAGATAGCGGTTGACCGCCGGATCGCCACCCCAGGCGTTAAACCAGACGGTCTGGCCTTTGGCCTGTTGTTGGATAGCGTGCCAGCTTTCGGCGGCACACAGAGGAGCGGTTAGCAGCAGACCGGTCAGAAACGCGCAAAAAAGCACACGGCGCATAATGCCTCACTTTTTAGCAGACGGGAGAAAACGGGAAAACAGCCGGCGGGTGACCAGCGGTAATAACCCCAGTAGTGTAAAGGCGAAAACCATGCCCGGCGACAAAATATCGCGCAGCGAGGTCACTTTTCCCAGCTCGCGCCCGGCGTTCAGAAAGATAATCGTGGCGGGCAGCATGGCGACCTGGCTCACCCACCAGTAGCGAAATACCCCAATCCGGGTCAGCCCCATCAGCAAATTCACCAGAAAAAACGGGAACAGCGGCATCAGGCGCAGGGCAAAAAGATAGCCCGCTCCGTCGCGCGCCATGCCAGCGTTTACCGTTTTCATCTGCTGAGCAAACCGCCGCTGAACCCAGTCGCGCAGCAGATAACGGCTGGCGATCATCGCAAGCGTCGCCCCGAGGGTGGAGGCAAACGAGACCAGCACGGTGCCTTCCCACAGGCTAAACAATGCCCCGCCCAGCAGGGTCAGGACCGCCGCGCCGGGTATCGAGAGGGCGGAGACCGTCACATAGACCGCAAAAAAGATCAGCGCGCTGCGCAGCGGCGCGTGGTCGACACAGGAGAGTAACGCCTGATGGTGCGTTTTAATCCCTTCCAGGGAGAGGGTTCCCGGGGGAAGCATGACAAACGTCAACATAAATGCGCCCAGAAGGGCGCACAAGAAGAGTGTTTTTGGAATGTTCACGCGTCATTACAGCTTGAATTTAGCCCACACTGGCGCGTGGTCAGACGGTTTTTCCATGCTGCGGATGTCGTAGTCGATCCCGGTTTCGATGCAGCGCTCGGCCAGCGGTGTACTGGCAAGCAGAAGATCGATACGCAGGCCGCGGTTGTCGTCAAAGCCTTTAGAGCGATAGTCAAACCAGGAGAAGCGATCCTGCGTTTCCGGGTTGGCGTTGCGGAAGGTATCCACCAGGCCCCAGCCCAGCAGGCGCTCCATCCACTCACGCTCTTCCGGCAGGAAGGAGCATTTGCCGGTACGCAGCCAGCGTTTGCGGTTCTCTTCGCCAATACCGATATCGAGATCCGTCGGGCTGATATTCATGTCGCCCATGATTAGCACCGGATTCTCTTTTTTGAGTTCGGTGGTCAGGTAGTCCTGCAGATCCTGATAAAACTTCGCTTTAGCCGGGAATTTGGTCTCATGGTCACGGCTCTCACCCTGCGGGAAATAGCCGTTGATGACCGTGATATTGCCGATCGCAGAAGGGACTTCCGCCATGATAATGCGACGCTGTGCTTCTTCACCGTCGCCCGGGAAGCCGCGACGCACGGAAACCGGCGGCGCTTTGGTCAGCAGCGCGACGCCATAGTGACCTTTCTGGCCGTGATAAAAGACGTTGTAGCCGAGTTTCGCCACCTCTTCGAGGGGGAACATGTCGTCGTGAACCTTTGTCTCCTGCAGGCCGATCACATCTGGCTGATGTTGCTCAACGATAGCTTCAAGCTGATGAGGGCGGGCACGCAGGCCGTTGATATTAAAAGAGACAAATTTCATAGTCGCTGCCAGTGCAAGGTGAATAGTGCAAGGATGGTAGCAGAATTTGCGTCAACTGTTACCGGCTTCGACCAATAACTGCAACAGATAATGCCGGTGGTGCAATATTTGCACCATTCTGACGCGCTTCGCCCCCAAACAGGGCGTAAATGGCCGATAAATTTCGCGAGCGATCACAATTCCAGAATTATATTTGGCCTGTGCATACTCTTTCTGATTTTCATGCGGCAAAGCGCCGCTTATCGTAAAAATATTCACTTTTTATGCACTAACAGTGAATAACTCCATGTTGTAACTCATTGATATTGTGTTACCTCAACCCGTTTATGCATTTTTATCGCTGGCTGGCACGAAGGCTGCAATCTACATTCACAGTGCAAACACTCAATTATTTAACATTCAAATAACCTTTTATTTACCGGATGAGGTCGCTATGTCTCTGTCAATTACGCGTGAAAATTTCGATGAATGGATGATGCCGGTTTACGCTCCGGCGGCTTTTATTCCGGTTCGTGGGGAAGGCTCGCGCCTGTGGGATCAGCAGGGTAAAGAGTATATCGACTTTGCAGGTGGGATTGCGGTGAACGCGCTGGGTCATGCGCACCCGGCGCTGCGTCAGGCACTGAACGATCAGGCGGCGAAGTTCTGGCATACCGGCAACGGCTTTACCAACGAGCCCGCGCTGCGCCTGGCCAAAAAACTGATCGACGCGACGTTTGCGGAGAAGGTCTTTTTCTGTAACTCGGGGGCGGAAGCCAACGAGGCGGCGCTGAAGCTGGCACGCAAATATGCGCACGATAAGTTTGGTACCCACAAGAGCGGTATCGTGGCGTTTAAAAATGCCTTCCACGGACGCACGCTCTTTACCGTCAGCGCGGGTGGCCAGCCTTCCTACTCGCAGGATTTCGCCCCGCTGCCGCCGGATATCCGTCACGGTATTTATAACGATCTGCAGTCTGCCAGCGAGCTGATTAACGACACCACCTGTGCGGTGATCGTCGAGCCGATGCAGGGTGAGGGTGGCGTGCTTCCGGCGCAAAAAGCGTTCCTGCAGGGGCTGCGCGAGCTGTGCGATCGTCACAACGCGGTGCTGATTTTCGACGAAGTGCAGACCGGCGTGGGCCGCACCGGCGAGCTGTATGCCTATATGCACTACGGCGTGACGCCGGACGTGCTGTCGACCGCCAAAGCGCTGGGCGGCGGCTTCCCGATTGGCGCGACGCTGACTACCGATAAATTCGCCAGCGTGATGACCGTCGGCACCCACGGCACCACCTACGGCGGCAACCCGCTGGCCACCGCCGTCGCCGGACAGGTGCTCGACATCATTAACACCCCTGAGGTGCTGAAGGGCGTTAAGCAGCGCCACGACTGGTTTGTTGAGCGTCTGAATGCCATCAACAGCAAAACGGGGCTGTTTAAAGAGATCCGCGGCCTGGGGCTGTTAATCGGCTGCGAACTCACCGCCGAGTTTGCCGGAAAAGCTAAACTTATTTCACAGGAAGCGGCAAAAGTGGGCGTGATGGTGCTGATTGCCGGTGCTAACGTCGTGCGTTTTGCGCCCGCGCTGATTGTCAGCGAGGAAGAGGTGCAAACCGGTCTGGACCGCTTTGCGCTGGCGTGTGAAAAAGTGAAATCCGGGGTGTCATCATGATGGTCATCCGTCCCGTTGAGCGCGGCGATCTCGCCGGGCTCATGCAGCTTGCCGGTAAGACGGGAGGCGGGCTGACCTCGCTTCCTGCCGATGAAAAAACGCTGTCGGCGCGCATTGAGCGCGCCCTGCAAACCTGGCAGGGGACGTTGCCAAAAAGCGAACAGGGGTATGTGTTCGTTCTGGAAGACACCGACACGGGAACCGTGGCCGGGATTTGCGCCATTGAAGTGGCCGTCGGGCTGAACGACCCGTGGTACAACTACCGTGTGGGTACCATGGTTCACGCCTCGAAAGAGCTGAACGTCTATAACGCGCTGCCCACGCTGTTTCTCTGCAATGACCACACGGGCGCCAGCGAGCTTTGCACGCTGTTTCTCGATCCGGCGTGGCGCAAAGAGGGCAACGGCTATCTGCTCTCCAAATCGCGCTTTATGTTTATGGCCGCCTTCCGCGATCGCTTTAACGAAAAAGTGGTCGCGGAGATGCGCGGCGTGATCGACGACACCGGCTACTCCCCGTTCTGGGAGAGCCTGGGCGAGCGCTTCTTCTCGATGGAGTTCAGCCGGGCGGACTATCTCTGCGGCACCGGTCAGAAGGCCTTTATTGCCGAACTGATGCCGAAGCATCCTATCTATACCCATTTCCTCAGCCCGGAAGCGCAGGCGGTGATCGGCGAAGTGCATCCGCAAACCGCGCCCGCCCGCGCGGTGCTGGAGAAAGAAGGCTTCCGCTACCGTAACTATGTCGACATCTTTGACGGCGGGCCTACGCTTGAGTGCGATATTGACCGCGTGCGCGCGATCCGTAAGAGCCGGCTGGTGGAGGTCTCTGAGGGCCAGCCCGCGCCGGGCGACTGGCCGGCATGCCTGGTGGCGAACGAAAATTACGCCAACTTCCGTGCGATGCTTGTGCGGACCAACCCGAAATGTGAACGTCTGGTGCTGACGGCTGCAGAACTGGATGCCCTGAAATGTAACGCCGGCGATAAGGTTCGCCTGGTGCGTCTCTGCCCTGAGGAGAAAACAGCATGACATTATGGATTAACGGTGACTGGGTCACGGGCGAAGGCGAACAGCGCGTAAAGACCAATCCGGTAGGAAAAGAGGCGCTCTGGAAGGGGAATGACGCCAGCGCTGCACAGGTGGAACAAGCCTGCCATGCCGCTCGCCGCGCGTTTCCGGCGTGGGCAAAACAGCCTTTCGCCGTGCGCCAGGAAATTGTTGAAAAGTTTGCCGGGCTGCTGGAGGCAAACAAGGCCGAGCTGACGCGCGTCATCGCGTCAGAAACCAGTAAACCGCGCTGGGAAGCGGCAACCGAAGTGACGGCGATGATCAACAAAATCGCCATTTCGGTGAAGGCATACCACACCCGTACCGGCGAACAGCACACCGAGATGCCGGACGGCGCGGCCACGTTGCGCCACCGTCCGCACGGCGTGCTGGCAGTGTTTGGGCCGTACAACTTCCCGGGGCATCTGCCGAATGGCCACATTGTGCCCGCGCTGCTGGCGGGCAATACCGTGATCTTTAAACCGAGCGAGCTCACGCCCTTCACCGGCGAGGCGGTGGTTAAGCTCTGGGAACAGGCTGGCCTGCCGCCGGGCGTGCTGAACCTGGTGCAGGGCGGACGTGAAACCGGCCAGGCGCTGAGCGCGCTGAGCGATATCGACGGCCTGCTGTTTACCGGCAGCGCCGGGACGGGCTATCAGCTGCATCGCCAGCTGGCGGGGCAGCCGGAAAAAATTCTGGCGCTGGAGATGGGGGGCAACAACCCGCTGATTGTGGAAGACCCGGATGATATTGACGCCGCGGTGCACCTGACGATTCAGTCCGCCTTTATTACCGCCGGACAGCGCTGCACCTGCGCCCGTCGCCTGCTGGTGAAAAGAGGCTCGCAGGGTGATGCTTTCCTGAAGCGTCTGGTAGAGGTAAGCGCGCGCCTGGTGCCAGCCGCGTGGGATGCCGATCCGCAGCCGTTTATCGGCGGGCTGATTTCCGAACAGGCCGCGCTGAACGTGCTGAAGGCCTGGCATGACCACGTCGCGCGCGGCGCGAAAACCTTGCTCGAACCGAAGCAGGTTCAGCCGGGTACCTCGCTGCTGACGCCGGGCATCGTTGAGATGAGCGGCGCGAGCAACGTGCCGGATGAAGAGGTCTTTGGCCCGCTGCTGTGCGTCTGGCGCTACGACGATTTTGATGCGGCGATTGCGATGGCCAATAACACCCGCTACGGCTTGTCGAGCGGGCTGATTTCGCCGCATCGCGAGAAGTTTGACCAACTGCTGCTGGAAGCGCGCGCCGGGATTGTGAACTGGAATAAACCGCTGACCGGGGCCGCGAGCACCGCGCCGTTTGGCGGCGTGGGCGCGTCGGGCAACCATCGCGCCAGCGCGTGGTATGCCGCCGATTACTGTGCCTGGCCGATGGCGAGCCTGGAAACCCCGGCGCTGACGCTGCCGGAGACGCTTAATCCGGGGCTGGACTTTACCGGAGGGGATCGTCATGAAAGCGCGTGAAGTCAACTTTGACGGGCTGGTGGGGCTGACCCACCACTATGCCGGTCTCTCTTTTGGTAATGAAGCCTCCACGAAGCACCGTTTTCAGGTCTCCAACCCGAAGCTGGCGGCGAAGCAGGGGCTGCTGAAGATGAAAGCGCTGGCGGATGCCGGTTTCCCGCAGGCGGTGATCCCGCCGCAGGAGCGTCCGAACGTGGCGGTGCTGCGTCAGCTCGGCTTTAGCGGCACCGATGAGCAGGTGGTCGAAAAAGCGGGTACGCAGACGCCGCACCTGCTCTCGACGGCAAGCTCAGCTTCTTCGATGTGGGTCGCCAACGCGGCAACCGTCGCGCCGTCAGCCGATACGCTGGATGGCAAAGTCCATCTGACGGTGGCGAACCTGAATAACAAGTTCCACCGTGCCACCGAAGCGGAAACCACCGAGCGCGTGCTGCGCGCCATTTTCAGTCAGACCGCCCATTTCGAGGTGCATCAGGCCTTGCCGCAGGTGGCGATGTTTGGCGACGAAGGCGCGGCCAACCATAACCGCCTGGGGGGCGATTACGGCGAGCCGGGTCTGCAGCTGTTTATTTACGGGCGCGAAGAGGGGGGCCACGCCGCGCCAACCCGTTATCCTGCGCGTCAGACGCTGGCGGCGAGCCAGGCGGTTGCCCGCCTGAACCAGGTCAATCCTTCCCAGGTGGTGTTTGCCCAGCAAAACCCGCATGTGATTGACCAGGGCGTGTTCCATAACGACGTGATTGCCGTCTCTAACCGCCAGGTGCTGTTCTGCCACGAGCAGGCGTTTGCCCATCAGGAGAAGCTGCTCGCCACGCTGCATGAGCGCGTACGCGGCTTTACGCCCATTCAGGTGCCAACGGAGGCGGTAAGCGTGCAGGACGCGGTCGAAACGTATCTGTTCAATAGCCAACTGCTGAGCCGCGATGACGGCAGCATGATGCTGGTTCTGCCGCAGGAGTCCCGGGATCATCAGGGCGTGTGGCGCTACCTGACCGAACTGGTGAAGGCCGATAACCCGATTGACGAACTGCGCGTGTTTGACCTGCGTGAAAGTATGGCCAACGGCGGTGGTCCAGCCTGTTTACGTCTGCGCGTGGTCTTGACTCAGGATGAAATGCAGGCGGTTAATCCGGCGGTCATGATGAACGATACGCTCTTTACGCGCCTGAATGACTGGGTCGATCGCTACTATCGCGACCGGCTAACGCAGGCCGATCTGGTTGACCCGCAGCTTCTGCGTGAAGGTCGCGAGGCGCTGGACGCGTTGTCGACAATCCTGCAACTGGGATCGGTTTATCCGTTCCAGCGCTAAAGGAGTGGGTATGGAAAATTTACTGGCGCTGACCCTGGCCGATGAAACGCCGGAGCAGAAAGAGGGGGATGGCCCCTCATTTCGCTGGCGGTGGCTGGGGCGCGGGGTGCTTGAGCTGACGCCGACCGCAAAGAGCGATCTCTCGCTGCTGCTTTCAACGGGCATTCACGGGAATGAAACGGCGCCCGTTGAGATTGTCGATCTGCTGCTGCGCGCGCTGTATCGCAATGAAATTGCCCTGACGTGCCGCGTGCTGGTGGTGCTCGGCAATCCCCCTGCGTTGGCGCAAAACAAACGGTATCTGGTGAGCGACATTAACCGCATGTTCGGCGGGCGCTGGTCGCAGTTTCCGCAGAGTGACGAAACGGCGCGGGCAGCGTGGCTGGAGAACGTCGTGACCGCGTTTTTTGCCGCTGCGGGACCGGCGCGCTGGCATCTGGATCTGCATACGGCCATCCGCGCATCCTACCATGTTCGCTTCGGCGTGCTGCCGCAGCGCAATCAGCCGTGGGATGAAGCGTTTCTGAGCTGGCTGGGAGACGCCGGGCTGGAGGCGCTGGTGTTTCACCAGTCGCCGGGCGGAACCTTTACACACTTCACCTGTGAGCACTTTGGTGCGTTGTCCTGTACGCTGGAGCTGGGGAAAGCGCTGCCGTTTGGGCAAAACGATCTCTCTCGCTTTGCGCCCACGCATCTCGCCCTGCGGGCGCTGCTGGGAGGAAAGGCTCCCGAGCCTACGCATCAGCCTGTCGAGCGGTACCGGGTCGTACAGCAGATCACGCGCCGTAGCGATGCCTTCCTGCTCCATATGGCTGCGCATACCCTGAACTTCACGCCGTTCCGCAAAGGGGCGCTGCTGGCCGAGGATGGCGAGGAGCGTTATGAAGTGCAGAAAACCACCGAGTATGTTTTATTCCCTAACCCCACCGTCGCGTTTGGCCTGCGGGCCGGGCTGATGCTGGAAAAAATATCCTGAACCTTTCCCCTCTCATCATTCGGGAGGGGGAAGTAAAAAACTTTTCTTAACCATTAAAGCGCTTGCGCTTGTTTTGCAGAATATTCCTGGTGAATTGCTTTATTATTCACCTTCACTCCGTTATAATTCTGCCAAATCGCTTTAAAATCATCGTATTGAATATTTTTTGTTGCAACTCTCCACGCTTTATCCTTATTTCCTCCACATTTGGCGAAAATTTGTTTTTTACACTTTCATTGTTTTACCGTTGCTCTGACTAATTGACGATAAACCCCGTAAAGTTAATCTCGTCAACACGGCATAGCGCCGAAGAATAACTGAAAGAAAGGAAATAAATTATGCGTAAGTTTACTGCACTGTTTGTTGCTTCTACCCTGGCTCTGGGCGCTACCAGCATGGCGTTCGCCGCAGATACTGCGACCACCACCGCTGCCGCGCCTGCTGAAGGCAAAATGATGATGCATCATAAAGGCCCGGGTATGCACAACGAGATGATGATGTTTAAGGATCTCAACCTGACGGATGCGCAGAAACAGCAGATCCGCGATATCCGGAAAAGCGAACGTGACCAGATGAAACGTCCGCCGCTGGAAGAGCGTCGTGCCATGCATGACATCATCGCCAGCGACAGCTTCGACAAGGCGAAAGCCGAAGCGCAGATCGACAAAATGGCCGCGCAGCACAAAGCCCGCATGCTGGCTCACCTGGAAACCCAGAACAAGATCTACAACATTCTGACCCCGGAACAGAAAAAACAATTTAATGCGAATTTTGAGAAGCGTCTGACAGAACGTCCGACGATGGAAGGTAAAATGCCAGCACCAACCGAATAATCGGTTCACTCTCTTAAGACCGCCGGGATCCTGTCCACAAAAGCGAAAACGCTGTGGACAGGACCGGCGGTTTTTCTTTCCTGCCCTCTTGTCTGCCGCCACCAGCGCGGTATGCTCCTGTAGTCGCATCAGAGAATGTTTGTAGAGTCATGGCGTTAGCATTTTTATTAACGTTCCGCTAAGGCCTGCCCGCTCTGCTGCCGATACTGTTTCTGTGAATACCCAACGATAACAAACAAAACAGCAACGATAGCAATATCCTTGCCCTGGCACGGGTTGTGCCATTCAGGAGTGGTGATGGAGTTCTTTGATATCCGTAAGATGCCGGTCAGCCTGTGGCGCAATGGTGCGGGTGAAACGCGTGAGATTTGTTGTTTCCCTCCCGCGACGCGTGATTTTCACTGGCGTGCCAGTATCGCGACTATCGCCAGCAACGGCGAATTCTCCTCTTTCCCCGGCGTCGATCGGGTGATTACCTTGCTGGAAGGTGGGGAGGTGACGCTGGATGCCGGTCAGGCGTTCTTCCATACCCTGAAGCACCATCAGCCCTATAGCTTTGCCGGCGATCTGCCGGTGAAAGCGCTGCTGTCCGATGGGCGGATGGCGATGGACTTCAACATCATGACCCGTCGCGACTGCTGCCGGGCGAAGGTGCGCGTGGCTGACCGTACCTTTACCACCTTTGGCACACGCGGGGGCGTGGTGTTTGTGTTAAGCGGGGCGTGGCAACTGGGTGATAAATTGCTGACGGCCGATCAGGGCGCCAGCTGGGAGGAGGGTACCCATACGCTGCGTCTGCTGGAGGCTCAGGGTACCTTATTGTTCAGCGAAATCACGTGGCTGCCAGGCCATTGAGTTCAATGATCTCAAACTTACCGGCCAGCACAGGTTTACAGAGAATTTTGTAGCCATCGTGGTCAAATCCGGCGGGCGTGCGCAGCAGGGTTGCCGCGTCGTTGATATCGTCGACAGCGCCCAGCCAGAACCAGTTATTGACGATGTGGTACTGGGTCATTGCCTCGCCCACTTCTTTGAGCGCAACGGCGCTTTCCCAGGGCCAGCACTTCACGCTGATGGCCCCCAGACCGGAGAGGAGCCGTGCGTGATGCGCCTCAACGCTCTCTTTCCCACAGCAGGCACCGGCACAGCGCTTCAGCGCGGATCGAAAACAGGCGCGTCCGCGCGTGGTCGCCTCCAGGCCCAAAAGGCTGTAGCAAAGCTGTCGCTCGTCCGCCAACGTCTGCAACGCCTGGAGGGCGGAACGTTTATTGGCGAAAAGCCCGTAGAGATTCGGAGCATGAGAAAAATCAACGTCGCGCGCGTAGACGACCTGCGGCTTGCCATCGTTGATCTGCAGGGAGCAGAGCTGACGGTTGCGGCGCAGGCGCTTGTTGAACAGCGGCTGCTGTTCTTTTATCAACCGCGCCTCCAGCAACAGCGCGCCCATTTCTCCCGCCGTCTGGAACCAGGTAATGCGTCGCGACTGGCGCAGCATGGCGGCCTCGTCCGGCGTACGCAGATGGGATAACACCCGACTGCGAATGTTAACGCTCTTGCCGATGTAGAGCGGCAGGGTGTCGCTTTCGCCGTGAAAGATGTACACGCCCGGCTGTTTAGGCAATGCTTCAAGCCAGGGGCGAAGGTGCTCGGGATATTCGTAGATAGCCGCCGCTTCAAACTCAAGACGCGGGGCGGATTGACGCCTGCTCACATACTGCTCCATATACTGTTCAGGTATACAGTGTAGCAGGAGTGTGGTGGTTAAAAAAGAGCCGGGTGGCGGCGACGCCTTCCCCGGCCAGGACGTGCGGCCTGATGCCCTCACCCCAACCCTCTCCCACGGGAGAGGGCGCAAATACTAAAAACGGTAACCTGGGGTTACCGTTTTGCTTTTATTTCTTCCAGAAGTCGTCAAACACCGTAATGGGCGTGTGGCGCTTGTGCTCGGTTTTCAGATACCAGCCTTCGATGATTTTCGCGGTACCCTCATCCAGCTTTTTGCCTTCCAGATAATCATCAATGTTGTCGTAGGTGACGCCAAGGGCTGCTTCATCCGGCAGGGAAGGGCGATCGTCTTCAAGGTCAGCTGTCGGCGCTTTCTTATACAGATGCTCAGGACAGCCCAGCGCGGCAAGCAGCTGCTTGCCCTGACGCTTGTTCAGGCGGAAGATCGGGTTAATGTCGGTGCCGCCGTCGCCATATTTGGTGAAGAAACCGGTGATCGCTTCCGCCGCATGGTCGGTGCCGACGACGACGCCTTTGGTCATCCCGGCGATGCTGTACTGCGCTTTCATGCGCTCGCGAGCTTTCTCGTTGCCGCGAACAAAATCGCTTAACTCAATGCCCGCTTCGCGTAACGCCTGCTCGCTTGCCAGCACCGAGCCTTTAATATTCACGGTCAGTACGCGGTCAGGCTGAATGAAGGAAATGGCATCCTGGCAATCCTGCTCGTCTGCCTGTACGCCGTAAGGAAGGCGCACAGCGATAAACTGCAGCGTCTCATCGCCCGTCTCTTCGCGAAGCTCTGAAATTGCCATCTGGCAGAGCTTGCCGGTCAGCGTTGAATCCTGGCCGCCGCTGATGCCCAGCACCAGAGATTTCAGGAAAGAGTTCTTCTTTAAATACGCTTTTAAAAAATCCACGCTGCGGCGGATCTCTTCATTTGCATCTACCGCAGGCTTCGCGCCCAGCGCCTGGATAATCTCTTGTTGCAGAGTCATCACGCTCTCCATAAACAGAATGTGTTAACTGTTAAAACTAACCCTTTGGACGTAAAACGACAAGGATCACAGTTTCGAGTGCGCTAATTTACGCCGTTTTAGCAGGTTATCGTTGTTTTATTAGAATTTTCCGAAATTCGTCTGGCGTAACGCACAAAGTTGAACAATAGTACTTTTTATCCCATGCTTAGATAACACGCTGATAAACAAGAGGACGGAATATGAACAAGAACGTAGCAGGAATTCTTAGCGCAGCGGCGGTACTGACTATGCTGGCAGGGTGTACGGCGTACGATCGCACCAAGGATCAGTTTACGCAGCCCGTAGTAAAAGATGTCAAAAAAGGGATGACCCGTTCGCAGGTGGCTGCGATTGCCGGTAAACCTTCTTCCGAAGTCACCATGATTCATGCGAAAGGGACCTGCCAGACCTATATCCTGGGTCAACGTGATGGTAAGGCAGAAACCTACTTTGTCGCGCTGGATGATACCGGTCATGTGATCAACTCCGGCTATCAGACCTGTGCTGAATACGACACCGATCCGCAGGCACCTAAGGCGTAGTCACCCTGCTTGCCTGAGGATGTTAACAAACCGGCCCCGGGGCCGGTTTTTTTATGCATCAGAAAATCTTATTTCTTTTCGCGAATTATTTACCCGAAATGTGAGGGTAGTCAACAAGCCAGGTCAATGAGAGACAATTCTAGTCTATCCAGAATTATCCCCTGTCTGTACCATTGCGTATACTCACTCCAACGATAAACAACAGTACGCAAACTACCTGTCTGCCGGGACAGCGAGTCGAGTGATAGCGCGATGGCAGGTAGTCATACAAGAGGGAAATCACGATGGAAAAGAAACATATCTACCTGTTCTGCTCAGCGGGCATGTCAACCTCGCTTCTGGTGTCAAAAATGCGCGCGCAGGCTGAAAAGTATGAAGTTCCTGTGGTGATTGAAGCGTTTCCGGAAACGCTGGCGGGCGAAAAAGGCCAGACAGCCGATGTTGTGTTACTGGGGCCGCAAATTGCCTATATGTTGCCCGAAATTCAACGACTGCTACCGAATAAACCGGTCGAAGTGATCGACTCGGGGCTGTACGGCAAGATCGATGGTTTAGGTGTTCTTAAAGTTGCTGTGGCAGCCATTAAAAAAGCTGCTAATTAATTTTTATTTTTCCCGTCAAAGAGTTATTTCACACACAATACGCCGTAACATGCGTTACGGCATTTAAGGGTATTTTCCTATGAGTAAAGTCATCGCTTCACTTGAAAAGGTACTCCTTCCTTTTGCTGTTAAAATAGGAAAGCAGCCTCATGTTAATGCCATCAAAAACGGCTTTATTAAATTAATGCCGTTGACGCTGGCCGGGGCCATGTTCGTTTTAATTAACAACGTTTTTCTGAGCTTTGGTGAAGGTTCCTTCTTTTATTCATTAGGAATTCGGTTAGACGCTTCCACAATTGAAACCCTTAATGGTTTTAAAGCCATCGGCGGCAACGTCTATAACGGTACGTTGGGGATTATGTCGCTGATGGCGCCTTTCTTTATTGGGATGGCGCTGGCAGAAGAGCGTAAGGTGGACCCACTGGCCGCCGGGTTATTATCCGTCGCCGCCTTTATGACCGTCACGCCTTACAGCGTGGGTGAAGCCTATGCCGTTGGTGCCAACTGGCTGGGTGGGGCTAACATCATCTCCGGTATTCTTATCGGCCTGGTGGTGGCAGAGATGTTCACCTTTATCATCCGTCGAAACTGGGTGATTCGCCTGCCGGATAGCGTACCGGCTTCTGTATCCCGTTCATTTTCCGCGTTGATTCCAGGCTTCATTATTCTCTCCATCATGGGGATTATTGCCTGGGCGCTCTCTCACTGGGGCACAAACTTCCACCAGATCATCATGGACTCTATCTCTACGCCGCTGGCGTCGATGGGTGGCGTGGTCGGTTGGGCGTATGTGATTTTCACCTCTCTGCTGTGGTTCTTTGGCGTGCATGGTTCACTGGCACTGGCTGCGCTGGACAGCGGAATTATGACCCCATGGGCACTGGAAAACGTTGCACTTTATCAGCAGTACGGCTCCGTTGACGCGGCGCTGGCAGCGGGTAAAACCTTCCATGTGTGGGCGAAGCCGATGCTTGACTCCTATATCTTCCTGGGCGGTACCGGGGCGACCTTGGGTCTGATCATCGCGGTCTTTATTGTCTCTCGTCGTGCTGACTATCGTCAGGTTGCGAAGCTGGCGCTGCCATCAGGCATCTTCCAGATTAACGAACCGATTCTGTTCGGTCTGCCAATCATCATGAACCCGGTAATGTTCATTCCGTTCATCCTGATTCAGCCGCTGCTGGCCGCTATCACCCTGACGGCGTACTACATGGGCATCATCCCACCGGTTACCAACATTGCACCGTGGACCATGCCGGCGGGCCTGGGTGCCTTCTTCAACACCAACGGCAGCGTCGCGGCCTTCCTGCTGGCGATATTCAACCTCGGGATTGCCACCCTGCTGTACATGCCATTCGTGGCGATTGCGAACAAAGCCGCCACCATCATTGATGAAGAAGAGAGCGAAGAGGATATTGCCCTCTCACTGAAATTCTAAGATTGACGGCGCGGGGAAACCCGCGCCAGCCATAAGGAGCTTAAACATGTTAGATTTGGATAGTATTGTCGCAGACGACGCCGCCGAGAACGATCTGGAAGAAGTGGTGATGGGGCTTATCATCAACTCCGGGCAGGCCCGCAGCCTGGCCTATGCCGCACTGAAGCAGGCCAAGCAGGGGGATTTCGCCGCGGCAAAAACCATGATGGAACAGTCCCGCACGGCGCTGAACGAAGCGCACCTGGTGCAGACAAAGCTGATTGAAAGCGATCAGGGTGAAGGGAAGATGAAGGTCAGTCTGGTGCTGGTCCATGCGCAGGATCACCTGATGACCTCGATGCTGGCACGTGAGCTGGTGGCGGAGCTCATTGAGCTTCACGAGAAGATGCAGTAAGTCAGACTGAGTAGCAGGAGGTCAGCACGATGGAAATTAAAACCGCACTTGAACAGCAGCTGTTTAATGGCAAAAATTTTCACGTGGTTATCTACAACAAGACGGAGAGCGCCAGTGGTCTGCATCAGCATGACTACTACGAGTTCACGATTGTTCTGACCGGTCGCTACTATCAGGAGATCAACGGTAAGCGCGTCCTGCTTGAAAGAGGGGATTTCGTCTTCCTGCCGATGGGGTCTTATCACCAGAGCTTTTACGAATTTGGTGCCACCCGAATTCTGAACGTGGGCGTCAGCAGACGCTTCTTTGAGAAGCACTATCTGCCGCTGGTGCCGTTCTGCTTTGTGGCCTCCCAGGTCTATCGCGTCAAAAACGAGTTCATGACCTGGATTGAAACGGTTATCGCCTCGCTTAACTTCCGTGACAATGAATTTGATGAGTTTATTGAAACCGTGACCTTCTACGTGATGAATCGCCTTCGCCACCATCGCGAAGAACAGCAGCAGGTGAGCGACGATATCCCTCAATGGCTGCGGGGCACCATTGAAATGATGCATGATAAATGTCAATTCAGCGACAATGCTCTGGAAAATATGGTGGCACTCTCTGGTAAATCGCAGGAATACCTCACTCGTGCGACACAGCGTTATTATCGTAAAACGCCCGTGCAAATTATTAATGAAATCCGCATTAATTTTGCTAAAAAACAGCTGGAAATTACCAACTATTCTGTCACCGATATTGCGTACGAGTCAGGATATAGCAGTCCCAGCCTGTTTATTAAAACCTTTAAGAAATTGACGTCATTCACACCGAACAGTTACCGGAAAAATTTGACGGTAATTAATTAACTTTCGGCGGATTACCCGCCACGAATATTGCTTTAATGGCTTGCCCAAATAGCGGGAAGAGCACGCTATACCTTGCAGGCGATTAACCTGATACGCTAAGGGAGATATTATGCAACAGAAATTAAAAGTCGTAACCATTGGTGGCGGCAGCAGCTATACCCCGGAATTACTGGAAGGTTTCCTGAAACGTTATCATGAATTACCGGTCAGCGAATTATGGCTGGTGGACGTTGAGGAAGGTCAGGAGAAGCTGAATATTATTTTCGATCTGTGCAAGCGCATGGTGGAGAAAGCGGGCGTGCCTCTGACCGTGCATAAAACCCTCGATCGTCGTCTGGCGCTGAAAGATGCGGATTTCGTCACCACCCAGCTGCGCGTCGGCCAGCTGAAGGCGCGTGAGCTGGACGAGCGTATACCGCTGAGCCACGGGTATCTGGGGCAGGAGACTAACGGCGCGGGCGGCCTGTTTAAAGGCCTGCGTACCATTCCGGTCATTTTCGACATCGTCAAAGACGTACAGGAGATCTGCCCGAACGCGTGGGTGATTAACTTCACCAACCCGGCCGGCATGGTCACTGAAGCGGTCTATCGTCATACCGGCTTCAAACGTTTTATCGGCGTCTGCAACATTCCGATCGGCATGAAGATGTTTATCCGCGACGTGCTGGCGCTGACCGACAGCGACGATCTCTCCATCGATCTGTTCGGCCTGAACCACATGGTGTTTATTAAAGATGTCATCGTGAACGGAAAATCGCGCTTTGCCGAACTCCTCGACGGCGTAGCCTCCGGTCGTCTGACGGCGGCATCGGTGAAAAACATCTTTGACCTGCCGTTCAGCGAAGGGCTGATCCGCTCCCTGAATCTGCTGCCTTGCTCGTACCTGCTTTACTATTTCAAGCAGAAAGAGATGCTGGCCATCGAAATGGGCGAGTATTATAAGGGCGGCGCGCGTGCGCAGATCGTTCAGAAGGTTGAGAAGCAGCTGTTCGATTTGTATAAAGACCCGAACCTGAACGTCAAACCGAAAGAGCTGGAGCAGCGCGGCGGGGCCTACTACTCCGATGCGGCGTGTGAAGTGATCAACGCCATCTACAACGACAAGCAGGCGGAGCACTATGTCAACGTGCCGCACCACGGCCATGTCGACAATATTCCGGCTGACTGGGCCGTCGAAATGACCTGCATCCTGGGACGCGAGGGGGCTAAACCGCATCCACGCATCACCCACTTCGATGACAAGGTCATGGGCCTGATCCACACCATCAAAGGCTTTGAAGTGGCGGCAAGCCACGCGGCACTGAGCGGTGAGCTCAATGACGTGCTGCTGGCCCTAAACCTCAGCCCGCTGGTGCATTCTGACCGCGACGCGGAGCAGCTGGCCAGCGAGATGATCCTGGCGCATGAAAAATGGTTGCCTAATTTTGCCGCCACGATCGAGAAGCTGAAGTTCAAACAGCAATAAGAGGACGCACAATGGAAAACCTGCTGATCGTTAATGCTGATGATTTTGGCCTCTCTAAAGGCCAAAACTACGGCATTACTGAAGCCTGTCGCCGGGGGGTTGTGACCTCTACAACGGCACTGGTGAATGGTGAGGCGGTTGAACACGCGGCGCAGCTGAGCCGCGAGGTGCCGGAGCTGGGCGTCGGTATGCATTTTGTGCTGACGCTCGGGATGCCGCTTTCGCCAATGCCGGGCCTGACGCGCGACGGCCAGTTGGGTAAATGGATTTGGGAACTGGCGGAGCAGGATGCTCTGCCGCTCGAAGAGATTGCCCGCGAGCTGGAGTGCCAGTTCAACCGATTCGTTGATGTGTTTGGTCAGACGCCGACGCACATCGACAGCCATCACCACGTGCATATGATCCCGGCGATTTTCCCGCTTGTCGCCGGGTTTGCACAGCGCAAAGGCGTGGCGATGCGCGTGGATCGCGAGGTGCACGGATTGCCGGACTGTGCTGTCACCACCACTGAGGGGTTCAGCAGCGCGTTTTACGGCGACGAGATCGACGACGCGCTGTTCCTGAAGGTGCTGGATGATTCCGCCGCGCGGGGTGAACGGTCGCTGGAGGTCATGGCACATCCTGCCTTTGTCGATAACACCGTGCGTAAAAGCGCCTACTGCTGGCCGCGTCTGGCGGAGCTGGATGTGCTGACGTCGCCGTCGTTGAAATACGCGATTGCCGAGCGCGGGTATCGGTTGGGGACGTTCGGGGATCTTTGAAAAAAAGCCCGGTGGCGAGGTAAAAGCAAAACGGTAACCTGGGTTACCGTTTTTATTGTTTTCTCCCTCTCCCGTGGGAGAGGGGCGAGGTGAGGGCATCAGGCCGCACAACCGGGAATGGTTTTACGCCGGAATCTGATCGATCTTGCTGCTTCGCGACCAGACACGGTGCGCGGCGAGCAAATCAAACAGCTTCGTCATAAAGGCATCGTCAACGTTATCTCCCTCGACAATCCCGTCCTCACCCTGATCGGCCACCTTCAGCTGCGCTTTGAACTGTCGCGCGTCGCCGGACAGCGCGATCGGCTTCAGGTGCTTATAGGCTTCCAGCAAATAATAGACGGCGTCGCCGTTGGTCAGCAGGCTGGCAATATCTCCGCACGGCACGATCACCGCATCGACGGTCAGCGATGGCGCACCGGCAAAGGTCGCCGCGACCGGCAGCACAGAACCATCGTCGGCCGTCACTTCACCCATGCGGGAATAGAGCAGTTTGGCATGTACGCCCTGGGTTTTCAGCGCCTGCATAATCCCCAGCACGTCGCTGGCGCGGGTTTTGTCGTTCAGCAGAATGGCGACCACGCGGCCTTTAATCGAGCCGCCCGGCACCGCATACAGGCTCAGCGACGGATCTTTCTTCACGCCGTTAACCTCTTTCGGCGGAGCAAGGTTACGTTGCTCGTCGGTCAGCGTAATGCCCAGGTTATCCGCGACGCTCTGGGCAAGCTGAATATCAATGTGCGCCAGCTGATCGACCACGCGCTCGCGGATGTAGGTGCGCACCACTTTACTCAGCTCGAAGCTGAAGCCGCCGATGATGTGCTGTTGCTCAATCGGCGTCTGGCTGTTCCAGAACAGACGAGGGTGGGCGTAATACTCACCAAACGAGGGGCTGCGCTCGCGAATTTTATTGCCATCGATACGCTCCTGGTACGATTCGAATCCACCGCGTTTCGGTCCGGGAGGCGTTTCACGCGGCCAGTTATCGTTGATGGAGTTCGGCTCATAGTTCGCCGGGTTGGTATCAATATCCTGACGGTGCATCCCGTCGCGCTGGAAGTTGTGGTATGGGCAGGTTGGGCGGTTAATCGGAATTTCGTGGAAGTTCGGCCCGCCGAGTCGGCTGATCTGCGTATCGGTATAGGAGAACAGGCGTCCCTGCAGGAGCGGATCGTTGGTGAAGTCCAGCCCCGGCACGATATGCCCCGGGTGGAACGCGGCCTGCTCGTTTTCGGCAAAGAAGTTATCCGGGTTACGGTTAAGCACCATTTTACCCACCAGTTGCACCGGCACCAGCTCTTCCGGGATCAGCTTCGTCGGGTCCAGAAGGTCGAAATCGAACTTAAATTCGTCCTCTTCCGGTATAAGCTGCAGGCCAAGTTCGTATTCCGGGAAGTCGCCCGCCTCAATGGATTCCCACAGCTCGCGGCGATGGAAGTCCGGATCGCGCCCGGTCAGCTTCTGCGCCTCGTCCCACACCAGCGAGGCTTTACCGGCGACAGGCTTCCAGTGGAAGCGGACAAACGTGGCTTTCCCCTCGGCATTGATCAGACGGAAGGTATGTATACCGAACCCTTCCATGGTGCGGTAGCTGCGCGGAATGCCGCGGTCTGACATCGCCCACATCACGTTGTGTAAGGTTTCAGGCTGTAGGGAAACATAGTCCCAGAAGGTGTCGTGCGCACTTTGTCCCTGCGGTATGGCCCAGTGGGGCTCCGGTTTTACCGCATGGACAAAGTCAGGAAATTTATGCGCGTCCTGAATGAAAAACACCGGCGTGTTATTGCCCACCAGATCGAAAATACCCTCTTCGGTATAAAACTTGGTGGCAAAGCCGCGGATATCCCGGACGGTATCTGCCGAACCGGCGCCGCCCTGCACGGTGGAGAAACGCACAAACACCGGGGTGATTTTATCCGGGTCGGAGAGGAAATCCGCTTTGGTGATCGCTTTCAGGCTCTTGTAGGGCTGGAAGTAGCCGTGCGCCGCGGAACCGCGTGCGTGGACGATGCGTTCTGGTATCCGCTCGTGGTCAAAATGGGTGATTTTTTCCCGCAGGATAAAGTCTTCCAGCAGGGTCGGCCCGCGCGAGCCTGCGCGAAGGGAGTTTTGATCGTCAGCAATGCGTACGCCCTGGTTGGTCGTGAGCGCGAAACCTTCACCGCCTTTTCGGTGTGGTTCAAGAGATTTCAGCTTCTCGTTTCCCGTGTCCGGCGATTTCATGCTTCCCGGTGCGGTAGGCTGTTCGCCCGGTGCGGAGGGGCCAGGGGAGGGGCGGTGAGAGCCGTCAGCGGGGGCGAGAGAGTCCATACCCGGTTGAGATTCTTCAGTGCCATGAATGGGTGATTGATGTGTTTTATCTTTGTTCGACATTGCACGCTTCTCCTTTATCCATTGCTAAAAACCCTATTAAGGATAGAACAATGTCGCGACATGGTTCGCGAACTAAGAGTTTTCATATGCCGTGATTAGCGAAAGGAGCCTTCTCACCCACTCGGAGCGCGACGGAAGGCAGCAGGATCGGCTATCATAGAATTTTCCTGCTTCAAGAATTTGCTTTAGTGAATCCGTTGCTTATGAAACCTCTTCGTCAACAAAACCGCCAGGTTATTAGCTATGTGCCCCGCGTTGAGCCCGCGCCGCCAGACCATGCCCTGAAAGTGGAGGGCTTTCGCGATGTGTGGCAGTTACGGGGGAAATACGTGGCCTTTGTGCTGGTCGGCGAGCATTTCCGTCGCTCTCCCACCTTTACGGTGCCGGAGTCCGCACAGCGGTGGGCGATGCAGATCCGCCAGGATGAAGAGGTTGAAGAATAACAGCCATAAAAAAACCGCCATCAGGCGGTTTTTTTATATCTACAGCGATTAACGATGCGCCAGTTCGGCGTCGTCTTCACTTTCCAGAATCGCTTTGTCGGTCTGCTTCAGCCACTGGCTGGTCAGCGTACCGGCGGTCATGGAGCCGCTCACGTTCAGCGCGGTACGACCCATGTCGATCAGCGGCTCAACGGAGATCAGCAGCGCGACCAGCGTTACGGGCAGACCCAGCGCAGGCAGCACAATCAGCGCGGCGAAGGTTGCGCCACCGCCAACACCCGCAACGCCTGCGGAGCTTACGGTGACAATTCCCACCAGCGTGGCGATCCAGACCGGATCCAGCGGGTTGATGCCGACTGTAGGAGCAACCATTACCGCCAGCATCGCCGGGTACAGACCCGCACAGCCGTTCTGACCAATGGTGGCACCAAAGGAGGCAGAGAAGCTGGCGATAGATTCAGGCACGCCCAGACGACGGGTCTGCGCTTCCACGTTCAGCGGGATAGACGCGGCGCTGGAACGGCTGGTGAAGGCAAAGGTCAGTACCGGCCAGACCTTACGGAAGTACTTCAGCGGGCTGACGCCGTTCACGCCCAGCAGGATGCCGTGCACCACGAACATAATGCCCAGGCCCAGATAAGAGGCGACAACGAAGCTGCCCAGCTTAATGATGTCCTGCAGGTTAGAGCCGGCAACCACTTTGGTCATCAGCGCCAGCACGCCGTAAGGGGTGAGCTGCATGACCAGACGAACCAGCTTCATCACCCAGCTTTGCAGGGTGTCAATTGCGGTCAATACACGTTCGCCTTTTGGCGCATCGTCTTTCAGCAACTTCAGCGCCGCTACGCCCAGGAACGCGGCGAAAATAACCACGCTGATGATCGAGGTTGGGCTCGCACCGGTCAGGTCAGCAAACGGGTTCTTCGGAATGAAGGAGAGCACCATCTGCGGCACGGTCAGGTCAGCCACTTTCCCAACGTAGTTGGTCTGAATCGCGGTCAGACGAGCCGTTTCTGCGGTACCCTGAACCAGACCTTCTGCGGTCAGGCCAAACAGGTTAGTGACCAGCACCCCCACCAGCGCGGCAATCAGCGTGGTGAACAGCAGCGTGCCGATGGTCAGGAAACTGATTTTTCCCAACTGGGTCGCGTTATGCAGGCGGGCAACGGCGCTCAGAATAGAGGCGAAGACCAGCGGCATAACGATCATCTGCAGCAGCTGGACATAGCCGTTACCGACAATGTTGAACCACTGAATGGAATCTTTCAGAACTGGATTATCGGAGCCATAAATTGCCTGTAATGCCAGACCAAATACGACACCCATGGCCAGACCAACCAGCACCTTTTTCGCCAGGCTCCACTGTTTGTGGCGCGCCTGCGCGAGAAGCAATAGCAATACAGCGAACACAACGACGTTCGCGATGAGTGGAAAATTCATCCCCGTTCTCCTGATTTATTATCGGGTCGGTTTTTACCGATCCTGTTGGCGGAAGGTTAGCAGAAGTGTGATGTAGCGCTTATATCCAAATGGAATGGGTTATGACAAATGGGATAATTTTGTTGGTTTACTGTTCAATCTGGTGATGAATAAAGCGATTAAACTGAAATTGCAGCGAATTAATCATCTGGGATGACCAGCGAACTGCACTGTTTTCGGGCAACGTTTGCGGCATCCAGACGGCGTAAGCAAACAGCGCCATGCACAAGACGCGCTCCAGCTGGTTCCCTTTCTGCGGTGCGAGGATGGGAAAACGGAAGCGCCAGCGGCAGGGCCACAGCAGCGGTACGCCCGCGGGCGTCAGCATATCGGCCAGAATATGGCTCAGATAGCCCAGCACCATCCCCTGAATGGCATCACCGGGGACGATCCAGCTTTCGGGCACTTTTAAATAGAAAAGCGTCAGCAGGCCAAACACGGCCAGCAGGCTGTGCGTAAACCCCCGGTGGCCGAACGCGCGGGCGATGGGTTTCGATACCCACTTCAGGCGCTGTCCGAGGAACGACTTGGGGTGGTCGATGTCGGGCAGCAGACAGGTCAATACGGCGGAAGGGACGATATGCCACCAGTCCCCCTGTGCCAGCACGGGGGTGAGTTCAGCGTTTTTGGCAAATACTGCGCACGCGATAGAAAAAAGCAGGTGGCCTTCCGCCGTCATGATAAAACCCACAAAACTGTCAATTCATACAGTATAGGGTTTTTATACAGTAGGCGGAAGAGGTGACGGTGTAACTGTTTGTCACAAACCGGAGGAGGGCGTTAACCGCCCTGCAGATGGCGCGCCGTCAGTTCTGCCAGTGAATGTAGCTTCACATCGGCAAGCGCGAACCGGGGATCGTGGCGGCCTTCTTCCGCAGGCACCACAATGGAGCGCATCCGCGCGGCTTTAGAGGCCACCATGCCGTTAACGGAATCTTCCAGCGCAACGCAGTTGAGGGGATCCACGCCGAGCTTAGCGGCACAGTCCAGATAGACCTGCGGGTGCGGCTTGCTGTAAGGCAATTTCTCAGCGGAGGCCAGCGCGTCGAAACTGTCGCGCAGTTCAAAAATGATGAGCACTTTTTCCAGCATATGCAGCGGTGACGCCGAGGCCAGGCCGACCTTGAGCCCCTGGGCTTTACACAGCGCGACGGCTTCACGTACGCCGGGCAGCAGCGGCTTGCTCTCTTCTACCAGCGAAATGGCGCGGCTGATAATGCGCGCAGTCACTTCATCACGACCCGGTCCAGCCCATGGCTGTTGGGCATACCACAGGTCAACCACCATATCGATGCGCAGGCCCAGCGTATCGGGAAGTTCATTACGGCGGCTGATATCCACGCCCAGGCTGGCCATGACCTCCAGTTCAGCGCGATCCCACAACGGTTCGGAATCGATCAGTAATCCATCCATGTCAAAAATTGCGGCAAGAATTTGGCGCGGTGTCGACATCACAACGTCTCCTTATCCAGGGTGTTCGACAGACGATAAGTGCTAATCACACTCTGCAATTTAGCATATTGCTTTTAAAGAGCGGGCGAAATTGATGACCAGCAGGTAGACTTAGGCACAAATAACGCGTCTTTATGAAGAGGAACTGATGACGTATCAACAAGCTGGACGCATTGCGGTCTTAAAACGTATTGCTGGCTGGGTGATTTTTATTCCTGCCGTCATTTCTACGCTGATTTCTGTACTCAAATTTATGTACGATCACAGCGAAAAACAGCCGGGTATCAATGCGGTTATGCTTGATTTTGCGCATGTGATGATTGAGATGATGCGTTTTAATACGCCATTCTTGAATGTCTTCTGGTTTAACTCACCCACCCCGGATTTTCAGCATCAGCTGAATATCGGCTTTTGGGTGATATACGCCCTGATCTTTGTTGCGCTGGCGCTGCAGGCCTCTGGCGCGCGAATGAGCCGTCAGACGCGCTTTTTACGCGAGGGCGTTGAGGACCAGCTCATTCTGGAGCAGGCCAAAGGCCCGGAAGGCATGAGCCGGGAGCAGATTGAATCCCGCATTGTTGTGCCGCGTCACACCATTTTCCTGCAAATTTTCCCGCTCTATATCCTTCCCGTGATTATCATTGTGGCAGGGTACTTCTTCTTCTCACTGCTCGGTTTTCTGTAACTGATACGGGTGGCGGCAAGGCCACCCGTTCGCGTCTCAGGCGGCAAGCATGCGCTCAAGCGCCCGCTGGGCGTTAACCAGGTGTTCCCCACCAAAAAGTATGGCGCGGTTCATCAGCGTATAAAGCTGATACACCGGTTGACGGTCGAGGAAGCCGGGCGGCAGGGGCGAAACCGACTGATACCCGTCGTATATCTGCGGCGGTTGTTCTGGGTGCAGCGGCAGCATGGCAAGGTCACACTCTCGGTCACCCCAGTAGCAGGCCGGGTCGAAGATATAGGGGCCGTTGGGCCCCAGCGCGCAGTTATCGGACCACAAGTCACCGTGGAGCAGAGACGCCTGCGGCTGGTGAGAGGCCAGACGCTGCTGCACGTGCTCGACGATGGCGTCTATATTGCCAAACTCCAGACCTTTTTCGGCGGCCAGCTCGAGCTGCCAGCCAATGCGCTGCTCGGCAAAAAACGTCGACCAGCGGCGCTGCCAGGCATTGGGCTGTGGCGTGGTCGAGAGATCGTTGTCAAAATCGAGACCAAATTGCGGCTGGTCGCTCCACTGATGGAGGCGCGCTAGCTGCTGGCCAAGAATGAAAGCGTTATGGGCATCCAGCGGACGGGCGGGGAGATATTCCATGACCAGAAAACTGTAATCGCGGTCGCTACCGACGGCCAGCACCTGCGGGACCGTCACCGTTTTACTGCGCGACAACAGCTCCAACTGATCGGCTTCGGCGGTAAATATCGGAAGCAGCTCACGTTCATCGCATTTTACGAAGAGATCGCGCCCTGCGTAGCGTAAATGCCACGCGGCGTGGATCTCTCCGCCTGGCAGTTCGTTACGCAGTTCAATTTCACCTTCACCCAGCTGCTCACTTAAAAGATGACTGATAGCCTGCCACATGTTGACTCTCCCATGTTGTCTGCCAGATCATAAAGTTAGCGCATTATTGCGGTAAAAAAATACGAACTAACGCACACCTGAGCGGTTTAATTTCATACAGGGCACTTATTGTTCTTTTTTCTGCCAGCTTTCCCAGGTGTCGACGTCAATTTCGGCTGGCTTGTCGGTCACACTTTCCACCAGGCTGGCGGCCAGCGCATGAACCTCTTCTTTATTCAGGGCACCGATCAGACCAAATGCCAGGGTGCCTAAATCATGAATATTGCCCTCGTCATCCGTGAGCGTGAGGAGAAAATTAGCCCGGGTGAAGGCGTTGTTGAGCTCATTAAGCTCGGTCAGCGATGCTTCATGAAGGTTGACGGTTACGACGTAGCGGGTGATGTCACCACTGCTCATAATTCACCTCATTGTTATCATGGAAGTTTTCTTAGCATAGTCGATAGTTTGCGTTTGGCGACTCGGTGATGACATTCCCCTCCATAAGGATGAAGGGGAACAGGGATTAATTTCGGGACAGGTAATCGACAATTTTTTGCGTATCGGCCAGCGAACAGAGACGCGTGCCCTGGTTGATGGTAGCGGCGCTACCCGCTGCCACGCCGTAGCGCGTCATCTCCAGCAGTGAAGCGCCCTGCGCAAGCTTAAGCGTCATCGCGCCTACCATGCTGTCACCCGCGCCAACCGTGCTCTGGCTCTTCATCGGCGGTGGAACAACCTGAACGGACGACGTTTCATCGACGGCCAGTGCCCCCTGCGGACCAAGGGACACCACCACGCGTCGCGCTTTGCCGCTGCGCACCAACTCCTGCGCGGCGGTGCGCACATCGTCAGGCTGCGTCAAGTCGCGGTTGACCAGCGCGCTTAACTCTTTCTGGTTGGGTTTGACCAGTTCAAGATTACCCGGCACTAAGGCCGCCTGCAGGGCCTCGCCGCTGCTGTCAACGATGCAGCGGATACCGCGTTGCTGCGCCGCCTGAATAAGCGCGGTTAATTTTTCTGCGCTGACGCCGGGTGGCAGGCTGCCGCTTACCACCAGCAGCGCGCCGCTTTCAATGGTCAGTACTTTCTCTTCAAGCTGACGAAACTCGTCATCGGTGAGTTTCGCGCCCGGCATGACAAACCGGTACTGCTCGCCGCTGGATTCAACGTGGACATGCAGGTTTTGCCGCGTCCAGTCTTTCGCCTCGACGGTCTCTACGGCAACCTGTTCATCTGCCAGCAGAGAGACCAGGTGTTCGCCGGTGGCACCGCCTGCGGGAAAAATGGCCGTGGCCTTACCGCCGAGGTGGGTAATGGCGCGCGCCACGTTGATACCGCCACCGCCGGGCTCAAAGACCGGGGCGCTACAGCGCAGTTTACCTTCCGGGTAAATCTGCGGCGTCAGCGTGGCGGAATCAAGGGAAGGGGAGAGCGTCAGGGTGTAGATAGAAACCATCATTACCTCCTTTTAGCATGGATTCCTTTTAGTCTGGCACTATTTGTCAGGAAGGCAACGTAAATAACAGTATGATTTTAAATATGAATACTGAATAAAAGTAAGACCGGAGATATATAAAATAAAACGCTTTTTGGGATCGTTCTTATTCAAAAAATGAAATAAGAAAACATTGCTATGTTATTTGCGGCTTTTTATAATTTGTTACCTTTCTCTGGACGCCTTGTCATTGATCCTCAAGAAAGATTCCGGGACCGTGTGGTCTCTTTTTTTGTTGTACGGACTCCTTAATAAAATGAAGCTTTTAAAGACAGTGCCCGCTGCACTGATGCTGGCGGGTGGCGTGTTTGCGGCTATGAACGCGACCGCCGATGATTCCGTTTTTACTGTCATGGACGATCCCTCCTCCGCGAAAAAACCGTTTGAAGGTAACCTGAACGCGGGGTACCTGGCACAATCCGGTAACACGAAAAGCTCTTCTCTGACGGCGGACAGTACGCTTACCTGGTACGGTAATACCACCGCCTGGTCTCTGTGGGGTAATGCCAGCAATACCTCCGCCAATGACGAACGTTCTTCCGAGAAATATGCGGTAGGCGGACGTAGCCGTTACAACATGACCGACTATGATTACCTGTTTGGTCAGGCAAGCTGGTTAACCGACCGTTACAATGGTTATCGCCAGCGTGACGTGTTCACCGCAGGTTATGGTCGTCAGTTCCTGAACGGTCCGGTACACAGCCTCCGTTTTGAATTCGGTCCGGGTGTGCGTTATGACGAGTACACCAATGGCGATACCAAAACCCAACCGCTCGGTTACGCTTCTGGTACCTATGCCTGGCAGATGACTGACAACACCAAATTTACCCAGGGTGTTTCTGTATTTGGTGCCGACGACACGACGCTGAACTCTGAGACGGCGCTGAACGTGGCCATTAACGAACACTTTGGTCTGAAAGTCGCCTACAACGTGACCTGGAACTCTTCACCACCAGAAACCGCGCCGGATCATACCGACCGCAGAACCACGGTTTCACTGGGTTACAGAATGTAATAAAAGCGGGCCGATGTTGATGTCGGCCCGTTTATTGTCTGTGGCTATTTGACGTCCCTTCTGATGACCTGTCTTCGCCCCTAACCCCAAATCATTGCCGCCCAACGGAGTAGCAGCATTGCGCCGCAGATGGCAATCAGCACCAGCACCATTTTCCAGTGTTTTACGGCAAATCGTTTTGTTGGCATAACCTAATCCTTGTTCGTTGATACCCACAGTCTACCAAACAGGGCCGAAATATGCCCCTTCTCGGGATAGATTGGGTTATGCCAGCGCAGGGTTCGGCTCAGAACCAGTGGAATCGTTCGGCGAGAATCAACAATAAACCTGTGGCGGAAAGGATGTTTAAAATCACAACCGTTCTACTGGATACGTTCATAGTATGCACCTTTGGGTTTAAAGACCTGTTCAAGAGTAGCCCAGCATCTTTGAAATGCGAGCATCGGGATGATGCGACCTGCAAATTCATGCGAAAGTGCCAGCACATCAATCTGCCAGCAGAGGATGCAATCTCCCTTGTGTTAGTGTTAACATTGCAAGGCTTGCCGTATATCCGGCGTTGTCTGATTTTCCGGCAGGTGAATGATGACGAACCAATTTGACGATTGTTGGTCAGATGGTGTCGTAATCTATTGTCAAATCACGATTATTTTCTTTGTATATGCTCTTATGTGTGGGGCATCACTGCAAATAAGGATATAAAATGCCTGTAATTACTCTTCCTGATGGCAGCCAACGCCATTTCGACCGTGCTGTTAGCCCAATGGATGTTGCCCTGGACATCGGTCCTGGTCTCGCGAAAGCGACTATCGCCGGCCGCGTTAACGGTGAGCTGGTAGATGCCTCCGATCTGATCGAAAACGATGCGACGCTTGCGATCATTACCGCAAAAGATGAAGAAGGTCTGGAGATCATTCGTCACTCCTGCGCGCACCTGTTAGGCCATGCCATCAAACAGCTGTGGCCAAACACCAAAATGGCGATCGGTCCGGTTATCGATAATGGTTTCTACTACGACGTTGACCTTGACCACACCCTGACTCAGGAAGATATCGACGCGCTCGAAAAACGTATGCACGAGCTCGCCGAAACAAACTATGACGTCATCAAGAAGAAAGTCAGCTGGCACGAAGCGCGTGAAACCTTCGTGAAGCGTGGCGAGAGCTATAAGGTCTCGATTCTTGACGAAAACATTTCGCATGATGACAAGCCTGGCTTGTACCATCACGAAGAATACGTCGACATGTGCCGTGGACCGCACGTGCCGAACATGCGCTTCTGTCATCACTTTAAGCTGATGAAGATTGCCGGCGCCTACTGGCGTGGCGACAGCAACAACAAGATGTTGCAGCGTATCTATGGTACCGCGTGGGCCGATAAAAAAGCCCTGAACGCCTACCTGCTGCGCCTGGAAGAGGCGGCGAAGCGTGACCACCGTAAAATCGGCAAGCAGCTTGACCTGTACCACATGCAGGAAGAAGCGCCGGGTATGGTGTTCTGGCATAACGATGGCTGGACCATCTTCCGTGAACTGGAAACCTTCGTACGCTCCAAGCTGAAAGAGTACCAGTATCAGGAAGTGAAAGGCCCGTTCATGATGGACCGTGTGCTGTGGGAAAAAACCGGCCACTGGGACAACTACAAGGATGCGATGTTCACCACCTCGTCTGAGAACCGTGAATACTGCATCAAGCCAATGAACTGCCCGGGACACGTTCAGATCTTCAACCAGGGTCTGAAATCCTACCGTGACCTGCCGCTGCGTATGGCGGAGTTCGGTAGCTGCCACCGTAACGAGCCATCAGGTGCGCTGCACGGTCTGATGCGCGTGCGTGGCTTTACGCAGGATGATGCGCATATCTTCTGTACCGAAGATCAGGTCCGTGACGAAGTTAACGCCTGTATTCGTATGGTCTACGATATGTACAGCACCTTTGGCTTCGAGAAGATCGTGGTCAAACTCTCAACGCGTCCGGAAAAACGTATCGGTAGCGATGAGACCTGGGATCGCGCAGAAGCGGATCTCGCCGTGGCGCTGGAAGAGAACGGTATTCCGTTCGAATACCAGCTGGGCGAGGGCGCATTCTACGGTCCGAAAATTGAATTTACCCTGTATGACTGCCTCGACAGAGCTTGGCAGTGCGGTACTGTACAGCTGGACTTCTCCCTGCCGCAGCGTTTAAGCGCCTCTTATGTAGGCGAAGACAACGAGCGTCAGGTGCCGGTAATGATTCACCGTGCCATTCTCGGTTCTCTGGAGCGCTTCATCGGCATCCTGACCGAAGAGTTCGCCGGCTTCTTCCCAACCTGGCTTGCGCCGGTGCAGGTGGTGGTGATGAACATTACCGATTCTCAGGCAGATTACGTTAAAGAATTGACGCAGAAACTACAAAATGCGGGCATTCGCGTAAAAGCAGACTTGAGAAATGAGAAGATTGGCTTTAAAATCCGCGAGCACACTTTACGTCGTGTCCCGTATATGTTGGTCTGTGGTGATAAAGAGGTGGAAGCAGGCAAAGTTGCCGTTCGCACCCGCCGTGGTAAAGACCTGGGCAGCCTGGACGTAAGTGAAGTGATTGAGAAGCTGCAACAAGAGATTCGCAGCCGCAGTCTTCAACAACTGGAGGAATAAGGTATTAAAGGCGGAAAACGAGTTCAAACGGCACGTCCGAATCGTATCAATGGCGAGATTCGCGCCCAGGAAGTTCGCTTAACAGGTCTGGAAGGCGAGCAGCTGGGGATTGTGAGTCTGAGAGAAGCAATCGAAAAGGCTGAAGAAGCTGGAGTAGATTTAGTTGAAATCAGCCCTAACGCCGAACCGCCAGTTTGTCGTATCATGGACTACGGCAAGTTCCTTTATGAAAAGAGTAAGTCTTCTAAGGAACAGAAGAAGAAGCAAAAAGTTATCCAGGTTAAGGAAATCAAATTCCGTCCTGGTACCGACGATGGCGATTATCAGGTAAAACTCCGCAGCCTGATTCGCTTTCTGGAAGATGGCGATAAGGCCAAGATCACACTGCGTTTCCGCGGTCGTGAGATGGCCCACCAACAGATTGGTATGGAAGTGCTTAACCGCGTCCGTGACGATCTGAGTGAACTGGCAGTAGTCGAATCCTTCCCTACGAAGATCGAAGGCCGCCAGATGATCATGGTGCTCGCTCCTAAGAAGAAACAGTAAGGCCTTCAAGCAGCAAAATCTGTGGAGCCTTCGGGTTTCATAGGTTTTGTTCGCCTATGTTTCGTTTATTTAACAATGCGAAGTGGAAGTTATTAAAATGCCAAAAATTAAGACCGTACGCGGTGCTGCTAAGCGCTTCAAAAAAACCGGTAAAGGTGGTTTTAAGCACAAGCACGCTAACCTGCGTCACATTCTGACTAAGAAAGCTACCAAGCGTAAACGTCACCTGCGTCCAAAAGCCATGGTTTCTAAAGGCGATCTGGGCCTGGTCATCGCGTGCCTGCCGTACGCATAAGTCGTTTCGTTTAACTTTTTTAACTTAGAATAGATACAGGAGAGCACACATGGCTCGCGTAAAACGTGGTGTAATTGCACGTGCACGTCACAAGAAAATTTTGAAACAAGCTAAAGGCTACTACGGTGCGCGTTCACGCGTATACCGCGTTGCCTTCCAGGCTGTTATCAAAGCAGGTCAGTACGCTTACCGTGACCGTCGTCAGCGTAAGCGTCAGTTCCGTCAACTGTGGATTGCGCGTATCAACGCAGCAGCACGTCAGAACGGTATTTCTTACAGCAAATTCATCAACGGCCTGAAAAAAGCCTCTGTTGAAATCGACCGTAAGATCCTGGCTGACATCGCAGTATTCGACAAAGTAGCGTTCACCGCTCTGGTCGAAAAAGCGAAAGCAGCACTGGCATAAGCCAGTTGAGAGAGGGGGCCTGGCTCCCTCTTTTCATATAACCCTGTAAGAAGATTGACATTTACTCGTGCAGGCTTTTCAATAAGGTCTCAACGGTTTTTACCCAACAAGGTAACGCAAGCATGAATGCTGCTATTTTCCGCTTCTTCTTTTACTTTAGCACCTGACTTCAGGAGGCTAGCGCGTGAAAGATGAAACGAAAAACAGCGCCAGATAAGCCTCCCGATGGAGGCTTTTTTTGTGCCTGAATTTGAGAGAATAACTCCACCAAATCGGTGTCTGCACCGACATAATGAGGAAAATCATGTCACATCTCGCAGAGCTGGTTGCCAGTGCAACAGCCGCCATTAATCAGGCCTCAGATGTTGCCGCGTTAGACAATGTCCGCGTCGAATATCTTGGGAAGAAAGGGCACTTGACCCTTCAAATGACAACCCTGCGTGAGCTGCCGCCAGAAGAGCGCCCGGCAGCGGGGGCGGTGATTAACGAAGCGAAAGAACAGGTACAGCAGGCGCTGAACGCACGTAAAGCCGAGCTGGAAAGCGCGGTACTGAATGCGCGTCTGGCCGCAGAGACGATCGACGTCTCTCTGCCGGGTCGCCGCATTGAGAACGGCGGTCTGCACCCGGTTACCCGTACCATCGATCGCATTGAAAGTTTCTTCGGTGAGCTCGGCTTTACCGTGGCGACTGGCCCGGAAATCGAAGATGATTACCACAACTTCGATGCCCTGAACATTCCTGGCCATCATCCGGCACGCGCTGACCACGACACTTTCTGGTTCGACGCGACGCGTCTGCTGCGTACCCAGACCTCCGGCGTTCAGATCCGTACCATGAAGGATCAGGCACCGCCAATCCGTATTATCGCGCCGGGCCGCGTCTATCGTAACGACTACGATCAGACCCACACCCCAATGTTCCACCAGATGGAAGGCCTGATTGTTGATAAAAACATCAGCTTCACCAACCTGAAGGGCACGCTGCACGATTTCCTGAACAACTTCTTTGAGGAAGATCTGCAGGTTCGTTTCCGTCCGTCCTACTTCCCGTTCACTGAACCGTCTGCGGAAGTTGACGTGATGGGCAAAAACGGCAAATGGCTGGAAGTGCTGGGCTGCGGCATGGTGCATCCAAACGTACTGCGCAACGTGGGTATCGATCCGGAAGTTTACTCCGGCTTTGCCTTCGGTATGGGTATGGAGCGTCTGACCATGCTGCGCTACGGCGTGACCGACTTACGTGCATTCTTCGAAAACGATCTGCGTTTCCTCAAACAGTTTAAATAAGGGCAGGACAGAACAATGAAATTCAGTGAACTGTGGTTACGCGAGTGGGTGAACACCACGCTGGACAGCGACGCGCTTTCTAACCAGATCACCATGGCAGGTCTGGAAGTGGACGGCGTTGAGCCGGTTTCCGGCGCCTTCAACGGCGTGGTCGTCGGCGAAGTGGTAGAGTGCGGCCAGCATCCTAACGCGGACAAACTGCGCGTAACAAAAGTAAACGTAGGCGGTGACCGTCTGCTGGATATCGTCTGCGGTGCGCCAAACTGTCGTCAGGGGCTGAAAGTGGCCGTGGCGACCGTCGGTGCGGTACTGCCGGGCGATTTCAAAATCAAAGCGGCTAAGCTGCGCGGCGAGCCGTCTGAAGGCATGCTGTGCTCCTTCTCCGAGCTGGGTATTTCCGACGACCACAACGGCATCATTGAGCTGCCGCTGGATGCGCCAGTCGGCACCGATATCCGCGAATACCTGAAGCTTGATGACAACACCATCGAAATCAGCGTCACGCCAAACCGTGCCGACTGCTTAGGGATCATCGGCGTGGCCCGCGACGTGGCCGTACTGAACCAGACCGAGCTGAACGCGCCGGAGATTGCGCCGGTTGAAGCGACCATCAGTGACGTGCTGCCTATTCAGGTTGATGCTGCGGATGCCTGCCCGCGCTATCTCGGTCGCGTGGTGAAAGGCATCAACGTGAAAGCACCCACCCCGCTGTGGATGAAAGAGAAGCTGCGCCGCTGCGGTATTCGCTCTATCGACGCCGTGGTTGACGTGACCAACTACGTTTTGCTGGAGCTGGGCCAGCCAATGCACGCGTTCGATAAAGATCGTATCGAAGGCGGCATTGTGGTGCGCATGGCGAAAGAGGGTGAAACCCTGGTTCTGCTGGACGGCAGCGAAGCGAAACTGAACGCCGACACCCTGGTGATTGCTGACCACAGCAAAGCGCTGGCAATGGGCGGTATCTTCGGTGGCGAGCATTCGGGCGTCAACGACGAAACCCAAAACGTGCTGCTGGAGTGCGCGTTCTTCAGCCCGCTCTCTATCACCGGTCGCGCACGCCGTCACGGTCTGCACACCGATGCGTCTCATCGTTATGAGCGCGGTGTTGACCCGGCGCTGCAGTACAAAGCGATGGAGCGTGCAACCCGCCTGCTGATCGACATCTGCGGCGGCGAAGCGGGCCCGGTGATCGACGTCACCAACGAAGCCACGCTGCCGAAGCGTGCGACCATCACCCTGCGCCGCAGCAAGCTGGATCGTCTGATTGGGCACCACGTTGCCGATGCGCAGGTGACCGATATCCTGAAGCGTCTGGGTTGCGACGTGACCGAAGGTCAGGGTGAGTGGAAAGCCGTTGCGCCGTCATGGCGTTTCGACATGGAAATTGAAGAAGATCTGGTGGAAGAAGTGGCCCGTGTTTATGGCTACAACAACATCCCTGACGAACCTGTCCAGGCCGGTCTGGTGATGGGCACCCACCGTGAAGCCGACCTGTCCCTGAAGCGTGTGAAAACCATGCTGAACGACAAAGGCTACCAGGAAGTGATCACCTACAGCTTTGTTGATCCAAAACTGCAGCAGCTGATCCACCCGGGTCAGGAAGCGCTGATCCTGCCAAGCCCAATCTCCAGCGAAATGTCCGCGATGCGTCTGTCCCTGTGGACGGGCCTGCTGGGCACTATCGTTTATAACCAGAATCGCCAGCAAAACCGCGTGCGAATTTTCGAAAGCGGTTTGCGCTTTGTACCGGATAATCAGGCAAATTTAGGCATCCGTCAGGATCTCATGCTGGCTGGCGCCATCAGCGGTAACCGCTATGAAGAACACTGGGACCTGGCAAAAGGCACGGTTGATTTCTACGATATGAAGGGCGATCTGGAAGCGATTCTGGATCTGACCGGTAAATTATCTGAAATTGAATTCCGCGCAGAAGCCATCCCGGCCCTGCATCCAGGCCAGAGCGCTGCCCTCTATTTAGACGGCAAACGCATTGGTTTTATTGGGGTTGTTCACCCTGAACTGGAGCGTAAACTGGACCTGAACGGCCGTACCATCGTGTTCGAGCTGGAATGGAACCTGGTGGCAGACCGCGTGATTCCTCAGGCTCAGGACGTCTCCCGCTTCCCGGCAAACCGCCGTGATATCGCGGTTGTGGTCGCGGAAAATGTGCCCGCAGCAGATATTTTGGCCGAATGTAAGAAAGTTGGCGTAAATCAGGTAGTTGGCGTAAACTTATTTGACGTGTACCGCGGCAAGGGCGTAGCAGAGGGCTTTAAGAGCCTGGCTATCAGCCTGATCCTTCAGGATACCAGCCGTACACTCGAAGAAGAGGAGATTGCCGCTACCGTCGCCAAATGTGTAGAGGCATTAAAAGAGCGATTCCAGGCATCATTGAGGGATTGAACCTATGGCGCTTACAAAAGCTGAAATGTCAGAATATCTGTTTGATAAGCTTGGGCTTAGCAAACGGGATGCCAAAGAGCTGGTAGAGCTGTTTTTCGAAGAGATCCGTCGTGCTCTGGAAAATGGTGAGCAGGTAAAACTCTCCGGTTTTGGCAATTTTGATTTGCGCGACAAAAACCAACGTCCGGGCCGCAACCCGAAGACGGGGGAAGATATTCCCATTACAGCCCGCCGCGTGGTGACCTTCAGACCCGGCCAGAAGTTAAAAAGCCGTGTCGAAAACGCAACGCCCAAAGCAGAGTAATATGAACTAACTAAAAAGGCCGCCCACGCGGCCTTTTTTCTTTGCGCTCTTTGGTAAACCCGCCGTAAAATCAATTACATCTCACGCTACTAAAACCGTACACATGCTTGATTATGCCCATCACCAGCACCGTTCCGATCGGCGTCGCCTGCTTTTGCTGGCGCTGCTGCTCATTATTGCCGCAGGCGTTAGCCTCTGCGCCGGTGATCGATGGATAGGGCCCGAAAGCTGGTGGGGGCCTGACGGACAGCTCTTCGTCTGGCAAATTCGTCTGCCGCGGACCGTCGCGGTGATGCTGGTGGGCGCCGCGCTGGCGCTGTGCGGCACCATAATGCAGGCATTGTTTGAGAATCCCCTGGCGGAGCCCGGGCTGCTCGGCGTGTCCAACGGTGCGGGCGTGGGGCTGATTGCGGCGGTAATGCTGGGCGGAGGCGAACTCTCCGGATGGCGTATTAGCCTGAGCGCGATCCTTGGCGCATTACTGATAACGCTCATCCTGCTTCGTTTTGCCAGACGGCATTTATCGACCAGCCGTCTGCTGCTTGCCGGCGTGGCGCTGGGGATCATCTGCAGCGCGCTGATGACCTGGGCGGTCTACTTCTCGACCTCCTTTGACCTGCGGCAGCTCATGTACTGGATGATGGGCGGCTTTGGCGGCGTCGACTGGCAGCAGGGCTGGCTTATGGCGCTGCTGGTGCCGATCATTGTGTGGGCTGCCCTGCAGGCGCAGCCGCTGAATATGCTCGCGCTGGGTGAAACCTCAGCCCGCCAGTTGGGCATGCCGATTGGGTTCTGGCGTAATGTGCTGGTGATCGCCATTGGCTGGCTGGTCGGCGTCAGCGTGGCCCTGGCGGGTGCGATTGGCTTTATTGGCCTGGTGATCCCGCACATGCTCCGTCTGTGCGGCCTCACGGACCATCGAACTCTGCTTCCGGCCTCGGCGGTTGCCGGGGCCGTCACGCTGCTGGTAGCTGACATCATCGCCCGGCTTGCCCTGACGGCCGCAGAGCTGCCCATCGGCGTGGTGACCGCCACGCTGGGCGCGCCGGTCTTTATCTGGCTACTATTAAAAGCTGGACGTTAAATCGACAACCTGAGGAAATGCTATGCAGTCAGATATCCTGAATACTGAAGTGACCACCATTGATGGCGATAAAACCACGCTGGAAGGCTACAAAGGCAACGTGTTGCTGATCGTCAACGTGGCATCCAAATGCGGCCTGACGCCGCAGTACGAGCAGCTGGAAAACATTCAGAAGGCCTGGGAGAAAGACGGTTTTACCGTGCTGGGCTTCCCCTGCAACCAGTTCCTCGGCCAGGAGCCGGGCAGCGAAGAGGAGATCAAAACCTTCTGCAGCACCACTTACGGCGTGACGTTCCCGCTGTTCAGCAAAATCGATGTCAACGGTGAAGGCCGCCATCCGCTGTATGCGAAGCTGATCGCTGCCGCACCGAAGGCCGTTGCGCCGGAAGGCAGCGGTTTTTATGAACGCATGGCCAGTAAAGGCCGCGCGCCGCTTTACCCGGACGATATTCTGTGGAACTTTGAAAAATTCCTGATAGGTCGCGATGGCCAGGTCGTTCAGCGTTTTTCACCGGATATGACCCCTGAAGATCCGATCGTCATGGAATCTATCAAGCTGGCGCTGGCGAAATAATGTCGCTGCTGATGCAGCTCACGGACGTTGCCGAGAAGGGACGTCTGGAGCCGATAACCGGCACCGTCAATGCGGGAGAAATCCTGCATCTTGTCGGGCCAAACGGCGCCGGAAAGAGCACGCTGCTGGCAAGGATGGCGGGCATGACTGCCGGAGAAGGGCAGATAACGTTGCTGGAGCATACGCTGGCCGACTGGTCGCCGGTCTCACTGGCGCATCGGCGCAGCTATCTCGTGCAGCAGCAGGTGCCGCCTTTTGCGATGCCGGTCTGGCAGTATCTGATGCTGCATTTGCACGACAAACACCGTACGGCGCTGCTGGCGGACGTGGCCGCGGCGCTGGGGCTGGAAGATAAACTCTCCCGGCATGTCAGCCAGCTATCCGGCGGCGAATGGCAGCGGGTACGTCTGGCGGCTGTCATCGTCCAGATCCACCCGGCCGGTAACCCGCATGGTCGGATGCTGCTTCTCGATGAACCGATGAGCGGTCTGGATGTGGCGCAGCAGGCGGCCCTGGATACGCTGCTAAGCGCGCTGAGCCGAAAAGGCATCGCCGTGGTGATGAGCAGTCATGACCTCAACCACACCTTGCGACATGCCCACCGGGTGTGGCTGCTGGCGAAGGGGAAGATGATCGCCAGCGGTACGCGGGATCAGGTTCTGACGCCGCCCAATCTTGCCCGCGCGTACAACATGTCGTTCCGCAGGCTGGATATCGAGGGCCATAAGATGCTGATTTCGACCGGGCAGGAGTAAGCGTTTCTTGCCTGTGAGTGCAGTTGCACGCTAAATTACGAAAAGAACAAAAAAAGCAGAGGATTCGTCTGAAAATGCGATTCTGGTTTCTCCTGATGGCCGCACTTTTTCTTGCGGGATGCAGTAGCCATCGTGCACCGCCGCCTAACCCACGGCTTTCAGATTCGATCACCGTCATCGCCAGCCTCAACGATCAGCTGAGCAACTGGCGCGGCACGCCTTATCGCTACGGCGGCATGAGCCGCGGCGGTGTGGATTGCTCCGGCTTCGTTCTGATGACCTTCCGCGACAAGTTTGATTTACAGCTGCCGCGCGAAACGCGCAAACAGGCAGAAATCGGCACGGAAATTGATAAAGACGATCTTCTGCCCGGGGACCTGGTTTTCTTCAAAACCGGATCGGGGGAAAGCGGTCTTCACGTGGGCATATATGATACAGACAATCAGTTCATTCACGCCTCGACCAGCCGCGGCGTGATGCGCTCTTCCCTGGATAATGTCTACTGGCGTAAAAATTTCTGGCAGGCACGACGTATATAGTCTTCGTCGTATACCACTCTTATGACGGCATGGAAACGAATAAAACATGCCGTTTTTTCTCAAATAAGATGATTAAAGTTAAATTTATCTAAAATTAGCGAATCCCGCATGTGTCTGTTTTATCTAAAACTGGCTATTATTCTGCAACCAGGATAAGATTATTTTAGATTCAGGGATAAATCTGAAAATTAATACGGAACTAATGAAATTAATCTTATTAAAATCAAGACAGTGGAATTGTGTTGGCAATTGCTCCAGGATGTCCTCTCTCATCTTTAATGCGGGGCGAGTGCAATGATAATTACGCTAGATAATGCTTACCAGTCTGAACTGCTGCTTCTGCCTGCCCGTAATAGCGCAGGGGAGCTTAAAGGTTTAGAAATTCTGGTTAACTTTACTGGCGTCGGCAGCGATGTGCGGATCCCCACTGAGCTTGTTATCCCACGACTTTCAGCGGCTGAAGAGTTAACGCTGTTTAACGAAAAATTGCAATTGCTTGATACCTGTAAACTGTTTTTTATTCAGCATCAGTTAATTGCATGGATCAATATTACACCTGCAATAGTTGAATTTTTATTAAGTAATGGAAACGCTGTTTCAATTCTTGAGCGTTATCCGTTTCTTGAGTTTACTGTTAATGAGAATTATCCAGGTTTAAATAACGGAAAGGACGATCTTCAGCTGGCAAGAATGGCGATCCATTTTCCGTTGGTGCTGGCAAACTTTGGCGCAGGCGCGGCATCGCTCAAGGCGGTCTACGATGGATTATTTAAACGGGTCATTCTCGATAAAGGCTTCATTCAGCAGCGTGCGGCGGAGCTCTCTTTTGAGCCCTTTATGCGTGCCATCCTCTGGCAAATCACGCCGCACTGCCAGTCTGTGATTGTCTCAGGCATTGATGACCACGGCCTGTTGCAACGCGTTTTGTCCTTCAATTTTGGCGCCATGCAGGGAACACTCTGGCCTGCCGTCTCGGCGGAACACGTCACTACGCTGGTTCAACAGCGATAACCCTTGCTTTCGCCCGTGTTTAAGTCCGGGTAAACCCTCTACACTAAAAGCAGGAGGACTTATGACCCTGTCTTTTACTGCTCGCTGGCATGACGAGTTGCCGGGATTTTATACCGCACTCAAACCCACACCATTACAAAATTCACGTCTTATCTGGCATAACGATCGGCTGGCAGAAGAGTTGGCCATTCCGCCTGAGCTGTTTCAGCGTTCAGAGAGCGCTGGCGTCTGGGGAGGCGAAACGCTTCTCGCCGGTATGCAACCCCTGGCTCAGGTCTACAGCGGACATCAGTTTGGCGTCTGGGCAGGACAGCTGGGCGACGGCAGGGGGATCCTGCTCGGTGAACAACAGCTTCCCAACGGGGAGACGGTTGACTGGCACCTCAAAGGCGCGGGCCTGACGCCGTATTCGCGGATGGGCGACGGGCGTGCGGTTCTGCGTTCAACGATCCGCGAGTGCCTGGGCTCCGAAGCGATGCATGCCCTGGGTATCCCCACCACCCGAGCGCTGTCGATCGTGACCAGCGACACGCCGGTTGTGCGCGAAACCGTGGAAAAGGGCGCCATGCTGATGCGTATCGCGCAAAGCCATCTGCGCTTCGGCCATTTTGAGCACTTTTACTATCGTCGCGAGCCGGAAAAGGTGCGCCAACTGGCAGACTTCGCCATTCGTCACCACTGGGCGCACTGGCAGGACGAGGCGGATAAATACGTTCTCTGGTTCCGGGACGTGGTGGCCCGAACCGCAGCCCTGATTGCCCGCTGGCAAACGGCAGGCTTTGCCCATGGCGTCATGAATACCGACAACATGTCGCTTCTCGGGTTGACCTTTGACTACGGCCCGTTTGGCTTCCTGGATGATTATCAGCCTGGGTACATCTGCAACCACTCTGACTATCAGGGGCGCTACAGTTTTGACAATCAGCCCGCGGTGGGCCTGTGGAACCTGCAGCGGCTTGCACAAACCCTGTCGCCGTTTATCGATGTTGATGCCCTGAATGATGCCCTCGACAGCTATCAGGAGATCTTACTGCGGGAATATGGCTCGCTGATGCGCAACAAGCTGGGGCTGGTGACGCAGGAGAAGGGGGATAATGACATCCTCAATGGCCTGTTTGCCCTGATGGCGCGTGAGGGCAGCGATTATACCCGTACCTTCCGGATGCTGGGCCAGACGGAGCAGCACAGCGCCGCCTCGCCGCTGCGCGATGAGTTTATTGACAGACAGGCGTTTGACGACTGGTTTGCATCCTACCGCACGCGGCTGCAGCAGGAGCAGGTGGATGACGCGACCCGTCAGACGCAGATGAACGCCACGAACCCGGCGATGGTGTTGCGCAACTGGCTGGCGCAGCGGGCGATTGAGCAGGCAGAGCAGGGCGAGTACGACGAATTACACCGTCTGCACGTGGCGTTGCGCACGCCGTTTGCCGACCGGGATGATGATTACGTCAGCCGCCCGCCTGACTGGGGCAAGCGGCTGGAGGTCAGCTGCTCAAGCTAGTCTTTTGGCCGGGGGGCGGATTCGCTTTACCCGGCCTGAACATCACTGCGCGACCCAGCCGCCATCCATATTCCACGCGGCGCCGCGAACGTTCACGGCGCTGTCGCTACACAAAAACAGCGCCAGTTCGCCCAGCTGCTCCGGAGTAACAAACTCGCCCGAAGGCTGTTTTTCCGCCAGAAGCTGTTCGCGAGCGTGCTCCGGCGGTACGCCGTCAGCGATACGTTTGTCAATTTGCTGCTGCACCAGCGGGGTCAGCACCCAGCCGGGACAGATCGTATTGGCGGTAATGCCGGTGCGCGCGGTTTCCAGCGCCAGCGATTTGGTAAAACCCACCACGCCATGCTTGGCTGCCACGTAGGCCGACTTCTCTTTTGACGCGACCAGCCCGTGAACGGAGGCGATATTAATGATGCGCCCCCAGTTTTTCTCGCGCATGGCAGGGAGTGCCAGCCGGCTGGTGTGAAACACCGACGAGAGGTTAATGGCGATAATGTCGTTCCATTTCTCCACCGGAAACGCGTCAACCGGCGCCACGTGCTGTATGCCAGCGTTGTTGACGAGAATGTCCACGCCGCCAAACTGCGATTCGGCGTAGCGCATCAGGGCTTCTATTTGCAGGACGTCACGCAGGTCCGCATCGTGATAGCCCGGCTTTTTGCCCAGTTGCGCAATCTCAACTATTGCTGATTCGCTGTCGCCGAAACCGTTGAGGATCAGCTGCGCCCCGGCCTTCGCCAGCACGCGGGCGATCCCCAGGCCAATGCCGCTGGTCGAGCCGGTGACCAGGGCGGTTTTACCGTTCAGATTCATCTTTCTCTCCTTACACAATGCCGGTCAGATAGAACACGGCAATGACAAAAAGCACTGCCAGACTTTTAATGATGGTGATAGCAAAAATGCCGCCGTAGGCCTGGCGATGGCTCAGGCCGGTAATCGCCAACAGAGTAATCACCGCGCCGTTATGGGGCAGCGTATCCATACCGCCGCTCGCCATTGACGCCACGCGGTGCAGCACCTCAAGCGGGATATTGGCGGCGTGGGCGGCGGCGACAAACGTGTCGGCCATGGCGGCGAGGGCAATACTCATCCCGCCGGATGCCGAGCCGGTGATCCCGGCGAGAACGGTCACGCTGATGGCTTCATTCAGCAGCGGATTCGGAATGGCTGCCAGCGCGTGGGATAACACCAGAAAACCGGGCAGGGCGGCGATAACCGCGCCGAAACCATACTCCGAGGCGGTATTCATCGCCGCCAGAATGGCACCGCTCACCGCCGTCCGGCTGCCTTCTGCCAGGCGTCCCCGGATGTTGCGGAAGCCAAAAATCAGCACCAGCACGATACCTGAGATCAGCGCCGCTTCCACGGCCCAGATGGCGGTGATCTTGCTCACCTCGGTCACGATCGGTTTCGCCAGACCGGGCAGGGTCAGCTCGTGGGTCGTGCCGTACCAGCCGGGGATCCAGCGGGTAAACAGCAGGTTGAGTATGCCCACTACCAGCAGCGGGGCAATGGCAATCAGCGGATGCGGAAGGTTAATGTTGTCCGGCGTCTCCGGTTCATTTTTCAGTTCCGTGCCGTAACCCTCGTTGTTGCTGAGCGCCTTACGACGCTGGCGCTCCAGCCAGAGCAGGCCAAAAAAGATAATAAACAGTGAGCCGATAAGCCCCAGCCACGGCGCGGCCCAGGCGTTGGTACCAAAGAAGCTGGTGGGAATGATGTTCTGGATCTGCGGCGTGCCGGGCAGGGCATCCATGGTAAACGAGAATGCCCCCAGCGCCACCGTGGCCGGGATCAGTCGTTTAGGGATGCCGCTCTGGCGGAACAGTTCCGCGGCGAACGGGTAAACCGCAAACGCCACCACGAACAGCGACACGCCGCCGTAGGTTAACAGCGCGCACACCAGGACAATCACCGGGATGGCGTGGCGACGACCGAGGATCTGAATCGCGGCGGCGACGATGGAGCGCGAGAAGCCGGAAAGCTCAATCAGTTTGCCAAACACCGCCCCCAGCAGGAACACCGGGAAGTAGAGCTTGACGAAGCCCACCATTTTTTCCATGAACAAACCGGTAAACGTCGGGCCGACGGCGCCCGGATCGGTCAGCAGCACGGCGCCGAGCGCCGCAATCGGCGCAAACAAAATCACGCTGTATCCGCGATAGGCCGCCAGCATCAGCAGCGCCAGCGCCGCCAGGGCAATTAATACACTCATCACGACTCCTCACTGTCATTATTATTCGGGTACCAACGAGATGTTTAACGCTCAACGGTCAGGGCAATGCCTTGCCCGCCGCCTACGCACAGGGTGACGAGCCCTTTTTTAACGTCACGGCGCTGCATTTCGTGCAGCAGCGTCACGAGGATGCGGCAGCCGGAGGCACCAATTGGATGACCGAGGGCGATAGCGCCGCCGTTAACGTTCACCCTGCGTTCATCCCAGCCGAGCTGCTTGCCCACCGCCAGCGCCTGGGCGGCAAAGGCTTCATTGGCTTCGATGAGGTCCACGTCATCGAGCGTCCAGCCCGCCTGCGCCAGCGCGCTCTGGCAGGCGCTGACCGGACCGATGCCCATCACCGACGGGTCAACGCCCGTCACGGCATAGCTCACGATGCGCCCCAGAATCGGCAGCCCGCTCTCCCGCGCCTTTTCGCCGCTCATCAGCAGCACCGTCGCGGCGCCGTCGCTGAGCGTGGAGGCATTTCCCGCCGTGACCGTGCCTTCCTCATGCAAAAAGGCGGGGCGCAGCTGCGCAAGCTGCTCGGCGGTGGTGCCTGGCCGGGGCTGTTCGTCACGGCTGACGATAAGCGGCGGTTTTTTACCCTGTTTCACCGTCACCGGCGCAATCTCGGTATCAAACCGGCCCGCTTCGGCGGCAGAGGCCGCTTTTTGCTGCGACCGGGCGGCAAAGGCGTCCTGCTGCTCGCGGGAAATGCCGTACTGCCGGGCGACGTTTTCAGCCGTGAACCCCATGTGGTAATCGTTGAACGCGTCCCACAGTCCGTCCGTGATCATGCTGTCCTGCAGGCCCGTATGGCCAAAACGCAGCCCTGAACGTGCGCCGTCCAGCAGATAGGGGGCGTTGCTCATGCTCTCTTGTCCGCCGGCAATCACTACCTCAGCGTCGCCGCAGCGGATCGCCTGCGCGGCGAGCTGCACCGCTTTTAATCCCGCACCGCAGACCAGGTTGACGGTGGTCGCTGGCGTGCTGACGGGTAACCCGGCGGCGATGGCCGTCTGACGCGCAGGGTTTTGTCCGCATCCCGCCGTCAGCACCTGGCCGAAAATCACCTCATCTATCGTCTCAGCAGGAAGACCGCTGTTCTCAAGCAGACGATGAACCGCGACGGCCCCCAGCTCAGCCGCAGAGAGGGGCGCGAGCGATCCGCGAAAACTGCCAATGGGGGTCCGCGTTGCCCCGACAATCATGACTTCTTTCATCCTGAGTCCTCAGCTAAAGCGCATCTCGCGAACGTCGTCCGCCACAATCATTTTTCCGGCTGTTTTAGCCACTATTTCGTCGATACTGACGCCGGGGGCGTATTCCTGCAGGATGAACGCGCCGTCCACGATCTCGAGCAGCGCGAGGTCGGTTAAGACCCGGCGGATGCAGCCCGCGCCCGTGAGCGGCAGCGTGCAGCGCGACAGCAGCTTTGACTCACCGCTTTTTGACGCGTGGGTCATTACCACAATGATGTTCTGCGCCCCGGCGACGAGATCCATCGCGCCGCCCATGCCCTTCACCATCTTTCCGGGGATCATCCACGAGGCGATATTGCCCTCGACGTCCACCTCAAACGCGCCCAGCACGGTCAGGTCAACATGGCCGCCGCGGATCATGGCAAACGACTGGGCCGAGTCGAAAATGGCCGCGCCCGTGCGTGCGGTCACGGTCTGTTTACCGGCGTTGATCATGTCGGCGTCGAGGCTCTGCTCGTCAGGAAAAGCCCCCATCCCCAGCAGTCCGTTTTCCGACTGGAGCATCACATCCATCCCGTCCGGAATGTAATTCGCCACCAGGGTAGGAATGCCGATCCCCAGGTTGACGTAATATCCGTCGCGCAGCTCGCGGGCGACGCGCATGGCCATCTGTTCACGGGTTAACATCGTCACACTCCTTCCGCGCGCAGCGTGCGCTGTTCAATGCGTTTTTCAAACTGGCCGACAATCAGCCTGTCGACGTAAATGCCCGGAGTATGAATGGCCGACGGGGGCAGCTCACCCGGCGCAACAATCTCCTCCACCTCGACGACCGTTATCCGTCCCGCCGTTGCCATCAGCGGATTAAAGTTTTGCGCGGTATGCCGGTAGACGACGTTGCCGTACCAGTCCGCTTTCCAGCCCTTGATCAGCGCGAAATCACCGGTAATGGCCTCTTCGAGGATGTAATGCTTACCGGCAAACTGGCGCACGTCTTTGCCCGCAGCCACGGGCGTGCCGTAGCCGGTGGCCGTGTAAAATGCCGGAATACCCGCGCCGCCCGCGCGCACCTTTTCCGCCAGCGTGCCCTGAGGCGTGAGTTCAATCTCCAGTTCACCGCTCAGTACCTGCTGCTCGAACAGCGCGTTCTCGCCGACGTAAGAGGCCACCACTTTGCGAACCTGCCGCGTTTCGAGCAGGAGCCCGAGACCGAAACCGTCCACGCCGCAGTTGTTTGATACCACCGTCAGATCTTTCACCTGACGGCGTCTGACCTCTGCAATCAGGTTCTCCGGAATACCGCACAGGCCGAAGCCGCCCGCCAGCAAAGTCATCCCGTCCGTCAGCCCATCCAGCGCCTGCGCATAGCTGTCGACGCGCTTATCCAGTCCCGCCATCGTCATTCCTCCTTTTAACCGTGGCGGTATCATTAGGGGCGGCAACTCATTTGTTAATTTTGAATTTGTGACTCACTCATTTGGTTTTTTTATTAATTTCCTGTTAACTAAATTTTTTCAATTAGTTAACAGGATGAAAAATGAGAATGAGTGTCAAACAGTTACGCGCGTTTTTAGCGGTAGCTCACACTCTGAATTTCGCCCACGCCAGCGAACGGCTGAATCTCTCCCAGCCAGCTCTGAGCCTGACGATTAAAGCCCTGGAGGACGCGCTCGGCGGACCGCTGCTGCAGCGGAGCACGCGCAAGGTCGCGCTGACGCAGGAGGGGGAGACGTTTTTGCCGATGGCGCGGCAGCTGCTTGCCGACTGGGATAATGTCGAAGAGGCGATGCACCAGTGCTTTACTCTGCAGCGCGGTAAAATTTCGGTCGCGGCGATGCCGTCGTTTGCCGCGAATGTCCTGCCCGAGGTGCTGAAAGCGTTTCGCGATCGCCATGCCGGGATCAATGTCACCGTGCATGACGTGATTAACGAGCAGGTGATTGAGATGGTGCGGGAAGGGCGGGTCGAGATGGGCATCGCCTTTGAGCCCGCGCCCACACACAACCTGCTGTTTACTCCGCTGGGTCTCGACCGCTTTGTTGCCATTGTGCCGAAAGATTCCCCGCTGGCGGGCAAAAAGCGCCTGACTTGGGAAGCGCTGCTGACGCTGGATTTCATCACCCTGCAGCGCCCGTCGGCGGTGCGTCTGATGATGGAAGAGGAGCTCGCGCGAAGCGGCAGAAAGCTGGACGTCGCGCTTGAAAGTCATCAGCTGGTGACGGTCGGGCGGATGGTCGCAAGCGGGCTGGGCGGCAGCGCCGTACCGGCGCTCTGCAAGACGCAGATGGCGTCGCTGGGCGCGGTCTGTATTCCGCTGGACAGCCCGCCTATTGAAAAGTGTATTGGGGTGATCCATCCCGGGCACACGCAGCTTTCAAAAGCGGCGCATGCCCTGCTGGAAACGCTGAAGGATTTTTACCAGCCCGATTAAGGGGCAAGAAACACCTGCGGCGCGGCGTGAGCCGGGTGCCTGCCGACATGAACCTGTGCGCCGTACCAGTGCGCCAGCGCATCGGCCTGCAAAACGGTTTCCGGCTCTCCCTGGGACACGATCCTGCCGCTGTGCAGGAGCAGGAGGCGATCCGCCCACAGCGCTGCCAGGTTGAGGTCGTGCAGCACCGCGCAAACGTGCAGATGTCCCCGGCTGGTCAGGGATTTCAACAGGCGCAGCAGATGCTGCTGGTGATAGAGATCGAGCGCAGACGTGGGTTCATCAAGAAACAGCCAGCCGCGCGGCGCACCGTCGCACCAGAGCTGAGCCAGCGCGCGGGCGAGCTGAACGCGCTGCTGCTCGCCGCCGGAGAGCGCGGCAAACTGCCTGCCCGCCAGCGGTAAACAGCCGGTGATGGCCATGACCTCCTCGATCACCGACGCTTCCGGTGTGCGGGTCCAGGGCGCACGCCCCATACCGACGACCGCCTCAACCGGCCAGTCAAATCCGAGCTGCGTGTTCTGGCGCATCACCGCCCGGTAGCGGGAGAGCTTGTCCGGCGACCAGGCCGCAAGCGGTGTGCCCGCCAGGCTGCACCGTCCGCCCGCAGGTTTAAGGTAGCCGGTAAGCAGCCGCAACAGCGTCGATTTCCCGGCGCCGTTGGGGCCAATCAGCGCCACCAGCTCGCCCTGAGATAAGGTCAGCGACACGTCGTTAATCAGCGTGCGTTGTCCGGCGCGAAAAACAAGGTTTTCTGCACAATAGCGTTCAGCCATGCGCACCTCCGCGACGAAAGATAAGCCACAGGAACCACGGCGCGCCGAGAAGGCTGGTCAACAAGCCGACCGGCATTTCCGCCGGGGCGACCAGGCTGCGCGCCAGCGTATCGGCCACCAGCAGGAGCAGCGCACCGGCCAGCACCGAGCCGGGGAGCGCGGCCCGGTGGTCGGCTCCCAGCCACATGCGCACCAGGTGCGGCACCACCAGGCCGACAAAACCGATCACGCCGCTGACCGCAACGGCGGCAGCCACCAGCAGGGCACTGCACAGCAGCAGGATGCGCTGCACGGCGGCAACCTCCACGCCGAGATAGTGCGCCTCTTCGTCGCCCAACTGCAGCAAATTCAGGGCGCCTGCCAGACGCCAGATCGCCAGCACGGTGGGGATCATCAGCGACGCGACGGCCAGCAGCGTCGACCACTGCGCCTGGCCGAGGCTGCCCATTCCCCAGAGAGAAAGCTGGCGAAGCTGGACATCATTGCTGAGCCATGACAGCACGCCGACGGCGGCGCCGCACAGGGCGTTGATGGCAATCCCTACCAGCAGCAGGCGCGACAGGGAAGCGTCACGCTGTCGACTGAGCAGGAAAATCACGACGGTGGCGGCCAGCGCGCCGAGAAACGCCGCCAGCATCGGGGCATACAGCATCACCAGCGCCGGCAGCGAGAGCGGAAGCACCACCCACAGGGCGACGGCAAGCGCCGCGCCGCTGCTGATGCCGAGCAGGCCCGGATCCGCCAGCGGGTTGCGAAACAGCCCCTGCATCACGCAGCCCGCCAGCGCCAGCGAACCGCCGATCGCCAGCGCCAGCAGCACGCGAGGCAGGCGGATCGTCAGCCAGATTTGACGCAGGGCCTCGTCGGTGCCGTTCCACAGCAGGCTGACCGGCAGGCGCAGCGCGCCAATACCGCTGGCCGTCAGCGTCGTGACGACCAGCAGCGCGGCCAGCATCCATAATGACAGGGCGGCTCGCCGGGACATCAGGGCAGTTGCTCCGCTTTGGCACGCAACTCCCGGATGGCTTCCGGCGTTCGCACGCTGAAGCCCAGCAGCGCCATGTCATCAATCGCCAGCACCTGCTTGTTCCGTCCTGCCGGGGTTTGCGCCAGGCCGGGCAGCGTCCACAGATTCGCTTCCCCACCCAGGGCGTTGATGCCGTCCTGAGAAATCACCACCAGATCGGGCCGGCTGGCAATCGTGCCTTCCTGAGACAGCGGCTGATAGCGGGTGAACCCCTGCATCGCGTTCTGCAGCCCCGCCGCACGAATGGCCGCGTCCGCGCCGGTCTGTTGTCCGGCAGCCATGGCGGTCATTCCGCCGTGGTTGAGAATAAACAGCACCCGCTTATTGAGCGGCGACGCGGGAAGCGTCGACAGCGTCTGACGCAGCGTCTTGCGCAAGGCTTCCCCCTCAGCCTCGCGGTGCGTCGCTTCAGCGACGATCCGTACCTTTTCGTCAATGACGCTCAGATCGTTACCGGCAGGAATTGCGATGACCCTGACGTGGCTTTGCTCAACCTGCTTGAGCGCCAGAGACGGCTGCGCCTGGGCGCTGGCCAGCACCAGCGTAGGACGCATGGATAAGATCCCCTCCGCGTTGAGCTGGCGCAGATAGCCCACGTCCGGCAGCGCGGTAGCCGCCTGCGGCCACTGGCTGGTGCTGTCGCGGGCCACCAGCGAAGACGCTGCGCCGAGGGCGTAGACAACCTCGGTGACGTCGCCGCCGAGCGTGATGATTTTTTCCTGCGGCGCAGCAAACGCCAGCAGGGGCAGGGCGCCGATCAGGGCAAGCCACCGTTTCATGCGGCCAGCCCTTTCGCCGTTAAGGCGTCAATCTGGCTGCGCCACTGGCTCTGCTCCGGCTCACCTTCCGTACGCTGGCCGTACAGCTGGGCGATTTGCGTCCCATCGGCGGCAAACAGCTCCAGGCTGGTGACATGCCCGTCCGCGGTCGGTTTGCGCGTGACCCACGTCTCGGCAATCGCGTCTTCAAGCAGGTGCAGGGTAAAGGTTGGGTTGAAGATATTCAGCCAGCCTTTCATCGGCGCCAGCTTTTCCACCACGCCGGTGAAAATCTGCACGCAGCCGCGGTTGCCGACGAAGACCATGATTTCGTTACCGTCCCGGCGCGCCGCTTCCAGCAGCTGCGCCAGCGCGGTGTTTTCTACCCGGCAGGCCAGATCGTCACCCACCAGACGAAACGCCTGCTGGCGGCTGAGGTTATGGCGCTTGAGCAGGCTGAAGAACTGATGAACGTCGGTCATAGCGCGCCACTCGTTATCCATGAGGGCAGCATTTGCGTTTTCTGCGTGAGCCGGGGCATCGGCCTTCTTCAACGCCAGCGGAGGATTCTCGGCAAAGATAAAGCGCGTCAGCACGTCGCCCCAGGCGGAAACGTCGGTATTATCCGTGGCGTAGACCTTCAGCAGGGCATCGCCCTGATGGTCGAAGAACTGAATGCTTTGCCGCTCGCCGCGGGCGGTGGCTTCACTGATGTGAAACGCGCTTGCCCACTGGTTGAGGAACAGGCGCAGATCCAGCGCGCGCGGGTTCAGCACCAGCCCGGCATGACCGTTCAGGTGCTGATTAGTAAAGTTCCCGACCTGCTCGTGAACGGCGTAGTCGTTGCGGCAGATACATTTGGTTTCGCCCACCGCCTCCAGTGCGCCCAGGATCTCACGAATTTCACCGTGCAGGCGCCAGGCGTCGTGGCCCACGCGGGCAAAGGTCAGCTCCGCTTCGCTGATGTTCATTAGCCCTGCGATGTCGCGCGCGTATTTACCCGGATTTTCTTCTTTTAGCTCAAGCCAGCGTGTGTAGTGATTCATTGTCTCTTCCTTTCAAAGCAATGCCCCGGTCAGCCGGGGCGAAGGGATTACCATTGATAACTGACGAAAATCTTGCCGTTACGGCCGTCCTGCGGAATGCCCTGAGGTGACCAGTACGCTTTGTCGAAGGCGTTGCCGAGTACCAGCGTCGTGGTCACGCCTTTGAGCCGCTCCTGGCCCTTATAGCTGACATAGAAGTCGTTGACCGCATAGCCCGGCTGCTCGCTGTAGCTGCTGCTGATATGCGTTGAGCGATCGACAAAGGTGCCAATCCAGCCGACGGAAAAACCGCTCTGCGCCACCGGAATATCCAGCTTGCTGGTGACAGTATCCGGGTTGATGCTGGAGATGTACTCGCCCGTATCGGTATCTTTCCCGCGCGTGCGGTTGTAGGCCAGGTCGAGGTTGAAGAGGTCGGCCGAGTATTTTGCCATCATGTCCCAGCCCCAGATTTTGGCATTCGGGACGTTATACGACATGGTGGTTGCCGCCGCGAAATCGACGGTGGTGGAGATGTAGTCTTTGGCTTTGGTATCGAAATAGCTGGCTTTAAACTCCAGCGCATCGTTGGCAAGCAGCAGATCGTCAAAGCGCAGACCAAAACCAAACTCCTGCGTTTCGTTGGTTTCCGGGCGCAGGTTCGGGTTCGGCACCCAGTAGTTGGTATAGAAGCGGCCAATAGAGAAGTGTTTGGCGTCGTTGTACATCTCACCCATGGTCGGCGCACGGAAGGCCTGCGCGTAAGAGCCAAACAGCATCAGCCAGTCGGTCGGGCTGACGGTCAACCCGGCGCGGGAGGACCATTTATCGGCATCGACATCGTCGTAGCCATTGCTGCTGCCGCGGTAGTTGTCATACCGCGTGCCGCCCAGCAGGGTGACCGGCAGATCGCGCAGGGTAATTTCGTCCTGCAGCCAGCCGGAGCTGAAGTCGATTTTCGCCTCCGGGAAGCCGGTGGTTGCCCCGCCCGGATGTTGCTCCTGACGATAATATTCCCCGCCGTAGGTCAGAAGGTGTGATGCGAAGGTGTCGCTGAACAGGCGGGTGCGGTTTTCCACCTTGCCGCCTTTGGTGGTCTGCTTGCGGAACTCACCGCTGTTGTCGATATTCTGGGCATTAATGCGCGCCTCGGACCAGTAGACCTTCGCGTCGGCGTTCAGCCAGTCGTTACCTTCCGGGGCGATGTGATAGCCCACCTGCGCGTCACGCTGAATGGTGGAGCGATCGGTCATCGGGTTGCTGCTGTCCGCCCCGGGGGTTTGCGGGTTTTTCGGTTCCTGAGCGTCGTTATTGTAGTAGCGCAGGGAGCCGCTCAGGGTCTGGGCCGGGTCGATTTTCCAGCTGCCTTTCGCCAGCATGTTATTGATGGATTCGTCGTTAGGGGCGGTTGCTCCGTCGCTCTGGCGAATATCACCACGATCCCGGCTGGACCAGGCCACCAGACCGTCCAGCGTGTCGGTGCGGCCGTAGGCGCTGGCCCCCAGGCCAAGACTGTGATCGCCCGTCGCGCCCGTCCCAAACACGCGGTAGCCGCTGTTTTTACCCGGCTCCAGCAGATCTTTCGCATCGGCGGTATCATAGGAAATCACGCCGCCCAGCGCGCCGCTGCCGTACAGCAGGGCCGACGGGCCGCGAACCACTTCGATACGTTTAATCAGCGCCGGATCGAGGAACGTGCTGTTCAGGTGGCCGGTGTCGGTGCCCTGACGCACGCCGTCAACCAGCACCAGCACGCCGCGACGATCGTAGCCGCGCAGGTTCACGTCCTGCCCGTTGGTGCGCCCGGTACCGTCCAGCGTCAGGCCGGGGACGTTACGCAGCAGGTCGGCCGCCGAGCTGGCGGTTTGCTTCTCCGGCGCGCTGGTGCCAATCACGCTCACCATCATGGGGGCTTCAAAGGCGCTGCGGGCGTTGCCCGTGGCGGTGACGGTAATGTCATCTGTGGCAGCAAACACCGCGGTCGGCAGGGCGCTGACAATCGCCAGCGTCAGAAGTGACGGGCGTAAAGACGCGGAAGGCAGGTGTGGCATAGCAACTCTCCATTAGAATTGAAAAGCGCTGGCTGCCTGGGGTTTACCTGGGTGGCTGGCGTAGTTTTTTGTGTTGTTTATTTTGTGAGGATCAGTTTTCCGGCATGGGTCTGGCGCAGCAGATAGCGCTGGCCGTCATGCTCGATAATGACCCGGCCCTCATCGCCGAGCAGGGTTTTGCTGTCAATCCGACGCTCGATAGGGGCTGGTGCTGTGTCTGTTTTTGCTGGCGTTGCCGCGCTATTATCCGTACGTGACATAATTTTTATAAATAACAATCAATGTAACAATGATAATCATTATCAATAAACTGCAAATTCACGGCAAGCGTTTTTGTGAAAATTGTGTGACGGGATCAAATTCAGGGGGAGGCGATGCGGCCTGGTGCCCTCACCCCAACCCTCTCCCACCGGGAGAGGGAGAAGGGCGAGAATCGTAGGCCGGGTAAGCGCAGGGCGACCCGGCAGGATGTTAAAAGCGTGTGTCCACGGCTGCTGCGAGTTTCTCCAGCAGCAGTTCGCTGTCTTCCCAGCTCAGGCACGGGTCGGTGATCGACTGGCCGTATACCATCTGCTGGCCAGCAACGATTTTCTGCGTGCCTTCTTTGATAAAGCTCTCCGCCATAATCCCTGCAACGGCGGTTGAACCGCTGCGGATCTGCTGGCAGATCTCATCGCAGACGTCCAGCTGGCGGCGATGCTGCTTCTGGCAGTTGCCGTGGCTGAAGTCCACCACCAGATGTTCCGGCAGGTCGAACTCGGCCAGGGTTTCACAGGCCGCCGCAATATCTTGTGCATGGTAATTGGGTTTCTTGCCGCCGCGCATAATGATATGCCCGTACGGGTTACCGCTGGTCTGGTAGATGGTCATATGACCGCTCTTGTCCGGCGACAGGAACATGTGGCTGGCACGGGCAGCGCGGATGGCGTCAACCGCAATACGGGTATTGCCATCGGTCCCGTTTTTAAAGCCGACCGGACAGGAGAGGGCGGAGGCCATCTCGCGGTGGATTTGGCTTTCGGTGGTGCGTGCGCCAATCGCGCCCCAGCTGATCAGATCGGCGATAAACTGCCCGGTCACCATATCAAGAAACTCGGTGGCGGTCGGCACGCCCAGCTCGTTGACCTGCAAAAGCAGCTTACGTGCCAACTCGATCCCGTGGTTCACGCGATAGCTGCCGTTCAGGTCAGGGTCGGAAATCAGCCCCTTCCAGCCCACCACGGTACGCGGTTTTTCAAAGTAGGTGCGCATCACAATTTCAAGGCGATGCTGGTATTTTTCCCGCAGCCCCTGAAGCCGTTTTGCATAATCCATCGCGGCATCCAGATCGTGGATGGAGCAGGGACCAATCACCACCAGAAGACGCTTGTCTTCACCATTAAGTATTTTTTCAATGCGGCGGCGGGAGGCCGTCACGTGTTCCGCAACGGCAGCGGAAACAGGATGCCGCTGGGCCAGTTCAGCCGGCGTGACCAGGCTGTCAATGCGCGCAGTGCGGAGTTCATCGGTTTTATTCATGGAATGTCTCAGAAAATTTTTGCTTCATCGGCAGACTACCGGGAAGTGATGGGCATCACCTTAAACCAATCCCTGCTGATTTCAAGTTCGGGGCGACACCGCCCCGTGGTTGCCGATGATGATACCTGAATCTGAGCTAATGTACTAGCATATTAGTACATGCGGCGGTTAAGCCCCATGATATCAAGAATTTTGGTGGCAATTTCTTCCACAGAGTAGTTGGTGCTGTTCAGCCACGGGATCTGATTTTTGCGGTACAGGGCTTCCACTTCGGAGACCTCCATCCGGCACTGGCGCATGGAGGCGTAACGGCTGTTCTCGCGGCGCTCTTCGCGGATGGCGGCAAGGCGTTCCGGATTAATCGTCAGGCCGAACAGTTTGTGCTGCAGCGGCTTAAGGGCGGCGGGCAGCACCAGGTTATCCATATCGTCAGCAATAAACGGGTAGTTGGCGGCGCGAATGCCGAACTGCATCGCCAGGTAGAGGCTGGTCGGCGTTTTGCCGCAGCGCGACACGCCAAGCAGGATCACCTGCGCCTGGTCGAGATTACGCAGAGAGATACCGTCGTCGTGCGCGAGGGTGTAATCGATGGCGGCGATACGCGCGTCGTACTTGGTCAGGTTGCCGGGGTTCAGCCCGTGGGTACGGTGGGCGATAGGCGTCGGGTCGAGCTTCAGCTCGCTTTGCAGCGGAGCCACCAGCGCCTGCACGATATCCTGACAGAAGCCTTCACTCTGCAGAATGATGGCGCGAATCTCGGGGATTACGATGGAGTAGAACACCAGCGGGCGGACACCGGTCTGCTGGTAGATGGCGTCGATCTGGTCCTTCACCGCTTTGGCGCGGCTCTCATTTTCGACAAACGGCAGCGTAATGCTGTTGATCGATACGGGAAACTGCGACATCACCGCGTGGCCCAGCACCTCGGCGGTGATCGCCGTACCATCAGAAATATAAAAAACGTGACGATCGACAGCACTATCCATTTTACCCACCCTGAATATCAGACGTAATTGTCTGAAAGCATAAATTAAAAAAGTAATTTACACAGCAAAGAACTTATCCTAATTATGAATGAAACGCTGTTTTTGATTTTCCTGAAAAGTGGATTTCATTTTTCAAATAGCGACTTTATTTTTGGGGTTTCTGGCTGAATATAGAGGAATCATCGGGTTAATCGTTGATGGGAAAGTATCCGAAAAGTTGAAATTTTAAATTGCTTACACGATTCACCGTTTTTTTAGCGGAAATAAATATGCCAGTATAAATACGTAGTCAGGTGTTACTTACTCCGATCAAATATCACAAAAGGATTGTTTCGATGTCCAACAATGGCTCGTCACCGCTGGTGCTTTGGTATAACCAACTCGGCATGAATGATGTAGACAGAGTTGGGGGCAAAAATGCCTCCCTGGGTGAAATGATTACAAACCTGTCGGGTATGGGTGTCTCCGTACCGAACGGGTTTGCCACCACCGCCGATGCCTTTAACCTGTTTTTAGACCAGAGCGGTGTTAACCAGCGCATTTACGACCTGCTGGATAAAACGGATATTGATGACGTCACCGAGCTTGCCAAAGCCGGGGCGCAGATCCGCCAGTGGATCATCGACACACCTTTCCAGCCGGAACTGGAAAAAGCCATTCACGACGCATACAACCAGCTCTCTGCTGACGATGCGCAGGCCTCCTTTGCCGTGCGTTCCTCTGCGACCGCGGAAGACATGCCGGACGCCTCGTTTGCCGGGCAGCAGGAAACCTTCCTGAACGTCCAGGGTTACGATGCGGTGCTGGTGGCCGTGAAGCACGTGTTTGCTTCCCTGTTTAACGACCGTGCCATCTCCTATCGCGTGCACCAGGGCTACGACCATCGCGGCGTGGCGCTTTCCGCTGGCGTGCAACGCATGGTGCGCTCGGACGTGGGCTCATCCGGCGTGATGTTCTCCATTGATACCGAATCCGGCTTCGACCAGGTGGTGTTTATCACCTCCGCGTGGGGTCTGGGTGAGATGGTGGTGCAGGGTGCGGTAAACCCTGACGAATTCTACGTTCACAAGCCTACGCTGGCCGCTGGCCGTCCGGCGGTGGTGCGCCGCACCATGGGCTCGAAAAAAATCCGCATGATCTATGCCCCGACCCAGGAGCATGGCAAGCAGGTTAAAATTGAAGACGTACCGCAGGAGCAGCGCGACCGCTTCTCCCTGACCGACGCCGAAGTGCAGGAGCTGGCGAAGCAGGCGGTGCAGATTGAAAAACACTACGGCCGTCCGATGGATATCGAATGGGCGAAAGACGGGAACACCGGCAAGCTGTTTATCGTGCAGGCGCGCCCGGAAACCGTCCGCTCTCGCGGCCAGGTGATGGAGCGTTATACGCTGCACGCCCAGGGCAAAATCGTGGCGGAAGGCCGTGCTATCGGTCACCGCATCGGGGCCGGTCCGGTGAAAGTGATCCACGACATCAGCGAGATGAACCGTATTGAGCCAGGCGACGTGCTGGTGACCGACATGACCGACCCGGACTGGGAACCGATCATGAAGAAAGCGGCGGCTATCGTCACCAACCGCGGCGGCCGTACCTGTCACGCGGCGATCATTGCCCGCGAACTGGGTATTCCTGCGGTTGTCGGCTGCGGTGATGCTACCGAGCGCATGAAGGACGGACAGAACGTGACCGTCTCCTGTGCCGAAGGCGATACCGGCTATGTGTATGCCGATATCCTCGACTTCAGCGTGAAGAGCTCCAGCGTGGATACCATGCCGGATCTGCCGCTGAAGATCATGATGAACGTCGGCAACCCGGACCGCGCGTTCGACTTCGCCTGCCTGCCGAACGAAGGCGTAGGCCTGGCGCGCCTGGAGTTTATCATCAACCGTATGATCGGCGTTCACCCGCGTGCGCTGCTGGAGTTTGACGACCAGGATCCGAAGCTGCAGAACGAAATCCGCGAGATGATGAAAGGCTATGACTCGCCGAAAGAGTTCTACGTCGGCCGTCTGACCGAAGGGATCGCGACGCTGGGTGCCGCTTTCTATCCGAAACGCGTGATTGTGCGTCTGTCTGACTTTAAGTCTAACGAATACGCCAACCTGGTCGGCGGCGAGCGCTACGAGCCGGAAGAAGAGAACCCGATGCTTGGCTTCCGCGGGGCCGGACGCTACGTGTCCGACAGCTTCCGCGACTGCTTCGCGCTGGAGTGTGAGGCAGTGAAGCGCGTGCGCAACGACATGGGGCTGACCAACGTGGAGATCATGATCCCGTTCGTACGTACCGTAGATCAGGCGAAAGCGGTGGTGGACGAGCTGGCGCGTCAGGGGCTGAAGCGCGGCGAGAACGGGCTGAAGATCATCATGATGTGTGAGATCCCGTCCAACGCCCTGCTGGCCGAGCAGTTCCTGGAGCACTTCGACGGCTTCTCTATCGGTTCGAACGACATGACGCAGCTGACGCTGGGTCTGGACCGTGACTCCGGCGTGGTCTCCGAGCTGTTCGACGAGCGTAACGAGGCGGTGAAAGCGCTGCTCTCCATGTCCATCCGCGCGGCGAAGAAGCAGGGTAAATACGTCGGGATTTGTGGTCAGGGTCCATCCGACCATGAAGACTTTGCCGCATGGCTGATGGAGGAGGGGATTGATAGCCTGTCCCTGAACCCGGATACGGTGGTGCAAACCTGGCTGAGCCTGGCGGAACTGAACAAGTAACGCCGCGCTGACCCGAAAAGGCGAGGATATTATTCCTCGCCTTTTTTATTTCCCCCTCTTATTTGCTCCCCATCACAAATAAAGTAAAAAACCAAATATCATAATTTGCCTGTCAATTTAGACAATTGTTAGCGCGCAAACCGTTGCTAATACTTGAGCCTTACATGCGCATTTCCCTTCAGATGATGCGCAACTGGTTGAAATACGTTTTAACCTGATAAAAAGGCAAATAACAATGACACTCTCCTCTGTATTGCGTACCAAAGATAAAATAGGTTATGGCTTAGGTGATATGGCCAGCGCGCTGGTCTGGCAAACGGCAACCTTATTTCTCGCTTATTTCTATACGGACGTTTTTGGGCTGCCCGCCGCCATCATGGGCACCATGTTTTTAGTGGTGCGCGTGGTTGATGCGTTTGTCGACCCGTGCATTGGCGCCCTGGTGGATCGCACCCAGACGCGTCACGGTCGTTTCCGTCCCTGGCTGCTGTGGTTCGCCATTCCGTTTGGCGTAAGCTGCCTCATCACTTTCTATGTACCGGACGTGGGGCCGACGGCGAAAATCGTTTATGCCTGTGTGACCTACGCGATCTTAAGCCTGATTTACTCCGCCATTAACGTGCCTTACTGCGCCATGCCCGGCGCGCTGACGCTGGATCCGCGCGAGCGTCACTCCCTGCAGTCGTGGCGCTTTGGCTTGTCGTTTATCGGCGGATTGATTGTGACGGTGATTGCCCTGCCGCTGGTCTCACTGTTAGGCCAGGGCAACGTGCAGAAAGGCTATTTCTACGCCATGAGCCTGATGGGGCTGCTGGGCATTGTGCTCTTTTTCTGCTGTTTCCTGATGACCCGCGAGCGTTATTCTCCGCGCAGTGATACTTCCGGCTCGATGCTCACCGATTTAAAACTGCTGGCCGGAAACAGCCAGTGGCGCATTGTGTTCCTGTTTAATATTTTGCTGTTAACGGCGGTGGTAACGCGCGGTTCCGCCACGATGTATTACGTGAACTACGTGCTGTTGCGCCCGGAGCTGGTTTTTGCCTTTATTGTTTCCGGAATGGTCGCCTCCTTAAGCGGCGCATTATTATCTGAGCGGCTGCTGGGGAAATTTGACCGCGTGCGTGCCTACCAGTGGACCATTATTTCCTTCGTGATTTTCGGCGCGCTGATTTTCTTCCTGCCGCCTTCACAGGTGTGGCTGATTTTTGGCCTCAACATCGTCTTTAGCTTTGTGCAAAACCTGACCACGCCGCTGCAGTGGACCATGTTCTCCGATGTGGTCGACTACGAAGAGCACCGCAGTGGCCGCCGTCTGGACGGGCTGGTCTTCTCCACCGCGCTGTTTGCCATCAAATTCGGCCTGGCGCTGGGCGGCGCGGTGGTCGGCTGGGTGCTGGGCATGGTGGATTACGCCCCGGGACAGGCAGCTCAGGCACCCCACGTACTCTCTACGATTAACGCGCTGTTCACCCTTATCCCTTGCGCGCTGTTCCTTTGCATGGTCGCGCTGCTTGCTATCTACAAGCTCAACAGTCGGCTGGTGGATTCCATCGCCCGGGAGTTGGCCAGCAAGCTTGAGGTGAGACCCGATGCGGGGCAGCTCAGCCCAACAATCCCTTCCGCACTACAGGAGTAAAACATGACAGCTATCTATAAGGACGCGGGACGTCCCGTGCACGAGCGCGTCGCCGATTTACTGGCGCGTATGACCCCGGAAGAGAAGTTCGCCCAGATGCATGCGTACTGGCTGATCCTCGATGAAAACGGCAACCACCGCGAACGCAGCGACCTCAGCGATGAATTCGCCGGCGTGAGCGAGCAGGCAGCGCTGAGTGAACGGCTAAAGCTGGGCGTCGGGCAGATCACCCGTCCGCTGGGTACCCATATCGTTGACGCGAAAACCGGGGTGCGCGCCGCTAACCGCCTGCAGCGCATGATGATGGAAGAGACGCGCCTCGGCATTCCGGCATTGTTCCATGAAGAGTGCCTGGTGGGGTTGCTGTGCAAAGACGCCACGCTGTTCCCGTCGTCGCTGAACTACGGCTCTACCTGGGACCCTGAACTGGTACAGCGCGCGGCAGAGCAGATCGGTGTAGAGGCGCGGTCCGTCGGCTGTCAGCAGGGGCTGGCGCCGGTGCTGGACGTTTCCCGCGACGTGCGCTGGGGGCGAACTGAAGAGACCTTCGGGGAAGATCCCTGGCTGGTGGGCGTGATGGCGACCGCCTACGTGAAAGGGTTGCAGGGCGATAGGCGCGACCTGCTGGCGACGCTCAAGCACTACGTGGGCCACTCGTTCAGCGAAGGGGCGCGCAACCATGCGCCGGTACATCTGGGCTTTAGCGAACTGAACGACACCTTCCTGCTGCCGTTTGAAATGGCGGTGAAGCTGGCCAATGCCGGGTCGGTGATGCCCGCCTACCACGATATCGACAATCAGCCGGGGCACAGCGACAGCTTCCTGCTGACCACCGTCCTGCGCGAACAGTGGGGCTTTGACGGGATTATTGTCGCGGATTACGGCGGCGTCAGCCTGCTGCACCAGCATCACGGTGTGTCCCACGATGCGGCCGAATCCGCCGCGCTGGCCTTTAATGCCGGGCTGGACGTCGAGCTGCCGAAAGACGACTGCGCGCGGCATCTGGCGGACGCCGTTGAGCGCGGGCTGATCTCTATGGCCAAAGTGGATGAGATTGTGGCGCGCGTGCTGACGGAGAAATTCCGTCTGGGCCTGTTTGAAAACCCGTACGCAGATGAAAATTGTATCGATCTGCAGAATGATGACACCCGACAGGTTGCGCGGGAGGTGGCGACGAAATCGGTCACGCTGCTGGAAAACAACGGTATTTTACCGCTCGGCGGTAAGCCCCGCGTGGCGGTGGTGGGGCCGACGGCAGACGATCCGCTGGCGTTACTGAGCGGCTACAGCTTCCCGGTACATCTGATCATCAGCGATATGGTGGAAGAGACCTCGCAGGTCACGACCCCGCGCGCGGCGCTGGAGCAGTATCTCGGGGCATCGAACGTCCGCTATGCCAAAGGGTGTCACATCATCGAGAAACGGATGGCGGGTGCGCCGGTCTTCCCGGGCGATAGCGGCGGTAAGCCGATGCAGCAATCGCCGGTCTCGCAAAGTACCGCGCTGATCCCCGAGGCTGTCAAGGCGGCACAGGAGAGTGACGTGGTGGTGGCCTGCGTGGGCGATCTCGCCGGGCTGTTCCAGAGCGGTACCGTGGGGGAAGGTTCCGACACCGATTCCCTGAATCTGCCGGGCGTGCAGCAACAGCTGCTGGAGGCGCTGGTGGCGACGGGCAAACCGGTGATTGTCGTGATGACCGGCGGCCGTCCGTACAACCTTCAGGGCTTGGAGGATAAGATTGCAGCGCTGCTGGTGGCGTGGGCGCCCGGGCAGGAAGGGGGCTGGGCGATCGCGGACGTGCTAACGGGACGCGCAGAGCCGCAGGGGCGTCTGGTGGTGAGCGTGCCGAAAAGCGCCGGGGCAATGCCGTATTACTACAATCACAAGCTCAAAAGCGGCGGCACGCCGTTTGCGTTCCACTTCGGTTCACGTTATCCGTTTGGTTTCGGCCTCGGCTGGACGACGTTTAGCTGGAATGCTGTCCGCGTAGCTGAAACTAGCGTGCCGGTTGACGGCCAGGTGACGCTGAGCGTGGATATTACCAATACTGGCGAGCGCAGCGGCAGCGAGGTGGTGCAGGTTTACGTCAGGGATAAGGTCGCCACCCAGGTGCGACCGCTTCAGGAGCTGAAGGCCTTCCAGCGCGTCACGCTCTCGCCGGGCGAAACCGCCACGCTCACCTTCACGCTGCCGGTGGAGATGTTCAACTTTACCCGCCGGGACGGGAAACGCATCGTTGAGCCGGGCGAGTTTGAACTGCAGGTTGGCGCATCGTCGGCGGATATCCGCGAGAGGGTGACGGTCAATGTGACGGGGGAAACGCGGGTGCTGCCTGCTGAGTGGCGGATGCTCAGTGCCTGTGAGGTTAAGCGCGCGTAGTCAGGATAAAAAAAAGCCCATCGTGGGAGATGGGCAAAGACTACACACAGCAATTCGTTGTTTCACTCAGGGGATTTCCATGCTTATAAATCAAGGTGTTGATCTATAACCGTGCCCTAATAGTAGGCATGTCATCTTTTAGCGTCGATCGGATTCGTCTCAATAGTTAAAGAGACGTAAAGATTTCTTGCGGCTAAATGCAGAAACGGCGGGTCAGACCAGTGCATAATGAATAAATACTTTAGCTTGGCTTAAGTATTTGAGGGGGGAGGCCGGGAAGGCGTACCCTCCTTTCTGAGGCACCCTAAAATTTCTCCGGAAGTTTCACAATATTCATCAACACGCCCCTGTTCATCTCGATATACCCGCCTTCTTTTAACGAGGCAAGAATGCGCATGATCCCGCTACGCGAGAGGTGGGTTTTATCGCGGATATAGCGCTCGGCAGTGATGTTTTCTCGCACGGCAGGGGATTCACTGAGGAGTTCGTTGAGCTGAGCACGCACGATATCGTAAGCGGAGGGGGCCGACAGCTGTTCACTGGAGTGGAAGAGTTTACCTGCGACCACCATCATATGTTTCGCCAGCGGCTCCCAGAGCTGATGGGTGTTAACGGTCGTCAGTACCGCGTCCATGTTAAGAATCGCAATATCGCAGGGAACCAGCGTTTTGATATAACCGTCCATCTGCATTTGCCAGAGGTTACCGATGCCGATCAAAGAGGGGCCCGTGATGGTGCTCATCACAAGATCGTCGCTCTGGCGGTGGACGGTTACGCGTCCCGTAAGAATAAGGTAGCAAAAACGCTCACCCTTGATTTGCATGCCCAGGCGACGGCGGGGAAGGATGTGTTTTACTTCTGCATCCTGTTTAAGGTAATCCACCAGCAGATGAGCAAAATCTGATGTGCGAAGTATCCGCGATTGATGTGTCTCTCTGGCCATACGTTACCTGTCAATAGCATGCTGCGTTTTGAGGCAAGTATAGTCCTGTCTCAGATCCTGCTCATCTGAAATTCGGGAATTCATTCAATATTTTAGCGGTAAGTGATGAAGGGTAATCAGAATACCCCGCTTAAGCTCAATATAACCCGCATCACGCAACTCTGCGAGAATACGCATAATACCGCTACGCGACAAATAGGTTCGACTTTTGATGTAATTCGCTGCCGTAATGCTGGTGCGGATGCGCTCTGATTCGTTCATCAACTCCTGAAGCTGAAAGCGGATGATCTCGTAGGAGGACATCTGCGAGATTAGCGTGCAATGCTCATAGACGCGTGAAGCAGTATAAACCAGCAGCTTACACAGGCTTTCCCATAGTCCAAAGCTTTCAATCAGAAGGTTAAAACGCTCCAGCGGCAGCCGGCTTATGATCGCATTTTCATTAACGCGGATATAAAGATTTTCTGACAGGGCGAATTGATTGCTCACGCCCAGAATAAAGGGAGCCTGCTCTGAATTAAGCACCATGGCATCTCCCCGGCGGTTTAACGTGACGCTCCCTTCATGAAGAATATAGCACGTTCGTTTACTGCCGGAATAATAACGTAATATTTCACCTTTAGTTGCATGGAAGCTTGTGGCGAAAGGGGATGTTTGTTCAATTATATTATTAATAGACAGGACGGGTTTTACCGCTTGCGCAGATGTAACTTCCGGTGTTGAGCCGGTTGTGATTTTTGTATTCATAATTATTTGCTCCAGACGATCTTTGTATGGGTAAAGATACGTGCCGGATTATCGTTCTGCTTTTTAGAGAAGGAAATATTAGCGTGGTGCCATTGTGGACTGATTTCTTAACATAGTTGCAATATTAATTCTGGGATAAATAGTGAATATTTGTGGTGTTAATAATGTGTTAATTTTAAAGTCTACGGTTGGTCTAAAAACCGATTGTGCTCGAACTCCAAATTCTATAAATTTCGATTCAGCAAGTGAGGGAGTGTAAACAATGTTATCTAATGAGATTGTTTTATCATTACGCACTGCACAATGAAAATGAAATGACGGGCACAAAAATATATAGCCATCGCGCTGTCTGGATGTTGCTGTCTGTATTTCATGAACTGATATTATTACTAAGGAATTAACTTCATGAAAAAGAATATTATCGTTGCTGCTTTTACAGCGACTGTCGCATTATCCATGTCTAATGCTTTTGCAGCGGCAGGTACCGTAAACTTTACCGGTGAAATTCTGGACGCAGCGTGCACCGTTGACGTGGGTTCACAGAACCAGACCGTTGCACTGGGTAAATATAATAAATCTGAATTCTCTGCAGCCGGTGATACCACTGCGGCCAAGAAATTCAATATCGTGCTGAAAGATTGCCCGGAAACCGTCACGTCTGCACACGTAATGTTCGATGGTAAGCCTGACGCCGCTGATTCTAATCTGCTGGCGATCGACAGCTCTGTTTCTGGCGCAGCAACTGGCGTGGCCATCAACCTGATGACCGCTGACAAAGCTGACCTGGGCCTGCACGGCGACAACGGCTACCGTTATACCCTGACCACTGATGACAACACGCTGGATTTCTACGCGCAGTATAAATCCACGTCTGACACTGTGACTGCGGGTCCGGCTAACTCTGTTGCCAACTTCTCCGTAGTTTACAACTAATTTCCCCCTCCCCGGAAAAATAAGGGCCAGTTATCTGGCCCTTTAACGTGAGATTATTTATGAACTTGATTAGCAAAGTATTAATTGCCTGCACCGCTATGGCTATGGGTTGTTCCGCCGCCAGCGCAGGTGTGGTTATTGGTGGCACACGTGTGATTTATGATGGCAATAAAAAGGAAGCCTCTCTGAGCGTCAATAACCCGGACAGTACGCCGTATTTAATACAGTCATGGGTCGAGGTGCCAGGCAATGGCGCTGAGAAAGCGCCTTTTATTATTACCCCACCGTTATACCGTCTGGATAAAGGGCAGCAGAACGTTGAGCGTATTTTAGTGGCAGGTGCGCTGCCACAAGATAAAGAAAGTCTTTACTGGCTGAATATTAAAGCGATTCCGTCTGCGCCGGCCAAAGATAATACCCTGCAAATCGCCGTCAAAACCCGCATTAAACTGATTTATCGACCGGCGGCATTAAAAGGGCAGTTGCCTGAAGAGCAGGCCGATAAATTAACCTGGCAGCGCAGCGGTAATCAGATACAGGTGAATAACCCCACCAGTCTGGTGATGAATTTTAATGAAATTACGGTGAATGGCAAAAAGCTGGATGACGTCAGCTACGTCCTGCCGGGAAGCTCAGCGCGCTTTGCCTTGCCTCAGGGCATCAGCGGCGGTGCGGTGACATTCAAGGTGATTAACGACTATGGCGGTACCGGCGAAGCCCATAAAGCCAGCATTTAATAAATAAAGGAATAAAGGATTAACAGGCTTATGGTTCAAAAAACGTTATTTCGTCCTGCCCGACTGGCGCTTTTCATCGCTGCGGTTATTGGGGGGTACAGTGGTGTGGTTCAGGCACGAGACTATTTTAACCCTGAACTCTTGGAGCTGGATAATCCGGGCGCAGGAAAAGCAGACCTGGCGGCTTTCGAGTCAGGCTCTCAGGCGCCGGGGAAATACCATGTTGATGTGGTACTTGACGAGCAGCAGGTGGACACCCTTGATCTTCAGTTCAATGCGGTGAAACAGGGAGAAGACGGGGATGAACGTCTCCAGCCCTGCCTGAGCGTTGAGCAGCTGAAAAGCTGGGGGGTCAAAACCGAACTGTTTCCTGACCTGAATAAAGGCGGGGAGTGCGCCAACCTGGCGGCGATCCCCCAGGCCTCGGCGGACTTTCAGTTCGGCGCACAGCGCCTGGTGCTGACTATTCCGCAGGCGGCTGTGGCGATGCAGGCCCGGGGGTACGTGCCGCCGGAACAGTGGGATAACGGTATCACCGCGCTGATGCTGAACTACAGCCTGAGCGGGGCCAACAGCTGGGCGCGTCAGGGAAGCGGCACTGACAGCAGCAGCCAGTACGCGAACCTGCGTCCGGGGCTTAATATCGGCCCGTGGCGGTTTCGCAATTACTCCACCTGGAGTCGCGACAATGACGGCAAGGATAAATGGGATACGGTCTACACCTACGCCCAGCGGGCCGTTGTACCGCTAAAAGCCCAGTTCACCGCCGGCGACAGCTCCGCGCCTGCTGATGTGTTTGACAGCATGCCGTTCCGCGGCGTGCAGCTGGCCTCTGACGACGACATGCTCCCGGATTCGCTGAAAGGCTATGCGCCGGTGGTGCGCGGGATTGCCCGCACCAACGCCCAGGTGGTGGTACGCCAGAACGGCTATCAGATCTACCAGAGCTATGTTGCTCCGGGGGCGTTTGAAATCACCGATATGTACCCGACCGGTGGCGCGGGCGATCTTGATGTCACGGTTAAAGAAGCCGAAGGCAGCGAACAGCACTTTACCGTGCCGTTTGCCTCTTTGCCGGTATTGCAGCGTGAAGGCCGCCTGAAGTTTTCAGCGACGGGCGGGCAATATCGCTCGTATGACGGGTCTGTGGACAAGACGCCGTTCGGACAAATGACCGGCATTTACGGTCTGCCGTACGGCTTTACGATCTATGGCGGCTTTCAGGAGTCGAGTAAATACCAGTCGATTGCGGCCGGTGTCGGTAAAAACATGGGTGACCTGGGCGCGGTTTCTACCGACGTGACCCAGGCGTGGTCGACTCCGTACAAACAGGCGAAAGAGAGCGGCCAGTCGTGGCGTATCCGTTACAGCAAAAACTTTGCTGAAACCGGGACCAACTTCGCGATTGCGGGTTACCGCTACTCGACGGCGGGCTACTACGGGATGCAGGAAGTGCTGGATTCGTACGGCGACAGCAGCGCCCTCAGCGACCGCCGCCGTAACCGCGCCGAGATGACCGTCAGCCAGAACATGGGAGCCAATTTTGGATCGCTGTCGCTGAGCGCCGTAAAAGAGGACTACTGGAATTCCGGCCAGAGCATGGAATCTTACAGCGCCGGGTACAACAACTACTGGGGCGGCATCAGCTACGGGCTGACCTATACCTACAGCAAGAACGGCAGCGCGGGCAGCTACGGCAGTAAAACCAGCTACGACAAAGATCAGATCCTGGCGCTCAACGTCAGCATCCCGCTGGAAAAATTCCTGCCGCAGACGTGGGCCAACTACAGCATGAACAGCAGCAAGAACAGCGGAACAACGCATTCTGTGGGCATCAACGGCATGGCGCTGGAAAACAACGCGCTCAGCTGGAACGTGCAGCAGGGCTACGGCACTGACGGCGTGGGCTACACCGGCAATATGAACGGTGACTATAAAGGTACCTACGGCGAAGTGACGGCGGGTTATGCCTACGACAAGAGCAGCGACCGGCTGAACTACGGGCTGCAGGGCGGCATCCTGGCTCATGCCGACGGCGTAACCCTGTCGCAGCCGCTGGGCGAAACCAACGTGCTGGTGAAGGCGCCGGGTGCGAAGGGCGTGGGCATTCAGAACCAGACAGGCGCCAAAACCGACTGGCGCGGCTATACCGCCGTCAGTAACGTACAGCCATTCCGCAAGAATGACGTAACGCTGAATACTGAAACGCTGCCGGACGATGTAGAGCTGGAACTAACCACCAAAACGGTGGTTCCGACGCGCGGTGCGGTGGTTAAAGCGGATTATGTGGCAAATGTCGGGATGCGGGTATTAATGACGCTGACTCAAGCTAATGGTAAGCCGGTGCCGTTTGGGGCTATTGCAACCCTTGAAGGAAATAAAGAACAAAGTTTCATTGTTGGGGACGGCGGACAAGTTTATTTATCAGTAGCTTCGCAATCAGGATATTTAAATGTGCGGTGGGGCGATTCTAAAATGAGTTCTTGTACTAGTCATTTTCATATAAATGAAAAAAACACTAATGGTGTGATACTTTCAAGCGAGCGTTGTAATTAATGATAAGTTATGTAGTTGAAGGTGTTTGATATGAAAATTATATATTTATTCGCTTTTTTAATGTGCAATATTGCATCTTCTTATGCAAATACATGTTCTAATTTAATAGGAAGCACTTCTATAAATATCGGTAATATTATTGTTCAACGTGATGCAGTTGTGGGGAGTGCCATTTCGAACGAAATTTATGGTTCTAATGCTCAAACATATAGTTGCCGTACAACAGATTACGGTGGGGACCGTGCCGGAGTAAAAAACTCGTATTCTAGTTACGTTCGTTCAGGCCCCTCAGGAGAAAGAATTTATTCCACCACCCTGTCAGGGTTAGGGATCAGTATCGGTGTTAAGCAATCAGGTGTAGAGCTTTCCACTGGCACAACATATGCCGGTGAAGGAGTCATAGGCGTTCCAGGGTCATATGCTTCACTAGTAGATGCTTGGATTGGCCCAGGGTTTGGAACGTCAAATATTAATACCTATCAGAACTATACTCAGCAACCCAAAATAAGATTATGGAAAACTGCAAACATGATATCAGGCCCGATTTCTGGTCAGGTTGCAGCATTGATTGCTAATAGCAGTAGCAATCTATCTGGGCAATGGGCCACTGAAATACCAATCACTGTATCGGGTAACATAACAGTTGTTGCATGTTCAATAGCAACACCAAATTTAACATTTCCGATAGGGAATATATTGGCCTCAAGTTTTGGAACGGCAGTAGGCACAACGCCTTCGGGTGCACAAAACACCCAGAATCTGGGCCTAAATTGTGATGCAAATGCAAATATCAACGTCACCTTACAAGGCACCCAAAACCCGGATGTCAGCACTACCAGCGTATTAGCACTCAGCGGTCAGGGTAATGCTGATGTCGCAAAAGGCGTTGGCGTGCAGCTCTTATATAACGGCGCGCCGTTAGTATTAAATAATCGGATTGTACTAAAACGATCAGCAGGTGGTCAGGAAACTTTTCCGATTACTGCACGTTATTATCAGACCAATACAGCGGTCACCACGGGTAAAGCCAATGCTTCTGCCACCCTGGATATAACTTATCAGTAAAAGAGTAATAAAAATGAATATAAAAAATACATTTAACGTCAGCGCAATCATGACCGGTGCATTACTGAGTTGCTCAGCTCTGGCGGGCGACCCTGTGACCCTGAATATCACCGGAAATATTATTGCCTCACCGTGTGAAATCAGCAGTGATAGCGTGACTAAAACGATTGATCTGGGCGGCGGCTCGCCTATTCAGGCCTCCACGCTGCAAACGGCGGGGGCGTCAACAAGCTGGATACCGTTTACTATTGGGCTGGTTAATTGCCCGGCGGGAACCACCAAAGCCACTATACAATTTCATGGTACGCCAGATCCTGATAATCCTGCAGACATGTATAAAAATACGGGTTCTGCCAGCAATGTAGCAGTGCAGCTTCAGGGTTCAGGAGGCGATCAGTTTGGCGACGGGAAATCCTTTACTGGGACCATCGCCAATAATGCCTATACCTATAATCTCCGGACAAGGGCCTATACACAAAATGGTGGGGTTACGCCAGGTACAATTAGTGCCGTCGTAACGGCAACATTCACTTATCAGTAGCCCAATACGTTCATTTTATGAACCCGGTTTTCGCAACCAGCATGGCGGTGGGCTTAATTCAGATCGCACCGCCTATGTGCTGGTAATGAACCTCGATGTTACCTGGCAATAATACCTGACCAGTCAACAACGCTACAGGATGCTATATGTCTTATCGTTTGCCGCCCGAGAGCGCGGTGCGCGGAATACGCTTTCAGCCTATTTACTCCCTGGCGGATAACACCATTCATGCGTGGGAAGTTCTTAGCTTACTGCATCAGGATTTACAGCATGAACGTTATTTTTCGTCACAGCCGGATGACGTCATCCTGAATATTCTTTGCTGGCAGCTGCTCATCGTTGCCAATATGAAGAACAGACGGCGCTACTATTTCAATATCTCTGCCCGGCTGCTTAGCCAGCCTCGGGTGGTGGAGCGTATCGCCAGATTATTACGTCCGGGTATTGTCATCGAAATTCAGGACCCTCAGGCACTGGTTTCCCTTTCCGCCTCAGAGCGAGAAAGCCTTTATCAGAATAAGGATAAAATTCAGTCTGCCGGTGCGGAAGTCTGGATTGATGATTTATTGCCAGAACATCTTCCCAGCCTGCAGAATAAACTGGCGCTTTTTGATGGTGTGAAAATCGATAAAAGCGTACTGCATTACACTGCGCACGAACCGGAGGTCTTCCCGGCGTTCATTGCATGGTGCATGTCGCGGGTAAAATCCGTTCTGGTCGAAGGGGTAGAAAACAGTCTGCATTTTAAGACCGCGGCCAGCGCCGGTTGTCATTATTTACAGGGGTTTATGTGGCCAGAAGAGCGGTATTCATTACGCTATATGTCGGTGGGCAATGATTAATATTTTGATAAAAGAGACTGATTCACTTTTTATCCTCGGTATGCAGGCTTTTTTTACTGATTTTTTTGCGCGCCGCTTTAACAAGGCCGTAACGTTCCTGCCTGATTATAGCCAGGAGAATATTGCCCTTGCCGAGGTCATCGTTCTCTCATTTCGTAAAGGTGAGCGGTACACCTGTTTTCCTGAACTGCGGGTGCGAACGAAGGGGATTATTATCGGTCTTGTTGATGAAAAGGAAACTCACGAACAGTCGCCATCGTGTTTCGCTGATATCGTCTACATTAACCGGCACAGCTCAATGGAGGAATGGACAGATAAAATTGATACCGTCTGGAAAAAGTGGCGAATGTCGCCGACCCCTTTAGCTTATCCTTCCTGCCTGTGGTGCAAAAATCGTCAGATGTCTAATCGTCAATTGCGCATTATGGCCCATATTTACCAGGGTAAAACGGTGAAGTGGATATCCAGCTATCTTGGCATTAGCACTAAAACGATTTTTTCTCATAAATATCTGGTTAGGCATAAATTCAATTTACGCAATGATCTTGAGCTTATTGAATTTTTAAACGTGTTAGCAGAAAAAGAGCTGAACTCACCACGCTTCAGCCTGCTGATCAGGCGCTAGTATCGCCGGGTGGCACGTACCACCCGGCAGCACGGCTTACTGCGTGTTCTTCTCTTCCAGCTCTTCCAGTTCGCTCAAAATCACGTCCGGGTCTGTTCCCGGAGGTGGAATTTCATGCACCCAGGCGGAGAACAGACGCCAGGTGACGGCGAGCAGTACCGGGCCGATAAACAGGCCAATCATACCGAAGGCGATTAAGCCGCCAATGACCCCGGAGAGGATCAGGATCAGCGGCAGGTCAGCACCCATACGGATGAGGATCGGACGAATGACGTTATCCATGGTGCCGACCACGCAGCTCCAGACCAGCAGCACCGTTCCCCACGTGGTGTCACCCGTCCAGTACAGCCAGATAATGCAGGGAACCAGCACCAGCAGCGGCCCCAGTTGCGCAAGACAGGTCATCAGCATGACAACGGTAAATATGGTGGCGTACGGTACGCCGGAAATCGCCAGACCGATACCGCCCAGCACCGCCTGCACCAGCGCGGTGACCACCACGCCCAGCGCAACCGCGCGCACGGCCTGTGCGGCCAGCAGCACCGCTGCGTCACCGCGTTTGCCCGCCAGGCGGGTGGCAAAGTGACGAACGCCTAAAGCCACCTGCTCGCCGCGCCAGTAGAGCAGGGCGCTGAAGAGCAGCATCAGGGTACAGTGCATCATAAACCGGCCGATATGTGCCGCCTGACCGACAAACCAGGTCGTGGTCGTGCCAATGTACGGGCGGACTTTTGCCATCAGCGCGCTGCCGCCCATCTCCAGCAAGCTATGCCAGCCGCTGTAGAGCTTGGCGCCCACCACCGGAATGCTGTTCAGCCAGGCGAGATCCGGCAGCGTCAGGTCACCGCTGCTAATAGCGCGAATAACGGGGCCACTGGAATCCACCAGACTATTCACCAGCAGGGCAATCGGAATAATAAACAGCAGGAACAGCAGGAGCGTCATGACCAGCACCGCTAACCCGCGGCGGCCGAACAGCAGCTTCTGCAAACGCAGCAGCAGAGGCCACGTGGCCACGACCACGGTCGCGGCCCAGGCGAAGCCAAGAATAAAGGGTTGAACAATCCACAGACACGCAATAATCATGAGGGCCAGGAACAGCACCGACAGCAAAATTTGCGCAACATCCCTGGGCTGGCGAAGATTGACCATAAATGAAACTTTCCTTAAAAGAACGCCAGTACCACTGGCGGGAACGGAAAACCGCGTCTCTCTAATCATTAATGATCTCAGCGGTTTTTGACAGGCGGATTTTGCCCGTAATTCTGCGAAGCACATAAGAAAAAAATGTGATAAAACTTTCCGGACACAACGCAAACGATTTCACATTACTCTTATTAGGGTCGACAGTCATGATCCCACAGATTTCTCAGGCACCTGGCGTCGTTCAGCTGGTGCTTAATTTTTTGCAAGCACTGGAGCAACAGGGTTTTACAGGTGATACCGCCACGAACTATGCCGACAGGCTGACGATGGCGACCGATAACAGTATTTACCAGCTTCTTCCCGATGCCGTGGTTTTCCCTCGTTCAACGGCCGACGTCGCGCTTATCGCCCGGCTGGCCACGCAGGAGCGCTTTGCCTCGCTGGTCTTTACGCCGCGCGGCGGCGGCACCGGCACCAATGGTCAGGCGCTGAACCAGGGCATCATTGTTGATATGTCGCGCTATATGAACCGCATCATTGAGATCAACCCTGAAGAGGGGTGGGTGCGGGTCGAAGCGGGCGTTATCAAAGATCAGCTTAATCAGTATCTCAAGCCTTACGGCTACTTTTTTGCCCCGGAGCTTTCCACCAGTAACCGCGCGACCCTCGGCGGGATGATCAACACGGATGCTTCCGGTCAGGGCTCGCTGGTCTACGGCAAAACCTCCGATCACGTGCTGGGCGTGCGTGCCGTTCTGCTGGGCGGCGATATTCTCGATACGCAGCCGATGCCGGTCGAACTGGCGGAAACGCTGGGCAAAGATAACACGGCCAGCGGACGCATCTATCGTACCGTGCTGGAGCGCTGCCGCGACAACCGCCAGCTTATTCTCGATAAGTTCCCCAAACTGAACCGCTTCCTGACCGGGTACGACCTGCGTCACGTCTTTAACGACGATCTGACCCAGTTTGATTTAACCCGCGTGCTCACCGGCTCTGAAGGGACGCTGGCGTTTATCACCGAGGCGCGGCTGGATATCACCCGCTTGCCGAAGGTGCGTCGGCTGGTGAACGTCAAATATGACTCCTTCGATTCCGCGCTGCGCAATGCGCCGTTTATGGTGGAAGCGAAAGCGCTGTCGGTGGAAACGGTTGACTCCAAAGTGCTCAACCTGGCCCGGGAAGATATTGTCTGGCACTCCGTCAGCGATCTCATTACCGACGTGCCGGATAAAGAGATGCTCGGCCTCAATATCGTGGAGTTCGCCGGTGACGATGCGGCGCTGATTGAGAGCCAGGTCGCCACGCTTTGCCAGCGGCTGGATGAGCTGATTGCGCAGGGCGAAGGCGGCGTGATCGGCTGGCAGCTTTGTAACGATCTGGCCGGGATTGAGCGTATCTATGCGATGCGTAAAAAAGCCGTGGGTCTGCTCGGCAATGCGAAAGGGGCGGCGAAGCCGATTCCCTTTGCCGAAGATACCTGCGTGCCGCCTGAGCATCTGGCGGATTATATCGTCGAGTTTCGCGCCCTGCTGGACAGCCACGGCCTGAGCTACGGCATGTTCGGCCACGTCGATGCCGGGGTACTGCACGTGCGCCCGGCGCTGGATATGTGCGACCCGCAGCAGGAGATCCTGATGAAGCAGATCTCCGACGATGTGGTGGCCTTAACCGCCAAATACGGCGGTCTGCTCTGGGGAGAGCACGGGAAAGGATTCCGCGCGGAATACAGCCCGGCATTCTTCGGCGAACAGCTCTATGCGGAGCTGCGCAAGGTGAAAGCGGCGTTTGACCCGCATAACCGCCTCAACCCGGGCAAAATCTGCCCGCCTGAAGGCGTGGACGCGCCAATGCTGCAGGTGGATGCCGTCAAGCGCGGTACCTACGACAGACAGATCCCGATTGCGGTGCGCACCTCCTGGCGCGGCGCGATGGAGTGTAACGGCAACGGCCTGTGCTTTAACTTTGATGTGAAAAGCCCGATGTGTCCGTCGATGAAAATCACCAGCAACCGTATCCACTCGCCAAAGGGGCGGGCGACGCTGGTGCGTGAATGGCTGCGTCTGCTGGCCGATCGCGGGGTTGACCCGCTCAGGCTTGAGCAGCAGCTTCCGGAAAAACGGGCCAGCCTGCGCTCGCTGATTGAGCGCACCCGCAACAGCTGGCATGCCAACAAGGGCGAGTATGATTTCTCCCATGAGGTGAAAGAGGCGATGTCCGGCTGTCTGGCCTGTAAAGCCTGTTCAACCCAGTGCCCGATTAAAATCGACGTGCCGGAATTCCGCTCGCGCTTCCTGCAGCTTTACCACACGCGCTATCTGCGTCCGGTGCGCGACCATCTGGTGGCAACGGTGGAAAGCTACGCGCCGCTGATGGCGCGCGCGCCGAAGACCTTCAACTTCTTTATCAACCAGCCGCTGGTGCGCAAGCTCTCCGAAAAACATATCGGCATGGTCGATCTGCCGCTGCTGTCGGTCCCGTCTCTGCAGCGCCAGCTCGTCGGGCATCGCTCGGCGAACATGACCCTGGAGCAGCTGGAGGCACTCACGCCTGAGCAAAAAGCGAAGGTGGTGCTGGTGGTGCAGGATCCGTTTACCAGCTACTACGATGCCCAGGTGGTGGCGGATTTCATCCGCCTGACCGAAAAGCTGGGGTATCAGCCGGTGGTCCTGCCGTTCTCACCCAACGGTAAGGCGCAGCACATTAAAGGCTTCCTGACGCGCTTTGCGAAGACCGCGCAGAAAACCGCTGACTTCTTAAACCGCGTGGCGCAACTCGGGATACCGATGGTCGGCGTCGATCCGGCGCTGGTGCTGTGCTATCGCGATGAATACAAGCAGACGCTGGGCGACAAGCGCGGTGATTTCCACGTCATGCTGGTGCACGAGTGGCTGCCGATGGCCCTGGAAGGCAAAGCTGTACAGGATGTCAGCGGCGAACCGTGGTATCTGTTCGGACACTGCACGGAAGTCACCGCGCTGCCGGGTGCCCCCGCGCAGTGGGCCTCCGTTTTTGCCCGCTTCGGCGCGAAGCTGGAGAGCGTCAGCGTGGGCTGCTGCGGCATGGCCGGCACTTACGGGCACGAAGTGAAAAACCACGCCAACTCGCTCGGTATCTATGAGCTGTCCTGGCATCAGGCGATGCAGCGTTTGCCGCGAAACCGCTGTCTGGCGACAGGCTACTCCTGTCGAAGCCAGGTGAAACGGGTAGAAGGTAACGGTGTACGTCACCCATTGCAGGCTTTACTGGAGATAATTGGATGATCTGGAAACGTGCCGTGACGCTGCAGGCCCTGAACGCGATGGGCGAGGGGAATATGGTGGGGCTGCTGGATATCCAGTTCACCCGCATTGGCGACGATGATATCGAGGCCACCATGCCCGTCGATCGTCGCACACATCAGCCGTTTGGTTTATTGCACGGTGGGGCGTCCGTCGTGCTGGCCGAAACGCTGGGCTCGGTGGCGGGATATCTCTGTACCGAAGGGGAGCAGAAGGTGGTCGGACTTGAGGTGAATGCTAACCATATCCGCTCGGTTCGCAGCGGGCGCGTGCGCGGAGTTTGCCGCGCGCTGCACGCCGGTAGCCGCCATCAGGTATGGCAGATTGACATTCTCGACGAGCAGGATCGCCTGTGCTGCTCGTCGCGGCTGACGACAGCGGTCGTGTAAAGTTTTCAGATGTTTTGCCTTTGGTCAAAAACTAGTCAGTGGGTTGTGATATACTGGTCAGGTTTTGTACATAAGCGAGGACATCATGGATACTGAAATAACCCCAACACAGCTGGCAATTGAATATTTACGTCGCGATAAGAGCAATCTGTCCCCGGCGCAGTACCTGAAAAAGCTGAAACAGCTTGAGCTGGAATTTACAGATTTGCTGGCGCTCTCTTCGAATGAGCTGAAAGAAGAGATCTACTTTGCCTGGCGGTTGGGCGTTCACGTCCATTGAGAGAGTAATGTTGAAAAGGCCGCAAGAGCGGCCTTTTTTGTGTCTGACGTTCAGTATTTAGCGGGGAGCTTGTTAATTTTGATGAGCCTGCCTTCTTCCATTTCGATAAATCCGCCGGTTTTTAAATCCGCCAGAATGCGCATCACGCCGCTGCGGGAGAGCTGGGTTTTCTCCCGAATGTATCGCTCCGCCGTGACGCTGCGTCGATAGCCTTCGTCTTCCTCCATCAGCTTAACGAGCTGCTGGCGAATCATCTCATACGCCGTGGGGGCACCCTGGGGCATCACGTTGTTATAAAGACGGCTATAGACAAACATGAGCTGTTGAGAGAGCAGTCCCCATAGCCCCTTTTCTTTAATAATGTCAGCAACCTGTTCAGTAGGGATACTGCCAATCAGGCAAGGGCTCACCGTGACGAGGTAATCATTGAAATAGATGTCCGTCAGGTTAGCAAGACCAAACAGGGCAGGGCTGCGGGCGGTAGAAAGCATCATGCTATCGCTGCTGCGGTAGATGGCAATCGTACCCTCCAGGATTAAATAACAGATCCCCTGACCGTTAACCTCAAGGTTGAGTCGTTCACCGCGGCCCGTTCGACGCACGGTGCAATAAGGCTCCAGATGCGCGATCAGTTCCTGGGCGTAAGGGGAGCCGCGAGACGATTTATCTTTAGAGGACATAGCCATAAACCTGGAAGATAATCTTATGCTTATAGTTTCGCTCTTCTCTCGCGTTATCTCCAGATATTATTGTGCTTTCAATACTTCCGGGGTAAATGGTTAATTTCTATCAGTACGCCGCGGTCCATGGTAATGTATTTCCCCGTACGCAGTTCTGCCAGAATCCGCATAATCCCACTGCGGGAAAGGTAGGTTCGGCTCTTGATATAGGCCGCTGCGGTGATGTTTTGTCTAATTGCCTCAGGCTCCTGCATTAATTCAACCAGCTGAAAGCGGATGATATCGTAGGCGGACATCTGTGATATTTGCGCGCAGTGCTCGTACACCCGCGATGCGGTGTAGATCAGCAATTTAGAAAAGTGTTCCCAGAGATCGTACTGTGCAACCACGTTGTTAAACGTTTCCAGCGGTACGCATGCTAGTTCGGCTGTCTCCAGGGCCCTGACGTAAAGATGTTCCGATGAAAACTGACTGCTGACACCCAGTATAAAAGGCGCTGATTCTGAATTTAACACAATGCCGTCGCCGCGGCGGTGCAGCGCCACGCTGCCGTGTAACAACATAAAACATTGGCGTTCGTCATTTCGGTAATATTGTACGACTTCACTTTTCGAAAGAATGATTTTCTCTGCGCCAGGAAGGACATTATCAATTATACGCTCTATGTGCCTTAAGGGTTTTAATCCCAGAACTGACGATTTCTCATTGTCTAATACGGCTGCAATTCGCGTGTTCATAATATCCCTCACTTCAACGGATGCGATCGTTTTCCAATCGACATGGAGAATTATCTTAAAAAGCTGCGAAGCAGGGAATAACACTCAAAAGTCTAATAATAGACCTGAGGTGTTGAGCGTCTTAACGTTATGAATTTTATCGTTAAACGGTGAAGGTCTAAAAGTAGACTGGCGATAAAACACGCAATCAAAATGTTTATTATTTGTTAAACCCCAGTCTACAGCTAGACCTGGAAAAAGATTGTTTCGTGGAAAAGTATTGTATAAATTTTGACTCGTCGACAGAAACACAAATCTGAAACACTCGACACGATGAGAGCTATATTTTTGTTTCTGATGGCCTCTAAAAAAGAATGGCAGAATGAGGATGGTCTGTTTTGCCTGAATATCAGTAATAAATAAAGTAATACAGGAAATGGCTTTATGAAAAAGAAAATTATTGTTGCCATCTTTACGGCAGGCTCTGCATTGACAATGACTCAGGCTTTCGCGGCGGCAGGTACGGTTAATTTTAACGGTAATATTTTGGATAATGCCTGCGATGTAGATGTGGCATCTCAGAATCAGGTCGTGGTTCTCGGCGATTATTATAAAACAGAATTTCCGACAACGGGTTCCAGAACCGCAGCGACGCAGTTCGATATCGTACTGAAAAACTGCCCGGTGACCGTTACCTCCGCGAAGGTGCGTTTTGACGGCACGCCAGATTTAACCGACGCAAACCTGCTGGCGATTGACTCCTCCGTTGTGGGAGCAGCAACGGGCGTGGCCATCAACCTGATGACGGCCGATAAGGCCGATCTGCCGCTGCATGGTAGCAACAGCTATTCCTATGTGCTGAGCAGCACCGCTGATAATACGCTCAATTTCTATGCTCAGTATATTTCAACTGCGGCATCAGTGACCGCGGGCCCGGCTAACTCGGTTGCTAACTTCTCTGTGGTTTATAACTAAGTCTTTTGCAGTAATCAGTATGGGGCCACCCGGCCCCTTTGTTTTATGAGGTATTCAATGCGTTTTATCACAACAATCGGCCTGGCCGCGGCAGCGTTACTGCTGACATTTTCAATGGCCAATGCTGGCGTCATTATTGGCGGCACGCGCATTATTTTCGACGGTGCAAAAAAAGAAGCATCCATTAGCGTGGACAATGCCGATAGCGTGCCCTTTTTAATTCAGTCGTGGATTGACGTGCCGGAGGGGAAAACAGATAAAGCGCCTTTTATCATTACGCCTCCGCTTTATCGACTGGATGGTGGCCAGAAAAATATCGAACGCATTATCATGGCCGGGTCACTCCCTCAGGAACAAGAAAGTTTATTCTGGCTCAATATAAAAGCCATTCCTTCTGCAACGAAACAGGCTAATTCACTGCAAATTGCAGTGAAAACGCGTATCAAGTTAATTTATCGTCCGGCAAATCTTCACGCGTCAACGCCCGAAGATCAGGCCGAAAAATTAACATGGCAACGCATCGGGAATGAAATTCAGGTAATGAATCCGACTCCCTATGTCATCAATTTTAATGAAATATCCGTGGGCGGAAAAAAACTGGACGATGTTTCGTATGTATTACCCGGCGCGTCGGCCCGATTCCCGTTACCTCATGGAACCGGCGGAAATACGCTGACGTTTAAAGTTATCAACGATTATGGAAGCCCCGGCACGTTGCATCAAGCCAGTTTGTGATTTTGGCAAACGGTAATACCCGCATTACTCAGGTCATCCGCAATGAAAATACAACATCATAAAGTACGACGCCTGGCGACACTCATCGCTCTGGCGATGACGGGGTCTTCTCCCACGCTTTATGCCAGCGAAACGTTTAATACTGAACTGGTTGAGCTGGATAACCCAGGCATGGGGAAAGCCGATTTATCCGCATTTGAATCAGGCTCTCAGGCTCCGGGGACGTACCATGTTGATATTATTCTTGACGAACAGCTCATCGAGACCCGGGATATTACCTTTGCCGCAGCGAAATCGCCTGATGGAAATGACGTATTACAGCCATGCCTGAGCATTGAACAATTAAAACAGTGGGGCGTTAAGACAGCGCTCTTTCCACAGCTGGCCTCAGCGAAAAGCGACTGTGCCGATCTTGAGGCCATTCCATTGGCCTCGACGGATTTCCAGTTCAACGCGCAGCGTCTGGTTATCAGTATTCCGCAGGCGGCTATTGATATACCGGCGCGTGGCTATGTGCCACCGGAGATGTGGGACGAGGGCATCAATGCCGTCATGCTCAATTACAGCCTGAGCGGGGCCAACTCCTGGGCGAAGACCGGAGGGGCTAACAGAACGGACAGCCAGTATGCCAACCTGCGTCCGGGGATAAACATTGGGCCCTGGCGCCTGCGCAACTACACCACCTGGTCCCGGGATGCGTCGGGTCAGGATAAATGGGACACCGTTTACACCTATGCGCAGCGGGCCGTTATTCCCCTGAAAGCGCAGCTGACGTTCGGCGACAGTTCTTCCCCGGCTGACGTGTTTGACAGTATCCCTTTTCGCGGCGGCCAGCTGGCGTCCGACGATGACATGTTGCCGGATTCTCTGAAAGGCTACGCGCCCGTGGTTCGCGGTATTGCGCGCACGAATGCGCAGGTGGTGGTGCGCCAGAATGGCTATCAGATCTACCAGAGCTACGTCGCCCCGGGGGCGTTTGAGATAACCGACATGTACCCGACGGGCGGTGCCGGGGATCTGGATGTAACGATCAAAGAAGCGGATGGAAGCGAACAGCATTTCACTCTGCCTTACGCCTCTCTGCCGGTGCTGCAGCGCGAAGGGCGTCTGAAGTATGCCATCACGGGTGGCCAGTATCGCGCCTATAACAGCAGCGTGGAAAAGACGCCTTTCGGGCAACTGACCGGTATTTATGGTCTCCCGCAGGGCCTGACGCTATACGGCGGCGTGCAGGGATCGGGCAAGTATCGGTCGCTCGCCGTTGGGGTGGGTAAAAACATGGGGGATTTTGGTGCGCTCTCCACCGACGTCACCCAGGCCTGGTCTACACCGGATAACACGGCCAAAACCAATGGCCAGTCCTGGCGCGCGCGGTACAGCAAGAACGTTATTGATACCGGAACGAACTTCTCGATTGCGGGGTATCGCTATTCGACCAGCGGCTACTACGGGATGCAGGAAGTGCTGGATTCCTGGGGAGACAGTACCGCGCTGCAGGACAGGCGGCGTAACCGCGCCGAATTGACCATGAGCCAGACGCTGGGCGGGGATTTAGGTTCCCTGACCCTCAGCGCCGCGCGGGAAGACTACTGGAATTCGGGTAAATCGATGGCGTCCTGGAGCGTCGGGTATAACAACTACTGGCATAACATCAGCTATGGCGTGACCTGGACATACAGCAAAAACGCCAGCGCAGCCTCTTATGGCACCGGGAGCAGTAAAACGTACGACCACGACCAGCTTCTGGCATTTAACGTCAGCGTGCCGCTGGAGAAATTCCTCCCGCAGACGTGGGCGAACTATGGCATGAACGCCAGCAAGAATAACGGCACTACGCACAGCCTGGGCATGAACGGCGTGGCCCTGGAAAACAACGCCCTTAACTGGAACGTGCAGCAGGGCTACGGCACGGACGGCGTGGGATATACCGGCAACATGAACGGGGATTACAAAGGGACCTACGGCGAAGTGACGGCGGGCTATGGCTACGACAGGAACAGCGAGCGTCTGAACTACGGCCTGCAGGGGGGCATCCTGGCCCACGCGGACGGCATCACCTTTTCCCAGCCGCTGGGGGAAACCAATGCCCTGATTAAGGCGCCCGGTGCCCACGGGGTGGATATTCGAAACCAGTCCGGTATGCGAACGGACTTCCGGGGCTATACGGTGGTGAGCAACCTCTCCGTGTACCGCAAAAACGACCTCACGCTCGATCCGGAAAATATGCCTGACGACGTGGAGCTGGAGATCAATACGCGTACGGTCACGCCGACGCGAGGCGCGGTGGTCAGGGCTGATTACCTTTCTAAAGTGGGGCGCAAGGTGCTGATGACCCTGATGGACGACGGTCGATTCGTTCCATTTGGGGCGATGGTGACGCTCGCCGGAGACGGTCACAGTAGTTTTATCGTCGGCGATCGCGGACAAGTCTATTTAACCGGCATGAGCGAGCAGGGGACGCTGATCGTGGCGTGGGGAAATCAGTCCGGCCAGCAGTGTCGCGCGGATTTCACCCTGCCGAAACAGGCCACCTATGGTGGCGTCACACTCGTTAACGCCCTTTGCCGTCGGGAACATTAAGATGAAAACGATGAAATTTTTGCTGTTGCTCTGTTTATTGGCGGGCTGGAATGGTGCCTGGGCCGGGACGTGCACGACGATCGTGCCGCAAACGTCTTCGCTGTCGGTGGGCACTCTCACCGTGCAGCGCGATGCGCCTGTGGGAACGGTGATATTCTCCGGTGCGGCGTCAAATACGGGGTCCTATCTGACCGGCTGCAGCAATCCATTAATGCTGGGTTTTAGCATGCGGTATAACGGCGCCACGCTCAGCACCTATGGGAATCATGTTTACAATACCAACGTCAGCGGGATTGGGATTCGATTTTCATCGAACAACTATTTTGATAACCCGAGCAATACCTTCTCATACAACGCGCAAACCTCCTACGTCGACTGGTATGGCGGAAAAATTGAACTGGTGGTGACCGGGCCGGTTTCATCCGGGGCGCTCACGCCCGGCGTCATCGGCGTGGTAACCCTTCAGGGCAGCGACGCTATTTATCGCGATGGCCTGACAACGCAGTTGACCAGCGGCACGATCAATGCCCTGGCGTGTACGATCAATACGCCACAGTTAACCTTCGCCATTGGCAATATACCCGCCTCTTCCTTTAGCGCAGGCGTGGGAACGTCGCCGGCAGGGGCGCAGAATACGCAGAATCTCGGATTAAACTGCAGCACCGGGACCAATATTAATGTCACGTTAAGCGGCATTCAAAACCCGGATATTGGCAATACCAGCGTGATGGCCCTGACGGGGCAAGGTAATCCTGGAACGGCAAAAGGGGTGGGCGTTCAGCTCCTCTATAACGGTACTCCGCTGGCCATGAACAGCCGCCTGCTCTTAAAACAGTCCGCGGGCGGGGTCGAGACGCTCCCGTTAACGGCCCGTTATTATCAAACGCTGGGGACCGTTCAGTCGGGAACGGCCAACGCCTCGGCCACGCTAAATATTACCTACCAGTAGCAGGTGAGAAGATGAAAATGGCGCACAAAAAAATGCTCCTGCTTGCCCTGCTGAGCTGGAAGGCGTTTTCTGTCGATGCGGTCAATATCGGCGTAACGGGCAATATCGTCGCGTCGCCCTGCGTATTTAATGGCGGGAATACGAATCTGGATATTAACCTCGGCAATATTCAGGCTTCCAATATGGCGACGCCAGGATCCACGTCAGACCCGGTTGCGTTCAATCTGCTCTTTACAAGCTGTCCGCTGGGAACCCGCAGCGTCACGGTGACATTCGCAGGTAACCCGGATCCCGTAGCAGGCGCGGACTACTACACGAACAGCGGCTCGGCCACCGGCGTTGCCATCGCCATGAGCGACGCCGCAACCGGCTCGCTTAAAGGGACGGGCTCCAGCATCACAAAGGCTATTGCGGCTGACAGCACTGCCACGATGCCGATGCAGGCCTGGGTCAAATCCGCTTCAGGCGGTGTTACGCCCGGAAGCATCAGTGCCGTTGTCGTGATGACAATTCAATATAATTAGTTAAGCAGACGTTCTGGAGGTAAATGTGCATGCCATTCACTTTTTATTGAAAGGGGTGACGGTTGGTTGCCATGTTAATTCACTCGTGGCAGCGGATTAACTTATGCTGAACATTCTGATAAAAGAGTCTGATTTACTGTTTCAGTATGGCTTACAGGTCTTTCTCGCTGATTTATTTCAGCGAGGTTTCAGAGAAGAGGTTCAGTTTTCATCTCATTTTACCCATGACGGCGTAAGCGTCGCCGATATTGTGGTGCTCTCGCTGTGTGTCGGTGAGGTGTTCACCTGTATCCCGGAGCTACAATCGCGTAAAAAGGGGATCGTGATAGGACTGGTGGATCACGAGCCTCGGGAAGCAATCGCCCCGTCATGTTTTGACGATATTATTTTAATTTCGCGAAGAGCATCAGTATCGAAGATAAGGGAGATAATCTATTTTGCCTGGTATAAAACGCAATTATCCGGCTATCGCAGGCATAAAAATGCGTGTCCTGGCTGTCATCATAGAAAAATCTCTCCACAGCAGATCCGCATTATGGTGAGTTTTTATAAGGGACTGTCGGTCATGGAGATCGCGCACGAGTTGAATATCAGCGATAAGACGGTATTCACCCACAAATATATGCTGATGCAAAAATTCGATCTGCGGACTGATTATGAATTAATCATGTTGCTTAATCGGCTGGCCGAGAAAGAGAGATCGCCTCATTTTTTTGGGGACTGTCTGGACATGGATATCAATAAATGTGAAGTAACCGCGATGTCTGACCGTTAAATCTGCCCTGTTTTCCGCCACCGCGACCTGGGGGGAGATGACGCGGGTTATAGCCCCCTGATTATTCACGCCGGGTGGCGCTTCGCTTACCCTGCCTACAACATTCCGGACGCAGGCAGGGTCAGGCGTCGCCGCTACCCGGCATGTTCTCAGACGTTGACGGCACTGATTAGCCGCGTCTTCATACTTTGATACGCCGACGCCGCATAATCCTCTGCCCAGCGCTGGTCCTCAATCGCCTCCAGTTGCACCGCGCAGTACTTCGTTTCCGGGGTTTTGGAGATAGGATCGAGGTTATCCTGGGTTAGCTCGTTGCAGGCGCCAATCCACCACTGATAGGTCATATAGACGGCCCCGGCGTTGATACGCTCGCTGATGCTGGCGCGGGTAATCACTTTCCCGCGACGTGAACGTACCCAGACCAGCTGCCCGTCAGTAATGCCCAGCTTTTCTGCATCGGCAGGGTTCATTTGCACCCGACCCGGCTCGTCGGCCAGGCTTTGCAGTGCGGCGCAGTTCCCGGTCATGGAGCGGCAGGAGTAGTGCCCCACCTCGCGTACCGTACACAGCACCAGCGGGAAATCCGCATCCGGGGTTTCCGCCGGCGCGCGCCACGGTGCGGCAAAGAGTTGCCCTTTACCGCTCGGCGTGTCGAACTGATTGTCTTTGTACAGGTACGGCGTACCGGGGTGATCCAGCGTCGGGCAGGGCCACTGCACGTGGCCCATCTCGCCCATTTTTTCATACGTCACGCCGTAGAAGAGCGGGCACAGCGCGCGCATCTCGTCCCAGATCTGCTGGTTGGAGTCATAATGCATCGGGTAGCCCATCTCGGTGGCGAGCAGGCTGATGATCTCCCAGTCGCGCTTCACATTGCCGCTGGCTTCAATGGCTTTGCCAAAACGCTGGAAGCCGCGATCGGCACAGGTAAAGACGCCGCCGTGTTCACCCCAGGAGGTAGCCGGGAGCAGAACGTCCGCCACCTCTGCCGTTTTGGTCATAAAGATGTCCTGAACCACGACAAAATCGAGCGCTTCAAAACCGCTGCGCACCAGGCCGAGATCGGCTTCCGTCTGGAGCGGATCTTCTCCCATTATGTAATAGGCTTTGACCTTGCCTTCCAGCGCCAGATGCGGCACTTCGGTAATGCGTGTCCCGACGCGATCGTCCATCGCATTGACGTCAATTCCCCAGGCGTCGGCGAACTTCTGTCGGACCGCCGGGTCGGTCACATCCTGATAGCCGGGGAACATATTCGGCAGTACGCCCATATCGCAGGCACCCTGGACGTTGTTCTGACCGCGCACCGGCCCGACGCCGACGGCAGGGCGACCGAGATTCCCGGTCAGCAGCGCCAGACTGGACAGCCCTTTGACCACATCCACAGCCTGTCCAAACTGGGTCACGCCCATCCCCCACATCACCGTGGCGGAAGGGGCCGCCGCGAAGGTGCGCATTGCCTGGCGGACGTCACGGGCGGGGATGCCGGTAAGATGTTCGACCTGCTCCGGCGCATAGTCTTTTACCGTTTGCCGGTAGGCCTCAAGCCCCTCCGTAAAGCGCGCCACGTAACTTTTATCGTACAGCTCCTCTTCCAGCAGCACATAGCCAAAGGCGTTCACCAGCGCCATGTTGCTGCCATTTTTCAGCTGCAGATGTTGGTCGGCAATACGCGCCGTTTCAATACGCCGCGGATCGCAGACGATAATTTTTGCGCCGTTTTCACGCGCTTTCAGCACGCGGCGGGCGACGATAGGGTGGGAGTCCGCGCAGTTATAGCCAAAGACCAGCAGGCATTTTGAGTTTTCAATATCGTTAATCGAGTTGCTCATCGCGCCGTTACCGAGCGTTTCCTGTAAACCGGCGACGGACGGGCCATGACAGACGCGCGCACAGCAGTCCACGTTGTTAGTGTTCAGCACCGCGCGGGCAAACTTTTGCATCACATAGTTGGTTTCATTGCCGGTGCCGCGCGAGGAGCCGGTGGTCATGATCGACCGCGGCCCGTGCTGCGCTTTAATACTGTTGAGCCTGTGGGCGGTATAGCGGATCGCCTCTTCCCAGGTAACGGGGGTGAATGCTTCGCCTTTGCGATAGCGGATCATGGGCTGGGTGAGGCGAGGGGTGAGCAGACGGGTATCGTTAAGGAAGTCCCAGCCGTAAAATCCTTTCAGACATAAAGTGCCCTGGTTTGTGACTCCCGCTGCTGCTTCGGCACGGATGATACGGTTATTTTCAACGACAAGGTTCAATTTACAGCCTGCACCGCAGTACGGGCAGACGCTGGCGATCTTTTTCATCAATAACAGACCTGTTAAGAAATGAAGCAAAGTTGACTGGAAACCCAGTCCCGTATGCGGAAATAAGCAGGAACCGTGCCAGGTTGGTTTTGCGTGGATTACAGGGCGTTATGCGGGGAGGGCGCGTGTCATCGTCAGGCCGATCGTCAGTTTTGACGATGACACGTTAGGGGGGCGTGGCGAGCAGGAACTCAGAGATCGTCCATCGTGTAACCCACCACGATTTCCAGCGTCTTGCGAATCACATCCGCCTGAACCACGTCGTTGGTAGATTCCAGCGTCTGAATGAGCCAGAGGATGATCGCCTTATTGGACAGATGCCCTTCGGAGGCCAGAACACAGCGTACTGCAGTAGAAAAAATAGCGGACTCTTCAGCAAAACGATCGCCTGCATGGCGGAAATACTCCGCCAGCGCACTGTCTAAAAAAGCAGAGTGGTATTCGGGTTGAAGCTGAATATTTTGTCTCATTTGTTCTCACCGTAGCTGTTAAATTGCAGTCAATGTATTTTTTTGGGATCGGACGGTTTTCCACTTCCAAATAACGGCACAACATTGTCTCGGTTATCGTTGAGAGATCCCTCTCTTTTCGTTCGTCCTTGCGCGGTTCTGCGACGTGTAAAGGCGGGGCTGTTTGAGCCGATCTCGGCAATCACCACCGCAAGTGTCTCCCGCCGCTGGGGATCCTTTTCATGTTCTTTCATGACCCGCAGACGCTGTAGCAAGCCTTCAGTTGTCACCGGTCCCCGCTCTTTCAGAAGAGAGAGAACGGCTTCACCGATAAGCTGGTCTATTAGTCGGTCTGCGTTACTGCTATTCATATCCTTACCGTTCGAAGAGCAGACCAAGCAGCATGTGGTAATGCTCTTCCTCTTCCGGGCCGTCGGCCTTTTCGAGGCGACTCAGCAATTTTGTACAAAGCGATTTGCGATTAAGGTTTCGCCCGTCGCTGAGAATTTCAACAACCACCTGGCCCAGCGTTTCCTGCTGGGTAGGAAGCGCGGCTTTTTCGAAGTACTGCGCGATAGCTGCTGCGGAATCTGCGACGTAACTTTTCTGCTGCATGTTTCGCTCCTGTAAAATTTTGTAATCAGTAACGTTACATTTAAGGTATACATAATTTCCAAATCTGTACATCTAAAATGTACAATTTTTTAGATTTTTTACGATATATCTTATAAATCATTTATTTTTCATTGCGTTGGGTTGACGTTGTGATGGGGGTAAAGTGCAGGATATATTGTACAAAAAGCGCATGTGCTGGTAAGTTATACAGTCGAGTTACAAGGTCTCATTAACTGCCGTAAATGGTTGAGATGTAAATTATTTGTCTGGCAATTAATGTGCTATAAATGAACATTACCCACGTCTTTCGTGGCCAAAACCCTAACCCCCAGGAATAGCATGCTCACAACCATCATTTACCGCAGTCATATCTGCGAGGACGTTCCAGTGAAAGCGCTGGAAGCAATGGTCGCTGCTGCAAATCGTAAAAATCGGCAATCCAATGTCACGGGGATCTTGCTGTTTAACGGCACACATTTTTTTCAACTGCTGGAAGGGCCGGTTGAGCACGTTTCGGCTATCTATGAGCAGATCTGCAACGACCCGCGCCACCATAACGTGGTCGAGTTAATGCGCGATCACGGGCCTGTCCGGCGTTTTGGCAACGTGGGTATGGAGCTTTTTGATTTGCGCCACTTCGACAGAGACGAGGTGCTGCAGCAGGTGCTCAATAAGGGGACGACACGTTATCAGCTGACCTACAACGACCGACCTTTGCAGTTTTTCCGCACCTTTGTCGAGGCCACGGAAAAAGCGAACTATTTTGAGCTGCCGCCTGCGGATTCATGGGAATTCGTTCGCGAAGAAACGCGCTTGTCCGCGCAGCCTGAGGTGGTCGCGAAGGGGGCGGATTGTAGTTTTGCGTTCCAGCCGATAGTCGATCCATTTATGCAGCAGGTCGTCTCCTGGGAGGCGCTTCTCCGCACCCCGTCCGGCGACTCGCCGGGGGTCTATTTCGCCAGCCTTCCGCCTGACGAAGTGTACGCCTCTGATTTGCAAAGCAAGCAGGTGGCGCTCTCCATGGCCAGCGCGCTGGGATTACAGGACCAGACGTTATCCCTTAACCTGCTGCCTATGACGCTGGTTAATATTCCCAACGCCGTGAATTTTTTGCTCACCGCGATTGAAGCAAACGGTTTTGTTCCTGAACAAATCGTGGTGGAGTTCACCGAGAGCGAAGCCATTTCCCGTTTTGATGAATTCACGGATTCAGTCAGGCAGTTAAAAAGCGCGGGTATCAGCGTGACGATCGATCACTTTGGTGCCGGTTTTGCCGGGCTGCAGCTGCTGGCCCACTTCCAGCCTGACAGAATTAAGATTAATCGTGATTTGGTCGCGAACGTGCATAAAAGTGGCCCCCGACAGGCCATTATTCAGGCCATCATCAAATGCTGTTCCTCGCTTGAAATCCAGTTCTGCGCGGTGGGAGTAGAGAGGGCGGAAGAATGGATGTGGCTGGAATCTGCGGGGATTTCCCAGTTCCAGGGGCATCTTTTTGCCAGCCCCCGGCACGGCGGGATTCCAGCCATTGCGTGGCCGGAGAAAAAGTTCGAATTCTGATAAATCTGTACACAATCGGACAGACGTAACTGTACGAACGGTAAATTTTATACAACAATGTATTAACAGGTGAATGGCGTCGTAAGCCGTTCACCCGTTCAAAATGTGGTCTTAGTTATACAAATGGTTTGTACAATCTGATAAGGTTGGTGCAGTTAGGTATGGAAGTTCTGAGCGTGAGGGAGTTAATGGCCTATTACAGTATCGGCGAAGTGGCCGAACGATGCGGTATCAACCCCGTTACGCTGCGTGCCTGGCAGCGCCGTTATGGATTGTTGAAGCCGCAGCGCAGCGAAGGGGGTCATCGTCAGTTTGACGATGAAGATATCCTGCGTATCGAAGAGATCAAACGCCTGATGAAGAGCGGCGTTTCGGTCGGGAAAGTAAAAGCCTTGCTGGAAAACAAGGAAGTTATGACTCAGGGTAACTGGGTCTCGTTCCAGGAAGAGATGATGACCGTTCTGCGCTATGCCAGCCCGGCAAAGCTACGCGCCAAAGTCGGTGAGTTCCGCCGCGATCATCCGATAGACGCCCTGATTGACAATATTATTTCTCCCGTTCGTCAGCGGATGAACCAGGACCAGAATACCGTGCGTCACATGGCGAGCCTGTTTGATGGGGTCCTGATCGAATTCGCGATCGCAAGCCTGGCGGAGTCCCGCAAAAAAACCGGTAAAGATGCGCTCCTGATTGGCTGGGAGTGTGATGACCGTACCCATCTGTGGCTTGAAGCCGCGCGCTTATCGCAGAAGGGCTGGCACATTGATGTCCTGGCAGAACCGATTGATTCGCCGCGTCCCGAGCTTTTCCCGGGGCAGAAAATCTTCGTCTGGACGGGGAAATCGCCAACGCCTCGACAGCAGGAACAACTCGACCACTGGCGTGAGCAGGGTTTTGCTGTTTCATTCCACCATTGAGTGTAAGAGGCCTTGAGGGCCTTTTTTTGTTTCTGGCGATACGGCAAGGGTAATCTCGAAGACGCATTGCATCAGTACCCCGGTCATATCGTCGAGCAGCTCTTTTCGATTAAAAAAACTTCAGCACTTTTAATCCCACAATTCATCAGTGGTTAATTTAATAATTTCCTTTTTGCATACTTAAAGGAACTAAGAATGAGTTGGAATAAAGAAGCTGCTGTTTCACACCTCCGGTCACGCGCTCTCGGTCGCTCCCATAATGAATGTGCTACCTTCACCAGGGAGGCTATAGCGGCTGGCGGCATACGGCTGGAGAGAACGCTAAACGCAAAAGATTATGGGCAATCATTACTGCGAGCGGGATTTCGTGAAGTTCCGCCGGGTTCAACCTTGCTAAGCGGTGATGTCGCTGTGATTCAACCCTATCAGGGCGGAAACTCCAGTGGTCACATGACCATGTATGATGGGACACAATGGATCTCCGATTTCCGACAGCACAGCATGTACCCTGGCCCGGGGTATCGCGCGGCTCAACCGGCCTTCAAAATTTACAGGATGAATTGATGAAAGCCGCAATAGTGTTATGCACATGCTTGCTATCCGCTTGCTCAGTTAAGCCGGATCAGAATGCGCCGATGCGAGTACATTCTTTTTACTCTACTTATCTAATTTCTCTAACCAGCAGCGACAATACTTATTCGCCGTCTGAGTTGCGCGAATATATCTCTGCCGACACGCTCAAGAGGCTGGATGATATTGAGTCGATACCCGAACAAGACCTTATTGGATCTGATTACTTCGCTTATGCGCAGGACTATGATGCCTCATGGGTATCGGCGCTCACAGTCGGTAACGCCCAACCTTTTATGGGCGGCGAAATGTTGCCCGTATGGATTGGCAAGGAGTACGGAGAGAAGTTAGAGCTTCAGGTATTTGTTCGGCGCGAATCTGGCACATGGAAGATATACAGGGTCCGTGATGTAACCGATAATTATGAACATCCAATATTTAACGCTGGAGCCATTGCGCGCGCGAAGTCGGCTGCTGAAAGCGGCCTTTAAACCGTAAGTACTATTAGCCCCCTGTATCTGCTGGGGGTTTTTGGGGCGAATAAATGTGCGAGGTTGTCCTTTAGAGCCTGATATGCTTTATCAGTAAGATGCTGATTTTACTTTAATCACCTGATTTCATAGAAAATACAAAATCTATCTCAAAAATAGGCATTTCCGATGCATATTTTACTTTTCACCTCTCCGACACAAACCCCACGACGAAATGCATTATTAATCAATACATTGAACAATTAAATCCATCCTGCCTGCATCTTGTCACAGGGTCTATGCTTAATAAAAGTAGGCAAAAAGGGCGGTTTAGCCGAATGCCCCTGCTGGTAGAGGGTTGAAGTGATAATCGTTATCACTAACATGGTGTTATGCCCTGATGGCTTATCAGATGAGGTGGACCTATGGAACTGCATTCAGAAACCTTTAATCCTGCCGATTTCGCCTGGCGCGGGTTAACGCTCACGCCAGCGGCGGCGGCACATATTCAAGAGCTGGTGGCGAAAAAGCCCGAGATCCTTGGTGTGCGTTTGGGTGTCAAACAGACCGGCTGCGCAGGTTTCGGTTACGTGCTTGATACCGTCACCGAACCCGAGAAAGATGACCTGGTGTTCGAGACCGACGGCGCAAAATTGTACGTCGCGCTGCAGGCCATGCCCTTTATCGATGGCACCGAAGTGGACTACGTCCGCGAAGGCTTAAATCAGTTATTCAAATTTCATAACCCGAAAGCCCAGAACGAATGCGGCTGCGGCGAAAGCTTTGGGGTATAGGCGGAACTATGTCTCGTAATACTGAAGCAACGAGTGAAGTAAATACCTGGAGCGGCGGGCACCTCAACTATAAAGAGGGGTTCTTCACCCAGCTGCAGACCGATGAGCTGGCAAAAGGCATCAACGAGGATGTCGTGCGGGCGATTTCGGCGAAACGTAACGAGCCCGAGTGGATGCTGGAGTTTCGCCTGAGTGCCTACCGCGCCTGGCTGGAGATGGAAGAGCCGCACTGGCTGAAAGCGCATTATGACAAGCTGAACTACCAGGATTACAGCTACTACTCCGCGCCGTCCTGCGGCAGCTGTGATGATACCTGCGCCTCGCAGCCCGGCGCGGTGCAGCAAACCGGCGCGGAGAACAATTTCCTCAGCAAAGAGGTGGAAGAGGCCTTTAACCAGCTGGGCGTACCGGTGCGCGAAGGGAAAGAGGTGGCGGTGGACGCTATCTTTGACTCGGTCTCGGTGGCCACCACCTATCGCGAGAAGCTGGCAGAGCAGGGGATCATTTTCTGCTCCTTCGGCGAAGCGATTCACGATCATCCGGAACTGGTGAAAAAGTACATCGGGACGGTAGTGCCTTCAAACGATAACTTCTTTGCGGCGCTTAACGCGGCGGTGGCCTCGGACGGTACCTTTATCTATGTGCCGAAAGGCGTGCGCTGTCCGATGGAGCTTTCCACCTATTTCCGTATTAATGCCGAAAAAACCGGCCAGTTCGAACGCACGATTCTGGTCGCAGATGAAGGCAGCTACGTCAGCTATATAGAAGGGTGCTCCGCCCCGGTCCGCGACAGCTATCAGCTGCACGCGGCGGTGGTGGAGGTCATCATCCATAAAGACGCCGAGGTGAAATACTCGACGGTGCAAAACTGGTTCCCGGGCGACGGCAATACCGGCGGTATCCTGAACTTCGTCACCAAGCGTGCGCTGTGCGAAGGCGAAAACAGCAAGATGTCGTGGACCCAGTCCGAAACCGGCTCGGCCATCACCTGGAAATACCCGAGCTGCATCCTGCGCGGGGATAACTCCATCGGCGAGTTTTACTCGGTGGCGCTCACCAGCGGGCATCAGCAGGCCGATACCGGCACCAAAATGATCCACATTGGGAAAAACACCAAATCGACGATTATCTCGAAGGGGATCTCCGCCGGGCATAGCCAGAACAGCTATCGCGGGCTGGTGAAAATCATGCCGACGGCCACCAATGCGCGTAACTTCACCCAGTGTGATTCAATGCTGATCGGTGCCGACTGCGGGGCGCATACCTTCCCGTACGTCGAGTGTCGCAATAACACGGCCCAGCTGGAGCACGAGGCGACCACGTCGCGGATTGGGGAAGATCAGCTCTTCTACTGCCTGCAGCGCGGGATTAGCGAAGAAGACGCCATCTCGATGATCGTTAACGGCTTCTGTAAGGATGTGTTCTCTGAACTGCCGCTGGAATTTGCCGTTGAAGCCCAGAAACTCCTCGCCATTAGTCTTGAACACAGCGTCGGTTAAGGAAAGCACATGTTAAGCATTAAAGATTTACAGGTCAGCGTAGAAGATAAAGCCATCCTGCGTGGCCTCAATTTTGACGTTAAGCCGGGCGAAGTCCACGCCATCATGGGGCCGAACGGTTCCGGGAAAAGTACGCTTTCTGCGACGCTGGCGGGGCGCGAAGATTATGAGGTGACCCACGGTTCGGTCGAGTTTAACGGCAAAGATCTGCTGGAGATGTCGCCGGAAGACCGTGCGGGCGAGGGCATCTTTATGGCCTTCCAGTACCCGGTCGAAATTCCGGGCGTCAGCAACCAGTTCTTCCTGCAGACGGCGCTGAATGCGGTGCGTAAGTATCGCGGGCTGGAGGCGCTGGACCGCTTCGACTTCCAGGATCTGATGGAAGAGAAGATTAAGCTGCTGAAAATGCCGGAAGATCTGCTGACCCGCTCGGTGAACGTTGGTTTTTCCGGCGGTGAGAAAAAGCGTAACGATATTCTGCAGATGGCGGTTCTGGAACCCGAGCTGTGCATTCTGGATGAGACCGACTCCGGTCTGGACATCGATGCCCTGAAGATTGTCGCTGACGGAGTGAACTCCCTGCGCGACGGCAAGCGCTCGTTTATTATCGTCACCCACTACCAGCGCATTCTGGACTACATCAAGCCGGATTACGTCCACGTGCTTTACCAGGGGCGCATTGTGAAATCCGGTGATTTCACGCTGGTTAAACAACTGGAGGAGCAGGGTTATGGCTGGCTTACCGAACAGCAGTAATGCGCTCCAGCAGTGGCACAGGCTGTTTGAAGCCCAGGGCGGCACGCGCTCGGCGCAGGCGCAGCAGCATCTGCAGCAGATGCTGCGTCTTGGCCTGCCGACGCGTAAGCATGAGAACTGGAAATACACCCCGCTCGATGGCTTGCTGAACGCCGAGTTTGTTACCCGTCTGGCGGATCTCACGCCTGCGCAGCGTGACGCGCTGGCAGTGGGCGTGGATGCCGTGCGCCTGGTGTTTGTCGACGGTCAGTTCCGCCCTGAGCTGAGCGACACGCTCCAGGAGAGCGGCTTTGAGATTGAGATAAACGACGATCGCCAGCGCCTGAGCGCCCCGGTTCAGCCCGAGGTTTTCCTGCACCTGACCGAGAGCCTGGCCCGCAGCGTGACGCATATCGCCGTGAAGCGTAACCAGCGTCCGTCAAAGCCGCTGCTGCTGATGCATATCACTCAGGGTCTGGACGGCGATGAAATCAATACCGCGCACTATCGTCACCATCTTGAGCTGGCGGAGGGCGCGGAGACCACGGTCATCGAACATTACGTCAGCCTCAATGAGACGCGTCACTTTACCGGGTCGCGTCTGACGATGAACGTGGCGGCCAATGCCCAGCTACACCACATCAAACTGGCGTTTGAGAATGCGCAGAGCCACCACTTTGCCCATAACGACATTGTCCTGGGCCAGGATGCCGCCGCGTACAGCCACAGCTTCCTGCTCGGCGGGGCGGTGCTGCGCCACAACACCAGCACGCAGCTTAACGGGGAAAACACCACGCTGCGCATCAACAGCCTGGCGATGCCGGTTAAATCGGAAGTCTGTGACACGCGCACGTGGCTGGAGCACAACAAAGGCTACTGCAACAGTCGCCAGCTGCACAAAACCATCGTCAGTGATAAAGGGCGCGCGGTGTTTAACGGCCTGATTAACGTGGCGCAGCACGCCATTAAAACCGACGGGCAGATGACCAACAACAATCTGCTGTTAGGGCGACTGGCGGAGGTGGACACCAAACCGCAGCTGGAAATCTACGCGGATGACGTCAAATGCAGCCACGGTGCGACGGTAGGGCGAATCGACGACGAGCAGATGTTCTACCTGCGCTCCCGCGGCATCGACCAGCAGGCGGCGCAGAAAATGATTATCTACGCGTTTGCCGCCGAACTGACGGAAGCGCTGCACGATGGTCAGTTAAAACTGCAGGTGCTGGATCGGATCGGTCAGCGCCTGCCTGGAGGCGAAGCATGAGTTTTCCCGTCGAGAAAGTACGGGCAGATTTTCCGGTTCTGACCCGTGAAGTAAACGGTCTGCCGCTGGCCTACCTGGACAGCGCGGCCAGCGCGCAGAAGCCGAATCAGGTGGTGGATGCCGAAGCCGAGTTCTATCGCCACGGCTATGCCGCCGTGCATCGCGGTATTCATACCCTGAGCGCCGAGGCGACCCAGCGGATGGAAAACGTGCGCACGCAGCTTGCCGCCTTCCTTAACGCCCGCTCTCCGGAAGAACTGGTCTTTGTTCGCGGGACCACCGAAGGGATTAACCTCGTTGCTAACAGCTGGGGCAATGCTCAGGTTCACGCGGGCGATAACATCATCATCACCCAGATGGAGCACCACGCCAATATCGTGCCGTGGCAGATGCTTTGCGAGCGCGTAGGGGCGCAGCTGCGGGTGATCCCGTTAAATGCGGACGGGACGCTTCAGCTTGAGCAGCTTGACGTCTTGCTGGATGACCGTACGCGGCTGGTGGCGGTTACCCAGGTCTCCAACGTGCTGGGGACAGAAAACCCGGTGGCAGAGATCGTCGAAAAGGCCCATCAGGCGGGCGCAAAGGTCCTGATTGACGGGGCCCAGGCGGTGATGCACCACGCGGTTGACGTCCAGGCGCTGGACTGTGATTTCTATGTCTTTTCAGGCCACAAGCTCTATGGGCCGACCGGGATCGGCGTGCTGTATGTGAAAGAAGCGATCCTGCAGGCGATGCCGCCGTGGGAAGGGGGCGGGTCGATGATCGCCACCGTCAGCCTGACGGAAGGCACGACCTACGCGCGCGCGCCGTGGCGTTTTGAGGCGGGCACGCCCAACACCGGGGGGATTATCGGGCTGGGGGCGGCGGTCTCTTACGTCTCTGCCATCGGCCTTGACGCCATTCAGGAGTACGAACAGCTGCTGATGCACTACGCGCTGGCGGAACTTGCCAGCGTGCCGGATTTGACCCTCTACGGGCCTGCCGATCGGCAAGGGGTGATTGCGTTTAATCTCGGGAAACACCATGCCTATGACGTGGGCAGTTTTCTCGATAACTACGGCGTTGCGGTCCGTACCGGGCACCACTGCGCCATGCCGCTGATGGCGTTTTACCAGGTACCGGCAATGTGCCGCGCATCGCTGGTGATGTACAACACGACGGAAGAGGTCGACAGGCTGGTGGCGGGGCTTAAGCGCATTCGCCAGCTGCTGGGCTAACGGAGAGGCGAAAGATGGCAGAGCTGCCGGACAAAGATAAATTACTGCGCAACTTCTCGCGTTGCGCAAACTGGGAAGAGAAGTATCTCTATATCATTGAACTGGGACAACGCTTACCGCCGCTCGGTGAAGAGGCGCACAGCGCAGAGAACAGTATTCAGGGCTGTCAGAGCCAGGTGTGGATTGTGATGGCGCAGTCTGATGACGGCACGATCGAATTGCGCGGCGACAGCGATGCTGCCATTGTAAAAGGGCTTATTGCCGTCGTCTTTAGCCTTTACCAGCAGATGTCGGCGCAGGATATCGTCGCGTTCGATGTCCGTCCGTGGTTTGAAAAAATGGCCTTAACCCAACACCTCACCCCGTCCCGTTCTCAGGGACTGGAAGCGATGATTCGCGCCATCCGCGCCAAAGCTGCAATCCTTAGCTAGACTTACAGAACAGCATTCATTCTGTTTCGCGAGGTGGTTCCCGCCTCGCTGGTTTTTCAGCTTTCTGGCGTTCTGTCAGTGAATAAGGAATCTCAGCATGAAGCGCGCGTCTCTCATTACTCTATTACTCCTCAGTTCGCTCGGTGCCCTTAATTCGGCCCGTGCGATGGACTATCCGTTGCCGCCCGCAGGCAGTCGTCTGATTGGGCAAAATCAAACCTACACGATACAGGAAGGGGATAATAAGCTGCAGACCATTGCCCGTCGGTTTAATACGGCGGCGCAGGTGATCCTGGAAACCAACAATACCATTGCGCCGGTAAACCCTGCGCCGGGCACCGTGATAACCATTCCGTCGCAAATGCTGTTGCCGGATACGCCCCGCGAGGGAATTGTGGTCAATCTCGCTGAGCTGCGGCTCTACTACTTCCCGCCGGGGCAAAACATTGTTCAGGTTTTCCCCCTGGGCATTGGTCAGCTGGGGCTGGAAACGCCGGTGACGACCACGCGGGTAAGCCAGAAAATCCCTAATCCGACCTGGACACCCACGCCTGGCATCAGAGCACGCTCTCTGGAGCAGGGCATTAAACTGCCTCCGGTGGTTCCTGCCGGGCCAAATAACCCCCTGGGACGCTTCGCGCTGCGTTTAGGCGTGGGGAATGGGGAATATCTTATCCACGGTACCAGCGCGCCGGACAGCGTCGGCCTGCGGGTCAGCTCTGGCTGTATGCGGATGAACGCCCCGGACATTAAAGCGCTCTTCGAACAGGTCCGGGTGGGCACGCGGGTGCAGATTATCAATGAACCCGTGAAGTTCTCCGTTGAGCCGGATGGTAAACGCTATATTGAGGTCCACCGTCCGCTGGCGCAGGTAGAAGGGGAAAATCCACAGGTCTCGCCCATTACCCATTCCGCCGAGTTTGCGACCTTTGTTTCCCAGGCGGGAAGCGATAAGGTGCTAATTGATAAAGCGCTGTCACGTCGCGCCGGGATCCCGGTTATCGTGTCGGCCGGTAGCGGCCCGTCAGCCAGCAATAGCGTGTTGTCGGTGCAGAACAGTCGGGTATCTGCTGCGGTAGCGGAAGATGAAGGGGAGACGGTGACGCAGTAGTGTTTTGACGCAGGCAAAAAAAATGGCGCACAATGTGCGCCATTTTATTAACAGGTACTATTACTTACGGTATTTAGTAGCCTGGTTGTCCAGACGCTGGTTAGCGCGAGCTGCGTCGTCTTTAGCAGCCTGAACGTCGGAACGCATTGCGTTCACGTCGTTGCTCAGCTGGTCAACTTTAGCGTTCAGAGTCTGAACGTCAGAAGACAGCTGATCGATTTTAGCGTTGCTGGAGCAACCAGCCAGCAGAGTAGAACCCAGGATTACCGCGCCCAGTACCAGTTTAGTACGATTCATTATTAATACCCTCTAGATTGAGTTAATCTCCATGTAGCGTTACAAGTATTACACAAAGTTTTTTGGGTTGAGAATATTTTTTTGATGGGAATACACCTATTTTTGATCGTTCGCTCAAAGAAGCATCGAATCAGCCGGTTTCGGGTAAAAATCTAAGGAAAAAAAGGCATTTATCATCGGATTCATCTTAGATAATTCGCAATTAAATAGAAAAACCCGATTTGCATTTTGAATGACTTTGGCTAATGCCAGGAATAAAAAAAGCGCCCGACGGGCGCTTTTTATCCAAATTAATTCGTTCGGGAATTATTACAGCACGTGAACAGATGCGGTATTGGTGGTGCCGCTTGGTACCAGCGCGCCAGAAACCATGACCACAACGTCACCTTTCTGTGCCAGACCGCTTTCCAGAGCCAGTGCTTTACCCTGAATGTAGAAATCGTCAGTAGAGGCGATCTCTTTAACCAGATGCGCAACGACGCCTTTGCTCAGCACCAACTGACGAGCGGTGGTTTCGTTGGTGGTCAGGGCCAGGATGGTCGCATCCGGGAAGTATTTACGCACGGCGCGCGCAGATTTACCGCCCTGAGTGGCAACCACGATCAGTGGGGCTTCCAGTTTCTCAGCGGTTTCTACTGCACCGCGGCATACTGCTTCGGTGATACGCAGCTTGCGGCTGTCGTTATTGAAGTCCAGACGGCTGGTCATCACGCGGTCAGTACGTTCACAGATGGTCGCCATGATGCCGACCGCTTCCAGCGGATATTTACCTTTCGCGGATTCGCCGGACAGCATAACCGCATCAGTACCGTCGAGGATGGCGTTTGCCACGTCGCCTGCTTCAGCGCGGGTTGGGCGTGGGTTTTTGATCATGGAGTCCAGCATCTGCGTTGCGGTGATAACCACTTTACGCGCGCGCACACACTTCTCGATCATCATCTTCTGCGCGAAGATCACTTCTTCGACCGGGATTTCTACGCCCAGGTCGCCACGTGCAACCATGATGCCGTCAGACGCTTCGAGGATTTCGTCGAAGTTGTTCAGGCCTTCCTGGTTTTCGATTTTGGAGATGATCTGGATCTTCTCGCCGCCGTGCGCTTTCAGGTGCTCACGGATTTCAACCACGTCGGAACGCTTACGGATGAAGGACGCTGCAACGAAGTCAACGCCTTGCTCGCAACCGAAAATCAGGTCTTGTTTGTCTTTCTCAGCCAGTGCTGGCAGCGCGATGGAAACGCCTGGCAGGTTAACGCCTTTGTTTTCGCCCAGGTCGCCGTTGTTCAGCACTTTACAGATAACTTTGTTGCCTTCGATAGCGGTGACTTCCATACCGATCAGACCATCGTCTACCAGCACGGTGTTACCGACGGACAGATCGCTGGTGAAGCCTTCGTAGGTCACTGCAACGATTTCGCTGTTGCCGACGACGGATTTGTCGGTGGTGAAGGTGAAGGTCTGGCCCGCTTTCAGAGAGACGTCGTTACCGCCTTCCAGCTTAATGGTACGGATTTCTGGACCTTTGGTATCCAGCAGGATGGCCGCTTTTTTACCGGTCTTGCTCATCACGTTGCGCAAGTTCTGAATACGCTGGCCGTGCTCTGCGTAGTCGCCGTGGGAGAAGTTCAGACGCATCACGTTCATGCCGGCGTCCAGCATTTTGCTCAGCATCTCTTCAGATTCGGTTTTCGGGCCGATAGTACAAACAATTTTCGTCTTTTTCATGACAGTCTTAGTCTTTAAGTTGGGAAGGATATGGAAATCTCGCTCCGGGGGCGCACCGCCGCGGAGTCAAACCTGTGTTGCAAAAGAGTATATGACACGCACTAAGGATAGGAGACATCAAATGAGCGTGCAGAAGAAAGTGTGCCTGAGTGACAGCCCAACGAAGGAGAGGAGAAGTTGTACGTTGTTTTTTGTATTCCAAGCGCTGAAACCATTCACCAGGGATTTGGCGCGCATTATACGCTGATTTTAAGATAAAAGGAAAATGGAAACGGTGTTTCAGAAATAATCAATGCTGTTTCACATAATATTGTTATCAAGGCGTTAAGCCATGATGACAACTTGTGGCGGCAGGTGAGTAACCTGCCGCCGTTTGCTTATTTTTGCAGCGCCTGGCTGAGGTCTGCAATCAGGTCTTTAGGATCTTCAATTCCCACCGACAGGCGGATCAGCTGCGGCACAATGCCGTTCGCCAGCCGTTGTTCCAGCGGAATCGAGGCGTGCGTCATGCTGTAAGGCTGGCTTACCAGACTCTCCACGCCGCCCAGACTTTCCGCAAGAGTGAACAACTTCAGGTTGCGAATCACCTCGGTGGCGCGTTGCGCATCGCCTTTTACCACGACGGAAATCATGCCACCGGGTAGCGCCATCTGCGTACGGGCAAGCGGGTACTGTGGATGTGATTCCAGGCCAGGATAGAATACCTTTTCGACCAGAGGATGCTGATCGAGCCATTGCGCAATCGCCAGCGCGTTGGTGCTGTGCTTTTCGACCCTCAGCGCGAGCGTGCGAATACCGCGCAGCGTCAGGAAGCTGCTGAACGGATCCAGGACGCCGCCCACCGCGTTTTGCAGATAGCCCAGCTTGTCCGCCAGTTCCTTGTTGTCCCCGACAATCGCCAGCCCGGCCACCACGTCAGAGTGGCCGTTAAGGTATTTGGTGGCAGAGTGCACCACGATATCGAAACCGGACTCCAGCGGACGGTGGATCACCGGCGACGCGAAGGTGTTATCCGCCACGCTGATGACGTTATGACGACGGGCGATTGCCGCGATGGCCGCCAGATCCGCCAGCTTCAGCAGCGGGTTGGTTGGCGTCTCGACCCATACCATGCGGGTGTCCGGGCGAATGGCGGCCTCGAGCCCGGCCAGGTCGTCCGGTTTAACCCAGCTGACCTGCAGGCCGGTGCTGCGCTTGCGCACATTTTCGATCAGACGGTATGTGCCGCCGTAAACATCATCAATGGCGACGATGTGGCTGTCTTTATCCAGCAGTTCGAGCACCGTGGAGATGGCCGCCAGACCGGAGGCAAAGGCGTAGCCGCGCGTGCCGCCTTCCAGTTCGGCAATCGCCGTTTCCAGCGCATGGCGGGTAGGGTTGCCGCTGCGGGAGTACTCATAGCCGGTATGCTCCCCGGGCGCGGGTTGCGCAAACGTCGAGGTGGCGTAAATCGGCGGCATGACGGCGCCGTGCTGGTCGTTAAATTCGCCGCTGTGTACGCTGAGGGTGGCCAGATTTTTCATCATTGATTCCTTTATTGCTGTAGACGGTTGCGCCAGGCGGTCAGAACGTCGCTGCGCGTAATCAGACCGAGAAAACGGTCGTTGTCATTAATGACGGCCACCAGGCCTCGGTCGAAGATGGCGTGCAGGGCGCTTTCCGGCGCGTGTTTATCAAGGAACTCGACCTGACGCGTCATGGCTGCCGTCACCGGCAGCGCGAAGCGATCGCCGTCGCCGCCGATATGCCGCAGGAGATCCCACTCGTCGATAATGCCCACCACCATGCCGTTCTCCAGCACCGGCAGCTGGGAGATGTCATACAGACGCATGCGCGCCAGAACGGTGGAGAGCGTGTCGTCCGGGGCAGCGGTGACGGTGGCGCCTTCGTCGTGGCGCAGGGCGATGTAGTCAGAGAGATCGCCGGCCTGCGGACGCGTGATGAGCCCCTGCTGTCGCATCCAGTCGTCGTTGAACATCTTCGAGAGATATTTATTGCCGCTGTCGCAGGCGAAGGTCACCACCCGCTTCGGCGTGGTTTGCGCCTGGCAATACTTCAGCGCGGCCGCCAGCAGCGTGCCGCTGGAGGAGCCCGCCAGAATGCCCTCCGTTTTCAGCAGCTCGCGCGCGGTGGTGAACGCTTCCTGGTCGGTGATGCGCCAGGCGCGATTCACCCCTTCAATGTGGGCCAGCGGAGGAATAAAGTCTTCGCCAATTCCCTCAACCAGCCAGGAGCCCGCGTCGTGGTAGCGTCCGGTTTCCACCTGGTCGGCGAGAACGGATCCAGCCGGGTCAGCCAGGACAAATTCCGTGTGCGGAGAGTGCTCGGCGAACCACGCCTGCAGGCCGCCCAGCGTGCCGCCTGAGCCGACGCCCACCACGATGGCGTCGATTTTGCCGTCAAGCTGCTCATACAGTTCCGGCGCCGTGGTGGTGCGGTGCGCCAGCGGGTTGGCTTCGTTGTTGAACTGGTCGATGTAAAACGCGCCAGGCAGTTCGTTCGCCAGACGCTGGGCGTAATCCTGGTAATAGGCAGGATGGCCCTTGTTGACGTCGGAGCGGGTCAGCACCACCTGGGCACCCAGCGCGCGCAGGTGGAAAATCTTCTCGCGGCTCATTTTGTCCGGCACCACCAGGATCAGCGAGTAGCCTTTCTGGGCGGCGATCAGGGCCAGGCCGAGACCGGTATTGCCCGCCGTGGCCTCGATAATCGTGCCGCCAGGCTGCAGCTTACCGGTACGTTCCGCTTCGTTAATCATCGACAGCGCAACGCGATCCTTAATTGACCCGCCCGGATTTTGGTTTTCCAGCTTCAGGAACAGCGAGCAGGGACCGGTATCAAGCTTATGCAGCTGGATCAGCGGGGTACGACCAATCAGTTCAGTGACGGAGTGATAAATCGTCATGATGTTTTCCTTTCTGGATGTCATGACGGGATGATAGGGCGGTGAAATTTTCTCAATAAAGAACCATTCACTGCCGTTTAGATCAGAAAGGAATATAAATGCCGTTTCTGGATGGCAGGACAGCAAGACGTAAAGTTGTCTGGATGTGAGGATGGCTATATCGGGATAAAATGCTGCAAAAATGACCGTTTTTTGCGGGCATCCGCCAGTAGATATGCATACGGTAGATAATCATTGCTGAAATTGGTCTAAATGCTTCCCATCCGGTAAATCCGCTGTTTATTGCCGAAAGTTATAACACATTCTTTTTTGTTCATTTAAAAGCTGATAACGCCTGTTTACACTCATTTGGACATCCATACTGCTAAACCGCCACGGGCGGCACGGATAACGAATAAGAATGATTGTACTGAGCAATATTTCGAAGGTTTTTGACAACGGAAAGGTGGCACTGACAGCCGTTGATAATGTCAATTTGACGATAGCACAGGGACAGATATACGGGATCATTGGTTACAGCGGCGCAGGTAAAAGTACGCTTATCCGCCTGCTGAATGGTCTGGAAAAACCGAGCAGCGGCAGCGTAACCATCAACGGGCAGAACATTTCTGCCGCAAAAGGTGAAGCACTGCGCCAGGCGCGTCTGAAGATCAGCATGGTGTTTCAGCACTTCAACCTGCTGTGGTCGCGCACGGTCAGCGAGAATATTGCGTTCTCGATGCAAATTGCTGGCGTACCGAAAGCCGAAATTAAGGCCCGCGTGGCCGAGCTTATTGAACTCGTTGGCCTGAAAGGTCGCGAGCATGCCTATCCGTCGCAGCTGAGCGGTGGGCAAAAGCAGCGCGTGGGCATTGCGCGTGCGCTGGCTAATCGCCCGGATGTGCTGCTCTGCGATGAAGCCACCTCCGCGCTTGACCCGCAGACCACCGATCAGATCCTCGATCTGCTGCTGGATATTAACCGTCGGTTCAGGCTGACCATCGTGCTGATCACGCACGAGATGCACGTGGTGCGCAAAATCTGCGACCGCGTGGCGGTGATGGAGAACGGTAAAGTGGTGGAAGAGGGCGACGTGTTGAGCGTCTTTACCCATCCGCAGCAGCCGATTACGCAGCAGTTTGTCCGTCAGGTGAGCCAGTACGCTGAAGAAGAAACCTTCAATACCGAACTGGCAAACGATCTGGAAGGTACGGTTATCAGGCTGACCTTTACCGGGCACAGCACGCACAAACCGATTGTGGGCGAACTGACGTTGCGCTACGGCCTGCCGTTTAACATCCTGCACGGAAAAATGACCCAAACCGCTCACGGCGTGTTTGGTCAACTCTGGGTGCACGTCGTGGCATCTGATGAACAACTGAACAATATCCTCGCCGACCTGCAGCACAGCGATATTGAAGGCGAGGTGATTAAACATGGCTGAGGATCTCTTTCCGCATCTCAAGTGGGATCAGCTCTGGGCGGCGACGCTGGAGACGTTGTACATGACCGCGCTTTCCGGCGTGGCGACCTTTGTATTAGGCATCGTGCTGGGTCTGGCGCTGTTTTTAACCGCGCGCGGCGGATTGTTCCACAACCGCACGGTGTATAGCGTCATTTCGATTGTGGTGAACGTGTTCCGCTCGATTCCGTTCATCATTTTGATTGTGCTGCTGATCCCGTTCACCAAGACCGTTGTCGGCACCATTCTTGGCGCCAACGCGGCGCTGCCAGCCCTGATTGTGGGTGCCGCACCGTTCTATGCACGCCTGGTGGAGATCGCCCTGCGTGAAGTGGATAAAGGCGTCATCGAAGCCACACGCTCGATGGGCGCACGACTGAGCACGTTAGTGTTTCGGGTTTTACTGCCGGAATCATCACCCGCACTGGTATCGGGTATTACGGTGACGCTGATTGCGCTGGTGAGCTACAGCGCCATGGCGGGGGTGATTGGCGCCGGTGGTTTGGGAAATCTGGCTTATCTGGAAGGATTCCAGCGCAACCATGGTGACGTCACGCTGGTGGCAACGGTGACCATTTTAATCATCGTTTTCATTATCCAGTTCTGCGGCGATGTCATTACTTCACTGTTAGACAAAAGATAATCTCTAATAACACACAGGAACCACATCATGAAAAAAACACTGACACTGATCGCCGCTGCAACCCTGAGTGCCCTGAGCTTCGCTTCCTGGGCCGACACCCTGACCGTGGGGGCATCCAACACGCCGCACGCCGAAATTCTGGAGCAGGCAAAGCCGATTCTGGCGAAGCAGGGTATCGACCTGGAGATTAAACCGTTCCAGGACTACATTCTGCCGAATACCGCGCTGGCGGGTCATGACATCGATGCGAACTATTTCCAGCACATCCCTTACCTGAACAGCGTGCTGAAAGATCATGCGGGCGATAAAGACTACGATTTTGTCAGTGCGGGCGCGATCCACATTGAGCCAATCGGCATCTACTCCAAAAAATACAAGTCGCTGAAAGACCTGCCGGAAGGGGGTAAGATCATCATGCGTGACGCGGTTTCTGAAGAGGGGCGTATTCTTTCCATCTTCGAGAAAGAGGGCGTGATCAAGCTGAAGCCGGGCATCGATAAAGTGACCGCGCGCATCAGCGACATCGTCGAGAACCCGAAAAAGCTGAAGTTCACGCCTAACGTGGAAGCGTCGCTGCTGCCGCAGATGTACAACAACAACGAAGGCGACGCGGTGGTGATTAACGCCAACTACGCGATTGACGCCGGTCTGGATCCGGTTCACGACCCGATTGCGGTTGAGAGCGGTGAAAACAACCCGTACGCCAACATCATTACCGTGCACCGCGGTGACGAGAAGAAGAAAGACATCGTCGCGCTGGTGAACGTGCTGCACTCGAAAGAGATTCAGGACTGGATCCGCACCAAGTACAAAGGCGCGGTCATTCCAGTAAACAACTAATTTACTGATTTTACAGATGAAGCCCGGCGAGTTCCTCGCCGGGCTTCTTTTTTGTATCCGGCTGGAGAATCATTTAAGCTCAACGTTTAACAGGCAATGGAGTGATGACGATGGGTAACGTGACCAAAGATGAAGCGCTGTATCAGGAGATGTGCCGGGTGGTCGGGAAGGTGGTGCTTGAGATGCGTGATTTAGGGCAGGAGCCAAAGCATATTGTCATTGCCGGGGTGCTGCGTACCGCGCTGGCGAACCAGCGCGTAAAACGCAGTGCATTGACAACCGAAGCAATGGAAACGGTGGTTAAAGCGCTGGCCGGGTAAGGCGCCAGCGTTTCGCAAGCTGCTCGAGCGAGCAGCAGAGCAGGTAGTAGACCACGCCCGTAAAGATAAAAATGGCCGCCGGGTAGATTTGCACCCGGTTGTTGACCTGTCCCGCCACCGTGGTCAGTTCCGGGACGTTCACGATAAACGCCAGCGACGTATCCTTCAGCAGGCTGATAAAAATCCCCACCAGCGACGGCAGAATATTCCTCAGTGCCTGCGGCAGCAGCACGCGCCACAGGGTTTGCTGCGTGCTAAATCCCTGTGACAGCGCGGCTTCGAACTGCCCGGTCGGCAGCGCGCTCAGCCCGGCCAGCACCGAGTGCATCACGGTGGCCGCTGTAAACCAGGCCAGCGCCAGCGTGACGGTCAGCGCCCCGGGCAGATCGCCCCCGGTCATGAGCGGCAGGAGATACCACATCCAGAAAATCACGAAGATGAGCGGGATCCCGCGAATCAGCTCTGCCCATAAAAAGAGGACTTTTCGCACGAGCCCGGTAAAGCGCCAGGCCAGGCACGCGAGCAGTATCCCTCCGGGCAGAGCGATAACCGCAGCGCCTGCTGCCATCATTAACGAAAGCAGTACGCCTCCCGGTTCACCGGCTGCCGCGCGTCCCCACAGCAGATAATCGAGGTTATCGGTGATGACATTAAGTCCGGCAATCATGTTTTTCACTCCCTGTGGTGGCGACGATCGGGCGTTTACGTTTCGCCTGCGGCCCAAGGCGGACCAGCACCATTCCCATGACCAGACCAGTGAGCAGATAGAGTGCAGTACCGAGGGTAAATGCCTCCAGCGCGTGTGCGTTAAAGCTTTCGATCTGCCTGACCTGGTAGGTGAGCTCGGCGAAGCCAATCCCGCTGGCGAGCGAGGAGAGCTTCATCAGGTTGAGATACTGGCCCACAACGGGCTGCCAGGCGTTAGCCAGCCCCTGCGGCAGCAGGATGTAGCGAAATACGCGCCATGCCGAGAATCCCTGGGCCAGCGCCGCCTCCCGTTGCCCGACTGGCACAGAACGCAACCCGGCTTCCACTTCTTCGATTAAAAACGCCGAGGTAAAAACGCCCAGCCCCCAAGCAGAGCATAAAAATTCGGGCGTAAACCACCAGACGTCGCCGGGCAGAATGGACCAGCTGTGATCGGCGTTGACCACGTCGCGAAACGCCTGCGGCAGGCCGTTCCAGGCGGCAAAATACCAGAACAGCAGCTGCACCAGCAGCGGGGTATTGCGAAACAGTGATACCCAGCCGCTGACGATCGCTTTCCCGACGCGTCCACCGGACAGGCGCAGGAGCATAAAGAGCAGTGCGAGCAGGCTGGCCAGCGCTATCCCTGCCAGCGTCACCCACAGGGTGGCGAGAAATCCGGAAAGTATCCACTGCAGAGGCTGTCCGGTCAGTACCCCCTGCCAGTCGAGCGCGGGCATTACAGATGCTCCTGATGCAGCGGATCCAGCACCTTTTGCAGGAAACGCTGCGCGCGCGGATGCGCTGGCTGGCTGAAAAACTGCGCTGGCGGCGCGGTTTCCAGAATTTGCCCGCCGTCGATAAAGACAATCCGGTCGGCGATTTCCCGGGCAAATTGCATCTCATGGGTCACTACGATCATCGTGATCCCGCTGTGGGCGAGGGCTTTCATCACGAACAGCACTTCACCAATCATCTCCGGATCCAGCGCGGAGGTGGGTTCATCGAACAGAATGATTTGCGGTGAAGAGGCGAGGGCGCGGGCTATCGCCACGCGCTGCTGCTGTCCGCCGGATAGCTCTGCCGGGAAATGGTTGGCTTTTTCCAGCATCCCGACTTTCTCCAGCAGGGCCAGCGCGCGCGCCTGGGCTGGCTCTGGCTTCCAGCCGTGAACGTGCTCCAGTGCCAGGGTAATGTTCTGGCTGGCGGTGAGATGGGCATAAAGATTGAACTGCTGGAATACAAACCCCACGCGGCTTCGCAGCTGGCGCAGCCCGCTACCGGAGAGCTTTCCGGTAGGCTTGTTGTCGACCAGGATCTCTCCGCCGCTCAGGGGTTCAAGCTGGTTGATAAGACGAATCAGGGTGGATTTACCGGAACCCGACGGGCCGAGGATAGCAACCACTTCACCGGACGTGATGGTGAGGTTAATGTCGTTCAAAACCTGATGGTCACCGTAGCGTTTGTCCACGTGGCGAAACTCGACGCTGGCCTGTTCCAGATGTGAAAAATCCGCGGCACCGGCCGCGGAGTGTGAAAATAAACCTGAGAGCATAATTACCTGGCTTCTATTTTAAAGCCGCGAGGCTGTGGAGCAGGGGTGCCAGGACCAAACCAGACATCATAGATTTTTGCCGCCTGACCGGTCTTCTCGAGATTAACCAGCTCGTCGTTGACGGCCTTCAGCAGTGCCGTTTCACCTTTCTTCACTCCCACGCCAATCTCTTCTTTACTGAGCAGGTCGGGCAGGATTTTGAAGTTGGCTTTGTCCGGCGCCTGCGCCAGCAGACCGGCCAGAATGGTGCTGTCCTGAGTGATGGCCTGTACGTTGCCGTTGCGCAGTGCGGTCAGCGCCAGGGGAATGTCGTCATAAGAGAGGACGCGGGACTGCGGGAAACGCTGGTGCAGCGCCTGCTCGCCTGTTGTGCCTTTGACTGCGCCAATGCGCGCCCGGCTATAGTCATCGAGCTTGTCCGGTGATTTCGCCGGAACCAGGAACTGCTGGCCAGTGACGAAGTAAGGCGTCGAGAAATCAATCACCTGCGCGCGTTCCGGGGTGATGGTGATATCTGCCACGATCAGGTCTGCTTTCCCGGACTGCAGCAGCGGAATGCGGTTGGCCGGATTGGTGGCAACCAGTTCAAGCTTCACGCCGAGCGATTTTGCCAGCGCTTTGGCGAAGTCAACGTCGTAACCCACGATCTCATGCGTTTTGGCATCAATCGAGCCAAACGGCGGGTTGGCATCAAACGTAGCCACTTTCACCACTCCTGCGGCCTTGATATCCGCCAGCTGATCGGCCTGCGCCTGCGCTGAAAACAGGCCCCAGGCTGCCACTACGCCCAAAGCCAGCGTCCGTTTTTTAAACCCTTTCATTTTTGCTGCCATAGTCATTCGCCATCCCGTTGTTTTTGTTTTACCCCGTTACGCTCCCATAAGGGAAAGCTATCGCCAAATAAGAAATCGTTCTTTGCTATGAGCAAAAAAGCATTAGTGAACAAGGTGTTAATGAAGAGTGATAAGGACGAGGGTGCTATTTGCAGATCCTGCACATCGACAGTGGATTTTGGTATTTCCCCTGCACGGGATTGGGGTGCTTAACTGAAGGCAGATACGGCGAGAGAGGGTAAGACGATGAAAAAATGGATCAGCACGTTACGGCGGTTTTTTGCGGCCCGGCCAGCGAATGCGGAGAACAGCGCGCAACGTGTTCTTGAGTCGATACTGCCTGTCGCCAGCCTGTATGGCGTAGACGTTGCCAACATTGACCCGGAGTGGTTCCATGATAAAACGCCACGCTGAACTGCGCCGCACGCGCGAAACGTACTGGAACGAAGTGTGCGTGACGTTTAACGAGTGAAATAAAAAAGCACCGGTTTCCCGGTGCTTTTTTATTAGATCTTGCAGGCGTCGCCGCAGTCGTCGTCGGCGACAATCGCCTGCGCTTTTTTATCCGCGTCGTCCAGACGTTCCGCATTACGCTCTTCTGCTTCATCCAGACCGTTAAACACTAAGTTATCGAGATCAATTTCCATGTTGCACCTGCTCTGTTCAGTTTTTGATACTGGCACAGTATAGGGCAAAAAAAGCCAGCAATGTACCTCGCAGCACATAAGGATAATCCCTGCCATACTCAGTGCTTTATCGCTGAGGAGAGCACATGATTACACTCTGTAAAACCTGTGGAACCGCCTACGATACGCAGCCGGACAGATGCCCAGTTTGTGAGGATGAGCGCCAGTATGTGCCCATCACGGGACAGGCGTGGACCGATCTCGATACCGTCAACGCGACGCACAGCAACAAATGGCAGCAGCTGGAGCCGCGATTATTCGGTATCAAAACGGTCCCGGCGTTTGCTATCAACCAGCGGGCGCTGCTTCTGCAAACGCCGCACGGCAATATCCTTTGGGATTGCATCGCCAACATTGACCCGGCAACCAAAACGCTTATTAACGCCCTCGGCGGCATCAGCGCGATTGCGATTTCACATCCGCACTATTACACCACGATGCAGGAGTGGGCTGCGGCGTTTGACGCGCCGGTGTACCTGCACGCCAGCGACAGAGAGTGGGTGATGCGCGACAGCCCGGCCATTCATTTCTGGGAAGGCGATGCGCTGGAGATTTTCCCGTCTGTCACTTTGCTGCGTCTGGGCGGGCATTTTGCCGGGGGAACGGTGCTGCACTGGCAGGAGGGGGACGGGGTGCTGCTGGTGGGCGATATTCTGCAGGTCACGCCGGGTAAAGACGCCGTCTCGTTTATGTGGAGCTACCCGAACTATCTTCCGCTGCCGGCCCGCGCCGTGGCGTCCGTCGTAAGTCATCTGGAAGGCAGAACGTTTGAACGTCTGTACGGCGCGTTCGAAGGGCAGAACATCCTCGCTAACGCGGACGAAATTGTGCAGCGGTCGGGCCAGAAATATATTGCTTGTCTGAAGTAAACCACGATGGGTAAACTTTACGAGTGTGATCTCGATCATGCCTAAACTAAAACAGATAAAAGAGACATTGCTATGCAACATATCATTGAAGGTTTTCTCAGCTTTCAAAAAGAGATTTTCCCGCAACGTAAAGAACTCTTCCGCAGTTTAGCGTCCAGCCAGAATCCCAAAGCGCTGTTCATCTCATGCTCCGACAGCCGTCTGGTCCCGGAACTGGTCACCCAGCAAGAGCCTGGACAACTCTTTGTCATTCGTAATGCTGGCAACATTGTGCCGCCGTTCGGACCGGAGCCAGGCGGTGTGTCCGCTACCATCGAATACGCCGTCGTGGCACTGGGCGTCACGGATATCGTGATTTGCGGTCACTCCAACTGCGGCGCGATGAAGGCGATTGCCGATAATGCGAACCTGGAGCCGATGCCTGCCGTGTCACACTGGCTGCGCTATTCCGACGCGGCAAAGGCCGTGGTAGAGAAGAAAAGCTGGGATAAGCCGATCGATAAGGTCAATGCGATGGTGCAGGAAAACGTCTTTGCGCAGCTGAGCAACATCAAGACCCATCCGTCCGTCGCGGTGGGCCTGCGTAATAACTCCATCCGACTGCACGGCTGGGTGTACGACATTGAAAGCGGCGAAATCCTCGCGCTGGATAAAGCGACGAAAAGCTTCGTCTCGCTGTCGGAAAACCCGGAAGTCTTCTTCGAGTAACCCGCAACAGCAGGGCACGGATGCCCTGTCAGTTTTCAAAATAGGGTAATCTCCGCCGCACGCGCGACGCGGGTTTTTCCGCCGCTTTCGCCATCGCCTCTGCAATCTCTGCACACTCCACCAGCCCCTGAACGAAGGGACGATCGTGCATCAGCCACGGTATCGCACCGAAGGCGATGCGCCCGCGAACGGTATCAGGCGCTTTTAAGGTGTAATCCTCCCCGATATCGGGTATCTCATCGCCGGTCGCTTCCAGCTGTTTTCGCAGCGTCGGGAAGGGCAGATCTTTCGTTTTGAGCGGCTTTTGTCCGCGTGCGTCAATAAATACGTCGAAACGATAGACGGTCTCTTGTGTGGTTATCACTGTTCGATCGCTGCCAACGTCGAGCGTGTAGTCGTCACCGAGCGCGGCCACGCTGATGATGCCGGCCTCGCGAAGCGCGAGAAGCCTGCGAATAGACTGCGGCGGGATGGCGGCATAGTTGTCGATAAATACCCGAGCCAGCCCCTGCTTAAAGCGTTTTCTGTCCTGCTCGCTAAGATGGGGAACGATCTCCTGAACGACCTCATGCAGCCGCAGCACGGTATAGCGCCAGGCCACGGTACGGCGTTCGCGTTTATTGCGTTCAACCTCGTTGAGATTCTCTTCCGCCCAGGTAAAGGGGCCGTGGCGTTGACGATCCTCAAACCAGGCCTCACGAACAGTGTCCGCATTCAGTGTATGCAGAGACATCTTCTCGCACCACGCCGGATCGGCAAGCTGAAGCTCTTTGACCATCAGAGCAAAAATGCGGTCAAGCAGGCCATCCGGTCCTTTGGCTATCTCGCTTTCCACCACGAATTCGGTCAATACCGACAGCGGCTCGTAAGGAATAGGGCAGTAAAAATCGGCTTCCGGCAGAATGCCCGTCCGGGACATCAGCGTGATGTTTAACCCTTCGCTGTCTTTGTCGAGGATGAATTTACCGTCACGAAACGCACCGTGCTGCATCACCACCGCCATAGCCGCGTCCAGGCCGCTCAACGAGGTGCCCATAATGCCCACGCGGCAAGGGGGAATTCGGGCGTCCATCAGACCGGACCACGGGCTTGGGAAGAACGTGCGCGTGGCTTCATCCTCCTCTGGCCAGACGTGGCCAGTAGCAATAACCGCCAGGTCGAATTGATCCGCTAAGGTGCGGTCGTTGACCGAAATCGTCACGCCGGTTGTCGAAGGGATGATGTCGGTGACCTTCGCGGATTCATGGACCTTAACCTCGAACCCCAGCTTTTTCGCCTCTTTTACGATTGAACGAAAGCTGTCGCGAAAGTACTCTCCCAACAGGAGCCTGGGCAGGAACTGTCGGTCATGCAGGCTAGCTTTATCCACCTTAAAGCGTGCCAGATGGGCGTCGCTCTGTTCCTTAAGCCAGTCGAGATAGGTCATAAAAATAGGCGGGATTTCATTGCTCGCAATGTTCGCCAGCATCAGCCGGGAATTATCGTCGTCGTTATAGGGCATGCCCACGCCGGCTTCATCGGCCTGTTCGAAAACGGAAACGGAGAGCGGCGTGCTGTTTTGGAGCAGGTGATAAAAGGTGTAAATCCCTGTGGGGCCGGAGCCGATAATCGCGATCTTCTTCATCAACACGTTTCCTGTGTTTTTTTCCATAGGAAAAGCGTAGCAGGAGAATAATGATGAAAATAAAGGATTAGGAAAATTCAGGCTATCAGAGGAGAATTTGCACCATTTCAGGACTGAAATGGTGCGTCCGAGTGGACTCGAACCACCGACCCCCACCATGTCAAGGTGGTGCTCTAACCAACTGAGCTACGGACGCAGAATGGTGCGTTCAATTGGACTCGAACCAACGACCCCCACCATGTCAAGGTGGTGCTCTAACCAACTGAGCTATGAACGCAACGTGTTGTCGGTGACAACGGGGACGAATATTAGCGGCACAGCACCGAGGTGGCAAGAGGGAAAATGCAATTTTCTCTCTGATTTCACGCGATTGCTGTATTACCGCGCAAAGTGAAGAGAAAGTAGCCGCCGGGTGGCGGCTACTGCGTATTTAACGTGCAGCGCGTTGCAAAATGATCGTGGATGGCTGGCGCTGCAGGAAGCGCATGCGCATCATCATCATAATCGCCGCCGACGTCAGGCCGATGATAAAGCCCATCCAGAACCCCGCCGGTCCCATACGGTCCACCACCAGGTCGGTCAGGGCCAGAATATACCCACACGGCAGACCCAGCACCCAGTAGGCGATGAAGGTGATAAAGAAAATGGAGCGCGTGTCTTTATAGCCGCGCAGCACGCCGCTGCCAATCACCTGAATGGAGTCCGAAATCTGGTAAATCGCGGCCAGCAGCATCAGGTGCGATGCCAGCGCGACGACTTCCGGATTGTCGTTATAGAGCAGGGCAATCTGCTCGCGCAGCGCCACGGTAAAAAGCGCCGTGCAAATGGCCATGCAGACGCCGACGCCCAGTCCGGTCCGCGCGGCGGTTTGCGCGTCGAGCGTCGAGCCTTGCCCCAGGCGGAAGCCCACGCGGATCGTCACTGCCGCGGCCAGCGACATCGGCAGGACGAACATCAGGGAGCTGAAGTTCAGCGCAATCTGGTGCCCGGCGACGTTCACAATGCCCAGCGGGGAGACCAGCAGGGCGACCACGGCAAACAGGGTCACCTCAAAGAACAGCGCAAGGGCAATCGGCAGCCCTAGCTGCACCAGACGCGTCATGATGCTCCAGTCCGGCGTGCTGAATCTGTTCTCGTTACGAATATCGCGCATGAAGCGGGCGCGCTTCACGAAGGTAAGCATTGAGAAGAACATGACCCAGTAAACGGCTGCCGTCGCTACGCCGCAGCCGACGCCGCCCAGCTCCGGCATCCCGAAATGACCGTAAATAAAGACATAGTTAACCGGGATGTTGACCAGCAGCCCGATAAACCCCATCACCATGCCGGGCTTGGTTTTCGCCAGGCCTTCACACTGGTTACGCGCCACCTGGAAAAAGAGGTAGCCCGGCGCGCCCCAGAGCAGCGCGCGCAGATAGCCCACGGCTTTGTCCGCCAGAGCCGGGTCAATATTATGCATAGCGCGAATGATATGGCCCGCATTCCAGAGCACCACCATGATCAGCACGGAGACAAACCCTGCCAGCCAGAAACCCTGGCGAACCTGATGGGCGATGCGCTCGCGACGGCCCGAGCCATTGAGCTGAGCGATAACAGGCGTGAGCGCGAGTAGCAGACCGTGACCGAACAGGATGGCCGGAAGCCAGATTGACGTGCCGATAGCCACGGCCGCCATGTCGGTGGCGCTGTAGCCACCTGCCATTACCGTATCCACAAATCCCATTGCGGTCTGGGCCACTTGCGCGACGATCACGGGTATCGCCAGTGCCAATAACTGGCGCGCTTCATTCATGTACTTCTGCACGTGAACACCTTTATTTTGTAGTTATTTGAGAGACTAAAAAAGCCGCCGAAACGGGCAGCAAGAAGAAAATGCAGAGGGGTGCCAGCTATTGTAGCGGGCTTTAGCTATTTATCTAGTGAAAAAATCGCCAGAAAATGCGCTTCGCTGGCAACCTGTTTTTCCAACTGTTATTGTGGAGGGATTAAACGGTGTCATCACCGTTCGGAAAAAACAGGAGTTGTAAGCATGTTTACTGGTATTGTGCAGGGCATTGCCAAAGTGGTGTCCATTGATGAAAAACCTAATTTCCGTACTCATGTTGTTGAGCTGCCGGAATATATGCTTGAGGGCATCGAAACCGGCGCCTCGATTGCCCATAACGGCTGCTGCCTGACCGTGACCGAAATTAACGGCAACCAGATTAGCTTTGATTTAATGAAAGAAACGCTGCGGATCACTAATCTGGGCGAGCTGGTGGTAGGCGATACCGTCAACGTTGAGCGCGCGGCGAAGTTCAGCGATGAGATTGGCGGCCATTTGATGTCGGGGCACATCATGACCACTGCCGAAGTGGCGAAAATCGTGACCTCGGAAAATAACCGTCAAATCTGGTTTAAAATGCAGGATCCGTCATTAATGAAATACATCCTCTATAAAGGATTTATTGGCATTGACGGGATTAGCCTGACCGTGGGAGAAGTGACGCCAACGCGTTTTTGCGTGCATTTAATTCCTGAAACGCTGCAGCGCACCACGCTGGGCGCCAAAAAACTGGGGCATCGCGTGAATATCGAAATCGATCCGCAAACCCAGGCGGTGGTGGATACGGTTGAACGCGTGCTGGCAGCAAAAGAAGCCGCAATAATAAAGACCGCAGAAGAAGAATAAAAAATAACCCCGGACAGCCGGGGTTATTTTTTTAGCGTGCGACACGCAGTCCGTGTTCAATCCCCCGGCTGAATACCACCTGCCAGAGCTGAATATCCCGTGCGCGAAACGCCCCCGCGCAGGCATTCAGATAATAGCTAAACATCCGTTTGAATCGTTCTGAATAGTTGTCCGCAATCTCGGGCCAGGCTTTCTGGAAACGTTCATGCCACGCCATTAAGGTGGTGTCGTAGTCCGCGCCAAAGTTATGCCAGTCTTCCATCACGAAATGGGATTCACTGGCGTTGGCGATCTGGCGAACGGACGGTAAACAGCCATTCGGAAAGATGTATTTATTGATCCACGGGTCAACGTTATTGTCGGTCCGCTTAGAGCCGATGGTATGCAGGAGGAAGAGCCCGTCCGGTTTCAGATTACGATCCACCACCTCAAAGTAGGTATTGTAGTTTTTTGGCCCCACGTGCTCGAACATGCCGACGGAAACGATCCGATCGAACTGCTCGTTCAGGTCACGGTAGTCCTGCAGACGGATATCCACATCGAGACCCTGGCAGCGCTCTCGCGCCATTTTTTGCTGTTCCGCTGAGATCGTCACGCCGACCACGCTGACGCCATAGTGCTTCGCCATAAAATACGCCAGCCCGCCCCAGCCGCAGCCGATATCCAGCACGCGCATGCCGGGCTGTAGCTGCAGCTTTTCACTGATCAGACGCAGCTTGGCCTGCTGTGCTTCCTCAAGCGTCGACGCCTCTTTCCAGTAGGCGCAGGAGTATTGCATGAAAGGGTCCAGCATGCGGCTGAACAGGTCATTGCCGAGATCGTAATGCTCTTTGCCGACGATCCATGCGCGTTTTTTACTTTGCAAGTTAAACAGTCGGGCAGAGGCGACACGCAGGGTGTCTTTCAGATTGCGGGGGAGTTGATTTTCCAGACCGGCACGCAACACGCTGGCAAAAAAGATATCCAGCCGTTCACATTCCCACCAGCCGTCCATATAGCTTTCTCCCAGGCCTAACGATCCCTCCCGCAACACGCGTTTAAAAAAGTCGGGATGTTTAACCTGGGGATCGGATGGCGAAGATCCGTTGATAGTGATGCCTGCTCGACCTAACAGTTCACTGACGATCCGGGACCAGTTGTCGTCCGGAACGCTGACTTCTTCTATACACGATGAACTCATAGCTTCTCCATCACCCTGATGTGATCAGAACCTTCAAACAGCGTAGACGCTTTTTTTGGTTTGTGAGAAATCTCACGGTAAATACCGCGAGGCTAGTATCCGACGTAGAACAGAGGAAGGGAGATAACCCTTGCCGAAATGCCTTCCATGGTAAAACGGGAGCACTCCGGCTCCCGTTAATACTTAATATTTATCGTATTTAATCGAACCAAATTTAGTATAGGCCTCAAAATTTGGTGATTCAATAGAAAATTGTTAGCAACCTAATCACTGAAATGTAACATGATTTCTGGCGCAATCAGGCATGCGAGGTTTCCACCTGCGCACCGCTATCCTGCTCACGCTGCGCGGACGCCTGCATGCGGTAACCCAATACTGCCAGCGCAACGGTGACCAGCATCACGCTGGTGGTGGTTAACAGCGGCGTGGCAATCAGCGCCGAGACCACCAGGCTTGCCAGGAAGCACAGACCCAGCTGCAGGGTATTTTGCAGCGCGGCGGCGCGGCCAGTCGCCTGCGGGAACGGACGTAACGCTTGTGCCACCACGATCGGGTAAATCGCCCCGTTCGCCACGGCCATTACGCAGAAGGGAATCAAAATTTCAGCCAGGCCCGCGCCCGGAATAAACCCGACGGCCCAGGTACCGATCACGCTCAGCGCATAGAGTACCAGCAGCCATGGCAGCATCTGCTGGCCTTCCCATTTTTGCAGCGCCGCGCGGCAGCCGTACCCGCCCACCAGGAACGCGATGGTCTGCGGAACATAGCTCAGACCGATGGCCGCCGGGCTGTAGCCCATATCGTGCAGAATAAACGGCGAGCCGGTGAGCCATGCGAAGAAGCTGGCCGAACAGGCGGCATAAATCAGGACATTCCCGCGATACGCCCTGGCGCTCAGCAGGGAGGTGAAGGTAATCGGCTTCGCCTCGGCATGCGCCTCTTTTTTATGCGCGGGTTTAAGGGCAAACGCCGGCAGCATCAGCACCAGCGTGATGGCAAACAGCGTGGCAAAAATGGCCTGCCAGTCAAAGTGCGCGAGGATCCAGCTGCCCAGCAGCGGAGCCAGGGCAGGGGAAAGACCCACCAGCGGCATAATAGTGGCGAAAATACGGTTTGTGCGGTTAGCCGGATAGTAGTCGGTGACCAGCGCCTGCCAGGTCACCGCCGCAGCACAGACGCCCACGGCCTGAATAAAGCGCAGCACCAGCAGCCAGGTAGCATCGCGCACCCACAGCATCCCCAGGCAGCCCACCGCAAAAATGGCCAGACCCAGCAGCAGTACCGGTTTACGGCCAAAGCGATCCGAGAGCGGACCCCACAGGAGCTGCGCGAAAGCAAAACCGGCAAGGAACAGGCTCAGGCTGGCGCTGATGGCCGCCGCAGGGGTTTGCAGGTCTTCCTGCATCGCGGCAAACGCGGGCAGGTACATGTCGGTGGCCAAAAAACCCAGCACGCTTAAGCCGCCGAGCCAGACTAAAAATCCTTTCCTGGGTTGCATTCTCTTATTCTCCTGAGGAGGCAGGTGTACGTTGGCGCAGAGTGTAGGGAGTGCAAAGCCGCTTGTGAAACGCTAATATTTGGCGGGTGCATTCAAATTTTTTGCAGGCAGAAAATGTGGTCAGATTATTCTCTTGAAGTGGTCGATGCTGTTGCACGTAACGGCAGCTTTAGCGGTGCAGCGCAGGAGCTGCACCGCGTCCCTTCGGCCATCAGCTACACGGTGCGTCAGCTGGAGGAGTGGCTGGCGGTTCCGCTGTTTGAGCGGCGCCATCGTGATGTGGAATTAACGCCCGCAGGGGCGTGGTTTTTGAAGGAAGGGCGTTCTGTTATCAAAAAAATGCAGATCACCCGCGAACAGTGTCAGCAGATCGCTAACGGCTGGCGGGGACATCTTTCCATCGCGGTGGATAACATCGTTAAGCCAGAACGTACCCGGCAGATGATCGTCGACTTCTATCGTCATTTTTCAGATGTCGAGCTGCGGGTCTCGCAGGAGGTGTTCAACGGCGTCTGGGATGCGCTGGCGGACGGCAGGGCAGAGATGGCAATCGGGGCCACGCAGGCGATCCCGGTCGGGGGACGTTACGCCTTTCGCGATATGGGCATGCTGAGCTGGAAGTGCGTGGTGGCAAGCGATCATCCCCTGGCGGCGATGGAGGGGCCGCTCAGCGACGATACGCTACGCAACTGGCCGTCGCTGGTGCTGGAGGATACGTCCCGTTCACTGCCCAAGCGTATCACCTGGCTTCTGGACAACCAGCGGCGAGTGGTGGCCCCTGACTGGGAATCGTCGGCAACGTGCCTCAGCGCCGGGCTGTGCGTCGCGATGGTGCCCGTTCATTTTGCGCGTCCGCGCATCGATACCGGAGAATGGGTTGAACTGACGCTGGAGAATCCGTTCCCGGACGCGGCCTGCTGCCTGACCTGGCAACAAAATGATGTCTCGCCCGCCATGGCCTGGCTGCTGGATTATCTGGGAGACAGTGAAACGCTGAACCGGGAATGGTTACGGGAGCCAGCGTAGCTGGCCCCTTCAAGGGATTAACGACGGTAGTCGCGGAACGGACCATCCGCAACGGAACGGCGTTCAATCAGGCGCGGGTGAACTTCAATGGACTGCGACTCTTCGCGTTTGTTGACGATTCTGTCCAACAACATATTGAAGGCCGTTTCGCCCAGCGAATCTTTTGGCTGGTGAATGGTTGTCAGCGCCGGGGTGAAGAAGCGCGCGTTACGCACGTTGTCATACCCGATCACGGAAATATCCTGCGGTACGCGCAGACCCAGCTCATCGGCGGCGCAGAGCGCACCCATGGCCATGATGTCACCCCCGCAGAAAACGGCGGTCGGGCGGTGCGGCTGGGAAACGATCTGCTGCATTGCGCGATAGCCTGATTCCGGCTCAAAGTCGCCCTGTACGATCCAGTTTTCCGGCACGGTGATCAGCGCTTCTTCCATCGCTTTCATAAAACCGGCCAGACGGCCCGCGCCGGTGTTACGCTCCAGCGGGCCCGGGATCACGCCAATCTCGCGGTGACCGCGTTCGATCAGATAACGGCCCGCCATGTAACCGCCTTCAAAGGCGTTGTCGATAACGGAGTCGGTGAAGTCCGCGCGCGCTTCACCCCAGTCCATGACCACCATGGGGATATGGCGATACTCTTCCAGCATCGACAGCACGGATTCCGGGTACTCGGAACACATCACCAGCAGGCCATCCACGCGCTTCTGCGCCATCATCGACAGGTAGGCGCGCTGTTTTTCTATGCTGTTCCATGCGTTGCCCAGAATCAGGGTATAGCCTTTCTGGAAGCAGTTCTTCTCTACCGCTTCAATGATCTCGGCAAAATAGGCCGCTTCACTGCTGGTGGCCAGCAATCCAATGGATTTGGTGTGATTAACCTTGAGGCTGCGCGCAACCGCACTTGGCGAATAGTGCAGCTCTTTGATCGCTGCCCAGACGGCGTTGCGCGTCTCTTCCGCCACAAAGCGGGTTTTGTTAATTACATGTGATACGGTTGTAGTGGAAACGTTTGCGCGTTTTGCTACGTCTTTAATTGTTGCCATTAAATGTCACTCCAGACCATATCCTAAACTCCTGAAAAACTTGAAGGTAAACGTTTGCCTTGTCTCACCCTTATCACGCAATCTTGAATCGCGGCACGCCGGGAAAACGACACGGGACGTCAGGAGGGGGTCAATGGCCGGTACGCTAATAAATTTAGCGTGGAATTTTGTCCTATCTTGATGAAAAGGGGAAGAGGTAAAGTGTTTATCAGCCTAAATCCAGGAAGATTTTTGACGTAAATTATGCAAAAATGAGCAGGCTCACTTTTCGTGGGGGGATTAAAAGGAGAAAAATTGATGAGTTCCGATCTGAAGTTTTCGCTGTTCACCACCGTTGTTGTGCTGGCTCTGATTGTCGCTGCGGGTCTGACGGCCGCGCTGCACTGATTTACGTGGAGGGAGAGCCTTCTCCCTCCCGCTCACCACGATTGTTACTCCCGTGGCAAAAATCTTTTGCCATTTTGTTAACTTCTCATTTTTTGTGATTGATGTCATGCTTTCCGCTTCTTTGTTCTGTGTCACCACATGACACGGCATCCGGAGTTGACGCATGAAAATCAATTTTCCCCTGCTGGCCCTGGCGATTGGCGCTTTTGGGATTGGCACCACTGAATTCTCCCCGATGGGGTTACTGCCCGTCATCGCCCGCGGCGTGGACGTCTCGATTCCTGCGGCAGGCATGTTAATCAGCGCCTACGCTATCGGCGTAATGGTCGGAGCGCCGCTGATGACGCTTCTCCTTTCGCACCGCGCGCGCCGCAATGCGCTGATTTTCCTGATGGCGATTTTCACCCTCGGCAACGTGCTTTCGGCCATTTCGCCGGACTACACCACGCTGATGCTGTCGCGTATTCTGACAAGCCTCAACCACGGCGCGTTCTTTGGGCTGGGGTCGGTCGTGGCGGCAAGCGTGGTGCCAAAACATAAGCAGGCGAGCGCCGTGGCCACCATGTTTATGGGGCTGACCATCGCTAACATCGGCGGTGTTCCTGCGGCAACCTGGCTGGGCGAGGTCATTGGCTGGAGGATGTCCTTCCTGGCAACGGCCGGGCTGGGCGTGGTCGCGATGATGGCGTTGTTCTTCTCCCTGCCAAAAGGCAGCGCGGGTGAACGTCCTGACGTGCGCAGAGAGCTGTCGGTGCTGGTGCGCCCGCAGGTGCTCTCTGCGCTGCTTACTACCGTGCTGGGGGCAGGGGCAATGTTTACCCTCTACACCTATATTTCACCTGTGCTGCATGACATCACCCACGCAACGCCTCTCTTTGTGACCGCGATGCTGGTGCTGATTGGCGTGGGCTTCTCGATTGGCAACTATCTCGGTGGGAAATTTGCTGACCGTTCGGTGAGCGGAACGCTGAAGGGCTTCTTAACCCTGCTGATTGTTATCATGATCGCCATTCCGTGGCTGGCGCGTAACGAGTTTGGCGCCGCGATCGCGATGGTCGTCTGGGGAGCCGCCACCTTTGCCGTGGTGCCGCCCCTGCAGATGCGCGTGATGCGCGTCGCGCATGAAGCGCCGGGCCTCTCATCCTCGGTCAATATTGGTGCCTTTAACCTGGGCAATGCGCTCGGTGCGGCGGCCGGTGGGGCCGTGATTTCTGGTGGGCTGGGGTACAGTTTTGTGCCGGTGATGGGGGCGATTATTGCCGCGCTCGGCCTGCTGCTGGTGATGATGTCGGGTCGTAAACAGCCAGAAGCAGCCTGCGCTGCGGAATAAACCAAAAACGCAGAAGGGCGAACCCTTCTGCGTGTCTCTTACGCGGCGAAGTTCTTCGCCACAAAGTCCCAGTTAACCAGTGCCCAGAAGTGCTCCAGGTAGTTAGGGCGCGCGTTACGGTAATCGATGTAGTAAGCGTGTTCCCATACGTCCACGGTCATCAGCGGCTTAGCGCTGGTGGTCAGCGGGGTGCCCGCGTTAGAGGTGGACACGATAGCCAGTTTGCCATCCGCCTCTTTGACCAGCCATGTCCAGCCTGAACCGAAGTTCTTGATGGCGGCATCGGTGAACTTCGCTTTGAATTCCGCGAAGCTGCCAAAGGCGGCGTTAATGGCGGTAGCCAGTTCACCGGCAGGTTCGCCACCGGCGTTTGGCGCCAGGCAGTGCCAGTAGAAGGTGTGGTTCCACACCTGAGCGGCGTTGTTGAATACACCACCCTCAGAACTACGGACGATCTCTTCCAGCGTTTTGCCTTCAAAATCGGTGCCCTTGATCAGGTTGTTCAGGTTGGTGACGTACGTCTGGTGATGCTTGCCGTAGTGATATTCCAGGGTTTCCGCAGAAATGTGCGGGGCCAGGGCGTCTTTTGCATACGGTAGTGCAGGTAATTCGAACGACATTGCTTCTCTCCTTATTGTATTTTGTGTTGTCAATAACCACACAGACAACAAGGACAGGATAGCAAATTGAAAGGGTATGCAAAAGAGGAACTTACCCTGCCACGGGGGTGGCAGGGCAGGGGTTAGCGAATGGTTTTTGGCGTCATCACGCGACGCGCGCCGACGTAATGGCGTACCCAGTAGTCTTCACTGAGAGAGGTGATCTGAATATCCTGGCCGCTACGCGGTGACTGGATGAATTTTCCGTTGCCGACATAGACGCCAACGTGATCAGCGGTCCCGCGGCCCTGCGTGCGGAAGAAGACCAGATCGCCGTTCTCCAGCTCTCCACGGTTGACCGGGGACGCGTCGCGCAGGTGGTACATTTCGTTGGCGGTGCGCGGAATGCGGAACTTGACCAGATCCTTATAGGCGTAATAGACGAGGCCGCTGCAGTCAAAACCGGTACGCGGCGAAGTCCCGCCCCAGTGATAAGGTTTGCCAATCTGCCCCATCAGCTTGTTCATTGCGGTTTTTTGCGCTTTCTGGACGCGTACTTTATGCACTTCCGCTATTTTGGTGACCTTCGTGCATTTCGCCTTATGGCCTTTACGCGCGATGCATTTTTCAGTCACGAGGTTAGCGGCGGTTTGCGAAGCTTTACTTTTGGCGGTGTGGGCAGTGCGGGAAGATGTGGTTTTCGTCTTGCTGGAAGCGGTTTTTTTTGTCTGTGTGTTTGTCTTTTTCTTGTCGTTCTTAGCGGTGGTTTTTTTCTTACGTTCTGTGGCTTTCACCAGATGGTTTTTTTGTACAGCAGAATGCCGCGCCTGCTGAGAGGCGTTTGCCACTGGCGTGAAAGTGAGTGAAGTAAACAGTAAAGCACAGAGCGTGATCGAGATTTTATTTATCCGCGCCACTGGGCAGTCCCCTGATAAATGCAGGTCATCAATAATACCCGCGTGTGATTTACAAAGCCCGTCGATTCTAATCCATAAAAAGCCAGAAAGTTAATAGCATTTTTCAATCTCCAATCCTGTTTCGTTAGCAAGTGCAAAAAAATTCATCGTTCTGTCGTACATTTGCCCATTCCCTAAGCAAAACCCTGGCCGCCGCAGGGGTAAACACCATTTGCAATGCAACTTTTCGTGACTCGGAGTAGAATGTCTATACGTGACAAAAATGTTATTTTCCGATGCCAGTCTGAACCGCTACAATGTCAGACGAATGCCGTAACAGAAGTTAAAGGAAGCAAGACATGAGCACCACTATTGAAAAAATCCAGCGCCAGATCGCTGAAAACCCGATTCTGCTGTATATGAAAGGTTCTCCAAAGCTGCCAAGCTGCGGCTTCTCCGCGCAAGCGGTTCAGGCGCTGTCTGCCTGTGGTGAGCGTTTTGCTTACGTTGATATCCTGCAGAACCCGGACATCCGCGCTGAGCTGCCGAAGTACGCGAACTGGCCGACGTTCCCACAGCTGTGGGTTGACGGCGAACTGGTTGGCGGCTGCGATATCCTGATTGAAATGTATCAGCGCGGCGAACTGCAGCAGCTGATCAAAGAAACCGCGGCGAAGTACAAAACGGAAGAGCCGGACGCAGAGTAATTTTCTGCGGAAATAAAAAAGCGACCTGCTATGTGGTCGCTTTTTTTTTGTCGGGTGGCGCTGCGCTTACCCGACCTACGATTGGCGCTCGGCCTCATCACCCATCGGCAGCGGCCAGCCGCCCAGACGCTTCCAGCGGTTGACGATCTCACAGAACAGCTCTGCGGTACGCTCCGTGTCATACAGCGCGGAGTGCGCCTGCGTGCCGTCGAACGGTATGCCAGCCGTAATACAGGCCTTTGATAACACCGTTTGTCCCAGCGCCAGGCCGCTCAGCGCGGCGGTGTCGAAGGTGACAAAAGGGTGGAAGGGATTGCGTTTGAGCGACGCGCGCTCCGCGGCAGCCATGGTAAAGCTGTGATCGAAGGTGGCGTTATGGGCCACCATAATGGCGCGGCTGCAGTTGCTCTCTTTCATGCCTTTACGCACCATTTTAAAAATGGCGTGCAGCGCGTCATATTCACTGACGGCACCGCGCAGCGGGTTATGCGGATCGATACCGTTAAACGCCAGCGCTTCCGGCTGTAAATTTGCCCCTTCGAAAGGTTCAACGTGGAAATGCAGCGTGGTGTCCGGTGTAAGCCAGCCCTGTTCATCCATCTTCAGCGTGATGGCGGCAATTTCGAGCAGCGCATCGGTTTTAGCGTTAAATCCGGCTGTTTCTACATCAATGACAACGGGATAAAAACCACGAAAACGGTCGCACAGACCGCTAAATTGAGCGTTATCGGACATCAGGGTCTCTTACATGGGGAAAAAGCAGAGCGCATTATGGCAAATTTTGCGGGGTGATGCAGTAAAACTACGGGCGCACGTTGCGCCCTGAGGGATCAGTTGCCCAGACCGCGACCGGCGTCTTTGGCTTCAATCAGCTCGATTTTGTAACCGTCCGGATCTTCCACAAACGCAATCACGGTGGTGCCGCCTTTTACCGGGCCCGCTTCGCGGGTGACGTTACCGCCATTTTTGCGAATGCGTTCGCACGCGTCGGCTGCGTTGTCTACTTCCAGCGCGATATGGCCGTAGGCCGTGCCCAGCTCATAGCTGTCAACGTCCCAGTTGTAGGTCAGCTCGATTACCGCTTCATCCGTTTCCGGGCCGTAACCCACGAACGCCAGCGAGTATTTGTATTCCGGGTTTTCGCTGGTGCGCAGCAGCTTCATGCCCAGGACGTTAGTGTAGAAATCGATTGAACGTTGCAGGTCGCCAACGCGCAGCATGGTGTGAAGTAGGCGCATAATTTCCTCATTAACCAATGGAATAAAAAAGCTTTTTGAACAGAAACGATGTTTTAGTATAGCGGCGAACTGTCGCCGCTATCAATGTACAATGGCGAGATTACAGTGAAGGGTAGTCGGTGTAGCCTTCCGCGCCGCCGCCGTAGAAGCTTTCCGGACGCTGCGGATTGAGCGCCGCTTTTTTCTGCAGACGAGCAACCAGATCCGGGTTGGCGATGTAGTCGCGGCCAAACGCGACGGCATCGATCAGCCCTTTATTAATCAGATCTTCGGCTTTTTCAGGCGTATAGGCACCTGCTCCGATGATCACCCCGTGGAAGCGCTCGCGCACTTTCTGGCGGAACGCTTCAGTGTAAGGCTTACCGCCGGCCCAGTCAGGCTCGGACATGTGCAGATAGGCAATACCGCGTTTGGCCAACTCTTCAATCAGATAGAGCGCATCCGCTTCCTCGTTCGGGCCGTTGTCGACGTTCTGGAAAGACCCGATTGGGGAGACGCGGATCCCGATACGGTCCGGGCTCCACTCCTTGCATACCGCATCCACCACTTCCAGCACCAGACGGGCGCGGTTTTCGACGCTGCCGCCGTACTGGTCGGTGCGGTGGTTAGACGACGGTGACAGGAACTGGTGCAGCAGATAGCCATGCGCGGAGTGCAGCTCAATCAGGTCAAAACCGGCTTCACGGGCGTTGGCCACGGCCTGACGGAAGTCGTTAACAATCCCCGGGATTTCGTCCAGCTCCAGCGCACGCGGCATAGAGGTATCCACGCGGATCGCATTGCCGTTTTCATCGCGAAGGGAAGTACGGGTATTGGCGCTCAGGGCCGACGCAGAGACCGGTGCCTGACCGCCAGGCTGGATGCTGCTGTGTGAGATACGACCGGTATGCCACAGCTGGACCGCAATACGACCCTCTTCAGCGTGAACGCCCGCGGTGATTTTCTGCCATGCCGCGATCTGTTCCGGGCTGTGAAGGCCCGGCGCACCGGCGTAACCTTTCGCCTGAGCAGAGATCTGGGTGGCTTCGGTGATGATCAGGCCAGAGCTTGCGCGTTGGCGATAGTATTCGCCCATCAGCGGGGTTGGGATGTCACCCGGCTCAATGCTGCGCAGACGGGTCAGCGGAGCCATGAACACGCGGTTTGGCGCCGTGACGGCACCCACTTTCAATGGGGTAAACAGTTTTTCAGCTGACATAAAGACTCCTGAGTAGACCAGTCGACTAGTAATAAGGTAAATAAAAAACGCCCGTTATACGCCAGGCGCAGTAATGCTGTTTTTCACATGTGCCAGCGCGCTTTCCAGCGGCACGGCACTGCGCGAAATTTTTGCCTGCAGGTTGGCCCCTAACCAGAGGGAATAGAGCACTTGAGACTGCATTAAGGGGTCGCCGGAAAAGGCCAGCGTTTTTTCGTCGCGGCCTTTTTCCAGCGCCTGGGCCAGCAGGGCGATCACGCCGCGGGCACCCTTATCCATCGCCGAGCGCATGTCTTCGGAAAGATCGCACACTTCGGCAGACAGCTTGACCGTCAGGCATCCGCTGATAATGCCCTGCTGACAGAACTGGTTCAGCGTTTCCTGATAGTAGTTCAGAACACGATCCCGATAGTTTCCTTCACCGGACGCAAAGTGGGTGGCCAGACGCTGGTGGTAGCCCGCGTAATGACGCTCCAGCATTGCCACGCCAAAGGCCTCTTTGGACCGGAAGTAGTGATAAAACGACCCCTTCGGTACCTCAGCGGTTTTTAATAACTCGCTCAACCCCATACCGGTAAACCCGCGATGCATGCACAGACGCTCGCCGGTTGCCAGGAGATGTTCGCGGGTATCGTGTTCAGTATTTCTGCTCATGGCCGCACTCTAATAGACCGTTCGGTCTAATGCAAGCGAGTTTATCGACGACATGCGTTCAGAATATCCAGCTGCTGTTGATAAACCGTTGATTTGACGTCCATCATACCCAATACGGTTGAAAATAAATTGTCCTGGGAGACCGCATTTTTTGCTGCATGGTCGCGTAAACACTGTTCATTGATGCCAAAGTTTTTCGCGTAGTCCGGTGACAGCCAGAACATAAACGGAATGTGCGTTTGCTGCTCCGGCGCCAGCATGTACGGCGTACCGTGCAGATAAATGCCGCTTTCACCCAGTGACTCACCGTGATCCGAGAGATAAATCAGCGCGGTGTTCATGCTCGCCTGGCGCGCTTTCAGGGCATCAATGGTTTTGCTGACCATGCTGTCGGTATACAGGATGGTGTTGTCATAGGTATTCATCAGCGCCTGATGGTCGCAATCCTGAATTTCATTGGTGTCGCAGGTTGGGGTGAATTTCCGGAAAGTGTCCGGGTAACGGCGATAGTACGCCGGACCGTGGCTCCCCATCAGGTGGATAACCAGCACCGTGTCCTGCTTCAGACCATCCAGCACGTTGTCCAGACGGTAGAAATTCACATCATCAATACAGGATTTGTCTTTGCAGAACTGATCCAGATTCCACTGCGTCATATCGGTATGCGGCACGCGATCGCAGGCACCTTTACAGCCGCCATCGTTGTCGCGCCACAGCAGGTTGATCCCCGCATGCTTGAGCACATCGAGCAGACCTTCCTGATGGTGAGCCAGGTCGGCATCGTATTTGCTACGCGTCATGCCCGAGAACATGCACGGAACGGAAACGGCGGTTTCAGTGCCGCATGAGGAGGCCTGCGGGAAGTTAATCACATCCTGCTTTTTCAGCTCCGGGTTCGTTTCACGATCGTAACCATTCAGGGAGTAGTTCGCCGCGCGGGAGGCTTCCCCAACGACCAGTACCAGAACGGTTTTCTTTTGTTGACCTGAAATCAACGGTCCTTTATGGGCATCTTCGCCAATCCGTACCAGCGTTTGATCGCCGGCAAACCAGCGCATTTTGCTGTACTTCACCACGGCGCTGACATAGTTGGCCGGGGTCACCATTTTGACGATGCTTTTGTTGTTGCGAAACAGTGAGGCGTAATCTTTATAAAACACGGCGGCAATCAGGATAATCACCAGCAGGGCGCCAAGCATCGCGGCAACGCGCGTCAGCAGGGCATACCACCATTTCCCGGTACGAATGCGGGTCAACGCCAGCACCACGGAAGGCACGAGGCCAGCAATAACAATCCACAGAATCATCTGCGGCGTCACCAGGGCTGTCGCTTCCTGAGAGTTGGTTTCGAACACGTTAACAATCATGTTCTGATCGATCACCGCGCCGTAGGTGTACATAAAGTAGGTTGCCGCGGCGCATCCGACCGTTAAGACGATCAGCAGCGGCTTACGGATATAGGGGATATTCAGCAGGCTAAAGACAATCACCCAGCCGCAAAACAGCACCAGCGGTACGGACGCGGCAAAGAGGATGTCGTGCAGGTGCGAAGGGGCAATAATGGCCCAGCTGCGCTGGATAAACAGCCCGTTGATTAGCGTAAAGAAGAGTGCACAGCCCAGAGTAAATTTAATGTCGTTACATTGTAACTTTTTGATTAACCACATCGATCGGTAAACCTGTCATTGTCATGATGGGCCGAGTATAAAGCGGGAAGATTAGTGAAACCTTAATGCCACAAATCTGTGGTACAGGCCTTGCACGTGGCGCGTTTAGCGTCTTCACTGTAGGTGAGAGTGGTTATCCGGAGGTGAGTGTGGCAGAGCAGCTGGAGTTTTTCCCCATCCAGAGCCCGTGCCGCGGGATTTGTCAGGTGGATGAACGCGGATATTGCCGCGGGTGCATGCGTACCCGCGACGAGCGTTTCAACTGGCAAAACTTCAGCGACACGCAAAAGCAGGAGGTGCTACGCCTTTGCCGACAGCGTCTTCTGCGCAAAATACGCGCAAACAAATCCAGTGAGACCGAAGAACCTCAGCAACCTTCACTTTTTTAACATGGTAATTGCGTATACTCATGACATCACGTCCTTGAGGAAAATGTTATGGTTCAGCGAATTACCCTTGCCCCCCAGGGGCCAGAATTCTCCCGTTTTGTGATGGGCTACTGGCGCCTGATGGACTGGAATATGTCCCCCCTCCAGCTGGCGAGCTTTATTGAAGAGCATATCGATCTGGGCGTCACCACGGTCGACCATGCGGACATCTACGGTGGTTATCAGTGTGAAGCCGCATTCGGCGAGGCGCTCAAGCTGGTTCCGGCACTCCGCGACCGCATGGAGATCGTCACGAAGTGCGGGATTGCCACCACGGCAAAACCGGAACACGCCCTTGGGCATTACATCACCGACTGCGCGCATATCATCAAGAGCGCTGAGCAGTCGCTGGTCAATCTGGCGACCGACCGTATCGACCTGCTGTTAATCCACCGTCCGGATCCGCTCATGGATGCCGATGAGGTGGCAGAAGCCTTCCTGAACCTGCACCAGAGCGGCAAAGTGCGTCACTTTGGCGTTTCCAACTTTACACCGGCGCAGTTTGCACTGCTTCAGTCTCGTCTGCCGTTTACCCTGGCCACCAACCAGGTGGAGATCTCCCCGGTACACCAGCCGCTGCTGCTGGACGGTACCCTCGACCAGCTGCAACAGCTGCGTATTCGCCCGATGGCCTGGTCGTGCCTGGGAGGCGGACGCTTGTTTAATGATGATGAATTCCAGCCGCTGCGTAACGAGCTGGACACTATCGCCCGCGAGCTGAACGCGGAGAGCATCGAACAGGTGGTTTACGCCTGGATCCTGCGTCTGCCGTCAAAACCGCTGCCCATTATTGGTTCCGGCAAAATAGAACGCGTGCGTTCTGCACTGGCCGCTGAAGAGCTGCAGATGACCCGCCAGCAGTGGTTCCGCATCCGCAAAGCCGCGCTGGGTTACGACGTGCCATAAACCGCCAGAAGGTGACTTTCCGGTGAAATCTTTGCCCCTGGTATACACTTAAGGGGCAAAAAATAACCAGCGGAGGTCATATGAAGCGTTTTGCTCTGGCAATGGTCACGCTGGTTGTTTGCGCAGGGGCGCAGGCAGCCAGCGACGAAGTGGAAATGAATCTCGTCACCTCTCAGGGTGTGGGTCAGTCCATCGGTACGGTGAAAATCACGGAAACCGACAAAGGGCTGGAGTTCGCTCCCAACCTCAAAGCACTCCCTCCCGGTGAGCATGGTTTCCATGTTCACGCCAAAGGCAGCTGTCAGCCCGCATTGAAAGAGGGTAAAGCGTCAGCGGCGGAAGCGGCAGGGGGGCACCTGGATCCCCAGCATACCGGCAAGCATGAGGGCCCGGATGGAATGGGACACCTGGGCGATCTGCCCGTGCTGGTGGTCAATAACGACGGTAAAGCCACCGATCCCGTTGTCGCGCCGCGTCTGAAAAAGCTGGATGAGGTAAAAGGTAAAGCGCTAATGATTCATGTCGGCGGCGACAATATGTCCGATCAACCTAAACCGCTTGGCGGCGGCGGGGCGCGTTATGCCTGCGGCGTGATCTGATCCCCAATGGTACCCGGCGGTGGTGCTTGCTCCAGCTGCGACAGCGAGCAGTGCAGCCGCCAGATTATCGAGGCCAAATCACGGGCGGCGAGGAGATGATGTCGTGCAAGCGTATCGCAGATCCGCTGCAGTTCATTCAGCGTGGTTGCCAGCGGGCGCTGCTGGACGCCGCGTTCGCTCATCACATCGCGCAGCAGAGAGATGCATACATCGCGAACCTGCGACAGCGGGTCGGAGCGTGTTTCCCACCCGCGAAGCTGCCAGACCACGTGCGAACAGTTCAACAGCACCACGCCCCAGCGCAGCAGCCAGCGCCGGGAAAGCGCGTCCTGGCTGTTATTGAGCTGGCTCACGTGGTGATACACCAGCGATTCATACTCGTTTTCACGAAGATGCGGTTTACGGCTGAGCTGGTCCACAAACCCCCGGCGTAACTCCCGGATATGTCTGCGGCTTTTGCGGGCATCGGAGCCGGGGCGCAACACCGCGAAAGCCAGCCACGCCAGCCCCACGCCAAGGATTTTCGCCAGGTTGTCATTAAGAAAATCGGCGTAATCATAAACCGGCGGATTGGTCACGGAGATAAACGAGCCCATAAAGACAATCAGCTGCCCCCAGAGGCCCGCCTGTTTTGGCATTTGCAGCTTGAGTAGCTGCATGGTGGTCAACAGCGGAAACAGAAACAGCAGGAACTGCCACAGATCGCTTATCTGCACCATCAGGCCAAACTTCACCACAAAACTGAACAACGACAGCAGCACCAGCGTGCGTAGCAGGAGCGTCAGCGAGTTGAACGGCGAGGCCGCGACGGAGTAAAGCACGCAGCTGATGGCAGCAAGCGTCAGGGCCGCCGTACCGGACTCCCACTGCGTGGTAATGCTCCACGCCCCCACCAGCATCAGCGCGCAGAAGGTGCGAAAACCGCTCCACAGCGCTTCCAGGTAGTCGGTATGGCGGGCGAGAGCCGGGCTCCCGGGAACGTTGAACTCCGTGACCGGCGTGGCATTCTCAACCGCGTTAATCCAGCGGCTGCTGCGCAGGTAGAGTCGGCAAAAGTAATTCAGACGTTGCCAGAAGGCGCGATGGCGATAGTCGTACTCATCAACCGGGGCGAGCGGGGCGATGATCTTCGCAACGGTGTAGATGTCCGCATCCGGGCGCGCAAGAGCCGAGAGCAGCGTTTCGATGACAGCACGGGTGTTTTCCGGCGGCGTCGGCCAGTTGAGCAGCATTCTGCGCAGGCTGGAGATGGCGCTGGTCATACGCAGCTGCTGGTGCAGTAAATAATTGAGCAGGGTGTTCTGACGACGAAAGCGGTAGTGGCTCCAGAAGGCCTGAATGCGCAGCAGATTCATGGTCAGGATCTGACCGATGACCTTTTCGTGTGCCAGACGGATTTCATCGTTAGTATCTGGCTGCCAGAGAAGGCTTGCATGCTCCAGTAAGCGGGCATGCATGGTCTTCAGGGCGGTGATAAGCGCTGTACCGTCAGAGGTACTGGGTAGGATCATCATCATAAACCCACCGCTAAGAATGCCGACAATCACTTCACAGACGCGCGCCTGGGCGATGTCCCATAGCTCGGTGGTGTCGAGAACATTCACCACGGGAAAGGCTATAATGGCGGCGGTATAACCCGCCAGCTGAAATGCGTAGGCAACGTTATTAGTAAAATGGGCGCAGGCCCAGGTACAGCACCCCAGCCACGCCGCCATGCTCAGCAGGAACATCCACGGATCGTTCAGCGTATGGCCGGCGATAATTAACGCCGCCGTCGCGCCCAGCAGGCTGCCGGCGATGCGCCCAAGGCTCTTACTGATCACCCCGCCGACCGTAGGAAAACTCACCACCGCGGCAGACGTCATCGCCCAGTAGGGCTGATCCAGGTTCAGGTAATAGGCGACGGTCAGCGCCAGACACATAGCGATGCCGTTACGCAGCGCGTAGCGCCACTGAGCGCGCGTCGCTTTGCTCCACGGCGTGTTTTGCCAGGAGAGTGCCGGCAGCTTCATCACCGGTTTCCGATGGAGACAGTACAGGTGGTGCCGGAGACCAGCGTGATGTCCTGCGGTAAATGGTCAAACTCCACGCGAACCGGCACGCGCTGAGCGAGACGCACCCAGGGCACGTTCGGCTTGATGTCCGGTACCAGGCCGGAATCCGTTTCGACGCTTTGATCGTAAATAGCGCGGCCAATGCTGGATACGTGACCCTGTAACTTCTGCGAGCCGCTGTAAAGCGTAATGGCGGCGGGCGATCCCTCCCGAATATGGCGAAGCTTGGTCTCTTCAAAATAGCCCACCACGTAGAAGGAGTGACTGTCGACGAGGGCAAAAACGGGTTGTCCCGTGGTGGCATAATTCCCCACGCGAGCGGAAAGGTTGGTTACCCACCCGTCAACTGGCGCGGTAATCACCGTTTGGGTCAGCTCCCACTGGGCCTGCTTCAGTGTGGCTTGGGCCACGTTGACGCTCGCCTGCATGGCCTTCACGTTGATGTTGGCGGTGTCTAAATCTTCCGCGGAGATGTAATTTTGCGATAAATGCCGGCGGCGGTTGGCCTCGTTATTCGCTTTCGCTAAGTCTGACTGGGCTTTTGCCAGCTGCGCCTCGGCGTTCAGAATCGCGATGTGGTATGGGGTATCGTCGATTCGGAAGAGTATCTCACCCTTTTTGACGTACTGGTTATCCTTAACGAGCAGCGTCGTGATGCTTCCCGACACCTGAGGGGTGATGCTGACCTGTTCAGCGCGAATTTTGCCGTCACGGGTCCAGGGGGACTGCATATAAAAATTCCACATCCACCAGCCTGCAACCAGCGCGAGGGCAAGAACAAAGAGGGTAGAAAAGTATTTCAGCGTTTTCAGAGGCATAGTCACCACACCATCAAGAAAGCAAGGCCCAGACATACGGAGAGGGCAAACAGGGAAAGATCCATCAGCATGGGATGCCAGATTTCGCCGGAGTACATCCAGTCGCGAAGCAGACGATGCGCGATGAGCCAGAGAACAAAGCCCACCAGCACGGCCTTAAACAGGGGAGGAAAGTAGACTGACGCACCGAAGATCAGATCCTGAAGGGGTAACCCCTCTGAGCGATGAAAAAACGTCACGGGCAGAAATCCTTTGCAGTGAACAGAATGCCGCGTTGGCTTGTCTTAGTATGATGAAGCATCACAATTCAGTGTAAGTCATACTTTTAAGTTCGATGAATGCAGTATTGCATTTGTTTTGGCAATACAAATGCTGCACACTATTCTAAAATCAGTATAATAACTTAGCAAGCTAATTATAAGGAGATGAAATTGGAATCGCCATTAGGTTCTGATCTGGCAAGGTTGGTACGCGTCTGGCGTGCTCTGATTGACCATCGCCTGAAACCTCTGGAATTAACACAGACGCATTGGGTCACGCTGCACAACATCCATCAGTTGCCGCCCGATCAGTCACAAATTCAGCTGGCAAAAGCGATAGGCATTGAGCAACCGTCGCTGGTGCGCACACTTGATCAGCTGGAAGAGAAGGGGTTGATCTCCCGACAAACCTGCGCCAGCGATCGTCGCGCAAAGCGGATTAAACTCACTGAGAAAGCGGCCCCTATCATCACCGAAATGGAAGCCGTCATTACCAAAACGCGCGGTGAAATCCTCTCAGGCGTTTCACCGGCGGAGCTGGAAATGCTCATCAGCCTCATTGCTCGCCTTGAGCAAAATATCCATGAGCTGCAGTCTCGCGACTGATAAACACGAAGGCCTTGCATCAGCAAGGCCTTTTTTTACTTAAAGACGATCACACGATTACGACCCGTCTCCTTCGCTTCATACATCGCCTTGTCGGCACTTTCCACGCACGCTTCGGCGGTTATCGTTGATGACGTTGCCGTAAACACCCCCATACTGATGGTGATGGGCTCCGGCAACTGACCGCCGCTGCTGGTTTTATCAAAGCTGCTCAGCTTCAGACGTATGCGCTCGGCCACCTGGTACGCGGAATCTGACGACGTGTTGGCCAGCATCAGCACAAACTCCTCGCCGCCGATACGGGCCGCGATGTCCTGCGGGCGCACGGAATCCATCAGCAGGTTGGCGACAAACTGCAGGACTTTATCGCCCTGAAGATGCCCGTAGGTGTCGTTAATGCGCTTGAAGCGATCGAGATCGCTGACAATGACGGAAACGGGGCGGTTGGGTCTGGCAATATCCAGCGCCTGGTTTAACGATTCATAAAAATAGCTGCGGTTATAAAGGCGCGTGAGCGGATCGCGAATCGAATTTTGATACGACTGCTGATACTTCAAATGGGAGTCACGATACAACCTGAAGACATCATAGAGCAGCACAAAAATAATAATCAGCGTCGCGACGGTTTCAAATAATCGGGCGCGATACCATGATATATCTTCTGCATGTCCGCCTACCAACAGCATAGAGAGCGTGACGACATAGCAGACACACAGAAAATTACCGCCTACCCAGAACAGATTACGCACGCGCGTAATAAGCATCAGCGTGGCTAGTGTCACGACCCAGAGGACAATTAATGAAATGTTAATGCTGTTGCTCCAGAGAACCATAAACTGCCGCGTTTCATTATCAACCAGATCGAGGGATAAAAACGGGGAATGGCTGGAATACATCCAGGCCAGAATCACCATACATGCGGTAAAAAGAAATGAACCGCTAACGATGATAATATGCGCCAACCGTGAAAGGGACAGATTGCGCGTGGGATAAAGTAATGCCGAAACCATCATCAGCACCGCCATTAAGAGGTGGCGGAACATATAGTAGATCATCGCATCGTTGTAGTTCACAACGTTGAATTGATAGAGATCCAGCCACGCCGGAAAGCTGGTCAATGTTCCGACCATCAGCAAGGCCGAACCGGCAAAGGCAAATGAGATGGCAATCAGATAGAGCCGCCGCTTATCACACCAGTATTTCATTGCCATAAAGCAGGCAATAAACAGGTGAAACACGAGTAAAAAAATGGTGAGTGTGGGGAACAAAAGAGGCGAAAAGGACGGAACCCAGTCAACCAGTTTTGAAAATAAAACCTGTAATATTCCGATGACAACAAAGCAACCGAAACAGAACGAGATATAACGACCTTTTACAGAACGACTATTCGCAAGCATATAAAGTTTTACAAATTAAAATAATTATGAAGAGATGATTGCGAAGAGTTTAATCAATTAGCACGGTAAATACTTTGCGCAGAAACAATATAAGGCGTGATTAATAATGGATGGGGTGAATGTATTTTGTAATTATATTTTTTAGAGTGAAATATATTGTAAATGGATGTGGCCCGAGGACCACATCCACTTTTAATTAACGTGGGGAAACGGTCACCTGGCTTCCGTTGCTCGCCAGCACAACGCGCTGGCCTGCAGAGAAGCGGGTGCTGCCCTGTTTCTGAACAACCATGATCGTGCTGCCGTCGTCTTTACGAATTTCCAGCTCTACGCCCTGAGTTTTGTTCATCGCACCCTGAACGCCCTGGCCGGCTACGCCACCCGCAACGGCACCTGCGGCTGTCGCCAGAGAGCGTCCCGTACCACCGCCGACGGTATTACCCAGGAAACCACCCAGAACGGCACCGCCGATTGCGCCCATCACGTTGTTTTCATCACCACCCTGAATCTGTACAGGGCGTGCGTTAACAACGGTACCGTAAGTCACGTTCTGAACCTGTTTCGCTTCAGAAGCGCTGTAAACGTCGCCAGAAAGTGAACTGTCATTCACACAGCCAGCCAGAGTTAAACCAATCAGCGAAACGCCCAGTACACGTAAAATCATTTGAATCTCCTGTTCACCAAAAACGCCCGATTGGGGGCATCCGTTATGGCTAAATTATATGGCATAAGGAGCCATAGTTCATATCTTTGCACTAACAATAGGAAAATTGTACTTGAATTTGACTTAACGAGACATAAACAGGATCCGCCCGCGCTACCCGTCTGACATTGTTAAAAAATATTATTGCCGGATGGCAAAGCGACGCCGTTTATGGTTGAGTGGATATCCTTAGCCCACGCAACGTAAGGAAAGCGCATGAAATCGGGTCGCTACATTGGTGTGATGTCAGGCACCAGTCTGGATGGGGTAGATGTCGTTCTGGCCGCCATTGATGAAAACATGGTGGCACAGCAGGCGAGCCTGACCTGGCCAATCCCCATTTCACTGAAAGAGGATATTCTCAGTATCTGTCAGGGGCAGCCGCTGACCCTCTCCCAGCTTGGGCAGCTGGATGTCCGCCTCGGGGCGCTATTTGCTGATGCGGTGCAGGCTTTGATGCAAAAAGAACATCTTCGCCCGCAGGATGTGGTGGCCATCGGGTGTCACGGACAAACGGTCTGGCATGAACCCATCGGAGAGGCTCCGCATACTCTGCAAATCGGCGATAACAACCAGATTGTGGCGAAGACCGGCGTCACGGTGGTCGGCGATTTCCGTCGTCGCGATATTGCCCTTGGCGGACAGGGCGCACCGCTGGTGCCCGCGTTTCATCAGGCGCTGCTGGCGCACCCTTCAGAACGGCGCATGGTGCTCAACATTGGTGGGATCGCCAATCTGTCGATGCTTATCCCGGGACAGCCGGTCCGCGGCTACGATACCGGCCCGGGCAATATGTTAATGGATGCCTGGATCTGGCGACAGTGCGGGCAACCGTATGATAAAAACGCGGAGTGGGCGAGTGAGGGTAAGGTGATTCTCCCGCTACTGCAGTCCATGCTGAGCGATCCTTATTTTGCCTTACCGGCACCGAAAAGCACGGGGCGTGAATACTTCAACTTTGGCTGGCTTGAGCGCCAGCTGGCGTCATTCCCGGCGCTCGCGCCGCAGGATGTTCAGGCGACGCTTGCCGAGCTCACGGCCGTGTCAATTTCTGAACAGGTGCTGCTTAGCGGCGGATGTGAACGCCTGCTGGTGTGCGGCGGGGGAAGCCGTAACCCGCTGGTGATGGCGCGTCTTGCCGGGCTGCTGCCGGGCACCGAAGTGTCGACGACCGATGAGGCCGGCATCAGCGGTGATGATATGGAGGCGCTGGCCTTCGCCTGGCTTGCCTGGCGCACCATTGCCGGGCTGCCGGGCAATTTACCGTCGGTAACCGGCGCGCGCGAGGCGAGCGTCCTTGGGGCGATTTTCCCGGCAAATCCGCGTCATAATCAGAGTTAACTGAAATTCAGCGCGGCGCGTCGTCGTTAAAATGGAACGAAACAGGGGGGCAGCCATGCCCTCCAGGACCAGGAAAGTCTTCGGAATACGCCCATGAAAAAACTTCTTCTTATTGCCGCCCCTTTGTTGCTGTCAGGATGCAGCGTCTATAACCAGCTCCTTGAGCGCATGCAGACCGATACGCTGGAGTATCGCTGCGACGAAAAACCGTTGACCGTAAAGCTGAACAATCCACGCCAGGAAGCCAGTTTTGTTTATGACAATAAACTGCTGACGCTGAAGCAGGGCATTTCAGCCTCGGGAGCGCGTTACACCGACGGTATCTATGTCTTCTGGTCGAAAGGCGACAGCGCCACGGTCTACAAACGTGACCGTATTGTGCTGAACAATTGCCAGCTCGAAAATCCGAAGCGTTGAGATTTTTACAGGGGCGGCGCACAATAGCGCCACCCACTCTCAATGTCAGCTAACGCCATGTCAGATAACGACGAACTGCAGCAAATTGCGCATCTGCGCCGTGAATACACCAAAGGCGGCCTGCGTCGCCAGGATCTTCCCGCTGAACCCCTCGTGCTTTTTGAACGCTGGCTGAAACAGGCCTGCGAAGCGAAACTTGCCGACCCAACGGCGATGGTTGTCGCAACGGTAGATGAAAACGGTCAACCGTATCAGCGTATCGTATTGCTCAAGCATTATGACGAGAAAGGGCTGGTGTTCTATACCAACCTTGGCAGCCGCAAAGCGCACCATCTGGAAAACAATCCGCGTATCAGCCTGCTGTTCCCGTGGCACATGCTGGAACGTCAGGTCATGGTGACCGGCAAAGCGGAACGTCTCTCGACGCTGGAAGTGGTGAAGTATTTCCACAGTCGTCCGCGTGACAGCCAGATTGGCGCCTGGGTATCAAAACAGTCCAGCCGCATTTCCGCCCGCGGCGTGCTGGAAAGTAAATTCCTGGAGCTGAAGCAGAAGTTCCAGCAGGGGGAAATTCCGCTGCCGAGCTTCTGGGGTGGTTTCCGCATCCCGATTGAGCAAATCGAATTCTGGCAGGGGGGCGAACATCGCCTGCACGACCGCTTTTTATACCAGCGCGAGAATGGCGGCTGGAAAATCGACAGACTGGCGCCGTAATCCCCGAAATTTGTTGATTTAAGCGCTAGCGCACACCGCGCTTGCGCTTTATTCTATGGTCCTTTCGCATCAGGCGAAAAGTCGTGTACCGGCAAAGGTGCAGTCGTTTATACATGGAGAATTTGATGGCAAGCAGTAACTTGATTAAACAATTGCAAGAGCGGGGCCTCGTGGCCCAGGTGACGGACGAGGAAGCGTTAGCAGAGCGACTGGCGCAAGGCCCGATCGCGCTCTATTGCGGCTTCGATCCCACCGCTGACAGCTTGCATTTGGGGCATCTTGTTCCATTGTTATGCCTGAAACGCTTCCAGATGGCGGGCCATAAGCCTGTTGCCCTGGTGGGCGGCGCGACCGGTCTGATTGGTGACCCAAGCTTCAAAGCCGCTGAGCGTAAACTGAACACCGAAGATACCGTGCAGGAGTGGGTCGATAAGATCCGCAAACAGGTTGCACCGTTCCTCGACTTCAACTGTGGCGATAACGCCGCGATTGCCGCGAACAACTACGACTGGTTTGGCAGCATGAATGTGCTGACCTTCCTGCGTGACATCGGCAAGCACTTCTCTGTTAACCAGATGATTAACAAAGAGGCCGTGAAGCAGCGTCTGAACCGTGATGACCAGGGTATCTCCTTTACCGAGTTCTCCTACAACCTGCTGCAGGGGTATGACTTTGCCTGCCTGAACAAACTGCACGGTGTTTCCCTGCAGATTGGCGGTTCTGACCAGTGGGGTAACATCACCTCAGGTATCGACCTGACCCGTCGCCTGCACCAGAATCAGGTCTTTGGTCTGACCGTTCCGCTGATCACCAAAGCAGACGGCACCAAATTTGGCAAGACGGAAGGCGGCGCGGTATGGCTCGATCCGAAGAAAACCAGCCCGTACAAATTCTACCAGTTCTGGATCAACACGGCGGACGCCGATGTTTACCGCTTCCTGAAGTTCTTCACCTTTATGGACATTGAAGAGATCAACGCGCTGGAAGAAGAAGACAAGAACAGCGGGAAAGCGCCGCGCGCGCAGTACGTGCTGGCGGATGAAGTGACCAAACTGGTTCACGGTGAAGAAGGTCTGGCCGCGGCAAAACGCATTACCGCTAGCCTGTTCAACGGTACCCTGAGCGATCTGAGCGAAGCGGACTTCGAACAGCTGGCGCAGGACGGCGTGCCAATGGTTGAGATGGAAAAAGGGGCTGACCTGATGCAGGCGCTGGTGGACTCTGAACTCCAGCCTTCCCGCGGTCAGGCGCGTAAAACCATCGCGTCCAACGCCATCACCATCAACGGTGAAAAGCAGGCCGACCCGGAATACACCTTTGTTGACGGCGACCGTCTGTATGGCCGCTACACCCTGCTGCGTCGCGGTAAGAAAAACTACTGCCTTGTCTGCTGGAAATAAGTCACAGTCTTCAGGGGCGTGGGAAACCACGCCCCTTTTGTTTTTTAAGGGTTGGGTAAGCATAAAATGAAGAACATCCTCGCCATTCAGTCCCACGTTGTTTTTGGACATGCTGGCAACAGCGCAGCGGAATTCCCGATGCGCCGCCTCGGCGCCAACGTCTGGCCCCTCAATACCGTTCAGTTTTCCAACCACACGCAGTACGGCAAATGGACTGGCTGCGTAATGCCGCCTTCACACCTCACCGAGGTGGTGCAGGGCATTGCCGATATCGGCCAGCTCAAGCGCTGTGACGCCGTACTGAGCGGGTATCTTGGTTCCGCGGAGCAGGGGGAGCATATCCTCGGCATCGTACGCCAGGTGAAGGCCGCTAACCCGTCGGCAAAATATTTCTGCGACCCCGTCATGGGCCATCCGGAGAAAGGCTGCATCGTGGCGCCGGGTGTTGCGGAGTTCCACGTCCGCCACGCGCTGCCCGCCAGCGATATCATTGCGCCAAACCTGGTTGAACTGGAAATTCTCTGCGAGCATCCGGTTAACAGCGTAGAAGAGGCCGTAAGCGCGTCTCGCGAGCTGATCGGGCAGGGGCCTGAGGTTGTGCTGGTAAAACACCTCGCGCGCGCAGGGCTAAGTCAGGATCGCTTTGAGATGCTGCTGGTGACGAAAGAGGATGCCTGGCACATCAGCCGTCCGCTGGTGGATTTTGGCCTGCGCCAGCCGGTGGGCGTGGGGGATGTGACCAGCGGCCTGCTGCTGGTGAAATTGCTGCAAGGGGCAACGCTGCGCGATGCGCTGGAGCATGTTACTGCGGCAGTGTACGAAATTATGACGGCGACGAAAGAGATGCAGGAATATGAGCTGCAGGTGGTCGCAGCACAGGATCGAATCGCGAAGCCGGAGCACTATTTCAGCGCAACCCAGCTTTAAACGATGCCGGGTGGCGCTGCGCTTACCCGGCCAGGCCCGTGCAAGCGAAGCGCCACCGGGCGATATTAGCTAAGCCCTTCCGCTTTCAGCGCCGCAGCCACCGCAGGACGCTCTGCCACGCGCTTCATATACGATGCAATGTGGTCTAACCCTTCCAGATTCAGCTTAACCGCGCGCGCCCAGCGCAGCACGGTGAACAGGTATGCATCGGCAATCGTGAAACGCGACCCGCCAATCCACTGCTCGTCTTTCAGCGATTCGTTAACGTACTGCAGCTTTTTCTCCAGCAGGGCGCGCAGGGTAGGCTTAAACTCTTCCGGCGTATCCGGGCGGAACAGGGGGGTAAAGCCTTTGTGCAGCTCGGTGGCAATGTAATTAAGCCACTCCAGCGTTTTATAGCGCGAAATGGTGCTGACCGGGGCCAGCAGCTGGCGATCGGGTACGCTATCGGCCAGGAACTGCATAATCGCCACGCCTTCGGTCAGCAGAGTACCGTCATCCAGCAGGAGCGCCGGAACTTGTCCTTTCGGGTTAATGGCAAGAAAATCATCGCCGTTTTCCAGACGTTTTTTCATCAGATCAACGCCATCCAGCGTGAAATCTTTGCCGCTCTCGCGCAGGGTGATATGGGAAGCAAGAGAGCACGCGCCCGGTTTGTAGAACAGTTTCATCGGTAACTCCTTTTCGCTGAGGTTTCAGCTATGTTAGTGCGCAAACGGATAAAAAAAAAGCCGCTAATCAATTAGCGGCTTCTGGTCAGTCGTTTCTCACGGATTTCACGCAGTAGCGGTTTTGGTCGCCTTAGCGGTCTTGTCGTCGTCCTGAGTCATGCGATTCAGTTTCGGTGCGGTCAGCAGCATCAGAGCGGCAATAACGGCAGTCGCGATACCAATCTGCATGAACACGGTACCGTAGACGTTCAGGGAAACCAGTGGGTCAGTGACGTTTTCCGGCACGGCCATCAGGTTCGCAATCTTACCGGCGATAATTGCTGCACCGGCAGTGGTCAGGAACCAGCTACCCATAATGAAGCCCATCAGACGCTGCGGAACCAGCTGTGCAACCATCGCCAGACCCAGACCAGAGATCATCAGTTCGCCGATAGACTGCAGCGCGTAGCTCAGGATCAGCCAGTTAACGGATACGATACCGGCGTCGGTAGCAAATTTGGTACCCAGCGGCAGCACCAGGAACGCGCCGGAGCACAGCACCATACCGATAGCGAACTTGTGCGGCATTGGCAGACGGTCGCCCATCTTGTTATAGATCGCGGCCAGAATCGGGCTACCAATCATGATCCAGAACGGGTTCAGCGCCTGATACTGCTCCGGTTCGAACGCAATACCCATGATGGAGTGCTCAACGTTACGAATAGCGAAGAAGTTCAGAGAGGTTGGCATCTGGCTGTACAGTACGAAGAAGATAATCGCTTCCAGCATCAGAATGAACGCCACGATCATCTTACGACGGGCAGCCCCCTGCATGGCGAAGGCTTCTTTCGCAAAGATGACCACGATACCCAGCGCGACCACGCCCAGAACGGCACGTGCGATGCCCTGGTTGTGCAGCAGCCAGGTGGCGATCGCCGCCAGGGCAACAACGCCCACAATGGTCGCCAGCAGTTTGCCCATGTGTACTGGTTCAAAGTCAGGTTTTGAACCGTAGTCTTTAACCCAGCGTTTGCAGAAGGCAAAGTTGACCACGGTGATCAACATACCCACCACGGAGAGAGAAAACGCCACGCTCCAGCCGAATTTTGCGGCCAGCCACGGGGTGGCAAGCATAGAGAAGAACGAACCGATGTTCACAGACATGTAATACATGGTGAATGCACCGTCCAGACGCGGGTCATCTTTGCTGTAGCAGGTAGAGAGCAAGGAGGACGGGTTCGCTTTGAACAGACCGTTACCGACGGCAATCGTCGCCATACCCATATACACGACAGCGGCATCATGCCCTGACCATGCAACCAGAGCATAGCCAATCGCCAGGACAATGGCGCCCAGCATGATGACACGTTTAGTCCCGAGAACTTTATCACCCAGCCAGCCGCCGATAGCGACCAGACCGTAGACGAGGGCACTGAAGGAGGAGAACAGCGTGATGGAATCGGCTTCGGACATACCCAGCTGTTTCACCAGGTAAACCGCCATGATCCCTTGCAGGCCGTAATAACCAAAACGCTCCCATAACTCGATAGAGAAGATGAGATAGAACGCTTTAGGTTGTTTAAAAGCGTTCAGACTCACGCTTTCATCTGTTGGTTTATTGTTTGCAGTCGACACATATACCTCTTTTTTTACATCCCATATTAACGGGGGTGTTCATAGCGTGATGGCCGTAGTCCATACGCCTTATAGTTATATTGGGAGGAGAAACGGCGGGTAATGTTCACTATCCTGCACCATCTGGCAATACGTTTGTAATAATCTGTTACATATATCTGCGGTGGTATAATCGTCGGTTCATACAAATGTTATTCAGCGTTAAATTTTATACGATGTGTAAAGGTAGTTTTCTCGACTGGCAGAGACCCGTCAGGCCCTGTGCCTGGCGATATGTTCTGCTATTTGCCGTCTCTGGCAGTGATATAGCCCAAATTCTGAAAAATAGCTGGTCTTATCGTCGGTAAAAAAAGAAGAGTGTCTTGTCAGACAAAGGCTTTAGCTCGATTTTGACAACAAAAAAACAACATGAAGTTATCAGGGTGATCGCGATCACAGATGTATAGAAATTTTCGGCTATGAAAAAAGTATTAACCTGTTTGAGCGTTAAAGCACCGAACAAGTGACAGCCTGGGGGAGACGAAAGGCGAACAAATAACGGCCAAAAGAAGCGTGCACCATCACCCTTCTTTTGGTGTGGGTTATGTGGTTCAGGGATACACTTTTTCTTTGTATTCGCAGAGATCTTCAATAATGCAGGAGCCGCAGCGAGGCTTACGGGCAATACACGTGTAACGGCCGTGCAGAATCAACCAGTGATGGCAATCCACCTTAAATTCTGCCGGAACCACTTTGAGCAGCTTCTCTTCGACCTGCTCGACATTTTTCCCCGGCGCAAAGTTGGTCCGGTTAGACACGCGAAATATATGCGTATCGACGGCGATAGTAGGCCAGCCAAACGCGGTATTGAGCACCACGTTCGCGGTTTTACGCCCCACGCCCGGTAAGGCTTCCAGCGCAGCGCGGTCTTCCGGCACTTCGCCGCCGTGCTGTTCCAGCAGGATCCGGCAGGTCTTAATGACGTTCTCGGCTTTGCTGTTAAACAGGCCGATGGTTTTGATATAGAACTTAACGCCTTCCACGCCCAGCTCCAGCATGGCTTTCGGCGTATTGGCGACCGGATAGAGCAGGGCAGTGGCTTTATTGACGCTCACATCGGTCGCCTGTGCAGAGAGCAACACGGCGATCAGCAGCTCAAACGGGGAGGTAAAATTCAGCTCCGTCGTCGGGTGCGGGTTCTCGTCCCGCAGACGGGTCAGGATCGCAATGCGCTTTTCTTTATTCATGAGGCCTTCTCGGGTGTCCCTTCCAGAACGCTGCGCTCAGCCGCGCGGCGCTTACGTTTCTCATCAATCAGGTATTTTATCGCCAGCATCATGCCAAGGCCAATAAACGCACCGGGCGGCAGCATCGCCAGCAGGAATGGCGTATCGGTGTGGAACACTTCAATGCGCAGCGCTTTGGCCCAGCCGCCCAGCAGGGCATCTGCGCCGTCAAACAGCGTACCGTTGCCGAGGATTTCACGCAGGGATCCCAGCACGAACATGGCACACGTGGCGCCCATGCCAATGGAAAATCCATCCAGCGCCGACATGGCTGGACTGTTTTTCACCGCGAAGGCTTCCGCACGCCCGACCACGATACAGTTGGTGACGATAAGGGGAATGAAGATCCCGAGCGACTGGTACAGACCGAACGCGTAGGCGTTAATCAGCATCTGAACAATACTGACCACCGACGCAATGATCATGACGTAAATCGGAATACGAATTTCCGACGGCGTCCAGCGGCGCAGGGCAGAGATGGAGAGGTTGGTCAGGGTCAATACCAGCGTGGTTGCCAGACCCAGACCGAGCGCGTTGGTGGCGGTGGATGTCACCGCCAGCAGTGGGCACATGCCCAGAAGCTGAACCAGCGCGGAGTTGTTTTTCCACAACCCCTGGACAATGACCTCTTTAACCTGGCTCATGATTACTCCTCACAGGCCGGAAGATTGTTGATTTGCGCGGGCAGCGTTTCAGCATACAGCCCGGCTCGTTTTACGGCATTCACCACCGCACGTGGGGTGATGGTCGCACCAGTAAACTGGTCAAACTCGCCGCCATCTTTCTTCACCGCAAACGCGGTGTCATCCTCACCATGGATCACTTTACCGGCAAAGTGCAAAATCCAGTCGCTCAGACGGGTTTCAATTTTATCGCCAAGACCCGGCGTTTCATGGTGTTCCGTCACGCGGGTGCCCAGTATGGTGCCGGAGAAATCGCTGCCCACGAGGAGCTGAATGGCACCGGAATAGCCGTCAGGCGCCGTCGCTTCCATCACCGCGCCGACCGGTGTATCCCCTTTGCGGGCAATAAAGAGGCGGTGTGGGCCTTTCCCAAGCTGCGGCGCGTCTACCACAAAGCAGCTTTTTTGCAGGTCGTTATCGTAGAAGTCGGACGGGATTACCTGATCGAACAGCGCCTTTTGCTGCTTCGAGGCCTGCTCTTCGATGGTCGTTTTGGTCAGCGCATTGACCAGCGCCGTCAGCCCTGTCAGGACCGCGGCGAAGACAGCCAGCGTGACGCCGTGTTTTTGCATCGTTTTTAACATGGCGAAACCCTTAGCGATGACCATACACGCGTGGACGCGTGTAATAGTCGATGAGCGGAACGGTAATGTTGGCGAGCAGGACGGCAAAAGCCACGCCGTCCGGGTAGCCGCCAAAGCTGCGAATGAGCCAGACCAGCAGGCCTGCCAGCGCGCCGAAGATCAGGCGTCCGCGGTTAGTCGTTGAGGCCGTCACCGGATCCGTCAGGATAAAGAAGGCACCCAGCATGGTCGCGCCGGAGAGCAGATGCATCTGCGGGCTGGCCAGTGATTCAGGAGAGAATACCCAGCCCAGCGTGGCGCAGACCGCCAGCGTCACGAGGAAGCTGACCGGAATATGCCAGCGGATGGCTTTCTGCTGCAGCAGGAACAGGCCGCCCAGCAGATACGCCAGGTTGACCCACTGCCAGCCTGCACCCGCCAGCACGCCGCTGTAGATCGCCGATTTCATGATCTGCTCAACGCTGTGCCCGGCATGCAGGGCCGTTTTAAAGGTATCAAGCGGCGTTGCCTGGCTGATACCGTCCACGCCCATACGCAGCGCGTTCATATCGGCACCCAGCGCCGTATGGCCGTTAAAGATCACGTGCAGAGCATCCATGAAGCCCGGAACCGTGGCCGCAATCTCGTGCGGTGGCAGCCAACTGGTCATCTGTACCGGGAAGGAGATCAGCAGCACCACGTAGCCAATCATCGCCGGGTTAAACGGGTTATGGCCCAGGCCACCATACAGCTGTTTGGCAATGATCACGGCAAACACGGTGCCGAGGATCACCATCCACCACGGGGCAAACGGCGGAATACTGATGGCCAGCAGCAGGCCGGTCAGCAACGCGGAGTTATCGGCAAGAATTCGTGAGACCGCAGCCTTGCGCAGCTTAAGCACAAGCGCTTCCGCCGCCAGGGCGCTGGCGCAGCCCAGGATTATCTGAAACAGGGTTCCCCAGCCGAAAAACCAGCACTGAACGGCAATGCCCGGCAGCGCCGCCAGGCAGACCAGCATCATAATGCGCGATGTCTGGCGCTGATTATGGGTGTAAGGGGAGCTTGCGATTCTGAAAACCATTTAATCCTCGTTAACTGCTTGCTGTGCGGCTTTCTTTGCCTGAACGCGCGCAATGGCGGCGGCGACGGCGGCTTTGCGCGGGTCATCGTTGGCGGCCTGCGGTTGTTCATCCTGCTGCGCCGCTTTGCGCGCTTTAGCGCGGGCAATCGCCGCTTCGACGGCGGCTTTACGCGGGTCGACCGGCGCGTCGGGTTCTGCGGTTTGCGTCTGCTGTGCCGCCTTGCGCGCTTTGGCACGGGCAATCGCCGCCTCAACGGCCGCTTTGCGAGGGTCGACCGCTTCCTGCTCGACCACCACATTCTGTTCACCGGCTTTGCGTGCTTTAGCGCGGGCTATTGCCGCCTCAACGGCGGCTTTGCGTGGGTCAACCTCAGCATCCGTCTGGGTCGTTTGCGCTTTTTCTGCCTGACGGGCGCGGGCCTGAGCTTTACGCGCTTCACGCGCAGCAATCGCTTCGCTGTTGTCTGGCTTCTCGCCGGCCGGGATCACCACAGGCTGCGCTGCAGTAGCTTTTTTCTCGCGAACGCGGGCCAGTGCGGCGTTAATCGCATCCTGATCTTTCTCGCCAGGCTGAACGGCGGCCTGCTTATGGCGCTCCTGACGGGCAATTTTTTCGCGTTCCAGTCGTGCCTGGCGCGCTTCAAAGCGCGCTTTGGCTTCCGCCGCGCGTTTTTCTTCCATGGAGATGGCATAAATTTCAGCCTTCTCCTGGCGGAAATACTGCACCAGAGGAATGTTGCTGGGGCAGACCCAGGCGCAGGCACCGCATTCAATGCAGTCGGCCAGGTTATGGGCTTTTGCCTTGTCGTGCAGTTGGCCTTTGCTGTACCAGTACAGCTGCTGCGGCAGCAGATCCGCCGGGCAGGCGTCGGCGCAGGCGCTGCAGCGGATGCAGCCTTTCTCTTCCTGCTCTTCGCCCATCTCGGTCGGAGAAGGCGCGAGCAGACAGTTGGTGATTTTCACTACCGGAACGTCCAGCCACGGCAGGGTAAAGCCCATCAGCGGGCCGCCCATGATCACCATCTGGTCGCTTGACGGGCAAAACTCAGCCTGTTCCAGCAGATGACGCACCGGCGTACCCAGACGCGCCCAGACGTTGCCCGGACGAGAGACCGCTTCCCCGGTCAGCGTTACCACACGCTCGGTCAGCGGCTCGCCGTCGATCACCGAGCGCTTCACGGCGTACGCGGTGCCGACGTTCTGCATCAGCACGCCGATATCCGAAGAGCGTCCGCCATGCGGGACCTGCTTGCCGGTGAGAATTTGCGTCAGCTGTTTTGCGCCGCCGGAAGGGTACTTGGTCGGGATAACGCGCAGGCTAATATCGTGACTGCCCGCCAGCACGGCGCGCAGCATTGAGATAGCCTGCGGTTTATTGTCTTCGATACCGATCAGCACTTCCCGCGGCTGCAGAATGTGCGCGAGGATGCGGATGCCTTCCACCACCTGGGCGGCGCAGTCCTGCATCAGACGATCGTCGGCGGTGATGTACGGTTCGCATTCGGCGGCGTTGATAATCAACGTCTGAATATTATCGCCACCGCCGCGCAGTTTGACGCCGGTCGGGAAGCCTGCGCCGCCGAGGCCGGCAACGCCGAACTGATGAATGCGCTCAATGAGCGCTTCGCGGCTATGGGAGCGGTAGTCGCTCCAGCCGTCACGGTCGATCCAGCGGTCTTCGCCGTCGGCTTCAATCATCACGCTCAGCTCTGAGAGCGCTGATGGATGGGGCACCGTATGGGGCGCGATGGCGACCACCTTACCGGAGGTGGGGGCGTGCACCGGCAGCATACGTCCGCGACCAAAGGTCAGCGGCTGACCGCGAAGGACGGTATCGCCTTCTTTCACGCACAGCTCACCCTCCGCGCCAATGTGCTGCTTGAGCGGCATAACGAAACGGGTCGCCAGCGGAATTTGACGCAGCGGCGTGCCGTTAGACTGGGTTTTCATCTCTGGTGGGTGAATACCCCCGTCAAAGTCCCAAATCTTCTCTTTTCTGAAAGCAGAAAATAACTTAAGCATGTTGTTCCACAGGAATATTGCGAACCGGAATGGTTTGAAGATCCCACTTCCAGCTTTCGGTAGTCGTTTCAACCGGGCGCAGCTCGATACATTGCGTCGGGCAGGGTGCTACGCAGAGGTTACAGCCGGTGCACAGGTCCGCCACCACGGTGTGCATGGCGCGCGTTGCGCCAACAATGGCGTCGACCGGGCAGGCCTGAATACATTTGGTGCAGCCGATGCAGTTCGCTTCGTCGATCACGGCCAGCGCGCGGACCGGCTCCTGTACATCCGCATCGCCGTCAACAGGCTGCGGATCAACGTTAAGCAGGGCGGCAATTTTCAGCATGACTGCTTCGCCGCCGGGGGCGCAGCGGTTAATTTTTTCGCCCTGGATGCCAACCGCTTCAGCGTAAGGGCGGCAGCCCGGGTAGCCACATTGCCCGCACTGGCTTTGCGGCAGAAGCTCATCAATTTTCTCAACAACGGGATCGTCCTCTACCGCGAAACGGCGGGAGGCGTAACCCAGGATAAGGCCAAACACCAACCCCAGGACGCTGATAGAGGCGATGGCAATCCAGATAGCATTCATTACAACTTCACCAGACCACTAAAGCCCATAAAGGCCAGAGACATTAAACCTGCGGTCACCAGCGCAATCGCGTTACCGCGGAAGGGCGCAGGGATATCCGCTGCGGCCAGGCGCTCGCGAATAGAGGCAAACAGCACCATGACCAGCGAGAAACCGACGGCCGCAGAAAAGCCATACAGCGCCGACTGCATAAAATTATGGCCAAGGTTGATGTTTAGCAGCGCCACGCCGAGAACGGCGCAGTTGGTGGTGATCAGCGGCAGGAAGATACCCAGCAGGCGATAGAGCGCCGGGCTGGTTTTGCGCACCACCATTTCGGTAAATTGCACCACCACCGCGATAACCAGAATAAAGGCCAGCGTACGGAGATAGGTTAACCCCAACGGGATGAGGATCCAAGTATCAATCCACCAGGCGCAGATGGACGCCAGCGTCATGACGAAGGTCGTCGCCAGCCCCATGCCCATTGCCGTTTCCAGCTTTTTGGAAACGCCCATAAACGGACACAGGCCAAGGAACTTCACCAGAACGAAGTTGTTAACCAGCACGGTGCCGACAAAGAGCAGTAAGTAATCGGTCATTATTTAGCCTGAAATAAAAAAGCCGCCTATTATCGGACAAACACACGCAGGCGACAACAGGTTATCTGTAGGGTTATTACGGGTTCACGAAAGTGTTTTTCACCCGTGTCGAACGCTTGAAGTAGGGCACCAGCAGCGCCGCGGCCAGCAACGGGAAAAGCAGCTGACGAACGGCCAGCGCGTCTGAAACGGGCGAAAAAGCAAATGCCTTCACCGCCAGCAGGACCGAAACCAACAGCCAGATAATGTAGTGCTTAGGCACATTCTTACGGCGCTTAAAGAAGGCGATGGTCAGCCACAGCGTGTAGTACCACATCCCGATCGCGAAAACGAACGACACAAACCACAAAGCAATATTAAGCACGCTTTGCGACATCAGGGTCTGGATGGCGTGGGGGGTAATCAGTGCGGTGGTATAAAGCAGCAGCGCAAGTGATGCGCTTAATAAGGCAACCAGCAGCCATGCCAGTGGGGCGATTAACCAGCCTCCAATGCGTTCTCCAGGCGTTGCGGTCATGAACTCTCCCATAATCTGCGCGAAATGTTGTACAGCCAGTTGGCAGGGCGGAGAGTATATAACATTTCGCGCGGATGGCTACTTTCTTATAAAACGTAACGCCATACGGACTTAGGCACTTCGCCGACGTTGAACAAACGACCACCGGAGACCAGCTCCGCACGGCGATGGTCAGCGGCGCGATACATATTAATGATGTCCTGATTATCCGACAGGGTGTAGTTCAGATGGTCAAACAGTTTTTCCAGGCTCTCAAGCGAATTGATCTTGCGAAATTTTAATAAATAGTCCTGAACTGTCATATTAATAAGTTTCCATATAAAAGTGAGTAATACCAGTTAAGGTAATTCGTTCGAATAATAAACGGATTAATAAAGACGTAAACAGCCCACTCAGGTAACGCGACGAAATTAGGAGTTTTCTTTGCTGAAATTCAGGCATCAGACGATGCCTGGAAGAGAAGGTTAACCGTGTTCACCAGGGCTGGCAATAAGTAACTGACATATTATGTCACTCTTTATTGCAGTAACCGGTTACTTAGGTTGAGCGACGGTGACAGGCTCCGGCGGCTGGTAGTTATCGATATGGCTGGCAACGCCCAGCAAAATGACCGAAACCCCAAGGACAATCCATCCCGCTAATTCAATGATTCGATTAATAATTGACGTCATGATACGTAATTGTACTTTATCCATAAAGACAGGGCGCAAATGTTACAGCGACGTTTCCATGACGGCAAGGGCTTTGGGAACGGTTCCCTTAAACAAAATCAGTAGGTTAATACTATGTAACAAAAACAATCCGTATAACCTGCTATTTTACGTCATAGGGCACATTATTAATCCGTGGTAATGCCAGGCTAGCCAGTGTGAAATAAGAACGTCATAACAGAGGATGGCACTATGAGTGATAATATCCGCGTTGGGCTTATCGGTTACGGGTACGCAAGCAAAACGTTTCATGCGCCTCTGATAGCCGGGACGCCGGGCATGGCGCTGGCGGTGGTATCCAGCAGCGACGCTGCAAAAGTCCATGCCGACTGGCCTTCCGTGCCGGTTGTCTCAGAGCCGAAACATCTTTTCAACGATCCCAATATTGATTTAATCGTTATCCCCACGCCGAACGATACCCACTTTCCGCTGGCAAAGGCCGCGCTGGAAGCCGGAAAACATGTGGTTGTCGATAAACCCTTCACCGTGACACTGTCACAGGCCCGCGAGCTGGATGCGCTGGCAAAGAGTCTGGGCAGGCTGCTGTCGGTGTTTCATAACCGCCGCTGGGACAGCGATTTTCTGACGATAAAACGGCTTCTCAGTGAAGGCGCGTTAGGGGAGATCCTCTTTTTTGAATCCCACTTTGACCGTTTTCGTCCGCAGGTACGAAACCGCTGGCGTGAGCAGGCCGGCCCTGGCAGCGGCATCTGGTATGATTTAGCCCCGCATCTGCTGGATCAGGCCGTCAATCTCTTTGGCCTGCCGGTGAGCATGACGGTCGATCTGGCCCAGCTCAGGCCCGGGGCGCAGACGACCGATTACTTCCACGCGGTGCTCAGTTACCCGCAGCGGCGGATTGTGCTGCACGGGACGATGGTCGCGGCTGCAGAATCTGCCCGCTATATTATTCACGGCACGCGCGGGAGCTACGTGAAGTTTGGTCTCGACCCGCAGGAAGACAGGCTGAAAAACGGTGAGCGTCTGCCGCAGGAAGACTGGGGCTATGATATGCGCGACGGCGTCGTCACGCGGGTGGAAGGCGAGGAGCTGGTCGAAGAGACCTTGCTGACGATACCGGGTAACTATCCGGCGTATTATGCCGCTATCCGTGATGCGCTGAATGGCACGGGGGAGAACCCGGTTCCGGCCAGCCAGGCGATACAAATTATGGAGCTGATTGAGCTGGGCATCGAATCTGCCAAACATCGCGCCACGCTCTGTCTGGCATAAGTTTTTGACGTTGTTGTAGGCCGGGTAAGGCGTAGCCGCCACCCGGCAAAAGGGTTTACGCGGTTGCCACCTTATCCCGCAGCGCCTGCTTCTCAGCAGGCGTCAGGAAGGCAATTTCCAGCCCGTTAATCTGTGCCTGACGGATCTGCTCACGGCTCAGACCCGCCTGCGGTGCGGCGATGTTGTACTCGTGGATGATATCCACGCCCTGAACCGCCGGATCGTCCGTATTCAGAGAGGCCAGCACGCCGTGTTCAAGGAACGTTTTCAGCGGGTGCTGCGACAGCGATGCTACGGTGCTGGTCTGAATGTTAGACGTCAGGCACGACTCAATACCGATACGCTGCTCAGCCAGGAAATCCATCAGCGCGCGATCTTCGACCGCCTTCACGCCGTGACCAATACGCTCTGCGCCCAGCTCACGGATGGCCTGCCAGATGCTTTCCGGGCCAGCCGCTTCACCCGCGTGCACCGTAATGTGCCAGCCGGCATCGCGCGCGCGGTTGAAGTGGGAGAGGAACAGGCTACCCGGGAAGCCCAGCTCGTCACCGGCGAGGTCGACGGCGGTGATGGCATCACGATGGGCCAGCAGCGCCTCCAGCTCCTGCAGGCAGGCGGCTTCACCGAACGTACGGCTCATGATGCCGATCAGGCGGGCCTGAACGTCGAAGGTTTTACACCCTTCGCGGACGCCTTCAATGACGGCTTCCACCACGCCTGCAACGGGCAGGTTGTGGGTCATCGCCATATAGCCCGGCGAGAAGCGCAGCTCGACGTAGTGCAGGCCGTTGCGGGCGGCATCTTCGATGTTCTCAAACGCCACGCGGCGGCAGGCATCCAGCGACGCCAGCATCTTCACGCCCCAGTCGAGTTTGCTCAGGAAGCTCACCAGGTCCGGTTCATTAGAGATCACCTGTACGTGAGGGATCAAGGACTCAAGGGTCTGAGCAGGAAGCGTTAAATTGAACTGGCGGCCAAGATCGAGGATGGTTTGGGCACGAATGTTACCGTCAAGGTGACGATGAATATCAGTTAAAGGCAGGCGTGTATCAATCATGGTCGCACTCTTTTCTGGTTAAAGTGCGCCATATTATAAAAACAAAACGGGGTAAAAAGCTATTTGCGCAAGGGAATATTCCGTTGCGCAAGTTAATTACAGGAGCGTGTTAATCCCGGCGATGAGGCGTTGAACTCCTTGCTCCAGCTTGCTGCGGGGGCAGCCCGCATTTAAGCGCACGAAGCCATTTCCCTCTTTCCCGTAGGTATATCCCGGCATGATGGCAACTTTTTGCTGCTCGATCAGCACTTTTTGCAGCGCCCGATCGTCAATGTTCAGTGGCCGCAGATCGATCCAGGCCAGATAGGTCGCTTCCGGTGGCTGCCAGTTCAGTTTCGGAAAAGCGCTGTTTAGTTCCTGTGCGATATACAACAAATTCCCTTCCAGATAACCCCGCAGGGCATCCAGCCACGGCGCTCCCTGCTGATAGGCGGCGATATGCGCCGTCAGCGCCAGCACGGAAGGGGAAGAGAGCCCATCCCGGCCTTTTAGCGCGCTGAGATAGCCGTTACGGCTCTCTTCATCGCCGATCAGGCCGTAAGCCCCGGTCAGCGCCGGAATGTTAAAGCTTTTCGAGCCGGAGGTCAGAAGCGCCCATTTGCCCTGCGCCACGGTGTTCCACGGCGTGTGACGATGTTCTCCCCACACCATGTCCATATGGATTTCATCGCTGATCACCGCCACGTCGTAGCGTGCGCACAGTTCCGCCATGTGCGTCAGCTCATCCCGCGTCCAGACCTTGCCGGTCGGGTTCTGCGGGCTGCACAGCAGCAAAATTTTGTTTTCCGGTTTCGCCAGCGCCGCTTCGAGGGCCGCCATATTGCCCTGCCAGCCTGCAGCCTGCTTTTCCATCTCAACCGCCACAATACGACGCGCGTTACCCTCTATGGTTTTATAAAACGCATCGTATGCCGGGGTGTGCACCACCACGCCGTCGCCGGGGGTTGACCAGAGGCGTATCAGTTCAGAGACCATGTAGATGACGGACGGACCATAAACCACGCTTTCAGTATCAATTCGGCTGTTAAAACGCTGCTGGAACCAGTGCGCGACGGCGGCAAGAAACTCGTCGTTCTTCCAGCGGCTATAGCCAAACACGCCGTGATGAATGCGCTGATGCAGCGCGTCGATTATGCAGGGTGCGGTGGCGAAATCCATATCGGAGATGGTGAAGGGCAGCAGATCGTCCGCGCCAAAACGGTCGGCGACGTAGTCCCACTGCGTACACCAGGTGCCGTGTCGATCCACGACGGTGGAGAAATCAAACATGCTTTAATCCTTAACGTAAAACCCCCTCATGGAGAGGGGGCTGAGGCATCAGGCTTCTACTGTTCGCATCAGGGTTGCCAGCTCATCTTTCACTGACTGTACCTGCGGGCCGATAACCACCTGCAAATTGTGCTGATTTAACTGTACCACGCCGATAGCCCGGTTGGCTTTCAGGGCGTTGGTATCCACTTTTGACATATCCGCCACCGACAAACGCAGGCGGGTAATGCAGTTATCCAGCGAGGTAATGTTCTCCGCACCGCCCAGCGCCGCCAGAATGGCAGGGGTGTTGTAGCCGGATTTGCCCACGGTACCGGCAACCGCCTGTTCCACGCTGGTGGCCGTATCGGTATCGCGGCCTGGCGTTTTCAGGTTAAAGCGGGTGATGGCGAAGCGGAAGATCCCGTAGTACACCACGAACCAGATTGCTGCCACGACCGGGACGAGATACCACTTGGTGGAGAGGCCGTGCAGGATCCCGAAGACCACGAAGTCAATCACGTTGCCGTCGGTGTTACCGATGGTGACGCCCAGCACCGCCATCACAGTAAAGCCCAGACCGGTCAGCACAGCGTGAATCAGATACAGCACCGGCGCAACGAACAGGAACAGGAACTCGATAGGCTCGGTGGTCCCGCCCACGACGCAGGCGATCACGCCGGAAATCAGCAGGCCTTTAATTTTATGACGGTTTTCCGGACGCGCGCAGTGGTACATCGCCAGTGCGGCACCCGGCAGGCCGCCGAGGAAGGCCGGCATTTTACCCTGAGACAGGAAGCGGGTGGCGCTTTCGGAGAAGCCGTGGGTGGTCGGGCAGCTCAGCTGCGCCTGGAAGATAGTCAGCGCGCCGCTCACGTCGTGACCGCACACCTCCATCGTCCCGCCCGCTTCGGTGAAGCGAATCAGGGCCACCAGGATATGCTGCAGGCCAAACGGCAGCAGCAGACGCTCGCCGGTGCCGAAGATCATCGGACCGAAATCTCCCGCGCCGTTGATGATGCGGCCAATGCCGTTGATGCCCATCGCGAAAACTGGCCAAATCAGCGGAATGATCAGACCAAACAGGCCCATCACCACCAGGGTGATAATCGGCACAAAGCGGGTACCGCCGAAGAACGCCAGGGCATCCGGCAGGCGGATATTGTGAAAGCGCTCGTGCAGCATCCAGATAATCACCCCGGCGATCACCGCCCCGAGGATCCCGGTATCAATAGACTGGATACCAATCACGCTCTGAATGTTGTTAGCTTTCAGCACGGCAGCGTCGGTGGTCGGCAGAATACCTTTCGCGGTCAGCCAGAAGTTAACCGCGAGGTTCATCACCGCGTAACCCACAAAACCGGCAAACGCCGCGACGCCTTTGTTCTCGCGGGCCAGGCCCAGCGGGATAGCAATACAGAACATCACGGGCAGGAAACTAAACGCGAAGGAGCCGACTTTACTCATCCAGATAAAGATCGCCTGCAGCACGGGGGTGCCGAGGAACGGGATCAGCGTGATGACGTCTTTACTGCTGAGGGAGCTGCCGATACCCAGCATGATCCCGCAGAACGAGAGAAGCGCCACGGGCAGCATAAAGGTTTTACCCAGTTGCTGGAAAAATTCCCACAGCGATATTTTTTGTGCTGCTTTCGCCGTCATATAACGACTCCTTTATTGTTAAAATCAGTTTGTCTGCTTCAATGCTGCGAGAAGATAAAACGTTTTATCAAAGTTTAGTGCGCGCTAAATCACATTCTCAGGCTTTGACTGGTAGTATAAAGATTACGTATTGATAAAACGTTTTACCGATCTCATTTTTCAGGGAGTCACTCCAGGACATGGCTGTAGCGAAAAAAGTCACCATCAACGATGTCGCGCTGGCGGCGGGGGTTTCCGTCAGCACCGTTTCTCTGGTACTGAGCGGAAAAGGGCGCATCTCTCCCGCGACCGGTCAGCGGGTGAACGAGGCGGTTGAGCAGCTGGGCTTTGTGCGAAACCGCCAGGCGTCGGCGCTGCGCGGCGGGCAAAGCGGGGTGATTGGCCTGATTGTCCGTGACCTGACGTCACCGTTCTATGCGGAGCTGACCGCCGGCTTAACCGAAGCGCTTGAAGCGCAGGGGCGGATGGTCTTTCTGCTTCACGGCGGTCGCGAGGCCGATCAGCTGCTTTCCCGGCTCGATATGCTGCTGAACCAGGGGGTGGACGGGGTGATCGTCGCCGGGGCATCGGGCGTGGGCAGTGAACTTTGCGAGCGCGCCGCCGAAAAAGGCGTGCCGCTGGTGTTTGCTTCACGCGCCAGCTACCTCGATGAAGCCGATACGTTGCGCCCGGATAACATGCAGGCCGCGCAAATGCTGACCGAGCATCTTATTCGTCGTGGGCATCAGCGCATTGCCTGGCTGGGCGGTAAAAGCTCGTCCCTCACCCGCGCCGAGCGGGTCGGCGGCTACTGCGCGACGCTGATTAAATACGGCCTGCCGTTCCACAGCGAGTGGGTTGTTGAGTGTGAGTCCAGCCAGAAGATGGCGGCGGAAGCGATAGGCGCGCTGCTGCGAAGCAATCCGACGATCAGCGCCGTGATTTGCTACAACGATGTGATTGCCATGGGGGCCTGGTTTGGCCTGATTCGCGCCGGGCGTCAGAGCGGCGAGGGCGGGGTGGAAACCTTCTTCGGCCATCAGGTGGCGTTAGGGGCGTTCGCCGACGTTGGTGAAAACGCCCTCGACGACCTGCCGATCGTCTGGGCCACGACCCCCGCGCGGGAGATGGGTTACACCCTGGCGGACAGAATCATGCAGCGTATCGACAATGCGGATGTGCAGGCCGGGCACCAGATTGTGGCGGCGCGGTTAGTGACGGTGAAATAATATCGCCCGGCGGCGCTTCGCTTGCACGGGCCTGCAACGGCTCTGAATCGCAGGCCGGGTAAGCGTCAGCGCCACCCGGCAATAAAAAACCCCTCATGCGAGGGGTTTTGACGTTTACTGCTGCGGTGCCGCCGGTACGGCTGGCGCTGCGGGTTCAGCCGGTTCCGGCATTCCCAGCGTCGGCATACCAAACATGCCAACAAACTCTTCCAGCGGCATTTTGTCGCCGTTGAGCGTGACCTGGCCGTTGGCGTACTGCAGGCTGGTGGAAATCGTGTTGTTGTCCACCTTCGTGATGCGGAACATCTGGCCCATTGCCGCCAGACCTTTCACCTGCTGGTTCGCCAGCTTGCCAGCGTCTTCATCGCCGTAGCCTTCCAGCTTCGCAATCTGGGTCATAAACTCGGTCGCCATATCCATCGGGATGGTCAGCTTGCTGTCGAGCGACTTCACGCTGCGATCCACTTCCTGCGCCAGCGTCTGCGGTTCACCCGTGGCGGTGGCCGGATCCTTCAGGAACAGAGACAGGTTAAAGCTGGTTTCACCTTTGCTGTTTTTCCAGCTCAGCGGCGCAACGGTGATCACCGGCTCGCCTTTCAGCAGGATCGGCAGGTTGTTGAACAGCACTGCCATCGCCTGCTGCTGGTACACTTCCGGGTTCTGCTGCAGCGCGGCATCGGTCAGCAGCGCCTGGCTCTCTTTGCTGTATTTCTGGCTAAATTCGTGCCACGCCTGGCCGTCGATATTGCCGATCTTCAGCGACAGTTTGCCTGTGCCCAGATCCTGATTCTGCACTTTCAGGCTCTTCAGCGTGTAATCCAGCTGGGTATTGATGCTCTTACCGTCTTTGGACACGTCGGATTTGCCGTTGACGTCCATGCCTTCCAGCACGGCCATCTCTTTGCCTTCAACCGCAATGGCGACTTTATCGAGAGACAGTTTCTGATCGCCGATACGCTCTTTAAAATCGGTCATGCGGCTGTTGCCGTCGGCCTTCAGGTTGTTGAAGGTGAGCTGAACTTTTTGATTGTATTCGTTCACGGCGTTGACCAGGCCACTTTCCGCTTCACCCGTCAGGGAGAACACGTTTCCGTCGAGGTCCGCGTCAAGTTTGAAGTGACCACCGCTAAAGGCGACTTTCTCATTCTCTTTCTCGTAGTTCAGCGCTTTCAGCGCGATATCGGAACTGGTGTCACCGGCATAGCTGATGCGGGTGTCGATTTCGAAAGGTGAGGTATTTTTTGCCAGGTCGAACAGCGGTTTGGTGACGTCGTTATTCACCAGGACCGTGTGAACGGACGCCATTGACGGGATCAGATTAAAGGACTTCAGCTGCGCCAGCGGGAATGGACCGTGGCTGACCACTTCATCCAGCACCACGCTCTGGCCCGGTTTCAGCCAGCCGTTTTCCGTACCGGCAACCGGCTTCACCACTACCTGCATACGGCTGGTAAACACGCCGCGCTCATAATTTTGATAGCTCAGCTCAAGGCCCGCTTCCGGCGCGCTGCGCTTAATCTCTCCGTTAGCCTGCGCCACCATCTCAGCCAGGCGTCCTTCCAGCTGTTTCCCGGTAAACCAGGAGGCACCCGTCCAGACCACGCCTAACGCTACAATCACTCCTACCGCTACGACCGATTTTTTCATTGCGACTATCCCTAAAATGAAACCAGGCGGTAAAAACCGCCCGGAGATATTAAGCCTGCAACTAGCTTAGCAAGAGTTGTTAAAAAATTCAGTAAGTGCTTAAAGCTTATTGAAAACGCGCGCCAGTCGACCGGTGCCGCTTACGCTAACCGGAGACTCATTGGCTGCAACGAATGCTGATTCACCGGGCTTAAGCACCAGACGCTGTTCGCCTTTGTGCAGCGTCGCTTCGCCTTCCACGCAGAACAGGATCGCCGCACTTTCCTGTGCGATGGTCGTTTCTGTCTGGCTCAGGTCGTGCAGGGAGAAAGCAAAATCCTCAACCGGAATCGGGAAGTCCAGCTCTGCGCCGTTTTTCACCGGCTGAGTCAGCAGCTCCGCGGCAGGTTTCGCCACAAACTTCACGTTGGCAACCAGCTCAGGGATGTCGATATATTTCGGCGTCAGGCCCGCGCGCAACACGTTGTCAGAGTTGGCCATCACCTCCAGCGCTACGCCCTGCAGGTAGGCGTGCGGGGTTTCCGCGAACAGGAACATCGCTTCGCCCGGGTTCAGCTTCACCACGTTCAGCAGCAGAGGGGAGAACAGGCCGCTATCGTCAGGGTAAAACTCGGAAATCAGGCGGATGGTCTCCCACGGTTCCCCTTGCTGGCTGTTCAGGGCCGCTTTCAGCACCGCCAGCGCGTGAGATTTCTCTTCACCCTGCATATTCAGCAGGCTGGCAAACAGCTGGCTGAGCGCGTCCGCGTTTGGGTTTTCGAGGAAGTGGGCAATAGCCTTGTTGGCACCCGCGACCGGCTGCAGCAGGGGGATAATCTCTGAAAACTCGCGGAAGGCGTTCATCGCCAGGAACGGCGTCAGCGCGAACACCAGCTCCGGCTTGTGGTTAGGATCTTTGTAGTTACGCTCGGCGGCCTCCAGCGGGATGCCCGCCGCGTTCTCTTTGGCAAAGCCGATTTCAGACGCTTTTTTGTTCGGGTGAACCTGGATGGAGAGCGGCTGGTCGGCGCACAGCACCTTAAACAGGAACGGCAGTTCGCCAAAGCGCTGAGCCACCTTGTCGCCCAGCAGTGCGGCTTTATCGGCATCAATCACGTCACGCAGGCTGCGTACCTGGCCGCTGGCGTCTTCAATTTTTGAGCTGCTCTTCGGGTGCGCCCCCATCCACAGTTCCGCCATCGGCAGGTTGTTCGGGTTAGCGATACCGTAGAGATCCGTTAACGCAGTTTTACTTCCCCAGGCGTAGTTTTGCACTGAGTTAATGAGTTTTTGCATTATCAAGCCCTGATTCAAATGTGGAATTAACTCCGGGTATTAAAGCAATAAACCACGTGGAAGTAACCTGTGGATGTAAAAAGTCGTACTAGTCTCAGTTTTTGTTAAAAAATTGTGTAGGATAAGCTGACTCGCTTTTAAGCCGGGCAGCGGAACATCTGCCCTGAATAAACAGACCGAAGCAGTAAGTGAGAGAACAATGTCGAATAAACCCTTCCATTATCAGGATCCTTTCCCCCTCAGTAAGGATCAGACCGAGTATTACCTGTTAACCCGCGATCACGTCTCCGTCTCTGAGTTTGAAGGACAAGAGATCCTCAAGGTGGATCCGCAGGCGCTGACTCTGCTGGCGCAGCATGCTTTCCACGATGCCTCCTTTATGCTCCGCCCTGCGCATCAGCAGCAGGTTGCCGATATCCTGAGCGACCCGGAAGCCAGCGAAAACGATAAATACGTTGCCCTGCAGTTCCTGCGTAACTCCGATATCGCGGCGAAAGGCATTCTGCCAACGTGCCAGGATACCGGCACGGCGATCATCGTTGGTAAAAAAGGCCAGCGCGTCTGGACCGGCGGCGGTGATGAAGCGGCGCTGGCGCACGGTGTTTATAACACCTACACCGAAGACAACCTGCGCTATTCGCAAAACGCCGCGCTGGACATGTACAAAGAGGTCAACACTGGCACCAACCTGCCAGCACAGATTGACCTCTACAGCGTCGACGGTGATGAGTACAAATTCCTCTGTATCGCCAAAGGAGGCGGTTCGGCCAACAAAACCTATCTCTATCAGGAAACCAAAGCGCTGCTTACCCCGGGCAAGCTGAAGAATTACCTGGTTGAGAAGATGCGCACCCTCGGCACCGCGGCGTGCCCGCCGTACCATATCGCGTTTGTGATTGGCGGTACCTCGGCGGAAAGCACGCTGAAAACCGTGAAGCTGGCCTCAACCAAATACTACGACGGCCTGCCTACCGAAGGTAACGAACATGGTCAGGCGTTCCGCGACGTGCAGCTTGAGCAGGAGCTGCTGGAAGAAGCGCGTAACCTGGGTCTCGGCGCGCAGTTTGGCGGCAAATACTTCGCTCACGACGTGCGCGTGATCCGTCTTCCGCGTCACGGCGCTTCCTGCCCGGTCGGGATGGGCGTCTCCTGCTCTGCGGATCGCAACATCAAAGCGAAGATCAACCGCGAAGGCGTGTGGATCGAAAAACTGGAAAACAACCCGGGCAAGTACATTCCGGAAGCGCTGCGTAAAGCGGGCGAGGGGGAAGCGGTTCGCGTTGACCTGAACCGTCCGATGAAAGAGATTCTGGCGCAGCTGTCTCAGTATCCGGTTTCGACCCGTCTCTCCCTCAACGGCACGATTATCGTGGGCCGCGACATCGCGCACGCGAAGCTGAAAGAGCGCCTGGACAACGGCGAAGGGCTGCCGCAGTACATTAAAGATCACCCGATCTACTACGCTGGCCCGGCGAAAACGCCTGAAGGTTATGCGTCCGGCTCGTTAGGCCCAACCACGGCAGGGCGTATGGACTCGTACGTTGACCAGCTGCAGGCCAACGGCGGCAGCATGATCATGCTGGCGAAAGGTAACCGCAGCCAGCAGGTGACGGACGCCTGCCACAAGCACGGCGGCTTCTACCTCGGCAGTATCGGCGGCCCGGCTGCGGTTCTGGCGCAGGGCAGCATCAAGAGCCTGGAATGCGTGGAATACCCGGAACTGGGTATGGAAGCGATCTGGAAAATTGAAGTGGAAGATTTCCCGGCGTTTATCCTCGTGGATGACAAAGGCAACGACTTCTTCAAGCAGATCCAGTCGTCCCAGTGTTCGGCGTGTGTGAAGTAATTCTGTAAATTTCCGGGTGGCGGCTGCGCCTTACCCGGCCTACGAGTCTGGTAGGTCGGGTAAGCGTCAGCGCCACCCGACACCAAAAAGAGCGCACAAAGCGCCATAACGTTTCTCAGAAGTCATCAATACTTATCCCTTAAGCATGTGAGCAATCCCGACAGTGTTATCAAGGAGAAAGTAATGACCACGGTACGCCATGAGAAAGACTCGATGGGCGCCATCGACGTCCCGGCTGACAAGCTATGGGGCGCGCAAACCCAGCGTTCGCTGGAGCATTTCCGTATCTCGACTGAAAAAATGCCCGTCTCGCTGATTCAGGCGCTGGCCCTCACCAAACGCGCGGCCGCAAAAGTGAACCAGGATTTAGGCCTGCTGGCGGCAGACAAGGCCACCGCCATCATAAATGCCGCCGACGAAGTGCTGGCGGGCAAGCATCCCGATGAATTCCCTCTCGCCATCTGGCAGACCGGTTCCGGCACCCAAAGCAACATGAACATGAACGAAGTGCTGGCGAACCGGGCAAGCGAACTGCTGGGCGGCGTGCGCGGCATGGAGCGTAAGGTTCATCCGAACGATGACGTCAACAAGAGCCAGAGTTCTAACGACGTTTTCCCCACGGCCATGCACGTGGCGGCGGTGATTGCTATTCGCGAACAGCTAATCCCCCAGCTCAACGTCCTGAAATCTACGCTCAACGAGAAGGCGCAGGCCTTCCGCGACATCGTTAAAATTGGCCGTACGCACCTGCAGGACGCCACGCCACTGACGCTCGGCCAGGAGATTTCCGGCTGGGTGGCGATGCTGGAACACAACCTGAAGCATATTGAGAACAGCCTGCCGCACCTGGCGGAGCTGGCGCTCGGCGGCACGGCGGTGGGCACCGGGTTAAACACCCATCCGGAGTACGCGGTGCGCGTGGCGGAGGAGCTTGCGGCCATTACCGGGCAGCCGTTCGTCACGGCGCCCAACAAGTTCGAAGCGCTGGCGACCTGCGACGCGCTGGTCCACACCCACGGCGCGCTGAAAGGGCTGGCGGCCTCGCTGATGAAAATCGCCAACGACGTGCGCTGGCTGGGCTCGGGCCCGCGCTGCGGCATCGGTGAAATCAGCATTCCGGAAAACGAGCCGGGCAGCTCCATCATGCCGGGTAAAGTCAACCCGACCCAGTGCGAAGCCATGACCATGCTCTGCTGTCAGGTACTGGGCAACGACGTGGCCGTTAACCTGGGCGGTGCATCCGGCAACTTCGAGCTGAACGTCTATCGCCCGATGGTGATCCACAACGTTCTGCAATCGATTCGTCTGCTGGCAGACGGCATGGAGAGCTTTAACGAACACTGCGCGGTGGGGATCGAGCCAAACCGTGAGCGCATCAGCCAGCTGTTAAATGAGTCGCTGATGCTGGTGACCGCGCTCAATACCCACATTGGCTACGACAAAGCCGCCGAGATCGCCAAAAAAGCGCATAAGGAGGGGCTGACGCTGAAAGCCTCCGCCCTGGCGCTGGGCTATCTGACGGAGGCGGAGTTCGATGCCTGGGTGCGCCCTGAGGCGATGGTCGGCAGCCTGAAATAATCAACTCGCCACGTACAGGTGCAGCCGTGGAATAATCAGCTGCAGCGGCTGCGCCTGAGGTCGGTAACGGTGCTGGACATTGTCAGCATCGTAATTCAGCAACTCACCAATATCCGGCACGATAGCCCCCTGATCGGCATCATAGAGCGCAATCAGCGGCGTTGGACAGGCATACTGCACCTGTTTTTGCTGGCCGGAATACCAGACGCGGGCGATAGGCTGAACCTTCACCGGGCGCTTAATTTTGAGGCGCGTATCCGCCGGTAGCGAGGCGATGCTGTGGTACTCCTGCTCCAGGCGCTCAATCCACTGCTCTCGCGACCACGGTGCGACGGTGCGCGGCGCCTTGAGGCTTTTTTCCAGCTGCGCAAGGATCTCATCCCGGGTGAAGTTTTTAATGATGTGCTTATTCGCCCAGCCGAAGCGCAGCGTGGCGGGATGGCGCAGTACCGTCAGCGTACGATAGGCATTCAGCGTAATTAACCCCGGAAGCTGACGGTGTACCCATTCAAACCGGGCGGCAGGGGCCAGGCCCGACTCCTCGGTAACGATCTTCTCAAACGCCGCTTTCAGGCTATTGATATGGGTAATCTGGCTTTCCAGCGCCTCGCGCGCTGTCGCATCGGTTTGCAGACAAATGACCCCCGGCAGGCGTACGGCGGCCTTACTGCTGCGGTTTTCTGACTGCTGCTGGATAAACAGGCGACGATAGTGTTTTAGCGCCAGCTCAAGGGCCGCGCTGCCGATGTGCTGTTCGACCTCGATGGTGTCCAGCGGATCGTGCTCGGCTCCCTTAGCCACATCCGGCAGGGTAAAGACGCGCGCGGCCAGCAGGCGACAGGCCTGCAAACGCTCGGTCAGGGTCAGGAGTTCGTGTTCTATTTCCCGAAACGTGCCGTTAAGCCGTTCGATGAGATCGTAGTTCGCCATAAACACTCTCATTAGTTACAACATACTTATCATATAGCACAGCACGCCGGGTCAGGCCAGCGTGCGGTTGAAGTCAGGCAGGAACGGGAAGGGCGATGTTATGGTACACCGGCCAGCTAAAGCAGAAGCGCGCGCCGCCGAGCTCGCTCTCCTCGCAATGTACCGTGCCGCCCATGGCCTGCGCGATAGAGTAGACAATGGCCAGCCCCAGACCACAGCCTCCGGTGGCGCGATCGCGGCTGGGATCGAGGCGGACAAACGGTTCAAACACGGTTTCGCGTGCCTCCGGCGCAATCCCCGGCCCGTCATCCTCTACCGTCAGGCTGGCCTGATTACCCTGCAAATCCAGCCCAATCTGTAGCGTACTTTCGCTGTAGCGCATGGCGTTGTTCATCAGATTGTCCAGCACGCGTTCCATCAGGCGCATATCGAGTGCGCCGTAGTCACCCGGCGTAACGCGCGTCAACAGCGTACGCTGCGGGTTCACGCTCTGAACGTCGTCAATGTGGGTTTGCAGCCACGCGGGCAGATCCGGCGTGCTGAGGTTAAGCTCGTTTTGCGGGCGATCGAGGCGCGCGTAGGTCAGCAACTCCTCAATCAGTGCCTCAAGCTGGCCAATGTCGCGGTTAAGCGCCTGAGACTCTGCTTCCGTCAGATTCTCACTCATCTCCAGACGATAGCGCAGGCGCACCAGCGGCGTGCGCAGCTCGTGCGCAATTCCGTCGATCAGCTGTTTCTTACTGGCGATAAGGGCATTGATGTTATCGGCCATCTGGTTAAAGGCTACGCCCAGACGTTCAAAGCTGGAGCCGCTGTCGAAGTGAATGCGCTCGGTAAAATGTCCCTCACCAAAACGCTGCGCGGCGGATTCCAGCTTCAGCATGTCCTGCCAGTGCGGGCGCATCCAGATAAAAACCGGAAACGCCAGCGAAATGGCGATAAAGGCCATCAGCGCCATGTCCAGCAGGCGCATCTGATGCAGATAATAGAGATAGGGCACCGGCCCGACGGCCAGCACGTAATGGCTGCGCGGAATACGCTGGATAAAGGTGTATTTCTCATCCAGCGCGACGATATCCCCGTCGCGCAAACGCTGCATGGCGGGCGGATCCAGCTCAAAATCTTTCAACGGCTCAATGCGTAAATCGAATGACAGATTGAGATCCAGCTCTTTCAGGGTTTTCGCCCAGTCGTGTGGCGGGATCTCTCTCAGCTCGCTGCGCATCAGATAGAGCGAGCTTTTCATCAGGTCGTCCAGAGACTGCCTGCCCGCGCGTTCGGCGGTAAATTTATAGACCAGCCCGACCAGCATGGTCATCACCAGGAAGCAGACAAACAGTAAAAGATAAAACTGCACAAACAGCTTTTTCATTGGATCTCACCGCAAACACGCTATGTGCAGAATATACATGAAAACCCCTCGAGTTTTTCACGTCTGTCGAACGTGTTACATGGCTTTCGCGCTGTTTTTTACCTTGGCGATGAATTTTTCTGTCACGGCCAGGCCTTCTGCAATGTGCGTATCAATCACATCCGTTCCGTATTCGCTGATGAGATCCAGCAGTATTTCGTAAGACTGGATGAGTTCCAGCAGGTCAAAGAGCGCTTTTTGATCGGTGTGTGAGGGGGAGGCGTGGTTGAGGGTTGCCTGATTAACAATCCACTCAAGATTGGTTTTTATCGCTTCTACCTGACCGTAGCTATACATAATTCATGAGCTTAAATCCTCATTTCAAGATTTATGGGAGAGATGTCGTGAAAGCTTCACGGCGAAAATGAGTAAAACAATCGCAAGAGCGGGGCGAGCTGAAGAAAGGTGAGTCGAGAAGGTAATTATGGAATAGTTTGCGTGCTTAGCAAGTTAATTGTTGCGCAAACGTAAGAATAATAGCGCGAAGAGAAGGCATCATCGCGCAATGCCTTCATTTCGCGCAGGTTATCTTATCCGGTGATCAGGTTTCCCACGCATGTGGTGCAAACAGATAGCCCTTGTTACGCACGGTTTTAATGCGGTAGGGCTCGGTGGCGTTATCCTGCAGTTTTTTGCGCAGACGCGAAATCGCCACGTCCACGCTGCGGTCCATGCCGTCATAGCTTACGCCACGCAGGTTTTTCAGCAGCGCGTCACGGTCCATGATCTGCCCGGCATGCGTTGCCAGCTCCCACAGCAGGTCAAAATCTGCGGTGGAAAGGGCGATAAGCTCGCCAGAGAGCAGCACCTGACGGTTAATCGGATCAATAGACAGCGTACCGAAGCGCATCGCTTTGTGCGGCGTTAGAGACGGCGCCGGTGCTTCGCGTTCGATGCTGGCGTGCTGGCGTAAATGGAGGCGCAGGCGAGCGAGCAGGACGGCAGGCGGTGTGGTTTTCAGAATGTAATCATTGGCACCCATCTCCAGCGACAAAATATGGTTCATATCGCTGTCGAGTGAGGTGAGCAGGACGATAGGGCCCTCCCAACGGGCGCGCAGGTCCCGGCAGAGCGTCATGCCGTCTTTGCCTGGCAACATAATATCCAGCAATACCAGATCCGGGTTTTCACGGACGACCACCTCTTCGGCACGATCGCCGCGAGGTTCAACAATGACGTCCATATCATGTTTACCCAGATAAGCGGCGATCAACTGCCCGACTTCGGGTTCGTCTTCAACATAAACAATCTTATTCATACAGCGTCTGTTTTCGTGAAAAAAGCCAACATACACCGCGAAACCTTAACCTTCCATTAATCTTTCAAAATTAACGCCGGTTCCGTTATTCTGGCTGATATTGTGAGTTGATTATTTCAGGGAAAAATATGGGGCTGGTGATCAAAGCCGTGCTGGGCGCGCTGGTGGTATTACTGATTGGCATTCTGGCAAAAACGAAAAACTACTACATTGCCGGGCTTATCCCGCTGTTTCCGACCTTTGCGCTGATTGCTCACTATATCGTGGCGTCTGAACGGGGTACGGAAGCGTTACGCACGACCATCGTGTTTGGCATGTGGTCGATCATTCCGTATTTCCTCTACCTGCTTTCGCTGTGGTATTTCACCGGTTTTCTGCGTCTTCCCCTGGCGCTGAGCGGGGCGGTGGTCTGCTGGGGGCTCAGCGCCTGGCTGTTAATTTTCTTCTGGAGCCGCTTTCACTAGCGCAGCGGTCGGCCGCCGTCCACGGCAAAAGTTCTGCCGGTGACGTAGCAACTGGTGAGCAGGTAATCCACAAGGTCGATGACCTCTTTCTCGCCCGGGGCAATTTTCATGAGCGACTTATTCAGCGCCTGCTGGCGATACTCCGCATCATCGTTTTCGTTAAATAAAATCATCGCCGGGGCGATGGCATTCACCTTCACCTCGGGGGCGAGCTTACGGGCAAACGAGCGGGTCATGTTATCCAGCGCGGCTTTACTGGCCGCATAGGCGATGTGCTTGTCGCTGCCGCGCTCCACCACATAATCAGTGAAGTGAATGATGTCGCCCGCAGCATGCCCGTGGCCGCGCAGCAGATCCTGCAGAGCATGATTCAGCAGATAAGGGGTATTAACATGGATCTGCAACATGGCGGCAAGCGTTTCGCTGAGCGAGGTACCGGTTTTTTCGGCCTGCCATGCGCTGGCGTTATGGATCACGGCGCGCAGCCCCGCAGTGGTGGATTTCACCTTTTCCGCAAAGGCCAGAATGCCTTCATCGGTTGAAAAATCAGCCTGAATGCAGACAGCACCGGCTTTGCGTAGCCCTTCAATCGACGGGTATTCCGTACGGTAGCTCACTATGACCGGATGGCGAAGGTTGAGAAAGTGATGGGCGAGAGCGAGGCCGATACGGCGGCCTCCACCGGTGATCAGTATGGGGCGAAGCGGTGCATTTCCCATCGTATTCTCCTTTACAGTTCAACAATGGGAAAGGCGATGCTATCCCATTAACATCCAGGTTGCCGGCAGGGCAGCAACCAGTAGCAGTCCAATTAATGCCATCTCACGGCGTTTCAGCGCATTCTCCAGCTGATGCGTGCGGCGGGCGTAGATAAACACCAGCAGACCCGGTGCGTACAGCACTACTGACAGCAGCAGATGCATAGGGCCGGAAGCATACAACAACCACAGGCCGTAAATACAGGCTCCGACACCTACGACATAATGCGCCGGGCTTGTGGCAATTTTTAACAGATACGCACCCACTAAGAAATAGGGTACCAGAATCATCTCCGAGGCGATGGTCAGCAGCGTGTTATAGTCTGAACCTGTGAGCCAGATCAGCACCAGGCAGACCTGAACGCTGATGTTGGTCAGCCAGAGTGATGCAGACGGCGCGCTGTTTTTGTTTTGACGCGCAAACAGCCGTGGAAACGCCTTGTGCGTAGCGGCCAGGAAGGGCACTTCAGCCGCCATGATGGTCCAGCTCAGGTAGGCTCCGCAGACGGAGATAATAAGACCCGCCGCAATCACCACGTCGCCCCAGGGGCCGAGCATTTTCACCATCAGGCCTGCCATTGACGGGTTACGCATTTCAGCCAGTTCAGGACGCGCCACCACGCCCAGCGACAGCAGCGTTACCAGCAGATAGACCCCGAGCGCAGCCAGTACGGCCAGCAGCGTGGCGCGGCCTACATCGCGTTTATTTCGGGCCCGGGCAGAAACCACAACCGCGCCTTCAACGCCGATGAATACCCACAGGGTAATCAGCATCGTGTTTTTCACCTGCTCCCAGACGGGAACGCCCAGCGCAACGCCGCTGAAATCGAGCTTAAACACGTCGAGACGGAACGCAATAAAGGCCAGAACGATAAACAGGCCGAGCGGAACCAGCTTCGCGAGCGTCGCCACCAGGTTAATGCTGGCGGCCGTTTGTACGCCACGCAGCACCAGCCAGTGGACGAACCATAGCAGCACCGAGGCGCCCACAATAGACTGCCAGGTATTCCCGTCGCCAAAGAGGTGCAGCTCAGGCGTATCGGTAAAGAAACTGAGCGCCGAGAAAACAATCACCAGATAGGAGACGTTGGCGATAACCGCACACAGCCAGTATCCCCAGGCGGAACAGAAGCCAATCAGCTCGCCGAAGCCTTCACGGGCATAGGTGAAAATGCCGCCGTCCAGGTCCGGGCGAATGCGGGTCAGCAGCAGCATGGCGAAGGCCAGCAGCAATATCCCGACTCCCGTAATGCCCCAGCCAATGATGAGCGCAGACGGGCTGGCGACGGCCGCCATATTTTGCGGCAAACTGAATACGCCCGCACCCAGCATTGAGCTTAAAACGAGTGCAGTCAGAGCACTCAGGCCAAGTTTCTTTTCCATTGGCTTCCTGTTATGAAAGGTCAAAATCCAGAATAATTATTTCGCTCAGGCGCATAAAAATGGTGGATCACACTAAGGCGCGGGATTTTACGGAGTGTAACGAAAGCATGCAATGACGTGTGGCAGAAATTCAAAAAAAGTAACAAAAAAAGCGGCATTGCGCCGCCTTTCTTAAACGATTTTGTTACTTGTACAGATCGGCGCTAATGGTCACGTTGTTACCACGTTCCTGCCACTGGCGGGTGATGTGGTAGAACTTCGCCCCTTTCTTCGCCGCACGCTTCGCGACCTGGTAAGAGACTTCCGTCATGTTGCCGTAGTTGCCGGTAAATTTGATGCTGTCGAACGGCACCATCTGCGCGGCAGTGGCGTTGTTCAGCTCTTCAATTTTGGTACCGTCTGGCAGCGTAACCGAATAACGGCCACCTTTCGTGGACTGCGTTTCAAAGAAACGGCCCACTTCAGCGCTTGGCGCAGCCGTCGTTGCGACGCCTGGAATTTCCACTTTCTTCGCTTCTTCGCCGCCTTTCGCTATCGCCGCGCGACCGGCTTCTGAGTTCGCCGGAATCGCATCCGGGCTCTGCAGAACACGTTTTTTCGCATCTTCTTTATAGATGAACGCGGTTATACGCTGGTTGCCGCCCTGGTTAGCATCGACCTGACGCACGATGTAGAACGAGTAGGCCCCTTTCTCCTTCGCGGCTTTGGTGATGGCATCGTTCACTTCAGGCTGGCTGCGGTAAAAGCCCTGAACGGTGACGGTGTCGTACGGTTCCAGCGCAATAGCCTGATCTTTCGGCAGTTCAACAACACCGTTGATCACGCGGTTTTTCGCTGCGTCAGCTTTTGGCGCGTTGTCTTTATACAGCGCAATAGTCACGCGCTGGTTACCGCTGTTGCCGTTATCAGACTGGTCAACAACATAAAACGAGGCCGCCCCGTTTTTATCAGCGGCTTTTGATGCAGCGGCGACGGCGTCGCCAATAGAATTATAACGACCCACAATGACCTTATGGTCAAAAGGTTTTAACGCTGCCGCTTGCTCCGGCGTTAACTCTGTTGCGGCATTCGCAGACAGGGCGGTCGCGGAGAGAAGTGCGGACGCCAAGAGTGTGTTCTTAAGCTTCATAAAAATGATCCTTCGCCTTGCGCAAACCATGTACTGGTATTGTTGTTAATTTGAGACGGTCCCGATTATGGCATTTAAAACCCGTCGCTGTCTGCGCCATTTTTCACTGCCTGTGCTCACTGAATCACCTTATTCGATAACATTTAGTGATATGTTGAAAAAACACGCGTTTGACAAGTAAAACTGATAAAGCTTATGACTTTTACAAGTTAATTTAATGTTAATAAGTTGTTCTCTTATGGCGCTATATCATGTTTTTACCGCTTCGCTTGCGCGAATTATCGGTTCTGGCGATGAATTTAAGGTAAATATCACTGTCAGTGGCGCCGATCGCTTATTTTTCACAGATAAAGTAAGAAATAGTGTTTTCTGGCGGTAGATCACGGCCGGTATTTTCAGTAGGTTATAGACAGTTTGTTACTGTTTTATTTTCCGGGGTGAATTGTGTCTCATTGCTTGTGTGATGGCGAAAAATGATACAAACCGCGGGCATTTATCGATAAACCATCATCAAAAACCGATGGAAGGGAAAACTATGCGTATTGGGGTACCAAAAGAACGGTTAGCCAATGAAACCCGCGTAGCGGCAACACCGAAAACGGTGGAGCAACTGCTTAAGCTGGGTTTTACCGTCGCGGTTGAAAGCGGCGCAGGCAAACTGGCGAGTTTCGATGACGAGGCCTTTATCCAGGCTGGCGCGGAAGTGGTGGACGGTGCCGACGTATGGCAGTCGCCGGTAATTCTGAAGGTCAATGCACCGGAAGAGAGTGAGATAGCGCTGCTGAATCCGGGCACCACGCTGGTGAGCTTTATCTGGCCTGCGCAAAATCCTGAGCTGATGGAAAAGCTGGCCGCGCGCGGCGTTACCGTCATGGCGATGGACTCCGTGCCGCGTATTTCGCGCGCCCAGTCGCTGGACGCCTTAAGTTCGATGGCAAACATTGCGGGCTACCGCGCCATCGTTGAAGCGGCCCACGAATTTGGTCGCTTCTTTACCGGTCAGATCACCGCGGCGGGTAAAGTCCCTCCGGCGAAGGTGATGGTGATTGGCGCGGGCGTGGCGGGACTTGCCGCCATCGGTGCGGCAAACAGCCTGGGCGCTATCGTGCGCGCTTTCGATACCCGTCCTGAAGTGAAGGAGCAGGTCCAGAGTATGGGCGCCGAATTCCTTGAGCTGGACTTCAAGGAAGAAGCGGGCAGCGGTGATGGTTACGCGAAGGTGATGTCGGAAGCCTTTATCAAAGCCGAAATGGAACTTTTCGCCGCCCAGGCGAAAGATGTCGACATCATTGTCACCACCGCGCTTATCCCGGGTAAACCGGCGCCGAAGCTGATTACCCGTGAGATGGTTGACTCCATGAAGCCGGGCAGCGTGATTGTCGACCTGGCTGCGCAAAACGGCGGCAACTGTGAATATACCGTAGCGAATCAGGTGACCACGACCGCGAACGGCGTGAAGGTAATCGGCTATACCGATCTGCCGGGTCGCCTGCCGACCCAGTCTTCTCAGCTGTACGGTACAAACCTCGTCAACCTGCTGAAGCTGCTTTGCAAAGAGAAAGACGGCAACATCACCGTCGATTTTGACGATGTGGTAGTCCGCGGTGTGACCGTGGTGCGTGAAGGTGAAATTACCTGGCCTGCGCCACCGATTCAGGTTTCGGCCCAGCCTCAGGCAGCGCCTAAAGCGGCGCCTGAGCCAAAAGAACCTGCCAAACCGGCTTCCCCGTGGCGCAAATACGCGATCATGGCGCTGGTGATTATTCTGTTCGGCTGGCTGGCTGACGTCGCGCCGAAAGAGTTCCTCGGCCACTTTACCGTCTTCGCGCTCTCCTGCGTCGTGGGCTACTACGTGGTGTGGAACGTCTCCCATGCGCTGCATACGCCGCTGATGTCGGTAACCAACGCCATCTCCGGGATCATCGTGGTGGGGGCGTTACTGCAGATTGGCCACGGCGGCTGGATCAGCTTCCTGAGCTTTATCGCGGTGCTGATCGCCAGTATCAATATTTTCGGTGGTTTCACCGTGACTCAGCGCATGCTGAAAATGTTTCGTAAAGGCTAAGGGGTAGCATATGTCTGGAGGATTAGTGACAGCCGCATACATTGTTGCTGCAATCCTGTTTATTTTCAGTCTGGCGGGGCTTTCCAAACACGAAACGTCTCAGCAGGGGAATAACTTTGGTATCGCCGGGATGGCGATTGCGCTGATTGCCACCATCTTCGGGCCGGATACTGGCAACGTAGCGTGGATCCTGGTGGCGATGATCATCGGCGGTGCGATTGGTATTCGCCTGGCGAAACGCGTTGAAATGACCGAGATGCCGGAGCTGGTGGCGATTCTGCACAGCTTTGTGGGTCTGGCCGCGGTGCTGGTGGGCTTCAACAGCTACCTGTACCACACGCCGGGTCTGGAACCGATTCTGGTGAATATTCACCTGACGGAAGTGTTCCTCGGTATCTTCATCGGTGCGGTCACCTTCACCGGTTCCATTGTCGCGTTCGGCAAGCTGCGCGGGAAGATTTCCTCTAAGCCGCTGATGCTGCCAAACCGCCATAAGCTGAACCTGGCAGCGCTGGTGGTGTCGTTTGTGCTGCTGGTGGTCTTCGTGCGTACCGAAAGCGTCGGTCTGCAGGTGCTGGCGTTGCTGGTGATGACCATTATCGCGCTGGCCTTCGGCTGGCATCTGGTGGCGTCCATCGGTGGTGCGGATATGCCGGTGGTGGTCTCCATGCTGAACTCCTACTCCGGTTGGGCGGCAGCGGCGGCGGGCTTTATGCTGAGCAACGACCTGCTGATCGTTACCGGTGCGCTGGTGGGTTCTTCGGGTGCGATCCTGTCTTACATCATGTGTAAGGCGATGAACCGCTCGTTCATCAGCGTCATCGCCGGTGGCTTTGGTTCTGACGGCTCGTCTACCGGTTCCGATGAGGAAGTGGGTGAGCACCGTGAGATCAGCGCGGAAGATACCGCCGAGATGCTGAAAAACTCGCACTCGGTCATTATCACCCCGGGCTACGGCATGGCGGTGGCGCAGGCGCAGTATCCGGTGGCGGAAATCACCGAGAAGCTGCGCGCGCGCGGCATCAAGGTGCGCTTTGGTATTCACCCGGTGGCGGGGCGTCTGCCAGGCCACATGAACGTGCTGCTGGCGGAAGCGAAAGTGCCTTACGACATCGTGCTGGAGATGGACGAGATCAACGATGATTTCGCCGACACCGACACCGTGCTGGTCATTGGTGCTAACGACACCGTTAACCCGGCGGCGCAGGACGATCCACGTAGCCCAATCGCCGGGATGCCGGTTCTGGAAGTGTGGAAAGCGCAGAACGTGATCGTGTTTAAACGTTCAATGAATACCGGCTATGCCGGGGTGCAGAACCCGCTGTTCTTCAAAGAGAACACCCACATGCTGTTTGGCGATGCCAAAGCCAGCGTGGATGCAATTCTGAAAGCGCTGTAAGTTGCGTTGAAACGAAAAAACCGCCGTATCCGGCGGTTTTTTTATTGCCGGGTGGCGCGCAAGCTTACCCGGCCTACGGTTTTGTAGGCCCGGCAAGCTTGCGCCGCCGGGCGTTAGGGGTCAATCGTCTTCCGGATCGTCGAGTTCAACCGGCGTCTGGTACTCATCCGGCTTGATAACCAGCAGGTCGCAGCGCAGATGGTCGATCACCTGCTCGGCGGTATTGCCGAGGAAGGCGGCAGAAATACCGGTACGGCCAATGGTACCCAGCACCACAATCCCCGCCTGCAGGTGTTCAGCCAGGTCCGGGATCACCTCTTCAGGCAGCCCTTTTTCCACGTGGGTCATTTTCTCATCGATGCTGAATTTCTGGCGCAGCGCTTTCATGGCCAGCAGATGCTGACCGCGGATCGCGTCGTTGTACACGCTCGGGTCAAATTCCGGCAGTTCAATGGCGATGTTAATCGGGGTGACCGGATAGGCGCCCACCAGATGCACTTCGGTATGATTGACCTGGTCGGCAAGCTGGATAGTCTCCTTCACCAGCTTCTCGTTCAGCGAATTGTGGTAATCCTCTTCGCTGGCGAGGTTTACCGCCACAACGGCTTTCCCGCCTTCAGGCCACGGCTGGTCTTTCACCATCCAGACCGGGCAAGGGCATTTACGCAGCAAATGCCAGTCTGTCGGGGTGAAGATCACGGATTCCAGCTTGTCGTGCTGGTGCGCCATCTTCAGCAGCAGATCGTGCCCACCGGCAACGACTTCCTGAATGATGGCTTCGAAAGGTCGGTTGTGCCAGACCACTTTAATATCAATGGGCACACCCGCTTCCAGGTAATACTTCGCCTGTTCGCGGATCCACGCGGTACGCTGGCTGATGACGCCCTGACGCATAGCGGTGCGCTCGTCAGGCGACAGAAGGGTGGTCATCTCATACGAGAAGTCATAGATCGGCAAAAACGCTTTGATTTTGCCACCAATCCGTTGATGTAAATACACAGCACGTCGTAATGCCGGCTGATCGTCCTGATTCGGATCGATTGCTACCAGCATGTTTTGATACTTGGCCATACAGGTCTCCTTACTACTGTCACCACAGTCTGTAATTAAAAGAGTAACCTATATATCCTGAATGAAACAGAGGGGAGGTTTTGCCAGATCAATAATTCATGAAAATTTATCAGAGGAAAAGCACCGTGGTCGTTACCGCAACAAACGCAATAAACAGCAGCACCATCACCGCTATCGCAAAGGTCGTGGAATCCTGAACGTAGGTTTTTTCCTCCCCCTTCATTGGGCCGACAAGCATGATCCAGATGAAGATAAAGGTCACGGAGGCAATCACGACTGAAACGAAAAACAAACTTTCTCTCAATTCATAACCTCAACGAGAACCTTTTGGGTGCTGTGTGGGGACGTGCTACGGTGAAAAGGTCAGATACAGGACAGGACGGGGTGACAGGCCAGACCGCTAAATCAGGAAAATTTATCGGTCTGGCTGTATACGTATGGCGTTTACGCCACGTTGCGGGCGTGCCCGGCAAGAACGGCCAGCGCTTCACCGTTTTCGATAGTGATGTATTTACCCTTAACGGCCAGCATCCCGCTTTTCTGGAAACGACCCAGCAGACGGCTGATGGTTTCCACCGTCAGACCCAGGTAGTTACCGATATCGCCACGCGTCATGGTCAGACGGAATTCACGCGGCGAGAAGCCACGCTCGGCGAAGCGGCGGGAGAGGTTGTAGATAAACGCGGCCAGACGCTCTTCTGCATTCTTTTTGGAAAGCAGCAGGATCATGTCCTGATCGCCTTTGATCTCACCGCTCATCAGACGCATCATCTGCTGACGCAGGTTAGGCATCTTGCCGGACAGATCGTCCAGGGTTTCAAACGGAATTTCGCAAACCATCGAGGTTTCGAGTGCCTGAGCAAAGCTCGGGTGATGGCCCGTACCGATGGCATCAAAGCCTACCAGGTCACCTGCCAGATGGAATCCGGTGATCTGCTCATCACCCTGCTCGGTGATGGTGTAGCTCTTGATGGTGCCAGAACGGATAGCATAGAGCGATTTCAGTTCGTCTCCCGCTTTAAACAGCGTCTGCCCTTTCTGAATAGGCTTTTTACGCTCGATGATATTATCAAGCTGATCGAGTTCATGCTCATTCAGGGTAAACGGGATACAGAGCTGGCTGATGCTGCAATCCTGGCAATGGATAGCACAACCGCCAGACTGAATGCGTCGTATAATTCGCTTTTCCGGGATCATAGGTTTGCTCAAGCCTTAATTGATATTGGTCAATTTTAACATCTTTTTGGTAAGTACGTAAGCCTGACAAACCCTCAATAAGGACAAGAGACGACAATGCGTCGCCATCTTCTTGAAATTCCACAGCTTGATTATGGATTTTTAGCCTAACCGGTAGAAAATTAAGCACAAAAAGCCTGGGAACTAGAGCAAAAGATACCCTTCGTGACGCAGTAACCACTCTTTTCGCTGCACGCCACCGGCATACCCGGTCAGGGTACCGTTGCGGCCAATGACGCGATGGCAGGGCACCACGATACTGACCGGGTTAGAGCCGTTCGCGGCACCTACGGCGCGTGCGGCCCCTGCGCGACCTAACTGCTCCGCGAGCTGGCCGTAATGCATCACCTGTCCGCAGGGAATGGCCCGCAGCGCCTGCCACACTTCGCGCTGGAAAGAGGTGCCTGCCGTGGCGGTTGGCAGAGTGTCAATGATACTGAGATCGCCGTCGAAGTACGCCGCAAGCTTGTCGCTCAGCCCACCCGGGTTGGTGGCGCTGATACGCTCAAAACCCTGAGCGCGATAATGAATGTTCAGCAGCTCTTCCATGCGGTCGCTGTGCTCTTCCCATTCGACGGCACGCAGATTGAACGCCTCATCGGCGATAACCCACAGCGGCCCAAGCGGCGTCGCAATCTTATCTTCGAGTAATCTCAGCATCCTCATTCCTTTAGTTCAGCCTCGGGTAAATCCCCGGTCCAATCGGCAGGCCGACAAGATACCATGCCACCAGCATCACCAGCCATACCCCTAAAAAGATAAGCGGGTAGGGTAAAACCAGCGAATAGTAGGTACCCAGTTTGGCCTCGGGTTTATAGCGCTGGAGGAAGCCTAAAAACAGCGGAACAAACGGCGAAACCGGCGCCAGCGGAATGACCGAAGAGTCCGCGATGCGGAACAGGATCTGCGCGAAAGCCGGATGGAACCCCAGCATCATAAACATCGGCACGAAGATCGGGGCCAGAATCGACCAGATGGCGGAGCCGCTGGCGATAAACATGCACAGCAGGGAGGAGAGCAGCGCCAGGCCGACAAACGCCGGTACGCCGCTTAACCCGGCCGCCTCCAGCGCATCGGTCAGACCCACGGCCATAAACTTGCCCATGTTGCTCCAGTTAAACATCGCCACAAACTGGGCCAGCGGGAACACCATCACGATAAAGCCCGCCATCTCCTTCATCGGCTCGATCATCAGCTGCGGCAGATCGCCCTGGCGACGGATTTTACCGGTGGCGATACCGTAGGCGAGCGAGACGACAAAGAAAAACAGAATAATCAGCGGCACGATACCCTGGATAAACGGCGAAGGCAGGACGGTATGTTTCACCGGATCGCGCAATATGCCGTTTTCCGGCACCACCATCAGCGCCACCGCGGCAATAAACGCCAGCGAGACAATCCCCGCCACGCGCAGGCCGAAGCGCTGCGCTTTGCTCAGGGTTTCCAGCTTTTCATCACTGCGGCCTTCCCATTTACCCAGCCGCGGCTCGACGAGCTTATCGGTAATCAGCCCGCCGACAATCGTCAGGATAATCACCGAGCTTGCCATAAAGTACCAGTTGTCGATCACGCTGACGTGCATGGCCGCATCAATGGTTTTCGCCGCCTCCGTACTGATGCCCGAGAGCAACACGTCGGTGGTGACGATCAGCAGGTTAGCAGTAAAGCCGCAGCCCACGCCTGCAATCGCGGACAGCAGACCCGCCACGGGATGGCGCCCGACGGCGAGGAAAATCAGCGCCCCCATCGGCGGCATGATCACCAGCGCAGCGTCGGAGGAGATATGGCTGAAGAAGGCGATAAACAGCACCATGTAGCTTGCGTACCGCGCGCTGACGTGAGAAGCCATCTTCACCATCAATGCGGGCAACAGGCCGACGCGTTCAGCCAGACCGGCGCCCAGCACCAGCGCCAGAATGGCGCCGAGCGGGGCGAATCCGCTGAAGTTTTTAATCACGTTGGGTAAAAACCAGTGCAGCCCTTCAATGCTCAGCAGGTTTTTCACCGCCACCAGGCTGCCGTCGGCCGGGCTGCGCACGCTGACGTCAAAGGCGGAGAGCACGGCGGTGGCGACCATCAAAATCACAATCAAATAGATAAAAAGCAGGAAAGGGTGCGGCACTTTATTGCCGATCCTTTCAACCCAGCCATAGAGCTTACCGGATGGGGAATGCGAAGGTATGGATGACATACTCATGGGCGTTCCTCGGGACTGTTGTGTTGTTGTGTTGTGTTTTTTTATTTTAAAGGTGACGGTGTCACGCCTCGCGGGATCGGACACACGTACGGTTTTTCTTCTATTTGTTGTTCGAACTCTTCACGGCATTTTTTCAGCAGCGCGGCGTCCTGCAGCAGATGTAACGCGGTCGCGCCCATCACTTTCCCGGCCAGCAGCATGCCTTTATGGGCAATAGAGGTTCGCCCCTGAGATACCAGTTGCCAGGTATGCAGCGGCGTGCCGACGGTAAAGCAGGGGCTGAAGCACTGGGCGACCGGCATTTTCCAGCTGACGTCACCCACGTCGGTTGAGCCTGCCAGCACGTTGTCGGTGACGGCATAAGGCGCGACTTCATCCACCAGCAGCGTCGCATGATGACGACGGGCAAAGGCTTTACCCGCTTCGCCACCCGTGGCGGCAATATTTTTCAGGCTGTTTTGCAGATCGTTGGGCGTCAGCGTGGCGCGGATCTCGCGGGCAAACTCTCGCTCTTCGTCGGTCCACTCCGGCGTGCCGTAGTGCTGCAGGGTGCGATACATCGCCGCCTCAAGCGTGCGGTTCGGCAGGTAGCTGGAGCAGGCTTTGTCAAAGCGGCACTCGACGGTGGTTTCGGTCATCAGCGCCGCGCCCTGGGCAATTTTCTCGATGCGTTCGTAGATCTGCTGCGCATCCGCCATCTCCGGGGCGCGGATCAGGTACAGCACCTCGGCCTGCGCCTGTACCACGTTGGGCGAAATCCCGCCGGTATCGGTAATGGCGTAATGGACGCGCGCTTTCTCGATGATGTGTTCGTTAAGGAAGTTGGTGCCGGTGGTCATCAGCGTCACGGCGTCCAGCGCGCTGCGTCCCAGATGAGGGGAGTTGGCCGCGTGCGCCGCCACGCCGTGAAAACGCCAGGCGGCCTGAATATTCGCCAGCGTGCTGACGTTAAACATCCCGGCAAAGGCTTCCGGGTGCCAGGTGACGGCGGCATCGACGTCATCAAACAGCCCTTCGCGCACCATAAAGGTTTTCCCGGAGCCGCCTTCTTCACCGGGACAGCCGTAAAAACGCACCGTTCCGCTGCCGCCGTGCTGCTCCAGCCAGCTTTTCACCGCCACCGCGCCCGCAAGCGCCGCGGTGCCTAAGAGGTTATGTCCGCAGCCGTGGCCGTTAGCCCCCGGCGTGGCGGTTTGCGCGGTCGCGCAGTGTGCCTGCTGGCTTAACCCGGCCAGCGCGTCGTACTCGCCCAGCAGGGCGATAACCGGTTTCCCGCTGCCGAAGCTGGCGATAAAGGCATTTGGGATACCGCCTGCCTCGCGGGTCAGCGTGAAGCCTTCGGCTTCCAGCTCGCTGGCCAGCCGTTCGGCGGACCAGACCTCTTCAAAGCGGGTTTCGGGACGATCCCAGATCGCGTCGGCAATATCGGTTAACGTCCGACATCGCGTATCGATCGCATCGGCAATAAAAGCGTAGTTCTCCTGCATTACACACCTCGCGTCCACGGGAAATTCAGCGCAGTTCGCGCCAGCGTTTCGATGGCGACAGGCATCACCTGCTCATCGAAGTCGAATTTTTCGTTGTGATGTCCGGCGCTCAAATCCGTGCCAAACACCATATAGGACGCCATGCCGCCGTTCTGCTGCACGCGGGCCATCATCAGCGTGGCGTCTTCGGATCCGGCCGGGGCTTTTACCTTATCGATGGCGTGAACAACCCCGGAAACCTGGCTCGCCTGTTCGCGCAGATAATCAACCCAGGCCGGCGTCGGCGCGCTGGAGGTGGCGGCCCCCATCAGGCGCATCTCCGCGCTCACGCCGTAGAGCGCCGCCGCGCCGGTAATCACCGCCTGCGCGCGTTCAAAGACATACTGATTAATCGCTTCGCTTTCACCGCGGGTTTCAACCTTCATCAGCGCATTCGCGGGCACCACGTTGCGTCCGCTGCCCGCCTGCATCACGCCGACGTTTACCCGGGATGCGCCGTCGCTGTGCGGGGCGATGCTGTGCAGGGCGAGGGCGGCCTGCGCGGCAGCGAGCAGGGCGTTACGACCGTCCTCCGGCTTACCGCCCGCGTGTGCGGCCACGCCGGTGAAGCTCACGTCGAACTTGGTGGTGGCCATAAAGTTATCGCTGCCGCAGATTACCGTCCCGGCAGGCACGCCGGTGCCAATATGAATGGCCGTGAAATAGTCCACGTCATCCAGCGCCCCGGCGGCAACCATGGCGCGCGCGCCGCGCGTTCCTTCTTCGGCAGGCTGGAAGATCAGCTTGATGGTGCCGTTCAGCCGGGCTTCATTCTGCTTAAGCACCTGTGCCAGCCCCAGACCAATGGTGGTGTGGCCGTCGTGTGCGCAGGCGTGCATCATTCCCGGATTGCAGGAGGCAAACCCGTCGCGGAACGGGCGATGGCTGTCGTCGAGCGCTTCGCTTAAATCAAGGGCGTCCATGTCCACGCGAAACGCCAGGGTTGGGCCAGGGCGGCCGGTATTCAGGGTGGCAACAATGCCGGTAAAGCCGCCTTCAAACGGCGCCAGCCATTTCTCAGGCGCGCCTTGCTTGCGCGCGCGGGCAAATTCTCGCGCCAGGGTCGCGTCATCGGGCAGCCCCATCCGGCTTTCGGCATCGACGACGTCGCGCCCCATCGCCAGCGCGTAACCCAGCGAGTCCAGGGTCTCCGCGACTTTCGCGGCGGTACGAAACTCTACCCAGCCGGATTCCGCAAAATGGTGAAAATCGCGACGCCACGCGCTCAGCTGCGGGGTTAACGTCTGGATGTAGTGCGCCAGTGTGTCCATATCTGTTCCTGTCATCATTAAAATATGTGAACTGCTTCACGCTGTGATAGTTTTTACTTATCACTAACCGATATTTCACAGTTTTAACCGTTCAGGAATTACCCTCGCACATCCCTTTCCAGTAAAGTAGATGACAGTTTCTTTACTCTGATAAACAACGGTTATCGGTCGGGCTATGTCATTTCAGGTTAAATTCCATCATCTCCGGGCGTTTGTTGAAGTTGCTCGCCAGGGCAGCATTCGCGGTGCCAGCAGGACGCTGAATCTTTCCCAGCCGGCATTGACCAAATCCATCAAAGAGCTGGAGGAGGGCATGGCGGCGCAGCTTTTCGTGCGCAGGAGTAAGGGCGTCGCGTTGACCGAATGCGGCGAGGGCTTTTACCAGCGCGCCCGCCTAATTCTGGAAGAGCTGCGCGCGGCGCAGGATGACATTCGTCAGCGGCAGGGGGAACAGGCCGGGCAGATCAACATCGGGATGGGGGCCAGCGTTTCGCGCACCCTGATGCCCGCCGTCATCACCCGCTTTCATGCCCAACATCCGCAGGTCAAAGTGCGGATAATGGAAGGACAGCTGGTGTCGATGATCAACGAATTACGGCAGGGCGAACTGGACTTCACCATCAACACCTATTATCAGGGACCTTACGACCAGGAATTTACGTTTGAAAAACTCTTCGAGAAGCCGTTTGCGGTATTTTGTCGCGAAGGGCATCCGGCAACAGTAGCAACGTCGATTAATGAACTTCTGCATTATAACTGGACAATGCCGACGCCGCGGGGAAGTTATTATAAGCAGTTAGAAGAGGTATTTAGCCATCGCTCGCAAATACCGCGAATTGGTGTGGTCTGCGAAACCTTTTCCTCCTGTATTAGCCTGGTCGCGCAAAGCGATTTTCTAAGCATATTGCCGCAGGAGCTAGGGTGTGACCCGCTGCTGGCGCACCGCCTGGTCATGCTGCCGGTTGTCGAATCGCTTCCAAAAGCTGCATATTATTTAATTCAGCGCCGCGATTCACGTCAGACGCCCCTGGCTGAATCGTTAATTACACAGTTCAGACGGGAAGCGAGGAAAATAATCGTGGCGTGAAAGTGAGATAATAAAAAAACAGGATCTGCCCGACATCAGACAGATCCTCCAGTACACACAGCAGTGCGTCCTTTCGCCAATCCTGAGTATTATATCCATGAAGCAGGTATATTTAGGTATAACACCTTTCCCGCAAAATGAAAGGATATTGAGTGTTTGATTTTACGAAAATTTAACACAAATCACTTATTTCATCTTTGCTGAAATTTTAGTTAAGTCATATTTAACTTTATTGTATAAATACTATATATATTCATCAGGTTAATATTTGTTGCGCACGACGGCCTGTAACGGTGATTGAGGCCTGTCTCGGGCGCAGGTATAGTACCGTCCTCAGTTGTAGCCGGAGGATATCCATGAACCCTGACGACAAATCCTTTTTTCTTGACGCCATGGAAGATGTCCAGCCGCTGAAGCGTGGCCCGGATATTCACTGGCAGCCCAGCCGCAATACGCGGACGCGCCAGGAGGTGGATAGTGAACAGCTGGATAACTTCCTGACGCTGGATTTTCTTGACCTTCTTCCCCTGGAAGAACCGCTGGCGTTCCAGCGCGAAGGGGTGCAGCAGGGCGTTATCGATAAGCTGCGCTCGGGTAAATATGCCCGCCAGGCCAGCTTAAACCTCCTGCGCCAGCCCGCCGAACGCTGCCGTCAGATGCTCTATTCTTTTATCTGCCAGGCCAGACGTGACGGGTTACGTAACCTGATTATTATTCACGGGAAAGGGCGGGAGCAGAACTCACATCCTAATGTGGTGCGCAGCTATCTGGCGCGCTGGTTAACCGAGTTCGAGGATGTACAGGCCTTCTGCGTGGCGCTGCCGCATCACGGCGGCAGCGGGGCATGCTATGTTTCACTGCGAAAATCCGATGAAGCAAAACAGGAAAACTGGGAGCGGCACGCCAAGCGCAGCCGCTAGCGGGCGATTTCTCGCCCGCTGGTGACTCAGAAGGTTTCCCAGTTGCTGTCGGTAGAGGCGGCTGTAGTTGCCGGGCGCAGCAGCTGTGGCGTTTTCAGACTGGCCGGGCGTGGGGCGACCGCTTTTTCTTTTCCGTTCAGGCGAAACGCGGCTACGGCCTGGCGCAGCTGCTCGGACTGATCTTCCAGTGCCGCAGCCGCCGTGGCGGACTCCTGCACCAGCGCGGCGTTTTGCTGCGTCACGCTGTCCATCTGCGAAACGGCCAGGCTCACCTGCTCAATACCGCGGCTCTGCTCGTCAGAGGCAGATGAAATCTCACCCATGATATCGGTCACGCGGGTGACGGCGGCGACAATTTCCTTCATGGTGGTGCCAGCCTCGCTGACCTGCTCAGAACCGGTATTCACCCGGCTGACGGAGTTCTCAATAAGCCCTTTGATCTCTTTTGCCGCCTGCGCGCTGCGGCTCGCCAGCGTACGGACTTCGCCTGCAACAACCGCAAAGCCACGCCCCTGTTCCCCGGCGCGCGCCGCTTCCACCGCTGCGTTAAGCGCCAGAATGTTGGTCTGGAACGCGATGCTGTCAATCACGCCGGTAATATGCGCAATTTGCTGCGAACTGTCGGCGATTTCGTTCATGGTGCGAACCACGTTATCAACGACGTGACCGCCGCGCGCGGCCGTTTCAGAGGCGTTTTTCGCCAGCAGCGTGGCCTGACGGGCGTTATCGGAGTTCTGCTTCACGGTCGCGGTCAGCTCTTCCATGCTGGCGGCGGTCTCTTCCAGCGAGGCGGCCTGCTGCTCGGTGCGGGCGGAAAGATCGTTGCTTCCTGCGGCAATTTCGCCTGCGCCGGTGTAGATGGAATCGGTGCTTCCGCGCACGGCGCTGACGGTGGTCACCAGCGACTGCTGCATCTCATGCAGGCCCGCGGCCAGCTGACCCATCTCATTGCGGCCCGAGATAGCGATATCCTGCGTCAGGTCGCCCCCTGCAATGGCGCGAATATGGTTCATAATGGAGTGGAGTGGTTTTAACAGCAGGTGCTGTAAACCCTGCCAGATGACCACCAGAACCGCGATAACGGCCAGCAGAATTGCCGCCAGCGTCCACTGCATCTGCGTGAAGCTGCTCTGATTCTCTTCGGTTGCGGCCTTCAGCAGGGTGTTGTTTTCGGCGCGCCAGCGGTTATAGACCGCTTCCATATCGTCCTGCGCCTGCTGCGCGTCCAGATCGCCATAGGCCTGATAGTTATCGGCGCGCAGATACTCAATAGATAAACGCATGACTTCGTGCATCTGGTTCCAGGATTTCTGCATCTCGTCGGTCAATGCCGCCTCCTGGCCCTTAACCTGCGGCAGTTTCTGCCACTCTTTGTTATAGGCTTCGGCTTTTGCGAGCGAGTCGCTTGCTGTGCCCAGCAGTTTATTGATCGCCGCCAGGGAAGCCGGATCACGCTGGTTTTTCAGGTAGCGGATCGCCACGCGGGTGACGGTGACGCGCGTTTTCACCAGCGTGTTCACGCTGTCGCTCAGGCTTTCCTGCTGGGCGTTGAGCACGCCGGAGTTCTGGAAGTTATGGCGATCGTTGCTGACGGCAGAGTAGAACAACCCTCCCGTGACAACTTGCAGCAGACAGAATATGGTGAGGGCAAAGATAATACCGGTAATCACGTGCAGATTTTTCAGCATAGCGGTCGTCCGTTAGAGAAGATGCAGGGTTACTTCATTACTATCGTCGTAGAGAATGTAAACTTTAATTAACTCGCGCTTAACTAAAGGCTCCCTGAGGGAACCTGTTGTAAATCCGGATCATTTTTATGAGGAAGGTCAACATGAGCAGCATTGATAAAAGCGGGACATACGCGCTTGGGACGCGGACGGTGAAACGACTGGGCTACGGCGCGATGCAGCTGGCCGGGCCGGGCGTCTTTGGTCCGCCGAAGGATAAGCAGGCCGCGCTGGAGGTGTTACGCGAGGCCGTGGCGGCGGGGGTGAACCACATTGATACCAGTGATTTTTATGGCCCTCATGTCACCAACCAGCTGATCCGCGAGGCGCTTCATCCTTATCGGGACGATCTGACGATCGTCACCAAGATTGGTGCCCGTCGCAACGACAAAGGCGCCTGGCTGCCGGCCTTTTCCGCGCAGGAACTGACGCAGGCGGTGCATGACAACCTGCGTAATCTGCAGCTGGACGTGCTGGACGTGGTGAATCTGCGGATCATGTTTAGCGCGCACGGGCCAGCGGAAGGGTCGATTGCTGAACCGCTCTCCACCCTGGCAGAATTACAGCAGCAGGGGCTGGTGCGGCATATTGGTCTGAGCAACGTCACGGCCACCCAGGTCGCGGAAGCGCAGAAGATGGTGCAGGTGGTGTGCGTGCAGAACATGTACAACATTGTGAACCGGGGTGATGATGCGCTGGTGGATCTGCTCGCGCAGCAGGGGATTGCGTATGTGCCGTTCTTCCCACTGGGCGGCTTTACGCCGCTGCAATCGTCCGGGCTGAAGGCTGTGGCGGATTCTCTGGGCGTCACGGCAATGCAGGTTGCGCTGGCATGGCTGCTGCAGCGTTCCCCGAATATCCTGCTGATCCCGGGCACCTCTTCCGTGGCGCATCTGCGGCAAAACCTCGCGGCGGGGGAACTGCAGCTGCCGCCTGACGCGCTGGAAACATTGAATACGCTGATGGACTGATCGTCACAGGCGCAAAGCCCGACATGCACTTCCGGGCTTTGCGCGTTTTAAATCTTCTGACACTTCAACGCGTTTGGGTTCGCTTCCGGAAATGACCTTGATCCCTGGCCATAATCCGTAATACTGTATTTATATACAGTATCTGGCGAGAAAGGCATTATGGACACTCTCTTTTCTTATCATCCAAACCAATCTATTGAATTACCGTTGTTTGCAGAGCGTGTAGCCTGTGGTTTCCCCAGTCCGGCTCAGGATTATGTGGAGGATCGTCTCGATCTTAACCGGCTGGCAGTAAGACATCCCAGTGCGACCTATTTTATCAAGGTGAGTGGAGACTCCATGATTGGCGCGGGGATTGGCGACGGCGATCTGCTGGTAGTTGATCGCTCGTTAAATGCCGAACATGGGGATATCGTCGTGGCGTCGGTCGCCGGTGAGTTTACGGTGAAGGAGCTACAGACGCGCCCGGCTCTGAGACTTCTGCCGCATAATGTCCGCTATCAGCCGATTACCTTTCATTCCGAAGAGGAACTGCAGATCTTCGGCGTCGTCACCCACACGCTTAAAACGCATAAACATGTTCGCGCTGGTTGATGTGAACAGCTTCTATGCCTCCTGCGAGAAGGTATTCCGCCCCGATCTGGAGGGGAAGCCCATCGTGGTGGTGTCCAACAACGACGGCTGCATTATTTCACTGTCGCGGGAGGCAAAGCAGTTCGGCATAAAAATGGGTGAGCCCTATTTTAAATTCAAAGAGAAGCTTTTTCCGGCGAGGGTTTACGTCTTCAGTTCAAACTATGCGCTGTATGCCGACCTCAGCAGTCGGGTGATGCAGACGCTGACGGATCTGGCTCCGGCCATAGAAATTTACTCGATCGACGAGGCGTTCGTGAACGTTTCAGGGATCGGTAACTGCATGTCGCTGGACGCGTTCGGACACCAGATGCGCACGCAGGTCTTTAAAAACACGGGCTTAACCGTTGGCGTCGGCATTGCTCCGACCAAAACGCTGGCGAAGCTGGCCAACTATGCGGCGAAACGCTGGGCCAGTACTGGCGGCGTGGTCGATCTGTCGGGCCGCGAGCGGCAGCGTAAACTGCTGGCAAAGGTTCCGGTAGAGGAGGTATGGGGCGTAGGGCGGCGCATCACGAAAAAACTGAACGCGATGGGGATTACCACGGCGCTGGAGCTGGCGGAGGCCTCCTCGTGGGTCATTCGCAAACATTTTAACGTGGTGCTGGAGCGTACGGCGCGCGAGCTTCGCGGCGAGCCCTGTCTGGACCTGGAAGAGTACACCCCCACGAAGCAGCAAATCATCTGTAGCCGTTCGTTTGGTCATCGCATTACGCAATATGAAGAGATGCACCAGGCGATTTGTGCCTACGCGGAACGCGCCGCAGAGAAACTGCGCGGCGAGCATCAATACTGTCGTTTTATCAGCGTGTTTGTGCGCACCAGCCCGCATGCAGACAACGAAATTTATTACGGCAATCAGGCTTCGGTCACCCTGATGACGCCCACCAATGACTCGCGGGATATCATCCATGCCGCCACGGAGGCGCTGGGGCGGATATGGCTCGACGGGTATCGCTATATGAAGGCCGGGGTCATGCTGGCGGACTTTTTCAGCAGCGGCGTCGTTCAGCTTAACCTGTTTGACGACAATCGCCTGCGCGCCAACAGCGCGGCGCTGATGGAGATGATCGACAGCGTCAATCACTCCGGCAAAGGGAAGATATGGTTTGCCGGGCAGGGGATTGAGAAACCGTGGGCGATGAAGCGGGAAATGTTGTCACCGGCCTATACGACGCGGTACGCGGATTTACCGGTGGCGAGGTAGATGGTGGCTATGTGTGACAAAGAACCGCAGACGGTTTGCGGACGCTGCTCCTGTGCAGCGCCCATAGCATCAGGGTTAAGGGCTTACTCAACCGTTAACGCATCGACAACCTCGGCCACGCTTCTCACGCTGCGGATATTCCCGATCCCCGTGCCGAGCGCGATATAGCCTTCATCGGTATTATTTTCCAGCATGCCCAGGCGCAGGCCCCGTAATCCGCCCATCGACTTGCCCAGCGCTTCGTTGCTTGCGCCCGCTTTATCCATCGCCGCCAGTTTTTCCGCCAGCTTGCCGGGAAGAGAACGATAGTAGTGGGGGACAGTGCGGAAAAGCAGCAGGTCCAGGCCGTTGGCGGTAACAATTTTCTCTTTGACCCCCTGTGGCACGCGGCTTTCTTCGGTACTGATAAACACCGAGCCGGCAAACACGCCCTCCGCACCTAACGCATGCGCCGCTCTGGCGGTGCGACGATCGGTAATACCGCCCGCCGCCATCACCGGAGCATGCTTCACGGCATCGGCAATCAGCGGCACGATGGAAAAGGTGCCCAGCGCCGTTGCGGGTAACGTCCCACCTTCATCAAAACCGGTGGCGACGATGATGTCTGCCCCCATTTCTTCAGCGAGACGGGTATTTTCCGGCGTGGGATTGATGTCGCGGTAGATAATGGCAATGCCCGCCTCTTTTAACTCACTAAACAGCGCGGGAATAATGCTGCCTTCCCCGTAGCCCGTGTACACCACGGCTCTGACGCCTTCCTCTTTTACCACCTTAAGAATTGGCCCGGTCCAGACGTCATTAACGGCGGTGGGGATCAGGTTAACGCCGAAGGGTTTTTCGGTCAGCCGTTTGGTTTTACGAATTTCTTCCCGCATTTTTTCGGCGGTCTCTTCCGGCGTGGAGACCGCGGTATCGGCGGTTAACCCTGCGTTGGGACCCAGCACGCCGAGTCCTCCGGCATTGCTGACCGCGGCCACTAAACGGGCATCAGTAAGCCAGGATAACGGTCCCTGAATAACGGGCTTTTCGATACCCAGGATCTGACAGATACGGTTATTTTTCATAGCAGACTCTCCCTTACGTTTGAATGAAGGAGAGTGTAAAGAGTAAGATTGTTAGGAAAAATAGCCAGAAAGATTCATCACTGTTATAAAATCAATAACAATCATTTTCTCCCGCTCGCGGCAAGACATCCCATATGCAAATAAACCTCTTTGAATCTATTCGGATTTTTATTGAAATTGTCGACTCGGGGAGCCTTACCCAGGCGGCAGAGAATCTGCAGGTCCATCGACCGGCAGTGACCAAAGCGCTGCAGCTTCTGGAACAACACAGCGGCACGCGGCTCCTGCAGCGCACAACGCGTCGGATTAGCCTGACGCCGGATGGGGAAGCCTTTTATCGCCGCAGTAAACCCCTGCTGGCGCAGGCGAATGAATTACTGGAGTCGTTTGGTACGGACCGTGCAATACACGGTCAACTGCGAGTCGATATGCCTGTCTCTTTTGCAACGCTGCGGGTGATACCCAATCTGCCTGATTTTTATCGTCAGCATCCCGAGATCGAGATCATTCTGAGCAGCTCTGACCGCCGTCGGGATATGCTGCGGGATGGCCTGGACTGCGTGCTGCGGGTGGGCGAGCTGGACGACGGCGACTATATCGCGCGTAAAGTCGGGAACATTAAAATCACGACCTGTGCCAGCCCGGCCTGGCTGGCAAAACACGGTACGCCAGAAACGCTGGAGGATTTACGCAAGCATCAGGCGATTAACTGGATTAACAACAGCAGCAGGCACATTCAGCCGTGGACGTTTACCACGCCAGAGGGCGTCGCGGAGATCGTGCTACCCGGTAAGCTGGTGGTGGATAACTCCGAGGCCTACATCGCGGCAGGCCTGGCCGGGCTGGGGGTTATGCAGGGGATGAATCTCTTTCTTCAGCCTTACATTGACCGCGGCCTGCTGGTTGAGGTCTTGCCAGCCTGTCGCTCGCCGGACCGCAAACTGTCACTGCTCTACCCACACCGCCATCTCTCCCGCAAGGTGCGGGTATTTACCGAGTGGCTGGAGAGTCTGGTGTGAAAGCGGCCAGCTCATGGCATAGCGCACCAATCTGCTCCACGGCATTGAGCAGGCGGGGCGTCGGTTCGTTTGCACAGTTTAGCCGCAGAAAGTGCGTGAGTTCTGCGCCAGGAGAAAACAGGGGACCGGGGCTGACGCCAATACCCCGCGCCAGCGCGCGACGATGCACCTCCAGCGCGTTGACCTGCGGAGGAAGTTCGACCCACAACAGAAAGCCCGCTGCGGGGACGTTTACGCGGGTACCGGGGGGGAAACTGGCCCCGACCTGCGCCACGACGGCGGCTATTCCCTCTGCGATCCGCCGCTTTAGCCGCCGCAGGTGACGGTCGTAGTCGCCGCTTGCCAGCATCTCGCTCGTCGCGGCTTCCAGCAGCGGCGCACCTGCCCACTCTCCGGCCATGCGGGCCTGCAAGACCTGCGTGAAATAGCGTCCGGCGGCAATCCAGCCGATTCGCCACCCCGGCGCAAGCGTTTTAGACAGGGAGCTGCAGTAAATCACATTCCCGCTCTGGTCGAAGGCTTTGCAGGCCGGAGGACGTTGCCCGTCACCGACCAGGTCACCGTAAACGTCGTCCTCAATCAGAGGAATACCGGCTTCTTCAAGCAGAGCAACCAGTTCCTGCTTGCGCGCGACGGGCATGCTGGCACCCAATGGGTTTTGCACGGTGGGCGAGGCCAGAACGGCCGCAGGACGGTGGCAGCGGATGGCGTTAGCCAGCGGTTCCAGTAACAGGCCTTCAGCAGGATCGGTGGGGATTTCTAAGGCCTTCAGGCCTAAATCCTCCAGCAGCAGGAGCGTGCCGAAGTAGGCGGGCTGCTCAATCGCCACCACATCACCTGGCTGACACACGGCCCGCAGGGCCAGACGCAGCGCCTGTGTCGCGCCCGCGGTGATAATGAGATCGTCGGCGCCGAAACGGGCTCCCCACTGCGCAGCGCGCGCGGCAATCTTACTTCGCAAGTCTGCTCTTCCCGGAGGCAGGCTGTAGCTCTGCCCATGCGCGTCCAGACGACGACCCGCAGAGTGCAACGCCCGCTGCAGCGCCTCCCCAGGCAGCCACGCGGGATCGGGCAGGGCGGCGCCCAGCGGGACCAGACGGGCTTCTGCACTGCTGAACAGCGACCGGGCCACGGCGGACAGGGTGACGGGGACCGGGCCTGGCGGGGAACGCGCGGGCTCCGCACGCTGAGGCTGGCTGATCTGGCAAATGTAATAACCCGAACGCGGACGCGCAACGATCAGCCCCTCGGCCTCAAGGCAGCGAAGGGCCTCCAGCGCTGTCGGAAGGCTAACGTGCTCGCGCTCGGCCAGTTTTCGCGCGGAGATCATCCGGTCACCGGCTCGTAATGCGCCTGAAGAGAGCGTGAGGCGTAGACTCTCAGCAATCCGGCGATAGTGTGGTGAGGAGGTGGACAGGGCAGACATGGGTATCTGTTCAGGCTAATTTTCGATAAAACTGACTATACAGCCAATGATGCGCGCCATCTATAGTGTCCGGCATGTTCAGGACAAGGAGGCATTATGCACAGCGATAATTTCGACATTTCCTCGTATTTCAAACGCATAAACTACACCGGACCGGCGGCGGCCGATACGACCACCCTGCATGCGCTGATGCGTCATCAGCTCTTTTCCGTTCCCTTTGAAAATCTGGACGTACAGGCGGGTAAAATTGTCTCGCTGGCGCCGGACGACATTGCCGATAAGGTGTTAAAGAAAGGGCGCGGCGGCTACTGCTATGAGGTGAACGGGCTTTTCGCCATGGCACTGGAGGCACTCGGTATTCCTTACCGTTTCGTGGCGGCGCGTCCAATGTTCTACCCTGCGAGGCGGCCAAAAACCCATATGGCGTTAATCGCTGAAGTGGAGAGCAGGCAGTGGCTTTGCGATCTCGGGTTCGGCAGCTACGGCATCCGCGCGCCAATGGCGCTGGACACGCTTGACGTGGATATCCCCCAGGATTTCGACACGTTTCGCCTGAGCCGCAGCACAGAGGGTGAGTATCTGCTCGAGGCGAAGGTGGAAGGCGAATGGGCCCGACAATACGGCTTCGATCTCACGCCTCAGGAGTGGATTGATTTCGTCCCGGCCAACTACCTGAACTCCACGCACCCGGATGCGATCTTTGTGCAGAAGCGGGTGGTGGTGCAGCACAGTCCGGAAGGACGCCAGATTTTACTGGGCGATATGCTGAAAACCATCACGGCGAACGGCACTGAAACGCGGCAGCTGACGGAGGAGGACATCCGCCATGTCCTGACAGACCGTTTTGCGCTGAAAGTCGCGTAAAACAGAAGGGGGCCTGTGCCCCCTGAAATGCAGGTATGGGTAGCGAAGGTTACTTCTTCTTATCCATCATTGCCTTTAAATCGGCAAACGGGTTAAACGTGGCGACGCCCACGTCTTTTTGCGCGTCTTCCCCGGCCACCACGGTGGTGCCGTACTGATCTGCTTCGGTGTATTTCGAATGCTCGTGATCGTGGCAAAACAGGCACAACAGCTCCCAGTTGCTGCCATCTTCCGGGTTGTTGGTATGGTCGTGATCGATATGGTGAACCGTGAGTTCACGCAGATTGGAATAGACAAACTCGCGCGAACAGCGTCCACACACCCATGGATAGATTTTTAATGCTTTTTCGCGATAGCCGCTTTCCAGCCGCGCGTAGTTTTTGGGGATCAGTGCCATTGCCGGTTTTACCTGCCATAAAAAAGTGGGGGATATTATATCCCATTATGGGGAGGAATGAAGAACCACGCGATTCGGTCAATTTATTTGATGCTTTCCGTTAAATAAACGGCATTTATTCTTACCGGGTAATGCGTAAAGTGGACAGAACGCAATGCATTATCAGGACACAGGGTTATGAAAAAGATCGGGTTTTTATCGTTTGGTCACTGGACGCCTTCGCCGCAGTCCGGCACGCGCTCGGCGGCAGACACGCTGCTGCAGTCCATCGATTTAGCCGTGGCGGCTGAAGAGCTGGGGGCAGACGGCGCCTATTTCCGCGTGCATCACTTCGCGCGACAGCTTAGCTCGCCGTTCCCTCTGCTGGCGGCCATTGGCGCAAAAACGAAGACCATCGAAATCGGCACCGGCGTGATTGATATGCGCTATGAAAATCCGATGTACATGGCTGAAGATGCGGGCGCGGCGGACCTGATTTCCGGTGGTCGCCTGCAGTTGGGCATCAGCCGTGGCTCCCCGGAGCAGGTTATTGATGGCTGGCGTCATTTCGGCTATGTCCCGCAGGAAGGGGAAAACGAGTCGGATATGGCGCGTCGTCATACCGAGGTGCTGCTTGAGGTGCTGCGTGGGGAAGGGTTTGCCAAACCGAACCCGCAGCCCATGTTCCCGAATCCGCCGGGGCTGCTGCGCCTGGAGCCTTATTCAGAAGGGCTGCGCGAGCGTATCTGGTGGGGGGCGGGTTCCAATGCGACGGCCGTGTGGGCCGCAAAACTGGGCATGAACCTGCAAAGCTCAACGCTGAAGGACGATGAAACCGGTGAGCCGTTCCATATTCAGCAGGCAAAACAGATCCGCGTGTACCGTCAGGCCTGGAAAGAGGCGGGGCATACGCGTGAGCCGCGGGTGTCGGTCAGCCGCAGTATTTTTGCGCTGATGGACGACCGTGACCGGATGTATTTCGGGGCCAGCCGCAACGACAGCGATAGCGTGGGTTATCTTGATGAGAAAACGCGCGCCATCTTCGGGCGCAGCTATGCCGCGGAGCCGGACAAGCTGGTTGAACAACTGAAAAAGGACGAGGCGATTGCCGAGGCGGACACGCTCTTACTGACCGTGCCGAACCAGCTGGGTGTGGATTATAATGCGCACGTGATTGAGTCTATTCTCAAACATGTCGCACCGGCGATGGGCTGGCGCGAGTAGTTCCGCTATCAGCCTTGAGATCGTAATGGAAAATCTGGCCCTCTGGTATCGCCGGTTTGGCGAGCCAGAATCTGTTCTGCAACCTGAAACCGCGCCGCCGGGCGCGCTTGCGCCGGGACAGCTCCGCGTGCGGATGCTGTTTTCTCCGGTCAACGCGTCCGATCTTATCCCCATCACCGGTGCCTATCGCCACAGAACCCCGTTACCGGCGGTCGCGGGGTATGAAGGTGTCGGTGTTGTCACCGAGGCGCCCGCCTCGTTTAAGCATCTGGTGGGCAAGCGCGTCCTGCCGCTGCGCGGTCAGGGCACCTGGCAGCGCTATGTGGATTGCCCGGCAGAGTATGCGATACCCGTTCCGGACACCGTCGACGCGCATCTGGCCGCGCGGGCCTATATCAACCCGCTGGCGGCGCAGATGATGCTGACCCGCTACCCGCCGCGTGGAAAGCGGGTCTTGCTCACGGCTGCCGGATCGGACTGCGCCATTCTGCTGGGGCAGTGGGCGCGTCAGGTGGGGGCGGAAGCGGTGTATGGCATTCACCGTTCTGCCGTGCATGCTGAACGGCTGGAGGCGATGGGCATCACGCCTGTCGCACAGCATGACGCAAACAGAATCGGCACCGTCGCCGCCCGTAGCGATATCGTCTACGATGCCACCGGCGGGCCGCTTGCGGAAACGATCCTCAGCGTGATGCCCGAGCAGGGCATGTTTGTCTGCTACGGGCTGCTCTCCGGGCAAGCCTTCACACAGCGGCGGCCTGCGCCGCGCGTGGCGTGGTTCCATATCCGAAACGGTCTGGATGCGCTCAGCGTTGAGGCGTGGCGCGCGGAGTTCGAGCGCATCTGGCTGAGGTTGCCCGGCAATGAGTACAGCGACGTTACGGTGTACCCGCTGGCAGAGTGGCGAAGGGCGCTCAGCGCTTATCGTGAAGGTGGAAGGACCCGCAAGCCCCTCCTGTCGATGGCGGAATGACGGCTATTTATGACTCATATCGCTCAGCAGCACGGCGATACTTTGCCCGCCCGCCGTCTGCTCCAGACCAATCTTGACAATGATGGTGAGCGGAACGGAGAGCAGCATCCCAACGGGCCCGAGCAGCCAGCCCCAGAATATCAGGGACAAAAAGACCACCAGCGTGGACAGCCCCAGGCCCCGGCCCATCATGCGGGGTTCCAGTATGTTACCGAACACCAGATTGATGACCAGGTATCCGGCCAGCAGGATCAGCGCGTCATAAAGCCCGCTGAAAACCAGCACCTGAAGAATAGGGGGGATCGCCGCCAGCACGGAGCCGATGTTGGGAATGTAGTTAAGCGCAAACGCCAGTAACCCCCAGACGAACGCAAAGCGGACGTCCAGCGCCAGAAGCATCACCCAGACGACAACGCCCGTCACCAGGCTAATGGCCGTTTTCAGCACCAGATAGCGGGAGACGCTGTCCAGCGCGCGTTGAATCGCCCCCATTCCTTCGACCGGACGGACCATTATCTGCTGCAGCTTTGCGGGAAGCTGCGGCACCTCCAGGAGCATAAACACCACCGTTAAAAACAGCAGGAAAATGGAGGTCATGGCATTGGAAAGCTGAGCCAGCAGGCTGGTGACGATCGTCATCGCCGCATTGGGGTCGATATATTTCAGCAGTTCTTCAACCGAGACTTCGATACCCGCGCGTTGCAGCCAGGGCTCCAGCTGCAGCAGCGGTATTGCCAGCGAAGAGCGGTATTTCGGCAGCGTTCGCGCCAGTTCATTGAGCGAGGTCCCCAGATAAGCCACCAGCAGTACCATCGCCACAATAATGATGCTGATAAGCAGCGTGATGGCCAGCACGCGCGGGATGCGTAGCCGCGTCATGCGCTGAACCAGGGGGTTGAGGATCACCGCAATAAACAGGGCCAGAATAAAGGGCACAATAATGTCGGCGGCAAAGCGCACGCCTGTTAATATGATCACCAGCATGCCCAGCATGATGACAATTTTTAACCCGTTCAGGGTAATGATGGGTTTAGCCATGGTGACTCCGAAATTTTCTTTATATTTATAATAAAGGTGAAAGGCATTGCAATAAACTAACCAAAATCAAACGGAGTGGGTAAAGAATTGCAAAGACTTTGAGTAAAATCCTGGCTTATGGTACAAATTCGGTGTGTTTAACTACCGAGGACAATTTTCATCCGCAAAGACGAGAAGCAACAACGCGGATAATTGTAATTTTATGGACAATATGTTCAGGACGTACTCTTCAAACAATACTGCTGTATACTCCACCTCTTTCTGCCTGCTTTCTGGTGAGCAACACTGGCGCACCGCACTCTAGTCATTTCTTCTGCCTGAGCTGGCGCTAAGCGCTTAGCTGACTGATTTCAATTCGTATTTTTGGGTTTGCTGCACGCAGCGGGCCACGATGGATTATATTCTCAAGCAGGAGAAAAACATGTTTTACTGGATTTTATTAGCTCTGGCTATTATCGCTGAAATTACCGGCACGCTGTCGATGAAGTGGGCTAGCGTCAGCGAGGGCAACACCGGTTTTATTTTGATGCTGGTGATGATTTCGCTTTCGTATATTTTCCTCTCGTTTGCGGTGAAAAAAATTGCGCTGGGCGTCGCGTATGCCCTGTGGGAAGGGATCGGTATTTTGTTGATTACGCTGTTCAGCGTGCTGATATTTGACGAAACATTAACAACAATGAAGGTCGCCGGATTAACGACGTTGGTCGCGGGTATTGTGCTGATTAAATCAGGTACCCGTAAGCCGTCTAAAGTGCAGAAGGAGCAGAACCATGCAACAGTTTGAGTGGGTTCATGCGGCCTGGTTGGGGTTCGCCATCGTGCTGGAAATTCTGGCGAACGTTCTGCTGAAATTCTCCGATGGTTTTCGCCGTAAACTCTACGGCCTGATGTCGATTGCTGCGGTTCTGGGGGCGTTCAGCGCGTTATCCCAGGCGGTAAAAGGGATCGATCTTTCGGTCGCCTATGCGTTGTGGGGCGGTTTTGGTATCGCCGCAACGCTGGCTGCAGGCTGGGTGCTTTTCGGTCAGCGTTTAAATAGCAAGGGCTGGATGGGACTCATCTTGCTGCTTGCAGGTATGATTATGATAAAACTTGCCTGACGTTCATAAAGCCATCCTTTACAGGCAGCGAAATTCGCTGCCTGTATTACGCTTAGAAAAGCAAAACCTTAAAGAGGATGGCTGATGTATCGCACATTAAGCTGGCGCAATATTCCCACCGCGAGAACGTTGTTTGCCATGGTCTTTATGGCGGGCATCGGCTTAATCATCTCCGTCGTCGCACTCCTCTATCTTTCCCTGCATCTTATCAGCACCAAAACCAATGAAATTGATGAACACCGCACGGCGCTTTCCGTGCAGGGGGCCATTCAGACATCGGTTAACCGCGTCTCCTCGCTGGTGCTGGATAACGCCGTCTGGGACGATGCGGTGCGGGAGGTCTACCGTCCCACGCTCGATACCGACTGGCTATATAACACCTGGGGCGCAGGCTTTAAAATCAACAACCTCTATGATGGTACCTTCGTGCTTGATGAACATTTCGATGTCATCTGGGGATCGTTTCAAAGTCAGCCTTTTCAGGAGACGAATCTCGATTTTTTCGGTAAGGGGCTAAAAGCCCTGATTGCTCAGCACGCGCGCGCCTTATCAAGCGATAAAAATATCTATGCCGGGATCAGCAAAACGCGAAGCGGCGTCGCCTTTGTGGGCATTGGGCTGATTCGCCCGATGGTCGGAAGATTACAGGTGACCGACGAAACGCGCCGCTATCTGGTGATCACCCGTCATCTGAACGCCAGAATCTTAGCCGACCTGGGGGCGACCTTTCAGATCGATAACCTGCACTTTACGCCGGAAAAAATTAACGAACTGAGTATGCCGCTGCGAAGTTCGGCAGGGGAGCTGCTAGGCTATCTTAACTGGCAGGCACGGCTTCCGGGGGCGCAGGCCGCCCGGGCGGCATCCTCTGATATCACGCAGATTGTTGTGCTGGCATCGGCCCTGATCCTGCTCTTTATTCTGGTGAGCAGCGTGGGGCTGTACAAGCTTGCGCGAGGAGAAAGCCAGGCGCGTCTGGTGGCGAGAACGGACTGGCTAAGCCATCTGCCGAACCGACGAGCGCTCATCGAAGCGTTGGATCGGGTGAGTCTACGCGGGGATATCGACGTCAAAAGCGTGGTGTTTATCGATCTGGATGGCTTTAAAGACGTGAATGACATCTACGGGCACAGCGTGGGAGACGATCTCATTGTGGCGATTGCGAAAACGCTGAGTGAACGCGTGCCGCCGGGGGGAATGCTGGCGCGTATGGGCGGGGATGAGTTTGCCATGACCATCGGCGGTGATGAGGCAGAAACACAGGCCACCGCCTTTGCCGTTTCGGTGCTGGATTTTCTCACCTCCCCGATTCAGCTGGGGGAACGCACGATCCATATCGGGGCCAGTATCGGTATCGCCAGCGGAACCCTGATTGAATGCACCAGCTCTGAGCTGTTTCGCCGCGCCGATATTGCCATGTACCATGCCAAAATGAGCGGGAAAGGGCGTATTACCCACTACGACGCCGAGCTGAACAGCGCCCGGGAGCGCAAGCTGGCGATTGAAAATCAGATCCGTAACGGTCTGGAGCGCGATGAGTTTGAGGTCTGGTATCAGCCGATTATTGACGCCCGCAGCCAGAAAATGAGCAGTGTAGAAGCGCTGGTGCGCTGGCCACGTCGCCCGGACGGGCCGCTGGGCCCGGATACTTTCATCGCCATTGCGGAGACCAGCGGTCTGATTTACAAGCTGGGCCAGTTTGTGTTGCAGCGCGCCTGTCAGGATCTCCAGCCGTACGGTGACTTAACGCTTTCCGTTAACATTTCTCCCGCGCAATTCCGCGATCCCGCCTTCGAAGACAAAGTGGCCAGCGTGCTGGAGACCACTCATTTCCCTGCTAACCGACTGCAGCTGGAGGTCACAGAGTCCTATGTGCTGGAAAACCCGGAGCGTGCCCGCATGGCGATAGCCAATCTTAAAGCGCTGGGCACCGCGGTGGCGCTGGATGACTTTGGCACCGGCTATTCCAGCATTGGCTATTTGCGGCGTTTTAACTTCGACACCATCAAGATTGATAAATCGCTGGCCGGGCTGGTGGACAACGATGAACAGGCGGCCGCGCTGGTAAGCGGCACGGTGCGGATCGCCAACGCGCTGGGAATGGCGGTGGTCGCCGAAGGGGTCGAGACCGAAAGACAAATGAAACTGCTGCGGCTGGCTGGCTGCGATCAACTGCAGGGTTTTTGGTTCAGCCAGCCGATGCCGATTGAGTCAATCAGGGCATTACATCAGGTCAGACGATGCTGATTTACTGCTGCGCCAGTGCTTCCAGCTTGTCGCGAAAGCCGGTCACGGACAAGGCCCGGTTATCTGCGCGCCAGCGATCTTTCGCCGCCGGTGCAGAGCTCTGCACACCGATCAACTGCCAGCCGTTATCTGTTTTCAGCATCAGCGGTGAGCCACTGTCACCCGGTAACGTATCGCACTGATGCGAGAGTACGCTGGTTTGCGCCCAGCCCGTCACAATACAGTCGGAGTGCGTGTAAAGCGTATCCAGATGGTCGACAGGATAGCCGGACTGCGTCACCTTCCGGTTGGCGGCTTTCAGCGCGGCGGTGAGTGCGTCTTTGTCGCCGTCAAATAACGGCAGCGGCGTAATGCCGGAAGGGGGGTAGCGTAAAACGATGAGGCCAAAGTCCCATGAGGCGGCCGCCGGTGGCACGATCCAGCCGTCACCATCCGGTTTCAGGCGTTTGCCGAGAGACGGATCGACCCGGCCTTCAATGCCGTGAATTTCATAGCGCCAGGTGCCTTTTTGCGACACAAACCGCAAGGCCACCGCTTTATCCGGCTTGCCGTTTGGCGGCGTTAACAGACAGTGGCCTGCCGTCAGGGCAAGCTGTGGGGTAATCAGCGTCGCAGTACATAAGTTACCGCTGGCGGTTTCCAGTTGACCTATAGCATCCCAGGGCGCCTGGGTGGGATCGGCGACGCGCGTGCGATCGTCATGACCGAAAAAAAGCGTCTTTAGCTCTTTCGCGCTAATGGTGTCATCACCGCCATCATCCGCATGTGAGAATCCAGAAAAAAGACCAAACGTTCCCAGTAACAACACAACAGATTTACGCATATCACACTCTGGTGGGGGTAATTATGATTATTAAAAGTGAACCCTATGAAAATACTATAGACGGGACAGCGCTAAAGTGGGAGTAAAATCAGCGTGCTACATTCAGGAAAGATAAAAATGGCTGGCGATGAGCGCGCATAAAATAAGCAGGATCAGAATCAGCTCAAACCGATAGCGCCGCAGCATACGCCCTCCGGATAAAAAAAACGGCGCGGAACCTGTTCCGGTTCAGCGCCGGTTTACCAACGTGCCCCGAAGGGCACGGTTTAGCTTGTACTCTTACGCAGCTGGCTGTGCAGCTGGTTTAGCAGCTTCGTGTTTTACTGCTTTTTTGTGATGCTTTTTAGCAGCCTGGGCTTTCTGCTCTACAGCCGGTTTGGTCGCTTTTTTGTGGTGCTTTTTAGCAGCCTGGGCTTTCTGCTCTGCAGCTGGTTTGGTCGCTTTTTTGTGGTGCTTTTTAGCGGCCTGGGCTTTTTGCTCTGCAGCCGGTTTAGCGGCTTTATGATGTTTCTTGTGATGGACAGTTTTTGCTGGCGCCGCGGTGGTCGTTGCAGCAGGTGCCGCAGCAGCCGGTGCAGCAGTGGTTTCAGCAGCGAACGCAGCAGAAGACAGACCCATAGCAGCGGCAACAACCAGAGCTAATACTTTTTTCATGTTCATACCCTCGAATTTGGTTTTTCATTTAACCCCACTGCGGGGCCGTTGAAAGAACTATATCCCTGTAAATTCGGGGTTTCCGTGAGTGATTGGTATCGGTGTGTAACCATATGTACAAGGCCGGGGAAGAACCCCGGCCTTATCATTACAAATAGCGGGAGGTCAGATGTTCGCGGAAGTAGCGGATATTCAGATCTTCACCCGTCGCCTGGGTGATTAACTGCGACGTGCTGAAGCGACTGCCGTGCTGCCAGATGTTCTGACGCAGCCACTCAAAGAGTGCGGAAAAATCGCCCTCAGCGATGGAGGCCTGCAGACCCGGAAGCGCCGTTTTGGCGGCGTGGAACAGCTGTGCGGCATACATGGCCCCCAGCGTATAAGATGGGAAGTAGCCAAAACCGCCGTCAGTCCAGTGGATATCCTGCATGCAGCCGTTGCGGTAGTTGTCTTTGGTGGATAACCCGAGCCAGGCCTGCATTTTCTCGTCCCACAGGGCAGGGATATCGTCCACTTCGATCTCGCCGTTGATCAGCGCGCGCTCAATCTCATAGCGCAGCACCACGTGTGCCGGGTAGCTCACTTCGTCCGCATCGACGCGGATATAGCCCGGCTTCACGCGCTGGTTCCAGGCAATAAAATTCTCTTCGCTGAACGCCGCCTGGCTGCCAAAGCGGGCGTGCACCGCAGGGAGAAGATGTTTGAGGAAGGCTTCACTGCGTCCCAGCTGCATCTCAAAGAACAGGCTCTGGGATTCGTGGATCGCGGTTGAGCGGGCGAGGGCAATCGGCTGTCCTGCCCACGCGCGCGGCAGGTTTTGTTCGTAGCGCGCGTGTCCGGTTTCGTGGATCACGCCAAACAGCGCGCTGAGCAGTTCATCCTCGTCGTAGCGCGTAGTGATGCGCACGTCTTCCGGCACGCCGCCGCAGAACGGGTGCGCACTCACGTCGAGGCGACCGCCGTTAAAATCGAAGCCGAGCATTTTCATGGCTTCCAGGCCCAGTTCGCGCTGTGTTGCGGTCGGGAAAGGCCCCTGAGGAGGAACAAACGATCGCTGAGCCTGCTTTTCCACGACGTTTGCCAGCAGGTCCGGCAGCCAGGATTTCATGTCGCCGAACAGCACGTCCAGACGGGCGCTGGTCATGTCGGGTTCGAAAATATCCAGCAGCGCGTCGTACGGCGTACAGCCTTTGGCTTCCCCCCGCAGGCGCGCCTCTTCACGGCTGAGTTTGACCACCTCTTTCAGGTTGGCGGAAAAGCCCTGCCAGTCGTTAGCGGGACGCTGCGTGCGCCAGGCGTGCTCGCACCTGCTGCCCGCCAGGGATTTGGCCTCCACCAGCGATTCCGGCAGCAGCGAGGCCTGCTGATAGTGGCGCGTCATTTCCCGCAGGTTGGCCTGTTCGACGTCATTCAGATCTTCCCCTGCCGCCTCCGCTAACAGGTCGCCGACTTTTTTATCGGTCAGGAGCTGGTGCTGCAGGACGCTCATCTCCGCCAGCGCCTCGCCGCGCGCGGCGCTGCCGCCGGGCGGCATCATGGTGAACATGTCCCAGCTGGCGATGGAGGAGAGGTGCGAGAAGCGGGAGAGACGCTGGAAGGTTTTAGTAAGCGATAGATAGGAATAATTATTTTTCATTCTACGTTCTCGTTGTGTTTGAGGCTCTTAACGAGCATACAGAGGTTCAGATCTGATTAAAACAGATGTTTCTTACTCAAATGTTGTTGATGCTTCTTAATGTTTTAAATTGGTAATGTGAATAATCATGATTATTTGCATTGACCGTATGAATTATTTGAAGGTTGAAGATAGCTCTTAGAGTCAAATATGGAAATGCGCATAAGAATATTCTTATGCCGACGCGATTTTCATAGCGTCAAAGTCAACTAATAGGCAACTTTTATAATGGTTAAATTTATTTTATGCTCGATTTCAGTGGCTTTACTAGCTGGCTGCGCGATGCAACCCGTTCCTTCTCAGTATAGAAATGCTACAGTTACGCTTGTTGGGCACAGTAAGGCAGAAGCAATGACTGATTTAGGGATACCAACACGAACAATGCCCGTCAATGGGAGCCAGACAATGTATCAGTGGGACAGCAATCAAGGTACAACATCTGCTGGTTTGTTTAGCACTGATACCAATGCTGTGGCGGTCGGTAGTTCCACTTATCAGGGATATGGTAACGGTTTCTCCGGAGGGGCGGTTGGAACATCTAACACCACTGGTAATTATGATAGTGCTACAGCTACTCATATCTGTGCATTGTCATTACTAATTGATAATAAAACTGATAAAGTACTTTCAGGTACATTCAATGGAACTGTTGATGATGCTTGCATGAGCCATTTCAGCAATGTTATTACATTAGATCCTAATGCGGTTAATGCGAATAAAGCAGCGATAATGCATAACCAACATGTGAAAGAGGCTAAAGCAGTAATTGGTGTTTTGGCTATTGTTGGCGCAGGTGTTGCCGCTTACAATAATCGCTGATTTAATCCACATAAAACGAAAGGCCGTTTATTTCGGCCTTTCGTTTTATGCAATATCGGCTTTTCAATACAATGTTAATGCAGACGTTTATGCAGGCTTCCCCCCACCAGCAGTGCCGCGCACAGCATCAGCGCGATAAACCCGCCCACGCCGTTCCAGCCGTAGTGATGCCAGAACACGCCGCCGAGCGTCCCGGCGATGCTGGACCCCAGGTAATAGCTAAACAGATAAAGAGACGATGCCTGACCTTTGGCGCGACGCGCGCGCGGGCCAATCCAGCTGCTGGCGACCGAGTGGGCGGCGAAGAAGCCCGCGGAAAAGAGCAGCATGCCGGCAAAAATCAGCCACAGTGAGGAGAAGAGCGTCAGCAGCAGACCGACCAGCATCACCGCCGTGAAGAACAGCATGACCGGGCCGCGTCCATAGCGTGCGGTCATCGCCCCGGCCTTCGGTGAACTCCACGTACCGGTCAAATACGCAACCGAGAGTAAACCGACAATCGCCTGGCTCAGATGCCACGGCGAGAGCATCAGGCGGTAGCCAATATAGTTGAACAGCGTGACGAAGGCGCCCATCAGCAGGAAGCCGGTCAGGAACAGGCGCGGGAGGCCCTTGTCGCGCCAGTGCAGACGGAAGTTGATAAACAGCGTTTTCGGGCGCAAAGAGGTCGGGCGGAAATGGCGCGATTCCGGCAGGATTTTCCAGAACATCAGGGCTGATGCCAGCGCGAAACAGCCGATGACCGCCAGCGCAATCCGCCAGCTAAAGAAGTCCGTGAATACCCCGCTCAGCAGACGTCCGCTCATCCCGCCAATCGAGTTCCCGCTGATGTAAAGCCCCATCGAGAAGGCGACAAAGCTCGGGTGGATCTCCTCGCTGAGATAGGTCATCCCGACCGCCGCCACGCCGCTGAGCGAGAGCCCGATCAGCGCGCGCATCACCAGAATCCCGTGCCAGCTGGTCATCATGGTCGAGAGTAACGTACAGACCGACGCCAGCATCAGCGCGGTTACCATAACCGGTTTACGGCCAATGGCGTCGGACAGCGGCCCGGTAAAGAGCAGGCCAATCGCCAGCATGCCGGTGGAAATGGAGAGTGAAACGCTGCTGCTCGCAGGCGATACGCCAAACTCATGGGAGAGCACGGGCAGGATCGGCTGAACGCAATAGAGCAGAGCGAAGGTGGCCAGACCGGCGGAAAAGAGCGCCAGCGTGACGCGCATAAATTGGGGGGTACCACGTTTAATGAACTGAACCGGCTGCGATGTTGCAGGTAAATCATCGATATCGCTCGCCGGATCGATATCAATGGCAGTTGTACGACTCACACAGTTTCCTTGCTTAAACATCCCCGTGATTTCTGGTGACGGGTATGACCACCTCTTCAGGGTAGGAAAATGTAAATATTCTGTCTAATATATTAATAATCTCAAATGATACTTTAGAAATATGAATATCGAGCTGCGTCATCTTCGCTACTTTGTCGCCGTCGCCGAAGAGCTGCATTTTGGCCGCGCGGCGGTACGGCTGAATATCTCTCAACCACCGCTAAGCCAGCAGATTCAGATCCTGGAGCAGCAGGTCGGAGCGCGCCTGCTGGCCCGCACCAACCGCAGCGTGAGCCTGACGGCGGCGGGTAAGCAATTTCTCATCGACAGCCGACAAATTCTCAGCATGGTCGAGGACGCCGCCGCCCGGGCAGAACGGCTCTATCTCGGGGAGGCCGGAGAGTTGCGCATCGGGTTTACTTCGTCCGCACCGTTTATCAGCGCCGTCTCGGAAACCCTGTCGTCATTCCGCCGCCATTTCCCGGATGTTCATATTCAAACGCGCGAGATCAACACCCGCGAGCAGATCGCGCCGCTGAATGAAGGTTCGCTGGATCTGGGGCTGATGCGTAATACCCAGCTGCCGGACTCGCTGGCGTGGGAGGTGATCCTGCGCGAACCGCTGATGGCCATGATCCCGCACGATCACCCGCTGGCGTCGCGTCCGACGGTGTCGCTGGCAGAGCTGGCAAAAGAGCCGTTTGTCTTTTTTGATCCGCAGGTCGGAACGGGTCTGTATGACGATATCCTGGGGCTGATGCGCCGCTACGATCTTGCCCCGGTCATTACCCAGGAGGTCGGGGAGGCAATGACCATTATCGGGCTGGTCGCCGCCGGGCTGGGCGTGTCGATACTCCCGGCCTCCTTTAAGCGGGTACAGCTGCGTGAGATGCGCTGGGTTGCTATCGCCGAGGAGGATGCCATTTCGGAGATGTGGCTGGTGTGGTCAAAACATCGCGAACAGAGTCATGCTGCCCAGCGCTTTAAACAGCGGTTAATCCAGGCCTCCGCGGTCTGATATTTCCCGGTAAAAATGGGTAAAAATGTGCGGTAAATCACATGGCTAAGTAAATATTTGACGGCAGCCATGCAAGTGCTTCACCATAGCCAACAGTTTATTTCGAAGCTCGAAAATAAGGGAGTACGAGGTGGTCGCTGATAGTCAGCCAGGGCATATTGATCAGATTAAGCAGACCAACGCTGGCGCGGTGTATCGCCTGATTGATCAGCTTGGTCCGGTTTCGCGTATCGATCTTTCGCGCCTGGCACAGCTGGCACCCGCCAGTATTACCAAGATTGTCCGCGAGATGCTGGAAGCTCACCTGGTTCAGGAGACGGAAATTCAGGAGCCGGGCAGCCGTGGCCGTCCGGCGGTCGGGCTGGTGGTTGAGACGGAAGCCTGGCACTACCTGTCGCTACGCATCAGCCGGGGGGAGATCTTCCTTGCGCTGCGCGATCTCAGCAGCAAGCTGGTGGTGGAAGACCGTCTTGATCTGCCGCTCAACGCCGAGAAACCGCTCCTCGACGCGATTGTTTCGCATATCGATCGTTTCTTTATTCGTCACCAGCAGAAGCTTGAACGCTTAACGGCCATTGCCATCACCATGCCGGGTATTATTGATACCGAAAATGGCATTGTTCACCGGATGCCGTTTTACGACGATGTTAAAGAGATGCCGCTGGGCGAAGTGCTGAAAAACCATACCGGCGTGCCGGTCTATATTCAGCATGACATCAGCGCCTGGACCATGGCGGAGGCGCTGTTCGGCGCGTCACGCGGGGCGAGGGATGTGATTCAGGTGGTTATCGATCATAACGTCGGGGCAGGCGTCATTACCGACGGACGTCTTCTCCATGCCGGAAGCAGCAGCCTGGTGGAAATTGGCCATACCCAGGTCGACCCATACGGTAAGCGCTGCTACTGCGGGAACCACGGCTGTCTGGAGACCATTGCCAGCGTGGAAAGCGTGCTGGAGCTGGCGCAGGTCAGGCTCAGTCAGTCCATGAGCTCCTCGCTGCACGGACAACCCCTCACGGTGGATTCTCTCTGCGCCGCGGCGCGTCAGGGCGATCTGCTGGCGAAGGACATCATTACCGGGGTGGGGAATAACGTTGGCCGCATTCTGGCTATCATGGTGAACCTCTTCAACCCGCAAAAAATCCTTATTGGCTCACCGCTCAGCCAGGCGGCGGAGATCCTCTTCCCGGCGATTACGGCCTGTATTCAGCAGCAGTCGCTTCCCGCCTACAGCCGGAACATTGCGGTAGAAAGCACCCAGTTTTCCAATCAGGGCACGATGGCCGGCGCGGCGCTGGTCAAAGATGCCATGTATAACGGCTCGCTGTTGATCCGCCTGTTACAGGGTTAACTCTTTTTTGCAGATGTAAGAAAAATTGCGCTATCTCAAGCCGGGTAGCGCACGCATCCCGTAGACTTCCTCCACTGAATTATTTACCTGGTTTATATTTTCGAAGCATACCCAAGAGGTGGAGTGAGTCATGCTTAAGCGTTTCTTTGTTACTGGTACAGATACCTCTGTCGGCAAGACCGTTGTATCCCGCGCATTGCTGCAGGCGCTGGCAGCAAGCGGTAAACGCGTGGCAGGGTACAAACCGGTCGCAAAAGGGAGTAAAGAGACGCCAGAGGGATTGCGTAATAAAGACGCCCTGGTGCTGCAAAGCGTCTCGTCACTGGAGTTGCCTTATCATGCTGTCAATCCCATCGCGTTAAGCGAAGAGGAGAGCAGCGTGGCGCACAGCGGCCTGATTAACTATCCCCTGTTGTCCGACGGCCTGGCGAACCTGAGCGGGAAGGTGGATCACGTGGTGGTCGAAGGGACGGGCGGCTGGCGCAGCCTGATGAACGACCTGCGCCCGCTGTCGGAATGGGTGGTCCAGGAACAGCTTCCGGTGGTGATGGTGGTGGGGATCCAGGAAGGGTGCATCAACCACGCGCTGCTGACGGCGCAGGCGATTGCCAATGACGGTCTGCCGCTGATGGGCTGGGTGGCCAACCGCATCAACCCGGGCCTCGCGCACTATGCGGAGATCATCGACGTGCTGAGCGCTAAACTGCCCGCACCGCTGGTGGGCGAGCTGCCTTATCTGCCTCGCGCCGAGCAGCGCGAGCTAGCGCAGTACATCGATCTCTCTGCCCTCGGTGGCGTGTTGACCGTAGACCGAGTCGTGGCGTAACGTCCGCGACAGCACGGACGCCAGCACGCAGGCAACCAGCAAACCGGGCAGTAAAACATACTGTCCGGTCATTTCACAGACCATCAGCGCCGACATAATGGGCGCATGCGTGGTCGCGGCGAGTAGCGTTGCCATCCCTGCCAGCCCCAGCAAAATTGCCGTCTCAGAACCCGGCAGCCACAGCGCGAAAAGCTGTGCAAATAGCATGCCTGTCGCCATGCCAACAAACAGCGTCGGCGTGAACACCCCGCCCGGCGCGCCCGACCCGCTGCTCGCCAGTACTGCCAGCAATTTACAGATGAACACCCCGGCAATGACCGACAGCAGCGGCGGCGCGAGCAGAAAAGCCTGCACCACGCTGTAGCCGTTCCCCCACACCTTCGGCGTCAGAAGAGACAGCAGCCCGACGATCGCACCGCCGAGCGCCAGCTGCCACGGCGGCGAAAGTTTGAGGCGCAGGAAAAGATCGTGGCTGAACGCCATCAGCCACATCAGCAGCGGTCCGCAAAGACCCGCCAGCAGCCCCATGGCGACCAGCAGGGCATAATCGGCTGCGGTGAGGATGCCGCTCAGATGGACCGCGTAGAGCGTGCCGGTACCCGGCGCCAGAAGCTGCGTAGTGAGAAGCGCCACCGCCGCCGCGATAACCACGGGCCCGAGCGAGGCCAGCATCAGGGTGCCAAACAGAATCTCCGCGATGAACAGGCTTCCGGCTAAGGGAGCATGGTAGGCGCTGGCCATCCCGGCGGCGGCGCCACAGGCTATCCATAATTTCCACTCGGATTTGGGCGTAAAGCGCCGGGCGAAAAGGGAGGCGGCGAGGGCGGCGAGCAGGATCATCGCCCCTTCACGCCCGATGGCGCTTCCGCTGGCGACGACCAGCAGCGAGGCGAGGGATTTAACCAGGCTGGCACCGTAGTCAAACTGGCCGTCACCGGTCTCCAGCGCTTCCATGTAGTCGGTGGGGGCATGAGGCCGTTGCGCGGTCAGACGCTGCCATCCCCATAGCAACAGTCCGGCAGCCAGCCCGCCCAGCGCGGGCGTCAGCGCGCGCCGCCAGGGCGAGAGCGAGGCGGCGGCATTCACCAGGCTGCCGCTGTCGTTGCTGAGAAGCAGCCACTCCAGCAGGTACATGCTGTGGCGGAACACCGCAACGGCCAGCGCGGCCAGCACGCCGGTGACGGTGGCAATCAGCAGTCGGCGAAACATCGCGCGGATGTCGGGGTACGTATGAAGACGTTGCATGAGTCGCGAGTAAACGGGAAAGATACAATATTGTGGCGGGAAATCGCGGGGTTAGCAAAAGGTATGCGTGCGGAAAAGCCGGGCAATGCCCGGCCTGAAAGATTAGCTGTCGCTATGAATATTGAGCGCCCGACGCGTACGCCCTGAACTGAGATACTCGGCAATATAGTCCTGAGAAATCTCGCCGTTGTAGCGCCCCTCCTCATCCACGATCGGCATCCAGCTGGTATTACTCTCATACAGGCGTGACAGCACCACGCGCAGGTTGTCTTCCGCTTTGCCGGTCATGCGGAACGGATGCAGGATGTCGGCGCAGGTCCCGCTGGCGTTTCGCGCTTCGCGACGCTTCACAAAGCCCAGCGGCTTGCCGTGCTCGTCAACTACGGTAATCGCGCGAATATCGTTATCATCCATGGTCGCAAAGGCTTCAGGGAGCGGCGTAGAGCCCCGCACCGTAATGGTCGGTTGCTGGTCGGTGACGTCGCCCGCCGATACCAGCAGCAGACGCTTCAGCGTACGGTCCTGACCGACAAACGAGCCGACAAACTCGTTCGCCGGTTTCGCCAGCAGCTCATCCGGGCTGGCGCACTGCACGATTTTCCCCTGACGGAACACCGCGATACGGTCGCCGAGCTTGAGGGCTTCGTCGATATCGTGGCTGACCAGCATGACGGTTTTTTTCAGCTTGCGCTGCATCTCCAGGAACTGATTCTGGATCACCTCGCGGTTGATCGGGTCCACTGCGCCGAAAGGTTCATCCATCAGCAGTACCGGAGGATCGGCCGCCAGGGCGCGGATCACGCCGATGCGCTGCTGCTGGCCGCCGGACATCTCGCGCGGGTAGCGATTCAGGAACTTATGTGGATCCATCGCTACCATATCCATCAGCTCTTCGGCGCGGGTTTTACATCGCGCTTTATCCCAGCCCAGCATGCGCGGCACGACGGTAATGTTCTCTTCGATGGTCATGTTCGGGAACAGGCCAATCTGCTGGATCACGTAGCCAATGTTGCGGCGCAGGGTGACGGTGTCCATCCCACTGGTGTCTTCACCGTTGATCAGGATCGTCCCGCTGCTTGGGGTAATGAGGCGGTTAATCATCTTCAGGGTGGTGGTCTTCCCGCAGCCGGATGGGCCGAGCAGGACGCACATTTCCCCTTCGGGCACGTTGAGGTTGACGTTGTCGACGGCCTTAAAGGTCTGGCCGTGCTTCTGTGAAAATTGTTTGGTGAGGTTTTCCAGTTTTATCATTATCGAATCCCCTTTGGAGTCAGAACCACCTGCAGACGGTGCAGCAGCCAGTCGAGCACAATCGCTAAAAGACAAATCATCAGCGCGCCCGCAATCAACATGCGAATATCGCTTCCGCCGATGCCGTTGAGCAGCAGCAGGCCCAGGCCGCCCGCGCCGATCACCGCGGCAATCGCCATCACGCCGATGTTCATCACCACGGCGGTGCGGATGCCGCCGAAAATCACCGGCAGCGCCATCGGGATTTCGACCCAGCGCAGGCGCTGCCAGAAGGTCATGCCGATGCCGCGTCCGGCTTCACGCAGGCCAGGCGGCAGGCTGTCGAGTGCCGTATGGGTGTTACGCACAATCGGCAGCAGCGAGTAGAGAAACACCGCCGTGATCGCGGGCAGGGCGCCAATCCCCTGACCGATCAGCGAAAACAGTGGGATCATCAGGCCAAACAGCGCAATGGACGGAATGGTCAGCACGATGGTGGCAATCCCCAGCACCGGCGTTGCCAGCCACTTATGGCGAACAATCAGAATGCCGAGCGGGACGCCGATGAGAATGGCTAAGCCCACGGCCAGCGCTACCAGCCACAGATGCTGCAGCGTCAGGGTTAACAGGTAGTCCCAGTTGTCCAGAATGTAGTGAATCGTCTCCATAGCGCCTCCTACAGCAGCTGTTTGCTATGCAGGAAATCACGGGCGACCTGCTGCGGTGACTGATGGTCGATATCCACCTTCTTGTTCAGTTCGGTGATAACGTCGTTGTTGAGCTGGGCAGAGAGGGCGTTGAGCGCCTCTTCCAGGCCCGGATTGGCCTCCAGCGTGTCCTTACGGACCACCGGGGTGACCGCATAGCTCGGGAAGAAGCCTTTATCGTCTTCCAGCACCTTGAGGTCGAAGCCCTTCACGCGCCCGTCGGTGGTATAAATCAGCCCGGCGTCGACGAAGCCGTCGCGCACCGCGTTATAGACCAGGCCGGGGTCCATCTGGCGGATCTGCGGGCGATCCAGTTCCATGTTGTAGGCCGCCTGCAGCGGCTTCATGCCGTCGCTACGCCCGGCGAACTCCAGGTCTAAGCCCAGCAGCCAGTTTTTGTCCGGGTTGGTTTTGCGGATCTGCTCAATCTTCGCCACCATCTCCGACATGGTGTTGATATGTTCCGCCTCGGCGCGCTTGCGCTGCATGGCGAACGCATAGGTGTTGTTCATGTCGGCGGGCTTGAGCCAGACCAGACCGTGCTTCGCGTCCAGACGTTTCACCGTCTCGTAAGACTCCTCTGGCGACATGCGCTTGTTGATGTGGTTAAAGATGATTAATGACGTGCCGGTGTACTCCCAGGTCATATCAATCTGTTTGTTTATCATCGCGTTACGGGAAATCACCGTGGCGATATTGGTTTGCGGTTGAACCTGAAAACCTTTCTTTTGCAGGTACTGCACGGTCATCGCCGAGAGAATGTGCTGCTCGGTAAAGCTCTTGGTCGCCAGAATCAGCGGGGCCGCCATCGCCTGGCTGGTGAACAGCGCCGCGGCACACAGCGCCGTCAGGCCGGAAAACAGTCTCATAAAAGCTCCTTTTTATTGTTATCGAGCGAGATGGGGACTCATCACGCGACCCAGCGCCGCCAGCAGGGTATCGAGGATCAGGGCGAACAGGGCGGTGGCCGCCGCGCCGAGGATCAGGGTCGGGAAATCGTTCAGATAAATGCCCGGGAAAATCAGCTCGCCGTAGCTGCTGGCACCAATCAGGAACGCCAGCGGTGCGGTACCGACGTTAATGGCGGTGGCGATGCGGATCCCTGAGAGCATAACCGGCCAGGCGGCAGGCAGCTCAACCTGACGCAGACGCTGCCATTTGGTCATCCCGATGCCGTTTGCCGCTTCCAGCAGCGATGGCGGGACCGAGCACAGCCCGGCATAGGTATTACGCACGATCGGCAGCAGCGAGGCGAGGAACAGGGCGATGATGGCGGGCGTATCGCCGATGCCGATCACCACCATCGCCAGCGCGAGAACGGCCAGCGGCGGCAGCGTGTTGCCGACGTTGAAGATTTGCATCACATATTCGGCGATACCCCGCGCGGCCGGGCGGCTAAGCAGAATACCCGCCGGAATACCCACCAGCAGGGCAAAGAACATTGATGAGAAAACCAGAATCATATGCTGTTGCCCGAGATAGATCAGGTCAACCTGACGCGCTCTGAGGGTCTCCAGCCCGATCCCCCAGACGAGGAGGGCGAGGACCACAATAATGGCGCCGACAAACAGCAGCGAACGTTTGAGTAATGGGTGCATTGCGGTGAGTCTCCCTGTGCGCATGCGTTACAGCAACCACGGGTTGCCTGTTGTTATGCCATGTTTCGGCAGGGGTAGATGACCTATAGCAAGCGTTTGGGAAGGGTTCCAGCGAAGGGGGAAAATCAGTAACCCTATGAAACTAGTGGCAACCTCGGGTCAGGCCTTATGGCGTAAGGCCTGATTGTGGGGCGGGCAGAATAGTCCTAAAGCGAATCCTTATATGTGACAGTGTCACATATAAGGGCTTTTATGCCGATAACATCTCATTACCTTCATAGAGGGGCACGAACCCGTCGAACCCGCGACGAGACGGTGATAATTGAGACGGTGGCGACAAACGCGAGCATCACGCCCAGCGCCAGCATGGCGTTGAAGCCAATCCATCTGAACAGCAGCAGCCCCGCAATACCACCTGTAATGAACGAAAACAGGGTAGTTAAGTGGGTTTTTAGCTGACTTTTTTGCGCTGCCGTATCTTTTGAGTAATCCCTGCGCAGCATCGCCACCATGACGGAGGCCAGGGAAATCCCCGCGTCCGTTAGCGTGCCGGTAATGTGCGTCGATCTCACCCGTCCACCGGAAAGCTGCGTGGAGGTGGAATTATGAATGCCCATCAGAAAGCAGAGAAAAAGAATAATCTCGCGATTGCTGGTGAGCGTATGGAAATACATTTCGTAGAAGGAAACGCCGGTCAGTAATATCCCCTCGACAAAAAGGATCTGGCAAAAAACCAGCCTGACGTTATGGATAATACCCCATATGACGATCGCGCGCGCAATAATGGCGCCAGCCACAAAAGAGAGAATTATCGAGCCGAAGAAAATAATATCGCTCAGATCGGTAGAAGAAACTTCGCTGGATAACTGTGAGGTGTTGCCGGTCATGTGTGAGGGGAAAAAGCCAAATGCCCCGAGAGCGATGGCGTTCAGCAAACCTGCTGAGGTCGCCAGCCAGAGAGCAAGCCGGCGATCCTCCTGATGCGTTCGTTCTTTCTTGAGTTTAATCAGCAAGAATACCTCCGGGTTGAGCTTTGCCTGACTATTCAGGCTAGCAAAGCGGTGCAACGGGCTGTCCAGGATATGGCTTAATTATGATTCCCTCTGACGACAATCAGGGTTTCGTAATTAAAAAAACAGCCTCGTTGCGGTATTCATTCAGGCATTAAGTTTTACACCATGCCGTTATTGCCGTGACGCAAAAATGCCGGACGCTGGTTAAGGCGCTCGAACCAGGCCTCAATGGCGGGCACGTCTGGCTTATCAAACGGCGTCATTTTCCAGCGATTCACCGACAGCCCAAGCACCACGTCCGCGAGGGTAAACGTTTCGCCCGCCGCAAAGGCCCCGGTGCGCTGCAGCTGATTCTCCAGAATAGAGATGCAGTGGTTCCACTCCTTGATTCCTGCCGCAATCCGCTCAGGGTCGTTAAAGTCCGGGTTTTTACGCCCCAGCGCCGGGAAGACATAGCGCCAGGCGTTGTTAAATTCAGTGGCCTGCCAGTCCATCCAGCGCTCAACGTTGGCGCAGGCCTGCGGTGCGGCAGGCAGCAGATCGTGACGTTCGGCCTTCCGCGCCAGATAACGGCAGATGGAATTGGACTCCCACAACACGAAATCATCATCAATCAACACCGGCACCATGGCGTTGGGGTTCAGGGCGCGGAAGGCATCCGTTTCCGTCGAGGCGAAACCGCTGCCGTAATCTTCCTGTTGATACGCGAGGCCTGCTTCTTCGCAGGTCCAGAGTACTTTACGCACGTTGATGGAGGTTGTTTTGCCGAGGATGGTGATCATTGCGCAGGTGTCCTTTAGAGGAATGAATTGTCTAAAAACAATACACCAGTTGCACGGGGAAGGTTGGGGCAAAATTTGGTGGGGCGTGCTCTGTCTGACCCCGGCGAACGTTTCTGGAAGGCGCCTCGCAAAGCGCAAAGTAACCTTATGAAATTCAGCGTTATGTCTTTTCCTCGACGGGGCGCGGTCGTAAAGTGCCTGCGTTGCGGCACATCCGCAATCGGGCGTAGGAACCCGCATTTACCATATAGTGACATTTCGTATGTCGCGGCAGCGCTGATCCCGTTACAATTGCGGTGGCGCTGGCGGAGCAGCCGTAAGGCTGGCCGTTTTTCTATATGGGCGGTATTCCTACCTCTGTCAGCGCTACCCCCCGGGCGTAGGAACTCACTGGGTAGTTTAATGAACTGCATATAGAAAGGATGTCTTGTATGGCTACTATCCCAACCCTGACTTATCTCCCGTCTGACGAAAGCGTCATTCTGCAACTTCTCTCCCGACCGCTTCCGGCTGATGCCGATCTCTTTGACGTGGCCGACAACTGCGCCGCGCTGGTGAGCGTGCTGGTCGAAACCGATAATGCCACGAGCCGTACTGCGCTGTGCGAGCGTCTCCTTCAGACCCTGCGCAGGCTGCGTGAACTCTGCGATGTCGATCTTCCGCCATACCTGATTGAACATTTGATCATGGGTGAGAAAACCAACTCCTGCGTGCCGGACTGCTGGCAGGATACCTTAACGCAGGTGGACTACGTTCTGGCGCTGACGCACGCAGTTATCGGTGGAACGCTACCCGCTCACGTAGCGAAAGAGCTGACGGGCCTGCTGCACGATATGGTGTGGCTGCTGGCTGAGTTTGTGAAGGAGCCGCGCATTACTGCGCATTAAGAGGCTGCGGTGGGGCGGCAACGCCCCAGCGACCGTCGCTTTCCTGCCGAGTTTACCAAGAGCGAGAATCGGCCATTATCTCTTGCTAATCCATAAATACAATGAACACAAATAAACACAACTTTGCATCATCTATCATGTGGTGATACTTTGAGTTACGTGCGTCTAAGCGCTCAGATTTATTTCTTCAAAACGACTATTGATGACCAGGCATTCAGGGGGAAACATGATAAAGCTGATTATTACGGATCTTGATGGCACATTTTTAAACAGCCAGGGGGACTATGACCGTGATTTATTTGCCAAAACGTGGGCGAATATGTTGTCCCACGGGGTGCATTTTGCTGCATGTACCGGCAAGCAATGCGAGCGGGTGGAAGAGCTTTTCGGAGAATTAAGTCAAGACATCTGGATAGTGGGCGATAGCGCTACGCGCATCAAACATAAGGGTAGTTTTGCCTTTCAGTCACTGATAGATAATGCTACAGGCAAGGCAATCATTAACACGCTTGAGGAAGTGAGCTCCACGCATGTCATTATTGCCTGTACTCCTGAAGGCGCGATTGTACGCTCTGATGTTCCGCAGCATCTTAAGGACAAAGTCCGACGCTCCTATGCCCGCATGATAGAGACCGTGGACTTTGACAGGGTCAACAGTGATTTTGTCAAAATCACTGTTTTTGATGAGGAGGGAAACTGCCCGCAAACTCGCCCGCACTTGAGCCCGTTTGAGGATGATGTGTACATCGTGGTGTCTGAAGCCTCATGGATCGATATTGCCGGTTATGGCGTGCACAAGGGGAGCACCGTACAAAAACTTCAGGAAATACTGAATGTCAGTCCGGAAGAAACAATGGCCTTTGGTGACGGGTACAACGATTTGGAACTTCTGGCCCAGGCAGAATATAGCTTTGCCATGCGAAACGCTTTTGAAGAGGTGAAACACGCGGCGCGTTTTGTCACCGGAACCAACGATGACAGTGCGGTAATGGAAACCATCAACCGCCTGCTTGCACTGCAATCCTGACGGGAAAGAAAGGGAAGGCTTAACACCTGCCTTCCCGGAGATTGGGTGCATATCAGCCTGCAATTTCCAGCCGTATATTTGTATGCGCAAGAGAGTCTGTATCCGTCTGGCTGCTTGCCACGACGACATCAAGATCCTCACATGAAGCAACTTTATACCGGGCGACCTGGGGCATTTTGTCCGCAATGACAGCGGCGATAACCTCATTGCTCTGGCGCATCACCTCTTTTTTGAAGCAGGCATCCTCATAGTAAACCGCCGTCAGTCCTGCCTGAAGGTCTAATCCGCAGACGCCGATAAACATCTGGTCAAACAACATCTCCCTGACGTGATTAAGCGGCTCTGACCCCAGAATGCTTCCTGTCTGTGAATTGAGTTTTCCGCCCAGCATAATAACTTCCCCCTGCTTGCGTCCGCTCAGTGCTGCTGCTATTTGTGGGGAATTTGTCACGATAGTGAGATCGTAGTCCTCAGGAATGAAGCTGACCATAGCAAGATATGTCGACCCCCCGTCTATAAAGATACAGGTTCCGGGTCTGATCAATTCCGCACAACGCCTTGCTACCCCTGACTTTTCCTCAATGCTGTGCATAACCCGCGTTTCAAAGCTTGCGGATTGTTTGAACTGGCTGATAGCCCCTCCATAGACCTTTTTACACATCCCCTTGCGAACCATCGCCTGCAAATCTCTGCGTATCGTGTGTTCAGACACGCCCAGCTGGCGGGCAATATCAGCGCCAATCACCCGACCGGTCTGCTGCAGCATCTGGTAAATCACTTCCTGCCTCTGTTCAGGCAGGGCATCATAATCAATCATTCTACACTCTCAAAATAAACATAACATTGCATAAGTGTGCACAATAAAGCATAGTGGGTCTGTGAATATAATACACGTGTGATGTACCGGGCAGGTATCTTTTGACCATGTTGATCAGGAGAGCGGGAAAAATGTGTGGGCCAGTATGTATGAAAAGACTTGAGCAAGACGCTGTGAACCTGGAAAAACTCAGTTCAGCGTGGTTTGACGCTCATAAACATAACACATTATCAGCAATGCTTGTTCTTTATCTCAAAGAGGCACAATCCGGAGATTTAAAAAATAATTATGCCTGCTTACTGGATGATTCACTGGAATGCTTGATAAGCGTTCTACCGCTGGTTGCAAACAACCTGGCCAGTTCCATCATGCGCGTCCGGCAGGTACCGCAGTACAGACTACGTCCCGCATTAAGTTTAATAATATACTGGTTAATACAGGCTCACACGGGCAAAAAAGACAATCTACCGGAAAGTCATGAGATGCTGGACATTATTGATAACATACTGACCTGACCTCCAATAATTAATGCCGCACGGACTCATTGAAGAATTTTTACTGTAACGTTGACTGCGTCATTCTTCCGGGAGTGAAGATTGGCAATGATGTTGTTATTGCCGCAGGTAGCGTTGTGACCCGTGATATCCCTGACAGGGTGATGGCCGGTGGGGTAGAGTGTTAAAACATATTCAATGAAGGGGAGTAACTAAAATGAACCATCCACATGCAGGAAAAATTATTCTCAACGAATCCGCAATCGCGGAAGGTGTCAATTTTGTTGCCGACAGGCTTAATTCGGACTTCAGTGATGCGGTGATTATTACCGTTACACCAGGCGGTATATTCTTCACCGCTGACTTAACCAGAAAGCTGAAGTTTGATGTTGAAATGGATTATATTTCTTGCCCACACACACCGGGAGAACGCAATAACGCGTCAGAGATTGTCTTCCATAATAATATCGGCATTGAAGGACGCCATGTGATTGTTATCGATGACGCAATTGAATCCGGGGGGACAATGAAACGGCTTGTTGAAGATCTTAACGACAAATATAACCCACAGTCAGTCTCGGTTGCCGTGCTTTTCGTTAAACCCGGCCGCATATCCATTCCTGCGCGCTGTTATTACGCTTATGAGATGGAGAATGACGATCTGCTGATAGGCTACGGCATGCCCTGGCAGAACAAGTTTCGTAATTTGCCCTGCGTATCTCAATTGATCAAAGATAACTGAGCAATTTTCATGTTAAAACTAGCAACGTCCGCTCATGGCACGGAGCGGACCGCTCCAGGAGTATGATGTCCGCTCATGGCGCAAAGCTGACCCCCATCTCCTGTCAGCTCGTAAAAATAAAAAAACCTTAATGCGGTTAAGTTATTCTCTGATCGTGACGTGGTGATAGGGCGTCATGCTGGAAAATCTATTCAGGCAAGCGTTGATAGTGTAGTGCGTATTTTCTCTGCGCCACCGTAAAGATCATATCCACTAATCATATGCTCTGTGCCCTTAACCGTCGCCAGCAGCACAGGCACCCCTTGGATATCTCGCTGCTCCATAAGACGCTTCACATCCGAGATCCTCTCGTCCGTCATGCGCCGCAACGCTTTATCGGTATCAAGCGCCAGGGTAACCCGTTCATGCTTTAACTCGAGGTTATTTCCCCCGGCCCAGGCCGCGACGATCTCACCCACCACGTCAGGTCTCGAGGTGTCTCGCCCCTCGACATAGCGGGCATGCTGTAGCGTATGAAGAAGATCTGTCTCGGCAGACGGGGTGATGTCACGAACCATTGTCAGAGCACGATTCATAAACGTCGAATCAAACCGTGCGCTGGTCAGCAAAAGCTGATGATAGCGCTCGCTGAAAGGCTGCCCGGTGAGTGAAGCGATGCGCCGATCGTTGGACCAGGCGTATTCTGCCCATTCTGCGGTGATGTCCCGGGCCCCCTCATTGCTGAAAAGACCGCTGGGCATCAGCTCAAGTTTTTCGGCGTAATGCTGAGCCAGATAACCCAGCGCCGGCGCGCTGGCGTAGCACCAGCCGCAAAGTGGATCAAATAAATACTGCAGTCTCTCAAAACGCATGTTGCCTCCTTCATAACAGAATAGCGCCATCATAATGCGTTCGAACCTCGTTAAAAACGGGCATTCAGTAAATGCAGTGTTGCGTAAAATGAGCGAATGGCGGGCGTTAATCCTGAATCACAGGCTAAACGTGAATCATGGCTTAAGCCGGTACACCCACGCATTTACTGTCTGAGCGATAGTCGTCGTTACATCTACCGGTACACGCTCATATTCAGCACCTTCAAACTTATCGAGTTCGTCCCAGTGATGATGCAAATTCGCTGAGGTGAAAATAAAACCCTGAACACGATGACCTGAATCATCCAGTACGATCCCCGGGTACCCCATCTCTGCACCCCAGCCTTTATTTAACAGAGACCCACCAACGTGTCCTGCCTGCCACGTACCACCGATATTCTCAAGAATATGCGCATTGGGTCGACCTGGACCGAGCGTCCCGTACACGAACAATCTCTCCATTATCCCTCCGATAACATGATGAAAATGAAATGGTTGTTTATGACGATTTTGATTTTGGAAGGATGGCCTGACAAATCATTTGTTCTCACACTATGTGTGAATTATTATCACGCGTATGATGTTCGATCGCCTTCCACCCTTGCAAACGCTTCGGGCTTTTGAAGCCACTGCCCGGCTCTCCAGCATGACGCTGGCGGCAGCGGAGCTGCACGTTACGCATGGCGCGATAAGCCGGCAAATCCGGAAGCTCGAAGAGCATCTGGGGATAAAGCTATTTCATAGACTGACACGACAGATAATCCTGACGGAGCAGGGGGCTGAATTCCATCAGGCAGTTACCCGTCTTCTGGGTGATTTAATGAGAGAGTCTGAACGTTTACGCGGAAGGAGCCCGGCAAAAAGTTTGCGTATCAGTACAACGGTTTCATTCGCCAGTAAGTGGTTGGCGCCGCGTCTCAGCCGCTTCAGGCAGCGGTATCCTGAATTTGATATTCAGCTGGATGTGACTGACATTAATGTGGATCTTAACGATGGTCAGGTGGATGCCGCGATTCGTTATGGCCGTGGCAATTATCGTGACGTCTGTTCTGAGCGGATCTTGAGTGAAACAGTCACCCCAGTCTGTAGCCCTGACTTTATAAAGGAACATAACGGTCTGAAAGAAATTAAGGATCTTTCAAACTGCGTGCTCCTTCATGAGTACAGAATGCTGGCGAACTGGGAGGCATGGTTTGAAATGGCCGGAGAAAACACGTTCAGCGGCCATCAGGGGACCTTATGGACGCTTGGCAGTATGGCGACTGAAGCCGCTATACGTGGCGAAGGCGTGGCGCTTGGACGGAGCGTGCTGATTGCAGATGATGTCGCTGCCGGAAGGCTTGTTGTTCCGTTTCCGCAATACAAACTTAAAGCAGAGCGGGGATACGATTTAGTTTACCTTTTCGATAATAAGGATTCTTCTAAAATACGAATGCTAAAACAATGGCTGTTTGAAGAAATAAGCTTGCTGAAAGATACAAACAGCTAAAAAGCCGTAAGCAGTTAACTCCTTACGGCTTTGGAACAGGTAATGATTATTCTGGCCATCAGGCCGCTTTCACCGCCCTGATTTTTTTCGTGTCAGCCGCATCGGATTCAGTTTTATCCTCTGCAGCCGGAGCGTTGACATCGGGAAGCTTGCTGGTACGCAGAATATGCTGCACGGTCTCTTTCTGCTCGGCGAGATACAGGCCAAGATTTTCAGCCTGCGTTTCATCCATCTGCATTCCGCTTTGCAACAGCCAGTCGGTGAACGCGTCTGCCATATCGAGCAGCTTGTCGTGAGCGTCAGCCTCTTTCTTACTGGCAAATGTCATTTTCTCTTCACCTTTTCTTACGACAACAAATTTTGTTTCAACAGCCATTATGCGCACCTCATACTGTAATTATATACAGTATAACAGATCCGAATTAATGTTGCAGCTAAAAATTGCTCACATTTTAGCGGGCAGGGGGCTCATTCGAAAAGCGTGCGCTGATCGCATCACGTTCATAACCCTGGGGCTGCGTCAGTATCTGGTATAAATCAGGGCGGCGACCGTGGATCCAGCGGCGTCCGGTGCTCATAGCAAGCAGGCTTAAATCCAGCTCAGCGCTCACCATCGCATCTTCAGCCGCCCAGGTTTCATTCACGATCCTGCCATAGGGGTCGAGGATCATGGCATTGCCTGTGCGCACTTCGTCAACATCGGCACCAACACCGTTACTGAAGAGAAGAAATAAGCCGTTGTCATGCGCGCGGGCAGGCAGCCAGCGCATGAGCCATTCCCGACCGCTCGGCCCTTTGAATGCCGCGGTGATTTCTTCCTTGTGCGTTTCCCGCTCCTCCCAGAGCGCCAGCGGAACAGGCTTCATCCCGAGAGGGCTGCGGGAATCGGTACCGCCAGTTTGATGCGGTGCGAGAAGAATATCGGCACCCAGCAGCGCCGTCGCGCGTACGTTTTCGACCAGATTATTGTCCCAGCAAATCAGGATACCGACCTTCACGCCCCACGGCGTATCAAAGACGGTAAAGCTATCCCCGCTACTGATGGCCGGATGTTCAAAAGCATGGAGTTTACGATGCGTATGCATTGAGCCGTCCGGCATGCAGGCAACATACGCATTGTAGAGGCGGCCATCGTCGGCGCGTTCAATAAGACCGGTGCCAATCAGCATTTGATGTTTTATCGCCAGGTAGCGAATGAGCGTCAGGGAAGGGCTGTCTGCAATTGGCTCTGCCAGCGCAGACACCTCCGCTGCGCTGAGCTTGGGGACATGCCAGTAGCCGGTGATGCACATTTCAGGGAAAGTGAGAATGTTCACCTGCTCAAGCGCTGCCCGCTCAATAAATTTCTCCATTATCAGGAGATTGTATTTTTTGTTACTGGCCTGATGCTGAAACTGTACGGTTGCCGCCTTTAAGGATGTCAGTTCGTTCATGTTGCGTCTCCGGTTGTCATCGAGACTGGATTACATAACGATTGCCGATAACTGTATAATCAAATCATTTCCGAATTCGATAACCATCTGGAATGCAAAAATGAACACCCGGTTGCTAAAGGCTTTTTTGATGCTGGCGGAAAAAGGTAATTATGCCGATGCGGCGCGGGCGCTGTTTATCTCACAGCCGGCATTGACCAAACAGATTAATCTCCTCGAATCCGTGGTGAAGATGTCTCTGTTTTCACGAGGTCGTCACGGCGCAATGCTGACGGCCAGCGGCAGGCGTTTGCTGCCGGAGGCTGAAAAAGTGGTCAGGCAGACCCGGCAATTTATGCAGCATGCTGAGCGGGTATCGAAAGGGGTTGAAGGGCATATTTCCGTCGGGTTCGGACTCTCAAGCTTTTATCTGGCGCCACGCTGTATCGCTGACTTTCGTCGGGACTACCCGGAAGTAGAAATGTCATTGACGGATCTGCCTTCCTTCCAGCAGTACGAGCGATTGCAAAATGATGAGCTGCAGGTCGGTTTTGTCAGGGTTCCGCCCCCCGTGGCGCTCGAATACCTGCCGTTATTTACCGATCGGCTGGTCCTGGTTGCGCCCGCCGCGTCGCCAACGCTGTCTGTCGCAGAGTGGCTCGCGAAACGCCCTCTGCTGCGGCTGTATGATGAGCGAGGACGGGGTTTAAACGCGCAGATTGACCGCTTCCTGCATGACAACGGCCTTTTCATCTCATCGACTCAGCTGACTGACGATATCCAAACTATCGTCGCGATGGTGGTTGCGGGTATCGGTGTGGCCATTTTGCCCACCAGCGTGACGCATATCGCGCCGCCGGAGCTGGTGATCATTCCGCTAACGGGAGAGTCAATCAGCTGGGAGGTGGGCATCGCCTGGGACGCTGGCAGGGAGGATGTCATCCGTGACAACTTCATTGCTAGCGTAGCTGCTGCGTTTCCGGGCCACCCATACTCCGCCGCCATGCCCCAGGTGCCTGACCATACTGACGCTTAAAGCTGCGGTTGAAGGACTGCTGGGAGTCAAAGCCCAGCGCGATCGCCACGTTCAGAATCGGTTCGTCACTGTGGGATAACCGCTCAACCGATTTTTGCAGCTTTTGCGCGCGAATATACCCGGCGAGAGGATAGCCCGTATGCTCTTTGAACAGGCGCTGGAGGTGCCATTTCGAGTAGCCGGAACGCCTGGCGACGGTCTCAATGTCCAGTCGGCTGTCCAGGTTGTTGTCGATCCAGTCGAGTAAATCATGCATAAATGCGCCAGTGTTCATCTGGTTACCCCCACGTAGCGGATGAAAAAAGTATTTTTGTCTGTTGCATTTAAAGGTGGCGCGTTTTTGCAGTAATTGCAAGTTTTATTGTTGCATTTAAATCCCTGACCGAAACGGGTCTTTTCACATCCGCTCAAATAGCACATAAAGTGCAACAATTATTCTTGCACTTAGTTAAGCGCCTTCCTACAATCGCCGCGAATAGTGTATTCGCAACTGTTACAGTTTTGTGGCGATGAACGACACAAATGGCCTTAAGACAGCCCCCGGACAAAGGAAGTGGCGCGGTGCCTCCTGCTGCGTCTTGCCCGGTGGCGACAATTATCGGAATAAAAATAATGAGCCTGCAAAAAACCTGGGGTAATTCTCATCTGAGCGCGCTGGGGGCAATGTTGCTCTCCGTGCTGCTCGTCGGGTGCGATAACAGCGTCGCGCAAAATGCCGCGCCACCTGCGCCTGCCGTGAGTGCCGCTGACGTGGTGGTGAAATCGATTAGCCAGTGGGATAGCTTTAACGGCCGGATTGAAGCGGTGGAGAGCGTTCAGCTGCGCCCGCGCGTGTCCGGCTACATTGATAAGGTGAATTACACCGACGGCCAGGAAGTGAAGAAGGGCGAGGTGCTGTTCACTATTGATGACCGTACCTATCGCGCCGCGCTGGAACAGGCGCAGGCGAACCTGGCGAGAGCCAAAACGCAGGCCAGCCTGGCGCAAAGTGAGGCTAACCGTACCGATAAGCTGATCAATACCCATCTGGTCTCACGGGAAGAGTGGGAGCAGCGACGTTCGGCTGCCGTCCAGGCACAGGCCGACATTCGCGCCGCGCAGGCGGCGGTTGACGCTGCCCAGCTTAACCTGGACTTCACCAAAGTAACCGCGCCTATCGATGGTCGTGCCAGCCGGGCGCTGATCACCAGCGGGAACCTGGTGACGGCGGGCGACACTGCCAGCGTCCTCACCACGCTGGTCTCGCAGAAGACGGTATACGTCTACTTTGACGTGGACGAGTCAACCTACCTTCACTATCAGAACCTGGCCCGCAGCGGGCAGGGGGCGTCCAGCAATCACACGGCGCTGCCGGTTGAGATTGGCCTGACGGGCGAGGAGGGCTATCCCCACCAGGGCAAAGTGGATTTCCTGGATAACCAGCTTACGCCGAGCACCGGGACCATCCGCATGCGCGCGCTACTGGATAACTCACAGCGTCAGTTTACGCCGGGACTGTTTGCCCGCGTACGCCTGCCGGGCAGCGCGGAGTTCAAAGCCACGCTTATCGACGACAAGGCGGTGCTGACCGATCAGGATCGTAAATACGTCTATATCGTGGATAAAGAGGGGAAAGCGCAGCGTCGCGACATTACGCCGGGACGTCTGGCAGACGGTTTACGCATTGTGCGGCAGGGGCTGAACCCTGGCGACAAAGTCATCGTCGAGGGTTTACAGAAAGTGTTTATGCCGGGTATGCCGGTTAACGCTAAAACCGTTGCCATGACCGCCACCAGCGCCCTCAACTGATCCCTTGACCTGAGAATCCAACCCATGGACTTTTCCCGCTTTTTCATCGACAGGCCGATCTTTGCTGCCGTCCTGTCGATTCTGATTTTTATCACAGGGTTAATCGCCATCCCGCTGTTGCCGGTGAGCGAATATCCTGACGTCGTGCCGCCAAGCGTGCAGGTGCGCGCGGAGTACCCGGGCGCCAACCCGAAAGTGATTGCCGAGACCGTGGCGACGCCGCTGGAAGAGGCGATCAACGGCGTTGAGAACATGATGTACATGAAATCCGTCGCGGGTTCGGACGGCGTGCTGGTGACTACCGTGACCTTCCGTCCGGGGACTGACCCCGATCAGGCGCAGGTTCAGGTGCAGAACCGCGTCGCGCAGGCCGAGGCGCGTCTGCCGGAGGACGTGCGGCGTCTGGGCATTACCACCCAGAAGCAGTCGCCCACGCTGACGCTGGTGGTGCATCTGTTTTCGCCAAACGGTAAGTACGACTCGCTGTATATGCGCAACTACGCCACGCTGAAGGTGAAGGATGAGCTGGCGCGCCTGCCCGGCGTCGGCCAGATCCAGATTTTCGGCTCCGGCGAGTACGCGATGCGCGTCTGGCTGGACCCAAATAAAGTGGCGGCGCGCGGTCTGACCGCCTCGGACGTGGTCACGGCGATGCAGGAGCAAAACGTACAGGTCTCCGCCGGTCAGCTTGGCGCCGAGCCGCTGCCGAAAGAGAGTGATTTCCTGATCTCCATTAACGCCCAGGGCCGCCTGCATACCGAAGAAGAATTTGGCAATATTGTCCTGAAAACAACGCAGGATGGTACGGTCGTCCGCCTGCGCGATGTGGCGCGGATTGAAATGGGCTCCGGGAGCTATGCGCTGCGTTCCCAGCTGAACAATAAAGACGCGGTCGGGATTGGTATCTTCCAGTCGCCGGGGGCGAACGCCATCGATCTGTCTAACGCGGTGCGCGCGAAAATGGACGAACTGTCCACGCGCTTCCCGGCAGACATGAAGTGGGCGGCACCTTACGATCCGACGGTCTTCGTGCGTGATTCGATCCGTGCGGTGGTGCAGACGCTGCTGGAAGCCGTGGTGCTGGTCGTGCTGGTGGTGATTCTGTTCCTGCAAACCTGGCGCGCGTCGATTATTCCGCTGATCGCGGTGCCGGTGTCGGTGGTGGGTACCTTCAGCATTCTCTACCTGCTGGGCTTCTCGCTGAATACCCTGAGCCTGTTCGGGCTGGTGCTGGCCATCGGTATCGTGGTGGACGACGCCATCGTGGTGGTGGAAAACGTCGAGCGAAATATCGAAGAGGGGCTTGCGCCGCTTGCGGCCGCGCACCAGGCGATGCGTGAAGTGTCCGGGCCGATTATCGCGATTGCGCTGGTACTGTGCGCGGTGTTTGTGCCGATGGCGTTTCTGTCGGGCGTTACCGGCCAGTTCTACAAGCAGTTTGCGGTGACGATCGCGATATCGACGGTGATTTCAGCGATTAACTCGCTGACGCTCTCTCCGGCGCTGGCGGCACTGCTGTTAAAGCCGCACGGCGCGCCGAAAGATTTCCCGACCCGGCTTATCGATCGTCTGTTCGGCTGGATTTTCCGTCCGTTTAACCGCTTTTTCCTCCGCAGTTCAAACGGCTATCAGGGGCTGGTGGGCAAAACGCTGGGACGGCGCGGTGCGGTATTCGTGGTTTACCTGCTGCTGCTCTGTGCCGCAGGCGTCATGTTTAAAGCGGTGCCCGGCGGGTTTATTCCGACGCAGGACAAGCTGTACCTGATTGGCGGCGTGAAAATGCCAGAAGGCTCCTCGCTGGCCCGCACCGATGCGGTGATCCGCAAAATGAGCGAAATCGGGATGAATACCGAAGGCGTGGATTATGCGGTCGCGTTTCCGGGGCTGAACGCGCTGCAGTTCACCAATACGCCGAACACGGGGACGGTGTTCTTCGGCCTGAAGCCGTTCGACCAGCGTAAACATTCCGCGGCGGAAATTAACGCGGAGATTAACGCGAAAATCGCGCAAATCCAGCAGGGCTTTGGCTTCTCTATTCTGCCGCCGCCGATTTTAGGGCTGGGTCAGGGGTCGGGCTATTCCCTGTACATTCAGGATCGCGGTGGTCTGGGCTATGGCGCGCTGCAAAATGCGGTGAACACCATGTCCGGAGCGATTATGCAGACGCCGGGGATGCATTTCCCGATCTCAACCTACCAGGCTAACGTGCCGCAGCTGGACGTCCAGGTTGACCGCGACAAGGCGAAAGCGCAGGGCGTGTCGCTGACCGATCTTTTCGGGACGCTGCAAACCTATCTGGGCTCGTCGTACGTCAATGACTTCAACCAGTTCGGACGTACCTGGCGCGTGATGGCACAGGCCGACGGGCAGTTCCGCGACAGCGTGGAAGATATTGCGAATCTCCGCACCCGTAACAGCCAGGGCGAAATGGTGCCGATTGGCAGTATGGTGAACATCACGACCACCTACGGGCCGGATCCGGTGATCCGCTACAACGGCTACCCGGCGGCGGACCTGATTGGCGATGCCGACCCGCGCGTGCTCTCATCAGCGCAGGCGATGACGCAGCTGGACGCGATGTCTAAGCAGATCCTGCCGAACGGGATGAACATTGAATGGACGGACCTGAGCTTCCAGCAGGCCACACAGGGCAACACGGCGCTGATCGTTTTCCCGGTCGCGGTGCTGCTGGCATTCCTGGTCCTGGCGGCGTTGTATGAAAGCTGGACGCTGCCGCTGGCGGTGATCCTCATCGTGCCGATGACCATGCTCTCTGCGCTGTTTGGCGTCTGGCTGACCGGGGGCGATAACAACGTCTTCGTGCAGGTGGGGCTGGTGGTGCTGATGGGGCTGGCCTGTAAAAACGCCATTCTTATCGTGGAGTTTGCCCGCGAGCTGGAAATTCAGGGCAAAGGCATCATGGAGGCCGCGCTGGAGGCGTGCCGCCTGCGTTTACGCCCGATTGTAATGACCTCCATCGCCTTTATTGCCGGGACCATTCCGCTGATCCTCGGCCACGGCGCGGGTGCAGAAGTACGTGGCGTCACCGGGATCACGGTGTTCTCCGGTATGTTGGGGGTGACGCTGTTTGGTCTGTTCCTGACGCCGGTGTTCTACGTGACGCTGCGTAAGTTCGTCACGCGCGGCAAAGTTGAAAGGGAAGTCCTGCCTGCATAGGGACGCTGCAGATAACAAAAAACCGCCTTCAGAGTGAAGGCGGTTTTTTTTAAGAAAATTAATGGGCTTTTTTATACTGGGCGATAAGTTCAGGTAAGGGATCGCACCCGCTGGTGTCGGCTTTTTTGACCTCTTCCAGCGCGCTTGCCACAGTGTGGCGGGCTAATACCGCGAGAGATGCCTGTTCTGCTTCTTCAGAAATTGATTTGAAGTACCAGCAGGCGTTCGCGCTGACCACGCAGCGGGCCGGCACGTCAGGGCGCGACGCCCAGAGTTTTTTATCTTCGGTGACCGAAAGGTAGATATCACGCAGGGTGATCTGCTCCGGCGGGCGACCAAGATGAATTGAACCGTTACGGCCAAGCGTTGAGACAATAATGCCGTCACGCGTCAGCGGAACCATCAATTTGCGGATGAAGCTCGGGTTCGCTTCCAGGCCGTAGGCCAGAATTGCACTCGTCGAACGTTCTCCTAGTTGCTCCGCCATCGCTACGCTGAGAACCATCTGCAAAGCTGTCGGGAAGCGGTAATCTAACATTTCTCTGTCCTGGGTTGCGGTGAATCTTGTTCTTTTTGGCACCGCAGAGGTGAATAAGCAATAAACAACAATATAACAAATACGGTAATTATTTTGAAGCAATCTGCGGCATTTGCGATCAAACCCCCTGTTCTGCTTTAGCTAAACGTGCGGTTTGGGAAGTCAACCGTGACCAGGAGGCCACCTTCTGCAGAGGTACTCAGATTTACGCTGCTGTTGTGTTGCTGCGCCACCGCTTTGACGATGGCAAGCCCCAGCCCACTGCCGCTTTGCACCTGATTGGGATCGCGGAAAAAGCGGTCGAACACGCGCTCCTGCAGCTCATTCGGAATACCCGGGCCCGCATCGGAGACGCGCAGCTGAACGACGCGATCGCCTGCACGCACGTCGACCTGAATCCGCCCGCACTCGGGACTGTATTTCACGGCGTTCTCAATGAGATTATCAATCAGCGACACCAGGCGTTCCCTGACGCCTGAGATCCACACTTCATCCTCGGCAAAGAATTCCAGCTCGATCCTCCGCGCAGACGCTAAGGGCTCCAGCTCGGCCATGCGCGCCTGGATGAGCGTCGTCAGCGGCACGGGCTCCATGGCCGTATCAATACGCGCTTCGCTGTGCATCAGCAGCAGCAACTGATTGACGAGACGCGCGGCGCGGCTGTTGCTGCGGATCACGCCGGCAAGCAGCTCCTGCTGATTCTCGCTGATGACCCAGGACTGCAGGGCTTCCACGTTGATGCGCATCGCCGCGAGGGGCGTACGCAGCTCGTGCGCGGCATCCGCAATGAAAACCCGCTCCCTTTCCGCGCTTTCACGCACCCTGGCAAGGAAGTCATTGATCGCGTCCACCATCTGGCGAAGCTCTCTGTGCTTCGGTACGGCTTTTAACGGGGAGAGATCGTCCGGCATGCGTAATGTAATCTCATTGACCACCTTATTCCAGGGACGCATCGCAATGCGTATTGACAGCCACGCGGGAAACAGCAGAAAAGGGAAGCAGACCAGCAGCGGCAGGATGTAATACCCGCGCGAGTTCAGATAGATAAAGAAGTTCCAGCCGCTGGCTGGGGTGAAAAGGGTAACCTCCACATCGGAGTGCGGGGATTTGAGGGTGCGGCTGGTCCAGGTACGATCTCCGCTCTGAACATGCTCCAGTTCTCCGAACCGGGTGTTTGTTATCCCCGCGGGCACACCGTCGGAGGCAAAAATAACGGTATTATTTTTGCGAACGATGAGGTTAATCGACAGCACGGGATCTTCCCCTCCGCCGTAACCTTCTCGAAGCGCCTTGCTGAAGGCTTCCAGCACGGCGGTACGATCCTGCGGACGTCCGTCCATACGCTCAGCCAGGGTAAAAACGGTTTCGTACGTTTTACTGCCCGTGAGGATAGGGGGCTACGCAGGTCCTCCCACAGAATAAAGGTTAAAAAAAGACACCACAGCAGGGTAAGCAGCAGCATCTGGGCGATGATAATTCGCCGTACCAGCGTCGGGCGCCTCAGGTGATACCAGACGTTTTGCATTAACCGGTCACCTTTTGTATTGAGACGGTATCAATGACGTACCCGACGCCCCGGACCGTTCGCACATACCCGTCACCGATTTTTCGCCGTAAATTTCCCATATGCACGTCGAGCGCGTTGCTGAGGTTCTCTTTGTTGCCGAATATCCTTTCTTCCAGAAACCGCCGGGTCAGCACGCGGTCCGCGCGCAGCATCAACGTTTCCAGCAGCGCGTATTCACTGGCCGTTAAATCGATATGCCGCGCACTCACCGTCACGCGGCGCGTCGGAACATGAAGGGATAGCCCGCGAATTTCTATCGCCTCTTTTTCAAAACCGTAGCTGCGTCGTGCAAGGGCTCGCACTCTCGCCAGCAGCTCGGCGAGAATAAAGGGTTTGACGAGATAGTCGTCCGCGCCGGCATCCAGCCCGCACAGGCGATCCTGCAATGTCCCTCGCGCCGTCAGGATGATGACGGGGATCCCCTTGAGCTGCTGGCGCAAACGCGTCATCAGGCTCATGCCATCGCCGTCGGGCAGCCCCAGGTCGAGCAAAATAAGTTCCGGCACGCAGACGTCAAGCTGATGCAACGCATCCTCTTTACGGCGAACCCATATGACGTCAAATCCTTGATCTGAGAGGGCGATACGTACGCCATTGCCGAGATCCAGGTCGTCTTCGATAAGTAGAATTTTCACATTGGTAACGGTATCAACCGTGAATGAAGAATAACTTAAGAAAAAAACGGTAGCAGGAAATCTGTCCGGATGACAGCACCTGCCCGCGCTTCAGTGTTTCTTCATTTTCGGCTCATAAGAACCTTAGGGTCACTCTTCAAAATGGGCGTTCCGGCGTTTAACCGCCTGCATCGTCATCATTTGAATCCATAAGGACTTCCTTAATGAGAAATATTGAACTGCGTCATACGTTCCCTCATTTACTTTCGGACCGCTGCCTGAAAACCCTCGTGCCGGGCGTCGTTCTGGCGTTACTGGCTACGCCTGTACTGGCGGAAGAACAGCGCCAGGGTAACGTCTTAACCCTGGGGGGCGGCGTGGATGTGGGGCCGCGCTACTCGGGTTCAGATAAAACCCGCGTCTCAGCGGCTCAGGTAGTGGATTATTCCATGGCAAATGGCTTCTTTATCGGCACCACGCGAGGGATCGGTTACGGTAACAACGTTGGCAACCTGGATTACAGCGCAGCGCTGAGCTATCGAGTTGGCCGTAAAGATAAAGACGTGAGCAGCGATTCGATCAGCTCCGGTAGCGACGAGCTGCGAGGGATGGGAGAGATTAAAGGCTCGGCAATCATCGTGCCCGGGCTGGGGTACAAGGTGACCGACTGGCTGAATCTGCAGCTGCAGGCTGAGGTTCCGGTGTCTGAGAGAGACAACGGAGAGGCGGTGCATTTCGGCTTAAGCAGCCCGCTCTATACTTCACCAACAAATGCGGTGACGCTGGCGCTGACCGGCAGTTGGGGATCCGACAAGTATATGCAGACGTATTACGGGGTCAACGCCACCCAGTCGGCCGCATCGGGCTTTGCCCGACATGACGCCGGGGCCGGGGTTTATGCCTGGTCGATGAACCTTGACTGGACCCACAAGCTCACCTCTCGCTGGAGCGTACTTGCCTCTGCGGGCGTGACGCAACTGACGGGGGATGCGAGTGATAGTCCCATTGTACAACGCAAAACGTCGCCCACGGGGAGTTTGAAGGTGACGTACAGTTTTTGAGCAGTGATAACGACGTATATAAGCCGCTCCGGTTAAGATGGCGGGGCGGTACTGCTGGGTGACGGGAAGAGTGATGGACTATCTCATTCTAATGGTGTGTAACAACCTGCTATCTATGCCAAATTGATTCAACATTAGCGATTAACGAGACTTACTGATAATGACCATTGTATTTATTCCGTCACTTGTTGCATTGCTTGAAGCAAAAGAGAAAGAGGCTGGCCGTGAACTGCTCAGGCATGAGGTTGAGGCGATACGAGATAATGCTACTGCTATTGAATTACCGACCGACATTGCCAGAGACATGAATAAAAGCCGGGGCTATCAAGATATTGATGCGGAGGATGTTTGGAATGAATGGTCAACGTTTAAAAACAGAAACTCATAAAAAACAGCAAAGAGAACCACGCAGAACTACTCAAGATCGATGAAGGCAATGGAGGAGAAATAGGCCCCATTATTACTTCACTGTCGATTCTCCCCATCCATCACTTGCATGCATCACGGCACCCGGCACGGCCAACCCCGGTTAAGCCGCAGTGTCTGAACGACGTTTAACATCAGTCAGAATAATAAAAGAGTTAACGTTTTATTAGATTCGCAACAGTGTCGGCCTCCGTTCGGAGCATTTGAAAACCAGAACCTCATTAAGAAATGTGCCATCATGACGCGAGTAATATCCCTGTCCGGAGAATAACGTGTTCGGAAAACTGTTGTTAAACTACATGCCCGGTTTACAAAATTTGTTAGCCTACGATAAAAGCTGGCTAAAACATGATGTTAAAGCGGGGTTATCCGTTGCGGCTGTCGCGCTCCCTGTTGCGATTGCTTACGCTGAGTTGGCGGGTGTGGGGGCAATTGTAGGGCTCTATTCCTGCGTTTTACCAATGATAGCGTACGCACTGTTTGGCTCTTCACGCCAGCTTATTGTGGGCCCTGATGCCACAACCTGTGCGGTGATTGCGGCCGTCGTATTTCCGCTTTCTGCAGGTAATCCCGAACTGCACTGGCAGCTGACGATCATCATGACATTGATGATGGGCGGGTGGTGCCTCCTTGCCAGTAAATTTCGGCTGGGCGCGCTTGCCGATCTGCTTTCTCATCCCATTCTTACCGGTTTACTTAATGGCGTAGCCGTGACGATTATTGTCGGGCAATTAGGCAAGGTATTGGGGATCAAGCTTGATGAGGCGCAGGTTATTGAAAAAATAATCGCCTTGCCAGGTCGACTTTCAGATAGCCATTTATTAACCGTAGGGATATCCCTTTTTACGTTAATTATTTTAATGGCGATTAAAACGTATCGCAGCCAGTGGCCAGCACCTTTAATTGCCATTGTGATAACAACGGCACTGGTATGGGTGACCTCTGCGCAACAGTACGGCATTGCCACGATTGGGGGAGAAGGCTTCCAGCCTGGTTTACCCATCGTTCACTGGGGGGCGTTCCAGCCGGGGCCGATGCGTGATTTGGTGATCCCGGCGCTGAACCTGGCGTTGGTCAGTTTTGTCAGTCTGATGCTGACCGCACGCAGTTTCGCCGCGAAAAATGGCTATGAAATTAATGCTGATGCTGAGTTCCGGGCTCTGGGTATTGCGAACATTATGTCGGGGTTATCTCAGGGGTTTGCTATCAGTGGAGCCGATTCCCGGACCGCGGTGAATGATTCGGTTGGGGGGAAAAGCCAGCTGGTTTCCGTGGTCGCCGCCTTGATCATCGGTATCGTCGTGGTGTTTTTCACTCAGCCATTACAATACATTCCGGTATCTGCGTTAGGTATTGTTCTAATGTATGCATCGTGGTCATTGATTGATTTACGTGGACTATGGAACCTGAGGCGCAGAAATAAACAGGCCTTTCGCCTGGCCTTCTTCACGTTTGGCTGTGTGTTAATTATCGGCGTTATACAGGGAATTGGCCTTGCGGTATTGCTTGGGTTATTACAATTCCTTCGTACGGTGTTTCGCCCCTCTGAGCACCTGCTGGGCACTGACGAAGAGGGAATGATTCACTCGTTAGGGAATACCACCGATATTAAAATGGTCCCGGGCGTGCTGATGTATCGATTTAACTCACCGTTGACCTATTTTAATGTGGCTTATTTTAAACGTCGGGTATTGAACCTGGTTGATGGGGCAGCCATACAACCTAAATGGGTGGTCATTGATGCCGTTGCCTGCTTCACCTATTCAGACATCAGTGTCCTGGCAACCATTAATGAGTTAAAGCGTGACCTGAAAAGTCGACAGATTAAATTAATCCTTGCGGGCAGGAAAACGGAGTTAACACGCTGGTTTAAAGACAGTCGGCCAACAATGAATGATGATGAGATGATTCTGGCGCCAGACCTCTACCTGGCACTTCGGTTCATTCAAAGCAAAGAGAGTGCGAGTGAGGGGGAATCAGTCGGTGATACATAACCAAATACTGGTTAAAGGCTTGTAGCACATGCTACTGGCAGGCAGGGAACACTCACAATTTCTACCACCGAGGCTCAGCTACTGTTGGCCTGGACAGTGAGATGTTCCTTGCCCGTCTTACCTTCTTCTGCCATCTATCTCAGTAAAACCTGAATCAGCTGAACAAAGATATACACTGCCGCCGCCACTCGTATTGCCTGCCAGCCCCATCTGAGATAGCGCCATTCATAGCGTTCTCTGGCATTAGCCTCTGCTATAGCGGAGTCATAACGCTTTTTTTTCTTTCTCCTGACTACGTCTATTACCCACAGGATGAGAATAAAGATAATGATAGTTTTCAGAAATATGGGATTATCCACTAGAAATGACTCCGGCTTGCTCGCTGAAAAAGCAGAATAGATGAACAGTCGTCACGTATCCACCACTAAATGTGGGGGTATGAATGAAATTTACCCTGATTCGATTTTGAGATGACCCTGCCCATAGCCGGTTTCTCCGCTGTGAATGCGCAATCTGTGGTGCGACGTATCAGGCTGACGGCTATAAGCAAGGAGCGGACTTTGAGTACCATTCATTTTTGCCGGAACAAAAATAGATAGGGTCGTGCCTACAAATAAATAAACTCATAATTCACAATGTAACTTCCAATATTATTTACACGAGCCGTTACCCACACCCCAGTCATTCCCTGCTTACGGTGGCTGTGCAGATATTCTTTGTTTGTACAAAGCTGTATCCATCTGTTGGTGTTCTGATCTTTTAACCAGAGACCCGCTTCACAATGGCCATACTTACCTCTCGAAGGCCCCGGAAAGACAACTTCATATTCAGATTCATAGCCAATTATTTTGTCCGGGAAGAGATAGACATAAATATCATAACCATTTACGCTCAATACAAACCCAAGGCAAAAACCGCATAAGAAAGTATTGGCAAAGTATTTTAAAGTTTGGTTAAAGGCGTGCACAAAAAAAGCACGTATAACCAAAAGCGCGCCAATCACGACTCCAACAGAAATATACGTGGTCAATTCAGGAACCGATTTTTGCAAAATGGTATAATTGGAGATGCTTGTTGTCCATGACATATACCAGATCCATGCACCTAAAATGGTAAATGTTATGGCTGTTATAAGTAGCCTTTTAAACTTATTTTCGGAAGGGTGTTTTCCAGTCATTTTTTATTTTTTTATGTATCAACAGATAGCATCATTTTTTTAGGAAAGGCTATTATATATCATCAATCTTAACATGACTCATGTTTCGATATGAATTTTTAAACGCTATCTTCTGACTGCAGCTTGCCCGCTATCCGCGAGCAAGCCACACCCCTTAGCGATACAGCGTCTTTTCCGCAACCGGAATAATGAGCCCGGATCGCCAGTCCGCGAGCGTCAGCTGCGCAAGCTTACCCAGCGCGGTATAAAACGGATGTCCGGCGTTGTCGACAAACACGGACAGGAAGCGGGTGCTCCACGGCAGCAGGTGCCACGCCAGAAGTTGAGCGCACTCCGCATCGCGGCCGTTCTCGGCCAGCCATGCCGCCAGCATCAGCAAAGTCCCGAAGTGATCTTCCGGTTCATTCTGCTGCATTTCAAATGCGATAGCGTTCTCCCGCATCCACTGGCGCAGCGCGAGGGTCGAGTCGCCGAACAGTACGGATTCGCGGTCAAGCCAGACGGAACCCCACGGTGGCGCGGGCAGGGCGTAAGGGCCAATAAACAGCCGTTGCCAGGCGTCCCTCAGCGGCTCATCGGCAGACGCGGCAAAGGTGTCAGCTACAGGCTGCAGCGTTTCCGACGGCAGGGGCCAGTCCTGAACCCAATCCCCTGCGGTGAGGGCCTGCACCAGCGGCGCGGCCTGCTCGCTGTCTGGCGCGAAATAAAACAGCGCGCCCAGCACCCGGGCGCTGAACGCGAACGATTCACGATGTGAGACATCTTTCATTACATCTTCCTTGTTCGCGCGGAGAGTGTCCGCGCGACTGTGTTAACCGATAATACAAATCATAGAATAAACCACGACAACGCCATCCACCCGCTACACCTTCTCGATCTGCACCAGGTTGGTGTGCTGCGGGTTGCCTTTTGCCAGCGGTGAAGGGCGGTGCGTGGTCAGGGTGTTGATGCATGAGCCGTGGTCGACACGATCGCCGCTCATATTGGCGTCGTGCCAGGCACCCTGGCCCATAGCGCTCACACCGGGCATGATGCGCGGCGTCACTTTTGCTTCAATTCGTACCTCGCCGCGGTCGTTAAAGACGCGCACCGTATCGCCGTTCTTAATGCCGCGTTTTTCGGCATCGACAGGATTAAGCCAGACCTCCTGGCGACAGGCGGCTTTCAGCACGTCTACATTACCGTAGCTCGAGTGGGTTCGGGCCTTAAAGTGGAAACCAAACAGCTGCAGCGGGAACTGCGCGCGCTCGGGCGCATCCCAGCCGTCGAAGGTTGATGCGTAGACGGGCAGCGGGCTGATGGTCTCATCTTTTTCCAGCTCCCAGGTAGCCGCAATCTCCGCCAGCTTGCTGGAGTAAATTTCAATCTTACCCGATGGCGTTTTCAGCGGGTTGGCTTCCGGGTTTTCGCGGAATTTTTTATAGGCCACAAAATGGCCGTTCGGATCTTTGCGCTTGTAAATGCCCATTTTTTTCAGCTCGTCATAGGACGGCAGTAGAGGGTCTTTTTCGAGCATTTTGGCATACAGATACTGCAGCCACTGTTCCTGCGTCCGTCCTTCGGTAAATTTCTGATGGATATCCGGCCCGAGGCGTTTAGCCACTTCGCTCATGATCCAGTAGATGGGCTTGCGTTCAAACTTCGGCGCGGTCACGGGCTGAAGGAATATCAGGTAGCCCATGTTACCCGCATAATCGTTAGGAATAATGTCTTCCTGTTCGACGGTCATCAGGTCCGGCAACACGATATCGGCATACTTCGCTGAAGACGTCATGAAGTTATCGATGACCACAATCATCTCGCACTTGCTTTCATCCTGCAGGATTTCGTGGGTTTTATTGATATCGGAGTGCTGGTTAATGAGGGTATTGCCCGCGTAGTTCCAGATGAACTTAATCGGCACGTCCAGCTTATCCTTGCCGCGCACGCCGTCGCGCAGGGCGGTCATCTCCGGACCGCGGGTGATAGCATCTGTCCAGCTGAAGCAGGAAATTTGCGTTTTGACCGGGTTATCCGGCAGCGGCATACGTTCGATGGTGATGGTGTAGGTGGACTCACGCGCGCCGCTGTTCCCGCCGTTGATCCCCACGTTCCCGGTGAGGATCGGCAGCATGGCGATGGCGCGGGAGGTCAGCTCGCCGTTCGCCTGGCGCTGAGGTCCCCAGCCCTGGCAGATATAAGCCGGTTTAGCGGAGCCGATTTCGCGGGCAAGCTTAACGATGCGATCGGCGGGAATACCGGTGATGCGGGAGGCCCACTCCGGCGTTTTCGCCGTGTGGTCATCGCCCTGGCCGAGAATATACGCTTTGTAGTGACCGTTAGCGGGCGCGCCTTCCGGCAGCGTTTTTTCGTCATAGCCGACGCAGTATTTGTCGAGGAACGGCTGGTCGACCAGGTTTTCGTCGATTAACACCCATGCAATGCCCGCTACCAGCGCGGCATCGGTACCCGGACGGATCGGGATCCACTCATCCTCACGTCCGGCGGCCGTGTCGGTGTAGCGCGGGTCGATAACAATCATGCGCGCGTTGGACCGCTCGCGAGCCTGTTCCAGATAGTACGTAATCCCGCCGCCGCTCATGCGCGTTTCCGCCGGGTTATTGCCGAACATGACCACCAGTTTGGTGTTTTCGATGTCCGAGGTGCTGTTGCCGTCGTTGCTGCCGTAGGTGTAGGGCATCGCGCAGGCAATTTGCGCCGTGCTGTAGGTACCGTAGTGGCTCAGGAAACCGCCGTAGCAGTTCATCAGACGCGCCACCAGCGAAGCGTAAGGAGAGGAGCGGGTGATATTGCCGCCGACAATCCCGGAGGAGTAGTTGATATACACCGCTTCGTTGCCGTAGTTGGCCACCACGTCTTTCAGGCTGGCGGCGATCGTGTCGAGCGCTTCATCCCAGGTGATGCGCTCGAACTTGCCTTCGCCGCGTTTGCCCACGCGCTTCATCGGGTAGTTCAGACGGTCAGGGTGATTGATGCGGCGGCGAATAGAGCGTCCGCGCAGGCAGGCGCGCACCTGGTGATCGCCATACACATCTTCACCGGTGTTATCCGTTTCGACCCAGTACACTTCGTTGTCACGCACGTGCAGACGCAGCGCACAGCGGCTGCCGCAGTTGACCGAGCAGGCGCCCCACACCACGGTATCTTCAGGCGGCTGGACGGCGTGCTTCACCGCCGCGGCGGCGCTTTTTAAACCAAAAGGCAGCGAGATCCCACCAGCGGCAAGCGCCAGAGAACCTATCGCCGTAGATTTCACGAGAGTTCGACGGCTAATTCCGCCGTCGTAATGTTCAGCATCGGACATGGCTCACCCCATCATTATACCCGTCATACTTCAAGTTGCAGGTGTGTTGGCTGCACTCACTCACCCCAGTCACGTACTTATGTACGCTCCTGGGGATTCGTTCCCTTGCCGCCTTCCTGCAACTCGAATTATTTAGGGTATATAGTTGCGTATTATTTCGCCCGAAATGATATCCGGGCTAATGATGGGGTGAGTGTTACTTATTTGGGGGTATTAAATCTTAATCCTCATCAAATCAAAGGGGATTGAGGGTCAATTACTGAGCTTCAGCGGCCGCAACACTGCCTGTACGGGTGTACAAAATTTTAAAGGTGTCGTTGGCGCAGTGGCCCACCACCTGCGTGCCCGCCTGATCGGCCTGGTCGTTCGGCACAATGCTCAGCGTAAAGCCTGACTCAGGCACGCCGTTGTTGATAATCTTCTGCTGAATGTCGCTTTTCACGCGCTCGCAGGAATCCGGTGCCGCCAGCGCGGCCGTTGAGGCACTCATTAACAGCAGGGCGGTAATCCAGGGTAACCGTTTCATCTGTAGCTCCTTTTCTCTGTGTAGAGATTAATTTTAGCAGGCTTCGTGTAAACAACTGTATTTGCTAATATGATTGGGAATAATCTCCCTGTACGGTAATAAATGTGAAGAAATACGCAGCGATAACGCTACTGGCAGCAACACTGGTGGGGTGCGACAACAGCTCCGCACCGCTGTCGTTTACGCCCGAGATGGCGAGTTTTTCGAACGAATTTGATTTTGATCCGCTGCGCGGACCGGTCAAAGACTTCACCCAGACGCTGTTCAACGAGAAGGGCGAAGTGTCCAAACGGGTCACCGGCACCGTCTCGACGGAAGGATGTTTCGATACGCTTGAGCTGCACGACCTGGAGGCCAACACCGGCGTGGCGCTGGTGCTGGATGCCAATTACTATCTTGACGCAGAAACCCAGCAGCGAAAAGTGAAGCTGCAGGGGAAATGCCAGCTGGCCGAACTGCCGTCAGCCGGGGTGACGTGGGATACCGACGACAACGGTTTTGTGGTGGCGGCGCACGGCAAAGAGATGGAAGTGAAGTATCGCTACGATGCGGATGGTTACCCGCTGGGCAAAACCACCGTCTCCGGGGATCAGCACCTGTCCGTCCAGTCGACGCCGTCTAAAGATCTTCGCAAAAGAATGGATTACTCGGCGGTGAGCATGTTGAATGACAAGCCGCTGGGCAACGTGAAGCAGAGCTGCGATTACGACCGCCACAATAACCCGGTGAGCTGCGATCTGACGATCACCGACGACAGCGTCAAACCTGCCGTTGAGCGCAAGTACACCATCAAGAACACGATTGAATATTACTGAAATAAAACCGCGCAGGTTACTGCGCGGTAGGTTTCAGCAGGCTGGCGCCAGACGGTTTGTGTCCGGCCAGGTGCTGATGCTGGAAAATGCACATGCGGATGGTGTTGCGGTATTCACCGTTAATAAAGAACTCGTGAATCAGCTCGCCTTCCACCATAAAGCCCAGTTTGCGGTAGATATGGATCGCTTTCTCATTCTCTTTGTCCACAATCAGGTAAAGCTTGTAGAGATTTAAAACGTTGAATCCGTAATCCATTGCCAGCTTCGCTGCCCGTGAGGCAAGGCCTTTTCCCTGATGCTCAGGGGAGATGATGATCTGGAACTCCGCCCGACGGTGAACGTGGTTGATTTCAACCAGTTCAACAAGACCCGCTTTTTCGCCTTCACACTCCACCACAAACCGACGTTCACTCTGATCGTGAATGTGCTTATCGTAGAGATCGGACAGCTCGACAAACGCCTCGTAAGGCTCTTCGAACCAGTAGCGCATCACGCTGGCATTGTTGTCGAGCTGGTGGACAAAGCGCAGGTCTTCACGCTCCAGCGGACGGAGTTTAACGTCGCAGGATCCAGACATTACGGGGCTACCGTGCGGCCAGTGCGGCGATCCAGGCAGCGCAGGGTGTTAGGCTCCCAGTAGGCATTGACGTTTGCACTTTGCTGACACTTATCGCGCGCGTCAAAAGCGACATCTTCTTTGTCCCACTCTTTTTCAGCACGTTTGTTGACCTTCTGACGAAGGTTACGGGTGTCATTCCATTGTTCTTTGTCCATGGCGGCGTTCTGGCGGCTTTGCGCGCTGTCACCAGACTCAATAATGAGCTTGCTGGTTTCCGCTGTCGCAGAGGCGGCAAAGGCGAACGATGACAGCGCCAGCAGGGCTGTCAGACAAAGGCGTTTGCTTAATGTGGTCATAGCGTTTCCTTTTAAATGGGTGCAGATAATCAAGTTACCCCGTACAGATTCTACACTAAAGCGAAATGACGGCATACCCGCGGAGCAAGTATGGAAAAGTAAAGGGCATCATCAGGTATGATGGTTAAATAAATCCTCACCTGACGTGAAATATGCTCAAAACAACGCTGCTTTTTTTTGCCACCGCGCTATGCGAAATCATCGGTTGCTTCCTGCCCTGGCTCTGGCTGAAGAAGGGAGGATCCGTACTGTTGCTCATCCCGGCAAGCGTCGCGCTGGCCCTGTTTGTCTGGCTATTAACACTGCATCCGGCGGCCAGTGGGCGCGTTTACGCGGCTTATGGTGGCGTCTATGTCTGCACGGCGCTGCTGTGGTTACGCGTGGTGGACGGCGTCAAACTCAGCGCATACGACTGGGCCGGGGCGCTGATCGCCCTGTGCGGTATGCTGATTATTGTGGCGGGATGGGGGCGTGCGTGAGCCCCCTGGTTTTGTGATCGTTAGCTGATTTTATGATCATTATACTTGTATGGTAGTAGGGTTGGTGGGTAAATTTCCAGCATCACAATGAACGATGTAAGGAAAGGAATTATGAAGATTGTCGCGGCTGACGTGTTTGTTACCTGCCCGGGGCGGAACTTTGTCACCCTTAAAATCACCACCGATGAGGGGATTGTCGGTCTCGGTGACGCTACGCTAAACGGACGCGAGCTCTCCGTGGCCTCTTACCTGAAGGATCACCTTTGCCCCCAGCTGATTGGCCGCGATGCGCACCGCATCGAAGACATCTGGCAGTTCTTTTATAAAGGCGCCTACTGGCGTCGCGGTCCGGTTACCATGTCGGCCATCTCCGCCGTGGATATGGCGTTGTGGGATATCAAAGCCAAAGCGGCCAACATGCCGCTCTACCAATTGCTGGGCGGCGCCTCCCGGGAAGGGGTGATGGTCTATTGCCACACCACCGGTCACACGATTGACGACGTGCTGGAAGACTACGCTCGTCATAAAGAGATGGGCTTTAAGGCGATCCGCGTGCAGTGCGGCGTGCCGGGCATGAAAACCACCTACGGCATGGCCAAAGGAAAGGGGCTGGCCTACGAGCCTGCGACCAAAGGCGACTGGCCGGAAGAGCAGCTCTGGTCCACCGAAAAATACCTCGATTTCACGCCGAAGCTGTTCGACGCGGTGCGCAGTAAATTCGGCTTCAATGAGCACCTCCTGCACGACATGCACCACCGCCTGACGCCAATTGAAGCGGCGCGCTTCGGCAAGAGCATCGAAGCATTCCGCATGTTCTGGATGGAGGATCCAACGCCTGCGGAAAACCAGGCCTGCTTCCGCCTGATCCGCCAGCATACCGTTACGCCCATTGCGGTGGGGGAAGTGTTTAACAGCATCTGGGACTGCAAGCAGCTCATCGAAGAGCAGCTTATCGACTATATTCGCACCACCATTACCCACGCGGGCGGCATTACCGGGATGCGTCGCATTGCCGATTTTGCCTCGCTTTATCAGGTGCGCACCGGCTCGCACGGCCCGTCGGATCTGTCGCCCGTTTGCCACGCCGCCGCGCTGCATTTCGACCTGTGGGTGCCGAACTTTGGTGTCCAGGAGTATATGGGCTACTCCGAACAGATGCTGGAGGTCTTCCCGCACAGCTGGCGCTTTGATAACGGCTATATGCATCCGGGCGACAAGCCGGGGCTGGGCATCGAGTTTGATGAAAAACTGGCGGCGAAATACCCCTACGATCCGGCCTATCTGCCGGTGGCCCGTCTTGAAGACGGCACGCTGTGGAACTGGTAAGCGAGGAGCGAACGATGAAAAGCGTAGTGATTCAACAGCCGAACGAACTGGTGATTGAAGAGCGGCCACGCCCGGTGCCAGGCGCAGGTGAAGTCCGCGTGAAAATCACCCTGGCGGGTATCTGCGGGTCGGACAGCCACATCTATCGCGGCCATAATCCTTTTGCGAAATATCCACGCACGATTGGCCACGAGTTTTTTGGCGTGATTGACGCCGTGGGTGAGGGCGTAGACAGTGCCCGTCTGGGCCAGCGCGTCGCGGTTGACCCGGTGATCAGCTGCGGGCACTGCTACCCGTGCTCCGTGGGAAAACCGAACGTCTGTACCTCGCTGGTCGTGCTGGGGGTCCACCGTGACGGCGGCTTCAGTGAATATGCGGCAGTGCCCGCTCAAAATGCCTGGGTCATTCCGGATGACATTCCCGACCGACACGCCGTCATGGTTGAACCCTTCACCATTGCCGCCAACGTAACGGGGCAGGCGAAACCGATGGAACAGGACGTCGCGCTGATATACGGCGCTGGCCCGATGGGACTGGTCACCGTGCAGGCGCTGAAAGGCGTCTATCAGGTGAAGCAGGTTATCGTGGTTGACCGCATAGACGAGCGCCTGGCGATGGCGCGGCGCAGCGGCGCGGATTGGGTCTTTAATAACGGCGAGCAGTCGCTGCAGGCCGCGCTGGAGGAAAAAGGCATCAAACCGACGCTAATCATTGATGCCGCCTGCCATCCATCTATTTTGCAGGAAGCGATAACCCTGGCCTCGCCAGCGGCGCGCATCGTGCTGATGGGCTTTTCCAGCGAGCCGAGCCAGATTGTTCAGCAGGGCATTACCGGCAAAGAGCTGGCGATCTTCTCCTCGCGCCTGAATGCCAACAAATTCCCGGTCGTCATCGACTGGCTGAAGAGGGGGCTGATCGACCCGGAAAAACTGATCACCCATACTTTTGACTATCACCACGTAACAGACGCCATCGAACTGTTTGAGAAAGATCAGCGGCAGTGCTGCAAAGTCTTACTCACGTTCGGCCAATAATCATATACGCGATTAAGAGCCTGCGCAGACAGGCTCTATGTGGTTCGCATCTTACCTTTCAGAGATAGCCATCATGACACAAGTACAACCGCAACGATCCACCGCCGATCTGGTGAAAGCCGCCGTTTCCGGCTGGCTTGGCACCGCGCTGGAGTTCATGGACTTTCAGCTTTACTCGCTGGGGGCCGCCCTGGTCTTCCATGAGATCTTCTTCCCCGAACAGTCTGCCGCGATGGCGCTGATCCTGGCGATGGGGACCTACGGCGCAGGCTATATCGCGCGTATCGTCGGGGCTTTCATCTTCGGCAGAATGGGTGACAGCATCGGTCGTAAAAAGGTGCTGTTTATCACCATCACTATGATGGGGATCTGCACCACGCTGATTGGCGTGCTGCCGACCTACGCGCAGATTGGGATTTTCGCGCCGGTCCTGCTGGTGACGCTGCGCATTATTCAGGGGCTGGGCGCTGGCGCGGAGATATCTGGGGCTGGCACGATGCTCGCGGAGTACGCTCCGAAGGGGAAACGCGGCATTATCTCCTCGCTGGTGGCGATGGGGACTAACTGCGGGACGCTGAGCGCCACGGCGATCTGGGCCATTATGTTCTTCGCCCTCGATCGTGAACAGCTGCTCGCCTGGGGCTGGCGCGTGCCGTTCCTCGCCAGCGTCGTGGTGATGATCTTTGCCATCTGGCTGCGCATGAATCTCAAGGAGAGCCCGGTCTTTGAGAAAGTGAACGATGCACAAACCGTGCAGCCGGACACGTCGCTGGGCTCCATGGTGAAAAGCAAATCCTTCTGGCTGGCGACTGGCCTGCGTTTCGGCCAGGCGGGCAACTCGGGGCTCATCCAGACCTTCCTCGCGGGCTATCTGGTCCAGACGCTGCTGTTCGATAAGGCTATCCCTACCGATGCGCTGATGATCAGCTCCATTCTCGGGTTTATCTCCATCCCGCTGCTGGGCTGGCTTTCCGATAAAGTGGGGCGCCGTCTGCCGTACATTATTCTCAATATCTCCGCCATTCTGCTCGCCTACCCGATGCTGTCGATCATCGTCGATAAGAGCTATGCGCCGGGAACGATCATGCTTTGCATCATCGTTATCCATAACTTCGCCGTTCTGGGGCTCTTCGCGCTGGAAAATATCACCATGGCGGAGATGTTTGGCTCGCGAAATCGCTTTACGCGTATGGCCATCTCCAAAGAGGCGGGTGGTCTGGTGGCGGTGGGCTTTGGTCCGGTGCTGGCAGGGATCTTCTGCAATATGACCGGCTCCTGGTGGCCGATTGTTGCCATGCTGGTGGCCTATTCCGTGATTGGACTGGTCTCGGCGATCCTGATGCCGGAAGTGCGCGACCGTGATTTGAGCGCGGCGCATGACGCAGCTGAGTCTGCGCCAAAAGAGACGCTCGGTTACGGCGCTATCTCCTCGCGGCGCTAGTGGTTTATAGCTTGCATGACTTATCACACAACTTTGTTTTTATGTCACACCACATGACCAAAAGTTAATATAAATCAAAATATCAAACGGCAGTATCAGTATGGTTGATGGCAGTAATTTTTTACCCCGACTGCCATTCTAGTTGGTGTAGTCAGCAGGCGCTGCCGCTTCAGAAAGAGCGGCAGCGATCCACAGCTTTCTAATTAACGAGTCTTAATCATGGAAAACACGTTATTACAGGCCAATGCGACGCTGCCTCAGTACGATCGCGACAGCCTTAAAGCTCGCATCGTTCATTTAGGCTTTGGCGCATTTCACCGGGCGCATCAGGCAGTGTATGCCGATATTCTCGCCGCTGAGCACGCCAGCGACTGGGGCTACTGTGAGGTTAACCTGATTGGTGGTGAGCAGCAGATTGCCGATCTGAACGCGCAGGATAATCTCTATACCGTGGCGGAAATGTCTGCCGATGCGTGGACCTCCCGCGTAGTTGGCGTGGTCAAAAAGGCCCTCCATGCGCAGGTAGACGGGCTGGAGGCGGTTCTGGCGGCGATGTGTGACCCGCAGGTGGCGATTGTCTCGTTGACCATCACCGAGAAAGGCTACTGCCACTCACCGGCGACCGGGCAACTGATGCTCGATCATCCGTTTATCGTCGCCGACCTGCAAAACCCGCACCAGCCGAAATCTGCGCCGGGCGTGGTGGTGGAAGCGCTGGCGCGTCGCAAAGCGGCGGGTCTGCCGGCGTTTAGCGTGATGTCCTGCGACAACATGCCGGAGAACGGTCACGTGATGCGCAATGTCACCTGCGCGTACGCCCGTGCAGTAGACGGTGAGCTGGCCGACTGGATCGAATCCCACGTTACCTTCCCGTCAACGATGGTGGATCGCATCGTGCCCGCGGTCACCCCCGACACGCTGGATAAAATTGAACGGCTGACCGGCGTGCGCGATCCGGCAGCGGTGGCCTGTGAACCGTTCCGTCAGTGGGTGATCGAAGATAACTTTGTGGCAGGGCGTCCTGCGTGGGAAAAAGCCGGGGCCGAACTGGTGTCGGACGTGATCCCGTTTGAAGAGATGAAGCTGCGCATGCTTAACGGCAGCCACTCATTTCTGGCCTACCTGGGCTATCTGGCGGGCTACCAGCATATCAACGACTGTATGGAAGATGAACATTACCGCATCGCCGCGCACGCGCTGATGCTTAACGAGCAGGCGCTTACGCTGAAGGTCAAAGGCGTCGATTTAGGACGCTATGCCGATCTCCTGATTGCCCGCTACAGCAATCCGGCCCTGCGCCATCGGACCTGGCAAATTGCGATGGACGGCAGCCAGAAGCTTCCGCAGCGCATGCTGGATTCCGTGCGCTGGCACCTGGTGCATCAGAAGCCTTTCCCGCTGCTGGCGCTGGGCGTGGCAGGGTGGATGCGCTATGTCGGCGGCGTGGACGAGCAGGGTAATGCTATTGACGTGAGCGATCCGCAGCTGGCAGTGATTCAGACGGCGGTTAAAGGCAGTGCGGAAGGGGAAAGCCGGGTCAAGGCGCTGCTCGGCATCGAGGCCATCTTCGGCACGGAATTACCGCGTGAAGCCGTCTTTGTTGATGCGGTGATGAAGGCGTACCAGATGCTGCTGCAAAAGGGGGCGAAAGCGACCGTGGCACAGTACGTGTCTCAACGGTAATTCAGCACATGCCGCCGTTCACGGCGGCATGTCTGCGCACCGTTTAGTGCATACCCAGGCGAATCAGCTCAATCGGTTCGAACTTACCTTCGCATCCTTCCACTTCAACCGTTTTGCTGCGGCGCACCTGCGCGGCATCCAGCCCGTCGCTGTGGATCGCTTTAATCACGCCAGTTTTGCCCGTGCCGCTAATCATGACGCGGCTGCCGGTGGTGATTGCATTGCGGTTACGGTCGTATGTCATCATGGTATTTTCTCCTCTCTAACCTGTTCGTTACGGCGATATTTCAGGGTTGCCGTTCACGGAGCATATAAATACGCCTGTCTGCATCACATGTTTTTGTTTTTGATCAAACTCACACTTTTTTCTTTATTGTGCCGGGCGCTGACGGTTCACGACAGCAATTGACAAAGCAGACCGTTATTTTCATTTATTGATAGTTTCAGCAGGGAAGCGTTGAGGGTTGGTTTATATTCCCGGTGCCATTCTGGGTACAGGAAATAACCCTTTCATCGGAATAAGGAGTCAGGCTTATGTATAAGAAGATTTTGATGCCTGTTGATGTGTTTGAAATGGATTTGAGCGACAAAGCGGTTCGCCACGCGGCAAACCTTGCGAAGTCAGAAGGCGCCTCGATTACCCTGGTCAATATTCTGCCGGCCAGCAGTCGGTCCCTGCTGCGCGGATTTAACGCCGACATTAAAAAGTTCGAAGAGTATATGACGGAGGAATCCGGTAAGAAAATGAACGCGTTAAAAAGACTGTTCGATATCTCGCCGGAGAAAATTGACACCCTTGTTCGCTTTGGCAACGTCCGCGATGAAATTATCAGGCTAAGCAAGGAAGGGGAATATGACGTCATTGTCATCGGGTCGAAAAATCCGGGCATCACCACCCATCTGCTGGGATCAAATGCGGAATCTATCCTGCGCTACGCCACCATTCCGGTGTTAGTCGTTCGCTAAACCCATCGCCGCGTCCGAAAGGGGGCGGCGAATATTACTCTTCGCTAAACCACTCGCTATTTTCCTGACGAATCAGCTGCACGGATTCGCTAATTTCCTGCAGATGCAGCGTCATCGCTTTTTCCACAGCGTCCGGGTCGCGTTTTTCCAGCGCGCTGAAAATATCGTGATGCTGTCGGAGCAGCATTTCCGGCGGTGAGACGTGATCGAGACTCATATAACGCACGCGGTCGATGGTGGCCTTGATGTTTTCGATGGTGTCCCAGGCCAGCTGGCAATCCGCAATCTGCGCCAGCTTCTGGTGGAATTCATCATCAAGCTGGAAGAAATCATTCAGTTGCTTGCGGTCAATCGCAATCCGCTGCTGATGCAGGTTCTGCTCCAGCAGGTAACACTGGTTGTCGTTGATGAGCGTTGCGGCACGCCGCGCCACCGCGCATTCAATGGCCTGGCGAACGAAACAGCCGTTGCGAACCTGAGAGAGGGAGATTTTGTTCACGTAGCTGCCGCGCTGCGGGCGGATCTGAATCAGACCGTTTTCCGCAAGCTTAATAAACGCTTCACGCACCGGCTGACGGGAAACGTCAAAACGCACTGATACCTCTTTTTCAGAAAGTGGCGTTCCCGGTGGGATCAGGCAATGGACAATATCACGTCGCAAAATGCGATAGATTTGCTGGTTTACGGGCTGGGTGGGATTGAGTTGCGATTCAGCGGCCATGAGTTGTCATTTCTCAGAGAGTTAGCCTGAACATACTACCATTCTTTTAGAACCCGAAACAGACCCGGCCCGCAGGCCGGGAAGGTCAGCGTTAGCCACGATGGACGCTAAGTCCGGCAAAACTCTGGCTGACCGGCATCATTTCTACGGTATTGATGTTCACGTGTTTTGGCAGCGTTGCCACCCACCAAACCGTTTCGGTGACATCTTCCGGCGTCAGGGCGTTCGCGTTTTCATAGGTTTTGTCTGCTTTCGCGTCATCGCCTTTGAAACGCACGTTGGAAAACTCGGTGCCACCCACCAGGCCCGGCTCGATGTCGGTGACGCGGATGGCGGTGCCGTGCAGATCGGTCCGCAGGTTAAGGCTGAACTGGCGCACAAACGCTTTGGTCGCCCCGTAGACGTTACCGCCTGCATAGGGCCAGCTTCCGGCGGTGGAGCCGATATTGATAATGTGTCCACGATTGCGCTCGACCATGCCCGGCAGCACCGCGCGGGTCATATAGACCAGCCCTTTGTTGTTGGTGTCGATCATGTTTTCCCAGTCTTCCACGCTGGCTTTGTGGGCAGGCTCCATGCCCAGCGCCAGACCGGCATTGTTAACCAGCACGTCGATGGCGCGCCATTCTGCTGGCAGATTCGCAATCATCTCTTCGATCGCCGCGCGGTTACGCACGTCCAGCTGCGCGGTCAGAATGCTGTCGCCTAGTTCGTCCTTCAGCTCCTGCAGACGTTCCTGACGGCGGCCGGTCGCAATAACCTTGTGCCCGTTGGCGACGAAGCGACGCGTGATGCTTTCACCAAAACCTGCCGTTGCCCCGGTAACTAAAATAATCATCTCACTGTTCCTCAACGCTTTTTGTGTTGTACTAACATAGCACGGCCGCAGAGGGTGCGTTAAGGCAACATTTGTATGACAGCGTTGCAGGGGATGGCGGCCTGGCCTACTCTGGGAGAATACCCGTACTCAGGAGCGAAAGATGACGGCCACGAATCCCTTTTTTAACATCAGCCTGCTGCCTTACCAGGCCCCCCATTTTGATGAGATCAACGACAGCCACTATCGTCCGGCCTTCGATGAAGCCCTTCGCCAGAAGCGGGCGGACATTGACGCGATTGTCGATCAGGCCGCTGCGCCTGATTTCGCTAACACCGTGCTGGCGCTGGAGAAAAGCGGCACTTTGCTCGCGCGCGTCAGCAGCGTGTTCTTCGCCATGACTTCCGCGCACACCAATCCGTATTTACAGGCGCTGGAGGAACAGTTCTCCACCGAGCTTGCCGCGCTGGCAAACGATATCTGGCTGAATGACGTGCTGTTTGCCCGCGTGGAGAGCGTCTGGCAGGACCGTGCCGCGCTGGATGCCGAATCCCGTCGTCTGGTCGAAGAGACGTATCAGCGGTTTATTCTGGCCGGCGCGCGTCTTAATGAGACAGAAAAGGCCGAGCTGAAGGCGTTGAATACCGAGGCGGCCTCCCTGACCAGCCAGTTTAGCCAGCGTCTGCTGGCTGCCGATAAAACGGGTGGGCTGGTGGTGGATTACGCGCACCAGCTTGACGGGCTCAGCGCCGGTGAGATCGCTGACGCGGCGCAGGCTGCCGCGGAGCGAGGGCTAAACGATCGCTGGCTGATCCCGCTTTTGAACACCACCCAGCAGCCCGCGCTTTCCGCGCTGCGCAATCGTCAGACGCGCGAAAACCTCTTCAACGCAGGCTGGACGCGTACTCAGAAAGGGGATGAAAACGATACTCGCGCGCTGATCCTGCGTCTGACGGCGCTACGTGCGCGACAGGCCCGTCTGCTGGGCTTTGAGGATTACGCCAGCTGGAGCATCGCCGATCAGATGGCGAAAACCCCGGCCGCCGCGCTGGAATTTATGCGCGGCATTGTGCCTGCCGCCCGCGCCCGCGCGGAACGCGAGCAGGCCGATATTCAGAAAGTCATCGACGACGAGCAGGGCGGTTTCACCGTGCAGGCCTGGGACTGGGCCTTTTATGCGGAGCGCGTGCGCCAGGCGAAATATGCCCTCGATGAGTCGCAGATCAGGCCCTACTTTGCGCTCAATACCGTGCTGCAGGATGGCGTATTCTGGGCAGCCAGCCAGCTGTTTGGCATTCGCTTCGTCGAACGCTTCGATATCCCGGTGTATCACCCGGACGTCCGCGTATGGGAAATTTTCGACCACACCGGCGAGGGCATGGCGCTGTTTTACGGTGACTTCTTTGCCCGTGATTCCAAACAGGGCGGGGCATGGATGGGGAATTTCGTCGAGCAATCCTTCGAGTTTGCTGCCCGTCCGGTGATCTACAACGTCTGTAACTATCAAAAACCGGCGAATGGCGGTGTCGCGCTTCTCTCCTGGGATGACGTGATAACCCTGTTCCACGAGTTTGGCCATACGCTGCACGGTCTCTTTGCCAGCCAGCGGTTCGCCACGCTTTCTGGCACCAATACGCCGCGTGATTTTGTTGAATTCCCGTCACAAATCAACGAGCACTGGGCCAGTCATCCACAGGTGTTTACCCATTATGCGCGCCATTACGAAACCGGCGAACCGATGCCGGACGCGCTGCGGGAAAGCATGCTCAACGCGACCCATTTCAACAAGGGTTATGACATGACGGAGCTGCTGAGTGCCGCGCTGCTGGACATGAACTGGCACGGCATCGGCGAGGCCGTTTCGAGCGTGGAGGATTTTGAAGCGGCTGCGTTGAAAAAAGAGGGGCTGGATCTGCCCGCCGTTCCGCCGCGCTATCGCAGCAGCTATTTTGCCCATATTTTTGGCGGCGGCTACGCGGCGGGGTATTACGCCTACCTGTGGACGCAGATGCTCGCTGACGATGGCTACCAGTGGTTTGTTGAGCACGGCGGCCTGACCCGTGAAAACGGGCAAAAATTCCGCGAGGCGATTTTGTCGCGCGGGAATAGTACTGATTTAGCTGAACTGTATCGCACCTGGCGCGGGCACGATCCGAAGATTGAGCCGATGCTGGAAAATCGCGGGTTGAGCGCGTAGGAAGCGTTAAGGCTGGAAGAACAACCGGGCAGCGCGCCCGGTTTTTATAAAAACAGCCAAGCCCGGATTGGTCAATAAATGAACTTAATTTACATTTGTTAATCTTTTGAAATCTTTTTAAATAAAACTCGCTTAATTTTGCCCGTTTTTGTAAATCTCAAATTTATTATATCTGCAAGTTTATTTGATTATTTAACTTTCTGTAAGCGGGCCATGAATAACATATCAGAATTATCCTAATTGGATGGTAAATATAATTTAATTGAACCTAAAGTATTAATTTCCTCTGCCGATTAGCATGGGTGTGGGCATGATGGATTCCTTAATCCATTAACCACAAAAAATAAGCCGTTATTAAAATTCATCTCCAGAAGATGAACCTATGCTAATTATTAAGGAAGAGTAATGTTTAAAAATCTCAACATCGGCACCCGGCTTACCATAGCATTTGGCGCAATTGTGGTTTTAATGTCCGTCGTATGCGGATTGCTCTATTTGAGCTTTGACAAAGTGACGGCCGTAAGCAAGCTCAACGTCCATAGCTATAAAGTGGTCGATAATCTTCGCTCTGTCACCGAAACCCTGATCAACATGGAAACAGGTATTCGAGGTTTTGCGCTCACCGGCAACCGGGACGTTCTCGAGCCCTTCACGCAGGGTGATGAGAGGTTTAAAAGCAAAGTAGAAGAAATCGCCGAGCTTACGCGTGATAACCCGTTGCAGCAGCAGAAATTAACTTCACTTTCCACGCTTGAAGGGGAATGGAAAAGATCATTTGCTCTGCCGTTAATCCAGCGCAGGGAGAGCGTATCCCGCGGGGGAGAGAATATGGATGCGTTTATCAATAATGTTCAGCGCAATACTGGAAAAACCCAAATGGATGCCATGCGGGGCGTTATTCAGCAAGCGTTGAGGGATGAGTACAGCATTATGGCTGAACGCCAAACCCGACTGGCTGAAGAACGCTTCCGAACGCGAATGATGATTGTCCTGGGAATGATTGCTGCGGTTATCACCGCGCTGCTGACGGGCATACTTCTTTCACGCAGTATTCTCCGACCGCTAAAGCAGGCCGTAAATACGGCGAATACTATCGCTGCGGGCAATCTCACCTCAACCATACATATTACCCGTAGGGATGAAACGGGCACGCTGCTTTCAGCGCTGGACAACATGCAGACCCAGTTGAAAACGCTTGTCACTGAAATCAAAGAGGCTGCCGCGTCGGTTGATCTCGCCGCCGGGGAGATTGAGCAGGGAAACATGGAGCTATCGTCTCGGACCGAGGAACAGGCGGCAGCGTTGCAGCAGACTGCCGCCAGCATGGAACAACTGACGATGACCGTTCGAAACAACACCGAGGTCGCAGAGCACACGGCAACGTCCGCGAGAAAGACTGAGGCACTGGCTCGCGAAGGTGAGTCTGCTGTGGGCGAGATGAGCGAAACGATGCAAAATATCTCGGCTAATGCCATGAAGATTAAAGAAATTACTAGCGTTATTGAAGGGATTGCTTTCCAGACTAATATCCTGGCACTTAACGCCGCGGTTGAGGCTGCCCGTGCCGGTGAGCATGGCCGCGGCTTCGCCGTGGTGGCGACAGAAGTGAGGAATCTCGCTCAGCGCAGCGCAACGGCGTCAAAAGAAATTGGGGCCCTGATTGAGCATGCCGTTGAGGATGTCGAAAACGGTGTGTCGGTCGCATCCAGAACGGCTGAGACGATTTTACGCGCCGCCAGCAACGTGGCTACGTTGGCAGAAACGATGGATAGCCTTTCTATGGCCTCGGTTGAGCAAATGCAGGGGATCATGCAAATCAGCGCAGCCGTCACCCAGATGGATGGCGTGACGCAGGGGAATGCGGCACTTGTCGAGCAGTCGGCTGCGGCATCACAGGCCCTGACCGAGCAGTCAAGGTCTCTGAAGCAGATGACGGAAAACTTTGCGATTTGAGCAGCAATTACCGGTAAAACGCCAGCGTTATAAACGCGTCTGGTAATCAAACCTTAACGGGGACGCATCATTAAGAGGACGTCCCCGTAAATAAGGAGAAAAATAGCCGAGCGCCAGTGACAATTAAAAAATAGGGGCTACGATTTCGTAGGATGAAAAATTCAAAAAGGAGTTTTCAATGGTGTTTGCCGCAATGACGTTTTTACTCGTTCTGCTGACAATTCCGGCGGCTATTCACATTTTGCTGCAGCTCGTGGAAGGCTGGTGCGACAGGTAGCCTCCCTCGTTAATCCCTCTCAGGGTCGTCATTTGTTTTTCAAAAAGCACCGCTACACTATATCTTTAATTTTATTGTGCGATTGTCTGGCTGCGGGTCGTCGCAGAACGCGAGCCGGATACATAACAGGCAGGAAGTATGTCTCTTCGTTCGCTGCAGGCATTATGCCTGACCAGTTTTTTTATCGCGGATGTTCGCGACGGGCTCGGGCCTTTTCTCGGCATTTTTCTGACCGAACGCCACTGGACTCCCGATGATATCGGCATCCTGATGACGGCCGGTGGCCTGGCGGGATTACTCGCTACGCTGCCGGCGGGGTTCATCACCGACACCTCCCGCAACAAGCGTGCTGTACTCGCGCTGCTGTGCATTCTGATCACGCTAAGCACGCTTCTGCTCTGGTTTAGCCAGCAGAGCGGCGTGGTAGCCGTGTCGCAAATCGTCACCGGTATCTGTGCGGCATTTGTCGGGCCGTTGATCGCCGGGATTACGCTGGGGTTGACCGGGCAGAGCGGCTTCAGCGCGCAGATGGGCAAAAACGAGGCGTTCAATCACGGCGGCAATTTCGTCACCGCACTGCTAGCGGGCGGCATTGCCTGGTACTGGGGCGTGGGCGGGATTTTCCTGCTGATGACCAGCACCACGCTGCTCACGCTGTGTGCGCTGCTTGCCATTCGCAACCGCGATATCGATAACGACGCGGCGCGCGGGCTGTCCTCTTCAGCGAGCCTGCCGGTCCCCGGTTTTGCGGTGCTGATGAAAAACCGGGCGCTGTTTGTGACCGGACTGACGCTGCTGCTGTTCCACCTGGCAAACGCCGCGCTATTACCGATGCTGAGCATGAGGGTGGCTGCGGCACCCGCCACGATCAACCCCGGTTTGTACGCGGCGGGTACCGTCATCATCTCGCAGGCCGTGATGATCCCCGTCGCCATCTGGGCCTCGCGCCGGATCGAACATTATGGTTACTGGCGCTTGATTATGCTGGCGCTGCTGGTTATGCCGGTGCGCGCGGCGCTGGCGGCATCCACGGACGCGCTGTTGATGATGATCCCGGTACAAATTCTTGATGGCCTGGCAGCCGGGATCCTGGGCGTTGTCGTACCGTCGTTTATTGTGGTGCTGCTGCGTGGAAGCGGGCACGTCAATGCCGGGCAGAGTGTGGTGATGTTGATGCAGGGAGTAGGGGCATCCATGAGCCCGGCGTTAACCGGGACGATCGCCGGACATTACTCGTTTGCGACGGCATTCAGTGTCCTGAGCGCCATTGCCCTGGCTGCCGTTCTGCTCTGGTGGCGCGTTGCGCACCGGAGCTGGGAAACAAACGCGCCGGGTGAGGCTTAGCCGCCCACCCGGCGTAGCACTTAAGCCAGCTCGTTAGGGCACGCTTCGCCCTTTTCCAGCTGCTGCAGGTTCCCCAGCGTGGTTTCTGAAATGCTGATCAGCGCTTCGGCCGTCAGAAACGCCTGGTGACCGGTAAACAGCACGTTATGGCAGGCAGAGAGGCGACGGAACACGTCGTCCTGGATGACATCGTTGGACTTGTCTTCAAAGAACAGATCGCGTTCGTTCTCATACACGTCCATGCCCAGCGCGCCAATTTTCTGGGTCTTCAGCGCTTCGATAGCGGCCTGGGAGTCAACCAGTCCGCCGCGGCTGGTGTTGATGATCATCACACCATCCTTCATCTGGTCAAATGCCGCCTGGTTAAGCAGGTGGTAGTTTTCCGGCGTCAGCGGGCAGTGGAGGGAGATTACATCGGACTGCGAGAACAGGGTCGGCAGGTCGACGTACTCCACGCCCAGATCCAGCGCTGCGGCGCTTGGGTACGGATCGAATGCCAGCAGACGCATGCCAAAGCCTTTCAGGATGCGCAGGGCAGCCACGCCAATTTTACCGGTCCCGATCACGCCAGCGGTTTTGCCGTACATGGTAAAGCCGGTCAGCCCTTCCAGCGAGAAGTTGGCGTCACGGGTGCGCTGATAAGCGCGGTGAATACGACGGTTGAGCGACATCATCATGCCAATCGCATGTTCCGCGACCGCTTCCGGGGAGTACGCCGGAACGCGCACCACCTTCAGACCCAGCTCTTTTGCCGCGTCGAGATCCACGTTGTTAAAGCCCGCGCAGCGCAGAGCGATGTACTTCACCCCCTGTTTTTTCAACTCTTCCAGCACCGGACGACTGCCATCATCGTTTACGAAAATGCAGACGCCTTCACAGCCGTGCGCCGTTTTAGCGGTTTTTTCGGACAGCAGAAAGTCGAAAAATTCAAGCTCAAACCCGTAAGCCTCGTTAACATGTTGCAGATACTTTTTGTCGTACTGCTTTGTGCTATATACCGCGAGTTTCATAAGACTTTCTCCAGTGATTTTGCATTCACGTTAGCATGATTAAAATTATCTTACAATTTCTAAAATATTATTGAATTCAATAAGTTCTATCAATTATTCTAGAGCATCTATCCTTAAAAATGGCATTCCCTTCAACTGACTGGCTAAACATGCGACAATGATCGGCACTGCCGGCTTAAATCTTTCGCTAAATCAGGATATTAACTGCCCATGAAGGGTAAATACAAAGCCGCTCTTGCGCTTTTACTGCTGTTCATACTGTTGCCGCTGACGCTGCTGATGACGCTCGCCCAGTGGGTGCCGACGCTCGCCGGGATCTGGCTGCCTGTCGGGACGCGCATCGCGTTCGAAGAGAGCCCAAAACTGACTCGCCACGCGCTGGTGATCCCCGACCTTCGCTATCTTGTGGAAGACTGCGAAATTGCCCGTATCGATAACGTGACGCTGTCACATCCCAGCCGCTGGAAGCTGGATATCGGCACGCTCGATTTAAACTCCGTCTGCCTCAGCAAAATTCCCCAGTCTGCGCCCTCAACGGTCGCCCCGAAAACGCTGGCACAATGGCAGGCTGTGTTACCCAATACCTGGCTCACGATTCACCGCCTGACGCTGTCGCCCTGGCAGCAGTGGCAGGGCGAGCTTAATGCGTCGCTGACCCCGTCCAGCCAGGAGATAGTCTATAAAGGCGAGCAGGTCAGCATTAAAGGGACGCTTCGCGGTCAGACGCTCTCGGTCAGCCAGTTCGATATACAGCTCCCGGATCAGCCGCAGCCAATTAAGCTGGTGGGCGAGTTTACCCTGCCGCTGGTGCCGGACGGCGTGCCGGTGAAAGGCCACGCGGTGGCGACCTTTACCGTGCCACAGTTAACGTCTCTGGTCGATGCCGATCTCGACTGGGAGGACAATCAGGGACAGCTGGTGGTGATGGCGAGAGACAACCCCGATCCGCTTCTCGACCTGCCGTGGCAGATCACGGCGGAACAGCTCAACATCAGCGACGGACGCTGGAACTGGGATCTCTCGGGTATGCCGCTGAGCGGGCGGGTGTCCCTTCGCGCCGACAACTGGCAGCAGGGGCTGGAGAAAGCCACGCTGACCGGACGACTGAACGTGTTGACGCAAGGCGATGCGGGGAAAGGCAACGCGGTACTGAATATCGGGCCCGGCAGGCTCAGCATGGAAAACAGCGACATGCCGCTGTATCTGAGCGGCGAGGCGAAGCAAAACGATCTCATTCTTTATGCCAAATTGCCGGCAACGCTGACCGGCAGCCTGTATGAACCGCAGCTGGCCTTTGAGCCGGGCGCGCTGCTCCGCTCGCGCGGACGCATCATTAACTCACTCGATATCGATGAAATCCGCTGGCCACTGGCGGGCGTGAAGCTCACCCAGAAGGGCGTGGACGGTCGTTTACAGGCGATTTTACGCGCTCATGAAAACGAGATGGGCGATTTTGAACTCCACCTGGACGGTCAGGCCAACGACTTTTTACCTGATAACGGCCTGTGGCAGTGGCGATACTGGGGGAAAGGCGGCTTTACGCCGATGCATGCCCGCTGGGATGTCGCCGGGAAAGGCGAGTGGCGCGACAACCTTATTGAGCTGACGGCGCTCTCCACCGGTTTTGACAAGCTTCAGTACGGCACGATGGAGGTCAGCAAGCCGCGTCTGGTGCTGGAGCAGCCTGTACGCTGGTTGCGCGATGCCGAAAAACCGGCCTTCAGCGGCGCGCTGTCGCTGAAGGCCGGGCAAACCCGGTTCTCCGGCGGCAGCGCGTTGCCGCCCTCGGTTCTGACCTTCAGCGTCGACGGCACCGACCCGACAATTTTTCAGTTTAAGGGCGACCTCCATGCGGACAACATCGGTCCGGTACAGGTCAACGGAAGGTGGGATGGCGTGCGCCTTCGCGGGCAGGCCTGGTGGCCGAAACAGTCCCTCACCGTCTTCCAGCCGCTGGTCCCGCCGGACTGGAAAATGACGCTGCGTGACGGAGAACTCTATGCGCAGGTTGCCTTCTCGGCGGCCCCCGATCAGGGCTTTGAGGCGGGCGGGCACGGGGTGCTGAAATCCGGTAGCGCCTGGATGCCGGACAACCAGATCAACGGTGTCGATTTTGTGCTGCCGTTCCGCTTCAGCGAGGGCACCTGGTCACTGGGCACGCGCGGCCCGGTCACGTTGCGCATTGGCGAAGTGGAAAACCTGGTGACCGCGCGCAACATTACCGCGGATTTACAGGGCGATTATCCCTGGACGGAGGACAATCCGCTGCTGCTCACCAACGTGAAGGTAGAAACCCTCGGCGGGAAGATCACCATGCAGCAGCTGCGGATGCCGCAGCACGATCCGGCCCTGCTGCGGGTGGACAATATCTCTTCGAGCGAGCTGATTAGCGCCGTCAATCCAAAACAGTTTGCCATGTCGGGGCCGGTCAGCGGGGCGCTGCCGTTCTGGCTGGACAACGAAAAATGGATCATTAAGGATGGCTGGCTGACTAACCCGGGCCCAATGACGCTGCGCATCGACAAAGATACGGCCGACGCCATCGTCAAAGACAATATGGTCGCGGGCGCCGCGATTAACTGGCTCCGCTACATGGAAATTTCGCGTTCGTGGACGAGAATCAATTTAGATAACCTGGGTGAATTAACCATGCAGGCGACCATCAAGGGGACCAGCCGGGTCGATGGCAAGAGCAGCTCCGTCAACCTGAATTATACCCATGACGAGAATGTCTTTACCCTCTGGCGCAGCCTGCGTTTTGGAGACAATCTGCAAACCTGGTTTGAGCAACACGCGGCGATACCCGGTCTCCGCAGTTCGACTGGCAAGGAAAGTGAGGAACAACAATGAAAAAGATGGCTGGTGCGCTCACCGTTGCCGTTGCCGCGCTACTGTCCGGCTGTACGCCGCGCATTGAAGTCGCTGCGCCAAAGGAGCCGATTACCATCAATATGAATGTCAAAATCGAACATGAGATCCACATTAAGGTCGATAAAGACGTTGAAACTTTGCTGAAATCGCGCAGCGATCTGTTCTGAGGACGCCATGAAACGAGTAGCTCTGATTTTACTGGCGCTGGGGATGAACGTGCAGGCGGCTACGCTCACCCTAAATGACGCCCGGGCGCAGGGGCGCGTGGGGGAAACCCTCAGCGGTTATCTCGCCCCGATTCAACAGGACGCCGAAACGCTGGCGCTGGTTAATCGCATTAACGCGGCGCGCACGGAAAGCTACCAGAAGCTGGCTGACAGCAATAATTTGCCGGTCGATGAAGTGGCCAAAATGGCAGGGCAAAAACTGGTTGCCCGTGCGCAGCCGGGCGAGTACGTGAAGGGCATTAACGGAAAATGGCTGAAAAAATAGCTAGCGGTAGCGCTTGCGGTATTCACCCGGCGAAACGCCAAAGCGCTGCTTAAACGCCGTTGAAAAATGGCTATGGTCGGTGAACCCCCAGCTGTAGCCAATCCCCGCCAGCTTTTCGTCATCACCGGCTGCGCGCAGCACCTCCGCGCAGCGATCCAGGCGGCGGTTTTTAATGTACTGCGCGACTACCAGCCCCTTCTCGGCAAACATGCGATAGAGGCTGCGTACGGACATTCCGCTCTCGGCGGCAATCCACTCCGGGCGCAGCGATTCAGACTGAATATGGTCGTCAATCAGGGCCACCACATGCTGGAACTGGCGCTCCTTACGCGGCTGAATGATTTCGCGCTGCTGGAAAGCGGGGCGCAGCAGGCAGATCATCGCTTCGAGCGCCGCTTCACTCTCCCGGTCACTCAGGCTGGCATTGCTCATACTCTCCATCAACAGGCGATGGCTCAGCTGTACCGTGGGCAAGGTGCGGGAAAGGGCGGTCGCGCAGCTTATCTCCTGAAAACGACACTGCTGCTCAATAATCTGACGGGGAACCAGGAGCGAAATCTGGCGGGATTTTTCCTGCCAGTTGATCGAGCAGGGGCGTGAGGCGTCAATCAGCGTAATATCACCGGTTCTGAGTACCGCGCGGCGGTCATCCTGCTCAATTTCCGCACTCCCTTCGAGCTGGAACACGGTATAGAACCAGGCATCGTTACTCTGTTTGATCTCCTGACGGGAGCGGAACAGGTTGACGCCGCCGGCGGTGACGGTACTGAGCTTCAGGCTACGCGCATAGCTGGTCTCCAGCTCGCCGTAGAATTTTCCCTCGGTGGGCTGAGCGTTAAATCGACCGCAAACCTGGTTAATTTGCGCCAGCCACTGCTGATACTGTTCCTGCTCGCTTGCACACGCCATCGTTTCTCTCACTGCGCCGTCAACGTTTTCGCATTGTTGCATTTATGTTGCATTTTGTCAGGGCTATGAGGCTGACTATAGGAAAGAACACTCACCGGTAACAGCGATATAAGCGGCAATTATCGCGATTTGCGGAGCCTGTCACAGGTGGCAAAGCGAATGTCACAGAGACAAAAGCGAGAATGCAAAACCCCACTTAGACTGGATGAACACCCTGCGAAGAATAACGAAGGAGTATCCTATGTCTGAATCACTGGTGGCTATTCAGCCTGCCGTGCAGCAATTTTTAGACCGACAGCATGGCCTGTGGATTGAAGGGCGTCAGGCCACATCGGACAGTGAAAAGCGGCTGAATGTCTACAACCCGGCCACGGGCGAGGTCATCGCCTCGACTGCCGACGCCAGCGTCGACGACGTTGATCGTGCCGTCATGTCCGGCTGGCGCGCCTTTGTGGCCCGTACCTGGGCCGGAAAACTCCCGGCGGAGCGCGAGCGGATCCTGCTCCATTTCGCCGATCTGGTGGAACAGCACAGCGAGGAGCTGGCCCAGCTTGAAACGCTGGAACAGGGCAAATCCATCAACATCTCTCGTATGTTTGAAGTCAGCTGCACCCTGAACTGGATGCGCTATACCGCCGGGCTGACCACCAAAATTGCGGGCAAAACCCTCGATCTCTCCATCCCGCTACCGCAGGGGGCACGCTATCAGGCGTGGACGCGTAAAGAACCGGTTGGCGTGGTGGCCGGAATTGTGCCCTGGAACTTCCCGCTGATGATCGGCATGTGGAAAGTGATGCCAGCGCTGGCCGCGGGCTGTTCTATTGTCATCAAGCCGTCTGAAACCACGCCGCTGACCATGCTGCGCGTGGCGGAACTGGCCAGTGAAGCGGGCATCCCGGACGGGGTGTTCAACGTGGTGACCGGCAGCGGCGCGGTGTGTGGCGCAGCGCTGACCTCGCATCCGCATATTGCAAAGGTAAGCTTTACCGGCTCAACGGCGACGGGTAAGCAAATCGCCCGCGCGGCGGCAGATACGCTAACCGGGGTGACCCTGGAGCTGGGTGGGAAAAACCCGGCTATCGTACTGAAAGACGCGGACCCGGCGTGGGTGATCGAAGGCCTGATGACCGGCAGCTTCCTGAACCAGGGGCAGGTGTGCGCGGCGAGCTCGCGCATCTACATTGAAGCGCCGCTGTTTGACACGCTGGTCAGCGGGTTTGAGCAGGCAGTGAAATCCCTGAGCGTCGGGCCGGGCATGTCGCCGGAAGCGTTTATCAACCCGCTGGTGTCGCGTGCGCACTGTGACAAGGTGCAAACCTTCCTTGATGAGGCGAAGTCGCGCAACGCGGAGCTGATCGTCGGTAACCGGGGGCCGGAAGGCAAAGGTTATTACGTTTCACCTACGCTGGTGGTGAACCCGGATGCCTCGCTGCGCCTGACCCGCGAAGAGGTGTTTGGCCCGGTGGTCAACGTGGTGCGCGTCGCGGACGGTGAAGAGGCGCTCCAGCTGGCAAACGACACCGAATATGGCCTGACGGCGAGCGTCTGGACGCAGAATATCAGCAAGGCGCTGGAGTATACCGACAGGCTGCAGGCGGGCACCGTCTGGGTGAACAGCCATACGCTGATCGACGCCAACCTGCCGTTCGGCGGGATGAAGCAGTCCGGAACAGGGCGCGACTTTGGCCCGGACTGGCTGGACGGCTGGTGTGAAACGAAGTCAGTGTGTGTGAGATATTGAAAACAAGCCGGGTGGCGCTGCGCTTACCCGGCCTACGGTTCGTGCAATTTGTAGGCCGGGTAAGGCGAAGTCGCCACCCGGCTTTGCCTACCGCGACCACCGATCCCGCCCGGCCTCTTTCGCCCGATACAGCGCCGCATCGGCGCGGGCGATGATCTCGGTGCCCGCTAACCCCTCGGCCATGCTCGCAATCCCCATGCTTACGGTGACATGGTCGCTGACCGTGGAGGCGTCGTGCGGTATGGCTTCCGTACGCAGGCCGTCCTGAATACGCAGGGCAACCTTTTCCGCGATGTTTGCCGGGCAATTGAAGAGGATGACCACGAACTCCTCACCGCCGTAGCGTGAAACCACATCATCAGGTGCGCGCACCGACTGCTTCAGCACGCGCGCCACGCGGGTCAGACAGTCGTCGCCTGCCTGGTGCCCGTAGGTATCGTTGTAGCGCTTGAAGTAGTCGATATCCAGCATAATCAGCGAGAAGGGCTTCTTCTGCTCAACCGCGTTCTCCAGCACCACCTCCATTTTCCGGCGATTGGCGGTCTTGGTTAACGGGTCCTGATGCGCCAGCGCGTCCAGCCGCGATATCAGCAGTTGATTTTGCTGGTTACGTCGCCAGGCTTCGTCAAACCAGCTAAGCAGAATAAAACGCCCGCAGATCAGAATCAGTGTAAAGACGCTCCAGATAATAACGAAGTGAAGATTGAGACCATCGTTTCGTATCCAGCTTGCTATCGGCAGGGTGATCCAGAGCGGGAGCACAAAGGCGAGCAGCCCCTCGGGGTAAAAATAGAGCGCCGTCAAACCGGCGAGTAACAGAATAACGCACAGCGGCCAGACGTGCGGGAGCAGCAGCTGGGTGATAAACCAGAAGCAGGAGACCGACCAGATGGCGCTGCAGATAAACAACACCACGCTGATGCCGGCGATGCGCCGCCAGGCCATAAGGATCAGCGCAGCCGAGAGGATGATAATACCGAGCATGGAGGCATCGACGATTCTCGTCAACTGCGGCGAGTGGGGATAAAGGGGATCGCTGACCTTAAGCAGAATGTGTCGCAGCAGAATCATCACCGCGAAGCTGATATTGACGAAGGCCAGCCACGGCAGGTTCATCGCCAGTCCATGCATAACCATGGCCTGGCGCGTTGGCCAGGTTGCCCGTTCCAGCGTCGGTTTTTTTCTTTTTTCCATAAAGCCCTTTCCCGTCCGGGGGATAAATCATGCAGGTGAGATATCAGTAACTATAAGCAAGCCAGGACGATCCTCAAACGCCAGGGCAAAAAAAACCGGGCAATTGCCCGGCGGATGGTTATTTTTCGTCTTTTTTCTTCCCGAGCGTTGGCGTCTCGTCGAAGAAGTTCCACGGTTTAAGCAGGGTATGCACCCATTCCGTCGGCATGATCGGCCACTCTTCCGCGCGGGCGACGTGGGTGGTGCCGGTGGTCATCCAGACCACGTCATCCTGATCGTTGAGAGATTCGTTATCCTTACTGTACTGGCCCAGACCGGTGTCGTGCACGGAGCGGTTAGGGAATTTCCCTTCCGGGTAGAGCTCATCCGGGTGGTAGCGGGTCACCCACAGCTGTTTGTCCATAAAGCTCAGACGATGGTAGATCCACTCGTCCGGTGCAAATTTCGCGCCGGTCGCCACCGGGTGCGTCCCCCCCGCGTAAGGGATAATCTGGTATGAGACCGGATTGCCCATGCGGTTCTCTTTACTTGTGTTGCTCAGCAGTCGAATCGTGCCCGGGTCGAACTTCTGTGCCGCCTGCTGCTCGGTATCAATATCGTACTGATTAATCTGCATGGTGCTGGTGCGCGGGCCCCCGGCGGTATTCGGCTTCACTTCCGGATCCATCGCCACCAGCTTGTTGTTGATGCCGTCCACGTCCATATCAAGACGGAAGTTGTAGATATGCTGGTGCGTGGTGCCCACGATGTTATGGTCGATCAGCGTGCCGTATTTGGTGTCGTCTTTGGCGGTGGCGTCGTGCATGGTTTTCGCCTGCACGCCTTTCACCGCCTCGATACCCGTCGCGCCGGCATCAATGCCGATGGTGCCATTTTCATGGAACACCCAGTCGAAGATGTAATCGTAGTTGCCCACGGTACTCACCCAGCGCACCACCAGCTCGCGGCGCTCGGTGCTGACGTTTGGCTGGCCCATCTCCTGATGTTTGTATTCCGGCCCCGCATAGCGTTCGAAAATGGCGATCGCGCGCGGGATCTCCATCGGCGCGCCGGTGTAGTCCGGGATGGTTTCGTTGAGCATCACCGCGTTGGACGGCACGTCTTTACCGCGTACCAGCGGTGAGGTCAGGGTGCCCATGCCGTAGTCGCCGGAATCAAGATAGGCCTTGAAGTACCAGCCCACGTCCGGATCGCCGTAAGGGACGATCATGCCGCCGAGCGACCCCTGATACATAATCTGCCGTTTTTTGCCGTTGTCGTTATAGGTGACGGTTGAAATCATCGGGCCGACGCGGGAGTCCAGGCTCAGGTGGAAGTCCCAGTTCTGCCAGTGCACCATATCGCCGGTAATGGTGTAGTTCTTGCCTTCCGGCTCAATGATGTCGAGCGGTTTTTTCGGCGTCTCTATACGGTCGCGGCCATCGTAGGGGCGCGGCGTCATCGGAACTGGAACAACGGCGCCTTCCTCAATCTTCTGGATTTTCTTCTGCTCAAGATCGACCACGGCCACCAGGTTTTCAATCGGGTGCGCCCAGTAGTTGCCGTCGCCAACGTCCAGATAGCTCACCACTTTCAGCAGGCGATCTTCCTGCTTCAGGCCATCTTTACCGTCGAAATAGCCGACGGTCAGCGGGGTTGTAATCACTTTTTTCGGGTCGGTGATGCCGTGTTTTTTAAGCACCTCGGCAAACTCCGTGCTGTCGTTGATGATCTGCTGTACCGCGGTGAAATCATCCAGCAGCACCATGCCGTGCGCGTCTTTCACCGGCTCCCAGCGCAGGATTTTTTTATCCTTCAGATCCACCACGCTTTCGATAACGTGCTTTCCATCGAGCATCACAATCTTCGCCTGGCGAGGGGCATCCACCGCATTACCGTTAAGCACAAAGTCCCACACTTTGGCTTTCTCTGGCTCAGCAAGGGCAATCTGGGTAAAGCGGGTATTCGGTTTAAAATCCGCCGAGGCTTTGACAATCTCAACGGCTTGCTTAATTTCGTCCGCCGTCAGTGCGTTTAGCGGGTGAGGGCGTTTTTCAACCTGGAAAGTCTGGTCAAGACCGGACTGGAAAACATCGTTGATGAAGCTGTCAGAGATAAAGGCTTTTTTGCCTTTCATCACCACCGGCACCTCGAGCTTGAGGGTTTTCCCGTTGACGATGGCGGTTTTAGCGCCCGGTTTGACCTTCACAAAGGCACCGTCTTTCGCAATGGTGAACATCTGTGCGTAATCATCCCACTGAACGTCGGCGCCAAAGTCCTGCAGCGTTTTGTCCATCGGGACCATATGCGCCTCACTGCCGTGGGCGAAAACAGGGGATTGCCAGGCGCAACACAGCGCAACGGCCATAGCCAGCGCCGTTCTACGGGCAGAAAAAGAAGAATTGCTTCCCATCGTAGACCTCATCTTGTTGTGTTTTTAGGGCTTATTGTGTTGTGACAGCCTTATCCTGACAGGCGCCTGAGAAAAGCGTTTGCCTGCATCTGCCAGATTATTTGCCAGTCTTGCCAGGTTAAAAAAAGAGCGGGGGTAAATCACATGCCGGGCCATTTCCCCTCCCATTGAGGCTGAGGGAACCCCACAAATGATGTCAGCACAGACGGCTCCCTCTCCCTTGAGGGAGAGGGCTGGGGTGAGGGGGAACATACGGCACTGGTGGTCATTCCGTTCACTTTATGTTCCTTGCTACTCTGTAACGACATGACCTGTGAACGTGCCAGGGTGGCTCAGTCGCCACCACCCTGGCGACCCGGGCTCCCGGCGGTAAATCGCCGCTGCGCGGTACCTTCGGCTTATTCCTTCCGGCTTATCGGGTACGGGCGGAGGTAACATCCCTGTAAAGCCCGCCCTCTCGGCGCATCCCTGCGCCTCGCCCCGGCCGGAAGGCAAACGCCTCAGCGATTTACAGCCGGACCAGGGCATCGCTAAAGGCCCTCAGCCATTCTAAAAGCAGCGTTATTGCTTCTGCTTGCACATTACTTGAGAGCGCTCAGCCATTGTGGAGAGGATGAGGAGCAGGGAACTTAGCTGAAATCACCCTGCTGGCGCGCCACCAGCGTCAGAATGGAGTAGAGCGCCACGGCCTGCTGGTGCTGGTTGAAGATCTCAACCGCCCACTCCACCACGCCCGTCGGTTTTTCCTCGGCGGTACGCTGTTTCTTCAGCGTTTTACGCTTGCAGGTCAGACGCACCTGAATGGTATCGCCCGGTTTAACCGGCTCGATAAAGCGCAGGTTTTCCATGCCGTAGTTGGCAATAACCGGCCCGACGCCCGCATCAACAAACAGCCCTGCTGCGGCAGAAATCAGGAAGTAGCCGTGCACCACGCGCTCGCCGAAGATCGACTCTGCCGCGCCGATCTTGTCCATATGGGCGTAGAAGTGGTCGCCGCTCAGGCAGGCAAAGTTCACAATATCCGCTTCCGTCAGGGTGCGGCGCGGCGTCAGCAGGCTGTCGCCCGGCTGCAGCTCCTCAAAGTATTTGCGGAACGGATGCACGCGATCTTCCTGCACCGCTGCGCCCCGCACCCACTGTTTGCCAATGGCCGCCAGCATCGTCGGGCTACCCTGAATGGCGGTGCGCTGCAGGTAGTGCTTCACCGCGCGCAGACCGCCCAGCTCTTCGCCGCCGCCCGCGCGCCCCGGGCCGCCGTGCACCAGCTGCGGCAGCGGGGAGCCGTGGCCGGTGGACTCTTTCGAGGCTTCCTCGTTGAGGATCTGAATACGCCCGTGGGCGCGCGCCGCACCGGTAATAAACTGGCGGGCAATGTCCGGGTCTGCGGTAACCAGCGTGCCGGCCAGGCTGCCGCCGCCCGCGCGGGCAAGCTGCATCGCGTGGCGTGCATTGCGATACGGCATTAGCGTCGCAACCGGGCCGAAGGCTTCGGTAGAGTGAACAGCAGGGGTTTCATCCGGCTGCGGGCAGAACAGCAGGGTCGGCGGGAAGAACGCGCCCGCGGCCTGCAAATCCGCTTTGCCACCCAGGCGGACCTGGCAGCCTGCGGCGATCAGTTGCTCCACTTTCTCCTGCACGTCCGCACGCTGTTCGGCGTTGACCAGTGCACCCATCTTTACCCCTTCCTGCGCCGGGTCGCCCACTACCACCTTTTCCAGCCGGGCAACCAGCGCCTGGCTCACGGCGTCAATCTGGCTCTGCGGGACGATAATGCGGCGAATGGCCGTACATTTCTGCCCGGCTTTGGCGGTCATCTCGCGCACCACTTCCCGAATGAACAGGGCAAATTCCGGCTGCTCCGGCGTGACGTCTTCACCCAGCACGCAGCAGTTCAGGGAGTCGGCTTCCATCGTGAACGGAATGGCATTCGCCACAATATTCGGGTGCACGCGCAGGCTTTGCCCGGTAGTGGCGGAGCCGGTAAAGGTCACCACGTCCTGGCTGTCGAGCTGGTCGAGGAGATCCCCCGCGCCGCCGCAGATCAGGCTGATGGCGCCGTCCGGCACCAGCCCGCTGTCCACGATGGATTTTACCATCGCCTGCGTCACCTGCGCGGTCGCGGTAGCGGGTTTAATAATGGCGGGCATACCGGCAAGCCAGGTCGGCGCCAGCTTTTCCAGCATCCCCCAGCAGGGGAAGTTAAAGGCGTTGATATGTACCGCCACGCCGGACTTCGAGGTGAGAACGTGGCGCGCTGCAAAGCCGCCTTCTTTCGACAGCGAGATTAACTCGTCTTCCGGCCACAGCGTGTCATCCGGCAGCTCGCGGCTGCCCAGGCTTGCATAAGTGAAGAGGGTGCCGATCCCGCCTTCGATATCGACCCAGCTGTCTGATTTTGTCGCCCCGGTCTGGGCGGACAGGGCATAAAACGTCTCTTTCTCGCTAAGCAGGTGCTTTGCCACCGCCTTCAGCATGGCCGCGCGTTCGATAAAGGTCATCTCGTGAAGCGCTTCGCCGCCGCGCTCAATCGCATAGCGACGGGCGGCCGCCATGTCCAGCCCTTCGCTGGTCACGCTCCACAGCGCTTCGCCACTGATGGCGTGATGAATAGTGCGTTCGCGGCCCCGGCCAGACTGCCAGGTACCGGATAAGAAGCTGGCTAACTGCTGCATCGCTTATCTCCAAATGTTACGTAATTTACCCATTAATAGTTTGATCATGAATCATAAAAATCAAGCTGAGTTTTAATGAATTGTTAACATTGTGATCCGCTCTGATGAAACGCGGCGCGCGAGGACGCTCTTCAGTACGCCTGCAGTAAAAGCCTTGCGAGCGATATCACAAAACAAGGAAACAATTCTTGGGGTTATATTTAACCTTTGTGTAACTTTTAAAAAACAAAGTGATTCAACATTACGCTTTAATTTGCAAACTAACGAATCATAAAGGTGATGACGTGACGCAAGAACAACGGTTTGAGCAGCGCATAGCGCAGGAGACGGCGATTGAGCCTCAGGACTGGATGCCTGACGCCTACCGTAAGACGTTGATCCGCCAGATTGGTCAGCATGCGCACTCCGAAATTGTCGGCATGCTGCCGGAAGGGAACTGGATCACCCGCGCCCCGACGCTACGCCGCAAGGCGATCCTGCTGGCGAAGGTGCAGGACGAAGCCGGACACGGGCTTTACCTCTACAGCGCGGCGGAAACGCTGGGCTGCGCGCGGGAAGACATCTACCAGAAGATGCTCGACGGCAAGATGAAATACTCCTCCATCTTCAACTATCCGACCCTGAGCTGGGCCGATATCGGCGTGATCGGCTGGCTGGTGGACGGCGCGGCCATCGTCAACCAGGTGGCACTGTGCCGAACCTCCTACGGTCCGTATGCCCGCGCGATGGTGAAAATCTGTAAAGAAGAGAGCTTCCACCAGCGTCAGGGCTTTGAAGCCTGCATGGCGCTGGCACAGGGGAGCGAGGCCCAGCGCCAGATGCTGCAGGATGCCATCAACCGCTTCTGGTGGCCGGCGCTGATGATGTTCGGGCCGAACGACGACAATTCGCCGAACAGTGCCCGCAGCCTGGCGTGGAAAATCAAACGCTTCGGCAACGACGAGCTGCGCCAGCGCTTTGTCGACAACACGGTGCCGCAGGTAGAGATGCTGGGCATGACGGTGCCCGATCCCGACCTGCGTTTTGATGAAGAGAGCGGTCATTATCGCTTCGGCGAGATTGACTGGCAGGAGTTTGACGAGGTCATTAACGGGCGCGGCATCTGCAACCACGAACGCCTGGCCGCCAAACGTAAAGCCTGGGAAGAGGGGGCGTGGGTGCGGGAAGCCGCACTGGCGCACGCCGAAAAACAACACGCCCGCAAAGTGGCTTAAGAGGAATCACGATGAGCAATGTCTACTGGCCGCTGTACGAAGTGTTCGTACGCAGCAAACAAGGGTTATCCCACCGTCACGTGGGCAGTCTGCATGCCGCCGACGATCGCATGGCGCTGGAAAATGCGCGTGATGCCTACACCCGCCGCAGCGAAGGCTGTTCTATCTGGGTGGTTAAGGCGAGCGAGATTGTCGCCTCCCTGCCGGAAGAGCGCGGCGAGTTCTTCGACCCGGCGGAAAGCAAGGTTTACCGCCACCCGACGTTCTACACCATCCCTGACGGCATCGAGCATATGTGAGGCAAAGAATGAAGACAGTGACGGCCTATGCCCTGCGTCTGGGCGACAACGGTCTGGTGCTCTCCCAGCGTCTCGGCGCCTGGTGCGGCCACGCGCCGGAACTGGAGATCGACCTCGCGCTCGCCAATATCGGCCTCGACCTGCTGGGACAGGCGCGCAATTTCCTGACCTATGCCGCGGAGCGGGAAGGCCAGGGCGATGAAGACACGCTGGCGTTTGGCCGCGACGAGCGCCAGTTCCGCAATGTGCTGCTGGTGGAGCAGCCGAACGGCAGCTTCGCCGACACGATTGCCCGCCAGTACCTGATGGATGCCTGGAACGTGGCGCTGTACGAACGCCTGACCCAAAGCCGCGACGGCCAGCTTGCCGCCATTGCCGCCAAAGCGATTAAAGAGGCGCGCTACCACCTGCGCTTTAGCCGCGGCTGGCTGGTGCGTCTGGGCGACGGGACCGAAACGTCCGCGCAAAAAATGCAGCAGGCCATCGACAGCCTGTGGCGTTTTACGGCCGAGCTGTTTGAAGCCGATGACGTCGAGCGGCAGCTGATTGAGTCCGGCGTGGCGGTTGACCCGCGCCTCCTGCGTCAGCCGTGGGAAAGCGAAGTGTATGCCGGTCTGAATGAAGCCAGCCTGCAGGTGCCCGCCGAGGTGGCGTACCGCACCGGGGGCAAGCAGGGGCTGCATACCGAACATCTGGGCCCGATGCTGGCGGAAATGCAGTATCTCCAGCGCGCGTATCCCGGTCAGCAGTGGTAAAGGAGAACGCTATGCAACGCCTCGTCGACATCGCGCCCGCGCAAATCCCGCAGATCTGGGCGCTGCTCAGCCAGATCCCGGACCCGGAAGTTCCGGTGTTAACCATCACCGATTTAGGCATGGTGCGCAGCGTGAAGGCGCAGGGGGAAGGCTGGGTCATTGGCTTTACGCCGACCTACTCGGGCTGTCCGGCGACGGAACATCTGCTGGGGGCGATCCGCGAGGCGATGACCGCGCACGGCTTTACTCCGGTGCACATTGTGCTCCAGCTTGAACCCGCCTGGACCACCGACTGGATGACCCCCGACGCGCGTGAGCGCCTGCGGGCGTACGGCATCAGCCCGCCGGTGGGGCATAGCTGTCACGCGCACGCGCCGGTGGAGGTGAGCTGTCCGCGCTGCGCCAGCACCGACACCTCCCTTATCAGTGAATTTGGCTCGACGGCCTGCAAAGCGCTCTACCGCTGCAATTCCTGCCGTGAGCCCTTCGACTATTTCAAATGTATTTGAGGCTGCCATGACAACGTTTCATTCATTAACAGTGGCAAAAGTGGAACCCGAAACCCGCGACGCAGTAACCATCACCTTCGCGGTGCCACAGGCGCTGCAGGAGGCCTACCGCTTCCGCCCCGGCCAGCACCTGACCCTGAAAACGACGCTGGGCGAAGACGAGCTGCGCCGCTGCTACTCCATCTGCCGCAGCACCGCGCCGGGTGAGATCAGCGTGGCGGTCAAAGCGATTGAGGGCGGGCGCTTCTCCCGCTATGCCCGGGATGAGATCAAAGCGGGCATGGCGCTGGAGGTGATGGTTCCTCAAGGGCAGTTTGGCTACCAGCCGAGAGCTGACCGCGAAGGCCATTATCTGGCGATTGCGGCAGGCTCCGGGATCACCCCGATGCTGGCGATTATCTCCGCGACGCTGGCGACCGAACCGAACAGCCATTTCACCCTGATCTACGGCAACCGCAGCAGCCAGAGCATGATGTTCCGCCAGGCGCTGGCGGACCTGAAAGACAAATACCCGCAGCGGCTCCAGCTGGTCTCCATCTTCAGCCAGGAGCGGCTGGACAGCGATCTGCTCTATGGCCGCATCGACGGGGAAAAACTGCAGGCGCTGGCGAAAACCCTAATCAACTTCCGCCAGTATGACGAGGCCTTTATCTGCGGCCCGTCGGCGATGATGGACGACGCCGAAGCCACGCTGAAGGCGCTGGGGATGCCGGACAAATCCATTCACCTTGAGCGCTTTAACACCTCCGGAATCACCGTTAAGCGCACGGCGCACGTGCAGGCAGAAGGACAGAAAGTGACCGTTCGCCAGGACGGGCGCGACCGTGAAATTACCCTCACGGCGGACGACGAAAGCATTCTTGATGCTGCCCTGCGTCAGGGGGCAGATCTGCCGTATGCCTGCAAGGGCGGCGTCTGCGCCACCTGTAAATGCAAAGTGCTGCGCGGGAAGGTGGACATGGCGACCAACTACAGCCTGGAGCCGGACGAGCTGGCCGCCGGGTATGTGCTGAGCTGCCAGTCTTTACCGTTAACCGCCGACGTGATCGTCGACTTCGACGCGAAGGGGATGGCATGAGCGAACTGATTGTTACCCGTCATGGCCGCGTGCTGCAGCTGACGCTGAACCGTCCGGCGGCGCGCAACGCCCTCAACAATGCGCTGTTGACGCAGCTTGCTGAAAAGCTGGAGGCCGCGGCTGCTGACAGCGATATTTCCGTCTGCGTGATTTACGGCAGCGAGCGCTGCTTTGCCGCCGGGGCCGATCTCAATGAGATGGCGGAGAAAGACCTGCCTGCCACCCTGAACGACATCCGACCGCAGCTGTGGGCGCGTATCAACGCTTTTCCTAAACCGCTGATCGCCGCCGTGAACGGCTTCGCGCTGGGCGCGGGTTGCGAGCTGGCGCTGCTGTGCGATGTGGTGATTGCCGGTGACAACGCCCGTTTCGGCCTGCCGGAAATCACGCTCGGCATCATGCCCGGCGCGGGCGGCACCCAGCGTCTCATCCGCTGCGTCGGGAAATCGCTCGCCAGCAAAATGGTGCTGACGGGCGAGAGCATAACTGCGCAGCAGGCGCTGAACGCCGGGCTGGTGAGCGATGTTTTCCCGGCAGCGCTGACGCTGGAGTATGCCCTGAAGCAGGCGGCCCTGATGGCGCGCCACTCGCCGCTGGCGCTGCAGGCGGCGAAGCAGGCGCTGCGCCAGTCACAGGAGGTGCCGCTCCAGGCCGGTCTGGCTCAGGAGCGCCAGCTGTTTACGCTGCTTTCCGCCACCGAAGACCGCCGGGAAGGCATCGACGCCTTCTTACAAAAACGCACCCCCGACTTTAAAGGACGCTAATTGTGGAATTTATTCTCAGTCATGTAGAACAGGGCGTGATGACCATTACGCTGAACCGTCCGGATCGTCTGAACAGCTTTAACGATGTGATGCACCAGCAGCTGGCCGAGTGCCTGAAACAGGCCGAGCGCGATGACACCGTTCGCTGTCTGCTGCTCACCGGGGCAGGACGCGGCTTCTGTGCCGGTCAGGACCTGAATGACCGCAACGTCGACCCCAACGGCCCGGCGCCGGATCTGGGCATGTCCGTTGAAACCTTCTACAACCCGCTGGTGCGCCGCCTGGCAAAGCTGCCAAAGCCGGTCATCTGTGCCGTTAACGGCGTGGCGGCGGGCGCGGGCGCCACGCTGGCGCTCGGGTGCGACATGGTGATTGCCGCCCGTTCGGCCAACTTCGTGATGGCCTTCAGCAAGCTCGGTCTGGTGCCAGACTGCGGCGGCACCTGGCTGCTGCCGCGCGTGGCCGGACGCGCCCGCGCCATGGGGCTGGCGCTGCTCGGGGACAAACTCAGCGCCGAACAGGCGCAGGCGTGGGGCATGATCTGGCAGGTGGTGGATGACGAGCAGCTCTCCACCACGGCACAGCAGATGGCCCTGCATTTTGCGTCGCAGCCGACCTTCGGGCTGGGGCTGATCAAGCAGGCGATCAACGCTGCAGAAACCAATACTCTGGACGCTCAGCTCGATCTGGAGCGCGACTATCAGCGCCTGGCCGGGCGCAGCGACGACTACCGCGAGGGCGTCAGCGCCTTCCTGGCGAAGCGCACGCCGAACTTTACGGGGAAATAAGATGCTGAATATACGGACTGTCGCCGTGATCGGCAGCGGCACGATGGGCGCCGGCATTGCCGAAGTGGCGGCCAGCCACGGTCATCAGGTGCTGATTTACGACATTTCCAGCGATGCGATATCGCGCGCCATTGACGGGATCCGCCAGCGTCTGGCCTCCCGGGTAACGCGCGGAAAGCTCTCCGCCGATGCCGGCAGCCAAATCCTTGCCCGGCTGGTTCCCGTCACCGATATCGACGCGCTCTCCGCGGCCGATCTGGTGATTGAAGCGGCCTCCGAGCGTCTGGAAGTGAAAAAGGCGCTGTTTGCACAGCTGGCTGAGATCTGCCCGCCGCAGACGGTGCTGACCAGCAATACCTCTTCCATCTCCGTCACGGCGATTGCGGCTGACGTCCACCACCCGGAACGCGTCGCCGGCCTGCATTTCTTTAACCCGGCGCCGGTCATGAAGCTGGTGGAGGTGGTCAGCGGGCTGGCGACCTCCCCGGAAGTGGCCGACGCGCTGTGCGAGCTGGCGCTGAACTGGGGCAAACAGCCCGTTCGCTGCCAGTCAACGCCGGGGTTCATCGTCAACCGCGTCGCGCGTCCGTTCTATTCCGAAGCCTGGCGCGCGCTGGAAGAACAGGTCGCTCCGCCGGAGGTGATTGACGCCGCCCTGCGTGAAGGCGGCGGCTTCCCGATGGGGCCGCTGGAGCTGACCGACATGATTGGTCAGGACGTCAACTTTGCGGTGACCTGCTCAGTATTTAACGCCTTCTGGCAGGAGCGTCGTTTTCTGCCTTCGCTGGTGCAGCAGGAGCTGGTGCTGGCAGGTAGGCTGGGCAAAAAGAGCGGGAAGGGCGTGTACGACTGGCAGGGTGACAAACCTGACGTGCAGTGGGTTGAGCCGGTGAACGACAGCTATAGTCCGATGCGCGTAGAAAAAATACGTGACGTTGTCACGGAAATAGATGACGTCTATCTGATTGAAACGCAGGGCGAGACCGCGCAGGTGCTGGCGCTGCGGCTCAACGGCTCGGTGGTGGTGGTGGACCGTATTGAGCGTGACGTGGCGGTCATTGCCGCCGCCGCCAGCAACCCGCATACCGCGACGCAAAAAGCCATTCGCTACCTGCAGCAGCAGGGACACCGGGTGGTGCAAATTGCCGATTATCCCGGCCTGCTGATCTGGCGGACGCTGGCGATGATTGCCAACGAGGCGCTGGATGCCCTGCAAAAAGGGGTCGCCAGCGAGAAGGACATCGACACGGCCATGCGCCTCGGCGTGAACTACCCGAGCGGGCCGATCGCCTGGGGCGAGCGCCTGGGCTGGCAGCGCCTGCTGACGCTGCTGGAGAACCTGCAGCGTCATTACGGTGAAGAGCGCTATCGCCCCTGTTCACTGCTGCGCCAGCGCGCGCTTCTGGAGAGTAGCTATGAGTCATAACGCCTGGCATAACGCCCGCACCATGTACGAACGGGACGCCTGTGCGCAGGCGATGGGGATGGACATTGTCGAGATGGACGAGGGCTACGCGGTGGTGACCATGACCATCACTCCGCAGATGCTGAACGGCCACAAAACCTGCCACGGCGGCCAGCTGTTTTCGCTGGCGGACACCGCCTTTGCCTACGCCTGCAACAGCCAGGGGCTGGCGGCGGTAGCCTCCGGCTGCTCGATTGACTTTTTGCGTCCGGGCTTCGCCGGGGACACGCTCACCGCCACCGCGCGGGTGAAGTATCAGGGCAAGCTGACCGGCGTGTATGACATTGAAATCCATAACCAACAACAGAAAACCGTCGCCCTTTTTCGCGGAAAATCTCACCGCATCGGCGGCAGCGTGACAGGAGAGGCCTGATGCGTGACGCATTTATTTGTGATGGCGTGCGAACCCCGGTGGGCCGTTACGGCGGCGCGCTTTCCGCTGTTCGAACTGACGATCTCGGTGCCGTGCCGCTGCGCGCGCTGCTGGCCCGCTACCCGCAGCTCGACCTGGAGCGGATTGACGACGTAATTTTCGGCTGCGCCAACCAGGCGGGGGAAGATAACCGCAACGTGGCACGCATGTCGTTGCTGCTGGCCGGTGTGCCGCAGACGGTCTCCGGCACGACGATCAACCGCCTGTGCGGTTCCGGGCTGGACGCGATTGGTTTTGCCGCGCGCACCATTAAGGCGGGCGACGGCGACCTGCTGATCGCGGGCGGCGTGGAGTCGATGTCCCGCGCGCCGTTTGTGATGGGCAAAGCCACCGCGGCGTTTCAGCGACAGGTGGAGATCTTCGATACCACCATCGGCTGGCGATTTGTGAATCCGCTCATGCATCAGCAATTCGGAACTGACAGTATGCCGGAAACGGCAGAGAATGTAGCTGAATTGTTAAATATCAGCCGTGCCGATCAGGACGCCTTCGCGCTGCGCAGCCAGCAGCGTACCGCGCAGGCGCAGCAAAACGGCGTTCTGGCGCAGGAGATTGTCCCGGTGCCGGTGCCGGGTAAAAAAGGGGCGATCACTGAGTTCAGCGTGGATGAACATCCGCGCGCGGACACCACACTCGAACAGCTTGCCGGGCTGAAAACGCCGTTCCGTAAGAACGGGGTGGTCACGGCCGGAAATGCCTCCGGGGTTAACGACGGCGCGGCGGCGCTGATTGTCGCCAGCGAGAAGATGGCGCTGGCGCAGGGGTTAGTTCCTCGCACGCGGATCGTGGCGATGGCGACGGCAGGCGTGGAGCCACGTCTGATGGGGCTTGGCCCGGTACCCGCCACCCGCAGGGTGCTGGAGCGCGCCGGGCTCGGCATTCACGATATGGACGTGATCGAGCTTAACGAAGCTTTCGCCGCGCAGGCGCTGGGCGTGCTGCGTCAGCTGGGCCTGCCGGATGATGCCGCGCACGTTAACCCGAACGGTGGCGCGATTGCGCTGGGCCACCCGCTGGGCATGAGCGGCGCCAGACTGGCGCTGGCCGCGAGTAACGAACTGCACCGACGCGGCGGGCGCTACGCGCTGTGTACGATGTGCATCGGTGTGGGTCAGGGCATTGCCATGATCCTTGAGCGTGTTTGAGCATAAAAACAATGTGAGTACCCTACAATGACAAATACAACAAAGCTTGATCCGATTGAAACGGCCTCCCTTGACGAGTTACAGGCGCTGCAGACCGCGCGTCTGAAATGGACGCTGCATCACGCCTATAACAACGTGCCGATGTACAAACGCAAGTTTGATGCTGCGGGCGTTCATCCTGACGATTTCAAAGAGCTGGCGGATATCCGTAAGTTCCCGTGCACCACCAAGCAGGACCTGCGGGATAACTATCCGTTCGATACCTTCGCCGTGCCGATGGAGCAGGTGGTGCGCATTCACGCGTCATCCGGCACCACCGGCAAACCGACGGTAGTCGGCTACACCCAGGGCGACATCGACAACTGGGCCAACCTGGTGGCGCGCTCCCTGCGCGCCGCGGGCGGCAGCGCGAAGGATAAAATTCACGTGGCGTATGGCTACGGCCTGTTTACCGGCGGGCTGGGGGCGCACTACGGGGCCGAGCGTTTAGGCGCGACGGTGATCCCGATGTCCGGCGGCCAGACGGAGAAACAGGCGCAGCTGATCCGTGACTTCCAGCCGGACATGATCATGGTGACGCCATCCTACTGTCTCAACCTGATTGAGGAGCTGGAACGTCAGATGGGCGGCGATGCCAGCACCTGTTCCCTGCGCGTGGGCGTCTTCGGGGCCGAGCCGTGGACGCAGGCCATGCGCCGTGAAATTGAAAAACGCTTAGGGATTACCGCCCTGGATATCTACGGCCTCTCCGAAGTGATGGGGCCGGGCGTGGCGATGGAGTGTATCGAAACCGTCGACGGCCCGACCATCTGGGAAGATCACTTCTACCCTGAGATCGTCAACCCGAACGACGGTACGCCGCTGGATGACGGTCAGCAGGGCGAACTGCTGTTCACCACGCTGACCAAAGAGGCGCTGCCGGTGATCCGCTACCGCACCCGCGACCTGACGCGTCTGCTCCCGGCAACCGCGCGCAGCATGCGCCGTATGGACCGCATCAGCGGCCGCAGCGACGATATGCTGATCATTCGCGGCGTCAACGTCTTCCCGTCGCAGCTGGAAGAGGAGATTGTGAAGTTCGAACACCTTTCTCCGCACTACCAGCTTGAGGTGAACCGTCGCGGACATCTTGATTCACTTTCCGTGAAGGTGGAGCTGAAAGAGAGTAGCCTGACGCTGACGCACGAGCAGCGTTGCCAGGTGTGCCACCAGCTGCGCCACCGTATTAAGTCGATGGTGGGGATTTCCACCGACGTGACGATCGTGAACTGCGGCAGCATCCCGCGCTCGGAGGGTAAAGCCTGCCGGGTGTTTGACCTGCGTAAAGTTGCGGCCAACGGCTAAGTTTCCTCTCACCCCGGCCCTCTTCTAAAGGGAGGGCGTTAGGGTGAGGGGCCATCCCAGAATCCTATGCTATGATTCATCCAGGACAAAAATAACAACAGAATGAATCATATGAATAAACTCGACGCCTTTATCCAGCACGCGGTCAGCTCCGTTCCCGTCAGCGGGACCTCGCTTATCTCCTCGTTATACGGTGACGCGCTTTCCCATCGCGGCGGTGAGATTTGGCTCGGCAGCCTGGCCGCCTTACTGGAAGGCATGGGGTTTGGCGAACGGTTCGTGCGTACCGCGTTGTTTCGTCTCAACAAAGAGGGCTGGCTGGACGTCTCGCGCATCGGGCGACGCAGCTTTTACCGCCTGAGCGATAAGGGGCTGCGCCTGACGCGTCGCGCGGAGAATAAGATCTACCGCGCGGAACTGCCCGCCTGGGACGGTAAATGGTTATTGCTGCTCTCCGAGGGGCTGGATAAAACCACCCTGGCCGACGTTAAAAAGCAGCTGATCTGGCAGGGGTTTGGCACGCTGGCGCCGAGCCTGATGGCCTCGCCGTCACAGCATCTGGCGGACGTGCAGTCCCTGCTTCACGATGCCGGCGTGGCGGAAAACGTGATTTTCTTTGAAGCCCACTCGCCGCTCGCGCTCTCGCGCGCCGCGCTGCGTTCACGCGTAGAAGAGTGCTGGCAGTTAACCGAGCAAAACGCGATGTACGAGTCGTTTATCAGCTCGTTCCGGCCGCTGCTGCCGCTGTTGAAAGAGGCCGCGCCGGAGGAGCTGACGCCGGAACGCTGTTTCCAGATCCAGCTGCTGCTGATTCACTTTTATCGTCGCGTGGTGCTGAAGGACCCGCTGCTGCCGGAAGAGTTACTGCCTGCGCACTGGGCGGGACAAAGCGCCCGACAGCTCTGCATAAATATCTATCAGCGTGTCGCGCCGGGAGCGCTGGCGTTTGTCAGCGAGAAGGGCGAAACCTCTGTCGGCGAACTGCCCGTGCCCGGCACGCTCTACTATCAACGCTTTGGTGGTCTTACAAGCGCATAAGGAGGGAAGATGCCTGTTTATCAAATTGACGGTCTGACGCCGGTGGTACCTGACGAAAGCTATGTTCACCCGACGGCGGTGCTGATTGGGGACGTGATTCTGGGCAAAGGCGTGTATGTCGGCCCCAATGCCAGCCTGCGCGGTGATTTTGGCCGTATTGTAGTGAAAGATGGGGCCAACATTCAGGATAACTGCGTGATGCACGGCTTCCCGGAGCAGGACACGGTGGTTGAAGAGGACGGGCACATCGGCCACAGCGCTATTCTTCACGGCTGCGTGGTCCGCCGCAATGCGCTGGTGGGCATGAACGCGGTGGTGATGGACGGCGCGGTCATTGGTGAAAACAGCATCGTCGGCGCGGCGGCGTTCGTGAAGGCCAAAGCGGAGATGCCTGCCAACCATTTGATCATCGGCAGCCCGGCCAAGGCGATCCGTGAGCTGAGCGAGCAGGAGCTGGCCTGGAAGCAGCAGGGCACGCGGGAATACCAGATACTGGTGGAGCGCTGCAAGCTCACTATGCACCAGGTCGAGCCGCTGCGCGAGGCTGAGCCTGAACGCAAGCGGCTGACGTTTGACGAGAATTTACGGCCGAAGTCGGCGGTGTAGGACGGGAAGTTCGCGCCACGGCACTAACGGGAAGATGTTACCCTGCCTCACCATGCTATAAATCCTCCTACACAGACTCATCACGATAAAGGACGCAGAGTTATGCTGAGAGGAAAACGCGCTGTTATCACGGGTGGCGGCGGGGGATTTGGTCAGGCGCTGTGCGTCTGGCTGGCGCGAGAGGGCGTTGACGTGGATTTTAGCGCCCGTCGGGTAGAGGATATCGAAAAAACCTGCGCCCTCATCGCGGCTGAAGGGGGTGTGGCAAGAGGGTATCTCTGCGATTTAGCCCAGCCGGAATCCGTTTCTCAGTTCTCTTCGCAGGTCTTACATGCAGACAGGCCAATCGATATTTTACTACTGAATGCTGCTCAGTGGCTGTCAGGGACTCTAGACGAACAATCGAGCACAGAAATCGTCAATACCGTCAGTTCAGGCCTGACAGGTTCAATCCTGCTCACCCAGGCGCTGCTTTCAGGATTGCGACGTTCAGACGGCGCAGACATCATTGCGATTATATCCGCATGCGGTATTCCGAACTTTACAGATTCCATTGCCCATCCCGCTTTTTTTGCCAGCAAACACGGAATGAGCGGCTTTATCACCAAACTGTCAAAACAATTGTCCCGGGAAAATATAAGGGTGACCGGCTTGTATCCACCCGATTTTGAACTTACCGGGTTAGATGCGCTTGTCGACGATCGCTCACGAATGGGGGAGCGCTTAATGAATGGACGATCTGTCTGGGAAACGGTGCGTTTTGTGCTGACTCAGCCCCGTAGCTGCCATATTGGTACCGTCTACTTTCAGGGGCCCACTCGCGAAGATCTGGAATGTCAGTCCTGAACCTCGTATTTTGTATCAACCTCTCGATTTAGCAGAACAGGGACCACACAGATGACGCGCTTTTACGAATTTACCGCTACCAGCCTTGATGGCCGACCGATCTCATTGGCCGACTATGCGGGTAAGGTGGTTCTGGTTGTTAATACGGCCAGCCAGTGCGGCTTTACGCCCCAGTATGCGGGGCTTGAAGCACTGTACAAAAAATACGCCGATCAAGGGCTGGTGGTGCTTGGCTTCCCCTGCAACCAGTTCGGTAAGCAGGAACCTGGCGGTGCCGACGACATCTCAAAGACCTGTTACATTAATTACGGCGTCAGCTTTCCCATGTTCGAGAAAGTCGAGGTAAACGGCGCCGCAGCACATCCGATTTTTCGTTATCTGAAAGACGAATTGTCTGGCGTGCTGGGTGGGCGGATTAAGTGGAACTTTACCAAGTTCCTTGTCGGGCGTGACGGTAAACCCCTCAAGCGCTTTGCACCGATGACTACGCCCGAGAAAATGGAGGAGGCAATTGTTGCGGCACTGGGAAGGTGAGTATTTTTGTCGCTAAAACCATCTATTTGTCGGGGATAGCCGATGTTCTGATGTCCGCTCTGTGCCAGAAGCGGACGTTGCTAACATCGCGGTGTATTAATCAACAGGGAGCAGGTCAAGGCCACTGAAGCTTCCAGTTTTTGACCCTGAGCCTGAAACCTTCCCCGATGAGCAGTTCCACCTAAAGACTGCGCAGTCTTAGTTTTCTTTGCTATTAGTTTATCGCTTTATGATATCGATAAATATTTTTTTGCAATTTCCGCTGCCGTTTTCTCCATGCTGGGATATACAGTGCTTTCGGATATATTAAGCTGCGCCAGCTCGTCCAGAATTTTATTTTTGTTTGCTATCTCCACTCTGTTGAGAGGAAAATCAGCATCTGTTTCCGGTAAAATGGGATCAAGTCCGAACAAAAGAAAAGCGCCTGCCTGAGACTGTATGCGTTCATTATTTATTTTAGCCTTAAGGATAACAACTTTTTTTAAATCATCAGGGATTATCCTGTTTCTGAAATATGATTTTTCATTCTGTATAAGGTCTGCAAGTTTATCAGTGAGTTCAGATAGCTTTACAGTATCTTTTCTGACATCAATGGAAGACAATTTTTTAAGCTCTTCGTAAGATAAAACTGATAAGTTTGCTATGCAGCTCACTGTATCTGAGTCGAAATATTTAATTTTCTTTCTGTTTGTTGAGAACGAAATCACCTGCCCGTTTTCATCAGGATTCGAACTGCAAGCAAAGTATAATGCTATCAGTGGGTTAGATGTTATATCCAGAAGTCTTGTAGGCAGGCCATAATGCTGCATGCGGACAAGTTTATCAATCGTAAATTTATCCTCCTTAAATTCATTAGGTCTTGCACTGAGTATTTCACGTACTAAGTCAGATTCAGAAGCAAGATGCCTGTACGTCCCGTTTTCATTCTTTCTGTAAAGAGAGGGGACAAGCTCATATGAGCTTTTAGAGTGTCCACGATAAAAGGTAACGAGACCATCCTGAGTGTTTTTTTTAATAAAATCAAGATAATCTCTGACATTTTCAACCACCTGGTATTTTTGTTTTTTTAATTTTATTGTACCTTTCAGGTGGTTGTTTTTCTTGTCTAAACCCAGCCGTTCCAGAACAATATTCAAATCCTTATCTTTTACTGCCCAGTGCGTACGACTTAACCCGAAAGATCCTAGCTCTAGGGTTTCTTTATATAATGCCGGTTTGGGGTTTGTTATTTCTCCAAAATCATGATTAATTTCGAAGGAAAATAGAATATCATCACCATCTTTACGTAAATGCCTTATTTTCCCAAGCCTGACCCTAATGTACTTGTTTTTATCATTTTCATCATCTTTCATATAAGTTTCGGTCATGAACAACACCGGTAGCATGGTGAGTGCTTTTAAGGTATTGGGTCTTACTGGTATTAATTTACTGTAAATATCGCTTGGGGTGCCTTCCAGCATGCGGGACATCGAAAAGCTATCCTCGCCTTCTTTAAGCTCAGGATCCATACACGGCCAGCGGTCAAAAACGTCCGGTTCTCCGGCCATGATTAAGTTAAACATCGCAATCTCCTGAATTTACTAACTAAAGTCAGTGTTTTTTATCATATCGCTTCATTCTGTATGAAAGTAACATAGGTTGTCCATGCTTGTTTGTCTCTCATAATTCGCAAATTCCTGAATTATTTTTTTAATAAAAGCTTCAAACCTATAGGTTGAAACAATCAAAATTCACAAAGTACATCTGCTTCTAATGTGGTTACGGTACGACCATGTGGGCGATGTCTTTCCATTCCTGAAAACTCCAGACTCAACCATCTGTATGATAACGATCAGCTTCGCTGCTTGAATAATCTGACGTTTCAAGCCAACCGTGATGTATGAGCTGTAGTATGAAGTCTCTTGTCATCCTGTTAAGTAAATGTCCGCTCCTCACTCACAGCGGACCTTTAGCTCAGTTAGCAAATCCGCTCAGTGCCAGAAGCGGATGTCGTAAGATTCGTTCGGCTAAAAGAGCAAATTCTTCTGCATCAGAGTGACAGGCCCTGCGGATTCACATTTATCATTACTCTCTGAAAAGTACTTTTATTTTTGCCCGGGGTGACGATAAATATCGGGTCGATTGATTTGCCAGACAAAATCTGGTCGGTTCAATGGGTTATACCCCAGCTTCTGGTATAACCATGGCGCGCTGTCGGTTACCAGCATTATCCGTCGCAGACGTGACAACAATGGATGGGCATGACAGCATTCAATCAGCCAACGTCCAAGACCACTTTTCTGATAATCGTTCAGCACGTAGACGTCACACAAATAACCAAAAGTGGCATAGTCTGTGACCAGACGGGCGAAGCCGATTTGTCTTGTTCCATCCAGGAGCGCGAAACAAAGGCTGTTCTGGATTGATATCCTGACCGTTTCAGCATCAATACCAGGAGCCCAGGACGATTGCGAGAGGTAATCGTGAATGGCTTCCAGCTGAAAAAAGCTGGGATCGGTTGTGACAATAAATTTGTCTTTGGTAAAACGCAGATGCTGATTATTCACCGAACTCCTCCTTTTGGGCTACTTGTGATGAGGCACAGGGCTGTCCTCTATGCCGGGGAATGCTCAGGATGCTTTTTCATGTACTGTCATGATAAATACTAGCGGGTTCTCCCCCTGGTTTTCATAGAAATGAGGAACGTCCGTTCTGGCGGTTGCCGAACAGCCAGTATTTACCCGATACACGTGTTCCTGTACGCCGAGTGTGAGCGTGCCCGACTGCACATAAAACAGTTCAAGCGTACCTTCCGTGTGGCCGGGGGACGCAAACTTTTCCCCCGGCTGCATTTCCCACATCCAGAGCTCGGTCATATCAGGGCCACCCGATCCTGCTAGCAATCTTGCTCTCCCGCCTTTTTCACCTTCCCACAATTCAGGGATCTCATCTTCAGCGATGAGATGCACGGTCGGTTTTGAACTGACATCCACAAAATCAGCCACTGAAACCCCCATTGCGGCAGCCAGGCGGCATAGCAGGGCAATGCTGGGATTCGCCCGGCATCCCTCTATCTCAACCAGAGCTCCCTTGCTGACGCCTGCCCGACGCGAGAGTTCATCAAGGGAGATTTTCTTTTGCTTACGATACAGTTTTATTCGCTGCGATACGGCTTCATTCACGGAACTGGCGATCGAATTTGCATCGGTCATTAAATTGACTTTTTTGGTCATTGGTCATTATCATGGAATAAATTGGTCATTACAGGATTATCACGTGCTAACAGTATCGCCGTCAATTGCCCCTGAAATTTATCGTATTGCTCCCGGTTTTCGGGCACTCAGCATCTGCGTAAAAGCTGCGCCAGTGCTTAATCCCGACACTGGAGAAATGGCGCTGCGTGAAGCCTGTGAAGCCGTTCTGGCCGGTGAACCAGAGTGGGCGGACTCTCATCTGGCGGCATGGGCCGACGTTTTTCAAAAGTTTGGTGCTAAACCTAAACGCACTCCTTGCTCAGCGGATGCGTTACGCAAGCGCGTGTTACGTGACGGAACGATGCCAGCGCTCGATCCTATCGTTGATCTTTATAATGCCGTTAGTCTCCGCTATGCCGTTCCGGTTGGTGGAGAGAATCTCTCTGCCTATCAGGGGGCGCCGCGTCTGACTGTGGCAAAAGGAACAGAGCCTTTTGATACCGTCAAAGAGGGAGAGGCCACCGTTGAGTATCCTTCACAAGGCGAGGTTATCTGGTGTGATGATATCGGCGTGACCTGCCGTCGCTGGAACTGGCGACAGGGGATCAGAACCCGCTTAGGCGTGGAAGCTCAGGAAATGTGGTTCATTCTGGAGAGTCTCCCGCAGATGCCGCTGGATAGACTTCACGAAGCCGGGAAGATGCTGACCGACGGCCTGGAAAAAATGATGCCCGGTCTGTGGTTTGAAGTTGCTCTCATCGAAGAACAACAGCAGTAATACCCTTCAGGAGAAACAGTTATGTTTACCGGTTTGTCGGCGTTTCCATTAACCCCAGTCACTGCCAGCGGCGTGGATGAAAAGGGTTTCAGCCATATTCTTTCCCGTCTTACAGACGCTCGGGTTGATTCTATGGGCATCCTGGGGTCAACCGGAAGCTACGCCTATCTGACCCGGGAGCAGCGCAAGCGCGTAGCAACGCTGGCAAAACAGCATGCAGGGAACATCCCCGTTATGGTGTGTGTGGGAGCGGTCAGTACCGATGCCATTCTGCATCTGGCAGATGATGCACAGGCAGCTGGTGCGAATGCGCTGTTACTCCCGGCGGTCAGTTACCAGCCACTCCGTGACGAAGAAGTCTTCTCACTCTTTGAGACCGTTACCCGGCACGTTTCTGTACCGGTATGTATCTATGATAATCCGGGCACTACGCATTTTACCTTTACGGATGAACTCCACGGTCGTCTCTCCTCACTTGAGGGGGTTCGCTCGGTCAAGATCCCTGGCGTCCCGGATAGCCCCGCTGCAGCGATTGAGCGGGTGAATGCGTTACGTCAACATTTGCGCCCTGGCGTAACAATCGGTATTAGTGGCGACGCTTATGCGGGGCTGGGATTAAACGCCGGTTGTGAAGTGTGGTATTCCGTGTGTGGCGGTCTGTTCCCTGAGATGGCGAAACAAATCACCGAAGCTGCGGCGGCAAACGATCATCAACGCGTTACAGCCCTGACAACCCGCCTCGAGCCGTTGTGGTCGCTCTTCCGGAAACATGGGGGAAGTATTCGCGTTATTGCCGCTGCTGCTGGTGTGCTTGGGCTTACCGACATGGATTGCCTGCCTCGACCTCTGCAACCATTGTCAGCTGGTGATATCGCGGATATTGCCCATGTGATAAGCATGCTGGAGCTGAAGTGATCTCTCCGCAGGACGGGGTGTCTACCGGTCCTTTTGAAACCTGGTGGGGGATCAATCATCAGATGTTTGACACACGTTCTTTAGGTCCGCTCTTCGCTAAAAGCGGACCATACTTTAAAACTTTATTAGTGACGTGACTCTTCCTCTCCTGAGAGCGTATCTGCATCAGGTGAATAATTCCGGTAAACGCATGCCAGTTTATGCCCGTCAGGATCGCGCAGATAGGCAACATAAAAATCGGGGCCGTAGGCGGTTCGTGTACCGGGCACGCCTTCATCCTTTCCTCCCGCACGGAGGCCCGCTGCATGGAAGCGTCTGACAATTTCCGCGTTATCGGCTCTGAATGCGAACATTGTCCCGTTTCCCGCCGTCGCGGGTTGCTGGTCAAAAGGAAGACAAATGCAGAAGCTAAATTCGTCATCCGGATGATTTTCGTCTCCCCACATTGCCCAGCTATCAGTCCAGGCGGGCAGACGTGAATAGCCCAGCACGTTAAAAATAGCGTCATAAAAGTTCACGGCGCGCTGAAAGTCATTTGTCCCTATCGTGATATAAGCCAGCACCTTATAACATCCTCTATCCACGCTGCCACGGCGTAATCGTCAGCCCGGTAAGCAAACCTTCCGGGCTGAGCAGGCGAGTGACGGTTTGCCCCCACGGTTCTGTGCGGTTGGCGACCAACAACCGATAGCCTTTTTCGCTCAGAACGCGGGTAGCGGAATCGAGATCCTGCACCTCGTATTCAATCCATCCCTGCGGTATAGGATGCTCAGGGGGCCACTGCGCTTCACCGAAACAGGACGCTGCCGCCTGTGACAGCGGCCAGACGGCAAAATGCTTCACGCCCGGCAAGCGTCCCTCTTCAGTGAGCAGATACTCGGCATTGCCCTCCATCGGCTTCAGCGGCAGTCCGAGAGTCTGGATATAAAACGCGGTGCTGGACACTGTATCCCGTGAAATGGGCCCGAACCCGGCGACGAACATGACATCAATTTCCGGTAACGTCTGCGACATATCCACTCCTTAATAGCCTGAAATGATGGAATTTAGCGTAGAGCCTTCTGAAATACGACTCTCAATTCTGGTATCACATTCACCGCGCCGGCACGTTCACGGTGGGTTTGAAAGTGAACGCGATAACGATCAACAGCACGACTCCCGCACTCATCACCAGCCATGCGCTGGTCAGCGAGACCGAACTGTCGCGAACGATCCCTGCAACTAACGGCATGAGCGCGGCGATCATATATCCTCCTCCCTGAACTTTAGACAGTAACTTCCCGGCCTGCGCGGGCGTTCGCGCATGATCGAACGTGACGATAAGCGACAGCGGGAAGAGGGAGCCAATACCGATGCCAAGCAGCAAGGTTGATAAGACCGGCGTGGTGCCCGGCGCAAAGACCAGACACAGTAATCCCGCCAGCAGCAGTAACAGTACAGTTATCAGCGGAACACGGCGGTCGGGGAATTTACCGATCAGCGCGGAGACGGCAAACCCGGCGGCTACCTCGGTTAAGGTCAGCCAGGCCAGCATATAGCCGCTGCTGCGTGCGGACCATCCTGCCTGAATATAGAGCGGGGGCAGCCAGGCTAAGACCAGCGTGTAGGCACCCGTCCCCACGCCAAAAAAGAGCAGAAGGAGTCCAGTCCGGGAGGAAGAGAGCGTAACGGGTTCATGTGCTGTTTGTTCCCCTTCAGACTGTTTAACCAGGGGTAACCACAGCATCAGCGCCAGCAGCGCGAGCACGCCTGCCATAGCCAGCGCGGGCTTGAGCGTGAGCCATGAAAACAGCGGCTCGGCGCTGGCGGCGGCGACTGCCGCACCGGCCATAATGCCCGTGCTGAATAGCGACATGATCGTGCTGGCCGTTTGCGTATATGCCTTTTTTATCAGGGCAGGCATTAACGCCTGGATCGTGCCGATGCTGGCCCCACCCAGTAACGCGGTACCCATCAAACCTGTCAGCGAGGTGCTAAAACCGCGTAATGAACAGGCTACCAGCAGGATGAACAGCCCGAGCATTATTCCCCTGACGGCACCGATCCTGGCTAAAAGCCAGGGGCCACACAGGGCAGCCAGTCCCATCATCGCCACCGGCAGGGTAGTCAGCAGGCTGAATTGCGTCGCGGTCAGCCCCGCTTCGCGCTGCAGCACGGAGAAAAGAGGGCTGACCGAGGCCAGAATGGGGCGCAGGTTCAGCCCGACGATAAAAGCGATAACGGCGAAGAGTAATGGTGATGTACGTTTCAACATGGCATCCTTTTCGGTTGTGAATGGCCCAGGCAAATTGCCGCGAGCATTTATCTTAACGTTAAGATAAAATCTGTTTTTGCGTAAGATGTACCGCACAACTCGATAAATTCCCACGCTATCCGGGGTGAAGATGAAAGACCATGTAGACTTCGTTGTTGGCCAGTGGAGCAGCGCCATGCCTGAACTGGACGCCTCGTCGATGAAAATTTTTGGCCGAATGCTCAGGCTGATGAAGCACCTGGGAAAAGAACGCGCGCAGGCCATGGCGCCGTTTGGCTTTCGCGAGGGCGAGTTTGACGTCCTCGCCACGCTGCGTCGCGCCGGGGAGCCGTACTGCCTTTCGCCCACGCAGCTGTATACATCCCTGTTGATCACCTCAGGGGCGATGACGAACCGGCTCAACCATCTTGAACAACAAGGCCTTATCAGGCGGATTGCCGATCCTGATGACAAGCGCAGCTCGCTCGTCAGCCTGACGCCGCACGGGCAGGCTCGTATCGAACAGGCGCTGCTCGTGCATACGGAAACGCAAAATGCGCTGCTGAGAAACCTCTCTGAGGCGCAACGCGCGCAGCTTGAGTCTCTGCTCAGGGGGCTGCTGCTGACGTTTCCGGCTGAGGAATGGGGTGAAACGTCACCGAGTGCCGATAATACAAAAACTGCATGATTACACCTGACAAAAAGGGAACGTATGTCTTTACCGCCACTGTATGCGCTGCGCGCGTTCGAAGTTGCCGCACGGCTAAACTCCTTCAGCAAAGCGGCTGAAGTCCTGAATATCACGCCGGGGGCGGTCAGCAGACATGTCCAGACGCTTGAAATGTGGTTCGACTGCGAGCTGTTTAAACGCCAGGGTCCGAAAGTAGAGGTCAGCGATGCCGGGCGTATTCTGGCCGGGCAGCTTAGCGAAAGTTTCTCGACTATTGAGTGGGCCTGTCGCGCATTCAAAAGTGAAAACCACCTTTTGCGCCTCAAAGCGCCCAGCTCGCTGACGATGCGATGGCTTCTGGATGTGCTTAAATCCTTCCGCGAGAACCACGCGAAGCCGAAAATCGAAATTGCCAGCGTCTGGATGGACTTCGACACGGTTGATTTCAGTCGGGAACCCTACGATTGTGCGATCCTCCTCGGGAACGGTTATTTCGGCGAGTCAACGGAGAGCCGGCTGCTGTTCAGCGAATGGCTTATTCCGGTTTGTACGCCGTCTTTGCTGGAGCCTGCCCGGCATCAGCTTCCAGAATGCGATCTTATTCATCCGTCACCGGACAGACGGGACTGGAAGCGCTGGCTGAAAAGGACGGGCCTATTCCCCGGCCTCGACATGAGCGGCGGGATCGTGTTCGACACCCTGGAGCAGGGAAGCCTTGCTGCCATGCACGGACACGGCGTAGCGATGGCGGATCTCCGGCTCACGCTCGAGGCGCTGAAAAGCGGCCTGCTCGCGCTGCCCTTCAGGGAGGCGATAGCAACGGGGGACGGTTACTACCTTGTCTGGCCCAAAAATTCGCTCAGAGGACAGAGTATTGAACGGTTGCTGGCCTGGCTTAACCTTAATGCGCCAGTGGTGCCCTCTTTGGATATTGTCTGTCTTGATTTCAATGAAAAGCGGATTTAATAAATAGCGGAATATTTATTATGGGATATTCCGCATAGTGAACGTATTTATGCGTAGGGAATATTCGCCATCTTTTTATATCTTTCCGGCAGGGCGCTGTTCAGATTGAGTAATTTATCCAGTATATAAAGCGCAGGCGTTCCCTTTGCGCGTTCAGCTTCGATCAGCGCAGAACGTAACAGATTGGTAGCCGATGTCATTTCACTGAAGTACTTCTCAGATTCAGGCGTCTGAACTTCACCTGACCCCACATAACGCACCCGGGGCCAGTCCGCGAAGTCCAGAACCGGAAGGATCCCGTCGTCTTTGGGTAAATGCGCAGAGAGTAACTCTTCGGCGTTACGCGGATTGTTCTGGGCAAAAGAGAGCAGATGCAGGCGATGAATAAAGGGTGAAAGCACCTCAGTTCTATCGTTCTCTGAGGAAAGTAACGTTATTAACGTATGTATATTTTCACCCGCGATGTTTTTTTCAGGTGAGATCATTTTCATTAGATGAAATAAAACATCGAGTGTCATACGTACTCCATATGCATGCAGGTGTATTTATTATTTGAGTTTCGCTCTCTGTTCCAGGTCAGGAAGAGATCGGGAATGAAGGGATGGTATTTCAATGCGATCGGGTTTGAAAAACGAGAAATAGTGGGAATCAATGTGAGTTTTACTCAACGTCAAATGTTGAACAACCACACTATACTTACGTCCTGAAACCGAACGGGTGGCATGAGGATGGTATGACCGCCGAGAATTTATCCAGAATGGGCGCTGCAAAAGTCCGCCAGGTGATGGATCAACATGGCAATACGTTGATAGAAAAATACCCTGTTAGCGATGTGGAATACGGCTTTTATGAGCGTGCTGCGGACCCGCTACGTCGCGTTGTTGAATCCCCGCGACTGTTGCGCGCCGATTCGCATCGACGCTGCCTGAGGATCGAATATGTTCCTCATAAGCTCTCTCTGGATGAGATTTCCGGGTATGAGATATTGAGACGCCTTGTCCGCCTTCATGATTATCCTGCCGATCCTGCATAGATTTATCACACCCATACCTGGTCTGAGTCAGCGCTTGAAGAGTCCGTCTCATCTCTTTGATGCCTTATATCAGCCTTCGGGGCGATAACGCAGGCAGCGATTTGTTTCACAAATCCCATCGCTCCTCGACCGTTCACGATGGTATAACGTCTTGCGGCAATCGGGTTGCCGTAGACAGCCCACATTCCTAAAGGTGTATATGAAACAAATTACTTTCAGTGACCTGCAGCAGCAAAGCGAGCAGGCCGCACATTCTCCTCGCTTACGCGCGCACCGTAATTTACACCCTGACCTGAGCGACCCGGTGCAGCGTCTGGCCATTGCAATGGAGCCCGGTACCTATGTCCGCCCCCATCGCCATCCGCACACCTTTGAACTGCTGACGGCGCTGAGCGGTCGCTTTCTGGTGCTGAATTTTGACGACAGCGGTAATGTGACCCAGCGCGTGGTGTTAGGTGAAGACTGCAAAGTGCTGGAGATGGATGCCGGAACCTGGCATGCCGTGCTGTCGCTGGATAAAGGCGGTGTCATTTTTGAGGTTAAACACGGAGGGTATCAGCCCGTGCCCGAGCATGATTCCGCCCCATGGTCACCGGCAGAAAACGAGCCCGGCACCGAGAAGCTGATGCAATGGTACGCTCAGGCACAGGTGGGTGACGGTGGGTTTACCCTGTAATTATTCTCTTATGTGCCCGGCGCGCGGAAAGGCGAGCCGGGTAAAGAGATAAGCGCTCACGCGAGTCAACTCACCGTATTAAAAAGCCAGTCACGAGCAGTCGACAGCGTCACAAACGGGCCTGCCAGCGTGCTGTTGTGATGGGCAATAATGTCGCTGGCGAATAAATAGTCATTATCCATTGTGGTATGCGCATCTGAAATTAATACCGTCCTGAAACCCAGTTCCGGTGCGGCCCGGCAGGTCGTATCGACGCAAAACTCTGTTTTCATCCCGGCAATGACCAGCTGTTTGATGCCTCTCTGATTAAGTTCACGCAGCAATTCGGTATCCCGAAAACAGCTAGGATAGCGCTTGGTGAAAACAACGTCCTGCTCCTTCACGTCCAGTTCAGGTATCAGCTGGGTTAACGGACCCTTCTCTGAGAGCGGCGAGTCGTCTGGTCCAATATGGCGGGCAAAAAAGAGGGGCACCTGCGCGCGTCGCGCATGGGTGATTAACAGACGGATATTTTCCAGAACGGCATCGGCGGAACAGGGAGGAACCGGGCCCCGGAAGAGGCCCTGCTGCATGTCGATAACCAGGAGTGCATTGTCAGACGAAACCATTTTCTTTCTCCATTCAGAGGGTGGTGAACGGAGAGAGATTTCCCCGTCCATGTCGGCGGGGATTGAGGTTCTGTTTGTCAGTCGTTTGCTACAGATACACTCACGCCGCCGAAGGTTCCGGTGGTGGTGAGCGTGGTTGCTGGCTGAACTGACTGATACATGCAATGACCTTTGTTTATTTCGCTGTTAGCGCAACTATCGCGTCCAGTTATAGCGCTGGTGAGAGATTCTCTTCAATACACCAACATCAGTAGGTGCAACGTTAGCGTTGCGCCTGGCTGATATTATTTAATACTGCCGAGCCTTTGCAGGAAATCCTCAACCTGCTCGGGCGTCGCTTCGTCTGCCTGGTAAAGGACATCGAGCTTAACGTTCTTCAACCCGCAGAAGCCAAATACCCCTTCGATTATCTGCGTCTGAATCGCCGTCGAATAGCCGTGTTTATCAAACCCGGTGAGATCGCTGCCGCCAGTGGCAATCAGGCGAACGGGAACATCCCGTAAATTGCCCACGATCCGGCCGTCGTCAGCCACCTTATACGCCCAGTTCAGGGTCAATACGCGGTCGAACCAGCCTTTCAACAGCGCGGGGACCGACCACCAGTACACGGGAAAGACAAACACCAGCATATCCGCTCGCTCGACGCGCTGCTGCTCGCGCAGAATATCGTCGGGGAGGGCGCTCGGATCCCCGTGATACAAGTCAAGATCGGCGCGAGACATGGCCGGATTAAAGCCTTCAGCATGAAGATCGGCCATCTCAACCTGCATGCCTTCCTCGCGTAATTTTCCGGCAATGCGGGCGGCCAGTGAATGGGACAAGGACGTGTCGACAGGGTGAGCCGTCACGATCAGCGCGTTACTCATGGCATTTGTAGCAGACATAGCAACCTCAAAATGGGGGAGAAGAGACGCCTATGTTACTATTGGTAACTTAAGTGTCAATCCACCCCCGGCGATCATTTTGTGCTATTCGCGTAGGTCGCAAGCACGCCGGTCATGGCGCCGCTGAGGGTATCTTCTGCCACATTTCGGGCGAGCACGCCGTTGCCCGCCGCGGTGCTGAGCGCCTCCGCCGCGCCAATGATGGCCGTCAGTACCGCTTCCCCCTGAACGCCTTTTAAGACGATAAAAGGCGAAAGCGCGGTGCGCAGGCAGTCGGCACATTCGGCCACGCATGCTTCCCGGAACGTCTGCAGCGCGCGAGAACCGGACAGCGCCGCGGCGATTGGCCCGGTTTCAGGCCCGGCGGCAATGGCACAGTCGATATAGGCCGCGCTGAAAAAGCGGATCGTCTTCTCCAGCGTTTTGCTGTCAACCGCCAGCGTCTCGCGGAATTTCGCCAGCTGCCGATCGCTATAGTCCTGATACAGCGCCATCAGCAGCCCTTCGCGATCGCCAAAGTGGTCGTAGGGGATGGGCTTGGTCACGTTGGCCCGTTCTGCCAGATAGCCAAGGGTTAACGCCTCGGTGCCTTGCTGACGCACGATCCCACGCGCAACCTCCAGCAGCTGCACGCGGCGGTCCTCTTTTCTTAAGCGCTTAACAACCATGCTTTCCTCAGATTAGTTATCTACTAATGGTAGTTTACACGTTTTCCGTGCCGTGCTGAACGCGTTGTTCAACCGGGCGGATCCGGAACCAGATCGCATACATCGCGGGCAGGAAGACGAGGGTAATGATCGTCCCGCCCAGCGTTCCGCCGATCAGCGTCCAGGCCAGCGTGCCCCAGAACACCGAATGCGTCAGGGGAATGAACGCCAGCACGGCCGCCATGGCGGTGAGTAAGACCGGTCGCGCTCGCTGGACCGTCGCCTCAACCACCGCCTGGAACGGATCGAGGCCGTCCTTCTGGTTATGATCGATTTGACCGATCAGAATCAGCGTATTACGCATCAGAATGCCGGAGAGGGCGATCAAACCGACCAGCGCGTTGATACCAAACGGCTGATTAAATATCAGCAGGGTCGGCACGACGCCAATCAGCCCCAGCGGCGCGGTTAAGAACACCATGACCATTGCGGAGAGTGAGCGCACCTGCAAAATGATGATCAGCAGGGTCAGGGCAATCATGATCGGGAAGAGCGGTAACATGGCCTGCGTGGCTTTACCTGATTCCTCAATCGAACCCGCCATGTCGATACGGTAGCCGGCCGGCAGCGAATCAACGATCGGCTGGAGCTGCTTCATGATGGCGACCGACACGTCCGGCGGCTGAAGATTGTCGGCGATATCGCCCCGTACGGTAATCGTGGGGGTGCGATCGCGACGGCGTAGGATCGGGTCTTCCATGCCGACCTCTATCTTGCCAATTTGAGACAGCGGCACGCGCTGTCCGGCATTGCCGACCAGGGTAAAGCCTTCGATTTTTGCCGGGTCAAGGCGGATATCACCCGCCGCGCGGGCAACGACCTCTACCGATCGAATATCTTCCCGCACGGAGGTGACAGGCACGCCTGATAACAGGAACTGAAGCTGCCCGGCAACGGCGCTGGAGGTTAAGCCGGTCGCCTGCAGGCGGTTCTGATCGAGAGTGAAATGGAGCACCGGAACGCGCGAGCCCCAGTCGGTGTTAACGGTTCGCATCATCGGGCTTGCCTGAAGCACGGCTTTCACCCGTTCGGCGATGTTCTGCACCTGTTTGACATCCGGCCCCGACACGCGCCAGGCAACCGGGAAGGGCGAGTAGGGGCCAAACACCAGCTGCGTCACCCGCACGCGGGCTTCGGGCGCAAGGCCGCTGGCGACGGCCTCCCTGAGCCTGAACTTGAGCGCCTCGCGTGACGTCTCGCTGTCCGTCAGGATCACGATTTTTGCAAAAGAGGGGTCGGGCAGCTCGGGAGCCATTGCCAGATAGAAACGGGGCGAGCCCTGACCAATATAGGCCGTGACGATTTTGGCTTCTGGCTGCTTGCCCAGCCACGCTTCGATTTTTGCGGTAGCGGCGCTGGTTTGCGCAATCGAGGTGCCATAAGGCATCTGTACTTCAACCAGCACTTCCGGGCGATCGGAGGTCGGGAAAAACTGTTTTTTTACCAGCCCCATGCCGAGCACGGCCAGAATGAAAATGGCGACCACGGAGCCGGCCACGCGCCATTTTCTGGCGATAACGCGGCCAAGCAGCTGGCGAAAACGGTTATAGCGAGGCGTGTTATAGATGGCAGCATGGCCCCCTTCCACTTTGGGGATCGCCGGCAGGATCTTCACCCCAAGATACGGTGTGAACACCACCGCCACAAACCACGAGGCAATCAGGGCGAGGCCGACAATCCAGAACATATTGCTGGTGTATTCCCCGGCGGTCGACTGGGCAAAACCATTCGGCATAAAGCCAATGGCCGTCACCAGTGTACCGGCCAGCATCGGCGCGGCGGTGTGGCTCCAGGCGTAGGCCGAGGCTTTGATTCTGTCGTAACCTTCCTCCATCTTCACCACCATCATTTCAATGGCGATAATGGCATCGTCAACCAGCAGACCGAGGGCGAGGATCAGGGAGCCCAACGTGACGCGGTCAAAGTTTATTCCCGCGGCTTCCATCACCACGAATACGACCGCCAGCGTCAGCGGTACCGCCGCCGCAACCACCACCCCCACGCGCCAGCCCATGCTGACAAAACAGACCACCATGACCACAAGCAGGGCGACGAAGAATTTGATCATAAACTCATCGACCGAGGAGCGGATATTGACGGACTGGTCGGTGACTTTGGTCAGGGTCATGCCAAGCGGCAGGCTATCGTTGATTTTCGCCGCTTCCGCATCCAGCGATTTCCCCAGCGCCAGGCCGTTCCAGCCCTCACGCATGACAATGCCCAGCAGCAGGGCGGGTTCATGCTGATTGCGTATCAGCATCGTCGGGGGATCTTCATAACCTCGTTCAACCGTTGCCACATCCGACAGCGTGAGCGTTTTGCCCTGGGCGACTAAAGGCGTATCGCGGATTTTCTGCAGTTCATCGAACGCGCCGTCCAGACGGATAAAAATCTGCGCGCCCCGGGTCTCAATGGCACCCGCCGCGGCCAGGGCGTTCTGGCTATTGAGGGCATTGAAAATATCCTGCGGTGAGAGGCCCATTGTGGCCAGACGGTCATGGGAGAAGGCGATATATATCCGTTCGGCCTGTTCGCCAATAATGTTCACTTTTTTTACCCCGGGAACGTGCAGAAGCTGCTGTCGCAGGCCTTCGGCATCGCGTACCAGCTGCCGCTGCGGTTCGCCTTTTGCTTTCAGGGCAAAGAGGGCAAAGGTGACATCCGAGAATTCGTCATTGATCATCGGGCCGATGACGCCCGCCGGGAGACGCTGAGTTTCATCTCCAAGCTTCTTACGCGCCTGATAGAACTCCTCCTGCACTTCGGCTGGCGGGGTCTTGTCCTGCAACGACAGCGTGATAAATGCCATGCCGGGACGGGTATAGGTTTCGGTACGGTCATACCATTTGAGCTCCTGCAGGCGCTTTTCCAGCGGCTCCGCGACCTGATCCTGGATCTCCTGCGCGGTGGCGCCCGGCCAGACGGCGATCGCCGTCATCTGCTTCACGGTGAAGGGCGGATCTTCCGCGCGTCCCAGTCCAAAAAAAGCGTAAATACCGGCAATCGTCACCAGAACGATCAGAAATAGCGTGACGGAGCGCTCGCGGACGGCCAGCGCTGACAGGTTGAAGCGACGTTGGCTCATGGTGCGTTCTCCGCCGGAGCGGCATGGCGTTGATCTGCAAGCCTGACAACTTCACCTTCGTGCAGAAGATGGGCCCCTAACGCAACGATCTTCTCCCCGGGCTTCACGCCACCCGTGACCTGGACCGCATCTTCGCCCACGCTCAGCACCTTAACCGGCGTCCATGTGACCTTTTCTGGCTGGGCGGAAATGCGCCAGACGCCGGGCCCTTTACCCGCATCGTAGAGTGAGGCCAGCGGGACCTGCATCGCCTGACCTTCCGTTTTCGCGTCTTCAATGCTGAGCGTGACGGTCGCCCCCAGCGGCGCGTTCGCCAGCTGACCATCCAGCACGTAGCGGGCTTCATACGTGCGGGTTGTGGCATCCGCGGAGTCAGACAGCAGGCGCAACGTCGCGGTGACCGGGTGTTGTTCACTGCCATAAAGCGTGGCCTGCGCTTCGCTGCCGACGGCAGGGCGCAGCGTCTCCGGAAGCTGGACAAGCGCTTCGCGCTGTCCCGCTCTGGCAAGGCGGATGACGACCTGCCCGGCGCTAACGACCTGACCGGGTTCGGCGAGCGTCTCCATCACCACGCCGTCTGAATCCGCCAGCAGTACGGCATAGCCCGTGGCGTTTTGCGCCACGTTGGCCTGCGCCCGAGCTGCGCTGAGATCCGCCCGGGCCGTATCGGCCGCCGCTTTAATCTGATCGTACTCCGAGGCGGACACTGCGCCGGACGCCACCAGACCGCGATAACGCGACTCATCGCTGGTGGCTTTTCTCGCCCGCGCCTGGGCAGCATCCACCGCGCGCTGCTGCGCCTGGGCCTGTAATTTCAGGTCAACAGGATCGAGACGCAGCAAAGGCTGTCCCTGTCTGACGGTCTGCCCGGTATCCACCAGGCGTTCGAGGATTTTTCCCTGAACTCTGAAGCCCAGGTCGCTTTGCGTTCTTGCCACCACCACGCCCGTGAAGGCGCGGGCGGCAGGGTTCGCCATCTCGACAGAGGCGGATCTGACAAGCGGTGGCTTAGTGCGCGGATCGTCACTCGCGGAATTATCGCCGCACGCCACCAGGGCAAACGGCAGAAGACATACGGCAACGCGGGCTGAAGTGAGCCTGAGCATGGGAAACCTTATTGAAGTAACAAGACGGTATCCGCATTCTCTGACTAGTGACCAATAATGTCAATGGTCACAAATTAGGGGGCCAGACTTCTTAATATCATTGAAGAGAGTAGCACCGCCGCAGTGGGGGCCATCTCGAGGTTATATTGTAGCTGAACGGGGTTAATGTAAGGGCACATCACCATGTGGATGGCTTGAGTGACCTCATCCAGTGGCGTTTTTCTTTCGAACTCACCGGCCTGCCTGCCTTCGATAATGATGCTTTCGATCAGCTTCATCAGACTTTCGGTATACTTTTGGGTCGAAGGCCACTGCTCCTGCGCGGCGACTGCCGCGATGTCATAAAGCTTGCGATCGTGGAAAAACAGCTCGCTTCCCGCCTCGGTAAGCGCTTTGAAAAGACGGCGTAATTTTTCGCTGGCTGACGGTGCACCCTCAATGGCGGAAAGCACGGCCGCCATGATCAGCTCCAGGCGGTTAGCGCAGATCACTTCGCCGATAGCCTGCTTGGAATCGAAGAACTTATAAATGTAGGATTTTGAAAAACCGATAGATTTCGCCAGCTCGGCGACGGTGGTTTTTTCATAGCCGTAGTGACCGAAGTGCTCGAAAGCCGCTTCGACGATTTGCTCTCTGACAGAGTGGTCAAGTGGACCACGTATTGATGGGGCATTCATAGTATTAGTCATTATGTAAGCTTAGCGTGACGGGCCGGGGTTGGCAACGAGTGACCATTTGGTAATTTGGTTACGTTGGTTTTTATCCTGCATCGTGAAGACGGGACAATCGGCCAGGTGGAGTAAGTGTATCACTGTTTTTTACGTTAATGTTTTTTAAGCCAGTCGAGAAAAAACTGGCTGAACGCCGTAACCTGAAGCGGCTGCAGCTTGCGCTGCGGGTAAACAAGCTGCAGCCCGACATCTTTGCGATCGTAGCGGCTAAAGCCGGTGAAGCTGTCGGCAAACAGCACCGTGAGTCTTCCGGCGTCAACGTCGTCTTTGACGTCCCACCACGATTTCCCCGCGATGCCGGCCCCGCTGAGCGCCCACTGACGAAGCACTGCCCCGTCGTCGCACACCATGGCGGGCTCGACGCGAACAACGCTTTCCTCTCCCTCATGTTCAAAGCGCCATTCGTTCATCACCACGCCCTGAGACTCCAGCGCCAGGCACCGGTGCCGGGCTAAATCTGCAAACGTGGCGGGGATGCCGTGGTCGTTAAGATACGCCCCGGAGGCAACCAGCACCCGATGGTTTGGGCGGATGTTTCTGACGACAAGGCTGCTGTCCGGCAAATTACCGAAGCGCACGCTCATATCCAGCCGGTTAGCGACCAGATCCTCAACGTGTTCTTTTAGCGAGATGTAAAATTTGACGGCAGGATGGTGACGAGAAAATTCAATGACGGCAGGGCTGAGATACTGTCTGCCAAAGTCTGAGGGCGCGGAAAGGCGAATATTGCCGCTGAGCACGCCCTCTTTTTGCGTCAGCAGCGACTCGGCGTGATGCACCTCTTCCAGCACGCGCAGCGCGGCGTGGTAAAACTCTTCGCCTGCGCGGGTCAGGGTGAGGGATCGCGTGGAGCGATGAAACAGCCGCGTCTGGTAACGCTCCTCAATCGCCTTCAGCCTGGCCGTCATGGTGGCAGGGGAAAACGACAGGCGTCGTCCGGCGGCGGAAAGACTTCCGGCTCTGGCGACTTCCACCAGTAAGGCCATGTCTTCGAGTTTACCCATTATTCATTTTTTCCGAAAAGTGCATCTATTTTTAGCGTAATTATCAAAATCAGGTGCCGACTGTAAAGTGATTTCATCCAAACCATAAGGGATGAAAACATGAAACCTGCTTCACTCTTTGAACGTTACAGGCTGGGTTCGCTGGACCTGAAAAATCGTATCGTCATGGCGCCGATGACCCGCGCGCGTTCCCTTCAGCCGGGCAACATTCCCTCCGCGCTGATGGCCGAGTATTACCGGCAGCGGGCCAGCGCGGGGTTAATCATCACCGAAGCCACACAGATCTCGCCTCAGGGTCAGGGATACTCCTGGACGCCCGGCATCCATTCGCCGGAGCAGGTTTCAGGATGGCAGCTCACGACGGGGGCCGTACATCAGGCGGGCGGCGTCATTTTTTCTCAGCTCTGGCACGTTGGGCGAATGTCGCACGCCAGTTTTCACCAGGACGGTCAGCCGGTCGCCCCGTCTGCCCTTGCGCCAGACGCGCAGGTGTGGGTGGTGAATGAGCGTGGGGAAGGCCAGATGGTTGACTGCCCGCAGCCGAGAACGCTCTCACGCAAGGACATTCAGAACATCGTCGCGGACTATCGCCAGGCCGCCTTGAATGCCGTCCAGGCCGGGTTTGATGGCGTGGAGATCCACGGCGGAAACGGCTATCTGATCGACCAGTTCCTGCGCCAAACCTCCAACAAACGCACGGACGAGTACGGCGGCACGCTGGCTAACCGGATCCGCTTCGCCCAGGAAGTGTTAAGCGCGGTTGCCGAAGCCATTGGTCACGACCGCACGGGCATCCGTCTTTCGCCGTTTATTACCCAGCGCGGGATGAACGACCCGCAGGTCTCTGAAGCCATACTCGCACTTGCGGCCTGGTGCGAACAAAAGGGGATTGCGTTCATCCACCTGGCGGAAGCCGACTGGGACGACGCGCCGCAGATACCCGAGCGTTTTCGTCAATCCCTTCGCGAGACGTTCAGCGGAACCCTGATCGTCGCGGGCAACTATGACCTTAATAAAGCCGAAGAAATTCTGGCGGCGGGCTATGCCGATTTGATTGCGTTCGGACGGCCCTTTATTGCCAACCCGGATTTGCCTCACCGGCTGGCGCACCGCTTGCCGCTGGCCCAGGTGCGCGACCCCGCCACGCTGTTTGGCGGCACCGCCACGGGCTATACCGATTACCCAACGTACACCCTGGAGGAGGAAACGTTATGACCCGTAAAACCTTAATTATCGGCGGCGCTTCCGGCATCGGTTTCGCCCGGGAAACCTGCTCGCCGGCGCGGCGGATACCCTGCCAGCCAAAGCCTGGGGAAGGGCGGAGGACATCGCGCAAGGATATCTTTTCGCCATGGACAATCCCTTTGTCACGGGGTCGGTCATTGATATTGAGGGCGGGGCGTTAATTAACTGAATCCCCACCGGTTTGAACCGCAGGAAATCGTCTGCGGGTAACGTAATACTCTGTTGAGAGACATCATGAAATATACGACGTGTTTTCGTCCAGCTGTGGCGATGCTTATTCTTGCCGGTCTGTCCGGCACCACATTTTCGGCGCAGCTGGAATGGCTGCAGCCGAAACAGCTTATTGTTGATAAGAGCTTGCCCCAGGCGCAATTAAGGGTGAATGAAGCCGTTGCCAGAGAATATGCAACGTTCTGGAATACGGGAGAAGAATCCCTGGCGCGTGATGCGCTGGCGGTGAATTTCATCGATAAAACGCCCCCGGAAGGTCGTAAGCAAGGGCCTGAAGGCGCTATTTTAGCCTCCCGGGCGTTTCGTGCCGCCGTGCCGGACTTACGCTGTGACGTTGAACAGATGATTATTTCAGGCAATCGCGTGGTTTCGCATTTGCATTTTTACGGCACATTCACCGGGACATTTGGCACGCTGAAAGGAAAAGGGCAGAAAATAGATTTCATCGCTACGGATATTTATGAAGTCCGCGACGGTAAAATTGCGGCAAACTGGCATATTGAGGACAACCAGACGCTGATGAAACAGCTGGGCGCACTCTAAACGCATCACTCCGGGGCGCCCCGGAGTGATGTAAAAATCCTATAAGCCCAGATCGCTCAGCGACGGGTGATCGTCCGGGCGTCGGCCCAGCGGCCAGTGGAACAGTCGCTCGGATTCTTTTATCGGCATATCGTTTACGCAGGCAAAACGACGCTTCATCAAGCCGTCCGGGGCGAACTCCCAGTTTTCGTTGCCGTACGAGCGGAACCAGTTTCCTGAATCATCATGCCATTCATAGGCATAGCGGACCGCGATGCGGTTATCCGTAAAGGCCCACAGCTCTTTAATCAGACGATAATCCAGTTCTTTTTTCCATTTCCGCGCCAGGAACGCCTGCGCTTCCTCCCTGTTGGTGGCGAATTCTGCACGGTTGCGCCATTGGGTATCCAGCGTATAGGCCAGCGCAACTTTCGCCGGGTCGCGACTGTTCCAGCCATCTTCTGCCAGCCTGACTTTTTCGATGGCGCTTTCACGGGTGAAGGGCGGTAAAGGAGGACGTGTGTTCATGGCGGTTACCTCAATGTGATTTTAGGTAGACAGATCTGTCTACCTGGTGTAATCTATGCCTGAAAAATAACGCTGTCAACACCCTTTTTGAGGCTGTCGAAAAAATGAAAACCGAACACGCAGGCAACGAAACAAAAATTAGCGTCCGGGATAAAATATTACTCACGGCGCACGATCTGTTTTATTCCACGGGCTTCAGGGCGACGGGGGTGGATACGCTGATTAAAGAGGCGAAAGTGACGAAGGTGACGTTTTATCGCCATTTTCCGAGCAAAAGCTTACTTATTATCGCCTATTTGCACTATCGGCATGAAATATGGATTAACTGGTTTGAATCCACGCTGCGCCGACATCTCAATGACGGCGAAATACCTGCTGAGGCGATATCTTCAACGCTCTATGAATGGTTTATTTCGCCTGAATTCCACGGCTGCGCGTTTATTAATGCCAGCGCCGAAGCCAAATCCGAAGATATTGAAAGTGAAATAAAAGCGATATGCCGCGATCACAAAATCGAAACAAAGAATATTATTGCGTCGCTGACGAAAATCGCGGATGAGCGCGTCGTCAATGAAATCATGCTGCTCATTGACGGTGCCATTATTCATGCGCAGATGGGCATGGAGACGGATGAGGTCATTGCTCCGTTGAAGAGGGCATTAGCCGGGTGTACTTAACGTCGTTCACCGCAATACTCTATGCTGCAAGAATGTAACTGTTTTTGTCTTTCTCGTTTCGCACGACATCACACGTAAAGCGGCTAGTAAGGATACCTTCCATGACTCTTCGAATTCGACAGGCCAGCGGGGCCGATTCTACGCTCTTAAGCGAGCTGGGATATCGCATCTATCCCGCCCATTTTCAGCATCTGTGGATGTCAGAGGCAGAGATGAAGGATTTTCTGCACGGAGAGTACGCGCTTCCTGTAGTTGAACAGAGCCTGAAAGATAACGCGGTTTCCTGGTATGTTGCAGAGACCGATCGGCCTGTGGGATTTATGAAAGTGACCTGGGACGCCATGCTTCCAGAAACGGACAAGAGGGGCGTTCTCCTCAATAAGCTCTACCTCGATCCTGCCGAGACCGGCAAGCACTATGGTCAGGACATGTTCAATAAAATTATCGACATGGCCCGGAGCAGGGGTAAGGACTATCTCTGGCTGGAAGTACTTGAGCAGAACGCGGGAGCGTACCGGTTCTACCAGAAGCAGGGCATGCTCTGCATTAAGAACGTCCTTTTTGAAACCGCCTCACAGCAGAGCATACTCAGAATTATGGGGATGTCTCTTTAGAAAGCGTGTCATGCTGTGCCAGCGACAGCGCGCTGGCGCTGGCGGGATCGAACAGCGAGATGCTCTCAATCTGATTGAGTAAAATCACCTTGCGGAATGACATGGCGCTGCGGGGTTCCGAGTCGAGCGTAATGTCATGCTCGGCGTACCACCGGCTGTAATTATTCTCGATGCGCAGGTTCATCGTCTTCTCGTCCCGGTACCCGCTCAACATCGGGATCAGCACGATATTGGCCGTTTTTTCATATTCCAGCGTCGCGGTGTGGATCATACCCACGTATATCCGCCTCGACCGGAGCGTGACCTGCGCCAGCTCGCCTTGCTCCATACACTGATAGAGCAGTTGCTCGATCCCGCTTGCCTGCGCAAGCCGTTTGTAGAGCTTTTTCCGACTCTCGCCGTCCAGCCTGGCGCTGCCTGCCCAGTTAGAGCGGTAGAGGCAAAACAGAATGGCAAACGCCAGCATCACGACCACCGGCGCCTGAATGCCTAGAAAACTCCAGTTCATAAAGTCGATTTGCCAGTCGGTGTATTTCGGTGAGGCAAAGTGGAAAGCGTTGTTGGCGGCGGAAAGGCTAAGCAGCAGCAGCCAGAGCAGCCCCGTAGCAATCACCCCCTGCAGAACGAAAATACAGCCGTAAAGCGCAACGAGAAAATAGACGTCCCAGCCGAAGGAACGCTTGATTTTAAAGCGGGTCGACAGGTCGCGGCTGGTGTACCAGTACCCGCATACCATCAGCACCATAAATATCGCCGTTCCCATCTCAGGCCCTCTTCAGCGTGTTGACGTGACGCAGAAAGTCCTGCCGCACCTCGTTGCTCTTGTAGTTCACCGAGGCGTTCCCGTCCTGGTCGATGATGATGCGGTCGCCATCTTCCACGGCTTCAATAATTTCCTGCTGACTCATCACCTGCAGTAAGGATTCCGGGCTTGAGAAGAGGGAGAGAAAGAAACGTTTCATGTCAGGCATCCTTATGAATAAAAAGGATAAGCCTGGAAGATGATCGCTGAATTTGCCTTAAGGATAACCTGAAAGTGAGTGAAAGCCGGGTGGCGGCTACGCCTTACCCGGCCTACAAAACCGTCAAATGAATGAGTTATCAAGTTGTTGATATTGAAAGGTAATAAAAAATAAATTTGCACAAACTTGGACAAATAACGTTAATTGTGTAAGTTTTAATTATGCGATTACGCCACGTTGTTTACAGCCAGGATGTGACCCATGAGCACTTTGCCCTCTGTCGTGAGTCGGTTTGTCGAGTACTACGCCGCACTGGATAGCCAGCCGCCGTCCGCGCTGGCGGGGCTTTATCATTCGAACGCCACGCTTATCGATCCCTTCGGTGAGCACAACGGTATTTTTGCGCTTCAGCGCTATTTCACCCATCTGCTGGCCAACGTCGAGAACTGCCGTTTTTCTATCGATCCGCCGCTGTGCAGCGGGAACCGATTTGTTGTCACCTGGGTGATGCACTGGTCACATCCGCGCATTGCCGGAGGCGAACCGCTCGACCTGCCTGGATGTTCAGTGGTGGAAACGGAAAACGATCTCATCACGCGCCAGCGGGACTACTACGATGCGGGAGAGATGATCTATGAACATCTTCCTCTGCTGGGCTGGGCGGTTCGCGGCGTGAAGCGGAGGGTGAAATCATGAAGACGGTGCTGATTACCGGCGCAAGCTCGGGGATTGGCGCCGGGCTGGCGAAATCCTTCTCTGCTGACGGCTACCATGTGATTGCCTGCGGGCGCGATCCGGCGCGTCTGGAAGCGCTGCATCAGACCTGCCCCAATCTCACCGTGCGCCTGTTCGATATGACGGACAGGGACGCCTGTCGCCAGGCGCTGACCGGCAGCTACGCCGACCTGATTATCCTCTGCGCGGGTACCTGCGAATACCTCGACGGTGGCGTGGTGGATGCGGCGCTGGTGGAGCGGGTCATGAACACCAATTTCCTTGGGCCGGTGAACTGCCTTGAGGCGCTGCAGCCGCAGCTGGTTCGAGGCAACCGCGTGGTGCTGGTGAGCTCGATGGCCCACTGGCTGCCTTTTCCCCGCGCAGAGGCCTACGGTGCGTCCAAAGCGGCGCTGAGCTGGTTTGCCGAAAGCCTGCGCCTGGACTGGGAGCCAAAAGGGATTGCCGTTACGGTTGTCTCTCCCGGCTTTGTCGATACGCCCCTGACGCAAAAAAACGATTTTGCCATGCCGGGCAGGGTGACCGTCGACGAGGCGGTCAAGGCGATCCGTATCGGACTGGCGGCTGGGAAAATGCACATCGCGTTTCCGTCCGGGTTTGGCTTCATTTTGCGGCTGCTCTCCGGGCTGCCTGCGTTTCTTCAGCGCGCGCTGCTGCGCAGGATGGTGCGTTCATGAACATTGCGATTATCGGCAGCGGCATTGCCGGGCTGACCTGCGCCTGGCGCCTGGCCGGGCACCATCAGGTGACCCTGTTTGAAGCGGGATCCACGCCGGGCGGCCATACCGCAACGGTTGACGTCTCAACGCCACAGGGTACATACGCGATCGATACCGGGTTTATCGTCTACAACGACCGTACCTACCCGCGCTTTATGGGCCTGCTCAGCGAGCTGGGCATCAGCGGGCAAAAAACGCAGATGAGCTTTTCGGTGCACGACCCCGCGACGGGGTTTGAGTACAACGGTCACACGCTGACGTCGCTGTTTGCCCAGCGTCGAAACCTGGTGAATCCGGCATTCTGGCGGCTGCTGGGCGAGATCGTACGCTTTAACCGCCTGGCAAAACAGGCGCTGGACGGGGAAGTGGATCCGAACGCCACGCTGCAGACGTTTCTGGACCAGCACGGCTTCACGCCGTTTTTTGCGCGCCACTACATTCTGCCGATGGGGGCCGCCATCTGGTCATCGTCGCTGCAGGAGATGACGCGCTTCCCGTTGCCGCTCTTTTTACGTTTCTTCCAAAACCACGGTCTGCTTGATATCACTCATCGCCCGCAGTGGTACGTGGTGCCGGGCGGCTCGCGGGAGTATATCCGCGCGATGCGGGACAAATTGGGGGATCGGCTGACGCTGCATCTCAATTCGCCGGTTCAGCGGGTGAGCCGCCACGAGCGCGGGGTCACGCTCCAGCTCGAAAACGGCAGCCATACCTTCGATCAGGTGATATTTGCCTGCCACTCCACTCAGGCGCTGGCCATGCTTGACGACCCGACCACCGCAGAGCGCGAGGTGCTGGGCGATATCGGCTGGCAGCGCAACGAGGTTGTGTTGCACAGCGACCCGCGCTGGCTGCCGGTGCGGCCGCGCGCCTGGGCGAGCTGGAACTACCGCCTGAGCGAGCAGGCGCAGGCCAGCGCCTGTGTCACCTACAACATGAATATCCTGCAGGGGCTGCCTGCGGGCAGCCCGCTGTTCTGCGTCACCCTGAACCCGGACGCGCCGGTGGATGAGCGCTTCGTTCTGCAACGCTTCGTTTATGAGCATCCGCTGTTTAACCCGCAAAGCTGGCGGGCGCAGGCGCGGCGCGGCGAGATCAACGGCCACCGGCGGAGCTGGTTCTGCGGAGCCTACTGGTACAACGGTTTTCATGAGGACGGGGTGCGCAGCGCGCTGGACGTGGTCAATGCGATTGCAGCCGGGGAGGGGAACTGAGATGAACAGCTGCCTCTACCACGGCGTATTACGCCACCGCCGCCTCCAGCCGAAAACCCACGAATTCAGCTACAGCGTGTTTATGGCCTGGCTGGATCTCGATGAACTGCCGCAGCTCGCGTCCGTCGGCGTGCGGCGCAATCGCTTTGCCGCCGCCTCGTTCCATGACGCGGACTACCCGCTCGGCACGCCGCTTAAAGAGAACGTGCTAAGCAGGCTGGAGAGCCTGACCGGGGAACGTCCGGACGGGCGGGTGATGCTCCTGACGCAGCTGCGCTATTTCGGGTTCCATTTTAATCCGGTCAACTTTTACTACTGCTATGACGGGAACGGTACCCTGCGCTGGCTGCTGGCGGAGGTCCGCAACACGCCGTGGAACGAGCGTCATTATTACGCGGTCGACGGGCAACATGCCCGGCCTACGGAAAAAGCGTTTCACGTTTCTCCGTTCAATCCGATGGACATGATCTACCACTGGCGCTTCAACGACCCGGATAACACGCTGCATATGCACATTGAAAATCATCAGGAGGCGAAGGTGTTCGATGCCACGCTGGCGCTGCGCCGGGAGCCTTTGACGCGCCCTGCGCTGCGTTCGCTGCTCCTGCGCATCCCGCTTATGACCCTGAAAACCGTTTTCGCCATTTACTGGCAGGCGCTGCGCCTGTGGCTCAAGCGCGTGCCGCTGTATAACCATCCCGTCAGCAGGAGTGAACGCTCATGACCGATCCCGTCTTTGCGTTAGAACCCGATATTCCGCGCAACGTCCGCATCGCACGATGGCTGCTGTTTCGTCTGTTAAGCGGTATCCGCGGCGGCTCGCTCACGCTGCGTGAAGGGGCGCAGACCTTTCATTTTGGTGAGACATCCTCCGCGCTGCATGCCGACGTGCAGATCCTCACGACCGGCGTCTACTGGCGCGTCTTAACGGGCGGGAGCCTTGCCGCGGCAGAAGCCTGGATGGATGGTGAATGGGAAACCGCGCACCTCACGCCGCTTCTGGAACTGCTGGCGCTCAACGGCGAGGTGCTTGGCCGTCTGGAAAACGGGTTCCGTCTGTTCGGCAGGCCGCTGGAGCGGCTACGCCACTGGACGCGGCGTAACTCCCGCGCGCAGGCGCGTGAGAATATTGCCGCCCATTACGATCTGGGTAACACCTTCTATGCCCATTTTCTGGATAAGGAGCTGCTCTATTCCAGCGCCTTGTTTACGGAGGACGAGCAGGATCTGACGGCGGCCCAGCAGGCCAAAATGGCGCGTCTGTGCGAACAGCTGGCGCTGAAGCCGGGCGATCATCTGCTGGAAATTGGCACCGGCTGGGGGGCGATGGCGGAATACGCGGCCCGTCATTATGGCTGTCGGGTGACCACCACCACGCTATCGCAGGAGCAATACGTCTGGGCAACCGAGCGCATTGCCCGCGCCGGACTGCAGGATCGGGTCGAGGTGCTGCTCTGCGACTATCGCGACCTCACCGGGCAGTACGACAAGCTGGTCTCGATAGAGATGATTGAAGCCGTCGGGCAGCGCTATCTGCCCACGTTCTTCCGTACCTGTCAGGCGCGGCTGCGCCCGGGAGGACGCATGGCGATTCAGGCCATCACCATTCAGGACCAGCGCTATCGCGACTACAGCAAAAGCGTCGATTTTATCCAGCGCTACATTTTCCCCGGCGGCTTCCTGCCGAGCATCACCGCGATGAACGATCTGATGACGCGCCATACCGATTTCGTGGTGCGCAATCTGTTCGACATGGGTCCCGACTACGCCCGCACGCTGGCGCACTGGCGGCAGCGCTTTGTCCACGCCTGGCAGGAGATTGAAAAACTCGGCTTTGATGAGCGGTTCCGCCGCATGTGGCTTTACTACTTTGGCTACTGCGAAGCCGGGTTTAACGCCCGCACCATCAGCGTGGTGCAGCTGACCGCCGAGCGCGTATGAGACGATACCTTCAGGTCTTCCTGCTGGCCGTCGCGTTCGATCTCTACTGGACGCTGGTGGTGCTCTTTCGCGAAAAGGGCCTGATTATCTGGCTCGCGCTGGCGATCCTGGCGTGCCTGCTCTTGCCGTCTGTATACCGTTTTTACGCCATCGGGCTGGCCGCGGCGGGCAGTTTGCTGGATACGCTCTGGGCGCTGACGGGGCTGATCGCCTTCACGGGTGATGCCCTGATGCCGTTATGGATGGTGGCATTATGGCTGATGTTCGCCACCGTCTGGACGCAGCTTACGCGCACCACCACGTTGCCCGGCTGGCTGCTCACCCTGCTGGCCGCCGCGGGAGGCCCGGTGGCGTACCTGATTGGCGAGCGGCTGGATGCCATCACATTTCTGGAGCCGACTTTTATCGTCGTCAGCTGGATGGCGCCGGGTTGGCTGGTGTTGATGCTGTTTTTCCACCTGCTGATGGGGAGACAAAAATGAGAGCTGCGATTTTGCTGCTTTGGCTGATCGCCATGCCTGCGGCCCAGGCCGCCGACTGGCTGGCGTGGCGTAAGGTGGGCGATGCCACGCTCACCTGGGGGCCGTTCACTGTCTATACCTCCCAGCTGCGTACGCCGGACGGGCGTTACGGTCGGGAGAACCAGGATCAGGCGCTGATCATTACCTATGCGCGGGACATCGATCGCGATGAGCTGGTCGAGGCAACCCGCGACCAGTGGCAGGCGCAGGGGATCCTGGCGCAGGAACCGCAAAGCGAAGCCTGGCTGCGGATGCTCCGGTCGCTGTGGCCGGATGTTCGACCGGGCTCACAGCTGGCGTTTGTCCTTGATGACCAGCAGGGGCAGTTCTGGTACCGCGACCCGACCCTTCAGAAAACCTTTATTCCCCTGGGACCACGCCAGTCAGAAGCGTTCAGTACCCGTTTTCTGGCCATCTGGCTGGCTCCCCGTACGCAATATCCTGAGCTGCGTCAGCAGTTAATCGGAGGCCAAAAATGAAACGTTTCCTGATGATGGTGCTGGCATTCACGATGCTGCTGGCGGGCTGTAGCACAGAGGTGACCGAGTACCGCCAGCAGCAGCCGCGGCTGGATATCTTCCACTTCTTCCAGGGCAAAACCGAAGCGTGGGGGATGGTGCAGGATCGCAGCGGCAAGCAGATCCGACGTTTTCACGTTGAGATTGCCGGGGACGTTATCGGCGATACGCTGACGCTCAACGAACATTTTATTTACGACGACGGCGAGAAGCAGCAGCGGGTCTGGCATATCCGGCGCCTGGGGAACGATCGCTATGAGGGCACGGCGGGGGATATCGAAGGGGTGGCGACGGGGCAGGCCGCAGGCAACGCGTTCAACTGGCATTACAGCATGAACGTGAAGGCCAACGGCAGCACCTGGCTGCTGAACTTTGACGACTGGATGTACCTGCAGGATGAGACGCACCTCTTTAATAAAACCGAGATGAAGAAACTGGGCGTCACCGTCGCCACGGTGACGTTGTTTTTCACCAAGGGATAAGGGATCCCCACTCAATTTGTAACCAGAAGCGATTCGGATTTTTAAATGACATGATTATTTTGCAGCGATGACCTGGTCCGGCTGTAAATCGCTGAGGCGTTTCCTGCAGGCCGGGGCGAGGCGCAGGGATGCGCCGAGAGGGCGGGCTTTACAGGGATGTTACCTCCGCCCGTCCCCGATAAGCCGGAAGGAATAAGCCGAAGGGACCGCGAAGCGGCGATTTACCGCCGGGAGCCCGGGTCGCCAGGGTGGTGGCGATTGAGCCACCCTGGCACGTTCACCGGTCATGTCGTTACAGAGTAGCAAGAAACATAAAGTGAACGGAATGACCACTACAGCCGTATGTTCCCCCTCACCCTAACCCTCTCCCCAAAGGGGCGAGGGAACTGTTTCGGGTCTACGCTGTGTCCGCAAGGTGTGATGTCATGCCCCGGCAGAACGGGTTTTACTACCCGAGTAAATAAAGACAAGCGCAATCCCCAGGCAGACTACCGCCCCCAGACGGCTCGGCGAAAACGAAATGGCGGGATTACCCAGCCAGCCAAAGTGATCAATCAACATGCTCATGGCGAGCTGGCCAAAGATGACCGCCACCGTGGCGACGGCGGTGCCGATCCGCTGTACGGCGAGCACCATTATCACGATATAGGGCACGCCGAACATCGCCCCGAGGAGCTGCCATTTCGGCACGTCCAGCAGCGTGACCGCCTGCTTAGGCTCAAAGAAGAAAATCAGCAGGGCGGTCACCAGCGCGCCGACGGAGAAGGTCAGAAACGCGCTTTTAAATACCCCCACGCTGCTGCCGAGCTGGCCGTTAATGGCGGCCTGAATGCTTAGCGTTGCGCCGCCGCACACGGCCAGAAGAATCATCATCAGTGTCATACGTTACCCCTGCGCGACCAGAACCAGTGCCGCAATAATGAACCCCAGTGCAATAATGCGCTTTGCGTTTATCTTCCTGTGCGGCGAACCCAGCAGACCATAATGGTCAATGATCAAGCTTTTAAAAACCTGGCCGGCCAGAATGCCAATCATGGTCATGGCGATGCCGATGGTGGGTGTCGCCACGGTCAGAATGACCACGTATACCGGACCGAGCACGCCGCCGAGCAGCTGCCAGCCGGGCTGTGCGAAAAACGACGGGCTGTTGCGCGGGCTGAAAAACAGCATCAGCAGAAACGTTAGCGCGGCGCCGACGCCAAAAATGCTGAACGTCGCCCATAAATCTCCGACCTTTCCCCCCAGCGGTCCCAGCAGTCCCGCCTCGACGGAGAGGCCCATCCCGCCAGCAATCACCAGTAAAATCAAAACAAACTGCATTCTTCTTCCTCCGTTTTCAGGCGAAGAAGATTACGTGGGTTGTTCAATGAGAAAAATGCCATAATGCAGTAAACACCTTTGCGAGAAATGCATTAATGGTTGACGCCAGCAACATCAACATCCGCGCGCTGCTGATCTTTATCGACGTGTATGAAGCGCAGAATTTCTCCGTCGTGGCGCGGCGGCAGGGGATATCGGCCTCGCAGATATCGCGCGTGATCCACCAGCTTGAGGATGCGCTTGGTCAACAGCTTTTCTACCGCAATACGCGGGCCGTCATTCCCACGGAAAGCGGTCATCTGTTTATCCGCTACGCCCGGACAATGGCGGAAAACCTGGAAGAGGCGCGCCGGGAGCTGGACGCGCGTGCGGTGGAACCGTCCGGTGCGATCCGCATTAACGGACCGGTGTTTTTCGGCCAGAAGCACATAGCCCCAGGACTTCCCGGCCTGTCGGAACGCTATCCTCGCCTGAGCGTAGAGCTGACGCTGACCGATGATTTTATCGATCCCCACCGTGATGCGGCAGACCTTATCTTCCGCATTGGCGTACTGACGGACTCCTCGTATCGGGCGCGGGTATTCGGGCAGCAGGTGTATCATCTGGCCGCGTCGCCAGACTACGTGCGAAAACACGGTGCGCCCGAAGGGCCGGACGATCTGAACCGCCATCACTGTCTTGTCTATCGCGGATCGTCAGGGCCTAACCGCTGGCTGTTGCGCAGAGCGGGCGAGGCGTGGATACACTATCCCGTGACGCCATTGATGACCTCGAATAATGCGGAAGCGCTGCTGGCTGCGGCGCGGGGTGGAATGGGGATCGTGCTGTTCCCGGACTGGCTGGTGAGCGAGCCGCTCCAGCGCGGTGAGCTGATTCCGCTCCTGCCCACGCTGGAGTGTGCCATCAATACGGAACAGCAGGCGATCGCGGCGATCTACCCTGATGCCCGACATCCGCCCCTGAACGTCAGGGCGGTAATTGATTATTACGTTGAGCGTTTTGGCACGCCACCGTACTGGCAAACGTAAGGGATTACGCGCCAAGCTCTTTGCGGATAATTTCTGCGCCCGCGCTCAGTGCTTTCAGCTTGCCGTTGGCAACCTGGCGAGAGAGAGGTGCCATGCCGCAGTTGGTTGACGGGTACAGCTTGTCCGCATCGACGAACTGCAGCGCTTTACGCAGCGTATCGGCGACTTCCTCCGGCTTTTCAACCGTGTTGGTTGCTACGTCAATCGCGCCAACCATCACTTTTTTGCCGCGGATCAGCTCCAGCAGATCCATCGGCACGCGGGAGTTGTGGCACTCCAGGGAGATAATGTCGATGTTAGAGGTCTGCAGCTTAGGGAAGGCCTCTTCGTACTGGCGCCACTCGGATCCGAGCGTCTTTTTCCAGTCGGTATTGGCCTTGATGCCGTAGCCGTAGCAGATGTGGACCGCGGTCTCGCACTTCAGCCCTTCAATGGCGCGTTCCAGCGCGGCGATGCCCCAGTCGTTGACCTCATCAAAAAAGACGTTAAACGCCGGTTCATCGAACTGGATAATATCCACGCCTGCGGCCTCTAGCTCTCGCGCTTCCTGATTGAGGATTTTGGCGAATTCCCAGGCCAGCTTTTCGCGGCTTTTATAGTGCGCGTCGTAAAGCGTGTCGATCATGGTCATTGGCCCCGGCAGGGCCCATTTGATTGGTTTGTCGGTGAGCTGGCGCAGGTACTTTGCATCGTCGACGAAGACCGGTTTCTGACGCGCAACCGCGGAAACCACGGTCGGCACGCTGGCGTCATAGCGGTTACGAATGCGCACCGTCTGGCGGTTCTCAAAATCGACGCCGCTCAGGTGTTCAATAAAGGTGGTGACGAAGTGCTGACGGGTCTGTTCCCCGTCGCTGACAATATCGATTCCCGCACGGATCTGCTCATCCAGAGACAGGCGCAGTGCATCCTGCTTGCCCGCCAGCAGTTCCTGATCCTGCAATTTCCAGGGTGACCATAGCGTTTCAGGTTGTGCAAGCCAGGTCGGCTTAGGCAGGCTGCCAGCCGTTGAAGTCGGGAGCAATGTTTTCATAATAAAAGACCTTTTTTGATGTATTAAAGCGTGTAGTTATCAGACCACTGCTCAAGAATATGTTTGTAAGGCTTAATGAAGTACGCTTCGGTAAATCGACCCTGTTCAATCGCCAGACGGCTTCGCTCTTCCCGGTCATACACAATTTTGGTTAAGGAGTGATCCTGCTGGTTCAGATCCGGTCGGTAGCACAGTCCGGCCGCCGAGTTGGCGTTATAAATTTCCGGGCGATAGATCTTCTGGAACGTCTCCATCGTGCTGATGGTGGCGATCAGTTCGAGATCGGTGTAGTCGCTCAGTAAATCCCCGGTAAAGAAGAACGCGAACGGCGCCACGCTGTGTTCCGGCATGAAGTAGCGCACGCTCAGGCCCATCTTCGCGAAGTACTGTTCCGTGAGCGATTCGCCATCCGGTTGATACTCAACGCCCAGCACGGGGTGCTGATTACCGGTGCGGCGATAGGTATCTTTGCTGGAGACGCTCAGGCAAATCACCGGTCCTTTTGTGAAGTTCTCTTTGTATTCCGGTGAGCTCACAAAATGGCGGAAGATATTGCCGTGCAGTTCGCCAAATTTTTCCGGAATGCTGAAGTGCTGCTGGTTCTTGTTGTGCTCCAGCAACAACACGCTGAAATCATAATCCCGCACGTAAGACGAGAAGTTATTCCCGACGATGCCAGGGATACGCTGGTTGTTTTTCTTGTCGATAATGGTGGTTTGCAGTATCTCAATGGCCGGGAACGGCTTTTCCGCGCCAATATTCAAATCGACAGAGATGATTTCAAGCTCAACCGCATAGCGATCGGCGTTTGGGTTATCCCAGCGTGCTAAAGCGTTAAAGCGGTTGTTGATCATCACCAGCGTATTGCGCAGGTTCTCCTGACGCTTTTCCCCGCGGGCCAGGTTGGCGAAGTTGGTGGTCGTACGCGTATTTTCTGACGGGTTGTAATTCTCATCGAAGCAACTGCGCTTAAGGGTATATGTGAAAGCTTTGCTCATTGTGGTTATGCATCCTAAGTTCATGTTGCTAAGAAGTTACCAATGCATAATTTATGCCTGAGCCCGCGGCGCAGGGGAAGTGACTTAATTTCAATGCAACATGAGGGAAGTTCATGAACAGGATTGCGCACAGCATGGAGAGGGAAGTGAGAGAGTAAGGGGCATCGCGCCCCTTAGCGTTATGCTGTAGGGCGTTCGTTCCAGGCGTCACTGTGCATTATGTTCCCGTCGACGATGCGCCAGGTAATTTTTTCGTACTGCAGACTTACGCTTTCAACATGGTTCATTTTATCGTTGGCAGCGATTTTCACGTTCGGCACGCTGCAGTTAACACCCGTAACCTTTACGTTCTCCATTAGTACGGTGTAATAACAGACTTCCTGTCCGGCATCATTAATATGATAGAACTTAATTTCAGCGCTTTTGAGTGCCTGACCGGTAGATGCTGCTTTGTAAAGGTAGGGCGTGGCGCTATCAACTTCCTTTTCAATCCGCATAGATGAGTGTTGACGCGTGCCGGTGATCTTGCCGTTAGCGCTGTCTACCGGGAGGTTAAGGCCATGGCTCAGTCCTATGATCTCAATGCTACCTTCACGATCCTGAACATCTACAGAACCTTTAATATGTGCTCCACCGTCGTCTTTTAGCCACATGTAGGGAGGAATAGGCATTCTTTATTTCCTTATTTTATTGAGTAGTAGCGTTGTTAAGCGATAAATAAACGTAGCGAGGGTCAGTACGATTAAAATATCGATATTGGTATATGTGTCGTATATTGTTTCAGCATTCACATCACCATAAATAAAATCACATAGAGATGAGACCACGTCATGATCAAGATAGCGTTCAGCGGGTCCCAATGTGCGGCCTACTAAAATGCTGATGCATAGAAACCAGACCGTTTTGAACAGCCTGATGCCCCATTTAAGGGCACGCGTTGGTATATCCACTTTCACTCACCTCAACCCAACCGCGTGCCATCAGTGAACGCATACAGGGAACCTGAATAAGCTCTGTACTCATGAGAGCATTCCGGATCAGTGCGTAATCAGAATTATGGGCAATCGTGATACATCCTTCAGATACCGTACCCGGATGCAGCCGAAACAAACCCCGATAGACGTTATCAATCCAGGTACCATCATCGATTCCCCAGTCATCCTTGTATAAAGCAAACCACTCATCGCGGCCAAATTCTGCACCGGACCTGACCTTATTCCACCGATCCTGAACCTTCGCTTTTAAACCTGAAAAGAAACCTCCAGTCCCTCTGTCAACAATCCAGTATTTACCTGGGGGAATTGGACCCGACCCTTTTACTGCACCACAAAATCCGTTGTTTCTGTAAATTCCCTGCCCGGAATGCGCCATAAACACGCCAACGCCGTACAGGTTAAAAGGCGCATAGTCAGCACCATTTAGCAGCATCGTTCCTTTTAAGGCCATCTTTTCTCCACATCCTTTTATTAAGAGAAAGTCAGCCTACGCCTGACGTGACCATAGATATTCAACCCACATCATATTTATGAACGGCTCATTTTTTTTAAGAAAATGACCTGACAATTTTTAATTACGCTTTCGCGTTAACCTTAGTAAATGCTCAATGAATAATGAACCAGACTCAGCTAACAAAACGCCATGACTGCTTCTCTGGCACACGCTCTGCAATTCCCGCTATAATCCCCAAAATTTCCAACCGGTTTAGAAACAATCATGACAAAACTCACCTTACAAGAGCAGATGCTGAAAGCGGGCCTCGTCAGCAGCAAGAAAGCGGCGAAAGTGCAGCGCACGGCAAAGAAATCACGCGTTCAGGCGCGTGAGGCTCGGGAAGCGGTAGAAGAGAACAAGAAGGCGCAGATCGCGCGTGATAAGCTGCTGAGCGAGCAGCAGAAGCAGGCCGTGCTGGCGAAAGAGTTTAAGGCGCAGGTGAAGCAGTTGATTGAGATGAACCGCATCACCGTGGCGAAAGGCAACATCACCTTTAACTTCACCGACGGTACGCTGATTAAAAAGATTGAAGTCGATAAGCAAACGCAGACCCAGCTGATCAACGGCCGTCTGGCGATTGCGCGCCTGGTGCTCAATGTTAACGGTGACTGCGACTACGCGATCATTCCGGCAGTGGTGGCCGATAAAATCGCCCAGCGCGATGCCGACAGCATCGTGTTAAACAGCGCGCTCAGCCAGGAAGAGCAGGATGAAGACGATCCGTACGCGGACTTCAAAATCCCTGACGATTTGATGTGGTAAACCGCGTTCAGAACGGGGCGGCGTGACGGGCGTTAACCGGCTCGCCGCTCACGGGATGAATAAAATGCAGCTCGCTGGCATGCAGCATCATCCGGGGCGCGTCTTCAGCACCCGGCACGTCAAGACCGCCATACAGGTCGCAACCCAGAATCGGATGCCCCAGTTGCTGGCAGTGAATACGCAGCTGATGGGTTCGCCCGGTCTCCGGGATCAGTTTCACGCGCGTTAACGGTAATCCCGCCCCCTGATAAAACCGTTCCACAACCTGGTAGCGGGAACGGGCGGGTTTCCCGGTGATGGCGCAGATCGACATCAGCGGGAACAGCGCCGGGTCTTTGGCTATCGGCGCATCAATAACCCCTTCATCATTTTCCACGTGGCCGCAAAGCAAGGCGCTGTAGACTTTCTCCACGCTGCGCTGGATAAACTGATGGCACAGTGCCGCGTTAATGGCTTTATTGCGCGCAACCACCATCAGCCCGGACGTACCAAAATCCAGACGGTGCACTAGCGTGCAGCCCGGGAACGTCTGAACCAGACGATAATGGACGGAATCAAGGTTTTGCGGATTTTTGCCCGAGAGGCTGAGTAGGCCGGAAGGCTTGTCGATCAGCAGCAGATGTTCATCCTGCCAGAGGATCTGAATGTCATCGTGACATGGTGGGGCAATAAAAGAATCAATAATCGCAGACATCAGGCCGCCCGGATGGAGAGTGGGAGCGGATGATAACGAAATGCGGGGGAAAAGAAAAACCCTCCCACCGGGCGGTGAGAGGGTGAAGTCTTACGCTGCAACCAGGCTGTCGATGGCGGCTTTCGCGTCGGTCTGCGCTTTGGTCGCCACTTCAGGACCGTAAGCGATACCTTCCGCGAACACGAAGTTCACGTCTGTGATGCCGATGAAGCCCAGGAACAGGCTCAGGTACGGCGCAACCAGGTCGGTTGGGGTGTCTTTATGGATACCGCCACGGCTGGTCAGTACGATCGCACGCTTGCCTTTCACCAGACCTTCCGGGCCGTTCTCGGTGTAACGGAAGGTTACGCCAGCGCGCGCTACCAGGTCGAAGTAGTTCTTCAGCTGGGTTGGGATGTTGAAGTTGTACATTGGGGCGTTGATGACAATAACGTCGTGCGCCTGCAGCTCAGCAATCAGTTCGTCGGACAGGGCCAGCGCTTCCTGCTGACGCGGAGACAGCGGTGCATCGCTTGGGCGCAGCGCGCCAACCAGCTCACCGTCCAGCACAGGAATGGGGTTTGCAGCCAGGTCACGCACGGTGATTTCGTCAGCAGAATGCTGTTCACGCCACTGTTCAACGAAGTAATCAGACAGCTGACCAGACTGAGAGTACCCTGCCAGAATGCTGGATTTCAAAACTAATACTTTGCTCATGGGTGATTCCTGTTGTTGCATTTGATTGAAGGGGGTTGCCCCGTTGCTTGTTGACACTCTATTCACAATCCTGCCACAGAGATAGCGCAATATATCGAAGCCTATGTTCGAATTTTTTGAATAAGGCGCGAAAGGCGTCAGTGTGGTACTCTATAGCAATCATTAAAAAGAGAGTTTATCAGGGCGTGTACTGCCCTTTAACGCTATGACAGAACAACAAAAATTCACCTTCCCGATGCTCCTGCAACAGCTCGATTCTCTGACGCTGCGCGACAAACAGCGCTTTGCCCGCCGCCTGCACGGTGTGAAGAAGGTTAAAAATCCTGATGCACAACAGGCCATTTACCAGGAGATGGCGAAAGAGATTGAACAGGCAGCAGGGAAGGTTGTGCTGCGCGAAGCTGCGCGCCCGGCGATTACCTACCCGGAAAACCTGCCCGTCAGCCAGAAGAAACAGGACATTCTTGAGGCCGTCCGCGACCACCAGGTGGTGATTGTGGCGGGTGAAACCGGTTCGGGGAAAACCACCCAGCTGCCGAAAATCTGTATGGAGCTGGGCCGTGGGATCAAAGGCCTGATTGGCCACACCCAGCCGCGTCGACTGGCGGCGCGCACCGTTGCCAACCGTATTGCCGAAGAGCTGCAGACGGAGCCGGGCGGCTGCATCGGCTACAAGGTCCGTTTCAGCGATCACGTTAGCGATAACACCATGGTCAAACTGATGACCGACGGTATTCTGCTGGCGGAAATCCAGCAGGATCGCCTGCTGATGCAGTATGACACCATCATCATTGACGAAGCGCACGAGCGCAGCCTGAACATCGACTTCCTGCTCGGCTACCTGAAAGAGCTGCTGCCGCGTCGCCCGGATCTGAAAGTGATCATCACCTCCGCGACCATCGACCCGGAGCGCTTCTCGAAGCACTTCAACAATGCGCCGATTATCGAAGTCTCTGGTCGTACCTATCCGGTCGAGGTGCGCTATCGCCCGATTGTTGAAGAGGCGGACGATACCGAGCGCGATCAGCTGCAAGCCATCTTCGATGCCGTTGACGAGTTGGGTAACGAAAGCGCGGGCGACATTCTGATCTTCATGAGCGGCGAGCGCGAAATTCGCGATACCGCCGATGCGCTCAGCAAGCGCGACCTGCGCCACACCGAGATCCTGCCGCTGTATGCCCGCCTGTCCAACAGCGAACAGAACCGCGTCTTCCAGCCGCACAGCGGACGCCGCATCGTCCTGGCGACCAACGTGGCGGAAACCTCGCTGACCGTGCCGGGCATTAAGTATGTGATCGATCCGGGTACGGCGCGCATCAGCCGCTACAGCTACCGTACCAAGGTCCAGCGGCTGCCGATTGAGCCGGTCTCCCAGGCGTCTGCTAACCAGCGTAAAGGCCGCTGCGGCCGCGTGTCGGAAGGGATCTGTATTCGTCTCTATTCCGAAGACGATTTCCTGTCGCGCCCGGAATTTACCGACCCGGAAATTCTGCGCACCAACCTGGCGTCCGTTATCCTGCAGATGACCGCCCTGGGGCTGGGCGACATCGCGGCGTTTCCGTTCGTCGAAGCGCCGGACAAACGCAACATCCAGGACGGCGTGCGTCTGCTGGAAGAGCTCGGGGCGATCACCACCGACGAGCAGGCGACGGTCTACAAACTGACGCCGCTGGGTCGCCAGCTCAGCCAGCTGCCGGTCGACCCGCGTCTGGCACGCATGGTGCTGGAAGCGCAAAAGCACGGCTGCGTGCGCGAGGCGATGATCATTACCTCGGCGCTCTCCATTCAGGATCCGCGCGAGCGTCCGATGGACAAACAGCAGGCGTCGGACGAAAAGCACCGTCGCTTCCACGACAAAGAGTCCGATTTCCTCGCCTTTGTGAACCTGTGGAACTATCTCGGCGAGCAGCAGAAAGCGCTCTCCTCGAACCAGTTCCGCCGCCAGTGCCGCGTGGATTTCCTCAACTACCTGCGCGTGCGCGAGTGGCAGGATATCTACACCCAGCTGCGCCAGGTGGTGAAAGAGCTGGGCATTCCGGTCAACAGCGAACCGGCGGAGTACCGCGAAATTCATATCGCGCTGCTGACCGGCCTGCTGTCCCACATTGGGATGAAGGACGCCGAGAAGCAGGAGTATACCGGCGCGCGTAACGCCCGTTTCTCCATCTTCCCCGGTTCCGGCTTGTTCAGGAAGCCGCCGAAATGGACCATGGTCGCTGAGCTGGTGGAAACCAGCCGCCTGTGGGGGCGCATTGCCGCACGTATCGATCCGGAATGGGTGGAGCCGGTGGCGCAGCATCTGCTTAAGCGCTCGTACAGTGAACCGCACTGGGAGCGCGCGCAGGGCGCGGTGATGGCGACCGAAAAAGTGACCGTTTACGGCCTGCCGGTGGTCGCCGCGCGTAAGGTCAACTACAGTCAGATCGATCCGGCCCTGTGCCGCGAGCTGTTTATCCGCCACGCGCTGGTGGAGGGCGACTGGCAGACGCGGCACGCCTTCTTCCGTGAAAACCTGAAGCTGCGTGCTGAAGTGGAAGAGCTGGAGCATAAATCGCGCCGCCGCGACATTCTGGTGGATGATGAAGCGCTGTTCGAGTTTTACGACCAGCGCATCAGCCACGACGCCATCTCCGCCCGCCATTTTGACAGCTGGTGGAAGAAGGCCAGCAAAGAGACGCCGGACCTGCTCAACTTTGAAAAGAGCATGCTGATTAAAGAGGGCGCGGAGTCGGTCAGCAAGCTCGACTACCCGAACTTCTGGCATCAGGGCAACCTCAAGCTGCGTCTGACCTATCAGTTTGAGCCGGGGGCAGACGCGGACGGCGTGACCGTCCACATTCCGCTGCCGCTGTTAAACCAGGTTGACGAGAGCGGGTTCGAGTGGCAAATCCCCGGCCTGCGCCGCGAACTGGTGATCGCGCTGATCAAATCCCTGCCGAAACCGGTGCGCCGCAACTTTGTGCCTGCGCCGAACTATGCGGAAGCATTTTTGGGCCGCGTCACGCCGCTGGAGCTGCCGCTGCTGGACGCGCTGGAGCGCGAGTTCCGCCGCATGACCGGAACAACCATCGACCGCGATGACTGGAACTGGGATCAGGTGCCCGATCACCTGAAAATCAGCTTCCGCGTGGTGGACGATAAAAATAAAAAGCTGCTGGAAGGGCGTTCCCTGAGCGAGCTGAAAGAGGCGCTGAAAGGCAAAGTCCAGGAGACGCTCTCTGCGGTGGCCGACGACGGCATCGAGCAGAGCGGGCTGCACATCTGGAGCTTTGGTCAGCTTCCGGAAAGCTACGAGCAGAAGCGCGGCAACTATAAGGTGAAAGCCTGGCCTGCGCTGGTGGACGAGCGCGACAGCGTGGCGATCAAACTGTTTGATAACCCGCAGGAACAGCAGCAGATGATGTGGCGCGGGCTGCGCCGCCTGCTGCTGCTCAACATCCCGTCGCCGATCAAGTATCTGCACGAGAAGCTGCCGAACAAGGCCAAGCTGGGGCTCTACTTTAACCCGTACGGCAAGGTGCTGGATCTGATTGACGACTGCATCTCCTGCGGCGTGGACAAACTGATCCACGAAGCGGGCGGCCCGGTCTGGACGGAAGAGGGCTTTGCTCAGCTTCACGAGAAGGTGCGTGCGGAGCTGAACGACACCGTGGTGGAGATTGCCAAACAGGTCGAGCAGATCCTCACTGCCGTGTTCAACATCAATAAGCGCCTGAAGGGGCGCGTGGATATGACCATGGCGCTGGGGCTGTCGGACGTGAAGGCGCAGATGGCGGGGCTGGTTTACCGCGGCTTTGTCACCGGCAACGGCTTCAACCGTCTGGGCGATACGCTGCGCTATCTGCAGGCCATTGAAAAACGCCTGGAGAAAATGGCGGTCGATCCGCACCGCGATCGCGCGCAGATGTTGAAAGTGGAGAGCGTGCAGCAGGCGTGGCAGCAGTGGCTCAACAAGCTGCCGCCAGCGCGTCGCGACGATGAAGACGTGCAGGCGATCCGCTGGATGATCGAGGAGCTGCGCGTCAGCTTCTTTGCCCAGCAGCTCGGTACGCCGTATCCGATTTCGGATAAGCGTATTTTGCAGGCGATGGAGCAGATTTCCGGTTAAAACCCTTGCCCGTTTTTCTCCCTCTCCCGTGGGAGAGGGTTGGGGTGAGGGCACCAGGCCGCAAAATTTTCACCCATTCACAATCGCCAGCGTAAACCCATCCCATCCCTTAACCCCCACCGTTTGCAGCGCGGTGGCGGTTAAGCGCGGATTATCTCCAGTCATTTCAATAAACCGACGCACGCCCAGCACGCGCGCGTCGTCGCTTTGGCCGTTAATGACTTCGCCATCACGGACCACGTTATCGCCGATAATTACCGTACCGGGGCGGGAGTAGTGCAGCGCCCATTCCAGATAGCCGGGATTGTTCGGCTTATCGGCATCAATAAAGATCAGGTCGAACGGCGGAACCTCGCCGAAATTCTCCAGCGAGCTCAGCGCCGGGCCTTCAATTAATTCAATACGTTCGTCTAGCCCCGCGAGGTGAATATTCTGGCGGGCAACCCCGGCATGCGTCGGGTCGGCCTCAAGCGTAATCAGCTTACCGTCCGGCGGCAGCGCGCGCGCCATCCAGATTGAGCTGTAGCCACCCAGCGTCCCAATCTCAAGAATGCGTCTTGCCTGCGTCATGCGCACGAACAGTGCCAGCAACTGCCCCTGATTGGCCGCGACATCGTGTTCGGGTAGCCCGGCGCGTTTGTTGTTTTCCAGTACCTGGCTCAGTACGTCATCGTCATGAATAAGCGAAGAAATCATGAAATTATCAACTGCAGACCATTGTTGTTGCATAGATTGACTCCTTGGATTTTTCTCCCTCTCCCTGTGGGAGAGGGTCGGGGTGAGGGCATCAGCGCGCAAGCCGGGTTCATGCACTCTTCCAGCCGCCGCCCAGCGCTTTATACAAATCAATCTGCGCCAGCAGCAGGTTATTTTTCACCTGCACCACGCTGGTCTGAACCGAGTACAGCGTGCGCTGCGCGTCCAGCACGTCCAGATAGGAGGAGTAGCCGTTGCGATTGCGGTTCTGCGCAATGCGCAGCGTCTCCTGGGCCACCTCCTGCTGGGCAAGCAGCTCCGTCAGCTGTTCCTGATAGCGACTTATCGCATCAAGGCTGTTGTTCACTTCGGCAAACGCGTTACGCACGGTTTTTTCATAGGCGTACAGCGCCTGGTTACGCTGGGACTGGGAAATGTCTACCTGCGCATTCAGCGCCTGGCGGTTCAGCAGCGGGGCGAGAATACTGCCCCCGACACTCCAGAGCTGAAGCGGGTTGTCCAGCAGGCCGGATAGGGTGCGATCCTGAACCGATCCGCTGGCGGTCAGGTTGAACGACGGCAGCAGGCTGGCGCGCGACGCCGCGAGCGAGGCATCCGCCGCCACCAGCTGGCGTTCGGCCTGGACGATATCCGGGCGGCGGTTCAGGAGCGTAGAAGGCAGCTGCGACGGCAGCGTCAGCGGCGTCAGCGCCGCAAAGCTTTCGCTGCGCGCCACGTCGCCCGGGTTGCTTCCCAGCAGCAGGCTCAGGGCATTCTCCTGCTGTGCGATCTGATGCTGCAGCACGGGCACCTGCGCCCGCGTTGAGCGCAGTTCGGAATCCGACTGCATCAACTCCAGACGCGAGCTGTAGCCCGTTTCAAACTGACGTTTCGCGAGGTTAAATGCCTCCTCGCGCGATTTCAGCGTGGACTCCGTCACGCGCAGCTGTTCGTCAAGCGAGAGCAGGGTGACATAGCCGGATGCAACGGAAGACGCGACGGTCAAATCCGCGGCCGCGGCGGCGGCTTTTTGCGCCGCCAGCGAGGCTTCGGCAGCGCGCGAGGTGCTGCGGTTGACGCCCCAGATATCCACGTCATAGCTCGCCGTCAGGCTCCCTCTGTACAGCGTGCCGTAAACCGGCAGCCCGGTCGCGGCGGATTGTGAACGGGCGCGCGTCCCGGTTACGCCCGCGTCAAGCGAGGGAAACAGGCTACCGTCGGCCGCATAGACCCGCGCCTGATACTCGTTTATCCGTTCGCGGGCGATCAGCACGTCGCTGTTATTCTGCAGCGCCTGGTCCACATAGCGGTTGAGATGGTTGTCATGGAAATTACGCCACCAGAGCTGCTCCGTCGGGCTGGCAGGGCCGGAGACGGTGCGCCACTGGGTGGGGATGTGCAGCGTCGGCTGCGCCGGTTTCACGTCAACGGACTGGCATCCGGCCAGCATGACCGCCGTCACCAGCGCGGCTATCGGGCGAAGGAGCATTACTTCGCCTCCCGCGTATCAATGGTCACCTGTACCGACATACCCGGACGCAGCAGCGCGGAATCTTCTGGCTTACCGAGCACCTCAATGCGCACCGGAATACGCTGGGCAATTTTGACAAAGTTGCCGGTGGCGTTATCCGGCGTGATGGCGCTGAACTCCACGCCGGTTGCCGGGGAGATGCTCTCCACGCGGCCCTGATACGCTTTATTGTTCAGGGCATCTACCGTGAATTTCACCGGCTGACCGACGCGCAGCTCCGCGAGCTGGGTCTCTTTAATATTGGCGATGACCCAGTGCTGCGGCGGCACCAGGGTGGTGAGATGGGTTCCGGCGGTCACGTAGGCCCCGAGGCGCACGGCGATCTGGCCGAGCTGACCGTCACGCGGCGCCACAATGCGGGTATTTTGCAGGTCAATCTGCGCCAACTCCAGCGCTGCTTTAGCGTTTTCAACATCCGCTTCCAGCGCACCGCGGTTCACAATCACCGTCTGCAGATCCTGACGCGACATCTCAAGCGCGGCTTTGGCCTGGTCGATATCGGCGCTGCCCTGGGCGGCACTGGCCAGCGCCGCGTCGCGCTCGCGAATGGAAAGCGAGCCGTCAGATGTCAGCTCTTTCACCCGCTTTAAATCCGCCTGGCTTTTCAGGCTCTGGGCGCGGGCATTTTTCAGCGCCGCGTCATTTTTGGCGATCGTTGCTTCGGCGCTTTTACGCTGCTGCAGGTTGTTATTCAGGGCGGCAATTTTCATCGCCAGCTGCGCCTCGGCCTGGTGCACGCGCTGACGGTAGATACGGTCATCAATCTGCAGCAGCAGGTCGCCTTTTTTGACCTGCTCAAAGTCCTGAACCTTCACCTCGGTGATATAGCCGTTCACCTGCGGGCTGATAAACGTCGTCTGGCCGCGCACGTAGGCGTTATCGGTAAACTGCGCGTGACGGGTGAACGGCGGCAGCTGCCACGCATAAAGGATCACCAGCACGCCGACGATACCGATGGCGGCGGCGGTGAAAACGGAAACAATGCGCACATTTTTGCGGGTGTTGGCCTGCTCTTTGGCGGCATCCTGCTGACTCATAAACTCTCCAGAAGTATTTCAATTATTTGTTGCCGGTGGCGTTCTTCAGCGCCAGACGGGCAGTGATGCGCAGGCGCAGCAAGCGCCATAAAATCCAGACCAGCGTGGCGGCAGCGATGCTCGCCGTCAGAAGATAAGTATCGTTGTAAGCCAGAATGTTTGCCTCAAGGGCGGTGACCGTTTGCAGCTGCGTTATCGCCTGGGTCCCCAACAGCGAACTGTCACCGATCAGGCTTTTATACATCTGGGTATAAAGCTGAATGCGCTCGTTGACCAGCGGGTTAAGCGTGGTGAGCTGGTCCGCCAGCAGGCTGGAGTGGTACTTCTCGCGCCAGGTCTGGAAGGTGCCGAGGATCGCGGAACCCAGCAGGCCGCCGAGGTTCTGGCTCATGCCAAACATCACCGAGAAGCTGACCAGGTTACGCGGGTCGGCGATCACCCCGCCAATGGCGGCCAGCATAGCGGGCGCCAGGAAGAAGGCGCTGCCGAAGCCCAGCAGGAACTGGCTGACCATCAGCTGATCCGGGCGGGTCAGGTTATTGGACTGGCTGTCCAGCAGCGAGGCAACAATCATCAGCGCCAGAGACGTGATGATTGGCCACGCCAGTTTCGTCGGCTTGATGGTGAGACAGCTGGTGACAATCCCGCAGACGATCCCGGCGAAAATAGACCACGCCAGGTGCGTCATCTGCTCGTTCTGTAAGCCCACGTACTGCAGCCAGCCGATGACGCCGGTGTTTTGCTCGGCCAGCACGATGCGGATCAGCAGCATAATTAGCCCCAGGCGGACTATGCTGCCGCTCGACAGCCAGCGGGTGTTCAGCAGCGGGTTGGCGCGGTTATGTTCAAAGACGATGGCAGCGACAATCAGCACCAGCGATAGCGCCAGCGACCAGCCGATCCACGGCGCCTCGAACCACCAGTCCAGACGGCCTAAAGAGAGCACGGCGCAGAGCAGCGCCATTCCGGGAGCCAGTAAAAAAAAGGTGATAAAGTCTTTTTTCTCGAAGACCTTGCGCCGGTCGCCCGGCGGCAGTTTTAAGGCTATCACGCAGGCCAGGGAGATCAGCGCCAGCCCCAGCTCGAAGAAATAGAGCCCGCGCCACTCGTCCAGCTGCAGCAACTCGGTCGAAAACAGGCGGGCCAGCGGGATGGCGAGTGACGATCCGGTGATGCCGATGGTCAGCGCCTTGAGGCGGTGCTTCGCCGGCCAGGCCTGGATCTGATAGTAAATCCCCAGCGAGCTGAGCGCGGCGGCCACCATGCCGTGCGCGGCGCGAACCATCAGCGCCGAGCTGAGATCGTTTACGAACAGGTGGAAAAAGGTCACCAGCACGTACAGCACCAGAAAACCTTCCGTAAAGGCGCGCAGGCCGTACTGCTGGCGGAATTTCACCAGCAGCAGGTTGATGGAGATGTTGGTCATCACATAGACCGCGGGCAGCCAGGCGATTTCGGTGGACCAGGCCCCGAAAGTCCCCTGCAAATTTTGCAGGTTGGCGGTCACCACCGCATTGCCCAGCGCCCCCGTCAGGCAAACCAGCAGCCCAACGACGCCATAGGCAATGCGTTTTGGCGTACTGTGTTCGGGCGTGGAGGGCGAACCCAGCAGGGCGGGTTTCTCATGTGGCTGCCACTCGCGAGGAGCATAAGGGTCGCGTTCGGGCAGGCGCATAACGTCGTTTACCTTAGAAATGATTGAATAATTAGCGGGCTAGCGATTCTACGTCTGCCGCAAATGATAATTCAAGTGAATATGATTTACGCATGTTAATCAAATGGTGAAGGGAAATTTAAGGAAAAAGAGCGGCCCGATGTCGCCGTTGTGTTGAGAACCTTAAGTCGCTACCCTGAAGGGATACAGAGAAGGAGTTCATCATGGAACAGACCCATTTTCCCATCCTGCCGGATGCCACGCTGGCGGCCATCAATACTGTCGGTGAATGGCTGGCGCAGGATGACCTGAGCGGCAGCCGCCAGCACCTGGACGTCGATGCGGTGATCCTGGCAGGGAACGCGGTGATCCCGACCATTGAGGCGGCATGTCGAATTGCCGCGAAGAGAGATGTACCGCTTCTGATTAGCGGTGGCATCGGCCATTCGACCCCCTTTTTATATACCGCCATTGGCAATCATCCACGTTACCACACCGTACCGGTCACAGGGCGGGCTGAAGCGAGCATTCTTGCCGACATTGCGCGGGCGTTCTGGCAGATCCCCGAGGCGCAGCTGTGGGTTGAGGATCGCTCCACCAACTGCGGTGAAAACGCGCGCTTTAGCTGGAACATGCTGAAACAGCGCCATCGAACGACCGGACGGGTGCTGGTGGTGCAGGATCCGACGATGCAGCGCCGCACGATGGCGACGTTTGCCCGCGTTTGTCGGGATGAGCCCGTATCGCCGCAGTGGGTCAGCCATCCTGGGTTTACGCCGACGCTGCAAAACGGTAACGAAGGTGTGGAATTCAGTGAGGGCAACACCGGCCTGTGGCCCGTTGACCGTTACCTTTCACTGGTTATGGGGGAACTGCCGCGCCTGTATGATGACGCCAACGGCTATGGCCCGGCCGGGCGGGATTTTATCGCCCACGTTGCCTTTCCGGAGGCGGTGACTGCCGCGTGGAAACAGCTACAGCAGGATCCTGTCCTGACGGATGCGTTGTCCAGGCGCTCGCTTTAGGGACGTAATTAGAAGCAATAACAACCGCTTCAGAATAACATTTGGCTTACAGCGACACCCTGGTCCGGCTGTAAATCGCCGAAGCGTTTCCGTAAGGCCGGGGCGAGGCGCAGGGATGCGCCGAGAGGGCGTGGCCTGCAGGGATGCAGGCTCATGCCCGACCCGATAGCCTGAAGGAATAAGCTGAGGGTACCGCAAAGCGGCGATTTACCGCCGGAAGCCTGGGTCGGCAGGGTGGTGGCGATTGAGCCACCCTGGCACGTTCACCGGTCATGTCGTTACAGAGTAGCAAGGAACATAACGTGAACGGAATGACCACCAGAGCCGTATGTTCCCCTCACCCTAACCCTCTCCCATAGGGAGAGGGGATGGTTCACAGCTCATATTAGCCTTGAATAAAGAAAAAAATCACAGCGCCGCAAACTTATCCAGCGTCCGCACCAGCTGCGTCACAAACCCATACTCGTTGTCATACCAGGCAACGGCTTTCACCAGCTGAAGGTCTCCCGCTTCTGACACCTCCGTCTGCGTGGCGTCAAACACTGAACCATAATGTGAACCAATCACATCTGACGACACGATCTCTTCATCGGTATACCCGAACGATTTATTGCCCTGCGTCGCCTTTTTCAGCGCGGCGTTGATCTCCTCAACGGTCACTTTCTTGCCCAGAATGGCCACCAGTTCGGTAACGGAGCCCGTTTTAACCGGCACGCGCTGCGCGTGGCCCTTCAGCTTGCCGCTGAGCGCAGGGATCACCAGACCAATGGCTTTGGCGGCGCCGGTGGTATGCGGAATGATATTCTCTGCCGCCGCCCGCGAGGCGCGAAGATCTTTCCCGCGCGGGCCATCCACCAGCGCCTGCGTACCGGTATAGGCGTGAATGGTGGTCATGGTGCCCACTTTTATTTCAAACGCATCGTTCAGGGCTTTCGCCAGCGGGGCAAGGCAGTTGGTGGTGCAGGAGGCGACGGAGATGATGGTATCACCCGCGTCAATGGTGTCGTCATTCACGCTGTAGACGATGGTTTTCATGTCACCCGCAGGTGCGGAGATGAGCACTTTCTTCGCGCCCGCGTCCAGGTGCGCCCGTGATTTTTCTTCAGAGGTATAAAAACCGGTGCACTCCACGACGATATCCACACCGGCGGTTTTCCACGGAATGTGCTTTGCCTCTTTTTCGGCATAGACCGCTATGGTTTTACCATCAACAATCAGCGCATCCTCCGTGAAATCCACGCTCCACGGGAAGCCACCGTAGTTGGAATCGTGCCTGAGCAGGTAGGCCAGCACTTTGGGGGAGGTGAGGTCGTTGATGGCGACGACGGTATTACTGTCCTGGGTTTCAAGAAGGCGACGAAGTACAAGGCGGCCAATACGTCCAAAACCGTTAATGCCAATTTTACTCATGGTGTTCTCCTGTAAACGTGTCGATGTGACAGTTTGAACTCATCCAGGCTTAGACCATCACGGGCAGGGCGGCAATTGAAGATGCTTCATGCGGGAGGATGTATTTGAAAAACCATACAGAAAAGTTAATGAATTTTTAAGGAAAGGAGATTATGTTGGCGCGGTAACTGTTTTTAATCGAGAAATCACATGCGCACTAAATATACAAGCCTGCAAATTGGCATCCACTGGCTGGTGTTTCTGTTAATCATCGTCGCTTACTGCGCCATGGAGTTCAAAGGTTTCTTCCCGCGCACCGCGCGCCCAGCGATCAATATGATCCACGTCTCATGCGGTATCAGTATCCTGGTGCTGATGGTGACGCGTCTGCTGGTTCGCCTGAAATTCCGCGCGCCGCCGATTCAACCGAAGCCAAAAGCAATGGTGACGGGGCTGTCTCATCTGGGGCATCTGGTGGTGTATCTGCTGTTTATTGCGCTGCCGCTGATTGGCATTGTGATGATGTATAACCGGGGCAGCGACTGGTTTGCCTTTGGTCTGGCGATGCCGCATGCGGCGGAGTCCAATTTTGACCTGGTAGATGTGCTGAAAGAGTGGCACGAGACACTGGCAAATCTGGGCTATTTTGTGATTGGCCTGCACGCGGCGGCGGCGCTGATGCATCACTATTTCTGGAAAGATAATACTCTTCTGCGCATGATGCCGAAAAAGCGTTCGTAGTCTTCTCGCCCGGCGGCGCTTCGCTTGCACGGGCCTACAAACGGCTCTGAATCGTAGGCCGGGATCGCTACGCGTCACCCGGCTTGTTTTTAACCCAGCAAAGCACGCTCTTCAGCTGTTAATGCCAGCGCCTGCGTTGACCCCGTCTCCGACGACGTCACCGCCGCTTCCAGCACGGCCATGACTGCCAGTGCCTCAACCGGGTGGACAGGATTGGTGATTTTCCCAAGCAGCGCGTCACGCACGTTGATGTAATACTGGCGCTGATCGCCTTTCGGGGTAGGGATCGTCTGCGATGCGCCGTCAGCGCCAAAGAACACCATACTGTCGATGTCTTCGCCCCAGGTTTCACTGCCCGGGATCACCCCGGAGAGCAGCTGTGCTTCCTGCTGATCGATTCTGGCCTTCACCACGCTGCCCTTGTCCCCGTGGACGGCAAAGCGCGCCGTACCGCCTGCCACCAGCATGCTGGCGTGCAGAATCACCTTATGCTCCGGATAGTTTAAGACCACGTGCGCCCAGTCGTTGATTTCTGCGCCGTCGCGCAGCGTCGCGATATTCCCCTGAACCGACTGCGGTAGGCCAAAGAGCTGCAGCGTCTGGTCGATAAGATGAGGACCCAGGTCAAACCATAAGCCGCTTCCGGGGACGTTCTGCTCGCGCCAGCGCACGCGCACTTCCGGGCGGAAGCGGTCGATATGCGACTCCAGGTGCTTAACCTTGCCGAGCGTGCCTTGCTCAATGACCTGCTTAATGCCGAGGAAATCGCTGTCCCAGCGGCGGTTGTGGAAGACAGAAAGCAGTAGCTGCTTTTCCTCGGCCAGCGCAATCAGGTCGCGGGCTTCCTGCATGTCGAGGGTGAAAGGCTTATCCACCACGACATGCTTGCCGGCGTTCAGAGCCAGCGTCGCCAGCGGGGCGTGCGTGGCGTTGGGGGCGGCAATCACCACCAGGTCAACATCAGGATGCTGAATAGCCTCTTCAGGGGTGGCGACCACCTCTACGTCCGGCAGATCGCGTTTCACCTTCTCTTCATCACGAGAAGAGACCACTGCCAGCTTAAGCCCGTCCACAGACTGGATTAACGGGGCATGGAAGGTTTTGCCCACAAATCCATACCCGATCAGCGCAATGTTAATTGTTCGAACTGTACTCATGAACTTCTCCACGTTAATTCGCGCACACCGTGACCTGCAATGCGCCAGGGTCCCCAAGCTCTGGCCAGGGACGATCTAAAAAGAGTTGTTGAATGTTGGATAACCCGGAAACCAGATACGGCTCGCAGCGGTTGACTTTCAGGTGGTCGGCAACAATCCAGTGCGCATAGCTTGCGTCAAGCATCGCGCGCTTAACCTCGGCATCCGCTTCTTTACCGGCGCTCAAACCGAGTTCAGCATGAATGGCGCACGCCCCGAGGATGGCGATATCTGCCCGATAGCGGGACAGCAAGGACAAGGTGGCGCTTCCGGCAAACAGGCGCTGCTTATGGTCCCATTTCCCGCCGAGCAGGATCAGCTCAACGTCTTCCCGGTCGCTAAAATGCTGGGCGATGTCCAGCGACGTGGTAATGACGGTGAGCGGCCCGCGAAGAAAGGAAGCGACAGCCATCACCGTGCTGCCCGCATCCAGAAACAGGGTAGAACCCGCAGGAACCTGCTGTGCGACCTGTTTTCCCAGGCGCTGTTTGGTTTCCGGCAGCAGCGTATTGCGGCCCTGGCGATTCATGGCGGAAAGATTCAGCGCGATGGCCCCGCCGTGGTTCTTCTGCGCCAGCCCCTGGTTTTCCAGGTCGGTCAGATCCCGACGGATGGTATCGGCTGAAACCTGCAGCTTTTCTGCCAGCTCGGTGATGCTGGCCTGGCCTTGCTCGCTCAGGATATCCAGAACGTGGCGTTGTCGTGCGGTTTTGTGCATCGGTGTGCATTCCTGCAAAATGTCGCAATAGTTTGCATAATACAGCATTTTAACGCAGAGAAAAGGGCAACGTCGTTTTGGTGTCGGGGAGAGGCGTGATGATTCAGATGCGTGATTATTAAAATTTTATTAAACAGGTATAAGTAAGCCGTTTTGAATGTTAACCACAATGTTATTGTTATGTTTTATTTAACGATTTGGGTTATGTAACCACTGCATTCCTATTGTCTGGATTTTTATTCTGTTTAATATTTTTGGTGTGGTTTTTGATTGCTTTAATTAGTTTATTAATAGCATTAAATTCTAATTTGACTTGTTTGGCTACTTAAATTGACACTTCTTTGAAAATCTTTGTGTCTGACCCGCCCGGAAATTAACGCAAAAATGTGCAGGTAACGAATTAAGAATTTTCCTTAAATAACAGTCGGTTTATATGTTTCATCTGAAAGGTCATTTTAAGAGTTTTGTCCAGAAACCCCATCTTTTTTCTTAATTGTAACACCACATTAACATTGGGGGTGTAGTGGCTTATAACGCATTTTGTTATGCTGCTAACCACTTTAGGAAATAAGTAAATTCTTAATTTAAATAAGACGCAGGCAGATCTCATCTCCAGAGTAAATGGGTATGGGGAGTTTTACCTAAAATTCGGCAAGGATGCGAAATAAGATATTTGTCTAATTATCTATACCTCTTTTTGGGTAATTGCTTCAGTGTCACTCAGAGTCAGGGAGATAAAAATGACGATATTGCGAAAGCCTATGTTACGTCGATTTACAGCAGCACTGGCATTCATTTCATTAGCCATAAATACGGCGTACGCCAATAGTAGTCAGGTGGGTATTGCCCCGGTTGCCACGACAACCTTAAAAGAAAGTATTCTTTTTGCTATCGATCGCGATCCGTCGATTAGTCAACAGGCCGCGCAACTCGGTATTGGTCAGGCGCAAATAGATGAAGCGCGCAGCGGCTGGATGCCGCAAATATCGCTGAACGGCAGCACGGGCCATAGCCAGACCACCGATTCCAGCGGGTCGCTGAAGAATTCAGCCGCGTGGGGGCTGAGCCTGACGCAGCTGATATATGACTTTGGCAAGACCAATAACAGCATCAGCCAGTCTTCCGCCCAGCGCGATAGCTACCGCTACCAGCTGATGAGCACACTCTCTGACGTGGCGGAAAAAACGGCGCTGAGCTATGTCGAGGTCAAACGCTATGCCGATCTGCTGCAGGCGGCAAAGGAGAACGTTCAGGCGCTAAAAAATGTTGAGCAGCTGGCAAAGCTGCGCGCCGACGCGGGCGTGAGCTCGACCTCCGATGAGCTCCAGACCCGCACGCGTATTGCCGGCATGCAGGCGACGGTTGCGCAGTATCACGCCGCCTTAAACAGCGCCCGCGCAAGGCTCGCGGTATTAACCGGAATGCAGGCCGATAACTTTTCGCCTGTACCCGCAAATCTCGCGGTTGAGCCTGATTCGCTCAACCGCATTGATTATTCGCTGATACCGGCGGTTATGGCCGCGCAAAACATGGAGCGCTCTGCCCAGTATGGCGTGGAAACGGCGAAGTCCCAGCACTGGCCGACCCTAAGCCTGAAGGGCGGACGTACCCGTTACGAGTCGGACAACCGTTCGTACTGGGACGACCAGATCCAGCTCAACATTGACGCACCGCTTTATCAGGGCGGCGCGGTCTCTGCACGCGTGCGGCAGGCTGAAGGGGCACGGGCGATGGCCTCCTCTCAGGTCGATCAGGCGCGTTTCGATGTCCTGCAAAAAGCCTCCGTCGCGCAGGCGGACTGGACCGGTGCACGGGGAAGAATGGAGGCCGGGAAACAGCAGATGGAAAATGCCCTGCGCGCCCGTGATGTCTATAAAAATGAGTACACCCTGAGCAAGCGGAGCATTAACGATCTGCTCAGCGTTGAGCAGGATGTCTGGCAGGCCACCTCGGCGAAAATAATCGCTGAGTATGATGGCTGGAGTTCGGCAATTAATTATGCTTCCGCGGTTGATAATTTAATGCCGCTTATTGGAATAGAGAAAAACGCTGCCGCAAAACTACCCGATTTGAGTTAAAAAAAGACGCGTATTGTCGCGCAAAATAAGTCTGAAAATAATGGGTGTTTTTTCCCAGGGATAGCTACATCCGTCTGGTGGACATATCCACAGGAATCCGTACACCTGCAAGGAGAGAAATATGAGTAACATAAAGGTTGTTGATGTCATCATTCGCAAAACGGCGGAGAAAACGAAATTAACCGGCGAAGGGAATTTGTCGGTCTCAATTTCCTCCCCGAGCGTGATTGAAATCCAGGGTTCTGCTCAGGATGTGGCGCGTTATGTCCGCCAGGGAAAAGACCTCCTCATTTATATGAAAGATGGCAGCGTGATTCGCTGCAATAACTATTTTGTTGAAGATCCTGAAACGCATACTCAGTCAGAGCTGGTATTCAACGATCGTCAGGAACTGACGCATATTTCCTTTGCCGATGCCGGGGAAGCATCAGGCGTGGCGGTGACCGAGTTAACCGCGCAGGCCACACCGATTAGCAGCATTCAACCTTTCCTGGAGCAGGAAAGTGTCTTAAGCGACGCGCCGTGGGGCTGGATTGCCGGGGCTGCGTTAGGCGGCGGTGCCATCGGGGCGCTGCTGGCAAACGGCGGCGACGGCGATACGAAAACAAAAGTTATTGATAATACGAAAGAGGTGGAAAGCGCCACGCCAACCTTCCTGCTGTCGGATAAAGCGGGTGACAAGCAGGGCGTGCTGACAGCAAACGCGATCACGGACGACAACACGCCAACCTTTAGCGGCACCGGTCAGCCGGGCGCGACGATCCAGATCAAAGACAGCAGCGGCAGCACCATCGCCAGCGCCATGGTGAGTAAAGAGGGTACCTGGACGGTAAAATTACCGACCCAGACGGACGGGGAACACACCTGGTCGGTGGTGCAGATCGACGGCAGTAAGACTACCGATGCGGGCAATATCACCGTAACGGTCTCGACCGCCGAGGCCGCCATTACGCTGGCCACCACGGCGGGTGATAACGTGCTTAACGCCAGCGAGCAATCCGCAGGCTTTACGCTCTCCGGCGCCAGCAAGAATCTGGCGCAGGGCACCGAACTTACCGTGACGCTGAACGGTAAAACCTACGCGACCGAGGTGGGCGCTGACGGGACGTGGAGCGTTAACGTACCCGCGGCCGACGCGCAGGCGCTGGGTGATGGCACCTGGACGGTCAACGTCAGCGGCAAAGACGCGGCGGGTAACACCGTGAGCGGCAGCCAGACAATCGGCGTGGATACCGTCGCGCCAACCCTCTCTGTCGATACCCTCGCGCAGGACAACATCATTAATGCCGCCGAGCACAGCCAGCCGCTGACGCTGACCGGCAAAACGAATGCGGAAGCCGGTCAGATCGTCACGGTCACGCTGAACGGTAAAAACTACAACGCCACGGTGGGCAGCGACGGCACCTGGTCCGTCACGCTTGCCGCGAACGACGTGCAGGCGCTCAGCGAGGGCAATCACACCCTGACGGTGAACGTCAGCGACAAAGCGGGCAACGGCTCGTCTGTCACCGCCGATTTTGCGGTGGATACCACCGCGCCGGTCGTCACCATCGATACCGTGGCGGGCGACGATATTCTCAATACCAGCGAGCAGGATCAGGCGCAGATTATCTCCGGGCAGGCAAACGGCGCCGCCGCGGGGGATGTGGTCACCGTGACCGTTGGCGGCCAGTCCTTCACCGGCGTGGTGCTGGCGGACGGCAGCTGGAGCGTAGGCGTTCCGGCGTCCGTGCTGGGCGCGCTGGGGGAAGGTAACCATACGATTTCAGTTTCCGTGACCGACGCGGCAGGCAACACCGGCAGCGCCACACACGGCATTACGCTGAGCGGCAACCCGCCAGAATTTACGATTGATACCATCAGCCAGGACAACGTGTTGAATGCTCAGGAGGCAATGCAACCGCTGAGCCTGACCGGCACCAGCAACCTGCCTGACGGCAGCGCCATCACCGTGACGCTGAACAACGTCAGCTATCTGGCCACTGTTGAAAACGGCATCTGGGCGGTCCAGGTGCCGGTGTCCGACGTCCTGAATCTGGCGAACACGCTTTACACCGTCAGCGTCAGCGGTACCGACAGCGTGGGTAACAGCGGTTCTGCCGAAGCGAATCTGCTGGTGGATACCGTCCTTCCGCAGGTCATCATCAATACGTTTGCGGGCGACAACCTGGTCAATCACGCCGAAGCGGGTGTGGATCAAACGCTCAGCGGTCGCGTCACCGGCGCGGCGGCGGGCGATACCATTTCTGTCACCGTGGGCGGCAAGAGCTACACCGCCACGGTGGGCAGCGATCTGACCTGGAGCGTAAAAATCCCGTCAGCGGATCTTCAGGCGTTCGGAGACGGCGATTTAACCTTCACGGCGTCGGTGACCAATTCGCACGGCAATACCGGCACCGGCGAGCGCGATATCAACATCAACGCGCAGCTGCCGGGTCTGCGCGTGAATACCATTTCCGGCGATGACGTGGTCAACGCCATTGAGCAGCAGCAGGATCTGACCGTCACCGGCTCCAGCACCCATCTGGCTGCCGGCACGCAGATTACCGTCACCATCAATAACGTTGAGTACGTTACCGCGGTGAACGCCAGCGGCCACTGGCAGATCGGCGTTCCGGCCGCGGACCTGCAGGCCTGGACGGCGGGCGGCATGACGGTGAGCGTCAGCGCGGTAGATGCCTGGGGCAATCCCGTTGCGGCTGAACACCCGATTGAACTCGATCTGAACGCCGTGGCGGTCACCATTGATACCGTCTCCGGCGACGACATGCTGAATGCGGCAGAAAAAGGCGCCGATTTAACTCTCTCCGGCCAGACGCAGGGCGTGGAGGCGGGGCAGACCGTGGTGGTGAAATTCGCCGACCAGACCTTTACCGCACAGGTGCAGCAGGACGGCTCCTGGAGCCTGACCGTGCCTGCCAGCGCCATGGAAACCCTGATCGACGGGCGCGCGCAGGTGAGCGTCAGCGTCACGAACGTCAACGGCAACAGTGCCGACGCGTCGCGCGTGGTCACGGTGGATACGCTGCCGCCAGCGATTACGCTCGATAATCTGACCGCCGACAACATCATCAACGCGGCTGAGGCGCAGCAGGATTTAGCCTTGAGCGGCACCAGCGGTGCGGAACCCGGCCAGACGGTCACCGTGACGCTGAACGGCAAAACGTATCAGACCACGGTCCAGACGGACGGTACCTGGCAGCTGATCGTACCGGCGGCTGACGTCGGCGCCCTCAACGATGGCATCGTGACCGTGACGGCCACCGTGAGCGACGTGGCGGGCAACAGCAGCAGCGCCGACCGCGTTGGGCTTGTGGACGCGACCGTGCCGCAGGTGACCATTAACGACTTTGTCACCGACACCAACACCGTTAACCAGCTCGCCCATTCACAGGCGCAGATCCTGAGCGGCTCCGTCACCGGTGTGGCAGCGGGCGACCTTGTGACCATTACCATTAACAGCGTCGATTACACCACCGTGGTGGATGCGGCGGGCAACTGGAGCCTTGGCCTGCCGGCGTCTGTCGTACAGGGGCTGACGGACGGCACCTGGACCATCGACGTCTCCGTGACCGACAGGTCCGGTAATACCGGAAGCACTTCGCTGGATGTGGTGGTGAATACCGTGACGCCTGTCATCGGTATTAACACGCTGGCGGCGGACGACGTGATCAACGCGGCTGAGAAAGGCGAAGCTCTGCAGATTTCCGGCACCAGCAACCAGCCGGAAGGCACGACTATCACGGTGACCCTGAACGGCGTTCACTACACGGCCACCGCTGACGCCAGCGGCAACTGGAGCCTGACCGTTCCGGCGGCAAACGTCTCGGCGCTGGGCGAAGCGAATTACACCGTGACGGCGAGCGTCACCGATAGCGTAGGCAACAGCGCCTCAGCCACACACGATGTGCTGGTGGACAGCTCGCTACCGGTGGTGACGATCAACACGCTGGCGGGCGACAATATCGTTAACGCGGCGGAAGTGGCGGCAGGGCAAACCCTGACCGGTAAGGTGACGAACGCGGCGGCAGGTGACACTGTCACTATTATTCTTGGCGGCCAGACCTACACCGCTACCGTGCAGGACGATCTGACCTGGAGCCTGCCGTTAAGCGAGAGCCAGCTTACCGCGCTCGGCAACGGCGACCTCACGGTCTCCGCCAGCGTGACCAACGCGCACGGCAATACCGGCTCTTCTTCTCTCGACTTCACCATCGACGCCCAGCTTCCGGGGCTGCGTATTGATACGGTCGCAGGCGACGACGTGATCAACGTGATTGAACACGCGCAGAACCTGATTGTGTCCGGCACCAGCACCGATCTGGCGGCGGGCAGTGCCGTCACCGTAACCATCAACGGCAAAGCGTATTCCGCAACGGTGCTGGCGGACGGTACCTGGCAGGCGGCGGTACCGGCGGCGGACGTGTTCCAGTGGGCAGATGGCTCGCTGGATATCAAGGCAAGCGCGCAGGATGCCTCCGGCAACCCGGTAACCATCGGGACCGTCGTGGACGTCGATCTCGCGCCGGTCGCCATCACCATCAGCAGCGTGACCGACGACAACGTGCTTAACGCGGCGGAAAAAGGCCAGGATCTGGTGCTGTCCGGTACGACATCCAACGTTGAAGCGGGCCAGACCGTCACCATCACCTTCGCAGGGAAAACGTATACCACGACGGTGGATGGCAACGGCGACTGGACCTGGACCGTTCCGGCTGCCGATCTGAGCGGCCTGAAAGAGGGTGACGCCAGCGTGCAGGTCAGCGTCACCAACGTGAACGGCAACACGGCCTCTTCGGCGCAGGCATTCAGCGTCGACACCACCGCGCCGACGGTGACCATCAATACCATCAGCGGCGATAACATGCTGAATGCGGCTGAGGCGACGCAGGATCTGACCCTGAGCGGGACGTCTACGGCCGAAGCAGGCCAGACGGTCACCGTGACCTTCAACGGCAATCAGTACAGCGCGCAGGTGCAGGCGGACGGCAGCTGGACGCTCGACGTGCCTGCGGCGGATCTGGCAGGCATTACCGATGGCAGCGCGGCGGTCACGGCATCCGTGTCCGATAAAGCAGGTAACCCGGCCAGCGCTGGATCCTCGGTGTTGGTGGACACCACCGTGCCGCAGATCACCTTCAACATCGTTGCCGGCGACGACATCGTGAATATTGCCGAACACGGCCAGGCGCTGATCGTCTCCGGTAAGGTGACGGGCGCGCAGGCGGGCGACGTGATCACCGTGACCCTGAACGGCAAAGACTACACCGCCATGCTGGACGCGTCCGGCAGCTGGAGCGTGGGCGTTCCTGCGGCGGACGTGGGCGCGCTGGCCAATGGTGACCAGACGATCTCCGCGACCCTTACCGATAAAGCCGGTAACAGCGCCACCGCGACGCACGAATTTGACGTCTCCCTGACCGCGCCGGTCATTGCCATCAATACCCTGGCGGTTGACGACGTGATCAACGCGACCGAGAAAGGCCAGGATCTGCAGGTATCCGGCACCAGTAACCAGCCGGATGGCACGACCATTACGGTGACCCTGAACGGCATCAGCTATACGGCCACCACCGACGCGAGCGGGAGCTGGAGCGTGACCGTTCCGGCGGCAAACGTCTCGGCGCTGGGCGAAGCGAGCTACGCCGTGACGGCGAGCGTGACTGACGCCGCGGGCAACAGCGCGAGCACCGGCCATAGCGTGCTGGTCGACAGCGCGCTGCCGCAGGTCACCATCAACCCGGTCGCCACGGACGATGTCATTAACGCGGCGGAAGTGGCTAGCGGGCAGACCCTGAGCGGGAAAGTGAGCGGTGCGGCGATTGGTGACACTGTCACTATTTCCATCGGCGGCAATACGTATACCGCGACGGTTCAGGACGATCTGAGCTGGTCGGTCAACGTGCCGTCCTCGGTCTTAACCGCCATCGGTAACGGCGATCTGACGGTGTCAGCCAGCGTCACCAACGGCCACGGCAACACCGGCACCGGCGAGCGCGACATCACGATTGATGCCAACCTGCCGGGCCTGCGCGTCGATACCGTGGCAGGCGACGATGTGATCAATAGCATCGAACACGCTCAAAACCTGATTATCACCGGCTCCAGCGACGGTCTGGCAACGGGCGCGGCGCTGACCGTCACCGTCAACGGCAAAACCTACGCGGCCACCGTACTGGCGGACGGCACCTGGACGGCGGCCATTCCGGCGGCAGACGTCAGCGCGCTGGCTGCGGGCACGGTCACCGTGACCGTGGAGGGGCAAAGCACCGCGGGGAATCCGGTCTCCATCAGCCATGACGTGAAGGTGGATCTCGCGGCAGTCGCCATCAGCATTGACCCGATTGCCACCGACGACGTGATTAACGCGGCGGAGAAAGGCGTGGACCTGGTGCTGTCCGGCTCGACCACCAACGTGGAAGAAAACCAGACCGTTACCATTACCTTCGGCGGCAAGTCGTACACCGCGACGGTGGATGCCAGCGGCAACTGGACGGCGACCGTACCGTCTGCCGATTTGGGCAGCCTGAAGGACGGCGATGCCAGCGTGCAGGTGAGCGTGACCAACGTGAACGGCAACAGCGCCTCGGCGGGCCGCGAGTACAGCGTGGACGCGACCGCGCCGACGGTGTCTATTGACATCGTTAGCGACAACAACATCATCAATGCGGCCGAAGCGCAGCAGGATCTGGTGATTAACGGCGTCACCAACGCCGAAGCGGGCCAGACCGTCACCGTGACGCTGAACGGCGTGGACTACACCACCACCGTGCAGGCAAACGGCAGCTGGAGCGTGACCGTGCCGTCCGCGGATCTGAGCGGTATTACCGACGGGAACTACACCGTCAGCGCCGCCGTATCGGATAAAGCGGGTAACCCGGCCTCGGCGGACCGCGACGTGCTGGTGGATACCACCGTTCCACAGCTGACCATTCACACCGTTTCCGACGACGACGTGATCAACAGCGCCGAGCATGCGCAAGCCCTGATTGTCACCGGTTCCGTGACGGGCGCGGCGGCGGGCGACGTGGTCACGGTCACCCTCAACGGCAAATCGTACACCGCCACCCTGGACGCCTCCGGCAACTGGAGCGTGGGCGTGCCTGCGGCGGACGTCACCGCGCTGGCCGCCGGGGATTACACCATTACCGCAGCGCTGACCGATAAAGCGGGCAACAGCAACAGCGCCACGCACGGCGTGGCGGTGAACCTGACCGCGCCGGGGCTGACCATTGACACCGTTTCCGGTGACGATGTGATCAATAACACCGAGAAAACCCAGGATCTGACCCTCTCCGGTACGGCTTCCGGCCTGGCGGCAGGCGCGGTGGTGACCGTGATGCTGAACGGCAAAGCGTACAGCGCGCAGGTGGACGATAACGGAAAATGGACCACCACCGTTCCGGCGAACGAAGTCGGTCAGTTGGGCGAGGCGTTGTATACCGTCACCGCATCGGCAACGGACAGCGTCGGTAACAGCACCAGCGCGTCACACACCGTAAACGTGGAGTCCGTTCTGCCGGGCGTGATTATCAACACCATTGCGGGCGACGACGTGATTAACGCCGCGGAGTTGGCTGCCGGCCAGACCATCAGCGGTAAGGTGGTGAATGCCGAAGCGGGCAACACCGTGACCGTGACCATTGGCGGCAACCGCTACACCGCAACGGTGCAGAACGATCTCACCTGGTCCGTCGATGTGCCTGAATCTGTGCTGACGGCGCTGGGCAACGGCGATTTGACGGTGACCGCCAGCGTCACGAACGGCGTGGGTAATAGCGGAACGGGCGAGCGCGAAATCGTGATAGACGCTAACCTGCCGGGACTGCGCGTGGATACCGTAGCGGGCGACGACGTGATCAATAGCATCGAACACGGGCAGAATCTGATTATCACCGGCACCAGCGACGGGCTGGCGGCGGGCGCGGCGCTGACCGTCACCGTCAACGGCAAAACCTACGCGGCCACCGTACTGGCGGACGGCACCTGGACGGCGGCCATTCCGGCGGCAGACGTCAGCGCGCTGGCGGCAGGCACGGTCACCGTGACCGTTGCGGGCCAGAGCAGCGCCGGTAACCCGGTTTCCATCAGCCACGATGTGACGGTGGACCTGGCGACCGTTGCCATCAGCATCGATGCGATTGCCACCGACGACGTGATTAACGCGGCCGAGAGGGGCGCGGATCTGGTGCTCTCCGGGGCGACCTCTAACGTTGAGGAAAACCAGACCGTTACCATCACCTTCGGCGGCAAGAGCTACATCGCGACCGTTGGCGCCGACGGCAAATGGACGACCACGGTGCCAGCCGCCGACCTGGCGGGTCTGAAAGACGGCGACGCCAGCGTGCAGGTGAGCGTCACCAACGTGAACGGCAACAGCGCCTCGGCGGGCCGCGAGTACAGCGTGGATACCACCGCACCGTCCGTGACCATTAACACCCTGGCGACGGACGACATTCTCAATGCCACCGAAGCGAAGAGCGATCTGACCGTGTCCGGTACCAGTACCGCCGAAGCGGGCCAGACGGTGACCGTATCGCTGAACGGCAAAGACTACACCACAACCGTCGGCGCGGATGGCAGCTGGACGCTGAACGTTCCGGCGGCCGATCTGGCAGGATTAACCGACGGCAGCGTCACCGTTACCGCATCGGTCAGCGACAAGGCGGGTAACCCGGCGTCCGTGGACCACAACCTGACGGTGGACGTGACCGTTCCTGCGGTCACTATCAACACCATCGCGGGTGACGATGTGATTAACGTGGCTGAACACAGTCAGGCACACGTTATCAGCGGCACCGCCACCGGCGCGGCAGCGGGCGATAAGGTGACCGTCACCCTCGGCGGCCAGACGTACACCACCGTGCTGGACGCGGCGGGGAACTGGAGCGTGGGCGTACCAGCAAGCGTGATTTCCGGCCTCAGTGACGGCACCGTGACCGTCACGGCATCCGTCACCGACGCGGCGGGCAACACCGGCACCGGCAGCCATAACGTGACCGTCGATACCGGTCTGCCATCGGTCAACTTCAACGCCATCAGCGACGATAACGTGCTGAACGCGGTGGAGAAGGGGCAGGATCTGAGCGTCAGCGGCACCAGCGCCAACCTGGCGGAAGGCACCGTGGTGACCGTGACCCTGAACGGCAAAAACTACACGGCGACGACTGCGGCAGACGGCACCTGGAGCCTGACGGTTCCGGCAGCGGATCTGGCCGGTCTGGGGCAGGCCAACTACACCCTGAACGCGACCGCTACCAACGGCGTGGGCAACAGCGTCAGCAACACCGCGAACCTGCTGGTAGACACCGCGCTGCCAACGGTCACCATCAACACCGTGGCGGGCGATAACGTCATTAATGCGGCGGAAGTGGCCGCAGGCCAGACTCTGAGCGGCACCGTGGCGAATGCCGAAGCGGGCAATACCGTGACCGTGACCCTTGGCGGCAACAGCTACACCGCAACGGTGCAGAACGATCTGACCTGGTCCGTCAACGTGCCGTCTGACGTGCTGACCGCGCTGGGCAACGGCGGCCTGAGCGTGACGGCAACCGTCACCAACGGCCACGGCAACACCGGCACCGGCGAGCGCGATATCACTATCGATGCCAACCTGCCGGGCCTGCGCGTGGACACCGTTGCGGGTGACGACGTAATCAACACCATCGAGCACAGTCAGAACCTGATCGTCACCGGCTCCAGCGACGGGCTGGCACCGGGCACGGCGCTGACCGTCACCATCAACGGCAAAGACTATGCGGCCACGGTGCTGGCGGACGGCACCTGGAGCGCGGCGATCCCGGCTGCTGACGTGAGCGCGTGGCCGGAAGGCACCGTCAAAATCAGCGTCACTGGCGACAGCGCTGCGGGTAACCCGATTACCATCAGCCACGAGGTGACGGTAGATCTGGCGACCGTTGCCATCAGCATCAATCCGATTGCGACCGACGACGTGATTAACGCGGCGGAGAAGGGCGCGGATCTGGTGCTGTCCGGTGCGACCACCAACGTGGAAGCCGGGCAGACCGTGACCATCAGCCTGAACGGCAAAATCTATAGTGCGACAGTAGACGACAGCGGCAACTGGACCTGGACCGTACCGTCTGCGGATCTGGCTGGCCTGAAGGACGGCGATGCCAGCGTGCAGGTGAGCGTCACCAACGTGAACGGCAACAGCGCCTCGGCGGGCCGCGAGTACAGCGTGGATGCCACCGCGCCGACCGTCACGATTAACGCCCTGGCGACGGACGACATTCTGAATGCCACCGAAGCGAAGAGCGAACTGACCGTGTCCGGTACCAGCTCTGCCGAAGCGGGCCAGACGGTGACCGTGTCGCTGAACGGCAAAGACTACACCACAACCGTCAGCGCGGATGGCAGCTGGACGCTGAACGTCCCGGCGGCCGATGTTGCGGCCCTGACGGACGGCAGCGTGACCGTTACCGCATCGGTCAGCGACAAGGCGGGCAACCCGGCGTCGGTTGATCACAACCTGACGGTGGACGTCACCATTCCGGCGGTGACCATCAATACCGTGGCGGGTGACGATGTCATTAACCTCGCAGAACACAGCCAGGCGCACATCATCAGCGGTACCGCCACCGGCGCAGCCGCGGGTGATAAGGTCACCGTCACCCTCGGCGGCCAGACGTACACCACCGTGCTGGACGCGGCGGGGAACTGGAGCGTGGGCGTACCGGCGAGCGTGATTTCCGGCCTCAGCGACGGCACCGTGACCGTCACGGCGTCCGTCACCGACGCGGCGGGCAACACCGGCACCGGCAGCCATAACGTGACCGTCGATACCGGCCTGCCGTCCGTGGCCTTCAACGCCATCAGCGGTGACAACGTGCTGAATGCGGTGGAGAAAGGTCAGGATCTGAGCGTGAGCGGCACCAGCGCCAACCTGGCGGAAGGCACCGTGGTGACCGTGACCCTGAACGGCAAAAACTACGCGGCGACGACCGCGACAGACGGCACCTGGAGCCTGACCGTTCCGGCAGCGGATCTGGCGGGTCTGGGCGAAGCGAATTACACCCTGAGCGCGAGCGCGACCAACGGCGTGGGCAACAGCGTGAGCAACACCGCGAACCTGCTGGTGGATACCGCGCTGCCAACCGTGACCATCAACACCGTGGCGGGCGATAACGTCATCAACGCGGCGGAAGTGGCCGCGGGCCAGACCCTCAGCGGCAAGGTAACGAACGCGGAAGCGGGCAATACCGTCACCGTGACCCTTGGCGGCAACAGCTACACCGCGACGGTGCAGAGCGATCTGACCTGGTCCGTCAACGTGCCGGAGTCCGTCCTGACGGCGCTGGGCAATGGCGATTTGACCGTGTCAGCAACCGTCACCAACGGCCACGGCAACACCGGGACCGGCGAGCGCGACATCGCGATCGACGCTAACCTGCCGGGCCTGCGCGTGGATACCGTGGCGGGCGACGATGTGATCAACAGCATCGAACATACTCAAAACCTGATCGTCTCCGGCACCAGCGACGGGCTGGCGGCAGGCACGACGCTCACCGTGACCGTCAATGGCAAAACCTATGCAGCCTCCGTGCTGGCAGACGGTTCCTGGAGCGCGGCGATCCCGGCGGCAGACGTCGCGGCCTTCGCAGCAGGTACGGTCACCGTGACCGTTGCAGGCCAGAGCGCGGCGGGCAACCCGGTGACCATCAGCCATGACATGACCGTCGATCTGGCGGCGGTGGCTATCAGCATTGATGCGATTGCTACCGACGACGTGATTAACGCGGCAGAAAAAGGCGCGGATCTGGTGCTGTCCGGCAGCACCTCGAACGTGGAGGAAAACCAGACCGTTACCGTCACCTTCGGCGGCAAGACGTACACCGCGAAGGTGGATGCTGACGGTAACTGGACGGCCACCGTGCCGTCTGGGGATCTCGCGGGCCTGAAAAACGGTGACGCCAGCGTGCAGGTGAGTGTCACCAACGCGCACGGCAACAGCGCGTCGGCGGGCCGGGAGTACAGCGTGGACGCGACTGCGCCAACCGTGACCATTGATACGATCGCAGGCGATAACGTGATTAACAGCAGCGAAGCGGCTGCGGGCGTGGCCATCTCCGGCACCACCACGGCGGAAACCGGGCAGACGGTCACCGTGACGCTGGGCGGTAAGAGTTATACCGCCCAGGTGCAGCAGGGCGGCGTCTGGAGCGTGAACGTGCCGGGAACCGACCTCTCCGCACTGGCGGATAACGGCTATACCGTGCAGGTGAGTGTGAGCGACGCCGCGGGGAACTCGGGCAGCGCGGGCAAGTCGATTACGATTGATACCACGCCGCCGACCGTCAGCTTTAACGTGGTGGCGGGCGATGACGTGATTAACAGCGTGGAGCACGGCCAGGCGCAGATCGTCAGCGGGTCGGCAACCGGCGCGAACGTCGGGGATAAAGTAGTTATCACCCTCGGTTCGTACCAGTACACCACCACCGTTGACGCCAGCGGCAACTGGAGCGTAGGCGTTCCGGCCAGCGTGATTTCCGCCCTGACCGACGGCACCGTGACCCTCAGCGCGACCATTACCGACAGCGCAGGCAACAGCAGTGCCCAGACCCATGACGTGGTGGTCAACACCGCCTCCGTGGCGCTGACGGTGAACACCGTTAGCGGTGACGACGTAATCAACGCGGCTGAAGCCGGTTCATCACTGGTGATTAACGGCTCCAGCGCGCAGTTCGCCAGCGGGACGCAGGTCACCGTGACCCTGAACGGCAAGACCTATACGGCCACGATCCAGAGCGACGGTACCTGGGCGACCACCGTACCGGCCGCCGACGTGGGCGCTCTGGCCGATGGCGCGAGTTATCAGGTGTCCGTGTCGGCGCAGGACAGCGCGGGCAACAGCGCCTCGGCGACGCACGGCATCAGCGTGGATACCACCGCGCCAGTGGTGAGCATTGCGACGCTGTCGGGTGACGACATGCTGAACGCCGCGGAAGCGCAGCAGCCGCTGACCGTGCACGGTTCTTCCAGCGCGGAGGAGGGTCAGACCGTTACCGTAACGCTGGGCGGCAAAACCTACACTGCGCTTGTCGGCAGCGACGGCACCTGGACGCTGGATGTTCCGGCAGCCGACCTGGCCGCCCTGAGCCAGGGCACGCTGACGGTCACTGCCTCGGTCAACGATAAAGCGGGTAATAACGGCCAGACCACGCACACCTTAACGGTCGATACCGTCGCGCCAACCGTAACCATCAGCACCGTGGCCGATGACGATATCGTCAACAACGCCGAGCAGCTGGCGGGCCAGACCATCCGTGGTACGACCACGGCGGAGCAGGGCCAGACGGTGACCGTCTCCTTCAACGGGCACAGCTATCAGGCGACCGTCGGGGCGGACGGATCGTGGTCGGTCTTCGTGCCGGGCCGTGATTTCCTCGGCCTGAGCGACGGGGAGTACACCATCACCGCGTCGGTAAGCGACAAGGCGGGCAACCCGGGCAGCGCAACGCACGACGTGACGCTGAACGGCGATGTTCCAACCATCACTATTAACACCTTTGCACAGGACGACATCGTCAACGCCGCCGAGCACGGCACGCCGCTGGTCATCAGCGGCACCACCGATGCGCCGGCAGGCCAGACGGTGACCATCACGCTGAACGGTAAAACCTATGCGGCTACCGTCCAGAATGACGGTACCTGGAGCTACACGGTGGGAAGCGCTGACGTGACCGCGCTGGCAGACGGCGGCTCGTACGTGATTAACGCGCAGGTCAGCAATACCATCGGCAACAGCGCCAGCGATAACCATACCGTCACGGTCGATCTGACCGCGCCGTCGATGGGTATCGCTATTGATTCTCTGCAAAACGACACCGGCCTGAGCGCAACGGATTTCATCACCAACGACAGCCAGGTCGTCGTCAACGGCTCGCTGACCGCGCAGCTCGGCAATAACGAGAAGGCGCAGATTAGCCTGGACGGCGGCACCACCTGGATTGACCTGACCGTGACCGGCACCACCTGGCGCTACGCCGATGGCCGCACCCTGACGGACGGGACGTATCAGTACCAGGTGCGCGTGATTGATAACGCGGGCAACGTGGGGGCCACGGACAGCCAGGACGTGGTGATTGACCTGACGAAGCCTGCGGCAACCACCATTACCGTGGATTCCATTACGCAGGATACCGGCCTGTCCGGCAGCGACTTTATCACCAGCGACAACCAGATCAGCCTTAAAGGGACGCTGGGCGCGGCGCTGGGCAGCGGTGACCACGCGCAGATCAGTCTCGACGGCGGCGTCACCTGGACCGACGTCAGCGTCAGCGGCCTGACCTGGACCTACGTGGACGGTCGTACGCTGGCCGACGGGGATTACAACTACCAGCTGCGCGTGATTGACGATGCGGGCAACATCAGCGCCACCGCCAGCCAGGTGGTGACCATTGATACCGTTGCGCCGGACGCCAGCAAAACCATCGCCATCGACAGCATCAGCGACGATACCGGGCTGAGCAGCAGCGACTTTATCACTAATGATACGTCCCTGACGCTGCACGGCTCGCTCGGCGCGACGCTGGCCGACGGCGAATACGCCCAGATCAGCATCGACGGCGGCGTCACCTGGCAGAACGTGATCGTCACCGGCAACAGCTGGTACTACGTCGATAGCCGCACGCTGGGTAACCAGACCTATGACTACTACGTCCGCGTGGTGGATGCCGCCGGTAACGTAGGGGCCAGCGCCCATCAGCAGGTGACCGTCGATACGGTCGCCCCGGATGCGGCGATTACGGTGTCCGTGGATAACATCACCGTCGATACCGGCTTCGACAATAACGACTTCCTGACCAGTTCGACCTCGTACACGCTGCACGGAACGCTCGGCGCAGAACTCGGCGCGGGTGAATTCGTGCAGGTGAGCATGGACGGCGGCACCACCTGGGTATACGCCACCGTCAGCGGGACGCAGTGGAGCTACAGCGACACGCGTACCCTGACCGACGGCAGCCATAACTACCAGGTGCGGGTTGTTGACCAGGCGGGTAACGTCGGGGCCACCACCTCGCAGGCGGTGACGGTGGATACGCAGGCGCCGCAGTACGGCGTCACCATCGACAGCATCAGCGAAGATACCGGCCAGTCCGGGAGTGATTTCATCACCATGGACACCACGCTGACCATCAACGGTTCGCTGGGCAGCGCGCTGGCAAACGACGAGCGCGTACAGATCAGCCTCGACGGCGGGAATACCTGGCTCGATACCACGGTCACCAACCAGCGCTGGAGCTACACCGATACCCGCGATCTGCCTGACGGTGACTACACCTACCAGGTGCGGATTATCGACCAGGCGGGCAACGTGGGTTCCACCGCGTCTCAGGTCGTCACGGTAGACACCACGCCGCCGACCACGGTAGGCACGGTAGTGAGCTATACCGACGGCGAAGGTGAGCGTCAGGGCACCTTTGGCAGTGCGGTGGCAACGGACGATAACTCGCCGCTGATCAACGGGACGCTTAACCGCGCCCCGGACGACGGCGAGATCGTGCAGCTTTACCGTGACGGGATCCTGCTCGGCCAGGTGACCATGAACGGCAGCGCGAGCTGGTCCTTCCAGGACAACGGCCTGAGCGACGGGAATCACACCTACATCGTGCGCGTCACCGACAGGGCCGGTAACTACACGGAATCCGACGGCTTTGTGCTGAACGTCGATACCAGCATTCCGACCACCACGGCGGCGATTACCGCGCAAACCACGTCGGATACCACGCCGATCGTCACCGGTACTGTCTCCGCTGACCTGGTGAACGGCGAATACCTGGTGGTGACGGTAAATGGCAAAACCTACACCTCCCAGACGGGCGGTGCGGTGGTGGTCGATCCAGATCACAACACCTGGTATCTGCAGATCCCGGACGGCGATGCCCTGAGCGTGGCGAGCTACAGCGTCACGGCGCAGGTGAAGAGCAGCGCGGGTAACGGCAACACCACCGGTACGACGACCGGCAGCCTGGTGATTGACACCACCTCGGTGAATACCGACTGGGCAACCACGGCGGGGAACAGCAACAACTCCACCATGACCCTCGGCATGAACAGCAGCGGTCTGTGGAATATCATCGCTAACGGCCAGTCTTACTCCAGCAGCGATAGCTCGACCTATGCCGGCAACACGCTGACCAACACCCGCGGCTACTATGTGGTGAGCCAGACCGCCGCCGACTTTGACCGTAACGGCACGCAGGATATCTTCGCGACCGAGAATACCTACGCCGGGTCAACGCAGGTGATGTGGACCTACGATGGCAGCACCTATAACGCCAGCCAGCTGGCGATGGGGACCACCATCTGGTACGGCGGCGTGATTGCTTACGACAAAACCGGTGATGGCTATCTGGATCTGGCCTACGGCGATGCGGGTGCAGACTCTATAACGTACCTGATCAACAACAACGGGGTTCTCTCGCCTGACGGCACCAACGGCGGCGCGGGGTTCTGGGGACAATTCACCACCATGCGCGAAATTTCCGGCGTTGACCTGAACAACGACGGTACGGTGGATATTGTCCAGCACACAAACCGCAGCGGCGCGTACTCGTTAACTGTGATCAACAACAACGGTAACGGCACGCTCTCCATCGGCCAGAACATGACCAACGTATTCGTGGTCAACGCCGCGAACACCACCACGGCGGCGTCCATGACGTGGGCAGACTTCAACGGCGATGGCTACATGGATCTGTACCTGGGCAGCAGCTACAACAACAACGGCGGTGTGATCTACTACAACGACGGTACCGGGAAGCTCGCCACCACCAAAAGCGCGGTAGAGGCCTCTAACGCCACGGCGGGCTATCTGTCGGTGGCGGTGGACTGGAACGGTGACGGGCAGATGGACATCGTTAAGCTCAGCACCTACGGCGGTTCACAGACGGCGACCCTGTTCACCAACAACGGTTACGGTTCCACCTGGACCGCCAGCCAGCTGGCTTCAGGCATTACTTACGCCACCGGCGTGGCGGCAGTGGACTACAACTGGGACGGTGCGCAGGATCTGCTGGTCTCCCAGCAGAACGGCAAGGTGGTGCTGGTGCAAAACAGCAAAACCATTGCCGACGGCACCGCAATGCATCTGCACATTGTCGACAGTGAGGGCATCAACGCCTACTACGGCAATACGGTCAACCTGTACAACGCCGCGGGCGTGCTGGTGGCCTCGCAGATCATCAACGCCCAGTCCGGTATCGGGTCGAACGATACGTCCGCGCTGGTGAGCTTCTACGGGCTGGATCCGAATGAAACCTATTCGGCCGAGATCCTGAAGATCACCAACGGCGTGTCGGATAACGTCACCTGGAGCGGCCTGGAGGCGGGCAACGGCAAAGAGGGCTACGTCCTGACGGCCGAAGCGGCCACTGGCGGCCACAGTGGAACCATTACCGGAACCGGGTATAACGACACCTTTATCGCTGAAAATGGCACTTATACCTACAACGGTTCCGGCGGCTGGACTACTCATTCCGACCATGACACCTGGAGCAACACCGGTGGGATGGACGTGGTGGATTACCGCAATGCGACCTCCGGCGTGACCGTGGATCTGCGACTCTCAACCGCGCAGGACACCGGCTTCGGCACCACGCGTCTGCTGAACATTGAAGGGATTAACGGCTCGGATTACGACGACGTCATCACTGGCAACAGCGGCGATAACCGGTTCGAAGGCCGCGGCGGAAACGACACCTTCAACATCGGCAGCGGCGGTCACGATACGTTGCTCTACAAACTGATCAACGCCTCGGATGCCACGGGCGGTAACGGTCATGATGTGGTGAACGGCTTCACCGTCGGCACCTGGGAAGGGACCGCGGACACGGATCGTATTGACCTGCGCGATCTGCTCTCTGGCAGCGGCTATACCGGCACGGGCTCGGCGAGCTATGTGGACGGCGTGGCCACGCTGGACAGCAGCGCGGGCAACATCACCGACTACATCCGCGTGGTGCAGAACGGCAGCAATACCGAGATCCAGGTTGACCTGGACGGTACCGGCGGTCAGTTCTCGCCAACCACCCTGGTGACGCTGAACGGCGTGCAGACGGATCTGGCGACGCTGCTGGCGAACCATCAACTGTTAATTGCGTAAAACAACGCCGCGGGGAGCGATCCCCGCGGCCTTTTGGCGTTTCTTTACACGAATTGCGTTACCCCGGAGATTATGAAGACACATCCACAGTACGAACCCTGGCTGCAGGGCATGCTCATCATCGCGAAGCACTACCGGCTGGACTTTTCGGTGGAGCACGTTCGGGTCACGATTAACCATGAAAGCCAGTCGCCGCGCCAGCTGGTGCTGGAGGAGATGGCGCGCCAGCTTGGGCTGGGGATGCGTGTGGTGGCGGCAGAAGCGGCATCCCTCGATCCGTGGCGTCTGCCGCTGCTGGCAGAATTCACCGGTGGGCAGATTGCGGTGATCAACCGCATGGACAACGAAGGCAACGTCAGCCTGCAGTTCAGCGGCGACGGCGGCCTGGAGACGACGCTAACGCGCGAGGCGCTCGGGTCGCGATTAAAGGGCCTGATGGTGCTGCGCCCGCTCGAGTCCACGCCGGATGCCCGCGTGGATGACTACATCAAACCGTATGAGAAAAACTGGTTCTGGCAGCTGGCGCTGAAGGACTGGCGACGCTACAGCGACATTATGCTGGTGGCGCTGGTCGCCAACGTGCTGGCGCTTTCCGGCATGGTCTTCTCCATGCAGGTCTACGACAGGGTGGTACCGTCGCAGTCAGAAGCCACGCTGTGGGTGCTGTTTGGCGGCGTGATGATTGCCATCGTGTTCGAATTCATCATGCGCATGCTGCGCGTACACATTTCTGACGTGGTGGGGAAGCGCGCCGATCTGCGCATCTCTGAACGCGTCTTTGCCCACGCGCTGCGGATTAAAAACGGCGCACGCTCGAAATCAACCGGATCGTTTATCGCGCAGATCCGCGAGCTGGAGTCGGTGCGCGAGCTGATCACCTCGACGACCATTGCGGCCCTCTCCGATCTGCCGTTCTTCCTGCTGTTCGTCTTCATTCTGTGGATGATTGGCGGTCCGCTGGTGCTGGTGGTCCTGCTCGCCGTGCCGCTGCTGCTTATTCCGGGCCTGTTGGTGCAGCGCCCGCTGGGGAAACTCTCCAGCGAAGGGATGCGTGAATCTGCCATACGTAACGCCACGCTGGTGGAAGCGGTGCAGGGCATTGAAGACATCAAGCTGATGCGCGCCGAGCAGCGTTTCCAGAATCAGTGGAATAACACCAACGACGTCGCCGCCAGCGTCGGCATGAAGCAGCGCTGGCTGACGGGCCTGCTGCTTACCTGGACACAGGAGGTGCAGTCCATTGTTTATGCGGTAGTGCTGCTGGTGGGCTGCTATCTGGTCATCAGCGGTGACATGACCACCGGTGCGCTGGTGGGTACCTCGATTCTTGCGTCGCGGACCATTGCGCCGCTGTCGCAGATCTCTGGCGTGCTGTCGCGCTGGCAGTCGGCAAAAGTGGCCCGCAAGGGGCTGGACGACCTGATGCAGCGGCCGATTGACGATCCGCAGCACGGGAAGAAGGTGCACAAAGCCCACCTGCGCGGGGATTACCGGCTGGAAGACGTCGGCTTCTACTATGACGAAGAAGAGAAACTCACCGTGCTCAACATCAGCAAGCTGCAGATCCGCGCTGGAGAGCGTGTGGCGGTGCTCGGGCGCAATGGCTCCGGCAAAAGCACGCTGTTACAGCTTCTGGCGGGCATGCAGGAGCCGCAGCAGGGCAGCATTCTGCTGGACGATATTGCCCTTAATCATCTCGACCCGGCGGACGTGCGTCGCGACATGCAGCTGCTGAGCCAGCAGGCCCGTCTGTTCTTTGGCTCCGTGCGGGACAACATCCTGATGGGTAACCCGCTGGCGACCGACGATGAGATTCACCAGGCGCTGGTCAACAGCGGCGCGCTGGAGTTTGTGCGCAAACAGAAAATGGGGCTGAACACCATCATCAACGAGGGTGGAACGGGCCTCTCCGGGGGGCAGCGTCAGGCGCTTTTGCTGGCGCGCGCCCTGATCACCTCGCCGACTATTCTGCTGCTGGACGAACCTACCGCGTGGCTGGACGAAATGAGCGAGAAGCAGTTTATTCAGCATCTTCACACATGGCTGGGTAAGCGCCGGACGCTGGTGGTGGCGACGCATCGCCTGCCGATTCTGGACCTGGTCGACCGCATCATCGTGCTGGAAAACGGCAAGGTGGTGATGGACGGCCCGCGCGACGCCATCCTGCACCAGCATGGTATGGCGCCGCAAAAGGCAGCCCAGCGCACCGTGACCATGAAACCGGCGGTGGTTGCAGAGGAGGGCGCGGCATGAATGATTTCTCCCGTTTTAATAGCCGACTGAAGGAGCCTCGCCTTCCGCGCTCTACCCTGGTGGCATGGTCCCTGTTCGCCCTGCTGGTGGTGTTTATCGTCTGGGCGAGCCTGTTCCATCTTGATGAGGTGACGACCGGCAGCGGTAAGGTGATACCGTCTTCTCATGAGCAGGTCATCCAGTCCCTGGAAGGCGGCATTATCCACAGCCTGATGGTGCGCGAAGGCGACATCGTCGAGCGCGGCCAGCAGCTCGCGCAGCTTGATCGGACGAAAACCGAGTCGAGCGTGCTGGAGAGTGAGTCGCGTCTGAATGCGGCGCTGGCGACGGCGGCACGCCTGAAGGCTGAAGTTAACGACACGGAGCTGACGTTTCCCGAGGAGCTGGATGACGACGTTGAGCTGGTTAAGCAGGAAACGGCGCTCTATCAGTCCCGTCGCGAGAGCCTTGAAAAAGGGCTGGCTGGCTTACATCAGGGGGCCGAGCTGGTGCAACGCGAGCTGTCGTTGACCCGTCCGCTGGTGACCCAGGGGGCGGCCAGCAAGGTGGAGGTGCTGCGTCTTGAGCGTCAAAAAAATGAGCTTGAGAATAAAATCACCGAGATGAAAAACCAGTATTACGTCCGCGCCCGCGAAGAGCTGGCGAAAGCCAATGCGGAGATTGAAGCCCAGCGTTCGGTGATGAAGGGGCGGGAAGACTCCCTGACCCGACTGACCTTCAATGCGCCGGTTCGCGGGATCGTGAAGGATATTGACGTCACGACTGTGGGCGGCGTCATCCCGCCGAACGGCAAGCTGATGAGTCTGGTTCCGCTTGACGATCAGATGGTGGTCGAAGCGAAAATTTCGCCGCGCGATGTGGCGTTTATCCATCCCGGCCAGAAGGCGCTGGTGAAAGTGACGGCCTATGACTACTCCATTTACGGTGGGCTGGAAGGGGAAGTGACCATGATTTCGCCGGACACCCTGCAGGATGAGGTGAAAAGAGATGTTTATTACTATCGCGTCTATATTCGTACCGACAGTAACCATCTGACCAATAAGCAAGGGCAGGAATTTCCGGTCTTTCCGGGCATGATTGCCACCGTTGATATTAAAACCGGCAGCAAAACCATTCTGGATTATCTGCTGAAACCGCTGAACAAGGCAAAAGAGGCACTGCGGGAAAGATAAGTGAAGGGCGTTCGGGAGACCGAACGCCTGGAGGATTATACGGTTGACGTCGCGTTGTTAGCGTGGCGTCGCTCTTTGGGTACTACGTTGATGTAATGCGTAACATAGGCAAAATATAACCCGGCATAATTTTCGACGAGTTCGATAAACGCCGGGTATATCGATAGCCGACCATCACCCCGATCTTTCAGGTAGCCTGCCTCCTGAGCCGATTTGATAATCCGGTTGACGTGGATACGCGAAACGAAAAATTCTTTTGCGAGCGTGCTGGCTGAATAGTCGATGACGGCACCATGGGCAGATTTATTTTTCATGGCCTGCAGATAAAGATAAAGCATAATCATACGTCCGCCATCTTTATCGATAAATAATCCCACTTCAGGCAACACCTTTCTGAACGTTAATCCCCGAAAAAGATATTCTGCCGCGCGGCGGAAGAAGTTATTTCTCAAAATATCATTATCCAGCAGGTTCACGTTAATATTGAATGTCGGATAAAGAATACTGACGGGCAAAAAAGCGCCGGACATATATCGCTTAAGTTCATTCAGGCCTTTTTCGGTTGGTGCAATTCTCGTTTTGCGTCTGTCTTCCGTACAGCGCCAGGTCCTGATGCGCCCGGTGGTTCTGAGTATCGTGATGATCGCAATAACGCTGTTAGGGCTGGCTATCTTATAGCGAGAACATAACTCTTTAATTTCTGAGACTGACTCGGCCTGATTTCCAAAAATAAAACAACACATGGAGAGGATAATGTTGAACCGGGATTCCTGCAGCATTGTCTTGTAGAACAAAGGTTGTTTTTTGTAGATGGTGTCATTAATTGTGTAGTGCTCTAATATTGCCTCACCGAATCGTGGATTGCTCTTTATGACATCCCTTCGATGTAGCAAGGCCCTGGATGAGATATGATTATCCATAGCATTTTTCTCGTATTTGAATGAACCGATAGATGAAGTATCCAGTCTTCTTTTTCGGAATTTTCATTATACCCTGAGAATAAAACATTTGCCGTGGTTATTTGAAAAGAAAAGTATATTTAAACGCGGGTGATTAACGCAAAGATGTTTCGGTGAATTAGACTGATAACAGTTTCTTAACCCTGGGTGCTACTGTAAAATTATACTACGCAACAGATGCAATAAATTTTACGCATACTCAAACAGAAATGGCGCTTTGGTGCCCAGGAGCAGGTTATGACCCAAAAAATGTCTCTCAAAAATGGGGTTTGCGATGAACATAAATTTGTCATCTCAGCCTGCGGTTTCACATTCCAGGGGTATTGTTCGATCCTCAATAAGTACGGAATCCATGCTTCCCAAATTCACTTTAACGAAGATGAGGCATCCCAACAGGATATTGAAAATATCCTTAAAAATCAGGATGCCCATATCGTGGTGTTCCTCGGGAAAGGTGTCGTCAATCTCCTGGAAAGCCTGAAGCGACTGGCCTCGGTACTCAATGCACTCCCCGTTATTCGGCATGTCACCCTGTATGGTGATATTCCTGACGGCTGGCTGTACCGCACGCTGGGCAGTCTTTTAAATAACAGTTATCAATTATCATTGATTCGCGTTGCCAGCGTTTCGGATGTAGTAGACTGTTTTAATACCCATTACAAAAGCTTTAAGGATCGTTCTCGTGTATTACGCGAACGCTACATGGATATTGGCTCTGAAGAAAATCTAAAGTGGTTAACACGAAGAGAAATTGACGTATTATTAAGTTTCTACCGCGGCATGTCCGTAAAGGAAATGTGCGATAGAATGGGGTTGTCGAATAAAACGGTGTATACCCACCGAAAGGAAGGTGTGCTTAAATTACGTTTAATTAAGCGCTGGTTACACGATCCGCACAATTTTAAAGCAGACAAACCTGAGAAACATCCGCGTCAAAAAATAGGGTTCACGGAAAAAGAAGCCGAAATTTTTAATGCGTTACGTAATCGGGAAATATTTCCGGCATATCAGATAATTACCGATCGAGATAAAAAAGGGGTTGGATTTGAAATCCTGATTCGCTGGAATAAAAACGGTAAAATTGTCAAGCCTGCCAGTTTTTTAACGGATGTTTCCAATCATGAAATCTGGTTGAAAATTACGGCGTTGGTCATCCATGCTGCCGTATCAGGTATTAATAAGTATAACGGAAAATATTATTTTTCTGTGAATATCCCGCCTCGTCTGGCGTCCGGGAATGCTTTGCCTGATATGGCACGGAAAGCCATCGATATGCTGCTTAAACCGCAGTGGGCCGAAAAGCTGGTTTTTGAATTTGCAGAAGATATTGATGTGACGAAGGACAAAAGGATCCCTGAAACCATGCGGCATTTACGCAATACGGGGTGTCGTTTGTTTCTGGATGACTGCTTCTCTAACCATCAAACCATGTTCCCGGTACGCCAGGTTCATTTCGATGGACTCAAGCTGGATCGGGACATCGTCGATCACTTTGTGGCAAATGACAATGACTACAATTTGATAAAAGCGATTCAGATTTACAGCGACATGACCGGCACTGACTGTATTGCAGAAGGGGTTGATAGCGAAGAAAAGTTTGTGAAACTCGTCGCGCTGGGCGTTAAAAACTTTCAGGGATATTATTTATCGCGTGCCGTGAAAGAGGAGGAGTTAGACCGCATGGTACGGTTATTTAGCTGATAAGAAAAATAAAGCCCCGAAGGGCTCTGGTTTATTTTCGACCCAGCAACAGGCCGAGAACAATACCGACAGCACCCGCGGCGATGAGGCCGGTGAGGGGATTATTTCTGACCGCTTCTGTGACGTCGGAAACGGCATCGCTGGCCTGAGCGGCGTATTTTTTCGCGGCACCTTTTACCTGATGTTTTGGTGAATCGACGAATTCACCAAACTGCTGCTGCGCTGAACCTGCAAGTTCATCAAATCTATTTTTTGCCTTGTCTTCAGCAAACTGGGTGTTTTTATCAGTACCGATATCAGACATTTTTGCCTCCTTTTGTTGATAATTAAAGGATAGCCGCTCTTTGCGGATGTGGGAGACGAAAGGCTAAATTCGGCACCTGACAGAGCGGTTTTCGGATATATCTCTATACCGGGAACCCGTTATTTCTCATTGTCATCCTGACCGTAATACAGTTTCCCGATGCGGATCAGCGGGCGACCCTGAGACTTACGGTGCAGGTTACTGTCCCTGAGCGAGTAAACGCACCCGCAATATTCCTGCTGGTAAAACTGTTCCCGCTTGCTGATCTCAATCATGCGTGAGGATCCGCCCTGTTTGCGCCAGTTATAGTCCCAGTAAACCATACCTGGATAGCGCGCGGCCGCACGCTGGCCGCAGTCGTTTATTTGCTGCATGTTCTTCCAGCGGGAGATCCCCAGCGAGCTGCTGATGACGCTGAATCCATTTTCTGCCGCATAGAGCGCCGTACGCTCGAAACGCATATCGAAGCACATGGTGCAGCGGACGCCGCGCTCGGGTTCCCATTCCATGCCTTTAGCACGCTCAAACCAGTTATCGGTGTCGTAATCGGCATCAACAAACGGCACGCCGTGCTTTTCCGCAAACCGAATATTCTCCTCCTTACGAATGAGGTATTCCTTTTGCGGATGGATATTGGGGTTATAGAAGAAAATGGTGTACTCAATACCCGACGCCTGGATAGCCTCCATCACTTCACCCGAGCACGGGGCGCAGCAGGAGTGAAGCAGCAGCTTGTCGGCACCGTCTGGCAGGGTAAGTTGTGGGCGAATAAAAGGGGCTGTCGTCATGTTATTTTGCACTATGTTGATGAACTTTATAGGATTGTAACACAACTTTTAACGCACTTCAGACGGTACTGCCGGGAACGGGGTTAGCGCGCGGGCTGGACTTCGTACTGAGTGGCGCCGTTAATCAGTAAGTTGCTGTGCAGTAATAGCCCGATGGTACTGAGTGAATTCCACCGGGACGTTGCTGAGAAGCTAAGGCTGTAAAACCTGTTTAATATCAGTATGTCGGTATATTCATTGCCACTTTAAACATCATTTTTCATCGCCTTCGAATAGTGCCACCGAATATACCCATGATGGCATCGCATTGATTTTTTCTTCATACGAATGACTTGTGTCAGAACAACGATTTTTAACGTTATATCTGAAGCTTGTTAGTCCGGAATTAATTAAATATTTATCAATAAGAGATGAAACGCAAAAATAGGGTTGATTATTCGCTTCCTGAGCAAGTCTTTCTAAATTTTTATCATTGCCCGCAGCGACAAAAACCGGAACATCGCCGTAATCTGTCGGTTTGATATCCCATTTAAATACAAAATCATTGTCATTTTCACCTGTTTTGCTGAAAAGATTGGATGGCAGAACATTCTTGTTCATGAAAAATTTATTCAGTGCAGGCTTATGATCGCCATAAACAACAACAACGGCATTCGGATCTATTTTTTTTACTTCTTTGTAGAAGTCAACAAAGCGGTCAACTGCTTGTTTCAATTCGAAGGTATAGATGTACTCACCTGAGTCGTTCTCATGAGGGTACGGGCCATGTGTTGACATGGTAATTAAATTCATGAAAATGTTCTTTCCGTCAGCTTGTTTTAAATGTTCAATTGCTGACTTGTAAAGCAGGTAGTCATCGGGTTGCCATTGCCATTTTTTTCTGGCTGCCAAAATTCGGTCAGGAAGGCTTATAGTCGACATTTCATAAAGGCCATCGAAGCGTTCAAAGCCAAATTTTTTATAAACAGTATCCCTGTGCCAAAACTCTTTTAAATAATTGTGTGCGGCATAGGTGATAAAGCCTTTACCGCCCAGAGCGCTAGCAATGGAATCGGTATACGATTTGAACTGTGTCGCATATTCTTGATAAATTATGCCAGATAATACCCTTGAATTACTGGGGAGGCCGGTGAGCATTTCAAATTCAACATTCGCAGTACCTCCGCCATAAACGGGTGAAGTTGCTCGAAACGTAACAAAACCTTCATTTAATATTGGGGTGATAATTTCTTTGAAGTTGGCATTGTCATACCAGCATGATTCGCAAAGGACGTAAATAACTGTTTTATGTTTTGGTAATTCCGCACTCCCTGCGCGCTTTTCAAGATTGTACGTATCTTTATTGTTTTTACTGGCTAAAGGTGCAGATTTTCGAGAACTGGTCATCACGACATGCATTGCCATTCCATTATCCTGCAGGTTTTCCGACCAATTCCATGATTTATAAGTGACATTCATTTCCTTAGCTAATAATATCATTTTCCGCGAGAAGATGCTGTCTTCGCCAAAGAGAGAACTGAAGTGAGTATAAAAGGAAAATGGTAATATGGTGATAAAACTGATAGCAAGTACCAGAGTGTTTTTCTTTGTTGTGTAAAATTTCCTGCTGATAAAATATAAAATAACACACAATGAAAATGCGAGGAAAAGCAAGAGTGCTGGCCAGACTGTCAGGTAATGTTTTGCAATGGTTATGTTGGATTGAGAAAACAAATCATTCCAGGACAGCACTTCACCCGTGAGTGATAGCTTGATGCCATTGATGTATTCAAGCAGTTTTAAGAGTAAAAAAACAATATAGGCTGAAACGAATGATGGTAGTTTTACCAATCGGAGAAAGATATAGACTAAAGGCAGTGGACTGGCAATCCATAGATAATGTATTAAAGAATATAAATAATTTGGTAATGGTGCGGGGTTTTTAATTTCAGCGATAGCTAATCCGAAAAAAATAATAATTAAAAAGAAATCTAGTAATGATGACGTGGATTTTTTGCGATAGGTATTTGAGATGAGAGACGTAGTTTTAAAGAGCACGTTCATGCTGGGGCCTTAAAATGAATAATTCTCATTATATCATGCAATTCTTAGATGTGTCATTACCTGACTGGGGGGACCGTATGGGAAGTTAACGTCCGCTTTATGTCCAACATTGCCTGTTGCACATGTTTATCACCCTTGTAAACATAATGTTTACAAATTAAGAATAAAAAAGTTACTATACCCCCCTACAGTATCAGGAGGGCGTATGCCGCATTCACCCGAAGATAAAAAACGTATTCTTACCCGCGTCCGTCGCATTCGGGGTCAGGTTGATGCCCTTGAACGCGCACTGGAGTCGGGCGACCCCTGCCTGGCCATCCTGCAGCAAATTGCCGCCGTGCGCGGGGCTGCCAATGGCCTGATGGGCGAAATGGTTGAAATTCACCTCAAAGATGAGCTGGTTGCGGGGGACACCACGCCGGATCAGCGAGCCGTACGCATGGCGGAAGTCGGCCATTTACTGCGCTCTTATCTAAAATAAATCCACATACCTGACAAAAAAGGGAAGGCATATGAAATCTCGCGCTGCAGTTGCATTTGGCCCCGGCCAGCCGCTCAAAATCGTTGAAATTGACGTGGCACCGCCGAAGAAAGGCGAAGTGCTGATCAAAATCACCCATACCGGCGTGTGCCATACGGATGCGTTTACGCTCTCGGGTGACGATCCGGAAGGCGTCTTCCCGGCAGTGCTCGGCCATGAAGGCGGCGGGATTGTGGTGGAAGTGGGTGAGGGCGTGACCAGCCTGAAACCGGGCGATCACGTGATCCCGTTGTACACCGCGGAATGCGGCGAATGCAAGTTCTGTAAATCCGGCAAAACTAACCTCTGCCAGGCGGTGCGCGCCACCCAGGGGAAAGGGCTGATGCCGGACGGGACGACCCGTTTCTCTTACAACGGCGAACCGGTTTATCACTACATGGGCACCAGCACCTTCAGCGAATACACCGTTTGCGCGGAGATCTCGCTGGCGAAGGTGAACCCGCAGGCGCCGCTGGACAAAGTCTGCCTGCTGGGCTGCGGCGTGACCACCGGTATTGGCGCGGTGCATAACACGGCAAAAGTCAAAGAGGGCGATACCGTGGCGGTGTTCGGTCTCGGCGGCATTGGTCTGGCGGTGATTCAGGGCGCGGTGCAGGCGAAGGCTGGTCGTATCATCGCGGTCGATACCAACCCGGAGAAATTCAGGCTGGCGGGTGAAATGGGCGCGACCGATTTCGTGAACCCGAAAGATCACGAAAAACCGATTCAGGACGTCATCGTTGAGATGACCGACGGCGGCGTGGACTTCAGCTTTGAGTGTATCGGCAACGTGAACGTGATGCGTTCCGCACTGGAGTGCTGCCACAAAGGCTGGGGTGAGAGCATCATCATTGGCGTGGCCGGAGCGGGTCAGGAGATTAAAACCCGTCCATTCCAGCTGGTCACCGGGCGCGTATGGCGCGGTTCCGCGTTTGGCGGCGTGAAGGGGCGTACCCAGCTTCCGGGTATGGTTGAAGATGCGATGGTCGGCAAGATTCAGCTCGATCCGTTCATTACCCATCGCTTACCGCTGGAGCAGATCAACGAGGCGTTTGATCTGATGCACGAAGGAAAATCCATCCGTACCGTTATCCATTTCGGCGACAAGTAACTCTTCTGCCAGCGGTTTTTCGCCGCTGGCGTTTCTTTAATAATCTTCTCTAAAGTGTGACCAGTGCGGCGTTTTTAGCCGTAATCTAAATCTCTGCCGTGCCGATGACTATTTAACAGGCGTGTTTTTACGCATCTTACCTACAAGAGAGTCGACGGTCATGGACAACACTACTTCGATGCTGGCGCAGCGCAAGCTGAGCTTCTTGCATCACATCAGGCTGGTTCCGCTGTTTTCCTCCATTCTCGGTGGCATTATTCTTCTGTTTGCCTTGAGCGCAGGTCTGGCGGGGTATTTCCTGTTGCAGGCTGATACCGATCAGCAGGATGTCACATCAGAAATTCAGGTGCGTATGGGGCTTTCGAACAGCTCCAACCATTTACGTACCGCGCGAATCAATATGATCCATGCCGGTGCGGCGAGCCGTATCGCGGAAATGGAGGCGATGAAGCAAAACATCAGCGAGGCGGAAACACGCATCAAGCAATCGCAGTCAAGCTTTACCGCCTATATGAATCGCGCTGTGCGCACCTCAGCGGACGAGGCGCTGGATGCTGAGCTGAAAGCACGCTACGACGCCTATATTGCGGGGCTGCAGCCGATGGTCAAATTTGCCAAAAATGGCATGTTCGAAGCGATCATCAACCACGAAAACGAAACCGCACGTCCGCTGGATGATGCCTACAACGCCGTCCTGCTGAAGGCCATCAAAATCCGTACCGATCGTGCCAGCGCGCTGACCACTCAGGCCCACACCCGAACACAGCTTGGCCTGATGTTTATGGTGGGCGCGTTTGCGCTGGCGCTGGTGCTGACGGCAATGACCTTTGTCGTGCTGCGCCGCACGGTAATCAATCCGCTGCAGCGGGCAGCGAAACGTATCGAGAATATCGCTAAGGGCGACCTGACGATGCCGGACGACGTGGCGGGGCGCAGCGAAATTGGTCGCCTGACGCGCGATCTGCAAACCATGCAGCACTCGCTTGAAAATACCGTGGGCACCGTACGTCAGGGGGCGGAGGAAATCTACCGTGGCACCAGCGAAATTTCTGCCGGTAACACCGATCTCTCTTCCCGCACCGAGCAGCAGGCTGCCGCCATCGAGCAAACCGCCGCGAGCATGGAACAGCTGACCGCGACGGTGAAGCAGAACGCCGATAACGCCCATCATGCCAGCAAGCTGGCGGAAGACGCTTCCGGTAAAGCCACCCGCGGCGGCCAGATGGTCTCCGGCGTGGTGAAAACCATGGGCAATATCTCCAGCAGCTCGAAGAAGATCTCTGAAATCACCGCCGTGATTAACAGCATTGCCTTCCAGACCAATATCCTGGCGCTTAACGCGGCGGTAGAAGCGGCGCGGGCGGGTGAACAGGGGCGCGGATTTGCCGTGGTGGCAAGTGAAGTGCGCACCCTGGCAAGCCGCAGTGCGAATGCCGCAAAAGAGATCGAAAGCTTGATCAACGAATCGGTTTCGCTGATTGACCAGGGCTCCGGCGAGGTTGTGGCCGCCGGTAACACCATGAATGAGATTGTCGACGCGGTGAAACGCGTTACCGACATCATGCTGGAGATCGCCGCAGCGTCCGATGAGCAGAGCCGCGGTATTGTGCAGGTGAGCCAGGCGATTTCTGAGATGGATAAAGTGACCCAGCAGAACGCCTCGCTGGTGGAAGAAGCCTCCGCGGCGGCGGCGTCTCTGGAAGAACAGGGCGCGCGTCTGACCGAGGCGGTTGGCGCGTTTCGGTTGAACAGCGCAAAGCAGGGCCGCGTGATGACGGCTGCACCGGTGGCGCAGAACGTACCATTGCGCCCGGCGGCGACGGTTTCCGGGGATAACTGGGAGACGTTCTGAGCGGCGTGTTGCGTCGGCTGGCGCTTCGCTTACCCGACCTACAAAAACTGACCTACAAAAAAGGGACCTTTCGGTCCCTTTTTCACATCTTATTTCTTATCAGGTAATGCGTACGCGATAACGTAATCACCGCGGTCCGGCGACTGACGGGCGCCACCGGCGTTAATGATGATGTACTGCTTACCGGTTTTCGGCGACACGTAGGTCATCGGGCCGGACTGGCTGCCAACCGGCAGGCGATCTTTCCAGATCTCTTTCCCGGTGGCGGTATCAAACGCGCGCAGGTAGAAATCCTGGGTACCGGCAAAGAACAGCAGACCGGACTGGGTAGAGAGCGACGCGCCCAGGGTCGGCATACCGATTGGGATTGGCATGTGCATGCGAATGCCCAGCGGGCCGGTATCTTCCACCGTGCCGACAGGAACCTGCCACACCAGCTTGCCGGTTTTCAGGTCAACGGCTGACATGGTGCCAAACGGCGGCTTCTGGCACGGAATGCCCAGCGGTGACAGGAAGCGTTCACGCATCGCGCCGAACGGCGTGCCGTCCATTGGAACAATCCCCATCTCGATGCCGCTGGCATTTTTCGCCACGTTCGCGCGCGGCACCATATAGTTCGCCAGACCCAGACGCATATCGTTGACGAACATCAGGCTGTTGTTCGGGTCAACGGAGACGCTGCCCCAGTTCATCCCGCCGAGTGAGCCGGGGAACTGCAGGGAACGATCGAGACCCGGAGGGGTGAAGACGCCCTGATGACGCATCTCTTTAAACTGAATGCGGCACAGCAGCAGGTCAACAGGCGTCGCGCCCCACATGTCGGACTCGGTCAGCGTCTGGTTGCCAATCATTGGCATGCCTACGGAGTACGGCTGGGTTGGGGAGTAGCGTTCACCTTCAACGTTACCTGCCGGGACAGGGCGTTCCTCTACCTTCGCCACCGGCTTACCGGTTTCGCGGTTAAGCATGAAGATCATGCCCTGCTTGCTGGTCTGCACCAGCACCGGTGTGGTGCCGCCTTTACCGTCAGGCAGGTCGTACAGCAGCGGCTGGGAAGGTAGGTCGAAGTCCCACAGGTCGTGGTGGGTGGTCTGGAAATGCCAGCGGACCTGACCGGTGGCCGCGTCGACGGCGACGATGGAGGAACTGTACTTATCGTCCAGCGCGGTACGCTCGCCCGCCCAGAAGTCTGGCGTGGCGTTGCCGGTTGGCAGGTAGATCAGGTTCAGTTTGGCGTCGTAAGACATCGCAGACCAGACGTTCGGCGTACCGCGGGTGTAGGTCTGGCCTTCCGGCGGCAGGCCGGTCAGGTCTGGATTACCCGGATCCCACGCCCAGGCCAGTTTACCGGTGTGAACGTCGTAGGCGCGCACCACGCCCGGCGGTTCACCGGTAGAGTAGTTATCCGCGACGCGACCGCCAACGACGACAACGTTCCCGGCAACCAGCGGCGTGGAGGTTTGCTGATAATATCCGGGCTTGATCTCGCCCATGCCGACGCTCAGATCCACGATGCCATGGTCGCCAAAGTCGTCGCAGACCTTGCCGTTATCCGCGTTGATGGCAATCAGTCGGGCATCGGTGGTGGGCAGGAACAGGCGGCGAGGGCATGCCGCTGGCGGTGTTCCGGTCTGTGACGCCGTCACGTTTGCATGATCTTCAAAGTAGCCCAGACCGCGGCAGCGTTGCCAGTTCGGCGCGGTGGCTTTCGAATCATAACGCCATTTTTCTTTACCGGAATCCACGTCCAGCGCCAGCACTTTACTGTACGGCGTACAGACATACAGCGTGTCGCCAATTTGCAGAGGCGTGTTCTGATCTTCCGCACCCGAGCCGTTGCTCTGCGGAATATCGCCGGTGTGCGCAACCCACGCGACTTTCAAGGAGCTGACGTTATGCTTGTTAATCTGGTCCAGCGCGGCGAAACGGTCGCCGTGGGTGGTGTTGCCCCAGTGTTCCCAGTTCTTTTGCTGCTCGCCGGGTGCAACGGGTTTCACCGGAACGGGCTCGTTCGCTGCCACGAGGGTTTGCGGCTTAAACATCCAGCCCAGGCTGACCAGCATGGCCACCGCCAGCAGGGCCGCGACGCCAAAGGCGGGCGCCTTGTTCGGGGCAGTGTGGTTTGCTGCGCGCAGGAAGGGCCAGACGATGGCGCAGAGGAACGCCAGCACGGCAAAGGTAAACAGGCGGGAGAAGAGCGGCCAGAAATCCCAGCCTGCATCGCTTACCGCCCAGAACAGCGAGGCAATAAACGCGATGCCGTAAAGCAGGATCCCGCTGGTGCGGTTGAGGAAAATCAGGATCGCGGCAATCACCATTACCACGCCCATTATCAGGAAGTAACTACTTCCGCCTACGGTGGCGAGCTTTAAGCCCAACCCGCCGACGGCCAGACCGATGAGCATCATCAGTCCGGCAAGAAGCCACTGCAGAATACGAGGTATCCCGCGCGGCGCGCTGCCAAATGCCATTTCTGTCTCCTTAGATCCCCCGCCGTGTCGGGTATGTACCAGTTGGGTAATAAATGCGGTGGGATTGATGGTTAATACCGGTGAATTCGTTTCTGTCAAATAATTTGCGAACCATTTGGTGAATTCGCCGCTATGATAAAACTGTTAAATTGTTTTACGCAATTGTTAATGATTTATTCCGCATTATTTGATTAACGCACAGGACAGCCCCCTCGCCCTGAGGGGAGAGGGTTAGAGGGAGGGGCAAAAAGGTTTTAGACCGGCATCGATTTGCGGATGGCGCTCAGTAGCGTCTGTGCGCCCGTGGAAAGCGGGGTATCTACCCGGGTCAAAATACCAATAGGTTCACCGGCGCCGGGGGCCGTTACCGGGAGAGCGGTCAGCGTGCCCTGGCGCAAATCATCTTTTACCGCCCCGGAGGGAACGAACCAGACGTAGTCATAGTCGAGCGTGAGCTGGCGTGAAAGCGAGGCTGACAGCGTTTCGATGCACCCTGAGGGCAGCGTACACCCCTGCATTTGCAGCAAGGTTTCGGCGGTCTGACGTGGGACGGTCCCTTTCGGGCACACCACCACCGGCCACTCCATTACGCGGCTTAACGTCACCGTGTCCTGCAGCAGAGGGTGATCGGGACGAACCACCAGCTTCAGGGATTCCAGGAACAGCAGTTCGTAATTGAGACCCCCCATCAGTTCAGGATCGGACATGCGGCCGATACCGATATCCAGCTCGCCCGACTTCAGACCCGCGAGCAGCATGGTGTTATTCATGGTGGCTACCTGGATCGTGGTATGCCGTTGCTGCTTGTGGAACTGGCCAATCACCGGCGGAAGAATGCCGAGCGCGGCGGTAGGCAGGGCCCCGACACGGACAACCTCGCTGCTGTGCTCTTCTTTTCGATGCAGGGACTGGCCTGCGGTATTGAGCGCATCCAGCACCTTAACGGCGTGCGTCAGGAACTGTTCGCCCACGATGGTAAGCTGCGCGCCCAGCCGACCGCGGTCAAAAAGACGGGCGCCGGTCAGCTGTTCCAGCTCGTTGAGGGTTTTCGAGAGCGCAGGCTGGCTCAGGTTAAGAGTTTCAGCCGCACGCCCCAGCGTTCCCTGTTGAGCGACGGCCACAAATGTATGCAAATGGCGCAAGCGTATGCGCTGACTGAACAGACCATTTTTTTCCATAGGCGATGTTAAAAACAGAGCGATGCGGGTGACAAGTTAAGTTGTTTAATTTTGATAACCTGATAGCAAAATATTTTTAACATTTGATCTGTTTGAGTTACAACATGTTTTTCGGCGGGGGAATAAGAGCGAACATCCTTGTTCATTTATTGCTCGTTGCTGAGGGGAAAGGGTTATGCGGTTAGATTACCCCGTCACCGCCGTCAGAACACCACACCTGGCCGGACGTAAATGAACATTCATCCGAGGCCAGCGTGACGTACAGCGGGGCGATCTCGACGGGCTGACCCGGACGTCCCAGCGGCGTATCTCCGCCAAACTCCTTCACTTTTTCCATCGGCTGGCCGCCGCTGGACTGCAGCACCGTCCAGTAGGGACCGGGAGCGACCGCGTTGACGCGAATGCCTTTCGGACCCAGCTGCTTGGCTAAGGATTTGGTAAATACCGCCAGACAGGCTTTCGTCTGGGCGTAGTCCAGCAGCACCGGGCTGGGCTTCACCGCCTGGACGGAGGAGGTATTAATGATTACGGACGAGGCTTTCAGGTGGCGCAGAGCCGCCTTCGTGATCCAGAACGGCGCGTACACGTTAGTTTTAAACGTCGCGTCAAAATCTTCGGTGGTCAGCTCTTCAAGCGATTCACGGAACTGCTGGCGACCGGCGTTGTTGATCAGAATATCCAGCCCGCCCAGCTTCGAGACGGCTTCTTCGACCAGATTCTGGCAGAAGGTTTCGTCCCGGACGTCCCCCGGCAGCGCGACGGCATTCCGACCTTCGGCTTTGATCAGGTCGATAACCTCAGCGGCGTCTTTTTCCTCTTCAGGCAGGTAGTTAATGGCCACGTCCGCGCCTTCTCGGGCATAGGCGATGGCTACAGCGCGACCGATACCCGAGTCACCGCCGGTGATCAGCGCTTTTTTGCCGGCGAGACGGCCGTGTCCTTTGTAGCTTTTCTCCCCGTGGTCGGGTACGGGCTGCATTTCGGATGCCAGTCCCGGCGGTGTTTGCGGCTGTTCCGGGAACGGGGGCTGCGGGTAAGCGTTCGTACGTTGTTGGGTATCACTCATAGCTGACTCCTTAAGCCAAGGGGTGAGATTTGATGGATAACTGCAGCGTTAACGCTTCGCTGAATTATTTCTGCAAACGATCAACACGAACGACGGCAGGGGATGATTTTTTATCAAGCGAACCGTTGATGCTGATCATCTGGTCGGGTTTTACCGTTCTGCCGTCGAAAACTGCCTGGGGAATAATAACGTCGATTTTTCCGGTTTTATCCTGAAATACAAACTTATCGCCGCTACCATCAATAAGATTACCGCGTAAAGAAATGGTCGCACCGTCGTGCAGTTGTTTGGCCTGGTCGATAGTCATAATACGCGCATCATCGGTTCCGCGATATCCGCTATCCAGCGCATGGGGTGGCGGCGGAGCTTCACCTTTTTGTAACCCGCCGTTATTATCTGCGAAGGCGGCCGGAACCAGAAATATCATAAAAGCGGAAATAAGCGATAATTTCATCGGATATCCTTCATTTTGGGTGTCTTGACTTATTAAGTATTGTTGCTATTTCTTTATGTGGCAAATGTGATAAGTCCTAAAAACATTCGCGTGAAAAATCAAACTTATCGGATAATAAGCGAAACGGTGACGATGGCCATGAAGCGTGAAAATAAAAAGTTGCCCGGGATAGATGAGAGTTATCGCTTGCTGACGTTTGAATACGCGTTTCGTCAGGTGGGTTTTATTGTTCTGTTGGCTATTATCATCGCAGCCATTGCCGGTCTGTTTTCAAGCGGGTGGGTCAGCGATACGGTTAAAACCAATTCCGCTAAATCACTGACCATAAGCTATGAACGGTTTGGCCGCCGGGAGACGGAGACGCGAATGGAGCTGGCGTTCCCGGTGCGAACAGAGGGAAAGTATGTTCTCAGTATGGCCAGCGAGAGCAGCGATGTTTACGAGCCTGGCAGTGTCTGGCCGCAGCCGGACAGCATGGTCAGCCGTGGCAAGACCCTCTATTTTGTCTATAACAACCTGAAAAAGTCAGACCGCTTCGCGGTGTTACTCTTCACCACGCCTTCGAGAGCCGGTAAATGGAACACGACCGTTCGTATAAACAACGAGCCGGAGATAACCCTCTGGCAATTTATTTACCCCTAGGAGGCTGATATGGATATGGTCTTTCGTGCGCTGGCGATTTATCTGTTCCTCGTGGTGGTATTTAAAGTGGCCGGGCGGCGTGCGCTGCTGCAGATGACCAGCTTCGATCTCATTCTGCTTCTGATAATTAGTGAAGCTACTCAGCAGGCGCTTCTCGGACAAGATTTTTCCGTCACCGGTGCGATGATTACGATTACCACCCTGGTGGTAGTCGATATTATTTTTGGCCTTATGAAGAAGTTTTTTTCCCCGGTGGAGAATATTCTGGACGGCACTCCCGTGATTCTGGTGGAAAACGGCGTACCCCTGGCGGATAAACTCAAAAAAGTCGATGTCTCTTGCGATGATATTCTGGTGTCAGCGCGTCAAAATAATGGTATTACCGAAATAAGCCAAATTAAATATGCCATACTTGAGCGCAATGGACATATTTCAATCATTCCTTTCGAGAAATAAGAGGCGAAAAGATGAGCAATCTTTTTCACGACAACAATTATACCGTGGGTGAACTGACGAAAAAACTGGCGAGCAAATTAACCGATCTCGGGCTTCGCTTAACCACGGCGGAATCCTGCACCGGCGGAAAGCTCTCGGTAGCACTGTGCGCCGAAGAGAACACGGCCGATTTTTATGATGTTGGCCTGGTCGTATTCAGCGACGAAGCCAAAGCGCGGATCCTCGGCGTTCGTCCTGAGACGCTCGCGCGCTATACCGCCGTCAGTGAGCAGACGGTGGCCGAGATGGCCGCCAGCATCCGCGACATCGCCCAGGCGGATATCAGTATCGCCATCAGCGGCTATGCTGGCCCGGAAGGGGGTGACGATGGCACGGCGGCGGGGACGGTCTGTTTTGCGTGGAACATACGTGGCGAGACGAAAACCCGTACCGTGCTTTTCTCCGGCGACTGTCAGGACGTGGTGGAAAAAGCGGTGCATTTTTCGCTGGCCGAGCTGGTAACAACATTGTCGGACGGAAATAACGGTTGAGTTCACGTGGAGGTTCTATGGCTGTCATAGTGATTACCGGTGGGACGGCGGGCGTGGGCAAAGCCACGGCGCTGCACTTTGCAAAAGCAGGTTACGATGTCGGCCTCATCGCCCGCGATGAGGCAAGCCTGCACTCCACCCAGGAAGAGTTGCGCCGCTTCGGCGTAAATGCACACGCCGTGCAGGCTGACGTCGCCGACAGTCAGGCGGTGGTCGACGCGGCTAATGAGATTGAGTATCGCCTCGGTGCGATTGATGTCTGGGTCAACAACGCCATGGGGGCCGTGCTGGCACCGTTTCGTACCCTTACGCCGGACGAGTTTCGGCGCGTGACTGAGGTGACGTACCTCGGCTACGTGAACGGTACCCGCGCGGCGCTTGAGCTTATGGTTCCGCGCGACAGGGGCGTGATTATCCAGGTAGGGTCCGCGCTGGCCTACCGTTCCATTCCCCTGCAGTCTGCCTACTGCGGGGCCAAAGCGGCGATTCGCGGGTTTACCGACGCGGTACGCACCGAGCTGATGCATGAGAACAGCCGGGTTCAGCTTTCGATGGTGCAGATGCCGGGACTCAATACGCCGCAGTTCGAATGGGCAAGGAACAAGTTCGCGTGGGCGATGCGGCCGGTACCGCCGGTGTTCGAGCCTGAAGTCGCCGCCAGCGCCATCTTCAGGGTGGCGCAAAAGCCGGTACGCGAGCTGTGGGTAGGCAGCAGCACTATTCAGTCGATTGTCGGGCAGTTCCTCTTCCCGGGTTTTCTGGACCGGCTGATGGTGAAGAAAGCCTGGGAAGGTCAGATGACGGACGATCTGAACGCGCCGGACCGCCGGGATTATCTCGACCAGCCGGTTAACGACCTGCACAAAATCCATGGCCGTTTCACTGACGAAGCGAAAACCCGCGCGTCGTCCGTGACCTCCGGTATGCCGGGCAAAGTAGCGTTAGGGGGACTGGCGTTGGCGGGGATTGTATTAACGCGTTTGCTCACCCGCCGGAAACCGTAATCAGCGCAGCGCGCTACGGTGCGTCCAGAACCAGCGATAGCCGTAGCCGCCAAGGCTGAGCTCAACGGTTTTACCGCAAACCAGCGCGTCATCGTAGCGTTTGTCCGCAAGACAGGCGGTCCAGGTGGCGTTGCGGATCCCCTTGACGGTGAACCGTACCGGCTGGTCGCTGAAGTTAACAAAGGTCAGGATGCTGCGTTCTTCGGTTTCGTAATAGATCCCCAGCACCGCGTCACTATCGATCGTGAGGAGCCGAAAGGGCGCAACGGCGATTTCGGGGAACTCCGAGCGGGTATTGGCGATATCAATGATCCGGTGCAGAAGCGAGTTGCGGTGGAGCAGCGAATCGGCGACGTTGATTTTCTGATAGCGATAAGGGCCGCGGTCGATAATCGGCGCGATAAATTTTTCCGGGTCGGCTGCCGAAAAACCGCCGCCTTGCGATCCCGCCCACTGCATCGGGGTGCGCACAGCGTAGCGCTCCTCCAGATCGAGGTCATCCCCCATGCCGATCTCATCGCCATAGCGCATCACCGGAACGCCAGGCAGGGAAAACAGCACCGCATGACAGAACGCCAGCCGCTTTTGATCGCCATTGAGCATCGGGGCCAGGCGACGGCGGATCCCGCGCTGGTAGACGTTCATCTCGTCGTCAGGGGCGAAGGTATCGAGGACAAACTGTTTGTCTTTCTGGCTAATGCCCTCCAGATCCAGCTCGTCGTGATTGCGCAGCCAGTTGGCAAAACAGCAGGAGTCAGGCGGGACGATCATCTTCTTCACCGCGTTGCGCAGCGGACGGGCGCTTTTGCGGGCCAGGCTGACGTAGAAATATTTGTTGAGCCAGAAATTGAGCACCAGATTCAGGCGGTCATTATTGCCAAAGTAGTCCTGATAGGCCTCTACCTCGACGTCCACCTCACCCAGCAGGATCGCCGCCGGATTATGCTGCTCAATAAGACGGCGCATATGCTCGAGGATCCACAGGCCCTTTTTTTCATTACCGTTTCCCGCCTGCGTGGTCAGGTGGGAGGCGGCATCCAGGCGGAACCCCGATACGCCCAGCTTGAGCCAGAAGAGGATGATGTTCTCAATCTCTTTCAGTACCGCGGGCGAGGTCAGGTTCAGGTCCGGTTCGTGGCGATAGAACATGTGCCGGTAGTATTGTCCCGCCTCGTCATCCCAGCTCCAGATGCTCTCCTCCACGCCGGGAAACATGGGGGGCGTATCGTCCTCGTCAGTATCTGACCAGAGGTAGTAATCCCGGTAGGGTGACGCCGGGTTACGGCGGGCCTGCTGGAACCAGGGGTGCGCGTCGGAGGTGTGCTGGATCAGCAGCTCAATAATGACCTGCATGCCCAGCTCGCGGGCCTGTTCGATAAGGGCAATGATATCGGCCAGCTTTCCGAAGCGGGGGTCCACCTGGAGATGGTCGCTGACGTCATAGCCTTCATCGAGAAAGGGGGTGAGGTAAAACGGGGTGATCCAGATAACCGTCGCCCCCATCCGGCGAATGTAGCGCAGCTTGGCCGCTATCCCGGCGATGTCCCCGCAGCCATCGCCGTTCAAATCATAAAAGAGTGCGGTATCAATCTGGTAAATAATGGCCCGTGTATGCCAGTCCGTCATAGCGTTCCTCAGTGATAGCCTTCAGTATCCGAAACTTTGCCCCGGAAGACGTAATAGCTCCAGGCGGTGTACACCAGGATCACCGGAATAATCAGTAACGTCCCAACCAGCATAAACAGCTGGCTGGCAGGCGGGGCTGCGGCCTCCCACAGGGTGATGCGTGGCGGAATAATGTTTGGCCAGAGGCTGATGCCCAGCCCGCTAAACCCGAGGAAAATCAGCCCCAGCGTCAGCAGGAAAGGGCGCGCGTGGCTGGCCGGATTGCGGGTCAGGCGCCAGATCAGCACGCTGAAGATCCCGACCAGCAGCGGAACCGGCAGGAACCAGAAGAAGTTGGGCAGGGTAAACCAGCGGTCGGCGACGTACTGCCAGCCGAGCGGCGTCCAGATGCTGACTACCGCGATAACCACCATCAGGGCCAGCAGCACGTGGCGGGTCAGTTCGCGCATGCGTTGTTGCAGCGCGCCTTCGCTCTTCATGATGAGCCAGGTGGTGCCCAGCAGCGTGTAGGCGACGACCAGACCGATGCCGCAGAAGAGGCTGAAAGGCGTGAGCCAGTCCAGCGAAGAGCCGACAAAACGTCGGCCCTCCACGTCAAAGCCGTTGATCACGGCGCCCACCACCACGCCCTGGCTGAAGGTGGCGAGCAGGGAGCCGCCGGCAAAGGAGTAGTCCCAGAATTTGCGGTGTGAAGGGGTGGCTTTGAAGCGGAACTCAAAGGCAACGCCGCGAAAAATAAGGCCGATCAGCATTGCGGTGAGTGGGATCGTCAGCGCATCAATAATCACCGCGTAGGCCAGCGGAAACGCGCCGAACAGCCCCGCGCCGCCGAGCACCAGCCAGGTCTCGTTGCCGTCCCAGACGGGCGCCACGCTGTTGACCATCACATCGCGCTCTTTCGCATCGCCCACAAAGTTAAACAGCAGGCCAATGCCCAGATCGAAGCCATCCATAATGATGTACATCAGCGTGGCAAACACGATGATAGCAAACCAAATCACTGAGATATCGACGCCCATCAGATTCTCTCCTCTTCCGGAACAGACTCCGCGGCTGACAGCGGACGGGCAGGCGTGCCCGAGGTGTTTGACGTCAGCGTATCGACGGGCTGAGGTCCTTTCTTAATCAGCCGGATGAGATAAACATAGCCCACGCCAAACACGGATGAGTAGACGACGAAGAACGCCAGCAGGCTGATGCTCATCTGTAGGGTGCTGTGCAGCGATACCGCGTCGAGGGTGCGCAGGTAGCCATAGACGACCCACGGCTGACGGCCCACTTCGGTGGTCACCCAGCCGGCAAGCAGCGCCAGCAGCCCGGCAGGCCCCATGCAGAGGGCAAACCACTGGAACGGACGCGAGTGGTAAAGTCGATGGCGATAGCGTAGCCAGAGGCTGACCAGACCAAGGGTAATCATCAGCAGTCCCATCCCGACCATCACGCGGAATGACCAGAAAACGATGGTCGAGTTTGGGCGATCCTCTTTCGGGAAGTCTTTCAGCGCGGGGACCTGCTTGTCCAGGCTGTGCGTCAGGATCAGGCTGCCGAGCGCGGGGATCTCCAGTCCGTATTTGGTGCGCTCTTCCTCCATATCCGGCAGGCCAAACAGCAGCAGCGGGGTGGCCTCACCGGGGTGATTTTCCCAGTGGCCCTCAATGGCGGCAATTTTTGCCGGCTGATGTTCAAGCGTGTTAAGGCCGTGCATATCGCCCACCACCGCCTGAATGGGCGCGACCAGCAGCGCCATCCACATCGCCATGGAAAACATGGTGCGAACGGCGGGCGTATCGTTACCGCGCAGCAGATGCCATGCGCCTGATGCCCCGACAAACAGCGCGCTGCTCAGAAACGCGGCGATAGCCATATGAATAAGACGGTAAGGGAAGGAGGGGTTAAAGACGATGGCCAGCCAGTCCTGCGGGATCACCTGGCCGTTCTCGATAGTAAAACCCTGTGGCGTGTGCATCCAGCTGTTGGAGGCGAGGATCCAGAAGGTCGACATCAGCGTGCCGAGCGCCACCATGCAGGTCGAAAAGAAGTGCAGCCCGGGGCCGACCTTATTCCAGCCGAACATCATAACGCCCAGGAATCCGGCCTCCAGGAAGAAGGCGGTTAACACTTCATAGGTCAGAAGCGGGCCGGTAATGCTGCCCGCGAACTGGGAGAACCCGCTCCAGTTGGTGCCAAACTGGTACGCCATCACCAGCCCGGAAACGACGCCCATGCCGAAGTTAACGGCAAATATCTTGAGCCAGAAGTGGTACAACGATCGCCAGACGTCGTTTTTGGTGCGCAGCCACATGCCCTCCAGCACCACAAGGTAGCTGGCGAGACCGATGGTGATCGCGGGAAACAGGATGTGGAACGAGACGGTAAAAGCGAACTGAATTCTGGCCAAATGAAACGCATCGAGTTCGAACATGGTCCGTACCTCTGAGACGATGGGGCACGCGAATTGCCGGGCAGTTCAGGCCTGCCCGGCAAACCGATTACGGTTTAGTCTTTCCGGCACCCAGCTCGGCACCGGTCAGCGGGTCGGAATGTGGATCGGATTTCGTGCGGGCAGACATCGCCTTGACCAGGGTTGCCTGCTCGGTTGTGAGCGTGACGCTGGCACTGCCATCGCCGCCATCCACCGCAGGCTGGGGGGACTCAACGTAATCGAAGTGTTTATCGCTGTTCCAGCTTCCGCGAACCTCTCCACCTTCAGACATATTGTAGTACTTGTTGGTGAATTCCTCGATTGGCGGCAGTTTTCCCGGCGGGAAATTATTACGGATGGACTGCAGCGCCTTCTCAAAGGAGAGCTGATGCGCCGCCTCACGCGTCATCAGAAACGCCAGCGCGTCCTTCACGCCGGGATCGTCAGTCACGTTGATCAGCCGTTCATAGATGATTTTCGCTCTGGCCTCGGCCGCCACGTTTGAGCGCAGGTCCGCCGTCGGCTCGCCGATGGTGTCGACGTAGGCCGCCGTCCAGGGCACGCCCGCCGAGTTGGTGAGCGGGGTTCCGCCGCCGTAGAGCAGGGAGGTGATGTGGCTGTCATTGCCGTTTTCGGTCATGGAGCGATACAGCTCGGCCTCATTTTCCACCCCTTCCGCCAGCGCGCCCTTGGCACCTTTATTCAGCATACCGACCAGGGTACCGATGATTTCGAGGTGGCTTAACTCCTCGGTCGCGATATCCATCAGCATATCCTTGCGGCCCGGATCGTCATCGCTCAACCCTTGCGTAAAGTAGCGGCAGGCGGCGGCCAGTTCACCCTGCGGTCCGCCAAATTGTTCCAGTAAAAGGTTGGCCAGGCCGGGATTCGGTTCGGCGACGCGAACCGTGTATTGCAGCTGTTTGACGTGTCGAAACATGCTCACTCTCCTGTGGATTATTTTTTCGCTTCGACACCCGATGCGTCTGAGCGCAGCAGGAACTGTTCCGTCGTTTGCGGGATATGGCGAATCAGCCAGTCGGCCATTCCGCGCTCTTCGGCGAGGATCGTCTCAATAGCGGGTATCGAAGCGGTGTCCCCGGCTTTTTTGGCCGCTGCCAGCAGGGAGGTATAGCAGGCGATTTCAAACTGTTCGAAAACATAGCCGCTGATCGAGCCCTTCACGATTTCGTCAGAAGGGAACATGCCGCCGATGGATTGCCCCAGCGCCGCCATTTTGCTCATCGAGTCTTTTAAGACCGAACGAGAAATATCATTACGGTCGAGGATTTCCTCCAGCAATGTGATTTGCCGTTTTGTCTCATTAATATGCTGTTCAATTCTGGCGCGAACATCAGGATAATTATCGATACGGCTGGCCATGGATTCCAGCATAGATTCGGCTTGCTTTTCCATCGCATGGGCATCGCGTAGCCAGTCATGGTAGTGTTCTACGTGATTCATCATTGTATCCTCATTAGGGGTTCGCTTATTTGTTCTCACTTTCAGCAGCCTGATCGGCACGTGCAGCACTGTAGCCAGATAAATGGCCGACAATATTGGCATAGATACTGATGATAATGACCCATAGCACGCTGTTCTTCCACCATATTACGGAAGGGATAGCGAGTATGAACCATATTATAGCTGCCGTTAAATGGCACCGTTTAATTGTCCTGGGACTGATGCTCATTTTATTTAACCTGTGTTATTGCGTCATTTCTGCGCTTTTTGGTTAATATTTCCAACGGCCAGGTCGGTGAGTTTAAGGTCGGTCTCTTTTTCTTCTTCCAGCGTTTCAGCAAGAAGTTTAACGGCTTTTTTATAGCCCAGTTGTTCTGCTAATGTGGCAAGGGTACCGTAGCTGGCTATTTCGTAATGCTCAACTTTTTGTGCAGCGGCAATTAATGCGGCGTCACGCACTTCATTTTTTTCCGTACTTTCGATAACTTCGTTGGCTTCTTCAATTAAGCCTTCCATCGCCACGCACTTCATGCGTTTGATCTTAATACCGTCTTCCTGCTCGACGATCTGGTCGATACGTTCAATCTGACCTTGCGTCTCTTCAAGGTGTGCGGTAAAGGCGGCGCTCAGCTTCTCGCTGGAGGCGGCGCGGGCAAGTTTGCTTAACGCTCGGGTAAGCTGCTTTTCTGCGCTGTAGGTATCCGACAGAAGATGAATAAATACATCCTCTACACTTTTCATATTCATAATTATTACGCTCCGGTAAAATAAAGAAAGGGTACTGCGAGCTTTTCAGCCCGCAGCATGCTCTCTGGTTTTATTAAAAGAGTACTAAATAAGATCAGGAGTTATCAGATTTACGGCCTCCGCCGTGACTGTTCTGTCCCCCTTTCTTACCCGCTTCAGATGCGCGTTGCGGATCGTTTTTAAAATTACCACCGCTGTGCTGGCCACCTTTACGTCCAGCTTCTGATGCTTTTTCACGGTCTTCAGCGAAATTACCGGAACCACCACGATGCTCTGCCATATTAAACCTCATAGTCATATATTGGTTATGTCAGTACGATACGAAAATATTTCCGTATCACTCGTCGTTCGAGTAATAACTCTAGTCGCTGGACGTCATCCGTCAAATGCGTTTTGCTATTTGCGGTTGCGTTATTATTAAGTATTTGTAAATTTGCGCTTCGCTTAAACTGGAAATATGGATAGGCAGGAAGGACTTGTAAACAACCATTGGGATTAATCCTAACTTTGAGCTAAAAATTTGAAAGCTGAGGATAAAAATAATGACGCACTCAAATTGGTTAATTTGCAGTCAGGGGAAAATAAAAAATACTCCTTTATAGCTAGAAAGCGAAACCCTAAATAATTATAAGGAAAATCCTGGATAAAAAGCGCCAGGCGCGAAAGGGCGATTTCGTTAAGGCTCGTTCAGATGCATGTAGCACACGGTTTGACCACTGTCGTCTTAAGATCACAAATCAGAAATCTTTCCCCCCGGAAGGAACGGGTTTCTCTACACTCCAGGTAATATTCACTGGAGGCATGACATCATGGCGAACACCATCACGGCTGATGACATTCGGGAACACTTTTCGCAGGCTATGTCGGCGATGTACCAGCAGGAAGTTCCGCAGTACGGCACCTTGCTTGAACTGGTTGCGGACGTAAACCTGGCGGTGCTGGAGAATAACCCACTATTACATGAACAACTGGCAAACGCCGATGAGCTTGCGCGCCTGAACGTGGAGCGTCACGGGGCGATCCGCGTCGGCAGTGCGCAAGAACTTTCAACCCTGCGCCGTATGTTTGCCATTATGGGCATGTACCCGGTCAGCTATTACGATCTCTCTCAGGCGGGGGTGCCGGTCCACTCAACGGCGTTTCGCCCGATCGATGATGCGGCGCTGTGCCGTAATCCGTTCCGTATCTTTACGTCGCTGCTGCGCCTTGAGCTGATTGACAACGTTGCGCTGCGCGAACGGGCGGCGGAAATCCTCTCTCACCGAAACATTTTCACCCCGCGCTGTCTGGCGCTTCTCGATCTGTATGAATCGGAAGGGCAGTTTACTGACGAACAGGCGCAAGAGTTTGTGCAGGAAGCGCTGGAAACCTTCCGCTGGCACCATCATGCGACGGTCGATCAGGAAACCTATCAGGCGCTGCATAACGAGCATCGCCTGATTGCCGACGTGGTCTGCTTCCCGGGCTGCCATATTAACCACCTGACGCCGCGTACGCTGGACATTGACCGGGTGCAGGAGCTGATGCCGAAGTACGGTATCGAGCCGAAAATTTTGATTGAAGGGCCGCCGCGTCGCGAGGTGCCCGTCCTGCTGCGTCAAACCAGCTTTAAAGCCCTGGAAGAGCCGGTGCTGTTTGCCGGGGAACATAAGGGCACCCACACCGCGCGCTTCGGTGAGATTGAACAGCGCGGCGTGGCGCTGACCCCGAAAGGCCGCGAACTGTACGACAGCCTCCTCGCCCAGGCCGGAACCGGCAAAGATAACCTGACGCACCAGCTGCATCTGCGGGAGATCTTTAGCGCCTTCCCGGACAGCGAAATGCTCATGCGCCGTCAGGAACTGGCCTATTTTCGCTATCGGCTGACGCCATCAGGGGAAGCCCATCGCCATGCGTTTCGTCCGGGCGACGATCCGCAGCCGCTGATTGAGCGCGGATGGGTGGTTGCCCAGCCGATCACCTACGAAGATTTCCTCCCGGTCAGTGCCGCGGGGATTTTCCAGTCCAATCTCGGGAACGAAACCCAGGCCCGCAGCCACGGTAACGCAAGCCGCGATGCGTTTGAAGACGCGCTGGGCTGTCCGGTGTATGACGAGTTTACGCTCTACCAGGAGGCTGAAACCCGCAGCAAACAGCGTTGCGGTTTGCTCTGAAATCGTTACTCTGCTGGGGTGTGATGGAAAAAATAAGGTCGTTATGCAAAATCCTTCCGCCCCTGTGGTTGAAACGCGCCAGGGCGCACTGTCTGGTTTAACCGATGAAAATGTCCACGTCTGGTGCGGTATTCCTTATGCCGCACCGCCCGTTGGCGAGTGGCGCTGGCGCTCACCTCGGCCGCCTGAACGCTGGGATGGCCTGCGCGAGGCTACGGCTTTCTCGCCCTCAAGCTGGCAAAGCAGCGAGTATTGTCAGGAGTTAGGCGGCGGCGATCCGGGCCAGTTTTCCGAAGATTGTCTCTACCTTAACGTCTGGTCTCCCAAAGAGCGCACCGGTCCGCTTCCGGTTATGGTCTGGCTGCACGGCGGCGGCTTTACCATCGGTGCGGGTGGCTTACCGCCCTATAACGGCAAAGCGCTGGCCACGCGCGGCGTGGTTGTGGTGACGATCAACTACCGTCTCGGTCATCTTGGCTTTTTCGCCCATCCCGCGCTGGAAGGCGAGGAAGATCGCGTGGTGCATAATTTTGCTCTGCTGGATCAGATCGCGGCCCTCGAATGGGTTAGGGAGAATATCGCCGCATTTGGTGGCGATCCTGACAATGTGACCCTGTTTGGTGAATCCGCCGGTGCGCGCAGCGTGCTTTCTCTGCTGACATCGCCCCTGGCGGCTGGCTTGTTCCACAAGGCGATTGTGCAAAGCGGGTATACCTTGCCGGACACGCCGCGAGAGCAGGCGCTGCAAAAAGGGGAGGCGCTGGCCGCCCATTTTGGCCTGGAGAAGGCGACTGCTGAGCAGCTGCGCGCCATTCCGCCGGAGGCGTTCTGGCCGCTCACCGCGCCGCTGAACGTCGCCCCGGCGCCCATCGTCGGGGACTGCGTTCTGCCCGAAGCGATGCTGGACGTCTTTTTCGCTGCCCGCCAGCATCCCGTACCGGTGATGATTGGGTCGAACAGCGATGAGGCCAGCGTGATGGCGGTGTTTGGCATCGATCTCGCCGGGCAAATCCAGAAGCTCCGCCGGGAGCGACGCTTCGGGCTGGGGCTGATTAAGCTGCTCTATCCGGGCGTCAAAGGTGATGAGGAGTTGGGCAGACAGGTGTGCCGCGACATGGCGTTTACTACCATGGGCTATGTGGTGATGCAGGCTCAGCAGCGCGTGGGCGGACTGTGCTGGCGTTACTGGTTTGACTATGTCGCGGAAGCGGAACATGCCACCTATATCAACGGCGCCTGGCACGGCAATGAAGTGCCCTATGTCTTCGATACCCTCGGCCAGGTTGAGCCTTCACGCCAGTATGTCAACGAACGGGATTTACAGTTTGCTGCGCAGGTGGCCGATTACTGGGTAAGCTTTGCGCGAGACGCAGGGCCTCGTGAGATCCTGCCAGGGCCGACGCACTGGCCCGCATGCCGAAAAGGGCGGGACGTTTTGTTACGCATTGGTGTGAATAAAAATGCAGGATTCCGGCTTGAAAACCGCTTTATGCGCGCGCGCATGAGCCTCTTCAAACGGGTGATGAAGCACCACGTCAGTCTCGATTAAGCAAACAGGCGCGAAACGCCGCCAGTCCATTTTCCTCCCCTGGCGTTTCGCGCAGCACCAGCCGGTAGCTCGCGCCGGTTTTTATGCTGGTTTCATAAGGCCGCATCAGTCTTCCCGCGCGGACATCTTCGGCCACCAGCGTTTCGTCGGCAATGGCCACGCCCAGCCCCTGAATGGCGGCCGTGATGGCGAGATCCATCGTGTCGAAGTGTTGATTTTTGTGCATGGCAAAGCCCGGACCTTCCTGTTTCGTCAGCCACAGCGACCAGTCTGTCTTATCCCTTGTGGGGTGCAGGAACGTCAGCGATCCCAGCGCTGCACCCGCCCGCACCGGGCTTATCACCGGGGTGAGCGCCTCTTCGAACAGCAGGTCGCCTGCGCTCATGTGCGTGCCGAACACGATGGCCGCGTCGTAAGATTCGGTTTTGAAATTGACGTTGTGATCGGTGGTGGTGGTCAGCGCAATTTGCAGATCCGGATGCTCGCGCTCCACCTCCAGCAGGCGCGGCACCAGCCAGCGCATGGCGCAGGTGGGAGCCTTGAGCCGGATCACGGTTTGCTGGCTGCGGGCCTGGTCGGCCACGGACAGCAGCTGCTCGAAAGCGGACTGCAGCTCCGGAAGCAGAGCGCTGCCCTGCGGTGAGAGGCGCAGTCCGCGCGCGTGGCGTTCAAAAAGCGGAAAGCCAAACCACGCCTCAAGGGAGGCAATCTTGCGGCTCACGGCCCCCTGCGTCAGACACAGTTCTGCGGCAGCATGGGTCAGATTCAGGTGACGCGCGGTGACTAAAAATGCGTCGATGGCATTGAGCGGGAGCGAACGGCGCGACATGGAAACACCTCAGCTATGCATTTTTCTCATGGCTATTATGACAACAATTCGATTGTCCCGACAACAGAGATGTTGTTTGAATAGTTATGCAATGTCCATGAGAAGGGAAAGAGGATGACTTTACGAACGCCAGTGCAAACGCGCTCTAAACTGCCCGATGTGGGCACCACCATTTTTACCGTTATCGGCCAGCTCTCGGCGCAGCATAACGCGATTAACCTTTCTCAGGGCGCACCGAATTTTTCCTGCGACCCAAAGCTTGTTGCGGGCGTTACCCGCGCAATGGAGGCGGGGCATAACCAGTATGCGTCGATGACCGGTCTGCAGCCGCTCAAAGAGCGCATTGCCGATAAAATTGCCACCCTATACGGCACGCGCTATGACCCGGCCAGCGAGGTGCTGGTGACCGCCAGCGCCAGCGAAGGGCTCTATTCGGCAATCAGCGGGCTGGTGCACCCGGGTGATGAGGTGATCTACTTTGAGCCGTCATTTGACAGCTACGCGCCGATTGTCCGTCTGCAGGGGGCAACGCCGATTGCCATCAAGCTCACCGTGCCGGATTTTGCCGTCAACTGGGACGAAGTCCGGGCTGCCATCACCCCGCGCACGCGCATGATCATCATCAATACGCCGCACAACCCGAGCGGCCAGGTTTTTTCAGCCAACGATCTGCAGCAGCTGGCGGCGCTGACGCGCAATACCGACATCATTATTTTGTCTGACGAAGTGTATGAACACGTGGTGTTTGACGGTGAGCCGCACCACGGGATGGCCACGCACCCGCAGCTGGCGGAGCGGAGCGTGATTATTTCTTCTTTCGGAAAAACCTATCACGTCACCGGCTGGCGGGTGGGTTACTGTGTTGCACCGGCGGTACTGATGGACGAGATTTGTAAAGTCCATCAATTTTTAATGTTTTCTGCCGATACGCCAATGCAGCACGCGTTTGCTGAACATATGGTCGACCCGCAAACCTGGCTGTCGCTGTCGGCGTTTTACCAGCGCAAGCGCGATCTGCTGCAGAGTCTGCTGGCCGATTCGCCGTTTACGCTGCTGCCGAGCGCCGGATCGTTCTTCATGCTGGCGGACTACAGCCAGTTCAGCAACGAGCGCGACAGCGAGCTGGTGAAACGGCTGATCGTTGAGTACGGTGTTGCCACCATTCCGCTGTCGGCGTTTTATGCGGACGGTACGGATAATAAATTGATTCGTCTCTCTTTTGCGAAAGATGAGGCGACGTTACGGGCAGGTGCTCAAGCCCTGTGTCGGGTTAAACCACGCTGAGATAGGCTCTGAGGAGTGTGAAATGAAATTACGCGCGCTAGTTGTCGGCATGGGATTGCTGTGTACCTTTTCCTCCTTCGCGGCGTCCGAGCTGCGTTACGGTCTGGAAGCCGAGTATCCGCCGTTTGAAAGCCGCAATGCGGCAGGTGAACTGGAAGGGTTTGACGTTGAGCTGGGGAATGCCATCTGCAAAGCGGCAGCGCTGAAGTGCAACTGGGTGGAAACCTCGTTTGATGCGTTGATCCCGGGGCTGGTGGCGAAGAAATTTGACGCCATCAACTCGGCGATGAATATCACCGAGCAGCGCCGCAAGAGCATCGATTTTACCCAGCCGATTTACCGTATACCGTCGCAGCTGGTCGGCAAGGCCGGCACGGCGGTTGAGGCAACCCCAGAAGGGCTGAAGGGGAAAACCATCGGCGTGCTGCAGGGATCCATTCAGGAAACCTATGCCAAAGAGCACTGGGAAAAGCAGGGTGTCACTGTGGTGTCGTATAAAGATCAGAATATGGCCTGGGGCGATCTGCTGAATGGCCGTATTGACGCCTCGCTGGTCATGTCCGCGGCCGGGCAGGCAGGTTTCCTCAGCAAGCCGCAGGGAAAAGGGTTTGGCTTCATCGGCAAACCGGTATCTGACGACACTATCCTCGGCAGTGGGATCGGTTTTGGGTTGCGTAAAGGGGACGAGGCCACCAAAAAGCAGCTTGATGCCGCAATTGATAAAGTACGTGCCGACGGCACGATCGCTAAACTCGCTGATAAGTACTTCCCGGGTATCGATGTCAGCGTAAAATAACCGCCTCATTAGCCCCGTCAGCTGATGTCCTGACGGGGCATTTTTATACACATTTTCCAGGCTTTCTTTACACCACTTTCGGGCCGTTCTGGTCGACAGAAAATATTTCTCACTTTGTTCAGATAATCACCGGCCAACAATTGGATTCTTAACCATTTTTGTTTAGGCTGTGCGTTCTTTCTTGCCGTCATTTCGCCGAGCGCGGAACACATTCACACGACCATAAGGACGTTTTTCCAGGCATGAATCGCAGACGTTTTCTAAAAGGCTCGCTGGCAGTGGCAGCCCTGAGCGGCACATCCGGCCTTGCTTCCCTGTTTTCCAAAGCGGCATACGCTGCCGACTCTGACATTGCTGACGGCCAGAGCCGTCGTTTTGACTTCTCCGTACTGCAATCCATGGCGCATGACCTGGCGAAAACCCCGTGGGGTGGCGCGCCGCGTCCGCTGCCGGAGACGCTGGCCACCATGACGCCGCAGGCGTACAACGCCATTCGCTACGACGAAAAGCAGTCTCTGTGGAACAACATTGAAGGGCGTCAGCTGGACGTGCAGTTCTTCCACATGGGAATGGGGTTCCGTCGCCGCGTGCGGATGTTCTCGCTGGACCAGTCGACCTCTATGGCGCGCGAGATCCACTTCCGTCCTGAGCTGTTCAGCTACGGTGAAACGGGCGTGGATACCAAACAGCTGGAAGGGCAAAGCGATCTCGGCTTTGCGGGCTTCCGCGCGTTTAAGGCGCCGGAGCTGGCGCGTCGCGATATCGTCTCTTTCCTGGGCGCGAGTTATTTCCGCGCGGTGGATGACACTTACCAGTACGGCCTTTCCGCCCGCGGCCTGGCGGTAGATACCTTTACCGACACGCCGGAAGAGTTCCCGGACTTTACCTCTTTCTGGTTTGAAACCGTCAAGCCCGGCGACACCACCTTTACCGTCTATACGCTGCTGGATAGCCCGAGCATCACCGGCGCCTATAAGTTCGTGATCCACTGCGAGAAGAGCCAGGTGATCATGGAGGTGGAAAACCACCTCTACGCGCGCAAGGACATCAAGCAGCTCGGTATTGCGCCGATGACCAGCATGTTCAGCTGCGGTAATAACGAACGCCGCATGTGTGACACTATTCACCCGCAAATCCATGACTCCGACCGCCTGGCGATGTGGCGCGGCAACGGGGAGTGGATCTGTCGTCCGCTGAACAACCCGCAGAAGCTGCAATTCAATGCCTATATGGACAAAAACCCGAAAGGGTTCGGTCTGTTGCAGCTCGATCGCGATTTCTCGCACTATCAGGACGTGATGGGGTGGTACAACAAGCGTCCAAGCCTGTGGGTGGAACCGCGTAACGACTGGGGTAAAGGCGCGGTTGGCCTGATGGAGATCCCGACCACCGGTGAAACGCTGGATAACGTGGTCTGCTTCTGGCAGCCGGAAAAAGCCGTCAAAGCGGGCGACGAGCTGGACTTCAAATATCGCCTCTACTGGAGCGCCATGCCGCCGGTGCGTTCTCCGCTGGCCAACGTCTTCGCCACCCGTACCGGCATGGGCGGCTTCCCGGAAGGCTGGGCGCCGGGCGAAAACTACCCGAAAGTGTGGGCCCGTCGCTTTGCCATCGACTTCGTCGGCGGTGACCTGAAGGCCGCTGCGCCAAAAGGCATCGAGCCGGTGATCACGCTCTCCAGCGGTGAAGCGAAGCAGGTGGAGATCCTCTACGTTGAGCCGTTTGACGGCTATCGCATTCTGTTTGACTGGTACCCAACGTCGGATTCGACGGAACCGGTGGATATGCGCCTGTTCCTGCGCTGCCAGGGCGACGCCATCAGCGAAACCTGGCTGTACCAGTATTTCCCACCAGCGCCGGATAAACGTCAGTATGTTGATGACAGGGTAATGCGTTAACCCTTGTGCCGGGTGGCGCTAACGCTTACCCGGCCTACGTTTCGATACTGTAGGCCCGGTAAGCGCAGCGCCACCGGGCGATGACGAGGCACCATGACATCTGAAATCATTCCCGTTTCACAACACATCGAACTGCGTTCCGTCGAAGAACATTACGCCACCGACCTGCACAATCTCGTCGTCAAAAATAGAGCCTTTCTGCAAACCGCCTTTGACTGGGCGCAGCACGTGGGCAGCGAAGAGGATACCCGCCGCAACGTGCAGAGTAACCAGATGCTGCACCAGCGCGGCTACGCCAAAATGTTTCTGATCTTCAAGGATGATGCGCTGGTTGGCGTCCTGTCGTTCAACACGATTGAACCAACCAACAAAGCCGGCTACATCGGCTATTGGCTGGATGAAGACCACCAGGGGCAGGGCATTCTCACTCAGTCACTGCAGGCGTTTATGCGCTACTACGCTGAACGCGGTGAGATCCGTCGTTTTGTGATCAAGTGTCGGGTGGCGAATCAGCACAGCAACAGCGTTGCCGTGCGCAACGGTTTTACGCTGGAAGGGTGCCTGCGGGAAGCGGAATACCTGAATGGCCGCTTTGACGATGTGAATATCTACGGCCGGATCTATACCCTATAACGCGCCCAGCAGCGGCGTGCGGGTGATGCGCTGGTCGCCGTTAATCACTTTTTCGCCGCGCAGGTGAATGCTCTCACCGGCAAACGCTTCAATGACCGCATCGTCGGTGATTTCCACCCGGTGTTCGATAAGCACATCTCCGCTGATGCGCGCGCGCCCCTGGATCACCACTTTATCATCCAGCATGATCGGCCCGCCGCGCAGCCAGGCCTGCCCGCCAATCAGAACGTGATGCTTGATGACGCAGTTGCCTTCGACCACGGCATTCTCCGCAATCTGAGAGCTGTAGCGCACCGTGGGGATGGCATCGTCGTCAAACCCGGCTATCACCCGGGCGTTACCATAGACTTTTGCGCAGTCGCACACCCAGACGTTGTTCAGATCGTTACCCTCCAGGATCGCGTTGTCGAAGACTTCGGCCCGGTGTTCAACAAAGGCAAAATTGACCATCGCCTCGCCGTAGATTTGCGCCTGGTGCACAATCCGCGACTGGCTCACCGTCGCCTTGTCGTAGATTTGCAGGATCTGTTCATGGTCCGGCGTCAGCCCTTTGGCGGCAATGACCACGCTGTGATGCAGCACACGCGCGTCGCCGTAGATATGACACTCACCCCGTACGCAGGACTGCTGAATGGTGACGTTGTCACTTATTCGCGCCCCGTGGCTGACCTCCGCGCCGTCCAGCCAGCAGCTGTCGCCGATATGCGCGTCATGGCTAATGATGCATGGAAGGGTAAGACGCGCGTTGCCGGATACGGTTGCCCCGGCGAACACCACGCTGTTTTCATCGTAGATCCAGCAGCCGCCGTCCTGTGCGAGGGCGCGCTCATCGTCAATCCAGCCGCCTCTCGTGCCGACCATTACGTCGTTAAAGTCCGCCGTGGCGATAATTTGCCGCAGCGTGGTGGCGTGGGTGGTTTCGCCGTTTTTCCATTGCCAGAGGCGGGTCTCGTCGCTAAGGCGATATTTGTTCATCTTCATGTCTCTGATAAGCGTCTTCACTAAACGTAGCAAAGTTTTCGCATTTCGAGCGGCTTGGCAACCAGACGGTAAACGCCTTAAAATGGCATGCAAAATGCACCTTCACTTTATGCGAACGCAGGAAAAATAATGACCGTCGATGAGAATTACTTCACAGAGAAATATGGCTTAACCCGTACCCATTCAGAGGTGCTGTACAGCGCGGAGATTGTTAAGCCCGGTAAAACGCTGGATCTGGGCTGCGGCAACGGCCGTAACAGCCTGTACCTTGCGGCCAACGGCTACGATGTGACCGCGTGGGACAAGAACCCGATGAGCATCGACAATATCGAGCGCATCAAGGCGGAAGAAGGGATCGCTAATCTGCATACCGCGATTAAGGATCTGAACAACCTGAGCTTTGACGGCCAGTACGATTTTATTCTCTCTACCGTGGTGATGATGTTCCTGGAGGCAAAAACCATCCCGGGCCTTATCGCCAATATGCAGCTCTGCACGACGCCGGGTGGTTACAACCTGATCGTTGCCGCCATGGATACGGCGGATTACCCGTGCACCGTCGGCTTCCCGTTTGCCTTCAGGAGCGGTGAGCTGAGCAACTACTACGAAGGCTGGGCGTTGCTCAAATACAACGAGGACGTTGGCGAACTGCACCGCACAGATGAAAACGGCAACCGCATCAAGCTGCGCTTTGCCACGATGCTGGCACGCAAGCCCGCTTAACGGGCGGCCAGCAGGCAGATCTGCAGGGCAGTCTTATAAGACGCCTCAAACGACGACAGCGGCAGGAATTCAAACTTCGAGTGGAAGTTATGCGCCCCGGTGAAGAAGTTCGGCGTGAGTAGCCCTTTTGCCGAGAGCGCCGCGCCGTCGGTGCCGCCGCGCATCGGCGTCGGTTTCGGCGTGATGCCGAGCGATTCCATCGCCTCGAACATCAGATCGATGGCGCGCCGGTCTTCGCCAATCGCATTGCTGATATTGCTGTAGGTATCTTCAATGCGATAGTCCACGCTGGCCGTCGGATATTGGGCGGCAATCAGCGCGGCCACGTCGCCAATCTGCTGCTTGCGCGCGGCAAAGCTCTCCTTGTCAAAGTCGCGGATATTGGCCTTAAGAACGGCTTCGCTTTGCCCGGCCTGAATGCCGTTAAACCAGATATAGCCTTCACGTCCCTCGGTGCACTCTGGCGTTTGCTGGCGGTCAAAATGGCTGATGTAATCAGTCGCCATCAGCAGGGGATTCACCAGCACGCCTTTGGCGGACATCGGGTGCGCCGTCACGCCGGTAAAACGGATTTCCGCGGCTGCCGCATTAAAGTTCTCGTAGACAATCTCACCCAGCTCGCAGCAGTCAATGGTCCAGGCAAAGTCGACGTCGAAGCGCTTAAGATCGAGCGCCTTGGCACCGTTCAGGCCGATCTCTTCGTCAGGCACAAACGCCACGACGATATCCCCATGCCGGTGTTCCGCCGTCAGGTTTTCCAGCACCGTCATGACCACCGTGACCGCCGATTTATTATCGGCGCCCAATACGCTGGTACCGTCGCTGAAAATAATCTCCTCGTTCGGATAAGCGAGAATTTCAGGGTGCTCCTCTACCCGCAGCCAGATGTCTTTCTCTTTATTCAGACAGAGGTCTTCACCGGTAAACGTTAATATTTGTGGATGAATATCCGGTGAAAGTCCCACGTCGACGGTATCAATATGGGTAATAAAGCCGATGCGCGGCGCACCGGACACGTTGCCTTTTTTAACCGCCGTCACCGTGGCGAATTCATCAATCACAATGTCGTCTAACCCCAGCTGTGCCAGCTCCTGCGCCAGCTCGCGCGCCATGTCATGCTGGCCCGGCGTTGAGGGCAGAGTTTTGACTTTGGGATCGCTCTGGCTGGTGAGCGCGAGATAGCGGAAAAAACGGTGCGTTAATTGTCTGGAAAGCGGCGAGCCCATAGTGATTTATTCCTTATTTATTTTTCAGGTGTTTGCCACATCACTTTAATGTTATTTATGAAATGGCAAAAGAATTAATTAGCCGTCGAATTAAAAAGACAGGAATAAATGATGACAAGCAAACTCACAACTTTCACGCTGGCGCTCGCGGCACTCACGGTCAGTTCCGCTGTCGCCGCGAAAACGCTGGTGTATTGCTCCGAAGGATCGCCGGAAAACTTTAACCCTCAGCTTTACACCTCGGGAACCAGCGTCGACGCCAGCGCCGTGCCGGTCTATAACCGTCTGGTCGATTTCAAACCCGGCACCACGGAGCTGGTGCCGAGCCTGGCGGAGCGCTGGGAGGTGAGCGACGACGGCAAGGTTTACACCTTCCATCTGCGCAAGGGCGTGAAGTTCCAGAGCAATAAATCCTTCACGCCGACCCGCGACTTTAACGCCGATGACGTGATCTTCTCGTTTATGCGGCAAAAAGACGTGAATCATCCCTACCACAACGTCTCTAACGGCAGCTATTCCAACTTCGAAAGTCTGGAGTTCGGCAGCCTGATAACCGCCATTGATAAGGTCGATGACCACACCGTGCGCTTTACCCTGGCGCACCCGGAAGCGCCGTTTGTCGCCGATCTGGCCTGGTATTTTGCCTCGATCCTTTCTGCGGAGTATGCCGACGCGATGCTGAAAGCGGGCACGCCGGAGAAGGTGGATATGGAGCCCATCGGAACCGGGCCGTTTAAGCTGGCGCAGTATCAGAAGGATTCCCGGATCCTGTTCACGGCGTTTGCCGACTACTGGCAGGGGAAATCGAAGCTGGACAGGCTGGTGTTCAGTATCACCCCGGATGCCTCCGTGCGTTTTGCCAAAATTGAGAAGAACGAATGTCAGGTGATGCCGTTCCCGAACCCGGCCGATCTGCCGCGCATGAAGGCCAACAAAGATATCAACCTGATGAGCAAAGCCGGACTGAATACCGGCTTCCTGGCATTCAATACGCAGAAGCCGCCGCTGGATAACGTGAAGGTCCGTCAGGCGCTGGCGATGGCCATTAACAAACCGGCCATTATTGATGCGGTGTTCCACGGTACCGGCACCGTGGCGAAGAATCTGCTGCCGCCGGGTGTCTGGAGTGCCGACAGCGAGCTTAAGGATTACGACTACGATCCTGAAAAAGCCAAAGTGCTGCTGAAAGAGGCCGGGTTTGCCAATGGCGTCAGCATCGATTTATGGGCGATGCCGGTCCAGCGTCCCTATAACCCGAATGCGAAACGCATGGCGGAGATGATTCAGGCGGACTGGGCGAAAATTGGCGTGCAGACCAAAATCGTTACCTACGAATGGGGCGAGTATCTGAAACGCGTGAAGGGCGGAGAGCATCAGGCCGCGCTGATGGGCTGGACGACGGCCACCGGCGATCCGGACAACTTCTTCGGCCCGCTCTTTACCTGCACCTCGGCGAACGGCGGGTCAAATTCGGCGAAATGGTGCTACAAGCCCTTTGATAGCATCATCGCCGAAGCGAAATCGATAACCGATCATGATAAACGCGTGGCGCTGTATAAAGAGGCGCAGCAGATGATGCATGACCAGATGCCCGCGGTGATGATTGCGCATTCAACGATTTTCGAACCGGTACGCAAGGAGGTGAAGGGCTATGAAATCGACCCGTTTGGCAAACATCTGTTCTGGCAAGTGGATATAAATCAGTAATTTCTCACTGCCCGGCATGCGTCCGGGCAATCTTTTTGCAATTTGTGCTCACCGCATCATTTTTTGTCACAACAAACCCGCCAGTATTTTGCTATAACTTCAAATGCATACTTGCAGATAACATGGAAAACTATCATGCGTACTCAAACTTTTTTTAAAGTTGCAGTGCTTACTGGTCTGTTGGCGTTGGCGGGTTGTTCTTCAAAAGTCGCCGCTCCAGAACAATACTCCGGCTTTTTAAAAGACTACTCAGGCTTGCAGCAAACAACGTCTGCGACGGGTAAACCAACGCTGCGTTGGGTTGACCCTTCTTATAATGAAGCCAACTACGACAGTATTCTCTGGACACCGATTACCTATTACCCAACGCCAAAACCGACCACGCAAATTGGTCAAAAAACGCTTGATGAGTTGTTGAATTACACCAATAACAAAATGAAAACGGCGATTGGTACGCGTAAGCCGGTTGTGACCACGCCGGGTAAACATAGCCTGATTTTCCGCGGCGCGATTACCGGGGTGAGTTCGCAGAAAGAGGGGCTGCAGTTCTATGAAGTGGTGCCTGTTGCGCTGGTGGTTGCCGGTACGCAGATGGCAACCGGACACCGCACCATGGATACGCATCTCTTCTTTGAAGGCGAGCTGATCGATGCGGCCACCAACAAACCGGTTATGAAGGTGGTGCGTAAAGGCGAAGGTAAAGAGCTGAATAACGAAAACACACCAATGACCTTTGCGACGCTGAAGCAGGTTGTTGATGACATGGCGACGGACGCCACCATGTTTGATGTGAAAAAAACCGCAAAATAAAATAAAACGGCCTGCGTAATGCAGGCCGTTTTATTTACGCCATCCGTAAGCGTCTGAACCAGGTTTCCGGTTTGGTAAACATCACCATATTTCCTCCCAGGATCAGCACTAATCCCACGATACCGTTGACATGCCAGACGTAGCCTTCATATACCGTGGAGATGGAGAGCGCCACCAGCGGAAAGAGCAGCGTGCTGTAGGCCGCTTTGCCCGGGCCAATACGTCCCACCAGCGTGAAGTAGGCACCAAAAGCAATCACCGAGCCAAACAGGGCCAGATACACCAGCGCGCCGAGATAGCTCACCGTCCATTCCGGCACAAAGCTATCGCCTCTGAACAGCGCAATGCATCCCATCACCAGCGTGCCATAGAGCATCGCCCAGGCGTTGGTGGTCATGGTTTCCAGGCCTCTGCGCTGATGGCGCATGCTGATCATATTGCCCAGCGAGAAGCCGTAGGTACCGAGCGCGGAAAGCCCAATGCCGGTCAGGAGTGACGCGCTCCAGCCGCTGGCCAGCAAATCGTCCCAGAAGAGGGTGACGATACCAACCAGCCCCAGTGCCGCCGCCGTCCAGAAACGCGCGGGCGGGCGCTGTCCGAAGAAAATAAAGCTGTTAATGGCGTTATAGAGCACGGCCATGGAGAAGATCACCGACTCCAGCCCGGTATTGATATGTGCCGCTGCCGTGTAAAAACACCAGAAGTTAAAGCAGAAAACGCAGCATCCCTGAAGCAGGCAAAAAAGATGATCCCGAAGCGCCAGCGTGCGCAGGCGACGCAGGGCGAGTAACACCACCATCATGGTGAGGCTGGCGACGGCGAAGCGCCAGAAAATCGACACCGGCGCCGCGACGGGGCCCTGCTGCAGGAAAATCGCAATCCAGGTGGTTCCCCAGATAATGACCACGAGTCCATATAATAATGCGTTCATAGTTGTCTCTTCTCAAACCGCGGAAGCCCGCAGTATGGCGCTGAACTGCGTAACGGGCTTTTACCTGCTTGCGGGTGACTTGCAAAATCTTGCGCTTTTTCTTCCGCGGGGACTGGCAACGGGGGACAACTCTTCTTAGACTGATATTCCGATCATTCATGCGCTAACGGTTATGTCTCACGCTTACGATACCTTTGAAACGCTTTGCCAACAGAATGCAGTCCTGCGGGAAACCGTCTCGCTGAATTCGGGTATTCAGCTGGCAGCGTGGTACAACAAGCACGACACGATAACCGTTAAAAGCAACCATCATACCCTCAGCCTGTACGTGGCGGACGGCTACGAAAGCTATCAAAAAACGCCGGGCGGCTGGAAGAACGGTGGGGGGCCGGACCGTTTCTGCCTGATGCCCAAAGAGAGCGAATCGACGTGGGACATCCGTGATGACCTGTCGTTTGTGCATCTCTACTGCACCGATGAACACCTGCGCGACGTGGGGGAAAAAATCTGGGACAAGCGACCGCTTTCGCTGACCCTGGACGAACGTATTTTTGGCAGCGATCCGAAGATCACCACGCTGTATCGCCAGTTTTTACTGGGCTGTGACTGGCAGCAGCACGCCAACCAGCTCACTCTGAGCACGGCCTCCACGCTGCTGCTGACCCATCTGCTGCAAAACTACTCAAACGTGCAGTGGAAGCTGCCGGTTGTCACGGGAGGGTTGTCGCCGTTTGTGCTGCGCAACGTCCTCGCCTTTATCGAAGAGAATCTCGGGCAGCCCCTGACGCTGGCCGAACTGGCGGCGCAGGCTGCCCTCAGCGAATACCATTTTGCTCGCATGTTCCGCCAGTCGACGGGGCTGGCGCCGCATCAGTATGTGATGCAGAGGCGAATGGATAAAGCGAAAGCCCTTGTCCAGCATACGACGACGCCGCTAACGGAGATCGCGCTTGCCTGCGGGTTTAACTCCGCCAGCCACTTCAGCAACCGCTTTCGCAGCGCGACGGGCATGACGCCTTCGCAGCTACGCGCGGCGAGCGCGTGAAAACAGGGCGTAGCATACTCCGCCCAGCACCAGTCCCCAGAATGCCGAACCGATGCCCAGGATTGTCACGCCGCTTGCGGTCATCAGAAATGTGACGATAGCCGCGTCGCGCTCCGCTTCGTGACTTAGCGCCTGATATAAACTCCCGCTGATGGTGCCCAGCAGTGCCAGACCGGCGAGCGTCTGGATCCAGCTGAGCGGCAGCGCGGCCATCAGCCCGGTAATGGAGCCACCGAAAATTCCCGCCAGCAGATAAAACCCTCCCGCAGCGATGGCCGCCAGCCAGCGTTTACCCGCATCCGGGTGTGCATCCGGGCTTTGGCAAATGGCGGCGGTAATGGCCGCAATGCAGATTGAAAAGACGCCAAACGGAGAAAACAGCAGCGCCATTCCCCCCGTAACGATAATGAGCGGTGAGACCGCCAGCGGGTAACCGGAGGCTTTCATCGTGGCGAACCCCGGCGCATTTTGCGAGGCCATGGTCACGAGGAAGAAGGGCAAGCCAATACTCACCAGGCTCGTGAAGGTGAAGGCGGGCGCAATAAACTCAGGCATCACCAGAGAAAGCGTGAGCTTATCGGTGACAACGTCACCTCCCGCCCAGGCCACAATACCGCCGACCAGCAGCGTAACGACGATGGCATAGCGCGGCGCCAGCGCTTTTGCGATCAGCCACGCCGCAATCATGCTGCCGCACAGCAGAAAGTGCCCTTCGAGATGCGCAAAAGCGTGGAGGCCAAACTGCAGCAATACTCCCGCCAGCATGGCGGCAGCAAGCGAATGGGGGATCAGCTTCATCAGACGGGCGAAAAGCCCGGTAACGCCGCAGAGCAAAATAAGCGCGTTGGCAAAGATGAACACGCCGATGGTTTCCGCTAATGTGACGCCGTGCAGGCTGGTGGCGAGCAGCGCCGCGCCGGGCGTTGACCAGGCGGTCAGCACGGGCGCTTTGTACCACCAGGAAAGCACCAGCGTGCTGATGCCCATCCCAATCCCCAGCGCGGTCATCCAGCCCGCAATCTGCTGCGCACTGGCGCCTGCCGCGGCGGCGGCCTGCCAGATGATGGCTGCCGAGCTGGCGTAACCGACCAGCACGGCGACAAATCCAGCCAGTGCGACTGGAACAAGGTGAGAGGAAGGGCGCATGAAAACTCCGTTGTGCGTTATAACGTCCGAAGTAAGGTAGCACTGTGCGCTATAGCGTACAAGTGGTATGCTGGTCGTCACCAGGAGGAAACATGGACATCACACGACATCTTGCAACCACATTGAAAACGCTGCGCCAGGCGCGCGGCTGGAGTTTGTCGAAGCTCGCGGACGAGACCGGCGTGTCAAAGGCCATGCTCGGACAAATCGAGCGCAATGAATCCAGCCCCACGGTGTCGACGCTGTGGAAAATTGCCACAGGACTGAACGTGCCGTTTTCCGCCTTCATCACGCCGGAGGCGGACCAGCAGGCGGTATTTGACCCCCAGCAGCAGGCGATGGTCGTCAAGCCGCTCTTTCCGTGGGACGAGGCGCTCCGGTTTGATTATTTCTCCATTACCCTGGCCCCCGGCGCGCTGAGTGAATCCACGCCGCATGAGGCCGGAGTGATTGAACATGTGGTGGTGGTCAGCGGCGAGCTGGAGATGAAGCTCGAGGGCAAGTGGCAGACGATTTCTGCCGATTCGGGCGTCCGCTTCGCCGGCGATAAACCGCATGCCTACCGCAACAGCAGCGACCGGACGGTGCATTTTCACTCCCTGATTCATTATCCCCGCTGAGGCTACGCAAAACTGTTTCGCTGACGCAGACTTCTGACTACAATAGCCGCCATTTTGACCATAACGGATAACGACGAAGTATGCGCCTGCAATCCCATCATCTTGAACTTTTAAGCCCGGCCCGTGACGCCGCCATTGCCCGTGAAGCGATCCTTCATGGCGCAGATGCCGTCTACATTGGTGGTCCTGGCTTCGGTGCCCGCCATAACGCCAGCAACAGCCTGAGCGATATTGCTGAACTGGTGCCGTTCGCCCACCGTTTCGGGGCGAAAGTGTTCGTGACCCTGAACACCATTCTTCATGATGATGAGCTGGAGCCTGCGCAACGTCTGATTACCGATCTCTATCAGGCCGGGGTGGATGCCCTGATTGTTCAGGATATGGGCGTGCTTGAGCTGGATATTCCGCCCATTGAACTGCATGCCAGTACCCAGTGTGATATCCGAACGGTCGAGAAGGCGAAGTTTCTCTCTGACGTCGGCTTTTCGCAGATCGTCCTGGCCCGCGAGCTGAACCTGAATCAAATCCGCGATATTCACCAGGCGACAGACGCGACGATTGAATTCTTTATCCACGGCGCGCTGTGCGTCGCCTATTCCGGCCAGTGCAACATTTCCCACGCGCAGACGGGCCGCAGCGCCAACCGCGGCGACTGCTCTCAGGCCTGCCGTCTGCCGTACACCCTGAAAGACGATCAGGGCCGCGTCGTGGCGTTTGAAAAACACCTGCTCTCGATGAAGGATAACGATCAGACCGCCAACCTGGGCGCGCTGATCGACGCGGGCGTGCGTTCCTTCAAGATTGAAGGGCGCTATAAAGATATGAGCTACGTGAAGAACATCACCGCGCACTATCGCCAGATGCTGGATGCCATTATTGAGGATCGCGGTGACCTGGCGCGCGCGTCGGCCGGTCGTACCGAGCATTTCTTTATTCCGTCGACGGACAAAACGTTCCACCGCGGCAGCACGGACTATTTTGTGAATGCCCGTAAAGGGGATATCGGCGCGTTTGACTCACCGAAGTTTATCGGTTTGCCAGTGGGTGAAGTGCTGAAAGTGGCGAAAGATCACCTTGATGTTGCGGTGACGGAACCGCTGGCGAACGGCGATGGCCTCAACGTGATGATTAAGCGTGAGGTCGTGGGCTTCCGCGCCAACACGGTCGAGAAAACCGGTGAGAACCGCTACCGCGTATGGCCGAATGAAATGCCGGCCGATCTCTACAAGGCGCGGCCGAACGCGGCGCTCAACCGTAACCTCGATCATAACTGGCAGCAGGCGCTGCTGAAAACCTCCAGCGAACGTCGTATCGCGGTGGATATTGAACTGGGCGGCTGGGAAGAGCAGCTGATTCTGACCATGACCTGTGAAGACGGCATCAGCGTGACGCATACGCTTGATGGCCTGTTCGAGGTGGCAAACAACGCAGAGAAAGCGCTCAACAGCCTGAAGGATGGCGTCGCGAAGCTGGGGCAGACGATTTACTACGCCCGCAACGTTGAGGTCAATCTGCCGGACGCGCTGTTCGTGCCGAACAGCCTGCTTAACCAGTTCCGCCGTGAAACGGCAGAGATGCTGGATGACGCGCGCCTGGCGAACTACCCGCGCGCTAGCCGTAAAGCGGAAGCCGTTCCTGCGCCCGTCTACCCGGATACGCATTTATCCTTCCTGGCCAACGTCTATAACCATAAAGCACGTGAATTCTATCATCGCCACGGCGTGCAGCTGATCGACGCGGCCTATGAAGCGCATGAGGAGAAGGGCGATGTGCCGGTGATGATCACCAAGCACTGCCTCCGTTTCGCGTTTAACCTGTGTCCTAAGCAGGCAAAAGGCAACATTAAGAGCTGGAAGGCTACCCCTATGCAGCTCGTAAACGGTGACGAAGTGCTGACCCTTAAATTTGACTGCCGTCCTTGCGAAATGCATGTGATTGGCAAGATGAAAAACCACATCTTCAAAATGCCGCAGCCCGGCAGTATTGTGGCGTCCGTCAGCCCGGACGATCTGATGAAAACCCTGCCAAAACGCAAGGGCAGCTAACTACCGAACGTGCGTGTCCGGTTTGCGCGATTTCTGCCACAGGTGGTGTTCGCGCAAACCCTCCGCCGACTCCTCCGCAGCGCTTCGCAATTCATCGCTGTCGGCTTCATGACGCAGTTGATGCTCCACATTCTTTACCCACAGATATTCATGTCCTTTGTGCCCGGCCATCAGCTGGCCTGAAAAGAGGGCACAAATAAGCATGACGAGAGATAACCCTTTTTTCACCATGGTTTCACCGCTGAATAACAATGCGGGAATAAGCATGCCGATTATTTCTTCTCGTTATTATTCAATAATTCAAAGTACGGCAAAGAAAGTGTCAAATACTGTAGGATCTGAATTCTTCTTAAGAAATATCCTAAATACGAATTGCGCGTTGTAAACTACCTGTTCTGGTACGGAAACAGACATTTACTTTAAGGATAATCCTATATAATAGAGGTTCTCTGGCTAAGGAATGAGTCTAAATAAATGAAAAAAATAATCGCACTTGCGCTCCTCGTGGCTGCCGTTGGGGCTACCGCAGGATTTCGCTATATCGGTAATGACGAACCAGAATATATTCAGTCCGCTGAAGTTCGCGTTGGTTCCTATTTAACCAGCGACTATGGACGCGTAGCCTGCAATAGTAAAAGAGTAAATGAACAGCGCTGGGAATTAGACTGCACCCATCCGGCACGGGGAAAAACATTTCAGTTTGCGGTATATCCCTCTGAAAAGGCTCCCTATGGCGTATCGCGATCGTTTTATCTCGAGGCCCTGAACGATGATGCCAGGCAGAGCGCTGAGCAGGGTCTGATGCGCTATTTGCAAATCAACACCAGCGCGAGTTAATCAGGCTGTTTAGCTTTCGTTGAGACAGCCGGTGTTAGTTTGTACGAGATCCGCTGCCCGACCATGGAGCGTCGGGGACGTAGAGACCAAAATACAAATCTATCCATGCAAGCATTTACCGCCAGATAATGGCGGTTTTTTTTGCGCTTTTGCCGCTAGCGGGCAGTATCAGAACGTGAAAATTGTTTGCGATACTGAGCTGGGGAAAGCGCAAACTGCTGACGAAAATGATGACGCAGCGTCGACGCCTGACCAAACCCGGTCTGTTCCGCGATGCTGTCGATGCTTAAACGGCTGCTCTCCAGATAATCTTTTACTCTCAGAAGGCGTTCATTAAGCAGCCAGCGAGCAGGCGTCGTTCCCGTTGCCGCTTCGAAGCGACGCAGAAACGTGCGCTGACTCATACCGACACGACGCGCCAGCGAGTCGACGCTGTGCGGCTCGGTAAGATGCGTGTGCAGAAAATCAAACAGCTGACCCAGGCGCTGGCTCTCACGCAGCTGCGCCACCGGGCGACTCAGCTGTTGCGGCTGAGAGCCATCCCGGTGAGGGGGAATGACCAGCCGACGCGCCACGCTGTTGGCGGTTTCCATCCCATAATCTCTTCGTACAACGTGAAGGCAGAGATCGATCCCCGCCGCGCTGCCTGCGGAAGTCAGTATATCGCCTTCATCCTGGTAGAGCACATCCTCGACCACGTCGATGTCAGGGAAGCGAGTTTTTAGCGTCTCAATGTAGCGCCAGTGCGTCGTGGCTTTACGTCCGTTCAGCAGCCCCGAGGCGGCCAGCACAAATACGCCCGAGCAGATTGAGAGCAACTGACAGCCTCGCGCGCTGGCCTGACGTAATGCGTTGCAGAGCGCGTCCGGAACCGGCGAGTCCAGCCCCCGCCAGCCCGGCACCACGATCAGATCGGCAGACTCAAGCAGGGAGAGATCGCCATCGGTAATGATACGGATCCCGCCTGTCGCCCGAAGCTCACCGCTGTCAACGCTTGCCACGGCAAAACGATACCAGTCGTCGCCCAGCTCGGGGCGCGGCAGGCCGAAGATTTCCACCGCCACCCCAAACTCAAAGGTACACAGACCGTCATACGCCAGCACCACCACCTTCGGGCGGGCAATCTGTCTTAACGTTGTCATCTTTTTGCTGTTTTCTGGCATAAGCGAGCGCATTCACGGGCTGAATTTGTGGATAGAGTAGTGTTAACACAAACGCCAAAAATGAGGAAGGATCATGAGCTATGTTACTGAATTTCCGGCTGCCGAGCCGCAGGAAGCCGTTACCCATTTCCTGCGCCGACTGAGCGTCGAAACCGACTGCGCCGATGTGCATCATGCCATCACGCATAATGAGCAGGACTTTGTTTTGCTGCACGTTGTGGGAAGCCCGGAGCAGTTTGCCCGTCGCCATGTGCCGGGCGCTCTGCATATGCCATGGAGCCAGATGACCGCTGAGCGCATGGCACAATGGCCTGAAGGAACGCTGTTCGTCGTCTACTGCGCAGGGCCGCACTGTAACGGCGCGGACAGAGCCGCGCTAAAGCTGGCGCGTCTCGGGCTGCCGGTCAAAATCATGCTCGGTGGGATCACCGGCTGGGAAGATGAACGCTACGCGTTTGCCAGCGAGGCGTCCGTGGCCGCGCTGTGAAGATGAATTTTTTTCAACACCCGTGAAATTTTCTCGTTTGCCGGCACCGGTGAGGTATGACATTGTTTTTGGACATTTAGACATCCAGAAGTCTAAAGATTCAAATGATGAATTATCACTGTGGGCAATTATTGCCGGCAGACTGAGGAGATTTCCATGCAACGACACCACGCCCCGTTCCGCGCCGATGTAGTCGGCAGTTTTTTACGCCCGGATGCCATCAAGCAGGCTCGCCTGAAATTTGCCAGCGGTGAGATTGATGCCGGGAAGCTTCGCGCGGTGGAGGACGAGGCCATTCGCCACGTCGTCGAGCAGCAGTGTGCGTGCGGCCTGCATGTGGTGACCGACGGTGAGTTTCGTCGTGCCTGGTGGCACTTCGACTTCTTCGACGGTCTTCAGGGCGTTGAGCGTTACGATTCGCAGCAGGGCATCCAGTTTAACGGCGTGCAAACCAAAGCCCACGGCGTGCGCGTCACCGGCAAGCTGGGCTTTGGCGAGCATCCGATGCTGGAAGACTTTCGCTATCTGAAAAGCATCAGCGGGAACGCCCAGCCGAAAATGACCATTCCCAGCCCGAGCGTGCTCCATTTCCGCGGCGGTCGCAAAGACATTGATGCGACCGTCTATCCGGACCTGAACGTCTATTTTGACGATCTGGCCACCACCTGGCGCGACGCCATTCGGGCCTTCTACGATGCGGGCTGCCGTTATCTGCAGCTGGATGACACCGTCTGGGCCTATCTCTGCTCGGACGATCAGCGTCGTCAGATCCGCGAGCGCGGCGACGACGCCGATGAGCTGGCGCGCATCTATGCCCGCGTGCTGAACAAGGCGCTGGAGGGCAAACCGGACGACCTGACCATCGGGCTGCACGTCTGTCGCGGCAATTTCCGCTCCACCTGGATTTCCGAGGGCGGCTACGAGCCGGTAGCGGAAGTGCTGTTCGGAACCGTCAACGTTGACGCCTTCTTCCTCGAATATGATAACGACCGCAGCGGGGATTTTGCGCCATTGCGCTTTGTCCGCCCGGGCAAGCAGCAGGTGGTGCTGGGTCTGATTACCACGAAAAACGGCGAGCTGGAGAACCCGGAGGGGATTAAAGCCCGTCTGGAAGAGGCGGCGAAATATGTGGCGAAAGAGCAAATTTGCCTTAGCCCGCAGTGCGGCTTTGCCTCTACCGAAGAGGGCAATAGCCTGAGCGAAACCCAGCAGTGGGACAAAGTCCGTCTGGTCACGCAGATCGCCAGCGAAGTCTGGTAAAATCGTCCTCCTCAGCGCTGCATTATAAAAGTGCAGCGCTGTGCCATTGTGAGACGTTCTCTTTACATCCGGCGTTCCCCTCCCAGAAATAGCGCTATCTCCATTCTGGCATTCTTTTTGCTCCTGCTTCGCTGACACATTTATTTCCGCGTCCACGCCGTAACGGACGTTTTCGCAGAGCGTTCTTTTTCAGGAGTGAAAATATGCACCGTCGTACTTTACTAAAAGCCTTCGCGTTGTCTGCGTCCGTCGTGGCGATGGGGATGAGTTTTGGCGCGCAGGCGGCCGATACCATCAAAGTGGGGATCATGCATTCTCTTTCCGGCACGATGGCTATCTCCGAAACCCCGCTGAAGGATGTCGCCCTGATGACGATTGATGAAATCAACGCCAAAGGCGGCGTGCTGGGTAAGAAACTGGAGCCGGTGGTGGTGGATCCGGCCTCAAACTGGCCGCTGTTTGCCGAGAAGGCCCGTCAGCTGCTGAGCCAGGATAAAGTGGCGGTGGTATTCGGCTGCTGGACCTCGGTTTCGCGAAAATCCGTACTGCCGGTTTTCGAGGAGCTGAACGGCCTGCTGTTCTATCCGGTGCAATATGAAGGCGAAGAGATGTCGCCAAACGTCTTCTATACCGGCGCGGCGCCGAACCAGCAGGCGATCCCGGCGGTGGAGTACCTGATGAGCGAAGACGGCGGCGCGGCGAAACGCTTCTTCCTGCTGGGAACCGATTACGTCTATCCGCGCACCACCAACAAGATCCTGCGCGCGTTCCTGCATTCGAAAGGGGTGGAGGATAAGGATATTGAAGAGGTGTATACCCCGTTTGGTCATAGCGACTACCAGACCATCGTCGCCAACATTAAAAAATTCTCTGCGGGCGGCAAAACCGCCGTGGTGTCGACCATCAACGGCGACTCCAACGTACCGTTCTACAAAGAGCTGGCTAACCAGGGGCTGAAAGCGACCGACGTGCCGGTGGTGGCCTTCTCTGTCGGTGAAGAAGAACTGCGCGGGATCGACACCAAACCGCTGGTGGGTAACCTGGCGGCGTGGAACTACTTTGAGTCCGTCGATAATCCGACTAACCAGGCGTTCGTGGCGGATTACAAAGCCTATGCGAAGGCGCACAAGCTGCCGAACGCCGACACCGTGGTGACCAACGACCCGATGGAAGCGACTTACGTGGGGATTCATATGTGGGCGCAGGCGGTGGAAAAAGCAGGCACTACCGATGTGGATAAAGTGCGTGCGGCGATGGCCGGTCAGTCCTTTAAGGCGCCGTCAGGCTTTACGCTCACCATGGATGCCACCAACCATCATCTGCATAAGCCGGTCATGATCGGTGAAATCGAAGGCAACGGTCAGTTTAACGTGGTGTGGCAGACCGAACAGCCGGTACGCGCCCAGCCGTGGAGTCCGTTCATCGCCGGGAATGATAAAAAACCCGACCAGCCGATGAAAACCGCCAGCAACTAAGCCATCACCGCAGGGAGAAACGTCATGAACGCCATGCGCCTGTTCATCGCTCTTGTATGGCTTTCCGGACTGCTGCCAGGGATGGTGCAGGCATCGGATGCCGATCGTTTTGTTGCCGCCAGCCGCAGCCAGCAGGCGGATTTGTTGACGCAGTGGGCCGCCGGGCCGGATGCGTCAAGACTGCCGCTCCTTGAGGCGCTGCAAAAAGAAAACCTCTACGTCGATACGCAAAAGCACGCCTTTGCACAACGCGATGGCAACGTCATCCCGCTGGGGGAAAGTCAGACGGCAGAGGGCCCAACCAAAGCCGTTCGACTGACGAACCGGCTGCGCGTGCTGGCCGCGACCGCCATCGCCACGCATCAGCTGGTGAGTGACAGTGTCACCGAAAGGCGGGCGGCGGCGCGTCAGCTGCAGCGCGATGCCCGGCCCGATATGCTCGCTTTTCTGGAAAACAGAGTGAGCGATGAAACGGATGCCGTGGCGCGTCAGGCGCTGCTGCTGGCGGTCGCGAATCTCCAGCTGGCAAGCCCGCAGGCCGAGGTGCGCCGCAAGGCCGTGGCGTTGTTAGGCCAGTCCGACGATCCGGACGTACAGTCCAGACTCACCCCGTTTACCCAGCCACAGACGGAGCCGGATAGCGGCGTTCGCGCGGCCGCAGAAGAGAGTCTTAGCCAGATCCAGCACCGACTGATGTGGGGCGATCTGCTGGGCCAGGCGTTTATGGGGCTGTCCCTCGGATCGGTACTGCTGCTGGCCGCGCTGGGGCTGGCTATCACCTACGGCCTGCTGGGCGTGATTAACATGGCCCACGGCGAGATGCTGATGCTGGGGGCATATGCCACATGGATGGTGCAGCAGGCGATGGCCGGGCTAGCGCCCCAGTGGCTGGCGCTCTATCCCGTTATCGCCTTGCCGGTCGCGTTCTGCCTGACGGCGGGCATCGGAATGGTGCTGGAGCGCACGGTGATCCGTCATTTGTACGGTCGTCCGCTGGAAACGCTGCTGGCGACGTGGGGCATCAGCCTGATGCTTATCCAGCTGGTGCGCATGACCTTTGGCGCCCAGAACCTCGAGGTGGCGAACCCGGCATGGCTCTCCGGCGGGGTGCAGGTTTTTGCCAACCTGACGCTGCCGTGGAACCGCATTGTGGTGCTGGGCTTCGTGCTGCTGGTGTTGTTCTTCACCTGGCTCATTCTGAATAAAACCCGTCTGGGGCTCAACGTGCGGGCGGTGACGCAAAACCGCAGCATGGCCGCCTGCTGCGGGGTACCGACAGGGCGCGTCGATATGCTGGCGTTTGGGCTTGGCTCCGGGATTGCGGGGTTAGGCGGCGTGGCGTTATCGCAGCTCGGTAACGTCGGACCGGAGCTGGGACAGGGCTATATTATCGACTCCTTCCTTGTGGTGGTGCTCGGAGGCGTAGGCCAGCTGGCAGGCAGCGTGGCCGCGGCGTTTGGTCTGGGGATCGTTAATAAAATCCTTGAACCGCAGATGGGGGCGGTGTTGGGCAAAATCGTGATTCTGGTGGCGATCGTGCTGTTTATTCAGAAACGCCCTCAGGGACTGTTTGCGCTGAAAGGGAGGGTAATTGACTGATGAGCCAGCCGCTGACCTTAACGCTGGCGCGCAAAGCGCCACGCACAACGAAACTTGCAGGCAGCCTGCTGGTGGTGTGTCTGCTGATATTGCCGTTTTTCGCCTTACTGCCTGCGACGCATCCGCTGGCGCTGTCGACCTGGATGCTGACGCTGATTGGCAAGATCCTCTGCTATGCCATCGTTGCGGTGGCGCTGGATCTGGTGTGGGGCTATGCCGGTATGCTGTCGCTTGGGCACGGGATCTTCTTCGCGCTGGGCGGCTACGCGATGGGCATGTACCTGATGCGCCAGGCTGCAGGTGACGGTCTGCCTGCGTTTATGTCGTTTCTCTCCTGGAGCGAACTGCCGTGGTTCTGGTGGGGCACCCAGCATTTTGCCTGGGCGCTGGTGCTGATTGTGCTGGTGCCGGGGCTGCTGGCGCTGGTATTTGGCTGGTTTGCCTTCCGCTCGAAGATCAAAGGGGTCTATTTCTCGATTATGACCCAGGCGCTGACCTATGCCGGGATGCTGCTGTTCTTTCGCAACGAAACCGGCTTTGGCGGCAATAACGGCTTTACCGGCTTCACCACGCTGCTCGGGTTTTCAGTAACGGAAACGACGACCCGTATCGCGCTGTTTCTGGCCACCGTGCTGTTGCTGCTCCTGGCACTGGGCACAGGGTTTGCGCTGGCGAAGAGCAAGTTTGGCCGCATTCTGACCGCCGTTCGCGACGCCGAAAACCGCCTGACGTTTTGCGGCTACGATCCGCGCGGGTTCAAGCTGCTGGTGTGGACGCTCTCTGCCGTACTGTGCGGTCTGGCGGGGGCGCTCTATGTGCCGCAGGTGGGCATTATCAACCCGGGCGAAATGTCGCCGACAAACTCGATAGAGGCCGCCATCTGGGTGGCGCTGGGTGGGCGCGGCACGCTGGTGGGGCCGGTGATTGGCGCGGCGCTGGTGAACGGGGCGAAAAGTTTCTTCACCGTCGCGATGCCGGAATACTGGCAGCTGTTTCTGGGGCTGATTTTTATCGCCGTTACGCTGTTTTTACCGCGCGGCGTCTACGGACTGTTTCGTAAGGGAGAAAAATAATGCAGCCAGCCGAAGGGTTATTCACCCGCCAGCTACCCGGCGATCGTTACCGCGAGCAGACCGACCCGGTCCTGCAGCTTGAGGCGATTAACGTCAATTTTGATGGCTTTCAGGCCCTGACCGATCTCTCGCTGAATATCGGCGTGGGCGAGCTGCGCTGCGTGATCGGTCCCAACGGGGCCGGTAAAACCACGCTGATGGACGTCATCACCGGCAAAACGCGGCCAAAGAGCGGCAGGGCGATTTACGATCAGTCCATCGACCTGACCGCGCTGGAGCCTGCGGCCATTGCCCGCCGGGGCATCGGGCGTAAATTCCAGAAGCCCACGGTGTTTGAGGCGCTGACGGTGTGGGAAAACCTGGAGATCGCGATGAAAACGGATAAATCGGTCTGGGCCAGCCTGCGGGCAACGCTCAGCGGCGAGCAGCGCGACCGGATCGACGAGATGCTGGTTTTACTCCGGCTGACCGTCGAGCGCGATCGCCGCGCCGGGCTGCTTTCCCACGGACAAAAGCAGTTTCTGGAGATCGGCATGCTGCTGGTGCAGGACCCACACCTGCTGCTGCTGGATGAACCCGCCGCCGGGATGACCGATGCGGAAACGGAATACACCGCCGAGCTGTTCAAAACGCTGGCGGGCAAACACTCCCTGATGGTGGTGGAGCACGATATGGGCTTTGTTGAAACCATCGCCGACCATGTGACCGTGCTGCATCAGGGGCGGGTGCTGGCGGAAGGGTCGCTTCGCGAAGTTCAGGCCAACGAGCAGGTGATTGAGGTCTATCTGGGACGTTAAGGAGAGGGAATGTTACAGGTCAACGAACTGAATCAGTATTACGGCGGCAGCCATATCCTGCGCGGCGTGAGCTTTGAGGCCGTCACCGGCGAAGTCACCTGTCTGCTGGGTCGCAACGGCGTGGGGAAAACCACGCTGCTAAAGTGTCTGATGGGGCTGATCCCGGCGAAAACCGGGGAGGTCATCTGGCAGGGAAAAACGATCACCCACAGTAAACCGCACCAGCGGGTGCAGTCTGGTGTGGCGTATGTCCCGCAGGGACGGGAGATTTTCCCGCGCCTGACCGTGGAGGAGAACCTCCAGATGGGACTGTCGCGATTTTCTGCCCGCGAGGCGAAGCAGGTGCCGGAGGAGATCTGGCAGCTGTTCCCGGTGCTCAAAGAGATGAAGCATCGTCGCGGGGGCGATCTCTCCGGCGGGCAGCAGCAGCAGCTGGCGATTGGGCGCGCGCTGTCGAGCCGTCCGCAGCTGCTGATCCTGGATGAACCGACCGAAGGCATACAGCCTTCCGTTATTAAAGAGATCGGCCACGTGATCCGCACCCTGGCAAACAGAGGTGACATGGCGATCCTGCTGGTGGAGCAGTTTTACGACTTTGCCGCCGAGCTGGCCGACAGCTATCTGCTGATGTCCCGCGGCACCATTATTCAGCGCGGGCGGGGCGAAAATATGGAGCAGGAGGGCGTGCGCGGCCTGGTTGCGATTTGAAATGTTATAATATAACATCCTCATTCTTATAAAACGGAATGAGGGCGTTACTTTGGCTGCACATATTGGAAAATTTGCCATGACTCTGGGGGCGCTGCTGGTCAGCGGCCAGCTGTTTGCTCACTCGCACGGCCATCAGATGACCGAAGCGGAACAGAAGGCGGCGAACGGCGTGTTTGAGGATAAAGACGTGAAGGACAGAGCGCTGTCTGACTGGGACGGCACCTGGCAGTCGGTCTATCCGTTCCTGCTCGATGGTTCGCTGGATCCGGTCTTTAAACAGAAAGCGCAGAAGGATAAAAGCAAATCCTTTGATGAGGTGAAAGCCTACTACCGCACGGGATATGCGACGGATGTGGATGCCATCGGCATCGAAAATAACGTGATGGAATTCCATCAGGGCAAAGCGGTAAGCCGCTGTCAGTATGATTACAGCGGCTACAAAATTCTGACCTACGCGTCGGGTAAAAAAGGCGTTCGCTACCTGTTTGAGTGTAAGGACGCCGCTAGCAAGGCACCGAAGTTTGTGCAGTTCAGCGACCACACCATCGCGCCGAAGGCCTCGTCTCACTTCCATATCTTCATGGGCAACACGTCTCAGGAGGCGCTGCTGAAAGAGATGGACAACTGGCCGACCTATTACCCGAACGAGATGTATAAAGAGCAGGTGGTGGAGGAGATGTTGCACCACTGATGCTTTATTGCCGGGTGGCGGCGTCGCCTTACCCGTCCTACGATTAGGGCTTTGTAGGTCGGGTAAGCGCAGCGCCACCCGACACGCTATCTTCACTTTTCACGCTCATCCCGCGCAAAATCATCAGCCACGCCACAATAATCGCGGCCATCATAATCACAAACAGCGACCAGTGCGGCAGGTTAGTCAGGATGATACCGGTGATCATCGGGTTTGCCGCCGCGCCGAGCCAGCCCAGCGCCTGCGCGGAGAAATAGCTCGCCTTCATGCCCGGTGGCGCAATGTTGTCGATCAGCATGTATTCACCTGGCGCATAGATAATCTCACCCAGCGTGAAAATGGCGGCAGCGATGCCCCAGTGAACCAGATTTTCGCCGGAGAGCATAAAGCCGCCCAGTCCCACGATAAAAAACAGGGTGGCGAGGGTCATCAGCGGGCGGATATTGCTGGCTGAGATTTTGCGGCCCAGCGCATATTGCAGCGTCACCACCACGGCGGCGTTGACCGGGAGCACCACGGCCACCACCTTTTCGGCGAAATCACTGTCCGCATGCGCGGCCAGAACGTATTGTGAAATACAGCTCGCGAACGACCCACCCACGTAGGACGCCAGCAGGCCAGAGAGCGTGTACCAGAACAGCGCACGGTCTTTCAGTAAGACCGACGGCTGCCAGGGCGTCTTCTCCTCTGCGGTATCTAACGCCACGCTTTTTTGCACAAAGAAATGGATAAAGCCCAGCGGCAGGGCGGCACAGAAGGCTGCCAGCCAGAACGGCAGCTGCAGGCTGTACATCACCAGCAGGGTGCCAATCGGCGGGCCGACCGTCCAGCCAATGTTCAGGAAGCTGTAGTTCAGCGAGAAGACCCGCGCCTTCTGGCTGGAGGTCAGTACGTCGGAGAACCAGGCTTTCAGCACCGTCGAAAAGACGGAGTAGGCACAGTTGATCAGCGCAAAGAACAGCACCACCAGCGTGACGTTATTGACCAGCGGGATCGCCATAAAGCCGGCGATAAACGCCACAATCGCGATCAGCATGTAGCGTTTTTTATCAAACTTATCGGCCAGAATGCCAAATCCCAGGCTGAATACCACGCCAATGGTCAGCGCCACGGTCAGGGCATAACCAATATTCTCGACGCTCATGCTGTAGACGCGCGTGAGATAGATGGTCATGAACGGCAGCGTTGCCCCTCTACCGATGGTTAACAACAATGACGATGCCAGCAGCGCTGCGGTTGAGCGCCTGAGAGATGGTTTCATATTCCTGCCCGACAGTTGCTTATGCTTTTATTAGATGTGTGTTAACAGGATTACCATGACATAAGGGGCTTGTATAGCACCTGATTTATCCCTAAGTGCTTCAGCTGCCTGCCAGAAATAATGATCTTCTCGTGACGTACTTTTTTCTGTTACCTTGAAGTGTTAACAAATTATTAATAATTCAGGGGCGGGATATGACGCGGAAAGACGGGCTGCTGGCATTGCTGGTGGTCGTAGTATGGGGGCTCAATTTTGTGGTCATTAAGCTGGGGCTGCATAACATGCCGCCGCTGATGCTGGCCGGTTTACGCTTTATGCTGGTCGCTTTCCCGGCCATCTTCTTTGTGGCACGTCCAAAGATCCCCTTTAAACTGCTGCTGGGCTACGGACTGACCATTAGCTTTGGCCAGTTCGCGTTTCTCTTTTGCGCCATCAAGTTCGGTATGCCGGCGGGTCTTGCCTCGCTGGTGTTACAGGCGCAGGCGTTCTTTACCATTATTCTCGGGGCGTTCGTGTTTGGCGAGCGTCTGCAGGGCAAACAGCTGGCGGGGATAACCCTGGCGGTATTTGGCGTGCTGGTGCTGATCGAGGCCAGCCTGAATGGTCAGCATGTGGCGCTGCTCGGGTTTATGTTGACGCTGGCGGCGGGGCTGAGCTGGGCCTGCGGGAATATCTTCAACAAGCTGATTATGCAGCATGAGGCGCGCCCGGCGGTGATGTCGCTGGTGGTGTGGAGCGCACTGATCCCGGTTATTCCGTTTCTGCTGGCGTCGAGTATTCTGGACGGTCCGGCGGTGATGCTAAACAGTCTGGTCGACATTGATATGACTACGATCCTGTCTCTCGTCTATCTGGCCTTTGTCGCCACCATTGTGGGCTACGGAATCTGGGGATCGCTGCTGGGGCGGTATGAAACCTGGCGAGTCGCGCCGTTATCTCTGCTGGTGCCGGTGGTAGGGCTTGCCAGTGCGGCGATATTGCTGGATGAAACGCTGAGCGCGCTGCAGCTGTTGGGCGCCGTGCTGATCATGGCCGGGCTGTACATTAACGTGTTTGGTCTGCGGGTGCGTCGGACGACGCGGGTAAGCGAAAAGGCATAAAAAAAGCCCCGCATCTGCGGGGCAAAAACGAATCAGAGGCCGTGCTGATTATAATAAGGCACGCCTAATTCGTCGGATTTGTCGCTACCAGCACCCATGTGGTTGAAATCATAAGGCGACTGGTCATGTGCTGACGGCAAAATCATCGTATCAGGATTATTTTGCTGCGTTGCACCTGGGGTTTGCTCCGCGAAGGTCTGGCTGGAGAACAACACCAGCAAGGCGAGGGCGGCGGAGGCGATAACTTTCATGATTTCCTCGGTTACGTCTGTTACAGGCGATGATTAACTGCAGTGTTTTAACGGATACAGGTATCGGGATTCGCCCGGCACGCTGGTGATTCGGTACTTATGAGGCGGCACGTCAAAATAGTTCTTGAACGTACGCGTCAGGGTTTGCTGCGATTCAAATCCGTAACGCTCCGCCAGATAAAGGATCGGCTCATTGCTTTCTTTCAGTTTCTGGGCAATTTCCGTCAGCTTGCGGCTGCGAATATATTGACCTAATGAATGACCGGTCTCTTTTTTGAACATCCGTTGCAGGTGCCATTTGGAGTAACCCGAACGCTCTGACACTTTTTCAAGGGAGAGCGGCGATTCCAGGTTATCCTCGATCCAGTCCAAAATGCTATGAATGGTGATAGCGTCAGTATTGCGTCTGGACATCGTCATACCTCTTTTTTCTGTTTACGGCAGGATTTTCTTCAGCAGAAGCTCAAGGGTTGCCACTTCATCTGCCGTTAAGTTTTTTGTTAGTTCCTGATGCAGTGTTTGTCCTACTAATTGATGACATTGCTCGCACATGGCCGCGCCATCGCTGGTCAGCTTCACCAGTACGCCGCGTTTGTCATTCGGGTTAGGGCTTCGTTCTATCCATCCTTTGCAGACGAGACGATCGAGCATGCGGGTTAACGCACCCAGATCGACAGAGAGCACCTTTTTCAGCTCAACCGGCGTGATACACACTTCGCAGCGAATGGAACACAGCACTTTGAACTGTGTTGCGGTGATATCCAGCGGTGACAGATAGTCATTGAGCAGGCGATCTTTTTTCTGATTGACCATATGAATAAGACGACCCAGCGGAACAACGTCGTTAAAGATATCACTGGTGCTTTTCACAATGGTTGCCCTGGCAAGTAATTAGTCACGGCAGATATTATTGCTCAGGCAAGTATAAGTCAACTGAATGAATCAGCCGATGCCACGAATTGCTAAAACGTTTCATGAACTTTTTTTGAGGTCTTTCAAATCATAGAGATAACTGACAGTTATCTTTTCTGAAGGAAAATAATCGTTACGTTGCGCCCATGGCTGAATGTCACACTTTCCCCCTATAATTGCTGTGTTAAATATGGATAAGGACGACAACGCACTATGTTGGATTTAATTAAAGCAATCAGCCTTGGGCTGGTGGTCTTGCTGCCGTTGGCTAACCCGTTAACGACGGTGGCGCTTTTCCTCGGGCTGGCAGGGAACATGAACAGCGCAGAGCGCAACCATCAGTCGATGATGGCCTCGGTGTATGTGTTTGCCATCATGATGGTGGCTTATTACGCCGGACAGGTGGTGATGAATACCTTCGGGATTTCCATCCCGGGTCTGCGTATCGCCGGGGGGCTGATTGTGGCCTTTATTGGTTTCCGCATGTTGTTCCCGGCGCAAAAAGCGCATGAGTCGCCGGAAGCGACCAGCAAATCGGAAGAGCTGGAAACCGAACCGAGTGCGAATATCGCCTTTGTGCCGATTGCCATGCCGAGCACGGCGGGGCCGGGGACTATCGCGATGATCATCAGCTCCGCGTCAACGGTGCGTGACAGCGCAACTTTCCCGGACTGGGTACTGACGGTGGCACCGCCGCTGATTTTTGCGATTATCGGTCTTATCGTGTGGGTGTCGCTGCGCAGCTCCGGCGCCATCATGCGCTGGGTAGGCAAGGGCGGTATCGAGGCAATTTCCCGTCTGATGGGCTTCTTACTGGTCTGTATGGGCGTGCAGTTTATTATTAACGGCGTGCTGGAGATTATTAAGACCTATCATTAAGTTCATTGCCGGGTGGCGCTGCGCTTACCCGGCCTACAAATCGTAATAACGTAGGCCGGGTAAGGCGAAGCCGCCACCCGGCACCAACAACCCTCACCCGTGCTGCCCCTGTTCCTCCAGCGCCACCGGCCACTTACGGAAGATGAGTACCGACCAGATCAGCGCCACCAGGGCCGGAATGGCACCCAGGTAGCCAATGGCCGACATCGACACGTGCAGTATGACCTGGTTTCCCACCAGCGCACCCGCGCCAATCCCCAGATTGAAAATTCCCGAGAACAGCGACATGGCGACGTCCGTCGCATCCGGCGCCAGGGCCAGCACCTTCACCTGCATGCCCAGGCCAATAATCATGATCGCCACGCCCCAGAACAGGCTGAGGACCGCCAGATGGCTTTCACTGCCTGCGGCAGGCATCAGCAACAGCAGACAGGCCAGCAGCAGGCCGATGGCGCTGCTCACCAGCAAGGAGGCGTGCCGGTTACCCAGCTTGCCAAACAGCACGCTGCCGATAATGCCCGCGCCGCCGAGGATCAGCAGTAAGACGGTGGCAAAGTTGGCGCTAAAGCCCGCCACCACCTGTACAAACGGTTCAATATAGCTGTACGCCGTGTAGTGTGCCGTCACGACGATGGCGGTCAGCAGGTAGATGCTCAGCAGCGCAGGGCGACGCATCAGCAGCGGCAGGCTTTTCAGCGAGCCGGAATGTTCGCTTGGCAGCGCGGGCAGCAGTTTAATCAGGCATACCAGCGTCGCCAGCGCACCCATACCGATGGCGAAGAAGGTCGTGCGCCAGCCGAAGTATTGCCCCACGATGCGGCCAATCGGCAGCCCCAGCACCATCGCCAGTGCGGTACCGGTAGCAATCAGGCTCAGCGCCTGGGCGCGTTTACCTGCCGGCGCCAGGCGAATCGCCAGCGACGCGGTAATCGACCAGAACACCGCATGGGCAAAGGCGATGCCGATTCGGCTCATGACCAGCACCGTAAAATTCCACGCCATAAACGACAGCACGTGGCTCGCAATGAACAAGACAAACAGACCGATCAGCAGCCTGCGCCGCTCCATCTGGCTGGTCAGCAGCATAAACGGCAAAGACATCAGCGCCACCACCCAGGCGTAGATGGTCAACATAATGCCCACCTGCGCCGTTTCCATCTGGAAACTGTCAGCAATGTCAGACAACAGCCCAACCGGCACAAATTCTGTGGTATTAAAAATAAACGCGGCAACTGCCAGCGTGACCACGCGTAGCCACGCGACCCTGCGGGAAACTGTGTTCGTTGTCATAGGGATGTCTGAGATTCGTTGCTGAAAAGAAGAGGAGACGATCTTAAAACGTCGAACGGCGTAAACTCAACCATTATGTGACGCAGATCTCAATATTTACCTTATGAAAGCGGTAGCCGGGGACGCTGTTTTCATTGAATATAAAAGAACAACACAATAAAAACAGGCGGTAAGACAATGCAGGAGATTGATTTTTATCTGGTCGATGCGTTCAGCGATACCACGTTTGGCGGTAATCCGGCCGCCGTGTGCCCGCTGAAAGCATGGTTACCCGATGAGATCTTGCTGAAGATGGCGCAGCAGCATAATCAGTCGGAAACGGCGTTTTTCGTCTGCAGCAAAGGGGGCATTGAGCTACGCTGGTTTACCACGCTTAGTGAAGTCAATCTCTGCGGTCACGCTACGCTGGCGGCGGCGCACGTTCTGTTTACCGAACTGGACTATCCGGACGCGCGGATCCACTTTGATACCGCCTCTGGCCGCCTGACGGTCACCCGGGAGAGGGACTGGATGACGCTGGACTTCCCGGCATGTCCAACCCATGAAGAGACGCCCCCGCCGGAAATGCTTTCGGCGCTGGGTATCAGCCGCTACGTTGAAGCCCGGAAAGGGCGCGCCTGGCTGATCGTGCTGGAAAATCGCCAGCAGGTCGAGGCCCTCGCGCCACACTTTTCGGCGATGACGCCAGGCGAGCATAAGGTGAGCGTGACGGCGCGCGGTGAGGGGGAATACGATTTTGTCAGCCGCTTTTTCTCCCCCGGCGTTTCCTTACCGGAAGATCCGGTCACCGGCTCCGCGCACACCATGCTAATTCCCTGGTGGAGCGAAAAATTGGGGAAAACAGCCATGCTTGCCCGTCAGGTTTCCGCGCGCGGCGGCGACGTGCGCTGTGAACTGAAAGGCTCGCGCGTGCTCATGAGCGGACAGGCTTCACTTTATCTGAAAGGCACAGTTTTTCTGCGCTAAATACCCATAACAAGAGAGGAAGAGACAATGCAGGAAATTGATTTTTATCTGGTGGATGCCTTCAGCGACAAAACCTTTGGCGGCAACGCGGCAGCGGTCTGTCCTCTGGAAGCGTGGCTGCCGGACGAGACGCTGCTCAAAATGGCGCAGCAGCATAACCAGTCTGAGACCGCCTTTTTCGTCCGTACCGACGGTGGGTTTGAGCTGCGCTGGTTTACCACGCTGGATGAAATTAATCTGTGCGGCCATGCCACGCTTGCCGCATCGCACGTTATTTTCGAATACCTTGACTATCCGCACACTGAAATCACCTTCACCACGCGCTTCGTGGGCGAGCTGACGGTTAAACGCAGCGGTGACTGGCTGACGCTGAACTTCCCCGCGTGGTCAACGGAGGTGGTCGAGAACCCACCTGCGCTGCTGTTTAGCGCGCTGGGCATCACGGAGGCAAAAGAGGTGCGCGTTGGACGTGATTACCTGGTAGTGCTGGAGAGCCAGCAGCAGGTGGAAGCGTTAACGCCGGATATTGGGGCCATGCTTCCGCTGGATAAAATGGTCTGCGTGACGGCGCCGGGAGAAGAATATGACTTCGTCAGCCGCTTCTTCTGCCCGGGCGAAGGGGTGCCGGAAGATCCGGTCACCGGATCCGCCCACAGCATGCTGATCCCTTACTGGAGCGAAAAGCTGGGTAAAACGTCACTCAATGCCCGCCAGGTGTCACACCGTGGCGGGGATCTGCGCTGCGAATTGAAGGGCGACCGCGTACTGATCGGCGGTCAGGCCACCCTGTATCTGAAAGGGCGTGTTTTCCTGCGCTAGCCGAGTGAGGCGCCGCCGCATATCACCATCTCCTGACCGGTGATAGCGGCGGCTTCATTGCTAAGTAAGAAATTCACCAGTCCCGCCACCTCCTCTGGGGCGATCAGACGTCCGATTGGCGGACACTTCGGCGGCGAGGTTTCTCTCCCCGGTGCGCTGAGCATCGGCGTTTGGGTAGCCCCTGGCGCGACCACGTTAGCGGTGATCCCGCGCGGGGCCAGCTCCGCCGCCCAGCTTCTGACCATCCCTACCATTGCTGCTTTGGTGGAAACGTACTGCGATCGTCCTGCTGCACCGCGAGAGGTTCTGCTGCCAATCGCCACAAACCGTCCACCTGCGGCCATTGCGGGCGCAAAATGGTTAAACAACGCCTCACAGGCCCGGACGTGGAGTTGCCACAGTGAGGTGCTCACATCGCTTTCGAGCTGGCCCAGGGGCGCAGCGGCCATCATCCCTGCAGCATGGATCACCGCCTGGGGCGTCGCGATGGTTTGCAGGGCGCTGCACAGCGCAGCAGGATCGCTGATATCCACGCGCAGGCTCGTGAAGCCAGGGGCATTCAGCATCACTGCCCGGCGGCTGAGCCCGGTGACCTGCCAGCCTTCCGCCAGTAAACGCTTGACGATGGCCTCACCAATTCCGGAGCTGGCCCCGGTGACGACGGCGTGACGCATGTCAGACCTCCAGCATCGCTCGGGGAATTTTAAATACCGCTTTGCGAACGGTCAGCGGCGCCTCTGCGGCGCACAGCGCCTGGTGGGGTTCTCCCGGACAAAAGATCGCAAAGTCTCCTGCGGCAAGACGGATCCTCACGCTGTGTTCAGTAGGTGAAGTAATAAAGAGATCCGGCTTACGCTCTTCGTCCTCCGGCTTGCCAGTGGGGCGTGCGCCAGCATAAATATGTTCTTCTCCTGCCAGCACAACCTGAATATCGGCCCACTGGCGATGGTACTCCGTATGCCGAGCTGCACGTGGCTGCGTCTGCGCCGGACCAATCTGGCAAAACCAGGGTGCATTTTCCGGCTGCCAGCGCCCGTCATCGCGTTCGCTGAGCGCCTGCAGCGTGCAGTCCGGACGGGATAGCAGGGCGTACAACGCCGACGGAAGCCCTGCCAGCGGCAGGGCGTTGAGATGACCGATAATCATATGGACTCCTTAACCCATTCCGGGGTCACCCGCACATATTTGATGGCCTGGCGGAAGTAGGTGTACGCGATATGAAGCGCGCCATCGGGCCCCTGTTTGATGCTGGGATAGGAGAATTCGCGGTTCAGCTTTTCCAGAGAGTTGTTGGTCATGCAGTAACCATCCCCCTCGTCCAGATGACGCTGCCACGGCCAGGTTTTTCCGCCGTCAGGCGAAATGGCGACGGTCATCGGCGCCCGCGGTGCGCCCCAGAAGGCCGCCCGACCGTGGGTAACAACCGGCTCCTTGCGGTCATCACCATCGTCAATTTCATCGTATAACGAGGCGCGACGTTCCCGCGCCCCGGCGGCGCTCATGGGGTTAAAGACCAGCGCGAGTTCACCGCCCGCAAGCGTGGTCACCTGGATAGAGGAGTTATTATTAGGGAGCTCCGTAGGCTCCGGTACGGACCAGCTTTCGCCGTTATCCGTTGACTGGCTGTAATAGATATTGTCTGCCCAGCGGCTGCGGAACAGGGCGACCAGGGTGCCGTTGTGCAGGCAGGTAATATTCATATGTACGCAGCCGAGGCTTTCCGGTACCTCAATATCGCGCCACGTTTTGCCGCCGTCCCCGGATATTTTTACCGCGCTGATATCGTCGTTGCCGACCCATTTCTCACCTGGTTGGGTACGGCAATAAAACACTGGGAGCAGCCAGTTACCGTTATCCACCACGACAATCGGCTGACGGATAAACGTGCCCGGTTTATCGAGCAGGGTAGCGATCTCCCCCCAGGTTTTCCCCAGATCCCGGGACTGGCGATAGCGAACGATAGCCGTATCCTGATTACCTGAGATCTGCGCGGTCCACAGCAGCCACAGGACGTTGTCCGGGGCCAGGAACAGAACCGGGTTCTGTTCGGAACGCGTGGCATCGTCCGACAGTTTTGCCGCATCACTCCACTGCTGGCTGCCCGGTGCCAGGCGTGATCCCCACACGGAGATATCGGCAATGCCTTCCTGGGTGCCGCCAAACCAGACGCACATCAGCGAGCCATCCGGCAGCGGCAGCAGATTCGCCGCGTGGTTTTGTGGGCAAGAGGAGGGCAGCATGGCTGTTTGCACGTGCGCATCCTGTTGTAGTCGAACAATCCCGTCGCGGGTTACGGTTACAGACATATCAGACTCCATTATTTTGAGCGGGGGTTGGCGCTTTACCCTGCGCTTTTCCCGGAATGAGGCGATCGATCGCCATGATGACGGCAGGGGTCAGCAAGGCAATGTACATATTGTTGATGCCGAAAGGGTCGCCCAGCAGATACCAGACGGAGGTGACGACGCAGGCGCCAATCAGGCCCGCATTGGCACCGCGGGTGCTGCGGAAGAACGGCGCGTAAAACGCAATAACGGCCACCACGGAAATCGACAGGCGAATGGCGCGGGTAAAGAACGAGAGCTTCAGGACTTCAGGTACCAGCAGAACAAAAATCAGCGGCAGGAAACCAATCAGCAGGGAGATCCAGCGGGTGGCCTTAAACTCCTGATCGGGCGTTGGGTTGCGCATCGGCACGTAAAAGTCTTTTACCACCAGGGAGGCGATAGCCAGTGCCACGGTACTAACGCTGACGAAAATAGACGCCACCAGAGAGGTGGTGACCAGGCCGGCCAGCCACGGGTTCATGTCCTGCAGGAAAATCGGCATTGCATACAGGCTGTTAATTTCCGGGTGCAGGTATTTTGCCGCCACCCCAATCACCGCAATGGCCAGCGCAATCGGCAGGCAGAAGAAGAAGGCGACCCAGGTAGAGCGTTTGGCCGATTTCACGTCTTTGGTGGAGGAGATTGCCTGGATTACAAACTGGGTACAGAAGATAGAGCCGATGGTGCCGATGAGCCACGCGAAAATGGTCGACGCACCGATGTTACCGTCCCAGGTCCAGTAGAAGGCCGGCATGTTTTCAATCATTGGCGTAAAGCCGCCGGTTTTGGAGAGCGCAAAGCCCATGATAGCGAGGATACCAAAGTATTTCAGCGCGCTGTGCAGTACGGTCACCCAGGCTACCCCCTTCATGCCGCCAAAGGCGAAGTAGAAGGTACTGACGATGGCCGTAATGAAGGCGGCAACGGGCAGGTTGACTTTCAGTACGGTGGAAATAGCCGCTGCGCCGCTGACGTAATTCCCCACGTTAACCAGCAGCAGGGCGTAAATCATGATGACAGAGATAATGTTTTTGGTGCTGTTACCGTATTTTTCAGCAATCGCACCAGAGATAGTGATTTTCCCGGTGTTGTAGATGCGTTTTACCAGCAACAGGCCAAAGAGCGGGAAGCCAATCGCGGCCCCGATGACCGACCATGACGCGGCAAAGCCGTCTTCAAACGCCGCCTGTGCGGTGCCGATGGTGGATTTAGCGCCGATATACTCGGACATCAGCAGGATCCCGACAATAAATGCCGGCATCGCACGGGAGCCTTCCATAAAATCGCCGGAATTTTTACTGCGGATCCGGAAGGTCAGCCAGGTGGTGAAAAGGATGTAAGCAATAACAATGCCCACAATGATTAGGGTATCTTCAGCGGTAAAATTATTCATCTTTGCCTCTCTTCAGGGCGAGTGAATCCTGGGCACCTCAGGTACCCGGTATTCTTATTGACGAAACCAACGCCGTTTAGTTAAGTGACGTTGTCACTATTCGGCGTATCTGTTGGCACTGCTGCTCGCTAAATGCCACGGCATATCGACTCTCACCGACGTCTTCCCCCATGATCTGCAGCGCTTTTTTGACTGCGGCAGGGGAAAACGCAACGTTGTAGAGCTCGGTGCGCAGTTGGGTGACGCTCTCCTGCGCAAGGCGGGAACCGTCAATATCCCCCGCGTTAAAGCGTGACCAGATAGCGTTGATGGCCGTCGGCGCCACGTTTGCCAGCCCGGAAATGCAGGCCGAACATCCGTCGACGAAGCCCCGGTGGATAAGCGAATCTGGGCCATTGAGCACGTCGAATCCATCCATGTCCCTCACCGCATTAAGGAATCCACGCAGGCTTTCATAGCTCCCGGCACTGTCTTTAATACCGACGATGTTGGGATGTTCGGCCAGCGCGCGTGCGGTAGCGGGTTCAATGGTATTGCCGGTACGCGCTGGAATGTTGTACAGAAATACCGGTACGGCTAGCGCGTCGGCGATAGCGGTGTAGTGCGCGACCAGTTCAGACTGTTTCAGCGGAACGAAGTAAGGGGTAATGACGGAAACGGCATCGACGCCCAGCGAGGCGATCTGTTTCCCCAGACGGATGGTTTCGCGGGTCGAAATTTCCCCAATGTGCGCCACGACCGGTGCGCGCCCGGCCACCGTTTCCACGCAGGTGCGGGTGACGGCGATTTTTTCTTCTTCGTTAAGCACGAAGAACTCGCCGTTTGTGCCGCCGCAGAAGATGCCGTTGCCAGCACTGAGTTGACGATCGATCTGTCGTTTCAGGCCCGACAGGTTCAGCGCGCCTTCCATGTCAAAGGGGGTTACAACGGCCGTTAGCACGCCCCTGATGTTGTTACGCATTACACACTCCTTGGCTATTAATGTTGGGGAAACAGTGTCCGGTAAATCGCCTGCACCTCGTCGTGATTAACCTGACAGGGTGCATTGTTCATGAGCCGCTTAACGTTAAGGGCCGCATCACTGAGGGAGGCGATATCTTCACGCGGTACGCCCAGTGTCTCCAGGTTATCCGGCAGGTTGAGTCTGCGAACCAGCGCGGCAAAGTACTCCACCAGCGCGTGGGATTTTTCTTCGTCTGACAGCGACGTATCCGCGCCGGGCACCAAATCCCAGACTTGCGCAAATTTCGTCACGCAGTGGGGACGAACCACGCGCATGCAGGGCGCCAGCAGAATCGCGTTGGCCACCCCGTGAGGCAGGTGATATTTGCCGCCGAGCGGGTAGGACAGGGCGTGAACCAGGTGCGTGCCAGCATGTGCAATGGCGACCCCGCCGTAGTAAGACGCCCACAGCATCTCCAGTTTCGCCAGCAGATTGCCCGGTTCGGCGCAGGCCGTTTCAATGTTGTTGAGCAGCTTAGACAGGCCCATCAGCGCGGCGTTATCGCTAACCGGATTAGCGACCGTTGAGGTGAAACACTCAATCAGATGGCACAGGGCATCAATCCCGGTGGATGAGGCAATGTGTGCGGGCATGCTGGTCGTCAGCTCCGGCAGCAGGGCGACGTAATCGGGCAGCAGGACGGGGGAGATGATGCCCACTTTCGTGCTTTGCTCCGGTATGGCCAGAATGGCATTCGGCGTTGCTTCCGATCCGGTTCCTGCAGTGGCCGGGATCAGCAGTGACGCGATGCGTGCCACCGGTTTTATGCCCGCGAGCAGGTTGTCCAGCCCTGGAGAAAGCGGGTGACAAAGTACTGAAAGCAGTTTGGCTACATCCAGTACGCTACCGCCGCCGAGCCCGACGACCAGCCCAAACGTTCCCTTTAACGTCGAGAGCAGTTGGTTAACGTCGTGATGGGTGGGTTCAGGCGGGACATTGTCGATAATTGTGACGCCGCGCTGGTCCTCTTCTAGGATCGCGCGGATCTGCTTTGCTGCCTCCAGACGCGCAATATTGCCGTCCGTCACCAGCAGGATCTGCGTTTTATCAGTAAGTAATGGCCTGATGGCGGCGATGGCATTCGCCCCGCTAATCAGGGTGCTGTTGATCGTAACCACGTTTTTCTCCTGTCTCTGTATCCATGATTGATTTCGCTCAAGCAAGACGCTTCATGGTCATCGTGTGGCTAAATTTATAATTTATTCGCAAACTGATTAACTTGATCTTGCTCACATATAATCAATCATGATTGAATATAATCATTAACGGGAAAGACTAACCCGAAGTGGGGATGAAAGTGAGCAATGTGAACAGAGAGGTCGTGGTCGTCGCCGATGACTTTACCGGCGCAAATGATGCCGGTGTCAGCCTGGTGCTGTGCGGCAAAAAAGTCAGCGTGGCGTTTCATACACCGTTTACCCAGGCGAGCGATGTGCTGATCGTTAACACCGATTCCCGGGCGCTGAAGGCATCGGAGGCGGCCGAAAGGGTGGCCGCACTCGGGGCTGAAATCGCGGATGCCCGCTGGCTCATTAAAAAGATGGATTCCACTCTGCGTGGCAATGCAGGAGCCGAATCTCAGGTTCTTAAGGCATTAAGCGGCAGGCGGCAGGTGATCGTGGCGCCGGCATACCCGTCAGCAGGGCGGATCACGCGGTACGGCAGGTGTCTGGTAAACGGCGTTCCGGTGAATGAAACCGAATTTGCCAGCGATCCCAAAACGCCTGTCCCGTCTGCCGCTATTGCTGATCTGTTTACCGGGGTGAGCGCTAAAAGCGTGACCGTGAAAACGCTCACTGCCGAACTTGCCCGAGGAACGGAATGGCTCATCGTGGATGCGCACACTGATGAGGAGATGGACGCCATTATCGATGCCGCGTTGGCCTGCGCGCAGATGCCGCTGCTGGTGGGCTCTGCCGGACTATGCGATGCGCTGGCCCGTCATCTGGCCCCGGTCCGGCGTAAACAACTGCTGGCCGTCGTCGGCTCGATGAGTGAGATCGCGCAACGACAGATTGCACTGGCGGTAAGCCAGGCGGACGTCTCGTCGGTACTCATTGATGTGAATGACGCGCTGCGCGGAGACACGTCCCGGTATCTCGAACAGATTGCGCAGGTAATTCAGTCTGGCCATCACTGCATTGTGCATACCTGTGCGGGCCACGAGGCCCGGCATCAGGTCGAGCAACTCTGCCAGCAGTATCGCGTCACCCGCGCAGGCCTGGGCGAAAAAATTTGTACGTTTTTAGGCGAACTGACCCGACAGGTGCTGGCGGCGCAGACGCCTGACGCGCTGTACGTCTCCGGTGGCGACGTGGCGATGGCTGTCGCGAGGGCACTGGACGCTCGGGGGTTTGAGATTACCGGGTGCGTCGCACAGTGCGTGCCAGTCGGAAAATTTCTGGGTTGTGGCTGGCAGCAGCCGGTAATGACCAAAGCAGGGGGCTTCGGAAACGAAGAGACGCTGCTTGAGGTGTTGCATTTTATCGAGGAGAGACTGAGTGACTAAAATTATTGCTGTAACCATGGGTGACCCGGCTGGCATTGGCCCGGAAATCATCATCAAATCCCTCACCGAGGGTGAGTTGTCAGGGGCGCCTGTGGTGGTTGTTGGCTGCGCCAGAACGCTGCAGCGGGTGCTTGAGAAAGGAATCACCGGGCAGGCGGATATCCGCACTATCGACACGGTCAGCGGCGCGCGCTTTGCCGCTGGCGTGATTAACGTGCTTGATGAACCGCTGGCCGATCCTGATGCACTGAAGCCGGGTATCGTTCAGGCTGAGGCCGGGGATCTGGCTTATCGCTGCGTGAAGCGTGCTACCGAACTGGCGATAGCGGGTGAGGTGAAGGCGATTGCAACGGCTCCCCTGAATAAAGAGGCGCTGCACCTGGCCGGGCATCTCTATCCGGGTCATACCGAGCTGCTGGCGCATCTGACCGACAGCAAAGATTACGCCATGGTGCTGTATACGGACAAACTGAAGGTGATTCACATCACGACCCACATTGCGTTGCGCAAATTCCTTGATACGCTCAATCAGGATCGGGTAAAAACCGTGATTGGGATTGCGGATAGATTCCTGAAACGCGTCGGCTTTCAACAACCGCGCATTGCGGTTGCCGGCGTTAACCCGCATGCGGGTGAAAACGGCCTGTTTGGCGATGAAGAGATCAAGATTGTCGGCCCGGCTATCGACGCGATGAAAGCGCAGGGGTTAAACGTCACCGGACCGTGTCCACCGGATACGGTATTTATGCAATGCCACGAAGGAATGTATGACATGGTCGTTGCGATGTATCACGATCAGGGGCATATTCCGCTAAAATTACTCGGCTTTTATGACGGGGTGAATATCACCGCCGGCTTGCCGTTTATCCGTACCTCTGCGGACCACGGTACCGCATTCGATATTGCCTGGACCGGCAAAGCGAAGTCTGAGAGCATGACGGTGTCTATCCAGTTGGCTATGCAAATTACACGGGAATGATATGAAGGGATATAACCGGTTAGAGCAGATAATGGATTACCTGAAAGGGCACAATCTGGTGACGGTGGATCAGCTGGTGGCAATTACCGATGCCTCTCCGGCGACGATCCGCAGGGATTTGATAAAGCTCGATCAGGAAGGTGTCATTAGCCGCACCCATGGCGGTGTTACCCTTAACCGGTTTATTCCTTCCCAGCCCACAACGCATGAAAAAATGCAGCGCAGTCTGGCAGAAAAACACGCCATCGCCAGCGCGGCGGCAAGCTTTGTTAAAGCGGGCGACGCCATTGTTCTTGATGCTGGCACCACGATGATTGAACTCGCTCGCCAACTTACGCATCTGCCGCTTCGCGTCATCACCAGCGACTTGCACATCGCGCTGTTTCTCTCGGAATTCCGTCAGATTGAAGTGACGATAATTGGCGGGCGTATTGATGATTCAAGTCAGTCCTGCATCGGTGAGCACGGGCGTCGCTTGCTGCAGAACGTGTGGCCAGATGTGGCTTTCGTTAGCTGTAACGGATGGGATATCACCCGCGGCATTACCTCACCAACGGAAGAGAAGGCTGCCTTAAAGCGGGATCTGATTGCCAATGCTAAACGTCGCGTGCTGCTGGCGGACAGTTCCAAGTACGGAGCCTGGTCGTTGTTTAACGTGGCGCATCTTAATACCCTGACGGATATCGTCACGGACAGCAGGCTGGACGAAGCGACACAGGCCGGGTTGAGGGCGTTAGATGTCCAGTTGACGCTGGCGTCATGACATAAGTTAATACTATGAAGCACCCTGGCAGGCCTGCGCTATGTTGAAATTTAGCCTCATAAAAAAGCAAGGAGCCTGCCATGTATTCCATTACCTCTGAATCTGCATGTCACCCGGACATTCTAAGCCTGATCGCGGCGCTTGACCGCTATCAGAGCGAACTCTATCCCGCTGAAAGTAATCATCTGCTCGATCTGGCTTCGCTGCCGGAAGCCTCGTTGATCCTGATGATCATTCGCGACCAGCAGCTTCAGGCCGTTGGCTGCGGCGCCATCGTGCTCAACGGCGACGGAACGGGCGAGATGAAGCGGGTCTATATTGACCCGGCCCATCGTGGCCAGCATCTGGGAGAGATGCTGCTGGCCGCCCTGGAAGATGAAGCTCTGAGCCGTCATTGCCACACGGTACGGCTGGAGACGGGTATTAAACAACGCGCCGCGGTGCGTCTGTACGAGCAGTGCGGGTACGATTTGCGTCCGGCGTTTGCCCCGTACGTTGACGACCCGCTCAGCCTGTTTATGGAGAAGGCGCTGGTTGAAGACGTTCGTTTAGCAGCGCTATAAAGGCCTCCAGCTGGCGGGTCATCGCCCCGCGTCGCCACACCAGCCAGGTGGTGAGCCAGCGCCAGTTTTCTGCCAGCGGCCAGGCTTCCACCTGATGATGCCCAGGCATACTCTCCAGCATCGAGCGCGGCATCAGCGCGATGCCCGCGCCCGCAATAACGCAGGCGAGCATGCCGTGATAGGACTCCATCTCATGAATGCGGCCGGGCGCGGCGCGGTCAGCGTGAAACCAGCTCTCCAGGTGTCGGCGATACGAGCAGTTGGCGCGAAAGGCATAAACGTCGCTGCCGCTGACCTGCGTGGCGCGCGTCACCTCCGCATGCCCGGCAGGCGTGACCAGCATCATCTCTTCCCGGTAGACCGGCATGCCTTCCAGCTCCGGGTGCGAAAGCGGCCCGTCGACGAAGGCGGCGCTCAGGGTTCCCTCCAGTACGCCATCAATCATCGTCCCGGAAGGCCCGGTCGAAAGGGCAAACTGAATGCGTGGATAGCGCTGGTTAAACTGTGCCAGCGTTTCAGGAATACGCACGGCAGCAGTACTTTCCAGCGCGCCGAGGGCAAATAAGCCCTGCGGCTCATCCCCCGCGACAACCATGCGCGCTTCATCCACCAGCGCGAGGATCTGCTTGCTGTAGCGCAGGAAGTTATGGCCAGCCGGGGATAAACGCAAACGCTGGTTCTCACGAATAAACAGCTCAACGCCCAGATCGGCTTCCAGCTGGCGAATGCGGGTCGTCAGGTTAGACGGCACGCGATGCACCTTTTGCGCCGCCTGGGTGATACTGCCCGTCAGCGCGACGGCGTTAAACATTTCAAGCTGGGTTAAATCCATAATATTCTCGTTTCGTGAATAAGGTGGTTAGTATTATTCATTTTTAAGAAATAGCAGAGTGGGCCACAATTAATCAACCGAAAAACGTGGAGAACACCATGACTTATTCCTCTGCAACACATGCCTTCTCTGTCAACCCGGCCACGGGTGAAACCCTCGCCGCGTATCCGTGGGCGACGCCGGAACAGGTTGAACGCGCGATTTCTCAGTCCGACGCGGGCTATCGCCAGTGGCGTCGCGAAAGCGTCTCCCACCGGGCGCAAAAGCTGCGCGATCTTGGTGCCGCGCTGCGTCATCGCACTGAAGAGATGGCGCAGACGATCTCCCGTGAAATGGGCAAACCCATTCAGCAGGCGCGGGCAGAAGTGGCGAAATCCGCTGGCCTGTGCGAGTGGTACGCCGAGCACGGCCCGGTGATGCTGCGTGCGGAACCCACGCAGGTGGAAAACCAGAACGCGGTTATTGAATACCGTCCGCTGGGGCCGATCCTCGCGGTAATGCCGTGGAACTTCCCGCTCTGGCAGGTGCTGCGTGGCGCGGTGCCGATTCTGCTGGCAGGGAACAGCTATCTGCTCAAACATGCGCCCAACGTGCTCGGCTCGGCGGATCTTATCGCGCAGATTTTTGCGGATGCGGGTTTCCCTGAAGGCGTGTTTGGCTGGGTGAACGCCACCAACGACGGCGTCAGCCAGGCAATTAACGATCGTCGTATTGCGGCGGTGACCGTCACCGGCAGCGTGCGTGCCGGGGCTGCCATTGGCGCTCAGGCGGGGGCCGCGCTGAAAAAATGTGTTCTTGAACTGGGCGGCTCTGACCCGTTCATCGTTCTCAACGATGCCGACCTGGATCTTGCCGTGAAGGCGGCGGTAGCAGGCCGCTACCAGAATACCGGGCAGGTGTGTGCGGCGGCCAAACGCTTCATTGTGGAGGAGGGCATTGCGGACGCCTTTACCCAACGCTTTGTCGATGCGGTTGGGGCCCTGAAGCTGGGCGCGCCGGATCAGGAAGAAAACTATCTGGGCCCGATGGCGCGTTTTGATCTGCGCGATGAACTGCATCAGCAGGTACAGGCGACGCTGGCAGAAGGGGCAACGCTGCTGCTGGGCGGTGAGAAAATCAGCGGCGAGGGGAATTATTATGCGCCAACCGTGCTGGCGAATGTCACCCCGGCGATGACGGCGTTCCGTCAGGAGCTGTTTGGTCCGGTCGCGGCCATTACGGTCGCGAAAGACGCGGAGCACGCCCTGATGCTGGCCAACGACAGCGATTTTGGTCTGTCAGCCACGGTCTTTACCGCTGACGCAGCGCTTGCGGATAAATTCTCCCGCGAGCTGGAGTGCGGCGGGGTGTTTATCAACGGCTTTAGCGCCAGCGATGCGCGTGTAGCCTTTGGCGGCGTGAAGAAAAGCGGCTTTGGCCGCGAGCTCTCCCACTTTGGCTTGCAGGAGTTCTGTAACGTGCAGACGGTGTGGAAGGATCGCGTGTAATCCTTAATTTCGGCCCTCCTCACGAGGGCCGTTGTCACTATTCTGCAATGGTTCTGTCATTTTCATTTCGTAGACTCGCTCGCGTCTAACGCCTTGTAAATGAAGCTAATTATGAACCTAACGCAAATTTTCCGCCGTATTGCGCAGCGTCTCACCCCTCGTCACTTTGGCCTGCTGACGGGTATCTTTTGCATCATTGGCCTTTTCTCCGCGCTGCAGCTCTCCTCGTCACTCCTGCTTAACGCCTCCCTGAACGAAGCCCAGCGCAACGAGCAGCACAACCTGCTGGCCTGGCAGCAGCAGAGCAAGCTGGATTTGGCTCGCGTCTCTCTGCTGGCCGCAAGCGATCTCCTTAACCGCTCCGGCGTCTGGTTTATGCAGGATAAAGAGACCGGTTCCGACGGAAGCTGGCATAGCCTGATGGATGACGCGCAAAAGGCGCTGAAGGTTTCGCAGCAGGCATGGAAGGCCTGGCTGGCGCTGAATCCGCCGAAAGACGACGCGCTGGTGAACAGCTATCAACTTTTCTACGGTGCGATCAAAGAGCAGGCGGAAGGTCTGGTCAAAACCAACACCATCGACGCTTTTTTTGCCGTCCCGGCGCAGGCGTTTCAGACGGATTTTAACGACAACTATGCGCGCTATCAGCAGGCAAGCGAGAAGCAGGCGATGCAGGGGCGTCAGAGCCTCATGGCGCAGCTCTCCGACCTGCAAACGTTATTCCTGTTTGCCCCGGTGCTGTTAGTCGCCATCGCCGCTGTCGTCTGGTTCGGTATGTCCCGATGGGTGATTACGCCGCTGCGTCGGCTTATCGCGCATATCAACCGGCTGGCAGCAGGGGATCTCTCCGGCACGCCGCCGAACGTTATGCGCTTCAATCGCGAGATTGGGCAGCTTAGCGACAGTATTGCCACGATGCAGCTCGGTTTGCAGCAACTGGTGACGCAGGTCAGCCATGCCACGGCGACCATGGTGGAGAACATTGATGCCCTGGCACAGGGTAACCAGAAGCTGTATCAGCAGTCGGCACGTCAGGCGAAAGAGCTTGAGGATGTGACGGCGCATATCGCGGCGCTGGAAAGCCACGTTGAAGGCAATACCGGGTATGCCAGACTCGCCAGCGCCCGGGCCGATGAAGCGCGCCAGGCAGCCGTGGGGGGAGACCAGATGATGTCGACCGTGAACGCGTCCATGCAGGCGATCGTCGACCGATCGTCAGAGATGCGCGGGATCGTGGCGATGATCGACAGCGTGGCGTTTCAGACGAACATCCTGGCGCTGAATGCCGCCATTGAGGCGGCCCATGCCGGAAATCAGGGGCGAGGGTTTGCCGTCGTTGCACGGGAGGTTGGGCTGCTGGCCAGAAAGAGCAGCCACTCGACGCAGACCATTCAGGAGCTGATCAACCGTTCGGTGCAGGGGATTGAAGACGGTTCTCGTGCCGTCACCCTGATGGAAGAGAATCTACAGCAGGTCACCGGTCTGGTGGGCAATTTAAGCAGTTTGCTTAATGAGATCTCCACCGCCACGCTCAGCCAGGGAGACAGTATTCACCAGATGACGCGTCAGCTTCAGGCGCTGAACCAGGTCTCCCGTCAGACGGATTTGCTGGTCTCTGACGCCTCGGACGCTTCTGAACGTCTGCAAAAGCAATCCGATCTTTTATTGCAGGCCGTTTCGCGTTTTCGTCTTAGCGCCTGACGCAATACATAAGCCTCTGTTATACTCGCAGCCCGTTTTAGCCTGAGGGCAAGGAGCAAAGTGTGGCTGCGGTCATCCATAATGAGATGTTGGACGAGATTCTGGCGCAAGTTCGTCCGTTAATTGGAAAGGGGAAGGTTGCCGACTATATTCCGGCCCTTGCCTCGGTCAGCGGGAATAAGCTGGGCATTGCTATCTGTACCATCGACGGACAGCGATACCAGGCAGGGGATGCAACGGAACGTTTTTCCATTCAGTCCATTTCGAAAGTGCTCAGTCTGGTTGCGTCGATGCGCCAGTATGAAGAAGACGAGATCTGGCAGCGGGTGGGCAAAGATCCGTCCGGCCAGCCTTTTAACTCGCTGCTTCAGCTCGAGATAGAACAGGGTAAACCGCGAAATCCCTTTATCAACGCCGGGGCGCTGGTGGTCTGCGATATGCTGCAAAGCCGCCTCAGCGCACCGCGTCAGCGAATGCTGGAGATCGTGCGGCAGCTTTCGGGCGTCGACGACATTGCCTACGATCCAGTGGTGGCCCGCTCGGAATTCGAACACTCCGCCCGCAACGCGGCCATCGCGTGGCTGATGAAATCCTTCGGCAATTTCCATAACGACGTGGCGACTGTGCTGCAAAACTACTTCCATTACTGCGCCCTGAAGATGAGCTGCGTTGAGCTGGCTCAGACGTTTCTGTTCCTGGCGCATCAGGGGCACGCGCCGCATCTCGATCAGGAGGTGGTTTCACCTCTGCAGGCTCGCCAGGTTAACGCGCTGATGGCGACCAGCGGGATGTATCAAAACGCCGGCGAGTTTGCCTGGCGCGTTGGTCTCCCGGCTAAATCGGGCGTCGGTGGCGGAGTCGTGGCTATTGTGCCGCATGAAATGGCGATTGCGGTCTGGAGCCCGGAGCTGGATGAAACCGGAAATTCGCTTGCCGGTGTGGCGGTTCTGGAGAAACTGACCCAGCGTATGGGACGTTCAGTCTACTGATGTCTGACCTGGATCCTCTTTTTTCCCGTCTGGCGCGATCGACGTTTCGCTCGCGCTTTCGCTTAGGCGATAAGGAACGGCAGTACTGCTGGGACAAAGGCCCGGATACCATTGACCAGCATGCCGCGGATTTTGTCGAAAAGCGTCTTGCCCCTGCACAACCTGCAAACGACGGGAAACAGACGCCCATGCGCGGTCACCCGGTGTTTATCGCCCAGCATGCTACCGCCACCTGTTGTCGGGGCTGCCTGGCAAAATGGCATAATATTCCACCCGGTGTTCAGCTCACCGCGCAGCAGCAGCAATATATCGTCAGCGTCATTCACCACTGGCTGGTACTGCAGATGAACGCCTAAATTTGACGAGTTATGATCCCGCTGTATTTGTGTTATAGATGCATCTTAAGTGAGCTCCGATCGTGCTGACGACCGCAATAACTGCCATAAGCTTTCATATGGAATGATATTTAATGCGTTCTGCTCTTACCGCTTTCAGGCCGTTCCAGCCTGACACGCCGCTGCGAAATGCATCGACGATCTTTATCCTCACCACCTTGTTCTATTTTGTGGGCGCGGAATTACGTCTCGTGGAGGCCTTGTCGCTGTTCTGGCCACTCAATGGCGTGATGGCAGGGATCTTTGCCCGTTATGTTTTCCTGAATCGCCTGCATTACTATGCGGTATCCTATGTCGCGATGCTGTTGTACGACGCGGTCACGACCAGCTGGGGGATGGCCTCCGTGGTGATCAACCTGTCTAACATGGTCTTTATCGTCGTTGTGGCCGTGCTGGTTCAGCGTGACAAGCGGCTGATGAAGAAAACCCCCGATCCGCTTAACGCATTACGCCTGTTCAACTACTGTCTGATTGCCGCGCTGCTGTGTGCGCTGCTCGGCGCGGTAGGTTCGGTCGGGATTGACAGTCACACCTTCTGGCCGTTGTTTGCCGACTGGTTTAGCGAGCAGTTCTCAACCGGCGTGCTTGTTGTGCCGTGTATGCTCACGCTGGGCATGCCCGTGCGCGAATTCAGGTTGCGTCTGGAGCAGCTGTTACCGGTTATTGCGCTGATTGTCTCGGTGGTCGCGTCGGTGGTGATCGGCGGAGCGGGGAGCCTCTCGTTTCCACTGCCTGCGCTTATCTGGTGTGCGGTACGCTACCCATTGCCTGTGACCTGCTTGCTGACGTTTGTCACGGGCGCCATTGAAATTATTCTGGTCGCCAACTCGGTGATTAATATTGCCGTGGCGACGCCGTTTACCACCCCAATGATGTTTTCTGCCCGGCTGGGTATTGCCACGATGGCGATCTGTCCGGTGATGGTCTCCGTCAGCATGGCTGCCATTAATTCCCTGATCCGCCAGGTTTCGCTGAGGGCGGATTATGACTTTTTAACACACGTCTACTCGCGTTCCGGGCTTTATGAGGCGTTAAAGCATGAAGAGACGTACCGGCATACCCGTTTTTTGACCGTCATGCTGCTGGATATTGATTATTTCAAAAGCATTAATGATAACTACGGCCACGAGTGCGGAGATCGCGTGCTGGCGTCGTTTGCCCGACAGGTTCAGCAGGTCGTCGGCGAAGACGGCATGGTGGCGCGCATGGGCGGGGAAGAGTTCGCTGTGGTGGTTAATTCCGGCGACGCGCAGCACGGTTTTGAACTGGCTGAGCGTATCCGTTCCACCGTTGCCAGCCATCCTTTTACATGGCGTCACCAGACGCTCTTTCTGACGGTCAGTATTGGCCTCGGCAGTGGAAAAGCTGAGTCATGGCAACTGACCGAAGTCTTCAACAAGCTCATGGCCGAAGCGGACGATCATCTCTATCGTTCAAAAAAAGCGGGTCGAAATCGTACCAGTGCCCGGATGTCGGACGAGCAGGTTGCCGCGACCTCCGGAAGTGAAATATAGCTGCGTTAATCGTCATAAGGCATTGACGTGAATAGCAAGCGGCTTAACAGGATGTTCGAACACTGACAATGTCTCTGTTTAAGCTACGCTTTTAGTAACGCTTTACGTCAGGAGACATTATGAAAGCACCTGCAACCCCTGAAAATGAAACAGACAGACTGAACTCGCTGCGCGAATCCGGTTTGCTTGAGATAGACAGCTCCCCGGCGTTTGACCGGTTAACACGTCTGGCAAAGCGCTTCTTCCAGGTGCCGCTGGCGATGGTCAATCTGATTGATGAGCATTCACTTATTGTGAAGTCGGCCGACGGGCAGGCACCCAATTCCGTACCGCGTAACATTTCGTTTTGTGGCCATACGATCCTCACCGAAGCACCGCTGGTGGTGGGAGACATGCTGCAGGACGATCGTTTTGCGGATAATCCGCTGGTGGCCGGTGAACCTCGCGTGCGTTTTTACGCGGGCTTCCCGCTGCGCCTGCGTGACGGCGCGAGCGTGGGCTCGCTGTGCCTGATTGACTACGCGCCCAGGGAGTTTTCAGCGGCCGATCTCGCCGTGCTGGGGGATCTTGGCGCGCTGGCTGAAGATGAGTTTGCCGCTATCAGCGCGGCGACAACGGATGAATTAACGGGTCTATTCAACCGTCGGGGCTTTAATCAGCTGGTGCGGTTCACGCTTTCTGTTGCCCGGCGCCGGGCTGAGCCGCTGACGCTCGGCTGGCTGGATCTGGATCGCTTTAAGGAGATTAACGATCGCTACGGGCATGAAGAGGGCGATAAGGCGCTGAAAGTCATGGCGCAACTGATGCGTGCATCTTTCCGTGAAGCGGATCTGCTGGTGCGTTTTGGCGGGGACGAGTTCGCCGTGTTGTTTGCGGATACGGATGAGCAGGGGGCCTGGATTGCCATGCAGTATCTCGCTGAGCAGGTGGAACACTATAACGCCCGCAAGCTGCATCCCTGGTCGCTTCATTTCTCATGGGGGCTTAGCGAATTCGATCATAATGGCAACGACCTGCAGCAGTGGTTAAAAGATGCCGATGAAAAGATGTACGCCATGAAACAGCAGCGCCAGCGCGCCCGGTGACATAACAAAAGCCTATGTCCGATCCGCTTGCGTTAATAAGTTGTTAAATACAAAGTGAGTGTATTCAACGTAAGGATAAACAATGAATACCTCACTGCAAATCAAAAATCTCACCCGGGAAGAGATCCTCACCCATCTTGATGCGCTGGCCGGGATCCTCGAAAACTGCGTAAACGGCGGGGCATCCGTCAGCTTTATGCTTCCTTATGGCCTGGATAAGGCCCGTATTTTCTGGCGCGGTATTGCCGAAAGCGTCGCGCGTGGCGAGCGACTGGTGCTTGCCTGCGTCGATGCGCAGGACGGCGTCATCGGAACGGTGCAACTGATCACAGATCAGCCGGAAAACCAGCCGCATCGCGCCGATGTGGCGAAGCTGCTGGTTCACGAGAAAGCGCGCCGGAAAGGGGCCGCGATGGCATTGATGGAAGCGCTGGAAGCTGAGGCCAGAGCCAGAGAGATTTCGGTGCTGGTGCTCGATACCTCCACCGGCAGCGGGGCCGAGACCTTCTACCAGCGTGCTGGCTGGCAAAAGGTTGGTGATATCCCGCGCTATGCCCTGATGCCGGACGGTGCCATGACGTCCACGTCCGTGTTTTATAAGTTCTTATAATTTTTCTGCACAACTACGCGACGTATTGATCAAAACAGGGTTTCTGGTCGTTAAGTTTTGATAAGTTATCGTACCAATCTTGTCAGGCTGTATGACTAATCATAAAAGGAACCTCTTGTGAACACGCTCAACCGTCGCGATTTTCCCGGTGCTCTGTATCCCGAACGCATCATTCAGTTTGGTGAAGGCAACTTCCTGCGCGCGTTTGTCGACTGGCAAATTGACCTGTTAAACGAACATACCGATCTTAACGCCGGCGTGGTTATCGTCCGTCCGATTCAGAGCGACTTCCCGCCGTCACTGAATACGCAGGACGGTCTCTATACCACGCTCATTCGCGGTCTGAACGAGAAGGGTGAGGCGGTGAGAGCAAGCCGGCTTATCCGCTCCGTTAACCGGGAAATCGACGTCTACGACCAGTATGATGCGTTCCTGAAGCTGGCACACAATCCAGATATGCGCTTTGTTTTCTCGAATACCACCGAAGCGGGTATCAGCTACCACGAAGGTGACCGGTTCGACGATGCCCCTGCGGTGAGCTACCCGGCGAAGCTGACGCGTCTGCTGTTTGAGCGCTTTAGCCACTTCGACGGTGCGGCTGACAAGGGCTGGATCATCATTCCCTGCGAGTTGATTGACTACAACGGTGACGCACTGCGTGAACTCGTCTTGCGCTATGCGCAGGAGTGGGCGTTGCCCGCCGCCTTTATTCAGTGGCTCAATGACGCCAACAGCTTCTGCTCGACGCTGGTTGACCGTATCGTGACGGGTTATCCACGTGACGAAGCGGCTGCGCTTGAAGCTGAGCTGGGTTATCACGATGGGTTCCTGGATACGGCCGAACACTTCTATCTGTTTGTTATTCAGGGACCTGCATCCCTTGCCCGCGAACTTCGTCTGGATAAGTACCCGCTAAATGTACTGATTGTCGACGACATCAGGCCCTACAAAGAACGCAAGGTTGCCATTCTGAACGGGGCGCATACGGCGCTGGTGCCGGTCGCCTTCCAGGCCGGGCTGGATACGGTAGGCGAGGCGATGAATGATGCAGAGATCTGCGCGTTCGTCGAAAAAGCAATTTATCAGGAGATCATTCCGGTCCTCGATTTGCCGCGTAACGAGCTGGAATCTTTCGCCAGTGCGGTGACAGGACGTTTTCGTAACCCTTACATCAGACACCAGCTGCTTTCCATTGCGCTTAACGGCATGACCAAATACCGTACCCGTATCCTGCCGCAGCTGCTGGCAGGGCAGAAGGCAACGGGGCAATTACCGGCACGTTTGACGTTTGCCTTAGCCGCGTTAATCGCGTTCTACCGCGCGGAGCGTAACGGGGAGAGCTATCCGGTGCAGGATGATGCGTGCTGGCTGGAACGCTATCAGCAGCTCTGGGCGCAGCACCGCGATCGGCAGTTGAGCACCCGTGAGCTGGTGCAGTCGGTGCTCAGCGCACGCGAACACTGGGAGCAGGACTTGACGCAGGTAAGCGGTCTTGTCGACCAGGTCACGCTGGACCTTGATGCCATTCTGCTGAAGGGCATGCGCGCTGCGGTTAAACCGCTTTGCTAATGCGTTCACCCGGCTTCGGCCGGGTTTGAATACGATCTATTTAGTTACAACATACTATTAGCTTTGTTTTTAAAAAGCACATGCAGCACTGTGCGGATTTCGCTAATAAGGGGAGAAAATGCAATGTCCCGTTAACAAGCTTGCAACGGTGACGGGGATCACGTTTAATAGCCTCGCTCTTTTCTTTCCTGAAACTCACTATGATCGTTCGTCCTAAACAGCACTGGCTACAACTGATTTTTGTCTGGCACGGTTCGGTACTGCCTAAGATCTATACCCGATTGCTGCTCAATTTCCTGCTTTCTATTGCCGTTATCCTGATGTTGCCGTGGTATACCTCGCTGGGCATCAAATTTACCGTGGCGCCATTCAGCATTCTCGGCGTGGCGATCGCTATCTTTTTGGGTTTCAGAAACAATGCCTGTTATTCACGCTACGTTGAGGCTCGCCTGCTCTGGGGGCAGTTGATGATAGCGGCGCGCTCGCTGTTTCGCGAGGTAAAAAACACCTTGCCTGACGATAAGCACCTCGGCGAATTCGTGCGACTGCAGATTGCTTTTGCCAACTGCCTGCGGATGACCCTGCGCCGGGAGCTGAACGCCGAAAAGCTCTCTCGCTATCTTGCTCCGGATGATTTACGCCACGTGATGAGCGCCAACTCGCCGGCAAACCGTATTTTACTGATCATGGGGGAGTGGCTGGCCGTACGGCGGCGTAGCGGGCAACTCTCAGACATCCTGTTTCACAGCCTGAATAACCGTCTGAACGATATGTCCATCGTCCTGTCCGGTTGCGAGCGCATTGCGACCACGCCGGTACCGTTTGCCTACACGCTGATTTTGCACCGCACGGTGTATCTGTTCTGCATCATGCTGCCGTTTGCGCTGGTTGTGGATCTGCACTACATGACGCCCTTTGTCTCGGCGCTGATCTCCTACACCTTTATCTCGCTGGACACCCTGGCGGAAGAGCTGGAAGACCCGTTTGGCACAGAAGATAACGACCTGCCGCTGGACGCCATCTGCAACATGATGGAACGCGATCTGCTGCAGATGAACGACGAAGAGAATATTCCGGAAAGGCTGGTGCCGGATAAGCACTATCAGCTGACCTGACGGGCGTTCCACTCGTCGCGGGTGATCTCCCACAGCTCGGAGTCCAGCATCCCGCTGACGTAGGCTTTCTTCTCCGTCCTGATAAGCCGCATGCCGCTACTGTCCGAAATACGACGGGAGCGGCTGTTAGCAGCGGCCTTCGGGGCCCGCAAAACGGATTTGTTTAGCGTGTTGAACCAGTAATCCGTCGCGGCAATGCTGGCTTCGCGCATAAATCCCTGCCCCTGGAACTCCGGCGCGAGCCAGAACCCGCGGTTGTTATCCTCGACGTCGTACAGGCAAATAATGCCCATCAATTCATCCGGCACCTCACGTCGCCGGATGCTCCAGAACCAGGCAATCCCTTTCGCCATATCCGGCAGCGCCACGTTGTTGACATAGTTTTCCGCGCCGTTATCCGGATAGGGCCAGGGCACGGAAGAGACCATATAGCGGACGATCTCCCAGCGCGGATACAGCGTTTGTATCTGGACGGCATCTTCCGCAACCAGCGGTTTCAGCAGTAAACGTTCTGTCGTGAGCGTCGGTATCGTCATGCGCGGATCTCCCTATTTAGGCGTTATGCTTTTGTTAGCGTTCTGGTATTTTCATCTATATGACATTCTATTTAGTTGCGTTGTAACGTATTCACTACCAAAATTTTGCTCTGCTGAGCGTTCGACTACCATCAGATTAGTTGGGCTAATTTACCTACCCACATAAGGAATAATGTATGGTTTTGCCTGGAATGAATCCTGAGACAAATCTACCCGGTTATGATTATGCGCGAATGGCTGGTTTAGGGGCTGCAGATTTCGATTTCAAAGCACTGGGTTCCGCCATGGACTGTAATCGCGAATTTGCTCAGGCCGGTATCATTTATTCTGATGGTACTCAACGCTACCTGGTTCGCTCTGGTCAGCGTCATCCTAATGGCCAAAGTGGTATTGTAACCCATGTAATTGTAACGAAAGCGAACTCGCAGCCATCCACCTCTAGCGTAGGTAAATCATTGACTGACGCTGTGACATCGACATCCATGGGTACTGAGCTTGCGTCGACTGTACTATCCTGTGGCGCGATGATCATTACTGGAGGTGTAATGCTTGCAGGCACGGCAGCAACACCTCTTACCGCAGGAGGCAGTGGTGTTTTAGTGGCTATCGGCTACGCTGGTACTCTCGCTACCGGATTACAATGTGTTAACGGTTTTTATCGTATTTATGATCTGGTTGAAAACGGTGGCGGAAATGTTGCATGGCTCGATACGCAAGAATGGTACGTCGCCACCTCCACATCACTGGATGTAATTTCGTTAGCAAGTGCAGGTGGGGCATTAAAAGAAGCCGTTACCACCTGGCGTGCAATGAAATCCATATCTTCCTTGAAAGCCACTGAATGGTTAAAAAACTATCCTCGTCAGGATCGTGCTCGTTTGACCGAATTGATAATTCGCGCGCAAAACCCCGGTATAAGCAACAAAGAAATCAAGGCTCTTATCCGCGCGGGACTCTATCCGAAACGCTTTCCAACCGGGCCGGTTCAGGTAGAACTCACTCGGCAACTTGGGCAAGTGGTAACAAGTGCCGCAGCATTGGCAGGAAGTGCGGTTAGCGGCGTTATTGCAGCGCCCAGTAACTTACCACGGACCGGTAAATACATTATCGGTACCATTCAGTCACTGGCGGTATTCTGATGAAGTTTTTGAGTTTGTTAACCGGACGGGTTTTCCAGGATCTCCTGCAACATGGTAAAGAGATAGAGGAGGCTATTGCTCGTCGTGATACCCGCCTTCAGGATAATTCCACTCCCGAGCTTGAACGATATTTTTCGCGCCCCCTCAGCGAGCTTCCGCGTCAAAATCCTTACCCGGTAGCTATGCTGTTACCTCTGTTTTTAGTGGCGTTTGCGCTAAACCTTTTGCCTTTTCTCAGCACGTTGCAGGCTTTGTCACCTTTACATCATGCATTGAGCTTTTTCTTACCATCATTGACGATGACAGGCGCGCTCATTGTGACAAGCGTACTACTGGCTCGTGGAAAGACGTCGGGATTGTCGGGCTTTATGGCGTTGTTCATCATCCTGCTGATAACGACCCTCGTTCAGGTTCTACATGTCATGCTTTCTCATGATGGAAGCCTCTGGCCACACGTCATTGCATCTTTCGCGCTGTTACTTTGTCGGGTGGTGATGAACGGCAGCGGCTTTGTTCTGTTTACGCTCTATTGTCGTACTCAGCGTCTTGCCAGATTGGCACGGGAAATGCGGCTAAAAAGCCGTTAAAGGGGGAGGTTATGACATTACGAAAAGCCACGCCACAGGAAGCCGAAACACTCTGGGACATTCGCAACCAGGCGATTCGTCACGGCTGTAAAACCAGTTACGACGCTGAGGTCATTGCGCACTGGACGCCCGATCTGATGCCCGAACGCTATCGGCAAATGGTCATTGAATACCCTTTTTACGTGGTTGAAGATGAAAAGGGCGATGTTGCGGCAACCGGCTACCTCGATCTGGATACCCATTGCCTGGAGGCGATTTTCACCTTGCCCGCAGCCTCCGGCAAAGGCATGGCGACCCGGATTATCGAGGCCCTCAAACATGAGGCCCGTAGCCGGGGGATAACCCGCCTGACGCTTGATGCAACGCCTAACGCCCAGGCGTTTTATCAGAAGCTGGGGTTTGTAACGCTGCGCGAAAGCTATCATCACTCGCGTATGGCCGGGGCTGATTTACGCTGTTTTGAAATGGCGATTACTCTGTAATGTGAGGAAAACATGGCTGTTACGGTACGACCGCTATACAAAGACGATTATTCCCAATGGCGACCGCTGTGGGACGGCTATACCCATTTTTATGATTGCTATCTTGAGGAATCCGTCACCGCAGCGACGTGGGAAAGGGCGCTCTCAGCGCATTCATCGATGTTCTGCCGGGTCGTGGAGAAGGACGAAAAGGTCATCGGTTTCGCGATGTGCATTTTGCATGAAGGCACCTGGTCAACGGCCCCCGTCTGCTACCTGGAAGATCTGTTTGTTGATGCTGCCGAACGCGGGGCGGGAGCAGGTAAGGCGCTCATTGACGCTCTGGTTGAGGAAGGCAAGCGCGAAGGGTGGTCGAAACTGTACTGGGTCACCCGGGAGAACAACCCGGCGCGTAAACTCTATGACAAATATGGTGAAGCTGACGATTACGTCCGCTATCGTCTCTCCCTCTAAAACTTCAGCGCCTGTGTTTGTATCACACTGTATCAGCGTCCCGGATACATACACAGGCTTGCAATAAACCCGCTTTCGCACATATCCGCTATACATTGAGGTGTTGTGATATCCCCGTGAATTGTACTCAACCGGAGATACCAACATGTTCAGCAAACTTGCTTACTCAACCCTCGCAATGACCGTTTCGCTTGGCACCGTGATGTCCTGTCAGGCCGAAGTCACCGGCACAAACGTCGCCGCAGCCTTTGATCATCCCCAGCAAATTAACGCCGGCGATCTGAATGTCGGTTATGTCGACATTGGCCCGAAAGACGGTCAACCGGTTATTTTATTGCACGGCTGGCCCTATGATATTCACAGCTACGCCGAGGTTGCACCCGCTCTGGCGGCAAAAGGGTACCGGGTCATTGTGCCGTCTCTGCGCGGCTACGGTACCACGCGCTTCCTGTCAGCAAACACACCGCGCAACGGCCAGCCCTCGGCGATGGCGAAAGATATCGTTAATCTGATGGATGCCCTGAATATCAGGCAGGCGGTCTTTGCTGGATATGACTGGGGCGCCCGGACGGCGGATATCGTCGCGGCGCTGTGGCCAGAGCGCGTAAAATCACTGGTGTCGGTGAGCGGGTATCTCATCAGCAGCCAGCAGATTGGCAAACAGCCGCTGCCGCCAAAAGCAGAGCAGCAGTGGTGGTATCAGTTCTATTTCGCCACCGCCCGCGGTGCTGAAGGCTATGCCAAAAACACGCATGACTTTGCGCGCTTAATCTGGTCGCAGGCTTCGCCTGACTGGAAATTTAGCGATGCGGTCTTTAACGCCAGTGCCAAATCCCTCGATAATCCGGACCACGTCGCGGTGACGCTCAGTAATTATCGCTGGCGTTTAGGGCTGGAAAAAGGCGAGCGCAAATATGACCGCTACGAGCAAAAACTGGCCACGCTGCCGAATATCACCGTCCCAACGATCACCATCGAAGGCGGCAACAACGGCGCGCCGCATCCGGCACCGCAGGCCTATGCAGCTAAATTTATCGGCAAATATGAGCACCGCACCTTCGGGGCAACCGTGGGGCACAATCCGCCCCAGGAAGATCCGCAGGATTTCGTCAAGGCAGTTATCGACGCGGATAAGCTGTGAAATGTGCTATTTTCAGTACGTTACCCTTCGGTCTGGAGAGTTCGGTGGAACATATTGACCACATCCTTGTCGTCGATGACGACAGGGATATTCGTGAACTGATTGTCGATTATCTCGGTAAGTCTGGCTATCGCGCGACGGGCGCGGCCAACGGCAAAGAGATGCGTAGCGTACTGGACAAACAGCATATCGACCTGGTGGTGCTGGACGTTATGATGCCCGGCGATGACGGTCTCACGCTATGCCGGCAGCTACGAAGCGGCAAACATAAAGATCTGCCCATCCTGATGCTGACGGCCCGCAATGAGGAGACGGACAGGATCCTGGGTCTGGAGATGGGGGCGGATGACTACGTGGTGAAGCCGTTTGTCGCCCGTGAGCTTCTGGCACGCATTAAAGCGATTTTACGGCGTTTTCGCACAATGCCGCCCAATCTGCAAGTGACGGAAGCAGGGCGGCTGGTGATGTTCGGTGAATGGCAGCTCGATACCGTTGCTCGCCACTTAATCGACCCGGAAGGGGTGATTGTGGCGCTCAGCGGGGCGGAGTATCGCCTGCTGCGCGTTTTCCTGGACCATCCGCAGCGCGTGCTGACCCGTGACCAATTGCTCAATCTGACGCAGGGGCGTGACGCCGAACTGTTTGAACGTTCTGTCGATCTGCTGGTAAGCCGGGTTCGCCAGCGTCTCAATGAAGATGCCCGCACGCCCGCCTATATCAAAACCGTGCGCAGCGAAGGTTACGTCTTTACGATGCCGGTGACCATCAAAGAGGTTAACGAATGACGCTCTGGCCACGTTCTCTGCTGGCCCGTTTGCTGATCGTCGTACTGTCCGGTTTGCTGCTGGCTAACGCCCTGAGCCTGACGCTGGTCATGACTGAACGCATGCACAGCGCGCGCACGGTGATGCTCGGTAATCTGGAAAACGATGTCGCAACCAGCGTCGCCATTTTAGACCGCTTACCGGCCAGCGAACGCGCCGCCTGGCTGCCTCGACTTGAACGAGGTAACTATCGTTATATTCTGGGCACAGGGGAACCCGGCGCAGCGCCGACGGATAAGCGTTCGCAAGATGCTATCCGAACCTTAAAAGCGACGCTTGCCGCGCATTACCCGCTTAGCTTTACCGCGGTTCCCGGCGCCATTTCGCATATTCAGGCCCACCTTACGTTACGCGATGGCGCGCCGCTGACCATTGACCTGATCCCGCGCATGCCGCCCGTCGCCAGCTGGCTCCCGATCGTTCTCGTCCTGCAGCTGCTGGTTCTGGCCGTCTGCGCCTGGATCGCCGTGCGGCAGGTGGTACGGCCTTTTTCACATTTTACCCGCGCGGTGGATGCGCTGGATCCGGCGGCCAGTACGCCAATGACGGAAAAGGGGCCGCTTGAGGTGCAGCGGGCAGCGCATGCCTTCAACGCCATGCAGGCGCGCATTCAGTCTTATCTCCGGGAACGCGCACAGATCCTGGCCTCGATTTCCCACGATCTCCAGACGCCCATTACTCGCATGAAGCTGCGTGTCGAAATGGCCGGGGAGCCGGAACTACGCGACAAACTCCTCAATGACCTTGATAGCATGTCTCGTCTGGTGCGAGAGGGTATCGCGTATGCCCGGTCATCAGAATCACTGGAAGAGACGTCGCTGAAGCTGGAGCTGAACGCCTGGGTCAACAGCATCGCCAGCGATTATCAGGACATTGGTAAAAACGTGCAGTTTCAGGCAAACGATGTCCGTTTGCCGATCGTCACGCGTCCACAGGCGCTTCGTAGAGTGATGACTAACCTGCTGGATAATGCGCTGAAATTCGGCGGCGGTGCCGTCATTGCCATTGATATTTCGTCTGCCGAAGAGGTGGTGATTCACATTGTGGACGACGGGCCGGGAATACCCGAAGCCGAACTGGAGGCGGTTCTGCAGCCGTTTTATCGGGTTGAAACCTCGCGTAATCGCGATACCGGCGGGACAGGACTCGGCCTGGCGATTGCCGCGCAGCTGACCGCACAGCTGGAAGGAAAACTCAGGCTGGCGAACCGCGCCGGAGGCGGGCTGGATGTCGCCATTACGCTTCCGCGTCGTTCGTAAAATTGTACGGCTTTGTATCTCCTGGCCTGGGTGATACAGAGCCAGACAAAAACCGCGCGTTTACACATATCCTGAACACATCAGGACGATGAAATAGCCTCACTGCAGTGTCGCAGGACGTGTAATGTGAGGTCATTATGTTTCTGTTAATCGCTTTTCTGGGCGGGATGATAAGCCTGCTCAGCCCATGTACGCTCCCGGTTATTCCACTCCTGTTTGCCGGTTTTCAGGGGCAACGACGAGATATTCTTGCCCTGCTCGCAGGGATGGTCGTGATGTTCACCCTGGTGGCGATGATCGTCACCGTCGCCAGCGAGTGGATAACAGAGGCGACCATTGTCGGGCGTTGGAGCTCGCTCGTCATTCTGGCCACCGCCGCGCTGGCCTTAATTTTCCCGTCTTTCGCCCAGCGTATTGCCGGTCCGGCCGTCAGCGCGGGAAATGTTCTCAACACCCGAAGCGGGCAAACGCGCGGAATGGCATCGGCTTTTCTGGCCGGGCTTGCGGTCGGGCTACTCTGGTCTCCCTGCGCGGGCCCCATCCTGGGCGCTATTTTCAGCATTAATATCGCGGGCCACTCGGCCATCGCCACGGGCGCACTGCTGGCCGCCTATGGCAGCGGATGCGCGCTGATGCTGGGATTACTCGCCATAGGAGGCCGCACGCTCATGACCCCGCTGAGAGCAAAATCGGCATTCATGGCGAAGCTGCGTCAGGGGGCGGGGGTGGCAATGTTAGCGGCAGTCGTCCTGAATGCGACGGGGATGACCTCGTTGCTGAAAGGCGCTAACGGCGTCACAGACCGTCTTGAGACCGCGCTCTTAAACCTGGCAAAACCCACACCCGCGACGGTGAAACTCCAACCGGTGGCAATCGCTGAGCCCAGCAGCCAGCTGCCTTCGCTAAGCGGTGGAACAGGATGGATTAACGGTGACCCTGTCACGTCTGAATCCTTGCGAGGGAAGGTTGTTCTGATTGATTTCTGGACCTGGGACTGTATTAATTGCCAGCATACGCTCCCACATGTGCGGGAGTGGGCCACAAAGTATCAATCGCAGGGTCTGGTGGTGATTGGGGTTCACACCCCGGAATACCCCTGGGAAAAACCGCTTTCGTCGGTTAAAGATGCGGTGAATAAATGGCAACTGCCGTATCGGGTGGTGACGGATAACAACTATCAAATCTGGAATGCGTTCGGCAACCAGTACTGGCCAGCGCATTACTACTTTGATGCCAAAGGGCAGCTGCGCTATACCGCTTTTGGCGAGGGTGATTATGCGCAGCAGGAAAAGGTTATCCAGCAGCTGCTCAAAGAAGCCCGGTCATAATCGGATCAGGGCTGGCGTTGAGCCACGATAAACAACCGAGGAAAAGCCAGCAGTATCTGCCCGTTTTCCTGGAGCGGATACTGCTCTTCCAGCAACTCATGGTAGCGTTTCAGGAATCGTTTTTGCTCGCTCTCGTTCAGTTCCTGGAGCCAGGGGCGCAGGCCGGTGGCGCTTACCCAGTCAATAATGGCCTGATGAGAGCTCATTTTGTGATAATAGGTTGTCCGCCAGATGTCCACGTCACAGCCCGCCTCCGACAGTATATCGTAATAAGCATGTACGCCCGGCAGAGGTTCGCGGCCCCGGTCTGGGTAGTCTTGCTCCAGCGCCACATCACGCATCGCCGCATGAGTGGGTTCCAGCCAGTTGTCGGGCATCTGGATCGCCAGCACGCCATTTAACTTAAGCAGGGAGACAAGATGCGGCAGAAGATCGTAATGGTCCGGAACCCATTGCAGCGACGCGTTGGCATAAATCAGGCTCAGCGGCTGACCGGGCTTGTACTGCCGGATATCGGCCTCAACAAAGTGGCAGTCAGGTAAGGCGGCGCGTGCTTCCTCGAGCATAGCAGGGGAGTTATCGACCCCGGTGATGTGCGCAGAAGGCCAGCGATGCTTCAATAGCGCCGTGCTGTTGCCTGGACCGCAGCCCAGATCGGCGATAGTCGCAGCCTCATCCAGAGGAATCCTGGCGAGCAATTCGGCGGCTGGACGCGTTCTTTCTGCGCCAAATTGCAGGTAAAGAGAAGGGTTCCAGTCTGCCATCATCAATTCTCCGTCTTACATCATTCAGCAAGAATAGCACAGGCAGATGTCTGTAAAGCGGTACCGACGAGGGTTTTGGGCAGATAAAATCAGCAAAGTCAGTGAAACGAAGGGAAGGTAGAAAAAATAAGCAAACGTAAATATTACCCCTTAAAAGATTAAGGGGCAATGTTTTTATTGTAATTATTTTGTGATTATTGTTTTTTAATATTTTATCGGCAAAGTGCTTCTTATGCTCTGTACCCGAAACTTTAAATATTAGATAATCATCGATGGGTATATCCCTGGTGTTTCGTAGGTCTTTGACCTCCTGACCGCTTAGTTTTGCGAGAACTTCGTGGTCAGGTACTTTTTAAGTATAGGGAATATGCGGCACAATGAAAGCTGTCCTTAAAGACAGGTGATAATAGTTTCAGGTGTTATTATCAGGAACAAGAGCATGAATTCTGTCATTGAATTTTTTTTACACGACTACGATGATTTACCACCAGCATTAGCACACGAACTCTACCGACTCAGAAGAAAAACTTTTCGGGACCGACTCGACTGGAAAGTGGAATGCATCGAAGGTATGGAAAAGGATCAGTTTGATTCCCATAACACGACATACTTGCTGGGGATGTATGATGGACAGCTGTTATGCGGCGCGCGATTTATTAACGCAACGCAGCCAACAATGATAAGCGAAATCTTTCACAACTATTTCGATAATCCCATTGTTTTTCCAGAAGATGTTCCCTGCTGTGAAGTAAGCCGTTTATTTTTAGATAAAGAAACACGAGACTCTGCAAGTCTGCAGGGCGTGCCCGCCAGTAAAGCATTGTTTCTTGCAATGAATATTTATTGCATAAAGAAAAAATATCACGGGATGTACGCAGTAGCCAGTCGTGGTATGTATGCCATATTTCGCCATGCAAACTGGAAAGTTGAAGTAATTCAGCGCGGTGTCTCTGAAAAAGGGGAGGTTATTTATTATATTTATATGCCTGCCAGCCCCAGCATTATTGAAGACATTATTAGCAAAGATAAATCCAGTCACTGGCTTCGCGAAATGCTCGAGCATTTACGCCATTTATAACCAGTGGCTGAGGCTCAGTCCTCCAGTAACCGGAGTTCCGTTCCAAGTTTTATTGCGTGTCTGGCATTATTTACACCGAGTTTTTTCATTATGTTGCCCATATGAAATTTAACGGTGCGCTCAGCAATAGACAAAATAACCGCAATTTCTGCGTACGTTTTCCCGGCGCTGACCCATTTAAGGATTTGGCGCTCGCGTGGCGATAAGAAAACATTCTTCTTCTGCTGATGCTGACTATAAAGATTGAGTGTTTTCTGATGTAACTGAACAAGGAAGCGTAGAAATTGCGGTCGATATTTCTCTATGTCAATGCCAGAATGCTTAGGACTGATGACGGATAAGACCACAAGATTATTCAGATAGTCATGCAGAGGAAAGGTCTGTCCCTGGTAAATATCATACTGGACACTTTCGTCGAAAATGCGTGTCAGGTTGTAACCATCCGACAGGACGACATCACTTTCCCAGAAAAAATCGTCAACACAGCGCAAAGCCCGAATAATGACAGGGTCAATGAACTGATATTTTCTTTCAAGATAGATATTAAACCACTCGGGACTATTATTGAGTATCCTCATCTGCGAAGGATCTTTCTTGTTCATAATAGCGTAGGCGAAGACGATGCCTTTGAAATCCTCAAAAAACGCGTCCAGCTCACTCTGAATTTGCGTGTTGATCGTTATGTCGTTGTAATATGTATCCTTCACGTGAGTTGCTGCCTCCTGTTCGAGTGGAGGACCAAGTATAATATGCTTCGTTATCTGTAGCGAGTCGCATTTTAATCCAGACAACCGACAAGACAGGCTACCTCAGCAGGCAGCCTCGTGAACGTTTGGCATTTTTGAATGATAAATGCAGGTGACTCAGGGAATAATTGATGATTTTATCGAATTTCGGAATCGTTCACTAAATATAGTAGACTGCAAAATTTAGGAGGTTTTCCGCTTTTCATCCGGGTAGCGCACAAGCGTACCGATTTCGTGCGCCTTCAAATCAGGATGTAAACCAGTAGGTTACAGAATACCTTTCAGGGCAACATGATACAGCAGCATGATGGTTTTACCGTCGACAATCTTGCCCGTTTCAATGCTGCGTAATGCCTCTTCAAGCGTCATTTCCAGCACGTCGATATCTTCACCCTCGGCCTTGATCCCACCGCCTGCGCCGGTTCTGTCATCTGGCTGGTACTCGGCAAGATAAAAATAGAGTTTTTCCGTGACGGAGCCTGGGCTCATATAGGCTTCAAAGATTTTCTGCACGCGCGAAACGTTAAAGCCGGTCTCTTCTTCCGCTTCTGCTTTTATGCGGCTTTCGGGATCCATGTTGTCCAGCAATCCCGCGGCAGCCTCAATTAAATCGTCCTGGTGGCCGTTGATAAAGACAGGGAAGCGGAACTGGCGCGTCAGGATCACCGTCTTTTTCTCTCGGTTATAGAGAAGAATCGTCGCGCCGTTGCCACGGTCATAGACTTCCCGATGCTGCCGTTGCCATTCGCCATCACGTCGCTGCAGGTCAAAGGTATATTTTTTAAGGACGTACCAGTTGTCTGAGAGGGTTTCACTGTCGATGATGCGCACATCTGCACGTTTTGATTGCACGATTGTTCCTCCTTACGTAGAGTAATGATCATAAACAGCAATATCATGCATGTTCAAGATGAAACATGCAACATCAGGAATCCATTATGCTCACCAGTCAGCGAAAACAATTGATCCTTGAAAAGCTGGGAGCCGAAGGCCAGGTCCAGTCAAAAGCGCTCAGCATTCTCTTTGACGTCTCTGAAGACACCATCCGGCGCGATCTGCGCGAGCTGGCGGCAGAAGGGCGTTTGCAACGTGTTCATGGCGGCGCGCTGCCGTCATCTTCCGCTATAGCTCCGTTTGCAGAACGGCAATCCGTGAAGATGGATGCGAAAAAAAGGGTGGCCCGGAAAGGAGCACAGCTGATTTCATCAGGCCAGGTGGTGATTATCGACGGTGGCACGACTACCTCGGAGCTGATTACGTTTTTCCCTCCTGACTTGCGCATCACCGTGGTGACGCACAGTCCAAGTATTGCTCTGGGGCTCGTTGATCATCCTTCCATTGAGGTGATTTTAATCGGCGGACGCTTGTATAAACACTCGATTGTTGCGGTCGGCGCTGCGGCCATCGAAGGCATAGAGAATATACATGCAGACCTGTTCTTTATGGGGGTGACCGGTATTCATCCCGATGCGGGGCTGACAACCGGTGATTTCGAAGAGGCATGCATCAAACGTGCATTTTCCGGCAGATCCGCGGAAACGGTCGTTCTGGCGTCTCCGGAAAAGATCAACACCGCGTCGTCGTTCGTGATTGGCGATGTATCTTCAGTGAATACCATTGTCGTTGAAGACGGTACGGATAAGGAGTGGATCCGCGCGTTATCGGAAAAGGGGGTATCCGTCGTGCTGACCTCAGATCGTGACCGCCTCTGACAGCCAGCCTTTGACGTCAGGCTGGCTGGCATCCTGGCTTACGCTTCTGGAATGTCCTCAAGCGCGGTATACACGCTGAGACCATATTTTCTGGCTACCTCAATGTCCATATCGGCACCTTTAGACGCACCGGCAATACGATAATGGAGTACCGACACGTTCATCAGCCAGGCAAGCGACAGCGCGATAATAACGTTGGCCGTCACTTCAAAAATGACGGCGTGGAAAATCCTTTCTCTGACACTTTTATCTAATTCAATTTCCATAAGTTTACGGCAGCAGTGGTCAAAGGCTGAAGTATATCAAACGTCTTTCAACCATGTGTAAACGCAGATGTTGGGTTGTGTGGGTATCATATCAGCATGAACGCGTGAAAAGGCGACTGCACGAGCTCGGAATGGTTCAGGACAATCACGACCGAATAAATCCAGATTTTGAGGAATTATACGTTAGTGCGCATAATGTATATTATGTTAAATACGATATGCCAATAACCCAGTCTCGATTCTCTACGTGATAACCCGGCCTTCCCACTAACAAACGCCCCTTTTTTAAGGAGCGTATGAGTAACGTCAATAATCAATGAGAGGCTTCGCTGCCGATTAATTCTCTGTCATCTGGCGACGATGTTGTTGCGCCTGCTGCTGATGGCTAGCCGAAGACTGTCCGTTATTCGCCGTTTCGTGTGCAATCGCCGCTTTCTCGTGTTCATTCATCGCGGAAAACGACGTCGCTGTTTCGTTAGTACTGCATGGACCGGTTTTGATCATCTTCTTATGCATGTCAGCCATGCTCTGGTGTGCAGCTTCTGTGTTGTTTTGCATCATGTCATGAGTCATTGCTGCCTGCTCGTTGTTGTTTGTCTCTGCAGCCCAGCTGGATGCAGAAACCGCCAGGATGGCAATAACAGATAAAAGGAACTTTTTCATGGTTGTATCTCCGAAATTAAAGTGCTCAACAGTTGGTGGCCTTCTTTATAATGAATTATAAAAACCGGCCGCTGTTTATCGCATGACTGGCGAGTGACATTTCTGTCACTCTTGGGGCTTAATCCCTACCCTGTTCCGGGACTCAAGGAGTGAGAGAGGCAAAACTTTGATTATTCAAATAATTAGAAGAGCATCCCGTCGCCTGCAACACTGTAACGAGGTGGCTACCAGCATAAGCAATACTTCCCCGACACAGCTGCAACAGCTAAAGACTCAGTTGGCTGAAGAAATGGGCAAACCTGTGGATCTACACACCATGGGTATTCCGGCGGCAATCAGTACTCTCGGGGTAATTGTCAGCTTCGCGATTCCTCAGCTGTGGTTGGGCTATGGCGTACTCGCCGCACTCGGCCAGCCAGCCGAACGCGTATTCGTGTGGGTTGTGCTGATCGCCCTCCTGTTTGCTGGCCTTAACGGCGTGACGATGTTTATGATTGGCAAAGGCAGCATGCGCGCCGTGCGGTTACATCTTACGCTGGCGGTGATGAGTCTGGTATTAACGGCAGCCTATTTGCTGGCCGCGCTGAGCGGTAGCGCTGCTCCGGGCGTCACTCTGACCGCTGCGATGGTGAGTACTGTCATGCTGGGGCTTAGCGGCAGCTGTATCCTCTCTACCGCTTTCTATAAGATGCTGCTATTTACTCTGAATAACAGAGCCTGGCGCAAACTGATCAGCAAGGCGCGCTAAGCAAAAACCCGCCGCTACCGGCGGGTTTTTTTATGGCTTTTTATGTCTGCGCAACCAAATTAACTTATACGCCGCAGGAATAATAAACAGCGATAGCAGCGGTGCTGTAATCATCCCGCCGATCATGGGCGCCGCTATCCGGCTCATGACTTCTGACCCGGCACCGGTACCCCAGAGAATGGGCAGCAGACCCGCGATGATCACCGCGACGGTCATTGCCTTTGGCCGCACACGCAGCACCGCGCCATGATAAAGCGCCTCATCAAGCCCTCGTTCAGTGAATGTTTCCTGGCGGGACAACGCCGGATGCGCTTCAACGGCATGACGCAAATACATCAGCATGACCACCCCAAATTCTGCTGCCACCCCGGCCAGGGCGATAAACCCGGTACCGGTTGCGACTGACATATGGAAACCCTGCCAGTAGAGGAACCATATCCCGCCGACCAGCGCGAACGGCAGGCTCATCAGGATCAGCAACGCTTCGTCCACGCGACGGAACGCCAGATAGAGCAGAATGAAAATGATCATCACCGTCATCGGCACCATCAGCTTCAGTTTCTTGTTAGCGTGCTCAAGCAGTTCAAACTGTCCGGAAAATGACACGCTGGTACCCGGCCTCAGCTTCACGTTCTGACCGATGGCCGTTTTAATGTCGTTCACTACCGACACCATATCCCTGCCGCGGGCATCGATATAAATCCAGCTCGCAGGTCGGGCATTCTCCGTTTTCAACATCGTGGGGCCGGAAACCACGTTGATATCCGCCACATCACCCAGCGTGATCTGCTGTTTCATCGGCGTGAGGACAGGCATCTGCCTCAACGCGTTCGGGCTGTTCCGGTAGTCCTGAGGATAACGAATATTAATCGGGTAGCGGGCGACGCCTTCCACCGTTTCCCCCACCGTCGCGCCGCCGATGGCCGAGGAGACGAACAGCTGCACGTCGCCCACCGTCATCCCGTAGCGGGAGGCTTTTTCGCGGTTGATATCGACATCAATGTAGCGCCCGCCTTCCAGACGTTCAGCGAGGGCAGACACCACGCCCGGCACCGTTTTGGCGACTGCCTCTATGCGCTGCGCCGTGGCGTCGATATCAGCCAGAACGGTACCTGACACCTTGATACCAATGGGGCTTTTAATCCCGGTTGAAAGCATATCGATGCGGTTGCGGATGGGCGGAACCCAGAGATTCGCCAGGCCAGGCAAACGAACGGTTTTATCGAGCTCGTCAACGATCTTGTCAATCGTCATGCCGGGTCGCCACTGATCCTCAGGCTTAAGCTGAATGGTGGTTTCGACCATTTCGAGCGGCGCGGAATCCGTGGCCGTTTCGGCTTTACCGGTTTTACCGAACACCGACGCTACCTCAGGCACGGTTTTGATGAGTTTGTCCGTGGTCTGCAGGAGCGCCGCCGCTTCTGCCGGAGACACGCCTGGCAATGTCGAGGGCATATACAGCAGATCGCCTTCGTTGATCTTCGGTAAAAACTCGCCACCCACCTGGCTCAGGGGCCAGATCACCGTGAAGATGGATAATGCCGCAACCAGCAGGGTTGTTTTAGGCCAGTGGAGCACTCGAATCAGAAGCGGATGATAGGCGTTAATCAACAGTCTGTTCAGCGGGTTACGGGTCTCGGCAGGGATTTTACCCCGGATCCAGAATCCCATCAGAATGGGGATCACGATGATGGCCAGCGCGGCCGCGCCCGCCATGGCGTACGTTTTTGTGAAGGCCAGCGGACCAAACAGCCGCCCTTCCTGCCCCTCAAGGGTAAAGATAGGAATGAAGGACAAGGTGATAATCAGCAGGCTGATAAAGAGCGCGGGGCCAACCTCGACAGAGGCGTTGGTGATCACCTTCCAGCGGGTGGCGTTGTCAATCTGTTCCCCCGGATGCTGGTGATCCCACTCTTCCAGCCGTTTATGCGCATTCTCAATCATCACGATAGCGGCATCCACCATCGCGCCGACGGCAATGGCAATGCCTCCCAGCGACATGATATTGGCGTTGAGTCCCTGGAAATGCATGACGATAAAGGCAATACACAGGCCAAGCGGCAGAGAGATAATCGCCACCAGCGCTGAGCGAATGTGCCAGAGGAACAGCGCGCAGACGATGGCCACCACGATAAACTCTTCGAGCAGCTTGCCGCTCAGGTTATCAATGGCCCGGTCGATGAGCTGGCTGCGATCGTAGGTGGTCACAATCTCAACACCTTCCGGCAGGCTGGCCTTCAGCGTCTCCAGCTTATCTTTCACCGCCGTGATGACCTCACGCGCGTTTTTACCCGAACGCAGGATCACTACGCCGCCCGCCACTTCACCCTGCCCGTTCAGCTCGGCAATGCCGCGGCGCATTTCCGGCCCCGTTTGTACGCGGGCAACGTCACGCAGATAGATCGGTACGCCGTTCTCGCCGGTTTTCAGGACGATGTGATTGAAATCATCAATGGTCTGCAGATAGCCGCTGGCCCGGACCATATACTCCGCTTCCGCGATTTCTACGGACGATCCCCCTGCTTCCTGATTAGACGACTCAAGGGCCTGCTTAACCTCCGGCAGGCTGACGCCATACTGTGCCAGCTTTAACGGGTCAACCTGAATCTGATACTGCTTCACCACGCCGCCGACGGAGGCCACCTCGGCCACGTTCGGGATCGTTTTCAGCTCAAACTTCAGAAACCAGTCCTGCAATGAGCGCAACTCGGCGAGATCGTGTTTTCCGCTGCGATCCACCAGCGCATATTCAAATATCCAGCCCACGCCGGTGGCATCCGGGCCGATCTCGGAACTCACGCCAGCAGGGAGTTTGCCCTGAACCTGGTTCAGGTACTCCAGCACGCGCGAACGGGCCCAGTACAAATCAGTGCCATCTGCAAAAATGACATAGACATACGAATCACCAAACTGCGAAAAGCCGCGCACGGTCTTCGCGCCGGGAACCGACAGCATGGTGGTGGTGAGTGGATAGGTCACCTGGTTTTCAACAATCTGCGGGGCCTGGCCGGGATAGCTGGTTTTGATAATCACCTGAACGTCAGACAGATCGGGCAAGGCATCGACCGGCGTATTGATGATGGTCCATGTTCCCCAGACGCTGAGAAACAGCGCCCCCATCATAACCAGGAAACGATTAGCCACTGACCGCCGGATAATCCATTCAATCATCATCGTCTCCTTAATGGCCAGAATGGGCGTCGTCAGGGGTTTCAGCGTGGCGCATGCGCTCCAGCGCACCGGTAATATTGGCCTCCGAGTCAATCAGGAACAGACCGCTGACGACGACTGACTCCCCCTCTTCCAGTCCGCTACCAATGCCGGACTGCTGCTGAGATTCATGCAGAACGTGGATCCTTTTCGGTACAAAATTCCCGTTAGCGTCAACGGTAATAACGCGCTGCTCTTTGCCGGTATCGATAACGGCCTGAGACGGAATCAGCAGCATTTCCTGACTTTGGGTATTCAGCTTCAGGTAGGCATTCATGCCCGGTTTCAGCAACTCATCCTTGTTGGAGACCTGCAGGCGCACCTGCAGCGTACGGGTGGTTTGATCCACGCTCGGCAGAAGACTCCACTTTTCAACCGGGAAGGATTTATCCGGCCAGGCCGGTACCGAAACAGCAAACTGCGAGGTATCTTTCAGCAGATACGCAATCGATTCTGGGACCGCCGCGCCGATCCAGACCGGATCCATCCCCTGAATTTGCGCCACGACCTTATCTTTCGAGATATTCATCCCGGTGCGCAGGTCAAAGGCCGTGATCACCCCGTCGATGGGCGCCCTGATGGTAAACCGGGTCTGGATAGTGCGGGTCGCACGCAGCCGCTGAATATCCTCATCCGGCATACCCGCCAGGCGAAGACGCTCCAGCACACCTTTTATTTGCGTTGGCGTTCCACCGGTGCCGGAGAGCAGCAGAAACTCGCTCTGCGCTTCGACCCAGTCCGGAATGGTAATATCAATCAGCGGCGTGCCTTTCTTCACCTTATCGCCGATCGTCAGCGGATACACTTTCTCCACGAACCCTTCCGCACGCGCCTGCACAATGACAAACTGATAGTCGTTATAGCTAACGTTGGCCGGGATCGTCTGGGCATAATTCAGCGTTCCGCGCGTCACCTTTTGCGTTTTTAATCCCAGGTTCTGAACCTGTGTCGGGTCGATACGTATTCCGGTGCCGCTTTTATCGTCATTTTCATCCGCATATTTCGGCACCAGATCCATATCCATAAACGGTGATTTACCGGGCTTGTCGAATTTCACGTCAGGCTTCATCGGGTCATACCAGAAAAGGACCTTTCTTTCCGCAACGCTATTTGCTGTTTTTTCAGATGAATAAAGTGTCTGCCATGCCGTCACGGATATCAGCCCTCCCGCAATAAGGCTGCTGACTATCATGGCAGCATATTTTATTTTTAATGAGGCCATGCCGTATCTCGCTATTTAATGCTCTTCAGTAAAGAGATATTGCCCTGCTGAACAAATGAAAAATCAACGTGACTGCCGACTTTTAAGGCGTTGATGCTCTCATCGGCCTCAATAAAGGTGAAACGCATGGTCATCGCGGGCCAGCCAATCGACGGGATGGCCTCATGAGAAATCGTGACTTTTTTATTCGTGAGATCAATGTCTTTCACGATACCGGTCCCGGTAATGAGCTGCTCTGAGCTCCCTTCGCTGGCAGCATTCATCCCCTCGTGCTGATGAACTTCAGCCTGGAGGCCAGCAGAAAACACAATAGAGATCGCACCGAATACAATAGCCTTAAGTGAATTGCGCATATTTATTTTCCTGTTTAATTAAATACCGTTATTCGACCCAACCGCCGCCGAGCGCGGTGAAAAGATTAATTTCATTAACCTGCCGGGCATAAATAAGGTCGAGAATATTTTGCTGCGTGGAGAAAAGAGAACGTTCCGCATTAAGCACTTCGATATAGCTGACCGCCCCGCTGGAATATAACCCTCTGGCCCGTTGCAGGGTGATGCGTAGCGAATCAAGATACCGCTGTTGCGCAGCGAGCTGCTGGTTAATGCTGTCCCGCAGCGCGAGCGCATCGGCAACCTGTTTGAAGGCGGACTGAATTTTTTGTTCGTAATTCACGACCGACTGCTGCTGACGAATTTCAGCCAGCTTCAGGTTGGCCTTATTCCTGCCCGCATTGAAAATGGGAATTTCGATTTTAGGGATAAAATTCCACATCCCACTGCCCGCGGTGAACAGGCTTGATAATTCCGTGCTGCCTGTGGAAAGCCCGCTGGTCAGGGAAATTGACGGGAAAAAGGCGGCACGCGCGGCGCCGATATTCGCCTCGGCCGCGTTAAGCTGATACTCCGCCTCCATAATATCCGGCCGCTGCAGCAGTATCGCTGAGGAAAGATGAGGCGGGAGTTTTACCGGCGCAATATCGCTGGCGTTCATGCCGCTGTCGCCCGGCAGCGCACGGTACGTCCCGAGAAGCAGCTGCAGGGCATGATTGGCCTGCGCCAGCTCTCCCTCTCGTTTGGCAATCTCTGCCTGCGTGCTTTCGATCTGTCCCCGGGCCTGTTCCAGCGCCAGGACGTTCGTACTGCCCGTCACCAGCTGTTGCTCAACGAATGCATAAGACTGCCGGTAATTTTCCAGCGTTTCCCGCGCGATACGCAGCTGTTTATACGCCAGCTGCTGGTTGAAATAGCTCTGCGACACGTTAGAGACGAGCAGGATATGCACGGCGCGACGGGCTTCTTCGCTGGCGAAATAGTTTTGTCGGTCAGCCTCGCTCATGTTCCTCAGCTTGCCGAAGAAGTCGAGTTCATAGCTAAGCGCAAGGCCCGCGTCGTACTGCTGCGTGGTGGATTTGTCACTTTTAAGCCCGCCGCTGTACGTGATAGCCGAAGACGCATTCAGCTGAGGATAACGGTCTGCATCCGTCACGTTGAACTGCGCCCGCGCCTCTTCAACCTTCAGGGCGGCCATTTTTACATCGCGATTGTTATTCAGGGCTTCCGTAATCAACCCGGCTACCTGCGGGTCGACAAAAAAGGTGTGCCAGCCGGTGTCCTGATACCCCGCCACCGCGGGCGTCAGGCCGTTGCGTGAAAGCGAAAACTGCTGGGGGACCGGTGACGCCGGGCGCTGATAGTCGGGAGCCAGCGAGACGCAGCCTGCCAGGATAAATACCGTGCTGATGCTAACTCGTTTTATCAGGAACATAACGGTTCAAATGAAGTCCAGAGTATTTTTAGGGCTACTCTACTGAACGCTTCCTGTTTGACGGGTGACGGGATAATGACAATGTTGTCATTTTTAACGTAAGTCATTGTGAACGGTGGCGGGCGCCATAGAATGTCATCAGCAGCCAGTCAGGGGAGCAAGATGAAAATACTGATCGTTGAAGACGAAATGAAAACCGGTGAGTACCTCAGCAAGGGACTCACTGAAGCGGGGTTTGTCGTGGACCACGCTGATAATGGCCTGAACGGCTACCATCTCGCCATGACCGCTGAATACGATCTGCTGATTCTGGATATTATGCTGCCCGATGTGAATGGCTGGGATATTGTCCGCATGCTCCGCTCTGCCGGCAAAGGGATGCCCATACTGCTTCTGACGGCTCTCGGTACGATTGAACACCGGGTAAAAGGGCTTGAGCTGGGTGCAGATGATTATCTGATCAAGCCATTCGCCTTTGCCGAGCTGCTTGCCCGGGTAAGGACGCTGTTAAGACGCGGAAATACGGTGATCGCAGAAAGCCAGCTTCAGGTAGCAGACCTGACGGTTGACCTCGTGTCGAGAAAAGTCAGCCGGGCCGGTAGTCGGATTATGCTCACCAGCAAGGAGTTCAGCCTGCTGGAGTTTTTCATGCGCCATCAGGGGGAAGTGTTACCCCGCTCCTTGATTGCCTCCCAGGTATGGGACATGAACTTTGACAGCGACACGAACGCGATTGACGTGGCGGTAAAGCGGCTGCGCGCAAAGATCGATAATGACTTTGAACCGAAGCTGATCCAGACGGTGCGCGGCGTGGGCTATATGCTGGAGGTACCGGATGCGCGTTAAGCCCCTCCGACGCCCGTTCTCTCTTGCGCTGCGGCTGACCTTTTTTATCAGCCTCTCCACCATACTGGCCTTCTTCGCCTTTACCTGGTTCATGCTGCACTCCGTTGAGAAGCACTTTGCCGAGCAGGATATCAGCGACCTTCAGCAGATCAGCACCGCGATGCACCGCATTCTGCACTCACCGGCAGATCCCGACCAAAAGAAAATCAGTAAGATCAACGAGTCGATCGCCAGTTACCGCAACGTGGCCGTCCTGCTTCTGGATCCGCAGGGCAATACCCTGTTCAGCTCGACGCAAGGGGCGGCATTGCGCCCGGCAATGAAGACGGCGGACTTTAGCGAACACCGTCGTGCACAGGATGTGTTTCTCTGGACGGTAGAAGACCCGGCCAACCCCATGCATGCCGGGTCCGACATGAAAATGGAAACGTACCGGATTATCGCCTCCTCAGGAACGGCGACGCTGCAGGGCAAAACCCAGGACTACGTCATGCTGATCGGGCTCTCCATTAATTTTCATCTCCACTATCTTGAAGCGCTGAAAAAGAATCTCCTGGCGATTGCCGCAGTTATCAGTCTGCTGATTATCCTTGTCATTCGCATCGCGGTGCGCCAGGGACATTTGCCTCTGCGTAACGTCAGCAACGCCATAAAAAACATCACCTCTGAAAATCTGGATGCACGACTGGAGCCGTCCCGCGTACCCGTTGAGCTGGAGCAGCTGGTCATCTCCTTCAACCAGATGATCGAAAAGATTGAAGATGTCTTTACCCGTCAGGCTAACTTTTCCGCCGATATCGCGCACGAAATCAGAACCCCCATCACCAACCTGGTGACGCAAACGGAAATCGCGCTGAGTCAGAACCGCACTCCGAAGGAGCTGGAGGATGTGTTGTACTCCAGCCTGGAAGAGTACAACCGGATGACCCGCATGGTCAGCGACATGCTTTTCCTGGCGCAGGCGGATAACAATCAGCTCATCCCTGACCGGCTGATGTTTGATTTAAGCGCCGAGGTCATGAAAGTCTTCGATTTCTTCGAAGCCTGGGCGGAAGAACGCCACATCGCGCTAAAGTTTAACGGGATGCCCTGCCTGATAGAAGGCGATCCGCAGATGTTCAGAAGAGCCATCAACAATCTGTTATCTAACGCCCTGCGCTATACGCCAGCGGGCAAAACGGTGACGGTCTCACTGCGAAAACAGGATAACGACGTTGAGCTGGTAACAGAAAACCCCGGCACGCCGATCCCGCCGGCGCATTTGCCGAAGCTGTTTGACCGTTTTTATCGCGTCGATCCGTCCAGGCAGCGTAAAGGCGAAGGCAGCGGCATTGGGCTTGCCATCGTGAAGTCCATCGTCACGGCACACCACGGAAAAGTCCGCGTGGAATCGGATGCGGTGTCGACGCGCTTCATCCTCACCGTGCCGGGGAAAGTGCTCTGAGCGTCAGCAAACCGTGCGGCACACTTCAAGGACCTTTTCCCTGAGCCAGCGATGCGCCGGGTCCCGTTCCATGCGCGGATGCCACATCTGGGATACCGTAATAGTGCGGGTCTTAAAGGGCAGTTCAAAAACGTGCACGCGCTCGGTCATCGCCTGATTGAGCAGGTATAACGCCGGCACCATGGCAATCAGATCGGAGGCCAGCGCCACGGATAACGCCGTCGGAAAACCGGGCACCACGCTGGCGACCTTGCGCTTCATCCCGCGCTCCGCCAGCGCCTCATCAACAAACCCGTGCAGCGATCCGTCCGGCGAGGCCACCACATGCCCCCAGGCGACATAGTCACTCAGGCTGACCTCCGGCTGCTCTGACAGCGGATGCCCCTTGCGCACCGTGCCAACAAACCGATCCTGGAAAAGCCTTTGCAGCCGTATTTCAGGCCCCATGTTGCCCTGCACGCCAATCTCCAGATCGACAAGTCCCTCCCGCAAGTAGCGCGACGTTTTTTCCGGTTTCGGTGAGAAGCGGATGCACACCCCGGGCGCAACGCTCGCCACTGCGGCAATCAGCAGAGGCCCAAACGCCACCACAAAACCGTCGTTGGCCCGGATGGTGAACAGCCGCTCAAGATTTTCCACCTTCAGCGCGTCGGTGGAGGGCTGCAGCACCGCCCTCGCCTCGTGCACGGCGCTTCTGGCGCGGTCCCGGGTAGCTTCGGCCCAGGGCGTCAGCACCATGTGACGACCGGCACGCACCAGGATCGGATCGCCGGTCACCTCCCGCAGCCGGCTCAGGGTGCGGCTCATGGCGGAGGTGCTCAGGTTCAAACGTCGCGCCGCGCCCGCCACGCTGGCTTCTGCCAGCAAAACGTCGAGTGCAACCAGAAGGTTAAAATCAGGATCTGACACGATGGCTCCTCAGATATGGCGTTACGTGCAATGATTAAGTGCAAATGCTGCGTCTTCCGCCCTGTATACCGCATGATTATAGTTTCGTCATCACGATTCTTATTCGGAGTAACAACGATGACGCTCTTTTCAAACCAGCCCGGCGATGAAGGTTTACCCGGACATGAACGCGCCAGGGTGATGGCCGCCGTTATGACCACCACGCTGATGGGCGTTTTTGACGGTACCATGATCAACATCGCGCTCCCTTCCATGGCAAGCGCGATGCAGGTCCCCGCGAACGTTGCGGTCTGGTTCGCCAACGGTTATCTGCTGTCAGCGGCGATCACGTTGGCCATCTTCGCGGCGCTGGCAGCCCGCGTGGGCTATCGCCCAATCTTTCTGGCCGGGCTTGCCACCTTTACGCTCACCTCGCTGGGCTGCGCGCTGGCAACAACGCCGGAAATGTTAACCGGGATGCGAATTCTGCAGGGCATCGGCGGCGCGGCGACCCTGAGCATTGCCCCGGCGATCCTGCGCTCCGTTTTTCCGGGCCGACTGCTGGGCCGTATTCTGGGGCTGCACGCTCTGCTTATCGCCTCCAGCACGGCGATTGCCCCGGTACTCGGCGGAACAATACTGGACGCCCTGAGCTGGCAATGGCTGTTCGCCATTAACCTTATTCCAGGCAGCATCGCCCTGCTGCTGGCATGGCGGGCCTTGCCGCGGGAATCGGCCGCTGACCGCACTCCCTTTGACGCGCCGGGCGCCGTACTCTCCGCCGTGCTGTTAGGTTCAGCGATCATGATGGCCGACAGCCTTCAGCACGTGACGCAACACATTAACCGGCAGGCCGTCTGCTGGGGCGTTCTCGCGCTGGTCAGCGCCTTCGCTTTTACCTGGCGTATCCGGCGCGCGCAACATCCTTTACTGCCGGCGGTGATGTTCAGCAACGGGCGCTTCACCCTCGCCGCGCTGACCTCGCTGGCCTCGTTTGTGAGCCAGGGGATCACGTTTGTCGCGCTGCCGTTCCTGTTTCAGAGCGTGTATGGCTACAGCCCAGTGGTGTCGGCGCTGCTGTTTACCCCGTGGCCGATTGGCATCGTGCTGATCGCGCCACACGCGGGTCGCTGGGCGGATACGATCTCCGCGCCGCTGATCTCGACCCTCGGGCTTATCGTCTTTGTCGGTGGGTTGGTCCTGCTGGCCACGTTGCCGGAGAATCCTTCCGTGTGGAATATCTGCCTGCGCAGCCTGGTATGCGGTATTGGATTTGGCTGCTTCCAGAGCCCCAATAACCGGGAAATGCTCGCTAACGTCGCGCGGGAATATGCCAGCTATGCTTCCGGCGTGTTGTCGATTGTGAGGACATTCGGCCAGTGTCTCGGCGCCGCCGTAGTGGGCGTGCTGCTGGCGACGACCGAATCAGACCATGACCGGGCCGTGCATCTGGCGCTATGGATAGGCGTGATAGCCTCGACGGGATCGGTGTTGTTTAGCGTGAGTCGGCTGCGCCCTGCAGTTCGGGCATCAGCCTGATTAGCCCGGCGGCGCTACGCTTGCACGGGCCTACAAGGAAGCGTAGGCCGGGTAAGCGCAGCGCCACCCGGCAAGAAAGACGGCGCGTTTGTTTACTCCAGCGCCAGTAGCGCAAAGCTCGCCAGCCAGTGCCCGCCGCTATAGTGGCTGCCGACCACATGCCCGACACTTGCGGCAAGATGTTTCGTCACCGCCTCGCGCAATGCCGGTTGCGCCGGGTGGCTGGCAGGAAGCGCTTTCGCAATGTGCTTCATACACCACGCGCGGCTGAGGTTTAATCCGTCGAGATGGGCGATTTTCGGGTCGGTACGATCGCTCACTTCCGCCGGGTGCATCAGTGCCGCAACGGAGCCGAAATCCGGCAGAAACGCGTCAAACCAGGCCGGGAAGTCTTTTAACACCTTGCTCATCAGCAGCGCTTCCGTCAGCGCGCCAGAAATATACTCGTCTCCGCCGGGCTCATAATGAGCCGGATAGCGCGTGTCGGCGAGATAAAACCGCTCCGCTGCCGCCAGAATCGCCTGTTCAAGCGCCTTGTCTCCCACTGCGCGACCGTAATCGAGCCCCAGCGCGAGGGCAAACGCCGTGTTGTAGTGCGTCCCGACGCGGATCGGATAGGTGAGCTTGCTGAGGTAATCCACCAGCCGGTTGCGAATATCCTGGGTGAGCGGCGCCAGCGTCTGGTACCAGCCCGCGGCCTGCGGCAGCGACGACTGCTTCAGCTCCTGGGCCAGCGCCAGCAGCCAGCCGTAGCCATACGGTCGCTCAAACGAGGCGCGGAACGGCGCGGTGAAATAGGCCAGCTCTTTCGCCACGTTCTCTTCGGTCATGTGCTCGTCAAAAAGCGCGACGATCGCGTCCCGACACGGTAATTCTGGATAGAGGCGCACGCAGCGCAGCAGCAGCCAGTAACCGTGTACCGCCGAGTGCCAGTCAAAACAGCCGTAGAAAATGGGATGCAGCTCGCGCGGCGGCAGAACGTCACCATCATCATTAAGCAGGTGCATGATGTGGTTCGGGTATTCCTGGCGCAAATAGGTCAAAGGCATGCGGGCAAACGCGTCGGCCTGATGTTGCGTTAATTCCATGACAGCTCCTTAGCGAAACACGAGGAAATACATTAAGAACACGTTCACCACCAGCAGGGTTAACGCGGTCGGGATCTGGATCTTGATCACCTGATATTTGTCTTTCAGCTCCAGCAGCGCGGCGGGAACGATATTGAAGTTCGCGGCCATCGGCGTCATCAGCGTGCCGCAGTAGCCTGCATACATGCCAATCGCCAGCAGCGGCGCAGGGTTGCCGTGATGCACGTTAATCAGAAACGGCAAGGCGATACCGGCACTTAACACCGGGAAGGCCGCAAAGGCATTACCCATAATCATGGTAAACAGCGCCATACCCACGCAGTAAATCACCACCAGCATAAAGCGGCTATCCGGGTTCACAAACAGGCTCACCACCTTCTGTACCGAGTCGCCCGTGTTGGCCACCACGAACACGCCGCCGAGCATGGCCAGCATCTGCGGCAGGATCACCGCCCAGCCGATGGTATCGACAAGACGACGGGACTGACGAACGGCATGCAGCGGCGTGCCTTTGGTCAGCCACCAGCCGGTGAGGATCGCCGCGACGCAGGCCACGCACAGCGCCGCCAGGGTGAGCTGCTTCTGATCGAGCAGAAACACGCCGCCGACCGAAACGCCCTTCAGGAATAACGTGCCCAGCACCGTCACCACCGGGATCATCAGCGCGGGCAGGAACAGCCAGTTTTTAAGCCGGTTTGACGACGCGACGCGCTCCTCCTCGGTGGACATTTTATAGTGCCCTTTCCCGACGAGGCCAAACCCCGCCAGCAGCGCGATGGCGATAACGCCGCCGCCGATAATCCGGTACGCCAGCGATTTGCCGAGTTCCTGAACCATCAGATCGCCAAACAGGAAGATCCCGCCAAACAAGAACCAGAACAGCGCGGTGGTAACGCGCTTCGGATTGGCGCGATCGCGCAGGGTCATGACAACCAACAGCATTACGACAAAGCCAATCAGGTAATACACGCGGTTAATGGTGATAAGCGTCATCATTGCGCGGCCTCCTGCGTACCCTGCTCTGCACGCCAGGCCATCACGTCGCGACGGATGCTCGCATCGAGGCGCAGCAGGCGCGTCATATGAATAATCAATGCCGCAATGGCGGTTGGAATGGCCCACAGGCCGATATGCAGCGGTTCAATGCCCTGAATACCATTCTCTTTCAGGAACGCGTCGATCAGCAGCACCGCCCCAAAGGCAATAAAAATATCTTCCCCAAAGAAAACCGCGATGTTGTCACACGCGGCGGCATGGGCTTTGATTTTGTCGCGAATGTGCTGCGGCAGCTCGCCATATTCGTTCAGCGCTGCCCCTTCGGCCATCGGCGCCAGTAGCGGGCGCACCGTCTGCGCGTGACCGCCCAGCGACATCAGGCCCAGCGCGGCGGTACCTTCACGGGCGACAAAATAGAGCATCAGAATACGCGCTGAGGTGGCGCTGGCGATCTTCGCCACCCAGGCCTGGGCGCGCTCTTTAAGCCCGTAATATTCCAGCAGACCAATCACCGGCAGGATCAGGATGAAGGTGGCCAGCGATCGGCTATTGACGAACTTCTCGCCGAAGGTCTCCAGCAGCATGCCGAAATCCATGCCGACCAGCAGACCCGTCGCCAGCCCCGCCACCACGACCACCAGCAGCGGGTTGAAGCGCAGTGCAAAACCAATAACCACGATCGGTATCCCGATCAGCGGCAACAGCGTAGTACCGTCCATAACGTTTACCCTATCGAAAGTGAGCGTTGCGCGCCGACGGCTATTTTTTTAATTTGCGGCGAGCGATGTTGTGTTTTGTTGGCAGGCTTCGCAAAACCTGCGCTAAAAAGCTATATCTGAACCTCAAAAACATGTAAACAAATTATCAATAAAATGTTCTTATTTTATCGATGAGTTTACATTTCTGGCTAAGGAACGTTATGACCTCAGAAAAGAGTGCTTCACCCGATCGCGACGATATCAACGATGGACGGATCGTCTCTTCCCGCCATCTGGTATCCGAGCGCTGCGCGGAGTTATCAGAGCTGGAATATGCGCTGATCATGACCAGCAACGCTTTCAACAAATGGATGGTGCGCTGCATGACGGCTGCCGGCGAGCCCGATATGGGCGCCTTTGACGTTTCGCTGCTGCATCACGTGAACCACCGCGACCGCAAGAAAAAGCTGGCCGATATCTGCTTTGTCCTCAACGTGGAAGATACCCACGTGGTGACCTATGCCCTGAAAAAGCTGGTCAAAGCAGGCTACGTGACGAGCGAGAAAGCGGGTAAAGAGCTCTTTTTCTCCACCACGGAGGAAGGGAAAGCGCTGTGCATGAAATACCGGGACGTGCGGGAAGCGTGTCTGATTGCGATCCACGCGGAAAGCGGCATTGCCGGGAAGTCGATTGGCGAGACCGCGCAGCTGTTACGCACGATCTCATCCCTGTATGACACCGCCGCCCGGGCGGCGGCGTCACTGTAACTAAGGTCGTCGGAACAGCGTAATGCTGCGCCCGGCCAGTGCGTACTCAACGGTTTCGGTGATCGCTGTCCCGGTGGCGGCGTCATCCGCCGTAGACAGCTCCAGCACCCATCCTCCTTCGCCAAACTGCGGGATCTGGAACGGTACGGTGCCTTCAAACGGGTTGAACAGCATCAGCACGTCGTGCCAGATACCGTCCTCCTGCCGCAGATCCGGCCTGCTGATGGAGACCCCAAGCGTCGAGCCTTCATCCCACTGCTCGGCCTGCTGTGGACCGCCTCCGGCATTGAACCAGCGGATCTCCAGCCCGTCGCGCCAGCTTTCACGGCGCAGCAGCGGCTGTTGCGCGCGAAGGGTAATCAACCGTCGGGTAAACTCGCGCAGCGCGGCGTCATTTTCGGACAGCCCCTTCCAGTCGATCCACGAGATCTCGCTGTCCTGGCAGTAGCCGTTGTTGTTGCCCTTCTGCGTACGGCCAAACTCGTCCCCCGCCAGCAGCATCGGCGTGCCGTGGGAGAACAGCAGCGTGGTCAGGAAATTACGTTTCTGCCGTTCGCGGGTAGCAATAATTTCCGGGTTCTCGGTTGGCCCTTCCTCGCCGTAGTTGTACGAGCGGTTATCGTTATGCCCGTCGTTATTGTCCTCACCGTTGTCGGCGTTGTGCTTATCGTTGTACGACACCAGGTCATTCAGCGTAAAGCCGTCATGGGCGGTGATGAAATTGACGCTGGCCCAAGGCCGGCGTCCGCGCAGATCGTACAGATCGCCGGAACCGAGCAGACGCGCGGCAAAGTCCGTGGAGACGTTGTCCCCCTTCCAGTACTCGCGAACGGTGTCGCGGTATTTGTCGTTCCACTCCCCCCAGCCAGGCGGGAAACCGCCCACCTGATAGCCTCCGGGACCGATATCCCAGGGTTCACCAATCAGCTTCAGTCGGGATAAGACCGGATCCTGAGTCATGGCGTCAAAAAAACCGCCGCGCGGGTCAAACCCTTCGGGCTCGCGGCCCAGGATCGTCCCGAGGTCGAAACGAAAACCGTCAATGTGCATCGATTCCGCCCAGTAGCGCAGGGAATCCATCACCATCTGCAGCACGCGCGGATGCGAGGTGTTGACCGTGTTTCCCGTCCCGGTGTCGTTGATGTAGTACCGGTGCTGGTCCGGGAGCGTGCGGTAATAGCTGTAGTTATCAATTCCCTTAAACGAGAGCGTCGGACCAAGCTCGTTCCCTTCCGCCGTGTGGTTGTACACCACGTCAAGAATGACCTCGATGCCCGCGTCATGATAGGCGCGCACCATATCGCGAAAGCCCTGGATTCCCGCCGGGCCGTAGTAGCGCGACGCCGGAGCAAAGAAGCCCAGCGTGTTATAGCCCCAGAAGTTCTTCAGGCCGTGGTCGAGCAGGTGCTGGTCATCCGGGAACCAGTGAACTGGCAGCAGCTCCACCGAGGTAATGCCCAGGCTTTTGATATAGTCGACCGAGGCTTTATGCCCCATGCCTTCAAACGTGCCGCGCAGCCCCGGCGGTATGGCCGGGTTCATCTGGGTAAACCCTTTCACGTGACTCTCATAGACAACGGTATGCGGCCAGGGCACGTTCGGCCGGTTGTTGTCCTGCCAGTCAAAGGCGTTCGGGTCGATGACCCTGCCTTTCGGCGTGAACGGCGCGCTGTCCCGCGTGTCAAAGCTCAAATCAATCTCGTCATGCCCCAGCTCATAGCCGAAATGGGCGTCGTTCCAGTCGATGTCACCCACCAGTTCGCGGGCGTAGGGGTCGATAAGCAGCTTATGCGGGTTAAAGCGATGACCGTTTTCCGGGTCGTAGGGGCCGTAGACGCGATAGCCATACAGCGCCCCCGGCTTCAGGTCAGGCACATAGCCGTGCCAGACCTCATGGGTATACTCCGGCAGCTCCAGCCGGGCGATTTCCGTTTTCCCGGACGGGTCAAACAGACAGAGCTCCACCCGTTCAGCGTGAGCGGAGAACAGCGCGAAGTTAACGCCCTTCCCGTCATAATTCGCCCCCAACTGCTGGCCATGACCGGCCCGAATTTCAAACGTTGTATCCTTTGCCATTTTTCGTTCTCCACGATTATTCGCAGGTAAGCAGAACCAGTACACATCCCTTTTCTGGCGTTAACGCCAGCGTTTCTTGCAGCATGCGGCTTTCGCCGCTGAACAGATCCCGATAGCGCTTCCCGGCCAGTTCGTCGGGTAACGCGACCGTGGTATTGACCCACAGCTGATTATTATCGGTGACGTCAAAAACCAGACGCGGCACGGCGACAATCAGCGCCTCGTCGTCCTTAACGCGCGCATAGACAATCAGGTTCTCCTCGCGCTCGCCGCTGACCTTAAGCGGTAGCCAGTCGCCGTAGCGGAAAAGCGCGTCGTAGTGCGGTCGAAGCCGCAGCAGCGTGGCGGTAACAAACTGCTTCACCCTGCCGTCCCGCCAGCATGCCGGGTTGTCAAACACCCTGGCATCCGCCGCGCTGAGGCTCTGCACCAGGGCCGGAAAGTCCGGCTCGCGTCGGTTATCCGGGTCGACCAGGCTGAAGTTAAGCGCCTCGCTGCCCTGATAGATATCCGGGACGCCGGGCGCCGTCAGCTTGATCACCGTCTGGCTGAGGCTGTTCATCAGCCCGGCGCGGATAAAGGGCTGCATCGCCTCGCTGAAATCGTGCAGGAACAGGGTGTTGTCCGGTGAAAGCAGGTGCCGCGCGTAGCTCAACACCACGCTCTCATAGCTCTCGTTGCTGTCGATCCAGTCGGTGCGCTGTTTCGCCTCGCGCAGCGCTTTTTCGAGGAAACCGAGAAAACGTTCTTCCAGTGATGCCAGCCCGTCGGCGTCGTCCGGTGACAGCGTGGCGGGCCAGACGCCCGCGAGCGCCTGGTAGATCATCCACGTATCGGCGGCGTTCGGCGCGGTACCGTCATTGAGAAAACGCACCTGGGTCTGGTTCATCTGCCGCCAGCGGGCCAGGTTTTCACCCCACCGTTCCGGCGCCTCCGTCAGGGTGTAGAGACGCGCCCGGGCATCTTCCCCGCGCTTGGTATCGTGCGTGGAGGTGCCCAGCAGCGCGTCGGGCTGGCGGGCCAGGCGAATACGCATCTCCTGGTGAAAGCGGGATAAGGAAAACGCGCGCGGCGTCGGGTCGGCACCGACTTCATTGAGCGCAAGCTCGAGGTTGTGGCGGAAGAAGAGCGTGTCTTCAACGGATTTCGCCATCAGCGGCCCGGTGAGCTGCTGGAAGCGGGTCCTGAACAGCGCGGCGCTCTCGCGGCACGCTTCCGGCAGGTCGCCGGTAAGAATGCGCACGATCAGGCTGAGCGCCGCTTCCGACGTCTCCACGCTGGCAACCACGCGGTTGAGCAGCGCCACGTCCGGCGGGGTTAATCCTTCCCGGGTGCCATAGGTGCGGTAGACCGGAAACGCAATAAGCAGTTCGCGCAGCGCGTGGCGGATTTTCTCGCGCGGCAGCGCAACCTCATTGCGGCGGGCCAGATCCTCAGCAAGGTTTAGCAGCGTGATGAATTCACCCTCAAAATTACGATCGGCCATCAGGCCTTTGGCATCGCGCAGTTCCGCGTGACGATCGACCGTGATGCCCAGCGTCTCGTCGTGGATGGTCTCCAGACGCGACAGACTATCGTCGTCGACCAGCACCTCCGCCAGCGAGGCGATAAACTCGTAGCCGGTGGTACCGGATACCGGCCAGTCAGCGGGGAGCTGTTCCCCTTTGGCGAGGATCTTTTCGACCGTAATGTAGCAGTCGGGCCCGGTGGCCTGCCGCAGGCGCTGCAGATAGCCCAGCGGATCCGCCAGGCCGTCGACATGGTCAATGCGCAGACCATCCACCACGCCCGCGTGGACCAGCTCAAGGATCAGCCGGTGCGTGTCGTCGAAGACTGCATCATCTTCAACCCGAACGCCGACCAGCCCGGTGATCTCAAAGAAGCGCCGCCACGAGAGCTGCTTCGGCGCCTCCCGCCAGGACATCAGCCGCCAGCTTTGCGCGTTGTGCAGCTCGGCAATGCTCTTCTCCTCGCTGTACGTGCCGGGGTTGAGGGGATACTCGGCGTCGTAGTAGACCAGCGCGGCTTTTTTCGTGACAGGGTCACGTTTTAGCGTAATGGCGCCCTTCTCCAGCTCCGCCTCAAAGGTGTCGCCAAGAAACGGCAGCGTTAGCGGTCGCGACCCGTCGATATCGAAGTAGCGGAAATAGCGGCTCTGCTGGCCATATTCAATCACGTCGCGCCACCAGAGGTTTTCCAGCGAGGTGGACATGTGGTTGGGGACAATGTCCAGAATCAACCCCATACCGGCCTGCTTAAGCGCGGCGGTCATGCGGTCAAATCCGTCTCGCCCGCCGATGGCAGGGTCAATTTCATTCGGGTTGGTCACGTCATAGCCGTGAGTAGACCCCGTCGTGGCAGTGAACACGGGCGACGCGTAAAGGTGGCTGATGCCGAGATCCTTAAGATACGGCACCAGCGCCACAACGCGGTCGAAGGTCATGCCGTTACGGAACTGAATTCGGTACGTGGCGGAAGGGATCATAACGATGCGTCTCCATCAGCAAAGCGAACGACAATACTGTTCGGCGGCAAAACGTCGTTTACCTCCGGCCAGGCGAAGCGCGTCTCCCCTGCGAGCGCGGGCACATCGACAGGCTTAGAGCCGATATTGAGCGCCAGAGAGAGCGTTCCGGACGGGAAGCGCCAGCTCACCGCCACCATGCCGGGCGCGGTCTCGATCACCTTGCCCTCAACGATGCCGCCCCGATGCAGAAGCGGAACGATATAACGATGGCGCAACGTCAGCAGGTGGCGGGTGAAGCGCAGCCACGTTTTCCCTTCGTCGGTAGCAATCTTATGCCAGTCGAGCTTTGAGCGAACAAAGGTGTTAACGTCGTTCGGGTCCGGGACGGTTTCATCGTGCCCGGCATGGCCAGTAAACTCTTTCGCGCGCCCTTCCCGCACCGCCTTTGCCAGTTCGCCGTGAAAGTCGGTGAAGAACAGGAACGGATGCGTTTCCCCAAACTCCTCGCCCATAAACAGCAGCGGGATATGCGGGGAGAGCAGCAGCGCGGCAAGCAGTACCCGCGTCTTGTCGGCACCCGCGAGGGAGATAAGCCGCTCGCCCTGGGCGCGATTGCCGGTCTGATCGTGGTTTTGAATAAAATCGACGAAGAACTGCGGCGGCTGCGTGCGACACTCCACCCCGCGGGATTCGCCGGTTTGCAGAGACACCTCGCCCTGGTAGACAAACCCTTCCGCCAGCGCCCGGGCGAACTTTTTCTCCGGCTCAAAGGCAAAATCCTGGTAGTAGGCGTGCGTCTCACCGGTGGCAAATACGTGGGCGGCGTTGTGGAAGTCATCGTTCCACTCGCCGGTAAACAACGGCGCGTTGCCCTGTTCATCGCGCGGATGCAGGAAAATCACGTTGCGGCTGTCTTCCGTGGTCAGGTGAACGTGACGGTGCGGAATGGCCTCGCGAATTTTTGCGGCAATCTCCTCGAGAATATGCGTGTCCGAGCCGTCTTTAATCTGGTCGATGGCATCAAACCGCAGGCCGTCCAGCCGGTATTCCGTCAGCCAGAAGAGCGGCGCGTCGGTCATGTACTGTCTCACCGGCTCGCGCTCGTAGGCGATGCCGTTGCCCCACGGCGTCATCCGCTGTGCATCGAAAAACGCGGGCGACAGCAAAGGCAGATAGTTCCCCTCCGGGCCGAAGTGGTTGAGCACGATATCCAGCACCACGGAAAGCCCCAGCCCGTGCGCGGCATCGATAAACGCGTGGAAATCCTCCGGCTTACCGTAGGCAGAGTGAGGGGCATACAGCAGCACGCCGTCGTACCCCCAGCCGCGGGAACCGCCAAACTGAGAGACGGGCATCACTTCAAGCTGAGTAATCCCGAGTTCTGCCAGATACGGCAGCTTGTCAATGGCCGCCCGGAAGGTGCCCTCCGGGGTAAACGTGCCGATGTGCAGTTCGTAAATGATCGTCTCTTCCCACGGCCGCCCTGCCCAGTCCCGGTTGACCGGCTGGTAACGTCGGGGATCGATCACCACCGAGGGTCCGTTAACGTCGCCCTTTTGCGCCCGCGAGGCGGGATCGGGCACCGCCATGCCGTCCTGAAGAACAAACTGATATTCTGCACCGTGCGTGACGCCGGGGACGTCTGCCTGGAACCAGCCGCCGCCGGTTGCCGTCATCGGCACATCGGTGGCGGCAAGACGTAGCGTAAGTTCTTTCTGTCCTTCTGCCCAGACGCGAAAACGTACAACGTCATCGGAAATAAACTCAGCACCCCACTGCTTTTGAAATGTCCTGAATTCCATTCATTGTCCTCGAATGACCCACATTTTACGCGGAACGAAGTACAAGCTTAGTTCAGGATTAAAAGTGCGTGAGCTCAGCGGATTTAACCGCTTCGTCTATTCTTTATGAAATAACTCACTATCGGGAATACTATGCAGATTCGAAAAGGATTAAATACGGACCTCGTCCGTCTTGAATGTTGTGACTTTTCTTTCACCATTAGCCACATTGCGCGAGAGCCCTTTATCCATTGTGATTTGCATATTGAAGCCGTCGCCGAGCCGTGGATAAAAACCTACGAACTTGACATTCAAACGCTTGAAAACCATTGCGTTAATCAGGATGCCATATTTCTTGTGGCGGAAACGGATGATGGTGAATTAGCCGGATTTATTACCGCGTCAATCGGCTGGAATAAGTTTATTTCAGTGGATTATATTGCCGTTGATCGCACCAGACGCAGAACCGGCGCCGCGCAAAAATTGATGGCCGCCGCCCACGTCTGGGCCCGCAGCGTAAATGCGCCGGGATTACGGCTTGAAACACAAAATGTAAACGTCTCCGCCTGTCTGTTTTACCGTCACTACGGATTTACCCTGGGCGGGTACGACCGTTATCTTTACAACGCCTTGCCGGAAAAAGACGAGGTCGCCCTGTTCTGGTATTACATGCTGGTCTAGCGGAAACACAATGCCACATCGCGGTCATATTTCTGTCACTGAATTTCATTACGCTTTCGGGATTTTAACCAGGGTGTTGAGGAAAAAAGCGTGAATTCAATGACTAAGGCATTACTGCTGGCATTACCTGTTATGAGTGCAGCGGCAACCGCGACGGCTGCCGGGCGCGACCTGTGTGAACCGAAAGCGTACGAAATGGCGCTGCGCTATCAGCAGAAATCGGCAGAGATTATGGCCCTTCAGCTGCAAACCTATCGGTTTGCCACCGAGCGTTTCAACGAGAAGTTAAAAGATCTGAAAACGCCCGAAAACTACGCCGTGGTGATGGACCTCGACGAAACGGTGTTGGATAACACCCCTCTGCTGGTGCGCGACGCGGAGCAGTGTCACGACTATACACAATGGGACACCTGGAGCGACTGGGAGAAGCAGGGAAAACCCGGCTTAATCCCGGGTGCGAAAGCGTTTCTTGACCACGTGAATCAGAGCAAGGTCCGGATCTACTATGTCTCGGATCGTATGCAGGAAAATAAAGCCGACACGCTGAAAACGTTAAACGCTCTCGGCCTGCCGCAGGTGTCTGACGAAAGCGTGCTGCTGGATACGGTCAGCAAGGAAGAGCGCCGCCAGAGCATCCTCAAAAAGCAGCAGATCGTGATGCTGTTCGGCGACAGCCTGCCGGACTTCGCCGTGCAGTTTAAAAACAAAAAGCCGAGCGAGCAGCAGCGTGAGCTGGTTGAAGCCAGCGCCGAACACTTCGGCAACGACTGGATTGTGCTGCCTAATGCCGCTTATGGCGCCTGGTCCAAAGCCACGCTCGATAGCTGGAACGCACCGCTGAAAAAATAAGGTCTTACGGGCCGGAAAAGGCATTGCCCGTCTTCCCGGCCCTTCGGTTGGCTATCCATCCCGTTTATAGGTCCTATCATTTCTGGGCAGGTTCTTATAATTTTACGGAGCAGTAAGATGAGCACTTTCAAAGGAGACTCGTATGCTTACCGTGAAAAAACTTGCTCTTTCCACGCTGATTTCCAGTTCACTGCTTTTCTATCCTGCGCTGCAGGCCTCGGCCGAGACGCCTCAGCACGTCGTTAAACAATCGGCGGGCGGGTACAGCGTTCAGGTTGGCGACGTTCTGGTCACCTCGTTTACCGACGGGACCGTCGCGCAGGATCTGCACAAGCTGCTGCGCAGGACAACGCCGCAAAACATTGATGCGCTGCTCGCGAAAAATTTCCAGACCAACCCGCCTGAAGTCTCCATCAACGCGTTCCTGATTGCGATGCCCGGACATAAAATCCTGGTGGATACCGGATCGGGTCAGCTCTTTGGCCCTGATACCGGCGGCCGTCTGATTGAGAGCCTCGCCACGCAGGAGATAAAACCCGAGGACATCACTGAAGTTCTGCTGACTCACGCCCACTCCGATCATGCCGGTGGTCTGGTGAAGGATGGCAAGGTGGTGTTCAGCAACGCGCGCGTTTACGTTGGCAAACCGGATATCGACTTTTTCTTTAACGACGACAATCAGAAGAAAACCGGCTACGGCAAGAACTACTTTGACGTCGCGCAGAAGACCTTAAAGCCCTATCTTGACGCGGGGAAAGTGGTGCCGTTTAGCGGCACATCGGAGATTCTTCCGGGGCTTACCGGCACGGTTCATCCCGGCCATACGCCGGGTTCAGCCTTCTACACCCTGACAAGCAAAGGCGAGAAGATCACCTTTGTCGGCGACATCATTCATGCCGCGGCGGTGCAGTTCCCGCAGCCTGCGGTGACCATCACTTACGATGAAGATCAGAACAAAGCGGCAAGCGTACGCGAGCATGCGTTCGCTGACTTTGTGAAAAACAAGGACCTGGTGGCCGCCCCGCACCTGCCTTTCCCGGGCATCGGCTATGTGACGAAAGGCGAGAAAGGCGGCTACGCCTGGGTTCCTGTCACCTATACCAACCGTGACGCCAGCGGCGCGAAATAGAGCGATGACGCGGCTATCTGACATGGACATAGACCTGCTCCTGACGCTGGACGCCCTGCTTCAGGACAGGAACCCTCGCCTGGCTGCGCGAGGAGCTCCTGCGGGCCGCCGGACGTCAGGTGTGATCGAGGGTAACCAGAAACTTTTTAAGCACTTCTGAGCGTATAATCCGGTGGCAAACCAGGGTGAGTTCGCTCTCCCGCAGCCGGTCGAGGATGTCCACGTAGACGACGTTCTCGACGCTCACCGCCTTTGCCGACGCGGGCAGCAGCGCCAGACCAAACCCTGCCGATACCAGGCTTATCACCGTGGGCACGTCGGTCGCGTTTTGCACCACGTCCGGCTGAAAGCCCGCCCCGCTGCAGGCGTCATAGAAATACTGTTCCAGCCCCATTCCCTCCGGGTCGCGCAGGGAGATCCATTTTTCGTCTTTCACCGACGAAAGCGTCAGCGCGGCGGACCCGGCCAGCGGATGCTGACGATACAGCGCCAGCACTGTTTTCTCCGAGGCGAACGGCCGGCTTTGCAGATCGTCCGGCAGCGACGGCAGCGGCGCGCGGATGATGGCCACATCCAGCTGGTTGCTCTGCACGGCGGCGTAGAGCGTCTGCACGTTTCCCGTCATCAGCGACATGGTAATGGCCGGCCAGCGGCTATGCATCTGGCGAAGCGCGGCGGGCAGCCTGCCGTCGAACATCGCGCTCGACACGCACCCGAGGTTTAACACGCCCTGCTCGCCCCTTGCCGTTTGTCTGGCGTCCAGCACCGCCTGTTCGGTTAACGAGATGGCAAGCCTGGCTTTTAGCAGGAACGCTTCGCCCGCGGGCGTCAGGGTTAAGCGGCGGTTCGCCCGGCTGAAAAGCGTGACGCCTAAACGTTCTTCCAGCGCCTTTATCTGCTGGCTCAGCGCCGGTTGCGCCATGTTCAGACGCTCGGCGGCCCGGTGCATATGGAGCTCTTCGGCCACGACGATGAAGTGGCGCATCTGACGAAACTGCACGAGACGCTTCCTTATATTGATATAAATTTACTTATCAATTTAACAGTAATGATGCAATTGATGCTATTGGTCATTGCCATAAAAATGGAGGTATTCAACCGAGGGAGGAAAATATGGAACACAAGATTAACGATCTCCGCAGCGCCATCGCCTTACTGCAGCGCCACGAAGGGCAATACATTGAAACCGATCATCCGGTCGATCCCAATGCGGAGCTGGCGGGCGTCTATCGCCATATCGGCGCGGGTGGCACGGTCAAACGTCCAACCCGTACGGGCCCGGCCATGATGTTCAACAGCATTAAGGGCTATCCGCACTCCCGCATCTTGGTGGGCATGCACGCCAGCCGCGAGCGCGCGGCGCTGCTTCTGGGCTGCGAGCCCTCTGAACTGGCAAAGCACGTCGGCCAGGCAGTGAAAAAGCCGGTTGCGCCGGTTGTTGTTCCGGCCTCGCAGGCCCCCTGTCAGGAGCAGGTCTTCTACGCTGACGACCCTGACTTCGACCTTCGCAAGCTGCTTCCGGCCCCAACCAACACGCCGATTGATGCGGGTCCGTTCTTCTGTCTGGGGCTGGTGCTGGCAAGCGATCCGGAAGACAGCTCGCTGACGGATGTCACCATCCACCGCCTCTGCGTTCAGGAGCGCGACGAGCTTTCCATGTTCCTTGCCGCCGGGCGCCATATCGAAGTGTTCCGCAAAAAGGCGGAAGAGGCCGGAAAACCGCTGCCGGTGACGATCAACATGGGTCTCGATCCCGCCATCTATATCGGCGCATGCTTTGAGGCCCCTACCACGCCGTTTGGCTATAACGAGTTGGGCGTCGCCGGGGCGCTGCGCCAACAGCCGGTCGAGCTGGTGCAGGGCGTGGCGATCAAAGAGAAAGCCATCGCGCGGGCGGAGATCATCATCGAAGGTGAACTGCTTCCGGGCGTGCGCGTGAGAGAGGATCAGCACACCAACACCGGCCACGCGATGCCGGAGTTCCCGGGTTACTGCGGCGAGGCGAATCCCTCCCTGCCGGTGATCAAAGTGAAAGCCGTGACCATGCGAAACCACGCCATCCTGCAGACGCTGGTGGGACCGGGGGAAGAACATACCACGCTGGCCGGATTGCCGACCGAGGCCAGCATCCGTAATGCCGTTGAAGAGGCAATTCCCGGATTCCTGCAAAACGTCTATGCCCATACCGCGGGCGGCGGTAAGTTCCTCGGAATATTGCAGGTGAAAAAACGCCAGCCGTCAGACGAAGGACGCCAGGGCCAGGCGGCACTCATCGCCTTAGCCACCTATTCGGAGCTGAAGAACATTATTCTGGTCGACGAAGACGTGGATATTTTCGACAGCGACGACATCCTGTGGGCGATGACGACGCGCATGCAGGGCGATGTCAGTATCACCAATATTCCGGGGATCCGCGGCCACCAGCTGGATCCGTCCCAGTCGCCGGATTACAGCACCTCGATTCGCGGCAACGGCATTTCCTGCAAGACGATCTTCGACTGCACGGTGCCGTGGGCGCTGAAGGACCGCTTCGAGCGCGCGCCGTTTATGGAGGTGGATCCGCGTCCATGGGCGCCGGAACTGTTTGCTGATAAAAAATAAGCTTCAGACAAACATAAAAAGGTCACCCGGCTTAAGTCCGGGTGACCTTTATTGTGAGAGCGTCATACCCGGTTCATCTCTCACTAAACTGCTTAATCAGCGCCGCCATAACCGCAGCGCAAATAAAGTAATGAATGAAAAGCCAGAGTAAGCCATACCATGCGAAATTCATCACCTCCAGGATCCGCCATGGACTGGCAAAGAGCCTGCTCATAATGATCCCCGGCAAACGTATCGCCGGTACCTTCTGGCCTGGCCATACTGCCCATACGGCTATCGCTGACAGCAGCAAAAAGATCGCCGTCACCAGAAGTGGTGGCCCCAGACCGGGTGCAGTAATGGCCGAAAGCGCAGCAAAATAGAGTCCGCCAAAGAACCACTGAATAATGATGAGTGAAAACAGGAACTCAATGCCCAAAAAAGCACTGAGCAATCTGGGCCTGGAATGAACACCTATCAGCACCATATCGCTGAAGTAAAGGTAGAAAAAAAGGGTGGCTATCGTAATGGTGCTGACCAGGTTAATGCCCCCTGTGGAGGGTAAAATAGCGCTGAAAAGAAAGCCCCAGAATGCGAATAAGAAAAGACCCGCCGAGGTAATGCCTAAACGGGGTTTCTGCAGAAACGGCTGAATGGCGGGATTCAACCTGGCGAGCGTTTCGGGGAAAAAGTGCAGTAAGTATTGATATCGTGCTGCCATTATCTCAATAAGACCCGGCACTAATCGTATCCAACAGGGGACGTTTTGACGTTCACTTCTGAGCAGCTTAATAGCCACCCTCTCCCGCCATGATCCATGCTTCCCTTCCGCCTCCATTTTCTGCCAGGCACGGAGGATTTCAGTCTGGCGTATCTGATGATTGATGGCGTGCTGAACGTAAAGCGGGATGACATGGCTAAAGTCGTAATCATTTATCCGCCAGTCCAGCGTTTCCGCCACGATATCAAGTTGCGCTTCAGTTAATCCATCCTGCTCAGCCAGTGCAGCGGCAAGACGTTGACTGAAAATTCGTTGTTGTTCAAGGCTTCCTCGCCCGTTAATGCGAGCGGAGAGACGCTTGAGAGAAGCAATACCTGTTATCTCTTCGTTGACGAGCTTATAAGCCAGAGCCGATATTTCCTGTTCCGTGTATAACGCTTCACGCTCTGGTAAGACAACGGCCACGCGTTCGTCAGTTTCTTCCAGACGAACAACCATGGCTGCCGGTTCATCGACAAAAACAGGTTGCGGCCCCTTCTCTTTGCCTTGCTGTGCTAACCGTTTTGCATCATCAAATGCTTCCCGCAGCCGTTGGTAACCCGTGGGGTCGGTATCAGGGCGATTCTTTTTTAACTGGCGGGCATAGGCTCGCCGAATTTCCGATTCATCCTCTGTAGGGGCAATATCAAGAATTTGCCAGATACTCATCTACCTGACCTCTTCGTAGTGATTGAGGAAAAGTTCAACCTCACGTGCGCAACGTTCAATCCGCTGCGGCTCCTGACTCTCAAGCGCCCACTCAAATTCTGTTGTAAGCCGGTCAATGCAGACACGCTCGTCCCCAAGAAGCCGTTCATACAGACGTGAACTGCGAGCCAACAGCGCGACGTTCTCCTTACGATCGCGAGGATGGATTTTGAGTGCAGCGAGCTTTTGCAGGCTATCGGCAATGTGTTCATCGCTCATCTGCCCTGGCACTTTCTCAATAATCAGCCTTGAGATGGCAGGGTTTCCCTGGCACTGGCACTCAACTTCCAGCAAACCATCGAGGGTATAGGTAAAGCGGACATCCAGAGAGACCTCTCCCGCCGGTGCAGGAGGAACATCAATACTCATTTCACCCAGAAAAATATTGTCGCGAACTTTGCGCGCCTCCCCCTGGTAAATCTTCAGTAAGACAGTGCGTTGATTATCTTCAACGGTATTGACAGTCTCCATTTTACTCACGGGTAGAAAGGTATTACGTTCGATGAGTGGCAGGAAAAAGCCCGTCTCAAGACGGTCTAAACTCCGTCGGGCAACTTCAACCCCCAGAGAAAAAGGCATCACGTCCGTGAGAATAATATCCTCCACGGCGACATCAGACATGACCATTCCCGCCTGAACGCCCGCGCCAAGCGCTACGGCTTCATCTGGATGAAGGTCGTAACGTGGGAAGCGGCCGAAAAGACGTGCGACCGTCTGGCGTACGAGTGGCATACGGGTAGCCCCTCCCACCAGCAGGATGTGGTCCAGATCGTGTACCGAGAACCGCGCATCATGGAGAGCCTGCTGAACAGGCACCTGAAGCCGGTTTAAAATCGGTTTGCAGCACTGAGCAAATTGCTCTTCATTCATTAACCAACGCCACTCCGTATCATTCCAGAATAGCGTTGCCTGTGCCTCTGCATACTGGCTAAACGTCAGTTTCATGCTTTCAGCTTTTGCCAGCAGCTCGGCTCTCACCGTATCGGGGGCAGCGTTAAGAGCAGGATGTTGTTGCAACATCCAGTGCAGAATGGCCTCAGAGAAATCATCTCCACCTAACCTTACATCACCGCTGCTGGCACGAACTTCCACCACGCTCTCAAACATATCAATAATGGAAACATCAAATGTCCCGCCGCCAAGATCGAACGTAAGGTATTTTTGTTCGCGGTTTTCCAGTAATCCAAACGCAAGCGACGCAGCTGTAGGTTCGTTTAACAGGCGGATTGCATTCAGTCCTGCCAGGCTCGCAGCATTTTTTACTGCCCGGCGTTGTACATCATTAAAGTAAGCCGGAACGGTAATGATTGCTTCGGAGACGGCCTGACCAAGCCAGACTTCAGCATCTTCTTTGAGCTGGCGAAGCAGCAGAGCGGATAACTCCTCCGCACGAAATTGCCGCTGTCCAAGCGGAAGCTGGACGTCTGTCCCCATAAAACGTTTAAAGCTCGCCTGCGTGAGATGGGGGTGAGTTTGTAAACGATCCCGGGCGGAACGGCCTGTCAGAATATTACCGTCATCGTCAAGACCCACGACGGAAGGAGTCAGAACCTCACCAAATTTATTCGTAACCAGTACTGGCCGCCCCTCAAGCCAAACACTGACCGCGCTGTTTGTTGTGCCGAGATCGATTCCCAGCACCTGATTATGCGTCATCGGTATACCCGTTTTTTATGGTTAGTCTGTTGATTATACAGACAGTTAGAAGGAGCTAATGCCTAAAAAAGGGGGATCTCGATGTTATTGCCGCTTCCCCTGCTTTCTTGTACCCTTTCAGCGTTTACCCCAATCCCCTAAAAATCGAGACATCCGGACGCCTATGACTGCACATATTTCCAAAGATCCTTTGCATGGCGTAACGCTGGAGATGATGGTCAACGCCCTGGTGGCGAAATATGGCTGGAGCGAGTTGGGCGACCGCATCAAAATTAACTGTTTCAGAAAAGACCCCAGCGTTAAATCGAGCCTGAAATTTCTGCGCCGCACCCCATGGGCGCGCGCGGAAGTGGAAGCCCTGTATCTGGACTCTCTCAACGATGAGGGAAATACAGCGCAGGCGGCGCCCGCCTTTAATCCCTGGGCCAACAGTCGGATTATCAAGAGCTAATACGCAAATGACGCGACACGTAAAACGGATCGGTGCGCTGGCTGCCTGCGCGCTTTTACTTGTGAGCTGCTCCTCAAAACCACCGAAATCGCTGGTTACCCCTCTCCCCACCGTCAGCAAACCGACGCCGCAGGCAAACCAGCCGATGCGCGGCATCTGGCTGGCGACCGTCTCGCGTCTCGACTGGCCGCCAGTCGCGTCGGTGAATGGCCGCAGCGCGGACCAGCGCATCGCGATGCAAAAGCAGGCTCTGATCGCAAAGCTCGACAACCTTAAGCAACTCGGCATCAACACGGTCTTTTTCCAGGTGAAGCCGGACAGCACGGCTCTCTGGTCATCGAAGATTCTCCCGTGGTCGGATATGCTGACGGGCAACATCGGTGAGTATCCGGGGTACGATCCGCTGCAGTTTATGCTCGATGAAGCGCACAAGCGCGGCATGAAGGTCCATGCCTGGTTCAACCCCTATCGCGTGTCGACCAACACCAAACCGTCCACCATCGCCGCGCTAAACCGAACCGCCTATCAGACCCCGTCCAGCGTCTATGTTCAGCATCCGGAGTGGGTGCGCATCTCAGGCGACCGCTTTGTGCTTGATCCGGGCATTCCCGAGGTGCGGGACTGGATAACCAAAGTGGTGACCGAAGTGGTGGCGAACTACCCGGTAGACGGCGTGCAGTTTGACGATTACTTCTATACCGAAACGCCGGGCTCCTCGCTGAATGATTCGCAGACCTGGCGGCAGTACGGCCAGGGATTTGCCTCAAAAGCCGACTGGCGAAGGCACAACACGCAGCAGCTGATTGTCCAGGTCTCCCGCGCGATCAAGCAGACAAAGCCCGACGTTGAGTTTGGCGTCAGCCCGGCGGGGGTATGGCGTAACCGCTCCTTTGACCCGGCAGGCTCCGACACACGGGGCGCCGCGGCCTATGATGAATCCTTCGCCGATACGCGTCAGTGGGTGCAGCAGGGCCTGCTGGACTACATCGCGCCGCAGATTTACTGGCCCTTCTCACGGGATGCCGCCCGCTACGACGTGCTGACCAGATGGTGGGCCGACGTTGTGAAGCCGACCCACACGCGCCTGTATATCGGCATTGCGTTCTATAAGGTGGGCGAACCGTCAAGAAACGAGCCGGACTGGACGGTTCAGGGCGGCGTGCCGGAGTTGAAAAAGCAGCTCGATCTCAACGATTCACTGCCCAACGTCAACGGCACCATCCTGTTCCGGGAAGATTACCTGAACCAGCCGCAGACCCAGCAGGCGGTAAACTACCTCCGTGGACGCTGGGGTAGCTAAGTAATGATCAGGCAGAAACGCCCGTTTCTGCCTGTTTTTTTTACGGCTTCGGCCCAAACATCGCCTCGAGCTGCTGCGCATCCGGCATCCCCACCACCTGCTGCAGCTCGTTTTCCGCATTCAGATAATAAATAGCCGGCGTGGCGTTAGCGCCCAGGCTGTCCATCAGCGCCTGATGTTTCTGCAGTATCGCTACCGTTTCGCGGGAAGCCTCGCCTTCAGGTTTGGGCAGTTTTTTGCCGCCGGAGAGCTCATATTCGCGCCAGGCCGAAACCGGATCTTTCGCATTCAGGATCGCGGCGGCGTTACGTCCGCTGTTGGGGTTGAGAAACGCCACCAGCAGCGTATTGAGCTGAACCTTACCGGCCTTGACCCACGGCTGCGCTTCGGCCCAGAACTGCTTGCAGTACGGACAGAACGGATCGGCAAAGACAAAAACCTTACGCGGGGCGTTATCCGCCCCTTCTTTCAGGGGATGCGCCGCAGTGAGGGTCTTCCACATTTCACGTCCCATTGGGGCGTAGATCTCTTTCTGGAAATAACCTTCGCTGAGGTTTTTTCCTTTGTCATCGTACAGATAGCCCGAAATGACGTGTTTGCCGTCCGGGGTTAAAAAGAGCGTGACGCCCATATCCTGATACTGCCCCAGCCAGGCTGGCGCCCCGCCCGGCGCATCCAGCTTCTTGATGATTTTGATGTTCTGCTGCTCGCTGAAGTGCTTCACCACATCTGGTATGGCTTCAGCCGCCTGTACCAGCCCTGACGTCGCCAGCGCCGAAAGTAACAGTAATTTTTTCATTTCCCTCTCCGGTTTGTCGGGGGCATTTCGCCCCCTTCAGGTTAGCGGTTTTTCAGTGCTTCACTGACCATTTCGTCGAATTGTTCGAACGGTACCCAGCCGGGAAGCAGCCCCTCGCCGATAAGCGTGGCGGGCGTGCCCTGGATCCCCATTTTTTCCGCCACAATGAGGCTGCGCCTGATCGTCAGAAAACTCTCCTCGTCCGGCGTCGTCACGCTCACGCCCGCCCGTTTTTGCGCCTCCTGAATGCTGGCGTCATCGTGGTACCCCTTTTTCGCCATCAGGGTGTGGTTCAGCTTCATAAACTGCTCAGGATGCGCACGCCAGACGGTTAACGCGTCTCGCGCGGCGGTCAGCGAACTTTCCGAGCGGAAAGGTAAAAACTTAAAGACCACCGCCAAGTCCGGGTGTTTTTCGACAATCTTATCCAGGTACGGATCGAATTTTTTACAGTACGGGCAGTTGTAGTCGGTAAAGACCACCAGGGTGAGCTTTGGGTTTTTCGCGCCGATGCGCGGGGAGTTTGGATCGTTAAACAGGAAATCAGCGATCATCTTCTGCGCGCGCTGCTCCTGGTCCGGCGTCAGTGGCTGCGCGGCGAATACCTGAAGCGGGGCCAGCAGGAGCAGAAGCGTAATAAGGAATTTTTTCATGACACAGTTAGCCTTTTGCATTGTTCAGGGTGGTGACCAGGGTGCGCTTGTCCAGCAGCGGCGAGAGGATCTCGCCATCAGGCAGGCCGGGGCCATACACCGCGTTAAACGGAATGGCGTAGCGGTTTCGCTTCGCCAGAAAATCCGCGATAAACGCGGACGGCTGGCTCCAGTCACCGCGCAGGGCCACCACGTCCGGCTGGCGAAGCGCGGCAATAACCTCCGGCTGACTGAGTACGCGGTGCTCGTTAACTTTACAGGTCACGCACCAGTCCGCGGAGATATCCACAAACACCCGTTTTCCCTGCGCCAGCGCCTGCTCAATGGCCTCTTCACTGAGCGGCTGCCACGGGACGGTTTGCGCAACGTTTTGTGCCGGATCGTCAGACGGCGCGTTAAGCAGACCGCGCAGCTGATAGCCGCCGAACGCCGACAGCGCGATGACCACCACCCAGAACAGCGGCGAAGATTTTTGCCCTTTCAGTGCGAACAACGCGAGCGCGAGGACGATCAAAACAAGCATAACGATTTTCGTGACAGTGTCACCAATATGCAGATTAAGCAGCGACAACAGCCAGAAGCTGGAGGCCAGCATCATCAGGCCGAGGATGACCCTGAGCGTGTTCATCCAGCGGCCAGGTTTCGGCAACAGCATGGCCGTTTTCGGCACCAGGGCAACGAACAGCCACGGCAGGCTCATGCCCACGCCGAGCATCAGGAAGATTAGCCACAGGGCGTGCAGCGGCGCGCCAAGGGCAAAGGCGACCGCCGTACCGAGGAACGGCGCGGAGCACGGCGTCGCCAGCAGCGTGGCGAACATTCCTTCGCAGAAACTGCCGCCGATCCCCGATCCCCCTGCCGTCGCCAGCCGTCCGGCGGCAGAAGAAGGCAGCAGCATTTCAAACGTTCCAAACAGGTTCAGTGCAAACAGGAAGGTGACGGCGACCATCAGGCCGATAAACCACGGGTTCTGAAACTGAATGCCCCACCCCAGCGACGCTCCGGCCAGCTTCAGCGCGGTGACCATCCCGGCCAGCAGCATAAAGGAGGTGAGGATCCCGGCGCTGGTGGCCAGGAAGCGCAGCCGGATGGCACGCCTGTCCGTTCCCGCCAGCAGGATGCTGTTAAGCTTCATGCCCATCACCGGCAGCACGCAGGGCATCAGGTTCAGGATCAGCCCGCCTAATAGCGCAAAGAGCACCATTTTACCCGTCCCGTCCGGTGCGGAGGTCTCTTCGGGTGTTGTCCCAACGGTCATGGTGGTTTGCTGAGCCCGATCGCCGTTGGTCAGCACAAACGACAGCCTCTTGCCTTCCAGCGAGGCGGGTTTGTCTCCCCATTCGTCGGTCACGGGAACCGTCACCCGAAGCGCAGTGCCGTCGTGTTTAATAACCGGTTCGCCGGGCAGAATATCGCCCTCCAGCGGGTCAAAGTAGATCCCCGGATTGTCCCATTTCCCGTCCGTGGTGCCGGTAATCACCAGCTTGTCGCCAGAGAGCCAGGCGGAAAGATCCGACGACACGCCTGATGAGCCCGGCACGGCGCGCATCGCTTGCTCGAAGGCGCTGCGGAAGTCCTCATCCACCGGCTGGGTAAAATCAAGATGCAGCGGGTAGTCCGTCAGCAGGCAGACGTTGCTGCACGTGGAGAGCGTGAGCGTCCCGTCGAGCGTGTCGCCCTTCACCCCGTCGAGAACGATCGGGATAGTGACCTTATCGTGATAGCCCTGCGTCGTCATGCCGGAGATATCGAAACGCGACGGTACCGGCCAGGACCAGCTGTCCTTTACGCCGTCCGGCCAGCTGATTTTCGGGGCCACGCCGCCCTCGCCCGGCGATCGCCAGTAGGTTTTCCAGCCGGGCTTTAGCTCAACGGTGAGCAGGCCCTTAATGTGCGCTTGTTCCCTCTCCGCCTGAAAGCGGATGCGGGCGTGATCGTTTTGTGGGGAGACCCGCCAGTCGGTGTCCGCCGCATGGACAATGCCGATGCAGGACAGCCACAGGAAGACGAATCCCCTGAAGAGGTTAACCATGTTGTACTCCGTGAACAGTGAAAAATTATCGTGCGGTGACGATGTTTTTCATTCACGGAAAACGCAGTTTTTCAGGTGTATTCGGGGAGGCGGCGCCTGAACGGGCTGTTCCGCAGGAGCCATTGCCCGCCCTTGCGTAAACAACTGCAGCAGCGCGAAGAAGATAATAATGGCCGGTAATGCACCGTCGAAGAACAGCGGCTGGGCGCAGAGAAGCGAGTGCGCGCCGAGCTGACACGGCGACGGGCCGGGTTGTTCAGTGTTGCTGGTTTGAGCCGGGGCATCTGCACTCAGCGAAATCTGCGGATCCAGTCCTTGTAAAAAATGGTTGAGCATCACCGCACGCTGCACGAGGCAAAGCGCCATCGCGAGACAGGTGATAATCAAAAGCCATTTTCCGAGGAGCTGACGGTTGCGCATAACATTCCAGAGTGACAAGACGCCCCGATCATAAACGATAGTGATGAATCTACAAGTGCCGGAAGTGTAAGGTTTTGTCTGTCGCCGCTATTCACCCGTCAGCGCGTCATAGACGTCCCGCAGCCGCGTGCGCAGAAACAGCACCGCCTTGTGCTTGCGGGATAACAGCGCCTGTTCGCTGGCGCCGGTCTCCTCTGCCAGCATTTTAATGCTGTAGCCGTGGAGCTCGGTCTTTTCCAATACCTCCCGCTGCGGCGGCGGGAGTTCTGACAGCGCCTGGCCCAGCTCTTCCCACAGCAGCGTCTTGAGGTACTCCTCCTCCGGCGTGTGCGGTACGCCGAACAGGGTTTCGGCCAGCTCGTCTTCCGGATAACCGTCATCGTCTTCACCCGTAAAATAGCCGGAGAGCGACACCTCGCGCTTTTTACGCGCCCGGTCGGTCATTTCGTTACGCGCCGCGCGGAACAGCCAGGCGGCGACGTTTTCGACCGGCTGCTCCACTTTCATCAGCTGATACGTCACTTCCTGCAAAATGTCGTCGGCATCATCGCGCACGGACGTCCGCCCGCGAATAAAGGCTTTCAGCCGGGCCCGGCAGGCATTGAGCGCCGACATCAGCATGGATCCGCCCGCCTCCCCGGCTTTCATCTCGCTCACTCTGCGTCAGGCGCTTTTGACGTGGCTTCATCGCGCTTATCATCACGATGACCGTGCCAGCCGCAATGGCCGCGACCGTGGCGACCGAAGCCTTCACGGCGCTGCTGAATAAACGCTTCGCGCTGTTCTGGTGTCATGTTCATCCAGCGCTCGTGCATGCGGCGGTGCGCGCCAAACATTCCGGGGCGGAAACCTAACCCGCCAAACAGAATGCGGCTCAGCACCAGAATGCCCAGCGCCTGCCAGAATCCGATGGCCTTCACGCCCAGGATCGCCGGAAGCAAGGCGTTCCACAGGGACATCACCAGCAGGCCGAGCACGATGAAAATCACCGCGCCGATGACTAAGCCCTTGCCCATACGGTGGCGACCAAATCCGCGCCCGTGACCTCTGCCGTGCAGTTCAAAATCTCTCATGGTGTTTACCTCGTTTGCAGTAACTGATTATGGCGTGTGATGAGGTAGACGGATGAGGGAGGGAAATATTGCTGGGGTGAATAAAATTTTTTTGTGCTGTCGGATTTGGACTCATAGCTGTTAGAGCTGGCGGGCGCTATGAGTCTCCTTCAGGCCATCATTTTTTGCGAAAGATTCGCTTAACGAATGCGATAGAGATGACTGCCTGTATGATTATTGCTAACGCATGTTCGTTCCTGATAATAGCACCGTCAGGAATTTGACATATAGGGTATCGCGAGACAGGCAACGCATGATTGTCATCAGAGAAAGCAGAGCAGCCCACAGGTGGTGGCAAGTATAAGGTACCAGTTCTTCCACAGCCGGAACTCTTCAGTGGGCAACTTAACGTCAAGAACATAAGCTCATCAGTAAAAGTTTTAGTCTTAGAGTATCGTCTTTTTCGATTGATTTTGTTATAGTTTAGATTATTTAATTATGTCGAGTTTATAACTATGAATTTTTCAGACGCTCTTGCAGAAATACAGAAAGAAAGGCGAGCAGTTGGGTTTGATACCTATGATATTACTATCAAACAACTTGTAGATATGGTCGCAGAAAACAATATTAATGTTTCTCCTGACTATCAAAGACGTTTTGTATGGGATGCCACTAGGCAGTCACAATTAGTGGAATCAATTTTTCTTGGGATTCCTATTCCAAATATATTCATGGCAACCAATCCTGATGCATCATGGGAGGTAATTGATGGTTTACAGCGAATTACCACAATTCTGCGATTTGTCTCATCCGAACTCGCTATTATCGATGGGAAAAATCTAGGCCCTTTAGTCCTTAAAGGTTTAGAAAAAACACCCTCTCTCAATGGTGTTTCCTTTGACGACATGCCAAATAATTTGAAGCTAAACTTTTTAACTCGCCCACTTCGAATTACAGTTTTAAATGATCAGAGTGATTTTCAAGTTCGGTTTGATTTATTCGAAAGGCTAAACACTGGCGGTATAATTCTTCATGATCAAGAAATCCGCAACTGTGTTTTTCGCGGTCGTTTTTCAGATTTCATCAAGGAATGTGTAAAAAACCCCGACTTTGATGCCGTGATTAAGAGAAGTGATAAAAATGGCAGAGGTAATTTAGAAGAGTTAGCATTAAAATTTTTCGCCTACTTTGAGGATAGATCTTTATTTAAACACTCCGTGAAGGAATTCCTTAATGACTATATGGAGAAAAAAACGAAATCTTTTGTGAACGAAAACGACTTGCGCGATATTTTCCAACGTACCTTTTCGCAAATCAGACAAGCCTTACCGAACGGTATTGTTCGTATGAATCGTTTAAATTCAACGCCTTTGGTTCTTTTCGAAGCGATAGCAGTTGGAGTTGCAGATATTCTTTCCGCTGGCAATCAAGTTGATGTGAATGAACTGAACATATTGTTAGAAGATGCAACACTTAAAGACTTGACAACCGGTGCAACAAACAGCTTGCCTAAACTTAATGGAAGAATAGATTTAGTATCTCAGCGGGCAGCTATATGAGTTTTGAAAATGCCCAAATTGAAGTAAGAGATAGGTTTGCAGAGGCAAATTCACTTTTGATTTTTTTACGTGAAAATGGCCCCGAACCGCTTCAACCGACAAGTGATAATATAAAGTCACTCAAAGGGTTATGGATTGTTTCTATTTACTCAGCTGTTGAACGCTCTGTGAATGCAATAATTGAAGCTGCTATTGAAGTGATTTCAGGACATAACAATCGAAGCATAGATTGTATCGCTTCGCTTCATAGTATATTCCATTTTAGTGAAATCAAATCCATAAATGAGTGTGGAAAAAACAAAATATTTGATAAGTCGATCTCTTTATTCCAAGCGACCCTTAGCGAGACTGTATTAAGAATAACTGATAATCCCTTAGCAGAGAGTTTGCAAAACGTTGACGCTAAAACTATGGCTTGGGTTCTCGGACTTTTTGGAGCCCCAGGGTTTAATATATCTCCTGCATCAATAGGTCGAGTGAATGCCTTACGTGAGCGACGGAATGCAGTTGCACATGGCCGAGAAAGTGCTGCTGAAGTGGGAGAGCGATATTCTCTCGAAGAGTTAACTAACATTTATAATGCTGCTGATGAAGCAATTATGGCATTTTATCTTTGTTTAAGTGAACACTGTATAAACCAACGTTATCTAAAAATCATTAGGTAACGTTGATTCATTGGCGCCCCTTATCAATCGGCATTATTGTTTCGGAGGTACTCAATAACCCTTTTTAATACTAACATTTTTCCTGCTTTATCCATCATGCTAATATTCGGCTACGGCTCACGCGGTCACGTATCAACCGGCACGAAAAATCAGGCTGTATAAATTTACCCATAGGCCACGCGACACGAGTAGCACCTTTTTAAAAGGCCCCCTGTGGAGCCTCCCTAACTAAATCAAGCCTGCAACGGCAACCTAAAACTCGAAATACTCCGTGAAAGCTGCTGCGCCTGCTCTTCCAGCGAGGCCGCTGCCGCAGCGGACTGCTGCACCAGCGCGGCGTTCTGCTGGGTGACGCCATCCATCTCGGTCACCGCCTGCCCGACCTGGCCGATCCCGCGGCTCTGCTCTTCAGAGGCGACGGAGATCTGCTCCATCAGCGTATTCACTTTATTCACCGATGAAATGATCGAGTCAATCACCTCGCCCGAGCGGCTCACCAGCTCCGCACCGTTTTTCACGCTGGAGACCGACTGCGCGATCAGGCTTTCGATGTCTTTAGCCGCCACCGCACTTTTCTGCGCCAGCGTGCGCACTTCGCTGGCCACGACCGCAAAGCCGCGGCCCTGCGTGCCGGCGCGCGCCGCTTCAACCGCCGCGTTCAGCGCCAGGATGTTGGTCTGGAAGGCGATGCTGTTAATCACGCTGGTGATGTCTTCAATGCGCTTCGAGTTCGCCGCGATGGTATTCATCGTGTCGATGACTTCACGGGTTACCGCTTCACCGGTGTGGGCATTTTTCACCGCGTCCTGCACCAGTTTCCCGGCCTGATACACATTATCGGTGTTGTTCGCCACCGTCGCGCTCAGCTCTTCCATGCTGGCCGCCGTCTGGGTTAACGCCGAAGCCTGCTGCTCGGTGCGTGACGCCAGGTCGATATTCCCGGAGGCAATCTCCTGGGCAGCGTGCGTTACGGTATGGCTCGCATCGCGCACCTGGGCGATGGTCGCCAGCAGCGCCTGACGCATCTGCTCCATCGAGCCCATCAGATGGTCGATTTCGTTGCCTGTACTCCCCTTCACCGGCACCGGAATGTCCAGCTTGCCTGCTGCAATCTGGCTGCAGTGCTCGCGCGCCAGGTTAACCGGCGCAAAGACAAAGCGCTTCATCAGCAGGCTGACGGCGACAATCACCACCACAAACAGGCTGGCGATAGCGGCAATGATCGCCAGGCCAGAGACGAAGTTACTGCTCGCATCCTCGTTCAGGCTTTTGGCGTATTTCTGGTGGACGGAAAGCACCTGATCGAGAACGATCTCGTACTGGCGGTCGAGGCGGGAGACTTCCGGGATCAGCGCGTTGAATTTAGCAACATCGTGCGCCTCGGCGGCATCGATCAGCGGTGCCAGCCCCTGGTTGCGGTAGTTTTGCCAGGCGTCCTGATAGGCAGTGACCAGCGACGCTTCATCGCTCAGGCGCGGCGACGCCATAAAGGCCGCAAAGGCGTGGTCCGCTTTGGTCAACGCCTCTTTCACGGCGGTAAGCTTTGCAGCGCCGTCCGCCGCGTTGCCCGCTTCCACCATCTTCACATACTCCATCACCCGCACGCGCAGCGTACGGCTGTGGTTAATAGGGTCAATAATGGACAGCACAACCTGGATCTCTTTGTTGACGTTATCCAGCGAATTATTACTTTTAATGATGAGGCCAACGCTGGTGACGGTGCTGACAACAAAGAAGAAAAGCAGCGAGAACAGGACAATCAGGGACGACTTTTTCAACGACATAAACCAATACCTCAAGGAGAATTATTCCTTATGGTTATCGGCCATTCCAAAACTTAAATTAATTAAAGTTATTGAAGTATCGAACCGGGCTATTTCACTGACTTATAGCGTCGCTGCAGGGTGGCATCCAGCTTGCGCTGCAACGGCTGCGGCGTCTCCCCTTCGATTAATTTGCTAATCAAATCAAAGCAGTGCCACGCCAGCTGACGGTTATCCTGACGAATGGTATCCACCGGGATCGTCAGCGAATCGTAGAGATAGTGATCGTCAAAACTGGCTAACCTGATATCACTTTGCAGCAGGTTATGTTGGCCCATATAGCGTAGCACCCCTTCCAGCAGCCCGCAGGCAGCGGCGAAAAGCGCTTTCGGCGGACGCCCCAGGCGGGCGCAGAGTTCAGCAAACATCTCGTATCCGGAGCTAGGGTGATAGTTGCCGTGAATGATCCACTCGGGGCGCAGCGCCACACCGGCCTCACGCAGCCCTTGCTTAAAGCCTTCCAGGCGGTCGCGCGTGGGCGACAGGCGGGGCTGGCCGCCGAGAAAGTAGAATTCATCAGAATGCTGGCGCGCAATGTCGGCCACCAGTTCCGCCGTTGGGGTAATGGAGTCGGTGATCACCAGCGGCAGCGCACTGTCGTTGATGTGGCGGTCAAACAGGACAACGGGCAGCTGCTCGCTCAGCTTGTGGTAGTCCGCGTCGTTGAGCATGCTGGAGGCCACAATCAGCCCGTCCACCTGACGCGCCACCATGTTGTTCACCACCACCGTCTCCTGCCCCGGGTTTTCATCGCTGCAGGAGATCAGCAGTTGAACGCCCGCCTCGCGGCACAGCGTTTCCAGCTCGTGAGAAAAGACGGCAAAACCGTAGTTGGTGATCTCCGGGACCACCAGACCAATGGTGTGGCTGCGGTTATCGCGCAACGAGCGGGCGTGAATGCTGGGCTGATAGTGGTGCTCTTTTGCAATTGCCAGCACGCGCTCGCGCGTCTCTTCCGCCACGCGTAGCTCTTTGCTGCGACCGTTCAGGACCAGGCTGGCGGTGGCTTTTGACACACCCGCCAGCTCCGCGATGTCTTTAATGGTGACGCGTTTTGTTTTTCTCACAACGACTTAGATCCGGCTGCCAAAACCCTCATTCTATCATGCAGGCGCGCAGCGACCAGTAGCGTAATGTGATATCGGACGCACCTTCGAATCGCACCCGGGCCGGATGGTCAGGAAAATAGCGGCTGCTCATTACCCCTTCGCCGTGGTTAATGAAGATTTCGACGCTGGAGCGGTCGCACAGAACGCGCAAATGGCGGACGTCACCCTGCCAGTAGCGGGTCAGTGTTTCACCGGTTTTCAGGCTCGCGCGTTCCAGGCGTATACCCTGCTCATCAAGCGTGAGGCGCAGCGCGCCGGCAAAATCGACGTTCACCTGCGATGCGCCCAGCTCAAACTCCAGACGCGTCGCGTCCAGTTCGGGTGCGTCGCTGGCGCGCCCCTGCCAGTGCTGCTCATCTTCACGCAGCGCCGCCAGTTCGCGCGCCGGGGTCTGCCAGAGCCTGCCGTCGCGATAGCGTAGTTCGCGCGGGCAGGTCATCTGGTGCATCCAGCCGTGCGCCCGGGTGGGCTGAAGCATCTCTTCCCCGTCCGGTACGCCCATCCAGCCAATCAGGATGCGGCGTCCATCTTCCGCCAGCGTGGTTTGTGGGGCGTAAAACTCAAACCCCGCGTCCAGCTCGTGAAGCTCGCCGTGATCGAATACGGCGCTGGCGTAATCAAACGCCCCGCACATCCAGGTGGCCGGATAGGTATTGAGATAGCGATGCGGCTCGCGCTCCAGCCCCTGCGGGCAGCAGATCAGGACATGTGTCCCATCGAGGGCAAACAGGTCCGGACACTCCCACATATAGCCCGCGTCCGTCAGGCCGTTAACCCCGTGACCGGCGATCTCCCCGCAGGATGTCCAGGCGTGCAAATCGGCTGATTTAAACAGCAGCACCTTGCCGCGCTTCTGCACATCCTGCGCGCCGAGCACCATGTACCACATCCCCTCGTGCTGCCACACCTTCGGGTCGCGCACGTGGCCGGTGTAGCCTTCCGGCAGCGCCAGCACCGGCCCCAGCTTCCTGAAGGTTCCGTCCGGCTGCTCGACGGCCAGGCACTGCCAGGCGGTGCGGCTACCGTCATCGAACTTGACGTTGCCGGTGTAGCACAGGGTCAAAACGCCCTCGTTATCGACGGCGCTACCGGAGTAGCAGCCGTTGCGGTCATACGCTTCGTCAGGCATCAGCGCCAGCGGCTCATGCCGCCAGTGCACCAGGTCCGCTGAGCTCCAGTGGCCCCAGCACTTAAAGCGATGCTCGCAGTCCAGGGGGTTCCACTGATAGAACAGGTGATAGCGGCCAGCAAACCAGATAAACCCGTTCGGGTCGTTCATCAGCCCCGTCACCGGCGCGGCGTGCCATTGCGGATAATGGCTGTCCGCCAGCGCCCGCGGCTGACCTGTCATAACGGCCTGCAGGATCGCAGGCCAGCGGGAAGGTAACGTCATTATTCAGAATCCGTTTTATATTTCAGCAGCAGTGAGACGGTAAACGCCACGCCGAAGGCAATCACCATGCCGATAATATAGTTCAGCAGCGAGCTGGCCTGCACGATGGCCATCCCCGGAATCGCGGTCAGCCCGACAGCGGTCATGTACACATGCACGGAGACCACCCATGCCCCGCCCACCGCGCCGCCAATCAGCGCAGCGATAAACGGCTTAACGAAGCGCAGGTTGATACCAAAAATGGCCGCTTCGGTGATGCCCAGCATTGCAGAGAACGCCGACGGCAGGGTAATGGCTTTGATTTTGGCGTCTTTGGTTTTGAACCACACCGCCAGACAGGCGCCGCCCTGCGCCACGTTCGCCATGGCCCAGATCGGCAGCAGGAAGTTAACGCCAATCGACGGGTTGCCCAGCAGCCCGGCTTCAATCGCGTGGAAGCTGTGGTGAATACCGGTGATCACAATCACCGAATACAGTCCGCCGAACAGCAGCCCGGCGAGCCAGCCCGCGTGGGCGATCAGCGTGCTCAGAATAAAGGAAATGCCGTCGCCCAGAGCGCGCCCCGCCGGGCCGATAATCAGCAAGGCGATAAAGCCGGAGATGACGACGGTGAGGAACGGCGTCAGGATCAGGTCTAACGCATCCGGGATCGCACGGCGCAGGTTTTTCTCCACGATGCTCATAAACCAGACGGCCAGCAGCACCGGGAATACCGTGCCCTGATAGCCAATCATCGCGATCTCAAGGCCAAAGAAGTTCATGGTGTGGAAGCCCGACGCCACGCCCCAGGCGTTGGTCAGCGCCGGGTGGGTCAATATGCCGCCCAGTGTCGCGCCGAGGTACGGGTTACCGCCAAACTCGCGCGCGGCGGTAAACCCAATCAGAATAGGCAGAATGATAAACGCCGCCGAGCTGCACATGTCCAGCATGATGTAGATGGCGTTATCCGCATTGACCCAGCCGTAGGTTTTCACCATGCCGAGCAGGCCCATCAGCAGACCGGACGCCACAATCGCGGGGATGATCGGCACAAAGATGTTGGAGAGCAGACGGGCTATGCGCTGGAACGGGTTCAGCTTGCGCGCCGCCAGATCCGCGGCTTCCGATTTGCTGGATTCGCTAATCCCCGCCGCCTGAATAAATGCGGCGTACACCTTGTTGACCACGCCCGTGCCAAAAATCACCTGCATCTGCCCGGCGTTACGGAAGCAGCCTTTCACACCGTCAACTTTGCCGATAGCCTGCTGATCCGCCAGCGCGTCATCAACCAGCACCAGACGAAGACGCGTTGCGCAGTGCGCCGCGCTGGCGATATTTTCCTTGCCACCGAGCAGCGGAATAAGCTCGCGGGCGATTTGATTAAAATCCATAGATACCTCTGCCTGACTTCTTTTTATGATGTGCGAAACGCTCCCGCCAGGCGGGAGCGTGATGGGTTAAAACCAGGTTTCCATCTGGACCCCAAAGTTCCATTCCCCGCCGGCGTTGAAGCCGCTGCTGCCAAAGGCATCATCGCTGGCGTAATGATCCAGTTTGCTGCTCCAGTCCATCCAGGTGGCAAACAGGCGCAGTTCCGGACGGCTGAAGAAATCGCCGATTTTGCTCGCTTTTAAGGTCGGCGCAAAGGTCAGCTTGTAGAAACTGCCGTTAACGGCGTTGCGATCCTTATAGCCTTCCGGGTTTAAATCCATGTACTGATAGCTGCCCTCAAAGGCCAGCGCGAAATTCTGGGTGACCTCTTTGATCAGGCGGGTGTTGAGCGTTACCCACTCATAGCTATCGCCCTTGACGTAGCGATCTTTACTGCTCTGTGCCAGAACGGCGGGCGCAACGCTCCAGCCACCGCCGATCGGCGTGACACCGTAACTTGCGAAGCGCCAGGTATCCGCCTCAGACAGCAAGGCGCCATCGGAGCCGATGCTTTTCACCTCCGCACCCAGCCCGTGACCATACAGCAGTGCCGTTTTGGCGGTCCCTTCGCGCAGGCCGTAGAAGCTGTCATTATGCAAGCCCACCAGAGCATGAACGCCGTGATTGGCGGCATCCGTTTTGATGAGATCGCCGTTAGTGTCTTTACGGTCGTCGTTATCCTTCGCCCGCAGACCGCTCACCATCAGCTGGAACGGGCCGGCGAAGTGGTTCATGCTGAGGATATAGTTCTGAACGTTGTTGTCGGTCTGCTCCACGCTGCCGAAGTTGCGGCCATAAATCGAGAAGTTGCTGCGCAGCGAATCGTTCCATTTCACGTCATAGACGCCGCCGCCGGTACCGGCGAGGAACACCACGTCGGAATCCAGCCAGTGAATGTCAAAGTTGTCGCGGTCAAAGCGTTTACCCGCCCAGAAGGTGCTGCCCTTCAGCGCGCCGGTAAAATCAGGCAGGTTGCCCAGCTCCGCGAAAGCCTGGCGAATATTGAGATCGCTGGTATCGGCTGACCAGTCGTTATAGGTTCTCTGACCGTCGGCCAGCATCGCTTTAAAGCGCGTGGTCGCCCCGTTATCCAGGGTTTGCTTGTGCTCCAGATTCAGCTCCACGTAGGTATCGGCTTCGTTACCCAGACGCCCTACCGCACCGCCGGTTTCACCGGCTGGCGTCAGGTACGGACCGCTTTTGCTGCTGGAGGCCGCGTCGTTCATCAGCAGGCCGGAGCGGGCGTAGCCGTGGAACTCAAACCCGCCGGTCTGATCCGCCTTCTTCTCCAGCGCGGTGGTGCGCTGCGCCACCTCCTGGGTTGTCGTTTGCGCCTGTTGCTGAGCGGCAACCAGCTGCTGCGTTTTTTGTTCTGCTGCCGCAGCGCGCTTCTCGGCCACCTGCGCGCGCGTTTCCGCGTCCTGAAGGCGCTGCTCCATCGCGGCAAGACGCGCTTCAATACTGGACATATCCGTCTGGGCAAAAACAGAGGTACTTCCGGCCAGCATGCCTATCATCACGGCAAGTCTGCGTTTTTTATACATTTTGTCGCATCCCTAAAAGAAGTCATTAAACGTGCTAAATTGCTAAACCGGTTTAGGTTGCTGATACTAAACCTGTGAATTTTGGATCGGCAATCTTTTTTGCTAAACCGATTTAGTAAGTGTGATCGAGGCGACAATTCAGGCCGCCGGATGGCGGCCAGGAGAGGAGAGATTACAGGTCGTGCTGCCAGGGCAACGCGGTCATCGCCCCTTTGGCGGTGGTGGCCAGCGCGCCGCAGCGCTGGGCGAGCGCGATAACCGGCGTCAGGTCCTGTCCGGCGGCCAGCCCGTAGAGCAGCCCCGCCACAAAGGCATCGCCCGCACCGGTCGTATCGACGCACTGCACAGGCGTTGCCGGGTAGTGTTTTACAGAACCTTCATGCCACGCGGTTACACCCGCTTTTCCCTGGGTAACCAGCACCAGACGCGCCGGGCAGCGCTGCATCAGCACCTCCAGACCAACGTTGACCTCCGCGCTGCCGGTGAAAAAGGCCAGCTCTTCTACCGAAAGTTTCACCACGTCGGCGCTTTGCAGGGCCTGCTCCAGGCAGCCATGCAGTGCGTTCTCATCCGGCCAGAGATCCGAGCGAATATTGGGGTCGAAGCTGACGTAACCGCCCGCCTCACGAATGGCGGCCATCGCCTGAAAGGTCGCAGTACGGCTCGGCTCGGCGCTTAAGGCGATGGAGCAGACGTGCAGCCACTCCCCGGCGCTGAACGACGGCAGGTCGGCGGGTTCGAGAAACAGATCGGCGCTCGGGCGCACCATAAAGGTAAACGATCGCTCGCCGTGGTCGTCGAGATCGACCACCACCGTTGAGGTGCGGTGCGTCGGGTCAAGGCGCATCCACGTCACGTCAACCCGCTCGTCAGCGAGCGTTTTCGCCATAAAGCGCCCGAAAGGATCGTCGCCAACCCTGCCGATAAAGGCGCTCTGGCCGCCCAGCCGGGCAATACCGACCGCGACGTTCGCCGGCGCGCCGCCGGGACACTGCAGTAAACGACCTTCTCCATCGGGCAGCAAATCCACTACCGCATCGCCAAGTACCCAGATTTTCTTCATGTGATCCTCGTAGCTAAACTATGTTAAACCGTTTTAGCTATTTAAGCACAGGCCGGGCTAAGGGGAAATAACGGGAGGAAAATTTGACTTAACGCGCCAGATGCGGCCAGTGGATATCGCCGACGCCATTCAGCTGCGGCCGGGCAAACAGGAATCCCTGAAAGCGTCGGATCCCGGCAGATTCGAGCCAACACCACTCCTCAATTTTCTCGATACCTTCCGCCACCAGGGTGATTTCAAGATCGGAGCAGCAGCTGATGATGGAGCGCACAATCGCCTGTTTTGGGCCGCTCAGGTGGATATTGCTGACAATTTCCCGGTCGATTTTAATTTTATCCGGCTGGAACCGGGTCAGCAGCGAAAGTCCGGCATAGCCCGAGCCAAAATCATCGATCGCCAGGCCCACTCCCTCACCGCGAAGCTGCTTGATGGCACTGTTAAACTGGTTGAACCCGGAGATCATCTCGTTTTCAGTGACTTCAATGACCACCTGCTCCGGCTGAAGGCCATGTTTTTTAATCTGAGCGACCAGAAATTCCACTGCACCGGGGACATTCACCAGCGACATGGGCAGCAGGTTTACCGCGATTTTATGGCTGCCAATGCCCAGCTTTTCCGCCAGCGCAAAGGCATAGGCTTTTGTCTGGAGATCGACTTCGTAGACGCTGTCCGGATCGACAGTGCTGAAGAAATGCTCCGGGCTCCCGCCGTCGTTGCCGCGGATAAGCGCCTCAAGGGAGCTGATCTTCCCTTCCGAGGGCTCGACAATAGGCTGCAGCGCAAACTGGCAGGTTTGCCCGGCAATCAGGCCCAGGTGTTCGCCAAAGGGTAGCGTTTCGGTTGAGAGCGTCCATTTGTCCGCGGTGTAGCGTGCCCCCGACGGGACCGGACGTTTACCGGTTATAAAGGTCTGAACAAATTTGAACACCCGATCGTCGGAGGTCAGATAGCTGTCCAGCTTGCTGTAGCGCAGCACCGACTGCAGCACCTCTTTCGGCGACTGCGTTTGCAGATCGAACAGCAGCATGCCGACGTTTTCGAAGCGTCTGCGCGGACCATAGTCCCGCAGCAGTTCTACCACCCCGCTGTGCCGCTTGTCCTCACGGATGGTATGGAAAAGTTTGACCACACTCTCTTCCGACCCTTCGAGGATCTGCAGAACCTCATTCCCATTAGCCAGGAGGACGCCGGTAATATCCAGTTTTGTGTTGCGGCCCCTGGCGCGCTCCACCAGCTCCCGCAGTTCGGTGGACGGGCGGGATAAATTCAACTGGCTTCGGTAGATCAGAGTCGTCAGCACAAAAAGGGGTTCCAATGAGAAAGAGAGGTGCCTTGAAGCTACTATGTAACATACTTAATCAATGCGACCTAACATATTCACGCAGCAAGGGAACGTTACTTTTCCGCGTCCCCGATCCGGCTGTTAATTTTCTCCTGCATATAGTCGTAAAACGGGTTCGAGGTGACCCGCATCAGCGCCTCTTTTCCGACGCTCAACACGGACGTTTCGCCCCAGAGCGCAATTGTCCCCAGGCTGATGCCGTAGCGATTTTTCACCCCAGGCTCACGGCCATAGAGATCGTCATCCGGCGGGAACGGCACCGCAATATGCGACAGGGAATAGACATCCTGCGGCCAGGACTGGGCAAGCGGCACGACCGTCTCCTGCGTTCTGCCTGCCGGGGTTATTTTCGCCACCGTCGAGAAACTGTGCTCGCTGGCATTGGTGATAATCGTGACACCGTAACGTCTCTGCGTGACCGGCAGCAGCGCCGTGGTGGCCGTCCATGATGACGGTTTGAAGAGCGGACGGAAGCTCGCCGCCTGGTTGATATCGAACATCACCAGTTCGCTGCCGTTTGCCGGAAGCTGGTCAAACAGGCCACTGACCACCGCGCGGGTGCTGACCGTAGAATCCATGACCGACTGGAACGCCAGGATCGGCGGCAAATTCGCCAGCCTGTTTTCCCGCGCCGCGCGGCCAATCTGCTCCTGCAGGGCCTTCGTCAGCAGCCACGACTGGCGGGCGGCGTTCACCGGGAACGAATTGTATTTATACGGATTATATTCCGGGGAGATATTCAGCCAGGCCGCTTTGGCAAACGGCGGCAGCAGCGCCGGTAGCCCGGCGAAACCGGCGAACCGCGCAAAGGCCGTCACGCCAATCATCGGTGAGAGCAGGATCACCTGCTGCGGTTTACGCAGTGCAGGCGCGTCCAGCGCATCGAGGGCATATTTCATCGCCAGCGCCCCGCCGTTGGAGTAGCCCACCAGATGCAGAGGCACAGCCTCACCCGCCAGGCGCGTGGCTTCCCGTACGGCAAGGCGCGTGGCCGCGAGCCACATTTCCCAGTCAACGTCGGTCAGCGCGCCGGGCGCGGTGCCGTGTCCGGGAAGACGCGGGACCACGGCCACAAAGCCGTGCTGCTGATAGTTCACGGCAAGGCGCCTGACGCTGTATGGCGAATCCGTCAGCCCATGCAGCAGCACCACCGCGCCGCGGGGCTTTCCGTCTGGCATCAGTACAAAGGAGCGGTTGGCATCGGGGGCAAACTGACCGGGCCACACCAGGCTCTGGCGGTAATAGCGGTTTAACGGGGTTTGTTCCTCGCCCGCTGTTTTCGCCGTCACCGCGTTATCCAGATCGGTGAAAATCGCCTTTTCCCGGGCGAGGTACCCGGCGAAATCGGCGTTATCCAGCTCGCGAACGGACATCTCATCTGCCCGCCAGGTGTGCCACAGGTGCAGTTCCGGCCCCTGCTGCGAGAGATACACCCGCACCGCCAGCAGGACGACCAGGACGATGCCCACAACCATTCCTGTTTTCTTTGCAAGCGCGATCAGGTGCACGCTGACTCGCCAGGGCAAATTCGCCATGAGGGATCCCTTTTATGTTCTCAGTGCTTCTATCTTATCAAAAATGTGAACAGGCTGACGTATTCACCAAATTCATACCTGTCCGGTGAGCCAGTGCACCAAAAGTGAACTACGCTGCACAAATGTTGATCATTGGTTAACCAAATATTGCATGAAGTTTACTGCGCAGCGGGTTTTCGCCCTGCTGTGAACATGGCACGCGTCATGCATTGTTAACCAGGTAACACAATTTCGGCCATTGACAGCCTGTTAACAGCGAGGCGGTATGACGACGAAACCTGAGATGTTAAGCCGTATCGAAGCGACCTTCAGCCAGTTGACCCCCAGCGAAAAGCGGGTCGGCAGCTGGCTGCTGGCGCACGCCGCGCAAATCCCGTTTGAAACGGCGGAGAGCGTCGGGCTGGCGAGCGGGACCAGCGGGATCACTGTCGGACGCTTTCTGCGCAAGCTGGGGTATCGCAACCTGGAGGATGCCAAAAAGAGCCTGCGCGATCCGTACCAGCCCTGGGGCATGAACGAGCGCCTCGACTCCTGGCAGCAGCAGCGCCCCCTGCCCAACCGCCTTCAGCACGCCCTGTCGCTGGAAGTGGACGCCATCACGCAGGTGTATCAACTGGCGCAAACAGACGCTTTTCGTCAGGTGGTGCACCATCTGGCCCACGCGGACGCGGTCTTTGTGCTGGGGATCCAGTCCACGCGCGGGATCGCCAACGCCTTCTTCAGCCACCTGGAGTACCTCCGCCCGCGGGTGAGCTACTCCGAAGGGGCATCCGGCAGCTGGGTGGAATCCCTGAACTCCGGGTTTGCGCACCCTTATGTCGTGCTGACCGATACGCGTACCTACTCCACGATGGCCCGACAGTACTGCCGCGTCGCGAGCGAGAAAGGCATTCCGCTGGCCTTAATCACCGATATCTGGTGCCCGTGGGCGCGGGATTACCCGATGGATTTACTGCAGGTGAAAACCGATACCGGTCATTTCTGGGATTCACTTGCCCCCGTGAGCTGCCTGTTCAACCTGCTGCTGTCAGGTGTGGTGGAAGCGCTGGGTGATGCGCTCCCGGCGCGGCTGGCAGTAAACCGACAATTACAACAAGAGTTTGGTCAATTCGAACGTTAAAGGAGCGGAGCTATGCCCGTAGAGAGTGAACTGATTGATGTGGCGAAGACGTTCCCCACGCTGCATATCGATCTGAAGTACGCCACCGCCGACAATATTACCGGCCGCCCGATCTACAAGGAGGCGCTGTGCCTGCTGCATACCGACGCGGCCACCGCGCTGGCAAAAGCCATCAGCATTGCCACGCTGGCCGGGCTGAAGCTGGTGGTCTACGACGCCTATCGGCCTCAGCAGGCGCAGGCTCAGCTGTGGGAGGCCTGCCCGAACCCGGAATATGTGGTCGACGTGGCGATTGGCTCCAACCACAGTCGCGGCACGGCCATCGACGTGACTCTGATGGACGAGCATAACGCCGTGCTGGATATGGGCGCCGGTTTTGACGAAATGCATGACCGCTCGCATCCGTATCACCCCTCCGTGCCGCCCCACGCCCAGCGCAACCGTCTGCTGTTGAACGCCATCATGTTCGGCGGCGGTTTTGTCGGGATCGGCAGCGAATGGTGGCACTTCGAACTGCCGAACGCCGCCAGCTACCCGCTGCTTGATGACCGTTTTGCCTGTTTTCCCCTGACGCACACCTCTCTTTGAACCTGGAGCACTGCCATGAAAACATCGCTTCTCTCGACCGTCATTGCCGCCACGCTGGCCCTGAGCGCACCGCTGGCGCTGGCTGCCGTCCCGAAAGACATGCTGGTCATCGGTAAAGCCGCCGACCCGCAAACGCTCGATCCGGCCATCACTATCGATAACAACGACTGGACCGTCACCTATCCGTCCTACCAGCGTCTGGTCAAGTACAAGCCAGGCTCAACCGAGGTGGAAGGCGATCTGTCGACGGGATGGAAGGCCTCCGACGACCAGAAAGAGTGGACCTTCACCCTGGCGGATAACGCCAAATTCTCCGACGGCACGCCGGTCACCGCCGAGGCGGTCAAACTCTCCTTTGAGCGCCTGCTGAAGCTCAGCCAGGGGCCGTCTGAGGCCTTCCCGAAAGATCTGAAAGTGGAGGCCGTTGATGAGCACACGGTGAAATTCACCCTCAGCCAGCCGTTCGCGCCTTTCCTCTACACCCTGGCGAACGACGGCGCCTCCATCATTAACCCGACGGTGCTGAAGGCCAATGCCGCGGACGACGCGCGCGGCTTTCTGGCGCAAAACACCGCCGGCTCCGGGCCATTTATGTTGAAAAGCTGGCAGAAAGGCCAGCAGCTGGTGCTGGTGCCAAACCCGCACTGGTCGGGCGACAAGCCGCACTTCAAGCGCGTCTCGGTAAAAATTATCGGTGAGAGCGCATCGCGTCGTCTGCAGCTTTCCCGCGGTGACCTGGACATTGCCGACTCACTTCCGGTCGATCAGCTTGCGGCCCTGAAGCAGGAAGGGAAAGTGGCCGTCGCCGAATACCCGTCCCTGCGCGTGACTTACCTCTATCTCAACAACAGCAAAGCGCCGCTCAATCAGGTCGATTTACGCCGCGCGGTCTCCTGGGCGACGGACTATCAGGGGATGGTGAAAGGCATTCTGAGCGGCAACGGCAAACAGATGCGCGGCCCGATCCCGGAAGGCATGTGGGGCTTTGACGCCACGGCCATGCAGTACAGCTTCGACGAGGCCAAAGCCAAAGCGGCCCTGGAGAAGGTTAAAGACAAGCCCGCCAGCCTGACCTTCCTCTACTCTGACAACGATCCGAACTGGGAGCCTATCGCGCTCTCAACGCAGGCCAGCCTTGGCAAGATCGGCATTAACGTCAAGCTGGAAAAACTGGCCAACGCCACCATGCGCGACCGCGTCGGCAAAGGCGATTACGACATTGCCATCGGCAACTGGAGCCCGGACTTTGCCGACCCGTACATGTTCATGAACTACTGGTTCGAATCGGACAAGAAAGGGCTGCCGGGCAACCGCTCGTTCTATGAGAACAAAGAGGTCGATTCCCTGCTGCAGGCCGCGCTGAAAACCACGGACCAGGCTGAACGCACCAAAGATTACCAGCAGGCGCAAAAGGTAGTCATCGACGAGGCGGCCTACGTTTATCTGTTCCAGAAGAACTACCAGCTGGCGATGAACAAAGAGGTCAAAGGCTTCACCTTTAATCCGATGCTCGAGCAGGTGTTTAACATCGCCACCATGAGCAAGTAACCGTTTCGCCGGGGGAAAGTGTATGACGTTCTGGAGCATCGTGCGCCAGCGCTGCTGGGGGTTACTTCTGGTGGTGGCCGGTGTCTGTATTATCACTTTTATTATTTCACACCTGATCCCCGGCGATCCGGCACGTCTGCTGGCCGGCGATCGCGCCAGCGACGACATCGTGCAGAACATCCGCCAGCAGCTGGGGCTGGACCAGCCGCTGTACGTTCAGTTTGGTCGCTACGTGGACGCTCTTGCCCACGGTGATTTAGGCACGTCCATCCGTACCGGACGCCCGGTCGCGGAAGACCTGAAGGCCTTTTTCCCCGCCACGCTGGAGCTGGCCTTTTGTTCTCTGTTGCTGGCGCTGGTCATCGGCGTGCCGCTGGGGATTTTAACGGCGGTGTACCGCAACCGCTGGCTGGACCACCTGGTGCGTTTAATGGCGATGACCGGGATCTCCACGCCGGCCTTCTGGCTTGGGCTGGGCGTCATTGTCCTGTTCTACGGGCACCTGCAGATCCTGCCGGGCGGCGGCAGGCTGGACGACTGGCTCGACCCACCTGCCCACGTCACCGGCTTTTATCTGCTGGATGCCCTGCTGGAAGGTAACGGAGAGGTCTTTTTCAATGCGCTGCAGCACCTGATTTTGCCCTCGCTGACACTGGCGTTTGTGCATCTGGGCATCGTGGCGCGTCAGGTCCGTTCCGCGATGCTGGAGCAGCTTAGCGAAGACTACATTCGCACGGCCCGCGCCAGCGGCCTGCCCGGCTGGTATATCGTCCTGCGCTACGCCCTGCCGAATGCGATGATCCCGTCGATTACCGTGCTCGGGCTGGCGCTGGGCGATCTGCTGTACGGTGCCGTGCTGACCGAAACCGTCTTTGCCTGGCCGGGCATGGGGGCCTGGGTGGTGACATCCATTCAGGCGCTCGATTTCCCTGCCGTGATGGGCTTTGCCGTCGTTGTTTCGCTGGCCTACGTGCTGGTTAATCTGGTGGTCGATCTGCTTTACCTGTGGATTGACCCGCGAATTGGGCGCGGAGGTGCCGAATGATGTTAACGCAGGAAACGCCCGTCCCGGTTAAACCCGTCAGACAACGCATTAACTGGGCAAAGCTGTTCTGGATGCTGCGTCAAAGCCCGCTCACGATCGTTGGCGGCGTCATTATGCTTGTGATGCTTTTCATTATGCTGGCCGCACCGTGGATCGTGCCGCACGACCCGAACGCGCTGGATCTGACCGCCCGCCTCCAGGCGCCGTCCGCGCAGCACTGGTTTGGCACCGATGAGGTGGGACGCGATCTGTTCAGCCGCGTGCTGGCGGGCAGCCAGCAGTCCATTACCGCCGGACTGGCGGTGGTGGTGATTGCGGGCGGCATCGGCTCGCTGCTGGGCTGTTTGTCCGGCGTGCTGGGCGGGCGCGGCGACGCCGTCATCATGCGGGTGATGGACATTATGCTCTCCATTCCTTCCCTGGTGCTGACCATGGCGCTGGCCGCCGCGCTCGGGCCGAGCCTGTTTAACGCCATGCTGGCGATTGCGATTGTCCGCATTCCGTTTTACGTCCGCCTGGCGCGCGGCCAAACCCTGGTGGTGCGCCAGTTTACCTACGTGCAGGCCGCTCGCACCTTTGGCGCTTCCCGCTGGCATGTGATCCGCTGGCACATCCTGCGCAACGCCCTGCCGCCGCTGATCGTGCAGGCGTCGCTGGACATCGGCAGCGCCATCCTGATGGCCGCCACGCTGGGCTTTATTGGCCTGGGGGCGCAGCAGCCGACCGCCGAATGGGGCGCGATGGTGGCCGTCGGCCGTAACTACGTTCTGGACCAGTGGTGGTACTGCGCGTTTCCCGGTGCGGCGATTTTGATAACCGCCGTGGGCTTTAACCTGTTTGGCGACGGTATCCGCGATCTGCTGGATCCGAAATCGGGAGGAAAACAGTGATGACTGACCCGGTACTCAAGATTGAAGACCTGCATCTGAGCTTCCCGATTTTTCGCGGCGAGGTCCACGCGCTGAACCACGTCTCGCTGGAGATCGGCAGGGGTGAAATTGTCGGCGTGGTGGGCGAATCCGGTTCAGGTAAATCGGTGACCGCCATGCTCGCCATGCGGCTGCTGCCGGAAGGCAGCTACCGCATTCATCACGGCCAGGTGAGATTACTCGGCGAAAACGTCCTGACGGCGTCCGAGAAGCAGCTTCGCCAGTGGCGCGGCGCAAAGGTCGCGATGATTTTTCAGGAGCCGATGACCGCCCTCAACCCGACGCGGCGAATTGGCAAACAGATGGTGGAGGTGATCCGCCAGCATCAGCCGCTTTCCCGGCGTGAGGCGCAGCAGAAGGCGATTATCCTGCTGGAAGAGATGCAGATCCCGGACGCGAAAGCGGTCATGGCGCGCTATCCGTTTGAGCTGTCCGGCGGGATGCGCCAGCGGGTGATGATCGCCCTTGCCTTCTCCTGCGAGCCGGAGCTGATTATCGCCGACGAACCGACCACCGCGCTGGACGTCACCGTCCAGCTGCAGGTGCTGCGCCTGCTGAAGCACAAGGCGCGGGCCAGCGGCACCTCGGTGCTGTTTATCAGCCACGATATGGCCGTGGTGTCCCAGCTCTGCGACAGAATGTACGTGATGTATGCGGGCAGCGTGATCGAGAGCGGTGCCACGCAAACGCTGATCCACCAGCCTGTGCATCCCTATTCCATTGGACTGCTGCAGTGCGCCCCGGAAAACGGCCAGCCGCGCGCCCCGCTTCCCGCCATCCCCGGCACGGTGCCCAACCTCAGCCAGCTTCCGCAGGGATGCGCGTTCCGCGAGCGCTGCTTTGCCGCCGGGGCGAAATGCAGCGAAACGCCGCGCTTAGCGCCCACTGGCGCAGAGGGCCAACAGGCCGCCTGCTGGTATCCACAACGGGAGAAAGCCCATGTCTGATGTACTGCTGGAACTGGATAGCGTGCACGTCAATTTTGCGGCACGTAAAAACTGGCTGGGCCGCGTGACGGAACAGGTCCACGCGCTCAACGGACTAGACCTTGAAATCCGTCGGGGAGAGACGCTTGGCATTGTCGGGGAGTCCGGCTGCGGGAAAAGCACGCTGGCCCAGCTGCTGATGGGCATGCTTAAGCCCAGCACTGGCGCCTGCCAGCGGGCGCACCATGCGGGCGGCATGCAGATGGTGTTTCAGGATCCGCTCTCCTCGCTCGACCCGCGCCTGCCGGTCTGGCGCATTATCACCGAGCCGGTATGGGTACAAAAGCGCAGCAGCGAGCGCGAACGCCGTCAGCTGGCTGAAAACCTGGCGCTGCAGGTGGGCATTCGCCCGGAGTATCTCGACCGGCTTCCGCACGCCTTCTCCGGCGGACAGCGCCAGCGCATTGCCATCGCCCGGGCGCTCTCGTCCGATCCGGATATCATCGTGCTCGATGAACCCACCAGCGCACTGGATATCTCCGTGCAGGCGCAGATCCTCAACCTGCTGGTGACCCTGCAACAGCAGCGTAATCTGACCTACGTGTTGATCTCACATAACGTCTCGGTGGTCAGGCACATGAGCGACCGCGTGGCGGTGATGTACCTTGGGCAGATTGTGGAGCTGGGCAGCGCCGCTCAGGTGCTTGGGGAGCCGCGTCATCCTTACACCCGTCTCCTGCTCGATTCGGTTCCCCGCACCGGTGAACAGCTGGATGAGACGCTGGCCTTACGCAAAACGGAGCTTCCCGGCAACCGTCATCTGCCCGAAGGCTGTTTTTTCCGTGACCGATGCCCGATGGCCGCGCAGGGGTGCGAACGTCCTCAGCCGTTACAGCCCTCTCGCGAGGGCCGTGATGTCCGCTGCTGGCGCAGTGTGGGTTAAATTTGCGCCATCCCACCGTCCACGAACAGCTCGGTGGCGTTAATAAAGCTGGCCGCGTCGGAGGCCAGAAACGCCACCGCTTTACCTACCTCACCCGGCGCGCCTAAACGGCCGAGCGGCACCTGAGCGGCTAGCGCGTCGTACAGCCCCTGACGATGTTCTTCCGGCACCAGATCGCCGAGGCCAGGGGTTTTGATCGGCCCCGGGCTTACCACGTTGACGCGGATCCCACGGCCCTGCAAATCCAGCGCCCAGGAGCGGGCAAAGTTGCGTACGGCGGCTTTGCTGGCGCTGTAGACGCTAAAGTTTGCCGTCCCCTTAATGGACACCGTTGAGCCAGTCAGAATAATCGAGGATCCGGCGGACAGCAGCGGCAGCGCCTTCTGTACCGTAAACAGCACCCCGCGGACGTTGGTGCCGAAAATCCGATCAAACTGCTCTTCGGTTATCGCGCCCAGCGGCAGCATATCGCCGCCACCCGCATTGGCGAACAGAATATCGAGGCGGCCTTCTTCTTTGGCTATCCGGGCATAGACCTCATCCAGGTCCGCCAGTTTTGACACATCAGCGCGAATGCCCACTGCCGTTGGAGCGATTTCAGCCACCGCCGCGTCCAGCTCGGCCTGACGTCGTCCGGTGATGTACACCTTCGCGCCCTGTGCAGCAAGCTCCTGCGCTGTGGCAAGACCGATGCCGGTGCTACCGCCGGTGACCAGTGCGATTTTTCCTGAGAGAGTCGTGTTCATGTCATTTACCTTTTGTTGGTGTTTGCGTTGGACAAACTTTAGCCCTTGCAGGATTAGTGAAAAACCAGCAAAAATGAAAATGACTATTCACACGCAGAAATAATCAGGAGAGCCTAATGGACCAGCTCATGGCGATGCGCGCTTTTACCCGGGTGGTGGAAACCGGCAGCTTTACCCGCGCGGCGGACTCGCTGAACATGCCCATCGCCACCCTGAGCAAGCTGGTGAAATCGCTTGAGGCGCATCTTGAAATACGTCTTCTGCACCGGACGACTCGCCGGGTGGTCGCGACGCCTGAAGGAATGGAATACTATGAAAAAGCGCTCAGGGTGTTGATAGATATCGAAGATATCGACACCGCGTTTCGCGTTTCCCGCGCGACGCCCAAAGGGCATTTGCGGGTTGACGTGGGCGGCTCCACCGCCCGCGACGTGCTTATCCCCCTGCTGCCGGATTTTATGCAGCGCTATCCGGAAATCCGCATCGATCTTGGCGTGGCCGATCGTCCGGTAGATCTGATCAGCGGTAACGTAGACTGCGTGATCCGCGGCGGTCCGCTGGACGATTCGACCCTCATCGCCCGCCATATTGGCAACGCTGAGATGGTGACCTGCGCGACGCCGGGTTACCTGAAAAACCATGGCGTTCCGGCCTATCCGCAGGAGCTGTGCAACGGCCACAAGCTCATTAGCTACCTCTCGCCCGTCACCGGGCGGGCATTTCCGTTTCGCTTCAGAGAGAACGGCGAGACGCTGGAAATCAATATTCCGCATTATCTCGGCGTGAACGAAAGTAATGCCCATCTGGCGGCTGCCGCAGCGGGATTGGGGATCGTTCAGACGTTTGAGTATTCGGCAAATGCGTATTTACAGGCGGGTACGCTGACGGCGATCCTGAGCGACTGGCGCCCTGCCGCCTATCCGTTTCATGTGGTTTACCCTCAGAACCGGCATCTGACGCACCGTCTTAAGGTGTTTATTGCGTGGCTGGCGGAGGTGTTTCCCGCCGCACTGAAGGGATAGCCGGGCGCAAACCCGGCAGGGAGTTAATTTAGCGTGTAGTCCAGGGTAATCTCGGCTTTCAGAAGCTGCGAAACCGGGCAGCCCGCTTTCGCTTTCTGAATAATACCGTCAAACTGCTGAGGAGCGATGCCGGGAACGGTCACCTTGCTTTTCAGGGCAACCTTCGTAATCGCAAAGCCGCCGTCGGTTTTATCCAGAGAGACGTCCGCGGTGGTATCAATAGCGTCAGCGGTATAGCCCGCTTCCCCAAGCATCAGCGACAGCGCCATCGAAAAACAGGCCGCATGTGCCGCGCCGATCAGCTCTTCCGGGTTGGTCCCCTTTTCACCCTCAAAGCGGGTATTGAAACCATAAGGCTGCTGATTGAGAACGCCGCTCTCGGTGGAAACCGTCCCTTTACCGCGCTTAATGTCGCCAGACCAGTGTGCCGAACCGTGCTTATGAATAGTCATTCTTGCTCTCCTTTTGGCTTACAAAGGGTTAAGTATAGAAGGCTGTCCGGATTCTGCGGGCAAGACAGACGAGTCTTAGTCACTAAGTAAATGGTGCGCCAGCGCGTCAAGGAACACCCGCAGCGCGGCAGGCTGGTATTCACGGGACTGATAAATGCCATGGATGGCCAGCGGTTTCGGCTCCAGCGCCTCCAGTACCGGCACCAGTATTCCCTGCGCCAGCGCAGTACGCGCTTCACGCTCCGGCAGCATAGCGATACCGCAGTGCTTAATCGCCGCGTCCATCAGCAGCGAAGAGATGCTGGCGCTCAGGTTGCCGCTGACGGCCACGCTCAGGCTTTCGCCTTCCGGCGTCAGGAAATGCCAGGACTGCCCGGCAAAAAAGCTGTAATGCAGGCAGTTATGCTGGACTAACTCTTCGGCGCTGACGGGAATACCGTGTTGTGCCAGATACTCCGGCGAGGCACAGAGCACCGAGCGACACTCCCCCAGCCGGCGGGCAATCATGCCGGGTTCGGGGTTGTCGGTAATGCGCACGGCGACGTCAATGCGTTCTCCCACCAGGCTGACCGGGTGGTTGTTCACATCCAGTTCGATGCGCAGCTGCGGGTAGCGCGAGAGCAGACCGGGCAGTACCGGCGCAATCAGGTGCATCGCGGTAAAGTGCGCGCAGGCCACCCGCAGGGTACCTGACGGGAGATCTTTCTCTGACTGGCCTTCAATTTCCTGCGAGATCTGCGAGAGCGTCCGCGTTTTTTGCAGCACCTTTTCCCCTGCCGCAGTCAGCGTCAGCTTGCGCGTGGAGCGGTTTACCAGACGCGTCCCCGCCCACTTTTCCATCTGTTCAAGGTAGCGGCTCACCATCGGTCGGGAAATACCCAGCGCGCGGGCCGCCGCGCTCAAACTTCCCAGCTCGCATATGCGGTTGTAAACCTGAGCGGCAATCACGCGATCCATATCAACTCCATCTGCTCGATTTATGAAACTAAGCATGTCCTGTTTCAGGAATTCTGGCAAATGCGAATATCCGTACAATAGAGACATTCCTGAACAACAGAGACAACAGCATGAAATTCACCCACATTGCCCTGCTTTCTACCCTTTTCACTCCGGCTGTTTTTGCCGCGCCGTTGACCATTGATACCTATAACCCGCAGGAGAAAGGCATTTTCCCGGTTTCCTCCACGCTGGTTTCCGGCCCGAAGGAAGCGGTGCTGTTTGACGCGCAGTTCAGCGTGAAGGATGGCGAAGCGCTGGTAGAAAAAATTCGCCGCAGCGGTAAAACTCTGAACAAGATTGTGATCACCTCCGGCGATCCGGATTTCTATTTTGGCCTGCAGCCGTTGGTCAAAGCCTTCCCGAACGCCAAAGTGGTGGCCACGCAGCATGTGGTTGACCACATCAAGGCCACGAAAGACGCCAAGCTCGCCTTCTGGGGTCCGCAGATGAAAGACGGCGCGCCAACCGAGCTGGTCGTCCCGCAGGTGCTCGCCTCCACCACGTTTATGGTGGACGGGGAGAAGATCGACATCGAACAGCCTGACAGCTACGCGGCCTATGTGTGGATCCCGTCAGCGAAAACCATCCTCGGCGGCACCGGGGTAGCCTGGGGAATTCACGTCTGGACAGCTGACACCCAGACAGCGGAAAGCCGTAAGCAGTGGCAGGAAACGCTGGTGAATATGGCGGCGCACAAACCCGAGCGCGTGATCCCGGGTCACTATCTGGGCACCCCGCCAGCCGGGACGGGGGCGATTGATTTTACCCGCGACTATCTCCAGCGCTTTGAAAAGGCCTTATCCGTTCATAAAGATTCTGCAGGCGTCATCAGCACCTTGAAAAAACAGTATCCGAACCTGGCTGAAGAGAGCTCGCTGGAATTAAGCGCTAAGGTGAATACCGGCGAAATGAAGTGGTAATGTAAACTCTGCTCCTGCTATATTTTCGTGATAGCAGGAGCACCGTCATAATATCCTCTCAACGCCACGTCAATTTACCCCCACATTTCAAAATCACACAAAAGCATACACTTATGTCATTTTTATTTCTAAGATGAATCTGAGCCACAACCGGGAAAATATTTGCCATTCTGTTTATGAATTCATTTTTTTGCGAGCCGTACCATTAAACAGACAACGACACGGAGGCAGCATGTTTACTTATTACCCGGCAAATACCGCAGCAGCACAACCTGAACTCGTTAACGCGATTGCACAGGGTCTTCACGCCGAGCACGGTGCTGTGACTGAAGATGACATTTTGATGGAACTCACCAGGTGGGTGGAATCCACAGATAATGACATCCTCAGTGACATCTACCAGCAGACCATTAACTACGTCGTCAGCGGGCAAAACGCACCCTTGTAAAAACCTGCTAAGCTGGATCTGCAACCTAAGGGGTTACATTTCGTTTGCGTAAGCAAACTGGTCCTTAAAACTATCAACAGGATTGAGGAGTTAATATGAAATCGAACCGTCAGGCACGCCATATTCTGGGACTGAACTACAAGCTTTCAAATCAGCGCAAGGTGGTGATTGAAGGCGACCATGAAACGCAAGTCACCCACGCCACCGGCAGAAAACGCCACGCCGGCAAGTAAGTTCCAGACTGAGATCCAGAACACCATCGGTAATCCCGATGGTGTTTTTGTTTATGTGTTGCGGTAATTAATATTTAGCTCCTTTATAATACCGCCGGACCGCACCCCATCGCACAGGCCAGAAAGATGACAAACAGCAGTGTCAGGGACGGATCTTCATAAAAAGAGTGAGTGACATGGACAACAAACTGAAAAAACATCGTTCCTTATACATCCCATACGCCGGACCGGTTTTACTCGAATTCCCCCTGCTCAACAAAGGCAGCGCCTTCAGCATGGAAGAGCGCAGCAGCTTTAACCTGCTGGGTTTACTGCCCGAAGTGGTTGAAACCATTGAAGAACAGGCAGAGCGCGCGTGGATCCAGTACCAGGGTTTCAAAACTGAAATCGACAAACACATCTACCTGCGCAACATTCAGGACACCAACGAAACCCTCTTCTATCGCCTGGTACAAAACCATCTTGAAGAGATGATGCCGGTGATCTACACCCCGACGGTGGGTGCCGCCTGCGAGCGTTTCTCCGAGATCTACCGTCGCTCCCGCGGGGTATTCATCTCTTATCAGAACCGTCACAACATGGACGATATTCTGCAGAACGTGCCTAACCACAATATCAAAGTGATTGTGGTGACCGACGGCGAACGTATTCTCGGCCTCGGCGACCAGGGCATTGGCGGGATGGGGATCCCCATCGGTAAGCTCTCTCTGTATACCGCCTGCGGCGGCATCAGCCCGGCGTATACCCTGCCGGTGGTGCTGGACGTCGGCACCAACAACCAGCAGTTGCTCAACGACCCGCTCTATATGGGCTGGCGTCATCCGCGTATTACCGACGACGAGTACTATCAGTTTGTCGACGACTTCATCCAGGCCGTGAAGCACCGCTGGCCGGACGTGCTGCTGCAGTTTGAAGACTTTGCACAGAAAAACGCGATGCCGCTGCTGAACCGCTATCGCGATGAGATCTGCTCCTTTAACGACGATATTCAGGGCACCGCAGCCGTGACCGTGGGTACGCTCATCGCCGCAAGCCGTGCAGCGGGAAGCCAGCTGAGCTACCAGAAAATCGTCTTCCTTGGCGCAGGCTCCGCGGGCTGCGGTATCGCCGAGCAGATTATCGCCCAGACCCAGCGCGAAGGCTTAAGCGAAGAGCTGGCCCGCTCCCGCGTCTTTATGGTTGACCGCTTCGGCCTGCTGACCGACGGCATGCCGAACCTGCTGCCGTTCCAGACCAAGCTGGTGCAAAAGCGCGAAAACCTGAAAAACTGGGATACCGACAACGAAGTCCTTTCCCTGCTGGATGTGGTGCGCAACGTGAAGCCGGATATTCTGATCGGCGTTTCCGGGCAGACCGGTCTCTTCACCGAAGAGATTATTCGCGAGATGCACAAGCACTGCGAGCGCCCTATCGTGATGCCGCTGTCTAACCCGACGTCCCGCGTGGAGGCGACGCCGCAGGACATCATCGCCTGGACCGAAGGTAATGCGCTGGTTGCCACCGGCAGCCCGTTCGATCCGGTGGTGTGGAAGGATAAAACCTATCCGATTGCTCAGTGCAACAACTCCTATATCTTCCCGGGCATTGGTCTGGGGGTGATTGCATCCGGCGCGTCTCGCATTACCGATGAAATGCTGATGTCGGCGAGCGAAACCCTGGCGGGCCACTCGCCGCTGGTCAACGACGGCGAAGGTCTGGTGCTGCCGGAGCTGAAGGACATTCATAAGGTGTCGCGCGCTATCGCGTTTGCGGTGGGTAAAATGGCGCAGCAGCAGGGCGTGGCGGTAAAAACCTCTGCCGACGCGCTGCAGCAGGCCATCGACGACAACTTCTGGAAGCCTGAATACCGCAGCTATCGCCGTACGTCGATTTAATTCGCTTTGACCGTTCCCTCTCCCTTCGGGAGTCGCGGTGCGGTCCAATCGCCCGGTGGCGCTTCGCTTACCGGGCCTACGGGGGCTCTCCCTGTGGGCTCAGGAATCCCAGTAATTTTTTTACCGGATGCGATGAATGTTGTTTCAGGAAAATGAATGACTTACAGCGACGCCCTGGTCCGGCTGTAAATCGCCGAAGCGTTTCCGTAAGGCCGGGGCGAGGCGCAGGGATGCGCCGAGAGGGCGTGGCCTGCAGGGATGCAGGCTCATGCCCGACCCGATAGCCTGAAGGAATAAGCTGAGGGCACCGCGAAGCGGCGATTTACCGCCGGGAGCCCGGGTAGCCAGGGTGGTGGCGACTGAGCCACCCTGGCACGTTCACCGGTCACATCATTAAAGAGTAGCAAGGAACATAAAGTGAACGGAATGACCACCAGAGCCGTATGTTCCCCTCACCCTAACCCTCTCCCAAAGGAGTGGGAATTACATTCGTCCCACCCACTAGCCAAACCCCTTTTCCCCCGCTACACTCCTTTCATCCATTAACCCACTGAATATATAAGGAGGCCAATTATGCTGTACTGTGAAATTTTCAATGTTTCACATACATTTGGTGATCGCACCAGCTCAAGCGTTATCGGTATCGTGCTGCGATAACTTCTGCTTGAGCGAAGACACCAACCCCTGAAATCCCTTCTCTCGGGCTTACTGAGTTATCGTCAGCGATGTTTGACGAGGCATAAACATGCCTGTAACTCTTGGGTAAGCAACAATGAGCACTTTACTCACTGCACAATCTTTACGCGTTGATACGGCGTTTGGCACGCTCTTCGACTCACTCTCCTTTACGCTGAAAAAAGGCGACCGCATTGGCCTGCTGGGCGACAACGGCTGCGGTAAAAGTACGCTGTTGAAGGTGCTGGACGGCACTGACTCCCCCGCCGCCGGAACGGTCTCGCTGGCCGGGCACTGCCTGATGGCGCGCGTGGAGCAACATCTCCCGGACGCTATTTTTCCGCTGACCATGCTGGATGCCGTACTCGCACAGCTGCCTTTTGCTGAGCGCGATAGCCTGCGCTGGAAAGCCGAAACGCTGCTGGCAGGCATGGGCTTCACACCGCAGGATATGGCGCTGCAATCCGCCACGCTGAGCGGCGGACAGCACACCCGCCTGCTGCTGGCGCGGGCGCTGATTCACGAGCCGGACCTGCTCCTGCTGGATGAACCCAGCAACCACCTGGACCTCCCGACCATGCTCTGGCTGGAACACTTCCTACAGAACTGGTCGGGCAGCTTTGTGCTGGTTTCGCATGACAGACAACTGCTGGATGCCGTCACCAACGGCAGCTGGATCCTGCGCGATAAAACGCTGCACTACTTTGCCCTTCCCTGTACGGCAGCACGCAAGGCGCTTGAAGCAAAAGATGAGAGCGATGCGCAGCGCCACAAGGCGGAGCAAAAGGAGATCGACCGCGTGACCGCCAGCGCGAAGCGGCTGGCGACCTGGGGCAAGGTTTACGACAACGAAGACCTGGCCCGCAAAGCCAAACAGATGGAAAAGCAGGTCGAACGGCTCAGGGAGAGCCAGACGGAACTCACGGCAGGTAGCCCGTGGACGCTAACCCTTCGCGGCGACGCGCTGCGGGCTGACCGTTTACTGGAGATGGAAAACCTTGACGTGCCTCCTGCTCCTGGCCTGCCTGCGTTGTTCAGCGTCGACGTTGCGCGGTTAAAAAGCGGCGATCGCGTGGCGATTGTGGGTCGTAACGGCTGCGGTAAATCGTCGCTGATGAAGCTTATCTGGCGACAGTTTACCGATGAACTGACCCACGACGGGCTGAAGCTGCACCCGCGCGTGTCGCCGGGCTATTACGACCAGACGCTGAATCAGCTGCCGGACAACGCCACGCTGCTCGACGCGCTGGAGCCTTTCGCTCCGGATCCGCAGAACCGCAAAATGGCCCTGATAAGCGCCGGTTTCCCGTGGGCGCGTCACGGACAAACGGTCAGCACGCTCAGCGGAGGCGAACGCTCGCGCCTGCTGTTCGTTGGCCTGACGCTTGCCCGCTATAGCCTGCTGATGCTGGATGAGCCTACCAACCACCTGGACATGGAAGGCAAAGAGGCGCTGGCGCATACCCTTCAGCAGTTCGAAGGCGGCGTCCTGCTGGTCAGCCACGATCGTCAGTTAATTAGCCAAAGCTGCAATCGTTTCTGGCTGATTGAAGAGGGAAAACTGAGCGAGTGGCACGATGCAGAAGCGGTGTTTGAGCGGCTGCGCGAACGCGCGGGGCTGGTCACATCCACTGCGCCTGACATCGCGGCGCCGATGGATCGCCCCTCGCCGTATGACGATCTGCTTGAACGGCTGATCGCGCTGGAGACGCTGCTGGAAGACGATCTGGCGCGTAAGCCGAAGCATCAAAAGCCGCAACTCCAGGCGCAATGGCGTAAAGAGATAAAGGAGATAGAAGCCCAGCTGTAAGTCTGCGCCCGGCGTGCGCCTCGCCGGGCCAGAATTTTCCCCCTTAATTATTAGAGGAACGCCGTATTCTTAATCTGAAATCGAATCAAATGATGACATTATGTTGCTGCAGCCTTGCATTACCAGGCTAATGTATTAATCCTTAAGAGGTACTACACCTGCTATGCAGATTCTTATCATGAACAAGGAGATACACATGAAGGCTGCTGTTGTCACTCAGGATCACCAGGTCAACGTTACCGAAAAAACCTTACGCCCGCTAAAGCATGGGGAAGCCCTGCTGAAGATGGAGTGCTGTGGCGTATGCCATACCGACCTCCACGTGAAGAACGGTGATTTCGGCGATAAAACCGGGGTCATCCTGGGCCATGAAGGGATTGGTATCGTGAAAGAAGTCGGCCCTGGCGTGAAGTCGCTGAAAGTCGGCGACCGCGCAAGCGTGGCCTGGTTCTTTGAAGGTTGCGGGCATTGCGAATACTGTAATTCCGGCAACGAAACCCTGTGCCGTGACGTGAAAAACGCCGGTTACTCCGTTGACGGCGGCATGGCGGAAGAATGCATCGTCACCGCGGATTACGCGGTAAAAGTGCCGGACGGTCTGGATTCGGCGGCGGCCAGCAGCATTACCTGCGCTGGCGTCACCACCTACAAAGCAGTGAAGGTATCGGGTATTAAACCGGGCCAGTGGATTGCGATTTACGGTCTCGGCGGGTTGGGTAACCTCGCGCTGCAGTACGCCAAAAACGTCTTTAACGCCAAAGTCATCGCCCTTGACGTCAACGACGAACAGCTGAAGCTGGCCGCGAGCATGGGTGCGGATCTCACCATCAACTCCCGCAGCGAAGATGCCGCTAAGATTGTGCAGGAAAAAACCGGCGGCGCGCATGCCGCAGTCGTCACTGCCGTCGCAAAAGCCGCCTTCAACTCGGCGGTGGATGCCGTGCGTGCCGGTGGTCGCGTGGTCGCCGTTGGCCTGCCGCCGGAAGCGATGAGCCTCGACATTCCTCGCCTGGTGCTGGACGGCATTCAGGTAGTGGGTTCGCTGGTCGGTACCCGTCAGGATCTGCAGGAAGCCTTCCAGTTTGCGGCCGAGGGCAAAGTGGTACCGAAAGTGACGATGCGTCCTATCGAGGACATCAACGCCATCTTCAAAGAGATGGAACAGGGCCAGATCCGTGGCCGTATGGTGATTGACCTGCGTTCATAATCCCCCACCGTTCAATTACCGCTCCTGACAGGGGCGGTTTTTTTATAGCCATTTTCCGGCAATCCTTATCTTAATTCCTTTGTTCCCTTGTTTTCCCCTGCGCCCGATGATGAATCCGACGCTAACAAGAAGATAACAAAGGAATTCACCATGCAAACCCCATTTCGTCTGCCGCTGCTGACAGCGCTGATTCTGACGACCACCGCCGCCTGGTCCGCGGATGCGCCTGTTAAAGGCGGCACGCTGATTTATCTGGAGCAACAGGCGCACACCAACCTCTATCCGCCTGCCGGCGGCTTCTACCCGAACGGCGGCATTCTGAACCAGATTACCGACAAACTGACGTGGCAGAACCCAAAGACGCTGCAGGTGGAACCGTGGGTGGCCGAAAGCTGGACCACCAATGCCGATAAAACCGAATACACCTTTAAACTGCGTCCCGGTATTACCTTCTCCGACGGCACGCCGCTGGACGCCAACGCCGTGGCGAAAAACTTTGATACCTACGGCTTAGGTAACAAGGCGCAGCGCCTGCCGGTGTCAGAAGTGATCAATAACTACGATCGCAGCGAAGTGGTCGACCCGCTGACCGTGAAGTTCTACTTCAAAAAACCGTCGCCGGGGTTCCTGCAGGGCACCGCCACGATTGGGTCGGGCCTCGTCTCGCTCAGCACGCTCAAGCGCAACTTTGAAGAGCTGGGGGATGCCCGGCATATCATTGGCTCCGGCCCGTTTGTGGTGAAGGACGAGAAGCTGGGCCGCGAAGTGACGCTCGAAGCCCGTAAGGACTACCAGTGGGGACCCAAAAATCTGGCACAACAGGGGCCAGCCAATCTTGACGGCATCAAGTTTATCGTGACTCAGGAAGACAGCGTGCGCGTCGGCGCCCTGCTGGCCGGTCAGGCCGACTTTATTCGCCAGGTGCAGGCGTATGACGAAAAGCAGGCGACCGATCAGGGCTATAAAATCTACGCCGCCCCGACCCGCGGGGTGAACGACAGCATTAGCTTCCGTCCGGATAACCCGCTGGTCTCCGATATTCGCGTGCGCCAGGCACTGCTGCATGCCACCAATGCAAAACAGGTGGTTGAGACCCTCTTCTCGGCTAACTATCCGCAGGCGAAGTCGGTGATTGCCGATTCCGCCGCTGGCTTTGTCGATCTCAGCGACAAATTGACCTTTGACCCGGCTAAAGCCAACCAGTTGCTGGACGAGGCGGGCTGGAAAGCAGGCAGCGACGGGATCCGCACCAAAGACGGCCAGCGGCTGGCGCTGACGGTATATGAATCCCTGCCGCAGCCACAAAATAAAGAGGTGCTGCAGCTGGTTGCCCAGCAGTGGCGTCAGGTGGGCGTGGCGCTGAGCGTGAAAGCCGGTGACGCAGGCAGCCGCACGCTGGATAACCTTGATCCGCTGAAAACCCCGTTAACCGTCTCCGAAGTAGGCCGCGCCGATCCGGACGTGGTGAAAAGCATGTTCTATCCCGCTAACCGCGACGCGCTGCTGCAAAAAGGCGGCTCCAGCGACAAGGTCAAAAGCTTCCGTGACGACAAGCTGAATGCGCTGCTGGTGAATATCTCCTCAGAGGTTGATCCGCAAAAACGCCTGCAGCTGACCGGCGATGCCCAGCGTTACCTGCTGGATAACGCCTATGTCATTCCGATTTTCGAGGAGCCACAGGTCTTCGCCGGTGCGCCGTGGCTAAAAGGCGTCAATTTTGAAGCGGTCGGCCGCCCGTCGTTCTACGGCGCATGGATTGAGAAACACTGAGGAGATGACGATGCGTCACGCACTTCTTCAACGTCTTGGTCACGGGCTGCTGGTGCTGTGGGCCGCCTTTACCCTCTCGTTCGTGTTGCTCCAGGTACTGCCAGGAGACGCGGTGCTGATTAAATTTCAGAACCCGGACCTGGGCCTAAGCCCGGCGCAAATCGAGGAGATGCGCGTGGCCTACGGCGCGGACAGCCCGCTGTGGCAGCAATACGGCCACACGCTGCTGGCGATGCTGCGCGGAGATTTCGGCTACTCGTTACAGGCCGGGGTGCCGGTCAGCGAGCTGATTGCCAGCAATCTGCCGGATACCCTGAGCCTCGCCCTGCCCGCCTTTGTACTCGCGGTCCTGCTGGCGTTTGCGCTGGCCTTTGCGTCGCGTCTGCCGGGTCTTAGCTGGCTGAGTAATACCCTCCAGTCTCTGCCGGTCCTGTTTATCTCCTTACCCACGTTCTGGCTGGGGATTGCCCTTATCCAGCTCTTTTCTTTCCAGCTGCGGCTGATCCCGGTGATTAACCCGACGCCGCTGCAGGGGCTGATCCTGCCGATCGTGACCGTCGCGATCCCGATCTCCGCCCCGCTGGCACAAATTCTGATGCGCAGCCTGGACCAGGTGGCGACGCAGCCGTTTGTCGCCGTGGCCCGGGCAAAAGGACTGAGTGAAACCGCCGTGCTGTGGCGTCACGTTACCGGCAACGCCCTGCTGCCGGTCCTGAATATTGCCGGATTGCTGCTGGGCGAGCTGATTGCCGGGGCGCTGATCACCGAAACCGTTTTTGGCCGCAGCGGGCTCGGGCAACTGACCCAGCAGGCGGTGAATAACCAGGATATCGCCGTGCTTCAGGCGGTGGTCATGATTTCCGCCCTCGGTTTTGTCCTGATCAATCTGCTGGTGGATCTGCTGATGCCGCTGCTGGATCCCCGTCTGCAAACCGTTACCGGAGGTGCATCATGAGCCTGGTCGATTACGCTGCCGCCGCGCGAAAACGCGTTCCAGCGTGGCAGGGAGTGGAATGGCAGCCCGAACTGTGGCTGGCATGGGCGGTCATTATTATTGCGCTTTTTGCCGCCGTGGCGCCCGGCCTGTTAACCCACTACAGCCCGATTGAGGGCATCGCCGGAGCACAACGTCTGGCGCCGCAGGCGGGCCACTGGCTCGGCACCGATCAGCTTGGCCGCGATGTTTACACCCGCATTGTGTATGGGGCGTCCCACTCCCTGAGCGCAGCGCTCGCTGCCGTCACGATGGGGCTGGTGGTGGGCACCGGTCTGGGGGTGATCGCCGGCGCGTTCGCCGGACGCGTCGAATCTTTCCTGATGCGTTTTGTCGACGTGCTGTTGTCCATTCCGTCTCTGCTGCTCTCGCTGACGGTCATTATTCTGCTCGGGTTTGGCACCGTTAACGCCGCCATTGCCGTCGGCGTGGCCTCCATCGCCAGCTTCGCCCGCCTCGCGCGCGGTGAAGTGGTGCGCATCCGCCATACGGATTATGTCGAGGCAGCGTTCGGCAGCGGCGGGACGTTCCTGGCGGTGCTGTGGCGACACATCCTGCCCAATGCCTTAACCGCCGTCCTCGCCTTTGCCACGCTGCAGTTTGGTCAGGCCATTCTGGCCCTCTCCACGCTGAGCTTTCTCGGCTACGGCACCCCACCGCCCGTACCGGAATGGGGTTTATTGATCGCCGAAGGCCGTAACTATCTCTCTACCGCATGGTGGCTAACCACCTTCCCCGGCGTGGTCGTCATCGCCGTGGTGCTTGCCACCAACCGTATCAGCCAGCAGTTCAGCGGAGGCGTGAAATGACCGTACTCTCGGTAGAAAACCTGACCATCAGCTACCGTACCGCGCGCCAGTGGAGGGAGGTGGTACATAACGTCAGCTTTACCCTCAGGCGAGGGGAAATGCTGGCCTTTGTCGGCGAATCCGGCTCCGGCAAAACAACCACGGCACAGGCGATCATCGGTCTGCTGGCGGATAACGCCCGGCGCGATGCCGGGAAAATCGTGCTCAACGGCGAGGATATTAGCCGGTGGTCAGCTAAGCGTCTCGATACCCTTCGCGGGGCGCGAATCAGCCTGGTTCCACAGGATCCGGGTAATTCACTCAACCCGGTGAAGACCATCGGCGCGCAGGTCGGAGAGATCATTCAGCTACACCAGAAAGTGACCCGCGCCGAGCGCGACGAGCAGGTGCTCGCCCTGCTGACAAAGGTCGGCCTGAGCCACCCCGAACAGCGCATGACGCAGTATCCCCATCAGCTCTCCGGCGGGATGAAACAGCGCGTGCTGATTGCCATCGCCATTGCCCTGCGCCCGGACGTGATCATTGCCGATGAGCCCACCAGCGCGCTGGACGTGACGGTGCAAAAACGCATTCTCGATCTGCTGGATATCCTGCGCCGGGAATCGGGTACTGCGGTTCTGTTTGTCACCCACGATCTGGCCCTGGCTGCCCAGCGCGCGGACAGGCTGCTGGTTTTTCGCAACGGTGAGGTTCAGGAGCACGGCGACACCGCCGACATCGTTCGCACGCCGCAGCACGCCTATACCCGTCAGCTACTGAGCGACCTCCAGGGCCAGCGCCTGACCATCGCCCCGGTATCAGGTCTTCCGCTCTCGTCACCGGCCATTCGCGCCCGGGCCATCAGCAAACGGTTCTCGCTGGGTAAAGGTCATCAGCTTCAGGCGTTGGATCGGGTGACGTTTGACGTCAGACGCGGCAGCACCCATGCGCTGGTCGGTGAATCCGGCTCCGGGAAGACCACCCTCGCCCGTATTTTGCTGGGTTTTGAACAGGCGGATAACGGACAGGTCATTATTGATGACATTGATGCCACCGCGCTCAGCCGCGAGGCCCGCCGTCAGCTGCGCCAGAAGATCCAGTTTGTCTACCAGAACCCGTTCGCCTCTCTCGACCCGCGTCAGACGCTGTTTGACATCATCGAAGAGCCCCTGAAGAACTTTTCTCGCCTCGCTAAGGCGGAGCGAAAGACCCGGGTGGAGACCGTGGCGCAGCGGGTTGCCCTGCCCGCCGAACTCCTGACCCGTACGGCCAGAGAGCTTTCAGGCGGGCAGCGCCAGCGCGTGGCCATCGCCCGGGCGCTGATCCTGGAGCCGACTATTCTGGTGCTGGACGAAGCCACCTCCGCGCTGGACGTGACCGTACAGGCGCAGATTCTGGCTCTGCTTCAGCAGCTGCAGCAACAGCTGGGATTAACCTATCTGTTCATCACGCACGATCTCTCCACCGTTCGCCGGATCGCCCACAGTGTCACGGTGCTGCGCAGCGGTCAGGTGGTCGAACACGGTGACGTCGAAACCTTATTCACGTCGCCACAGAACGACTATACCCGCGAGCTGATTGCCGCCATTCCCCATTTTTCACCCGCTACGGAGGAGTTCGCATGACGCGAAAACGCCTGGGATTTTTCACCCGCCTGCTTGACGATGCCACGCCAAAAGAGCGCTATCGACTGGCTACAGAACAGATCCGCCACGCTGAACGCCACGGTTTTGACAGCGCCTGGATTGCGCAGCACCACTTCCATGAGAATGAAGGCGGCCTGCCGTCGCCGCTGCTGTTTCTGGCCCACGTTGCGGCGCATACCGAAACCATTCGGCTGGGCACGGCCATCATCACCCTGCCGATGGAGAACCCGCTACGTGTGGCGGAAGATGCCGCCGTGCTGGACTTACTCGCTGATGGACGTCTCGAAGTCGGTTTTGGTTCGGGCGGCACACCGACCTCTTTCCTGCCGTTCGGACTGACGTTTGAACAGCGCGGCGCGGCCTTTGCCGACCATTTGCATGTGATTCAAAGCGCCTGGCGCGGGGATTCGCTCACCCATCCGGATAACCACCTTTACCCGCCAGCGCCACAGCTGGCCGACCGTATCTGGATTGCCACCTTTTCGGTCGACGGTGCCGTTCGCGCCGCGCAAGCCGGACACGGTTTAATGCTCTCCCGCACGCAGCCGCGCCCGGCAGAGCAGTTGGATTTAACGCTCGACGCGATCCAGAACCCGATTGTGGATGCCTACCTTGAGGCACTGCCCGCCGGTACCGCACCGCGCATTCTGGCTTCCCGTACGGCATTCGTCGCCGACAGCGATGACTATGCGCTGAAGGTTGCCACACCGGGTCTCACCAGGCAGGCCCAGCAGCATCGCGCTGCCGGACACGTGGTCAAAGGTGACACCGTCACAGATTTTCGTCGCCAGTTCGACGCCCATATCGGTTCGCCTGAGACGGTGCTGCGTTCGCTGCAAGCCGATTCCGTTCTCCGGCGCGCCACGGACATCTCATTCCAGGTCCATTCGGTCGAGCCCACCCATCGCGACACGCTGCGCTCCATCGAACTGATCGCCGAACATATTGCCCCCCATATCCATTGAGGAGATACCTATGTCATTAAGTCACGACATTCTCGCCGAGCTGGCGGAAATTAAACCCGGTTCCCCTCTGGCAGAGGCGCGCGCCACGCGGGACGCCGCCTCGCGCCACGCGCAGGGCAGCTACGAAATCCTGTTTAGCCAGCAGGATGATGATTTTGCAATTGACGAGCGCTTCGCCGTCGCTGCAAAAGTTGCGAGGTGGCACAACGCGGAGGCGCTGGCCGCGCACTATGCGGGGTTTGGCCTGGCAGACCCGACCTCAGACCGTCTGACCCCGGCGCTCAATTTCGCGCGCCTGCTGACCTTCTCCCCCGTCGAAGCCACGCCGACATCGTTAAGGGCGCTGACCCAGGCGGGATGGAGCAAGGAAGGCATCGTGACTCTGGCGCAGCTTATCGCCTTTGTCAGCTTCCAGAGCCGACTGATTGCCGGGCTGCGACTGCTGAACGACAGGCCTGTTGCCACAAGCGATGCGCCGGTGGCGGCAGGCGTCTGGCACACGACCGCCACCACGGCCACCGGAAAGGCGGCTCCCGTCGCCTTCACCCAGCAGGAACTGGGCTGGGAGCCGTGGATCGCCGCCAAACCGCTGGCGGATTTTCGTGATGACGAGGTTGCTATACTGGCGAAGTTTGGCCACACCGATTCCGACTATTTCCGCCTGCTGGGGCGCAACCTGCCGGTGCTTGAACAGCGCACGCTAACGGATAAAGGGATTTTTTATACGCCGGGGGGATTGCCGCGCGCCGAGCGCGAGCTGGCCGCAACGGTCGCCAGTAAAATTAACGGCTGTATCTACTGCGCATCTGTCCATGCGCGGAAAGCCAGCCAGCTGTCAAAGGATGACGCGGCGGTAGAGGCCCTGCTGGCCGTGCGTCCAGGACAATCCCTGAGCGAGGGGCAATCTGCGCGCTGGCAGGCGGAGATTAATTTTGCGGCAGCGCTGTCGGTTACCCCACCAGCCGCCACGCCGCTGCACCTTGCCGCGCTGGAAAAAGAGGGGCTGGACACCTTAGCCCAGCTTGACCTGGTGCAGTCCGCCGCGTTCTTCGCCTGGGCCAACCGCCTGATGCTGACTCTGGGCGAGCCCTGGATTGCCTGACTTCAATCAGGCTAGCGCGCGAGCGTTAGCCTGAGCCTGTCTGGCACGCAGATAACCGTAGATCAGTAATGCACTCATGGCCGAGAACGAGAGTAACGCCGCAGGCAGCGTGACGTAGCGCCAGCTAAAGCCGAGGGTAATCATCATCCCGCCAAAGTACGCCCCGATCGCACTGCCGAGATTAAACGCCATCTGCCCTCCGGCCGCCCCCAGCATCTCGCCGCCCTTCGCATTTTGCAGAAGGAGGATCTGCAGCGGCGCAGAGAGCGCGAACAGCCCGGCACAGCAGATAAAGCCCGTGATTAGCGAGGCCGTTTTCAGTTCACCGCAGGCGAAAAGCAGCAGCAGCGAGGCGACAATCACCATGTCGGTGGTAGCCGCAATGCGCAGCGGGCTAAAGCGTCCCGAGAGTTTGCCGCTCAACAGATTGCCCAACACCATGCCAAGGCCCATCAGCATCATGATGATGGTCATCATGCCTTCGGAGAAGCCAGAAACGTTGACCATAAACGGTTTAACGAAGCTGAACCACGCGAATACACCAGCATTACCAAACATCGTGGCGGCAAAAATCAGCCAGGGCTCCGGTTTCTTCAGGAACTGGAACTGCTCGGTCAGTTTAATTTCTGATTTATCATGAATGTCCGGCACCCAGATCAGCACCGAGAGGATCACCAGCGCATCGAACAGGGCGATCAGGAAAAAGGTATAACGCCAGCTGAACTGGTGTCCCAGCCAGGTGCCGAGCGGGACGCCCACCAGGTTAGCCACGGTCATCCCGGCGATCATCCCGGCCACCGCGACCGTCACCTTCCCCGGCGGCGCAATTTTAGACAGAATAATCGCCCCGACGCCGAAAATCGCGCCGTGCGGAAAACCGGAAATTAAGCGTCCCGTCGCCAGCCATAAATATGACGTAGAAAACGTAAACAGAGCGTTCCCGACCGCGCACAGGGCAACCAGAAACAGCAGCGTGGTTTTTAACGAGAACTTGCCTGAGAACAGCGCCACAATCGGGGCGCCAATCACCACGCCGAAGGCATAAAACGAGATCATATTCCCGGCGGAGGGAATCGAAATACCGGTGTCATGCGCCAGCTCGGTTAACACGCCCATGATGCCAAATTCGGCCATGCCCAGGCCAAATGTGCCAAGCGCCAACGAAAATATTGTCTTTTTCATACCTCAACCACGGGTTAATCACTCGCAACGGGCATTATTGAATAATCTTGTATGGTGAGCCAGTTCAAATCAGCTGGCTGACAGGTTAATCCATTGATTCAGGAGTTTTCTCCAACTGCTACGCGGTGGGAGTGGCAAACAAAAAGCCCCGGCAGGTGTCAGGGCTGGAAAGGGTTCAAGGTCTGGTTTTACAGTGCGCTCTCTGCCGCTGCTTTAGCGCGTGTAATAGCACCAGCATTGAAAATAGGATGCTCATGATTGTTCGTTATGTCACGAACGCGGTAGATTTTCCATGCATCATCTTCACGACGAAGAAATACCTCAAGATGGATGCTTCTTCCGTTACCCACCCCTTCAATGACCTGGACTACTTCACCGTTTAAAAATGACCTGGCGTTTTCCACTCGTAACGCAGGTATCCATTCACGAGAATAATCTTGGGTATATGTAAAATAGTCAGACTCTATTAACTCCTGTTCAGAGATTTCCTGAATGGTATTAATGCGAGCAATCGTATCAGCAGAAACATATTTACGCAGTTCGTCGGCAGGATAAGGCCTGGTTTCATCGCTGCCGAATACGGAAAGATAGAATTTATAAAATGATTCGGTAGCGTCTTGCGCGCTATGATGTTGATTGGTAGCAGAACTGCATCCCACCAGCAACATAACGAATGATAAAAATATTCTTTTCATCTATGCATCCATAGCACATTCACTATGAGAGCGCCCCAGAGCGTGTGAACGGAGATACGAAACTGCGGCTTCTTTATTCCAACTCATTCTTAGTTCCTTTAAGTAAATAAGAATGAAATTATCACATTAACCACACATAGCATGAGGAATTAAAAGTGCTAATTTTATTGCATCCGCGGCATGCTAATAGAGGAACAGGTGCTAAGCACCTTCGCGCATACCTCAGTATCTGCTTAAAAAAAGTGTCGTGACATTAATTACCTAAAAACAATACGCATAATATCAGGTGGATTACACTTCATAGTGCGGCCTCGCTTTTTCCGCGCCGGACAACCTGAGGATGACAATCATGGGAAGTAAAAAGAAAGCCCCTGTCGCTGTTGAAGTCGTAAAGAGTGTTCCGTTAAAGACTAAAGAATATGAAAAAGAGCTCCGCCGCCTGCACGTTGAACTGGTTAAGCTCCAGCAGTGGGTCGTCGCCAAAGGGTTAAAAGTGTGTATTGTTTTTGAAGGACGCGACGGTGCCGGCAAAGGCGGTACCATCAAAGCGATCACCGAGCGCGTCAGCCCCCGCGTGTTTCGCGTGGTTGCGCTCCCTGCCCCGACGGAAAAAGAAAAAAGCCAGCTTTACTTCCAGCGCTATGTGCCTCACCTGCCTTCGGCGGGCGAAATCGTGATCTTCGATCGCAGCTGGTATAACCGCGCGGGTGTTGAGCGAGTGATGGGGTTCTGCACGGAGGAACAGGCGGAGAAATTTTTAGACGGCGCGCCGGTTATGGAAAAAGCGATGGTCGATGCCGGCATTATCCTGCTGAAGTACTGGCTGGAGGTGACGCCGAAAGAGCAGGAGCGACGACTGCGCGACCGTATTAACGATGGGCGTAAGATCTGGAAGCTGTCGCCGATGGATATTAAATCCTTTAACCTCTGGGACGAGTACACCCGCGCGCGCGACGCCATGTTTGAAGCCACCGATACCGCCTGGGCGCCGTGGTTTGTGGCGCGTTCAGAGGATAAAAAACGCGTGCGACTGAATATTATTTCGCATCTGCTTTCGCAGATCCCGTATAAAGAAATTCACGTCGACAAGGTGGATTTACCGAAGCGCAAAATCGGCAAAGTCAAACCCACAAAATATCCGTTCCGGTATGTGGAGGAGCGGTTCTGATATCACTGGAAGGCGGCTCGCAGAATAGAGATGAGCGGGGGATAAAGTATTGTTTTTTTGTTGGCTGCGGTTGATAATGACCGCACCAACAAAGGAGATAATGATGAAACCAAATCGAAGCAAAGACTATGGCAAAAGTGAGAGCGTGGCGAGTCGCGCCTCCCGAGAAGCCCAGACACCAGCGGCGCGAAGACGACAGCATCAGCAAGATAAAGAGTTCATAAGAGTCATGAATGAATTTACGGCTAAAGCGGGATTATTATCAGACGATCCTTTCTTTGGAGGGATTTAATGTGCTTTCAGTTTGACGTTTACCGTAACCCTTCAGAGAGATCACAGGACTACCAACCTTATTTTATGATAATTCAACATGACTATTATGATGATTTATCAACAAGACTGATTATTCCATTAAGTTACCACAACTATTTACGTGGCCATATCGTGGAGAAAAAGAAACTACATAATAAAAATTTTGTATGCAACCTTCGCAGCGCGAGAAGTACCGTTATCGCGGCGATAGATGCGCTAGTGACCAATACATAACGTAGGCCCGCGCAAGCGCAGCGCCGCCGGGCAAAGCCGACGGCGCAGGTCTTACTTCATCCCTTCCGTACTTTCCTGTTTTGCTTCCAGTCGCTCCACATCACGGTACCATCGCGGGTGGTGTTTCTGCGCCCAGCGGCGGCTCACCTTCCCTTCAATCATCCCTTTGATTGACCCTTTCACCCAGAACGCCATATACATATGGATCAGGATGGCGTGGATCAAAATGATGGCCGACGTGGCGTGGATAAGCAGCGCGTAACGCACTATCTGAATCGGGAAATAGTGCGCAAAATATGGACGCCAGATAATGACTCCGGTCACCAGCAGCACAAAAATCATGCTCATGATGGTCCAGAACATCATCTTCTGGCCGGCGTTGTATTTGCCCACCTTCGCCACTTTATGCTCGTTACCTTTCAGGACTTCAACAATCCCTTTCACCCACGGGATGTCCTGCTTGTCCGGAATGTTGTGATGAACGAAGCGCACGAACATAAACATCAGCACCACAAAGATCAGCACGCCGAAGAACGGGTGCAGAATGCGCCCCATCTGCGGCGTACCGAAGGTTTCGGTCAGCCACTGCAGCGTCGGGAAGAAGAACGAAATTCCCGATACCGCCACCAGGAAGAAGCAGACCACCACCGTCCAGTGACAGGCGCGATCGACAAATTTGGTGCGCACTATCATTTTCGACTTACTCATGATGCTCCTCCTCGTCGTCATCCACCTCTTTGTTTGGCCCGATACCAATGTAGTGATAGATCAGCCCGGCAAAGGTGGCGATAAAGCCCGCCGCGGAGAGCGGCTTGAGCGCACCTTTCCACAGGTTGATGGAGGTATCGATCGCCGGATCCTTCGGCAGGTTGTGGTACAGCTCCGGCTGGTCGCTATGGTGCAGCACATACATGACGTGCGTGCCGCCCACGCCCTGCGGGTTGTAAACGCCTGCTTTGTCGTAGCCCCGCGCTTTGAGCTTATCGACGCGCTGCTGCGCCACGTCCAGCATCTCTTTTTTGGTACCGAAGTGAATGGCACCGGTTGGACAGGTCTTCACGCAGGCAGGCTCCTGCCCGACGCTGACGCGGTCCACGCACAGGGTGCATTTGTATACCCGGTTATCCTCTTTATTGAGGCGCGGAATATTAAACGGACAGCCCGCGATGCAGTAGCCGCAGCCGATGCAGTTGTCCTGCTGGAAATCGACGATCCCGTTGGCATACTGGATAATTGCCCCGGCAGACGGGCACGCCTTCAGGCAGCCCGGATCTTCACAGTGCATGCAGCCGTCTTTGCGGATCAGCCACTCCAGCTTGCCGTTCTGGTCGGTTTCGCTAAAACGCATCACCGTCCAGGATTTGGCGCTCAGATCCGCCGGATTATCGTAAACCCCTACGCAGTGCCCCACCTCGTCGCGGATGTCGTTCCACTCCGAGCAGGCCACCTGGCAGGCTTTACAGCCCACGCAGGAGGAGACGTCGATAAGCTTGGCGACTTCTGCCTTGTAGTCCCGCGCGCGAGGCGCGGGGGTAATCGGGTTCGTCGCGGAGCGTTTAATAATGTCTTGTGTTTCCATCGCCATTGAATCGCTCCTTACGCTTTCTCGATGTTGACCAGAAACGCTTTGTACTCCGGCGTTTGCGAGTTGGAATCGCCGACATTTGGCGTCAGGGTATTGGCGATGTAGCCTTTCTGCGCCACCCCTTCAAAGCCCCAGTGCAGCGGGATACCGACGGTTTCCACCTGCTGGCCATGCACGTTCAGCGACTGCAGGCGGCGGGTGACCACCGCCACCGCGCGGATAAAGCCGCGCTTGCTGCTCACCTTTACGCGATCGCCGTTGGCGATGCCTTTCGCCTTCGCCAGCGTTTCGCTTATCTCCACAAACTGTTCCGGCTGCGCGATGGCGTTAAGCCGCGCGTGCTTGGTCCAGGTATGGAAATGCTCGGTCAGGCGGTAGGTCGTCCCTACGTACGGGAACTTGTCCTTTTTGCCCAGGCGCAGCACGTCGTCTTCGTAGATACGCACCACCGGGCTGGAGACCACGTTCGGGTGCAGCGGGTTGGTCCCCAGCGGCGTTTCCATCGGCTCGTAGTGTTCCGGGAACGGCCCTTCTGCCAGCTTGTTGAGGGCAAACAGGCGCCCCAGCCCTTCCGGCTGCATGATAAACGGCCCGGTGTTGCTGCCCGGCGCGGCGGTGTTGTAGTCCGGGATATCGTTCCCCGTCCACTTCGTCCCGTTCCACTGGATCAGCATGCGCTTCGGATCCCATGGCTTGCCGTTCACGTCGGCGGAGGCGCGGTTGTAGAGCACGCGACGGTTCAGCGGCCACGCCCATGCCCAGCCCAGGGTGTTGCCCAGACCTGACGGATCGGCGTTGTCGCGATTCGCCATCTGGTTACCCTGCTCGGTCCAGCTGCCTGTGTAGATCCAGCAGGACGATGCCGTGGAGCCGTCGTCGCGCAGCAGCGCGAAGCTGTTCAGCAGCTGGCCCTTTTTCGCCACCAGATTGCCGCTCGCGTCATACAGATCCGCCAGCGCCACGCCGTTGTTCTCTTTCGCGACTTCTTCAGACTCGGGACGATCCGGCTGCTTGTAGCGCCAGCTCATCTTCAGCAGCGGCTCAGCGCCTTTGCCGCCTTCGGTGCGGTACATTTCTCGCAGGCGGTGGTAAATCCCGGCCAGGATCTCGCCGTCGTTGCGCGCTTCACCCGGTGCGTCCTGACCTTTCCAGTGCCACTGTAGCCAGCGGCCGGAGTTGGCAATGGAGCCATCCTCTTCCGCAAAGCAGGTGGACGGCAGGCGGAACACTTCGGTCTGAATCGACGCCGGATCGACATCGTTAGATTCCCCGTGGTTCTGCCAGAAGGTGGAGGTCTCGGTCACCAGCGGATCGATAACGACCATGTACTTCAGCTTGCTCAGGCTGCGAACGACTTTGTTTTTATCCGGGAACGACGCAACAGGGTTAAAGCCCTGGCAGATATACCCCGTAACCTCGCCCTTATCCATCATGTTGAAATATTTGATGACGTCATAAGCCTGATCCCACTTCGGCAGCCACTCAAAGCCCCAGCCGTTCTCTTTCTGCGCCGCATCGCCGTAGAAGGATTTCATCAGGCTGACGTAGAACTTCGGATAGTTGCTCCAGTAGTTCACCTGTTCCGGCAGCGTCGCTTTTGGCGTGTTCTCCGCCAGATAGCTTTGCAGATCCGTCTGCTTTTCAGACGGCAGCGTCAGGTAGCCCGGCAGGCTGGTCGAAAGCAGGCCGAGGTCGGTCAGCCCCTGAATGTTGGAGTGACCGCGCAGCGCGTTCACGCCGCCCCCCGCCATGCCCATGTTGCCGAGCAGTAGCTGGATCATCGCCATGGTGCGGATGTTCTGCGCGCCCACGGTGTGCTGCGTCCAGCCCAGCGCGTACAGGAACGTGGTGGTTCTGTCGGCGGCGCTGGTGGAGGCCAGCACTTCACACACCTTCAGGAAGTCCGCTTTCGGCGTGCCGCAGATGTTCTCCACCACGTCCGGCGTATAGCGGGAAACGTGCTGTTTCAGCAGGTTCCACACGCAGCGCGGATGCGTCAGGGTTTCATCCCGCATCGCATAGCCGTTTTCATCGAACTGATAGTTCCAGGACGTTTTATCGTACTGGCGTTTTTCGGCGTCATAGCCGCTAAACAGTCCGTCATCGAAGGCAAAGTCATCCCGCACCAGCAGGTTCGCGTTGGTGTAGTGCTTAACGTATTCCGCGTTAATTTTGTTGTTTTCGATCAGGTACAGCAGCACGCCGGACAGGAACGTAATGTCCGTACCGGAGCGGATTGGCGCATAGATATCGGCCACCGATGCCGTACGCGTAAAGCGCGGATCGACGACGATAAGCGTCGCATCGTTGTTGTTTTTCGCTTCCATCGCCCAGCGGAACCCCACCGGATGGGCTTCAGCGGCGTTACCGCCCATCACCACCACGACGTTCGCGTTTTTGATATCAACCCAGTGGTTGGTCATCGCACCGCGACCAAATGTTGGAGCAAGACTTGCTACCGTTGGTCCGTGTCAGACGCGCGCCTGGTTGTCTACCGCCAGCATGCCGAGAGAACGCACAAATTTTTGCGTCAGCATGCCGGTTTCATTACTGGCCGCCGAGGCACATAACATGCCGGTGGTCAGCCAGCGATTGACCGTCACGCCCTGCGCGTTCTTTTCAATAAAGTTGGCGTCGCGGTCGGCTTTCATTAATTTTGCAATACGGGAGAAGGCCTCATCCCAGGAGATACGCTGCCATTTATCAGAACCCGGCGCGCGGTATTCCGGGTAGCGCAGGCGGTTTTCGCTGTGAACGTAGTCCAGCAGCCCCGCCCCTTTCGGGCAAAGCGCCCCGCGGCTCACCGGATGATCCGGATCCCCTTCAATGTGGTAAATCGCTTCTCTGGCGTTCTTCGCGCCATCGCCCAGGCTATACATTAAAAGCCCACAACCCACGGAGCAGTATGTGCAGGTGTTACGGATCTCTTTCGCGCGCAGCAGCTTATAGTTGCGTGCCTGAGCCAGCGCCATTTTGGGAGCAAATCCCAGCATTGCGGCTGTTGTTCCGGCCATACCGCCCGCGCAGATTTTAAAAAATTGTCTGCGGCTGACGTCCATTGTTGTCCTCGTTATCTGAAAAGACTTCGCGCCGCAAACTAACAGCAAAGCCCCTGATTTTTTTGCGTCAAATCAAGGTCATCTGTCTTCCCCCCCTTAATAGTCACCCCCGCAATATTTCATTACCCCTTTTTGATTAACAGCTTAAGAGAATAATTCACGACAGCGACAGGCGTAATGCGATACATTTTTCCTTTGATTTTTATTGCGATGGCGAAGTAATGGACAGAAAGAGAGCAACGCTTATTGGGCTGGCGGCGATATTGTTATGGAGCACCATGGTCGGCCTTATTCGCAGCGTGAGTGAGGGACTGGGCCCGGTAGGCGGTGCAGCAATGATCTACACCCTCAGCGGATTGCTGTGCCTGGTGACGGTAGGATTTCCTGATATCAGACGGTTCTCACCACGGTATCTTATCGCGGGCAGCGTTTTATTTGTCAGCTACGAAATATGCCTGGCGCTGTCGCTGGGCTATGCCGCCACGCGCGCGCAGGCGATTGAAGTCGGTATGGTGAATTACCTCTGGCCGAGCCTGACGATCGTATTTGCGATTTTGTTCAACGGGCAAAAATCGACCCTGTGGGTGATCCCAGGCCTGGTCATTTCGCTGCTGGGCGTCTGCTGGGTATTGGGCGGAGAAGAAGGATTACACCTTGAAGAAATAACCCGCAATGTCGTTTCCAGCCCTCTCAGCTATGCGCTGGCATTTGCCGGGGCCTTTATCTGGGCCGCCTATTGCACCGTCACCAGCAAATTCGCGAAAGGACAAAACGGCATCACCCTGTTTGTCTTGCTGACCGCGCTAAGTCTGTGGGTGAAATATGCCCTGAGCGAGCAGCCCGACATGGTGTTTACCCTCCCGGTGGTGGTGAAGCTCGTTATGTGCGGCATTGCGCTTGGGTTTGGTTACGCCGCATGGAATATTGGTATCCTGCACGGTAACGTCACGGTGCTGGCTGCCGTGTCCTATTTTACCCCCGTCCTCTCTGCTGCGCTTGCTGCCGCAGTGTTAAGCTCCCCCCTTTCATTCTCGTTCTGGCAAGGCGCGCTGATGGTCTGCGCCGGGTCGTTGCTCTGCTGGTACGCAACGCGAAAATAAGGTTTTCTGACGTGGCCGGGGAATTTCAACCCGGCAACATAATTAACATAAATTTAAAATGTGATCGCACTTCAGAATATTTATCCTGATAACAGGCAGTCTGTTTAAATTCGGTTTATATTTGCTGTTATCTGTAAAGCACCCTGAAAGGAATTGACATAAACTGACAACAGCATGAAATTAGTCAACCATCAATATTAACGCCATGGATAGCCATGACTGCAATAATTCAGATCTGACACATTTGTTGAAATATGCGGAATAGCCGTCGAATATTCAGGCCAACTCACTGCTTTTAAAGAAAAATAGCAATATAAACCGCCTCAAAGCCTCGAATATACCGAAATCTAACGCACGATACTAAAACCTTCAGAAATTATAGTGACAGCAATAATCCAACACATTAAATACATATTAATCGTATAAATTCCGGTCATGTTGTTTAAACAACACCCTTCCCACGCGATCGAGATCACACTAATTGAAATTATTTCTAATATTTTGAAACTTATTATTGAAATAAGACTACGAGATTTTTAAGAATAGCATGCCATTGACGAACAGCCTCGTTTAGAAATCGTTCAAAGTGGTTCAGGAAATACCCAAAAAAAATTATAAGGAACATTTAAGATGAAACTTAAATTAGTTGCAGTGGCAGTCACTTCCATGCTGGCAGCAGGCGTTGTTAACGCTGCCGAAATTTACAACAAAGACGGTAACAAGCTGGATCTGTACGGTAAAGTGACAGGTCTGCACTATTTCTCTGATGATACAAACAACGACGGCGACAAAACCTACGTTCGTCTGGGCTTCAAAGGCGAAACGCAGATCAACGACCAGATGACCGGTTACGGCCAGTGGGAATATGAGTTCAAGGGCAACCGCTCCGAAGCTCAGGGTTCTGACGGTAACAAAACCCGTCTGGCGTTTGCAGGTCTGAAATTCAACGAATTCGGTTCATTCGACTATGGTCGTAACTACGGTGTTGCTTACGACGTCGGCGCATGGACTGACGTTCTGCCAGAGTTCGGCGGCGATACCTGGACCCAGACCGATGGCTTTATGACTGGCCGTACCACTGGCGTTGCAACCTACCGTAACACCGACTTCTTTGGCCTGGTTGATGGTCTGAACTTTGCAGCACAGTACCAGGGTAAAAACGACCGTACCGATATCACCGAATCCAACGGTGACGGCTGGGGTCTGTCTTCCAGCTATGAGTTTGATGGATTTGCTGCAAGTGCAGCCTACGCGAAATCTGACCGTACTGACCGTCAGGTTCGTGCTGCAAGCAACCTGAATGCAGGCGGTGAGAATGCAGAAGTATGGGCTGCAGGTCTGAAGTACGATGCGAACAACATCTACCTGGCAACCACTTACTCTGAAACCCGCAACATGACGGCATTCGGTAACGGTCACGTGGCGAACAAAGCACAGAACTTCGAAGTTGTGGCTCAGTACCAGTTCGACTTCGGTCTGCGTCCATCCATCGCTTACCTGAAATCCAAAGGTAAAGACATCGGTTCTTACGGCGACCAGGATCTGGTTGAATACGTTGACGTTGGCGCGAGCTACTACTTCAACAAAAACATGTCTACCTACGTTGATTACAAAATCAACCTTGTTGATGACAGCAAGTTCACCAAAGATGCTAAAGTGGCTACCGACAACATCGTTGCTGTAGGTCTGACCTACCAGTTCTAAGATGTGTTAGGACAAAAGGCCGGCGATTAATCGCTGGCCTTTTTTCTATTCAGGGCGCTTATTCATGGCCCGCCGCCCGACGCAGCCAGGTTTGCAGCAGCTTGCCCTCCTCGGTCATCTCTGAATCTGAACGCACGCAGAGGTAATAATCGCGCCCGTCATCAATCGGTAAGTCAAATATCTTCACCAGCTCACCGCTCTCAAGATACGGCGCAATTAGCGGCTCACGCATTAGCGCACAGCCCAGACCAGCCTGTACGCCCGCCAGCGTCAACAGTCCGTCTTCAAACAGCGGGCCGCTGCGCCGGAGAGGACGTTTTACCCCCTGCAACAAAAACCACTGCGTCCAGCTCGTACGCTCTTCATCATGCAGGAGCGGCATTTGCAGCAACTGCTCAGGCGTATCGATATGGCCATGAATGCGTAAAAACGCACGGCTGCACACCGGCACCATCTGACCGGAAATCAGCTTTTCACTCTGATAGCCCGCCCACTGCCCGTTGCCAAAACGAATCGACATATCCGACGCGTCGCTCAGATAGTTACGGTGGTTGGCATACACCACGTTGATCTCGGTTTGCGGATTGGCGCGCATGAACGCAGGCAAGCGCGGGATAAACCACCCCATACCAAAAAGTGGAATCAAACTGATGGTGACCTGACGCGTTTGCGCCTGCTCCGCCAGGTGCTCCGTCGCCTGGCGCAGCACGTTAAACGCCGCACGGATCGAGCGGTAATATTCCCGCCCGTGCTGGCTCAGCACCAGCCTGCGCCCCTGACGTTCCGTGAGCGGCATTTGCAGGTATCCTTCGAGCACCTTGAGCTGATGGCTGACGGCCGACGGAGAGATGTCCAGCTCCTGTGCGGCCAGCGTGACGCTGCCCAGCCGGGCGATGGCCTCAAAGGCACGTACGGCCCGAAGCGGCGGATCGTTTGCCAGGCGGCTTTCTGCATACGCCACCAGATTCGCCAATTGTTCTGTTTTATTCATATGTTGATTTCTTTAGGCTTTTCACCCAAAAGCAGGCATCAACTATTTTCATATAAATCATAAAGATAAAACAATATTTATTTATCATAAGAAATAATAGATGCGTATTTTACAATTTAATTCATTTATTGGATGGTAGCCGCAGAACGAGCACTTTGCGGGTACAGACGTTGGATACACTCATACAACAACTGATCAACGGTGTGATGCTGGGAAGCATCTACGCGCTGATCGCGCTGGGCTATACCATGGTGTATGGCATTTTGCGCATTATTAACTTTGCTCACGGCGATATTCTGATGGTCGGCGCGCTCACCACGCTCTCCGCCATGAACGCCCTGAACACCACCTTCCCGCATATGCCGCTGCTGTTGCAGCTTGGCATGGCCCTGATGATTGCCATGGCCGTTTGCGCCCTGCTGGCGATGGCCGTGGAACGCTTTGCCTACCGTCGACTGCGCAACGCCCCGCGGCTCGCGCCGCTGATCTCGGGCATCGGCGTCTCCGTCCTGCTGCAAACCGTGGCGATGATTCTCTGGACGCGCAACCCGCTGATGTTCCCGCAGATCCTGCCCATGGATCCGATTGCCGTGACGTCTGGAAGTGAAACGCACCCGCCCGCCATCGTGACCGTTACCGGCATTGTCACCGTGGCGCTGGCGCTGGCTGTGATGACCGGGCTGTGGCTGCTGGTGGAATACACCCGTCTGGGGCGCAGCATGCGCGCCGTGGCGGAAAACCCACGCGTGGCCACGCTGATGGGGGTTAACCCAAACGCCATCATCACCCTGACGTTTGCCATTGGCGGGGTGTTTGCCGCGCTGGCAGGCGTGATGATGGCCAGCAATTACGGTAACGCCAGCTTCTCGATGGGCTTTTTGCCCGGGATCAAGGCCTTTACCGCCGCCGTGCTGGGGGGCATTGGTAACATTCGTGGCGCCATGATTGGCGGCATCCTGCTCGGCATTATCGAAGCGCTGGGCGCTGGTTACCTCGGTGAACTGACCCATGGCGTATTTGGCAGCAACTATCAGGATGTCTTTGCCTTTATGGTGTTGATCCTGGTGCTGGTCTTCCGTCCGGCTGGCCTGCTGGGCGAGCGCGTGGCGCACAGGGCGTAAGGAATACCATGACAACACTTCAACTCCAGACCCCGGTGACGACACGCAAATTCTGGTCAGGCATGAGCCTGTTCTGCCTTGCGCTGCTGATTGCTCCCGTGGTGGCCACGCAGCTTGGCGGCAACTACTGGGTGCGCGTCATCGACTTCGCCCTGCTCTACATCATGCTGGCGCTCGGGCTTAATATTGTGGTCGGCTATACCGGCCTGCTGGACATGGGCTTTATCGCCTTTTACGCGGTCGGCGCCTACCTCGCGGCACTGATGGCCTCCCCACACCTGCTGGAGGTGTTTCCGATCCTCGGCGTCTGGTTCCCGGACGGGCTGCACACCTCGTATCTGCTCATTATTCCGCTGGCCGCCCTCGTCGCGGCAGTCTGCGGGATTTTACTCGGTGCTCCTACGCTCAAGCTGCGCGGGGACTACCTGGCGATAGTGACCCTCGGCTTTGGCGAAATTATCCGCATCCTGATGCGTAACCTCGACCGTCCGGTAAACATTACCAATGGCGCAAAGGGCATTACCGGGGTGGATACGCTGAACCTGTTCGGCCTGAAGTTTAGCGGCGTATACCACTGGTTTGGTTGCAAAGTGCCTGCCCTGTGGCTGTGGTACTACCTGCTGATGCTGGTCATTGTGGCGATTATTTTTGTCTGCCTGCGCCTGCAGCATTCCCGCATTGGTCGCGCCTGGCACGCCATCCGCGAGGATGAAGATGTGGCGCGCGCGATGGGCATCAACGTGCGTAACTATAAGCTGCTCGCCTTTGCGATGGGCGCCTCCTTTGGCGGCGTGGCGGGTGCGCTTTTCGGCGCGTTTCAGGGCTTTGTCTCCCCGGAATCCTTCACGTTACAGGAATCGATTGCCGTACTGGCGATGGTGGTGCTGGGCGGCATGGGGCACATTCCGGGCGTGATCCTGGGCGCGGTACTGCTGACCGCCCTGCCGGAACTGCTGCGCAGCCAGGCAGCGCCAGTTCAGCAGGCGCTGTTCGGTACGGTGCTGATTGACCCGGAAGTGCTGCGCCAGCTGTTTTACGGTCTGGCACTGGTGCTGGTCATGCTGGTACGCCCGTCCGGGATCTGGCCGGTACGCCACAAGGAGACGAAGGCATGAGCCTGTTAACCGTACGCAACATGACAAAACGCTTCGGCGGGCTGACTGCTGTAGATGACGTTTCGATTACCGTGAACAGAGGGGAAATCTACGGGCTGATCGGCCCCAACGGCGCGGGAAAAACCACCTGCTTTAACCTCATCACCGGCCTTTATCCGGCGGACAGCGGCGAGTTTTCGATAGCGGATAAGCCCTATTTCCCAAAACACATAGAGAAAGTGACCGCCGCCGGGATTGCGCGCACCTTCCAGAACGTGCGCCTCTTCAACGACATGTCGGTACTGGAAAACGTGATGGTGGGCCGCCACGTGCGCACCCGTAACGGCCTGTGGGCCGCGCTGAGCCGCCACAAACGCGCCCGTGAGGAAGAGAAACAGACCCGCGAACTGGCCTGGCACTGGCTGGACTATACCGGCATTGCGCAGTTCGCCCACTATCGCGCCTGCGATCTGGCCTATGGCCATCAGCGTCGCCTGGAAATCGCCCGCGCGCTGGCAACAGATCCGCTGCTGCTGGCGCTGGACGAACCCGCCGCCGGGATGAACGCGGCGGAAAAAGTGGCGCTCGGCGAGTTGCTCATCCGCATCCGCGATGACGGCAAAACCCTGCTGATGATTGAACATGACGTCAAGCTGGTGATGGGCATCTGCGACCGTCTGACGGTCCTTGATTACGGCAAAACGCTTGCCAGCGGCACGCCGGAAAACGTACGGCGCGACCCGGCAGTGATCGCCGCCTGGCTTGGAGGCAACGCCCATGTCTGAATTACTGAAGGTAGAACGTCTGGACGTGCATTACGGCGGCATTCAGGCCGTACGCGACGTCTCCTTTACCCTGCGCGAGGGCGAACAGGCTACGCTGATCGGCGCGAACGGCGCGGGGAAAAGCTCCACCGTACGCGCCATTACCGGGCTGGAAAGCTTTAGCGGCAGTATTGAATTCAGCGGTAAAGCGGTGCGTAAACAGCGCCCGGAGACACTGCTTCGCGATGGACTGGTGATGGTCCCGGAGGGGCGCGGGATCTTCTCGCGCATGACAGTACTGGAAAACCTGCAGATGGGCGCCTGGCTAAGGCGTGACACTGTCACCGTTAAGCGCGAGATGAACGAGATATTCGAGCGCTTCCCGCGTCTGGGCGAACGCCAGCATCAGCTTGCCGGTCTGCTGTCCGGCGGTGAGCAACAGCTGCTGGCCCTTAACCGCGCCCTGCTCAGCCGCCCGCGTCTGCTGATCCTCGACGAGCCCTCGATGGGCCTTGCCCCGAAAATGGTCGAGAACATTTTTGCCGTGATCGCCGGGCTGCGTGAGCGCGGTGTCGCCCTGCTGCTTATTGAACAAAACGCCCGGCTCGCGCTGGAAGTGACCGACAGCGCGTGGGTGATGGACAGCGGCAGCATTGTTCATCATGGCGAATCGAAAGCGCTGCTCAATGACGACCAGATTGCACAGATTTATTTGGGCGAAATGCCCGTTTAACCACACCAGCCAACATCAGGGAAATACAATGAAAACAGTAAAAATCAGTGCGCTCAGCGCCGCTATTCTCCTCGGCAGCTTTGCCTCGACGGCCACGTGGGCCGCTGACAGCGAAACCGTGGTCATCGGTCTGGCGGGGCCGCTGACCGGCCCATCTGCCCGTATCGGGAAAGATCTGGAGAACGGCGCGCAACTGGCCATTGACGATATTAACAAACAGCACCCGACTATCGGCGGCAAAGCGGTCACCTTCAAACTGCAGTCCGAAGACGATCAGTCTGACCCGCGCACCGCCGTGGCCGTCGCGCAGCGTCTGGTGGACAGCGATGTGGCTGGCGTGGTCGGCCACTGGAACACCGGCACCAGCATTCCTGCGGCCCGCATTTATCACGATGCAGGCATCGCCCAGGTGGCACCGGTCGCGACCGGTCACGCCTATACGCAACAAGGTTTTGATACCAGCTTCCGCGTGATGGGACACGACGATGACGGCGGCCAGCTCGCCGGTCAGTATGCGGTTAACACCCTGAAAGCCAAACGCATTGCGGTAATCGACGACCGCACCGCCTTTGGTCAGGGGCTTGCAGACCAGTTTATTAAATCGCTGGAAGCCCAGGGCGTGAAAATTGTCGATCGTCAATACGTGGATGACAAAACGGTCGATTTCAGCGCCGTACTGACCGCTATCCGCAGTAAAAACGCCGATCTGATCTTCTTCGGCGGCGTCGACAGCCAGGCCGCACCGCTGGCTCGCCGCATCAAACAGCTGGGCATGAATGCCACGCTGATGGGCGCAGGCGGATTCGTCAGCCAGACATTCCTCAAGCTGGCGCAGAAAGAAGGCGAAGGCGTGGTCGCCCTCGAACCAGGCCTGCCGGTTGACCAGATGCCGGGCGGCAAAGCGTTTGAACAGGCCTATCACGATCGCTACCACACCCATATCGAACTGCACGCCCCGTTCGCCTATGACGCCACCCGCGTGCTGGTGGCGGCGATGGAAAAAGCAGATTCCGTTGAGCCTTCCGCGTATCTACCTGCCCTGCGCGCCATCAGCTATTCCGGCGTCACCGGGCAGATCGCGTTTGATAAAGAGGGCAACCTGAAATCGCCGTCGTTCACGGTCTACAAAGTTGTCGACGGCAAATGGCAGCCGCAGGCCGTGCTGGGCGGCGCAAAAGCGAAGTAACGCAGCGAGGCAATGTGATGAGTGATAATAATGAGCTGGGCATTCTCGCCCGCCGCAAAATTGAAGCAGAAATTATTAAGCCAATTTATGAAATCCTGGTGCGCGAGATAGGAAAAACCCGCGCCCAGGCGGTCATTGGCGAGGCCATTGAGCAGGCGGCGATTGACGCTGGCAAAGGGTTTGCCAGCAAAGAACCCAACGGCGCGAACATCAAGAGCTTTATCGCCCTGCAGTATCTGTGGGAGAAAGATAACGCCCTGGACGTGAAGGTGATCGACGCTGACGACCAGCAGTACAACTACAACGTGACCCGCTGTCGCTACGCGGAGATGTACCACGAGATGGGGCTGGGCGAGATCGGTCATCTGCTCTCCTGCGCGCGCGATGAAAAATTCATCGTTGGCTATGCGCCGGACGTAGAGCTAACCCGCACGACCACCATCATGCAGGGCGGTTCGTGCTGTGATTTCCGCTACCGCAGCAGTAAGGACAAGCCATGATCCGCGTCAACGCCGAACGGCTGTGGTCAACGCTTGAGATGATGGCGCAGATCGGCGGCACGCCCGCCGGTGGCGTGACCCGTCTGGCACTGAGCGAGGAAGATCGTCTTGCGCGTAACCTGCTGCGCGACTGGGCGCTGGACGCTGGTTTTACCTGTGACGTCGACAGCATGGGCAACATGTTTATCCGCCGCGCGGGGAAAAACCCGCAGCTTGCCCCGGTCATGACCGGTTCGCACGTGGATACCCAGCCGCTGGGCGGGAACTATGACGGGGTTTACGGCGTGCTGGCCGGGCTGGAGCTGCTGCGTACCCTCAATGACCATCACGTTGAGACGGAGCGTGACATCGTGCTGGTTAACTGGACCAACGAAGAAGGCGCGCGCTTCGCGCCAGCCATGCTCGCTTCAGGGGTCTGGGCGGGGCAGTTTAGCGAAGCGTACGCCCATGCCCGCGCGGATAGCAACGGTATCACCGTGGGTGAAGCGCTGGAGAGCATTGGCTACCGGGGTGAAGCCCCTGCCCGCGCGTTTCCTGTTCACGCCTGCTACGAACTGCACATCGAACAGGGACCGATTCTGGAAGACGAAGCCATCGATATCGGGCTCGTCCGCGCGGCAATGGGCCAGCGCTGGTTTACCCTGACGCTGGACGGATTTGCCGCCCATGCGGGCACCACGCCGATGCACAGCCGCCGCGACGCGCTGACCGCCTTCGCCGAGCTGGCGCTGAAGGTGGAAGAGATTGGCTATCGGCATGCGCCGGACGGACGGGCGACGATCGGTATGGCGCAGGTTACGCCAAACTCGCGCAACGTCGTGCCGTCTCGCGTGGTATGCAGCGTGGAGTTTCGCCATCCTGAACAGGATGTGCTGGAAGCGATGGAGGTGGCGCTGCATCAGGCCACGGAGAGCCTGGCCGCACGCGGCGTGACGGCTAACGTCGAGCGCATTTTTGATTACGCGCCGATTGCGTTTAACGCGGAGTGTCTTGCCCGCACGGAACACGCCGTGGCGGCACTGGGCTACTCGTCTATACCGATGGTTTCCGGGGCCGGGCATGACACCTGCTATGTGAGCAAAATCGCCCCGGCCAGCATGATCTTTATCCCCTGCGTGAAAGGCATCAGCCATAACGAAGCGGAAAGGATCCTAGCCGAGTGGTCAGAGAAAGGGGCAAACGTGCTGTTGCACAGCGTGTTGGCTGCAGCGCTGGAAAAATAAGCCGGGTGGCGGCTTCGCCTTGCCCGGCCTACATTTGACCGTAGGCCCGGTAAGCGCAGCGCCACCGGGCATGTTTTAAGATTTCGGCACCTTCGCCAGGCTAAACCAAATGCCTATCGCCAGCATCAGCAGCATCGCGCCCGCGCTGCCAAGCGCCACGCTGTGGGAGGTTATAAACGCCGTTTTCGCCGCCTCAATCACCGACTCCGCCAGTGACGGCGCCAGATCCTGCGCCACCTTCACTGCTTCGCCAATAGAGGACGAGGCTTCATCTGCAAGCGACGGGTTCAGCCCCTGCGGCAGCTCAATCGACGCCGAGAAGCTGCGGGTTAACAGCAGGCCGAAAATCGCGATCCCCAGCCCCGCGCCCAGCTCGTAGGACATGGTTTCAATCGCCCCTGCAGCAGCCGCTTTCTCTTTCGGCGCGGCGGCCATAATCGCAGAGGTCGAGGCCAGCAGCGCGCTGGCCGCGCTAAAGCCGAGCAGAACCATCAGGGCAGACGCCAGCAGTTGCTGAGTGCTGAAATCAAGCATCGACAGGCCGATAAAACTGACCGCGCTCAGCCCCATCCCCCCTGCCGCCACAAGACGCAGACCGAGACGTCCCACCAGTACACCCGCTATCGGGCCGCTAAACCCGCTCGCTACCATAAGCGGCAGCATAAACATGCCCGCCTCAAACGGCGTGAAGCCATGAACAAACTGCAGCTCCTGCGCCATCAGCAGTTCAAAGCCCACCAGCGCGATCATCGCCGTCATCGCCATCACCACGCCGCTTAAAATGATGCGGTGGCAGAACAGGCGCATGTCGATCATCGGCACGCGGGCGCGCAGCTGAATGCGCACGAAAATAAACAGCATTACCGCGCCAGCCAGCAGCGTACAGGCCACCAACCACGGCGTCAGCACGCCTTTCAACGCGGTTTTGGCGCTGTAGACCAGCAGTAAAATCGCCACGATCAGCATGATCGCATGGCTAATGTTCAACGGCTGCTCAGGCCGCCCCTGCTGCCGGGGAACAAAACGCGCCGCAAGCGTGACAACAATAAGCACGATTGGCACGTTGATCAAAAACACTGAACCCCAGTAGAAGTGTTCCAATAACATACCGCCAATCAGCGGGCCAAATGCCGCACCGCCGGAACCCACCGCCGCCCAGACGCCGAGCGCAATATTACGATCCCGCGCGTCGATAAACAGCGTACGGATCCCAGCAAGCGTAGCCGGAATAATCATCGCCGCACCGATGGCCAGCGACGCACGCGCCGCAATAAGCCAACCAGCCGACGGGGCAAACGCTGCCGCCAGCGACGACAGGCCAAACAGCGTGCTGCCAATCATGAGCAATCGTTTAAAACCAATGCGGTCACCCAGCGCCCCCATCGGCAGTACCATTCCCGCCATCACCAGCGAGTAAATGTCGATGATCCACAGCAATTCATTGCCGCTGGCGCCCAGCGTCATGCTCAATGTCGGCGCCGCCACGTGCAGCACCGTCGCGTCGATCGCCACCGGGATATACACCAGCACGATAATCACTAACGCTAACCACTGACGAAACATAAATTTCCTTTTCTTTTAAAACCTGAACACATGTCCAGGATGCGATCCTACGTAAAGTTGAACGCATGTCCAGCTTTTTGTTACACTCGTTTCATTGCCATTGAGAGTGAGTAAACATGCGATATCTGAGCAAGGATGAACGGCGGGAAGCCATCTTACAGGCTGCCATGCGCGTGGCGCTGGCTGAAGGACTGGCGGCAATGACGGTACGCCGCATTGCCACTGAAGCGAGCGTCGCCACCGGGCAGGTGCATCACCACTTTGCGTCGGCGGGCGAGCTTAAATCGCTGGCGTTTGTCAGGCTGATCCGCGATTTGCTGGATGCTGAAATCGTTGGCGAAAACGCTGGCTGGCGCGAGCGCTTGCATGCCATGCTCGGCAGCGATGACGGCGGGTTTGAGCCCTACATTCGTCTGTGGCGGGAGGCGCAAATTCTCGCCAGCCGGGATAGCGATATCAAAGGCGCCTACGTTTTGACCATGGAGATGTGGCACCAGGAAACGGTCGCGATTATCCGGGCCGGGGCGGAGGCCAACGCCTTTACGCTTGTTGACCAGCCAGAAAATATCGCCTGGCGTTTAATTGGTCTGGTATGTGGCCTGGATGGCATATACGTATTAAATATGCCTGAAATGGACGACGCGGCATTTAATAAGCATCTGGATAAACTTATTTCCCTCGAATTGTTTTAATACTCCCATCGGGGTATTAATTTCCGCAAGTAGTTACAATTAGTAACACATAAAGCGAACCCTGATTCCCATTCCAAACTCAGGGTTTCGCTTTTTTATCTATCCTTTCAGATGTATCCCATAACATCCAATAATTTCTACAAACTAACGACAAATATCTTTCTGTTTTTACTTCTTTTTTCTCTCCACTTGGGTAAGCAAGAGGGTGATATGTCACATCAAAGCGAGAAGAGTAATCAGCATCTGTTGAGTAACTGGAAACCGGAAAATGCGCAATTTTGGGAGAATAAAGGGAAACATATCGCACGAAGAAACCTGTGGATTTCCGTGGCGTGTTTGCTTCTCGCGTTTTGTGTCTGGATGTTGTTTAGCGCTATTGCGGTAAATCTCAATAAGGTCGGATTTAATTTCAGCACCGATCAGCTTTTTATGCTAACGGCATTACCTTCTCTCTCCGGCGCGATATTGCGTGTCCCCTATTCGTTTATGGTGCCAATATTTGGCGGGCGATACTGGACGGTATTGAGTACCGTCATCCTGATTATTCCCTGCGTCTGGCTCGGGATTGCCATTCAGGACACCACCACGCCTTACTGGGTCTTTATTGCGATTGCCCTGCTCTGCGGCTTTGCAGGTGCCAACTTTGCCTCCAGCATGGGCAACATCAGCTTCTTCTTCCCCAAGGCAAAACAGGGCAGCGCGCTCGGCATTAATGGCGGGCTCGGCAACCTGGGCGTCAGCGTGATGCAGCTGGTCGCGCCGCTGGTGATCTTCCTGCCGATGTTTACCTTTTTGGGCGTGCAGGGCGTACCGCAGGATGACGGTTCTACCCTGTGGCTGGCAAATGCGGCCTGGATATGGGCTCCGCTTCTGTTACTGGCCACTCTGGCGGCCTTCTTTGGGATGAACGATATTGCCAGCTCTAAGGCCTCTGTTGCCAGCCAGCTCCCGGTACTCAAGCGCTTCCACCTCTGGCTGCTGAGCCTGCTCTATCTGGCGACCTTCGGCTCGTTTATCGGCTTCTCGGCGGGCTTTGCCATGCTGTCAAAAACTCAGTTTCCGGACGTCAACATCCTGCACCTCGCCTTCTTTGGCCCACTTATCGGTGCGCTGGCGCGTTCAGCGGGCGGGATGATCTCTGACAAACTGGGCGGCGTGCGGGTCACGCTGATTAACTTCGTCTTTATGGCCGTCTTTAGCGCCCTGATCTTCCTGACGCTGCCCGGCTCTGGCTCCGGCAGCTTTGTCGCGTTCTATCTGGTCTTTATGGGACTGTTCCTCACCGCCGGGCTGGGCAGCGGATCAACCTTCCAGATGATCGCGATTATTTTCCGCCAAATCACTCTCGACCGCGTCAAAAAGCAGGGCGGCACGGACGAGCAGGCGCAGCACGAAGCGGTGACGGAGACCGCCGCCGCGCTGGGCTTTATCTCCGCTATCGGCGCCGTTGGCGGATTCTTCATTCCCAAAGCCTTTGGCACCTCGCTGGCGATGACCGGATCGCCGGTCGGCGCCATGAAGGTATTCCTCGTGTTTTACATCGTCTGCGTGCTCGTCACCTGGCTGGTGTACGGCCGCAAATCCTCACAAAAATAATAAGTACATCTTCGCCGGAGTGTAATGCAGCACCCTCCGGCCATGCTATCGAAGCAGGAGAAATGTCATGAGCAAACTGCTGGACCGCTTCCGTTACTTCAAAACAAAGGGCGACAGTTTCGCCGATGGGCACGGACAGGTGTACCATACCAACCGCGACTGGGAGGACAGCTACCGTCAGCGCTGGCAGTTCGACAAGATCGTGCGCTCTACCCACGGCGTGAACTGTACCGGCTCCTGCAGCTGGAAGATTTACGTCAAAAACGGCCTGGTGACCTGGGAAACCCAGCAGACCGACTATCCCCGCACCCGCCCTGACCTGCCCAACCACGAACCGCGCGGCTGCCCGCGTGGCGCAAGCTACTCCTGGTACCTCTACAGTGCGAACCGCCTTAAATACCCGCTGGTGCGCCGCAGGCTGATTGAGCTCTGGCGCGAGGCGCTGGCGCAGCATACCGATCCTGTTCTGGCGTGGGATGCCATTCAAAACGATCCGCAAAAGGCGCAAAGCTACCGAAAGGCACGCGGTAAAGGCGGGTTTATCCGCTCGAACTGGAAAGAGCTAAACCAGTTGATTGCCGCCGCCAACGTCTGGACCATCAAGAACTACGGCCCGGACCGCGTGGCCGGTTTTTCCCCTATTCCGGCGATGTCGATGGTCTCTTATGCCGCCGGTACGCGCTACCTTTCCCTGCTGGGCGGCACCTGCCTGAGCTTCTACGACTGGTACTGCGATCTGCCGCCTGCCTCTCCCATGACCTGGGGCGAGCAGACCGACGTGCCGGAGTCTGCCGACTGGTACAACTCCAGCTACATCATCGCCTGGGGCTCGAACGTGCCGCAGACGCGAACCCCGGACGCCCATTTCTTTACCGAGGTGCGCTATAAAGGGACCAAAACGGTTGCCATTACGCCGGACTTCTCGGAAGTAGCGAAGCTAAGCGATCAGTGGCTGGCACCCAAACAGGGCACCGACAGCGCCCTCGCCATGGCGATGGGCCACGTGATCCTCAAAGAGTTCCACCTCGATAACCCGAGCGACTACTTCCTCAACTACTGTCGCCGCTACACCGACATGCCGATGCTGGTTCTGCTGGACGAGCAGGCAGAGGGTCGCGTTGTACCCGGGCGGATGCTGCGCGCCTCCGACCTCGTCGACGGACTGGGGGAAGCCAATAACCCAGAGTGGAAGACCGTCGCCTTTGATATTGCCGGGAACCTGGTGGTGCCAAACGGCTCGATAGGCTTCCGCTGGGGCGAAAAAGGGAAATGGAACCTGGAGTCGCTTGCCGCAGGACAGGAAACTGAACTGACGCTTTCTTTGCTCGTTACCCACGACAGCATTGCCGACGTCGCCTTCCCCTACTTTGGCGGCAACGAGAACCCGCATTTCCGCAGCGTGAAGCAGGAACCGGTGCTGACGCGCCGCGTGCCGAGTAAAACCCTGACGCTCGCCGACGGCAGTCAGAAACGCGTGGTCAGCGTTTACGATCTGGTACTGGCGAACTACGGTCTCGATCGCGGTCTGGAGGACAGTAATGCCGCAGACAGCTACGACCAGATCAAGGCCTACACGCCCGCCTGGGGTGAGCAGATCACCGGCGTGCCGGCGTACCTGATAGAAAAAATCGCCCGCGAATTTGCCGATACGGCGCATAAAACGCACGGTCGCTCAATGATCATTCTGGGTGCCGGGGTGAACCACTGGTACCACATGGACATGAACTACCGCGGGATGATCAACATGCTGGTCTTCTGCGGCTGCGTCGGGCAGAGCGGCGGCGGCTGGTCGCACTATGTGGGCCAGGAGAAGCTGCGCCCGCAAACCGGCTGGCTGCCGCTGGCCTTCACGCTGGACTGGAACCGTCCGCCGCGCCAGATGAACAGCACCTCATTCTTCTACAACCACGCCAGCCAGTGGCGCTACGAGAAGCTGACCGCGCAGGAGCTGCTCTCCCCGCTGGCGGACGCCTCGAGGTTCACCGGCCACTTGATTGATTTCAACGTCCGCGCCGAGCGCATGGGCTGGCTGCCGTCGGCGCCGCAGCTCAACCTCAACCCGCTGCACATAAAAGCCCGCGCGGAGGCGGCGGGCATGACGCCGCAGGAGTACACCGTGCAGGGGCTAAAATCCGGTGACGTGCGTTTCGCCTGCGAGCAGCCCGACAACGGTAAAAACCATCCCCGCAACCTGTTCGTCTGGCGCTCCAACCTGCTCGGCTCGTCCGGGAAAGGCCACGAATACATGCTGAAATACCTGCTCGGCACCGAGAGCGGGATTCAGGGTGAAGATTTAGGCTCAACGGACGATGTGAAGCCTGAGGAAGTGGAATGGCAGACCGCCGCCATCGAGGGCAAGCTCGACCTGCTGGTGACGCTCGATTTTCGCATGTCCAGCACCTGTCTGTTCTCCGATATCGTCCTGCCGACCGCCACCTGGTATGAAAAAGACGACATGAATACCTCGGACATGCATCCGTTTATTCACCCGCTTTCCGCCGCCGTCGACCCTGCGTGGGAATCGCGCAGCGACTGGGAGATCTACAAGGGCATCGCCAAAGTCTTCTCCGAGGTGTGTGTCGGCCATCTCGGTACCGAAACCGACGTGGTGCTACAGCCGCTCCAGCACGACTCCCCGGCGGAGCTGTCGCAGCCGTTTGACATTCAGGACTGGCGCAAAGGCGAATGCGATCTGATCCCCGGTAAAACGGCGCCGAACATCGTGGTGGTCGAGCGTAATTACCCGGAAACTTACGAACGCTTCACCTCCCTCGGGCCGCTGATGGATAAGCTCGGCAACGGCGGGAAAGGCATTTCGTGGAACACCCAGAACGAGGTGGATTTCCTCGGCAAGCTCAACTACGTCAAGCTCGACGGCCCGGCCAAAGGCCGTCCGCGCATTGAAACGGCGATAGACGCCTCCGAGGTGATCCTCGCCCTGGCACCGGAAACCAACGGACAGGTGGCGGTTAAGGCCTGGGAGGCCCTCGGTGAACTGACCGGGCGCGACCACACCCATCTGGCGCTCAACAAAGAAGACGAGAAGATCCGCTTCCGCGATATCCAGGCGCAGCCGCGCAAAATCATCTCAAGCCCAACCTGGTCCGGTCTTGAGAGCGAACACGTCTCTTATAACGCGGGGTACACCAACGTTCACGAGCTGATCCCCTGGCGTACCCTTTCTGGCCGCCAGCAGCTGTATCAGGATCACCCGTGGATGCGCGCCTTCGGGGAGAGTCTGGTGGCCTACCGTCCGCCGATTGACACCCGCAGCGTAACGCATATGCGCGAGATCCCGCCGAACGGCTTCCCGGAAAAAGCGCTTAACTTCCTGACGCCGCACCAGAAGTGGGGTATCCATTCCACCTACAGCGAAAACCTGCTAATGCAGACCCTGTCTCGCGGCGGTCCGATTGTCTGGATCAGCGAAACCGACGCGCGCGAGCTGGGCATTGAGGACAACGACTGGATCGAGGCCTTCAACGCCAACGGCGCCCTCACCGCCCGCGCGGTGGTCAGCCAGCGCGTGCCGCCGGGCATGACCATGATGTATCACGCCCAGGAGCGCATTCTGAACATTCCAGGGTCAGAGGTGACCGGACGTCGCGGCGGGATCCACAACTCGGTGACGCGCGTGTGCCCGAAACCGACGCACATGATCGGCGGCTACGCCCAGCTGGCGTACAGCTTCAATTATTACGGCACCGTCGGCTCCAACCGCGACGAGTTCATCATGATCCGCAAAATGAAAAACATTAACTGGCTGGACGGCGAAGGTCGGGATCAGGTACAGGAGGCGAAAAAATGAAAATACGCTCACAGGTTGGCATGGTTCTGAATCTCGATAAATGCATTGGCTGCCACACCTGCTCGGTCACCTGTAAGAACGTCTGGACCGGGCGTGAAGGTATGGAATATGCGTGGTTTAACAACGTCGAAACTAAGCCGGGTATCGGCTATCCGAAAAACTGGGAAGACCAGGAGGAGTGGCAAGGCGGCTGGATCCGCGGCATTCACGGCAAGCTGACCCCGCGTCTCGGCGGCAAAATGGGTGTGCTGTCGAAGATTTTTGCCAACCCCGTCCTGCCGCAGATTGACGATTACTATGAACCTTTCACTTTTGACTATCAGGACCTGCATCGTGCGCCGGAGGGGGATCACCTCCCTACCGCCCGCCCCCGCTCGCTGATTGACGGCAAGCGGATGGACAAAATCGTCTGGGGGCCAAACTGGGAGGAGCTGCTGGGCGGCGAGTTCGAGAAACGCGCCCGCGACCGCAACTTCCAGAAGATCCAGAAGGAGATGTACGGCCAGTTCGAAAACACCTTCATGATGTACCTGCCGCGCCTGTGCGAGCACTGCCTGAACCCGAGCTGCGTCGCCACCTGCCCGAGCGGTGCCATCTACAAGCGCGAAGAGGATGGCATTGTGCTCATCGACCAGGACAAATGCCGCGGCTGGCGTCTGTGCATCAGCGGCTGCCCGTACAAAAAAATCTACTTCAACTGGAAAAGCGGCAAGTCAGAGAAATGCATCTTCTGCTATCCGCGCATCGAGTCAGGCCAGCCGACCGTCTGCTCGGAAACCTGCGTCGGGCGCATCCGCTATCTCGGCGTGCTGCTGTACGATGCGGACCGTATCGAAGAGGCAGCCAGCACCGAGCATGAGACCGATCTGTACGAGCGACAGTGCGACGTGTTCCTCAACCCGAACGATCCGGCGGTGATTGAGGAAGCGCTGAAGCAGGGTATTCCGCAGAACGTGATTGACGCCGCCCAGCGTTCCCCGGTCTACAAAATGGCGATGGACTGGAAGCTGGCTCTGCCGCTGCACCCGGAATACCGCACCCTGCCGATGGTCTGGTATGTGCCGCCGCTGTCACCGATTCAGTCATACGCGGACGCCGGTGGTCTGCCGCAAAGCGACGGCGTACTTCCCGCGGTCGAAAGCCTGCGCATTCCGGTGCAGTATCTGGCAAACATGCTCAGCGCGGGCGATACCGGCCCGGTGCTGCGCGCCCTGAAACGCATGATGGCGATGCGCCATTACAAACGTTCCCAGACCGTGGAAGGCGTGACCGATACCCGCGCTATTGAAGAAGTGGGCCTGACCGAAGCGCAGGTTGAGGAGATGTATCGCTATCTGGCGATTGCCAACTACGAAGATCGCTTCGTGATCCCGACCAGCCACCGCGAAATGGCGCGCGACGCCTTCCCGGAGAAAAACGGCTGCGGCTTCACCTTTGGCGACGGCTGCCACGGTTCCGATACCAAATTCAACCTTTTCAACAGCAGCCGAATTGACGCGATCAACATCACCGAGGTGCGCGAACACGGGGAGGGAGAGTAATGCAAATCCTCAAAATCATCGCGCTGCTGATTGAGTATCCCGATGAAACCCTGTGGGAAAGCCGTGACGAAGCGCTTTCGTTAATTGAGCAGGACGCGCCCACGCTGCTGCCGTTTACCCGGCAGCACCTGAACGCCCCGCTGCTGGATAAACAGGCCGAATGGTGCGAAGTATTTGAGCGCGGTCGCGCGACGTCGCTGCTGCTGTTCGAGCACGTTCACGCGGAGTCTCGCGATCGCGGCCAGGCGATGGTCGACCTGATGACTCAGTACGAGAAAGCCGGGCTTCAGCTGGACTGCCGCGAGCTGCCGGACTATCTGCCGCTCTACCTGGAATACCTCAGCATCGTCACCGACGACGAGGCGCGTGACGGGCTGCAAAACGTCGCACCGATCCTGGCGCTTATCGGCGGCCGCCTGAAGCAGCGCGGCGTGGCGCACTATCAGCTGTTTGATGCCCTGCTGACGCTGGCGGGAACGCGGCTTTCCAGCGACAGCGTGGCAAAACAGGTGTCCGGTGAAAAACGGGATGATACCCGCCAGGCGCTGGACGCCGTATGGGAAGAGGAACAGGTCAAATTTATCGAAGACAACGCCACATCGTGCGACAGCTCGCCGATGCAGCAATATCAACGACGCTTTAGCCAGGACGTCGCGCCCCAGTACGTGGACGTCAGCGCCGGAGGCCCAAAATGATCCATTACCTGAACGTGTTTTTCTATGACATTTACCCCTACATCTGCGCCACCGTCTTTTTCCTCGGCAGCTGGTTGCGCTACGACTACGGGCAATATACCTGGCGCGCCTCGTCGAGCCAGATGCTCAGCAAGCGCGGGATGAACTGGGCTTCGAACCTGTTTCATATCGGCATTCTGGGGATCTTCTTCGGACACCTGTTCGGCATGTTAACCCCGCACTGGATGTACGCCTGGTTTTTACCCGTTGCCGTTAAACAGCAGCTGGCCATGATTGCCGGTGGGGTTTGTGGCGTATTGACGTTGATTGGCGGTTCTATGCTGCTTTACCGCCGCCTGTTCAATCAGCGCGTGCGTGCCACGTCCACCACGCCGGATATCATCATCATGAGCATTTTGCTGATCCAGTGCATTCTCGGGCTGTCGACCATTCCTTTCTCAGCGCAGTACCCTGACGGAAGCGAGATGATGAAGCTGGTTGGCTGGGCGCAGGGAATTGTGACGTTTAAGGGCGGCTCGTCGGAGATGCTGAGCGGCGTCGCGCCGATATTCCGCGTGCATCTGGTGCTGGGGATGACGATCTTCCTTATCTTCCCGTTCACACGTCTGGTGCACGTGTGGAGCGCGCCGTTTGAGTACTTTACGCGGCGGTATCAGGTGGTGAGATCGCGCCGTTGATTTGTCGGGTGGCGGCTACGCCTTACCCGACCTACGTTCACACGCATGTAGGCCCGGTCAGGTGTAGACGCCACCGGGCGATTAATACTGCAGCATACCGTGCTGCATCAGGAAACCCCACCACGGAATGCCGAGGAATATGTGGATCAGAAACGTGCATAGCGCCACGACGGTGCCAATCGTCCACCATGACTTAATATCGTTATACCCCGAGGCGAAGATAATGGGTCCTGCCGCGCCGCCATAGTGCGTGATACAGCCGCCATACGAGTTGGAAAACAGAATGGCAAGCGCCAGCAGGACGGGCGCCGTTCCGGTGACGAGGCCTACGGTGGCAAACACCGGCACCATGGCCGCGACGTATGCCCCGCCGGAGGCAAAGAAATAGCGAACCAGGACGCTGAGAAACACGATAATCACGATGGTCATATTACCGGCGCTGAGGAAATCCAGATGTGCCGACAGGAAATCAGCCAGCCAGCGGAAAAATCCCTCCTTGCTCAGGGTGGCGCTCAGACCGATGATGCCCCCGTACCACATCAGGGTATTCCAGCCGCCCTTATTTTTTTGAACATCGCTCCAGCCGATAATATTAAACAGCAGCGCTGCTCCCATCGCGATAATGGCGACGGCGGATTCATTTAGCCCAAGGTGACGAGAGAAGATCCAACCGAGTAACGCGGCGATAAAAATCACCACCAGCCCTTTCTCTTTGATGCTCATTGCCCCGAGGCTTTGCAGGCCGTTGGTCGCAATTGCGACATTATCAATATGTTTAATTTCCGGGGAAGCAACCCGGTAGCAAATATAGGGAATGATACACAGCATCAATAACCCCAGCGGGGCGCCCGCCAGCATCCAGCCGATCCAGCTAATATGAATATGGAAAATATCTGAAATAAGCTGCAGCGCTAATGCATTTCCCGCAAAACCCGTTAAAAACATATAGCTGGTCGTTTTAGTGACCATATAGACATTGACCATTAAATAACGTCCGGCCTTGCGCGGTGACTCTTGTGGTGTTGACCCCAATACGGTCGCGATACTGTTAATAATAGGGAAAACCACCCCACCTGCCCGCGCGGTATTTGAGGGAGTGGCAGGTGCCAGTACCAAATCCAGCAAGGCGGTTACATAGCCCAGTCTAAGCGTCGTGCTGCCAAATTTCAGGATAAACCAGTAGGCAAGCCGTTTCCCCAGACCGGTGGTGACAAACGCCGCGCTAAGCGTAAAGGCGCTGAACACCAGCCAGGTGGTGCCGGAAGCGTATCCGCTCAGCACATCCATTGATTTGACGGGTGAATCCGGGAATTTTGTCACGGTAAAACAGGTTAACGCGACCGCGACAAGCATGATGACGGGTTCGGGATAAGGTTTAATGACCAGGCCAACGATAGCGGATAAATATATTCCTGCCAGTATCCACGCCTCTTTGGTTAATCCATCAGGCGGAGGGATAAATATTGATAATAATATTATTACGGCAAGTAAGATTGTTTTTAAAACATTGGATTTAAGCATATCTCACCCATGAGAAAAGGGTCCCTGAATGGCAGAGGATTCTCCTGAGAGACGCCTCTGCCGGATAAATATATCTTCTAAATAAATAATAAGAAACTACACGCTAACAATCGGAATATTATCACCTTCTGTGATTTGATATTCGGTCAGGGTGTCAAAACTGAGATAACGATAGATATTTTCATGCGCGCCGTGAAGTTTATCGGTATAGCGAAAATACTCGTCAACGGTGGGCATTTTACCCAAGATGGCCGCGACGCTGCTTAATTCTGCCGAGGCAAGGAAAACGCTGGCATTCGTTCCCAGACGATGCGGGAAATTTCGGGTTGACGTCGATACCACGTGGCTCCCTTCGCGCACCCTCGCCTGGTTCCCCATGCAGAGGGAGCAGCCCGCGGGCTCGATTCGCGCTCCCGACTTTATAAACTGGCTAAAATAGCCCTCACGGGAAAGGTGCCGGGCATCCATTTTGGTCGGAGGCGCGATCCACAGCCGCGCCTGGCTTTCACCGGCATCGGCCAGGATTTCACCCGCAGCGCGGAAATGACCGATGTTGGTCATGCAGGAGCCAATAAAGACCTCCTCTATCGGCGTGTTGGCCACCTCAGAAAGTAAGCGAGCATCATCCGGATCGTTTGGCGCGCAGACCACCGGTTCGGTGATTTCATTGAGATCAATCTCAATGAGTGCGGCATATTCCGCATCAGGATCGGCCGAAAGCAGCGACGGGTTAGCCAGCCACGCCTCGATTTCAGCGATGCGTCGTTCAAGCGTGTCGGCGTTCTCATATCCCTGCTTAACCATCCAGCGCAGCAGGGCCGCGTTGGAACGCAGGTATTGTGCGACCTTGTCCTCCGACAGGCGCATCACGCAAGCGGCAGCAGACCGTTCAGCGGAGGCGTCAGCCAGCTCAAACGCCTGCTCTGCACTCAGTGTTTCCAGCCCTTCAATTTCAAGGATCCGGCCCGAGAAAATATTGCGCTTATTCTTTTTCTCGACCGTCAACAGGCCCTGCTTTCTGGCGTAAAGCGGAATGGCGTGAACCAGGTCGCGCAAGGTGATCCCTTTCTGCATCTCGCCCGTAAAGCGAACCAGCACCGATTCCGGCATATCCAGCGGCATAATGCCCGTTGCCGCGGCGAACGCCACCAGTCCGGAGCCGCCCGGGAAGGAGATCCCCAGCGGGAAGCGGGTATGGGAGTCGGCACCGGTGCCCACCGTATCCGGCAGCAGCATGCGGTTAAGCCAGGAGTGGATAATGCCGTCCCCCGGTTTCAGCGCAACCCCATTACGGCGGGTAATGAACTCCGGCAGGGTTTCGTGGAGCTGAACATCCACCGGCTTAGGGTAGGCAGAGGTGTGGCAAAAAGACTGCATCACCAGGTCGGCTGAAAACGTGAGGCAAGCAAGATCGGTCAGCTCGTCGCGCGTCATCCCGCCGGTAGTATCCTGAGATCCCACGGTCGCAATTTTCGGCTCGCAGTATTGTCCTGGACGGATCCCCGCCACGCCGCAGGCTTTACCCACCATTTTCTGTGCCAGCGTAAAGCCTGTTGCAGAGGGTGCGGGTGCGGCGGGCTTGCGGAACACTTCTGAAGGCTCGAGCTTCAGCGATTTCCGCGCTTTCGCCGTCAGGCTGCGTCCGATAATCAGCGGGATACGTCCGCCGGCGCGCACTTCGTCCAGCAGCACCTCGGTTTTCAGCGTAAAGGTCGTCACCAGCCACTGGCTTTCCGTCTCCCGAATTTCCCCTTTCCGGGGATAAAGATCGATCAGCATCCCGGTCGTCAGCGTGGAGACATCCATCTCTACCGGCAAGGCACCGGAATCTTCGAGCGTATTAAAGAAAATGGGGGCAATCTTGCCGCCAAACACAAACCCGCCGTTGCGTTTATTCGGCACGAAAGGAATATCGTTCCCGATGTGCCATAAAATGGAGTTGGTGGCGGATTTACGTGACGATCCCGTTCCCACAACGTCACCAACATAGACCAGCGGCCAGCCAGCCGCTTTTAATTCTGCCAGCTGGCGCAACGGCCCGCGCGCGCCGGGTTCATCAGGCTCAACCCCTTCCCGGGCGTTACTGAGCATGGAGAGCGCGTGCAGCGGGATATCCGGACGTGACCACGCTTCCGGGGCTGGAGACAAATCGTCGGTATTGGTCTCACCGGGAACCTTAAACACCTTAAGGGTCATTTTTTCAGGCATGGCCGGACGGCGGGTGAACCAGTCGGCATCTGCCCAGGACTGAAGTACCTCTTTTGCCCGATCGTTACCGCTCAGCGCTTTGGCTTCGACCTCGCTGAATTTTTCAAAAACCAGGATCGTGGAAGCAAGCTGCTCTGCGGCCAGCCTTCCCAGCCCTGGATGCTCGAGAAGATCGATCAGTGGCTGAACGTTATAGCCTCCCTGCATCGAGCCCAGCAGCGTCGTCGCCGCTTCGGGCGTCAACCCATCAACACGGTATTCCTGCAGCGCCACCTTAAATAAAAACTCGGCTTTGAGCTTTGCGGCAGGATCGACGCCCGGCGAGACGCGGTGGGTTAATAAATGAATTAATTCCGGATGATGTGCGGGTGCATCATTAATTAAACGCTGAATCAGCGCATCAGTTTGTTCCGCCGTTAAGGGTTTCGCCGGAATACCCCATTCAGCACGCGCGTGCAGGTGCTGATTATAATCATCTAACATAGGCTCTCCTGTTAAAGCTAAAGTTGTTCACAAAATTCAATTAATCGTTCGAGTCCGTAAGACCATTCACCAAACCCAGATTCGGCATTAATATGTCCGGCCTCGCCGATATCGATTAACTGCCCCTTCCAACAGGCAGCCCAGAACTGCGCGCGGGAGAAGCGCATCAGGGGATCGTTTCTGCTGGCAAACATCAGGCAGGGAACCGGTAATGGCGCAGGCTGAATGGCCTCTTCAAGGCCGAAAAACGCGGGCTCTGCCGGTGCGGCCATCACCACCCCGGCGACGTTTACCCGCCGCGTTTGCAGCAGCCGGCATGACGCCAGCGCGCCAAAGCTATGGCCGACGAGGATGGCGGGCAGCTGACACGCTGCCAGCTCGCGGGTAATGGCGGAGACCCAGTTTTCAATATCGGGCTCGAACCAGTTTTTCTGCTGAATTCGCTTCCAGAAAGGAAAACGTCGGCCCCAGCAGCTTTGCCAGTGATGTTCATCGCTGTCTCTCAGACCCGGTACAAGAACCACGGTATAGACGCTACTGAGCTGCTTGAGGCGTTGTTCAATCATGACGTTTTCCTTTTCGATTATTCGCACGGAAACTGCGACAATAACCATCCGACGGCGATAAGATCTGCGCTCCCGCCCGGGCTTAAATTCCGGCGAATAAACTGAACGTCCATATCGGTTAAGGCGTTAACGAGTTTCTCCGGCGTCAGATGTTTCACCGCTAAAATTCGTCCGGAATAGCGTCTGGCATAATTCAGCCCTTTTATTCCCCCCCGTGAAACAAGATTGGTATCCGGATTCGCCGCCATCAGCCCGAGCAACATTCTCAGTAACGCGTCATCCTCAGAGGCTCCCTGGCGCAGTGCCATTTCAAAATGAGGTAGTCCGGCGTGGCGGACGGTGGCAAAACCGCTTTCAGCTTCCCCTCGGGCACCGGTTAAACCGTATGCCTGGAACTGCTGCTCGCCCTTCGTTTTCGCCACGCCGCGATTTTTCAGCTCCCGATCAACGATGCCAGCGCAAATCGCCCTGCTCTCATCGCACAGGCTGCGCTGCGTGAGGCTTTCCTGCCTTTGCGTCAGACGCCCTGCCGCGGCACACAACAGCCCCAGAGAGAAGATGCCGCCTTTATGGGTGTTCACCCCGCCGGTGGCGTTGAACATCGCCTGTTCGCAGGCCAGACCGACCGGCCTTATTGCCCGCAGCGTTTGCGGCCCGGCAAGACGGGCTGTCTCCCTGCCGACGTTAAAGAACGCGGTGAACCACGGGGCAATGGCCGCGATACTGGCCATAAACAGCGCGTAATTCATATCGCGATGCGCCCCGCTGTTGACGCGATCTACCAGACCCGGTTTCGGGGTCAAGCGAATTTCCCGATACATGGCCTCGGCCGCCAGCTCCGCGAAGGGGTGCTGAACGTCTGGCGCATTACATCTGGCAAGCGAAGTAGTCATCGGTTAACGCCTCGATTACGCGCGTGAGCTCGGCCAGCGAATGACGTCGCATGCGGGAACAAACGTGAGCAGGTTCATGGCAGATAAAGCATCTGCGCATCGGTTGCTGGATGGCGCTTCTTTTCAGCAGTCCCGTTTTCGGACACAGCACGTCGATATCCCACAGGCGTCCCAGAGGATGGTTATCTTCGAGATGCGCGGTGACGTGCTTGATCATCCAGGCCGGGGCCGCCACCGACCAGAGCGCTTCCGGCCCCGTGACCGGCTGCAGAGTCTGCTGGCGACAGACCGTCCACTGATGCGTGCGGAATAGCTCTCCGAGCGCCTCATTCGCAACGTCCATCACTCGTCGGGCCAGACCGGTATCCTTCACCGCCCCCGGCCAGACCAGCGTGACGGATACCACGGTATGATCCGACTGAAACAGCCACGCCTGCTGTCGGCGTGCGCGCTGCTCTTTTGATGTCAGAACCTGTTCCAGCGAAACAGGGGCGTTCGATGCGTTATCCGTCATGGGGATCACTCCTTCACCTGGTGAACCACATCAATCACGCTGCCGTCGCGGTAGCGCACCACGCCAACGATCCGGTCGGTAAACGCCACCGGCTTAGGCTCACCCGAGATGAGCAACGCCTTCTGATACAGCACCTCAATGTCGACGACGGGCAGCCCGGCGTGAATCAAGCGTTCGCGGACCTCCGGGCGCGCCGGGTTCACGGCAATACCGTGATCGGTAACCAAAACGTCAATACTTTCGCCCGGCGTCACCAGCGTGGTGACCTGTCTGACGACGGTAGGAATGCGGCTACGGATCAGTGGAGCCACGACGATGGTGAGATTGGCCGCCGCGGCGACGTCGCAGTGTCCGCCTGACGCCCCACGCATCACGCCGTCGGAGCCGGTCAGGACGTTGACATTGAACTGGGTGTCCACCTCCAGCGCGCTGAGAATGACCACGTCCACCCTGTCGCAGCAGGCGGCTTTTGCAGCCGGATTCGCATAGACGTTAGTGGAAATTTCCACATGGTGAGGATTGACCGCCATGGAGGCTGCCGCCGTGCCGTCAAAGCTTTGCGTATCGAGGATCTTTTCAATTAACCCTTTCTGATGCAGATCGACAATGCTGCCGGTGATCCCGCCGAGCGCAAATCGGGCGACAATATTGTGTTTGCGCATCCGGGTTTCCATAAACCGCGTACAGGCGGTTGACGCCGCACCTGACCCGGTCTGAATGGAAAAGCCGTTGCGGAAATAGCCGGAATGTTCAATCACGTCGGCGGCAGAACGGGCAATCATCAGCTCGCGTGGGTTGCTGGTGACCCTGGCGGCACCGACGCTGATTTTTGCCGGATCACCGACGCTCTCAATCTGCACCACATAGTCAACCTGATCCTGAATGATACTGGCCGGCAAGTTAGGGAATGGTTTCAGGGTTTCGGTAAGCAGAACCACCTTCCTGGCATATTTTGCGTCGACCATCGCATAACCGAGCGAGCCGCACTGCGATGTGCCGCCGTTACCGCTGGCATTGCCATATTCGTCGCTGCACGAGACTGCCAGGAAAGCGACATCAATGGCAATTTCGCCCTTCTGAATCAAATTCACCCGCCCGCCGTGGGAGTGGATTTGTACCGGCTCCTCCATCAGACCGTGCGAAATCGCATCTGCCAGTTCGCCACGCATCCCGGAAGTGTAGATTTTGCCGATTACGCCATTGCGAATGTGTTCAATAAGCGGCGTGTTACAGGACATTAACGAACTGGATGCCAGCGTGATCCCTTTCAGACCGCGCTGAGCCAGTTTGTCCATCACGTAGTTGATGACCTTATCCCCTTCGCGGAAGGCGTGATGGAAAGACACGGTCATGCCGTCATGCAGATCGCAGCGGGCCAGCACCTCGTCCACGCTGGCAAAAAGTTTTCGCTGATATTTTTGCTGTGTATCAGAAAGATACGGCGTCGTCGCGTTAGCGCCGCTGAAGGCGACGTATTCACGACGCGTGCCGGGAATGTGGTGCAGGGTTTCAGTTAGGTTTTTCATTATTCATCCTGTCGCTTACGAAAAAAGGTGATTACTGACGAATGCCAGAGGCATTTTTGCGTTCGATAACAACCCGGGCATGGTTGATAATCGGCGCGTCGATCATTTTGCCGTTCAGCGAGATCACCCCGAGTCCGTTGCGTTCGCCCTCTTCTGCGGCAGCAATCACGCGCTGGGCGTAATCCACTTCTTCCTGCGTGGGCGCGTAGGCGTTGTGAAGAATTTCAATTTGTCGCGGATTAATCAGCGATTTTCCGTTGAAGCCCATCCGGCGGATGAGATCCACTTCTTTCAGGAAACCGGCCTCGTCATTGACATCGGCGTAGACCACGTCGAAAGCGTCGATCCCTGCCCCGCGCGCGGCATGTAATACCGCGCACCGCGCATAAAACAGCTCTGTTCCGTCGCCCCGCTCGGTTTGCATATCCATCACGTAGTCAAAGGCGGCGAGCGCAATCCCCATTAAACGGTCGGAGGATTTCGCAATGGCAACGGCATTAATGACACCGACGGCGGATTCGATTGCCGCCATTAATTTCGTTGAGCCAACAGGACGCCCGCAGCTTTCTTCAATGCGGACGATTTCACGTTCGAGCTGATAAATATCTTCCGGTGTGTCGGTTTTCGGCAGACGAATAACATCCACCCCTGCCCTGACGGCGGCTTCCAGATCCTTTAAACCAAAAGGGGTATTAAGCGGGTTAATTCTGACAACGGTTTCAATATCGTTGTACATCGGGTGTTGCAGAGCATGAAATACCAGAAGTCGGGCGCTGTCTTTTTCTTTCAGCGCGACGGCATCCTCCAGATCAAACATAATGGAGTCAGGTTTATAAATAAATGCCGTCGAAAGCATGGCGGCACTTGAACCGGGAATAAATAACATACTGCGACGTAACTTTTTCATTATAACGTTTCCCATGCAATGTCATCCCGGGCCATTCCCCTGAGCAGAGCAGCCTGCACCCGGGCGCGGATCACGCAATCCAGGGCACCTTTATCATCAACAATGATCTGCCCCTGTTCGATGTTGAACGCAGCCAGGGTTTCATGGACCACCTCTGCAATTCGGTCGCCGAATTGCTTATACACTTCGCTCTGGATGACCACGTCCAGCCCGCTCTCATCGGGGCTGACCTTAACCATGAGGTCGCTGGACTCGAGCGTTCCCGCCATCGCAGCTTGCACAATTTTCATATCAGATATCCTGTAATAAGGCGGTTAAATTGCTGCCGACAACGGTTCGGATAAACAAGGCTGATGCTGCGCCTCATTCTTCAGAAACGCGCGCGTCGTGACCGGCACCATGCGGCTGGCGGCAGAGAATTTGTTTTCATTTAATAAACGACGAACGGCGGAAGCCGATACCGGCACATTATTGTCATCCGTTCTTCTTTCTATTTCGTGTATGCTGATAGCGGCTGCCTGGCATGTTTCATCTTCCAGCCAGCGATGCATTGCCCGGTTATATTCAGCGGTTAACGAACAGAACGGCTCTGTGCCCACAAAACGATGATTAATATTCAGCGCGGGGGCGATGTGATTTCTGAACAGCATGAGATCAATGGCCGCATAGGCTTTATTAATGACCTGCTTATCTTTCAGAAAATAGCCTGGGAATGTCCCGCGAGAAATAATATACGCAGACCCCGGATGTACGGTGACATTTCGCAGATGCCGCGATCCGTCCCTGACCATCGCAAACCGTTCTTTAAAGGAAAAAGTGGAGACATCTTCCTGAACCACGAAAACATGGAGCCAGTCGCACTGGCCTGCCGCATGCTCGATGAGGTATTGATGGCCCAGCGTGAACGGATTCGCGTTCATCACGATCGCGCCAATATTTTTCCCGGGCACGAAATGATGGCTTCGGAGCTGGCTGCAGTAACGATGAATACCGACCGGCGTGTTCTCCATTAATGCCGCACAGTTCTCGACGGTCACCAACGGATAGAATCCGCATCCGCGAAACGACTTCACATTATCCGGACAGGTAAAGAGAAAGAGCTGATGTTCGCCGTTTTGTGCCGCCAGAAGTTCGGCCTCATGAATTAACGTCAGGCTTAACGATGTGCCTCGCCACCCGGTATCCACAGCAATGCATTTTAAGGTGTTACCCGCAATGCCGGTGCAGGCGACAAGATGGCGCCGATCGCGCGCAACGATGAATTGCTCAATGTCATCATCAATGCCTAAACCGTTGCGTGCCAGAAAGCGGACAACCTCCTCTCTGGCCTTCGCGTTACCGGCGTTAATCACCTCAAATTCTGGCGTTGTGGCGGTGTACATCGTCTCTCTCCTGCGCGTTTAAACGGTCAATTCTTGTTGCTGGGGCTGCGCTTCCACGATGGTGTTCATCAGGCGGCCAATGTTTTCAATTTCGACTTCGACGCGATCGCCATCGCGCATAAACAGAGGCGGATTACGTTTTTTACCGACGCCACCAGGCGAGCCGGTAATAATGACGTCCCCGGCGCTGAGGGAGGTGAACGTGCTGATATAGGCGATAAGATCGGCCACTTTGTGGATCATGCTGCCGGTGGAGTCATTCTGAACCAGCATGCCGTTCAGCCAGGTGTGGATGGTCAGCGCGTGAGGATCGGGGATCTCATCCGTTGTGGTCATATAAGGGCCGAAAGCGCCGGTTTGCTTCCAGTTTTTACCGGCGGTGAACCAGGCGTGCTGCCAGTCGCGGACGGAACCATCCATATAACAGCTGTATCCCGCAACGTGGCTGAGCGCGTTGTTGACGTCAATTCGGGAGCCGGGTTTGCCGATGATCACGGCCAGCTCGCCTTCGTAATCAAATTCGCTTGAAAGAACCGGTTTGAGAACGGGCCGCGCATGTCCGGTTTGCGAATCAGGGAAGCGGATAAACAGCGTGGGGGCATTATTCGTCTCGGCAAATTCTTTTCTTTTTTCTGCATAATTCATCCCCACGCAGAAAATCTTTCCAGGCTCTTCGATAACGGGCAAGAAGGTGATGTCTTTATGCATAATATCCGCAGGGCAGTCGCTATACTGTCTGGCGACATCAATCGCATCCCATTGAAGGAGATCTTTCAGGGTTGCATATTGATGGCCAATTTTATTACCCAGGTCGATAAAGCCCGACTCAGTATAAATTCCGTAGCTTTTACGGCCCTGATGAATATAACTTGCTAGTTTCATAATAATACCTGATTAATATACGTGCTCATTCTGTGTTCACGCTCTGAAGCGTGAACACATTGTCATGCTACTTACTCGGCTGACTGCGCTGGAACCAGAACCTGCTTATTACCAGATGCAAGATACGTAGCCACGACTACGCCAACGCCAAGTAATGCCAGAATAAATCCGGTCATTCCCTGCCAGCCCATTGAATGGAAGACAAAACCGTTGATAAAACCAATCACCGAACCGCCCATGTAGTAGAAGAATAAATAGAGCGCGACGGCATGACCTCTTGCATGAGTGGCATTTTTACTGACCCAGCTTAAGCCGATAGAATGGCAGCCGAAGAAACAGCCGGTAAAAATCACTGCGCCAACAATAAAGGTGACGACGTTTGACGTCAGCGTCAGCAACATGCCCAGGGCCATTATCAAAAACAGCACGCGCAATACCTTCATTGCGCCATATTTCGCCGATAAACGACCGGCCTGTGGCGCCGTAAAGAAACTCAGAGCGAAGCTAAAGGAGAGCAATCCTGCGTTTGCCGGTGAAATATGGAACGGTTCTCCTTTCAGGAAGAAGGCCAGATAGTTATAGAGTGAGGTAAATGCGCCGAAGATAATAAAGCTGATGACAAACGCCAGCGCCAGATTTTTGTTTTTGAAATGGGAAGCCGCCCCTTTCACCATACGCATAACGTTAAGATTCTGCGTAGGCGTGAAGTTTTTCGATTCCGGCAGCAGGAACTTCACCAGAATCGCAACCGCGATCAGGCTGACTGCAAACCCGTAGAAGATCACATTGATTGAAACGTGGTCGATCAGCTGGCTGGCAACAATACGGCCGGACATGCCGCCCATCGAGTTACCGAAAACAAAATAACCCGTCACGATGCCTGCCGCTACCGGTGCGACCTCTTCGCTGATATAGGCCGTTGCTGCCGCCGCGATGCCGCTCAGCGCCAGACCAATCACCGCACGCAGCGCCACCAGCATTGCCCAGGACTGAACCAGCGGGCAGAGCAGCGTCAGAATGCCGCCCAACAGGAGAGAGACGATAATTAACCGCTTCCTGCCGTAGTGATCGGATAATGTCCCGGTGAACAATAATCCAATTGCCAGCAAGGCCGTCTCTGCTGATAAGATAATACTCACCTGGCTAACCGGAACATTATATTCCACCGCTAGCGTTGGGAGCAGTGGCTGAATAAAAAACAGAGAAGCCAGTTCAGCAAGCCCGGATAATGCGAGAGCCAGAATTACGCGAATATGCGCGCTGGCTTTTACCGGCTCGGGCGCTTTCAGGGTATTGTTAGTATGCGTTAACGCCATAATAACCTCAGTATTATAGTTAAGGTACAGAATGTATTTTTTAAGATGGGTGATTTTTAGTTCAGAATTTACTTAATCAACTTCAGAGAGCATTTTTTCTGACACGCAAACGACGCCTTCAAATAACTTGCGTGACGTGCGAATAACCGCGGCTCGGGTATTTTCGATATTATTTCCGTCCCTCAGCAGCGAAACGGATATTTTTCCACTGGGGTGTTCAATATCGATAATGTTGGTAAAGCGTTCCTTTGGACGATCGGCGATGATTTTCGCCGCGACGGAACCGTCAATAAGCGTCGCGGTTGAAATACCAATCGAACCGGTTATCGCAAGCGATTTATGGCACGTATGCGGCATGAAGTACCGCACCTGAAGCGTCCCGCCGTTACGGGCCCGACTGAGGAGAACCGGTTTAGGGATTACTTTATTTGAAACATCCCCTAAACCCATCGCCGTGCCAGCCTGTCGGCGCAAATTTTCCAGTTTTTCTTTAAATGCTTTATCGCCATCTAATTCCGCTGGCGCTTCCCCACCAGTTTTACCCAGCGCCGAAGCGTCAATCAAAACCATCGGCATCGCCATATCTATGCAGGTGACTTCAATACCGTTAAACACGTTTGTCACGCTACCGGTCGGCAGCAGTTTTCCCGTTTTGGAACCCGCTGAATTCAGGAAGGTTAAACCAATGGGCGCGGCAGTACCCGGAACTCCGTCAATCTGGGTATCGCCTTCATACACAACGCGATAATCCGGCGTTTGCACCTCGGCGTCGACCAGTGTTCCGGTGTTCAGATTGCGGATACGCACCGTCGTCACCGGGCTTTGCGCCTTAACCAGCCCTTTTTCAATCGCAAAGGGCCCCACCGCGCAGAGCATATTGCCGCAGTTTGGCGTGGTATCGACGCGACGTTCATTCACCATCACCTGTGCGAATAAATAATCCACATCAGCGTCCGGGCTGTCGGAAGGACTGACGATCGCCACCTTACTGGTTTGCGGGCTTCCACCGCCAATGCCATCAATTTCAAGTTCATGACCTGCGCCCATCAAGCTGAGTAACACCGCGTCGCGCGCTTCGGTTTCCTCAGGCAGGTCGCTGGCCAAAATAACGGGGCCTTTTGACGTACCGCCACGCATTAATACGCAAGGGATCTTTAACATGTGTTTTTCTCATTTCGTTTTATCAGGAACGCAATAAGGTTTTCACACTCCAGTTGATAACTCTAATGTCAAAAAAAGCGGGATTAATACGTTTTGCACATTAATAGCCCTTGCGTTATCGTGGTTTAAGAAAAGCAAAAATGGGATGCAGACATGCAACATGAATTACAGGGAATACAAGCGTTTGTAAAAATTGCAGAAATCGGGTGTTTTACAAAAGCGTCGCAATTTCTTCATATTTCACAACCGGCGTTAACACGAAGAATTCAAAAACTGGAAGAAAGTCTGGGTACCACGCTGTTTGAGCGTTCAACGCGCAGCGTCAAGCTCACGACGGTGGGAAGAGAATTTTTACCTAAGGCAAAGAATTTAATCGATTTTTATGAAAGCTCAGTCCTGAGTATTAAAGAGATGGCGACGCATCAGGCCGGGGTTATTACGGTTTCCTGTATCCCTACTGCCGCCTTCTATTTTCTGCCTTCAGTGATACGAGATTATAACAATGACTATCCAAACATCCGGATCCGCATCCTTGAGCACAGTGCCAGCGATTGTCTCGAAGCGGTTTTAAATGGCGACGCAGATTTCGGCATAAATATGATAAACATCACACATCCGAATATCGATTTTGCCCCGCTGGTAAACGAACCCTTTGTTCTGGCATGCCGCCGCGACAATGAACTGGCGAAAAAACCGCTGGTGACCTGGGACGATCTGGCAGGCATGAAGCTGATTGGAGTCAGGCGTTCCAGCGGGAACCGTTCGCTTATCGATCAGGCTTTTGAAAAGATGGACTGGAAGCCGAACTGGTTTTACGAAGTGCGTCACCTGTCAACGTCACTGGGGATGGTAGAGGCGGGTCTCGGGGTGTCTGTTGTGCCGAGTCTGGCGATGCCGACCGATGAACATCATGTCCTTGTTAGTCGCCCGCTGATTGAACCCGTCATCCGGCGAACGCTGGGGCTAGTACAACGCCGGGAAAACCCTCTCAGCCCGGCGGCGGAAAAATTCAGAGAGCTGCTTGTACAGCTATGGTCAGCGGAAAACAACAGCCCGTGGATCGGCAAGTTTACTCAGCTGTAAGCCATCATATAACAAAGGGGCTAAGGCCCCTTTGCGCATTATTTTCCCGCCTGAGGATGTGTATCAAAGCCCGCCATCACCGCCGTCAATTCTGCGAGTGAAAAACCGTGCTTAGGGTCGTCAACGCCCAGCCCAAAGCGTTCCTGCATCAGCTGGTAAAGCGCCTCAGTATCCGGCAAGTGGATCTGCTCCTCCACATGACCGTTCTGCCAGTGGGTAAAGTTGAAGTTGGTCAGCGTCAACTTGCCGCCGTCCGGCAGATGGCGGCACATCAGCAGATGATGGCGGAAGTGCGACTGCGGCCAGTGCGCCGACCAGAAATTCCCCATCACGTAATCACTGAAATACTGTGTTGTCAGGTCAAAATGGTACATCGACTGCCAGTGCTCGTGGTGACGGAACTGCAGCACCCAGTCGTTCCCCTCGCTCAGCAGACGATACAGGCCGTGCGGCGTTTCCTGTTCCTCACTGGCGAGCAGACGAATTGGCGCCGTCAGCGTCTGGCCGCCAAACCCCACGTCCGCAATCCAGCGCTCGCCGTTAAGCTCAACCAGCAGCAGGCGGTGCGTGCGCGGCGGCATCTGCGACGGATTTGCCAATACGACCCGCCCCAGCACGCTGCGCACGTTAAACCCGACTTCACGCAACACACGCTCGAAAAGGCCGTTTTGCTCAAAGCAGTATCCCCCACGACGGGCGGTCAGCAATTTGTCGACCAGACACTGGTCTTCGAGATGAATTTCGCGCGGCAGGACGACATCGATATTCTCAAACGGGATCGCGCAGTTGTGATGTAAATGCAGTGCGCGCAGGGTGTCTATATCAGCAGAAGCCGGTTGCTTCCAGCCGATGCGGGCGAAATAGGCGGTCAGAAAGGGGGACATATATCAGTTTCCTTTGATAGTGATGCTGTGTTTATAAACTAATTCTACGCGCTCACTTTGATTTACGTGCTTTTTCGTCATACTCATCGTTACAGATGAGGAGATCCTATGAGCCACTTTCGCCCTGTTGAATTACGTCATGCCAGCCGTCTGCTGAACCACGGCCCTACCGTGCTGATCACCAGCCGCGATGAAAGCCTCGACAGACGTAACGTTATGGCCGCCGCATGGTCAATGCCCGTTGAGTTTGAACCTCCGCGCATCGCAATCGTGGTGGACAAAAGTACCTGGTCACGCGAGCTGATCGAACGCAGCGGGAAATTTGGCATCGTTATCCCCGGCGTGGCGGCGGCCAACTGGACTTACGCGGTGGGCAGCGTCAGCGGGCGCGATGAGGACAAATTCAACTGCTATGGGATTCCGGTGGTGAATGGCCCGGAGCTCGGCCTGCCGGTCATTGAAGAGAAATGCCTGGCGTGGATGGAGTGCCGGTTATTACCCGTGACCTCCGCGGCAGAGAAATACGACACGCTGTTTGGCGAAGTGGTTTCAGCGGCAGCGGATGAACGGGCGTTTATCGCCGGACGCTGGCAGTTTGACGGGGATAAGCTCAATACCCTGCATCATCTTGGGGCCGGGACGTTTGTGGCGAGTGGGAAGATGGTGAAGGCGTTGGATTGATTTCCGAAATTATATTCTACTGAATTATAGTGAATTTCTATGGCATTTTATGTTTACTATTGCGTTGTAAAACGGAGGATATTTCCAGAGTTGCAGCATCATCACTCTCGCATTAAGGAAATATCAATGACATGGAATAAAGATGGCGCAATCTCATATGCTAAATCACACGCCCAACCGAAGAGCACGGGGTATTGTGCTCACTATGTCACCGAAGCGATCAGAACGGGTGGAAGATTAAAAATCCCCAATACGCGTCTGGCAAAAGACATGGGGCGGACATTGGTTAACGCTGGATTCCGCCTTGTATACGATCAACCCCATGCAGGCGACGTCGCAGTTATTCAAAATATTGTTGGTCATGATAGCGGGCACGTTTGCATATACGATGGTCAGCAGTGGATCAGCGATTTTATTCAACGCACCATGTACCCAGGGCAGGCTTACCGCAACATACAACCACATTACGAACTGTTCAGGCATGACTAATGAAAACACTCTGTTTTTTTCTTTTTGCCCTTTCTCCGCTCGCGGCCGCAGAAAATGTTTATGCACCGGCTCAGGCGGCGCTTAAATTCAATCAATGGTATATCGCGCAGTTAGATCAGCACAAACCGCCCGTACTTAACCCAGATATTATGAATGATTACGTTGCCTCGGGGACAATTGCAGCAATAAAAGAGTTGTATTCAGGTGACAGTAACGAAAAAGACATGCCCGATGCGGATATGTTTATCAAATCACAGGATTGGGATGAGGACTGGAATCAGATAACCATCCTGCAATCTGATTTTGACGCCGTTTGCACAAACGTTTATATCGCGTTTGGTAAGAAGCAAGATCACGTTGTTGCAGATTGTCTTATTGAAGAACAAGGGAAATGGAAAGTCCGCTCGGCAACGCTAATTAAGTAACATGGATAATCTCCGTGTCGTAAAAAAAGCACATGGTAGCCCACCGACTACCATGTGCAATTAATTAACTACTTCGCACGCTTCGCAATAATCTCATCCGCCACATTTCGCGGAGCCTCCGCAAAATGATGGAACTCCATCGTATACGTCGCGCGTCCCTGGGACATCGAACGCAATGTCGTGGCATAACCAAACATCTCTGCCAGCGGTACGTCGGCGCGGATAATCTGGCTGCCGTACTGCTCTGCCATCCCCTGCACCATGCCGCGTCGGGAAGAGAGATCGCCCATGATGTTACCGGCGTACTCTTCCGGTGTTTCCATCTCCACGTGCATGATCGGCTCAAGAATCACCGGATCCGCCCTGCGGGCCCCCTCTTTAAAGCCGAGGATCGCCGCCATGCGGAACGCCATCTCCGAGGAGTCAACGTCGTGATACGAGCCAAACGTCAGCGTCGCTTTAACATCGACGACCGGATAGCCAGCCAGCACGCCGCTGTTCATCGCTTCCCGCAGCCCTTTCTCAACGGACGGAATATACTCACGCGGCACCACGCCGCCCTTAGTGGCATCTTCAAATTTAAAGCCACTTCCGGGCTCCAGCGGCTCCAGGCTCAGCACCACATGGCCGTACTGGCCTTTACCGCCGGACTGTCGGACAAATTTGCCTTCGATATCCTTCACCGTTTTACGCAGGGTTTCACGGTAGGTCACCTGCGGACGACCGATATTTGCCTCGACGCCAAACTCACGCTTCATGCGGTCAACGATAATCTCAAGATGTAGCTCACCCATCCCGGAGATAATGGTCTGGCCGGACTCCTCGTCAGTGTGCAGGCGGAAAGACGGGTCTTCCGCCGCCAGGCGCTGCAGCGCGATCCCCATTTTCTCCTGATCGCCTTTGGTTTTCGGCTCAATCGCCAGCGAGATCACCGGATCCGGGAACTCCATGCGCTCAAGCGTAATGACGGCGTTCGGATCGGTGAGCGTGTCACCGGTGGTCACGTCTTTCAGCCCGACACAGGCCGCGATATCCCCGGCGCGCAGTTCGTCCACCTCATGGCGATCGTTGGCATGCATCAGCACGATACGCCCGATGCGCTCTTTCTTCCCTTTCACCGGGTTGTACACCGCGTCGCCTTTGCGCAGCACGCCAGAGTACACGCGGATAAAGGTCAGTTGCCCGACATACGGGTCGCTCATCAGCTTGAACGCCAGCGCCGAGAACGGCTCATCATCGCTCGGATGACGCTCGGCGTGCTGCCCTTTTTCATCCACGCCATCAATGGCCGGCACGTCCAGCGGCGACGGCATCAGCTCAATAACCGCATCGAGCATGCGCTGTACGCCTTTATTCTTGAACGCGCTGCCGCACAACATCGGCTGGATTTCGCCCGAGATGGTGCGAATACGCAACCCTTTGATAATTTCCGCTTCCGTCAGGTCGCCGGTTTCCAGGTATTTGTCCATCAGTTCATCGCTGGCTTCCGCCGCCGCAGAGACCATTTTTTCCCGCCATTCCTGGGCGGTGCTGACTAAATCATCCGGCACGGGGGCATAGGTAAACACCATACCCTGCGTCGCATCGTCCCACAGAATGGTGCGCATTTTGATCAGATCCACCACGCCGGTGAAATGATCTTCAGCCCCCACCGGGATAACAATCGGCACCGGATTGGCCTTCAGGCGTTCCTGCATCATCCGCACGACGCGGAAGAAGTCGGCACCCGGACGGTCCATTTTGTTGACGAAGGCCAGACGCGGAACGTGATATTTATTGGCCTGACGCCAGACGGTTTCCGACTGCGGCTGCACGCCGCCCACGGAGTCATACACCATCACGGCACCGTCGAGTACGCGCATGGAACGTTCCACTTCAATGGTGAAGTCCACGTGTCCCGGGGTGTCGATGATGTTGATCCGGTGCGGTTCATAGCCTCTGTCCATGCCTGGCCAGAAGCAGCTCACCGCCGCGGACGTAATCGTGATCCCGCGCTCTTGCTCCTGCGCCATCCAGTCAGTGGTTGCCGCGCCATCGTGTACTTCACCCAGCTTGTGGCTCATCCCGGTATAAAACAGGATGCGCTCAGTGGTGGTGGTTTTACCGGCATCGATATGCGCGGAGATACCGATGTTGCGATAACGTTCGAGAGGAATGGGTCGGGGCATGATATTTCCTTAGTCAGTATGACGTGTTTGTGACGACCAGGATGGTCGTGCATTCGTTCGTTTGCTATAATAGTCCTATTGTACGAGTATTATCGAACTATTTTTTAAGGGTTGACCTATTGTTGATATAGCTCAATCTGACGCCATACGCAGGAAAACGATGATCCCTAACCACCCTGAAACTGAACAAATACTGCTGGAAAATGTGCTCTTTGCCCTCGGCAACCCGCTCCGGCTATCGATTATTCGCCGGCTCGCCGATGGCAGCGAGCTCAGCTGCAACGCGCTGCGCCCGGAAGATGTGGTGAAGTCCACGATGACCCATCACTGGCGCGTATTGCGCGACAGCGGGGTCATCTGGCAGCGTCCGCAGGGACGCGAAAACATGATTTCATTGCGAAGAGAGGATCTGGATACCCGCTTTCCGGGGCTGATGGCGATCCTGCTGCAGGTTAAGTAATTTTAGTCCCTTCCAGGCGATAGACCGGGATCTGCCGGGTTGTTTTGGTGAGCGTATCGAACACCTCGGCGTTGGACGTCACGATCCGCATCCCTGTTTTGCGTAGCCGTTGTACATCCGCCGCGATGCGCTGAATGCCAAACCAGAAAAGCCCGTCGAGCGCGGTCACAGACAGCCCGTTTTCCAGCGCCAGTTTGAGGCGCTCTTTTGGCGCTTTCACCTGCTGGGCAATTTGCCGGTAAGACGCTTCCGTCGCACCTGTGGCGTCACTGCGCTGGATACGCGTCTTCAGGTGATAGGTAAACTCGTCAGGTATGCCGTCCAGATCCCGTTTAAGGCTGTAGACGCAGCCAAAGCGCTTGCCGTTAAACAGAACATTTTTCTGACTGAGCTGAAGCTCTTTTCTGACAGCGTCAATCAGCTGGGGCGCGCGGGTGAGAAGCAGCCTGAAGGGCAGCTCGAAGCTGGTGACGTAATCCACATTAAGCAACGCGAGACGCAGACGATCCTCCGCTCCGGACTGTTGCTCACGACACTCCTCCAGCACCTCCGCCCACTGGCGCGTCAGACGCTCCGGTTCGGCGGCTTCGGTCAGGAGATATTTTTCAATCTGATAATCAACTCTTCCGGTCATCGTGTGGTATCCCGTCGCTGTGGCTGCGGTAATTCTATACAGCGCGGTGAGTTTTATAAAGGACTGAACCGCAGCGACACGCTGTAAATGTCGTTGCGATTCAGTATCCTGAGGTTTCGAATCAGTGCGCCATAATCCAGCCCATCAGCAGCGTGGCGAAAATGACCGTCGAGGCGCCGCCGATGCGGGTGGCGATCTGCGCGAACGGCATGAGCGACATCCGGTTAGACGCGGACAAAATGGCCACGTCCCCCGTTCCGCCCAGCCCGCTGTGGCAGCAGGTAACAATCGCCGCTTCCACCGGATACATATTCAGACGCGACGCGATAAAGTAGCCGCTCAGCGCCATCGCAATCACCACCGATCCGCATACCACTACATAGCCCACCGAGAAGACCGACACCACGCTTTCAAGCGGCACGTACAGCATCCCGAGGCCGATCATCAGCGGCCAAACCAGCGCAGCCGAAACGAATTTATAGCAGCTGTGCGCCCCCTGCTCCATTGAGGCCGGGATCACCCTGAAGTATTTACACAGGACGGCAATCAGGATCATCAGCACCGGTCCGGGAATGTGGACCAGTTTTTCAAACAAGCCCCCGACGATGAAAAACGCGCACACCATCAGCAGTCCGCCGCCCATCAGATGAAAATCTGTCTGCTGTGCGCTTTGCGCCCCGGCAAACAGGCTGGCGTCGTCTTTACTCCGCGTGAGCATGCCATTTCCTGAAAGCGCAGGACGTTTCGTCCCGAGACGCGCCAGCGAGCCGGCACAAATAATGGCGAAAATATTTCCGACGACCGCAGCGGGAGCCAGCTGCGCCACGTAGACGTCTGGCGTCTGCCCCAGGATTGCCGAATAGGCCAGAGACAGGGGTAAAATCCCCTCGCCAATTCCGCCGCCAATGATGGGCACAATGATAAAGAAGAACGTATGGTAAGGCGTAAACCCAAACAGCGTCCCCACTATGAGGCCGCTCAGCACGGCCATCAATGTCCCCGCCACCAGCGGAACAAACATGCGCATCATGCCCTGGATCAGCAGCACCCGGTTCATCCCCAGAATACTGCCGACCACCAGGCAGGCGATGACGAAATAGAGCAGATTCGCCTCCTTCATCAGCAGATGCACCGTATCAAGGGTTTGTTTCCCGAATGCGCCAAAATAGACCAGCACGGAAGGCACCATCAGACACAGGATCGCCGGTCCGCCGATGTCCTTCAGCACGGGGATTTGACGCCCCACTTTGGCAAACGCAAAGCCAAGGGTCATGATGACCGCCAGTCCGCCTATCATATTTTTCGGCAGCAGCCCTGCCCAGGCGGACGTCGCCACAATCGCGGCAATCCCCACGAACAGCATCAACGGGACTGCGCCAACCTCGGTATTGTTGAGCCCAAAGGCAAAACGCGAGGTCGACAGCTCAGAAGTCGGTACAGGATTATCTTTCATATAATCACCTGAAATTTGTGTTCGGATATGCAGAGAACGGAATAAACGAAAAACTATTCCTGATTCGAATCAATGTTCTTAAATAGAAAATAAAGACTTTGGTGGCCTTTTCTAAAAACAGGCTCAGCGTGAAATTAACATGGGCCGCCAAAGAGAAATGTGAACACAATAGCCCTTTCCTTTTAAATAATTTAATTCATTATTATGTAACTAAAGTTATTCATAACATTCAATGCAATTCTTTTGAAATTAATAAAACCAGAAAGAATGTGAACCTTGTCACTCCTGCTCCGTTAGCTAAGCGCTAAATTAGCTCCCCAACAAAACACAGAAAACTCCGTGCCTTTATCATCCTTAAAGTCACTGTTTCTGCTTATCTAATTTTAAATATTCAGGAGTTGACCATGTCTCGTAAAGACGTTCTGTACACGCCCTATAATGGCGCCGTACTGCTGGAGAATCCGTTATTAAATAAAGGTCTCGCCTTTATTAAAGAAGAACGGGATAATTTTAATCTGCATGGATTATTGCCGCATAACGTTGAAACCATTGAAGAGCAAACCGAGCGCGCCTGGGTGCAGTTCTGCCATTTTAAAAGCGATATTTCCCGTCATGTTTATTTGCGCAATATTCAGGACACCAATGAAACTCTCTTTTACAACCTCTTGCGTTCGCATCTGAAAGAGACGTTACCGATTATCTATACCCCGACGGTGGGTGAAGCCTGCGAGCATTTCTCCACGATTTATCGCCGCGCGCGCGGCTTGTTTATTTCATGGCCTAACCGCCACCGTATTGATGAGATGCTGCAAAGTTTCTCGCGCAACGACGTTCGGGTGATTGTGGTGACGGACGGAGAGCGCATTTTAGGGCTCGGCGACCAGGGTATCGGCGGTATGGGCATACCGATTGGTAAGCTGTCGCTCTATACCGCCTGCGGAGGGATCCATCCGGCCTCCACCCTCCCGATTATGCTGGATGTCGGCACCAATAATCAGCAACACCTCGACGACCCGATGTACATGGGCTGGCGTCATCCGCGCATCAGCGACGATCAATACGCTGAATTTATGGATATGTTTATCAGCACGGTTAAAGCGCGCTGGCCCAATGTTCTCCTGCAGTTTGAAGACTTTGCACAGAAAAATGCCACCCGACTACTCCAGCGTTACCGCGATCAACTGTGCTGCTTCAATGATGATATCCAGGGCACGGCAGCCGTCACCGCAGGGACGCTGATCGCAGCGGCCCACGCGGCGGGCACGCGCATTCGCGATCAGCGCGTGGTCTTCCTCGGCAGCGGCTCTGCGGGATGCGGGATCGCTGAAAAAATTGTGGCGCTGATGGTCGATGACGGCCTGACCGAGTCCGAAGCCCGCCGCCGGATCTTCATGGTCGATCGCTTCGGCCTGCTGACCGACGACATGACCAACCTGCTCGATTTCCAGAAAAACCTGCTTACCGCGCGCGACGCCGTAAGCCACTGGCAGGTAGACGCGAAGAATATTTCCCTGCTGGACGTAGTGAAGAACGCACATCCAACGGTGATGATCGGCGTTTCAGGTCAGCCGGGACTCTTCAGCGAAGAGATCGTCAAAGAGATGCATCGCCACTGCCCACGCCCGATTATCATGCCGCTCTCGAACCCGACGTCGCGGGCGGAGGCCCAGCCGCAGGACCTTATCGCCTGGACCCAGGGGGCCGCGCTGGTGGCCACCGGCAGCCCGTTCGCGCCGGTATTCTGGGAGAACGCGCACTACGAGATTGCCCAGTGTAACAACGCCTATATCTTCCCGGGCCTGGGACTGGGCGTGCTGGCCTGTAACGCGCGCCGGGTGACGGAAGAGATGCTGATGGCAGCAAGCCGCAGCCTGGCCGCCCAGTCTCCGCTGGTGACCACAGAAAGAGGAGGATTGCTGCCGCCGGTAGATCAGATTGAAACGGTCTCACGCCAGATTGCCGTTGCCGTCGCCCGGGCCGCGATTGAACAAGGCGTGGCGCCGTCGTTAGATGATGAAACCCTGCTGGCGCGCATTGAGAAGACCTGGTGGCAGGCGGACTATGCGCCGTACCGCCGATCCGCGCTGTAGCGCCGGTCATGCCCTCACCGCAGGGTGAGGGCATCGCTGTGGTGTTAGTGCTGTATGCCTGAGCGGTCAGAAAAATCGCTGGCGGAGAGACTATCACCCCGAGTTGCCGCCTGTTTCAGACGGGCATACCGATCAGGTACCCCTTCAGGACGGGTTTTGAAGCGACGGTGCAGCCACATATACTGCTCTGGGGCCATGCGTACGGCCTGCTCAATTGCCCTGTTCATCTGCGTCGCCACGGCTTCTTTATCGCCGCCCTGCAACGCCTCACTGATATCCTCCAGAATAATCAGCTCGTAACCGGTGCCATCCGCCCTGCGACGCGGCACAAAGGGGATGACGGCAGGCTTAGCGCTTTTGACCAGCATATAGCTGCCCGCCGTCGTCGCGGCATCCGGCACCGCAAAGAACGGCACAAACACGCTGTTGGTTTTGCCATAGTCGTGGTCCGGGGCGTACCACAAAATTTCATTCTGCTTCAGCGAGCGGATCATGCCCTTTAAATCATGGCGATCGAGCATGGTTTTGTTGGAGCGCAGGCGCCCTCGCGTCTGGAGCCAGTCCAGCAGAGCATTGTTATTAGGACGATAGACCCCAATACCGGGGTTAAGCATGCCAAATATCCGCGCGCCCAGCTCAAGGGTCAGAAAATGCATCCCCACCAGCACCACGCCTTTTCCCTGCGCCCTCGCCTTTTCCATGTGCTCATACCCCTGCACGGTAAAGCATTTCTTCACCCGCCACGCAGGCCAGAACCATGCCATCCCGGTTTCAATCACCCCCATTCCTACCGATTCAAAATTACGCTGCAGCAATGACTCGCGTTCGTCCTCTTTCATCTCCGTGAAACAAAGCTCCAGGTTGCGGCGGGCAATCTCGACGCGGCGAGGAAGTAAGCGCATCGCCAGTCGCCCCAGGCCATGACCGATTCTGAACAGAAGCGGATAAGGGAGCAGCATGATGAGCCACAGAGCCGCAATGCCGGCCCAGCTTAGCCAGTAACGGGGATGAAGAAAGGCGAATGAAAAACGGGGTAATTTTGTCATCAGAAAATTATCCTTTAACGTGTCTGTCCTTAATTGATTCTGTTGAAGATCTTTCCTAAGGATGAATAAAAAGTCAGCCAGAAACGTTAAGTGTAGCGGATAAGACAAAACGCATTTTTATCGATTTTTGCGAAAAACGGGAAGACGAGCCGGGAAGGATTTATCCCCTCCCCGGCAGAAGATATTACATCGAATACCCGGGCTTCTTAATAAGCTCCTCCAGCTTCGGTCCAATTTCGGTATCCCAGACCTGCGCCTTCCAGTCTTCAGGCGCGATCTGCTTCAACGCCACCGACACGGAACTGTCTTTGCTGTTGAAATGGCGAATAATCACGTCGGCAATATCCGCCGCCAGGGCAGCTTTTTGTTCGTCGTTCAAATCACGGGGAAAACATTTGATATCTACGTGTGGCATGTACAGGCTTCCGGTTGTGAATGTGGGTTCCACGTTATCAGATAATTTTGTTTGCCTTTAACACCTTGTGCAGTTCCGGTCGCTGGCATACGGTGTCCGCAATCGCCGTGAATTTAGGGGTATTTTCGGCAAACCAGGCGTGACGAGGCCCCCAGGTGCGCGCCACCGCAATATACACATCCAGCAGCGTCAGCCGTCCCCCCAGCGCAAACGGGGTAGCCTTAAGCTGGCTTTCGAACCACAAATAGAGTGACTTCCGGTATTCGATGCAATTTTTCTGCAGCTGTTCCGGCGCATCCGGCGCCCAGCGTTCGGGATAGTCCGCATACGTAAACGTGGGATAGACGTTGGCCACAAACCAGATGAGCAAACGCTGAAACTGCTGGCGTTCGGCCTGTCCCACGGGCGGCGCGAGATCGGGACATCTGTCGAGCACCATCAGGGCAATCGCCGCCGTTTCGGTCATGATGGCGCCATTTTCCAGCGCCAGCGTCGGCACCTGACACAGCGGGTTGAGCTTTTGCAGCAGCTCACGCTGCTGGCCGGGCTGGTCAAACCCGTCCACGTTGATAAATTGATAGGGGATATCAGCCAGGGTTAGCATCACTTCACCGATTGCCGAGCCCCAGCCGGGTACGCCATAGAGTTTAATCATGTTGCCCCCTGCGGGATGAAAACCCTAAGTGTAGAGCACCATTAGTAGGTTATCCCAGGCGGGTTGACCTCCGATTGCGCCACCGCTTCCCCCTGCTCGCCCCAGCGCGCCAGCACCTTCTGGTACTCTCCGCGCTCAATCGCACCGTTCAGCGCGGCCTGCAGGGCATAAACCAGTTGATTGCCTTTTTTGGTCGTGGTGGCGACATAAGCTTTCTTCGGCCCTAAACCGACCACGCGGGTTTTGCTGGTGAGCGCCGCTTTGTAAGCTGAAACCGACTGGGGGCCAAAGAACACATCCGCCCTGCCGGACTGGATATAGAGATTGCCCGAGGCATCGTCATGAAGATAGACTGGCAGCGCAGGCGCCCGCCCCGCCTTTTTATTTTCTTCGTTCCAGCCCAGCAGGATGCGCTCCTGATTGGTACCCGAGCCGACAATCACCCTTTTCCCGGCCAGATCTTCCGCGCTTTTGATTGACTGGATCTCGCTGGTGGATTTCACCGAAAACGCCAGTGAATCGACGCGGTAGGTCGCAAAATCAAACTTCTCTTTACGCTGTTCGGTCACCGCAATGTTCACCAGCGCCACGTCGTAGCGCCCGGAGGCGATCCCCAGCGGCCAGTCTTCCCACGCCGTCGGCACCAGCTTTAGCTTCAGTCCCAGGCTGCCCGCCAGCAGGCGGGCAATATCCGGGTCGCTGCCGATCCGCGTGCGGTTATCGCTGGCCAGCAGCGCCAGCGGCGGGGAGTTCAGCATCGAGACGGCGACCGTCAGCGTACCTGGCTCAACGAATTTATAACCGGCGGGGATTTTCGCCACGGCCTGCCGATCCACCGTCACCGGCAGCGGCTGCTCGTTGGCTTTCAGATCGATGCTGGCGTGGCTCGCCGTCGTAAAAAGCAGTCCTGCCAGAAGTCCAGATTTCATCTGCGCTCCTTACAGCACTTTTGACAGGAACTGGCGCGTTCGCGCGTGCGACGGGCGGTTCAACACCGCGTCGCTGCTGCCCTGCTCAACAATTTTCCCGTCAACCATAAACACCACCTGATCCGCGACTTCACGGGCAAAGCCGATCTCATGGGTAACGACCACCAGCGTGGTGCCGGAACGGGCAAGCTTTTTAATCACGTCCAGCACTTCACCCACCAGTTCAGGGTCGAGCGCCGAGGTGGGCTCATCAAACAGCATCACGCGGGGGCGCAGCGCCAGCGCGCGAGCAATCGCGATACGCTGCTGCTGACCGCCGGAAAGATGACGTGACCAGGCATCGGCTTTATCCCGCAGCCCAACCACGTCCAGCAGGCTGTACGCCCTTTCCACCGCCTCTTTTTTGCTGAGCTTTTTATGCGCGATGGGAGCCTCTATCAGGTTTTCCAGCACCGTCAGATGGGGAAAGAGATTGAAGTTCTGGAACACGTAGCCCACGTTGACGCGCTGTTTGAGGATCTCCTTCTCCTTCATTTCGTAGAGCTTGTCGCCCTGACGGCGATAGCCGATGTAATCCCCGTCAATCTGGATAAAGCCCTCGTCGACGCGCTCCAGGTGGTTAATGGTGCGCAGCAGGGTTGATTTGCCGGAACCGGACGGCCCGAGGATCACCGTCACGGACCCTGGCGGGATCTCAAGCGATACGTTGTCGAGCGCCTTATGGCGTCCAAAATATTTGCTGACGCCGGTAATCGAGATATGTCCTTCAGGAGAGGCTTGCATGGATAGGCTCCTGTGCTGGCGTGGTGGTGACAGAACGGGTACGACGGGCGGCACGGTTCTGATTAACCGCAGAGCGGCGTTCGCTGCGGGCAAGTGCGCGTTCAACACCGTACTGGATAGTGGACAGGACGGTGGTGATCGCCAGGTACCAGGCGGCACCGACCATCAGCAGCGGGATCACCTCCTGCGTGCGGTTGTAGATCATCTGGATGGTATAGAACAGCTCCGGCATCGCCAGGACGTACACCATCGCCGTGCCCTTGGCGAGGCTGATGATTTCATTGAACCCCGACGGCAGGATGGTACGCAACGCCTGAGGCAAAATGATGCGTACCGTGCGGCGCCAGGCCGGCAGACCGAGCGCGGCGGCGGCCTCATACTGCCCGTGATCGACCCCGAGGAAACCACCGCGAATGATCTCGGCGGTATAGGCGCTCTGCACCAGCGTTAGCCCCACCACGGCGGTAGAAAATTGCCCCAACACGTTGATGGTTTCAAAGCTGCCCCAGGTAATGCCGGTGAACGGCACGCCGAGCGAGAGCGTGTCGTAGAGATAGGAAAAGTTGTACAGGATAATCAGCACGACGATCAGCGGCAGCGACCGAAACAGCCAGATGTACGCCCACGCCAGGCTGCTCAGCAGCCAGGATGACGAGAGTCTCGCCAGGGCCAGCATGCCGCCAAACACCACGCTCAGCGCAGTACCGATCAGGGTGAGCAGCAGGGTCTGCCCTACGCCTTCGAGGATCACCGGGTCAAAGAACCAGCGGGCGAATACTGCCCACTCCCAGCGCGGGTTAAAGGCCACGGACTGAATCACGACCGCCAGGACAAACAGCGCCACCGCGGCGCCAACGGTCCGCAGCGGATAACGCGCCGGGACCACCTTAATGGTTTCAACGTTGCTCATCGTCGTTCCTCATGCGGTTTTACTGAACGCTTCGCGTACCAGCGTTTTGGTGAAGCGCAGCCGACCGTCAAACGGCGGCTGGCTGTACTCTTCCGGATCCCGGTTCAGATCGAACTGCGGCTGATAGCCCTGGCTAAGATAGAGCCTGACCGCCTCCGGCTGACGAAAGCCGGTTGTCAGGAAGATTTGGCTGTAACCTGCCAGCACCGCCCTGCGCTCCAGCTCCTGCACCACGCGCCCGGCAAGCCCCTGCTGACGCAGGGTTTTGTCCGTCCAGATGCGTTTGATTTCCGCGGTGCGTTCGTCGAACGGCTTGTACGCGCCGGTGGCGATAATCTTCCCGTCGCGCTCCAGCACGATAAACAGCCCCTGCGGCGCCAGATACCACTCGGTGAGCTCCACTTCCGCGTCTTTAGAGAAGTAGTCCCCGTAGCGGGCCGCATATTCACCGAACAGCCCCTCGATAATGGGCTGAAGTTCGGCATCTTCCGGTGATACATCACGAAATCGTTCGCTCATCACGCCTCCTTAATCACCCAGGCCCGCCGGGTTCACTTCGGACTGAGGAATGCGCTCAACCCCTTCTCCCCAGCGGTTCAGCACTTTGTCGTAATCGCCGTTTTTGATGACGCCGTTCAGCGCTGTTTGCACCGGCTCAACCAGTCCGCTGCCTTTTTTCAGCGTCACCGCGATGTGTGCCGCCTTCGGCCAGCCGCCGTCGACGCTGCCCACCAGTTTGGTTTTCCCGTTCAGCGCCGCCTTCCAGGCGCCAATCACGTTCGGGCCAAAGTAGGCATCCGCGCGTCCGGACTGCAGCGCCAGGGTTTGGGCCGCATCGTCTTTGGTGTAGATCGGGGTAAACGGTTTCAGCCCCTTCTTCAGGTTTTCAGCATTCCATGCCAGCAGGATGGCCTCCTGGTTAGTGCCGGAACCAACGATAATCCGCAACCCGGCGATGTCCTCAGCCTTCTGAAGCGATTCGATCGGGCTGGTCGATTTCACGTAGAAACCGAGGGAGTCCTTACGGTAGGTGGCGAAATCAAACTTCTCTTTGCGCGCTTTGGTAACGGTAATGTTGCTGATGGCGGCATCGTATTTTCCGGACGCCACGCCCAGCGGCCAGTCTTCCCACGACGTTGGCACTACGTTCAACTCAAGTCCGAGGCTGTCGGCCACCAGACGGGCGACGTCAACTTCACTCCCGAGCAGCGTTTTGTTGTCGTCGGAAAATACCGTCAGCGGCGGTTGATTGAGGCCCGCCACCGCCACGGTAAATTTCCCCGGCACGGCAAAGCGATAGTCTTTCGGCAACTGTGCCACCGCATCATTGTTTTTGGCGGTATTAATCGGCGTTTTATTGGCCTCAATGCTCACGCCGGTGCCGTTAATATTTACGTTCTCTGCCCAGACGGCAGGGGTAAAGGCCAGCGCGAGCGCCAGAATAAGCGATGATTTCTGCATAGCGGGGTTCTCTTTTATTGTTGTGTGTACTGGTTTTTCGGTTGGTCTAAGCCAAGGCTTTCGCGCAGCGTGGTGCCCGGGTAGTCGGTACGGAACAGGCCGCGGGCCTGAAGAATGGGCACCACCTGGTCAACAAAGCGCGGGAAGGTGTCCGGCGTGCCGCCCTGAATAATGAAGCCGTCTGCGGCATAGCCTTCAAACCAGGCCTGAAGACCGTCTGCCACCTCCTCCGGCGTGCCGGAAAAGCGCGGGCGCGGCGAAGCGGCCTCAAGCGCTACCTGACGCAGGGTTAAGTTGCGTTCGCGGGCGTTACGCTTGATTTCATCGGTGGTGCTGCGGAAGCTGTTTTTGCCTAAGTCGCCGATATCCGGGAACGGCTCGTCGAGCGGATACTGGCTGAAGTCGTGATGTTCAAAATAACGCCCGAGGTAATTGAGGGCGTCATTAATCGACACCAGCGCCGCCGTGGTCTGGTACTGGTTTTCCACATCATCGGCATCTTTCCCCACAATCACGCTAACGCCCTGGAAAATATGGAGATCCGACGCGCGGCGGCCGTTTATTTCCAGCTGCTGTTTTACGTCGCGGTAAAAGGCTTTTGCCTCATCGAGCGTCTCGTGGTGGGTGAAAATGGCGTCGGCATGTTTCGCCGCCAGCTTTTTCCCGTCGTCCGACGCCCCGGCCTGAAAGACAATCGGGCGACCCTGCGGCGTGCGGCCAATATTCAGCGGACCGGCGACCTGGAAGAAGTCACCGTGGTGGTCGAGCGTATGCAGTTTCGCCGGGTCAAAAAACTGGCCGCTCTCTTTGTTACGAATAAACGCGTCCCCTTCCCAGGAATCCCACAGCCCTTTCACCACGTCGAGATACTCATCGGCAATCCGGTAGCGCAGCGCATGTTCGGGGTGTTTTTCACGGGAAAAGTTCTTTGCTGACCCTTCCAGCGGCGAGGTCACCACGTTCCAGCCCGCCCGGCCGTTGCTCAGGTGATCGAGGCTCGCGAACTGGCGCGCCGTGGTGAAGGGCTCGCTGTAGGAAGTGGATAAGGTTCCCACCAGCCCAAGACGCGAGGTGATGCTGGCCAGTGCGGAAAGCACGGTTAACGGTTCAAAACGATTCAGAAAATGGGGGATCGATTTCTCGTTAATATAGAGGCCATCGGCCACGAAGAGAAAATCGAGCTTCCCTTCCTCGGCCTTTAACGCCGTCGCTTTCACAAAGTCGAAATTAATACTGGCGTCGGCGATCGCTGCAGGATGGCGCCAGGCGGACATATTCCCGGATGCACCATGCAGAATGGTGCCCAGCCGCAGTTGTCGGGTTGCAGACATCTTTACCTCTCCTGAATTAAACGTGTTGCAGGGCTTTTTCCGCAAGCTGTGCAAAATAGCGGGCGGCGGGCTCAATCAGTGCTTCATCCGGGTTGAAGGCCGGGTGATGTAAACCAAACGGACTGTTGCTGCCAATGCTGACAAACGCGCCGGGAACAGACTGCAAATAGACCGCAAAATCTTCCCCGCCCATATGCAGTTCCGCGTGCCGGGTTTCATATCCGGCCTCACGCGCAACCGAGGTGGCAAAATCAGCCCAGCGCTCGTCATTCACCAGCGCGGTAGGCCCGGCATACCAGGTGATATCAATCTGCGCGCTGAAGGCGCTGGCAAAACCGGCGGCGATTTCGCCCACGCGGGCTTTCACATTCTGCTGCACTTCCGTGCGATGGGTTCGCAACGTGCCTTCCAGCTCGACGCTTTCCGGCAGCACGTTCCAGGTGTTGCCGCCCGCAATGCGGGTCACGCTCAGCACCACGGAATCCAGCGTGTTGACGTTGCGACTGGCGACGCTTTGCAGCGCCGTTACCAGCTGGCTCGCCAGCACAATGGCGTCGTTGCCTTCATGAGGACGTGCCGCGTGCGCGCCTTTGCCGGTAATGCGGATCACAAAGCGGTCGACGTTGGCGTAGAACGGCCCGCCGCGGGTGGCGAACTCACCCACCGGCAGGCCGGGCTCGTTGTGCATACCGAAAATCGCGCTGACATCGCGTAAGGCACCGGCGCGCACCATGCTCTTCGCACCGCCAAAGTTCTCTTCAGCAGGCTGAAACAGGATGCGCACCCGGCCGTTAAGCGAGGCCTCCCGCTCTTTCAGCTTTAACGCGGCGCCGAGGATGACGCTGGTGTGGATATCGTGTCCGCAGGCGTGCATCACCCCTGCATGCTGTGAGCTAAACGGCACGCCGCTGCGCTCTTCAATCGGCAGGGCATCAATATCCGCCCGCAGCGCAATCAGTTTGCTGCCCGAGCCGATTTCCGCCACCAGTCCGGTCGACAGGTCATAAGGCTGTGGGGTGATCCCGGCCTTCGTCAGCCACTGGCGCAGGCGCGCGGTGGTTTCGACCTCCTGGCCGGACAGTTCCGGGTTCTGGTGCAGTTCGCGGCGCCAGGCAATCAGTTGCTCGCCAAAACTCATACGGTGACCTCCTTGTTAAGACGCGCCCCGGCAAGCAGGCGCAGCGACGCGACGCGCGTAGCCCCCTCCGCTACCGGCGTGTCGATGATAAATTCGTCAATGCCCCACAGCTGGTGCAGCGCGTTGAGCTGTTCCACTACCGACTCAGCGGTACCCGCCAGCAGCGACTGCACCCGGCGTGCAATGCGCACCGGCTCACTGCCCGCCTGACGTGCAAACGCGTAGGCCTGTTCTTCACTGGCCACGGTGACACGCTGCCCGTTTGCCAGCTCAACGCCCCACACTTCGACCTTCTGCGCCAGCGTGTCTGCCTCAGCCTGCGTCGGCGCGACAATCGCCTGCACCGCCACTATCACGTCACGCGCGCTGTTCTTCCGCCAGGTCGATACCACCTCGCGCAGCAGGTCCGGGTCACCGTTCAGGTGTGCGGCAAACACAAAGTGCCAGTCGAGCCTGGCGGCCAGCAGCGCGCTTTCGGTACTCGCGCCCAGCAGGAAACCCTCAGCAGGCAACGGCGGCAGCGGCGTGGCGCGGACGGCCTCTTCAATAGCGTGATGCTCAGGACGGATCCAGCGGTCGAGCTGGGCCAGTTGTTCGGCAAAGCTGCCCTTTTCCTGTTGATTCAGGCCCTGCTGCAGCGCGCGGGTTGAGAGCGGTAATCCGCCGGGGGCTTTCCCGACGCCGAGATCGACGCGGCCAGGCGCCAGCGCGGCCAGCACGTTGAAGTTCTCGGCGACTTTATAGGGGCTGTAGTGCTGAAGCATTACGCCGCCGGACCCGACGCGAATGCGCGTGGTTTGCCCGAGGATCCAGGCAATCAGCAGCTCCGGCGAAGGGCTGGCAAGCTGTGGGGTGTTGTGGTGTTCGGCAATCCAGAAGCGGTGATAGCCCAGATTTTCTGCCTGCTGCGCCAGCGCCAGGGTACGCGCCAGTGCATCGGCAGCCGTTTCGTTTTCAGCGATGGGGCTTTTATCCAGAATGCTGATTCGCCATGACATGTTGCGTTCTCGTTTGACTTAACATGTCGACATTATTAAAGGCGCATTTCACCACTGAGAAACAATTAATTTACATTTAGTTTGCCGGAAAACAGATATATAAAACCCTGCTAAGAATAAGACTTTAAGGAGGCAATCAGCGTTTCCACCTGCTCCCGACGGGTAATGCGGACGAAGCGAATATGGCTATATTGCGGGTTTTGCAGATCGGCTTCATAGCGCGTGCGGTTGTTACGCCAGGTTTTCATCGTCCAGATGATAATCGATTCTCTGCTGAAGAACGCGCGCCGGAAACTCTCTTTATTCCCCGTTCCCGGCCAGAGCTCGTGCTTATGCCAGGCCCGCTTCATTGCTCGCGTGACGGCCTGCCAGAGGGTGCGGATAAACCCATAATCCACCCACACCACCACATCTACATCGCGCCATTTCACAGGCCGCGTGCGGTTGTAGTTACCGTCCAGCACCCAGTCTGGCGACGCCTGTAGCGCCTGCTCCAGCTTTGCCTGAAACTCGTCGTCCGGCGTGCCCTGCCAGTCAGCCTGCCAGTAAAGTCTGTCCATCTCGATACAGGGAATAGCCAGTTCGGTCGCAATCTGCTTCGCCAGCGTGCTTTTTCCACTCCCGCTGGTTCCTATGACGTTAATTTTCACCTCAGCCTCCCTGTATTCACGAAAATGAGACCAAATCATAGCGTTTTCATTCTGTTAACGAAACGCTATTTCAGCATGACAATTTTTCCAGGGAGGCGATCTCCCTCTTGCAGTTTGGCTTATGTCATTTATTTAAATCGATTCAAAATAACACCCACTAAAATATTTTCAATTTTATTACATTCGACAACATTAACATATTAAAAATAATGGATGCCGGGTATTTCGGAGGTTCTCAATTTCAGCGAGAATATGCACAGATCGTTATTAAAATAATCACTTTCATCTTGCCGGAGCGCTTTCCGGGTTTTTATTCTTGCACAACATCATGGAGTTACTCATGAGGCGTAACACCCCCGTTACACAAAACGAGTATTTACTTAACGCTGGTTCGACGTTAATGTCCACCACCGATACAAAAAGTCATATAACTTATGCCAACTCCGCTTTTATAGAAGCCAGCGGATATAAAGAAGAGCATCTTCTGGGTGAGCCGCATAACCTCATCCGCCATCCCGACATGCCTGCCGAAGCGTTTGGCGACATGTGGTTTACCCTCCAGCAGGGTGAGACCTGGACAGGGCTGGTGAAGAATCGTCGTCATAATGGCGATCACTACTGGGTGCGTGCCAACGTGACGCCGGTCTGGCAGGGGGAATCCCTGACCGGCTATATTTCGGTGCGCAATATCCCCTCACGGGAGGAGATCGCGGCCAGTGAAAATCTGTATGCAAAAGTACGTAATAATGAATTAAAACAGTACCGTTTTTATAAAGGACTGTTCGTTCGGCGCGGTTTATTTTCCTTTTTGTCGCTCTTTAAATGTCTCAGTACCGGAAAACGAATTCAGCTTGGTATTACTGCGACAGCGTTACTTTCCTGCCTGGCGGTATATTTATTCCGCGATCGTCTCGTTCAGGTCACCACTCTGGTGCTGCTTTTTTCTGCGCTGTCCTGTTATCTTCATGCGCAGATCGCCCGGCCGGTAAAATCCATTGTTCAACAGATGCAGCGCGTGGTTTCAGGACGTAAAACGGACTATTACCATTTTGACAGAATCGATGATATCGGGCTGATGATGCGCCTGGTGAATCAGTCTGGTTTAAACCTGAATTCGCTGGTTGACGATGTCGGGGCGCAAATCAGCGGTATTGGCACCATCAGCCAGCAGGTCGCGAAAGAAGGTGCGGCGCTGCAGGCGCGCTCTGAGGAAACCGCAGATTTCTTGCAGCAAACCGCATCTGCGGTGGAAGAGATCGCCAGCGCCGTGAAGCAGACGGCCGAAACCGCAAACGAGGCGATTCAGATGGCGGATCGCACTCGCGACAGCGCCCACTGCGGTGAAGCGATGATGAAAGAGACCATCGGTATGATGCAGTCCGTTTCGCAGGATAACGGCCAGATCGTCGATATTATCAGCGTTATCGATCGTATTGCCTTCCAGACCAATATTCTTGCGCTGAATGCCGCCGTGGAAGCGGCGCGCGCGGGTGAAGCCGGCCGCGGCTTTGCCGTGGTCGCGGCTGAGGTGCGCAATCTTGCACAGCACTCCGCGACGGCGGCGAAAGAGATCAAAGCGCTGATCGAGAAAAACGTTGCCAGCGTCAACGCTGGCGTGGAGAAGGTGGTACAAACCGAATCACAGCTGACGGTCATGATCGACCATGTTCTGCAGGTTTCCACCTTGATTAAGGAGATTGGCCTCGCCACGCAGGAGCAAACCCAGGCGCTGACGCTGATTAACGCCTCCCTCTCCCGTATCGGCGCAATGACCCAGAGCAATACGGGGATGGTGGATAACGTCACTCACGCCGCGAATCACCTGACGCAGCGGACGACACGTCTGCAGCAGGCGATTGCCGTTTTTGGCGGTTAGCCGTTCGGGTACTGCTCGTCGATCACTTTTTCCAGCCATGTTACCGGGCTGCCGTTTACCGCTTCGGCGATGGCAAGATGCGTCATCGCCGTTTGCGCACTTGCGCCGTGCCAGTGCTTCACGCCGGGTGGGATCCAGGCGATATCGCCCTGATTCAGGATTTCCGCCTCTTTGCCCCACTCCTGTAGCCAGCCGCGACCCTGCGTCACAATCAGCGTTTGTCCCAGGTGATGCGTATGCCAGGCCGTGCGCGCGCCCGGCTCAAAGGTTACGGTTGCCCCGCCGACGCTGGCAGGTTCGGTAGCCTGAAAAGGTGCGTCAATCCGAACAGCCCCGGTAAACCAGGCTTCCGGTCCTCGTACTGACGGTAATGAACCGCTGCGGATAATTTTCATCTTTTGCTCCTCGTTGACTGTTGCGTTAACAGTAGCGCAAAGCACTCGGCAGCATTAGGGTGCATAATCAGATAGGACACATGACTGAAACTCATAAATAGAACCGCGATGCTAAAAGATAATTTCAACGATCTGCTCTCCTTTATGGTGGTGGCCCGCGAGCGCAGCTTTACGCGCGCAGCGGCGCAGCTGGGCGTCTCGCAATCGGCACTGAGCCATGCGATGCGCAAGCTTGAAGCGCGATTAGACGTTCGCCTGTTAACCCGCACAACCCGAAGCGTGGTTCCGACACCCGCGGGTGAGCAGCTTTTTTCGCGCCTCAGCCCGCATCTGCTGGAGATCGAACAGGAACTCACGGCGCTTCGCAGCACCCGCGACAAACCCGCAGGCGCTATCCGCATCGTCGCCGGCGAGCACGCGATGGACGCCGTGCTCTGGCCGGTACTGAAGCCTTTTATGCTGCAGTATCCTGACATTAACGTCGAAGTGACGGTCGACAATGGCCTGACAGATATCGTAGATGGCCGCTTCGACGCGGGGGTTCGCCTGGGTGAACAGGTGGCAAAAGACATGATTGCGGTGCGGATTGCGCCGGACATGCGCATGGCGGTCGTCGGCTCCCCGGATTACCTGGCTCGTTTTGGCGTGCCGCTCGTGCCAGAGCAGCTGGGTGAACACCGCTGTATCAATCTCCGCCTGCCCACCCGAGGGGGATTGTATGACTGGGAATTTGAGCGCGACGGGCGCGAGCTTCGCGTGCGGGTTGACGGACAGCTTACGCTGAATAACCTGTCGCAGCGCATCGACGCCGCGGAGAATGGTCTCGGATTAGCCTACGTGCCCGAGTCCTCGGTTCTGGACGCTCTGAATCAGGGACGGCTGGTCAGGGTCCTTGAATCGTGGTGCCCCACGTTTGAAGGATATCACCTCTATTATCCGAGCCGTCGGCAGCACACAACCGCGTTCAGGTTACTTCTGGATGCCCTGCAGCAGCAAAAATTTATACCATCTGGTAATAATTAAGAGAATCTGATGATTAAATAATCAACCCCGCCATTGTTTTGACTAAAAACTCATCACGTTTCAGCGTGTTGTGATCCCCGTCTGCTCTGACCACACGATTTCCTTCGACGTGCATCACTTTCGGCACGGTTATATTTTGCGTCGCTTATGAATTGCAGGTAGGATGCCTCGCCATGTTTCGCCTTATCCATACGCAGAATGACTGGGGAGGCGACATGTGTTTGCGCAGAAGCAATCGTTTGTATTGCGCTCTGCCAGGCAGGACTATCACGATAATGGTTCAGACAGGCAAACAGGTAACTCAATGAAAACAAGCAATAAAAGCGCAGCCGATCATCATGCTGCTAAACGTCGCTGGTTGAACTCCCATGAAGAGGGCTACCACAAAGCGATGGGCAACCGTCAGGTTCAAATGATCGCCATCGGCGGCGCTATCGGAACGGGTCTGTTTTTAGGTGCTGGTGCACGCCTGCAGATGGCTGGCCCGGCTCTCGCCCTGGTCTATCTGGTGTGCGGGATCTTCTCTTTCTTCATTCTTCGTGCACTGGGCGAACTGGTACTGCATCGCCCTTCCAGCGGCAGCTTCGTCTCTTACGCCCGTGAATTCCTCGGTGAAAAAGCCGCTTACGTCGCGGGCTGGATGTACTTCGTCAACTGGGCGATGACCGGTATCGTCGATATCACCGCCGTTGCGCTGTATATGCACTACTGGGGCGCGTTTGGCGATGTGCCGCAGTGGGTCTTTGCGCTTGGCGCGCTGGCGATTGTCGGCACCATGAACATGATTGGCGTGAAGTGGTTCGCGGAGATGGAGTTCTGGTTTGCGCTGGTTAAAGTGCTGGCCATCGTGGTGTTCCTGGTCGTGGGTACCGTCTTCCTCGGCAGCGGTAAGCCGCTGGATGGCAATGCCACCGGCTTCCACCTGATAACCGATAACGGCGGATTCTTCCCGCACGGTCTGCTGCCTGCGCTGGTTCTGGTTCAGGGCGTCGTGTTCGCCTTCGCCTCCATCGAGCTGGTGGGTACCGCAGCAGGTGAATGTAAAGATCCGCAGACGATGGTGCCAAAAGCCATCAACAGCGTGATCTGGCGTATCGGTCTCTTCTACGTCGGTTCCGTGGTGCTGCTGGTGCTGCTGCTGCCGTGGAACGCCTACCAGGCGGGCCAGAGTCCGTTCGTGACCTTCTTCTCTAAGCTGGGCGTGCCTTACGTGGGCAGCATCATGAACATCGTGGTGCTGACGGCGGCGCTCTCCAGCCTGAACTCCGGCCTCTACTCGACCGGTCGTATCCTGCGCTCCATGTCGATGGGCGGTTCTGCACCGAAGTTCATGTCGAAGATGAGCAAGCAGCACGTGCCGTACGCCGGTATTCTGGCGACGCTGGTGGTCTATGTCTTCGGCGTGTTCCTGAACTATCTGGTGCCGTCTCAGGTATTCGAAATCGTTCTGAACGTGGCGGCACTCGGGATTATCGCGTCCTGGGGCTTTATCGTGGTCTGCCAGATGCGTCTGCGCAAAGCGATTAAAGAAGGCAAAGCCGCTGACGTCAGCTTTAAGCTGCCTGGCGCGCCGGTGACCTCCTGGCTCACCCTGCTCTTCCTGTTCAGCGTGCTGGTGCTGATGGCGTTCGACTACCCGAACGGCACCTACACCATCGCGACCATTCCGCTGCTGGCCGTGCTGCTGATTGCCGGCTGGTTTGGCGTGCGTAAACGCGTTCATGAAATTCACAGCACCGCGCCGGTTCATCCTGATGATGAAAAACACGACGCGCCGCTGGTGGAAGAAACTTCGCGTTAATAAAAAAGCCGGGTGGCGGCTTCGCCTTACCCGGCCTACATTTCATGGTTTTGTAGGCCCGGTAAGCGCAGCGCCACCGGGCAATTCCCATCTTACAGCGCGATACGAATCACGTCGTCAGGCTGGGTGGCTTCCTGCTGGCGGGTGGATTTTTGTTTCACCGTCACGTACAGGGTTTTACCATCCGCAGAGAGCGCCAGGCTGTTCGGGTAGACCGGCGTGTCGAACGTTTTAGTCACCTTATACGTTTTCCCATCAATCACGCTCACCTTGCCGGCTTCACGGTGCGTCACGTAGGCTTCATTGCGGGCCGGGTTAAACAGGACCGCCAGGGATTCCGGCGCGGCGATTTTCTCGATCACGCTGCCGTCTTTCAGGCTCACCACCAGTACTTCCGGCTGTTTTGAATCGGTCAGGAACGCGCGCTGACCAGCTGTGTCGAGGCTCAGGTTCAGGTAGAAGTGCTCTTTCCCGTCATCCTGCACTTTTTTACGGCTCAGGATTTTGTTGGTGGCCGTATCAATGGTTAACAGCTCGCCGTCCGCATTCGTGGTGTACAGACGTTTCGCCTGCGCATCCAGCGCCAGGCCGGTGCTGTAAGTACCGGTATTGGCAATGGTCTCTTTCAGCTTCAGCGTGGCGCCATCCACCACCCAAATCACGCTCTCTTTGCCGACACCGGTGATGTAAATCGTGTTGCTCGCGTCATCCGCCACCAGCTGGCGCGGCTGCAGCGGTTTGACGGTTTCGCTGCGTTGACGCCCGTCCAGCACCAGCCGCCCTTTTACGTCACCCGTTTTAGCATCAATCGCGGTTACCGCGCCGTTGATCGTATTACCGAACCACAGCGTTTGGGTCGCGTTGTCAAAGGTGGCACCAAAGGGTTTGAGATCGCTATGGATCGCCTGCGTCACGTCCAGCGTGACCGGATCAAGACGGTAAACAACCCCGCCCTTATCGGTTTTGCGGCTTTGCGAGGTCGCCACCCACAGCGCATTCTCCTGCTGGCTCACGGCCATTTCATACGCCCCTTTGCCCACCGCTTTACGCAGCACCTCTTCGGCGGCATGCACCTGGAACGTCCCGGCAAGCAGTAAAGTGGCAGACAGCAGTGACAGGCTCAGACGCGGCGAGCACAGATGACGTAAAGACATAACAATTCCTTTTCTGAAAAGTGGGGTTTGGGCTGACATCACTTCCGGCAGACAACGTCATGGCATTGCCTTTTGATAATGAGAATAGTAATCATTAATCAGTTGAATGTGGAGTTTTTCTTTCCCCTCCCGCCTTTCATTAACGCAATGTGCGGTTATAGTTTTCAAAACATTTACAAAACCTTTAACATGTATGGACATGTTCCATTTGGTTCGTTTACATACCACAACCGGTTTTATTCATGAAAATCATTTCTGCCCGTAAGGCTTCTCTCCCGCTGCTGCTGGTTCCTGTTATTTTTGCGCCGCTCACCGCCATGAGCGCAGAGGAACAGACCATGATCGTCAGCGCCACGCCGCAAACCGTATCGGAACTTGATACCCCGGCCGCGGTCAGCGTCGTCAATGGCGATGACATGCGCCAGGCTGCGCCCCGCATCAACCTGTCTGAATCCCTTGGCAGCGTCCCGGGACTGCAAATCCAGAACCGTCAGAACTACGCACAGGATCTCCAGCTGTCGATGCGCGGATTTGGCGCTCGCTCAACCTTCGGGGTGCGCGGTATCCGTATGTACGTCGACGGTATTCCAGCCACCATGCCGGACGGACAGGGTCAGACCTCCAACATCGACCTCTCCAGCGTGGAGAGCGTTGAAGTGCTGCGCGGTCCCTTCTCTGCCCTGTACGGCAACGCCTCAGGCGGCGTAATCAACATCAACACCCAGACCGGGCAGCAGCCGCCGACCATTGAAGCCAGCAGCTATTACGGCAGTTACGGGACCTGGCGCTATGGCATGAAAGCTACCGGCGCGATGGGTGACGGCACCCACGCCGGTGACGTGGATTACACCGTCTCCACCACCCGTTTCACTACCCAGGGCTACCGCGACCACAGCGGCGCGCGGAAAAACCTCGCTAACGCCAAACTGGGCGTACGCATCGACGACGCGAGCAAGCTGACGCTGATTTTCAACAGTGTGGACATGAAGGCCAACGATCCGGGTGGACTGAATGACCAGGAGTGGCGGGACAACCCGCGTCAGTCGCCGCGCGGCGATCAGTACAACACCCGTAAGACCATCAAGCAGACCCAGGCCGGCCTGCGCTACGATCGCCAGCTCAGCGCTCAGGACGACCTGAGCGTGATGATGTACGCCGGCGAGCGTGAAATGACGCAGTACCAGTCGATTCCGTATCAGCCGCAGCTAAAAGCCACACACTCCGGCGGGGTGATTGATATGCAGCGCCACTATCAGGGCGTGGATACCCGCTGGACGCACCGCGGCGAGCTGCTGGTGCCGGTGACCTTCACCACCGGTCTGAACTACGAAAACATGAGCGAAGACCGTCGCGGCTACGAGAACTTCGTCATGAGCAACGGCGTGCCGGACTACGGCGTCAAAGGCGATAAACGTCGTGACGAACGCAACCTGATGTGGAACGTCGATCCTTATCTGCAAACGAGCTGGCAGCTGACGCAGAAACTCTCTGTCGACGCGGGTGTCCGCTACAGTTCGGTCTGGTTTGATTCCAACGACCATTACGTTACGCCGGGCAACGGCGATGACAGCGGTGACGCGAGCTACCACAAATGGCTCCCTGCAGGTTCCGTGAAGTATGCGGTGACGGATGCGTGGAACCTCTACGCAGCCGCAGGGCGTGGGTTTGAAACGCCAACCATCAACGAACTCTCCTATCGTGCCGATAATCAGGGCGGTCTGAATATTGGCCTGAAGCCATCCACGAATAACACGTATGAAGTGGGCAGCAAAACCCGAATCGGCAATGGTCTGCTGACGGCGGCGTTGTTCCGCACCGATACGGACGATGAGATCGTGGTGGACTCCAGTTCCGGCGGCCGCACAACCTATAAAAATGCCGGGAAAACCCGCCGTCAGGGTGTGGAAGTTTCCCTGGATCAGCAGTTCGCGGAGAACTGGAAGCTGAAGATGGCGTGGACGTATCTGGATGCCACCTACCGTACTAACGTCTGCAGCGACGCAGACTGTAACGGTAACCGTATGCCGGGGATTGCGCGCAACATGGGCTTCGCTTCGTTTGGCTGGCAGCCGGAGGAAGGCTGGTACGCGGGCACGGACGTGCGTTACATGAGCGATATCATGGCCGACGACGAAAACACCGCGAAAGCGCCATCGTACACGGTGGTCGGGCTGAATACCGGGTATAAATTCAACTACGGCAACTGGGGGATGGACGTCTTTGGCCGCGTCGATAACCTGTTCGATAAAGAGTACGCGGGATCGGTTATTGTCAACGAGTCCAACGGTCGTTATTACGAGCCTGCACCCGGCCGTAACTATGGCGTCGGGCTGTCGGTCTCTTATCGCTTCGAGTAAGCAAAAAAGAAAAGTTTATTTTATAAATGAAATAACCCTCCTGATGGCAATAAGCCATCAGGAGTTATTCACCAGATAAATAATTAGCGGCGGTATATAGTCGCTCTGTTAAATAATCTCTCAGTTAAAATATTGTCGCTGTAAAAGCGTATTCGCTTCATCAATCAACTTATCGATCGCCTTCTGGCTGGCATCAACATCACGGCGTTCCAGGGCAGAAAGCAACTCATCATAGTGATAGGTTGCCTCCTTTATGTCGTTAAGCTCCTGGTGCAGATAGTTAATACAGGGCCCGATGCGTACCCATAGCTGCTCGATTAATGCGTTGAGTGTCGGCATCTCCGCAAACTGATAAAGCGTAAACCGGAAGATACGATTCGCATGTAATGCCTGCTGGACGTTACCGTTGCGCATGGCCTCATGAAAGGCCTCCGACAAATTGCGCAACGTCTCCAGCTTGCTATCAGACATGTTCTGGCATGCTGCGGCAACCGCCATGGGCTCAAGCTGTTTTCGGATGGCGTTAATCTCGTTATAACGCTCCAGCGTCACCTCAGGGACCAGAAAAGCCTGCGCTGGCGTGGCGTGAAGTGCGCCTGAGGAGACCAGACGCAGCAGCGCTTCGCGGACCGGCGTAATACTGGTGCCTAATTTATCAGCAATCTCTTTCGTAATCAGTCGTGCTCCTGGTTTGAGGGAGCCTGTAATTAACGCCCCTTTCAAACTGTGTTCAACCTGCATAGTAAGACTAACCCTTTGGGCTTTTTCTAAGTGATCCAAATCAAGCATGTGGAATTCCTGTAGCTAAAACTTAATGCTATTTTTAAACGCCAGTTTTAATAAAACGGCGCCGGTACGATATATCCTGTATCGTCATGCCTGGTGGTGGGAAGTACGTAAAACAGCAAAAAAAGCAAACATCATTTTTTTTATCGTTTTCGGGCTCATCCGGGATGATAGCGCGAAAAACCGTGTCCAGTAATTAAAGACAATATATCGTATCTTCACAAATAAATATGGCGGGAAACCCCGCCATTGTGCGCTTTATTTATTGTCACTCGCGACGCGAATCACGACTTTGCCGAAGTTTCGTCCTTCCAGCAGGCCAATGAGCGCCTCGGGGGCGTTTTCCAGCCCGTCCGTCACCTGTTCGCGATAGTGAATTTTCCCCTCCTGCACCCAGCGCCCCATCTCTTCCTGGAACTCATGAATGCGGTGTCCATAATCCTGGCCGATAATAAAGCCCTGCATACGAATGCGTTTCTTGAGAAGGGTCGCCATCAGGAGCGGCAGGCGGTCCGGCCCGTCAGGCAGGCCCGTCGCGTTATAGCCGCTCACCAGGCCACACACCGGCACGCGCGCGGAGGTGTTCAGCAGGGGCAGCACGGCATCAAACACTTTCCCGCCGACGTTTTCATAATAGACATCAATACCGTTCGGACAGGCGTGTTTCAGCTGGTCGGCAAAATCCGCCGCATGGTGATCCAGACACAGGTCAAAGCCGAGAACCTCAACGGCATGGCGGCATTTCTCTGGGCCACCAGCCACGCCGACCACCCGGCAACCTTTGATTTTGCCGATCTGCCCGACTGTCGCGCCAACCGGGCCGGTCGCCGCAGCCACCACCAGCGTTTCACCCGCTTTCGGTTGCCCGATATCCAGCAGCCCCATATAGGCGGTAAAGCCCGGCATACCCAGTACGCCCAGCGACCAGGAAGGATGAGACGGATTTTCGCCCAGCTTCACCAGGCCGCTGCCGTCCGAAAGTTCATACTCCTGCCAGCCGCTGTAGCCCAGCACCCATTCACCGGCTTTGAAGTCGGGATGGTTTGACTGCTCAACGCGGCTGACCGTTCCCCCCACCATCACCGCACCGATCTCAACCGGCGGTGAATAGGATGGCGCGTCGCTCATGCGACCCCGCATATAAGGATCCAGCGACAGCCAGACGGTACGAAGCAAAAGCTGCCCCGCACCCGGTTCCGGAACAGGCTGCGTTTCCAGACGAAAATTTTCCGCGACCGGTGCGCCCTGTGGACGAGAGGCCAGCACCCAGCGGCGGTTATGCGAAACAGAGTGATTCATCAGGATCTCCTTCTGGGACAAATGTCATTACAGCCTGGCTCACGTTCAGCGTTATCGCATTAGCATTACGAGCCAGACTGATTGAGGCGTACAACCAGATAGATGCAGATTTCATTCGTCTCGTTGATGAACCGGCAGTCATTAGGCGGCCCCAGCTCAAGACAGTCTCCGGCGTGCATCTCGTGGCGGGTGTCGCCCTCCTGAAACACCAGCTCACCGGACTGCAGCCAGATAAGCTGACGCGCCAGCGCGTAAGAAGAGGCCGGCATCGGAACGTCGCTTCCCGCAGGCAGTTCCACCTGAACCAGGTCGATGGGCAGATCGGTACGGGGAGAAACATGGCGGCGGAGGTAGTGCGTCTGCGGATCGCGCCAGACGGGCTGGTTTGCCAGGCGCAGCAGCTTACCCTCCTGCATTTCGGCCCGGGCAATCAGCGTTGACATGCTGATGCCAAACGCGCCCGACAAGCGGGCAAGCAAGGTGGCTGTCGGGCTACTGTCCCCGCGCTCTATCTTATGGATCATCGCGCGGGAGACCCCTGCCCGGTCCGCCAGCTCGCTGAGGGACCACCCGCGAGACTCGCGTTCAAGGCGAATTCTTGCGCTAATCCGTTGATTCATTGTGTCTGTTATGGTGTTCATGACGTCATACTATAGTGTATGAACGGCAATTCAATGGGCTTTTGATAACAAAAAAATATGGCTTATGCCATAGCGATCGAGCGATACAGTTGTGTAATATCGTAGCGATAACGTAATACTATAGTGAACAACACACAGAGGCTTCATCATGATCGTTCGTCATGCCTGCAAAGAAGACTGCGCTGCGATAGGCGAGATTTACAACCACGCGGTGCTGCATACCGCCGCGATCTGGAACGATAAAACCGTCGATACCGATAACCGAATCGCGTGGTTTGAGGCGCGCTCGCTTGCGGGCTACCCGGTTCTGGTAAGTGAAGAGGACGGTGTCATCACCGGTTACGCCTCTTTCGGCGACTGGCGCGCCTTTGACGGCTTCCGTCATACGGTTGAGCATTCGGTCTACGTCCACCCGGCCCATCAGGGCAAAGGGATTGGCCGCACGCTGATGAAGGCGCTGATTAACGAGGCCCGCGCCATCGGGAAACACGTGATTGTGGCCGGCATTGAAGCGCAAAACCATGCCTCGATTCATCTCCATGAGACGCTCGGCTTTGTGACGACCGGACAAATGCCGCAGGTGGGAACCAAGTTTGGCCGCTGGCTGGACTTAACCTTTATGCAGCTGCAGCTGGACGAGCGCAGCGATCCGGACGCTATCCCATGAATCAGTCACTGACGCTGGCGTTTCTGGTGGCGGCGGGCATCGGTCTGGTGGTGCAAAACACCCTGATGGTGCGTATCACCCAGTCCTCCTCCACCATTCTCATCGCGATGCTGCTGAATTCGCTGGTCGGCATCGTGCTGTTTGTCAGTATTCTTCTGCTGAAACAGGGCGTGGCCGGATTTAGCGAGCTGGCCGCAACGGTGCGCTGGTGGACGCTTATCCCGGGACTGCTGGGGTCGTTTTTCGTGTTTGCCAGCATCAGCGGGTATCAGAACGTTGGCGCGGCGACGACCATCGCCGTGCTGGTCGCAAGCCAGCTGATTGGCGGGCTGGTGCTGGACGTGCTGAGGAGCCATGGCATCCCGCTGCGCGCCCTGATCGGCCCGGTGTGCGGCGCGGTGATGCTGGTGGTCGGGGCCTGGCTGGTGGCGCGACGCCAGTTTTGATGATTACAGTATGGTGCCGCCTTTCGTCAGCTGTTCCTCACGCGCGTCCATCTCCTCTTTATGCTGCTTGCCATGGTGCGAAATCGCGGTGCGCAGACGCTGCTGCTGGGTGTAGCGATCTTCACGGCTGAGCTCCGCATCATCGCTTAATTCAATCAGCAGCTCGTTCATGTGGGTAATGACGCTCTCTTCGATGGCGGCATCGACGCGGGCGGTAACTTCGTTTAAATGTGACATTGTCACTCCTTGTTATGTGCCCGGTGGCGCTACGCTTACCGGGCCTACGGGTGCCAAATGTAGGCCGGGTAAGGCGTAGCCGCCACCCGGCTAAAAAGGCTTAGTTCAGCTTCGCTTTCGAGAAATCGCTGCCCATCAGGCTTACGCTGTATCCGGTCACGTTGCTGCGGGTCGCGTAGAACGTTTTCCCGTTTGCCAGCGCGATCCACGGCGCCTGCTGGTAGAAGATCTCCTGCGCCTGGCTATAGAGCGTCGCTCGCTCAGCCGGGCTGCTGGTCAGCTTCGCTTTTTGTACCAGGGCATCATACCCCTTATCGCACCAGCGCGCGGCGTTTGAGCCGGTTTTAATGCTGTTGCAGCCGAGCAGCACGTCGGCAAAGTTGTCAGGGTCGCCGTTGTCGGACATCCAGCCAAACAGCGCGGAGTCATGTTCGCCTTTACGCATTCCGGAGAGATATTCGCCCCATTCATAGGAGACAATTTTGGCCTTCACGCCGACTTTGGCCCAGTCGCTCTGGATCATCTCCGCAATACGACGCGAGTTCGGGTTATACGGACGCTGAACCGGCATTGACCACAGCGTGACTTCCGCGCCCTTCTCCAGACCCGCCTGCTTCAGCAGGGCTTTCGCTTTTTCAGGATCGTAGCTGTAGTCCTTCAGGTCTTTATTGAAGCCCAGCATATTTGGCGGGATCGGCGATTTTGCCACCGTGCCCGACCCCATAAAGACCGCATTAACGATGGCCTTCTTGTCGGTCGCGTAGTTGAGCGCCTGACGCACCAGCACGTTATCAAACGGTTTTTTCTCGGTATTAAACGCCAGATAACCGACGTTCAGCGCATCGACCGAGTGCAGCGTCAGGTCTTTGTTGTTCTTGATGGCGTCAAACTGAACCGGGGATGGCGCAGGAATGATCTGGCACTCGTTGGTCTGCAGCTTCGCCAGGCGGGTTTCCACGTTTGGCGTAATGGAGAAGATGAGATGCTTCGTCGGCACCTCGCCTTCCCAGTAGTTCGGGTTCGCGACGTAGCGGATCAGCGAATCCACTTTGTACTGCTGCAGCACGTAAGGCCCGGTACCAATCGGCCAGGTGTCTACGTTTTCAGGCGTGCCTTTTTTCAGCATCGCGTCGGCGTATTCGGCGGAAAGAATCGAGGCGAAATCCATCCCCCAGTCGGCCAGGAACGCGGCGTTGGGCTCGCTCAGGGTGAACTGAACGTGATAATCATCGACCTTTTTCACGTCCTGGATCAGCTTATCGAGACCGACATCATTAAAGTACTCGTAGTTGCCCTGCGACACGTTGTGGTACGGGTGTTTAGGGTCTTTCTGACGCATGACCGAGAAAATAACGTCATCGGCATTAAAATCGCGCGTCGGTTTGAAGTATTTGTTGCTGTTGAATTTCACCCCTTTACGCAGGGCAAAGGTATAGGTCTTGCCGTCCGGCGAAATCGTCCAGGACTCCGCCAGCGACGGCACCGGGGTGTTTTTCACCGGGTCGAAATTGATCAGACGGTTATACAGCACCTGGGAGCTGGCCACAAAAGACGGGCCAGAGCTGGCAATTTGTGGGTTGAAGGACTCGGGGGACGCTTCTGAACAGTAAATAAGCGTGTCGTTGTTTGCCGCCCATGCGGCACCGGCTGGTAACAGCGCGCTCAGCGCAAGGGCGAGCAGTGTTTTCCCTGTAGACATGGTTATAACCCTGACAGTTTTATTATATAGGACAGTAATAACAGCACAGGCGTTTTGACCTGGCAAATAACGAAACACTATCAGGTTATTCTAAAGCCGCGTTTTTTGCTGTTTTAACCGCCAGCGCTCAAAAAGATGATTTGCCTTAAGTGCCATTATTCGTCAAGCACAACCGTCACTTTCTATGCCGCAAGAAATCAGCGCTTTTAGCGTCTCTTCCTCCGTTTGGTTGCTTCCTCGTTTCGTTAAAGTAATGGTGTGAAGAAGTATATGGGATCAAATCGTGGCAAAAACTCTTTTACGCAGCGGTAATCTGGATGATTTTCAGGCCGTTGGCGGCGGCGGACAAGCCGTTTTCGAATCAGCGTTGCAAATCCGGGAAGCGCTCCGGTTGCGCAAACAACAGGCCATCGTCGACTGTCTGGCAATTCCTCAGGTCAACGACAGCGGCGACCGCGTGGACTGGTATTCCCCGGTTGAAGGGAGCGTAATCAGCTGGAAAGCGGCCGATGAAGATGATCGCTATCGCGCCCTGCGCTATCTGGAAAACACGCTCGCCAGCGTCGAGTCATTAAGCAAGAAATGCCTGCAGTCGCCCAAAACCGCGCAACAGCTTTTTGGCTCTCTGCTGTCAAAGGCGTTTCAGTTTCCGGGCGAAAACTTCCTCTTCCTGGTGGACGGAAAGCCGGTCATCAGCTTCTGGGGGTTTGTAAACCTCAACGAGAACGCGCGCGACGATGTCCTCGACTGCCTGCGTGAATCGCTGATCCCTGAGCCAGCCCCCGTTGTGATTGACGATCCTGAACCCGAGCCTGAGCCAGAGCCGGTGATGACCTTTGAGCACGCTGACGAGCCGCTGATCGCCCCATCCACGGTGGTGCGTATTACGCCGGAGGAGCTGTATGAGCCCGAACCGGCCCCCGTCGTTGCACAACCTGTTCAGGCGCCTGCTCCGGCGAACGTCGTGAAAAAGCGTCGCGTTCCCCTGTGGACCCTGCCGGTTGCCGCCGTGATCGTTGCCGCCGTTGCCGCCCCGCTGCTGTGGCCAAAACAGGCGCCTTCCGCTGAGCCCGCCCCGGCGCCCGCACCTGAACCCGTGGAGATTGCGCCAAAGCCGATCAAGGCAGTTGAGCCGCTGGCGATGAAGTTACCGCTGCATCAGGCAGAGGTCGTGGCCAGCAAAGAAAAAGAAGCGGCTCCGGCTGAAGCTGCGCCACAACCCGCTCCGGTGGTGATTGTCGCCATTCCGAAAGACGCCATGGTGATGGAAGCGAATCAGGTGAAAGCGGGATCGACGCGCTTCCTGAACGGCACCTGGCGCGCCATCCTCGACGTGAAGGATCCGGTCACCGGCAAGCCGCCGTCGCTGCGCTATCAGATCCAGAACAACAAAGGTTTCGCCCGCGTTGTCCATGGCGACAACATTGTCTGCCGCGCGGAGGTCTTCTCCGGACTGCACAGCAATGGCGAGCTGATGATTAAGAGTCGCGGCACTGCCCGCTGCACCGACGGTTCCCGCTACCCGATGCCGGAGGTTGCCTGTAAAGCAGGCACCAGCGATATCGCAGAATGTCGCGCCCGTTATGATGCCAACACCGTCGTCCCACTGACGTTCAAGAAAGCAGGTGCCTGATCCTATGCTGGTAAATCTTTGCGACTATAAACAAAGCGTCACGCTTATTGCCAACAGCGGCGTGCAGTTCCTCGATTTCGGTCTGACGCCGCAGGACTCCGCCAGCAACGGGCGCTTCGTACGTAAAACCGCGAACGGCCCGCTATTGCGCCTCGATTTCGACCTAGTCAACGGTCGCTATACCCTGCCCGGCATGAACGGCGGGCAGCCTGAAGTGGTCAAACCGGAAACCACTATCCCGCTGCATCAGTCGCTGGCGGTGCTGGACGGCGTCTGGCTTCCGGTTCCGTTCCTGCGCTTCAACCCGCCGCGGACCTTTGTTGAAGGGCCGGATAACTGGGCCCGCGTTCAGGTGCGCAAGCTTGACACCCCGGACACGGCAGGCAATACGCACCGCGTCACCCTCGCGCTTGACAGCCAGATTGCCGATCATGCCACGTCCGCGCTCTCTCCGGTGGAAAACGATATTCTGAACGGCACCCGCTTCGCGCTGGCGTGGCGCGATAACGAGGTAGACAGTTTCCTCGATCAGACCTGGATTGACGGCTGGCTGCGCGAGGCGTTTACCCAGTATGCCGACGGCGTTGAGAACCGCTCTGAACGCGACCTGCAGCAGGCGATGCGCAGTTTTGAGTATCAGGCCCACTGGCTTAACCTGCTGACCATGCTCGGTGAACAGCTCACCGTACCGGAAGTGAAATTTGTCACCCATACACTCAGCACGCCAGCCATTCCGGTTGACCTGATCCTCGACGTGGGTAACACCCATACCTGCGGCGTCATTATTGAAGACCACGGCGATGCGAACGATGGGCTGCGTCAGACCGCCGAGCTGCAGGTTCGCTCGCTCAGCGAGCCGCAGTTCCTGAACGAGCCGCTGTTCACCAGCCGTCTCGAGTTTTCAGAAGCGCGTTTTGGCAAGCAGCACTTCTCGGTGGAAAGCGGTCGCGAAGACGCCTTTGTCTGGCCGTCGATTGTCCGCGTCGGTGATGAAGCCCGCAAGCTGGCGATGCAGCGTCTGGGAACCGAAGGCAACAGCGGTATCTCCAGCCCGCGTCGCTACCTGTGGGATGAAACCCCGGTCGTGCAGGACTGGCGCTTTAGCCAGATGAACAGCAAGACCCAGCGTGAACCGCTTGCCACCGCGTTCCCGCTGATGAACCTGATGAATGATGACGGCGAGCCGCTCTTCACGCTGCCGCAGGACGAGCGCCTGCCGGTCTTCTCGCCGCAGTACAGCCGCAGCACCCTGATGACCCATATGCTGTGCGAGCTGCTGGCACAGGCGCTGGGGCAGATCAACAGCGTCGCCACGCGCCTGCGCCTGGGCTTCCCTGCCTCGCCGCGCCAGCTGCGCACGCTGATCCTGACGCTGCCCTCCGCGATGCCAAAGCAGGAGCGCGAGATCTTCCGTCGCCGCATGTTTGAAGCCATCGCGATTGTCTGGAAAGCGATGGGATGGCACCCGCAGGATGAGGATTTTGTCACCCGCAAACAGCAGGAAAAAAGCGTGGTGCCGGTACCTGAAATCCAGATGGAGTGGGATGAAGCCAGCTGCGGTCAGCTGGTCTGGCTGTATAACGAAGCCATCTCCCGCTTTGGCGGCCAGACCGAAGCCTTCTTCGCCTCCCTTGCCCGTCCGGACCGTGAGCCTGAGCCGGGTAGCCAGCCGGGACGCGCGTTGCGCGTCGCGTCCATCGACATCGGCGGCGGCACAACGGATATGGCGATCACCCATTACCAGCTGGACGACGGTTCCGGCAATAACGTCAAAATCACCCCGCAGCTGCTGTTCCGCGAAGGCTTTAAGGTCGCGGGTGACGATACGCTTCTGGACGTGATTCAGCGCTACGTGTTGCCCGCTCTGCAAACGCAGCTGCAGAAATCCGGTATCGCGGATGCCTCGCTGCTGATGGCCTCGCTGTTCGGTGACTCCGGACGCATTGATACCCAGGCCGTACTGCGCCAGCAAACGGCGCTGCAGCTCTTTATGCCGATTGGCCATGCCATTCTTGCCGGATGGGAATCCAGCGACGTTGACGATCCGCTGGCCGGTCTGCATGCCACCTTTGGCGATCTGCTGCCGCAGAAGCCGACCCGCAACGTGATGAACTATCTGCAGCAGGCGATCGATCATGCCCTGCCTGCGGGTTCAGACGCTTTTGATCTTTTCGCCGTGCCGCTGCATGTGAACTTCCGCGAAATGCAGGATGCGATGCTGGCCGGGCAGTTTACGCTGGCCTCCCCGCTCCACGCGGTATGTGAGGCGATCTCCCATTACAGCTGCGATATTCTGCTGATCACCGGACGCCCGGGCTGCCTGCCTGGGGTTCAGGCGCTCATTCGTCACCTGCAGCCGGTGCCGGTCAACCGCATCGTCTGGCTGGATAAATACCAGGTACATGAGTGGTATCCGTTCAGCCAGCAGGGGCGCATTGGCAACCCGAAATCGACCGCTGCCGTGGGGGCCATGCTCTGCAGCCTGGCGCTTGACCTGCGTCTGCCGCGCTTCAACTTTAAAGCCGCGGACATTGGCGCGTATTCCACCGTGCGCTATCTGGGCGTGCTGGATAACACCGTCAATACCCTGCGCGAGGAAAACGTCTGGTATCAGGATATCGATCTTGATAAACCCGGCGCGAAGCTTGATGCGCGCCTGCACTTCCCGCTGCGCGGGAACGTGACGCTCGGCTTCCGCCAGCTGGCGAACGCGCGCTGGCCGGCCACGCCGCTCTACACGCTCAGCATTAACTCGGCTGAACTTGCCAAAGCCATTGCCGGCGACGGCGTGCTGAACGTGCGGCTCAAGCTCTGCGGCGGCACCAAGCAGGAAGGCCCGGAAGCCTTCGAGCTGAGCGATGCCTGGCTGCAGGACGGCACGCCGGTTGCGCCTGACGCACTAACCTTCAAACTGAATACTTTGGCCGACCGCCGACACAGCGGCAGCCACTACTGGATCGACAGCGGGAGCGTATACCTGAAATGACAGCGACCACGAACACCACTCAGGCCGTAATCGGGTGGATTAATGAGACGCGCCTGAACGCCCCAGTGCTGGATAACGATGCTGACGCCCTGCTTGCTCGCATCAACGCGGTGCAGGCGCGGGAGCAAGCCATTGAACGCGCCATGACTCGCCAGAGCAGCATTGGGCTTTACGGTCATTCGCAGAGCGCGAAAGCGCACCTGCTGCTGTCTCTGTGCGGCAGCGGCAATGGACGCCTTAACGTAACGCCAGGCCAGCGCACCTTTGACTATTTTTCGCATATCAATCCGGGACATGCCCTGACCAACATGGCCGTCCGCTTCACCCGGGAAACCCCGGAGGTGGCTGATGAGGCGTTCCCGCTGCGTCTGCGTCTGGTCACCGAGGCCGAGCTGGTACAGCTGTTTATTGCCCGCACGACCCTGCACCCGCAGATGCGCGCGGTGGATAAGGCGGTCATTGAGACACGTCTGGAGAAATGGCGCGGGCTGCGCCAGCCACATGGCGTGCCCGGTATCACTGCTCAGGAGGTGGGAGCGATTGCCCGCTTCTGGCAAAGCACCGTACCCGCCGCGAAACAGCAAATTGATGATGCCCTCTGGTATGAGTTTGCCCAGCTGGTGCCATCGCTCGATCTCAGCACGCGGGCCAGCGTCTGGTCCCTGCTGTGGGGCGAACAGCAGGAACTGACCCAGCAGTGGTTAAACCTGGCCCATGTGCTGCACCAGACCAGCCATGCCAGCGAGCTTGCGGCCCCCCTTAGCCTGCTGGTGGACAGCTTTGGGCTGCCGGGTGAAGGGTTCCTGACGCACGACGGCACGTTAGACCATCAGGACGCGCAGGAGACGCTGCTTCATCCGCTGAATGGTGGTGAAATGCTTAACGCCATCAGTATCCCCGTCGATGTGCTGGCCTTCCTGACCCGCGAGCTGGTGTTGCCGGTTGAGAACGGCGCGCTGGATAACGTCGATATTATTGATATTCCGGTTTTTGAAGATAACCGTGCCGACCCGCTACGCCAGGCGAAATCCCAGTGGCTGCTCGAGCATTACCGTCAACAGCTTCAGCCTGATGTGCTGGTGATTTGTAACGCGACGGCGCAGCACGAACAGACGGCTAAAAAAGCAAAAGTGTTAATGAACTGGGTGAAGGAGACGCAGCCTGCTGAAGAGTCTGCCCTTCCAGGTCTGGTATGGGCGATCACTCCGCATGACGCCCGCTTTACTACCCGGCAGAACCTCGACGAAGCCGTACAGCATCTGCTCGGAAAGCCAGGCTTACGCTGGGGCACGCTGCAGGCCCTGGACAGCCACAGCATGCAGCGCGTCATCGAGTGGCTGTCTCAGGCCACGTTGCCCGCGCAGCGACAGAAACGTCTCGGCACGCTGAAAAACTCGCTGCGTCTGGAGCTCTCGGCGCTAATGCAAAGCTACCTGGCACCGCTGGTTGAGGAACCGGGTACCCGACGCGCTCAGGCAGAAAATATGGTGCGCATGCTGCAAAGCAGCGCCGCCCGCCACGGCGAGCTGCTTGAAGGCCTGCTGCCGCCGCTGAAGGCCTTTGAAACGCTGCTGGCCGTTCAGCAGCCGCGCGAGGAGCAGGTTAACGGGCTGTTTACGGATACCATTGACCTGTTTGCTGATAATGCCCAGGAAAGCGCAGGCCTGTTCCAGACCAAAGACAAAGCGCGTCTGGCGCACAGAGTATGGATAAATCATCTGCGCCAGTGGAGCCGCAACGAGGCGACCGCCGCCCGTCTTGGGCTGGATCCAGAGGTGTTACAGCAAATCGCGGATGTGCTGGTCGTCACCAGCTACCGGCTGAATCTGCCTCAACAGCTGCAGCGAATTGTCGAAGCAGATAAAAGTAGCGCTGCGCAACTGCATGCTGTGATGGGCAATTTCGTTGGCTGGCTGGGTTACGACCAGACGCCCGTGGCGACGCGTCCGGCAAGCCGCATCCGTAAGGGCCAGGCCATCTTCGTCACGCCAGTGGTCAGCAGCGCCGAACCTCGCCTGACGCGCCTGGGAGAACAGCCGGTCCATGCGGCTACCTCATATGTTTACGACTGGCTGGTCGCACTCTATAGCCGCGCGATAGAGAACATTGATTACCAGCACCCGCATGATGTTCCGCCTGACGCACGTCAGGCACTACGGGCTTTAATAAAGTAACCGCCCTTCTTGCCGGGTGGCGCTGCGCTTACCCGGCCTACATTTCGCAACGATGATACATTGCACAATAATCACATCGTCATACATTCGGCTAAGGCCCGCGCCAGCGCAGAGGGGTTTTCCCAGGACATTGAGTGCCCCGCCGCAGGAATAATTTTCACCTCAACGCCCTTCTGCTGGAGATTTTCCACATCGTCATCCGGCAGAGAGAGCTCGCCAAAAATCAACGTTACCGGGCAAGAAAGTGACAGGAACTGCGCTTCCCATTCCGGCTCAACGCCCGCCACCAGGCTCGATGCACCTCGCCATACGGCGTACGGCGCATTGCTCTGCAGGCATCCCGCCCACGCCGTTTTTTCTGCGCTGAGCATGGCGTCATAGCCGTGCTTCAGAAATTGTTGCTCTGATTGCGCCGCTATAGACCGGCTGAACATGCCCCCACCCGCGTGAAAATTGGGCTCTGACACCATCAGTCCCTTCACGCGCGTTGCCAGCAGCCCCGCCGTTTCGATAGCAATACTGCCGCCCATGCTGTGGCCGTATAACCAGAAGGAATCCAGCTCAAGATGGTCAATCAGTTCCGCGACAACGTGCGCCTGGTCAGTGGTTTTATAGCTGTAGTGCTCGGGCTTGTCGCTGTAGCCGCTGCCGGGCAAGTCAATGAGAATCGCTCTGCGCGCGCCAAACAGCGGGTCACAAACGACGCGGGGATATTCATAGGAAGAGGCGCAGCCCAGCCCGTGAATGAACACCACGGGATCGCCGGTACCAGGCAAGTCGTGCCAGCGCACGGTGCAACCGGCCTGCTGCGAGTAAAAACTGTTCATAAGCACTCCTTTTATGATGCACTGTGTATTTGTACAGTCATCACATCAGGAATGCTATGTTCATCTTTTAAAACTGGAAGCGTGCTTCAGAAAAGCGAGACCAGCAGCGCAACGGGAAAGCTCATTGGCCAGGTTGACCCCACCAGGAAAGCGCTGAGCAGGCGGATACGTTTGCGGTCTTTAGAGAGGAACCAGGTGATTAATGCGCAGATGGAAGCCATGATTGCGTAAAAAACCAACATCTTTTGATACAACGTCATTCTGTATACCAGAGCCGAAAAAATAACCGCACGCAATATGCGTCATATGTTGACACAGATCAAGTTTTTTCGTTACAGAATAACCACTTAAAAATTACGGTTAATAACAATTGAGTATCTTGCGTAACACATGTGGCGAGCAAGGAGCACGCCTGGCCGCGCAAGCGGCCAGGCTGAGCGGATCAGTGTTTGATCATCACATGCCTGACGACCGTATAATCCTCAAGCCCGTAGACCGACATATCTTTCCCGTAGCCCGATAATTTCATGCCGCCGTGCGGCATTTCGCTCACCAGCATAAAATGGGTATTCACCCAGGTGCAGCCGTACTGCAGGCGCGCGCTCAGGCGATGGGCGCGCCCCACGTCTTTCGTCCAGACCGATGACGCCAGGCCGTATTGCGAATCGTTCGCCCAGGCCAGCACCTGCGCCTCGTCATCAAATTCGGTGACGCTCACCACCGGGCCAAACACCTCGCGCTGAACGATGGCATCGTCCTGTTTTGCCCCCGCCAGCAGGGTTGGCTGGAAGAAGTAGCCCGTCCCCTCTTTTTTGCTCCCGCCGGTGACAACCCGGATATGACCGAGCGCTTTCGCCTCATCGACGGCCTGGCAGACGCGTGAAAGATGGGCGGCCGAGCTGAGCGGACCGAGTTCGGTAGCCTCGTCCTCCGGGGCACCCATTTTAAGACTGGCAACCGCGGCGCCCAGCTTTTCCACCAGCGCGGCATAAATGCCTTTCTGGGCATAAATACGACAGGCCGCCGTACAGTCCTGTCCGGCATTGTAGAAACCAAACGTCCGCACCCCTTCAACCACCGCATCCAGGTCGGCATCATCAAAGACAATTACCGGCGCTTTGCCACCCAGCTCCATATGGGTGCGTTTAATCGAGGACGCCGTATGGCCGATGATATGTTCCCCGGTCGCAATCGAACCGGTCAGCGAAACCATGCGGACCTTCTCGTGTCCGGTGAGCGGGTCGCCGACCGTTTTGCCCCGACCAAACAGCACGTTCAGAACGCCCGCCGGGAAGATATCTTTTGCCAGCTCTGCCAGCTTCAGCGCGGTCAGGGGCGTGATCTCTGAGGGCTTAATCACCACGCAGTTTCCTGCCGCCAGCGCGGGGGCCAGCTTCCAGGCTGCCATCATCAGCGGATAGTTCCATGGCGCGATAGAGGCCACCACGCCCACCGGGTCACGGCGAATCATCGAGGTGTGTCCTTCGAGGTATTCCCCCGCAGCCAGGCCGTTCAGGCAGCGGGCGGCGCCGGCAAAGAAGCGGAAAACGTCCACCACCGCCGGAATTTCATCCCCCAGCGCGCAGTGCAGCGGCTTGCCGCAGTTGAGGGACTCGAGCCGGGCAAACGCCTCGCCGTGCGCTTCAATCGCATCCGCCAGCCTCAGCAGGCACTCGGCGCGGGTTTTCGGTGTCGTTTGTCCCCACGCCGCAAAAGCACGGTCAGCAGCCAGCACCGCCGCGTCTACCTGGGCCGCAGACGCCTCAGCAATCTCCAGCAGTACCTCTCCGGTGGCCGGGTTATAAACCGGCTGTTTTTCACCTTCTCCGGCAACCAGCTCACCGTTTATCAGCAGATGTTTTTGCATAGCATTTTCCTGTTGAATTCACTGTTATTTCCCGCTGCCGGCAATGTTTTCGCCGTCGCGGGTTAGCCACCAGGCTCCCAGAATGGGGATAGTTGTCACCAGCATCACCAGCAGAGCAACAACGTTGGTGACGGGCACGTCGCGCGGACGCCCGAGCTGGTTGAGCAACCACAGCGGTAACGTGCGCTCGTGTCCCGCCGTAAATGTTGTGACGATTATCTCGTCAAACGACAGGGCAAACGCCAGCATTCCCCCGGCCAGCAGCGCGGAACCCAGATTGGGCAGCACCACGTAGCGGAAGGTTTGCCACCCGTCAGCCCCGAGATCCATCGACGCTTCGACCAGACTCCAGGAGGTGCGCCTGAACCGGGCAATCACGTTGTTAAAAACCACCACCACGCAAAAGGTGGCGTGTCCAACGACGATGGTGAAAAACCCCGGCTCAAGGTTGATGGTTTTGAAGGCCGTCAGCAGCGCCAGACCGGTGATGATCCCCGGTAATGCAATCGGTAACAGCAGCAGCAGAGAGATCGCATTCTTGCCAAAAAACGCGCTTCGCCACAGCGCCGCTGCAGCAAGCGTGCCAAGCACAAGGGCAATGGCGGTGGAAAGCGCGGCAATTTGAAGTGACAACGTCACGGATTCAATAATGTCGCCGCGCCCCGCCGCCACGCTAAACCACTTCAGCGTCAGCCCCTGCGGCGGAAAGCTGAAGGCGGCATCTTCGGTGTTGAAGGCATAGATCGCGATAATCAGCAGCGGGAAGTGCAGGAAGATGACGCCTCCCCACGCTGCCACTTTCAGGAACAGCGGTGCGCGTTCAGAGTGCATCGAATGCTCCCAGACGTTTCACGAACGCCAGATAAAGAGAAATCAGCACGATGGGCACCAGCGTGAACGCGGCGGCCATGGGCATATTGCCGATAGCGCCCTGCTGCGAGTAGACCATGTTACCGATGAAATAGCCCGGCGGGCCGACCAGTTGAGGAACGATGAAGTCCCCCAGCGTCAGGGAAAACGTGAAGATTGAGCCCGCCGCAATGCCCGGAATGGCCAGCGGCAGAACGACATAGCGAAAAGTCTGCCGGGGACGCGCGCCGAGGTCGGCTGAGGCCTGCAGTAGCGAGGCCGGCAGGCGCTCCAGCGCCGCCTGGACGGGCAGGATCATAAACGGCAGCCAGATGTACACGAAGACCAGAAACCGCCCCAGCCCGGAGGTGGACAAGGTGTTGCCGCCTATCGCCGGGAGCGTAAGGAGCGAGGTCAGGATCGGCTCCAGCCCCATATGATTAAGAAACCACTGGGCCACGCCGTCCTTCGCCAGCAGCAGCGTCCAGGCGTAGGCCTTGACGATATAGCTCGCCCACATTGGCAGCATTATGGCGATATAGAAGAAAGCCTTCCACTTGCCTCGGGTGTATCGCGCCATGTACCAGGCCATCGGGAATGCAAGGATGGCGCTGGCAATGGTCACCACAATTGCCATCGTTAACGTGCGCAGGATGATATCGTAGTTTGCCGGGTTGAAGAGCGCCTGAATATTCGCCAGCGTCAGATCCGGCGTGACCGCCATGGTGAAATCGTCAAAGGTGTAAAACCCCTGCCACAGCAGCGTCAGCAACGATCCTAAATAGACGATGCCAAACCACATCAGCGGCGCAAGCAGAAGCAGGAACAGACCGAGCGACGGTTTACGCCAGAACAGTGCGGTCATGCGGCTTAAGCGGCCGCGCGGAGCGGGAGGATGCGCGACACTCATATCCATTTCACCTCTCCTCATGCAGGCGGATCATCGCGTCGCGTGACCATGACGCCATGACCGCCTGCCCTGGCGCAATGCCGCTCAGCGGCGAGACGTCACTGAAGTTAGCCTGGCTCACCAGCAGTTTGGCGCCATCGGCGAGCTTCAGCTCCAGACGCGTGGCAGCCCCCTGATACTGAACGGCCTGCACGACGCCCTGAACCTGAACGTCACCCTGTTCATTGAGGCGAATATGTTCCGGGCGCAGGGAATAGCTGCCCTCCATGCCGCAAAGCGTCTGCGCAAGGCCCGCATCAAAAACGTTAGAGGTGCCGACAAAACCGGCGACAAACGGCGTGCGCGGACGCATGTAAAGATCGCGCGGGGTATCCACCTGCTCGATGCGCCCGTTATTGAACACCGCCACCCGATCTGACATGGAAAGGGCCTCGCCCTGATCGTGGGTGACAAAAATAAAGGTGATACCGAGTTCCTGCTGAAGCTTCTTCAGCTCGAACTGCATCTGTTCCCGCAACTTGAGATCGAGCGCCCCTAAAGGCTCGTCCAGCAGCAGGACGCGCGGTTCATTCACCAGCGCGCGGGCAATGGCGACACGCTGACGCTGGCCGCCGGAAAGTTGCGAAGGTTTGCGGGCAACGGCAAAGCTCAGGCCCACTTTTTCCAGGGCATCACGGGCCTGGGCATGGCGTTTTTTCTTGTCGACGCCTTTGACCATCAGCCCGTAGGCAACATTGTCGAGGATCGACATATGCGGAAATAGCGCGTAATCCTGAAACACGGTGTTCACATCCCGCTCCCAGGGAGGCAGCTCGCTCGCCTCTTTGCCGAAGATAGAGATCGTGCCGCCTGACAGCTGTTCAAAACCGGCTATCAGGCGCAGGCAGGTGGTTTTGCCGGAGCCCGAAGGCCCCAGCATGGAGAAAAACTCTCCGTCACGAATCGCAATGGTGACCCCATCCACCGCCCGGACGTCGCCGTACAGGCGGGAAACATTGTTAAACTCGACTGCGTACGTCATGTTCTGCTCCCGGGCAATTAACGACCGCCCATGATGGCGATGTAATCCTGCGTCCAGCGGCTGTAAGGCACAAATTTGCCGCCTTCTGCGATGGGGGTTTTCCAGAACATGATTTTGTCGAACTCGTTATACCCGTTTGTTTCGCAGCCTTTATCGCCCAGCAGCGTACTGGCTTTACACCCTTCCGGCACCACGGGCAGGGAGCCAAACCATGCGGCCAGATCGCCCTGCACTTTCGGCGTTAGCGACCAGTTCATCCATTTGTAGGCGCACATCGGGTGTTTAGCTTGTGCGTGGAGCATGGTGGTGTCCGCCCAGCCTGTCACCCCCTCTTTCGGGAAGACGGTGGCAATGGGCTGGTTCTCGGCCTTCAGCGCATTCGCCTGATACGGCCAGGCGCTGGAGGCCACGACACCTTCGTTTTTGAAGTCGCTCATCTGGACGGTGGTGTCGTGCCAGTAGCGGTGGATCAGGGCATGCTGGTCGCGAAGCACCTTAAGCACGGCGGCATACTGTGCTTCAGTGAGCTGGTACGGGTCTTTAATACCCAGCTGCGGCTGCGTGGCTTTAACGAACAGCGCGGCATCGGCGATGTAAATCGGGCCGTCATACGCCTGCACGCGTCCCTGATTGGTTTTACCGTCCGGCAGATCCTGTTTAGTAAAGACCACGCTCCAGCTGTCCGGCGGCGTCGGGAAGGTTTTGGTGTTGTACATCAGCAGGTTTGGCCCCCACTGGTACGGCGTGCCGTAGACCTTGCCCCCGACGTTAAACCATTCCCCTTTCACAATCCGTTCGTCGAGGGTTTTCCAGTTGGGGATAAGATCGGGGTTAATCGGCTGGACGCGTTTGCCCATGATCAGCCGCAGGGAGGCATCACCTGAGGCGGTCACCAGATCGTATCCCCCTTTCGCCATCAGGCTGACCATTTCATCCGACGTGGCTGCCGTTTTGACGTTGACCGCACACCCGGTCTCTTTTTCAAACTGGGTGACCCAGTCGTAGTTTTTATCCGTCTGCCCCCGCTCGATGTATCCCGGCCAGGCGATAATATCCAGTCGACCTTCCCCGTCGCCAATGGCCTTGGGGGGTTCTGCGGCTTGCGCTGTCATGATGGTCATGCCGAGCGCACACAGGCTGCTGCGGGCAAAATTTTTGCTCATAAGAGTTACTCCTGTCGCAATGAAATTTAGCGGCAGCCGTGCCGTAAAAATATCTCCCTTATTAAACGTAGACCGCGCAAATGCGCCGCACCGTACGGCTTCAGGAAATTTCATCAAGGTGTGACCGAGGGCGCATTCCCCGTTAACTGGATTATAGACAAGGAGTTAGGCGCGAGAGACGGTATGCAGATTTCCTATGACAGGTCACCACGAAATATTCGCAGTGCCGTCATCAGGATAAGAATTGATTATTTAAATAACGGAGAAAGGATTATTCCAGCATCGTGCTAATTAATTTTCCTAACTGAATGACCGCCTGCTCTTCCCGCTCTCCCCAGGCCCAGGAAGTATTAAAACGAAAGAACGGCGTCCACGCGTCAGAGGTGGAAAACATCTTTCCGGGGGCAATGCTGATGTGGTGCGTTAAGGCCTTTTCGCTCAGCAGCCCCGCATCCAGCGGTGCCGGCAGTTCCAGCCATAAAAAGTAGCCGCTGTCGTTATGGTGAATTTTGACACCGGCAGGCATATGGCGCAGAAGTGACTGCCAGGCCTGCTGTTTCCGCTCGGCCAGCGTACGCCGCAGGCGGCGCAGGTGGGCGTCGTAGCGTTTGGTCGCCAGGTAATCCACCAGCGCCAGCTGCATGGGAGAACTGGTTGAGAGCGTGCTCATCAGCTGCAGCTGCTGAATGCGACGCGCGTGTTTTCCTGCCGCCACCCAGCCGATGCGAAAACCGGCCACCAGACATTTTGAAAAGGACGAGCAGTGAAGCGTCATGTCCTGACGATCCCACGCTTTCGCCGGGAGCGGCTTTTCGCGGCCAAAATAGAGTTCGCTGTAGACGTCATCTTCAATCAGCGGGACGTTGTGCTGTGTTAACAGCGCGACAAGCTGCGCTTTTTTCTCCGCGCTCAGCGTGAAGCCGAGCGGGTTTTGGCTGTTGGTCATGATCCAGCAGGCTTTAACCGGGTACTCATTCAGCGCCTGTTCAAGGGCGTTGAGATCGATCCCCTCGCGGACGTCTGTCGCAATCGACAACGCTTTAAGCTTCAGACGTTCCAGTGCCTGCAGCGCGCCGTAGAAACAGGGGTTTTCGACAATCACCCAGTCACCCGGCTCGGTCACCGCCTGCAGGCTAAGATTCAGCGCCTCGAGCGCGCCTGCGGTGATCACGATCTCTTCCGGGGAGATGTTCATCCCCTGCTGCGCGTAACGACGGGCAATGGCGTGGCGGAGATCGACGTTACCCGGCGGCAGGTTCTCAATCACGCTCATCGCCGTCGCGGTTTTACTGACGTTAGCCAGCGAGCGGTTGAGCTGCTGAAGCGGGAAAAGCCGGGGATCGGGAAACGCGGAAGCAAAGGGAACTACGGAGGGGTCGCGGCTGGCCTGTAAGACGTCGAAGATATAGGTATTGATATCCACCGCTTCGTCACGCATCACCTGAGCGGGTGGCGCAGGCTGTTGTGCGGTCGGGCGCGAGGCAACGTAATAGCCCGACTGCGGTCTGGCGACGATGCGCCCCTGACTTTCCAGCATCTGATACGCGTGGCCAACGGTCATAAAACTCATGCCGCTGCTTGCCACCTGCTCTCGCAGGGAAGGCAGCTTATCGCCCGGCAGCCATACGCCAAGCTCAATCTGCGAGATAATTTGTTGCGCCAGACGCTGGTATTTTTTCATCAGATTCTCCTTATGACCGATAGTGTATATCAGCAGGAGAAAAAGAGAAGATTTAGCTAACTGTTATAGTCTGGAAGATGAATTACTTACGGTATTCGGTCACGTGGCTCTGAGCGGAATGCGCGGCGGCCAGGTGGTCGAGCGTGATCATCGGCGATTTGCAAAAAATGCATTTCGCGCCAAACGGGTTTTTCTCAGACACATCAAAGGCTGAGGTACGGTACTGCGAACCATGGCAGCATGGGCAGCGAAAATGGATATAAGAAGTCATAGGATTCTCCTGAAACGTTAAAACGTAAATTACTAATGGGCCGATTGGGCATAATGGTTTTAAACAAAACGAATCGGAATGTAGATAAAGACCCAAGAGAGGCTGCGGAGAGGCACAACGTGATGAGAACTGCTTTAAAAACTACGTCAGATATTTATTTGGACTCAAAACCAGAAGATCATTAACGCACGACGCTGACGACAAAGCAAGCGGTTTAATGCGGAAAATTCATAAAAAGAATGTTTTTATTCATCAATACTAAGGTTGGCACTAACTATAGGTTAAGTCAATTACAAACAAAATTCCTATAAATCAATGAAATATAAATATTTTGCATAACACTTTTTGCCTAATAACCTTATCACACAGGGAGTAATAACATTCGTTAAAACACGAATTGTTAAAGAAAAAAGGAGTTTGAGATGGCCATTCCAGCATACCTTTGGCTCAAAGATGATGGCGGCGCAGATATCAAAGGCGCTGTTGATGTACAAGATCGGGAAGGAAGTATTGAGGTGTTAGGATTCGGTCACGGACTGCATCTACCGACAGATAACATGACAGGAAAAATAACGGGTACCCGTATTCATTCAGCCCTCGTTTTTGAGAAGGAATTCGACAGTTCTAGCCCCTATCTCTACAAAGCCGTTGCAAAAGGTCAGACGCTGAAAAGTGCGGAATTTAAGTGGTATAAAATCAACGATTCCGGGCAGGAAGTTGAGTACTTCAATATGCAGTTAGAGAATGTCAAGGTGGTATCTATATGTCCACTCATGCACGACGTTAAAAACCCGGCAACAGAGAAACATAACCATCTGGAAAGTATCGCCCTGCGTTACGAAAAAATAACCTGGAAGCACTGTGACGGTAATATTATTTTTTCTGACGAGTGGAAAGACAGATGATTCGGTGTACTTTTCATTTGAATGGCTATCAGCTTTCTACTTTGAGCTGTCCTGGCTTAGGTTTTTTTCCCGCGTATTCTGGAAACTCGGGGAATAACAGAAATAATCCTGATGCCGTTGCTACTGCTGAGGTGGGCCCCTTACCACCAGGACTCTATTATATCGTGACACGACCACGAGGCGGGCTTGGTACTCACTGGCATGACGCAATCAAAGGGTTGGAAAGCGGTTCAAACCGTGACTTTTGGTTTGCTCTTTACCGCCACGATACTCACATCGATGACAGAACTTTTATCAATAACGTTGAACGCGGTTCTTTCCGGTTACACCCTGCGGGACAGTCTGGAATTAGTAATGGATGTATTACGTTACCAAATCACTCCCACTACAGAATACTGATGCATGGTCTACTCGCATCCGGCACGTTTAAAGTCGCAGCTGGATTAGATGCACCTGGAACAATACAGGTGTATTGATGAATGCAAAAAAGCATACCCTGACCTGGGTTATTGAAACATTGATGCTGTTTGTTATTTACTCCCTTGTATGTTACTTCATGCCTGATGTATTACTTTATCATCTCTTTACCAGACATTTTGGTTTTGTAACTGAACTCGAATGGAGTGAAAGCTATACGCTATTGCTTTTCATCTTTTCATTTTTGCTCAATGCCATGTTGATTTATCTCTGGGCATTACGAAAATGAACCTCTTCAGGGCGGAAAAATGGCCGCCCAACAAGAGCTACAACTCAGGCAGGCATGAGAACTGTTATAGATAAATAACAGAGGTCTGTTTCTGCAACCCAGAGCTGGCGCTGCTTAGAATGGCATCGACATAATTACATCGCGGAGTTTTGCATGTTTGGTTTGGATGCTTTTCACCTTGCGCGGATACAGTTTGCCTTTACCGTATCCTTTCACATTATTTTCCCGGCCATCACCATTGGTCTCGCAAGCTACCTTGCCGTGCTCGAAGGCCTGTGGCTGAAAACAAAAAATCCGGTCTGGCGCTCGCTGTACCATTTCTGGTCGAAGATTTTTGCCGTCAACTTTGGCATGGGCGTGGTCTCCGGGCTGGTGATGGCCTACCAGTTTGGCACCAACTGGAGCGGCTTTTCGCAGTTTGCGGGCAGTATTACCGGCCCGCTGCTGACCTACGAAGTGCTGACCGCCTTCTTCCTCGAAGCCGGGTTCCTCGGCGTAATGCTGTTCGGCTGGAACAAAGTTGGGCCTGGGCTGCACTTCTTCGCTACCTGCATGGTAGCGCTGGGGACCATCATCTCTACCTTCTGGATCCTCTCTTCAAACAGCTGGATGCAGACCCCGCAGGGCTATGAGATCGTCAACGGTCAGGTGGTACCGTTGGACTGGTTCGCGGTGGTGTTTAACCCCTCCTTCCCTTACCGCCTGCTGCATATGTCGATAGCCGCATTCCTGAGCAGCGCCCTGTTTGTCGGCGCATCCGCGGCATGGCATCTGCTGCGCGGCAATAATACCCCCGCCATCCGGGCAATGTTTTCGATGGCACTGTGGATGACGCTGATTGTCGCCCCCATCCAGGCAATGGTTGGCGATATGCATGGGTTGAACACCCTAAAGCACCAGCCCGCTAAGATCGCCGCCATTGAGGGCCACTGGGAAAACCCGCCGGGGGAGCCGACCCCGCTGCTGCTGTTTGGCTGGCCGGATATGGAGCAGGAGCGCACCCGCTTTGGGCTGGAAATCCCGGCGCTGGGAAGCCTTATTCTGACACACAGTCTGGATAAACAGGTTCCGGCGCTGAAAGAGTTTCCAAAGGAAGACCGCCCGAATTCAACCATCGTCTTCTGGTCGTTCCGCATTATGGCGGGCCTGGGCATGCTGATGCTGCTGCTTGGGGTGACGGCACTCTGGCTGCGCTATAAAAAGCGCGTTTATTCATCGCGCCCTTTCCTGTGGTTTGCGCTGTTGATGGGACCCTCCGGGCTGATTGCCATTCTGGCCGGGTGGATCACCACCGAAGTGGGCCGCCAGCCGTGGGTGGTCTATGGGCTTCAGCGCACGAAGGATGCGGTTTCTGCCCATGGCGATTTGCATATGAGCGTGAGCCTGCTGGCCTTCTTCATCGTTTACACCTCGGTATTTGGCGTGGGTTACAGCTATATGGTGCGCCTCATCCGAAAAGGCCCGCAGTCGCATGAGTCTTTCGCCACCGAGTCCGATGGACGTCCGGCGCGCCCGCTTTCTGCCGTCACAACTGAACATAAGGAGCAGCCATAATGGGTATCGATCTTTCCATTATCTGGTTTGTGATCATCGTCTTTGCCACGCTGATGTATATCGTGATGGACGGTTTTGATCTGGGGATCGGCATTCTGTTCCCGGCCACGCAAAACGCCGACGATCGTGACGTGATGGTCAACAGCGTCGCGCCGGTCTGGGACGGGAATGAAACCTGGCTGGTGCTGGGCGGTGCCGCCCTGTTCGGCGCATTCCCGCTGGCCTATGCGGTCATCGTTGATGCCCTGACCGTTCCGCTGACATTAATGCTGATCGGACTTATTTTCCGCGGGGTGGCATTTGAGTTTCGCTTTAAAGCCACGCCGGCGCACCGTCCGTTCTGGGATAAGGCGTTTATAGGTGGTTCCATTCTGGCGACGTTTACCCAGGGCGTGACGGTGGGCGCCGTCATTAACGGCTTTACCGTCACCGGCCGGGCCTATACTGGCGGCCCCTTTGACTGGTTTACCGCGTTTAACCTGTTTTGCGGCGCGGGCCTGGTGGTGGCCTACGCGCTGTTAGGCTCGACCTGGCTGGTGATGAAAAGCGAAAACGCATTGCAGCAGCGAATGCGTGCGGTGTCGAAAACCCTGTTACTCGTGCTACTGGCGTTTATTGCGGCGATCAGCCTCTGGACACCGCTGGCGCAACCGGCCATCGCCGCGCGCTGGTTTACGCTGCCGAACCTGTTTTATCTGCTGCCCGTCCCTGCTCTGGTAGTGATTTTTAGCCTGTACCAGTGGCGCTGCCTGAATAATCCCGACAGCCATAGCCGTCCGTTTATCCTGACGCTGGGGCTAATCTTCCTCGGCTTTAGCGGGCTTGGGATCAGCATCTGGCCGCATATTATTCCACCGTCGATCACCTTGTGGCAGGCCGCCGCACCGACGCAAAGCCAGGGCTTTATGCTGGTCGGCGCGCTGTTGATCATTCCCGTAATTCTGGTCTACACCTTCTGGAGTTACTACGTTTTCCGCGGCAAAGTTCAGCATGGGGAGGGTTATCACTGATGCAACAACCGGTCTGGAAAAGATTGCTGTGGCTGGCCATTATCTGGGGCGGCAGCGTACTGGCGCTGGCTGCGGTCAGTATGCTCTTTCGTATGCTGATGACGGCAGCAGGGTTTAAATCGCATTAACTCATCCCGGGCAACCGCAGCGTTGCCCGTCTCCTTCCCCCCGCACTTTCAGATAAACCCCATTAACGCACGGCAGAGTATCGTTACACTGGAAAAAGATTCACAGTATTTATAGTTTGAGAAGAAAAATGAAAAAGCTCATTGCGTTAAGTGTTATCAGTCTTGTCCTTACCGGGTGCGTTAATCCGGGTAAAGCCTCCGTTCAGCCGGAGCAACTTCAGAACCACCGCTTTGTGCTGGAAAATGTGAACGGTAAGGCCGTTAAGACCGCGACAACGCAACCTGAGATCAGTTTTAGTGCCCTGCCTGATATCAGCCTGGTGAATAACATCAGCGTTTCTGGCCAGATGTGTAACCGCTTCAACGGACAGGGGAAATTGTCCGAAGGCGAGCTTAAGGTGAAAACGCTGGCCATGACGCGCAAGCTCTGTACTGAACCACAGCTGAATGAGCTGGATCAGGCCATCGGCGACATGCTGCGCAAAGGGGCGCAGGTCGACCTGACGGAAGACCAGTTAACGCTGGCGACAGCCGATAAAACGCTGATGTTTAAGCGTGTAGAATAATCAGTAGTTACCGCAGCTTCCAACGGCAAGCGACTGTTCACTACAGCGTTTGCCGTTTGGCAAGGCGCACATCCCAATCGCAGAACCATCAAGCTGGCGGGCAACCGACAGCGAGCCGCCAATCATCGCGCAGTTAGCCTGACCCGAGCTGGACATCGCCGCCTTCATTCCCGGCGCCACGTGGGCTGCCGTTGCCTGCTGAACGGGTTCACTGCTACATGCCGACAACAATAATGCGGCACACCCTACCCAAAATGCTGAGCGCATGCTCTCTCCCCCATGAATAATGCGAAACTTATGCATAATAGGCATCCCATCCCGTGTCGTCGAGAGCGGAAGTGCGTATTTATGCGCTCCAGAAACAATTTCTCGCAATTTTTTCGCCAAAAGTTTGATCTACTCATTGATGGCGAGAATACCGAGGACACAAAAGCGAAAATCGTAAAATCCCCCGTTTGCTAGAATACACAGATAATATTCAGGGTTTGTCGTCGTTATACAGACCCCTATTTTTTGCGCAATGTAAGGGTGTTGTCCTATGCAAACTATTGACGGTAATGGTGCAGTTGCCTCAGTCGCGTTTCGCACCAGTGAAGTTATCGCCATCTACCCGATTACGCCAAGTTCGACCATGGCTGAGCAGGCAGACGCCTGGGCGGGTAACGGGTTAAAAAACGTTTGGGGCGATGTCCCGAGAGTGGTTGAGATGCAGTCTGAAGCCGGTGCGATTGCCACGGTGCACGGCGCGCTTCAGACCGGCGCGCTTTCCACGTCGTTTACCTCTTCTCAGGGATTGTTGTTAATGATCCCGACGCTGTACAAACTCGCCGGGCAACTGACCCCCTTCGTTCTGCACGTCGCGGCGCGCACCGTGGCCACCCACGCGCTCTCTATCTTTGGCGATCACTCAGACGTGATGGCCGTACGCCAGACCGGCTGCGCGATGCTGTGCGCCAGCAGCGTTCAGGAAGCCCAGGACTTTGCCTTAATTTCGCATATCGCCACGCTCAAAAGCCGGGTGCCGTTTATTCATTTCTTTGATGGTTTCCGCACCTCTCACGAAATTAACAAAATCGTCCCGCTGGCTGACGAGACAATCCTGAATCTCCTCCCGCAGGCGGATATCGACGCGCATCGCGCCCGCGCCCTGAATCCGGAACACCCGGTGATTCGCGGCACGTCGGCGAACCCGGATACCTATTTCCAGTCCCGCGAGGCCACGAACCCATGGTACAACGCGGTTTACGACCATGTTGAACAGGCGATGAATGACTTTGCCGCCGCGACCGGTCGGGAATACAAACCCTTTGAGTATTACGGCCATCCGCAGGCGGAACGGGTCATTGTGTTGATGGGCTCTGCCATTGGCACCTGCGAGGAAGTTGTTGACGAGCTGCTGACGCGCGGCGAAAAGGTTGGTGTGCTTAAAGTGCGCCTCTTTCGGCCGTTCTCGGCGAAACACCTGCTCTCAGCACTGCCGCAGAGCGCGCGTACCGTTGCGGTGCTCGATCGCACCAAAGAGCCGGGGGCGCAGGCGGAACCACTGTATCTGGATGTGATGACGGCTCTGGCCGAGGCCTTTAATCATGGCGAACGTGAAACGCTGCCGCGCGTGATCGGAGGGCGGTATGGTTTGTCCTCCAAAGAGTTCGGACCGGACTGCGTGCTGGCGGTATTCAACGAGCTCAGCGAAGGGAAGCCCAAGCCGCGCTTTACCGTCGGCATTTATGATGATGTGACGAATCTGTCCCTGTCGTTGCCGGAAAACACCCTGCCCTCAACCGCCAAGCTCGAGGCGCTGTTCTATGGTCTGGGCAGTGACGGCAGCGTCTCTGCGACCAAAAACAATATCAAAATCATCGGTAACTCCACGCCGTGGTACGCGCAGGGGTACTTCGTCTATGACTCCAAGAAAGCGGGTGGCCTGACCGTTTCCCACCTGCGGGTGAGCGAACAGCCCATCCGCTCTGCGTATCTTATTTCTCAGGCTGATTTTGTTGGCTGTCACCAGTTGCAGTTCATTGATAAGTACCAGATGGCCGAGCGCCTGAAGCCTGGCGGTATTTTCCTCCTGAATACGCCATACAGCGCAGATGAGGTCTGGTCCCGCCTGCCGCAGGAAGTGCAGGCGGTGCTGAACCAGAAAAAAGCCCGTTTCTTTGTAGTGAACGCGGCGAAAATTGCCCGCGAATGTGGCCTTGCCGCGCGTATCAATACCGTTATGCAGATGGCCTTCTTCCATCTGACGAATATCCTGCCGGGCGACAGCGCGCTGGCGGAACTGCAGGGCGCGATTGCCAAAAGCTATAGCAGCAAGGGCCAGGAGCTGGTCGAGCGTAACTGGCAGGCGCTGGCGCTGGCGCGCGAGTCGCTGTTCGAGGTGCCGCTGCAGGCGGTCAATGCCGCAAGCCCGAACCGCCCTCCAGTCGTGTCCGATGCGGCGCCTGATTTCGTGAAGACCGTGACGGCGGCGATGCTGGCCGGGCTGGGTGATGCCCTGCCCGTCTCTGCGCTGCCGCCCGATGGCACCTGGCCAATGGGCACCACCCGCTGGGAAAAACGAAACATCGCCGAGGCGATCCCCATCTGGAAGGAAGAGCTGTGTACCCAGTGCAACCACTGCGTGGCGGCCTGCCCGCACTCTGCCATTCGCGCCAAAGTGGTGTCACCGGAAGAGATGGAGGCCGCGCCGGCCAGCCTGCATTCGCTGGATGTGAAATCCCGCGATATGCGCGGACAGAAATACGTTCTGCAGGTCGCGCCGGAAGATTGCACCGGCTGTAACCTGTGCGTCGAGGTCTGTCCGGCGAAAGACAGGCAGAACACGGAGATCAAAGCCATCAATATGATGTCGCGTCTGGAGCATGTTGAAGAGGAGAAGGTTAATTATGACTTCTTCCTGAATCTGCCGGAAATCGATCGCAGCAAACTGGAACGCATTGATATTCGCACTTCACAGCTGATCACGCCGCTGTTTGAATACTCCGGCGCCTGTTCAGGCTGCGGTGAAACGCCGTATATCAAGCTGCTTACCCAGCTGTACGGTGACAGGATGCTGATTGCCAACGCTACCGGCTGCTCATCTATCTATGGCGGTAACCTGCCCTCCACGCCGTACACCACTGATGCCAACGGTCGCGGTCCGGCGTGGGCAAACTCGCTGTTTGAGGATAACGCCGAATTCGGCCTGGGATTCCGCCTGACCGTCGACCAGCATCGCGCACGCGTGATGCGTCTGCTGGAGCAGTTTGCCGGGCAGATCACTGCTGAGCTCAATGACGCCCTTCACACGGATGCAACGCCAGAAGAACGTCGTGAGCAGGTTGCTGAGCTACGTCAGGCGCTGCAGGGCGTAGCGGGCGCTGAACAGCTGCTGACCGACGCGGACGCGCTGGTTGAAAAATCAATCTGGCTGATTGGCGGTGACGGCTGGGCTTACGATATCGGCTTCGGTGGACTGGATCACGTGTTGAGCCTGACCGAAAACGTCAATATCCTGGTTCTGGATACGCAGTGTTATTCCAACACCGGTGGTCAGGCGTCGAAAGCGACGCCGCTTGGCGCAGTCACGAAATTCGGTGAACACGGGAAACGCAAGGCACGTAAAGATCTCGGCGTGAGCATGATGATGTACGGTCACGTTTACGTCGCACAAATCTCGCTGGGTGCCCAGCTTAACCAGACGGTGAAGGCTATCCAGGAAGCGGAAGCGTATCCAGGCCCGTCGCTGATCATTGCCTACAGCCCGTGTGAAGAGCATGGCTACGACCTGGCACTCAGCCACGATCAAATGCGACAGCTGACCGCGACCGGCTTTTGGCCGCTGTACCGGTTCGACCCGCGCCGTGCGGACGAAGGTAAGTTACCGCTGGCGTTGGACTCTCGTCCACCGTCAGATGCCCTGGCCGAGACGTTAATGCAGGAACAGCGCTTCCGTCGCCTTAACGCGCAGCAACCGGAAGTGGCCGAACAGCTATGGAAAGACGCCGCGGCCGATCTGCAAAAACGGTATGACTTCCTGGCGCAGCTAGCGGGTAAAGCCGAAAAATCGACCAGCGACTAGTTTCTCAGCCCGGCGTGTCCGGGCTTTTTTTTGCCATAAAAAAACCCGGTGTATTCACACCGGGCGAATCCAGATAATCATTAAATATCTATTTAGTCTCCTAAATAATATTCACGCGAATTATGGATAAATAATCTTAAAGGCATATAACGCCGCCAAGAATAGCTTACTTAACGCCTGATTAATAATTTTAATTTCATATACTTTGCATTAAGACATTCATCAAACCAATGACTATTACCGTTGATTTATTCGGTTTAGATTTTACTTAGTTCGTAACAATTATAATTTATTACTCTTACTCAGGAGTGATTTAGCATGAGACAACTTTCTCATTCAGGAAGTTCAACAGGTAATTAAATAAAAACAACCGCAAAGGAATATCATAATGCAAAGAAAAGTACTGGCCCTGATGATTCCGGCTCTGTTAATGGCTGGCGCAACTCATGCAGCAGAGATTTATAATAAAGACGGTAACAAATTAGATCTGTACGGAAAAGTAGATGGTCTGCACTATTTCTCCGACGATAAAGGCGCTGACGGGGATCAAACCTACATGCGTCTGGGCTTCAAAGGCGAAACCCAGATCAACGACATGATGACCGGCTACGCGCAGTGGGAATACAACATTCAGGCTAATAACACCGAAGGGTCTGATAACCAGTCCTGGACGCGTCTGGCCTTCGCCGGTATCAAAGTGGGTGATTATGGCTCCTTCGATTACGGTCGTAACTACGGTGTTCTGTACGACGTAGAAGGCTGGACCGATATGCTGCCTGAGTTCGGCGGGGACTCCTACACCAAAGCCGACAACTTCATGACCGGCCGTGCCAACGGCGTGGCCACCTACCGTAACACCGACTTCTATGGTCTGGTGCAGGGTCTGAACTTTGCGCTGCAGTATCAGGGCAAAAATGAAGATGCCAGCAACAATCAGGAAGGCACCAACAACGGTCGCGACACGCGTCACGAGAACGGTGACGGCTTCGGTATTTCTACCACCTATGACTTCGGCATGGGGATTACCGCAGGTGCAGCCTATACCTCTTCTGACCGTACCAACGAGCAAGTGATGAATACCACTGCGGGCGGCGATAAAGCGGATGCATGGACTGCGGGCCTGAAATATGACGCCAATAACATCTATCTGGCAGCCATGTACTCTGAAACCCGCAATATGACGCCTTACGGTGATAACACCGACGCCGTGGCCAACAAAACCCAAAACTTCGAAGTGACCGCACAGTACCAGTTCGACTTCGGCCTGCGTCCGTCCCTTTCCTACCTGCAGTCTAAAGGTAAGGACCTCGGTAACGGCCAGGGCGACCAGGATCTGGTTAAATACGCTGACATCGGCGCGACCTACTACTTCAACAAAAACATGTCCACCTACGTTGATTACAAAATCAACCTGCTGGATGAAGATGACAGCTTCTACAAAAACAACGGCATCGGCACGGATGATGTCGTGGCACTGGGCCTGGTTTACCAGTTCTGATTGCCAGAGCCCGCATGATGGTGCGGGCTCACCCCCTTTTTTGAAGCTCGTCACAAAAAACAGGTTCTGGAATCGTGTGGTTGAGGGTAAGTTGAGGGAAAGCTGGTTAAACTCAGACGATAACCTTTTCATCACAAGGGATAACAGCGTTGTTTGGTCGTGTATCCGTTGCCGTACTTACTCTTTTAGCGCTCATCTGGATGGCGTTAATTTTTGATTTTGCTGATATTGTCGGTCATCTCGGCGCTGTGTTGAACCACCTCGATGGTGGTTAATATTGCTCCCGCGGAAATTAAAAGCCACCAGCAGTGCCGGTGGCGGGTAAACGCGCAGTTCGCGTTATTTTTTCACGGGTTGAGGCTTTTTATCACCTGATTCAGGGGCCTCACGCGGATCGTCTTTTTCAACACAAAGCATAGTTTGTCCTGTTTCAGATAACCACCCTCCACTATAGCCAGGCTGATTACAGAGTGGCCAGGCGGCAATTACGCCTCAACTGTCCCTTTCTTGCGAAAAGAGAGGTAGCCAAACACCCCGCTGTCTCCATCCGCGGGATGGTTAACCCCGTCCATCACCGTCACTTCAGGGAAATCGAACGGTGAGACGTTTTCGAAGCAGGCAACGTTCACGCCGTATTCGTTTGGATTGGAACGCCGCTGATGGAACGTGTAGATCCCGCACACCGAGCAGAAGAAGTGCCGTGCCGTCCCCGTGTTAAAGCGATACTCCGTAAGCTTATCCTCACCTTTGGTCACGCTAATCCCTGACAGCGGCGCAGAGACGACGACCGCGCCCCGCATGCGACAAAAGGAACAGCTGCAGCGCCGCGCGGTATTCAGGCCATCCGTGAGCGCAACGGTAAAGGCCACCGCACCGCAATGGCACTGCGCATTACGACATTCAGCCATAGGCTATACCCCTTTTCTCACCAGCTCGGCGGCTTTGACGAAAACCTCGTCTTCTACACCATCGCCTTTTTGCCTGCCGAGCCTGACCAGTTCATCGACAATACTGTTGCGATGGATCGGTTTCTGCGCTGAAACCAGCCCAATGACGGCGGCCCCAATCGCCAGCCCCACTAAACCTGTTTGTTCGTCTTTGTTCATCATGCTCATGCTCCTGATACAACAGACAAGCGTAGCAGGAATCCGGTAAAACGGAATGAGGACACTCGCTTTGTGAATATAATTTACGTAGTTCAGACAGGTACGACTTCTAAAATCGACAGATACGAACGAGTGTCTATTATACTGTTTAGCTTCAGACTGGTCTTTTCAAACAAGGTCTGATACTCAGACTCCGTTCTTGCCCGCCCTCCATCAAAGCTTGTTAAAAGAAGAAGGTCAATTTCAAATCGTCCCTGCTCATTATTTTCTTTTTTTATAAGTGGTTCAAAAATTAATAATCGGGAATTTTCTTGCATTGCATTTCTACACGATTGAAGTATCTGAACCGCTTTCTCATCAGGCCAGTCCATCAAAATATATTTAAGCAGGTAAATGTCCGCTACAGGACAGGCTTCAAAAAAGCTCCCCTCAACGGTCTTCCATCGACGATTATCCTTTAACAGGTGCAGTCGATTCCGCTCAAGCACGTCTTTTTGATCGAAGAGGATCCCCGTTAAGGTCGGATTTCGACGTAAAACGGCCAACAATAAGTTACCCAGCCCACCGGCGATATCGGCAACGACTGCGTTTTGAGGGAACGAATAGCTATCTGCGATGACTTCATTCTCTACGGATGACATAGAGGCCATACCCGCATGAAAAATGTTGCTGTCAGTCATCGTGTCATCATGCTGCCAGTACTCGTAAAAAGGCTTGCCAAACAAATCATTAAAAACAGGTTTGCCTTGCAATATTTCATCCATTTTAGCCGCTGGCTGCCAGAATGTTGGGTCTGTCAGCATGAGCACCGCCGCACGCAAGGAAAATTCATGCTCAGAACAGAGGAATTGTGCTGAATGGCTAAGACTGTATTCAGCTTCAGATAATTCGTTGAACACCCCGCGAGAGGACAATAAGCGCATGATCCGATGAAGATAGTCGCCATCGACACTAAGCTCCTCCGCCAGTTGCGTAACGGATTTTTTTCCTTCAACCAGACGATCTGCGACCCCTAATACCGCGACCGCCCGAAGTGCTGCCTGCCAGACAAAACCCATGCTTTGCTCTAACAAACACATTCCTTCTTTACGGCTTAGCAAATCCAGACTATTAGGATGTGACATTTTCTACTCCTTACCAATAAAGATGTGCTGAACAACTAAAACGCCGTTAGCAAGCGTAAGTCTGGTAGCGAGCTTTATCCATAATGTCAGTAAGGATTATTTGTGCGGTTTCGTACCGTTTAGCATACAGTCCATTTCAATACGTAAAAAAACAGGGCCACTTACTCCATATTTTGATTAATAACACCATGACACTATTATTTCATAAATGATTACCATGATAGAAATAATACCTGTCGTGAGACAGACATTTCATCGTCAGAATCTCGGCGTCAGCCCGTATTTTGGTGTTTTGATATTTGCCGCCCAAATTTTGATATCGTTTTGCAGGAGAATAGTGAAATCAGATTTTAAATGCGTCACAATGCCATTGACGCTGTCCGCATCCACAACTGAAAAATGTTCAATTCTGTTTTTCCCTATCTGAACACAATGATATTTTGCGGGAAGCACTTTACCATTCACATTGAGTGGCAGCTTATTCTCACCACAGCGCCCTTCCGTAATATATGAGACCAGCAAATTAGCGGATTTCCTCCCAGGCTGGGATACGCTCACCATGACGGGATAACCTTCCGAGGTCTGCGTCATATCATAAAGCACCGCATTTTTCATATACCAGGTATTATATTCCCGCTCCTGAAAAGCGGACCAGGCAGGCGCAGAAAAAAGCGCCAGCACTGCCAGCGTAATAGAGACTATTTTCATGGGATGTTATCGTCCGTGGTGTTGCACGTATTATTCAGATTGTGCAAAAAACAGCAACAACTTAAGAATAATCCTACTACTATTGGCAGTGATGGAGGATCAATTAACGACGCGCGACGCGGTCTGTTTCCTGTTGCTAACGTATCTTCGCTTTATTTATTCCGACTGGCCGTTCGGATCGCTTCCAGACCGACGCGCTGTCCGAATGACAGCTCTAACGTATTTCCATCGGGATCGGCAAAAAAGACATAGTAGCCGACGGGATCGCCTACATTCTCAGGTGCCTTCCTTAGCACGCCTTCAGCGGTGGCCATCGCGGTTTTTCTGTCAATTTCTTCGCGGGTCGCGCAGGCAATTCCCAGATGCCCGAAACTGCCCAGCGGCGTATCGGTCACGGTATCGGCCTGTACAAGAACCAGTGCAAAAGGACGGGTATGGTCGCTAAGCCATGCGACTTTTCTTGCATCAGGGATGTCGGGTTCACGCAAATGAATGACCTCCATACCGGCATAGCGACGATAGAAGGCAATACTCTTTTCCAGGTCCCTGACCATAAACGCGACATGAGTGAAACCTACATCAATGTCTTTCATTTTAAGATGTTACTCCTTTATCAACGTGGTGCTGACATCTTAAAAGCTCAAGTTAACTTGAGGTCAATACGCTCATAACGAAGAAACAGGAGAGAAATGGTAAACCGCCGCCATCACGGCGATGCTGACGACAATGCTCAAGAAAAAGTAGGTTTTGAAAGGCTGCTTTTGTGTTTTATGGCGAAAGAACTGCTGGCCCACAATCGCGCCAGGCCAGCCGCCGGTTACGCCAAATACCAGCAGCGTGGCTTCCGGCACTCTTCTCATCCCCTTCCGCGCCGCCATTTTATCGGCACCATATATCACCACTGTCAGCACATTGATCAGCAGAAACCACACGACCACAGGATTCGATGATAAAAGGCTGCCGAATGCAGCGAATATCAGGAGTGAGTAACAAAAGCGATTGAGAGTCATTGAATGCGTCACTGGATTGTTGAGCGGTTTGGAAGACGCATTATACGTTATCTTCGTCATGTTTCGGGAGAAACACTTATAGCTGTATAAACCCTCATTCCACCGTCACTTTAACTTTAGGCTTCGACAAAAGGACTTTGACCAGTTCCTTGAAAGCAAGAGGTCTGTAGAAGAAGAATCCCTGTAAAAACCGGATGTCATTACGGATGAGATAATCAAGTTGCTCTTGCGTTTCAACACCTTCCGCCACAATGCTAATTGAGAGTTTTTTTGCTAATTCCAGTACCGAATCAAGGATCAGGGTTGAGTCCTCATTGGCGTTAACCCTGGCCACAAAGCTTTGGTCGATTTTGATGTAATCAATATGCAGATCCTGCAGGTAGGACAGGCCAGAATATCCCGTTCCAAAATCATCCAGCGCGATTGCAAATCCGTTGTTATGCAGCTCATTCAGGGTCTTAACGAGATGTTCATCTACGTGGAGGGGTTCGCGCTCGGTCACCTCAACGACAAGGTTCAGATCCTGTTGCACAAAGCTGCGCTTGTAATTCAGACACTCTTCAAAAAAAGTAGAAGCCACGATATGAGACGCACTGAAGTTAATTCCTACATGGAATCCTTCCGGCAGCAGCGTAGAAATTGAATTCATCTGCATTGCAACCTGACGCATTAAGCTTTGGGTTAATGGAATAATTAACCCTGATTTTTCAGCAAGAGGAATAAACGACGCGGGAGAAATAAACCCTGATTGCGGATGCTTCCATCTGGCCAGCACCTCGACACCGCGCAAGGTGCCCTCTTTTCCGCTCACGACGGGTTGGTAATAGGGAATAATTTCATTTCTGTAGATGGCGGTGCGCAGTGAATCTTCAGGCGAAATATCCTTAGAGAGATAGCGTTGCAAAAGATAAGCAGGAAGAGAGGAAATGAGCAGCAGAAATAACAACACCCCACCGGCCTGGTCGAATAATCTCGTCAGGCTAAAAAGAGGCGGAGCGTTAAATTGAATCGCGAAGGGATAATCAGCGTCTTTTACCGTCAGTACATCTTTGTTTGCATGGGGTGCCGTCAACACATCGCCGGATTGGCCTAAACGACGATTGCCGACTTGCAGTGAATACGCCACGCCACGTAATGGCATATTCAGCGCATCCCGGATATGGCTGTCGCTGATGCTCACCATGATTCGGCTTCCGGCATGGTTTGTCTGGTATAAAAGAACCGGCAGGCCGTTGACCGTACTTTTCGATGGAACAAGGAGCAATGATGCCTGAGGCAGCGCTGAGCCGTTAACCAGCAACACGCGATTTCCCGGTAAAGAGGAGCACCAGACCGCATCTTGTTTCAGAATAACGATCGTTCTCAGATGGGGTTGTAATGCCGCTTCAGTACCGAGCCGATACTGCCCTTCAGCATCACACTCATTCTCAGCAAGCTGCATTGCTATCTGGGTCGCATGACGGGCTTCTTTAAGAATGACGTTCATGTTTCGCACGACATAGTGCGCCCCTGCAAGGCTGTCAGCCCGTGCAGAATACCAAACCTGTAAATTGATGATAAAAACGCCCAGCATAAAAATTGCCGTGGCTGCAGCTAAGGAGATAGGTGCATGGCGCATTCAGGGTTCTCGACTCGAGTGACGTTGCCGCTTCGGTGATGCTGAAGTGATTGAATTGTCTTCGTCTTAAGCATGGTTGATAAAGAAAGAAATACCATGTCAGGCGTCAGAAATTTTCCCGCAAACCAGCCTCCATCTTTTTACGTTCTCAAAGGGGAAAATAAAAAGGCCGCCGAACGGCAGCCCTGGTTGATACGAGCTTATTAGTACTGCTTTATGGTCTTGACCGGCGTTCTTTCTGACCAGTCAGGCCGCTCGCCAGCCATGATTGCACGCTGTTGTGATGGCGTCACAGACTGCGTTATTTCAGGCATCGACTTATATTCAGGTTGTTTAGGTGGGCTGAGAACCAGATCGGCGCTACAGCCTGACAGTAGCAACGCCACCAGTAGCGATGAATTAAGCTTGAACACGTTAACCCCTTCCAATGGGATAAAAGTTACAGAAAAAGCGTGGTGGAGGATCTATCCCGGTGACTTTTCTTTGTTATACAACGTCACGCGCCTGGCTACCGGCCATGGATTCACCACGCAGATAACTCCGCAAGGATATATTTACTTGAGCAATAAGCGCAACGCTTTGTTTTCCTGCCCACCAGTGAAAAAAGGTGTCAGTAAAGCAGAGTACGCTTCTGGTATCGACGATGTTTATGCTAAAACCGCTGGTATGTTTCTTTTGATAAAAGTTATGAGGGAAGTTGAATGGTGACGGTTGAGGAATTAAAAATGAAATACCCGTGCGCACAGGCCTGGCAAATGGGTGACAGCCCGGCACTGGCGAACGAACTAGCGGACCTGATTAAAAAAGGGCTCAAAACGGCCACCTGCGGATCTTTTGCCTCGTACTCGCAGGATGTGTCTGCTCCACGGATAGGAAGCTACAACATAATCCTTGATGGTCAGAATGTCCCGGTCTGTGTGATCCGGCTGGTTTCCATGCGACTGGTGCGTTTTTGCGATGTTAATGAGGAATTCGCTCGTAAAGAGGGTGAAGGTGATTTAAGCCTTGAATACTGGCAGACAGAGCATCAGCGATTTTTCTTCCGCGAAGGCCATTTTTCTGAAGATATGGAACTGGTCGCAGAAGAATTTGAATTGGTTGAGGTGCTGTAAGCGGAGATAAAGTGGCAGAGGTGTATCTGTTACTTAGCTACCCTTTATCACGTATCGGCGCCAGATTTCACGCAGCAGTAAAACGTGCTGGCATTCGCCGCCGGAATCCGTACCATACGCGGCATACAATTTTTGCCCCTGCTGGCTCCGAAGGTAGTACTCAATGCAAGAGAATCAAGAGATTAACAAAAAAGAGCAATACAATCTTAATAAGCTACGCTGATTTTCCCAACCCATTGATATCATTCATTTTATCATTTAATTCAATTAGTTATAGCATTATAACTTCTCCCTGAAGCTACCCAGAACTACATTTTTTGTGCCCTTGTTTTGCCCCTATTTCGCATTTTTGCCCCTAAATTTGCCCCTAACTTTAGCCAGTGCGCCCCCCTTCTTCTCCCTGCCCTATACTTTAAGTCTGACATCTGGTTCGAGGTTTCTATGTGTGGACGCTTTGCACAAGCTCAAACGCGTGAAGAATATCTGGCTTACCTGGCCGATGAAGCCGATCGCGACATCGCATACGACCCTGAACCTATTGGACGTTACAACGTGGCGCCAGGTACCAAAGTTCTGTTGCTGAGCGAACGTGACGAGCAGTTGCATCTCGATCCAGTGTTCTGGGGCTATGCGCCCGGGTGGTGGGATAAGCCGCCACTGATTAACGCGCGCGTCGAAACTGCGGCCACGAGTCGAATGTTTAAATCTTTGTGGCAGCATGGCCGGGCGATCTGCTTTGCAGATGGGTGGTTCGAATGGAAGAAGGAAGGCGACAAGAAACAGCCGTTTTTCATCCACCGTGCCGATGGACAACCGATATTTATGGCTGCGATCGGCAGTACGCCGTTCGAACGCGGCGATGAAGCAGAAGGTTTTCTGATAGTGACGTCTGCAGCTGATAAAGGCCTGGTTGATATTCACGACCGCCGCCCCTTGGTTCTGTCTGCAGAAGCGGCACGTGAGTGGATGCGTCAGGACCTAGGCGGTAAAGAAGCTGAGGAGATAGCAGCCGACGGCGCTGTGCCAGCCGACAAGTTTATCTGGCACGCCGTGACGCGTGCCGTGGGGAATGTGAAAAATCAAAATCCAATAGTTTTAGTTAATATTTTTAATTCTTGATCAGCTTTTCTATTAATTATATTATAAATATCATTAATAGAACTCCCTATTCCCGAGGCATTTTATGGAAAACTCAATCTCATCCTTTGTCACAAAACTAATACCTTTAATTGAAATAGACCGAGACGGTTTATTATTTATTGATGGTGCTTGGGGTACTGGAAAGACGCATTTTATCAAAACCAGGCTTAAGGATTTATATGATAAAAACACATACTTTTATATTTCTCTCTTGGGGATTTCTTCGCTAGAAGATTTTAAATCAAAGATTATTGAATGTTACTATCTTGCCGACACTGAAAACATCACACATCAGATTAATTCAATAGCTGATAGTGCCAGCTTACTCCGCGGAAGTCCTGATGACTCTGGCGTCATAAAATCTTTATTTAACTCCATAGGGGCTAGCATCAAAGGAAAAGTATTATCAAGCCTTTCTGGAATATTTATTTTAGATGATATTGAGCGCGTCGACAAAGAAGAAGTCACATCATTAATCCTTAATTACTGTCATACACTCTATTCTCAGAAAGAGAACCGAGAATTAGATTTTATAGTAGTTGGGAACACATCTAAAGAAGCCAACTTTGAAATAACTCATAAAGAAAAGTTAATTTCTGACACTATATCTTTCACACCAAATTTTGAAGAGCTTTGTGATATTATCCTCCCTAGGTTATCACCACTTCCAGAAACTGATAAACAAGCTTTTTTGAACATAATCAAAAATCAAGACATAGTTAATATTCGTATTATTAATAGATGTATCGATAAAATCCTTCCTTTATATGAATACATTAATAGCAATCCTGACAAAGAATGGAATGTTCGCTCAAGTGACGTTATTGGTTGTATAACCTCATCAATTATCCTCCACCATAGCCACAATAAAAGCATAGAAATACTGCATAAGCACTCACCAAAAAATTACCTCATAAATCAAGACGACAACGACTCATATTCTGAAAAAGAATTGTGGACATTATATAGAAAATATGCAATCCCCGATATTGTTAGAGATTACAGCATGGGGCTGGAATCTTCACAATCAACACAAGAAGTGATATTTTCAACCCCAAAAAAAATGTCTCTCGAAGATATAGCCATTGCAGATCAACCTCATATCCATAATGTTGATGAAATTTCATTATCCCAATGTTTCCATGACATAATTACAAAGAAAAGGATTGTGCCAATATACTCATGGATGTTAATGGTACGGAATTACATCTTCCTCACTGAAAATGAATATTTACCGACGAATCCGTTATTAAGCAAAGATTACATTGAACAAATGGCAAATGACTTTAGCCTTGAAGAAATCTCTGATTTCATTGATAAGAAAGGTGGCTTTGATCACCTGCGACGCTACGGTTTATCATCGATGAACCAAGATCCTTACATGAATATTTTTCTGAAAAAATATGAAAGCCACATTACCGCAGCTACAATTAAATCACTACGCCATGCAGTAGAATATGATGGATGGTACAGCATTGATACCACTAAAAGCATTGATAGCCTTGATGATTATTCAAGGTTCAGACCTTTGCAGATTATTGGCAGCTCGTTTTTGTTAAAGCACCTATTATTATCCTGGAAACCTATAGATATCGAATCGTTTGATTCCTACTTAGCTAACCTATATGCCTTTAGCAATATCAGAGAATATTTAAGTGAAGAAAAACCACATTTAATACGACTCGAAATACATACATATATTTATTTACGATCTAAAAAACCAAATTTCAAATATGGCGCAATAAAACGATTAAACGGTACGTTAAATGAAATATTAACAAGACTTTAAAATATCATATGCTGGTTAAAATAAATGTGACCTTATTTTACGCAAATAAGGTCACAATATCTTGTTGTATATCGTGGCGAAAGCATTTCACGCTTCATCTGCCACTGCTGCTGAATGCCCTGTCCGGCAAAGTAGAGTGTTCCTTTTCCGTTTTTTGCGTTCAGGTGATCGAGCACTTCCATCAACCTTTCGCTACCAGCGCGCGGCGCGTTCTCATCGAAAAGGTTCAGCTGCGCCACCCCTTGGCTGAAAAAATCTCCCAGCATGATTCCTGCCTTTTGATAGCGGTGCCCGTCCTTCCAGATTTTGTCCAGGCACTTTACCGCGGCGTTGATAATGTCGCGGGAATCCTGAGTGGGTGTAAGAAGCTTCATAGATGCACTGTTACCGTAATACGGCTCGTTAAGCGCAAAGGGAGAGGTTTTCACGAACGCAGAGATAAAGCGGCAGTACTGATGCTCACCACGCAATTTTTCAGCACCACGGGCGGCATAGCTGCAGATAGCCTGGCGCATCTGCTCATACTCAGTCACGCGTTCGCCGAATGACCGACTGCAGACGATTTCCTGCTTAGCCGGTGCAAACTCCTCCAGATCCAGACAAGGCTCGCCGCGCAACTCCCGGACCGTTCGCTCGAGTACCACGTTAAAGTGTTTACGGATAATCCACGTACTCTGCTCTGAGAGGTCCAGAGCCGTTTTAATACCCATGGCGTTAAGCTTCTTACTGATGCGGCGGCCAACGCCCCATACGTCCTCAACCGGCACAATAGACAACAACCGACGCTGGCGATCGATATTGGACAAATCAACCACTCCGCCCGTCTGCCTCTGCCATTTCTTGGCGGCGTGATTTGCCAGCTTGGCGAGGGTTTTCGTCTGCGCGATGCCAACCCCGACAGTCAGGTGCGTACGCTTCAGAACCGTAGCGCGGATCTCTTTGCCGAACTCCGCCAGGTCCCGGCAGTTCCTAACGCCCGTCAGGTCACAAAATGCTTCATCGATACTGTAAATTTCAACGCGGGGGCTCATTTCTTCAAGCGTCGTCATTACCCGGTTCGACATATCAGCATACAGCTCATAGTTGCTGCTGAAGCAAACAACGCCAGCGCGACGGAAAAGCTCCTTTTGCTTGAAAAATGGCTCCCCCATGGTAATTCCAGCGGCCTTGGCCTCGGCGCTTCGTGCGATTACGCAACCATCATTGTTCGACAGAACGACCACTGGCCGCCCCCTCAGATCAGGTCTAAACACCGTCTCGCATGATGCGTAGAACGAATTCACATCACAGAGTGCAAACATGCTCAGCTCGCAGATTTAACGATGAAAGTCACAACACCGAAGACATCGAGCGTGTCCTCGCTACCGACTATGATCGGTGAGTACGCGCTGTTCATTGGAATGAGCTGCACTGTCGGGCGCAGCTGCAGGCGTTTAACAGTGAATTCCCCTTCCACCGCGGCGATGACAATGTCTCCATGTTCAGCTGTGCGCGAACTGTCCACCACTAGTAGATCACCGTCACTAATCCCAGCTTCGATCATTGAATCACCTGCGGCTTTGACGAAATAGGTGGAGCTCGGATGAGCGACAAGTAACTCATTGAGATCGATACGCTGTTCAACGTAATCAGCTGCGGGACTTGGGAAACCACACTGAACTAAGTCACTGAAAAGCGGGAGAGCGATAATTTCTCGCAGTTCTGTTGGCCTGATGAATTCCATTGCATACACCTCAAATACTGTTTTTATATACAGTAGTTTCATTTTTATGGGTACGCAATACACCGGCTCACATGTGGTTGTTCAAAGCTTCACCGCTTCGTTTCTAAGTTTCTATGTCGCTTCGAATTATGGTTTTTGTAAATTTTATGCCCGTAACCCTTTGTGCGCAGATTTAAGCCGCTTTTGAAACGGGGAATTTTTTATACAGTGTGCACACAGCCACATCGTAGATGATCGCCACCTGCTTTCTGTCCACGCCGTTCGCAATCAGCCGGCCCGCCTGGTCCCATTGTTCCTGGGTAAGCTTCGGACGCCTGCCGCCGATTCGTCCTTTCTCACGAGCGGCAGCCAGACCTGCCCGGGTGCGCTCCACAATCAACTCCCTCTCCATTTCCGCTAGAGCAGACATGATATGAAAGATGAAGCGGCCCATCGGGCTTGATGTGTCGATGCTGTCAGTGAGGCTCTTAAAGTGAATGCCGCGCTGCCGGAGTTCGTCCACCAGCAGCACCAGATTCCGCATGCTGCGCCCAAGGCGATCCAGCTTCCAAACCACCAGCGTATCCCCCTCATTCAGCGCCTTAAGAAGCTTTTTCAACGCTGGCCGGTTCGCCACTGTTCCGCTCATTTTTTCTTCGAAAATCTGCTCACATCCTGCGCGTTCGAGTGCTTGTCGCTGAAGATCCGTATTTTGGTCATTTGTTGACACCCTTACATAGCCAATTTGCATATTTTTCACCCAATAAATTCTGCAAAAAAATCAGGTGAAGTTATCGGCCTGGCCACTCAAGAGCAATCTATTAAACGTCGGTTTGGGAAGTAGCGCGACGAAGGACGTGGGAACAGCTGTAGGAAACGTAATGCAGGTGGGCGCGTTTGGCCTGGGGAATAGTGCAGCGCAGGTAATTACTGACGTGTGGGATAAATCATTAGGCAGCAGGTTTATTATGATGTCTCCATCAACTTCAGGCGGGCCACAATATTACTCTATGGGTATTAGAATATCTGAGCGCAGTTGGGGAAATGGTCCAAATGATGTTTCCCAGCAATCATTTTCTGCATTCTCGATGGGAGGAAAAAGATTCACATGGATGACAATGGCTGATGGGGTTAATTCTGGGTGGCTAGAGGTATATCATAACGGCAATACCACAAAGTCCAGTGATGGGACACTGAAAGCTGCCTCGCCTGTGATTAAACTTTTTTCCGATGGCAGATACCTGACCAACGATGAATCAGAGGGCTGTACTGTAACCCGTCTGGCCACAGGTGAATATCTGGTGGAAGGTTGTGAAGGGCTAAACTCGGACGCCGCATGGGGCGGCATTGATGGTGGTTTTGATATCCCCACAGACTGGAACAAACAGCCCCTGATCTGGCTGGATTATGAGGTTAATGCTGACGGTTCAGTGTTAGTGAAAACCTATCACCGCACGCATCCAGACGCGCCAGCATTCGCCAGAAATGAATTACTGGATGTTAATGATGGCGAACCGGTCGATATTCCGCGTGACCAGTTTGTCAGTATTCGAGTGGAAATGCCCGCGGACAGCATCTGGAATCAACGACAGAAAGATATAACGAGAGCTCCTGTAAAAGAGTAAGGCCTCTGAAAAATGCAGCCCGTCATATGCCGTATCGGGCTGTGGATGAATGTTCAGACTTCATGATTCAGCTATTTTAAAACGAAACCATTAATCTTCACGGGCGACCTTTTTTTCCAGGGACTCTATACGCTCAAGCATGGCTAAAATTGCTTCATGGTGGAGAGCTGCAGCAACCCCGTAAGTATCGACAGTTTTCACATCAGGAATCACTGTTCCGTCCTTAAGAGTAATGTCATAGCCACCTTTAACAGCTTCGGGAAACACTTGCTCAACGTCCTGAGCAATAAAGCCGTAACCCGTTGTTTCATTGTCTATACGCTCCCAACAGCAGCCCTTAATGGTTCTCATCTTTACGAGTGGATCAGATATGCGCATGATGTCTTTTTTTATACGCGCATCAGAGAGTGATACCCATTGACCACCTGTGCCACGCCCATCTGGGTAAAACATAAATGATGCTGCTGCCCCTCCTGATTCTGCCACCACATTTAACTGAACACGATCAAGTGGGGTAGAGCCGCTACGTATTGCACCAAACGCCCATGAACCGCTATACCACTTACCGACTATCTGATTAACATAATTCCCCTGAGATGAATCCGTTGTCGTATTGTTCATCTCAATGGAATTGTCACCTCCATTTCCTTTCCTAACACCTAAACCACCGCCGGCATTTGTATGCCAGTCAGTTGCTCCGCCACCAACACCATTGATTGTCACAGCAGACGAAATCGTGCCCCCGGTCTTCCCGTTTACCGTACCCAGGCGCGAATCATCCCCGGCCGCCACGGTTCCGGCAGCCGTTCCCACGTCCTTCGTCGCGCTACTTCCCAAACCGAGGTTTGCGCGAGCGCCTGATGCAGTAGCCGAACCGGTACCGCCCTGGGTAACAGATAGCGCAGTAGTGAGCCCTTTCAGCTCTGTTATATCGCTGTTGACCCCCCTTCTGGCAAGTGCGCCAATACTTGGAATATTGACGGAGGTTCCATTGATGGTAACGGTGATGGTCTGGTTTGCTGAGGTAGTGGCGAACGTCTCCCACGCGCCAATGTTCTCGTCATACTCTTTGATGAGCTGCGACATCGCCTGTGCCAGTCCGTCGACAGAGATGTTGTCGGACACCAGTATTCCATACTTCTGGCCGTTCAGCGCCGGGGAAGCAGCAGGCGTAACCGTCATTGACGTGGCGCTGTTCACAGATGAAATCTGGAACATCTGCACCGGGTTAGACATGACGATGATCGTCTGGCCAGCACGGACCTGGCTGGCTGGCGCAGTCCAGTTCGTACCCGTTCCGGTGGCTGTATTTCCGTTGATAGCAATAGTGCCAGTGTTATAAAGCATGAACTACCTCACGATAATAACGATCGTTTAAAGCGATCAATAAAGTAAAATTGATCGCTCTTATCAATCTGACTAATTTTTAAACTCGAATAAAATGGATATTCCCGCAGATACAGGAATGTAGAAATGAAACGATTATTTGCCGTGGCACTTTTGCTGGCGGCTGGCTGTGCCAATAAAGACAGAGACTATGCCTTTAAAATGGATTACCCGGTGGATGCGGCGCGCTTATCTCTGGGGGAGATATTCACGTAAATATCGACTGCGCCACGAGGGAAGTTAACGTAATTTCAGACAGCAGCAATGGCATTTTCAGCCGACATATAAATAAGCGGCTAAGCAATATCTGTTATAAGAAAACGGATAAGCTTGATGTCGTATACCGCTTCGAACCTGCAAAAGGTGTGAAGCAAAACATGATCGCTACTCAATACCCGCGCGTCCCGCCCGTATCAAATTCCGACAAACTGAGCGATGGGAATTCGTAGCCCTCGCCCCTGAAGTGTCTGGCTCCAGTTGCGCTGATTTTTTGTGATGTACCTCCCCTGCAGCTGTGAGCCTGTCCATTTGAGTACGATTCCTGAATAACCAACGACAGTTCCGTCGTCGCTGAGGTTGCCTGGGCAGTTGTTAACCAGAATCCACGGATTAAAACCCAGGTTTATCGCAAAGGTATTGTTCTGCAGATCGTAATTGGTAGGCACGTCGAAAAAGCCCACCACGCGCGGCATTTTCGATGCCGAGGCGGCGCTCCAGATAAGATTCCCCGCGCTGTCGAAGACATCCAGATATCCGCTCTGCATTCCAACGTTTCTGGACGTGCGTATCATGCTGCCCGCATTGTCTTCCAGAAGGTCAGCTCCTGGTAAGCCATACTTATTAGTATCCAGCTGCAGCCAGCGCAAATTCCCATCATTCCAGAATTGCGGCTGGGTAATACCCAGAGTGCTTCCGTTTCCGAAAGGGCTATCCACGCGGTAATAACCTTTGTCAGTCACTGCACCGAGCGCACGCTGATCATAAAAAAGTGTCGACCTGTTTTGTGAATCAACCAGCAATTTTCCAGCGCTGTTATAAACTTCGAATCCACTCATTGAAAGTTATAAACCTCCATATTAAGAGTTATCGAAATACTGCCGCCGCTCGGTAAATAAAAAACGGTAAAGCCACCATTAAAAGCCCGGCAATAATATTCATTTATTACTCCTGCCGAACTCGCCGATACGATTGATATAAATGACCCGTCCTGCGTTACCCCGGAAAAGGAAACGTCCTTAGCCGTTTCCCCCGCCGCAAATGTTACGGACGTGCTTCCAATATACCGGATAGCATAATCACTTAAATCAACGGCAATACGCCCGGCGCCGTCCCAGCATTGCAAACCCTGTGGCATTACCATAACCCCATTCTGACGCGCAGCACGTTGTTGCTGTCGTAGATTTGAATGAGAGTGCTAGATATCAGCATCCTACCGCCCCGGCCACTCCGTTAATTTCGAACGTTCCTCCCTTATCAAGCTTCCAGCCTGCAGATCCAACCACATAATTATTCGACTGGATATAGTTGCCGATTTTGGCGTTCTCAATGGTACCATCCTGGATGAAGCTGGCCCTGATGAACGTCTGCCCGTTCTGGATCACAAATGGCAACGCCACGCTGTTTCCGGCAGCAGTGGTAACGGCAAAACGATCAGCAAGGAAAATAACCTGTGACTGCATGCCGGATGGCGTATTCTCCACCCCGATCCCCATGCCTGCGGCGTAATACTGGCCATTACTCGTTACCCCAACCTTGATGTTGTACATCGCGCTGAGTTGGCCGTTTACGTTCGCAATGGCCTGGGCGTTCGTTGTTATCGCCGCCGTATTACCGTTTATGGTCGCAGTGATGGCGTTTATCTGCGTCGCCGTGGCCTGCTGATAATTCGAAACCGTCTGGCTCAGACTGTTGATGGATGCCGTATTGCCGTTGACGTTCGTCTGCAGGCTCAGCAATGCGCGTGCCGTTGCCTCCCTGTCAGTGACGATCACCTCATCGATGCGGTCCAGCTGCGCGCTGTTACCGGCAACCGAAGCCGACAGGGTTTTACGCGTGGCCACTTGGGCGAGATTGGCCTGGATTATCGCAATTGCCGAGTTCTTCACACCTCCTGTCATGCCGTCCATCGAGACAGAAATCTCGTCTATCTTCACTTCGGCCTGTGCCAGCCCGTCAGCGCTCTCCTGGATGTCTTTCGCCTGCTGCTCGAGTTCGTCAGCATGGTTTTTGATTTCGTCAGCCATGCCAGCAATTTTTTCGTTGCTGTCCACCGCGTTCTCGATCAGGTCCTTGAAGGTATCCGAGTCTTTAATTTCCTCCAGTATCACATCGGTGATGTCGGAAACATCAATACTGGCCTGTCCTCGCACCCATTCTGTGTACCCTGATTCGTTGCCGCTGCGGTCCACCAACTGCGCGCGGTACCAGAAAATCTGCCCAGCCTTAAGGCCCATCTGCTGATATTTGCGCTGCGGGTAAGGCACATCGGCCAGCAGCATCGCATCTTCTTCGGTCCCGGTGAGGCTGTACTGAATTTCCGTCTTCAGCGTGTCGTCGGTATTCGCCGGGAATCCCCAGTTGAGCTCGATACCGAACACCACGCTTTCAGAAGCGATGAAGCCAACCGGCTTCGGTGGATTGCCCACTTTACCCGTCAGCGTTTTCTCTTCTGAATATCCCCATCCTGAGGAAATTTCAGCGGCATTGATTGCACGCACGCGCACCAGGTAGCGCCCGGCATAAATCCCCGGGACGTCGAATGATGTGGTGGAGCTGCGCGGCACGTTAACCCAGTTCCCGTCGTTGCGGCGCCATTGCGCCTCATAGGCGATGGCATTTTGTGCCTGGTCCCAGCTTACGCGCATGGTTTCGACGCTGATATTTTGCTGAATCACCGAAAACGAGCTGATCGCGATATTGGCTGGCTGCAACTGGTTACCTGGAGGAATGATACTCACCGGCCGCTGATCAATGATGGCACCCGTATCGATTCGGGCATATTTATCCGGATTATGATTTGCCCCCGCGATGGTATATGTCCCGTCATTGTTATCGGTGACACTAATTACCCTGTACTGCTGCGCATAAAGTTCGTCAGATTCAATAACCCATACAGCCTCAGCCTGCGGAAGTTCACTAAAGGCGGTTGTCACGGTAACGATTTCACCGGACAGGGACTGTATCGTTCGGGATTGGGTGATACCCGACGGCAGGTTTACCATTATCCTGTCACCGGCCTTAGCACTTGGAACCCGGTCAAGTTTGAGTACACGACGATTAACCGCGGATAATCGACCGCCTAAATCTCTTCCTGAAAGATTTCGGTCAGAAACAGCAATAATGTAGCCAGGCTGAGGGATATTGCCGTCCAGACCAACGTCAAACGTTACAATCCTATCTTTATTGTTGGTCAGGATCCCCCAGCGCCCTTTTCTGTTAGCCTCTGACTGCCGGGTGCAACCGATGGCGGTAATCTCAAGCTGGTTGAAACCATAGCGCGCCACCAAAGCCTGCTCGAAGACGGGCTCCATTGCATCAGCATACCCATTTGCCGGATCAGACCAGGATACAAGAGCGTTTGTATAGCGACTTATGGTTGTGCTGCTGGAATATACGAATTTGCCGTCGACAACGTTAGCATGCGTGTAGGTAAAATCGACATCTCTGGGCATGTCTGCAAGGGCAACAATCTGGTCGTCTCCCCAGTAGGTCATGCCTCGAAAAATGGCGGCGAAGTCACGCAGGACGGTGTAAGCGTCATTCCGATCCTGAATGTATACGTTGCAGATGTAACGAGGTTCAGTTCCGCTACCCCCCTTACCATCCGGTACCGGTTGATCACAATATTGAGCGACCTGATAAAGCGTCCATTTGTCGATATTGGCTGCCGTTAGCCGATTACCAAGGCCGAAGCGGTCAGTGACCACCAGATCGTAAAATATCCACGCAGGGTTGTCCGTCCATGCCCACTTAAATGCGCCCGTCCAGGTGCCGTTGTACGTTCGTGTTTCGGGGTCATAGTTATCGGGCACACGAATAACACGCCCGCGGGGCTCGCAGGAAATTTGCGGAATTGAGCCATTGAACTGGCTCGAGTCAAATTCAATGTACAATAGCGCAGTGTTCGGATATCGCAGTTTGGCGTCAATTACTTCTGTAAAGCTTTGCAGCGTCATCGTGTCGCCAATCTTCGCGCTATTGGCATCGGCTGTAATTTTTCGCAGCCTGATGGTCCAGGTGCTGCCCGCCTGAGGTAAATCAATACGGTGGCTGCGTTCATAACCAGAGGTGGTTTTCCCGGTCACGCTGGTATTTAGCACCGTCTGCCAGGTGCCGCCATCTGTCTGCAGGTCAATTGCGTAGTTGACCGAATAGCCAACCAGATCGCCATCGTCCTCCTGTTTGAAGAGAGAAGGCCATTTTAGACGCAGGCGAACAGCTGAAAGCTGCGTATTGGTGAACGTGCGCGTCCACGCTGAAGAGCTGGAAACTTCGGTACCTACATTGATTTCGTTTTCAGTACCTGGGATCCCTTGAATGTATTTTTGCGCCTGAGTTCCAGAACGAAACTCCCAAGCCACACCGCTGAAGTTCTGTGAACCATCTGAATTCTCAAGTGCGGTGCCATCGAGATAAATATCGCGCGCAGTGAGGCCACCAGCAAACTCCCCCTCTCCCAGCGCGAGAAGGATTTTTGCCTTGGCTACTGACTGCAGATCGTCTGGCTGTTCTGTAGGAGTTCTTGAGCTTGAACTGCCGCCCTTGCGGCCTTTAATAGCGGTTGCTATAGCCATATTGCGCCCATAAAAAAAGCCACCCGGAGGTGGCTTATTGAAATGTATTTAATCTAGTAGAATTCAACTTTCGTATTCGCTGTCATTAGTACTGGCTTCGGCACAGGATTCCCTGCGCTCTGCATTGTTACTTTACATATTTCAGGGACAAGCTTTTCACTATAATGACAAGTATTCGTTGCTGTATAACCTTCCGAGTAAACTGATGTGTTTATGATTTTATAATCAAGAGGCTTCCTGTCCTTATCAACATAAGATATTTCGTTTTTAGAGAGAATCTTTCCAGAACCATAAAACTCAGAACGTATCAAATTAGAACTATCATCATAAAAATGCTCAGATATTTTCTTACCCAAATAATAAGTATCTTTAATTAATCCATTCGAGTAAAGACTATATCGCAACTCGTCACCATTTTCATTTTTACTCAAAATATTACATTTTTCATCGAGCTGTATAGAGAAAGGTTTACCATCTCTCTGTCCAACAAGACTTCCATTGCTATTTTTTAGATTTGTTTCATGACCAGACGAAACGTTGTCAAGATCTAAGCTTTCGACACAACCATTCTTAGCCAGTCTGATGGCGATTTTATAAGTGACCTTACCATTTTCTTCAACATCAGTATCTAATGATTTGACAGCTCCTTTAACGGGATTGAAATCAAACATAGTAGATAAATTATAGAGGAGAGGTATGTAATGGTTATCAGCTAAAGCCATGCCTGAAAATAAGGAAGTACAAAGGAAAAGAGTAGATATTTTTTTCATTTTTGAATCTATGCTCAAGTTACCCCATATTAAGTAAGCCCATTACAGCATGCTTATTGCTGATCTTCAACATAGATACCGGCGGAGATGATCGCGCCACCTATACGGCGCCGACCATACAAGAGTGGTACCGGATTGCCCTGAGCTGTCGTATTTGTTACTCCACCAAAGGCATAACTGGCCTTGTTGTCTGCCGATTGCTTGCTGGCTAGCCCTGTTGTCTGTGGAGATAGCATTTGTACGGCACCGCCAAGGGCCATCGCAGCGCCAAATTGCATTAGAGGAACGCCAACAGCACCACCGCCAAAGTATGACGCCACAGCACCAACTGCGACCAAAGCCACACCTAAGATGGTCTGGAATATTCCACCACGTTTACTCCCGAGGATAACCGGCGCGATACGGATATCAGCGGTACTCAGATCCATAGAGAGTTCATCATCGTTCAGGTTACGCTTTCCACTGAATACAGCGTAAGTAAGCCCGCGCTGCTTACTGGTATTCAAAAAACGCTCGAAGCCTGGCACGATAACGCACAATGCGCGGATGGCTTCTTTTGGTGAGGCTACCGAAAGTTGGAATTCGCGGCCAAACGTACTACCAAGAACACCGTACAGGCGAACAGTACGGACGGATTCGCACATTATCCCTCCTGCATGATTAGGCTTTTATGCCTGACAATTTTCATGGTTCTCTCCATCCAGTAACCTCCATATGGCACACGTTGACTGAGGTGACCATAAAGATGATGGAGAAGCATGTTCCCCTCCAGCAAGATCCCTGAATGGTTCCACTTATTCGATTCCACCTGCATGATGATCAAATCGCCCGGCATTGGTGATCCACTGAATTCTCGGAACCCACATTCGTACCAGCAATCCTGATAGAAATTATCCGAATAGGAGTCCTCCCACCACGGATAATCAACACGGTAATCCTGAAGTTCGACATCATGCTCCTGTCGGAAATAGCTCATCACCAGCCCCAACAGTCGTAGTGTCCGAGCACAAACGGGCGCCCGAGCAACGGCAATTCACCTCGGGGAGTAATGGTACGAAAGTCTCCTTCAGGCCAACTGACAATATGCCAGGGCAGCAACGTTGCATCGCATTGAGCCTTGTCCAGTTCGCTTGGTTGGGTCGTCGCGTCAGGGTGACTATGTACGATTCCCGTTATCGTCCCCCAGTCTTCAGCAGCGGCGTAATCCTCTGGTGAAAGGTGAAACTGTTCCGTTGGTTCAGCAGCCAGATTACGGCATGGGAAATAGCGTTCCACCCGGCTTTTCTGCGCTATCACGCCGCAGCATTCGTGGGATAGTCTTTCGCAGCATGCGCCAGGATGTCCTGAATTGTTTTCTGACGCATGTTAACTCCTGATCAAAGATGTTCCTGGAAAACCACCGAAAGGAAGTTCATTGTGTTCACCAAACCGAAGCTTGCATGCGGTGAGCGTGCCGTTGCATTCATCCAATGAGGGATCGCTTACCGGATTGTTGTTTCTGTCGAAGTAAAGCGTGCCGGCATAATCGCACCCATCGCCGGTGCGGTACCTATTCCGAATGCACCATGTGCAAAGGGAATGCAGCTGTCTGGTCGGAATCATCAATCCCTGCAGATCCATCGGGCTGGTAAGAACAAACTCGATACTTTCACCGGGAAGCTCGCTATTTTTACCGTCGATATAGAAAACCCGCTTTCTCACCTGCAAGGGATCTGCTGTTGGATTTCCATCAGGGAAATTGCGCTCATCCAGGTAATGCGCAAAAGTGTCATGAATCGTAACTTTGGCCTGCAGCATATCGTCATAGGCCAGACAGAGCGCAGTGATAGAGCTGTCAATGTTGGCAACGGTGAGCGTCGGCTGGGCGCTGCTGCCATCGGTTGAAGCTTCCAGTCCCTCGAGCTTATATGGCCAGGCACCATACTCTTCGCCCTGCCACCAGATACTCTTCGCCTTTAACTTTGATTCGTCGCCACCAGCAGCCGCAATCTCTTCTTCAGTATGCGGGAGGTTATAAGCGTGAAAGCGCAGAACGTCGTCCAGACCAAACGCAGAACCGTCTACCTCAAGAAGACGTATTTTTTCACCAGGTTCGAGGCGTTGATAATCTTCAGTAATCATGGTGCGTATGCCTGTTTGAAGATTGCTTTTATGGTCATCACTTTGCTGGATAGCGGCTGGACTTTAATGGAATCAGCTTCAATCCGGTATAAACCGGTTTCGCCAACAGGAGACGTCCAGATAAAGGATTTTGTAATGTGCTTGCGGCAAAACCTCAGCGCATCGAGCATCTCAGTTTTTTTTCCCGTTAAGGTCATCGGCCATGACTGTTTTTCAGGGTTAATGCCTTCACCGGCGATCTGTTCAAAGCCGTCTCCAAAGGAAGCAGAGCGCGTTACGTAAATAAACTCCCCTTCCATGCCCGCCTGAATCTGGGTTCGCCAGATAAATGTTTCGATCGCCAACTTTCCTCCGGGTATAAAAAAACCCGCCGAAGCGGGTTAAGTAGATACGTCAGCTCAAAGGTATCTTTTCTTTAGATCTTCAAGCCTGCTGTTTTCTTGCTCTGTAAAGCCAGAAGCATCAAACATCGCTTCTTTATTTGCACCATTTACTCTCGTTACTGTAACTGTGAAGACCGCATCAGCTGGAGCATCAACCTGCCCCCATTCAGAAAACTTATTCGGAGCCAATGCCCAAGTAGCTTCTTCACCCGGTTCAAGCCCGCCAGCAATTTCGTAGTTAAAATCTTTTTCCAGCCATGGAACTGAACGTCCATCGCTGGCTATCACTCCATTGAAGTACACACGGGAAATAGCTTTATCAGTATTGTTTTTCACAACAAGGCGAATAATAGGTTGTGGCTTCCCATACTCTTCAGGTTCCAGGCTAAATCGAGATGATAGAATCTGTACTTTTTTGAGTTCTTCTTTGGCCTTCTCAGAGTCAGCTTTTTTCTGTTCAAGCTCTTTGATTTCCTGAATAGCCTGCTCTTTCTGCTTAAGTTCCCTCTCGGCAGTTACTTGCTGAGCATAAGAGATGATTTCCTCTCCAGTTTTGCCAGACAGGGGCTCGCGCATCTTCTTGCTTAGATCTTCTTTGTCACTTTCTGACGATGCTCGCATTAGGTCAGCCATATTAATGTTACTGAACGCTACGACCTTTAAAGCGCTATCAAATTCTTCCCGTTTATTTTCCGGAAGAGATTCTCTGACCTTGGCTATAGATGATTTCATTGCGTCATCAGTTGATGAGTCAATTTTAGGTTTATCGCACCCGGCTAATAAGAAGGAAAGAAATAACACACCTACAATTTTTTTTCATGTCCCTATTCCATCAGTAAAAATTGAGATTAATCCTATCAGGAATTGGCATAACGGCAAAATCTGCGGAGGCACTTTATCTTGATTTCGTTGCATTCCAGATGAGACCTCCAGGCTGGAGCTGTTTGGCTATACCTGCGCGTACTGACTGATCAATGGTCTGCTTGTAAGCCCGAGAAATGGCGTCACTGTCATCAGAAGCCTGCTGCTGAGTGTTCTGGTTATGAACGATCACGGACGTTTGAACGGTTACGCCGCCAGTTGCCGAAGATTGCAGCCCATACATCGGGGCGCGGCCAACATAACCGCCGTTTGCATACCCCTGAGCTCCACGCATAAGCGCATACAGATTGCCGACACCCAGTGCACGGGTCGCTTCCTTCGTAAATACAAACTCACCGCCGTGTACAACGCCTTTCGGTTGGTATTTACCGCCATCTCCCGTGTAGCCGCCTCCATCAAAACCTGGGACCAAACCACCACCTGAGAAACCAAAGAACGCGCCGATACCGGTTCCACCAAACGCTGACTTCATTCCATTAACCAGAGCCAGTTGGGTCAGCATCTGGGCGATGCCCTTGAGGAAAGTGGAAAGGAAATCTGAGAAGTTAGATTTACCTGTTGTGAAGAAATCAGTCAGGGTGCTGGCCATCCCGGTGAACGCGTTACTAGTAACCGTCTGCACCTGGGAGTAAACATTGGTCGCGCTGTCTTCGAAATCAGCCCATCCCTTTTTCGCGCCGGTCAGCCAGTCACCGCGTAGCTGATCCTCAGCATCATAGTAATCGTTAGCTGCCTTAAGCTGTTTCTGATATCCCTCTTCATCAAGCGAACCACCAGTATTTTTCCAGCCGGCGGCGAGCTGACTTTTTGCCAGCTCACGCTGCGCCTGGCGGTCACTCATCCCCGCGCCACCCAGTAATGCGGCCTGTTTCTCAGCCATCTGCGTGACGTATTTCTGCGAGGTATCTATGCGCTTATTAAGCAGTTCCTGCACGGAAATCTGATCACCCAACAGGGCTTTCTGCCGTGCCAACTGAAGCACCTGGTCTTTACTCGCCAGCAGGGATTGCTCCTGCTTTGTCAGTGAACGTGAACGCGAGGCCTCCTCCAGCACCTGAAATTTCGCTTCAGTCGTCCACAGTTCTTTGCGCTGCTGGCTGATAGTGTCGTTCAGCCCTTTATGCTGCTGTAGCGCGCGTAACTGTGCCTGAAGCGCCAGCAGCTCGGCCTGGGCAGCATCCGTTCTGCGATCGCCAGCCGAGAAAGTGCTCTGCTTTCCGGTTTTCGTCTTTTTGCCAAAAGAAGCGACTCCTTCCCGATCCTTCTGGGTGGTTGCGGTACTTATCTTTCTGGTCGTATCGAGGTATTTACCTGCGCTCATATCAGCCGCATCCCAGTCTTTTTTCAGCTGAGAAACACTGTCGCCATAAGCGCTGGCCATTTGTTCGTTATAGTCCTGCCATCCCTGCAAAGTATCCGTTTTCGCCCAGTCAGGAATGAGATTAATCGCAGCCGCGATAGAGGAAGAAATGATCTGGTTCAGCTTCTGGAAAACGATCGCAACGCTGTAATAAATTGCGTTGAATTCCTTCAGAGTGTTTGATGCCAGCTCAGCTACCCACTGACCGATACTCTGCATAGCCCCAGACGCCCAGCCCTTGATATCCAGCCACAGTCGTCCAAACGGTGTCAGCGAGTCGTAAGCCTGCTCTCCACGTTCTGCCATCGTATCGCCAAACAGGTCCATAGCCTGCGTAACGGCCGCTGTCTGGTCCTTTTGCTTCACCAGCTCATCAATGTGCTTAAGCTGCGAAACGGTCAGGAAATTATATTGTTCGTTGAGACTCTGCAGCGCTTTAACAGGATCTTTTTCGATGTCCTTATAGGCTTTGGTGATGTCCTGCGCTGAGACTATACCGGTCTGAACCGCCAGCGCCGTAGAGCCCGCTGCTTTTTCAAGTTGCTGCTGTGTCAGCGATCCCATGCCAACCAGCTCAGTCATCAAACTCTGAACGGTACCTACAGTAGCGCCAGTAGAGGCAGCAATAGACTGAGAGGAAGCCATAATCTGGAGCGCTGACGTGCCGGCAATATTGCCAGTCCTGATAATGGCCTTGTTGATTTCGTCGTAGGCGGTGAAGTAGTCCGCTCCCGCTTTTGCAGCAATCAGAACAGCACCGGCCAGGCCACCAATGGCCACTCGGGCAGGAGTCACCATCGACAACATCGCTTTCAGAGCATTGCCTACACCTCCAAACGAATCGCGCAGCTGGCCGCCCTGCTGAATGGCTACCATATAAACCGGCATACCAGACGCCAATGAAGTTACGATGTCGGTCATTTGCATTGGTAGATAACGCATCGCGTTGCGGTATTGCCCCGCGCTGATCGCTCCTGAATTCCACGCTTCCTCCTGCTCTTTCAGTCGGGCGATCATCGGTGCAGCACGATCGGACACGCCAAGTTGGGCTGCTTTTAGCTCTAATAGTTCTGCGCGCGTTTTTCCGATTGCTGTGACCTGCTCTTCCAGCGAATCGATAAAGGTTTTGCCCGCCGCAGCTGCACGCTGTGCTGCCTGTGCCTGTTCAATGCGAGCCCGCCCCTCTGCGGTCTCACACTCCATGACCTGCGCCAGTTTAGCTCGGGTCGTCTCAAGCACGCTGTTGTAGCGAGTAAAGTCTTCATCCCCTACCAGCCCTTTACCGCGAAACTTCGCCAGGCTCTCCTGGATCGTGTCCAGTTCATCCAGCGCCTTGTTTACCGGGCTAATTTTATTCAGCAGGTTCTGCAACTCCTGGCGCTGTTGCTTCAGACTTTCGCTGTTTTTCTTTTGGTTATCGATACCGGTGCGGAACGTACTGTTCAGGTCATCAGCTTTACCTGCCGCGGCGGTCGCGGTTTCCTGAAAGCGATCCAGTGCCTGATTACCGCGCTCCAGCTCACTGGTATTTACACGCAGGGAAATCGTGGCGATATCGTTACTCATTCCGCCCTCTCTTTATGCATAATTTTTAGCGCAGCACTTTCCATCACCCGGATGTCCGAAAGCGCGGTTGCCTCGTCGTCGACGTTGTGCAAACGCATCACCCAGGGCAAAACGTTATAGTCGAGCCCGGACGCGCCCCCCATTCCCGTTCGCCATTGCGTACTGACAGTCTGAAACACCAGGAATGAAGTCCATACATCTGGCCAGACGTCGATGTATTGATCGTCGTAATCATCCGGCGTAAGCCCGTATGGTGCTAGGTCTGCCGCTGTGGGTTCAGGCGTATAGAACGCAGAGGCAACCGCTATCAGTTTTTTTCGCGCTGCCCATCAGCTCGCGGTAGTAGGTTTCCGGGATGGCCTTCATCGCCGCCGGATAGTTTTCCAGCAGCACCGACAGGTTTTCCGCGTTGAATGCATCCGGAAGTGCCCAGCCAGCAATGATTTCCATCAGAAAATCAGTGGCGGTTTTACCTTCGAGTTTTTCGAGGTCAGCCAGTTCTTTAAGTGGCTTGTGGTTGAACGTGAACGTCAACACGCCATCCTCAGCGCCAGCTCGGGGGATCGAGACATTGGCCTTGAATGTAGGTTTTGGCTGAAGGGAGAATTTGGTCGCCATCGATACCTCTTAACGAAAAAAGCCTCCATTATGGGAGGCATGGAATAGTGAAAGCTCTGACGGGTCAGGCGGCAGCGTCAGTTACCTTGTAGAACGTCATCGCCGGTGACTGCAGGTTCAGCACCACACTTACTGTCTCTACCTCGTTAACCGCAGTAGTTGGCGTATCGTCAAAGGACGCCGTGGCCGCCCAGTAACGGTTTTCCTTCGCCTTCGGCACGTACATGTAAGCCGCAACCGTCTCTTCGTCTTCGTCCAGTTGGCGCAGCAACGGATATACCGGGAGAGTTGAGTCGTGAGCGATCGAGTAGGTCTGAGAGACAGCGGATTTATAAGTATTCAGGTTGCGCTGGCGATCATCGCTCAGGAACTGAATCTGTGTGGTGTTCTGATCGCCACCAGATTTCGACACCTCAGTAATTTGCGGCAGCTCGGTCCATTCAAGCACCTTGCGGATCGAACCGGTACCGCCACCAGCGGCATATTTGTTTTTGTTGGTGGTATTGATATTGCGAAGAGTTACGGCGCTTTCGGCAATCGCATCAATTTTTGCAATGACGTTATCAACACCGGACCAGTTGCAGTTCACATGAACAATATCACCCACCTTGAGTGCGTCCGCTTCACTCACGGTGATCACCATATTTTCGGCGTTCGTCGCCCCGGTGAAAGTAATGGCTGGGCCATAACCCGATGCCAGATAGACGTGAGCGCCGTTAGGCAATGCAAAGCCCATATTGGTTACTCCTTTAGAAACGGGAAAACCGGCAAAGTGCCGGTCAGTTTTAGAAGGTTGCAAGGATTAGCTGGAGATATCAGCTCGATAATTGAGACTAACGGGAATGGTATAAGAGACAGATGTAGTGATCCCGCGGAAAACACCAGGCGTTTGATCTATCCAGCATGTAAAACCCCTGCCTTCAATCTCCTGCCCCTCGGGGAACAATTCAGCCACGCGATCAGCCAGGGCCACAACATCGGTACGGCCTGTGCCGGCTGGGGCCACAACGTTAATCTGGTATACACCTGAATAAATGCGGCAGCGCAATCCAAGGTCTACCGTACGCGGCGTGGCGGGCATGTCATGGACAGCAAGATAGAGCCCATCAGATGGCGGTGTGAAAGGCACGTTTTCCCAGGCAACTGGGATCCCTTCAGCATCAGCCCACTCGCCGAGCCTGGCGGCCAGCGCCGCCGCGATATCGGGAATCATTTAGTCACCTCCCCTACTGCATCCTCAAAAAATCGCTGAAACTCAGCAGCAGTAATGCGTACCATCCCTCCCGGAGCCTGGGAAGAGTGCCCCATCTCCAGTCGATACGCGTAAGGGACGTTGTTGCAGAAATAAATAGCCTTCATCCCGACTTTGAACAGCGACAGCGTGTAATTTCCTGCGGCTTTTGTCAGATTTCCGGTTTTATCGACACGTCCCGTTTCATCTGTGGTCGGTGCATCAAAAGACACCTGCCAGTTGCCCCGAAACCGTCCACCGGTATATCCGGGCGGCGCTTTGATATCCATCCCATCCACCAGTCGAGCCTTCTTCTTAAGTCGCCCGGTTTTAGTCAGATTATTAGGGTTCGATTTTTGCGCTTCGTTATGGTCGTATACCGCCTGATTGTAAGAGGCTGCCGTCTGGTTGATGCCCCAGAGTTCGGGGTTGCCGACAGGTGACATAATCACCAGTTGATTAAGGATCCGAATGCCGACAGCACGTACGACCGCTTCCTGATTCGCTTTGGCTTTGTCCACGAACGCGGTGATGGCAGCCGTGAACGCCTTATTATCGTCCATGTTATGCCCTCAACTGAGCTTTGTAGCAGAGCACCACAGCGCCCGGTTTCACGGGTTTGGTTTAACTACGCGGTGGCTTACGCCGTCCACGTCGATCAGATCGCCGGTTTTAATGTCCTTCTCAGCACTGAAGACAATCCGTACATCACCGTTTTCAATGACGGTTCCATCAATTTCGCCTGGCGCGTAATCCGTCTTCACTCCTGTGGCGGTGAATTGGATATCCTCGGAACGATGCTCCACACCACCGATGACGATTAACGTGCCCTTACGCGTGACGTTGTATGCAATGCCGTTCTGCTTGAGCATACGAGTCGTTGTCGCCTGCATTCGCTGATAGTTGATGGCCATTACGCGCGCTCCGCGAAAGTATTGATTGCATATCCACGCCCACCAGCCAGGTTGCCGAGAATAGCCATTACCGCCGGGTAAGTTGGCGTAAACACCTCACCGTCGGCAACCGCATAAGTCATGGTTACGGCGCCTTCGACACGTTCGGTTTTAACCGCGGCCTCACGAACGCTTGAAAGCAAATCGCCATCAATCGCCTCGATAGCCAGCATGCATTGTGCGGTGATAACCTGCCGCGGCACCTGGTCGGGTGGGAAGTCGTGTCCATCCAGAATGACATTTGCGCGTGGCCAGGCCAGCGGCTGTCGAGGGTCTGCTTTGGAACCTACCCAATCAAGACCTTCCAGGTAGTCCATCGCCTTAATCAGTAATGGTGTGAGCTTTTCAGGCACCTCAACTCCTCTCAGCGTGGCAAATGACGCCAGTTCATCTTCGCTGGCGTAACTGTTAACGTCAGCGGCGGTGATATCAGTAATAATCATCTGAGCATCCGTTGAATGGGGCTTACGCCCCATCGGTTAGCCTGCAGCAGGTGCGATGAAGGTGATTTCCTCACTCGATTTAGCAACACCATCAACAGTACCAGTGACTGTTAAAGTACCTGCTGTATCAGAGGTAAGTTTGACCGTGGCCCACCAGCAGAGCCGGTTTGAGAACTGGCAGTGCTGAGCGTGCCGCCGGTTGAATTCCAGGCAACGGTTTTGCCGGAAACACCTGCGCCGTTTAGCGTGTACTTCAGGGAAATGGTGACCGCATCGGTGCTGTCAGCGGTTGCGGAGGTTTTATCCACTGACAGCGTTACTCCCCCGCTGCGGATCCCAGTTTAATTAGTACACCAGCCGTCGATTTGTTGCTGGTGAAGTGCTTCTTCCAGTTACCTGCAGTGCCGATTTTGGTCAGGTCCGGGTTGTCGCCTTTGGAGGTATCCCAGCTGTAACCCAGCAAATCGACATTAACAACGCCTTCAGCACGGTAGCCGATCGCCAGGTTTTCCTGATCGTTGATGTCGTAGGAACGGAACCCCGGCGCCTGCGACTCGGTGACGGTAACCGCTCCGGCTACCAGCCCAAGGATCGCATCAGCGTCCATGGTGTCGGTCACAAGCACAGGTTTACCCAACGTACCCGGCTGCCCGCCGTAAACTACCACGCCAGCTTCTTCGTAGATTTTGTTGGCGATCGCCTCATCCACGATGTCGAAGTAAGTAGCGGAGTGCATAACGAAGAGCACGACACGGTTGAACTTGTCGCCGTACTTACGCAGGCCGCGCGTTAGAGTCTTCTTACCATCTGTTTCGATATCGGCGGTAACCACCATATCCGCGTTGGCGCCGATAGCTGCCGTAAGCGCCTTCAGGCCGTATTTCACGTAGCCTTCCAGCGTCGCGTCAGCCACATCAGTGCCGATCACTTCGGAGAACTCGTCAACCGAGCGGCCGCGCCGTTTAAACGCTTCTTCGGTAGTTTCGTATGGACCGTATTTCCACGGCGCTTTGACCGATACGGCTTCACCGGCGCCAATCTTCTTACCCGTCACCTTTTCGGTGGAGTTAACGTCACGCGATTCGATTGAGCCGCCCACTTTGTAGAAGGCACGCTTGCGGAAGTCGCCTTCAATCAGTTCGTTATCCAGCAGGATCGCGCCGTTGGAGGACGCGTTGAAAATTGCCAGGTTGTCCTGGCGACGCTCGAGGAAAGCGGTCTGCGCCAGATCGTCATAAATGATCAGGTCACTATTAACAGTGGTAGACATGGGTTAATCCCTTATTTCGGAAGTTTGAGGAAGGTCTGCTGGCCATGCTTGCGGATGTAGTCCGCTTTGTCGCTGGCGCTCATTTCGGAACGTTTCAGGCTGCCAACGCCGTTTGGTTTGTGTCCGCCCGCGCCGGTGCCTTCTGCGCGTGGGAAACAGATGCGGAGCCGTCTCCTTAAGAGACTCCGCCCACTCAAGCGGGCTTAGTGGGTTTTGCCGTCTTTACCGAACAGAACATCGCCATTTGCATCAACTGCTACGGCCTCGCCTTCGTCGTTGAGCTGGAATGTGCCTTTGGCACGCAGAATCAGATCGTCGGATGCTTCCGGCAGCGCGCCAGCTTTTGAGGCTGCTGCACGGATTGCATCGCCCAGAACTCGATCCGGAATTTGTTGGAGAACGCTTCGGCTTTGTCCGCGCGTTCATTTGCGGCTTTAATCTGCTTATCAACGTCAGCACGCAAGACGCTCGGTGCGCTTATGCGAGCACCTCATCGATTTTTCCGGCGGCAATCAGCTTTGCCTCTTCGTCGTCGGAAAAACGCTGGAGAATGCCGCGCACAGCATCAGGATCGATACCATCGAAGCGTGACAAGGTTTCTTTTTTGCTGCTTGATGGTACCCAGCAGCTCAGAGTTTTTCGATTTCAGGCCCGTGACTTCGCTGGTCACACGCTCATCAATCAGCTTCTGGATTTCTGGGGTGATTTCGATACCACCGCCACCGCTGCCCTCGCCGCCGCTTTCAGGTGCGTAATATTTCAGAAGCATGTTTCGAATTAACATAATTTCCCCTCGGGATTTTGCCGGGCCTCGCCCATAAAAAAGCCCCGGCGGATGCCAGGGCGTGGAGTAAGATGTGATTGTTAGTTGTCTGTGCCTGAGAACTGCTTCAGCCGTTCCAGGCTGATCCACTCGCCTTTGTCAGTGAACATATCAGCCAGGTCGATTTCACCCGCGCGGAACAGACGTCCACGCTCGGCACCCAGAACCTGATCCTGGCGTTGTGCCGACTGGCGCGCGAGCCATTCCAGATACGAGGTTTTAGCTGGCACCTGGCCATCCATGCTGGCACGAGTGCCCTCGTCCATCTCATCAATATCAATGCCGAGTTCGCGCCAAGACTTGAGAATCAGAGTTTCAGTAGAACGGCAGCAGAAATGAATCTTCCCGGGTCCCTGCAGGTAAGGCACCTTATGCCCGACCGGTTTGTTATCCAGGGTGTAACGCAGCAGGTCACGAATAATGCAGTCGTGGCTGGTTTTATTGTCCAGCGTAGACAGCCACTGTTTGCCTTTCACGATATCGCTGTTGGCACTGGTGAAGCTGTTGCGCGCTGTGGCAGCCAGATGATTCACAGCTGTTTTAGCGATGCTGGCGGCGTTTGCCCTGCTCATCTGCAGCGCCCCGTCGCGATAGTCTTTGTTGGCGTGGCCACGAACATTGCACGCGATAGTTTCTACCGTGTCGCCAGCAAGATACCCCCTGCGGACGGCGTTCACGATACGCGCCAGCCTGTCCGATTCCAGATTCTCCGCCCACTCACTCAGCAGCCGCCCTGAAAGGGTTGCGCCATCGCCGCGGCATACACCATATCGGCGGTGATGCCCTGCAACGGATAGTGAGACAGGACCTGTGATGGCAGAAGGGAATCGAACAGGTTCAGCTGATAACTGGCTTCGTTCTTTGCCAGCGCCACCAGCTCACTCTCGAGCCCTGCCTGCATGGTGGCTACGGCCTGATGGTTAAGATCGCGCACGCTGCCCAGTAAACTCTGCAGGCGATTAACTGTGAAGCTCTCCGGCGGCAATCTGTCCAGCGCATCCAGCAGGCGTGCCGACAGTTCTGCGTCCGTCTCGCTGAGCAACTTCACCATCCGGTTTGCCACTCCAGTGGCGTAGCGGCTTAACCAAACGGAATGCGCGATAGATTCATCACGCAGGCTTTCGTTAATGGTGGGCATATCAGCCTCCCGTCAACGTTGGTGCCTGATTGCGAAGCGCATCAATAACCTCGTCCGGGCTGTCTGCCGGGTCAATGAGATCGAGCTTCTGCAGCGAGCGAATCATATCGCTATCGCGCAGCGCACCGGACTGCCAAGCGTTGACGATTGCCGTCACCATGCCAGACTCGGCAACCTTCGCTATGAATTCCTGATTGATGGTGTAACTCGTCGTTTCTCCCTTGATGCCGAGGTATTTCGCGCACCAGCCAAGTGCCAGCGTATAGGCCTCGGAAACGTTCGAGACGCAGATACCGAGCACCGACGTTGAGGATGTTTGCTCACCGCTCGCCTGGGTTGCCGTCTTCGCCGTGGCGTTCTGCTCAATCAGTCGGGCGCCCAGCTGCACCATGTAATCGCGTTTGCTGTCCATGGCCTCTTTAGCCAGCATGTTCGGCTGTGCCTGGGCATAACCAAACGAGCCCTCCTTGGGAAGCAAAAGCGGTGATCGGGAACCAATTTTCACGCCCTTCTTCTCGAGGTGATCGCGCCAGCCGGTATCGAGCCCAGTCATGTAGGGCTGCACCTGGCCACAGAACCAAACGCTGTCCTCATAGTCAGCGCTGTTTCGGTAATGACCGTGGTTTATCTCCACCAGCGCAGCCAGCGGTGAATCATCAATGGTAGGATCGTTGTTCTGGGCCCCGACGAATGTGAACGGGATTTCATCCCAGTAGTCCTTTCCTTTCGGCTTAGGGTGGTACTCACTGTCAACGGTGTAGGTTCCGCTTGCAGTGCCACCAGCCCGGCGCCATACCCGACAGATGAACCGCCCTTCTTCCAGCGCCAGCTCTCGGTACTGGATTTCATCCTTGTAAGCGTAACCATCCGGCTCTTCTACGCATTCACGAAGGACCACCAGCACCAGTTGATCGCGCCCATTGATACGCTTTGTTCGCCAGTTAGTGATGTTCTCTGCCGGATAGCGGAGGATGATCGCCTCATCGGAGGCT